>CAWAPP010000001.1:0-365847 GCA_963783935.1 uncultured Actinomycetota bacterium
CAACAACGATGTCGCTCCGATGCTGTTGGCATAGCATCGCTGGCCCATCGTTGTTGTTCGGCCTGGGCTCGCAGCGACAACGATGGCCCATCGTTGTCGCGGGCCGCGCGGTATGCGAAGTTTGCGAGCTTCCAGCCCAGCCACGTGATCCCGGCCAGCCCAGCTAGCCCAGCCTCCCGACCAGCCCACCAGCGCCTCAGCCGCCCCACCGACCAGCCCAGTCTCAAGGCCCCGCCCGCCCAGCCAACCGACCCCGCCCAGCCAGCCCGCCAATCCAACCCAGCCAGCCAATCCAACCCAGCCAGCCAGCCGACCCAGCACCCCCGCCCGGCTCAGATCCCCACCGCAGGCGAATCGTCGACCGCCATCCAGATCACGTACTTGACCGGCCACGGCGCCCCGGCCGCCTGCGTCAGCTCGTGCGGATCCTGGGTCGTCTTCAACTCCATGATCAGCGTCGGCGATCCCCCGTACCCGCTGACCTCAGCCGACTTGGCGCCGAGTACCACCGGCCGCCGACCGGCTTTGACGATTCCGGACAGCACCGCCTCCACCGCCGACGCCTGGCTTCCCTGCGGCATCCAGGCGACCGGCACGCCGCACATCCCCCTGATGACCTGCGTGAAATCGGCGGCCACGTGCCGGTCGAGTATCACTACAGAGGACGATCTCCCGATAGCGGCGCACAGGTTGCGCACCGCCGCCGTCTCCCCGACTCCGACGGCGTGCTGTGCGAGGCCGCCAGAGCTCGGGCGGAGGCCGCCGCCGGTACCTGAATGGGTGATGCTGAGCCCGAAGGATGTCGCCAGGGCGGGAAAGACTATCGCCGCTGCGCAAAGCAGGCTCACGAACGAGGCGGTCACGACACCAGCGCCTCGTTCCCTGGCGCGGCGGCTCAGCCAGGCGGCAGCCCAGGTCGCCAGCAGGATCAAACCGGGCAGCACGACTGGCACCAGGCGGCGGCTCGCCCAGGGCTGGTCAGGGACGGTGAACGGCTGCCAGAGGATCGCCGCTGAGCCCGAGAGCACGATAACGACCGGGAGCGCCCAGTTCAGCCCCGCACCGGACGTGTCCTGCCAGGTGATCAGCGCCCGGACGCAGCGCCTGAGCAGCAGGGCCGCGCCGAATCCGGCGAGCAGGACGGTCGCAAGACCGGCGTACCAGATGACCCAGTACAAGGTGTCCTCTGAGTACAGCCTGGTCGGGTCGACCTTCAGGTGGGCCAGCTGCTGCAGGTACGCGATGTAGTGTTCCTCGGCGCGGCTGAAGGCGCCCCGCACTTTCTGCACGTACGGCCGGACAAGGAGAGCCGCCAGCGCGGCGATCACGAGCAGGCTAGCCAGAGCAGGCAGCCACCGCAGCGGCCGGGCGGCGAAGATCTTGCGCACCACTTTGCTGACGCTGGCGACCCGCAGCCACAAGACCACCACTAGCGTCGCGACCACGACTCCGCCGGCATCGAGCACCACTACGCGCAGGATGGCCGACACCGAGTCGGCGAACGGCCGCGCCAGCACGTAACCAGCACTGAGACCGTAGCCGCACCCGAGGATCAGCCCGGCGCAGAAAGCAAGTCCGATCCCTCGCCTGGCCACCACGACGATCCCGGCGACGGCGATCACGGGGACCAGGTACACGAGCGACCCGAGCGTCAGCAGGGAAGTCAGGCCGAGCGCCAGCCCGCCCATCCCCGCCAGCAGCGGCTCGGCGAGCAGGTCGGAGATCAGGTCACGCCAGGAGACCCCGCGCGCCCAGGCGAGCAGGCTGGCCCACCGCCGACGAGCAAAGGTCAGGACCCAGCGCGTTCCTCCGGTCTTAGCAGGCTTGGAACTACGAACCACGGGTATCGGCGTCGTTGACTCGGAGTCGGCCAAATCGACCGCCTCGGAATCAAGCCGGCCATCCGACTCGGCTTTCGCCCCGCCTGATGCCTTGACCCCCTTGGTCCAGATAGAACCATTCGCCGACCCCCTGGTCCCGTCGGCGGCAGGACCAGCCTCATCGGTACCGCTCTCACGAGCTTTCCCGCCAATCACCGAGTCGGCGAGCCTCAGCGTCTGCGCCAGCTGATCGTCCGCCATTCGCCTGGCCGGCGCGATCACAGCTTTAGCCAGTTCGGCCGGACTTCGGCCGGTACTCGCGGTCAGAGCGTCAAGCAGCAGGCAAAGGCCGCCAAATAGCAGCACCTGGACAGCAGGTTCGCTGAACGCGTCCCTGCTGGTATATAGCTCGGGCGCGGTAACGGCGAGCGCCAGGGCCCCGGCCGGTGCCCACTGCCGCCCGGCCAGCCGGCCGACAAGTCCGCCGAACGTGAAAACGGCCAGCCCGCCGAGCACTGGCCCGACGAAAGTTCCGCCGGCGATTCCGCTCGTCCAGAATCCGCCCGCGAGCAGCATCGGCAGGCCGGCGCTCACGGAAGGCACCACGGAAGACCCCGAAGCGAAGAACCCGATGCTGGACAGGTGCAGCCCTGGATGCGCACCGCCGAACGCCGAGAGTGATCCGGAGATTGGCAGCGATCCGTGCTGTGCGATCCAGTACCCGGTCTGGAAGTACGCACCAGGCGTCCTGGTCGCGATAACCGAAGCCGAGACCTTGGCCAGCTGCCAGCCGACGAACCCGCCCGCCACGAAGCCCGAGCCGAGCAACCCGAACCACGGCATCCAGCCCCGGTCCCTCGCCTTCCCAGGCAGCTCGGCCGGCCACCAGGCCGGCGTCCGCTGCAGCACGTTGACCGCGATAGCGGTGGCCAGGGGGGCCGAGATGAGCACCACGGGAACTGGCAGGAATTCCCCGGCCAGCAGCAGCGGAAGGCCGGTAATCAGCCAGGCGATCACGCAGATCACCGGCAGGACGGTCAGCCGTCCGAATGCGCGGCCGATCGCCTCGTTAGCCTTCGCCGGAATGGCGACCTTGAACCTGGCCGGGAACCTGGCCCGGGCCGCAGTCCGCACAGTTGTCCCGACGACCGTCCGCACCGCCGTGACCGAACCAGCCCTCGCCCTGGCGATCGCGGACTTACCCGAGCCCGCCCCGCTCTTCTCGGCCGGAGCCGACGCCGGAGCCGGAGCCGGAGCCGACGCCGGAGCCGGAGCCTTACCCTCAGCGTGAGCAGGCGTTTCGGCAGCTTCCACGTCAGCTACCGAGCCTGACGCCTGGCGCGGCCTACCCTGGGGTCCGGTATCGGGCGACTGGGACGAGGTCACGGGCTCCACTGTAAGTGGAGACAGACGTCACGCAAATGACACCGCTTGCCTCAACCCGCGCGTCAGTTAGCTAGCAAGTGAAATCGGGATCCTTCGGTTACGGGTGTGACCCTCTCGTTACCGGCCAAATTTCGCGCCGGACCGCGTAGCATGGGGCGCGGTATTAACCGCCGCCGCGGGCGGCACTCGCCCCGACGTGTCTACAGGATGTGAATTGCCCGGAGGATCTCGATGTCGCGCTTGCGCCTGAACGGCGCCAGTCCCCGCGGCCGGAGCCTTCGCCGGAGCCACGGCCTGAGCAGATCTGGCTTCTGGCAGCACCTGCTCGAGCTCGCCGGGGCCGGTCAGTATCCCCGCCGGACCTTGATTACCGGCTGGTCGTGCATCGGGCTCACCTTCGCGCTCGTAGCGGGCACGCTGTTCGGCTACGTCGAGTTCCGCGGCCTGCTCGACGGCATCAAGCACATCGCGGTCACCGATCTCGGCAAGCGCCCGCCCAAGTTCAACAACGCCCTCAACTTGCTGCTGATCGGCTCGGACAGCCGGTCGGGCAAGAATGGCAAGATCGGCGGGCGGCGGGGCATCTCCGGCCAGCGGTCAGACACGGTCATGGTCGTGCACATCTCCCCCGGCCGTAAGCGCATCTACGTGCTCAGCTTCCCCAGGGACACCGTGGTGCCGATCTACCAGTGCGCCAAGGACACCAAGGACGGCTTCCCGACCGGCCAGCTGTCGCAGCCAGGCCAGGTCGAGCAGCTCAACTCGACGTTCGCTTACGGCGGCCCAGGCTGCCTGTGGAAGACGCTCGAGCACACGACCGGCATCAGGATCGACGACTTCATCCAGCTCAACTTCACCGGGTTCATCAGCGTCATCAACGCGCTCGGCGGGGTCGAGGTCTGCCTGCCGACCGCGATCCACGCCTCGCCTTACGATCACCTGCACCTGACCGCCGGCCGGCACTTCCTCAAGGGCGGGAAGGCACTTGAGTTCTGGCGCTTGCGCGAGGACTTCGGCCTGGGCTCTGACCTCCAGCGGATTCAGCGCGATCAGCTGCTAATGGTGGCCCTGGTCCAGCGAATTCTGAATACCGGCGTGCTGCACAGCGCGACGAAGACCTACTCGATCGTGTCGGCGATCGTCCGGGCCCACGCGCTGACCACGGACAACGGCCTGACCGCGCAGAAGCTCCTCGGCATCGGCGAGAGCATGAGCGGCATCTCGCGCAAGGATGTCCAGTTCATCGAGGTTCCCAGCATCGAGTACCCGAATAACACGAACTGGGTCGAGTACGACCCGACTCAGGCCCCAGAGTTGTTCAACGCGGTCGCCCACGACGTCAAGCTGCCGAAGCTGCACAAGCCAAAGAAGAGCCATAAGAGCAGCAAAAAAGCACCCAAGGGCAAGGCCGGCAAGAGCACTGGCGGCCACGGCGCTCAGGCCGAGGCCAAGTCGCCGAAGCTGCTGAGTCCTTCCGAGGTCAGCGTCGAAGTGCTGAACGGCTCAGGAGTGCAGGGCATCGCGGAAACTACGGCCGACGCGCTGACCACGAAGGGGTTCCACGTTCTTGGCGCGGCGTCGGCGCTGACCTCGGCCGGGGCGACGGACTTCAACTACGTGCAGTCGGTCGTCCAGTACAGCTCGGCCGCCGACCTGCCCGCCGCCCGCACCGTCGCGGCGCAGCTCAGCAACGTGACCCTGCAGGTGAACCCGTCGGTCACGCCCGGCACCGTCGACCTGATCCTCGGATCAGACTTCAAAGCGCTCGGCAAGCAGGGCGGGTCAACCTCGCCGGGCAACCTCGCCCACCAGTACAACGGCTACACCGGCGGCACGAACGTGTGCAAGGGCTACGGCAACGCGTTCAGCAGTATCTAGGCAAAGGTTGCTCCCCGGTGACCGGTCGGGCCGGTTAAGGCGGCCGCGCGCTGGCTAGGAACTCACCCGAGCCATGGGTCACGGGGGAGATCAGCAGCGATCAGGGGGGCGGCCGCACCGGCGGCACGCCTCCCGGATCTTCGGCTGGACGGCCGTGGCGATGGCTTTGCTCGTCGTCGCCGTGGCCCTCACCGGGTACGCGGCCTACCGCGAACTGTTCGACAAGATCCACCGGCTGCCCGTGAGCGACCTGGGCAAGCGCCCGCCTAAGTTCAACAACTCGCTCAACATCCTGGTCATCGGCT
The DNA here is from genome assembly GCA_963783935.1 of uncultured Actinomycetota bacterium. Taxonomy (GTDB): domain Bacteria; phylum Actinomycetota; class Actinomycetes; order Streptosporangiales; family Streptosporangiaceae; genus Chersky-822. The sequence goes on from CAWAPP010000001.1 coordinate 5,390, forward strand.
CGGACAGCCGCAAGGGAAAGAACGCCAGGTTCGGCGCCGGCATCTCCGGCCAGCGCTCGGACACGATCATGGTGCTGCACCTGTCACCTGGCCTGAAGCACGCGATCGTGCTGAGCATCCCGCGCGACTCGGTCGTCCCGGTACTCCGCTGCCCGGCCGCGCCGGGCTCGCCCGGCCAGGTCGCCCAGCCCGGTCAGGTCGAGCAGATCAACGCCACGTTCGCGCTGGGCGGCCCCGGCTGCTTGTGGAAGACCGTCGAGCACAGCACTCACCTTCGGCTCGACCACTTCATGGAACTCAACTTCACCGGCTTCGAGCACGTCATCAACGACCTTGGCGGGGTGGACATCTGCCTGCCCTACCCGATCAAGGACCCGCGCTCGCGGTTGCGGCTGAGCGCTGGCATTCATCACGTCTGGGGCGCCGAGGCGCTCGCCTACTGGCGGGTCAGGTACATCGGCATGGGCTCTGACCTGGAGCGAATCCAGCGTGACCAGTACCTCATGGCCTCGCTGGCCCAGGAGATCAAGCACACCGACCTGCTCGGCGACCCGCCGAGGGTCATCAAGATCGTCTCTGACGTCGCCTCGTCACTGACGACGGACAGCGGCCTGGGCCAGGGCACCCTGCTCTCGCTCGCCGAGAGCCTGCGCAGCCTGAATCTCTCCGACGTCCACTTCATCCAGGTGCCGGTGCTGCCTTACCCGCAGAACAAGAACTGGGTGATCTGGGCTCCCTCGGCCAAGCCGCTGTTCAGCGCCATCGCCCACGATCGCAAGCTGCCGAAGCGGCACAAGCACCACGCGTCCCGTCAGGCACCGACCTCGATAGCGACCAAGCCGCCGCGGCCGGCCAGCCCGCCCGCGCTGCGGCACCTGACCAAGGCCTACGGCGGCATCAGCGGGCGGGCCAAAGTCTGCCGCGATCAGGGCGCCTTCTCTGGTCCCCTGGGCGGGCACTAGATCACGGGCGGACGGCCTGCCCTGGTCAGCCTCCACATCGCGCCCGGTGAAATTGGCTGCCTATGGCCTGGATTTTGCCGCCAGCCATCCGCGAACCCGGCGAACCAGGCGCGCAGGGCCGGAGCCGAGCGTTCCCGCAGCACGGTGAGCGCGGCCCAGTCGGCGAGATACCACAGGGCAACCGGCCAGGGCAGATTCCTGCGGGCCAGCCAGACCCGATTCCGCGCCTCGGTGCGGTACCAGGTGGCGTGCCTGGCGTTCTTGACCGGCGGGTGGCACATGACCGCGTCCCCGTCGTACTCAAGGCGGTAGCCGAGTTCGACCAGTCTCCACGACAGGTCGGTCTCCTCGTGCCCGAAGAAGAACGCGTCAGGGAGGCCGCCTGCCTCCAGGTACGCTGATCGCCTGATCGCGCAGGCCCCGCCCGCGAACGTGGTGACCGGGGAACTGCGTTCGGCGTCACCGACCCGCAGCCTGGGCACGTGCCAGCGGGCTCCGGCCCCGCCTTCGGGATCGAGTACGCGGAACGAGAGCACGGCGAGCCCGGGCTCGGCGGCGAACCGGGCGGAAACGTGCTCGCCGAGGGCCGCGGGCTCCGGGTACCAGCCGTCGTCGTCAAGGAACAGCACCACGTCGCCGGTACACTCGCGGACGCCGGCGTTGCGGCCGCCAGCCACGCCCGCGTTCTCGGCCAGCCGCAGCGTGATCACCCCGGCGGGCACTGGCGGCGGGTCCGCGCCGTTACCGACGACGACAAGCTCGGCCCCGGCGGCGCGGAGCGGCCCGGTGGACTCGATGGCCCTGGCCACCTCAGCTGGCCGGTTACCCATGGTCAGGATCACGATCGAGAGCTGCATAGCTCGCGGGGGGACGACCCCCCGCACCCCCCGCGCCTTCGGCAACTTCAACGTAGCCGCCTCGACGCGACGATGGCGACAAGGTGAGCGAGCACCATCAGGGCCGCCACCACCAGGCAGGCGAGCAGGAGCACCCGTGTCGCGGTCAGGCCGCCCCTGACGGAGTCGATGATCGCCGCGACGAGAACCAGGATGGAAAGCTCAACCGCCTGGGTGATCCGGTGCACCCGAAGCACGCTGGCGAGCTTCCTGGCCGTGGCCAGTCCGGTGCTGGCCGGCGCCAGGGCCTCGTCCTCATGCGCTGCCGGAAGCCCGGACTTGACCCTGGCCACGACCACGTTGTCGGTCTCCGCCTTGACCAGCATCGCGAGCAGCGCCGCGCCGAGCCCGGCGGTGACATAGTCCCCGGCCGCGGTCAGATGCCCCTGGGCCCGGAAGCCAAGGCCGACGAGCAGGGCGCTCTCCCCCAGGTAGTGCCCGATGAGGTCCAGGTAGACGCCGGCCGAGGACTTGCGGCCGCTCCAGCGGGCAAGCTCGCCATCGGAACAGTCAAAGATCAGGTAAAGCTGCACGAGCACGGCGCCGATGATCGCCGTCGCCAGCCCGCCGAGCGCGATCACCACCCCGGCGGCGACGCCGCAGGTGATGAACGCGAGCGTCACCGCGTTCGGTGACCAGCCCAGGCGCGCGAAAATCCAGGTGGCATACGGCGAGAGCTTGCGCCCGTAAAGGCGCCCGAGCCAGTGCTCGTCGTTGACGCGGTCGAGCACCCACTGCGGCTGGCCCTTCTCGCGCAGCTCAGTCAGCGATGGCCCTGACATAGTCCTCCACTGCTTCTGCGGCCTGCGCCTGGGTCATCGCGAGCCGCTCGAGTATCGTGTACCGGCCGGGCCTGGTCGCTGGTGCGTGCAGCACCGCGCTGGTGAACTGCCCGGCCGACAGTCCTATCTGCCTAGGATGCCTCGGCAGGCCGTGCCGCCGCAGGCAGGCGGAGATCGCCGTGAATTGTTCCTCGTCTTTACGCAGGTAGCCGCAGAAAAGGGCGCCGAGGCCGGCTAGTTCGCCGTGGCTGGCCGTGCCAGGGAAGAGATCGTTAATGGCGTGCATGATCTCGTGATCGCCACCGCTGGCCGGGCGGCTGGAACCCGCGACCGCCATGGCCATGCCCGACAGGATCAGCGCCTCGGCGAGGACGGTGAGGAACCGGTCAGAGAGCGCAGGATCTGCTTGATGCAGTACCGCGTGCGCCGCTGTCCTCGCCATCGCCACGGCCAGCCCGTCGACCGGCTCGCCGGTGTCGGCCGCGCTCAGCTCCCAGTCGGCGATAGCCGACAAGTTGCTGACCACGTCGCCGACGCCGGCGGTCGCCATCCCCGCCGGGGCCTGCCTGACCCGGTCAAGGTCGACGACGACCGCTACCGGCGGCACGACGCCGTACGAGCCGGTGCCAGACTCGTGCGCCAGCGTGCTGATCGGAGACGCGATGCCGTCGTGGGCGAGGCTGGTGGCGACGGAGACCATCGGGATGCCGGCGCTGTGGGCCGCGAACTTGGTGACGTCGATGGTCTTGCCGCCGCCGATCCCGGCGACCGCCTCGTAGCGGCCGGCCCGCAGGCTCTTGCCCAGGGCGACGGCCGTGTCGTGGTTGCCGTCGGGCACGCGGAACAGCTCGGCTTCGGCCATGTTCAGCTCGGCCGCGATCGACTCGCCCTGACCGGGGCCGACCGCCACCGCGACCCGGCCCTCGGTCGCGATCCTGCGGTCCGCGAGCAGCGCGCCCAGGCCCGCGATGGCGCCGGCCGAGACCTCGATCACCAGCGGCGCCGTGAGCATGCGCGCCAGCAGCGGCATTAGCAGCGACTCGCTATGGCCCTGGCCCGCTCGAGATCGGCGTGATTGTCGACTTCTACCCAGTCGACCGCGCCGATCGGCGCGGCCAGTACCGCGCCGCTCCGCCGGGCGAACTCGGCGAAGCCGTCCTCGTAGTACAGGCTCGGGTCACGCCGCCAGGTGGTTTCGAGCGCGTCGGCGAGGCCGACCGCGGCCGATGGCTCGATCAGGGTGACGCCCATGTACTCGCCGTCCGCGAGTTCTGGATCCATCAGCTTGGTGATCCGCGTCATCAGCCCGGCCGGGTCGAGCATGACCTTCATCTCCTCGTCCGCCAGCGACTTGACGTCGTCGATCGCGATGATGATCCGGCCTAGCGGCGGCGCGCCGCGCCCGCTGCCCTTGGCCAGCACGACGTCTTCGACGCTGCGAGGATGCACGGTGTCACCGTTGACCAGGAGCACGCCGTGGCCGAAGTACTCACGGGCCAGCCAGAGCGAGTACGCGTTGTTCCACTCCTCCGCTCTGTCGTTGTGGACGAGGGTGATCTCCACGCCGAAGAGCTGTTCGAGCTCAGGCACCCGGTCAGCGATCGCGCCGGCCGCGTAGCCAACGACGATCACGATCTCGGTGATGCCCGAGCTGGCCAGGTTGCGGACGGCGAGGTGCAGGATCGTGGTGTCGCCGTCGACCGGGAGCAGCGCCTTCGGCAGGACGTCGGTAGCCGGGCCTCAGCCGGCGGCCCGCGCCGGCGGCCAGCACCATTCCGATCACTGACGCCGGTCCTTTCGCTTGGGCTTGTTCTCCGGGGGGAGCAGATAGCCGATCGCGACTTTCCTGGCCATCAGCGCCGCCAGGTACGCTGCCAGCCCAAGGTACCCGAAGGCCGCGACGCCGAACACTCCGGTCAGGCCCGCGACCCAGACCCTTGCCTCCCAGCCGAGGCCATCGGCCCGGCGCCTGACGATCTTGCTGATCCGCTCCTCGCGGCTGGAAAGCACCTTGGCCCCGGCCGATTTCCTTGCCCTCGGACTGGCGGCCAGGCTCGCGTACCAGACCGCGATCATCGAGACGGCCGAGAAGATCGCCGGGCCTGGCACCGACTTGGCCAGGCCGAGCGCGACCAGGTAGGTGTACTGCGCCAGGCAGATCAGCACTGGCACCAGCCAGTCGAACCGCCCGTCATGTGGATGGCTGGCGCCAGGTGCGGCCAGCAGCAGCATCACGGCCGGAGCCAGCGCGATGAAGCCTGGCAACTGGCGCAGGCCGAGCACGGTGAGCATCACGATGGCCAGGAGCCCGAGCAAGGCGGGCGGCAGCGGGCCGAGGTTGCCTCGCACGATCCGCCCCGCCAGCCGGGCGAGCGGGCCGTCGTCACGGCAGGCGAGCACGACATTCAGCCCGGGCGTGGCCGCGGTGAGCGTGCTGCTGCCCGGCTGGCCCTGATCGCCTGGCGGCTTGACCTCAGCCAAGCTGACCAGGGCGCGGGCAAGCGAGATCACCTCGATCACGAGCACGGCCATGAGCGCGATCCTCGGGCCGTACCTCACCATGACCAGCGCCGCGGTCAGAACCCTGACGGCTACCGGCGGCGGAAGCATCGCGCGGAGCAGGTGCCAGATCCGGGACCGCGGCCGGGTCTGGTCGGGCGGTCCCCACTTCGCGCGGGCGCAGGTCCCTGCCACCTCGGCGACCGATACGACCGCTACCGTCACGATCGCGAGCGGCCAGGTACCCGTCCAGCCCGCGGCCTCCCCTCCGGCCGTGATGCCGCCGTAAACAGCGCACTCAGCGGCGATCGTGCTGACGCCGAACAGCCAGCCGAAGCTGCGCTCGCCCGCGCGCGGTTTCGTCACCGGGACCGTACCTGGCGGCCTTGGCCGGTCGGCACCTGGCCAGTCGAGCCAGGGAAGCACCAGCCAGTCGGTGCGGCCAGACTCCGTGCGGCCCTGGTCAGCCTCAGCCGGGCCTAGCCGGCCCCGTCGCGCTCGCGCCGCCCCGGCGGGGCGAAGGACCGGCTGGCCGGCGCTCGGTTCGGCCACCGCGTCAAGCTTGCGCGCACCGACCCTGGTGACGGCCCAGCCGCCGAGCGCGGCCAGCCCCCGCAGGTAATCGGCCTGGGTCCCGCCGCTCAGCCAGGCCGCCGCGCAGAGCGCGAACAACAGCGAGATAGCCGTGACCGAGTTGGGCGCCAGCGTACGGTTCGCCGCCCAGCTGAGCACCCGCCTTGACCCAGCCGGGGCGGCCCTGGTCACGGCGATCACCAGATCGCCCGTTCGCCGCGTCCCCGCCGACGGCTGGCCTGCGTCAGGCAAAGGTCCGATCCCCCCGGCACCTGATCTAACGCATTGCGTTCTTCTGAATACACTGCGCTGCTAGGAAGGCTCAGCGTACTAATGGCCGCCGCGAAACGAGCGCGCCCTTCAAACCAGGAGTGTCTGCACAACGCGGATCTGTCACCCACCAGACCATCCGCCCCAGCCGCCCGCCCGCCTAGGTAAAGTCCGATCATGCGAACTGTCGCGGTCGTCCTGGCTGGCGGTTCAGGCCTCAGGCTCGGCGGCGCGGTCCCCAAGCAGCTTCAGCTGCTCGCCGGCCGTACGCTGCTCGAGCACTCGGTCGCCGCGTTCGACGCCGCGCCTGGGATCGACGAGGTCATCGTGGTCCTGCCCGCCGCCTTCCTGCCGACCGGCGAAGAACTCCTCGCCGGCCAGTACCGCAAGCTCGCCAAGATCATCCCCGGCGGCGTCGACCGGCCAGGCTCGACCCGCTGCGCGATCGAGCTGCTGAGCAACGGCGGAGCGGATTGCAACGTGCTCTTTCACGATGCCGCCAGGCCGCTCGTCGACCAGCGGATCATCGCGGACTGCGTCGCCGGCCTGCGTAACTGCGAGGCCCTCGGCGTCGTGGTGCCGACCGCCGACACGATCGCCCAACTGACCGACGGCACCATGATCTCGATCCCGCCCCGCGAGTCCCTCGGCCGCTGCCAGACTCCCCAGGGCTTCCGGCTGTCGGTGATCCGCCGCGCCCACGAACTAGCCGCCGCCGACCCGGCCTTCTCCGCCACCGACGACTGCGGCATCGTCCTGCGCTACCTCCCCGACGTCAAGGTCCGCACCATCAAGGGCAGCGAGCGCAACCTCAAGATCACCTACCCCGCCGACCTCCGCCTAGCCGAGTCCTACCTAACCTCCGACCCCGACGACTAACCTGCCGCCCACCCCCGCCGTCACCCCCGGCCACCGGGCAGGCGCAGACGCGGGCCTGGCCCAGGGGAAGGGCTCGCGTTACGGGCGGCCAGTGGAGATGAGGTGCCTCGGGCTGGCGAGGAAGCCGACGCCCCAGGAGATGTGCATGGTGGCGAGCACTGCCGGCAAGGCGGCGAGGGACCGGCCATGCAAATCGCGAGCAGCAGAAGCGGTAACGGCGAGCACGCCGAGTACGTAGAGCAACGGGGCGGCGAAGCCGGCCAGCAGCAGCCAAGGCCACCACGAACTCACGCCCGCCGCCAGCGCGAGCAGTCCGGCGACGCCGGCCAGGGTGCCGAGCAGCATCGCGAGGACGGCCGCGGGCGGGGCCAGGTAGCGCGGGTTGATCGTGCCCGCGTGCATTCTGGCGACGACGTGGCGCCAGCGGCCGTAGTGGAAGTACTGGGATGAGAGTGCGCCGATGCTGGCGCGGGGGCGGTAACTGACGCGAAGTTCAGGTGTGAACCAGATCTGGCCTCCGGCCTGCCTGATCCTGTGGTTCAGCTCCCAGTCTTCCGCGCGCAGGTACCGCTCGTCGTAGCCGCCGACGCCTTCAATGGCCGAGCGCCTGAAGGCACCCAGGTAGACCGACTGGGCTTCGCCCGCGCCGCCGCCGGTGTGGTACTTGGCGGAGCCGACCCCGAACGGCGAGGTCATGGCCCAGGCGACCGCCCGCTGGAACGGGGTGACCCCCTCCGCGGCCATGATGCCGCCTACGTTGACCGCGCCGGTGTCGCGCAAGGTCCGCACGGCGGCGGCGATGTAGCCGGGCGGGAGCAGCGCGTGCCCGTCGACCCTGACGATGACGTCGTGGCTGGTCGACCCGACGGCCAGGTTCAGGGCGGCCGGGATCTGGCCCGTGGGGTTTTCGACCACTCTTACCCGTGCGTCAGTCGCTGCGAGCATATTGGCTATTTCGACGGTCTTATCTTTTGAGGGACCGACCGCGAGCACTAGCTCCAATTCGCCGGCGTAGTCCTGCCCGAGCACGCTGGAAACCGCCTCGGCGAGGTGCCGTTCCTCGTTGCGGACCGGCATGATCACGGACACGGGCAAAGTCACGGTTGTCTGGGCCTGGGCGCCCGCGATGTCGTTCATGTCGCTGGTCACGGTACCGCCAGTCGGCCGGTGCGGGCGCCCCCAAGGCAGGAACTGCTAGCCGGTGGTGTCCTCCAGCATCTCCGTGACCAGCGCGGCGATCGGCGAGCGCTCGGACCTGACGAGCGTGACGTGCGCGAACAACGGGTGGCCCTTCAGTTTCTCGATGACCGCGACCACGCCGTCGTGCCGGCCGACGCGGAGGTTGTCGCGCTGGGCGATGTCGTGGGTGAGCACGACGCGGGAGCCCGAGCCGATCCTGGAGAGCACGGTGAGGAGCACGCCGCGTTCCAGTGACTGAGCCTCGTCCACTATCACGAACGAGTCGTGCAGCGACCTGCCCCTGATGTGGGTAAGCGGCAGGACCTCGAGCATGTCCCTGGCCACTACTTCCTCGATCACGTTCGGCGTGGTGACGGCGCCGAGGGTGTCGAAGACGGCCTGCGCCCACGGGTTCATCTTGTCGGCTTCCGAGCCTGGGAGGTAGCCGAGTTCCTGGCCGCCCACCGGGTAGAGCGGGCGGAAGACGACGACCTTGCGGTGCTGGCCGCGCTCGAGAACGGCTTCAAGGCCGGCGCAGAGCGCGAGCGCCGACTTGCCGGTCCCGGCCCGGCCGCCGAGCGAGATGATGCCGATGTCGGGGTCGAGCAGCAGGTCAAGCGCTACTCGCTGCTCGGCGCTCCGGCCCCGGAGACCGAACACGTCGCGGTCACAGCGAACGAGTTTGACTGATTTGTCGGGCTGGACGCGCGCCAGGGCACTGCCTGAGCCTGAGAGGCTCGAGTAGAGCACCAGGCCGGTGTGGCAGGGCAGCTCACGAGCGGGGACGTAGTCGAGAGTGCCTTCGGAATAGAGCTGGTCCAGGTCGCCGGCGGTGACCTCGAACTCGGCCATGCCGGTCCAGCCGGAATCCGGTGGCAGTTCGGCGCGGTACTCCTGCGCGGCCAGGCCAATCGCTGCGGCCTTGATCCGCAGCGGGAGATCCTTGCTGACCAGGATGACTTCCTGGCCTTCGGCGGCGAGGCTGCGGGCGACGGAGAGGATCCTGGTGTCGTTGTCGCCCAGCCGGAAGCCGGCCGGGAGCACGGAAGCGTCGGAGTGGTTCAGCTCGACCCTGATCGTTCCGCCCAGGTCGCTGATCTCGATATCGGCGTCGAGCCGGCCATGGATGATTCGCAGGTCGTCGAGGTGGCGCAGCGCAGCGCGAGCAAAAAACCCAAGCTCAGGATGATTTCGCTTGGCTTCAAGCTCGGCGATCACTACTAGCGGGAGTACGACTCTGTGCTCAGCGAACCTGCTGAAGGCGCCGGGGTCGGCGAGCAGGACGCTCGTGTCGAGCACATAGGTGCGACGGTCGGTGTCATCTTGGGTACCGCTGACCTGAGCTGCCGCCGGGGCGCTCGCCGCCGGGGTGCGCTTGGCGCGCGTTCCCTTCGGCCGTGCGGCTCCCGTGGCGGGCGGAGCGGTCGTTACCTGGCCTTCGGACACCACGTCGTACTTGCTAGCAGAACTCGTGCCCGCTGTGCGGGCGGCTGCGGAAGTGGCCACTCAGTCTCCAATGATCTGGCGATAGCTCGAGCCTGAGCGCCAAGCCGCGGAGGGCGACGGACGCAAGGCTGTCGCGGGGGCCGGGGCCGGCCAGCTGAGGGCCGGGCGCCGGCCCTTCGCTCAGCTCGCCGGCGTACGCCGGCGTGGAGCTCGAGAATTCTCGAGGGCCTTCCCGTCGGGCGGCTATGCACCGCCTGTCAGCTTTCGACGGTACCCGCAGCAGGCCACTGCGCGAAAGTAGCGGCACGCCAGGAAACTGAGCTGACGCGCGAAGTTCAGCCGGCGTTTAGCCCGAGATACGCAGAAATCAGGCGGCTTCGCCGCACCTCAACCGCCGAAGCGGCGTTGCCTGTCGGCGTAGGAACGCAGCGCGCGAAGGAAATCTACCTTGCGGAACGCCGGCCAGTAGGCGTCGCAGAAGTAGAACTCCGAGTGCGCGCTCTGCCAGAGCAGGAACCCGCCGAGCCGCTGCTCGCCCGAGGTCCTGATGACCAGGTCAGGATCGGGCACGCCGGCCGTGTACAGGTGCTCGGCGATGTGCTCGACGTCCAGGATCTCGGCTAGCTCCTCGATCGTGGTGCCCTTGGTGGCCTGCTCGAGCAGCAGCGAGCGGACCGCGTCGGCGATCTCGCGGCGGCCGCCGTAGCAGACCGCGACGTTGACTTGAAGTCCTGGGCGGCCGGCGGTCTCCTCATCGGCACCCTTGAGTACGTGGGCCATCTCGGCTGGCAGCATGTCGAGCGCGCCGACCGGCTTCACCCGCCAGTTCTGGGCGACAAGCTCCCTGACCGTGTTCTCGATGATCGCGAGCAGCGGCTCGATCTCTGACTCGGGCCTGGCCACCAGGTTGTCCGTGGAGAGCAGCCACAAGGTGACCACCTCAACGCCGGCGTCGCGGCACCAGTCGAGCAGTTCGAAGATCTTGTCAGCCCCTTTGCGGTGACCGCTACTGACGTCGGGGAATCCCGCCGAGCGCGCCCACCGGCGGTTGCCGTCGCACATGACCCCGACGTGCTTTGGTACCCGTGACTTGGCGAGCAGGTACTCAAGCCTCCGCTCGTAGACCCGGTACACAAGACCGCGAAATGGGATCAGGCGCATCAGGCGCATCAGGCACCCTTCCTCGCTGCCGCCAGCCGTATGGGTATTCGTGACTGCTCTAGCTGCGGTCGGAGCCTCGCCAGACCCTCGCCAGACCGTCGCCAGACCCTCGCCACCGCGTCGCCGGCGCACGACCGAGAGGCCGCACGAGGCTCGTTGGCTTTACAACGGCCGATGAGGTGTCGGCGTGCCCGCGCACCATCGACGACCCTACGCACGCTATCTCACGTTGCCTGCTGGGTCGGCATGATCTTGATAGAAAACGGGCCGCGAGGCGAGGCGCCCCGCGGCCCGTCTCAAGTCGGTGCCACTTTTAGCCGATGGACTTGACGATCGCTTCCTCAAGGCCAGGGAAGGAGGTCAGGTACTCCCTGCGCTCCTTCTTCAGCCGGGCAACCAGGGCGTTGTACTCGTCCGTGCGGCCGAGGCGCTCGTAGAGCTTGCGGGGCTGGAGGATCTCGGCGTCGTCGACGCCAGGCAGGGACCTGGCGACCTCGTAGCCGAAGTCGGGGTCCTCTTCCCATTCGATCGTGTCCTCGACAATGGCCTGCACGGTCGCCGACGAATAGGGGATCGTGACCTTCTTGGACGTCGCGTCGTCCTTGCCGCCGATGCGGCCGGTGTTCAGCACGTAGACCTTGAGTTCATGGCTGTCGAGCAACTCGAGCATCCGGTTGCCCATGTCGGCCATGTTCCTCGGGAAGAACGGGTTGGTACCCGGCACCCGAAGGAACTTGCCTTCCTCGTCTTTGCCGCCCGCCGAGGTGCCCGTAGTCTCGCCGAGCATGAAATAGGCGGCGGCCTGGGCCCGGTCGAGCCTGGCGACACCAGGGACGATGTTCTCGTTCCTGTTCAGTATCAGCAAAAATTCAGCGGGCGGGACCTCGTTGCCGGGCCAGGGGTGCACGTAGGAGAACGGCCAGGTGGTGCGACCGTTCTTGGTGTAGGAGGTGTCGAAGAAGTCGACCTTGCCTTCCGCGTCCACGGAGACGTTCTCCAGGTAAGCGTCCGGCTTCGTCGTCGCGTTGTAGATAGCCGGCTCGTACCTGGGGTCGAGACCGAAGGTCTTCGCGAAGCACCCGTTCTCGGTCGTGTAGACTTTGCCGCCCGGCATGAGCGCGACGAAGTCGTCCTGGGCCGGCTTGCTGTCGAGCTGGGTCGTGAAGGTCGTCGTGGTCTTGCCGGTGCCCGACAGGCCGACGATGAGGATCGCGGTGGGGTCACCGTCCCTGGGCATGACCTTGCAGCCGGCGTGCAGCGACAGGCCGCCGCGGTTGTAGACGATGTTGTTCCACATCCGCAGGCCGCCCTTCTTTGACTCACCGAAGTAGTCAGAGTTGAGCACGCGGGTGATGTTATCGCGCAGGTCAACCGCGATGACGCGGTCGTCGGGGTAGCCGGGAGCGGCGAGGTTGGGCGTGTAGATGACGGTGGTGTCTGGCTCCCACGTCGCCGGGTCGTAGTCGGCTTCGACGGGGTAGTACAACTGCTTTTGCATGCCGGCCACGTTGGCGTTCGCCGCCTCCATGATCAGCCTGGCCCTGGTGCGGAACTTCGGGTCGGAGCCGATGTAACCGTCGACGACGACCATCTGCTCCCCCGCGATGTAGGCGTCCTGCTCGGCGGAGATGCGGTCGTACTCATCGCGGGTGATGGTCTGGCTTGTGGCATTGGTCGAGTCCGCTACCACGAAGGTTGACCTGGTGCTGCGAGAGTCAACCCGCGCCTTGACGACGACGTTGTCGAACTCCGTCACCGATGAGTTAGGCATCTTCTCGGTCAACTCACGTAGCCGCTCCGCGGTGGGATTCCATTCCACGAACGCGGCCCTCACCTCATAAACCACGACTGCTCCTCCTCGGCTGGCGCTGCACTACTGTGGTGCACCGAACGCTCCGCTGCGGGCTAGGCAGTCCGGGCAGCCCAAAAAAGGACCCGGACTCGCGGGATCGATTTGGGGAGTGTACCCCGGACGGCGAGGATCAAATATGCGAGCCTCGCTGCCTGTAATCGATTGCCGCTGAACGCATGCGGAACGTCACCAAGGTTTGGCGGGTCGTGATCTTGGCAGCTGCTCTCGAGCCGCTGCCTGGACCGCCTGCCTTAAGCCGACCTTGGCCCTCCTGAACGCACCTGCTCGACGTGCTGGAGAGCTTCTCGCAGGTCAGAGAGCCAAGAGTCCTCATGCTGGCCGACCAGTCTCACGCACCAGGCCAGTGCGTCGCTGCGGCTCCTCGCCACTCCGGCATCGACCAGTGTGTCGAGGACCATCCGCTCGCTCTGCCTGAGCCTGGTCATCACCGGCACGGAGAACGTGGTGAACATCACAATGCTCTCCCCGGTGTTCCCGGCACGAACTCCCCAGGAGACCTTACGGCCGAAAGTGTGCTCAGCATCGCGGGCGATCTCGATCCGCTGCTGCCTGGTGTCCTCGCGGAACCTGCGGCTGCGTCCTTCCCAGGCCGCGGCCTTCTCGCTCTCCGAGGCGCCGTCGACCGTCTCTGGCGCCGCGATCGGCACGATAATCGTGATCTCCTCGCGGTCAGCCTTGACCTCAAGCGAGCCGTCAAGCCATTCGCTCGGCATCCGGCCAGTGAACCAGCCGCGAAGCCGGTCGATGGGTGAACCTTGCTGTTCCGTGCTGTCTGTACTCATGTAATTATGATTACACAGTTGCGAACGCCTGGCAAGATACCGCCGGACGACCCGCCCGACAGCCCTGGCTGGCTTCGGCTCCGGCGCACAGTCACCCCGAGCCGGACAAAACCGACTATCTGCCTCGTCGCGGGTGCCGCAACAACATCGCTGGGCCATCGTGGCGGTCAGCTGAGCTCCCTGCCCGTTTAGCTGATGCGGTCGGAGAGCTCGCGGCCGCCCTCGGCGGCTCGCGCGCCTGCGGCGAGGCCAGCTGAGGGTGATTTATCAGCTTTGAGCGGTCCGGCCACCGGCTTCGCCGGCGATGTTGCCGGCTACCGCGGCGGCTACCTTCGGGTAGATCCTGATCGCGCCGGCGAAGCCGGCTCCGAAGTCGGCCTTCACCACTTGCACGTCCATGCCGGGCTCCGGCGCCTGGAGCATCTTGCCGTTGCCGAGGTAGATGGCCACGTGCGAGATGTAGTCGGGGGCGGTCGGATCGGTGTGATAGAAGAGCAGGTCTCCTGGCTCAAGCCCGCTGAGCGGAAGCAATGGACCGGTCCTGGCCTGGTCGGCCGCCACTCTTGGCATCACCACGCCAGCCTGCCGCAGTGACCACTGCACCAGGCCAGAGCAATCGAAGACGTTCGGCCCGTCGCCGCCCCAGACATAAGGCAGACCGACCCTGCTCACTGCGGCCGACAGGAACTTGGTGAGCTGCTGCTGCGTGAGCCCTGGACCTTGACCGGCGACATCGGTGCCCAGCGTCATGGTCTCGCCGGCCGCGCCGTCGGCGGTAGTGCCGCTGCCGCCGCCCGTAATGATCTGGGTCACGAGCGCGGCCACCGCCGCCGTCGAAGGCACCAGCTTCTTGATCTCCCGCATCAGGACGTCGAGCCTGGTGTTCGGCGCGCTGATGATTATCGCGTTGTCCGATGGCAGGCCGAGCGACTTGCCCACCGAGGTGGACACCACGGCGTCAACCCCGCCGATGCCGACGGTGCCGAACCCGGCTACCGGCAGGTTGAGCGTCCGCGATCCTGTTACCTTGACTGGCTTGTTCAGCGACAGCCTGTCCTGCGTCCCCATCGTGTAGGAGATCGCCATCCCGCCGGCCGCGACGTTCTTCCACAAGGTCGTCGACTTGGCCGTCGGCTTGGCCGCGAAGGGGCGGAACGCGGCCGCCCGCACGCCGAGCACGTTGACGAAGACGCCATTAACCGTGATCCGGCCCGCGTCGACCGGAACGGCCGCAGTGACGCCGTGGAGTTTCCGCAGTTCGCGAGCAATGGCGACCGAAAGCGGGGCACCGTTGACTACGAGCACGTCGGCCTGGAGCAGCTTGGCCAGCTTAGGTACGGCGGTGTGGCTGGCCGAAGGCAGCGGCTTGGCGGCGACCGTCAGCGTGTGCGCCCAGGAAGCACTACCTGCTCCGCTCCCGCTGGAACCCGGGATCAGCCCGACCGTCCCGCTTACCCCGGCGGTGCGCGCATGAGTAGCCGAGCGAGGAGCCCGGCCACCGCCGAGGCTCAGCCCGGACCGCGAGTTACGGAACGCCCCGGTCAGCACCAGGCTAAGTACCAGGCCAAACACCAGCACAGGGACGATTACAGGCAGTAGCCGACGCGCCAACGTGCGCAATCTCGGACCCTTCCGCTCGGGGGCGTTCCTGCCGCTACCCGAATTATGCCCGGCCAACTCGCCTTGGCGAAAGTGATCAGCCGTGCGAGTATCCGGATTTCCTATCCCGTCGCTATGTTAGACGCCTAACCTAGCCGAAAGTTTTACAACCAGCACGCATAACTGTCTTACCAGGCCAGATGCGGTGACGCTAGGTCACTTAAGGACCACCTGGCGCGCGAGACCGGACGACAGCGACCGCTCAGGAGCGCAGCTGGGCCAGCAGTTCGTCCGGCGTCGTGACCGGGAGCCGACAGGTGAACTCACGGCAGACGAATGCCGCCGGCTGGCCGTCGACCAGGTCACGCCCGGTGAGCAGCGGTACCGCTGAGCGGACACCATCGCCACCGGGTCCGGTGGCGATCACGGCTCCAGGCGGGGCTCCGAACCAGGCCGCGGCGTGCAGCGCCTTCGTACGCTCATCCCCGGCGGGACCGATGATCGCGATCTCGGCTGGCCCGGCGATGAACGCCTCGGCCACGGCCAGCCCCCAGCCGGCCGCCTGCGGATACCTGGCCGCGAGGGCCTTGAGCGCGCCAAGCCCCTCGGCGGCGGCCTCCCTGTGGGTCGCCGAGCCAGTCAGCGCCGAATAGCTGAGCAGCGCACCGGCGATCGCGAACGTGCCTGAAGGAGTCGGCCCGTCGGCCGGGTCGGCCGGACGGTAGATGAGCTCCTCACTGTCGTCGGCCGTGTCGTAGAACCCGCCGCCTTCGGCCCGGAACCGCTCAACCGCCACGTCAAGCAGGGTCCCGGCCAGGCTGACCCACCGGCCTTCCCCCGTCACGCCCGACAACGCGAGGAACCCGGCCGCGACGCAGGCGTAGTCCTCGAGCACCCCGGCGCTTGACCCGGCTACGCCGTCGCGGGACGACCGCACGAGTCTCCCGTCCGACAGATGCACCCGCGCGATCAGCTCAGCCGTGCGCTGCGCCGCGGTCACGTAGCCGGGTTCGTCGAACAACAGCCCCGCCTCAGCCAGCGCCGTGATCGCCAGCCCGTTCCAGGCCGCTACCACCTTGTCGTCCCGCGCCGGCCAGACCCGCCCGCCTCGCGCGGAAAGCAGCCGCAGCCTGACGTCTTCGTAGCGCTCCTGATCCTGCGGATCGGCCGGCAACTGAAGCACAGAACGCCCGTGCTCGAACGTGCCCGCCGCGGTGACCGAGAACAGCGAGGCCGCGTACGCGCCGTCATCCGCGCCGAGCACCTCGGTAAGTTCCTCGGGCGTCCACACGTAGAACGCGCCTTCAGTACCCTCGCTGTCCGCGTCGAGCGCGCTCGCGAATCCGCCCTCCGGCGTCCGGAGGTCGATCAGCATCCAGTCGCAGGTCCGCAAGGCAACGCGCCTGGCCAGTTCGCCGGTACCGCCGCCGCGCCGCCACCAGTGCGCGTACACCCTCGCCAGCTGCGCGTTGTCGTACAGCATCTTCTCGAAATGCGGCACCACCCAATCGGAGTCCACGCTGTACCTCGCGAACCCGCCGCCAAGCTGGTCATAGATGCCGCCCCTGGCCATCGCCTCGGCGGTACCCGCCGCCATGGCGAGCGCCCGCTCTCCTTGCGGCGAACCGCCCGGCCGCTCGGAGTGCCTCAGCAAGAACTCGAGCACCGTAGAAGGCGGGAACTTGGGCGCCCGCCCGAAACCGCCCCGCCTGGCGTCATAGCGCGCCGCCAGCGCCCCGACCGCGGCCTCGCCGAGCCCGGCCGCCCCGGCGACTACCCCCGCCCCGCCGGCCGCGGTCCCTTGCCCGGCGGTCTCGGCAATGGCGGCGGCGATCTGGCTGGCCTGAGTGGTGACGTCAGCGTGCTTGTCCTTCCAGGCCTCGCAGATCGCGAGCACCAGGCGGACGAAATGCTCCCGCGGGTAATAGGTACCGCAGTAGAACGGCTCCCGGTCAGGCGTCATGAACACGGTCATCGGCCAGCCGCCCTGTCCCGTCATCGCCTGGGTAGCGGTCATGTACACCGCGTCGACGTCCGGCCGCTCTTCCCTGTCGACCTTGATCGACACGAGGCGAGAGTTCATCACCTCGGCGGTCGCCTCGTCCTCAAACGACTCGTGCGCCATCACGTGGCACCAATGGCAGGCCGAGTACCCGACCGAGAGCAGCACGGGCACATCCCGGCGCCGCGCCTCGGCGAACGCCTCTTCGCCCCATTGCCACCAGTCGACCGGGTTGTCCGAGTGCTGGAGCAGGTAGGGACTAGTCGCGTCACGCAGCCTTTCCGCCATGACTACATCTTCGGCGATGCCGACCGGCGAGACCGCACCGCCCTGGCTGCTACCGTGCGAGATGTGAGTATGCCTGAACGTGTCTCAGGAGGCAGACCGCACGGCACCAGGGTCAGGGGTACCCGCCAGGCCGAGGCGGTCGCCTCGGTGCTCGACCGCCTCCCCGGCTTCTGCAGTGCCCAGCAGATCCACGCCGAACTACGCGAGGGCGGCGAGCAAGTCGGCCTGACTACCGTCTACCGGCACCTCCAGGTCCTCAGCGAGAGCGGCAGGATCGACGCGATCAGGGACTCGTCCGGCGAGATCCTGTACCGCCGCTGCCAGACCGACACGCACCACCATCACCTGACCTGCCGCAATTGCGGCCGCAGCGTCGAAGTTGAGGGCCGCGCCGTGGAACACTGGGCCGAGCAAGTAGCCGACCAAGCCGGGTTCACCGAGGTCGGGCACACCCTGGAACTCTTCGGCCTCTGCCCAGACTGCGGGACCACTCCTCCAGAGTGAGCACCGGTCAGGCGCGGCGACCTGCGCACCTCGGAGCGGCGGCGGGGCGGAGGCTGACGACGTGCAGGGGCAGGGCCGGGTGAACTGACTTGCCGAGAGGCGCGTCCGCGACAAGGATGTCAGGCCCCTGGCCCGCGACCGCGAAACCGTAAGCGGGTGTTACCTGGACGTACCTACCGGTGACCGTGCTCGCCGCGTAGGTCGCCGTTGTCGTGCTCCAGGTCACCAGGTCGGCGCCAAGACCAAGCCCGGTGAACCCAGCTGCGGCTGGCAGCCTGAGCATTACCCGGCCGGGCTGGCCAGGGGCCGGTGAGTAATACAGCTCGGTCAGCCCGGCGTTAAAGTACGCGGTCCTGGTACCGTCACTGGCCACGAAGTCAGTGCCGTGTACCGACCGCAGCGCGGCCGGCAGCGGCGAGGCAGCGCGGGTGGAGAGACTGTAAGCCCGGAGCGAGGTCTCCGCTCCAGGCCGGTCAGACGCCGGCCACACCAGCAGGCCGCCGTCGAAGAACGGCGCCTGGACATGTCCCTCCGCGACGACCGACACCCGTCCGGTACGCAGGTCAGCCAGCCTGATCTGCACCAGCCCGCCCGGCCCGTACCCTTGCGCCCAGGCCGCGTAATCCCCGGACACGGCCGGTGCGTGCCAGGGACTTGGCCACGGAGTACCGGTCCGCCCGGCAAGCGAATGCCCGATCCGCACTACCTTGCCGGTCACTGAGTTCCACGCGTAGACGGTGAAGTCATCGAGGCTTTGCAGCGAGTAGGTTTCCTCCCAGACCAGCCAGCGTCCGCCCCAGGCACCGTCCGCCTGATCCGCGCCAGGCGAAGCGAACCGCTTGATCGGCCGGAACGCCCCGGTCCTCAAGTCCAGCGCCGCGACCCCGGCGAACTTCCCCGTCCAGAGAGACACGTAGCCGGTGCGCCCGGAAGCGGTCACGCCGAGTGGCACCGCCTCCTCGCCGAGCGATCCCGGCACCACGCTCGCGAGGCCGACCGCCGAGGACCGGCCGCCTGTGCAGAAGGCGCCCGCCGCCGGGACCGCCGGATTCGAGCGCGCGACCGGAGTGGCCGACGCGCTAGCCGCCCGCTTCGGAGCCTGCTCGGACCGCCCGCACCCGGCCAGCAAGCACAGGGCCAGGGCCAAGCAAGCCAACCGCCTGCCCATCGCCCCGCTACCAGATGTAGCCACGCGCCCCGAGGATGTACACGATCGTCGCCGACGGCAGCGTGGAGTAAGCGGGCACGGAGCCATTCCAGGCGATGCTCGGCGCGCCGTGTACCGAGTCCTCGTAGGCCGTGACCGCGCCGCCCTGGGAGTAGCCCCTGATATCGAACCAGTGCATGATCTCCTGGCCCGCCGGGTGCCCGACCAGGTGCGGCCCGCCGGGGACCTCGTACGCGTTGCCGGCCATCGGCACGCCGGCGCCACGGTTCAGGTCAGTAACCAAGTCGTTTTCATAGGTCCTGACGTTGGCGTTGTTCGGCGTCCACGGCAGGCCGACGGCTACGTAGCTTGTCGTCTGCTGGTTGGCGTCGAGAACCCTCGCGACCGGGTAGCCCCTGCTGTTCGACCAGTCCGTGCCAGAACCGTCGGTGCCGAGTTGCTTCGCGGCGGCGGTCTGGCTGAGCTTTACGCCGAACTGGGCGAGCATTTCCGTGACGGTCGCCGGGCCGCAGAAGTAGTTGCGTACCTGGGCCTGCTGGGTCTGGACCAGGTACTTCGAGGCCGGCGGACTGGCCTGCCGCAGGTAGCCCACGGCCGCCTGCTGCTTAGCGGCATTGGCCGCGAGCATGGCCTGGCTCATCATCGGCGCGGTCTGCCCGCGCTTGGACCTTGACTTGCCGACGGCGTCGGTCACCAGCGGCGCGGCCTGCGACGGTGCGAGCTTCAGCACCGCGTCAGGCCGCGCCGCCGACCTGGAAGGAGCGGTCTGATGTGCGGCCAGCGCTCCCGTAATCGAGGCGACCAATCCACCGACCGTACCGGCGGTGATAGTCACCGAAATGACCAGCATTCTCCAGCGAGCAGTTTGCATTCCCCAGCCCCCCGACCGGCCTGCGAAAGGCCGCTACTGAATCCCCAATTCAAGATATTAGCCGAGCAGAGCGGCATAG
The DNA here is from genome assembly GCA_963783935.1 of uncultured Actinomycetota bacterium. Lineage (GTDB taxonomy): Bacteria > Actinomycetota > Actinomycetes > Streptosporangiales > Streptosporangiaceae > Chersky-822. The sequence goes on from CAWAPP010000001.1 coordinate 25,203, forward strand.
TCTGCTGGCCGGCCTAAAGGGTAGGAGAATGTCCGGTATGCTAATGCCCGCGAATAGCATGCGGCACGTAAAGCTCTTCCAGTTTATGCATTTCATCCGCCGATAGCGTAAGTTCTTCCGCCGCCAGCGCGTCGGTGAGATGGCCGAGTTTGGTCGCCCCGATGATCGGCGCGGTGACACCAGGACGCTGCAGCAGCCAGGCGAGCGCGACCTGCGCGGTCGGCACGCCGCGTCCGGCGGCCAGTTCTTCGGCCCGGTCAACCACGTCGAAGTCGCTGGCCTGGTAGAGCGAGTCACCGAACGCGTCCGAGTTCGACCTCGTCGTGAGCCGCTCGCCGCCCCTGGTACGGTTCCCGGCCAGCAGCCCCCTCGCCAGCGGGCTCCACGGGATCACGCCCACGCCCTGATCGGCGCACAGCGGAATCATCTCCCGCTCTTCTTCCCTGTAGATCAGGTTGTAGTGATTCTGCATGGTCACGAACCTGGTCAGGCCGCCGAGATCGGCGATGTGCTGCGCCTTGGCGAATTGCCACGCGTACATCGAGCTCGCGCCGATATACCTCGCCTTGCCGGCCCTGACCACGTCGTGCAGCGCCTGCATGGTCTCCTCGATTGGCGTCCGCCTGTCCCAGCGGTGGATCTGGTACAAGTCGACGTACTCAAGATTCAGCCGCCGCAGCGAGGCGTCGATCCCGGCCAGGATGTGCTTGCGGGACAGGCCGCGCTCGTTCTCGCCTGCCCCCATGGCGCCGTGCACCTTGGTGGCGACGACGACCTCTTCCCTGCTGAAGTACTTGCTGAGCAACTTGCCGGTAGCGACCTCGCTGGCGCCGCCCGAATACACGTCGGCGGTGTCGAAGAACGTGATGCCGCCGTCAGCCGCCGCCTTGACGATCGGCTCGGCCGCGTCCTCGTCAAGCACCCAGGGACGGTCGCTGTCGTTGCCGTAGCTCATCATCCCCAGGCAGATCCTGGAGACCCGCAGTCCAGTGGAACCAAGGTTCACGTATTTCATCGCTGCCTCCAGCGGTGTCGGTAGTTGCCCGCAAGCAATCATGCCAAAGCCGGGAGGACCCGAGCCCTGCGCGCCCGGTAAACCCCGGGCGGTTGCGACGCGTCTGGATGATGACGCGGACGCGGATTTCGGCCCGGAGGCACTGCGATGAAAGTACGTCTTACCCTGGCGGCGTTGGCAGCGATGGCACTCACGGCCGGACTAGGCGGTACCGCCCAGGCCGCGAAATCCCGTCCGCACACCGCGGGTCCAGCGGTCATCAACGTGGAGTCGTGCGCTGGCGCCTCGTTCTGCGTCGCGAGCGGCTACAACCACAAGACCGGAAAGCTCTATATCCCGCTAGCCGAGGCGTGGAACGGCAAAACCTGGCGAGGCCGCGACCACCGACAACCGGGGGAACACCTGGCACAGCGCCACGGCCCACCTGGCGGCCGCCTGCCACCACCTGACCAGTTGCGACGCCCCGGCAGTCTCAGACTGCGCCTCCCCGCACTTCTGCCTGGCGATCGGGTCCCCCGACTCGTCAGGGAGCCTGGTCTGGAACGGCACCGAGTGGGGATCCGTCCCGCTGGCGCTGGCGAGCGGCCAACTCCCCACGATGACCTCCCTGGTCTGCGGCAGCCCGGGCAACTGCATGGCCACGGGCACCTACCAGCTCACCCCGACGAGCACTCCGCAGCCGGTCGCCGAGCACTGGAACGGCAAGGGCTGGCAAGTCACCCACCTCGCGATCCCCTGAGCCGACCGCCTTCCGGGGTGCGGAGGCGATGACCCGCCGCACCCCCCTGCCAGCGCGCCCTGGTGATTTGTTGCCGGAACTGCGCCCATCGCGGCCAGTGCTTATCTACTGTGGTAAGCGTGGCGGGGAGCCGTAGGAAGGTGACGGCCCAGTGACTGAACACCCGCGGCCCGACGGTTTGATCCCGTCGGCCACTTATCGGGTACAGTTCGGCCCTGCCTTCACGTTCGACGATGCCGCCGTGATCATCGGGTACCTGGCCAGTCTCGGCATCTCCCACCTGTACTGCTCGCCGATCCAGCGGGCCGCTTCGGCCGGCTCAGCCGGCTACGACATCGTCGACCACGCCAGGTTCAACGAGGTACTTGGCGGCGAGGCCGGCTACCGGCGGCTCACCGGAGCGCTGACCACGCACGGAATGAGCCAGCTGCTCGACATCGTCCCCAACCACATGGCCCTGGCCGGGAAGGCCAACGCCTGGTGGTGGGACGTGCTGGAGAACGGGCCGGCTAGCCGCTACGCCGGCTACTTCGACATCGACTGGGACCCGCCAGAACGGAAGCTGACGGCGACGGTGCTCATGCCGGTGCTGGCCGACAGGTACGGGAGGGTGCTAGAGGCCGGTGAGCTGACGATCCGGCGCGAGGGCGGCTCTTTCACGGTCGCCTACCACGACAACGAGGCGCCGTTGTCGCCGCGCACCCTCGATGACCTGCTGATGAGCGCGGCCGACGCGGCCGGTTCGGCCGAGCTCAAGACCATCGCCACCGACCTCGGCAACCTGCCGCACGCGATCCTCACCGAACCTGAGGCGGTGGCGGAGCGGCACCTGGGCATCGAGCAACTGCGCGTCAAGCTGGCCGCCCTCTGCGAGCACCACGAGGACGTGGCCCAGGCGATCGATGCCGAGATCGAGTCGGTCAACAGCGACGCCGACCGCCTTGACGAACTGCTCGGGCGGCAGAACTACCGGCTCGCCTACTGGGGCACCGCCGCCGAGGAGCTTTCCTACCGCCGCTTTTTCGACATCGACACACTCGCGGGCCTGCGCATCGAGCGCCAGGAGGTCTTCGACGACGTACATGAGCTGCCGTTCCGCCTGATCGAAGAGGGCTCGGTGACTGGCCTGCGGGTAGACCACGTGGACGGCCTAGCTGACCCGGAGGGGTACCTGACCAGGGTAAAGGCCGCGGCCGCCGACGCCTACCTCGTCGTCGAGAAGATCCTCGGCCCCGACGAGAAGCTGCCGGGATCCTGGCCGGTTTCCGGCACCACGGGCTATGACTTCCTTAACCTGGTCGGCGAGCTGTTCATCGACCAGGCTGGCCGCGAGCCGATCCTTGACGGCTACGCCAGCTTCACCGGCCTGGGCACCGACTTCGGCGCGATCGCGCACGCCGCGAAGCTGCAGATCATGGCCGAGGACCTGGCCACCGAGATCGAGCGGCTGACCACCCAGCTCGCCGACATCTGCGAGCACCACCGCCGCCAGCGGGATTACACCCGCCGCGAGCTGCGCGAGTCGCTCAAGGAGGTGCTGGCCGCGTTCGCGGTCTACCGCTCCTATCCGCGCCCCGGCCACGAAGTGACGCTGGCCGACCGGGCGAAGGTCGCGGCGGCGGTGACGGCGGCCAGGCAGCGAAGACCCGACCTGGACGCCGAACTGTTCGACTTCATCGGCGGGCTGCTCGTGCTGCGCTACGAAGGCGACAGGGAAGCTCGCTTCGCGGTCAGGTTCGCCCAGGTGAGCGCCCCGGTGATGGCCAAGGGCCTCGAAGACACCGCCTTTTACCGTTACCAGCCGCTCGCCTGCCTGAACGAGGTCGGCGGCGACCCTGCGAAGTTCGGCGGCGACATCTCCGATTTCCACGACGCGATGCGTTACGCGGCCCTGCACTGGCCGGACGCGATGCTGACCCTGTCCACCCACGACACCAAGCGCAGCGGCGACGTCCGGGCCAGGATGAGCGTCCTTTCCGAACTGCCGCACGCCTGGAACGCGGCGCTCGCCGACTGGTCAGAGCACAACGCCAGGCACAAGAGACGGGCGGGAAGGCATGGCCGCGGCAGCTGGCCCGACCGGGCCATCGAGCACCTGCTCTACCAGACGCTCGTCGGGGCGTGGCCGATCGAACCTGAGCGGCTGCGATCATCCCTGATCAAGGCGGCCAGGGAAGCCAAGGTCCACACGTCATGGACCGATCCCCAGCCTGGCTACGAGGACGCGCTGACCGAATTCGTGGCGGCGGTGCTCTCCGACACCGCGTTCGTCGCAGCCGTCGCGACGTTCCTCGCCAAGCACAGCATCGTCGCCCGCGGCCGCCTGAACTCGCTGGCTCAGGTCGCGCTGCTGCTTACCTGCCCTGGGGTCCCCGACCTCTATCAGGGCAGCGAGGTGTGGGATCTTTCGCTCGTGGACCCGGACAACCGCAGGCCCGTCGACTTCGCCGCCCGCGCCGCCCTCCTCGCCGAACTCGCCGACGCCGGACCGCAGCAGGCGTTCGCCCGCGAGGACGCCGGCGGCACGAAGCTCTGGCTGATCAGCCGGCTGCTCACGCACCGGCGGACGCATCCGCACTGCTACAGCCGTACCTCAGGCTACGAGCCGCTCGAAGTGCGAGGCAACGGCGCGGACCGGTTCATCGCCTTCACCAGGTCGGGTGGCCTCGCGGTGATCGTGCCAAGGCTGGCGACGAGCGCCGCTGACCCGTGGACAGGGACCCAGGTGATGCTCCCGCCCGGTCGCTGGGTCAGCGTGCTCAGCAGCGAGGCCCATCAGGGCGGCCCGGCGGCGGCCGCTACGCTGCTGCGGTTCTTCCCTGTCCAGGTCCTGGCGCGCGAGGACTAGGTGCACGAATTCAAAGTCTGGGCGCCCCGCCCAGGACAAGTTGACGTCGTGCTCGCCGGTCGCCGGGTGCCGATGCACCGCGGCGACGACGGCTGGTGGAGCGGCACCGACGAGTCAGCCGGACCAGGCACCGACTACGCGTTCAGCTTGGACGGAGGGCAGCCTCGCCCCGACCCAAGGTCAAAATTCCTTCCAGAAGGCACCAAAGGGCCTTCGCGGCTCGTCGACCAGGGCAGCTACTCCTGGACCAGCGACTGGCGCGGCCGGCCGCTCGCGGGCACAGTGATCTACGAGGGTCACGTGGGCACGTTCTCACCCTCGGGGACCTTCACCGGCGCGATCGACCGCCTTCCGCACCTAGCCGACCTCGGCGTCGGTGCCGTAGAGCTCATGCCGGTCGCCGAATTCCCTGGCCACCGAGGCTGGGGCTACGACGTCGTCAGCCCCTTCGCGCCGTATCACCACTACGGCAGCCCGGACGACCTGAAAGCACTCGTCGACGCCGCCCACCGGCACGGCCTCTCAATCCTGCTCGATGTCGTATGGAACCACCTGGGTCCGGCCGATAATTACCTCGCCGAATTCGGCCCGTATTTCACTACCCGGTATCACACGCCCTGGGGCGAGGCGGTGAATTTCGACGGCGCGGACAGCGCCGAGGTCCGCCGGTTTGTCATCGACAACGCCACCATGTGGCTGCGCGACTACCATTTCGACGGCCTGCGGATCGACGCGGTCCACGCCATCTATGACACCTCAGCGACCCACATCCTCGCCGAGCTAGCCGACGAGGTGAAGGCGCTGGCGGCCCACGTCGGGCGGCCCCTTTACCTGATCGCCGAGAGCGACCTCAATGACCCGAGAATCGTCAGCCCGCCGGCCGCCGGCGGCTACGGCCTCGACTCTTGCTGGGCCGACGACTGGCACCATGCCGTGCACGCGACCTTGACCGGCGAGCGCTCAGGTTACTACGCCGACTACGGTTCGCTGCCGCAGCTAGCTAAGGCCGAGCGCCAGGCCTGGATCTACGACGGCGGCTACTCGGCGTTCCGCCGCCGTGCCTACGGCCGGTCCCCGGCCGGCCTGACCGGAACCGAGTTCGTAGTCTGCACCCAGAACCACGACCAGGTCGGCAACCGTGCCACCGGCGACCGCACGTCCGCCCTGCTCAGCCCGGCCAGGCTCAAGGTGGCCGCCGTCTTGCTCCTGACCTCGCCGTTTATCCCGATGATCTTCCAGGGCGAGGAATGGGGTGCGAGCACGCCGTTTCCTTACTTCGCCGACCACGCCGACCCGGCCCTGGCCCAGGCGATCCGCGACGGCCGCCGGGCCGAGTTCGCCGCCTTCGGCTGGAACCCGGCCGACATCCCCGATCCGCTCGAACCCGGCCCGTTCGAGCAAGCCAAGCTGGACTGGGCCGAGCTAGCCAAGCCCGCCCACGCCGACCTCCTCGCCTGGTACCGCGCCCTGATCAAGCTCCGCGCCGAGGTTCCCGACCTGACCGACCCGAGACTGCGGCTGGTCAGCACCGCCTACGACGAGGCAGCAAACTGGCTCACCATCCGCCGAGGTAACGTCCTGATCGCAGTCAACCTCGGCACCGACCCCTGGACCTGCCCCGTGGCCGCTGAGGTCGAGTTGCTAGCGGCCTCCGACCCGCGAGCCAAACTCGGGCCGGGCGGACTACTCCTCCCCCCAGACAGTGCCGCGATCACTCGGGCCGGCGGGGCCGGGTCAGCAGGCGCAGGAGACTCGGTGGGTGGGGGCGGGGAGGTTGGGGCCGAAGAAGGCCGAGTTGCGGCACTTTGAGCTGGCCTTGTAGCTGCCGGCGATGGCGCCGAGGGGCTTGTCAGCTGACTTCTTCTTCGCCGCTGCCTTCGTCACGCCGGCGAAAGAGGAACCAAGAACGACCTGGACCGTGCCGACGGCGATGCCGGTGACCTGCTCTACCGTGGCGCCGGCGATGTGGCTGGCCACCGCCTTGGCGGCCACCTGGTCGGCGGGCGCACCGTACTCGACCACGGAGTCTGTGTAGCTGGACGTCGGCGCGTCGGCCGGCTGGCCGACCAGCGTGACGCCTATGCTGGTCAGCTCGGACGCTGCCTTGGCGGCCAGCCCGCCGATCAAGGTGCCGTTCAGCACGCTCGCCTTGACCGAAGTCAGGGTGACCGTCGGGGCGCCCTTCTTAATGTGGCCCTTCTTGCCGTGCTTGGACTTCGGCGCCTTCGGCAATGTCTTGTCCCGAGCGATCGCCGCGAACACCGCGTTCGCCTCGGGCTGCTCGAACTCAAGCTCAGCTTGCGGGTCAGCCGGGTAGGCGACGGCAGGAGCGGTGACGAACTGCACGTGCTTGCTCGAGACGCCGCGCAGGCTGGCGGCGATGCTGATCAGGTCGCTGGTCGACGCGTCGGTCGAGATCGATCGAGTGATGTCGCCGAACACGCGGTAGAGGGTGCGGGGGCTGGACAGGAGGCCCTTGTGCAGCACGCCCTTGAAGACCTGGCCCATCAGGTACTGGTCCCGGCTGATCCTGGCCAGGTCGCTCCCGTCGGCCAGTGCGTACCTGGCCCGCCAGAACTGCAGTGCCTGCCGGCCCCAGATGTGCTGCCTGCCCGCGTGCAGCTTGAGCCCGCTGCCGTGGCCGTTGAAACCCCGGATAATCGGGTCACTGATCGCCACAGGCACGCAGATGTTAACCCCGCCGACGTCATCGATGACCTTCTGGAAGCCGGTGAAGTTCAGCATGATCGTGGTGTTGATGTAGATGCCGGTCTGCTGCTCAACCGTGGTCCGCACGCACTCGGGGCCGCCCGCCTCCAGCGTCTCGTTGATCCGCTCGAAGACGGTCGGCTCGTTCGGCTGGCCGGGCGTTCCCTGGACCGCGCTGCACGCGTACTGCGGGACCATCGTGTCCCTCGGGATGCTCAGGACCGTTACCTTGTGCCGGCCCGGCGAGATATGCGCGACGATGATCGTGTCCGAGCAGTCACAGCCGACGCGGCCGCCGATCCTCGCGTTGTGCCCGGTTCTGCTGTCCGAGCCGAGCAGCAGGAGGTTGAGCGCGTCGGTGTACCTGGGCGGGCGGTGCGAGTCGTCGGCGGTGATGATCCTGCCGATGCTGTCGAGCTTGCTCCTGAGATCAAAGTAGCCGCCGAGAACGCCAGCAACCAGCACGATCGTCATCGCGACCGAAGTCCAGGCCAGCAGCTTCGACTGCCGGGACGGCCAGGGCACCAAGGCGATCAGCCGGTCGGACCAGCCCAGCTTAGGCAACCTCTGATCCTCCTCAGGCCCACCGGCAGATCACAGGACAGCAGAAGTACTAGCAGGAACAGCTCGCGGAGACCGGCGCCTGATCGTAGTAACCGTAGAACGCGCTGTTCCGGCAGCGGACATTCGCTGTGATGCCACCATAGTTGTTGGACAGCCCCTGGATGGCCTGAGAAGTAGAGACAGGCGGGGCGAGTTTGGTGAAACTTGACCCGAGTATCACCTGGATCGTCCCCGCGGTCAGACTGGGATCGAGCTGCAGCGTGGCCGAGTCGAACTGCTGCCTCACCGTTTTGGCGGCGGGCAGGTCGGCCGCCGAGGCGTACTGGATCACGACACCGGTGTACGTGGTCGTCGGCGCGTAGCCGGTACCGACGACCGTGAAGCCCCGGTTCGCCAGGGCGGCCTGCGCCGCGCTGGTCTGGTTGGTGCCGTCAGATCCGTCGAGAAGCATGACATTCACCGCAGAAGGAGTGAGCGTCAAAGGCTCGCCGCCCGCGCCAGGACTCGGGCTCGGGCTCACGCTCGCACCAGGAGTCGCGCTCGCGCTAGGCGCCGGGCTCACGCTCGCGACCGGGGTGGCGTGCGTGCCGCCACCCGGCTTGGTGACCTTAGGCAGCTTGCTATCGTGCGCGATTGCCCAGAACAGGGCGTCGGCCTGCGGCTGCTCGAACTGGACCTCGTTGGGGTCAGGCACGTAGGTGACCCACGGCGCGGTGATGAACTGGAAGTCCCTGGGCGAGACGCCGTGCAGGCTCGTCGCGATGTGCAGCAGTTCGGTGTCGCTGGCGTCGGTAGTCAGGTTGCCCGCGACGTCGCCGAGCACGTCGTACAGCTTCGAGGGGCTGTGCAGCAGGCCGCTGTGCAGCACGCCCTTGACCAGTTGCGCCATGAAGTACTGGTCGCGGGCGATCCGGTCGATATCTGAGCCGTTCGCGACGTTTTCCCTGGTCCGCCAGAACTGGAGCGCCTGCCGCCCCCAGATGTGATGCTTGCCCGCGGACAGGTCGAGCCCGGTGCCCCCGGCGATGCTGATCGTGTTGTGGATGGCGAACGGCAGGCAGACGTTGACCCCGCCGACGTCGTTGATTACTTGCTGGAAGCCGGTGAAGTCGAGTTCGAGGACGTCGTCGATGTACACGCCGGTCTGCTGCTCCACGGTCTCCCGCACGCATTCAGGACCGCCCGCGTTGAGGGTGCCGTTGATCCGCTCGAGCTCGTCAGCATTAGCCGCCTGGCCGGGCAGGCCGTTCCACGGGGAGCAGGCGTAAAGCGGCACCATCGTGTCACGGGGAATGCTGACGACCGTAATCAGCTTCCGGCCGGGCGAGATGTGCGCGAGCATGATCGTGTCGGAGCAGTTGCAGCCGTAATGGCCGCCGATCACGCCGTTATGTCCGTGCCTGCTATCAGAACCGATCAGCAGCAGGTTGAGCGCGTCGGTGTACTTGGGCGGCCGGTGCGCGACGTCAATCCTAGTGATATGATCGACTTTATCGAGTTTAACTCGCACGGCGACGTAAGCGCTGAGGGTCCCGGCAACGACAACCGTGACAGCCGCGATCGAGGTCCAGCGCAGCACTTTGGCGCGCGTTGACCGACTCATGAGCCCTCCGGAACTTGAGCCACCGTGCCTCAGAAAGTCTCATAGCCCTAGATCATTGACGTCAGGCTATTCGATCGCCCGATGCCCCCCGGTGCCGGGCCAGCGGCAGCTATGAATAACGATGTCGTTACGTTAAGACGCCACTAGAGCAGCTTCGGTTGACAGTTGAACGGTTAACCAAGGGCATAGGTTCCCTTGTGGCCTTGGTTCATGCAGACGAAACCGAACAAGGCCCAACGGAATCGCGGGGAACGAGTACCATTGGCGCCCGCACGAGCACGTCCTGTTCCTGCCCGCCGTCGACCCGGCTGATCAGGGCGTCAACCGCCGCGTTGCCGAGCTCGGCGAGGGGCATGGCGACGCTGGTCACGGGCACCTCAAGGTAGGCCAGGCACTCGTCCTCGTCGAAGCTGACCACCGACATTCCGCCCGGTACCGGCACGCTCGCCTGGCGCAGCGCGGCCAGCACGCCAAAGAGCTGGTTGATGCTGCCGACCGCGCACGCGGTCGGCCGAACCGGCCGCCGCAGCAACTTCACGGTGGCGTCCCAGCCGCCGTCCTCGGTCGCCGCGGTGTGCAGGACGGTGAGCCCGAGTTCCCGGCTGGCGCACAGGCGGCGGGCGGCGCTGACCCGCCGGTGGACGGTGTCCACGCTGGCCGGGCCGTCGATCAGGGCGATGCTGCGATGACCGAGCGCGGCCACGTGATCAAGGAAGAGCCTGACGGCCCCCGCTTCGTCCATGACCACGTTGTTACCGCGCTGCGGGCCCGCGCCGGTTGACGTAGACGTGCGGCACCACGGGCAGGCCGTCGGCATGGTCCCTGACGCGCAAGGAGGTCGCGATCAGCAAGCCGTCGGCGCGGCTCTCCTCCACCAGGTAGCGGTACGCTTCCGGCGGCCGGGGATCGTCGTCGGGTTCTTCCATGATCATGACCACGTAACCGCGTTCGGCGGCCCGCTGGAGGGCACCGCGCTGCAGCCGGACCCAGATCGGGTTGCGCAACAGCGGTATCACGAAGGCGAACGCGCCGACCCGGCGCTGCTTCAGCGCCCTGGCCAGGGCGTTCGGCCGGTAGCCCTGCTGCCGGGCCACGGCGAGAATTCGCTGGTAAAGCTCGGGGCGAACCGACTGGGCGGGGTCTCCGTTCAGCACGCGGGAGACCGTCGAGGTGTGCACCCCGACCGCTTCGGCGATGTCGATCAGCCGGGACACCCGCCGCTGCGCGGGCACGAACCCCGGCCGAGCAGGATCCTGCTCGGCCTCGTCCGCGGTCACGCGGTCCCGCCGCCGTCGACCATCATGACCGCGCCCTGCACGTACCTGGCCCCGTCGGAGGCGAGGAAGGCAACCGCATCGGCGATGTCGGCCGGGCGACCGATCCGGCCAGCCGGGGTCCTAGCGGCGAACTCAGTCATTGCCTTCTCGTCATGCCTGATCCAGTCGGCCATCTCGGTGTCGATCAGGCCAGGGCAGACGCAGTTCACCCGCACTCCGTCCGGGCCGTGGTCAATGGCCAGGCTCCTGGTCAGCAGCACCACGCCGCCCTTGGACGCGCAATAGGCGGCCCGGCGCCGCCCGCCCCTGACGCCCGCCGTGGACGCGATGTTGACTACGCAGCCGTCCTTCGCGGCGATCATCGCGGGCAGGAACTCCCGGCAGGTCAGGAAGGGACCTTTCAGGTTCGTGTCCACGATCCTGTCCCACTCGGACAGCTCGAGATCAACGATGCGCTGGATGCTGAAGACCCCGGCCGCGTTGACCAGCAGCCAAGGATGCCCGAGGTCGGCCCGCACCCGCTCCCCGAGCCGGCTGACCGAGTCTGGATCGCGCACGTCCGCTCCGTAGCCAACCGCGGCTCCGCCAATTTGCCGTGCTAGCTGTACAGAGTCGTCCTCCCGCACGTCGACGCAGGCGACGGAGAAGCCGTCCGCCGCCAGCCGGTAACAGATCGCGGCGCCAATGCCGCCCGCCGCGCCGGTGACCAGCGCTACTTGGGACCGGCCCGCAGGCCGGCTGGCCCGGTCACACTACTTCGGCGACGGTCCTGGTCAGCAGGATCGCGGCGCAGAACGATCGGTACACGGCCAGCGCGTTTTCGCCGGTGAACCTGAGCTCACGGTCGCCGGTCCTTTCCACGCCCCGTACCCAGCTGGCAGCCTCGGCGATGTCGGTGGTACGGACCGAGACCTCGAGCACCGAACTGGCCAGGGGCGGCGGCTTCGCCGAACCGGCGGCCGAGACCGCGATCTCGGCCTTCTCGGCGATCAGCGCGCAGGCCTTATCCGGGTGCAGGCTGTGTGCCGCCAGCCGGCTGACCGCTTCCTTCACCACGGCCGTGTGCACGCCGGGCATCAGCGCGGAGGTCTCGTCGCAAGCGCTCCGGTCACCGGTTACCAGTACGACCGGCACTCCGTAGTGGGCGGCGACCAGCGCGTTGATCCCGGCCTCGCCGGTCACGACGCCATCAAGCCTGGCTTCCATCACGGCTCGGGGGTTATAGGTGTGCGAGAGTCCCGCGGGCGCACCGATCGAGCCGTGGTAGGAGATGAACAGCACGGCGCCGAAACTGTCATCGAGGCCCTGCATCATGTAGAGCGGTTTGTGGCTGCCGGAGATATAGGAGGCACCGCCCGCCAGTTCGGCCGGCGGCAGGTTCCGCATGGTCGAGTGGGAGTCGTTCACCACGATCTCGTCGGCGCCGCCCGCGATCGCTCCCTGGATCGCCGCGTTGACCTCGGCGAGCAGGAGCTTGCGGCCGGCCACGGCTTCGGCACCGGCCCCGACGCACTGCTCCCAGTCGACGACACCGGCGGTTCCCTCCATGTCGCTGGACAGGAAGACCTTCATATCAGCTGGCGCTCCTTGATCTCGTAGGTGTCGTCGTCCGCGGTCATCACGCTGTAGGTCGAGCCCGCCTTGGTCGCCGCCGCGCCGTGCCGGCCGTCCGGGGTCAGGCAGAGCGCCTGAAGCGGGGCCCGGAATTCATCGGGCAGGTCGGCCGTCTCGGCCAGCGCACTCGCGCAGGCGTCACCGGGCTCAGCCCCTGACTGGAGCGCCAGCACGACGCTCCGGGCGGTGCTCGCCCTGATCGCCAGTTCGCCCCGGCCGGTGCAGGCGGCGGCGCCGTACCGGTTGTCGCAGTAGTTCCCGGCGCCGATCAGGGCCGAGTCACCGACCCGGCCCGGATACTTCCAGGGGTAACCGCTGGTGCTGACCGCCACGGCGAGGTTGCCAGCCACGTCGAGCGCCAGCACGTTCACGGTTCCCCACGGACCTTCAGGGGGCGCCATCGCCGCGATCCGGTCGATCGCCTGCCGGCGGTATTCCACCTCGCCCGGCCCGAAGTTCCGCTCCGCGCGCGCGAGTCCTTCATCGGAGATGCCGTTCCGCCACATTTCCCTGGCCTCCTCGGTCAGGGTCTCGCCGCGCTCGATCCCGACCTCGTCGGCGAACTGCTCGGCACCCGCGCCGACCAGCAGCAGGTGCTGCGGCAGCTGGTCGCAGACGGCGCGGGCGATCGTGATCGGGTGCGGGAACCCGGTCACCGCGGCGACCGCGCCCGCGCGCCTGGTCGCGCCGTCCATGATCGAGGCGTCAAGCTCGACCACGCCGAGCAGGTTAGGCAGGCCGCCTACGCCCACGAAGTGGTCGGCCTCGTTCGCCTCAACCAGCCGGACCGCGGCCTCGACGGCGTCAAGCGCGCTGGCGCCCGACCGGAGCAGTTCCATCCCGGCCGCGAACCCGATCTCACCGCGCTCGCTGGCGATCATGACTGGCGTACTGATAGCTAATTCCCCGTTCACTAGAACGCGAAGTGGCAGGCGGCGAGGTGCCCGGCGTTGCCTGGCTCCTGCCTGAGGAAGGGGTCCTCCAGCACGCAGCGTTCCTGCGCGACCGGGCACCTGGTGCGGAACCGGCAGCCGACCGGGAGCCGCAGCGCGCTCGGCGGGTCACCGACGACGGCCGGTCCTTCCTCGGCTTCTTTCGCGGCGTCAGCCGTCAGCCTCGGGATCGCTGCCAGCAGCCCCTTGGTGTAGGGGTGCCTTGGATTGCTGAACAGCTGCTCGGTCGGCGCTACCTCGACGATGCGGCCCAGGTACATGACCGCGACCCGGTCGCACAGGTGCCTGACCACGGCCAGGTTGTGCGAGATCAGCAGCAGCGAGAGGCCGAGCTCGGTCCGCAGCTCGGCCAGCAGGTTCAAGATCGTCGCCTGGACGCTGACGTCGAGCGCGGAGACCGGCTCGTCGGCGACCAGGACCTCTGGCTTGAGCACCAGCGCCCTGGCGATCGCGACCCGCTGCCGCTGGCCGCCGGAGAACTGCCTCGGGTACGCCTTCATCGCGTCCTCGCCGAGGCCGACCAGCCTGAGCAGTTCCCTACAGTAAGCGTCGGCATCTCGGGCCGGTACCACCTGATGGACCCGGATCAGCTCGCGCAGCATGCTGCCTACGGTGAGCCTGGGGTTCAGCGAGGAGTACGGGTCCTGGAAGACCATCTGGATGCGGCGCTGGTCGGTCTTGGAACGGTGCCTGGGCAGCACCCGGCCATCGAACGTGACCTGGCCGTAGTTGGGCGCCCGCAAGCCGGCCAGCGCGAGCGCGAACGTCGACTTGCCTGACCCCGACTCTCCGACCAGCGCGAGGGCTTCGCCCTTCTTCAGCTCAAGGTCAACCCCGTCGACCGCCCGGAGGAATCTTTGCTCGTGCTTGACCCTGGCGGCCAGCCTTGAGCCGACAGGGAACAGCACGGACATGTCCCTGACCGAAAGCTGCGCCTGCACTCCGGTCTCGTCGAGAGCCGTCATTGCTCAATCCGATCGGTAACAGCCGTTTGTTCCAGTCGCTCGTAGTGCAGGCAGGCGGTTGAGCGCCCCCCTGGGAGCTGGCGCAGCGGGGTGGGCAGCACCGTGCAGTCCTCCTCGGCGAACGAACATCGGGGATGGAAGCGGCAGCCGGACGGCGGACTGACCAGGCTGGGCGGGGCTCCTGGGATCGGCACCAGCGCCTGGCGCACGACCTCCACGTCGGGAGCCGACTTGACCAGCCCGAGCGTGTACGGGTGCCTCGGGTTGAGCAGCACCTCACGCACCGCACCCCGCTCGACCAGCTCGCCGCCGTACATGACCGCGACCTGCTGGCAGAGCTGGGCGACGACCGGGAGGTCATGGGTGACGAAGATGAGGCTTACCCCCGAGTCCTTGCACAGCCGGGCCAGCAGGCGAAGGATCTGGTCCTGGATGGTGACGTCGAGGGCAGTGGTCGGCTCGTCGCACAGGATGATCTCGGGGTCACAGGACAGCGCGATCGCGATCATGACTCGCTGTCGCATGCCGCCGGAAAACTCGTGCGGGTACGCGCGGAACCGGCGCTCGGGGTCGGGGATGCCGACCCGCCGCATCAGCTCGAGCGCCCGCTGCGCCGCCTTCGCCCGGTTGAGGCCGAGGTGGATCCTCGGTCCCTCGGCGATCTGGTATCCCACTCGCATCACGGGATTGAGCGCGCTCATGGGTTCCTGGAAGATCATGGAGATTTTCGGACCGCGGATCCGGTTCAGGTCGGACTGCTTCAGCGGCACCAGGTCAGTGCCGTCGAGCAGGATCTGGCCCGAGGTCACCTTGGCTTCCGGCGGCAGCACGCCGAGGATGGCGCGCAGCGTCATGCTCTTGCCCGAGCCTGACTCGCCGACCAGGCCAAGCGCCTCGCCTCTGATCACGTCGAGCGAGACCCCGTCGACGGCGTGGACCACGCCCCGCCTGGTCGAGATCTCCACCCGGAGGTCCCTGACCTCCAGCATATTTTCATGCCCACCCAGCCCACCCGCGCTCATGACGTTGGCCGGATCAGGTCGGCGAGGCCGTCGCCAATCAGCGAGAGCGACAGGCCCACGATCACCACGACGAGGCCGGGGAAGGTGGTGAGCTGCCAGTGCGTGGTGATGAAGTTCTGCCCGTTGTTGATCATCGTTCCCAGGTCAGGCGTGGGCGGGGGGATGCCGAGGCCGAAGTAGCCGAGCGTGACGATCGCCAGCATGTCCTGCACGATGTCGGACATGCCGTAGATAATCGCCTGAGTAATCACGTTCGGTATCAGGTGCTTGCCGATGATGCGCAGGCTGGACAGGCCGCCCGACTGGGCGGCGAGCACGTAGTCCTGGCGCTTGGCGACCAGGATCTCGCCGCGCACGATCCGCGCGTAGGACACCCAGCCGATGAGCGTGATCGCGATGTAGATGCTGCGCTCCCCCGGGCCGAGCACGAAGACCAGGGCGATGACCAGCACGTAGAAGGGGAACGCGACGACAATGTCGACGAGGCGCATGATGATCGTGTCGACCCAGCCGCCGAAATAGCCGGCGATGCTGCCGAGCACGGTGCCGATGCAGAAAGGGAACAGCACGGCGATGAACGCGATCCGCAGGTCGTTGCGCAGCCCGTAGAGCAGGTTCGAGAACACGTCCCGGCCGAGCTGGTCGGTGCCCAGCAAATGCTTCGAACTCGGCTGCAGCAGGGTTGCGTTCAGGTTCTGGACGATGGGATTCCAGTGCGTAATCGCCGGCGCGAAGACCGCGGCGGCCACGATGAGCAGCAGCAGGATTCCGCCGGCGGTCAGGGCGGCTGCCGGTACCAGCGGCGGCCGGCCCGAGGGGCCGCGTGGATTTCCGGCTCGGCGATGAACTCAGGCGGCGGAGAATCGCTCGGGAACGTGACGGCGCTGCTCATCGGTCGAACCTGACTCTCGGGTCGAGCGCCGCGTAGGACAGGTCAGCGAGCAGGTTGACGAGGACCACGAGGACCCCGAACACCAGCGTCACGCCCTGAACCACGGGGAAGTCGCGCTCGAAGATGGAGTTGATCATCAGCTGCCCGATGCCGGGGATGGCGAAGACGTTCTCGATGACGACGGTCCCGCCGATCAGGAAACCGATGTTGATGCTGAGCACGGTCACGGCCGGGATCACCGCGTTCCTCAGCACGTGCCGCAGGAACAGCTGGGAGCCGGGCACGCCCTTGGACTTGGCCGTAGTGATGTACTCGGCGCCGAGCACGTTCAGCATGCTGGCCCGCAGGCTGCGGATCACCACCGGGGCAAGGGCGATCGCGACGACGAGGGCAGGCAGGAACATGTAGTGCAGGTGCCCGATGAACCCGGTGCCGTAGCCGCTGACCGGGAACCAGTGCACGGTGATGGCGAAGGCGTAGATCAGCAGGATGGCGAGCCAGAACGGCGGCATGCCAAGGCCGACGAGC
The DNA here is from genome assembly GCA_963783935.1 of uncultured Actinomycetota bacterium. Classification (GTDB taxonomy): domain Bacteria; phylum Actinomycetota; class Actinomycetes; order Streptosporangiales; family Streptosporangiaceae; genus Chersky-822. The sequence continues at coordinate 41,932 of CAWAPP010000001.1, forward strand.
GGGACGGCCCTGACGATGTGGTCGCGGATGCCGTCCTTGCGGCTGGCCGCGATCATGGCCAGCGGCACGCTGACGGCCACGGCGAGGATCGCCGCGTAGATCACCAGGAAGAGCGTGGCCGGCAGGTGGCTCCAGATCAGCGGGCCGGCCGGGGAGCCGTAGTTCAGGCTCTGGCCAAGGTTGCCGTGCGCCAGCCGGTCCATGAACAGCCAGTACTGGCTGATCAGCGGCCGGTTAAGTCCCCACTCCCGGTGCAGGATCGCGATCCGCTGGGGGGTGGCGTGGATGCCGAGAATGGTCCTGGCCGGGTCGCCAGGGATCAGGTGGATCATGAAAAACACGATGATCGTCACGCCGATTGCCACCGGGATCAGTAGCAGCAGACGCTGAAAGACGAACGTCATCCGTCCCAACAGCCATCACCTCGTCGCATGGGTGGTGCCGGCGGTACGTTTCAGCACCGCCGGCACCTGTCGGTAAATGACTACTTAGACAACCAGACGTCTTCCATGTGCATGTTGCCTAGAGGGGTCACATAGAAGCCGTGGACGTTGCTCGTCGTCGCGTACGGGTACGGCGAGTAGTACAGGTACGCCATGAAGGCGTCCTCGGCCGAGTCCTTCTGCACGATGTTGTAGAGGTCCTGCCGCTGGGTCGGGTCCGACGTGACCTCGGCCGCGTGGGTGTCCTTGACCACGGTCGGGTTGTCGTAAGCGGTGAAGAAGGACTTCGCTCCCGACTTCGGGTCGACCGCGAAGGTCGCCAGTTCGTCCGGGTCGGGGATGTCCATCGTCCACAGCGTCAGCACCATGTCGTACTTCAGGGTCTGCTCGTCGTTGTTGACCGTGTTCGGGTCGAGCTGGGTGATGTTCAGCTTGATTCCGAGCGGCTTGAGCTCGGACTGCAGGATCGTCGCGATCGTGATGTAGTCCGAGTTGCCCGACGGGACCAGGATGGTGGTCGTGAAGCCGTGCGGCACGCTCGACTTCGCCATCTCGGCTTTAGCCGCCGCGATGTTGTACTGCAGGCCCGGCGTGGTGGCCTGGTAGTAAGGCACCTGCGGCGGGAACAGCGAGTTCGCCGGCTTGCCGTTGCCGAACAGCACGGCCTTGACCAGGGCGTCCCTGTTGATCGCGAAGGAGATCGCGCGCCGCACGTGCACGTCCTGGAACGGCTTGACCTGCTCGTTGAACGCCAGGTAGTTCGTCTGGGTCGAGTTGAACAGGTTCATGTCGACGCCAGGGGTGGTCTTCAGGCTGGAGACGGTTGACCAGGCTGGCGTCTGGTCGATCTGCGCCTCGCCGCCCTTGAGGTTGAGCTCCCTGGTGTTGTCGCTCGGGACGTCTTCCCAGGTGACGCTCTTCAGGTACGGCAGGCCCTTCTGCCAGTAGTGCGGGTTGGCGACAAGCTTAAGCGCCGAGCCCTTGTGCCAGTAGTCCCACATGAACGGGCCGGTGCCGACGGGGTGGGTGTAGAACTGGGCCTCGGTCTGGCCGCCGTAGTTGTTCGGGACGATGCCGTTGGCGAAGATCGAAAGGTCGGCGAGCAGCGGCGCCCACGGGAACTTGAGGTGAATGACGACGGTGCTCGGGTTGGGGTCATCGACGGAGCTGATCGCGGAGTCGAGGTAGGCCCAGCCCGCCGTGGCCTTGCGGTTCTGGTCGATCGAGAACTTCACGTCGGCTGAGGTCATCGGCTTGCCGTTGGAGAACTCGACGCCCTTGCGGAGCGTGAAGGTGTAGGTCTTCTTGTCCGAGGAGACCGTGTAGCCGGTCGCCAGGTAGGGCCGCACGCCCTTGCCGTTGTTGGTCACCGTGTACAGGGGCTGGAAGATCTGCTCGAAGATCCAGATCGAGTTGTTGTCGAACACGGTCGTGTTGTTCATCGACTGCGCGTCCTGGGTGGCGTCGAAGATGAGGTTGCCGCCGTGCACCGGGGCGCCGGCGTTGCTCCCGCCCGAACCGCCCGAACCGCCTGACGACGAACTGCTGCCTCCTGATCCGCAGGCGGCGAGGACGACGACCGCACTGGCCGCGATCGCCACCTTCGCCGCAGTGAATCTAACTTTCACGCAAGCTCCCCTACCTCTAGCGACCGGAGGTTCCGGCCGTTCGCGTTGAACCCGGTGGCCGGGAATCCGGCCGGCCCCGTCAACCGGCAACCAGACAGCGGACCGCCGCAGCCAGTCCCGCCTGATACCTCGCGACGGGAACGACCTGACGGCCGGAGATCCAGCCGCTTTTTGTTGAATTCGGCGACCGGCCGGGGGTGATCCCGACCGCGCCTTCTGCGGCAAGCCACGCCGCTCGCCTACCAAGACAAACCTTTGTTTTTCATAATCTGGCCGCAAACCGGCGACTTGTAAATAGTGGGTCGATACTAGACCGGTGGTGTTACCGTGTTGTAACGTTCCCAGCCGTGCGCTATGTGGTGATTGGGAGCGGGGCGATCGGGGGCACCGTCGCGGCTGGTCTGGTGCGTGACGGCCACGATGTGCTCATAGCCGATGCCGACCCTCGGGTCGTCGCTGCGGTCAGCGAGACTGGCCTGACAATTACGGGTCCGGTCGAGAACTTCACGGCCAGGATGCGGGCAGTAGCTCCGGCTGACCTGCCAAGGAAGCTTGACTGCCCGGTACTTCTCGCGGTCAAGGCCCACCACACCGCGGCCGCCGCGGCGGCTCTCGCGGGGCGGCTCAGCGGGCCTGGCTACGTCGTGTCGATGCAGAACGGACTCAACACCCAGGTGCTGGCCGACGCGGTCGGCGCGGACCGGGTCGTTGAGGCCTGCGTGAACTTCGGAGCGGATGTGACCTCCCCCGGCGTGGTGCTGCGAGGGAACCGGGCCACGTTCATGGTCGGCGAGACCGACGGCACCATCACGGACCGGGTCACCGCACTGGCCGGCGACATCGCCGACGCCGAGGTGACCAGCAACGTGCTCGGCTACATCTGGGCCAAAGAGGCCTACGGCGCGATGCTGGCCGCCGGGGCCGTCAGCGACCTGCCGATCGCCGACACGCTCGATGATCCCGCGTACCGGACGCTCATGATCGAGGTGGCCAGGCAAGTGCTCGCCCAGGCACCGGTCCGCGCTGAGCAGCTGGACGGCTTCGACCCTGACGACCTCGAGGGGTCGCTGGCCCGGCTGGCCGAGTTCAACCGGGGCTCGGCGAAGACCCACTCTGGCATCTACCGCGACCTCGCCGTGCTGCACCGGCCCACCGAGGTCCCGGCGATCCTCGGCGGCCTGATCAGCGACGACGCGCCGCTGATCAGCCGGATCATCGAACTGGTGACCGCCATCGAGCAGGGCCGCCGGGTGTGCGAGCGGGCCAACCTTGACCTCCTGGCCGCGTACGAGCGGCTCGACCGACTGGGCAAGCCGCTCAACGCGGTCGCCGCCGTGATCGGCGCGCCAGAACGGCTCGGTGGCGGTGACCTCGCCGGGCAGCCGGTCGCCGTCAAGGACATCGTCTCGATCGCCGGGGTACCGACCCGATGCGGCAGCCCGGCCGGCAGCGACGAGCCCGCCGAGGTCGACGCGGTCATCGTCGACCGGCTGAGGACCGCGGGCGCCGACGTGTTCGCCGCGACCCAGTGCCTGGAGTTCGCGGCTGGCTTCGCGCATCCGGAGGTCGGGGACACGCGCAACCCGAGGAACCCAGAGCGCACGTCCGGCGGATCGTCTGGCGGGTCGGCGGCAGTGGTCGCCGCCGGCGTCTGCGACCTGGCGATCGGCACGGACACCGGCGGGTCGATCAGGATCCCGGCAGCCTACTGCGGCATCGTCGGCCTGAAGCCGACCTACGGCCTGGTACCCGTCGGCGGGATCTTCCCGCTCTCGCCCAGGTGCGACCACGCGGGCACCCTGACCGCGACCGTGGCGGGCACGGCGAGGCTGCTTGGCGTGATCGCCGGACGGCGGGTCCCGCCCGATGATCGTCCGGCCGGGGAAAGGTTCACGATCGGGGTGCTCGCCGAGCAACTCAACGACTCCTCCGTCACCCCGGTCGTCCGGCAGGCCATTCGCGCCGCCCTGGGAACGCTCGCGGACGCTGGCTGGGCGCTGCGGGAACTGACTGGTCCCTGGCTCGAGCAACCGACCAGGTGGGAGCACGCGCTCGGGACCATTGTCGGAAAAGAAGCTCATGCCGTTCACGCCGGCCGGGATACCAGCCGCTATTGCGAAGGCACCAGGGCGCTCCTGGATTTCGGAGCCGGGGTAACCGACGCCCAGCTGGCCGCCGCGCTCGACGAGAAGGTCGAGCTTACGGCCGCGGTCGAGCTGAGCCTGGCCGGCGTGGACGCACTCGTCGGCCCGACGGTCGGTTTTCAGGCGCCGTTCGAGGACCCGCCCTTCGGCGTCGGCGAAGACAGCGGGGAAGGCCGGTTCACCGGCCCCTATAACCTCACCGGCCATCCGGCGATCTCGCTGCCCGTGCCGGTGCTGCCCGCGGAACTGCCGGTAGGGATCCAGTTCGCCGGGCGGCGCGGCGGTGACTTCGCGTTGCTGCGGGTCGCCGGGGCAGCCGAAGCAGTGTTCAGCGCGACGAGAGAGGACTGAGCTTATGCCCGCTACGGTGAGCCGTCATGTCATCGAGCTAGCCGGCTGGGAGGTGCCGGCTATTGAAGTCACCGGGTCTGGCGACGGGCCGCGGCTGACCGTGATCGCCGGGGTGCACGGCTGCGAGTACACGTCGATGGCGGGCGTGCGCAAGTGGGCGGCGAGTCTTGGGGGGCGCGAACTGCGCGGGTCAGTGCGGGCCGTGCCGGTGCTTAACCTCGCGGCGTTCGAGGCGCGGAGCCCGTTCGTGATTCCCGAGGACAATAAGAACCTGAACAGGTACTTTCCCGGAAATCCTTCAGGCTCCATTACCGAGCGGCTGGCAGCGGCCGTTTTTACCAAGCTCATCGTGGGTTCCGACGCTTTCATCGACGCGCACTGCGGTGACTTGCCAGAAGCGCTCGAGCCGTTCGCGATCTATGACGCCGGCCCGGTGGAAGAGCGGGCGCTGGCGATGGCGCTGGCATACGGGCTGCCTTACGTGATCAGGCAGGAGCCTGGCCCTGACCGGGCCGTCGGCGGGACAACGAGCGCCGCGGCCGCCGAGGTCGGCATCCCGGCAATCATCGCCGAGGCCGGCGGCTGCGGGATCGTGGAGCCTGACAAGGTCGAGCTGCACGTACGGGGCCTTGACCGGGTGCTGGCCCAGCTCGGGATGGTCTCCCCGGATGAGGCTGCTGCTCCTCCGGCGCCGCCGGTCAGGCTGAACCGGTTCATCTGGCTGCGCAGCGAGCAAGGGGGCTGGTGGGAGCCGACCGTGCAAGTCGGCGACTCCGTCGCCGAAGATCAGCTGCTCGGAACCGTGACCAGCCTGGACGGCGGTGAGGAACGGGAGCGGATCCTGGCCCCGGCGTCCGGCGTCCCGATGTTCATCACCAGCTCCCCGGCGACAGCAGCCGGCGGCCTCCTCCTAGGCCTAGGCGCGTAACCCGAGCCGGTGTGCCCGCCCCCGGCCCGGCCGCCCCGGCCCGGCCGCCCTCGCCCTTGGCCGCGCCCGAGCTTGGCCGCGCCCGGCCGCCGCCCTCGTCACGTTGTTCCCACCCACCCCGTGAGGCACTCAGACCACATCAGCCCCACCCGCCCCGTAGTCACGTGGATCACATCAGCCCCGTGCGACTCATAGACAACTCAGAGCACGTCGGCCCCGACAGGCTGTCCCTCTGCTCCGACCGCAACGACATCAATGTCCCACCGATGCTGTAATCCTGGGCGAGTGAACAACAACGCTGGGACATCGATGCTGCTCTCACAACATCGATGGGCCACCGTTGCGGTTGTCGGCCGACGCGGAACGACATCGATGGGACATCGTTGTCGTTGCGGGGTCCGGGAACGGTTCAGGGCCGCTCGCGGCGACCGATCAGAGTGCGTCCAGAAAGTGAACCCGTACAAGGTCGGGCCGCAGCGCCGACCTTGTACGGATTGCCTATCGACTCCGGTGCCACTATGCGGCTTTTGCAACCTTTCGTGAAGCAGCTAACCCGTACAAAGTCGGACCCTAGCGCCGACCTTGTACGGGTTCACTTTCTGGACTCACTCAAAAGGGGCAAATCATCAGGCCCAGGTAGCGGTCTCGCGCCAGATGGGCCTCACCCACCGCCCCGCGTAGGCGGCTAACCCCGACGTCGTTCCTGAGCTGGTGCTCTAACCCCGACGTCGTTCCTGAGCTGGTGCTCTAACGCCAACGTCGTGCCTGAGCTGGTGCTCTAACGCCACGTCGTGCCATCGGTGGGGCCGAGGCGGTGGGCCTGGAGTCGGGTGGGTCAGGCTACGCGCGGGGATGCGCCTGAGTCGGTCACCATGGTGCGGCCCTGGGCGGCCCACTGCTGCATGCCGCCCGTTACGTTTACCGCTTGCCAGCCGGCGCCGTCGAGAGCCTGGGTCGCCCGGCCGGATCGGTGACCTGACCGGCAGATTACGTAGACCTTCTGGTCGGAGGGGATCTCGGCGGTGCGCTGGCCAAGCTCGCCGAGGGGGATGTGCGTCGCACCCGGCACGTGCCCGGCGGCCCACTCGTCGTCCTCCCTGACATCGAGGATCCAGCCCTCATCTGGCACGGCGGACACCGCTACTTCGGGAACCGGCTGACCGGTCGTCATCACGCTCTCCCTGCTCTGACCTATTCGGGCACCGGGTCAAGGCTAGTGTTCTCAGTGCCGCCGCGCGCACGATGGGTCAGACCGGCTGGCCGAACACAACTGGTTAGGCTTGGTTCGTGCACATTCGCGATGCCGAACCGACCGACCTGCCCGCCGTCGGGGAACTCAGGGTGACCGCCTACCTGACCGGCAAGCACATGTCAGAGCACTCCGGCTACGAGCCGAGGCTGCGCAGCCTTGGCGCCGACGGGAAAGGCGACGTACTTGTCGCCGTCGCCGACTCGGGCGAGATCACCGGAACGGTAATGCTTCAAGGGTGGCCGGACGCGGGTCAACTCGTGACCGGGCCGGGTGAGGCGGAGATCAGGGCACTGGCCGTCGCACCCGCCGAGCAGGGGGCCGGGCTGGGTTCGGCCCTGCTCAAGGCCGTAATCGACCGGGCGAGGGAACGCGGAGTCGAGAACCTCCTGCTATTCACCCAGCCGGACATGCGGGCGGCGCAGCACCTGTACGAGCGGGAAGGCTTCGTCCGGCGGCCGGAGCGCGACTGGGTGCAGACGCCCGGAATTCACGCTGCTCGCCTACGGGCTGGTGCTAGCTGACGGTAGCTGAATCGCTCGGGGAGGCGGCCTCGGCACGGGCCGCGTCTTCTTCGGCCCTGGCGGCGTCATTGACCTTGCGCAGGTGCTTGGACATGGACCTGAATACGAAGAACAAGATCACGGCCATGCCGAATACGACGAGGAAGCCGAAAGTCCCAGGCTGAGCAAGCAAGCTCGTGTTAACCGGCGGCTTCGGCTTCGCCTTGGCGATCTCGCCGCTGAACAGCAGGGCGCTCGCGAGCAGGGTCAAGACCGCACCTTCTCCCTTACTCCGGCGAAGAGGTCATCTTCCTGGCCAGTCTTGTCCACAACCGACCTAGCCAGATGATAGTCCTCCGTCGGCCATGCCTCACGCTGCACGTTCAGCGGGCAGGTGAACCAGCCGCCATTCGGGTCGACCTGGGTCTCGTGCGCCAGGAGCGCCCGGTCGCGGAGCTCGAAATAGTCTCCGCAGGGGATCCGGGTCGTGATTTCGTACTCTTTCCACGCCGGCCTGCCGGAGTCTTCCGCCTTCGCCAGCCGCTCGGCGTACGGAGACTCAAGGCCAAGCTCGAGCATCTTCTCGTGCAGGGCGAACACTCTCGCCCGGTGGAAGCTGACGAAGTAATACAACTTCAGCGGCTGCCAGGGGTCGCCGCAGCCGGCGTAGCGCTCGGGGTCGGCGGCCGCCTCGAACGCCTCGACGCTGACCTTGTGGGTCATGATGTGGTCGGGATGCGGGTACCCGCCGTTCTCGTCGTAGGTGAGGATCACGTGCGGCCGGAACTCGCGTACGGCCTTGACCAGCGGACGGGCCGCGACCTCGAGCGACTGGACGGCGAAGCAGCCGTCGGGCAGCGGCGGCAGCGGGTCGCCCTCGGGCAGACCTGAATCGACGAAGCCAAGGAACTGCTGCCGTACGCCGAGGATCTCCCTGGCCTTGTCCATCTCGGCCCGGCGGATCGCGGGCAGGTTGGCCAGGACCTCGGGCCTTTCCATCGCCTTGTTCAGTATGTCGCCGCGTTCGCCCCCGGTCAGCGTGCAGACCAGGACCTCGACGCCCTCGCGCACGTACTTCGCCATGGTGGCGGCACCCTTGCTCGACTCGTCGTCTGGATGCGCATGCACCGCCATGAGCCGTAGGGGCTCGGCGGTCATTTCGTCCCGCACCTGCACTGGAGTTGGGCTGACTGCAGACATGAAACTATGTCCCCCTTGACGGGCTATCTGGTCTTAGATACTGTCGCGCACGCGAAAAGAGTCAACAATATTGACTGTCACCGGCATTCCTTCCAGGGCCGCCGGCTGAGCGAGCAGCCAGCCTACCTGCGCCGGGACGATCGGAACTGGTGAATCATGAGTACCAGCAGACCCACTGGGCAAGGTAGACGCGAGGTAAGGCGTTAGGGTACTGATCCTTCCGAGTTCATCAGTTCGTCAGCCGACCGAAACCGGATAGCCGAAGCGAATTTTACCTTTGATCCTGGTTTCGGACTAGGTTATGATCGACACTGTATTCGAATTATTGCCTTGACCTCTAGATGGTTGAAGTGACTTGCGTTGACAAAGTAATCTCGATGAATTACCCCCTACGAAGGGGCCCGGCCGGGCCCGGCGGAGTCCGATCTCCGTACGGCAAATCCAAGGAGTGCTTTGTGACCGAGACCCGTGACGACACTGTCACCTGGCTGACCCAGGAGGCGTACGACCGGCTCAAGGCCGAGCTGGATCACCTCTCCGTCCAGGGCAGGATCGACATCGCCAAGAAGATCGAGTCAGCTCGGGAAGAGGGCGACCTACGGGAGAACGGCGGATACCACGCCGCCAAGGAGGAGCAGGGTAAACAGGAAGCCCGCATCCACCAGCTCACTCATATCCTTACGCACTCCAAGGTGGGTGAGCCGCCGCGTACCGACGGCGTGGTTGGTCCCGGCATGACCGTGACCGTACGGTTCGAGGGAGATGACGCTGAGGTCACCTTCCTGCTCGCGTCCCGCGAGGAAAGCGGTTCGCCAATTGACGTCTACTCACCGAGGTCGCCGCTTGGCTCGGCGATCTCAGGTAAGAAGGTGGGCGAGGACGCGAGCTACACGCTTCCCAACGGCAAGAGCGTGACGGTCGAGATCATCGACGCCGTGCCGTACGGGGTTAACTAGACCTTACGCAGAGCTGGCCCGGACCGAAGGTCCGGGGCCAGCCCGCTTTTAAAGGCCCTTGGCGGCTGAGGATTTCCGCCTTAACGAGGTCAGGCCACCAGAGTGGGCTCTGGTTGCGGCTCAGGCGCGGTCTCCGGCGTCTGGATCCGGCCGCGGAGCGGGATCTCCTTCACCAGCCAGCCCAGCGCGAACACGATCGCGGCGGTCGGCGCGGCCCAGATGAAGACCGTGTCGAGGCCGTGCGCGATGCCGCCGAAGATCGCTGCCTGGATCGTCGGGCCGTAGTGGTGCAAGCCGGCCGGGTTGATCGAGCCGCCGAAGTGCACGCCGGGCAGCCTGGCGGCGAGCGAGGAGTTCAGCGCCCTGAAGAAGACCACGCCGAAGATCGAGACGCCGATCGAGCCGCCGATCTGCTGGAAGAAGGAGCGGGAACTGCTGGCCACGCCCATGTCCTTCGGCTCCACGCTGTTCTGCGCGATCAGCGTGGTGATCTGCATCAGGAAGCCCATGCCCACGCCGAAGATCAGGAAGAAGCCCATCGAGACCAGCCGGGACGTCGTCGGGCCGAGCGTAGCCAAGCAGCAGCATGCCGACCGTCATGATCGCGCTGCCGACGATCGGGAGGGCCTTGTACTTGCCGGTCCTGACCGTTATCTGGCCGGCGAGCAGGGAGGTCGTCGTGGCGCCTAGCATCATCGGGATCAGGAGCAGACCGCTCACCGTGGGCGAGGCATGCTGCACGGTCTGCTGGTACAGCGGCAGGAACGTCATCGCGCCGAACATCGCCAGGCCGAGCAGGAAGCTCATGCCGCTGGCCAGCGAGAAGTTGCGGTTCTTGAACACGTGCATCGGCAGGATCGGCTCGGCGGCGCGGAACTCAACCCAGATGAACCCGGCGGTCGAGGCGATGCCGAGCAGGACCAGGAAGACGATGATCCCTGAGCCCCAGCCGTACTGAGTGCCGCCCCAGGTCGTGACCAGCACGATCGCGGTCGCGGCGACCGCGAGCACGGCCGCGCCGAGGTAGTCGATCTTGTGCGCGATCTTGGCCACCTTGAGGCGCAGGGTCCAGATGATGTAGAGCAGCGCCGCGCCGCCGATCGGCATGTTGATGTAGAAGATCCAGCGCCAGGACAGGGTGTCGGTGATGTAACCGCCGACTAGCGGTCCGGCGATCATCGCGACCATCATCGCGGCCATCATGTAGCCCATGTACTGGCCGCGCTCGCGGGGCGAGACCAGGTCGCCGATCGTGGCGATGGCACCGACCATCAGGCCGCCGGCCCGAGACCCTGGAGCGCGCGGAACGCGATCAGCTGATCCATGGAGTGGGACTGACCAGAGAGGGCCGAGCCGACCAGGAAGATGACGATCGCCGTGATCAGCAGGCGCTTACGTCCGTACAGGTCGCCGAGCTTGCCGTAGAGCGGCGTCGTGATAGTTGAGGCGAGCACGTACGCGGTCACGACCCAGGACAGGTGACTAAGGCCGCCGAGGTCGCCGACGATGCGCGGCAGCGCCGTGGATACCACAAGCTGGTCGAGCATGGCGAGCATCAGCGCCAGCAGCAGACCGGGCAGCACGATCATCACGTCGCGCCTGCGGCCGAACGCCGCCGGGGCTCGCTGGTCTTGCGCTGGTTCTCCCCGCCCGGCCCCTCCGGCCACGGCCTCGACTTCTGACATGGTTAAACTCCTCATCCCCATCGCATCGGACCCGGGCTCAGGGACCCGGGCGGCGGGTCATTGCCAGACCCGCGAAATCTGCCGTGCTATCCGTCTCGTTTGGCCGCGTTGAACTGAACGACTCCCCGTGTCGTGACAACCTACTTGCCGACCGGCTAGCATTCTCGCCATCGAAAGCATAAGCTGCTTACTAACCGGTCGTCAAGTAGGTTGAACAAGGGTGGCGTGAACAATGAATGACCCTCAGCGGGTCGGTCCCGGCGAGTCAGACTCACGGCATCGCCCGGACACGCGCGCCCGGATCCAGCAGGTAGCGGTTGAGCTCTTCACCGAGCACGGGTACGACGGCACGTCGCTGCGGGAGATCGCCGAGCGGCTCGACGTGACCAAGGCCGCGCTCTATTACCACTTCAAGTCCAAGGAAGACATCGTCGCCAGCCTGGTCCAGGACTACGCGGATCAGATGGACGCGCTGATCGCCTGGGGGCGGGAACAGCCGCCGACGGCCGCGACGAGGCGCGAGATCCTGCACCGGTACGTGGACATCGTGGCCGAGGGCGATCAGGTGTTCCGTATGCTGCACCAGAACCAGGCGTCGGCGAACATGCTCGGCACGATGAAGAACAGGGGCGACTTGTTCAAGGAACGGGCCGAGTTCCTGATCGACCTGCTGACCGAACCGGGCGCGGGGCTGCCCGAGCGGGTCAGGGCGGCTATGGCTATCGGCGGGATCAGCGTCGGGTGGATGTTCTTCGCTGGCCGCGCCGACCGGGGCGAATTGATCAAGGCGGTGTCCGAGATCGCCGGCGAGATCGCCGAGCTGCCGTGCGGGGAACGCTAGCCCTTGGCGCTGGCTTTGACGAGCGGGGTTGTGCGATACGTGACCGCGGTCGCGAGCGCGATCACCGTGGAGGTGCGGACGACGCCGGGCACCTCGACGATGGCGTCGATCACCCGCTGAAGGTCGGCGTTGTCGCGGGCGACGGCCCGGCAGAGCACGTCGCCCGAGCCGGTAATCGTGTGTGCTTCGAGGATCTCATCGATCAGTGACAGTCGTTCCGCGATGAGCTTCCGGCCGCCGGCCTGGGTGAGTTCGAGCGTGATGAACGCCGTGACCGGGTGCCCGATCGCGGCGGGGTCGATGTCAGGGCCCGCACCCGATGATCACGCCGCGTTCCTGCATCCGGTCGAGCCTCGCCTGGACGGTGCCCCGCGCCACGCCAAGGCGCCTGGATGCCTCGAACACCCCGATCCTCGGTTCGCCGGTAAGCAACTCGATCAGGCTGGCGTCGAGCGTATCGATCACTGGCCGGTCTCCGTTCGCTCTTGAAATTAGACAGATTGCACAGCAAAACAGAGGGCAGTTGCGCATCATGTCCGCCAAGTTCGATCCTGCCATAACAGGCTGAGTACTGACCGGGACAGGAGCTGACCATGACCGCGCAACTGAACGCTCACCGGCGCACGGTGGAGGTAGCCGACGAATTCCCGGTCACTGGCATGGACGCGATCGTGTTCGCCGTCGGCAACGCGAGGCAGGCCGCGCACTTTTACTCGACCGCGTTCGGCATGCGCTGCGTGGCGTATCGCGGCCCGGAAACCGGGTGCCGCGATGAGGTCGCCTATGTGCTTGAGTCGGGTTCGGCCCGGTTCGTGCTTCGCGGGGCACTGAATACTTCGAGTGAGCTCGCCCGGCATGTGGCCGCTCATGGCGACGGGGTCATTGACCTCGCGATCGAAGTGCCATCAGCGCACGACGCGTTCAGGTACGCCGTGGCGCACGGGGCTAAGCCGGTCGAGTGGCCGCATCTGGAAGAAGACGGTCACGGCCAGGTGATCAAGGCCGGGATCGCCACCTTCGGCGACACCAGGCACAGCCTGATTGAGCGGTCTTCTTATAGCGGGCCTTATCTGCCCGGATATGTGACTGCTTCGCCACTCGTCGCGCCCGTTCCTCCTTTTTTCACGGCCGTCGACCACTGTGTCGGAAACGTCGAACTCGGGCGGATGGATGAGTGGGTGGACTTTTACCACCGGGTCATGGGCTTCTCCAACATGAAGGAGTTCGTCGGAGACGACATCGCGACCGAGTACTCGGCGCTGATGAGCAAGGTTGTCGCCGACGGGAGCCGCAAGGTCAAGTTCCCGATCAACGAGCCGGCGATAGGCAAGAAGAAGTCACAGATCGACGAGTACCTGGAGTTCTACGGCGGACCTGGGGTGCAGCACATCGCACTGGTGACCGACGACATCGTGTCCGCCGTGCGGCGGATGCGGGCCTCCGGCGTGTCGTTCCTTTCCACGCCTGACAGCTACTACGACACGCTCGGGCAGTGGGTCGGTGACACCCGGGTCGGGATCGACGAACTGCGCGAACTGCGGATTCTCGCCGACCGCGACGAAGACGGATACCTGCTGCAGATCTTCACCAAGCCAGTGCAGGACCGGCCGACGGTGTTCTTCGAACTGATCGAGCGGCACGGGTCTGAAGGGTTCGGTAAGGGGAACTTCAAGGCGCTGTTCGAGGCTATTGAGCGGGAGCAGGAGCGGCGGGGGAACTTGTAAACCGCCCGACAACTCACAAGACCGACAAATCGACCAGGCTGAGGCCCGGCCGCAGGCGCGCGAGCAGCCGGGGACGGCCTCAAGCTGACCGACGGCCCGGCTAATCGGTCATTTCACCTTGGCGATCAGCAACGATGACCCACCGACGCTGTTCGGCTGGGAGCGGCAACCGCAACAATGGGCCATCGTTGCTGCGGGAACAACATCCATGGGCCACCGTTGCGGTAAGCCAGCCCGGCCGAGCAGCAACGATGGGCCATCGATGCGGTTGAGACCTGGCCGCGGCCCGGCCGCTAGTCGGCGGTCCAGTACATGTGCCCGGCCATGATCAAGGCCGCCGCCCCGACCAGCCCCGCGTGCTGCCCGAGAGCAGCGGGAACCGCCCGTACCTGCCTGGCAAAATCGAGCTTGGTATGCGCCGCGAGCGCCTCCTGCAAAGGATCGAAGATCAGCGCGCCCGCCTGAGAGAGCCCGCCCCCGACAGCTACGACCTCAAGATCACACAAGTTCGTCGCCGACGCGATCGCGATTCCGAGCGCCCGGCCCGCCCGTCGCATGGCTGCCCTGGCCACCCCGTGACCCTGGGCCGCGTCCGCGGAGAGATCCTTGCCAGTGACTCCAGCCTGGCCCGTCCGCCACCCCTGCTCCTGCGCCCAGTCGGTCAGCGCCGGCCCCCGCGCGATCGCCTCGAGGCACCCTATTCCCCCGCACACGCACAGCGGCCCGTCATCCGGATCAACGACCACGTGACCGATATGCCCGGCGTTCCCTGAGGAGCCGTTGATGAGATGGTTATCGAGGATCAGCCCGCCGCCGACTCCGGTCGACACCACCATCCCGAGCACGTTGCGCCGCCCGCGCCCGGCTCCCCGCCAGTGCTCCCCCGCCGCCATGCAGACCGCGTCGTTGTGCAGGCGGACCGGAATCCCGGCCCCGCCCGGCGAGCCAGAACCGCCGAACCGCTCGGCCAGCCGGTCCCGCAGCGGGAACAACCGCCACGCCGGAATGTTCAGCGGCGACACTCGCCCGGCTGGCCATTCCATCGGCCCGCCGCATCCGCACCCGACACCGGAAAGCTCCCCGCGATCGGAAACCTTGGCCGTCTTGAGCACCTGAAGCAGCAGCGCCTCGAGCGTCCGCCACAGCTGCTCAGCGTCCGTATCCCGAGGCGTCGGTACCTGGGCCCAGGTGATCAGCCGGCCACCAGGCTCGGCCACGCCAGCGGCCAGCTTGGTGCCGCCGATATCGATGACCAGGACAGGTCCGCGCTCAGCCATCATGTGCCTCCAAAGATGCGGACCAGGCCGCAATGCACATAGTGTCGAATCGTGCAGCCACAACGCCAGTCCCCAGCAGCCACGACCACTTCATCCGCCCCAGACGTCAAGACGCTCGGCCAGCTACGCACCAGCGGGCACCGTTACACCTCGGTGAAGGACGAGATCAGGCAGAACCTGATCAGCCGGCTGCGCGCCAGCGAAGACCCGTTCCCAGGGATACTCGGCTTCGACGACACGGTCCGCCCGCACCTGGAGCGCGCCCTGATCGCCGGCCACGACGTGATCCTGCTCGGCGAGCGCGGGCAGGGTAAAACCAGGCTCATCAGGACCCTGACCGGCTTGCTCGACGAGTGGTCACCGGTTATCGCTGGCTGCGAGATCAACGACCACCCGTACCAGCCGACCTGCGTCAGGTGCCGCCGCCTCGCGGCCGAGCTTGGTGACGAACTGCCGGTCTCCTGGCGGCACAGCGACGACCGCTACGGCGAGAAGCTGGCGACGCCTGACACGAGCGTGGGTGACCTGATCGGCGACATCGATCCGGTCAAGGTGGCCGAAGGCCGCACTCTTGGCGACCCTGAGACCATCCACTACGGCCTGGTGCCGCGCACTAACCGGGGCGTGTTCTGCCTCAATGAGCTGCCCGACCTGGCCGAGCGGATCCAGGTGTCATTGCTGAACGTGCTCGAGGAGCGGGACATCGCCGTGCGCGGCTACGCCCTGCGGCTGCCGCTCGACATCATCCTGGTGGCCAGCGCCAACCCTGAGGACTACACCAACAGGGGCCGGATCATCACCCCGCTCAAGGACAGGTTCGGGGCCGAGATCCGCACGCACTACCCGCTGTCCCTGGCGGACGAACTGGCCGTGATCGACCAGGAAGCCGATATCACCTGGGGCGCCGAGGGAGTACTGCCGCCGCACCTGGTCGAGGTCATCGCCAGGTTCACCCGGCTGGTGCGGTCTTCGCCGGCGGTCGACGCCCGTTCGGGTGTCTCGGCTCGGTTCGCGATCGCCGCCGCCGAAGCGGTGGTCGCCGCCGCCGTGCGCCGAGCCGCGATTAGCGGCGAGGACCAGCCCGTCGCCAGGATCTGTGACCTGCCCGCCGTGGTCAGTACGCTGCGGGGCAAGGTCGAGTTCGAGGTTAGCGAGGAAGGCAGGGAAACCGAGGTGCTCGAGCACCTCCTGCGCCGCGCGACCGCGGACACCTTCCGCGCGCACCTGGGCAGCGCCGACCTGTCCGGACTGGTCGCCAGGTTCGGCGATGGCGGCAGCGTGGAATCCTCAGATCTGCTTGCCGCCGCCGAGCTGCTGCGCCGAATCGGCGAAGTGCCTGGCCTGGCGCGGATCATGGACCGGCTCGACGGCGGCGGAGGCGAGTCGTTCGGCCAGGCCGCCGCCGCGCTCGAGTTCGCGCTCGAAGGCCTCTACCTGATGCGCAGGTTGTCCAAGGATGTCGTGGACGGCGGCACCGTCTATCGAAGCTAAGGCCGGTGGTGAACGGTGACTCCCTATCGCTACGGCGAGTTCCTCGGAGGGCCTGATCCTCTCGAACCGCCTTACGACGTACGCGGAGCGGTCGACGCTCTTGGCGATTCTGTACTTGGCGGCGACGAGCCGTCCAGCGCCCTCCGCGACCTGATCAGGCGCGGCCTGGCCGGTCGCCGTGGCCTTGATGATCTGCTCAGGCAGGTCCGCGAGCGGCAGCGTGAGCTGCGCAGAAGCGGTCGGCTCGACGGCATACTCGACAAGGCGAGCGCGCTGCTCGACACCGCGATCGGGCAGGAGCGGGCCGAGCTCTTTCCCGACCCGAGCGACGACGCGCGGATGCGCGAGGCCGAGCTTGACGGCTTGCCGCGCGATCCGGCCGGCGCGATCAGGCAGCTGTCTGACTACCAGTGGCGCAGCCAGTCCGCCGCCGAGACGTTCGAAAAGCTGAAGGAGCTGCTGCGGCGCGAGGTACTCGACAGCCAGTTCCGCGGTATCAAGGACGCGATGTCGGACTCGAACGCCGAGGCCATGCGGCAGGTCAAGGAGATGATGGCGGCCCTGACCGACATGATCGACGCCGACGCCCGCGGGGATCATACTCAGGACGACTTCGATGCCTTCATGGAGCAGTACGGCGAGTTCTTCCCTGAGCAGCCGCAGAACCTGGAAGAGCTGATCGATTCCCTGGTGCGGCGCATGTCGGCGGCGCAGCGGCTGCTGAACTCGCTGACTGAGGAGCAGCGGGGCGAACTGGCCGGCCTGATGGCGCAGACGATCGAGGACGCCGGGCTCGCGCAGGAGATGGCGAGGCTCGCGGCGGCGCTGCGGGAGCGCAGACCTGACGCGGACTGGGAGGGACTGGGCGGCAGGGAGCGCATGAGCGGCAGTGAGCCGCTCGGCCTCGGCGACGCCACCACGGCCCTGTCGGAACTGGCCGACCTCGCCGAACTCGAGGAGGCGCTGCGCCAGGATTATCCGGGCGCGATGCTCGACGACATCGACGAGGACGCGGTGAGGCGCGCGCTTGGCCGGCAGGCCGTCGATGATATGGAGGCACTCAAGCGCATCGAGCGTGAGCTTGAGCGGCAGGGCTACCTTCAGAACAACGAAGGCAAGCTCGAGCTGACCCCTAAGGCCGTCCGCAGGCTCGGCGATACCGCTCTGCGCAAGGTGTTCGGCAAGCTGGCCGAGGGTGGCCACGGCGACCACGACCAGCACGATGTGGGGCAGGCGGGCGAGCTTACCGGTTCAACGAGGCAGTGGCATTTCGGCGACGAGCAGTCCATCGACACGGCCGCGACGGTCAGGAACGCCATCTTGCGGGGCGGTACCAACGGCACCGGGCGGACCTCGGTCAAGCTCGATGTCAGCGACTTCGAGGTGGCCGAGACCGAGCGCCGGGCCTCAGCGGCGGTGTGCTTGCTTGTTGACCTGTCTTACTCGATGGCGCTGCGCGGCACCTGGAGCGCTGCCAAGCAGACCGCACTCGCGCTCTACTCGCTGGTGCGCACGAGGTTCCCGCAGGACGCTTTGCAGGTCGTCGGCTTCTCTAACTACGCGAGGGAACTCAAGGAGACCGACCTGGCCGGCCTCGCCTGGGACATGGTGCAGGGCACCAACCTGCACCACGCCCTTGTGCTCGCCGGCCGGTTCCTCGACCGGCGTCCAGAGCACAACCCGGTCGTGCTCGTCATTACCGACGGTGAGCCTACGGCCCACCTGCGCAGGGACGGCCGGTCCTGGTTCGACTGGCCGCCATCGCCTGAGACGCTCGAACTGACTATGGCCGAGGTCGACAAGATGACCAGGCGCCAGGCGACTTTGAATATTTTCATGCTGGCTGATGACGAACGGCTCACCTCGTTCGTTGAGGATGTGGCGAAACGGAACGGCGGCCGGGTGCTACGGGCAATGCCTGACAGTCTGGGCGAGTACGTGGTAAGCGACTTCCTACGGTCGCGCAGGGCCGGCGGCCGGTGACGGCCGAACGCCTTTCCCCGGTTTAAATCGGGCGCTTTCAGGAACTAAGTGTCAGCCTGAGCCCGTCCGTAGTACGGTGCGGCACGTGGTCGCCTCCGGTGGAGGATCTGACCCAGGTGTTTGCAGCACAGCGCTCCTGGCCGTCTCGTCGGCGGAGATCAACAGAAAATTTTTTTGAGGAGGAAAAGAAGTGAGCACAGCAAGCGCGGCGTCCGGCAACGCCAGGAAGCCCGTCGTCCTGGTCCTGGCCATCATCGGCGCCCTCGCTATCATCGTCGGCATCCTGTGGATGCTTGGCGTGGCGCCAGGGTTCCTGAACGTCGGCAGCCATGTCAAGGCCAGCAGCGGCCACCACCTGTACCGTGGCGCCGTCGCCATTATCGTCGGCCTGGCCCTTGGCGTTTTCGCCTTTATCCAGAGCAGGAAGTCCTAACTAGCTAACCGCGGCTCGCCGGTGCATCCGGGGTGCCATGCCCGCGGGCAGCGCCGAAGCCTAGGAGTGCCAGAGCCAGGATTTTCCTGGTTCTGGTATTTCCGTTGGATCTAGACTTCGGCCATGATCAAGACCTTCACGCAGCACCTGGTTCTCTGGTTGCACCTGCTTTTCGTGGTCTTTACGATCGGCCCGGTCACGATCGCGATCTCGTCAACGCCGCGCTACATCAGGCAGCGGGACGTCAGGGTCGTTCGTTACCTGAGCCGGACGACATTTATCTTCGCTGTGGCCTGCGTCGGCGTGCTGGTCGCAGGCTTCGCGCTGGCCTCGATGATTACGGTCAAAGGCAGCTCGCTGGCGGGCAAACCGTGGGTCATCATCTCGGCGACCCTCTTCATCGTCGCCCTGGCCCTGCTAGCGCTAATCATCCGCGACCAGCGCCGAGCCATCAAGGCCCTCGACGAAGCCGCGAAGGCGATCCCCGCTCCGGACACCCCAGCCGTCCCGGCTACCCCAGCTACCGCTCCCGCCGCAATTGCGCCGGCGACGGCCCAGACATCGGCCCTAGCCGACGCACCTGCCGCCGGGACGGACATCGAACCGGGCGAAGAACCAAGCCAAGACACCGAGACTGCCGCCGCGGGGACTCCGGCCTCGCCGGCCTCGAAGTCGGCCGCCCCGGTACCGGTCGCCGCCGAAGCCGCGCATTTGGCCAACGTGGAGCAGAGCCGCATCGCAATGATGGGCGGCCTAGTCGGCCTGATCTGGCTGGTCATCCTCGTACTCATGGTCTGGCACTAGCCCGGACGGTACCCGAGGCGGGCAGCCTGCCGGGCCGCAGGCCAGAGACTGACGACCAGGGACTCGGTCTTAGGGAGCGCGGGGAGTGGGTACGGCGCTTAGGACCGGGGGAAGTGGCCCCGGCTCCTCACTGAGCGGGGTGGGTGCGGATGGGCGGCGTGGCCGGGCCGGCGGAGTTTTCGCCCTTTCCGCAGATCGCTGACTACGGGTTTCTGTCCGATGGTGAGGTCACCTCGCTCATCGCGCCTGGTGGTTCTGTGGAGTGGCTGTGCCTGCCGAGAATGGACGGGCCGAGCGTGTTCGGCTCGTTGCTTGACCGGGATGCTGGCTCGTTCAGGTTCGGGCCCGCCGACGTAGATGTGCCCGCGGACCGCCGTTACCTGCCGGGCACCATGGTGCTCGAGACGACCTGGAGTTGCGGCGAAGGCTGGGTGATCATCCATGACTGCCTGGTGATGGGTCCCTGGCGGCACGAGAACCCGCAGCGGCAGTCGCATCGCAGGCCGCCGACCGACTACGAGGCGGGCAACATGCTGCTGCGGACCGTGAGCTGCACGAACGGCTCGGTGCAGCTGGTGATGGACTGCGACCCGGTTTTCGACTACGGCCTGCACCGGGCTCGCTGGAATCACACGGAACGCGGTTTTTATCAGGTTTCGATCATTCCGGAGGAAAACGGAATCCAAGGACCCGCCCTGACGCTCAGCTCCGACGTGCGCATCGGCGTCGAAGGCAGCAGCGCCCGCGCTCGTACTCTGCTCAGGGAGGGCGAAACCCGGTTCTGCGTGCTGTCCTGGGGGCGTCGTCCGCCGCCAGAGAACTACGAAGAAGCGCACGACCGGATGATGTGGACGGTTCACCACTGGCGGCACTGGCTGGCGCGCGGGAACCTGCCCAATCACCGCTGGCGTACGTACCTCGCCAGGAGCGCGCTCACGCTCAAAGGCCTGGCGTACGCACCGACCGGGGCCATCGCGGCCGCTGCGACTACCTCGCTGCCAGAAGCACCCGGCGGGGAGCGGAACTTCGACTACAGGTACAGCTGGATCAGGGACTCGACCTTCGCGTTGTGGGGCCTGTACACGCTCGGGTTCGAGTGGGAGGCGAACGACTTCTTCGCGTTCATGACTGACCTGGTCGAGCGGGACCGCGACGACCTCCAGATCGTCTACCGCATCGACGGCAGCCGCGACCTGGATGAGCGAGAACTCGACCAGTTGCGCGGTTACCAGGGCGCCCGCCCGGTGCGGGTCGGCAACGCCGCTTATCAGCAACGGCAGAACGACGTCTGGGGCGCGGTGCTCGACGCGCTCTACCTGCACACCAAGTCGCGTGACTGGCTGGATGAGCGGGTCTGGCAGATGGCCAGGCGCCAGGTCGAGCAGGCGCTGGCCCACTGGCGCGAGCCCGACCACGGCATCTGGGAGATCCGGGGCGAGCCCAGGCAGTTCACCTCGTCGAAGCTGATGTGCTGGGTCGCCGCGGACCGGGGGGCTCGGCTGGCCAGGATCAGGGACGAACTTGAGATCGCCGCGCAGTGGCAGGAGGCGGCGAACGAGATCCACGCCGACATCTGCGCCAACGCGCTCGATGACCGCGGCGTGTTCTGCCAGCACTACGACACCACCGCACTGGACGCGTCGCTGCTGCTCATGCCCTTGCTGCGGTTCCTGCCGCCGACCGACACCCGGATCAAGGCGACTGTGCTGGCGATCGCCGACGAGCTGTCGCAGGACGGACTCGTGCTCCGCTACCGGCCCGAGCAGACCGACGACGGGTTCATCGGAGCCGAGAACACCTTCACGATCTGCTCGTTCTGGCTGGTGTCAGCGCTGTCCGAGATTGGGGAGTACGCGCGAGGCCGCGATCTGTGCGAGAAGGTGCTCTCCTACGCCAGCCCGCTGCTGCTCTACGCCGAGCAGATCGACCCGAGGTCGGGCAGGCACCTGGGCAACTTCCCGCAGGCGTTCACGCACCTGGCGCTGATCAACGCCGTCATGCACGTCATCGGGCACGAGCAGCACGCCGCGAGGATGAAGCGCGGCTCAGACGCCACCATCGCGCCCAGGCAACTGCCCTGGTAAGTGCAGGGCAGCTGCCTGACCCGAGGCAGGCTCAGCCGAGCGCGGTCCTGACGTCGTCCACCAAGTCGTCGCTGTTCTCGATGCCCACCGAAAGCCGCACCAGGTCAGAGGGCACCGCCAGCGGCGTGCCCGCGACCGACGCGTGGGTCATCGTGGCCGGGTGCTCGATCAGCGACTCGACTCCGCCGAGCGACTCGCCGAGCGTGAACAGCCTGGTCCGGCCGCACATCTCGATCGCGGCCGCCTCGCCGTCGGCGTGCAGGAACGACACGATGCCACCGAATCCGCGCATCTGCTTGGCGGCGACCTCATGCCCAGGGTGGTCGGGCAGGCCGGGGTAGAGCACCTTCGCCACCTTGGGATGCCTGGTCAGCATGAGCGCCACCTGAGCAGCGTTGTCGCAGTGCCGTTCCATCCGGACGGCGAGGGTCTTAACGCCGCGCAGCGTGAGCCAGGCGTCGAAGGGCCCGCCCGCCGACCCGGTCGCGTTCTGCAGGAACGCGCACCTGGCCGCCAGGTCGGCGTCCGAGGTCACGATCACGCCGCCGACCACGTCGGAATGACCGCCAAGGTACTTGGTCGTGGAGTGCACCACCGCGTCGGCGCCGTGGACCAGGGGCTGCTGCAGGTAGGGCGAGGCGAAGGTGTTGTCCACCGCGACCAAGGCACCGGCCGAGTGCGCGATCTCGGCCAGCAGGCCGAGATCGGCGATCGAGAGCAACGGGTTCGTCGGCGTTTCGACCCAGATCAGCTTCGGGTGGAACTCGGCCACCGCCGCCCTGACCGCGGCCGGATCCGACACCGGCACTGTGTGATGCGTCACGCCCCAGTGGGCGAGCACCTTGTCGAACAGGCGGTACGTGCCGCCGTAAGCGTCGTGCGGGATCAGGACGTGGTCGCCTGGACGGCAGATGGTGCGGATCAGGCAGTCCTCGGCGGCCATCCCCGACGCGAAGGCCAGCGCCCTGGTCCCGGCTTCGAGCGCGGCCAGGCACTCCTCGAGCGCTCCCCGCGTGGGGTTAGCGGACCTGGAGTACTCATAGCCCTCGATCCAGCGTCCTGGGCCCTCAGAGACCCCCGCATGGGTGCCGCCCCGCATGCCGCCGACGCCGTCCTGCTTAAAGGTGGAGACCTGGTAGATCGGCGGCACGACCGCACCGGTCAGCGGGTCTGGTTCCTGGCCGACGTGGATCGCCAGGGTCTCGAAACTGTCCGCTGCGCGATTTTTGTCAGTTGCGGGGGGTCCGGGGGGTGGTCCCCCCGCGGGCTGGCGCTGAGCCAATGTCGCCTCCTGAGACGTCTTTGTCCGGCCGCCGTGGAACGGCCGCGATGCGAAACTAGTCCGCCGGGAATGCGGAATTCTCGGTTTCTACCCAGCCAGGTACGTCAGCACATCCTGCCTGGTGATCATTCCGGCCGGCTTTCCGCCAACAAGCACCACGGCCGCTCCGGCCTTCTCGAGCGCGGCGACCGCCGCACTGATCGGCTCACCTGAGCCGATCATCGGCAGCGGCTGCGACATATGCGCGGAGACCGGATCTCCGGGGGCGGCACGGCCGGTGACCAGGGCGTCGAGCAACTCCCGCTCGGCAATGGACCCGATCACCTCGGCGGCCATCACCGGCGGCTCTTCCTTCAGCACCGGAAGCTGCGACACGTCGTACTCGCGCAGGGTCTCGATCACGGCCCGCACGGTCTCGTCCGGGTGCGCGTGCACGAACAAGGGCAACTGCCCTCGCTTGCGGTCGAGTACGTCCGCGATCTTCGGCTCAGCCTGCGCCGAGGTCAGGAACCCGTAATCCGCCATCCAATCGTCGTTGAACACCTTCGACAGGTAGCCGCGGCCGCCGTCAGGCAGCAAGACCACGATCACGTCGTCAGGCTCGGCCCGCTCCGCCACGTTGAGCGCGGCGACCACCGCCATGCCGCAAGATCCGCCAACAAGCAGCGCTTCCTCGCTCGCCAGGCGGCGGGTCATCAGGAAAGAATCCGCGTCGCTGACCCCGATGATCTCGTCGCAGATGGTCTTGTCGTAGGTCTGCGGCCAGAAGTCCTCGCCGACGCCCTCGACCAGATAGGGCCGTCCAGTCCCGCCCGAGTAGACCGACCCTTCCGGGTCGGCCCCGATTACCTTGACCCGGCCGCCAGAGACTTCCTTGAGGTAGCGGCCAGTACCAGAGATCGTGCCGCCGGTTCCGATCCCGGCCACGAAATGGGTGACCCTGCCCTCGGTCTGGTTCCAGACCTCGGGTCCTGTGGTCAGGTAGTGAGATTGCGGGTTAGCCGGATTGGAGTACTGGTCAGGCTTCCAGCCGCCGGGGGTCTCGGCGGCGAGCCGGTCAGAGACGCTGTAATAAGAATCGGGCGATTCCGGTGACACTGTCGTCGGGCAGACCACGACCTCGGCCCCGTACGCCCGCAGCGTCGCGATCTTGTCGGCGGCGACTTTGTCAGGGCACACGAAGACGCACTTGTAGCCCTTCTCAGCCGCCACGATTGCCAGCCCGATCCCGGTATTACCGCTCGTGGGCTCCACGATCGTGCCACCGGGCCGCAGCGCTCCAGACTCCTCCGCCGCCTCCACCATCCGCAGCGCGATCCGGTCCTTGACCGAGCCGCCTGGATTCACGTACTCAACCTTGGCCAGCACAACGGGGGCGCCACCATGGTCAGCGCCGTGGCTCAGGTGCCTGGTGACCTTGCGCAGCCTGACCAGGGGCGTGTTGCCGATCAACTCCACCAGAGACTCGTGCACCTGCATGGGACACCACCTAGGCTCACGGGGCGACGCGACGTTGCGCTCGCCAGACAGCCTCAGCCTAGACAACAGGCTAGGTAGGCAACACCGACAGGCTCAAGGGCCAGAAGGGACAGAACGCTAAAGCCAATCACTGTACGCAGTCACGTTGTTACACTCCGTGCGATATAGAGTTCGGAACCTTGGAGACGACGTGACGCTGGTGAGTCAAACACCGTGGCTGGCCGACCAAGGCGCGGCGCCTCGCCGTCCGCCAATAGCGGCCTTCGCGCCGTGCGAGCCCGATTTCGGCCCCTACCGGGCGGCGGTCGGCGAACTCGTGGCCGAACTGGCCCAGTTCGGAGTCTCTGACCCCGAGTCCGCCGAGCACATTCTCAATCGCCGCCTCGACGAGCAGCAATTCGCTCCCGTGCTCGAGGCGACTCCTGACGGCCGGGACGAGACGATCGCCAGGCTCCTATTCGAGGTTCGCAACTACCAGCCAGGCCAGCGCGTCAACGTGAGCACGCGGGGTAACTCCGACGGGCTGGCGGCGCTGGTCAGGATCTCGATGCTGGCCCAGATCGACACGGTGTGGTGGGGCAGGACCCGTGGTTACCAGAGCGACGCGGAACTACTCGACTCGGCCGACCTCGTCGACCTCGACGAGCTCAGCGACGATGGCCAGCTGCGATTCAGGTACCGGCACCAGGCCGGGACGCTGCTCGGCCGGGCGGCCCGCAAGGCCGAGCGGCGCACCCTGCCAGGCCGGTCACCGAGGACCGCCGGGATGTGGCTGGTCAGGGCGAGACCGCAGGCCGTAGCCTGGCTCAATCAGCTGGCGGACGAGTTCGCCAGGCTGGCACCGCCAGGCACGCCGCCCCTGTGGGTGACCAGCCTGGCGCGCAGCGTGGCCCACCAGCGGCGACTGCGGGAACTCGGCTACGTAGCGCTCCTGCCGAGCGCCCACTGCGTCGGCTACGCCGCCGACATAGAGATGGCCTGGTACCGCCGGTTCCACGCGCACCGGATCCTTCGCGGGCTCCTGCTTGACCGGCAGCGCGCCGACGAGGTCAACGTGATCGACGAAGGCCAGGCCTGGCACGTGTGCCTGCGGCCAAGGATCGTGCACGGTCCACGTAGCTTGCGGCGTGCCAGGACGGACAGCTGACCCTATGTGCGGAATCGCACTCATCGCTGGCAGCAGTCCGAGCCAGGTCCTTTGGCGGATGATGCTTGAAGCCCTGAGACCACGCGGCGAAGTCGAGGAAGTCAGGATCGGCACCAGCCTGCTCGCTGGTGTTCACCGGCTGAAGATCGTCGATCCCCAGCGGGGCGTGCAGCCGTTGATGTCGGCCGACGGACGCTGGCTGCTCTGCTACAACGGCGAGATCTTCAATCACCGGGCGCTGCGCGGCGAACTCATCAGGCTTGGCCGGGAGTTCCGCACCAAGGGTGACACCGAGGTCGTGCTCGAGGCCTACGGCGCCTGGGGCGAGTCAGCGGTACAGCGGTTGCGGGGCGAATTCGCCTTCGCCATCGCCGACCGCTCGACCGGGCGGGTCTACCTGGCGCGCGATCCGCTCGGGGTCAAGCCGCTCTACTGGTCGGTGCGAGGCGGCTGCCTGCACGTGGCGTCTGAGATCAAGGCGCTCGTGCCGGTCGGCGCTCCGGTCGCGGAGGTGCCCGCCGGCTGCCACGGCTGGGCCGAGCCCGGCAGCCACCCGTTGCTCATTCCGTACAGCGGGCTGTTCGCGACCGGGCGGCGGGACCCTGGCCAGGCCGGAACGTCCAGCGTGATCAGCGACCCGGACGAGGCGATAGCGCTGCTCCGGGCCGTGCTGCTCGACGCCGTGCGGGTCAGGGTCGACACGAAGCTGACGGTCGGCGTGATCTTGTCAGGCGGGCTCGACAGCTCGCTGCTGCTTGCGCACGTGCGGGCGCTGCATCCGGACTGCGTGGCGTTCACGGTCGGGGCGCCAGGCAGCCAGGACCTTGCCTATGCCCGGCGGCTGGCCGCCGACCTGCGCGTACCGCACGAGGTGATCGAGATCTCGCCGAGGCGGATCAGGCTGGCTCAGATCAAGGAGGCCATCAGGATCTCCGAGCTCACCGAGTACGGCGACATCATCAACGCCGTCGTGTCTGTGCCGCTGTTCAGGCGGATCGCGCAGACAGGGGTCAAGCTCGTGCTGACCGGCGACGGCTCCGATGAGCTGTTCGGCGGCTATCACATGTACGGCCAGGCCAATTACCGGCAGCAAAGAAGGCTGTTCCTGCACAAGATCGCCAACCTGGGGCGCACGGAACTCCAGCGAGTCGACCGGACCGCGATGGGGCAGGGAGTCGAGGCGCGGGTGCCTTTCCTCGACCCGACGCTAGTAGAACTGGCGCTCAGGCTCCCCATGAACCTGAAGGTCAGGGATGGGGTGGAGAAGTGGGTGCTGCGGCAGGCGTTCGCCGGGGTGCTGCCGGATTACATACGGCTGCGGCCGAAGAATCCGATGTCGCATTCGTCCGGGCTGCACGAGCGGGCCAGGATGTACAAGCCGCTGTTCGCGCGCATTCACCGCTCGTTCGGCTATCACCTGCACCAGCCGGTGCGCCGCGACTTCTCGATCCTGCTCGAGCGCTGCGGCAACGATCTCGACCTGGCGCTGGCCACGGCCGGCCTGTCCAGTGACTACAGCCTGCGCGAACACGCCAGGGACCTGGCCGGGGCGGCCAGGTGGAACGCCGCTTCCCTCGTCGGCGCCTTGTCGGCCGGACCGCGAGGCACAGGCAGGCATCAAGGTCACACGGGGTCTCTTTCACGTCTCTAGTTCGTCCCGCACGCATAGGCTGCGATTTAGGGCGTATTTAGCATCACGTACATGACTTCCCTTATCGCGCGGTCAGCTCGCCTGGCCTTGCCTGGCGCCGTCGTGCTGGCCATGATCGGCGGCGGCGCGGCCGTAGCTGCCCCCGCCGCCCCCGCGTGTCCGGTCCAGTCCCGGCCCACACCTGTTTCGACATTTCGGGTATTTGCCGCAACGGCCAGGCGGGCCGCAACGATGGCCCACGGTTGCTGTTCTCGGACGCCCGCCAGCCACAACGATGGGACATCGACGCTGCCAGCACCGCATCCATGGGACATCGATGCGGTAACCGCAGTCACAACTAGTCCGCCACCGGGCCGACTCATTTCAAAGGCAAGGCACCCATCGGTCATCGTTGGTACCGATGCACCAGCGCCGGTCCGCCGGCACGGATGGTTGTCGTTGCCGGGGATGCCTGGCGTCCCGGCTGACGCCACGTTGCCGATCGCGGCTAGCCGGCGGATTTCGGTAGCCTGGCGCACCAGGGCAGGAATCAAAACCCGTAAGCTACCGTTCAGTAAACAAGTTGATATCGCCGGGCCAGGGAGTCTGTCATGCCTGAGGCAGTTGTTGTCGCCACCGCACGTTCGCCGATCGGGCGGGCTTTCAAGGGAACCATGACGGGCATCCGCGGCGATGACCTGACCGTGCAGATGATCAAGGCGGCGCTGGCGAAAGTGCCGCAGCTTGACCCGGCGCAGGTCGAAGACCTCATCGTCGGGTGCGGGCTTCCCGGCGGCGAGCAGGGCTACAACATGGCGCGCGTGATCGCGGTTATGCTCGGGCTCGACACCGTGCCTGGCACCACGATCACCAGGTACTGCTCCTCGTCACTCCAGTCAACGCGGATGGCGTACCACGCGATCAAGGCCGGCGAGGGCGACGTGTTCATCTCGGCCGGCGTCGAACTGGTGAGCCGCTTCGGCAAGGGCAGCAGCGATGGCGCCCCCGACACGAAGAATCCCGTCTTCGCCGACGCCGAGGCGCGGAGCGCCGGCCTGTCGGCTGGCGGCGTGCCAGTCTGGCACGATCCCCGTGAGGACGGGCAGATCCCCGACATCTATGTCGCGATGGGGCAGACCGCCGAGAATGTCGCCGCCCTGCGCGGCGTCAGCCGGCTTGAGCAGGATGAGTTCGGCGTACGCTCGCAGAACCTGGCCGAGAAGGCGATCGCGGACGGCTTCTGGCAGCGCGACATCACGCCCGCGACGCTGCCGGACGGCACCGTGGTTTCTGCCGATGACGGGCCTCGGGCCGGGACCACGCTCGAGAAGGTGTCGACGCTCCAGCCGGTGTTCCGGCCAGACGGCACCGTGACCGCAGGCAACTGCTGCCCGCTGAATGACGGGGCCGCCGCGGTGATCGTGATGAGCGACCGTAAAGCGGCCGAGCTAGGAATCACGCCGCTGGCGCGGATCGTGTCTACCGGAGTCACCGGCCTTTCGCCGGAGATCATGGGGCTCGGACCGGTCGGGGCGTCCCAGCAGGCGCTGGCGCGAGCGGGCATGACGATCGACGACATCGACCTGGTCGAGATCAACGAGGCGTTCGCCGCCCAGGTGATCCCCTCCTACCGTGACCTGGGCATCGACCTCGACAAGCTGAACGTGAACGGCGGGGCGATCGCGGTCGGGCACCCGTTCGGGATGACTGGCGCCAGGATCACTTCAACGCTGCTGAACAGCTTGCAGTTCCACGACAAGACGTTCGGGCTCGAGACCATGTGCGTCGGCGGCGGCCAGGGCATGGCGATGATCTTCGAGCGCCTCTCTTAAGGTCTAGCCTCAATCCAGTCTCGCCTTCAGGTCTCTGACCTGCGGCGAAGCTAATCGACTTGCTCGCGGTACAAATTTCATCCGCACCTTTTCCTAGCGTAACGGTGGCGGTCAGCGAGGACCGCCACCGTTACGTGATGAAGGAAAAGAGCATGAAACCCCTCTTCGCGCAAGCCAGCGGTCGCGCTGGCCGTGCTCGGTGGCTTCGCCGCCTCGCCCGCTCCCGCCCTCGGCGGCCGCTCGCACCAGTCGCGCGTCAAACAACTTCAAGGGCGCTGACCAGGTAGGAAAGCGTCCGGGCGCATCGTCAGCGAAGTCTCAGCCGCGTCTCATCTTCCGCCCCGGCCAAGCCTCTGACCTGGACCGATGCCAGGTGACACGGCATCGACATCCTAATGGTACGAGCTTTTCAGTTCGGTCGTCCTAGCGTTGCAGTCTTGAGTAACAGGACAAATATGAAGCTCGCGGGCATCGCTTACCCGCCAAGCGCCTGGCAACAATTCACGTCGCTGCCGGGATCAGCTACCCGGCGAGCTCCCGGAAAGAAGATAAAAATGAAATTCCCTGTCACCTTCTGGCGCCAGGCCGTTCGCGCGGCGTTCCCGGCGACGATCGCCGCGACCATCCTCGGCGGCTCGGTCGGCCTCGCCGCGCCCGCTCACGCCGTTACCCCGGCCGCGTCCCAGAAGTCGGCCGCCTTGACCTGGAACACCTTCGCGCTCATCAATCAATGGGAGCCAATTAACTCAGCCCAGGGCGCCGGCGCCCCGGGCTGGGCCGTGCATAACGGCGTGGTCTACCTTCGGGGGCAGATCAAGGACTCGACCCCTGGCCTTTCCGCGACCTTCGCTACGCTGCCGCCGTCCGTCCGGCCGCGGCACAACCTGTACATCAAGATCGCCACCTACGACCTGACGACGGGATTCCTGTTCATCGGCCATAGCGGTAGCCTGGCCGCTAGCGGCACTTACAGTGCGAGCCTAGCGTCGCTTGACGGCATTTCCTTCCCGTTGTCCTCGATCAAGACGCACAAGCTCGTACTCAAGAACGGCTGGAAGTCCGATCAGCTGGCCTACGGCACCGGTGATCCGGCGTACTCGGTCAGCAAGGGCATCGTCTACCTCTCCGGGTCGCTGACCGGCGGGACCAATGGATCCGCGGCTGCGACTCTGCCTAAGGCCGCCCGGCCGGGGCATCAGATCTACTTGTCGGTCTATACCGCCGGCGGCACCCTAGGGATCCTCGAGATCCTCCCTGGCGGCGGCGTCCTGGTCTACGGAAAGTGGGCGGTCGGCTACACCTCGCTTGCCGGCGTTTCCTATCCGGTGTCCGGCACCAAATGGCACAACTTCAAGCTCATCAATAAGTGGAAGTCGACGGCCGCCTCTTACCCCTCTGGCACCCCCGGCTACACCGTCATCAACGGCGTCGTGTACCTCACCGGTGCGATATATGAGCCGATCGCCTCCAGCTTCCAGTGGGCCGACCTTCCCGTCGCGATCAAGCCTGCTGACGCGGCCGAAATCGACACCTACACCTACGCGGGCTCAGACGGATTTCTTGTACTGTCCGGCAAGTACGCGCTGATCAACAGCAACCCGTTCAGCAACGCGACCGCCTACACGGAGCTGGCCGGTATCTCGTATCCGCTCAGCTCCTGACCGGATACTCCAGTCCCGGTTAGTCGCACAGCTATCGGCCCCCGGCGGTGCCCAACCTAGGATTCAGGCTTACCTGACCTGTTCGTGCACGTCAGTGACCCCGATATAAGGATTTAGGATCTAGCATGAAACTTCCTGCCTCGCTTCTCCGCTCCGCGGCCCGGCTGACGCTCCCAGGTACTGGCGCTCAAGAACGGCTGGCAGTCGGAAGATCCGGTTTACAGCACCGGCAGCCCCTCGTACTCGGTGAGCGACAGGGTCGTCTACCTGTCCGGGTCGCTGGCCCACGGCAAGACCGGCTGGGTCGCCGCCGTGCTGCGAAGGCGGCCAGGCCGCACTTGATGTACGTGCTGGTCTACAACAACGAAGGCGCCGCCGGGGTCGTCAAGGTATACCCGAGCGGCAAGATCGTCCCGACCGGCGGAGCCGCCTCCACGTACACCTCGCTCGCGAACATCTCCTACCCGGTAGCCAGCATTAAGTGGCACAACTTCAAGCTCACCGCCGGCTGGAAGTCGGCGGACCCTGCTTTTCACACCGGCAGCCCGGCTTACGCGGTCATCAACGGCGTGGTGTACGTCGGCGGCGCGCTAAACGACCAGAAGGCGTCCAGCGGCCTGTGGACCTCGATCCCCGCGTCCATCCAGACCTCCGACCAGGTCTTCGTCGAGGTGGCCACCACCGGGTCGACCACCGGCTCTGCCGATTTCGCCGAAAACGACGGACTAGCCGGCAGCACCCCGGTCGCCAACGCCCAGCAGTTCACCTCGCTCGCCGGCATCGCTTACCCGCTCAGCGCGTAGTTACTAAGCGTGGAGTCCTCTGCCCGCCAGGCGGCCAGGGGACTCCGCCCTGACGCCTGGCGCCGGCCCAGTGCCGGACTTAGGGTGATTGGCCGGGCACCAGGCGTCGTCCAGCTGTTAATTCCCCGGTCAAGTAACAGAAGTGTCACGTTCAGGTCTTGCCAGGGGCCGCCAAGTGGTGCAGTCTCGTGTCAGGAGTACGTCGGCCATGGAGGTGTCCGTTGTCCCTGATCCACTCTCCAGAGATGCACAAGAACCTGATCGCCCGCATCCCCCGCGTCACCGGTAGTGACCTTCGAGAGTGGTTCCATCGCCTTGAATCTGGGCCCTCCTTCATGCGGCACGCTGAACGCGCGACGTGGCTGGCCGATGAGCACGGCCTGACCCACGCCTACGCGGCCGCGATCGTGCACGAGTACGAGGTACAGCGCCTCGCCCGGCTGAACGGCGCTTGACGCCTCAATGGACCTAGAGCGCGCTCGCGAGTTCATGCGTGCCCATCATCGGGCAGTGCTGGCCACGACGCGGTCGGATGGACGGCCCCAGCTTTCGCCTGTCACCGTCGGAGTTGATGAGGCCGGCCGTGTGCTGATCAGTACACGGGAGACCGCCATCAAGACGAAGAACCTTGTTCGCGATCCGCGCGCATCACTGTGCGTGATGAACGACAGCTTCTACGGCGAGTGGGTGCAGGCCGAAGGAACCGCGGAGGTCGTCCACCTGCCCGAGGCGATGGAGTTGCTGGTCGACTACTACCGCCGGGTCTCCGGTGAGCACCCCGACTGGGACGAGTACCGCGCGGCGATGGTCACGGACCAGAGGGTGATCGTAGCGATCACCCTCAGCAGGGCCGGACCGGACCGGAGCGGATAACCGGCCGTGCCCGCTTGGCTGCCGCCTTCGAAATTAACCGCGCGGCGCCCGAGTCAATGGCGTGCCCGACCGTAGCGGCAGGCCGCGCTCGGCTCGCTCGGGAGCATGGCCTCATCACGTCGCCGACTGCGGTCCTGCGCGCCGATCAGGCTGGAGGCAACCCGACAGGCGTCCGTCCCGGCCCGGCGGCTGAAGAGCCGTTCAACCCGGAAGCGCGATCGTAGTTAATTTCTTACCTAACAGGACGAGGGCTTTGACATGTCCTCACTTGGCCGACTCGTGGCTTCCACTCAAGGTGAAAGTTATTTTCGTATGGGTCAATACGAGTTCACTCACGAGTAGTGAATCGCAAATCAGCACTCGCAGATCGACCTGTGCAAATGCACAGGGCTTTTGCTCATTGCAAAGGGCTCTGACCTGCATAAACGAGAGTGTTCGACGAGAATAGGCTCACAGTCAGTCAGTCGTACCCCCGGTCGGGCTCGAACCGACACTGGTACCCTTTTAGGGGGCTTGCCTCTTCCTTTGGGCTACGGGGGCGCGCAAATCGTACCCCATGTGCGGCAGTTTATTCAAAGATTCTACGGAAACGGGCAGCTGGCTATTGTAAGCGACCAAGCACATCATTCGTGGCAGCTTGAACCCCTCGCTAGCAGGGAAACTTCGAGCCATTGTTACATTAGGTAAACACATGCTGCCGGTTCGTGTCCTGAGATCGCCGGTTGTACGTTACCGCACACCACCGTTTGGACAATCCGAACGGACCATGGGCACCAAGAACCGACATTGGTAACACTTGTCTCGTTAACCCACCATCGTGGGCTCAATCGGAGCGATCGGGCTGCGCTAGGCCTGGCCCGGATCGGCGCCCGGGGTGGTGACCCGGCCGGTTTACCGCATCGCTGGGACATGGGTGTGGCTCTTGGGGTGGAGAGGTGCCAGGCCGCAGGCCCATCGTCGTCCCTGCGCAGGCGCCCTGGCCCCAACGCCGGGACAACGCTGGGGCTCCGTGACCGGCGCCGCACAGCCGCACAGCCGCACAGCCGCGGGACAACCCCGCGCCCCATCTACACCCGCCCACCAGCGCCGACCCGCCGACACGGATGGTTGCTGTCGGGCGGGGCGAGGCTTACTCCAGGCCGGCGTAGCTGGCGGCGCGGTGGAAGACGGCGTCGAGCATAGGCTCGGTGACCCGGCCGGTGAAGGTGTTCTGCTGGCTGGGGTGATAGCAGCCGAGTACCAGCAGGCCGCCGATTTCGACCTCGGCACCGTGACTGAAGACCGGGCGGGGGCCTGGCGGCCGACCTTTGAGCTTGCCGATCTCGCGCCAGGCTGCCTGCCAGCCGTAATGACCGAGGCAGACGATCACCCTGATGCTCGCCGAGCTGAGGTTGAGCTCGGCCGTCAGCCAGGGCTCGCAGGTGTCCCGCTCGGTGACTGTCGGCTTGTTCTGCGGTGGCGCGCACCTGACCGTCGCCACGACGCGCGTGCCGATCAGCCGCTGGCCATCGCCGGCGGAGACGCTTGTCGGCTGCGCGGCCAGCCCGCACCTCCACAGCGAGGCGAACAGGAAGTCACCGCTCCGGTCGCCGGTGAAGATCCGGCCGGTCCGGTTACCGCCGTGGGCCGCTGGCGCCAGGCCGACGATGATCACCCTGGGATCGTCAGCACCCCAGCCAGGCACAGGACGACCCCAGTACTGCTGGTCAGCGAACGCACGCCGCCGCTCGGCGGCCACTTGCTCGCGCCAGGCGACCAGGCGCGGGCACGCCCGGCACACGGACTGCCTCGCCGTCAACTCGGTCAGCGTGACCGCGCCCCCGGCGAGTTCTGCTACCTCGCTGGCCTCGCGCGCGACCGGCGTCGCTGCCGTGGCCAGATCACCGGGCCAGCCCGTGCCAGGCGCCACCGGGCCTGCCAACACGGGACCAGGGGGCACCGGCCCTGCCTGGCTCATGACCGCCCGGTCGCCATCGACCAGGCGATCCCGTCCAGGATGTCGTGCTCGCTCGTCACAACCTCAGCGAAGCCGTACTGCTGCATCGTCCGGTCGAGTATCAGCGCCCCGGCCGCGATCACGTCGACCCGGCCAGGGTGAATGGCCTGATTCAAGGCCCGCTCAGTCTTGTCCTGGCCGAGCAGGATCTCGGTCACCTCGTGCACCCGCTCAGCCGGGATCCGCGCGTGATGCGTGAGGGCGGGATCGTAGCTGGTCAGGCCGAGCGCGACCGCGGTAACCGTAGTGACAGAACCAGCGAGGCCGACGAGGGTTCTCGCGTCTTTGACCGGCACGGCCCGAGCGGCGGTCTCCAGCGCGGCGTCGATGTCAGCGACAGCCCCGGCGATCTGCGCCTGGCTTGGCGGATCGTCGTGCAGGTGCCGCTCGGTCAGCCGGACGCTGCCGATGTTCATCGAGATGGCCGCTAGCCCGGCGTCGCCCGGCGTGCCGAGCACGAACTCGGTCGACCCGCCGCCTATGTCAACGACGAGATAGGGTGCATCGGCTCCGGCCCCGGCCAGCTCAGCCGTAGCGCCGTAAAACGACAGCTGCGCCTCCTGCTCTCCGCTCACCACCTCAGGATCGACGCCAAGTATCCGGCGCACGCCAGCGCTGAACTCGGCCGCGTTGGAGGCATCTCTCGTGGCGCTGGTCGCGACGAGGCGCACGGCCCGCGCCCCTGAATCCTCGATGGTCCGCTCGTACCGCTCCAGCATGGCGAAGGTCCGCGCCAGCGCTTCCGGCGCGAGCCTGCCGGTAGCGTCGACCCCCTGCCCGAGCCTGACGATCTCCATCTGGCGGTGCAGGTCGATGAGCTGGCCGTGCTGAGGGTAGACGTCAGCGACCAGCAACCGCAGCGAGTTAGTGCCGCAGTCGATAGCCGCGACGCGCAACGGCTTCTTTTCAGTCATTTTTACTTCCATCAATCAGCACGCACGGGCCACCCGACCACCACTGACCCATGGCCAGTATGGCCTCGCGGCCAATCGGGTTCGTCCCTGGCCTGGCCAGTTCGTGCGCCACCAGCGCGTGGAGGCACTTGATCCGGTCTGGCATGCCCCCGGCAGTAGCCGTGCCCGGCGGCAAAGGCCGCACCCCGGCTGCTTCGGCGACCGAGTCCCTGGCGGCGGCGTAATCCTGGTGGGCGGCCTGGTACCCCGCGAGCAAGCCGGGCTCGGCCGCCAGCCGCGCCGTAAGCTCCCGCATCGTTCCAGCCGCCTCAAGCCGGCTGGCCGCCGCGCACGCCCGTACACAGGTGAGGTAGTACAGAGTCGGGAAGGGCGTACCGTCAGGCAGCCTTGGCGGCGTCTCGATCACGTCAGGCAGGCCGCAGGGGCAGCGATGGGCCACGGCGCTGATCCCGCGCGGCTGCCTGCCTAGCTGCGCGGCGACCGCGGCCACATCACGCGGATCGATGCTCATTCTGGTGCCCCGGATGACTCACCCGGGCCCTTCGGGCCGGCAAGCCTCGGGCCCCTGCGGCCTCGGGCCTCGCCGCCGGTGCCTTTTGGCCGAATATCCGGATGTCCGGTACTCGCCGGAGTCGCGTTGGCCTGCTGTACCGAAGACCAGACCTTCGCGTACCAGGGGGTCGCGACCGGGTGGCCCTGGCGGGCTTGCGTTTAGCCGAATCGCCGATGATCACGTAGCAGACCTGGGTCGGCAGGCACATGTGCAGCCGGTCTCTTGCCTGCTCGGCGATGTAGGCCGGGCTGTGCAGTAGCCTGCTCTCGCGCTGGAGCTGGGCGCGCCGCATCTGGATCTGGGCGTTCTGGGCTTCAAGCTGGTCGATCTGCCTGCGCTGCGAAATGTACTCCCTGACCGGATAAGCCAGGCTCAGCGCGATCCCGCATAGCACGATCGCGACCACCGCCGCCCGCCCAGTGAAATGCGGCCGGGACGAAGGCGTCCTCGGTGCAGGCGTCCTCGGTGCAGCCGGCGGCCGGGTCGCCTGGGCGGCGGGCGGCGACTCTCCGGCCGGGCGCCGGTCCCGTGCCTGCCGGTCCCGTGCCTGCTGAACCCGTGCCTGCTGAACCTGCGCTGGCTGGGCGTTGGCTCGCGGGTCACGCGGTGGTTGCGTCATGGGACCGCCAGGTTGACTAACTGCCGCCGGTGAACCTGGGGAAGGCAGCGCTGCCCGCGTAGGCGGCCCCATCCTCCAGGCGCTCTTCGATCCTCAGCAACTGGTTGTACTTGGCCACTCGTTCTGATCTCGCCGGCGCACCTGTCTTGATCTGGCCAAGGTTCATCGCGACGACCAGGTCGGCGATCGTGGTGTCCTCGGTCTCGCCTGACCGGTGACTCATCATGCAGGAGAAGCCGTTCCTCGTCGCCAGGTCCACCGCGCTGAACGTCTCGGTCAGGGTGCCGATCTGGTTGACCTTGACCAGCAGCGCGTTAGCCGCCTTGGTCTCGACGCCGCGGCGAATTCGCTCGGGGTTCGTCACGAACAGGTCGTCGCCGACGATCTGTACCCGCTCTCCGAGGCGCGCGGTGAGTTCCTGCCAGCCGGTCCAGTCATCTTCGGCGAGCGGGTCCTCAAGCGACACGATCGGGTACGCGTCCAGCCAGGTCGCGTAGATACCGGTCATGTCGCCGGCCGACTTGAGGCTGCCTTCGAACTGATAGCCGTCGGGACCGTAGAACTCAGTCGCCGCGGCGTCGATCGCGAGCGCTACGTCGCGACCAGGTTCGAGGCCAGTCTTGCCGATCGCCTCGATTATCAGGTCAAGCGCGGCCCGGTTGTGCTCGAGATCAGGCGCGAAGCCGCCCTCATCGCCGACCCCGGTATTCAGTCCGTGCTGCTTGAGCACCGACTTAAGCGCGTGATAGGTCTCGGCTCCCCACCGCACCGCGTCAGAAAAGGTAGTCGCCCCAATCGGCGCGATCATGAACTCCTGAATGTCGACATTCGTATCGGCGTGCGCCCCGCCGTTCAGAATGTTCATCATCGGCACCGGCAGGAGGTGCGCGTTCGGCCCCCCAAGATACCGGAAGAGCGGCAACTGCGCTGACTCCGCCGCCGCCCGCGCGGCCGCGAGGCTGACCCCGAGAATGGCGTTGGCACCGAGCCTTGACTTGTCAGGCGTTCCATCCAAGTCGATCATGGCAAAGTCAATGAGCCGCTGCTCATCGGCATTCTCGCCAAGCAACTCAGGCTGGATCTCCTCGATCACGGCGCGCACGGCGTTCTCCACGCCCTTGCCGCCATACTCTGCGCCGCCGTCACGCAACTCAACGGCCTCGAACGCACCGGTCGACGCCCCGCTCGGAACGGCGGCTCGCGCATGGGTTTCGTCGTCGAGCACGATCTCGACTTCAATAGTCGGATTGCCGCGTGAGTCCAGGATCTGCCTGGCGTGGATGGCTTCGATAGAAGGCAAGAATTTCTCCCTGGCGCTAGACGAATACACCAGTAGGCGAGCCTAACGGACCCCCGCCCCCGCCCGGCAACCGGCACGCCGGCTGGCCCCGGGCGCTAACCCTAAGCGCCGACCCTGAGCACGACCCCGAACGCCGACCCTGAGCGCGAACCCCGAACAGCAGCCCCAAACGTCGCCGCGGCCAGGTTCGCTTCCGGCACTCGGTCAACTCGCCCAGGGCACGTTCCCGAACAAATAGCTAGTATCGACTCCAATCACCACAACAATGGGCCACGGGTGCGTTTTTTGGAGTGAGTTTCTGGTCGACTCCTCAGCGGGGTCCGGCGGGCTCGTGTCGCCGGCCGGTCCCGGCCCAAGGGATCCCGGCATTCCGGACATTCAGTGCGGCCTGCCGCCAGGCCCCGGAGGGCGGGGGCTCATTACGTCGGTAATAACAAAGGCAAAGTGCCCCCGCCATCCCTAGTAAGACCCTCCGGGACCCGCCTCACCTCACAAGAAGACACCATGGGCCGCGGGTGCTGGTCAACTCCTCGGCGTGGCCCGCGCGGGACTGGTCCTCCAGCCCTTCCCGGCCTCAGCCTCCCCGCCATTCCCGGCATTTCCTGACTCCCGACATCCAGGGCAGCCCGCTATCCCGGCCGTGGACACCGGGGGCACTTCGCGGCCGTAAAAACCACCCCAAAGTGCCCCCGGTGCTCGGGCAAGACCGTCCGGCACCCGCCTCACTCCAGCGGAAACGCACCCAATGGCCCATAGATACTGCGGGAACAGCGTCGATGGCACAGCGTTGTCGTAGTGCGGCACAGCGGAACGGCTCTGGCAGATATTTCGTGATGGTAACGGTGGTCCGGGTTCGGACCGTCCGGGTCCCGGCTCGCGGCAGACCGGGCACTTCGCCGCCGGCCCCGCCACAGCAACAGCGATGGGACATCGATGCTGCTCAGCCGGGCCGGGCAACCGCAACGATGACCCACAGATGTCGTTCCCGCAGCAACGATGGCCCATAGATGCGGTTCCCCGCCCCGGCCGGACAGCATCGATGGCCCATCGTTGCGGTTCGCCGCGCGGACATGCCCGCTTCGCCGTTGCCGCCGGCCAGCCCAAGGCCGCCCAGGTGGTATTACACCCGAGGGCTCCACCTTGAGGCCGACACCAAGCGTTCGCGCGATCCGGGAGGCCGGTCGGCCTCGGTCGGCGGTCCTGGCGGCTTACCTGCCTCGAGTGATTTGGTCTATGGCGGCTTTGGCGTCTCTGAGGCCCAAGCCGGTGACGTCGCGGAGCTCCTTGATTGCCTGGATGGAGTTGCCCGTTTTGGCCATCGCGACGATGTAGTCGGGGATGCCGGTCGACTGGAAGGTCGGGTCGCCGCCCATGTCGACACCGTGCGCGTAGGCGGCGAACTGGCCCATTGATGTGCCCTGCGGGGTACCGAACGAGGTCGGCACGCCGTCGGAGGACTGACCTGGCTGGGTCGGCGCTTGCAGGCCAGAGGCGGCGAGGAACTGCTCGATGCGGGCGATGCGGTCGGTCAGGTCCTGCAGAATCGGGCGCAGGGTCTCCCACTGGACGTCGGTCATCGCACGCACGCTTCCTATCTGCCGGGGATCTGGTATTCCGTGACCATCATGCCGACTTGGGCGGGGAAAGGGAAACTCAGCCGCACGCGAGGAAAGCGGAGGTCAGCCGGACTCCCAGGCTCGCACCCGGTCACGGAAGACGAGGGCCGCGTGCCTGAGTTCGAGTTCGGGATTGAGTCCGGCCGCCCTGGCCCGGCTCACCAAGGCGAACAACTCGGCCCCGAGTTCGCTCACCCGCCGCTCCCCGACCTCGTCGACCTCGCCGCCAAAATCGGCATCAACGGCAGCAACGCCGAAGTCTTCGGCACCGACCTCTTCAGCGCCCAGGCCGGTAACCTCGAGAACAGGCAGGTCAGCCACGTCATCGGGCACGCCTCCGGCTTCGGCCCGGCGCTGCAGCTGGGCGGCGAGAGCGAGCGCGGGCTGGGCTAGCGGCACCCCGTCAAGGACAGAGCCCGAGCGGCCGTCGCCCGCCCGCTCGGCCGCCTTGATCTTGGTCCAGTTTCGCTTGACCTCGTCCGCGTCGGCGACCTTGACGTCGGCGAACACGTGCGGGTGCCTGCGGATTAGCTTGGCCGTGATGCCCGAGGCCACATCGTCAATGTCGAACCCGGTACCGTCAGTACGCTCAGCGGCGACCCTGGCGTGGAAGATCACCTGAAGCAGGAGGTCGCCCAGTTCGTCGCGCAGTTCGGCGAGATCGCCTCGGTCAAGCGCGTCAAGGGTCTCGTAGGCTTCCTCGAGCAGGTAGGGACGCAGCGAGGAGTGCGTCTGCTTAGCGTCCCACGGGCACTCGCGCCGTAGCCGGTCCATGACCGCGACGAGTTCGACGAGCGCGGCCCCCGGCTCAGCCACGAATCAGCGACCTCAGCACTTAGGCGTCGTCTGGATCTTCGGAGTCGGGGAAGAACTCGCCGACGGTGTCGGAGCCGGCGAAGTCGCCGACAGCCGCGCCGGAGCAGCGACAACCTCGAGCTGGCCGTAGTCGAAGACCCCGTACTGCGGGTTGACCTTGACGTTCAGGTTCTTGGCCGCGAGGCACTGCAAGTGCGTGACCCGGGCGTCCAGCTTGTTCGAAGCCGACGTGCTCTTGGGCGCGACGCCATTGTCCAGATTGGCGCGAAGCGCGGTCTCGATCGCGAACCAGGTGCCAAGCTCGTTGATCAGGTTCGGCGGCAGGCCTGCGCCCACGACGGCCTCGGGCAGCGTGTCACCGTTCTGCCCGACCTCAGAGGTCAGCGACTTGAGCTGAGCTTGCACCTGAGCGGGAGTGACCTTGAGCTTGCGATTCGCGGCGATCTGGTTGAAGGCGGCGAACCTGAGCAGCCAGGTGAGTACCGTCTGCGGCTCCTCGGCCTTCGTGAAGCTGAGCTGCACCTTGCCCTGGTACTTCGCCACGCCAGCATTGAGGTTGGCTACCTCTGAGGCGAGCTTCGAACTCGAGATCCGCTGGTTACCGTAGAGGGCGGCGGCGCCGAGCCTCGTCTGCCCGCACCCGCTGAGCATCAGGACGCCGGTCAGCCCGGCTGCCGCAACGGCCGCGTACCGGGACGCGCTCCATCTTCCGATCCGCCGCACCACTGCACTCCTTCTCAGCTGCCACTAACTACAGGCTGCTCATCGAACACCGTCTCGACCAGATCTTCGCACCAGGCGAGCAACTCACCGTCCCGCAGCGCCGGCGCGGCCAGCGGCGAGGCTGACCCCGCACCCGTGCTCAGCCGACCTGACCCTGCCGCCTTTGACCCAGGACGACTGCCGACCTTAGGCACTGGCACAAGCATGGTACGCACCGCCGGCTTGAGCAGTGTCCTCGGGTACAGCCGCTGCACCCGCATTTGCCGCGACTCGGCCAACTCTACGGGCGCGAACCTGATGTGATTGCCCTGCTGCGCGATATCGGTCAGGCCGACCCGCCTGGCCTTGAACCGAAGTTTCGCGACGTCAAGCAGGTTGAGCACCGCCTTCGGCGGCGGGCCGAACCGGTCGGTCACCTCATCAAGTACCGATTTGATGTCCTCGTCAGAGTCGATGGCCGCGATCGCGGTGTAGGCCTCGAGCCGGAGGCGTTCCCCCGGCACGTAATCGTGCGGGATGTGCGCGTCTACCGGCAGCTCGACCCTGACCTCCGGCCGCTCAGCCACGCCGTCACCGCGCATCTCCTGCACGGCCTCGCCGATCATCCGCACGTAGAGGTCGAAGCCGACGCCGGCGATGTGTCCAGACTGCTCGCCGCCGAGCAGGTTGCCCGCGCCCCTGATCTCCAGGTCCTTCATCGCGACGAACATGCCGGCGCCCATCTCGGTGTGCTGGGCGACCGTGGCGAGCCGCTCGTGCGCGGTCTCGGTCATCGGCTTCTCCGGCGGGAAAAGGAAGTACGCGTAACCGCGCTCCCGGCTCCGGCCGACCCGGCCGCGGAGCTGGTGCAGCTGGGAAAGCCCGTACATGTCGGCCCGGTCGACGATCAGCGTGTTCGCGTTCGGGATATCGAGCCCGGACTCCACGATCGTCGTGCTGACAAGCACGTCGGATTCCCTGTTCCAGAAGTCGACCATGATCTTCTCAAGCTGATGCTCGTTCATCTGCCCGTGCGCGACCGCGATCCTCGCCTCGGGCACGAGCTCGGAAAGCCGAGCGGCGACCTTGCCGATCGAAGACACCCGGTTGTGCACGAAGAAGGTCTGCCCGTCGCGCAGCAGCTCACGGCGGATCGCGGCGCCGATCTGCTTCTCGTCGTAAGGACCGACAAAGGTCAGCACCGGGTGCCGCTCTTCCGGCGGCGTCAGGATCGTGGACATCTCCCTGATTCCTGCGACGCCCATTTCCAAAGTTCGAGGGATCGGAGTAGCTGACATCGACAACACGTCAACCTGGGTCCGCATCGACTTCAGGTACTCCTTGTGCTCGACGCCGAACCGCTGCTCCTCGTCGATGATGATCAGGCCGAGATCCTTGAACCTCACCTCGGGCGACAGCAGCCGGTGGGTGCCGATCACGATGTCCACGGAACCGTCGGCCAGCCCAGCCTGAGTCGCGGTCACCTCGGAGTCCGACTGGAACCGCGACATCGCCCTGAGCACTACCGGGAAGGGACCGTAACGTTCGCCGAACGTCGCCATGTGCTGCTGGACGAGCAGCGTGGTCGGCACGAGCACCGCGACCTGTTTGCCGTCCTGCACGGCCTTGAACGCCGCCCGCACGGCCAGCTCGGTCTTGCCGTAGCCGACGTCGCCGCAGACCAGCCGGTCCATCGGGAGCGGCTTTTCCATGTCCCGCTTGATCTCGTCGATCGCGGCGAGCTGGTCGGGCGTCTCGGCGTAGGGGAACGCGTCCTCGAGCTCACGCTGCCAGGGCGAATCCTGCCCGAACGAGTGCCCGGGCGAGGCGACCCTGGCCGAGTACAGCCTGATCAGCTGGGCGGCGATCTCGCGGACGGCCTTGCGAGCCCGGCCCTTGGTCTTCGCCCAGTCGGCCCCGCCGAGCCGGTGCAGGCTCGGTGCCTCGCCGCCGGCGTACCTGGTGACCTCGTCGAGCTGGTCGGTGGGCAGGTAGAGGCGGTCGGGCGGCTGGCCGCGCTTGCTCGGGGCGTACTCGATGACCAGGTACTCACGGGTCGCGCCCTGGATGGTACGGCTCGTCATCTCCAGGTACCGGCCGACGCCGTGCTGGCTGTGCACGATGTAGTCACCTGGCGTGAGCTGAAGCGGGTCGATGCCGCCACGGCGACGACTTGGCATCCGACTGCGGTCACGCGACCCGGTCCGCTGCCCGGCCAGGTCGGACTCGGACAGCACGGCCAGCTTCAGCCCCGGCCACACGAACCCGGACGCGAGCTCCCCCGTCGCGATCACGGCCACGCTTGGCTCGGGCGGCCCGTCCAGGTCAGCGGTCCTGCACCCGAGCTCGGCGTTGCGCAGCAACTCGGCGAGCCGCTGGGCCGGGCCGTGCCCCTCGGTGACGAGTACGACCCGCCAGCCGCCGGACAGCCAGCCCCGGACGTCGGAGATTACCTTGACGGTATCGCCGTGGTAGGCGGTCGCCGTAAAGGCTTTTATGGCAAATGGCTCGCGGTCACTGCCGTCGTCACGCGAGACAACGTCCGGGGCAGCGTTCGAGCGAGCTCGGCCCGCGTCGGCGGCTAGCTCGGCCGGAGGGCTCGCACTGTCCTGGCTCGCACTGTCCTGTTCTGAGGTCGAGCGGCGGGCGGCGGCTGCCTTGCCGAGCCAGCCGGGGACGACCAGCGGATCGGCCGGGTCGAAAGGGTCACCGCCCGGTTCGCGGGCCGGCGCCGTACGTTCGCTGCTCGGCCGCGCCGTAGGCGACTCGGGTCCGGTGCTTATTGGCGGAAAAAGATCTTTAGGGTCTTCCGAGGCGAACGGGGTGATCGTCCACCATTTAATGCCCAGGTCAGCGGCGGCGTGGCGAACCTCGGTGACCGGGCGGAACGCCGCCCCGCCCAGGTCGATCGGCACCTGCCCGCCGACGGCGGCGTTTACCCAGGAGGCTTCGAGGAACTCCTGGCTGGTCCGCACGAGGTCGGCGGCGCGGGTCCTGATCCGCTCGGGGTCGCAGGCCACGACGATCGAGCCCTCGGGAAGCGAGTCGAGCAGCAGCTCCATCCGGTCCGCGATGAGCGGCGCGAACGCCTCCATGCCCTCCACGGTGATTCCGTCGGCCAGCTTTCCGAGCACGTCGCCGAGGCCGGGATACTCGGCGGCCAGTTGCTTGGCCCGGTGCCGCACCGCCGGGGTGAGCAGCAGCTCACGGCAGGGCGGCGCCCAGAGGTAGTCTGCGTTCGTGCCGAGCGAGCGCTGGTCCGCGCCCTTGAACGGCCTGATCTCCTCGATCTCTGAGCCGAAGAACTCGACCCTGAGCGGATGGTCCTCAGTGGGCGGGAAGACGTCGAGTATGCCGCCGCGCACGGCGATCTCGCCGCGGCTCTGCACCAGGTCAACACGCGCGTAGCCGATCTCGACCAGCCTGGTGACCACGTCTTCGAGGTCGGCCTGGTCCCCGGTGTCGAGCCGGACGGGCTCAAGCTGCCCGAGGCCGCCGACCAGCGGCTGCAGGATGCTGCGGACCGGCGTGGCGACCACTCTGAGCGGCCCTGATTTCGGGTCGTCCTGGTCGGGGTTTACCAGCCTGCGCAGCACGGCGAGTCGCCGTCCTGAGGTGTCTGACCTGGGCGAGAGCCGCTCATGCGGCAGCGTCTCCCAAGCCGGGAAGTAAGCGGCGGAATTCGGGTCGGGCAACAGCGAGCCGAGCGCATCGGTCAGGTCCTCCGCTTCCCTCGCGGTCGCCGTGACCGCGAGGACGAAGGGGGGACTGGCCGCCTGGCTGGCGAGTGCGGCGACAAGAACAGGGCGCAGCGGCGCGGGCGCGATCAGGTCCGCGCCGCCGGCGCCCGGCTGGCTGAGATAGTCGAGAGCGCTTCGTAGCTGCGGGTCTTCGGCAACGGTGCCGATAAGACCGGTCAGGCTCATAGCGAAATTTCCCCTGGGTCAGGTCCGTCGGGCCGGTATCCCTGGCGGCCGGCCGGCCCGGCAATCAGGCGGCAGG
Source organism: uncultured Actinomycetota bacterium (assembly GCA_963783935.1). Taxonomy (GTDB): domain Bacteria; phylum Actinomycetota; class Actinomycetes; order Streptosporangiales; family Streptosporangiaceae; genus Chersky-822. The sequence continues at coordinate 86,881 of CAWAPP010000001.1, forward strand.
CAGCACGACTAGCCCGCGTTCAGGCCTGAACGCGGGATACCACTAGTGTACGGGGCTGTTGCTGACGGCCGAGCCAACGCCGGGCACGGGTAATCTCAGGATGCTCTGACAGTAGCTAGATGGAGGAATCGTGACCGCGTCGCTGACCTTGGACGCCCGCCAGCTCGGCGATCTCGAGCTGATCTTGTCGGGGGCGTTCGCGCCGCTGCAAGGCTTCCTGACCTCGGCTGATGTCGCGGCGGTCGCGGCTGAGGGAACCCTGGCTGATGGCAGGCCCTGGCCGGTGCCGGTCACGCTTGAGGTGCCGGCAGGCGCGGTGCCCGCTGACGCTTCGCAGGTCATGCTCAGCGATCCTGAAGGGACGCCGCTGGCGGTGCTCGACCTCGCGTCGCGGGACAATCTGCCCGGTGGCCTGGTGCGGCTCGCCGGCCCGGTCACCTTGAACCGGCCGCCTGAGCACGGCTCGTTCCGGCGGCTGATGATTTCGCCCGAGCAGGCCAGGGCCGAGTTCGGCGGAGTTCCCGTACTGGCGTTCGCCTCCCGAGCGCCACTCGGGCGACGGCAGATCGGGCAGCTCAAGCATCTTGCCGGCCAGCTCAAGGCCAGGGTGCTCTTGCTGCCGCTTGTCGCTGACGAGGCCGAGGTAGTTCGGCAGTCTGAGTCGCTGACCAGGGCTATGCTCGCGGCGGCGCGGAGCTTGCCGCCTGGCACCCTCGTCGTTCCCCTGCCGCTCGCGGCTCGGTCGCCAGCTGAGCCAGGAAGGGACCTCGCGGCTCAGGCGATCGTCGCGGCCGCCTACGGGGCGACACACCTGATGGCCTCAGGCCCGCTTGATTCTGAGCTGCCTCTCGCACCTATCCCCGTGGTCTGCGCCGGAGACTGGGCCTATGACCAGCGGGCGGAGGTATGGCGGCCGCTGGCGCTGATCGAGGCAGGCACCGAGATCGAGGACCTGACCGCTGACCGGCTCGCCGACATGCTCGACACGGGCGCGCCCGTCCCTGAGTGGTTCGCGCCGCCCGCCGTTCTCGATGAACTGCGGCACGCGCGACCGCCAAGGTCGGAACGGGGCTTCGTGCTGTTCCTCACCGGGCTGTCCGGCTCAGGCAAGTCCACGATCGCCAGGGACCTCCGCGATTTGCTGGCCGAATACGGCGACCGCCGGGTGTCGCTGCTCGACGGGGACTTGGTGCGGTCGCTGCTTTCCGCCGGGCTCACCTTCAGCCGGGCCGACCGCGACCTCAACATCGCCAGGATCGGTTACGTGGCCACCGAGGTGGCCAGGCACGGCGGCATCGCCATCTGCGCGCCGATCGCGCCGTACGCGGAGGCGAGGGAAGGGGTCAGGCGGATGGTCAGTGAGGTCGGCGATTTCCTGCTGATCCATGTGGCCACGCCGGTTGAAGTCTGCGAGGCCCGCGATCGTAAGGGACTTTACGCGAAGGCGCGGGCGGGGCTCATCGACCATTTCACCGGGGTGTCCGACCCCTACGAGGAACCGGCCGACGCCCTGCTGACCGTCGACACCTCGGTAATCAGCCGGGAGCAGGCAACGGCCGCGATCATGAAGATGCTGACCGAAGGCGGCTGGCTCAGGGAAAACTAGCCCTCGGCCCCCCGGCCCCAGTCCGTGTCCTAGCCCCAGCGTCGTCCCGGAGCTGGCGTCCTGGCCCCAGCTCCCGTTTCAGGCGCGCTTCGGGCTAGTCGTCGTCTTCGGCGCGGGTGCCGGCGTCGAGTCGCTCGCGGAAATCGGTCAGGCGGCGGCTGATCGCGCCGGACATGGCTGCCCTCTGATTGTTCAGCAGGAAATAGCTCAGCACCCCGCTGATCAGGATCGCGAGGGCGAGCAGCAGGATGCTGCGGACACCAGCTACCCATAGCAAGCCGAACGCAGCTATGAACAGGCCGAACCGCAGGACAGTGTAGAAAAGGGCGGCGCGCATAACGCGACTTAGCCTAGCCGCTCAACGGAGTGAGCAGTTCATCAGCCGGCTGATAACTGAGGATCTCCGCGAACTGGCGCGGGTCAACGTTGCCGCCTGACAAGATCGCCACCGGGTGCGCGGAGCGCGGCAGCTGATCTGACCTGAAAACGCACGCGGCAGTGGCGACCGCGCCCGCCGGTTCGGCTACCAGCCGGGCGCCGCTCGCGAGCAACCGCATCGCGGCCTTGATCTCTTCCTCGGAGACCGTGACGATGTCGTCGACGAAATTGCGGAAGTGCTCCATCGGCAGCTCGCCGATCTTCTCGACTCGGAGGGCATCGGCGATCGTTCTGGCCGTGTCGCTGGCCTGCCAGGCCACTCGCTCGCCGGACCGGAACGAGTCCCTGGCGTCGGCGGCGTATTCCGGCTCGGCTCCGACGACCTTGACGGCCGGGTTCAGCGACTTGATCGCGGCGGCCACGCCTGAGAGCAGGCCACCGCCTCCGACCGGCACCACGACCAGGTCAGCTTCCGGGTAGTCAGCGGCAATTTCCAGCCCGATCGTGCCCTGGCCGGAGATGACAAAAATGTCATCAAACGGCGGGACAGGCGTGTAGCCGTGCTCGGCGACGAGTTCGGCGACGGCTCGTTCCCTGGCGGCCAGATTGGGCTCGCAGGTAACGATTGTCGCACCGTAGGAGCGGGCCGCGTCGACCTTGACGGCCGGAGCGTTGACCGGCACCACCACGGTCGCCGGCACGCCGAGCGCGGCCGCGGCAAAGGCGACGGCATGTCCGTGATTGCCGCTAGAATGCGTCACAACCCCGCGGCTGGCCTGCTCGGAAGGCAGCGCGCTTATCGCGGCATAGGCACCACGGAGCTTGAACGCGCCAGTTGGCTGAAGTGACTCGGCTTTCACGAGTACCCGACCGGTGCTCATCGGACTTGGGCCAATACGGAGTGACACCAACGGTGTGCGCAGAGCGACGCCGTGCAGCCGATTCGCCGCGGCCTGGATCTCATCGAGCGACACAAGGTTAGACATGAGTCCAGGCTACGTGTACCTACCGTGGTAGACAGGTCCCAGTCAAAGTGTACGTAGCAGGTTTGTGAGCAAATTTTTACGGAATCTAACGAGAATAGTGATCTTTGTAATTAAGACTATGATGTGGGGAGGCACGACACGAACGAGTTGTGGGGGGCCAAGGCGAGCAACAAGGAGAATCGAATGGATGGGCACAGTGATCGCCTGCTTACTCCAGGAGAGGTCGCGGCACTCTTCCGCGTTGATCCAAAGACGGTCACCCGGTGGGCGGCTTCTGGTCGCATCAGCAGCATCCGCACACCTGGAGGCCATCGGCGGTACCGCGAAGTAGAGATAAGGGCATTGCTAGGCATCAACGACGGACCAGCCCCGACCCCCGAATCAAGTAACTGACTCCGGCCGGGTATCTGCCGACCGCGCGAGTCCCGCCAGCGTTGCGGGACCCGCGCGATGGTCCCCCGTCAGGGAGGTCCGGGCATCAAAAGGTCCAGGAGTCAAAAGGTCCAGACAGTAAAAATCGAGGGAGCAAAGGCCCAGGCAGTAACGTCAGGCACGAAAGGTGCCGTGCAAAGGCACATGCGAACGCGCCGTGCGATTGCCTATTTGGGCCGCGAACGGGTTCGCTTCAGTGGGAGCACACAGTGCCAACAACAACCAGTGGCGAGACACAGTGGCGAGACACAGTGGCGAGACAAGCCGTGCAATGGCGCCGGCTAATGAACTGTAATCGCGTCGGTGCATCTTACTTGCGTTTTGGCAAGCAAGAAGGACGGAATAACGAGCGATCAGGCAGTGTCGCCTGATTGCCCGCCACGCGCAAGATAGTCAAGGAACTGCCGGCGTAGCCGGTCGTCACCTTCGCGCCAGCTTTTCTTGCGCGCGTCCAGCTCTTCCTCAGTGACCGCGCCGCCAGCCAGGCGTTCATAGTCGGCGTCGGCTGGACCGATCTCGACGTAGGCATCGCTCACCACGCGGCCGCCGTGAGCGGTCGCAGACTCAGGAACGAGCAGGTTTCCGTTGGGTAGCCGTATTACGTACATTGCCGCATCCACCACCAGCCCACTAGATGCCGTACCGCACGTTGAAGAAGAGCATGACTGACAGCGCCGCCCTCGTGTTGCCGCCCACCATCTCTACCAGCGCAGGGCGTTGACTGGACGCGATAGCGGCGAAGGCGTCGGCGAAGAACTCACGGCGGCCGAGTTGGCCCGACTGCCGGTGGAAGTCACTGACCATCGACGGCAGGCACAGGTTATACAAATCGGTGAACTCATCACCGTCAGACTGCCAACTGCCGGCGGGGCCATCGATGTCGTCAAGCGCATGGCCGATCTCGTGGCACATCACGTCAGGAGTCGGGGAAGGCCGCGAGCCTACGACTACCTTTCCCTCACCGTAAGCTCCCGCACAGACATCCCAGGTAGCCCGGCCAGACGGCAGCGCAACGCCGCTGAGCGCCGCCATGTCGTCCAGGTCGGGGACGCCACCAGGACCGACGTAGATCGCGTCAAGCCCCGCTACCAGCCGCTCCTTAATTAGTTGCGGCAACTCGGCCAGCCGGTCGACGGCCTGGACAATCTGAGCGGGCGGCTCGTCACCGACCGCCCATTCCCTGTAAAGGATCTGTTCCAGGTGGCCGCAGTGCCTGCGGCCGGCGCCGACCCGGTTAGTGCGCGCACGCTCGTACCAGGGCACCGAGTCGGCGGCGGCTACAGTCGCGTTGGCCACCCTGGCCGCGGCGGTCGCGCTGGCCGAGGCAGCGGCCACGACTTCGGCCACCGCGCCGCGGGACATGCTGGTCTGCGGCCTCTTCGCCGGCGTTCGCTTTGGCAAAGGACCAGGGGCCTGGGTCCTCGCGGCCTGCGCGGCGGGCGGGCGGGGACGGGCCGGCGGATCGGCCGGCGGCCAGGCCGGCCGCTGGTTCGTACGCGGGCCTTGGACTTGGTCAGCGCTGGCCTGGGGCCGACCGCTGGTCGGCGGGCGAGCGTCCGCTTGCGGCGAGGGGTCGGCCCGTCCGGCTGTAGCTGGCCTCGTCCGGATCGCGGCCCGCGCCGCGCCGCCGGCGTTAACCAGGCCTCCCGCCGATGATTGCCCACCCGGGCGGCCGGAGAAGCTGCCATTCTCCGAGGGGCCGAAGGCAGGCGCTCGGCGGTCGCTGGGCTTAGCCGGAATTCTTGGCTGCGCCGGCTGGACGGCCTGGACCTGATCGCCGGGCTTAACCGGTGTCCTTGGCTGCGCCGGCTGGACGGCCTGGGCAAGCTGCGCGGACCAGCCAGGCTGGTCGCGCTGCCAGTCTGGTGCCGCTGCCTGGCGCCGCCGGGCCGGAAGAGCAACTGTCTCCTGGCCGACCCGGCTGGGGCGGCTTGGGGGGCGGCCCTGACCAGAAGGGAGCCCGCCGGAGCCCGACTGGTCAGGATGGATCAGCGGAGCCTGACCGCGCCGCCTTGCGACGACGTCGGCGTCCGAGCCACGGCGCGCGGCTTGCCGGTCCGAAGGACCCAAGCCTGATACGAAGCCTGGCTCGCCGGTGACCCGCCGGGCTGACCGGCCCGGCGGCGATGACTGCCCGGCTGGCCGGGCGAACTGCCACCCGCCCGAACCGGCCGCCGCGCCGGGCCGCTAGCACCTGTCTCGACCAGTGATCCTGACTGGGCTCTGGGTCGCCGCCTGCCCGGCAAGAGACTCAATAACCGTCGTATCACTGTCACTCCCCTGACGAGGTTAAGTCGCCAAGTTACGACGGTATGCGTTCAGCGGGCATCGCGCACCGCGAACCGCAGCAGATAACCCGCGAACAGCCCAGGTCAGCGGCTACGCTGTGTCCATGTTGATACTGTGTGCGGTCTTTGCCCTCCTTACGGTTGGTTTCGTGGCGCCATGCGTGATCGATATAGCTATGACCCCCAGTGACCACTTCGATCTTCCTAGCAAGCACACCTGGCTGATCGTCGGCACGGCCTTCTGGGCGTTCGGAGCGGCCGCCTGGCTGCTAGTCGGACGGCGCGACGCGGCGATGCGGGCGGTGTGCGACGAGGTTGCCAGCGACCTCAACTTCGGTCCGCAAGCCAGCCTTTGGTCGGTGCCAAGCCACATATCCAGGCGCAGCTACCTGACCGGTGCCGGAAGGCAGGAACAGCAGGCAGCCATGGACCGCGACGACTTCGTCGCGCCCGACGACAACCCGGCGTTCCTGCTCGAACTCGAGCGCTGGATCCGGGGCGAGAACGCCTGACCGGTTCTGCCTACATCTTGGCGTAGGAGTGCAGGCCGCTGATCCACAGGTTGACTCCGACGAGGTTGAAGATCAGGCAGGTGAAGCCGAGCAGCTGGATGTAGGCCGCCCGGCGCCCGCGCCAGCCCGCCGTGGCCCGCGCGTGCAAGAATGCCGCGTACACCACCCAGGTGATGAACGACCAGGTCTCCTTGGGATCCCAGCCCCAGTACCTGCCCCAGGCGTGGTCGGCCCAGATGGCGCCGGCGATGACCGCGAAGGTCCAGGCCGGGAACGCGAACAAGATGGCACGGTAAGCAAGCTGGTCAAGCTTGGCCGCGCCGGGGAGCTGGGCCATGATCCCGGCCAGGCCAGATTCCTGGCCGGCGGCGACCCGCCGCTCGTGCCGGTCGGCCAGCAGGAAGAGCACCGTGGTGACGGCGCCGAAGATGTACATGCCGATCGCGATGATCATGCCGGTCACGTGGATGGCGATCCAGTAGGAGTTCAGCGCCGGTGCCACCGCGCCTTCCGGCGTGTAGATGACCACTTCGTCGATGACCAGCGTGATCACCACGGGCAGCAGCACGAACAGGCCCATGTAGTAGGCGCGGAACTTTATCGCGGCGAGAGTCAGGATGAGCACCGCCGCGCAGGTGATGGCCGAGAGGAACTCGTACATGTTCCCCCAGGGCACCCGGCCCTCGGCTAGGCCCCTGGTGAGGATCGTGGCGACGTGCACCACCAGGCCAAGGCAGGTCAGCACGAAGGCGGTGCGCAGCCAGGCCCCCTGCGGCCACCTGGCCTGGCTCACCCCGCCGCCTGCCCCGCCGCTCAGGCTGGACAGGTCCGCGAGCTGGGAAGCGTCGGCCGGATCGGCGCCGAAGTTAGCGTCGGCCTCGTCCGGATCAGCGCCGCCGCCCGCGCCGACGAGCACTCTTTCTCGCTTGGGTTCCGCCCGTACGGTCGCCTCGATCTTGCGCCGGTTGTACAGGAAGTCCAGTGCGTAAGCCAGCATCGCGAACCCGTACAGCATGATCACCAACACCAGTCCAGCATTGCTGACCTGGTCCAACGCGGGATTCGGCACGCCAATCACTCTCCCTTTGACTGCGCTAGCGCGACCTCGTCGGCGCTGTCATTGCCCTGGTCATCCAAACTGAAGTTGTCTTGACTCGAGCTCGCCGGGCCGCCGAGCTCTCGCTCGAATTCCGCTGTCAGCTCGGCGAACTCGGTCTCGAATCCGCCGGCCGCGTCTGACCTGGTCAGACCGCCGAGTTCGACGACCGCGCCGCTATCGCCCTCGCTCACCCGCACGAAGATCCGGCGCCGCCGCACCAGGAACGACAAGATCAATCCGGCCAGCGCTGCCAGCGCCGAGATCAGCGCGGGCACCTGACCAGGGTCATAGGTGATCGCCAGGCTCGCCCACTGCCGGTACCCGGTGAAGGTCAGCTTGCCGAGGCCGTGCGGCAGCACGATCGACTGGCCGGGCGCGAGCAGCTTGATCGGGTAGCCTATGCGGCTCATCCGCGAGGTGTTCAGGCTGTAGACCGACTGCGGCTGGCCGTTGTTGAGCTGGAGGTTGCCCTGGTAGCCGATGAGGATGACCCTCGGCAGCCTCGCGGCGGGGAACTCAGAACCGACCGTGCCCGTGACCGTCTCGTAGGCGGTCGGCAGGAACTCACCGGTGAAGCCGAGCGGCTGCGGCTTGGCGTCGGGCACCTTGATCACGCCGTCGGAGCCGAGCCCTGACTCTTCGACAGGTATGAAGGGCACCGGCTGGTTGAAGACCACTCTCCCGGTCCCGTCGGTGACCTTGAACGTCGGCGCGTACCCGTGCCCGATCAGGAAGACCTGCACGCCATCCACGTTCAGCGGATGGTTGACCTCCAGGTCGTAACGATGCCCGGGACCGCCGTACTGCGCGGAGTAGCGGAGCTGAGCGCTGAAGTTGGCCGGCTCGCCCCGCTGCGTGCCCGAGGTGATGTAAGAGGCGTGAAAGCTCGTCATCGTGATGCTGAACGGCTGAAGGTCGGTCGCCGTCACGAGCCGGCCTGGCTTGAAGACGTCGAGCGCGGTCGGCGTATTGGAGAACCCGTCCCCGGCGACGAGCAGCTTGTTGGCCTTGTAGCCGAAGAGCCCGCCAAGCGCCACCGAGGCGAGCAGCCCGAGCAGGGCAAGGTGGAACAAGAGGTTGCCGACCTCGTGCAGGTACCCCTTCTCCGCCGACACCCAGCCGTCCCCGGTTCGGATACGGAACCGGCGGGCGCGGAGCACCCTGGTCGCGGTGCCGAGCGCCTCGTCGGCGGGCCGGGCGGAAGTAAGGCTCGTTGACAGCGGCAGCCGCCGCAGGTGCCTCGGGGCCTTGGGCGGCGGTTGCCTCGAGGACTTGGCCAGCCGATAGGCCCTCGGGAGCACGCAGCCGGCGAGCGAGGTAAACAGCAGCAGGTAAATCGCGGCGAACCAGGGTGCGCCGAAAACATCGAACCCGGACAGCTTCGCCAGGATCGGCGCCAGGGCCGGGTGGGCCGCGTAGTACTGGGTCACGGCGGCCGGGTCGATGCCTTCCTGCGGCAGTACCGAGCCTGGAATGCTGGCGAGAGCGAGCAGGAAGAGAAGGACAAGCGCGGTGCGCATCGAGGTGAGCTGGCGCCAGGTCCACCGCAGCCAGCCGGTCACGCCGAACTTCGCCTTCCGCGGGCCCGCGGTTCCCGGCCTGGTTACGTCCGCGACCCCGGCCGTCATGACTTGCCCGCAAGCACCGCGTTGATCAGGGCCTTGAGCCCGCTGTAGGAGACCTCGCCGACGACCCTCGCCGCGATGTGCCCGGTCTGGTCGAGGATCAGCGTGCTCGGGATGGCCGAAGGCGGCACCGTGCTATGAAAGGCAAGCGCTACGTTCTCGCTCGGGTCGTTGATGCTGGGGTAGCCGATGTTGAACGTACGCTCGAATGCTTCCGCCGTGGCCGGGGAGTCGAGCACGTTATCGCCGATAAAGCGCACCTGCTTGCCCTGGAATTGCCCGGCCAGCGCCCCGAGGACCGGCGCCTCCTTGCGGCAGGGCGCGCACCACGAGCCCCAGAAATTGAGCACCACCACGTGACCGCGCTCAGCCCGAAGGCTGAATCGCTGGCCCGTCAGCAAGATCCCGGTCACGGCCGGAGCCAGCGCACGGGACCCAGGGTCGAAAAACTTGCTGCTGTAGCTCGCGCCGACGAAGCTCTGCCCGGAACTCACCGGCGTGTTCGCCCCGATCGCTCCGCCGTCGCATCCCGCGAGCGCCAGCGTTACCGTGCCGGCGATGACCGCCACGGCAGCAGCTGTCCAGGGTGGACGCGCGAATCTCGGCAGGCGGGTCACAAAGAGATCTCCTACAAGCAGTAGTACCGCAACCCATTGTGCAGGATACGGCCGGACGGCGTTGCTCCGGGTGGCTTATGCGCCGGCTTTTCTTCGATCCTGACGAACCGGAGGGCTCGTGGTAGCTGATTCCGGTCAACTGGTCGCCGGTGAACTCAAGGCTGGTCACGCTGCCGAGGGAGCACTGCCTGCGCCGGGGATCGTGCCAGAGCCGCTTGCCTTCCACCGACCTCCTGGTGACCCAGATCGGCAGCTGATGGCTCACGCAGACGGCTTCGTGTCCCTGCGCGGCGCGCGCCGCGTCCTTCACCGCGGCCAGCACCCGCGCTGACACCTCGACGTAAGGCTCACCCCACGAAGGCTTGAACGGGTTGCGCAGGTAAATCCAGTGCCTGGGCGCCCGCAGCGACCCGTCGCCAACCCCTACGTTGAGGCCCTCGAAATGGTTCCAGGGTTCGATCAGCCGCTCGTCAGTCTCGATCGGCAGGCCAAGCTGAGCGGCGATCGGCTCCGCCGTCTGCACCGCCCGCTCGAGCGGCGACGACTTGAGCACGGTCACGTCCCGGCCGGCCAGGAAGTCCGCGGCCGCCTTGGCCATCAGCTGCCCGTCCTCTGACAGCCGGAAGCCGGGGATCCGGCCGTACAGGATCCCGTCCGGGTTGGCCACCTCGCCGTGCCGCACCAAGTGCACGATCGTCCGCTCGGCGCCGCTGCCCTCGCCAGAGGTGGGCGCGCCGTTCGCGCTTGTCAAGTCCGAAGTCATAGCGCGCTCAGCCTACCCGCCGGGCCGACTCAATCCTCCGCGCTGTTCCCCCATGAATTAGCCGCAAATTAGCACCGGCGACTGTCCAGGGCCGCCCGGCGCAACGCCGTCATCGGCCGGGGAGCCGGCCGCACCGGCGGCTGGCGCCGCCGGCCTTCCCTGCGGTTCTTCGCGCTCGTCCGGGAGCGTCAGGTCCGCGGCGGCTGGACGAATCCCCCATAGTTCCGGGTCCAGGCGCAACGATGTCCCACCGATGCTGTAGCCGGCCAGCAGCCAACCACAACGATGGGCCATCGATGCTGCGGCAACCGCATCCATGGGTCATCGATGTCGTTCGCCCGCCTCGCCGAACCGCAACGATGGGCCAGCGATGCGGTTCTTGGAGGAAGGAGGGGCCGGTGCACTGGCTCTGAGCCGGGCAACCGCGACGCAATTATTAATTCTGGCATCCGGGTTTTATTTCGCACTTGCGAAAGGGCGTATCACTGCGTCGCTCGATAGATCACGAAAACAACACGACGGCGGGGGCGAATGCAGGCCGCTGTTACCGTGCCGGTGAAACGCGTCACCCCTCGGGGGAAAGGAAAGGGGATGCTTAATGCTACGTCGTCATAAAATGCTCTCAGCGGCCATAGCGACCACGGTAATGGCCTTCGGCGTGCTAACGGCGGTGCCCGCCATCACAGCGACAGCGGCTCCGGCCTGGTCAACCGTGGTGTGCCACGGAACAGTCAAACGTCCAGGTGCCCTAATCGGCACTTACTGGAATGTTATTGTCCGGGGTGTATGCGTCGTTAACAGGGGCCCCGTGCTCGTGCAGCGGAATATCTGGGTCGGCAAAGGCAGCGCCCTGCTCGCCGCCTACGGCCGTAACCATTCGCATCTGACCGTCGACCGCGACATCTTCGTCAAGGCTAACGGCACGCTGCTTCTGGGCTGCGAGGCCAAGCATTTCCCCTGCCTCGACGATCCGCACCAGAAGCACCCGAGCCTGAACAGTCACTCCACGATCTTCGGCAGCCTGCTCGGCGACCACGCGCTCGGCATCGTGGTACACAACTCGCGGATCGGTCACCAGGTCAGCCAGCTCGGCGGGGGCGGCGGCCCGACCTGCAAGCCGCACGGCATCTTCAAGACCGTGCACAGCCCGGTCTACAGCGACTACGAGGACAACTTCATCAGGGGCAACCTGACGATCAGGCACGTCAGGTCCTGCTGGCTCGGCGTGATCAGGGACTTCGTCGCCAGCAGCGCGACCGTCAGCAGCAACACGATGAAGGACCCCGACGCGATGGAGGTCGTGACCAACACGGTCCTGCTGAACCTGGTCTGCTGGCGGGACTCGCCAAGGGTGCAGTTCGGTGACTCGCACGGCAAGCCGAACAAGGTCGGCAAGCGCGCCAGGTTCCAGTGCGGCTTCCACGTGCTGAAGCCGAACCCGGCGGGCCAGCACGTGCACTTCGAGCACATCTCGGTCAAGCTCCACTAAGCCGCGAGCGCCGTACGGGGCCGGACTGAAGACCAGCCCCGTACGGCGTCAGGCGATCTCGATGAACCGCTGCCGCTCCCCCACGAGGTCCCTGATCTTCCGCACCCGCGCCTCGTACTCCGCCACGTCGAGCTGGTCGAGCTCAGGCACCAGCTCGAGATCCCTGGCCAGCACGTCAGACTCACCGACCATCGTCCAGTCGAACTGGAGCAGATCCTCGAGGCCCACCCGCCGCACCCGGTCCCACACCTTGTCGGGGTTGAGCACCGGCAATGCGCGCACCGTCGCGGCGGCGTCGTCCAGCGACCTGAGCAGCCGCTCGGCTCGCCGGATCGGCTCCATGACCTCGGCGGGCGGGAACGGCTGCTCCCTGGTCGACGGCGGCACCCGGTCCGCCCGCCAGCGGGTGATGAGCTCGCGGACGCTGGCCGCGCCCTCGCCAAGGCCTCGGGCGACCCGTTGTCTTACCAGCTGGTCGTCCGACCTCAACTTTCCTTTGTCGGAATAAATGTCGGTTGCCAGCAGTCCGCGCAGCCGGGCGGCAAAACTATCGGGCATTAGAGCTGGCGGTCGGCGTTCCCGTGGAGTCGTTGAGGTGCGGCATGCCTGGCAGGGCGTTGCCGACCGGGGTGATGCCGATGTTGAAGGGCTCGCCGCACGCCATGTTCGGTGCCGATACCAGGCCGCGCTCGGCCATCTTCAGCGCGATGTAGTGGCGCACCGCCTCGATCTCGGACAGGCCGAAGGCGCGCAGCGAGATCAGCTCGCGCATCCGCTCGTCGCGCGGCCTGATCAGCACCTTGACGTCGTTGAGCGTGATCCCGTATGCGGCGAGGAAGTCCTGAAGGTGACCGCGCACCAGTTCGGTGATCTCGTGGATCTTGGCGTTCACCTGCTCGAGCGGGGTGAGCTGCACGATCTGGTTGATGGCCTGGCCGAGCACCGGGCCAGCGTAGGCGTTCAGCGCCTCGGTCGTGAAGAAGTGGCCCTTGTAAGGCATGTGGGTGACCAGCTTGATGGCGTCTTCCTTGGTGGCGATGTGCACGTAGTAGTCCACGTCGTACACGAGCTCGGCCAGTTCGTACGACAGCGCGAGGCCTTCTGACCTGGCCACGCTCTTGGCCGAAGAGACGAAAAGCGCCTCGTACTGCCAGGGCGACTGCCCGCTGTAAAACGCCTGCTGGATGCTGCCCATGATCGGCCGGTCCGTGGTCTGTACCGGGTACTGCCCGCCCTCGTAGACACCGAAAATGGCCCCGCGTGACTTCAGCACGCAGAAATGGTTGCTCTCTACCGTGAGCAGGCTGCCGGTAACGATGTCGTTGCCAGGGTGGTGATACATCAGGACCCCAGGCCCCATCACCTCGGTGCCGTCCGGTGCCAGCGTGCTGATCACATTGCGGATAGCCATGGTTCACTCCTGTCATCAAGCTATTGCTCAGAGACATACTGGCAGATCAACGGCCAAAAACTAATCTAGTCAGCCAAGCGCGGCTGCGGCCGCCGCAGCCGCAGCCGCCGCAGGCAAAGCCTCCGCGATCTTCGCTATCGCTTCCTCGTCGTGCGCCGCCGAAACAAACCACGCCTCGAAGGATGAAGGTGGCAGGTATACCCCGCCGTCGAGCATCGCGTGGAAGAACGCCGCGTACGCCGCTCCCGACTGGGCCCGCGCCTCCGCGTAATCCCTGACCGGTTCGGAAAGCCCGAGGAAGAAGGAGAACAGGTTGCCTGCGTGAGCGGGCCAGAACGGCACCCCGGCCGCGCTCAGCTCGGCCTTGACCAGGCCCGCGATCCCCGCGGCGGCGTCATCAACCCGCCGGTAGACGTCTGGGGTGCATTCCCGCAGCGTGGCCAGCCCGGCCGCCGTCGCCAGCGGGTTACCTGACAAGGTGCCTGCCTGGTAGACGGGGCCGGACGGCGCCATCAGCTCCATAATCTCGGCCCGGCCGCCGAAGGCCGCCGCGGGCAGCCCGCCTCCCATGACCTTGCCGAACGTCATCAGGTCCCCGGCCACGCCCTCCCGGCCGTACCAGCCTGACCTGGTCACGCGGAATCCGGTCAGTACCTCGTCCATGATCAGCAGGGATCCGTACTCGGCGCAGAGGGCGGCGAGCAGTTCGTTGAAGCCGACCGAAGGAGGGACGACCCCCATGTTCGCCGGACAAGCCTCGGTAATCACGCAGGCGATGTCCTCGCCCTTAGTAGCGAAAGCCTGCCGCACGGTCTCGCCGTCGTTGTAAGGCAGCACCAGAGTGTCGGCGGTCACCGCGTCGGTGACGCCGGGCGAGTCGGGCAGCCCGAGCGTCGCCACGCCCGAGCCTGCGGCCGCGAGCAAGGCATCGACGTGACCGTGATAGCAGCCAGCGAACTTCACCACCAGCCGCCGTCCGGTGAAGGCGCGCGCCAGCCGCAGCGCCGACATGGTGGCCTCGGTACCGGAATTGACCAGCCTGATCTTCTCGGCCGGTGTCCTCGCGATGATCTCCTCGGCCAGTTCGACCTCGCCGGTCGTCACAGTGCCGAACGAGGTGCCCTTGCCGATCGCCCGGCTGAGCGCGCCGATGACCGCCGGGTGCGCGTGGCCGAGGATCATCGGGCCCCAGGAGCAGACCAGGTCGACGTACCGGTTACCGAAGACATCGGTGAGGTAAGGGCCTTGACCGGAGGCCATGAACACCGGGGTACCGCCGACGGCGCCGAACGCGCGCACCGGCGAGTTGACCCCGCCGGGCAGAACCGCGCACGCACGCGCGAACAGGTCAGCCTCGATCAACTCTTCCGCGATGTTGGCTTCAGATGGCACTAAGCGATCTCCTCGCAGGCGTCGGCCAGCACTTCAAGCAACCGCAGCGGATCGGGCAGCGGATCTGCGCCGGGGTCGGCCAGCCAGCTAGCCGTCGACCCGTCGCTCAGCCTGGACGGCGGAGCGACCACGTAGCTGTCACGGCAGTGCCAGCGCAGGCCGGTCACCTCGGCAAGGACTTCAGGCTGGCAGTCTAGGTGACAGGACCAGAACTCGTCGTCGTCGGCCAGTGCCGCCCGGCTGGTGACGAAAAAAAGCGCCCGGTCGCAGGCGCTCACCGCGACGGGACCACACGCGATCCCCGACCGCTCAAGCCGGCGCAGCGCCACCGCCCCGGCCGCGAACGGCACGTCGAGCACGTCAAACGTCCGGCCGGTGACCAGCAGGACGTTGGCGTCCGGCTGCTCGGCCCACCAGTGCGCGATCACGAGCGGGTCGGCGGTCGCCTGACGCTGCCAGGCCGGTGACAGCGGATGGGCACCGGGAGCAGGACAGCCAACCCGATCACAAGAGCAGGCCCGCCCGGAGCCACCCTGCCTGAACTGCCGTTCGCGTGGGTGCCTCTCACGGGGCAGCGCGCCCGGGCAAACCGGCCAGCCAAGTGCCGCGTACCGGCCGGCGGCGACCGCGAGCTGGTCGGTCGCCGCCCGGCGGCCGTTACCTCTGCGGCGCCCCGTCCGCAATCCCGCCTCGATCACTGGGCGGCCTCCCCGCCTGGCACGCGTGCTGATGTCGCTGATCGTCGCTGACCGTTTGAACCAGCCGATTCCCCTGCTCCGCCCGCTTCGCCTCGCCCCTGATGCGCATTGCGTTCAGCGGACTGGCGTCCGCAGACCGCATTACCGGTGTTTGCTTACACGGGCCGAATGGCGGCGGGTTTCCTGACAGTTATCTTGACCATACCTCGGTTCACTCCCGCGCACCCCGCGCGCCGGGCGAGGCCCGGGTCACAGTTCGGCGCACGAGCGGCCGCGCTGACGCCAGTAGGGCATCCTTATTCCGTGCGGGACAACAACGCGCAGGTCGTCAGCACAAGCTCGGCCACTGCGGCGGATCAGGCCCAGGTCACACCGGAATCGACGCCAGGCCTCAGGGTGCCGCCACCCGACAGCCTCTGGTGGCTGGCGGCGGTCGGGGTGGCGTTCACCTGCGCGCAATTGCTATTCGTGCGCTTGCACGGGCTCAGCTGGGACGAGGTCGTCTACGTCAGCCAGGTGAGCGGTCACGTGCCGGCCGCGCCTTTCGACCCGGCTCGGGCCAGGGGGATCCCGCTGCTCGTTGCCCCGGTCGCGCTGCTGACCTCTTCGGTCACCGTACTGCGGGTATATCTGGCGGTCGCTTCTGGCGGGGCGCTTTTCTGCTGCCTGCTCGCCTGGCGGCGGCTGCGGCCGGCCTGGATGCTGGCGCTGGCCGGGCTGTTGTTCTGCGGGCTCTGGGTGGTGCAGTACTACGGGCCGCAGGCCATGCCCGATGAATGGCTCGCGTTCTCCGCGCTGGCCGCTACGGGTCTTTTCCTGCGCGCGGTCGGAGTCGCCGACGCCGGTGCGGCCGCCCTCGCCGAGCCGGTACGAACGACCAGGATCCGGCTGGCCGGTCTCGCGGCCTTGACCGCGGCCGCGGCGCTGATCCGGCCTGGCGATGCCGTTTTCCTGGTTGGAGTACTCGTCGTCGCGGCGCTCGTGGTGCCTTCCTGGCGCCGTTGGCCGGTGCTGGCGGCGGTCGTGGCCGGAGCGATCGCGGGCTCGGCGGAGTGGATCGCCGAAGCGTACGCCAGGTTCGGCGGGCCGTTCGAGCGGCTGCACCTGGCCAGCGCCGAGCAGGGCGGGTTCGGCCTGCGCGTCGGCGTCTGGGCCGAGTTGCGCGCGGTCAACGGGCCCACGTTGTGCCGTCCTTGCACGATCGGCTGGCGCTACCCGGTGCTGAGCGCGTGGTGGCTTCTGCTGCCGGTGCTGGTAATACTCGGGATCCTGGCCGCTCAGCGGGGAGGCCGACGTGGCTCCGCCATCCTCGCCACCGGCTGCGCGCTCGGCCTGGCCTCGCAGTACCTGTTCGGAATCTGGTACGCGGCGCCAAGGTTCCTGATTCCCGCCTACGCGCTAGCCGTTATTCCGGTCACGGATCTCGTCGCCTGGATCATCGCCAAGACCAGGCCAGCCGAGCGAACCGCGATGAAGGGTCTCATCGGCGTCGTGATCGCCGGGCAGTTGATCACGCAGCACGCGGTGCTTGAGCGCCAGGACGCCGACACGGTCGCCCTGCACAAGGACTACGGGCAGATCGCCGCCGACCTGAAAAAGCTCGGCGTGACTGGCCGGTGCCTCATCAACGGTGCCCAGAGCATCCCGGTCGCCTTCTACGCCGGCTGCGCCTCAGCGCCGGCCCCGGCCAAGGCTGAACCTCGCGAGGCCACCCCTGGCGGACCCCTCCGCTTCGCCGTGCTCGAATGGCAGCAGTCAAAGCCGCCGGCCTACGCGAGGAACTGGCAGCACGTCCGGCTATCCGGTGCGGGCTCCCTGACCCTGGTCGCCTACTTCCCCCCGACCCCCGTGCAGTGAGGCGCCGCTAGCGGAGGCGCGCGGCCACCTCGGTGGCCCAGTAGCTGAGGATGATGCCGGCCCCGGCTCGCTTGATCGCGGTGAGGCTCTCCATGATCGCGCGATCCCTGTCGATCCAGCCGTTCGCGGCAGCGGCCTCGATCATCGAGTACTCGCCGCTGACCTGGTAGGCCGCGACCGGCAACCGCACCGACCTGGCCACGAGGCTGATGATGTCGAGGTAAGCGAGGGCCGGCTTGATCATCACGATGTCCGCGCCTTCGTCCACATCGAGCATGACCTCGCGGATCGCTTCGGCCTGACTGCCGTGGTCTTGCTGATAGGAAGCCCGGTCGCCGAACTGAGGCGCGCACTCGGCGGCGTCGCGGAAAGGACCGTAGAACGCGGACGCGTACTTGGCCGAGTAGGCGCAGATCGCCACGCCGGGGAAGCCGGCCGAGTCGAGCGCGGTCCTGATCGCCGCGACCTGGCCGTCCATCATCCCGCTCGGCGCGACGACCTGAGCACCCGCCCGGGCCTGCGCGATCGCGATCGCGGCGTACCGTTCGAGCGTAAGGTCGTTGTCGACGTCACCATCGTCGGTCAGGATCCCGCAGTGCCCATGATCGGTGAACTCGTCGAGGCAAAGGTCTGCCATGAGCACAGTGTCGGTGCCAAGGTCAACCGCCAGATCTGCCAAAGAGCACTGGACGACTCCCGCTTGGTCATCGGCAGCCGAGCCACGGGCGTCCTTGACGGCGGGAATGCCGAACAAGATCAGCCCGCCGACGCCGGCCGTTACCGCCTCGGCCGCCGCCTTGCGCAAGCTGTCCCGCGTGTGCTGGACCACGCCAGGCATCGAGGGAACCGGCTGGGGCTCGGAGATGCCCTCCTTCACGAACAGCGGCTGCACCAGGTCGGCCGGGCGGACGCTGGTTTCGGCGACGAGCCTGCGCATCGCCGGCGTGCTGCGGAGCCTGGCGCGGACCAGCGACGGGGAACTCAGCGGCCATGGTCAATCCTCCTGAAGCTAACGCACTCGTCTCCTGGCGCCGCGCCTGCGCTCGCTCGGCCGCCTGACCGGTTCGCCGGCTTTCATCGCCGCGTCCCTGATCCCGGCACCGTGCTCGGCGAGAGCGTCGACCAGCGCGGCCGCTGAGGGCTGCGGCGCGATCACGTCTACGCGGAGACCGAACTCGGCCGCGGTCTTCGCGGTCTCAGGGCCGATCACCGCGATCACCGTCACCGAGTGCGGCTTGCCGGCGATGCCGATCAGGTTCCGCACCGTCGAAGACGAGGTGAACAGCACGGCGTCGAAGCCGCCGCCCTTGATGGCCTCGCGGATCGGCGCTGGCGGCGGCGCCGCCCGCACCGTGCGGTACGCGGTCACGTCCTCGGCTTCCCAGCCGAGCTCGGTCAGCCTGGCCACGAGTCCTTCGGTGGCGATATCCGCGCGCGGCAGCAGCACGCGGTTGATCGGGTCAAGCACGTCGTCGTAAGCCGGCCAGGCATTAGCCAGGCCCTCAGCTGACTGCTCGTGCTCGGGCGGCATCAGGTCAGGAGAGATGCCGAAAGCCCGCAGGGCGGCAGCCGTCTGCTCGCCGACCGCCGCGACCTTGACCCCGGCGAAGGCCCGCGCGTCAAGGCCGTACTCCTCGAACTTCTCCCGCACGGCCTTGACCGCGTTGGCCGAGGTGAACGCCACCCACTGAAATCGGCCGGTGACCAGGCCACGGACCGCGCGCTCCATCTGCTGAGGCGTGCGGGGCGGCTCGACGGCGATCGTCGGCACCTGCTCGGGCACCGCGCCGTACGCCCGCAACTGGTCGCTGATGCCGACCGCCTGGTCCTTGGTCCTCGGCACAAGTACCCGCCAGCCGAACAGCGGCCGGGTCTCGAACCACGAAAGCGACCTTTGAAGCCGGACGCCCTCGCCGACGACCCCGATAGCACGGCCATGGGCGGTCAGCAGGCTGACCCCCGCCGCCTTGAGGTCCGCGCTTACCGAGCCGAGGGTCGTGACCACGGTCTGCTGCTCGGTCGTGGTGCCGTTCCAGGTGATCGCGAACGGCGTCGAGTCGGGCCAGCCGCCCGCGATCAGCATCTTGGCGATGTCGCCGATGCCGGTCTCCGCGCCAAGGATTACCAGGGTGCCTGACGACGCCGACAGCCTGCTGACCTCGGACGCGTGGATGATCCTTACCTCGCCGGTACCGTCCTGGGTCAGCGGAATGCCCGCATAGGCGGGTACCGCGATCGCCGAGGAGAGGCCGGGCACGACCTCGAAAGGTACCTTGGCCTTGGCGCAATTGGCCGCATCCGCGGCGGCGCTGCAGAACATGAAAGGATCGCCGCTGAAGAGCCTGAGTACGAGCTGACCTGACCTCGCCGCCTTGACCAGTTGCTGGGAGTCCTGGTCAACCGTGGCCGAATCGATGACCTCGGCCTCGGGGCGCAGCAAGTGCGTAATCCGCTCGCTGACCCAGGGCGCGGCGACGACGACGTCGGCCTGTGCGAGCAGCGCCGCGGCCCTGAGCGTGAGAAGGCCTTCGTCGCCTGGGCCGACGCCGACGAAAGCGACCAGGCCGGAGGCTTGCCTGCCGCCGGTGCCGCCAACGCTTCCGCCCGACTCGTCGGCTGCTGTCGCTGCCTGCGTCTGGGCAGGCAACTGATCGATCATGTTCGTACCCGCCTGGTCAGGCGTGGGCGCAGGGTTCACTTCGCATCGTCCCCGTCGCTGAGGTGTCCAGCGGACACGCCGGTATATTTGTCCGCACCGCGGGCAAGCAGATCAGCAGCGACCACCTGACCGAGGCGCCCGGCCTCGGCGGCGGGTCCGCGTACGCTAGCTCGCAATGCGGCCGGTGCTTGCCTACACAATGCCGCTCCCCCGTCGGCGGCCACGACAATCGCGTCAAGCCGCAACTCATTCGTCCCGGCAGCATACGCGCCGACGGGCGCGCTGCAGCCTGCTTGCAACACCGCGAGCACACTGCGCTCCGCGTCGGTCGCAGCCCGGCTGAACTGGTCGTTCACGCTGGTGAGCAACTCCGCGAGGTCGGCGCGACCGGCCAGGCACTCGACGGCGAGCGCTCCCTGGCCTGGGGCAGGCAGCATCTCGTCTGGCTCGAATACCTGGCTGACGACGTCAAGCCTGCCGATCCTGGCCAGGCCCGCGTACGCCAGCACTACCGCATCTACTTCACCGTCGTCAACTTTCGCCAGCCGGGTTCCGGCGTTGCCGCGGATCGGGACGGGCTCGATATCTGGCCTGAGCAACAGCAGCTGGGCCGCTCGGCGTGGCGATCCCGTGCCGATCCGGGCGCCGGACGGCAGGTCGGCCAGCTTAGCGCCGTTGCGGGTGACTAGCGCGTCACGCGGATCGTCTCTTGCCGGGACGGCCGCGAGCGTGATCGCTTCGTCTGGCCAGGTGGGGAGGTCCTTGAGCGAATGCACCGCGAAATCGACTTCGTCCGACTTCAGAGCGTCCCGCAGCGCGCTCACGAATACCCCGGTGCCGCCGATCTGAGCCAGTTGCTCCTTGCTCGTGTCACCGGCCGTCACGATGCCCGTGATTCGCACGTCCCGGCCGGTCCTGGCGGTCAGAAGCTCCGCGACCCGCGTCGACTGGGCGATCGCCATCGGACTGCGCCTTGTGCCTAGCCGGAGTCGGCTTTTCACTCGTCATCCTCCTGGGCAGGCCACGCCAGCATGTCCTCGTCAGGGCGGCCGATCGACTGCACCGTGTCGGGGTCGAGCTCGAAGAGCACCCGGAGGGCCGCCTCGTAGGAGTCGGCACCTGGTGAGCCGGCCAGTTCCTTGACCCGCACCGTTGGCCCGTGGAGTAGTTTGTCAGCGATTCTGCCCATAGATCGACCGATTTCCCGGCGAACTTCCTCATTTAGGTCGCCGAGCCTGCGGTCAAGCCGGGCGAGTTCGGCCTCGACGACGGTCGCGGCCTTCGCCCGCAGGGCCACGACCGTGGGCGCGACGCTCGCGGCGCGGTCGGCGCGAAGGAACGAGCTCAGCTCCTGAGCGACGATCCGGCGCACGGCCACGATCTCGGTGTCGCCTGGAAGGTCGGCGTCGTCGCCGCTAGCGTTTCCTGCCTCCGTCATGACGGTCATATCGACGAGCCTGACCCGCGGCAAGCCGACCACGGCGGGCTCGACATCACGAGGCACCGCGAGATCGAGCAGCACAAGCGGACGCACGTCGTCAGGCTCACGACGGTTGAGCGCGGCGGCCACGAGTCCCGCCGTGATGACGTGGCCCGGTGGCTCCAGTGCAGGTAATCACCAGGTCAGCGGCCGCGATGCCGGCGTCAAGCTCGGCGAGCCTGATCGCGCTGGCGCCGTACTTCCCGGCCAGCCTTTCCGCGTGGCTCATGGTCCGGTTGGCTACCCGCACGCTCGCCGCGCCGGCCCGGACGGAAGTCGCCACGGCCAGCGAACTCATGGCGCCGGCCCCGACCACGAGAACCTGAAGCCCGGCGAGCACGGGTTCGGCACTGGCACCGACGCGAAGGGCCGACGCGGCCAGGTCAAGCCCTAGCGTGACGAGGCTCTGGCCGGCCGCGTCTATGCCGGTCTCGGTGTGCGCACGCTTGCCCGCCCGCAGGGCCAGGCGGCTGAGATCGGACAGTTCCCGGCCG
Source organism: uncultured Actinomycetota bacterium (assembly GCA_963783935.1). GTDB lineage: Bacteria > Actinomycetota > Actinomycetes > Streptosporangiales > Streptosporangiaceae > Chersky-822. The sequence goes on from CAWAPP010000001.1 coordinate 108,667, forward strand.
AGCGTGTCGTGCTGACGGGCGAGCCGCACCGCCTGCCTGACCTGGCCCAGGATCTGGCTCTCGCCGACGACCACGGACTCGAGACCGCACGCCACGGCGAGGAGGTGCTGGGCGGCACGATCCTGATAGTGGACGTAAGCCGAGCCGCTCAGCTGTTCAAGCGGGAGGCCTGAATGCCGGGCGAGCAGGTCGCAGATCGCGGCGACGCCGCCGTGGAAACTGTCTACCTCGGCGTAGACCTCGATCCGGTTGCAGGTGCTCAGCACGAGCGCGGAGGTGACGTTCGGCGACAGGTAGACGTCGTGCAGCAGCTTGGTCTGGGCGTCACCAGAGACGACCGCCCGCTCAAGGGTGGCTACCGAGGCGGTGGCGTGGCTCAGGCCCACGATCAGCAGGCTCATGTGCCGACCGCCTCAACCGTCACCTGATCATCATTGGGCGACTCGACCGGCTGCTGTCCGTTGACCGGCTCTGGCCCCCGATGGCGCGGACCTTTGACCGCCGACCGGCCCTCCGACCGGCGCTGGGCATGGAAGGCGAGGATCTGGAGTTCGATCGACAGATCCACCTTGCGTACGTCGACACCATCCGGCACGTTCAGCACGATGGGGGCGAAGTTCAGGATGCTGGTGACCCCGGCGGCGACCAGCCGGTCGCACACGCCCTGGGCCGCCACGGCAGGCGCCGTGATCGCGCCGATCATCACGCCGTACCTGGTCACCACCCGCTCGATCTCGTCGGTTCCGAACACGCGGTGCCCGCCGATTGACGTGCCGATGACGGCTGGGTCTGAGTCAATCATCGCCGCGACGCGGAACCCTCTGGTCGCGAAACCGCCGTAGTTCGCCAGGGCGCGGCCCAGGTTTCCCGCGCCGACAATGATGACCGGCCAGTCCTGGGTGAGGCCGAGTTCTCTGGAAACCTGGTAGATCAGGTAGTCCACGTCGTAGCCGACGCCGCGGGTGCCGTACGAGCCGAGATGCGACAGATCCTTCCTCAGCTTGGCCGAGTTGACCCCGGCCGCCGCGGCGAGCTCCTCGCTTGACACCGAAGGAGTATCACGGTCCGAGAGGACGTAAAGCGCGCGGAGATACAGCGGGAGGCGAGCGATAGTCGCCTCGGGTATGCCCTGAATGTTCTTATCTGACCTAGTTCGGCGAGACATACGCCGGCAACTCCTGGGGGATCGGCACGGCGGCCATCGGTGCGATCTAACATTCCCGCGTCTATGGTTCTTGGCGCTCTCAAATTCTCAGTGTCATCATCACACACGTTACGCCCTTGTGAACGTTTGCACAAAGTCGCCAGCGCAGCGGATCCGGCAACTAGCGCCCCGGCTCGCTCAGGCCTAACGCTCCCGCGCCCTTCCACCGTGCCCGCACCAGCCCACCCGCCCCACCCACCCCGCCCGACCGACCGGCCGTGCTCGCGGACAAAACGGGTATATCGAATGCTCCGCGGCAACCGTGGCCCATAGATGCTGTTCGCGCCGGGCCAGTTTGGCGCCAGGCGGGTCCGGGAGGGTCTTGCCAGGAGACGCGGGGGCACTTTGCCGTCGCGTTTACGAACCCAATGTGCCCCCGCCGTCCGGGGCCGGATGCCCGGCTGTCCAGGCCGGGTGCCCGACTGCCGCGAATGACCGGAATGCCGGAGTATCTGGTCCGGACCGCCCGGACCACGCCAGGGAGCCGGCCGGAACTCACTCCAACAGAAACGCACCCGTGTCATCTCGCCAGTGCCTGTTGGACAAAAAGCCCGTAACGCCCGGTCGGCCGCAACGATGTCCCAGCGATGCGGTTGCCTGGCGGCGCGGGACCGCAACGATGGCCCATAGATGCTGCGGGAACAACATGGATGGGCCATGGATGCTGTTCCGCCCGGCCCCCGAACCGCAACGATGGCCCATCCATGCGGTCAGCGCGCCGCCACCACCCCCGGGCCGCGATCCCGCCAGCCCCGAAAACACATCCAGCCACACCAGTCCCGGCCCCGCCCCGGCGAGCAGACCCCCGCCGAGCAACCGGTCGCCGAACTCTCAGAGCGCGAGAGCCGCCCGGAGCCTGGCTTCGTCGACTCGCCAGAAATCGTGCTGCACGCCGTCAATGAGCGTCACAGGGATCATGTCGCCGTACTCGCGCGTGTCGGCCTCGGAAGCGGTGATGTCACGCTCTGCCCACGGCACGCCGAGTTCGCCGGCCACTGACTCGATTATCTCCCGAGCCGCCTCGCACAAGTGACAGCCAGGACGAGAAAGCAACGTGATCACGTGTGCGGATTCGGGCTCGGGCTCGGCCCGGGTGGAGGTCATCAGTACCTGGAGTCCTCACCGCGGATCTTCGCCCAGCCGCCTTGGGAGGGGTGTTCGTAGTCGTGCTCTGCGTAGTCGTCCTGCTCGAAGCCGTCCGGCCCGATATTGCCCGGCCCGAGATCGCCCTCGTGGTAACGGCGCCCATCGTGCTGATGCTGCTCGTTGTACTCGCCCTGCTCATACTCGGGCTGCCGGTAGCCCGGCTGTCCGCGGTGGGCCTGCTGGTATTCAGGCTGTTCGTATCCCGGCTGTTCGTATCCCGGCTGTTCGTATTCTCGCCGGTCGTATCCAGGCTTGTCGTATTCCGACTGGTCATAGGCGGCTTCGCCCGACGGCGGCAGCGCACGGCCCGGCAGTGGCGGCAGCGTACGGCCCGACGGCGGCAGCGCGCGCTGATAGCCGAACGGCGGCGGTGATGATTTGGTGATACCAGTGAGGTCTATGCCGGATTCGCTCAACATATCCGAAATAGTGGAAAAGGTGGGCAACGGACTGACTTTCGCCTGCTGCAGGTCAAGCTCGATGACGTTGGTCGCCAGTACGTAAGGACGCTGCTCGACCTGGTAGGTCTGCACGTAGCTGCGAAGCAGATGCTGATCGTGGGCGGTGCGGTCGCGGTAGACCTCATAAAGGATCCGCTGCATCGGTGCGGTAGGAACCGCGTGCACGATGTACACCAAGGTGTCAGGTTCCTTGGCTCGCACCTGGGCCACGACCCACTCGGTCAGCCGGTCGAAGTCATCGGCATAGCCCTCGATCAGGGTGTAGATCGTGATCTGACCGAACATCTGCCCCGGCGAATCAGCGGCAAGGCCGGCTGGGTAGTAATCGTCCGGCTCCTGGTAAGGCACTGGCCGACCGAACTGGACAGAGTTCTCGAGGTCACCCGTGTCACTGAACTGAGGCGCGCCGGCGTGCTGGCTGTCGAAGGCCGCCGAGTCAAAGGCCGCCGAGTCAAAGGCCGCCGAGTCAAAGGAGCCCGAGTCGCCGTACTGGTCTTCGCCAGCCAGCCGATGACCGGCGTCGAGGTCGTCGTGCTCGGCGGCGAGCGCGGCCAGTCCCGGGTAGTTCATCTCCGAGTTCGGCTCGTCGTAAAGCCGGTCGCCCTCAACCCGGCGCCGGCCGCGATACCCGAGATCGTCGTAGTCGCCGCCCCTCTGACGGTCGGCCGGGTGGAAATCGTCGAATTCGCCGGTCTCATCGTGCCGGTAGGACGATCTTGAGCCGCGACCATAACCGGCCCGGTCGTGTTCGTCGTCCAAGTCATCCTCGGCGGCCCCGCTCTTCGGTGCCCGCAGACCCACCTGGCCAAGATTCCGCGCGCCCGCCAACCTGGCCGCATACCAGATCAGCACGGCGGCGAGGGCAAAGCAGAGCGCGAACAAGTCCGCGGAAGGCAGCGGCACCGAGACCCCGAGCCCTTTGTCGAGCAGCCAGGAAAGGCTGGGCAAGGCGAGGGCAAGTGCGGCGAACCCGGTCACGGTCAGGGGCCGCCTTTCCACTCGCGGCGTCCGCTCCCTTGATGACCTGATCATCGTCACCGCGATCGTCGCCACCGCGGTGATGGCGGTGAGCAGGGCGAGAATGCCGAGCACCGTGAGCGGTGCGATCTGATAGACCACGGTCGGGTCTGGCCAGCTGGTCTTGAACGTCACATTCGGGTTGAGCGGATCCGTGCCAAGAATGACGAGGGCGATGACGCCGAACCCGGAGACGGCCAGCCGCATCGCGAACCTCGCCGGCAGCCCGCGACCCGCCGTCTCCACCATGGCGAGGCACAAGCTGAGCGGCGCGATGAGCTGCGCGCCAAGCTCCATCACGCGGAAGATCAGGCCGCCGTAGCCGGCCAGATAGCCGATCGTCGCTGCTCCCAGGCCGATAGCCAGACCGAAAAGCGCGGCAGTCCAGGCCAGGAAGTAAATCCGGGGCAGCTGGGTGGCGCGGGCGGTGAGGACGCCCGTGCCCACTGCTGCGGCAACGGCGCCAAGCACGACCACAATGAGAGCGATCATCCCTGCCTATCGCGGCGGAGGCCCGCCGATAACGCGAACCTCGCTTGCCAGCTATGTAGTCAGCCTTCTCCGGGCGAGGTTCGCTCCGGGTTACTAAGAGTACCCATTAGGCTGGACTAACGTGACTCAGCTACACGTGATACCTGACCTGGGAGCGGTCGCGGGGGCGACGGCGGTAACGGGGGCAACGGCAATGCGGCCGATAAAAGCCAAGTCAGCGGCGGCGGCGGGAGCGGCATCGGCCGCTGCGGCGGTCGTCGACCAGCCAGAGATCATTCCTGATCCGCGGGCCGGCGCCTTCTTCGACGTGGACAACACGCTGATGCGCGGCGCGTCCATCTACTACTTCGCCAGAGGGCTGGCCGCGCGCAAAATGTTCGGTGCCCGCGACATGCTCAAAATGGTGATCGGCCAGCTATTGTTCCGGGTGCGCGGAGCGGAGAACGCTGACCATATTGATGCCGCCAGGGAAGCCGCACTCGCCTTTGTCGCTGGTCAGAAGGTCAGCGATATCACGGCGCTAGGCGAGGAAATTTACGATGACACAATGGCCTCGCGGATCTGGGAAGGTTCACGCGAGCTGACTCAGGCTCACCTCGACGCTGGCCAGCGGGTCTGGCTGGTCACCGCGACCCCGGTCGAACTGGCCGACATCGTGGCCCGCCGGCTCGGCTCGACCGGCGCGCTCGGCACGGTCGCGGAAACCAAGGAAGGCGTCTACACCGGCGGGCTAGTCGGCGGTCTCCTGCACGGCGCCGCTAAGGCCCAGGCCGTGCTCGCGCTGGCCGAGCGCGAGCACCTCGACCTCTCGCAGTGCAGCGCCTACAGCGACTCGGTCAACGATCTGCCGATGCTCGAACTTGTCGGGCATCCCAGCGTGGTCAACCCTGACGCGGAACTACGTGCGCTGGCCAGGACGCGCGGCTGGCCAATCTACGACTTCAGGAAGGGCAGGAAAGCCACCATGGCCGCCATCCCGGTAGCCGCCGGCGCTGGCGTCATAGCCGGCGGCCTTGCCGCCGGCATAGCCTTCCGCCGCCACCGCATGGCCAGCTAGGCGCCGAAGGCCGGGCCGCGTTCTGCCAGCAACTCGCCGATCTTGCCCGCGATCGTGTCCTTCACCTTGTCGGCGAGCTCCATGATCAAGTCCTGGTCCTCCCACTGATCAGGCGTGAAGCCGTCGGTCGGCACCGGGTCGCAGAACTCGATGATCCACTTCGACGGCAAAGGGATCGCGCCGAGCGGGCCGAACCAGGGGAAGAGCGGCGTGATCGGGAAGTAGGGCAGTTTCAGGCGGGAGGCGACTTCCTCCCAGTCGGCGACCATGGGGTAGATCTCCTCGGCGCCCACGATCGCGCAAGGGATCACCGGCGCGCCGGTACGCAGGGCGGTGCGGACGAAGCCGCCCCGGCCGAACCTGCGCAACTGGTAGCGGTCGCTGAAAGGCTTGCCTGTGCCCTTGAAGCCCTCGGGGAAAACCCCGACGAGTTCGCCGTCCCGCAGGAGCCGTTCCGCCTCTTCCGGGTGCGCGGGGACGTGACCGCTCAGCCGCGCCAGCCGTCCAAGGCCAGGAATCGCGTACACAAGGTCGGCGCCGAGCAGCCTGAGATTGCGGGCCGCCGGATGCTCGTCGAGCAGGCCGACTTGCAGCATGATGGCATCGAGCGGCAGCACGCCAGAATGATTGGCCACTACCAAGGCCGCGCCCGTACCAGGCACGTGTTCTAGCCCGCGCATCTTGACGCGGAACCAGTTGCGGTAAAGACCTCGCGCGAGCGGCATCAGGACAGCACGGTTCAACTCGGGATCGAAACCCTCAGGATCGACCTCGTAGTCACCCTCGATCCGCCGCCGCAGAAAGTCAGCCACGCCAGTCAGCCGGTCGACCCACGCACCAGTGAGAGGCGTCTGCGATGGACCGCTGCGCGGTTGTTCTTGATCGCTCATCATCGGATCAACGCGTCGCGAAGTAGGCCAGGCGGTCAGCTCAGCGAGCCCGACTGGCCCGCCAAGGCGACCGCCACTTGTTCTGGCCCCGACCTGACGAGCCAGGCGGCTCCCCAGGTCAGCCCGCTACTTCTTGTTTCTGCGCTGAACGCGCGTCTTGCGCAGCAGCTTGCGGTGCTTCTTCTTCGCCATCCGCTTGCGCCGCTTCTTGATTACTGAGCCCACAGGACCACCCTCGATCGATACCCACGCGTTGCGGCATGCCTAACATCCGCTGCCCAATCGCTGCGGGCGCACGCCAACGCCACAGCGTACCCCGATCGCGGCACCACAGTGATGCCCGCCCATGGATCCGGGACGGGCAACGTCCTGCTTCGGAGTCCCCGAGGGCTCAGCCTGCTTCTACGAATGCGTCTCTCAGATACTGGTTGACCGCGCGCTCTGGCACTCTGAACGACCGGCCTACGCGGATCGCCTCCAGGTCACCAGAGTGAACGAGACGGTAGACGGTCATCTTGGAGACACGCATGATCGTCGCCACCTCAGCCACCGTGAGGAATCGCACGGCACTTAGCGGAGTTGCCTCTGCTGCCATCGGTAACCCTCTCCGGCGCTCCGTTGCGCCAAGCGATATTCAGCGCATCAGTCACGCCCGTATCCAGCGTAATTCGTAGACGCAAAAGGGCAACCCCGTGCAGGGGCCTCTTTCTGCGGCAAGAGGCGCGGCGCTGAGGGCAGCGATAGCGCTGTGAGAGGGCGGCGCGACCGCCGTGCGGGCACCGCTACCCGGCGCCGAGTTCGCGCCCGCGATCGCGCGCGGCCTCGATCGCGGCCAGGAAAGCGGCCCGCACTCCGTGCCGTTCGAGTTCCCTGATCGCATTGATCGTCGTCCCGCCAGGCGAGGTCACCGCCTCCCGCAGGATCACCGGATGCTCGCCTGACTCGCGCAGCATGGTCGCCGCGCCGTAAACCGCTTGCTTGACCATCTCAAGCGCCGTTGCCCTTGGCATTCCGAGCAGGATCCCGGCGTCGACCATCGATTCCACGAGGAAGTACACGTAGGCCGGCCCGCTGCCGGACAACGCGGTCGCCGCGTCCTGCTGCGACTCTGGTATCCGCAGCACCTTGCCGACCGGCCTGAGCAGTTCCTCGGCCCGGCGCAGGTGCGCTTCCCCGGCGAAGCGCCCGGCCGAGATCACGCTCATGGCCTCGTCGACGAGGACCGGCGTGTTCGACATGACGCGCACCACCGCGACATCGAGGGGAAGCCTCGACTCGATGAACTTGGTCGTGATTCCCGCCGCTACCGAGATCACCAGCTGGTCCGGCTTCACCTGCGGCGCGATCTCGTCGAGCAGCGCGGCCATGTCTTGGGGCTTGACGGTAATGACAAGCGTGTCCGCGATCCCGGCCGCGGCGGAGGCGCCTACGGTCTCGATCCCGTACGAGTCAGCCAGCGCGGCGCCTCGCTCGGACCGGCGCACCGCCGCGATTACCCCGGACGGCGCCACCCCGGCCCTGAGCAAACCGGAAAGCAGCGCCTCGCCCATCTTGCCCGTGCCAAGGATCGCGATCACGAAAACCGAGCCTAGCCTCGGCTTCTCGAGGGAACGGAGGAAGAACGCGAGGTTCGCCGGCCGCTCGGCCAGCCGCCGCACCAGATAGCCGTACCAGTCATTGCCGTAGGGCACGTAGATCCGCACCTGTGCCCCGCCCGCCGCTAGCCGCCGCTGCTCATCCGGCCTGATGCCGTACAGCATCTGGTATTCGAAACTCGACGCTTCCCGGCCGAGCGTCGCCGCGCGCGAGGAGGCGATCGCGATCAGCCTGGGATCGTGCGTCGCGAACATCGGATAGCCATCGCCGTCAAGCAGGATCCGCATCGACCGCGCGTAGTTCCTGTCCACCTCGGACTTGATGGCGAGCGCGATGCCGTCGGGCGCAGAATACGCGCCCTTGCAGAGCCTGACCCGCGAGCCCGCGACTGCGAGCGCCTGGCAGTCGCCCGGGGTGCGGCGCAAGTAGGACTGGAGCACGCAGCCCAGGTCAGGGAAATCGGTCCTGACCCAGTTGACCAGGCGAAGCGTCGCGTCGACTCTGGTGTGATCCTCCATGTCGACGGTTACCGTGGTCCCGGCCGCCGCCGCCGCCGCGCAGATCCTCGCGATGTTCTCCGCCGCTGTCTTCTCGCCGTGCTCGGCTAGGCCGAGCCCGACCGCGGTCGGCTTGACCGACACCTCGGTCCGCCCGCCCGCCGTGTACCCGGCGCCGCGGAGCTGCCCGATCAGCGACACGTACTCGGCCGCCACGGCCGCCGCCTGCTCGGGCTCCGTGGTGTCCTCGCCGAGATAGTCAAGCGTGACCAGCAGCCCGTCAGCGAGCAGTCGCCCCGCCACGGCCAGCGCCTGCCCAGCGGTCTCCCCCGCCACGAAACGCCGGACGACAGCCCGGCTGACCGGGGCGGTAGTGATGAGATTACGTACACGCTCGCTAGCTGAAGCGGCCAGCAGGACACGGCGCAGCACCGAAGGCACCTCCGTTGGGCAACGGCTTGGACCAGAACGACCACGCCCCCGCCGACCCTGACGCAAGGTGTGGCCTGCCGGGACAGGTTACTCCCGATCCGCGCGTCGCCGGCGAGCAGCAGGTGATCAGGGGTCTAACGGCGCCGAGCCAGGGAAATCTTCACGTTCGCTCCGGCATCAGGCGAAACTATGACCTCCTGAGCGGCACTTATCCCGGCCGTCTCAAGCGTCGCGGTCACCGGGATGGTCCGCTTGACCAGGGCGAGCGCGATCGGCCCGTACTCGTAGTGCCGCGCCGACGAGCCGACGAACCCGACCTTCTTCCCGTCGAGCAGCACCTCCTCGCCGTGCGGCGGCAGCACGATCGGCCGAGCCGTCAAGCTGAAGCATGACCAGCCGCCGGGGCGGATGCCCGAGATTGTGCACCCGCGCCACCGTCTCCTGGCCCCGGTAGCAGCCCTTATTCAGGTGGACGGCCGACTCGATCCAGCCGACCTCGTGCGGGATCGTCCGGTGATCGGTGTCGGTGCCGAACCTGGCCCGGTGCCCGGCGATTCGCAGCGCCTCATGCGCCCACATTCCGGCCAGCGGGACGTCGCCGAGCGACGACTTCGCAGCTTCCACGATCAGGTCGACGCCGTATCCGAAGTCCATCGCCACGGCACCGGCAAGCGGCGGCGGGCCGGTCAGGTCCCATCAAGGTCAGCACCGCGTACTGCGCCGACACGTCCGCGACCTCGACCCGCAGCATGAACCGCATCGAGTTGAGGAATTCAACCAGTTGCTCCGCCTCACCAGGCTCGACGTGAATCCAGGTGCGGCTGCCGTCGTCGACCAGGCTCAGCTGATGCTCCACGTGCCCGTGCGGGCTGAGGATCAGCGTCTGCACGGCGGCACCAGGGGCAAGGCCATCGACTTTTTGCGTGCTGAGGCTGTTGAGCCAGCTCGAGCCGGTCGGCCCGGAGATCGTGACAATGTCCCTATTAGACCGGTCCACCATCCCGGCGCTCTCGGCGAGCGCGCGCTGCTCCCCGAACGGATCCCCGTAGTGGGCGGCCACGCCCGCGTCAGGGAACTCGGCCTCGACCGCACCTTCAACTTCAAGCAACAGACTACGCATGACAGCAAGGCTATCTGCCGGTCACTCCTCGGTGACCTGCCCCGCGCGTACGACAAGCCTCCTGGAGACCCGCACGCTTTCGGCCAGCGTCCGGTCGTGAGTTACCAGCAGCAAAGTTCCGTCGTAGTAATCAAGCGCCTGCTCAAGCTGCTCGATCGCGGGCAGGTCAAGATGGTTCGTCGGTTCGTCCAAGATCAGCAAATTAGCTCCGGAGTGCATGAGCAAGGCCAGGTCGGCCCGCGTGCGTTCGCCGGGCGACAGCCGCCCCACGGGCCGCCCGACATCGTCGGAGCCGAGGCCGAACTTAGCCAGCAGCGTCCGCGCCTCGCCGTCGAGCAACCCTGACTCGGCGCGGAACGCGTCGATTAGCGTGGCCGCTGCGGGAAACGTCCGCCTGCCCTGGTCGATCTCGCCGATCACCACCGAAGCCCCGAGCGAGCCCCGGCCTGACTCAAGCGGCATCCGGCCGAGCAGGGCCTGAATCAGCGTGGTCTTCCCAGACCCGTTGTCGCCCAGTACCAGCACCCGCTCGCCCCAGTTGAGCTGGAGGCTGACCGGCCCGAGCGTGAAGCTGCCGCGCCGCACAACGGCGTCGGAAAGCACCGCCACGATCTCGCCGCTCCGCGTCGCCGCGCCGAACCTCAGCCGGAGCTGCCACTCCTTGCGCGGCTCGTCAACCGCCTCGAGCCGCTCGATCGCCCGTAGCGAGGCCGCGGCCTTCGCACCGAGCTGCTGTGACATCTCAGCGCGGTGGTGCCTGATGTTCTTGTCCGGCTCCTTGCGCCGGCTCGCCGGGCTCTTAGCCGCTCGCTCGCCTGACCGCGCCCACTCCTTCTGCCTTCGCGCCCGCTCGGTGAGGTCCTCCCGCTTCGCGGCGTACTCTTCGTAGTCCTCGCGCGCCTTGGCCCGGTCCCGCGCCAGCTCTTCCTTGTACGCCTGATAGCCGCCGCCGTACAGCTTGACCTCGCGCGAGTGCGGGTCGATCTGGAGCACCTGCCTGGCGACCCGGTCAAGGAAGGCCCGGTCATGGGACACGACGACGACCCCGCCCCGGTAGCTGGCCAGGTGATTTTCCAGCAGGTCGAGACCGGTCAGGTCAAGGTCATTCGTAGGCTCGTCGAGCAGCAGCACGTCGAACCTGGCCAGCAGCACCGCAGCCAGCGCCAGCCGGGCCAGCTGTCCGCCGGACAAGCCCGGCGGCGTCCCGGTCAAGGTCAGCCGGCAGGCCAAGCTCAGCGGCCAGTTCGCTGGCCCTGGAATCAAGATCAGGTCCGCCAAGGGCCAGGTAGAGGTCAAGTGCCGTTGCGTACTCTTCGTCGGCGCTTGCCTTGCCCGCCGCGAGGTCGTCGGAAGCGGCCAGCATCGCCCGTTCGGCTGCCGCGACCCCGGTGCGCCTGGCCAGGTACGCCAGCGCCGTCTCGCCGTCACGCCGGTCGCGCTCCTGCGGCAGGTACCCGACCGTGCCCGCCGACGTGACGCTGCCCGCGTCCGGCCGCAACTCGCCCGCCAGCACGCGAAGCAACGTTGACTTGCCAGCGCCGTTCGGGCCCGACGACCGCGATCCGGTCGCCGGCCGCGACCGTCACCTCAGCGTTGTGCAGCACAACCAGCGCCCCGAAGGCGACGCTCACGCCTCTGGCGTTCAGCAAGGACACGCTGGCTACCCTAGACGCGCTGCCGGCCGGCGGCGCCTCATTTACCGGCCGAGCTCGCCGTCCAGGTGCCTGAGCCCCTTACCGACGTAGATCTGCCTGGGCCTGGCGATCTTCTGCTCGGGATCGGCGGCGTTCTCCTGCCACTGGGCGAGCCAGCCTGGCATCCGGCCGATCGCGAAAAGCACGGGGAACATCGTCATCGGGAAGCCCATAGCCTGGTAAATGATCCCCGAGTAGAAGTCCACGTTCGGGTAGAGCCGGTGGCTGATGAAGTAGTCGTCGGCGAGGGCGATCCGCTCGAGTTCAAGCGCGATATCGAGCAGCGGGTTCCGCCCGGTCACGCTGAACACCTCGTCGGCGACTTCCTTAATGATCGAGGCCCGGGGATCGAAATTTTTGTAGATCCGATGTCCGAACCCCATCAGCCGGAGCTCACCGCGCTTTACCCGCTCCACGTAGGCGGGGACGGCGCCGACCGAGCCGATCTCCTGCAGCATCCGCAGCACTTCCTCGTTCGCGCCGCCATGCAAAGGGCCCCACAAGCGCCGCCGCGGCGGCCGCCGCTGACGAATACGGGTCCACGTGCGAGGAGCCGACGACCCGCATGGCGCTGGTCGAGCAGTTCTGCTCGTGATCGGCGTGCAGGATGAGGAGGATGTCGAGCGCCCGCTCGAGCACCGGGTCAGGCCGGTACCTGGGCTCGGTCATCTTCCACATCATGTTCAGGAAGTTCCCGGCGTAGCTGAGCTCGGCGTCCGGGTACGCGTAAGGCAGGCCCATCGCGTGCCGGTAAGCGAACGCGGCCAGGGTCGGCATCTTGGCGATCAGCCTGACCACCTGCTCGCGCTGCCGCACCGGATCGGCGACGAACTTCGCCTCCGGGTAGAAGGTGGACAAGCCGGCCACCGTACTGACCAGCATGCCCATCGGGTGCGCGTCGTGGTGGAAGCCGTCGATGAACTTCTTGACGTTCTCGTGCACGTAGGTATGCAGGCTGATCTCGCTGGCCCAGGCGGACGACTCGTCCTTGGTCGGAAGCTCACCGGATAGGAGCAGGAACGACACATCGAGGAAGGACGACTTGCGGGCCAGTTCCTCGATCGGGTACCCGCGGTAGCGGAGGATTCCCGCGTCACCGTCGATGAACGTAATGGCGCTGCGGCAGCTAGCCGTGTTCAGGAACGCCGGGTCGTAGCACAGCAGTCCGAAGTCGTCGTCCGAGGTCTTGATCTGGCGGAAGTCGGGCGACCTGACGGCTCCCTCAGAAATGGGAATCTCGTAGCTGCGTCCGGTGCGGCTGTCGGTCACGTACAGCACGCCGCCCGGCTGCTCGTTCGGTGTCGTCATCGAGGTTTGTTCCTTCACAATCGCGGGCCACGGACGGCGGACAGGATCCTGCTACGTCATACCCGACCGTAGTATTTTCAGTTATTGCCAGGGGGGATATTGCCAGGGGGGACGACCCCCCTGACCCCCCGCGCCCCGGCTAACCGCTGCGGCTGGGGTTAGGGCCTGCTCGGGGTTACGGCCTGCTCGGGCTGGGGTTAGCCCCTACTGCAGGCGGAGCATAGGCCGAAGACGGTTAGGTGGCCTACGTCGGTTTCGAAGCCGTAGTCGGCTTCCAGGGACTTCACTAGGGAGCCGACGGCCGTTGGGTCGAGTTCGGTGATGCCGCCGCAGGCGCGGCAGACCAGGTGGATGTGCTGGGCTTCGGCGGCTAGGTGGTACCTGTGGGCGCCGTGGCCCAGGTGCGTGTGGGTGACTAGGCCGATCTGCTCTAGCAGTTCCAGGGTCCGGTACACGGTCGATACGTTGACACCGACGGCGGTCTGCTTGACCTCGGCGTAGATCTCCTCGGGCGTCGCGTGCTTCAGCCTGGTCACCGCTTCGAGCACGAGTTGCCGCTGCGGTGTTACCCGGTAGCCACTGGCCCGCAGCGCGTCATCCCACGTCTGCGACATGCTTTGAGTCTAAGAGAAACCCACTTGCCCGGCTGGCCGGTGATCACGTAACGTGCTGCGTAACACGGGAGAGGAGGTGGTTCTAAACTAATGCATAGTTTCAGGACTCGTGAGGTGGCTGTCAGCTAGCCGCCGTCCCGTGTGGAGCGCTTCGGCGCCGCTCAGGCGGCGGCCGGCGAAAACACGGCAGACACCGGACCCCCGGGTGACCGACCTTGTCCAGCCGGTCCTCTCAGGAACTAGTTCCCGAGAGAGCAGCCCGGGGGCTTCTCTTTGCCCCTCGTTCTACTCCCAGCCGCTAACGCGCTTCAACTGGGCCGAGAGGTGCGGCTGCAGCGGCTGGCCGACGGCGGCCAGGTCATAGGCATAGCCGAGGTCGGCGTCGATGAGCCCGTAAAGCCGCTTGCCCGCCGTGACCTCCTTAGCGCTCGCGGTGCGCACGACGGCGTCGGTCACCAGTTCGATCTTGGTCCCGTCGATGTGCCCGACGTAGATCTCGGTGATGCCGGTCGGATGGGTCAGCAGCACCTCAAGCTGATTATCGGGCTGCGGACGCCAGAAACCGACCTCGATCGCGAGCGGGCGGCCGATCGTGCCGTCGGCTTCGAGCAGCCAGGTCCGGCTCGAGTAGATCAGGAACGGCTTGCCGTTGTGGCTGAACGAGATCTCCTGGCCGAAGTTGACACTCTCGATCGTCGGGTACCCCACGACGCCCGCGCCTTCCCACCAGCCAAGCAGGAAACTCAGCGGCGCGATCGCCGGATGCGCCTCGGGCCGCGACTGGCGGGCGAGCGGGTCGGAACCGCCATGATGAGCGAAAAAGCCCGTCAAGGCCTTGACCCCACTTCTGGGGTTTGCCTAAACAGCCTCACTACGACGAGCGCACAGCAGCCGGCACTTGCCGCCGCCACTACGGTAAGCACAATCACGCTCAAGTCCGCCATCACAGAGGCAGTGTACGGTGTGTCAATGTCTTCCGGTTCGCTCGTCATCAAGGTGACTGCAGGCAAAAATGACGCCGAACGCTGCAACCAGGCCTTTAACGTCGCCGCGAGCGCAATCGCCAGCGGCGTGCCCGTGTCGTTGTGGCTGACCGGCGAAGCGAGCTTGCTCGGTTTGCCCGGCGAGGCCGAGCAGAGTAAAACTCGCCCACGCGACCCCGCTCAACGATCTCCTCGCCGCGATCCTGGCCGCCGGCACCGTGACGGTGTGCACCCAGTGCGCCGCCCGGCGTGACATCACCGAAGACAAGCTGATCGAAGGCATCCGCATCGCCGGCGCGACAACCTTCGTAGCCGAAGTAATGACCGAAGGCGCGAAGCCTCTCGTCTACTAGCCCGGCCTCGGCCAGGGACGAACAACGTCGCTGGGACATTGATGTCGTACAGGGCTGGTCCCAGACAACAGTAATGCGGGGTTTACTGTTGGTGAGCAACAGTAATGCGGGGTTTACTGTTGCGCCCGGTCGGCCGGGGAACGCGGCGGGGCGGCCTGGAGCTTACCGCCGCCAAGGGGCCGGCGACGCGGAAACGGCCGCTAGGCGTTCTGAGCGCAGGCGGGTGGTCCAGGCCTCGTCTGACTCTGGGAGCGGGGGCAGGGGGCCGGCTACCCAGGTCAGCAGCAGGTCGGCCAGGCTCGGGTTGCGCACCAGGGCCGGGCCGTGCAGATAGGTGCCGAGAATCCGGCCTGCGTAGGCACCTTCGGTCCCGCTGCCGTCGCCGTTGCCCACTCCGAGCGTCACGCGGGCCAGTGGCTTCGCGCCTGCGCCGACGCTGGTCTTGCCCTGATGGTTCTCGAATCCGGTCAGCCGGTCCACCCCGAGCGCCGGATCCACGTCAGCCACGATCTCGCCGACTCCGCGCTTGTCCCCTCGGCCGCTGCGGACGTCGATGAGGCTGAGGCCTTCGACCGGCTCACCCTGGGCCCCGCCGAACACCTCGCCGATGAGCTGGTAGCCAGCGCAGACCGCGAAGATCACGGCACCGCGCTCGGCCGCGGCGCTCAGCCCGCCGTCGGTGCGCAGCCGCCTGGCGGCGAGCACCTGCGGCAGGTCTTCGCCCCCGCCGAGCAGGTAGATGTCGCCCTGCGCGGGCACCGGCTGGTCGGAGTTGATCCCGATCGGCTCGACCGGCAGGCCCCGCAGAGCGGCCCGGCGGGTCAGCATGATGAGGTTGCCACGGTCACCGTACGTGCTGAGCAAGTCCGGATAAATCCAGACAATGCGCAAGGCGCTCTCGCGTCCGGCTGAGGGCCTGAGCGCGTTCGACTCGCGCTTCGGCGGCGGAGTGAAGGCGTCACGATCAGTCACGGATTAGCTCCTTACGCCGAACGTCCGACTACGGCCCTGATGTGCTGGAACGCGGTGTAATTCGCGATCACGTCGAGGTGACCTGGCGGCACCGCGTCCACGGCGGCGTCAATGTCGTCGGCCAGCTCAAAGGGAATCGAGTCGGCCTCGAGCCTGACCGCGAGGTCGATCCTGCGCTCCCCGGTCACCAGCACCCGGCGCCCGGCCAGCACCCGGTAATCGACATCCCACAGCCAGGACGTATCCCGCCCGTCTGGCCCCTGGGCATTGACCGCGAGCAGCAGCGGCGGCCGGTCGGCTCCGAGCACGTCGAACGCCTCGAGCCAGCCCGCCGGGTTCTTCGCCAGCAGCAGGTGCAGCGTCCGGCCGCGCCTGACCACGGTCGTGTAACGCCCGGCGACCGAGGTCACCTTCCGCAACTCGGGCAGCGCCTGGTCGACGTCGGCACCGAACAGGCTGGCCACCGCCAGCGCCATCACGGCGTTTGACCGGTTGGCCCGGCCGGGCAGTGCGAGGTTGAGCTCGCGCACCGTTCCGGCCGCGTCGATCACCTTGTCGCCGTCGAGTACCCACCGGGCCGAAGGCCGCGACAGCGAGCATTCACCGCACCGCCAGCCAAGTTCGTCCCGCCGCAAGTGCGAGCCGCAATCCGGACAGCACCACGAGTCCTCGTGCCAGCGCTGGCCGGCCGCCACCCAGATCACCTGGCTGGCCGAGCCCGCCGCCCAGGCGATCAGCGGGTCGTCGGCGTTGGCCACGACCCTGACCTGCGGTGCCTGCGCGAACGCCTCCCGCCAGCGCCTGGCGATCAGCCAGATCTCGGCCGCCCTGTCCATCTGATCCCGGCTGAGGTTAAGCAAGAGCACAGCCCGCGGATTGGTCACCTTGATCAGGTTGGGCAAATGCCGTTCGTCCACTTCAAGTACGGCATAAGGCGCGTCGGGCGCGCTTGACAAGGCCGAGACCAGGCCGCTTTCCATATTGGCGCCGAAGGCGTTAGTCGCGACGTCCTGACCGAGCGAGCCGAGCGCGGCCGTGACCAGCCGCGTGGTCGTCGTCTTGCCGTTAGTACCGGTCACCATGACGATCTGGCGGTCAGCCGCGAGCTGCCTGAGCAGCTCAGGGGCCACTTTCAGGCCAACGACCCCGCCGATGACCGAGCCGTCGCCCCGTCCGGCCAGCCGTGACATCCGCGTAGCCGCCCCGCCAATGCTCGTCGCGACCCGCGCCCTTATCGGAAGCTTGCTCATGTGGGTCGATGTTATCTGCCCGCCGCGACCGGCTGCGTGCCCGCCACCAGCGTCAGCTCGTCGTCATTGCCGACAATGAACCGGCGCGGCCAGGACAATACCGGCTCAAGCCAGCCCGCCACTCCCATTTCACCCGCCGCCTGAAGCAACTGCCCGCGATGGCTTGAGCCCACGGTCAGCGTCGCCAGGTCGGCCGCGAAGGCACGCTGGTCATCGGCACCAAGAAGAGCCGTCCAGGCGGGCAGCCGGTTGCGATCGAGTTCCATGGAAAGGGGGTGCCTGCGCAGGGCGCTTATCCGCTGGCCGACTTTGATATCGGGTTCGTCGGACAGGCCGTCAAGCTCGAATTCCAGCGGCAGCGCCAGCTCGAACGGGTCAGGCGAAGGCCCGATCAGCGGCAAGGCTCGTTCAAGTTCGTGTAGCCATTGCAGCTGCGGTATCACCCAGTCCGTGCCGACCTGGGTTCCCGCTCCCTTTCCGCCATTAAGCACCCGGAGCGCGGTCGCCGATACGGCCAAGGTCAGGTCCGTCGGATCGAAACACGCGCGGATGGCCCCGGCCCGGCCGGCCACGCTGCGCTCGACCACGGTCGCCAGCAGGCACTCCCGCAGCCGTTCGTCGATGTCTGACCAGCGCTGCCGGAGCGCGGCCGGAACGACGGGGAGCGCCGAGTTCGTCAGGAACGCGAGCACCACTGCCTCGGTCCACACCCGGAGCCAGGCGTATTCGGGCGCGCTCGCGAGCAGGTCGGCCGACCGCAGTTCGATCAGCGTGCAGGCGCGATCGTACTTGCAGGTCGTTCCGCAGGCCGGTGACCGGCGCCCTGACATCGGCGGCTCAGCCAGCTCGGAGGCGACCGGCGCCCGGTCGGCGTGACCGCCGAACGGCACCCTGATCCGCAGTGGCCGGTCCATGCCATCGGCAAACACCGCCGCGACCCCCGGCGGGAACGAGACGACCTGCTTCGACTGCTCGGCGTCCAGGTTCATCGTGGCGCCGACAAGCTCTCTGTCGTCCTGGGCGGGCAGCCGGTGCACGATCTTCAACGCGGTGTTCTTCATCACGTCAGGCACCAGCTTGGCCGGGATCTGCTCGGCGATCACCAGGCCCTCGCCGTAAGCGCGGATCTCTGCGAGCAGGCCGGCGAACAGCTCGACGGCGTGCGCCCCGGCTCCCTCCCGGTCGGCCCGCAGCAGCCGGTGCGCCTCTTCAATGACCATCACGTGCCTGAGCCGCTCGCTGCCCGCGGGCTCAGGTTCCTTCCTGGCCCTGATCCGCAAGTGCTCGACGATCCTGATGATCAGCGTCCCGATGAGGAAGGCCTTGTCCTCGTCGTTGGCGACGTCCTCGATCGCCAGCAAGGCGTTCCTGCGCAGCAGTTCGCCGATGTCGGCCGGGTGCCCGCCCTCGAAGAACCGGCCGGCCGAGCCGGTGCGCAGCGACCTGAGCCTGACGTCAACGAAGCCCTTGACGTCGGCCTGCAGCTCAGGTCCGTAGCCAACGTCGGCGATGACCTCGATCGCCGCCGCCTGGAGCTGGGCCAGGGTCGGGATCGCTGGCGGCACGATCGCGCCGGGCTGGCTGCCGCCGCTCACCGGATCCCAGCCGCACGACTCGTAGACTCGCTGGAGCGCCTGGGACATGATCTGCGGGAACGGCTCGTGGGCGTCGAAGGCGGCCAGGAAGAGCGCCCTGACCATGTCAATGTGCGCTTGCACCGGATAGCCGGGCTCGGGCGCCAGCGGGTTGACCGCCAGCGGTATCGCGTCAGGATCGGCCGGGTTGATGATCGTGAGGTCGCCGCCTGCCATCGCGATCCGCCCGGCGATGCTCGCGTACTCCGATTTCACCGGCTCGATCACGAGCCAGGGGATCCCGGCCCTGGTGAGCTGATCGAGGAGGTGCTTGACCGTCTGCGACTTGCCAGAGCCGGTCGCGCCGGTCACCAGCGCGTGCCGGTTGAGCGTGGTCAGCGGGACGCCGAAGTCACCGACCTGACGGTCCTTGCCGTCAAGGATCGCGCCAAGGACGATGCTGTCCTCGCCGAGCGGCTCGGCGGTCACATCGAAGTAGCCGACATCAAGCACCCGGACGCCTGGCACCTCGCGCCTTGGCAGCCCGGCCAGCGCGGCGAGCACCCCGGCCGTAGCGGTGAACGGCACGGAGCCGCCGTCCGCCGGGTCCGCGTAGGTGGCGGCCAGCGCGTCGGCGAGGTCCATCGCCCGCTCGGGACCGCGCAGCCGGTAAGGATGAGCGGTCAGGTCGGCCGAGCCGACCAGCATCGGCGCGATCACATTCAGTTGCTCGATGTCAGTGGCACCCACGAGCACCCGCACGTTCCAGAGCCCGGCCTCGCGGAACGCGTCGAGCTCATTCAGCCTTCTCGCCATCCGGTCGGCGTCGAACCTCGACCGCTCTTCGTCGAACCGGCGCAGCACGTTCAGCTGACCGCGCAGTTCCGCCGTCTCCGCGTCGATGAGGTCGGTCGGCTCGGCGACCACCAGCCAGCCGAACGGCCGCGACATCAGCGTGGTCAGCGCCGACTCGAACAAGCTCGGCCGCGCGCCACCGCCGAGCCCTGCCCCCGAGGACAGCCAGGAACCAGCGCCCTGCCCGGCCGGCGCCGACTGGTCGGTCTGCCAGCTCTCGCCCCCGGCGACCTGAGCCTGGCGGCCAGGACAAGGTGCCCAGCTCAGCCGGCCAAGGTCGGCCATCAGGCCGGCGCTGAACGGCGCTCCTCTTGCGCCCCAGGGAAACATCAGCTCGCTCTGCCGGTCCGCGCCTCCGACCTCGGCGGACAGCTTGCTCAGGAACTCACCTGGCGGGCCGTAAGGGTGCTCGACGACGGCGGGTGCCGGGCGCGGCTCAGGGGTGTCACGGAGTGATTTCGCTGGTGGCGGTGGCAGCGGGCCCGCGTTGGTGAACAACTCGAGCGGCGCGCCGCCGCCACGGGAGAACCAGCCGACGACGAAAGGCCTGCGGTTCTTCTTCGCGTCGAGCACGGCCGGCAGCACGCTGGCGTAATCGCGTTCAGCGGTGCCGCCGTAGGGTGCGTCAGGGATCGCGACGACGCGGTACCAGGGCGCCGAACTGCCAGCCCCGATCCCTGAGTCGCTGGTCATGCCGAAAACGTAGCAAAGGACAGGTGATCAGCCGGTGCTCTTGGCCATGAACGTCCAAGGTCCTGGCGTGCTCGCTGGTACCTCCTGCCAGCCGAGCCTGGCGTAGAAGGCGCGGGCGCCGGTGTTGGCCGTATACACCTGCAGATGCGCCGAAGGAGCGCCCTGAGTGGCGGCCGCGGCCATGAACTCGGTCATGAGATCACGGCCGAACCCTTTGCCCTGGTAATCGGGCAGCAGGTTGATGTGCAGGTGGGCCGGGTGCGGAGCCAGTTCCGGCCTGAGCATCCGATCCGGGTTGAACAAATTGGCCAGCTGGTGGTCCTGCGCCGTCTCCGGCTCGGGCGCCGGCTGACGATAGCGGGCCCGCATGGCCGGGATCCAGATGTCGCGGTAGGCGCGCACGAACCGCTCGGTGTCGGCCGCGCCGATGATGTAGCCGACGGCCCGTTCGCCGTTGTCGAGCACGAAGGCGAGCTCGGGCTCGATCACCAGGTAGGGACCAGCGTAGATGTCAGGGATCAGGTCATCAGTGCCGTAAAGGCCCCTGGCGTCCTTGCTCGCCGCCCCGGTCCGCACGCAGATCTCGTAGACAGCGTCGTGGTCACCCGGCCGGTAAGGCCTGATCACGTCCATCAGGAGTCCGCCGCGAGCGACCCGCGCACCCTTGTCACAGTCGCGCCTGCCACCCAGATCGATTCGCCCTCGGCCGAGACGTGGACCCGGCCGCGCCGGCCCATGGCGGTCCCCTGGCTGGCTACGTAAGGTGCGGTGGCCCGGCCGGTCGAGAGCAGCCAGTACGCCAGCGAGGCGTTAAGGCTCCCGGTCACCGGATCCTCGGCGGTGTGCCCGTTGGCGCTGAAGAACGCCCGCACCTCGAACGCGGCCTCGGACCCCGGCGGGTAAGGGCCGACCACGCCGAGCTCGATGTTGTCGATTGCCGGGCGCAAGGCGAGCACCTGCTCGGCGCTGCCCAGCTGGACCGCGACCCAGCCTGGCCCGTTGTCCGCCCAGGACGCGTCGACGATGTCCGACCGGTCAATCTTCAGCTGGCCGGCGATCCGGTCGATCAGCTCAGCCTCCACCTTGCCGTAGCGGAGCAGCGGCGGAGCGGCGAATCCGAGCAGGCCGCCTTCCCGCTTGATCGTGACCAGGCCGGCCGGGCATTGCTGGACGATCTGGTCGGGCCTTGCGGGCTGGCCGCCTGACTCAAGCCAGGCGTGGCAGGTGCCCAGGGTCGGGTGCCCGGCGAACGGCAGCTCGGCGGCGGTGGTGAAGATGCGGACCCGGTAGTCGGCCTCCGGCTGGTCGGGCGGCAGCACGAACGTCGTCTCCGACAGGTTCGTCCACCGGGCGATGAGCTGCATCTGCTCGGTTGAAAGGCCGGCCGCCTCGAGCACCACCGCGACAGGGTTGCCGAGGAACGGATCCGGGCTGAACACGTCTACCTGGCAAAAGGGTCGGTCCACGGCTCTGAGCTTAGTCAGGGCGGCTGCCTCGACCAGCGCGGGGCATATTGGCGGCCCTATCTTTTCCCACCGCGGTGATCAGCGCGGGGTTGGTGTCGGCGAGCAGAACCGCCCGGCCGGCCGGGGCCGGATAGCTGATGATCGCGGCGCTGAGCGGCAGGCGCTGCAGTTCGTCCGCTTCGACCAGGAATTCCCTTGACCGCTGCGCGGTACGGCCGAGCGAGGTGTTCTCGCCGAGCGCCCGCGAGGTGGACAGGCCCCAGGACGTGCCTGAGTTGATTCCCTCGGTCAGCGACACCGAGTCCTGCTCGCTGGCCGAGTAGTTCGCGTCGCCGGACAGCGACCGGCTGAAGTCGCCGAACGGGGCGAACCCGCTCTGGTAGCTGCGCCCCCGCCCGCTGCTTCGGCCACGGCTACGGCCGTAGGAGACCGAGCCGGACACCGAGTCGGCGGTGCCGACCGAGCTCGTGTAGGAGTCGCCCCAGGTGTCGGTGACCGAGGTGCCGACGGTGTCGGTGAGCTGGCCGACTACGAACCGGTGCTCGGTGCCGATCAGCTCGCTCGCGGCCTTCGCCTCGTCGCCGTTGCCCAGCCGCATGAACGCCATGGCGGCATTGCCGCGGCCGAGGCGCTCGCGCACCGCGGCCGGGATCGAGCGGTAAGCGATCACAAGGCCGGTACGCGCCTGCTCGCAGGCGTCGGTGAGCCGATCGATCACCTCCGCCCCGAGCCGCTCGGCGCCGAGCACGCACAACGTGTGCCGCCACGGCTCACCTGGCTCCGCCGCGCGGAGCACCTGCGTCATCGCGGCGACCAGGTAGGTACCGAGCGTGCGGCCGGCGATCACTCCGCAGCGCCGGTCGATGGCAGTTACCCGCAGTCGGCTCGGCGCCAGCGGCTCAGGATCGGTGCCGAGCGCGTCGAGGTGGCGGAGCCTGGCTTCGAGCGCCCAGGCCCGCTCGATGACCATGCGCTCGGCCCCGCCCCGCCCGAACAGCCTGCCGATCCGGTCGAGCTGGTCGGCGGTCAGCAGGCCTGAGCGCAGGTCGGTCCGCGGATCACCGATTTCCCCTAGCACCCGCAGGGCCGCGGTGAGCCGCGCGATCCCCTGGCCGGAGCCGAGCGCGCCGAGCACGCGGTCGAGCAGCGCACCGTCGGCGGCCTGCTCCGCTCCGGCGCCGTGACGTGCCGCCTCCCCCATGGTCGCGGTCCCGGCCGCGAGGGCGAGCACGTCGGCGAGTTCCTGAGGGCCGAACCCGGTACCCAGGTCAAGCCTGGGCAAGTCGTCAGGAAGCAGCCAGACGAGCGGCCGCAGGCCTGACTGGCGCGCCAGGTGAATGAGGTCCCCGCCGACGGCAGCCTCGGTGAGGTCAACGAGCGTCAGCTCGCCGCCCAGGCTGAGGTGCGTGGCGGCAATGGTCGTGACCAGCGCCGACCAGCCGGCCAGCGTTCCGCCCGCCACGTCAAGCCGGTCGAGCTCCTCGGGCAGCGATACAGGGAACCAGGATGGCTGCCGGTCATACATGGCCTTTCTGCGCTGCCAGGCCCGGTAGTCGCTGGCGTGATCACGATGGCTGGCGGCCAGGTCACGAGCCGCCGCCGCCTGCACCGCCGCCACGCGCTCCTGTTCTGCTGCGATCACCGCCGTCAGCTCGCTGCGAGTGCGGCGCAGTGCGCCGGCGGAGCGGAGACCACCGCCGGCCGCTGCCACCGCCGCGCCGGCCGCTAGCGCCCCGCTGGTCACGCCAGTCAGCCAGGCCGTTGCCGCCAGCGCGATCACGATGGCGCTCACGGTCCCGCCCGCCATCGCCGGGCGGGCGAGCCTGTGGACGATCGTGCGCTGCGCGGAGACCCAGCTCTGGTCGAACCTGACCGGATAGGTCACGGCGGCCCGGCTGCCAGGGGCCGGGCCAGGATCATCAAGCGCCGGAGCGAACTGCCAGCCGAGATAGACCGGCGCCAGCTTGCTGGTCACCTGACTACCACGCAGTCGGTCACGTGCGCGGGGGCAGGCTGACCGGCCCGCAGCGAGAGCATTCCCGGCTGTCCTGGACCTTGCAGCAGGTCAGCCGCTTCCTCTTTGGCCGGGCAATGCGGGCCCTGACCGCGCACGGCGATGACGTTGACCTGGCTGGCCATCCTGGCGGCGACCGCACCGGCCGCCGTGCCGAATACGACCGCCGTTCCCGTCCTGGCGCCAAGGCCGACGAGCGCGCCGAGTTGGCTTGACTCGATGACCTCACAGCCGTTGATCCACGTCAGGCAGTCATACCGGCCGCCAGCGTCACTACGCTCGGCCAGCTTCTCGATCAGGTCAGCGACCGCGAGCCTGGCGATCATCGCCGCCGATCGCCGGTCCGCCGGCCCGTCAAGCCGGAACTGCACCACCTGGCGTTCAGCGAGCGCACGGCCGAGGCTGAGCTCGGTGCCGCCGGTGCCGGCCCGGAGCGGGCGTCCGAGCGACGCCGATCGCAGTCCCGCCAGTTGCGCGGCGATCAGCCGCAGGGCGTCAGCTTCGTTCCCTGGTGGCCTTGAAAGTTCGGCGGCCCGAGCGGCCAGCGAACTGATGGCGGCCTGCCGCCGGGCGCCAAACCGGGAAATCCCGGCCGACAACGCTCCTGGCGTGAGCAGGCCGGGCAATTCATCGAGAACCTGGGCTTGGCGCGGCACCTGGCCGATTCGCAGGAGGCCGATTAGCGTCAGCGCCGCGTTCAGGTAATTCGCGCAGAACAGCTGCTGCTGGTGACTCACCTCGGTCCAGTCAAGCATCGCCATCACGAGGTTCGTCGCCCGAGCCGGGCTTGCTACTGACAACGGATCATAATGCGCATTCTCATCAGCAAAATTCTGCAGAGGCACGCCGGTGCTGGCGCATTGCCCGGCCAGGTACTTAGCCGTATCGCAATGACCGGCCAGGTCAATCACGATCACCGTCTTGCGGTGCTGAATGGCCGCGAGCGCCAGATCGCGGCCAGTCCCCGTGGCGACCTCAAGGTCGCTGCTGGTGCAGAGAACTCCCGTTTCCGCCGCCCGCCAGGTGATCGCCGCGCGGGTACCCGTGGCGGCATTAACACCGACGCAGCAGCCGTCGCTCGTCGCCACCTCACCCCGCCGCAGGGTGGCGGCCAGGTAAAAATTACGCGCGGTAACCAGGCCACCGGGCCGGTACTCCCAGGTCCGCCTGCCCCGCCCGAGCCACCCGGCCACCGCCGCCTCCGCCGCGCCGGCGACCAGCGCAAGCGGAAACTGCCCCGGCAGCCACCGCCGCCAACTCACGGCCAGGCCGGGCAGCCCGCGGACCTGAGCGAGCAGCGAGCCATGGCCGGCGAAATGGCGCAGCACAAGTCCCGCAGCGGCCAGGTAACCGGTTAAGGCCGGCCGCAATCCGATCGCGAGTGTCCAGCCGAGCCCGGCCGCAGCAGGCAATGCCAGCCACAATGGCCGCCAGCGGCTTATCCGGCCGACAATAAGGCAGCCAATCACTATCAGCAGCGTGGCCTGAGCGAACACAAGCTGCCCGAGCAGCGCCGCAACAGCCAGCCCGGCCACTAGGTCGCGGCCGGAGCGACCGAACCCAGCACCATCATGACGCGAAAGGCTATCGTCAGGTAAAAACCGTTCGAATCGGGGCGATATCCGGCTTTCGTCATCGGCCATATAGTGCGGCATAACGGCAAAAGATAGTACCTGTCGTTAGCCGAAACCCTGCTTTTCCGCGAACCCGCTAGCTCGCGACGCCGTCGAAGCCGAGATTCAGTTGGCCTTCGTGGCTGATGTGACTACTCCTGGCCCACCGGGCACCTGGCCGCCAGCCGCGGGCCGCAACCGCAACGATGGGACATCGATGCTGCTCAGCCGGGCCGGGCAACCGCAGCCATGGCCCATGGATGTCACTCGGGCAGCAACGTGCTCTGAGGCTGGTGTGGCCTGCGGGGCTACGGCGGGCCGCCTAGGTTGGCTGGGGCTGGGCGGGCCGGGGTTCGTGGCCGTCTGGCGAGCTTGCGGTGTCGTCGAAAACGCCGGCGGTAGCCAGCGAATTTACTGGCGAGGTCCCGCCCGGCGAGTCGATCACGATGCGGAACAGGTCGGGCCTCAGCGCGGCGACGGTCAGGGCGCAAGGGCGGCCGCTGGCCGGATCGTCGAAGCGGACGGTCACGATCGCGGCCGGCTGGCCGGCCCTGAGCCGAAGTCCCCTTGCGACCGAGGATGGCGGCGGCTGAAGTTCCAGGTGGAGCGCGGCCGGCTGGCCGAGCGGAGGCGCTCCGACTGTTTCCGTGCCCAGGTTGAGCAGTCCGCCTGACGCCGGGCCGAAGCCGGCGGATTCCTCTGCGGACGCCGCGTCGGAGGTCAGGTAGGTGGTGGAGATGGCGGCCGGATCGTCATTGACCGCCCAGTGGCATCTGACGACGCAGATCGAATCGGCGGCCGCGACCCCGAGCGCCCCGCCGATGTCCTCGGGCGCCCGGCGCCAGGACACCTTGCGGCTGCGGCAGGTGACGTCGCTGCCCATCGGATCGACATGGGCGCCGAGCCTGGCCACGCCGGTCATGGCGACCAGGTACTCAGCCGGGCTCGCCCGGTAGAGCTGCCCGTCGGGCAACTGCCTGATCAGGTGCCTCGCGGCCAGTTCCCGCACGGCCTGCTCAACCTGGCTTGGCCTGACGTTGTAGCGGCGGGCGAGCGCGCTCGGCCTTGGCAGCCGCCAGCCAGGCTCGTGGTGCACCAGGGTAGCCGCCAGGCGATCAGCGAGAACTCCCGCGACGTCCTGTCCATCGTCGCCGGAGTAAGCCACAGGACGCCCTCCGCCCATGTCGTTGGGTACCAGCCATCGGAAATGGCTCGCGGGACCGATATCAGTTCTAGGTAGCGGACGTGACCGGAAGCTGAACTAGGGGTAATGCGTCGCTCAACGAAGCACTGCGAACGGTCGACGAAACTTCCGCGGCTCCGCCGGCTCCGCTCCGGCTCCGCCCGCTGCGCTCGCACAGCCCCTCAGGTCTCCGCGTTCCTGCGCGCGCGCCAGATGATGACCCGGCCCGCGATGATGATCAGGATCACGAAGATGAGCAGCAGAAAGGCCGAGTCGTAGGACAGGTCAACCGACTGCGGATTGGTGCCCTGATAGAAACTGAAGATCGGGAAGGTCAGGTAACCAACGGCCGAGTTGGTCAGGTGGAACGTCGGGTTCTGGTCGCTCCAGCCCGCGACCGCGAGTAGCGGCGCCGTCTCGCCGACCGCGATCGCGAGCGCGATGAGCAGTCCGGTCACGATTCCTGGGGTGGCGGTTTTGAACACGATGCGGCGCAGCGTCCAGCCGGCCGGTATCCCCAGCGCTTCTGCCCCTTCCCGGTAAGACACCGGCACCTGGGCCAGTGACGACTCGGTTGCCTTGGTGATGTAGGGGATCGAGATGATGGACAGCACGATCCAGGCCGCTAGCAGCGAATTGTGCCAGCCGAGGCCGATCGACAGCGCTACGTAGCCGCAGTAGCCGAGCACGATGGACGGGATGCCCGCGAGTACCTCGTAGGCGCCTCGCAGGATGCCCCGGTGCCGGCCCTGCGCGAATTCAGCCAGGTACATGCCGGTCAGGATGCTGATGGTGCCGCCGATAATGAGCACGCCGGCGGCGAGGAGCAAGGTGCCGAGCACGGCGTTCTCCAGGCCGCCGGTCTCACCGGTGGTGTCGGTGGTCAGCACGCTGAAGCTGAAGTGCGGTACCGCCCGGACGATGATGCCGCCCGCTAGCCAGAGAGTAGGAATGATGACCAGGGCGAGCCCGAGAAAGCACAGCACCCAGAAAACCGTGTTCCCGATCCGGCGGTACCAGGGCGCCTCCGGCCACTTGAATTCGCTAGCCGGAAAAGACCCGGCGGGTGCGGAAGCCAAGTCGTTGTGATCGCTCATCGGCTACAGCCCCCGGCCGACCGGTAGCGCGGTTCCTGACACCCGGCGGACCAGGAGCGCCGCGATGACATTGGTCGCCAGCGTGATGATCATGAGCACCACCGCCAGTTCGGCCAGCGTCCTGATCTCGAAACCGCTCGCGTCGCTGAATGCCTGGTCGAGCTGATTGACGATGGTCGCCGCGACCGTGGTCATCGCTCCGTAAATATTGCCTGGAATGCTGCTGAGCGCGACCCCGCACGTCATCGCGACGGCGATGGTCTCACCCAGAGCCCGCCCCAGGCCGAGCACGACCGCACCCACGATGCCGCTGCCGACCCAGGGCAGCGTCACCCGGCGCGCGCACTGGGCGTCGGACATGCCCAGCGCGACCGCGCCCTCGCGGGGCAGGATCGGCACCTGGCGAATCAGGTCACGGGTCGTCGCCGCCACGATCGGGATGATCATGACGGCCAGTACCAGGCCGGAAACGAGCTCGCCGAGGCCGTTGCCGGTCGCCCCGCTGAAGTAGCTGAACGGCGGGAAGTCCGGCATGTTGCGGGCGATGAACGGAGCGAGGTCGCGGGCGATGAACGGGCCGAAGGTCAGCGCGCCCCACAGGCCGACGACGACACTCGGGATGCCCGCAAGCAGTTCAAGGAACGCTCCGACGAGGCTAGCCAGGCGCTTCGGCAACCGCTCGACCACGAACAGCGCCGCGCCGATCGACACGGGCACGGCGATGATCAGCGCGATCGCTGAGGTCACGAGGGTGCCCACGATGTCGGCCGTAATGCCGAACTGCTGACCGGTGAGGTGCTGAACGCCGCCCTGGGTCGTGAGCGTCGAATTGTAGCTCCCGACCGCCCAGACGCTCTTGGTGAAGAACGATCCGCCATTGAGCCTGATCGCGGGAAGCGCCTCCACGAGCAGGGTGATCAGCACGAATCCCAGCGCGATCGCGGGCAGCGTGGCGAAACCGAGGCCAACGGTCCTGGTAAGGGAGCGGCCGCGGAACGCGGCGCCGAGCCGGCGGGAGAGCGGTGTGCCCGCCCCCCCGTCCGGCGTCAGTGCTTGAACCTGACCAGCCACGATCTAGCTTCCGATCTTGGAGATCAGGGCGTCGGACTTGCTGACCACGCTCGCGGGAAGCGGCTGGAAGTCCACCGCGTCCAGGTAGGTCGTCGGGTCCTGCCCGGTGTGCACGACCCAGTGCAGGAAGGCCCTGATGTCCTCGGCCTGGATGCCGTTCTTCTGAGTGGTCTGCACGATCGCGTACTCGTAGTTGACGATCGGGTAACCGTCGGCGGCCGGACCGTAGATCATCGACAGGGACTCGTTGGCCGGGGTGCTCGCGGTGAGCGCGTTGGCCTCGGCGCTGATCGTCGCCGAGGTCGGCATCTCGAAGTTGCCTGACTTGTTCTTCAGCGACGCGGTGCCGAGCCCGGCGGCCTGCGTCTTCTGCAGGTAGCTGATGCCGATGTAGGCGATACAGCCTTTGTTGGCCTGGCAGCCTGACACCATGCCGCTATTACCGGTCTCGGCCAGCGAGCCGGGCACCGATGGCCAGTTCACCGTGGTGTTGATGTTGCTCGACGGCCACAGGCTGGGCGCACCTGCGTTGAGGAAGCTGGTGAACAGGAACGTATCGCCTGAGCCGTCCGCCCGGTGCAGCGTGATGATCTTCAGGTTCGGCAGCGAGACGCCGGGGTTCAGCGCCTTGATCGCCGGGTCATTCCAGCTGGTGATCTTGCCGGTATAGATCTCGGCGAGCACGGTGGCGTCAAGCTTCAGGTTCTTCACGCCTGGCAGGTTGTAGTTGATCTGCTGGGCCGAGATCGCCAGCGCGATGTTCAGCAGGCCAGGGTACTTGACCGAGTCGGCACTCGGCAGGTAGGCATCGGAGGCCCCGACGTCCACGGTGCCGCTCGCCGCGTCGCCGATCCCGATGCCTGAGCCGGTCGGGCCGGTGGTGATGGTGAGGAGCGGGTCGCCAGCGGAGTTGACGAACTGCTTCTGATAAGCGGCCGCCCAGGTACCGAACAGCGGGAACAAGAGGGTACTGCCGGTCTCGGTGAGCGGCGTGCTGGTCGCCGCGGGCTTCGCTGGCAGCGCTGGACCCATCATCTTCGCCGTGGTCGACGACGAACCTGATGAGCTTGTGCTCGACGAACTGCCGCACGCCGCGGCGAGCACAGTGAGCGGCACCAGGGCGGCAACCGTCGCTATGCGGGTTCGGTTGATCACCGGGGAATACTCCTTCAGTTATGCACGCTTACGCGTGCGCTAGGTGACTCGCGCGCTTTTCCGCGTGCGACTTGGCCCGCGCTGGTGGCGCGGTTCTTGCGCCCGTGCGGGAGGAGTCCGCCTCTCGCACGGGTGGTCTTTCAGCCGAAATGCCCGCCGATGTAGTCAGCGGTTTCCTTTTCTTCTGGCTGCTCGAAGAGCTGGCTAGTCGCGCCGTGCTCGACCAGGCGGCCCTTGTTCAGAAACATCGTCCATTGGGCGACCCGGCTCGCCTGGGCCAGATTGTGCGTGACGATCACCACCGTGATCCGCGGCACCAGCGTCTTGAGCAGTTCCTCGATGGACGCGGTAGCGACCGGATCGAGCGAGGAAGTGGGCTCGTCGAGCAACAGCACATCGGGTTCGACCGCGAGGGCACGGGCCAGGCAGAGCAGTTGCTGCTGGCCGCCGGAAAGCCGGAACGGCGAGTCCTTGAGCCGTTCGGCGACCGCGTCCCAGAGACCCACTTCGGCGAGCCGCTCCTTGACGATCGCCCGCATCCCGTCCTTGCTGGCCATCCGGTGCGCCCGCACGCCGGAGACGACGTTGTCAGCAATCGACATCGGGAACGGGTTCGGCCGCTGGAACAACATGCCGACCCGCCGGCGCAGCGACATCAGGTCCACTCTGGGATCCCAGATGCTTCGGTCATCGAGCAGTACCTCGCCCGCGTGCCGGTACCCGGTGACCTTGTCGTTCATCCGGTTGAAGGTGCGCAGCAAGGTACTCTTGCCTGAACCGGTCGGACCGATCAGGGCGGTGATGGAGCCACGGTGGATGTTGGTCGTGATCTCGCTCAAAATGGTGCGTTGCCCGAAACCTAGGGTCAGGTCGACAGCCTTCAAAGCTGCCGCACTGTTTGTACCGGATTGGGCACTTTCGCCACCGGAGGTGTCTGTCGACTGCTTTTCCCGGTTGGCTTCAATCGACATTCAGCTCTCCATATCAGGGGCGCGCGTTGTCGCGAATGCGCCGTGCCGCGGCAGCGGACAGGTACTTTATACGCGGTCAAAGTAACGCGGAATTGAACGTGAGGTTAGAGCAAGGAAACGGGGAGCATACGGTTCCCGACCTAATCTGATCGGCTCCGACCTGGCGTTATCCACCTAAGCGCTTAGCATCGGAATAGTATGATATTCCGCTCGGAATAGCCGCCAGCCGGGGCCACAACCGCAACGATGGGACATCGATGCTGCTCAGCCGCGCCGAGCAACCGCAACGGTGGCCCATAGATGTCGTGGCAGCAGCAACGATGGCCCATCCTTGCGGTTCCCCGTCTCCGCCGGACAGCATCGCCGGGACATCGTTGCGGTCAGCCGAGACGCGGAGCGCCCGGACCAGTCAGTCGACTCGATCCGGGCACTCCGCGTAGAAAGTTCTTAATTCAGACCGCGAGCTCCAGCTCGGTGATCTTGCCGATCTCGGCGGATACCACCTGATCGGCCCTGACGTTGCCGGGCGCGAGCACCCTGATCGTCCAGTTGCCCGGCGCGGCGTAGAAGGTGAAGCCGCCATCCTCACCGAGCGGTACCTCGGCGACGAACTCGCCGTCGGAGTTGAGCAGCCTGGCGTAGCCGGGCGATACCGGCGCGCCGTCTTTGGTCACCCGGCCCGCGACGACCGCCTGGTCGCCCGGGCCATCTTTGACCTTCACGCCGCCGGCCGGTGCTCCGCAGCCGGTCGATGATGCCTGCTCCATGTCGCTCACTTGCCGTCCCCGAGTTCGATCGGCACGCCGACGAGCGAACCGTACTCGGTCCACGAGCCGTCGTAGTTCTTAACGTTCGGCTGGCCGAGCAGCTCATGCAGCACGAACCAGGTGTGCGCGGACCGCTCGCCGATCCGGCAGTAGGCGATCGTGTCCTTGCCGAAGTCGAGGCCGGCCTCGTCACCGTAGAGCACGCGGAGATCGTCGTCGGTCTTGAACGTGCCGTCCTCCTGGGCAGCCTTAGACCAGGGCACGTTCTTCGCGGTCGGCACGTGACCGCCGCGCTGAGCGGCTTCCTGCGGCAGGTGCGCCGGCGCGAGGAGACGCCCGGCGAACTCGTCAGGTGACCTGACATCGACCAGGTTAAGCACGCCGATCGCGGCTACCACATCGTCGCGGAACGCACGGAGCGACTTATCCTGCTCCTGCGCGTGGTACTGCGTGGCCTCGCGATGCGGCACCTCGGTTACCATCTCGCGCGAGTCGAGCTCCCACTTCTTGCGGCCGCCGTCGAGCAGCTTGACGTTCTGGTGCCCGTAAAGCTTGAAGTACCAGTACGCGTAGGCCGCGAACCAATTGTTGTTGCCGCCGTACAGGATCACTGTGTCGTCGTTGGCGATACCGCGCTCGGACAGCAGCTTCTCGAAGCCCTCCCGGTCGACGAAGTCCCTGCGCACCGGGTCCTGAAGGTCCTTCTTCCAGTCGACCTTCACGGCTCCCTTGATGTGGCCCTTGCCGTATGCGCTTGTGTCCTCATCGACCTCAACGAGTACGAGGCCAGGGTCACCGAGATGGTCAGCGACCCAGCCGGCGTCTACGAGAACGTCAGAACGACTCATACTTGATTCTCCTTGTCAGCTCTCTACCCGGCATCCAGACCTTGCCTGCCGGGCACCATGCGTCGGATGAGCAGGTACATCTCGCAGCCCAGGCAGAAGCCGAAGGCTCCGTTCAAGAACGCGGCCACCAGCGCAAGCGCCGTCGCCGCGATACCGAGACCAGTGATCCCGGCGGCATAACCAACTACTCCGATAACCGCGAACCCCAGGCCGACACCCTGGGCGAATCTCGGCGGGGCCTCGGCCTCAAGCTCCTTCGGCGGACCGAGTCTCGGCCGGACCAGGTACCGGTAGATGACACCGTAAGGCGCGTACTTCAGCCCGAAGATCGCCCCGGCAGCGAACACAACCGCTTGCGCGGCCAGCAGCCAGCCGCTGCCGGTGATGAGAACCGCGATCAGGACAGCCGTAGTGATCAGCGCGCCGAACCTTAGCCCTCTTGGGTCAATGCCCACGAGCGCTCCTTCCGTGGATCAGGCCGGCCTGGCTCGATCCCGACCATCGCGACGACTATGCCGGCTAAGGGGTTGCAGAAAATAGTCTCGCGGTTAGAGCGCCGCGTGAAGCCGACCGTAATCGACGGCACGGCGTCTTGTCAGCCCCGGCTCTCTGCGTAGGCAAACACCGGCAGCGCGGCCGGCGGACGCCAGTCCCCAGGCCGCACCGCATCCGTCTCGGCTCATCGCGGATTTCCTATGTCAATCATAGGAAATCCTATCATTGTGCCGAGAGCCGCGATAACGTCGGCTTTCCTCGGCTGCCCGCTCGCGCGATGCGTAACGTGCCCGTCCGGCCCGAGCACAAACGTCGTCGGCGTCCGCCTGACATCGAGCCTGCGCACCAGGTCAAGCCGCGACTCGGCGTCGATCTCGACGTGCCGCACCCCGTCGACCATCGCGGCAACGTCGCCGAGCACCTGCCTGGTCGCCCGGCAAGGCGCGCAGAAAGCGGAAGAAAACTGCACCAAGGTAGCCCGCTCGCCAAGCGGCGCACGGAGGTCAGCGCTGCTGAGCTCCTCGGCCTGAGCGGACTCGCCAGATTGCCCGTCCGTGAGCACGGCATCCCCGCCACTCCCCGGCATCGTCGCCCGAACCCGCCCGTCACGTGCCCGCCACCACAGCCCGAAGCCAGTCGCGGCCGCCAGCGCGACGACAGCCACCACAAGTCCGATCACGGCGGCAAGAACAGCGCCACCGCGCCGAGCATTCCCGCCCGCCCAAGGTGCGGGCCTGAGGCGGGGCAGCCTGGCGGCCGACGAGGCCCAGCGTTGTTCCTGAGACGGGGTCCTGACCCCAGCGCCGGGACAACGCTGGGCCTGCAACGCTGGGCCTGCAACGCTGGGCCTGCAGCCAGGGCGAGTAGCCCAGTTAAGGATCCGGGCCCGGATCCGGGCGGGCCAGCGCTCCCGCTCTGTGGATCCAGGCCCGGACCCGCCTAGCTCGCGGGGATGCTCGCGAGTACCTTGCCGCCGGCCGTGAGCGTGAAACTGGTCACGCTGGTCGCCTGGACTCCAGCCTCGGTCGGGTACCAAAGACCCCCGCTATCAGGTCCGACCAGCCATCCGCCCGCCAGTTTCGTATGCCCGTCAGCGGTAGTGACCCAGAACCTGCAGTCCGTCCATTCAGGAACTCCGCGCACCCGCACCCACATCTCGGTGCCCCAGCGCGTCGGGTCGTACCGCACGTTGACGTCGACCTTGCCGTCGCGAGCGTGCGCGACGTCGAACGTGCTGGAAGCGACGGGCTGCCCAGACTGAGCGAAGGACGTCGCTACCGCGGCGCCTCCGCCGACGGCCACGAGCAGGGCCGCCGCCACCGCGAGCGCGGTCCGCACCCGGCGAGAGCGCCGCCGCGCGCCCGCATCGGCGAGCAGGCCGGACAGTGCGCGGGGAGCAGGGTTCTCGGCATCTTGCCCGTCCGCCTCGCCTGCCATGGCGATCTGCTCGGCTTCTGGCACTGGGATCCGGTGCAGCAACGCTGGCAGCACCGCCAGCCCCGCGAGTTCCTCCCGGCAGTTGTAGCACTGGTTGAGATGAGCCTCGAGCTGACTGCGCTCGTAGGGCTCGATAGCTCCGACGACGTAGACGCCGAGCAGTTCGCGATAATTACGGCATTCCGGGCCGCTCATGGTGCCAGCCCCCGCTCCTCAAGTGCCAGCTTCAGCGCCCGCAGTGCGTAGAACGTGCGAGATTTCACCGTTCCGGCCGGTATTCCGAGCACCGCCGCCGCTTCAGCTACCGATCTGCCGTGGTAGTAAGTCTCAAGCAGCACGGTCCGGTGCTCAAGGCGCAGCGATCGCAGCGCATCGGCAACGGCCCAGGCCTCAAGCGCCCGGTCAGCCGTATCGGGCACGGCGGTCAGCGCGAGCGCCGCCTCCCCGACCTCATGCGGCCTGGCCTGCCGCGCACGGTGAGCGTCAACCGCCAGGTTTCTCGCTACCGCGAACAGCCACGGCCTCGCCGGACGGTCGACGATGGCCTCAGGATGAAGCCACGCCCGCAGCAAAGTCTCCTGCACTATGTCCTCTGCCCGCTGCCGGTCTCCGCTGGTCAGGTGCAGGGCATAACGAAGTAGCGGCCCGGCGTGCTCACTGTAGAGCGCGCGGACCAGTTCCTCGTCGGTGACTTGCCTGGGACGCTCCCTGTTCCCGGCGCCGTCGCGAACCACCACACCGCTTACACGGTAGCCGCAAGGATCCGGTTCACCCGCCCGCGAAAGGCGGCAGCACCTCGATGACGGCGTCATCACTCAGCATGATCGATTCGGGCGGGCGGCGACCGGCCGGCGCACCGTTGATCAGGAAGGATGACCTCGCCAGCACCGGACGCAGCCGGTCAGCGGCCCGCCCGGCCGCGACGAGCGCCTCGACGAGTGCCTCGGCGAGCGTCATCGCCTCGACTTTCTCGTCCGCCACGCCGGCGGCGTCCTTGGCTGCGGCCCAGTACCGCAAAGTCACGATGGGCATGTCAGCTATCCTCGCATAGTGACCTGGACCGATGCCGACGGCCAAGGCCGCATGACCGAAGGTGGCGGCTAGTGAGCAATGTCCTGCTGCTCACCAGCACGCACGAATCCGCCGCCGAGATTCTGCCCTCGCTGAGCTTGCTGAATCACGCGGTGACGGTCGCGGCCGCCTCAGGCGATCAGGTGCCAGGGGTCGCGGTACGCACCAGCCAGGACGGTTCCTGGCGGCCAGACGTGCTGCTGGTGGACGCCCGCCAGCACCTGCTCCGAGCCAGGGAACTGCTCGCTCAGCTGGCCGGGCTCGGGTTTCCGCTGCTCGCCGTCATCAGCGAGGGCGCCTGGGCGGCGATCACCCCCGACTGGGGCGCGGACGACGTGGTGCTGCATACAGCTGGTCCCGGCGAGGTGGAGGCCAGGATCAGACTGGCTATCGGCCGGACCGCGCCGGTACCTTCGGCAACGCCGACCGCCGAGGTGCGCTCAGGCGAACTGGTCATCAACGAGGCAACCTACTCGGCCAAGATCAGCGGGGTCACGCTCGATCTCACCTTCAAGGAATTCGAACTGCTCAAGTTCCTCGCCCAGCATCCCAAGCGGGTTTTTACCAGGTCACAGCTCCTGCAGGAAGTCTGGGGCTACGACTACTTCGGCGGCACGAGAACCGTCGACGTTCACGTGCGCAGGCTGCGGGCCAAGCTCGGATCCGACAACGAGGAACTCATCGGCACGGTAAGAAATGTCGGCTACAAATTCGTGCCCGCAAAGCATGAGGGCCGCCAAAAAGCACCGCCGGCTGTACCTGACGGCCAGCGGGCAGCCAGCGCCCGCACCGGCAACGCGAGCACGGGGAACGGCCGGAAGCCAGCGTCGGAAGAGGGTAGCGCCTCCGCTGATCGCGAGGCCAGATGACCGACCTGCGGATCCAGGCGCATCTATCTGACACCGAAGTCGAGGCCGCACTCAGGCTGGTGCGAACCGCTACCGACGAGGACGGGATCAGTCCCCTGTCCGAGCACGTGCTGCTGCACCTGCGTTACGGTGGCGACCCGCTGGCCAGGAGCTTCTTGTTGTACCGCGACGGTGAACTTGCCGGTTACGCCCACCTTGACCCGACCGACCCTGTGCAGGGGCCGAGCGCCGAACTGGTCGTGCAGCCCGGCCTCCGCCGGCACGGCCTCGGCCTCGAACTGCTCAGGGCGGTCGAGGCAGAGGCGACCGGAGGCGGCGGGAGTCGGCCGGTTGCGGCTCTGGGCGCACGGGGACCTGCCCGCGGCGGCCAGGCTGGCCCAGCGGGCGGGCTTCGAGCGGATCAGGGCTCTGTGGCAGATGCGCCGGTCACTGCAGACGAGGATCGGCCGGCCGCAATTCGCCGAAGGCGTCGACGGTCAGGACGTTCGTTCCTGGCCAGGACGAGGACGCGTGGACCGCGCTGAACCGGCGGGCCTTCGTCGGCCACCCTGAGCAGGGCACCTGGACCAGGGCCGACCTCGACCTGCGGGAACGCGAGCCCTGGTTCGACCCTGACGGGTTTTTCCTGGCCGAGCGGAGCCGGGAAACTGGCCGGGTTCCACTGGACCAAGATTACACGGCGAGGATCAGGGCGACGACGGGCACCACCATGAGCCGATCGGCGAGGTCTACGTCGTCGGTGTCGATCCTGACGAGCGGGGCACAGGGCTCGGCCGGGCGCTCACGCTCGTCGGGCTGAGGTATTTGCGGTCACGGGGACTATTCCAGGTGATGCTCTACGTCGACGAGACCAATGCGGCCGCGATCGGCCTCTACGAGTCACTCGGCTTCAGCCACTGGGGCACCGACGTCATGTACGCCGCCGCCTAAGGTGCTAATTGGCGGATGGGTCTAGGCTTGCGACACCGAGCACGGCGTCGATTTCCTCATCGGTCAACGGCCCGTCGGCGGCGGCGACCGCGCTTAGCACATCACCGTAGAGGTTGATCTCGTCGAGCGCGACGGCGTCATGAACCCGGTCGTCAAGGTCTTCTCGCATTGCCCACCTCCGCCGCGATTCCTGACGCCCGCTGTGCCGACGCCCACCGCCCTGATCGCAGCAACCCTACGGGTCGGCACGCCTGTCCCGCATGACCCATCAGGATCATTTCTTCCTCACCCGTGCAACCAAAGGATGAGATCCTGGCGGCTAACCGGCGGGGTAGTCCGCCATCCTTTCGTGCCATCGCGTCTCCTGATGCCGTTTGGCGCGTTCTACGTAGCTTTGCCAGGTATGGCGAAGCCGGTCGCGGTCAGCGTCGTTAAGCTCGCGCACGACCTTGCCCGGCACCCCGGCGAACAGCACGCCGTCGGGGACTCTGGTCCCTGGCAGCGCCACGGCGCCGGCCGCGATCAGCGAACCTTCCCCGATAATCGCCCCGCCAAGCACGACCGCGCCGATTCCGATCAGCGCGCCGGTGCCGACCGTGGCGCCGTGCACGGTCGCGTGATGCCCGACGCTGACCCGATCAGCGAGAACAGCGGGCTCGCCGGCGTCAACGTGGAGGCAGCACAGGTCCTGAACGTTGCACTCGGCACCGATCGAGATCTCGTCGTCGTCGGCCCGAAGCACCGTGCCGTACCACACGCTCGAGTGCCGGCCGATGCTCACCGAGCCGACCACGACCGCGCCCGGCGCGATCCAGGCGTCGGAGTGGATCGCCGGGCTGGCGGTATCGCCGGGTCCCAGGGACCCGATCAAGGAACCAGCGAAATCGCTGCCTCCTGTGAGCTTGCCACCGTCACATCATCTCAGATCCCGCAGGCAGGTAAATAGCCGCGGATCCGCCGGAAGCCCAAATTAGGATAATTTGTTGTTTCGGTTGCGGTTAGGTACCGGTCCGAGCAAGAGTCATTACTCACATCTGCCTACGACATCTGCGGAGCGCTGCCGCGGACAGTCAGCTTCAGACCACTCGCAGGTCCGGCTCGCTGGATGGCTCGGTTTCAGGACCATCCGCGCCAGTACCTGCCCGACCACCTGATAGGTGAGATATGACCGAGTACAACGATGTCGTGGCCGATGGCCGGGATGATCCCTTCGACAGCGAAAGGCGCGGCTACGCCCGTCGCCAGGTCGACGAGTACATCGCCTGGCGCAACGGCCAGATTCGCGAGCTAGAGAGCAAGCTCTCCCAGGGCCTCACCGAAATCGAGCGGCTGCGCGCCGAACTCACCGAGGCGCGCGCGGCAGGCGGACGGCCGGCGCACGAGGAAGTCAGCGAGCGGGTTGGCCAGATACTCAAGCTCGCCGCTGATGAGGCGAAGGCCGAGCGGGACAAGGGCTCAGCCGAGATCACCGAGCTGCGGGATCAGGCCAAGGACGAGACCGACCGCCTGCGAGCCGACGTCAAGGACGAGACCGACCGCCTGCGGGCCGAGGCCCAGGACCGAGCCGAGCGGATGCTCACCGCCGCCCAAGAGCAGTCTGAGCGGGCAATTTCTTCGGCCAGGGCCGAAGCCGACGGCCTGGTGTCCGCCGCGCAGCAGACCGCCGAGCAACTGGTCGCCGACGCCACCAAGCACGCGGATAACACGGTCGCCACCGCGATCGCGCAGGCCAAGCAGCAACTCGACGACGCGACCGCGCGGGCAACGGCGATCCACGAGGGCGCCGAGCGGCGGCTTAACCTCCTGATCTCGCGCCACACTGAGACCGTCAGGCGACTGACCGAGATCAGGGACGTCGTGACCAGCCTGGTCGCCGGCGAGGCCGCCAGAGGCTCGCTTGAGGACGAGGTCACGAGGGCCCTGGCCGCGCAGGCCACCCCGAGCAGCGACCGGCAGTCCTCAGGCCCGCACGACTCACCGCACGCGGGCGCTCACCGGGCCGCCGGGCATCGCTCAGCGACCAGTGGCCCCGCGAGCGCGGTCGAGGGCAGGCGGGCAGCCGTAGCGGCCACCCAGCACGACGGCCCAAGCGACCCGCCGGCCCCCAGGACCGGTGGCACGACGAGGCAGCAGACCGCCCCGATCGAGCGAGAGATTGCCGAGCCGCACAGCGCGAGCACCAGGCACCAGGACACCGCCGTCCTCCCCGACGCCGATCTCGACGAGGTCAGGCGCGCTTCAGACAGCCTGGCGCACTAACTCGCCCAAAGCGGATCGCGGCAACTCCTTCACCGGGGTTGCCGCGATCTGGTGTTTTAAGGTCAAGACCTGCTGCGGCGGGGTGGGGTCCCGGACACGTACCGCCCGGCTGCTTTCAGCAAATGCCTGGCGACACGGACCAGGGACCCCAGTCAGTCCGCAAACGACAGTCGTCCTCACTCGGCCTGGCCGACTGCGTCGGCACCGCAACGGTGGCCCATCGTTGCTGCTCGGCCGGGCCGGCTAACCGCAACGGTGGCCCATAGATGTTCTTGCCGCCGCATCGATGGCCCACCGTTGCGGTTGCCCCCCCCGGCCGAACAGCATCTATGGCCCACCGTTGCGGTCAGCTGAGCTGAAATGTTCGGTTAGCTGGTGCCGTCGGAAAGCTCACGACCGCCCCTGGCGGCTCGCGTGCCTGCGGCGGGGCCAGCTGGGCTGATTTGCCGCTTGTGTCGTCTGTAGCGCTGTCGTTCGCGCACTGACATGGGGTGCCGGACATGTGTCGCCAGGCAATTGCGGGACGCAGCCGGGCGGTACGTGTCCGGTACCCCACCACCGCCGCAGTAGGTCTTGACTTAAAACACCAACCCCCCGATGCTGTCCATGCGGCGCAGGATGACGCCTTCCCGCAACGCCCATGGGCAGATCTCGAGTGCGGGGAGCTGGAAGAGATCCATGGCCGCGTCAGCGACTATGGCACCGGCGGCCAGTTGCGGAGCCCGGATCCTTGATACCCCTGGCAGCGCGGCCCGGTCTTTGACCGACATCCTGGGCAAGCCGGTCGGCAAGTTCGGCGACGTCGGGATGGCGGAGCATCCGCTTGACGTAGATGCCCTCGCTGGACGGGGCGGCTCCGGCGATCCTCGCGAGCTGGCGGAAGGTTTTCGAGGTGGCGACGCAGTGGTCAGGCTGGCCGGCCGACCTGACCGCGCTGGCGGCCGCGGCTATCTCGGCCCGCACGTGCTTGCGCAGCCTGCGGACATCGTCGCGTCCGGGCGGATCCCCGGTGAGCCAGAACCTGGTCAGCCGGTTGGCGCCGAGCGGCAGCGACACCGCGACCGAGGGATCCTGGTCCTGGCCGGCCGCGATTTCAAGCGAGCCGCCGCCGATGTCGAGCAGCAGCAGCCGGCCAGAGGACCAGCCGAACCACCGGCGGGCCGCGAGGAAGGTCAGCCTCGATTCGTCGGTGCCCGGCAGTACCTTGATGGCTACGCCTGTTTCCGCCTCGATCGTGGCGAGGATCTCATCGCCGTTCGCGGCATCTCTCACGGCCGAGGTAGCGAAGGCGAGCAGTTCCTGCACCCCCTTGTCCTCCGCGATCGTGATCGCGTCCTGGACGAAGGCGAGCAGGCTGCGGGCGCAATGCTCGCTGAGGCGGTTACGTCCGTCCAGGTGATCGGCTAGATGCAGCTCCTCCTTGTGCGAGAACGCCGGCAGCGGACGAGCACCTTGATGCGCGTCGACTACGAGCAGATGAACGGTATTGGACCCCACGTCGAGCACGCCAAGCCGCATACCATGACGCTACAGCCAGCTTGGCGCCAGCACACGCAGGCATAGTCGAGATGCGGAGGCGGAATGTCCGAGCAATCGGGAAAAACGGTCCGAGCCGAGCATGGGCCTAAGCGGGTACGAGCGTATTTGAACGGTGAGCTCGTCGCCGACACTTATGCACCGTTGCTTGTCTGGGAAATTCCCTACTATCCGACATATTATATTCCGGCGGCCGATGTCAAGGCAGAGCTAATTCCTTCTGGGGAAACCGAGCACAAGGCCGGCCTTGGCGACGGAGAGATCCTGCACGTCAAGACCAGAGCGGCAACCGCCGACAACGCCGCCCGCCGGTACCCGTCCTCGCCGTCCGAGCAGATCAGGGGCGCGGTCAGGCTGGACTGGGCGTCAATGAGCGAGTGGCTGGAGGAAGACGAGCCGGTCTACACTCACCCGCGCGATCCGTACAAGCGGGTTG
Source organism: uncultured Actinomycetota bacterium (assembly GCA_963783935.1). GTDB lineage: Bacteria > Actinomycetota > Actinomycetes > Streptosporangiales > Streptosporangiaceae > Chersky-822. The sequence goes on from CAWAPP010000001.1 coordinate 150,093, forward strand.
ACATCCTCGCCAGCTCACGACGGGTGCGAGTGGAGATCGACGGGGTAACGGTCGCCGAGTCTGACCAGCCCAGGCTGCTGTTCGAGACCGGGCTGCCGGTCAGGTACTACCTGCCGCTGACCGCTCTGCGGATGGAACTGCTCAGGCCCTCGGATACCAGCACGCACTGCCCGTACAAGGGCAACGCCGCGTACTGGTCGGTGGATACCGGCACGCGAGTACATAAGGATGTCGTCTGGATTTACCGCACGCCGCTGCCAGAAAGCCAGAAGATCGCCGGGTTCGCCTGCTTCTATAACGAGCGGGTGGACATCTACCTGGACGAAGAGAAGCTGCCCAGGGCTAAGTCACCGCTGGCCTGAGCGCCTTTCACGGCCTCCGCGAGTACCCGGATGATGTTGCCGCTGGCGAGCTTGCCGAGATCGGCCGCGGACCAGCCCCGGTCGGACAACTCGGCGAACAGGGCCGGGTACCCGGCTACGTCGCCGAGGCCGGCAGGAAGGGTGCCCGTGCCGTCGAAGTCGCCGCCGACTCCGACGTGATCGATGCCGGCGACCTCGCGCACTCGCTCAGCGTGATTGGCGACATCGCTGACCGTCGCCTCCGGCATCGGGTGGGTTTCCGCCCAGTCGCTGAGCTGATCCCGTTCCCAGGGTCGGTACTCGATCCCTCGTCGCTCGGCCTCGGCGAGCGCCTCGAGATGCCACTCGTAACACGCCGTGGAGACGAAAGGCGGCACGAACGTCACCATCACGATGCCGCCATTGCCAGGAATCCGCTCAAGTACCTGGTCGGGCACGTTTCTCGGATGATCGGTGATCGCCCGCGCCGAGGAGTGCGAGAAGATCACCGGAAGCGATGCGACGTCGAGCGCGTCGTTCATGGTGCCAGGCGATACGTGGGACAGGTCGACGAGCATGCCGATCCGCTGCATCTCGGTCACGACCTCACGCCCGAAGTCGTTAAGACCGCCGAGCACCGGCTCGTCGGTCGCCGAGTCGGCCCAGGGAACGTTGGCGTTGTGGGTCAGCGTCAGGTAACGCACGCCAAGGGCATGCAGCCCGCGCAGGACACCGAGCGAACTCGCGATGCTGTGACCGCCCTCGGCGCCGAGCAAGGACGCGATCTTGCCCTCAGCCATGATCCTGCTCACGTCCGCGGCGGTGAGCGCCAGCTCGAGATCGGCCGGCTGGCTCGCGATCAGCCGGTGCACCAGGTCAATCTGCTCGAGCGTCGTGGCCACGGCGCTCTCACCCTGAAGGTCGGCGGGCACGAAAACCGACCAGAACTGGGCGCCGACCCCGCCCGCCCGAAGCCTGGGCAGGTCGGTGTGCGTGAATTCGACCGGGACCGAGATGTCTACCGGCGACGCGACCGCCGGCCTTGCGCAGCGCCCAGGGCAGGTCGTTGTGTCCGTCGAGGATGGGGGTGCTGGCGAGGATCGCCCGGGCCGCTTCAAGGCGAGGTTGTGCTGGTTCAGTCACCGTTACACCTTATGGGAGGCCGCCGCGCGCCGTCGCGGGGCGAGGAACAGTACCGCGACCGGCGTCACGGCCAGGCTCGCCAGTGCCCACCCGAGCCCAGACGACTGGGCGAGGAACCCCACGACCAGCGGGCCGGCCGCCCCGGCCATGCCGGTCACGCTTGACCAGAACACGGCCACGCCGCTGCGCCCAGGCAGGCTTCCGTACAAGCCAACCTGGGCCACCGGGTACCAGCAGGCCGTGGCGATGCTCAGCGCCGCCAGCACGGCTAGCTTGGCGCCCAGCCAGGGCAGCAGCAGAAACGCCGGGTAGAGCAGCACTGCGGCTACGGCGGTCGAATAGAGCGCCGTCCTGGCGCTGACCCGGTCGGCGAGCGGCACGAACAGCGCGTCTCCCGCCAGCGTCGCCGCCAGCCTGATGGCGACGCCGACGGCGGCCAGCGCCGGGCTGGCGTGCGCTACCGCTACGAGGTACACGCCGACGTAACCGGTCAGCACGTCGAGCAGCAGATCACTGACCTCGAGCAGGACCAGCCAGCGGGCGGCACCGGACGAGCGAACGGCCAGGATCGCCTCCTTGAGGGTGACCCGTTCGTCATCGCCGCCAGCGACCGTCCCGGCCGTACCGGCCGTCCCGGCTGGCCGGGACGCGGGCACCGGCAGCCTGGCCGGACCGCGGGCCGCCGCCAGCGCGATCGCCACCGCGGCGAGCCCGGCGAGCAGCAGGTAAGCCCACCGCCAGGTACCGCCTGCGGTGAGCACCACGACCAGCAGGAGCGGTCCGCCGACCGCGCCGACCGCGCCGGAGAGGTTCCAGGCGGCCATCCGCTGCTGCTGCCGATCGGCGTCGGCATCCATGAGCGCGGCCTGGGTCAGGCTGACAAAAGCGCCAGATGCCGGAAAGAACACGACAAGCCCGGCAAGCAAGGCCCAGAAATCCTGCGAAAAGGCAATGAGGGCCAGGGATCCGGCCAGAACCAGCCCGCCAAGCAGCACCAGGCGGTTTCTCCTCCGCCCCTGCCCGGCGACAAGGCCGAGCGGCAACTCAAGCAGGCCCCCGATCAACAACGGCACCGCGACAAGCAGCCCGATCTCGCCGTAGCTCAGGTGCAGGTCAGCTCGCATCAAGGGCAGTGCCGCGCCCTTGGTGCCGTCGACTAGCTCATCGAGCGCCTCGATAGCAAGCGCAACGCCGAGCACCACCGCCGAGCGGCGACTGCAGCGCCTGGCCTGGTCAGTTCCGCGTCAAAGAAACGGCATAAGCCGATCCTAGCGGCGTCGTCCCTGACGCTAACCGCTCCCCGCCGCCCGCAGGGGCGACGACTACCGGGCTAACAGCGTCGCTGGGCCATCGATGCGGTACGGCGTCCGGGCCGAACAACATCCGTGATGGTAACGACGGGCATGGATAAAACGGGCTGATGTTCAGGGTCAAGTGCCTCCAGGTGACACCGGGACAGTCCCGGACAAGCCGCAAAACCGGTAAATCGCCCCGGCCCGGGGCGGCCCGGGGCGGCCCGGGGCGGCCCGGAGCGGCTCGGAGCGGTCCGGGCGGCCCGGGGCTGGCCGGCTGCAACGGCGAAGCGGGCATATCCGCGCAGCGAACCGCAACGATGGGCCATGGATGCTGTCAGGCCGGGGGCGGTAACCGCATCTATGGGCCATCGTTGCTGCGGGAACGACATCCATGGGCCATCGTTGCGGTTGCCCGGCCCGGCTGGGCAGCATCGATGGGCCATGGGTGCGTTTCCGCTGGAGTGAGTTCCTGGTCGGCTCCTCCGCATGGTCAGGGAGGGGCCGGTCCCGCCCGATCCCGCCCGGATATCCCGGCATTCCGGGCATTCGGCGCAGCCCGCCGTCCCGCCCCCGGAAAGCGGGGGCACTTTACCCCCGTAAAAACCATGGCAAAGTGCCCCCGCCTCCCCAGCAAGACCCACGGGACCCGCCTCACTCCCACGGAAACGCACCACGTGGCCCATCGTTGCTGCTGCGGCCCGGGCCGGCGGCGAATTGCCCGGTTTACCGAGCCGGGGCTGGACGGCCTGGTGGTTGCGGCGGGGTTCTTGCTGGAGGTGGCAGGCCCGGGTGCGGCTGCTGGGGAGGGCGGAGTGCCTGGCAGCGGAGGCGGGCGCGCCGGCTCCGGCTTGCTGTGCGGCCGGCGTGACTGGTGTGGCCGGAGCGGGTGGTGAGATCCTGCGCTGTCCGGGGATTCCGTGATTGTGGAATCCCCGACTGGAATGCCATCGGAGGATTCCACAATCATGGTCCTCCAGCCAAAAGAGCCACACCCATGGCCCATCCATGCGGTGAGCACGCTGCCGTCACCCCAGGCCGTGATCCCGCCAGGCCCGGAACCACATCCAGCCACACCAGTCACCCCGCCCCGGCAAGCAAACCCACGCCATCAAGATTAAATTTAGCCAAGTGGCATTGCGTGTATCGCGGGGGCATCGTTGCGGTCGGCCCACTGACCGGCAGCCGCATCGATGGGCCATGGGTACGGCTCCTTTGGGGTGGAGAGGTACCGGGGCGCAGGCCCATCGTCGTCCCTGCGCAGGCGCCCTGGCCCAATGCCAGCAACGTAAGGGCTGAGGGGTCCGTCGCTAAGTGGAATCCAGCCCTGTAATGCCAGGGCTAGATTCCACGCTGAGCAGTCCGCGCGACCGGCAGGACCGCAGGCGCTTCACTCAGGTAACACCAGCCACGCCTGCCCGCCCCGGACAGCAATTGCCGCGGGCGAAGTCCGCCCACCCGCAGCCGACCTTCGCGCTCTGAAGTTGCTGGCTTTGCGCCCTGGCCCCAGCGCCGGGACAACGCTGGGGCTCCAGACCGTCCCCGAACGCCCGCGTCGCGCCATCGCGGCGGCTCCAGCCCCGCCCTTGAGCCCTCTCCACCCAAAGGAGCCGTACCCATCGGCCATCGTTGCTTCCAAAGGAGAATTATGGGTGTTTTGTCCGGCACGGACACCCGGAACCGTCGGCCGCGCCGGGCCGCTTGCCGTCCGGGCCGCTTGCCGTCCGGGCCGCTTGCCGTCCGGGCCGCTTGCCGTCCGGGCCGCTTGCCGACTGACAGAATTACTCGCCGGCGTCACCGACGCTGGTGAGGAGGTCCTCTGAGGTTTGCATGCCCTTGCGCCAGACCGAGCGAGCGATGATCTTAGTCACGTCGACGCGGTCCTTGTACTTCTCGGCGACGTGAGTGACCTCGTCGAGCAGGCCGTTGGAGAGCGTCGTCGGGTTGAGGCCGAGGGCGAGGAACTGGTCGTTGCGGACGACCAGGTCGTTTTCGTCCGCTTCGCGGCGCGGGTTCGGCAGGTTGGCGATCTCTACGCCGGTGATCTCGCTGACCATCTTGGCCAGGTCGGCGACCCGGTGGGTCTCGGTGATCTGATTGAGCACCATCACCTGCGACCCCATCTGGGGCGGGTTAGTGATCGCTATCTCGATGCAGCGGACCGTGTCCCTGATGTGAATGAAGGCGCGGGTCTGACCGCCGCTGCCGTGCACGGTCAGCGGGTGCTTGATCGCAGCCTGCATCAGGAACCGGTTCAGGACCGTGCCGTAGTCGCCGTCGTAGTCGAACCGGTTGATCAGGCGCTCGTCCCGGCTCGTCTGATCGGTCTGCGTGCCCCAGACGATGCCCTGGTGCAGGTCGGTGATGCGAAGGCCGTCGTTCTTGGCGTAGAACGCGAACATGAGCTGGTCGAGGGTCTTCGTCATGTGGTAGACGGACCCTGGGTTGGCCGGATGCAGGATCTCGCGCTCGAGGTCCCCGTCCGGCGTCGGGACCTTAACCGTGAGGTAACCCTCGGGAATCGGGGCGCTGCCCGACCAGCCGTAGCCGTAGACACCCATGGTGCCCAGGTGAGCCAGCGTCGCCTTGCTGCCGGTGCTCACGAGAGCGACGAGGAGATTGTGGGTGGCGCGCACGTTGTTGTCCACCGTGTAGCGCTTAGCCTTCTCCGAGCGCATCGAGTAGGGAGCCGCCCGCTGCTCGGCGAAGTGCACGATGGCTTCCGGCTGAGTCTCCTCGATGATCCTGACCAGGCGGTCGTACTCGGTGGCCAGATCCACGTTCACGAACCCGATCCGCCGTCCTGACACCTCCTCCCAGACACGCACCCTCTCCCCGATCGGCCGGATCGGCGTGAGCGACTGCACCTCGAGCTCATTGTCGATATCCCGACGGCTGAGGTTGTCCAGGATCGTGACGTCATGACCGCGATCCGACAGATAAAGCGATGTCGGCCAGCCACAGAATCCGTCGCCGCCAAGAACCAGAACGCGCATTCCAAACTCCCGTTACGTTGCGCTGGTGCCAGGAAGCCCAGCGTTCCAAACCCAGGGGTTCGAACCGCAGGGCAGGGAGCCAGCCAGAGTGTCACTTTCGGTCTAATCGTGGCAAATCAGGTCATGGCGTCCCGGTGCGCGGTTAGTCTACCCGCCCACTAGCCTGCCATGGCATCCTGCGCCCGACCAGGTTCGGGTGCTTCATTTTGCTGTAGCCAGTCCACGCCCGGTTGATGCAGGCGCCCCGGTGGTACAGGGAAACTGCCATGTCCGGAGGCGGCGGCCGATAACGACCTTAGCGGCTCGGCCAAGCGCCACCTGGAGAATTAGCGTTTCCTAGCCTGTGATCGCGGCGACTTGTTAAGCTGGTGGTAAATTAATTGCCGGCACCTTGAATAGGTCCAGTAACCTAGCAAGCGTCGGCGAGTAGCGCGTTATGTCCACGGGGGGTACGGGGATGATACGCCGGCAGCCGCTGCTTGTCGCAGTGGTGATGATTGGAACATTTTCTCTTTCCTGCACTTATGCGCTCGCCGCCATTCCGGCGAGCGGCGGAACAGCGGGGCAGATAACTCAGGTACCGTGCGGAAAGTCGATTTCCGCCCAGCAGCCCGCGGCTAACAGCACGCTCGCGCTGCAGAGCGGCTGCACCTACAGCGGCACGCTCACGATCACGGCGAACTACGTGACGGTGACCGCGTACGGCACCGGTTCACCACCCGTCATCACGCTCTCCCGCAACGGCCAGGCGATCGACGTCCAGGGGTCGAACGACACGATCGAGGGATTGTCCCTGACCGGCCAGGCACCGCGCACCTGGAGCTGCGGCGGCGCGCGGACCCCGGACGGGCACGTCGACGGCATCGACATCGAAACTGGGGCGCTCGACAATACGGTCACCAACGTGTCGGCGACCGGTTTCTACGCCGGCGTCTTCATCATGAACGGATCGTCGGGAAACGTCATCGAGAACTCAAGGTTCACCAATAACACCATGCTGGACACCAACGACGCGAACGGGTCGGCCGGCGCCTTCGGCGTCCTGCTCTGGGGCAACGGCAATACGATACAGTTCAACACGATCACCGGAAACCAGGCTTGTTCTATCGCCTATGGATATGACGGCTCTGCGATCGAGGTATACGGCGGCTCAAACAACCTGATCGCAAATAATCAGGCGTCAAACGACAATGCCTTTACCGAGCTGGGCAGCGATCCTGGCTCAATCGCGACCGGTAACACCTACCAGAGCAACACCGTGTCCGACGGGGCCGGCGGGCTCGGCACCTCCTTCCTGGTCACCCGAGGCTCACTCGACTCTGACGGGCCGGTCTACAACACCGTGGCGACCGACAACACGGTGAACCTGACCCTGCCTGGCGACCAGGGCGCGGTCAGCTACGCCTGGCAGCAGAGCGACGGCACCCTGCTCACTCTGACGGGCAACCACCTGGACCTCGGCAATAACCAGGCGCTCTACGAGGACGGCGGCTACGTCAACGGCGGCGGTAACACCTTCGCCGGCAGCTGCGACCCGGCAGCAGGCTGCTTATCAGTAGTGCCATCGCGATCCAGGGGGAACACGCGATGATAGCCCGATGGACTGGAGACTTGAGGTAGTGATCCTGCCGGTCAGCGACGTCGACCGGGCCAAGGCCTTCTACAGCGAGCAGGCTGGATTCCACGTGGACGTTGACCACAGCGCGGGCGAGGACTTCCGTATCGTGCAGCTCACGCCGCCGGGTTCGGCCTGCTCGGTAACGCTGATGCGGAACGAGGCCTCGCCCGGCTCGGTCGACGGCCTGCACCTCGTGGTGCCTGACATCGAAGCCGCTCGCGGCGAGCTCACCGGCCGGGGGATGGAAGTCAGCGACTTCTTCCACTTCGGCGCCAGCGGCCAGCTGGCCGGGCTTGATCCGCAGCGAGCCAAGTACGGCTCCTACTTCTCCTTCAGCGATCCGGACGGTAACGGCTGGCTGGTGCAAGAAGTCAGGCCTTAGAACCGATGGTCGTCCCTGAGGCGGCCAGGGTCGTCGCCGCGGTCCTTGGCGGGCTGCTCGTGGTTACCGCGGCGGGCAGCGTGATCGGCACGATCATCGTGCCGCGCCCGATAGCCAGCTGGCTCACCAGGCTGGTCGATAAGCTGGTGAACGGTGCCTTCCGGCTGGCCACGATCCATATCCGCAGCTACAAGCGGCGGGACAGGGTGCTCGCCGCCCAGGCTCCGACGATCCTGCTCGCCCAGTTGGTCGCCTGGCTCGGGATCTTCTTCGTCGGCTACGCCTTGCTGCTCTGGCCCGTCCTGCCGCACGGCATCACCACGGCGTTCACGACCGCGGGACCGGCGCTGTGGGAGATCGGGTCAGCGGAGGTGAGCGGTGCCCTGGCCAGAACGATCCTCGACATCGCCGCGCTGAGCGGCATCATCACGATCACCTTGCAGATCGCCTACCTGCCCACGCTTTACTCGGCTTTCAACCGCAGGGAAACCGAGGTAACCCTGCTGAACGCGCGATCCGGGGTGCCATCCTGGGGACCTGAACTGCTAGCCCGCACCCACTACGCCCTGGGTTCAGGCGCTTCGACGGTCAGCACGCTGCCCGACCTGTACGAGATCTGGGAGCGCTTCGCGGCCGACATCGCCGAGAGCCACACCACCTACCTGCCGCTCGTCAGGTTCCGGTCACCGCACCCGTTTTCCTCCTGGGTGATCTCCCTGCTGGCCGTGCTCGACTCGGCGGCGCTCTACCTGGCCTTCGCGCCAGAGGCGGCGCCGACCGTCCCGGCCAGGCTCTGCCTGCGCAGCGGGTTCGAGTGCTTCAGCAATATCGCGCAGGCGATGAACCTGAAGGTGCCGTTGTCACCCGACCTCGACAAGGGCATTTCACTGCGGTACAAGGACTTCCTTGACGGTCTCGCGACCATGCAGAAGGTCAACTTTCCGGTCGAGCGCGAGCCGGAAGAGGCCTGGCCAGAGTTCGTGGGCTGGCGAATTAACTACGAGGCGGCCGCTTACGCACTGGCCGAGGCCGTGAACGCGGTTCCCGCCCTCTGGTCAGGACCCCGGCGCCCGCCGCAAGCGCAGATCCGCCCGATCCGGCCAAACGCCGGCCGGCCGCCCAAGTAGGCACCGTTCGGCGAGCAACTTTTGGTTTCCTCGTGACGTCTTCTGAACGACTAGGGACGACAAAAGGAGATCATGGTGATTCATCACGCAAAGATCGTCCGATGTACGGCCGTGACGTCCGGCCTCATCCTTTCCCTGACGCTCCCCTCCGGGCTCGCCCGCGCGCAGTCGGCGGCGACCGGGCCGACCATCAAGCTGGTCGTGGCTCAGAAGAACATATCCGTGCCGTTGTTCGGCAAGGGCATCGAACTCGATCCGGGGGTGTACGTCGCCGCCTTCGGCTCGCAACTGCGCTTTGACGTGCAGCGGGCGAGTTACAGCAAGCCGCTTACTATCACTCAGATCATCAACGTTCCGGGCGCGGGAACGGTCGACCGGCCGCTGTCGCGCAAGATGCTGGACGGCTGGAACGGCCTCAGCCGCTTCCTGCGCGTCACGGTCAAGAATTCCTCGGGCAAGACCGTCGCCTCCCGGATCGTGTCGTTCTGCCCTAACTCCTTCAACACCCAGCGCGCCGACCCGAACGCACCGGGGAAATCGCCGTTCCCGCAGTTGTGCGAGGCTGACCCGTTCCCGCTCGGCATGGTCTGGGGCATCCAGCGGGGCTGGGGCGTCGACCCGATCGGCAATGGCTATTCCTTCAACGGCCTGGCGATCAAGGCCAAGCGCGGGTATTACACGGCCACCGTCGATATCATCAGCGCGTGGCGCAAGCTCGACGTGGAAGGCTTCCGCGTCAACGGATCATCCACCATGCGGGCCTACCAGTACTTCTGGCACGACGGCCTGGCCGTCGGCCGGGAACGGGTCGGGACGATGGGCTTCTCCGGCTACAACCACTGGCACTTCAAGCAGTTCGCACAGTACCGGCTGCTCAACGCCAAGAAGAACCTGGTGCTCCGCAGCCAGAAGGAAGGATTCTGCATCGGGGCCAGCGACCCGATCAACCTCCTCCTGCCCCGCGCGAGCTGGAACCCTGGCAACCTGGAGATCTCCAATGACTGCAGCCAGGAAAGCGCGCTGTGGACGCAGGAGATGCTGCCGGTCGGCTGGGGTGACACGTACTTCCAGTTCCTCCCCGGCCAGTCCTTCAACATCACGAACCTGCCGAACGGCAAGTACTTCATCCAGATCATCGCTAACCCAGGGCACCAACTGCACGAGACCAGCACCCGCAACGACACCTCGCTCCGCGAGATCATCGTCGGCGGCACCGCCGGTCACCGTACCGTCCGCGTGCCCGCTTACTTCGGCATAGATCCGGAGAACTGATCAAGTTCGAGCGGGTGCGGCCTGGCCCCTCATGGTCAGGGCCGCATCCGCTTGGCGCGGACGGCGGGCAGGATGCCGCCGTAGTCAAGTAGTTCCTTCTGGCACGGGCGGCAGGTGCCCACATGCCCGGTCGCCGTCGTCAGGCGGGCCTGCATGACCCGCATGAGGCCGCCAAGCGGGCAAGTCTCGCCCGCATGCGCTCCAGACAAGTGAACCGACGGCCTCGCGACCCGGGGATGACTCGGGTCATGCCTGGCGATGAGCGCGTCGAGCAGCTCCGCCGACTCAGGATGCCCGGCCGCGTAAGCGGCGCTGTACCAGCGGGCCGCTCCCTCGACGAAGTCGAGTTCCTCGCGCTTGGAGAGATGACTGGCCGGGCTCTTCCGCTGCTGGTCAGCCAGCGTGTCGAGTACCTTGGCTAGCTCGAAAGAGGCGTCGGCGTAGTCGTTCGCCGCCGCCACGCCGTACCAGCGCGCCGCCGCCGGCAGGTCACCTTCGTCCTGGAACTTGCGGGCGCACTGGTAAGCCGACCGCTCAAGCTCGGCGAAGTCAAGTTCGGCTAGGTCGCTGAGCTCAGCCAGGCCCGACCTTGACCGGCGCCGGTCCTTGAGCTGGCGCAGCCGGCGGTCGACCTCAACGGCGGGCAGGTCGCCGATGGCCGCTCCGGCCGCGAGCAACTCGGTTTCGGTGATCAACGCCGTGCCCCCTCGTCAGCTTCGGTGCTTGCTGACAGATCCTGCTCGTAGTCGCGGAGCGCTTCCAGGCCACGCCGCAGATGCGTGCGGGCCGTTCCCACGCCGATGCCAAGGATCACCGAAGCGTCTTGGATCGGGTACCCGGCCAGGTAACACAGCCCGACAACCTCCGCGTGGCGCCGGGGAAGGGCGCGGACGGCGGCGATTACCTCGCGATGGTCGCTCACCCACGAGTCGGTGGCCGCCATCATTCGCAAGTCGCTGGGCGTGGTCGCCCCGGCACCCTCGGTGAGCCAGCACCGCTCCCGCGCGCGTGCTTCGAGCCGGCGAAGGCGCCGGATGGCGATCATGAAAATCCAGGCGTCGGGGCGGTCGAAAGTCAATAGATCGTCCCATTTATCGCACGCGGCCACCATCGCGTCCTGGGCGATCTCAAGCGCCCACGCGCTGTCGCGAGCCTGGGAGATCAAGAATCGCACTAAGGCCGGCAGGTACCGACGGTAGAAGACGTCGAACGACGCCAGGCTCAGCCGTGCTTCGCGCCCGCTGTCCTCCTCGGGCGATCCCTGCTTGCTCAAGAGCTACCTCCGTCCATTGATCCGGCCCGGTCGCTGCTGACCGACACTAATACTGGCCGAATGGCTGGCAAGGCTGGCACTAGTCTGGTGACTTCCCCGTGACACTTGCGTCTGCGCAGTTCCCAGGCTCATGCGGGTGCGGGCACGGACTCCCCGTCCGTGCCCGCACCCTTCGTTTCTGGCCTAGCTGAGGAGTTCGTCGGCTAGGCCGTTCCTGGCGCCCTCGACGAACGCGCGGATCTCGGCGGGCTCGAAGATCAGGGCCGGGCCAGCCGGGTCGGTGGACTGGCGCAGGGCCACCCGGCCGCCGGGCAGCTTCTTGGCCTCCAGGCACGAGCCGCCGTTCCCGCCGCTCCACGGCTTGGTCCAGCCGCCCTGGCCAAGTTCGGCCGCAGGCATTCCGTTGCGGATAATGTTCATTTTCTTTACACTCCCTGCTGCTCAGTACTGCTTGCGGATCTTGGACAAGATCGCCTGGGTTTGATCTGCTGGTGCGGCCAGGGCGCAAAGGCGATCGATAGCCTGGGCATAGGCGGCGACTTCGGACTGTTTATCGAGGTAGAAAGCACTGGTCAGGTTCTCGCCATAGACGATGTCCGGCAGTTCTGGCGCGCTGAAACGCAACAGGTGGAACATCCCGAACATGGCCGGGTGCGCGCCAGTGCGAGTTGGCAGGACCTGAAGCGTGACCCGCGGCCGGGCGGCGGCTTCGATGAGCTGGGTCAGCTGGGCTCGCATGATGGCGGTGCACCCCACTGGACGCCGCAGCACTGACTCTTCAAGCACGAGCCAAAGCCGCGGCGGCTCCGGCCTAGTCAGGATTTGCTGGCGGGCGATCCGCAGCTCGACCTTCCGGTCAGCGTCCTCCGCCGAGACCGGGTTGACCTGGGTCGAGGCGAGGTGGAGCGCTCGCGCGTACTGCGGCGTCTGGAGCAAACCCGGCACGCAGTGCGGCTCGTATCCCTTGATCAAAATCGCCGCATCTTCCAGGCCGGGGAATACCCTGAACCACGAAGGCAGCACGTCATGGTAGCTGTGCCACCAGCCAGGGCGGTTGGCCTCGCGGGCCAGGTCGAGGAAGGCAGTGATCTCCCGCTGGCTCGTCACGCCGTAAGCGACCAGCAGGCTCTTGACGTAGTTCAGCTTGAGGCCGCCCTCAGCGTGCTCGATCCTGCGGATCGTCCACGGCGAGGTCAGAATCGCCTCGGCGGCCTGATCGTGGGATAGGCAGGCCCGCTCCCGCAATCCTTCAAGCTGGCGGCCCAATATCATGCGCAGAACGGTCGGGCTGCCAGTGGCCGGAATGACCATCTGCTGATACCTCCGCCTTTGCGCTCAACGACATGCTTTACTCAGCCTGTCACCGGCATCGGCGATTAGTCATTATGTTAGTTCGTCTTTGATAGGCACTGTTGCGAACAGTTAATGTTTGCTCTCTTGCCTCTGCAATTTGCAGAACACAAGGTTGGAGCGTGTTAACAGAAGCCAATCAAACATCCCGCCCGCCGCTGCTGCGGCAATGGCGGATATTTCCTGGCCAGGCAGCACAGCTCAGCGCGGTGCGACGATGGCTGACGTCATTCCTGCCTGACTGCGACGCCCGCGACGACCTGATCAGCATTGCCACCGAACTGGCCAGCAACGCCATCTGCCACACGCGCAGCGGGCAAGGCGGCTACTTCGCGGTAGAGGTGAGCTGGTACTCGGGCCTGATCAGGCTGGCCGTGACCGATGGCGGCGCGAAAGAAGGGCCGAGGCTTATCACCGATCCAGACGGCGAGCATGGCCGGGGCCTGCTGCTGGTACGCGGACTCTCAGCAAGCACGGGCGTGGACGGTGACCAGAGAAGCCGGCTCGTCTGGGCTGACGTGCCTTTCTGTGCCTCTGGGCCTATCGTCGAATGGTGGATGAACCCGACGGTGATCGGCGACACCAGCCCGACGAAGAGGCCGCGGCGGGCAGACGGACCGACCCGAGTGCAGACCTGCTTGAGTTCGGCGGCTATCGGCGCCGCTGGCTGCCCGCGCTTAGCCGCCGGGTGCGAGCCAGCACGATTGAGGTGGCGGTCGTCTCGCTCGCGGCCGGGTTGATCATCGGATTCCTCGGCGGGCACCTCTCGGCACATCCTGGTCGCCAGGCGGCTAAGCCCGCCGTCAAAGCGCCCACCACTCTGCCGCTACTCGCGGTGGAGGCCATTGCCGACACCGGTGGCCGATGCGCCATGCAGGCCGGTAAGCACCTGGAACTCGGCATTGAGATCGTCAATCAGTCCAGCTCGGCCGTCGGCATCCGCCGGGTTAGCCCCGTGTTCGATCTGGGGGGATTCCTCCCGATAACGACCGGACTCGGCACCTGCGGTGCCCTGCCGGGAGCGAGCCTGGTCCAGTCGCCGCTGCTGTTTCCCCGTGCCACGATCTGGATCACCACCACTGTCGAACCGCTCGCCCAGTGCCCGCAAGCGTTTCCGGTCGGCTTCAAAGTGCGGTTCGCTCAAGCGGGCAAGACGTTCACCACCACGTTCAATGCCTTTCCCGACCTAGGCCAGATCCCCTACCACGGTTGCGAGGGGACCTCGCCCTAGCGCCGTGGCGCGGGCGGCCCGGCGGTCACCAGGAAACGCTAGGCCGGGTAGCGTTAGCAGTGCCATGTCGGAACCTGAAGTTACGCTGCTCGTTACCCTCACTGGCCGGGACCGGCCGGGTGTCACGTCCAGACTGTTCGCCGCGCTATCCGCGCACGACCTGATAGTGCTCGACGTCGAGCAGGTCGTGATTCGCGGGCGCCTGATCCTTGGCGTGCTGCTCTCCTGCGGGCCATCGCCCGACCTGACGACTATTCACCGGCAGGTAAGAACCCTGGCGACGGACCTCGGAATGGACGCCGAGATCACGCTCGGGTCGGGCGAGCAGCACGGGCGACCGCGCGGACGGCTGCACGTGACCGTGCTCGGGAACCCGCTGACTCCGCCCGCGATCGCGGCGATTGCCGGGCGGATCGCGGCGACCGGCGCCAATATCGACCGAATCGAGCGCCTGGCCAGAAGGCCGGTGACCTGCATCGAGTTCGACGTGTCCGGCGCCGATCCTGACGGGTTGCGGGCAGCGCTCGCCCGCGAGTCGGCGGCGCTTGGCGTCGACGTTGCCGTGCAGCGCGGCGGGCTGCATCGCCGGGCCATGCGCCTCGTGGTGATGGACGTCGACTCGACGCTGTTGCAGGACGAAGTGATCGATCTCCTGGCCGGGCGGGTCGGCCTGGCCGCTGAATGCGCCGCGCTCACGGCGGCGGCGATGCGCGGCGACCTTGACTTCGCCGAAGCGCTGCGCCAGCGCGTGGCCTTGCTAGCCGGCCTTGACGAAACGGTGCTCACCGACCTGCTCACGCACTTGCGGCTGACCCCCGGTGCGAGGACGCTCGTGCGGACGCTGAACCGGCTCGGCTACCGCTGCGGGATCGTCAGCGGGGGCTTCACGCAGTTCACCGACTGGCTCACCGAGGAACTCGAGCTTGACTACGCCGCCGCGAACACGCTGGAAATCGTGGATGGCAAGCTGACCGGACGGGTCACCGGCGAACTCATCGACCGGCCTGGCAAAGAGCGGATGCTCAGGATGTTCGCCGCCCAGGCGGGCGTGCCGCTCAGCCAGACCGTGGCCGTCGGGGACGGCGCCAACGACCTTGACATGATCGCGGCGGCTGGTCTCGGGATAGCGTTCAACGCCAAGCCGGCCGTCCGCAACGCGGCCGACACCTCAGTCAACGTGCCCCAACTGGACGTGATCTTGTACCTGCTCGGCATCTCAAGGGAAGATGTCGAGGCAGCCGATGCCGCCGACGGCGACCTCGCCGCCCGTGCCGTGGCGGCCGACCGGCCAGAGCGCGCCGGTGCCGCCCGCTGACGGAAATGTCAGCCGCCGAGCCCGCCGGCGAAACCATCCCGCCAGCTGGCCCAGCGGGGCTGCCAGCCGAGTTCGCGCTTGGCTTTCGCATTAGAAGATCCCCGGATCTTGGTCATCATCGAGACGCCAACCTCACCGGCGGCGAGCCGTCCGACCAACGTCGGCACGCGCAGCGGCGGCCGGGCGCCGATGATCTTGGCCACGGCGGGCAGCCAGTCGGCGACTGGCGCGGGGTCGTCGTCGGCAATGTTGTAGATGCCGCGCTCCCCCGCGAGGACCGCGGCCACAGTAGCGGCGGCCGCATCATCGACGTGCAGGAACGACCACACCCCGGCGCCATCGCCGATCAAGGGGAACTGCCGCTTGGCGATCATCGCCACGATCTGGTCAGAGGCGCCCGGACCGTACAAGCTGGCGTACCGCAGTGCGATCCCGGTCATCCTGTTCGCTCCGATCACCGCCTGCTCCAGATGACGAATCGCCGCCATCGACTCACGCTGCTCGGCCGGAGGGTCAGGATCAAGCGGGTCATCCTCGGTTTTGACCGGACCGCCCGTCCTGGCATTCGGCCAGCCGGCGTAGCTCTGCGCGATCATCCGGGTCGACCCGGCCACCGCAGCCGCGGCCAAGAGGTGGTCAAGCCCCTTGGTCCGCAGTTCGTTGGTCACGGCGAACGTACGGTCGAAGTGCCGCAGGCCGAACGCGGGCGGGATCGCGGTCATCTCGTGGATGACGACCTCAGGCTCGGCCTTGGCCACCGCCTCGCGCACGGCGTCCGCGTCAAGCCCGTCAACGACAACCGGCTCGGCGCCGAGGGCTCGCAGACTGTCCTGGTTGTCCGGCTTGCGGGTAGTCGCCGTGACCTGATGGCCGACGGCCACCAAGGCCGGCACCACCCGCCTGCCGATCACTCCGCTCGCCCCGGCCACGAACACTCGCATCGCTCGCTCCTCCCCTCGTGACACTCCTGCCCGCTTCATGATGGGTGACAACCTGCCGCGAGCTGAGGCCTTGACGGGCCGACGCGCCGCGAGTGCTGCTCGGACGGGCACAGGTCCACGGCTTGACCGGGTAGGCAACACAGCCACCCGAGCTGCCTGGAATCGGAGGACAAGTGTCCGCCCAGCCGATCGCACGCCGGACGCCAGCCAGCGAAGACGCGGCCGCGCGCGCCGCCGTGCTGATCGCCGTCGCCGAGGACCTCGCCGGCGAATTCTCGCTCCGCCCGCTCCTGCTGCGCATCGACCGCTACGACGATGTCCCCGGCGGCCACGTAGCCCCCGAGTCCCGTGTCACCCTGCGCGGCGTCATCGGCGTGCCGATCGAATGGCGCGGCCGCATCATCGGCGCGTGCATCGTGTTCAGCCGCGACGACCAGCGCACCTTCGGCCCTGACGACGCTGACCTGCTCAGGTTGTTCGCCAAGCACGCGGCGATCGCGCTCGCCAACGCCAGGATGCACGAGGCGGCCGAGGAGCGGGCCAGGGTGCAGGCTGTCGCCGCCGAGCGGGATCGCATACTCGCCGAACTGCACGACACCCTGGCCCAGCGGCTGATCAGGCTGCGGGTGCACATCGACGGCGCGAGCCGGGCGCTGGCCAGTGATCCTCCTGAGCCAGCAGGAGAGCACCTGACCCAGGCCAGGAAGGTCGCCGCCGACGCCCTCGTCGAGGCGAGGCTGACCCTGCTCGGCCTCGCCGCGTCGCCGCTCGATGACCGCACGCTCGAGGCCGCGCTGCGATCCGAAGTGGCCTGGGCGGAGAGCGTCGGACGCCTTGAGGTCAGGTTCGTGTCAGCGGGCACTCCGGTGCCGCTTGAGCAGCGCTTGTCCAGGGAACTCCTGAGAATCGCCAGGGAGGCGCTGACCAACATCGTCGGTCACGCCCAGGCCCGCAGCGCCAGGCTCGGCCTGCTTTAAGAACCTGAGGCGGTCTCTCTCCTGGTACAGGACGACGGCCAGGGTTTCGACCCGAAGTCGGGCTGGCAGAGCGACAAGTTCGGCTTGCGCGCCATGACCGAGCGCGCGAGGGAACTCGGCGCCACCGTCGAGGTCGACTCGCTCCCCGGCTGGGGCACCAGGATCCGCGCCCGCTTTCCTTACCTGGGCGAAGGCGAGCCGTCAGCCGGCCCTCGGCTGCGAGTGCTCATCGCTGCAGGTCAGCCGGCGCCGGGAGAAGCTGGCCTCAGCGAACGCGATCGTCGATGAGGTGCTCGAGGCCGTAGTTTCCGACCTGCCCTACAGCAGCGGCGACGACGTCGCGCTGATGGTGAACGGGCTCGGCGGCACCCCGATAAGCGAGCTTTACCTGATCTACGGGCACGCCCACGAGGAACTGGCCAAGCGCGGCATCAATGTACGCCGCAACTACGTCGGCGAGTACTGCACCTCACTCGACATGGCCGGCACCTCAATCACCCTCAGCCGCCTCGACCCGGAAATCGACACGCTGCTCGACGCCCCCGCCGAAATCGCGATCCGTACCTTCTAGCCCGCCCGCTTGTGCTCCCCGTCCTCCCGGCGTGGGAGCACAAGCCGTCCGGGGCGGGTGCAGCCGCGACGCGGGGGCACTTTGGGGCGGTAAAAACAGCGAAGTGCCCCCGCGTCGGCCCGGCCTTGGCTTTGGCGGGGCCGATGCGGGCCGATGCGGGGCCTTGGCGGGGCTTTGGCGAGGCCTCGGCGACAAAACGGCCATAGTGCCCGGTGGAGCCGCAACGATGGCCCACCGATGCTGTTGCCGGGCGGGCCACAACCGCAACGATGTCCCATCGATGCTGCGGCAACCGCATCGCTGGGCCATCGATGTCGTTCGCCCGGTCCGCCGAACCGCAACGATGGCACAGCGATGCGGTAAGCCGAGGCAGCCAGGCTCAGAACCGCGATCCCACCGGCGACCGGTCGAAGAACTGCATTGACGCTCTCATAGCACTGAGAGCACTTAGTGCTCTGATGGAGGCAGGCGGGCCGGGCGGGCCAGGCGGGGAGGCCTCGGCGGGTGCGAGCTGTCTTGAACGTTGCAGGGTAATGATCTTGTCGATGAAGGACGGGTGCAGCCAGGGCTCCGCGACTCCGTCGGCTTGTTCGGCGTGGATCACGTCGGTTGCGGCTTCACGCACTACCGCGTGCCCTTTTTGCCGCAGATACTGAAGAATTGAAGTTTTGCCTGACCCTGGGGCTCCAGTCAGGATGAATCGTCGCATCGACCACCTTCTTACTTGCCTGGGCCGCGTCAGCGATGGCGCGGCCCCAGGCAAGGAGCTTGCTTACTTCAGGAAACTGATCATGGACTGGTTGACCTGGTCGGCGTGGGTCCACGGGATCGCGTGCGGCCCGCCTTCGATGACGACGAGTTCGCAGTCCGCCAGGAGGGCCGGGAGCCGCTTGCCGGTGTTGGGGTAAGGCAGGATCCGGTCGGCGTCACCCTGGACGACCAGGACAGGGACATCGATCTTGGGAAGGTCGGCGCGGAAGTCGGTCTCCCAAGTCGAGATGCAGGCGACGGTCGCGGTCGCCCCTGACCCGATGGCCACGGTGAAGCTGGCGTGGTACGCCGGCTCGCTGACCAGCTTCCCGCCCAGCACATCCATGTTGTAGAAGTTGTCGAGGAAGCCCTTCAGCCACGCCGGGCCGTCGGCTTCGGCCGTGTGGATGAACCCGTCGAAGACGCTGCCGGGTATGCCGTCCGGGTTGTCGTCCGCGCTCAGCAGGTACGGCGGGATCGGGGAGACCAGCACCGCTTTCGTAACCCGGCTGCTCCCGTAGGTGCTTAGGTAACGGGTGATTTCGCCGGTGCCCATCGAATGCCCCACAAGCATGGCGCCGCTCAGGTTCAGCGTATCCATGATCGTGTTGAGGTCGCCGGCGAAGGTGTCGTAATCGTAGCCAGACACCGGCTGGCTTGACTTGCCGAAGCCGCGCCGGTCATACGTAATGACTCGGTACCCGGTCCCGAGCAGCGCCGGGAGCTGCTTGTCCCACGCCCGGCCGCTCAGCGGGTAGCCGTGAATCAAGACTACTGGCGGTCCCGAGCCATGGTCTTCGTAGTAGAGGTCGATTGGCGCCGAGTTCTCCTGGCCAACCCTTACGTAGGGCATGTTCTTCTCCTCCAAGGGTGTTCGGCTGGATGATGCGACCGTACGTCTGGCCTGACCAGGCCGCATCTGGCAAATGACTAGGCCCGTGACTGGTGGGTAACCTGAGGATGATGCGGCGCTACGGCCTGTTGGAGCGGGAGCGCGAGCTTGGCGTCCTCGACCGGCTGATTCGGCGGCTGCGCGACGGGCGGGGCGGCGCGCTGGTGATTACTGGCGGCCCTGGAACCGGAAAGTCGGCATTGATCGAGGCGGCGAACCGGGAGGCTTGCGCCGCGAAGCGGGACGCTTGCGCCGCGAAGCGGGACGCTTGCGCCGCGAAGCGGGACGCTTGCGCCGCGAAGCGGGACGGTGAAACCGATAGCCGCGAGATCAGGATACTGCGGGCCGCCGGGGCCAGTTCAGAGTGCCAGATCGAGTTCGCCGGGCTGCATCGGCTGCTCGAGCCACTACTTGAGTTTTCTCACTTGCTGCCGCCCCGAAGGCGGCTGGCCCTCGATGAGGCGTTCGGGCTCGCCGGGCCATCCAGCACTGATTCCCTGGGTAGGCAAACACCGGCAGTGCAGTCTGCGGACGCCGGCCCGCAGGCTGCACTGCGAATCGGCCTGGCGACGCTGGCGCTCGCCGAAGAGGCCGCAGCCCGTCACCCTGTGCTGCTGCTCATAGACGACGCGCACTGGCTCGACCAGCCGAGCCGAGCCGTGCTGAGCTTGGCCGCCAGGAGGCTGGAAGATAAACCGGTCGCCTTGCTCGCGGCCGGAGACACCAATCCATTCGAAGGTTCCGGACTGCCAGAATTCGACCTGGCTCGGCTGAGTGATCAAGCAGCAGCCGCCCTGCTTGACCGGCTGTGGCCCGATCTTGGCTCTTCGGTGCGCGCCCGGGTGCTGGTTACGGCGACGGGCAACCCGCTCGCGCTCACAGAACTGCCCAGGAACCCGCCGACCCGTGCGGTGGCTGGCCAGGGCCAGTTGCCCCGGCAAAGCCCGATCGAGCTGTCCAAGCGGCTCGAACAGGCTTTCACCGCCCAGGCCGCCTGCTTGCCTGCCGCTACCGGCTGGATCTTGCTGATCCTGGCGGCCGACGATCAGAGAACTCCGGCCGAGGTGATCAAGGCCGCGTCCAAGGCGTCAGGCACGGCTATCACGATGGCGTCATTCTGGCCCGCCGTGCGGGCAAGGGTTATCGAGGTCGGGCGGGACCGGATCGAGTTCAGGCACCCTCTGTACCGGCCCGCGATCTACCAGGCGGCGGACCAGGAACGACGGCTCGCCGCCCACGCGGCGCTGGCGGACGTGCTCGCCGGCCAGGCGGACGATCAGGTGTGGCATCTGGCCGCGGCGGCCCTCGGACCCGATGAGCAAGTCGCCGCCGAGCTTGACCAGGCCGCCAGCCGGGCGGCGCGGCGCGGGGCGGTCGCGCTGGCCGCGGCCGCGATGGAGCGCGCGGCCGAGCTGAGCAACGGCAGGCGCCGCCTGCGTCAGCTCAGGGTATGGCCGGAGTGGGCGGCGGAAGCTAAGATCGGCGCGCTGATCGCGACGGCCGACCGGATGCGCGCCGACGGTCATCGGGTGCTGGCGGCCGAATCGCTGCATTCCGCCGCGCTGCGCTGCTGGTGGGGCACGCCTGACCCGCGGACCAGGGCGGCCGTCATCGCCGCGGTCGAGCGGACCGGCCTGCCGCCGAGCGAGCCGGCCGCACTCGCCGTGCTGGCCTGCGCCGATCCGGTCCATCGCGGTCGCGAAGTCGCCGGCGTGATCAGCGGGCTGACGCCCGACCCGGCCGACCCGGCCGGAATGTACTTGATCGGCTCGGCCGCAGGCGCGGCCTGGTGTTACGACCTCGCCGCCGAATTTCTTGAGGTAGCCGTCGCCGGACTAGCGACTGGCGACAGCGACAGCTTGCTGGCCCAGGCGCTGGTCGCCCAGGCCTGGACCGGGGTGCATGTGGCCGACAGCTCGCTCGCGCTCTCGGCCGCCAGGCAGGCGGCGCGGCTCGCACGCGAAACCGGGCACCCCCGCTTGGCGATCGGCGCCCAGTTCGCCCAGGCCGCCGTCACCGCGCAGGGCGGTGACCTCGACGCGGCCGAGGCACTGTGCGGCGCGGCGGAGTCGATGCTGCCCGCCGGCCGTAATCCGATGCTGGCGATGGCGCAGTACGTGCGGGGCCATGGTGCGGTGGCCAATCAGCGCTACGATCGCGGCGCCGGGCACCTGGCGCGGATCCGCGATCAGGCCGATCCCGCCTATCATCCGTTCATCGGCACGTGGGGGCTCGCCGACCTGATCGAAGCGGCCGTGCATTCAGGCGACCTAGCCGCCGCCCGCGACTGCCTCGCTGAGCTCGAGTCGCTGGCCAGCGCCACGTCGGGATCGCTGCTTCTCGCGCAGGCTAGCTACGCCAGGCCGCTGGTCACCGATGACCGCGAGGTTCTGTTCAAGCAGGCGATCGAGCACGACCTCGCCGGATGGCCGTGTTTCCTTGGCCGGATGCAGCTCAGGTACGGGCGGTGGCTGCGCCGCCAGCGCCGGGTCGCCGAGTCGCGCGGGCCGCTGCGGGCCGCGCGGGACAGCTTCGACGCGCTCGGCTTCCGCGGCCTCGCCGAATGCACCAGACAGGAACTGCGGGCCACCGGAGAAACAAGCCGCCGCCGCGAGCCCGAGACCTGGGATCAGCTCACGGCCAGGGAACTCCAGATCGCGAAGCTGGCCGCCAGCGGGCTATCCAATCGGGATATCGGCCGGGAACTCTACATCTCGCACCGTACTGTCGGCTACCACCTGCACCGCATCTTCCCCAAGCTCGGCGTCACTTCCCGCAGCCAATTGCACGCAGCGGTAACGAATGCAGACGCTTGAATCCCTGGTGAGCCCGTGCCTTCAGGGCCGCTGGCTGGTTCCGAGGCCGTCCTCGATGTCTTGCGCCTCACACCGCGCCGCATGAGCGTCGTCAGGCCTGCCCGCCGCCTCGTGAGCATCGCCAAGATGCCGCAGCGCATCAGCTTCGAGACGGAGGTCTCCTATTTGCCGGCACAAGTCGATACTGCGCTGGTAACAGCCAATGCCCTCGTCGTGCTGGCCAAGCCGGCACCTGGCATCCCCGAGGCTGTCCCAGGCGCGCGCAAGCGCTCAGCCTGGCCGGCCGCGTAACGATGAGTCCCGGTTGGGCCACCTCGGGGCCCCGCCGTCGGCGTTTGCTAATACAGTGGCGCGGTGACCAAAGTGAATCAGCGGTCCCTCCGGGTGGGCCTTCAGCTTCAGCCGCAGCACGCGGACTACGCGACGATCCGCCGGACGGCGGCGCAGGCCGAGGAACTCGGCGCCGACATCGTCTTCAACTGGGACCACTTTTACCCGCTTTACGGCGAGCCAGACGGCAAGCACTTCGAATGCTGGACCATGCTGGGCGCGTGGGCAGAAGCGACGTCGCGGATCGAAATCGGCGCGCTCGTCACCTGCAACAGTTACCGCAACCCAGAGCTTCTCGCCGACATGGCCCGCACTGTCGACCACATCAGCGACGGCCGCCTGATCCTCGGGATCGGCTCCGGGTGGTTCGAGCGCGACTACGACGAGTACGGCTTCGAGTTCGGCACCGCAGGCAGCCGCCTGGCTGACCTCGCCGAGACCCTGCCAAGGATCGAAAAGCGGCTCGGACAGCTGAACCCGCCACCGGTACGTGACATTCCGGTCCTTATCGGCGGTGGTGGCGAGAAGAAGACGCTCAGGCTGGTGGCCACGCACGCGGATATCTGGCACACCTTCGCCGACTTCGAGGCCCTGGAGCGCAAGTCAGCCATCCTCGCCCAGCACTGCGCCGACGTGGGCCGCGACCCGGCCGAGATCGAGCGCTCCGTTGGCGTGGACCCGCGGCTCGGATCACCGCAGGAAGCGGGGCCGAAGCTGGTCGAACTCGGGGTGACCCTCTTCACCGTCGGGGTTGGCGGGCCTGATTACGACCTGGGCAACCTGCGGACCTGGATCGAATGGCGTGACGAGCAAAACGGCTAGCCGGACCGATCATGGCTTTAGCTGCCGTTTCTGTAGTTAGATGAGGGCAAATGTCCTTGTCTAACTACGGAGGTCGGGGCGTGAACGCTCCCATCGGTGATCTCGGCAAGCGGCTCGTCGCCGGGGGCGCGGCGACAGCCCTGGCCTTCGGCGGGATGCTCGCCTTCGGCGGATATTCAGCCGGCGCGAGCACGCGGGTTCCGGCGACGACGGTCAGGAGCTGCACCTACTCGGCGCTGAAGACCGCCGTCGGCATCAGCTCGACCGTGAACTTCGGTTGCAGCGGCACGATCGTGTTCACCGGCGGCCCACTGACCATACCGGCCGGCAAGAAGCTGACGATCAGCGCGAAGGGCAAGCGCGTGGCGTTCGCGTCCAACGGGAACGGCCGGCTCTTCATGGTCTCGGGCGGGCAGCTGACCCTTGAGTTCCTGACGCTTGAGGACGCTTTCACCGCAGGCGCGAACGGCAAGGCCGGCGCTGACGGCAAGAGAGGCAAGGACGGCGCGGCCGGCTCGAAGGGCGGCGACGGCTCGGATGGCGAGGGCAGCGGCAACGGCGGGTCAGGCCACGCCGGCGGCGGGGCTAAACCAGGGACCTCAGGAAGCGCGGGCAAGGCGGGAGCGGACGGTGGCGCGGGCCAGGGCGGCGCGATCTTCATCACGGCCGGCTCGGTCGTCACCGTGACTCATTCCACCTTCGCGCATGACGTGGCCATTGGCGGGAACGGCGGCCAGGGCGGGAACGGCGGCGATGGCGGCTTTGGCGGACCTGGTGGCGGAGGCGGCGACGGCGGCAGCGGCGGTGCCGAGGACATGGTGTGCGGCGACGGCGGCGATGGCGGCAACGGAGCCAATGGCAATACCGGCGGCAACGGCGGCGCCGCCGCTCATGGCGGCAACGGCGGCGCGGCCCAGGGCGGTGCGATCTACAACGCGGGCACGCTGACCGTGTCTGATTCGTCGTTCACCGCCACTGGCACCATCGCAGGCGCCGGCGGAGCAGGCGGCACTGGCGGAGCGGGCGCGGCCGGCGGCGACGGCGGCACTGGCGGCGACGGCGGCCCTTCCTGCGGCTCGGCCGGAGCCGGGGGCGCGTCAGGAGACCCCGGACTATCCGGCACTTCTGGCAACGGCGCTGAGGGCGGCGCGGGCGGGGCCGCCGCGGGCGGCGCGATTTACAGCACCGGCACGCTAACCGTGACCTCGTCGAAGTTCACCGGTACCGAAGCAGTGGCCGGCCGAGGCGGAGCCGGGGGAACGGGCGGTATGGGCGCCGGCGCCAATCTGGGTGCCGGCAACGGCGGCGACGGCGGAGGCGGAGGCAACTCGACCGACCCGGGCACCGGCGGTGACGGTCGGCCGGGAGCGCACGGGGTCGTCGGGCGAGACGGACTGACCGGCAGTCGGGCCGGAGCCGCCGGCAGCGCCGAGGGCGGCGCGATCGCCAGCACCACCTCGCGAGTCACGCTCAAGGGCGACAGTTTCACCAAGACCAAGGCCGACGCCGGCAACAGCGGAACTAGCGGAGCCGGCGGCCAAGGCGGCGACGGCGGCGACGGGGGCGGCGGCGGTGACGGCGGAACGGAGAACGGCGCCGGCGGGAACGGCGCCGACGGAGGAACCGGCGGAAACGGCGGAAACGGCGCCTTGGGCAACAACGGTGGCAAGGCCACCGGCGGCGCCGTCTTCACGGTGTCGGCAACCACGAGCGCGCTCAAGTTCAGTAAGGACTCGGTGACCGGGGGCAAGGCCGGTGCGGGCGGAGCCGGCGGCGACAAAGGCATGGGCGGCGGAGCCGGTGACGGTGGCGAGAACGGCGACGAGACCTCGAAGGCAGGAGATGGCGGCGCCGGCGCCGACGGCTCGCCTGGGCTTAAAGGGCCTGCTGGCCAGAAAGGCAAGGCCAGCGACCCGAACTTCGCTGGCGCCCAAAAGAAATAGCCGATGGTCTCGGGGCGGGCCTGCGCGCCCGCCCCCGAGATCCCCTTTCTTGATCACCCCAGCCCGAGATAATGTCCGTCCCATGGACCTTGATACCGCCACCGCCTCGGCGTCCGATTTAACGCAAGCGCTCAAGACGCGCGAGATTTCCAGCCGGGAATTGCTCGATGACCTGCTCGAACGGGCCGACCGAGTGAATCCGGCCCTGAATGCGATCGTCGCCACCGACGTCGACCGGGCCAGGCAAGCGGCGGCACGGGCCGACGACGCCACGGCGAAGGGCGAGACGGCCGGGCCGTTGCACGGGCTGCCCATGACGGTTAAGGACGTCTGGGAGACCGAAGGCCTGGTTACCACGGCAGGCGCCCAGCAGTTGGCGCACTACGTGCCTGAGCGGGACGCGCTCGCCGTCGCCCGGCTGAAGTCGGCCGGCGCGATCATTTTCGGCAAGACGAACACACCGTTGTTCGCTGGCGACTGGCAGACCTACAACGAGGTCTACGGCCGGACCAACAATCCCTGGGACGTCACCAGAACCACCGGCGGCTCTTCCGGCGGCGCGGCCGCCGCGGTGGCTGCCGGGCTCACCCCGCTGGAACTCGGCAGCGATATCGGCGGCTCCATCCGCATCCCGGCCCACTACAACGGCGTCTACGGCCTGAAGCCCTCCTGGGGCATCATTCCGCTGCGCGGCCACATCCCCGGCCCGCCCGGCAGCCTGACCGAAGTCGACGTGGGCGTCGGCGGACCGATCGCGCGCAGCATCGCCGATCTGCGCACGGCGCTCGAAGTAATGGCCGGGCCGTTGCCAGAGAACGCGCCCGGGTGGCAGCTCAACCTGACTGAGGGACCGGAACTGACCGACGTCAGCGAACTCAGGATCGCCACCTTGTTCGACGAGGGCACCGGTATCCTGCCGACCGCGTCGGACGTGCGGGCCAAGCTGGACGAGTTCGCCTCCGCGCTTGCGAATGCGGGCGCCAGGGTGAAGGCGGCCAAGACGCCGGTCCCGCTGATGGACAGCTTCAGGGTCTGGCAGCAGATCGCCCTGCCAGTGATCGGCATGGGGTTGCCGCCGGACGAGTACGCCGCGATGGCGGAAGTCGCGAAGGCCGGAGGAGACGACCCGCTGATCGCGGTCGCCCAGGGCATGACCAGCAGCTACAAGGACTGGATGATCGCGGTCGAGGAGCGGCAGCGGCAACGGCTGGCCTGGGCCGCGTTCTTCGAGCAGTTCGACCTGGTCCTGGCTCCCGTGATGCCGGTGAGCGCCTTCCCGCACGACACCGATCGCCCGCTCGAGGAACGGACCATGGACGTGGACGGCGTGCCGCTGCCCCACTTCCCGGCGGCGATCTGGTGCGGACTCACTGGCTCGGTGCTGCTGCCGGTCGTGACCTTGCCGCTCGGTCCAGGTTCGGCTGGGCTTCCGGTCGGAATCCAGGTCGCCGGGCCGTTCCTGTCCGACCTGCGCCTGCTCCGCGCGTCTCAACTTCTCGCCGACGCGGCGGGCCTCGGATTCGTCCCGCCCCCCGACCCGCCTGCCTGACCCCAAGGCCGCCCGAGTCAGGCTGGCCTGACGGGCCGGGGCCGGCCTGAGCGGCTGGGGCTGGTGTGGCCTTGGTGACTGCCGAGGTTCGGCGAGCCTCGGATCGGGCTAGTCACTCCCCCCGGCTTCGCTGCTTTCGCTGGCCCGAAATATCCGAGTCCGGAAATCGGACTGACCCGCTGCTCTCAGCCTCCCCGCCATTCCGCCATTCCGCCATTCCCGGCATTCCTGGCATCCGGGGCAGTCCGCTGTCCCGGCGGTGGACACCGGGGGCACTTTGGGGGCCGCCGTAAAAACGACCCCGAAGTGCCCCTGGTGCTCGGGCAAGACCGTCCGGCACCCGCCTCACTCCAGCGGAAACCCACCCCTGGGCTATGGGTGCCTTTCTTCAAGTGACGGTGATCGGCGGGCCTTCAGCGCAGGCTGGCGGGCCAACGCGTCGACCGGTATGCGGCTAAGGCCTGGTTCGCGGGGTTAGTCCGTGAGGTTTCGTCCAGGGCGGGTCCGGCCGCCCGGGCCGCCCGGCCTAGCCGACCGCGACCCCCACGGACCGACCGTCGCTCAATGGGCGGCCGCCGCGCTTGGGGCTGCCTTTATTGAGGCCTAGGAATATGGCGCGAGACGACGCAAAATGTCATTTATGGGCGAGAAGATCTGCACGAGCCGGATGAGCCGCACGAGATTAGCCGCACGTATCAGGCGACCGGCGACCGCGCTGGCCGCGCTGACCCTCCCGCTCGCGGTCGCGATCGCCTGGCCCGAGGCTGCCGGTGCCACCACCGCCACATCGACCACGGCCGCCACATCAGCTGCCACCTCCACATCAGCCACCACCGCAGCCGCGACTACCACGGCGACAGCCAGCCATGCCGCCAGTGCCTCTTCGGGACTTGTGCAGGCGTTCGACAACGTTGGCATCACGACGACGAGCGGTGCGGCGGCCGGTAACTACGACGGGATCGGCGATTCCTTCTCGGCCTCCGACCTTGGCGCTGACGCGCTGAAGCCCGGCCGGAGTCTCCTGCACGACGGGCTCGCTATCACCTGGCCCAACGTACCGGCCGGCCAGCCGGACAATGTGCTCGCCGACGGGCAGGCGATCCCGATCAACGGCTCGGGCACCACGCTCGGCGTCATCGGCGCCTCCGCGTACGGTAATTCCTCGGGCACGTTCACGGTCGGCTACGCCGACGGCACTACAAGTTCAGCGACGGTCACGTTCAGCGACTGGATCGACTCTAGTGCGGCGTCGGGCACCGACCTCCTCGCGACGACCGGCGGCTGGAACCCGGGCGGCACGATCCCGGTCAGCTTGTCCTATGCGGCGATCCCGCTGTCTCCAGGTAAGCAGGTCACGTCGGTGACCTTGCCGACCATCGGCGGCAGCGTCGCCAAGAACGTCACCTCCCTGCACATCTTCGACCTGACGATCAGCTCGCCCGGCCAGGAAGCGGCCGGCGCGCCTGGTGCCGCCTCTCACTACGACGAAGCCCGCAAGGACTGCGTCGGAACGTCCACGAACACCGGCTCGAAGGTCTGGTACACGGTCGCCGACGGCGAGCTTTCCGACGTCTACGCCCCGACCATCGACAACACCGACGTCAAGAGCCTCGATCCGATCGTGACCGGCCCTGGCTTCACCGACCTGCAGCCAAGAGACCTGACCTACACCGTCGCCCCGCTCGACAGCACAGGCATGGCCTGCGAGGTCACCGCCCACGACGCCGCCCACGACGTCAACATAGTCACGGACTTCATCACCGACCCGGCCACCGAGGCGGTCGTGATGCGGTTCAGCCTCGTCCGGCTGCCCGGCGCCGCCTCAGGCCTGCACCTCTACTTGCGCTTCAACCCCCTCCTCAACGGTCACGGCGGCGGCGGCGCGGACAACTCAGGCGGCGAGTCAGCCACCATCGTCAGCACCCCGCACGGACAGATCCCACTCTCCTACTCGACCAACTCCTTCACTGAGGCGGTCAACCGCAGCTACGCGACTCCGATCTACGCTTCCCTCGCGGCCAGCCAGCCCTTCACCCAAGTCGAGACCGGCTTCGCGGGCACGGCCAGCGACGGCCTCACCGAACTCGACAGCTCCGGGGCACTGACGTCGACGGCACCCGACGCCAGCGACGGCAACGTAGTTCAAACCGTAGAGCTAGCCTCTGACAGCGAGACGGTCGCACTCGGATTCGGCCGCTCAGAGCACCACGCACTGCGGGCCGCCGAATCCGCTTCGGCCGCTCCGTTCGCGCTGACCTACGCGGCCTACAAGGCGGGCTGGCTGGCCTACGACGCCGGGCTGCGCGCGCCTCAGTCCTTCGGCCGCGTCAGCGCCGCGGAGGTAAGGGCCTACTACCTGAGCGCTAACGTCATCAAGGCCAGCGAGGACAAGACCTTCGCCGGGGCGACGGCCGCTTCGCTCGCCAGCCCGTGGGGTCAGGCGGTGCCGGCCGGGCAGACAGGAACCAACGGCCTGGCCCCGTACTTCGGCTCCTACCGCGAGGTCTTCCCGAGGGACGCCTACGAGACCTTCACCGGGTTCCTCACCGACGGCGACCTCGCCACGGCCAGGCAGCTGGTGCGCTACTGGTTCGATGACCTGCAACTGCCGAATGGATCCTTCCCCCGCAACGGCCTGCTCAACGGCGAGGCCGCGCCGGACACCGGCGGTCTTCAGCTCGACGAAACGGCCGACCCGATCCTGGCCGCCTGGCAGGCGGGCCTAAGCTCAGACGCTTCGCTCTACGTTGACCACATCCGTCCCGCAGCCGATTTTCTGGCGGCCAATGGCCCCGCTGACGGAGTCGAACGCTGGGAAGAGCAAACTGGGTTCTCGCCCTCGACGATGGCCGACGAGGTAGCCGGGCTCGTCGCGGCGGCGGCGATCGCCAAGGTGCAAGGCGATACCGCGTCGCAGCGACTGTTCCTCGCTACCGCCGACAACTTCAGGCGGCTGATCCTCGCCACCACTATTACCGACAACGGCCCCCTGTCGGCGCAGCCTTACTTCATCAGGATCGACAAGACCGGCAATCCCGACCAGGCCTTCTCCTACACCCTCGGCAACGGCGACCCGGCCAGCCTCGACCAGCGCTCCGTGGTCGACCAGGGTTTCCTCGAGCTGGTCAGGCAGGGCGAACTGCCCGCCAGCGACCCCGTGGTCAGGAATTCGCTCGCGGTCACCGGCGCCACGATCGCCGCGAGCACCCCGGCCGGCACCGGCGCCCTTCGCTACAACGGCGACGGCTACGGCGACTGCGAAGAAGCGGTGTTCAACGATTGCTCGGCTGATGGCCAGCCGTGGGCCACCAACGACGAGGGAACCGGCCATCCCTGGCCGGTGCTTTCCGGGGAGAACGGTGAGTATCAGGTGCTTGCTGGCAATTCCGGAGCAGGTACCGCCGACCTGAGCTTCATGCTGAATTCCGCGTCCGGAGTCGGCCTGGTGCCAGAACAAGTGTGGAATTACCCGGACGTGCCCGCGTCGCCGTACGGGTCCGACCCAGCGACCGCGTCGATCGGGTTCACCGACGGGCAGGCGGACGGCTCGGCCGCGCCGCTGACCTGGGCGCAGGCGCAGTTGCTCAGGCTGATCGCCGATCAGGCCTCGGGCAAGCTGATCGAGCAGCCTTCGATTGTGGCGAGCCGGTACGCGGGCGGCGGCCCGGCGGCCGCGACGCTGAACGTGACCGCGCCGCTGACCGTGGCCGGCGGCGACGTGCCTGAGAATCTCACCAGGCCGAGCGTCACGGTCGACACCGCCTCGGAAACGGTCAGCGGGACTGCGACGCCGGGCGCGACCGTGGACGTCGCGGTTACCGGCACGGCACCAGGCGCGGCCACCCCGGCTACGTCGATCGCCACGGTCACCGCTGACTCCTCGGGCGATTTCTCGGCGACGCTGAGCCTGCAGCCAGGCACGAACTCGGTCGAGGTCGCGGCCACGGCTCCCGGCGGGGCGACGAACGAGGCGATCTTCACCGTGACCGACCTGTTCGTGCCAGGCACGGTGGTGCTGAACGCGGCCGCCGCCCCCGGTGGTGGCAGCGGCCCGGGCACGTACGCCTACCCGACCGCGACCAACACCGGCGGCTCGCCGACCTTCGCGCCTGACTCGTTCCGGCTGAACGGCTTGACCGTGATCAACTCGGGCAGCACGGTTACCTTCCAGGTAGGGATCGCGAACCTGCAGCCGACCTTCGGCTCCCTGCTCGGCGCCCAGCTCATTGACCTCTACATCCACTCGCCGTCCGGCAGCGTGCCCGCAGGGGAGAACCAGTCGACCGGAGCGGCCGGCGCCTTCAACTACTCGATCGCGCCTGCCGACGCGTGGAACCAGCTCATCGAGCTGGACGGCTTCGGAACCGACGACTGGGTCACGCCAGGGAGCTCCACGAGCGGGCTTTCAGGCTCCTCAAGTGTCGGCACGCCGCAGGTCTCCGTCGCCCAGCTCAGCCTGTCGGGCGGCGAGACACCTGGCCTGGTCACGATCACCGTGCCGACGTCCTTGCTCGGCACGCCAGGCTCAGGCTGGACGTTCACGGTGACGCTGACCGGCCAGGACGGGTTCGGTGTCGACGACGCCAGGACCTTCACCGCTACTCCGCAATCGTTCAATTTCGGCGTCTGCTCGGCCGCTGTGGCGGGCGAGTCGCTGCCGCCGGCGATCTGCTCCTTTAACCCGGCGAACGTCCCGTTCGTGCTCGACACGATCCCGCCGACCGGGGTGAACGTTCAGACCGAACTCGACCCGACGCAGAATCCTGGCGGCGTGACGCTGCAAGGAGTCACGATTCCCTGACCAGCCAGAATCGGCGCGACCCGGAGCCGGATCGCGCCGCTTCTGACTAGCTGCTAATGACCGGCTGCTGCCGCCAGCTCGAAGACGAAATCGGGTGCCCAGACGGTGCCGACACCGGAGGCCAGGTCGTAACCAGGTCCGGCGTCGAAGCCCTGGACGGTAATGTTCTCGTTGTCCTGCGGGAAGGTAACGGTGTTGTTACCCGAGGTGATGTCGACGATGCCGCGAGCGTTCTCCTGCGACAACTGGTACAGGGCCGGGTTGATGACCCCGAGCCCGTGCCCGGCGACCTGGTCAGACAGCGCCACGATGCCGGCGAACAACGGCGTCGCCTCGCTGGTGCCGCAGGTCGGGAACCAGCCAGCCGGCTCGCCGGGGAAGCTCTGGTAAACGTCGACGGCGCCGTTGCAGGCTCCGCTCATCGAGATGTCGGGGACGCCGCGGCTGTCGCCTACCACGCTCCTGACCGAACTCTGGTACTCGGGACGCCTGAACCACACGGACAGGCCGCCGCCGCCAGCGAGCGGGTTCGGGCCGTTGTCGCCGAAGATGAACTGGTTGGTGGCGACGCTGAAGGTGTCGTTCCACACCGTGTCAGGCGAGGTGTGATTGCCGTTGGCGTTGAGGTGAAGCTGGGTACCGCCGACGCCGGTGACCAGCGGGTCACTCGGCGGCCAGGTCGTGGTCGGGAATGTGTAGAAGGTCTCGCCGTCCAGGCCCACGTTGGCGGCGCCGCTGTCGCCAGTGGCGGACAGGACCGTGACGCCGTTCCTGGCGGCCAGCCGGTAGGCACCGCGAAGCGCCTCAATCTGGCCCTTGGTGGTAAAGGTCTGCTCGGTGGCGCTGAAGCTCTGGCTAATGACGTCGCCGAGGTTATGCTCGATCGCGTACTCCTCCGCGGTGACGATCTGCGGGAAGCCGGTCGTGCCCTCGGTCTCTGAGACCGGGGTCTCTAGCAGCACGATGTTCGCGCCCGGCGCGATCGTGTGCGCGTACTCGACGTCCAGGGTGGTCTCGCCGGCCCAGCCGAGCATGTCGTCGTTGGTCGGGTCGAACGGCGGGACCGCCCCGGCCGGCTGAAGGATCGTGAAGGATGGCGGGGCGGGCAGGCCGAAGGTTGAGTCGAACGTGTTCAGGTCCGACTGGATTGTCGGCGAGCCGAACGAGTCGACGATGATGATCGTCTCGCCCCGGCCTGTGATGCCCCTCGCGTACAGCTCAGGGGTGCCGTAGGCCTGCTGGATCTGAGCCGGCTCGTAGCAGGCGACGTCGAAAGCGGCCTCGCAATCGGCGGTGGTGGGTGGTTGACTGAACCGGTTGAGCGCGTGGACCACGCCCGGATGAATAAGTACGGCCGGACCGGTGCGGACATGAGCGACCGGTGCGGCTTGCGTAAGGCCAGCCGTCCCTGCCGCCGCTGCTGCGGGCACTAACGCCAGTGCCGACCCGGTGAGCAGGGCCGCGATAACGGATCTGCGCATTGTCAAGCTTCTCCTCAAGCTATTGCGTTCGCTGCGCTGGACATGACTGCCTCAAGACGCTATCGCAGGAAAGGTCATTGGTCTATAACGTTAGCGTTAGTGTTTTGGGCATATGTAATTTATTCGTAATTGGCTTCTTGGGTTAACTTCGGTCGCAAATTGATGAGTGCCTAAGACCAGCCCCGTGCGCTATGGGTGGTGCGTGGGGGGCAGCGCGGGGTGTAGCGGGCGGCGCCCGGCCGCGTTCCGCAATTGCCTGGCTGTACGGATCCGGCACCCCATGTCAGCGCGCGAACGACAGTCGTACAGACGGGACAAAGCCGAAAAATCGGCTCGGCAGTCCCCGCTTCGGTCGCACGAGCCGCCCAGGGCCGGGCCGCGAGCTGGCCGACGGCGTCAGCTATACGGACATTTCAGCTCAGCCAACCGCTACGATGTCCCATAGATGCTGCTCAGCCGGGCACGGGCAACCGCAACGGTGGGCCATTGATGCTGCGGCAACAGCATCCATGGGCCATCGTTGCGGTAAGTCGAGACCGCCGAGCAGCATCGATGTCCCAGCGATGTTGTTGCGGTCCGGGCTATGAGGTGAATAGTCTGGTTTGCCCGGTTCGGGATGACCACGCCAGCGGGGTGGGCGGCGCGGGGGCGCGGGGCGGGCGCGGCGCGGCGCGGGCGCGGGGCGGCGCGGGGGCGCGGGGCGGGGCGGGCGCGGCGCGGGGGCGCCGGAGCGGGGCGGGGGCCGACTCGGGGGCGGGGGCGCGGCGCGGACGACATTTCCCCCTTGACATCAGCATTCGGATTATTAGGCTCATGTATGGATTCGTGACTGGTGGTGATGCCTAGACGACCCTCTGTCTTGGTCAAATCGAAAACCAGCGCGAAAAGAGTCAGTCATGGACAACTCAGGATCAAGCACGGGCCGTTGCCCGATGCGCGGGAAGCCAACCCCTGCTAACTACCAGGCAGAAGTCCCCGACTACGTCAAGCTACCTTCGGCCCCGTTAAGCAGGCGCACTGTACTTAAGGTCGGTGGCGTCGGCGCGTTCGCCGGCAGCCTGCTCGCGGTCGGAGCCGCCGCCTGGACACCGCAGCGAGCCAGGGCCGCGACCATAACAAGGTCAAGCACCGCTGCGAGCAGCTCGCTCCCCGACATCCAGTTTGACATCGGGGCCTACGTTCACCCGGCCCAGACCGTAGCCGGAGTGCTAGTCGACTTCGGCGTGCTCTATACCTTCCTGGCGCCCGCCTCCCTGACCCGCAACCCGACCAAGCGTGACCAGCAGACGCTCACCGCCGCCCTCGCCACGATCGAGGAAGCGTACGCGTTCTCGCCAAGCGGGGTCTTTACGTTCGTCGCCTACGGCCTGCCGTACTTTAACCGGCTGCCGAGCAGTCTGGTCTCCAGCGCCATGCCGAGGCTGGCCTCTAACACCAGCAGGTACGCGCTCGAGGAGGCCGTGCCAAGCCCGACCGACGTGTCGCCGCTGAATCCTGGTATCACCAAGCGGCTCTACAACGTGCCGGTGCAGATCGAGGGCAACGACGTCCTGTTCACGCTGCGCAGCGACTCGCTGGTGAACATCACCGAGGTCTCCGCCTGGTTCAACGGCAGCGACATACTGAACAACGGCTTCGTGCCTTCCCCGAACTTCAACGGCCTGTTCAACTTCAAGACGCCCAGGCTGAATTTCGTCCAGCCAGGACTGCCCAGGCAGCTCGCGGTGATCAACGGATTCTCTTTCACCGACCAGATCAACCCGGCCTCATCGATGTGGATGGGCTTCGTCGACCAGCAGGTGGCCGGCAGCGCGCCGAACGGGGCGACGGTCACCTTCGCGGGAACCTCGTCCGCCCAGCTGACCACGGCCAAGGCGGGTGACTACTTCGACAACGGATCGATACAGCACCTCTCCCACGTCATCGACGATCTCGAGCAGTTCTACAGCGTGAACGGCGCCGACTCGGACGAGCCCGAGACGTTCAGCGAGCGGATCCAGTACAT
Organism: uncultured Actinomycetota bacterium; assembly: GCA_963783935.1. Lineage (GTDB taxonomy): Bacteria > Actinomycetota > Actinomycetes > Streptosporangiales > Streptosporangiaceae > Chersky-822. The sequence goes on from CAWAPP010000001.1 coordinate 185,311, forward strand.
GTTCCGTTCCAAGACCGCGACCGGCGCCCCAGGCCTGCCTTACCCGCAGGACCCGAACGACAATTTCACCAACGGCGGCGGGCTCGGCGCCCCGACCGGCAACCTCGCCACCCAGCGGAAATCAGCGTTCCTGCCGAACCTGTTCTTCGGCCCCAACGACCAGGCCACCAACTTCGACCCCTCGGTCACCGACCATCAGAAGTACCGGGTCGGGCACCTAGCCGGCCTCCAGCGGTCAAGCCGGGCCGCGGACGGCACCCCGCTGCACATCAGGAACGACGGCCCTGGGCTTTCGTCGTTCGACGTGCCCGACGGTTCCACCCAGCCGACCCTAGAGTTCACCGTGTTCGTGCCGACCGCCGAGTTCTTCCGCGTCATGCGGATCAACTCGGCCTCGCTCGACTACGTCAAGGTCGGCCAGGACGGCGGCACCGCGACCAGCGTCCCGGCCGGAGTAGAGGCGGCCGACGGCGATGACGACGGCCTTGAGCGCTTCACCCAGGCCACCAGGCGCCAGAACTTCCTGGTCCCGCCCCGACGCCACCGCGCCTTCCCCCTTCTGGAAGAGACATAAGTAAGCCGGCGCCGCTACCTCATGTTGTTCGGAGCGTGGGGTAGCGGCGCTATAAGTTGCACTGAAATGCATGTTATGCTGTCGCTATGATGAAGTGCAGTACATATCAAGTGACCGTAGTACTGAGCTATAACTCACTCTTCTGGGATTGCCGTGGCTAAGGTCTCCAGCCGGGTATCGGCACGGAGCCGGACGTTGCTCGATAGTCACTTCGATGAGCTTCAGCACGTCCTGGCGTTCCCCCGGCCGCCTCGCGGCTGGATCAAGGCGGTCAGGGAGGCGCTTGGCATGAGCGCAGCGGCGCTGGCCAGCCGCCTGGGTACCACGCCTGGAGCCGTGATCAGGCTCGAACAATCGGAGGCAAGGGACAGAATCCGGCTGGAATCCCTCAAGCGGGCAGCGGACGCACTCGGCTGCGACCTCGTTTACGTCCTGGTACCTCGCCGCCCCTTGACCGACATCGTCGAAGACCGAGCCCGTGAGCTCGCTCGACGCCATCTGGCGGCGATCGAACAGACAATGCTCCTTGAGGATCAGGCGACGGGCAACATCAGCGAGCTAGAGAAGCAATTCACCAGGCAACTGATCGAACGCGGCGGGCTGTGGAGCACCGACGGCGATGACTGACCCGCTAGCCGAGCCTGACGACGCCACACCTCTCACTGAGCAGGAACGCTGCGGCCTCTTGCTGCCCCTGTTCAACCGCAAGGAACTTAATAGTGTGGAAGCAGAGAACATCAGCCGCGCCAGGTCATGGCTGCTGCTCTCGCGTCGTCGGCTGCGCCCCGAGTCAGTCGCGAACGAGCAGTGGCTCAGGGGTTTGCACCGGCGAATGTACGGCGAGGTGTGGGACTGGGCAGGCGAATACAGGACTACCGAGAAGAACCTGGGTGCGGCCCCCTGGCAGATACGCATGGAGATGAGAAACCTTGAAGCTGACGCTCGTGCCTGGCTCGGCGACGGCAGCGCTGCCCGCTATGAGGACGACGAACTGGCAGTCAGGTTCGGATACCGGCTGGTCGCGATCCATCCGTTTCCCAACGGCAACGGCAGATGGTCACGTCTGGCGTCGGACGCCCTGATCGTGGCGCTCGGCGGAAAGCCGTTCGACTGGGGCGGAGGTCTCCTGATCGACCCTGGGGCACTTCGGCGCAGCTATATTACGGCCCTCCAGACGGCCGATGCGAGCCGGGACTTCGCGCCGCTGATCTCGTTCGCCAGAAGCGCCGCTTAGCCGCCATGGAAGCGCCCCTGCCTCGTTACGATGCCGGACAAGAGCTAAACCGGGCAGAACACGAGAGACGAGCAGGGTATGAGTGAGAGCTTTGCTGCCGAACTGTGGGGCGAGATCACCGGGATCTACGCGGCGATCCTCAAGCACCCGTTCGTGACCGGACTGGCCGACGGCAGCCTTCCCCGCGCGGCCTTCGAGTTCTACGTCATCCAGGACGCGCTCTACCTTCGCAAGTACGCCCAGGCGCTGGCCCTGGTAGCCAGCAGGGCGCAGGACGTCGCGCAGACCGAGATGTTCGCCAGGCACGCCGCCGGAGTCGTGTCGGCCGAAATGTCCTTGCACAGCACCCTGCTCGTCGAACTCGGAATCGACCCGGCGGCCGCCGACGCGGCGCAGGAGGCACCGACCACGCTCGCCTACACCAGCTACCTGCTCGCGGCGACCGGCGGTGGCACCTACGCCGAGGGCGTCGGCACCGTGCTTCCCTGCTACTGGATCTACTGGGAAGTCGGCAAGCACCTGATCAAGCTAGGGTCGCCCAACCCGAGCTACCAGCAGTGGATCAACACCTACGGCGCCGGCGAGTTCGGCGACGAGGCCAGGGAGGTTATCGCCGCCACCGAGGAACTGAGCCTCAGCCTGGGCCAGAAGGAGCGCGACCGGGTCACCAGCCACTTCGTGACCACCAGCCGCTACGAATGGATGTTCTGGGACATGGGCTACCGGCGCGAGCAGTGGCCCGTCTGAGCGCCGCACCGGTGTCAGCCCGAACCGTTTGTCGCACCGCAAGACCGCTCCTCGCGCGATTCAGTGAGTTGGTCGACTTGGGCATTCACTGACTTGCGGGCGGCCTTTAGGTTCGTTTTTCATGACGAACCTCAGTTCCACGAGGATGGCCGGGCAGTCGTGCCTCACCGGCCGCGAGGCCCAGATCATAGCTTTGATCGCCGCCGGGCATTCGAACGCGGGGATCGCTGATCATCTGTTTCTGACCGAGAAATCGGTCAAGAATTACGTCAACCGCATCTACGGCAAGCTCGGCGCGGTCTCGCGCTCCGACGCCATCTCCAGGTGGCAGGGCGAGGCCTCCGAGTGAGCCGGTGCCGCCAGGGCGCCACCGGCTCACTGCCACTGCTTACTCGTTGCCGAAGGCCTGAATCTCGGCTAGCTCGGTCTCGGAAAGCTCCCGCGGCTGCTCGCCCCTGGCGACCTTGGCGCTTTGAACATGGTGCTTGATACCTTCGACCACCTCGGGATTGGCCAGCGTCGTCACGTCACCGACATCGGTGAAGTTGGACACGGACGCGATTACCCGCCGCATGATCTTGCCTGACCGCGTCTTCGGCATGTCGGGTACGAGCCACACGTGCTTCGGCCTGGCGATCTTCCCGATCTCCACCTCGATCGCCTTGGTGACTTTGGCTTCCATGCCTTCCGGGGCGACGCCGGGCTTGAGGGAGATGTACATCTCCACCATCCGGCCCCTGATGTCGTCGACCACCGGCACCGCGGCCGCCTCGGCGACCTCGGGCACGGTCAGCGCCGCCGACTCAAGTTCCTTCGTACCTAGCCGGTGACCAGCGACGTTAATGACGTCGTCAATCCGGCCAAGAATACGGAAGTAACCGTCCTCGGCCTCGAGCGCGCCATCGCCGGCGAAGTAAGGCCAGTCGTGCCAGTCCTTGCTCTCCGGGTCAGAGTTGTACTTGCGGTAGTAGACGTCAAGGAATCGCTCGGGCTGGCCCCAGACCGTCTGCATGATGCCCGGCCACGGGTTGCGAATGCAGATGTTGCCCGCCTTGCCGCTGCCCTTCGGGATCTCGTTCCTGTCCTCGTCGTAGATGACGGGGAAGATGCCGAGCGCGCCTGGACCGCACGAACCTGGCTTCATGGGCTGCAGGCCAGGCAGGGTACTGCCGAGGAACCCGCCGGTCTCGGTCTGCCACCAGGTGTCGGTGATCGCGGCCTCGCCCTTGCCGACCGAGTGGTAGTACCAGCGCCAGACCTCGGGCTCGATCGGCTCGCCGACCGTGGTCATTGTCTTGAAGTGGTAGTGATACTTCGCCGGTTCATCTGGGCCGACTTTGCGGAGCATGCGGATCGACGTTGGGGAAGTGTGGAAAATGTTTACCCCCAACTCTTGTGCTATGCGCCACGGCCGCCCGGCGTCCGGGTAGTTCGGCACGCCCTCGTACATCACCGTCGTGGTGCCGAGCGCCAGCGGCCCGTAGACGATGTAGGAGTGACCGGTGATCCAGCCGATGTCGGCCATGCACCAGTAGACGTCGTCGGGGTGAATGTCCTGGTAGAACTTCGAGGTACCGGTCACGTATGCCATATAGCCGCCGGTCGAGTGCTGCGCGCCCTTCGGCCTGCCCGTAGTGCCCGACGTGTACATCAGGAACAGCGGCGCCTCGGCCGGCTGGGACACGGGCTCGACGGTCTGCCCGGCGTACTCTCCGAGGTGCTCGTCAATAAAGAAGTCCCGCCCGTCAACCATCGGCGTCGACGACGCGTACTCCCCGGCATGGCGGCGCCAGATCAGCACCTTGTCGACTTCCTGGTCCTGGCGCGCGGCCTCGGCGACCGCCTCGTCGGCCTTCACCTTATGGTCGGTCATCGAGCCGGCCCTGAAGTAGCCGTCCATCGTGATCAGGACCCGGCTGCCAGAGTCGGCGATCCTGGTGCCGCAAGCGTTGCCTGAGAACCCGCCGAACACCTGCGAGTGAACGACCCCGATCCTGGCGCAGGCCAGCATCGTCACGACCGCCTCGGGCACCATCGGCATGTGCAAGGTGACCCGGTCCCCGGTGCTAAGGCCGGCGAAGTCCCTCAGCAACGCCGCGAACTCGTTGACCCGTCGCAGCAACTCGCCGTAGCTGATATAGACAGTCTCGTCTTCTTCAAGCTCAGGAACCCAGATGACCGCGGTCTTGTCGGGATTGGACTCCGCGTGCCGGTCGACGCAGTTGTAGCAGGCGTTAAGCTTGCCGCCGCCGAACCACTTCCAGAAAGGCGCGTCAGAAGTATCGAGTACGGTGTCCCACTTCTTGTCCCAGTGGAGCATGTCAGCGTACTCGGTGAAGCAATCGGGGAACTTGTCCTCGCTGAAGCGCTCGAGAATCGCCGGGTCATTCGCGTTCGCCTGCGCGGCGAAGCCAGGCGGCGGGTCGAAGTACTCCTCCTCGCGCCAGTGCACCGCGATCTGAGACTCAGAGACTTCGTTTTCCGAGTTCTCGGTCATTGCTCTCCCTCCGGACATGCTGGAACGCTGGCGCAACCGGCCACTGTCTTCGGCAACGTATTTCGGCGGCAGACCCGGCCGACAGACCCCAGCGACGAGGTTGCCACGGAATGCGAGGAGCGGTCGTGCACCAGGGACGAACGGTCGTCCGCGCACCGTTCATCGCCCGGCCCGGCGAACGTATCACCCCAGGGCCGGACAGCAAGACCCCGCCATCGCCTCCCTCCGACGGGCAAATTAAATCGGCAGCGTTAATTCCGGGTAAAGGAAAAGACAGAAGATTTCGCCACCAAAATATCGCACCGGCCGGTGCCGCCGGACCTGACTAGGCCCGCCTGGCGGCCGGCCGCCATCGCAGTAATCACACTCTTCTCACGATGTGTGATAGTGGCTATAGTGCGACCATGGCGGGCCTATGGATCTTGCTGGCGGCCGTCGCCGTCGCACTGGCCTGTGCAGTGGCCTTCTGGACCCGTAGTTCACGGCTGATGGGTACCCCCCGTCAGCATGTCACCTACGAGACGCTGCACACGGCGAGCGTCGCTGTGTCCGCGCTGCGGGGCGGTCTGACCGCGGGTGCCGCCGGAAGCGCCGCCCCCGCTCTTCGCCGGCTGCTCGGCACGCCGGCCGTCGCCCTGGCCGGCCGCAAGGGACTGCTCGCCTACGAGGGATCTGAGCGGCACAGGGACGCCCTGGCCAAGTGCCTGCAGGAGGTCGTCGATTCCGGGCGCACCAAGCCGTTGACCGCTAATGACCTGAAGTGCGGTCACTCCGACGAATGCCCGGTACACGCCGGGGTCGCCGTGCCTATCGCGGTAGACGGATCCGTAGTCGGCGCGCTCGCCGCGCTCGGCCCTTCGGCCTCGGCCGACCTGGTGCGGGCCGTCGGCGAGGTGGCCAGGTTCGTCTCGACGCACCTGGCGCTAGCCGAGCTTGACGCCTCGCGCACCAGGACCGTCCAGGCCCAGCTGAACTTCCTGCGGGCGCAGATCAGCCCGCACTTCGTGTACAACGCGCTGACGGCGATCGAGTCCTTCGTCAGATCCGATCCCGACCGGGCCAGGGATCTGCTGCTCGGCTTCGCCGAGTTCACCAGGAGCACGTTCCGCGAGCACAGCCAGTACGTGACCCTCGCCGAGGAACTGCACCTGGTGGAGAGTTACCTCGAACTCGAGCGGGCTCGTTTCGGCGACCGGCTCGCGGTGATTCTGCGGGTCGCTCCTGAGACGCTGGGCGTGAAGGTCCCTTCGCTGGTACTCCAGCCCCTGGTGGAGAACGCGATCAGGCACGGGCTCGAGCGGCGCTCGGGGAGCAGCCTGCTGAAGATAGTCGCCGCCGACGGCGGCCACGAGGCGATCGTGACCGTGGAGGACGACGGAGCCGGAGCCGACCCGCAGCGCCTGCACGAGATCATGTCCGGTCACCGGGTGTCCGATTCCGTCGGGCTGCGGAACGTCGATGAACGCCTGCGCGCGACGTTCGGCAGCGACCACGGGCTCACGATCGAGACCGGCGTCGGCGCCGGAACGAAGGTCACGATGCACCTGCCCAAGTACTCCGCCGTGCTGGCCTCGGCATGACCACCGCCCACGCACCCCTCGACGGTTCGCGCTCGCGGGTCGCCCGTGCCTCGGCTCTCGTGGTCGACGACGAGGCGCCGGCCAGGGACGAGCTTGCCTACCTGCTCAGGACGATCCCGGCCGTCGATCCGGTCGACACCGCGGGCAGTTCGACCGACGCGATCAGGCTGCTGCAGCAGCGTCCCTACGACCTGGTACTACTCGACGTCAGGATGCCCGACCTTGACGGGCTCGAGGTCGCCAGGTTGCTGCAGCGCTTCGCGGTGCCCCCGGCGGTGATCTTCGTCACCGCCTACGAGCAGTACGCGGTGCGGGCCTTCGACGTGCAGGCGCGGGACTACCTGCTCAAGCCGATCTCCCGCGCCCGGCTGGAGACCGCGGTTTACCGTGCGCTTGGCACCGATCACCGCCAATCCAAGCCCGTCGCGGACAAGCCCGCCCCGGCGATCCCGGTCGAGATCTCCGGGCGGACGCGGATGGTCGACGCCGCCCAGGTGTGCTGGGTCGAGGCGGTCGGCGACTACGTCAGGCTGCACCTGACCGACGGCACGGCCCACCTGATCAGGATGCCGATCTCTCATGTCGAGGAGAAATGGTCGGCTCACGGCTTCGTCAGGATCCACCGAGGTCACCTGGTGCCGATCAGGGCGATCACCGAGTTTGCCGTCGTGGGCGGCAATCACACCGTGACGGTCGCCGGGCAGGTGCTTCCTGTCAGCCGCAGGCACGCCCGCGACGTGCGCGAGCGGTTTCTCCAGGCCGCCGACGGACGCTGAGCGAGCGTGGACGGCGAAGAGCCCGGTGGTCCGATCAGGAGCCTAGCCTGGGGCCCAGGCGAGGTCTCCCTGCTCGGCGGCCAGAACGACGTCTCACAGCCCGACCGCGATTATTGGCAGATCTTGATCCGTTCCCTGATCAGGGCCCAGCTCGGCCTTTCGCTTGTGTGCCTGGCCTTCGCCCTGGCTGTGACCGCGTCCTTTCCCATCCTGTGGGCGCTGCTGCCGTCGGCCAGTCATATCACCGTGCTCGGGCTTCCGCTGACGCTGGTCGCGCTTGGCGTCGGGGTGTTCCCCGTGATCCTGATCATCGGAACCTTTTACGTGCACCAATCGGCCAGGCTCGAGCGGCAGTTCACCAAGCTCGCGCAGCGCGTCGACGGCGCGGCGGCCGATGACTGAGTTCGCGGCCGTCGCCGCCATCGCCGTCGTGATGATCCTCACCGTCGGCGTGGGCGCCCGCGGCATCAGGATCGCCAGGACCCCGGCGGACTTCATGGTCGCGGCCAGGGAAGTGTCACCGCCGGTGAACGCGGCCGCGATCTCGGGTGAGTACCTCTCGGCCGCGTCGTTCCTCGGGATCGCCGGCCTGGTGTTCGCGCAGGGACTCGGCTCGCTCTGGTACTCGGTCGGCTACGCGGCCGGTTACCTGGTGCTGCTGCTGCTGGTCGCCGCCCCGCTCCGGCGGTTCGGCGCTTACACGATCCCTGACTTCGCCGGCGGCAGGCTCCAGTCGGCCAGGCTGCGCCAGGGCTCGACCGTGCTGGTGCTGATCATCGGGTGGTTTTACCTACTGCCGCAGATGGACGGGGCCGGGCTTACCTTGCAGGTGGTGCTCGGCACGCCTTACTGGGTCGGCGTGGTCGGCCTCGGCATCGTGGTCAGCGTCAACATCGCCATGGGCGGCATGAAAGGGATCACGTTCGTCCAGGCATTCCAGTACTGGCTGAAGATCTGCGCGATCGGCATTCCGGCGATCGCACTGCTCTATTACGCCGGGCACGGGCCGGTAGCCAACCTCACCTCGGACCGGGCGCCCACGTTCGCGCGCACGACGACGGTAGACGTTCCCGAGGCCATCCAGTTCACGGTGTCCAGGCCGGTTACGGTCACGGCGAGCGGGGTGCTCGACGGGAAGACCGTCGCGGGTGATTCAACCGTGCTCGGGTCCGGCGAGCACACCGCCGGGAAGGGCGCGAAGCTGACTTTCAGTGCGGGCGCGGTGGTCCCGACCAGGATCGGCCTGGTGCAGCCGCACGCACCCGCCTGGAATTCGCCGTTCGTCACGGTGGGCTCGGACGGCGCCCATCCGCTGGCGGCGACCTACGGCCTGATCATCGCGACCTTCTTCGGCGCGATCGGCCTGCCGCACATCCTGGTCAGGTTCTACACGAACCGCGACGGCGTCGCGGCCAGGCGGACGACGTTGTTCGTGCTCCTCCTGCTGAGCGCCTTCTATATCTTCCCCGCGATCCTCGGGGTGCTCGGCCGGCTGCGGGCACCTGAGCTTTACCTGACCGGCAACACCGACGGGATCGTGCTCGCGCTGCCCAGCTTGCTCCTGCCCGGGCCGGCCGGAACGGCGCTCGCGGCGCTCGTCGCGGCCGGTGCCTTCGCCGCGTTCCTTTCCACGTCCTCAGGACTGCTCGTCAGTGTCGCCGGGGCCCTCTCGCACGACGTGCTCAGGGGCGGCGTCCAGTCGTTCAGGTGGTGCGCGCTCGGGGCCGGAACGGTGGCGGTGCTGGCCGCGCTGCTCGTGGAGAACTTCTCGGCCAGCGTGCTAGTCGGCTGGGCGTTCGCGATCGCGGCTTCCTCGTTCTGCCCACTGCTCGTGCTCGGCATCTGGTGGCGGGGCCTGACCTGGCGGGGAGCCATGGCCGGGGTACTGCTCGGTGGCGGCGGCTGCTGCGCCGCGATCATCGCGACGATGCTCGGGCTGGCCCACACCGGATGGGCGGCCGTGCTGCTCGGTTACCCGGCGATGTGGACCGTTCCGCTCGCGTTCGCGGTCATGATCACCGTGTCGCTCGCCTCCCGGCGCGAGCGACCCTCCGACGTGGACCAGATCATGCTGCGCATGCACCTGCCCGACGCCCTCCTCCACCGCACCCGCTAGGCGGGCGGCTCGGTCTCGCGGGCAGCGGCTTCGGCGTCGCTGACGGCTCGCTGCTGGATCGCGGCGAGGCTGTCCTGAATTGACTGCCAGACGGCGCTCAGGCTGGCCGCGGCTGGCAAGTCGCCTCTGATCGTGCCGGGCGGGTCAGCCTGCTCGCCGAGCGCGACCAGGGCGGCGGCGGCCGTCCGGCGGATCGCGGGGTCGGACAGTTCGATGATGACCTTCTCGTCGGTTACCTGGATTTCCATCTGGCGCCTGCCTGCTTCCTCTGGCTGCTCATCGCTCGTCCCAGTGACGTCAACCGCGCGGAGCGCCTCCTTGGCCTGGTCCAGGTCAATACCGAGGGTCGCGAGCACGCGCGACGCCGCGGTGTCGGGATCAGCGAGAGCCGCGAGCAGCAGGTGGTGCGAGCCGACCGGCTGCGTGCCTGCCAGCCGGGCCGCCGCGCTCAGCGTGTTGTCAGCCGCCGGGGTGGCGCTGAGCACGGCCATCTCGGCCTCGGTCTCTGGCTCGTCGACGTCGACCTCGCCGCGCCGCCTCAGCCAGCGCCGCCCGCGCCCGGCGGCCTCCGCGCCGAGGCCCGCAGGCACGGCGTCAAGCACCGCCGTACGGATCACCAGCAAGTCGGCGTGCTGGCGCAGGATCTGGGCGGCGACCCCGTCGCCCTCCCTGATCAAGCCGAGCAGGATGTGCTCGGTGCCAATGTAGTTGTGGCGCAACTGAAGCGCCTCTCGGAGCGAGAGCTCAAGCGTCTTCTTCGCGCGGGGCGTGAACGGGATGTGCCCGCTCGGGGCGGCTTTCCCCCTCTTGACGATCGCGGTGACTTCCTCCCGGCCGCCTTCAAGGCTCAGGCCGAAATCCGTCAGAACGCGGAAGGCGAGACCTTCTTGCTCGCCGAGCAGCCCGAGCAGGATGTGCTCGGTGCCGATGTAGTTGTGATTAAGGTGCCTGGCTTCTTCTTGCGCCAGGACGATGGTGTGCCTGGCGAGCTTCGTGAATCTCTCGAACATGACACCTAGAGTCCAATATTGCTTCCCACCCCGTCAATACCATGCTAATAATATGGGCATGGATTGGGAAGACCGACTTGACGACTGGGAGGTTCAGCTTGAGCTGAACGCTCAGTTCGAAGGTTCTGACTGGGTCACCCTCGAACGCGCGGCCGCCGAGACCGGGGTTTCCCGAGCGGCGCTGCGAACCTGGTACCGCAGCGGGCAGATACCTTCCCGGCTCGTGGACGGCCCGCACGGGCCGCAGCGGCTTGTGCCGCTGACGATGGTCGCCGCTCGGGCCGAGGCCTCGCCCCGGCTCAGGCGCACGGCCGAGCGGCGGCTAGCCGACGAAGCCCAGCTTGAGTTGCTTCGTCACCGAGTCGATCAACTCGAGCTCAGGCTGGCCGCGCTCGAACGCCAGGTATCCGGCTGAGGGTTGCCTGGACCCAGCCGGGCGGCTAGGCCCAGCGTTGTTCCTGCGCCGGGGTCCTAGCCCCCGCTCCGGGACGACGCTGGGGTACAGCCTGGGACCGGCGGCGGGCTTGGGTGGCTGCGCTGGTCGCGTTGGCGGCCACTATCGCGGCGATCGCGAGCCAGTCGGCCGGGCCTAGCGCCTGATGCAGGATCGCCAGGCCCGCTAGCGCGGCGAAGACCGGGTTGACGCTCATGAAGACGCCGAAGTAGCCGGCCGGCACCCGCCGGAGCGCGAGCTGGTCGGCGACCATCGGCACGGCCGAGCACAGGACCCCGGCGGCAGCCGCGCGTCCGAGCGCGGCGGGAGTCGGCGAATGGGTGGCCAGCGCCCAGATTCCGATCGGGACGGCCCAGTACCGGCGCGACGGCGTGGTCTTCCGCCCGCTACGGGGCGCCCCGCCGATCGAGGTACGCGTCATCTGGCGGCACCACGACCCGCACCCGTCCACTCATCAGGCCATCGCCCTGCTCGCCGAGCTGTACCAGCAGCACTGCGGGACGCCCTCGGCTCCGGCTGAGCCGCAGGTCAGTCTCGCGTCGCCGCGACCGCCACGCCGACCGCCAGCAGGCTCGCGCTGACGGCGGCGATCGCGCCGTAGCTCCAGCCGATGACGAGCGTGAATTCTCCGCCTAGGTTCAAGTGCCCGACCCAGCTGGCCGGCTTCATGGCGAACGCCACGATCGCGACGACGAGGCAGCATCCGGACGTCGCAATAAGGAACGCGGCCCGGCCCGGCATCGCCCGGCCTCTAGGGGCGTTACCCGCCAGCAGGACGACCAGGTTCACCAGCGCCAGCCCGAAGATCGCCCACAGGTACGGATGAGCCGTGATACCGCGCAACGTCCCAGGCGGGCTGATCAAGATGCCGCTCTGCGAGCTGTGTCCTATCCGCAGATTCGCCGAGTACCAGGGCAGAAACGGCGCGACGGCGAGCACGATGCTGGCCAGGGCGATGAGCACGTCGTACGCGGACCAGCGGTCCGGGCTGAACCAGGCCGCCGCGAAGGATGAAGTCCGCCTGTTACCCGATGGCCAACTGGTCATTAGCGCACTTTACAACCGGAAGGTCCGGTCAAGCGGGCTGGAAAGTCCATTCGAAGTCGAATTGCGAGCTAGCCGGGGCGATCGCTACCTGCGGCGGCCAGATGCGCAAAATGCTCGGCGCGAGCCGCAGGCGCTCGGTCGACCGGGCCGAGGTCATCATGCAGGTATTGGGGTCATCATCGCCGCCTTGCACCAGATACCAGGCGAATGGCTGGTCGCAACCGCTGACCCGCCACGCCACCAAGTTCGGATCGCCCTCATTTCCGAGAAACCGCCGGGTGGCGAGGTTCCGCAACGTATAGCTGCCTGCGTGAAAGGCGACGTCCCACACCTGGGTGCCCGACGGGCTCGCGCCCGGCCGCAGCAGTGCCAGGCCGTGACCGGTATCGGTGAGCTGGCCGCCCGGTCCCATCACGGTGTACGTCCCCTCGGCAATCACAATGTCACCCACAGTGAAATCCCCTCCCCCGGCAACCGACCTATAACTCTACGTAACTCAGCCCTCTCGCAAGGTGGTGACGACGCAGAGTTACCGCCAGGATCCACAGGCCCCGCCCGCAACGTCGAATCTCGGCGGCGAAAGAACCATAAACACTGACAACCGCTGCGTAAGTTCGCGCGACTATTTATCGGCCGGCACTTACGGCCAGATAAGCAGAGCAGACACGAGGGAGCATGATGATCACGAGAACATGGCCGGCGCTTGGGATGTCCCTGGCTGGCCTGGCGTTGCTGGCCGCCGGAGCGGTTCCGGCCGCACAGGCCCAGTCGGCCGCACCCACACCGCCCCAGGCCTTCGTGGTCAATTCAGGGTCGAACACGGTGACGCCGATCGACCTGACGACGAACCTGGCCGGGCCCGCGATCAGCGTCGGCAAGGACCCTGGCGTGATCGCGGCTCTGCCCGATGGAAAGACCGTCTACGTCGTGAACACGGACTCAGGAACGGTCACGCCGATCGACGTCGCCACCGACACGGCCGGAACTGCGATCAAGGCGGGCATCCTTCCGGACGCGATCACCGTCACTCCGAACGGGCAAACGATCTACGTCGCGGACAATCCCGGCCCGGACAGCCTTGATCCTGGAGCAGTCGTCCCGATCACCACGACGAGCGGGAAGGCAGGCAAGCCCATCGACGTCGGCGACGACCCGATCCGGCTCACGATGACGCCAGACGGGAAAACCCTTCTGGTCCTCGTGAGCCCGTACCCCCATCCCGGCCCGACCGAGCTGAAGTCCATCAGCACCAAAACGAACAAGCTCGGCAAGTCAGTCACCTTGCCGGGGAACGTGAACTCCGTCACGGTCGCACCGGGAGGAACGGTCGCCTACGCCGCCGGCGCGGGTCCGGCCGTGCAGGTCCGCAAGCACCCGCAGCGCACCGGGGTGATCACGCCGGTCACCATCTCATCCATGACCGAAGGCAAGCCGATCACGCTCGGGAATGACGAGTTCGGCGGATCGCTGGCTCCCACTGCCGTCCTGTTCAGCCCGAATGGCAAGTGGGCGTACGTTGTCTACCCTGGCGTCAACGGCCTCGACCGGGTCAATCTCGCGACCGGTAAGGATGTGGGCAACAAGATCCGCACGACGGTCTACCCGAACTCCGGGGTGTTGTCCGCCGACGGGAACTCGGTCTACGTCCACGCCCAGCAAGACCTGAACGTTGTCGACCCGTCCACAGGGACCACCTCGGTCATCCCGCTGAGCAGCTGGGGCGGCCCGGCCGTACCCTACCCCTACGCCACGGACATCGCGCTGTCCCCTGACGGCAAAACGGTCTACTCGCTAGTTTTCGGCAAGACAAACGGCGCGGTGATCCCGGTGACCGAGCCAGGAAACGTCCGCAAGCACGCCATCTGGGTGGGCGTGAAGCCGGTGGCAATGGTCATCGTGCCCTGAGCCAACCGGTTACGGCACCAGCTATAAACGGGCATTTCAGCTCAGCCGGCCACAACGATGGCCCACAGATGCTGCTCGGCTGGGCGGGCAACAGCAACGGCGGGTCATCGATGCTGCGGCAACAGCATCCATGGGCCATCGTTGTGGTTGGCCAGCGCGGCCAAACAGCATCTGTGGGCCATCGTTGCTGTTGCGGGCCCCACCTGACCGGCGGGGTGATTCGCGATACAGCTAATATTCCGCCTTAAAGGCATTCTTGGCAGTTGAAGCGGCTTACGACGACTGCTAGATTTTTGCCCAGGGATTGCCGAATTCCCAGGCCCGGTAATGGCGGAGCGAAGCGGCGTGGGACGGGTTGGTTTTGGCGGCCTCTTGGTCGCCCGTCCAAGGATGAGGCTGATACATGGCAGGGCGCAGCCGCGCGTCGCGGTCGGTTCGGTTGATGGCGGCGGCCGGGTCAGCCCTTGCCGCCGTCGCGGGTACATCGGTGCTAGCGGTCGGCGCGCAAGCAGCGCCAGCGGCCAGCGCGGCGACCGGCACGAGCAAGAGTCAGCCGGTCATAGTCGTACTGAGAACGCAGTTCGCGCCCGCCCGCGAGGGCACCAGGGCCGCGACCGCCCGGATGACCCAGGTCTCGAGCGCCCAGGCGCCGGTGCTCACCGCGCTCCGCGCGGCCGGCGCCACCCACGTCAGGACCTACAGCCTGGTCAACGCGCTCGCCGCGACGGTGTCAGGCAGCGAGCTAGCCAAGCTCAAATCTGACCCCGAGGTCACCGAGGTCATCCCCGACGTCACCATCTCAGGCCCGGATCCGCTCGCCCAGCCTCCGGCCAGCAAGAGCAAGCCCGCCGGCAAGTACGCGCTGACGCCGAACCCCATCCCCGGAGCCTGCTCGGCGAACAATCCCCAGCTTGAGCCCGAAGGTCTCACACTCACCCGCACAGCGTCGTACCAGAAGTCGCAGCCGACAGCGAGGTCGCTCGGCATCTCGGGGGCGGGCGTCAAGGTCGCCTGGCTCGGCGACGGCATCAACGTCAATAACGCTAACCTCCTGCGCAAGAACAAGACCTCAGTCTTCTTCGACTTCCAGGATTTCAGCGGCGACGGCCCCGGCCAGCCCACCGCGGGCTCCCTCGCCTACATCGACGCGAACACCATCGCCGGCCAGGGCCAGCACACCTACAACGTGCAAGATTTCTCGGCCGAGCCTGACACCACCGCCTGCAAGATCAGGATCCAGGGCGTGGCCCCCGGCGCGAGCCTGCTCGGCCTCGACGTGTTCGGCGAGAACGAGGACACCACCGAGTCGAGCTTCCTCCAGGCGCTGAACTACGCCGTGCAAACCGATCACGTGAACGTCCTCGACGAGTCGTTCAGCCTGAACCCCTTCCCCGACGTCTCCGCGCTCGACCTCACCAAGCAGTTCAACGACGCCGCCGCCGCGGCGGGCGTGGTCGTCACGGTGTCCAGCGGCGACGGCGGCTCCGCCAACACGATCGGCTCGCCGGCGAGCGACCCGAACGTGATCTCGGTCGGCGCGTCCACCGACTTCCGCTTCTACGCCCAGACCAATTACGCGGCGGCCGGCTACTTCGCCACCAAGGGCTGGCTGGATAACAACGCCAGCGCAGCGGGCTCAAGCGGGTACTACGAGACCGGCGAGCTGATCAACCTGGTCGCGCCGGGCGACTCCAGCTTCGCCTCGTGCGACCCGACCCCGGAGTTCGCTTCCTGCGAGAACTTCCAGGGTCAGCCTTCCGACGTCGAGCTGAGCAGCGGCACCGAGGAAGCGTCCTCGTTCGTGGCCGGCGCGGCCGCCCTCGTGATCCAGGCCTACCGGCAGACCCACGGCGGCGCGACGCCCACCCCGGCCCTGGTGAAGCAGATCCTGCTGAGCACCGCGACCGACCTGGGCACCCCGACCCAGGAACAGGGCGCGGGCCTGCTGAACAGCTACAAGGCCGTCCAGCTCGCGGAGTCCATCGCCACCGCGGACGGCACCCCGGCCCCGACCGGCTCGACCCTGCTCAAGTCAGAGACCAACTTCAGCGCGGTCAAGGCGGCGGGCGAAGCGGCCTACTTCAAGGTCAAGCTCACCAACACCGGCGCCGCGAGCCAGACCGTCGGCATCAGCGGCCGCACCCTGGGCCCGAACCAGGACGGGCAGCACGGCAGCGTCACGCTGACCGACGGCACCAGCCCCGAGTTCCTCGACAGCTTCGGCGTCCCGAATAACTACCAGACCTTCACGTTCACGGTGAACCCGGGCGCGAACCGGCTCGACGCCTCGATCGCGTACCCCGGCGACCCGTTCCTCGGCAACCTGGGCAGCGTCAGCCTGATCCTGATCAGCCCGCAGGGCCAGTTCGCGGGCAACTCGCTGCCCCAGGGCACCGGCTTCTTCGGCGCGGCCAACTTCGGCAACGTGGACGTAGCCAACCCGGCCGCAGGCACCTGGACCGGCGTGATCTTCGGCGACATCGCGGCGGCCGGCGGCACCAACGGCAAGGTGCCCTGGCGGGCGGAAACCCAGCGCTACATCCGCTTCGGCAAGTTCTCGGCCAAGAGCGTCACGCTGGCCCCCGGCGAGAGCCGCACGATCCGCTTCCACGAGACCATGCCGCCGCAGGCCGGCGACCGCTCGGGTTCGGTGGTCTTCACCTCGCCCCAGAGCGGCCGGACCGAGATCCCGGTCAACCTGCGGACCGACGTCCCGTTCAACGGCAACCTCGGCACCTTCCGGGGCACGCTGACCGGCGGCAACGGCCAGGAGCCCGGCGAGGGCCAGGTCGACTACTACGAGTTCAAGGTCGGCTCGGGCGTCAGCAATATAACCGCAAATCTAAATCTGCAAAATAACCTATTTGAGCCGGTCGCGGTCTACCTGGTGAATCCCGAAGGCGAGATCGGCGGCTACGGCGAGAACCTCAGCCCGAACGGCATCACTGAAGCGGCCCTGACCGCCTACGCGGACGACCCGGTCCCCGGTAACTGGATCCTGATCGCGGAGTTCAGTTCCCCGGTCGACGGCAATGAGGTGTCCCAGCCGTTCCACGGGAGCATCGCGTTCAACCAGGTGTCGGCCAGCGCGGCCGGCCTCCCTGACAACGCGTCGATCACCCTGCCGGCCGGCCGCCCGATCACCGTTCCCTTGTCGATCACGAACAATGGCTCCCAGGCTGAGCAGTTCTTCATCGACCCGAGGCTCACCACAGAAACGGCAATCCAGCTTCAGCCCCTGGATAGCGCGACCGTGCCCCTGCCAGCGTCCGGCGAGCCGCCGTTCTGGTTCCTGCCGACCCATTCCGCCTCCGTCGCGGTCTCCGCCGTCGCTTCCCTGCCGATCCAGTTCGACTACGCGCCGGCGACCGGCGACCCTGACCTGGGCAGCGGCCCGGTCGGCACTTCAGCGAACGGTTCCTACGCTCCCCCGGCTGGTGATCTGACCAGCGGAGTGTGGTTCGCCGATATCAGCGAGAGCGGCCCGTACCGCACTGCGGCCCCCGCAGGCACGGCGACGAGTTCCATGTCGGTGCAAGCTCGGGAATTCGACCCCGCCGTGACCTCGCCGACCGAGGACGTCGAGCAACTGGGCGGCAGCCCGAACGTGCCCGGCCCGTTCGTCACCATCAACCCTGGCCAGACCGCCACGATCAACGTGACCATCACCCCGTCGGCCGCCTCGGGCACGGTCGTCAGCGGCACGCTCTACATCGATGACCTGATGAACGGCGTGCCGCCCTACGAAGACCTGACCGCCGACGAACTGACCGGCATCCCCTACGAGTACACCGTCGGGTAAGGGACCGCGCCGGTTACGAGAGCCCGAGCGAAGACGCGGGCTCGGACACCATCCAGGTCGACTGGCCGGCCTCGAGCCCGTTCGTCACCGCTGTCGGCGGCACCAGTCTCGCGATCGGCAAGACCGGCAACTACGAATTCGAGACCGCCTGGGGCTCGCTGGCATCGACGGTGAGGGCGCCACCGCCCTCCCGGCCGTCACCGGCTACGACGACGCCACCGGCGTCGGGTCCCCGGCCGCCTACATCGAGTCCTTCCAGAAAACCGTCCCGGTCAAGCCGTGGCGCTAGTCGTCCTGCCGAGAAACTGGCCGCGGGCTTCCATCAGCGCGTAGCCGAGGAGATTCAGGCCCGGCCAGTGCTCGGGGGATCCGGCTAGCTCGTCGTCGGCCGCGAGGCCGATGCCCCAAACCAGGTCGTTGGGTGCAGCCTCGACGAGAACCTTGCCCGCGTCAAGCCCCTCCCGGTGGAACTTGGCCAGGCCGGCACAAGCCGCAAAACCGGCAAATCACCCGCACTGGCCGCCCCGGGCGGCCCCAGCTTCGCCGAGGGCAGCGGCGAAGCGGGCATATCCGCGCGGCGCACCGCAACGATGTCCCCTGGGCGTGGATCTTCCTGATGGAGACGGGCCGACCGGCCAGGAGTTGATCTTCAGGCCGCCGGGCAGGCCGCGCGCACCCCGGCCGCCCGCATGGTCATTGCCTGCCTCCTTCGCGAACCGCTACCGCACAGATCCTGAGCATCAGCGCGGCCGATGGAGTCACCTTGCCTGAGATATAGGTTGACAATCGTGAGGCAGAAGTCCCGATCTCAGCGGCGAATTCCGCCCGGCCAAGTCCCGACTTCCGTACGGCTTCGCGAATTTCAGCCGCGACGACCGCACGCTCCCCCGCTTCAGCCCGTTCGCGGGCCCGACTGAGAACGGACTCCATGGCGTCGGCGATGCCGTAGGGGCGCGAGTAGCTGAGAACTTCCTCGACCTGACGCGCGGTTCTTCCCCATGGCCAAGCTTTTATCTCGGCAACGATCCTGTGCCAGTCCGCCAGGTCACCCCGTTCAAGCGCGGTCTGGATAGCTTCGTTAGGCCATTGCCAAACGGGAGCATCTGGGGTAATTGTCAGATTGCGAAATGCGAGCACCATGAGCTAAACCTCGGCTTCAAGCATTTCCGCCGCCAGTTGACCGCACACTGATCGCACCTCAGGCCAGTCAGTCCACCGGGGAGCGAGGTTACGGTAAGCGGCCAGCTGCCGGGTGACGGAAGAGTCTTTCGGGCGAGGATCAGCAAGCTGCCGAACCAATTGCGCGGCGACTCCCCTGCCTTCGCCGTGCTGGTCAGAGTAATAATCATCAATCCTCGACAAGATCCCTGCGGCTGTACCGATACCATAGCGATCCGCGAGTGCGGCGACATCGAGATAGTCACGGACCTGATTTCGCCGCACAATCAGAAAACCTATGATTCTCAGTATCTCCTCGGCGGCCGGAACAGTGAGTGCACGTCCCGAGGGGAGCGTGATGCGCGTCGTCTCAAGCGGGCGCGTCCTGGTCATCTGACGGACACCTGCTTCGATATCCCCCAGTTGGCCAAGGATGAGCTTTCCGGGAATTACCCGGTTAGTAAGCCACTCTCCTTCGGATTCCAGCGCCTCAAGCACGACGTCGAACCGGTCCCGCAGGTCCGCTAGAACATGATCATTGTCGAAGGATTCACGGTGTCCCGCATAGACGGCGGCGGCTGATCCACCGACGAGAATCGCGTCAGGAACCATCGACTGCAAGCGCGACGCCGACTCAAGCACTGCCAGCAGTTCGGGGCTGGCGTCAGCAAGAGCGCTCGTACGCGGATCCGGATCCTGCGCCTGGCCCGTCACCGCACCAGAATATCAGATATGATAATCACAACCCCGCCGCCGCCAGCACCGAGCGGTCGCCGCTAAAGCTATCCGCCATTTTCGGCGTTTGCGGCCTAGACTTGAAGCGTAGGGAGCGGTTGTCAGTCCAGAACCGCCGGCCGCTCGCCTTTGCCGCCCGCAAGAACGCAGGAATGCCCGGCGGGAACGGAGCCGCCAATGTCCCAGCTTCCCACGGCATACCGCGGAGTGCCGTACTACCAGCCGCCGCCACCGCCCCGTCGGCGGCGGGTCCTCCGGGCCTTGCTCTTCGCCGTCATGATCGCCCTGATCCTGATACTGGTCGTCGTCATCGGCGTCTCAATCGCGCACGGCAGCGTGCCGTAACGCACGCGCCTGGGAGCGCGCGAACCGGAATGTTCGCGCGCTGCCAGGACGCCGCTGTCAGGTCAGGTCGAACCGGTCGAGGTTCATGACCTTGGTCCAGGCGGCTACGAAGTCAGCCGCGAACTTCTGCTCCGCGTCAGCACTGCCGTAGACCTCGGCCAGGGCGCGCAGCTCAGAGTTAGAGCCGAAGACCAGGTCGAACCGGCTGCCGGTCCACTTGACCTCGCCGGTCACCCGGTCCCTGCCCTCGAACGTGTCCTCTGCCTCTGAAGTCGCCCGCCAGGTCGTGCCCATGTCGAGCAGGTTGACGAAGAAGTCGTTGCTCAGGGTGCCCGGCCGGCTGGTGAACACCCCGAGACTTGAGCCGTCGTAGTTCGCGTTCAGCGCCCGGAGGCCACCGATGAGCACGGTCAGTTCAGGCGCGTTCAGAGTGAGCAGGCTCGCCTTGTCGACCAGCAGGTGCTCAGCCAGCCGGGCCGGCACCTTGCCGGCGTAGTTGCGGAAGCCGTCGGCGGCCGGCTCGAGGACGGCGAACGACTCGACGTCGGTCAGCTCCTGGGACGCGTCGGTGCGACCGGGCGCGAAAGGAACCTCGACGTCGAAGCCGGCACTCCTGGCCGCCTGCTCCACCGCCGCGTTGCCGCCGAGCACGATGAGATCGGCCAGGGAAACCTGCTTGGCACCGCCGTTGAACTCACCCTGGATTTCCTCAAGCGCTCGCAGCACCTTCGCCAGCTCGGCCGGGCTGTTGACCTCCCAGTCGTTCTGAGGCGCCAGGCGCACGCGCGCGCCGTTGGCTCCGCCGCGCCTGTCAGTGCCGCGGAACGACGACGCCGACGCCCAGGCAGCCCTGACCAACTCGGGCACCGTCAAGCCCGACGCGAGGATCGAGCTCTTCAGAGCGGCGGCGTCCTCGGCGCTGATCAGCTCGCCGGTTACCGGCGGCACCGGGTCCTGCCAGATCTGGGGCGAGGCCGGGACCAGCGGGCCGAGGTACCGCGCGACCGGACCCAGGTCACGGTGCGTCAGCTTGAACCACGCCCTGGCGAAGGCGTCTGCGAATTCCTGCGGGTTCTCGTAGAAGCGCCGGGAGATCGGCCCGTAGGCCGGGTCCATCCGAAGCGCCAGGTCAGTGGTGAGCATGACCGGCGTGTGCGACTTCGCCGAATCGTGCGGGTCAGGCACGGTGCCCGCCGCGGCCTCATCGGTCGGGATCCACTGAGAGGCGCCCGCCGGGCTCTTGACCAGCTTCCATTCGTAGCCGAACAGTGTGTCGAAGAAACTGTTGTCCCAGATCACCGGAGCAGGCGTCCAGGCACCCTCGAGGCCGCTCGTGATCGCGTCGTCGCCCTTGCCCGTGCCGAAGCTGTTCGACCAGCCGAGGCCCTGCTCCTGGAGCGGCGCGCCTTCGGGCTCGCGGCCGACGTGGCCCTCGGGCACCGCCGCTCCGTGCGTCTTGCCGAAGGTGTGGCCGCCGGCGACGAGGGCGACGGTCTCCTCGTCGTTCATCGCCATCCGGGCGAAGGTCTCCCTGATGTCGCGCGCGGACGCGACCGGGTCAGGGTTGCCGTTCGGGCCCTCAGGGTTCACGTAGATGAGGCCCATCTGGACGGCACCGAACGGTTGCGCGAGCTCGCGGTCGCCGCTGTACCGCTCATCACCAAGCCAGGTTCCCTCCGCGCCCCAGTTGATGTCCTCAGGCTCCCACACGTCCTCGCGACCGCCACCGAAGCCGAACGTCTTGAACCCCATCGACTCGAGGGCGCAGTTGCCGGCAAAGATCATCAGGTCGGCCCAGGACAGCTGGCGACCGTACTTCTGCTTGACCGGCCAGAGCAGCCTGCGTGCCTTGTCCAGGCTCGCGTTGTCCGGCCAACTGTTGAGCGGCGCGAACCGCTGGGTACCTCTCCCGCCGCCACCTCGGCCATCACTGATCCGGTAAGTACCGGCACTGTGCCAGGCCATCCGGATGAACAGCGGCCCGTAATGACCGTAATCAGCCGGCCACCACTCCTGTGATGTCGTCATGACGGCCTCGAGGTCGCGCTTAACCGCGTCGAGGTCGAGGCTCTTGAACTCCTCTGCGTAGTTGAAGTCCTCGCCCATGGGATTGGAAGCGGTGTGGTTCAGCCGCAGTACCCGCAGGTCAAGCTGGTTGGGCCACCAGTCGCGATTCATCCGTAGCACGGTCGTGTTAGCCACCGGGCAGTTGCTCTCGTCAGGCATGTTGTCCTCTCTTCAACGGCAATGCGGATATTGGGCACCGAGGCGCCCTCGGGACTCGTATTACGTTGTGACCTGGGACCGGCACTCAGGGCAGCGGCCCCAGTAGATGACTTCGGCCTCATCGATCTCATAGCCAAGGTCATCGGCCGCAATCAGGCACGGAGCCTCGCCGACCGCGCAGTCAACGTCGGCCGTCCGGCCGCAACTCCGGCAGATCACGTGATGGTGATTGTCGCTGACCCTGGCCTCAAAGCGAGCCGGCGATCCGGCCGGCTGAATCCGGCGAACGAGACCGACGTCAACAAGTACGCCGAGCACGTCGTACACCGCCTGGAGCGAGATAAACCCCATCTCAGCCCTGACGGTCTCAGCCACAACCTCGGCCGTCGCATGGGGCTCAGCCCGGACGGCTCGCAAGACAGCAAGGCGCTGGACCGTAACTCGGTAGCCCTGCTGACGAAGGAGATCAGCCGGATCGGCAGACATGACCATGAGCCTATCAAATCTGGAAGCACTCAAATGATAGAACCCCTAAAGATAACGTGCCTCGGCCCGAGCACCGCGGGGCAAACGCCGCTACCTGGGCGATGAGCCTGTTCGACGACACCGCCGTCCTCCCCGAAAGCGAACCGGTCAGGAATGAAGAAGCACGGGCCGCATGGCCGCGACTAGCCTGACCGGCATCGACTCAAAACGCCACGACATCAGGAGTGATCAATGAGCGGCTCACCCACCGAGGGAATCAAGACCGTGCTGCATCCCGTTACCGACCTGGCGAAGGCCAAGGAGGTCTACACCGCGCTGCTCGGCATGGAGCCGACGGCCGACTCGTCCTACTACGTTGGCTACGAGGCGCAGGGCCAGCAGATCGGGCTGGTGCCGAACGCGGACCGGCAGGGCCTGACCACGCCAGTGGCGTACTGGAGCGTGGCTGACATCGAGGCGAAGTTGGCCGAGGTGACCGCTGCGGGCGGCACGCTGAAGGAGCCGGTGCGCGATGTCGGCGGCGGGCGCCTGGTGGCCACCTTCACCGACCCTGACGGCAACGAACTCGGGCTGATGCAGGACCGGTGAACCCGGGCCAGGTCCCGTGGCCAGTGCCTAAGATCAATGGCCACGGGACCAGTACCCGGCCAGAAAGATGGAGAAAGCGATGAGGACGGACGCGGACGGCGCAGTGCTCGAAGTGGCCGACAGCTACGACCTGATCCGCGTGCTCGGCGCACGCGAGAACAACCTCAAGGACGTCAGCGTCGACATCCCTAAGCGCCGGCTGACGGTATTCACCGGCGTGTCGGGTTCTGGCAAGAGCTCGCTGGTGTTCGACACGATCGCGGCGGAATCACAGCGGCTGATCAACGAGACCTACAGCGCCTTCGTGCAGGGCTTCATGCCGACTCTGGCGCGGCCGGAAGTCGACGTGCTCGAAGGGCTGACGACCGCGATCCTCGTCGATCAGCAGCGGATGGGCGCCGACATCCGCTCCACAGTCGGCACGGCCACGGACGCCAACGCCATGTTGCGCATCCTGTTCAGCCGCCTCGGGCAGCCGCACCTCGGCCCGCCAAGCGCGTTCGCCTTCAACGTCCCCTCGGTCAGGGCCAGTGGCGCGATCACAGTCGAGCGCGGCAACAGCAAGACCGTGCGGGCGACGTTCTCGCGAACCGGCGGCATGTGCCCGGGTTGCGAGGGCCTCGGCTCCGTGACCGACATCGACCTGGCCCAGCTCTACGACGAGACGAAGTCGCTCGCCGACGGCGCGCTCCTCGCCCCTGGCTACACGGGCAGCGGCTGGAACTACCGGCTGTACGCATCGTCGGGCTTCTTCGACCCGAACAAGCCGATAAGGACCTTTACCAAGCGCGAGCGGCAGGACTTCCTCTACCGGGAGCCGACCCGGATGAAGATCGAGGGCATCAACATGACCTACGAGGGTCTGGTGCCGCGGATCCAGAAGTCGATGCTGTCCAAAGACGTCGAGGCGATGCAGCCGCACATCCGGGCGTTCGTGGAACGGGCGGTGACGTTCACCACCTGTCCTGACTGCGGAGGCACCAGGCTCAGCGAAGGGGCCAGGTCCTCGAAGATCAGCGGAATCAGCATCGCTGAAGCTTGTGCCATGCAGATCAGCGACCTAGCTGACTGGGTCAGAGGCGTTAATGAGCCCTCGGTCGCGCCGCTGCTCGGCGCACTGAGGCACATCCTCGAGTCGTTCGGGGAGATCGGCCTCGGCTACCTCTCACTCGACCGGCCCTCGGGCACGCTGTCCGGCGGCGAGGCGCAGCGGGTCAAGATGATCCGCCACCTCGGCTCTGCCCTGACCGATGTCACTTACGCTTTCGACGAGCCGACCGCGGGCTTGCACCCTCATGACATCGCGCGGATGAACGACCTTCTGCTGCGCCTGCGGGACAAGGGCAACACGGTGCTCGTCGTCGAGCACGAGCCGGAGACGATCGCGATAGCCGACCACGTCATCGACCTCGGTCCCGGCGCCGGCGCGGCGGGCGGCACCGTCTGCTTCGAAGGAAGCGTCAAGGGGCTGCGGGCCAGCGGCACCATCACCGGGCGGCACCTCGGCGACCGGAGCGCCGTGAAGGAGAAGGTAAGGACACCCGCGGCCGCGCTTGAGATCAGGGGCGCGGCGACGCACAACCTGCGCGATGTGGACGTCGACATCCCGCTCGGGGTGCTGGTCGTAGTCACCGGCGTCGCCGGCTCAGGCAAGAGTTCCCTCGTGCACGGCTCGATCCCGGCGGGCGCGGGCGTGGTGTCGGTCGATCAGGCCCCGATCCGAGGCTCGCGGCGGAGCAACCCCGCGACCTATACCGGCCTGCTCGACCCGATCCGCACGGCGTTCGCGAAGGCCAACGGCGTGAAGCCGGCTCTGTTCAGCGCCAACTCCGAGGGCGCCTGCCCCGTCTGCAACGGCATTGGCGTCATCTACACCGACCTCGCGATGATGGCTGGAGTCGCCACTACCTGCGAGGAGTGCGAGGGTAGACGTTTTGACGCGTCCGTGCTCGAGTACCGCCTCGGCGGCCGCGACATCAGCGAAGTGCTGGCCATGTCGGTGGCTGAGGCCGGGGAGTTCTTCGGCGCGGGCGAGGCGCGCACGCCGGCCGCGCACGCTATCCTCGTCCGGCTCGCCGACGTCGGGCTCGGCTACCTCACGCTCGGCCAGCCGCTTACCACGCTGTCCGGAGGCGAGCGGCAGCGACTTAAGCTGGCGACCCACATGGCCGACAAGGGCGGCATCTACGTTCTCGACGAGCCGACGACCGGCCTTCACCTCGCCGACGTCGAGCAACTCCTCGGCCTGCTCGACCGGCTCGTAGACGCTGGCAAATCGGTCATCGTGGTCGAGCATCACCAAGCCGTCATGGCGCACGCCGACTGGATCATCGACCTCGGTCCAGGCGCGGGCCACGACGGAGGCCTGATCGTCTTCGAGGGCACTCCAGCCGACCTCGTCGCCGCCCGATCCACCCTCACCGGCCAGCACCTCGCCGCCTACGTAGAAGGCAGCTAGTAGGCGCCGCTGGACAACGGGTTCAGGGGACGGGTCCAAGGCGATCGATGAACCGGCCAGTGCCGGCCGATGCGTCTTCAGTGGCGAGGGCGACGATGGCGTCGGTACCCTCGGTCACTGTCTGGGTGCCGGTATGCCCGTTGAGATCGGTGGCCCGGGGTCGGCGGCGTTAAAGCGGATGCCGGGAAATGCCTTGGCGTACTGCATCGTCATCATCGTGACGGCGGCCTTGGATGCCGTGTAGAGCGGAGCGACGATTCTCGACTCGGTACGATCAGGGTCCCTGGTGAGGGCGAGGGAGCCAAGGCCGCTGCTGACGTTGATGACGGCCGGATTCTCTGCTCGCTGAAGCAGGGGAAGGAACGCGTGCGTGACCCGGACGATGCTCACGACGTTCGTCGCGAAGACCAGTTCCGCGTCGGCCCCGGTGAGCTCGCCGGCTGGGGCTAGCGGGCCGGCGATGCCCGCGTTGTTGATCAGCGTGTCGATGCGTCCCTCGTGCGCTTCGACATCAGCGGCAGCCCGGGTCGTCATAGGTCCATTCTCGGATAATTCGCCCGGCACAACCAGGGGTCGGCTCGTGGGACGGTCCCTGGAATGGCAGGCTTGCTGATATGGATCCGGTCCCTGCCTTCGCTGCTGACCCGGCCACGGCCGCCTACTACGACCAGCGGGCGGCGGAATACGACGAGTGGTATGCCGGCGAGGGGAGCTTCGCGGCGCGGGAGCGGCCCGGCTGGGACGATGAGGTTGGCCTGGTGATCGAACTGGCCGCAAGCCTGCCGCCCGCACGGACGCTGGATGTCGCCTGCGGCACGGGATTCTTGACCAGGCATCTTCATGGCCGGGTCGTCGGAGTCGATCAGAGTCCGGCCATGATCGCTATCGCGCGATCCCGCCTGACCGACGGGCTGGGGGTCGTAGCTGACGCCCTGCGTCTGCCTGTTACCCGGCATGCCTTCGACCGGGTATTCACCGGTCATTTTTACGGCCACCTGCCCGCCGCCGAACGTCAGGCCTTTCTCGCCGAAGCCAGGCGGGTAGCCGGCGAACTTGTCGTGATCGACTCCGCCCTTCGACCAGGGGTCAGCCCCGAACAGTGGCAAGAACGGGTACTGAACGACGGATCCCGCCATCAGGTGTACAAACGGTATTTCGAGCCCGGCCAGCTCGCCGCCGAGCTTGGCGGCGAACCGCTGTTCAACGGCACCTGGTTCGTTGCCGCCAGGGTTTCATGGTGAGCTTCGCGGGTCCTCGCTCACCTAGAGCGGCCGGGCTTCGGTCGCGTCGGGGAGCAGCCGTTTCGATTGCTTCTACGTGTATCCGCCGTTCGGGTCCCCAAGCTCCTGGCACACCGGGCACCTGGCCGCCAGCCCCGAGCCGCAACCGCAACGATGGGACATTGATGCTGCTCAGCCGGGCCGGGCGACCGCAACGATGGGCCATCGTTGCTGCGGCAACGACATCCATGGGCCATCGTCGCGGTTACCCGCCCCCGCCGGACAGCATCGATGTCCCATCGTTGCGGTGAGCTGAGCCGAAATGTCCGATCAGCCGGTGCCGCCAGCCAGTTCGCGGTCGCCGCAGCGGCTCGCGTGCCCCCGGCGGGGGCGAATCGCCGGTCCTGCGCTGCCCGGCGCGGCCGCCGCCCAGGATCGGCGCCCGCCACCCCCGTGGCAGGTCCTGAACTTCAAACACCACCCCCATCTGCCCCTGCCCTTACCGCTACCACCACGAAATATGAGCCAGAGCCAGCGATGCTGTCAGGCCGACCCGTTCTGCGGCTGTGATCGGATTAGCGTGGGGTTATGACCGAGATCGTCACCGCGACCCGCGCTGACATCGACACCCTCAGTCGGGTCATTGCCGACGCGTTCTTCGACCTGCCGCCATCACCCTGGCTTATCGCCGACGAAACAGAACGGCGCCGGATCTTCCCCGGATACTTCGCCATCTACGTCGGGCTCGCGCTCACGGCCGGCACTGTCGAGACCACGCCGGACCGGAACGCAGCCGCCCTGTGGATCCCCGTCGGCCGGGAGCCTCCGGAAATGCCCGACGGCTACCCCGCCCGGCTGCTCGCCGCGACTACCCCGTGGACGCCACGGTTCACCGCTTTCGACACCGCCCTGGAGCGGGCCCATCCTTCCGAAGCAGCGCATCACCACCTGGCGATCCTCGCCGTGCGGCCCGCCTGCCAGGGACAAGGGGCTGGAACAGCCCTGCTCAACGCCCACCACCGGATACTCGATAAGGCGCGGCTGCCCGCTTACCTGGAAGCCTCCAACCGCCGCAACCACGACCTGTACCTGCGCCACGGATACGCCGACCACGGCTCACCTATACGCCTGCCCGGCGGACCGGCCATGTACCCCATGTGGCGAGATCCCGGATCTGGGTGCTGATGACAGGAGTTGCCGGGCATGGGTGCACAATGGCCAGGGTCGGCCGTCCCCATCTGGAGGAGTTAATCATGTCCGAAGCAGTCGCTGCGGCACCTGGATACATCGTCGGCACCTGGGACATTGACGTGAATCACTCGCACGTCGGCTTTGTGGCCAGGCACCTCATGGTGAGCAAGGTGAGGGGCAGTTTCCTGAAGTTCGAG
This sequence comes from uncultured Actinomycetota bacterium, assembly GCA_963783935.1. Lineage (GTDB taxonomy): Bacteria > Actinomycetota > Actinomycetes > Streptosporangiales > Streptosporangiaceae > Chersky-822. The sequence continues at coordinate 213,657 of CAWAPP010000001.1, forward strand.
GGCGAGATTCACACCGCTGAGAACCCGCTGGAATCGACGGCGACCGCGACCATCGAGATGGACTCCTTCTCAAGTGGCAACGAGACGCGGGACAACGACGTGAAGGGCGAGAACTTCCTCGACGTCGCCGGCCATCCGACAATGACGTACCGTTCGACTGGCATCCGGGCTGACGGGGACGACTATGTCGTGGTCGGAGATCTCACGATCAAGGGTGTCACTCACCCGGTCGAACTGAACGTAGAGCTCAACGGGTTCGGCCCTGACCCTTATGGCGGCACCCGGGCCGGGCTCTCCGCCACCGGCGAGATCAACAGGAACGACTACGGGATCACAGCGAACATGGTGCTGCCCACGGGCGGTGTCATGGTCAGCGAGAAGATCCAGCTCGTTATCGAGATCGAGGCCTCGCTCAGGACCAGCTGACGGCGGACCGGTCAGAGTTTCCCGGAGCGGGCGAGTTCGAAGAGTTCCAGGGCGAGTCCGTAGTACTGGCTGGTCTGGCCAAGGTGCCGCATGCCCAGGCGCTGGCATACCCGCGCGGATCTGAGGTTGTCCGGGTCGACGAGAGCCACAACGCTGTCCAGCGTCGGCCTGACCTGACCCTGACGTGGCTCGTCTAGGCCGAAGGCCAGGTCGATGACGCCGCGGCCAGCTTCCGTGGCGTAGCCCGCGCCCCAGAAATCAGGATTCAGGTGCCAGCCGATCTCCACGGCCGGGTCAGCTCCCGGCAGCGGAGAGAGCAGGACAGCGCCAACGACCTGGCCGGTGGCCCGAAGTTCAAGTGCCCACAGGCCGTAGTCAGGCTGCTCCCGGCCGCGCACGATCCGGCGGTCGAGCACTTGGCGCATCTGCGCGAGAGATTCAACCGGATGCCGTGGTCTGGGACCGAGCCAGCGGGTTACCTCGTCCTGCCCGTAGATCGCGAACGCGTCTTCCAGATCGGCTGCGACCCAGTCCCTGGCGATAAGCCTTGCCGTCGTGAAATGCTCCACCGAAGCATTCTCCCGCGCCGACCGTGAGACGTGCAGCCGCGATTGGCCGGGAAAGCAGGTTCAGGCGGCGACGAAGGTCAGCACGTAGTATCCGACGGCAATCACGGCCACTATCACGACGACGGCGATCACGAGCAGGACCGACTGCAGCCGACCGTGCCCCGGCACTGAGACGGCCTGGCCAGCAGGGACTTCCGCGCTTACCTGGCGGCAGCGGGCACGGAATGTTGGCGGGTAATACCAGCGCTCCGGCTGGCGGAGGGCCACGTGGCGCTCGGCGGACCAGAACTGGACCCCGTCGAAGACCTTGCGCAGCGGCCTGCGGCCGAAGCAGAACGACGCCGCCAGGCCTATCACCTTCTTATCCCAGTCCCCCGTATCCATCGACGCCGTGCGCTGCCACATCGACGCGTGCGGGCTCAGCGTCAGTACCGCGTGCTGCACGAGGGCGATGTCGTGCCGGATGACCGAGTCGAGCAGGTACGTCACGGTGAAGCCAACGGAGCCATAGATCGGGGCCCAGATCACCAGCGCGTAAGGAATCTGCCAGAAGGACAGGTCCCTGCCGCTGCGCAAGTTCGGTATTCGCAGCAAGTCCTCCAGGCGGTCAAGCCGGTTCATTGGCTTGGCGAGATATCGGGTCCGCCGGCTCTTGAATGGGTTCCAGATGAGTTGCTGCGCGATCGCGCCGCCGTAGAAGCCCTCGGCGACGTCCCTGACCGTATGCCGCAGGGCGGCATCGGGGATGACCGAGTGCCACCATGCGGTCACACTCGAATTGACCTGGAAAAGCAGGTAATACAACCCGGTGATGAACAGCGCGCCGAGGTGCGCGAAGACGACGGCCGCGATCACCGAGACCGCGGTAATGGCGAGCCACCTCAGCGGATGCCGCAGCGGATTGGTCAGCGGTGCGGGCGGCTTGTAGCGGCGAGCGGTAGCCGTCGCCTCGGCCAGCCGGGCGGTAATGGTCCGGCTGGCCGAGACCACAGGAGTAGCCGGAACCGGCGGGGTAAAGGGGGCGGCGCGCACGCGCGGGACGACCGGACTGGCCCCGACGGCCGGCGCGGCCGGATTGACCCTGACCGTCGGGGCGGTGTGGCTGACCGGACCGCCCGGCGGGAGCTTGGGCGGCTCGGCGCCGTCGCTGCGGGGGCCAGGCGTGCTATCTACCGCCATGGTGCACATTGTGCCCGCCGGCTGGCACAACGGCGATAGTCCCGCAGCAGGTGTAATAGCCGTGCGACGATAGCCAATTAGGATCGCCCGTCTGTGACGAGAGGGTCGCCCGAATGATGCTTGGCTGGCTGCGGAGCGGAACTGGTGCGATAGCGGCGGCTGGGATGGTCGTCGCCTACTTGGTTGCGGCGCCGTCGCCGGGTGCGCTGGCCGCGGAGGCGGGTAAGCCGCCGACGGTCGCGTGGCCAGGCTTCGCCGGGAACGCGCAGCACACGTCACTCGCCACGGAACGGCCGCAGCCGCTCCGCCGGATCCGCTGGCGAGCCACGGTCGACCGGTTCCCGCTGGTCTTCCTGGGATCGCTGCCGACCCACTACGGCTCGCCCATGATCACCGCCGCGAATACCGTGCTGGTCCCGACCAAGGTCAGCGCCAAGGCCGGATTCCGTGTCATCGCTTACTCAGGGACTAACGGCGCGCGGCGATGGTCGCTGAGCACCGACTACCGGCTGACAGTATTCGGCGCGAATCTGCTCTTCGCCTTCAGGCCCCCGCTGCCGGCCGCACTGACCCCAGAGAACGCCCTAGCCGTCGCCGGCGCGGGCGGGACGGTCCTGCTGCGCAAGCACGCCAACCTGCCGGCCGCCTCAGTGCATCGGCTGGTCTTCTACGGAGCGGCTCAGTGGAAGGCGGACCAGCGCGTCTACGACAAGGCGGTGCAGGTCACCACCCCGCTGACCGCGGGACCTGACGGATCGCTGTACTTCGGGTTCACCGTGAAAGGCGCGACGCCAGCGCACCTGTCGAGCGGGATCGCCAGGATCGCGCCCGACGGTCATGCGACCTGGATCTCCGCCTCGGCGGCCGCCCGCAACCAGACCGTCAACGGCGTCGCCTTCAACTGCGCCCCCGCGCTGTCACCGGAGGGCACAACGCTCTACATCACTGTCACCAACCCGAAGGGCGGCTTCCTCGTCGGGCTCAATGCGACCACGCTCAAGCCGATGTTCAAGGTCGCGCTGAAGGATCCGGTTAGCGGCAAGCCGGCCATGATCAACCCGAGCTCATCCGCCTCACCGGTGATCGGACCTGATGGCGACGTGTATTTCGGCGTCCTCGAGAATCCGTTCCCTGAACACGACGACCGTGGCTGGCTGCTGCACTTCAACGCTTCCCTGACCAAGGAGAAGACCCCCGGGTCCTTTGGCTGGGACAACACCCCGTCAGTAGTGCCCGCCAGTGCCGTGCCCAGCTACCACGGAACGTCGTCATACCTGCTGGTATCCAAGTACAACAACTACTACCGCCTCGGCCCGCGCGGAAACGGGCACAACGAGGTGGCCTTGCTCGACCCCCGGTCCCACCAGAAGGATCCTTACGCCAAGGCCAAGGTCCAGACCATGAAGCCCGTCGAGACCGTCCTTTCGCCGGTCCACGAGCCGAAGGAAGCGGCCGGAGCCCGGTATGAGTGGTGCGTCAACGCGGCCGTCGTCGATCTCGCCGACCACTCGGTATTCGTGAACAACGAGGACGGATTCCTCTACCGCTGGGACCTGGCGACCAACACGCTGGCCGAGAAGATCCGCCTCAACAGCCCTCGGCCCGAGGCCTACACCTCTACCCTCGTCGGTCCTGACGGCACGGTCTACGCCATCAACAACGCGACCCTCTACGCCGTCGGACGCTAGCCGTTGCGCAGGTTGGAGAGAACTATCCAGGTGCTGGACTGTTCCGTGGAGTCTCCGGCGACCGCGATGCATCCGCCGGGAACCGGGCAGCTCAGGTAGATCGCGATCTCGGACTGATCAGGCGGGTACATCGGCGACGACGTCCAGGTGAGCCCTTCGTTGTTCGTCGTCTCGATCATGGGCCCGAAGTAGCTGCCGGCGGAGGATCCGCCTGTCTCCACATAGCAGTCGCTACCGGTGGCGCAACTGCCTGTCTCCAGCGTCGGCGTGGCCCAGCGGGCGGGGATCGGCCTGACGCGGATACTGAAGCCGCCGCTCGCGGTGACGTGCAGCCAGGCGAGGTTGGTGGTGCCGTTGCCGCCGCTGATCAGGCAGCTACGGGCGCTTCCGCAGGAGGCCGTCCAGGTTTGCAGGCCAGGGTCGGTGCGGGTCGGCGACCTGGTCCAGGAGCGGCCGCCGTTCGCCGAGGCCAGCGCGGACACCGTCGGGTTTTCCTCGTCGCCGCCGGTGACCGCGGCGATGCAGGCGCCGCGCCGGTCGCACCGCACCTGGCCGACGATGTTGTTGTTGACGCCGAACCTGGGTGCTCTGGCCGCGGCCCACGTCAGACCGCCGTCGTCGGAGTAGATGAACGCCTGGCTGTTGTTGGTCAGCGTGACATCAGCGACGCAATGCCGCGTCGTAGGGCAGGAAGCGGCATCGGCCACGGCGAGCTCGGCGGGCAGGCCGGCCTGCCGGGTGATGGGACGGAACGTGTAACGCGCGAAGCCGTCGGTCGTCTCCAGCAGCCCCTTGCCGAAGGCTGAGAAGCAGGTAAGTGCCTTCGGGCAGGATAGCTGAGCGTTCCAGTCGGAGGCAGAATTGCCGGCAAGGCCCGGCAGCGCTTCGCCGGCCTTCCAGGTAGCGCCGCCATTCAGCGACCGCGCCACGTCAGGGAGCTTCCCGCCATCGGCGGATCCCTCGATGTAGCAGACGGACCTGCTCACGCAGGTGAGGAAGTTGTCGCTATCGGCCACTGCGCCGACGGCATGGAGCCTTCCCGCCGGGGCCACGATGGTCATCGCCGTCAGCGCCACCTTCTTGCCGACGCGGCTGGGCCGGAGGAATCCCTGGGAGCGGCGTTCTCGCGGGTACTGTGCGGCGAGATCGTGGCCTGAATGGCCAGGGCAGCGAGCGCCACGGCCGCTACGGCCGCCCCCGCCACGAGCCACCGGGATCTAACTGACCGCGGGCGCCGCTCCGGCGCCGGCGCGGTCACGCTCGCCGCGATCCGGTCACCGACTTCCTCAGCGGGCCAGTCGATCTCGTCGAGGCGGGAGAGCTGGCGGAGGAGGGTTTCGTCCGGGCTGACGCCGGTCAGCGCGAGGTCGCGTCCGGCGATGACGTTGTCGATCATCAGGTCAACGCGCAGGTCTTCGCTCATGCCATTCATTTCGCTCACCGGTCAATCCCTCCCGAAATCTGTGATCAGGTCGCTGGCTTGCTCAGCCAGGGCGGCGCGCAGCGCATGAAGCGCTCTTACCTGCAGCTGACGGACGGCCGCCGCGCTGCGATGGGTCAGGGCTGCCACCTCGGCGGTGGTGCGCCCCTCGAGAATGCGGAGCCTCAGCACGGCGCGCTGGTCTGGTCCCAGCCGGTCGAGGGCGCGCAGCAAGGCGGCACGCTGGTCGCTGGCGACGGCCAGGCCGTCCGGCCCTGGTCCTGGAGCCGGCTGCTCTGGCAGGTTCCCGACCGGGACCACTCGCCCTGGTCCCGCCCGCCACCGGTCGCGGGTCAGATTGGCGGCGATCCGCATCAGGTAAGCGGTGTACGGCACACCTGTATCCGCGAACTGCGGGAAGGCGCGCAGTGCCCGCAGGAACACCTCCTGCGTCAGGTCCTCGGCCTCGGCCGGATCGGCTGCGTACCTGGCGACCGACCGGTAAACCGGCCGCCAGTTGCGACGGCACAGGGTTTCGAGCGCCCGGCGATCACCAGAACTGGCCAGCGCGAGCAGCGTCGGGTCGTCAGGATCCTGAGCGTCCTGATTGCTGAACTCGCGAGCCTGCGCCGCGCAGACCGTGTCGTCCAAGGCCACTCATCTCCGATCCCGGACGCGAGGCGTCCCTGGCTACCTGACGCTAAAGGAAACGAGCCCGCGCCAGATCTGTGACGGCATTCCTGGGCTTCCGGATCCGAGCCGCTTTGTAAACCAGTTGCGACGGCCGGGCGTCTGCTAGGCGAGTAGCGCTGCGTTCCAACTCGTCCTGGGAGTGATCGGGTATGAACAAGTTCGTCAAGCAACTCTTAGTCGTCTCAGCCGTAGGCACCGCCATCGTCGTGCCTATCGCGATCGTCACCTCGCAGGGTTCTGGTCCTGCTGACCCTGCTCCTATCTTTACGCCAGTTCAGCTAGCTAATGGCCTGGCCTTCAATCAGGGCGTGGCGGCGTCGTACCTGACGGCCTTCGAACGTCCGCAGGTGCCTTTGACCGGAAAGCTGCCGACGGTGGAACGGTCGCTGGACGCCTCGTTGCGAGCGAAGCCGGCGCTGGCGCGCACGTTCGCCAGAGACGCGCAAAGCGGCGACGGAACGAAGGTCCGGGTGGCGCTCGGCATTCTTAGCAATCTGACCAGGGCGGCGTTCGATCACGTATTCGGGCAGGCCGGCGGTCGGCGGATGATCGCCTGGGCCGGCCAGGGAGCGAAAGCTGTCGATATCAATCTGGCCCCGGACGCACAGGGGACGCTGTGCATGAACTGTTATCAGAACAGCCCGCCGCCCTCGGTTACCTCGAGCCCGACTCCGACTAAGCCCTGGTTCACCTGCACCGGGCCTTACTGCCTCCCCTGGCCACCGCCTACCCCGACGCCTAACCCGAGCCCGACCCTTTCCTTCCCTGTACCGCCTTGCGGCATCTGTCATCAGAATTCGCCGCCGCCCACGGTCACCGCGCCGCCGACCGGAGCTGCTCAGCTGGCGCTGTCCGTGCCGCCTGGCACGGCTTTCTCGCTGCCATGGTTCATGGCAGGGGCACATCGGTCCGCGCGCGTGAGCAGGCAAGACATGGCCGAGACGATCGCCGTCGTGGCGTTCAGTCTCGATGCTGACTGACACCTCCCGGCCGGGCGAACTCGAATCGCCCGCCCTGAGAGGGCCAGGCGAAGCGCGCGGCGCCCTGGCGACCGCGCGCACCGTCAGGCGGCACTGCCTGTTCGCTTCGCTCTGCTGCCTTGGGCTGGCGCTCCGTGTGCTTTGCCAGGTCGCCTACCGGCCCGCGCTTGTCTATATCGACTCCGTCAGGTATCTCGGCGGTTCCTACGGACCCGACCCGCTTGACTACCGGGCGCTGCTTTGGCCGCTGCAGCGCATCGGCGGCCTGGCGGCGGTGGCGGCGTTCCAGCACCTTCTCGGCCTCGGCCTGGCCCTCGCGCTGTACCTGGTGCTGCGCCGTCGCGGGGTCTGGCAGTGGGCGGCAGCGATCGCCGCCGCTCCGGTACTGCTCGATGCCTATCAGCTTCAAGCCGAGCAGACGGTCATGCCCGACGTGCTGTTCGAGACCTTGGTCGTAGCGGGCCTGGTCGTAGTCATGTGGCGTGCGGAGCCGGCCAGCTGGCAGTTCGCGGCGGCCGGCGTGATCCTGGGCGAGGCCGCGGACGTCCGCCAGGTCGGTGAGGTTCTGATCGTGCCTCTCGTTGCCTTCGTCCTGGTCAGTACCATGGGCTGGCGGCGCCGGCTGGCCGCGGGCGTGGTGGCGGCTACGTGTTTCGCGCTGCCGGTGCTGGCCTATATGACCGCGCAATACTCCGCCGACGGCCAGTTCTCGATCTCCCAGAAAGGGCAGGGGGTCTTCTACGGCCGCATGGCGGCTGCTGCCGACTGTGCCACGCTGCGGCTGCCTGCCAGCGAACGGGCACTGTGCCCTTCGCCCGTGACGGTCACCGCCCTCGGCATCGACAACCTCAACGGCGACCTGGTCAGCCCGCTGTACACCAACCGGCCACCGCCAGGCATGACCAGAGCAGCCGCCGCCAGGCAATTCGAGCTGGCCGTTCTCAGGCAGCAGCCGCTAGCGGTAGCCCGCGCCATCGGCCGCGATTTCCTTAAGCTATTCGCTCTGACCAGGGACCAAGTCGCGGGCGATACGCCCATCAGCCGGTGGCAATTCCAGGCCACCTATCCCACCTATCAGCCTTTCATCACCAGGCAATACATCGCCCAGATCCGTCCAGGCGGGAGCAACCCTGCCGTCAGCCGGCCACTCGCCTCGACACTGCGCGCCTACCAGTTGCACGGCGGCTACACACCAGGGCCATTCCTCCTGCTGTCCCTGGTCGCCGGCCTGGCCGGAACAAGCGCACTGGCAGGGCCGCGCCGCCGCCGGGTCCCGGCGGCGGCCGCCTGCCTCCTGGTAACCGCCAGCGCGCTGGCGCTCCTGCTCGCCGCTGACGTGGTCGAGTTCTCCTGGCGCTACCAGCTGCCCGCCATACCCCTGCTGCCCGCCGCTGGCGTGCTTGGCCTGGCCGCCTGGTCGCAGCGGCTACGACGCGGCCGAACTGGAGATACGCGGGCTGCTACGTCGTAGCCTGCGGCGTGCTGGGAGCAGCCTCCGCGCCGGTGCCCGTCGGGCCGGCCACCGCTCCGGCCGCCTGGTAAGCGACCTCACCGTGTTCGCTCAGATCCAGCCCGGCTAGCTCCTCGCCGGGTGTAACCCGAAGGCCGACGGTGCGGTCCGTGATCCACAGGATGATCCAGGTCATGACAAACGGGTAGATGATTCCGGCGACCGCCAGTACCGCCTGGCGGCCGAGCTGGACCAGTCCCCCGGCCTCGCCGGCGGCGTTTACAGCGAGACTAGCGAAGACCCCTGTGAGCAGGACCCCGACGGCGCCGCCGACCATGTGGACGCCCACCACGTCGAGGGAGTCGTCGTAATGGAAGATGTCCTTCAGGTGCACAGCGCCGTAGCAGATCAGCCCGGCCGCGGCTCCGATAATGATCGCTGCCCATGGTGGTACGTAACCTGACGCCGGGGTAATCGCGGCCAGGCCGGCGACGGCACCAGTGGCAATGCCCACGCCGGATGGCTTGCGGCGGCGCGACCATTCGATGCCCATCCAGACGAGCATCGCCGTGCACGCCCCGAGTTGGGTGTTCACCAGCGCATAGCCAGCGACCTGCCCGGCGGACAACGCGCTGCCCGCGTTGAAGCCGAACCAGCCGAACCACAAGATCCCGGCACCAAGCAGTACGAGCGGCACGCTGTGCGGCCGATCAAGCTGGTGGTTTCGCTTCAGGTAGATGGCGGTGGCGAGTGCCGCGGCGCCCGCCAGCTCATGAACGACCGAGCCTCCGGCGAAGTCGATCGCGTGCAGGCCACCGGAGCCGAGAAAGCCGCCGCCCCACTCGCTGTGCGCGAACGGGCTGTACACAAGCAGCGACCACAGGCCGATGAAGACCAGGTAGCCGCGGAAGCGCATCCGCTCGCAGAATGCCCCGGCGATGAGCGCGGGAGTGATGACCGCGAACATCATCTGGAACGCCATGTACACCAGCGAAGGAATGGTAGGTGCGTAGCTGTTCGGAGTGCCGTTGACGCCGCGCAGCAGCACGTACTGCAGGCTGCCGATTACTCCCCCGTGGTCGCTGCCGAACGCCAGTGAGTACCCAACGATCACCCATAGCAGGCTGATCACGCCGATCGCTACGAAGGACTGGACCATCGTCGCGATCACGTTCTTCGTGCCTACCAGCCCTCCGTAGAAGAGCGCGAGGCCTGGCATCATGAACATGACCAGCGCGGTCGAAGTCAGCATCCAGGCAGTGTCACCAGCATTGACGTGCATGCCGACCTCCGATAGCGGCGCCTTTGCCCCAGTGCGGTCGTGGTTACGATAGCCCCATTTGCCCGGTTGCGCACCTAAGATCACGTGGACGGAGCGTAGCTGGATGAGATCTGCTCGGGCGGTCTTGGCCGAAGGGTGATCGTCCCCGAGCCAGGCGCGGATGACAGATGGCAGACTCAACGAGCCCGCGCGCGGCAAAGCGGTCATAGCGGCATATCAGTTTTGGCAACGCAACGATGGGCCACCGATGCTGTTCCGTGCCGGCGGCCAACCGCAACGATGTCCCATAGTTGTCGTGGCAACAACATCGATGTCCCACCGTTGCTGCCGCTCCCCTTCGTACATGAGCAACGATGGCCCACCGATGCTGTTCCGCCCGGCTAATAGTCCGCCGTGTCCGGCTCCGGACGCAGCACCACGATGCGATGAGGGTGACAGGCTACGGACAATGGCACTCGCGGCGAACTCCTTGACCGGCTGGCCGGGGCGATGGAGATGATCAACATCAATGTGCGGTTTAGTGTTCGTTTTCGAACATCAATGTGCGGTTTGGTGTTGGCGTCGTAGACAACTATGAAGGCCGTCGGTCAGTAAAGCCCCAGTTCCTAGCTGAGCTCGGTCAAGTCGTCAGCGGCTCGGTGCGTGCCGACCAAGCGGAACGGGATCCTGATCAGGTAGGGCCTTGAGACGTTCAGGAAGTCAGCCGCCTGCTGACTGGTCAGCTCAGCCGCGCCGGGCATTTACCTGCACGCCCTGGCCATTGCCAGCATCGCCAGGATCTGGGCAAACATCACGGCCACCTCCCGCGGCATGACCAGGACCCTCGTATTAACTCCTATATTCCGCTAAGGTCCAACGATCAAGCTGAAAGTGATAGGACAGGCCCGAATGATGGTACAGTGACTAGGGGCGTGGGATAACGGTGAGCATGGTGGGGCAAGAGGACGTCCCTGATGCCTAATGATAGCCATCCGGTTAGGTAACGATGCGGGTTAAGGGCGGCTTCGATCTTCGACAAGCACATATTCTTGTGTTATTCCCGTACCGATGCACCGGCCGTAAATCGGCTGGCCGCGCTCCTTGAGTCGGCGGGAATACGGGTGTGGCGTGATGTCTCTGACTTGTTGCCAGGTGAGGATTGGCGGCAGAAGATACGGCAGGCAATAACTGGAGACTCGGTAGCATTCGTGGCCTGCTTCTCACGCGCTGGCTTAGAGCGCGATAAATCGACTCAGTTCGAAGAACTGTCCTGGGCAATTGAGGAATTCGCGCGCCGCCGGCCGAGCGTCCCATGGCTATTCTCGGTGCGGCTGGACGACTGTCAGGTGCCTGATCTGCCCATCGGAGGAGGTCTGATGCTTAGTTCGCTGCAATACGTCGATCTCTTTGGTGAGCAACAGGAAAACGAGCTGCAGCGGCTCGTGACCGCCGTGCGCCGCATTCTGCCACCCGGGCAGAGCGGAGAAGCAGGAAGCTCAGATAGCATTCCATCGCCCACCAGATCCCGCATTGTTGCTTCTCACACTGGCGCAGTTGAGGACGTGGCAGTTAGCGTTCATCGCGGCCTGTTCGTGACCGCGAACCGAGATGGAACGGCCCGACTCTGGGACGCCGCATCTGGAAGGCGGGTACGTGTCCTGTCCGGGCACTCTGGTGCGGTTCACGCTGTGGCCTTCAGTCCAGACGGCTCCCTGCTCGCCACCGCAAGTGCCGACGGAACATTGCGATTGTGGGAGGCCGACTCAGGCACCCAGCTCCACGTCGCGCCCGGACACGTCGGCAGCGTCCACGACGTGGCGTTCAGCGCAGACGGCACTATGCTCGCCACAGCGGGCAGCGATCAGACCGCACGGCTGTGGGACGCCGCCTCAGCCAGGCAACTGCAGGTCCTATCCGGCCACACCGGCGCCGTAAGAGGCGTCGCCTTCAGGGCCGCCGCCGCGACACTCGCCACTGCCGGCCGTGATCACATGGTGCGGCTGTGGCATACCGGGTTCGGACAGGATGTACGGATCGTGCCGGGGCACTCTGGTGCGGTTCACGCTGTGGCCTTCGGTCCAGACGGCTCCCTGCTCGCCACCGCAAGTGCCGACGGAACAATGCGATTGTGGGAGGCCGACTCAGGCACCCAGCTCCACGTCGCGCACGGACACGTCGGCAGCGTCCACGACGTGGCGTTCAGCGCAGACGGCACTATGCTCGCCACAGCGGGCAGCGATCAGACCGCACGGCTGTGGGACGCCGCCTCAGCCAGGCAACTGCAGGTCCTATCCGGCCACACCGGCGCCGTAAGAGGCGTCGCGTTCGACCCACGCGGCCGAAGCTTGATCACTGTCAGTTCCGACGGAACCGCGCGGCTATGGTCTTAACTAGGCGGCTGCGTGCATAGCGCGGCCTGACCAAGCAGTCTCGCCGCTACCTCCACCGGAATCTGCGCCGACTCCCAGAGATCATCAACGAGATCTCTTAGTATTTTCGCCTCCGGCCCTTGGCAAATTTCAGAGCGTGTAATGCAAAAGTCGAAGAATGTATAAAGATCCACGGCCCGGCGCGCCGGTGTTACAGTTGACCGGTATTTTGGGTCACTGATCATCTCAAGCACTTCAGCCCGCGTATACGGCCAGCTCCGCAGCGGATGCGCATCAATATAGGGCGGCTCAGCTTCCCGGGACAGATCGCCGTGATAATAAAGCAAATAGCCTCGATTCATCTGCCGGCGGGCAGCTGAGCGATCTAGTTCCCGCACGAACGTAGCGATACCTTTCAAGTCACCCAAATGGCAGAGTGCCCACAATAGCGAATCGCGCAGGAAAGGATCATCTTCTTCAGCCAGCAGCGCATCAAGCAATGCGCTTTCCGACGGGAACGACCGCGAGACTATGTACGCCACCATATTGCAGACTGTCCGCCGAACAGGCAGAACCAAATCCGCTTCCCGCGTGTATCGGTAAACTGCGGCCAGAGTCGGCCCGGCAGGCGCCGCCCACGTGGGCTGAAGCAGATCCGTCAGGAAATGCCGCACCCGGCGAGGCAGGTCGAACTTCAGCCTCTTCGCAATTTCGGCAGGATCAGGCTCAAGGGTACGCGTTATGCTGCGATAGACACTGGCGGCGACCAGGAACTCGAAAAACGAGTAGTGCACGAATTGCCCGTACCAAACGGATCCTCTCTTCTTGATGTCAAGCACATATGCCATAGCCCGCCTTACCACTGAGCCTACTAGGTTAGTATCCCTCGCGACTAGCAATTCAACGGCTGAGTAGTTAAGCTCCTCGTCTATTATCAGTCCATTCTCCAAGGAAATCTGAGCGGCTGTTTCCCAGATCAACATAGGATCAACTTCCGCGGCGACATGCGCGAGCGTCGCGGCGCAACTGGCGGCGAGCCGGTCAAGGTAACGCGAGTAAAGCACCGTCGCTGACGAGACATCGGTGCTGTCCTCAGTTCCCATGTATGTCAGCATGCGAGCGAACAACGGCCGGCTGACCAGTTCGGTCAGGGCACTCGATGCCGCGACCGTATGAAGAATGTCGCTCGTCGGAAGAAAGCCCGCAGCCATTAGCCGTCTTACGTAGTCGCTGAACTCCCCAGAGACCGACCAGGCGGTCACTAGCAAGATGCGTTCGAGGACGGCGTTCGACATCCACTTGCTGATCTCCTCTTCAAACTCGCGGCGACGGCAAGTAACAATCACTGCCATCACTTCCGCAGCCGCCCTGATGAACTCGCCAGCCATGGTTATCGAGTTACCGGCCCCGGTCATCTCGTCGAGCCCGTCTATGACGAGCGCAAGCCGACGAGGCCAGGTCGGAGCGCTCTTCATCGCTTCGCCCATCACCTCTGAATATTCGTGGCCAGGGGATAGGAGCGCCTTGAATTCAGAAGCCCTAAGTACGACCGGGACTACGTCCGCCGCGGCGAGCGCATGACATATCTCGTAGGCGGCCACGCTCTTACCGGCACCAGGTTCGCCGAGAATCAGAACGCTGCCTTGCTGCTCAGCCCGGCCGATAACCACATCTCGAAGCCTCTGACTCGACATGGGCACTTCCGAATACTCAACCACCTTGGTGTCGACGTTTACAGCCCGCTCGAAAAGCTCCCGAATGGTAAGGTCCAGCGGATAAGCGGTACGCCGCATGCCGAAATTCCGCAGAGTTCGCGCACTCCAGCGAGTCCACGCCGCCGTGGCACTAGGCTCTGGATTCAAATTCCGCAGGTCTCTCTGGTGCCGGGAAAGCGGCATCAGAGCAGAATCCGCTCCGGCCGCAGCAAAGCTGTCGTCAGCCCGCCACCGTCCCGCGACCGCGTTCCACTTCCTGGGCCAGACTTGCAGTCGCAACCCACCTGTATCGGTCCACTCGACCGAGCAGATTTTATACGAGAATTCTTCAGTTCCAAAGCTATTAACCGATCTAGGCCGGGTCGTCGCGCCCGCACCTATTTCCACCAGGTCGTGCCGTAGACGCGAACCGGCCCGGGGAACGGAGGAATGATGAAGATGGCCATGGAGATGCAAGTCGAAATACTCCGACAGTATCGGCGCTACCTCCGCGCCATCTCGCATCCAGTCCAATGAATGATGGGTTAGCAGGACCATCATCGCGTCCGCGGTCGCATTGGCAGTAGCGGTGCGCAGCTGGGCATATCCGAGCTGGAGCCGACCTTGATCGAAGTCGTCATTGGCCAAGATCGCTGAATTCAGACCTACAAATCTAATGGAAATACCGCGGCCGCTTATCAGACGATGCCATCCGGTGAGCACTGATCCGGCGGACACTTCAGGGTCGATGTCGACAAGTGAAGCCAGAAAGTTTCGGTAGCCCTCTAGGCGCCGCTCTAGCATCTCTACGTCTTGCGCTCTCAGGAGGAGGTCGTCGAGCCGCTCCTCGCCGCTGCGCGCGCCTCTGAGCATACGAACACTCGAGGCGTCGTCGGGTCGCGCTCTGGTCACATCATGGTTGCCTGGAACAATCATCAGCTTCGGAAACAGGCCGAGGCGGCTCGCCAGCGACCTAAGGAAGGCCGAAGCATCGTTATATTCATCGGCCGACCTGGCTCCGCCAGTCATGGCGATGTCACCAGTCACAATGACCACATCGGGATCAGGCGCCCCGAACTCAGCGCGGCGGTCAAGGTCTTCAAGCAAGCCTTGCAACACCAGGCGTCGCTGTTCGCTATCTCCGTCAGCGTGGCCCGTCTCATGCAGATCGCAAAGGTGGAGCCAGGTGAGTTCGCGCATAGCCTTGGCATCAGTCGACATGCGCCTGCTCCTGGTCTTCGGATCGCCTGCACGCCGCGAAAGGTATTTGCCAAATGTTAGCGTAATGGCTCCTGCTTCTCGCCGCGCTGCGCAACGCGTCCGCGCATTATTTTCTGACCAGCTCACGCGACGTGCTGGACTGCCGGTATCTTTCGGCGTGAGCACGGTCAGCAGCATCAAGTACAGGCCCGCTATCAGCGGGCACGTACTCACTCAGCGTAGGTCCACTCCTCCGTCAGCCTCCGGACATTGCCGCTGAAGAAGAGCTGAACGATGCTATCCCGATGAGCCATGCCCTTCGCCGTGAGGCGCACGGTGTCCGGCAGTATCTCAAGCAGGTCCCGTTGCTCCAGTCCCGTCAGCAATATTCCGAAGGCTGCCATGATGTCTACGTCAAAAAGTTCACAGAACCACTTCCTGTCGAGGTTATGGAGGTTGAGTATCACGGCCTTGCGAGTCCGTTCATCAGCGGACATGGTGAACCCATCAGGACTGCTATTCCAGCCAAGTCCCGTGGACTCAAGATACGTTTCGAGCGGACGTCGGCGATTTCGGATGGAATACCCATTGCGCAGATCCAGATTCCACGAATAGCTCCTTGCCCCGGCTCCAAGGCCTATCAGATTTCCCATGCCCCAGTGATAAAGCTTCTGAAGGTAACCACCGCCCTCCAAGATCCAGCGAACGTGCGTCTCCTGTCTGTAGCCCGCGTTCGCCAGTTCATCACAGGCTGTCTCGTACATTTCATGCAGTACTCGTCCGGGTGGTCGCGACAGGCCCATTCTGGCGAATCCCGTCCCCGGACGCTGGGTCCATTGATAACAGCACACTGTTTGCGGCCGCATCTCGATTACCGATCTGAGAGACGCAAACCAGGACTCTCGAGCCTGACCGGGAAGGCCAAATATCAGGTCCAAGCAGAGATTTCGGAATCCGAGGGCGCGGGTCGCATCGGCGAGGATGGCCTGGCGATTAGCCGGATAATTGCGGCCTATAAGGCGAAGCTCCGCGTCGGCCGTGCTCTGAAATCCCATCGACACTCGGTCGAAGCCCATCTGCCGCAGGCCGCTCAGGTAATCTGTGGTCGCAATTTCTGGCGCTACTTCT
The DNA here is from genome assembly GCA_963783935.1 of uncultured Actinomycetota bacterium. Classification (GTDB taxonomy): domain Bacteria; phylum Actinomycetota; class Actinomycetes; order Streptosporangiales; family Streptosporangiaceae; genus Chersky-822. The sequence goes on from CAWAPP010000001.1 coordinate 229,714, forward strand.
ATTGCGATCTCCTCAGTAACCGAGATGCCGAGCTTGTCTATTACCCCCGTCATCAGTCGCTCAAGCTGCTCTAATGTGAGCGCAGAAGGCGTTCCGCCACCGAAGTAAAGCGTCCGCCACTGGACGTCCGCCGAGGCAAGCACCTCGTCAGCATAAGCAGCCGCCTCCGCGATAACACGGCTTACGTACCTTTCAAATACTGACTCCGCTCTCACGGTCGTAGTGTAGAGATTGCAGAAACGGCAGATCTGCGCACAGAACGGCACATGAATATAGAGATTAGCTTGAGTCTGGTGAGCAAGGGAGCGTCGCAGCGACGCTCGGAGCGTGATAGCCCTCGACGTCAGGTTGCGATAGGCTTGCCTAGGCGGGTACATGTAGATGTAGTCCGAGTAGTATCCCTGCGCTATAGCTTTATCCAGGCTAGCCAGGTCAGAAACTGGGAGTCGCATCGCTGCTTCGTTACAATTCCAGCTTGCCGGCTAGTGCATGCCGCAGGAAGTTCAGAGTATTAGCGGAGATTGTTTCCCTCGTCGCTTTGAGGTCGTTGAGGGACCAGTAGCGCAAGTCGTCGTACTTGTCAGGTTCGCCTATCGCTAGTCTCGCTTCTGCGGAACCGAGGAACCACGTATAGAGCATGTCGTGCCCATCCTCATGGAAATACTCAGATCCGAGCTCGCGCACGATGGTGACTTCGCCGGCAAGCTCCTCTAGCGCTTCTCTCGCCGCAGCGACGGCTGGCTCTTCGCCTTCCTCGATCTTCCCGCCTGGTATTTCCCATTGGGTACGCCTCGCGGTAGCCCTGTGCAGCAACAGTATTTCGCCACTGTCGTTGCGCAGAATTACTCCTGATAGATGCATGATATCGCTCCTATTCGGCTAGCTGGTCCAGTACATTTGCGGCGCGCAGGGCCGCGAGAATCTTGGAATGAGCCGAGCTAATGCCACGTCGCACTTGATAAGGGCTCGACCCGTAGACGAAATTACTCATACTGATCCTGATTTGATTGACGTGCAAATTTCCTGTTTCGCCAGCTACATCGAAGCCGTAGAGACGCTTGAATTGATCCCTGTTCGAGTTATCCTTGCGCCGAACCAGGCTCAACGCTCCGCCAACGCTGACCGCAGGATTCGGGCCTTGGGAGACCAGGCACCTTATCGCCCGCGAATTGAGGTCCGAGTTGAGACGCACAAAGAACACTTGCTCGGCAATCGCATAGTTTCGCCTGGTCAAGTAGGGCAGCGCCCAGGAGTCGAACACCGCGGGATCGCCGTCCTCGACACGAGCTGCCAACTCTTCGTTGACCGCGTCGTCTACTTCACCGCTACGACGTGCTTCAGCGATCACGGCCGAACTGCGGTGCCACGTCAGGTGATCGCCGGCGTCGAGGTACCCGATGCGCTGGAGCATCAGCTGGGATGCCGAAATGTAGTCCATTTGCAGTTGCTGGGCGAGTAGCGTAGCGTGCGTACTTTTGCCTGCCGCAGTGAGGCCATAGAGGCATAAGTGGCGCACAGACGTTTCCTGGTCCGGTAGATATTAGCGGTTACCCTTTGCGTTCGTCAGCCAATGGCTAGCGAACGTTGCGGAGTCGCGTCCGTGCGAGAATAACAAGAGCCAGTTGCATTTGCCTAGTGCAAGGACGGGATGTTTTATGGCGGCCAGGTTGCGATCATGAATTTGGCAGCGTAGCAGGCAGGTACTTCAGGGTGGCGTTTGATAGACTTGGGATGAAGATGATGAGTTGCGCATTTTAGACACCGGATTACGAATAGTCTTGTTTAGCCATTTATGGAACGGATGCTGATGACTGTTGTAGCCATAGATGGCGTAGACGGATCCGGAAAGTCCACTCTGGCCGCTGCATTGGCTTCGCGCATTCAGGACGCGGTCGTCGTGCCTGAGTTCTCTTCGGGAGAACTTGGTGCCTTCTTGAGCGCCCAGGTCAGGACTAGACCGCACTTCATCGCCGAGTCGGAACTGGCTCAGAGCCTCCTGTTCCTAGCGGAGTATGCCGATCGCGTCGATCATCTGTCGCGCCGGATCGCGCGATCGCCCCGCGAGATCAGTATTCTTGAACGTGGGTGGCTCTCAAAGTACTCATACCAGGTCAGCGTGCTTCAGCGAAGGTAAACATTCACCACCCCTGGTCCGGCGGTGATTTTGTTAACGGTGGGTGACTGCGGGGGCGGCGGGTGATCTGTGCGGGACTGGCTGGGCGTGTCGGCTTGTTTACCGGGGGCCGGCTCTGGATGATCATGGTTTATGTCCGAGTTGCCGCCTGCTGTGCCTGGCTGCGCGTCGTGCGCTGCCCGTGACGTGCAGATCGCGGAGCTGGCGGCCCAGCTGGCGGAACTGCGGGAGCGGGTCGCGGAGATGGAGCGTGCCGCGTCGCGGAACAGCGGGAACTCCTCGATGCCGCCGGCGTCGGATGACCTGCCGGGACGCCGGCGGCCGCGGAAGCAGCGGCGGGCCGCGGAGCGTGCGGGAGCGAAGCGGAACCGGGGCAAGCAGCCGGGAGCGCCGGGCGCGGCGATGCGGCGGGAGATCCCGGACCGGACCGAGGACTATTACCCGCAGGGGGCGTGCGAGTGCGGGGCAGACCTGGCCGGGGCGGCTGGCCTGGGCGTTGCCCGGTCCTGTCAGCAGGACGAGATCCCGGCGGCGCCGGCGGAGCGGGTCCAGCACGACCTGCATGCGTCGCGGTGCGCCTGCGGGCGGGAGCACGTCGCGCCGCGCCCGCCCGGCGTGCCGGACGCGGCCTTGTCCATCGGGCCGCGGCTGCGCGCGCTGGCCGTTTACCTGGTGGTCTTCCAGCACGTGCCCGTGGAGCGGTGCCGGGACCTGATAGCTGACCTGGCCGGCGCGGACGTCTCCGCGGGGTTCATTCACTCGTGCCTGCGCAAGGCCGCGGACCTGGCCGCCGAGGTGGTACGGCTGATCCGCACCCTGATCACCGCCGCGGCCGTGGCGGGGTTCGATGAGACGACGCTGCGGTCCGGGCCGGCCGGGGAGAAGAAGTACGTGCACGGCGCGTTCACCGGGGAGTACTCCTCTTTCTGGCTGGGCACCCGCAGCCTGGAGACGATGCGCGAGGCCGGGATCCTGCCGGACTTCGCCGGCGTCGTGGTCTCGGACCGGTACCAGAATTACTTCCGCCAGTCCTGGAAGCACTTCGCCGGGAACCAGGCCTGTTGCGCTCATTTACTGCGCGACTACCAGGACTGCGCGGAGACCTACCCGGACGCCGTCTGGCCGGTCCAGGCGCAGCGGGCGCTCCGCGGCCTGATCCGTGCCTGGCACGCCACCCGTGACCAGCAGCTTCCCGCCATTCCCGCCGCCACCGCGGGGCCGCTGGAACGCGAGTTCCGGCACGCGGTCCTCGCCGGGCTGGCCAGCGTGCCCCGGGTGCCGGGCCGAAGAACAGCACGAAACAGAAACCCGGCCGCGAGCTGCTGGAATTCTGCCAGAACCGCCAGGCCGACGTGCTGCGGTTCACCACGGACACCAGCATCTGGCCGACGAACAACATCAGCGAGCGCGGCGTCCGCCCGCTGAAAACCCAGCAGAAGATATCCGGCCGCCTCACCAGCGACGACGTCACCCAGGACCGCCTCGACATCAGAAGCTACATCGATACCGCCCGCAAGCACGGCCGCAACGCCTTCGCCGTCCTGTACGACCTCATGCTGGGCACGCCCTGGCAGCCACCCGCCCGGGCAACCTCCCCGTAAACCCAAGGCGACCCTGAACACAAATCACCCAGCGTGCAGAGGCTGAATGTTTACCAGCGAAGATACCCCCGCGAGCAAGCACGGAGCCTTGTCGCTGACATACTCGGGCTCATAGCGAGACCGGACCATACTATTCTGCTCACAGCGAATGAAAGCGCGCTTCGCCGACGCCTGAGCACTCGCAGCGTCGTTATCGATGACGCGTATCTCGCTTTCGTGCGAGACGCTGAGCGCACGATGACCGAGGCGGTGGCAGGTGGTTTTAGGGCCTTCGTGCTCGACACTAGCGCTCTGTCGGCCTTGGAGGTAGCGGACGTAGCAGAGGACTTTTTGAGATCCGTGACGGACTTATGCCCGCGGCTGGATCCATCTCGGCCGGGTTTGGAGTACTGCTTACTCCACCGAGTCGGCGGACGGGCTTTCTGATCTGCGGCGCGATGTCGCCTGGTTTGAGTCACAGCGGTCTATCGGGGCCGCTCTGCTTGAGGCGCCGGTGCCTGCGCTCTTGCAGAGCCGGGCGTACGTCGTTGACCTTGCGGAGGCTTACCAGCAGCCTGCGGTTCTATTGGCGGATGAATATAGGTCTGCTGGCCCGCAGGCTGTTCTGGCTGGGTCCTACGGTGGCGCTTGTCATCAGCCGGCACCCTATCGCCCTGACCAGGAAAGCGCCGGCGCGGTCGCTCAGCGGTGCGATGTGAAGGCCTCCTCAAGTTTTCTACGACCTGGTCGATGCTGAAGCTGGCGGCCTTCTGGCGCGGCGGGAAGTCCTTGAACGTCGACAGAAACTGCGTCGCTAGCCTGGTCGCGGCCAAAATAAGGAAATCGTTGTCCAGGAGCCAGTCGTAGTAGGTGTTCGATGTGACGTCCGCCCGCTCGAACGGGTCGGTACGCAGGTTGAAGAGCTTAGGGACGCGCAGCGGCACGAAAGGCTCAGCCCAGATCCGCAGGGTTCCCTGAGCTCGCTGCTCCATGAAGACGACTTTCCAGTTGTCGAAGCGCAGCGCCAGCGCGTCGCCGAGCTCAGGGACCCGGAAGGCGCCTTCCCAGTTGGTGTCCTTCTCACTGCGGAACGGGTCATGCCAGCGTCGGGCCAGCTGTTCATGTGCGGCCCGTTGTCGGTGGAGTCGATGACGATCGTGTTGTCCGCACGGCGGCCTAGAGGAGGGCGCGGCCGCGAGCCGGACTACTCGGCTGGCGTGCTCGATGGCCAGTGAGCGGGCGACCAGTCACCCTCTGGGTCGGTGGTTTGCCCTACTTCGATCAGATGACCGTCGGGATCCCGGATGTAACAGCGCTTCTCGTACGCGTGCTGCTTCGGGGGCGTCAGGAAATTAGCACCCCGAGCGCTCCATTCGGCGTACACGGCCTCGATGTCCTTGACCCGGATATTGAGGAAGCTGCTGACCCGGTCAGGATCACGCGGCGTCTCCAGGGTGACCGTCGGCTTGTCGTCGGTCGGGCCTCCGCCGGAATTTATGACGATCCAGCTATTGGCCAGCGCGACATTGACCGGATCTCCAGGACGTTCCACCCGGCCGCCGAGGACTTCGGTGTAGAAGCGCCGGGAGCGCTCGACATCGTCAGAGACGATGAAGTGCGTCAGCACAATATCCGGAGGCGGCGGGAGCTCAGTCATCAGGGGGACCTCCACTGGTCAGGTCTCGCACCGCTTCATAACGGAGTCTCCGCCCGACGCTACCACCACCGAGATTTCGGTCTGCTGAGGCTCAGGAGGAGCCGAACACCTGCCATGAATCGTCCCGGCGAACGAGCAATGATCGCTCCCGCGATGCCGGCCGCCAGTTGCGGCCACATGTGGCAGGCCAGCCGGGTCGAGCCGAGGGCGGAAGTCGGGATGTAGCGGTCATATCAGTTTGGCAACGGCAACGACGGCCCGCCGATGCTGCACCGGGCCGGCCAAGAGCAAGAGCGGCCGGAACGACAAGCTCAGGGCGCAACTGGAGCATGGCGGCGGGCAACGAGCATGGGCAGTCATCCTCGATTGCCAGTCCCGTTACGGGTCCGGGTCGTATTCGGCCGTGCCCAACAACATGGTCGACCACGTCAAGCTAACCCTGCGGGTCGAACCGGAAGGCCAGGCACCGTTCGAGGCAACCGCGCGAGCTCATGCTGGTACAGGTCACGCATGACACCGAGTTCGGCCCCGTGGTGGATCTGTTCGTCGAGACAGTGGAGGACGAGTGCGGCCTTGGAACTCTCGGCGTATTCGTGAGCGATGGGACCGAGCGGTTCCCACCAGGAAGCTGCAGGAAGTTCCTGGAGCAGGTCCTGCCAGAAATCGTGCGCACTGTCCATGACGGCCATGGCTTCTGCTGCGGTTGGCGGCGCCGGGTCATCCCTCTCGAATCCGCCGGGTTCTCGCTCGATTCCGAGCCAGTCCGGTTGCCGTTTCCCTCCGTAGTTTTCGATAAGGTGCCACAGCCGCCAGGCGATAGTGGTGAAGGGAGGGTTACCGGGCCGGTCCGCATCATCAGCACGATAATCACCGGACTCAGTCCGGCGGATCGTGCAGCAGCCGGGCACCGGCTCCCAGAAGTACTCACCGTCGGTGAGCCCGGCGAGCCTATTCCGGGTCCGGCGGTACACGTACTCAGACAACTCAATGATGTCAGCGCGGGCGTCACTCTCGTTTTCCATAGCAGTGACGCTAGAACAAATTGCGGACAGTTTCCGTCCTCGATCACGCGAATCCTCGGCGGACAAGCCAGCGCCGCCCCCTCGGGGTCCACCGGGGTAACCCTCAATCACGATCGCTCCGCTCGCCCGCACATGCTCAATCGCGCCATCCAGCAGGTCGTGCATCGAGAAAATTCTCACCACGACGCCGACGGACGGGTGTGCTGTCCCGCTTGATGCTTTACACCTCGGCTTCGCTTGGTACTTGATACTCGCGCTCGTGCTGTGGGATCGGTCAGTCGTCGATCGCCTGGTAGGCGGCCGTGAAGAAGTCGAGGAAAACCGGCGACTTAGGCCGCCCGGCTCCGCCCTGGTTCATGAGGATCGCCGTCATGTCCTCGGCAGGGTCGTTGTACCAGATGATGCCGTATCCCCCGTTCCATCCGTAGCTCCCGACCGAAGGTCCCAGGTGCGTGCGCCGGGTGCGGACCGCCATCCCGAAACCCCAGCCGAAGTCGTCAAAGTACCCTGGCGCGAACCCGGACACCGCCTTCTGCGCAGGCGTCAGCTGGTCGCTGGTCATCAGCGTCACCGACGGCCGCGACAGCACCCGCTCGCCGTGGTGGGCACCGCCGGCCAGCAGCGCCGAGGCGAAGGCGAGGTAATCGGTGATGGTCGAGACGAGCCCGCCGCCGCAGTCTTCGAACGCCAGCAGCAGGCTCCAGTAACCGCCGGGGCCGTCCTCGACGGTGATCTCGCCGTGGAACTCTTCGGCCAGGTAGACGGTCGCGAGCCGGCTGATGCTCTGGCCGCCGACGCTGAAGCCCGTGTCCTTCATCCCCAGCGGCCCGCAGATCCGCTCGCGCAAGGCTTCCCCGAACGACATGCCGGTGGCGCGGGCGATGAGCACGCCGGTCACGTTGGCGGCGGTGTTGTACATCCACCGCTCGCCCGGCTGGTAGACCAGCGGAAGCGCGCCGACCCGGCGAATCCACTCATCCGGCGGCATCGCAGTCTCGCAACTACTGGCTGGCCCCTGGTCGGGCACCTCGCCCCGGAGCGCGTTCAGCGCGTCAGCGATCGGGACCGCTCCCGGTTCGGCGGGGATTATGCCCGTGCCGAGGGTGAAGGTGAGCAGATCCCGCAGCGTCACCGGGCGATCCGCCGGGACCGTCTCGTCCAGCGGCCCGGCCGGATCGGCGAGCACCCTCAGGTCCGCCAGCTCCGGCAGGAGCTCATCAACCGGATCGTCGAGACGCAGCGTGCAGTCCTCCACGAGCGTCATCGCGCAGGCGGCAACGATCGGCTTTGTCGTCGAGGCGATGCGGCAGATCGTGTCGGCTGCCATCGGCGTCCTAGCCGTTTCGGCGAGAAACCACCAGTACTCACTCTCTTCATGCCTCCTTGTATAAAGCTGACGAGATCTCCCGGCCAGCCGAGGCTACGCCGCTAGCGTTAGGAGCGGCAACGTCACTCGTATCGCACTCGGCTCTGCGGGCGCTGCTATTGGCGGATGAATTTACGTCTTCTGATCAGCCCGTTGCGGCAGTTGCCGTGACGGTAAGCCCCACAGCCTCGGCGCGGGCAGCGGCGCGTTGGCCACCTCCTGCCGTACCAGGGCCCAGAAGCTCCTGACCCTTGACTTAACCGCTGTGCTCTCTGCCCCGAGCACTTTGTAGCTGAGCCCGGCCTCGTTCGGCAGACGGCTCGCGCCGGCCATGCACGTCGCATCGGCAACGGGCAGAGCCCGCTCGAAGATCTCGTCGGCGTGGTGCCGGGGAGTCACCAGGGTCACGTTCGCGAAGACATCAAATTTCCCCATCACCCCGGTCTGCCCAAGTGACTGCCGCCACGGCTCCGCCACGAACTTCTCGGTAAACAGCGGCAAGCCGCCTGGCCGGGTCGCGTTCACCGCCGCGGAGTACTAAGGCCCCGGCCACCGGGCCCTGGGGTTCACCGAGACCAACGCGCTCGCCTTATCGGGTCTGGCTCACGACGAACGCTTGGTCGTGATCGCGGCAGTCGGTGTAGTCCCCGCCGGCCGCGCAGGTGCCGGTCGGGACGCACGACACCGAGGAGACCACGGCGTCCCCCGTGTTCAGGACTCGCGGTCCCAGATAGATCGCCTTTCCCCAGCGGCCGTCGATGATCGAGAACGGCAAGCGGACGCTGGACCGCTACTCGCGAATCATCGCCATCGCGTCAGCCCTCGGATTACCGCCCGCCGAACTGGCACCCGCCATGTCAGCCACCAGAGGCCCTCCCGACAACCCAGCCAGCGATCCATCGCTGACGTCGTGACTGGTGCCGACGAACCCGAGCGCGGCGAAGCGGTCATAGCGGCCATATCAGTTTCAGCAACGGCAACGATGGCCCACCGATGCTGTTCCGTGCCGGCGGCCAACCGCAACGATGTCCCATAGTTGGTCTATAAGCAGGGTGGGTTTGGCCCTGTTTATACCGATGCACCAGCGCCGGTTCGCCGGCACGGATGGTTGCTGTGGCAACAGCATTGATGTCCCACCGTTGCTGCCGCTCCCCTTCGCACAGGAGCAACGATGGCCCACCGATGCGGTTTCGCCCGACGAATGGTCCGCCGTGTCCGCCTCGGGGTACCTTCGCGGCAGGAGTCCGCTCTTCCGAACGGGAATAGACCATTAATCGGATATAAGCCGACTGGCTAGACGATGGCGAGTTGGTGGAGCTAGATGATCCGCGCCGGAGCCCAGGTAAGTTGGCGGAACGGTGGTAAACGCGAGCTCCTACCTCCACCACAGCTTCCAGGTCCCCGAGGTACCGCCGGACCTGAAGGTCCCGGACGCATCGGGTCCCGCTCCGATCGCACCGCCGAACAGCGCGACCAGCAGTGCAAGGATGATTGCCAGGCCGACCGGGGTGGCACAGAAGAACTCGAACAAGCGCACGTGCATGCCGTGGGTGCAGGCGGCACTGTAGGTCTGGTCGCTGACGAACCAATGCGCGAGCGTGCCGCATGTGGCTATCCGCGGATCTGACCGGACCTGGCCGAACAGGGAGAATCCGCTGAGGACCAGAGAGAACGCCAGGAATGGCAGGCTAAGCAGCATCAGGCAACCGGCGTCGCTGCTCCTGCTCTTGCTCACTAATTTCTCCGATCGATGCGCGACACCTGTGGGTGTCTTGTAAGTCCGGCGGTCCAACGCTGCGTCTGAGCTCCCGTTGGTTCTGTTGGTCTGTCGCGTTGCGGGACCCCATAAGGCTGCCTGGGCTATGTTGTCCGCTGTTCATCATAAAGTGTCCCGTTCTAAGGCTTCATAGTCGAACCGGACGGCCAGGGAGCAGACCAGCCGTTTCTCGATCCGCGCCCTCGCCTGAAGCAGGTTTGCGCTCGGCGCCTCAGGTAAACCTTGGCGATCTTCACCGCAGACTCGCCCCCCTTGGACTCCCAGGTCGAATGGCACGCACATCTCCACCTCGCGTCATGCGAGGACCCTGATTGAATTTCCACACGACGGAACTACCGCACTAGACAACTTCGCTGGTTGCAGATTCAAGGATGGCCCGTTCAGGCCCGGATCTAGTACGCCGCCCCTCCATCCACTACATTTAGGTAGACATCTAGTATATCTAGCGATAGCACCCCTAGACCTGCGCCAATTGCCTCTCCGTTTCTATCGACGAACTGCCAGCTGGACACGGCGCCATGCTTGATGACCGCTGCCCGGTCATGACGCTCGGAGGCTGCGGCATTCCTGGCCAGTGCCCCCACCGCATCGGCGAGTTTCCTGGCGACGCGGGTTGTGTCCACCCGCCGCCGCAGCCCCGCCCCGATCACCATCGCCGCGTAGGCGGGCGCATGCGACGGCCTGGGGCACGCCGCCATCAGTTCGGCGAGCGGGACCGCGTCGCGCGCGACCTGCCGGGGCGCAGGTCGGGGTCTTTCTGCAGCTCCGCGTACACCTCAGCGGGCCACGGAACCCCGCTCCCGGCCCGGGCCCGCTGCATCGCCGCCAGCACCTGCCCGTGCCACGGCCGGTGAAGTCTTCACGATCAGCAAAGGCCAGCAGGTGCTGCTGCCCGCCAGGGTCAGTCAGCACAGCGCCGAGAAGTGCCTGCTCCGCCCAGATCCCGGCCCGCATCACTGCCGCCTGCCGTTCGCGGCGCTCGCGAGCCTCGGCGGGCCGCAGGCTAACTTGGCCAGTGCCCGCGCGAACAGGGCACTCAACCCTCGATAGATCTTTGTCACAAATACTAGGCTACTCGATAGCCGGTACGAGGCAAGGCCGTTTTGCCGCCAGAGGCGCGCGTTAGCCCTTGGCCTGTTCTGGCGCGGGCTTGTAGTCGTAGCGGTACTCGACGCGGGTGTCGGCGCGGGCGATCAGCTCTGCGTACTCGATCACCCGGTCACCGGCGTCGAAGCGGCGGCTGTGCGCGACCAGGACGGGCGAGCCGCGCTTGATCCCGAATTCGCGGGCCTCGGCCGAGGTCGGCGGCCGGGCGGACAGCCAGTCCTCTCCCCAGGCGGGCTGGTAGCCGGGCACCTGGCCGTCGGGGTGCCCGGTGCCCAGAAGGGCGGGGCACGCGCCCGCGAGCTCGGCCGGGTGCCAGGAGGTCAGCAGCGCCACGGTGTCTCCGTTCTTGATCGTGGCCTGGCGCCGGCGGATGACTTCGTCCAGCGGCCCGGTGCCGAGCCAGTCGGCGACTGCGGGCGGCGCCTGGGTGACTCCGGCTTCCAGCACCCGGGATTCGGTTCCGGGCCTGGCCGGCCCGCGGGCAGCGAGCGTGATCAGGATCGGTCCGCCCTGAGCCCGGTCGGCGGGCGGGCGGGGCGCGGTCACGACGGTGCCTGCTCCGGGCCGGGAGGCGACGAGGCCGAGCGCTTGCAGGCCGGTGGCGACCTTGGCGGCGGTGGCGATGGAGACGCCGAACTCGGCGGCGATCTCGCGGCCGGAGGGGAACATGTCGCCGTCGGTGAGCTTGCCGGCGGCGATCTGGCGGCGGTAGTGCTCGATGATCTGCACGTACGGGGCGTCGCGTTCGAGTTGCACGGCCAGCGACTCCTTTCCTGGTGCGGCATCCTGCTAGCTGCTGAGGGTTGCTGACAACTCTACTCGCCTTCCCGTTGCCACATATACTTAGTAGCTGGTAGTTTGAAACTGTACGGATTCTCGGTGAAGGACAACCAGGTGACAAAACAGTGCAACGCGCGACACAGCCGGACCCGCGGCCACGCGGTCAGGCCGCGTCCCGGCGAGATGACGCAACTGCCGCGCAGGCCGCTTACTCCCGCGAGTGCAGCCGCATGGCCCGGCGCCGCCGAACGGGCACCCGGCACCCACCGCCGGGCACCCGCCGGACCGGCCGCGACCGACCGTGCCCTGGGATGGCTGCGGGGAGCAATGCTCGCCCTGGCCGTCCTCGCGGTCGCCGCAGCGGTCGTGAGCTGGGACGCCCAGTACGTCCTGGTCCGCTCCGTCAAGCACAACCCCGCCGTAGCGAGCCTGGAAGCCGGCGGTATTGGAAGCCGTATTCTCAGTAAGATCCGGACCGGCTGGCCGCCAATGCACCTCCAATGGGATCCTTGGATGCGACAAACCTCGGGCGGCAGCCTCCCGCTTCCACTGATTGGTTACTATCCGCGCGAGCTCTCGCGTCGCAGAGCGATTATCCGTCTGACGCTGAGTCAGCTCGCGAAGTTCGTTCACCGCGACCGAAACAGTCAGCACAAACAGGAGTACTGTCCCGGCATACAGGCCGATCTCACGTTCGTTGACGCTAGCTGCTTACTGTCCAATCCACTCGCGAGCGTTCCAGCCTTCGCGGAGCTGCTCGAGCGGGTCTTCAACGGAAAGATTCCTGCCCGGTACCGCCGCTTCGCGCCCCCTGCTCCGTTCGCCCATTTCCGGCCCTCAACCGGATTCCGGATGCCTTAACGCACGGTTAATCTTCTAGCCAGCGGCGGCCATGTATCCGATGTGGCGCCAACCCCAGGCCACCAGTGACGTTATTGCCGCGCTGCCAGGCGTCGCGGCGGCACTGAGCAGACTTAACACGTAGTTAAGCCCCGGTTCCTGGAAACACTGAAGCGGGACTTAGATTATGACTATTCCGCTAGGCGATCATCACTGTGATCTGGATCATGTTGACTGGACTCAGTGGTCGGTGATTTACCTCAAGCCCGACGCGGTCGAACGGCATCTTGAAGCCGCGATCCTCGGCTGGATCGCCGAGTTAGTCGCCGTCTCGGCAGTCACGCCGCTCACGGTCACCCGGAGCAAATCTTCGCCCACTACGGTGACATGTTCTCGCGGGCCGGCGAGATCGGCGTGGACATCACGGCCGAACTCGCCCGCATTCACGTGGGCCGGCGCGCTGTTGTGGCGCTGGGCCATGGTGACCGGGCACCCGGCCGGCTGCGGGAGCTGATCGGGCCTACTGATCCCGCGGTCGCGGGGCCGGGTACTATCCGCGGCCGGTACGGCATCGACAGCCTGGCCGCCGGCAAGGCCGAGCAGCGGCTGATCGACAACCTGGTCCATACCTCCGACGATCCGGCTGGCGCCCGCCGCGAGTTCCTCACCTGGTACGGCCCCGGACGGGCCGATCTGCTTCTTCACCCTTCCGCAAGCAAGGAGCCATCATGACCCACCTAGCCGCCCCGCGCACCGTGCGTTCTGGTCCCGCGCGCTCAAGCTGATGCCTGCCCGCGAGCGGAGCGGACTGGATCCGTACATGGCGCAGATCGTCACCTACCGCAAGAGCGGGCTGTCACTGAACCACATCATCGGCTGCCCGCTGGACTGCGGGTACTGCGTCCGCCATTTCTGGGGCGACTTCGAGCACAAGACCCCGCAACTGCTCTGCCCCACCAGCGACGCGGTCCGGATGCTGACCGGCCACGAGGCGTTCCGGCCCTCGGTCACGCCGATCCAGCTATTCAACAAGGCCACCGACCCGTTCCTGCCCGGCGTCAAACCGCACCTGTTCGCCGTCCTCGACGAGCTCGACCAGATGGGGCTGGACAATCTGGTCCTGATCATCACCAGGTTCAAGGTCACCGCCACCGACATGGCGGCACTGGAGGCACTGCGAAATCTGCGGGTCACGCTGCTGTTCACGTACTCGGGCATCACTGACCCCAGGATCGAGCCGATCGCCAGAAGCAGTATCACAGTCAACTCACTGGCCACCGCGTGCTCCCGCAAGCAGCGCACCAAGGTCGTGCTCTACTGGCGGCCGATCGTCCCCGGCTGGAATGACCAGCCTGATGTGATGCAACACGTTCTCGAAACTGGCCGGGACGTGGACGCCATCGTGTTCACTGGCTATTACCACAAACCGGAGAACGCCGACTACCTGCGCGAAGCCGGCGTCGATGTGCCCTACGGGCAGGACTACAACCGGCGCAAGGTCCTGCCCGCGGAACTGGACGCCGCGTAGTCGCTGCCTGGACGCGGTCAGGAATCAGCACCCCGCTGTTCCGCTAGACCTCCTGCGGCGTATCCGCCGCCCATCCGGTCGCGGATTACAACGGACACTGGGGCATCCGAGCAAGCCACCGGCAGCCCAGCAAACGCCGCGCGGCAGCTCGGCAGCGACGCCAACCACCTGTGGACCGCGTTCGGGCCGACCAACATCGCCATCCACCGTGTCAACACGGCCGTCGAGCTAGGAGACATCGGAACGATCCTCAGCTCCGGCCTGTCGCTAAACACCACGGCCGTCCCGGCAGAGCGCCGCGCGCGCTATCTTCTGGACGTCGCCCGAGTGCACAGCATGACCGGTAGCCGGGACGACGCAATCGGCACCATCCTGACAGCCGAGCGGATAGCGCCAGACCAGGTGCGGCAGCACTACCTGAGCAGGAAACTCGTGATATCACTGGCCCGCAGCACCATCGGAAAGCCCTCTATCGAGGTCGAGAACCTTGCCAGGCGTATGAGAATCAATGAGCTGCTCTGATGCAGGACCCGGCAGGTAACTTCGCCGCGCCTTGCCGCCGGCGCGCTTTTCGCTGACAGCGGCAAGATCTTCCTGGTGCACAAAACTTACGGCAACGGATGGGACATCCCCGGCGGCTACGTCGACCGCGGCGAATCGCCGGCAACTGCCTGTCAACGCGAGATACGCGAGGAACTCGGGCTGGAAAGATCCGTGCGTCGGCTGCTCGCTCACGACTGGGCGCCCAACGACGCGGAGGGCGACAAGATCCTGTATGTCTTCGACTGCGGCGACCTCGGTGACGACGAACACCGCGTCCACCTGGATCCCGCCGAAATCGACAAGACCGAATGGGTAGCCATCGGAGAGGTCGCCAGACTTGTAATTCCGCGCGCGCCGCCTGGCCAGCGCTTACCAAGCCCACCTGACCGGCGCATTCACCTATCTCGAACATGGCAAACCGCAGACCAGACCAACCTAGCCAGCACTCGCCTCAGCCTCGAAGTCGGCCCGGCGGGCGACGGGTTCACGTTCTGGAGGCGAGACTGCGAGCATGAACCATGGGGTCTTGCCGCGCGTGCCCGTCGTGATACCGCTGCGGTCGGCGAGTGCGGTCACGATCCGCAGGCCCCTGCCCCGCTCCGCATCTGACTGTAAGGCTTGCGGCGCCACCATTTCTGACGATGCGTCACTGACCTCGCACCGGATGCCGCGTTGACCACCGATCTCAAGGTGAGGGCGGAGAGCGAGTCGGATTGGCGGGCGGGCGTGTCTGATGACCGTGACTGACGACGAGGCCGCACTTCCGCAGTTGCGCAGTTCAGGCAGAGCTGCTACACGCCTGGCCGAGCTGATCTGGTCGCACTGCGGCGGCGGCGGGGGCTGGTAGTCCAGTCGTAACAGTCGATCTTCGAAGAACGGGCGTCGCCAAGTTGAGGGATCATTCGGCCGACAGGGGCATCGGCGGGTATCGAGCACTTCCAAGACGACGACCAGGGATTCTTTGCCTGGCTCAAGCCTGACTCACTATTGAACTAGACCAAGGACTACGTCAAGTTCTGCTCGCCGAACCACGCTGACCTGGACGAATTGGCAGCCAGCACGATTGGCGGCGAAGGAACGCCGCGCAGTTCCTGTTGCGGTTAGCTATCGATTCACCCATTAGACCTTTCTATCACCCACAATATTCCGCTAAGGTCCGACGATCGGTCCGAAATAGTTACGGCAGGAACGAAGAGCGACACAGTGGCTAGGGGTGGGTAACTGTGAGGCAAGAGGGCGTTCGCGATGCCTGATCGCGTCCGGAAGAAAACGGCTATTCCGATATTAACGACCTGATCAGGCATGGAAGTCTTCCAGGTCCGCGATCAGCTAATCCAGGATTACCGCGAGTTCACGGGTAGTTTCGTCGAGATCCTCGACACCCGGATCAGGCAGCACGTCGACGAGCGGATGTCGCGCGGCTGTCAGTGGCCCGATCCGTGGCTGTCGCTGAACCCGAGCTTCGCCTCGGGCGGCACCGTCTCCGACCTCGTCACCGGTGGCCTGCTCCAGCCGGAGTGCGAGCGGATCTTCCGCCTGAAGGAAGGCTCCGCCAATGGCCCGGTGCTGCGGCTGCACCGGCACCAGCGTGAGGCGATCGAGGCGGCGCGGACCGGCAGCAGCTACGTCCTGACGACTGGCACCGGCTCGGGCAAGAGCCTGGCCTACATCATCCCGATCGTCGACCGCGTCCTGACAGCCAAGACAACGAGCAATTACAAGCGCGGCATCAAGGCGATCATCGTCTACCCGATGAACGCGCTAGCCAACAGCCAGCGCCGGGAACTGGAGAAGTTCCTGACGATCGGCTATCCGGGCGGTCCTGCGGTGACGTTCGCCCGGTACACAGGGCAGGAGTCGGCCGAGGACCGGGCCAGGATCATCGCTAATCCGCCGGACATCTTGCTGACCAACTACGTGATGCTCGAACTGATCCTGACGAGACCCCGCGACCGAGCGCTGGTCGAGGCTGCGAATGGCCTGTCGTTCTTGGTGCTCGATGAACTGCACACCTACCGCGGCCGACAGGGCGCGGACGTCGCGCTCCTGGTCAGGCGGCTCCGCAATTTGTGCGCAGCACCCGACGTGCAGTGCATCGGAACCTCAGCGACGATGACGACCGAAGGCGATGAGGAAAGCCAGCGCAAGGCGGTCGCCGAGGTAGCGACGACGTTGTTCGGGGTCGAGGTCTCCCCTGAGATGGTCATCGGCGAGACGGTCGAGCGCACCACTCCGCTGGCCGGAACCGGGCCGGACAGCCTGCGCCACCGGATCACCGCACCGACGAAACCGGCGACATACCAGGACTTCGCCGCCGACCCGCTCGCCGGGTGGATCGAAGACACCCTCGGCTTCGAACCAGGGCAGCCTGCCGATCGGCCGCGCCGACGGAGGCGGCCGCTCACTCTGCCGAAGGCCGCCGCGCAACTCGCGGAGCAGACCGGCACGCCCGACGAACAGTGCATGGTAGCGATCAAGGACACGCTCCACGCCGGTGCCTCAATCTCCAATCCCGTTACCGGTCGCCCGATGTTCGCCTTCCGGCTGCATCAGTTCCTGTCCAAAGGCGACAACGTCTACGTCACGGTCGAAAGCCCGGCAGTAAGGCACGTGACGAGCACATACCAGGTCACCGCCCCGGATGACGGCTCGGGTACCGAGCGGATTTTGGTGCCGACCGCCTTCTGCCGCGAGTGCGGCCAGGACTACCTGGTCGTCACAAGGACGGATACCCAGGGCACCCGCCGTTACCAGCAGCGCCGGGACAATGACGCGAGCGGCGGCGACGCGGCGGGCGGGTACCTGTTCATCAGCGATGACCTGCCCTGGCCCGCGAGCCGCGAACAGATGCTGACCGACAACCGGCTGCCTTACTCCTGGCTGGCGCTCGACCATGACGGCGGCCAGATGATCGACCCGGCTCGGGCGCCCTACCTCCCCCTGCCGGTCAGCGTTGACGTCACTGGCCGCGAGGCCGGCCCGGACCAGGGCATCACGGCTGCCTACGTCCCGAGCCCGTTCCGGTTCTGCCTCCGCTGCCGCACCTCCTACGAGCAGGCCAGGGGCAGCGATTTCGCGAAACTGGCCAAACTGTCGGCCGAGGGACGCAGCTCGGCGATGTCGCTGATCACGGCCAGCATCGTCCGCACGCTGCGCCAGCACGACACGGATCTGGACAGCAAGGCCCGCAAGCTCCTCGCGTTCGTCGATAACCGCCAGGATGCCTCCCTCCAGGCCGGCCACTTCAACGACTTCGTCCAGGTGACCTTGCTGCGCGGCGCGCTGCACCGGGCGCTCGTCAACAGCACGGACGGCCTGACCGACGAGATCGTGCCGCAGCGGGTCAGCGACGAGCTGAACCTGACGATGGCGGACTTCGCGCAGCAGCCGACCGCGAAATACAGCCAGAAAGATGAGGCGTACCGAGCCCTGCGCGAGGTCACCGGCTACCGCCTGTACCTCGACCTGGAGCGAGGCTGGCGGGTCACGATGCCTAACCTTGAGCAGACCGGTCTGCTCAAGATCGAGTACCGGGACCTGGCCGAGGTCAGCGCGGACGCCGACGCCTGGGAAGGCTGCCACCCGGCCCTGCGCGGCGACGACCCGAAACACCTCGAGGAGATCGCCCGAGCACTGCTCGACGAGCTGCGGCGGAACCTCGCGATCGACGTCGAGTACCTCAACAGCGAGGGCTTCGAACAGGTCAGGCGCCTGTCGGCCCAGCATCTGAAGGAACCGTGGTCACTGCCCGAACGCGAGCGGCCGCCGCTCGCGGGCGTGGCGTTCCCTGGCCCGGGCAAGCGCGGCGAGCTGCGCACCAACGTGTACCTGTCCGGACGGGGCCAGTTCGGCCGGTTCATCAGGCGCGAGTACGAGGCCAGGCATCTTTCGCTCGGCACTTCCGACGCGCAGGAAATCATCACCGACCTGTTTACGGTGCTCAGCGACGCGGGCCTGCTGACCGTCGCGGTACCGGCCGAGGGCGACAACGCGCCCGGTTATCGGCTCAGAGCCGCCGTTATCCGCTGGCTGGCTGGCAGCGGATTGTCTGGTGCCGAAGACCGGGTCAGGCGGACGCTCGAGCACGCGGAAGGCCCCCGGGTGAATCCGTTCTTCCGGGAGCTGTACCAGGGCATCGCCGACACTCTCGCCGGGCTGCGCGCCAAGGAGCACACCGCCCAGGTACCGCCCGCCGACCGTCAGGACCGGGAACGCGAGTTCAGTGACGCCGAGCTTCCGGTGCTGTTCTGCTCGCCCACGATGGAACTCGGCGTCGACATCAACGCCCTGAGCGCGGTCGGCCTGCGGAACGTGCCACCGACCCCGGCGAACTACGCCCAGCGCGCCGGCCGGGCCGGGCGCTCGGGGCAGCCCGCTCTCGTGGTCACCTACTGCGCGACCGGCAACGCCCACGACCAGTACTACTTCCGCCGCCCGCAGGACATGGTCGGAGGCTCGGTCGCCCCGCCCAGGCTGGACCTCGCGAACGAGGACCTTGTCCGGTCCCACATCCACGCGATCTGGCTCGCCGAGACCGGCGAGGACCTGCACAGCTCGCTGACCCGCATCCTGGACACCGCCGGCGACGCACCGACCCTCGCCATCCAGCCGGACGTCTGGAAGCAACTGTCCGCACCCGCTTCAGCCAAGCGGGCAGCCGGCCGAGCCCGCGGTGCCTTCGCCGGCCTGGCAGACGCGCTCAGCCAGACGCCGTGGTGGCGGGACGGCTGGATCGACGACGCGGTGAGCCAGGCACCCGAGCGGTTCAACCAGGCGTGCCAACGCTGGCGGGAGCTGTACCAGCTCGCGATGCGCGAGTTCAAGGCCCAGTCCGCCCGCTCGGTCGACTCCGCTCTCAGGGCTAAGGACAAAGACCGGGCCGCGAGCCGGGCCCGCGACGCCCGGATCCAGCTGAACCTGCTCAGCAACGAGGACGCGGACGACTTCCAGACCGACTTCTACTCATACCGGTACTTCGCCTCCGAGGGTTTCCTTCCCGGTTACTCGTTCCCGCGCTTGCCGCTGGCCGCCTACATCCCCGGCATGGCAGGCCGACGGGAAGGCGACTATATCCAGCGGCCGCGATTCATCGGAATCGCCGAGTTCGGCCCCGGCGCGGTGATCTACCACGAAGGCGCCCGCTACCAGGTGTACAGCGTGGCCCTGCCGCCCGCCGAGCAGAACCAGGACGGCCTGGTCACCCGGTCGGCCCGGCGCTGCCGCGACTGCGGCTACCTGCACGAAGAAGCCGTCGGCATCGATCTCTGCGAGAACTGCGCCGAACCGCTCAGGGACACGACCCGCGCGCTGCTGCGGCTGACCTCGGTCCGCACCGTCCGCCGGGACCGCATCTCATCCGATGAAGAAGAGCGCCGCCGGGCTGGGTTCGAGCTCCAGACCGCCTACCGGTTCGCGCAGCACGGCGCCCGTCCCGGCTGGACCGACGCTACCGCGACCGCCGCCGCCGGCGAAAGGCTCCTCGATCTCCGCTACGGCGACTCGGCGACCGTCCGCGTCACCAACATCGGCCGCACCCGCAGGCAGCACCCCGGCGTGCACGGCTACATGATCGACGTCACGACCGGCCGGTGGCTGAAGGAGTCAGAACCGGAAGACCGCGCCGTCCCCGAGGAGTCCGGTCTCACCGATGCCGGGGAGGTCAAACGCAAGCAGCGCGTGATCCCCTACGTCGAGGACCGGCGCAACGTCGCGACTGTCCGGCTCTCCGAACCGAAATCCACCGAGTTCGCGATCACCGTCGTGGTCGCGCTTGAGCGCGGGATCGAGGCCGCGCTCCAGCTCGAGGACAGCGAACTGTCCAGCGAGAGACTGCCCGATCCTCAGGACCGCGGCCGGGCACTGCTGGTCGAAAGCGCCGAAGGCGGCGCCGGAGTGCTCCGCCGCTTGGTCGATGACTCTGACGGCCTGGCCCGCGCTGCCCGCACCGCCCTGCGGATCATGCACTTCGACCCGGACACCGGAGCCGACCGTGCGGGCGAATACGCGGCTGACGGCGAGGAGCCGTGCATCAAGGCGTGCTACGACTGCCTGCTGTCTTTCGGCAATCAGAGCGTGCACTCACTGATCGACCGGCACATGATCAAAGACCTGATGCTCAAGCTCAGCACCTGCACGGTCACCAAGGCCGGCGGCCAGCAAACCGCGCCGAAGGCCTCCAGGAACCAGCGCGCCGCCGAGTTTCTCGCCTGGCTCGCCGCCGAGGACCTGCGCCTCCCCGATGAGGTCGACACCCCGGCCGGAAACATCGAACCCGACCTCATCTACCTCCTGCCCGACAGCAAAGCCGCTGTCTTCGTCCTCACCACTGACGGCCAGTTCGCCGAAACCAGGCACCGCGACGAAAACTCCCGAGACCACCTGCGCGATCAGGGCTGGGCCGTGATCACGATCGGCCCGGACGCTGACTGGCCGCAAGTCACCAAGCGATACCCCAGCGTGTTCGGCTCCCGCCACTTACCGACAGGTCACCATGACAACGACGCAAACCCCTAGCTTCGCGGTCGGCTCCCTGGTCTCTGCCCGAGGGGCCGGGACTGGGTAGTGCAGCCCCAGTCCGACCAGGATTTCCTGATCCTGGCCCCGCTCGGCGCCAGCGACCAGTTAACTGCCGTCCTCCCGGCCCTGGAGCACGTCCTCCCGGCGTCGTTCCCGCCGCCCGAGCCCCACGATGCCGGACCGGCGACCAGCGCGGGCCTGCTCCGCACCGCGCTGCGGATCGGGTTCCGGTCAAGCGCCGGCCCGTTCCGCTCGGTCGCCAGGCTCGCCGTCGAGCCGCGCGCCTACCAGCTCGTCCCACTGCTGATGGCGCTGCGCCAGGACACCGTCCGCATGCTGATCAGCGACGACGTCGGAATCGGCAAAACCATCGAGGCCGCCCTGATCGCTGCCGAGTTGCTTGAGCAAGGCGACGCCACTGGCCTGGCCGTGCTCTGCGGCCCGGCCCTGGCCGAGCAATGGCAAGGCGAGCTGGCCAGCAAATTCGGCATCCACGCCGAACTGGTCCTGCCGGGCACGATCAGGCGGCTCGAACGCGGCCTCCTCCAGGGCGAGACCATCTTCGACCGGTACCCGCACCTGATCGTCTCGACCGACTTCATCAAGCGCCCCGGCCTGCGCGAGATGTTCTGGCACGGCTGCCCCGACCTGCTCATCGTCGACGAAGCCCACACCTGCGTGACCGACAGCGCCGACACCGGCGGCCGGTCCCGGATGCTCAGGCACGAACTCGTCGCCCGGCTGGCCGCCGACATCACCAGGCACCTGATCCTCGTCACCGCCACCCCGCACAGCGGCAAGGACGAAGGCTTCAGGAACCTCCTCGCCCTTGTCGAGCCCGGCCTGGGCGAGGTAAACACCGACACCATCGAAGGCAGGGAACGGCTGGCCCGCCATTTCGTCCAGCGCCGCCGCCCCGACATCCGTTCCTACCTGGACCAGTCCACCCCGTTCCCGCAGGACCGTCTCTCGGCCGAACGCGCGTACCACCTGACCCCGGCGTACCGTGCCCTGTTCGACGACGTGCTCAGCTACGCCAGGGAACAAGTACGCGACGAGCAGGGCGGCAAGCTCGCCCAGCGCGTCAGGTACTGGTCGGCCCTCGCCTTGCTCAGGGCGCTCGCCTCATCGCCCCGTGCGGCCAACGCGACCCTGCTCACCAGAGCGCGCGCCGACGCCGAGGACGCGGAAGAGGCCGACCGGATCGGCCGCTCGACCGTGCTCGACCTGCCCGACGAGGAAACCCTGGAATCAGCCGACGCCACCCCCGGTGCCGACACCGACGCCACCGACAAGGAGACCGCGCAGCGCCGCCGCCTGCGCCGGTTCGCCGCCCGAGCCGCCGAGCTTGAGCACGGCCACGACACCAAGCTCACCCAGGCCACCCAGGTGATCAGCGAACTCCTGCTCGAAGGCTTCAACCCGGTCGTGTTCTGCCGGTTCATCGACACCGCCGAGTACGTCGCCGAGCATCTTGAACGCACCCTCGGAACCGGCTACGCCGTCGCCGCGGTCACTGGAACCCTCCCGCCGGAAGAACGCCAGGCCCGCATAAGAGCCCTGACCGCTGATGAGAAACGCCGCCCCGTCCTGGTCGCTACCGACTGCCTCTCAGAAGGGGTAAACCTCCAGGATTCGTTCCAGGCCGTCGTGCACTATGACCTGGCCTGGAACCCGACCAGACATGAGCAGCGCGAAGGCCGCGTCGACCGGTTCGGCCAGCGCGCCGAAACTGTCCGCGCCGTCACCATTTACGGCACCGACAACGGCATCGACGGCATCGTCCTGAACGTCCTGCTCCGCAAGCACGAGCAGATCAGACGCGCCCTCGGGATCAGCGTCCCGGTCCCCGACCGCAGCGACGACGTGGTCCAGGCCATCCTCGAAGGCCTCCTGCTCAAGGACAGCCCCGGCGAGCAGATCACGCTGGCCCTGGAATGGGACACCACCAAACGCGACACCCTGCACACCGAGTGGGACAGCGCCGCCGCCCGCGAACGCCAGTCCGGCACCAAGTACGCCCAGGCCGGCATCCAGCCCGCCGAGGTCGCCCGCGAGCTCGCCGAAGTCCGGGCCAGTCTCGGGACATCCGGCGAGGTCGCCGCTTTCACCAGGGAAGCGGTCCGCTCGCTTCAAGCCGACACGATTGATTTGCCAAATGGCATCAGCGTCTCGACGAGCCCGCTCCCGCCCAGCCTGCGCACGAGACTGACCCCTGGCCACCGCGAACCGCTGCGTTTCTACCGCGATCTGCCGGTCCCGCCCCGCACCGCCTACCTGGACCGCACCGACCCGAACGTCGCCGCGATCGCCAGCTACATCCTGCAAAGCGCGCTCGACCCCCGCACCCCCGACCACCAGCGCCCCGCCCGCCGCTGCGGCGTCATGCGCACCTCGGCCGTCCGGCAGCGCACGACGCTGCTGCTGGTCCGCTACCGGATGCAACTCGAACTGCCGGGGCGGGACACGCCCAGGCAGCTCGTCGCCGAAGACGCGAAACTGCTCGCCTACCGCGGCCGGGCCGCCGATTCTGACTGGCTAACCGAGGACGAGGCCCGCGACCTCGCCCGAGCCGCACCCACCGGCAACGTCCCGCCGGACCAGGCAACCGACTTCACCGAGCGGGCGATCGCCGACCTGCCCCTCGTCAGCGCCCACCTCGACGAACTCGCCGACAAGCTGGCGGCCGACCTGCGGAACTCCCACATCCGGGTCCGCGAGGCCGCCGGCCAGCGGGTCAGGCGCCAGATCGCCGTCCGCCCGCTGAAACCCGCCGACGTGCTCGGCGTCTACGTATATCTCCCCGGCCCGGCCACAGGCGGCGCGTCATGACCGACTACAGCACCGTCCAGATCACCGGCGGCCTGCTCACCACCGAAGTGCTCGACCTCGTCGCCGTCGGCGACCCCAAGCTGCCCGGCACGGCACCACAGACCTACGGCCTGGAACGCGGTGAGTCAATACGGCGGCAAGCATCACGGTCATGGCTGTACCTGGTCGAAACCTGGCAGGAATACCAGCAGCGGCCCGACACCGCGTCGGCGCGGGTCACCAGGGAACGCTGGCTGAACATCCTGCTCCGCGAACTCGGCTTCCGCCCGGCACCGGCCGAGGGCGCCTTCGAGATCGACGGCAAGAACTTCCCGGTCAGCCACCGCAGCGGCAACGTCCCCGTCCACCTCCTCGGCTACGGCACCGACCTGGACCACCGCACCCCGAAAGTGACCGCGCGGGCACCGCAGTCCATGCTGCAGGAACTACTGAACCGCGACGATGCCTATCTCTGGGCGATCCTGTCCAACGGCGCCAGACTGAGGCTGCTCCGCGACTCGGCGACCATGACCGGCTCGGCCTACGTCGAGTTCGACCTGGAAGCCATCTTCAACGGCGAGTTCTTCGCCGACTTCGTGCTCCTGTACCTCGTCTGCCACGAGTCACGATTCGCCGCCCTCGACGGCGGCCCGGAAACCTGCTTCCTCGAACAATGGCGCAACGCCGCCGCCGACCAGGACGAACGCGCACTCGACCTGCTCCGCCGAGGCGTCCAGGAAGCCATCGCGATCCTCGGCACCGGGTTCCTCTCCCACCCCGACAACCCGCAGCTCAGAAAGCGCCTCTCCCCCGACATCGCCGACCTCAAGCTCGACGACCTCAACCGCGCCCTGCTCCGCGTCGTCTACCGGCTGATCTTCTGGTTCGTCGCCGAAGACCGCGGCGCCCTGCTGCAACCCGACCCCGACAACGCCGACCATCCCACCCTCGCCCGCCTCCGCCGGGCCCGCGAACGCTACGCCACCTACTTCTCCTCCCAGCGACTACGCCGCCTGGCCAGGCGCAACACCGGAGACCGGCACGACGACCTGTGGGAATCGGTCCGCCTAATCTTCGACGGCCTCAGCGCCGAAGGCGGCCTCAAAGAACTCGCCCTGCCGGGCATCGGCGGCATCTTCGAATCCGCCGACCTAGCCGGCTCGCCGCTGCCCCTAGACGAACCATTGGAAGGCGCCCGCCTGACCAACGGCGCGCTGCTCGGCGCGGTCAGGGCCCTGGCGCTAGTGCCGTCTCGCAGCGGCGGCGGCCTGCGCCGCGTCGACTTCGCCAATCTTGCTGCTGAGGAGCTCGGCAGCGTCTACGAATCCCTGCTCGAGCTCATCCCCCGCTACGACCACGAGCAGCTCAGCTACACCCTCGAAATCCTGCCCGGCAACGAAAAGAAGGAATCCGGCTCCTACTACACCCCATCGCCCTTGGTGAATTGCCTGCTCGACTCCGCCCTCGACCCGCTACTCGACCAGGCGTGCGCGCACCCGACGACTGAAGAGCGCGAAAAGGCCCTGCTGGCCCTCACCGTCTGTGATCCGGCCTGCGGCTCCGGCCACTTCCTCGTCGCAGCCGCCCGGCGCATCGCCAAACGCGTCGCCGCCGAAAGAAGCGGCGAACCCGAGCCACCCCCAGCCGCCGTCCAAGCCGCTCTCCGCGAGGTCGTCGGCAAGTGTATTTACGGGGTCGACATCAACCCCATGGCCGCCGAACTAGCCAAAGTCTCCCTCTGGCTAGAAGCCCTCGAACCCGGAAAGCCCCTCTCGTTCCTCGACGCCAACATCCGCGTCGGCAACTCCCTCCTCGGCGTCACCCCTGCCCTGCTAAGGCAGCCCCTGCCCGACGCAGCGTTCATCCCAATCGAGGGCGACGACAAGCGAGTCGCGACCGAGCTCCGCAAGCAGAACGAGAAGGAACGCGGCGGCCAGGACACTTTGTTCGCCCTTTCCAGCCTTCCGGTAACGAACTCCGGCCTGGCCAAGCAGGCCTCGGTCATCACTCACGTCGTCCCCGACAGCCTCGAAGACCTCCACATCCACCAGCAACGCCTCGCCGAAGAACTAGCCGCCTCCGCCGATCTCCGCCGCCAGAAACTACTGGCCGATGCCTGGTGCGCCGCCTTCGTCCAGCCCAAGACCACGGAAACCCGCCAGTCAGCCATCACCCACTCGACTATCGAGCAGTTGTCCGGCGAGGATCGAACCCTCGACCTGGCAGCCGCCGAAGACCTGGTCGACAGGCTCACCCGCCAGTACCGCTTCTTCCACTGGCACACCGAATTCCCGCACATCTTCCGCGTCAACGGCACCACCCCCGACCCGGCGACCGGCTGGTCCGGCGGCTTCTCCTGCGTCCTCGGCAACCCGCCCTGGGAACGAGTCAAGCTCCAGGAACAGGAGTTCTTCGCCGCCCGCGACGAGAAAATCGCCAAAGCCCCCAACGCCGCAGCGCGCAAGAAACTGATCAAGGACCTGGAAACCAGCGAGACCCCCGGCGACCGGCGGCTGTTCCAGGACTTCCAAGCCGAACTGAGAAGGGCCTCCGGCTGGAGCCATCTCCTGCGCGACTCAGGCCGCTACCTCCTTACCGGTCAGGGTGACATCAACACCTACGCCGTCTTCGCTGAGACAGCACGGACAATAATCGGACCCGTCGACCGCAGCGGCCTGGTCCTTCCGACCGGGATCGCGACCGACGCCACGACCGCTCCGTTCTTCTCTGACCTGGTCAGAACCAGCACGCTTATTTCTTTTCTGGAATTCGAGAACGAGTCATTCCTGCTCAGCCGCGCCGTTGATCACCGGGTGCGTTTCTGCCTGCTCACGATCTCAGGGTCAAACGCTCAGGGCAACCAGGCCAGCTTCGCCTTCGGCACCAGGTACATGAACGACCTGCCGAGCCGCCGCTTCACGATGCCGCCCGAGGAAATCCTCCTCGTCAACCCGAACACCGGAACGACGCCAGTCTTCCGCTCCCGCCGCGACGCCGAGATCACCATCGGCATCTACAAGAGAGTCCCCGTCCTCTGGCGCGAGAACCCAGAAGAAAACCCCTGGGGACTGTCATTCATGGCCATGTATCACATGGCAAACGACTCCGATCTGTTCCGCACCGAAGACGACCTGCGCGCAGACGGATGGACGCTCAACGGCAACATCTTCGTCAAAGAATCCCGCCGCATGCTGCCGCTGTACGAGGCGAAGATGATCCACTTCTTCGACCACCGCTACGGCACCTACGCCGGACAAACAGAAGCCCAAGCCAACATGGGCACCCTGCCAAGGCTAACCCCCGCCCAGCACGACGACCCGAATTTCGTCGTCCAGTCCCGCTACTGGGTCCAAGAGTTCGACACCCTCGACGAGCGGCGATCCAAGCCCGACAAGCCGGTCTACCACCAAGGCGTCAACTCCCGCCTGAACTCGCGCCACTGGGATAACGGCTGGCTACTCGGCTGGCGAGACATCTGCCGAAGCACAGACGAGCGCACCGTCATCTGCGACCTAGTTCCGCGAGCTGCGGTCGGGCATAAGCTCCCTCTTGCCTTCACGAGTCTTCGCCCACAACTGCTGTACGCAAATCTGTCGAGCCTGATTCTCGATTACGTAGCCAGACAGAAGATATCCGGTACGTCAATGACCTACTTTGTGCTTAAGCAACTGCCTGTACTCGCTCCAGAGGTATACGGCGCGGACATGTCCTGGATTACTAACCGGGTGCTTGAGCTGTCATTTACTGCATGGGACTTGGAGTCCTTCGCACGCGACCTAAGCGACGACGGACCACCGTTCCGCTGGGACGAGGAGAGACGCATACTGATACGAGCCGAGCTTGATGCAATGTACTTCCATCTGTACGGACTGGAGCGCGACGAGGTCGAGCACGTGATGGAGTCGTTTGACGCCTTGCGACGGCGAGAGGAGAAGCAACTTAGCGAGTTCCGGACCAAGCGGCTGATCTTGGAGCGGTACGACGCGATGGCCGAGGCCGCTCGGACTGGCACTAAGTATCAGACCCTTCTTAACCCGCCGCCTGGCCATGGTCCCCGGCATCCCGACCGATCGGCATAAGGGTGCAGGCATCGCTTTTGGCGAGCGCTCTGGACACTATCGTGGAGGAGGCTAGCTATACCTCAATGCCAACGGCTTTAAGGCGAAACGGCTGAGGGCCAGTTCCACCTCTGGTTGCGCTGCGTGATCGTTCCTGGCTGCAGGCTTGTTATTCAGGTTTCCTGCGAGATGGGTGAGGCTCCCGCTAGAAGTGTGATTGTCGACGTCCCGCTTCTTCGCCGGAGCCTCACGTGCCTTCTTCTTACCCTGTCCCGTCGTGTGCCGTGCCCGTTTCGGGAGGGATGGTGGTCGCGGTGCCGGCCGAGCTGCTGGCCTCGCCGCTCAAGAGCGGCAGGGGCCTGGGCGGCGGGGACCGGTCCGCGCTGGTCATCGGGGGGACGGGGAAGATCCGCTCGGGCGGCGCGGTGGTGTTCTGCAAGGTGGTCGCGGTCGCGGGGGCGCAGGTGAAGCGGGACGGGCAGGTCCGGGCGAAGGGCAGCCCGGTGCATCACGCGACGCTGGGGCCGCTGGAGGAGAAGGCCGGGCCGGGCGCCGCCGGCGGGATCGCCGGGCGGGCGCCGCTGGGCGCCCGGTTCGTGAAGGGGCAGCGGGAAAGGCTGCTGGCCAGGGCCTTCATGATCCGGGTGATCGTGCTGATGACGCTGATGGCGGAGGCCCGGATCGCGGACGTGATCGCGGCGCTGGCCGGGGACCTGGCGCTGGTGCCGTGGGCGCGTCCGTGGCGGCCGGCGCCGGCGCGGGCCGCCGGGGACTGGCGGAACGCCCTGGGGCCGGTCCCCCTGGAGGAGCTGCGGGACCTGGTGCCGGGATCGGCCTGGCGGGAGCACCAGGGGCCGGGCTGTCCCGGGGCCGTGACCATCGGCACGGCGCGGCCGCTGAAGGCGGGATCGCTGGACGGGACCCTGCTGCGGGTCCCGGACACGCCGGCGAACAGGGCGTTCTTCGGGTCTGTCGGCACCGGGGACGACTCGTCGCCGTTTCCGCAGGCCAGGGCGCTGCCGCTGACCTGCTGCTCGTGCCGGGCGCTGTTCGCGATGCCGTACGGCCCCGCCGGCACGGACAAGGCAGAATCGGAGCAGTCACTGCTCGACGAGGCCATGGACCGGTACCCGTTCCTGCTCGCGCCGGGCTGGATCTGGCTGATGGACCGCAACTACCACGGGCCGCGCGGATCGCCCGGATGATCCGGTCCGCGCACGTGCTGATCAGGCTCAAGAGCGACATCCCGCTGCGCATGACCTCGGGGATCCTGCCCGACGGCTCGTACCGGGCGGAGCTGTCCGGCGACGGCGTCACGGTCGCGGTCCGCGTCATCGAGTACTGGGTCACGGCGGAGGGCCAGGAGGTGCCGGAGATGTTCTGCCTGGTCACCGACCTGATGGACTGGGAGGACTACCCCGGCCCCGAGCTGGCCGCGCTCTATAAATGGCGTTGGGACGGGTCGGAGACCGCGCTGCGGGAGGCCAAGGCACCGCTGCGCGGCGCCGGCCCCGGCACCGGGCCGATGCTCCGCTCCGGCACCCCGGACCTCATCCGGCAGGAGCTCGCGGCCCGGGCCGCCGGGACCGGGATGACCCGCGGCGTCGTCCGCGATGCCGCGCTCGCCGCCGTGCCCGCGCGCAAGGGGCGCCGCGCCGGGCTCGGGGTCCGGCCCCGCGACCTGTCCTTCGCCCGCGCCCTCCGCGCGGTCCTGTCCGCGATCCGCCTCGGGAACACCTGCTACCAGGCCGTGACCAGCGAAATCGGACGATCCCGGACCGTTGTCGACCGCGACCGGCACCGCGCCCGCAAATCTAAGTCCCCCTCGCCCTTCGCGCACGCCGGCCCGCAGGACACCGTCACCCGCATCGCCCCCGCGGTCATCACCATGGCCAACACCCCCGCCTGACCAGCGGAAACACCGCGAACTCGCCCGAACGAGGACCCCTGCCGGACCGTGGACCCGGCCGGCCCGGCACGACACTCCGGCCTCAGGCATGCCCACCAGAAGGCAACTACCCGCAGTAACCAAAAACAGGAACTACCCACAACCGGTCAAACATCTAAAGCCCATGGCATTGAGCTATACCTACGGGAAGATTGACACGCGAGCAGAGCTTCACGGATACGATCTCGTTGCCGGCAAAGGCGACTGGCTCCGTTTAGCTAAACAGATCCGAGTCCGTATTGGAATTTACAACAAAGCATTCCAAGCGATCGCTGATCGCAACGTGCACGTCATCATTCGCAGTGTCGATATTCCTGGCCTAGACCGACGCTATACCAATGGGCACGATCATCCTCACTCCATCGTGCTGGCTCACCTGCTTGAACGAATCGATGACTGCGCGGCACGACTGGATCAGTTCGCACTGGTTATAGCTGACGAGATCAGCGAGCAGGACGATTACAGGCGCGACTTGTGGGGATACCAGCGCAGCGGTACGTGGGGTTACAGAGCGAGGAAGCTCACGCGGATTGTGGACACGATTCACTTCGCCCCGAGCCGGGCAAGCAGACTAGTGCAGGGGGCCGACCTTATCGCCTATATAGCGCGCAGGGCCGCAACTCACGTTGAAACTGACGAACGCGCGAAAAGCGCCAATTCCGCGCTTTGGGCGCGTATCCAGCCGAAGATCCACCATAACTGGTGCTGGTTTCCGTGATAGCAACGCAGAGCTTGTTTCATCTCGACGGGTTCCAAGCCAGTCGCCTTACAGGTCCGGAGACAATGACCGCTCAACTTGAGGCACCTCAGGTACCGATGACGATCCTGGCCGCAGCAGCACGAAAGCCCACCGCTTCCGGTGGGCCTAAGGCTTACAGGAGTCTCCTCCTAGGACTAGGCTAGCAGCACTGTACACGTATCGTCTAGTTTCGCTCACACGTTCTATTTACATAGCTCAGCCAAGCACCCAATCCACCCGCCGCGCAGGTGCGGCGCTGGGCGTCGCCGCGTCCCACCAGACGACGGCCGTCCCGGCTTCGCTCGCGCTGTTGCCGCAACACGGGTGCGCTCCCACGGTCATCAGGTACGCAGCGATGCTTTGGCCGCCCGAGTGGCGACGCTCGTCCACCCAGTATCGGCACCGAGAACGAGGTCAACCGCCGGCTGCTACCCTCCCTGACCGCGCAGGAGGCGCCAACCATCATCTCCCGGCGCGTTGGCGGCAGATCCTGGTCCAGCAGGACGGCCGTGAACCACGCCGCTACCTCTGTCCAGCGTCGCTCTGCCTCACGCGCGGCCGTCGGCGGAAACCCTCCTGGGCCTCGCTCACCTATGCTCAGCAGCCTCACGCTCTCGCGCGTCCTGCCGGTCCGGTCAGCTATCTCTACCAGCGACACATACTCATCGGGCAGTACCCGGATAACGCGAGCGCCGGGCACTGCTGCCTCGACGTCGCTGATGGCGCTCATGACCGCCGCTAGATATGAGGATTCTTCACGGTCGAAGTCCAGATGCTGCACACCGCCCGACGAATCCACGGTCGCGTCGTCACAACCGGCCTCCGCCAGGGAATTGAGTGCCTCGTCGGTCTGCAGATCCGCCCCAGCGACCAAGAGCGTGAATTCATAGATGTCAGGCATCGTCTTCTCCTGTATGCGGGCAGTTGCGGACCCTGGCCTTCAGACGCTTGGCATGGACGACACGGCCGTTTCCAAGATCATGATGTGGGTCCGAGGATTGTGAATGGGCGGTCCATGGAGCGTCCGGCCCATCGGGTGGCTTCGGTGACGTCGGTGCGTCCGGCTATTCGGAGTGCGCCGATTGCGAGGTTGCGGAGGGCAGCCATGATCCTGGGGCCGTTTCGGGTTCTGACCTGGGATTCGTCTTCTTGGTACAAGGTGTAGCGGACCTTCTCTCGGGGTCCAGACCGGGATGAACCGGACGGTGCGATGGTTCCAGCAGGTCAGCGGCTCATCAAAACCGGGTAGTCACACCACAGGTGTTGCACGAAACGACCGGTCCTGCGGCAGCAGGCGTCAGAGCAGCAGCGACAAGGAGCACCACACCCACGAAGACGTGTTGCAAAAGCTCTCCGCCAAGCGTCTGGCGCAACGTCATGCCACGGGCTGAGGACCCCTGGAGAACGGATCCAGTGGAGGGACTCGATCGACCATTGCTGGCGGACGTAGCCGGCCAGGTCCGCGGGGCTGGCCTGATCAGGTGGCGGGCTGGCGACGCCGAGCGCGGCGACGGCGGAGATCGGCTGGCCGTGCAGGCCGGTGACGTGCCGTTCGATCAGGAACACCTGGCTGGCGTGCGGGAACGGCAGATCTTCAGGTGCGGGCAGGACCTGGATGGTGCGGGTGGTGATGCGGCCGTGGCCTTTGTCGGTGGCGGTATGGGCGACGGGGACCTGTGCCCATGGCAGCGCGTCGAGGGCGTCGAAGAGTCTCCACCGGTTCTCTTTCACCGGGAGCACGAACTCGCCGCCGTTCTGATGGATGCGGTTCGCGGTGGCCTTCACCGTGTGCAGTGCGTCCGCGGTCACGATCTTGCCGTTCAGGTTGACCTGATCGAGTACCACCGCGGCCATCGGCACTTCGTTCGTTTTCTTGCCGACCTGGGCCTGGGCCGCGACCACCGAGGAGGCGGCGTCCGGGCCGAACAGGGCCGCGAGCAGCCGGACCTGGTTCCCGTCCGCGTCTTTCGCGCCCCGGACCGCCTTGCCGTCCAGCCTGACCTGCATCAGCGCCGGCGGACAGTCATCCGGGCCGGCCGCGGCCGGCCCGGTGAACCCGGCCACGCTCATCAGCCACGTGCCGACCGCCACGTCGAACGCCCCGGCGCCGGCATCGGTCAGGACCCGCCAGATCGTGGTCTTCGACGGCGGCGGCCCGGCAGCGGCACCGCTGCGCAGGTACACGCCGGCCAGGACCGCCGGCGGCACGTCAGCGACCCAGCCAGCGATCGCGGCATAGCCCCTCATCCCGGCCACGACCGCCGCCGCGGCCAGAGCCAGCACGGCCGCGGCCGGATGATCCCTTCCCGGACCCGTCCGGCCATCGGCACCCCGGCGAAAAGCTCCAGCAGGTCACAGCAGACATCCCCTACCGGGACAGGCACAATCGGCTCTGCCGGCACCGGCACGGCAGCGCAAATGGCAGACTGAGTCATGACGAAGCTCCGGTGGCCGGGATCTGTGAGAGGACCCCTGTTCCTACCGGAGCTTCGTTACCTTCCCCCGCACGCCACGCCGGTCATGATCACATCGCAACGCCTTGCCGCGCATCGGGACTCCAGGGCAGAAAATGATCTTGGAACGACCGTGGGACGAGGATAGGCGAACTGTGATGCGAGCCGAGCTTGACGCTGCCTACTTCTATCTGTACGGGCTGGAACGCGATGAGGTTGACCACGTGGTGGGGTCGTTCGACGCGTTGCGGAGGCGGGAAGAGAAGCAGATCGGCGAGTTCCGCACTAAGCGACTAATCTTGGAGCGTTACGACGCGATCGCTGACGCTACTGAGACCGGGACGCAGTATCAGACGATACTGGATCCGCCGCCTGGCCAGGGACCTCGTCATCCAGCTAAGATCGGATAGAGATGCGATATCAAGTGTCTAAAACATTCTCCGACTTTCCGTGCGTACATAGATGCTGGAAGCACCCCGGTAAGTGCCGGCTGCTACATGGCTATGACCGTGAGTTCACGCTGACTTTCGAGGCAATTGAATTAGATCCGGTGACTGGGTTCGTGATTGACTTTTCCGACCTAAAGGGCCTGAGAAGTCTCCTGGAAAGCCAGTTCGACCACACGACAGTCGTCGCGCCGGATGACCCTGTACTGCCGCAGCTCAAAAGCCTGGCCGAACTAGGTGCCCTCGATCTCAAGATCATGGACCATCCGGGGATGGAAGGAGCTGCCAGGTGGACGCTTGATAACATCGGTGAGCTACTGCGAGCCAAGACCGGCGGCCGGGTCTGGGTGGTCTCGGTGGAAGCCAGAGAAAACTACAAAAACGCGGCTACCATTTTTTCTGACCATCGAATAGAAGCTTGAATATGACATGAATGATGACCACCCCCGCCTCATCGTTTCGGAGATATTCGGCCCTACGCTGCAAGGGGAAGGCCCGTCACAGGGCCGCCGAGCCGGATTTATCCGGCTCGGAAATTGCAATCTTACCTGTTCTTGGTGCGATACGGCGTATACCTGGGACTGGTCCGGCAGAAACGGGCCCGCCTACGATCCGTTAGTCGAGCTACATCGCCAGACGGTTCACGAGGTGCTTCGCCAGGTTTCTGCGATGGAACCATCCCTCGTGGTGATCACTGGCGGTGAGCCGTTGCTACAGCGGACAGCTTTATCTAGGCTAGTTGACCTACTAGATGAAACTGACGTTACGGTAGAAGTTGAAACTAACGGCACTCAGCTGCCCCTCGACAGAGAATCCGTGCACTACAACGTGTCTCCCAAACTAGCCGGAGCATCCGTTTCCTCAGCTAAATCCATGAATCGCGCCGCGCTCAAGGCCTTCACGTCGAACCAGAAAGCGTCGTTCAAATTCGTCGTCACCGATCCCGCCGAGCTGAACGAGGTCGAGGAATTTTCCAGAAGATACGATATACCTTCGGACAGGATCTGGATTATGCCCGAAGGCCGTGACAGCGAAACGCTGCTTGGGCGGGGCCGCCAGCTCGCGCCGCTGGCGATCAGCCGGGGCTGGAACTTCACCACCCGCCTCCACGTGTTGCTCTGGGGCGACGTTAGAGCCAAGTGACCTATTGCCTGGAGTCATTCTTGACTGCCACGAGAAGCTCGGGAACGCTCCAGCACACCGTGGCGCCCATCTTAGCCAGCAATCCTCCGATAAATAGATTTACCCCGCCTAGCGTCAGTCCGGCGCTGTGCCGCCTTTCAAGGCGGATGTCAGTCGCCAGCGCGAAAATGTTCCGTCGGCCTGGGTCGGCCCTCCACATTTCAAAGAAAATGCCAAGCTCGCACGCCGTGCCATCGTCCACCACCGATCCGTCGAGCCAGAGCACCATCGCCGTAGCTTTAGTTAAAGCACTATAGTCGGCGTTGAAAATGTATTCTGCTCCTGCGGTTTGCCTGGCATCTCGATGAGGCAGAAAGCATTTCAGGCCGCTTTTTTCGACTTGACCGCAGATCGACTCAAGAAACTGTCTTTCGGCAATCGAGAACAGTGGACCGGCGATATAGATCAACTTAGCTCCTCATTCCATGATTTCGCCGCCTCGAACAGCGCGTTGGGCCGAAGTCCGCTATGACCTCAAGGGCACGGTGAATGCCGAGCTGGAGTCCGAGGCGACAGTCAAGTCCCGAGAGCATGGCACCGAGTACAGTGCCAGCGAGCGAATCGCCTGCTCCAGTAGTGTCAATCACCCGGGTTCCTGACCGGACCGGGCACGCAAAACCGCGTCCTGCACGACTGGCATAGCGGCAGGACTGTGCCCCGTTGGTGACGATGGCCTGGCTGACCCCCATTTCCACGAGACGCTCGGCAAGCTTGGGCAGCCCGGAGGTGCCGGTGAGCGCTTCTGCCTCTCTCGTATTGCAAAAGACGAACTCAGCGCCGCTAACCAGTCGCAATGCCTCGCTGCGAGACAGCTGGTCTAGTCTTTCTTCCTGACCGAGACCAAAGGCCAGGCTCAGTGAAAACGGCAAAGCCGAGCTAGACGCCCACGCCTTCCACGCATGCGTCAGGAGGGCAGGCATCGCACAGAGGTGAACATGGGATGGCCGGGACTCATCGCCCAGCTCCTCTGGCCAGATGTAGCCAAGCCCGTAGTCGACCGACCACTCGACCATTCGTCCACTTCGACGGCTAAGCCGCACGCGGGTGCTACGGTCCCCCTTTATCCGTACCTCGCAGAGCCGCAGGCTCTTTGGCCGGGCCAGACTCGCTAGATCCGGGTAGTCTTTGCCTGCCGCAGCGGCCAGCCTTACCTCGCACCCTTGCAGAGCAGCCGCCATCGCAACGTACAAGGCGGCACCGCCGGGCTGATCGCGAACCTCACCGCACTCGCTGCGCAGGTCGTCCAAGGATAGCTGGCCGACGACCAGCAGCTTACCGCTCATCTACGGGCTCATCCAGACAGCGACCTACCGCACTCCAGATCTCGGCGGCGACCGGCTCTATCTCCCCGCTACCGTCCACCACAATTAACCTGCCTTCGTTCGCGAAGCGCGCGAACACAGCGCGGGCCGCTTCCTGGGTCTTGATGAAGGCCGCTTTAGGATCAGGCTTGAAACCGACCTCTATCTGCTCCCGCTGGGTTTCTGCGCGTGCGCAACGTCGAATCCACGCCAATTCTGGGTCAAGGTCGATGAAAAATGCCAGCCGTGGCTCGACTGCCCAGCTATTACACACCTCGTTCCACTCCCAGGTAGTCGCCCCGAGCGCTAAGTTGTACGCGAATCCAGAATAGTATGACCGATCACTGAGAACTACTGCCCCAGCTTCCAGTTCGGGCACTACTGTCGAGTGGAACCGCAGGATAGCCTCGGCCGTGAACAAATGGGCCAGGCACTCGACTGGAGCCGGCTCGTCGCCAGTGATGAGCGCGGTCAAAGCCTGGCCTATATGACCATCCCAGACTCGGGCGTCCACATGCACTCGTTTGCCAAGCTTTCTAAGCTTTTCGGCTAGCAACGAGATCTGCGTAGATTTCCCGGCGCAGTCTAGGCCGTCAAACGAGACAATCGAGCCAGTAGCTCGCTCTCCTAGCTCAGTCATTCGGGCCGCGCATCAGGCCCACATGGCGAGTTGCTCGCCACCATCCGACTTTCGCAGTAGCTTCGGGCAGGCCGCAGTCAATGGACAGCTAAGACACAGCGGCTCGCTCGGCCGACACCACCGACGGCCAATAACCCAAGCCGGGTAATCTAGCTTGCCTGGAAAGGAAGGATAGGCCCGGCGAGCCGCCGTGAGCACAGACCTGAGGTCGTCGCTCACGGTTAGCCCCGACCGGCCGAATACCCGTCGCACGTGTACGTCATAGGCAACGTCAATCTCCTCGACGTCGAGCAATGGTACCTTGAAGATCTTCGTCAATATCGCTACCGCCATAGCCGCTTTCTTCTGGCCGATGCCGGTAAACTCACGCAGCCGAGACTCAAGTTCCCTGGCGCTTGAGACCCCCGACCAGACGGCCGATGCGTCGCCGCCGTATTGCTCGGTGACACGAATAGCGGTCATCTGAATGTACCTGGCCATGTTCGTGGTATAGCGATGAAGTGCCGGACGTTCGGCAATTGCGCTACTAATCATGGCGAAGTCCGCAGCGGCAAGTCTCTCCGGAGACAGGAACCCAAGTCTTGACTGAAGCTGAAAGGGCGCCGCCCACGCCTTCTCCGCTACAATGCCCTGATCAAACACAACGCCAAGAAGGAAGGCAAAGGGTGATCGCAGTATCAGGCTATTGGCCGCCGCGTCGGGACAGAACAGCCCATCGGCCTCGCTGGCGTCGAGCGTCAGGCAGTCATTAAACTTTAGTAGAGCCTGGACAAGTTCGTGGTGTTGCTCGTACTCAGCGTTCATCGTATCTCCTCAGGGCCGGAAACCACGCAGGGTCAGCATAGTCAGGGTTCCCGTTGGATCGCACTCTCGCCAGTCCGTCATTGAAGTGACTCGTCGCCGCCCGCACGTATTCGTTGTCTTTGTCCTGAAGATGAAGGCTTAGTGCGATGCGAGGATCACGGCCAAAGTTGCCTCCGCTACGGTGCACGACGCGGCAGTGGTGGAAACCGACGTCTCCTGGCTGGTATCGCGGGCTCCCAACCCGCGGGGTCAGTCCATGATCCTCGAGGTCGGCCAGTCTTATGGCCTGCGGCTTTCGAAAGGATCTCAGCGACCGCAATCGGTCAGAGTATGAACCGGTCCAGCGATGACTGCCATCAAGAAACTGAAGCGCTCCTTCCGCACCGGCGCACTCCGTCAGCGGTATCCACGCTGTCAGCATCCGTTCCGATGAGCACGTCGGCCAGTAGGCGATGTCCGTGTGCCAGCCAACCTCGGTCAGCGTGTCCTCTGGACGGCTGGAAGGCATCTTCGTGATCAGCGAGCTCACCCACAACCTGACGTACTCAGTACCGGCAAGAACGGCCGCGGTAGGTCCAAGAGGCCCCGTCAAGAGCTGCTTGAAGAAGTCGTCGAGCTGGAGAACGTACTCGTTAGTTCGCAGAACCTCGCCGTCTTGGCTGTGGTCCCAACTCAGGTAAGACGGCAGAGGCAGGATTCGTGGAATTTCAAACTTGCCGGCGTAAAAGTCCAGCACATGATCGAGAAGTCGCGCAATTAGCTGCTTATCAAGCAAGTTTCGGACAACGACCCAGCCCTGACGGCTAAAACACTCTGCTAAGTCATGAGGCGGCAATGAGCGCCTCCCGCCGGTGATAGCAATTCGGGCACGAGTCGCACTGACGAGCCTCGTAACAGCTGTAGGTAAGCTCGATCGGAACATTTAGCGACCGCCCGAGCCGGACGACCTGTTCTTTAGTGAGCGAATGCAGGGGAGCCACGACTTCGACCGCATCCTCACCAAGAACCGACAGCGCGAGCGTTTGGTTTAGAGCGCTGACGAATTCAGGAGTGGCATCTGGGCAGTTATCGCGCGTAAGCCCGTGATGGAAGCCGAACCAAACTCGCGGAATTCCCAGCTGGCGTGCCCTGAGCACAGCAGGGACAGCCAGCGCCAAATTCCGATACGGCAGGAAATTGTGTCGCCGAATGTCCTTCTTCTTCGCCTGGTCTTCCTCGTAGGCCGAGATGCGCGGGCTACCAGGAGGTAGATCGGGAGGCGATAGATCAGGCAGGATCGCTATACTCTGAACCTCAGGCATCGGCAGCCCGAAGTGCTGGCTCATCATAGTCGCGGCTCGCAGTTCCGAGGAGAATGCGGGCTGCTGGTAGTCGAATAGGACGGTTTTGACTGCTGATCGTGAATGCGTTGCGAGGGCGAAGGCGACCACGACCGAACTGTCAAGCCCTCCAGAGAACGCTACTACTGGCATCGTGTCGGAATTCAGGATATCCGTCGCTTCAGCGAGTCAGACAACTGGTCGGCGTTGTCGCCAAGCGACTGCTGGAACGCATCGCCAAGGCCGTCAGGCAGATAGAAGCCTTTGCTATGCGCGTAGCCCAGGCGCTCGCGCACTATTTGCTGATAGTCCATGCTGACCTTATAGGACATTCGCCGTTCATGCCGGTCTATGGCCTGGTCAAGAAAGTCGGTGGAATCTCTGTCCACGTAGTTCAGCAAGGCCATCGCCACTACTAGCACGTCGGCCACGTTTTCCGCGACCAGCGACTCCCAATCATCCCAGTCCGGGCAACTGTCGCGGTGCAGCATTGTCTTAGCTACGTCGCCCACTTGCTCAGAGAGCAGCAACGCTAGGTCCCACGCCTCGTTATACGCTTTGTCGAGACCTCCCGATATCTTCTCTACTGCCTGTTGCAGATCGGCTAATGTGCTGACCTTCGACATTCCGCCTCCTATGATTTGGTCCTGCGTTAGAGGATAAAGTGAATATTCCCCTAAAGCAAGCTGCCTTTTGTCGGGAAACGTGCCGTCTGTCCTTTATCGTGTCACCTGCGAGATACAGCGGATCACCTGCGTGCGCGCACCCCCAGGTGTACAGTCCCCTCTTGCCGTGAACTGCCGGGTACGCACCCGCCAGCGAAAGGGTCATTCCAGAGGTGACGGCGATCGGGAGCAGCGGATGGGCGAGTATGGCGACTCGGTAGCCGTGCTTGATCTCGGCACGGCCAAGATCAAGCTTACTGTCGTGGCCAGATGTTCTTCTTCGCCGATGGGCTGGCGTTCGGAATCCTCCCAGTTCGAGTTGTCGCCGGAGAGCGCCACTCAGCATGATCTCGACCAGGTCTTTGCCAACGTAGTGCAAGAAATGAGGATGAGGTCAGTCACGACCGGGGTGGTAGTTGCCACTCACGCGGCCAGGACCAGCCGTGCGCTACAGGCGCGGCTCCAGCGCACGGCCGCCTCCATCGGTCCGGTGAATGTGCTGACCGGCGAGCAAGAGGCTTTCCTGCTACGGACGGCCCTGGACCTCGGACCGCGGGCTGCGGCGGGCTGCGAGGTCGGCGGTGGCAGCGTTCAGGTCGTAGACGCAAATGGCCTGATGCTCTCGGTGCCCTGCGGCACCGTGACCCTGTCGCGCAGGTTCGGCCTGTGGCTTGAGCCCGCTGATGAGCCCGCTGTGATCGACTACATCGCCGATCAGCTGGCGACGCCACTGACCGGAGTCACCAGCAAGTGCTTGGTCGTAGGAACGACGAAGATGGCTACCTTCTTCCGCTGCATAGCCGAGTTCGGCCGGGCCGAAGGAATCCTGGATTCGGCCCCTCATGTCATCTCCGAGGCCGCCGATGCCGACACCAGGCTCCAGCCGATTGAACTCGAACTTATCCTTCCACGCATTAGGCAGGCCAGACCCGAAGATTTCGGCAGAATCATGCCGACTGATCCGAATTTCATGTTCGGGGGTCACAAGCTTCTACTGGTCGTGCTGGCTGTCGCCCGCCTACTCCGCGCTCAGCAGCTCCAAGGCAGCGACGTTTCTACCGCCCACGTCCTGGCAGGCATGATTAGCAACTACCGCACGGTTCCGCCGCTTGCGAACTTGCGGGCCTTTTCGCTGTCTGGAAACCAGTCGGAGTAGGTGAGTGCGGAGTCCGCGAAGGCCGCTGCCGAGTCGGGACCATCGAAGTAGCGCTGCCAGTACCCGTGATCTTGGCCAGAAGACGCACGGCTAGCAGGACCGAACGCGATGCCGCAGCAGACCTGCCCGTAAAATTGCCCTCATTCGCGTCGCCAAACTGGGGGTTCAGAACTTGACAGAACCATTAGCTTTTTCGCAGCCTGAGCAGCTTCGATACGGCCTGATTGTATGGGAGACGTTGCAAGCGCTCAGGGACGCGAACCAGCCGCTATCTCGGGCCGATGTCGTTGATGCGCTCCTGGCACGGTTCCGGCCGACGGAGTTTGAGAGCGGGCGTAACAGCAGCGGGCGGGTCCGGTGGATGGTCGCGCTGAACTTCCAGTCTGGTGACGCGACGACCGTTGGCTGGATGACCAAGCGTGATGGCTGGTCGATCACGAGCGACGGCCGGGCCGCCCTGGAGAAGTTCGCTGCCCCGGAACTGCTGTACAGCGAGATGAAGCGCCGTTACCGGGAGGTCGATGAGCGGCGCAAGCAGGCTCAGCAGTCGCTTAACGACGTTCATCAGTTCATTGCCGGTGCTCTGCGACTGGTCCGCGAAGGAACCTGGACTGCCCACGATGACCTAGCCGAGCTGGCGGGGACGACCCCCGTCGAGGTAGCGGACTTCCTGGCCAGCTGGCAGGTCCGCCTGCCGAACGCATACCGGGTACTCAACGCCGACGGGAGCATTCCCGACGAAGGAATGCTCAACGCCTATTACCGTGGCACCGACCTTCTCGCCCAGCTCGCTGCTGAGGGGATCGAGTTCGACGCTCCCGACCAGGCATCGCAAGATCAGCGCCTTACGGCGGGCACGCTTCAGGATCTGCTCGACTCCGGGCTCGGCGACGATTCTGATTCCCAGACGCCTGCGCGGCGGGCGTGGATGGTGCGCGGGTCGAACGTCGACGGGCACAACCTGGTCCCTGACTGGCGCGCGGAAGGCTACATCTCGCTGAATTCGTCGCAGCTTGGCGCCATTGATCCTGACGCCTCGTTCGACGAGCTGCGGCGGCAGGTTGAGGCTAAATACGATCACAAGTCCTACGCGTACCGGGCGCAGCGGCTTGAGGAGTTCGACCGGTTCCTGCGGCGGATGCAGGCCGGGAACCTGGTGCTGACGACGATGGCCGGGCAGGTCTATCTCGGCCGGGTGAGCAGTCCTGCTTACTTCACCGAATCGGCGGACGGGCTGTCGGGTCTGCGACGTGAGGTCGCCTGGTTTGAGTCACAGCGGCCTATCGGGGCCGCTCAGCTTGAGGCGCCGGTGCCTGCGCTCTTGCAGAGTCAGGCGTACGTGGTTGACCTCACTGAGGCTTACCAGCAGCTTGCTGTTCTATTGGCGGATGAATTTAGGGCTTCTGACCGGCCCGCTACGGCAGTTGCCGTTCCGCAGCGGGAACTCGCGTTTCATCCGGTCACCGATGAGCTGGCCGAAGAGCTGCTGCTTGACCGGGGTGAGTTCGAGACGATCGCTGAGCTGTTGTGGGAGCGGAAGCAGATCGTGCTGTTCGGGCCGCCGGGGACCGGGAAGACGTGGCTGGCGACGAAGCTGGCGCGGCACCTGACCGATGAGGGGTCGGTCAAGCTGGTGCAGTTCCATCCGTCGTACACCTACGAAGACTTCTTCGAGGGGTTCCGGCCGAAGCCGGGCGGCGACGGGACGCTCACGTTCGAGCTGAGAGCCGGGCCATTCCGTAATTTCGCTGAGGCGGCGAAGGCTAATCCGAGCACTCCGTACATCCTGATCATCGACGAGATCAACCGGGCCAACCTGGCCAAGGTGTTCGGCGAACTGTATTTCCTGCTCGAGTACCGGGATCAGCCGGTGGGCTTGCAGTATTCGGCCGATCAGGAGTTCACGCTGCCGGAGAACTTGTTCCTCATCGGGACGATGAACACCGCCGACCGGTCAATCGCCCGGATCGACGCGGCGATGCGGCGGCGGTTCGCGTTCGTAGAACTTGATCCGCGGGTGGCGCCGGTGCGCGGGCTGCTGGCACGGTGGCTGGCCAGGCACGGGTTGCGCGGGGAGGCGGCCCTGCTGCTGGAGGAGCTGAACCGGCGGATCGAGGACGCTGATGCGGCGATCGGGCCGTCTTACCTGATGGACGAGCGGATCTACCAGCGGGACGGCGGGCTTGAGCGGGTGTGGCAGTACTCGATCATGCCGCTGCTGGAGGATCTGTTCTACGGGCAGGACGATCTGCACGAGCGGTACGGGCTCGCCAGCTTGCGGGCTGGGATCGCGCATCTCGGTGACACCGAGGTTGCGGCTGATTAGCCGTGATTCAGATCGAGATCGGGGAGACAGGGCCAGGGCAGGCCGCGCCGATCAGTGCTGGTCAGGCCATGCTGCTGGCCCGTTCGGGTGTTGTGAACACTGGCCTGTCCACGGTTCGGGCCGGATGGTGGCAGGTCAGTGGGAGCGGGAAGGTCGGGGCGGCGCGGATCGGCGACGTCGTGGTCTACATCCGGCCGAAGGTGCCGATCGCGCGGCTGCTGTTCCTGGCCGGGTACGCCGAGTTCGGTCCTGCCTGGCGGACCGAGGACGTGCGGGTCGATAGCGCAGCTGACCTCGTGCCGGCCATGGCGGATGCGCTGTGGCGGCAGGTCGCGCGGGCCATTCACCAAGGGTTGCTGCCCGGTTATGTGGAAGTTGAGGAGTCCTCCGCGGTGTTGCGCGGGCGGCTTCGGGAAAGTGAGCAGCTACGGCGGCATCATGGCCTGCCGCTGCCGCTGGAGATCAGGCACGACGAGTTCACCGTTGACATCGCGGAGAATCAGATCTTGCGGACTGCTTGCGAGCGGGTGCTCAAGGTGCCGGGGGTCAGCAGCGATGCTTCGCTGAGGCTGAGGCGGCTCATGCGTGAGTTCGCCGATGTTACGGCACTGGGGCGGCGCGATCCTGTTCCGGCTTGGCACGCTACTCGGCTTAACGCTCGTTATCAGACGGCGCTGCGTTTGGCCGAACTGGTGTTGCGGGCAACGTCTTTTGAGCATGCCCCAGGTGATGTGGCCGTGAGCGGGTTCTTGCTGGACATGCCTGTGCTGTTTGAGAGCTTCGTTTCCAGTGCGCTCGGCGACGCGCTGGCCGGGAAGTACGGCGGCCGCATCCATTCGCAGGACTGGAACCCGTTCGACCTGGCCGGTCGGGTTCGGCTTCGGCCGGATCTGATCTGGAAGCTGGCCGGGGCACCGGTGGCAGTCGTTGATGCCAAGTACAAGGCTGAGTCACCTGCCGGGTATCCGAACGCCGACCTGTATCAACTGCTGGCGTACTGCACCGTGCTGGGGCTGCGGCACGGGCACCTCGTCTACGCCAAGGGCGAGGCGGACGCAGCCCGCCATGCTGTGCGCCGGTCGGGCATTGAGATCCACTGCCATGCACTCGACCTGACCGCGGAACCTTCGGTCTTGCTTACTCAGGTCAGCAAGCTTGCTGATGACATTGCGGAGCGCTCAGGAGCGGCTCTGATTCGTTGATTACCAAATAACCATTTCGCTACGAAGCCAGCGAGACGGATTGCCGGTAAGTCAGCCAGGAACGTGCGGCTTGTGCCATCTTCGCGGTCCAGGCGGTCTTGCTGGCCTGATGGACTTCTGCCCAGAGGCGGACATTGGCTGCTGCGAACAGGTCGACGTGGGCGGGGTCGGCGTTCTTGAATGCGAGTATGCGGGATGCCTGGTCCTGGGCTTCTGCTGCCGTGTGGCCACCTGATGCCATAAGGCGGATGATCCAGCAGGCGGGGTCGGTCCAGCTGGCTCCGAGGGTTGGCCAGGCCCAGTCGATCAGCCAGGCTCGGTGGTCTGATACGAGCACGTTGTCCGGGGTCCAGTCGGAGTGCGTGAGCGCTGAGCCTCCGAACACTGCCGCCGAGTCGGGATCATCGAGGTAGGGCCTCCAGCGCTGCTCGGCCCGCATCAGTGACCCGGCATCGGTGACCTTGACTTGTACGAGCGCGCTCATGATCTGGACGAGGTACTCGAGGTCGGGTGAACCGGGTGAGTAGTCGGCGTGACGGCCGTCGGCGTCTTCGTAGCCGAGAACGTTCCACCCGGCTTCGTCGAAGTGCCACAGCAGGGCCGGCGAGATCTCCTTGACCAGCGGCGCGACTGCGGCTTCCCGGCCCTGAGTGATGACCCGGCGATGGCCGGACGGCATGCCCTTGACGAAGACCTTGCCATCGGCGGTGTCGATAATCGCGGCGAGCGGGGAGTTCAGCCCGGCAGCAGCAATCCGGACGGAAGTGATGGGGCCAGTCCTGGTCTCGATCGCGTGCTTCAGCGGGCTGGGCAGGTCGTTCTACGCGAGGCGTTCCACGGTGCTCCCTGGTCATCACGCCGAGGAACCCGGCGCCTGGCCGGGTTCCTGTCGAGCGGATTGG
The DNA here is from genome assembly GCA_963783935.1 of uncultured Actinomycetota bacterium. Taxonomy (GTDB): domain Bacteria; phylum Actinomycetota; class Actinomycetes; order Streptosporangiales; family Streptosporangiaceae; genus Chersky-822. The sequence continues at coordinate 274,516 of CAWAPP010000001.1, forward strand.
TTGAGTCAGCCGGCGTAGGGCTGGTCACTGCTGCCGCTGCACGAGCACATCTTGAGCAGGGTATCGGTGTCGGCGACGAATTCGATGCCGTCCGGCCCGAGTGTCGGCAACGTGTCGGATCGGAGCGCGTCCGGCGATTCGGGCGGGCGGGTGCGCAGTTCTACGGGAGCGTCCCGCAGTTCGGCGTACCTGGCGGCTCCGATCCGTACCGCGCCATCCCGGCCGGGCCGGACGACAACATGGCCCTGGGGATACTGGCTGGCGATGAGCTGGTGTGTCATGAACGTCTCCCTGGGCTGGTCGTCGGGTTAGCGAGCAGCGAGTCTGTGTGCCGGTGAAGCCTGGAGGCCAGGCCGACCAGATCGGGAAGCCGGGTGAGGTACCCGTGCACTTGCTGAGATTCGGCGGTCAGGGAGGTGATGATCCGACGAAGCGGCGCGATTTCGGTAAGGCCATGACCCTGGCGCTCATTCCGCTGCCGAGCCAGGCGAAACCAGACGAGGCAACGGCACCTGCCTTGATGGTCATCACAGGAGCCCAGCGCCGACTTGACGCCACCACTCCAGCGAAGGACCTCGCTCGCGGCGTAGCCGCGCACGTTGCCGTAACGAACACTCACCGCGAATATGACGACTTGCTTGCGCACGCCGTCGCGGTCCACGAACTTCCCTTCAGGGAATCGACACCCGAGTCGCACATGGCGGCCAGCAGAATGATGATCGACTCCGGCGACGAGTTGTTCGCCGTCTGGGACGGCAAGCCCGCCCGCGCATACGGCGGCACCGCCGACGTAGTCGTATATGCGCGCCGACGCGGACTGCCAGTGCGAGTGATCTGGCCAGAAGACGCGCGGCGGGATTAGTCGTCGCCAAACGGTTAGCGGAGTAGCTGCGTCGTCACGCCACTCGTCATCTCCCGTCACGGCACGCGCCGCCCTGGTAGCTAGATGTCCCGCCGTCGAGTAGGCACGTCCGGGATGGAGCCGCTGTTCGGCGAGCACTCGCAACAGCGAGGACTAGACCCGCCAGCCATGCCAGCTCGGCAGCCAGGAGGCGAAGCGGATTTCGAGGCGGGTCAGTGAAGCGGGTTAGGCTGGCTGATGTGAACGAGAGCGCCAGCGTCGGTGACCGGCTGCGCGAGACCCGCAAACGGCGCGGGTTAACCCAGCGCGAACTCGCCCGGCTATCCGGCGTCTCCATTTCCCTGATCCGCAAGCTCGAGCAGGGTGATTACGACAATGGCCTGCGCCTGGAGACCGTGCGCAAAATGGCGGTCGCGCTGTCCGTGCCGACATCCGCGCTGGCCTACGGCAGCAAGCCCTCCCCTCCCGACCAGGAAACCCTCACCCGGTGGGAACCCGTCCGGCACGCCCTCGACGGCCACCCGGACTGCGAACCCGACGACGAACCCACCCTCGGCGGAATCAGGGCCGGCGCCGCCGACGCCATCCAGTTGTTCCGCGACGGCAGCCTCACCGACCTGGCCGCGCTCCTGCCGCCCCTGCTCACCGACGCTAACGCCCTCGTCGCCAGCCACACCAATGGCGCCCAGGTCGAAGCCCGCGCCGAACGCTCCCGGATCCGCGTCATCGCCGGCTCCCTCCTGGTGCACACCTGGCAGTTCCCGGCCGCCGAGCACGCGTTCACCCTGGCCCGGGCCGACGCCGAAACCCCGCTCGGGAAGATCGCCGTCACCGGCCAGCGCTGCTTCGCCCTCACCCGGCAGGGCATGCTCGCCGACTGCCGCGAACTCGCCATCCGATCCGCCGACCAGGCCGAACCCCGCCTGTCCACCGCGACCAGGGAAGAACTAGCCGCCTGGGGCGGCCTCCTCCTGTGGGGCGCCGGCGCGTCGGTACGCGACAACCGCCCCGACGACGCCGAACCGCCCAAGTCATTCATCCGCCGCTCCCCTTCGAATCCAAGGGTCAGTGCGTACTGCGCGTACGCGACGGACCACGTCATGAACTTGATCGAGACCGACTTCGATTCGACAGCTCGCCTCGTACTCGTGGTGGCTGGTGGTATTACGGTGTATCCGGCCCGGCAGGCGGGGGATCGGTGGCGTGCGGTCTGGTATGAGGGCGGGCGTCGCAGGCAGTGCGAGTCGGTGACCGAGGCCGGGCTCGCTCTCAAGCTGGCGAAGGTCAGCGAGCGGCTCGCCTGCGACGCGCCGAACATGGAACTGCCCGGCAGCGAGCTGATCGGCTGGTACCTGTCACCCGAGAGGCACCCGGCTGATAGGCCATGGTCGCGGAAGCACGCCGACACCCAGGCCCGGCTCTGCCGCAAGTACCTGGCCCCGGTCATCGGCCTGCTGCGGTGCGAGGACATCAGGCAAGCGGACATGCAGGCCGCCGTCAACAACGCGCCCACGGCCGGGGAAGGCGACCGCGTCGGCCGCTGCATCTCCGCCCTCGTCACCGCCGGCGAAGACGCCGGGTACCTCGCCAACCCCCGGCTGAAGAACGTCCGCTGGCAGCCCGGCAACCGGCCCGTCCCCCCGCCCAGGACCACGATCGCCGGGGAATCAGCCCTGTTCGTCGACCAGGCCGACATCCCCGCCACGACCGACGTCACCGCCCTCGCCAAAGCCCTTGCCTACCTCAGCCCCGACTACGAGCTGATGGCCTACACCGCCGCCTACACCGGGCTGCGCTGGGGCGAACTCGCCGCCCTCACCACCGGCCAGATCGACACCGCCACCCGGACCGTCACCGTCGACCGCAAGATCATCGAAATCGGCGGCACACTCCACCACGAAGCACCCAAAGGCCGCAAGAAACGACGCACCATCTACCCCGCCCAGGCCCCCGACAGCTACCCCCTCGCCCAGCGCCTCGCCGACCGCATCGACGCCGCCCGCGCCGAGCAGGCAGCCGGAACCAACCCCAACGGCCTCATCTTCCCCTCACCCGGCGGCACCTGGTGGAGATCCTCCAACCACAGCCGCCGCGTCCTCGCCGACGCCTACCTCGCCACCGGATGGCGCGGCCAGAACCCCAAACCCTGGACCTGGCACAGCCTCCGCCACGTCTTCTGCACCACCGCCCTGTTCACCTGGCACATCGAACCCGCCGACGTCTCCCGCCTCGCCGGCCACGCCAACATCCGCATCACCCTCGACATGTACATCGGCACCACCGCCGGCACCCTCGACCGCGCCCGCACCGCCACCAACTAAATGACGAAACACGCTTCGCGGAGGACCTGGTCAGCGAGACGTGGATGCCCGCAACGCAAACCGGAGCTAGCTGAAGATCATTGGCTCCGGAAGCACCATCTGCGGAGCTGACCTTTCAAGCTACAGAGCGTCAGATGCGAGTCTTGCTCGCCACCGCGACTTTCGGCCCCGCAGCCAGGTTTTCTCGTCATCCTTGGCGGCTAATGATGCGGTTGGTCAGTTCGACTGTGCTCAGGTACCACCAGAATACCCAATCAAGGAACGCCGGATCGTAGTCACTGAGTTGCTGTCTGTTCTGGTGACGAATGGCGAACCTGTTGGCTATTTGGAAGAGAGCACCCTCGTCGGCGCTGACCAGCTCCGCTTTGATTAGCTGGCGGCGCTCTTCGAGAATGCCCGCCAGGGTGATAAGGGCTGAGCGCTTATCTTCGCCAGTTGAGCCGCGTTTTCTGAACAGGGCAATTGCGTGATGTACCTGCATAGCCGTGTCCTGCTGGCCATGGGCGAGAGCGTCTACGAGCAGCGCAGACCGGCCATCATCAAAGATCGCAACTAGTCTGCCCTGGTCCTCGCCGCTGTCGGCGAGTCGATAGCTGATCCCGCCGGCCGCCAGCAGCTCATTGGCCCTCCATCGGTACAGTTCTCGTCCTGTGGTGGCGGAGAAGCGGCTGTAGTGCCAGCCACACGTACCGTGGTCGTGGTAGTGCCGTTCCCTGGGGCGCGAGACGAAGTCGTGGTAGACCTCGATGAGCCCATAGAAGATGCTGTCGTCCCACTGGTCCGGGGTCAGCGGCCATAGGTCCGCGGCGCCTAGCCTTTTCTCAAGCTCCGCTGCCCGGTCAGGTTCCGCCGTATCCCGATCATCGACACACGGGCGGGGGAAAACTTGGTCAAGGTACCCCTGGCGTTCAAGCTCGCCCACCAGGTCGGCGAACGCCCAGCGAACTCCACTTGGATCCAAAAACCGGCCAGGTGTTTGGTCCCGCTGGCGCTGTGGCCAGTACGGACGCGGAACGGAGTATTTGCGTATGTGGTGCGCGTTCTCAGCTAGCTTGCTCAGTGCCTCACTCGGCGACGGCGGAGTAAATTCAAGTTCCCAGGGATCGGCATCAGCTAGAGAGAACAGGTCATCGGCGGCATTCTCATCGCGGAAAGCTTCTCGCAGCAGCAGGTCAATCGCATCACGGCCAAGACGGGGGCGAGAGAGAAGTCGCTCTGCCTCGGCCACGAACAGCTCAGGCGGCCATATCAACTCGTAGTCGGAGACGTCCAGCATTTAGCCATGCTGTCCGAAGGAGCTCCCTGCGCGCAGCGAAATATCGCAGTGGCCGCTAGCACTTCCTATGACGGCCATGGCAACGGTCGGATCTTCCTCGACGCCGGTGCTCGCCCGGGATGCTGAGCGACGTAGCGCTTCAGCTGTCGTCGCCTAGCCACTCAGGTAGCCCACCCACCACTCGCCTCGCGCGATCAACGAGGTCGTCGAGCCCAAGGTCGAGTGACGCGGCGACAGCCACGACAACAGTGAATCCGGGATCTGTGCTCTTTCCCTGCTCGATCTTCGCGAGCGTCTGCGGTGAAACCTGGGCGCTGTCGGCCAGTTCCGCGCGCGTAAGTCCTCGTTCGCTGCGCCTCTGACGCAAGACGACAGTCACTGCCCGTCCTAGATCTTCTCGCACTCTGACGGCGCGACGGGGTCGTCCTGGTGTCGACACGCCGCCTAGCTTAGCAGGTAAATTTTTACTTCTACCGTAGCGTAAGATCGTAGAAACAACGGAGGGAGGCGATATGGCGAATGCAGAACTCATGTCCGAGCTTGTCCGTGCGCACTATGCGGGCGACCAGCGGCGTTTTGACAACCTCCTAAGCCAGGTCATTGCGTCGGAGTCCCGTGCCGGACATGTGCGCCTTGCGCAGCGGCTGCGTGATCTGCGCGTCCAAGCGGAAGTTTCTCCACAACACGTTGCGAAGCCAACACAGCTTGCGCGCGCTCCTCGCGAGCTGGAGCATCTACTCTCCGTTACGTATACGGAGGTACGGCTATCGGACCTGGTGCTATCGCAGGAAAATCACCGAGCGCTGATTCGCGTGATCGCTGAGCAGCGGGCAGTCGACACGCTGGCTCAGCATGGCCTGCGGCCCCGGAGGCGATTGCTGCTGCACGGTCCGCCGGGATGTGGCAAGACTATGGCTGCTCATGCCATAGCAGGAGAACTGAGACTCCCCGTTATCCGTGTCCGCTTGGAAGTCATCTTCAGCCGCTTCCTCGGGGAGACGGCGGCTACGTTGACGGAGATCTTCGCTGAGGCGAGCCGGGTGCGTGGAATCTACTTGTTTGACGAATTTGACGCACTAGGGCGTACGCGGCTCGATGATAACGACATCGGCGAAATCAAGAGAGTTGTCACGACATTCCTTCAGTTGCTCGACACGACAGACGACACGGCTAGCATCCTGATCGCTGCCACCAACGTGGGTGCCAGCCTTGATCGAGCGCTGTTCCGAAGATTTGACGATGTCCTAGAACTCGCAGGTCCGACCCCTGAGCAGGCAGGGGAACTGTTGCGTCGCCTGCTGAGGCAATGGGGAGCGAAGCCGGACAGGGCGACGCTAGAGGCGACTACAGGCCTCAGTTTCGCCGATATTCACGCCGCTGTAGACGACGCTCGGAAGAAGGCAATCCTAGACGGCCGCGATGCACCCGGACCCGGCGAAGTTGAAGACATGCTCATGCGCCGGAGATCGCGGCTATCCTGATCACTGCGCTGATAGTAGCACTTAATTTTGTCCTATATTACTAGTACTGTTACCATTTCTGCTGGGCAGGTCACATAGAAAGTGATCGGCAATTGATTCAGGACGGACTCCCCCTCCTCGCTCTTCGAAACATCACCGCAGAGCCGTTTCGCGCCAGACACGGAGGCAGACCGGGGCCGCCAACACGCGACCGCCAGCAGCACGCTTCGGATCTCATACAGCGCCTGACGGCCCTGGAGCAGCAGATGGCGACTGTTCGTGACGAGGTGCTCCCGCATGCGTCCGGGATGCTGGTCACAGCAGTTGGCCCAGGCATGGAGGACAACACTGTCTACACGCAGCTCCGGGACAGAAAAACGGGCACTGATGTTGTCACGGTCCGCGAAGGTCGTGCCATCATCCATGCGCCCACCGAACTCATTGCGCTGCGTAAGAAGATCCAAGCCTACGCCAATCAGAATACGCCTAAGGGAAAGCCGAAGTTTCAGCAGCTTGTCGCCAGACTGGACACCATTGAGCCAGCTACTATCGACGACTTGAGTCTTGGCGAAATTGATCAGGCAATCGCTGATGACGACAGTCTCTGGGTCGAGATTTGGATGCCAGGTGGCCCAGGCATCACCGACGACCAGCGCGAAGCCCTAGATACTGCGGTCAGAGAGTTTGCTTCCATCGGCCAGCGAGATCCACCGACAGTTCCGGTTTATCGCGGGCCCGAACGGGATGTGCATCTTGTGTCCGCAACTGGTGCGATGCTAAATGCGCTGCCTGTTCTCCTGCCATCAGCGGTCGAAGTTCACCGCGCCCCGCTCGTCCGGCCGATCGTCCTAGCTGAGGCGGCAGATGAGGCAGGAACGCAAGCGGGCGTAGACGCGCCAAGTCCGGCGGCCGCAGCCGTTGCCATTCACGACACCGGGATTACTGGCGACCATCCATATCTGCAGTCCATCCTCCTGGGAGCCAGCAGCGTCGTCCCTGGTGCTCCTTCGGCAGCTGACCTGATGGGCGGACATGGTACCCAGATGGCTGGAGTTGCGGCCTACTCCCGGCTCGCTGATGATCTGATCACCGGTCGGCTTAAGGCAGACGCCTGGCTGGTCTCTGTCCGGCTGCTGGAGAGCAAGGAGGACGCTGGCGGCGATCCCGACAGAGGCCCTCTCTGGGCCGAGCGCACCAGAGAGTCAATAGCGACAGCTGAAGCGCTGGCTTCACAGCGAACGGTGATCCACAACATTAGCCTTGGAGCGGAAAGTACGGTACCAGGGCGTACGGACCGGACCGCGTGGTCAGTTTCAACCGACGTCCTGGCCTGGAACGCCGGTGCAGGGAGACTGCTGGTAGTCGCCGCAGGCAACGCCGACACCATTACCGACCGCGAGGCTTACCCTCATGTGAATCTGGGCCCACCGCATCTGCAGCAGCCTGCTCAAGCCTGGAACGTGCTTACCATCGGCGGATATACAGACCTCGACCGCCTTACAACACAAGATAAACAGCGAGGGTATCCGACGCCCTTGGCCTCTGCAGGATCGCTGAGTCCGCACAGTCGCACCTCACCCGGTGGTAACCATCCTCTGAAACCGGACTTGGTGATGGAGGCCGGCAACACAGCGCCAGGCGGCGGCCTAGAGAATCCCGAAGCTCAGGGTCTGACAGTTCTCACTCTGGACAGCAACTGGCGCGGCCGTGGCACCCTCCTTCGGCGCACATGGGCGACTAGCCCAGCAGCAGCGGCCGCGTCAAATGCGCTCGCTCGAATTGCTACGGCTCACCCCCACTGCCCTTTACTTCCGTGACTTCTGTTCCTGCATGTCCGGTTCTTAGTGTTGTGTTACGGGTGAGTCACGATTGCGGCCGGCGCTGCGGCGCGTCCGGTGAATGCGGCGAGGCCCCTGCTATGACGTGGGTGTCGAATCCATGATCGCCAGTCACAGGAGCCTCGTTGCCTGCGCATTTTGCCATGCCCGTCGCTGTACCGTCCACTGCCGGCGATGATGCGGGCGGCCCGCCGGAGGCGGGCCTGGCCGCCCGGGTGGCGGCCGGGCCGGGCCTGCGGGAGGACGGGGAATGGCTGGCTGACCTGCGGCGCGAGAGCCTGCTGGAGTCGCTGCTGGCTAGCGGGGCGATCGCCGCGGCCGCCGGGGCCGGGCACCGTCACAAGCTGGAGCGGGCGCTGAACGCGCAGGTCACGGCGCTGTGCCTGGTCACCGGGGCGCTGTTCCCGGTCCTGGGCTACGACGCGGTCCTCGCCCTGGTATTCGCCATGCCGGGCGCAGGTGTCAGGCCCGGCACCCCGGTGCCGACCGGCCCGGCTTACTCCAAGGCGCGGGAACGGTCCGGCGAGGCCCCCGCCCGGGCCATGTTCGCGGCCGACGCGGCCCGGGACGACATTCCCGCGGGCCAGGACGGGACCGCGTTCGGCCTGGAAATCACCCAGATCGACGGCACCACCTTGGAACTGTTCAATGACCCGCTGCTCGCGGACGCGTTCGGCACCCCTTCCCCCGCCGCGAAGCCGCTGCTGCGCCTGGTCGGGCTGCTGCACTCGGGCACCCGCCGCTGGAAAGCCGCCGTCATCGGCGGCTACCTCGACGGGGAGAACGCCCTGGCCGACGGGCTGCAGGACGCGTTCGGCCCGGGGCAGCTGAACCTCGCCGACCGCGGCTTCTTCTCGATGGACCGCTGGATCCGGTTCTCCGGCACCGGCGCGCACCTGGCCTGGCGCGTGAAGAACGGCGCGAAGTGCGTCCCCTTCAAGACCCTTGACGTGCTGAAAGACGGATCGGAGCTGGTGCTGCTGCGCGAGAGCGCCGGCATGCGGTCCCGCCGCCGCAAGAACGCCGGCGATCCCGCCCTCCCGTCCCTGCCGGACACGATCGCGCGGCTGATCTGCTTCACCGTGCTGACCCGCACCCGCAGCGGCCGCACGAAAACCACCCAGATCAGGCTGCTCACCACGCTCCTGGACCCGGGCCTGTACCCGGCCGGCGAGCTCGCCGTCTTGTACCAGAAACGATGGCTCATCGAGATCGCGTTCCTCCACCTGAAGAAGACCGTCCGCGGCACCGGCCGCGTCCTGCGCGGACGCTCTGCCGTCCTGGTCCGCCAGGAAGCCTGGGCGCTGCTGCTCGCGCACAACATGATCGCCGGGCTCGCCGACCGCGCCGCCGCCACGGCCGGCCTGACCCCCGGCGAGATCTGCTTCACCGCCGTGCTGTCCCTCGCCCGCGCCGCCATCACCGCCGACACCTGCTGCCCGCACTGCCACAAGCGCCCCGCCAGCCAGAACGCCCCGCTCGCCAGCCTCGACGCCGCGATCACCGCCATCCCGCCCGGCCGTGCTGACCGCCAGCGAACATCCGGCCGGACCGCCGCCGAACGACGGAGATGGATCAGCGAGCCAGCTGATTACACCCTCACCATCGTCTCGTCAAATCTCCCGGAAACGGACGTAAGTCCCGGAAGTTAAGGGCAGTGGGCTCACCCCACTCTGCGCCCGGCCACTTGGCGCGGGCTTTTGGCTAACACTGCCAACTGGCCGCAACCGGCCCAGCAATTTACCGACAAACGCGATCTGCTGCGGGCATTCGGCTACGGGGTGCCTGCACCGGAGCGGGCCATGAGCAGTGACTCAAACAGACCCGTCATGATCTATGAAGGTGTCATAAAGCCCAGTCATCGTGGCAACGACCGTAAGCCCAGCCGTGTCGCAGACTTCATCGAACTGCCTTTGCCGCACAACGAACTAGATCAACTCGCGGAGACTCCAGTTTGGCTGGCCATTACCCTCTCGTACTTCATTGACCCCACAGATAATCCGACCCGAAAGAGCTATGCCGGCGGACGGCTCCGGTGGGATCTGCAAGGCCCGACAGAGGACCCCAATGGCTTCCGCGCTCGCATTAACCAGCTGGTCAAAGACCAAGGACACCAACCCGGCGGTGGCCCGTACAACTGGGCGATCGGCACGGTCCCTCGTTCCCGGGGAACTCTCCAACATGACCGCGCTCAGGTTGCCGCAAGTCAGATGGCTGGTCCGAGACTGCTCGCCGTGTATCCGGTTACTGGATGGTGGGAGGACAGCGCCGCAACATGGGAGCGCAAACTCTCATATTCTGTAGTCGTCAGCGTCGATCTCGGCGAAGTTGACCTCGACCTGTACTCTCTCGCCACCATCGCCCTACAGCCGATATCTGTCGATGTCGATCTCGGATCTTGAATAGCAACTGTCTCAAGCAGCGTGGAGCGCCCGGCGGAGCCTGGGGCGTTAGGACGCCCACTTATGGTGAGATCCCTGGGAGAACGCTCAAAGACTGATTTCGCTCGTTGGGTTTGGTGTCGTCCCTCGGATATGAACTCCCCGTGAAAGGTTGAGTTCGGTGCGCGAAGCGTGTTTCGTCATTTAGTTGGTGGCGGTGCGGGCGCGGTCGAGGGTGCCGGCGGTGGTGCCGATGTACATGTCGAGGGTGATGCGGATGTTGGCGTGGCCGGCGAGGCGGGAGACGTCGGCGGGTTCGATGTGCCAGGTGAACAGGGCGGTGGTGCAGAAGACGTGGCGGAGGCTGTGCCAGGTCCAGGGTTTGGGGTTCTGGCCGCGCCATCCGGTGGCGAGGTAGGCGTCGGCGAGGACGCGGCGGCTGTGGTTGGAGGATCTCCACCAGGTGCCGCCGGGTGAGGGGAAGATGAGGCCGTTGGGGTTGGTTCCGGCTGCCTGCTCGGCGCGGGCGGCGTCGATGCGGTCGGCGAGGCGCTGGGCGAGGGGGTAGCTGTCGGGGGCCTGGGCGGGGTAGATGGTGCGTCGTTTCTTGCGGCCTTTGGGTGCTTCGTGGTGGAGTGTGCCGCCGATTTCGATGATCTTGCGGTCGACGGTGACGGTCCGGGTGGCGGTGTCGATCTGGCCGGTGGTGAGGGCGGCGAGTTCGCCCCAGCGCAGCCCGGTGTAGGCGGCGGTGTAGGCCATCAGCTCGTAGTCGGGGCTGAGGTAGGCAAGGGCTTTGGCGAGGGCGGTGACGTCGGTCGTGGCGGGGATGTCGGCCTGGTCGACGAACAGGGCTGATTCCCCGGCGATCGTGGTCCTGGGCGGGGGGACGGGCCGGTTGCCGGGCTGCCAGCGGACGTTCTTCAGCCGGGGGTTGGCGAGGTACCCGGCGTCTACGCCGGCGGTGACGAGGGCGGAGATGCAGCGGCCGACGCGGTCGCCTTCCCCGGCCGTGGGCGCGTTGTTGACGGCGGCCTGCATGTCCGCTTGCCTGATGTCCTCGCACCGCAGCAGGCCGATGACCGGGGCCAGGTACTTGCGGCAGAGCCGGGCCTGGGTGTCGGCGTGCTTCCGCGACCATGGCCTATCAGCCGGGTGCCTCTCGGGTGACAGGTACCAGCCGATCAGCTCGCTGCCGGGCAGTTCCATGTTCGGCGCGTCGCAGGCGAGCCGCTCGCTGACCTTCGCCAGCTTGAGAGCGAGCCCGGCCTCGGTCACCGACTCGCACTGCCTGCGACGCCCGCCCTCATACCAGACCGCACGCCACCGATCCCCCGCCTGCCGGGCCGGATACACCGTAATACCACCAGCCACCACGAGAACCTCAGACTCACCCCGAGTAGCCGCCCGAGGAGCCCCGCTAACTCGTCCCTCGGACGAGCGCGCAGAAGCCCGCGACTTACCGCGTTGTGGGGATTTTGTGGGGATCTTGGAATCCAGAAGCGCCGCAGACGCCATAACAACGACTCTCTTCCTGCTATTTATGCAGGTGAGAGGTCTGCGCCTAACTCGAAGAATGCGTGGTCAGGGGCGGGGTCGAACCGCCGACCTTCCGCTTTTCAGGCCGTACAAACGCCCTGATCGGGGAAATTGGCGCAGCGTGGACGGTGCCTGGCGGGAGCGACTGACTGCCGATGGCTGTCGTCGTTGTCGTCAGCGTTGTCGTCAAGCGGCATGACAGAGTTGATTGCCTGACCGACGCCGGTGTTGCGCTATTGCTTGGCGGGCGGCGGGCGGTAGCTCGGATCGTTAGCCCGTACGCGGATCTCTTCAGGGCTCATAACGCGTGGGTGCACCCTCAGGCCATACGCATGTGCCCTCTGGCTGATAGTCGCGGGTAGGCGGACAGCTCCGTCCGCCGGATGGTGGGCTTTGTCGGACAGGTACACCGAGGCAACCGTCTTCCTGTAGTCCATGCCCTGTCCGGAGCTGATGCTGGGATCGGGCAGTGCGCTCTTTGGCATGCTCGCAAAGAGGGCAGTTGTGCCGACGAATCCGCGGCTTCGTCTTGCAGTGTCCCGCAAAGCAGTGAGCAGCGGCCAGACCGTGAGTGCCGGGTTGCCAGGATCGCCCTTTGCAACGACTCGGATGCGGTGCTCCAGCGCTTTGCGTGCAGTCGGATGTATGGGATGGCCGGCCGAGACGATCAGTTGCCTCCGGTTCCCGAGGTGCTCAGCGTTGATCTGGAACTCTTTCAACACAGGAGCGTCCGGGCTGAACGTCCCAGTGGAGTCGAAGCTGTTGGAGATCGTGATACTGACCGGGCTCACCTTGCCGCCGGGCTGGTCGGTCGTATAGCCGACCGCCATGAAAGCGTGCGGCTGTTTGCCAGCCTGACCTTCTCGCACGAAGGCCCTCTCAAGTTCTTCTCGCAAGACCTCGAAGTACCTCTCCTGCGGTACTCCTGTGAGCACCCAACTGACCCAGGCTTCGATGCGAAGCTTGTTTATTCGCGCCAGGCCGGTGACGCCCATTAGGAACTGGCCGCCGAGCGCGATTGTCTTGACATCGGTGTCCTCCTGACTTATGACCTTCTGGCCGACCAGATGGGTGACACGCAGGTCTGAGATCAGAGCCACGTACCGATCCGTCAGGACGCCCGTTATCAATGTCACGGCGCCTAGTCTAGGTAGAAGCTCGGACAGGCTGCGCATCTGTGCAGAGCGTCAATCACGATACCTAACGTCTGAGCCGGGATTGGTATACGTGGTAGAAGGGAATCTAACGCTCCAGTCAGGATGGAAGGCTGCGAAACTCGCGCTGTTGACACTGCGACGAGCCCAGGGAGATGGTGACAGGAATCGAATCTGCTCTGTCAGCTCGGGAAGACAACGGATACTTGCCCGTCATGCCTGCTGACCTGCGGGTTCGATCCTCCGTGACTGACCCCTGCCCCTGTTCACCGGGGTTAATGGCCCGCCGATCCGGCCGCGAACTCGGCCGAACTGGTCAACTGCCCGGCGGCCACCGCCTGGCCTTCATACTCGGCTCCGTCGTCCTCGTAGCTGCGGAACCCAGGTTAGTCGGCGCCGTGTCTAGGGTCGGCGAAGCCGATCGCTCGCGACGCGACCGCAGGGAGCGCTATAGACTCGGCGACCGCGAGCCGGACAATCGGAAGCAGGGAAGACGGCTCATCGGACCAACCCGACAGACAGCATCCCAAGCCGGGCACACCACTAGCCATCCTAAACGACAAAGCGAGAGCGGACGCTCACGTATTTTTTCGTCACCGCCGTTGTGACGAAACTGTGCTGTCGGTCGGGCCAGCGACTCCTCGCTTGCAAAGTCGTAGACTTGGTGATCTGAGCTGAATCATTGCAGTTGAGGGTCAGGTTGAGCATACGTAAATTATTTTGCCCCTCGACCGATCAATGCCAGATCGGCACGTAATAGTGTAGACGCTAGACCCAAGACCAAGGTGGTCAATGACGCACTTGGCTATCCATACATATCCCTGAACGCCCAGAAAGGATGCCTATTTCTAGGCAGACAAGACAAGGCCACAGCGTCCCAAGCGGAAATATTTGTCGGCCCTATCGCTTCATGATGATCAGCCAACTTACTTCCCGAATCCCATGAACCGCGATAACTTACGAGCCAGGATGGATATATACCAAATTCACCAGCACCCCATCTGGCGAGACTCTCATCAGCGATTACCATCATCGGAGAAACGCTAAGGGCATTGAAGTCATGCACGGCATTTTCGTAAAGTCTCCGAAACCCAAAGACGGAACACAGGTCGAGAGCTACCGTAGCTAGATAGGAAGTCTGTCGCTGCTTAATGGCTACGTGAGAAAGAGGCGCGCCAAGCAGATATTCTATTTCTTCCGAAATTGGAGCATCCGGCGAGGCCAGCCCTAGTTCATATTGATATTGATCACAGATCCAAATAATGACCGCTTCAAGCAAATTCTCGATGTCGTCCGGGGCGTTTGAGGATACCGCGAGACTGGCACACATCAGGCTGGCCGCCCATCGGTCTGAGATAGGCTTTCGGATCCCCGGCTGTTTCGACACTATCGTACCTACCATTGACCTCGCTTTGTCGGCTACCTCGTCCGCTACGTGAGGCGCCATCGATAGAAGACCGAGAGTCTCTGCGAGGCGGTGGCAGAGAATCGAATAGGTGACATGAGGGAAACTTGAGTTAAGCTTGCCGAGCAGCGATTTAGGCTCGCTCACGGAATCGGCGTACTCAAGCATTAGCCCTTGCCCGTATGACGCATGCAAACCTCTTGCCGCGGTCGAAAACAGACCTGATGTTTGATCGCTCCCCTGAGAATGAGCAGCTCTCAAAGCACACAGTGCGGTTATGGCAGCTAGATCCGCTCTACGACTGCCTCTGAGTCGGTCTGCTATCACGGCAGCCTCCATCGCGACCTTATGGAGGGGTATCAGCGTCCACTTCCGCGTGTAGCGTTCTAGTCGCTGATGCTCGATCGATCCTTCTTCAATCGCCGCCACGACGGCCAGCAGTTCTGCTTCAGCGCCGTTTGCTAGGCCACATACAGGATCATGAATCAACCAGTTCCTCAGGTCGTCCTGGTCCCAAACCTCAAAACTGATTTCATCTCGACTATCGAGAAATTCTTTGTATTGCTGCGCATCACCTGCAGCGGACCCGATCAATCGGCCGGTAGTAACCAAAATCGCCTTTCGGGGCAGCAACTGATCGTAAGAAGGATGTGCTATGCGGTTGTATCTCGCCTCATCAACCTGCGAGCGTACTTCGCGCCAAGCTGCAATATTTATGTTACCTGCCTTACCTTGAATGGAATACTGATAAGCAGTTCCGTCGTCCAAGCGTTTAGCAATGAAATCCTTTCCAAACTCAAAGGTGCCGTGAAGCTTATGAATGTCATAAAAACCTCGGGCCAGGAGAAGCGCCATGAAGGGCAGGTCGAACTCGCGTTCAGAGACGCCCTGAAGGTAGTGATCTATTACCCCGTCTAGCATTCCACTCATTCCTCTTCCGATCAGTTATTGCGACGACTCGCGCCTGCTGCTCGGCAGTCGGCGGGCCGAGCGCTTGAATTCTCTGCATTGTCTCGGGATTTACTACAAAGTGACCGTTAGGATTTCCGGCCTCGTCAAAAGAGGAGTCTGCGCGCTCGATCATGTCGATGAGCGAATCGTGAGTCAGTTCGCCAGATATAACGTTGCCCGTGCTTTCGCAGATCTCAGTGATGTGGGCCAGTATCGCATTTGAAACCTGCCCGACGAATTCCGACTGCTACCGAATACATCGATGCAATCACGCTGTCAAAATCACCATTAAAGACACTGTCGTAGTCCATCTTAACGTCGGAAACCATCTCAATGGGGCGCCCTGACAGAGGATCGTCACTTGACGGTGACAGTGAGTAATCGGGGAGTTGTTCTATTGATTCCTTGCTGACCAGCGAATAGACGCCTCCCTGCGCCTCCATGAGCTGTTTGACTCCGAGGTTGAAGAAATTAGAGGTAGCGGCTTCGTACTCATTCGGCGATATTTCGTACGACTTCTTCCCTGTTTGCGACACGAGCTGTTCTCCCCGGAACCCGACTTCACAGATTCGATCAGTCTAAGGGGAACGTTCGACAGGGCATGCCGGAGTCGGCGGACAATAACCCGATGTCGGTCAGTCTTACGATTTATACACGAAACGTGATGATTCGGCTCCTCGCTGCCGAGCCAACCTAGGCTCGTTCCTAGTCGCGGCCGCCGTACTCGTAGGTATTGATCGAAATGAGTAGTCGACGGGCAAGGCACGGCAGATACGGAACTGGAGGATCGGAGGCGGTGAGGACGTGCTTCGCACTGCTGGATCTTGGGACGCTGCGGTCTGCGCGCCGGGTCGGCCCGAAGAGGCCGCATGCCCGGCGCGGCGGCGAGCGGAGCGAGCCGCCCTTGACTGCGTAGAGAAAGTTCTCACCAAGGCGTCGACTCACGTGCCTGGCCGTCCAGCCACAGCAAGGCGCGCATATGATCCTCGTCTCGGGTGGTGCTACTCGGTCAGTTCCCTGATGCGGTGGGCTGAACTGGCTGGTGTCATGGCGGCTCGTGACAGTTCGGCGAATGCCCGGCTCAGGACCGCTGCATCGGCATCGCGAGCGGCCATGACTGGCTGGCCGGTGACGCTGTTATTGCCGGGGATGTCGGGATCAGCGGGGTCGGTGAAGCTGAGGATGGTGAAGGGTTGGCAGATGACCGGCCAGGCGGCGGTCAGGTCGCAGACCTGGATGGTGACGAGTTCGCGGTCGGCGTCCTCGGCGAGGCGTTCTAGCTGGCGGACCATGATGCCGGCGGACCCGACTGGCCTAACCAGAGCTATCTCGTCGATGATCGCGTGAAGCCGTAGCCGGTTGTCGCGAGCCAGCTCCTGGCGGTGCATGGTGATGGCGGTCATCCTGCAGGCTTGCTCGTCGTCCGAGCCGGGCAGCGCCCTACTGGCTGCTGCCGCGTAGCCCTCGGTCTGGAGCAGGTCGGGAATGGTCTGGGTAGCGAACGCGCGGACGCTGGCGGCAGCGGTCTCCAGGCCGAGGTAGTCGCCGATGGCACTCAGCAAGGTGTCGTCGTAGCGAGTCCACCATCCTTTGCGCTGTCCTTCGCGAGCCAGGTCGGTGAGTTCCTTGAGTTGATCAGGGTCGCTAGCGCCGTAGAGGTCGAGCAGGGTTCGGACGTAACTGGTCCTTGCCGGTGCTTTGCCGGTCTCGATCCTTGACAGGGTGCTCGGAGCGACGCCGAGCCGACCCGCGACATCCTCAAGCCGGAGTGCGCTGGTTCCCCGGAGCCGCCGCAGTTCGGCGCCGAGCCGGTGCCGGTTGATCGTCGGGCTGACACCTGTCTGCTGAATGGTCACTCATGCCTCCCAGTGCATGCAGGCCCAGACGGCATGTCCGGCTGGGGTGTCTTCGATGCCCCACGTAGCGGCCAGGGCGCTGATCACATCCAGCCCGTGTGGCCGTTCGGAATCGCGAGCCGGATGCCGACGCGAAGCAGGCCAGGAGCCGCCGTTGTCGCTGACCTCAATCCGGACGTGGCACCCGGCGCAGATGTCGGCGCGGACGGTGACGGTTCCGCCGGGCAGGGCTGAACTGCTGTGGATCGAGGCGTTAGCCGCGAGTTCGGAAGCGCACAGAACGATGTCGTCGGCTCTGGGGCAGCTACCGAGCAGCACGCGGAGATCTGCGCGGATGACCCTGATCTTGTCGAGGGCGCCGGGGTAAGAGCGGGCGATTGCGGGCCGGACGGCGATGTTGGCTGGTGGCGCTGGCATTGAGGTACCTCACGGGGTTGCCGCGTAATTAGACAATCGGCAGCGTACTTGAAATACTTGGCACGTACAATCAGTACGTGTAACCTCGCGTACCAGTGCCGCACAGAAAGTGCGAGCATGGCACCACCCGACAGCGAAGGAAGGACAAAAATGTACGGACTTGTCGTGCGTTTCACATGCAAGGACCAGGCCAGCGCCGAGGCCTACGACCGGCTCGTCGCCGAGACCATCGAGCAGATCAAGACGGGCGAGCCGGGCACCGTGATCTACGCTTCCCACACGGTGCGGGACCAGCCGCTCCAGCGGATCTTCTACGAGCTGTACCAGGACAAGGACGCGTTCGACGCGCACGGGGCCACCCCGCACACCCGGCGTTACCTGGCCGAGCGCGGGCAGTACCTCGCCGCGACGGAGGTGGACTGGCTCACCCTCCAGGCAGGCAAGGGGACCGGCGGTTGAGCACCCCGGACTATCAGCAGGCGCTCGGCCGGAAGATCGCCGCCGAGCGGCACCGCCGCGGCCTGTCCCAGCCCGAGCTGGCCAGGCTAATCGACCGGTCGGTCGCGTGGGTGTCGCAGGTGGAGCGGGGCGTGCGGCGGATCGACCGCATGTCGGTGCTGGAAAGCCTGGCCGAGGCGCTCGACATCCCCCTCGCCGAACTGGCCGCCGAGGCCCCGGTCGTCGCGGCCGTCTCCGAGGAATCCCCCTCGGCCGGGAGCCTGCGCCTCGTGCTGTCCGGCGCCTACTCGCTGCGGGCCATGCTGAACGGGCATCACTCCCCCGCCCTGGAAGACCTCCGGGCGAGAGCGGCCAAGGCGTGGGAGCTGACCCACGCCGGACGTTACGAGGACCTGACCGACCTGCTCGGCGCCCTGGTCCCCGACCTCGAAACCGCGGCCCGCGCCCTGCCCGACGACCAGCGCAGCGAGGCATTCGAACTGATGGCCGCGACGTACCAGGCCTGCTCGGCTGCGCTGGCCAAGCTCGCCGAGCCCGAAGCCGCCTGGATCGCCGCCGACCGGGCAATGGCCGCCGCCGAGCGCGCCGGGAAGCCGCTGCTGGTCGCGGCCGGGGCGTTCCGCCTGGTGTTCGTGTTCCTGTCCGCTCGCCATTACGCCCAGGCCGAGGAAACCGCACGGACGGCCGCAGACGCGCTATGGCACCTGGCCGACGACGGCAACCCCGAGGCCATGTCCCTGTGGGGCGCCCTCACCCTCCAGCGAGCGGTCACCGCCGCCCGCACTGCCGACGCGGACGCCGCGTATGCGCTCCTCGGCCGCGCCTCCGACATGGCCCAACGGCTCGGACCAGGCCGCAACGACTACAACACCGAGTTCGGCCCCGCCAACGTCGCCCTCTTCGAGATCTCGGTCGCCGTCGATCTCGGCGACGCGGGCCGGGCACTGCGCGCTGCCGCCGCCCTCGACGTCTCCTCCCTGTCGGCCGAGCGGCGCGCCCGCATGCTCATCGACGTGGCCCGCGCTCACACCCAGCGCCGCCAGGTCGCAGAGGCCGTCACCGCGCTCCGCCAGGCCGAGGACATCACGCCGGAACAGGTCCAAGGACACTCGCTCGCCCGGCAGATCGTCTCCGACCTCCTCACCATGCAGGACCCGCCTGGCGAGGAACTGCGCGCACTCTCAGTACGGCTCGGCGCTACCCGAATACGTGACTGATACAAAAAATATGTGTAACGCACTCTAGGTGCGGGTATAGTGGCGGCATGAGCCCTCAGCAACGATGTGAAAGGGGTGACTGCCACGGGCACCCGACTGGCTCACGGTGCCCGGCGTGACAGGCCACACAGCAAAGTGGCCTGAGCGGGAGGTAACCCGCCCAGGCCAGACGCGGTAAGCACCGCAGATTCGCACTCTGATGCTACCGCGCCTGTCCTTCGCGCGCCTCCCCTCGTCAATGCCTGCCGCCCCTTACCGGGGCAACCGAGAGGACGCGCCCATGCGCAATTTCCCTATCCCTGTCGACATTTCACGGCTGACGTTCGTAGTCGTGACCGACCCCCGGCCCCGGCTGGTGTCCCAGGACACCGGCGAGGTCAAAACCGACCGCAACGGCCAGACCGTCTACCAGGCCGGCCTGTCCGCCGCCGACGAGTCAGGCCGGGTCGAACTGATCAACGTCTCGGTCTCCGGCGAACCCAAGATCCGGGTCGGTCAGGTCGTCATACCTGCCGGCCTAGTCGGGTTCACCTGGGAACAGACCCGCAACGGCGAACTGCGGTGGGGCATTGCCTACCGCGCCGACGCCATCAACCCCGTGCCAGCGGCCAGAGCCGCCTAGGCCGGTGAGTCCAATGTCACTTCTCCTCCTGGTGCTGGGTGCCCTGACCGCTGCGGCGGCCGGGGTGCCCGCCTGGGCACGGCTGCGGCCCGTCTCGTTCTGGTACTGCGCCGGCTTCCCGGCCAAGGCCATCCGGGTCCGGCTGACCTGGCCGCACGTTGCCGACTCCTGCGGCTTAGCAGCCCGTCGCCGTACCTGGCGGTGGACCCTCGACGCCGTACCCGTTGCCGGAACGCTGAAGCGCACCAGCGTCCTGCTCACCCCTCGCCGCCGGATCCGGCGGACCAGCGTCGTGCATGCTCCCGGCCTCGGCTTCCTGCGGCCAAACCGGATGGGCTGGTCAGTCCGCATCCGCCTGCGCGAAGGCCAGGTCCCGGCCGACTACGCCCGCGCCGCCGAGCAACTCTCCCATGCCTGGCGCGTTCACGCCGTCAGGGTCACCGCCACCGCGCCCGGCCGGGTTTGGCTCCTGGCCACCCGCTCCGATCCACTCACCAACGTCCGTCTCACGCCCGACGCCACCGCACTGCTATGCGTGCGCGTCGGGATGCTGGAAACCGGGCAGCCGTGGGTGATCGACTTCCGCGTCATCCCGCACTGGCTCAACGCCGGGGCCACCCAATCCGGCAAGTCCAACCTCGCCAACGCCATCATCACTGGCCTGGCCCCGCAGCCGGTCGCCCTGGTCGGCTTCGACCTCAAAGGCGGCGTCGAGTTCACTCCCTACGCACCGCGCCTGTCCGCGCTCGCCACGACCCGCACCGAAACCTGCCGCCTCCTCGGCGACCTCACCGGCATTGTCGCTGCCCGGATGGACCTGTGCCGTGTCCGCGGCGCCCGCGACATCTGGCGGCTGCCCGAACAACTGCGCCCGGTCCCGGTCG
The DNA here is from genome assembly GCA_963783935.1 of uncultured Actinomycetota bacterium. Lineage (GTDB taxonomy): Bacteria > Actinomycetota > Actinomycetes > Streptosporangiales > Streptosporangiaceae > Chersky-822. The sequence continues at coordinate 295,158 of CAWAPP010000001.1, forward strand.
TGGTCCTAGTCGACGAGGTAGCCGAGCTGTTCCTCATCGCCGATAAAGCCGAGAAAGAACAAGTCACCCGCATCGCCACCGGCTTGCTACGCCTCGCCCAGCTCGGCCGCGCGTTCGGCGTCTACCTCATCGTCTGCGGCCAGCGGATCGGCGCCGACCTCGGCCCCGGCGTCACCGCCCTGCGCGCCCAGCTCACCGGCCGCGTCTGCCATCGCGTCAACGACCCCGAGACCGCCACCATGACCCTCGGCGACCTCGACCCCGCCGCCCTCGACGCCGCCCGCGCCATCCCCGCCGCCACACCCGGAGTCGCCATCATCGCCAGCGCCGACGGCACCTGGCACCGCGCCCGCTCCGTCCTCGTCACCGACGACCAGGCCGAGCACGCCGCGCTCACCTACTCCCACCTCACCCCGACGTGGGCCGAACTGACCAGCCCTCCCGCCAGCGAGGACCAGGCCGCATGAGCACCCGCAACCTAGCCCGGCTCCTCGACGCCGGTCCCGTGCTAGTCCTGGCCGCCATCGCCGGAGCCGGGTCCTTCGTCCACATCCGCGACACCGCCGCGCAGCACGGCCAGCACGGCCCGATGTCGTGGGCCATCGCGATCTGCATTGACCTCACGTGTGTCATGGCCGCCCGCGAACGCCAACGCGACAAGCACACCTGCCGGCCCGTCCGCCGCCTGTCCTGGCCCGTCCTCGTCCTGGCCGGCGGCGTCCTGCTCTCCCTCGCCGCCAACCTCGACCAGGCCCAGCCCACCACCTGGGGACGCATCACCGCCGCCACCCCCGCCGCCGCGTTCCTCATCGCCATCTCCATGCTCGAACGCCGCGCCACCCACCACCCGCCCGCCGGCCAGCCGTCCCCGCCCGTCCGGCCCGTCCCGGACCAGGACAACCTGACCGTCCCCGTCCTCGAGCCAGGACCAGGCCCGGCCGGACCGCTGCTCGACTATGCCCGCAAGATCGGCGCCGAACACCAGGCCGCCCACGGCCACCCCATCACCCGAGACGCGCTCCGCGCCCGCCTCGGCGTCTCCAACCAACTCGCCTCCGAACTCCTCCGCCAGCTCCGCACCACAGAATCCTGAAAAGCACCACCATGGCTACCCCTCACTTCCTCGGCGGCGAAGTCAGCCGCGCCGACATCACCGCCGGCCTGCGCCAGATCGCCGACTACCTCGATGCCCACCCCGACCTCCCCGCCGCCCCATACGGCTGGGACCTCCTCGTCGCCACCCACGGCGACACCGACACCGAAGCAGCAGCCGAAGTCGACCGCATCGCCGCCATCCTCGGCGTCCCCGTCGATGACCAGACCCGCGACGGCGGCCACTACACCGCCAACAAGACCTTCGGCCCGATCACCTACCGGGCGTTCCACATCACTGCTCGCAGCAAAGCAGCCCACCGCGCCCACATGACCTACGCCGACGCAGTTACCCCCGAGGACCCCGGCGAACTAGAAGACCCACCGCAGGCGGCCTGATGGAGCAACTCCAGCCAGTAACCAGCACCACTCGCGAACACCACGCCGGCGGCTGCGTCCAGCCCGTCCTGCTGCGCGGACGCGTCGATCACATCGACGGGACCACCGGCGAACTGCTCCACCGCTACACCACCACGCAGGAGCCCGGCGGCGTCCTGCCGATCGCCTGCAAAACGCGCCGCGCCACCCGGTGTTTGCCCTGCGCCCAGATCTACCGCGACGACACCTACCAGCTCATCCGCGCCGGAATCACCGGCGGCAAAGGCATCCCGCTCGCCATCGCAACTCACCCGGCCGTCTTCCTTACCCTCACCGCCCCCGCCTTCGGCCCCGTCCACTCCCGCCGCGAAAACAACGGCCGCATCCTCGCCTGTCGACCAAGGCGCAAGACCACCATGTGCCCGCACGGCCGCCAGCTCGCCTGCCCTCGACGCCACGACAGCAAAGACCCCGAGCTTGGCGAACCCCTCTGCCACGACTGCTACGACTACACCGGAGCCGTCCTGTTCAACGCCTGCGCCCCCGAGCTGTGGCGCCGCCTCACCATCAGCCTGCGGCGCACCCTCGCCCGCCAGGTCGGCCTGACCGTCAAAGACCTGAACAAGCACGTCCGCATCTCCTACGCCAAAGTCGCCGAATACCAGCGCCGGGGAGTCGTCCACTTCCACGCCGTCATCCGCCTCGACGGCCCGGACGGCCCCGCGACCACCCCACCCGCCTGGGCGACCGTCACCCTGCTCACCGCCGCCATCACCCACGCCATCCCCGCTGTCACCACAAGCGCCCCCGCCGCGCCGGGACTGCCCGCGAGGCACCTGACCTGGGGCCGCGAGCACGACATCACCCCCATCACCGCCAGCGGCCAGCTCACCGACACCAAAGTCGCCGCCTACGTCGCCAAATACGCGACCAAAGCCGCCGAGTGCACCGGCACCCTCGATCGCCGAATAACCGCCGCGGACCAGCTCGCCGCGCTCCCGATCCGCGACCACGCCCGCCGCCACATCGCCGAATGTCTGCGCCTCGGCCAGCACCCCGAACTCGACCACCTCCGCCTCGCGGCCTGGGCACACATGCTCGGATTCCGCGGCCACTTCTCCACCAAGAGCCGCCGCTACTCCACCACCCTGACGGCTCTGCGAACCGCACGATCTGACTACCGAAATCAGCAGGCCATCGACGCCGACCGGATACCCGACCCGGCCGCCATGCCCGCCACCGTCGTGACCCTCAGCCAATGGAATTACCACGGCCGAGGCGGTGAGCAGTCGTGGACGTAGCCCTCTACACCATCGACGAAACAGCCGCTCGCCTCCGCGTCAGCCGCTGGACGGTCTACAACCTCATCCGCGCCAACCAACTCCGGACGGTCAAAACCGGCCGCCGTCGACTGGTCCAGCCCGCCGCAGTCGACGAGTTCGTCGAACTACTAGGAAAGGAAGTCGCATAATGCCAACCGCAGACGCGCAAACGGAGAAGGCACGATCTCTCAGCGCAAAGACGGTCGCTATGAAATCAAGGCCTACGTCTTGACCACGGCTGGTCACCTCGAACGCAAGTCGGCCTACGCTCGCTCCTTCGACGAGGCGAGAAAGAAGCTGACCGATCTGCTCAGCCAATCCGATCGCGGAATCCCGGTCGCCTCCGCGAGCTGGACAGTAACCGAGTACCTCAACTACTGGCTACAGCACATCGTCAAGGAGGAACGGCGCCCGAAAACCTACCAGGGCTACGAAAGCGTCGTCCGCCTGCACTTAATCCCCGGCCTCGGCAAGAAACGCCTCGACAAGCTGACGGCTCGCGAGGTGCGGGTGTTCATTACCCAAGTCCGCGAGCAATGCCAATGCTGCAAGCACGGTGACGACGCCGCCCGCGACGAGCCGAAATGCTGCGCCCTGAAGCAGCCCGACTGCTGCCAGACCACGCTGTCGGCTCGCATGGTCCAATCCATCCACGCGGTTCTCAGGAACGCACTGGAATGCGCGGTACGCGAGGAAACCATTCCCCGCAACGTGGCCAAGCTGGTCAAGGTCACCACACCCAGATACAAGGTCAACCGCGGCCTGACCACGACCCAAGCCAAAGCCGTCCTGCGCGCGGCCGCCGACCACCGACTGTTCGCGCTCTACGTCCTGGCGCTCTTCCTCGGCCTACGGCGCGGCGAACTACTCGGCCTGCGCTGGATCGACATCGACCTGGACGACGAAAAGCTAGAAGTAGTCCAGACGCTGCAACGAGTAGGCGGGCAACTCCGCTTCGTCCTGCCCAAAACCGAAGACTCGGCCCGTACCGTCCCGCTGCCTGCGCCCTGTGTCACCGCGCTCCGCGAGCACCGCAAGTGCCAGTTCGCCGAGCGATCAGAAGCCTGGCCAAACTGGGACGACCACGGCCTGGTCTTCCCATCCCGTCGGGGCACTCCGATGGAGCCAGACAACCTCCGCCGAAGCTGGTCAGCAATCAGGCAAGCCGCAGGCCTCGCCCCGATCCGCTTCCATGACCTCAGACACACCTGCGTGACGCTCCTGCTCGACCTCGGCGTCCCGCCCCACATCGTTCGCGACATCGTCGGCCATTCCGACATCGAAGTCACCATGACCATCTACGCCCACGTCTCCCTCGACGACAAGCGCGAAGCACTGCGAAAGCTGGGAGATGCACTCGGATAACGCCGTTGTCGTCAGAACTGTCGTCAAGACATCAAAACGACGATCATGAAAAGAGAGTTTCCCCAGCTCAGATGCAGTGGTCAGGGGCGGGGTCGAACCGCCGACCTTCCGCTTTTCAGGCGGACGCTCATACCAACTGAGCTACCTGACCAGACACCGATCGAGCGGTCGCCCCGCCGACCGGAGCGGTCCTGACGGGATTTGAACCCGCGACCTCCACCTTGACAGGGTGGCGAGCACTCCGAGCTGCTCTACAGGACCAAGCCTTACAACCTTACCTGCTGACGTTAGTCAGCCGTACCCCCAACGGGATTCGAACCCGTGCCGCCGCCTTGAAAGGGCGGTGTCCTAGGCCACTAGACGATGGGGGCTTAAGCGGTCACCCGCCGTCTTAGCCCGTGGCGCCCGCCGTCGGGGACCGCCTCAGCATAGGGGAAGTTGGGCACCAACAGCAAAGCAGAAACCCAACATCCTCGTCTCAGGCAAGAACGCGCAGCTCAATTGGACCGGTTCTTGTTGATCAGGTCCTCGGCGATCGACGTCTTCTGGCCCTCCTCGGGGATGATCGCCCAGGCCACCAGGTAGGCAAGCACCCCCATGCCAGCGGTGATCAGCGTGAGGAGCGCCACCACGAGCCGCACCAGGTTGACGTCCGCTCCCAGGTAGTCAGCCACCCCGGAGCAGACGCCAGCGACGATGCGGTTGTCGAGCCGCCGCACCAGGACCTTGTCGTTGCTGAAATTGCTCATAGCGGTAATCCTTCCGCATCTGGGCACCGCCACACACCAGTTAAGCGCAGCCGAGAACGCGGCGCTCGCCCCGCAACCTACCCAGTTGCCCCGCCTTCACCGGCCAGCCGCTCCCGAATACGCTGGCGGCAGGCAAGGAGAAGGGAAGATAAGCCATGCCGCGCTCCACCGAACTAGTCGGCACTGACCTGCTCAGGATCGACGACGAACTCAACGACGAAGAGCGCCTGGTCCGTGACACCGTGCGCAAATTCGCCGCGGACCGGATCATGCCCCACATCGCCGACTGGTTCGAGGCAGGCACTCTCCCCGTCGAGCTGGCGAAAGAACTCGGCCAGCTTGGCCTGCTCGGCATGCACCTCAAGGGCTACGGCTGCGCCGGCATGGGCCCGATCGCTTACGGCGTCACGTGCAGGGAGATGGAGGCCGCCGACTCCGGCCTGCGCAGCCTGGTCTCGGTGCAAGGTTCCCTCGCGATGTTCCCGATCTGGAAGTACGGCTCGGAGGAGCAGAAGAATGAGTGGCTGCCAAGGATGGCGGCCGGCGAGGCCATCGGGTGCTTCGGCCTGACCGAACCCGACCACGGCAGCGACCCGTCGAGCATGGAGGCCCGCGCGGTGCAAACACCAGGCGGAGGCTGGACGCTGAACGGCACCAAGATGTGGATCACGAACGGGTCAATCGCCGACGTCGCCGTGGTCTGGGCCATCACCGAGGACGGCATCCGGGGCTTCATAGTTCCCAGAGGAGCCGAGGGTTCACCGCCCGCAATATCCACAAAAAGCTCTCCCTGCGCGCCTCGGTCACCTCAGAGTTGCACTTCGACGATGTGAAGCTCCCCGCCGACGCCGTCCTGCCTGGCGTAAAAGGCCTCAAAGGCCCGCTGTCCTGCTTGTCCGAGGCGAGGTTCGGGATCATCTGGGGCGCCACCGGCGCGGCCCGCTCCTGTCTGCAAGCGGCCATTGACTACGCGACGACCCGCGAGCAGTTCGGCCGGAAGATCGGCGGTTTCCAGCTGACGCAGGCCAAGCTGGCCTGGATGGCGGCGGACTTGCAGCGGGCGCAGTTGCTCGCGCTGCATCTTGGCCGCCTGAAGGAAGCAGGCAAGATCACCCCCGAGCAGGTGAGCCTCGGCAAGATGAGCAACGTCCGCACCGCGATCGACATCGCGAGGCAGGCACGCACGATCCTCGGCGCCAACGGTGTGACCCTTGAGTACCCCGTGATCAGGCACGCCAACAACCTGGAGTCCGTCCTCACCTACGAAGGCACCGAGGAAATCCACACCCTGGCGATCGGCCAGGCTCTCACCGGCATCTCCGCCTACCGGTGACCGCTTTCGACCACGAACGCCACGGCACGCGGCTCGCCACCGAGGCTCTGCTTGGCGAGATCCTGACCGAGGCCGCCGCAGGCCGGTTTCCGCCGCCCGACGGCGGCGTCACAATCCTGCCGCAACCGTCTGAACGCGACGCGGGCGTGCTCGGCTTCACCGCCCACGCGATCATCTTCACCGACGCCGACCCCGATTGGGTTAAAGGCCAGCTCATCCAAGGAGACCTCGCCGCGCCCCTGAACGCCGCCTTCCTGAACGCCCTGGCCACCGCGACGAACCGCAAAGCGGGCAGCCTGGACATCTTGTGCGTGGCCGAGTCGCTGCCCGGCCCGCCGCCGGTCAAGCTGACCGCCCAGCCCGCCTCAACCCACTCGCGGGTACTCAGAGCACTCAATTACCGCGACGAGGTCCAGACCTGGCGCGCCGATGGTGGCATCGTACTAATCGGGCGCGGGGTCGCCGGTCGGCTCGAGACCGCGATCGAGGTCGAAGCGGACCACCGGAACCAGGGCCTTGGCCGGCGGCTTGCTACCGCGGCCAGGCACCTGGTGCCACCGGAGACGGACCTGTGGGCGCAGATCGCACCGGGCAACGCGGCCAGCGTGCGTGCCTTCCTGGCGGCCGGCTTCGTCCCGGTGGGCGCCGAGGTGCTGCTGGCCGCTCAGCGGGATATCTGACGTCGCGTATCAGGCGCGGCGGTGCGACGATTGAGGCATGAGCGCAGCGGCCGAAGTCACCGATGATCATGAGGATTCCCGGTTCGAGATCGCGCTAGACGGCCAGGTCGCTGAGCTCGTCTACCGCAGGCGGGCCGACCGGCTCGTGCTGGTGCACACGGGCGTGCCCGAGGCGCTGGCGGGACGCGGGCTTGGCGGCCATCTGGTCAGGGCCGCGGTGGAGCGCGCCGCCAGGGAGCGGCTGACCCTTGTGCCGCTCTGCCCCTTCGCGCGCGATTGGCTCGAGCGCCACCCCGACGTCGCGGGGACCGTGAACATTGACTGGGGAGTCCCGCCCGACGACTAACTGAGAGCCGGGACCTCGGGCCGGTCAGTCACGAAAAGCTGTTCGATGACCGCGATGGTCGCCTCAGAAACTCCACATTCTCTGCAAAATTGCCTCGGCCCGGAATACTTATCACGGAGCAGTCGCATGAAGTTCAAAATCGTACGTTCATGCAGCAGGATGACCTCTGGCCGATTGTGATCGTTGTTAGCGTAAAGCGGGTTCTCGGCAAGCTTCTTGGTAACCCGGCGCGCGTTCCTGTTGCTCTGCACGTAGTCCACGGCGATCTGCCCGTCAGTAACGCCGACCAGCCCCAGCAGCAGCGCCGCCAGGACCCCGGTCCGGTCGCGGCCGGCGGCACAGTGGAACAGCGTCGCGACCCCGGCCTGAAGGTTAGCCGCGATGATGTCGAAAGTGCCCTTAACGGCCGCGCGGCCGGTCTCAAGATTGCTCAGGTACACCTTGGCCAGTTCGACCGGATCGTCAGAGGGGAAGGGCTCGTGGCCAAGCCGACCCTCGACGAGCAGCGAGAAGCGGCAGCGCGGGACGGGATAGTGCAGGTCCTTATGCTCAGTCTCTGCTTGGGTACGCAGGTCAACTATGGTGCCGATGCCCAGCTTCTCGAAGAGGATGTTCTCGTCGCCAGGCGTGAGGTTGTCCAGCGAGTCACCACGGTAGATGACTCCTGGCCTGGTAATCCGCCCGTCCTTGGTGCGCAAGCCGCCGAGATCGCGGACGTTGTAAGCGCCCTGAAGCTCGATGGCGACCATTTATAGTGTTTCCTCCAGAAAATTACGGCCCGATTCTCCGGGCGCGTTAGCCAGCGTACGTCACCTCGGCGCCACAAGCAGGGTTTGCATAGCCTGGCCAAACGACCCGGCCGGGTCAGCCAGCCTCGTAGTCGCCCGCCCGGTACCGTCCGCCCCGATGACGGTCAGCGCCTCGAGCAACAGCCAGTCCCCCACCGGATCCCGTTCGATCACCACCGTGAGATCAACGTTGATGAAGATGAACTCAGACGCAGGCAAAGCCGCCCCCACCCCGCTCCCCGAGTCCGCGACCAGCAAAGTGCGGGTCATCGCGGAGGGTTCCTCGCCCGCGAGCAGCGGGATGCGCGGGCGGGTCCACGCCTTCCTGGCCTGAGCCTCAAGGCCGCGCGGCCCCGGCCTGGCCGCCGGGCCGGTCAGTTCCCCGCCCGCCAGCGTGATGCCTTCAAACTCAGGCGCCTGGAACCGCCACTCGATCATGGACAGGTAGCCGCGCTGCCTGGTAGCGAAGATCTCAGGCGGCAGCCCGTCACCAGCAGGCGGCACCGGCTCGGCGGCAGGCCATCCCTGACGTCAGGCACCGCCTGCGCCGGACGCTCGATCCGCCAGCCCCGCGCGTGCAGCACCTCCCGGCCCTCCGCCTCCATCACGGTCTCGAGCAGGGCGACCCGCCGGCCAGGCCTGACGGTACGCGTCCTGAGCGAGAGCTTGCCGATCGGGATAGGGCGCAAGATGTCAACCGACACCCTGGCCAGCCGCTGAACCTGATCAGGCTCGTGCCGCTCCATGGCCCGCGCCGCCAGCGCCGAAGGCGGCCCGCCGTGCTGCGCGTCGGCCGACCAGGGACCCATCGTCGCCGGGCTCGACAGGTAGCTGTCCAGGCTGACCTGCTCATAGAACGCGCTCTCCACGAGCCGGATGCTAACGTGCTTCCCTGGAACACATCAGGGCAACGATCAGTTCTGATTAGCGGCCACGGACGAGCGCGAGCACCAGCAGACTCGGTACGCTTCGTCCGATGGGCTGTCGTAGTCGAGGCAGCCAAGGGGTGCTAGCTCAACGGCAGAGTAGCGGACTTTTAATCCGTAGGTTCCGGGTTCGAGCCCCGGGCGCCCCACCCGCCTTGACCTGCTGATATGCCTCTCCATACCGACCGGGTCATCCTCGGCATGGAACGAGTCATGGAACGGGTTGCGATTTTCACGTTAGCGTTGAGTCATGACAACCTTCGGATCTGGTCACATAGAGCAACTGCCGAGCGGCTCGTTCCGCGTCAGCGTTTATGCCGGAGTCGACCCCTTAACGGGCAAGCAACTAAGGCACAGGAAGACAGTCAAGACCGAGGAAGCGGCACAGATCGCTCTCGGCCGCCTGCTCGAGGACGCCGAGGCCGGGCGCCGACCCGACACAAAGGTCACGGTCGGCGAGTTGCTTGCGCGGTGCATGGAAGTAGCCGAGCTCGATGTGTCGACCCGGCAGACCTATGAGGGGTATATCCGGCGGACGATCCTGCCAGCGCTGGGCTCGACGGAGGTGCGCAAGGTTCGCGGCCCAGTCCTGGACACTTTCTATACGCGGCTCAGGCGATGCGGCAACCTAGCCTGCAATGGCAGGCCGTTCATCGAGCACACGTCTTTCCCGCCACTAGAGATCCAGCCTGGCCGCGTTGCGGCATGGAAACAGGCCGCCAACACGATCAGGGCGGCTATCAGGTCGGGACAGCTCGTTCCCGGTGAACAACTCCCCTCGGCGCACGAGATCGCGCGCAGGAACGGATTGCGAGATGGGACTATTCACCACGCCATAGCGGTGCTGGCCGAGGAAGGGATGATCAAAGTCCAGCATGGTCGCCGTGCAGTAGTCAGTGAGGACATCGAGGTGGACGCTCCGCCGAAGGCCCGGCGGCCCAGCACCCGTCATGACTGCGCCCGGTCCCGATGCGGCACGCACAGCTGCAAGCCGATGTCACCGGCGACGATCAGGCAGATCCACGCCATCTTGTCGGGCGCTTTCAACACCGCGGTCCGCTGGGAGTGGATCGACCGGAGCCCCGCCGCGTCCGCGAAGCTACCTAAGGCGCGACCACGCTCGCCATCCTCACCGTCGCCTAAGGGCGTGGCCACAGTCGTCGCTAAGGCTCGCGATCTCGGCTTGGACCTTCTCGCCTTGTATCTGTGGCTGGCGGCTGTCACGGGCGCGCGCAGAGGCGAGCTATGCGGGCTTCAGTGGGCCGACCTGGACTTGCACCCCGAGCGCGCGCAGTTCCGCGAAGTCCGGACGGCAGGCGATTTCCGTGCGATGTGGGACACCATCGAACGGCTGTGGGCGCAGGCAGCCGAACGCGCCGGGCGGCTGCCGACGGCAGCGCTGACCGGGCAGGTCAGCCAGGAGTGGTCGTTCGCGCAGACGCTGCGGCACCTGGTCTTCATCACCGACGCCTGGGCGAGCCGCACGGTGCTGGACGAGGAAATGCCGTACCACCCGATCGGGCTGCCGCAGAGCTGGTACCCGGCCGCGGACGCGGCCAGGCTGGGCATCGACCTGGCCGCCGAGCCCGGCTACTACGACATCCTGGCTGCCCGCGCGGACCGGATGGCCGTGATCCGGCGGATCGTGACCGAGCTGACCGATGACGGCCTCGGCCGGCTCTGCCAGCGGTCGCCCGCACCGGGATACCCGGAAGAAGAGCGCGCCGTCGCCGAGTGCGTCGCCGTGGTGATGGACGAGGAGATCGAACACTACCGGTTCGCGGTGCGCGATCTGGCGGTGCTGGAATCCAGGTAGTTAACCCGCGGTCAGCGCAACGGCAGGATCGCCGATCGAAGTCAAAGCCGGAGCCACCATCCGCACCGAAGACCTCGCCGGCCTACGGCACCTGCACCAGCGCCTCGGCCCGGGGGGTTCTTCCGGAATCGCCGGGCGGCCGCGGTTCAGCGACATCAATGGCCGGGCCGCCGATGTGGCCGGCCTCCGGGAGCCAGCAGCATCGGGGGCACAGTGGTAGCGCTGTACTCCCGCGGCGCGCTGGCCAATGAGCACGTCAGCGCCGACTCATGCCTAGGCATGCTTGCCGGTGTTGGGCCCTAGCGCGCTTTCGAGCCGGTTGCTGACCGTGCCTATGACCAGCTGCACCGGATTCAGATGGCCGGTCGCGATCAACTGGTTGATCGCCGCGTCGGCCGCTGCGACGGTGATTACTCCCGACTTAAGCTGCCGACCGATCACCACGAGTACGGTGCTGCGTGACTGCTCTCCGATGTCGATGAGGTACTTCGACAGGATCCCCGCCGACTCGTTGAGGGCACCGTTGGCCGTGAAGGAGCCGCCCAGGGCGGTCTGCCAGGTATTCTCCAGGATGGCTTTGAGAACGGCAGTGCCGTACGTTCCCTGCTGCCCGAACGCCTCGGCCAGGGCGTCGTTCGTCACGACGTTCTGCATCCCGATGATCAAACCTTGATAGCTGGCAGCTGTGGCTGTCCCGAGCACCCTGGAGACGATCGGCGCTGCCTGCCCCAGGTTGCTAACCAGATCGCTGCCTGCGGCTATGGCTGCCCCGAGCACCCGGGAGACGAGTTGCGCTGCCTGCTCCAGGTTGCTGGCCAGCTCGCTGCCTGCCGCGACGATGTCGGAGACGAGGCCATCGATGAAGCCGAGGATCCCGTTCGCGACCGCGGCGCTGAGGAACTCGGCCGCGGAGAATGTGACCCAGGCCAAGAGAGTGTCGAAGACGAAGGTGACGAGCAGCTCGGCAACGGCCAGCTCCAGCGCACTTTTTGCGTTCCGCAACGACGCGGCCTGGGCCGTGCAGGAGCCCCGCAGATACTGGCAAACCTCGATTGCGCGCGTCAGCGAGCCGGTCGAGGCGTTGGTCATGCCGTCGACGTAGTCCTGGAAGGCGTTGGCTGCGGGGCCTTCGGCGTCGGCCATGATGTAGTCGGTGATCTGCATCAGCCCCGCCCAGGCGTCGTCGAGCTGGCTGATCAGGGCGCCCCAGTAACCCGCCGCCTCGTCCATGCTGTTCGGGTCGCCAGTGGGCCACGGCCCGAAAAAAGATTTGGAGCTGGCCACCTGCCAGGACTGCGGGGCGACGGGTACGGGTCCGGCTTCCGGGCTTGGTGTTGGCGAGCCTGTCGGTGACGGCGATGGCGACGCTGCCGGGGTCGCGGCGGGGTGGCTGGAGGACGGCGCGGGAGAGCTGCCGGCGGACGGTGCGGGGGTGCTGCCGGGGGCAACGTTCCACTCGGGATCGGGATGAAGCGACGGCGCGGAAGCGACGGGCAGGGCTAGCGACTTGGCCGGCGGATTCAAGGCTCCCGGGGTGGCGTCGATCAGGCTGCCGACCGCGATCCGCTCGACGTCCTGGATGTTCGTGTCCTCGGTGATCCCGTAGTTCCTCGCCATCTGCTCGACGCCGCCGCCGATCCCCTGGATCTCGATGGCCAGCTGCCCGACCATGATCAGCGCCGCGTACTGCGATGGCTGATAAGCCCTGGCGAACGGCTGGTCCGGCCACGAACCGCCCCAGAAGCTGCCCAGCCCGAGCAACTGCTTCTGCGCCGTCGACTCAGCCGACGCCAGATCCTGGCCCAGCGCGGTCAAACGTGGTGCATAGTAGAGCAGGTTCTCCACCGAGAACCGTATGGTCTCCGGGCCTCCGCCAGGCATCAGTCACCTCACCGAATCCGCGACAAAGTGTCTCGCCCGCCACTAGATGGCGCCGGGCAATTCCCGCATAAATATATGTTATGTAAGGCACCCCTCCGAGGGCGCCGGATCCCTCATTCCGATGGCTCTACGGCAATCCCGTCGTATCCAGCGGCCAAGTCCTCGAACATCCGCCAGGCAGCTTCGGCGCTGCCGGACGGCGCCCCGGCCGGAATATTGGCAACGGTTAGCCACAGGCACAAATCGCTATCCGCCTCAGGGAGCGTTCTATCGCCGTAGTTCCCTTCAAGATCTGCTGCTTCGACGTGGCCGGGGGGTTCGATTTCAATCCACAAGTCAGGACCGGAGATATTCACGTATGTGTTCGGATCGTCGAACTCGCCGTCCAGTTCAGACTCCGCGTTATCTCCGCTGACCTTGGACAGGGCCTCCAGAAGGCCATCCCTGGCAGGGCGCTCACGCGTGACGAGATGAAACTCCCGGCTCACCGCCGCCGCCCCTTCTCGATGACGCCAGACGGCGGCGGCAGTGTCTTGCCCTCCCGGACCGCTTGGTCGAGCATCGCGCGGAGGTCATCAGGGACGTCAAAACCAGCAGGCGGTGACCACAAGCCTTCCTCCGCTGCCATCGGCAAGCGAGGTGCCCGGAGCGGCCCAGCGTAACCGGCGAAACAGTCGGCGCCCAGGTGCTCCTTGGCAGCCTCGCGGACGGCCGTGAACGCGGCCCGGTTCTGCTGTACATCTGTGGTGTCGTCGGTGAGCTGCAGGTAGAACAGTTCGGGTCCGAGTTCGGTCACCAGCGCGACCGGGGACGAGCGTACGCGGTCAGCCCCGCCGAACAAGTCGACGTAGGGTGCCCCGAATACGTTGCCCCAGGCCAGATCGGGCAAGCACTCTTTCAGGCCGCGTTCGGCGACAGCCAGGAACGGCCCCTGGTTCTCGCCGAACAGGTGCCCGCCGTGGCCAGCGGTGTACAGGTCGTCAGGGTGGAACAGGTGCAGGACGCCGTAGACCACATCGAGTGCCGGTGCTGATTCCCGCATCAAGTCAGCCAGCGCGGAAAGATCGAGCACCCCGGTCCGCTCGCCGCTGAGCCTGATAGACGAGAGCGTGTCGAGTGGCCCGACGCGGGTGGTGACGTGCCCGGTAGCGGTTCGCTTGGCGTTGCGCCAGTCAAGGCCGTATTCCAGCCCAGTCCAGAAGTCCTCGAGCCGGTCAGGGTCGTAGGTGTTGCGCAGCGGCACGCTCCAGCCGTAGCGCTGCGGCAGCCAGGCCGGCACATGCTGCTCTATCAACCGGACGAGCGTGCGACCCTCCTCTGGATCGGTCAGCAGGCTGCGGGTGAACAGCTTGACGAAAACCGTGTGCACGTGGCTCCTCGTCCGTTCAGGGGAGGTCAAATGGTTCGACCGGCTCGGGATCGGGGTCGACCGGGTCCGGGTCCGGGCCGGCCGGGGCTGGCGCCGGATTAACCGGAGCGCTCGGCGCCGCCGGGTCGGCCGGCCCCGCTCCGCCGCCCGTTCCTCCGGTCGAACTCGGCTGGTATCCGCTTACCTTCATACCAGGACCTATCTGAACTGGATTGCCGTTCCCGTCCTCGTAGGTGTTCGGCCCGGTCCGGTAGATGACCCCGCCATTAGTTTGCTCGGCATTGTCAACGACATCCTGGTTAACCTTGGCGCCACCCCGGGTGATGATCCACAGCGGCCTGTTCGTAATACGGGCGTACAGCGACTCCAGCCGTATCTGGAAGCGTGCTTCCAGGGTGGCAGTGTTTTTGATCTCGACGATGTAACCGGGTTCGTCAGCATCGGGGATGGTGCCACGGGGCAGCCCGCCCTTGGTGGTCTTTCCCTCAAAGGCCGTCCCCGGCCGCCATATCGAGGTGTTCTTGGTCAAGCCGAGTTCCTGCCGGACCTGCGCCTCGAACTTCGCTCCGGCCGTCTGATTGGTCAGGACCGTGCCGAGCAGGAAGGTCAACAGCGCCACCGAAGCGGCCTTGCGGTTTGCGCCTTCCGGGACACCCGGCGTTCGGTCATCCGCGCCCTTGGCGTGGATATCGTCGGCAAGCGCGGCAAGCTCTAGAAAGTCGGTCCCGGCCTGTTGCAGCAGGTTGGTCGCGCGGCTCACCGCGCCGTTCATCGCGGCAATGTAGGGCGCCTCGAAGTTTGGCGGCAAAGGGTTGAACCGCGGGTTGTACGAGTCCGCCTCGTCTTGCATTTCACCGGATGCCCGGTTGTAGTTGCGTTGCTCCTGATCCAGGTCGTCGGCGAGTTGCTCCAGCAGTGATGCCGCCTTGGCGAGGACCTCTGACGTCAGATTGGCGTCGGCAACCCGGCCGCTCATGACCGTCTGCCACCGGCTGGCCGCATCACCTTGCCACTGCTCGCTGCCGACGACCGCCTGCTGCAGCACGGTGACGTTCGTGCCCGTGTCAGACATCTGCCCGCTGATGATCTTCAGGCCTGATGCGCAGCTGGCTATGGCAGCAGGGCTGACCGATGGAAAAGCTGCCGCGGAGGACATGTCAGGCCCACTGCTGCTGGTTGCCCAAGATCAGCCACGGCGACTGTGCCTGCGGGTTGGCCTGGGCCGGCTGCGGTATGGTCATCGCCTGGATGTCCCCAAGTACGGTCCGCTCCGCGTGGTCGTAGATCACCGCGCACTGCTGGGTCGCATCGGCTGCCGACCCTAAGGTCTCGGCCTGGTCATCGATCGCGCCGAACCAGGCCGCGAAGAAGTCGTTGAAGCACTTGCGCATGTAGTCGTCGCCGAAGCTGCCTTCAGCGGTGTAGCACGCCGCATTGAAGGCGTCCCGTGACGATGCCACCCCCGTCGCCTCACTCTGCAGGTAGTCAGCCGCAGAGTTCAGCATGTGCGTCGATACTGCGAAGCCCGCCCAGGAAAGTGGTCCTAACATCGTCCGCTCCCTAGGAACCAGTCCTTCTCCTCAGGCACGTCGCCGCCCATCATCTCGGGTCGGCGCGGTCGCCTTCCAGGTGTCGACGTCCTCCGCCATCCAGGCTTGGCGGTAGCGGTCGTTCTCGCGCCGCCCACCACCGGAGTCGCCGGTCATCGGGAACTCACCATCGGATTGGGTCGCGGCGTTGTTCGCCCCGATGAAGCCGGTCACGCCGGTATTGCCGGGCACGGACTCGCCCTCGGCCATCCCCGGCCCGGTGCCGATCATCCCGTCGGAACTCATGACCGCACTCTCGCCGGGGAGGAACTCCGCATCCTCGCCGACCGGGCCCTGGCCTGCCGAAGCAGTCCCGCCGACGCCAGCGCCTGGCTCGCCGTACCCGCCGGGCCCTTCAGGGAAGATGCCGACTTCGCCGGGGGGCTCGCTGCCGGGCACTGGCATACCGCCCGCGCCCGGGGGGGTGCCCTCGCCAGGCACGGGACCGATAGGCACTGGCCCGACAGGTGTGCCGCCACCGGGAGCCGTCCCGCCAGGCAGGCCACCGCCGCCAGGTACGCCTCCAGTCCCGCCCGTGACGCTGCCCGCGCCCGGGGGCGTGCCGCCGCCCGGAGGAAGGCCAGCGAGATGCGAGAGTGGCGCGGCTTGCCCGCCACGATCTGTCGGCACCACGCCCAGACCGCCGCCAAGGCGAGCGCCGCGATCGCTCACGCCGACACCGCCGCCAAGGCCACCTCCGCTGCCTACCGGGCTCGTCAAGCGGACGTCGCTCAGGAGGCGCGCACCCGCAGCCGCCGCGGCGGCCCCGCCGCCTTGCCCTGAGCCGCCGGTGATGGCGGAGACTTGCCCGGTCTGGCCGATCTTCGGCAGGCTGATTGCGACGCTGGCGGGCAGGCCGCCGTTGGCCTGGACGAGCCAGTCGTTGAGCCGCCGCATGACTTGCTGCGCGGCCTGGTCTTGGAGGTGAACGCCCCTGAGCCCGTCGCTCGGCGCCTTCCAGTTCTTGTAGTCGGGCAGGATCGTCCCGCCGAGCCAGGTCAGCACCTGCCCCGTCTGTGCGGACGCCGTCGCGAGCGGCACAACCGTCATATGGAGCTGCCGGAAGGCGGCGATCGATGCCTGCGCCGAAGTCCCGCTCCAACCGCCGGCGAGTGCCTGCGCGTGCGTGACCAGAGCGTCGGCGATCGAATGGAGGGTATGAGCCGCCGCGGTGTGCGTATCTCCTGCCTCTGCGACGGCTGAAGGGTCGAGCTCTGAGAACAGATTCTCGATCTCCGACGCGGTCATGCCGCTCGCGGACGAGGGCATGACCTCCATGGTCTTAATGTGGTAGGTGTCGCTGGTGATCGCACGCCACTTAGCGCCACCTCGAAAGGGCCTTGCTGCTGTCCATGCGACCGAGCTGCCGCTCAACATACCTGGCGCGATGTCGGTGCCCACGTTGTTCGACGCGATCGTCGCTGCGTTCTCGGCTATGGCATAATTGGCGACCGTCTGGTGCAGATAGCCGATCACCTGATCGTAGACGTCGTTGAATACAGTGTAGAACGTGAAGATCCCGTAGTAGGCCTGTCCGGCGTTATTTCCGATGCCGTCCGCGGTTGCCCAGCCACTAAGCGTCGCGCCACCGGCCCCGCGACCTTTCAGCTTATTCAGCGTGCTCTGCAACTCGGCCAAGTCGGCACCCATCTGTTTAGCCACCCCAGTCAGGGCGTCCGGGTGCACGCTGAACCGTCCGCCCGCCGACAGATGAGAGGGCCACTTCGACGGGGGCAGCTCCCTGAAAAGGTAGTCTTTGGCCTTAGCCGACCCGTCAGTGTTGTACTCGTGCTCGCTTACCACTCTTACCACTGCTGCCTGCTTATCGAGCTTGTCCTGGTCCGCAAGCGCCATTGCATCCGCGATCGCGCCCATCATGCACCTCCCCAGCGACCGCTCGTCCTATCGCGTCGCTGCCGTAAAAGTTCCGTTCCCGACGTGAGAAACAGGCGCGACGCGCAACCGTCGAAAGGTCCGCGCCGTGCCGTCATCACTCATTCCCACATCGCCATGTTGGTCCGCTCGGCGTTCGTGTAATTCTCGTTGGCGACGCCGACAACCTGGCCAAGCTGAGAGACCACGGTAGCCATGTCGGCCGCGGCGGTGTCCCATTTTTTCTTCGCCGCGTAATACGCCGTCTGAGCCTCGCCTGTCCACTGGCTCAGGCTGGACTGGAGCTGACCTTCCAGCGTGGTCAAGGTGCTTTGCAGCGCCTGGTAAGTCGAGGCGAACTCGGCCTCCGCTGTCTGCATCGCGCCGAAATTTACTGCAGTGTACTCGCTCATAGCAGGTCTCCTTCCGTGTATTCAGGTGCGCGGTTCGCTTACCTGTTCAGCATGCTTGTGATCTTGCCCGCCGATGTCGTGTTTGCCGACTCAACGGTGTTGTAGTTGGTGTGACTGCCGACGAGTCGTTCGTGGATCCCGTTGAGCGCGTTGATCACGATGCCGAAGTCGCTGTTGAACTTGCTGAAGGCATTGGTGAACGCCGTGGACGCTTCGCCCTGCCAGCCACCCTGCAGCGTGTCGCTGGTGCTGACCAGCCGGGACTGCTGGGAGCGGATATCTCCGAGCGCGTCATCGACCTGCTGGGCAGCGGTCACCATCGCCGCTCTATTTACAGTTACCTGTGCAGCCATACCGCACCTCCTGCTTCTGCGCCAGTTTGGCGCTATGCCATGCATCCGGCTTGCTTGCCTGAATCGGGAATTAGCCATCTCGATGTCCAATCCCTGAACTCCCGAACGTAACCAATTATAGCAACCAAGTCTAGCAATAGCGTCACCCGGGGCAGGAAGCTAAGTGCCGTTCTCGACGAGATACGTGAAAGCGCTTCAGTCATTTATGGCCGACTCTTTATGATCGGCTACCGTTGGGCGTTATGACCGGTTAGGCACGCCACAAATAAGCCACACGATCATTAGGGGGCGTATGGTACCGGGATCCTTGCCTGCGCTGGATTGAGCGCGGGCCCAGACGGGATCAAGTCCACCACCCCTGCGGGCAAAAGGACGGCCTGGGACAGAGGGTAGCCGAGCATTTTGGCCACCGTGGTCCACGCGAGGGCGAACCTGCGGCCGTCCGTCACCAGGAAGTAGCTGATCACGCCGCGGTCCTGGCCACCGCCGGCATCGGCTCCGACCAGCACTCCTTTACCGGGCGGGAGCACCACCTGGTCGACGTCGTCCGGCTCGCCGGTCGGCACTCCGCCTGACGGCATCTGCCCACCGGTCTCGACCTGCCTGGTCAGGCTAGTGCCCTTGAAGGAGTACACCACGCAGAGCGGGACGGTAAGAGTGGGCGCCGTGACCGCGGGGATGCTGCTCGGCAGGCCGCCGCTCGGCACGCTGACCGCCGAGAGGTTACCGCTGACCTCCGGCAGGCGCAGTGGGGCCAGGACTGGCGCGCCCGACTTGGAGCCCAAGAGCTGCGCCTGCGTCTGCGTGATCCGAGCCAGACCGCCCTGGAGCATCACGTAATACTGCGTGCCGGCGACCGCGCTCACCCGGAAGACCTGCCCGACCCGTACGCGCCTGCCGGCCGGGCCGGGTACCATCCAGCCCCAGTGCGGTATCCACGGCGGCGCGAACGCCGGCCCCTGGAGCAGCGCGTTGAGCCAGACGCTCGGCATGTTCACCACCGACTGGCCAGAGCTCCGCAGCGCGGGGAGAAAGCTCGGTTCGATCGCCATGCGCTGGCCATTCCAGATCACCCAGTCCTGGCCACGCGCCTGGGCCACCAAGGCGCCACTCCCCAGCGGCTGACCGCTGACCGGGATGCCCGCGGCCAGCGCCGTAACGGTCTGCGTGCCGACGCCAGGGGTTGTCGTCTGCTCGGTGCATACAGACCAGGGCTTGCGGGTCAGCAGACTGGGGTCGGGCAACGGCTGGGGCAGCCCTGGAATGCCGATCAGCGGCCCTCGTGCGAACTTCGCGATCGCCGACTGGCTCACTGTCTGCTGGTCCACAGGCGTGGTCCACAGCGCCAGCCGGGCTGACGCGTAGTTCACCACCGGACAGAGCTCGTTGTGGTAGCAGAACACGAACGAGGTGCCGGTCTGCTCGTCGATGACCAGGGTGCCCGGCTGGTTCTGCAGCGACGAGCCGCCGTGCCCGATCAGGCCCCAGATTAAGAACAGCGCGGTGACGATCGCAGCGACCAGCACGCCGGAGAACGCCGCTACGTTCAGGCGGCGCAACGGCTGGTCAGGGCTATCAGGCTCGCCGCGCAGCAGCGCCAGCGCCGCCCGCTGGGTCATCAGCCTGTGGGCCTGGAACAAGTCCCTGCGGCTCTGCATGGTCATGACGTCAACCGCCCAGGCCGAGGACCTTGCCGAAGACCCCGGCGACGCCGAGCGCGAGCGGGATCAGGCCGATGTTGAGCGCGGTGTCGGCGATGTCGGCCACCCGGCCCCAGAACGGCGACGGCCGGTGGCTGGGCAGCCACATGCCGATGCCGACGACCACAGCGACACCGGCGACCAGCGGGCCAAGGGCGAGCGTGAGGTGCAGTGCCTGGGAGGAACCGTGGACTTCGCCGATCGACAGCAGCACCAGGCCACCGAAGCCAGGGATCAGCAGCCAGAGCCGCTGACCGAGGCCGAGGAAAAGCCGGGACCGCAACAGCAGCGTGCAGGCCAGTACGGCGCAGGTAGCCAGGCCAAGCCAGCTCCTGGTGAAGGCCAGCGCTACCGCCGCGGTCGCCCCCACCAGGCCGATGCCCGACACGGCGCCGGTCACGAACCGGTCGGCCGAGGCGGTCCGGCTGAACACCTCGGCCCCGTCGATGGTGAGCGTGTCCCGCCTCAGGTCATCGGCGTGCCTCGGGACCTGAGGGAGCGTCATCCGCGCCATCCAGAACGACACCGCCGGAATCAGCGGGGTGAGGGCCAAGGCGAGAACCGCGACCACGGCCGACGCCGCGGCGAAGCCGACGTCGAACATATATCCGACCGAGGCGCCGAGCACTTCGAACAGCAAGGCGACCACGATGCCGAAGTACAGCGACAGCTCGGCCGACGCCACGGCGGCCACCACAGCGGCAAGCGCCGCCGCGGCGAACGCCGGCAGCACGTGCACGGCGCCAAGATGCGCGAGCGGTATCGCCCTGGCCGGCCCGAGCAGCCCGGCCAGGAACGCGTAGGGGAGCGCCGCGTAACCGAGCAGCGCCCCGGCCAGCGAGTCACCCGCGGCCCTCGATACCGCCAGGACCGCGAGGAGCAGCGCGACAGCGACCACCGCCGCGGCCAGCGCGGGCACCAGCCCTGGCGGCCCGGACCGGAGTATGAACACCGCCCCTGCGGCAAGCGCTACTACGCCGGCGCCCAGCGCCACCCAGCGGGCATGGACAGCCTTCCACCGGCCCGGCTGATCGCTCAGCCCGCTCGCGATGACGTCGGCGACGTCGTCGAATGTCATCGGCGGAATCTGGGCACCGCGCGGCCGCAGGTAGATCGTCTCGCCATCGCGGAGGCCAGCCTGCTGGGGGGTCATCGCCGACGCGAACGGTTCCTGGCCAAGGCGCTGCAATACCCACCCGCCACTCTCCCCCACCACATCCGGCCCGTCGAGGCCCGCGTACCTGGCCACCGTCGGAAAGAGGTCAGCGAACGTCACGTAGCCTGGGAACGCGATGTCAACGCGCCGGGACAGCCCAACGACGGTCACCCGGCAGAGGTCGGATCCGGCTGGCGACGTCATCTGCCCCCCTTTCACAGATCGGCCATCTGGACACCGTCCGTTATGGCCTCACGGGCTTTCCCTACATTACCAACTAGTCCAGAAAATTGACCTTAAAATAGTAACACTCAGCAAGGGCCGACCGGTCGAATCGCGCTGCGCGTGACCGGAGCGGAGAATGGAAAGGCCGAATCGTGAGCACCGTCGTCATCCGCCGGACCGAGCGGCACGATCCGCCCGAGCTTCCAGCCGGCGAAATCCGGCTCGAGTCCCCGCCGGAGATCCCCGAGGCCGCGCCAGAAAGCTTCCGGCAGACGCTGACGTACCTTCCGATGGTCGCGATGATGGTCGGGATGGGCTCGGTGTTCGCCGGGAACGGCTCGAAATCGAGCCCGCTCCTCTATGTGGGCGGCGGCGCGATGGCGCTGGGCATGGGCGGCATGATGCTCAGCCAGACGGGCCGCGGCCGCGGCGAGCGGAACGTCAAGCTCAACGGCCAGCGCCGGGACTATCTCCGCTATCTGGACCAGGTTCGGCGTAAGGTGCGCGCGGTCGCCGCAGCCCAGCGGGAGGCGCTGGAATGGGTCAGCCCCGACCCGTGTGCGCTGGTCGCGCTGCTCGTCGACCCCGAGCTGCGGCGGGTCTGGGAGCGGCGCTCATCCGGCGAGGACTTCGCCAAGGTCCGGATCGGCACCGGCACGCACGGGCTGGCGGTCCAGCTCGTGCCGCCAGAAACCAAGCCGGTCGAGGATCTCGATCCGCTCTGCGCGGGAGCTCTGCGACGGTTCATCCGGGCGCATAACAGCGTTCCCGGCCTGCCGATCGGGATCTCGCTGCGCGCGTTCGCCCGCATCGCGCCTAGCGGCGAGCCCGAGGCGGTCAACGGCATGGTCCGGGCGATGATCGCACAGCTCGCGCTCTTCCACTCCCCCGACGACGTCCGCATCAGCGTGTGCGCCTCATGGGACCGAATGCCGCGGTGGCAATGGATCAAGTGGCTGCCGCACAACATGCACCCGGCCGATGACGACGCGGCGGGACCGGTTCGGCTGATGGCGACCGCTCTGCCGCAGCTCGAAGCGCTGATCGGCCCGGAGCTGGCCGCTCGACCGCCATTCACGCCCGGCACGTCGAGCGCTCTCCCCTTCCACGTAGTGCTCGTCGACGGCGGCGACCAGACAGCGGAGTCCCGCCTCGTCACCGAAGGCATCGAAGGCGCCGTAGTCATCGATCTGACCACTGGGCCTCTCGCCACGCCGCCGGCTCTGACCGCGCCGGCCCTCCGCTTGAGCGTCACCTCTGACGGAACCGACATGATCACCAGGGACCGGACAGGCGCCGAGGTGCGTTCGCCGATCGGCGTCCCTGACTCGATGTCGCTCGCCGAGGCCGAGGCGTTCGCCAGGCAGCTCGCGCCGCTGCGGCCCGGCGCCAGCGCGGCCGACGACCCGCTGGCCGCCGACACCACGCTGACGTCGCTGCTCGGGATCGCCAGCCCGTTCGCGCTCGACCTGGCGGCCTTGTGGCAGCCTCGCTCGCCGCGCAGCCGACTGCGGGTGCCGATCGGCAGCGACGCCGACGGTCAGCGGGTCGAACTGGACATCAAGGAGGCTGCGCAGGGCGGCATGGGCCCGCACGGCCTGATCATCGGCGCGACCGGTTCGGGCAAATCCGAGCTGCTGCGGACGCTGGTTCTTGGCCTGGCCCTGACGCACCCCTCCGACGTGCTCAACTTCGTCCTCGTAGATTTCAAGGGCGGCGCCACGTTCCTCGGGCTGGAGCGGCTGACCCACGTGTCCGCCGTGATCACGAACCTGGCGGACGAGCTTCCGCTGGTTGACCGGATGCGCGACGCACTGAACGGCGAGCTGGTCCGCAGGCAGGAACTGCTGCGGGCCGCGGGCAACTACGCCTCGCTCCGTGACTACGTCAGGGCCCGCGAGCATGGGGCCGACCTGCCGCCCGTGCCCACCCTGTTCGTGGTCATCGACGAGTTCTCCGAGCTGCTTTCCGTCCGGCCAGAGTTCATCGACCTGTTCGTGATGATCGGGCGGCTTGGCCGGTCTCTCGGCGTGCACCTGCTGCTCGCCTCACAGCGCCTCGAGGAAGGCAAGCTACGCGGCCTCGACACGCACCTGTCCTACCGGATCGGCCTGCGCACGTTCTCGGCCATGGAGTCGCGCGTAGTGCTCGGCGTGCCCGACGCCTACGAACTGCCGCCGCAGCCCGGCAACGGGTACCTGAAGGTCGGGACCGACAACATGACCAGGTTCAAGGCCGCCTACGTCTCGGGGCCGGCCGCCGCGGAGCCGGGCCGAATCCGACGGCCCCGGATGCGCCCGGCCGTCGTGCCGTTCGGCCCTGGCTACATCCGGCCGGAGATGACCGAGGACGGCCTGGGATCCGCTGAGGACGGCACGGGACTCGCTCAGGCCGGCCCGGCGGGCTCGGCGGAAAGCCTGCTCGACATCGTGGTCGGCCAACTCGCCGGGCACGGGCCGAGCGCGCACCAGATCTGGCTGCCGCCGCTGGACCTGCCGCCCACGCTGGGCGAACTCCTTCCCTCGCTGATGATCACCAAGCACCACGGCTGCACGGTGCCGGACGAGCAAGTGCGGGGCCGACTGCGCGCAGTAACCGGGATCGTGGACCGGCCATTCGAGCAGCGCCGCGACCCGCTGTGGGTCGACCTTTCCGCGGCCGCCGGACACGCCGCGGTCGTGGGCGCGCCGCGCAGCGGCAAGTCCACCATGCTGCGGACCTTGATCTGCTCGCTGGCGCTGCTGCACACGCCGGCCGAGACGCAGTTCTACTGCCTCGATTTCGGTGGCGGATCGCTGGGCAGCCTGGGCGCGCTGCCGCACGTCGGCGGCATCGCCGCCCGGCTGGACACGACCCGGGTCCGGCGCACGGTCGCGGAGGTGCGGGGCGTCCTGATGCGCCGGGAAGAGGAGTTTGCCAAGCAGGGCATCGAGTCGATCTCCGCGTACCGGACAATGCGCAGCAGCGGCGAGATCACCGGCGACGGGTTCGGGGACGTGTTCTTGGTCGTGGACGGCTGGCTCACGCTCCGCCAGGATTTCGAGGAACTTGAGCAGGAGGTCACGGCCATCGCGGCCAGGGGCCTCGGCTACGGCGTGCACGTCGTGGCATCGGCCGGCAAGTGGTCGGAGTTCCGGCCCGCGGTCCGTGACCTCTTCGGCACCCGGCTGGAGCTGCGGCTAGGCGACCCGTACGAATCCGAGATCGACAGGAAGCTGGCGGCGAACGTGCCCGAGACCTCGCCGGGCCGCGGCATGACCCGCGACGGGCTGCACTTCCTGACCGCGTTGCCGCGCATCGACTTCCAGCCCTCTCGCTACACCCTGGCCGAGGGCGTGCAGAAGCTGGCGGAGACGGTAGCGATGGCCTGGCACGCGGATGGCGCCCCGCAGGTACGGCTGCTGCCTGACGCTCTCCCGGTGACCGCGCTGCCCGGCCCCGCGCAGACCGGCACGAAGATCGCGTTCGCAGTTGATGAGAGCACCCTGTCGCCGGTGCTGCTCGACTTCAAAGCCGACGCTCACCTGCTGGTCTTCGGCGACGCCGAGTGCGGGAAGTCGAACCTGCTGCGCCTGCTCGCCAAGCGCGTGATCGACCGGCACACGCCCGACCAGGCCCGGCTGATCTTCATCGACTACCGCAGGTCGCTGCTGGACAGCACGGACTCGGAGCACACGATCGGCTACGCCGCCTCCTCGGCCGCCGCGGCGCCGGTGATCCAAGAGGTGCGCGAGGCGCTCACCCAGCGGCTGCCGCCGCCCGACCTGACGCCTCAGCAGCTCCGCAGCCGCTCCTGGTGGGATGGATCGGACCTGTTCCTGATCGTCGACGACTACGACCTGGTGGCCGGGGCCAGCAACCCGCTGCTCCCAATCGCCGACCTCGTCCCGCAGGCCCGCGACATCGGGCTGCACCTGATTCTGGCCCGGTCGGCAGGCGGCGCCGGACGCGCCACGTTCGACCCGATCATCCAGCGCGCCCGCGAGATGGGCTCCCCTGGGATGATCATGTCAGGGAGCAAGGACGAAGGTGCGCTGATCGGCGGCGTCAAGCCGCAGGCTCAGCCGCCCGGCCGCGGCTTCTTCGTCGAACGCCGCACCGGCAGCCGCCTGGTCCAAGTCGCCCTGCTCGATGACGAAGGGCGCCCGACAGAGGCCAGCACACTGGGCCCGGTCGACGCGCTATGGCCACGGGCTGCCGGCAAGACTGCCGCTATCGGGATCACCCGCCCGTTGCGCGCGCCATCGACGCCGCCGGCCCTCTCGGCAGACCACGGCTCCGAGGGCGACTAGGGCCGCGACGCCGAGCGAGCCGCCGGCTACCCCGAGGGCCGAGCGAGCCGTCCGGTCCGGCGGCAGCGCCCCGGACACCGGTACCGGCGCCCTGGCCAACGGTGACGGGCTCTGCGCAGACCCGTCACCGAGAATCGCGGTGACCGCCTCGACCGGGTTGACCAGGCCATTGCCGGTTCCCGGCCCGGTTCCGCCGTCCGCGGTGGCCTCGATCCTGGCCACGACCTGCCGCGCGTGAAGCTTGGGGTAGCGGGATCGCACTAGCGCGGCGACCCCTGAGACGAATGCGGTGGCATAACTCGTCCCGTACAGGTTGTCCTGCTCGTAGCCGCCTGGGAACGCGCTGGTGATGTCCACGCCGGGCGCTGTCACCGCCACGTGCGACTTTGGATCGGAGAACGTTGCAATCTCGCCGGTGGAGTCCACCGCGCCGACCGACAGCACGCCCGGATAGCTCGCGGGATAGAACGGGCCGGTGCCAGTGCCGGGCCCGTCGTTTCCTCCTGAGGCCACGATCACGACGTTATGGTCCAGCGCGAACTCCACCGCCCGCCGGAGCTCGGAGGTGTTGGGCGAGGTGATCGAGACATTGATGACCCGGGCTCTCCGGGAAACCGCGTAGCGGATCCCCTGGGCCACCTGGAAGTGCGTACCTGATTCCACGTTGGTCACCTTGACCGACAGAATCCGCGCGTCGGGTGCAACGCCCTCGAACGGCACGCCCTGGCGCTGGATGTCGCTGGCCGCGATGATCGCTGCCACCTCAGTGCCGTGGCCTAGGCAGTCGCCCAGCGCGGTCCTGGTGAGGTTGACGGCTCTGACCCGGCCGCGGAACTGCCGGCTGAAGTCCACACCGCTGTCCACCACCGCGACCGTGACGCGCTGGCCCTTGGTCAGAGGCCACACGTTACTGAAGTCCAGCGCCTGCTGGGCCCACGGCTCCTGGGTGACCCGCGAGGCCTGAGGCGGGCCCGGGTTGCAGTTCTGCGTAGGCGTTGGCAGCGTCGCCACCGGCACAGGCACGGAAGAGCGCTCGTGTGACACCTTGTGCGCAGCCGCAGTCGATCTTCCTGGCGCAGGGTGTCGGGCCGCCGCCAGGGCGGACGTTGTCACGGGTGCCACGGCGGTGGCGGCGAGCGCCGCGCCCAGCACCACTACAGCGATCCGGGTCATTCGCGCTGCCTCCATGGGCTTAAAGATCCTTCTGGTCGGGAAGCGCGCATAGGCCACAGGGCGGCTGCTGAGCCTACTGCCACTGCCGCTGGTGCTCCTGGGTGCAAGCCGTCTCCACACGCCTGATATCACTACGAACGGTACCCAAGGCAACTAGGCGGTCAGGTGCCATTCGCGACCTGAGGCAAGCGACCCTGACGGCTTCACGGCAAACGGCGCGCTCCGAGATGCACTACGGCCGTGATTCAACGGCCTGGCCTTCCACCGGCACCCGCGGCGGCACCCTAGCGGCACCTGACCAAGCCAGCCATCCTGCTCAGTTTCGGCTAGCGCCGCGAGTTCGGCATTGTGCTGGAAAGCTCAGCGCGTCCCGCCGGCGGGACGGGGGGCAGCAACGACGGCCCGCGGTTGCTGTTCGCCGCAGCCCGGTAACGACAACGATGGCCCTGCGCTGCCGTAAGCACAGCATCCACGGGACATCGATGCTGTAACCGCAGCCCAGGTCGACGACAACGACGGGCCACCGATGCTGTAAAGCTGCCCGCGCCGAACCACAACCGCCGGCTCCCTTCAAAAGAAATGCACCCGAAGCATGCCGTTTCCAGTTTCCAGATGGCCGGTCAACTTCATTCATCCCGGCGCTTGCCAATAGCGTGGTGTATATAGCTAGCGATGACGGTGCTTGATCACAACCGGTCTAAGCAATAGGGCATTATCGGTGAATTATCGGCCGACACGCAATTACAGATCCAGAATAGGGCGTTTCACTGTGCGTTGTTCGGCGTAGGTAGCGGGAAACGAGGCTTCGTGCCCGTATCATGTAAGCATACGAAGCCTCTTGCTGAGGAGTATCGGGGCAGTTCTGCGTCCGGGCCAGGAAGGCGGTACTTTAATGGCAGGTAGCGGGTACATCGTGGAACCGAGCATGCTCACAGCGGGAAGCAAGCAGGTTTCCGAACTGCAGAGCGAATGCGAGCAGATCGCTGGGTCGGTTGTGGAGGCGTTGACCGCCTTGGCCGTGGCGGCCGGGGACGTGGGCGTGGAATCGGCGGCACGCAACGCCGGGGTGTCAGCCCTCAAGCAGTTCCTGAATGCGAACGCCGGTTACCAGCACACGGTGCAGAATCTGTCGAACACCGCCGCAACGTACGCCAAAGCGGAGAACGAGGCCACCTCGGCCGTCAACGGCATGGGCACGGGGCGGTGAGCGGCCTGTCTATGCCCGCTGGGGACCCGGCGGCGCTGGAGGAAGCGGCGGGCAGCCTGCGCCGCTACGCCAGCCAGATCACGACGCTTAGCGAATCCACCCGGTCGACGACGGGCCGGATCATCACGAACTCCGACTGGACCGGGGAATCAGCCGACGCGTACACGGCGTTCAGCACGAGCTTAGCCTCCGGAATCGGGCGCATGGAGTATCCGCTCCAGAGCGTCCCCGGTGCCGTGGCGGGCTACGCCGCCGCACTGCGCGACGCACAGTCCAAGGTCGGCGACTACGAGTCCTTCGCCCAGCAGGTGAACTCGCTCGTCGGGCCAATCAGCGCGCAGGAGCAGGCCCAGATCGACGCCGAGGCCCAGCAGCGGATGAGCACGGCCGAGAACGCGCTCGACGGACTCGAGCAGGCGGCCAGGGCTGCCGAGAGCGCGCTTAAGCGCATCGGCAAGGCACTCGATGACGCATTCGGCAGCGAAGGCCCCTTCCGTACGTGGCTGGAGAACATCACCCGCCCGTGGGACACGGTCGGCGGCGACGCGATCCTGGAAGCGATAATCCAGCACGGCGAAACGCTCGAAAAAGCGTTCGAGAAAACTAAGGGCGCCACCGAGGAGGCTCAGAAGGCCCTTGATGCGGCGCTTGACTCAGACCTCCAGGACATCGTCGGTCGCACGATGCAGGACATGCTGAAGGGCACCGCCGGCCTGGATGACCTGAAGAACGCGGTCGAGAACTGGAAAGTGGTCGCCCAGTGGACGACGGAAGCCGCATCGAAGGGAGGCGCCCTCAACCTCCCCGAGGAGACGAAACTCCTCTCGATGCTTCCGTACCTGAAGTTCCTGGGGAGCGTCGGCGACGTGGCCGGCATCATTGCCGGGACTTATACGCTCATCTCGCCGCCCGACTACGACCACGGCGGCATGCGCGTAGCCGCGCGCATCGCGGGCGGGGCGCTGCTCGTCAGCAGCACGGCGAGCCTCACCGGCGTCACTCTCCTGATACCCGGCGTCGGCGAGTGCGTGGCGGCCGCCGCCGGCATGTACCTGGTAGGCGACTGGGCTTACCACAACACCCACACCATCGCGCACACGTTCGACTCTGCCCGGCATACGGCAGCCCATTACGCTGACGACCTTGTGAGCTGGACGTGAACGGTGAGCCGAGTGTAAACGCCATCGACTCGATCACCGCGATCGCCGAGCGGAACGGTTCCGCGCCGCTGCCCGCTCTCACGCAGGCCGATCTATGCGCACTCGGCGCCGCGGACAAGTCCCTGGTCTGCCAGCGGACGTGGAACTGGTGGCTCAGCCTCGGCGAACAGGGACGCACGGAGATGGCGGCCAAGTCGCTGGAACTGCTCGCCTTCCGCAAGCTGATCGTTCCGGTGCGCGGCGGCATGCCGGCCGTGCCCGTTCCCGAGCTCGGCATCATCCTGTCCGCGCGGTCGTACCCCGAGCCGCTCGTCACGTGCCAGGATCCCGGCGCGGACGCGGCGCTGCACCCGCGGTTCTTCGGCATGACGCAGGAGGGCACCGGGCTGCGCGTGCTGGTCCGCGAACTGCTGACCGAGCGCCCGTCCGGCCCTGGTGACCACGCGGAGTTCGGGACCATGCTCAGCTACACGCTCGTCACGCCCGCCTGGGCTGCGAAGGTACTGGCCGCGTGGGCGCGCGTCGTCGGTAGCTTCGGTACCGACGAACCGCCGGTCATCGACATATTCGCGCACGACGGGGACGGGCAGCTGACCCGTGATCGCTACGAGGTCTTCCGGGACGGTGAGTTCTTCGATGTCCGCCGGTCCGCGACCGGCCTCCCGCCGGAAAGGCTGGATGAGATGCAGGTAACTCAGCTGCTCACTGCCGCCCTCATCGGGACCGCGGGATGAGCAGGCATGAGGTACGACTGGAGTAGAGATGCCCCAGCGGGTGGCCTACGGCGAGGAGCACTCCGGTGGCCGGTGGTGGCCATCGCTATCCTCGGCTGGGTCTTGCTGATCGGGTGCGGTTTCGCGATGAAACTACCGCACCTTGCAGGTCTCGCTGTCCTGGTAATCGTCGGCGGGATCCTCGCGCTGATCTATACCGCTCTATACCGCGTTTCTGTGGTATTCGCTGGCTGTCAGCAGGCTACGGGCAGCCTGTACCTGATCACCGAGCGGCCCGGAGATCAAGCGCATCCGCAGCGACGTGAGACTGTACCGGAAGAGTGCCCACGCAACCAGGACCCCGCTCGGCGTCTTCGACGGTGCCGCATCTTTCGCGAGCGCGCTCTTGGTGATCAGCGTCGACCCGCGCCGTATAGTCCGAGCCCTGGGAATTCCCCGATGCGCGCGGGCAATACGGTCGCATGAGATCACCTTCGGACGGGCGGTATCCCATCTAGTATCCGAAGCGGTATACTCCCGGTTATGGCAATGACGACGATCAAGGTTCCAGACAAGCTTCGGGACCGGCTCGCGCTCCTGGCCACGCGCGAGCACACGACTCTCGCCGGGGCAATCGAGCGTTCCCTGGACCGGGCTGACGCGGCAGAGTTCTGGGAGGAGATGCGCGCCACCATGGGGACCGAGCAAACCGCCCTCCGGCGCGACGCCGGGTGCTTCGCAAGCGCACTGGCCGATGGGCTTGACCCCGATGAGGACTGGAGCGGCATCTTGTGAGACGAGGCGACATCTACCTCTGCGACTTCGGAGATCCGATCGGGCACGAACAGGGATTCCAGCGACCCGCGCTGATCGTCTCCCATGACGAGATGACCCGCTACGGCCTGCCCGTCGTCTTGCCTGTGACCCGGACCAAGCGCGGCTACCCAGCCCACGTTGAACTCGACGGAGTGCTGCCGGTCACCAGTTACATCCAGTGCGAGCAGATCCGGACAGTCTCCACCGAGCGGATGATCCGGCCCCTTGGCAGCATCAGCGATCTCACCCTGATGCGGGTCGAGCAGATTCTTCGCAGAATCCTCATCCTGTAGGCATCGGTATGCAAGAGCGACGGCGGCGGTAGATTATTGACAGCGCGAACTGAGATAACCGACGGCACCGTGCATTCAACACCAGTTCCCTGGCAACTGAACGCTCCGCATTCGAGATCCAAGCCCCAACCGCTGCCGCTGGCTACCGGTGGCCGAGTAGCTGAGCTTTGGGATACCAAGCGTACGGACAGCGATAGCTGATGTCTTGACGAGCGGCCAGACGACCACGAAGTTAGCGTCTGCTCGTCCACTCAACTAGCGGCCAGATGACCACGCAGTCCTGGTCACGCTGCGATGCTATCAAGGTGAACCCCACAGGCCGGGCAAGCGTGACCTGCTACGGCACCGGCAATCTTTCCGGCTAGCTCGCAGGTGGCGTTCCCTTCGGCCAGATACACGGAGAGGTAGCCTCGATTGACATTGCGCCGTTGTTACTTGTTGCCAGGTTGATCAGGAAGTCATCTGACGGGGTTGCCCCGAAGATGCTGGGGGACCCCGTTCCCAGGCCGTGCGTGTCGGTGATCGCGTAGCCCTTGTGCTTCCAGTAGCGCAGGATCTGCTGCGCGACGCTTGCGTTGTCACTCACGGGAATGCCACGCAGGAAGTAAGTCAGTGTGACCTGCACGCGCTTGTCGCTCGGGGTGATCAGGCACGGCCCGGTGCCTGATGTTGGGTGGTAGATCTCGAGCGTCGGCCGGGGCGTGATGACGTCCGCGGTCTCGCGCAGAATCTGCTGTGCCAGGGCGGTGGCGTGCTGCTGGTTCATCGTGGGCTTGGACACGGGGTTGCCTCCCGAGCATCCGGGCATAGCCAGCCCGGCGAGTACCATGGCGATCACAGCGATCCCCGCACGGCGGGGTGTCGCGGGCGGGGGTGACGCTGTGCCTGCCTGTCTGTTCATCCGCGCTCTCATCTGTTAGAGCAGGTCACCGAGGTCGTGGATAAGGCTAGCCGCCGACTCCAGGTTGGGCGGCGGCTGTGGACCGACGCTCACGCTGCCGTACTGCCCGTCGACGATGTGCGCCATGTTCAGCAGCGAAGAGGAGCCTGGGTCCCAGTAGGCAGAGTGAGCGCTGAAGTCGATGCCGGAAAAGGACCGGCTCGGGTCAATGTCGGCGTTGAAGATCTGGCCGCCAAATGCCTTACTGGCTGGATTGGTGCCGAAGTAGGCGGCGCTGGCATCGCTGAGCGCGGTCACCGGGTCAGATGGCGGCAGCCGGGGCACCGGGTCGTTGGCGTTCTCCCCGGCCCACACGTGAGCCGGGGACAGGCCAAGCTGCGCGGCACTGTTGACCCCGACCCCGGGGCTGCCGACCACGATGATGTCGCCGGGGTGCATGCTGTCACGAGCTGCGGCCTCGCCGACTACCAGAGACCCGTAGCTGTGACCGAGGACCACCGTATGGTCCGGAATGCCGACCTGATGAGCGGCCTGCAGCCCGGTCTCAAAGTGCGCCAGGGACACAGCACCGGCCATTGCGTCGCTGGTCGAGGCCACGTCGAAATTGCTGACACCCTGGCTCAGGCCCAGCTGGGGCGCGTTGTAGCCGAGCCAGTAGATCGAGGAGATCGTCTCGCCTGGGGCGAGCCTTTCGGCCTGGCCCCATAGTGCGGTGGCACGGCCGATGTCACCGCTCGCCCCGGTCATTTTGGAGCCGAGGCCTGGCACATAGGTGACGGTGTTATCCGCCGTATCGGGGTTGCCCACCGCAACGATTGCGTGGCCGTTGCCATCGGTGTTGAACCCGAGCAAGAAGACGTTGTGCACGCCTGCCTTTGATTCGGCAAAGGCGATACCACTCTCGACCGAGGCGATCTCGGCCAGCTTGGTCCCGATCGCCGACAACTGGCCCTGCCACTGCTGCCAGGCCGGGTTGATTCCCGGCCACCCCCAGCTATCCCCCTTGTACTGTGGCGGTTCGTTGGCCTCCAACGAGGCGAGTTGGTCGCGCAACTGCTGATTCTCGGCTGTCATGACGTCCACGTTGGCCTGATTCCTGGCCCACGCTGGCAGGCCGTTCATCCAGCCTAGCTGCGACGGCAATTCGCTGATAAGCCGTAGCTGCTGCTCATGGTCCAGTGCGTTCCACCATTCGTTGACCTCATCCGGATCGGTTCCGGCCGGTGGCAGCGACTCCTGGTCCAAGGAACGGGCCAGACGGTCGGCACCAAGAAGCTGCGAGACTGCGCTAGCCCCGGCGAACTTCTGCAACTCCAGCAGCCGGGCGGTGATCTGCGCGTCCACGTTGTTCGCCACCGTCAGCGCACGGCCGACCAGATCGGCCACCTCGCCCATGGCCGGAGGCGGCGCCTCGACCAGCAGCGACACTGACCCCGATCCCACCAGTGGTGGGATCGGGGCAGCCGACACAGTTCCGTCCACGCCAATGGTCAGCCCGTTCTGCGCCGCCAGATTCTCGGCTGCCTGCAGCCACGACTGGGCATCGCGCACGCCGCCCGCCGCATCATGCAGCAGGGAAGTCATCGTCGCCGCATAGTTCTGGGTCACGGACAGCTGCTTGGACAGATTGTCAAGGCTGACGCTGGCTGCGTTGGCCGCCATCCCGGTCCAGTCGCCGGTTTCAAACAGCGACTCCATCACCTCGCCGTGCAGAGCGGTCACCTCGCTGCCCAGCCGGGCGCCGAGGGCCTCCCAGTTACCTGCAGCACTATCTAGAAGGTCCGGCTGCGCGGATCGTATGGCCGCTAGATCCACCATGGGTCTCTCCCTGCCCTCCGCCGCTACCCGACGAGCCATGCGGAGAACTCCTGGGCAATGGCCACCAGACCCTTCTCGACTGCCTCATAATTGTTGGCCGACTTCGTCAGCTTCCCTCCGGTCGCCGATACCGCCGATGACTGCTGACGGAGATGACCTTCCCATCTGGGAACAGCCGCCGCTAAGGCACGGCCGAAGTCCCAGCCCGAGTGCGCTGACGCCGCTGGCAAGCACGCCGACGATACATCGGACTCCAACTTGCCGATGGCCCGCGAGATCTCGTCCGCCTGCTCTGCGGCTTGCCACAGAGTGCCACGATTCACCAGGAGTGATCCGCCAGCCCCCGAAGCTACCTCAGTCATGGCGCCCTCCGCCCATTCGCCTTCCTAACCTCTGGTGGTCCTCAAGCGCCCGGTCTTCCTACATTACCTACTAGTCCGGAAATACGACCGTAAAATAGTAACCCAGCGAAGGCCGGGCGGTCGAATCGAGCTGCGCGTGACCGGAGCGGAGAAAGACCGGGCTGCGGTGAACAGTAACCGCGGGCCATCGTTGCTGCCCGCCCGGGCAGTCGCAGTAAATGCCCGGAATGCCGGAATGGGTGAGGGCGGGGATCGGGCTGAGGGCCGGGTACGCGGGCCTGCCCGTGCCACGTTCGCGGACTCGACCAGAACTCATTTCAAAAGAAACGCATCCACGGGCCATTGATGTCGTTGAAGCGTGGTTGCCCGGACGATTCCGGAGCAATCCGGGACGTGACCTGACCGCGAGACTGAACGGCATCGTCGAGCGCAGGGCCGACTTCCCGCGCGGCCGGCGACCACGTCTGACCTGCCCGCATTTCCCAGTCAACGATTAACTGTCGTCACCTCTAACCCCCCCATCGCCCAGCCCGGTGAGGCGCGCGATGGACGAACAGCGCTGCGGTTGATCATGCTCTGGTACTCAGATAATCAGGCCGTCAACAGATGTAAGTTGCTCGGCCGCGCGGTCGGCTACCTGGATCACCCAGTCGGCGAGATGGCAGTCGGCCTGGGAGGCAGCCGTTTGCCAATGGTCCCGTCGCGCGCCGTGCAGTTCGATGTGCAGGACATCAAGCATGCCGGGCGGGTCCTGATCGTCGTCATACCGTGATCGGCCGGCTGACCTGTGTTCACGAACGCGCTTGCGCAGTTCGTTACGTGACCAGCCGCACTGCTCGGTCTGGTCGAGCCAGCCATCCTGCTCAGTTTCTGCGAGCGCCGCGAGTTCGGCATGGTGCTGGAAGCTCAGTGCGTCCCGCCGGCGGGATGCACTGAACCGACGGGCGACCCACGCGTAGTTGCGCAGCGTCTGATAGTGAAGTCCGGTTCTCTCGAGGACCAGACGGTAACGATCCGGGTAAGTTTCCTGACCGTATACGAGCCAGTCACCGATCCACCAAGCGGACGAGTCCGCGATAAGAAATATCTGCTCGCCAATTCGCTGCCAGATCCCGATTGGCAGGCTATCGGGCAGGTCAAGCGAAGTACGGCCGGGGCGAGCGATTGCATCTAATCCGAGGCGCTTCTTATTGTTAGCCGCAGGCCGATTGTCAACTCCATTATTTTGACCGTGTGGCAGTATCTTTTCAGCGCGCGAGAGAAACTCATCGGCCGACATCGCGACGATACTTACCTTGCTATTCATGTGATCCCCGGAGCGATAGGAATGGCGGGCTGAATATAATGCGTCAGGAGTTTCCCGAGCTGAAAGCACAATGTGATGGGGCGTGTATCTCGCCTATCCAGAGGGTGGTCGTCTTGCTAGCGCCGTTCGGGCCGAGCAGCTCGTACGTCTCACCGCGCCGGACCAACAGGTCCGGCCCGTCCACCGCCGTGCGGCCCGGCCGGATCCGTACCCGGCAGGACTTCGGGCATGAGCTGACGCCGCGGGCGACAGGCAACGGTCGGTTCATCACGGCGAGCCAACCGCCTCGGAGAACATCCAATCAAGGTGATCGCGTTTCATCGGGACAGTCCTCCTTAAGATGTCGGCGGCCGGCTTCGGCTGTGCGGCAAGTTTCGGGCTGCCCGTCCCCGGTCTGTCCCCATTTCGTCACCGGTCCGTATAACCCGGCGCTACAGCGAGTCGCTGCGGCCAAATTCAGCAGCGCGCCCGCCACGAAACTCGGCACCGCACCGCAGGGCCAGCGGACCCGCTCCGTATCCCGACCGCGACGCTGCTGCGGGACGGACGGCGTGGGCTGGGATTGTTCAGGTAGCTGGTTCTTGCAGGTGCAGGGAGCGGCGTGGCGCGGCAGCGGTGATCAGTATGGCTGCGGCCATCAGCAGTGGCGGCAGGAACAGTACGGCCAAGTGGCTTGGCCCCGGGGAACGCAATCAGGTCATCCCCGCTGTTCCGCAGCCCGGGGGACACGCCGACCTCCAAAGTGAACGGGTAGAGCGTTACCCCGAGGAGCAGCAGGTAGTACCAGCCTTGCTTCCAGGCAACTGCCAGGCCGATCGCGATCGCTGTCAGCACCGCGCCGTCTATCAGGTAGCCGGTCAGGTCAGGTGAAAGCACGCGCGAGAACGTGATCCCGGTCTGCCCGCCAGCATGAGTTACCTGGGCGATAGGCGATGCCGCCTGATAGGCCCGGCGCGCGATACCAGATGCTGCGTCATACATGAGAGTCGCGGACTGAACGGCTGCTGCTGCCAGCAGCAGCACGATCCCGAGGCGCCAGCTGATCAGCTCGCGCCCGCGGCGCGGGCCAGGCGAGGCGAGCAGGGCGGCGCCTGCGAGCAGGCAGACCGAGACCGAGAGCGCCTGCAGCGGGAACGGGAGCGGGAGCGGGATACCGCCCGAGACGATCCAGTACGCGGCCGTTGCTGCGATCGCGGCCAGGGCCGGCCAGCGCATGCCGAGCAGCACGAGAGCTGCGATGACTGTCAGGCAGCCGAGGGTGATATCGAAGTCCGGCGCAGTGAGCAGGCTGAGTCCGCCGATTTCCCTGAAGGGCAGCCATCGCAGCAACGGCCCGGGGAATCTGGACGAGGGACTTGGCAGGTGATACGGCACTGCCACCTCGAGCACCGTGGCTAGGAGCAACATGAGCGGCGCCACCAGGCTGAACAGCGCGAGCGCGTCAGTCCACGGCTTGCTATCCGCCGCGGATCCCGTCCGCCGGACCCGCATGACGACTGCGCTCCTGATCAGGTCTGCGGAGTCGCCGAGCCCGGGCCTGCGCTGGCCCCGGCGCGCTCCCGCCATGAGCACGCCCAGCATCTCTTCGCCCTGGTCATGCCGGAATGCCTTCGGGTACCAGGCCAGCAGCCGCCGGTATCGTTGCTCCAGGCCAGCCAGCTCAGTCATGTCGTTCCTCCAGCCGGGCGGAGCCGCGACAGCGCGGTCTGGGCGTTGGCTTGCATCCGCGTCGCCTCCCCGGCCAGCAGGTCCGATCCTGCGGGTGTGAGCCGGTAATACCGGCGCAGGCGTCCATCGACGATTTCTTCCCGGTCGACCTCGACCAGGCCGTCGGCGCGGAGCCGGTCCAGCGTCGTGTACAGGGTGCCAGCCCGCAGCCGCACCAGCCCGCCAGAGATCTCCTGGATATCGGTGAGAATCCCGTAGCCATGCTGGCTGCCCGCCGCCAGCGCTGTGAGGATCAGGAAAGTGGCTTCCTGCATCGCACGCTTACTCATGAAAACTTTATATACCGTTGGAATGACCTTCTCAATCACCTGGCCGGGCTGGGCGGGTGCTCAGAAGGCGCCGGTGCCGTCGGGGGTGCCCAGGCCGGTGGGTGCGTCGTAGCCTTTCTTTGCCTCGCACAGGTAGTCGTGGCCGCAGGCGGCGCCGTTGCCGAGCACGTCGTTGGTGCCGGCGGTGATGTCGAACAGTGCGTGCCGGTGGGCGTACTCATAGCCGGGCGGGACGGTGGCGGCGTTGCCGGCCAGCGCGTACACGCCGGCGATCAGGGGGGCGGAGGCGCTGGTGCCGCCGACCGATAGCCATGGGCCGCCGGGGACGGAGCTGTCGTAGACGGTGATGTTCCAGGCGAGCGCGGAGACGTCGGTGGTGGTGCGTCCCGGGCAGTGCGGGTCATGCTGCCAGGCGGGCTTGGCGACATAGGCTGAGCAGCCGCTGCCGGAGGCACCGAAGAAGCCGCTGTTCCAGGTTTTCTCGGTCCAGCCTCGCGCGTTGGCGGCCCGTGATAGCTGCGTGCCGCCGGCCGCGGTGACGGCGGCCAGGTTGGCCGGGAACGACGCGGGGCCGAATCCGCTGTCGCCGGAGGAGGCGACGATTACGTGCCCAGGGTGGTCGTAGGCTGAGGCTTCGGCCTGGGTGTACCCGGTTTCGCGGGCGCCGTAGCTGTTGGAGATCACCACCGCGCCCATCCGGGCCGCGGTGTTCTCGGCGGCGGCGAGGTCACCGAAATCCGCCGACCGGGCCTCGACGAGGAGGATCTTGCACCGGGGGCAGGCCGCGGACACCATCGAGACGTCCAGTGTCTCTTCCACTCCCCAGCCGGCCGGGTCCGCTGCGGGCAGCGGCCCGGCCTGGCCGTGCTGGTTCACGATCCGCAGGCACCCGCTGGCGGTCGTGCACGGCGGCAGGTGATAGTGAGCGCGGTAGGCCGCCAGGTCGGCGGCCAGGTGCGGGGTGGAGTAGGCGTCCACCACCGCTACCGTCGCGCCCGGGCGGCGCTGCACCGGCAGCTTGTAGGCCTGTTCGATGTCGGTGGCGCCCCAGCCTTGCGGCATGGTCTTCCCGGCCGCGGCCGGCCGCCCGGCTGCCCGCGCCGCGATGGCCGCGTTGACCGTGACCTGCGGGGCCCACAGGGCGTAGCAGCGGGCCTGCTGCCGCCCGCGCGGCGGGCACGCCGCCCGCGCTCCTGGCGGCCGGCGGGGGGCGATCTGGTAGGCGCGCAGGATGGTCTCGGTGACCGAGCCGCCTGCGGCGTCGGCGGCGCTGGTGCGCAGCGTGACGTAGGCACCGGGCCGGGCGGTGAAGGTGATACGGAAATGCCCGCCGCCCAGGGCGGTGACGGCGGCGGCCCGCCACGTCCGCCCGCCGGTGAACGACACCCTCACGGTCACGCGGGTGACCCGCGGCTGGCCGCCGGGCTGGATGTGGCCCGCGTCCAGGCCGATGACCTGCCGGCCCGCGGGCGCGGTGCCATCGGGGGCCAGCCGCCGGACGTGGTAGTCCAGGGTCATCATCGGCTGGACCGCGCATCGTCTGATCATGCCGGTGCCGCACGACCAGCCCGCGGGGATGGTCGCGCCGGGCCGGCGGCGGCTGCGCCAGGTCCAGGTCGTGGTGCTGGACGGGGACAGCCTGAACAGCGGGCCGCGGCGGCGCGCGGTCAGCGTGAACCTGATCACTGACGGCCGCGCGGTCAGCCGGACCGGGCTGACGCCGCGGGCCGGGTTCCCCCGCGCGATACGGGCACCGTCCTGGTAGATGGCGTAGGTTCCGGTGTATCCGGCGCGGCGGCCGCTGGCAAAACCGGGGCCGACATGGCCCGGGTAGTTGTCACTGAACGGCGTCACGTCCAGCGTGACGCCATTGCCGAACCGGACGCCCAGCGAGAGAGTGTTGCCGGTCCGGAACGCCGACGGCAGCGCCTCGAACTCGTCGGCCAGGATGCCGCTCAGGTGAATGGTCTGCACGTCGGGCTGCGGGTGCAGGGGGTAGGCTCCCCAGTCCTGGGTCAGATGCTGGCCAGCGCGGTAAGTCCGGATGCCAGCGGCCTGCCCGCCCGCGGGCGACACGTAGCTGGCCTGCCAGACCACAGAAGGCGCGGCCGACAGGTACTGAGTCTGGTCTTGCGGGAGGCTGAGCGGAAGGTTGAGGCA
Organism: uncultured Actinomycetota bacterium; assembly: GCA_963783935.1. Taxonomy (GTDB): domain Bacteria; phylum Actinomycetota; class Actinomycetes; order Streptosporangiales; family Streptosporangiaceae; genus Chersky-822. The sequence goes on from CAWAPP010000001.1 coordinate 334,709, forward strand.
GCTCAGGATGGAGGCGCCGTGGGGAAAGACGTACCCGCCGACCGTGCACCATGATCCGCTGCTCTTCGCGTCCTGGTAGAACTGATCGTCAATCGTGGCCAGGTTCGCCGCGCTGGCGGTGAAGTGCTGGACCGGGATCGTGCCGCGCGGCCCGGGGAAGTCGAGTTCGTAGCTGTAGGGGGTGCCGCGGGCGGAGGACGGCGAGGTAAGGGAGGCCTGAGTCTCGCTTTGCAGCGTGCCGGCCGTCGGCCTGGCCGTGGTCGGGCTGACCCACAGTGAGTGCGCGAGGGAGAACATGCCGCCGGCGTCCCAGGACTGCCCGAACCCGCCCCCTTCCGCGGCCTGGCGGAGCACCACGAGGCTTTCGTACTGCAGGACGGCGGACCGCTGCGTGGTGAACGAGATCCGGCTGGTGGCCGACCGCTCGGTCACGTGCAAGGTGGTCGTGGCGGCGGTCGGGCTGACCGTGAACTGCGGCACGATCACGACGTGGTCCGCGGAGCGGTCACAGCAGAAGTCCGCGACCGCGTAGTAGTGGCCCGCCGGGACGCTGAACCGGGCGGTCCCGTGGTAGAAGTAGCTGCCGCTGTCGGTGAAGCCCGATCCGAACCGTACCGGGTCGTCGATGTTGTAGACGTTGATGACGTCCCCGGTGTCGGGGCTGCCGGACAGGTCCGTGCCGGACACGATCAGCGTGTGCATCGGGAACGCGGGCCTGGTCACCGGCCGCGGTGGCGCAGGCGCCCCGGCCAGCGTGATATCCACGCCGTCCAGGATGCCGTCCAGACCGTAGCTGGCCCGCGCGTGATCGGCGGCGTACTGGCGGGCCAGCGCCGAGCCGAACCGCCGCGCCCCGCCCGCGGTCAGGTACCCCCTCGCGGTTCCGCGCCCCGAGGAGGTGATCGTCACTCCCGGCAGCGCCGGAAGGCCCGCAGAATAGGTAATCCGCACCGGCAGCCGGCCAGCTGATTCGGCCCCGGCCAGCGCGCTGGGCTCGAAAAGCGCCGGAGCCAGCTCCTGGCCAAGGTAAGGAGCGGCCGTCACCGGCATGACCTGTGTCGTGCCGCCCTGGGTCAGCACCTGCAACGGGCCCGCAGATCCCCCGTCCTGCCCTGGCCCGCCGGTCATGACCGCTTCCCCGGCCGTGCCGACCGCTGCCGCGGACACCAGCTCGCCAGTGACCAGGAAGACGGACCGGACCGGCAGCCCCGTCACGCCAGCCACAGCTGCTGTCTTCGCGGTAAATAAGGTCGCCGTGACCGCCGAGACGGCAGCCGTAGTGGTCGTGACGTCAAGACCAGCCGCCAACGCGATCACGAGGCTAGCCGTGAACACGCCAGCATTAAGCAGATAACGACGCATGCCGTCTCCCAGGATCCGATGATGAGCTGAAAGGCTGGTTATACAGGGGCAAAGCGGTCTGGCTCCGCACCGTCGGCGGCTCCGTGCACCACGGAGCCAGCCAGCTGGATTACGGCCGGATAACACAAGGCCACCAGCATCAAGAGGTACCGGTTGATCTTGAGCGCTCCCGCCATCCACGATCTGCAGCCTGACCCGCCCGCCCTAGATCTCCTGGATCGCACGCTGAGTCATACGAATTATATATATCGTTGGACTGTCGCTTGGCAAGCCGGTGCGTTTCTCGTGCGAACCAACCCCTGCCCCCTTCACCAGAGTTGCGGGTCGGCGGGAATTTCCTTCGGCGGCCGGTCGTACGGGTTGCTGAGGGCCCGGGCGGCGAAGCCAGGGGCACCAGGCACCTGGGCCGCCTTCATGGCCTCCTCGATCTCCATCAGCAGCTGGACCGGCTGGTCGGTGCCGAACATCCAGCGCATCACGGGCTGGTCATTGTGGAACACGACGGGGATCAGTTCGGGGTAATCGAGCAGCGGTCGCATTGCGCCTAGCACCCACTGGGCGCGCGCCGGGTGGCCGCGCACGGCGGGGCGGGTGCGCCACCACGGGCTGGCGAACACCGGGTGCAGCGCCCGGAAGCTGATCCCGTGCCTGCTGTAGGGCGCGCCCCAGATGTTGAGCGGCTCCCCGTAGGGCGGGCCGAGCGAGATCCGCGGACTCACCGGGCAGGTAGCAAGGATGAGCTTGCTCATCGCGGGCCACGGGTAGTTCTCCTTCAGCACCGCGATGGGCTTGTACCGGTAGGCGCCGCCGCGGCGCGGCACCGGGTGCACCATGACGCTGCTCGTATCGATGGTGGCGTAGGGGATGAAGAACCGGGCCCGCTTGCCGGGAAGGGTGCTGACGATGAGGCCGTGCTCGCAGATCCGGATGCGCGTCCCGATAAACGCGGCGAACGGATAGGCGAGTCCGACCGCGGCGATCACGAGCATGTACAGGAACGGGACTAATACCCCGGAACCCGCCGCGAGCCCGATCAGGAGCACGATCACGGGTAAGCAGAGCCACGCGACCAGAAAGCCGACCAGGCCGCGCCCGTTCAGCCGCGCCGGGTGCACGATCCGCCGGACCCGGCCCGCCTCGGCTTCTGTCCCGATGAGCACCGGCGGCTCGGGGAAAACGCTACTGGTCACGGCTGGTCCGCCTTTGTATAGGCTGTTGGTCGCTGCTCGCCGACATCGACCCGAAGACCAGCCACGTAACCATGATGACAGACCGTGCCTCCGTCACCGGAAACCCGCGCCCTGGCGATCTCGGCCAGAGACAGTAAGCTTCGGCCCGGAGTCTTCGCGTGTCATGTGAACCGAGCCGTGGCCCTGCACTAGAACGGCCGCAGTTGGTGCTCAGTGTCCTAAACGTGACCGAGCCGGGCCGTCAGCATGAGAGGGCGGCACGGCGGCGAACCTTGAATGCATAATGCTTTCCGCTGTGACATTGAGGTCTTAGGCACGCCGTCATCCTCCTGAGCCGCGCCTCATTTCCCGCTCAAGACAGGGTGGAACGAACGCCCCGACGACTCGTTGCTGTTGCCGCCGGTCGAGCAACAGCAACAACGGGCCGGGCCATCGTTGCGGGTCGGCGCGGCGATTCGGGGATTTGTCTGCTCCGCGCCGCAGGCCCGCTTCCGGCGGGCTGTTACGGCCGGACGGGCCGTGCGGGCGAATCGCAGCCAGCGCGACTCGGAGGTACCCGAGCAGCGCCTGCAGCACCCTCGATGGCGACCGGGCCCTTTGACGCTTACTGGCGGTCACCCGAATCTGCCCGCTGGCGTCGGGGCCATCAACAGCTGCCCGGATGCCGACCGGCTCCATCACCGAACATGGCTGGCGCCCGGAGGCACCCGCGCGCTTAGCCGCCTAATTCGGGGCAGCTGCGGCACGCTCGGCAACCACCGGTTGACGCCCTGCAAAACGGCCTGATCTGGCGCGCTACGTTCTCGCCGACGCGCAGTGAATGTCCGCTCATGCCGAATTGCGGAGGTTCAAGCGCGCTGGAACTGGCGAGCCGCCAATAGCAGCAGGAGACCGCCCGCAACGAACCATGGATTCCACAAGATCAGGCTCCAGTGCGTTTCCAGCGGCCCGACCGACGACGCCACTCCGCCCGCTCCGCTCAGCAAGACGACTTCGAGCAGTAGTCCGCGGGCAACCAGGACGGTGCCGACCAGCCAGCCGAGGATCGCCGTCCCGCACGCAGCTCGGCCTGGATGAAGGCAGTGGCACCGACCGGACTGCTGGTCATCAGCGCTCGCGCGTGCGCCATGACGATGGGGGTGAGTGGATGCGGACGCGTTGGCAGGAGCGCACCGGCCGTGGTTGACAGAGCACTCTGAGCGATCGTGTGCACAACCCGACTTCCAACGGTCGTTGTCCACGTAAACGATCCGAGATGCCGGCGCGGCGGCCTGGGGCGACCTCGTGGGTGTTGCTCGCTGTCGGGATGTCGGTGCCGATATCGAGGAACTGCCGGATGCCCGCCTCAGCGGCCAGGTAACGGACGGCGCGGCCGAGGAAGGCACTACTGGTGCGGGCCGCGAACTGCGTTGACGGCATCGCCTCGATGATGGTATCGCCGAGCGCCCGGTCGGCCGCATAGTTGTCCTTTCCGCCAAGCCAGTAGTCATAAACGCGCGCCGGGTGCGCGACGCCCGTGTTGAACTCCGGCGGCGGCAGGCCCGAGTTCCCCTGGGCCGCCAGCGCCGGGGAGGACGCGTCAGCGCTGCCTGCTTCCGCACCGCAGAACGGGCGCCGGGCTCCTGAGATGACAACAAGCCTGCGCGGAGACGACATCTCGTGGACCACGTGATCTGAGGTTTGGAACCCCGCAGGATGTCGCGGGTGTTTCATGATGGGCGGTGGCTCGGCGGGGCTGGTGTGCGTGCCGGGGTGGCCGGTGCGGTCCGGAACAGGTCGCGGTGCAGGTCGAGGGTGAGGATTCCGGTGCGGAGCCCGGCGGTGATGGTCGCGCCGCCGCTGGTGCGCTGGCAGGAGGCGGGGTCGGGCCGGTGGGCGAGCAGGGCATGCACCGGGATGCCGAGCGGGATCACGGCGCCGGGGGCGCCGGTGGCCGGGTCCCACAGCCGGATGGTGCCGTCGTGCCCGCCCGAGACCAGCAGGACACGGCCGTCGTCGCTGGCTGCGGTGATGACGGCCCGGACCTGATCGGTGTGCCCGGTCAGCGGCTGGCCGTGGGCGCAGCCGGATGCGAGGTCCCACAGCCGGATGGTGTGGTCGGCGCCGGCTGAGGCCAGGCGGGGTGGTGAGCCGGGCTGGGCGGGGATGGCGGCCAGGGACCAGATCCAGCCGTCGTGGCCGGTCAGCGGGCCGGTCACCGGGGCGGGCGCGTCGGCGCCTGGCGCGGTGGCGCCGACGGCGGCCAGATCCCAGGCCCAGATGGCACCGTCGTTCCCTGCGGCGGCCAGCAGCCGCCGGCCGTCGCGGCCGGCAGTCAGGCACAAGGCACGGATGGGGCCGGAGCAGCCGTGCAGCACGGGGCCAGGTTCGAGGCGGCCGCCGGGGGAGACGGTGATGATCGTGATGGCGCCGGAGCCGCCGGCCGCCGCGACGCGGGGGGCCGGGTGCGGGCCGGGCAGCGGGCACAGGGCGAGCACGGCCCGGTCACCGGCCCGCACCGGCGGGCCCGACTCGCGGCCAGTGCGCAGGTCGGTGAGGTGGACCCGGCCGTAGATGTCACCGGTGAGCAGGCTGAGGTAGTCCGCGCTGATCAGCGTGGCGATAGCAGACACATCCGGCGGGCAGGTGACGGCGCGCAGCGTGGCGGAGGCCGCCGTCCAGGCGCGGACCGCGCCGTCGCCGTGCGCGGTCATGCATCCGGCCGGGGCAGCGCCGGGGGCAAGGCCGCTGACCGTTTCCGGCGACCGGGCCAGCGGCTCCCCGATCGCCCGCCCGGTGGCCGGGTCCCACAGCCGGACTGTCCCGTCCTCCCCGGTGGTGGCCAGGGCGGCGGGCTGGCCGGGCAGGCGGCCGGGCACCACGCACACACCCCAGATGGGGCCGACGTGGCCGGTCATAGGCGGGGCGGCGGGCTGGCCGGCGGCCGGGTCCCACAACCGCACCGTCCCGTCCTCCCCTGCGCTGGCCAGGGCGGGGGGCTGGCCGGGTGCGCGGCCGGGCACCGCGCACACGCCCAGGACGGGGCCGGCGTGGCCGGTGAGGGGCGGGGCAGCGGGCTGGCCGGCGGCCGGGTCCCACAGCCGCACCGTCCCGTCTCGCCCGGCGCTGGCCAAGACGAGCGGCTCGCCGGGCAGGCGACCGGGCACCACGCACACGGCGTAGACGGTACCGGCGTGGCCGGTGAGGGGCGGGGCAGCGGGCTGGCCGGCGGCCAGGTCCCACAACCGCACCGTCCCGTCTCGCCCGGCGCTGGCCAAGACGAGCGGCTCGCCGGGCAGGCGACCGGGCACCACGCACACGGCGTAGACAGTACCGGCGTGGCCGGTGAGGGGCGGGGCAGCGGGCTGGCCGGCGGCCAGGTCCCACAACCGCACCGTCCCGTCAGCCCCGGCGGTGGCCAGGGCCGGGGGCTGGCCGGGCAGCACGCACACGCCCAGGACGGGGCCGGCCTGGCCAGTCATGGGCGGGGCAGCGGGCTGGCCGGTAGCAGGGTCCCACAACCGCACCGTCCCGCCTCGCCCGGCGCTGGCCAAGACGGGAGGCTGGCCGGGCAGGCGACCGGGCACCACGCACACGGCGTAGACAGAGCCGGCCTGGCCAGTCATGGGCGGGGCAGCGGGCTGGCCGGTAGCAGGGTCCCACAACCGCACCGTCCCGTCTCGCCCGGCGCTGGCCAAGACGGGAGGCTGGCCGGGCAGGCGACCGGGCACCACGCACACGGCGTAGACGGTGCCGGCGTGGCCGGTGCCGGCGTGGCCCGTGCCGGCGTGGCCGGTGAGGGGCGGGGCAGCGGGCTGGCCGACGGCCGGGTCCCACAGCCGCACCGTCCCGTCGTTCCCGGTGGTGGCCAGGGCCGGGGGCTGGCCGGGTGCGCGGCCGGGCAGCACGCACACGCCCAGGACGGGGCCGGCGTGGCCGGTGAGGGGCGGGGCAGCGGGCTGGCCGGCGGCCGGGTCCCACAGCCGCACCGTTCCGTCTCGCCCGGCGCTGGCCAAGGCGGGCGGCTGGCCGGGCAGGCGGCCGGGCACCACGCACACAGCGTAGACGGAGCCGACGTGGCCGGTCATGGGCGGGGCGACGGGCTGGCCGGTAGCCAGGTCCCACAGCCGCACCGTCCCGTCAGCCCCGGTGGTGGCCAGGGCCGGGGGCTGGCCGGGGGCGCGGCCGGGCAGCACGCAAACGCCGTGGACGGAGCCGGCGTGGCCGGTGAGGGGCGGGGCGACGGGCTGGCCGGCGGCTGGGTCCCACAGCCGCACCGTCCCGTCAGCCCCGGCGCTGGCCAAGGCGGGAGGCTGGCCGGGCAGGCGGCCGGGCACCATGCACACAGCGTAGACGGAGCCGACGTGGCCTGTCATGGGCGGGGCGACGGGCTGGCCGGTAGCCGGGTCCCACAGCCGCACCGTCCCGTCGTGTCCGGCGCTAGCCAGGGCGGGAGGCTGGCCGGTCTGGCGGCCGGGCACCGCGCACACGGCGTAGACGGTGCCGGCGTGGCCGGTGATGGGCGGGGCGACGGACTGGCCGCTGGCCGGGTCCCACAGCCGCACCGTCCCGTCGCCGCCGGCGCTGGCCAGAAGGGTGCGCCCGCCGGGTGCGGGCAGTGTGCAGATGTCCTCGACAGTGCCGTCGTGGCCTGTCATGGACACGCCGACCGGGGTGGCGGTGTCCGGGTCCCAGAGCCGGATCGTGCCGTCGTTGCCGGACGAGGCGAGCGCTGCCCGCCCGTCGGGCAGCGTCAGGCCGCGCACCCGGTTGACCGGGCCGGCGTGGCCGCTGAGCCGGACGTGGACGGTGCAGTGCCCGGCCCGGGCGGCGGCGATGCCCCAGCCGTCGGCGGGCTCGCCGATGACGTGCCGGGAGCTGTGGATGGTGGTGGCGAGCTGGCGCAGGCCCGGCCGGTCAGCCGGGCTGGCGGCGGCGAGGGTGTCACGGGCGCCGATGATGCCAGCGATGAGCGGAGGAATAGCGCGGCGGCCGAACAGGGTCCTGATGGCGTCGGCGGTGACCGCGCCGGGGTCCAGGCGGTCCAGCACCCGGGGCAAGCCGACCAGATCGTCCCACAGGCTTGCCTCGGCGGCGTGCCCGGAAAGGTGCCCGGCCAGGTAGGCGGGCAGCCGCCCAGAACCCGCCGCGGCTGCCTGGGCAGCGGCGCGCAGCAGGGCGCTGGCGGCGAGCGCACGGGGATCACCGCCGCAGGGTCCGGTCGGCGGGCGCCGGGCGAAGTACTCCGCGAAGGTCCGGTGAGCCAGCCGGTACACCGTTTGCGAGCATGACTGGACAGCGCGGCCCCGGGTCCCGGGAGAATCCGGGCTGGCGGGACCGGCGGGGGGGCTGGTGCTGCTGGTGTCGACGGTGACGTAGGCGGCAGCGTGCCAGAGCAGGCCGCTGACCGCCTCGGCCCAGCCGGCGTCAACCGGCCCCGCGGCAGCGGCCGGCTGCGGTTCAGGGGCGGGGGTCAGCGCCGCGGCGATGGCGGCCCAGATGCCGTCGGCTGCCGGGATGCCGCGGCCCCGGGTCAGGGACAGAGCCTGGAGCAGGACCGGGTAGCGGTCATCGTGGCTGCCCAGCCGGTCCACCGCCCGGGTGAACAGGTCCTGGTGGCCGCCGGCGAGCAGCGTGCCCCGCGACGCTGCCTTGCCTGGCGTGAGCAGCCGGGAGTCTGCGATCAGCTCGAAGACGGCCAGGCGGGCGAACAGGAACTCCCGGCCTGCCGCGGCCACCTCCGCCGCGGCGCGGTCGATGTCCTCCTCGCTCACTTGCGCCAGGTAGGGTACGGGCCGCCCAGCGATGCCGTGATCGCGGGCGGCCCGCAGCCGGTTCCTGACATACCGGCCGACCGCCTGCCGGTCCGGGCCTACCCGCACCAGCACGCAGTCGTGATCCCGGCCGGCGCCTGTCCCCGCCTCCGGCCGGGCGGAGCAGACCGTTCCGGCGGTAAGAGCGTCGAGCAGGTTCTCATCCCCGGCCAAGGTGTCGAGAGCCTCGCCGGTGGAGGCGCGAGTACCGGCCAGGACCCGCACCCCCGGCACGGCCGCGATCCGGGCCAGCAGCGACCGGGCGATATCCAGCGGGTCCAGCGACTCATCGACCGCGTCGGCCAGCACCGTGAACGGCCGGGCCCGCCGCGCCAGCTCACCGGCCAGGAAATCCAGGTCCCCGGCCAGGCCCCCCTCACCACCAGTGTGCGAGGGCAGTCCGATCCCGGCCGCATCGGCCAGCCGGGTGGTGGCCTGGGCCAGGTCCAGGCCACTGAGGTGAACCACCGCGTCGAACACCGACTCCGGGGGTGCTCCCGCGCCCGCTTCTGGGGCGGCGGCCAGGCCGCGGCGGGCCAGCGCGTCGCGCAGCGCCGGCACCGACCGCACCAGGACGGTGCCCAGCAGCGCCGACTTTCCCGACCCGGCCCGCCCGGTGACCACCAGCATCCCCGACCCGGCCCGGTGCAGCCAGTTGCTGATCCGGGCGAGCTCGTCCTCCCGGCCCTCGAAGAACCACGACAGCTCGCCATGCTCGGCGCCCTGGGCCTTCACCAGGAAATGGCCCCGCTCGTCCGGGGACAAGTCCGCCAGCACCTCTTCGAGATGACGGATGGTGTCCACCGGCGCCGACATCCACGACGCCGCCGGCGGGTACGTCCGCACCAGCGCGGCCTCACCCAGCCCCCGCTGGTGCACGCTGCCCGAGCCGAGCAGCCGTTCCAGCTCGGCGGCCAGATCCCGCAGCAAAACCCGGCCGTCCGCCCGGAACGCGTCGGCCAGCAGGCCCGCCAGCACGCCGGCGAACCCGCCCGGCGGCGCCGCATCATTGCCGGGGACCGCGACCAGCAACAGCCGTCCGGGGGCGCCCGGGCCGTGCAAGGCCGCCATCACCGCATCAGCGACATCGACAGCGTGACCCGCCTCCACCACCACCAGCGCCCAGCCGCCCGCCCCGCCCGCCGCGTCACCTTCCCGGGCCGCGGCCTGCCGCACGCGGATCGCCTGCGCTAACTGCTGCGGCTCCACCCCCGACCCGCCCACAGCCACCGGGCTCTCCGCATGGGCCAGCACCGCCCGGGCACCGTCGGACCAGCCATGCCCCGCCCAGTACAGCACCGACGACCCCGCCGCCGGATCCACCACCTCACCGGCCAGCGGACCCGGCCACTCCCGCAGCCGCCGCTGCACCGCGTCCGCGCCACGGCCGCGCGCCGGATGCCGCCACGGCCGGTGACAGCCGCCGAACGCCGCCAGCACATCCACCAGCCGCCCCACCCGTCCCTGCACGTCCAAATCCGGCAGCCCAGCATCGGCATAATGACCAATCACCACCGGGAACACATCCACCACCGGCCGCGCGCCAACCGGCGCCAACGGGTGATCATCCGCCCGGGAACTACCCGCAGCAGCGGCCGACGGCGCCGGCGCCCCCGGCGATGCGGACGGAGGCCAGGGCACGCTACCGGGAACGGCCGCACCGGGCACCCGGTGCCCGCCTCCGGCAGGAGCAGGGGGCGGGGCCGCCAGGGCGGGATCGTGGTTCAGGATCTGCTGGTGCAGTGCCCGCAGCGCCGGCCCCGGGTCAAGACCCGCCGTCCTGAGCAGTTCCCGCGTGCCGCGGTAACGATCCAGCGCCTCGTTCTGCCGCCCGCACCGGTACAGCGCCACCATCAGCTGCCCGGCCGTCCCCTCCCGCCACGGGTCCGCCGCGGCCAGCTCCGCCAGCTCCCCGAGCACCTCATGATGCCGCCCCAGCGCCAGCTGAAGGTCGAGGTACAACGCCTGCACCGCGGACCGCCGCTCATTCCACGCGGTCGCCGCGGCCCCGATCACCGCACCGCCCAGACCCGCTAACGCCGGCCCGCGCCACAGATCCAGCGCGGACCGCAACATCCCCGCCGCGTCCGCTGCCCGGCCCGCCAACGCCGCCGTCCTCGCCCCCGCGACCTGCGCGTCGAACAGCCGGGCATCCAGCGCCGCCCCCTCAAGGACCAGCCGGTAGCCAGCACCCTCAGCCACCACCTCCGGCGCCCCGGCGCCGGCCAGCAGCTGCCGCAGCCTCGACACCGCGTTCCGGACCTGCTTAGCCGCCGTAACCGGCGGGTCCTCGTCCCACAGGGCATCGACCAGGCGGGTCACCGGAACACCACGACCGTCCCCCAGCAGCAGCACCGCCAGGACCTTCCGGTCCCGCGGCCCGCCTAGCGCCAGCCGCCCGGCCCCGGCCCGGACTTCCAGATCCCCCAGAATCCGAAACTCCACCTCAGCAATGCCCCTCTCGCACGCGCCAGGACCAGTGACCGGCAAAACCATAACAACCTGCCTGCGACTCAGTCGCCGCCACCACCGCCGGGGATGATGAGCCCGCCGGCGCGCCGCCGCGCGGCCCCGCCAGCGGCACCACCGCCGACACCGTCGACCTGCGGTAGTCCTGCACCGCGGCGCGCAGCCGGTGCATCCCGTCGATGATCTGCAGAGAGGGCCGGTGCACCAAGATCGGCGGCAAACAGCCCAGGGAACCAGCCAGAACCTGCACATGCTCACCGCTCTCGCCGTTCAGCCGCAGTGAGTAAGCCATGCGCAGCGAGTTCACAGCCACCATGACAGCCGGGGCGCGTACCGCAGGATACGGCCTCATCAATCCTCCCTACGCTCCGTAGGCGTTACCGTTCACAGTGCAAGCTCAGGCCGACCCGGCGCATCGTGGTAAACACTGAACAATCGTGGTAAACACCGAACGAGGGCTCTGCAGCCTGGCCGGCCGGATCGACGGGCCTCGGTGGTTGAGATGAGGGGGACGGCTCGGTGTTTGCGGCATGCTCGGGGTGACGCAGCGCCGCATAGGTGAACAGCGACCGGATCGCGGTTAGCCGGAGGTTGCGGGTCCTGGTTGGTCCGGTGGCCAGATTCTGGACAGGCAGTAGCTGCTTCCTCACCGCTTTCAAGCCGGACAGCTGCACCCTGGTCACCGGGAACAGCATCGGCGTTACGGGCCATGCCGCCTCCTCGCCGAGCGCGAATGGAGCAGGTATCAGGGCCGCGCCCGTCAGCGCCGTATACCACTATTTCTTTCAATTTCGTTACTCTGGGCAGAACGGCTGACTGGCGAACCCCAGGTTCCAAAGGCAGGCCGGCCCAAAGTCTTGAATGGTGACCAGAATCGGGCCGGCCGGGCTGACGGCCGCCATTTCGAACTCGTGATGGCCGGGGGTGGCGAGCGGGGGACCGACCGGGCGGCGGGTGGCCACGCTCCACTGCCGGATCGTTCCGTCGGTGTCGGTGGTGACCAGGGTCTTGCCGTCAGGGGTGAATGCCACCCCGTCCGCCGCGGCGCTGCCGGCCTGCATCGTCGCGCCGATCTGGCGTTCGGTGGCCACGTCCCACAGCCGGGCGATGCCATCGCTGCCCGCGGTGGCGATGATCTTCCCGTCAGGGCTGAATGCCAGGGCGTCTATGCTGTACCTGAAAGCCTCGTCGAGGCCGTAGCCGGGCGTGTCCATCGGATTCTGGGTGGCCACACTCCACAGCCGGGTCCCGTCCCGGCCTACGTCGGCCAGCGTCCTGCCGTCGGGACTGAAGGCCACGTCCTCGGCATCCGCGTCGTTGGACGCGTACATCGTCGGGCCGACCTGGCGGCCGGTGGTCACGTCCCACAGCCGGACGTCGCCGTTGCCGGAACCGGTGGCCAGGATCTTGCCGTCCGGGCTGAACGCCACTCCGTGCACCGCCGACCGCCACCTGCCGATCTTGACAGGCGCGCCGATCTGGCGTCCGGTGGTCACGTCCCATAGCCAGACGTAGCCATTGCCGGAACCGGTGGCCAGGATCTTGCCGTCCGGGCTGAACGCCACGTCATCTATACACCCGCGGCTGAGTTTGACGGGCGCGCCGATCTGGCGTCCGGTGGCCGCGTCCCACAGCCAGGCGGTGCAGTCCGAGCCGGATGCGGTGGCCACGATCTTGCCGTCCGGGCTGAACGCCGCCTGCGTCGGGCAGTCGCCCCGGCAGCCGATGCCCAGGGCCTGCCCGGCTGCCGCCGGCACTTGCCCGCCCCCCGCCGGCTGCCCGTCGCGGCCGGAACCGGAAAGTCCCGTGACCACCGGCACGGCAACAGCGATCATGGCGGCAACAGCAACGCTTCCGGCCACCCGGGCCGCCCAGCGCCGACGGCGGAGCCTGCGGCCAGCCCGCAGCGCGTTCTGCACGACCGGACCGATCGGCGGCTCGCCGTCCAGGGCCTCTTCCAGCAAGGCACGCAGCGATCTGTCACCCATCCCAGCCGCCCCTCACCGGTTGCCGGCCTGCCAGCGGCCAGCCCGATGAACCGGGCTCGCCCAGCGCATCACCCAGCACCACCCGCAGCTTGCCCAGCCCCCGGGCGCTCTGGCTCTTCACAGTGCCCGGCGAGCAGCCCAGCACCGCCGCCACGTCATCCACGCTCAGGTCCGTCCAGTAACGCAGCACCACCACCGCGCGGGCCTTCGGCGGCAACGCGGCCAGCGCCGCGAGCACCACCAGCCGCGTCTCGGGTTCCGGCACAACCACCGCCTGCTCGGGAACCTGATAACTCAGTACCTCATCAGGGCGCCTGCGCCGCCTGTCGCCGAGGTAGCAGTTCATCAGCGTCCGCGTCGCGTAGGCATGCGCCGCATCCTGCTGCCTGATCTTGCGCCAGGAGACAAACACATTCGCCAGCGCGCTCTGCACCAGGTCCTCAGCGGCATGCCAGTCCCCGCACAGTAAGAACGCGGTGCGCCGCAGCCGCGGCGATACAGCCTCAGCGAACTCTGCGAACTCCTCCGCGGGTCTCACCACCCAGCACTCCTTCCCGGCGACCGCTCCCAGGCCGGCATGCACCGGCACCCAGATAGATGCGGCCGCCGCCCGCCGGGTTGCACTACCGCCCTCATTAGTTTCCGGGACCACCGACCGACCAGGCGATGGACCCGGTCCGGTGTCAGCGTTGTCCGCGTCACCGGCCCGCCCGCTACCGCAGCCCGGCGACGGGCGAGGACAGGTCCCCGGTCGTCCGCCAGGTCACGCTGCCAGGCCCGAAGAAGCCGTCGTCAGCCGGGTGCTCTGGCACTCCGCCGGCGTAGGCTGCCGCTGACCGCTCCACCAGTCCCGCCGCGTCCGCGTAAACATCCATGCCTTCAAGCGTACGTTGTCGACTTCAGCGTGACGCCTGCTGAGACAGTGGACGTCCATGGAGTTTCCTGAGTCCGGCGACTACGTCTTCCCGGCTGGGCTTGAATTGCTGCACGTCGACAAAAGAGCGCGATCTCGGTGCTTATTGGGAGCCTAATATCTGGGTGATTCACACCGTCTGAGGCCGTTGGGCTCAATGCCATGGGCTTTAGATGTTTGACCGGTTGTGGGTAGTTCCTGTTTTTGGTTACTGCGGGTAGTTGCCTTCTGGTGGGCATGCCTGAGGCCGGCGTGTCGTGCCGGGCCGGCCGGGTCCACGGTCCGGCAGGGGTCCTCGTTCGGGCGAGTTCGCGGTGTTTCCGCTGGTCAGGCGGGGGTGTTGGCCATGGTGATGACGGCGGGGGCGATGCGGGTGACGGTGTCCTGCGGGCCGGCGTGCGCGAAGGGCGAGGGGGACTTAGATTTGGGGGCGCGGTGCCGGTCGCGGTCGACAACGGTCCGGGATCGTCCGATTTCGCTGGTCACGGCCTGGTAGCAGGTGTTCCCGAGGCGGATCGCGGACAGGACCGCGCGGAGGGCGCGGGCGAAGGACAGGTCGCGGGGCCGGACCCCGAGCCCGGCGCGGCGCCCCTTGCGCGCGGGCACGGCGGCGAGCGCGGCATCGCGGACGACGCCGCGGGTCATCCCGGTCCCGGCGGCCCGGGCCGCGAGCTCCTGCCGGATGAGGTCCGGGGTCCCGGTTTGAGTGGCGCTCCGTTTTCGAGGTTGATCCAGCGTTTCTTCGTGGCTGTTTCCGGCCCCGGGAGGTGTGCCAGATGTGTGATCCCGTTCAGCGTGTTCCCGTTCAGTGTTATCCGGATCAGCGGCCGGGCGTCCCTCCTGATGGGCGTTCGTCGTACCGCGATGCGCTGGAGCTGGTCCTTTCCGGGTTGAGGCAGCTTGCGGGGGAGGACGTTGCTGCTGTTCCGGCCTGCGTGCTGGCGGACGGGCTGCGGGGTCTTGAGGATGCGGAGTCGTTGCTGACGGCGGCGCGGGCGGGTGTGCTGTCGGCGTTTGAGCGGTGCCGGGGGTTTGAGGATGATGGTCAGGGGACGGCGCGGACGTGGCTGCGGTGGCAGACGAGGGTGAGTAACGGGGCGGCGTCGGGGTCGGTGGGGTGGATGCGGCGGCTGCGGGCGCACCGGCTGGTGGCGGAGGTTCTGGCGGGGGCGGGTATTTCGGCGTCGTGGGCGCGGCAGGTCTGCGACTGGACCGAATTGCTGCCGGCCGGGCACCGGGACGAGGCGGACGCGATTTTGCTGCGGGCGGTGGCGGACGGCGCGGACCTGAAGGACCTGGCGGTGATCGCCGAGGAGCTCCGGGACAAGCTGGCGGAGCCCGATGGTGATGGTCCCGGCGGTGCCGGCCCTGGTTCCGGCGGTGATGGGCTGGGGGGTCTGGGGCGCCCGGATGGCAGTGATCCGCTGAGGGACGGCCGGGTGTGGTTCGGGACGACGACGGGCGGGGCGGGGCGGCTGGAGGGTGACCTGTCGGCGGGGTGCTCGGCGGCGCTGGCGGCGCTGCTGGAGTCGCTGGGCAAGAAGGCCGGGCCGGAGGACACCCGGACGTTGCCGCAGCGCCAGCACGACGCCCTGCACGAGGGGCTGCGGCGCCTGGTCGCGTCCGGGGGGCTGCCGGACCGGGCCGGGCAGCCCACCCAGATCCAGCTCTGCATCTCGCTGGAAGAGTTGCTCCGCCGCCAGAACGGTTCAGCGGGCGCCGGTCACGGTCACGGGACCGGGGACGATCACCCGGTGCCGAGCCCGGTGCCGGAGTGGCCGGTGGCGGCGGCGGGCGAGGAGTGCGACGCCTCGGTGGTCCCGATCGTGACCGGCGCCCTGGATCATGACCTGCTGGCGCGGCTGGTCGAGGCGGTGAACGGGCCGCTGCGGGGCGCGGACCTGACCCTGGACGGCACCGCCCGGGTGCGGCTGGATACCGACAGCGTCCGGGACCTGATCATCGCCAACGCCGGCGCCCTGTTCTCCGGTCCCCGGGGGCTGGCGTCCTGGCTGCGCCGCCGCGAGCTTGCGGGGGTCGGCGGGTCGGTCAGCCTGCCCCTGGACACCGGCACCGCCACCGAGACCATCCCGGCGCACCTGCGCCGCGCGGTGATCGCGCGGGACCGGCACTGCGCCGCGCCGGGCTGCGAGCAGCCGCCGGCTGCCTGCCAGGTCCATCACGTGCGGCCCAGCAGCAAAGGCGGCCGCACCAAACTCGGCAACCTTTTGCTCTTGTGCAGTTTCCACCATCTGATCCTGATTCACCGGTGGGGCTGGTCCATTACCCTGAACGCCGACGGCACCACCACCATGACCAGCCCCAACGGCGGCAAAGTTTTCCACAGCCATAGCCCGCCCGGCCCAATCGCGGCCTGAACCTGGCGAGCGGCTGGACCTCAGCCAGCCTCAGTGAACCAGTTCAGCCGCTCATTCACCTCGGCCGGAGCTGATCGCCACTGGCGGGCTCCGAGTGGTCGAGGCCAGCCTGACCGGCCCGCTCGTCCTGGCCGGCCGTTCACGGCAGGAACGCGATTCTGGTCCTGCTGGCGTACCGACTCGCCTGCAGGAGTCTCACGTGAGTCCGTGCTGGTAGGCGAAGGTGACGGCTTGGGCGCGGTCGCGGGCGCCGATCTTGGCCAGCAGGTGGTTGATGTGGCTTTTGATAGTTCCTTCGCTGACGACGAGTTGTCCGGCGATCTCGCTGTTGGAGAGGCCGGCGGCGATGAGCGACAGTACTTCGGCTTCCCTGGGAGTCAGGCCCGCGGGAAGAGGCGAGAGCGGTCGCTTGTCTCTGGCCGGAGATCCAGCAGCGATGGCGTCGACTACGTGATGCTGGACGGCGGGGTCGATGACCGCCTGATGATCGAGAACCTGCCTGAGGGCGTTGCGGATCTCTGTACCGCCCGCGTCTTTGGTCAGGTAACCCCGTGCGCCAGCGCGCAGGGCCTCAAGTACGGACTGGTCATCGGCATAGGTGGTAAGCACCACGACCTTGGTCTCCGGAAGCCGCTGGCGCAGCAGGCGGGTGGCCTCGATGCCATCACAGCGCGGCATCCGCAGGTCCATGAGAACGATGTTGGGTAGCAGAACAAGGCTCATCGCAACGGCCTCGATGCCATCACAGGCTGAGCCCACGACCTCGACATCTGGCAGCAGGCCTAGCACCAGTGCCAGTCCTTCCCTCACCACGCGCTGGTCGTCCGCGATGAGAACGCGTATCGGCCTGGTCACGCCGGCACCCGCAACTCCACGCGGAAGCCGCCGTGCGTCATCGCCGTGGTGAGTTCGCCGCCAAGCAGTTCGGCCCGCTCGCGCATCCCGGTCAGGCCGTAACCTGAGCTGTCGCTGGCCGGGCGCGGCGCCGCCCCGTTCACCGCGAAGTTCTCGACGGTCAGGCGGGTGCCGCGAGGCTCATAACCGAGGCGCACCTCGACCCGTTGCGGGTGCGCGTGCTTGGTGATGTTCGTGAGCGCTTCTTGCGCTACCCGGTACACCGCGAGCGCAGCCTCCGACGGGAGTTCGTGCGCCTCGCCGGACACCGTGAACTGACAAGGGACGCCGCTGACCTCCTGGAACTGCTCGGCGAGACCGGCTAGGCGTTCCGGGCCAGGCAGTTCGTCGTCGCGCAGCATCCCGATCGCCCGGCGGGCTTCTTCGAGCCCGGACTTGCCTAGGTGGTGGGCACGCTCGATCACTCCTGGCAGCCGGGGATCACTCGGGTCGCTGGCCACGAGCATCCGGGCGCCTTCGAGCTGGAGCATGAGCCCGGGCTACCTTGGCCCCAACGGCGCCGGCAAGACCACACTTGTCCGGGTGCTGCTCGGACTGACGCATGCTGATTCCGGCACGATGTCCCTGCTCGGACACCCGGTTCCGAGGCACCGGGCCGCGGCCCTCGCCCGGGTCGGCGCGATCGTCGACGAGCCCCGCTTTTACGGCCACCTGACCGGCGGACAGAACCTGCGGTTTCTCGCCGCGGCCCGCGAGCCGGCGGCACGGGACCGCATCGGGCCGGTACTCAAGCGAGTCGGCCTGGCGCACCGCGCCGACGACCGGGTGTCGACGTACTCGATGGGCATGCGGCAGCGCCTGGGCGTCGCCGCCTGCCTGCTCGGGAATCCGCAACTGCTCATTCTTGACGAGCCGATGAACGGGCTCGACCCGGCCGGGATAGCCGGGATGCGCGACCTGATCCTGTCGCTGGTAGCCGAAGGCCGCACGGTAGAGCTGTCGTCCCATCTGCTTGACGAGGTCGAACGGACCTGTGACGCCGTCGCCATTGTCGATCGCGGCAGCATCATCGCGCAGGGAGACATCTCAGGGATGCTGGCGGCGGCGCCGGTAACGCTCCAGGTCGAATGCTCTGAACCCGGCCGGGCTCGTGCCCTGCTCGCGAGCACCAATCTCGGTGCCCGCATCGAGGCCGCGCCGGCTGCCCAAGGCCTGGAGATCGGGCTGCCAGCAGGCACCGCACGCGACATCGTCGCCGAGGTCAACCGCATCCTCGTCGCAGGCGGGATCACGGTCTACCGGCTCGAACCGGTCCAGACCTCGCTCGAATCGTGGTTCCTGCAGATGACAAGCAGACTGGGAGATCCGGAATGACAAGCATGGCCGCCGGTGGCGCCCTCACGCCTGACCGCCGGGGTTCCCCGGTCCCCGCCCTCGGCATGGTCACCACCAGAATCATGGAACTGCGCCAGCGACGTGGCCTCCTGA
Organism: uncultured Actinomycetota bacterium; assembly: GCA_963783935.1. Lineage (GTDB taxonomy): Bacteria > Actinomycetota > Actinomycetes > Streptosporangiales > Streptosporangiaceae > Chersky-822. The sequence continues at coordinate 353,144 of CAWAPP010000001.1, forward strand.
TCGCCCTCGTCGTGGTGGACATCGGGCTCCCGGCGTTGTTCCTCCTCATCCGGCTGCTACTCCACGCGTTCGCACCGCGTACTAACCCGCCTGCCGGCGGCGACATGATCTTCGTGGTCCTGGCAGCCGGCTTTCTGCCCACCTTCGGCTTCATCACCGCCGTCATGGTCGGCTGCACCGCGGGCTCGCGCGACCTCACCGAAGGAATGTTCCGGCACCTGGTCGTAACAGGCAGGTCCAGGCTGGCGCTCTACCTGGCTCGCATCCCCGCCGGACTGGCGATTCTCATGTCGCTGATCGCGATCGGCTACACGATCATCTGCGCGGTATCCGCCTTTGCCGCACCGACCTTCATCGACGACTGGAACGTGAACATACCTCCGGGTCTCTCACGCGCCGGCTTCGAGAACTGGGCCGCGAATCACGCGCAGCCGGTCATCTGCTCGCTCCCCCATAACGGGCACATTCCGCCAAGCGCCGGGTGCGCCGACCTGCCCACCTGGTCGAAGTCAGCGATCACCCCCGCCCGTCCAGAGCCTGCCAGGCTGGAATTCCTGGCGGCCAGGATCGGCCGCCAGGTCTACTCCGGTTATGCCGGCATCGTCCGCCGCCCGGCGATCTCCCTCATGATCAAAGCCGGATTGTGGATCGAGCTTCAAACGGCGGCCTGGTTCATCATCGGACTAGGGCTCGCGTCGCTGATGGGGCAGAGAACCGGTCCGGTGATCTTGCTCCTGGTGCTCGAGCTCATCCTGACGCCGATCCTGTCCGCAGTCGATATCCCTCACCTGCAAGATCTGCCTCATTCGATCATCGGGCTGGCCCTCGCGCGCCTTGAACCTTCCGCGCTGCCGATTGCAGCCGCACTGCCGGGGATAACCGGAGGCGTCGGAGGGCCCGGCACCGCGCTGCCGGCCGAGTCGGCCACTGCGGCCATCGGCGTGATCATCATCTGGCTGGCGGCCTGGACGATCCTCGGCGCCTGGCGAATGATGACCAGAGACGCTTGACGCAGGATCGCCTGGCCAGGTCACGAACGCCTGCAGATAGCCGTCGTCGGCGTAGTTCCCGCCGACCGCGCAGGTGCCCGCCGAACCGTCTCCCGGCCCACCTTCACCGCACTCGCGGGCCGGTCAAACTTTGTGCCGGCGGCTGGGAGGCTCGCCTGCCGGCGTCCTTCCTGGCATCCCCGGCCGTCAGGCATTCCCGAGGAGTTCGGTGCCCGGGTCCGCGGGGTCTTGGCTGAGGAACCCGTGCCTGATGCTTGTCAGGAACTCAGCCGTATTGATCTTGCCGTCGCCGTCGTCGTCCAGTCGCGCGAACGCGGCTGCTGCGGACCCGCCGTCCAATCCATGCACCGTGAAGGCCCGGACATACTCAGCCGTCTCGATAAACCCATCACCGTCGACGTCCATCGTCTGCCCCACTACCTCAAGGACAGGCCCCAGCAGTTGCTGGTAGTACGCCTCCGGATTGCCCCCGCCCGACACGAAGGCCGCAGTGAACTCCGCCAGCTCGACGCGCCCGTCGCCGTCGCCGTCGTAGTCCGCGCGCAGCCGCTCCCACCAGGCCCGGAACGCGGCATCCACGGCCACGCCCGGCGCGTCGCCGGTGACGTCGAACTCATCAGTGAAGCGCCTGGCCATCGCCACGAAATCGTCTTCGCTGATGAAACCATCGCCGTCGGTATCGAGAATCGCGAAAATAGCCCTGAGGTTCAGCTCACGTAAACCAGTCTCAGAATCCATAACCCTCTCCCATCCTCGCCGGTAAATTTACCATGACGATTCAGGAGCAGGCGGGATAGCGACCATTCCGATCCCTCTCCTGATTAACCGGTACTGCGTCACAGAAGCGAAGACACATGCATCCACTCGGTTAGATGAGGCTGGCCTCAAACGCCAGCCTGGTCAGGTGAGCGCGCCGGCGGCACCCGGTTTTGTCCCTGATCCGGTCCAGGTGCAGCCGGTAGCTCCAGTCGGCCGTCGCGGTGGCGGTAGTTGGCGCTGGCGGGGTGCGTCCAGAAAGTGAACCCGTACAAGGTCGGCGCCGATCCTCGACCTTGTACGGGTTACCTCATGAGGAATAGCCCTAAAACTGGGCATAACGGCCCCGGTTCGGTAGGCAATCCGTGAGAGGTCGCCGGATCCGAACGACCTTGTACGGGTTCACTTTCTGGACGCACTCAAATCGCCCAAAACGCCGCAGCCGCTCGGACCACCTGTGGCCCTCAGGAGCTGGCGGGCCAGGAGCGCTTCGTAGGCGGTGCGCTCAGACGGATTCGGCGGCAACCTCACGGCGACCGCGCAACGCCGCCAGGTCGGCGGCTGCCCGGCCGGAATGCCAGCCTTCGGAGTCGCTTATACGGCCCGTCTGGTGATACGAGACGCCGTCGCCGAACATCTCATCGACCGCGTCGTCGACGGCCTGGTGCCTGGCAGCGAGTACGGGCAGCAAATTCCGGCCTGGCACCTCGGCCGCCACCTGGCGCTCAGCGTCCCCCGTAGCCCCAGCCAGCCGCTCTCCGATCCGGATGGCGTAGGACATCAGGAACGACTGGCGGAACGCCCGGGTACGCGACCGACCGTATTGATCGCGCTTCGCGCCAGCACGCAGCATCGCTGTATTGGCCTGCACAAGCAGCGACGTGAACAGCAACTCAACCGCGTCGAGATCGGCGGGGAAGCCGATTACCGCCGACATCGCCAGGCTTTTGTACCACACGGCACGGCACCGGTTGGCTTTGGCGACCTCCTGGAGTAGCTGTGCCTTCGGTCCTTCGTACGGGTTGTCCACCGGCAGCCGCCGACTGGCTGGCTGGTCCTTCCTGTCCGCCTCGGCCGCGAGCAGCGCGTGGTCGATGCTGTACTTTGCCATCAGCTCCTGCGCTCTAGCGGACAGCGCCTCGGCCTCCTCGGTGAACTCCGTGGATTCCGCCTTCGCGAGGAGGGCGCGGATCTTGCCGAGGATCCGCTCGTCCGCGCTCCGCTCCTCGCCAGCCGCGGCGTCCGCCCTGGCCGCTGCACCAGGCCGTACAGTGCCGGGAAGCGGACACAGCTGGGGCAGCACCGGCAGCTGCCGGAGCACGAAGAGCAGCTCCACCGCCGTTATCAACGTAACCTGCGGACTGTCCCCCTCCCGGCCGCGCCACCGGCCAAGGTAAGCGTCGTCACTCCCCCACCACACCTCGGTCCTAAGGGAGGACAGCTGTGCCAGCCAGCGATAGTCCACTGTGGCGGCAGCGTAGGCACGCATCTCGTCGGCAATCATGTCGGTGGCCATCCGGGCATGCGGGTCACCCTTCTCCCGCCCGGCGTGCCGTACCAGCTCGGCAGGCTGCCAGCCGTGCCGCCAGGCGCCGGTTACCGAGACGCGCAGGTAACTGACCAGCTCACGGCTGACGGTAGCGTCCCAGCCGGGCATTTGCGGCTGGCAGGCCAGCGCCTCAACCAACTCCATGAACTGGTCCTCAAGGCCGTGCGCCAGGGCGTGCAGGGCTTCGGCCACACCCGCGGCGACAAGCTCCCGCTGAGTCGGCTGGTTCGCCTGGGGCGGCGGCTCGTGCCGGATGTCACGCCGGGTCCGGCCTCCCTGGCGGGGCGGGACGTCATGCCGCTGGGCCTCGTGCGGCGGTCCCGACGAGGCGGACGAAGATGACGCGGACGGCCGCGCCGCGGGCCGCTGCTTGCGCGCCCTCTCCTGCTTCAGCCGCCGCTGCCGGCTCGCTTTGCCCACGAAACAGACCTCCCTGGCCTCGACCCTGCGGACGATCCTGCCACGAGGCACTGACGAACCGGCGAGAATCGCGCCAGCGGCTCGTGAACGGGCGTCCCGTCTCAGCCTGGACTCCGGAACGCTGGTCATCTCCGACCGCTACGCTAGCGAAAATGTCCCCCAAGAAGCGGAAGTCCCGCAAGCCCGAGACGCACCGCCAAGGACTCAGTGGCAACCCGCAGCGTCGCGCCCAGCAGTTGCGGGACCGGCAGGAGCGGCGGGCAAGGGGCCAGTCGACCTTCGGGCAGCTGCCGGAGCCACGGGCGGATCCTGATCGGGCAGTCTTGCGGGAGCTTGCCTATCGCCTGGCTGGCGGTGCGCCGGACGCGCCGTGGTGGCCGGAATCCCACGAACGCATTCTCGCCCGTGCCCGCGCCACCACCTGGCCGTCCCGCCTGGTCGATCTGGAGACGCAAGCCTGCCAGATCGTAGGCGACGAGTTCTACGATCGCCTTCAGTCGCCGGGGACCGGTCTTCATTCACCCCAGTGGCTGCGTGCCCTCGCGGAGGAGACCGGGGCGGCGCTGCGCGCGGAACTCGCCCGTGGTGCGGATAACTGGCAAAAACTCTGGGCGCTGCTGTCCGGGCTGGCTCTGGTGGCACCCCGGACGCCTGCCGAGGCGATGAGCGAGGCTGACCTGCGTGCCCGCGAGACATTTCCCGACATCAAGGATCCGCATGAGACCGCGCTGGCCGAAGCAGACCTGGTCGCCAGGCTGCTGGCGAACCGCGGGCTGGAACCCGGTCCCGGCCACCCGGTCGGGGGTTCCCGGCCAGCGGGCGAACCCCTGGCTGCCCGCGACGCGTACGGCAGCCGTTTCCTGCTCATGGCCCCGTTCAGCTACGACGGGGGCGCACCGGATCACTGGTATGCATGGGATTTCGACTTGTGCTGGATCGCCGTCGTAGTCGGCGCTGGCGTGTTCGCCTCGGCTGAGGACGCGCTGAGTGAATGGCGCGACGTCGTCGGCCCCGCTGCCTCGGGCGCGGCGCTGTCGCCCTGTGCGGCGGGGATGACCGCCCGGTTGCTGGGCCCCTGCCTGGCGACCGGGGTGCTGGCGAACATGCTGCAGGGTCGGAGCCTCGCGAGCTCATCCTTGAGCACTACCGGCTTCGGCGCCGCGCCCGCGACCTCACCGGATCCGCGGAGACCGGCGAAGGCTCATCCCTGTTCGATGCAGGCCATCTTGATGATGCGTTCCTGGGCTGGTATGCCACGCGGCACGATGACGTCCCCGAGGCAGTGGCCGAGGCTGCGGGCACTATTCTCGGCGAGTGGGGACCGCATGAGAATCTGGATGAGCGTTCGTTCTACGCCTGCTCGCCGCACCGTATCGAGATGGCGGCGCACCTGATCCGCGTCGGCTACTTTCCCGGCTACGCCAACCCGGCGCTCCGGCTGCTGCCGGAGTGGACGGAGTGGTGCATCGAGCGAATCGAACTTGACAGAGACGCCGCCGCCCGGTCTCGCGAAGCGGCCAGTTCAGCGGCTTCAGCGCTCATTGACGACGAGGATGACGAGCCTGCCGCCGAGGATGACAGGGCACCGTTCCGCCGCCGTGAGTGAATCGCGCGGCGTCGTGGTCAACGTAGCGGTCGATGCATCGAGTGGTGTATCGTCTGGGAAATGGGCGAGAATGAGGCCACGAGTCCCCTGGGCTTCACCTGGGATTCTGCCTCCGTACCTGAACTGCCGATGCGCGGCATCAGGAGGGCGCTATGGCGGTTCACGCGTATGCTCCCCGCCTATGTGTGGGACGCGGCGGTACTGGAGGGCAACCCGTTCACCTACCCCGAGGTGCAGACCCTTCTGGACGGCGTGACGGTCGGCGGTCGGCGCCTCAGCGATGAACGGCAGATCCTCAGCCTGTCGGAGTCAGCGAACCACCTGCATGATCTAGTGGAATCAGGCCAGTTCGATCTCAGCAAGAAGACATCTGACTACCTCAACCACTTGATAGCCCACTATGAGGCCCTAGAGGCAGGGCACTTCCGGGGTGAGGGGCCTGAGTTGGCGAACGTCAGCGTTTCCCTCGGTGAGTACGGCACGCATCACCCCCCGCAAACCGAGCGCGGCGCGGAGAACCTGCTCCGCGTCTACGACCGCGGTACTGCGTTCATCACGGGCGTGGTCCCTGGAGTGTTCGAGCAGGCCGGAGCTTACTTTCTGTTCGGCGCATTCACGCAGTTCTACTTCGACGGGAACAAGCGGACCGCCCGGTACATGATGAACGGCTGGCTGATGTCCCACGGCATCGACGCGATCAGCGTCCCGGCCGCGCGAAAGCAGGAGTTCAACGAGAAGATGATCGACTTCTACCGGAGCGCGGACGGGACCCGGATGCTCATGTTCCTGGCGTCCTGCCACGCTGAGGCGGAGTAGGTGTGGCGGAGACCGGGAACCGCGAGGCGCTGCGGGAAGAACTCCGCTCCTGGGGCGAGACTCAGCGCGCCCAGGCAGTTAACCGCGATCGCCTCGTGCTGGCCTGCCTGGAGAGCGGCCTATTCACAAAGGAGGAAATCCATGCGCTCACGGGCCTAGGGCGCACAACTATCGACCGGATCGAAAGGTCGAAGCACCGGGATGCCGACGGCTAGCCCTGCTGATTCCGGTGATGTCGGGTGTAAACAGACGGACCTGAACGCCGCCGCCATTGCAGAGCGCGGAGCGGGTCGTTGCACGATTCGCATAATAATTCGGAACCAGATGATCTTGATCCAAGGTGACCCGCTCCGGTACGTTTTACCCGCTCATGCCGCGACGGTCACGTTCAGAAATTGCGCCTCGCCGACTTCTTTCGGCACCGGCTCACCGTCGGAGCGCAGCCGGCGGGTCGGCAGCTACGGCCGCGAGCTGATCCCGGCCACCGGAAACAACCCGCAGCCGCAGCCTCAGCCAAGCAACCAAGATCACGAAAGATGCAGGCTAAGGAACCAGTTCAGGCCGCACGAGCCAGACAAGCCGATCAAGGTGGGGAAACCCGCGCGCTTGGCCATCACCCCCGGACGGCCGCACTCCCTACGTGCCCAACAGCATTCGGGTGCGGTCAGGAATGTATTATCGACTCCATGTTGTGTGGGGCATTAGCCGTTTCGCAGGTTAGGCGGCGCGGATGCTGAATGGCGGCATCGTGGTGGAGCCGGCCGCCCTGGAAGAGATGGCGGCCAAGTTCGCGCGGGTCGCGGCCAGCACCGGCTCTGTCCGGGGCAGCATGTCCGGCGTGGCGTCGGCGGCGGACAACTGCGCGGGAGCGGCTGCGGGCGGCTATGCGCGGCTCGAGGCACTCCTTGGTGCCGCGCTAAGCGGCCTGGACGTATGCTCAGCATCCCTGAGCTGGGCCACATCGAGCGCCGCGACCGCCTACGTGGCGACCGACGGTGCGCAATTTCCTCTAGTCACGCCGGGGCCGGGCGGCCCGGCGGTGCCCTGAGCCGGGTCATGCTCCCGAACGACGGACCTGGTGACGGGCTCTTTCTCAGCCCGGTTCCCGTGCCGCAGGGCGATCCGGCGGACCTGTTCCGTGCGGCCGCCACCTTCACCTCGGCGCAAGGTGAGATCGAGCGCAGCCACGCGACTCTCGTCATCGCGGCCGGCCAGGGCGTCGGATTCGTATGGAGCGGGCTAGGGGCCGCAGCCTGCGCCTCAGCCGCCAGCAAGTTAGCCGTTGCCTACGCAGGTACCTCCGCTGCCCTGGGCCGGGGGGCCACCGCGTTGCGGGCGTACTCAGCCAACCTCGAAGCTGCTCAGCAGTCGGCGCGCCGGGCCAACGACGCAGTTACGGCGAGCAACGCCGCCGCCCGTGCGCTTACCGATGCCCAGGCCGCGGCACAGCGAACTCAGCAGTTCGCCACCGATGCCGACCGGGCATCGACCGCTGCCGACGCCCAGGTCACCGCTAGCCCGCATTCACCGGCGGCGCACCTCGCAGCCGAGAACGCCCGCTCGGCGGCCAGCGACGCGGCGTCAGCGGCGAACGAGGCCGCCGCTCGGATGAGCAGCCTGTCAGTCCGGTACGACACTGAGCGGGCCACAGCGCTGAGCCTGTGCGCAAGGGCCACCGAACAGGCCAGCCATGCGACCACCCAGGCGGTGATCGCGTTCGGTGCCGCGGCCAGCGAACTAACCGGCATGTCACCTAAGTCCGCCAGAGGCGGAGCCGCCGGGGTGCCTGGCCACGGCGGGCACGAAAGTTTCTGGTCCAGCTTCCTGCACGGCGCCGAGCACCTCGGCGAAGACGCGGTCAACGCGACGGCCTCGGTCGGCAACGCGATGATCCATGACCCTGGCGGAGTCTTCGCCATGCTAGGCGGGATCGGCCTGACCACCATCAGCGCCGGCGGCGAAGTGCTCGGCGTCGGCCTCGACGCCACTGGCGTGGGCGCCGTTGCAGGTGTTCCGCTCAACGCGATCTCTGCGGCCGGAATCGCCGGCGGCGCCACTATGGTGGGTGCGGGAGCGTCCTCCATCATCCGCAACGCCGCAGGTCCGGACCGGGCCACGCTGATGCGGTCCAGCGGCGGTGACAGCGGGGCACCGGCCGGTGACTCCGATCCGGGCGGGGGTTCAGGCACCATCCCCGGGCCGCAGGACTTCGATCCGCAGACGCTGAACGGGATGGACCCACAGCAAGTCGAAGACAGCATTCCTTCGGACTGGACCCGTACTCCCTCCAAGAGCGGAGGAGGCGAAGTGTTCCGCGATCCAGCGAATCCGGGCCGCCAGATCCGGATCATGCCGGGATACGCTGAAGGGACACGGCCCGATCCGCTCACCACAGGTCCGTACGCCGTGGTCTCGCAAAATGGCGTGACTGTGAAGATCCCGCTGCTCGGAAACCCGACCCTGCCATGAACGACCCTGCTACGAATGGCTCCGCTACGAATGGCTCTGCTATGAACGGCTCTGCTATGAACGAAGATGTGCCCGGCTGGCTCGTTCAGGAGGTAAGCGATCTCCTGGACGTGTCCAGCGTTGGCCTCTACGAATTCATCTGGCTGCTTCGCGGAGCGTACCCGGACGTCCCCGACGCACAGTTGCGGTTCTGGGCTGAAAAGGCACTCGGTCGGATGCTTGATGAGGGTAACGGGCACCTCGTGCTGCTGAAGTGGCCTTCGGAGGAAGCCATCGGAGCGGCTACGCCTCACCTGAGCACGCCGGACGACTGGAGCGACCCGGCCGAAGACCGGTCGTATGTTGCCCTCACCCGCGACTAGCCGGGAGCAAAGAAGGCGACGGGTCCGGCTGGCAGTGGCGCGCCCGGGGCTCGAACCCGGAACCTACGGATTAAAAGTCCGTCGGCCGGGCGTGCCGGGCGCTCAGCCTGCACAGACTGAACCACTGAATGCCAGGAAAGCACAGAATGCACAGGGCGCTCAGGCAGGTCGTTCCACGAGTCGTTCCATGGAGAACTGGATCATCATGCGACATCGTTACGGAGCGTAGCCTGACAATGAGCATGGCGCGGAGGCCGCCGTCGCGTGCGACGGAAATCGCGGGTGGTTCGTCTGGGCACCGGCCCAGATTGTCGTATCGCGGGATGTATATTGCGTGTTATGCAAGCTCCTGCGCCGCTGCTGCGGTCGCGTCTTCAGGCTGACATGCTGGCCCTGGTGCTGTTGTCGACGGGGCGGGAATGGTCACTGACTGAACTGGCTGAGCGTGTCGGGGGATCGGTGTCGTCCGCGCAGCGGGAGATGGCCAGGGCGGAGGAGGCCGGGTGGTGTCGTCGCGGCGGCTGGGCAGCGCCAGGCTGGTGACCGCGTCGCCCTCGCCGCTGACCGGGCCGCTGACGGAGCTGCTGTTGCGGTCGTTGGGCCAAGCAGGTGGTCGGCGAGGAGTTCGCCGGCCTGGCCGGGGTGGAGTCGGTGTACTTGTTCGGGTCGTGGGCGGCCCGGTACGCGGGGCAGCGGGGCAGGGCGCCTGCTGATGTCGACGTGCTGGTGATCGGGCGACCAGATCGGGACGAGGTCGACGACGCGGCCCAGCGGGCCGGGGAACGGCTTGGCCGGGAAGTGAACGCCACCATCCGGTCCGGCCAGTGGTGGCACGAAGGATCAAGTACGGACAGCTTCCGCACCGAGGTCACCCGACGACCGCTAGTCGCGGTCCTGGATCAGGAAGCGGGCACATGACCTGGCAGCCCGGGCGGGAGAAGATCTCCGCGCTTGTGGCGGACGGGGAGCTGGAACAAGTGGCCGTTAGCGACCAGGTGACCCGGCGGCTTCTCGAAGATGCCGCCCGGCATGTGGTTTCGGCGACAGCCGCGTTAGGCGGCCGGAAGGTCGTCCACAGCGACAGCCGTCGAACCGCTAATCAAAGGACACATCGGATGCTACATAGCGCCACCGACTATTGACTCCGGTACGCATGCCAGAGGCCTGACCCCGGCCGGCGCCTGGCCCGGGCGGTTTCCCGGCCGGGCAATTCACCCGGACTTCCTTGGCTACCGCATCAATGAGATCCACGCCGGCAGGCGCTTTTCCGCGTAGCTCGCGTAGAACGCCGCAACGCCAACGAATCCGGGCAGGCGGTGACCGCCGGCATCAAGGTATGCAGCGAGCGCCGCGTCTCCAGCTCCCGGCGCTCCGAAGAGTTCCCCGTCGAGCCAAATTGCCGCGACGTCGAGGCTGGGTGGCCCTGTGAAGGCGTGGCTCCAATCGATCAGCGCCGCAATTCGACCTTCGCAGAAGAGGGTATTCGCGGCGCAGAGATCGCCGTGGAGGAAGCAATCGTCCTCTGCGGATAGGCCCGGCCACTCCTCGTCCACGCACTGCGCAAGGCTGCTCGTGACACCCGGCGGAGGCATGCGCATCGAGCGCGCCAGACCACGTGGGCTTCGCTGACGATGGAGAAGGGCAAGGACCCCGGCAATCTCGCGGTAGACCCCGGAGTCCAGCACGGACGGCACCGCGCCGCGTATGAACTCGATGGCAGTCGCTGGTGCGCCGAACAGCGTGCCCTCAGGATCTGACCACCACACTCCAGGCGCCGGCACAGGAGTCGCGGCGAGCGCTTCGAGACTGACTGCCTCGGCGCGGCACATCGCGCCATCGTCTGGGTAGCCCGGATAGACGCGGAGCACGAAGGACACTGGATCCGCGGCGGCCGGCTCGACGCGAATGCGATAGGCCGCGGTATGTAGGCCACCGCGGAGCCGCTCGACCTCGCAAGACCGATATGGCGCGATTCCTAGCCGCGCGCACAGTTGCCGTAGAGCACTGTCGTGAACGCCGTCTGTCTCCTCCACTGACAACCGAGAGTAGACCCATCAACCCGACACGTCGAGCGGCGAAGATTGGCAGGCCGCCTTGTCCCGGGTGAAGAAGACGGCCATATAACGACGGCTACTAACCGTTTCCCTGGTATGATTTTTAAGCGTTGTGCGCTTTGCGGGCGAATTGGCGGGTTCATCTATGGATTCTGAATGATCAGAACTGTTCGGTTAGCATTGTCCGCTTCGTCGTTGCCGACTGGTGTGCACGTCCACGCGGTCACGTCGGCGACCTCCGGTCGACTCCGTCAAGTCACTCTGCATGAACGATCCCAGCTTGCCTGCCCATCCGGCGCGGCGCCGCCGCATGCCCATCCGCCTTGGAGATTGCTGTGACCTCGATGGCAGCGCACAACGACCCGATCGGCAGGGCCCGGTTGAAGCCCTGGATGGTGGAGTCGGTTGTTACCAGATCGAGCACGACGACGGGAGCCTCGTCTCGACCGAGGCGACCGAGTTCCTCGACACTGCCCAAGACTGACCGAGGTCACCGATGCGCTCAGCCGATTGCGCGGGCGCGTGCTCGACGTCGGCTGTGGCGCAGGCCGCCATGCGCTGTACCTCCAAGCGTTGGGTTGCGAGATGATCGGCCTGGATCCGTCTCCCGGGGCGGTCGACGTGTGCCGCCGCCGCGGACTTGACGCACGCTTGGGGTCGCTGGCAGACGAAGCGCTGCTGACCGAGGAGCGCTTTGACGCGGTGCTCATGCTCGGCAACAACCTCGGGCTGCTCGTCGGCCCTGAAAAGGCGTCGGAGCACCTCGAGTGGCTGGCCGCACGCTGTCGGCCGGGAGCGCTGCTCGTCGGCGAGAGCATGGATATCACTAGGAAAGGCCCGGAGTACCTCGCCTACTTCCGTCGCGTGGCTGCGGCTGGACGTCCTCCGGGCGAGCCACGACTCCGCCTCAGATTTGCCGGCCAGGCGGCGACTGGTTCTTCTACTGGCAACTCACTCCCGACGATCTGCGGAACGTGGCCCGCGACACGCCTTGGCGCATCGAGAGCATCGAGCCCATCGTTGGTACTGATCGTATATCGCGGTCCTGCGGCGCACCTGAGAAACGGCTCACTTGATTGGAGGATCAGGTATGTCAAACACAGCATTTGTTCCGCCACCACCGAGGGACCTGCAGGTCAGGCCCACAGCCGAGGAAGTTGCGTTCTTTCGCGAGCACGGTTACCTCAGCGTGGAACGCATCACTACCGACGCCGAGCTGAGATGGCTCGAAGGTGCTTTCGAGACAGTGGTGCTCGAAGCTCAGGCCAGCGGCGGTCGGACGGACGGCGGTGAGTCCGGGTTCCAGCAGTTCGCGTTCCCCGAAATGACCTTCCCTCAACTGCTCGACACGACTTTTCGCTACAACGCACGCCGTTACGCAGAGCCCTTCTCGGCGCCGCCGAGGACCAGCTCGTGGCATGGGGCCAGTTCCTCTGGAAGCGCCCGCGCGACGGAAAGAAGACCCCCTGGCACCAGGACGAAGCCTATTGGGATCCCGAACGGAGCTATAACGCGGTCGCAGCTTGGCTGCCGCTGCACGACTGTCCGGTCGAGCGCGGCTGCATGCAGTTCGTCCCAGGGACGCACCGACAGAAGATCCTTCCCCATGACCTCGCGACCGATCCTGAAGCGTCCCGCCAGCTCGCGGCCCTTGATGTCGAC
>CAWAPP010000002.1:0-487512 GCA_963783935.1 uncultured Actinomycetota bacterium
TTGCTGGCTGATCTAGCGCGCGAAGGCCAGCGCAAGGGCTGGTGGGCGGAGTATGAGGACCTGCTGCCCGCAGGGGCCGGTGAATATCTGGGCCTGGAAGCGGCAGCGTCGCAGGTATGCGAGTTCGCGGTTCAGGCGGTGCCTGGCCTGCTCCAGACCGCGGACTACGCGGCAGCGGCCTGGCGCGCGTCGCGGCCGGGGACCGATGCCGATCAGATAGCCAGGCTGGTGGCATCCACTCTCCGCAGGCAGCAGCTCGCGCGCGAAGCCGGGATCGGGCTGCATGTCGTCATTGACGAGGCAGCGTTGATCAGGCCGGTTGGCTCAATTCAAACCATGAGCCTCCAAATGGAACACCTGGCGGCAGCCGCCAGCAGCGCGACCGTGCAGGTGGTGCCTCTCACCGAGCCGTTGCCGAGGCTGAGCCTGCCTTTCACTCTCTTGGGCTTCGCCGACCCGGCCGACGCCGACGCGACGTGCGTGTCTGACGCGAGCGGCCACGTCATGGTCACTACCCGCGAAGCCGAGGCACGGGCCTTGCGCACCACCTTCGCGGCACTGTCGAAGGTCGCGATATCGGCCGAGGAATCGGCCAGCCTGTTCCGTGGTCTAGCCGCGCGGCACGGAAGATCGCTGGTCAAGGTATGACACAGCCCGTACCAGCCCACGGCCGTGCCGCCGGTATCCGGCCCGATCCGGAAGCCGCGCATGGATGACCCCGATGCCGAGGTCACGGCACTAAACGAAGAACTGGCCGGCCGCTGGCACGTCACCCGCCACCGTTGCGGAGACCTTGATGCGGCACTAGAACCGCAGCGCGCTTACCACGTCCTTGAAGCGCATCCTGCCGCGATGCTGGCCACGCTCACGCGGGTTGAGGGCAACGGCGGAAGGCTGGTGCATTGAACGACCGAATCACGCCCGGAGCGCTGATCGCCGTCGCCTACATCAGGCTCATACGGCGCGCGCTGGCATGGCGGATTATATCGCCCTATCTGGCGAAGCGGGTGGTGTCAGTCTTCGACGACGACAGCGACTAACCGGGCTCCAATTTCGCGCGTTCGCCGGAACTTTCTTCGACTGCCTGTTGCGCATGCAGCGCATACTAAGCATGTCGAGGACACGACTCTCACGGTCTCAGCGGATGACCTGGAAAGCCTGCGGAAGAAGGTCCGCACCGTCATCATGCGGGCGATGCTCTGGGCGGCAGACAGTCTGCGAAGCTTCGCCTACTGGCCCCGCGGCACCACGTACGTGCCCTTGCCAGGCGTGCCGGCGAGCAGGCCTTCGCGCTTGAGCGCGTCCACCGCCTTGCGCACGGTCACTTCGGCCACCTCGAACTCGGCCGTGAGCTTGACCAGCGACGGTATCGCGGTGTCAGGCTGGTAGTCGCCTTCCTCGATGCGCTGGCGCAGAATGCTGACGAGCTGCCATCCTCGCATCCGCGCGGCCAGGCTCGAGCGTTCGGATTGGGACGGCTCGCTAGTCGCCGTAATCGATCTGATCACCGGTCAGCACCAGGCGCTACGGTCGCTGCGCGGCTGGACCGACTGGCCAACCGATCCCTTCCTCAGCGCAGACAGCTGGTACGAGCCCGACGGCGAGGATCTCGCCCGCAGCCGGTACCTGCTCTGCACCGCCAGCCTGCGGTTCGCCCTCGACTCCGCAGGCCTGCCCCGACCCGCGGAGTCTGGGTCGCCGGCAGCGCTGCCCGAAGCGTGCGCAGCCTCCGTGGCCGCCATCCTCCCTTGCCTGAACCCGATCATCTCGCCGGTGATCGAGCAGATCGAAACGAGCTGATCAGCCGTGACTCAAATGCCAATCGCGGTACGCGCCCCGGAGGACACCGTGAACACGCATCTAAGGAACGCCCCGGCAGGCCGCGGCCCTGGTAGCGGCTGGCTGCCGCTGCCGGGCCAGGTCGAGCCGGCGCCGCATCAGTGCCCGGTCGGCGGATGCCAGCAGGATGTCCGCGCCGACCGGCTCATGTGCCGCCCGCACTGGTACCAGGTCCCCAAGCCGCTCCGCGACATTGTGTGGGCCACCTGGCGTTCCGGCGAGGCCGCGCGCAGCACCGAGCACGCGGCCGCCACCCGAGCAGCGATCGCTGCCGTCGACGAAGCCGAGCGCATGGTGGCTTCCGGCGCGAATGCCGATGCTGACCAGCTAGTGGGAGCTGAAGTCTGATGGCCGCGCCGTCGTACACCGCTAAGGCAGTCCACGCGATCACGCAAGCAGCGCGGACCGAGCACGACTTCGCCGACTGGCTCACCTCGGTACTCGCTCAGGTGGCCGGCCAGCTTGGGTCCAGCGACGCCTTGACAGCCGGGCGCCCAGGTTCCTGGGAAGCCGCGCTGATCGACGAGCTCGTCAAAGGCACGGTCGGCTACGGCGATGAATACTTGCCGCAGTCGCCGGCCCAGCGGTTCAAACTCACCGACGCTCAGGTCAGGGAGATACGAGACCGGTACGCCTTCGAGTTCCCGCAGCCAACGCAGCAGCAACTCGCCGACAAGTACGAAGTCTCGCCGAGCACGGTCAGCGCGATCGTCACCGGCAAGTCATGGAAGTGGCTCGCGCCTGACCGCTGATGCCGCCAACCAGAGCCACAGCGTAGGCTTTAGCGCACACTGCCAGCGTTGCCGGGCGTGCGCTTCTTGTCCGCGCTTGCGCGATCTTCCGGCTCGTCTTTCTCCACCTGATTCATCCGGTAGCGCAGCGCGTGGATATCCTGAGCGGCCACGATCTGGATATAGTCGCCGCCGGTCTCGCGCAGGACAGCTACCCACTCGACGCCTTTCGGCACCTTTTCTATTTCCCACCGGCCGCCGTACTCGCGGAAAGTCTGCGCGAGACTCGGCAAGCGAGCGCCGGCGAGTAGTTCAATGTCCATGACTAGCCCTCTCCCACAGGTCGGTCGTCCGCCCGGCATCACGCTCAGCTGCTGCGATGGCCAGGCTCAGGCCGTCCGCCGTCACCGCGTCCACGGTGACGGACGCGCCCGGTAGCAGCGCGGACATACGGCGTGCCGTCGCGTAAAGCCGACCCTGCGCTGACGCCCAGATATGCCAGGCGGGATGGTTCTCGCGCAGGCGAGGTAATTCGTGTGCCACCTTGTTAACCCCCGCGTCTGCGAATCGTGCCGGACGATATCTGTGGCTCTAATCTCGCAGGTAGAGGGATAATTAAGTACGTGGCACCGGCAGGCGCCACGATCTGCCACGACTGCCTGGAGGTCTGCCACGATGGCTCGGCGCGACTCTGAGACCAACCCGGCCGCATTCCTCGGCGACGAGTTGCGGCGCGCCCGGATGACCGCCGGATTCAGCAGTCAGGATTCCTTAGCCGCGAAGCTCGGATTCGACCGAACCGTCATCGCCAAGGCCGAGACCGGCGAACGACCGCCGACCGCCGAGGTGCTGGCCGCGTGGTGCCAGGCTTGCCGCCTGGACGACGAACTCTTCGGACGGATGGCCATGCTCGCGCGGCGCGGCAGCGGCCCCATACCAACCTGGTTCGAGGACTGGCTAAATGCAGAAGGCGAAGCCCACGCCCTGCGCCTCTGGCAACCAGTGATCGTCCCAGGCTTGCTACAGATCCCGGAGTACGCGCGAGCGCTGTTCGTGGCGGCCGGTGCTGATGATACGAAGGCCGAGGAAATGGTCGCGGTGCGGATGGAGCGTCAGGCAATACTTGATCGCGCCGAACCGCCGCACGTGGTTACAGTGCTTGACGAAAGTGTGCTGCACAGGTTGATCGGGTCGCCCCCAACTATGAGCGACCAGCTCAGCCACGTAGGAGACTTGGCCGGGCGAGCCTATGTTCAGGTCCAGGTGGTGCCGTCCGCTCGCGGAGCGACTGCTGGCCTTAGCGGCGGCTTCGCGCTGGCATCGTGCGACGGCGCACCGGAGGTGCTCCGCATGGAGGCTGTCGAAGACGTGACCGAGGAGCGCAGGCAGCTCGTGCGGCACGCCGCGGTGGTCTTTGACCTCGTGCGGGGAGACGCGCTCCCGTGCGAGGAGTCTCGGAAGCTCATCTTGGAGGCAGCGGAGCAATGGAAGACCAGATAGAGCCACGCTGGCAAAAGTCCAGCTACAGCGGCAACGGAGGCGGCGACTGTGTCGAGGTTGCGCTCAACCTGCCGAACGCCGTTGCGGTCCGGGACTCCAAAGACCCGCATGGCCACGTCATGGTGATGGAGGTAGCCGTCTGGAGGCGCTTTGTCGCCGACGTGAAAGCCGGGCGGTGCGATCGTGCGAGTTCAGGAGGCTACTAGCGCGATTCAATCATGTAGAACGCTACTGCGCTGCCCAGCAGGGCTGTTACGGCTGGCAAGTACACCGTGAGTAGCTGCTGGACCTGAGCCCACTTGCCCCAGAATATTCCTAGAAACGCTCCTGCGGCGATTCCGCCGAATATGACTAGGAGTGCTGTGACAATGAAGCGCCGCAGAGTCTCTTTCTCTGGTTTCACCTGACCAGCAAAACCTAGCTTAACGATCTCCTTCGACTCGTCGGAGTGGTCGGTCCGCCCTGACGTAGCGGCACCATGAGATGCGGAGGGGTCAGCGGATGAACTCGACCTCGCGCTTCGGACCTGGTTCTTGACCGACATAGACCTTCTCGCCCGCGTCCTTGGTTTGCTCAAGCCAAACCTGCAGCGCGACCGCCTCACGAACGACTTCAGAGACGGACGTACCTCGCTTCTTTGCCAGGTCTACCACGGCGTCAGCAGCCTCGTCCGTGAAGGTGACGCTCTGACGTTGCCTGTGCCCTGTAGTCATCGCTCACTCACCTATCTTCCCTCTCCGAATCACTCTAACACCACTTGTGGTGCAAGTATGCCCAGGTCACAAGGCTATCAACGTGTCCTGCCGTCCCGCATTGTCGGCCAAAGCGATGCCCTGTCCAGTCGAGGGTTGCGAGGACGATGCCTCCGAGAAAGTTGCTCGCAAGGTTATGTCGTGACTGTTATGCCGATGAGTGTCCAGAGCTAGGTCGCTTCTTCCGCACTGGTGATGGCATGGAGCGGTATCCCGTACCACATTCCGTACCTGGGCCGGCGTATGGCTCGCGGCGGCGCTCAGCAGAAGCTGGGCTGGCCGGACCGGGCTCGGCAGGGACTTTTCCGGCGGGTTCGCCGCGGTGCTCGGTGACCCTGCCTGAAGGCTGTCAGGTCTGGCTCCATGCCACCTCGGGGAGGATCAGCCAGACTCCAATCTGCCCGAGCGGAAGGGCCGACAGCCCGGTCGCGGATCAGGTCCGTCCGCCGCTGCTTGTCCTGCATGCGGTGCCCGAACAGCTTGGTGCGGACCTCGCCGCTGAGTTCCAGGTATAAGAAGCATCCGCACCGTGCAGAACGGTGCAACGAGCCGCGCAGGAGGATGCGATGGCAAGCACGGGTCACCTTAACTGGCTGATATCCCTGACAATCTGGTGGGAGCCGAGCCGACCTGATGTCATCAATGTGTGTTCTGGCGACTATCGCCTCATCAACGATAACGGCGGGCGGCCCGGCCTCTGGCTCAAGGTTCGGCGGTCCAGCCAGAACCGCTCGGCGTGGAACCGGCTTGCCCGGGCTCTAGCCGAGGCGGGGCAGCCTGCACCACTTCTGATGCCCTAGCAATGCTTTAGCCGTTCGGGCGGGCGCAGGCTGCGATTCGTCAGCGCCCGCCCGCCTCGTCGCGGCTGTAACGTCCAGTGCCGCGCGAGGGCCAGAAGATCGAGCCTGATCATCTGGTACCTCAAGATGCTTGCAGCCCTACGCCCGTTGCCCGAGAAGCACTGGCAGTGCCTCAACTTCCCAGGCACAGGACAGCGCCGCCGCGGACAGTAACTCTCAAGGCGAAGTCGGACTTTGCAAGATCACTGGGCTGGACAGGCAGCTGCGACAAACTTCGGAACTTGGTTGTGGCTCACAGCGATATAAACTGATCTGCATCACCATGTAGCATTCACGCCGTGGCCTTAACTAATGATCTTGGTTGAAGCCGCCGTGCCCTGCGGGCACGGCGGGGGAGGCGTTGTCTTTGGCCGTTGTCTTGAAAGTCAATCCGGGGTTCGACGCATCGTATCCGTGGAGGCAGATAGGCACTGGTGACTCGGCGGCTATGTCTCCGCTGGATTATTACCTTGCACCGACTGACAAGGGTGGAGAGCCGCCAGGTCGATGGACCGGGCGGGGATTGGCGGCGCTCGGTTTTGCTGAAGCCGCGGTGATCGACCGGGAGGTGTTCGAGCCGCTGTTCGGGCAGCATGCTGACCCGCGCGATCCATCCGGTAGGACACGGCTGGGCCGAGCACCACAGAGGTTCACATCCGAGGATGACATTTACGCCGAGCTGGTTAAGGCGGAACCGCATGCTAGTGACGGAAGGAAGGCGGAATTGCGGACGTTGGCGCGGGCGCAGGCCAGGCATGCTGTTCCGTTCTGGGATGTCACGGTGTCGGTGTCCAAGTCGGTGACGCTGTTCTATGGCGGGCTGCTGGCCAGGGCCGAGCGGGCACGGCAAGCGGGCAGCGACGCTGAAGCGGGTCACTATGAGCGCCAGGCCGCGCAGGTCTGGGAGGCGATCATGGCGGGGAACGCGGCGGCGCTTGAGTACCTTCAGGATGAGGCTGGGCTGACGCGTACCGGGTATCACCGGGGGACGGGCGCTGAATCTATGGCTGAGCTGGGCAAATGGGAGCATGCCCGCGACTGGGTGATCGGGTCGTTCCGGCAGCACACTTCCCGGACCGGGGATCCGCAGTTGCATGTCCACAATCTGGTGCTCGCGAAGGTGAGCACTGAGCGGGACGGCAAGTGGCGGAAGCTGGACTCTAAGGCCCTGTACGGTTTCAGGGGGCTGCGGCTGCGGTCGCGGCGGCTGAGATGGAGTCGGCGCTGACCCGGATGTTCGGGGTGGCGTGGGTGCGGCGCCTGGACGGGCATGGGCGGGAGATCGCCGGGATCAGTCAGGAACTCATGGACGCGTTCTCGTCCCGTCGGCAGACCATTGTTGAAGAGGCCCGGCAGATCGCTGACGAGCGAGAGCTTGAGCATGGTCTGCGGCCGGACGCGCGGCAGATGTTCCTGATTCAGCGGGACGTCGCTTTGCGGTCGCGGTCGCCCAAGTCTGGCGAGCCGCTGGATCTTCGGGGGGAGCTGCGTGCTTGGGAGGCGCGGGCTCGCGAGCACGACGTGGGCGAGCTGTCCTCGATCCCTGATGCGGTGGCCGAGGCGGCCCGCCAGGCGCAGGAAGCCGCCCGGCGGTCGGCGACGGCTGGCACCTCGGAGCTTGAGCCTTCTGGCGCGGTGCTCCGGGTGGCGCGGGAAATGGCTTTGGAGTTCGCTCGTCAGCATGGCCGGGATCTGGATCGGGTTGAGCTGGAGCGGATGGAGTCGTTCGCCAGTTTTGTGACTCTGGGCGGATCTGAAGCAGTCTCTGCTGATCCTGCTCTGCTCTTGCGGGCCTTTGAGGCTCAGGAGCAGCGGGAGGAGCAGGCACGGCGCCAGGTCAGGCGCGACGTCTGCCGGGCGCAGGCGAGTTCCGCTGCCGAGCGGGCGGCGGAGCCGGAGCAAGGTCGGGCGGTGGAGCAGGAGCGTCTGCGGATCAGGGTTCCGGTCACCCAGCCTGATAGTGCCCGTGGCCTGGCGGTTGATGAGGCTAACCGCGTGATGGCCGAGGCTGTGTTCATTGTGCAGGCGAAGATGACGACGTGGACTAGGGCGGACTTGATCCGGCATCTTGGTGAGGCGCTGCCTGCTGGCGCGATGGCGGATCGGGTGACGCTGGAGGCGCTGGCTGACCGGGCGATCGGCGGCCGGGCGGGCGAGGCGGTGGCGTTGCTGTCGGCTCCGGAGTGGCCGCGGGTGCCGGATTGCTTGCGCCGGTTCGGTGGGGAGAGCGTGTTCCGGCCGCATGGAGCGGAGCGGTTTGCGAGTCAGGCTCAGCTCACGTTGGAGGAGCGGCTCAAGGCTCAGGCGATCGGCGGGCCGGTGCTTGATCTGGACGTGGCCGCGGCGATGCTCGGCGCGGAGCGTGGTCGGTTGGAGGCTCAGCTTCAGCCCGCGGTTACTACAGCCGCGGCGATGAGCGAGGTCGCTGGGAGCGGGCTGCGGATGGACCAGGCTGCGGCCGCCTTTTTTCTGCTGACCTCGCCTCGGCCGGCGGAGGTTATGGTCGGGCCGCCGGGAACGGGCAAGACGCGGACGGCCGTGGGGATTGCGCGGATCTGGACGGAGGCTGAGATGGGGCCGGTGGTCGCGCTGACCACCTCCAGCAATGCGCGCAATGTGATCAGGGACGAGGCTGCCAGGCGTGGCGTGGCTTTGGAGGCGTATAACACGGCTGAGTGGCTGGGCCGGTCGGTGCGTCCTGGTGAGGCCGGGCGTCCGGTTGAGCTGCGGCCGGGGACGTTGCTGGCTTTGGACGAGGCGTCGATGATGTCGCTGGCTGACCTGGGCGACATCGTGGGCCGGGCGGCCGTGCACGGCGCGAAGGTGGTCGTGACGGGTGACCCGATGCAGCTTCAGGCCGTGGAGCGCGGCGGGGGCATGGTGATGCTGGCCAGGACGCTCGGGTTTGTGCGGCTGAGTGAGGCCGGCCGGTTCCGCCATGGCTGGGAGGCCGAGGCGTCGCTGCGGCTGCGCGATGGCGACGTGACCGTGCTCGCCGGGTACCGGGAGCACGGGCGGCTGCATGCTGGTCGGGGTGAGGATGTTCTGGAAGATGCTGGCCGTGCTTATTTGCATGATCGGCTGAATGGGCAGCACACGGTGCTGATGGCCGGGACTGAGGCGGTGGCCGCTGAGTTGGCGCGGCGGGTTCGGGGGGATCTGATCGCGTGGGGTGTTGTCAGTGACGGGCCGGTCGTCTGGCTTCGGGATGGGGCGGTGGCGTCGGCGGGTGATTGGGTCATGGCCCGTAAGAACGCTAACTATGTGAACGCCGGGGAGCCGGGGCGGACGCTGGCGAATAGGGACATCCTGCGGGTTGCCAGCGCTCGTGCGGGTGTTGGCGGGAGGCTGGTTCAGGTTCAGCGGCTGACCGGCCGTGATGATGTTTCCGGTGAGGAGTTGTGGTCGGCGCCGTTCTTGCTGAGCCGGGACTATCGGCGTGAGGATGCGCAGCTGGCGTATGCGGTGACCTTTCACTCGGCTGAGGGCCAGACCGTTGATTCCGGGATTGCCGTGTTCACGGGCGAGGAGGACCGCCAGGCCGTGAACGTGGCGATGACCCGTGGGCGGGATCGCAATGAGGCGTGGGTTATCGGGGGTTGGCGGATCGCTGATCCGGGTCCTGGTCCGTTGCCTGCGGCGGAGTTGGCGCGGTATGACCGGCGGGTTCTTGAGGCTGCCGGGCGGGAGGCGGGCTCCGGGCGGGCAGTTGGTGGTGTGCCGTTGGCGGAAGAAGTGCTTGGTCAGTGCCTGGGCAGGGACGGGCAGCAGCTTTCGGCTACCGATACGCGCGAGGCGGCGTGGTCGGATGCTGATCGGCTGGATGTGCTGGGCGTGCAGTGGCAGGAGGTGGTGCGGGAGGCTGAGCGAGGTCGGTACGAGGCGGCTGTCCGTGACGTGCTCGGTGAGGGGCAGGCGCGGGAGGTTATGGGGGATCCGGCGGCGACTTGGTTGTGGCGGTCGCTGCGGGAGGCTGAGGCGGCTGGGTTTGAAGGGGCGGATGTGCTGCGGCGGGCGGTCGCGGGCGGGTCGCTGGAAGATGCTGAGTCGGTTGCGAAGGTCGTGGATTGGCGGGTTCGGCAGCAGATCGCTGGCGTGCCTGCGGTAGCGGCGCGGGCGTGGTCTGAGCAGGTGCCGGTGACCGGGGCTGCGGAGATGGACCGGTTTGCCAGGGAGCTGGCGGCGGCGATGGATGAGCGGCAGCGTCGGCTTGGCGAGTATGCGGCTGAGTATCAGCCTGCGTGGGTGGCGGGGCTTGGGGCTGTGCCTGAGCATCCGCTGGATCGGGCTGACTGGGAGCAGCGGGCCGGGGTGGTGGCCGCGTATCGGGAGATGTGGGGGTGGGGTCATCCGTGTGAGGCGATAGGGCCTCGGCCTGGGCAGCATTCGGCGGATGCTCGGGCGGCTTGGCAGGCTGCGGCGCAGGCGCTGGGGTATCAGCCGGGGAGCTTGCGGGAGTACAGCGACGGGAAGCTGTGGGCTTGGCGGTCGGCGTTCGCGCAGGAGACGGAGTGGGCGCCGGCGTACTGCGGGGACGATCTCGCGGTTGTTCGGGCGGAGATTCGGCGGACGCAGATCGAGGTTGATCGGGCTCGGCGGAATGCAGCGGTTGCCGGTGGTGATCAGGCTCGGTTGCGGCTGGGTGAGCGGGCTCGGGTTCTGGCGCGGTGGGAAGAGATGGCCGGTGAGCTTGCCGAGCGGCTGGCTGATGCGCAGGAGGCTTACGACGCTTGGGAACGGGCTACTGCGCCGACCAGGGATCGGGCCGTTGCGGCTGATGCTGAGTTGCGGCGTCGGTATCCCGATCAGGCCATCGAGCCGCTTCGGGCTGAGTCGCCGGATCTTGAGTCCGAGCAGCCAGCGTCGTCGGCCGCGCCGTTGAGGGAGGAAGCTGGGTCGTCGGCGTGGCCGGATCTTGGGGCGCATCTTGGCCGGTTCGGTGAGATTGCTGAGCAGCTTCGGGAGATCAGCGGGCGACTGGACGCGGCCGCCCAGCGTAAGGCTCGGGAGGCGCGGGAGCGGGCCGCTGAGATTACGTCCATGCAGGTTGAGCTGGATGATCCCGATGCGGCGCCGGTTCCGGCGTGGAAGTCCGAACTCGAAGCCAGACAGCGGGAAGCCGTGCGTAACGAGCCGATGCCTCGGGTGCCGCACGCTCCTGGTATCGAGGCCGAGGCGGCTGGGATCGCTGGGCGGGAGGCAGCAGACTGAAAGAGAAGGAGGTGCTGGTCGTGGAGGGGCATCAGATTCCCGGTGCGCTCCCGGCAACCGTCGTCCGGCCGCGACCGCTCATGGAGGCGGTCATGGCCCAGTCCCTGGCTGAGTGTGTGCCTGGCAGCCGGACGGCACGCGCTTGGTCATGGGTTCTCACAGGGCGGGGAACGGCGCCGGTCAGCGGCGTGGCCGGTACCGGTAGCCCGCCTGGTGAGGACGAGATCGCTGCCGAAGCGCGGTACGGCGTGGATGCCTGTCCGCCCGAGTGCGGCTGGCCGCCTTGGCGCTTCGCCAACGATCCGGACCCTGACCGGCAGCAGGCCCGGCGGGTGCTGCGGTGGCTGACCGGAGCCGCCGACGCTATCCCGTTGCTCGACCCAGCGCGAGGCCGGTACGTCGGCGCCCGGTTCCACTTCGCTCGGACCGACGAGGAAATTCGCCTCATCCGCGGCTGGGCTCTGCATGGACTTGCCGAGTATGGCGATCTTCCGGAGGACATGCCGTCCTGGCGGGCGGAACGACCGTGGCAGTGGCCTGCGTCGTGGATGAATGATTCCTGGCTGCGCGGGGCGGTCGCCTTCCTTGACTGGGTCCTTGGCGATGCGTCGGCCGGTCCGCTGTCCGGCAAGCACAAGCCGCTTGATCCGGTCCAGACCTTGGGCTGCCCGGAGCCGGCCTATGCTCTCGCGGATCTGATTTCAATGCGTGGCGTTGGCTGTGGCGTCGCGAACATCGAGGAAGAAATGATGGCGCATCTCAGTGCCGTCGTGATGCAAGGTCATGAGGGTCAGGCCCCGGCAGAGCCGGATCGGTATCCACCGCCGCAGTGGGGAGAAGGGGTCCAGCAGGCCCACGACTGGGTGATTGGGGAGGACGGCACACCGCCTGCTGATCACCACGGCTGCGGCGGCTACCACCCCTGTCCAGGAGACTCTCGCTGCTCTTGCGAGACGGCCGGTTACTGCCTCCGCGGCCAGTGCCCCGCTTGCATAGTTCAGGCATGCGCTGGCGTCTGACTAATCATTTACGTGACGAATGGTAGGTAGCGCGTATCATCACAACGTATGTCGCCCTCCGGCTCATCCGACGACGATTACCTCGCCCGTGAGGCAAAAGCGCGTAAGCAGATTGATAGGCAGCTTGTCGCAGCGGGTTGGGTAGTCCAGAGTCAGGATGCGCTGAACCTCGGCGCGGGACCTGGCGTTGCTGTCCGTGAGTTCACCCTGGAGAAGCCGCACGGCCGAGTTGACTATCTCCTTTTCCTGAACGGCCAGGCTGCGGGCGTAATCGAGGCCAAGCCCGAAGGCGAGACGCTGACCGAGGTTGAGCACCAATCCGGCAAGTACATCGACGGTCTCCCGCAGTGGATCAGCAAGCCGCCTGTCTACCCGCTGCCATTCATTTACGAATCGACCGGTTCGGAGACACGGTTCACCAACGGATACGATCCCGATGCCCGCAGTCGCGCCGTGTTCACGTTCCACCGCCCGGAGACCTTGGTCGAATCGCAACGGCAGATCGCCGAGAACCCAGGCGTGCCGACGTTCCGGGCGCGGCTCAAGGGGATGCCTCCGCTGGACGAGTCCGGCCTGTGGGGCAAGCAGGCGGAAGCGATCCGCAACGCGGAGCGGTCACTGGCCGAGGATCATCCCAGGTCACTGATCCAGATGGCCACAGGTTCTGGTAAGACCTTCACGGCTGCAAACCTGTGCTATCGCTTGATTAAGTACGCGGACGCGAAGCGAATCCTGTTTCTGGTCGACCGCTCGAACCTCGGCACACAGGCCAAGCTTGAGTTCGATAAGTTCACGATTCCCGAGACGCAGCGGAAGTTCCCCGCCGAGTACAACGTCCAGCACCTCACGCACAACACGATCGACCCGCCGTCCCGCGTCTGCATCGCCACGGTGCAGCGGGTCTTCTCGATCCTGAAGGGCGAGGCCGAGTTGGATCAGGAGACCGACGAACGCTCGGCCTACGAACTTCACCTGGATAAGCCGGTCGAGGTGTCCTACAACCCGGTGCTCCCGCCCGAGGCATTCGATGTGATCATCATCGACGAATGTCACCGGTCGATCTACGGCCTGTGGCGCCAGGTACTGGAGTACTTCGACGCTCACCTGATCGGCCTGACTGCCACTCCGACCAAGCAGACGTTCGGGTTCTTCCGCCAGAACCTAGTCATGGAGTACTCCCACGAGCAGGCAGTCGCTGACGGCGTAAACGTGGATTTCACCGTCTACAAGATCGAGACGGCGATCACCAAAGCCGGATCCGTCATCGAGGCCGGTGACTTCGCGGGCTTCCGTGACCGGCAGACCCGCAAGGTCCGGTGGGAGGCCACCGACGAGCCAATCCAGTACACAGCAGGCCAGCTTGACCGCGCCGTCGTGGCCCAGGACCAGATCCGCACGGTCATCCAGACTTTCCGCGACAAGCTGTTCACCGAGTTGTTTCCAGGCCGCCGTACCGTGCCCAAGACGCTGATCTTTGCCAAGGACGACTCGCACGCGGACGACATCGTGCAGGTAGTCCGCGAGGTGTTTGGCAAGGGCAACGAGTTCGCGACCAAGATCACGTACCGGGCGCGGGATGGCAAGCCTGATGATCTCCTGCAAGCGTTCCGGAACTCGATGAACCCCAGGATCGTGGTCACCGTCGACATGATCGCCACCGGCACCGATGTCAAGCCTCTGGAATGCTTGCTGTTCATGCGCGGTGTAAAGAGCCGTACGTACTTCGAGCAGATGCTCGGCCGCGGCGTGAGGGTGATCGACGAGACCGACTTCCAGTCGGTCACCGACGATGCCAAGACCAAGGACCGGTTCATCGTCGTGGACGCGGTGTACATCACCGATACGCCGCTGATCGAGACCGTCCAGCCACTGGAGCGGCTCCCCCGCAAGAGCCTGGCCGATCTGCTCAAGCAAGTGGCGTTCGGCAGCAAAGATCCGGAGGTAGCGTCCTCGGTCGCTGGACGTCTGGCTCGGCTCGACACGCACCTCACCAAAGATGACCGCGCCATGCTTGCCGGGCTGGCGGGCGGAAGCGACCTGGGTGCTCTCGCCCGTGGAATCGTGGATGCTCTCGACCCGGATCAGCAACTGATCGCTACGCGAGTCGCAGGCCAGTCGCCTGACGATCCGGCTGCCGTCGCAATCGTGGCCAACGAGATGATCGCCAAGGCTCTCCAACCGCTGGCCACTAACCCAGAACTGCGGAACGCGATCCTGGACGTGCGGCGCTCGTACGAGCAGACCATCGACGAGGTATCGAAAGACGAGGTGCTGTTCGCCGGTCATTCCGCTGAGGGTCGTGAGAGGGCCGCCGCGATGATCTCATCGTTCCGGGAGTACATCGAAGAGCACAAGGACGACATTCGCGCCATCCAGATTCTCTACAGTCGCCCGTATAAGGAACGGCTGACGTTCGCAGAGGTCAAGGAACTGGCCCAGGTTATCGAACGACCACCGCGACAGTGGACGCCCGAGAAGCTCTGGCGCGCTTATGAGATGCTGGGCGACTCCAGGGTCCGAGGCTCAGGTGGCAGGATGCTGACAGACATCGTCTCGCTAGTTGGGTACACCCTGCATCAAGACGACGAACTTATTCCGTTCCGTGATCAAGTGGAGGAGCGATTCGCGGGATGGCTTGCCGCGCACGAACAGAAAGGAGTCGTCTTCACAATGGAGCAGTTGCAGTGGCTGACCTGGATGAAGGAAAACATTGCCACTGAATTCGGCATAACCTCCGAATCCTTCGACTACACACCCTTCGCCGAGCACGGCGGAATTGGCAGGGCAGTCCTAATCTTTAGCGATAGCCTGGCTACCCTCCTCGACGAGTTGACTGAGGCGCTGGCGGCGTGAACGACTTGCCCGCTGGCTGGCTATGGACCGATGCCGGAACCGTGGCGGAGGTCCAAGGTGGGATTCAAAAGCAGCCGAAGCGTCGCCCATCCCTCAATCACTACCCTTTTCTTCGAGTTGCCAATGTCCTACGTGGTAAACTCAGCCTAGGCGAGGTCCACGAGGTCGAATTGTTCGCCGGAGAGCTTGAAAAATTTCAGCTCCAGGACGGGGATCTTCTCGTCGTCGAAGGCAATGGCAGTCCAGAACAAGTCGGACGCGCAGCAAGATGGCGCGGCGAAATCAAGAATTGCGTCCATCAGAATCATCTTATTCGCGTGCGCCCAACACCGGCAATAGATTCGAAGTACCTTACGTACTACTGGAACTCGCCGCAAACGGCCCTTTACCTGCGCTCCATCGCTTCCTCCACCAGTGGCCTGTACGTGCTCTCTGCCAAGAAGATCAAATCGTAAAGGTGGTACTACCCCCTCTGGCTGAGCAGCTAAGGATTGTAGCTGCGATCGAGGAGCAGTTCTCCCGACTCGATACCGGATTCGCTGCCCTTGAACATGCCCACGAGAATCTTAAGCTTATGCGCGCCGCCGCCTTTGAATCCGTAGTATGCAAGGATTGTCCATCGGTCTCGCTTGGTTCCCTGGGTGATGGTCCCAGTGCAATTGTCGACGGACCTTTTGGCTCGAATCTTAAGACGCAACATTACACTCAGTCTGGTCCGCGCGTGATACGACTGCAGAATATCGGCGATGGTGAATTTGTAGATACACGGACTCACATATCACCTGATCACTACGTTAGGCTCCAACGTCACGCCGTGCAGGCGGGCGACCTTGTGTGCGCGATACTCGGGGAGGTTCTTCCAAGGGTGGCAATCGTGCCCGACGGAGTGGCTCCAGCCATAGTTAAGGCCGACTGTCCGCGTATTCGCCTGAGACCAGACATCAACGCTACGTTCGTTTGGGGTATTCTGAATTCGCCGTCCACTCGGCATGGCGTGGCGACCAAGATAAAGGGTGTAGGAAGACCGCGCTTGAATCTGAGCGAGCTGCGAAATATACCTATTCCTTTGCCAGACAGGATCGAGCAAGATCGGAAAGCCGCGCAGCTTATTGAGCACCTTGACCGAATAGACAAGTTGGATGAGCAGATCGTAACCGCGCGCAAGCGAGCTAGGACATTGCGAGCATCGATTCTCGCCACCGCATTCTCAGGTCAGCTCGTAGCGCAAGATCCCAGGGACGAGGCGATTTAACTGGCCCTAATCGGGATTGCTGCTGCGAGAGCGACACAGGCAACCAGGCAGTGGGCTAGGAAGGGTCAGGGTCTCAGTGTGAGTGACAGCGCAACTATAGTTCAGAAACTTTGGAATTACTGCAACGTCCTTCGCGATGACGGGCTCTCCTACCAGGACTACATTGAGCAGCTAACGTACCTTCTGTTCCTTAAGATGGCCGATGAGCAGAACAAGCCTCCATTCAACAGGCCTGCTATCGTACCGAAGGGCTTGGACTGGGCTTCGCTGGTTTGCCTTGATGGAGATGACTTGGAGGTGCAGTACCGGCATATCCTTGTCGAGCTAGGTAAGCGCCTAGGCACGCTTGGTGTCATTTTCCGGAAGGCGCAGAACAAGATCCAGGATCCGTCGAAGCTGCGGAGGCTGATATCAGATCTAATCGATCGTGAACAGTGGATGACGCTCGACGCCGATGTTAAAGGCGATGCCTACGAAGGGCTACTGGCCAAAAACGCCGAGGACGTCAAGTCTGGCGCGGGACAATACTTCACGCCTCGCCCGCTGATCCAAGCAATGGTCGACGTAATGATGCCGACCGCGGATATGCGGGTATGCGATCCTGCCGCTGGGACAGGCGGATTCTTGTTGGCGGCATATGAGCAAATGAAAGCGGCGAGCTTGGACCCCGATCAGAAGAGATTCTTGAGGAACGACGCGTTTCGAGGCTGGGAGATTGTTGATGCGACCGCTCGACTATGCGCGATGAATCTATTGCTGCATGGGATCAGCGCGCCTGAGAGCCCGAGCCTTGTGGCGGTGGACGACGCACTCCGGTCGGTTCCGTCGGAGCGCTTTGACATGGTGCTGACCAACCCGCCATTCGGTCGCAGATCCTCTTACAAGGTTATTAACGTCGCTGGAGAGACCGAGCGGGAGGACATGAGCTACCTGCGTGAAGACTTCTGGGCGACGACATCCAACAAGCAACTCAACTTTGTGCAGCATGTCCGGTCTCTGCTGAAGATCAATGGCCGAGCGGCGATGGTAATACCCGACAACGTCCTCTTCGAGGGTGGTGCCGGGGAGACCATACGCCGGAAGTTGCTCCAGCAATGCGATGTGCATACCTTGCTGCGGCTGCCCACAGGGATCTTCTACGCCGGCGGTGTCAAGGCCAATGTTCTGTTCTTCGACCGCAAGCCGCCGTCGGAGAGTCCCTCGACAAGCAAGTTGTGGATCTACGATTTCCGCACCAATCAGAACTTCACCTTGAAGACACGAGCGCTTACCAGGACCGACCTTGATGACTTCGTGGCCTGCTACAACCCGGCGTACCGTCATGAGCGCACGGAGACCGAGCGGTTCAAGGCCATCACCTATGACGAACTGGCTGCAAGAGATAAGGCGTCTCTGGATATCTTCTGGCTTCGCGACGAGTCGCTTGAGGACACTGGCAATCTGCCGGCTCCTGAGGTGATCGCCGCCGAGATCGTCGAAGATCTTCAGGCTGCGCTGGATCAGTTCGCCGCCATCGCATCGTCGCTGGCGCGCGTGGATGTCGCGATAGAGGAGTGAGTTACCGGCTACCTGCGACCGCGTAAACCAGAGTACGCCAGTCTCCTGCGGCGGCCTTGCTCTCCGAGTATGCGATGATCTGGCCCGTAGTGCTGAAATAGCGCGCTCGCGTGACAAGGACTGGCGAATCTAGCTGCACGTCCAATGCCTTTGCTGTGTCGGCATCAGCGGGCAAGGCGGCGCGCTCTTCGATCACGCGGCCGACCCGGTTGTCGCTGGTTTCGGCGATGTAGGCAAGTGCTCCGGAGGGCAGCGCTTTGCTGTCGGCGAGGCGTGGCGCCTCGTCCGTGACGGCGGCGGGGAACCAGGTGATGGTGACGCTGACGGGCCTCGCTCCGTCGACGTGCGTTTCCAGTCGGCGCAAGGCGCGCCGACGGGATGGAGTGCCAAGTATTTCGGCCACGTCGGTTGGGGTTGCTGCCATCGCTGCCGATGCCTCTACGTTGTAGCTGGGTTGCTCTGGAAGTGTGGGCACCTGGGCCGTGCCTTCACCGGCGGCGGCGATCCGGGCGGCGGCGCCGGGGGCGACGATGGTGTCGCGGCCGATGCTGGGGATGGCCAGGCCTTCGGTTTTGAGGGCGCCGATGACTTTGCTGGCGGTCTGCATGGAGATGTGCCAGTGCTGCATCATCTCGCGCTGGGAGGGGACGCGTTCGCCTTCGGCGAGTTCGCCGGAGGCGATCTGGGCGCGGAGTTGGCCGGCGACCTGCATGTAGAGCGGGACGGGTCGTTGCAGCTCGGCGGTTCCCTTGACCATGTGCCCTCCTGTTAGCGCTCTGCATCACCGTGTGGTTCCTAGCCTAGAGTTCGGTGACTTGACTTGCCAACTCCTGCGCTCTAAATGGTGATCTGCATCACCGTGTAAAAGGTGTATAGTCGGCTTGTCGGCAGGGTCGGCCTGCCGCTTCCGGAACTACGCGGAGAGTGCTCATGAACCTGAGAGTGAAGATCACGCCGCGGGTCACCGTGCCGGTGGCCCGGCGGCTGCGGCTGGCGGCGAGCTTGCGGTCGGCCAGCATGTCGGCGGTCGTGAACGAGGTGCTTGACCAGGCGCTGCCCAGTCTCGATGAGATCCGGGCGCAGCTCGCTGCCCCGGCACTGGACGAGGGGAGTCCGGATGCTCGCGATCGTTAAGGACGGCGCCCAGCAGCTGGAGACATCTGTTACGGCTGTTCCCGATCGGCTGCCGTCGTCTCGCCCTGGCGGGCTGAAAGCCGTTCCCGTTGAGCCGCGTCGGCGTGGCCCTGGCGAGGCAGGGTGGTGGCTGCGGGGAGCGGCTGCAGTACTGGCGCTGCTAGCCGGGGCTGCGGCGGCGGTGAGCTGGCAGGCGCAGTACGTGTTGGTGCTGGGCGTGAAGCACGCGGAAGTGATCGCGGCGATCGAGGCCGGAATCCCAGACGCGGGCGCGCTGATCTTCGCGGCGCTGGGTGTCGCGGTGGCGTTGCATGGCGAGCGGGCGCTGCGGCCTCGGGTGCTGAACGCGGCGTGCATCGCGATCTCGCTGGCGATGAACGCGCTGGCGGCCGGGCGCGGGTGGCGGGACCTGGCGATCTGGGTGATGCCCGCCGCTGTTTACGCCCTGGCCAGCGACACCCTGATCGGCGTCGTACGCGCGCAGGCCGTCGGCAGGCAGCGCGCCGACGGTGCCGGGCTTGCCGATGACGCGCCTGACCTGCTGGGTGTGCTCGGCAGCGCCGTGTTGTGGCTGCTGCGGCTGGTGCTGGCCGGGCCGTCCACGCTGCGCGGGTTCCGCGGCTGGGTGATCGAGGAATGCCCGGTCGCGCCCGGCCGCAAAGCAATCCCGGAAGGCTGGCCGCTACCGGCTGCCGAGGCTGTGCCAGTCCTGGCCGGCCATCAGGAAAGCGGACAGCGGAGCCGGCGGGATGGCGCGCCGACCAAGCGGGAGCGGCTGATCTCCCTGGCCGCCCAGCGCCGCGACCTGACCTGCATGCCCCTGAGCGAAGTGTCCCAGCTGGCCACGGTCCTGGCCGGCGAGATGGGCTACAGCGCGGGGACCGCCCGCCGCGAACTGATCCGCCACGTCCGCGACCTTCAGGCCAGCCAGACCGCGAACGGGCAGCCGGTCAGGAAGGACGGCGTGAATGAATAGGTACTACCGCAGCGATCGCCACGACGACGACAACATCGCCTGGACCGTAGCCCTGGCCGCGCTGATGGCCAGCGTCCTGGTCGTGCACTGGCTGGCTCACGTCAGCGCCCTGGTGATCGCCGCAGTCGTCGTGAGCCTGGTCGTAGTGGCGCTGGCGGCGAGGCTTGTTATCCCTTCGAGGAAGCTGCCACGGCACCGGGTGCGGCACATGCGGCTGCGGGCCAGGCTCCGGTTGAACCCCGGCGGCGGGCACGCGTCCGTATTCGAGCTGCACCTGAGGTGGGGTCGCCTAGCCGCCGCTCGCCGGGCGCGGCGGTCACGGCCGTCGTTGTCGCTGGCGGACCGGGTGCTGTGCCCGGCGCAGACGTCGGTGCTCATCGCGCGGGCGCATTACAACCATGCGTGCCGGGTTCCGGTCGAAGAGCACGTCATCTTCATCGCGCCGCCTCGCTCTGGCAAGTCCGGCGCGCTCGCGGACGTCATCGTTCATCATCCGGGCGCGGTCGTGGCGACCACTACCCGCGGTGACCTGCACGCGCTGACCGCCCGTGTCAGGGCGGCACGCGGCCCGGTGTACGTGTTCAACCCGCAGCAACTCGCGGACGTGCCGTCGAACATGCGGTGGGACATGCTCGCCGGGTGCGAGGACCCGGCGACCGCGATCCGGCGGGCGCAGCCGATCTCGGCGATCGCCGCGTTCAAGGGCGAGGGCGAGGACTTCTGGATCAGCGCGACCACGCTGTGGCTCCAGACCCTGCTCCACGTCGCCGCACTGCGGGGCGGCGGGATGGACCTGGTCCACTACTGGGCGCTCCAGCGCACGCCCCGCGACTTCCTGTCCGCGATATCGGGCGCGGGCGGGGAAGCCGAACGGTGGGGCGCCCTCATCCGCGACCAGATGACCTCCTCCGCATCGCGGACCACGGACACCATCCGGTACATGATCGCCGCCAACCTAGGGTTCATGGTCGACCCGGTCCTCCGCGAGGCCGTGGCACGGGGACCGGGCATGTTCAAGCCCCGTGACTTCGTCCGTGAAGGCGGCACCCTGTATCTGATCGCGGAGTCCCGTGATGAACGGCCGTCACCGGTCGCGGGCCTGTTCGCCGCGCTCGTGATCGAGATCTATCATCAGGCCACCCTTGCCGCGGCGGAGATGCCAGGGTCTCGCCTGGATCCGACCATGCTATGGGCCCTCGATGAGGTCACGCAGACCTGTCCGCTGCCGTTGCCGTCGCTGCTGGCCGATGCGGGCGGGCGGGGGATTCAGATCATGCCGGTCGTGCACGGCGTCGCGCAGCTTCGGTCCCGGTGGGGTGCCGACGGTGCCCGGACGATCCTGGATGCGTGCGGGACCAAGGTGTTCCTGCCCGGCAGCAGCGATCCCGAGACTCTGGACATGGCCAGCAGGCTGTCCGGGACCTTCGCGGCCCGCGAGCGCGGCGCCGAGTTCGACACCCGCCACCCGGTCATGACCGAGGACATGATCCGCCAGCTACCGACGCGGCGGGATGGCACCGGGTACGCGCTTGTCCTGCGCAATGGCCTCAGTCCCGTCATCGGCCGACCGCCCGTCATCTGGCGGGACCGCCAGGCCAGGCGCCTGGCCCGCCTCGCACCGCCACTTCCCGCGCTCACCACAGCGACAGCCGAGCCAGCCAGGACCTTGCCCTCGGACGCTGCGCCCGGCACGGCAGGTGGCACCCGTGCGTGGCCAGACCTGCCCGCGCTCGACCCGCCAGGCCTGGGGGACGACGGCGGTTCACCGCCGGGGCGGGAGCGGCGGCCGTGGGATGACCCTGGTTCCTCGTCATGACCGGCCACAACGGATCTGGTGATGACGGGGCGGTCGCGGCGGTGCTGCGGCTGGCTGACCTGGCCGGGAAGATCGAACGCGTCGACAACACCGCTGCGCGGCGGATCGATGACCTGGCCCGCGACTGCGCCGCCGCCCAGGACCAGCTCGACGCGATCTACGGGTCGATCAGCACGCTGAGCGGGCGGGCCGATGAGATCGACGGCCGGCTGACCGAAGTCGGCTCGCTGCTCGGCCGCATGTCCGCGCAGATCAGCGCGCTCATCCCCGCGCCTGGCGAGGCCGACGACGATCAGGACAGTTACCGGGTCAACCAGCCGCCTCCGTGGTGGAAACCCGGTGACGAGCGCTGCCAGGACACCGCTGACCGGCTCGCTGACTGGGTAGAGGACGTGTACCGGCCGGTCTACGGCTACCTAGCCGAACTTCTAGCTCCCTGCTGGCGGCAGCACGTGCTGTGCCTGGCCTATCTCGATGTCCTGCACGAAGCCTGGTGCCTGATCTACCTCGGCCACCGCGACCCCAAGATGGTCTTCGCTCAGCTCGACTGGCTGACCCGCTCCCTGCTCCAGGTAGCCGACGTCATGGCCAGCGAAACCAAGCGCTGCCGCGACCTGAACCGGCATAGCGAGCCTGGCCAGGACGCCGCCAGATTCGCCGCTCCGCCGCGCCTCAACGTTCGCCGCTAGCACCCTCACTGCTCGTGGCAAAGGTACTCATCGGGCTCGTAGTGATGCAGATCACGGTTAAGAGGTGTTGTTGGAGGGAAAGGAATTGCCAGCGGATCGATGGCCTGCTACGGATGGGTCGGCGTTTGGAACTCGGCAGGCCGGTTCAAGGCGGCCTGACGGTCCTTTCCATGCAGAAGCGGCAGTACAGGCTCAGCGGCACGAACGCTCTCGTCCTGACCGCTCGTATGTGCGATGCCAAGGCGCAGGCGCGACAGTCGTGCTGGCCTTCCCCTACGACGCGGCCATGGTCAGCCAGGCCAAGGCCATCGAAGGAAGGCGCTTCGACTGGACCACCAAAACGAACGTGTATCCGTTCGGACGGCTGCCCCAAGTCGTCGAGTTCGCCGAGGCGCACGGCATCGACGTCGCGGCCGAGGTCCGGGCGCTGGTACCTATGGCTGCTCAGCAGATGCCGCGCCAGCCAGGAGTCGGTGGATCACGGCAGACGCGGGATGCTGCTCATCTGTATCCTGGCTCATGGTCTGCCGGCCGTGCCCGGCTGGGCGGTCAGGAATGATGGCACTTGCCGGTGCGCGCGAGGAACCGCCTGCCCGAGGCCTGGCAAGCATCCCCGCTCCGTGTACGTCGGGCCTGGGAAATTCGACTACTCGTGGAGACCGCTGACGTGCTCAACCCACAAAGAAATCGAGCAGCGATTCGCCGATGGCGGGAAGTACGCGATCACGAACCTCATGCTCGCTATCCCGCCCCGAATGCTGGTCATCGACCAGGACTTCGACGACGGAGGCCGCCAGGCTCTGGCAGCGCTCGCAGACCAGCTCGGCGAGCTGCCTGCAACGCTCAGGCATGACACACCCCACGGCACCCACCTGATCTTCCGGACCCCGCCGGGCTGGACCACGCGAGCATGGGTCGGCAAGGACGCACGAAACCCGCTGCCGTCGGTTATCTTGAGCTTTCGCGTCAGCCGGGGCTGTGACCTGCGGCGTCCCGTCGTGGACAGTGTCGCCGACGGGACGCTCGCGGCCTGATTCGGATCGTTTCAGTCTTCTGGATCGTTACCTGATCGGGTCCGGGCGGATCGCTGTTCACCGAGTGTGCGGGCGAGCTGCCGGCGGAGCCGGGCGTTCTCGTCGGCAAGCTGCTTGTTGCGGTCGAGGGCGGCGGCGAGCCTGGTGCGCAGCGACGCGTCGGTAGCCCGCTGGCCGGCCGGGATGGCGCCGGCGAAGCCGGCGCCATCTGTCTTCTCGCGCAGCCTGCGGATCTGGCTGCTGATATCGGGCTGGGTATAGAGCCACGACCGTGAAATTCCCGCTTCCCGGGCGACGCGGGCGAACGTCACGGGAGCGCCGGCCCGGTCGAGCTCGCGCAGCGCCTGGACGACCTTGGCCCGGGTCAGCTCATGACGGTGGGCGGCGGCCTCGGAGAGCGGGTCAGGACGCACCGGCGGGCCGCCTGCTTATGATCTTGCCCGTCGGATTCGAGGGTGGCGATAATCTTGTCCAGGTTGCCGGCGACCTGCCGGTTCATCTCGGCAACGCGGGCATGCCCGCTTGCCTCGGCTGCGGAGATGATCTGCAACGTGGCCTGCCGCTGGGCATGATGCTGCGGGAGGAACTCCGCAGAAGTTATGAACATCGGGCATGTCAGACAAGAATTCGCATGCGGGCAGGTTTTGACCAGGGGCAGCTGGCAGTAGCCGTTCGGGAGCGCCTGGGTGGCGCGGGAGATCTGCTGTTTCGCCCAGGCGGCGTCGCCGAGCGACCCGCTGGGACTGATCTGGACGGGCTGTCCCTCGGCGTTGACCTTGCGGGCCCTCTCCCAGTGCTCGCGGACGGTCTTGTCGGACAGCCGCGCGTAGTGAGCGGTCATGAGCGGCGAGTCGTGATCGAGTATTTTCTGCACGACGTGCTGCGGGACATCGCGGTTGATCAGGGCTGTCCCGAGAGTGTGCCTCCATTGATGGGGGGTTAGGTGCGCGGGCTGCCCGTGGTCGTCGCGGATGTCGCAGTCTTCAAGCCAGCGGTCGAGTGCGCTGCGGTAGGTGTGGCTGGAGATGGGCTTGCGTCCGTTGAGGTTTCCGTTCTGCCGGGGGAACAGTACCGGGGCGCCGGCGGGGAAGCGCTGCAGTACCCGCTGCTTCTGCTCGCCGATCAGATGGAAGAGCTCGTCGTCGATGGGGACGAGGGCCTCGCGTTTCATCTTGGTGTTGTAGTAGCGCAGGTAGGGGGCGCCGTCGGCGTCGGTGACCGTGCAGTCGAAGGCCAGCCCGGCGGCTGAGGAGATCCGCAGGCCGCAGCGGATGAGGATCAGGGTGATGAGCCGGTAAGCGGGGCTGTCCAGCCGGTCCAGGTTGGCGGGCTGCTCGACCTGGGCCATGACGCAGTCGGCGAGGCCGCGGGGAAGCAGTGCGCTGCGGGCGGGGAAATCTTCCGGGTAGATTGCCGTGGTGGCCGGGAGCGTGTCGTCCCAGCCGTGCCGGCGGACCGCGTTCAGGAAGCCGCTCAGCCCGCCGACGTAATGGCTGTGGCGCACCTGGCCGCCCATTTCCGCTTGCAGGACGGCCAGGTAGCGTTCCAGCAGCGGCCGGGTCACGCCGGCCAGTCCGGCGGGCGGTTCGGGCAGGGCAGAGAGCCAGGTGGCGAACCGGGTCAGGGCACGGGTCCCGGATCCGGCCGTGCTGGCCGACAGCCCGGTGGCCAGCTGCCAGCGGGTGTATCGCTTGGCCAGTTCCCGCAGCCAGGGCTGGGGGATCGCGGTGAAGCTGATGGTGGCCTCGGGCTGGCCGGTGCCCAGGTTGCGGAGCCGCCAGCTGTCCCGCGGGTACTCGGTGTCCCACCCTGCGCCGAAGGCGAGCGCCTCGACGCGGCGCCGCGCGTCGAGGATGAACGGGCGCCAGCCGCGCCCCTTTCGCGGCGGGCTGAGGGCGGTCCACCATTCCTCGGGCTGTTCCAGCAGGGAGGACGCGCCCGCGCCGGCCAGGACCGCGACGAACGGGTGAACTTCCCGGGGCGGCAGTTTCGCGGCCTGCTCGTCGCGGCGGCGCTGCAGGACGTACTGCATCTCCAGCCGGAGCCCGGCGGGCAGCTGCCGCAGGTCGATGTGCTCCTGGCCGGGCCCGGGTCCTCGCAGGAGGCGGTGAACTCATCGATGCGGGGACGCCCGTTGCTCCTCCAGCGGGTGTCGTGGCCGTAGCAGAACACCGACGTGCCGCGGGTCCGCAAGGAGCAGTAGCCGATCCGGCAGGACAGCGGCGGCCCGTCCGGCGGCAGCGGCTGAGCCTGTGCCTGCCAGCCCGCCAGGTCCGGGCATCCCGCGCGGTACCACCGGCTGAAGTGCCGCTGGCACATCCCGCGGCCCATCGCCCCGTAATCGCATCCGGCGATGACGCACGAATCCAGCGGCAGGTGCCCGTGCCAGCCGGGTTCGGCCGTCGCGGTGAACTCCGCGAGGGAGATCCCGCCGGATCCCCGCCACCGCTGCCAGTGCGAGATGCACAGGCCCCGCCTGCGGTGCGGGCGGTCGCAGCCGCTCACCGCGCACGGCGGCCCGCCGAAGACCGGGTCCCGGGGGTCGAAGATCAGGTCCCCGGCCCGGAACTCCGGGCGCACCGCGGCCATGAGCTTTTCCAGCAGGCCGGCGGGAGCCCGGTACTGCCTGGCCTGCCCCGGTTCCGCGGCGTCCGGGTTCCCCGGGCGGCTCACCGGCCTTCGTCCTCAATGCCGAAGACGGTCGCGGTGACGCTGACCGGGACGCCGCCGCGGACTCCGCGGGCGTGCAGGTAAGCA
Source organism: uncultured Actinomycetota bacterium (assembly GCA_963783935.1). Classification (GTDB taxonomy): domain Bacteria; phylum Actinomycetota; class Actinomycetes; order Streptosporangiales; family Streptosporangiaceae; genus Chersky-822. The sequence continues at coordinate 25,960 of CAWAPP010000002.1, forward strand.
GCCATCCCGCCCGCGGACGGGGTCTCGGTCACCTCGTCCAGCCCCAGCGCCAGCCTCCATTCGGCGAACAGGCCGCGCCTGCCCGTGCCGGGCGCGAGGACCTGGCCGGACAGGGCGCCGCCTGACGCGGTGACGGTCCACGCGATCACCGGGATGCCCGGGTGCGCGGCCAGGATGGCGGCCAGCTCGGCGGCAGCCCGCTGCTGCCAGCCGGAGCGGTCGGCCTGCGTGATCCAGCCGCTGGTCACAAGGTCACCTCCCGCCCGGTCAGCCAGCCGGCCTTCTCCAGCGCCGCCCGCGCGTCCTCGATCGTCAGGTGCCCGTAAATGGCCGACGTCGTGGTCACCGATGAATGGCCCAGGAGCTTGGAGACGACCTCGATGGACACCCCGTCGCGCAGCCACCTGGTTGCTGCCGAGTGGCGGAACCAGTGCGGGTCGAAGTCCAGGCCGGTCCTCGCCCGCAGCCGCATGACGAGGTCATAGGCAGCCGGATAGGACCACGCCTGGCCCTTCGGCTCCGCCCAGATATTGACGAAGACATAGTCACTGCCGATGCCGCCGTACTCCTCGTGCAGGTAGTCGGCATACAGCCGGATCAGTTCCGGCCCGACCGGCCCGTCCGCCCTCCGGACTTGGCCCTCGCCCCGTTGGCGTTCTCCCCGGGAACGACGGTGACCTCCTGCTCGGCGGCGGCGATGTCCTCATGCCGGAGGCCGAGGACTTCGCCTGCGCGGCAGCCTGTCTCGTGCAGCAGGGCGATGAAGAAGCGGTCCCGCAGCCTGGTGCAGGCATCGAGAATCACCTGGGTCTCGGCGGCCGTGAGAATCCGCGGCAGCTTCTTCGGCGCCTTCAGCGTGATCGCCCGGCCGCGATACGGCTTTCCCCTGCTGACGTGGTGCAGGAACGGCTTCCAGCCGCCCCGCCCGCCGGTCCGCCACGCGGCCAGCAGGTCCCCGGGTCCCTCATCGTTGCGAGCCTGGTGCGCATAGAACGAGCTCACCGCGGCGAGCTTGCGATTGACGGTTGCCAGGCTGACCTCCGGCACCGACGACGGCAGCACCGCGACCGCCCCGGAACGCCCCGCCGGCGGCAGTTGCAGCCACGCCACGAACTCGGCGATGTCCTCCAGCCGGGCCTCGCGCCAGTCCAGGCCCCGGAACCCGAGGAACTGCCACAGGTCTTTCAGGTCGTGGGCGTAGGCCTTGACCGTGTTCGGCGACCGGCTTATGTCGGTCAGGTAAGCCAGGAACCGGTCGACCGGGACGACCGGCATGTCGTCGTCCCCGAGCACGGTCCACGATCGGGTCCCCGAGCCGGGGATCACCACCGGATGCACGAGCATCGGTCTCCTCCTTGAACTGCGTTATGGACAAGGCAGGAGATAACCACGGATGAACTGTCATCCGGGCACGTGAGAACGCTCGTGGTGGACGTTAAAGACACTTCATTTGACGCTAGAGATAACCGCAGGCATCGACCTGCGCGTGCCCGGCCAGATCTTGATGGCACCGCCATCCCAGGTGCCGGATGCTGACGCGCTCGCCGGCTACGGCCCGGTCACCGGGAGCGTTGTTGCCGAGCTGCCGGCCGCGTACCTCGATTGCTGGACACCGCCTAGTCAGTCCATCCGTCCTGCCCGGCCACCATCGGTCGGCCCTCCAGGCAGAACCGCGACTACCGCGTCCTACGTAGATGCCCGGATTACGGGAATTGCCAAGGACGTAGCCAACCTCAAGCCGGGCGGCCGCAACACGGCTATCTACACTGCCGCTCTCAAGGTCGGATCTACCCTCGGCGCTGTACTATCTATGCCCGGAGCGGAGGAAGTGGCGAAGGTATGGACGGACCAAACCGCCGAAGAGGCTTTGATGGCCGCGGCCAACGAGAACGGTTACGTCGCCGACCATGGGGCCGGCGCTGCGCGGTCAGCCATTCGCTCTGGTCTGCGTAATGGTCTTTATAACCCTCGGCCGCTGCCCGATCGCGGTGCCATGCAATCGCTGTCAACTGGTCGAGATGGAGCAGTGAAGCGTGATCCGGACACGATGGACGCCCGACGGCTCGGTCCAGAACTCGGCGAATGACTTAACCTGCGCGTAAATAAGGAGGAGATCAAGGGGAGTGCTTGGTACGGAGGAGTTCTTGCCTAGCGCCGGTCGCGGCCCTTCCGTCGAACCAGCTAGGACAGCACAGGTCCCTCCGAGCACCATTTCCTGCGTCCAAGGCGCTGTTTGGCGCGCCGTAGGCGCGGCAGATGTCAGGCAAACTGCCGAGAACGGTTTCTTCGATGGTCATCGGGTGCGGCGGATCGTCCTCTTGACCGTGTTCATCAAGACGGGCAGTTACGCCTGTCCGGACTCATGATGTTGCCCGCCCTCAGTAGGGAGTCAGTCGGAGGAAGGAGGCAGTAGATCGGCGAAATCGGTGTTGTCATCGCCGTCGCGCATGGCACGAGCGGCTTGCCGCAGCACCTGTAGCTTGCGTCTGTCCCCGCTGAAGCATGACAGCAGGACCTCATCGTCGGCGTCGAGGATCGCAGCATGGTCGGCGAGCGATGCGGAGGCGAGCCGCAAGTAGTCCGTCCGGCTCAGTGCGGCGCCCGTGCGCAGAGCCAGCGGCACCAACTCGGCTGGGATGCCGAATTCGAGCTGGACGGGCAGGAGGCTGGCGAGTTCGTCGAGACGGGCACCGGGATGCAGGCAACGGGCGATGTCGATGACAGTGCCGACGACGCTTTGGGTGCGGTCCGCGGAAGCTCTGGTGACGCCTGCGGCGTCCTTGTCGGGCATGTGGAGCATGAGTTGCTGTTCAATTCGGCCGACCGGGATGCCAGCCATCCACATCATGCATGCCACTGCCCGCTTGGCCCGTTCGGCTGCCGTTTTGCGCTCAGGGCCGGGCATGGCTGCGAGCATGGGTCCGGCGATTCCGTGGCGCTGCAACTCGCCGAGGTAGGTCGACTGCTCCTTCTGCCATCCTCTTGAGTTGACGGAAGGACGAGCAGTGGCTGCCTCGTCGGTGAGCTGGGCTGCGGCGATGATGGTGACGCGATTGAGCGCGGCTGGGTTCACGGCCCGCAGAGCGCGGGCGACGCGGACAGCAGAGACCGCTCGTAGGCCGCTATGCGAGATGTAGGTTCCGAGTTCGGTCAGCTGGATTCCGGAGGGGCCGGATGACAGCAGCCCGGCGTCGGCTAGATCATTCAGGATTGTCGAGATGGTCGCCGCCGGGAACGGATCCTGAGCGCCCGCAAGCCGCTGTTGGTGCGCGGCGAAGCTATGAGTCAGGAACGCGATGACGTCGGTCTGGGTCAGGCCGGTCACGCCCTCGCGTCGGGAGGCGTCTGCCACGACGCGCAATGTCAGCGTCGTGAGGTCCTGCTGCGGATCCAGCATCTGAGATTGCAGGTCCTCGGGCTTGCCCAGCACATAGTCGCGCCAGCGGCGATCTTTGTCGATGCCGCCACCAACGATCAAGATGGCCCGCCCTCGGTCGGTCAGCCCTAGTCGGCCCGCTCGCCCGGCGATGTTCTTGTATTCGGCGACGGTATAAGGAGCGGTCTGGGTCGGCCCGGTCGGGTGATCCAGTTCGACGATGATGACCGTCTCGGCGGGGAGATTGACGCCCTGGGCCAGCGTCGTGGTGGACACCAGCACCCGGATGCCGCTGTCCGGGTCACGGAACCGGTCCTCGATGGCGATCTTCTCGTCCCGTGCCAGGTCAGAGATGTGGAAGGCGACTCCGCCGGCGAGGCATTGGCGCAGGTCATCCAGCAAGATGCTGGGGTCGGCGCCAGCCAGGCTTTCCAGTGCCGCCTTGGCCTGGGGCAGGTCCAGGCTCCGCGCAAGATCCCGAGCGCAGTTGCGGGTCGATGGCTTTGTACTCCGGAAGATGATGACCTGCTGACCTTCGCCCACCAGCTTGCGCACCAGCGGAACGATCAGGTCCTGTTCGCGCTGGACCCATCTGGCCGGCGCGATGAGCTGCTCGGATGCCTCGTCGCCGTCCGTGCTGAGGTACCGGTAGATCCCATCGGGGCCGAGCACTCCTTCGAGCAGCGGGACGGGCCGCTCGGTCCTGGCGATGACGCTCGCGTCAAGCCAGCTGTCGAGGCCGCCCAGGTCGCCGAGGACCGCTGACAGCGCGATGACCTGAGGTGCGACACCTTCGGGACGACGCGCCTTGAGCAACGTGAGCAGGAACTCGAGGTAGGCGCCGCGGCCGGGGTCGACGATTGTCTGGATCTCGTCGATGACGACGAGCGAGAGCAGCTTGAGCAGGTGTCGGTTGCCCAGGGCGAGGCCGGCGAACTTCTCGTAGGTCAGCACCGCCAGGTCGAACTGCCCCTGCAGGAGCGACGGCACATCGTCGGCGGTTTCCCCCGTGGCACGGACAGTCTGCAACCCGGTCGGCCCGTACGTGCGCGAGAACCTCGTGTACTGCTCGTTGACGAGCGCCTTGGTCGGCAGAAGGAACACTGACCGTCCGCCCATCTGTGCAGCGCGGATAGCGGCAAGTTCCCCGATCATCGTCTTGCCGGATGACGTAGGAGCTGTCACCAGCACGTTCTTCCCGGCGAGCAGGCCCCCCTGGTTGATCGTGTCGACCTGAAGGTCATTGAGGTTGTCGATGCGCGCCGCCCAGGCGTCCAGCACCACCTCCGGGATACCGTGACCGCGCAGGCTCGCGAGATCACGGGTGACAGGCGCGAGTACAGAAGACGGGAACTGCGCCGAGTAGAGCGGCCCTGTATCCGTAAAGACAGGCCACAGCAGCTCACCGTCCATGGTCCCCCGCAGGCTCGGATCCTGCTCCGCTGCTACCGTTCCAGATGCCTTCGCCCTGACCTCACGAGTCACGAATGCCAGCAGGTCATAGAGGCGAACCTGCCCGCTGCTCCCGGCGGCCGCGCCCAGCAAGGCCCGCAGCAGGTGATAGGTAAGCAGCCCGTGCCCCAGACGCGGATCCTCCCACGCCTCCTGCTCGCCGGTCGCCGCAGCCAGGATCAGCCGCCCGGTCCCCGCCATGCGATCAAGCCGAGTGTCGGTGGACTCCGGCAGGCCGCGCACGCCGCCCCTGGGCAACAGCGGGGCATTGAGAACCTTCGCGCCCGCACCTCCAGCGAAGCAGCAGTCCAAGACCACGACTAGCTGACGGGCCGGGATAGAGCTCACCAGGTCCGTGAACTCGTCAAGCGGCAACGACGTCGAGGCCAGGTTGCCAGGGTCGGCGTCGTGAGTGACCAGTTCATGAGCCGAACTACCGTGCCCGGAAAACGAGATGACCACGACATCCTCGGACGTGCTGCGGGCCGCGAGTCCCATGAGGGCGGCCACGACAGCATCGCGACTGGCGTCCCGGTCCACCAACAACGAACTGTCGGCACCGCCAAGGTTGTCGGAAAAAACGGCATGAAGTGCCTTCGCGTCACGCCCCGCCGACGCCAGCCGCCGTACTGATCTGGATCGGTAGTGGTTGATACCTATGAACAGACCATGAAACTGTCGCTCCGAAGCCGCGTCCAGGCTGCTCGACATCCACCCCTCGCGATTAGGAAAGTAGTCCGCGCCCGTTCCCGGCGAAACTGTGCTCAGCGGCGCTAACTATGTGCTGATTTTTAATCAGTCGGGCGGCGCTGCTTGCTTTGTACAGAGATGAGCCAGACGAGGAACGATATGAGCCGTCACGTCAGGTATACCTGATCGGAGGCAAATACACGGGAGATTCGGCGGGAGGCGGATGATGGCGCTCAAGCAGCAGGCCCGTGTGCTAAAGCGCAAGGCGCTAACGTCGCTGATCACGGCTGCTGAAACCTTCAACTCGCTCCGCGACGATGGACGGGTGACCACCGTGCTGCTTCATGTGCAGCACTCCTTCGAGATGCTGCTGAAGGCGGCGCTGGTTCAGGCTGGCAGGCCGGTGTTCGATCAGTCGACCGGCCGCTCGATCGGCTTCGAGGGCTGTATCAGACTTGCGATGAACGATGCCTCGGTCAGGCTGACTGAGGCCGATGCGGGTACGCTTCGTGCCATCGACGCGATGCGCGATGACGAGCAGCACTGGTTCAGCGAGGTTTCCGAACAGCTTCTCTACCTGCATGTCCGCGCTGGCATCACGTTGTTCGACGACCTCCTGGAGCGCGCGTTCGGCGAACGGCTCGCCTTGCTGCTGCCTGCCCGCGTCCTGCCGGTCTCGGCAGACCCGCCGCGAGATCTCGCGCTGCTTCTGGACGACGAATACACGCAGATCCAGGAACTGCTCAGACCCGGCCGCCGTGCCCGCTGCGAGGCACGTGCGCGGATCCGTACCCTGCTGGCCATGGAAGCCCATGTCGAACCAGACACGCGTGTCTCCAGCAAGGATGTTGACAGGGTCGAGAAAGGCATCCGCAGCGGCGACCCGCGTGACAAAGTCTTCCCCCGCTTGTCGGACGTGGCAACGACCATCGACGGCGAGGGACTCACCGTCACCGTCCACTTCACCAGGAGCCAGGGCGCACCAGTTCAGTACGTCGCCGACGACTCGACCCCTGCGGCAGCCATACGGCAGATCGACCTGCAGAAGAAGTACCATCGGTCTGCTGCTGACCTCGCTGCCGACGTCAAGTTGACCGGCCCTCGCGCGGTCGCGTTGCGCCGTCACCTCGGGATCGATGACGACGACTCTTGCCGCCACGATTTCCAGTTCGGCGCGCAGCGGCATCCTCGCTATTCGGATAACGCGCGCACCAAGATGCGCGAGGCAGCAGAACATGTGGACATGGAAGCGATATGGGAGGCGCACCGGCCCCGGTCGGCAGGAACGGCGTCCCAGCCCTGCCCCGTCGAAGGTTGCCGCGCTGTCGCCTGACCGCTTCGGTCTGGAGAAGCAGGACGGCAAGCATCTCGGGTTGATGACGTGCTCCATCGTCGGTGCTGACACCCACAGTTGAGCCGGGACTTCCAGGTCAGTGAGCGGTTCTCTGCGTCAAACTTGTGTACGAGACTCTGCGGGATGTGACGCGAGTCCGTTAATGAGCCGTCTGTAAAGACGACCACATTGGTTGGGCTGGCTTGGACCGTCACTGGTTGTTCGTCAGAACTGATTCCGGCTAGAGAGAGCGGAGTGCTGTACGGTCGGGCATTCTGGAGTGTCATGGACGACGACGCCACACCCGCACCGACCGCATTCTTGTCGCATGCAAGCGAAGATAAGGCTGGCTTTGCCGCGCCCCTTGGACGTGAGCTGGCCAGCCTGGGTATCAGGCCGTGGTTGGATGAATGGGAGACTCGCCCAGGTGACAGCCTCGTGAAAAAGCTGTTTGACGAAGGCGTCGCTGTCGTCGACGCGGTCATCGTCGTCGTCTCACGGGACTCGGCGAGCAACTATGGGTACGCGCAGAACTCGATGCGGCGGTAGTGCGCAGAATCACCGAGAACACCCGGTTGATTCCCATTCGTCTAGACGGGGCAGAGGGCAGAGATGCCCGCTCCGCTACAAATGCTCGTCTGGCACAACGCGTCGCGAACCGAGGAAGGAATCCGGCGCCGCCCAGGTCGTCGCTGACACGCTCTACGGCCGGGACGTTCGCCCGACAGTGGCTGCACGGCCGGCGTATGCCGACGCGACTCTCCTTCCCGGCCTGACCGCAGCAGACTCAGCGCTGCTGAGTCTGCTCACCGAGGAAGCCATGTTGGTCGATTCGCTGCGCAACATGGCGGTCTCAATCGATCGAAGCAATTCAGGCCGGGACGATCTCGGTTTCCTGAAGCACTAGCTCCGCGAATACTTCTTTTGGTTTCTTAAATCCAAGTATAGCACGAGGCCGGTCGTTCAGGGAGTCAGCGACGGCCCAGAGATAGTCAATGTCGCCGGTTACTTCTGTTCCTTTCGGGAAGTATTCCCGGATTAGCCCTTTGGTGTTCTCGTTGGTGCCGCGTTCCCACGGGGAATGAGCGTGAGCGAAATAGACCGGAAGGTCCGCGGCGAGGGTGAGCGCCGCGTGACGGGCCATTTCCGTCCCCTGGTCCCAGGTGAGCGATTTCCGCAGGTGCGCCGGCAGGTCTTTGACGGCGCCGAAAAGTGCCTCTTCGACCGAGTCCGCGTCGTGCCCTCCCGGCAGCGCGACCGGGCAGAAATAGCGGCTCACCCGCTCCACCAGGGTTCCCATAGCGGACTTTCCGCCCTTACCGATGATCAGGTCGCCTTCCCAGTGACCCGGCACCTGGCGGCCCGCCACCTCGGCCGGGCGGTCGTCAATCGACGTCATCCCGACAATCTTCGCGCCCGGTGTCTTCTTCCGGCCGCGCGGCTTCCGCTGCTCGCGGCCGGTGCGCAGGACAATCCCGGACTTATTGAGCTCGCCTTTCGGCTGAGCGTAGATCCAGGTGTAGATCGCCTCGTGCGAAACGGACATAATGGTCTCCCCGCAGGATCGCTCAAAGCACAGCCTGCCCGAGATCTGTTCCGGCGACCAGCCTTTCCGCAGATCGCCGGTAATCCGCTCGAGCAGCTCCGGCCCGGCGTCTATTTTGCGTTCCTTCGGGCGTTTCCGGGATTCGCGGGCCGCCGCCTCGGCTTTCCAGGCCCGGTACGCCTCCCGGCCGCCATGCCGGTCGATTTCGCGGCAGACAACCGATTCGTCCCTTCCGATCGAGTGAGCTATGTCCTTACTGGAAAGTCCTTTCGCCAGACCACGGGAAATATCCTCCCTGTATTCCAGGACGAGCGGAACGCGTACGTTTCCCACCTTTCCTCCTGTCGCCTCGCGTACCGCGCGAGCATTTCACGACAGGAAGGTGATATCCGGCAGCGCCCCATTCACGTTCTGTAATTGCGTGTCGGCAGATAATTCGCCGATAAAGACCGATTGCTTAGACCGCTTGTGATCAAGCATCCCCTGGCAGGCGGTCGTAGCGCGGGCCGCTGACCAGGGAATAGATGAGGTAGTGGCCGAGGAATCTCTAGCTGTTCTTGAGCAGCGCCACTATGCCAAACAGGAACCCATTCGCGCTGGCGGAGCTATTCTTGCCGTCGAACTTCGTCCTCGTGGGTTCCGTGCAGCAGCTGACAACCTTGTACCAGATGCTGAAACCGCCCGCCAGCGAATCGTCGCGTCGCTGGTGAATACCCTGCCCACCAGTGGGACGGTGGTCGGAGATTTGGCCGCTATGACGGCCACCCCATCCCTGTTCGTTCTGCAATTTCTGCGTGAACTGGAATCACGAGGACAACTCAAAGTGGTCGTAGCTTCCGGCGGTTCATGGGTAGCAGCCATCAGCCCTGCGCTACGACGATTGCTTCCCTAAGCGTGATCTTAGGCTGCGAAACGCAGTGGCGCGGTCATCATCAAGAAATCCTGCAAGAACGGTCCGGTCGGCATTGCGGCGGGCATGCTCAACGGCGAGTGTCTTTCGGCAAGTAGAAGAAGCCCGACGCGTCGGCTATTTCTTGCCGAAATTTGGTCATCCACTTGGTATTCCATCCCCGGCGTTCCAATCCTCCATCTCCAAGTTTGATTAGGAGAGTGCGCGGGTATTTCCTGTGATTTGACCACAGCCGCTGGTTGATGAACTCGCGCATGTCGATGTAGGCGTCGTATGCGGCCTCGGCCTCTGCCCAAGAGGCCTGATGACCTCGGTGCACGATCTCGTTGCGAAGCCGATATAGGCGATACCAATACTTTCCGACCGGCGTTGCATGCGCTTCGGTGTCCCATGCTCCTCCCAACAGAGGAGCTAGAACGTTTACCAGGAGCTGCTTGTATCCGCCCTTGTCGTTAATCTTTTCGTCAATCTCCGCGTGCGTGTAACCCTGATCGACAAGTATCATCCGCCATGTGTTATAAATCATGCTTTCCATAGAAGTCTGCAAGCTCACTACCGCCTCGGTGCTATCTCCGGAGTATCGGCGGGCGTACTCTGCGCGACGTAGCCATTCGGCTGAAATCTCGAATGGGTGAATATCAAGTTGCCTGTATGAGTTCAGCAAGTCGTTGAGGGAATCGTGTGGGTCGCGGTGAGCCGGATCGGATGGATAGGCGTTCGGATGCATGAACATTGGCCCCCAGTCACGCCATTCTTTTTCGGATCCGGCTGCATAGGCCCCGCAAAAAACCACCGGACCCAAGTCATGCGTGCTGACTGGGCGGACGCGAATATCCCTGAATATCGTGTAATGCGATCGCAGGAAGCGGCACAACACTTCTAGACAACGATGGAAGGCGAACCCGTCGTCGCGCGGGTCCTCGGTGTCCACGCGAGCGTTTGCGGTCTCCAACGTTACCCATTGCTCGTATGCTGAAAGTTCGTGCGTGGGATCATCTGATTCTACTGACGGGTCGAGACCGTAGAGTTTCTTAAGAACTTCTCCAGCGCGGGAAGGCCAGGGATCGTGACTAAAAGCAACGTTGCAGAGCCGGATGATGACAAGAGCCGTGTCCCCAAAAGCAACTGATGTACTTGAGTCGACCCATTGTCCGGGCACGCCAAAAACATAACTGCCGCCATCGGCCAGCCCGAGCGGAAAGGGTAGCCTCGCCGTGTACGTCATGATGAGCGGCTCGTCCAGACTGTCGCCATTACCTTGATCCAGCGCTTCGGTGACCTGACCATCAGATCTTATTACCTTAACGATCGGCCAGCGTGGCAGTCGCTGATCGGCCGACACCGAGGTCGCGCGCCCGAATCGTGCGTTAACCATACCCAGCGCGGCCTTGGCGCGTGAAAGCTCTGAACGATATTGATTTGGATTAGACTTTGCCAGCTTCTAATAAAGCCTTATTGCCTCGCCGCAAATTGTCAGTGCCTCTGCTCGATGCTCTAGGCGACCTAGAGTCGAGCCCAGGTTGACAAGCGAATGAGCGAGGTCTGAGAGATAAAGCTTGGAGTTGCTAGCCGCCAGATCACGCCGCAGAGTTACCGCTTCTTGGCTCGCGACGAGTGCCTCGCGATAGCGGCCGATCATTGCGAAAGTCGAGCCAAGATTGTTCAGGGTTCGGGCCATTTCGCTGACGACGGATGGTTGGGTGCCGGCCGAAAAGCTGCGGTACATTTCAACGGCTTCTTGAGTCGGGACCAGAGCATCCTCTGGAATATCTGCCTCCGCGTACGCAGCACCAAGGTTGGCTAGCGCCCGGGCAAGGCTGGTCTGAAAGCGCTCGGGATGTTCACTCGCGAGTTCGCGGCGGATGCCCACCGCCTCGCTCAGGAGCGGTAGTGCCTGAACTGCGCACTTTGCCGATGCTAGGGTGGCACCTAGTTGCTCCAAGGACGTTGCCAGGTCAGCGCGATGACTTTCGCGGTCAGTGTCGGATAGTCGTTGGATGAAACTGATGGCTTCCTGCGAGATTGGCTCGACATCATTTAGTCGCTCGAGTTCCGAGAAGATTGAGACAAGATTACCCAGGGACCGTAGCAAGAGAACGGCGTATAGTCCTGGGTTTGTTTCGGCTAGCTTCCGTCGTATGGCCACTGCTTCTTGGACAGGTGCCAAGGCGTCGGAGGCGCGGTCCAAAGCGCACAACACCGGGCCGAAATTATTCAGAGATTTCGCCAGGTCCGGCAGATGCGTTTCAGGATTGCCTAGCACGAGCGCTCTGCGGATTTCAAGAGCCTCCTGCATTGGATTCAGCGCCTCAGCCGGACGTCTCATGTCGGCCAGGTAAGTACTGTAATTAGCCAAGCATGAGGCAAGGGCGGAGCGGTTATTTTCGCCCGCTTCAGGCGCCGACACGAATTGACGGTGGAGTGGGATAGCCTCCTCGGCGGCTCGCAGCGCATCCGCTGGATTTCCGGCTGAAGACAACCAGACAGCCAGATTTGTCAGTGTCGTAGCAAGCTCAGATCCAGTAGTTTCGAGACCGCGGAGGATGTCAGCTGCTTCGGTGGCCGCCAATGCGGCCTCGTCATATCGCTGTTCTCCCCCCAACGTTATACTGTGAGAATATAGTTCTTTTGCGCGCTCCCACTGAGGGCTGTCCCTGTGATCGGTGTTACTCACTACGGCTCCCTTGCTCTAATGCAAGTTCACATCCCGAATCTGCCAGTGCAGCACTCTGTAACAGGCTTGCACCGAACGAGGTATCGGAAAATACTAGGGGTGTCGTCGTGCTTTGACCTAACGATTATCCTGAGACCATGCCGGTGACCGTGCAGGAAGGGTGCGGGCATATGCGTCCGTGAATGAGTCGGACGGCCCGCTGCCCGAGCATCACAGATCTAGACTGATAGACGGTCTTTGCTGTTCTGTTGACCCGTCGCCGGCATGGTCGGGACTGTCTCGCAAAACTGCAACAGTCCCGCGTCGGGGATGTACTGTCCTGGATGCTCGTCCTTCCACTGCTTCACCGCGGCAGGCGCTTCTGACACCATGCTGGCATCGGCGACGACGGTGACGTCCGAGATCCTGGTGCGCGGCCATGAGTGCCTCGATGACCGGGAGCATGGTCTTGGTCCCGGCCTTGTTGCCTTCGAATGCGGAGACCAAGAGAGGGAACCCGGCCTTGCTGGTGAGCAGGCAGGAGTCGACCAAGAGCACACTAGAACGCCTCGGGTGCGGTCACGCCAATCTGTAGAGACTAAGTCGGGCGATCAACTCGGTGACCAGCTTGAGTCGGGGAGGAACATCCAGGTCAACGCGCGCATTGGTGGGCCGATTTGCGCTAGGAGGCATTTCGGATCAGGTTGGGGCAGGAAGAGCCGCCTGGCTAGGCTCGTTCGAGTCGGTCTGCCACGGCACACTCCGCACTAGGTGCGGCCTTGGATGTATGTCCAGGTTTTCTGGACACGGTTACAATGGGAGCGTGGCTGGTACTGCGGAGATGTTGGGTTCGACTCTCGGGGGGAACGGTTACGCCGTGCTGCTCGCGGTCGCTGGGCATGCCGAGCCAGTGTCGGGACGGACGATTGCGTCCGAGTTGAAGGTGTCGCCGACGACCGCGTCGGCCCGGCTGGGCCGGTTGGAGGTAGCCGGCTTTGTGCGATCAAGCCGGTCGGGTCGGTCTGTGCTATGGCGGTTGAACACGGACAGCGATGTGATTCGCGCGTGGCTGCGTGAGGGCCGCGGTGCAGAAGGTGCGGCGATGGCAGAGGCTGGGGTTAGTCCGGTGTCAACCGGCGGCGGGGGCGTGACGTTCGAGCGGAAGGTCGCAGCCGACTACCTGGCGCAGCTGCTGCTCGGGCACGGAGCGGTCGGGTTGGAGCCGAGCCGGGTGGTCGTTTCGGTGGCGTTTCAGCGGCCCCGGAGTTCACCGTGGACGACCTGGTGGTCGGGGCAGCGCTGGAGGGCGAGGACGAGCCGTCGCTGGTGTTGGCGGTGGCGGCGCGGCGCACGCCGAACGTGGTGGACAGTGATGAGAAGTCACAGAAGCTGTTCCGGTCGTTCGCGAAGCAGGTGCTGAACATGCCGGCGGACGGGCCGGCGTTGCGGCTCGGGTTGGCTGTCGCGGGCCCGCAGGACCATGCGAGGCAGCTGAAGGTTCTGGCTGGGCTTGCAGTCGATCAGTCAGGTGCGGAGGGGTTCTTCGGGTTGGTGCGGACGCCCAAGAAGTTCGACAAGCAGGTGCGTGACCGTCTGGTGCAGATTGAGAAGCTGGTTCGCCGGGCGCTGGTTGATCTTGGGGTGTCGGAACCGTCGACGGGTGTGGTCGAGCAGCAGGTGTGGGAGCTGCTATCTCGGCTGGTGGTGTTGATGCCGCGGGTGGAGAGCGCGGACGATCCGGACTGGTCGATGTTGGCGAACTTGCTGATCCCGGTATCACGTGGAGAGGACTTGTACGGGGGGACGTTGCTGCGGGACCGGCTGCTGGTGCTGGCGGACGGCTGGGCTCCATCGGCGGCGTGGATAGACATGTCGCTGTTGCGGCGGGCTGTTCACGAACTGGTGGATCCGGCGGTTCGCCGTCACCGGGCGGGGTGGCGGGCGCTTGAGCTGTTGGGTGAGCAAGCGCGGGCGGCGGTCGGTGACGAGATCGTGTCGGCGGACGGCGCGCGTCGGGTTCGGGTGGACCGGGACGATGTGACGGCCGGCCTGGCGGCGGCGGTCAGGTCGGCGGACGGGGTTGTCGTGCACGGCGAGTCGGGCGTCGGGAAGTCGGCGGCAGCACTCGGCTTGCTGACGACGACGAACAGGGGGGCGGTGGCCGAAGCCGGGCCAGACGCCGCCCATGACCCGGTGGAAGCTGCCGGCGCGCATGAGTCGGCTGGAGAGTTGCAGGTCGTGTGCATGAACTTGCGGCATCTTCAGCGGACGGCGCTGGAGTTTGAGGGCACGTTGGGGGTGCCGCTGCGGGATCTGCTGGCTGAGATGTCCGCGCCGGTCCGGGTGCTGGTCGTGGACGGCGCGGACGCGGTTACTGAGGGAGCGCAGGACCTGCTGACGTACGTGGTGGCCGCTGCGGTCGCGGCGGAAGTGAAGGTGGTGGCGGTAACGGCGAGCGACGCGAGGCAGTTGGTCGCCGACACCATGGCCGGACGGGTTAGCCAGGGTGTGATCGAGGTGGTGGTGCCGCCGTTGACCGACTCGCAGATCGACGTCGTGGTGGGCGTGTTCGGTGAGCTTGAGCCGATGGCGGCGAACCTTCGGTCGCGGGAATTGTTGCGTCGTCCGGTGGTCGTGGACCTGCTGGTGCGCGGCGGAGTGCGGGGCGTGCCGGTCAGCGACTTCGACGCGATGCAGCAGGTCTGGGACGGCCTTGTTCGACGGAACGGTGTGACCGACCGGGGTACTCCAGATGCGCGTGACGTGACTATGCAGTTGCTCGCCCGCCAGGCGGTGCAGGGCGGCGATCAGCTTGACACTGCCGCGTCGATCGATCCGGAGGCTCTGGCCGGTCTGCGGAAGGACGGGCTGCTCCGGACGTCGCTGGACAACCCGTTCCGTCCGGTGCCGGAGTTCGCGCATGACGAGGTGCGGAGGTACGCGGTGGCGCGGCTACTGCTCGCTGATGGCGACCCGGCGAAGGGGCTGGTGGATGCCGGGGTGCCGCGGTGGGCGTTGGGGGCGGCGCGGTTGGCGTGCCAGGCGCTGTTCGCCGCGCCGGGCAGCGCTTCAAATCCGCTGGCGGGGCGATTCATGCGGTGGCAGGGCGAGTTTGACGAGCTGGTCGCTGCCGGGCACGGGGAGCGGTGGACGGATGTGCCGGGGGAGGCGCTGCTGACTCTCGGGAACCCGCGGCCGGTATTGCGGGAGGCGTGGCCGCAGCTCCAGGCGGCCGACCGGGCCGGGGTGCAGCGGTTGATCCGACTGGTGGACCAGCGGCTGCGCGGCCAGAACGCGTTCGTGCGGGTCGCCGCCGTGGAGCCGCTGGTGGAGCTGCTGCTGGAAGACGAGACACCGTGGCGGTCCAGCCAGCGGGAGCGCACCCTGCTGCTGGAATGGCTGCGGTCGATGGTCGGATCCAACGTGCCGGCAGGTTGCGGACTGCGGGAGCAGATGCGTGCCCGGCTGCTGCAGTTCTGCGCCGCCGCTGACGAGCGGCTTCGCGCCCAGGAGAAAGCGCGCGCTGCGACGCGCGCCACGATCACAGACGAACAGCGGGCGGCGATGAGAGAAGCCCGTAAGAACCTGCCGATCTTGGGGGAGATCGGGTACCCGCGGAGCCGACCGCGTCGCCCCCGTCCGGAGATCTCTCGGGAGATCACCGACGAGTCGGTCGTGGAGTTGTTCGCGTTGCTCGGCCCGGACCTGGGCGCTGACGGCGAAGCGATACTGCGGAGTATCGCTGACGCTGCGCCGGAGTACCTGGCCCCGGCCTTGGAAGGCATCGTCTGCGGGCAGGCACTGGGGCGGTACCGGCAGGGGTTCCTCGCCGACATGGTGCTCGCGTATTACCTGGACGAGGAAGAAGACGGAAGCCGTGGCGACGGCCACGACGAAGGCGTGCGGGAGCACCAAGGGTTCATCGGAATGCCGTTGGCGGCCTGGTACCGCGGGCCGTTCATGCCGTTGTTCCAGACCGATTTCCGCAACGGCGTCTCGGTCTTTACCCGGATCTTGAACCACGCCGCGACCGTGCGGGTCCGGATCCTGACGGGACTCGACCAGTACTTCGAGCCGGTACAAGACTCCGACCTTGACCAGTACCGCACCGAGCTGGAGATCACAGACACGCCGCACGCGTACGTCGGTGACTCTGGAACATGGAACTGGTACCGGGGGACTGGTACTGGGCCGTACCCGTGCATGAGCGCGCTGCAGGCGCTGGAGCGGGTGTGCGATGACCTCGTCGGGGCGGGCGTGCCTCTCGATTTGGTGCTTCCAATGCTGCTGGGCGGTTGCGACAACGTCGCTATGGTCGGGCTTGTCGTCGGTATTCTCGTCCGGCATCTGGATAAGGCCGGGACGTTGCTCGACCGGTTCCTCGCCGAACCCGACGTGTGGCACTTCGAATTTGCGCGCATCACGCACGAGCACGGCTTCCTGCGGGCGTCCTCGGAAGGAATTGTGGGCGCGGACCGGCGGGAATGGTCACTGCGGGAAGCGGCGATGTCGCTAGTGCTCGCCGCCGGGCCCGAGCGAGCTGAGGAGCTGCGGCTCGTGGGGCAGCAACTGGTTGAGAAGGTACGCCGCCGCCTTGAGCAGCTCGGAGACGGCGTACCGGCGGGCGCTGCGGAAATGGAGCTGAGCACGGCACGGGCGTGGGCCAGCGGCCTGGACCGGTCGACATACACGAAGCAGAGGACCGACGACGGATTCGTGATCGAGAGCCGCCCGCCGGCCGAGGTGATGGCGGTCCTGTCAGCTGGCATGAGCGAGGTCATGCGGAGTCAGGAGTCGGTGCGGCTGACCGTCCGTTATCACGTGAAGCAGGAGGCCGGTACGGCTGAACCGATCACGACCGAGGACTTGGTCGCCGACCTTGGCTCGGCGGTCACCCTGCTCGACGACCCGCCGGAACTGGACGCGATGGGCTGGGACGCGCCCGCCGCGGTCGCAGCCTTCGCGCTGACCCAGTACCTCGTACACGGCCTCCCGCTCCCTGATGACAGCGTGCGCCAGGCCGCCGACATCGTGCTGCGAATTGGTGAGGGCGACATGCCGCAACAAGACCACAACATCGAGGAGTCGTACTTCTCCCAAGGCGGGGACCGCAGCGCAGCCCGCGTTCTGCCGCTGCTTCTGACCCCGGCCGCCGAGCATGCGCGCCGGGTCCTCGACGGGGCAGACGGAACCACCGCGTACGGGCGAGCCGAAGCGGCCATGACCGGTCTCGCCTGCGGGAACGTGCTTCAGACGAGGCTGTTCCTCGCACGCGGGCTTGACAATCTGTGGGCGTCGCCGTGCACCTACGATGCCGCATGCCCGCACCGTGCCGCGCTCCGCATCACGATGGACATGATGCGGGACTGCGTACTCGGCCCCTGGAGCGTGGGGCTGCAAAAACGCGGCATCGAGGTCCTCGACGGCCCTGTCGTCGAGGCCCTGCCCGCTGTGCCAGACGACAACATCTACGTGTCTCGGCTCGACGCGGCGATCCGAAGCCTCGGTCCTGCAGCTGCCGCGAGCATCTGCGTGTCCAGCGATGCCCGCGCCAACCTTGGCGCGCTGCTCGACGCACAGCGGCGTGCGCTGCTTGCGCGCAAACGTGGCATCGACCATCGCGGCACCCACTCCCTCGCCGCTACCCGCTCCCTGCTCACCCTCAACGACGACAGCGCGATCCTGAGCCACATCGACGCCTACGTCGACAACTCCGCCCTGCTCGATCAGGCACTACGAGCATTCAGCGCAGCCGCCGAAGAAGACGAACAGCGCGCCCAGACCGCCCACCGCGTCTGGCCGCACCTCGTCGCACATGTCATCCACGCCCACGAAGCGGGACACCAACCGTTCAAGAGCGAGTTCCACGGCAGGGACTACACTCTCGCCGCACTGCTACCCACCCTGCAGGGGAAACGACATACCTGTACTCGGAGTTCAACAGGAAACCCATCGTCTGGTGGAGCCCGACCGCCTGGCAGGCCACGGTCCACCGGTGGCTCGACGTCGCAGGCGGGAAACCCGCCTGCGTCGACGCCCTCGTCCGGTTCGTCGCGTCATCGCTCACCGCTGCCGAACAGGCCAGCATCGGCTTGCCGTGGGTTTCACGAGCAGTACTCACAGCCCCTGGGGCAGTCGCTGGCCACTGCTACAGCCTGACCAACTGGCTCGTAGAGATCAGAACGGCCGCCAACGAAGTCGGCCTCTCAAGTGACTGGCAGCGCACCGTCGACTCGCTCGTCGTCAGCCGGCGACACCCGCCTCGCCCCCTACTCCGAATAGCTGACCTGGCGGCCAAGGCGGCCGCGACTACCCGAAAGCCATACTGCGGATGAGGAGGGATGACGATGAGCCAGGATGAGCCGCAGCGCGTCAGCCTTGCCGAAGTGAGGGCTGCCCGCACCGGACGGCCTGAGGCGGCTGCCGCATATGACGCACCTGCGGTTTGAACTGGCCGAGGCGGTCCGGTCCAGCCGCGAAGAGCTAGGCTTGTCCCAGCGCCAGCTCGCCGAGCGGGCCGGGATGAGCCAGCCAGGCATCGCCCGGTTCGAGGCCGGGGGCACTACCCCCGCGCTGCCATTGTTGGAGCGCCTTGCGACCGCGCTGGGCCTGACCTTGAACATGAGTCTGGCTCCCGCTGAGCGCAGGTCAGCCTGACTCAGGAAGCTACGGAGAATAGGCGGTGAAATCATCCGGACGGAAACATAGCCGCAGGTCAGCCTATATATGGGAGATGTCTGTAAAACCGTCGGCTCAGCCTACGTTGGTTCGAACCCAACACCTGCCACCAGTAAAACCCCAGGTCACAGCGTTGCGGACGCTGCTAACGGGAGTGGTCTGACAAGCCGCTGTCTCGAGCGTGTGGTTGAAGAGCGGCTGAGTATCCGCGCTGGTCAAGAGGTCGGGCAACTCAATGCGGTAGCCGCGTGGTTGAGAAGTCGGCTCTGCGTGGCCAGGCAGTGGTTGAGGTTCCTCAAGTGAGGCAGGCTTTCGGCGTTAGCCCAGGCCAGAGCGTCGGAGCCGCCCATAGGGAGCGGTTGCTTGATCCGCAAGCAGCGGCACGCCTACATGCTGGCTGCGATTTACGTTGGCGGCCCTGACATCCTGAAGTCGGACTCACCCAAGAAATCTCTGACCGTCCGCAAGTGACCCAGGCAGCCCACCAATCACTTGCGCGACGTTATCGTTGGCCGTTGGACCGTCCCTCATGGGTCGCCGTCGGAGATGTCTTCCACGGTGCCGAACGAGGCGACCGGGTGCTTGGGCGGCCACTTCGACGGCCTCGTCCAGGTCAGCGACCTCGATGAGGGCGAAGCCGGCGCTTTGCCGAGTCGACATCGCCGACATTTCGGTGGCCAGCGGCGAGTACGGCCGCGACCGGGATGTCCTGTTACCGGTAGCGTCGTCAAGGCTGGCGACTGAGCCAGCGACGTTTGGGGCGCGTACGGGTTGTCCGGCTGATCTGGTCTGTAAGACCAGTCCGCGTTGTTGCGTGACCTCTCGCGCCTCTGCTCGGTTATGCACTCCGAGCTTGCGGAATATCGCCGACACGTGGTTGTCGATAGTGCGGTCGGACAGGTCGAGCCGCGCGGCGATGTCCGTGTTGCTCAGCCCCATGGCAAGCAGCGTGAGCACCTCGGCCTCGCGGCTGGTTAGGCCCGCTGGGTTCGTCGCGGTAGCGGCCCGAGGGCCGCGCCGGAGGCCGAGTTCGCCTCGCACGCGCAACTGGCGCGCTACCACCGACGCCGCTGGCTGGGCGCCGAGGTCGTGCAGCATGTCCAGAGCACGGCGCATCAGGAAGCGATCGCCCGAGCAGGCGAGCGCCATGGCCGCGTCGTAGGCGCACCTGCGCTCCTGCCACCAGCGGGCGGCACCTTCGGCGTCGCCGGTGATCTCGAGCCGGTACGGCTCGGGAAGCTCCGCGCAGTCGCCGCAGTCGAGCCCGGCCCGATGCCGCCATACCTCGGGCTCGCCCCCGAACCACCGCATGGCGGTCGCCACGCCTTCCCCGTAGGGAGTCTCCTCTCCGATCCATGGCGGGGCCGCGCCTGCCAGCCATGCGACCTCGGCGCGCAGCGCGGCGATCTGCAGCCCGGCTTGCCCGGCAGGTGTGGTCTGGGCGAGCGCGACCGCCTCGTCGAGCAGCGGAAGATATCCGAACTCGCCGCGCCGGGCATGTACCGTTGCCGTGACCACGAGCGCGGAGATGCGAAGCTGCTTGAGGCCCGCCGGCGGCCAGCCCAGAATCTCCGCCGCGGTGCGCACGGCCTCGTCCCAGCGTCCGCGGGCCAGTGCCTCCTCGGCTGCCAGGGTGGTCAGCCACCCGTAGTACCACTGGAGGCCACGGTCGCGGCAGAAGTCCCGCCCCTGGCGTATAGACCGCTCGGCGAGCGCCCACTCCCGTCGCCCCGCGAGCGCCGCGGCAGCCCGCATGTCGGCCCGCGCAACTCCGCGTTCGTCGCCTGCCAGCTCCGCGATTTCCCTGCCACGGCCTGCCTTTTCAAGGCCGCGGAGATCGCCCTGGCGCAACTCAGCGGCGCCGAGAATGCTCAGCGTGTCACCGACCGCGTCCAGGCAGTCAACTTGCTCGGCAACACCGATCGCCTTCTTGCTCCACAGCACGGCCGCTTCGTCGTCAGCTATGCCGGTAACCGCCGCCATCGCCTTGTACGCGCGGGCCAGCTCTCTGCCCGGCGGCTGCGTCTCCAGCAGGGCCACAGCTTCCGATACCGCCGCCGCCGACTCAGCCAGGAAGCCGTCCTTGCCCAGCTGATGGCCCAGGCGGCGCAATGCGTCGCCGTGCCGCACGAGGTCGCCGCGCTCAGCGTGGATCGCGACCGCCTTCCGCAAAGCATCGGCCGCCGCGCTGCCCAGTTCGGTGAAGTACGCGGCGTCGGCGAATGCTTCAAGCAGCGTGGCGTGCGTGTCCGGCGCCAGCATGTCCGCGAACATCAGCGCCTGCGCGTACAGGCGTGCCGCCTCGCGCCGCGCTCCGACAGCGGCGGCCCGCGCGGCCGCTGCCGGAGCGTACTTGAGCACTGCCTCGCCGTCCCCGGCCGCTTCCGCGTGGTGCGCCAGCCGGGCCAGGTCCTGACCGGTATCCCGCGCAGCCAGTGCCGCGAGCACAGCGCGGTGCATGGCCCTGCGCCGCCCCGGCAGCAGGGCCTCCTCCATGGCCTGTCGCGCGATCTCATGCCGGAACTCAATCCGGTCGCCGGCGAGCACCATCATGCCGGCGCCAACGCACTCGTCCAGCACATCCGCAGGGGCGGGCGCGAGGGCGTCAAGCAGCCACGGCTCGACCGGGCCCGGCACCACCGAGGCCGCGTCCAGCAGGTCGCGTGCAGCCGTGCGCAGCCGTGCCGCGTGCGCCAGCACCGCGTCCCGCACCGAGCGCGGGACCGCGTCTGTCCCAGCCGCCAGGACTTCGGTGACGTAAAACGGATTCCCCTTCGTCCGGCGGTGCAGCTCCGTGGCGTCAACGTGCCCAGGCCCGGCCAGCTCCGCGACCGCCGACAGCGACAGACCCGCGAGCTCCAGCCGGGTAGTCTGGTCGCTGCCAGGCAAATCCCCGAGCACCACCCGCAGCGGGTGTGACCGGTCCAGCGGCTCGCCGCGGTACGTCAGCACCAGCAGCACCGTGGTATCCGCAACGCGGCGGGCGAACAGCCGGATCACGTCCAGGGTCGCCTCATCGGCCCAGTGCAGGTCCTCGAAAACCACCACCGAAAGCGCGGCCGCCAAATGAGGGAAAAGCGCTGCGACCACGTCGTAAGGTGTGCCGCCGTCGGCTATGCGCGCTGCTGTCTGGCAGCCGATCGCCCTGGCTAGCTCGAGCACAGGGCCTAGCGGGCAGGGCGTGAACAGCGGATCGCACCGAACCCACAGCACCCGCACGGAGGAAGCCACGCTCGCGGTGAACTGCCGCAGCAGCGCGGTCTTCCCGATTCCGGCCTCGCCAGCCGCGAGCACGATCCGGCCGCGCCCGCTCGATGTTACCGACGCAAGCGCCCCGGCCAGCGCCTCAAGCTCGCTGGATCGCTCCAGCAGCCCCCCGCCGCCACTCTCGGCGGCCCCCCTCCCCATAAGTGACGATTTAACTGCAAACAGCGACGTCGTGCAAGCTTTCGGTCCGGCGGCGCACCGCGGTCGTCGGCCTCCGGTCCAGACGCTGTATATCCCGTGACCTGGCTCACCTGCAATCACCGATCGACAATTCTGCACGGGGAACCGCACCGCCACATCCGTCATGACGACAGGCGGCGCAGGCGCGCAAAAGTATCCCTTTGAAGACGATCATTGAGAACTCATGCGAGGGCCCGGACGCCTGCGGGGAGGACCGGGCAGGGACGTCCACCGGGACCAGGCGAGTCCAACATAGGTACCGAGGAGTCCCAATATGGGTACCATGAAATTCCAGTCTAGGTATCTTTTCCGCATTCGCTGATCTATCAAAATAAACTAGCCGAATCCCTTGACGCGTGCCTTATTCGGGTGCCACGCTCCCTCCAAAGGAGTGGGTTATTCCAGATTTCCGCGCGAGCCTCCGCCGAGGTGGCAGGTGCTAGCCGGCTTATCGATGGCCACCCGCGACCGCGAGCAGTATCCGCCTTGGGCGAGACTAGGGGTTTTGCGATGCGTGATCGAATCAGGCGTGCCGCGTTGATGGCCGGGGCCGTGGTATTTGTGCTCGGATTGGCTGAGGGGTCGGCCGCTGCCAGTTCCGGGGCGACGCTGAGCTGGGCGCCGACAACCTCCGCGGGCGCCGACGACTTCGGCACCGTGACCGTGGGCCAAACCGCGTCCCATACCTTCAAACTTACGAACTCCGGCACCAAAGCTACCGGCGTGCTGACGGTCAGCGTGACCGGCGCGGCATTCACCATGGGCAAGGACGGCTGCAGCGGCGCGACGCTCAGCCCGGGTGCGCGGTGCCGGGTCACCGTCACCTACGCGCCCGCCACCGGCAGCGACACCAGCAGCGGCACGCTGGCCGCTACCAGCGCCAAGCCCGCAGCTTCCGCCAGCCTGACCCTGACCGGGGCTGGCGGTAAAGAGTCCCCGGGCATCGCCACGGCGCCGAGCGCGATCGGCACCGGAGACGCCGCGGGCACCGCGGTGACCGACACGGTGGCGCTGGCGGGCGGCTACGATCCGACCGGGCAGGTCGAGTTCCAGCTGTTCGGCCCCAGCGCGAGCGCGTCCTGCTCGGGCACGCCAGTGTTCGATCAGATAGTGACCGTCAATGGCGACGGCACATATGCCAGCCCGTCGTTCACCCCGGCCACGGGCGGCAATTACTGGTGGACCGCCACCTACAACGGCGACCCCAACAACACCACAGCCGCGTCAAACTGCGGTGATGAGATGGTCAGCATCACCCCGGTGGCGCAGTTCCTGTACTGGGTCAACCAGGGCATCGGACTAAACCAGGCTGGCACGATCATGCGGTCCAACCTGGACGGCAGCGGCCTGACCACTCTCGTCGCCGACGCGGGCGTCTTCGCGGCGGGCGTGGCGGTGGATAGCAACCACATCTACTGGACCGGCGGCGGCGACACGACGGATATAAGCGAGGCGATCATGGAGGCCAACCTGGACGGCACCGGCGTGACCACCCTCGTCCCGTCGGCGACCGCACACGCGACAGGGGGCTTGGCGGTGGACGGCAACCACATCTACTGGGCCGACCCAAACGATGGCGCGATCATGGAGGCCAACCTGGACGGCACCGGCGTGACCACCCTCATCAGCACCAACGGCGCGGCCGCGGTGGCGGTGGCCGGCGGCCACATCTACTGGACCGTCACCGCGCCCGGCATCGCGGTCGCGGGCGAGATCATGGAGGCCAACCTGGACGGCACTGGCGTGACCACCCTCGTCCCCGCGGCGGGCACCGACCCGGAGGGGATCGCGGTGGCCGGCGGCCACATCTTCTGGGCCAGCACCGGCAACCCGGCAGGCCAGAGCGGGATCTTTGTCGCCAACTTGGACGGCACCGACGTGAGCACCGTCGACAACACGGCCGGCGACATAGGGGTGGCGGCCGACAGCAGCCACATCTTCTGGGACAACACATCCAACGGCGCCGGAAGCACGGTCACGGGAGACACCCTGCTCGGTGGCATCACGACCCTCGCCTCTGGCCAGGTCTTTCCGCGCTTCATGGCGCTGGGCGGGTGACATATCACCTGACCAGGCTGGCAGCCCATAGCCAGTTCCCTCGGTGTCGCCACCCGGAAGGCCGCGTGACCAGGCTCAAGCTGACAGCGGAGAAGACATAGATGCCTCTGGCATTCGACGGCAGCCACATTCGGGTCGCCACGACCTCAACGACACGGTCACCGAGATCAACGCGGCAGACGGAACGGGCTGCGGACCGCGGCAGGCAGCACCTACGGCTTTGCCGCTCCGGACGCAGGGACTGTCCGAGGAACGGCTCTGTCGCACTTTTGGTGGTGACGGTGTGTCGTCTGGTGTCACAGGTGGTATTGAGTCAGGATTGGTCAGTGTGAGATAAGCGGTCTTTCGGGAATTGTGTTCTCTGGCTTGTCGGCGCTGGTCATCGAGGATGTGGCAGACGACGGCGAGGTGATCAGGGTCCGGGCTCGGACAGCGGGGGCGCCGGCGCCGTACCCGGGGTGCGGCAACTGGCCATGTGCACGGATATCACGAGCGGGTGGTCGCGGATGTCCCGGCGGACGGCCGGCCGGTCCTGGTCCGGGTGCGGCGGATGCGGTGCCCGGACCCCGGCTGCCCGGTCCAGACGTTCCGTGAGCAGGTCCCGGGCGTGCTGGACCGCTACCAGCGGCGCACCACGCGGCTGACCGGGCAGGCCGGCGAGGTCGCCCGCCGGTTAGCCGGGCGGGCCGGGGCCGGGATGCTGACGGTGCTGGGAGTCCCGCTGTCGCGGAATACCGTACTGCGCCTGCTGCTGCGGCTTGCGCTGCCCGAGGTTGCCGTTCCCCGCGTGCTCGGCGCCGGTGAATTCGCATTGCGCCGCGGCCATGCCTACGCGACCGTGCTGATCGATGCCGAGACCGGGGACCGGGTCGATGTCGTGGAAGGCCGCACGGCCGAGGTGCCGGAAACGTGGCTGCGCGAGCATCCCGGCGTCGAGGTCGTGTGCCGGGACGGGTCATCGGCCTATGCCGAGGCGATCCGGCGGGCGCTGCCGGGCGCGACGCAGTCCGCAGACCGCAGACCGCTGGCACCTGTGGCACGGCCTGGCCGAAGCCGCCCTGAAGGAGGTCGCCGCGCACAGCTCCTGCTGGGCGGCGGCCGGGCCGCCGATCAAAGAGGGCCGACAGGCCCAGACCACGGCGGAACGGTGGCGGCAGGCCCGCGACCTGCTGGACAAGGGCACCGGCCTGCTCGAATGCTCCCGCCGCCTCAGCCTGTCACTGAACACCGTCAAGCGCTACGCCCGCGCCGCCGAACCACAGCGGATGATCCGCACGCCGAAATACCGGGCGACCATGGTCGACCCGTACCGCGACCACCTCCGCAAGCGCCGAGCCGAGGATCCCGCCGTGCCCGTCACCCAGCTGCTCGCCGAGATCCGCGAACTCGGCTACCCGGGCAGCATGAACCTGCTCTGCCGCTACATCACCCAGGGCCGCGTCGAATCCGACCGGCCGCACCTGTCACCCAGGCACGTCGCCAGGCTGCTGCTCACCCGGCCGGACAACCTCAGCGAAAACCAGAAATCCCTGCTCAGCCAGCTGGCCGGCGCCTGCCCGGAGATGATCAGCCTCGCCGACCTCGTCCGCTCCTTCGCCGCCCTACTCAAGCCGAACCCCGGGAACGAGGCCAGGCTCACCGAATGGACCGGCACCGCCCGGGCCTGCGACCTGCCGAACGTCCACGCCTTCACCAATGGCCTGAACCTCGACATGCAGGCCGCCATCACCGCCGTCACCCTGCCCTTCCACAACGGCCGGACCGAGGGCGTGAACACCAAGACCAAGCTGATCAAACGCCAGATGTACGGCCGCACTGGATTCACCCTCCTGCGCCACCGCATCCTGCTCAACTGACATTACGCACCGTCACCACCGAAAGTGCGACAGAGCCGTTAGCGAGATAGACCCATTCGCGATCGCTTTCGGTACGGCGGGCATGCTCGCCGCGATCGTAACCGCAGCGATGACTCCGGCGCTTGGCGCCTCCGCGCGCACCGATCACGCCGCGCGGTTGTGAGACATGGGACGTCCATCTCGGGCGTCTCCGGTCCGGCCGGATCGTTGCACTGACCCGCGCGATCATCCGCTGGTGTGGCCACCTGCCTTGGCCAGCTGACCGACCGGCGGGTCAAGATGCGGGTCAACAGCGCGCTCGACGACTAGGTTCCCCTATGGCTTGGTCCTCACCGCCAGGCTGCGCCACACGCATATCGTTGTCGTCCATGAGGACAGAGACAACGCGACGCATCTAGGTACCATCGTAGAATCAGTTCCGAGGCCCTTAGCGCGGAAATTTTGCACAACGGGTGCTTAGATGGGTAGTCTCAAACGACGAAGGAGGCGCGATGCTTCTCAGCTTCCGTGTCGCGAATGTCTTGTCCTTCCGGGATGAGCAGTTTTTGTCGTTCGTCGCGACCGAACTGAATGAAGGTACAGTCTGGCCGACCGAGATCAGGGAACGCGGCCAAGAGATCTCCGTTATCCCGGTCCTCGGCATATACGGCGCCAACGCATCCGGGAAGAGCAATCTGCTCGCGGCTATGAACTTGATGCGCGACGCCGTGCTCGGCTCGCTGGGATGGATCTCCGAACCAAAGCCATCTAGGCGTGTCGCGTTCGCCCTTGATCCTGAGTACGCCGCCAAGCCCTCGCTTTACGAGGTCGACGTGGCCCTAAGCGACGGCGTCCGCTATACGTACGGCTTCGAGATCGACGACGATCGCGTGCGAGGTGAGTGGTTGCATGCGTACCCGAAGGGCCGCAAGCAGGTCTGGTTCGACCGCAAGAACGACGGTGAGATCGAGTTTCCCGGAGAGGGCCTGCGCGGAGAAAAGCTTGAGCTCGCTCGCCGCACCCGATCGGACAACTTGTTTCTCGGTGTCGCTGCGCAGTTTAACCATGAGCAGCTCATGCCTGTATACGAATGGTTTCGTGACAATCTTCGACTCGTCAGCCCAGAGCGCGACAAATTCGAGCGCGAGCACCGCACGACTAGGCGAGTACGCAGTGACGCGGCCTTCCGCGACCGGGTGGCCCACGGCCTGCGCATGGCCGACCTCGGCATCACCGGCTTCGACGAAACCGCGCTAGCCAAAGGCGAGATCCAGCTTCTGCACTGGACCGGAACACATGATATCCCTCTCGAGTTCGGCCATGAGTCGCTAGGCACCCGTTCGTGGTTCGCACTGCTCGGCACCCTTCTTGAAGCGCTGGAGGAAGGCACCGCAGTTCTGATAGACGAGCTGGACGCCAGCCTTCATCCCGTCATGTCGGCCGAGGCCGTCCGCATGTTCCAGGACTCCGATCTGAACAAGACTGGCGCGCAGATGGCCTTCACCAGCCACGATGCAACCTTGCTCTACGGGCTTCTAGACTCGGATAAAGTGCTCGATCGCGGCACCCTCTGGTTGACCGAAAAGCGGTTCGACGGCGCCACCGAGGTGTATCCGCTCACGAGCGTTAGCCCGCCCCCGCGCAGGGAAGACAACCTATTCCGGAAGTATCTGCTCGGTCAGTACGGCGGAGTCCCCCATATGGCTTACGGCACGTTGTCCGCCGTCATGAGGGCAGGGCGGCTGCAAGTTCTGTTATTTACAGGGGTGATCTGCTGCCAGGTTGATGGTTGTTCGTGTTCCGGCTGGTAACGGGGCTGCTTTCTGGGCCGGGGTGCTGGGTCTGCTGCCGGGCCTCGGCGGTGGATGCTGTCAGGTAACGGCGGGGTTGCTGTTCGGGTCCAGCGGGGTCATCAGGCCGAGGAGGAGCAGCGGGAGCTGGTACGGGTCGCGGTGATTCGCGCGGAGCTGGGCGGCGATGCTGGGGATTTTGTGCAGGTGGAGGGCGCCGGTGACGGCGTTGCGGACGGCGGCCATGGCGCGGTGCGCGCGGCCGGTCCGGCTGGTGTCCTCGCCGAGCACGACGTCGCGGACGTTCTCTCGGGGTCCAGACCGGGATGAACCGGACGGTGCGATGGTTCCAGCAGGTCAGCGGCTCATCAAAACCGGGTAGTCACACCACAGGTGTTGCACGAAACGACCGGTCCTGCGGCAGCAGGCGTCAGAGCAGCAGCGACAAGGAGCACCACACTCACGAAGACGTGTTGCAAAAGCTCTCCGCCAAGCGTCTGGCGCAACGTCATGCCACGGGCTGAGGACCCCTGGAGAACGGATATAATGGTGCATTTCGATCGACCAGTGGCCGCGGAGGTAGGCGAGGAGGTCAGCGGGGCCGGCCTGGTCCGGGGACAGGCTGGTGATGCCGAGGACGGCGACAGCTGACAGCAGGGTCCCGCCCGGGGCGTAGCTGTAGCGCTCGATGAGGAAGACCTGCTCCACGTGCGGGAACAGGGCGCGGATCAGTTCGTTCGGGGGCAGGGTCTTGATGGTACGGGCGTCGATGCGGCCGTGGCCGCGGTCCACGGTCCAGTCCTCGCCGGCGACGGAGGCCCAGGGCAGGGCGTCGGCGGCGGCGAACAGTTTCGGCTGGTTGCCGCCGATGGTGAATATGAAATTGGCGCCGGCCCTCCTGATCTGGCGGGCGAGCTTGCGCTGGGTGTGCATCTGGTCCAGGGTCAGGACCGCGCCCCGCAGCTCACCGGCGGGTATCTTCGTCAGCAGTTCCCGGCAGACGGGGATCTCGTTGGTCTTCTTCACGTTCACGGCGAGCTGGGCGGCGGTGGTGCCGTCGTCCCAGAGCCCGGACAGCAGCATGGGGGTGCGGCCGCCGCGGGCGGCGCCTCTGACCGCCTTGCCGTCGACCCGCAGGTGGCGGCGCAGGCCGGGGCGCAGGCTGCGGGCGCGGGCAGCGATCCAGGCGCACAGCGCCTGGTCGTATTCGTCTTGGTCGCAGCCCTGTCCGAGGGCGCGGCCAATCGTGGTCGCGTCCGGCCGCCACGGCTCCCCCGCCTTGTCCGGCGGGGCACCCAGCTTCACCAGGAGTTCCGCAGGAGCGGTCGTGGTCCACTCGGCGATGGAGCCGAGATCGCCATCGCCGGCCATGCCCGCGGTCACCGGGAGAGCGAGCAGGTAGTCCATCGGGTAGCTGCGGCCCTGCCGGGAGCGCTTGTCGCTGACTGTCCCCAGGAACCCGCGCAGCCGGCCGATCTCGGCATCATCCCAGCGGGCGGGCACTGCTACGCGCACTAGTTCCCCCAGGTCAGGGCGAGGCCGGCCGGGCAGTTCGCCCGCCAGCGCCGCAGCCAGCGCGCCCCTGCCCCCGGCGGGAAGGTCGGCCGGGAGGTGTTCCGGAAGCACCAGGGCCGGCGGCGGGGCCGGCAGGAACTCCGGCACCGCCGGGAGCTGCGGCATCACCGCGGGCAGCACTTCCGGGACCGGGACACAGGGCATCGAGGACATGGCAGACTTGGGCACGCGGGGTTCCTCTGCGGAATCGGTGATTTTTAGCGGAAGAACCAGTTTTCCGGCGGGAACCCCGCATCCCCCGAACGACACGCGCCGTGGCCCAACTGCACCCGCGCCGTGACCCCAGCGCGACACCAAGCCTGACTGGGACTCAACCGCGAATCCGGCACTGGACGCTGACCAGCAGCAACTCCTCGCGCACTCAGCAATCACGGACTTTGCAGGCACCGTGCTCGCGAGGCTGAGAGGGCTTTCCAGGTCGTCGGCATCCCCGGAAACGGCATAACGACCGGATCAGTGACCGCTATTCAGCCTCAGCACCCCGTGGCCCAGTGCGCGGATTAGTGCCGCATGTGCGCGAGGTCGTTTGCGGCACTGGTGACTGGGAGTGAGTGGCGTGCGATAGCTGGCTCGTGCGGGCAATGGGGGACGGCATCTCGGTGCAGAACGGCAGTTAGCGGCCTTCGGGGATTCCTCGCCGCTTACCGGGCGCATGTTGCTCCCGTTGCTAGTCGGTGACGTCCCGCCCCTCAAGCACTATGGAAATAGTTGACTTGGGCCTGATGCGGATCGAGCCGTATATGCGAGATACAGTCGCCGATGCCGAGCGGTGGCGGACTGTGCTATTCCATCTGAAATGCCGGCTATCGGGCGCGGCCTTGATGTGCCGTCCAGCGCGGGCCATCTGTCCGAGGTTGCTCAAACGCCCTTTGCGGTGCGATGGGGTTGGGGTATGCGGCGGTTGCCGTGGTCAGGCGCGGGCGAGCCGGTCGGATACGAGGCGGTTGAGGCTGACGTGCTGTTCGGCGGCTTCGCGGGCAAGGCGGCGGTGGACCTCTGACGGGACGCGCACTATGAATCGGCCTGAGTAGGCGCGTTCCGACAATGGCTCTGGTGCTGGCTCGCCGGTTGCGGCCAGGTCGGTGAGGACGTCCTGCACGACGCTGACGAGGCCCTCGAATGCTTCGACCGGGGTGGGCGCGAGCCAGGACAGTGACGGGAACTCCGCGACGGTGGCGACGTGCTCGCGGTCCTCAGCGGACCACGCGACTCGGTAGGTGTAGTGGGTTGCGTCAGGCATCGTCATCGCCCTCCTCCTCCTCTTCTTCTTCTTCTTTCTCGGCTTCCAGCCTGGCGATCGCGTCGAGCACCTGGCGCACCTGGTAGGCCTTGGCATTGCCGTCCTTGCCGCGCTGGATGTTCACGCGGGGATCGCCCTGCCATGGCGTCTTGTAGACCTTGTGCGAGGTGCCGTCCTGCCGGGGTTCGCCGAAGTGGTCAGCGCAGACCTTGGCGAGGTCATCGAAACGGACGCTCTGCGGGGAGCGCCGCATCTGCTCGACGATCTTCGCTGTCTTGGCCACCTTCGCATAGTATCAATAGTGATACTGGCCATCAAGGTGCCGGCTAGCCGCGGAGACGGCGTCAGCTGGCCTGTCTTCACGGGACGGGGCTCGTGCACGGTCGCCTCAGCCGCTGGTGGCCGGGCATGATCGAGGCAGACGAGATGACCCGGAAGAGGGTGACATGCGAGTACCTGCTGACCGGGCTCCGGTCTGACGGCAAGTACGCGCGCAATCGTTCAGCAAAGCAATGTTTCCGATACGAACCTGGGGAGTGGCAGGTGGCTCTGGATCTGGACCGCTCACCGATCGATGGCGGCTCGGGAAGCAGGATAGCCTGAGATCTCAGCCTTCTTGGTTCCAGCAGCGCGCGGACGGCCGAGGGCCGCCAGTTGATGTCCAGTAGGGCAGCAGCCAGCAGGTCGTCCGTGGTGATTCTCATCCGGCAGGTCCGCGCCTACCTCGGTAAAGGTCATCGCCGCGAACTCGCCGGTCGGATCAAAGTAACCTTCGAACAATCGCGAACCTGGCAAGCTTGCTTATACGTCGTTCGTCACCGATCTGTTCTCCCGCCGGATTGTCGGCTGGAAGGTATCGGATACGCTGCGGGCCGAACTGGCGCTTGATGCGCTGGGGATGGCGATCTGGCAGGTCGGCGGGAATCTGGGCGGCAATCTTATTCATCATTCGGACCGCAATGGCAGCGCTGGAGCCTTCCTGGTTGGCGCATCGGTTCTTGATGGTCTTGTTTTCGGGAACCCTGAGGAACAGCAGGTCGGGAACTATGCCATCTTCCGGGCTGCCCTCGGGCGGCTCGAGGCAGACTTGGCTTTCGTTCTCAAAGGTGCGGCGCCAGCCCAGCGCGGATTCCCAGAACGCGGCGATCCTGGCCGGATCGCCGCTGTCGATGCACAAGCACTGGATGCGTATGGCCATGTGGTGATCGTGTTCGGACAGGGCGGGCGTTGTTGCCGGCTGCCGCGATCGCGCTGGCAGTTAGGCTGGTGATCGTGCCGGATGCCCTGTTCGCCGAGCCGCGGCTTGCCAGGATCTATGACGTGTGGGAAGGGGACCGCGTCGACCTGCCCCATTACCTGGATATCGCGGCTGGGCTTGGTGCGCGGACCGTGCTGGATGTCGGCTGCGGGACGGGTAACTGGGCGTGCCTGCTGGCCGGGCGCGGTTTTGAGGTCATCGCGCTGGATCCGGCCGGTGCGTCGCTGGACGTCGCCAGGGCCAAGCCGGGCGCGCGGCGGGTGCGGTGGATCCACGGCGACGTGATGAGCCTGCCGGCGCTTGCGGTCGACCTGGCGACGATGACCGGCAACGTCAGCAACGTGTTCCTCACCCCGCAGGAGTGGCTGGCGACGCTGGCCGGTGTCCATGCGGCGCTCCGCCCGGGCGGCTGCCTGGTGTTCGAGTCCGTTGACCCGGCCGGCCAGCCGTGGCTGGGCTGGAACCGCGAGAGCACCTATGTCCGGCGGGAGGCACCTGATGCGGGCGTGTTCGAGAGCTGGCTTGAGGTGACCCGAGTGGAGGGTGACCTGGTGAGCACCCGGCGGACGTATGTTTTCGCGGCGGACGGGGCAACGCTGACGTCGGAGGGCACCCGGCGCTACCCGCCCCGTGCGGTGATCGAGGAGTCGCTTGTCTCGGCGGGCTTTGAGCCGGCGGATGTTCGCGGCGCCCCGGACCGCCCCGGCCTCGAACTGGTCTTCATCGCCCGCAAGCCCGCCGCGACCTCGTAACGGGCGGCTGTCCCCGGAGTGCACCTCGGCGATCCGGTCACGGACTCAAGCTCGAAGCGTCCATCGCCGCCAGCGCTGCCATCACGCACCACATTCTCCGCCCGGCCGCACCGCGACCAGTCCGGGGCTGCCGTCAGCTCGCTCAGCCTCCGATGCTCAGGGCGAAGATGTGCATCGCCGGTGATCCCTGCGCTGCGATTCGGCTGATCTTGGGCAGGGTGATAGAGCGGACGGCCTTGCCGGGTGCCAGCGGCACTGCGATGTAGTAGATGCTGTCGGCCTGCCCTTCCTTGCCGTCCGCGGTGTTGAGGTAGGGGAGCGTGGCGAGGATGTCGCCGTTCGGCGGCGATGTGTTTGACCACCAGTCGGGGAAGGAAACCGTGAAGCGCTGGGTGCTGCCGTCGGTATATCTGATCGTCCCGGTGCCGGTGGCCGAGCCGTAGTCGCTGGCACCAAGAATTCCCAGGGTCTGTCCGGCGCCGGGCAGACCGATCGTCTGACCGTCGGCGACCACGTTGTCCGCACCGCCGGGCGCGACGTCTGGCCAGGTGAAGGTCACGCCGTCATGGCTGACGGCTGCGCCGGGGGTGAGCTGGACGGCGGCCAGGGCCTGCGCCGAGAAGCTGCTGCCGTTGCCGTCCAGGTTCCCGGCCGCCGGGTCAGTGTCATCGCTGATCCCCACGTTGTTCAGGAAGCTCGGCAGCTCGGCAAGCGGCACCGGTGTCCGGGATGCCTTCGGCGAGCGGCCGGCCGCGGCCCGGGAGTGACCACCTGGCGTGCCATGTGAGGGCGCGAGGGAAACGGCGATCGCGACGGCAGCGACGATCGCCGCCGCGGTGCCAAGGACCGCCATGGCTCGTCTTGGCGGCTTGCGCCTCCCGCCCGGATCCGGTCCTGCGGGCACCAGGACCGGCTCTATAACTCGTGTCGCCTCGCCCGCGGTGACCGGCCAGGGGCCGGCCTGGTAGGCGCGGATGCGCTTGCTCATTTCCTCCGGCCAGAACGAGGTTGCCGACGCGCCCGACCACGGTTCCAGTCCGGCCTCAACGGCTCGCGCCAGTTCCGGCAGTGCCGGGCGGTCTGCGGGAGCCTTAGCCAGGCAGGCGGCCGCGATCTGGCGCAGTCCGGCAGGCAGTCCGTCCAGGCCGGGAGCCGCGTGCAGTACCCGGTACAGCACCTGCTCCGGGGAACCCTGCCCGAACGGCGGGTTCCCGGTGCTGGCGAATGCGATGACGGCCCCGAGCGAGAACACGTCACCCGCTGCCCCGGCCAGCGCGCCCCGGGCCTGCTCGGGAGACATGAACGGCGGCGAGCCGATGACAAGCCCGCCCGCCTTCGGCGCGGCGTCGTGCAGCGCTCCGGCGAGCCCGAAATCGATCACGCGGGGTCCGTCGTCTGCCAGCAGCACATTCGACGGCTTCAGGTCCCGGTGCACCACAGCGCGGTCGTGAATCGCCTGCAACGCCTCTGCCAGGCCCGCCGTCAGCCGCCACAGCGCGGACTCGGCCAGCGGCCCGGTCAGCTCCACCAGCTCGGCGAGTGACGGCCCGGGGACGAACGCCGTCGCCAGCCACGGCGGGTCGTCGTCCAGCCCTGCGGCCACGACCGGTGCCGTGTACACGGCGCTGACCGCACGAGCAGCGGCAACCTCCAAGCCAAAGCGGGTGAGGAACGCCTCATCGCGGGCGAGCGCCGGATGCAGGACCTTCACGGCAACCGAGCGGCCCGCCGGTGAGAAGCCAAGGAACACCTGGCCCATGCCACCGCGCCCGAGCCGGGCGTGCAGCCGATAGGGGCCCAGGTGACGAGGGTCTCCGGCCGCCAGAGCCTGCACCGCGGCTCCTAACCGCTCATATCTTCAGCGCCGCGATAGCGACGCCACATTGCCCCACATTACGGGCGGCGCCAGTCTTCGGGATGGCATTTGACCCTGATGCCTGGCATCAACTCCGCACGCCCGAACCTGAGGCCAGCCGCTGCAGGAGCCTGACACACAGGCCTCCTAGTGCCGCTGCTGTTTCGCGGCCGAGTTCGCGTTCGCCAACCTCGGCTGGCGCGGAATCTCATCGGGATCGGCTCACCCGATCCCGATGACACCGGGGCGGCAGATGATCTTGAAGGCTTCGGATTGGGTCCTCAGCCGAGCTTCTGACCTGCGAACAGGCAAGGCACCACCATTCCCGAACTGGCGGAACGGTGCGCTCACCCCGGTTACACGGGCTCAAATCAAGTTGTCAGGACACACGCCGAATACGTGCCGACAGACCGTCAATATGAGTATTTCCGCAGGTCAGGGCGGTGTCGTGAGGGGGTTCCGCGACGTTGGCGCTGGTCAGCGCGGTGCGCCGGGGCTGCCCCTGAGCGGCGGCTGACTTTGCCCGGAGAATACGCGGAGAACTTTGCCGGGCAGCGACTGCTGCGGCGGGCAGATTTCGGAGTTCGTGGCAGTTGGCCCAGGTCAAGCCGGTTGCCCGGCTCCGGGCTTGAGGCCGGATGGAGTGGTGAACGGGACCGCTTACTTTCGGCGGGCTGATCACCCCCGACGCACCATGACGGATCCGCCTCACCGTTTCCGTCCGCGCCCTCATCGCCGACGGCCGGGTCCCCTCCGGGCCGCCGCCGCCGGCCATTGGCGTCTCCCGCCAGACCGTATTGCAGCGCGTCAGGCGCGGCGAACTCCGCGCCGTCCACGTCCGCGATTGCCCACGCTCGCCATCAGCAGGTCACTCAGCCAGCGCTCCGCGTCAGTCAGGGTCCGCTCCGTAGCCACCTGGACCAAGTCCTGCGCCAGTGCCCAGTCGTTGGCCGAAGCGCGCGAAACTATCAGCTTCGCCGCCCACGACACCTCCGGCCGAGTGGTACGTCGGAATATAGGACTACCTCGGCGCCCCCGCAGGTTTAGTGGCCCGCCGGGCCGGTCTGGTTGGCCGGGGAATGGATCGGGCGCTAGACGCGCTGTGAGCGGCTAGTCTCAAGCGGCTAGGCAAGGTGTCGGGCTCGTCCAGGTGTTCTGTGCAAGGTGGTTGTTTCTTTGAGGGAAGTTGACAGCGTGGCCGGGGACGGTTTCGCTGAACTCGGGCTGGATCTGGACTTGTGCCAGGCGGTGTCCGGTCTCGGTTTTGATGAGCCGACGCCGGTTCAGCGGGCGGCCATCCCGCCGTTGCTCGCCGGCCGTGACCTGGTCGGGCAGGCTGCGACGGGAACGGGGAAGACGGCTGCCTTCGCGCTCCCCTTGCTCCAGCGGATCGGCGGCAAGGATGAGGGCGCGGGCGTGCTCGCCTTGGTGCTGGTGCCGACGCGCGAGCTGGCTGCGCAAGTCTGCGAGGCGATGCGCCGCTACGGTCCAGGCCTGGGAGTCCGGGTGGTGCCGATTTGCGGCGGACAGCCGATCAGCCGGCAGTTGCGTGCGCTTGAACGTGGCGTCGATGTAGTGGTGGCGACGCCGGGGCGGGCGCTCGACCACATTGCCAGGGGAACCCTGGACCTGGGCGACGTTGAGGTGGTCGTGCTTGACGAGGCCGACGAGATGCTCGATCTGGGCTTCGCGGAGGACATCGAGGCGATTCTCGGCCAGACCCCGGGAAGCCGGCAGACCGCTTTGTTCTCGGCGACGATGCCATCGAGGATAAACGGCCTGGTGCGCCGCTACCTGAGTGACCCGGTGCGGGTCGAGCTCGGGCGGGAGGTGCCGGCATCACCGGCCGGACCGCTGGTGCGGCAGGTCGCCTACGTCGTGCCGCGCGGGCATAAGCCCGCTGCCCTCGGGCGGGTGCTCGATTTCGAGGCACCGGCGGCCGCGGTTGTCTTCTGCCAGACCAGGGATGAGGTGGACCGGCTCACCGAGACGTTGGCCGGCCGCGGCTACCAGGCCGAAGCGTTGCACGGCGGAATGGACCAGCATCAGCGTGACCGGGTCATGAGCAGGCTCCGCGACGGCCGTCTCGGCCTGGTCGTGGCCACTGACGTCGCTGCCCGCGGCCTGGATATCGACAAGCTCACGCACGTGGTGAACTACGACGTGCCGAGCCCGCCGGACATCTACGTGCATCGCATCGGCCGCGTTGGCCGGGCGGGTCGCACGGGTACCGCGATCACGCTGGTGGAGCCGCGTGAGCACGAGACGCTCAGGGCCATCGAGCGGGCGACGGGGCAGCCGATCGCGGCGGAGAAGCTGCCGAGTGCCGCTGAGCTGCGCGCCCGGCGCCTGGAGGCAACGCGCGACGCTCTCAGGGAGATCCTGTTCACCGGTGATCTCGATCCGTTCTGGGCAGTGGTGGAGCCGCTGGCCGAGGAGTTCGATCCGGTCAAGGTGGCCCTTGCTGCGGTCAAGCTGGCCAGCGACGGGAGCGGGACCGTGCCCGACGAGCAGGATCTGCCTGAGGTCGAACTGCCGCCGGCCCAGGATCGCCGTCGCGGAGGCAAGGCGGCCGGACGTGACCAGGGGAGCGCTCGTAGCGCGGCCGGCGGCACGACGCGCCTGTTCGTTGGGGTCGGCCGTTCCTCAGGAATCCGGCCCAAGGATCTCGTCGGCGTCATCGTCAGCAAGTCACGTCTATCCGGCCGGGACATTGGCGCGATCGACATCGCCGACCGCTTTTCTCTCGTCGAGGTCCCTGAGCGGTCCGCCAATGACGTCGTCGCGGCGCTCAGGCAAGTCAGCATCAAAGGCCGGAAGACAACCGTCCGCCGGGAGCGCTACCCCGCTAGATAACCCGGGCGGGGTGCCGCGGGGCGCCTCAGCCTATGACGAGCCAGCCGACGGCGATGCTCGCGGGCGCTTTGCCAGTGAGCGTGATGGTGATCTTCCCGTGAGCAACCGCCGCTCCCTCGATGGCGATCCCGCTATGCGGATTCTGAATCGTCGCTAGCGCGATGCTCGTCGTAGTAGTCGCGGTTACCTTGACCGAGACGGTTTTATTGCCTTTCTTTACCGTCGCGACGCCGCTGTTGCTGAAGTGGGCCCGCCCGGAGACCTGCAGCGCGATGCCGTCCGAACTAGCCGCCTGTACGCCGATACCCTCGGTTGAGGTGCCCTCCACGCCGGTGCCTTGCGCTGAGTTGCCCTGGACGCCGAACCCGGTCGGCGAATGGCCGTAGACGCCAGTGCTGATAGTCGATTCGCCCTGGACACCGAAAGCGCCGCTGGTGCCGAGTCCGTAAACGGCGACGCCGACCCTGGACTGGCCGGAGACTCCGAATGCTCCATCCGGGCTGCCGTCGATTCCGACTACTCCGCTCTTCGCATTGGCGGTGGTTGAACCGTAGACTCCGTTGCCGTTAGTCGAGCTACCGGCAACGCCGTAGCCGTTCACCGAGTTGCCGGCGACTCCGTATCCGCCTTTAGTACTGGTATCGTTGCCGTGCACCCCGGCATGCCCGCCATTGGCGGAGGTGCTGCCCGCGAAGGCACCGCTGCTGGCGTTAGAGATAGACGTCGTGACAGTCTCGGAATTGGCCGCACCCAGCACGACCGGCGGATCGCCGTCGGGGGCCGCGCTGGCCGGGGTGGCTCCTGCGGCCAGGCTCACGGCCGCCCCGGTGCCCGCTGCCACGGCACCGAGAAAAACCGCCCGGCGGCCTGGCCGCCCTGCGTGATACCCAGTCGGCCCGGCGTTCTGCGCTTGTCCTGGGCCTGCATCTTGATTTAGCTGCTCGGTCATGGCGCTGTGCCCTTCGTCCGTGGCTCTCTCGAACGACGCTAGGAGTGCCCATCGGAGTCGGCAAATGGACGAGAGATGATATAGGCCAAATTCTCAGGATCGCCAGGCGCTGCGGTTGATGGCCTGTCGATGGCCAGGATTGGCCGCTCTCACACCTATGGCACTGAGGACGGCTCAGGTAGTGCTGCGAGCTTTTAGTCAGGGTTCATGACGGCAATGCCGGGCAGGCCTGTCTCACGGGAGGTTTCAGTATTTGAGGATCAGCCCGGCGGTCTGCGGTTCGCCGCCCCAGAACGACATCCCGGCCGCGTAGACGGTGCCGGAATCCGGCACCTGGTCCAGCAAGGTCGCCGAGGTGTCTTTGTCCGGCACCTCAGGAAGCGTCACGGTCGACCATGCTCCGCTGGTGTAGTGCACCACCGTGCCGGCGCCGGCATAAGGTCCCTCGAAGGATGCCCACAGGCCGCCGCTGCCATCAGGAACGATGTTCTCAAGATAGTCCTCTCCTGACGGTTGCGCGGTGTTGACCCACTGGCCGTTTAGCCAGTGCAGCGCGACCGGCTCGACGCCGCCATTGCCGGACACTGTTCCGCCGACCACCCACAAATCGTTGTCGGAGAAAGCCGTTACCAAGCTCATCTTCCCCGCTGCCAAGCTGATATTCGGCGTCCGCCTTACCAGCCACTGCTCCTCATTCCTCTCGTCCGCTTCCAGCTCAGCCGTCCGCGGCTTCCTCGCCGTGGTGGCTAATGGCAGAAAATGATTTGGATCTGCCAAAGACCGCCAGCGACTGGTCTCCCAGCGAACCACGTCCAGTGGCGTCACGGTCGGACATGCACCCGCATCGATGGGCATGTCAACCGGATCGGCAAGCCAGGCGTCCACCCGCTGAGGGATATCGGTTGGCTGCCGTCCGCTAGGCGGGCGGTTCGCATTGGACAGGTTCCCTGCTCACGGATATCGCGTCATAATGGCGGCCGTGACTGTCCTTCGTCGCTTTCGGAGCAGGCCGGGAATATTTTTCGGGCGGGCAGTTGTCTAAGAGGGCATCTGATTTAGGTCAGTGATGGTTCGCCGGTTTCGGCGGGGGCGTCTCGCCAGGTTGGGGTGTTTTCTCCGGTGAGGCGCTTGCTCATGTTGTCGATCATCGCCCAGTAGATCATCGTGGCGGAACGTTCCGGGAGGGTCTCGTAATCGCGGACAAGCCGCCGGTGCAGGACAAGCCACCCGAAGGTGCGTTCGACGGCCACCGGCGGGGAAGCGGGGCGAAGCCTTTCTGACCGGGTTCTTTCGGAACAATGGCGAAGGTGATGCCGGCTTCGGCGGCGCAGGCCAGGAACCCGGCCTTGTAGCCGCTGTCGGCCAGCCGGCGGTCACCGTCGGGTGCCGGGCGGCGAGCTGGCTGGCGACGTCCTTGCCGCCGTTGGTGTCCTGGACCGACGCGGCGGTGATCACGACGGCCAGGAGCAGGCCGAGCGTGTCGGTCGCTATATGCTGCTTACGGCCTTTCGTCCGCTTCCCCGCGTCGTATCCCTGGGTGGCCTCCGGGACGTTTGACGACGTTTTCACTACCCGTGCGCCGGTAATCGCGGCCGTCGGCTCCGGCGAGCGGCAGGCCTGCTCGCGGGCCTTGCGGCGGAGCAGGCCGTGGATCGCCTCGGTGGTCCCGTCGGCCTCCATTTCGCGTAATAGTCGTACACGGTCTTGCACGGCGGGAAATCGTGCGGCAGGTACTCCACGCGATCCCTGTCCGGTTCACGTACAAGATCGCGTTCACGATCTCGCGCAAGTTATGGACCGGTTCGCTCAGGCCCGGCCAACACCGGCCCGCGCCTGCCGCCAGGCAGACAGGACCGGCTGGATCAGGGCCCCCGGGCATCGGACAGGTCACTGCGATAAGCACGCCGACTGGACATGATCGTGATCTATAGCACGCGATTTCGCAGGACCGTGGGACCTCGAAGGTAAGGAGATCCCCACGCTCAGACAGACCGGCATCACCACGATCAGATGCCTCTAAGGAGAAGCTAGGTTCTCCTCGCCATCGGCCCTGCCTTCCGACGGGATGCAACCCTGCACTCCTCCGATGGCCACGTCCACCACGACACGCACCCCGTCCCCATGGGGAATTACGTGATCGCGGCGGGGAATTACCTGATCGCTGCACCTTCATAACTGCGGAATTACTTGATCGCCGACATCGGAATGACTCTGAGCTCCGAACCGGGGATTCGCTCACCTGGGTCGCCATGGTGCGCGGGCTAGTGCCAGACCGCGGACGCGGGCGGCGAGGCCGTCGGTGAACAAGCAGTCGGCGACCGCGTTGAGTTGGCTGCCGGTGGTACACACGTCGTCGAAGACGAGGATGTCGCGTCCCTGAGTTCGTTTCGGGTCGGGTACTGTCAGGACGCGGCGTACCTCCGGAGCGGCGGTTCGCTTGGCGGTGGCGCTCTGGCCTGCGGACCTCTCCGTCGTTGCGGTCTTGATGATGGCCGTAGGGGTCATGGTGTCGAAGGCCCACCTGTGCTCGTAGTCGGCGGTGGCCGCCTGCCTGATTATCGTCTCGATATGCCCTGGACCCTGCCGGCCGGGGTCGACATATGTGGGGTTGGCGACAATTAAGTCAGGCGGGCTGCCGCTGGCGTGGCTGTCAAGCCAGCCGACCAGGAGCCGGCCGAAGATGAGCGACCAGCCTGACCTCACGTCGTACTTATAGCTGTTGATCTTCTGTTGCAGGTACCCCGTGTGGTAGGAGATCGCGTCGATTCGTTCTATCTATTCGGCGGTCTGGATCTTGGCACAGCCAATTCCGGCATGATTCTCCGGCTTCGAGGCGCTGGCTGCAGACCGGGCATGCCTCTGGGGCTATAGCGTCCAGGCTCTTAGCTGCGCAGGAGACGCAGATCCGCGCTGGGCCAGTGAGCCGGTAGGGGCACCTGCCGCATTTGGGGAATCCCAGTGGCTCGCCGGCTGGAAGGCCGGCTGATCCGGTCATGTCACAGGTACGCCAGGGCTAGCTGCTGCTGCTGCTCGGTCGCGCGCCGCACCTGGTCTGGCTCGGCCAGCCGGGCGATGACCTCATCGACGTCGGTGACCTCGATCGCGCCTCGGCTGTCGACATAACTCCTTGCCCACGGCTGGGACGCGACGAGCGAGTGGATCAGGAAAACCTTCTTACCGTGCTCCAGTGCCAGCCGGGCCTGCATCTTGGCGCCTGAGGTGCTGCTGGCCTCTATGACTGCGGTGCCCTGGCTGATCCCGGACATCACCACGTTGCGGCTCGGGAACGTATACCTGCTCGGAGGGCCATCGGCCAGAACTGCGACACCAGCGCACCGCATGCGGTGATCGCCTCGGCGAGGTCGGCGTTCTCGGCCGGGTAGCACCGGGTGATTCCGGTCCCCAGTACCGCGATGGTCCTGCCCTCGGCCTCCAGCGCGGCACGGTGAGCGGCGGTATCGATCCCTCGGGCCAGGCCGGATACCACCGTGACGTCCTGGTCTGCCAGCAACCGGGACATTTTCGCGGCCCGCTGGGTACCGGTCGCGCTCGCGGTGCGGGTGCCGACCACGGCCACCGATCGCACATCGTCTTCGCTCAGGTCTCCCCGGTAGAACAAGAATGGCGGCAGGTTCGGTATCAGCCGCAGGTTGGCCGGATAGCCCTGATCGAGGACAGTGACGAGCCGGGCTCCGGATCGGTCGGCGGCCTCCAGTTCAGCATCGACCCGGTCAGCCAGTTCGGTGCTGCGCTTGAGGCCCTTGCGCAAAACCGGGCGCGACTTGGCAGCGGGCACGGATTTCTCAGTGATCATGCCCTGGCGCAAGGCGTCCAGCCCAGCAGGATCCAGCGCCTGGCGGGCAATCAGGCTCCAGTCAAGGCTCTCCTGATCGATCCGTATCGCGCAAATTTCGAGCAGGGCGCGCTGTTCGCTCGCGATCTCCACGCTACTCCAAGGATCGAAAGTATGTTCGCATGGATTGTCTGCTTCATGGTCTCAGTGAGTCTTGCATGAATCAAGCGCGACATGCGCCAGCCGCAACGATTTAGGTCGGCCAGCGAGGGTGGCATCTCGGCTGCCGGAGCGCCGACTCGCACAAGGCCCTATCTGTCGAATACCACCAATATCTGGATGCTCGACCTCGGCGGCACGGTGGAGCCACGAACCGACGGGTGCGGCCAAACGGAGACCGTGGATGCTGGCTGGAGGGCCAGGGTGACCTGCAGTGGGGCTCAGGCGATGCTCCGCCTGGAGTAGCTGGAGGAACAAGGCTCTGCCGGGCGAGCCGTACACGCGGCAGCTATCCGGCAAGCCGCTGGAGCTCCGGTTTTACAGTGGCGGTCACCGGGAGCGGGTCTCGTACTGGATCGCCTCCCGCCGGCAGATCATCATGCTAGCCGTGTTCACCAAGACGAGGATGCGAGATACCGCTGAGGTCGACCGGGCATGGGCCTTGAACGTGAGCCTGGATCCCGCCGAGCGCAAGTCAGCGTAACTCGGGAGGTCACGGTGAATAGGCGGAGAAATCATCTGAGGCGGAACATAACCGCAGGTCAAATCTGTATGGGAGATGTCTGTAAAACCGTCGGCTCAGCCTACGTTGGTTCGAACCCAACACCTGCCACCAACTCCTGATTGTAGTTTCCGCAGGTCAGACCCGGTTTTCCGGGACCGGTTCTGTCCGTGGCCAGTGGCCGTCGGGAGCGGTTACGGGGACCGTTTCCTCGGGTCTGTGGGCCATGCGTGGGCCGGAAGCTACCGCTGAACCTGCTGGTTCAACTGCCCGTCATGTGTTCGATTTACATCGTTGAACTGTGCAAATCTGTCACGTCATGACGTGCCTGCGGAGATGTCCGCCGCAGGCACAGGCGGAGCTTTGTGGGCCGTTGGCGGGCCGGTGCCGTTGTTCACGGACATATGACGGACGGGGCGGGCGTAGGTAGCGGTCTGGCGTACCGCTGGCGGTTACCGGCGGTGACGGGTTCTGGAGGGCTTGCTCGATCTACCGGTTAGCTGCGTCGTGGGGGAGGTGGGCTGCGGCGTCGCTGGGTTGTGCGCCTGGATTCGGGGAGTTCGTTTCCGTGCAGCGTGGCGAGGACGATGGCTTTGCGGCCGTTGAAGCTACGGATTACCTGCTGGCGGACCATCTCGGTGGAGGTTCCGCTGGTGCCGATGAGGCCGGTCTCGACGAGCCGGGTGAACATGGTGTTGTCCAGGTAGCTGGGGACGGTGGCGTACCCGAACCCTTGAGGCGCGGGTCGTTCCTGAGCTGCTCGAAGTGCTCGCGGCCGAGGTAGATGCCCGGGACCATGTCGGCGGTTTGCGGGATGAATGCCTGGGGGTGGCAGATCTTGAGCCAGCTTGGGCTGGCCGTGAGGCGGTAGTCGTCTCCGGGGCGGCGGTCGCGGCGGGCTAGCCGGTCGACGGCTCGCATTCGGATGAGCTCGCGGTCGAGGGTGGGGTCGCTGTCGGGATAGTAGAAGCCGTCCCGGGCAGCGCGGAGTTTCTTGTACTGCACCAGGACGAGGCTTTCCCGCGTGGTGTTGTAGTAGATGATGTCGACGCCGAGTGTTGTCTCGGCGGCTTCCCGGTTGGCGTTGGCGACCAGCAGGCGCTGGCCGAAGCCGGTCAGGACACGCCATGAGACGTGCTGCGTCTGCTCGGAGAGCCAGCCCATCATCGTCTCCGCGTCATGATCGATCAGGCGGTCTTCGAGTGCGGTTGACTGGAGCATCCGGGCAAAGGGCGGGGGACCGCCGTGTCGTCCAGTTGGCCGGGCGGCCGGTCCCAGCGAGCGAACTCGGAGACGTCCATGCCGGCCATCCGTCCCGCAGCTATGGTGGCGTCGCGCTGAAGGGCGAGGACCTGGCCGGCCACTCGCCGGCTATCGGGTACTGGCGGGCAACTCCTTCGATCCGCTCGATAACAGGCACGAGGTCTGGCCTTGCCCGCCGGAGGGCATTCACCAGCGCGCTGCCGGTGCGGTCGGTTTGCTGTCCTTCCGCGACATAATGAGGACGCTGGCGGGGGGTGAGCTGGCTGGTGACATCGCTGAGGAGAACCGGGGCAGCCAGCATCTCGATGCGGGACACGTCCAGCTTTTCGCCGAGGTCATCAGCTCGCCTGACTCTGGTTGTCCATCCGAGTCCGCTGATCACGTCGCCGCCGGGACCGCTGGTGACGAGCAAGGTCAGGTGAGCGCCGCGCCTCCAGTCCTTCCGCGGGCGCGTGGTAGTCCATGGCAGCTCCTGCTGCCGGCCGTGCGCAACTGTTCTTGAAACCGTCTGTGCTCGGCTTCCGCGTCGCTGCACCGGATGATCGCCACCATGCGGCGAGTATCAGTCACAAGAGCCATTGGTGCCATCTGATTGGCCGCAGCGCGCACGGGCATGCGAGGGGCCTGCACGTTCGCGTCGGAGTACCGGGTTGATGACGAGATGTGAAGGTGGTCTGCGGAGCCGTGGCCAGGGTGCATGCATCGCCAATTTCGGGGAGCGCTGCTGGTGACCGCCGTGCGGGTGTCATCCGGCGAGCGTGCCATCTGCCAGGCTGACCTGGCGCATCCGGGGATGGAGCGGCTCGTCTTCGCGCGGCGGGAGCCGGTGGCCCGCGAAGGCCTGGTTGAGTTCCTCCAGGACCTGAGGTGCTCGCGGTAGAAGACTGGGTCGGTTCCCGGTGAGTATCCATACGGCGGCG
This sequence comes from uncultured Actinomycetota bacterium, assembly GCA_963783935.1. Taxonomy (GTDB): domain Bacteria; phylum Actinomycetota; class Actinomycetes; order Streptosporangiales; family Streptosporangiaceae; genus Chersky-822. Next base: position 70,910 of record CAWAPP010000002.1, read on the forward strand.
TCGGCCTGCGCGGCGCTGGCGTAGGTCACCAGCTGGCCGAGGTGGGCATGGTGGCCGGTGCCGGACTGAGCCTCGATCACGATGATCGGGCCGTGCTCGTCGCGCGCGGCCAGATTCAGCCGCAGCCCGCCCGCCGGCCGAACCGGCCGGGGGCATCGCCGGAGGCAGCCCGGTCGCCGGTGACGGCCTCGCGGCGGGTACTCGCGCGGGCCGCCTGTCCCGGGGCACTCCGCGAGCAAGCCCGGGTGAGCCGCGTGCCAGCGGTGAAAATCGGCTTCGCGGGGCCAGATTCTCTGGCGGGTCTGCGATGACCTGGTATCGGGGCGCAGATCCGGCGCTAGCCCCGGTTCACGCGGTACATGAGCCCAGTCCGGCTCATCTCCGCGGCTATCCGGATACCAGGTGTCATGACCCGGGTTTCTGCCGGAGGCGGCTGGTCGCTCTCTGATACCGAGATGTTCGTCAGGTACGGCGAGGCCTGCGTGCCGCGGCGGGCCGGGCAGGTCAGCATCGTGTGCGACCTGCTCAGCGATCTGCCCGCTGAGATGGTGCTTGACCTGTGCTGCGGCGAGGGCCTTCTGGCCGGGAAGTACCTGCGCCGTCACCCGGCTGCCAGGGTGACGCTGCTTGACGGCCCGGCCGAGATGCTCGCCCTCGCGTCGCGGCGGCTCGCCGGCCTGGGCGCGAGCTTCATCCGGGTCCGGGCCGGCATCGCCGATCTGGGCTGGCGGGCCGGCGAGAGGTACGGCGCCGTCATGACGTCGCTGGCGGTGCATCATCTCGGCGCGGCGGGCAAGCGGCAGCTCTACCGTGATCTGTTCCGGATGCTGCTTCCCGGCGGGGTCTTCGTGATGGCAGACCTGGTCGAGCGGGCCGGGCAAGGCCGCCAGGAAGCCGCGGCAGATACCTGGCAGGACGCGGTGGCACAGGCATCAAGGCAGCGATTCGGCAGCGGCGAGGCGCTGACAGCCTTCACCGCGACGGAGTGGAACTGCTACCGGCTGCCTGTTCCCGACGATTTCGACCGGCCATCATCGGTCGGCGAGCACCTGGCCTGGCTCGGCGAAGCCGGCATCGGGCAGGCCGACCTGACCTGGATGTACGCCGGACACGCCATCTTCACCCGCGCCGGCCAGCGATCCGCTGAGCCAGGGAGGGCGCCGAAGGCGATTTCCTGACAGCCCCGGCCATGCGCAGCGAGGATTCAGCGCCCTGCCTGCCAGGCGCGCTGCACGCTCAGGCCAGGCACAGGCAACCCGGGCGACATGACTCACGTCGCCGCGTGATCAATCATCGAAGCAGCACCAGGCATCCTCGGCGGACCAGGCGCAGGGCCGCTCCGGGGCGCCGTGGTGTCCGCTCGCGCGGCCCGGAGCCGCAGGCGTCTTGCCTGCCCCGCAGCGCCTGCGACGCGGCTAGCCGGGTACCCTTCGCCGCGTCCTGCAGCGCGGTCCCGATACGCGTAAGCGTCCGCGGGCTCCAGGTCCCGCAACGGCGGCCGTACCTTGCCGAACTGCTCCGGGTGCCCCGCGCCGGAGCGGATCGCGGCATCGGCGAGCCCGGCCGCCGCCTGCGCAAAGCCGAACCCGGCCAGGATGCCGTCCCAAACGCAGTCGGCTCCATCCGGCCGGCCGAGGACATGCTCCTCAGCAGGTCTCGGCCACGGCCGGGCTCAGGCCCGATGCCCTCTGACCCGCGCCCGGTCCGGCAGGACCGGTGAAGAACATTTTCGGACTCAGGAAACCCGAAACCCTCAGATCACAGGACCAGGACGGACTACGCGGAAGAACCCCGGGTCCTGGGGCTAAAGAAATTAACGGGACCACGGCGAAGCCCTGTGGGTATTTATCCGGAAAGCCCTGGCCCGCTACTCACTTGGCGACTGCTGGCGGCATGCCGGACAACGCCGCGTCCGCGGCGCGTAGCGAAGAGCTGCGCTTGGCTCGCGTCATTGACTTATCGGCTTGCTTTCATTCACGCTCAAAGCGCACTATCAGAAGCGGCACGGTCGCGTCGTCCAAGTCCTGGGAGCCATTGATGATCCATCGCATGCTGCCGGCAGCCGTATTAGCTGCTGCGGTACTTTTTCCGGTCGCTGCAGCGACTAGCGGTGCGGCTGCCCAGCCCGTCGCGACGACGGCTAGCCCTGCTGCTTCCCAGCTCACGGGATGCGGGCTCAACTGGGCATGCGAATTCCAGCGTTGCTCTGACGCCGCAGAAACCGAACCTTCAGGTCATGACACAATAGGCTGCGGCTATACGTATTCTTCATATGGTGATGTAGATACGCCGTATTATACCGCCACCTACGTGCTTCGCTGTACTGGCGGAGGCGGCGACCCGTGATGAAGGGAGCGTTCGTGCCCACCTGAGAGCGACTCTCGGGCAGCACGTGGCAGGTCCGTTTTAGGGTGGCGCCTCGCCGGCAAGGCAGCGGTATTCCTCGGCCGCGCCCCGGCGCGGCTTGACCAGCCAGCCATGCAAGGCACCCGGATCTGGGCGGTAGGCTCTCTCGGCACCGCCAGGCGTTATTGCTTCATCCGGGAAGCCCGGGCACTGATGCTCCGGATAATGTCGTCAACATGGCAATAATGCACAGACGGGCCAGCCGCCGCAGGTGCCGGGCAGTAACCTGGCTGGCGGTTCCCCTCGGCGCTGTCGTGTTCGCGGCGGGCGGTTACGTCGTCGTGGCGCTGGTCATCGGCGGGCTGCCGACCTCAGTGCCGTCCTGCTCGTGGCCGCTGCGGGTAAGGGGCGGCGCAGATTCCGAGCAGGCTCGCCTGGTCCGCTGCTACCTCAAGGCGCTGGCTCAGCATGATGCTTCGGGCCTGCTCGCTGTCGCTGACACAACCTCCGGGCAGGTCACAATTACAGGCACGGCTTTCCGGCACTCAGCCGATGCGCAGTCAGGTACCGCAATAGCGACGTTCGTGCCCAGCCAGATGGACTACAATTACGCCGTCAGGATCGTCTTCGCTGACCACGCCAGGGATACCGTGGCCATGGGCCTGGCGAATCCCGGTTCATTGCACTCCTGGCGGCTGGGGATCGGCACTCGCGCCCAACCCGGCGGCGGACCCCCCCCAGCCGAGCCCGGCCAGTAGTCTCACACGGGAGATCTTGCGGCATCGGCTTACACGAGGGAGGCGGCGTGCAGGCAGGCACGCCGATTGGCATGGAGTTCCCGGCGCACGGCCCGGCAATCTGCTGGCAGCGTGTGAACGGTGGCTGTGGGAACAAGAGATTTTGTGAATGACATGATCCCCCATCCCGGACGTGCCGGGCGGCGGGCTATGGGAGAAGACTGGGCGTTGTGGAACGCGGCTGGGCGTGATGGGACATGATCGAAAGGGCGTGCCGTCGTGACTGGGCACCTTCGGAGACTACGGACGCCACACGGACAGGACGGGGTCTTCAACCAGCCTGGCATGAAGTAATGGCAGGTCAGTGGCTATTCCGATGGGTTAGGGTGAACGGTCTGTAAAACCGTCGGCTCAGCCTACGTTGGTTCGAACCCAACACCTGCCACCATGTAAAACCCCAGGTCAGAGGGCTCTTCTAAGTCCTTACGGCTGATGTTCGGCGGCGTAAGAGATGTTTCGTCGCTCATATCGGTTTCCGCGACGTTGGCGCTGGTCAGCGCGGTGACCCTGGGCTGCCGCTGAGCGGCGGCTGAATTGCCCGGAGAATACGCGGAGAAGTTTGCCGGGCAGCGGCTGACTGCGGCTGGCAGATTTTCGGAGTTCATGGCAGTTGGCACAGGTCAAGCTGGTCTCCCGGTTCCGGGCTTGAGGCCGGATGGAGCGGTGTACGGGACCGCTGCTAAGGGGAATGGGCAGACCTGCGCGGTCGGGCGGGATCGGGAGGGCTGCGGTGCTGGTGCCAGCGGATTAGGCTCAGCCGTTGTCGCGCTGGCGGTGACGGGTGGCGAAAGTTCCGCGTCCGGGACGGGTGATGATGAGGCGGCGGTCGCGCAGTTCGGCGGTTGCCTGCCGGGTTGTCTGGTAGGCGACGCCGAACTCGGCAGCAAGGTCACGTTCAGCGGGCAGTGTGCAAGCGCGGTATGGGCTAAGTGGATCGACATGATACGTGGCTGATAGCTTACAGTGCTCTGGTAGCTATCGTCCGGATTGCGATCGGCGGCGGGGTCCTGGCGGCCTCTGCTTGAATGTGTACGCATTAGTGTACGCTTCAGGATTTGGCTGTGCCGGTGGTGATGTCTTTCCGGGAGTTCCGGGCTGGGCTGGCTGGTGTGCTGGACCGGGTCAGGCAGGCGCCGGCTGTCGCGGTTTATGTTGGTTCTCATCGCAGGGCGGAGGCTGTGCTGGTGTCGGTTGAGCAGTATGAGGCTTTGCTGGAGACCTCTGAGCGTCAGCATGCCGTGGCAGCGGCGCTGGCGTCGGTCAGGGCGGAGGGCCTGGAGCCGAGTGCCGGGGACCTGGCCTTGTTCGTCGGGGTCGCGGCTGGCGAGCTGACGACGGATGAGCTGCGGGAGCGGGTCCTGTCGCGGTACCGGGCTGACTCGCGGGGGTGAGCGGGTCAGGAGGCGCGGATCCGTATCTTGATCCGGCCAGCGGCGTGCTGCGTAACCTGCCGGGCATCACCGATGCCGGGGAGCTGGCCCAGGTGGAGGCGGCGTTGTCGGGATCACGGCTGGTTGACCTGGAACGTCGTCGGCTTCCCGGCAGTTATGACCTTGACCACTTGCGGGCGTTCCACGCCTGTGTCCTGGGCGATCTTTACGACTGGGCGGGGGAGTTGCGGACCGTGTCGATCGCCAAAGGATCGGTCTTTTGGGTCCGCATGGATCCGGACCGCAATAATGCGGCTAGCGCGGCCGCGCACCGGGGTGACCTCGGGCCGATGACGGCGATGCTCGGCGACCTCATAGATCTCCCGCACCCGCCTGGGCCGCCCGGTCCAGGCGGGTGGCAAGCCGCATGACCACCTGGCCGGGCGGGCATGATGCTTCAGAGATGAGATCGAGCACGCCGGGCCATTTGCCTCAAATCAGCAAGTGACCTAGTGTACATAGAATTGGTCATCTTTACGTTGAGCAAACACCTTTTTTACTACCCGCCATGTGCGATAATGGGGGTATGAGTCTTTCGGATGAGCAACTCAGCGAGCTGCGGTCGGCAATCATTCCTGGTATCTATGACGGATCTGTTTCAGCAAGGGCGCAAATCGTCTTGTGGCATCACGAGGGTCGCCGGAAAATTGAGATCGCGGAGATGTCCGGCGCGTCGCGGCCGACCATTGACAAGTGGATCAGCCGGTATGAGATCTATGGGATGGACGGGCTTGCCAGCGGGGTATCTCCTGGCGGGCGCAGGACGATTCCGGGGCGTATCCGGGGTCGGGTGCTCGCGCTGACCAGGCAGACGCCGCCGGAGGAGCTCGGGATTTCGCACTGGTCGGCGGGGAAGATGGCTGCCTATATCAGGAAGACCGAGGGTGTCTCGGTTTCTCAGCCGTGGGTCTCGCGGCTGTGGCGGGACAACGGGCTTCGGCCGTAGACCGACAAGGCGCCGTTCAAGATCAGCAAGGACCCGGATTTCGAGGAGAAGGTCCGCGACGTGACCGGTCTTTTACCTGAATCCGCCGGAGGGCGAGGCGGTGGTGTCTGTCGATGTCAAGTCGGGTATCCAGGCGCTGGACCGGACGCAGCCGATGCTACAGCTTGATTTCGGGAAAAGCGAGAAGGCGCAAGCATGACTATAAGCGCAACGGTACGACTGACATGTATGCCGGATTCGATATTGTGACGGCGAGGGTGACGGTGGAGCTGTCGCCGACGCATAACGCTCAGGATTTCCTTCGGCTGATGAAGAAGATCATGCCGCAGTATGCGGGGCAGGAAGAAGATTCACATAGTGCTGGATAATGCGTCGGTGCATACCGGCGGGGAGACCGGTAAGTGGCTCGCGGAACAGGGTGGCCGGGTCGTGTTTTATTTCACGCCGACCGGGGCGTCCTGGATGAATCAGATTGAGATCTCGAAATGGGATAATATCACCCGCCAGCTTATCCGGTTGGGGGACCTTCCCGTCAGTGAGGGCTGTTAATAATGCGATCAAGCGGTTCGCTGCCGACTGGAATGCTAACACCAGGCCATTCAGATGGGTGGCAACCGCCGACGAGATTATTGACAAGGTCCAGGGCTGTCACCAGCCAGATGAGCAAGCTTCTCGGTGCGACCGAGAACGGGCACGTAATTCCACGTGCAGCGTAAACACGATCAATTCTTCCTACACTAGTGTACATAGAATTGGTCATCTTTTAATTTTGAGCAAACACCTTTTTTACTACCCGCCATGTGCCAATAATGGGGGTATGAGTCTTTCGGATGAGCAACTCAGCGAGCTGCGGTCGGCAATCATTCCTGGTATCTATGACGGATCTGTTTCAGCAAGGGCGCAAATCGTCTTGTGGCATCACGAGGGTCGCCGGAAAATTGAGATCGCGGAGATGTCCGGCGCGTCGCGGCCGACCATTGACAAGTGGATCAGCCGGTATGAGATCTATGGGATGGACGGGCTTGCCAGCGGGGTATCTCCTGGCGGGCGCAGGACGATTCCGGGGCGGATCCGGGTCGGGTGCTCGCGCCGACCAGGCAGACGCCGCCGGAGGAGCTCGGGATTTCGCACTGGTCGGCGGGGAAGATGGCTGCCTATATCAGGAAGACCGAGGGTGTCTCGATTTCTCAGCCGTGGGTCTCGCGGCTGTGGCGGGACAACGGGCTTCAGCCGTGGCGGCAGGGCACGTTCAAGATCAGCAAGGACCCGGATTTCGAGGAGAGGCTCGGACGTGACCGGTCTTTACCTGAATCCGCCGGAGGGCGAGGCGGTGGTGTCTGTCGATGTCAAGTCGGGTATCCAGGCGCTGGACCGGACGCAGCCGATGCTGCCGCTTGATTTCGGGAAAAGCGAGAAGCGCACGCATGACTATAAGCGCAACGGTACGACTGACATGTATGCCGGATTCGATATTGTGACGGGCAGGGTGACGGTGGAGCTGTCGCCGACGCATAACGCTCAGGATTTCCTTCGGCTGATGAAGAAGATCATGCCGCAGTATGCGGGCAGGAAGAAGATTCACATAGTGCTGGATAATGCGTCGGTGCATACCGGCGGGGAGACCGGTAAGTGGCTCGCGGAACAGGGTGGCCGGGTCGTGCTTCATTTCACGCCGACCGGGGCGTCCTGGATGAATCAGATTGAGATCTGGAATGGGATAATCACCCGCCAGCTTATCCGTCGGGGGACCTTCCCGTCAGTGAGGGCTGTTAATAATGCGATCAAGCGGTTCGCTGCCGACTGGAATGCTGACGCCAGGCCATTCAGATGGGTGGCAACCGCCGACGAGATTATTGACAAGGTCCGGGCTGTCACCAGCCGGATGAGCAAGCTTCTCGGTGCGACCGAGATCGGGCACGTAATTCCACGTGCAGCGTAAACACGATCAATTCTTCCTACACTAGTGTACATAGAATTGGTCATCTTTACGTTGAGCAAACACCTTTTTTACTACCCGCCATGTGCGATAATGGGGGTATGAGTCTTTCGGATGAGCAACTCAGCGAGCTGCGGTCGGCAATCATTCCTGGTATCTATGACGGATCTGTTTCAGCAAGGGCGCAAATCGTCTTGTGGCATTACGAGGGTCGCCGGAAAATTGAGATCGCGGAGATGTCCGGCGCGTCGCGGCCGACCATTGACAAGTGGATCAGCCGGTATGAGATCTATGGGATGGACGGGCTTGCCAGCGGGGTATCTCCTGGCGGGCGCAGGACGATTCCGGGGCGTATCCGGGGTCGGGTGCTCGCGCTGACCAGGCAGACGCCGCCGGAGGAGCTCGGGATTTCGCACTGGTCGGCGGGGAAGATGGCTGCCTATATCAGGAAGACCGAGGGTGTCTCGGTTTCTCAGCCGTGGGTCTCGCGGCTGTGGCGGGACAACGGGCTTCAGCCGTGGCGGCAGGGCACGTTCAAGATCAGCAAGGACCCGGATTTCGAGGAGAAGGTCCGCGACGTGACCGGTCTTTACCTGCATCCGCCGGAGGGCGAGGCGGTGGTGTCTGTCGATGTCAAGTCGGGTATCCAGGCGCTGGACCGGACGCAGCCGATGCTGCCGCTCGATTTCGGGAAAAGCGAGAAGCGCACGCATGACTATAAGCGCAACGGTACGACTGACATGTATGCCGGATTCGATATTGTGACGGGCAGGGTGACGGTGGAGCTGTCGCCGACGCATAACGCTCAGGATTTCCTTCGGCTGATGAAGAAGATCATGCCGCAGTATGCGGGCAGGAAGAAGATTCATGTAGTGCTGGATAATGCGTCGGTGCATACCGGCGGGGAGACCGGTAAGTGGCTCGCGGAACAGGGTGGCCGGGTCGTGCTTCATTTCACGCCGACCGGGGCGTCCTGGATGAATCAGATTGAGATCTGGAATGGGATAATCACCCGCCAGCTTATCCGTCGGGGGACCTTCCCGTCAGTGAGGGCTGTTAATAATGCGATCAAGCGGTTCGCTGCCGACTGGAATGCTGACGCCAGGCCATTCAGATGGGTGGCAACCGCCGACGAGATTATTGACAAGGTCCGGGCTGTCACCAGCCGGATGAGCAAGCTTCTCGGTGCGACCGAGATCGGGCACGTAATTCCACGTGCAGCGTAAACACGATCAATTCTTCCTACACTAGTGAGGGGCGGATTGCGCTTCAGTCAGGCTACTGCTCGGCGAACAGATTGGCGAGCACGCCGTCTTGGGTGGTGAGGGTCTCGATGGCGTTCCAGCTCACGGGAAATGGCGAGTCTTCGGGATCCGCGCCAGGCTGGGGGATGTAGCCGATGGGCTGCCCGGATACGAAGACGATGCGCCAGCTGTGGTCTTTGGCATACAGGGCAATGCCGTCCTTTCGGCGGTAGCGCCATGCTGCTATGACTAGCCGGGGGATTCGGGCGTCGAGCAACGGTTCCGCGATGCCGCTGACTCCAAGGCGGACTTGGATGGCCTTGGCGCCGGGTGGCGCTTCGAGTCGCAGTTCGTCGAGTCCGAGGTCTTTGGCAGTGTGGGCGCACCAGAGAGGGTCATCGATGAAGGCTTCTGACGTCAGTAGCTGCTCGTCGATGTCTGCCATGGTGAGCGGCGTGCCGGTGATGGCCGAGAGGTAGCTGGCGGTCATATCGGTGGGGTCGAGCATGTCGTGGGCGAGTGCCGCGCCGAGAACGGCCTGGAACGCCACGACTCTTTCCCGGTAGCCGCTGCCGGGCCGCACGATGAGCCAGCACAAGGCGGCGCAGGCTTCGGGCTTCTACGGTCACCGGGACTATCCCGCTGGCCTGCGGATGACGTATTCGCCGCGGTGCATTTGCTCAAGGGATTCCTGCAGATCGGGCCGGCGACTAGCTGCTCGTCAGCGAGCCGGTTGCATACCTCTTCCAGCAGGCCGCGGGTCAGGCCCGCCTGCCGGAGGTCCGAGATGAGTTGGCGCACGTCGAGCACTGAGGCGGGGTCGAGCAGCAGCCTCGGTTTCCGGCTTCGGATCATGAAGATTCCCCGTCTGGCCCAGGCGCGGACGGTTGGTTCGGATAGGCCGAGCATGGACGCGGCTATAGATGGCCGCATCCCCGGTGCGGAAGCAAGCCTGTGGTCGGCCACGGATGCCAGCGCTCGGGCGCGTTCATCGTCGGCAGGCAGGGTATCGGCGACCTCGTGCAGCATGGCTACGTCGTCCAGCAGCGTAGTCAGCTCCTCGCGTTCTTGCATCAGGGTCATGGCGTTGACCTCCTTCACTTTCGAGCATGACAATGCTTTCTCGAAAGCAACTACGCTTGAGCCTGGCATGCGGAATCAGGCGGCGGGGGTCAGAGCTGTCATGCCGTGTCGATTCCGGCGGCCAGCCCGCTGACCACGGGGGTGCCGACGTCGGCCAGTTCGGCGGCGAGCTCGCCGGCCTGGCTGAGCCCTCGGTCGGTGGCTTTCCTGGTGCCGAGGACCGCGACGCCTCACGCGTCGTCTGCGCTCGGCGTGCCGCGGGTCATGAGGAATGGGGGCCGCTAGTGCACCGTCAGCAACTGCGCCGGGTAATCCGCGTCCAGGACGGTGAGGCCTTGATGCGCGGATGAAAGCCGGGTAATCTGGGATGGTCGGGATTTGCTGCGCCGACGCGGGGACAATTGACCGGTGATGGATATCCAGGACAGGGATTGGGCGCGCAAGGGCGCGACTCTGAGTGACAAGACGGCTCGCTCGGAGTACGGCCTGACGCAGGATGAGATCTTCGATGCGATCGACGCGGGCACGCTTCAGTACCGGCCCGGATCGACCGCGAGCGGAAACAGCTCCGGACTCAGCTCGCTGTCCTCGATGAGAGGCGGTCTGTGCTTCTTTCCGAACTCGGCGAGCAGTGACTGACCGGCAGCTCAGGACTTCAGCTCGCGGAACGGCTGTCGGCACGAGATCGGCAACGTCATGTTCCATTCCAACTGAGATGTGCCGTTTGCTGAGCGATTTCGGTGGCCGAGCCGAAAGAAATAGAGCGTTGACCGATTCTGTAGATAATGCCTGAGATATCGCGTGATGCGATCGACCGCCCGACTCGCTGCGTGCGGATGAATAGAGACTGCACCTGGCGCTGGCCTCGGCTGAGCGGCCGGCGGCGAGTGGTTCGGGTACGACGTTGTATGCGCATGATCCCGACGGGCGGGTCACGGCGGTCTTCGATGGCAGTGGCGCTGGCTCGCAGATCAGCTATGACAAGGACGGCAACATCACGGCGGTGACCTCGCTGCCGGCATCGACGCTGGCGATCGCTCAGGTTTCGCGGTCATCGGCGGCTCCAGGCGCTTCGGTCACCATCTACGGGACGGACCTTGGCGCGTCGCCAGCGGTGACGATCGGCGGGGCGACGGCAACCGTGCAGTTGGCGGCGGCTAACGAGATCGTGGCGACGGTGCCGTCCGCCGCGACGGGTTCCGGCGTGACGGTGACTGTCAGCGGGGTCAAGGCGACGGGTTCGTTCACCGTGATCACGGCGCCGGCTAAGCCGACCGTGGGCTCGGTGAGCGAGCAGGTGGGCAACCCGGGCAGCACGATGACCGTGACCGGGACCGGATTCTCGGCCACGGCCGCTAACGATGTTGCCTCGGTCAACGGGACTAAGGTGGGCGTGACCGCGGCGACCGCGACGTCGCTGACGGTTGCCTTGCCGCCGCTAGGCGTCGCCGGGCCGGTCACGGTCACGACTCCAGGCGGCACGGCGACTTCCTCCGCCCAGATCCTGACTCCGCCGCCGCCGTTCCTGGCGGCGAACGTGGGGTTCGCCGGCGGCCTGGCGAACGGCACGCAGTCCTCGATCTCGCTTTCATCAGCCAATCAGATCGCCCTGGCCACATTCAGCGTCCCGTCCGGTGACCGGGCCTCGTTCAACGTAAACGCCGACATCCCCGACGACCTGGAGCCTGACCAGTACACGATCGACGTCTACGGGCCTGGCGGCCGGCTCATGATCTCCGATCAAGATGGCGGGCTCATCTACAACCCGCAGACCTGGTACCTGCCGGACAGCGCTCCGCCGGGCGTTTACGAGATCGTGCTCGTCCCCGTGAACGGTGACACCGGCTCTGCCGGACGGTACGCCGGTGACCTTCGATGAGGGCGAGGACGCCTTCTTCACCGCTTCGCTGGCGTCATCTGGCACCTACACGCTCGTCATGGACGTCGATAGCGACCCGATCAACAACACAGGCACATACGAGGCACAGGTGTCAACGGTACCGGCCGCCGCCACGGCCACGACCACCGTAGGCGGCACGGCAGGCTCGGTGACGATCAGCCAGCCGGGCCAGAGCGGCACCGTGAGCTTCACCGGCACGGCCGGGCAGCAGATCTTCACGCAGGCGACCTTCAGCTCGGACATCGACAACGGCGGAGTAGCCGTCATCGGCCCGGACGGGTCCCTCATCGCGCAGCAGACCTACGACACCGGTTCCGAGATCGCCGCCGGCACGGTCACGCTGCCGAAGACCGGAACCTACGAGGTGAAGCTGACTCAGCTCACGATGTACAGCGGCGACATCGGCGCGGACATCGGATACGCCGGCCCGGCCAGCGTCACCGTGACAAGCGCCCCGGCCGTCAGCGGCACCACCACGGTCGACGGCACCGCGGCTTCGCTGTCGCTGACCGCCGCCGGCCAGCACGGCATCGCCACCTTCTCCGGCACCGCCGGGCAGCAGATATTCACCAGCCTGACAATGTCGCCCGCCGAAGGAACAACCGGCACGGTGCAGCTCATCCAGGAGCCCGCCGGGACCGTGGTCGCCTCGAACTCGACGACCGGGTCGTCCGCCTTCATCGACACCGTTACCCTCCCGGCCACGGCTACTTATGAGATCGTGGCCGACCCGGTCGACGCGACCGGAGGCTATGCCCGGCACGATCGGCGTGTCTGTGAGCACCGCGCCTGATCAGGGTGGATCCACCACCGTCGGCGGAGCCCCGGCGACGGTCTCGCTGGCCAAGCCAGGCGAGCAGGCCGTGGTGTCGTTCCCCGGCACGGCCGGGCAGGACGTGTTCACCCAGATCTCGCTGTCCGGATCGACCGGGAACTGCGGCGACGTCGACGTGCAGGACACCGTGAGCGGCGTCGTGTCCTACGGCGACTGCCTGAATTCCGCTCCGGTCTACATCGACGACACCACCTTGCCTGACACGGCAGCCTACGAGGTGCTGGTCACGCCGTCCGGCGGGTATACCGGCACGGTCACCGTCACGGTGACGGCCGTGCCCGCGCCGCTCACGGCCACGGCCGCCTACGGCGGGGCCGGCGTTAAGATGACCACGGCCGCACCCGGGCAGGACGCGGTCATCACCTACACCGGCGTGCCGGCGAACACCGACGTCGAAGCGAACATCACCGCCTCGACGTACGGGCCGGGTGACGAGCCGAGCGGCTACCTCAACGATCCCGATGATGATCCGCTCGTCTACTGCGACGACGCGCTTGGCGATGCCTGTGAGACCACGACGACCTCGGCCGGCAGCTACACGCTCGACCTGGATCACTTCGGTCCGTATACCGGCGCTACGACGGCTCAGCTCATCGCCGATCCTGGCGGTGACGCGCTGCCCTCCGGTTCCCGCCTGCCACGGCGGACCGCGACGCGGTCACCAGGGACCGCACCCGCGTCCGGACCAGCGGCGCGGGTACCCGTAGTGCACCTGCCGAAGCGGCCGAGGACCGGATCGGCGATGGCGGGCCCGTGGCGGCCAGGCAGGCGAAGCGGAGCGCCGCTGTGGTCCTGGACTCCTGGGCCCGCAAGCTAGCCTCGGCAGCACTGACCGGCCAGATCCTGAATACCGCAGGCGTGCCGTTGCCGGGCGTGACCGTCAGCGTGCGCGGGCACAAGGCGCGCACCAACCGGCTCGGGCGATTCCGGCTGACCGGGTTGCCGCAGGGCATGCAGGCGCTTGAGATGGACGGACGGACCGCGAGTACCAGGCGGCGCTCGTTCGGCGTGTTCGATGTGCAGGTGCGGCTGCGGGCCGGGCGAACCGGCTGCCGTTCACCTCGTATTTCCCTGTACTCGACACCAGACATGAGGTCGCGGTAACCGAGCCTCTGGCCAGGAGCATCACGCTGACCACTCCGGCGATCCCCGGACTGGCCGTGCACCTGCCCAAGGGGGCATACATCACGAACGCGGACGGCAAGCCGGTGTACCGGCTCGGGATCACCCCGATCCCCGTCAAGCGCACCCCGATCCCGATGCCGGTCGATGTGCAGGTGCCGGTGTACTTCACCGTGCAGCCGGCCGGAGGGCACATCGCTGACGGCTATGCCGCGATCGACTACCCGAATTACCGCCACGCCGCTCCTGGCACGTCGGTGGACTTCTGGCACTACTCCCTGCATGGCGGCGGATGGGATATCTACGGCTCGAGAAACGACAGCTACGCACCGCTGCTTGTGCAATTTCACGGCAATGACTCCGCCACTAAAGCTGAGGTGTCCGTCGTCGCCGACGACGATGGCGCGCCTGACCTGAGCGCTGTCAATTCCTTGCTCGAAGTCACGCTGTCCGGCGAGGTCGACTGGGGTCTTGTCAATTTGATAGCTGACTTCGCCCGACAGAACTGGGGCGGCATACCCTACGACGAAGAGTCAGGATTCTCAGTAACCTTTAACATTGAGGAAACCTGATGCTGCCGCCTCTCGCCGGGCGCCGGTCAGCGGGACGTTGGGAGGCCACGGAGAATAGGCGGTGAAATCCTCCGAGGAGTAACATATCCGCAGGTCAGGCTGCGTATGGGAGATGTCTGTAAAACCGTCGGCTCAGCCTACGTTGGTTCGAACCCAACACCTGCCACCAGCTGCTGATTGTAATTTCCGCAGGTCAGACGCAGTTTTCCAGGGCCGGTTCTGTCCGTGGGCGGTGGCCGTCGGGAGCGGTTACGAAGACCGCTTCCCTGGGTTTGTGGGCCATGCGTGGGCCAGATTCCTGCTGCTGAGTAGCACGTCGGCCCTTCCGCCGCGTGTTCGCTTTACGTCGGTGACCTGTGGGAACACGTTCTGGCGTGACTGGCTCGCGGCGGAGGCTGCGACCTGCTCCGTCGAGGGTTCGTGGGCCGTGAGCGGGCCAGTGCCGTTGTTCACACGGACATATGACGTACAGGTTGGCCGCTGGGAGCGGCCCGGCGGACCGCTTCCTGTGACTGCCGGTAGCGGGGACGCGGAGGCCTGTAGCGTGGCTGATTCCCGGCCTTATGATGTCAGGCGTCGGGGTTGACGAGATTTTCCCGTGTGAAAGAGACCGGCCGGGGCTTGCCTTGCTGGCTTGCGGTCGGAGTCGGCAGCGCGCGTACCGTGATGAGGTGGACGCGGACACCGCCGACCTCCAGATATGGGGGCCACGTACCTTTCGGGCCGTCGGTCGGGAGTTCGAGCTGGCGGCCGGACAGATTGACGGTGACTAGGTATCCGGTGGTCTTTGCCCAGTCCTGGGCGTACAGGATGGCCTGGTTCACTCCTGTGGCGAGTTCGCGCTTGCCGTGGTTGACAGCGTCGAACAGCTTGACCTCGCCGATGAACGGGTCGTCGGTTTCCAGGTCGGTGAGGACGTCGGACAGTCCCCACGCGGACTTGGCCTGGGAGAAGGGCATGTTGATGCCCTCGCTGAACAGGAACTTCCGCAAGTCCAGGTCGTAGACGGCTTCGCCGTTCCGGCGGTCGGCCAGGTACCGCTGGTAGAGATCATCTCGCTCGAACCACTCGACTCGCCGGACGTAGCGTTCAAGGGTGTAGAGCACGCTGCTTTCGGCACCGATTCGCTCGTCGAGGTAATCGAACAACGGCCTCAGGATCCGCTCGGCGAACTCTCGCCACATGTCGTCCATGTTCGTATGGCCGCTGACGGCGTGCGCGTAACTGATGACGATCCGCGTTCCGTCAGTGTCGTCCTGATCCTCAGCGGCGATGCGCCTCATGAGGTGCCAGATGAGTGACGCCCTGCCCGCTTCGGTCTGGCTGGGCCAGCGGAAGCCACGGCCAAGTCCGCCGTCGCCGTGAAGGAGCGCAGGCCCCAGGCTGTCGTGATCGAGTTCCTCCTCTGCCCGGTCGGCTTCGGCCAGGATCGCGCGAAGAGCCGGTTGCTGCCCGATCCAGTCTGCGACGAGCCGCGTCTCGTGTCCGGCGTCCTCGGAGTCGGCGACCAGCAGGCGGCGGAGGCGGTCGCGAAGGCTGACCTGCAGATCCTGCTGGTATCTCAAAACTGGAGCCCTTTCAGCAACTGGCCGATCTGGTGTTCGACGGCCCTGGCCGCCTTCCGGATGCCGCCCTCTGCGTCAACGAGGCGGATCCGGGTCCGGCAGCACGGGCAGAGAATAGTCGCCTGCGCCGCGATCTCGGCCCAGATAACCCAGATCGGGTACTCGCAGACGGGGCACTCCACCTCACGATCAGCGCGGAGGAACTGGGTCTCAAGCGACTCTGCCACCTGCCCATCATGCCGTGCCCCGCATCCCGGCAGTGCCAGCCTCGGCGGCGGTGAGCATGTCGGCGCGCTGTGCCCCGCCCGTGGCATGAGGTTGTCACTGGCTAACCGGCTACTGAGGTCGTTGCGCTCGGCCGGCGTTGCTGTTCGCGCCAGTTCGTCGTTGCGTGCTCGCTGGTTGCCGTAGGCCTCGATGTCCTTGCTTCGGGTTGCCGCCAGGATGCGCTCCCTGCGGGTCAGTTCCGACCCCGCCCCACGAGCCGGGACGGCCGGAAACGGCGGGGTGGGGCACTCGCCGTCCCGCCCCGAACGCGGTGACCGCCACAAGCGACGTCCGCGAGCTTGCAGCTTGTCCCAGGACCGCAGATCCATAACGGCTCACGTGCCCGGCCTGGCCCAGTAGCGCGCAACCAGTTGATCCGCCACCTGCCGCATTGACGGTGGCGGCGGTGAGGCCTCCCAGCCCGGCAGGCGGCGGAGTTTGCTGCCAATGCGGGAGCATGGCGTCTTAGAACCGATGACCCGGGGAAGTGGATGGCTGGCCGGGCAGGCATCGTGGTCAGCCCGAACGACACCGCCATCTACGTCGCGAACGCCGCCGACAACACCGTGTCCGTCGTCAATCGGGCCACGGACAGGATCATCAAGACGATTAAGGTCGGCAACAGGCCAGGCCGTCCAGCGTTGTGGTCACCCCGGACAACAAGACCGTCTACGTCGGGAACTCCAGCCCCAACGCCGTCTCGGTGATCAGCGTCTCCAAGAACAGCGTCACCGCCCAAAGCGCAAGTCGGCAGGCAGACGCTGAATATACTATGCCAGCCGTTTTCACCGCCAGCCAGGATGTAATGAGGCCGCCGAGGACGGGCCGATGCTGGATCCGCGCCTGTGATAGGTCAGCGACAGGATAGTCGGGCCGGGGCGGGCCGAGCTGGCGGCTGCGATGGGGACGACGTCCCTTGTAGTGGGTCTCTCGTACTGGGCGAGGAGGCCCCGGCGAGCTGGACCGATCCGCGTCATCCATCCCCGGCCACCCTGGACTACCTCGCCTCGCAGGAATGGATCCGGGCCACCGAGAACCTGTGCCTGGTCGGGGGCCCCGCCGCCTTGCGAGATCCCGCCGCCATCCTCCCGAGGTCCCGCCCGCCGGCTCGCCGCCTACCGCTCGCGACTTCGCCGTATACCCGGCCCTGACCTGCGTGGCTGAACGGCCGGAGACTGGCACAGCGGGTTCTGTCACACCGGGCCGAGGGCGGCGAGCGGCGCTAGTATCTTGGTGTCGACACCAAATGTCGCCCCTCAGGTTCGCGATCGAGCAGCTCGAAACCCCTACGCGAATCGCTATTCCGGTGGCGAGCGGCCTGTGACTCGGCTCACCGGTTGATTTGCTTGTTGATGTAGTCCGCGACGGTTCTGGTCTGCCAGGTTCTGAGCGCGGCGGTTTTGCCACCGCTGGACTCCAGCTTTACTCTCAGCGGCCCGGTCTGTGCGTAGGCTATGCGGTTGGCAGGGAATCGTTTCTTGCCGTGCCACGTGCTAATGATCAGGAACTCGGCGCCCCGCTGCACGTGGGTACAGCCGAGAACTCCGGCCCGGACGCCAAGCGTGCGCTTGCGGACGGTGATCAGGTGGAACCGGATGAACAGTCCGAGCGTGAGAATGCTAACCAGACTAGCGTAGAAGTACCAGCCTGCAGTTTTGAGTGCTTTCATGGAACGCAGACCCCCGATCGCACTTCGTAGCCGCATTCTTCCCGCGGGTGATCGCGGAAAACGAGACGCGTGCAGGGGGTCGGTGAGCATGGATCGCTGCAGCGCCGCCGGGCTGGCCCGGTAATGTCGCACGTCCGGTGCGTGTACGGCGGGCACCCGCCGGACCGGGGAAGGCTGATGCGAGCCGATGCTGGCGTGCACCTGCACCGCCATCTCGGCCCGTGCCTGGCTGGTCAGCGCGACCAGCCCGTCGATCCCCGCAGTCCGGCGGCCCGTATTGCGCTGCGTCACCTGCCGCACGCTACCTAGCGTATTGGCCCAGCTCCGCAGCATTAGCTTCTGCAAGTTCCTGGCCGCAGGCCAGTCACCTTCCTGCACCGCCTTGAAGATCCGCCCGCGCAGCCGCCGTACCTGCTCCTCCTGATGCCGCCAGTCCACGCAATCCCAGGCGTCACCATCGAACCGGGAAACCGGCTGAAGGCCCTCAGGTCCGTTCACCGAAGTGTCCAACGTGCCCGTCAGTTCCGGCATTTCCCTCGTTTCTCCTCAAAGGCCCACCTGACTGCGTCAGCGCTCTTTCGAGCCCGGTCGCAAGACCGGATCCGGGCCAGTTATACGAAGACCATCCGGGAGGAGTTCCCGGTCCTGCGGCCCCTGACTTTCCTGCCGCCTTTCAGCTGCCCGGCATCCGCTTCTCAGCACCCTGTCCTGCCAGGGAATTCAGCCCCCATTACTGTCGGCTTACCGCACCGCCTGCGCATACCCGCGCCTGGGATGCGGACCCATAGCAGGGTTTCCACGTTCCGCACGCATGAGACCCGACCGGGCCGGGCACTCTCTGTACCCCGAGGAACAGCGGTGTTCACCGGCCATCGCACCGTCCGCGGCCGTCGCCTGCCGCCTCACAACGGCTGGTCCCTGCCACCCCGGCGGCGCAATCCAGCCCGGGATGTTCATCTGACGAGGCATCTGCAAAGGTTTCCTGGTAGTCGCCCTATCGGTCTTCCCCGCACCTGTGGCCACCATGGCTGGTGCAGCGGCCCTTGGGCTCTTCCGTGAGCTCCGCACCCGACCGGTCAGGAACCGGCCACGCACGTCACGGCGGGGACAGGTCGAACACAACCTGGCTAGCTATGTCTCCGGCATTAGCCGGACCTCCTCCGACTAGCAGCACTCATCTCGTGCGACCTCGTGTCGCAACCACGTCGATGACCTGCGCCCACCGCGGCTTCATGGCCTCCGCGCCGTCCAGGCCCGCGTTGCAGCGCCGGCACTGCGCCGGCGGCTCCGCGTCCTTGCGGTCATCCGGATCCGGATCCCTGGCCAGGCCCTTCCCCTCATGCCCGGGCTGCCCGCCCCTCTTACGGTCCTTTCTGCGCTCCCGCTCTGATTCCTGCCGCCTAGCCCGCCGCGCCTCTTTCGCCCCGATCCGCTCCTTCGAGCTCGGCGTCCCTGAATCCGCGCTGTCCATTCCCAGCCGGCGCTCCAGCTCCGCCAGCCGCAGCTCCAGCCGCCGCCTCAGTTCCCGCTCCGCAGCCAGCTCCTGCCGCAGCGCCGCGTTCTCCGCGTCCTTCGCCTTCAGCACGCCCCGCAGGCGAGCCAGCACGTCAGGCTGCTGCTCTTCACCGCCAGGCTCATCGGACACAAACCGCAAGCATGCTCAACCTGAGCTAAAGGTTCAACCACCCGCTACTACCGGCGTGGCGCGCCAGACCCCGTGAATGGACACGGAACCGAACCGGCGCGCGGCTGGGACAGTTGTCGGGTGGCCCTTGGCTGCTTGGCGTCGGCAAATGCATGTGCGTACCACAGTTAGCTAGGAATCATTGCCCCAGATGCGCCTCTGGTCCGCCTCCCACTGCAGTTGGTCGAGTTGCCGCTGTGAGTCCTCCGCCATCCGCCTGGCTATGTCGCGATCCACCTGATCACGGGTAGGCGGCAGTGGTCCCGTTGGCGGGTAAGAATTGGATGGCGGTGGCAGGACGACGCCCATCCCCCTGCTTCTCTTTTTGCTTCTCCTGGCGCTCGCTATGAACAGGATCCCAACCAAGAAGAACGCACCGCCGATCACGTATTGTAGTAATTTGTCCGGGTGCGCTGGACCACTATTTTTACTCACAATCACCTGGCCGTTGAACGCCACGACCAGGCCAATCAGACATAGCGCACAGCCTAGAGCATATTTGATCACCTTTGTCATAATATCCACACGCTCGCCACCTCCGACTGGGTCTGCCGCCTCTGGACACGAAGTCTCTCATCCCTGACATGCGCAGTAAAGCGAGGTCAATTGCGATCAGCAAAGGAACTGCGCCAAAATCATGTCCATGATCTCGGAGCACTGGGTCAGAACGCGACGAATGTTGCGGCGGTGGGCCAGTTCCGTTGTGCGGTCTGGTCGAGGAACGCCAGATTGGTCGTAGGGGTGGCGAGGCAGCAACCCTTGGACCGGCAGGCGCTGGGCACTCCGGAGAAGCGGACGAGTGGGGTCGGGCCGAGCTTGCCGTTGTGGTCGCAGTAGACGACGGCAAACCTGGCGATAGCTGCTTTCCGATGACCCTGGATAGTCAGATCAGGGGTCTACTTCATGCTGACGCGTCTCAGCCCTGGCAGGGCGGGAAAGTACCGGCGGTCACTTCCTCAGGCCAAACGGAGGTAAGTACTCGGAAGTCCTGTGAAAGGGCATGCCGACGACCGACGTGGCGTTCGCTGGCGGCCACGTCGGTTGCGGCGTTACTGACTGCTGGTTTCGCCGGCGGGCGGCGGCTGGGCCCAGGTGCGGAGGTCCTCGGGGCTGGCGTTCCAGGGCAGGAACCGTGTCCAGTGCCTGGCCGGCGAGTAGTTTCCCGCCGTTGCGGCCGCATTCGTCGAGGTAGGCGGTCAGGTAGGTGATCAGGTTCAGCCCGGCCATCTGCGCGGTCGCGGTGACGGTCCAGATCACGGCCGCGTTGCGGGCGGTGTCCCCGTTACGGGAGCCGCCGGCGTTCTTCCGGGTGACGACCGGCCCGCGGATCTGGCGCTCCGCGGCATTATTGTCGAGCGATATCATCGGGTAGCTGCGGTGGGCGATGAACCCGTCCCACTCCCGGTCCAGGGTGGCGAGGGCCTTCTTCGCGGGTTCCTGCAGGCCCGGGGCCTGCATCTGCTTCTTGCGGGTCTCGTCGATCACGCCGATCGCGGTGTCCCAGCCCTCGTACGCGTTCTCCAGGCGTTCCGCGGCGGCCTTCTTCTCCCGCGCCGGGGGTGCCGCGGCCTCCTGCCAGGCGGCCATGAGCTCGTCGTGGGCCTTGTACAGGTCCCGGAACAGGGCCAGCCAGTTCTGCGTCCAGTACTTCAGCTGGACCGGGCTCGCGTCCCCGGCCCGGACCATGTGCCTGCGGATATGGGCCGCACAGTAGAGATTGACCAGGCCGTCGGCCTTCTTCCCCGCGGACTGGTACACGGCGTAGAAGTCACTGCTGATCACGAGCCTGCGCGGGCCGCCGTCCGCCGCAGGCAGCAGCTGCCCGGTCTTCTCGTCGAGCCCGCGTGCCGGGCCAGCACCGCCCCCGACCGGGACGGGTCCATCACGAAGCACACCGTGTCCGCCCCGATGAACACCCAGAGCCAGAATCTCGCCGGGCCCTTCCCCTCGCCGGGGCAGAAGACCCGCCACGTCGTCTCGTCCGCGTGGAAATGCCAGGACTCCCGGTTCCGCTCCGCGATCGCCGCGGCCAGCGGCGCCAGCAGTCCCGCGGCCTGCGCGACCGTCCCCGCCAGCGTCGGGGCGGAGATCTCCGCCCCGTGCCGGGCCAGGCCCGTCACCAGCGAGTTCTGGCTCCGGCCCGCCGCGAACCGCTCGACCAGCAGCATCGCGGTGAACCCGTTCGTGAACAGGCCCTTCCCGATCGCCTTCGGCGGCCCCGGCGCCATCACCGTCGCGGGCCCCGGGCAGCGGCACTTTCTCTTATAGCGGCGCCGGCAGTTCCCCCGCACCGTGATCGTAACCTGCCAGTCCAGCTGCTCCCCGGACAGGTGCGTCCCCAGCAAGGTGAACGGCTCCCCGCAGTCCGGGCAGCAGTACCCGCCGCCCGGGAAGTCCCAGATCACCTCGACCCTCGGCAGCTGCGAGTAATCCCGCCGCCCCGCCCGCGCCCCCGGGCCCCGCTTCACGTTCTTCTTCCCGCCCCCGGACGGCTCCCCGCCACCGTCACCAGAGGAACCATCACCATCGCCAGTGCCGGCAGGCTCAGGACGGTCCTTCTCCGACTTCCGCCCGAACACCATCCGCTGCAGCACCGCGAGGGACTCATTCGCCTCGGCCAGCCGGGCGGCCTGGTCGCCGACCAGTTCCCGCAGCTCCTCGTTCACCCGCACCAGCTGCGCGTTCTGCTCCCTGAGCTGCGCGTTTCCTCCCGCAGCTCCGCGTTCTGGCTGGCCAGCTCATCAATCCGCGCCGACTGCCAGTCAATGACCTCCAGCGCCCGCGCCAGCAGCTCCTCAGCCGACGCCTCGCCCGCAGACGACGCCACAGCACCGCCCGCGCCCGCCAGAACCCCTGCCGCCGCAGCCACGAACCACAGCAAACACTGCCGTCACCGGCAAATCACGCACCCCGCCCGGCGTGTCGCAGCCGTTGGCCGCGCGAGCCTCCGCAGCCACCGTCACAGCACTTCCGAATACTTACAAACGGAGGCCGAAGAGGTTGGCAATAACTATAGCTATGCCGAGGAGGTGACGCTCAACGCCCAGATGGCGCCGACGCTCACGGAAATGGGCACCGATGTCGGCAATGCCGAGCCATGGGCCACAGTAAATCGCCTTTTGAATGATATCGGTCATTCGGGCAATCCATACCCGGGCGTCGTGACGATGACGCAAACAGCACGCAGGGAAGTCCGGCAAGAATATAGCCGTTGAGCCGTTTGCTCAGGTGATAGGTGATGAGCACGACCCCGGGCGACCTGGTGCAAACGCTGAAGCTATCGTCAGGCGGAGCGGCGTCTTCTTGGCGTGGCACGGAGGTCGGGTGTCCTGAACCGTCGCATGGAGGTCAGCAGTTCGTCTAGCAGGGCGGTGTCCACGGGCGGCTCGCCCGTTTCTGTGTCGCAGCAGGGCGGTTTGTGACGTCCTGCCTGGTCTGATGGCTGATGCCCGGCCAGTTCGTAGAGTTGCTGGTAGACGTCCAGCGGCGGTCTGTCCCTGTCGTGGTTTCCGATCAGGACGACGTAGGCGATCTCGGGGGATTCGAAGGCCACGATGACCCGCAGTTGCGCGGTGAGGTGAATCACGCACAGGTGGTCGAGGAAGCCGCCGCTGAGCCGGTAGGCGAGGGCTGCGCATCCCCTGGTCGCCAGGTCGGCTTCGAACTGGTCGTAGGCAGTTCGCGTCTTCTTCGGTAAACCTTCGATGATCTTGTTAGCGAGCGGCGTCGCGCGGATCTCGACGGTCAACGGCTACCTCGCAGGACGGCGGACGATGTATTCGCCGCGGTGCATCTGCTCAAGTGACTGCATCAGGTCAGGGTCGGCGAGCAGGTGCTCGTCGGCGAGCCGGTTGTACACGGCATCGAGCAGTCCGCGGGACTGTCCCGCTTCGCGCAGGCTGGCGACGAGCTGGCATATCTCGAGCACGGATGCCGGATCGAGCAGCAGCCTGGGCTGGCGGCTGCGGAGAAGGAAGATGCCGCGCCTGACCCAGGAGCGCACTGTCGGCTCGGACAGGCCCAGCATGGCTGCCGCTATGGACGGGCGCATGCCGGGCGCGGAGGCCAGGCGTCGTTCTGCCACGGATTCGAGCGCCCGGGCACGTTCATCACCGGTCGGCAGCGTCTCAGCCACCTCGTGCAGCTTCGCCACGTCGTCAAGCAGCGCCGTCAGAACCTCACGTTCTTCCATCAGGCTCACTGCGCTCACCTCCACTTTCGAGTATGACACAGATTCTCGAAAGCGGGTCCATGCCCGGGGGCCTCCATGACAAGGCTCGCCTGGGTTCTTCTATCCGCGCATAAGGTAGCCGACGTCCCCTGACCAGGTCAGCTGACGAGCGCCGGGATGAGGGCGAGTTAGGACGTCTCGTGGTGGGCCGGCCGTGCTGAGGCTGCAGCAGCACCATTCGCGGCCGGGGAGGTGGCTGCCGGAGACGAGCAGCAAAGCTGCGTTTCAACGTAGGCGGAAGCACTTGTGCACCGCCAATGACGTGGGCTCCGGAGAATAGGCGGAGAAATCCTGGTAACAGTGACGTAAGTGCAGGTCAGGGCATGTTCGGGAGATGGCTGTAAAACCGTCGGCTCAGCCTACGTTGGTTCGAACCCAACACCTGCCACCACCGTAAAGTCCCAGGTCAGAGGGCTCTTGTAAGTCTTTGGGGGCTGATATTCGGCGGCGTAAGAGATGATTCGTCGCTCATATCGGTTTCCGCGATGTTGGCGCTGGTCAGCGCGCTGAGCCGGGGCTGCCGCTGATCAGAGGCTGACTTGCCCGGAGAATACGCGGAGAAGTTTGCCGGACGGCGACTCCTGCGGTCGGCAGAGATCTCGGAGTTCACGGCAGTTGGCACAGGTCAAGCTGGTTGCCCGGCTCCGGGCTTGAGGCCGGATGGAGCGGTGAACGGGACCCCTGGCAAAGCGATGTCGCTGATCGGCGTGGCCAGAGGTTTGATGACCGCGGCTGAAAGTAGCGACGGATCTCGTGCCTGAGGCTTTGGCGCTTGCCGTTGGAGAGGAGCCCGGCGGAGGCTCGCCCGGGCGCGTTGGTGTTGGCGCCGTGCCGGCGGAGAGCGGGTACGGGCGGGTTAGGTGCTGCCGTTGTCGCGGCGGCGATGACGGGTGGCGATGGTTCCGCGTCCGGGATGGGTGATGGCGAGTCCGCGGTCGCGCGGTGCTGTCATTGCGTGGAGGACGGGTCTGGTAGGCGACGCCGAACTCGGCGGCAAGGTCACGTTCGGCGGGAAGCCGTCGGTGTACTGGCCGGAGACTATCCAGATGGCGTCGGCGACCTGGGTGCAGGTGCGCGGTATGGTCTGTGCGTGGCCAGGGGTAGAAACTGCTATGTCGCGCTGTCAGGCTGAGGGTCACACAGCGGATGGGAGGGATGACTATGAGCCAGGATGAGTCCGGGCGCGTGTCAGCCTTGCCGAGGCGAGGGCTGCCCGGGTGGGGCGGCCTGAGGTGGTTGCGGCTTATGAGCAGACCCGGCTGCGGTTCGAGCTGGCTGAGACCGTCCGGACCCGGCGGGAGGAACTCGGCTTGTCGCAGCGTCAGCTGGCTGAGCGGGCCGGGATGACCCAGCCCGGCATCGCGCGGTTCGAGGCTGGGGGCACTACCCCGAGGCTGCCGCTGCTGGAACGCCTCGCGACCGCGCTAAAACTGACCCTGAAGGTCAGCCTGGCTCCCGCCGCCCGCCAGTCAGCCTGACGCAAGGAAGTCCCGGAGAATACGCCGAGAAATAATCTGAGTCGGAACATAACCGAATGTCGGCGTACGTGTGGGAGATGCCTGTAGAACAATGGGCTCAGCCTACGTTGATTCGAATTCAGCACCTGCCATCACCTGCTGAAACAGCGTCTGAACTGCGTGTATGCGGTCGGAGTTTGTTCTGGTTCTGGTCCGGTGGTGTACGGCGGTTACCGGAGGTTGCGGCTGGTCGTGGTTGAGGAGTGGTTGAGTCGGGTCGCGCTGCCCATTCGCGATCTGCCAAGCCGCTAGCGCGGTCTTCCCGGCCTCCAGGAAGTCGGCCTTCTACCGGCCGATTGACTGCTTGCTGACCTTCTCTCGGCGAGCAGCCTCCGCGATCACTTAGCCCTCAAGAACGCTCGGCACGAATCTCTTCCAGGACTGACCTGACAGCCTCCTGACAGCCTGTCACCAAGTCTGACGCGCGACAAACGAGAACCTGGCGGTGCATTACGACGAGCCCCCGCAAGCCGGGCGGGCAGCCCGCCCACGGTAGGTCCGAGCCGGCAAGGGATCCAGGCCGGATCGTGATGATTAGGCCGGTGCCGTTCGGGCGCGCGCTGGTTGTGGTTAGGCCCACCGAGGGACTATATCAACCAGTAAATCACCGAATCACCGTTCGCTCATATTAAGATATGGGGATACAAAATGTCGCATATCTTCCCCCTGCCTGGCGTCAGTGGAACCCGGCATCCTGAAGCGGCAGGCGTGCGCGCATAAGTCAGTGTTTACCACGATGCGCGGGACCGCATGGTTCCGTACTATCTGAGAGTGCTGAGTGAGCTCAGGACTTTGGAAGGAGATCTTTCGCAGCTCAATCGCTCTCCTGCGAGAGCGAGGAATCAGCGCATCGCAAATGCCCCTAACTCTGTAAGGGAAAAGGATGTACCTTCGAGGTAAATTATGGCGTCGACTATTAGGTTCAGTAACGCAAGTGGCGGCAGTGACCGTTGCCCTGGTCTTGACTGGTGCCGCCGCACCTGCTGCGGCGTCCGCTCGCCAAAGTACGGCTGTTAGCCCGTTCAGCTCATTCGGCGGTGCTGTCAAGTCACCGAATGGGAAACCAGTAGCTGGTGACACCGTGTTCATATACGCGTTAGACGAGGCGACCCGGATCGGCACCGCGACCACTGACTCGCGGGGTCGGTGGAGCTTCACGCTCCCCGTTGCTCTCCCTGCTGGCTTGCAAGCTGATGCCGGCGCCAACGGCGGGTGGCTGAATGTGCTGGCGTCGGCGTTCGGTACCGACGCATCCGGCTTCGAGACAGAGGCAGATGCGCCGACATTCGCCTGGGCTGGCCCGGGAACACCCGTGAACTCGGCCTCCCTGGTGAGGCCGCCCATGGTCATGACCATGGGCCCGGCTATGGCCGGGGAACCGCCCGCCAGCGGGGCAGTTGCCCCGGACGTAGTCAGCAAGCGGCTGCCGAAGAAGTGCCGGAATGACGACGGTAACTGGCGGCCGCGCCTCATCACCAAGTGGAACGGATGGGCCTGGTCCAACGTGGGTGAGTACCACACCTGGTGGGAAGCCACCGGGAACTACACCTACACCAAGGGGGCCGAGACCGACACGTCCACCGACTGGAGCCTGAATGGCAAATTCTGGCATGTCGACATGGGGACGCTCTACGACAATCAGTACGCCAGCAGCGACGGGCTGGGCGGTGGCCCAGATAACTCCCACATCATCCAGATCACGCTTAAGTACCGTGAGCAGGATCGGTACGAATACCCGTGTCAGGGCAATTCCACGTGCTGGCCTAGTATCCACTGCGCTGATCACTTCTGGGTCGAAGAGCGCGGACTCTATAACCCAGGCAACGGATGGCAGTATATCCGGCGCGGCCCGTCGGTCATCAATCTCGACGGCTGGCACGGGTGGAAGTGCTGCGGGAAGCGGAAGTACTGGAACGGATACCAGCCTGGAGTTAACCACTGCAATGATCACGATCAGGGGGTAACATATAATAAAGGTGCCACGCTCAGCCTGGGGCCGGCGTCGGTGGCCATCGAGACCGAGACTGCTAACAGCTCCGACTCCGAGCAATGCATCACTTTCAGCTCGTCGCTGAAGAAGCGATACGATCAGATCAGGAAGAAAAAGACCAATGAGCATGAAGTCTGGGGAAACAATGCTCTAGTCACGAACTTCCCTAACGTCTTCTACAATTACTAGGAGCCGGCATGGCAAGGCGAGATCTGTTCCTGGCCGCAGCGCTAGCGGGAGCGATCCTGGTTCTGACAGCTTGCGACCGGACAGGCGTGCAGGAGCGCACGGTATTCGCCCCCAGGGGCTACACCGACTCGGGGTCAACCACAACAAAGACCGATGAAAACGTCGGGATACCGCAGCTTGTCAACGACAGCGGGCAGGCCGTGCACGTCCTGGCTGCCCGCTTCGAGTCTCCGGCGCCGGCTGTGCGCACGCTGTACGTGGCCGCCTTCAGCAACGCGCACGGCAACATAGAACTAGGCATCGGCCATCTAGGAAGATCGCCATGCCGTCTGGGATACACGCCGTACCCCGTCACCGATGATGTCATCCCCCCGCATTCCTTCGGAGGCAAATACATCGTCATTGGCTTCAAGATAACGAAGCCAGGCACATATCATCTTCCGTTCGTCCGGATAACCTATACCACCGCCGGTCACGAATACTGGCAGGACGTGAGCATCGGCCTGACTTTCACTGCCAGAAGGGGAAAGGCCCTTCCGCCATCCTGCTGAGTGGCTGGATATGGAGTACGTGGGCGCGACAAGGCTGCGAGCAGAATAGCTACGCTGCGCATGCATCCCTGCGTTCGCGCAGTCAGAACAGCCGACGTATCGAAATGTTGCTCTTCCACGCCGGGTAAACAGGGCGGTAGACGCGCTCTACTTTCAGCGTGGTGTTAAAGGATTCGGCGAGGGTGGCGCTTCTGTCGCCACTCTTGCCTACCTTTTCGGCGCGGATTTCCTATCTTTGTCTGGGCTGGGCTCGGCTTCTTCGGTTCGTTTGAGGGCGGACTGTTCGGAGGCGGTGAGCCATTTGGCGTAGACGCGGAGGAGGATGGCGACGATGTTGCCGGCCATTCGGCTACCTGGGGCGGGGCGACGCCGGAGAACACGGTGGTCACTTCGCCGGTCAGCACCTCAGTGTCGAGCGCGTCCCTGTTCGCTTGGCTCCGGCCCAGCAGGGCGAGGATCCCGGTCCAGCGATTGCACGATCTGCCCGAGCAGTTCCCTGGCCGCCTCACGAGCCGGGTCGCTGGCGTGCAGGATCTCCGCGGCCTGTCTGTGCACCCGGCCGCCCAGCTTGGACACCTGGCACCTTGATCGCGACCGCATGTACTCGGCGACGGCCACCACTTGCGCATCCCTGATCAACGGCACCAGGTTTCCCCGGTCCGCCAGCTGCCGGCACCGTGTCTCTGCTGTAATCCCTCGACAGGTGGAAGCCGCGCCCTGCCAGCTTGGCGCGCGACTTTCCTGCGCTGATAAGCCCGTGAGCAACGTCACGGAGAACATGTCCATGATCGCGAGGTAATCAGCCGACTCCTGGATCTGCCAAAGTGCTTCACCGGCGGCACTATCTCGGCGTGCCGAGTCCGAGGAAATTTTCGTGGTCATCGCTTGGTCGCCGGGCAAGTGGCGAGACGCCGCGCCCGGGTGAGTCCTGATCCTTTTTGCGCCTGGTCATGGTGCTGAGTGCCAGAGGGCGTCGATGGGGATGGCGCGGAGGCGGTCGCCGAAGGGGAGGGTTTGCTGGCCGGTGTAGAGCACGATGCCGGCGATGAGCCGGGGGCCGAGGCGCTGGTGCAGGTGGCGCAGGCCGGCGAGGTCTTCGGTGCGTATGGTGGTTCCGGCTTTGACTTCGATGGCGGCGATTCTGCCGTCGGGGGTTTCGAGTACGGCGTCGACTTCGACTTGGTCTTTGGTGCGGTAGTGGCAGAGGCGGGCTCGTTCGGCGGACCAGGTGAGCTGGCGGGCTAGCTCCATCAGGACGAAGTTTTCGATCATCTGGCCTGCTGCGCCGCCTGGCTCGCCGAGGCGGGCGGCGTCCTGGCCGATCAGGTGGCACGCGATGCCGGTGTCGGTGAAGGCGAGTTTCGGGGTGCCGGTGGCGCGGTGGGTCTGGCTGGTTGACCAGGCCGGGATCTGCTTGATGAGGAAGACGGCGGCGAGCAGTTCGAGGTAGCGGTTGAGCGTGGTCCGGGGGATGCCTGATTCGCTGGCGAGCGCGGCGGGGACGAGCAGGCCGGCGGAGCGGCCGGCCAGCAGGGCCAGGAGGCGGCGGAGTTCACCGCGGCGTTCGATCGCGGTGATCTCCTTGATGTCGCGTTCGATGAGGATGGTCAGGTAGGAGTCGAAGAACGCGGCGCGGCGGCGCGGTGACCGGCGGAGTGCTTCGGGGTAGCCGCCGCGGACGGCGCGTTCGAGGTAGTCGCGCTTGCGCAGCGGGGAGGTTCGGTTCAGCGCCGGGGCCGTGGGCGAAGACGGCGTCGACGAACGCGTCGGGGCCGTGGTCTATCTCTCCCTGGGAGAACGGCCAGAGCTCGATGATCTCCATTCTTCCCGGCAGCGCGTCGGGGAGCTGGCGCAGCGCGAGTACCTGCGCGGATCCGGTCAGCAGGAATCGCCCTGGCCGCGGGTCGGTGTCCACGGCGACCTTGATGGACCGGAACAGCTCGGGCGCGAGCTGGACCTCATCGATTACTAGAAGTCCGTCGTGATCGACGAAGCTGGCCGGGTCGTCCTGGGCCGCGCGCAGGGTAGCCGGGTCGTCGAGCAACCGGATCAGCGAGTTCGGCCTGGCCCGGGCGGCAAGCCGGGCGAGGGTGCTCTTGCCTGCCTGCCGGGCCCCGTTCAAGGTAACGACCCGGGTGTCCTCCAGCGCCTCGGCGACCAGCATCTCAGCCTTGCGCGGTGTCAGGCCAGAGGTGGTTTCCATCTGGACAGTATCTCAGTGAGAACACCCGCCGTGGTCATCTGGCCGCCAAGTTCATGGACGATCAGACGCATTATCCGTGGTCACCTGGCCGCATGCGTACGCGGAAGCCATCCTCGACCCTGAAGGTCACCTTCGGTCCCGCCGGGCGCAGGTCAGCGTAACTCTGGAAGCTACGGAGAATACCCGGAGAAATCTTCCGATCGAGGACATAGGCGCAGGTCAGGTCCCATATGGGAGATGTCTGTAAAACCGTCGGCTCGCCTTCCCGCCCGGGCCCGGCCACCGTCCGGATGATCAGCACCAAGTTCGCCAGACCGCTCAGCAACCACCGCCCGCCGAGCCCAGCACGTCCACCTCGGCATCCCCGCCTACCGCGACATCGCCGCCGCCACCCTCACCGCCGAAGGCCCCCGTGAACACTGACGACCTGGTCGCAGCCCTCCGGGCATGCGCCGCCGGCCTCTACCCCCTCGAAGCAGGCACCGAACTGCTCATCAGCAACCGCACGTTCCTGCACCGCGATGACTTCACCGGAAAGTTCATCGACCACGGCATCAGCGACGGCACCCCGATGGCCGTCATTGCCTGGGACGCCGCAATCACCGCCCTCAGCACCGGTGGCCTCCCATGCTCGGGCGGCGAGGGACGCATTCTCCAACTTTCCGCAAGCCTCGCCGCAGGCATCCCGGTTGACCTCCGCGACTCCATCACCGGACTCGATGACGACAACGCGGCGCTACTCATCACTGCCATCCTGCACGCAACCGGAAAAGTCCGTTGACCACGGCCAGCACTCACCCCGACCGCCCCATTGAGCATGACGATATAACGTAGCCATCCTAATTATCATCAACAATCGCGCAAGCGACGTAATCGATTTCGACGGGTACCTAAATTATCAAGATTTCGCGGCAGAAACCGCCACCACGAGAGCGGCGGGCTCATCCACGTCGTCTGCGTATATTTTAACATGACTGCCTACATTTTTAACAGGAATCGTCATCGATATCATCTCGTCCGGATCGGAGAACCTTATCTGCCGATTCCGAAGGGTAAGGTCTCCAGAGAAAATCAGAGCCCCTTCGCCTCCCGAATCCGCGATCTCGTCTTCATCAACGCACGTCACCGAGACCAGGCCCGATGCCGTGTCTCTTACGGAGACATAGATGGAATCAGCCGAAGCATGCACCAACTCCGATGACGGGGTCCCAGTCTCCATGATCGTCAGTGCTTGCGGGATCCGCAATCACAAGCAGCCCGAACGAAAAGGACGCCTCGAAAGAGCCAAGCCTCATGAATCTCCCGTCGACAACTCAGGAGGGAAATGCCAGTCAGCCGTGGAGGTCGTCGATAGCACTCAGACGGACCAGTGCCGCTTCGGCGCTAACCCGTAGCTCTTCATCATCCATGCCGCCAACTTCCGCCCGCAAGACCGGATCGGAGCAATACTCATCAACGTCACCGAACAGACTATCAAGAATGCCAAAGACCAGGGGCTCCCACTCATTCGGATCATTTTTGAAAATCGCCATATAGAGCTGCTCGAATTCCCTTGCAGTGATTCTTCTCTCGGTAAAAGCCGAGAGAAGAATCACGTAGGGAAGAAACCTCGGA
Organism: uncultured Actinomycetota bacterium; assembly: GCA_963783935.1. Taxonomy (GTDB): domain Bacteria; phylum Actinomycetota; class Actinomycetes; order Streptosporangiales; family Streptosporangiaceae; genus Chersky-822. The sequence goes on from CAWAPP010000002.1 coordinate 102,601, forward strand.
ATCCAGTCGCTACGCTCACGGCCGCTAGCCACCACCGAGTGCACCCCTTTCTATTACATTTGAGAGCAGCGCGGGCGACATACGGGGCATTGCTGCTGGACAACCCGATCGGCCGGGCCTCGTCGGCCCACCTCGTGCGGCTGCAGCGGGATGTCGCGGCCTCGCATGGGATACAGCTCATCTACACAACGGGCGTAAAGGACCCGGCTGCCGTGATTCAGTTCCCGAACGTCATCCGGCTGGACAATCGACAGGGCGGTACTCAGGGTCGCCGGTACATCGTCGCCGAGGCCGACCATACCGACCGGGGCCTGGTCACTGGTGTCCGCGTCGCGCACGCGGACCGCCGGTGGGACGAGTCCGGAGCCGCGGCGGAGGCCACGTCGTCGAGCCAGCCGCTGTCTCCGCTGGCCAGCCGTATCGCTCGCCAGGTCGCCGCTGCCGAGGGCAAGCGGATTCTAGTAGCGGACCTGTTCGCCGCCGCGCTAGAGCATGACCTGAGCCTGGTCGGAGGCTGCACAACTTCTGGCGTCGGGCAAGAAAATAGCTCAGGAGCATCTCGGCCTCCGGGTGCTCCTGAGGTCGCCGGGCCCTCCAGGTGCGCAAAGGGGAGCGGTACGCAGCGCCGTCGCCTCCGGTTGGGGCCTGGTGTTCTTGCAGGTCAGGGTAGTGAGTAGAGGCAGTACCGCGCGCCGAAGGCGTCTTGTACGGGCAAATACGCGCGGAAGTTCCGGCCCGGTAGTTCCGGGCTCAGGAAAGGTGCCGCGGCTGAGGTCAGCAGCCCAGGGGGCGGTGATTAGCCGGCGGTCTGGGGTCTGCGCCGCGGTCGTCCGCGGCCGCGGGCGTCTGGGCCAGTGCTGCGGCGCCCAGACATCGACGTTCACAGATGCTACGACCCCCCGATCGCAACTTTCTCAGCCTTGCCAGGGAATAAAGTTGCGATTAGAGCGACTTAGTGACAGTGTAGAGCTTCGCATGGAGGAGGTGCCGTGGTGGAGGGGCTGGCTGGGCTGGCTGCGCTTGGCCTGCCGGAGACTCCAATGGAGTCTGCGCAGCTTGAGGGGCGTGCAGAGCAGGTCGGAGCACGCGTGGCCGCGGCGCGCAGACAGCGCGGGATGACCGGGACTGAACTTGGCGATATGGTGGGCCTTCGTAAGGATCAGATCTCAAAGATCGAGTCAGGCCGCCGTCGTCTCGACATTTCCGAGTTGCCTCGTGTTGCGGCTGCGCTGGGTGTATCAGTGCGGTCCCTTCTCGGGCAGGCTGACCGGCCGGCGCTGGCGATCGCGGCTCGGCTGGCGGCTGACGCGGGCGCCGGTGCGGTGCGCGCCGTGCGACGGCGGGCTCGTCAGTTGCTTGAGATCGATGATCTGCTGACTCAGGTGACTGGGATGCTCCCTGCTCGGCCGAGTGCTGAAGGGCTCCGGGTTGTCGAGCAAGCTCGTGGCAGTTTCGGTGCCCGGCCAAGATCGAAGGCGGCGGCTCAGCGACAGGGACGTGAGCTTGCTGAGCTGACGCGGCGTGAGCTCGACCTGGGCAGTGATGCGCTGGGCGACATCGCCGGTCTGATTGAGCAGCACTTTGCTGTTGACGTGGCATTGTCGCCGCTGGGGGCTGACGTCGATGGGTTGTGCGTGCATAGCGGCCCGGCCGCGCTCATCCTGGCTAACACGGACGCAGCCGATGGCCGGGTGCGGTTCACTCTCGCCCATGAGCTGAGTCATCACCTGCTCGGCGATCCGCGTGAGGTCATCGAGGAAGCTGAAGCCGACATGTTCGCCAGCACCGCCGTCGAGTGGCGGGCAAGCGCATTCGCTGGCCACTTCCTGATGCCCGAGCGGGGCGTCCGGTCAGTACTGGCGTGGCTTGGGGAGGAACCCGGCGCGGTCAGCGAGCGGGCAGTTATCGCGTTGATGGAGCATTTCGGTGTCTCGATGGCAGCCCTGCTATACCAGCTCAACCTTCTTGGCTTGCTGAGCTATGACGATGGCCAGCGGATGCGGAGCCGCGGCGTGACGTCCCTTCTGGAACGGCACCGGGACGTCGCTCCGTCACTGGCGGCGACAGCCAGCGGGCATGTTCGCCGCTCCCCCGAACGGCTGACACGACGAGCGCTCGCTGCGGCACGTGAGCAGCGCCTCGGGCTATCGGTCCTGGCATCGCTGCTTCAACGCGACGACGACGAGGACCTGTGGCAGGAGGTCATGGGGGACCATGTACAGGCCGCGGCAAGTACCGATATTGTCCTGTGACCAGCGAACCGCCCGGGCAAGCGGCCGGCGCCAAACCCCGGGTTTGGTTTCCCGAAACCAGCGCGCTCGTGACGCTGGGGGTGCATCGGCCGCTTCAGCAAGCGGTAGTGGCAGCGCTCTCGCCCTCCTACCGGATGCTGGTCAAGGCAGTGGTAACGGAACTGCAGGAGTTGTCGAAGACCTCCGATATCACCGCAACGTGGGCAGGCACGGCTCTCGGCCAACTGGAGTGGCTCGGCGAAGCAGTCGCCCTTGATGACCCGGTCGGTGTCGAACTGGCAGTCCAGGCGCAGGAAGAGATCGCTGGCGGCCGGCCGCTGAAGCACCCTATGGAGCACTTCGGCGAAGCTGCTGTCATCTCGCTAGCATCTCGAGCGCAGAAAATGAAGGCCTTGATGCTCTGCGACGACTATGGCGCACGCGTCGCGGCGAAGAACCGCAACGTCCAGCCAGTCAGCGTGCTCGAGGTGACCCGGCACGGCAAGACCATCGCCGTGGTCGTGCCTGGCTCGGGCATCCTCGCCCGGTACGCCCCGCTGATCGCCCGGGGCATCATCAGGATAAAGCCGACCACGACCAGGGACCTTGACCAGCTCCCGAGCTACGCCGTACCGGAAGACGCGTCTCCCCTTGACATCCTCCTTGCTGACAGGGAAGCAGACCACCGGTGATCTATCTTGATGCCTCGGCGCTGGTCAGTCTCGTGACCGGCCGCCCGTATGCGCTCGAACTCCGCGAATTCCTGGCTCAGTCACCCGAGATGCCCATGGGAACGTCCACGATCGGCTTCATCGAGACCGTGCGCACGCTTGACCGGGTCGGCAGCTACCCAACCGCGATGCAGGACCTTTTGGCCGCGTTCACCGAGATCCTGGTCACCGACGAGATCAGGGACTGGGCGGCAAGCGTTCCCGGCGGCGTCAGGACACTCGGCGCCATTCATATCGCGAGTGCCCAGGCCATTGGCGATGAGCTCGCCTTCCTGATCAGCTATGACAAGCGCATGCTCGACATCGCTCACTCAGTCGGCATCCCCATAGCCGCACCCGGCATGGCCAGGTAACCGCAGAGCAGCGCGGCCACTTGACCCTCAGGACTAGGCCGAAACCGCGACCATCGCCTGCAAGCCTTGCCGGGACGACCACGTTCATGCCACAGGTCATCGACCTATGCGACATCGCCCAGTGCAGCTATGGCTGTTACATCCACGCCAGCCTCCCCGCGCTCCGCATCTCAGGCGGGCTGATCAATTCCCCGACAGCTCGGTCGGCCCGTTGTCGGGCAGGGGCAGGAATGCTGCCGCGCCGCTCCGGCGCTCGGGCCTGGCGGCCCTGCGCTCCGGAGCGGCTTGCCACCGGATGACCTCGGGTTCCGCCGTCACCGGCTGAGCCCGCCTGCTGTGGTGGTCTTAGCGGTTTCGATTATGCGGGAGCTTCCCTTCGTAGCTGCGCGTGATCTCCGGTTTCGTGTCCGCCTGCGATGGCAGCGCCGACGATGACCTTGGCGAAGATTCACTGGAAATCTTCGGCGACGAGAAAGTCTAGAGCTGACCGGAAACTAACCATGGGCGGATGGCATGGTGGAGCTGCCCGGCGCGGTGGGGCGGGTCGGGCTGGGGGTGACCTGGCGTGTTTACGGTGAGTGGCGTGACACTCCGGATGGTAGCGGGTGACGGTGCGGTTACCGTGTGTCAGGTGTTTTCAGGCGGCCTGGCGGGCTCGGGTGCCGGGGTCTTCGGGGGCGAGGATGACTTTGCGGCCGGGGTTGAGGCGCTCGATCTCGCGGATCTTGTCGCGGGTCTGGCGGGCGGTGCTGCGGGGGCTGTAGTAGTCCGGGCCGGGTTCCTGGTAGCGGGCGCCGGGGTCGCAGATGAGGATCCAGGCGAGTTCGCAGATCACGCGGGAGACCGCGACGATGGCTTTCTTCTTGCCGCGTTTGCGGGCGATGCGGCGGTACTGGGCGCCGAGGCGGGTGTCGGTCTTGGCGGCGGTCATCGCGGCCCGGCCGAGCGCGGCGCGCAGGTACGGGTTGCCCTTGCCGGCGCGGCCGTTGCGGGTGGTGTCCCCGGACTGGTCGGCGCGCGTGGTCAGCCGGGCCCAGGAGGCGGCGTGGCCGGGGGCGGGGAACTGGGAGGGATTGGTGCCGAGCTCGGCGATGACGACCCGGGCGCCGTCCTGGCCTATTCCGGTGAGCTCGTCCAGCCGGTCGGCCAGGGCCAGCAGGGGGGTGCCGTCATCGGCGCAGCCGGGGGCGTGCCCGCCGCCGATCAGCCCGCAGGCGGTGCAGGCCGGCGCGGTCCGGGGAACCTTCGCCAGCTGCTCCCCGATGGCCTCGTCCAGGCGGGTGATCTCGTCGTTGATCGCGTCGATGAGCCGCAGGTGGGTGCTGATCTCCAGCGCGTGGATGTCGCGGAACCGGCCGGTCAGCGCGTCTGCCAGCTGCTGGCGGCTGGCCTTGAGCCGGGCGGTCCCCCAGCGCGGCCAGCGCGCGGGGATCGCGCTCCCCGGCGATCAGGGCATCCAGGAACCGGCGGCCGCTGGTCCCGAACAGGTCCGAGATCACCGCCGAGATCTTCAGCAGCGCGTCTTCGAGGATCTTCTCGACCCGGCTCTGGTGGCGTGCCTGGTCCTGGGCCAGCCGGGCCCGGGTGCGGGTCAGCATCCGCAGGTCCCGGATCTCCTGCGGCGGCACGAACGAGCGGCGCAGCATGCCCCGCTCGTTCAGCTTGCAGTGCCAGATGCAGTCGAGCTTGTCGGTCTTCGGGCGGCCGGGCAGGTGCCTGACATCCCGGGCGTTGACCAGCCACACCTCCAGGCCGGCCGCCTCGGCCAGGTAGTACCAGATCCGCCAGTAATCGCTGGTGCTCTCCAGCACCAGCCGCTGAATGCCCTCGCACCGCAGGTGATCCATCAGCGCGATCACGTCCTTGAAGGTGGCCTCCACCCGCCACACCTTCTGCCGCCGCCGGTCCGGCCGCGAACCCGGAACCCGGGTGCACACCATCCCGAACCCCTTCGCCACATCGACCGCCGCCGCGTACCCGACCACCTGCACCAGGTCCTCGGCCACCTCCGCGCCATCGCCGGGCCCGGCCGCCGCGCCCGCAGGCACCCCGCCGTCCGCGTTCCCGTTCTCGTTCTCGTGCCCTTCCGGCATCGCCGCCTCGCTTTCCCATCCGCAACCAGCAGGAACCAGCTGCCCGGGGAGCGGCACAGGAAAAACCGAATCTGATCGGCGTGCTTCGAAGAGCGACAGTACCCCAGCCCGCAAATCGCCCCCAGCGCCAAACTGTTGCACGGGCACTACAGCACCAAGCATCGACGGCGTCACGGGCAGCACCCCGATCATCCCGCGCCCCCGGCTCGACAACCAGCCCCCGCATCCGCCACCCTGGAACCAGTCACGGTGCCGGGCAGGCGCACGGGCAGCACCCACCGCCGCAAACCCGGCCCGTGACCACCCGCACAACCCCGCCACCCCAGTTTCGCGGGAACCCCACGCCGCCAAGACCCACTAACTGTTGCGGTATCGCAGAGTGGCGCCCAGACTGCACTGCGAGTCTGTTGGCAATGGGGCTTTGCTATTGGTCTTGGAGAACAGCGACACCTTCGACTCCGTGGTGACGGTACTCCGAAATCGGGGTGCCCACCGGGTCGGGCTAGTTGGCTGGGGAGCTGGGACGGGCTTTGAGGCGTCGGTTCTGTCGATTGCCCGCCTTGACAGCCAGGCCAGCGACAGCTTTCGGCGGCGGCTGCGGCCGAACTCGCGAGCTGGCTTGACGCTGATCATCACGTGTCTGCATCACGGCTGCTCATGACTGGTGAGCGGCTGGCCCAGGAAGCAGTTGGCCTGTCCTACCTCTCTCGGTACGACGATTGGCTGGAAGATTTGCGGAGTTCCGCGCCTAGCGTTTGTTGAGGGCCATACGGCGGACGAGGAGAGATGACGGTGGGCCAGGACGAGTCCTGCCGCGTCAGCCTTGCTGAGGCGAGGGCGGCTCGCGCCGGGCGGCCTGAGGTGGCTGCCGCATATGAGCAGACCCGGCTGCCATGGCCAGGCCCGCAAGGACGGCGGCTGCGGCGGAGAACACCCAGTTCCGATCTCCACGCCATGTTCCGCTACCGAACCTACGGACCGCGCAAGCACTGCGCATGGGGAGAGGTCCCCATTTCGGGATCGGCGACTCCCCGTCTTTGCTGCTGAAACGCCGCCGCCTCACGAGCTATCCGGCTTGGACTGGCCAGTGCCGCGAGGGCCGGCAATCAGGCCGCTGCCGGAGCCGTATCGGCGGCCTCGATGTCCTTGAAGAAGCGACGGTGCACATGAAGGTTCTCCCCGGCCGCCGGGATCACGTGCCACAGACCTGATGGCTGGCCGAGCCTGGTCTGCCTCGGCAACTCAGCCACCATACTGCGGGCCGTCTTCATGCTTGCCTTGCCCGCGTCCAGGACGAGCACGCGCTGCGAGGTGACCACGACGATCCGGTAGCGATTGAGATTGAGAAACATGAAGACGCCGGTCACCGCGGCCAGCAGTTGGCTGGCCGTCTGGGCGCCGAACACCGTCTGGACGATCTCGCCAGGCCGCAGGTACTGAGCGGCGGAGTCGCGCATCGAGTCGCGCAGTGCCATCTCTTCCTCCAAAGGGACGTTGAACGTGGGTCAGGATGGTCGATCTGCCTCCGACCGTAGGCAGGTCGGCCGGCCCGCGAATCGGGAGCGGCCCCCAGATTCCTGGCCGCTGTTCCCCATTTCTCGCCGTCGGCGCAGCGCCTTGGAATATGGGGAGGCGCGGGTCCGAATATGGGGTCTTCCTCCGAGGCGGGAATCTCCCTGGCTGGTGCACTCTCGCATCAGGTCGCCGGCGATCAGCCTGGCGCGGCCGGGGGCGTCAGGGAGGCACGGCAATGAGTTCACGACGATGGTCACGGCGCATGGCCCGGGTAACTGGCGGCGTCGCGCTAGCTCTGGGGCTGACGGCCGGGACGGGTGCCGCATCCGCAGCCGTCACGGCTCCGGCCAGGAGCTCCGCTGGCCTGGAGGGCGTGTATTGCACGTCGGCCGCCAACTGCTGGACGGTCGGATACTTCGAGCGGAACGGGGTCTTGCTCAATGAAGCCATGCGATGGGGTGGTCACCGCTGGACCCGGGTTGCCGTCCCGAGCCCCGGCGGGACCGCGAACGGAGATGTCAGCCAGCTTTACGGCATCCGCTGCGCCGCAGCTGAGAGCTGCTGGGCGGTCGGGGCCTACAAACTGCACGGGGCCGCGCTCGACCAGGCGGTGCACTGGAATGGCAAGAACTGGTCGCTGGTAGCAACCCCTACCCCGGGCGGAACTCTCAGCGGTGACTTCAACGAGCTCTTCGACGTGTCGTGCACCTCGCCGGACAGCTGCTGGGCCGCCGGGGAGTACGGGTTCGTCACCATCGGCTCAGAGGTGATCCAGAACCAGGCGCTGCACTGGGACGGCAGGGCCTGGTCCCTGGTCAGCACGCCCGACGCGGGCGGCACCGCTTCTGGTCCCGGGTCGGCGTCCCGGACCCTGGCGGGACCGCCATGGGTGACTTCAGTGAGCTCGACAGCCTCTCGTGCACCTCGGCCGCGAACTGCTGGGCCGCCGGATCGGACGGCCACGACGGCAGCTCGGCCCTCACCTCGAACCAGGCGCTGCACTGGAACGGCCACAAGTGGTCCGCGGTGTCCACCCCCGAGCCCGATGGCACCGGCGCCTTCGCCAGCAACATACTCAACGGCGTCAACTGCTCAGCGCCAGACAACTGCTGGGCGGTCGGGTACGTCGGGAACCTTGACCTCGTCGCACCCATCTTGAATGAGGCCCTGCACTGGAACGGGACGCACTGGTCCATGGCCTCCGTTCCCGATCCCGGCGGTCATGCCGAGGGCGATCACAGCTTCTTGTACGGGGTTCGCTGTACATCCCGGACCAACTGCTGGGCCGTCGGGCAGGTGCGGCCGGGCAACGGAACCGACCGCAGCCAGCTCATGCACTGGAACGGAGTCACATGGTCCGCAACCTGATCGCAATCACCACCGCCGCACTCGTCTCGGTTCTCGCCGGTCCGGCGGCAGCAGTTCCGGCGGCAGCAGTTCCGGCGGCAGCAGTTCCGGCGGCAGCAAGCGCCGCGCAGCCGGCCGCTCATCCAGGCATCGGCCCGCTGAGTCGAGGCGAGCTGACGCCGGACTCCGGGAGCTCCACTGGCCTGGACGGGGTTTACTGCACGTCGGCCGCGAGTTGCTGGGCGGTCGGGTACTTCGAGCGGAACGGGGCCTTTCTTAACGAGGCCCTGCGCTGGGATGGTCACCGGTGGTCCCGTGCCGTTGCTCCTAGCCCGGGCGGAACCGCGAGCGGGGATACCAGCGAGCTGTTCGGCGTCCGATGCACCAGATCGGCGAACTGCTGGGCGGTCGGGTTCTACGAACGGCACGGGGTCCAGCTCGACGAGGCCCTGCACTGGAACGGCAAGAACTGGTCAATGGTAGCCACCCCCACCCCGGCCGGAATTCTCAGCGGCGACTTCAGCGAGCTTCTCGACGTGTCGTGCACCTCACCAGATAGCTGCTGGGCCGCCGGGGAGTACGGGAACGACAGGGTGAACTCGGAGGTGATCGAGAACCAGGCACTGCACTGGAATGGCAAGGCCTGGTCCCTGGTCACCACGCCCGACCCCGGCGATGCCGCCCCTTCGGATGGCGTTAGCGCACTCAGCGCCATCCGCTGCTCCTCGGCGAGTAACTGCTGGGCGATCGGCTCCTTCGGCACCATCGCCACCGGAGGCGCCCTGTTCAACGAGGCGCTGCGCTGGAACGGCCACAAATGGTCGCAGGTCGGTGTCCCGGACCCCGCCGGAGATACCAGCAATGCCTTCAATGCGCTCCAGGGTCTGTCGTGCACCTCGGCCGTGAACTGCTGGGCAGCCGGATCGGAAGGCAGCAGCGGCAGTTCGCCCGTCACCTTGAACCAGGCGCTGCACTGGAACGGCCATCAGTGGTCCGCGGTGTCCACCCCCCAGCCTGACGGCACCCTCACTAATTTCAGCAACGTCCTGACCAGCGTCAACTGCTCAGCGCCAGACAACTGCTGGGCGGTCGGCTACATCGGGAACCTCGACTTCAATGCACCGGTCCTGAATGAAGCCCTGCACTGGAACGGGTCGCACTGGACTGCGGTTTCCGTTCCCTCGGCCGGCGGTCTTGACGCCGACGATCACAGCTTCTTGTACGGGATTCGCTGTACATCCCGGACCAACTGCTGGGCCGCGGGGCAGGCGCAGCCGTTCGGTGCAGATGACCAGAACCAGCTCATGCACTGGAACGGGTCAAGATGGCAGCTCACCTCGGCCGACATCCGCCCCAGGGGGCGGGCCAGCGTTCCGTAAACCCCAGCGCGCTTCACGCTGCGGTACTCCGCAGCGCGATCAGCCTGCTGCGCGGTATTGGGGAATGACAGCCGCTGCCGCCGACGATCCGGCCATGCTGCTGCGCTCGGGCAAGCTCGCGATCTCACTCAAGGCCCTTTTCGGTCACGCACAGTCACACTGACTTTGACGAGTCCTGCCGGGAATATCCGTTCAGCGGATCCCAGGAACATCATGAGCGACGATGGCCCTGATCGGGGTCACAAACCTCAGCTGCTCCCGCTTCCGACGATAAAAGAGGTAATTCACAGAATACTGCAGGGTCGGCCGACGGCCGGACAGCGAATGGCGTGGAGAACCATATTCTGGGTATTATAGGCTCACGGCTGTGAGCGAGCAGGGCGGGGATGCGGGGCATGCCTTCATCTCGTATGCCCGCGCCGACGGGACCAGAGTTGACGGGCTTCAGCGCAGGCTTGAGGATGCCCGGCGTGCGCGTCTGGCGCGACACCGTAGATCTGTGGCCAGGTCAGGACTGGCGTTCACGGATCCGGGACGCGATCACGAACGGCGCTCTTGTTTTCATCGCCTGTTTCTCCCGTGCCAGTACCGCACGCCAGGTGAGCTTTCAGAATGAAGAGCTGACCTTAGCTATCAGTGAAATGAGGAACCGTCCTCCTGACGTGCCCTGGCTTATCCCTGTCCGCCTCGACGACTGCCCTGTCCCCGATCGCGACATCGGCGGCGGCCGCACACTCGCCTCAATCCAGCGGGCAGATCTATTCGGAGCCTCTGCAAGCAGTGAACTTGAGCGCCTGGTCCTGACGGTGCTGGACATTCTCGGCCAGAATTCCGGCCGCGCGAACGGCGCGCTCCGAGATGATAGCGAACGACCCGCAGCCGGCGTGGAAACCAGGCCAGGCGGCGGGCACGGGCAGACACCGCAACAAGAACCGAGCGCGCCGAAGCTAGACGAACTGGACCTGGCAGTCCACCTGTTCGCGGCTGCGGACGGCCCGCTCGCGGAGCAGGCGCAGGGCGGAATCCGCCGCTTGTGGTTGGAATGGGTGACCCGTTTCGGGATGGCGGAGCCTGTGCCGCTGGACGGCGTCCCGGCCGATCCGCCGGGTGATCTTCGCGACGTGCCGGGCATCGCCGTTGCCGCTGCCCGGCAGAGCCCCGGCGCGGGCTGCCAGATTGTGCTCAGGCGTGATCATGACGTGCTGAACCTTTCCCTGCTGCTGGCCTGCCAGGTCGGCGCCGGCTCTCCACTGTCCTGGCGGGCGGACCTGGGCTTCCCGCGGCAAGCTGCTGGCGTGGCATTTGAGGCCGGGCTGATCGGCTGGGGGCTGCTGTACCTGGCCAAGGCGACTGACCCGGCCCGGGCCGGCCGCGAGGCGGAGCGCCAGTTGCCGTTCAAGCCGGAGCCGGGGTGGCAGCGGACGGGGGTCAGCGCGGACGGCTGGCTGACGGCGTGGGAAGTCTCAGGCTGGGATGATCTGCGCGGCGAGCGAAGGTTTGTCATGGTGGCGCGTCCTGATGCCGACGCCGGGCTCAGCGCCCTGGCATGGTCCCGCGGCGACGCCTCCATGCCGTCTTTCGCCCGTTACCTCCTGCACATGGCCAAGGTCAGGTATGAACTGCGCGTTCTGGCCGGGTCCCGCGGCGCGGCCTCGCTGTGCAGTGACGCCGAAGGCGTCATTGCGGAGATCCGGGCCTTGACCGGCGCTCAGGACCCCGGCGGGACATCGCGGGACCGCAACCGCCGCCTGCTGGCTGGCCGGCTCACCGCGCTGCGGGGGAATGCCGTCGAGATGGCCGAGATGAGCATGCATCTGACGGCGATGCGGCGGACAGCCGAGATCGCCGGCGCCAACGCGGCGGACGCGCTCGGCGCCGACCTTCGCGGCGGTTCCGGGAGGGATTTCGCCTCCGATGACCGTGCCGTCGCGCGGTCGCTTATCCAGCGGCTGGATGACGACCTCGCCTACCTGGCAGCCTCTGTGGACGGAGCGCGACAGGTCTGCGCGATGGCGGCGGGCGACGCCGGCGAGCCGGTTCCTGATGTTCCGCCGGCGCCTGCCCGCGGTCACGCGACCCGGCGCCCGGTGGCAGCGGGCGAACAGCCGGAAGGCCAGGCTGCCATCCGTCCTGCGGGGGTGGCGGTCGTGCTGTGCGCCCTGAACCTGGAGTACCTGGCCGTCCGGGCGCACCTGACCGGCCTGCATCTGCGCGAGCATCCTGCGGGAACCAGGTTCGAGGCCGGACAGCTCGCGGGCGCCGGCTGGCAGGTCGCGCTGGCCGTCACCGGGCCGGGCAACATCGGCGCGGCGGTGCTCGCCGAGCGCGCTATAACGCTGTTCGCGCCGGAGGTCCTGTTGTTCGTGGGGGTCGCCGGCTCGCTCAATGACAATGTTCACCTCGGCGACGTCGTCGTGGCCACGCGGGTCGACGCGTACCACGGCGGCACCGCCGCGGAGGACTTCCTGGCCCGGCCGCAGACCTGGCCCGCCCCGCACCGGCTCGACCAGCTGGCCCGCGAGCTGGACCGCACCTCCAGCTGGCGCAGGCGCCTGCCCGGCCCGTCACCGGGCGGCCCGCCCGAGGTGCATTTCAGGCCGATCGCGGCCGGCGAGGTCGTTCTGGACTCCCGCGACTCAGCGGTGTTCGCCCACCTCAGCCTGCACAACAACGACGCCGCCGCGATCGAGATGGAAGGCGCCGGCATCACCCAGGCGGCCCACTTCAACGACTCGCTGCCGGCCCTCGTCATCCGCGGCATCAGCGATCAGGCCGACGGGTCGAAGGCCGCCGCGGACAGGGAAGGCTGGCAGCGGCATGCCGCGGCGAACGCCGCGGCTTTCGCGGCCGCGCTGCTGGAGAACCTGAGCCCGTCAGGCAGGCCGGCGTGAGCTCAGTTGCCATTTCCGCGCCGAAGCGATACTGACACGATGACGCATTTCCGTTACGCTCAGCGACATGGTTCTGGCCGACGATGCGTACCCCGGTCTTAGTGAATTCGCCGGCGCACAAGAAGAGGCTCTCGAAGTCCTTCTCGACGTGCTTGAGTGGCGGCTGACCGAAGCGCGCTGGCAATTGATCGACCAGTCACTCATCGCCATGGACGCCGCCCTGAAAGCCGGTGACCCAGCAGCATTGGCGACCGCCATTGCGGACCTGGAAATAGCCGGGCCGGTGCGGATCATCAAAATTGGCGATCCCCAAGGCGAGCCACCGCCCCCGGTTCGCGACCGGCTGAACCGCCTGGTGCATTCCCTGGGGGCGGCACGGGATCCTCAACGGCCTCAGAACAAGGATGCCACCTCAGGCGCCGACAACCGATCATCGGATTGAATTCGTCTGGTGACTGCTGGACAATAATGGACCTGCATGCCTAGTGTTGAGTGTGCGTGCTCTTCGTCTGCCCTTTTCTGAGGTCCGGCGCAGGCAATTCCTGCGCCGGACGATTACGATCGCGCTGACCGCAGGTGCTATTTTAGAGACTGGCATATACTTCGGGATCCGAGATCTCTTCCGGCACTCGACGCTCGCGGTTCCCGTGGCTGCCTACGTGGTCGTGAGTGTTGCCTTGTGGTGGTTCTACACTTCTTATACCTATTTCAAGGCCGGGTATCAACCTCTTCTCGGCTGGCGGCTGGCGGTCGGCTGCCTGTTCGGCACATCGGCCGGGATCTTGGTTCTCGGGCTCGCGCAAACGGCCTTTCCTGTGCCAGCACCAGCCGCGGCTGGTGAGGTGATTGTCGTCACTGTCCTCGCGACGTTTCACGACGTGCGGTGGATGGGCCAGCGGAACCTGCTGTCCCTCAGGAAGATGAGCCGGGGGGACATCTCTCGGCGAGCCGCTACAGGAACCTACGACGCTTGCCGTCGCCTTGCCGGTGACCCGTGCCTGCTGGCCGAGGAGCGCAAGGTCGTTAGGCTTAATCTGGCCAGAGCGGCCATCATCAAGTGCACTGCGGGCGACGCGCCCGACGGCCTGGTTGAGGCCGCGGATGTGCTGCGCGAACTGCTCGCCGATCCGCCGTCAAACTGGACCGCGATGATGGGCGCCGCTGTGGAACTGGCCGATGCGAGCTTTCACAAGGCGAGCAAGCACGGCGACTTCGCTGGTTACGAAGAGGTGCTTCGTTTGCTCGCCGAGGCTGCGCAGCGAATGCCGCCCGACTCCGACGCCGTGGCGATCGTGCATCAAAAACAAGCCGAATACCAGCTCCAGTTGGCGAGCCAACTGCCCAGCGGACTGGAGGCCACTGCCCAGGTCATGCAGGCCGTAGCCTCGTGGCGGACAGCTATAGATGCCGTCTCAGCGCCCGGTCGTGACCGCCTGCGGGTAATGCACTCCGATATCGGCGAGGCCATTTCTCGCGCCTACCTCGATCTGGCTGATCCGCTGGGCGACATCGAGACCGGGATCGCAGAATGTCGGACCGCATTCCGGCTGGCCGGCCGCTCGCCCCGTAAGCGCGCCCCGGCGCAGGTCCGGCTCGCGAAACTGCTCGTGCTCCGGGCCACCGAACGGGCCCGCAGTGCACTGGATACGAGATCGGCGAGCAAAACCATTGAAGGGCTCCTAGCGGGTCAAGACGATATCGCCGAGGCCGAGCGCCTGCTGCGGCAGGCTCGCAGGTTTGGCATGGCCGACGTCCGCGCCAATGCCGCGCCGTTGCTCGCTACGACTGCCGGCCTTCACGCTGCGTGGTCTGGCCAGCTACACGCTGGCAGGCATCGGATAGCGCGTGAGTGGCAGCGGGCCGCGGACGCGATGGCACAAGGTGACCCGCTGCAACGAGCCAAGTTCGCTCAAGGCTGGCTCGTCTTGGCTGTCGATTCTGAAGAGGCGTCGTGGTGCGCGGAGGCCTATTGGTACCTCGTTCGCGCGATACCGGAAGCGGTGGCGGTACGTTACCTGCCCGGCGAGCGCGAGCGCGTGCTGGCCGGGATACAGTCCACCGCCGAGGAGGCCGGGTACTGGCTGGTCGAGGCCGACCGAGTGAGCGACGCCGCAATCGCCCTGGAACTGGGCCGGGCGGTGTCACTGACCGAGATCCTCAGCCGGGACAGGCCAGGCCTTGAGGCCGCGCTACGTGACGCCGAGCATACCCATCTGCTGCGACGCTATCAGGCGGCCGTCGACGACTACGGTGCGGCGACAAGGCCCGGCGATCGCCCGGCTACTCCGCAGCGCGCGTGGTCTCGGTACGTGGAAGCCCTGCACGAGGCCACCGCCGCGATTGGCATCGACATGCCGCAGGCACTGCCAACGCTGGTCGAGCTAGCCGAGGCCGCGCGTGACGGGCCGCTGGTGTACCTGGCCGCGGCTGACCGCGGCGGCTACGCCATCATGGTGCCTGCCGCGGGGCCGCTGGCCTGCACGCGGCTGCCGCGGCTCAGACGTTCCGACGTCGCTGACCACCTGGAAAGCTTCCTGCTAGCGCCGGCTTCCGGCACTCCGGCAGAACTCATGCGCCAGGTCGCCGATACCTTGCGCTGGCTCTGGGACGCCGGGATTGGCGAGCTGGCCGCCGGCTTGCCGGCCGGCGCGCTGGTCACGATCGTGCCGGTCGGCCTGCTGAGCCTGCTGCCTGTGCACGCGGCCGGCGGCCCGGCCGTGCCCGGCCAGCCGCCCGAGGAGTGGGAATTTCTGGCTGACCGGGTCACGATCAGGTACACACCTAACGCCCGGACACTGCTGCGGGCTCAGGCCAGAGCGGCCGCCTTGCCCGATGGCGGACTGAACTTGCTCTCGGTAGCCGCGCCCGATGCCGTCCCCGGCCATCGGCTGCCATACGCCGCCCGTGAGGCCGAGCAGATTTGGCGGCAATGGCACCAGCCAGCTGACCAGATGCCGGTCGCCAGCGGCGCGCGCCGTGACGTCGAGCCCCTGCTCGCTGAGCGCACTGTGTGGCACTTCGCATGCCACTGCCACGCCAGGCCTGATCGCATCCTGGACAGCGCGTTAATCCTCTCCGGCGGTGAGCTCACGTTGCGAGACATCCTCGCCCTGCCCGCCACGCCGCGCCGACTGGCGATACTGTCGGCCTGCGAAACTCACCGGAGCGGCACCGACCTGCCGGATGAGGCTACCGGCCTGCCGACCGGTCTGATCCAGGCCGGGTTCGCCGGGGTCGTGGCGTCCCACTGGCCGGTCAACGACCGGTCTACTTCGTACCT
Organism: uncultured Actinomycetota bacterium; assembly: GCA_963783935.1. Classification (GTDB taxonomy): domain Bacteria; phylum Actinomycetota; class Actinomycetes; order Streptosporangiales; family Streptosporangiaceae; genus Chersky-822. The sequence continues at coordinate 118,421 of CAWAPP010000002.1, forward strand.
GATGACCAGATTCCATGACTTGTGGCACAACAAGGGCCTTCCCCCGGCCGCCGCGCTCGCCGAGGCGCAGCGCTGGTGCCGCACCGCGACCCGCGCCGACATGCGTGACTACGCCAGCGCTCAGCAGCGCGACGGCCAGTGGCCGCCGACCGAGCCGGGCCTGTTGGCCGATCGACCGTTCCGGCACCCTTTCTGGTGGGCACCTTTCGCTCTGACCGGGCAATGAACCGGCAGTGAACCAATGGCCCCCGGTCGGAATCCCGCGTTCCAGAACGGCTGTTAGAGGAACTGAACATGTCATCACTGACATGAAATTGGCATGAGTGCGCAAATGGTCGCCCTGGGCTCGACTTTACGACCAGAACTGCCGTCTCAGAAGGGAGAACTGGCCACGCAACGGATCTGGCCTGCCCCCTGGCTTTGGTCTCTGACCAAATTCTTCGATTAGGTTTTCCCTGGTACCGGGCGTAATATTGGATTGTCACGTGGTTTTAAACCCATGGGGGGGGTGTGCGTGATTTACCGTCTGCTGGGCAAACTGGAGATCGGTCCGAACGGCGAGTCTGTTGATCTGCCAGGTGGGCATAGCCTTCTGGTGCTTGCGACACTGCTGATTAACGCCAATCAGCGGGTGTCCAAGAACGAACTGCTTAAAGCCGCCTGGGATAGCGAGGAGGTCAGCGAAGCGCAACTACATAAGTCTGCTGCGGCTCTGCGCGCCGTACTGGCTCAGATCAACCACGACGATGATCTGGTTACTCATCCGCGGCAGGGTTATGAGCTGCGGGTATCTGATGCAGAACTTGACATGCTGAGGTTCGGGAGCCTGGTCAGACAGGCGGATGAGGCTCGGTCACAGTGCCGGGTCGAGGACGAGATCCTGCTGCTGCGCGAAGGACTGAGACTCTGGCGGGGCCGCAGGCCACTGTGCAATGTGCCCGGTGACGCCTTCGGCCAGGAAATCGGCCGACTGGAGCAACGGCGCAAGCGGGCCGCTGTACGGTTGTTCGACCTTGAGATTGCCCGGCATGGATACGACCGGATCCTGGACGACCTAGCCACGATGCACGGCTACCATCCCGCGGACGGGCGACTCGGGCAACAGTTGATGATCGCCCAGTACCGATGCGGACATGTGACCGATGCGACCGCCGTGTACGAGCGATACGTGCTGGCGCTCGCGGACCAGATTGGCGGGCCGCCGGATCCGGACCTGCGCGCGCTGTACTACGCGATCGCCCGCACCGACGAATCGGTCATTAGTGCGGCCGAGGCCGCCATCAGCCTCCGATCCGGGCTGGCGGGCTTCATCGCTGCGGCCGCTGCTACCGTGCCCAGGCAACTGCCGCCCGACACGGCCGACTTTCTTGGTCGTGATGATCTCGTAGCCGAAGCCATCTCGCTGCTGGGCGGGGCGCCCCGCTGGGCGGCGCCAGTAGTGGTGATCTCCGGGCCGGGTGGCATCGGCAAGACTGCGCTGGCCAGCCGGGTCGCGCACCGGATAAGCAAGCGGTATCCGGACGGCCAGCTTTACGTAGAGCTTGGTACCGCGGCGGGCCAGCCGACTGACACGAACGAAGTGCTGGCTCAGTTCCTGCGGGCACTCGGAGTCACGAGCATCCCGGAGGAACGAGCGGAGCGGGTGGCGACATACCGGACGCTGCTAGCCAGCCGTCAGGTGCTTGTCGTGCTGGACGGCGCCGCTGATGAGGCACAAATCTGGGACCTCATCCCGGCGAACCCTTCGTGCGCCGTACTGATCACCGCCAGGCGGCGCCTGCCTGGTATCGCCGGAGCACATCACCTGCCGCCGCTGCCGCCGCTGGCCAGTGCGCCCGCCAGAGAGCTGTTTCTGCGCGTATGCGATAACTCGGGCATCGACTTGCGAGCAGAGCTCGAGGCCGTGAACCGGATAGTGGTGCTGTGCGGCGGGCTGCCGTTAGCCCTGCGCATCGCCGGCGCCCTGCGGGTCCACGACCATCCGCAGCCGACCGCGGAACTGGAGGCCCGGCTGGCTCGGCAAGGCACGGAAGCATTCACCTACGGTGAACTCAACGTAGGTGAATCCATGGGCCCCGCGCTTAGGGTAGTTATGGCGAACGCAGGATAACCCGCTGGCTGCTCTAACCGCGGACCTCATAGTCCGCGATCGTCTCCCTGGCCTGCCGGAGCCGCGTGCTGTCGAAGTCCCCGATCTGCAGATCGAAGTGAACGTCGCTCCCTGATCGCGGCTCTCTCGCGTGAACCGTCAGCCGCCCGGTCTCCGACAGGTAAAACGTGACCTCGATCGGGCTCCTCGCCGGCAGGTTAGCTGGCAAGTTTCGCAGCATGCCCTTTCCGACCTTGCGGTTGGCCGTGAGGTCCTCCGACAGGTCAGGATCTGCTTGCTCCCACACCTCAATCTGCACCATCCGCTGGTTGTCGAGCGAGGTGGCGAACGTGTACGGCCCGGTGTCAGCAGGCAGGGCGGTGTTGGCCAGCAGCAAATGGGCAACCATTCTCCGGGCGCGCATGGGGTCGGTGAGGGCGAGGGGGTCGCTTCCGTCGACCCCGAGTACGCCGAAGGCACGAGGCACGACGCCGGTGACCCTGGCTGCCGCCAGGCCGCGCCCCGCGCGCGGGTCTTGCGCGGGCGAAGACTTGGTCCCTGGTATCGCTTCCGGCCCTGGTGCTGCTCCGCCGCCAGCCGGACGACCGGACGGGGATCGGACCTGGCCGGCTGATCGCTCCCTGAGCGCGCAGGCGTAGAGCACCGCCCCCTTGGCGACCGCCATCTCAGGCTCGTGCCGCTGGACCTCAGCGTCCAGCCGTTCCCGCAGCGCCCGGGCGACCGCGGGAAACCGGGACATCCCGCCCACGAGGAGTACGTCATCGAAGCGGGAGATGCCTTTTACCCTCGCGGTACCGATGGTCCGGTCGATCACTCTCACCATGCGGGCGAGCAAGCCCGCCGTGACATCCTCGACCTCGCTCCGGCTAAGTTCCGCGATCGTGGTCTGACCGCCGAATCTCAGCACGTACCGCCTGGACTGCGCTGAGCTGAGTTCCTTCTTCAGCCGCTCGGCTTCGATCAGCAGATCCTGCATGAACGGAGGATCTGATTCGGGGTGCAGCCCTGGATGCTCCTGCTCAAATTTCCCGAGCAGGACGCTGACGATCGCCTGGTCCCAGTCGGCGCCGCCGAGGCGGGCGTCGCCGTCCGTGCAGATTACGATCACGTCGTCGCCTGCGAGCCTGATCGCCGTCGTGTCGAACGTGCCGCCCCCCAGGTCGCACATCAGCGCGTGCCTGGGCGTCGCGGCCGGTCCGTTCAGCGATGTGTAGTGGATCGCCGCGGCGACCGGCTCGTCGAGCACGTCGAGCACCGTGAGGCCGGCTAGCTCGCCGGCGCGCCTGGTCGCCTCCCGTTCGGAGATGCCGAAGTTCGCGGGCACTGTGATCAGGACGTCCCTGACCTCGTGGCCGGACTGGACGGCGGCGAGGCGGGCCAGCTCCCGCAGGATCAGCGCTGACACCGTCTCCGGCGTGTGCCGTTCGCCGTGAAACGTGTACGTGACCGCCGTGCCCATGTCGCGTTTGACGAGCTGAGCCACCAGGTCAGGGGCTATCAGCGCTTCGTCGCGGGCGGCCCGGCCGACAATCGCATGACCCGGCGACTCGAAGAAGACCACCGACGGCGTGGTGTCTTCGCCAAGCGCGCTCTTCACGACCACCGGCCTGCCGGTGTCATCGATGTAGGTGATGCACGACTGGGTCGTGCCCAAGTCGATGCCGAATTCCATGCTCGCCCTCTTCTGTCTGGTCAGCGCCCCTGATACGTAAAGGCCGCCCACGCCTCGATTCCGGCCAGCTTGGTCCCCCGCGAGGACGCCGCCATCGCCGAGGCCTTCTGCCTGAGCGGGTCCGGCCACGCGGCCGGTATCTCCCTTGCGGGATCGAGCATCCAGAGCTGGGTCTCCCGCAGGGCCCGGGGCGGATCGCTGACCGGCCCGTTGAGAAAGTGGTGAAACGCCGCCATGAAGACCATGGTCGTATCGTCGGAGATGGCCCAGCGGGCGGCGACCACGCCGGAACTGCCCGCTGCCAGAAAGGCGGAGGCGAGCGTCAGCGCCTCGTCGTAATCGGATTCGGTAACGTCGGTAAGGCAGGCCGCGAGGACAACCAGGCCACCTCCGGCATCCGGCTGGCTCGGTGCTGCCATCCGGGCCTGCCTCAGGATGTCTCTTATCGAGACGGCGATCTCGTCACCGCCGCGGGTGACACCAAGCATCAGGCTCGCGGCCAGCACCGGGACGGTCACCGAGCCGTGACAGCCAAGGTGCAGTAGCGACGCTCCGGGAGCCGAGCCGTGCGGGAGCGCGGCGAGAACGTCGCCCGGCCCGACCGTCAGCGCGCCGGGGGCACCGGCGGGCAAGGCCGCGCGCACCGACCCGAAGACCTTGCCGTCGCCGTAGTAAGCGGTGTAAAGATGAGCGATTTCGCGCGCGGCGCCGGCTGAGGTGCCCCTCGCTGTCGCTAATCAGGACTGGTGCCTGCCGCCAGGGGCGGACCCGACGCCGCGACGCGTCGATGAACTGCCGCGCCGAGGACGCGTAGGAGAAGATGACGTCCTCACAGGCATAGCGCGGCGGCGATTCACCCCGCGTCTTCCGTGCGGCGTGCCACGGAATGAGCCCGAGCTCACCGAGAGCTATGAGCACGACGCGCGGCGGGCCAGTCGGGTACGCGCCGACCTTGACATCGCCGTACGCGGCGGTCAGCAAGGGCTCGACCACCGCGGCCCAGGCCCAGTCGCTCACCGCCTCGAGCGTGCGCCGCCAGTTCGCCCGCGGCGCTGCCACCGCCCCGTCAGGGGCTTGCTCAGCGGCCCGCCGGGCCTGCTGAAAGTCGTCGGCCATGCTGCCCTTCCCGACGCGCAGCCTCGGCAGCGGAACCCATCTGACGGCGCCCCGCCGATCGACGAGCACGGCCATGCCGGTCGACATTCCCAACCCGCCGTATTCCTGCGGAAGCAGGTAAGCGAGCAGGTCCGTGCCGGTGCGCCCGAGCGCCGCGGTGATGTCATCCAGCGTCGGCGGAGAGAGCAGCGCGGATTCCCCTGCGGTGCCCTCAAGCGCTCGCATCGCCCGGTACCGCAGATCGTCACCGGCTTCGCCGTCCGCGTTCCGCTCCAGCACGCCTGACCCGCCTGCCGCCTCGGCCCACGCGGCGGCCAGCTCCTGATGGCCTGCCTCGGCCAGCGCTTCCGCGACGCCGCCACCCGAGGTCGCGGCGTGCAGAACCATGCCGCGACCGAGCTCGATCGCCGCGACGGCCGCCTCAGGCCGGTCCCGAGCCAGGAACCAGCGGGCCATCTCGGTCGCATCATTGCTGGCGAGACGGGCCCGGTGCAGCGCGTTGTCGTCGCTGTCCTGGAGCAGCACATCCCCCGCGTGCTCCCGCAACCCCGCCAGGCCGATCCGGACGGCCCGGTCGATGTCGCCAAGCGCCTTACTTGACCGGGTACGGTACGCGAACGCGAGCGATAGGAGGACGTCACCCGCGTAAGGGCTGCCGAGATCCTGCCCGACCGTGCGCCTGGCGTCTTCCAGCAGGGTGATGGCGTTGCTCAGGTCACGCGGATCCCTGGTCATCTCGTAACGGGTCTGGAGCGCGAAGCCGTGCAACTGGACTACCTTGAGCCGCTCACGAGGCACCAGGTTGGGGACAGCGCTCGCATCGGCCAGCATGGCCACGGCGCGGTTAAGGAACGCCACGTCGCCCGTGCTGAGCGCCTGCAGGGCAAGCCCGGCCGCCGCCTGGGCCGCCACGATGGGGTATTCGGCCCGGCCCGGCCCCATGGCCTCGGCCGTGTCGACAAACCGCCCGAAGGCCGTACTGGCCACCGCGCCCAGCGGGCGCCCCGGCCCAGCGGCGCGACGAGATTCTGGCGCATGACCTTCGCGGTCTCGAGCCCGGTGGTCATGTCGTAGCGAGCGGCCAGTTCCGGGCCAGCCTCGGCTAGAGCCTGCTCCAGATCCTCGATTGCGTCATTCACTCTGGGCAACCGCGGGTCGTAGACATTCCAGACCATGAGCACGTGCCCGCGCACGTACAGCAGATAGCCATGTAGCTTCCCGCCCGGCGCGAACGGGCCGTCAGTCTCAGCGGTCGCATCGAGAGCCTTGTCGACGGCCTGCTTAGCAAGTTCGAGATTACGCAGGTCACCGGTAAGGGAGTGACGTTCGACGTAGGCGGTCGCGACCCCGCTGAGCGCGAACGGGCGCAGCGGATGGCCAGGTGGAACCGCTTCAGCGGACCTGATCATCTCGCTCAGCAGGGCGTCGGCCCGGTCAGGGTCTCCCGCCGCGAGCGCCTGCACGAACCTGAGCGCCTGGCTCATGAGCAGGGCGAGCAGCGCTACCGGGTGATCGGCGGGCAGACGGCTCGCCAGTTGCTCGTGGAACGCGGTCACCTGCTCGCTCTGGCCGCCGGGCAGGCGGAACTCGACGGTGTAGAGCAGCCGCATGGCCTCAGCCAGCGCCTCCGTTACGGCGGGATCGCCGGCCGGGCGGCCGGCGATCAAGGCCGCGATCTCGTCCAGCCGCCGGCTCAGGCCGTCGCCCGCATCGGCTGCAGGCGGCACCGGGCGCCAGGCTCGTCTGTCGGTCGGCAAGGCTGCCCTAACGGCGTCGTCTAGAGGTGGCTGGCTTGAGACTCGTGGCCATCGTGGCGATGCCCTCGGCGAGGTCGTCAACTCCGTCAACCGCCACGCTCCGCTGCTCTTCGTCAGATATCTGCGCGAACTCGCGGGCGGCCGCGCCGCCCAGGCCGCGGGTCACGAACCTGATGTCCTCCGCCTTCATCTGGGCCACCTTCGCCAGGACCCGGGCCTTGGGCCGAGGTCACCGTCGCCGAAGATCGCCACCACCCGGTCCTGGCCCAGATTCCTGAACTGGTCAAGTATCTGGTGGCATTTCTCGAGCGGGCGGAGCAAGCTGGTGCCTCCGCTCGCGCCGTTGGTCCGGTCGAGCAGCCGCCGGGCCGCCTTGCCGTCCTCGGTTGGCTCGGCCAATGCGACCACGTCGGTGTTCCAGAGCATGATGCCCACCCGGTAACGCGCCTCGACGGCCTCGTCGACGAATGTCATAGCGCCCCGCACCGCCTCGCGGATGGGCCGGCCGTCCATGGACCCGCTCACGTCTATGCAGAGCATCACGGTGCCGCCCAGAAACCGGTCCTGCAGAGCCTGCAGGTACCCCCTGGGCGGGATCTGGGTAAGCCCCGGCGAGCTGAACGAGCGCCTGATCCAGTCAGCCATCTGCTGCTCCCCTCATCCCCGAATCACGCTGCGACCGACTAGCGTTGTCAGCCGCGCAGTCTCCGCGCTGTCGATCACGCCCTCGACGAATGCCTCAAGGCGCAATTCGCGACCGGACCGCGGTTCATGTGCGATTACCGTCAGGCGGCCGTCGACCGCGACCGTCATGGTGAGACTGATCACCGATCCGGCGGGCAGCCGGCTGAGCCCGGAGAGCTCTCCGTCGAGAACCCGGCGGTTGTGCTCGACCTCTGCTGAGGGCACCGGGCCCGCCTGCTCATACACCTGGATCCTGACCGACCCCTGGTTGGGCAGGATGGTTCCGAACCGGGTTTCCGCCTTCGTGACCGGCAGTTGCATATTGGCGGTGATCAGGTGCTCCACATAGCTTCGCTGCCCGGCCGGGTCGCCGCTGTCGTCGATGAGGATGCCGATCGCACGCGGCGCCGCCGGGGCTACCTTGCCCAGGCTGACCGCCTGGCCGAGCGCGCCCCGGCGGGCCGCGGTGAGCGCCGCGAGCTGCGCGGAGCCGACAAGGTGGTGTGCCCGCAGAGCGGCCCCCTTGGCCACGGCCAGGTCCGGCTCGACCAGACGGGGCTCCTTGCCGAGCTGAGCCTCGAGCCGTTCCGACAGGGCCGGGATCCGGCTCGACCCGCCCACCATGATGACGTCGTCGAGACCCTCCGCGTTAAGCCGTGCCGCCTGGAGCACCCGCCCGATGATCTCCGCTGTGGTGCCGTAGAGGTCGCCGCAGGCGGCGTCCAGGTCCTCGCGAGTGAGCGTCACGGTGGCCTCACCGGCCGGGGTGACCACCCTGACGTCACGGGAGGGAGCGGCGCTCAGGTCCTTCTTGGCCGCTTCCACTTCCAGGGCGAGGGCGCCGAACAGCGCCGCGTCCTCGGCGAGCTTGTCCAGCTCGGCGGCCGGGAGCAGGTCCTCAAGACGCTCCATGACGAGGTCGAGCAAGCGGGAGTCGATATCGGCGCCCCCGAGCTCGTGGTGCCCGTCGGTTGCCAGCACCTGCACCACGTCGGGCCTGATCCGCAGCACGGTGGTGTCGAAAGTGCCGCCGCCGAGGTCATAGACCAGAATCGTCTGCTCGCCGGAGGTAAGCCCGTAGTGCATGGCCGCGGCGACCGGCTCATCGAGCAGCTCAAGCACGTCGAGGCCGGCGATCAGGCCGGCCTGGTGCGTTGCCTCGCGCTCCCTGGTGCCGAAGTAGGCCGGGACAGTGATCACCGCGCGGACCTTCCCACCGGGACCAGCGCTCACCGCCCCGGTGCCGGCCAGGTGACGGAGTATGAAGGCGGAAATCGACTCGGGCGTGTGGTCCTGGCCGCGCAGCCGCAACGGGAAGTCGGTGCCCATGGCCCGCTTGACCAGCCGGACGCCATTGTCCGGGTCAGCCGCGCTGGCCCGCACGGCGGCCGACCCGACTAGTACCGAGCCGTCGGGCTCGAAATAGACGACCGACGGCGTGATCTCGGCTCCGCTCGCGCTCGGAACGATCATGACACGGCCGGACTCGTCGACCGTGGCCACGACCGAGTTCGTGGTTCCCAGGTCGATCCCTACGACGCGGGTTTCCATCAGACGCCGATATGAGGTGCGCTCGACCCGAACAGACCGGCCAGCGGACCGATTCCGAACAACCCGACTACGGCCAGGAGGATGACGACGAGTGTGATCGCCACAGTTGCCAGCCGCCAGGTGAAAATGAACTGTGGTGTTGTCATGAGTCTCAAGGCCTCCGTTTCGACGCGCGTTCAGGGACGATAGCGAGCAAAGCGGCTAGTGACGCTGCCGAGCCGGACGCCGTGTACGGCGAGCAGCCAGCTCAGCGGTTCGCCGGGATCGTCCGGCAGGCTGGCCCCCACATCCAGCGAGGCGACCGCGAAGTAGCGGACTTCGGCGAATTCCCGGCCCATCGCCATGACGAGGTTTTGCAGGCCCATTCTCACCAGCCATTCCTCGATCGCCGCGGAATCAGCGGGGACGTCGAGCCCGGTGCCGCGAAGTAGATCGGCCTTGGAGACCACGACGGCCAGCCGTTGCGCGGAGACGGGCACACCTCCGTCGCGTAGCCGGGTGATGACTTCGCCGTAGGCGAGATCGGGATCGTTCTCGGCCGGGTTCGCCACCGCGAGGATCCCACCCTGCTGGCTGCTCACCTGCTTGCGGACGGACTCGATAGAGAAGGGGTCGAGAACGTAGGCCAGCCCCTGGCTGTCGTCAAGGAATCGGAGCTTCTCGTATTTCTGCGCCTCGCTGTAGTCCTCGCCTGCCGCGTCGAACAGGTGAATGAGGTCAGATTGACGGCCCTCGCGCAGCCGCATCGTGATGGCGACCCCACCTGGCGAGGTCTTGACCGTATTCCGGCCACCCGCGATCAGTTCGCGGCCCCGCCTGATCTCCTCGCCCATCGGCGCGTCGGGGAAGGTGATGGCGATGCCGGTCCGTTCCGCCTTGGCCATAACGCTATTCAGAGATGCGAACATGAACCTGGTCTTGCCGGCGTTGGCATCGCCGAATACCGGAATCCTGATGTCCCTGACCGCGCCGGAGCCCTCGGGAAGCGTCTTCTTACAGCGCTTGCACTCGGCCGTTGTCTTCCATGCGGCCCTGGACGCCAGCGTAGGGAATCCCTTTCCGCAATGGCAGAGGCGGGTGAACGTGCCGAGCTTGCCGGGATTCACGTCGTGATGCACTTCGGTACAGGATGGGCATCGGTACGCAGGCCAGGGCGTGACGTGCATGCATTCCATGCACGCCGCCTGCGTGTAGCGGGTATTGCGGCGGCGCACCTCCGCGGCGCGCATCTGCTGCCTGAGCAGCCGCCACACTGTGCGGTCGGCCCACTTGCCCGTGGCCACGACACCCCAGTACACCCAGTAGCAGGCCCAGGCCGACAGCCCGGCCCCGAGCAGGAAGATATTGACTGCGGCGACAAAGGGGAACAGGAAGATCCACCAGGCCCAGGGGGCGCCGTGGTAGCCCTTGTAGAAGGTGTCAGCGGGCCACTTCCACATCCGGCCGTAGAGCGCGCGCAGATTCTTGCGGACCAGTTTCCGGTCGACATCGGCCTGCCCGAGCGTGTAGCGCGGCCAGGCCAGATCGGGTCCTATCCCGTCCGGGCCGGGCGGGTGGGCCTTGAGTTGCTCCTGATGGAACTGCGCCGGGGTGTAAAGCTGGGGCTGCTTCCACAGGCTCTTGTGCAAGGTCAGCCCGATAAGTACGACCCCGAAAAGAATGCCGAGCTGCCAGGTGATTAACGGGCTGTTTTCCGCAAGATAGCCGATCATGATTCGGTCTTCCTGACGAGATTAAACATGCCGCCTGACCGGATCGGCTCGACGGCGAAGAGCTTGTCCCATTGGTGCAGCTCGCGCGAGTCAGGCGTGAGCTTGCCCCGCACCTCGGCGCGCCATTTCTTGGAATCCTTATTGCTGAGCTTGCTGTCGTAGCCCTTTACTAGCTGGGCCAGCCGTTTCCATCGCTGATCGTGACTGCGCTGAAGCGTCTGGCTGGAGAGCGCCATGACGAGCCGGACGGTGATGTTGGCCGCATCCGCCGCAATCGACGCGGCCATCCGCTCGCCGGTCAGCGTGATCAGATTCTGGATCGGATCCCGTTTACCGCGCCCTTGCTTAACCGGCGGGTAGAAGGCGAAGAAGGTGGCCATCAGGCGCGCATTTCTCGTGGTCAGGAGCGCGTCAAGCAGCACGCTCGCTCTTAGGTCCACCACGACCGGGTCAGCGTCGGAGATCAGCTCGATGACGCTCTTGAACTCCTCGCGGTCGACGATTTTCGGGTTGGCCGCCGCGGCCAGGAAGTCACGCACTCGCAGGTCGCCGTCGACGAGATCACTCAGCCGGCCCTCCGGCGGCAGCCAGCCGTTGCCGTGCAGGCTGGTGAGCATGCCGAGAAGCTCGGCGCTCGGCTTGGCCTGCGCCGATTCCAGGAAGCTGTTTGCCTGCTCGCCGATCCGCGGGTCGATAAACAACGGCAACTCGGTGAGGATGGTGAGCGCCACGTCGGCGTCATCGGCCCGCCAGGCAAGCAGCGCGTCCTGGAGGACCTGGGCCGCCTCGGCGGTTGCTGGTGAGCTCGCCGGCAGCCGCGAGATCTTGCCAAGCGACACGCTCAGCCTGGCCAGCCGATCCGGTCCCGTCAGGCTGACGATCGCCGCGGCCTGGAGATGACAGTAGAGGGGGTCGGCGAGGTCGTCGCGATCGTCGAAGACGCCACGGAGCCTGGTCAGTGTCTTAGCCAGCCGCGGCAGGAGCGGCTCGGTGAACCGCGCGTGCAGCACGTCGTAGGCCTCGTCGAGTATGAGGTCGGCCAGCGCCCGGCCCTGTGGTTCCCATCGGCTATCCGGGTCGTCGACCCACGCGACCGCGAAGGCGTGCAGCCGATCCAGCAGCGGCGCCGGGGACAAGCCGATCCGGTGCCGGGAGGCAAGCTGGAGCAAACGGTCGACGCGACCGGCGTCAATCCGGTCCGAGTCGCCGAGCAGCAAGGCCGAGGTAAGCTCGCTCTCGGCGTCCCGCTCCGCCTTATCGCTGAGCGCCACCAGCGGGAGGGGTTTCCGGGGAGCTGGCTGGCCCGCTATGGCGTCGGCGAGCTCGACGGCCAGCAGCCGGGTCCGCACCGTCTCCTGCTCAAATTCCAGTCGCCCGGCGGCGACCGCGTCATCCAGCCATCGGAGCGGGACGGCCGAAATATCCGGCGCCGCGAGCATCATCGTGGCCAGCGCCGGGCCGTGCTCCCTGAGCTGGTCTGCCTCGGCGTCCCTGAGCCAGTCGTACACCTGCTCTTTGTTTTCGAGAGGCTCGTCGGGCCGGGTGAGCGCCCAGGCCGCGTGCAATGCGGTCGTCGGGGCCGGCCGGATGCCGCGGCCGAGGTCGTCGGCCAGCTCGAGGGCGTCGAGCAGATCGCAGGGGTCGGCTTCCTGGTCACCGGCCAGCTTCCCGGTCAGGAAAGCAGCGCGGTCGCTGACTAGCGCCTCGTCGGCCACGCAAGCGGCTGCGTCCAGGATGAATACCCCGGGAACCAGTCCAGGCCCCAGCCGGGGGTTAAGGTCGGGCGGCGCTCCCACCACGCGCTGCTGCGCGCGCAGCGGGTTCGCACTGAACACCTTGAAGGTAACGTCGAGCGCCTGCCGTTGCGGCAGCAGCAGCGTGGCCGCCGCCAGCCAGCGCACCGCCTCGTCCGCACTGGCGGAGACGATTACCACGCGCGGGCCGTGCGGGTCCTCAAGGACACTGAGCAGCCGGGCGAGCACGTCCTCCCGCTCCCGGCGATCACGGGCCCAGGTGGTGAGCTCGTCAAGGGTGAGCAATGGGCCGGGCTCAAGCTCGTCCTTGAAGTCCGGGCATTCGGTAGTCGGCCAGGGGTCAGGCTGCCAGAATTGCGCCCCGTATAGCTGGGCGGGCCTGATAGTGCCGTACAGTTCGGGGTCGCCCGTCACCAGGCAGTCGGCCAGATGGTTCCCCTGGCGCCCGCCCATCACTTCTTTCCCGACGTACCGGCTCTGCCCGGTCCCGTAGCCGTCGGCGGCGACATGCGCGAACCCGGGCGGAAAGTCGCTGACCGATCGTTGCTCACTGAGCCACGCGTTCTGCACCTCGTACAACAGCCAGGTCGTCGCCAGGGCAGACCCGTTGCTGTCCACGTCGGGTGACTGGGCCTGTACCTGAAACCCGCCGCCCCCGCTCCGCCCGGTGCCTGGCGCACAGTCGGTATAGAGCAGGCGGCCGAAGCCTGCCGTCATGAGGTCTTCACCGACTTAACCGTCCCGGCCTTGGACATCAGCCACAGCACCGGGTCCTGCACCCGGTGCGGCCGGACGCCGCCCGCGGCCACCTTGGAGTGCGCGTAGTCCGGCTCGGCGCCGAGTGCGGAGACCGCGAAGTACCGGTAGTTCTCGTAGTTCTGCTCCAGGTGCCGGTCCAGGGCGCTCGCGTCCCACTCGGTCAGCAGAGCCCGCATCTGCTCGTGGACCTGCTGACCGTCCGTCTCGTCGTAGGCGGGCAGGCTGGACGCAGAGGCCATGATCGGGTTGCCAGGGTCAAGCGCCGGATAGAACGCGTCGATCTTGGTAAACACGATCGCTACTGGGACCTTGACCTTCTTTTTCGTCGCGACCTCGTGATAGGTGCGCAGGAATTTGGTGACGTTATCGACAACGTCGATCGGGACCTCGTCGTCCACTTGCTGCGCTTGCTCAGGGAGGTTGATCCTGGCTCTAGCGCTCGGCAGCGCGAACGGATCAAGGGTGACGATGAGATACTCACAGGCCTTCAGGTACTGAAGCGTGTGCATGGAGGTCTCGTCGCCGAGGTCCTCGCCCGCGCTGTCGATCAGCGCGAGCATGGTGGGTTTCTTCGCTCGCCAGCGCAGCACGATGGGTGTGGCGTACTGCCGCTGGCTGAACCGGTCGGTCTTGGGCGGAAGTTCGCGAGCTTCCCCGAAAAGCGGTACCTCGCGCTGCTTGCGAAACGCGGCGATGCCTTGGTGACCGTCGGGGTTATCGGTAGCGATCCTGATGTCGGCGTTGAAGCGCGCGGCGATTTGCTCACGTAGCTGCTTAACGAGCACCGTCATCAGCACGGTCTTACCGCTTCCCTTGGAACCGACCAGGCCGATCATGGGGTTGACCGTGCCCACGATGTCGATCGGCAGCGCGGTGTGGCACGCTGAGCAGGCTCGCCGCATGGCCTTACCGCCGCAGGCCGGGCACTCGGCCGAGGTCACTCCCCGGCCGTTCTTGGGCGGCGCGAAGGTCGGATAGGAAGGAGTAGCGTTGCCAGTCAGCTTGATCCGCTGGTCGTCGGTGGCGACGGTGCACGGCTTGTTACCTCGCCCGGAGCACTGGAACCACAGGCTGGACGAATCGATGATCGTAAAGCAGAAGGGGCATGCGGTCTTGGTGGCCACCTAATCCTCCTTGAGATCCTTGTACGGGGGGTCGATGAGCGGCCGGGCCCGCCGACGAGGAAGCAGCGCACCCAGTAAGGCTTAGGCAGCTTCGGGATGCTCACCTTGTGCTCGGCCGGGATCCCTGGCACGAGGTCAAGCGTGGTCTCCAGGACCGTGATCAGGTCGCTGGCGGGCTTGGTGGGCATGATGGCGCCGGGTGAGGCGATCATCCGGACCCGGACGCCGGAGCAGGGACTCTCGGCGGTGAAGGTCACCTTCCTTGAGCGCCCGCCGAGTGACCCGCCGGCTACCCGGTAGCGGACCGGGACCTGCAGTGCTCGCTGCACCTCGATCGAGGCGGGCGGCGACGGATGATGCTTAGTGCCTACCGGGATGAGGGCGCTCACCTCGACGATGAGCGGCGCGGCGCCGAACGGGATCTTCACGCCCTTGGACTGGAACTCGGCCCGCGTGAGCACGGTGAAATCCCAGTCCTGCTCTTCGCCGATCCGCCACCGGACCTCGGCCATCTGAACGTTCTGCGGCCACTCCCAGGAGATGGTCGCGTAGTCCGCGAACAGGGTAGCGCCGAGATTGGTGACCGGGGAGATCGCCGCGACGGACTTCGTCTTGCCGACGACGATGCCGGTCCCGCCCTCGGACAGCGGAGTCAGGTAGTGGATGCCGCCGGGCAACTCGGTTTCCATGGTGCACTCAGCACCTTGGATGTCGACCCGGTCGGCCAGCAACTGGCCGGCCTGCTCGGCCTGATCCTTGGTGACAACGGCGCCCGCGGGCCAGGGCGGCTCGGCCTGCGTCCGCAGGATCCGGACGTCGGAGCTGTCGATGCGACGCCAGGTCAGCGTCGCCCGGACCCGGCCATCCGACTCGGTGAGAGTCGCCTTCAGCGTGCCGTTCGGCTTGGCCTGACCGCGCGGGACTAGGCTGACCTGGGCGGGCAGCGAAATTAGCTCCTGGCCGCCGGCCGCGGTAGACCGCGACGATCTCGAAGCGCTGCGGGACCCCCTCCGGCAGGCCGGTGACCTTGCAGCTCGGTCCTTCCACCTCTATTTTCACAGGGCTGGCGCCAGGGGTAGCGCGAGTCACCCGCACTTCGGCGTCCTGGTGAGCCGTCCAGGACAGCACAACCGTGCCGATGCCCACCTCATGCTCGATGTCCCAGACCGGAGGCAGCGCCGTCACCTCGACGACGACCGGGCGGGAGGCCGGGCGGGCCTCAGCGAGCGCGAATATCCCGTACTGCACCGGGACGGCGACCGGGGCGCCAGAGTCCGCGCACTCGGTGCCCGGGCCCTGGTGAACCTCGGCGCCATCGGTGTACGAGGTCGGCGGCCGGCCTGAGGTGCGGCGGACGGCGTACACGGTCGACTCGTCGTGACCCGCGCCCCGCTCCCAGAACACTTTGACGTGCTCGCCGTCGCCGGTAGCGCGCGGCTGAACCGGGGGCGCCAGAGGCAGCGTCGCCAGCTCACGCTCGCCGTCTTCCTTGCTGATCCGCTCGACCTTGCGCAGCAGCGTATAAGCCAGCGCCTCGTCAGGCACCTGGCGGGCCTGCGCTACCTGGGCCATCAGCGCGGCCAGTTCCTGCTCCCTGGCCGTGACCTCCTGGGCCGCCTGCTCGTACATCTCCTTATCGGCAGTAAGCGTGCCCGCCAGCGACCTGGCCTCCCCAAGCTGGCCGTCCTCGAGCATCGCCCGCACTCGCTCGAGGCCGCTCTGCCTCGCCTTGGCCCGCCCGGCCAGCAGCGCCACGATGATAGCCGCGTCCCCGGACTCCACGCCGCATTTCTGCAGCGTCTGCCGGGCAATGGCAGCCGAGTTGTCCCTGATCAGTTCCGTCAGGTGCCAGAGCGTCACATCGCGCAGGTCTATCTGCCTGCTCTGGGCGTCCTTCAGCTTGGCCAGCGCGCCGGCCCGCGCCGTGTTTGCCCGCGAGGTGTTCTTGCCCGCTTCCTTTACCTGGTTCTCAATCGCGGCCGTGTCCAGTCGCTTGGCCCGGTCGCCGACGCACTCGTACCCAGCGACGATGCGGAACGGCCCGGATCCGGGATGGATGAGATCGGGGACTGATCTGGCATCGCAATCGGCCATCTCCCGTGCCATCTGGCTGAAGATGACGGGCGAGAGCGGCGCGGTCTCCGGCAAGGTCACCGTGGCCGGGATCACCGTCAGCTTGGCCAGGCCAGCCGCCTGCTCCGCCTGAGCGGTGCTCAGGCCGGTGCTGCCCGCCGCCTTTTCCAGCGCCGCGGCCGTGACCACGCCGAGATTGCCGTGATCCTGCCCTAGCAGCCGGGCCAGATCCTCGATCCCCTGCCGTGCTTCCTGGTCCCGGCGGCGCTGCTCAGCTTGCCACCACGCGGCGGTCTCGAAGTCCTTGTGCGTCCTGGCCAGCTCGTCGTCGGCGGTCTTGCAGGACTTGGCCGTCTTGGCCAGGCCAGTCTGGCCCACCATCTTCTTGTTCCAGTAGGTCCTGACCGCCTTGCACCGGGCCGCGATCTCCGCGTCACTGGCCGGCAGCGTGATCGCGTACCGTTCAAGCAGATCCGCCGGGATAGTTTTCCTGCGCCCGTACGGGGTGAGGAACTTCTCGTACGCCTTCTCGTCGAACTCCATCGCGGTTGAGCCGCCGCCTACCGGCGCCCGAGCAGCGCCGAGACGGTGGCCTTGTATTCCTCCACCTTCTCGTCGGGCATTATCGTGATCTTGACCGACATGATCAGCTCTTTGCCGCTCGTCGGCTCCACCGCCAGCAAGTTGACGGTGCCCTCGGCGTCCACCTTGACCGTGATGTCGATCGGCGATCCGGCGGGCAGCTTGAGGGGCCTGAGTCCTTCGATCACCCCGGCGTCATCGACTCGGTG
This sequence comes from uncultured Actinomycetota bacterium, assembly GCA_963783935.1. Lineage (GTDB taxonomy): Bacteria > Actinomycetota > Actinomycetes > Streptosporangiales > Streptosporangiaceae > Chersky-822. The sequence goes on from CAWAPP010000002.1 coordinate 135,524, forward strand.
ATTGCTGTCGAGCGCCGGATCGGGAACCGGACCCGCCTGCTCCCAGATCTCGATCGAGATCGACTCCTGACCGGCCGCCACGGTACCGGCGGTGTATGCCTCCGCGTCGAAGGGCAGCTGAGTCTGCGCCGGAACCAGGTGCTCGATATAGAAGGGCATCTGTTCGTCGGGCAGCTTGTCCCAGCCGTCCACCGCGGTGTCGACCAGCTTGATGCCCACCGCCTTGGGCAATACGTTCACCACTGTCCGCACCATGTCGGCGACCTGCTCCGCGTCCATGCCTGTCCGCTCGGTGACCGCATCGATCGCCGCCTGACTCGGCGGCCCGGACGGCAGCGAGCCGCGCCGGTTCCCGTTCACGGAAGCCGGCTGATCAGTCTCGCCCTGGCCGGTCTCGGCCTCGGCCAGCTTGACGGTCTGGCCGGCCGCGTAAAGCGCCGCGCCTTTAGCCACCGCCAGGTCCGGGTCGGCGACCCTGGGCTCCCAGGAAAATTCGGCGCCGAGCCGCTCGGCCACGGCCGGCATCCAGCTCGACCCGCCAACTAGCAGCAGCTCGCTGATCTGCTCGCGGATTCCTGGGAATCGCTGCTCGGCCTCGCCGAGCATCCGCTTGGTGATCTCGACCGTCTTCTCCAGCAGGTCGACGGTCATCTCCTGGAACTCCGCGCGGGTCACCACGATCTTGGCAGGCTTGCCGGCAAGACGGTGCGTCACGGTCTTGGACTCCGCCTTGGAAAGCGCCTGCTTGGTCTCCTCCGCCATCCGGCGCAGGTCCTGGAGGGCTCCCTCATCCTCATCGATGTCTTCGAAGCCCGTCTGCGCGACGGTTTCCTCTTTCAGGTGCTCAAACAGGCGGTCGTCCCAGTCCGCCCCGCCCAGATTGTGATCGCCGTCGACCGCCAGCACTTCTACTGAGGTATCAGTCATCCGGATCAGCGTGATGTCGAAGGTGCCCCCGCCGAGGTCGTAGACCAGGAAAGTGGTGCCGTCCGCACTGCCGGTGACCCCGTAGGCGAGCGCCGCCGCAACCGGCTCCGGCACGATCCCGATCACCTCGAGACTCGCGATCTCGCCTGCCTTCTTCGTCGCGTCCTTTTCCAGCAGCCCGAAGTACGCCGGCACGGTAATCACGACCTGGCGCACGGCCCGGTGCGTGGTCTCCTCGGCGCTGCGGGCCAGTTCGGCAAGAATCAGCGCGGAGACAGAGGACGGGGAATGCTCCTTGCCCCAGAAGTAGCGGATGTAGTCCTTGTTGTGCATCTGGCGCTTGATCAGCGAGACCACGTTGTCGGGGTCGACGCCGGCCGATGCCTTGGCCGCCTTGCCGATGACTACGTTGTCTTCGGTCTCGAAGTACACCACCGAGGGCGTGGTGTCATCTCCGTCGCTGTTGCGGGTGACCGCCGGGCGGCCGGTTTCGTCGATATAGGCGACCACCGAGTACGTGGTACCGAGGTCGATGCCGAAAATTCCCTGCTGCTGATCGCTCACTTGGATTCCTTCGCGGCCATGAATACGCTCACTTCGGCGGGCACGATCGGGCTGTTGGCCTCGATGTCCAGGTAGCCGCCCCGCAGTACACCGGCGATCCGGCCCGCTTGATCAGGATCGGCGCTCTCCAGACCGCGCAGCCTGCGATGCAGGCGCGGGTCAAAGGGCTCGCCCTCGCCTGGGGCATAGCTCTCGACGCCATTGCTCTCAAGCGTTAGCTCGACGGTTTCCGCGAAAGAGATCAGCAGATTGGCGGCCTGATCAGCGTCATAGTCGGGCGGCAGGGTGGCGGCCTGCCGCAGCAGGTCGTTGCGGAGCCGACACATCTCGGTCAGCAGTGGCCTGAGCAGTCCGCGCCGCTCGCCCCGGCGCAGCGTCTCAAGCTCCGCCCGGAGATAGTCGATCACGCCCTCGCGCTGCGCGGCCCGGTCGTGATACCGCTCGCCGGCGCCAGCCAGTTCGCGGACAGCCACCGAGAGTTCGGCGAGGGACGATGGTGCCGCGCCGTACGTCGTCGGCAGGTCGGCCGCAGGTTCGGCGGACGGATCCGCCACGCCGCCAGTGCGCTCCGATGCGCTCTCGGACTCGGCCGGGGTCGGCCGCTCCCGGTCATCTGCTGGCACAGGGTGGTCCGAAGCGCGCAAGTCGCCTGCCAGCGGCCCTTGAGTCTCGTCGGCGCCTGGCGACTCTAGGTACGATGTCACTCTTAGTCCCTTCTTTCAGGCTCCGGCAAACGGGCGCAGGACAGGATTTGCTGGGGCACCGCGGGAACCGTCAGCACCAACACTTCTTGGCGGGCATAGGCTGGCAAACAGGACAGCCCCGACCAGCCAACTCGGCCACGGCCAATCCTCGCGCAGAGTTCTACCGTTACTCTTCCGCTGTTATCCATTCGTCTTATGGCGCAGTCATTGTTACCGGGTACAAAGGCGACCACGGTCATTGCGGCGCCGGTCCTGTAAGGAGAGCTTGGCGCAATGGCATCGCCCAACCGGGATCGCCAGAAATTTAATAGCTGCGACCGAACCAGCTTGCGCGCGGCAGGTGACAGAATACGGCGCCAGCCGATCCAGAGAATGTTGAAATGCGGATTACCTCGGCTGCGTCATCGACCCGGAACGACAACAGCCCGTAGCGGGCCAGGACCGGGAAAGCATCAGGCACGGAATTTCCTCGTCTGCCAAAGTCCGACTTGGCACTGCCGCTGCCGGTGGCTGGCGTGGGCCAGGTCGGAATAGTGGCGCGTTCTCTGGTTCTGGCGCATATTTCGTGATTGTAACGGTGGTCCGGGTTCGGGTCGTCCGGGTCCCGGCTCGCGGTAACCGCCGGGGCGGGCTACCGCAACGATGACCCATGGATGTCGTTCCCGCAGCATCGGTGGCGCATCTTTGCGGTTCCCTGCTCGGATATGTCCATCTCACTGCCGGAACCCGGCCAGCCCGCGACCGCCCCGGCGGCCACAGGCCCGCAGCCGAGTCACGGTCGCCGCGTAGTGACGCACGAGATCCGCGGCGGGTGTGCCAGCCTTGGAGATCACCAGCCGCTCGTCGGCGGCGACGTGCTCAAGTAGCCTGCATAGATGCGTCTTCGCGGTCACTCGAATGCGGAGGGGTCGCCGGCTCCGCGTCTCAGGAACGCGGGTTCGTCGAGCGAGAGGTCGATGACGGTGGTCGGCTCGGTGCCGCAGTCACCGGAGTCGATCACGGCGTCCAGGGCGTCGGCGAGCTGATCGGCGATCTCCCAGCCCTGGGTCATGGGCTCCTCTTCGCCGGGCAGCAGCAACGTGCTCGACACGAGCGGTTCACCGAGCTCGGTGAGCAGGGCCTGGGCAACCACATGCCGGGGGATCCTTACCCCGACGGTCTTCTTGCCCGGGTGCTGCAGCCGGCGCGGTACCTCCTTGGTCGCGGGCAGGATGAAGGTATAGCTGCCAGGGGTCGCTGCTTTCACCGCCCGGAAGACGGCGTTTCCGATCCGCGCGAACTGGCCTAGCTGAGCGAAGTCCCGGCACACCAGCGTCAGGTGATGCCGTTCATCGAGCTGTCGGATAGCCCTGATCCTGGCGATTCCATCAACGTTGCCGAGCTGACAGCCGAGGGCATAGCACGAGTCGGTTGGGTAAGCGATCACGCCGCCGGCGCGGACAATGGCGACGATCTGAGCGATCGTGCGCGGTTGCGGGTCGGTCGGATGGACGTCAAAGTGCCTGGCCACGTAAACGAGCATAGAACGAGCGCCGGGCCGCCCAGCCCCGGGCCGCAACCGCAACGATGGGCCATTGATGTTGCCCGGCCGGACCGGGCAACCGCAACGATGGGGCATCGTAGTTGCGGCAACGACATCCATGGGCCATCGTTGCGGTTGCCCGCCCTCGCCGGACAGCATCGATGTCCCATCGTTGCGGTGAGCTGAGCCTCCCTGCCCGGTCAGCCGGTGCCGCCGGCCAGTTCGCGGTCGCCGCAGCGGCCCGCGTGCCTGGCGACGTACTGGCGGGGGCGAATCGCCGGTCTTGCGGGCTGCCGCAACCGGGATCGGCGCCCCGCCACCTCTGCCGGCAGGGCGGTCGGCGTTCCGGTGACTCCGCCAGACGTCACCTGGTCAAGGTCCGCGCCCGACAGGTTGAGGCCGTCGAGGTCAGCGCCCGCGAGGTTCACCCCCGGCCCGGCGACGTAGCCGCCAATCAGCAGCCAGTTGACCGGCATGGACTTTGGCGCCCCGGTAATGCCGCCAGAAGTGACGCCGAACATCATCGAGTCGGCGAACATGGCTTCGGTGAATTTGGCGTCCGTGAGCGTCGCGCCGGTCAGGTTCACGTCGCCGAAGCTGGCGCCCGAGAGGTTCGCGCCGGTCAGGTTCGCTCCGCTGAGATTTGAGCTGTTCAGGTCGGCGCTCCGCAGGTTGGCCTGACTGAGATCGCAGCCCGACCAGTCAACTCCTGGCGCTGGCTTCGGCGAGACCGCATGGGTTTTCTGGTTGACATTCGGGCAGCCGGCCGCGGTCGCCGCGGTCGCGGGACCTGCTTTCGCGGCGAGCAGGCCGCCGAGCAAGCCGACTAGGGCGAGCATGGAGAGCGCGCGGTACATGCGGATAGTCATGAGAACTCCGGCAATTCGGCGGCTGGCCAGATTCCGCGCGCACGATCGCGGCAGATAACGCTTACGACTATAAACGGCACGGACCGGGCGGTCGCGCCAGGCTAGCGCACGCTCAGAATGAAGAGTTGATTCGCGCCCAGGAGGAATCGTCGGCTGGTCGTGAGATCGAGCGGGACAGCCTCCGCCAGCCGCGTCATGCTTCCGAGCGAGATAAGGTCCTCGTGCTCGTCGTGCGCAGCCGGGCTGAAGATATGCAGCCTGGAACCCGCGGTATGAATCCACTCGAACGAAGGATGCGGGGTCGTCAGAACGATTCGGCCACCCGGTCGCACCAGATTAGCGAACTGTCGCAGGTACGGTTCTGGCTGTACGTGCTCGATGAAGGCAAGTGCGGCGACAGTGTCGAAACGCTCTTCCTCGGGCAGTACGGTCTGGAACCGGTAAGCAGGGAAATGCTGCCGGGCAACGCTGATCTTGCGGCTGTCGCGGTCGTAGCCGAGATAGCCCTCTGGATCGCATAGCTGAGCAAGCTGGCCGTGGCCGCAGGCAAAGTCGAGCACCTGACCGGTCAGGTGCGGGCCTGCTGCCTTTAGCCTCCGGTCAACCAGCCAGTTCGAGAGCATTCCGGCATCCACGAGCTTGACTTTCTTAAGGCGTCGCATTCATTTCCTCCGCCGACGGCAAACTTGAAAAGAGTGAGAGTCAGCATATATCAGAGTATGCTAATAATATGTTGTTCGATGATATGGTTGCTTTCTTGGGTCATCAGGTGCATTTCTGCCGATACCGCGAGGCCGGTGGGCTGCTGCGGTGGCTGGGCGATGACCTGCTGGGCCAGCGGGTGCTTGACGTCGCGGGCGGCGACGGCTTCTGGGCCGCCCAGGCTCGCAGGCGCGGAGCGCACGCCGTGTCGATCGACCTTTCCCGGTCGAAGATGATCCGCGGTGCCCGGCTGACCTGCGCGCCCGCACTCCTGGAGGCGGATGCGCTGAGGCTGCCGTTCGGCGACGCGAGCTTCGACCGCGTGATGTCGATCTGTGCGATCGAGCATTTCGACGACGGGCCGGCAGCGCTCGGCGAGATGGCGCGAGTACTGGTAGCCGACGGGGAACTTCTTCTGTCGGCCGACGCGCTCACCAGGGCAAGCCAGTGGCCCCGGCTTTACGAGGCGCACTGCAGACGCTATGCGGTGAAGCATACGTACGACCACGAGTTGCTCGCGCGACTGCTTGGCGAGTGCGGACTCGACATTATCGAGCACAACTATCAGTTCCGCGGTTATCAGGCCGAGCACTTCTATCTCGCCATGTCATCGGTCAGGGGCAAGGCCGCCCCCAACGCCGCATCAATAGCCGCCCCTCTGATCGCGGCCAGCGACAGGCGGTCGCCGAACAATGGCGGCAGCATCGTGCTGATCCGGGCCCGCAAGTCCTGAGCATCAGACGTCGCCCCTTGAGCGCACGATAAGGTCGGCCAGCAGCGCGAGAGTAGCGATGATGAGTCCGCTGACCAGGATCAGGACGGTGTTAACCGCGAATAGGAGCGGATGGACGACCATATCGAAGATGCCCTTAGCGAATCCGAGTCCAAGCAGGAAGAGTGCGACCGGCATGAGGACCTTCAACGGATTGAAGTACATCACCATGCGCAGCACTTGGAGGATGTAGCGGTACACGTCCGTAGTGAACCGGAACTTGGACTTGCCCGCTCGCTTCGAGTACGTGATCGGGACGTACTCTACGTCGTGCTGATTGGACAGGAACGCGATCGTGATCGTCGTCACGCACGAGAATCCAGGGGGCAGCAGCCTGATGTACGGGCGCGCGACCTCGCGACGAAATGCCCTCATGCCCGAGTTCAGGTCCGGGATAGTGGAGTTCGTCAGGGTCTCCGCTAGCTTGCGGATGAACCACTTGGCCGGTATCCGCAGGAACTTATGCGTGCCTTCCTCAGTAGTCCTGGCGCCGACAACCTGGTCCAGGTCCGGGTCGCGGTCCAGCATCTGGACCAGCTCAGGGATACGCTCGTTCGGGTACGTCATATCGGCATCGGTCCAGACGACGATCTCGCCCAGTGCCTGGTAGGTGCCAATCCGGCGTACGGTGCCCGATCCGCCGTTTCTGCGGAAGTGGACAACTCTCAGGTGCGGGTATTTCTCCGCTGCGTTCTGCAGGGCGGCTAGGGTGCCGTCGGTGGACGCATCGTCATAGGCCACTAGTTCGTAGTCGTAGCCGCTCGCATCCATGGCCGCGCAGATCCGGTCCACCTCGGTGGTCACGTGGCCCTGCTCGTTGTGGCACGGCAAGACGATCGTGACATGCGGATTCGCAGCGGAAACTGGCGTGTCGGCCGCCGCCGGTGCCGTAGGAAGGGTTACTTCCGGCTCGGACATCAGGCCGATATGCTCATTAGAGACCAATGTCATAACGTAAACTCCGCTATCCAGATATTAATTACCAACTTCTCCGTCTTCTCCGGCGGTGTCACGAGCGTGTGCTCGTCGCCCCGGCTGTTCAGCCGGACGATCTGCCGGGCGCGGAACCTGTACTGACGAAACTGAAGCCGCCGGGTTCCCACCAGGACGGGTCGGCGACCGGCCCGCCGAATGTCCGCGATCAGGCTCGTCAGCTGTTTCCGGCCCGGCTTCACGACGACGGCGGCCGGCTCGCCGCACATTCCGCGGACCGCCTGAGCCAGCGTTCCCCCCGCTCCGGCGTTGATGAAGACCACCGAGGAGTTCGCGGGGATAGCCGAGCAGAGGTTGTGCACCGCCGCGATCTCGCCTCTGAAAGTGGTCTTGTCCCATAGACCGGAGGCGACTACTCGCAGACCGCGCCCTCCGCTATCGTGAACGGCGAGCCCGGAGGTCGTCACCACGGCGGGGACGACCAGCACCGCCGCCAGCACCGTGAAGGCTGCGCCGCGTGGTACGTGGCTGATACCACGCTGGCGAAGCCAGGCCAGGAGCCAGCTGGCAGCCCAGAGCGCCAGGACGATGAAGCCGGGCAGCACGGCGGGCACGAGCCGGCGGCTGGCCCAAGGCTGATCGGGAACGATTGATGGTCGCAGCAGCGTTGCGACGATGATCCAGGCGAAGGAGATCAAGGGCAGCGTCCAGGCCGGAGCCTCGCCCCGCAGGCACCGCCGGGCTAGGGCGGCCGCTCCGATGGTGGCGAGTACGACCACGGGAATGCCCAGGTACCAGAACACCCAGTGCAAGCTGATCTCGTAGTACAAGCGGTATGGCTGGATTGGCAGGTGGAGTGCCGCCTGAAGCTGGGCCATGGTGTGCGCAAGCACCCGGTTCTTCCGCCCGTGCACCGTCTGCAGGTATGGCCTGATGACCAGGCCGATCGTGACGAGGATGGGCAGCACGGCGACGGCATTAGGCAGCCAGCGCGTACGCGGCTCAGGCATTCCCCGGCGCCAAAGCAGGAGCACTACGATGACGGTGGCGACGAGGAGGAGGCCGGCGACGGCGAGTACTGGCCACAGGGAGCCGTTGATCTCAGACAGGTAGGGAAAGCTGAGGACCACGCCGTCGGTAGCGCCGAACGCCGCGCCAGCGATCACGCCGGCGATCATGGGCCACGCCTGCGGGCGGCGCTGGAGGACGAGCAGCCCGCAGAAAGGGATCAGCGGCAGCAGGTCGCTGATCCCGTCGATGCGCACGAGAACAGTGAGGCCGACGGCAAGGCCACCCAGCGCGCCGGCCAATTTCCTGGCCGCCCCGGTTCCGGTGTAGGAATCGACGATCAGGCACAGCCCGCCGAGGAAAAGCGTCTGGCAGAGCGGTTCGCTGTAGGTCGACCGGCTAGTGAACTGCTCCGGCAGCGAGATCGCCAGGATCAGCGCGCCGAGCGGGGCCCAGCGAGGCCCGATCAGGCGCCCGGTCAGGCCGCCGAACGCCAGTACGCCGCAGCTTCCCAGCAGCGCTCCGGCCGCTGTCGCGGCATTGACGCCGCCGATCCAGAACGCGGCCGCCAGGACCATCGGCAAACCCGCCATGAACTGCGGCACGATGGAGGGGCCAACCTGGTAGAAGGCCGCGGTGTTAAACGACAGCCCATGCCGGTACCCGCCGAACGCGCTGGCATGCTGCGGGATCGGAAGCGAACCATAGCGGGCTATCCAGTTGGCGAACTGGATATACGAGCCCGGGTCGCGCTGGACGATGATCTGCTGGGAGTGGTAAGCGAACTGGTCGACGCCGAAGGCGACCGCCACCGCGATCAGCGCGGCAAGAGCCCACCATGGCGTGCGAGCCGGCGTTGCGTCGCGGGCCGCCAGCAGGCCCTGCGACTCGCCAGGTGCCCACCGCACCGCTAGCGTCACCAGCAGAATCGCCAGCGGCAGGGAGATCACCAACATCAGCAGCAGCGTGAAATGGCCGATGAGAAGCAGCGGCAGCCCAGCCAGGAGCCATGCCATCGCCAGCAGTACCGGCACCACGGTCAGCAACCGGAAGACGCTGCCAGCGGGGTCGTTGGTGCTTTGCTGGCCGGCCTCAGCTACTGGTGCCTGTGCGGCCTCCGTACTGCTAGCGCTCGTAGTCACCTGGATGCCTCCGAGGTGTGCAGGCCGCGGGCCCGCGGGGCTCGGTGCAGCACCAGGTAGCCGTCGCGCCGGAACACGACCTTGTATCCGCTGCGCAGCAGTAGCGCGACGCGCGCGCGCTCCGCGGACACACTGAGAAAGGTCATCTCGCGCCGTTTGATGTCGGCGACTATCCAGGGCGACCCGAGTGGTCGCTGCTCCCCATCCCAGAGCAGCACCGTGTCCCGGCGGGAGAGTTCAGGGCCAACCGCGTTGGCGGCCTCCACGACTACTCCGCTCGGCACAGCGGCGTCCGCCGCTGCCGCCGCCAGGCTTCGAGGCGTTTGCGCGTAGAACTTGGCGTGCAGCGCGTCGCCAAGGCCCAATCGGGGAACGGCGATCAAGGCCATCGCGAGCATAGCCACGGCACAGCCGAGCGCTATGAATCCAGGCCGCGAGCCCGGCGCGGCGCCGCTCAGTCCCGAGCCCGAGGCTTGCCCGGCTGGAAGGGCCCCGGCGAGCTGCGAGATAGCGCCAGGCACTGGTCGCCCAGCGGTCCAGCCGGGCGGAGCCGTCGACGGCCGCGCAGAGGAGCACCATGACGAGATAGGCGTTGTAGTGATAGTGCGTGACCCACCAGTTGGGGTAGCGGGAGTTCAGCATCCGCTCGACGAGCAGCGGGACCGCGGCCAGCGTGATCGGCGATAGCAGGGAAAGGAAGCAGAACGCGCCGAATAGCCACATCAAGGTGCCGAGCTTGACTCCCGGGCTGATCATCATCCCGGCCGCCCCGAGCGGGTGCGTGATGATGTGCCAGATGACCTGCGGAACGTTACTGCCGAGGGTCGAGTAGGCCCAGTAGTAATCGGCCCGCCCGCCAAAGGCTGGTATCAGCACGTACGTAGCCAGTGCCGTGTAGCCGATTCCGGCGACGATCAGGAGGACTCCGGTCAGCCGCTGCCTCGGCACAGTCCTCGTCCAGGAGCAGGCCAGATAGCAGCCGATCCCGGCTACGAGCAGGCCCATGTCCTCCTTGACCAGCAGCAGGGCAGCCAGGGCGATTAGTGCCTGGCGCAGCCGGCCCGCCTGGAAGCGCTCGAGCGCGATAGCGATCAGCAGGGGAGCGAAGGCGACCTCGTGAAAATCAAAGGCCACGGCGGATGCGATTGGCCAGCTGAGGCCGTAGGCGACGCAGACGAGATACGCCGCCGTCGTCGCCTTCCAGTTGCCGCCGAACGCACGGCGCGTGAATGCCCACAGCGGCGGGATCGCCAGCGCGAACAGCACGGCCTGCGCGATCAGCAACGTCTGCGGCCCGTTGTAGATCCAGTACAGCGGGGCCAGAGTGGCCAGGATCGGGGAGAAATGGTCGCCCAAAATAGAAAAGTGCGGACCGAATCCGTTGTGCACGCCTTTGATGATCGAGATGCCAGGGTGAAAGTGGGCATAGGACCTAACGGCCTCGTCGAAGATCACCAGGTCATAGGAACTGTCACGGTATGTCGCGAAGAGCACGAGCTCGTACACTGACAGCGTTGCAGCGAAGAGTGCGGTCAGCGCTCCTACGCCGGCCACGTGCACGGCGGTGCGCTGGAACTGTGTCGCACCTGGCTGTTCGGCGACTAGCGGAGGCTCGATGGCGGACTGAGTACTCATCGGGGGTAAGGTTACTGACTGATCTCACGCCTAGTAGCGGTAAGTAGCATTTTTATAATCAAAAATTAGAAAGCATGGTAAATGCTCATCGGATGGTTGCGTAAGCTGGCGTCGCCGCGCTGGGCGAGCCTGTGCCGTCGGCTGGCCAGCAGCCGTCTGATTCGCAGTGCTTTCGTCCTCGGCGCCCTCGGCGCGGCCGGGTACGCCGTCGCCAGCAACCGCCTGCGCATCGGGGCTGCCCTAGGAAGCCTTGGCCTTCCCGCTGCCGCTGCCGCGTTCGTCAGCATCCTGGCTGCCCTGGGCATGACCGTTCAGATGTGGCGCCTGCTGCTGGCCTCACTGGGCTCTCCCTTGCCAGCGAGCACTGCTGCGAGGATCCTGCTCGTCGGCCAGCTCGGCAAGTACCTGCCGGGGTCGATCTGGCCGGTCGTAGCTCAGATGGAGCTGGGCAAGAGCTACCAGGTGCCGAGAGCCCGCTCGGCCAGCGCCTCGATTCTCGCGATGCTGGTGGTACTTATCAGCGGCCTGATCACCTCGTTGGTCATGCTGCCGTTCGCCGCCAAGGCGGGGCCGGCCCTCTGGGCGCTTCTTGCCGTTCCCTTGCTGGCTATCCTGCTGTATCCGCGGGTGCTTAACGTGGTGGTGGGCAAGCTGCTCCGGCTGGCCAGACAGCCACCGCTCGAGGCACCGGTCGCGGGGCGGACGCTGATCCGCGCGCTGTTGTGGGCCTAGGCACCTGGATCTGCTACGGATCGCAGATCTGGATTCTCGCGACGCGCCTCGGAGCACCCGAGGGCAAGACGGCGCTCATCGCGATCGGCGGTTTCGCGTTCGCTTGGAGCGTCGGCTTCCTCGTCATTCTCGCGCCCGCTGGGGCCGGAGTACGGGACGTGCTGCTGCTACTGCTGCTCGGCCAGGTGCTGAGCATCGGGAGCGCCACCGCCGTCGTGCTGGTGTCCAGGGTTCTGCTCACGGTCGCCGATGTGCTGACCGCCGTCGTAGCACTGCGTTACCCGCGCCGGCGGCGCGGGTCCGAGGAGCTGGCGCGCTCTACCGCGGCAACATAGTCGTCCCAGGCCTGTCCTGTCTCCGGGGGGCGTACGCCCTGCTGGAGCCGCTCGACCGTCCCGGCCTCGTAGAACGTGCTGATCGCCCTGGCCAGGTCGTCGGCATCGCCAGGAGCGCAGAGCACGCCGTTAATGCCGTCGCTGATCGAATCCGCGATGGCCCCCGCTGTGGTGGCGATGACCGGAAGCCCGAACTCGAACGCTATCAGCGCATTCTGGGATGCTGTACCTGATCGGTAAGGCAGCACCAGGGCATCGGCCGCCGCGAAGAGCGCCGGAATCTGATCCGCGGCCACGTAGCTGTCCGACATTGTCACCCGGTCGTCTAGGCCCAGATCCGAGATCAGCCTCACCAGTTCGTCCCTGCCCTCCCAGATCTCGCCCGCGACCGTGAGCGATACCTCCGGCTTCGTATCGGCCAGCGCTCGCAGCAAGAGGTCGAGGCCTTTGTAATGGCGCACCATGCCGAAGAACAGAAGCCGGTTGCGCCTTGGCCGCGATCCGGCGGAGGCCGGGTGCTGCCGTGCAGGCAGGTGCAGCGGCAGGGCCACCACCTCTACCGGAGCGCTCGTGCGCGCGGACACCAGAGCTGCTTCATCGCGGGAATGGACGAGTACCGCGTCCATGCGGCGGAGCAGTGCCCTGACCATCGGCTCGTCAAGCCTGCGGCGCTCATGGGGCAGCACGTTGTGGCATAGTGCGACCACCGTGCAGCCGCCGGTTCGTGCCGCCGCTGCCAGGGTGAGGTAGGCAGGCACCTGAATCGGCGTGGCAACCGACAGCACGATCGCGTCGAATCGCCTGGCAGCCAGCCGGTGACCGGTCAGCCACCAGCTATCCGGCCGGTTCCAGGCCAGCGACCGCTCCGTATCAGGGAAAAGCTCGACTTCAGGCTGGTCGACAGTCAGCTGGCCTGGATAGAGCAACTTCGGGTACTGGGTGCGCCACGACAGCAGCGTGACCTGATGCCCGGCTGCGGAAAGATGATGGGCCAGCGATGTGGTGTGCTGCGCCAGTCCCCCTTTGAAAGGGTGCGCGGGACCGGCAACGGCGATCCTCACTTTTCTCCCCGGACGCTCGGTTCAGGGACATCACCGTAGCAGAACGGCCGCGATGCGGACCGGGTGCGGTAGCGTGCCGCCGTCAGGCCAATCAAAGGGGGCGAGCCGTGGGTCTTTCTGATATCCCGGCCCGGCATGCGTTCATCTGCTACTCCCCTGCCGACACCGCGGCCGCCGACCGGATCCAGTCAGCGCTGGAGAATGCCGGAGTGCGGGTATGGCGGGACACCACCATGATCTCGCCGGGCCAGGACTGGCGGGCCGTGATCCGCCAGGCGATCAGCGAAGGCGCCATCGCTTTCCTGGCCTGCTTCTCCGGTGAAGGGCTGGCGACGGAGCGGTCTCTCGCGCATGAAGAACTGCTGTGGGCAGTGGACGAAATGCGGCAGCGGAACCCGGTCGTGCCCTGGCTAATCCCCGTCAGGCTCGACGACTGCGAGATCCCCGATATCGGCATCGGAGCGGGCCGGACACTACGGTCGCTGCAATCGGCCGACCTCTTCGGGGCCGGGCAAGACGAGCACCTGGCCCGGTTGGTGACAGCGGTGAAGGCAATCCTGGGATCCAGCCGGCCCCTGTCACCGCCGATGGCCGTCGGCGCGTCGCCGCCCGCGGTCGGCAAGTCGAAGCCACGAGCTCGGATCCTGTTTCTCGCGGCCAACCCCGTCCGCACCCCCCGGCTGGCCCTGGACGAGGAGTACCGCCAGATCGGTCAGAAGATAAGGTTCGCTAGCGGCCCAGACCTGTTCGAGCTCATCGGCTGCTGGGCCGTGCGCCCCGACGACTTAATCCAGGCACTCAACGAACATCGTCCGCATATAGTCCAGTTCAGCGGGCACGGCAGCCCTGACGGCCAGATTTACCTCGCCGGCGAGGGTGGCCGCAGTCGCCCTGTCAGCGCTAACGCACTGGAGAGACTGTTCGCCTCTCCCTCGTTGACCGGCGAAACCAGGATCGTGTTTCTCAACGCCTGCTTCACGACCGCCCAGGCCCAGGCGATCGGCAAGACCATCGATTACGTCATCGGGATGCCGGCAGCGGTCGGCGACCAAGCCGCCAGAACCTTCGCGGCCAATTTCTACCGTGCCCTGGCGTTCGGCCTCGACGTCACTGCCGCGTTCGACCAAGCCAGCGTCGCGATCGTACTTGAGGGCCTGTCCGGCCCAGCGGAACCAGCACTGCTGGTCCGACCCGGCGCCCGCCCATGGACAGCCGTCAGGTCCTAGCCGAGTCTATGGCGTCAGCCAGTCCGCCAATCCACTCAGCGAAGGCAGAGCTACCCGAATAAATCTCATCCGCTAGCTGAAGCAACCGCGCATGGGTCTCATTACCGTGATCAACCACCAGCGCGTAGCCCCCAACTCCCCTTACTGCCAGGAGAGCGGGTATGTCCCCGATATCATCGCCAGCATACGCGATGACACGCGGCCTTTTTTGTGCGATAAGACTAAGGACAGCCGAACCTTTATCGACGTTTATCGGTGGAAGCAGTTCCTCGACAAGCTTCCCAGGCTCAAGTCGGAGCCCAGTATGTTCCGCGACCCGGTGAGCAATGCGGCGTACTTTGTCTGCGGCTATTTCATGGTCCGGGGCCTGCCGCCAATGCACGGCGACGGATACCGACTTGTCTTCAATGCGGATCCCACGTGAGTCCCCGAGAAGATCAGCCAGGATCTCGCTCGCCTCCTTAACCTTGTCGAGCCATGGTCTCGCGGCAGGATCCATCCGATGCTGACCGTCGACATCGATCCGCTCGATACCGTACGATCCGAGCAGCAATACCCCAGGGGTCCGTACCCTGTCGATTAGGAAAGCCAACGGCCGACCGGACATCACAGCGAGCAGTCCAAGCGATTTCACCAGCCGGCCGAGCGCTGTTACAACGTGGTCAGGTATCGCGCTGGTTGTCGGATCCTGAACGATCGGCGATAGCACTCCGTCAAAGTCAAGAACCAGTCCAGCGGTCGAAGGGTCAGCTACGATCGCTTCAGTCACGGTCGGCCGACCGGTCACACCACACCTCCATAGCCCGAACTCACCGTAGCAAGATCGCGCCGCGAAGCAAATCCATGAGTGGGCAGGTCAGCATAGCAAGGAACGGGTCCGAAGGCTTCGCGTCCCCACCTGCGCGGCATACGTTATCATGGCTATTTATTGGCTTAATAGTCCAGATCGGCTGATACCTTGCTGGCGCTACTATGAGTGATTTGACCGGCTCAACGGCAAGCCATGGGCATGCCTTAGGCGAGGATCCGGCTCAGCCTTACCTGCCGCCCGTTCCGCCCGCTTCCCTGTCCATGTCTCAGCTTCCGCCGGATACTACGACATTTATCGGTAGACGTCATGAATTGAATGAACTCCGAACTCAAGTGCGCCCAGAGAGGGCAAATGGGGCAAATCTTATCGTAATCTACGGTAAGCCTGGAGTCGGAAAATCTGCACTTGCCATTCATTTTGCGCACGCCGTCAAAATTGGCTTCCCTGATGTGCAGCTATACGCCAATCTGGGCGGCGCTGTGACTTCCGGTCGCAATTCGGATATTCCAGTCGGCGAAGAGAGCGCAACGGATATCCTCACTGACTTTCTGCGCGCACTCGGGGTTCAGGGCGAGGCGATGCCTTCGTCGCTAGGCGAGAAAGCCAGTCTCTATCGGTCCCTGCTGGCCGGCCGCTCCGCCCTAATCGTACTCGACGATGCCCCCAACGCGGAGATCGTTCGGCCGTTGATACCCGGATCGTCTTCATGCCTGCTGCTCGTCACTAGCCGATCAAGCCTTTTCGAACTGCAGGCAGTACCCGTGTCCCTCGACATAATGGATATGAACTCGGCGCTCGCGTTGCTGGCGGCACGAGCAGGCGGCGATAAGGTCAAGAATGAACCGGCGGCCGCCAAGGAAGTTGTTCAGTGCTGCGGCCTGCTTCCGTTGGCTATCGTCATCGCGGGGGCGCGCTTGGCCACCCGAGCCACCTGGAGCGTTAACAGCCTCGCTGAGCGATTCAGGAACAGCAGATCGAATATTCTTGACGAACTTCGCTCGGGCGACGCCGCGATCGCGGCGTCGTTTTCTATTAGTTATGAGGCGCTCAGCACAGCTGAGCAAACCCTATTCCGGCGCCTGGCGGCGTTCGGCGGCCCGCACTTCGACGACGCTGCCGCCGCTTGTCTCGTTAATCCAAGTTACGACAATGTCGCCACGACACTCGAGAAGCTAGCCGATCTCCAGCTTCTCGAGCAAACTGTATGGGACGATTGCTATAGGTTTCACAACCTCCTTCGCGAATTCGCTCGGAAGCATTTTGAGCTTGATGAAGCCGATGAGGTCAGGAGAAGATGCACTCTTGCCGTGCTTGAGTACTACTATCGAAGGCTAGAGCACGCTGACCAGTCGTTGCAGCCTACATCAGTCGCATCAGCTAGGGCGGGCGCCACAGACCCAGAGCACCACGACCGGATGACTTCGCTCAGATGGCTCAGCAGAGAACACGACAATCTCGTCGCTGCGGTGGCACAGGCGGTGCTAGCTAACGAGGTTAACCTTGCCTGGCAGTTGGCGGCGAGGTTGGCAGGTTTTTTTGAGGTGCGTGCCCATTATGAGGATTGGCTGGAGACACACCAGCTGGTACTGCGTCATCTCGAAGATAAGCAGTTGCGAGGCAAAGCAATACTGACTCGCAGTCTAGGGAAGCTCTTTTATTTTCAGCATAACTGGGCTCTCGCCGTCAGTAGCTACCGCAGCGCGCTGGAACTGTTTCAGCAGCTTGGTCTCGTCAGAGAGGTCGGGATTACCCTGCTCTACCTCGGGGACACGTATCGTTATCGACGTGACTGGGATTCGGCCCGCAATACGCTGATGGCAAGCCTGCAATTGCTTCACTCGGTCGGCTTCCGCAGGGGCGAGGCGATCGCGCGCCGAAGCCTTGGCGCAGTGAACAGGCTCACCGGAGACTTCAGGGAGGCGCTTGAGCTCTATAATCAAGCGCTGGATACATTTCAGGAAATCGGCGACGACCGCTGGATCGCCGCGACCCGGCTTAGTGTCGCGGATATCTATATTGACGATCATCGGCCCGCCGAAGCGAGACCTATTCTGACGGAATGCCTGCTCGTGTTTGAAGAATATGGCGATAGGCACTGGCAGGCGCTGAACCTTCGGAGTCTCGGTGAGGTGCTACGGCAGCAGGAGCATTACGCGCAGGCCCGCGAATGCCTGGACAAGAGCCTAGTCATCCTGCGTGAGGACGGTGACCGGCACTGGGAAGCAGCCACGATCGAAGATATCGGCGAACTACATGCGGCGCAAGGCGAATGGGAGCAGGCGAAGGCGCGCTACGAGGAGTGTATCGGCATGCTTGACGACGGAAATCGCGACAGGCTGGTCGAAGCGCGTGCCCGCAAGAACCTCGGTATTGCGCTGGCGGCCCTAGGGAATAGGGATGGCGGGCAGCGACAGCTGCGAACGGCCTGGCTCTCTTATGTCGAGCAGAACGGACTAGAAGCTGTGGAGATCCTTCGGCTTCTTGCCGACGAGGCATAGCGCTGAGTAGCGGTGCCATTGGTCGTGCATTGCTGCGCAGATCAGGGCCAAGGCGGCTGATGCGATGACGTACCAGATGATGGTCACGCCGCGGGCGCTGGCGGGTGGTTCGACCAGGAATCGCGCGGTGACGGGCGCGAACCAGACGAGCGCGATGGCCGCGAAGGTAACGGGCCCGGCGAGGATCCCGCCGAGGTCGGCGTAGCGGGAGCGGTCGGCGCAGGCGGCGGCGGCGGCGATCACCGCGCACCAGCCGGCGAGCTGAGCAAGCAGCGGGTAGATGGCGGGCGGAGGGCCGAGGGCGGGCGGGATGGTGCGGTCCATGATGACCAGTTGCGCCCAGCCGGTTACGACCAGGACGGGCGCAGCGAGCAAGAGGTGGCTGGCCGGAGTGACCCAGGCCGGGACCGGGGTGGCCAGGGTCAGGGGCCGGAACGGGGCACGGAGAACGAACGCAAGTGCCGCGATGGCGGGCAGGAAGGCCAGGCGAACGGTGTTCTCGTTGAGAGGCGAGTGGGAGTTGTCGGCGACGTGAGCCAGGAAGGCGAGGAAGGCGAGTCCAGCCAGGCAACCGGAGATCAGCGCTACCCAGGGCATAGTCCTGGCCAGGTGCCGGGCGAGCAGAGGCAGTACGGCGACCTTCATGCTGTGCACACGGGGTTGGTCGAAGCTCCAGGCAGGGGAGTCGTCGGCATCGGCAGAACGGCGACGCTCGGCATGCGGATGCCAAGGGCCGTAGCGAGCTGGGCGTCCGTGGTATGTGCGTTGATCCACCTGGCCCACCCGGTGACGAGGATGGCTAGCCAGATCGCGATCGCCTCTCGCGCCTGGTCCAGTGGCACGCATGGCTGGCCGGTGGCGCTCCAGGGCGGGATGCGGACGGCCCAGTCGGCGGTGGCGAGGGCAAGGTTGAAATGCGCGTCGGCCAGTTGCCCGCCGAAGGCCGGCCACAACCCGACCGGCAAGCGAATCGAGGACACCGGGCTGGAAATGACTGGCGCCCGCTGCAGTTCGGCGTCCCAGCGGGACACCTGCCGGGCCGGATGACCGTGGGTAAGAGTCGGATCGAGTTGCCCGATACCGAGCTGACTGATGGCCAGCGTCCGGCCGGGCCAGGCCGGCACGCGCCTGAGCACCCCGCTTACCTGAGTCTCCAAGGACGGCAGCAGAGAGCCGAAGCCTGGATACAGGCAGTACCTGACCTGGCTGGCGGTGACGCAGCGCTGCGCAGAAGCCGGGCTAGCGCTCTCGGCAACCAGGCGGTTCAGGCTGGCGCCAGGGACAGGCGCAAGCTGGAGGGCCCCGGCAACGAAGATCGCCGCTCCGGCCAGGATGCCCGCTGTGGTCTTGATGGAAGCTCCAGGGGACGAGCCAGATGGCCGCTCCGGAGAACCGGCCGGCCTGGGAGCAGATCAGGAACAATGCCAGCGCGCCGATGACGCCGGCCAGCGGATGCGGAAATCGGGTGCCGATCGCGATCCCGGCCGCTCCGCAGGCGATCACCAGCAGCAGCCCGCCGACCAGCAGCGTGAGGCTCGCGGCGCCGATGGATCCGAGCAACTCCACTGCCGCGGCGGTGAGGCCGATCAGCAGCAGGCTGGCCGGGATGGCACCCGCCAGCCCGGCCAGCTGACCAATAACGCGGGTAGTGGCCGAGGCCGGGAAGCTCGCGTACAGGTCAGCTAGGCCGTCCCGCCGGTCACGTCCGGCGGCCAACTGCGCGGCGATCAGGACGGCCGCACCGAGGAGAAGCTGCCCTTCGCCGATCAGCCAGGCGACGTTCCACCACAACGGCACGACGGGATGGATGAAAATCCAGATTACGGCGCCGCCAGCCAGCAGTCCGGCGAGCACCATTACGCTACGGGCCAGAAGGGACGCCTCCACCCTGGCCAAGCTGAGGGCGGTTCGGCTCATCGCAGGCCGGCCGCGTGCGAGAGCAGCAGGTAGCCGTCTTCGACTGTCGGCGCGACCCGCTCGCCGCCGGCCGGTGCCTGATCGCCGATGTGCCGCCATCGGCCGTCGGCACCGCGCCAGGACAGATGGGCGCCCTGGTCGCGGTCATCCGCCGCCCACACCCGCCCGTCGGCGCTGGCGGCCAGCTCAGCCGGGGTCCCGGCGAAGCAGACTCGTCCCTGCAGCAGGACGATGACGACGGGGCAGATCGCGGCGATGTCGTCGGCCTGGTGGGTGGACAGCACGATCACCGGATCGCCCGGCAGGTCGGAGAGCAGCTCACGGAACCTCAGCCGCTGCTCGGGGTCGAGGCCGGCCGTTGGCTCGTCAAGGATCAGCAGCTCAGGCTGGCCAAGCAGGGCCTGAGCGATCCCCAGGCGCTGACGCATGCCGCCGGAAAGAGCACGGATCCGCGTGCGGGCGCTTTGTTCAAGTCCGACGGCGGCCAGAACCCTGGCGATCTCCTCGGCGCGGCGCCGCCGGTCGGTGATCTCCTTCAGGATCGCCACGTAGTCAAGGAACCCGGCCACCGTGAAGTGCCGGTGATACCCGAGTTCCTGAGGCAGGTAGCCGAGGCGCCGGCGGATCTCCAGCCGTTCCGCCGAGTTCCTTGGGTTAAGGCCGAACACCGAGACCTGGCCAGCGTCCGGCTCGCTGACGGTCGCCAGGATCGATAGCAGCGTCGTCTTGCCCGCTCCGTTCGGACCGAGCAGGCCGGTGAACCCGCGCTCCAGTGACAGGTCGACCTCGTCAAGCGCGCGGGTGGTCCCGTACCGGCGGGACAGGCCTGCGGCTTGAACCGCTACCGTGCGCACGTTCGTGGTCATCTTGCCCATCCCATCTCGAAGCGGTCATGGCGCAGGTAAAGCACCACGGCGGAGATACAGAGCACGGCCGCGCAGGTGAACTGGGCGCCTGGCTGCACGAGCTTCAGCGGAACGTCTGCTACCGCGAGCAGCAACGCTGGCAGCGCCCACAAGACCGCTGCGGTGACGGCTGCGGCTCGTGCGTCCACGATGGTCGCGGCGGCGAGGGTCAGCGTGCACAACGCCAGCGACGGCAGCAGCAGCGCGACTGGCAGCCATCCAGGTCCAGGCACGACGAAGGCCGCACTCACGACCAGGACCAGCGCGGCGGTCAGCGCGCAGACTGTACGGACAAGTAGCAGCCGGACACCGGAGAAGGGAGCCGCTACCGCCAGTTGGTGGGCGGGGTCGAAAGCCGGCAGGAACGCGGCGGCGACCCCGGCCAGCACGAGCAGGGGGGCGACCAGCAGGTAAGGCGCCAGGCCCGCTGGATTCGGATGGCCGGCGAGCGCTGGCCGGCCGCCACCCGAACTCCAGCCGTACTTCACCGCTGCGGCTTCACCCGCCACCACCGCAAGCACACCGAGCACGGAAAGCAGCCAGGACCGGCGCAATGACGGCGTCGTGGCTACCAGGTCAAGCAGATGACCGGGGATGCCGCAACGGATGAGCAGCCGGCGCAACCGACCAGCACCTGGTCCTCCGCCGAGACGACCACATCCGCCTGCGCCGCCCGCGACTCCGCCGCCAGCCACGGCAGCCGCCGCCGGGCGCTGTTCTCCCTGCGGATCGCGTCGATCAGGCGGCGGATGCCAATCCCCCAGATGAACGCGGCTACGTCGCCGCTTCCCCGGTAGGTGCCGGCTTCCCGCCACAGGGCAAGGAACGTATCCTGAACGGCCTGATCAACCACATCAGGCATCGCGCACCGGCGCGCCAGCCGGATAGTCAGCCAGCCGGCATGCAGGTCATACAGCGCGGCCAGCGCTCCCTCGTCACCACGCGCCACAGCCAGCAACAGCGCCGCGTCGTCGGCTTCCCCGGCCGCAGATCTCATGCCTGCTGCCGCTCACGGACTTCCATGCAGTAACTGTCGCAGCAGCAGGCCGCTTCGGTTCCCGTCGCCATTGCACGGTTGCGAGCGCCAACTGAGCTGGACCGTTGCTACCGGGCGCGGGCGCCGTGCGTTCGCCCCTATAATGGCGCATCTCTGTTCAGAATAGTCATCTGAGGGACTAATTATGCAGTCAGCAATAAAAGGCACGACCATGCCTGTCCTGGAAGTCACGCTGGACCGCGGCGATTCGGTGAACACCCCGCATGGCGACCTGGTCTGGATGAGCAAAGGCGTCCACATGTCGCAGACGACACGAGCCGGCGGGGGCGGTGTGATCCGCGGCATCAGGCGAATGATCGGCGGCGGCGGTCTCTTCGTCACCAAGTATGAAGGCCCCGGCCAGGTCACGTTCGCGGCGAAACTCCCTGGCCAGATCATTCCCGTGGACATTTCCCACGGCGAGTCTTACCTGGTGCACAAGCACGGCTGGATGGCAGGCACCGAGGGTATCCGGCCAAGTGTCGGCGTGCAGCACAACCTCAAGGGCGGCCTGTTCGGCGGCGAAGGCTTCGTGTTGCAGAAACTTGAGGGCCAGGGCACTGCCTGGATCGAGGTCGGCGGCGAGGTCATGGTGTATGACCTGGCCAAGGGCGAGGCTATTCTCGCGCACCCCGGCCATATCGGCATGTTCTCAAGCTCCGTTAAGTTCTCGGCGACGAGGATGAAGGGCATCAGGAACATGTTGTTCGGCCACGACGGTCTCTTCCTCGCTGAGCTAAGCGGTCCTGGCCGGGTCTGGCTTCAGTCCATGCCGGTACCGGTCTTGGTCGGTGCCTTGACCCCGTACATCGTCGAGGCCATAGCCGAGCAGGAAGACGAGCAGCACTAACCGGGTTGGGCGTAGCCAGGAGCTAGCCTTCCTGGCTACGCCGTCTCGGACGCGAACCTCGCGACGCACTCTCCCGAATGTTGCCGAACCAATTCGGCAATATTTATATGTCCACATCTGGGTTTCTTTGCTGGCGCGTCAATATACGATAGGCGGCACTTCGGAATCGGCAATCCGTAGTGTTGCGAAACATGAGCTGTTTCGCAGTTCCATGGGACGAAATTACTAGGAGATGACCGGAAAGAGTCAATTGACGACTACTGTAGGCCGCGGGAATAAGTTTTTCAGGATTCTCGATGATGAATACAAGAAAGTTGTAGCGAGCGGAGCTCCGGCCGCTGATCCGATAAAGAAGCACCCGGCAGATATGGAATCCGAGCCGACACTGACGTTTCGTTCTCTGCGGAGCAGGCATTTTCAAGCGGTTGCCGCGGCGCTTGCTCTCGGAATTCTCACGGGCAGATTCTGGCACAGGATGAAATCCACCCCATAGACCAACGATGGCCTAAGGGCGCCTCCATTAGCCGTCTCATCGTTGCTGTGCTCTGGCCGGTCAGCGCTGCTACCGCCGCCGTGCAGGAGCTCATAATGCGGCCGGGCGAAAGACCTATCACCGCAGGTCTTTCGCCCGGCTGTTGTTCACCCATAACTTCGACAATAAGCCGCAGCACTCAGCTTCCGTAATGCATAAGCTGCCGAAACTGTCAAATTCTCCTATTCGCACCCGGCCGATAAATGAGTGCCACTCGTCGGCGGTAAATCGGAGGACAGCGCCATCGGGGTTCTTGCTATCGCGGACTCCCACTTGGCGTTCCGGCAGGCTCGCTACTTCCACGCAGTTGCTGTTGCAGAAGCTGAGGGAACTCTTGATCCAATGCAGATTTGCATCGAGCCCATTCAGGTCTTGCTCAGGTCTACACTCGTTCACGGCGTTACCTCGCTGAATTTCGTTTGGGGTTAGCGACCCTAAACCTTACAGAGACGCTAAGGTAGCCTAGCAGGTACCTAGAGCGCCCGGTGGCTATTTGCCCAATGCGACTTAGCGGTCTCAAGTATGAGTTCCTTAGACGCCACTGGGTCAAGGGACGAGGCAACGAGCATCTGGAACGCGATCCTATGAAGGTAAGTTTCGCGTTCGCCTTCAACTGAGAAGTCGTTCCTAAGATGCTCAGCGCTTACGACATCCTGCAGAATGGCATCGTCGCCCTGCCCGAAGCTGAATATTACAAATGACTCTCCAAACACGGAATGCTTAGCTTCGAGCGGAAGCACGTGCAGGGTAACATTTGGCCTGTCGGCGTCATGTGCGAGCCTGAGTAGTTGGTCGTACATGACAACATCGGTCCCAATGCGACGCTTAAGGATGGATTCATCCAATACCACGGAAAGTTGCAGATCCCGATCATGATCCAAAACTTGCTGGCGTCGCATGCGAACCCGAACAAGGCGCTCTATCATACCAGGAGCAGTTGGTTCCACTTGATTGTAGCTCCCGATTATATGACGAGCATAGGCTTCAGTTTGTAAAAGGCCGGCAACGACCTCGACGTGCCATATGGCAATCGATCTCGCTTCGTGTTCGAGGCCGATGAACTGTTGGTAGTCGTCCGACAGGAAGTCACCGAACTCTTCCCACCATCCCTTTTGGGTGGCTTCTCTTGCGAGTTCGAGCAGAGTATCGCGATGCGATCCGCCTATTTGATAGTAATCAAGTAGTTTTTCGACATCTCGTGGCTTCAGGCCGGTTCTCGCGAGCTCGTACCTGCTGATCTTGGAAGGCGACCACGTCAGCGCCGCCGCTACCACGTCGCCGCTCTTGCCCGTGCCTTCCCTGATCGCCCGCAGTTCGGCGGCCAGCCGGCGGCGCCGCACCGTGGGGCTCCCTGGCATCGTCATCCGGCGTCCCTCCTCCTCGGCACGTGCTGAGCCGGACCACCGTCACGCGCGGGCAGCCGCAAGATCAGCGTTCTCAAATGTGCCACATAGCTGCCATAAAGAATATTCCAATAAGATTTTCATTGCACCCCACCGTGAGATCCTGTTCAACCTCGCAGGCGTTCGCGCCGACTTGCCTGGGTAGGCCGCGCTGCGGCCCGAGAAGCTGAACCGGTCCGAGGCTTGCCTGGCCCGAAGGGCTTTTCCACGACAACGTCGCCCCGGCGCTGCTGTTCCTACGACGATCCTGGCAATCTCCGGCGACTTCGCAGCTGCGCCGCGGGAGGCGAGATCAACAGCGGAAGCGAGGTCACCGGCGATCGACGGAGGTGAAGGCAGCGGGGGCGACGTTGTGGTGCGGGCGGGAGCGAGTCCCGGCCTGGATCGCTGGAAGGTTGGCCTCACCTGGCGGCTGCTACCTGAAGGAGCACGCGGTCGCCGTTGACCGCTTAATGCGTCCTCCTCAGCGCCGCTCCAAGAGTTCGGCCGACGTGCTGAGTCGTGCGATGAATTGTAAGGACCTGCGTCCGCCGTGAGTCGTACTAGACCTCCAAGTCAACCTCTGTAAAACAGCAATGGATCGGTAGCTGTACTGTGCGCGCTCGCGTGAGCACTGGATGTGTGGCTCGCGGGAACGGCAATTGCCGCACCAGCGGCTACCGAACCGGCGAGGCCGAAGGCTACGATTGCGGGGATAAGGATAGATCGCCCGATACGCATGTTTCCTCCAAGGCGATTCCGCAGGTCAGGACTGGGGTCGCCCGGCCTTGTCGACCTGCACGGCGCATTTAGGTCATGCGAGGGTATTTCCCAGGTCCCGACGTTTTCATGCGTCTAGGGGAACTTTAATCTAGCTTTTGTTGAAAGGTGAAATCCGCGAAAAATTGGCAATGACCTTTGGTAAGAAAAATGCGTCACAGCGTGCGGGGGAAGATTAAGGAAATCATGCGCCGAAAGGTTCAGTGAAACTTTCACCGTGATCGTCAAGCGCGGCCAGAGAAGCTATTTTGGCTGGTCATGAAAGTTTCTCTCGCTAAACTTATCCCAAAACGGTACTTGTTTCCCTAATGTTCTGGTAGTAAAGTTCGCTGCGTGCCCACCGTGACCCAGGCCGGTGCGCTCGTCGGTCGTGATGCCGAGCTTGCGGCGCTAACCGGGTTTATCGCGGAGGCGTCGAGGGGGCGAGGCAGTTCCGTCCTGATCGAGGGCGAACCCGGCGTCGGCAAGTCAGCCCTGGTGCGGACGGCTCTCGCGAGTGCGGTGGCGGCCGGATTTCAGGTGTTCTGGGGTTCCGGCGACGAGCTTGGTCAGGCACTGCCGCTATTGCCGCTGCTTGAAGGCCTGCGGATACGCGACCCTTCCGCTAATCCCCGGCGCAGTTCGATGCTGCGTCTGCTTCGTGGTGAGGACGGCGCGGATCGAGGCACTGACGTGTCGGGCGCACTAGCCGAGCAATTGCTTGCGCTGGTCGCTGAGGAGTGCTCGTCGATGCCCACGATCGTGGTCATCGACGATCTCCAGTGGGCCGATCAGGCGAGCATCACGCTTTGGGCCCGGCTGTCCAGATCAGCGCGGCAGATGCCGCTGATGCTGATAGGGACGATGCGCCCAGTCCCGCAACGCGAGGAATTGCTGAAGCTGCGCCGGGCGATCGGAGACGCCGGGCGGCTGGTGCTCACCGGGTTGACTGAGGGCGCGGTGGCGGAACTGGTGGCCGCGCTAGCTGGGGGCCGGCCCGACGCCGACTTGCTCGCGCTGGCCGAGGGAGCGGCGGGCAACCCGCTCTATGTCACCGAACTGCTGGCCGCGCTGGCTCGCAGTTCAAGTCTGATCGTGACTGAGACCGGTGCGGCTAAGCTCACTAGAGGTCCCGCGCCAGCCTCGCTTTCCGCGGCCATCGCCGACCGTCTGGGCTTCGTGTCCGGGCCAGTCCGGGCTGTACTGCGGGCCGCGGCGCTGCTTGGCGTTGACTTCGCGGTGCCCGATCTTGCCGTGGTGCTCGGACGCGGGGTCGCCGACCTGGTGCCTGCCGTCGATGAGGCCTGCGCGGCCGGCGTGCTCGCCGAGTCAGGCATTGGTCTCGGCTTCCGGCATCCGCTGATCCGGGCGGCACTTTATGACGAGATTTCCGTTCCTGTGCGGGCAGCGTGGCATCGTGCCGCCGGCCGGGCGCTCGCCGAGGCGGGGGCTCCGGCCGACCGGGTTGCCAGGCAACTGCTCTGGGCGGTTGGCGGTTCTGGCGCGGTCACCGAGCCGATGGACGAGTGGATACTGAACTGGCTCGCCAGGACCGCGGACTTGTTAGTCGGGCAGGCCCCCCAGGTCGCGGCCGAGCTGCTCAGACAGGCAGTCGCGAGCTGTCAGGTGGGCTCGACGCAGTACAACCGGCTGATTGGCAGGCTGGCTGACGTTCTCTACCGTGTCGGCGACGTCGCCGAGGCCGAGCAAGTCGCGAATCTCGCGCTGATGCAGGCGGTTGAGCCCGACCTTCTCGTCGAACTGCACTGGACACTTGCGCAATGCCGGATGCGGGCAGGCCAGTCGGCTGAGTCGCTGGCCACGCTGAACCGCGCACTTGAGTCGGACGGTATCTCTGACCGGCACCGCGCGCGGCTGCTCGTGCTCCTGGCGCGGACGCACGACAACCTCGGCGACGTCGAGAAGGCCGGACAGGTGGCCACCACCGCCCTTGCCGTCGCCTCGGAAGCCGGGGACAACTGGGCCATGGGCTGGGCGTTGCATGTGCTCACCATCGTGACGGCGGTGCAGGCGCAGATGATCGACGCGCTGCCGCTCTTTGACCGGGCCCTCACCGTGACCCAGGCCGATCCCGAACTCACCGATTTGCGGCTGCTGCTGCAAATAAACAAGGCCGTCGCACTC
Source organism: uncultured Actinomycetota bacterium (assembly GCA_963783935.1). Classification (GTDB taxonomy): domain Bacteria; phylum Actinomycetota; class Actinomycetes; order Streptosporangiales; family Streptosporangiaceae; genus Chersky-822. The sequence continues at coordinate 162,491 of CAWAPP010000002.1, forward strand.
GGGAACCTTGACCGGCACAAGGAAGCCTTCGCGGCCGCGAGGCAGGCTCAGCATCTGGCGGATCAGGTCGGCACGGTAGTGCGGCGAGTTCAGGCGCACAGTGCGCTCGGCCAGCTATCGTTCGACACCGGCCACTGGGACGACGCGATGGCCGAGGTCGAGGTACTGCAAGCCGATCTCAAAGAACCAGCGGCCGCCTGCTGTGACCTTGGCATTGCCGCCGTTATCGGCTTCCACCGCGGCGAGGCGGTATTGGCCCGAGGCCGTCTGGCGGCCGCCGCGCCCCATGTCAAACTCATCGGGAATCGCGTCGTCGGCACCCTGGCGCTAGCCAGAAGCCTTGAGCGCGAGCAAGACGGCTCGCCGGCCGAGGCGCTCGCCGTGCTCACCGCGGGGTTCGCCGACATCACCGAGCATCTTGATGAGATCGAGGACCTCCTCGCGGACGCCGTGCGCCTCGCTGTGGCAACCGGGGACCTCAGCGCCGCTAAGACTCTGACTGGCCATGCCTGCGCGCTGGCCGCGGAGTCAGATATCCCGCACCGTCAGGCGAATGCCTTGTATTGCCGTAGCCTCCTCGATCACGACGCGGCCAGGCTGATTGAGGCCGCCGACCGGTACAGCGACGCCGGTCGGCCCCTCCTACGGGCCAAGGCACTGGAAGCCGGAGCTGGTGACTTCGTCTCGGCTGACGATCGAGACCAGGCGAGAGCCGCTTTCACCCAGGCGGTAGAGATCTACGCGTCGCTTGGCGCCGCCGCCGACGTCGCCCGCCTGCAGGCCACGTTCCGCGCTTACGGCATCCGCCGAGGTCCGCATTCCAAGCACCGCCAGGCGGTCAGCGGCTGGGACAGTCTGACGCCGACCGAGGCCAAGGTCGCCGCCCTAGTTGAAGGCGGTATGTCCAATCCGGAAATAGCCGCCAAGCTGTTCCTTTCGCCCCGCACCGTCGCCACGCACGTCTCCCACATCCTCAAGAAGCTCAACGTGCATTCGCGCACGGACATCGCTCGCGAGGCCGCGCTGCGAACGATCGCCTCCAGGTGACGAGCAAGCTACTCGTCGTAGAGACCGGAGTGGAAGGCCAGTGTGAAGTAAACAGCCTTGCCGGCGGAAGTCCGGTACCAGCCCCAGTCGTCGCAGAGCGTAGTAACTAGCATCAGGCCGCGCCCGGCCTCGGCATCGGTCGGCGCCTCGATCGGTACTGGCATGGCCGACGAGGTGTCGTGCACTTCCACGCGTAGCTGGCCCCATGGGCAGGTGAGAACCAGCGTGACGTTCTCCCCGGACTCGTGCCTGATCGCGTTGGTAACGAGTTCGCTGGTGAGCAACTGGGCCACCGGCGGATCGACCGGAACATCCCATGCGTAAATGTAGGCTCTGACCTGGCTCCGAGCTTCGGCCACTGACGCTGGTCGCGAGGGCAGCGAGATGCGGCGGGGGCGAAGCAGGGCTGGGCGGATCGGCGCCATCGTGTCCATCTGAAGTCCTTGCCGGGCTGGTTTCAGCCGTCTAGGAGAGCGCAAGTTGCCTTGCACGGCCAGTGCGTGGAAGCTCCCGCCAAAACTTCGACTGTGGATCTTGCCAGCGCTTGCAGTACAAATACTGCTGAAACTTGCAGGCGGAGACATCGGTAGGGTGACGGATATTTAAGTACGTCAGTGCGCCGTGCACTTACAGCCGCCCAGAGCCGCTACGCTCATCCACCCGCGGTCTGGCCGCAGCCGCCGCTTGCCGCGGGCTCCGCGAACCCGGCATATAGCCCATACCGGACCGCGCCCCCGTGACTGCGGCCCCAGCGTCGTCCCGGAGCAGGGGCCACGACCCCAGCGCCGGGACAACGCTGGGCCTCGCCGCCTCGGTGTTGCCCAGCCGGGGCTTTGACCGCCGGACTAACCCACCGCCGATTCATGACCTTCCGGCAATCCGGTCATCAGCCGCAAATCGCCGGAACAGGACCACAACGATCGCCCACCGATGCGGTTCCGGGCCGCCGGACAACCACAACGATGGCCCGGCGATGCGGTTGCGGCAGCATCTATGGGCCATCGATGCGGTAGCCCGAGGCCGGGCAACGACAACGATGGGCCACCGATGCGGTTGACCGGCCATGTGGAACCACCACCGCCCCGGCTCCCATCACAAGAAAGACACCGATGCGGTCAACCGAGCCGTCCTGGCTAGTCGTCCGGCTCGATTAGCCGTGAGCTGAGGCTGGCCCTTGGGTTGTGCCTCGCGAGGTGCGCGGTCAGTTCCTCGCCCGCCGCGATCAAGCCATCCCGGCCGAGTGCGCCAAGGCCGTCAAGTATGAAGACCGCGCTAGTCGTGGCGTCCGTGATCCTGGTCCTCGTGCACTGCCGCCAGTTCCAGCACCGGCAGGTCACGCCCGCGTCGTCACGCCAGATCACCTCGCCGGGTTCCGGGTGATCGATGACAGGCTCGCCGTCCCTGGTCGTGTCGAAGGGTTCGTCGCCCCCAGCCCGGACGAGCCGGGCCGGCCCTTGTACTGGTCGAGGTCTTCGCCGCCGACCGGCAGGAGATGCTTGACGGAGACCGCGTTGTACAGATCGGTGAGCCGGTCGATCCTCGGCAGCCCGGCATCCACTCGCCTGAGCAGGGCCTCAACGCTCGGCCTGGTGCGCTTCGGCTTGGCGCCGAAAGCCTGGTAAGCGAACCTCCAGTCAGCGACCCGAGGCAAGTCCCCGGCCCCCGCCCCGGCCCCCGCTCCCGCTCCCGCCCCGGCCCCCGCTCCCGCCCCGGCCCCGGCCCCCGCCCCGGCCCCCGCGAGAGCCACCTTCGCGGCAGCCTCCGCTTCACTGAGCAACTCGTCGGAGGCCGAATCGCTCGGACCCGGCCGGAGGCCAGCAGCGGCGATGACCAGCGCGCGGTAATCCGGGCGCAGGTCGATCACCGGGCCCTCGACTACCACGAGGTCAAGCCAGTCCCGCCAGCGATTCGCATCAGCCATAACCCCGCATCATCCCACCGGCCGCCCCTCGCGGGGTCGCCGAAGACCGTCTTGCGAGTTCTGTAACATCTCCGCTACACAGTGACACATTAAGATATAGTCGTTGCGCGATGAGATAGTTCACCAGCGTTCATAGCCAAAGCTGACTAGACAATTGTGTCTTGTTGTGCTGGTCTATACAGACGCTAGCCTCTGGACGCCATAGAACCCAGCGGAGAACTACAACCATGGGTAAGGACAAGTGGATTCGCCGGGAGCCGGGCAGCATCAGCGGCTCGATGGTTCCACCACCCGTGGAGCCGGGTAAGCCGCGGCCCGCTCGCCCTGAGTCCGCCGCGCCAGCGACCCCCGCGCCAGCGACCCCAGCGACCCCCGCGCCAGCGACCCCCGCGCCCAAGTCTTCGCCGCTGCCCAAGCGCCAGCCGAAGTCAGGACAGCGTCCGGAGGCCACGCCGGCGCCGATGGGCACTCTGCCCAGCGTTCCGACCAGCGTCAGCAGGTCCGCGCGCAGGCTGTACGTAGCTTCGACTCTCAGCCAGTCCCAGGCCGCCCGCTCCCAGGTCGCGCAGCCCCAGGAAGCTGACCCTCTGGCATCCGAGCCCATGGGAACCGAGCCTCTTGCCTTCCCGCTCGCCGATTCGCCGGCCGGGCAGGTACCGCCGCCGCTGCCTGACAACGTCAGGTACCTGTACCGCCCGGTGCTCGGCGAGCCATCGCCGGCTGAAGAAACCGGCGAGGGAACCAGACCCCCAAGAGCCGCCGCTAGCTGGTAAGAGGGGGGCACCAACTGGCAAGCGGCACCACAAGGGCGAAGAACACGCCCGAGCAGTGCCAGTGGCGGAGGCGGCCGCGCGAGACCGCCTCCGCCACGACCCGATCAAGGTCCGGCCTGCCGGAGCCCGGCCTGCCGGAGCCCGGCCTGCCGGAGCCCGGCCTGCCGGAGCCGCTCCCGCCGGAGCCGCTCCTGCCGGAGCCCCGCCCGCTAGGGCAGCCCTCGGCCACCGCCGACACCTAACCGTGGCCGCGGCGGTGTTCCTCGTAGTCCTCACCACCGTAGGCACGGCGTTCGCCCTGGTCAGGCACAGCCCGCCGGCTAGCAGGGCCACGCGAGAGAGTTCGGGTTCCGGCGGCAAGGCGGCTACGACCGGGGCAAGGGCGCTCAACGGCCTGTCAAGCGCCGCGATCACCAGGTCGCGGGCCGCGAGCTGGATCGTCAGGGAGATCAGCCGAAGCGACATCATCGCCTGCGACGACGTCATGTGCGGCCAGCTGTTCAACGCCGGCATCCCGGCCTCTGACCTTCTGGTGCTCAGCCCGACCGCGACCGATCCGCTCGGTGCGGACCTGGTGATCAGCACTCCCGCCTTGCGCAGCCAGTTCGGCAGCCGCCTGGCGACGGTCTACGCTCCGCTGGCAATCGCCTCGTTCGGCGGCGGCAGATCAGAGGTCCAGGTCAGGGTCGTCGCCCCGGACGGTGCCGCCGCTTACCAGCTCGGCCTGAACCAAGATCTGGCCGCGAGGCAGCACGCGGGCGGCACGCTGCTTCGCAACAGCAGGATCGAAGTGGCCACGCCCGCACAGCCTGCCCTGACCGCTGGACTCGTGGATCCGCGGCTGCTGCTCATCCTGCCCGTGCTCGCCACGCAGCATCCGATTGACGTGCTGGGATTCTACGATCAGGCACCGCACCCCAGCCATGGCGTCCCGCTCACGGGCGTCGAGCTTGCTGCTAGCGACGGCGCCTCGGGGTTGTCCGCCCGCGCCTACCGGCGGTGGCTAGTCACGTTCTTCAACGGCCAGAGGTCCCCGTACCTGGCCATCAGCATCACCACCGCCCGGACCGCCGGTCACGAGGCGGTTCTCGTGCGATTCGCCCGGCCAAGTCCCATCGGGTTGCTTAACAGTGCAGTGCCTACCAGCGCAATAAGCGGGAGCAATGGAAACTAAGAGAACATTTATCAAGCGGGCGCAGAGGTGGATACGCTGCGCCCTGCTGCTTGCCCCGGTCACCGTCGTGCTCGGTGCGCTCGCCTACGCTACGCCGGCCGCGTCGGCGTCTTCGGGAACCGGCTGGCTGCGGCTAGCCCACCTGTCGCCGAACACTCCGGCGGTCGACGTATACCTCTACTCGTTCCACAATCCCAACGCCATGATCGTGCTGCATCACGTGGCCTACGGGACGATCTCTGGCTACGAAACGGTCCCGGCCGGCGAGTACACCGTCGCCATGCGCGGCGCGGGCGCGGCCTCGTCGACTCCGCCGGTGCTTTCCACGACCATCAACATCGATCCTGGTGACGCCTACACCGTGGCGGGCATGGGCCCCGCGAACGGCCTGAGGCTGCAGATCCTGCGTGACCGGCTGACCACGCCCAAGGGCAAGGCGCTGGTCAGGATCATCCAGGCGTCGCTGCAAGAGCACAGGGTAACCGTCACCGCCGGCCGCAAGGTCCTGGTGAGCAACCTTCAGTTCGCTCACGTCACCTCCTACGCCGTCGTTCCGGCCGGCACCTGGAACGTCAAGGCCACCGGGGAGAATCAGCACACCGCGCAGTCGATCGACCTGGCGGCGGGCACGATCCACACCATCGTCATCCTTGATGACCCTGGCCACCTCACGATCGACGACCTCGTCGACGCGGCCGGGAGCAAGGTCATCCCGGCTGGCGCGCCCGCCACCGGGCTAGGCGGCACCGCGCCGAGGCCAGGCCCGAGCCTGCTCCCCTGGCTGCTGCTGACCATCGTCGGCCTGCTGTTCTGCGCCGCCGGCGTCCGGCGGGTGAGCCGGTCACGCGGAGTGCACGCGCTCTCCCGCCGCCGCCCGCCAGCGGTGACGTGATCGCGCAAGAAACCGAAGCGGCGCTGGCCAGGCAAGGAGCGACTCAGCAAGAGCCGGCTCAGCAAGGGCCAGCGCCGCGGCATCGCCGTCCAGTGCCAAGGCGCCGGCGGCGGCCCTTCGTCGGGGTCGCCCTGGCTCTAGCAGGCCTGGCCGCGATCGCGCTCGGCGTCGGCGGCTGGACCCTAGTGGACCACGCCGCCCATGATGGCCAGGCCAGCCAGGGCAGTCGACTCGACCATCAGCCGGGCCACAGCGGCCCGGCCGCGCAAGCGCCTCGTCACCAAGGCCGGATCACCGGCGCCGTCCACCGGGCCAAAGCGCTGACCGTGGCTAAGCCTTCCTGGCTAGTCATCCCGGCCATCGGCGTCAGCACCACCCTGGTCAGGCTCGGCCTGACCGCCCAGGACACCCTTCAGGTACCGGCCACGGCCGCCGTCGCCGGCTGGTACACGGGCAGCCCGAGACCAGGCCAGATCGGCTCGGCTATCCTCGCCGGGCACATCGACTCCCAGCTCGGCCCCGGCGTCTTTTACCGGCTGAGCGAGCTGAAGCGCGGCCAGTACATCTACGTGATCCGCACCGACCACACGGTCGGGGTCTTCGAGGTGACCGCCGTGCACCTGTATGCGAAGGCACAGTTCCCCGCCACCACGGTGTACGGCCCCGTACCCGACGCCGAGCTGCGGGTGATCACGTGCGGCGGCACCTTCGACTACGCGACCGGCTCCTACCTCAGCAACGTCGTCGTCTACGCCATCCAGGTCAGCTAACCAGGACAGTGCCAACCAGAACAGTGCCAACCAGGACAGTACTGTCCGGTATGTTGCCACACCTGGGAACAACCCTCTAAGTTCCGTCCCATGCATGGCATCGACGCGCTCACTGAGCAAATGATCTCCGCTGTTCTCGGCTACGCCGAGGATCGGCTCAGGCTGGATCCGGTGCCGCTTGACAAGGGCTCCCGAGATCCCGCCGACCTGCGGGCCGCGCTGGCCGGCCTGCTCGGCGAGGACGGCCACGATCCCGGCGAAGTCCTTGACGTCTACGCGGAAACGATCGCCCCGGCCGTGATCTCGGCTGACAGCCCGCGTTTTCTCGGCTTCATCCCGGCCGCCCCGACCAAGGCCGCCTTGCTCTTCGACATGCTGATCTCCTGTGCCTCGATCCAGGGCATCTCGTGGCTCGAGGCAGCCGGCGCGATCCACGCCGAGAACCAGGTGCTCAGGCTGATCGCCGACCAGGCCGGCCTCCCAGCCTCGTCCGGCGGCTGTTTCGTATCCGGCGGATCAGCCGCCAACCTGTCCGCCCTCGCCGTCGCCCGCGAGAAGGCCAAGCGCCGCGACCGCACAACAGCCAGGTGGCGCGTCCTGGTCAGCACCGACGCCCACTCCTCGATCACGAACACGCTCCGCCTGCTCGAACTCGACCCGCTGGTCGTCAGGACCGAAGACCATCGCTTGACCGGCGCGGCGGCGGCGGCCGCGGTCGCGCAGGACGGCGACCCCGCGTCCATCGCCGCCATCGTCGCCACCTCGGGCACCACCAACGCCGGGATCATCGACGACCTTGAAGGTCTCGCTGACCTGGCCGAGGACCTCGGTGCCTGGCTGCACGTAGACGGCGCCTACGGCGGAGCCGGCATCTTCGCGCCGAGCTTGCGCGGCAAGTACGCCGGCCTCGAGCGAGCGGACTCCTTCGTCGTGGACCCGCACAAATGGCTGTTCGCACCGTACGATTGCGCCGCCCTGCTTTACCGTGATCCGGCCCTCGCCCGGTCGGTGCACAGTCAGGACGCCTCCTACCTGGACGTGATCCACGAGACTCCAGGGGAGTGGAACCCCGCCGACTACGCTTACCACCTGACGAGACGAGCCCGAGGGCTCCCTTTGTGGTTCTCAATGTCCGTTCACGGCACCCGCGCCTACGCCGAGGCGATCGAAGCGGCGCTGACCCTGGCCAGGCTGACGGCGCAGGAGATCGCCAAGAGGGATTACCTCGAACTGATCAGGCCGCCCGAACTGTCGGTCGTGTTGTTCCGCCGGCGCGGCTGGACCGCGGCGGAGTACACGACCTGGGCTAACAGCCTGCTTGACGATCAGGTCGCGTTCATGCCACCTTCGGCCTGGGAAGATGAGACGGTGGCGAGGTTCGCTTTCCTGCACCCGCATACCTCGATGGGGCTCGTAGGAGACATTCTCGACCGGATGGGATGAATGAGCAGCCAGGTACAGGGGGAAAGGCCGGAGAGGCCAGAGACGCCCGAGCTGACCGGTCTGCGGTCGCTTGGCCGACCCAACGCCCTGGTCAGGCAGTTCGACTTCACCGACGACTCGTTCGAGTGGCGGCGGCTGTTCGCCGAGGTCTTCGGCACGTTCCTGCTCGTGTTCGTCGCCGCGGGCGGGCCAATGGCCAGCGCGAGGATCGGCGGCCAGGAGGTCGCCCCGGCCGTGCTGGCGGCGGCGCCAGGCCTGATGGTGCTCGCCATCATCTTGTTCATGGGCACCGTGTCCGGCGCGCATCTCAACCCGGCGGTCACGATCGCGTTCATGCTGCGGGGTGACTTCCCGCTTCGCCGGGTGCCGATGTATCTCATCGCCCAGCTCGCCGGCGCGGTGATCGCGACGCTGGTCCTCGTGGCCCTGATCGGCAAGCAAGGTCAGGCCGGCCTGACCCTGCCCGGCCAGGGGATCTCCTCGGTAGCGGCCATGGGCTGGGAGGCGGTACTGACGGTCGGGCTGGTCAGCGTGATCCTCGGCACGGCGTCAGGCGCGCAGCAGATCGGCTCGCTGGCCGCGATCGGGGTCGGCGGCTACATCGCGCTGGCCGGCCTGGTTGGCGCGGTGATCAGCGGGGCCTCGATGAATCCGGCGCGGTCGCTCGGCCCCGCTCTCGTGCTCGGCGACTGGACATCCTGGTGGGCCTACGTTGCCGGGCCGCTGATCGGGGCGGTGGTCGCGGTCGGCATCGCGGACATCCTCCGGGGCCGGGGCGGCGGCAATTTCGGCCGGAAGGCGGCTCAGGGAACGCTCGGCACCGGCTGGACCCCCGGCCGGCTCGCTGAACGCCACTCAGAGAGCAAGTAGTTGTCAGAGCCACCCGGTAGATTTTCCCTATGACCGAACTGACATTGATGGCTGTGCACGCTCATCCTGACGACGAAGCATCGAGTACCGGCGGGGTACTGGCGAAGTACTCAGACGAGGGCATCAGGACGGTCGTGGTGACGTGTACCAACGGCGAGTTCGGCGATGGCCCGTCCGGCCTCAAGCCCGGCGAGGCGGGCCACGATACCGCCGACGTCGCCCAGACGAGGCTGGCCGAGCTCCGGGAGTCCTGCAAGCACCTGGGCGTCAGCGACCTCGAACTGCTCGGCTACCACGACTCAGGCATGCCGGAGTGGGAGTATCACAAGAGCCCTGAGGCATTCTGCAACATCCCGCTCGACGTAGTCGTCGGCCGGATCAGCACCCTGATCGAGAAGTACCGCCCCGCCGTGGTGATCGGCTACGACCCCGATGGCGCCTATCAGCACCCTGATCACGTGCACTCCGCCCGAGCGGCACTTGGCGCGGCTGAAGCGACCGGCATTCCCGCGAAGTATTACATGAGCGCGATGCGCCGCAGCGACTGGCAGAAGGTCGCCGACGCGATCAGGGCCGCGGGCGGAGACTTTCCCGACTGGGAGATCACCGAGGACGAGGCCAGGCAGATGCGCGAGCAGGAAGCGCGGATCACTACCACGGTCGACATCAGGCCCGTGCTTGACCGTAAGCGAGCCGCCCTGCTGACCCACGCCAGCCAGATCGCCGATTCCTGGTTCACCAAGATCCCGCCGGAAGTAGGCGAAGAAGTGTTCGGGCGGGAGACCTTTATTAGGGTCTTTAGCAAACCACCAGCGTCAGTGCCCCAAACTTCAGCGCCCGAGACAGACCTCTTCGCCGGATTGCGGTAGCTGTTCTGGTGCGCCGCCCCGCCGAGCCCTGGCTTGCCTGGCGATTTCCGCCAGGCCGGCTGCGGCAGCGGGCGGCAAGGTCACGAGCGCGGGCAACTGGTACCGCCAGCTGAACTCGAACAGGTCGGACAGCAAGAGCACGGCCGCGCCGCCGCCGAGGAAGAGGAGGGAACTCAGGGCTAGCTGGGAGGGGGCTAGCTCGCAGGGGACTAGGCCCGAGCGGCTCGGGTCGGCCGGACGGAGTCGTCCGATGACGGCAATCACCGAGCCGGCTAGTCCTGCGAGGACGCAGAACGCCAGCAACGGCCCTGGGGTGTAGCCGCCGTCTAGCTGGTACCCGCGCAAGACTTCTGCCCCTGACCGCCACACGTCCGGGCGGCCGCCACCATAGCTCGCGATGGCGGGCAGTACCTGGGCGGGAGTCGCGTGCGGCGACAGATACGGGTACCTGGTCTGGAATTGCCACCGCGACACTGGCGGGTCGCCGGCGAAGGTCTTCTTGGCTGGTGAAAAGAGCTTGGCTATATCACTGGCGTAAGTGCCGAGTACCCGGCCTGGCTGCTGGTGAAGTACGGCGCTGTTGAAGCTGGCGACCAGGCTTGACGCTCGTGAGCTCAGCGGCCCTTCGTAGTACGGGCGGATCGGCGAGTGCGGGGAGTGCTCAAGCCAGTCTGGTCCGTGCGCCCGCTGTTCGGCGGTGGGGCAGAGTCCGCGCTCGACGGGCGGGAGCTTGAGCGTGGCGCAGTCCGCCGACCAGGCCATCCGGCCGTAAGTGGTGGTCACGCCCGAGTGCGACAGGTAGAAGTGCCCGACGAGGATCTGCGAGCCGGTCAGGTACGCCAGGATCGGCACCGCGAACGCGACCGCGAACGTTGCCGCGCGGCTGAGGGTAAAGCGCCAGCCCCGGCAGGCCACGATCAGGTAGAGCAGTCCTGGCAGCAGCAGGATCTCGCCGACCTGACGGAACGTGGCCGAGGCACCCAGGATGAGGCCCGCCGCGATCACGTAACCGAGTTTCCTGGCGTCCGGCCTCCAGAGCAGCAGCACGAGGCCGACCACGATCAGCGCCTCGAACCAGACGTCGGGCAGGATCAGCTGTTCCATCTGCAGCTGGTAGGCGTCGAGCAGGACTGGCGCCACCGCGAGCGCGGCTAGCCAGCGGGGCGTGCTCCGCCTGACCAGCACCGCGTAGATCGCTACGGCTATGGCGAGGCCGAGCAGATGCTGGACGGCCACGACGACGTCGAAGTTGCTGAGCGCGAGGATGGGCTTGAGCGGGAGCCGGTACCCGACCGGGTCGTTGCCGCCCGAGTTGTACAGGTACCTGACCGTGTCAATGTAGAACAGCGCCGGCCGGTAGCTGAACTGGACAAGCACACGGAGCGCTAGCCCGGCGATGAGCAGGACGACGACTAGCCAATGCGGCCTGGCCGCCCGCGAGAGTCGGGCCAGCCAGCTCACGTCGCGGGCGCGGCCAGTTCCGGTGCGCGTTCCGGCATCGGCTCGGCGGCCTGCGGCTGACGCCGCTTCCTGATCAGGTCCAGGATCACCGCGACGCCGAGCGCGCCGGCGACGGGCAGGGTGATCAGCGCGGGCAACTGGTAGCGCCAGCTGAACTCGAAGGCGTCCGACATGCCGAGCACCGCGACGCCGCCCACGAAGAACGTCAGGCAGGCGACCGCCAGGTTACGGCCAGACTCGGTGAGCCGGCGGCGCCAGAACAGCAGGAGCGAACCGATCAGTCCGAGCAGGGTGCAGAGAGCCAGGAACGGACCGGGCGTGTAGCCGCCGTTGACCTGGTAGGCGCGAAGGAACCTGGCCAGCGTCACGTTCACCTGCGGAGCGCCGCCGTAGGACGCGGCGAGCGGCTGCGGCGTCTGCTTGGGCAGCATGATGAAGATCGCCTGGCGGCCGAGGGCCGGGTCGTACTTGATGGTGATGTAGTGGCCGTATTGCGGGAAGTAGCCGTGGAACTCCCACCGCCAGATCGGAGTGTCGCCGACACTGGTCACCCTGGTCAGGGCGAAGAGCTTGACCGAGTCCCGCAGCACGGCTCCTACGACGCGGATCGGCTGCTGTTCTTCTACCGCGCGGTTGAAGTTGCCGAGAATCTTGGCCTTGAGGGCGGTGTTGTTCTGCTCGGCGACCGGCAGCTTAGCTGACAAGGAGCGCAACGGGCCGTTGATCGAGTGCTCGAGCCAGTCAGGTCCGAGTGCCTGCTGCTGCTTGGTCGGGCAGAGGTACTTGTCGACCGTAGGCGCGTTCAGCGAAGCGCAGTTCACTACGGCGGCGAGCCGGCCGTAAGTCAGGCTGGCCGACGAGTAGGAAATGCGGAAGTGGCCAGTCAGGACCTTGGACGCGCCCATGTAAAGGACGATCGCCAAGGCGAACGCGATGACCACGGCGGCCACGTTCTTCAGCACCTTCATGAAACCGCCGCCGAGCACTACGACAAGCGCGACCGCCGGCACGATCATGATCTCGCCGACCTGCCTCATCCCGGTCGAGCCGCCGAGCAGCAGGGCGCCGAAGACGAGCGTGGTGAGCGTCGGCCGCGGGTTCCAGAGCAGGATCACCAGGCCCGCCACGATCATGGCCTCGAACCAGACATCCGGCATGATCATCGCTTCGGCCTGAAGCTGGAACGCGTCGAACAGCACGGGGACCATGGCGATGGCGGCCAGCCAGCGGGGACCGCCCCGGCGCACGATCACCACATAGATCGCGATCGCCATTAGCAGGCCGAGCGCGTGCTGAATGAGTTCGACGGTGCCGAGCGTGCCGCCGAGCTTCAAGATCATCTTGAGCGGCACTTTGTAGCCGACCGGGTCGGAGCCAGGCCAGGCGTCGTACAGGTACTTCAGCGTGTCGATGTACAGGATCGCCGGGTGATAGGCAAACTCCGTGATCACGCGGAATACGGCCCCGGCGGCCACGAGCACCGAGGCGATCCAGTGCCGCCGCAGCGTCGCGCCAATCACCGCGAGAACAGCGGCCACGGTAAGCCGCTGCTTAGCCGTGCCCGCCGCGCCCTTGGCGCCGACGGCAGTACTTGGGGTCTCGGCGCTTGGCTTGTCGGCGCTTGGCTTGTCGGTGCTCGGCTTGTCGGTGCTCGGCTGGTCGGTACTTGGAGCCGACGTGGCGCTGTGCCCGTTCTTGGCCGCGGTATTCGTGGTGGCACCATCCTTGGCGGCACCGTTCTTGGCCGAGCCGTTCCCGGTAGCTGGAGTGCTCGTCGATGGAGTGCTCAGGGTGACCTCGGGCACTGCCGGCGTCGTCGCCGACGTGGTATCAGGCGCGGCGGCACCTTGGGCAGAGGTATCGGCCGCTGCCGCTCCGGACGCGGCAGGCCCGCTCGCTGGCTGAGGCATTCGCATGTACGGTTGTCCTGATCCTGACTGGCTTGCACTCGGAGGGCCGCAGCGCCCTTGTCACTATAGTTTCGGCTGGAACGGTAACTCTGCGTTCCTGTTCGATCCACCGATAGCGGCGGTGCCCGGAGGACGAGCCCCCAAAACCGGTCGCGGGCAACCCCTAGTGGCCTCCCGCAGAGCCTACCGGACCATCGGAGCCATGCGGTGGAAGCCTATCGTCCGCTGAGGCTTGCTCGGGGGCGTGCGGTGAAATCCTGGCAAAATGTCAGAGGCTTTACCTAAGTCGGCACTCCAAGTTAACGAAGTCACGGCCAACCGGTAACCCCGCCGACACAGTCCCGCCGCGCACACCATCCCGCGCCGCGCTCCGCCGGCCCGCCCCGCTGCCGTCCACCCGCCTGCACCAGCCACCTGCACCAGCCACCTGCCCCGTGCGTCCACGCCTCCTGAGTCGTCGGCAGCACGCCAGCAGCAACGGTGGGCCATCGTTGCTGCTGTCCGAGTCGGGCGAACGACAACTATGTGCCATCAATGCTGTTGCAGCAGCATCCATGGCCCAGCGTTGTTGTTGCCCTCTGGCTGGTGACAGCAACTGAGGGCCATCGTTGTGGTCACTCCAAAACGATCCGGGTGATTTGTCCGCGTGGGTGGCCAGCGGACCACGCCGGCCCCTTCCCGACGATGTTCCGTCCGGGACTGGTGTGACGAAAGTGAGTTTTGTGCAGCGGCTAAAGCGGACGACCTGCCCGGCTCCACAGGACCCGTAGGCTTGGGTCGTGGCGGTTACCGTTTCCAAGACAGCGGGGTCTTCGACAGCTCTGGTAAGGCGTGCTCGCCGGATCAACCGGGTGCTCGCCGAGTTCTATCCCGACGCACACTGCGAACTTGACTTCAGCTCTCCGCTTGAGTTGCTGGTCGCGACGATCTTGTCGGCTCAGTGCACGGACAAGCGGGTGAACCTAGTGACGCCTGTGCTCTTCGCCAGGTACCGTACCGCGGCTGACTACGCGGCGGCCGACAGGGAAGAAGTCGAGAAGATCATCGTGTCTACCGGCTTCTTCCGCGCCAAGACCACCAGCATCATCGGCCTTGGCCAGGCGCTTTGCGAACGCTACGGCGGCGAAGTGCCGGGCAAGCTTAAGGACCTGGTGACACTGCCTGGCGTGGGCAGGAAGACGGCGAACGTCGTGCTCGGCAACGCGTTCGGCATTCCAGGCATCACGGTCGATACTCATTTCGGTCGGCTGTCGAGGCGGTTTGGCTGGACGACCTCCGACGATCCGGTGAAGGTCGAAGAGGAAGTCGGCGCCTTGATTCAGCGCTCGGAATGGACGGCGCTTTCCAACCGGATCATCTGGCATGGCCGCCGAGTGTGCCACGCGCGCAAGCCCGCCTGCGGAGCCTGCGGCCTCGCCGCCCTCTGCCCTTCTTATGGGGAGGGCCCGACCGATCCGGACGTCGCTGCCCGTCTGGTCAAGCCCGGCCCGTTCTCATGACCCGTGCCGCGGGTGATTCCAGCTTGAACCAGGCCAGTTCCGGCGGCGGTGCCGGGCTGGTGCCTGGCTGGCTGGCTGACCTCGCGGTCGCGGCCGAGCGCATGCTTGTGCCGGCCGAACTGTGCCCGCCGCCGGGCGGAGGCCGTCGGTCGGCGATCTTGATTCTCTTCGGGCTGACCGAGACCGGTGCGCCTGACCTGCTGCTAGTCCAGCGGAGCTTGTCGTTGCGACGACATGCCGGGCAGCCCGCTTTCCCTGGCGGCGTGATCGACGTCGGCGATAGCGGACCGGCGGCGGCGGCCCTTCGGGAGGCGGCCGAGGAGGCCGGAGTCGAGCCCGGCGGAGTAGACGTGCTGAGCGTGCTCCCTGACCTGTACATCCAGCGAACCGGGTTCCAGGTCACGCCGGTACTTGCCTGGTGGCGCGAGCCTGGTCCGATCGCGCCAGGCGATCCGGCCGAGGTCGCCTCGGTGGCGAGGGTGCCGGTCGCTGAACTAGCCGATCCGGCCCACCGCCTGATGATCAGGTACCCCAACGGATTCGCGGGGCAGGCTTTCCGTTCGGGCCCGATGTTGATCTGGGGATTCACCGCCTACCTGATCGGCGAGCTGCTGAGACTGGGGGGCTGGGAGGTGGCATGGGATACTGGTCACGTCGTTGACCTAGCGGAAGGCGAGCAGTTGACCGGCATCGACCTCCCGATGCGCGGCCCGAAGCTGGCCAGCCCGAAGGGCCCAACGTGATGCGGATACCCGCTGGGGCATCAAGGACGGATACCTTTAGCTGCTGTGCCAGGTGACTTGCTTGACTTGATCCTTATCGCGCTGGCAGCTGCCTTCGCGGTAGCTGGCTACCGGCAGGGTTTCATCATCGGCGTGATGAGCTTCATCGGCTTCGCGAGCGGTGCCGTCATCGGAATCTACTGTGCTCCCGGCATCGCGACCGCGGTGACGAAGGATCAGAGCCTGCGCGCGGTCCTCGCGATCGTCTTGGTATTCGCGGCCGCCGTGATCGGCATGCTCATCACCTCGACGCTCGGCGTGATGCTGCGGTCCAAGGTTAGGCACCGGTCCTCGACGGTAATTGACTCCATTGGCGGCGCCATCGTGAATATCGTGGCGATCCTGACGCTCGCCTGGCTGATCGGCTCCCTTGTTGCCTACGCACCGCCGTTTCCCGCGATTCAGTATCAAGTCAACAATTCCGCGTTGCTCAAGGGCGTGGACCGGCTGATCCCCGAAGGCGCCAGGCCGGAGTTCTCCGCGCTTGAGCGACTCCTGAGCACGGAACCTTACGTTCAGGTCTTCGGTGCGCTCGGGGCCGAAACGGCGCTGAATGTCCCCAAGCCGGACCTAGCTGTACTCAAGTCGCCTGGAGTGATCAAAGATAAGAACAGCGTCGTCAAGATCGAGGGCGTGGCTCCTTCTTGCTCGCGGCAGATTGAGGGCTCTGGCTTCGTCATAGGTCCCGACCACGTAGTCACCAACGCCCATGTAGTCGCGGGCGTCAGGGACGGACTCGACGTCTATACCCAGCGTGGGTCCGAGTTCCCTGCTCGGGTAGTGCTCTTCGACCCATCGCGCGATATCGCTGTCCTCTACGTGCCTGACCTGCACCTTCCGGCGCTGCGGGTAGTGACCTCGGCCCCGTTCGGTGCCCAGGCCGTGGTGGCCGGCTACCCGCTCAACTCCGCCTTCACCGCGGTACCGGCCAGGGTTGGCCGGTCGGAACTTGCCAACGGCCCCGACATCTATGACCGCACCCACGTCATCCGCTCCATCTACCCGATCAGGGCCTCGGTGCGGCCAGGAAACTCGGGCGGCCCGCTGATCGCGTCCGGCGGCCAGATTTACGGCATGGTCTTCGCCGCCGCGGTCTCGGTGAAAAACACCGGCTACGCGCTCACCGGCGGCGAGATCCTCCCCGACATCCGCGAAGGCCTGAGCCGCTCCGCGGGCGTCTCCACCGAAGCCTGCCAGTAAGCCACGAGGTCCCGCCCCGGCGAACTGACTCCCGCTAGCCCGGCCTTGAGGGCGATAGCTGCCCTATGCCCCGGATTCGGGGGAACGTCCACGATTGACCTTTCCGTTGCAACCGTCTCCGTTGGGGCCAGTGTGGTCGGAGTGGTTGGGCCTCGGGTCAGAAGTGCCAGCGGAGGCGGGCAAACAGCAACGAAGGGGCCATGGGTGCGTTTCTGGTGGAGTGAGGTGGGTCCCGGACGATCTTGCCCGAGCACCGGGGGCACTTCGGGGTGGTTTTTACGACCGTCGAAGTGGCCCCCGGTGTCAGCGGCCGGGGCGGCGGGCTGCCCTGGATGCCTGGAATGCCGGGAATGCCAGGCGGAGGTTGTGTCATCGTTGCTGTTCCCGCAACATCCCTGGCTCTGGCTCACATTTCGTGATGGTAACGACGAGCGCGATAGAACGAGTTGGTGTTCAGGGTCAAGTCCCTCCCGGTGGCACTGGGACAGTACCGTCCAGACAAGCCGCAAAACCGGCAAATTACCCGCGCGGGCCCGACTGCGGGTCTTCTGGCCGCCGGGGGCGGCTAACCGCAACGATGGGCCATCGTTGCTGCGGGAACGACATCCATGGGCCACCGTTGCGGTTGCCCGGCCCGGCTGAGCAGCATCGATGGGCCATCGTTGCTGCTGCGACCGGGGCCGACGGTGAATTGCCCGGTTTACCGCGAGCCGGGCCCCGGACGGCCCGGCGCCGAACCCGGACTTTGGTGGAGAGGTACAAGTTGATCTTCAGCCGACCCGGGCAGCAGGCCCATCGTCGTCCCTGCGCAGGTGCCCTGGCCCCAACGCCGGGACAATGCTGGGGCTCCAGACCTTCCTTGAACGCCCGCGCCGCGGTGGTCCGGGGCTGCGAGGGTCCGTGGGTCGCTGAGGTTGCGGGTCGCCGGGGTCTGGGTCGCTGCGGGCGGGTCGACGGGGTCGCCGTAGCCACGGCCTAGCCAGCTAGTTTCAGGCGCAGTTCCTCCTCAGCCACGGTGCCGAGGCCGTATTGCTCGATCCGGTCCGCGAGCCTCCTGGCGCTGGCCGCGACCCCAGCCGGGTCTAGCCCGGCTACGGCGGCGCCCCGATGCTCGGCGACCGCGCTCGCTCCGCGCCTGAGTAGTGTCGCCGCTCCTCGTCCGTTGCCGCGTCTGGCGTGGGTGAGGCCGACGGCGATCTGCGCGAGCCCCTTCCACAGGGCCCGCTCTTCGGCGGGGGCCGATTTCCAGGCCAGCTCGAGCACCTCGTGAGCATGGAATGGCCGGCCTTCGTCAACCAGTCGCTGCGCCACGTCAAGCGCCTCTTGCGGAGTCAGCCGCAAGTCGTCTGGGATGGTCGGCTGCCCGGCGGCAGTCCGGTCGAGCGGCCGGCCAAGGCCATCTCTCGGCCGGGCGTTCCTTGGTCGCCCGCCCTGGTCGCGATCACGTCCGGTGCGCTCGGGGAAAGACGGTGTCACCGTTCCGGCTCAGGGTCCGCGAGCCAGGACCTGAGCTCTAGGTCGAAGCGGTCCGGCAGTTCCTCGTGCGGGAAGTGCCCGGCTCCGTCGATCAGCCGCCATCGGTAAGGCGCGTCGACGAAACCGCCTGAGCCCCGGGCGGTCTTCGGCCTGATGCAGGTGTCGAGCGAACCGTGGATCTGGAGCGTGGGCGCCTGGACCGGGCTGCGCATCGCCCGCATGTAGCGCATGCCGTCGGGGCGCACCCTGGATCTGAGCAGCCAGCGGTGATACTCAAGCGCTGAGTGGGCGACGGCCGGTACGCACATGGCGGCTCGGTAAGTGCCTTCTGTCACCGGGTCGGGCCAGCCGGGACCCGACCAGGAGGAAAGGATCTCGCCGACGCGCTCAGCGTGGTGCTTGAGCAGTTGGCGTTCAGGCAAGACGGGAAGCTGGAAGCCGAACGCGTAGCTGCTGCTGCGGCCCTGCCCGAGCGGGTCGGCGAGGATGGCCGAACGCAGCCGTAGCGGATGCGCGGCCGAAACTACCCCGAGCCTGCGGACGACCTTGGGAAAATAGGCCGCCATCGTGAAGGCGATGACTCCGCCCCAGTCATGGCCGACGACGACGGCGTTGGCTTCGCCGAGCGACCTGATCAGGCCAGCCGCGTCGGAGGCGGCGGTGATCAGGTCGTAGCCGCGCGGTGGCTTGTCGCTGCCGCCGTAGCCGCGCAGGTCGACTGCCGCGGCCCGGAAGCCGGCCGACGCGAGCGTGCTCAGCTGGCGCCGCCAGGTCCACCAGAACTCGGGAAACCCGTGCAGGAGCAGCACCAGCGGCCCATCGCCATTCTCCGCGATGTGGAACCTGGTGCCATTGGCGCTCACCGATCGGTGTGACCACGGGCCATCGAGGTAGATCGAGGCCTCGCTCTGCGCGCCCACCGGCTACCTGACCTGTGCCGGCCCGGTCGCCTTCACGGCCGGAGCGTCGGCCAGCGAAGCACCGTCATGACCTTCGCGCCTGATCATGGCCAGGTCGTCGGAGACTGTGCTTCTTGTCCTCCGCAGACCGGAAAGGCCGCGGAACTTGAGCACGCCTATCGCCACCGCGAATCCGGCCAGAAGTACGCACGTGCCCGCCACGATCAGGAAAGCGGCCCAGAGCCAGATGCCAAGCGCCTGCAGACCGTAAGCGAACGCGAAGCAAAGCAGCATGAGCACCAGGCAGGCGACGAACGCCGCGATGCCGAGGAGCGCGCCACCGAGTCCTACTCGGCGGGCGTCGGCCTTGAGTTCTAGCTTCGCCAGGTCCACTTCGAACTTCACGAGCTGCGTGATATCGCTGACGGCGAGCGCGACCAGATCGCCAAGTGATGCCTGGGTCGCGTCGCCCTGGCGAGGTGCCGCGGGATCGGCCATGTACTTCCTCCCTCCTCGATGTTCACAAACAGTCTGGCGCATCGCTGGCGCTGCCGGTTCAGTTAGGGTCCGCCGCGGCGTAAATGAAGCGGCAGCGCCCCGTCAGGGACGCTGCCGCTGAGGCACGTCAGCTCCGGGTTACCAAAGCGTGCACCTTCACTGCCGGACAAGGCGCCCTGTACTGCTCTGGACGCTCCTGCCTCGGCCGCCTCCCGCGGCTGGTCGCGCGTGGGTGCCCGGTTGCCATGCCTGGACCAGTGGTCCGTGTCTCTTTTCTACGACGGATCGGCGAGCTTGGGAAGAGCCCGCTGTGATCGATTCGTGATCTTGATCGATCCGCCTGTTCACATGTCGGGGCGCAAAACGCTCAGAGGGCGAAGGCCAGGACGGGCCAGCCTCGCTCAGCGGCGATCTTGCGCAGGTGCCGGTCGGGGTTGACCGCGTAAGGGTGCCCGACCGCCTCGAGCATCGGCAGGTCGGTCACGGAGTCGCTGTAGGCGTAGCAGTCGTCGAGCCGGTAGCCGCGTTCCGCCGACAGTTCGCGGATCCGGATGGCCTTGGCCTCGCCGTACGCGTAGAACTCGAGTTCGCCGGTGTAATGACCGTCCGCGTGCCGCATCTTGGTCGCGATGATCTCCGAGACGCCGAGCATCGCGCCGATCGGCCCGACCATCTCCTGACCGGAAGTCGAGACGATGATCACGTCGCGGCCTTCCGCGAGGTGCGAGTCGAGCAGTCGCCTGGCTTCGGCGTAGATGATCGGGCCGATCGTGTCAGCCAGGTGCGCGGTCACGATCTCGGTTACCCGCTCGACCGGCCAGCCGCAGCACAACTTGGCGACCTGTTCCTTGATCCGTTCCATCTGCTTGTGGTCGGCGCCCGCGAGCCTGAACACCAGATGGGCGAGCGCGCCCCTGGCGGCCTGCACGCCGTTGATCAGGCCGTGCCGGTAGAAGGACGGCACAAAAGCCAGGGTGCTCGACCTGGAGATTAGGGTCTTATCCAGGTCGAAGAAGGCGGCCGTGGCTCGCGCCTGGGCATCGGCAGCAGTGCTCATGGCAGCCGAGCATAGGGGACCTTCTTAAAATCCAATCTCGCATCGGATGACCGACTAGTAACTTCGACTAGTAAGTTTGACCCACTGCACGTAGGATTTCCTGAGTTACGGAACCGCTCTGTCCCCCCGGAGCCGGGCCGTACGGCGACCCCCGCTCTCCCCCCCGGCGGGGGTCGCCCCCTTTCCTGGCCTGGTCAAACCCTCTCCGTCGGCCGAAGAAGCGAGCAAGTAGCGCAGCAACGCAAGCGCGCCGGCTTTGGAGAGCGGCTCGTTGCCATTGCCGCATTTCGGCGATTGAATACACGAAGGGCATCCGAGCGAACACTCGCAGTCAGCGATCGCGAGCTTCGTCGAGGAGAGCCACTGCCCGGCGGCAAGAAATCCGCGCTCGGCGAAGCCCGCCCCGCCATCGTGGCCGTCATAGATGAAAATGGTGAGTGTGCCCGTCTGCGGGTGCAGTTCGGTGGACACACCGCCAACGTCCCAGCGGTCGCAAGCCGCCACGAGCGGCAGCAGCCCGATCGCGGCGTGCTCGACCGCGTGCGCCGCCCCGGCTAGATCCACGCCCGCGACCGACAGTTCGGCTTGCCGCTCAGGCGACAAGGTCCACCAGACCGCTCTGGTGCGCAAGGTCTTGCCGGGAAGGTCAAGCGGGAAGTCGCCGAGCGGCAGGCCGGTGTCAGGGTTCCGCCTGGTGTAGCCGGTGACCTGCCGCCTGACCAGCACGTCACCAAAGTGCGCGGTAGCACCGTCTCCGGCCGCCGCGCGATGCTCGGCGGCGATCTCGATCTCGGTGAGCTCGCGGGCCGACGTCACGTAGCCGGGATCACCGGCCCGCACCAGGGCCACGCTGTCGTCAAGCTCAAGCGAACTGACCAGGTAGATCTCGCCTTGATGGCTGTAAACCGCCCCGGCGTGCGCGAGGACGTGCGCCGAAGGCTCGTCCACGGTTCCGATGAGCCTGCCGGTCGGCTCCTCGACGATCCTGACCGGCTGGCCGCCTGAGCCGCGCAGCCCGGTGATCGGAGCCCGGCGCAGCCCAGCCGGATGCCAGCGGCCCGCCCGGTCCCTGAGCGCGCCGTCGCTGACCAGACCGGCGACGACGTCCTTGGCCGCCGGGCCGAACAAGGTGAAGTCGCAGGGGCTGAGCGGGAGTTCGGCCGCCGCCGCGAGCAGGTGCGGCCGCAGGATGTAGGGATTGGCAGGATCGAGGACGGTAGTTTCTACCGGGCGGTGCAGCAAGGCCTCAGGATGGTGCACGAGATAGGTGTCAAGCGGGTCATCGCGGGCGACGAGAATGGCCAGGCAGTCACGGCCCGTCCGGCCGGCCCGTCCGGCTTGCTGCCAGAGCGCGGCCCTGGTGCCTGGCCAGCCGGCGATCAGCACGGCGTCAAGCCCGGTGACGTTGATGCCAAGCTCAAGCGCCGGAGTCGCCGCGAGCGCCGTGATGGCTCCGCTGCGCAGCGCGCGCTCAAGTTCTCTGCGCTCTTCCGGCAGGTAACCGGAACGGTAAGCGGCGACCTTGCCGCTCAGGTCAGCGGCGCCTGCCTCGGCGAGGCGCGTCTTCGCGGTCGCGGCGGCCGCTTCCGCGCCGCGCCGCGACCTGATGAACGCCAGCGCGGGCGTGCCATCGCGTACCAGGTCGGCCAGGAGCCCGGCGGTCTCGGCGATCGCGCTTCTGCGCACCGGCGCTCCGCGCTCGCCGCGCGCGGTGGTCAGCGGCGGTTCCCAGAGGCCGAAGGTCATCGGCCCGCGCGGCGCCGCGTCATCCGTTATTTCTTCCGCCAAAATGCCGGTAAGCAACTCGGCGCACCGGCCAGGCTCGCTGATCGTGGCCGAGGCGAGGATGAACCGCAAGTCGGTGCCGCCGCCGTGATGATAGGCCGTGACCCGCCTCAGCCTGCGCATTACCTGAGCGACGTGCGAACCGAACACGCCTCGGTAACCGTGGCACTCGTCCACGATCACGTATTTCAGCTTGCGAAAGAACCCGCTCCAGCGCTGGTGCTGCGGGAGCAGGGCGTAGTGGAGCATGTCCGGCGTGGTCAGCAGGTAGGTCGCGTGCTTGCGGGCCCGCGCCCGGTCGACGAAGGACGTGTCGGAGTCAACGACGGCGGGGCGCACCGCCGGCGTGAAGCTCGCGCCGAGCGCCTGAACGAACGCGAGCTGATCGGCGGCGAGCGCGCGCGTCGGCGAAAGATACAGGGCGGTCGCGCCGGCGCTGATCGCCGTCAGGGCCGGCATCAGGTAGCCGGCCGATTTTCCTGAGGCCGTCCCCGTGGCCATGATCACACTGCGGCCCGAGTGGGCCAGGTCGGCGGCGGTCGCCTGGTGCGCCCACGGCTCCTCGATCCCGAGCTCCGCGAACGCGGTAACGAGTCCGGCCGGCACCCAGCCTGGCCACGGGACCCGGCGGCCAGGCCGCGAAGGCAGCCTTTCGACGTGAGTGAGGCGTCCGGTCTCCTGGCCGAGTTCGAGGATATGGCGGACGCCAGGCGCGCGCGCCTCGCCGGCGGAATACGCTGGCCCGTGGGCGGCCCCGAACTCATGCAGTTCAACCATCGTCTATGAAGTTTGTCATCGGCAGCCGGGTACCACGAACCGTGATCTGGTATAGACATGAGTCTGAGCATGGTTGAATGCGCGACGGGGCATCGAGTCCGGCGTGTCGGCCGGGATAGGCTCGGGCGGCCGCTGGGACAATGGATGCATGGCGCTGGAGGATTCTGTGGATCTGAAGCTTGATCATTACAACAAGGACGGCATCGAGATCGTCGACGTCGAAGGCGAGATCGATGTATACACCGCGCCTCGGCTACGTGAGCTGCTGATCGAACTGGTAAACGTCGGTAACTACCAGATCGTCGTAAACATGGAAAAGGTGGAGTTCCTCGACTCCACTGGCCTGGGGGTCCTTGTTGGCGGGCTCAAGCGGGTGCGGGCGCACGACGGGTCCCTTGACCTGGTCTGCACGCAAGAGCGAATTCTGAAGATCTTCCGCATCACCGGTCTCACCAAGGTCTTCGGCATACACGACACGGTGGACGAGGCCATCGCCAACAGGAAGTCAGAGAAGTAGCGGCCGGGCGCCTGGGCTGGGTGCCGCGAGATGCCGACAGTTGAAGTCACCTTCACCCCGCTGCCCGCGCACGTGCGCACTGCGAGGCTGGTAGCTACGGCCGTGGCCAGGCGGAGCGGCGTTCCTGAGACTCTGCTTGACGAGGTAAGGCTCGCGGTCGGCGAAGCATGCTCACGCGCGGTCGAGGCGCATCGCCAGCATTGCCCGGCCGAGCCGGTGCGGATCTCGCTGACCGGGCAGGACGGCCGGTTTGAGATCGAAGTCATCAACGCGGGCGCCATGTCCGCCTCGCACGGGAGCCCAGCCGCTGGTGACGGCGTTCTCGCGCCGGCTGGATTCTCGCTCGCGG
Organism: uncultured Actinomycetota bacterium; assembly: GCA_963783935.1. Taxonomy (GTDB): domain Bacteria; phylum Actinomycetota; class Actinomycetes; order Streptosporangiales; family Streptosporangiaceae; genus Chersky-822. The sequence goes on from CAWAPP010000002.1 coordinate 186,460, forward strand.
TAATCGCGGGGCTAGCCGATGACGTGCAGATCAGCGAGACGCCCGCCGGTACGAGCGTGAAGATGAGCTGGCCGGTATCCGGTTCGCTGGCGGCCGGCTCGCCGGCCTGAGCGGGTGGTAGATCGCAGAGCATAGTTCGGTCACCGATTCGTCACGATCGGGTCGCGGATGTTCCCAGATCTGGACCCGCGTGAGCGCGCTCAGCCGTGAATGCGTAGACTCCCGCCCACTGTCGTGACGGACCTCGCCACCTGGGCGATGTGGCACCATGTGCACTATATGCACTATATTTTGAATAGTCGTTAGTCGGAGGATAGATGCCAAGGGTTAGTTCCATCATCGCGGATGGAGCGGCCACCGTAGCTGGCTCCAACGTGACCTGGGTCGTCGTCGTAATGGTCATCGCGGTGCTAGCGCTCGCGGTTGCCTCCTGGCTGGTCAGGCAAGTGCTGGCGACGGGCCAGGGCACGGCGAAGATGCAGGAAATCGCCAAGGCCGTGCAGGAGGGCGCCGCCGCGTACCTGCAAAGGCAGTTCAGGACCCTCGCCGTCTTCGTGGTCGTGATCTTCTTCGTGCTCCTGGTGCTGCCGGTGCCCGACGGTGCCGGTGACGGCGTCAGGTGGGGAAGGTCCGCTTTCTTCCTGGTCGGGGCGCTGTTCTCGGCCTTCACCGGTTTCACGGGAATGTGGCTGGCCGTGCGGGGCAACGTCAGGGTCGCCGCGGCCGCGAGGGAGAACGACGGCGAGCGCACGGCGATGCGGATCGCGTTCCGCACCGGCGGCGTGGCCGGCCTGCTGACGGTGGGTCTCGGCTTGCTCGGTGCCTCGATCGTGGTGGTGACCTTCAAGACGAACGCCTCGAGCGTCCTTGAGGGCTTCGGATTCGGCGCCGCCCTGCTTGCCATGTTCATGCGTGTCGGCGGCGGCATCTTCACCAAGGCCGCCGATGTCGGTGCCGACCTGGTCGGCAAGGTCGAGAAGGGCATTCCCGAGGACGACCCGCGCAACGCCGCGACGATCGCGGACAACGTCGGCGACAACGTCGGCGACTGCGCCGGCATGGCCGCCGACCTGTTCGAGTCCTACTCGGTAACCCTCGTTGCCGCGCTGATCCTCGGCAAGGTCGCGTTCGGCAATTACGGCCTGGTCTTCCCGCTGATCGTCCCGGCGGTCGGCGTGCTCACCGCGATAGCGGGCATCTTCTTCGTCGCCCCGCGCCGGAGCGACCGCAGCGGCATGACCGCGATCAACCGGGGCTTCTTCCTCGCGGCGATCTTCTCGCTCGTGCTCGTCGCGATCGCGTCGTTCGTCTACCTCCCGTCTTCGTTCATGGGGTTCAAGGGCCACGGCATCACCGCTCCGAGCATCCTGAACCACTCAGGCGATCCGCGGATCTTCGCGATCATCGCGGTCGTCATCGGCCTGGTGCTCGCGAGCGCGATCCAGCTGCTGACCGGCTACTTCACTGAGACCAACCGCCGCCCGGTCAGGGAGATCACCGACTCGGCGCGCACTGGCCCAGCGACGGTCATCCTGTCCGGCATCTCCGTTGGGCTCGAGTCGGCCGTCTACTCGGCGCTGCTGATCGGCGGGGCCGTGTACGGGGCGTTCCTGCTCGGCACGGGAAACCCGACCCTGGCGCTGTTCGCGGTGGCGCTGGCCGGCACTGGCCTGCTGACCACGGTCGGCGTCATCGTCTCTATGGACACCTTCGGCCCGGTCTCTGACAACGCGCAGGGCATCGCCGAGATGAGCGGTGACGTGGAAGGTGACGGGGCCAAAATCCTGACCAGGCTCGACGCGGTCGGGAACACCACGAAGGCGATCACCAAGGGCATCGCGATCGCGACCGCCGTCCTGGCCGCGACCGCGCTGTTCGGTGCGTTCAAGACAACCGTGACCGAGGCGCTCACGCACGCGAATTCGTTCAGCCTGTCCATCGATCACCCCAACGTCCTCGTCGGCCTGATCGTCGGCGCGGCGGTGGTGTTCTACTTCTCCGGGCTCGCGATCCAGGCGGTCGGCCGGGCCGCCGGCCGGGTGGTATTCGAGGTCCGTGAGCAGTTCCGGATGCACCCGGGGATCATGGACTTCACCGAGAAGCCTGAGTACGGCCGGGTCGTCGACATTTGCACGAAGGACTCGCTCAGGGAGCTCACGACGCCAGGCTTGCTGGCCGTGCTGACGCCGATCGCGGTCGGCTTCGGGTTCGGCTACGCGCCCCTTGGCGCGTTCCTCGCCGGTGCGATCGCGGTCGGCGTGCTGATGGCCGTGTTCCTGGCCAACTCGGGTGGCGCCTGGGACAACGCCAAGAAGCTGGTCGAGGACGGTATCTACGGCGGCAAGGGATCTGAGGCCCACGCGGCGACGGTCATCGGCGACACCGTGGGCGACCCGTTCAAGGACACCGCTGGTCCGGCGATCAACCCGCTGATCAAGGTCATGAACCTGGTCTCGCTGCTGATCGCGACGGCCGTGGTGCAGCAAGCTCACAACATGGGGCTGCGGGCAGGCATCGCGATCGGTGCGATAGCGATCGTGGTCGGCTCGGTAGTCATCTCCAAGCGGCGGGCGACGGGCATCGCGCCTTCTGAGGCGGAGGTGGCGGACGGACCGGGGACTCCGGCCCTCGGCTCGTCGGAAGAAGCGCCTGCGCCAGGAGAGGCGAACACAGAAGAGCCCAACAAAGAAGAGCCGACGAAAACCCCGACGGCTTAATCCTTAGTTTCCGATCACGCGGTAGCCCACGGCACAAGCCACGGCTACCGCGTGCCGGTTCTTGGCCGAACGGCGGCTGTGCGTGACGATGGAAGACATGGCACCTGAGCGGCAGCTCATCATCATGCGGCACGCCAAGGCGGGCGAGCTTCCCGGCGGACCTGACTTCGAGCGGGCCCTGCGGCCGAGGGGGCGAAGGAATGCCCAGTCGGCCGGCGCCTGGCTTTCGAACCGCGGCCTGGCCCCTGACCTAGTGCTCTGCTCAAAAGCCAGGAGGGCTAGGCAGACCTGGCAGCACGTCAGCGAGGAGTTGCGAGGCGAGCCCGAAGTGATCATGGATCAGCGCCTCTACGACGCTGACGTGGGTGACCTGCTCGGCATCTTCGTGACCACCCAGGCGTCGGTGCGGACCCTGATGTACGTCGGGCACAACCCGGCCGCGGCCGAGGTGACCGAGGTCCTGATCGCCGCGCCGCTGGCGTTTCCGACGTCGGCGATCGCGGTGATCGGGATCTCCGGGCACTGGCCTAGCCTGGCGGGCGGCTCGGGTGAGCTCGTCGCGTCCTGGACACCGCACGAAGACTCGTAACCTCAGCGCGTGGCATGCCGTAGGTTCGCACGTGGATACTCGTCTGTCCGCCCGCTGGGAGGAGGCTGATGTCGGCGCAAGTAGTCCGGCTGCGCGACGTGGGGGTCTACCGTGATCAGTCCATGCTGCTTCGGCACGTCAACTGGACCGTCCACGAGGACGAGACCTGGGTCGTGCTCGGCCCGAACGGCGCGGGCAAGACAACGCTGCTTCAGGTAGCGGCCGGGCTCCTCCAGCCCACCGAAGGCAAGGCGGAAGTGCTCGGCGAACCGGTAGCCGGCACCGACCTGGCCGAACTGCGCAGCCGGGTCGGCATCGCCAGCGCCGCCGTCGCCGACCAGGTTCCCCGCAAGGAGAAGGTCATCGACCTGGTGATGACCGCCGGCTACGGCACCCTCGGCCGAAGCATCGAGGAGTTCGATTCATTCGACGTGGCGCGAGCCGTGGAGATGCTCGACGCCGTCGGCTGCGCGCACCTGATCAGGCGTCGCTTCGGCACCCTGTCCGAAGGAGAACGCAAAAGGGTACAGATCGCCAGGTCGCTAATGGCCGATCCTGAATTGCTCTTGCTTGACGAGCCCGCGGCCGGGCTGGATCTTGGCGGCCGGGAGGACCTGCTCACGAGGATCGCGGCCCTGGCGAGGGATCCGAGGTCGCCCGTGCTCGTGATGGTGACGCATCACGTCGAGGAGGTGCCCCAGGGCTTCACCCACGCGATGCTGATGCGGGCCGGCGCCGTGCTCGCGGCCGGCGAGATCAGCGAGGTTTTCACCGAGCGGAACCTGTCCCGCTGCTTCGGGGTACCGCTGATCGTCGAGAGCCTCGGCGGCCGGTGGACGGCGAGGGCTGTGCCGGTATCTTGAGGTGCTTGTCCTAGTATCAGGCGGCGTGAGCATTTTCGCGGTGGTGGCGATCCTGGCGGCGGCGGTCGCCGCCGGCGCGATCAACGCGGTAGTCGGCTCGGGTTCGCTGATCACGTTCCCCACGCTGCTCGCCCTCGGTTACCCGCCGGTCGTGGCCAATGTCTCGAACAACATCGGCGTCATCCCCGGCAACCTCACTGCCTCCTTCGGTTACCGGAAGGAACTCGCCGGCCAGCGCGGCCGGCTGGTCCCTTTGGCGGTCGCGTCCTTGGCCGGAGGGCTGGCCGGCGCGATCGCGCTGCTCGCGCTGCCCGCTGGCGTGTTCAAGCTCATTGTGCCGATCCTGATCATCGGCGGCTGCACGCTGGTCATCCTTCAGCCGCAACTGTCCGGGTGGGTCGCCAAGCGGACCAAAGACCGGGCCGAGGCCGACGGCGATGAACCTGCGGGGACCAGCCCTTTTCTGCTGGCCGGGGTCTTCCTCACCGGCGTTTACGGCGGCTACTTCGGCGCGGCCCAGGGCGTCATCCTGGTCGGGTTGCTCGGCGTATTCCTTTCCGACAGCCTCCAGCGAATCAACGCCGGCAAGAACGTGCTGGTCACGATCGTGAACACGACCGCCGCCGTCGTGTTCATGATCTTCGCTCACGTGGCCTGGCTGGCCGTAGGGCTAATAGCCGTCGGCTCCGCGATCGGCGGCCTGATCGGCGCCAAGGTCGGCCGCCGCCTGCCGCCGCTGGCCCTGCGAATCATCATCGTCATCATCGGCGTGATCTCAGCCGTAAAACTGATCTTCTTCCCCTGACCCCCGCCCCGGCGGCCCGGCCCCCGGTCCTCGGCGGCCCCGGCCCCGGCGGTCCGGCCCCGGCCCCCGGCCCCGGCCCCCGGCCCCGGCGGTCCGGCCCCGGCCCCCGGTCCCGGCGGTCCGGCCCCGGCCCCCGGTCCCGGCGGTCCGGCCCCGGCCCCGGGTCCTCGGCGCCCCAGTCCCGGCCCCGGCCCCGATCCCGACAAACCGCCCGGATTGTCGGGCTGAACGACAACGATGGCCCACCGATGTCGTTCCCGCCGGGCCAGTCACCACAACGATGGCCCATCGATGTCGCGGAAACAGCATCGATGGGCCAGCGTTGTGGTTGGCCCACCAGCCAGAACGACATCGGTGGGCCATCGATGCGTTTCTCGTGGAGTGAGGCGGGTCCCGGACGGTCTTGCCCGAGCACCGGGGGCACTTCGGGGTGGTTTTTACGGCCCCAGGGTGCCCCCGGTGTCCGCGACCGGAGTGGCTGAATGCCCGGATGCCGGAAATACCGGAAATACCGGAGACTGAGGCGGGGAAGGGCTGCCGGACCAACCCCAGGGAGGCGCCGTGTCGCCGGCCGATCCCGCCTGGATATCCCGGCATTCCGGGCATTCGGCGCAAGCCGCCGCCGGGTCGCCGGAGGCGGGGGCACTCTACCTCGGTAAAAACAACAGCGAAGTGCCCCCGCCTCCCTGGCATTGGCCTTCAGTGACCCGCCTCACCCCTAGAGCAACGCCCCATCGGCCATCGATGCGTTTCTTTCCGGGTGACGGTCATGGCCACGGTGGAGTTTGCTTCTGGCCGGGGCCGGCCACCCGGCCCGCGGACGGCCTGGCGGCCTGGCGGCCTGGTGGCCTGGCGGGCAGTGAGGCCCAGGGTTGTTCTTCGCGGGGGGCCTGACCCCAGCTCAGGAACAACGCTGGGCCTGTGACAAAGGATCGGCGATCCGATATGGGCAATATGACGGATTCGCCTGGCCTGGGGGGAAGCGGTGGGGGGAGCGGGTCAGAGGCGGGGGCTAGGAGGCCGTCGGTGACGGCTTTGGCGATCAGGTCGCTGGCGTAGCGGCCGAGGCTCGGCGAGCCTTCTTCGATCAGCTTGACCTTGGTCAGGACCTGGTCAGCGGTGATGCCGTGGGCTTGCCAGGTGCCGCCGCCGACGGCCAGGTTCTCCAGCATTGGCTGGAGCCGGTCGAGGGCACGGGCGAAGCGGGCCTCGGGGGTGCGCCGCTCGTTGAACTCATCCCAGAGTTGCCGGAGGCCGGTCGCCTGATCGGGTGGCAGGATGGCGAAGATCCGGTCCGCGGCCGCTTGCTCCGCGAGCTCCTGCCGGTCGTGCTCGGCTTGGTCGGCGTAGAGGAACAAGTCGCCAGCGTCGATCTCGACCAGGTCGTGGATCAGCACCATGGCGATGACCTTGCTCAGGTCCGTGCCCGGCGGTGCGTGCTCCGCCAGGGCCAGCGCCATCACGGCCAAGTGCCAGGAATGCTCGGCGGAGTTTTCCCGTCGGTCGAGCCCGGCCAGCCTCGTCTGCCTCAGTACCCCTTTGAGCCGCCCGATCTCGGTGACGAACCCTAGCTGCTCGTCGATCCGCCGCATCGGTGCTACTGCGGGCCGAGACCGAGCAAGTGCAGTCCGTAAAGCAAGGCGGCGAAAGCGATCAGGATGCCAACCAGGCGCGCGGCCGACAGCAGTCGCTGCCTGCGCTGGCTCGCGGTACGTGGTTTCTTCGCGGCCGAGCCGACAGCGGACAACTTGCGCTTTCCGCGAGGGCTGGTGCGCTTGCGGCCGGTGTCGTCAGCCGGCTTGCGCAACTGCTTGGCTTTCCTGGTGCTGCGCCAGCGCTTCTTCTTGGCGGGCGGGGGCGGGCTCTGGTTGCGGCGAGCCCGCTCGGCGGCGGACAACTCGGTGAACCTCGCGGGCTCAGCCTGTCCGGATGTGAGATCGCGAAGTTGCTGGTCGAAGTCGTCTGGGTCAGGCATGGCTACTGCTGTACTCCACGGGCATGCACGCAAGTATGGCGGACCAGTCCAGCATAAATCGCCTGATGCTCTGGTCGGGCGATCACGAACCAACAGTTACTCACGGTGACATCGTAATCACCTCGTGAAACGATCGAGGTTGACGGCGCTAGCGGGAAGGGAGCCAGGTCAAATGACCGATCACAAGAAGCTGACCACGACCGACGCCGGTATACCGGCGCCAAGCGACGAGTTCTCGCAGTCGGCTGGGACCGAGGGTCCGCTGCTGCTGCAAGACCACTACCTGCTGCAGAAGATGGCGCAGTTTAACCGGGAGCGCGTGCCAGAGCGGGTCGTGCACGCCAAGGGCGGTGGCGCCTACGGCGTCTGGCGGGCCACGAGGGACATGAGCGAGTTCACCAAGGCCGGCCTGTTCGCCGGGGGCGCGACGACGGACCTGCTCATCAGGTTCTCGACGGTCGCCGGTGAACTTGGCAGTGCGGACACCGCCCGCGACCCGCGCGGCTTCGCGATCAAGTTCTACACCGATCAGGGGAACTATGACCTGGTTGGCAACAACACTCCGGTTTTCTTCGTCAGGGATCCGCAAAAATTCCAGGATTTCATCCACAGCCAGAAGCGCCGGGCCGATACGCACACCCGCGACAACAACATGCAGTGGGACTTCTGGACCCTGTCGACTGAGTCCGCGCACCAGGTCACGATCTTGATGAGCGATCGCGGCACGCCCCGCACCTGGCGGAACATGAACGGTTACGGCAGCCACACGTTCCTCTGGTACAACGCGGGCGGCGAGAAGTTCTGGGTCAAGTACCACCTCAAGACCGACCAGGGCATCAGGAACTTCACGCTCTCCGACGCGGCCGCGATGGCCGCCGCTGACCCAGATTTCCATCTCAGGGACTTGCATACCGCGATCGCCAGCGGCGACTACCCGTCCTGGACGGTGCAAGTGCAGATCATGCCGTTCGAAGCGGCCGAGTCCTACCACTTCAACCCGTTCGACCTGACCAAGGTCTGGCCGCACGCCGACTACCCGCCGATCCCGATCGGCACCATCACGCTGAACAGGAACCCGGATAACTACTTCGCCGAGATCGAGCAGGCCGCCTTCGAGCCGGCCAATTTCGTTCCCGGCATCGGCTCGTCGCCGGACAAGATGCTCCAAGGCCGGCTCTTCTCCTACCCGGACACGCACCGCTACCGGATCGGTACCAACTACCTGCAGCTACCGGTCAACGCGCCCAGGTCGCCCGTCCATTCTTACAACAAGGACGGTTCCATGCGGTACCAGAACCCCGGCGATCCGGTCTACGCGCCGAACTCGGCGGGCGGCCCGGTCGCCGATCCGGCCCGGTGGGATGACGAGAGCTATCACGTGGCCGGCGAGATCGTGCGCAGTGCCTACGTGCCCAGGGTGGACGATGACGACTTCGTCCAGCCTCACGCCCTCTGGGAGAACGTCATGAGCGAGACCGAGCAGGAGCACCTGGTCACGAACATCTGCGCCCACGCCAGCGCGCCTGAGGTCACGACGGAGACGAAGTCCCGCGTCGTCGAGTACTGGCGCTGCGTCCACCCGGAACTTGGCGCCCAGGTCGGCAAGGGCCTAGACGCGGGCTGAACGAGACGCGGAGCCGTGCTGGCTCGCGATCAGGTTCTTGTACCAGGCGAAAGATGCCTTTGGCGTCCGGCTAAGGGTTTCGGTGTCCAGGTAGACGAGGCCGAAGCGCTGGTGGTAACCCTCGCTCCACTCGAAGTTGTCGGTGAGGGTCCACTGGAAGTAGCCGCGGACATCCACCCCGGCGCCGATCGCGTCAAGCACGGCCCGCAGGTGCCCGTCCAGGTACTCGATCCGGGCGGGGTCATTGACCGATCCGTCCGGCTCAGGCTTGTCGTCCTGCGAGCAGCCGTTCTCGGTGATGTAGACGGGCGGCAGCCGGTCGCCGTAACGCTCGTCGAGCAGCCCGAGGAGCTCGCTGAGCCCGGCCGGGATTACCGGCCAGCCGAACGCGGTCACCGGGTAGCCGGGAATCGGCTGCATCTGGAACGGCAGCGGGGAGTCAGGCAGTGCCGACAGCCGGGTCGGGTTGTAGTAGTTCACTCCGAGCCCGTCGACGGGTGCCGAGATGATGGCGAGATCCCCGTCAAGAACGCACGGGAGCCCGGCTTCGCTGATCCCGAACGCGGCCAGGTCCGGGTACTCGCCGAGCAAGACAGGATCGGTGAAGATCCGGTTCTGCAGCACGTCGTAGGCGGCGGCCGCCTCGATGTCGGCGGCGCTCGAGCTGGCCGGCCAGGCGGGTGAGTAATTGTTGGTGATCATGACCTCGGCGGCGCCGGCGGCGCGCAGCGCCTGGTTGGCGAGGCCGTGGCCGAGCAACTGGTAGTGCGCGGTCGGCAGGGCGTCGAGCATCAGGGCCTTGCCAGGGGCGTGGATGCCGAGCGCGTACCCGAACGCCGTGACGACGAACGGCTCGTTCAGCGTGATCCACTGCCCGATCCGGTCAGCCAGCCGGCCCGCCACGATCCCGGCGTAGTCGGCGAACCGCTGCGAGGTTTCGCGAGACAGCCAGCCGCCCGCGTCCTCAAGTGCCTGCGGCAGGTCCCAGTGATACAACGTCGGCACCGGCCGGATGCCGGCCGCGAGCAGCGCGTCGGTGAGCCGGTCGTAGAAGTCAAGGCCGGCCTGGTTCGGCTGGCCGCTTCCGGTCGGCTGGATCCTTGGCCATGCGATCGAGAACCGGTACGCGTCCAGGCCCAGGTCGGCCATGAGCTCGATATCCTGCGCCCAGCGGTGATAGTGATCGGTGGCTACGTCGCCGGTGTGGCCGTCGCGGATCGCGCCCGGCCGCTTCACGAACGTGTCCCAGACGGAGGGGCCGCGGCCATCCTCGGTGGCGGCGCCTTCAATCTGGTAAGCGGCGGTAGCGACGCCCCAGGCAAAACCGTCAGGGAAGGCTGGCAACGGCGAATCGGTCACTCGTTGATCGTAGCTAGCGGGTCGGCTCGCTACCATCCGGGCCGAGCTTGATCCTGTCCATGATCATCGATTCGCCCCGGAACAGCGGGGTCTCACTCACCTGCTTCTCGATCGTCGCTGCCGACATCGTGTACCCGATGAACAAGAGCAGGGACAACGCCTCCATCAGGATCCACAGCCAGTGCGTGGCCAGTTGAGTTGCCCAGTCGTTGAGCCCGTGCAGCACGGCGGGCAGCGTGATCCCGAAGATGATCAGCGGGATGCGGCGCCGCCGGTAGTTGACCCCCATGCCGATGAAGAACGCCGAGATTCCGGCCCACACCGCGTGCTGGAAGCCGTCGACGAACACCCGCTGCGCGAAGCTGAGGATCAGCGGGATCGCGAGCCCGGCGTGGTGATTGCCCTGCATCAGGTAGCTGGACGTGTACAGCACGGACTCGCGGACCCCGAACGCCAGTCCGGCGATCGTCCCGAGGAACATCCACACCCGCACGTCGAGCGTGATCTTCCAGACCCAGCGCAGCAGCAGCGCCGCGATCAGGATCGGAAGGGCCTTGGTGATCTCCTCGGCGAAGCCGACGCCGTAGATCCACGGCAGCACGTTGCGCGGGCTGCCCGTATCGAGGGCGTTCTCCCAGGGCAACGTCAGCACGGGCAGCAGCAGGATCACCGCCGCGATGATCCCGGCCGCCAGCCAGGCGATCAGCCTGGTGATCCGGCCCGGCCTGATCAGCAGCCAGAACGCCACCGCCCACAGCGGCGCGATCGCCAGGCTGTAGGCCCAGCCGGGCACGTTGACGTCGGTGGTGCTCGAGAACAGCACCACGAACAGCGAGGGCAGCAGCCCGTAGGCGATCACGAGCAGCCGCGACCCCTGCTTCCAGCCCGGATCCTTCAGCCAGCTCCTGATCGGCACCAGGATGTGCACGGCGGTGGCGAACTCGCCGCCCGGTGATTCAAGCCGGGCGTGATGGGCGGGAAGCTGGCTGTAGATCGGGCTCGAATGACTGCCTGAGATGTCGCCCCGCCACAACCGGGACCGATGAATCGAGCTAGCGTGCCTGGCCGGGGCGGCCTGCTCAGGCTCGTCCGCACCGACGTGCACGATCGTAGGCTCAGCCGGGGGGAGATCGGTCACCGACTCGATCCGCAGCTCAGGCCCGAGCGGAGTCGCCAGCCGCACCTCAATCGGCTGCCTGACCCGCACCGAGCTGACTGGCATGCCGCCAACGAACGTCCGGCCTTTGCCGAGATCGTCTAGCACCCAGCCATCGGCTTGCCACCGTACCTGCGCATGTTCCCTGGAAACGAGCGGATCGGAGACGATGACGGTATTTTCCGGGCTGCGACCGATGTGCACGGTCTGACCGGGTGAAAAGCCATACACCTGGCCAGCGAATGTGACCCTGAGATCGTTCACCCGCCCGCCCTTCCTGCTCGGCACGCTGCCTCAGCGTACCGAGCAGAACGGTGTGCTAGGTAACTCTGTGTTAGTCCTGGGGCGAACTCCCCGCGACGATGGCCTCGTCCACCTCGGCGTGGCGGGCGGCGAGTTCGGCGGCGTATTTTTGCTGATCTATTTGCTCGGCTAGATCCTCGTCCGCCTTCATGAGCTGTTCCAGGTCGGCGTCGGCCGCGCTCAGGACGCCAAGATCGGCGAAGGCGTGCCTCACCTTCGGACCCCACAGGCCGATGTCGCGCACGCAGGGGACGATCCTGGTGAACAGCAGTGACCTGAAGGCCTGCTGCACCGGCGAGTGCTCGGTGAACTCGAGGCACTCGTCCACGTCGAAGCCGAGCCGCTCCCACACCTCCCGGCCACGGAACCGGTTGTTCATCAGGTAGCAGCCCTCGACCAGGAAGTCCTCCCGCTCGGCCCGCTCGGCTTCGGTCAGCTCCGCGTAGTACTCGCGCAGCGCCAGCCGGCCGAACGCGACGTGCCTGGCCTCGTCCTGCATCACGTAGGCGAGCAACTGGGTCACCAGGGGATTGTTCGACAGGTCACGGTGCACGCCGAACGCGGCCAGCGCCAGGCCCTCGATCAGCACCTGCATGCCGAGGTACGGATAGTCCCACCGGCCGTCGGCCAGGGCCTCGCCGAGCAGCGTGGCCAGGTCGTCGTTGATCGGGTAGTAGATGCCGATCTTGTCCTTGATGAACTTCTGGTACAGCTCGACGTGCCTGGCCTCGTCCATCACCTGGGTCGCGGCGTAGAACTTGGAGTCGATGTCAGGCACCGTCTCCACGATCCTGGCCGCGACGGTGAGCGCGCCCTGCTCGCCGTGCAGGAACTGGCTGAACAGCCAGGACGACAGGTGCAGTCCTACCTCGTCCTTCTGCTGCTGGTTGAGCAGCTCCCACTGCCGGGACCCGTAGATCGGCTGGAACGATTCGTCCTGCTCCATGACGTTCGTGGGGTCGACCGGGATGTCCCAGTCGATGCGCTTCGTCGCGTCCCACTGCTTGTCCTTGCCCCGCTGGTACAGGTCGAGCAGCCGGGACCGGCCGCCGTCGTAGTCCCAGTTGAACCTGGTGAAGCCGGTCATGGGCACATCCCAGGTGCCGGACTTTACCTCGGTGACGTAGTGGTCAAAGGTGCTCACGGCAACTCCCAAGATGGCGATCTGCCAAAAATGCTACTCGCGAGTAGCGAGAGTGGCCAGGGCTGGAAGTTTAACGATGCATGGGCTGCTCATGGTCCGCGTGGCCGGCGAGCTCGAGCTGGAAGGTCGAATGGTCGACGTCGAAGTGGCCCCGCAGGCAGTCCTGCAGCACGTCGAGCATTACCGCGCTTGTACCGTCGGTCAGCACGTCCGGCTCGACGACGACGTGCGCGGAGATTACCGGCAACCCTGAGGTGATGGTCCAGGCATGCAGGTCATGTACGTCGGTTACTCCGGCGAGGCAGGTCAGGTGCTGCCTGACCTCGTTCAGGTCAATGCCGCGCGGGCTGGCCTCGAGCAGCACGTTGATCGCCTCGGCGAGCAGCCGCCAGGTTCGCGGCAAGATCAGCGCCCCGACCAGAAGCGACGCGATCGGGTCGGCCCGAGCGAAGCCGGTCGCCCAGATCACCAGGCCGGTCACGATGACGGCGAAGGCGCCGAAGGCGTCGGAGGCGACTTCAAGGAACGCGCCCCGCAGGTTCAGGCTCGCCGACTGGCCCCGGCGCAGGACGAGCAGGCTGGTTCCGTTGGCGGCCAGCGCGACCACACCGAAGATCACCAGTTGAGGTGATTCCACGCCGGAAGGCGTCACGAGCCTGGTGATGGCCTCGGAAATGACAAAGATTGACATTCCGCAAAGAAGCACCGCATTAGTCATCGCCGCCAGGATTTCGGCCCTGGCGTAGCCGAACGTGCGCTTGAGCGTCGGCGGACGAGCCGCGAAGAGCACGGCCAGCAGCGAGAGTCCGACGCCTGCGGCGTCGGCCGCCATGTGAGCAGCGTCGGCGAACAGCACAAGCGCCCCGGTCGCCCAGGCCCCGATAGCCTCCGCGAGGGCCACGGTCAGCGTGATCAGCATGACGATGACCAGGGACTTGCGGTGCTCGCCGGTCAGCGTAAGCCCGGCACCGTGGGTGTGATCGCCGCCCAGGCCGTGGTCATGGCCATGCCGCTGGCTGGTCTTGCCCGCTCTGGCGGTCCTGAAGTTGTGGCTGGCCCATTGCCGCAGCCGTCCGGGCGACCGGGCCGCGGCCCCTGATTGTCCGCAGCCGTGCTGGCTCGGCGGGACGACCCCCCCGGTCCCCCCGGAGGTGTCGCTTCCATCGCGGCCCTCGCTCATGGCGTTGGCGAGTCACCCTTTCCTGGCGAGATCAGCTCGTACGCGGGATTGACCATCACCATGGCCTTGCCGCGCGTACCGACCTGGCCGGTCAGCCTTACTTTCGCACCCGGGTCAAGCCCTGGGATGTAAGACCGGCCGTAAAACATCGCCGTGATCGCCCCGGTCGAGTCGACGACCTCGCAGGCCAGCACCGTATTGGCCTCAACTGGCCTGATTTCGACCGCGTGCACCCTGCCTTCCACGACCGCCCGGCCGCGCTTGGGCAGGCGCCCGATCGGCGTGGCGGCGGCCGAGGGGACGGGGCGGTTGTAGTCGGTGCCATCGGGCTCGGGCAGCGCGGCGGGGATCAGGTCAGGTGAGATCGGCTGGCCCGCCTCGCGGGCGGCCCGCCCATCCTGGCGCTCGGTCCCTGTGCTTTCCGGCGTCGAGTCGGGGGTCACGTCGCCCTCTGGCGTCGCGACGACCTTGGCGTCCGTCCGCTCCCGCTCGCGGGCGGCCAGTACCTCGACCCTGCTGCGGACGTCGAAAGGCACGATCGTCGCGGCAGCGTGCGGGATCTGGCTTACTACGCTCGCGATCTTGTCGGCCGAGCGGTCGTGCAGCAGGCGTCCGAGCAGCGGCGTGTAGCTGCGCCTCGGCAGTACCGCGGTGACGCCGACCCCGGGCAGGTTGGCCTCGGCGAGCACCATCTCGGCCGCGGCCTTGGCCAGCCGCCGGTCAGGGCAGTCGACCAGGTCAAGCACGACGCCCGTGTCGGCGCGCAGCCAGTCCTGCCGCAGCTTGGAGGCCTGGGTGCTGTCGAGCACGAAGTGAACCGCGCGCATGCTAGTCGGCCGCAGGCTCCTGGCGTACCTGAGTCCCGCGAGCGTCGCCAGGTCAAAGTCGTCGACGAATACGAAGACCGTGCGCCTGGCGTAGGTGGGGGCGGTCGCCTTGAGCGGGCGCTGGTCGTTGTGGCTGATGCTCTCGAGCACCTCGGCTTCCAGGCGGTACTGCCGGTTCAGCCTGATAAGGGCCGGCACCCCCACTGCGAAGACGACCAATACCAGCCAGGCCCCCTCAGTGAACTTCACCACCGCGAAGATCACCACCACGATCAGCGAGGTCACTCCGGCCGAGAAGTTGATCGCCTGCTTGTGCCGCCAGCCGCGTTCCTTGTGCGTGTGGTGATATCTCGCCATGCCGAAGCCGGCCAGCGTGAACGCGGTGAACACGCCGAGGGCGTAGAACGGCACCAGTCTGTTGACGTTCGAGCCGACTACCACGAGCAGGGCGCAAGAAAGCACGGCCAGCACGACCATGCCGTTGGAGAACACCAGCCGGTGTCCGCGCTTAGTCAGCCATCTGGGCAGGAACGCGTCCTCAGCCACGAAGCTGGCCAGGAAGGGGAACCCGTTGAAGCTGGTGTTGCCGCCGGTATAGAGGATCAGCGCGGTCGCGGCCTGAACGAGGACGAACATGAAAGTGCCGAACGCCGTCTGGCCGAAGACGGCCCTGGCCTCTTGCGAGATGACCGTCGGCACGCCGGAAACGTAGGGAGTCGCGTGGGTCGCGTGCGCCAGCCAGGAAATCCCGGCTACCAGCGTGCCGAGGATCAGGCCCTCGGTCACCAGTACCTTGCGGGCGTTAAGGCCCTCGGGCGGCCGGAACGCGCTGACCGCATTGGACACTGCCTCGATGCCGGTCAGCGAGGAACCGCCGTTGGCGAACGCCCGCAAGAGCACGAAGACAAGGCCGAAGCTGATCAGAGCCGAGTGGTCGGGCGTGACGCCGCTGCCCCACACGTCGGCGCCGTGGGGGATGTGCACCGGAGGCAGCGTGAAGAACAACTCCCTGAACAGCCCGACGATGATAACGAGGAACATCACGCCCGCGAACAGGTACGTGGGAACCGCGAACGCGCGCCCGGCCTCTCTGATGCCGCGCAGGTTGCCGTACAGCATGAGGAGGACGATGACGATCGAGATGGTCAGCAGGATGTCCTGATTGTTGAGCGCAGGAATCGCCGAGGCCACCGCCGCGGTCCCGGCCGCCACCTGGACCGCCACGGTGACGACATAGTCAATGAGCAGCGCGACGGCGGCTACCTGCGCGACCTTGGGACCGAAGTTCTCTCGCGCGACCACGTACGAGCCGCCCGCCCTCGTGTAGATCGTGACGACCTCGCGGTAGGACAGCACCACCAGCGCCATCACGAACAAGACGACCCCGGTCAGCGGCAGGATCAGCGCGAAGGCTGTGACCCCAAGGCCGGCCTTGAGCAGTTCGATGAGGATTTCCTCGGTGCCGTAGGCCGAGGATGAGATCCCGTCAGGTGCCAGCACTCCGAGCGCGAGCGGATTGGACAGCCGTTCCTCGCCGAGTTGCTCGTTAACTAGCGGAGGGCCGAGCAGCCGGCGCTTAACGGCGTAGCCCAGGCTCTCGGCCACATAGTCCTGGCTCTCCGCGAGCCCAACTTCCTTGCCAGTCGCCAAGTTTGCGGTTCCTCCACTCAATCTCGCATCGTGGCCTTCATACCATCGTGGCTCTACTTAGTAAGCACCTGGGCAGTTAACCGGGCAAAGTCTCAGCAACGCGTTCGCCGGCGAGCGGGACGTACTGTGCTTGGTAGCAAACCAAACCGCAGAACGGAAAGGCGCGCTGAGATGAGCGCAACACCGGCCGCGGCAGAGCCAGAGACGGCCAGCGAGCGCGTATTGCACCTGTCCGACCTGGTCGGACGGCCGATGACCGACCGCAGGGGCGAGTCGATCGGGCGGCTCGCCGATGTCATCGTGCGGCTGCGGGGCGCGGAGTCGCCGGTTGTCACCGGCCTGGTCGCTTCGGTCGGCGGCCGGGAGGTGTTCGTGCCGTTCGGGCAGGCGACCGTTTTCGACGGCGAGGTGCTTAAGCTGAGCAGTGCCAAGCTTGACCTGCGTCGCTTCGAGCGGCGGCACGGCGAGGTGCTGCTGCGGGCAGACGTGCTCGGGCACCGGCTTATCGACGTGCCGAGCGCCCGCCTGATCAAGGCCGCCGATCTCGAGCTCAGGGGCCAGGCTAACGACTGGGTGCTGGCCGGCGTCGACACGCACCGCCGGCCGCGAGGCTTGCTGCGCCTGATTGCGCCCGGAGAGCCTGAAGTGCACCAGTTCGATGACTGGGCCAACTTCGAGCCGCTGATCGGGCACGCGAGCAGTGCGCTACTGCGCGGGCCTTTCGCGCAGATCAGGCGGCTGAAACCGGCCCAGATCGCCGACCTGCTCGAAGAGGCATCCAAGGCCGAGGAGACCGAGATCCTTGGCCAGGTGCACGCCGATCCTGAGCTTGAGGCGGACGTCTTCGAGGAGCTTGACGAAGACCTGGCGACGAGGCTGCTCGGCGCGCGCACCGACGCCGAGATCGCCCAGGTGATCGGCCGGATGCGGGCGGACGACGCCGCCGACGCGATCTCAGAATTGCCGCAGCGGCGCCGGCAGCCCGTGCTTGACCTGCTCCCGGTCGGCCAGCGCACCAAGGTACTTACCCTGATGGGATTCAACCCGACCAGCGCGGGCGGCCTGATGGGCATGGACTTCCTTGCCGTCGCGCGGCACGAGCGGGTAGCCGACGCGCTAGCCGCTGTTCGCGGTTCCCTGAGCCTTCAGCCGGAGGCGCTGACCACGGTGCACGCCGTCGACGAAGAAGGCAGGCTGTGCGGCGTCGCCAAGCTGGTGACGCTGCTTCAGGCCGATCAGGACACCGAGCTCGCCGCGGTCTGCGATGACGACCCGGTGCGGATCGGCGCCGACACCGACATGACCGATGTCGCTGTGCTCATGAGCGACTACAACCTGATCACGATTCCTGTCGTGGACGACAACTCCACCATGATCGGCTTGATCACGGTCGATGACGTGCTCGAGGTCACGCTGCCTGACGACTGGCGCCGCCGGGAGGCGGTATTTCGCCGGGAATAAACCTTGGTTAACTATTGCTGATATAGCTCTGGCGGGTGCGCGGCGAATTGACTTTTATTAGTCGGATCGGGCATGCTCGTCAGTGGTTGACAAGGACACCTCGTTCGGTGAGGCGTCTTCACGGACATAGGCCACTGATCCCAACCGTCGAGAGACGCTCCGGATCAGGACACCTCTCCCCGGCCTAAGGGGTGAGGCCAAGTGGCTGCGGGCAGTTGGCAACAGAGCCGCTACGCCGTGAAGTGCCAAAGCTCTAACGAGAGAGGTGCCGGCGTTTCGGACTGACCGGGCGCGTACCTCCCGTACGGGTGCACATGCATGCTGCCTGCGAACTCAGGTTGCTTGGCTGAAGGGAGGCGAGTCGTGGAACACGATAGACCGGGCCGGAGCTGGCCCCATACCGCCGTTCTTCCAGCCCGTTCCGGGCACGCGCGCGACTTCCTCAAGTTCGGCCAGCAGCCGGGAGTAATCTCAGCCGGCTGAGCTACCCGAGCGCGTGCCCCCCGGATCCCGCATTTTCGCGGGTGAAAGGGGTCTTTGCTATGACCACGACCAGCCCGAGCCTGATCAGCCCGGCTCGCAGCGCCGCTCTCGACTCCGCCCACGTAGGCGACATCAAGGGTGCCTTCGGCTCGATTTCCCTGGATGACACCGGCAGCCGCCGGTCGATTCCGGCCAAGCTGAAGACGCTGCTCGCGATCGTGGGACCGGGCCTGATCGTGATGTGCGGCGACAACGACGCCGGCGCCTTCTCGACCTACGGCCAGGCCGGGCAGCAGTACGGCACCAAGCTGCTCTTTACCTTCCTGCTGCTTGTGCCGGTCCTTTACGTGAACCAGGAAATGGTGCTGCGGCTGGGTGCGGTCACCGGCGTCGGGCACGCCAAGCTGATCCTCGAGCGGTTCGGCCGGTTCTGGGGTGCCTTCAGCGTCATCGACCTGTTCCTGCTCAACGCGCTGACGATCATCACCGAGTTCATCGGGATCGCGCTGGCCGCTCAGTACCTCGGGGTGCCGAAGGTCGTGGCGGTGATCCTGGCCGGGGCGGTTATCGTGCTCGCCGCTTCCACCGGCAGCTTCCGGCGGTTCGAGCGGATGGCGCTGATCTTCTGCGTCGGCTCCCTGCTGCTGATCCCGGTCTACGTGATCGCCCACCCGCCGGCCGCCCAGATGGCACAGGGCTTCCTGCTCCCTTCCGTTCCCGGCGGCAGCGGCAACCTTTCCCTGGTCATGCTGCTGATCATCGGTATCGTCGGTACTACCGTCGCGCCGTGGCAGCTGTTCTTCCAGCAGTCCTACATCATCGACAAGCGCATCACGCCCAGGTTCATGCGCTACGAGAAGGCGGACCTGTGGATCGGCATCATCGTCGTGGTGATCGGCGGAGCCGCCCTGATGGGCGCCACCGCGGCTGCTTTCGCGGGAGCGCATCACGCTCAGTTCACCGACTCGGGCGGGCTGGCCGCCGGCCTGGCTGCCTACGCCGGCCACGCGGCCGGGGTGATCTTCGCGATCGCGCTGCTCGACGCCTCCATGATCGGCGCCTTCGCGGTGTCGCTTTCCACGGCCTACGCGATCGGCGACGTGCTCGGCCTGAAGCACTCATTGCACCGGGGCGTAAAGCAGGCTAAGGGCTTCTACGCCATGTACGCGGCGCTGATCGCGGTCGCCGCCGCGGTCGTGCTGATTCCAGGCTCGCCGCTCGGCTTGCTGACCGAAGGCGTCCAGGTTCTCGCGGGAGTGCTGCTGCCGAGCGCTACGGTTTTCCTGCTTTTGCTCTGCAACGACAAGGCTGTGCTCGGCCCGTGGGTCAACGGCAAGGTGACGAACGTGCTCGCCTCGATCGTCGTCGGCGTGCTGGTTGTGCTCTCGGCGATCTTGATGGCTTCCGTGGTGTTCGGGTCGGTGACCTCGACGCAGGTCATCGTGATCCTCTTGACCGCGGTCGGCGTGGGCATCGTGGCCGCTGTGGTGATGGTGGCGCGAGGCGCCAGGCGGCGCTGGCTAGCCCGCGGTTCCGGACCCGGTGCCCCCGCTGGCGTGAAGGACATCAAGCCGGCCGACCGGGCGGCTAAGGACGGCTGGCGCATGCCGCCTCTGGCCATGCTCGCTCCGGTCCGGATGTCGACGACCAGGCGGGTAAGCATGCTCGCGATGTGGGCCTACCTCGGCGTGGCCTTCGTCATGGTGATCATTCGAGTCGTCGAACTGGCCGCCGGGCACTAGCCCAGGGCGGTCTCGGCCACCTGGATCGCGCTCGCGGCGGCGAGGCTGAGGAACGCCGCCGCCCGGCTGAAGGTCTCGCCGACGAGCCGCCCGGCGAGCTGAGCCTGGTACGACTGGTACCTGGCCAGCTCCCACTCCCTGCCATCGGCAGAAAGCGACTCGCAGGACGGTTCGGCCTGCGGCCGCCAGATCCAGGCCGCCACGCACCCGTCGGCTGGCTCGCGCTGCCCTTCCTCAAGCCGGATGAAGCCGGACTGGTCGGCCTCCTGGCCGATCTGATTCCGCACGAAACGCAGCCCGCCAAGGGTGTGCTCGATGAGCGACTGCTCGTCAGCCTCCTGATCGGCCAGCACCCGGTCATACATCTCGGGGTGATAGCGAACCAGCGTGGCATCGACGATGGTCACCCACCACACAGCCTCGCTGATCACGGCGAACGCCCTGGCCTGATCCCAGGCTCTCGCCCGCGACACCCGGTCGGCCGCTTCCTTCATCCCGGTCACCGACCAGGCGAGAGCGTTCACATCGGCCACGGGGTCAGCCGCCTTGTTGTCACGGTTCCACGCCACCCGGCAGTCAGCCGAACAGAACCGCGCGTGCTCCCGCCGCGGAACGAACAACCTGCCGCATTGATCGCACGACCTGGCCATCCCCATCCAGCGATGCTATGCGCCCGAAGTTGCGTTCCACGGAACGCCACATGAACTATCACCCGCGCCTGCCGCCCGGCCAATTGGTCAGGTCGCGGGGCCTGGCCGGCGGAGCTGGCGCTGGCGGCGGCGCTCGCGGCGGTTGCGCAGATATGTGCGGATGCGCTTGGCCAGGGCGATGACCAGGACGATCCCGAGCAGGAGCAGCCCGCCGGCGATGATCGCGGCTGTCAGCGGATGCAGGAGCGCGAGCACTACGATCCCGGCGACGACCAGATCCTCGAGCGAACTCGCGATGATGTTGCTCACTGGTTCAGGGCTGGTGTTGATCCCGGCCCTGATCCCCGTCTTGACCAGGTGGGTCACCAGGGCAACGCTGCCGCCGATGCTGGCCGCGAGCGCTTCGGGCAGCGAGTGCGCGTGCCCGGCGATCAGGGCGGCGATCGCGGCGCCCATGATCGGCCTGATCACGGTGTGGACCACGTCCCACACCGAGTCCACGTAAGGGATCTTGCCGAACACGAACTGACCGAGGTACAGCACGCCGGCCGCGATGAGCACGTCGGTGCGCTCAAGCGCAGGCGGAACCACTGGCTCGTGCCCGAACCGGCCGAGCAGCCCGAGCAGGAGCACCACGGCGTACGAGTTGATGCCACTGGCCCAGCCGCTGGTGAAGATCAACGGGATCGCTGACATAGTTGCCCCCCAGAATCAGATGGGGATATTAACCCGTACAAGGAGCCGACGTCATGATCCTGGATCTTTCTAACCCGAAGCACGTCGATGCTGAGGCCAGGCTGAAGGACGAGCCAGTCATCTGGCTCACGACGGTGAACCCAGCCGGCCGGGTACAGTCATCGCTCGTCTGGTTCCTCTGGGACGGCAGCGAGTTCATGATCTACGGGTCGAAGAACGGGCCAAAGACCCCGAATATCCGGGCAAACCCGAACGTCAGCCTGCATCTGGACAGCGACGGCGAAGGCGCGGGAGTCGTGGTCTTCGAGGGCACCGCGCGGATCGACGAGGACGCCGCCGGCCTCAACGACGTGGCTGACTACCTGGCCAAGTACGGTGACCAGATCGCCGCGATGGGCTGGCAGCCCGAGGGCATGGCCGCCGACTATCCGCACCTGATCCGAGTAACCCCAACCAGGGCAAGGATCTTCTAGCCGGGACCCCGGACTCGGACGCCGTAGCTATTCAGCAAGTGTCAGCGGTGTTGGGCCTGTTCGGCGGGTGTGGCCGGGTTGGCGTGTCCGACACGCCGTGGTGGTTGTTGATCTTCGGGTGGCGATGGGGCAGGTTTGCGGGCTGTGCCTGATGTGTCTGGTGTGCCGTCTGCGGAGGAGCTGTCCGCGCTGCCGCATGCCGTGCTGGCGGAGCTGCTCGCGGAGGCGTACCGGGTGAACGCGGAGCTGCGGGCGCGGGTGGAGGAGGTGGAGCGGCAGGTCCGGCGGGATTCGTCGAACTCGTCGCGGCCGCCGTCGTCGGACAGCCCGTATAGCAAGAAGAAGCCGCGGGACCGGTCGCAGCGCGAGCGGGGGAAGCGGCCGCCGGGCAAGCAGCCAGGGTCGCCGGGCGCGACGATGAACCTGGTGGATAACCCCGACAAGCGGGTGGAGGTCTCCCCGGCGTGCTGCCGGGGCTGCGGCGCGGGCCTGGCCGGCGAGCGGCCTGGGCGCGGCGCCGTCACCAGGTCACCGACATCACCCCGCCGCCGCCGAGGGTGACCGAGTACGTGGCGGTGTCCAAGGCCTGCCCGGGCTGCGGGACCGTGACCGAGCCGGCGCTGCCCGCGCACGTGCGGGCCGGGCCAGCTACGCGCCGAGGTGCACGCGCAGGCCGCGAACCTGACCTGCGGCCACTACATCCCGCTCGACCGGGCGGCGCAGCTGCTGGCCCAGGTGACCGGGCTGGCCGCCTCCACCGGCTGGATGGCCGGGGTCCGCGGCAAGGCCGCCGCCCTGATCGAGGCCAGCGGCTTCGGCCAGAAGGTCCGCGACCTGCTGCGGGACTCCCCGGCGCTGTTCGCCGACGAGACCCCGGCCCGCGCCGCCGGCGGCCTGCGGTACGTGCACCTGGCCTGCACCCGGTACCTGACCCTGATGCACACCGGGAACCGGACCGCCGCCGCGATCGACTCCGGCGGCGTGCTCCCCGGCTACGCCGGGATCCTGGTCCGCGACGGCTACGGCGGCTACGCCCACCTCACCGACGCGGCCCACGCCTGGTGCGGCGCCCACCTATTGCGCGACCTCAAGGACGTCCACGGCGCCGAGCCCGAAATCCAGGAATGGGCCGGCAAGATGGCCCGCCTCCTGCTCCGGGCCCGCGACGACGACGCCGCCGCCCGCCGCGACGGCAAGACCGCCCTCGAGCCCGCCGTGCTGGAGGACCTCCTCACCAGTTACCGCGCCATCACCGCCGAAGGCCGCGCCCTCAACCTGTTCCGCCACAACGCGAACGCCCGCACCGCCCGCGCCCTCGCCCGCCGGTTCGAGAACTTCGAGGACATGATCCTGCGCTTCGCCACCCGCCCCGACCTGGACATCTTCACCAACAACGAAGCCGAGAGAACCATCCGCCCCGTCAAAGTCCAGCAGCGCACCTCCGGCGGATGCTGGCGCACCCTCCACGGCCTCGCCGAATTCGCCACCGTCCAGTCCTACCTGTCCACCGCCGCCAAATGGGGAATCCCCCGGATCGACGCCCTCCGCGACCTCTTCCACGGCCACCCCTGGATACCACCAGCGCTCCAGCCTGACGGATAACCGCCCCGCACCAGAGCGCCACATCACCCACCACCCCTGACGCTTGCTGAATAGCTACCGGACGCCGGACAAAACACCTATAGTGCCCGGCCGTCAGCAACGATGTCGCAGCGATGCGGTCACTGCCCGACGTCCAGCAACAACGATGTCGCATAGATGTTGCGGCAACAGCATCCATGCGACATCGATGTCGCTCGGCCCGGCCGCCGTACCGCATCGATGTCCCACCGATGTTGTTAGACCAGCCGCCTCCGCAAGGTGCCAGTCCCAGCACTAACGTCTGTCACTTTGGCCACTCCAACCCTGGCCGCTCAGGTGGATCAACGCCTCAGGTTCTGAACCGGACGACCGTGACCGTCACGTCGCTGAACGGCAGGCCGATCGGAGCCTCCGGCTTGTGCACGGTGACCTCGGCCCGCTCCACTCGCTCATCGTCAAGGCAGACCGCGGCGAGCCGCTCGGCCAGCGTCTCGATCAGCTGAAGCGGTTCGCCCGAGACGATCTCGGTCAGACGCTGGGCGAGCACGGCGTAACTCACGGTCTTGGACAGGTCATCGGATGCTGACGCCGGACGCACGTCAAGGGTCAGGATCGCGTCGATGACGAACTCCTGGCCCTCCAGTCGCTCGCTTGGCAGCACGCCGTGCCGGCCGAACGCCCGCAACCCGAGCAGGCTGATCCGGTCAGTCGCGCTGGCATCGGCCATGATCGCTAATCTAGCGTGCCCTTACGCTCGCACGGCTCCGGTCACCAGCCAGCGATTGCCGTGCGCCCGCCAGGTCAGCGTGACGAACCTCGCGGCTATCCAGGCCGCGAGCGCGAACCAGAGGCTGACAAGCCCTGAGCCGGTGATCACGATGAAAGCGGCCGCGAGCACGAACACGGCGGCGGCCGCTAGCCCGGCGATGGCCAGGTAGTCCTGGTCGCCGGCGCCGATCAGCACGCCGTCGAGCACGAAGACGACCCCGGCGACCGGCTGGACGGCGGCCGCGACCAGCAGCACGACAATCATCAGGTGCCCGACCGCCGGCGTGGCGTCGAACAGCGCCGGGAGCACAGGGAGCAGCGCGAGCAGCAGGAGACCGAACACGACGCCGCTCCCGGCTCCCCACCGGATCATCAGCCTGGTCGCCGCCCTGGCGCCGGCCGCGTCACCGGCACCAAGGTACTTGCCCGTGATGGCCTGGGCGGCGATCGCGATCGCGTCGAGTGCCAGTACGAGCACGTTGTAGACCCGGTAACTGACCTGGTAAGCGGCGATGGCGATGTCACCTTGATGAGCCGCGATCGCGGTCGCCGCGACGAGCACCGCCTGAAGCGCGAGGGTCCTGATGACCAGCGCTCCGCCGGTACGCGCGGCCGCCCGCACTCCGGCCAGGTCGATGCCGAATCCGACCCCGGCGCGCCTCGCGCCAACCGCCACCATGGTCAGGTAGGCGATCGCCGCGCCGTTCTGCGCGATCACCGTGCCCCAGGCCGAGCCGGCGATTCCCCAGTGCAAGCCGAGCACGAAGGTCGCGTTCAGCACCACGTTGATGACGTTCGCGGCGACCGAGACGATCAGCGGGGTCCTGGTGTCCTGCAGCCCCCGCAGGATCCCTGTGCCCGCGAGCACCGCGAGCATGCCGGGCGCGCCGAACAGGCTGATTCGCAGGTAGATGACGGCCTGGCTGGTGACGGCCGGTGTCGCGCCGAACGCGCGGACGATCGGCAGCGCGAGCGGCAGCCCGGCCCCGAGAACGACCACGCCGATCACGCCCGCGAGCCAGATCCCGTCGATTCCCTGCCGGATCGCCGCCTGCCGGTCGCCCGCGCCGAGTTGCCTGGCCACGGCCGCGGTCGTGCCGTAGGCGAGGAAGATCGAGATGTTGACCAGCGTGGTCAGCGCCTGGGCCGCGACCCCGAGCCCGCCGAGCGGCGTCGTGCCGAGCCTGCCGACGATCGCCGAGTCGGCTAGCAGGAACAGCGGCTCAGCGATCAGCGCCCCGAGCGCGGGCACCGCGAGTGCCAGGATCTCCCGGCTGTGTTTGTCGGCACTGTGCCCCGCGCCCTTCTTGGGGCTCAGGCCACCACTCCGCGCGCCCGCAGGCCGGCGATGTCAGCCGGGCTGAGCTCCAGGCCGCTGAGCACCTTCTCGGTATCGGCGCCCGGCCGCACCGGAGCCTGCGGCCCGGCCAGGGAGCTGCGGTCGAACCTCGGCGCCGGCGCGGGCTGGGTAATGCCGCCCACCTCGGTGAACACGCCCCTGGCGGCGTTGTGCGGGTGCCCTGGAGCCTCGGCCGGGGAAAGCACGGGCGCGACGCAGGCGTCGGTCTTCTCGAACACGGCGACCCACTCCTCCCTGGTCCGCTGGCCGAAAATCTCGGTGAACCTGGCCCGCAGCACCGGCCAGCCATCCACATCGAGCTGAGCGGGCAATTCGGCGCCGGCCAGCCCGAGTCCGGTCAGCAGCGCCGCGTAAAACTGCGGCTCGAGCGCGCCGACCGCCACGTACTTCCCGTCGCTCGTCTCGTAGGTGTCGTAGAACGGCGCGCCGCCGTCGAGCAGGTTGACTCCGCGCTCGTCCCGCCATCCGCCCCGTGCCCGCAGCCCGTAAATGAACGACGTGAGCAGCGCGGAGCCGTCCACCATCGCCGCGTCAACGACCTGGCCAAGCCCGGAGCTCTGCCGCTCGACCAGGGCGGCGAGCACGCCGATCGCCAGCAGCATCCCGCCGCCGCCGAAGTCACCGACGAGGTTGAGCGGCGGGACGGGGCGCTCGCCGGCCCGGCCGATCGGGTGCAGCGCGCCGGAAATCCCGATGTAGTCGATGTCGTGTCCGGCGGTCGGGGCGAGCGGCCCTTCCTGACCCCAGCCGGTCATCCTGGCGTAGACGAGCCTCGGGTTGCGCCCCGCGCACACGCCGGGCCCGAAGCCCAGCCGTTCGGTGACCCCTGGCCGGAACCCCTCGACGAGGACGTCGGCCGACTCGACCAGCCTGAGCAGCAGCTCCAGCCCGGCCGGGTCCTTGAGGTTGAGCCCGATCGAGCTTCGCCCCCTGGTGAGCGGGTCCACTGGATCAGGCCGGCCTGGCGCACAGCTTTCTGGTCGCTCCACCCTGAGCACGTCGGCACCGAGGTCGGAGAGGATCATGCAGCCGAACGGCGCGGGCGCCAGGCTGGCGAGCTCGATTACCCGGATGCCCGTTAGTGGTCCCATCAGGCCATCTTCCTACGATTTCGCATTCGGGTAAGAAGGTGGTGCGTCGGCCGGGCCGCTGCCCCAGCCGAGCGGCTTGCTGCTCAGCGTCCAGTCAAGCGTCGCCCCGAAGCTCAGGCTGCTGAACGGCACGTACAGCTTCTGGTCGAAGTGCCCGTTGATGGCCAGTGATTTGACGTAGAACTTGCTGCCAGAAGCGCCGGGCGCGTTAATGGTGATCGTCGGTCCGCCCGGCAGGTTGATGACGGCCCGCGGGAAGCCAGGGCTGGCGAACACCAGGTCGCCGCTGCCGGGATTCTCCGGGTACATGCCGAGCATTTCCCAGATGAACTGAGAGCTTTCCGCGCCGAGGTCATCGTTATTGGTAATGCCGTAAGGGCCGGCCCGGTACAGGTTCCGCCTGACGTCGTTGACCACAAACTGGGTCTCGCTGGGGTAATCGGCATAGTCAGGCATGAACTGCTCGCCCAGGTCAAATTCGTCGGCCAGGTACGGATGCGTTCCGCGACCGTTTGGAGCCGACAAATAACTCCGCAGCAGCGGTCCTACCTTGGCCTTACCGCCGAGGCGGCTGAACAGGCCCGCGTAGTTGTTCGGCACGTCCCACAGGTACTGGTACGCATCGCCCTCCAGATAGCGGCTCCCGGTCGTCTTCGTTACGCCGGGAAGGTAAGCACCGGTGCCGTTCCTCGGCGTCAGCAGGTTCGTCTGGTGATCGAAGACGTTCATCCAGTTGTTGGCGCGGTTCTGGAGCAGGGTCGCGTCGGCCTTATCCCCGAGTGCCAGCGCGAACCTGGACAACGCGAAGTCGGCCGTGTCGTACTCAAGCAGGCTGGAGGTGTAATCACGCGTGTCGCAGCAGCCGTAACGGGCGTTCTGCGGCAGGAAGCCGTACTGCTTCTCGATGCTCTCGCCCGGCCGGACCCGGTTCACCGTGTCGGCCTGCTTGAGCATGTCCGCCAGCGCGGCCGAGGTGTTGAACCCGGTGCCGCCGAACGCGTAGTAGTCGGCGATGATCGCGTCGGCGGGATCCCCGACCTGGGCGTAGTTGTCCAGGTTCAGGTAGCCCCACTGCGCCAGGATCTTATTTTCGCCGTAGTAGTTCACGAGCGACTGCGCCATGTCGCTGGCCGCGGACGGGTCAAGCATGGCCTGGAGCTGGGCCAGCGAGTGATAGATGTCCCAGCCGGAGAACATGCTGTACTGGTTCGACTGTCCCGAGGCGAGTTTGTGCGTCCGCCAGTCGGATCCGAAGAACTGCCCGTTGACGTCGCTGACGATGTTCGGCTGCAGGAAATCCTTGTAAAGCAGGCTGTAGAATTCCTGGGTTTCGGCGAAGCTGCCGCCGGAAACGGCGATCTCGCCAAGCAGTGAGTTCCAGGTGTCCTGCGTGGCCGTCCTGACGCTCGCCAGGTCCGAGCTGCCAACCTCGGTCTTCCAGTTGAGCCTGGCGTTCTGCCAGCTCACGTACGAGATGCCGACCTTGGCCTCGATAACCTGGGTCTTGTTGGTGTTGAAAGTAAGGAACACCGAGTTCGGATCGTGCTGGCCCTTAACGTTGACGATCTTGGCCTTGAAGGGCTGGCTGAATGAGATGTCGAAGTAGACGGTGTACTTCTGCGGGCCGACCTTGCGGGTCTCGTTGCAGAAGCCGCCGCTGGTCTCGTAGCCGGCGATCTCGGTGTTGCTGACCGTAATGGCGTGGGTCGCGATCGCGCCCTGCTGACTGTCCCGCAGCTTGACCAGCAGGTCAGCCGAGGCGGTCTTCGGGAAAACGAACTTGCCGATAGCGGCGTGCTCGGTCGCGGACAAGCTCGAGGTAATGGTTTGCGGCATGTTGCTGCGCGCCGAATAGTAGCCCGCCTGCGCGACTTCGCCGAAGTGGCTGAACGCGGTGGTGACCGCGCTCGGATCCCCGGCCGGCAGCTTGCCGGTCATCGGCAGGATAGGGATGTCCCCGGCAGCCCGGCAGCCAGGCCCCGAGACGTGCGTCAGGCTGTAGCCGATGAGCTTCTTGTCGCTGAAGGTGTAGCCGCCGCCATCGGCCCGGTCGGGTGAGGTGTCAGGCGACCACTGGATCATGCCGAACGGAGCTTGCGCCCCCGGATAGGTGTTACCGCCGCCGCTGGTCCAGGTCCTCGTGTCCACCATGGTGGCGAGGTCGGAGGGTGCAGCCTTCACCGTACGCAGGTCCCTGGTCCCGGCTGGCAGCTGCGCGGCGGGCACCGGCTTCGGGCAGTTGGTTACCTGGCCGCTCGCGTTCTTCGAGCAGACACCACGTGGTGCCGTAGGCGGCGCACCTGCCGCCCGCGCGGTTACCGCGCCCTGCCAGCCGCTCGCCAGCAATCCAGTTGACGTCAGTGCCATCGCGAGTGCGTATACCGCACGCCGGGATGCCCGCCTGGTAGCCATTGCCGCCCTTCCCGCTAAATCCCTTACGCCCGAATCAGCGCAAATCCGATTCCTCAGCATCATGGCAGAACTTCGAGCGCCGAACCCCCCGCACTCCGAAGGCCGGCCGGAACGGTGCTGGTGCCCGGCGCGGCGCAGGCCGTGAACCGCACCTTAGCCGGGTGGTAATTGACTGGATACCTAGTCGGCGGGCCAGTCGGCCGTGGTGGTGATGGTTCCGCTGTGGTCGACCAGCCTTGCGGGGAGGTGCTGGGCGGCGAGCCATGGAATCGCTGAATCGCCTCTGATGATTGCCGCGGTGCTCGCTATGTTCGCGTCGAGGCAGGTCGCGGCGGCCACGCTGACGGTGCGCCAGGGTGAGACGGCTGGCTGACCGGTCGCAGGATCAATGATGTGGTGCATCGGCTTGCCGCCGCGTTGCCAGGTGCGCACCGTAGTGCTTGAGGTGGCCAGGCCGCCGGACCTGATCGTCACCGTCTGGCCAGGGGCGTCGGCGGGAGCGGCGTGGTCGTCTGTCGCCTTTACCTGCCAGCCGTCGGCGGCCGGCGGTCCGGCCACGGCGAGGTCGCCGCCCAGGCTGACCAGCACGCCGCCGCCGAGTTGCGCAGCGATCAGGGCCGCGCAGCGGTCAGCCGACCAGGCCTTGGCGGTGGACCCCAGATCGAGTTGGACGCCGTGGTCGAGCCGCACGTGCCGGGTCACCGGATCAAGCTGGACGTTCCGCCAGCCGGGGACGGGGGCAACCGCGGCCGCCAGGGCCGGTTCGGCTGGCGCGAGGTCGGCGAAATCCCGGTCGTAGCCGGCCGCGATGAGGGCCTGGCCGACGGTGGGGTCCACGTCGCCTTCGGTGAGTTCGGCCGCTCGCAAAGCCTCGGCGATCAAGGTTGCGAACAGTTCGCTCACGCGAGTGAGCCGCCCTGGTGATTTATTGAGGATTGAAAGCTCTGAATCTGGCCTGAACCGGCTGCACGCTGCATCGACGGCCGCTAGTTCGGCGTCAGCGATGGCGCGCGCCCGCGCGAGCATGGCCTCGTCGGTGACCAGCAGGACGGCGGTGGTTCCGAATACCTGGAAAGTGGACATCCGCCGGGGCTAGGGCTGGCCGGTGAGCCGGGCGAAGGCCTTCAGGTTGGCGAGGCTCTCGCCGCGCTTGACCCGCCAGGCGTACTCGCGGCGGATGGAAGACGCGAAGCCGATCATGAGCGCCTGGTCGAAGTTGTCGTCGCTATAGCGCAGGACACAGCCGAGCAGTCGGTCGATCTCGTCCGGCGTGATCGCGCTGAGGGGCAGGCGGCCGGTCAGGTAGACATCTCCGGCCTCATCGAGGGCAAAGTGCACGCCGAACATCGTGGCCCCTCGCTCGAGCAGGTAGCGGTAGAACTCGGCGTGGTTCTCGTCGGGCTTACGGCAGAAAAAGGCCTCCACGTGCAGGCTGTGCGTCTCCGCGATCAGCCAGGTCATGGTGGCCAGCTTGTGCTCGCCCTCCAGCTTGACCAGGCAGGCACCTGGCTGCGCCGACTCGTAGCTGACGCCAAGCCCGTCCAGGATCTCTTCGAGGCCCTGGCTCACGCGTCCACCGAAGCGGCGACCTCGCTCATGGCAGCACCGTACACGCCGAGCAACTGGTCGACGGTGTCCGACCAGCCGAACCCGGACGCGTGCTGGCGGGCGCCTCGGGACAGCCTGGCCAGCTTGCCTGAATCGGAGACCAGCCGCCAGATCGCGTCGGCGTAATCGGCGGGGTTATGCCCGTCGATGAGGATGCCTGACACGCCTGGCCTGACCGCGGTGCGCAGGCCGCCGGCCGCGGCGGCGACCACGGGGGTTCCGCAGGCCTGGGCCTCGACGGCGACGAGCCCGAAGGACTCGGAGTAGGAGGGGACCACGACGAGCGTGGCCGCCCGGTACCAGTCGGCTAGATCGCGCTGGGGGCAGGGCGGCTCGAGCCTGACATTCTTGGATATGCCAAGAGACGCGGCAAGCTGGGTAAGCCCGTCGGGATCGTTCCTGCCGGTTCCGCTCGGGCCGCCGACGAAGGCAACGACGAGCCGGTCGGCCAGTCGCCGGTGGTCGCTGACTAGTTTCGCCGCGGCCTTGAGCAGGACGTCGGGGGCCTTGAGCGGCTGGACCCGGCCGGCGAACACGAGCACGATCGCGTTCTGCGGCAGGCCGAGACGCCAGCGGGCCTGGCGCTGCGAACCTGGCCTGAAGGTCGCGAGGTCGACACCAGGGCTGACCGCGCTTACCCGGCTCGGGTCGGCGTCGTACAGCCTGATCAGCTCGCTGGCTTCGGCGCTCGTGTTCGCCACGATCCGGTCCGCGGTGGCGATTACCTCGGCCTCGCCCCTGATCCTGACGTCGGGTTCGGCGGCGTCTCCGACCGCGAGCGCGGCGTTCTTGACCCGGCCGAGCGTATGCATGGACTGCACGAGCGGCACGCCCCAGCGCTGTTTCGCCACCGCGCCGACCTGGCCGGAGAGCCAGTAGTGGCCGTGCACGAGGTCGTACCTGCCTGGTGCGTGCGCTGCTTCCTCGCGAAGGACCTCGAAGGTGAACTCGCAAAGCTGGCCGGGCAGGGCGGCCTTGTCCAAGTCCTCGAACGGGCCGGCCACGATGTGCTTGACCAGCACTCCAGGGGCAAGCTCAACCACAGGCGGCTGGTCGCGGGCCACGGCCCTGGTAAAGATGTCCACTTCGACCCCGCGGGTCGCCAGGAGCTTGGCTACCTCCACGACGTACACGTTCAGGCCGCCGGCATCACCGGTTCCTGGCTGCTCTAGTGGCGATGTGTGGACGCTGATGGTCGCGACTCGCCTCGGGTAGCGACGCGGCACTGGCATACACCTCCGAGAGGGAGGAACCCAGAAGTATCTCGCGCTGTTCCCGTAGGCTCTTGCTTCGTGCGAACTCTTGTGTTGCTTCGGCATGGCGAAAGCGCGTGGAACGCGGAGGGTCTGTTTACTGGCTGGGTCGATGTTGGCTTGTCCTCGCAGGGCCAGGCTGAGGCCGAGAAGGCCGGCGCGATGCTCAAGGACAGCGGCCTGCGGCCCGATCTCGTCCACACCTCGGTACTTACCAGGGCAATCCAGACCGCGAATACCGCGCTTGACACGGCCGGGTTTGCGTGGCTGCCGGTGCGACGCTCCTGGCGGCTTAACGAGCGGCATTACGGTGCCCTGCAGGGCAAGAACAAGGCTCAGACCCGTGAGCAGTACGGAGCGGAGCAGTTCATGCTCTGGCGGCGCTCTTACGACGTCCCGCCGCCGCCGCTGCCTGATGACGACCCGCTGTCGCAAGCCTTTGACCCCAGGTACGCGCTGCTCACCGGCGACCTGATGCCAAGGACCGAGTGCCTGCGCGACGTCGTGCAGCGGATGCTGCCCTACTGGGACGACGCGATCGTGCCTGACCTGGCGGCCGGGGCCACCGTGCTCGTCGTCGCGCACGGCAACTCCCTGCGGGCCCTCGTCAAGCACCTGGACGGGATCAGCGACGCCGATATCGCCGAACTGAACATCCCGACCGGCATACCGCTTCGCTACGATCTCGACGAGAACTTCAGGCCGGCCACGCCGGGCGGCACCTACCTCGACCCGGTCGCGGCGGTCGCCGCTGCCGAGGCGGTGCGCGATCAGGGTAAATAACAGAAGCAGGTGCCGAGATAGCTCAAACC
Organism: uncultured Actinomycetota bacterium; assembly: GCA_963783935.1. Classification (GTDB taxonomy): domain Bacteria; phylum Actinomycetota; class Actinomycetes; order Streptosporangiales; family Streptosporangiaceae; genus Chersky-822. The sequence continues at coordinate 219,042 of CAWAPP010000002.1, forward strand.
CGGATAGCGCGGCCGCGGAAGTGCCGATCTGGGTAAGTATCAGACGTCGGAGACATGAACTCTCCGCAAATTGCGGCTGGTCAGGCGGTTGCCCAGATGCGTCTCGGCAGGCCTCCGCATACCATGAAAGCGTGGATGCGGGGGTGAATGCGGTCAGACGGGGCGCCTACGCCGCTTGCATGACCAAGGCGGACGGATGAGCGCCAGCGGCCCCACCGCGGTACTTCTTCCCGCCGGGCTTGCCGCCGTTCTCGCCGTGCTCAGTTCTTCGGCCGTGGTTATCGACAGCGATGACCGGGTGCTCCAGGCAAGCGAGGCCGCCCGTTCCTTCGGTCTTGTCGACGGCGACCGTCTGGTCGTGGGCGAACTGCTCGCGCTTGCCCGCCAGGTGCGCAGGGACGGCGAGATCCGCGAGGGTGAGATCGACGTCTCGACCGGAGGACTGCCCGCTCGCTCCACGAGCTTCGCCGTCCGGGTGGCGCCGCTTGGCGCCGAGGTCGGCGGGGGCGGTCTCGTCCTGCTGCTGGTCGAAGACCAGACCGAGCGGCGGCGGATCGAGGAAGTGCGCCGTGACTTCGTCGCTAACACTTCGCACGAGCTCAAGACCCCGGTCGGGGCGCTCGCGCTGCTGGCCGAGACCGTCGAGGACGCCGCCGATGACCCCGAGGCGGTCAGGCGTTTCGCCGGCCGGATGCGCCAGGAAGCTACGAGGCTGACGAACCTGGTGCAGGACATGATCACGCTGTCAAGGATCCAGGCGGCCGAGCCGATCCCTGACCCGGTTGCCGTCGATCTGGACGCCGTAGTGGCCGAGGCGCTCGACCGGTGCCGGATGAAGGCGACGGCCCGGGGCATCGAACTGGCCTCGAACGGCGTCCGGCGGCTGTTCGTCAGGGGCGACGAGGAACTTCTGGTGACCGCGCTTCGGAACCTGCTCGACAACGCGGTCGCTTACAGCCCGGAAAAGACCAGGGTTGTCGTATCAACTCGGCAGGTCAAGCCGGACGTCGTGGAACTGAGGGTCTCCGATCAGGGCATCGGCATCCCCGAGCGTGATCTTGAGCGAATCTTCGAGCGCTTCTACCGGGTCGATCCGGCCAGGTCGAGGGTTACCGGAGGAACAGGTCTCGGCCTTGCGATCGTCAAGCACGTCACCGCCGCGCACGGCGGCAAGGTGACTGTGTCGAGCAAGGAGGGCGCTGGATCTACCTTCACCCTGCTCTTGCCGGGCAGACCATGAGCATCAAGGAGGCAGTCAAGTGACGCGGGTACTCGTTGTCGAAGATGAGGAGTCATTCAGCGACGCGCTGTCGTACATGCTCCGCAAGGAGGGATTTGAGGTCGCCGTCTGTCCCACCGGGCCGGCCGCGCTCGATACCTTCGACCGGACCGGTGCCGACCTCGTCCTGCTCGATCTCATGCTGCCGGGCCTGCCTGGCAGCGAGGTGTGCCGCGCCCTGCGGGAGCGCTCGAGCGTGCCGGTCATCATGCTGACCGCCAAGGACAGCGAGATCGACAAGGTCGTCGGGCTTGAGCTCGGCGCCGATGACTACGTGACGAAGCCGTTCTCCTCTCGCGAACTGGTCGCCAGGATGCGCGCTGTGCTCAGGCGCCGCGGTGATAGCGAGGAGCCGAGCACGTCGGTGCTCGAGTCAGGACCGGTAAGGATGGACGTCGAAAGGCACGTGGTCATGGTGCGCAACGCGCCGGTCCAGTTGCCGCTCAAGGAGTTCGAGCTGCTTGAGGTGCTGCTGCGAAACTCCGGCCGGGTGCTGACCCGGATGCAGCTCATCGACCGGGTCTGGGGCGCCGACTACGTCGGTGACACCAAGACGCTCGACGTGCACATCAAGCGGCTGCGGGCCAAGGTCGAAGTTGACCCAGCGCGGCCGATGCACATCATTACCGTGCGCGGGCTCGGATACAAGTTCGAACCGGGAAGTTAGCCCGAGGTTGAAGGCGAGGGGCTCGCGCTTGGGGTCGCGGTCTTGCTCGGCGTGGGTGAGGGCGCGGGGGACAGCGTGGTGTAGTACTGCGCCCTGGGCATGACGGGAACCCGCAGCGTCACCGTTCCCGCTTTCGCGAAGACCAGCTGGATGGTGACTACCGAGCCGCCGGTCAGCTGGTGGAGCAGGCCCTCGAGAAGGATCCTCGGTTTCGGCCCGGTCAGCAGCACTGGCGCCTTGCTGGAAAGGACGACCTGATTGCCGGGCAGGAGAACGGAACTGGCCGTGCCGGGAGCCGAAGCGCTGATCAGCCGGTCGGGCTTTCCGATGTTGACAAGCCCGAGGAACAGTCCCGCGTTCTGACCGCGCGGTATCGTGGCGCCGATCGGGGCACCGAGCACGAACGCGTTGCTGATCGTGATGCTGCCGACGGTCGCGCCTGTGCCGTCGGTCGGCTGGTGCCAGTGCAGGGTCGGCGCGTCGCTGCCTGCTTCGCAGCCGGCGATCAGCGGTAGCAGCGCGGCCGCTGCGGCGATCAGGATGCGGCGCGAGATCAACTCGGTCTCCTCGGCGTCTTAGGCCCGGCCTGCGTTCGAGTCAGCCGGTTCACGAACACGACGCAGCGTAGTCCTATTCGGTGTCGGCTACGCAGCCGGCCTGGCTATTGAGGCACCTTCAGTGGCTAGCTTGGCGACTTGAGCAGCAGCAGCTGCCTTTCCAGCATGAGCCGGTGATTGAGTCTTTCTTTGACGGTCACAAGCCCGTGAGCGTCGACGAGCAGCACGGTCAGGCCGACCGGCTGGAAGGCCGACGTCAGCACGTTGCCTTGGTCGGTGGCGACCTGGGTAGTCTTCGTCGCGCTCGCCAGGCCGGCCAGCCGGCTGAGCGTCGCCGCGCTTGTCCCGCGCGGACCGACTAGGTAAACCAGCACGCCGGCCTGTTCGGCCTGGATGAGCAGTTGCCTGACCGCCGCGTCGCAGTCGCACCTGGCCGGCACGATCGCGAGCGCGGTGCTGCGCAGCGTGCGCAACGGGCGCGGCTTGCCCGAGACGCTGATCGTCTTGCCTGGCAGCCGGGTGGTTTTAGCTGGGATGGTGGTTGGGCTTGAGGCGCTCGCCGTGGCTGAGTGGCTTGGCGAGTTCCTGATCGTCGAGTACGAGGTTCCGGCTGTCGGCTGGCTGGAAGGCCGGTCCGGGGGCAGGTAGGGGTTCGAGGTGAGCATCGCCGAGATCATGACGGCCACGAGCGAGACAATCAGGCAGCCCGCGAGCAGCGGGATCGCCAGGCCAGACCGGCGGAACGGCGCCCGCCAGCGCAGGCTGCGCTGATGCCGTCGCAACGCGCGCAGCTCACGATGATAGGCCTGCACATCTCTGGACAGCTCGCGGGCATCGTCGGGAATCTCGATGTCCACTGGCGGCAGGCCGTAATCGTCGTGTCCCTGCTCACCGCCTTGGTTCACGCGTCTCTCCGCAATCGCTGCATGCTCCTGTCTTCAGTATGAGCCTGCTAGCCGTTACGTGTAAGCGTGCGGGATGGTGCAGTCGCATCAAGTGGCGCGCTGGTAGCCGCAGGGTGGCTGTGAGCGACGGCATCTGGCGGTAAACTACTAAGACACGTAGCGGCCCTCACGGCGGCGATTCTGTTGCTGCCCACTGGCCTTGGTGTCCGGACGGCCGGACCGCAAGGCACGCATGATGGTGGCTCCTGCCGTCAATTCACACTAGGCAAAGCGGCCTTGACCTGCATCTTTGAGTTCAAGCGTGGCTATTGTTCGCGGTCCCGCGTGGTAAGCTAGGTGCAGCGGAAGGGGTACGTGCCACATGACATTCAAGGTCGGCGACACCGTCGTCTACCCCCACCATGGGGCTGCCCGGATCGAGGAGATCGAGATCCGGGCGATCAAGGGCGAGGAAAAGACGTACCTCGTGCTGAAGGTCGATAAGGGTGACCTGACGGTGCGGGTTCCAGCAGACAACGCCGAGCTTGTCGGTGTGCGGGACGTCGTCGGGCAGGAAGGCCTGGAACGGGTCTTCGAAGTGCTGCGGGCGCCCTATACCGAGGAGCCAACGAACTGGTCGCGCCGATACAAGGCCAACCTTGAGAAGCTCGCCTCAGGCGACGTGAACAAGGTAGCCGAGGTAGTGCGGGATCTCTGGCGGCGTGACCGCGAGCGCGGACTCTCAGCCGGCGAGAAGCGCATGCTCGCCAAGGCCAGGCAGATCCTGGTCAGCGAGCTTGCCCTGGCGGAGAAGACGAACGAGGACAAGGCCGAGACGCTCCTCGACGAGATCCTGGCGACCTCATAACACGCATTGGCATCGGGGTAGACGTACATAAGTTCGGCGAGGGCGGTGAGCTGCACCTCGCCGGACTTTTGTGGCCGGGGGAACCTGGCCTCGTCGGGCATTCCGATGGCGACGTCGCGGCTCATGCGATCTGTTCAGCATTGCTATCGGCCGCTAACCTCGGTGACCTCGGCAGCCAGTTCGGCGTGAGCCGCCCCGAGTGGGCAGGCGCGCCCGGAGTTGTCCTGCTCGGGCGCACCCGCGAACTGCTGGCCGACGCTGGCTACGTGATCGGCAACGTGGCGGTCCAGGTAATCGGCAACCGCCCCAGGCTCGCACCGCGTCGCGAAGAGGCGGAGGCCGTCCTCTCCTCGGCGCTTGGCGGCGCCTCGGTGAGCCTCTCGGCCACGACCACCGACGGCCTTGGCCTAACCGGCCGGGGCGAGGGCGCCGCCGCCATCGCCACTGCCCTCGTGCTCAACGCGGCCGGGCAATAGTTTCGCCGGACCCCTGGCCCCGGCGTCGATTTAGCCACCCGCAGCGGCCCTCGGCCCTCGGACCATGGAACCGGACATCGGCCGCCAAATCTCCGACAGCTACCACAACGGTGGCCCACCGTTGTGGTAGCCATCTAGGCCGCAACAGCAACGGTGGGCCACCGATGTCGTTTCCGTAGCATCGATGGGCCATGGTTGCTGCTAGTGCCAGCCCGACAACAACAACCATGGGACACCGATGTTGCTCCTTTGGGTGGAGAGGGCTCATGGGTGAGCCGGAGCCCCCGCGATAGCACGACGCGGGCGTTAGGGGACGGTCTGGAGCCCCAGCGTTGTCCCGGCGTTGGGGCCAGGGCACCTGCGCAGGAACAACGCTGGGCCTGCGGCCTGGGACCTCTCCGCCCAAAGGAGCCACGCCCATGGGACGCCGATGTTGTTCGGACGATCGCAAGGGGTGCCCTCGGTGCTGATGCACATTCCGGGCGCACTCAAAACGATCTAAAACGGGCAGGCGGCGTAGTGGAATCCTGGGCTATCCCGTCGGCGGGGTTGGCGAACTGCGGGGCCGGTCAAGTACGGGTGCTTCGGCGGGCGGGTTCGTCTCGGCGTTCGCATCACCTGGCTGGTCAGCCGTCGGCGAGGACACGGCCTGGCCTTTCGGTATGGTGTCGCCGCCGTAACGGCTGGCCGACATGCCTGACGGGGGTGCTACCCCGGACGGTGGCATGACCGGTGGCATGGCTGGGCTCTGCACTGTCCGCTCTGGGGCAGTCGTCCGCTTCAAGTCGGTCGCCCCCTCTGCCGCAGCCGTCCGTCCTGCCGCAGCCGTCCCCTCAGCATCAGCCGTGCTCCCTGGAGCAGCCGCACTCCCCGGAGCAGCCGTTCTCTCGGAAGCAGGAGGACTGGGTGGGGCTGGCGGGACAATCGGGGCCGGCGGGATGACCGGGGCTCTGTCGGTCGGCGCGGGGGATTCCGCTGTGGCTGAGAGAGCTGGCGGTGGCTGTCGTCTAGCCCGCAATTGCATCTCGACTGGCCGCGCGACGATCCTCGGCGGCGGCTCGGGCGCGACATCAGGCAGCAGCGCGGCGCCGGGCGGGCCACGGCATCGCGCGGGCGGCATCGCGCGGGGTACGGCGCCGGGCGGGGAGGGGTTACCGAAGGTGCTGTCTTCTCCGAAGGTGCTGCCACTCGGTGCGATGTCTGGCCAGCCGGTGGGCTCGGCTACGGGAACGCTCGGCTGAGGGCCGGGCCAGCCGGTCCGCGGCGGTCCTGGCGCCGCGTGCTTGCCCAGTGCCGCGCTAGCCAGAGCGGCAGCAGTCGGAACGGCGGTGGTTGGCACGGGGGCGATCGGAACGGCGGTGGTTGGCACGGGGGCGATCGGAACGGCAGCGGCCGGTACGGGGGCGATCGGAACGGCAGCGGCCGGTACCGGGGCGGCCGGTACGACGGCAGCCGGTACCGGGGCGGCCGGTACGACGGCAGCGGTCGGAACTGCAGCGGTCGGAACTGCAGCGGCCGGTATGGGAGCGGTCGGAACGGCGTCGCCTGACTCGTCGGGTGCGGGCTCGCCTGCCGCGGGCTTACCCTCCGCGGATTCATCCGCCACTGCCTCGGCCGTGACCGGCTCAGCCATGCTTGGCGCCGTCGGGTCGATAGGGGCGACCGGCCCAGGCGGCGGAGCGGACGGCTGCGCCGGGGTTGGCGCCGGCCCGCTGGCGCGGTGGCTTGGGCGCCGCCGGCGTACGTGCCTGAGCAGCGCGAGCAGCAGTCCGAAGGCGAGCAGGACAAGTGCCCAGGGCAGGATCGCCGCCGTGATCTCGGCCGCTCTGGCCGGAACGGTCATCGCCGCCGCGTGGGCGACGTCACTGCCCGCGAGCGCGGCCAGCAGCACGACAAAGCACAGCCACGCGTACACCCGGCTGACCAGCCCGGCCCCCCGCAACGCGAGCACCGAGCACCCGGCCACGACCAGGGTCGCGTCTCCGATGAACGGATAAACCCGCGCCTGCGAGGTCTTGACCCCGGCCTGCAACGCGAGGGCGTGCACGCTGTCGTAGGAGAGCAGGCAGGCTCCGAGCGTCAGTGCCGCCAGCCCAAGCGCTACCGCGACGATGGCCAGCGTGCGCAGTCAGCCGGCCGCCGTCGCTCGCCGGGTCGGCGTGGCGGGGCTGGCCAGCGCCAGTGCCGCCGCTTGCTCGCCGATCGTTCGTCCTAGCCACGGCATTCCTTCCTGCTCAGTCTGCGGTCATATAGTCGGGAAGACAGGCAAGAATCGCGCCGGATCGCCCCGCGCCGGTTCCGGGATCGCCGAGGGGCACTGGTGACCTGCGGCAACGCGCCCAGGTTAACGATCATGGCGCCAAGGGAGACGATATGCCGTACTACCGGGTCACAGGCGAGATTCCCAGAAAGCGTCACATCCGTTTCACTCGTCCCGATGGCGGCCTGTATGCCGAGGAACTGATGGGCGAAGAGGGATTTTCTTCCGATTCCTCGCTCTTGTACCATATCAACCCGCCGACGGCGATCCTCAAAAGCGAGGCGGTACCCGACGCCATACACCAGGCCAATCTTGTTCAGAACCACCCGCTGCTGCCCAGGCATTACCTGACCAGGGAACTGCCCGGCGGCGGTGACCTGGTGCTCGGACGTCAGCCCCTCGCCGGCAACGACGACGTCACGATCTCCTTCGCCCGCGCGGACGCTGGCTCCGACCTGTACAGGAACTCGACCGGTGACGAGGCCGTGTACCTCCAGGCCGGCGAGGCGCGGTTCGAATCCGTGTACGGCGCGATCGACGCGGCCGAAGGCGATTACGTCGTCGTCCCGCGCGGGACGATCCACCGCTGGATCCCGGCCGGCGAAGTAACCGCCCTCGTCATCGAGGCACGCGGGCACATCAGGGCGCCGAAGCGCTACCTGTCGGAAAGCGGGCAGTTCCTTGAGCACGCCCCCTACAGCGAGCGTGACCTCCGGGGCGTGACCGGGCCGTTGCTCGCCGACAGCTCCAGCGAGGAGATCGAGGACGTGCCAGTTATCGTCCGCAACCGCGGTGGCTTGACCAGGCTGACTTATGCGTATCACCCGTTCGACGTAGTTGGCTGGGATGGCTGTCTTTACCCCTATGCCTTTAACATCTCCGACTTTGAACCGATAGTGAAGCGTACGCACGCCCCGCCACCAGTTCACCAGACCTTTGCCGGTCCAAACTTCGTAATCTGCTCTTTTTGCCCGCGCCCGTTCGACTTCGATCCCCGCTCGGTGCCTATCCCCTACAACCACCACAACGTGGACTCGGACGAGTTCATGTTCTACGTGGCCGGGGACTACTCGGCCAGGGCCGGTCGGGCGTGGGCATCGGCTCGGTGACCTTGCACCCGAGCGGCTTCACCCACGGCCCCACCCCCGGCGCGGTCGAGGCGGTCATCGCGGGCCTGGCTGAGGGCAGGACGTCAACCGACGAGACGGCTGTGATGATCGACACCTTCCGCCCGCTCCTGCTCGCTGCCGGGGCCGCGACCGTCGAAGATCCCGAATACGCCTGGAGCTGGGCCGGGCTGCTGCTAGGAACAATGGATGACCCTTCCTGAGCGAGTCCGCGAGTTGTTCGACGGGCCTTCGGGCTGGCAAGCCTCGGCGCCTCGGGCCGGCAAGCCTCGGGTCCTTCGGGCCGGCCAGCCGCGGCCTCGGGCGGCAAGCCTCGGGCTCGGGCTGGCAAGCCTGGCCCAACTTCGTCACCCTGGCGACGATCGACCCGGACGGCCAGCCGCAGCTCAGCGTCGTCTGGGCCAAGCTGGACGGCGAGCCGAGAGCGAGCGCGCTCGTCTACCCGGCCGATGACCCTTACCGCTACGCGGAGATCCGGGGCAAGGTCACGATCACCGAGGATCCGGGAGCTGACCTGATCAATGAACTGGCCGTCAAGTACACCGGTGAGCGGTTCGGTGACCGGCCGGGTGAGCAGCGAGTGATCGTGCGCCTGAGGGCCGACAGGGTCTTCCTTTACCTGGACTGACGGTGTGATCCCTTAACCTAGACGAATGACGTTGCGCATTCACGACACAGCTACTCGCTCAGTACGCGAGTTCGTCCCGCTCAATCAGGGACAGGCTGGCCTTTACCTGTGTGGCGCGACCGTGCAGGCCCCGCCGCACATCGGGCACATCCGTTCCGGCGTCAGCTTTGACGTCATCGTGCGCTGGCTCAAGGTCAGCGGCCTCGCCGTGACTTTCTGCCGCAACGTCACCGACATCGATGACAAGATCCTCCGCGTGGCCGCCGCCGAAGGCAGTCAGTGGTGGGCCGTCGCCGAGCGCAACCAGCGGGCGTTCTCCCGCGCCTACGACGTACTCGGCTGCCTGCCGCCCGACGTCGAACCACGTGCCACCGGCCATGTCCCCGAGATGATCACGCTCATGCAGCGGCTGATCGACTCGGGCCACGCTTACGCCGCCGGCGGCGACGTCTACTTCGACGTGTCCTCCTGGAGCCGGTACGGCGCATTGTCCGGCCAGCGTCCCGAGCACATGCTGGCCGCCGACGACGTCGAGGGCGAGAGCTTCAAGCGGGACCCGCGCGACTTCGCGCTCTGGAAGGCCCGCAAGCCAGGCGAGCCATTCTGGGACACCCCCTGGGGCCCTGGCCGCCCCGGCTGGCACCTGGAGTGCTCGGCGATGTCCACCAAGTACCTCGGCCCGGCGTTCGACATCCACGGCGGCGGTCTCGACCTGATCTTCCCGCACCACGAGAACGAGCTGGCCCAGTCGGCGGCGGTCGGAGACGGCTTCGCCAGGTACTGGACGCACAACGGCCTGGTCAAGCTGCGCGGCGAGAAGATGAGCAAGTCGCTTGGTAACTCTCTGCTCGTCGACGCCATGGTGACCAAGGTCAGGCCGGTCGAGTTGCGTTATTACCTGGTCCAGGCGCACTACCGGTCCGATATCGAGTACTCGGCCGACGCACTTGAGGAAGCGGTCACCGCGTTCCGGCGAATCGAGGGATTTCTCAACCGGATTTGCAAGCAACCACCACCGGGTTCGCCCCCGGCACCTGAACTTGGCCTGCCGGGTGCTGCCTGCGGCCTTCCGTCGGCCGCGAGCTTGCCTGCCGCGTTCAGCGCGGCGCTTGACGACGACTTCGCGGTGCCCCAGGCCCTGGCCGTGGTGCACGAGGCGGTCAGGGAAGGCAACTCAGCGCTGGCCGAAGGCGACGCCGCCGGCGCCGCTAAGCAAGCCGAGTCGGTGCTGGCGATGCTGGCTGTGCTCGGGATTGACCCGTTCGCCGCGCCCTTCGCCGACAGCGCGACCTCGGACCTGACCGCGGTCGTCGACGCGCTGGTCAGCGTCGCCCTCGAGCAGCGCCAGGCCGCGCGGGCCCGGCGTGACTTCGCCACGTCGGACGCGATCAGGGACCAGCTCACCGCCGCCGGAATCGTCGTCGAGGACACCCAGGCCGGTCCCCGCTGGGAGCTGGCCCGATGAGCGGCAAGAGCGGCCGGCCGCCGATCAGGCAGCGGCAACGTATCGAAGTCAGGCAAGCCGAGGCCGGGCACCGGCGGATACGGCCGCCGCAAGCTGGAGGGCAGGGGCCCGACCCCTCCGGCCGAGCAACGGCCTTGGCACTCGGCCCAGCGCAAGGCGGGCGCGCGGCAGCCGGCTCTGGCGGCTCGCGCAGGCCGGGTTATGGCGGAAGAAAGCAGTGAAACTGGCCGGCGCTCCGCCGCGCCGCGGGCCGGGCCACGGCCGATGGTGCTGGGGCGCGTGGCGGCGCGGCGCGCGGTGAGGCGCGCGTGGCGGGGCGGCGCGCGGCGGCAGAGGCGCGGGCAACGCGCCCGAAATGGTCGCGGGCCGCAATGCCGTGCTTGAGGCGCTGCGCGAGTCGGTGCCCGCGACCGCGCTGCACGTCGGGCCGAGGCTGGACGCGGACGACCGGATCAACGAGGCGGTCAAGCTCGCCGCCGACCGCGGCATCCCGGTCGTGGAGGCGGGGCGGAGCGAGCTCGACCGGATGACCGGCGGGGCCGTGCACCAGGGTCTCGCGCTGCGGGTCAGGCCCTACGCATATGCCCACGCCGACGACCTGATCAGGACCGGCACGGGGCAGGCGCCGCTGATCGTCGCGCTCGACGGCGTTACTGATCCGCGCAACCTCGGCGCCGTGGCCCGGTCGGTGGCCGCGTTCGGCGGTAACGGCGTGCTTGTCCCCGCCCGGCGCTCGGCCGGGGTGACGGCTGGCGCGTGGAAGGCCTCGGCGGGGGCGCTGGCCAGGGTGCCGGTCGCCCAGGCACCGAACCTGGCGAGCGCGCTCGCCGGCTACGCCAAGGCGGGGCTGTTCATCGTCGGCCTCGACGCCGACGCCGGCGAAGAGATCGGCGAGTTGTCGCTGGCGACAGCCCCCTGGTGCTGGTCGTCGGCGCCGAGGGCAAGGGCCTGTCCAGGCTGGTCCGCGAGCACTGCGACTCAGTCGTCAAGATCCCGATCAGCGGCGCCGAGTCCCTCAACGCCTCGGTCGCCGCTGCGATCGCGCTATACCAGGTGCGCCAGTCCCGGTCAGCTTCAAGTTGATCTTGCGGCGGCCCTGGCCCTGGCCGCAGGCCAGCGCGGCGTGGTTGTCGCTAACCTGCGGCGGCTAGCCAGCGCTGGCTCAGCTGGTCGCGGGGGACCAGGTCGGGTACCGATCCGGCGGGGAGGGCGATCAGCGGGTCAGGCGCGCAGGCTATGTCGGGCCGCTTGTCCTCGTAGTCGAAAAGCGACAAGATGTAGCGCATCACCTCAAGCCGGGCGCGTTTCTTGTCGTTGCCCTTGATGACGGTCCACGGCGCCTCCGGCACGTCGGTGTGCTCGAACATCGCTTCCTTGGCCCTGGTGTAGTCGTCCCAGCGGTCAAGCGACGCCAGGTCGATAGGGCTCAGCTTCCACGCCTTGACCGGGTCGGTGTGCCGGTCGATGATGCGGGCTAGCTGCTCGGCCCTGGTGATCGAGAACCAGAGCTTGATCACCTTGATGCCGTCGGCGACCAGGCCGGTCTCGAATTCCGGCGCGTCGGCGAGGAACCTGGCGTATTCATCGGGCTGGCAGAACCCCATCACGTGCTCGACCCCGGCCCGGTTGTACCAGGACCGGTCGAACAGCGCGATCTCGCCAGGTGCCGGCAGGTGCGGCCGGTAGCGGCGCAGGTAGTTGTCGCCCTGCTCGTGCGCGGCTGGCTTCTCGAGCGCCACGACCCGGACGCCGCGCGGGTTCAGGTTCTCCGCGATCCGCCTGATCGAGCCGCCTTTGCCGGCCGCATCCCTTCCCTCGAAGATGACGAGGACCCGGTCGCCGGTCTCCTTCGCGGACCGTTGCAGCTTGAGCAGCTCGATCTGGAGCAGGCGCTTGCCTTTCTCATAGGGCTTGCGGCCGAGCTTGCTCGCATAGGGGAAGTTCTCCCGCCAGGGAGCGAACCGGTTCCGTCGGCAAGGACGAGCGCGATCCTGCCGCTCTTTCGCTGCCGCAGCCGCAGGCCAAGCTGCCCGGCCAGCTCCTCAAGCTTCGCGCGCACCACGTCAGCCTCGCCAGCCGGGTCGGCCACTACCACAGCACTCATCACACCCCTGATCGATTTCTCAGGCTGCTTACGGCATTCAGCGATGCCCTGCACCAGGTCAAGCGATGCGATATGGCTGGCAACGTGATCGCCAGTCCAGCCGGGCAAACCGGCCGTAATCGCCTCCGCCGCCAACAGAACAACACGGAACCTAAGCATGAACAACAGCCCAATAGATCTCTCGGGGTCCGACCAGCCCGGTTGCGTAGGCGGCCCCTCGGGAGTGAGCTACAGATTTGACAACGCCACAACCAGATACTGGCGATGGTCGTCTTAGGGCTGGAATAGTTGCAAACGGGTCAAGTGCGGCACCGAAACGGAGTTCATGATGGGGCACGGAGCACGGCGGTTGCTGATCGGTCTCGGCAGCGCGACGGTAGTCGGAGTGACGGCGCTGAGCCTGGCGCCGATCGCGGGAGCGAGTACGGGTGCGCTGAGACTGGCTAAAAGTCATGCTCTCAAGGCGACCGCGGCCCAGCCGGCTCGGGGTACATGCCTTCAGGCAAGACGCTCAGCCTGGGCAGCCACGGCGCCGCGGTCAAGGCACTCCAAAAGCGGCTTAACGTGCTGCACTACTACGCGGGAAAGGCGGACGGTATTCGGCTGGGACACGATGGAGGCGGTCTGGGCCTTCAAGGAAGTGCAGTCCGGCAAGCCTGAGCCGCCGAACCCCGACACCGTGGGCCCGGAGACCCAGCGTCAGCTCCAAGCCGAAGCTGCCCAAGGTGCTGGTCAAGCGCGCGCACTGGACGAGGATCGAGGTCAACAAGAACGTTGGCGTCCTGGTCGTATACCACGGCAAGAAGATCGTGCTGATCAGCCATATCTCCTCGGCCGCTTACTACCGGCCTGACGGCACCGGCTGGGTGACGCCGGACGGCACCTACCGTGCCTGGGAGTACATCCCGGCTGCGTCCCTGACGCCAGTTTCGGCGGCTGCATGTACAACCCGGTGTTTTTCATCGGCACCTCGTTCGCCATCCACGGCATGCCGAATCCCACCTCGAGTTCAGCCCCGACGGCGTGCCGCTGAACGCGGCGTCGCACGGCTGCGTGCGGATACCGCTCGATATCTCGGTGTTCCTGCACACCCTGATCCACGTCAACGCTAGCAACGGGACGCTGATCTACATCATCGGCCACGACCAGGACGAGACCGGGATCTGAGCGGGCGGACGATACAAGCTCACGAGATGCGAGTGACAAGTGTGGGGCGGGTGTTATCCGATGCGAGGTTTCGTGGTGGCGGGGGCCGCCGTGGTCGTGGCCGGTGCCTTGAGCGCGTGCGGCACATCATCATCGTCTCGGTCGGCGAGTCCCCGGCGCGTCGACGCGAGCTGCACGAAGCCGGGATCGACAAGCTGCTGTTCAAGCCGGGCGTGCTGACGGTGGCCACGGACACGCCGGTCTACACGCCGTGGTTCGTCGCCAACAACCCGAAGAACGGGCAAGGGTTACGAAAGCGCGGTCGCTTACGCGGTCGCCGCCCGGCTGGGCTTCGCCAAGCACAGGTCGTCTGGGTGCACGAGCCGTTCAACAGCGTCTACAGCCCTGGGCCCAAGGCCTTCGACTTCGACATCAACGAGGTTTCCTACACCCCGCAGCGGGCCCAGGCCGTGACGTTCTCGAACAGCTACTACCCGGTGCAGCAGGCGATCGTGGCGATGAAGGGCACGGCCGATCGTGACCAAGCACTCGCCTTCGGCGCTCAAGACGTACCTGTACGGCGACCAGATCGGCACCACCGGGCTCGACCTACATCAACTCCGACATCCAGCCGACTCAGCGCCGAAGGTGTTCAACACCCTCGCGCTGGCGGCCTCCTCGCTTGAGGACCACAGGATCGACGCCCTGGTCACCGATACTCCGACCGCCCAGTACATGGCGACGGCCCAGCTCAAGCGCGCCGACGCTGGTCGCGCAGTTCCCGACGGTCGGCGAGCACTACGGGCTGGTGCTCAGCAAGGGCAACAAGCTGGTGACCTGCCTCAATAAGGCGCTCGCGACCTTGACGAGCAATGGCAAGCTCGCGTCCCTGCAGAAGCAGTACCTGGGGATTTACCTGCACTTCCCGACTATCAAGCCGTGACCTCGGCTGGCAGCGAGTCGGCGGGGAGCTTTAGCAGCGGTCGAGGACCGCGGCTGTTCACCGGGGGCGGCCGGCGCGGCACGGTCGTTTCTACGCTCAGCACGATCGTCGTGCTGGCGATCATCGCGTCGGTCTTCGCGTTCTCTCCTGGCGCCCGGACCGTCGCGCATGCGTTCTTTTACCCGAAAGACGCGTGGCAGGCGTTCATCGGCAATCCGAGGAAGGGCTACTACTCGGTCGGGGCGGCGATCTGGCTCAACATCAGGATGTTCATCGCCGCCGAGGTACTGATCCTGCCGTTCGCCCTGCTGATCGCGCTGATCAGGCAGTCGGTTCACCCGGCCCTGTTCCCGGTCAGGGTGCTCGCCACGATCTACGTCGACTTCTTCCGCGGCGTACCGCTGCTGCTCGTGGTGCTCGCGCTCGGACTCGGGGTGCCCGGCCTGTACCTGCCGGTAATCTCGCATCAGCCGGACGCGGTCTACGGCGTCGCTGCGCTGGTGCTCTCGTACTCGGCTTACGTGTCCGAGGTCTACCGGGCCGGGCTCAACTCGGTGCACCGCAGCCAGGTCTCGGCCGCTCGCTCGCTCGGCCTGTCCCAGCGGACGGCGCTCCGGTACGTGATCTTGCCCCAGGCGATACGCAACATCATCCCGCCGCTGCTCAATGACTTCATCAGCCTGCAAAAGGACACCGCGCTGGTCGGCGTTCTCGGCGTCATCGAGGCCAACCAGGCCGCCGACATTTACGCCTCGGCGACCTTCAACTACTCAAGCTTCGCGGTCGCGGCGATCTTGTTCCTCATCCTGACCATCCCGCTGGCGCGTTTCACCGACCGGCTGATTGAACGCGACCGTCGCCTCCGGCTCGCCGGAGCTACCGTATGAGCGAGGTGACGGGGCGCGGCGCCGCGCCGGACGTCGACCCGAACCTGGTGCGAAGGCAGATCGGCATCGTCTTCCAGTCGTTCAACCTGTTCCCGCACATGAACGTGCTCAGGAACGTGACACTGGCTCCAACGAAGGTGCTGCGTCTTCCTGCCCGGCAGGCGGTCGCGGAGGCGCAGGAACTGCTGTCGCGGTTCGGGTTGCTCGACAAGCAGGACGATTACCCTGACCGGCTGTCCGGTGGCCAGCAGCAGAGGGTGGCGATCGTCAGGGCTCTCGCGATGCGGCCGCAGATCATGCTGCTCGACGAGGTCACCAGTGCACTCGATCCCGAACTGGTCGCCGAGATGCTCGATGTGATCGGCGAGCTGGCGGCCGGGGGCATGACCATGCTGATCGCCACCCACGAGATGGGGTTCGCGCGGGACATCGCGAACCGGGTCTGCTTCCTCGAAGAAGGCCGGATCATCGAGGACGCGCCGCCGGCGGAGCTGTTCACTGACCCGAAAGACGAGCGAACCCGCCGGTTCCTGCGCCGGATCGTGGAGGCTAAGCGGCTTTGAGGTCCGCGGGTTCGCGCCCCTGGCCGGCTCCTGCCCGGATCGGCCCCTGCCCGGATCGGCCCTTGCCCGGCTCGGCCCTTGCCCGGATCGGGCTATCCCGGCATTCCGGGCATCTAGTGCAGCCGGCCGTGGCGGAGCCGCTGCCCTGGAGCCAAACGGGCTGCCGGTCGCCCCGACCCCTGGGCAGCGGGGGCACCCCGCAGTCGTAAAAACGACACCAAAGTGCCCCCGCTGCGCCAGCAGGACCCGCCGACGCGCAGCGACGGCCGCCCGGACAACTCACAAGACCGGCAATTCGCCCAAACCGCCCCGGTCGCAGGCGCGCGAGCCGAAGGGCGGCCGCGAGCTTGCGTACGGCATCAGCTAGTCGGACATTTCTCCTCAGCTCACCGCTACGATGTCCCACCGATGCTGTTCGGCCGGGGCGAGCAACCGCATCGATGGCCCAGCGTTGTTGTTGGAACCGCATCGATGGCCCACCGTTGCGGTAAGTCCGCCCGGCCGAACAGCAACGATGTCCCACCGATGCTGTTGCGGCCTGAGGCTGGCGGCGAACTGCCTGGTTTGCCGGGGGCGGGGCTGCGGGGAGCCGGGCTGCGGGGAGCCGGACCGGTTCCCCGCCGGCGCCTTTAAAATCGTCCCTTTTCCTGCTTATAGTCCTGTATGGCAAATTTCCTTTCCCGACGGCTGCTAGCAGGGCTCGGGTCCTGCGCGCTCGCAGCCGGACTCCTCGTCTCCGCTGGCTCGGCGCAAGCGGCGCAAGCGGCGCAAGCGGTCCAGGCGACGCCGTCGCCGACCTGCCCGAGTCCCATTGTCGCGGGGGACACCGTTCTGTGCGGCACGCTTTCTGACGGCGCGACGTACCTGATCGAGGTGCCCGCGCACTGGAACAAGACCCTCTTCCTCTACAGTCACGGCTACGTCACCCCCGGCTCGGCGAACCCGGCCGATGACGTCGGTGACCCGGTGACCGGCGGCTGGCTGCTCAGCAACGGGTTCGCGCTCGCGGGCTCCTCTTACGCGACTACCGGCTGGGCCATCGCCTCAGCCCTGCCCGACCAGATCGCCACCTTGCAGACCTTCAGCCAGCTAGTCGGCCGGCCGAGGACCACGATCGCCTGGGGCCATTCGCTCGGCGGCATCATCACCGCCGGCCTGATCCAGCGCTATCCGCGCGCGTTCAACGCGGCCCTGCCCATGTGCGGCGTGCTGTCGGGCGGCGTCGCTACCTGGAACACCGCGCTTGACGCCGCGTTCGCGTTCCAGCAGCTCATCGACCCGTCGGTGAGCGTCGTCAACATTCCGAGCCCCCCGGCAACGAACCTGGTCGGAGCCGAGAAGGCGCTGGCCGCGGCGCAGGGCACCCCGCAAGGCCAGGCGAGGATCGCCCTGGCGGCCGCGCTCGGTGACACCCCCGGCTGGTTCACGCCGCTCTCGCCCGAGCCGGCCAGTACCGACTACGCCAGCCAGGAGCAGAACCAGTTCCTCTGGGATTCGCAGGTGGACTTCCCGTTCATCTTCGACTTCCGCGCTCAACTCGAGTCCGTTGCCGGAGGTAACCCGTCCTGGACGGTCGGGGTCAACTTCGCCGAGCAGCTTCGCCACTCGGCCGACCGGCGCGAGGTCAGGGCGCTTTACAAGGCGGCCGGCCTGAACCTCAAGGCTGATCTCCGCACGCTGCAGGACGCGGCGCCGGTCACGGCCAACCGGGCCTCGGTCCGTTACCTCGCCCAGAACATCAGCTTCACCGGCCGGATCAACATCCCCGTGCTCTCGATGCACACCACCGGCGACGGCCTCGTGGTGCCGGAAAACGAGCAGGCGTACGCGAGCGTTGTCCGCCGGGCCGGTCGTTCTGAGCTGCTCCGGCAGGTCTTCGTGGCCAGGGCCGGGCACTGCGCCTTCACCCCGGCCGAGACGATCGCATCGGTGAAGGCTCTGCTCAGCCGGTTGCAGACAGGTCGCTGGCATGACGCCACGCTGCGTCCGGCGGCGATGAACGCTACCGCCACCGCGCTCGGCGCTAACTACAACATCTTCGCTAGCGGCAGCACGGTAGTCCCGGTCGCCGCCGCGTTCACCAGTTACCACCCGAAGCCCTACCTGCGCCCGTTCGACCTGTTCCGGTTCCGTAGGTAAGCCCTAGCAAATGAAACGGGCGGGCCGCGCCCTACGGGGACGGCCCGCCCGCTGCTTTTTGGCGGCTAGGCACCTCGCTTGAGCGGACCGAGCTTGTTGAGACGCCACCAGGTGATGCCCGAGTAGAAAAAGAACAGCACTACCATCGCGCCTACGTCGATAAGCCAGGCGGTGGCGGTGTGGTTCCAGGCCGGGTCTATAGCCGAGCCTTTGTTCATCACCAGGACGTTCAGGTTCGTCGTGGCCGCGTTGGCGGCGAAGCCCCACCGCGACGGCGTGAACCAGGCGAGCTGCGCGATCCCGATCGTGCTGTGCACGGGGAAGATGCCGCCGGTCGTGACCACCTGGACCATGACCAGCAAGAACACTAGCGGCATCGCCCGCTCGGCCGTGCTGACCGCCGAGGACACTAGCAAGCCGATCGCCATCGAGGCGACGCCGACGAGCGCGACCGAGATCATGACCTCGACGATCGGGATCGGCAGGAACGCGCCCTTGGGCGGGAACATGGTGCCGAACAGGCCGATGACCACGAGCAGTACGGCCTGGAACGCGCTGATCACGCCGAGCACGATCAGCTTGGAGCAGAGATAGGCGCCGGCCGACAAGCCGGCGGACCGTTCTCGGGAATAAATCGGTCTTTCCTTGACAATTTCTCGGACTGAGTTCAAGGCTCCGGCGAAACACGCGCCCAGGATCAAGATCAGCAGCACCGACTGAGCGCTGGCATTGGGGTGCCCGGCCGGCGTCTGGGACAAGGTGAACCCGCCCTTGAGCGGGAACAACCTCACCATCGCGCCAAGCCCGACGATGACTCCGATCAGCAGGGCCAGGAAGCCTCGGTCCGAGGCGAGCACCGCCATGTAACGGCGGACGAGGGTGGACATCTGGGCGACCTGGTTGCTGGTCTTGGGCCCTGGGCCTGGGGCCGGGCGGGGGCCGCGCTGGTGCGCCTGGGCCGCGCCCTGCATCTCGGCGACGATGTACTGCTGGAAATACGCCGAGTTGCGGAACTCGCCCTGCCAGTCGCGGGTCGGGTCGGACTCGAACGCCTGGAACACCTCGGCCCAGCCCGGCTGATTGAAGTGCTTGAGGCCGTCCTGCGGGGAGCCGAAGTACGCGATCTGGCCGCCAGGCACCAGCACCAGCAGCCGGTCACACAGGTTCAGGTTGGCCACCGAGTGCGTGACCACGATGACGGTCCGCCCGTCGTGGGCGAGCTGGGCCATCTGCTCCATGACCGATTTGTCAAGACCGGGGTCAAGGCCAGAAGTGGGCTCGTCGAGGAACAGCAGCGAAGGCTTGGTCAGCAGCTCAAGGGCGACGTTCACGCGCTTTTGCTGACCGCCTGACATGGCCGCGGTCTTGGTATCCGCGTGCCTGGTCAGCGCGAGTTCGCCGAGCACCTCGTCGATCCTGTGGGTCCGCTCGGCCTTGCTCGTGTCCCTGGGGAACCTGAGCTCGGCGGCGTAACCGAGCGCCTGCTTGGCCTTGAGCTGCGTGTGCAGGATGTTCTCCTGCGGCACCAGGCCGATACGGTTCCGCAGCTCCGCGTAGTTCATGTAAAGGTCGCGGTCGTCGTACAGCACGGTGCCGTGGTTCGCCGGCGCTATGCCGGTCAGGGCGCCGAGCAGGGTCGACTTGCCGGCGCCGCTCGGTCCGATGACGCCCATCAGGCACTTCTCGCCAAGCGCGAAGGTGACGTGATCAAGCAGCACCCGGCCGCTGGGGAGCGTCACGGTCAGGTCATTGGCGATGTAGGAGATGCTGCCGGTGTCGAGGAACTCCTGCAGTTCCTCGCCGACGAGGCGGAACGTCGCCGGTCCGATGGCGATAATGTCCCGCTCGGTTACCGGGGCCGAGCCGATCTTCTGGCCGTTGACGAACGTGCCATTGTGACTGCCGAGGTCGACGATCACGTAGCCGGCGCGCGGATCCCTGCGCAGTTCCGCGTGATACCTGGACACCGACAGGTCGGCGACGACGACCTGATTGTCGGCGGCCCGGCCTATCTTGAGCAGCGTGGAAGGCAGCTGGAGCACGGCACTTGGCTGCCGCTCGACGCTGAACCTCGGCCGCTGAGGTGGCGGCGGCGAGCCGTAGCCACCCTGGCCGCCGCCCCTGGCGCCCTGGTCCGCGTGAACTCGCCCTACGGCCGGGTTCGGGGGCGGCGAAGCACCGTAGTTCCGCACCCCGCCGCCCGGCGTGATCGGCTGCGGCTGGGGCTGCCCGTAGGGCTGCGGCTGAACCTGAGGCTGCGGCTGGGCCACCGGAGCGGACACGACGCAAGACAGTGCAGGCCCATCGGGGTGCCCAAGTCGTACCGCGAGAGAATTCGTGATCACCAGCGACTTCACGCGGTCCTTGCCGAGGAAGGTCCCGTTGGTCGAGCCGGCGTCTTCAAGCAGCCAGGCACTGCCGTCGGCCCGCAGGACCGCATGGCGCCACGAGACGCGCGAGTCGTTCACGAAGATGTCGCACTGCGGGTCGCGGCCCACGTAATAACTCCGGCCCGCCGACAGCGAGCGCTCCGCGTCCGGAGTGCGCACCAGCAGGGCCGGACCTGGTGAGCTACCAAACTGAGGCGTCATGGAGCAACTGTAGAACGGTTTTACCCCGACGTAGGTATCGGGCTTTTAGCGTCTTACGTGGCCCCAGTCCGGCCAGCTATCTTCGCGGGCCGCACGTGGGAGGCCTGCCGGTCACCTTACTTAGATATCTCCTCATAAATTTTGACATACAGGGCGCGGTGTGATCGATCTTTGAGCTGTCGCCATCAACCGGTATCTTGCACCCATACTTAGAGGTACTAGGGGCCGGTTCAGTGCTGGGGGGCATTAGTGAGCGAGCTCGATGAAGGCGCCAGGATCGCTGGTTACCTGATCAAGGAGAAGATCGGGCAAGGCGGCATGGCCGTGGTATTCCGTGCCCGCGATGAGAGGCTCGACCGCACGGTGGCGCTGAAGCTCCTCGAGCCGTCATTAGCTGCTGACGACGCTTTCCGGCAGCGGTTCATCAGGGAGTCACGGGCCGCCGCCGCGGTTGACGATCCGCACATCATCCCGGTCTTCGAAGCCGGCGAGGCGAACGGCGTCCTGTTCATCGCCATGAGGTTCGTTCCCGGCGGTGACGTGCTCGCACTGGCCGACGACGACGGCCGGCTCCCGGTGCCGCGGGCGGTCGAGATCACCGCGCAGGCCGCTTCTGCCCTCGATGCCGCGCACGCCCGCGGCCTGGTACACCGCGACGTCAAGCCGGCCAACATGCTCGTCGATCCCGGTGACGAGGCCGGTGAACGGCAGGATCACGTGTACCTGTCGGACTTCGGGCTGAGCAAGTGGTCGCTGCAGAACACGGGGCTGACCGATACGGGGATGTTCCTCGGAACCGTCGATTTCAGCGCGCCTGAGCAGATCGAGGGCAAGCAGGTCGACGGGCGGGCCGACCAGTACTCGCTGGCGTGCGCCGCGTTCCAGCTGCTCACCGGGGCCGCGCCTTTCCACCGGCCCGAGGCCCTCGCGGCCTTGTTCGCGCACGTCTCTGAGCCGCCGCCAGCGTTGACCGACAAAAGGCCTGATCTTCCAATGGCCGCCGACGCGGTCTTCGCCAGGGCCCTGGCGAAGGCGCCGTCGGAGAGGTACCCGACCTGCCGTGAATTCGCCGCTGCGCTTCGCGGCGCCCTGGGCCTTGGCCCTAGCGGTACCACCGGTGCCGGACATGAGCGCCCGGCGGGGCTCCATCCGGCTACCCAGCTGGCCGTCAAGCAGCCCGCGGCCGGGTCGGGAGCCGGCACTCAGGCCGCTACTCCCCGCCAGCCTCAGCTGATACCGGGGCTGCCGCCGACCGGATATCAGCAGCCCATGTATCAGCAGCCCCAGTATCAGCTTCCCGGCCAGCAGCCGGGCTATCCGCCGCCACTGGCCGGGTACTTGCAGCAGCCGGTCGGCTATCAGCAGCCGCCGCAGCAGCGGCGCTCGCGCGCCGGCGGCGCGGTGCTCATCGGCGTCAGCGTTGTGCTCGCGGCTGGCCTGGTCGCGGGCGCGATCTACCTGACGCACCCGAAGCACACGACGGCAGCGTCCGGTTCCACGGGCTCGACCGGCGCCAAGTCGACCAAGACCGGTGGCCCGACGCCATCGAGCAAGCCGAGCACGGGTTCAACGAGCGGCGGTTCGACGGATAGCGGCTCGACCGGCTCGAGCGGCAGCACCGGCTCGACGGGAGTTTCCGGCAGTGCTGGCGGCAATCTGTTCGCCGGGCAGGACGGCTTCACGAGAGTTAACGCGCTCCGCGTTGATCTGTCGTCGAGCGGCGTCTCGTCGGTGACGTGGAACGCCGCCGGGACCATGTTCGCCACGAGCGACAAGGATGACAGCACCTTTGTCTGGAACAGGGCGACCGGTAAACAAGCCGGTCCGGCGCTGCCCGGCTCAAGTGCGGCTTACGCCGCTGCCATCAGCCCGGACGGCAGCGAAGTCGCCATCGGGTACGAGAACGGAACCATCAGCTTGCGCAGCGCGGAGACCGGGAAGCTGCTCAAGGCCGTTGATGACCCGGACAACCCGAGCCCGACTTCCAAGGAAGTCGATTCGATCGCCTTCAACTCCACCGGCACCATGCTGATATCCGGCGACGGCAATGGCCTCGCCAACCTGTGGAGCGTGTCCGATGGCGGGCACAGCGTCAGATACCTGCATGCCCTGCGTGACCCGGACAACTCGGGTGTCTGGTCAGCTGTTTTCAGCAGCACGGGGATGGTAGCGACCGGCGACTACAGCGGAGATGTCTATCTCTGGAACTTGGCTACAAGGCAGCCTACGCTCTTGTTCAGCCTCCCGGCCGACGACAATTGCGGCACAAATACCTGCGCGGCGGCCAGCGCACTAGCGTTCAGCCAGGATGGTGAGCTACTAGCCGCCGGCAACAACAGCGGCAGTGCTGAGTTGTGGAGCGTCACGAACGGCACGGGTAGCACGGTCAGCGTGCCTGGCGACGGGTATCCGATCTGGGCGGCTTCCTTCAGCAGCTCCGGTCTGCTGGCGTTCGCGGACAATGATGGATCCACGTACCTGTACCGGGTTAGCGAGGCGACCATAGGTACCGCACCGGCTGGGCTGCTGCCGGATCCGAATACGGGCCATCAGGGCGTAGGATCCCTGGCCTTTAGCCCGAATGGTACATATCTGGTCACAGGGGACACGAATGGCGAAGCCTATGTGTGGCATGTCGGCTGAGCTGGATGCGGGTAGCTGTGCTGGCAACGGCGGGCGGCTAGGGTAGGTGATGGGCGGTGAGCAGTCAACTCGTGACTGTGGGTTGCGATGGTGTCGGCCAAACCGGATACTTGGAACGCCAAATCTGACTGATGTACCTGGTGTCCGTGTTCCCTTGATCAAGGCCCAGCGTTGTCCCGGCGCGGGGGTCCTGACCCCAGCGCCGGGACAACGCTGGGGGTCAGGCACATCGGCGAGACGGCCTGCGAGTCCAATTTCAGGAATGGGCAATTGGCGGAATATACGGAAACGGCAATACGCTGGTTCAGCATCCTCTGGCCAGGACGTAACCGCTTGGAGGCATGGTGACCCAGGACATTCCGGCGATGCCGAGCGGCTTCGGGCCGGATCCAGGATCGCCGGCTATCTGCTCGAAGAGCAGATAGGCCAGGGCGGCATGGCGGTGGTGTTCCGCGCCCACGATGAGCGGCTCGACCGCACAGTCGCGATCAAGGTCCTCGCGCCGGCGTTGGCGGCTGACGACGCGTTCAGGCAGCGGTTCATCAGGGAGTCGCGCGCCGCCGCCGCGGTCGATGACCCGCATATCATCCCGGTCTACGAGGCCGGCGAGTCGGCCGGTGTCCTGTTCATCGCGATGCGTTACGTGCGCGGCGGTGATGTCCGCTCGATGGCGAGGGAACTTGGCCCGCTGCCGGCCGGCCGGGCCGTGGAGGTCATCTCGCAGGTAGCGTCCGCGCTTGACGCGGCGCACGCCCGCGGCCTGGTGCACAGGGACGTCAAGCCGGCGAACATGCTCCTCGACGTTCAGCCGACTCTCGCCAAGCGCGATCACGTCTACCTGTCCGACTTCGGCCTGACCAAGGGCGCCATGCAGGCGACCGGGCTGACCGGGACAGGAACGTTCCTCGGCACGCTTGACTACATCGCGCCCGAGCAGATCGAGGGCAAGCCGGTCGATGGCCGGGCCGATGAGTACTCGCTGGCCTGCGCCGCCTTCGAGCTGATCACAGGGCGACCGCCATTCCAGCGCGATGACGCCATGGCGATCATGTACGCGCAGCTTTCCGAGCCCCCTCCCTCGATCTCTGCTCGCCGGGGCGACGTGCCGCCCGCGGTTGACGCCGTGTTCGGCCGGGCACTAGCTAAGGCACCCGGCGACCGGTACCCGAACTGCACCGCGTTCGCGGACGCGCTTCGCGACGCTTTCGGCCTCCGGCCGTACGACTCGGGACCCCGGTCCGTTCCCGAGCATCCGGCGACCCGCGTGGTGGGCCAGGCCTATGGCTCGGCGCCGCCGACTGGCGGACCGCCTGTAGGAGTGCCTGGCGGAGCGCCGCCGATTGGCGGAGCGCCGACTCAGGCCGGTGGCGGCCGCCGACAAGATACTTCGCCTGACCTGACCGCCGAGCAGTGGAATCGCGGGCCAAGCGGACCTGCCGCTGGCGGCGGTTACCCGGGCGGCGGCTACCAGGGCGGCGGTGGGTACCAGAGCGCGCGGCGCCCGTGGTGGCGCGCCCCTGGCGGGATAGCGGCGATCATCGTGCTGATCCTGCTGATCGGCGGGGGCGGTGGCTATCTCGCGTTGCACCACGGCTCGACGAAGACCGACAGCAAGGGAAGTACGCTCGCCCTGCCTGGATGCGTCTCCTCGACGGCGACGGCTCACCCGCTCAAGGTTCGGGCCAGTCTGGTGCCGACGGCTAACGGCGAGAACCCGTTCGGCGTGACGGCCAGCCCCGATGGCAAGTTTGCCTTCGTAGTGACCGGCTCCACTCTTCAGGTCTACTCGATCGGACCAGGGCCGACCCTGACCCACAAGTTCACTTATCCCCTCATTACCACTGGCGGGGCCGCCACTGGCGTGGCGATCACTCACGACGGGAAGTATCTCGCCATCGCGGCCGGTAACGGCGTCATAGTGGCGAACGTGGCCGAGGCCGAGGTCGGCGCCGCGAGCGTTGTCCTCGGCACGCTGGCCGTGCCGGGCATCACCAAGGGCCAGGCCGTCAACGTCGTGGTGTCGAAGCAGGACAAGTTCGTCTTTGCCAGCATCAAGGCCGCCAACGAGGTCGCCGTCTTCAACTTGCGCAAGGCTCTGACCACCAACTCGTTCAGCTCAGCCGATTATGTCGGCCCCATCCGTACCGGCGACAACCCGGTAGGCGTCGCGCTTTCGCCTGACGGTCACTGGCTCTACATCGCCAGCAATGCCCCCGGTGATCCGCACGGCACCAGGCAGGGTCAGCTGACCGTGGCGAAAGTGATCGTGGCCGAGCAGAAGCCCGCGAAGTCGGTCGTGGTGCGGGCGAACGCGGGCTGCCAGCCATCGAGGATCGCACCGTCCGCCGACGGCAAGACTGTGTGGATTACCGCGCGCGGCAGCAACTCGGTGCTCGCGTTCTCCGCGTCCCTGCTTCGCAGCGATTCGCGTCACGCCCTGATGGCGAAGGTCCAGGTCGGCGAGACGCCCATCGGATTGACGTTGGTCAGCAACGGGAGCAGGATGGTCGTCGCTGATACCGACATACATACGACTTCGCCAACGGCGCACAACCTGGCCGTGCTGAACGTCGCGAACGCGCTGGCCGGGAAACGGGCGTTGCTCGGTTACCTGTCAACCGGCGCGATGCCGCGTGAGTTCGGGAGCGTACCCGGTGGCCGCTACCTGCTTATCTCCGACAGCGGCTCGGCCCAGGTCCAGATAGTTGACGTTAGCAAGCTGCCCTGAACGGGACTCCAGCTCTAACCCCGAGAGGTGACAAGCGTGTACGGCAACTACGGGAACCAAAGTAACTACCCCGGCAACTACGGCAGCCAGGCGCCGACCCTGTACCAGAACTATCAGCAGCCAAAGAAGCGCCGCACCGGCCGCAGGCTCCTCACGACGCTGATCGTCCTCGTCATCCTCCTCGTCGGCCTGGACTTCGGTGCCAAGGCCTTCGCCGAGGGCGAGGCCGCGACCCAGATCCAGAAACACGGCTTCCCGAAGAAACCAAGCGTCTCAATTGCCGGTTTCCCGTTCCTCACGCAGGTCGCCACCAGGCACTTCGATCAGATCACGATCAGCTCGAGCAACATCCCCGAGGGCCCGATCACGATCACGAAGCTGAGCGTTACCGCCACCAACGTGCACCTGGCGTCCAACTTCAAGAGCGGCACCGCAGGCCCGCTGAACGGCACCCTCCTGATCAGCCTCGGCGCGATCGGCAGCGCCCTGTCCGACGCCGGGCCTCTCGCCTCGTTCCTGGGCGGCGGAAAACAGGCGCTGAAGATCGTCTCGGTCGGCAACAACGAGATCAAGGGCAGCCTCAACCTGGCCGGCGGCCTAGTCTCAGAGTCGGCGACCTGGCAAGTCCAAAGCGCCGGCCCGAACAAGATCAACCTCCACCTGGTCAGCAGCAGCGGCCTGGCCTCCGGCCTGCTAAGCGCGGCCCAGAACATCGCGATCCCGCTACCGTCCCTCCCCGCCGGCCTCCAGTTGACCGGCGGCCTCAACTCCAACTCAAGTGGCATCACCGCCCACGTCTTCGCCAGTTCCCTGTCCTTCGGCAGCTAGCCCAAGCCGCCCCCGCTCTCAGCCCGGCCCCGCCCGGCCCACTTTTTCCGGCATTTCAGGCATTTGCGGCAACCGTCTGAGCGTTGACCGCAACGATGGCCCATGGTTGCTGTTCGCGGCAGCCGGGCAACGACAACGATGGGCCATGGGTGTGTTTCTTTGGGAGTGAGTTCAGGTTGACCCCTCAGCGCGGGCCTGGCGGGGCCATGCCGCCGGCCGGTCCCGGCCCAGGTATTCCGGGCATTCCGGGCATTCGGTGCAGCCCGCCGCCAGGCCCCCGGAGGCGGGGGCACTTTACATCGGCAAAAACCTAGGCGAAGTGCCCCCGCCTCCCCGCGCAAGACCCTCAGGGACCCGCCTCACCCCCAGGGAAACGCACCCATGGGACATCGATGCGGCTCCTTTGGGTGGAGAGGTACAGGCCGGCTGAAGTTGATCTTCAGCCAGCCCGGGCCGCAGGCCCGTCGTCGTCCCTGCGCAGGTGCCCTGGCCCCAGCGCCGGGGCAACGCCGGGGTTCGAGGCCGTCCCCGAACGCCCGCGCCGTGCCATCGCGGGGCTCCGGCCCGCCCATGAGCCCTCTCCACCCAAACGAGCCGCGCCCACGGGCACATCGTTGCGGTCCGGCGGGCCGGGCTGACGACATCCATGTCCTGGGAGTGTGGCTCTTTGGGATCGAGGACCATGATTGTGGAATCCTCCGATGGCATTCCAGTCGGGGATTCCACGATCATGGAGCCCCCGGACAGCACCCGATCTCACCAGCCACTCCGGCCACACGAGACACACCGGCCGCACAGCGAGCCGGATCCGGCGCGCCCGCCTCCGCTGCCAGGCCCAAAGGAGCCTCAGCCATGGGACATCGATGCGGCTACAGCCCAAGCTGCGGAGCACGCACCGGCAGCGAAGAGAGCCCAGACGACCACGGGATGCGCGCGTCGCCTGCGCTTTCGGCTAACATTGCGGAGGTTCCGCCGGTGTAGCTCAGATGGCAGAGCGGCCGCCTTGTAAGCGGCAGGTCAGCGGTTCGATCCCGCTCACCGGCTCCCCCGAGTTGTTCAGCGTCAGCCCTCCTGCCTGCGGAAACGCAGGAAGAGAGTGATCTCGATGACGCACGCGCGACCCTCCGTCTTCAAAGTCCCACAAAATCCCCACAACCGCCCAGCAGCAGCCGGATCCCATGTCTTTCTGGCTGTGAGCGATCGTCGAGAGCTGGTGCCAAAATGGTCCGAGATTGTCGAGCGCCAGATCGATCATCCGTTGGGGTGCCGTCACTTGGCTTAACGGCTGTAATGACACGGCGTTGACGATCGTGGTAGGTATCGAAGCGAAATCGTCGGAGCCGCAACTCTCCGCAACCATGCAGCGGTCCTGCATGACGGCTCAGGCGAATTCTGTTCGGGCATTGCCGGCCTGCCCGGCGGTCCAGCGGGACCCGCTCGTGCGCCTGGCCAACTCGGCCGACTCGCTTGAACAGGCCGGACTGGTGAAACGGCTCTGGCTCACTTTTCAGTCCATCTTGCGCGAATTTTGTGATCGTGGTTACGCAGGGTGGAGGAGTCCGCGTTTGCGCAGGAGGCCGGCACGCCGCGTTAAACCTGGATCGTCACAAACAGGGTGCGTTTCCGTGGGAGTGAGGCGGGTCCCGTGGGTCTTGCTGGGGAGGCGGGGGCACTTTGCCATGGTTTTTACGTGGGTAAAGTGCCCCCGCCTTCCGGGGGCGGGACGGCGGGCTGCGCCGAATGCCCGGAATGCCGGGATATCCGGGCGGGATCGGGCGGGGACCCGGCCCCTCCCTGACCATGCGGAGGAGCCGACCAGGAACTCACTCCAGCGGAAACGCACCCTCACAAACAGCACGCAGGTACCGCCCGGCCAGCTGGCAGCACGTGCCCGAACCCGGCCACCGAGATCACGCGCTGCCACCGATCACAAAATTTGCGCAAGAGCCACATTTCGTGATGGTAACGACGGGCAGCGATAGAACGGGCTGGTGTTCAGGGTCAAGTCCCTCAAGGTGGCACTGAGATAGCACCGCCCGGATAAGCCGCAAAACCGGCAAATCATCTGCACGGTCGGCCGGAGCGGCCTGGGGCTGGCCGGCGGCAACGGCGAAAGCGGGCATATCCGCGCGGCGGACCGCGACGATGGGCCATGGATGCTGTCCGGCCGGGGGCGGTAACCGCATCGATGGGCCATGGTTGCGGCGGGAACGACATCGGTGGGCCATGGTTGCGGTTGCCTGGCCTGGCTGAGCAGCATCGATGGCCCATGGGTGCGTTTCCGTGGGAGTGAGGCGGGTCTCGTGGGTCTTGCTGGAGAGGCGGGGGCACTTTGCCATGGTTTTTACGGGGGTAAAGTGCCCCTGCCTCGCGGGGCGGGACGGCGGGATGCGCCGAATGCCCGGAATGCCGGGATATCCGGGCGGGATCGGCCGGCGACACGGCTCCTTCCGGATCATGCGGAGGAGCCGACCAGAAACTCACTCCAGCGGAAACCCACCCATGGCCCATCGTTGCGGTTCGCTGCTGGGGCGGGCGGCGAATTGGCCGGTTTACCGAGCCGGGCCCGGACGGCCCGAACCCGGACCACTGTTAGCATCACGAAATATGAGCCAGAGCCGGTGAAACTGGCAACCTTCCGCGGCAAGAACGCCGCGCCCCTCGCACCCTGCCGGCGGTGGAAGCAGCCCTCGACACCAAAATCAGAGGAGGCAACTGGACATCCCCGACACCCCTGCTGTACACCGTCGCCGACGCCTACACAGAAGCCGCTGACCACAGGAAGTAATACCCAGACAGCGAGCCATCCGCCGGCCAAAACTCGGAGGACAGCTATTCAGCGTGACCGACGACCCGTACGGCTGGCGTTTGCGAACGAGGCATGCTCTGGCGGAGGAGGGAACGCAGATTGAGGTGATCTGTTCACAGCCTGATCCGTTTGCCTTCGTAGAGTAGATGATCTGTACGCTGGCGAATATTTATGGATTGCTGGTGAGCCAGTTGTCGAACGATTTGCGGTCTCTCACTCCGGGAGGCGTACCGCGGTCATGTCCTTTGAGGGTCTGGACGTATCCCCAGAGTGTGTCATCGTCGACCGAGCCTGCCCGGCGAGCCATTTCAGCAGCCGCCAGGTATCAGCCGTCCGCACTCCATGGCTAGATGCCAGGCGCTTGGCTTCTTTGTCATCGGTCATGAAGACGCAGTCGAGTTGGCGACGGACGGTTATGGCGATGGTCTCCGCTTCGCCGAAATGTTTGGTAGGCGGATCGCCAGGACTGGCGAGTTGGTCGCGCAGTACGCGGGCGTCCTGTAGTTCGGCCTGATCCGGGTAATACGGTTCGCCAAAGATGTCACCGGCACTGTCCAAGGCAGACAGCCGGCCGAACTTGGCTGATTCAGCGCACTCGGTTGCGACGGTAGCGCACCAGCATCCGTTGCCTCGGGTGAGGCTGTTCAGGAGGTCCATCCTGTTGATGAGGGCGAAATTGATCAGGACGGTGTTGTCGGGAAACATCAGCATGGGCACGATGCGTCACAGTCCTAGAAGTGCCGCTAGCTCGTCGTCGCTGACATCCAAGACCTCCGGAGAATCGACTTCCAGCTCGCTCGCGTCGATACCGAGCATCCACGCGAGCGTGGCCTTGCCGATCGCTCCGGATGCGATCCGCTCCAGGTGGGCGTCCTGAAGGGCCAGCGGGAATCGCCGCTGAGATGCCTGATCCATCCGGATAGTGATCTCATCGCGCTCCGGGCTCCTCGGCAGGTGATGGCGCAGGAGGCGCTGAGTCGGCTGGCGTGACCACCCGGCGGCAACCGCCGGGACACTCCCGGTGACCACCTTCAGGCGACGGCAAAGGGCATCGATGGAGACGCCCAGGTTCCAGACGTGGCAGGCGAGATCGTCGTCATCGATCGAATCCCAGCCGATGCCTTTGATGACCTCAGCCGGGAGCAGAAGCTCGGCGGCGAACCTGTTGGCGGCTGCCTCGCGCCGGTCGGCCTCCGGCTCGCTGACCTCATCGCCGCTATGACTGAGAACGCAATGGCCAAGCTCGTGCGCGAGATCCCAGTTCTGACGGAACCAGCTGTTCGTAGCCGGGATAGCGATCACAGGTCGGCCGCCGACCGTCATCGAGTACGCAGTCGAAAGCTCTGGCACGCGGACGACGCCGATGTCTAGTTGTTCTTCTAGCCTCTTCGCAAAATGTCGGACGAAACCGGGCCCGAGAGCTGCTCGCATCGCATCTGCCGTGGTGGGCCAGGTCTCGTTGCTCCGAGAGTCCGGTGCCGAGTAAGCCTGGCGGTACGCCAGGGCAATGTCCTCCAGCACCCGTGCGTCGCTCTCGCGTTCCGGAACAGTCCGCCGCCTGGTCGCGTGGTCGAAATCGTGGCGCGCGGCGAAGCTCAGCCGATGTGGATCCGGCTGCCCGGTGATCAGCCAGTGAAGATCGGCGCCGGTCACTTCGGACAGCCGGGCGAGCTCGATCGAAGCGAATCGGCGTTCCCCGCTGAGCGCCCGAGAGAAGGAGTCCGGTGTCATGCCGATCCGGTCGGCAATCTCTCGCTGCCGGAAACCGGGAAGTGCCTGCTCCAGGCTCTGGAGCACTCGATCTCCGATGCTAGACATGCGATAAGCGTACCCTCCGTATTGGGAAAATCCCAACAGTACGCTCGCCAACGGGCTACCGTCTCCCTCCGGGAGCTTACGTATCGCCTTCCTTCCGCTATGTGGTGACGCGTTCAGCGCTGACGAGGTGCGCTGACAGGAGCTGTCCGGCTCTGTCCAGCGCTGTGGCCGCTTCGTCGAGGATCGGGTAGTAGGCCTGGAAGACGTGCGGCACCCCAGGGGTGACGTCAAGGGTGACCTCAACGTCGTCGGCGGCGGCTTGCCGCGCGAGGCGGACGGCGTCGTCGAGGAGAACCTCGTGGCTTCCGGCCTGGATGATCAGGGGCGGCAAGCCGGACAGGTCGGCGAATACCGGGCTGATGAGTCCCAGAGCTGCATCCTGTCCCGCCGTATAGTCGGTGACCCTAGCCTGGAGGGCTTCCAGGCTCATCAACGGGTCGGCCTGGCGCTTGGTTTCCATGGTCCTCCCGGCCAGGGTGAGATCGGCATACGGTGACATCACGAAGGCTGCGGCGGGCCGGGGCAGCCCGCGATCGCGGGCGTTGACCAGGGTGGCGATGGCGAGTCCGCCACCCGCGGATTCGCCCGCGAAGATAACGTCCGAAGGGGCTGTGCCGTTGTCCAGAAGGGCTTCGTAGGCTGCGAGAGCGTCGTCGACCGCTGCCGGATACGGATGCTCGGGCGCGAGCCGGTAGTCGACGGAGAAGACCTTCGCGCGGGTCCGCCGGCCGATCTGCGAGGCTAGGCCAGCCGCGAGGAAGGCGTCCCCCATCACGTACACGCCGCCGTGGAAGTACAGGACAACGTGGCGGGGTTCGATTCCGTCGACTGTGATCTCGGCGGCCGGGACGCCGCCCAGCAGTGTCCTGGTCACGGTGACCTCGGCGGGCAGCGGCTGCGCCGACAACAACTCCCGGAGCAGCCGCCGCTGCTCGCTCAGGTCGACGTCGGCGGGGAAGGCTGACTGCCGCAGGATTGCGTCGAGGTTCTCCCGCTGCTCGGTGCTCACGGAGGATCTCCCTTCGGTTAGCTGGTGCGGCGGTGCTCGAGGCTCGATCGCCACGTCAGGGTGGGCTACTGCCATGCTTGCCGCCAGGCAGGTGAAAAGTCCTCACCCAATCGTGGTGATCCGGAAGGTCCTTAACCTTGTGGTGGCCCGACCGTGCGGCGGCTGATCCGCCAGGTTCCGCCGCTGCGGCGCGCCTTCGGCGGCCCAGATCGGGCCGACGGCCGAGCGAAGCTCGGCGGCCGGGTGCACTCCCTGCGCCCCGTCGAGCACAGCGTCCTCGGTAAACAGGCTGGCGTAGGCGACGGCGTCCCTGCGGGTCGCGTACGCGTCGGCGCGTCCGATGAGGTCAAGGATGTCAAGCCGGTCAGCGGCAGACAGGCTCACGCTGCCGCCCCCTGCGGTCGCAGCCAGGCCCCGATCCTCTGGCGGAGTTCGGCGGGGAAGACGCTCTTCGGAATGACCGCATGCACGGCCTTGGCCGGGACCGAACTGTAGGCCGACCCGGTCTGATTGGCGTACTGGGTTACCCGGAAACTGAACGCCATGCTGGCCAGTGCGTAGACTTCGGCCTCGCTGATCTGCGCCGCCCCGGCCAGCCAGTGGATTGCCCCGCGCAGGCAGCCGACCAGGGCATCGTCGAGATCCTGGGCGAAGCCGATCACGATCCAGCTGCTGATCTGTCTCGACCAGCGGGCCAGCAAGCGGCACGTCCTTGTGCAGGTCGTAGCGGATCTCCAGATCCTCGGCGGCGGTCTCGATAGCGGTCTGGTCCACGACCCCATCGCCCTGCAGCGCGTGCACGTCGCCGTTCCACACCCGGCCGCCAGGCTTGGCAACGGGGAGGAACAGGTGACTGCCGGCGGTCAGGTCACGGAGCACCAGATTCCCGCCGTAAGATCCTGACAAGATCGCGGAGACCCGCTCATCGTCGGCGGGCTCGGCCGCGACGACCCCGAGGAACGGCGCCATCGGCAACTTGATGCCGTGGGTGAACTCAGCTGTCGTCCGCGCGTCGTCGAAGGTGAAGTAGTGCACGTACGGCTCGGCGAAGTCGTGCGGCAGCGCCCCGACGCCGAGCGGGAAGGAGTTCCAGCCCCAGCCGATCGTGCGCAACCTGGTGATACTGGCTTCGATCACGTCGCCAGGATTCGCGCCGGCGATCTCGACCGGCCCGAGCATTGAGTAAGGGCCATCGGGATAGCGATGCCGCAACGGCTCGCGATCAGCGAAGCTCATCCCGAACTTCGCCTCATTTCCCCAGTGCGTCCACGTGTTCGGATAACTGACCGTGTCGCCGGAGACAATGGACGCGACCGGGGGAGCGGCAGGATCGAGGAACCCCGATCGCACCGTCTGGGTCGTTGACTCGACAGTATGCCTGACAGCCACCCAGGCTCCTTTTCTAGGTTGGGTCCGGTTCGCCTTGGCTACGCTACGCCCTCACTCACTTCCTATTTGCTGGTCGTCAGGATGGCGGCGAGGCTGTCGAGCGCGGCTGGGACGATGGCGTAGTAGGCCCATTTGCCGCGCTGGCTGCGGGTAAAGATCCCGGCGTCGACGAGGATTTTCAGGTGGTGCGAGATAGTCGGCTGGGTCAGGCCGAGCGGGTCGGTTAGCTCGCAGACGCAGGCCTCGCCGTTCTCGTGCGCGGCGACCATGGAGACCAGGCGCAGCCGGGTGGGATCGGCGAGCGCTTTCAGCACCTGCGCGAGGTCGGCGGCCTGGCTCGCGGACAGAGGTTCGTGGACCAGCGACGTGCAGCACCCGCCAGCCAGGGATAGAGACTCTGGCCTGGCCGGGGCGGTCTTGCTCACGGTCACAGTATGCAGGACGCATTGACAACCGTCTATCTGTGGCTGATCCTGGTCCCATCGACCGTTATCTATGCGTGGGAGTTGCCGTGACCGATCAGAATGCCGATGACCTGCGGGAGCAGGTCAGGTCCAAGTACGCGCAGGCTGCCCGCTCCGTCATGACGGCCGATCCTGACGCACCGGCGGGGTGCTGCGGCAGCGGGGCCGCCGATCCCTGCTGCGGGAGCGCGGCCTTGGCCTCGGCTACAGCCACGGCCACGGCCACGGCCGAGAAGGACAACTGCTTCGGCGGCCCGCTTTACCCGGAAGGCGAGACCGACGGCCTGCCCGCCGAGGCGGTGCTGGCGAGCCTGGGCTGCGGCAACCCGCTGGCGGTCGCCGACCTGCGGGAGGGCGAGCGGGTGCTTGACCTGGGATCCGGCGGCGGCATCGACGTGCTGTTGTCAGCCCGGCGGGTGGGCGCGTCCGGGCACGCGTACGGGGTGGACATGACCGACGACATGCTGGCGCTGGCCAGGGCCAACGCAGCGAAGGCCGGCGTCACGAACGCCGAGTTCCTGAAGGGTGAGATAGAGGCCGTGCCGCTGCCGGACGGCGCGGTCGACGTGGTGATCTCCAACTGCGTGATCAACCTGTCCACCGACAAGCCCGCTGTGCTCGCCGAGATGTTCAGGGTCCTGGTGCCCGACGGCCGGATCGGCATTTCCGATGTCGTCGCCGAGGACCACCTGACTCAGGCCGACCGCGCGGCGGCCGGCTCCTACGTCGGCTGCATCGCCGGGGCGCTGTCGCGCTCTGAGTACCTCGACGGCCTGGCCGCTGCTGGTTTTACCTGCGCGTCCGTGACGTTCACGAACCAGGCCGCGCCGGGCCTGCACTCGGCCATCATCCGCGCGGTCAAGCCCGCATGAACCCCGCGCTCGCCCGCCGTCTCATCGCCGAGTTCACCGGGACCGGGCTCTTGGTCGCCGTCGTCGTGGGATCAGGCATCGCCGCCACCAGCCTTACTGGCGATGCGGCGCTGCGGTTGCTGGTCAACTCCCTGGTCACGGCAATGGGGCTGGCCGTGCTTATCCTGGTCTTCATGCCGTCAGGAGGCGCGCAGTTCAACCCGGTCGTGACCGGCGCCGACTGCACCCTCGGCACCCTCCTCGCCGTGACCCTCTACCCGGTCAGCCGCACTCGGGACAGCACCGGGACGCAAGCCCAGCTGACCGGATGACGACGGAAGGACACGCCGTGGCCGACATCCCCGAAGTGCTGTTCGTCTGCACCCACAACGCGGGCCGCTCCCAGATGGCCGCCGCCCTCCTCGACCAAGAAGCCGCCGGGCGGATCAAGGTCAGCTCCGCCGGCTCGCAGCCCGCCAGTCAGCTCAACCCGGCCGTCGTCCAGGCGATGGCCGAAATCGGCCTCGACATCACCCGCGAGTTCCCCAAGCGCCTGACCACCGGCCAGGTACAGGCGGCTGACGTGGTAATCACCATGGGCTGCGGCGACGCCTGCCCCATCTACCCCGGCAAGCGCTACCTCGACTGGAACCTCCCCGACCCGGCAGGCCTCGACCTGCCCGCCGTCCGCCCCATCCGCGACGAAATCCACCGCCGGGTCACCGCCCTCGTCGCCGAGCTCAGCTGACCCATCGGCGGCCGCTCGCCCTTCAGCTTCACCGGTTCCCGGTCCTCTCGTTCCCTGGTCTTTCCGCCCGCCTTGCGGGCGTGTACCCAGCATTATATCGTTTCGATATATCTATCCGATATATCGAGTTGGCCGGTCACCTCCGTGATCTGCCGCCGGAGCTGAAGGCGGTCTGATGTCAAGCGTGCAGTTGTACGACACCATCGGAGCTACCTACACCGTGACGCGGCGGACCGAACCGCGGATCGCCGGGCAGATCTGGGCCGCGCTCGGCGATGCGCGGACCGTGCTGAATGTCGGGGCGGGCACCGGCTCTTACGAGCCTCCCGGCCGTGACGTCACCGCGGTGGAACCGTCGGCGGTCATGCGGGCGCAGCGCCCCGCAAGCGCAGCGCCGTGCGTGGCTGCCACCGCCGAGAGCCTTCCGTTCGAGGACCAGTCCTTCGACGCGGCGATGGCGGTCGCGACTATCGATCACTGGCAGGATCCGATCGCGGGCCTGCGCGAGATGCGGCGCGTGGCTCGCCGCGTGGTGGTGCTCACGATCGACGAAAGTGAACCTGACCGGTTCTGGCTGAATCGTGACTACGTGCCGGAGTTCGCCGCCTCTTGGCTAGGCGGCCTGCGCTGACCGATTTGGTCCGCGTGATCGGAGCCCGGCCGGAACCGGTGCTCATTCCGTGGGACTGCGCGGACGGCTTCTACGAGGCCTACTGGCGCCGACCCGAGGCCTACCTGGACGAGCAGGTCCGCCGCGGAACATCGATCTGGAGCAGAGTCGGGCTGGACGCCGAGCAGCGGGCAGTGCACGGCCTCCGTCATGACCTCGCAAGCGGCCGGTGGGCCGAACGCAACCGCGATCTCGCTGATCTCGACGCGGCGGAGCTTGGCGTGCGTCTGCTTATCGGCTGATCCCGTCGGCCGCAAAGAGCGGTTGCCTGGCGCAATAAGCCTGTCATCGGCTGATAGTCCGGTCAGTGGCCGGTTAATGTGGCCGGTTGCGGAGGTGGTGCCGGTGAGCGGGGTCCGGGTGCTGGTGGGGACGCGCAAGGGCGCGTTCGTGCTGACGGCTGACGGCAAGCGGGATGACTGGGCGGTGGCCGGGCCGTTTTTCGGCGGCTGGGAGATCTATCACGTAAAGGGCTCGGCGGCGGATCAGGATCGCCTGTACGCGTCGCAGTCGTCGGGCTGGTCGGGGCAGGTCATCCAGCGCTCCGACGACGGCGGCCGCACGTGGGAGCCGGTCGGGAACAAGTTCAGTTATGACGGGACGCCCGGCACGCACCAGTGGTACGACGGCACCCCGCATCCGTGGGAGTTCGCCAGGGTCTGGCATCTGGAGCCGTCGCGCGATGACCCGGAGGTCGTCTACGCCGGGGTGGAGGACGCGGGCCTGTTCCGCTCCGCCGACGGCGGGGTGACCTGGGACGAACTGCCAGGACTGCGCACCCACGGGTCAGGTCCTTCTTGGCAGCCGGGCGCCGGAGGGATGTGCCTGCACACGATCATCCTCGATCCTGTCCGGCGGGACCGGATGTACGCCGCGATCTCGGCGGCCGGGGCATTCAGGTCCGACGACGCTGGTCAGTCGTGGCGGCCGGTGAACCGTGGCCTGCACTCGGAGGGGATCCCTGATCCGGCGGCCGAGGTCGGGCACTGCGTGCACCGGATCGCGCAGCATCCGGCGAGGCCGGACGTGCTGTTCATGCAGAAGCACTGGGATGTGATGCGCAGCGACGACGCGGGGGAGTCGTGGCGCGAGATCAGCGGGAACCTGCCCAGTGATTTCGGGTTCCCGATCGACGTGCACGCCCACGAGCCTGACACGGTGTACGTCGTGCCGATCACCAGCGACGGCGAGCACTTCCCGCCCGAGGGCAGGCTGCGGGTGTACCGGAGCCGGGTCGGCGGCGACGACTGGGAACCGCTGACTAAGGGCCTGCCGCAGGAACACTGCTACGTCAACGTGCTCCGCGACGCGATGGCGACAGACGCGCTCGATGAGTGCGGGATCTACTTCGGCACGACCGGCGGTCAGGTGTATGCGTCGGCTGATGCCGGGGATTCCTGGGCGCCGATCGTCCGGGACCTGCCGGCGGTGCTGTCGGTTGAGGTGCAGACCTTGCCATGACGGCTGCGGTGATCACGCTAGTGCTACCCGCTCACCTGCGGAAACTAGCCCAGGTCGACGGCCGGGTCGCACTGGCGGTCGATGGCCGCGTGACCCAGCGATCGGTTCTTGACGCCCTGGAGT
Source organism: uncultured Actinomycetota bacterium (assembly GCA_963783935.1). Taxonomy (GTDB): domain Bacteria; phylum Actinomycetota; class Actinomycetes; order Streptosporangiales; family Streptosporangiaceae; genus Chersky-822. The sequence goes on from CAWAPP010000002.1 coordinate 257,167, forward strand.
CCAGGTATCCGGTGCTCAGGGGAACGATCCGCGACCAGCAGACAGGAAAGCGCCGGGCCTTCATCCGCTTCTTCGCCTGCCAGGAAGACCTGTCCCACGAGGATCCTGACGACGTGCTCCCCGATCCGGTCGCGGCCGGGACCGAGCCGTACCTGGTCGTGGCGGCCATGGCCGGTGGCTAACGACGTATCGGCAGGGAGGCTGGCGGTGCTGGCGGATTCTTACGGCCGGATAGCGACGGACCTGCGGGTGTCGCTGACCGACCGGTGCAACCTCCGGTGCGCGTACTGCATGCCTGCCGAGGGTCTTGAGCTGGCTGCCTCGCCCGGAGTTGCTCACCGACGACGAGGTCATCCGGCTGGTCGCCGTGGCGGTCAGCCGGCTTGGCGTGCGGGCGGTCAGGTTCACTGGCGGCGAGCCGCTGCTGCGCCGTGGACTGACCTCTATCGTGGCCCGCACCGCCGCGCTGCGGCCCCGCCCGGAGATCTCCCTGACGACGAACGGGATCGGGCTGGCGAGGATGGCCGGGCCGCTCGCCGCCGCCGGGCTTGACCGGGTGAACGTGTCGCTCGACACCGTGTCGGCGCCCACGTTCGCGCGGCTGGCCCGCCGGGACCGGCTCGCCGATGTGCTGGCCGGGCTGGACGCCGCCACCGCAGCGGGCCTGACTCCGGTGAAAGTGAACGCCGTCCTGATGCGCGGGACGAACGACGCCGACGCCGTGCCGCTGCTGCGCTTCTGCCTGGAGCACGGCTACCAGCTGCGATTCATCGAGCAGATGCCGCTGGACGCCCAGCACGGGTGGCGGCGGGACAACCTGGTCACCGCCGATGAGATCCTATCCGCGCTGTCCGCGGACTTCACGCTGACGCCGAGTGACCCGGATGCGCGGGGGTCAGCGCCAGCCGAGGACTTCCTGGTGAACGGCGGTCCTGACCGGGTCGGCGTGATCGGCTCGGTGACCCGCCCGTTCTGCGGCACCTGCGACCGGGTCAGGCTCACCGCCGACGGCCAGGTCAGGAACTGCCTGTTCGCCCGCGACGAGAACGACCTGCGAGGTCCGCTCCGAGCCGGGGCCAGCGACGAGGACCTAGCCGGCATCTGGGTCAGGGCCGTGGCCCGCAAGCTGCCCGGTCACGGAATCAACGACCCCGGGTTCCTCCAGCCGACCCGGCCGATGTCAGCGATCGGCGGCTAGCCCCCCCGGGTCTGCACCTGGGCTCCGCACGGACTCCACCTCTCGCGAACGGCCCTTTGGTAGCTAGTGAAGTTTGCCTGTCTGCCCAGCTACCGGAAGCGAGGCTGCCTCATGCCGAATTCAGTGCACCCGGTCATCTTTGTCATTGACGACGACGCCAAAGTAGCGGAGGCTCTTCGCGACGACCTGAGCCGGAGGTTTGGCCGCGACTTCAAGCTGATCGCCGAGACCTCGGCCGCGTCGGGCCTGGTCATGCTGCGGGAACTGGCGGACTCAGGCGTACCTGTCGCCCTGCTGATCGTCGACCATGACATGGCGGAGATGTCCGGCATCGACGTCCTGGCCGAGGCTCACCGGCTGCATCCGCTGGCCAAGCGCGTGCTGCTGGTCGAGCGTGACTACTCCGCGAGCAGCCCGGTCGTCCAGGCGATGACGCTGGGCCAGGCCGACTATCACATCACCAAGCCGTGGATGCTCGAGCAGGATCTGTACCGCGTGGTCAGCGAGTTCCTGTCCGGCTGGGCCAAGGACCAGCAGGCCGGCTTCGACCTCTTCCACGTCATCGGGCAGCCTGCCGGGCGCGGGACTTACGAGCTCAGGGACCTGCTGACCAGGTTCAACGTGCCGTTCCATTTCCACGACGCGGACAGTCCCGCCGGTCGCCGGCTGACTCGCCGGCCAGGGGCTCGACCGGTCGCGCCTGCCGGTGATGATCAGGCATGACGGTTACTCGATGGTCCAGCCTGGCCAGGCTCAGCTGATCGCGGCGGTGGGCGGCAGCGTCGCGAACGACGTCGACCAGTGCGACATCGTGATCGTGGGCGCCTGGCCCGGCTGGCCTGACCGCCGCCGTTTACGCGGCGTCCGAGGGATTGTGCACGGTGGTGCTGGAAGAGACCGTATCGGGAGGCCAGGCCGGAAGCAGCCCCATGATCAGGAACTATCCGGGATTCCCCTACGGCATTGGCGGCCAGGAACTCACCCGCCGGGCCTGTGAGCAGGCGTGGATGTTCGGCGCTCACATGGTGTTCGCCAAGCCCGCGATCGGACTCGAACAGCGCGGCAATGATCGCGTAGTGCGGGTCGCCGACGGCAGCGAAGTCACTGCCAAGACGGTTATCGTCGCCTCTGGCATCGCCTGGCGGCGGCTTGGCGTGCCTCGCCTTGAGCAACTCGTCGGCTCGGGCGTCTTCTACGGCGCGGCCGGAACCGAGGCCCCGGCGATGGAAGGCCGGGATGTTTACGTCACGGGCGCAGGCAACTCAGCCGGCCAGGCCGGGCTTCACCTGGCCCGCTACGCCCGGCGGGTGACGATGCTGGTCAGGGGCGATGACCTGGCCCGTTCGATGTCGGAGTACCTGATCACCGAGATCGCGGCCACCCCGAACATCGCGGTCAGGCTCAGCACGGAAATCACCGACGCTCACGGAGAAGACGAACTCGGCGCACTCACCATCAGGGACAAGCTCACCGGGCGAGTCGAGGAAGTGGCGGCCGCGGCGCTCTTCGTCCTGATCGGCGGGGAGCCGCGGACTAGTTGGCTGGCCGGCGACGTTCGCCGCGACCAAGGCTACATCCTCACGGGACTCGACCTGACCCGCAATGGCCGCGACCCGGACCCGCGCTGGCAGCAAGGTCGGCCGCCGCTACCGCTGGAAACCTCGGTGCCAGGGGTCTTCGCCGCCGGCGACGCGCGGTACCGCTCCATCAAGCGGGTCGTCTCCGCGGTCGGCGATGGCGCCACCGCCGTGCGACTGGCCCACGAATACCTCGCGACGCAGGAAGCGGGAGAACTCGCGGCGCACCTCTGATCGGCGGTCAGTCACGGCTAGGTGCAGGCACCTGGGCCGCACCGCCCGTGCGACTGGCGCAGGAGTGAGACTGGCGGGATCATGGGCGGGTGACTGGCTGCCGCTCCCTGCCGCATGCCTGCGCCGGACTGCTGAGGCGGGCTGAGATGCATGTTGTTGGCTTGGTGCTGCACCCGGAGCGTGATTCGGCTGAGGCCGTTGACGCTGTGCTTAGCTGGGCGGCGCGCCGTGGAATCGAAGTGCTCGGCCTTGAGGCCGAGGTCAGTCGGCTGAACTGCGCGGCGGTCGGCGTCCCGGCGGCCGAGCTTGGCGGTCGCTCTGATCTTGTGGTGAGCCTCGGCGGGGACGGGACGATGCTGCGGGCCATGCGGATCGCGGACCGGCAGCGCGCTCCGGTGCTCGGCGTGAACCTTGGCAAACTCGGCTTTCTGCCAGAAGTTGATGTACCCGATCTGCCCGCTGCGCTGTCGGCGATTGACGCGCACGAGTTCACCGTGGAGCCGAGGCTGGCGGTCGACGCCGTCGTGGGTGACCAGGTGATGACCGGGTTCAATGACGTCGCGGTGGTTCGCTACCCAGGGCAGCCAACAGCGCTGGTCACGGTCAGGGCTGGCGGACAGCCGTTCGTGAGTTACGCGGCCGACGCGGTGGTCGTCGCCACGCCGGCCGGTTCGACGGCTTACAGTTTCTCCGCGGGCGGGCCGATCGTGAGCCCTGGAGTCGAGGCCCTGGTCGTGACGCCGGCCGCACCGCACTCGGCGTACAACCGGGGCCTGGTCTTGTCTGTGCTCGACAGCCTGGAACTTGAGTTGCTGGCAGGCTCAGGAAGGCTGGCGGTCGAGGTTGATGGCCAGGTCGCCGCGAACGTCAGCCCGGGCGACCGGATTGTCCTGCGGCCGCGCCCGGGCGCCGCGCGCGTGGTGCGGCTTGGACTGACCACGTTCTACGAGCGGGCCAGGCGCAAATTGCGACTGACCGATTCGGCCGAAGTTCCCGTCACCTGGCCCTGACCCTTAGCTCACCGGCTAGTACGTTGGGCGGAGTGAGGAGGGCGATGTGAACGGCGCCGAGTCTTTGATCAGGACGCTGGCCGGAAGCGGTGTCGGCGTGTGCTTCGCCAATCCAGGAACCTCAGAAATGCACTTCGTCGCGGCCATGGACCAGGTCAGGGAGATGCGGGGGGTGCTCTGCCTGTTTGAGGGCGTCGCCACTGGCGCGGCTGACGGATACGGGCGGATGTCCGGTCGGCCCGCTGCCGTGCTGTTGCATCTCGGTCCTGGCCTGGCCAATGGCCTGGCGAATCTCCACAACGCCCGGCGCGCCCGTACCCCGCTGCTCGCTATCGTCGGTGATCACGCCACGTACCACAAGCGGTTCGACGCGCCGCTTGAGTCCGACATCGTCGCGCTCGCGGGCACCGTCTCCGGCTGGGTGCGGCAGGCCGCCCGCAGCACCGATGCCGCCGCCGACGGGGCCGAGGCCGTAGCCGCGGCGATGGACGCGCCCGGCCAGATCGCGACCCTAATCCTGCCGGCCGACGTGTCCTGGGAGCAGGCCGCCGGCCCGGCGGAGCCGCTGCCGGTTCGCCCGCCGGCGTGCGTCCCCGATCAGGTCATCGGTCAGGTCGCCGCAGCGCTGCGGCGCGGCGAGCCTAGCGTGATCCTGCTCGGCGGAACCGGGCTGACCCGGCCGGGGCTTGAGGCAGCCAGCCGGCTCGCTGGGGACTCCGCCGTGCGGCTGGTCGCCGAGACCTTCCCGGCCCGGCACCAGCGGGGTGCGGGCCTGCCGCTAGTCGAGCGCCTTCCCTACCTCGCCGAGTCCGCCGTAGCCAGGCTCGAAGGCACCAGGCACCTGATCCTCGCTGGCGCGAAGGCTCCAGTGAGCTTCTTCGCTTACCCGGACAAGCCAAGCTCGCTGATCCCGTCCGGTTGCGACGTGCACGTCCTAGCCGAGCCAGGCGAGGACATCGCGGGCGCCCTGATGGCACTTGCTGATCTTGTCGCGCCTGGCCGCCGGCCGCAGCCGCAGGAGCCTGTTTGCCCCGAAGTGCCCGAGGGCGACCTGACCGGCCAGGCCGCGGCGGCGGTGATCGGCGCGCTGTTGCCAGAGAACGCTATTGTCTGCGACGAAGCCAACACCGCGGGCCTCTGGCTCCCGCAGGCCACAGCGGGCGCACCGCCCCACGACTGGCTCAGCCTCACCGGCGGTGCGATCGGGCAGGGGCTGCCGCTGGCCACGGGTGCCGCCGTAGCCTGCCCGAACCGGCCGGTTCTGGCCCTGGAGGCGGACGGCAGCGCCATGTACACGATCTCGGCCTTGTGGACCCACGCCCGCGAGCAGCTCGACATCACGACCATCATCTTCGCGAACCGCGCCTACGCGATCCTCGGCATGGAACTGCAAAGGGTCGGCGCGCCCGCGGACAGCGAGGTCGCCAAGAGCCTGCTCAGCCTGGACCGGCCCGACCTGGATTTCACCGCCCTGGCCAGGGGCCTCGGAGTCCCGGCGAGCAGGGCGCTGACCGCGCCGGAACTCGCCGCCCAGCTTCAGCGAGCGCTCGCCGAGCCAGGACCGCACCTGATCGAGGCAGTAATCCCGCCCTTCAGCTAGCGGCCGGCCCTGGCCGCGCTGCGGCCCGGCCGTCCGCCAGTTTGCCGACGGCATCAGCTAATCGGGCAGCTCGGCTCAGCTATCAGCAACGATGTCCCATAGATGCTGCTCGGGCTAGGCGAGCAACCACAACGGTGGGCCATGGATGCTGCGGCAACCGCATCCATGGGCCACCGTTGCGGTAAGCCGACGCCGCGCAACAGTTAGTGGGTCTTGGCGGCGTGGGGTTCCCGCGAAACTGGGGTGGCGGGGTTGTGCGGGTGGTCACGGGCCGGGTTTGCGGCGGTGGGTGCTGCCCGTGCGCCTGCCCGGCACCGTGACTGGTTCCAGGGTGGCGGATGCGGGGGCTGGTTGTCGAGCCGGGGGCGCGGGATGATCGGGGTGCTGCCCGTGACGCCGTCGATGCTTGGTGCTGTAGTGCCCGTGCAACAGTTTGGCGCTGGGGGCGATTTGCGGGCTGGGGTACTGTCGCTCTTCGAAGCACGCCGATCAGATTCGGTTTTTCCTGTGCCGCTCCCCGGGCAGCTGGTTCCTGCTGGTTGCGGATGGGAAAGCGAGGCGGCGATGCCGGAAGGGCACGAGAACGAGAACGGGAACGCGGACGGCGGGGTGCCTGCGGGCGCGGCGGCCGGGCCCGGCGATGGCGCGGAGGTGGCCGAGGACCTGGTGCAGGTGGTCGGGTACGCGGCGGCGGTCGATGTGGCGAAGGGGTTCGGGATGGTGTGCACCCGGGTTCCGGGTTCGCGGCCGGACCGGCGGCGGCAGAAGGTGTGGCGGGTGGAGGCCACCTTCAAGGACGTGATCGCGCTGATGGATCACCTGCGGTGCGAGGGCATTCAGCGGCTGGTGCTGGAGAGCACCAGCGATTACTGGCGGATCTGGTACTACCTGGCCGAGGCGGCCGGCCTGGAGGTGTGGCTGGTCAACGCCCGGGATGTCAGGCACCTGCCCGGCCGCCCGAAGACCGACAAGCTCGACTGCATCTGGCACTGCAAGCTGAACGAGCGGGGCATGCTGCGCCGCTCGTTCGTGCCGCCGCAGGAGATCCGGGACCTGCGGATGCTGACCCGCACCCGGGCCCGGCTGGCCCAGGACCAGGCACGCCACCAGAGCCGGGTCGAGAAGATCCTCGAAGACGCGCTGCTGAAGATCTCGGCGGTGATCTCGGACCTGTTCGGGACCAGCGGCCGCCGGTTCCTGGATGCCCTGATCGCCGGGGAGCGCGATCCCCGCGCGCTGGCCGCGCTGGGGGACCGCCGGCTCAAGGCCAGCCGCCAGCAGCTGGCAGACGCGCTGACCGGCCGGTTCCGCGACATCCACGCGCTGGAGATCAGCACCCACCTGCGGCTCATCGACGCGATCAACGACGAGATCACCCGCCTGGACGAGGCCATCGGGGAGCAGCTGGCGAAGGTTCCCCGGACCGCGCCGGCCTGCACCGCCTGCGGGCTGATCGGCGGCGGGCACGCCCCCGGCTGCGCCGATGACGGCACCCCCCTGCTGGCCCTGGCCGACCGGCTGGACGAGCTCACCGGAATAGGCCAGGACGGCGCCCGGGTCGTCATCGCCGAGCTCGGCACCAATCCCTCCCAGTTCCCCACCCCCGGCCACGCCGCCTCCTGGGCCCGGCTGACCACGCGCGCCGACCAGTCCGGGGACACCACCCGCAACGGCCGCGCCGGCAAGGGCAACCCGTACCTGCGCGCCGCGCTCGGCCGGGCCGCGATGACCGCCGCCAAGACCGACACCCGCCTCGGCGCCCAGTACCGCCGCATCGCCCGCAAACGCGGCAAGAAGAAAGCCATCGTCGCGGTCTCCCGCGTGATCTGCGAACTCGCCTGGATCCTCATCTGCGACCCCGGCGCCCGCTACCAGGAACCCGGCCCGGACTACTACAGCCCCCGCAGCACCGCCCGCCAGACCCGCGACAAGATCCGCGAGATCGAGCGCCTCAACCCCGGCCGCAAAGTCATCCTCGCCCCCGAAGACCCCGGCACCCGAGCCCGCCAGGCCACCTGAAAACACCTGACACACGGTAACCGCACCGTCACCCGCTACCATCCGGAGTGTCACGCCACTCACCGTAAACACGCCAGGTCACCCCCAGCCCGACCCGCCCCACCGCGCCGGGCAGCTCCACCATGCCATCCGCCCATGGTTAGTTTCCGGTCAGCATCGATGGCCCACGGATGCTGCTGCAGCCCGCCTGCCGGGTCTCTCGCGACATCTTTCGCCGCCTGAGCGGCGGCCGTGGCCACGCCGGCCCCTTCGTTGGCCGTGCACGCGCCGGTTGCTGAATTAAATACTTGGACATCCCGACTCGATCGCGTATTATGGGTTACGTGAATAGCTTCTGGTCACCGGAAAGCCCGGTACTGCAGACCCCGGTGCAGAGTTGGCGGCGAGCCATATCTTTGCGGCCTGGGATGCACCTGGCGACCCTGGCGGCGGCTTTGGCGGTATCTGAGTAGAAGGCGTATAGCCGGATCGGACGCCGCCCGCCAGGAGAACTGGTCGGGCGGTTTTTAGTTCAGTAGGCGCAGTATTTTTATAGGCATCAGCCAGCGGATAGGCGGCGCGGCTCCAACCCGTGCGTAATGAGGGTTCGACTCCTTCGGTGCCTGCGCAGCACCACCTCCGGGTGAACGTGCTTGTCATTTCAGAACTCAACAGCGGGAAGCATTTAGCGCGGCAAAGCCGAAGCCGCGCAAGTCCGGCGTCCCTATCTGGGCGCCGGTTCTGGGGACGACAGCTATGGGAGCGGTCGCGCCTTGCAAGCGTTGACGAAGTGGGTTCAATCCCCACCGTCTCCACCTTCGGGATGTCGCGTAATGGCAGCGCGCCTGGCCTGGGACCAGGTAGCGGAGGTTCGATTCCTCCTGTCCCGACTCAATGGCTCTCTAGCTCAGTCGGCAGAGCATCCGGTTGAAGCCCGGAGCGGGCTGGTTCGATCCCAGCGGGAGTCACTGCGGCCTACAAGCATTGCGGCGATGTGCCACTCTTCCAAAGTGGCGAGCAGGGTTCGATTCCCTGGTGGGCCTCTCGGGTGCCGCAAGCATGACGGGTGATGTACCGGATTCTTACTCCGGAGAACAGAGTTCGAGCCTCTGGCGGCGCACGCGGGCGTGGCGTAACGGCAGCCGCGCCAGGCTCAAACCCTGGTGAGCGAAAGCTCGTGAGAGTTCAAGTCTCTCCGCCCGTACCGATGGCCATTGGGGGAATTGGCAGACCCGCCGGGCTCTGAACCCGGAGACACTCCTGGTTCGAGCCCAGGATGGCCAGCTTGGCCGCCGCGCACGGCTTGCGGCCCCGCCCTCGTAAGGCGGGTGGTCCGGGTCGGCACCGGATGGCGGCTCCAGGTGCTCGTACTCCAATCTGGTAGAGAGGCTTGGTCGAGAGCCAAGATGTTGCGGGTTCAAGCCCCGCCGAGCGCACCAGACAAGCAAGCCTCCCTGGCGCAATGGCAGCGCAGCCGCTTTGTAAGCGGCCGGTTATCGGTTCGAGTCCGATGGGTGGCTCTGGGGAATGGGGTAACTGGCAGCCCACTCGGCTTTGACCCTTGGAGTGCTGGTTCAAATCCAGCTTCCCCAGCCACGCCTGCTTAGTGATAACGGCAGCACTCCGCCTCGGTAAGGCGGCAGTCGGGGTTCAATCCCCCGAGCAGGCTCCGACTCTCATGGCGCTCTAGGCCAAATAGGAAGAGCCAGCACGTTCAGACCGTGTGCCGTCTGGGTTCGAGTCCCAGGAGCGCTACTCATGGAAGGTGAACCGGACAGGCGAGCCGGGCTCCGTTGCTAGCGGATGCGTGCTGAAAGGCATGGCTTTCGAGTAGTCCGCCTTCCGCCATGGAATCTGAACCGGGCAGGCGTACCGGCACCGTTTCGAACGCGGCTGGCTCCGCAAGGGGTGGGTTTCGAGTACTCCAGATTCCGCCAAGGGGTGCAGGCCAGCTGGTTGCTGGCGTCGACCTGATACGTCGATTGAGCTGCGTTCGATCCGCAGGTGCCCTACTGGGCCGGTAACTCAGTGGTCAGAGGTCCGGTCTTATAAGCCGGAAGTCGCAGGGTTCGATTCCCGCCCGGCCTACGCCGCGTTCGGTTAACGGTAAGCTCCACGCCTTTTAAGCGACGATACGAAGGTTCGACCCCTTCACGCGGCACTTGAGCGTCATTAGTTCAGCGGACAGAACGACCGCCTTCTAAGCGGTCAGCGGAGGTTCGAATCCTCCATGACGCACGGCGCGTTGGTCTATCGGGAGGATGCCTGATTCTCAGTCAGGAGACGGCGGGTTCGACTCCCGCACGCGCTACTTGGAGCGGGTAACAGCACCGGTCGTGCTGGACGGCCTCATTAGCCGAGACAGGCGGGTTCGACTCCCGCACCCGCCACGCAATCGTGGGGTCGTAGCTCAACAGGTCAGAGCGCCGGGTCGTCAACCCGGAGGTCGCGAGTTCGAGTCTCGTCGGTCCCGCCATGGTCGCTTAGCTCAGTCGGCAGAGCGTCAGCACGACACGCTGAGGGCCGGAGGTTCGATCCCTCCAGCGACCACGTGGCACCCGTCGTTCAACGGACAGGGCACGCGGCTACGGACCGCGAAATGTGGGTTCGATTCCCTCCGGGTGCACGCAACGAGAGCGGTCAGAATCCCGCCAGGTACCTATCCGTGAGTTGAGCAGGTGGTGCGCTCAGCGGGCCGTAACCCCGTAGCTTCGGCGTAGAGGTTCGATTCCTCTCTCACGGACGGCGCTCCTGCTGGGAGCACTCATGGCCGTATGACCGAGTGGTACAGGTAGCCGCCTGCAAAGCGGCTCAGGCGAGTTCAATTCTCGCTGCGGCCTCGTGATGGCTCGTGGTCCAACGGACAGGGCTCCGGTTTCCTAAACCGGCGATCGCGGTTCGATTCCGCGCGGGCCAGCTTCGATGTACACGCTGCTGAGGATGTCCGCCATGGGCGATGAACCTGCCAGGGGCAGGCGCCGGCTTGAATCCGGCTGGGACGCGCGAGCGTCTGGGAATCGTGCTCTCCGTCGTCCGCTGCACAGTGAAATTGTCAACTGATCAGAATTTATGGCCCCATCGATTATGGGTTAGGTTCCGAGGCTTTCACCCTCGGGGAGCGGGTTCGAGTCCCGCTGGGGCTACGGCGGGGTCGCCTAACTCGGTATGGCACCAGGCTCATAACCTGACACAATCTGGGTTCAAATCCCAGCCCCGCAACGAAGGCCGGCCGCGCGCCAGGGTCGAATGGACGACGAAGCGCGGTATTCAGTCCGGTGTCGTTTAACGGCAGGACACTGCCCTGTTAAGGCAGTTATCGGGGTTCGAATCCCTGCGCCGGAGCTGCATTCCCGTCGGCCGCTGCCGGGGCCGCTCGCACTCCACCGGCGAAACGGGCATATGACGCATACTGGGCAGCCTGTCCGGGCTGCGGCCCAGCGTTGTCCCGCAGTTGGGCCTAGGACCCCATCTCAGGGACAACGCTGGGCCTCGCCGCCTGCCAGACTGCCCCACCGCGGCGGCCGCCGACCCCGGCCAGAAGCAAAATCCACTGCGGCCATCGCGGTCACTCCAAGGAGCAGCATCGCTGTGCCATCGTCGCGGTTCGGTGGGTCGGGCGAACGACATCGATGGCCCAGGGATGTCGTTCTCGCAGCATCTATGGCCCATCGTTGCGGTGGGACGTCGGCTGGCAGCCGCATCGGTGGGACATCGTTGCGCCCAGCCGGGCATTATGGGCGTTTTATCCCGGCTGCGGGCCGGTGCCGCGCGGGGCCGGCCGTCGGGCCGGTGCAGTGCCGGGCCGGTGCCCGCGCGGGGGCGGGCCGGTGCCGGCGGGGGGGCACGTACATTCGATCAGTAGCTCAGCGGCAGAGCGGCGGTTCCACATACCGTTGCGCGCAGGTTCGAGTCCTGCCTGATCGACTGAGGACGAACCGAAAGGCTGAGGAGCCCGGTTGTGAGCCGGGCCGTTGCGGGTTCGAGTCCCGTCGTCCTCCCGGCTCGGCTCGGTGGCAAAGCGGTCCCCGCCACCGGACACGCTCCCATGGTCGAGGGGAAAAGATGCCACTCTCCGAAGGTGGCGGCGCAGGTTCGAGTCCTGCTGGGAGCACGCTTAATCCGCTTCCCGCTGTTGCTAGGCACCGCTATGACGGGATACTGCTGTGATGAGCGAGAGGAACGTGCTCGGAAGTGACCTTGAGCCGTGCGGCGATGATCCGGTGACCGGGTTCTTTCGTGATGGCTGCTGCAACACAGGGCCTGAAGACCTCGGCAGTCACACTATTTGTGCGGTGGTGACCGATGAGTTCCTCAAGCATCAGCGCCGGATCGGCAATGACCTGATCTCGCCGATGCCTTTGTACGGGTTTCCTGGCCTGGTGCCAGGAGACCGGTGGTGCGTGACGGCCGCCAACTGGCTGCGCGCCCATCGTGACGGTGCCGCCGCCTACGTGGTGCTGAAGTCAACCCACGAGCGTGCGCTCGACATTGTTCCGCTCGCGGCCCTGCGCAAGCACGCGATCGACGTACCGTCCAACCCTGGCTCGCTCGCGGAGTGACCGCGCGCGAACCAGGGCCGGCGCGCTCGGATCAGGAGTTCGAGAAGTTAGGAATGCCCGCGTTCGCGTGCACGGCATCGACATGCAGCGTCACGTTGTGCGGGCAGACCGAGACGGAGAACGGCGTGGTCTCGGCCTTGAACTGACCGGGAGCGAAGACCTTGAGGTCGTTTCCGGAGACCGGGTGAGCGCAGACGGCGCCAGGGTCAATGACCCGCAACAGGAAATGCGCCGTGCCGCTCGCCGGGATCGTGACGACCGACTTTGACCCGCTGTGCGAGGCCGGCAGCCCGACCTGGGTGTTGCCGTTCACGGCCGAAACGCCGGGGTAACCGAACAGCGTGCAAGTGTGCTTGCCGATGTTGCTGATCTCAATCTCGTAGTAGATGCTGCCCGCGGTGCCGTCGCCAGGGAAGCCAGTCCACACCGTCGTGTTGGAGGAAACGCATCGCGGAATGGCCGGGCCGGCCGGGCTTGACGGCGCCGCCGACGCCGCGGCGGCCGCAGCCAGCGTGGCCGTGCCTGCGAGCAGAGTGGCCGCGACGGCCACGAGCGTGACCTGACGGCGCGAGGCGAATTTGAGGAACTTCATGGGTGGTACTCCTTCTGCGGCAGTGCTATCTACTGTGTGACGCTTCACCGGGCCAGTAGGTTGGGCCAGAATTGCCCGCGTGGCGCGAGCCGGTCCGCTTTGAAGGTAACGTCCGGCAAGGCACAATGGTGTCGATCTTGCGCTGCGTGGCTGATCAGCCGAGATTAAGGATGATCGACCGATTACTGCGTGGTGGTGGCTGATATGACAGGGCGGTTGCGCAACTGGTTCATCGGGGCCGTGCTGGTCGTAGTTGGCGTGCTGGTGGGCTACGCCTTGCCGCAGCACACGGCGTCCCCGAGCTCGGAAGTAGGCACCGTCATGAAGGTGCACGGCGTCGTCGGCGCCCAGGGCTCGACCTTGCTTTTCAAGGTCAAGGGCAAGTCGGGAACGGTCAGCTATCCGGCCCAGGACCGGATCCCCTGGCAGGCTAAGTCGGGCGGCACCTGGCAGCACAGCACTGAGCCTTCCTGCCTGGTACCTGGTACGAAGGTCACGCTCGGGGTGATCTCGGTGCACCAGGATGGCTCGGCGCCAGGCGGGTCCATGATCGTCTGGGTCGAGTGCTACAACTGAGCGACCGCCAGGCCGATACCTTTAACGGGTGAAGCGGACCGCGGCTGGTGGCATCGTCGGCGCGCTGCTGGCCATCGTCGTCGCGGGCCTGGCGCTGCTGACCGGCGGCGTTAGCTCGGCGGTGCCGCCGCGACCGAGCGCAAGGCCCGTCATCGTCATCGGCCTCGCCGGCCTGCGCTGGAGCGACATCTCCGCCTCGAGCACCCCGGCCATCTGGCGGCTCGCCGAATCGGGTTCCACCGGTTCTCTGGTGACGACGACGGTCCACACGATTACGTGCCCGGATGACGCCTGGCTCACCTTGAACGCCGGAGCCCGCGCCGCCGGCGAGAAACCGGGACTGACTCCGCGCTGTCCGCCGCTCGAAGTCCGGCCCGTGCCCGGCCAGCAAGGCCGAGCCCGCATCCCGGCCATGACCAGCATCAAGGCCTACAACGGCACCACCGGCTACGACCCCAGGTGGGGCACCCTGGCCCAGGTTCGCTGTGCCACCGCCGTAGGTCAAGGCGCCGCCCTGGCCCTCGCCGGCCCCGACGGCACCGTCGCGAACTACCAGCCGTCCCTCCCGGCGACAAACCCAGCGCTACGCCGCGACCTCGCCGGATGCCCGCTCACGGTCATCGACCTCGGCGTACTCCCGGCGTCCCGAGCACGGGCACAGCGGCTGACCAAAGCCGACAGGGAAATCGCGGCCATCGAAGCGTCCGCTCCCGGAAACTCGATCATCACCGTAGCCGGGATGGGCGACAACGAAGGCCCGCACCTTCACGCGATCATCGTCTCCGGTCCCGGCTTCCGGCACGGCCAGCTCACCTCGACCTCGACCAGGCAACCTGCCCTCGTGACGATCACCGACCTGACCCCGAGCATCTTCACCTGGCAGGGGCAGCCGGTTCCGGTCGGCCTGACCGGTTCCAGGGTTGTCGCCGACCCGCGCGGACCACTTTCGGCCGCTGTCAGGTCGATGATCGGGGAAGACGCAGCCAATGAGGTTTACCGATCAATCGTTGGCTGGTTTTTCTTGTATTACGCAGTCGCCGAGGTGGTTGTCTTTGCTGCAATCGCACTTGTCTTGAGAGGCGAAGACGAACGGCGCAGGCGGCGCCGGGTGGCCTGGTACACGGGGGCGGCGGTGGTCGGCGCGTCTGTGCCCGCAGGCACCTTCCTGGCGGGCCTGGTGCCCTGGGGGCAGTTCGCGCACCCCGCGGTCTGGCTCTACGGGCTCGGCGTCGGCTGGGCCGCGCTGATCGGGGCCTGCGCGCTCGCCGGCCCGTGGCGCAGACAGCCGTTCGGACCGCCTGGATTCGCCTGCGCGGTCACGCTCGCGGTTATCGGGATCGACGTGATCACGGGGTCAAGGCTGCAACTCGGGGCACCGTTCGGGCTTTCGCTGGTGGAGGCCGGCCGGTTCTACGGGGTCGGCAACAACGCCCTCGGCGTCTACGCGGTCGCGGCGATGCTGACCGCCGCCTGGGCGGGGACCGCGGGGAACTCGCGCCGGGCTAGGGTCGCCGCCGCGAGTGCGGTGGCCATCGGGGCCGTGATCGCCTCTGGCTGGCCGGGGTTCGGCGCCAAGGTGGGCGGCACGATCGCCATGGTTCCCGCCTTTCTCGTGCTCCTCGCGGCCATCGGCGAGGTCAGGATCACGTGGCGCCGAGGACTGCTGATCGCGGTGAGCGGGGTGGCACTGGTCGCGGCGTTCGCGGTGCTCGACTACCTGGTGCCCTCGATCGGGCCTTCGCACCTGGGCGGCTTCGTCGGGCAGGTACGGCACGGCGGAGCGGCCGGGACGCTGCAGCGCAAGGTCAGTTCCAACCTGCACTCGCTGACCGAGACCTCGTACACCCCGGTCGTCCCCGTGGTCGCGGTGGTGACCGGGCTCATGATCGGCTGGCCAGAGCGGCTGCGGTTGCGCACGTTCGCGGCGGCCAGTCAGGTCGACCGGCTGCTGAGGCCGGCGCTGTTCGCGGTGTGGCTGGCCGTGGTGCTCGGCTGGCTGGCCGATGACTCAGGGGTGAGCCTGGCCGCGGCCGCCCTGCCCGTGGCTCTTCCGCTCGCCATCGCGCTCGTAGTCAGGGTGGCCAACTCGACCGCGCCTGAAGGCGTGACTGAGCGGCGGGCTAATCTTTGCCGCAGCCAGGCGATAGGAGGTCTCGGGTGAAGTACCAGGCATCCAGGGTGTTTCTCGGTCCCGGACTGCGGCTGCTGGCGAGGACCACAGTGCTCGGCGCGGAGAACGTGCCGGCCGAGGGGCCGGCATCGTGGCGTCTAATCACCTGTCGATCCTCGATTCGTTCTATCTGCCTTTCGTGCTCGAACGTCCGGTGACGTTCGTGGCCAAGTCCGAGTACTTCACGGGCAAGCGCCCGCAGGATCGCCTGATCGGTGCCTACCTGCGCTCGACGAAGCAGCTGTCGGTCGACCGGTCGGGCGCTCGGGCCGGGCAGGAGATGCTCGAGGCCGCGCTCAATCTGATCAACAGCGGTTCGTTGTTCGGCATCTACCCTGAAGGCACCAGGTCACCGGATGGCAAGCTCTACCGGGGCCGGACGGGTGTCGGCTGGCTGGCGCTGCATTCCAAGGCGCCGGTCATCCCGGTCGCGATGGTCGGAACCGAGCGGCTGATGCCGCCTGGTGCCAAGATTCCCAGGCCTGGCCGCATCGAGATCAGGATCGGCGAGCCGCTGACCTTCGAGGAGTTCGCCGGTGAGCCGGCCGGGGCCAAGCAGCGGCGGGCGGTTACCGACAAGGTGATGGCGGCGATCGGCGAACTGTCGGGGCAGCCGGTGGAGCCGATCTATGCCTCCGTGCGCAAGGAGCAGCTCGCGGCCGGTTAGCGCTTGTCGTTGGAACCCATCGGCGTCCATACGAAGATGGGACCGCGCTCCGCATCGGGCTTCTTGTCCACCGAGCGGCGCCACCTGGAGGTCGGCCGCGGGGGCTCCGAGCCGGGCAGATCCTGCCACGACGTCGGCTGCGGACCCGCATCCGCCGGTACCGGAGCCGACGCCGGAACGGATCCCGCGGCCCGGCCCTGACGACGCTCCGCCTGCGTCGGCTCGAAAAAGGCCGGGGGAGGAGCGGAAGTGCGCGGGCGGTTGTGCCTCGCGGGCGGTCTTGAGGCCGGGGTCGAGTCCCACACCGAGTCGGGCGGCGGCGGAATCGCGGGGATGCTCGAGCCGGCCGGGCGGGGAGCCGCTGGCTGCGCTGGGACAGCCCAGGGCAGGTCGGTCGTCGGCTGCCTCGCCGGCTGCCAGGGCGGTGCGCCGGAGACGTGCGCGTGGCGCACGATGGGGCCGGGGGCAGCGGCGGACGAGCGCTGAGGCAGCGCGGCGGGCTGGGGCTGGGGCCTAGGCGCCTGACTGGCCGGCACCGCGTCGAAGGCCGAACGTCCGGTCAGCGGCGCTGACATCGTTGACCGGCCAGTCAGCCCAGGCCTCGGCGGGCGGGCGTGCTGGGGCGCGAAAAACTCGAGCATGGGGTCAGCGAACGTGGAACCGGCAGGAACGACCGGCGCCATGAGCCCGCGCCGGTCTCGCTTCCTGATGCTCAGCCCGTACATCGTGATCGGCACCAGCAGGATCAGCAGCAAAAGACCGGAGAACTCGGCGTCGCCATTGATCTCGTGCATGATGACGGAACCCGAGCCCTGTACGTCAGGAGCGACCGGATGATGACGAGGCCGCGCTCCTTGCATAGCCGGTCTCGCGTGCGGCGGCGGTGAGGCCGAGGCGCCGAACGCGGGCACGCTAATGGCGACAAGCGGAGCCGACACCAGGCTGATCACAGCCGCGGCCTTGGCAAGTCGGAGAATCCTCAGCGGCAAGTCTCCCTGCCTTCCGGGCCTTCTATCGAGAGTGGACCTATTCTGCCACGTCTGTGGCCCTTCGTCGGTGCACTCTAGCGAGTCGGTGAGTCTAACGAGCCCGCCAGATTGGCCGCGATCCTGACTCTGGCTCCCGGCGGCAGCGAAAGCTTCTCGGCCGCGTTGCCGCTTCTTACCGCCAGCGATATCAGCCCGGCGCTATCAGTGAACGCGATGAGCTCACCGGGGGCCGCCGAGCCGAAAGTGGTCAGGTAGGGGACGACGATTTCGCGCCGGTTGCAGCGGATCGTCATGAAAGAGCCGACGATAATCCCGAGTTCCGCCGCCGCGACCGAAGGGATCGAGAGCTGCACGTTGCCGAAACGGTCGAGCGACAGCACCTCGCCCTCGGCTTCGCCGTCGAGCATGCGGTTCGTTGGCGCGGAGAGCGTCACCAGTCCGGCCACGTCGATCCGGGTCCCTGCCTCGGCGAGGGTGCGGCCGGTCAGGAGGTGGGCGGCTACCGGCGTGAAGATATCCCGGCCGTGAAATGTCGGAGAAACCGGATGATTCCAGAGCTTCTCATTGCTGAGCACGAACGCGGCGTCGATCCCGCCGAGCGCGTTGCTGGCCCAGGAGAGCAGGCCGTTGTCCGGGCCGATGAGAACGCCGTCGCCGGCGAGGAGGCCGATCGCGCGCCGGCTGGTCCCCACGCCAGGATCAACCACGGCGACGTGCACCGCCGGCGGCATCGCGGTTACGGTCTGGGCCAGCACCGCGGCCCCCCGGCGCACGTCACCAGGTGGCACCAGGTGGGTAATGTCGATAATCCTGACCGCGGGTGCGATCCTGGCCGCCACCCCATGGCAGGCCGCGACGAACCCGTCCTCGAGGCCGAAGTCGGTGAGGAAAGTCAGGCACCCAGACGAGGTCACAAATCGTGAGCGTACGTGCTCGGCCCGTCGCGCGCTAGCTCTGCTTTATTCTATTCGGCGGGGGAGAAAGGCGTGGCGCGACGTGTCGTCATTGACCGAGCTTGAGATGCGGATCCTGGCTTTCGAGCGCAGCCTCTGGCGATCTCCAGGGGCGAAGGACAAGGAGATCACCGACGCCATCGGCATCTCGCCGACCAGGTACTACCAGCTGCTCAACGAGCTCATCGACCGGCAGGAAGCGGCCGAGTTCGATCCTGAGCTCGTCGCCAGGCTCCGGCGGCGGCGGGTGGCGCGCGGTCGGCTACGTTCGGCTGGCTGACGGGTATCCCCGTTAACATGGCCATGAAAGCGCTACCCGGTTTCACCCCTGGCACCAAGGCTGGCGTGGCCGGCCTCGAGGCGCTGCTGGCGCGGCCGGCGCAGGCCCTGGTCGCGTTTGACTTCGACGGCACGCTTTCGCCGATCGTGGCCGATCCGGCGGCGGCCCGCGCCCTGCCTGAGGCGGTAAGCGGCCTGCGGGCGCTCGCGCCGCTGGTCGGTACCCTCGCGGTGATCACCGGGCGGCCCGCGCTGGTAGCGGTCGAATACGGTTCGCTCGATCAGGTGCCTGGCGTCGTCGTCCTTGGCCAGTACGGCCGCCAGCGCTGGGAGGACGGCGTGCTCACCGCCCCGCCGCCACCGCCAGGACTTGCCCTGGCGCGGTCCCGGCTGCCGGCCCTGCTAGCAGAGGTCAAGGCCCCGGTCGGCGTCTGGGTTGAGGACAAGACCGACGCGCTCGCCGTGCATACCCGCCGGGCCGCCGACCCCGCGGCCGCGCTCGAGCGGCTGCGGGCACCGCTACTCGGGCTCGCCGCCGAGTCTGGCCTGCGCGGTGAGCCAGGCCGGATGGTCATAGAGCTACGTCCGCCGGGCGCGGACAAAGGTCAAACCCTCAAAGAATTGGCAGCCAATAAGCACCCCGAGGCGGTCATGTACGGAGGGGACGATCTTGGGGACCGTCCGGCGTTCGCGGCGCTGCGTGAGCTGAGAGCGGCCGGAGTGCCAGGCGTCGCGGTCCTCAGCCAGTCCGCGGAGGTAACTGAACTCGCGGCCGACGCCGACCTCGTAGTCGACGGCCCGGCAGGTGTCGCGGCGCTGCTCAACGCCCTCGCCGCGGCGATCGGTGCTCAGTCGGCCTGAGTATCGAGGGCTGCTAGCTGGCTATCGAACCAGGCCGTCGGCGGAACGGCGGACGCGGCGGCGGCGAGCGACCGGCACCGCCGGGCGCGCTCGTCGTCAGGCATGAGCAGCGCCGCGTGCAGAGCGGCCGCCGTGGCGCTGATGTCGTAAGGGTTGATCATGAGCGCGTCGGCGGCGAGTTCGTCGGCCGCGCCCGCCTCGCGCGAGAGCACAAGCGCGCAGCCACGGTCAGCCAGGATCGGGCCTTCCTTGGCGACCAGGTTCATGCCATCCCTGATGGGGTTGACAAGCAACACGTCGGCGAGCCGGTACCCGGCCAGGGAGCGCGCGTAGTCGTCCTGGGTCTGCAGCAGGATCGGGGTCCAGTCGGCCGATCCGAATTCGTCATCGATGGCGCTGGCGAGCCGCTGCACGCTGGCCGTGTACTCGCGGTATTCGGGCAGGTCGTGCCTGGACGGGTAGGCGAAGGAAAGCAGCATGACCTTGCCGCGCCACTCCGGATGGCTGAGCAGGAGTTCGCGGTAGGCGGTGAGGCCACGCAGAATGTTCTTCGACAACTCGGTTCTGTCGACCCTGACGATCAGCTTGCGGTCACCGATCGCCTCCCGCAGCGTCGCCATCCTGACCTCTACGTCAGCCTGCGCCGCCCGGCTGATCAGTTCCTCGGCGTTGACGCCGAGCGGGTGCACCCCGATGCCGGTGCGGTGACCCTCGTAGCTGACCAGTTGCCTGTCCCTGTCCACGTCCGCGCCCAGCACGTGCTCGCAGCAGTCAAGGAACGCGTTCGCCCACCGCTGGCTGAGAAAGCCGGCGTGGTCGGCGCCGAGGATCCCGGTGAGTACCTCTTCGGCGACCGCGTCAGGAAGCAGCCTGAAATAGTCGACCGGCGCCCAGGGCGTGTGCGAGAAGTGGGCGATCCGCACTTCCGGCTTGAGTTCGGTGAGCATCCTCGGGGCGAGGGTGAGGTGATAGTCCTGCACGACCGCCCTGACCCTCGTCGTGGTGCTCGCGGCCGCCAGTGCCTCGGCGAAGGCCAGGTTGTAGTCGCGGTAGGCGGCCCAGTCGCGCCGGAAGGCGAGCCCGAACTGCGGCCGGGTCGGCGTGTCGTAGAGCAGGTGGTGAATGAACCAGAGCACCGAGTTCGCCACGGTGTTGTACGCGCGGTTGAACGTAGTCGGCGGGATGCTGAGCATCTGAACCGAGGTGCCGCCCGCGTTGCCGTCAAGGTCGAGCATGCCGTTCCCGGCCCGCCGCGCGGCCGCCCGGTCGGCGTCGCTCAACGCGGCGCAGACCCAGAGCACATCCTCGCTGCTGGCCACCGACGAGAGCCCGGACACGACGCCCCCGCCGCCGCGCCTGGCCGTAAGCTCGCCGTTCTCGCCGCGGCTGAAGGACACCGGCCCCCGGTTGGAGGCGACAAGTATCCGGCGCTGCTCGTTCGTATCACCCACGGATTCATCACCCACGGATTCATCACCCACTGACTCGTCACCCACCGGGTGAGGTTAACGTGGCCCCCTGCGATGTACCCGCAGCGACCCGCCACGGACCCAAACGACCGCAGCAGCAACGATGGGCCACCGTTGCTGTTCAGCGGGGCGGACCAACGACAACGATGGGCCATAGATGCTGGGCCAACCGCATCTATGGGACATCGTTGCGGCTGGTCACCAGCTCAGGACAGCAACGATGGGTCACCGTCGCGGTCGGCTGCCTTCCTGATCGCGCACTTCCAGCGGGCCGTGTTAGAGTTTGGACACAACTTCATATTGCTCATCCAGAGGGGTGGAGGGAACGGCCCTGTGAAGCCCCGGCAACCATCGCGCTGATCCGAACTGGACCGTCAGGTCCTGTGAGGCCCGGCTCTGTTACCCAGAGTACTGCGTGACTGGTGCCAACTCCGGCCTGCTACCGAGCGGTAGCAGGGCAGATGAGGAGAGGCCTCACCATGACATCTGTCGTCAGTCCCTCGCTCTTGTTCGATCAGCCTCGCCCGGTTGGCTGTGCCAGCTTCGGCAACGCCAGCGCGCTGACTTGCCGTGAATGCGGCGCCCGCTTCGAGCTCGGCGGCCAGCACGCCTGTACCGAGTGTTTCGGGCCGCTGGAAGTCAGCTACTGCCGGCCTTCGCTCAGCCGGGAGGCGATCGAAGCCGGGCCGCGCAACATCTGGCGATACGCGAGCCTGCTGCCGGTTCCGCCGGACATCGCCACGAGGCGGACCACGGAACCTGGCCGCACCCCGCTGGTGCGGGCGGACAACCTCGCCAAGGAACTCGGCCTGCGGCGGCTCTGGGTCAAGGACGAGCGCGCTAACACAACCCACTCGTTCAAGGACCGGGTGGTCGCCGTGGCGCTCGCCGCCGCGCTCGAGCTCGGCTACAAGGTGCTCGCCTGCCCGTCGACAGGGAACCTCGCCAACGCGGTGGCCGCTGCCGCCGCCAGGGCCGGGATCGAGGCGGTCGTGCTCGTTCCGGCCAACCTCGAGCCAGAGAAGATCCTCGCCACGGCCGCCTACGGCTGCCGCCTGTTCAAGGTCGAAGGCGGTTACGACGACGTTAATCGGCTGGCGTCAGAGCTGGCGGAAGAACGCGACGACTGGGCCTTCGTGAACGTGAACGTGCGGCCCTACTACGCCGAGGGCTCCAAGACGATCGGCTTCGAGATCGCTGAGGACCTCGGCTGGCGGCTGCCACGCCAGATCGTGGTCCCTGTCGCCTCGGGGGCGCAGCTCGTCAAGATCGACAAGGCCTTCCGTGAGCTTGGCGCGCTCGGACTCGTCGAGCCTGACTCGACCGAGCCGGTGCGCGTGTTCGGTGCCCAGGCGAGCGGCTGCGCTCCGGTCGCGGCAGCCTTCGCGGCCGGGCACGACGTGGTGCGACCGGTCAAGCCAGACACGATCGCCAAGTCCCTCGCGATCGGCAACCCGGCCGACGGACCGTTCGTGCTCGACGTGGTGCGCCGGACCGGAGGCAGCGTGGCGTCGGCGCCGGATGACGAGATCGTCGACTCCATCAGGTTGCTCGCCGCGACCGAGGGAATCTTCGGCGAGACCGCGGTCGGAGTGACCCTCGCGGTGCTCAGGAGGTTGCTCGCCGCCGGCGAGCTCGACCCGGACGCCGAGACGGTGCTCATCAATTCGGGTGACGGGCTCAAGACGCTGAACGCGGTGTCAGGCGCGGTCAGCCTTCCTGCGCCGATCAAGCCAAGCCTGAGGGAATTCACCGAACTGTACGAGTCCGCGCCGCGGTAACTTTGCCGCCGCCACGTTGGCGAGTTTGGCGCCGGGCGGTCCCGCGCGGGCCACGCCGAGGAGTTGACCAGAACTCACTTCAGCGGAACCGCATCGGTGGGCCATGGGTGAGTTTCCGTGGGAGTGAGTTCCGGTCGACTCCTCGGCGTGGCCCGGACGGAACTGGTCCTGCAGCCCTTCCCGCCTCAGCTTCCACCGGTATTCCCGGCATTCCCGGCATTCCCGGCATCCAGGGCAGCCCGCCGCCCCGGCCGCTGACACCGGGGGCACCCTGCGGTCGTAATAACGACCCCGAAATGCCCCCGGTGCTCGGGCAAGACCGTCCCGGACCCGCCTCACTCCACCAGAAACGCACCCGTGGGCCATCGTTGCGGTTCGGCGGGCCGTGCGAACGACATCGATGGCCCACCGTTGTTGCAGCCGCAGCATCGATGGGACATCGTTGCGGTCAGGCGCAGGCCGGCAGCAGCATCGCTGGGCCATCGTTGTTGTTCGGCCGGGCACTATAGGTGGTTTATCCGCACGGCCTGGGCCGTGCGCCCGGCACCGGCATGCCGCAGGCCGGTGTCGCCCGCTTTCGCCAGAGCCGCTTTCTTCGCAACTCGTGACGTTTAGTAGTCGAGCGGGGCCGGGTCGTGCGAACAGGGCTTGGCCCCGCTTTGATTCTTGCTAAGGAACAGACCGAGCTCAGCCTGAGCCGATATATGTTCGTCGATAAGCCTGGTGCGCTTGCCTCGGTCATTTCCGGCAATCTCCTCGCGTACGCAGCGTAGTAGGCCGGCGTCGGCATCGGGGTGAGGGTGCTCGACGCGGTCAGCGCAAGGATCACAGCGACTGCTGGTGTTATCGTCGGTCGTAGCGGGCAGGCCGACCAGCCGTCCGGTTCGCAGAGATCGTGGGCAATTGTCCGTACCGGTCGGCATTCGACCCGAGTTGGTAGCTTCAAATCGGGTCAAATGGCGTCAGAACTCTCCGGGATGTAGCCGAAGAGGCGGCCAGTGGTTGTCGGCGACGTGGCCGGTAGCTTGGATCGGATCACACTGCGCATGGCCTCGCGACCATGTAGGGTAATGTCCGGTCGCTGTCGGTACGGCGAGAACGGCAGGCAGAGCTTGCGCGGCACGTCATGCCCGTTCCGCGATCAACGGGTTTCGCGTAGCAAGGGCGTGACCCGAAGCCCGAGCAAAAGTTAGGGAGTTGTTGTTTCATGGCTCAGGGCACCGTCAAATGGTTCAACGCGGATAAGGGCTACGGCTTCATCGCGGTCGACGGTGGTAGGGACGTCTTCGTCCACTTCTCGGCAATTCAGGCGGACGGCTACCGTACGCTTGAAGAGGGCCAGCGTGTCGAATTCGAGATTACACAGAGCGACCGTGGCCCCCAAGCTGAGGCAGTCCGTATGGTATAAGTTCCGCGGCTTAGCGCGGTAGGCCCGGTACCTGGACTCGTCCCACGGTGCCGGGTCTTCGCGCGTCTGGTTCAAGTCTCGCCGAGGGCTCAGCCCGGCGCCAAGAGTGAGCAAACTTCAAGCCTGGCTCAAGCGCTCGGCTTGCACTCTACCCTTGAGAGTGCTAAACAAGTCGTTGGCACTCTCGGGGTGAGAGTGACAGCTTCAAGTAGCGTGACCGGGGCGACGAGGCTCATGCCGTCCGTCGCGGGCGTCGGCTCGGTCGGCCACAGGTAAGGCAATTCGAAGAGGCAGTAAGTTCCGGGAGGACTGGAGCCTTATGGCAGCGAAGATGATCGCGTACGACGAGGACGCCAGGCGCGGCCTCGAGCGCGGCATGAACCAGCTGGCCGACGTCGTGAAGGTAACCCTCGGCCCGAAGGGCCGGAACGTGGTGCTCGAGAAGAAGTGGGGAGCCCCCACGATCACCAACGATGGCGTGTCCATCGCCAAGGAGATCGAGCTCGAGGACCCGTGGGAGAAGATCGGCGCCGAGCTAGTCAAGGAAGTAGCGAAGAAAACAGACGACGTTGCCGGTGACGGCACGACGACGGCGACCGTGCTGGCGCAGGCGCTGGTCCGTGAGGGCCTGCGTAACGTGGCGGCCGGCGCCAACCCGATGTCGCTCAAGCGCGGCATCGAGGCCGCCGTCGAGCGGGTCAGCGAGGAGCTTTCCAAGCTGGCCAAGGACGTGGAGACCAAGGAGCAGATCGCTTCGACGGCCTCCATCTCCGCCGGTGACACCGCGATCGGCGACATGATCGCCGAGGCGATGGACAAGGTGGGCAAGGAAGGCGTTATCACCGTCGAGGAGAGCAACACCTTCGGGCTCGAGCTAGAGCTCACCGAGGGCATGCGCTTCGACAAGGGATACATCTCGCACTACTTCGCGACCGACCCCGAGCGGATGGAAGCGGTTCTTGATGATCCGTACATCCTGGTGGTCAACAGCAAGGTGTCGGCGAACAAGGACCTCCTGCCGCTGCTCGACAAGGTCGTCCAGTCGAGCAAGCCGCTCGTCATCATCGCCGAGGACGTGGAGGGTGAGGCCCTCGCGACCCTGGTCGTGAACAAGATCCGCGGCCTGTTCAAGTCGGTCGCCGTCAAGGCTCCTGGCTTCGGCGACCGCCGCAAGGCCATGCTCGGTGACATCGCCATCCTGACCGGCGGACAGGTCATCAGCGAGGAAGTCGGCCTCAAGCTGGACAGCACTGAGCTTGAGCAGCTTGGCCGGGCCCGCAAGGTCACGGTCACCAAGGACGAGACGACCATCGTCGACGGCGCGGGTGACGCGGACGAGATCGCCGGCCGCGTTAACCAGATTCGTGCCGAGATCGAGAACACCGACTCGGATTACGACAAAGAGAAGCTGCAGGAGCGGCTCGCCAAGCTGGCTGGCGGCGTTGCCGTCATCAAGGCGGGCGCGGCGACTGAGGTCGAGCTGAAGGAGCGTAAGCACCGCATCGAGGACGCTGTGCGCAACGCCAAGGCCGCGGTCGAGGAGGGTGTCGTCGCCGGTGGCGGCGTCGCGCTGCTCCAGGCGGGTAAGAACGCCTTCAAGAAGCTCGAACTGGCAGGCGACGAGGCGACCGGCGCGAACATCGTGCGCCGTGCGCTTGAGGAGCCGCTGAAGCAGATCGCGATCAACGCCGGCCTCGAAGGCGGCGTGGTGGCGGAGAAGGTTCGCGGTCTTGAGTCTGGTCATGGCCTGAACGCGGCGACGGGCGAGTACGTCGACATGTTCAAGGCCGGGATCCTCGACCCCGCGAAGGTCACCCGTTCGGCCTTGCAGAACGCAGCGTCGATCGCGGCGCTGTTCCTGACCACCGAGGCCGTCATCGTTGAGAAGCCAGAGAAGGAGAAGGCTCCGGCCGCTCCTGGTGGCGGTGACATGGACTTCTAGGAGTCCGCGTCGCGAAAGGCAGTTCTGGCCGCAAGGCCAGAACTGCCTTTCTCCTTTGGCGCTAGCGACGTCCACCCGCGTAATACGCGTTGACGCCCAAATCGGGGCGGCAAAGGTGGATGATCTAGGGATGAATCCGCCCGCGGAGCAGCTGGTCCGCGACTTCCTCAACAGGTTGTCGCTGGCTGCTCGCGGCAAGCTTGGATTCGCTGAACGGCAGTCGCTGCTTGACCGGACGCGTGCGCGCATTGAAGCTGAATGTGGAGCTGTAGATCACGCGACCGCAGTGCAGGTCAGAAAGGTACTGGTGAGCCTGGGCGACCCGGTTGCGATAGTTGAGCAGGCGCAGATCAACGGAGCGGGAGGTGAATCCGTAGCCAACGTGGACGTAACAGAACCGGCCGCGCACCAGGCCTCATCCGGTAGCCAGGCAGTCGGGGTGCCAGTTAACCGCGGCGGGCTGCCAACCTCCGCTCGCCTCGTCGCGAAAGGCGAGAAGAACAAGCCTGTCGTGGAAACCGATCAACTTGCGGAGGCCGCGCTGTTCGCTGCGCCCGAACAACCAGCTGAATCTGAGCCCGACAATGAGCCGGCACCCGTACCGCCCCAAGCCCCGTCAAAACCGGAACCGTCAAAACCGGGACCGTCAAAACCGGGACCGTCAAAACCGGGACCAGCAAAGCTCGCACCTTCGAAGCGTGCTCTTGATCCTCAGCGACTCACTGGGGCTACCGCGGCCGGTACTGGCCTCATCACCCGGTGGATGACCGGCGCGAGCAAGATGGCTCGCCAGAATCCGATGGAGCTCGTCGCGGTGCTGCTGCTTGGCGTCGGCGGCGCGCTATACCCGCCGATCTGGCTTGTCGGAGCAGTCGTGACCCTGCTGTCCAGAAAATGGGCTGTACGCGACAAATTTCTGGGGGTCGGGCTGCCGGTTGTGCTGGTGATCTTCGGTACCGTGATGGTGCTCGTGTTCGGAGGACAGCACAGCTCGATCCTGGGCGCAAATTCCTATGGCCACGAAGCTTGGCTCGGCGCGGAGCGGATCAGCAGGATCACCGCGCTCGCCGGCGCCGGTTACCTGTTGTGGGCGTTGCGCAGGACCAGGCGGAAACCGCCGACGCAGCCTCCCTGGAGGCTGTCGCCGCGATTCGGCTGAGCCGGGATAACCCGGTGTTCTGATACGGCGGACAGGGTATCTTCGGGTGACGACTCGACCAGCTTGCTCGGTAGATTCTGTTGTGGCCGCGCCAACTCGATCCGGAGGTTGATGGACGCCCGGCCGATCACGAGGGCGCAGCCGATAGCCTTGATGTACCCGCAAAGTTCTCAGTCACCAGTTTCTTCTCGCGCAAAGGGTCTGCACGTGCCTACTGGCAAGGTCAAGTGGTATGACGCCGATAAGGGATTCGGCTTCCTCACCCGTGATGACGGCGGTGAGGTCTTCGTGCACTCGACGGCCCTGGCGACGGCGGGAACGGTTCTGAGGCCGGGACAGCGGGTCGAGTTCGGGGTCGCCGAGGGTCGCAGGGGCGCCCAGGCGCTGCAGGTCAGGACCCTGGAGCCACCGCCTACCGTGGCGAAGACGAGCCGCAAGGGCACGGACGAGATGACCGTGCTTGTCGAGGACCTGATCAAGCTCCTTGACGGGCTTTCGAACACTTATCACCGGGGCAAGCATCCCGACAATAAGGAAGCTAAGAAGGTCGCGGCGGTGCTGCGGGCGGTGGCCGACGACATCGACGTCTGATCTAGGCTGCCGCCGGCCGCCTGCTTCTGAGTACCCGGCTACGTCGCGCGGCGATGAGCAGGACGAGCGATAGCGTGAGACCGGCCGCGGCGACGGCCAGGCCGGTGACCCCGCTGTTGGTTAGTGAAAGCAGCAGGCCAAGCAGGCCGCCGAGCACCCAGGAAAGCTGGTGCAGGGTCTCGGAGATGGCGAAGGTTGACGACCTGACCTCAGGGCTGATCTCACGCTGCACGATCGAGTCAAGTGCCAGTTTCACGAGCGTCTGACCGACGGCGGCGCTGAACGACACGATGATGGCGGCCCACAGCCCGAAGAACACGGCGCAGAGCGTGGTCACGATCGCTGAGAAGGCCAGCATCGAGTACACGACCAGCTGAGGTGATCTCGAGCGCAGTGCCGCTCCGATCGCCGTGCCGATGAATCCGCCGATCGCGACCGCCGCGATCATCTCGGTGAGGGCGAGTTTGTCGGATACTGAGCCGAAATGCACGGTTCGTAGCAGAAAGGCAAGAAAAAAGATCATAAAGCCGGAGTAGGCCCGCAGGGTAATGTTCGCGTTAATCGCTTCGGTGACGACCGGCCCGATTGGCTGAGGGAAAAGATGCCAGCCCTTGCGCTTGGCGGGGCGGGGTGCCGCCTGCCCGTTCTGGCGGGCCTGTTCGTCGACGCGGGGTTGCCCGCCTTCGTGAGGTTGCCCGTTCAGCGGTGCGACTTCGGCAACGGGCTCTACGGCGGGCTCGTCCACGCCATCTGGTATGCGGAAGCCCGGCACCATCGCGAGAAGGTAGATGATCGTACCCACCCGCAGCACCCAGGCGGCACCCGTCGCATGGCCGCCAGCGATCGCATCGATGCCGGCCGCGATCGGCACGCCAACGGTCGTCGCGACCAGCGACGCAAGTGCGACCCTGGAATTAGCTGTGACCAGGGTGATTTCTTCCGGCAGCAGGCGCGGCGTCACCGATGCCCTGGTAACGCCGTAGGCCTTCTGCAGCAGCAGGACGCCGAACGCGGCCGGCAGCAGCGTCACCGCGTCGTTGTGCTGCACCGCGCCTGACATGCCCCAGCAAAGCAGGCCCCTGGCGAAGACGGTGCCGATCAGCAGGTACCTGCGACCGTGCCGAACCCGGTCGAGCATCGGGCCGATGAAAGGAGCGACCAGCGCGAATGGGGCCATCGTGATGAGCAGGGCGAGCGCGACCCGGCCACGGGCCTGGGTCACCGAGGCGCTGAAGAACAGGGTGCCGGCCAGCGCGACCGCGACGAAACCGTCACCTATGCTGCCACCCGCGGACAGTTCGATGAGGTGCGCAAGACCAGTGCGGCCTGCCCCTGACGCGCCGGTGATCTTGTGCAAGGTCCGGCCGGCTCCGCTGGCAGCGCCCGCGCCTGCCTTGGCGGCCGACTGCGACACGGAGACGAAGGACTTGGTCGCCTGCCGCGCCCGGGCCCCGACCCCGGAATCTCCCATGGACTTAAGTATTGGCCCTAGCGGAGCGGAATGCCGCACCGCCGGCGCGGAAAGCGCCCGAATTCGGCATCGAGCGGACCGCGCAGGTCGCTTTTCGGTTGCGGTGCGAGCTGTCTTGGTGCAGGTAGCAGGCCGCGTGCGGGAGAATGAGTAACTGTGAGTCCTACTACTGCCAGGCACGCGGAGCCCGATCAGGCCTGCGTCGAGGCCGTTGACCTAGCCAGGCAGGCGGCGGTCGATGACGCAGGTGCCAGCAATGTCGGCGAGCATGTCGGCATTGAGGTCGAGGGCGACCGGACCGTCACGCACCTGTTCGAGTCGCTCGATCCTGCCTACGTCGGCTGGCGGTGGGCGGTCACGGTGACGCGCGCTTCACGATCCCGCGCGGTAACGGTCAGCGAGAGCTTGCTGCTGCCAGGATCCGACTCGCTGCTCGCGCCCGACTGGGTGCCGTGGACGGAGCGGGTAAGGCCTGGCGATCTCAAGGCTGGCGATCTCATGCCGGCGCCCAAGGACGACGAGCGACTCGTGCCCGTGGTGGCCCTCGTCGGCGATCCAGGGCTGCTCGACTGGGAGGATGACGAGGACGTCACGATCGAGGCGAGCCAGGCCGAGGGCCTGGCCAGGCAGCGGCGGGTGCTTTCGGCCATCGGTCGCGATGAGGCGGCGGAGCGCTGGCATTCAGGCGAGCACGGTCCATCGTCTGTGCTGGCCAACGCCGCCCCGGCCTGCTGCGTCACCTGCGGGTTCATGGTCAGGCTCAATGGCCCGCTCGGGCGGGTATTCGGCGTTTGCAGCAACGAGTTCGCTCCGGATGACGGAAGCGTCGTCTCCGTGGATCATGGCTGCGGGGCGCACTCAGAAGGCGAGACGCCAGATGAGGCGGTCGATGAGACCGTCCCGACCGTTGACGAGCTCGGCTACGACATGCTCAATGCCGGTCCCGTACTCCCCGAGAGCGTGCTTGAGAACCTTGATCACGAGTTGGGCTGATTTTCGCTGATTGCCTGAGTCTCAGCCCGGCGCGCGGCGGCCTTGGCCCGTGATCGCTTGAGGCGCGGTACGTAGATCAGTCCGAAGAGACCGAATCCGACCCCAGCTGCACAGGTCCAGATCCACCACCGGCTAGCAGTCGGCAGGTCGCCACGCACCACGACCAGCACGATGAGGGCCACGGCCCACGCGATCGTTCCGGTCAAGCCAATGATCAGGTCGTTGCCTTCGAGGGGCGGCGGAGCCTCGCGCAGTGCTGGCCTAGACGGGTGCCGCCGAGGGCTCACTTCCCGTCCAGTCCGCGCCATGCGAATCAGGCTAGCCGAGCAGGTTCGGCCAAGCATGCGGCGGGCCGAGCCGTCCGTGCCATACCTTGTTCCTGCCCGCACCGGCGGGACGTACCTGGCGGAATCTATCTCCGTCCGATATGGTTAGCAAGAGTAATGAGCAAAGCTAACGAATATGACGACACCCCAGTCCAGGTCGGACGCGGGCTTGGCGACCTCCCTCCGGATTTCGGTCAGCCGGCTAGCGCGTCGGATGCGGGCAGAACGCGTAGCTCAGGGTCTGCAGCCGGAGCTGTCAGATACTCAGCTCGCCGCGCTCGCGGCGCTGGAAAAGCACACCGCGATGACGCCGAGCGAGCTAGCGGAGCACGAGAAAGTGCAGCCGCCCTCGATCACGAGGGTCATCGCTTCCCTGGAGGAACGCGGCCTGATTCAGCGAATGCCGCACCCCACCGACCGCCGGCAAGTCGTGCTGACCGTCACCGACCAAGGTCGCGACGTCGTGCGGAAGCTGCGCCAGTTGCGCGAAGCCTGGCTGGCCAGGCGATTGCGGGACCTGACGCCGGCGGAGCGGGCGGTGCTCAGGGAAGCGCTGCCGATCCTGGAGAAACTCAGCCAGTCGTAACCGCGAGACGGCGAGGCCGGATGTTCAGCTCGCTGCGGGTGCGCAACTTCCGCCTGTTCGCGACCGGTCAGGTGATCTCCAACTCCGGTACCTGGATGCAGCGAGTGGCCCAGGACTGGCTCATACTTGAACTCACCCACGGCAGTGGCACCGCGGTTGGCATCGCCACCGGCCTGCAGTTCCTGCCGCTCTTGCTGTTCAGCCTCTGGGGCGGCATGATCGCCGACCGCTATCCCAAGCGCAACATCCTCATGGTGACCCAGGCCTGCATGGGGGCGCTGGCCCTCATCCTCGGCACGCTCACCATCACGGGCGTGGTCCAGCCCTGGCACGTGTACCTTCTCGCGTTCGGACTCGGCCTGGCGACGGTCGTGGACAATCCGACGCGGCAGTCGTTTGCCGTCGAAATGGTCGGCAAGAAGGATCTGACCAACGCCATCGCGCTGAACAGCGCCGTGTTCAACCTGGCGAGGATCTCCGGCCCGGCCGTGGCGGGCCTCGTGATCAGCCTGGTCGGCACGCCAACGGCCTTCTTCCTTAACGCGGCTTCCTACCTGGCCGTGATCATCGGCCTGAAGATGATGCGCCCTTCAGAACTCATTCCCTCCGAACGGGTGGTTCGGGCGAAGGGCCAGCTCAGGGAAGGCCTGGCCTACGTTCGATCGCGTCCTGACCTGCTGATGACGTTGGTGCTCGTCTTCTTCGTCGCCACGTTCGGCATGAACTTCCAGGTGACGACCGCCTTGATGTCGCGGGTCGTGTTCCATACCGGGGCAGGCCGGTTCGGCATCGCGTCGGCGGTCTTCGCCTTCGGTGCCCTCATGGGCGCGCTGGTGGCCGCTCGCCGGATCAAGCAGGGCATGCGGCTGCTCGTGATTACCGCGCTGGCGTTCAGCGTGCTTGAGGTCGGCACTGCGTTCATGCCGACCTACTGGCTGTTCCTTGTGCTGCTCGTGCCCACCGGCCTGACGGTGATCAGCTTGTCAACGGCGGCAAACGCGTCGATACAGCTGACTACGCCACCCGAGATGCGCGGCCGGGTCATGGGTATCTACATGCTCGTCTTCCTCGGCGGTACCCCGATCGGCTCGCCGCTGACCGGCTGGGTGGCCCAGGAATTCGGCACCAGGATGGCCCTTGCCGCCGGCGGGATCATTTCGGTCGCCGCGACGGTCGTGGTGGGCCTGCTGATCGCGAGGCGCAGAGGCGTCCCTGTCCGCACCTACCTGAAGCAAACCAGGCTCCAGTTCGCCCGCTGACCCACGTCCCGGGCCAGGGTCGTCGGAGGTGTGGTGGGATGGCGTATGCGGCTTTTCGTGGCGCTCAGCCCGCCGTCAGAGGCGCTCGCCGAGCTTGAGGCGGCCGTCGCGCCGCTGCGCGCAGGCTGGCCGGGGCTCAGGTGGGCTAGCCAGGACCGGTGGCACGTCACGCTCGCGTTTCTCGGCCAAGTGGACGAAGGCAAGCTGACCGATCTCAGGGCGAGGCTGGAGCGTGCGGCCGCAAGGCATCAGACCCAGCGGTTGGTGATCGGCCGGGGCGGCGCCTTCCCCTCCCCGTCACGGGCGCGAGTTCTGATCGCGCACGTCGAGAGTGCCGATGGGGACCCAGGCGGGCTTACGGCGCTGGCCCGCTCGGTGGCCGCCGGGGCACGGCGGGCGGGTGCGCCGCCTCCCGACGAGGGCAGGCGATACCGCCCGCACCTGACCCTGGCCAGGACGAAACAGCCCACCGAGCTAGGCGACCTCGTGCAAGCGCTCAGCGGCCCGTACGGTCGCCCGTGGCCAGCCGCCGAGGTCCGCTTGGTCGAAAGCCGTCTAGGCCCGCAGCCGCACTACGAGACCCTCGCCAGCTGGCCCCTCCGAAAAGCCTAGACATCGTTGTCGAGCACCTCGGCGGCGCCGGGGACTTCGCTGACCGAGCGGGCGGGCGGGCCTATGTACCTGGCGCTCGGCCTGACCAGGCGGCCGGTCTGCTTCTGCTCGAGGATGTGGGCCGCCCAGCCGGCGGTGCGGGCGCAGGTGAACATCGAGGTGAACATGTGCGAGGGCACTTCGGCGAAGTCGAGCATGATCGCGGCCCAGAACTCCACGTTGGTCGCCAGGACCCGGTCGGGCCTGCGGGCGTGCAACTCGTCGAGTGCGGCCTTCTCCAGGGCGGCCGCGACCTCGTAGCGCGGCGCGCCGAGGTCCCTGGCGGTGCGCCGCAGGACACGGGCACGCGGGTCCTCGGCGCGGTAGACGCGGTGCCCGAAGCCCATCAGGCGCTCCCCGTTGTCCAGGGCGTTCTTCACGTAAGCCTCGGCGTCGCCGGATCGCTCGACCTCCTCGATCATGTGCAGTACCCGCGCCGGGGCTCCGCCGTGCAGCGGCCCCGACATGGCGCCGACCGCGCCGGACAGCGCGGCGGCGACGTCGGCGCCGGTCGAAGCGATGACACGAGCCGTGAACGTGGACGCGTTCAGGCCGTGCTCGGCGGCTGACACCCAGTACGCGTCGATCGCCCGCACGTGCCTCGGGTCGGGTTCGCCGCGCCAGCGGATCATGAAGCGCTCGGTAATCGTCTTGGCCTCGTCGACCCGCTTCTGGGGGACCATCGGCAGGCCGGGACCACGCGCCGCCTGGGCAACGAAGGACAGTGCCATCACCGAGGCCCGAGCCAGGTCATCGCGCGCCTGCTCGTCACTGATGTCAAGCAACTGGTGCATGCCCCAGGCCGGCGCGAGCATCGCCAGCGCGCTCTGCACGTCGACCCTGATGTCGCCAGAGTGCACAGGGATCGGGTAGGGCTCGGCGGGCGGCAAGCCCGGCTCGAACGCGTTGTCGACCAGGAGCCCCCAGACGTGCCCGTACGTGACGTGCCCGACGAGTTCCTCGATGTCGACGCCGCGATAACGCAGGGCACCGCCCTCTTTGTCGGGTTCGGCGATCTCGGTCTCAAACGCGACAACGCCTTCAAGGCCAGGCGTGAAGTCGGACATCTTTGTCTCCTTATCTGGCACCGCCGGGGTTGCCTACCAGCCGCGTCGGCAAGTCGCTCAAACGCCGTTTAGCTTACGACCTCGTTGCCTGGGCGCGCGAAGACCGGGTGTGTGAAGATCTGTACCCATGGGGGCGCAGACTGACGCGGGGAGCTGGCCGGCCAGCGGGCTTGACGAACTTATGCTCGTCGCCGATCCTGATGCCCAGTTCGACGCCTGGATGGCCGACGTCATCGACGCGGGGCTGCCCGAGCCAACCGCGATGGTGCTCGCGACGGTCTCGGCGGCCGGGCAGCCGCGGTGCAGGACGGTACTGCTCAAGGGTCATGATCGGGACGGCTTCCGGTTTTTCACCAACAGGACCTCGCGCAAGGGCGCCGACCTCGACGAGGTGCCGAGGGCCTGCCTGCTGTTCGGCTGGCACGCTATCCACCGTCAGGTGATCATCGAGGGCACGGTCAGCAGGCTGAGCGACGCGGACAGCGCGGACTACTTCCGCAGCAGGCCACGCGCGTCTCAGCTGGCCGCCTGGGCGAGCAAACAGTCCGCGGTTATCGGATCAAGGGCCGACCTCGAAGAGCGTTACGGGGAGCTTGAGCGGCGCTGGCCGGATGGTACGCAGGTGCCTGCGCCGCCGTTCTGGGGCGGCTACCTGGTTACCCCGCAGACCTTCGAGTTCTGGCACGGCCGGGCCAACCGGTTGCACGACCGGCTCAGGTACCGCCGGTCGGCCGGCGGCTGGGTGATCGAGCGCCTGGCGCCTTGATCAGCTACCCCCGGTGGGCTAGCGCCGGGCACAAAATTACGCGTTAGTGCGCTGACCCCTTAGCATCGAATTCCCGAGGGGAGGTTCCTGGTGGCGGCGCACGGCCTGATCGATACGACGGAGATGTACCTCCGCACGGTCTTCGAGCTGACCGAGGAGGGCGTCGTGCCGTTGCGGGCCAGGATCGCCGAGCGCTTGTCGCAGAGCGGGCCGACCGTCAGCGAGACCGTGGCCAGGATGGAGCGGGACGGGCTGCTGCTGGTGGAGCGGGACCGGCGGCTGGCGCTGACCAGCGAGGGTGAGACCCTGGCGACCCGCGTCATGCGCAAGCACAGGCTGGCTGAATGCTTGCTGGTCGACGTGATCGGGCTGCCGTGGGAAGACGTGCATATCGAGGCCTGCCGCTGGGAGCACGTGATTTCCGACAACGTCGAACGGCGGCTGGCCGAGCTGCTGAATTATCCGGTCCGCTGCCCGCACGGAAATGTCATTCCCGGCCTCGCCGAACTTGGCGTTCCCAGCTCGGCCGTAGATGGCGCCCAGGCTGCCGCCCACCAGCCTGATGTGGCAATGACGGCCATAACGGAAGCGGTGCCCGCGCAGGTGGTCGTTCAGCGGATCAGTGAACAACTCCAAAGCGATGCGGCGCTAATGCTTAAACTCAAGAACATCGGGATACAACCCGGCCGCGAGGTTACGCTGGTGGTCGGCAGCGACGATGTGCGGGTGACAGGTGCAGGCAGGGTGGATGGCTTCAGCGCGGCATTGCCGCATGCTGTGGCGTCGCACCTTTTCGTCACTAAGTCGCCGAAATCATAGTGAATGCCATGAAGTTCTGGTTGGTCAATGAACGCAGAAGGTAGCGGAGCGACGCAGACCGTCGGCACTGGCCCGGCGAGGCCGCGCGAGATGCTCGGTACGGACCTGATTCTGCATCAGGTGGAGACGGCGATCATCGTCGTCGACCACGACGGCTGCCTGCGCTACGCCAACGACTTCGCCGCCGGGTTGTTCGGTTTCGATGACCCCGGGCAGCTCACCGACGTGCCGTTCCGCGCGCTCGGCTTCGACGAGGACGACCTGAGCAAGGTAGCGAACCTGGAAATGCAGTCCTGCCGCGGCAAGGACTGGGAAGGCACCCTTTCCATCAAGCGCAAAGACGGCGCGAACTTCTTCATCAGGATGAACGCGACGCCGATGCGCGGTCCGGCCGGCGAGGTCGCCGGTACCGTGATCATGGCCAAGGAGGCGCTCCAGGTCGGCACCGAGGCCGCGACTGACCGGGTCGGCCTGCTCGACCGGATCGGGCAGCGGCTCAACAAGTCGCTCGAACTCGATGACACGCTCCGCGAGGTCGCCGACGCGCTGGTGCCGCAGTTCGCCGATCACTGCTTCATCGACCTGCGCATGAGCGATGGCCGCAAGTCGGAGATGCTGATCCGGCGGGTCCAGATGAGCGCCTGGAAGTGGGAACCGCCGGCCGGAACCTGGGCGTGCGTCGGGGATCCGGTCAACTACCCTAAAGGCCATTTCTGCAAAAAAGCCATCGAGCAGGACGAAGTCGTGCTGGTCGAGGATGTCAATGACCAGGCTTATCCGGCGCCCACGACCGAGAGCATGTCAACGGCCAGGGATGTCGGGATCACCTCGGTGATCGCCGCCCCGCTCATCGCCCGCGGGCAGCGGCTCGGCGTGATGAGCCTGGCCTTGTCCGGCCTCACCGTGCGGGACGCCAAGCACTACGTCGCCGACGACCGCGACCTGGTCGCCGCGATCGCGAGCCGGGTGGCGATCGCCATCGACAACGCGATGCTGTTCGAGGAAGAGCGGAACACCGCGCTCGCGTTCCAGAACAGCCTGCTGCCGAGCACGCCGCCCATGCTTGACGGCCTTGAGGTCGCCTACCGCTACGTCCCGGCGAAGCCGCTCGAGAGCCACGGGCAGGGCATCCAGACCCAGGTCGGCGGCGACTGGTACGACATCATCCAACTGTCGGCCGGCCGGGTTGGCATCGTGATCGGCGACGTGCAGGGCCGCGGTGCCCGCGCGGCGGCGTTCATGGGCCAGCTGAGGTCCGCGCTGCGCGCCTTCGCGCAGGACGATAAGGCGCCCGCCGAGATCCTGCGCCGGCTTGACCACTGGTGCCAGACCATGGCCGCGGAGGGCCCTGAGCAGGAAGCGGACGCACCGACCGCGAGTTGCACGTACCTGATCTACGACCCTTGGTCAAGGAAGCTGGCCATTGCCAACGCCGGGCACATGTCGCCTCTCATGATTACCAAGGGCGAAGTGAAACAGCTTGAGCTGAAGTACCAGGGCGTGCTGCTCGGCGTGCGCAGCAGCGGCATCCCCGGCCTGCCGACGTATCGCGAGGAGACTCGCGTGCTGCCGCCTGGCGCCACGCTGATCTTCTACACCGACGGCCTGGTCGACCGGCGGGCCAGGGCCGACGGGCCAGGGCACTACGACGACGCCGAGGTCATGGGCATGCTGCGGGAAGCGGTCAAGGCGGTCGCCGACGAGGAGGTCGACCGGATCGCCGAGGCCGCGGAGCACGCGGTGCCAGGCAACATCGACGACGACATGGCCATCCTGGTAGTCAGAACGTCGCCCGATGAGCTGGAGACCTGGGACAAGCGGTTCAAGGCCGAGCCGATCAGGGTGTCAGAGGCAAGGAAGATCGCCTTCGACATGTTCATGCAGTGCGGCATGGACGATGACCAGGCTGACCTGGCCTGCCTCCTGGTCTCCGAGGTCGTGACCAATGTGGTGCTGCACACCGCCGCCGCGCCAGCGCCGAGGCACGAGTTCGCCCCGTCGGGACGGTCAGGAGGGCCGACCGGCCTTGACGACTGGGTCGACTCCCCGCTGACCGAGGACTTCGTCAGCGCCGAGGGCCAGGAATTCATCCTGCGGATCCGCAAGGGCGCCGAGTCGGTCTGGGTCGAGGTGTTCGACTACGACCTGCGGCTGCCGAGAATCAGGATGGCGGGCGAGAACGACGAAGGCGGCCGAGGTCTTTACCTGGTTGATCAGCTCGCCGAGCGGTGGGGCTCCCGGCCGACCGATGAGGGCAAGGCGGTCTGGTTCCAGATGCCGATCAGGGCGGCCTCGGCCAGCTTGTTAGGTACCCGGTCCCGCTGAGCCTGGCCTACCGGCCGCTGCTCGCCACCCAGTAGACGAGGATGGCGATGCCGATCCCCACTATCGCTGTGCTGTAAAAGCCCGTCCGGACGGGGATGCCCATCCGGCGCCTGACTCGTGCCACCACGACCGCGATCAGGATCGCGATGAAGGCAAGCAGGATGAGGCCGTCCGTCATGGCCCGCCTCCTGTTCATTGATCCTGCTATGAGCATAACGCGCCCCGGAGGGACCCGAGGCTTGCCGGCCGAAGGCCCTATGGTGCGTCGGCTACCGAGGGGTAACCTCAATAGCGAATCGCTGGTCGGGGTCAATGGAGGTTGTGGTGTCTGAGGCATACATCGTCGGTGCGGTGAGGACTCCGGTCGGCCGCAAGAACGGAGGGCTGGCCAGCGTCCATCCGGTCGACCTCGGCGCCCACGTGCTGACCGAGCTCGTCTCCCGCACCGGTATTGACCCGGCCGCAGTGGAAGACGTGATCATGGGTTGCGTCTCGCAGATCGGGCCGCAGGCGGTCGACATCGCGCGCAACGCCTGGCTGTCCGCTGGCCTGCCAGAATCGGTGCCAGGGGTCACGATCGACCGCCAGTGCGGATCTTCGCAGCAGGCCGTGCACTTCGCCGCTCAGGGCGTGCTGTCAGGCACGCAGGACCTGGTGATCGCCGCGGGCGTGGAGAGCATGAGCCAGGTCCCGATGGGCACCACGGTGAGGCTGCCGCTCGAGAAGGGCATGGCGTTGCCGTTCGGGCAGGGCTGGCAGGACAGGTACGGCAAGCAGGAGATCTCCCAGTTCCGCGGCGCTCAGCTGATGTGCGAGAAGTGGGACATCAAGCGGCTCCAGCTTGAGGAGTTCGCGCTCGAGAGCCACCGGCGAGCCATCCAGGCGATCGACGAGGGCAGATTCGAGCGTGAGATAGCGCCGGTCAACGGCATCAGCGCCGACGAAGGCCCGCGCCGTGACACCACGCTGGAGAAGATGGCCGAGCTCAAGCCGCTGCGCGAAGGCTGGGAACTGACCGCCGCGACGGCCTCGCAGATCTCCGACGGCGCGGCCGCGCTGCTGATCGCCTCGGAGGAAGCGGTCAAGCGGCATAGTCTCACCCCGATGGCCAGGATCCACGCGCTGGCCGTCACCGGCGCCGACCCGGTGTTCATGCTGACCGGGCCGATCCCGGCGACCGAGCTGGCGCTGGGCAAGGGCAAGCTCGCGATCGGCGACATCGACGTGTTCGAGGTGAATGAGGCCTTCGCCCCAGTCCTGATCGCCTGGTCCACCGAGACCGGCGCGTCGCTGGACAAGACCAACCCCAACGGCGGCGCCATCGCCCTGGGCCATCCGCTCGGCGCGACCGGCGCGATCCTGATGACCAAGCTGGTCCACGAACTCGAGCGCAGCGGCGGCAGGTACGGACTGCAGACCATGTGCGAGGGCGGTGGTCAGGCGAACGCCACGATCATCGAGCGCCTGTGAGCTAGTTGCGCGGGCTGCCGTGACCGCCGCCCGGGCCGGCTCCGCCGTCGTCTGGCGTACCCGGTCCGGTTCCGGCCCGCACCCGGTCCGGCCTCACCCGGTCCGGCATTCCGGGCATTTGCCGTAACTGTCCGGGCGGGGCAGCAACGATGGCCCACGGTTGCTGTTCGTGGCCGCTCGGCAACGACAACGATGGGACACCGATGCTGCCGGCACCGCATCCATGGGCCATCGATGCGGTAGCCGCAGGCCAGGGCAACGACAACGGTGGGACACCGATGCGGCTCTGGCTGGGTGGAGGCGGTCAGTCAGGAGAGATGGGCGCACTGGCTTGAGATTGCTGTGCGGCCGGTGACTCTCATGTGGCCGGAGTGGCTGGTGAGATCCTGCCCTGTCAAGGGGACTTCCCGATCATGGTCCTCCCCGCACAAGAGCC
This sequence comes from uncultured Actinomycetota bacterium, assembly GCA_963783935.1. Lineage (GTDB taxonomy): Bacteria > Actinomycetota > Actinomycetes > Streptosporangiales > Streptosporangiaceae > Chersky-822. The sequence goes on from CAWAPP010000002.1 coordinate 296,949, forward strand.
ACAACGATGGCCATGCGTGCAGCTCTTTTTGGAGGGGATGGGCCGGTCGGCTAGGAGTTGATCTTCAGGCTTCCGGCGGCAGGCCCAGCGTTGTCCCTCTGCAGGTGCTAGAACCCCCGCGGAGGGACAACGCTGGCCCTGTCGCCCGGCTCGCCGACGAGGGCATGACGCTGGCGGCTATCCGCCGCGTACTCGAACTCGAGGAGCAGGTCAGCGCCCTGCGAGCCGAACGTGACGCTCTGCTCGTTGCCCTGGCCGAGCGTGACCGGCTGCTCGCGATGCTGACCCGCCATCAGGGCGGGCCCGCCTAGTCCAGCACGGGCGGGCATACCGGGCGGATTGGCGGGTAGCCTGGCGGGTGTGCGGGTTTCGGCTAGCTGGTTGCTTGCGCTGGCCGGAGCCGCCGGGGCCGGGGCTGCCTTCTGGCTAAGGCCCGCCTATGCGGCGGCGAGCGCGCAGCAGGATTACCCGGCATTCGTGCTGGTCGCGGGGTTGCTGCTGATCGGGCTCGTGGCCGACGACGAAGGGCTCTTCGCTGCCGCGGGGGACTGGCTTGGCCGGGCCGCGCCGAATGGGATCGTGCTGTTCGCGGGTGCGGTGATCATGATCGGCCTGGTGACGGCGACCCTGAACCTGGATACGTCGGTCGCCTTTCTTACTCCTGTCCTTGTGTACGCAGGAAGGAACCGAGCCGGAGGCGAGGCGCTGCTTTACGGGTGCCTGATGCTTTCCAACGCGGGTTCCCTGCTGCTGCCCGGGGCCAACCTGACGAATCTGATCGTGCTCGGGGACTTGCGGTTGTCCGGTGGACAGTTCCTGGCCAGGACGTGGCTGGCCGCGATCGGGGCGCTTGGCGTTACGGCGGCGGTGGTAGCAGTGCTTGAGCGCAGGTCGCTAGCGGCGCCGGAGGTTGAGGCTAGCTCACTCGATAAGCTGCCGGTCACGCGGCTCCCCATTGGGTTGTGGCAGCTGGCGGCCCTTGCCGCGATCGGAGCCGGGACTCTGCTTGTGCTGGTCCTAGGAGCTCCGGCCATACCCGTGCTTGCGATCGGACTGCTCGTCGTCGCCGTCCACATCGCGCGCGGCCGGGTCTCGCCGGGCGACGCCGTGGCCGTGCTCGGGCTGCCGCTGCTGATCGGGTTGTTCGGGATCGCGGTGGGGCTTGGAACGGTCGGGCGAGCCTGGGCGGAACCGGCGGCGCTGCTCGGGCAGCTTGATCCGGCTGGCGCTGCCGTGCTAGCCGCGGGCGCGGCGGTGGTCTTCAACAATCTGCCCGCTGCCTCACTACTCGCGGCGCGAGCGCTCCACGGTGATTTCTGGCCGATCCTGGTGGGTTTGAATTTGGGACCTAACCTCGGCGTTACCGGCTCGCTGGCGTGGCTGCTCTGGTTGCGGGCGGCTCGGCGGGCCGGTGCCGCACCGTCGCTGGGCAGGGCGAGCATGATCGGGGCAGTGGCGGTGCCCTTGTCGATCGCGGCCGCGCTCGCCGGGCTGGCGGTCACGGGCGGCTAGACCTTGGTCCGGTAGAAGTTCAGGTAAGAACGGGATGGCGTCGGGCCGCGCTGGTCCTGGTAGCGCGACCCGTAGATGGCCGAGCCGTACGGGTGTTCAGAGGGCGAACTGGTCTGGAACAGGCAGAGCTGCCCGATCTTCATTCCTGGCCAGAGCTTGATGGGAAGCGTGGCCACGTTGGAGAGTTCGAGCGTGACGTGGCCGGAGAATCCTGGGTCGATCCAGCCGGCTGTCGAGTGGGTGAGCAAGCCGAGGCGTCCCAGGCTTGACTTGCCCTCCAGACGGCCGGCTACGTCGTCGGGGAGAGTCACAACCTCGTACGTTGAGCCGAGCACGAACTCTCCTGGGTGGAGCATGAACGGCTGGTCATCTTCGGTCTCCAGCAAGCGCGTCAGGTCGGTCTGCTCGATCGCCGGATCGATATGGGCGTATCTGTGGTTCTCGAATACCCGGAAGTAGCGGTCAAGGCGGACGTCTATGCTCGATGGCTGGATGAGCTCTGGGGTGTACGGATCGAGCTTGACGCGGCCGGCGTGGATCTGGGCACGGATATCCCTATCGGAGAGCAGCACGACGGCAACCTACCGGTTCCGGTACGATGTCGTCGGCAGTTGGTGCGGCTGGTTGTCTGGTTGGCCGACTGCTGGCGCTGTGCGGGTGTAGTTCAATGGCAGAACATCAGCTTCCCAAGCTGACAGTGCGGGTTCGATTCCCGTCACCCGCTCCAGGTTTGTACAGGTCAAGGTGTATTTACGATCATATGACGGATCGGTTGCTGGCGCTTTTCTGTTCGCCGGGCCATTAAAGGGTCTAGGTCTGCCGGTGACAAGCGTCGGTTCGACTCCGGTCACCGGTGCCTACTCGTGAGACCTGGCCCGACGTGATGTCGGTCGGTCGCGTCCCGCGTGGCCGGTACGCTAGGAGTCCTAGATCCTGGACTTGGACGCATCCTGATGGCGTGATGCGGCTGGTGTAGCCTGACTGCTGAAGGAGGGCAAGTGTCAGAGGCAGAGATGCGCGGAGCGAGCGCAAAGAGCGTGACGCTGGAACGCAGCAGGGCTGAAGTGCTCCGGGCAGCGCGTCCGCTTCCGCCGGACGAAGAAGCGTTGATCGGTGATCTTACCGATGACGAAGATCGCCTCTTCGTTGAGGCAATCGTCGGGGCATGAGTTCTCGGCCGCGTGGCGCGGTTGTCATCGACACCGGGGTTTTTGGCGCGCGCTTGACTCCGAGTGGCAAGTTGCTGGCCTCGCATTACCGGCCGATGCTTGAGGGTCGGCCGGCAGTGATCTCGTTCGTCACCGTGGCAGAGCTTGAATATGGCGCCAAGCTGGCTGGCTGGGGGCCGGATCGGCTTCAACGGCTGGCATACGAGATTGGGCGGGCTGAGATCGTTTGGCCTGGACCGCATCTGACCGACACCTACGCTACGCTACGGGCCTGGTGCGTTCGAACCGGACATGGCCTGGGGCAGAAGCAGCATGAGGCGGATCGCTGGGTCGCTGCGACGGCGTTGTGGCTTCAGATTCCGCTAGTTGCGCACGACGGGATCTTCGCTAACGTCAAGGATCTTGAACTGATGACGACGCTAAGAGGCTAACTTTTCCTGTTTTTTAGTTTAAATAGTAGTATTTACCGTTTGCTCTCTCGGTAGGAGCGGTGATCCGGCCGAGTTTCAATCAGACCAGGGAACGGGATGGCGCCGAACGCCAATATCGCATAGTCCAAGACGACGGTAAACGACATCCCACATGGGAAGCGGTACGGGTCAGTAACTGAACTGTCGTTCAAGGCAGCACTCCAGCACGGCCCGGAGCCTGTCTAAGCCCCGATGACCAATCTTGCTCGGCTTGGCACCACCGTCAGATCCATCAACGAGCCGGCACAAACCAAAGGCCAAGGCCGGGAGCATCATCTCCCACCTTGGCCTTAACGCTAAATTGAGCCAGGAGTAGTGTCGATGGCACCAACGTTGCGGGGAATTCGGAAGATCCTGGCAATACCATCCGAGTCTCCCGGAACGCCAACGGCGAGTACTGCCGCCGCCCCGTCTTCCCGCGCTTGGCTAAGAGTCATTGGTGAAGCGTCGCTTCGCTATCGAACTACTACATTGACCAGCCCTGATGTCATGGTCGTCCCGTCCTCTTAGGCCTGTTATAACTGTACATTCCTGGCCCGGGCTGCACCTACTTGCGTCACCTGTATAGCGCCCGCAGGACGACGGCGCAGAACCCGTCGCGGGTGCTCGGAGGCAGGTGGCTTGCCGTGCCGTCTGGGCGGCGGCGAGGACGGGAAGCGCTGCGCCTGCGAGGATTGCCGTGGTTGCGATGGAGTGCGCGAGGAGAGGTGCGGAGATGACGACGATCACCTGGCTGCCAGCCCCGCGGTGGCGGATTCCCGTGCTCGGGGCAGTTATGAGCTTGGCGCTGGCGGCGGGACTGGCCGGACAGCCAGCGGCCACAGCGGCTCCGGCTGCGCCAAGGACGGTACTGCTGTCCTGGGGCCAGAATGCCTTTGGCCAGCTCGGCAACGGGCGGACGCCCGACAGCGACCTTCCGGTTACCGTGAAGCTGCCGTCGGGGGTCAGGGCCGCACAGGTACGCGGAGGCGGCAACTTCGCGGTGGCGCTGACCGTCGGGGACGGGGTATTCGCGTGGGGGAGCAACCGAAGCGGACAGCTCGGCCTCGGGCGCATCAAAGGCGGCGTGGGGTACATCACAGGCAGCCGCGTCCCGGTCAGCGTCCACCTGCCCCGGCAGGTGGACACCCATATCGCCCAGGTTCGCGCGGGGAGTTCCTTCGCGCTCGCCCTGACTTCAGCCGGTCAGGTCTGGGCCTGGGGAGACGGGCAAGGCGGTGAGCTTGGCAATGGCCAGGCCAATGACGCGTTCAGCCCTGTCCACGTGGCAATGCCGGCTGGCGTCAAGATCGCGGCAATCAGCACCGGCTGCCTCCACTCCCTGGCGCTGACGCCCAGGGGCGAGGTCCTGGCCTGGGGCAACAATAAGTACGGTCAGCTGGGCGACGACAGCACGACCCAAAGCGACGTCCCGGTCCGGGTCGACCTGCCGCGCAACTTCAAGGCCGTGGCCGTGGCGGCCGGCTGTTACCACAGTCTTGCGCTCGGCGCCGACGGCGAGATCTTCGCCTGGGGCGACAACCAGCTTGGTCAGCTCGGCGACGGACAGCCCAACCTGGTCAACATCCTGCCGGTCGAGATCTTCATCCACGTGCCTGGTACGGCCATCGGCAAGGTCGTGCAGATCTATGGCGGCTGCGAGCACACCCTGGCCCTGACAACCAAGGGCACAGTCCTGGCCTGGGGCGACGATGCCGACGGCGAGCTCGGCATCGCGCCGGCCAAGACGGTGAGCCGGCCTGCGCGGGTAACGAAGCTATCTGGCAGGGGAGTGACCTCGATCGCCGTCGGCTGCTTTACCAGCTACGCCAGGACCTCGTCCGGTAGGGGGCTGGCCTGGGGATTGGCCGATAGCGGCGAGATCGGCGACGGGACCTTCGTTAACGCGAAGCTCCCGGTCGGAGTCCATCTGCCGGCCGGAGACCTGGCTACTGCCATCGGAGCGGGCCCGGCGAGTTCAGCGGCCTTCGCGATCGCGGCACAGAACTAGCGCCGCCTGGATGGTCTCATAGCGTTGGGTCCTTCACCCCAGGCAGGAACGGGATGATCGTCGTTAGCGCCGTTAGGCCGCCTCCGATAACGAGCGTCGTGCGCACGCCGACTACCTCGGCGAGAGCGCCGGCCGCGACGAGGCCAAGTGGACTGAGCGCGAACCCCAGCACATAGTCAACTGACGCCACGCGACCTAGGAGGTCGGCGGGGACCCCTTCCTGAATCAGAGGATCGAACAGCACGCTGCCGTAGGCATCGAGCCCGTAGGTAACGAAGGCAACGCCGCCGGCGAGCCAGAGGTTAGGGACCAGCCCTAGCCCGACAACTCCGATCCCCGAGAGCCCCCAGCCAACCCACAGGGCGACGAGCCGATGCCGCGGCGGGCCCCGGTGCCCAAGCAGGACGGACGACAGAAGCCCGCCGAGCCCGCCGGCCGCGAGAACGAGCCCCAGTGCGATGCCATCGCCATCCAGGACTTTTCTCACTAGCAGCGGGACCAGCGCTCCGAGGGGTGAAAAGGCGACGAAGATTCCAAGAGCCGCGCCGAGCGTCGTGGTCCACAGCCATCGCTCAGAGAAAAGGAAGCGAAAGCCCTCGCGAACATCTGCGATCGGGCTGCTGGTTTCGCTGCCAGGCCGCGCTCGCCCCCCTCGCATCATCATCAGCGTGACCGTGCTGACCGCGAAGGAAGCCGCGTCGATAGTCCGAACACCAAGGCCATGAGCACAAGGCCGAGCAGGCTGATCCTGTGGGTTGCAACCAAGATCGTTATCGCGGTGACCGCTGCCCCTTGAGCGATATCCGAGGCTAGGAGCGCGATCCGCCGGGGGAAGCGGTCAACAATTACCCCGCCAAGCAAAGTGAACAGCACGGCTGGCAGAAGACGAGCAGCCAGCGCGTAAGACAGCCCGGCGACGTGCCGGTCGACGCGTAGAGCCTCTAGGGCCAGCGTCACAGTGAACACGCCATCGCCCAGCTGCGACACCGCTTGGCCCGACCAGAGCAAAGCGAAATCCCGATGCCGAAGCGGGTCAAAATACCTGGAAGAAAACATGACCGGCGCCACGGTGCCAGATCCGCGGGCCAGTTGCAGCTCTATTTGGCCGCGCGGCCCAGGCCTGTGATGAGGCCAGGGCCGCGCGGTTTGTTGTCGGAGTTAGCCGGTCGAGTTAGCTCCCGACTGTGTAGGCGTAGGCGAAGTCGTGGAAATCCGAGAACGACGTCGTGAATCCGAAGGCGGGCTCAAAGTCATTCAAGTCCGTCGAGTCGAAGACACTGAGGGTGCCGGTCACCGCAGAGCCGACAGCCGCCGTAGGCGTCAGCGTCGCCGTCAGCGTCCCGGTGGCTCCGGGCGCCAGCTCTACGGGAGTGGCAACAGCGCCGCCGCTGATGTCGGTGCCGGTCGGTTGCAGGAAGAAGAGCCCGACGTGGTTTGTCGTGTTCCTGACCGTCACCGAAATCGGGACGCTCGCGCTGGAGCTGATGGTCGTCGAAGCCGAGGTCGGGAGACCGGACTCGGTTTCTGGTGCGAGCCTGTTGTACGCGAGGACCCCGGTGACGGTCTGCGAGAACACCGTCCCGTCGGTCGTAGCGCCCTGCATCACGTCGATCTCCCACAGACCTGGCTGAGGATCGGGGGCGATGAGAGAGGCGGTTCCGGTCGGGTTGTCGGGCGTTGGCGAGGTGTCGACGGCAGAGACCTCGATGTTCCCTGCCTCGGTAACGCCAGGTTCGAGGTCGGCGGGCGAGAAGAGGTAGTAGTACACCGGGTCGTCGGCCGCGTGGTCAGGCGCGAAGAACGACACGTCGAGGTCGCGCTCACCTGGGGGCACGTTCACGTAGAACGTCTTGATCTGCCCGGCATCGCGAGATACCGAGCTGGTCAGCGTGGCGCTGAACGCGCCGCCGTGCGACGGGATCAGGGTACGCCGGGCGATCGGCACCGAGGTCTCGAGTCCGCTCGCCGTGGTGAACTGCACTGACTCGGGGGCGTCGCCAGGAGTCAAGGGCAGCGCGATGTTGAGCGGCACGCTCGCCGAGTTGTGCGGCGCGATGGTGACGGGCGCCGACGCCGGGCTAGTCGCGAAGTTCTGGCCGCTGGCCTGGAAAGTCACGGTGCCGGTGTACGGGCCTGGGGTGTCGGGAGCGGTCTGCACGTGGCCGCGTCCGTTGGCCCACACGATCTGGGCCGTCCAGGTTCCTGCCATCGGATGCTCGACCGTGCTGTGCTGGATGTCGGGGCTGGCGTTGTCGCCATTGGAGGCGCCGTAGTCGTACGACAGCTGGGCCAGTCTCCCGGCCGGATCGGTCAGGATGAACGTCAGGATGTTGTCATCGCTGTTGGTCGGGTCCGGCCAGCGCATGTCGGCATCGAGCACGTCGACGCCAGGCGGCACATTGAAGGTGATCGGTGCCGCCGCGGTCGCACCCTGAGCGGGAATCGGCGCGCTCGGCGGCGGGGCACTGACATTCTCTGTCACGGGGTTTCCGAAGCGGGTTTCGCTTCCGAGTACCCGGTAGGTGCCGGTGACCCTTTCTGAAATGGACGAGGCGTTATACAGCGTGACCGACTGGCTGGATACTGAGCCGCCCGGACCCTGTACGTCGAGCTGGGTGGGGCTGTCCACCAGCGCGGAAGCGCCGGAAGGTCCGTGCGCAGTGGAGCCCGGCATCTGGCGGGCCGCCTCGACAGCCGCGTAGATGTTCAGAAGGCCAGCGCCCTGCTGATCAGAGGGAGCCCCGATGTCGGTTGCCGTGCTGGTGAGGATCTCCTTCACCTGGGCTGGCGTCGGGGTGGTACCGCCGTGAGTGTCACGGTAGGCCTGGATCACGTCGGCGGCCGCGCCGGAGACGAAGGGGGCTGACTGGCTGGTGCCGCCAAAGGCCTCGGTCGGAAGTGGCGGGTCCTGGCCAGCGCCGGCGACGGCGAGCGCCAGGTAGCCGGGGGCTACTAGGTCCACCGTGACGCCGTTGGGAGCGGTGCCGCCCGACGACAACGTCGTCATGCTGTTGTCTTCCCAGCCCCGGGTGTAGCCATCGGCCTGGGCGAGGAGCCTGAGGTCGTTCGTCCCGCCGACGTCGATGACGTTCGGGTCATCGGCGGGGGCCTCGACCGTACCCGACGAACCGCTGTCGCCAGCGCTCTCGACCACGACAACGCCCGCCGCGACCATGGCGTCGTTTGTCGGCGCGAGCAGGTCGTCGTTGGCACCGGGCAGAGCGGTAAAGCCGTAGGACTCAGAGACGACGTTGACGCCATTGTTCACGGCCTGCTGCAGCCCGGCGATGACCTGCGACTCGGGAGCTACGATCTGGCCCTGCGAGTTGGTGTCAGAGAAGAAACCGGTGGTGAGAAGAGAAGCGCCGGTGGCGTCGCCCACGATTCGGAAGCTGCAGTTAGCGGGGAAGTTCGAGAAGGGCAGCTGAGACGCGTAGGTGTAAGTGACCGTGCCCTGGGCGGCGATGGTGGAGACATCCCCGTTGAACTCGTCGCTGAAGACGTTCTCGGTCGGGTCAGGGGCATCGATGATCACGGGCTGTCCGTTGGGCCGGATCATGTTCGGGTTCCCGGCCAGCGTGTCGGCGTCGACGTTTCCGACGATGACGCCCTGGCCCGTCGCGATCGAGGACGCTTCGAATGGGTCGGCCGGGTTGTCAGATGCGTCGTGGATGCTGCTGAGGGCTTCGGGTTCAATCAGCGGCTGGCCGGAAAATGTGCTGCACAGATTCTGCCCGTCGGCCGCCTTGGCGGGCATGGCCGACTTCCGGACACGGGAGGCGGTTACCGGTTTCGTGCTCGACGTGGCGTCGCCGATGATGATCGTTCCGTCAGGGACGACCTCTTTGACGCCCTTGATGTGGCGGAGCGCCCGTGCTTCGGCCGCTGGCATTGCCGCCGCGACCGCATTGATGATCGAAAGGGTCGTGATATGGGTAGCCCTGACCTGCTTCAGTTGGGCTACGAGCGGAGCCTGCATGGACGCGGCCGCTGCTTCCCTGGCGTGCCGGTGGGCGCGGTTCGCCGGCAGGTTCGTGAGCTGGTCGCTGAACACGACCACCATGCGCTCACGCTTGCCAGACGAGCGGGCTTTGACCTGGCTCGGGCTCAACTTAGAAAACGTGGGCCTCGCCGCATGAGAAAAGCTGGTCCTCGCCACACTGGCTTGGGCGGCCGACCCGGCCGCCCAGCCGACGCCGCTCATCGCTGTGACGCCGAGCGCGGCGGCACTGAGCAACGAAGCAGCCCTACGTGGAGATAGGGACATCCTTGTTCCCTCCAATTTCCGGCCCTCTCCCGGGCATTCCCCGGATGTAGCCGAGCCGTACTATCGGGTCTAGCACCCGTACCGGTACTGGAACAAGGGCGGATTAGCAGGCAAAAATCCGGCGCCTGTCACTCGCAGGCGCCCAGCCATTTGAATCCAGTAGCAGATGCACGGCCTGCGGGACCCTGCTCGCCGAGCGGAGCGGTCGGCGCACCCGGCACGTGACGCTGGGCCTGGCGGTCTCCCTGCTGCTGGACCTCGTCCTGAACTTCGGGATCGCGCTGGTGCCGTCCAAGCGCACAATACCCAGCAAAGCAACCTGGCCCCGTGCCTGTCCTCCAATCGTGCCCGCGCTTAGCAGGTCGAGTTGTGGGATTACGTCCTCAGCCTCTGCGCCACGCCGAAGACGTATCGACTGCGGCTCGCAGGCGGCTAACGTCGTCATGAAAAAGACCCAGGGCCATGTTGCATGCTCCGCATAGCAGGCCCCGGACGCATTGACCACATGAGCGACTGCCGGGGCAGCATGCATGATCGTGATCAATGTGCCAGGTGCCTTGGGCATCGACGGTGGGTGGTTGCCGTAGATCGAGTAGTTCAGCGTGATGAAGATGCCGAGGCACCACGTCGGCGACTCGCCAGCGAAGATCTAGCGCAGGGTACGGAAGGTCGCGCGAACCTCGCTGGAGAGGAGTTGCGGCTGTTCCCAGGCCGCGAAGTGCCCGCCCTTGTCGAGTTCGTTGTAGTGGATGAGGTTGGGGTAGGCCCGTTCGGCCCAGCTCCTCGGTGTTTGGTAAAGCTCGCCGGGAAAGACGCTCACGCCGGCCGGGGCGGAGACATTCTTGGATTCGAAGAAACCGAATTTGTTGTCCCAGTAGAGACGGCCAGATGAAACTCCGGTGTTCGTCAGCCAGTAAAGCGTGATGTTGTCCAGGATCTCGTCGCGCGTAAGCTCGCCCACCGGGTGACCCTTAAAGGCTTGCGCGATTTCCCCGTAGGTGTACGCGTCGTGGTTAATCATCCACGCCGCCAGGCCAACTGGTGAGTCCGCGACCCCGTACATCGTCTGCGGCTGCGTGCCCATTTCTACCGCATAGCCCGCGCCCTGCGTGTAGAAGGTGCTGATCTGCTCGAACGCGCGCTTTTCCTCCGCTGAGAGACTGGATGGCGGTGGGCCGCCTGGGGCAAGCTGGCCGGGGATCGGCAGCGCCTTGGCGACGTCCGGAGGTATCACGCCGGGCATGTTGGTGTGCATGCCGAGCAATTCCGGAGGTGCCTGCGCGGCCATCAGATCCGTGATCACCGCTCCCCAGTCACCGCCTTGGGCTACGTAACGCTGGTATCCGAGGCGTTTCATCAGCTCGATCCAGACGGTGGCCACATGGTCAGGACCCCAGCCGGGTGCTCGCGGCTTGTCTGAGTACCCGTAACCAGGTATGGATGGAATCACCACGTGAAATGCGTCTGACGCGTTCCCTCCGTGCGCCGTGGGGTTGGTGAGCGGATCGATGACCTTCAGCAGTTCGATGACTGAGCCTGGCCACCCGTGCGTGAGGATGAGCGGGAGCGCGTCGTCATGTTCTGAGCGAACATGAATGAAATGAATGTCCAGGCCGTCGATCTCGGTTTTGAAGTGCGGCAGGGCGCTAAGTTCCGCTTCGCATGAACGCCAGTCATAATCCGAGGCCCAGTAGCGGGCGAGTTCTTGGATCGTCCCCAGCTGAACGCCTTGGGAATGATCTGGGACGGTCTCCGCGTCGGGCCAGCGCGTCGCCTTGACGCGTGCACGCAGAGCCTGGATTTCCTCCTCCGGCGTACTCGGGATCGTGAACGGGCGGATCGCTGTGCCGTCGGCTGAGTTCTCGGTCGAGACAGACATATAGGTCTCCCTGACTTTGATAGCGGATAACCGTCTATTCCAGGCGAGGGCGAAGCGGGGACGAAGCCGGTCAGGCCTGCTTGTCAGACACAATCAGGATCACCGCGATCGGCTTTCTCCGCTTCACCCGAACCGGGTGAGCCGGACCCTTGACCGCGGCTCCGCGAAACCGGCATATGACCTATACCGAGCCGCTTGTCCATGGCTACAGGCCCAGCGTTGTCCCGGAGCAGGGGCCAGGACCCCAACTCAGGAACAACGCTGGGCCTCGCCGCCCGCCGGGCTGCCCTGCCTTAGGCCCGCGCGATAATACCGAGACTCACCGGTGAGCAGTAAGTTTGGGAGCATGCAGACTGGTTTGCGACTGGAAACGGTGACTCAGGGTAATGTCCGCGCTGCCTGCAAGCTCCGCCTGCGGGCCGATCAGGAAGATCTCGTCGCTCCGGTCGCCTGGTCTCTTGCCGACGCCTACACGATGCCCGATGTCGCCTGGCCCAGGCTGATAGCAGACGGAGACCAGGTAGTGGGTTTCGTCATGGCCGCGTTCGCTCCCGAGCATGAGAACCCGCTGTTTCACAGTTACCTGTGGCGGCTCAATATCGGCGCCGAGCACCAGGGCAGAGGGTACGGGAGGTTCGCGGTCGAAGAACTGTGCCAGGAAGTTATCAGGCGCGGACAGCAAAGGCTCACCGTGTCTTATCACGCGGGCCAGCATGGACCGGAAGCCTTCTACCGGCGGCTGGATTTCCATCCCACCGGTGAGCTCAACGAGGGTGAAACAGTAGCGGAGCGACTGCTCGTGACCAACTGAAGGCCCAGGCGGGACGCTGTCTCGCCGCCTGGGCCCTGATTAGGCAGGCGCCTACTCGCCGTCGGGCGTCGTATGGATGAGCTTCTTGTTCACGAACTCGTCGATCCCGAGCGGCCCGAGTTCCCGGCCGACGCCAGAGCGCTTCGTCCCGCCGAACGGCAGCTCGGGGCCGCCGCCCTCCGGCTGGTTGATCCAGACCATCCCGACATCGAGCCGGTCGGCCACGTCTAGGGCCAGCGCCTCGTTGCTGGAGAACACCGCTCCGCCAAGCCCGTAGGAGCTGCTGTTGGCGAGCTCAACGGCCTCATCGGCGCTGGACACCTTGTAGACCACGGCGGCCGGCCCGAACAGTTCCTCGCGGTAGGCCCGCATCTCGGGGGTCACGCCGGACAGCACGGTGGCCTCGACGAAAGCGCCAGGGCTGGCTACCCGGTGGCCGCCGAGGTGCACGGTCGCGCCCTTGCTCACCGCGTCGTTGATCTGGTCCATCAGGTTGCGGGCCGCCTGCTCGGACGACAGCGGCCCGTAGGCCGTGGCCGGGTCGGTCGGGTCGCCGGTGGTGTAGCCGGACATCGCGGCGGTGAACTCGGAGAGGAACTCGTCGTATACGTCTTCGCTCACGATCATCCGCTTGGAGGCGTTGCACGCCTGGCCGCCGTTCTCCATCCTGGCGGCGGCCGCCGCCTTGGCCACGCTAGGCAGATCGGCCCCGTCGAGCACGATGAACGGGTCAGAGCCGCCCAGTTCGAGCACGACCTTCTTCAGGTTCTGGCCGGCGATCGCGGCCACGGCCGAGCCGGCCCGCTCGCTGCCGGTCACCGACACTCCGGCGATCCGCGGGTCGGCGATCATCTCGGCTACCTGCTCGTTGCTGGCGAACACGTTGATGTACGCGTCCGCGGGCAGCCCGGCCTCGTGGAAGATCCGCTCCATGGTCAGGGCCGACGCCGGGCACTGCGGTGCGTGCTTGAGCACGATCGTGTTGCCGATCATCAGGTTGGGGGCGGCGAATCTAGCTACCTGGTAGTAGGGGTAGTTCCACGGCATGATGCCGAGCAGCGCCCCGATCGGCGACTTGCGTACCCACGCGGTACCCGGTGTGTTGGACTGCAGTGGCGCGTCTTTGAGCAGGTCGGCCCCGTGGTCGGCGTAGTAGCGGTAGATGCCGACGGTGAACTCGAGCTCGCCCTGGGCCTCGGCCGTGGTCTTGCCCATTTCGCGGGTGATGATCGCGCCGAGCTCGGCGGTCCTGTCCTCGTAGATCTGGGCCACCCGGCGCAGGATGTCCGCGCGTTCGGCAATTGGCGTCCGCCGCCACGCCGGATAGCCGCGCCCGGCTCGGTCAAGCACCTCGCCGATCTCCGCATCGGTAGCCGTCGGGTACTCCTTCTCCACCTGGCCGGTGGACGGGTTCACAACCTGGTACATCATGGGGCTCTGTCTCTCCTCGCGCCTGGCTCGTGATCAACGAGCGTACCGGGACTGGCCGAACCCTCCCAGGGGGCGGGAGGTCCGGCATGCTCCCGTCCGAGCGGTGCTCGGAAACAACGACGGACCGGATGTCGCGGCCTGGGGCGCCCCGGAGACGCTGGAATTCGAGCTGGCCGGGCTGCCAGTGGCCATGGTGCACGACAGCGGCCCGGCCACGGGGCGGCTGACCCGGCTGCGGCGCCGTTTTCCTGCCGCACGGCTTGTCGTGTTCGGTCACTCCCACATTCCGCTCACCGAGGCCGCAGGCGGCGTCCGGATCTTCAACCCGGGATCACCGACCGACCGCCGTCGCCAGCCCGCAGGGTCGATCGGCCTGCTGCGTATCGAGAACGGCGACCTGCTCGAAGCTCGAATTGTCCCCGTGAGCATCTGACTAGCCGGTATTGCCGATCCCGGCTGGTTTCCAGAAGATCAAATTCTAGCCAGACCGGCCCCGGTTGCCTGCCCCCGCGCTATCCTCCCTGAGGATGGGGCAATAGCAATGACCAATAGGTCACATTACAATAGCGGGCACATGGCGATGAACGCGCAGCGGAAGCGCGGCGATCGCCATGGTTCAGAAGCTGGTATTACCGGCCAGTGGTCAGGCCCGACCGTGCACTGCGTGGTCCGGGCCGACTGCCTTGACCTGCTCGCTCAGTTGCCTTCGGGCTCTGTCCAGCTCATTGTCTGCGATCCGCCTTACAACATCAGCATGGCTGGCTGGGATAATCGGTCGGATTACGTGCAATGGGCGCACAAATGGCTGAAAGAGTCCGAACGGGTACTCGCGGGTACCGGCAGCCTGGTGATCTTCGGTGGCCTTCAGTTTCAGGGCGAGGCCGGCACCGGCGATCTGCTGGCCCTGATGAGCGAGATGCGACAGCACAGTTCGATGCGGCTCGTGAACCTGATCGTGTGGAATTACCCGCAAGGCATGAGCGCGCATCGCTTTTTCGCCAGTCGTCACGAGGAGATCGCCTGGTTCGCCAAGACCTCACGGTACTTCTTCGATCTCGACGCGGTCAGGGAACCCTTCGATGAGCGGACTAAGGCCAGGTACCTGAAAGACAAGCGCCTGAGGGCCGAGAGCGTGGAAAAAGGGAAGAACCCCGGCAATGTCTGGCATATGGCCCGCCTCAACGGAAACTCAAAGGAGCGGGTTGGCCATCCAACGCAGAAACCGCAGGAAATCGTGCGCCGGCTGATCAGGGCGCTGTCGTATGAAGGGTCGGTGGTACTTGACTTCTTCGCGGGCAGCGGAGTGACGACCGCCGTGGCGATAGCGGAGCACCGGCACAGCATTAGCGGTGACACCGACGCGGCTTTGCGTGACTACCTGGCCCTTCACCTGGGCGCCTCGGGTGCCGGGGAGCCTTACCTGGTCGATTACAACCTGTCAGAGTGCCATCCCGTTTTCAGCGGGCCTGGAATAGGTCAGCAGCCTGGCCCCGGCTAGGGGCTCGAAGCCGGCCCGCAGGTAAAGCCCGAGGTCGTTGCCGACCTTCAGGCGATGGCAGCCGTGCGCCGCGAGCCGGTCGAGGCCGCTGGCCAGGATGTGAGAGGCGATCCCGCGCCCCTGATGCGCCGCCTCGGTACGCATCGGCTCCACCAGCCCGACCTTGGTCACCGGATCCGCCCAGAACAACCCGTACCCGGCGATCTCCCCGTCCGGCGCCTCAACCGCTGCCGCAGGCCAGCGACCTACCGCAACGCTGGGACATCGATGCGCAAACCGCTGCAGGCCCTAGGTGGATAATTGCGATCATGGGGACATTGAGGTTCGGACTTGTTGGTACCGGGCACTGGGCGAGGATCGCGTACGCGCCCGCGCTCGCGTCGACTGAGGGAATCGAATTCGCGGCGGTCTGGGGCCGGAACCAGGCGGACGCCCGTGAACTGGCGGTCGGTCACGGCGCCGCCGCGCTTGCGGACTTCGGCGAGTTTCTTGACTCGGTGGACGGCGTGGCCTTCGCGGTCCCGCCGGATGTGCAGAGCCAATTGGCACTGCGGGCCGCGGCGGCGGGCAAGCACTTGCTGCTCGAGAAGCCGATCGCGCTGACCGTAGCCGATGCCGACGCGCTCGTGGCCGCGGTGGACGAGGCGCGGGTCGCTTCGGTCGTGTTCTTCACCGCCCAGTTCCAGCCGGACGTTCGCACCTGGCTGGCCGACGTGCGAGCACGTGATGGCTGGCTCGGCGGTGCCGGTACCTGGCTTGGCACGGCGTTCGAGGATGACAGTCCGTTCAGAACCCCCTGGCGGGAGGAGAAGGGCGGCCTGTGGGATGTCGGGCCGCACCTGGTCGCGCTGCTGGTGAAGGGGCTTGGCCCGGTCAGGTCGGTGACCGCGCGGGCGGGGCTCGCCGATGTTACCCACCTGGTGCTCGGCCATGAGAGCGGCGCGACCAGCACGGTCACGGCGACGCTCGCCGCGTCCGCGGCGTCCGAGTTCTCCGAGGTGTACCTGTGGGGAGCGAGCGGCCGGTCGGTGGCGCCCGCCGAGTACGGCGACCCGGTGCTTCCGCTGCGCACGGCACTGACCGAGCTGGCGGCGAACGCGGCGGCCGGCCGGATCGATCACCCCTGCGACGTGAGGTTCGGCCGGGAGATCGTCCGCGTGCTCGCCGAGGCGGCGGGCCAGCTCGCTACTTGAGGTGCAGCAGCTTCTTGGCCCTCGCCCAGCCGATGACCACGTCGGTCGGGGTCCGGCCGCAGACGCCGGCGAAGAGCTCGGTCTCGCTGTCGCCGTACTTCTTGCCCTTAGCGACGTGGCCAGCGCCCATGGCCAGCTCACTTGAGCCGCCGCACTTTGACCGCGTGCTGAACGTGCCGAGGATGTTGTCCCTGTGACCCCAGCAGCCGCGCTTGTCCGTCTTGGTGCAGTCGCCGTTGTCGCTGCCAGGCCCGTCGTCATACACCCAGCCGTAGTCAGCGCCGAGCGCGTTATCCCAGCCGCCGGCCCAGTTCGCGCCGAGCCCGATCCAGTGGCCACCGCCCGGCAGCGTATTAGGTACGTCGTTAAGCGGCGGATCCTCGTCCTTGCTCGCGCCGACCTGGGCGATCTTGTCCAGAGACCTGGTGAGCACAGTCGCCGGGGCCAGGCCGCGCTCGGTGCGCTCAAGGTTAACGGTCACGAAGAGCTGCTCGATCGGCGTCAGCTTCTCGTAAGCGGATAGGGAGAACGACATGCCGCCTAGCTTTTCCAGTACCTTGCGCCCTTTCGTGATCGCCTTGAGCACCAGGGTGTTGCAGGCTGAGGTGTCCTTGCCTCGGAAACACTTGGCCGAGTCAGGGAACATCGGGCTCGGGCGGAGGCTCTTCGACGGGTTCTTCGGCGGCAAAATGCCCTTGTGCGCGGTCGCGGGGGCGCTCGCCGCCCCCAGAGCGGCACCGGGGATCATCAGCGATGTACAGGTGATCGCTACGGCGCCTAGCCGCGCCGTCAGTCGAAGGGCTGACATGCTTGGTCTCCTCAGCTCGGCGTCGTCGGCTCCAAAGTAGCGTACGCATGTCGGCTATGGCCTGACAACGTCTCGCTTTGCTCGCGCTCGCGATCAAGCCTTAACTTAGCTTTCATTTGTTAATTCGTTGCTTAATCGCCCCCTCGACAGTGCCGAGTCGAATTATTTGCTGTCCGGTGGATTGGATTAATGGCTAGCCTCTGCGGCATGGTCTCATCGGTACCCCAGATTCCCCTGGGCATCTCTTGACCGCTATTGACCTGCCCAGGCTTCGCCATGCCCGAGGCCGCCAGGCCCGGATCGCACGAAAATCATGGGTGACGCGCGCTGTATTCGCGGTCGCGGGAATCGTGCTTTTCCTTGCGTATCTCGGTCAGGCGCACACAATGCCTACCATGTCGGACGGCGCGTCCCAGGCGCTGCAGGCATGGGCGATGTTGCACGGCAATGTGCTATTGCGCGGCTGGTCGCTCTCTGATGTGTCATTTTATACCACCGAGTTGCCCGAGTACCTGCTCATAGAAATCTTGCGCGGGCTGACTCCTGGCGTGGTGCAGATAGCGGCGGCGCTCACCTACACGTTGCTCGTGCTGCTCGTCGGCGTGCTGGCGAGGGGCAGCGCGACCGGCCGTGAGGGCGTGATAAGGCTGCTAGTCGCGTCAGGGATCATGCTGGCGCCGGCGCTCGGCTCGCTCAATACGACGTTCGTCGTGCTCTCCTACCCTGACCACACGGGCACCCAGGTGCCGCTGCTGGCGACCTGGCTGCTGATCGACCGGGTCAGGCCGCGCTGGTGGGTGCCTGTGGTGGTGACCGTGGCGCTCGCGTGGGTGCAACTGGCCGACACGATGGCGCTTTACGAGGCGGCCTTGCCGCTCGCGGCGGTCTGCGCGATGCGGGTGTACTGGCGCCGGGGACCGCTGCGCGAGAACTGGTACGAGATCTCGCTCGGGCTTGGCGCGCTGGCCTCGATCGCCGCGGCGACGATCGCGCTCCGGCTGATCAGGCTGGCGGGCGGGTTCGCGGTGCGCACGCCGGCCGCCGGGTTCACGAAGGCTTCCGGGCTCGACTCGCACCTGTGGGTGAAGGTTGAGCACATCCTGGTGCTGTTCGGCGCTGACTTCCTCGGGTTGTCGCTGACCTCGGCGATCGTTCCGCTTATCCACCTGGCTGGCTTCGGCCTCGCCGTGCTTGGCGCTGGCTTCGCGGCGCGGAGGTTCTTCGCCGACAACGACCTGACACTGCAGCTGATCACCGCATCGTTCGCCCTGGTGCTGGTCGCTTTCTGCTTCGGCTTCCGGCTCGGGGCCTGGGAAGCGGTGGCGCTGCTGCCTCTGGGGGCCGTGCTCGCCGGGCGGCTGGCGACTGGCTGGCTGATCAGGACCCGGCTGATCTCCGCGCTCGCGGTCGTGCTTGCCCTGTACTCGATCTTCCTGATCTACGACGCGACCAGGCCGGCGCCGTTCAGCCCGAATCAGCGGGTCGCGGCCTGGCTGACCGCGCACCATCTCCGCTACGGCCTCGCCTCGTACTGGGAGGCGAGCAGCGTCACCGTAGACAGCGACAACACCGTGCAGGTCAGACCAGTGCGAACGGTGACCGGCGGCCTGCTGCTCACCCACTGGAACGCGGAAGCTTCCTGGTACGACCCGCACTTGCACGACGCGAGGTTTGTCATCTTCAGGTCCTGCCAGGGCTGCCTGTCGCTGGCCACGCTGCGTTCGATTTACGGGCCGCCCGCTCACGAGTACCGGATAGTTCATTACCGTGTTCTGGTATGGAACAAGAACCTGCTGCGCGGACCGTTGATCTCAGGGCCGCAGGTGAGCTGGAATACCCTCGCGGACGGGAGGGAATGGACGGCGACGGCGGTCTGGCCCTGGCGGAAGAGGCCGTGATCCGGGCGTTCATGCGCGACGGCCGGATCACGACCATGCCCGCGAAGCGGGCCAAGCGGCTTGTGCTTCTCGACCACGTCGCCCGCCAGTTCGAGATCGGCGTGCACTACTCCGAGCTTGAGGTCAATGCCGTGCTGCGCGAGGTCTATGACGACTACGTGACGTTACGGCGTTACCTGGTCGACGAGGGTTTCCTCGACCGTGATCACGGCGAGTACTGGCGCAGCGGCGGCACGGTGGCCGACGTCGATTAGGCGCCCTGTTCGCCTGGCTCGGCGAACAGTTCCCTCCGGCGGGCGGCTTCCCTGGCCACGATGTCAGCGGTGACCACCGGGCACGCCGCCAGGTCGACCTCCTGCTGGACGGGACTGAGGTTGAACAGTTCGCTGTCCACCTTGATCGGCACTCCGGCGGTGACCGCGAGGTTCACGGCGTCGCTTGGCCGCGCGTCCACCTCGTGCGTCCCGGCCGGACCGGTCACGATGACGGTCGCGTAGAACACCGGCGGTTCCAGACGGGCGATCCGCACCTCATCGATGCCGGCGCCGCCCGCCGCGACGAGGTCCGTCGCCAGCTTGTAGGTAAGCGGCCTCGGCGGCCACCTCCCGATGGCTCAGGCCTTGCAGGTAAAAGAGCCTGACCGCTTCGGCCTGGCCATTCGCCAGCAGCGCGATCGCGTCGCGCACCCGGCCCGCGACGTCGGCGAGTTCGGCCGCTTCCTCCGGGCCGGGCTCGGTGCTGGCCTGATCGAGCGGAGTGCCGGGCAGTTCGGTTCCGAGCCGCCGCCGCCAGCGGCGCGCGACGTTGAGCGTGATCCCGCAGAACCAGGCGCCGAACCTGTCCGGTGAGCGCAACTGGTCAAGGCCGGTCATCGCGGCGATCGCGGCCTCTTGCGCCGCGTCCCTTGCCAGTTCCGGTGAGTCGAGCACCCGCGCGGCCAGGAAGATCGCCGTCTGCCAGTGCCGCTGGATCAGGGTGCCGAGTGACTCCCTGTCGCCGGCCAGCGCGGCCTTGACGAGGTCGGCATCGGACTCGGTCACACTTGATAGTGCCTGCCGGCCCTGCCTGGGTTAGCCGTCCGCCGGAAAATCTTTCCGTCAGCCAAGGTCCCAGAGCAGGCGGTAGTACCTGGTGCGGTCCTCGTCTGGTGGCACGCCGTAGGCGTCGAGCAGGAGCCGCTCCCAGTCGGGTCCGTAGTTCCACTCGGTGCTCCAGGTCGCGACCGCGAGGTCGGCCCAGCGGTCGGCGATTCCCAGGCAGCCGAGATCGACGTGACCTGACCAGCGGCCGTCGTCGGTCAGCAGGGTATTAGGCGCGCAGGCGTCACCGTGGCAGACAACAAGCTTGTCGGCCGGCGGGATTTCGGCGGCCTGGTCGAGCGCCTCGGCGAGGGTCAGGTGCGCGTACTCCTCGTGCCACTCCTCGCCGGGCCCCTCCCAGCCGGTCCTGGCGGCCTCGACGCAGGCCTTCAGCCGGTCCTCCGCCGTCCAGGAGAACGGGCACGAGGCGACAGGGAGAGTGTCGTGCAAGGCGCGCAGGCCTTCGCCGATGGCACGTACAGCTATTTCCGGCCGGGCTATCCAGGTGCTGTCTATCGCGTTCCGCCCTGGCAAGGCCGCGGTCACCAGCCAGCTTCCCGTCTCATCGGCGCCCTGGGCGAGCACCTTGGGTACCGGAGTGTAGGGCGCGGCCCAGCTCATGCGAGCGGCTTCGGCGTCCAGATCGAGCGGGTTAGCCGCTGGTGACCACTTCACGAAGCTGCGGTCGGAGGCTGGCCGGCCCGAAGGGCCAAGTTCGTAGGTCCACGCGTAGTCGTTCTGCCAGACCAGCGTCAGCTCGCGGCCGGCGGCTAGCTCAAGTACGGCGGCGGGGGTCACCCGCCCAGCGTATGCGGGCGGGATCACCCCGATTTCGCTATCTAATGGCGCAAGCTAGCATCAAGCCATGAGAAGGCGGCACCGGGTAGGTGTTGGGCTCTTTATAGCGCTCTGCGGGATCGCGATCGCGGTCGGTTCAGAACTGACCTGGATTCATGCCGGGCACAGGCGACCGGCGACCGGGATCACGCACACAGCGCTAACCAGCCTCCTGCACTGGTCAGATCAGCACACTAACTCGTTCGTGAAATCCTTCGCGATCGTCATCGTCGTCTCGGGCGTGATCGTCGTGGCGGGCGGGCTGTTCGGCTGGCTAGTCCCGGCCGCGCTGTTCTCGGCGGTCGCCTTCATCGCAGGCGGCCTGTGGGTCGGGCTGTACACCTCGAACCACAGTTCGGTCAGCATCCAGTTCTCCGAGCTGGGTCCAGGCATTCTGCTCACGGCCGGCGGCAGCCTGCTCGCCTTGATCGGCAGCAGGTTCCTGCTCCGCCGTCGCGAGTTCTGAAGCCATGGATCGTCCGAAGATGACCGTCACCGCCACGGTGCTCGGGGCGCCTGACGCGCGGGTGCTGGCCGAGTTCTACGGGGAATTGCTCGGATGGCCAAAGCGCGCTGACGAGCCAGACTGGGTGGCGCTTCGGCCCTCGGACGGCGGAGCCGGGCTCTCCTTCCAGACCGAGGAGACCCACGTCCCGCCGGTCTGGCCGGCCGGACCAGGCGATCAGCAGATGATGGCGCACCTCGACATCGAGGTCGACGATCTGGAAGCCGCCGGCGCGTACGCGGTCTTCCTGGGCGCGACGCTAGCCGGGTTTCAGCCCCAGGAATACGTGCGGGTCTACCTGGACCCGGCCGGCCACCCGTTCTGCTTCTGGGTGATTCCGCCAGACGCGGGCTAGGCGGCGGTGGCCGGCCGCATCTCCACGCCATCCGCGCGATAACTGCTGGCCCTGGGCTCGGCTATTCCGGCATTCCTCGCGTTTTTTCGGTCACTGCTGGGCGTCGGGTGCGGACGGGAGGCCCAAGCTGGGTGGCCGGGCTGGACAAATTGCCTATAATGCCAGCCCGAGGCGCAACGATGTCCCATCGATGCGGTTGCCGGCCAGCGGCTAACCGCAACGATGTCCCATCGATGCTGCTCATTTGGGTGGAGAGTGCTCATGGGCGGCCGGAGCCCCCGTGATGGCACGACGCGGGGTTCGGGGACGGCCTGGAGCCCCAGCGTTGTCCCGGAGCTGGGGCCAGGGCACCAGCGCCGGGACGACGATGGGCCTGCGGCCCGGCCCGGCCCGGCCCGGCCCGGCTTAAGCGTGGCCCGGCTTAAGCGTGGCCCGATTGCCTGCCGGGGCGGTCATTATGGCGCGAAGTCGGCTGGCCGATGTGGCTCGGGTGGCGGGCGGTCGCCGCGCCGCCGAAGACCGACTTGGCGGGCGGGGTGATCACGGTCAGCAACCCGGTCAGGATCAGCACCACCGCGAGCGTCGCGAGTTCGACCCTCGTCACGCGGGCCGGGCCTTTGCCGCGGTTCAGTGCGGCCCGGCCGGCGATCGCCAGGACGGCGACGACGACGACCAGCGCGGACTTGGCGATCAGGAACCGGCCGTAGTCAGTGGTCAGCAGTGAGCGCAGCGGGACGAGCAGCAGGGCCGAGGCGATTCCGGTGAGAACGACGACCGCGAACAGCCACGCCGCCGCGTTGCCGTAGAGCTTGATCAATGCTCGGGCGGCCGGCGGGTCCGCGCGCCAGGCGATGGCGGTGCGGAGCACGTAGACGAGCATGCCGACCCAGAGCACGGCGGGGAGCAGGTGGCAGATGGTCAGCAACGCGCCGGCTAGCGGCAGCAGGCCTTCCGGGTGCGCTCGCAGCGACTCGGCGAGGACGATCGCGAGCAGAAGCTGGACGGTAGCCCCCGGCTTGCCGAGGCGTTCAAGTACGACGATAAGGCCGAAACAGGCGAACTCCACGATCGCGAACACGAGGGTAGCGGCCGACCGAGGCCCGATAACCGGCGGCTGGGCCAGGTCCGCGGCCAGATGCGGGTCAACCAGGGCCGTGACGATCAAGGCGGCGGATGCCGCCAGCCCGAGCAGGCAGCCGGGTACTACCCAGGGATCCGGTAGTGGCGCGGGATGCGTTTCCTTGTAGTTCCTCGCCAGTCCTCGCCCGGCGAGCCCGCCGAGAGCTACCGCGAGCCCGATCAGCAGCGCGCCGCGTTCGGCGCCGATCAGCCACAACCCTGGGCTGGTCAGCGATACGGCGGGCGTCGCGATAACGGGGGACATCACCGGCATGAGCGTAGCGCTCGGCTTCACTCTGTCTTCCTGGCGGGCCGCGCCAGTGCAACCCTTTTGGTTTGGCGTGCACTCTGATGAGTAGAGAGGCGCGAGGAGGCGGCGGTTGAACGACGGTGTGGCGGCTGAGTTCAGCGAGTTCGCCCATAGTCGCTGGCCTGGACTTGTCCGGCTCGGCTACGGCCTGACCGGCGACCGTGGCCTGGCCGAGGACCTGGCCCAGACGGCGCTCGCCAACGCGTACGCCTCTTGGTCGCGAGTGCGCAGGGCCGATGACCCCGACGCCTACTTGCGCCGGATCCTGCTCAACAGTTACCGGAGCGGATTCCGCAAGCGCCGGGTCAGTGAGGACCTGACCGCGCTGGTGCCGGAGACAGCGACCGAGGATCCGGTGAGCCCGCATGATGACCGCGCGGCCGTGATCGCCGCGGTGGCCACGCTGCCGCCGAAGCAGCGGGCGGCCGTGGTGCTCAGGTTCTGGCTCGACCTGACCGATGCCCAGGCCGCCGAGATACTCGGCTGCTCGGTGGGCAACGTCAAGAGCCAGACCTCGCGGGCTCTGGCCAAACTCAGGACAAGCGCGGACCTAGCCGATTGGGGGCCGCGATGACCATCGGAGATGAGCGGCAGCTTCGTGCCAGCCTCGGTTTCGCGCTCGACGAGTTCAGCCCCGGCCCGCTGCCGCTCGACGCCGTTGTCAGGCAGGGGCGGGTGGTCAGGTTCCGCAAGCGCCTGACCGCGATCGCCGGCATCGTGATCGTGGCGGCCGCCGCCGCGACCGCTCCGGCCCTGGCCAGGCAGTTCGGTCATCAGGTGCCAACGGCGCCAGCGCACTATCACGTGACTGTCAAACCGCCAGGTCGTCATTCGCCAAATGACCTGATCGCGCAGGGGATGATCGGGACGCGGTCATGGAAAGTTACCTCGTCGAACCAAGGAACGCGCAAGAAGCCGGTCCTGTGCTTCGCCGCGCAAGGCACCAGTTGCGATCAGGGCCCGCCGTCCGCCGCGACGCGCACCGGTGATCCGGCCTCCTTCTTCATGACCATCGGCAGCAGGCCGATCGCGGTGATCGGCACGGTCAGGGCTGATGTCACCTCGCTGCGGATCGGGCTCGGCAACGGCCAGATCCTCACGGTACGTCCCAGGCCGGTCTTCGGCCGGTCCCATGCCAGCTACGTTGCGGTCGAAGTGCCGTTCGCCGCCGCCATCACCGAGATCAGTGCCTACGCGGGGAGCAGGGAACTCGGTTACACGATTCCCTTTACCGTGGCCGGATCTTTCGCGACCGAGCGCTGGCTGAAGCCAGGCCAGCCGGCCGCACCGAAGCGCGAGAAGTACCTGATCGGCTCGGGTACCGTCGACGGCACTCCGTGGTCGTACTACGCGTACGCCGGGCCGTGGGGTACCTGCCTGAACGGGACCGGCTTCGGCTGGGTATGCCAGTCGGTCGTACTCACCAAGCTTGGTGGCGGCAAGACCGTGGACCTGCAGCTGTTTTCCGGCGGCCCGCACAATGCCTACGAGGGGCTTCTGACCGTTACCCGCCGGGTTGGATACCTGATCATCCGCATGCCGCACGGCACGGGAGTGGCGGTCTTCGCTCACTCGCCGCGAACGTTCGCCCGGCTCGTCAGCGGGTTCACGACGCCCGTGAGCTTCCTGACGATCCACGTGGTCGCTGGGGTCAGATTCATCAGCTTCGACTCAGTGCCAGGGGACATGGCTACCGGGTGGGTGGCCTACACCGCCAGTGGCCAAAAGCTAGCGTCCGGGCGTCTTCCCAGGTGACCTGATCAGGGCACCGGCTGCGAGCGGCGGCAGGCCGGTGTGGTTGTCTTCGGTGATGCAAAGAGAATCGCTGACCGGCCGGCTGCGCGGCCAGGAGACGCTCTACGGCGGCTGGGCCGTGATCCCTGACCAGCTCGCGGCCGGGGCAATGGCGACGGCTGGCCTTGACTACGTCGTGATCGATCTCCAGCACGGCGGTGCGACCGAGCGTGACCTTCCCGCCCTGACACGCGCGATCGCGACGGGAGGGGCGACGCCAGTGGCCAGGGTCAGGTACGCGCACCCGGCAGACATCGGGCGGGCACTTGACCTCGGCTGCGAGGGGGTGATCGTGCCGAACGTGGAGTCGGCGGCTCAGGCTGAACTGGCGGCAGGCGCCTGCCGTTATCCGCCCGCCGGGTACCGGTCAGGCGGCGGCGTGCTGGCGAGTCAGGGCGAGCCATTTTGCCTGATCATGGTCGAATCGACGGCGGCCATGAACGACCTGGACGCGACGCTCGCGATTGGCGCGGTCGACGGTATTTACGTCGGCCCGCGCGACCTCTCCTACTCACTCGGCTGTGCTCTCGATCCTGACGATCCGGTGCTGAGCCAGGCCTTCGAGCAGATCTGGGCCAAGTGCGCGGCGGCGGGAAAGCCGGTAGGCGTGCATTCCACCGACGGTGCGACGGCACGCAGATACGCCCAGAAGGGATGTCGTCTCATAAATGTGGCGTCCGATGCGCAAACGATCAGCCGTGGTATCGCTACCGAGTTGGCTACGGCGCGTCAAGTGAGCCCGGCGGGCCGATAAGCTACGTCTAGCGAGGCCTGAGTAGAAGGCGTGGAGGTGACTCGCGTGGGACTCATGGACAAGGTGAAGGCGCAGGCGAACCAGATTGCGGTTCAGGCCAACGCCAGCGTTACGAAGCTCGAACGGGTAAACCGGCGCACCGACCAGCTGCTCCGCAGTCTCGGCCTTGCGCTGTACGCCGAGCGCACTGGTCGCGGCAATCCGCGCACTGCTTCTGAGCTTGACAGCCTGGTGGCGCAGCTTCAGCAGCACGAGGCGCAGAACCGGGTCGACGTCGTGCAGCAGGCCGTCCAGGCCGCGAGCCAGGCCCAGGCGGCCGCTGCGGCCGTGGTCGCCGCTAATCAGCCGCCACCGCCTCCGCCTCCCGGCATGATGCCTGGCAGTCCGGGCTACGGCGCACCGCAGTACCCAGGGCAGCCCGGTCCGTCCGGTCCGTCCGGCCAGCCTGGTCCGTCCGGTCAGCCCGGCTTCCCCGGCGGTCCGCCGCAGCCTGGCTCCTTCCCCCCGCCTGGTGCCCAGCCTGGCGCCCCTGGCCAGGCGGGCGGCTTTCCAGGCCAGGCGCCTGTGTCGCCGCCTTTCCAGCCGCCGCCTCCCTTCGATCCGCCGCCGCCCTTCCCGCAGCCGCAAGGACAGCCCTTCGGGTCCCCGCCGCAGGGTTACGCGCCTACCCAGATGCCAGCCCAGCCGCAGGCGGCGCCTCCGACCGTGCTGGCCGCCGACGCTCAGCCTCAGGATGCCGGCGAGCCAGAATCAGACATCATTCCCTAGGCAGGTTGCCGAGCGTCTGGCCGAAACTACCCCGCGGAACGGTCAGATGATCAGAATGGGGCTATGAGTCACCAAGATCCACCAGCTCAAGGCCCTTCGGGTCGGCCAGCCTCGGACCCCGCGTCCGCCAACGGCGAGTCTGAGCATCCCGAGGTCGTCGAGCACGCCGAACGCGCGGAGTTCGCCGAGTTCGCCGAGCATGCGGAGTTCGCGGAATTCGCCGAGCACGCGGAGCACGTAGAGCATCAGGAATCCAATCCCGAGCTGGCCATGGCGGCGGAGGCCATCCACGAAGAGCACCATCTCCTTCACCACCTCCTGAACCGGGAAGCGGCCGGAGGGTCGACTGACGCGCTGTGGCGGGCCGAGATGCTGCACCTTCTCGGTGCCGCGAACAAGCTTTCCACGGCCGGGCTTAGCCGGCTGCACCGGCAGGACAAGGCCGAGCCCCGGTTCCCTGTCTCGACCGCCGTGATCTTCGCGATCGTGCTGCAGGCCTTGCTGCCTGAGAAGCTGGAGTTGCGCCCGCTCTGGTTGCATTTCGTCCTGTTCGGCCTTGAGGGCGCGATGCTGGTGATGCTGTTCATCTCCAACCCGATCAGGATCGAGAAGATGAGCCGGCCGGTGCGGACGGCGAGCATCTTCCTGATCTTCCTGATCACCGCCTCGAATACCGTCTCGGCGATCTCGCTGGTCAGGGAGATCGTGACCAACCATCTCCCGGCCACCCAGACGGCGCAGGGCGCGGCGGTCGAGTTGTTCCTTTCCGGCGCCGCGATCTGGGGCACAAACGTGATCGCGTTCGCGCTCTGGTATTGGGAGTTCGACCGTGGCGGTCCGGTCGCCCGGCTTGAGGGCAGATCGCCGTACGTTGACCTGCTTTTCACCCAGATGAGCGAGCCGGAGCTGACCCGGCCAGGGTGGGGGCCGCATTTCGTCGACTACCTGTACTTCTCGTTCACCAACGCCACCGCGTTCAGCCCGACCGATGTGCTCCCTTTCGCCAGGTGGGCGAAGCTGACCATGGCCATACAGTCGGCGATTTCGCTGGTGCTCGGCGTACTCGTCATTGCCAGGGCGGTGAACATCCTGCCCCTGAAGTAAAGCGCCGGGCCGTCGCGCTCCAAGCGGGGACTATCCCTTGTTACTGATCAGTAGTAGACTTAAGTTACTGCTCAGTAACTCCGGGCGTCGAGCGCGGAAGGACGGGACATGACTCACTTCAAGAGCAACCTGCGTGACCTTGAGTTCAACCTGTTCGAGGTGTTCGGCCGGCAGCGGCTGCTCGGTACCGGGCCGCACGCCGAACTTGACGAAGAGACCGCCCGCGGGATCCTTGACGAGGTCAACCGGATGGCTAGCGGACCGGTCGCCGAGTCATTCGCCGAAAGTGACAGGAACCCGCCCGTCTTCGACCCGGCGACGCACTCGGTCAAGATGCCCGAGGCGTTCGCCAAGTCCTTCCGCACGTTCATGGACGCGGAGTGGTACAGGCTCGAGTTGCCTGACGAGCTTGGCGGCACTTCGGTGCCGAGGTCGCTGTGGTGGGCGGTGGCCGAACTTATGCTCGGCGCCAACCCGGCGATCTGGATGTATGCGAGCGGGGCCGCGTTCGCGCGGGCGCTCTGGACCATCGGCACGTCCGAGCAGCAGGAATTCGCCCGGCAGGCGGCCGAGCGCCGGTGGACGGCGACGATGGTGCTCACCGAGCCAGACGCGGGCTCTGACGTGGGTGCGGGACGTACCAAGGCGATCGAGCAGCCGGACGGTACCTGGCACCTTGAGGGCGTCAAGCGGTTCATCACCGGCGGCGAGCACGATATGGCCGAGAACATCTTCCACTTCGTGCTGGCCAGGCCGGAAGGGGCGGGACCTGGCACCAAGGGCCTTTCCATGTTCCTTGTGTCCAAGTACCTCGTCGGCGAGAACGGCGAGCTTGGTGAGCGCAACGGGGTCTACGCCACTAACGTTGAGCACAAGATGGGCCTGAAGGCCTCGACGACCTGCGAGCTCACCTTCGGCGCCGAGCACCCGGCGATCGGCACGCTGGTCGGCGGCGTGCACGACGGCATCAAGCAGATGTTCATGATCATCGAGTACGCGCGGATGATGGTCGGCACCAAGGCTATTGCCACGCTCTCCACCGGCTACCTGAACGCGCTCGACTACGCCAGGAACCGCGTCCAGGGCGGCGAGCTCACGCAAATGACCAACAAGACCGCCCCGCGCGTGACGATCATCCATCACCCGGACGTGCGCCGCATCCTGATGCTGCAGAAGGCATACGCCGAGGGCATGCGCGCGCTGGTGCAGTACACGGCGACTTTCCAGGACGACGAGCAGCTCGCTCAGGCTGAAGGCCGGCACGACGAGCACGCGATCGCGATGAACGACCTGCTGCTCCCGCTGGTCAAGGGCCTCGGATCCGAGCGGGCCTACGAGATGCTGACGCTCTCGCTGCAAACCCTGGGCGGTTCGGGCTACCTGCAGGATTACCCGTTCGAGCAGTACATCAGGGACGCCAAGATCGACAGCCTCTACGAGGGCACGACCGCGATCCAGGGCATGGACCTGTACTTCCGCAAGATCGTCCGCAATCAGGGCGCTGCTCTCGGGACCTTGCTCAGTGAGATCAAGGCGACGGCCGAGGCGGAGGAGGGCAACGGCAGGCTCAAGCAGGAGCGAGGCGCGCTGGCCCAGGCCGTCGGCGACGTCGAGGCCATGGTGAACTCGATGAACGGGTATCTGCTGGCCAGCATGGAGCGGGCCGGGGAGATCAACAAGGTCGGCCTGAACACGACGAGGTTCCTGCTGGCGCTTGGCGACCTGATCGTGGGCTGGCTGCTGGTCAGGCAGGCCGAGGTCGCGATGGCGGCGCTCGATGAGGGCGTCGGCGCAGGCGGGCCGCACGACGACACGCCCTTCTACCAGGGGAAGGTCGCCGCGGCCCGGTTCTTCGCCGCGACGGTGCTGCCGAGGCTGGCTACCGAGCGCGAGATCGTCGAGGCCACCACCGTCGATCTGATGGAGCTGCCTGAGGCGGCGTTCTAGATCTCGATCTGGGCGCTCACCCGCTGCGCCAGGATGGGGTTGATCGCCTGTTCGATGCACTCGATGTGAGCCGGGTGCGTCCGGTACGCCAGATAGGCGTCGGCGTCAGCGAAGTCCGCGGTCAGGGCGAAATCAGCGTTCCCGGCTGCGACCAGGCCGGCGTCGGCGCCGAACTGGAACCCGCGGACCCCTGGAATCTTGTCAGGCAGAGCGGCGAGCTCGGCCCTGACCCGCTGCTTCTGCTCGTCGGTCGCGTCGGGCTTCCAGGTGAAAAGCACGACATGTCGGATCATCTAGGCTCCTGAGCGTTTGGGCCGCGCACTCTTCTGTTGGTGTGAGCATGCGGCGGGGCTGAGGGTCGGGATCCCGGCAACAGTAATGCGGGGTTTACTGTTGCCGGGCAACAGTAAACCCAGTTTTACTGTTGCGCCCGGCCGGCCGGGACGGGCCGCGTCCCCGGTTGTCCCGCCTGTGATCTCGCGCACGGCACCGGCGTGGTTACGCGCTGGCACTACCCGCCCGCACCGACCCGCCGCACACCGGGAGAACCGCAACGGTGGCCCATCGTTGCTGCTGTCGAAGCCTCAGCCACAACAACGATGGCCCAAGGATGCTGTTGGAGCAGCATCGGTGGCCCATGGTTGTTGTTGAGACTCGCCTCGCTACAGCAACGTTGTGCCATCGATGTGGTTGCGGCCCACGGCGGCGCGGCTTAGGACCAGGCGAGCATGTGGAGCGGGTCGGTGAGCATGGCGCCTACCTCTCGTAGGGCGGCTGAGCCGGTGGCGCCGTCGATGATGCGGTGGTCGAACGAGAGGGCCAGCGTGCACACCTTGCGCACGGCTAGTTCCCCTTCGACTACCCACGGCGCGTCCTTGATCTGGCCGATGGCCAGGATCGCGGCTTCGCCTGGGGTGATGATCGGGGTGCCGGTGTCTACGCCGAAGACGCCCACGTTGGTGATCGTGATTGTGCCGCCGGAAAGGTCGGCGGGGCTTGACTTGCCTGCCCTCGCGGTCTCGGTTAGCTGACCGATCGCCCGGCCGAGATCCGGCAGCGACATCGCGTGCGCGTCCTTGACCGTCGGCACCACGAGGCCGCGGTCGGTCGCGGCCGCGATGCCGAGGTTCACGTAGCGGTGGACCACGATTTCCTGCGCGGCTTCGTCCCACGAGGAGTTGATCATCGGGTTCCTGGCCGTCGCGATGAGCAGTGCCCTGGCGACGAGGAGCAGCGGTGAGACTCGCACCCCATCGAAGTCGGGCAGTTGCTTCAGCCTGGCCGTCGCCGTCATGGTCTCGGTCAGGTCGATCTGGAGGAACTCGGTGACGTGAGGGGCGGTGAACGCGCTGGCCACCATGGCCGCTGCCATGTACTTGCGCACGCCCTTGATCGGCAGCCGCTCCTCCCTGGGCAGGGCGGCGGCCTGAGCCGATGACGCCAGGCTCACGGGGAACGGGGATTCCAGCTCGGCCGCGCCCGCCGCGGCGGCGTGGACATCGTCCCTAGTGATCTTGCCGTCCTCGCCGGTCCCCGTGATCTGGGCCAAGTCGATGCCGAGATCCTTGGCCAGCTTGCGCACCGGCGGCTTGGCGAGCACTTTCGCTGAGACCGGCGCCGGCGCGGCCACCGGCGGAGGCGCGGCCACCTGAACCGGCGCAGGAACCGGCGCGGGCGCCGGCCCCGGACCGGCCGAGGACGGCTTTCTCGGCCGCCGGGTCGTCGGCGCCAGTTTCACGCCGTACCCCACCAGCACCGCCTGGCGCTCAACCTTCGGAGCAAGGGCGCCGTGCATGCCTGGCTCGACCCCGATCTCAGGCTCCTGAGTCGCTTCCTCGAGGAGTTCGCCCGAGACCACGAGCTCGCCCGAGCCCACCCGGACGGAGATGATGGGAGTGCCCACGTCCGCCGTCTCGCCTTCTGGCACGAGCAGGCGGCTGACCACCCCGGCGTACGGGCTCGGAAGTTCTACTACCGCCTTCGCGGTCTCGATCTCGACGATGATCTGATTCACGGTGATCTGGTCACCGGGCCGCACGTGCCACTTGACGATGTCGGCCTCGGTCAGGCCCTCGCCGACGTCGGGCAGCTTAAAATTCTTCAGCTCTGCCATGAGGGGCCTCTCAGTACGCGAGCGATCGGTCGACGGCGTCGAGTACCCGGTCAAGGTCGGGCAGGTAGTGCTCTTCCATCCGGGACGGCGGGTAAGGCGTGGAATACCCGCCTACCCGAAGTACCGGCGCTTCAAGCGAGTAGAAGCACTGTTCGCTGATCCTGGCGGCGACCTCGGCCCCGAGGCCGGCGGTGACCGGTGCCTCGTGCACGACCACGCAGCGGCCGGTCTTGCGGACCGAGGCGTAGATCGTCGCCAGGTCGAGCGGTGAAAGCGACCGCAGGTCAATGACCTCGACCGAGATGTCCTCGCCCGCGGCCGCCGCGGCCGACTCGATGCAGGTCCTTACCATCGGGCCGTAGCAGAGCAGGGTCAGGTCGTCGCCGGTGACCAGCGTCCTGGCCGAGTCGATGGATGACGCGGCCGCCAGTCCGCCGACGATGTCGACCTCGCTCTTGTCCCAGTAGCGGCGCTTCGGCTCGAAGAAGATGACCGGGTCGTCGCAGACCACTGCCTGCTGGATCAGCGCATACGCGTCGGCCGGATCTCCGCAGGCCACTACCCGGAGCCCGGACGTGTGCACGAACAGTACTTCAGGTGACTCGCTGTGGTGCTCGACGGCGCCGATTCCGCCGCCGAAAGGAATGCGCACCACGATCGGCAGCCTGACCTGGCCGAGCGACCGGTAAGCCATTTTGGCTAGCTGCGACACGATCTGATCGAAGGCCGGATAGACGAAGCCGTCGAACTGGATCTCGCAGATCGGCCGGTAGCCGCGCAGGGCCAGTCCGATCGCGGTACCCACGATGCCTGATTCGGCGAGCGGAGTGTCGATGACCCGGTCCTCGCCGAAGTCCTTCTGCAGGCCGTCGGTGACACGGAACACCCCGCCAAGCTTCCCGACGTCTTCCCCCATGATCAGCACCTTGGGGTCGTTCTCCATAGCCTTGCGCAGGCCCTCGTTCAGCGCTCGCGAGAGCGTCAGCGTGGTCATCGCGCGTCCTCCGAGGCGAAAGAGTCCAGGTAGCTGGCAAGCTGCTCGCGTTCTTCGCCGAGCAGCGCGGTCGGCTCGGTGTAGATGAAGTCGAACATCGTCAGCGGGTCCCGGTCGGGCATTTCCAGGCAGGCGGTCCGCACCCGGTTGCCGACCACGTCGGCCTCGGCGCTGATCTCGGCGAAGAAGTCCTCCTTGGCCATCCCTGAGCGGATCAGGTACTGCTTGACCCGCTCGATCGGGTCCTTGAGCTTCCAGGATTCGAGTTCGGCCGACAGCCGGTACCTTGTCGGGTCGTCGGTCGTGGTGTGGGCGCCCATCCGGTAGGTGTACGCCTCGATCAGAGTCGGGCCCTGACCCTCGCGCGCGGCCCGCATGGCCTGCCGGGTGACCGCCAGGCAGGCGAACACGTCGTTGCCGTCGACGCGCAGGCCGGGGAAGCCGAAGCCTAGCGCCCGCAGGTACAGCGGTATCCTCGTCTGCCGGTCGAGCGGCTCGGAGATCGCCCACTGGTTGTTCTGGCAGAAGAACACGATCGGCGCGTTGTTCACCGAAGCGAAGATGAAGGCCTCGTTCACGTCGCCCTGGCTGGTGGCCCCGTCACCGAAGTAGGCGATCGCGGCCTCGCCGTCCTCGCCGACGGCGCCGTCCCGCTGGATGCCCATCGCGTAACCGGTCGCGTGCAGGGTCTGCGCCCCGATCACGATCGTGTAGAGATGAAAATTGTGCGCCTTGGGGTCCCAGCCCCCATGGCTGACGCCGCGGAACAGTTCGAGCAGCTTGGCCGGGTCAAGGCCGCGGCACCAGGCGACGCCGTGCTCACGGTAGGTCGGGAACGCCATGTCGCGGGGTTCGAGCGCGCGGCCAGAACCGACCTGAGCCGCTTCCTGGCCGAGCAGCGAGGCCCAGATGCCCAGTTCGCCCTGGCGCTGCAAGGCAATGGCCTCGAAATCGATTCTGCGGACCAGAACCAGGTCACGGTACAAGGCCTTGATCTCGTCCGCTGACAGCTCAAGCGGGTAGTCGGGGTGCTCGACTCGCTCCCCTTCAGGGGTGAGGAGCTGGATCAGTTCTGGCTTGAAATCTGGTCCATCATGATTACGAGTTCGGGAGGCCCGCCCGGCAGCGTTGACGGCCACGTGCCACTCCTTGCCTTGGTCATGCCACCCGCCGTCCGAGGCTACTTCGGCGGGGCGGGCGGCCAGTCGTGTGTCCCGCTGTGACAGTACTCGGCAATCCGGCCACTCGGTCAAGTGGCTCGTTCCCGTACGCTCTGTTCCGTGGCCAAGATTGTCGTTGAGGTGATGCTGAAGCAGGAGATCCGCGATCCGCAGGGCGAAGCGATCGCCGGCGCCTGTCACCGGCTCGGGTTCACCGGAGTCCGCTCGGTCAGGCAGGGCAAGCGGTTCGAGGTCGAGTTCGGCGATGAGGCCGACCCGGCGGAGACGAAGGCCAAGGCGGCCGCGCTGGCGGCCGAGTTGCTCGCCAATCCGGTCATAGAGGAATTCTCGGTCAAGGTCGGCTGACCGCTCAGGCCGAAATATCTTCGGCCGCAATCCTTTGTTGAGCTGGAAGAACGCTACTGTTCGTCCGAAGATCGCCCGAGTTTATGATTACCACGGCTCCGCGCGGGAAACGCTCACAATGTATGTGAGTAGATCGCGAGACTCAGGGAACTCAGGAGCGAATGCGTACGCGGGCGTTGCACACGCAGGGGCCGGCCAGAGATGTCCGGTTCTGCCTGGTGTTCCCGCGCGAATCGGTGAGCATTCCCGTGATGCGCCGGGTACTTGGCGACACGCTTGACCGGCTCGGCGTTGACGAGGAATCCGTTTCCGATCTGCTTCTCGCCGTCACCGAGGCCTGCACGAACGTGCTGAAGCACGCCGGGCCAGGCCGCAGGTACGAGGTCGTGGTCAAGGTCGGCAGGAACCGCTGCGTGCTCCAGGTACTCGATAACGGCCGGGGCATGGACGCCGGCCGGCTGCGGAGCGCCAGGCGAGCCCATTTGCGTCGGCCGCCGGTCCGGCCGGTGGCGCTCACGGTGCCGCTCTTGCGCCGGCGGGTACCCGAGATCGACGCGGCGCAGTTGCCCGAGTCTGGCCGTGGCCTCGCGATCATGAAGGCCTGCGTGGATGACGTCAGCCTGCGGAGCGGCCGAGGCCAGGGCACGGTCGTTCAGCTGCGCAAGCGCATAGAACTCAGGGACGACGCTCCGCTAGCGAGCCTGCGAAACTGGGAACTGAAGGACGCCGGCTAGGGGGACAGCGGTGCGGTCTGGCGGACTCCGTCCGCAGACCGCACCTTGGTGTTTGCCTCCCTGGGGTCCGGGGGCTGGGGAGCGAACCGGACTCAGGTAGCCTGCGATCATGCCGAGGCTGGCGCGCAAGGTCGGAGTCATTACCTTCCCAGGATCGCTCGACGATGTCGACGCGGCCCGCGCCGTTCGCCAGGCGGGCGGTACCCCCGTCCCGCTCTGGCATGCCGAGCGCGGCCTGCACGGCGTCGACGCCGTCATCCTTCCCGGCGGGTTCTCCTACGGCGACTACCTGCGCTGCGGCGCGATCGCGGCGCACAGCCCGGTCATGACGGAGCTGGTGCCCGCCGCTCGTGCTGGCCTGCCGGTGCTCGGCATCTGCAACGGATTCCAGATTCTCTGCGAGGCGCATCTGCTGCCAGGAGCCCTGACCCGCAACCAGGGGCTGCGGTTCATTAACCGGGAGGTCACGATCAGGATCGAGAACCGCGACACTCCCTGGACCGGCCAATTTGCCGATCACGAAGAAGTTACCCTGGTGCTGAAGAGCGGCGAGGGCGCTTACGTGGCCGACCGGGCGACGATAGCGGACCTTGAGGCCGGCGGGCGCGTTGTCGCCCGCTACGCCGGCGGCAGCTGCAACGGCTCGCTTGACGAGATCGCCGGGATCGCCAGCGAGGCGGGCAACGTCGTCGGCCTGATGCCGCATCCTGAGCACGCCGTGGACGCTCTGACCGGCGCGGGCACCGGCGGCCGCGGCTTCTTCGAGTCGATACTGTCCGCGGTGCTCGCGGCATGACCGACACCGTCGCTAACGCGGAGGCCACCCCGGACCGCGCGCAGCCGCATCTGGCGCTCGGGCTGACCGATGACGAGTACGCCCGCATCGTCAGCCAGCTCGGCCGCCGGCCCACCGAGTCCGAGCTCGCGATTTACTCGGTCATGTGGAGCGAGCACTGCTCGTACAAGTCTTCAAGGAGATACCTGCGCGAGTTCGGCGCGAAGGCTCCGCCGTCGCCGGCCCTGCTGGCCGGGATCGGGCAGAACGCCGGCGTCGTGGACATCGGGCAGGGGTACGCGGTCACGTTCAAGATCGAATCGCACAATCACCCTTCCTACGTCGAGCCGTTCCAGGGCGCCGCGACCGGCGTGGGCGGGATCGTGCGGGACATCCTGGCGATGGGCGCCCGGCCGGTGGCGATACTCGACTCGCTGCGATTCGGGCCGGCCGACGCGCCGGACACGAGGCGGGTGCTGCCTGGCGTCGTGGCCGGCATCTCGTTCTACGGCAACTGCCTCGGGCTGCCCAATCTGGGCGGCGAGCTGGTGTTCGATCCCTGCTACGCGGGCAACCCGCTGGTCAACGCCCTCTGCGTCGGCGTCATGCGACACCGCGACCTGAAGCAGGCCAAGGCTAGCGGGCTTGGGAACAAGGTGGTGCTGTTCGGCTCGCCGACCGGGCCCGACGGCATCGGCGGCGCCTCGGTACTGGCGAGCGCGTCGTTCGGCGACGATGGCGCCGAGAGCGCCAAGCGCCCGAACGTGCAGGTCGGCGACCCGTTCATGGAAAAGCTGCTGATCGAGTGCTGCCTTGAGCTTTACGCCGCCGGCGTCGTGGTCGCGGTCGGTGATCTCGGCGCGGCCGGCCTCGCGTGCGCCACGACCGAGCTCGCGGCGGCTGGCGGCACCGGCATGGCGGTATCGCTTGACCAGGTGCCGCTGCGGGACCGCGGCCTTGGTCCGGCCGCGATCTTGATGAGCGAGTCGCAGGAACGCATGATGGCGATCACCGAGCCCGCGAGCCTGCCGAAATTCCTCGAAATCTGCGCGAAGTGGGACGTACCCGCCACGGTCATCGGCGACGTCACCGATACCGGCCGCCTCGACATCAGCTGGCAGGGCGCGAGGGTCGCCGATCTGCCGCCTGAGACAGCGGCTGAGGGCCCGCTCTACGACCGGCCAGCCCGCCGTCCGGCTAGCCAGGACAAGCTCACGCTCGACGATCCAGGCCCGCTGGTCGCGGCTGCCTCGGCCGGCGGCGGCTCACGAGCGCGGGCGGACTTGCTCACGCTGATCGGCTCCCCGGCCGGCGCGGCCAAGAACTGGGTGACCGAGCAGTACGACCATTACGTGCGCGGGAACACGGTACTCGCGATGCCGCACGACGCCGGGATGCTGCGAATCGACGAGGAAACCTTCCTCGGCATCGCGATCGCCACGGACGGCAACGGGCGCTTCTGCCTGCTCGATCCTTACGCCGGAGCCCAGCTGGCGCTGGCCGAGGCGTACCGGAACGTAGCCGCGACCGGCGCCGTCCCGCTCGCCGTGACCAACTGCCTGAACTTCGGGTCGCCTGAGGATCCGGCCGTGATGTGGCAGTTCGCCGAGTCTGTCCGCGGTCTCGCCGATGCCTGCCAGTCGCTCGGCGTGCCAGTGACCGGCGGAAATGTCAGCTTCTACAACCAGACTGGGTCCACCGCGATCCATCCCACCCCGGTCGTCGGCGTACTTGGCGTGATCAGCGACGTGCGGCGCAGGCTGCCGAGCGGATTCGGCGCCCCTGGCGAGACGATCATGCTGCTCGGTACCACCCGCCCGGAGTTTGGCGGTTCGCTATGGGCATTTTTCTGCCAAGGGCATCTGGGCGGACTGCCGCCAGAAGTTGATCTGCCCGCCGAGGAACGCCTGGCCACCTTGCTGGCCGCCGCCTCTGAAAGTGAACTGCTCAGCGGTGCTCACGACCTGTCCGACGGCGGGCTGGCGGTGGCGCTGGCGGAGAGCTGCCTCACCGGAGGGACTGGCTGCGCGGTGCGACTGCCTGGCGACGCGTTCACGACGCTGTTCAGTGAGTCGGCGGCCCGCGCGGTGGTCTCGGTGCGAACCGGCACCGAAGCGGACTTCAGCGCTCTTTGCACCGCGCACGGAGTACCGGCCGCCGAGCTCGGCCGCACCGGCGGCGACGCGCTTGAGGTCGCCGGCGAGTTCGTTATCCCGCTCGACGAACTGCGGGCAGTCCACCAGCG
Organism: uncultured Actinomycetota bacterium; assembly: GCA_963783935.1. Taxonomy (GTDB): domain Bacteria; phylum Actinomycetota; class Actinomycetes; order Streptosporangiales; family Streptosporangiaceae; genus Chersky-822. Next base: position 334,834 of record CAWAPP010000002.1, read on the forward strand.
CCCCCTGCCCAAGCTATTCGACTGAGCCTCGGGGGGTTCCGGGGGGTAGTCCCCCCCGGGCTAATACAGCTCAGGCGCTCCACCACAGGGCGATTTCCTGGGTTTTCGTGCGGGGCTTGCCGCAAGGGGCCACCTTGGCCGGGCCCGGCTCGACCGGTGCGGTCAGGCAGGCGCCGGTCTCGGCGTTGGTGTACTGCGCGACCTGCTGACCGGACAGCATCTGTGTGTTCCTCGCCCGCCAGCGCTGCGCCAGGCCAAGGTTGCAGCGGCTGAGCTGAAGCTGAGAACCGTCCGGGCTCAGGCACTTGCCAGTCGGGACGTAAATGAAGATCTCTGATCCGTCGCTCATCTGGTCGGCGGTCCACTGCGGGGTGCCAGAACGCAGTTCGCTGTCCGGCACGAAGATGAAGTCAACCGACGTTCCGTTCTGCAGCAGCATCAGCGGACGGTCGGTGTTGTTCTTCACGGGGGCACCGTTATCGTCTGGTCCGAAATCGATTACTCCGACGGTCTGGACCGAGACCACTTTCCCCGAAAGTGCCGGCGTCTTATGCCCATGCCCTAGGCTGCCCTGGTGATGCGCGCGGGCCGTGCTCAAATAGAGTCCGAGCACGCTGCCCGCGATCACGAGGATCACGGCCACGCCAGCAAGCCTGGGTGCCCATGACCCCTTAGCTCGGTGCGGCGAAGCTGCGAACTGACCCGGCATAGCGCGAGATTATCCCGCCTATCGTGGTATCGCGGCCAGCTTGCACGCCGTCAAGGAGCGCGATGCCGCGTCGGCGTGCCAGTAATCCCGGCATTAACGGCAAACGTTCGCTGGCGCTGGTGTTTCAAGGTCAAAACCTACTGCGGCGGGGACGCCGACTTCGGTAGCGCGAGCTGCCCGGGCGGGCGCGGAGCTTGCCGACGGCACCAGCTAACCGGATATTTCGGCTCAGACAACCGCAACGATGGCCCATGGGTGGGTTTCCGCTGGAGTGAGGCGGGTGCCGGACGGTCGTGCCCACCGCCGGGATCGCGGACTGCCCTGGATGTCAGAAATGCCGGGAATGGCGGGAATGGCGGGAATGGCGGGAAGGCTGAGAGCAGCGGGTCCGTCCGATTTCCGGACTCAGGTATCTCGGACCAGCGAAAGCAGGCAAGCCGGGCAGCCGCCGTTGCAGCGCGGCACCGCCCCCCCGCCGCCACGAACCGGGCATTAACCCCAAACCGGTCCGCCGCCCCCACCTACAGGATCCGCAAGCCTGCTTTCGTGGAAGCCTCAGATGGCATTCCATTCGGGGATTCCACAATCATCCAGGAGCCTGCCGGCGCACCCCCGCGACAGGAGCCTTCAGGCCGGCACCAGCAAAGCCGGAAACTCAAACCGACCCACCGCCCGGCTGAGGCCGGGAAAGGCTGGAGGACCAGTCCCGCCCGGGCCACGCCGAGGAGCTGGCCAGAACTCACTCCAGCGGAAACTCACCCATGGCCCATAGATGCTGCTCGGCCGGGGCGGGCAACCGCAACCATGGGCCATCGATGCTGCGGCAACCGCATCCATGGGCCATGGTTGCGGTTAGTCGGCTCGGCCGAACAGCATCGATGGCCCACCGATGCTGTTGCAGCCTGAGCCCGGCGAGCGGAATGGCTCACTACGCCGGGACTCAGCGCCACCGACCGGTCACCGGAGGCCCCGGCTGGGCGAATTGTCACAGTTTGTCCGGCCAGGGGTCCACGCCGGCCAAGGAGGAGAGGGAGCGCCGACGCCGACGTAGTCGGCCAGGCCTGGTGAGGACGGCCTTTTGTTGCGGGCGGTACCCCACCACCGCCGCAGTAGGTCTTGACCTTGAAACAGTTTCGGCTAACGTCGACCCGATGCCAGCTAGAAAGCTTGATCCGCAGCGGTTGCTTGCCGGGCTTGACGCTCAGCGGGCCGCGCTCGGGCGGCCGGCCTGGGCGGGCTCGCTTGCGATCGGGTCGCTTGGCGCGGCTTGCGCTCAGGTCGTGCTCGCGGCGATCGATGCCGGGCAGGAACCGCTGCGCGAGGCGCTGCGAGGTGCGGTGCTGCACACGCTCGACCAGTTGGCTGGGCTCGTGCCTGGCCGGGCGGTCGAGGTACGGGTGCCGCCGTACGGGGCCGTACAGGTCGTTGAGGGCCCGAGGCACACCAGGGGTACTCCGCCTAACGTGGTCGAGGCTGACGCGGTGAGCTGGGTGCTGCTGGCCGCTGGGCGGCTTGACTGGGCGGTCGCGGTTAGCAGCGGCAAGGTGCGGGCCAGCGGGCCGAGGTCCGACCTGTCCGCCTATCTGCCCTTGCCAACCGCCACGTAGACTTACCAGGTGATCCAGCCTGACGGTCGATTGACCCACGACCTGGACCAAGCTGACCGGCCGCCGAAGGACGCCTGCGGGGTGTTCGGCGTGTGGAGCCACGGCGAGGAAGTCGCCAAGCTTGCCTACTTCGGTCTTTACGCGCTGCAGCACCGGGGCCAGGAGTCGGCCGGGATCGCGGTCAGCGACGGCAGCAGGATGATGGTGTTCAAGGACATGGGTCTCGTTGCCCAGGTGTTCAACGAGAGCGTGCTTAACACGCTGCGCGGCTATATCGCGATCGGTCACTGCCGGTATTCGACGACCGGATCCTCGGTCTGGGAGAACGCTCAGCCGACGTTCCGCGCCACCCCTTCGGGGAGCCTGGCCCTGAGCCACAACGGCAACCTGATCAACACCCGTGAGCTGGCCGCGATAGCGGGCGTGAGCCTGGGCCGGCCGGAGGCGACGTCGGACACCGGGGTGCTGACCTCACTGTTCGTCTCGCCGCCCGAGCCTGAGGGCGGTACCGCGGGCGCTGCGGGCGCTGCGGGCGCTGCGGGCATCGAGCAGAACGCGCTGGCCGTGCTCCCGCTCGTGCGCGGGGCGTTCTCGCTTGTGTTCGCCGATGAGAGGACCTTGTACGCGGCCCGCGACCGGCAAGGATTCCGGCCGCTTGTGCTCGGCCGGCTGCCGAGGGGCTGGGTGGTGGCTAGCGAGACCGCGGCGCTCGACATTGTGGGCGCGGCGATGGTCAGGGAAATTGAGCCAGGCGAGCTGATCGCGATCGATGAACGCGGCGTCAGGTCACACCGGTTCGCCGAGGCCGAGCCGAGGGGCTGCTTGTTCGAGTATGTCTACCTGGCCAGGCCGGATACCACGATCAGCGGACGCGGCGTGCACGCGACCAGGGTGGCTGTCGGCCAGCGGCTGGCGGCCGAGCATCCGGTCGAAGCCGACCTTGTGATTCCGGTGCCAGAGTCTGGCACTCCGGCCGCGATCGGGTACGCGCAGGGCAGCGGAATCAGGTACGCGCAGGGCCTGGTCAAGAACAGCTACGTCGGCCGGACTTTCATCCAGCCAAGCCAGTCCATCAGGGAGCGCGGGATCAGGCTCAAGCTGAATCCGCTCCGTGACGTAATCGCCGGCCAGCGTCTCGTGGTCGTCGACGACTCGATCGTGCGCGGCAACACGCAGCGAGCGATCGTCGCGATGCTGCGCGAGGCCGGGGCCGCCGAGGTGCACGTGCGAATCTCGAGTCCGCCCGTCAGCTGGCCGTGTTTCTTCGGCATCGACTTCGCGACGAGGGCCGAACTGATCGCGGGCAGCCTGTCCGCGGAAGCGATCAGGGAGTCGATCGGGGCCGATTCGCTCGGCTTCGTGTCGCTAGAGGGCCTCACCGAGGCCACCACGCTCGCGCCGCAGCGACTGTGCCGTGCGTGCTTCGACGGGGATTACCCGGTCGCGGTCGCCGAGTCCGAGCAAGGCAAATACTTGCTTGAAGGTGTGGTAGCCGGTGGTGCCGCTGATTCGCCAGCCTGACGACTGGGCACCACCGGTGCCTACCGACCGGGTAACTGGTGACTAACGGCTAAGGACCGTCTTCCTCGTCGTCTTCGTCATAGTCGTCGTCGTCGGCATCATCGCCGTCAGGCTCGTAACGGTCGTCGCCGTCCGCGAATACCTCGCGCCCGCCGGTGTCCCGCTGATCCCTGCCGACGCCCAGCTCTGCCCGCAGCCGGTCAAGGTCAGTGCCGCCACCGCTGTACTTCAGCTGGCGGGCTACCTTCACCTGCTTGGCCTTGGCTCGGCCGCGCCCCATTGGCTCGACCCCCTTGAACGTACGGAACCTGTCAGGTTCCTAGTCATCACGTTTGATGCCTACAGAATCACTCATCCGGGGCCCATACCACTCATCCGAGGCCATCGGATTTTTCGCACGAACGACTAGCCGCTGCAGGTCCAGCGCATGGGCCGCAGCCAGGCTAGTGCCTCCGTACATAGACAACCGTACCTGTTTTGGGCGGCTCGCGCTTCCGGCGGTGCCCGCCAGATCCGCTGACCGCCCGCCAGACCACCGGCCAGAGCCCGCGTTCAGGTAGTGAACAGCCTATCTTGAACCACTGATCAGCCTAGCCTTACGGTAGCCGGCCGGGATCAGCTGGCCAGCCAGATGCCCTTGAGACGCCCTATTTCCGACATTCGGTGCTCGGCCAGGCGATCCGCCGCGACCGCCGGAGGCACGCTCTCGGCTTCCGCGATGCCGAGGATCTTCTTCGTCGTGTCGAAAATTCGCTCGGTCCGTTGCTTTGCTCGCTCAAAGCTGAATCCGGTTAGCTCATCAGCGACCTGAATGACGCCCCCCGCGTTCACGACATAGTCCGGCGCATACAGGATGCCGGCCTCGGTGAGCAGTTTTTCCACGCCGGGGTGGGCCAACTGGTTGTTGGCGCCGCCGCACACGATCCTGGCCCGCAAGGCAGCGACCGTGCTGTCGTCAAGCGAGCCGCCAAGCGCGCACGGCGAATATACGTCCAGCTGGGCGGAGATCAGCTCCTGACGGCTGGCCGCCGCGCTCACGTCCGGGTAACGGGCGGTGATGCGGCGCACTGCCTCGGTGTCTACGTCGTAGACCGTCACGCGGGCGCCGTCGGTGACGAGATGGCCGACGAGATGGCTGCCGACCTTGCCGACGCCCTCGACGGCCACCACGCGATCGGTCAGGCTAGCCGTGCCCCACGCGTGCTCGGCGGCCGCCCGCAGGCCCTGGAACACTCCGAAGGCCGTCAGCACAGAAGAATCGCCTGCTCCGCCGTGCGCTTCGGTGCGCCCGGTGACGAAGCGGCATTCCCGGCTGACCAGGTCCATGTCCTCGCTGTAAGTACCGACGTCACAGGCGGTTACGTAGCGACCGCCGAGAGACTGAACAAACCGCCCGTAGGCCCGCAGCAGGGCCTCGGACTTGATCCTGGCCGGGTCGCCGATGATGACGGCCTTGCCTCCGCCGAGGTCAAGCCCGGCCAGAGCGTTCTTGTACGCCATGGCCTTGGAGAGGTTCAGCGCATCGGTTATCGCGGCGTCGTGACTCGCGTAAGGGTAGAACCTTGTCCCACCCAGCGCCGGCCCTAGCTGCGTCGAGTAGATGGCGATGATCGCGCGCAGTCCGGTCGCCGCGTCGTTGCAGAAGATAACTTGCTCGTGCGAAGAACTTGCGAGCGGGCTGCCGCCGGATTCAGCCGGGCTGGCCTTGGCGTGGTCGGCAGGCTGGTCACTCGTAGTTACCATGGCAACAGCTCCCGGTTTCGCGTCCCGTGTCATCGTTGACCTAGGGATTTACCAGCCAAGACTATTTGGTCCGGCGGCAAGAGGAGTTCGGATGGCAAGAGGAGTATTGATGCCATCCAACGCATGAAGCCGCTGCTGCGGGGGCAAATACCTCGTGAGAGAGCATGCCGTAGAACTGCGGAGGATTATCCCGGCGCTGCCGAAAGCCCAGGGCCCGACGTTCCCTAGGGGGGATCCAGGCGGCAACCGCAAGGGGTTGAACGCGCCCTCCGGCGCTCACGGTGCGTTACTTCCGGTCTACAGGGAGGTGAGCGGGCATCGAGTCTGACTGTTTCAGGCTCCTATCAACCCAAGACCCGGCTAGGCAGACTTTCGCCGGAATCGCTGCTTGAAGGCTGTCTGACCACTTCGAGTTCAACCGAACGGCTACGGCCAGTAGTCAGCAGGAGGCGGACATGACTTTTCCGAATCCGCCCGTTGCGACGGTGCGTGTCTGTAGGATCACGCAACGTGACGCAGCTCAACGGGGGCAACGGGGACACGTCAAAAACTTCTGCTCCTGGTGGTCGCTTTGTCACCGCTGGTGATGGCAATATGGTAAGAGAAGACCATATAGGACATCCACGGCAGGCTCCGAATGGAGCCAAGAAATACAACAGACGCAGGATCTCAATGTGGGTCCAGGAGGAGAGGCCGTCAAAATGTCTGCACGCACCCCAGAGGCCGAGCCGCTGCTTACGCCGGCCGAGGTGGCAACCATGTTCCGGGTCGACCCGAAGACGGTCACCCGCTGGGCGAAGGCCGGGAAGCTGACGTCAATCAGGACGCTTGGCGGCCATCGTCGCTACCGGGAAACGGAGGTTCGTGCCCTGCTCGCGGGCATCCCGCAGCAGCGCTCGGAATAGCGCCCTTTGCTCGCCTGACGCCCGATCGAACGGGGGGAGGGCTCGCGTCGGCGTATGCCTAGCGCGGCTCAGCGCAATAGACAGGGGGGATCGGCTCCAGCGGTGCTTGCCGAATGGCGCGCGCGGGGGTGCGCGAAGCACTTTGGGAGCCAAAAGCGCAGAGCGGTGATGCTCTGGGTCGGCGACCCGGCAATGCCGCTGGGCCGATCCGCCGTCTTATCTGTACGACCGGCCGGGCCAGTACTGGCCGGGTCCCGATCTCATAGCTTCTTCCGGCCAAGCACCGGCCTCTACGTCGCTCATCGCAGTCGCGTTGCGACTTTAAGTAATCACACCTGCTTGGCGCTGCGGCCGGACCATACTTGTCGCGGCAACGACAGGGGCTTGTGCGACGTGCTACGTACGGGGGTCCGCCAGCTGGCGGACAGCGTGCCGTCGCGGTGAGGGAGGGGTCGCCATGCGGGATCCAGACTTGGTGTTCAGGGCACAGCTAGCGGCTGCCGCGCTCGAGGGCGCGTGGCATCGCTGGCGCATCGTGCATGGCCTGACCGCGGACCCGACGCCGACCGTCTCAAGCTACGTCGGGTACTCGCTTGAGGAGCCCTGGGGGCAGCCCAGGGTGGTCTTCGGGCTCGCCGCCGAAGATGCCGAGCAACTGGCTACGTTGCTTGAGCGGCACGACTGTGTCGGACCGGTATACGCCGCGGTGGCTACCTTGCCAGGGGCAAGGGAATCAGGCGCGGGCAACGGAAGCTTCCTCGGGCGGTTCGCGCCGCTGCCGGTGCCCAGGCAGATGTCTTCGGTGATCGCCGATCAGCCGATGGCTGACCTGGGCTGGACTGACCGCTGGGCGCAGGAGCGTCTTATCGGCCTGTCCGATAGCGCGGCCGATCCAGGTGAGCCGCTATTCAGGCAAGCCGCTGCGGCCATGCAGGAAGCCGCGGCCGCCAAGGTCAGGGCGGAACGAGCCGAGCCTGAAGGACACGTAGACACTGGTCCTGACGCGGCAGACTCTGACCCGCACGCGGAGGGCACTGACCCGCACGCGCAGGTCACGGTGGCGGGCTCGCTGGCCCAGGCCGCGACCGCCGCCAGGGCCGAGGCCGAAGCCAGGATCAGGGCGGCACTGGCGGAGTACCGCCGGTCCGTCCCCGCTGACCATGACCCGCGGGCGTCGTACCAGTTCGAGCACGACCAGTTCGAGCACGAGCCGCCGCACCCGACGATCGAGATCGACCTCAGCTCGGGCCGGTTCGCGGCGGGCAGGCCAAGGCAGGAAATTTATCCGACCGAGATCCTGGAACCGCTGCCCAGTCCTGAGAACGGGGCCGGCGGCCGCTCACGCTGGAGCCGCCCCGCCGACTACAACGACTATCCGGAACCCGATGATGGTTCACGCGGCCGTACCACCCGTCGTGGCCGCCCTCCGCGCAACGACGGTCCACGCTAGCGACCGCCGTGGCGTTGCCCCCAACGGGCAATCGTGGCCTTTCGCCTAGCCTGACCGCATCGGTGGCCCACCGTTGTCGTTGCCGGGTGCGGAGTAACGACAACGCTGGGACATCGATGCTGTGGGTGCCGCATCGCTGGGACATCGTTGTTGCTGGATGCAGGCGCCGTCCCAGCAACGGTGGGCCATCGTTGCGCCTCGCGGGGCGCTATGAGTGCTTTGTTCCAAACTGGCCGGGTGCGCGGTTCGTGACGGCGCGAGGGGGCGGTGTCGCACTGCGAACGACGGCCTATCGGGCGGCGGTGGGCGGGTGCGGGCTTATCGGGTTGCGGGGGCGGGGGGTGGCGTGATGATCTTCGGCGTATGGATCGTGCCGCGGTACTGGCCGCGTTCAATGAGCAGGTAAGACGGGCTACGACGCCGGACGGTACCGGGGCCGTCTTTGAGGTTACCGACCTGGTGGTCAGGCGGGTGGCTCAGTGCGGCCACGAAGGGTCAGGGGTGATCTGGTCCGATCTCGACGCGGCCAGCGCCGACGCGGCGATCGCCGAGCAGGTCGCGTTCTTCGGCGATCGGGGCCAGGAGTTCGAGTGGAAGCTCTACGACTACGACGAGCCTGGGGATCTCGCTGACCGTCTCGTCGCGGCTGGCCTGGTCGCGGAGGATCCTGAGTCGTTCGTGGCAGCCGAGGTCGGGGCGATCACGGAGGCGCTGCGAGAGGCCAGCTTGCCGGACGGCGTGCGAATCGAGCGGGTGACCGACGCGGCCGGGGTTGAGACGATGAACTCGGTGCAGGAACTTGTCTTCGGCGAGGACCGGTCTGAGCTCGTCGCCTCGACCCTGGCTCAGCTTGAGGCCGCTCCCGAGTTCACCGGTCTCTTCGTCGTTCTGGCCGGTGACCTTCCCGTGTCCGCCGCGAGGATCGAGTTCCTGCCAGAGACCGAGTTCGCCGGGCTATGGGGCGGCGGGACGCTGCCGCAGTGGCGAGGGCGCGGGATCTACAAAGCGCTGGTCAGGCGGCGCGCCGAACTGGCGGCCGAGCGGGGGTACAAGTACCTGACGGTGGACGCGTCGCCGGACAGCAGACCGATACTCGAGCGGCTCGGCTTCACCAGACTGGCTGTCACGACGCCCTACATCTGGTCGCCAGGGGCGACCGGCTAGCGGGACGCGGTCGCGGGCTCGACCGGCGGCACCGTGGCGGTGCAGTACATGCACCGGGTGGCGCCGACGGGAATCTGGCTGAGGCACTCGGGGCAGGCCCGCTGGGTCGCGGCCTTGTTGCGGTTCACGATCGAGAGCACCCGGTCGACCGGGGCGACGATCAGGAAGTACACCACGACGGCCACGATCACGAACGAGATCAGCGCGTTGAGGAATGCCCCGTAGTGGAACGTCGAGTGATTGATGGTGAAGCTGAGCTTGCTGAAGTTCGGCTGGCCGCCGAAGGCAGCGATCAGCGGCCCGACGAGATCGGCGACGAGCGCCTGAATCACCGAGTTGAACGCGACTCCGACCACGACCGCGACCGCCAGGTCAACGAGGTTGCCGCGAAGCAAGAACGCTCTGAAGCCCTTCACCGATTCTCCTTTAGGTCAACCAGACGGGTACAACCCGCACATGCCGGAATCCACGGTGACGGTACCAATCAATTGCCTCCCTGGGTGCGGAATCGGCAGGTCGGGCCACGAAGGCTTAAACCGTGACTTAAATGAGGTGCGGGCTGGCGCGACGATCAGCCAGCATGACGCGTATGACCTGGACACTTACCGGCGACGTGGACACCTACGTGGCTGCCGCGCGCGAGATCATCGCCGGCGAGCCCGAGCGGAACACCGTGATGATGTCGGTGCTAGCCAGCCTCATCAAGCAGGGTCCGCAGGCGTACGGCGAAGAACCGCCGGTGCTTGGCTGGTGGGACGGCGACGGGACCAGAGCGGCCGTCATGTGGACTCCGCCGCACCCGCTGCACCTCACTGGCCTCTCAGGGAAGTCCGTCGGCGAACTGGCCACTACCCTGGCGGTCAGGCCAGCGGGACCTGGGCTCGTGATCGGCGCTGAGCCCGACGTGAAGGCGTTCGCCTCGGCGTGGTCAGAGCTCACCGGAGCCGAATACGACGTCAGGCAGCGGCAGCGGCTCTACCGCCTTGGCCCGCTGACCCCGCCCGAGCCGGCGCCGGAAGGGGCGGCGCGGATAGCGGGAGAAGCCGACCAGGACCTCGTGCTCGGCTGGGAAGAGGCCTTCCGCGTCGAGAACAATCAGGAAGGCGGGGCCACGCGGGCGATCACCAGGGACAAGCTGCTGACCGGCCGGATCGTGCTGTGGGAACTGGCGGGCGAGCCGCTGTCGATGGCGCAGATCACCCCGGTGATCTGCGTACCTTCGGCTCGGCTATCAGCCGGTCGAAGACCGGATCATGATCAGCTTCCGGCAGACTTAGCCAATGTGAGCGATGACCCGCTAAGCGGCTTTCCGCCGTCCTGGCTCCGGGCGAACTGCCCGTGCCAGCGATGCCTCGACCCCGTAAGCGGGCAACGACTCGCCGCCCTCAGCGACGGCCCGCCCGAAGTCGCCGTCACCGTAAGGTCGGCCGACGACATCACCGTCGAGGTGAGATTCGAGCCCAGCGGGCACGAGGCGAGCTTCAGCCGGGCCTGGCTCGCTGACGTCAGGGCCGCACAAGAGCCGCAGGACGATCGGACCGAGGACGCCAAGGTCATCTGGCGGGCGTCCGATGTTGCCGCCGGGCTGCCAGGAGGAAGCTGGCTCGCCTGGCCAGCCGGGGCCGAGCGCTGCCTGACCGACCTGTTGACGACCGGCTTCTTCCTGCTCAGGGACGTCCCGACCGAGCCTGGCACCGTGCTCGAGGTAGCCGGCGCCCTCGGTTACGTCAGGGAGACCAACTACGGCAAGCTCTTCGACGTGCGGGTCACCGCCGACCCGGCCAACCTCGCCTTCACCGCCCGTCACATCGGCCCCCACACCGACAACCCGTACCGCGACCCCGCGCCGACCATTCAGCTGCTGCACTGCCTGGTCAGTGCGGCCGAAGGCGGCGATTCAGTAGTCGTCGACGGCTTCGCGGCCGCGCGAATCCTGAGGGAATCAGATCCGGCCGCGTTCGCGACGCTGACCAGCACCCCGGTCACGTTCAGGTACGCCGACGCGACGGCCGAGCTCAAGGCAAACCAGCCGCTGATCGCCCTCAGCCCCAGGCAGAGGATCAGGCAGGTCAGGTTCAACAACCGCTCCATGCAGCCGCTGCGGCCTGACCCTGGCGAGCCCTGGCCCGAGTTCGCCGGCCGCGCCGAAGCCTTCTACGCGGCCACCCGGATCTTCGCCGGGATCTTGAACCGGCCGGAGCTTGCGCTTACGTTCAAGCTGAGCCCGGGCGACTGTCTCGTGTTCGACAACACCCGCGTCCTGCACGCCCGGACGGCGTTCACCAGCTCAGGCGACCGGCACCTTCAGGGCTGCTACGCCGACCTGGACGGGGCCGAGTCCGCGCTCGCCGTGCTAAGGAGAAAGCACCAATGACGGCTGCCGAAGTCATCGGGGATCTTTTCGCCAGCGAGGGCGCCGCCGAGTATCTCGGCGAGCCGGTCACCCAGGCGGCGCACATGCTCCAGACCGCGACCCTCGCCGAGCAGGCCGGCGCGAGCAGCGAGCTGATCGCCGCCGCCCTCCTGCACGACGTCGGGCACTTCACCGGAGCGATCAGCGGCGCCGACCTCATGCGCGGCACCGACAACAAGCACAGCGATACGGGTGCCGCCTGGCTGAGCGAATGGTTCGGGCCGGAAGTTACCGAGCCGGTAAGGCTGCACGTGGCGGCCAAGCGCTACCTCTGCGCCACCGAGCCAGGCTACGCGGCCAAGCTGTCTGAGGCCTCGGTCTACACGCTGTCCTTGCAAGGCGGCCCGATGAATGAAGCGGAAGCCAGCCAGTTCGCGGCGAACCCGCACGCGCAAGCGGCCTGCCAGCTCCGCCGGTGGGATGACCTGGCCAAGGACCCGGCCGCCGCCACGCCGCCTTTCGAGCACTTCGCCCCGTTGCTTGAGGAGCTACTCAGGGAGCGCTAGTGCCGGCCCGGCCGTAGGAGTCCTGAAGCCTGACCACGTCATCGCGCCAGCCGGGAGGTGCCGTCGACGCCTCAGCGAACACGATGTCGGTTACCGCGGTTACCCGGTGCACTACGTGCGCCGGGAGGTGGATCGTGTCGCCAGGCTCGAACCGGCGCTCGGTCAGCTCGCCGCCGACCGGGCCGTACTCGAGGTCGGCGGTGCCTGAGATCAGCGAGATCGTCTCCTCCTTGCCGTTGTGGTACTGGAGGCTCAGCGACGCCCCGGCGTTGACATAGATGATCTTGCCGACGTACTTGCCTTCCACGGCGGCGAAGATCTGCTCGTGCCCCCACGGCTTTTCCTGACGCTGAGCCTGGTAGACCTCAGCGACCTGACCGGCTTCGGTGTCGTGAGTCACTGCGCTTCCTTTCTGTGCGTGATTAACGATTCTGCGAGCGCGGGTTCCTTCGCTTACGATCGGCAAGCAGCCGCTCCGACGGAAGGTTACCCTCGAATGCTCAGCTACCCGCCAACGGCGACGGGTCAGGCGGCCGACAATTACCACGGCGAACTTATCGCTGACCCGTACCGATGGCTAGAGACGACGTCGGATCCGCGGACCGCCTCCTGGGTGCTCGCGCAGAACGAAGTGACCGAGAGCGTCCTTCGCGAGGTTCCAGGCCGCCAGGCAATCAGGGCGCGCCTCGCCGAACTAGCCAGCTATGCCAGGCTCGGCGTGCCTTTCCAGCGCGGCGCCCGCTGGTTCCAGTTCCGCGGCGATGGCCGGCATGACCAGCCCGTGCTCTACCGTTCCGACGCACCGGACAGCGCCGGCGAGCCGCTGCTCGATCCGAACGCCCTGTCGGCCGACGGCACGGCCGCGGTCAGCAGCGTGGCGGTCAGCGAAGACGGGAAACTGCTCGCCTACTCGATCAGTGTCAGCGGCTCGGACTGGCAGACCTGGCGGGTGCGCGACGCCGACACCGGCGAAGACCTGGCCGACCTGGTCGAATGGTCGAAATTCTCGGTCGCCTCCTGGCGTGCGGACGGTGCGGGCTTCTACTACAACTCGCTGGATCGCCCGCCAGCGGGCAATGAGTACCTGGCCGAGATGGGCCGGCGCAGCGTCATGTACCACGAGCTCGGCACCGATCAAAGCGACGACAAGCTCATCTGGGCGAGTCCGCCGGGCTCCAACTGGCACAGCGAGGCGCGCGTTACCGACGACGGCCGTTTCCTGGTCATCTCTTCCTACGTCGGCACCGCCCCGCAGGCTCAGGTGCAGGTTCTCGACCTTGCCGACCCGGCGGCCGAGCTGACGCCGCTGATCGGCGACTTCGAGTCGATCGCCGATCTCGCGTGGGCCAAGAACACCACGTTCTACCTGGTCACTGACTTTGAAGCGGAGCGCAAAAGGCTCGTGGCGGTTACGCTGGAACGGCCGGAAAGGGAACACTGGACCGAGGTCATCGGCGAGGCGCCGGACACCCTGCTCGCCGCCTGGTATTTCGGCGGCCGGTTCGTCTGCCACTACTTGCGCGACGCGTGCTCGGTCTTGCGGGTGCACGACGCCTGCGGTGCCTTCAGCGCCGAGATCCCGCTGCCCGGCTACTCCGCCATCGCCGATGCCTGCCAGCTCGGCGAAGGCATCACCGGGCGCCAGGACAGCGACCAGGTGTATTTCGGCCTGACCTCATTCGCCGAGTCGGGCTCGCTGTGGTCGCATGACCTCGCCACCGGCGAGACCAAGCGGATCAGGCCTTCGCTGGCCGAGATCGAGCCGGTCGCGTTCGTCACCGAGCAGGTGCGGGTCACCTCAGCTGACGGCACGACCTTGACCATGTTCCTGACCAGGCGCCGTGACCTGCGGCCGACCGGTGACCAGCCGGTGCTTCTCTACGGCTACGGCGGCTTCGACATTCCCGTGATGCCGTCGTTCAGGGTGCCGCACGCTGGCTGGCTGGACAGCGGCGGGGTGCTCGCGGTGGCGAACCTGCGGGGCGGCGGCGAGTACGGCCGGGCCTGGCACGAGGCGGGGCGGCTCGCGCTGAAGCAGAACGTATTCGACGACTTCTGCGCCTGCGCCCGGTGGCTGGCATGTTCCGGCTGGTCGCGGCCGGACCGGATCGCGGTCATAGGCGGCTCCAACGGCGGCCTGCTCGTCGGTGCCTGCCTCACTCAGCATCCGGAATTGTTCGGCGCCTGCGTGGCGAGCGTTGGCGTGCACGACATGCTGCGGTTCCACCTGTTCACGGTCGGCCGCGCCTGGATCGCCGAAGTTGGCGATCCAGGCGACCCCGAGCAGTATCGCTGGTTGCGCGCTTATTCGCCCTTGCACAATCTCCGGGCGGGCGAGCGCTATCCAGCGACCCTGCTGCTGACCGGTGACCATGACGACCGGGTGGTGCCAGGGCACTCGTTCAAGTTCGCGGCCGCGCTCCAGGCGGCTCAGGGCGGCGATGCACCGGTGCTGATCAGGGTTGAGACGTCGGCCGGCCACGGCGGGGGCAAGCCGGTGAGGAAGGTGGTAGCCGAGTCCGCTGACGTGCTCGCCTTCCTGCGACTGGCGCTAAAGATTTCCGATCCTCCAGAAAGCACCCATGCCGGCTCGCCCGGTTAGGTACGCAAATAAGAGGCGCCGTTGAGGTCGAGAACGGCGCCGCTCGCCCATTCGGCCTCGGGGGACGCGAGGTAAAGCACCGCGGCCGCGATCTCATCAGGCTCGGCGACCCGACCGAACGGGCTCTGCGCCCTTAGCTGGTCGCCGCGCGGCGGTTTGAGGTGCTCGTTGGTCATATCCGTTGCCACGAAGCCAGGGGCCACGGTGGCGACGGCGATGCGGTACGGGGCCAGCGCGATCGCGAGCGACTGCCCGAAGGCGTTGAGGCCCGCCTTGCTGGCGCCGTAGGCAGGCGACTCGGGCTCGCCGCGGAACGCGCCCCGCGACGAGACGTTGATGATCCGGCCGCCGCGTTCTTTCAGATGCTGGACCGCGCACCAGGTGACGTTGGCGGCGCCGGTCAGGTTGACGCTCAGCACGGCCTGCCATTGCCGCTGCCATTCGGCGTAGGAGACCTCGGTGATGGGGTGCGCGGTGAACACGCCGGCATTGTTGACTAGCACGTCGAGTCCGCCGAGCCCTGCGGCGGCCGCATCGGTCATGGCGCGGACGGCCTCAGGGTCGGCCAGGTCAGCCCGCACGACGACGTGTCCTGAACCTGGCAGTTCGGCGGCGAGCTTCGCGGCGAATTCGGCCGAGTCCCTGTGATGGATCGCTACCCGGTCGCCGGCCTCGGCGAAGCGCAGGGCGATCGCACGGCCGATGCCACGGGAGGCGCCGGTGATCAGGACGGCGCGCCCGGCCCGCGGATCGCTCATGTTCCGTCCGGGGATGCGGCCGGTGCCGGGCAGTCGGCGGGCACGACCGGCTTCGGCCCGCGCTTGCCTGGCTTCGTCACGGTGATGGGCTTGCCGTGTTTGCCGGGTTTCGTGGTGATGATTGGCTTGGGCTTGGTGACTTGCCAGTGGTGCAGCGCCCTGTCGGCGGCCTGGCAGGTGTTGTACTGCTTGGTGATGTTGGCGACGAACTGCTGTGCGTTCTTCAGGCTGCCGGTTTCGTTCCTGGCGACTTCCTGTGCCGACGCAACCGGAATAGCGGAGACCGGGATGTTCGTCGGCGTGTAGACCGAGTAGAGCGGCTGACCGAACACCTTGTCGTTCATGCCGCGGAAGATCGCGACCTTGCCGCCATTGTCGCCGACGTAATACTGGCTTCTGATGACCTCGTAGCCGACGACGAGGCCGGCCGCGATGATCACGACGAAGATAACGAGCAGCAGGCTGATAACTGGCACTCCGCGCTTGCGCCTGCCGTCCAGCCGGCTCCGTGGCGCGCCCTAGACGTCGCCGCCTGGGCCGGGGGCGGGATGGTGCTCGAGCGGGTGGCCTGCGGTCCGGCTTGCGCTCCGGCTTGCGCTCCGGCCTGGGGTCCGCGACGAACGGTGCTGCGCTCAGGCGGAAGGTCCTCAGCGGGCGGCACGACCGGCTGCGGCGCGGTGCTCGGGCCGCCGCCGGCGTAAGAGTACTGACTCTGAGCCTGCGCCTGTGCCGGCGCGGCGCCCAACGTGGTGATGCCGCTATCTGAGTCGAACGCGGCCGGCTGAACTGCATGGTCTGCTCGTTGCCCGCGCTGGCCACGGCACCGGCTACCACGGGCGCCTTAGTAGCCGCGAGCCTGCTCTCATCCGTGTCGATCACGTCGGCGACGATGCAGGTGACGTTGTCAGGAGCGCCGCCCCTGATCGCGAGGTCGATAAGCCGCAGCACCGCGTCGGAAGGCTCAGGGATGTCGGCGAGCGTCTGCCTGATCTGATCGTCGGTGACGTCCCCCGCCAGCAGCCCGTCCGAGCAGAGCAGGAACCGGTCACCGAGTTCGGCGGTGAGCAAGGAAAGGTCGGGGTCGGCGTCGGTACGGCCGTCGAGAGCGCGGAGCAGCAAGGATCGCTGCGGATGACTGGCGGCTTCATCCGGCCTGATCCGCCCCTGATCGATGAGCGCCTGCACGAACGTATGATCACGGGTGATCTGGTACAAATCTTCGTCTCTGAGCAGGTATGCTCGCGAATCGCCGATGTGGACGATCGCCGCGGTCGCACCTGACCAGAGCATCGCGGTCAGCGTCGTGCCCATGCTGCCGACCGCCGGGTCGGCCTCCACGATCGCGCGCAGATTCTGCTTGGCCCTGGTCACGGCGGCGGCGGCGGCGTCCACGAGATCTGACTCTGGCATCGGCTTGCTGTCGAGGGGCGCGACCGTCTTGATCACCGAGGCGCTGGCGACTTCGCCCGCCTCGTACCCGCCCATGCCATCCGCCACCGCGAGCAGGTGGGGCCCGGCGTAAGCCGAGTCCTCATTACCCTCTCTGAGCACGCCGACGTCGGAGCGGACCGCGTAGCGGAGTGCATATGTCATGTGCGCAGCTCCAGGACGATCTAGCCGGGTCGGTTTGCTGTGACCGAGCCTAGATCCTGGTGGATCCAGGTGCGTACCACCAAGAGGCTAGAACACCAAAGTCACGAACCGGAAATACGGTGCTCGCATGGTATAGGAGTGTCGCCGATCAGTAGGCGATTACCCGCATCAGGCGGGTCGCCCGTTACACTCGCCACGGCACTCGGCGGGCCTGATGCTGGCAAAATCCGCCGCTGACGTTAGCATGCTCGCAGGCGGCCGGGTAGGTAAACGCCAGGTAGCAAGGCGCGGATCGGAGCGTGAGGGCCGGTGAATGATCAGCCAGTGACGC
This sequence comes from uncultured Actinomycetota bacterium, assembly GCA_963783935.1. Lineage (GTDB taxonomy): Bacteria > Actinomycetota > Actinomycetes > Streptosporangiales > Streptosporangiaceae > Chersky-822. The sequence goes on from CAWAPP010000002.1 coordinate 352,136, forward strand.
TCAAGGACGTGGCGGCGATGGCCGGCGTTCATCCGGCTACCGTGTCGCGCGCACTTAATCCGGAAACAAGGCCGCTGGTCAGCGACGAAACGGCGGACCGGATCGTCGCGGTCGCCGACTCGCTCGGGTACCGGCCGAACACGGTAGCCCGTAGCTTGCGGACGAGACGCTCCAATACGGTCGGCGTGCTGATACCTGATCTCAACAACCCGCTGTTCCCGCCGATAGTGCGCGGAATAGAAGATCGCCTGGCCGCCGACGGCTATGTGGCGCTGATCGGAAACACCGACGCCGACAACGACCGCGAGCGGCTCGTTTTCCATCTGATGCGCGACCGGCATGTTGATGGGTTCGTGTTCGCCACCGCGCGCTTGCGCAGCCCCGTGCTCGACGAGGCAGCCGCGGCCGGGCTCCCGGTGGTGCTGGTCAACCGCAGCGCGGAAAGCTACGGCTTCCCCTCAGTCTCGGCCGACAACGAGCGCGGCATGAGGCTGGCCGTTGATCACCTGACCTCGCTCGGGCACCGCAAGATCGCTCATGTGGCCGGGCCGCAGGACATCTCAACCGGACTGAGCAGGTACCGCGGCTTCCTGGCGGCGATGGAGGCGCACAACCTGCCGGTCGAGCCTGAGCTCGTGGTGACCGCGAGGAACTACTCGATCGAAGAGGGCGAGCGGTGCTGCCGTGCCTTGCTTGACGCGGGCAGCGGCTGCACGGCGATCGCCGCGGCTAACGACATGCTGGCCGTAGGCTGCTACGCCGCGCTTGAGTCCGCCGGCCGGGGCTGCCCGACGGACGTTTCCGTGGTCGGCTTCAACAACATGCCGTTCATGGACAGGCTTACCCCGCCGCTGACCTCGGTGAGCTTCTCTCACTACGAGCTTGGCAGGGAAGCTGGCCGGCTGATCCTCGATCAGATCGCCGGCGTCGAGCGCACCGCGGAAGTGCACTACCTGTCACCCGAGCTGGTGATCAGGCGTTCGACGGCGCCGGCGGCCTACCTAAGCGCGGCCGCCATCCAGTCGGCACCGTAGGGGCGGTGCTTGTAGGTTACGTTGGCGCATCCGTGGTTGCCGTCGGTCAGGAGCATCAGTTCGGCCTCCCCGGCGATCTCGGTGTGCAGCCGGGCGGCGTCCTGCCAGGGGAAGATCCGGTCCTGCTGGCCGGCGATGATCAGGATCGGCGCGGTGATCTGGGCGCCGATGCCCTTTAGGGTCAGCTCACTGGCTCGCCGCCTGGCCTCGTCCTCAGAACCCGACTTCGAGCGCACCGTGAACGCGGCGCGGGTCAGCACCGGCAGCTGATCCCAGATGTCGCCCAGGCAGTAGGGGCCGCAGAGCGCGATGGTGGCGCGGACCCTCGGCTCACCGCCCGCCACCCTCGCCGCGTAATACCCGCCGAGGCTGACGCCCCAGACGCCGATCCTGTCCTGGTCGATGCCTGGCAGCTGACCGATCGCGTCGACTAGGGCGCGACCAGGCACTTCCCAGTCCGGCCTGATCGCGAGGTCGTACTCGGCCTCGCCCTGGCCCGGCCCGTCAATGGACAGCGTCGCGAGGCCGCGGCTGAGAAACTCGCGCTCGGTCGGCCTGAACTCCTCCTTGGCCGAGTCGAGCCCTGGAATGAGCACCACGATCGGATGCGGTCCTTGCCCCTGCGGACGGCGCAGGACGCCGGCGATGAACGAGCCGTCGAACGGTATCTCGATCCGCTCACCAGGCGGGTCAAGGAAGGGGAGCGCGTCGTTCAGGCACCTGACCGCCGCTTCGTGCGCGACCCTGAGCTGGTCAAGATCATTGACGAACATAAATTTCGCGAAATGATAGTAAACCGCCGCCTGAGCCAGGTGCGTCCCGGCCGATCGGCCCCGGCTCCGGTCCCGGTCCCGGCCATCAGCCAGCGCCTCCCGGCCGAGCTCCTCGTGCCTGGCCCCTTCCCCGCACCACCGGGCACACCAGTCATCCCAGGTGTCAATGGAGCTAGTCACTTTGACAAAGTCGCTGTAGTCGATCCCGTTAGCGACAAAACGCGGCGCCCAGTGACTGATGGCCGCAATTACCAGATCGTCTGCCATGCCCAAAGAATTGCACACGTTTGCAGGCGTGTCCTCCGCGGGCTCCCGCCGTGGGGCAGGCCCCCGGCCTCGGCACCCGGGCCGGGCCGGGCCGCCCCGGGCCGCCCCTGGCCGGCATCAAACTCCAGCCCGAGAACGGTGCACGTCCAACGAACCGCATCCATGGCCCATAGATGCGGTTCGTGCGCAGCAAGCAACAGCAACGATGGGACATGGGCGCGGCTCTTGTGGATGGAGGCCGGATCAGCGGCGGGCGGCAGGCCCGGCGATGGCACAACGCGGCGGTTCCGAGCGGGGCGGCAGGCCCAGCGTTGTCCCTCTGCGGGGGTTATAGCACCTGCGGAGGGACAACGCTGGGCCTTGCCCGGCAGCCTGAAGATCAACTCCAAGCCAACCGGCCCAGCTCCATCAGGAAGAGCCGCACCCATGGGACATCGATGCTGGGGGAACCGCATCGCTGTCCCATCGATGTCGTTGGACCAGATGCGGCAGCGACAACGGTGGGCCAGCGATGCGGTTGGGCCAGGGGAGATGTTCCGATTGCCCGATTCGGGCGCTGGCATCGGGTCGCGGGTTGACGAGGGATCCCGTTGGGCGAGAGGTGGTGCGCCGATTGTCCGTTTCCGGGTCGGGAGCCAGCGAATGCGGGGGCACTTTGCTGTCGTTTTTGCCGACGTAAAGTGCCCCCGCTGTTCGGGCGCCCTGGGTAGCCGGCCGTTGGGGACGCCGGTTTGAGGGAAATATCCGTTTCGGGGTGGGCCGGGACCTGGCTCTTGGCGCGGCCCGGGGCACGGCCCGGGGGGCGGCACGGCCCGGGGGGCGGCACGGCCCGGAGGGGGCGAGGGCCGGAGGGGGCGAGGGCCGGTTGCGGTGAGGAGCCGGGGGCGGCGGGGCTGAGGTGGCGGCGGGCGCCAGGTGAGGAGCGCGGGCGGTTTGCGGAGGGCGGGAGATTACCGAAAAGCTAGACATTGACAGGACGTAGGTCGATACGAGACTCTATCGAGCAAAACTTTGCTGCAAACGATTGCTGAACGTTCGTTCAGCCGGTACGGGGGGCGGGCATTCAATTGAGCGGGGAAGAGAGCGCGGAAAGAGAGCGCAAAAGAGTGGGCGCGGAGATGGGCATAGCGGACGGCCAGGGCGGCGGGCACCAGGGCGGCGGGCAGCGGCTTGGCTGGCTTGGCACCGGGCGAATGGGTGAGGCTCTGATCCGGCGGTTGCTGGCGGTCGGCTGCGATGTCACTGTTTATAACCGGACTAAGGCCAAGGCAGATCCGCTCGCCGAGGCGGGGGCTAAGGTCGTGGACCGGGCGTCCGAACTGGCGGGGCTTGACATTGTCTTTGTGACCGTGGGTACTTCGCAGGACCTGGTCAACGCTTGTACCGGGGTGGAAGGGCTGATCGCGGGCGGCCGGGCCCCTTCGATCGTGGTCGACTGTTCGACCGTGGCCGTGCAGGACTCAGAACGGGTGCGGGCGGAGCTGGCCGGATTCGGCAGCCAGTTGCTCGCCGCCCCGGTCATGGGCAATCCGAAGGTAGCCAGCGTCGGCCGGCTGACCTTCGCGGTATCAGGCTCGGCCGGCGCGTTCGAGGTCGTGCGGCCTTACCTGGACATTCTCGGAGCTGGGGCCACCTACGTGGGGGAAGGCGAGCTGGCCCGCACGGTCAAGCTCTGCCACAACTTGCTACTCGGCGTCGTCACGCAGACGCTCGCCGAGGTAACCGTGCTCGCCGAGCGCGCCGGGATCAGCAGGCACGCCCTGCTCGCCTGCCTTAACAGCAGCGTTCTCGGCTCGACGTTCAGCAAGTACAAGACGCCGGCCCTGGTCAACCTGGACTTCCACCCGACCTTTACCGCCACGCTGCTGCGCAAGGACTTCGACCTCGGGCTCGCTGCCGCCCGTGAGTACGAGGTACCGATGCCGGTGGCGTCGACGGTGCACCAGCTTGTGCAGAGCCTGGTCGGCTACGGGTTCGGCGAAGAGGACTTCGCGGCCTTGATCGTGCTCCAGGCCAGATCAGCCGGCCTTGAGCTCGTGAGCGAGGGCGCGGAGGTTTCTGACGGGCTCACGCCCGCCAGTGGCGAGTGATTGAGTTACCCATCAACTCGGAAGGAGGACCGGGGATGAGGACCCAGCAGGCCCGGTTCCTGGCTATCGGCAGCACTGCTCTTTTCCTAGCGGCCGGACTGTCCTCCGGACTGGCCGCCTGCTCGAGCGGGTCATCAGGATCGAAGGCCCAGACCAAGGCCCCGATCATGATCGGCGCCTCACTATCCCTCACCGGAGACTTCTCCGGTGATGGCCAGGCTTACAAGCGCGGCTACGAACTGTGGGCGCACGATGTGAATAAGGCTGGCGGCATTGACGGCCGCAAGGTCGAGCTCATCATCAAGAACGACAACAGCCAGCCCAACCAGGCCAGCGCCAACTACACCGACCTCATCAGCAGCTCCAAGGTCGACCTGACCTTCGGGCCGTTCTCTTCGCTGCTCACCGCGCCGTCGGCGGCGGTCGCGCACCGGTACGGCTTCGCGATGATCGAGGGCGCGGGCGGCGCGCCGATCGTGTTCGATCAGAAGCTTGACAACGTCTTCGACGTCAGTCTCCCGGTCGCCAACGAACTCGATCCGTTCACCAACTGGATCAAGTCGCTGCCCGCGAGCCAGCGTCCGGCAACCGCCGCCTATCCCATGGCCAATGACCCCTTCGCGACCCCTCAGGTGCAACGCGCCCAGGGCCAGCTCCAGCCGACCGGGATCAAGACGGTCTACTCCAAGATCTTCCCCGAGGAAGTTCCCGACTACCTGCCTAACGGTGACCTCGTCGCCGCCTCCAAGGCGCAGGCGGTGGTGCTCGGCTCGACCGACGTGCCGACCGTAGCGTCCTTCATGAAGGCGTTTGAGGCGCAGCACTACAACCCGAAGGTATTCGTCGCGGCGGCCGGCCCTGACCAGGGACAGTCTTTCCTCTCCGTGGTCGGCAAGGCCAACGCCAACGGGATGATGGTGCCTGACGCCTGGTATCCCGGCTACGACAATGCCGCGAGCAAAGCCATGGTCAATGAGTACGTGGCTATGTACGGCGGCTCGCCGTCTGACGTCAACGCGGACGTTGCCGAGGCTTACTCCGTGGGCGAGGTCGCCGAGCAGGCGGTCAAGGCCACGGGAGGCACCGACGGCGCGAAGATCATCAAGTACCTGCACAGCGGCGTCACGCTCAACAGCGTTCAGGGCCCGGTCATGTTCAACAGCCTGGGTGAGAACGTCAAGGCGATCGCCTTCATCTTCCAATGGCAGAACGGCAACTTCGTCCAGGTGCTTCCGGTCGGCGCCACCGGTTCGGTCAAGATCGAATACCCGAAGCCAAACTGGTCAAGCTGACACGCGATGAGCACGAGCGCGATGGCACGGAGCTGAGATGGGCAAACAGGTATTCGAGGCGATCGCCGACGGCATTCTCGGCGGCGGCGTTTACGCGCTGATGGCGGCCGGGCTGACGCTGATCTTCGGCGTGCTCGACATCATCAACATCGCCCAGGGCATCCTCGTGGTGCTCGGCGCCTATCTCAGCTACGTGCTGTCGGTGCACTTGCATATCGACCTGTTCGTCGGGCTGCTGATCACCATCCCGGTCATGTTCGTGCTCGGGGTGGGGATCCAGTGGCTGTTCATCAGGCCCCTGCGGGGCAGCGAGCGGACGTCGATGACGCTGCTCGCCTGCTACGCGGTGGCGCTGATCATCGAGGGCATCCTGTACTCAGCGTTCGGGGCCGACTACGTGTCGCTGAACGCCTGGTACACCCAGCCGAACGCCAGCGTCCACGTGCTCGGCTTCTACATTCCCGACATCTACCTCTTCGGATTCGGCCTCGCGGTAGCCGCGGTGCTCGTGCTTTATTACCTGCTCTACCGGACCACGTTCGGCCGGTCGGTTCGCGCCACGATGCAGGACGCGGTCGCGGCCAGGCTCGTCGGCATCGAGGTCAACCGGGTCGCCGCGGTGACCTTCGGCATCGGCGTGGCCATCACCGCGGTCGGCGGCATGGTGTACGGGGCGACCAGCGGCGGCTTCAACCCGAACAGCGGCTACGACCTGATCTCCCGGCTGCTCGCGATCATCATCCTCGGAGGCCTCGGCAGCGTCGGCGGTGCCATGGTGGCCGCGATCTTCATGACCACCGCCGAGGCCCTCGTCGACATCTGGCAGCCAAACTGGGCGGTTGCCGTCTTCTACCTTGCTCTCGTGCTTGTCCTGCTGATCAGGCCGGCCGGCTTGTTCGGCCGCGGCGCGGTGAGGGCACAGTGATCGCTGGTGCGCGACCTGGCCCGAAGGCCAGCGGCCCGGAGGTAAGCCCGGCCGATGCCGCCGAGCCGGCGGTCACGACAGGCGGATCCCCGCGGTCGAACGAGCGGCTGATCAAGACGACCGGCCTGGTGTTCCTGATCGTCGTGGCCCTTGTCTTCCCGCTGGTCATCACTAACGCCACCGCGACCACTATCGCGGTGAACGCCATGATCTTCGTCGCGGCCGCCTCCGCGTGGAACATCTTCTCCGGCTATTCCGGGTACCTGTCGCTCGGGCACGCGGTGTTCTTCGGCACCGGCGTCTACACCGTCGGCATCGTCGCGCGGGACCTGAGCCTCAGCGGGGACAAGGTCTTCGCGCTGCTGCCTTTGGCCGGACTGACCGCCGCCGTGGTCGCGGTGCCGCTCGGCCTGGTCGCGCTGCGGGTGCGGCGGCACACCTTCGTCGTGGTTACGATCGCTTTCTTCTTCATCGCTCAGCTCACGGCCACGAACCTGCAGACGACCGGAGGCTCGAGCGGCCTGCTCGCCCCGGTGCTCAACTGGACCGCGAGCACCTATAACAACCCGTTCTATTACGCTGGCCTTCTCATCGCGGCCGGCACCGTGCTGCTCTCTTTCGTGATCAGGCGGTCAAGGTTCGGCCTCCAGTTGCGGGCCTTGCGGGACGACGAGGACCGGGCGGTCGGCCTCGGTGTCCGCGCCATGCCGGTCAAGCTGACCGCGTTCGCGATCTCGGGTTTCATAACCGGCATGGCTGGCGGTCTCTGGTTCTACTTCCTCGGCCAGGCCTTCCCTCAGTTCGCGTTCGACCCGCTCTTTGACCTGGCGATCGCGCTGATGGCCTTCTTCGGCGGACTTGGCACCATCGCGGGACCGGTGCTCGGCGCGCTCATACTCGAACCGGCCCAGCTTTACCTGACCCTGCGGATTACTAACAACTACCTGAGCGAGATCCTCCTCGGGGTCCTGTTCCTCGTGATCATCTTGTTCCTGCCGCGCGGAGTGCTGCCGACGGCGAGGGAGATCATCACGTCGCAACGGGCCAAGTGGCGGCGCAGGAGCGAAGGCCAATGACGGTCGCGTTGCGGACATCTGACATCAGCAAGGCCTTCGGCGGCGTGCAGGCGCTCGACACCTGCTCCATCGAGGTGAGAGCCGCCAGCATCACCGGCCTCATCGGGCCAACGGCTCGGGCAAGACGACGCTTTTCAACATCATCACCGGCTACGAGCGGCCAGACGCGGGTGAGGTGTTTCTTGGCAGAAAGAAAATCACGAAAGAATCGCCGCAGCGGGTATTCGCGGCAGGCGTCGGACGTACCTTCCAGCTGACCAGGATTTTCAGCCGGCTCACCGTGCTTGAGAACATGCTGGTCGCCCACCAGCACCACGGGCGGGCCAACCCGCTGGCACGGGCGGGCAGCCACGCCGACCAGCGCCGGGTCATGGATCAGCTCGACTTCGCCGGACTCGCCGGCCACGCGAAAGAGCTGGCGGGCACGCTGTCCTACGGGCAGCGCAAGCTGCTTGAACTCGCTTACGTGCTGGTCGCCGACCCGCAGGTCGTGCTGCTCGACGAGCCGGCCGGCGGGATCAACCCCTCGCTCGTTCACCTGATCGCCGACCGGATCAGGTACCTGAACGAGGCGGGCAAGACTTTCCTGATCGTTGAGCACAACATGGAGTTCGTGATGGGGCTTTGCCACCACGTGGCGGTGCTTGACTACGGGCACGTGGTGGCGACCGGTCCGCCCGAGGAGATCAGGAACAACCCGCGGGTGCTTGACGCGTACCTCGGTACCGGAGAAGAAGACGACGATGAGCCTGCTTCCTGACGCCCTCGTCATCGACGGGCTTACCGCCGGGTACGGCGGCGGGGACGTGCTGCACGACGTCAGCCTCGAAGTGGTCGAAAGCAAGATCACGTGCGTGGTCGGCCCGAACGGCTCGGGCAAGTCGACGCTGCTCGCCACGATCAGCGGGCTGCTGCGGCCAAGGCTTGGCTCGATCACTTACCGGGGCGAGCCGCTAGTCGGCAAGAGCCCGAGGCAGATCCTGCGCAGCGGCGTGGTCCACGTTCCGCAGAACCACAGCGTGTTCCGCGACATGACGGTGCGGGAGAACATCGAGCTCGGCGGCTACCTGCTGCGCGAGCGAAGTCAGGTAGTCAGGCGCCGGGCCGAGATCGAGGAGATGTTCCCGGCCGTGGCTGGCTGGGCGGCTCAGAAGGCGGGCAGCCTGTCCGGCGGCCAGCAGCGTCTGGTGGAGTTCGCCAGGTGCCTGATGCTCGATCCCGAGCTTGTCGTGCTCGACGAGCCTTCCGTGGGCCTGGCCCCCAAGGTGCTCAAGACCGTGTTCGATGCGATCAGGCTGATGAACGCCAGCGGCAAGACCATTCTCCTCGTCGAGCAGAACGCACGGGCGGGCCTCCGGCTCTCCGACTACGGCGTGGTGCTCGAGAACGGCCGGGTAAGGCTGGCAGGCACCGGCCAGCAGGTACTCGACCACCCGGAGATCGGCGCCCTCTACCTCGGCGGCAGCGCGGTTGGCGGGCCGCCAATGTCAGAAGAGGCACAGGAAGGGCTGGTGTGACCCAATTCACGGTAAGTTTTTCGGCATTCCATGCACGTAGGCCCTTAACTTCGGGCATCGTAGAACATCGAAAGCACCTTGCGTGTTCGGTGAGTTACTCTGTGTTGGCCTAACTGAGTGTTTCGTCGCCTGAGTAGCCCTAGTCTCGCCCTGAACCTGCGAAGCGCCGGCACGCCGCCCGCTTGGTATGTGGCTTGTTTCTTTCCCTGGACAAGTCGGCTCATGCCTGGCTGATGACCGGGGTGATAGTTGAGCACGCGCAAGCGTGCCCGGCCGAAAGTTCACGTTGTTCTCGCAGCGACCACTGAACCGAACGACCATATCCAGAATCGCCATCGCCCTGAGTGCTCCGGCATTCGCGGTCGTCGCGATTACCGCTTCCGGCGGCTTGTCCGCCTCGGCGGAGGCCCAGCCAGTGAGTCAGGTACGCCTGATGAACGTGGTCAGTTCGGCCGGTACCTTCACGCTTCAGCAAAGCAGCGGTTCAGCCCTCGCAGCGCGAGGGCTTTCTGCTGCCGCCGACGCGAAGAAGCCCAAGAAAAAGAAGCACCATAAGCACCTGACGGCCAAGCAGATCGCCTGGTCCATCATGGGCTGGTTCCACTGGAAGGCCAAGTGGCAGTTCAGGTACCTGAACAAGCTCTGGATGCGGGAAAGCAGCTGGAACGTCTACGCGGCGAACCCGTACTCAGGTGCCTACGGTATTCCTCAGGCGCTGCCCGGCGACAAGATGGCGTCGGTTGCCAAGGACTGGCGGACCAACCCCAAGACTCAGATCCGCTGGGGTATGCGTTACATCAAGCACCTGTACGGCTCGCCGAAGAACGCTTGGGCTCACGAGATCGACGACGGCTGGTACTAACCAACAGTCAGTAAGCCGCTGTCCTGCCCGGTGGCCTGGCCCGTCAGGGCCTGGCCACCGGGTGCCAGGAGTTGGTTTCCGCGCCTCCTGGTATCGGCGCCGCCGGGTCGTACGGCGTGCGCGAGTAGATGAAAGAGCCGATGTTCAGCGCGATCACGCCCCCGTCAGGGCTGGTCACGACCGTCAAAGGCTCGTAGGCCAGATAGCCGTCAACCCCCCGCCAGTTTCCCTCGCCGTCGCGGCGGAAGCGCATGCCCCGCCTGCTCGAGCCTTCCCTGCTCAGCTCGAGTTCGCCGCCGGAGAGCCGCAGCGTATGCGGCGCTGGTCCCCAGAACCAGGAACCGAGCAGGTCAAGCAGGCCGGCCTCGACCTCGGCCGGCCGCCACTCGGGCAGCACGTAGGGCTCCTCGCCCGCCAGGATGCCGAGCAGGTCGGCGCCGAGCGACAGGCTGAATCCGGTCGTCGAGTTGCACGCCGCGATCACCGTGTCGTGGCCGGGCGCGTCGTTGACGCAGAGGATGGCGATGAATCCTGGCATCGAGCCGGTGTGCCCGTACCGGCGCACGGTTGAGTTCCACAGCTCAAAACCGAGGCCGTACGCCGACGTCCACGGTTGTCCCGTCGCCTCAGAGATCACGATCGGCTCGCGCATCTCCTTGAGCGTTGAGGCCGCGAGGATGCCCTCGGTGCCGCCGGACAGGAACCGGCTGAACTTGGCCAGGTCGGTCACCGTGGTCCACAGCTGCCCGGCGGGTGCCATCGCCCCCGCGTCGTGCTCAGGCTCGGCGAGCAGCACGTCGGCGTAAGGGTGCACGGCGTAGCCGGTCGCGTGCGGGCGCTCTGGCCTGGTGGTCGTCCTCGTCATCCCGAGCGGCTCAAGCAGTTCGGCGGCGATCACGTCGAACCAGGGCTGGCCGTGCTTGCTGGCCAGGAGGGCGCCGAGCAGCCCGTAGCCGACGTTGGAATAGTGGTGCCTGCGGCCTGGCCGCAGCCTGGCCGCGTCCGAGCCGAGCGACGACGCGGCGAGGTCGGCGACCGAAGAGCCCGGCGTGCGTTCCCACCAGGGCCCCGCCGTCTCGGCCCGCAGGCCGCCAGAATGCGAGAGCAACTGGCCCACGGTCATCGCCGCGACCTGCGGTGACCAGCCGGGAACGGCCAGGTGCTCGCCGATCGGGTCGGACAGGTCGAGCCGCCCGGCGTCCCGCAGCCGCATCACGGCCACCGCTACGAACGTCTTGGTGATCGAGCCGGCCCGGTACTGCGTGTCCGCATCGGGCAGGGTGCCGGCCTCGGCGTCCTCGCCATCGAGCCCGCCACGGGCGCCCGTCCATACCAGTTCGCCGTCCCTGGCCAGCCCGGCGGCGATCGAAGGCAGCCGCTCAGTTGACTGGTCGCGGGCTAGGCGGGCATCGAGCATACGTCGGGTTTTGTCCGTGATCATGCGGCTAAGGTACCTGTGCCGAGTTCGGGCTCTGGCGGCAACCGCGGAAACGGTTAAGCTGCCGGTGCACCCTACCCGCGGAAGGACCACGTTGACGTTCTCGCTACCTGACAGCGACGTCGTGTCGATCATCGATGCGCCGCCCACACCGCTGACCGTGCCCTCACCCAGCGGGCAGTACCTGGCCCTGGTTCGCTACGAGGGCCATCCGCCGATCGAACTGCTGGCCAGGCCCGTGCTGCGGCTTGGCGGCCTGCGGATCGATCCTGCCGTCGGCGGCAGGCAGCGCACCAGGAGGTTCACCGCGATCTCCGTGCTTGACGTCAGCGAGGGAAAAGAAACCCCGCTCGAGCTTCCTGACGGCGCTCAGGTGAGCGTGCCGGTCTGGGCACCGGACGGAAGGCGCTTCGCGTTCTGTAACGACGAGCCAGACGGCATCGGGGTGTGGACGGCCGCCGTCGGCGAGACCTCAGTCGCGCGAGTGCCTGGCCTGCTCGTGCGAGATGTGCTCGGGGGCGAGCCGCCAAGCGCGGGCAACACGCTTGGCTGGTCAAGGGACGGTCGTTCGCTGCTCGTCCTCGGCGCGCCGCCAGCCGCCACGAGCTCAGGCGGAAAGGAGCCAGTCGAGCCAAGGGTCGAGGAGTCCGTCGGCAAGAAGTCGAAGATGGCTACCTACCAGGACATGCTCAAGACCCCCGCCGACGAGGACAGGTTCGAAGAACTGGCGAGCACGGTTCCGCTGCGGGTCGACCCGGTCACCGGAGCCGCGCAGCCGCTTGGCCCGCCCGGTCTCTATCAGTACGTCGAGGACTCGCCTGACGGGCGGTACCTGCTCGTCTACCTGTTGCAGCGGCCGTTCTCCTACCGGGTGCCCTGCGCGCTGTTCGCGCGCAGGATCGAGGTATGGCCGGCCTCGGGGGTGACCGCTGGCGGCGCTCCGGCCGGGGTCATCGGCGACCTGCCCGTCAGCGACGAGGTGCCGAGGATGGGGGTACCGACCGGCCCGAGGTTCGTGACCTGGGACGAGCGGGCGCCGGCCAGGCTGCTCTGGACCGAGGCGCTAGACGGCGGCGACCCGGTAGCGGAGGCCGAGTTCCGTGATCAGATCCTCAGCTGGAGCGCACCGTTCGAAGGCGCCCCGGCGTTCGCGTTCCGGCTCAGGCATCGCTGCCTGGGCTGGAGCAACTTCGACAGCCCTGACGCGATCATGCTCACCGAGCACGACCGGGAACGCAGGTGGCTGACGACCTGGCTGTGCGACCTGGCCGATCCACAGCGTAACCGGGTGCTTTTCGACCTGTCTGAAGACGATGCCTACTCCGATCCCGGTGACCCGGTCATGCGCCAGCACCCGGACGGCAGCCGCACGATCCGCCAGGACGGGAGATTCATCTACCTGCGCGGCGAGGGTGCCACGCCGGCCGGCGAGCGACCGTTCCTTGACCGGTATGACCTGGACTCCGCCGCCACGACGAGGTTGTTCCACAGCCCCGAGCAGGCGCATGAGACGGTGCTCGGGTTCGCCGCGGGCAGCGTCGATCAGGTGGTGATCTGGCATCAAAGCCAGAAAGAGCCGCCAAATTTGCGGGTGGTGACTCTGGCCGAAGGGGGAGAGCAGGACCGGGCACCAGAGCCCAGGATCCTGACCAACTGGCCCGACCCGCACCCGGCGCTGACCGAAATGGAAAAGCGCCTCATGGTCACCGATCGCGGCGATGGAGTGAAGCTGTCCGGCATGCTGCACCTTCCGCCTGGCTACTCAGCGGAGCGCGATGGTCCGCTGCCGCTCCTGATCTGGGCGTACCCGCATGACTTCGGCAGCGCGGGCACCGCCGGGCAGGTGCGGCTGAGCACCAACCGGTTCACGAGGCTGGTCTGGAGCGACGCGGCCTGGTTCGTGCTGCGAGGCTACGCGGTGCTCGGCGGGGCCACGATGCCGGTCATCGGCGACCCTGAGACCAAGAACGACACTTACGTTGAGCAGATCGCCTCGGCGGCCGCCGCGCACATTAAGGCGCTCGCCGAGCTCGGCATCGCGGATCCGTCGCGGGTCGCGGTCGCCGGGCACAGCTACGGCGCTTTCATGACCGCCAACCTGCTCGCCCATACGGACCTGTTCGCGGCCGGGATCGCCAGGAGCGGCGCCTACAACCGGACGCTGACGCCTTTCGGCTTCCAGACGGAGCGGCGCAGCTTCTGGGAGGTACCGAGGATCTACGACGAGGTGTCACCGTTCAGGTACGCGGATCAGATCAGGTCACCGATCCTGATCATCCACGGGTCAGATGACTCGAACTCAGGTACTTTCCCTGTCCAGTCGGAACGGCTCTACCAGGCCATTCAGGGCACCGGCGGCACGGCGAGGCTGGTGATGCTGCCGTTCGAGAGCCATATCTACGTGGCGAGGGAATCCGTGCTGCACGTGCTGGCCGAGCAGTTCAACTGGCTCGAGCGCTGGATGGGCGGCGAAGGGCCGCAGGCCAGCAACGGCCAGCCGGACTAGTCGGTCCAGCCGTCGCGGTGCGGCGAGCGGCCGCGCAGGTCGTCGCGGAGGATCCGGCCGAGCTTGCGGGTCTCCCTGCGGTTGATCAGGCCGCCGGCTACGGCTCCGGTAAGCAGCGGGCCGAGCGAGAACACGCTCCGGCCCGCCCGCGCGGCCAGCCTGCGCTGAAGCTGCCTGGCCAGCGGAGAGCCCGCGACGAGCACCAGGCCGCCTGGTGCCAGCGCCACCCCCCGGCGCGACGCCCAGGCGCCGACGTAGGCGGTCATCCGGTCGATGACGCTGCCCTGGGCTCGCAGGCCGTATACCTCGTGAAGCTCGGCTACTAGCTTGATCTCGATGCCGACTACCGAAAGGGTCTCGGTCGCGACTTCGACGCCGATCGCTGGTACCCAGGGGAGCACGGACCACGCGCCGACCGCGACGCCCACCGTCGCCGAGGCACGGGAAGCGCCCTCGATCAGGGCCTCAGCGATCTCGTCAGGCGTGTGCCGCGGATATTGCGCCCTCAGCGTCGTCAGGTCACGCACCGGCAGCCGGGGCGCCATGGTCAGTACCTGGTTGCTCAGCCACTTGCTACCCGAGGAAACGCCGCGCCCCGTGACGTTAGCGCCGCGCCGCGCGACCTGGCCGATCGCCGAGCCAAGGCGCCTGACGCTACGGGGGCGACCGATCTCGAGTTCAAGCTCGTAGGGCAAGGCATCGTCAGCGGCTGGGTCCCTTGATCGTCTCGCCAGCCTTCCAGCTACCCGGCGGAGCGCACGTTTCCGGAGCACGACCTCCTTGCCGGCATCCCGGCCGGCCAGCTCGGTCGCCTCGGCGACCGTCTCGACGGCGGCTTGCGTCACCTCATCTGGCTCGCTGCCTGTTGGCTCCATAACTCCTCACGTATCACATCCCGAGCGCAGCGGTTTCTCCGACCGGCGCCTGCGAGGCAATTGCGGAGAATGTTACGGATCGTGACGAGGCCCGATGACGGTACTTGCGCGAAGTTATGGCACACTCCAAGCCATGACTCAGGAGACGTTGGTCGTCATCAAGCCTGATGGCGTGGCCCGGGGGCTGACCGGCCGGATTATCAGCCAGTTTCAGGAAGCCGGGCTGCAGCTCGCCCGGCTCGAGCTGAGGCATGCTACGACTGATCTTATCGAGCGGCATTACCCGGAAGACGAGGCCTGGCTGGCCTCAGTTGGCAGTAAGACCCTGGCGGATTACGAGAGGCTCGGACTCGATCCGGCTGAGTACTTCGGTGATACGGATCCGGCCGTGATCGGAAGGACCATCAAGGCCTGGCTCGTTGACTACATGACCCAGGGTCCGGTAGTAGCCATGGTGCTTTACGGCAATGACGCGGTCACGAAGGTGCGGGCAGTGTGCGGCGGCACCGTGCCGGCCACCGCGGATCCAGGCACGATCAGGGGAATGTTCAGTTCTGACTCGGCCGCGGCGGCCAATGCCGAGAAGCGGCCCATCCACAACCTGGTGCACGCTTCCGGCACGGTCGAAGAGGCGAGCCACGAGATCGGTCTGTGGTTCGGCACGGAATAGCCAGGGGAAGAGTTCACGCAGGTACTCGGGTCAGCGGGCCGGCAGCACCGGTCGCTGGCCCGTAGCTTGCGGTTACCCTTAGTCCCGATGTGCCGAGGGCAGCCGGTATGGCTGACTATGCACGGCCGCCCTGACCGCTCGCATAGAGTGCTTGGCGTCAGCCTGCGACTGAGGAGGATTGCGTGGCTCGCCCGATAGCGTCTGCCCGCCCGGCGCACTGGTTTAGCCGGCGTCCTACCGGGCAGATTGTGTCCCGCATCGTGCTAGCGCTGGTGACTACGTTCGTGTTCGTCGCGGGCTGGTCACTTGGCCACGCGCTGACCGCTACCGGCGGAGGTACCTTGTCCGAGCGGGTCGCCGAATGGGCTCGCGGTCACTACCTCGGCCCCGCCGTCACGTTCGGTGAATGGCTGACGTACAGCCCGCCCAAGAAGGGCGGCAACCCTGGCGTGTCGTTCAACAAGCTCGGCGGCACGACGGTCAAGAAGGCGGCTTGCCCCGCGAAGGGGTCTAAGAAGACTAAGCGGCGCAAGCCGAGCACCAAGAAGGCTCACTGCAAGAAGGTGCACCACGGCCTGACGCCAATCATCCCGGCTAACCTCGGCTCGATGGCGGGAAAGCCGCTAGCTGGCGAAGGGCAGTGGAGGGAAGTCGAGTCCATCCACGGCGTCCCGGCCGTCTTCAAGACTTACATCAGGTTCAGCAAGGTGTACTCCTCTTATTACGCCGGCATCGTGTCGATGGACCAGCGGCTGGTCAAGTTCTCGCTCTGGCCGGGCAGCGAGGATCCTGGACCTGGCAAGTGGGGCCGTCCCGAGTACCTCGCGACCGGGCACCGCAAGGGCCTGGTGGCCACGTTCAACAGCGGATTCCGCATCTACGCCTCGGGCGGAGGCTTCTACCTCAACGGGCACTTCGACGGCGCCCTGGTCAAGGGCATCGCATCCGAGGTCTATTACAAGGACGGCAGGCTCGCGATCGGCGACTGGGGACGGGGCAAGCTGCACATGGGCCCCGACATCGCCGCCGTGCGGCAGAACCTGCATCTTGTCGTCGTCCACGGGAAGGTGCCATCTTCGGTAGACCAGAACGTGGAGTCCAGCTGGGGCGCTACGCTTGGCGGTGCCTACTACGTGTGGCGCTCAGGTGTCGGCATCACCAAGAATGGCCGGGTCGTCTATGTGTACGGACCCGAGCTTGACGTGCGGACGCTTGCCGAATTGCTGAAGCGGGCAGGCTGCGTCTCGGCCATGGAACTCGATATCAATCCCGACTGGATGTCGTTCATGTACTATCTGGCGAAAAATCATCCAGGTAACCCAACGCCAGTGAATCTCTTGCCCTCACAAATCCAGCCGCCCGACCGGTATTATTACCCCGCTAACCGCGACTTCACGGCGGTCTTTGCCCGATGACATCGCCAACTCCAGCGACCCCCGCGACCCAGGTGAGCGAACCGCAAGGTGGCACGCCGTCGCGCCTGAGCGGCCCGGTCCGGTGGCTCAAGGCCGTGGTGCAGACGATGCGGCCAAGGCAATGGCCGAAGAACCTGCTTGTCTTCGCGGCCCCGCTGGCCGGGCACACTCTCGGGCGGCCCGACGGCATCTGGTACGCGCTGACCGCTCTCGTAGCGTTCATTCTGGCGTCCTCGGCGGTGTACCTGGTCAACGATGTGGTCGACGCCGAAAGGGACCGTAACCACCCGTACAAGAAGTCGCGCCCGATCGCTTCAGGGCGGCTGCCCAAGCGGCACGCGATCATCGTGGCGGCTTGCTTCGTTCTGGCGGCGCTCGGCGCCGGCCTGGTGATCCGTGAGCCCCTGCTCACAGCGACCCTTGCCGCTTATTTGCTGATCTCGTTCTTGTACTCGGCTGGCCTGAAGCACACGCCGGTTATCGAACTCGGCGCGGTGGCTTCAGGGTTCGTGCTGCGCGTGATCGGCGGCGCGGTCGCTACCCACGTCCCGCCTTCCGGCTGGTTCCTGCTCGTGTGCAGCCTCGGTGCGCTGATGGTGGCGATCGCCAAGCGATACACGGAACTGACCGTGCTCGGTGCCGACGCCGCCAAGCACAGGCCGGCGATGCGCGGCTACTCGGCGCCCGCGCTGCGACTGGCCCAGCGGATCGTCTCTGTGATCATGGTGGTGTCCTACGTGCTCTGGGCCAGCAATGAGCCTGAGCTGAGGTCCCGCATCTTCCACCTGATCAGCTCGGCGGCGCTGCTGGCCGCGCTCTTGCGGTTCGACCGGCTGACCGCGAGGGCGACGAGCAAGCCGGTCGAGGACCTGATCTCACGTGATCCGGCCATGGTCGGCTGCGAGGCGGCCTGGCTGGTACTTTTCGCGCTCGGGCTCTAGTGGCCGAGCTGGTAGGGGGCTTGAATGTGGAAGAACCTCGGTAGGCCGGCTCGCGTGCTGCTGCTCGGCGGCACAAGCGAGATCGGGCTGGCGATCGTGGCCGCGCTGCGCGCGCCCGCGAATACGCAGGTGGTGCTGGCCGGCCGGGACGAGGCCAGGCTGACGGCGGCCGGCAAGGAACTGCCTTTCGAAGCCGCTACGGTGAGCTTCGACGCTCTCGCGCTCGATCTGCACAAGAACTTCATCGACGAGATCTTCGCCGAGGGCCCGGTCGACCTGGTCATCGCGGCGACGGGCATCCTCACCCCGCAGGCTCGGCTCGACAACGACCCCCTGCTCGCCGCGCACCTGATCGAGACGAACTTCACCGGTCACGTCACGACCCTGCTCGAGACCGCGGCGAAGATGCGAGCCCAGGGGAGCGGCACGATCGTGGTGCTCTCTTCGATCGCCGCGGTGCGCCCGAGGAAGGCCAACTACGTCTACGGCTCGGCTAAGGCAGGACTCGACGCGTTCGCGCGCGGGCTGGCCGACGCGCTCGAGGACACGGGCGTCCGGGTGCTGCTTGTACGGCCGGGGTTCGTGACTGGCCGGATGACGGCGGGCATGGAGTCGGCGCCGATGTCGTCGACTCCCGAGCAGGTTGGCCGCGCGGTGGCGGCGGCACTAGACGGACGGGCGACGGAGCGCTGGGTTCCGCGCTCGCTTGCCGTTCTGGCGATCGTGATCCGGGTGATGCCCAGGCCGCTCTGGCGGCGGATGCGCCGCTAGCTCGCATACTGTCGCGTTCTTCGGGTAGCAGACCAGTCGTTTGGCGGGCAACAGCCAGTCGTCTGACGGATGCGACCATTTTGTCCGTTAACGGACACTAGGGATGTCCGACCCCGCTGAGCTGACCGCTGCATTAATGCCGGATGTTCTGGCCGTTAGCGTTCCGTGTGTGCCCTCTGTGCTGGGCAAACACTGACGACAATGTTATTCGTGCAACGTTTACGCGCGAGCAAAGGTAAACTCTTTACGTACCTATTGGCGTTTTATTAATTCACATCAGCATTGGCGCCGCAGGCCCGAGGGCATGATCATTTGCGGCCGGACCGGGCGCCGCACTGGCGTTCCGTAGCCGCGCCGGTGATTTCCGTGAAGGCAAGGAGGCGTTCGCTGTGAGCACCACAGGCTCGACCCTTACCCGAGCTCAGCACAACCCAGTCGGGGCACGGCAGTTGCACGTCGCGATGGTGGCGCCGCCGTACTTTGACGTCCCTCCGGCGGCATACGGCGGCATCGAAACCGTCGTCGCTGACCTGGTCGACGCGCTCGTCGGCCGAGGGCACAAGGTAACGCTGATCGGCGCGGGACGGCACGCCACGAGGGCGCAGCGATTCATCACGACCTACGATGTCGGACCGGCCGACCGGCTCGGCGAGCCGATGCCAGAGATCGTGCACACGGCGAAGGTGGCCAGCATCCTGGACACCCTCGACGTGGACGTGATCCACGATCACACGATGGCCGGGCCGCTGATGGCGCGCGGTCGGCTGACGCCGACCGTGGTCACGGCGCACGGCCCGGTAACCGGTGACCCAGGCGACTTCTACAGCGCGCTCGGCGACACGATCCAGCTCGTCGCGATCTCAGACGCGCAGCGGGCGAATGCCCCCGAGCTGCCCTGGGCCGCGCGGGTCCACAACGCGATCAGGGCCCAGACGTTCCCGTTCCGTTCCGAGAAGGAGGAGTACGCGCTCTTCCTCGGCCGCTTCCATCCGGAAAAGGCGCCGCACCTGGCGATCGACGCGGCGCGGGCGGCGGGGCTGCCGATCGTGCTGGCAGGCAAGTGCAGCGAGCCGATCGAACGCGCTTACTTCGCCCGCGAGGTCGAGCCGAGGATCGGCAAGGACGTCACCATCTTCGGTATCGCCGACGCCACCGCCAAGCGGCGGCTGCTGTCCAGGGCGGCCTGCATGCTGTTCCCGATCCAGTGGGACGAGCCGTTCGGCCTCGTCGTGATCGAGTCCATGGTCTGCGGCACGCCGGTAGTCGCGCTCCGGCGCGGTGCCGTGCCCGAGCTGATCGTGGACGGTCAGACCGGGATCGTGGTCGACACGATAGATGAGCTGCCTGAAGCCATTGTGCGGGCCCGCTCGCTTGACCCGGTCGCCTGCCGCAAGCACGTGGAAGCCGGGTTCACCGTCGAAGTCATGGCCGAAGGGTACGAGGCGGTCTACCGTCAGGCGGTCATGCTGACGCCCGAGCCCTGGATGCGCGCGGCCGACCGGGCGCCAGTTAACTAGCTGCCGGCTGGCCAGCCGGGCCGGTATGCTCTGCGACCGTGGCGGACGGCACCAGGGCGACCCAGCGGCTGGCCATGCTCGGGCTGCCGTACAGCCTGCACCGCTATCACCACGATCAGCGGGCAGGCTCGTACGGCGTTGAGGCGGCAACGGCGCTCGGCGTGCCGCCTTCGCAGGTTTTTAAGACTCTGGTCGTCGCTGTCGACGGGCAGCTGGTGACGGCCGTGGTGCCTGTCGCCGGTCAGCTCAACCTGAAGGCGCTGGCCGACGCTGTCGGTGGGAAAAAGGGCGAGATGGCCAATACGGCGGTCGCCGAAAGGGCGACCGGCTACATCGTCGGCGGCATCTCGCCCATAGCACAGCGCAAGCCACTGCCCGTCGTTCTCGATTCCTCGGCGGCGGGTCTTGAAGCGATCTACTGCAGCGCCGGCCAGCGTGGCCTCCAAGTCAAGCTGACCCCGGAGGACCTGATCCTAGCCACCGGCGCCAAGCTAGCCCCGATAGCCAGGCCGTAGCCGCACCTGCCTTGCCGGGGGCGGCGAGGGTCGGGCGGACGGGGCGGGGGACAAACTCCGCAAATCACCCGAATCGCTCGACTAAACCGCAACGATGGCCCACCGATGCTGTTCCGGGCGGGCTGCTCACCGCAACGATGGCCCATGGATGCTTTTGCAACAACATCGCTGGGCCATCGTTGTCGTTGCTCGCTAGCCGGCAACCGCATCGCTGGTCTGGGCGGCTCGCGAGAGGCTAGCTTGAGGTGAGTTCGGGGACTTGGTCAGCTTCGGCGCGGGGGGCGCGCAGGGGGAGGCGCCTGCTTACGGCTAGGCCGATGATGCCGGCGGCGGCCGTGATCGCGAAGGCGGCGCCGACTCCGGTGGTGAGTGGCCAGTTGAGGGTAACCGCGGCGCTGATGGCCGCGCCGCCGATGCCGATGCCGAGGGCGCCGCCGAGGACATCGGCGAGGTTGAGGGAGGCCGAGGCCCAGCCCTCCCGGCCGGCCGGCGCCGCGTCGAACATCAGCAATGTGATCGGGGTGTAAGACAGCCCGATGCCAAACCCGGCGACCGTCCAGGCCGCGATGCCTTCAACGATGCTGACCTGGGTGAACAGCATGATCACCAGCCCGGCGATCCCGATCAGGATTATCGAGAACCCGATCCTGATCAGCCGTCGCCCCTCAACCTTGGCGTTGAGCTTCGCCTGCACCCAGGCCGCGGTCGTCCACGCCAAGGTCGATCCGGTGACCGCTATGCCAGCCACTACCGGCGAATAGTGCCGCACGATCGTGATCGTGAACGTCACGAAGGCGTCGGCACCGAAGAACGTGAACGTGAGCAGCGACCGGCTGAGGATCGTCGCCGGCAGGCCGTATCTCGCCGACAGGGTTCCGGCTGGCATGAGCCTGCGCAAGACAGGTATGCCGAAGGCCAGACCGGCGGCGACAAGCAGTGCGCCGGACACCACCAGCCAGTCGCGCGAAGACCAGCCGCTGGCAGCTGCTATCGTCGCCGAAGTCAGCTTGATCGCGGTGGCCCCGGCCGCTGTGGGGCTGGCTGGCGTGGCACCAGCTGCCGCCGAACTCGACCCAGCCGCCAGCGTCAGCCCGCCGAGCACCAGGCCGGCTGCCGCCGCTACCCCGAAGCCATCAATGAGCCGGTGCCCATCGGCGGCTCTTGTTTCCGGAGGACCGAGCCTGACCAGCGCGGGAATAGCGAACGGCCCGGTAATGGCGACGAAGGGGAGCAACCCGAGAAACACCCAGCGCCAGCCGAACAGCCTGGCCACCTCAGCGCTCACCGCCGGCCCCGCCAGGCCGGGCGCGACCCAGGCCGTCGACAAGATCGCCATCATCCTGGCTCTGAGCCGCTCGGGCAGGCTCCGCCCGACCGCGACGTAAGCCACCGCCGGGATCGCCCCGGCGCCGATTCCCTGCAAAGCCCGGCCAGCGACCAGGACGGGCATCGATGGCGCCAGCCCGGAGATCGTCAGCCCGGCCGCGAATACGATGAGGCCGGCGATGTAAGGACCGGCCGGCCCGCGCCGGTCGGCCGCTCGGCCAGCGGCGACGATGCCCACCATCGTGCCGAGCAGGAACGCGCTGAACACGAATCCATACAAGTTCAGACCATGCAAGCTTCGCGCCACCAGCGGCATCACGGTCACCACCGCCAGCGCCTCGGCCGCGACGAACGTAATCGTCAAGACCAGGCCCCCGGTCAGCGCCCGCCGCTTCGCCGACCACAATCCCTCCGCCATCAGACCCTCATTTCCGCCCAGACCCCGTAGACAAGAGCATAAGAACTAAAGCCCACTTGAAGTCCAGCCAGTACCGCCGCTTGACGTGCGATGTCCGCGGAAGTTGATCTTGTCTAGCTTGAGTTGCGCGGACGCGAGCCGGATCCCATGGCGGTTTGGACGCACTCCCGCCGGGCTCAGTCGGCCGGGCTCAGTCGGCCCGGCCCAGCGGCCGGGCTTGGCGGCCCGCTCTCGGCGGCAGCACGTCGGGCGCTAGGCGGTTACCTGGGTTAGGGTGTCGGCGCCGGCGCGGAGGAGGCCGTAGCTGATGCCGTCGGCTAGGGCCTCCCAGGAGGCGGTGACGATGTCGTCGGACACTCCTACGGTCGTCCATTCGCCCTCATGATCGGCTGAGGTCAGCATCACCCGGGTCACGGCGCTGGTCGCGGCGCGGCCGTCGAGGATCCTGACCTTGTAGTCGACTAGGTGGATGTCGGCCAGCTGCGGATACAGCTCAGTGAGCGCCTTGCGGAGGGCCTGGTCAAGCGCGTGCACCGGGCCGACGCCCTCACCGACGGCCACTACCCGCTGCTCGCCGAGTATCAGCCGGACAATCGCCTCGCTCCGGTCGGTGCCGTCGCTCCGCTCGATGACGACGCGGTAGCCCTCGAGGTCGAACCATGAAGGCGGCCGGCCGGCGACCCGCCGTACGAGCAACTCGAACGAGGCGTCGGCGGCCTCGAAAGCGTAACCGCGGTGCTCGGCCTCCTTGATCTCGTCGAGCACAGCCGTGGCCAGCGAGGGATCGGTCGACAGGTCGAGACCGAGTTCGGCGGCCTTGACGAGCACGTTACTTCGCCCGGCCAGCTCGCTGACCAGCACGTGCGCCCGGTTGCCGACTAGAGCGGGGTCTACGTGCGAGTAGGCGTCGGGACGGCGCGCGATCGCGGAGGCGTGCAGGCCCGCCTTGGTGGCGAACGCCGAGGATCCGACGTACGGCTGCCTGGCCTCGAACGGGAGGTTAGCGAGTTCGGCGATCTCACGGGCCGTGGTCGCCAGCGCGCCTAGCCGGCCCGGCGGCAGGAGCGAGTAGTCCCGTTTGAGTTCGAGTCCGGCGATGATCGAGAAGATGTCGGCGTTGCCGCAGCGCTCGCCGTACCCGTTGGCCGCGCCCTGCACGTGCGTGGCGCCGGCTCCGACCGCGACCAGGGAGTTGGCCACCGCGCACGCCGAGTCGTTGTGGCAGTGCACGCCGACCCGCAGCGCGGGGAAGCGAGAAAGCACCTCGCGTACTACGCGAACGATGTCGTCGGGCAGCGTCCCGCCGTTCGTGTCGCATAGCGCCAGCGTGTCCGCCCCGGCCGAAGCGGCGGCGGCCAGGCACTCAAGTGCGTACGAAGAATCGGCCGCGTAGCCGTCGAAGAAGTGCTCGGCATCGAACACCACTCGTCGTCCCTCGCGGACAAAGAACCTGGCCGAGTCCGCGACCATGGCCAGGTTTTCCTCGCGAGTGGTCCGCAGCGCCTCGTCCACGTGCAGCGTCCAGGACTTGCCGACCAGCGTCACGATCGGGGTGCCGGCCTCGAGCAGGACGGCGAGATCACCGTCGCCGTCGGCCGACCGGTTGGGCCGCCTGGTGGCGCCGAACGCGGCCAGTTGCGCGTTGTGCCAGGGAAGCTCCCCGGCCCGCGCGAAGAACTCCTTGTCCTTCGGATTCGAGCCAGGCCAGCCTCCTTCCACGACATCGACCCCGAGCGCGTCGAGCGCCACCGCGACCCGCAGCTTGTCGTCGACCGTCAGGTCCAGCCCGACCTGCTGCGACCCGTCCCGCAGCGTGGTGTCGTACATCTCGACTTGGCTCATGAGGAACCCCCCAGCGAACTGGACAGCGCCGACGCCCAGTCCGAAGTGGAGGAAGCCCCGCCCGAAGCGAGCACGGCATCCACCGCCGCTTCGAGGTCCGCGGCTGCGGCGGACTCGCCCAGGTGCGAGAGCATCAGCGCCGACGACAGCACCGCCCCGGCGGGATTCGCCTTTCCGGTCCCGACGATGTCCGGCGCGGAACCGTGAACCGGCTCGAAGATCGATGGCCCGGTCTTGTCCGGGTTCAGGTTCCCGCTCGCCGACAGCCCGAGTCCGCCGGTCAGCGCGGCCGCGAGGTCGGTGAGGATGTCGCCGAACAAGTTGTCGGTCACGATGACGTCGAACCGCCCCGGATCAGACACCAGGTAAAGGCAAGCCGCGTCTACGTGCGCGTAGTCCAAGGACACGCCCGTCTCGGCGGCGACCAGCCGGGCGACCCGCATCCAGAGCGAGCCGGCATTGGTCAGAACGTTGGTCTTGTGGACCAGCGTCAGTTTCCCGCTCCTCTGAGAAGCCAGGCCAGCCGCATACCTGACACAGCGCTCCACCCCGGCCCGAGTGTTCAGCGACTCCTCGGTCGCCGTCTCGAACGCGGTGCCGCGATGCACGACCCCGCCGGCCCCGGCGTACAGGCCCTCAGTGTTCTCGCGCACGACGACCGCATCCAGACCACGCGAGCCGTGCAGGCTCGAGACACCGGGACGCAATTTTGCGGGCCGGAGATTTATATAGAGGTCTAGCTCGGCGCGGAGTTTGAGCAGCAAGCCTCGTTCAAGCACGCCCGGCGGTACTGACGGGCTGCCGACGGCGCCCAGCAATACGGCGTCCGTCTTGCGCAGGTCGGCGAGGACGCCGTCCGGCAGGATCTCGCCGGTCTTGAGGTAATGCTCGGACCCGAGCGGGCAAGGCCGCCAGTCGATCGTGAAACCGTGCTCCTGACCCGCCTGATCGATCAGGTCCCTGGCCACGGCCGTTACCTCGGGGCCGATGCCGTCGCCGGGGAGGTGCGCGACGACGTAGCTGCGTACGTGGTCCTCCATGGCAGTCAGTCCTCCTGATCGGTCGGGGCGTTAAGCCAGGACATCATCCGGCGCAGCGGCTTGCCGACGCGCTCGATCTGGCTGTCGTTGGCCTGGTCACGGAGCTTCGCGAAGTTCGGCCGTCCGGCGTCGTCCTCGGCGATCCACTCGCGGGCGAACTCACCGGAACGGATGTCGGCGAGGATCTTGGCCATCGCTTCCCGCGTCGGCTCGGCGATTACCCGCGGTCCCCTCGTCAGGTCGCCGTACTCGGCGGTGTCGCTGACCGAGTAGCGCATCCAGGTCATGCCGCCCGCCTGCATCAGGTCCACGATCAGCTTCAGCTCGTGCAGGCACTCGAAGTAGGCCACCTCGGGCTGGTAGCCGGCCGCGACCAGGGTCTCGAACCCCATGTTGACCAGCGCGGTGACGCCGCCGCAAAGGACGGCCTGCTCGCCGAACAGGTCGCTCTCGGTCTCCTCCTGGAACGTCGTCACCAGCGCGCCGGCCTTGGTACCTCCGATCGCCTTGGCGTACGACTTCACCAGGTCCCAGGCCTTGCCGGTGGCGTCCTGCGCGACCGCGACCAGCACCGGCGTGCCCTGCCCGGCCTCGTACTGCCAGCGCACCGTGTGCCCGGGTGCCTTCGGCGCCACCATGGCCACGTCGACGTCGGCCGGCGGGGTGATGTAGCCGAAGTGGATGTTGAAGCCGTGCGCGAAGAACAGTGCGTCGCCGGCCTTGAGCGACGGCGCGATGGCCTCCGCATAGAGTTTGCGCTGGCCGGTGTCCGGGGTAAGCACCATCACCAGGTCGGCCCAGGCGCAAACTTCTTCAGGACTTCCGACAATTAGCCCCTGCTCGGTCGCCTTAGCACGGGATTTTGAGCCTTCGGGCAAGCCGACCCGTACGTCGCAGCCTGAGTCCCGCAGGGAGAGCGCGTGCGCGTGGCCCTGGGACCCGTAGCCGAGCACGGCGATCTTGCGGGATTGAATCAGGCTGAGGTCAGCCTCGTCGTCGTAGTAAACAGTGGCCATCTTCGTTCGTTTCCTTTCCCAGTCAGTTGGCTAGGGCTAGCTCGGTGTGCATGTCGTCGGTGATGGTTTCGTCGCCGCGCGAGATGGCGATCAGGCCGGTGCGGACCACCTCGCAGGTGCCGTGCTGTTCGAGTTGCGCGAGCAAGGCGTCGAGCCGGCCAGGGCTGCACACGGCTTCGAGCACGATCGTGTCCGGGTTGAGGTCGACGACGCTGGCGCGGAACGACGTCGCCACGTCGAGCAGTTCGGCCCGCAGTTCCGGGTTGACCCGCACCTTGATCAGGGCAAGTTCCCGCTCGATCGCCTCGTCCTGCTCAAGCTCGGTGACCTTGAGCACCCTGACCAGCTTTTCTAGCTGCTTGTGTACCTGGTCGACCGGCGTGGACGCGCCGTCAACGACGATCGTCATCCGGCTGACCTTCGGGTCGCTCGTTGGCCCGACGGACAGCGAGGTGATATTGAAAGCCCGGCGGGAGAAGAGACCGGCCACGTGGGCGAGTACGCCTGGCTTGTTCTCGACCAGGACGGAGAGCGTATGCGTGCTCATGAGATCACTTCCTTGCGGGTGGCGGCCTGCTGCTCGGCGGCGGTGAACTCGGGTCCGAGCACGATGTCGTCGTTGGCATGGCCAGCCGGGACCATCGGGAAAACGCCTTCGGCGTCGTGAGTACGGAAGTCGACCACGGTCGGCACGTCTGAGACAGAAAGCGCCTTCTCCAGGATGCTGTCGACGTCGCCGGCGTTCTCGCACCGCAGCCCGACGCAGCCATAGGCCTCGGCCAGCTTGACGTAGTCGGGAATCGCGGTGCCAAGGTGCACCTCGGAGTACCGCTCGTCGTAGAACAGTTCCTGCCACTGCCGCACCATGCCGAGGAAGCCGTTGTTGAAGATCAGCACCTTGATCGGCAGGCCCTCGATCGCGCAGGTCGCCAGTTCCTGCGCGGTCATCTGGAAGCAGCCGTCGCCGTCGATCGCGACGACCAGTTCGCCTGGCCTGCCGATCTGGGCTCCCATCGCGGCCGGGACGGCGAAGCCCATGGTTCCCGCGCCGCCCGAGTTGATCCAGCTCCGGGGCTTGGTGAAGCTGTAGTGCTGGGAAGCGTGCATCTGGTGCTGGCCGACGCCGGCGACCACGATCGCGTCGCCGCCGGTCAGGGCCGACAGCCGCTCGACGACGTGCTGCGGCTTCAGGGGGCCGTCTGCGTCCTGGCTGTAGCGGAGCGGGTAGCTGCGCTTCCAGCCGTCGGTGAGCGCCACCCAGTCTTTGGTGTCGGGGGCGCCGTTGGCGTCGATCTCGGCCTTCATCGCTGACACGAAACCGGCGAGAACCGTGCGCAGGTCGCCGATGATGGCGACGTCCGGCCTGCGGTTCTTGCCGATCTCGGCCGGGTCGATGTCGGCGTGGATCACCTTGGCCTTGGGGGCGAACGCGGCCAGCTTGCCGGTGACCCGGTCGTCGAACCTCGCGCCAAGCGCCACGATCAGGTCGCATTCCTGGAAGGCGGTCACCGCCGCGTAGGTGCCGTGCATGCCTGGCATGCCGAGCGCTAGCGGATGACTGTCTGGAATCGCGCCCCTGGCCATCAGCGTGGTGGTCACTGGTGCTTGGGTCAGCTCGGCCAGTTCGCGCAGTGCGGCGGAGGAGTCGGACTTGATCACGCCGCCGCCGGCGTAGATGACCGGGCGCTTGGCCTCGCGGATCAGGCTGGCCGCCTGCTCGAGCAGGCTCGCGTCCGGGGCGCCGGGGATCTTGTAGCCGGGCAGGTCCATCACCGGCGGCCAGGACCACGTTGTCTGAGCTTGCAGGATGTCTTTTGGCAGGTCGACGAGGACCGGGCCAGGGCGGCCCGTGCTCGCTATATGGAACGCCTCGGCGATGGCGGCGGAGATGCGGGCCGGGTCGGTGACCAGCTCGTTGTGCTTGGTGATCGGACCGGTGATCCCGGTGATGTCTGATTCCTGGAACGCGTCGGTTCCGATCATCGCGGTCGGGACCTGGCCCGTGATCGCCACGATCGGCACCGAGTCCATGTAGGCGTCGGCCAGCGCGGTCACGAGGTTCGTCGCGCCTGGACCGCTGGTCGCGATGCAGACGCCGACCCGGCCGGTGGCCCAGGCGTAGCCTTCGGCAGCGTGGCCGGCGCCCTGCTCGTGGCGGACCAGGATGTGGCGAAGCGAGGACGAGCGGATGGGGTCGTAAGCGGGCAGGATGGCGCCGCCAGGCAGGCCGAACATGACGTCCACGCCCTGGCTCTCCAGGCTGCGGACGAGTGCCTGGGCTCCGGTCACTTCCACGGGTTGCTCCTTTTGTAGGACTTCCTAAGATCCGCCTACTCAACAAAAAACCTCCTGGCCGGTCTGGCCGAGGAGGAGTAGCGCGAGCCCGTCTAGGGCCTCGCGCTAGGTGATAAGGAGTACTCGGATCAAGAGAATCAAGATTTCTGGTAGGTGGCGGAGGGCTGTAGAAGGTCAAGCCGTGGGAGGCGACGCTGCCTGCCGCCCCCCACGATAGACCATTCAGGCGCTGACGTGCACGGCGGGGGCCGAAGATGGCAGCCAGGCCGGCCGGTGCTGTTCGAATTCGGCGATCTCGTCGGCGTGGCGGAGCGTGATGCCGATGTCGTCCAGGCCTTCGAGCAGCCGCCAGCGCGCGTAGTCGGGCAGCGCGAAGCTGAAGCTGAGGCCTATCTCAGGCACTGTTATCAGGCGCTCGGCTACGTCGACTACTACCTTGGCGTCCGGGCTTACCGCTAGGACCTGACCGAGTTCGGCTACGGTCGTTTCTTCGGCCTCGGCCGTCACCAGCCCGGCGCCGATGCTATTGCCTCGGAAGATGTCGGCGAAGCTCGGCGCGATGACCGCCTCGAAGCCGAAATCCTGCAGGGCCCAGACCGCGTGCTCGCGGGACGAGCCGCAGCCGAAGTTGGACCCGGCGATCAGGATCTTGGCTTCAGTAGCCCCGGCCTGGTTGAGCACGAAGCCAGGGTCGGTCCGCCAGGCGCTGAACAGTCCTGGCCCGAAGCCGGTCCGCTCGACCCGCTTCAGCCAGGCGGCCGGGATGATCTGGTCGGTGTCGACATTCGAGCGGTCAAGCACGACCGCCCGGCCCTCGATCTTGCTCACGGCGCGCATCTCTAGTTAGCTCCTTCGAGGTCGCTTGGCGTAGCGAAGTGACCGGCCACCGCGGTGGCCGCGGCCATGGCGGGCGAGACCAGGTGGGTGCGGCCGCCCGGACCCTGGCGGCCTTCGAAGTTGCGGTTCGAGGTGGAGGCTGACCGCTCGCCCGGCATGAGGATGTCGCCGTTCATGCCGAGGCACATCGAGCAGCCAGCTGACCGCCACTCGAAGCCGGCCGCCTTGAACACGTCGTCAAGGCCCTCGGCCTCGGCCTCGGCCTTGACCCGCGCCGAGCCGGGCACGACGATCGCCCGGACGCCTGCGCTGACCTTGCGGCCCTTGATGACGCCGGCGGCAGCCCGCAAGTCAGCTAGGCGGCCGTTGGTGCACGAGCCGATGAAGACCGTGTTGACGCTGATGTCCCGCATCGCGGTGCCCGGCGCCAGGCCCATGTACTCGAGCGCCCGCTGGGCCGAGTGCTGCTCGCCGGCCGTGCCGAAGCTCGCCGGGTCGGGGATTACGTCGTCGATGGTGACGGACTGGGCCGGGTTGGTGCCCCAGGTGACGACCGGCTTGAGCGACGCCGCGTCGATCCTGACTTCCCGGTCGAAGGTCGCGCCTTCCTCGGTGACCAGCGAGCGCCAGTCGTCGAGCGCACGTTCCCAGTCAGCGCCCCTGGGGCTGTGCTTGCGGCCTTCGAGGAACGCGAACGTGGTGTCGTCCGGGCCGATCAGGCCGGCACGGGCGCCGCCCTCGATCGACATGTTGCAGACCGTCATCCGGCCGGCCATGTCAAGGGAGCGGATCGCCTCGCCCCGGTACTCGATCACGGTGCCGGTGCCGCCGTTGGTTCCGATCTCGGCGATGATGCCGAGCACCAGGTCCTTGGCGGTGACTCCGTACGGCAGTTCGCCGTCGACGGTGATGGCCATGGCGGCGGGCTTGGCCTGGCGCAGGGTCTGGGTGGCGAGCACGTGCTCGACCTCGGTGGTGCCGATGCCGAACGCGAGCGCGCCGAACGCGCCGTGGGTCGAGGTGTGACTGTCGCCGCAGACGACGGTCATGCCGGGCTGGGTGAGGCCGAGCTGCGGGCCGATCACGTGCACGACGCCCTGGTCGGCATTGCCGAGCGGGTAGAGCGTGATGCCGTGGGCCTCGCAGTTCTTGCGCAGTCTTGCCATCTGCTCGGCCGCCAGCGGGTCGCTGATCGGGCCTTCCGGGTTCACCGTGGGCACGTCGTGGTCCATCGTCGCGACCGTGAGGTCGGGCCGGCGCACCGGCCGCCCGGCCAGCTCAAGGCCCTCGAATGCCTGCGGCGAGGTCACTTCGTGCACGAGGTGCAGGTCAATGTAGAGCAGCGGCGGCTCGCCCTGCGGGCTCGCTACCAGGTGCCTTTGCCATACCTTGTCAAACAGGCGGCCAGTCATGGTTTTCTTGGCTCTCTTCTACTCATCGTCGCCGGTGTGCGCGTCGCCGCCGTTATCTCGGCGGTCGAGCGCGACCTGAACGGCTTGCAGGGCCGAGGCGCTCGTAGCGGCCGGGTCGGCGGGCTTGACTTGCGGGTACGTGCGTTGCCGCATGGCTCTCTCCTGGTTGCTCTCCACGGTGTACTGGTTGCCAGGCGTTCCAGCAGGAGGCGAAAGCCGTAAGCCGCGAATATCGTCAGCACTGACGAGCGAAAGAAAGAGAAAGGGAGCGGCATGCGGCCAGCACCTCATCCCCGTAGCGGGTGCTGGCCTGCCTGATCAGGTCCCGCTACGGCTGCTAAGAATGAGTACGAAGCACCGCATGATCGAACCACTGTACCGGACCAGGTATCCGCCCGCGAGTGGGGCCTGCGGTTACAGCAGACCGAGGCGGCCGGCTGAGTGGATGGCCTGGCGCCTGGTAGTCACGCCGAGCTTGCGGTAGACCGACCTGAGATGGGTCTTGACCGTATTGATCGACAGGAAGAGCGCTTCGGCGATCTCCTGGTTGGTCATGTGCGAGGGCAGGAACCTGAGCACCGCGAGTTCGCTGCCGGTTAGGGGCACGACGGCTGGCTGGGACGTAGTGCGGGCCGGCTTGGTGTCGAAGCGCTGGAGGATACGGGCGGCGGTAGCGGCGCCCTGGTTGGCCGGCCTGATCAGCACGGTCAGCGCCGACCTGACCGGCGCGCCGCCGTCGAGGAACGGCCGGTACAGGCCGTGCGGCTCGGCGAGCGTCAGCGCGTAAGCGAGCTGATCGGCGGCCTGCTCGGCCTGTCCGAGCCGGCGGTGCGCGACGGCGGCGGTAATCAGCGCGGAGACCTGGTCCCGCAGGGTAACGGGTCCGCCCTGGCCAGCGAGGCAAGATTCGGCGGCGGTGAGGGCGGCTACCGCGTTGCCCTCGGCTAGCAGTGCCTTCGCCGAACCAGCGAGCAGTTCGGCCCGGTGCGGGGTAAGTTCGCTCGCTCTGGCCAGGGCCAGCCGGGCGCCGGCCGCGTTGCCCTCGCTCATCGCCAGGTCGGCGTCGAGCATGACGAGGCCAGAGTCGAGCTGGCTTGCTGGCTGACTGTGAACTGACTGGGCGCACTGGTATCGCAGGCGGGTAAGCAAGCGGCGCGCGGTGCCCTGGTTGCCGTCGCAGAGCGCCAGCCTGGCTTCGGCCAGGCTGGCGAGCATCCTGGCTGCCTTGCTGCCGTAGCCGCCGCTCGTCTGCCTGGCGGCTTCGAGCAGCCGGCGAGCCGAGGCCACCTCGTCCCTGGCCAGGTGCAGGTAAGCGCCAGCGATGCCGGTGAGCTCGCTCGGGCCTGCCTGGGTCAGGGGATCGGCGAGCAGGTCGGCCGCGGCCCTGAGGTTTCCGTACATGGCCTCGGCGATGGCTCGCCAGCCGTTCGCCTGGGCGCGGAACTCCGGATGCCCGCCGGCGCCGAACTGCCTGTCGGCCTGGGCGCCCGCGTCTCGCGCGTCGGCGACTAGGCCGCGGGTCAGGGAGGCGATGCTGACCGCGGTCCAGAGCAGCCCAGCTGCCTGGTGCTCGCAGTCGCGCCGGGCCTCGGCCCCGCCTGAGCGGCTAGTGCCGCCGCCCGCTCGATCGTCGCGGGGTCGGTATCGCCTAGTCCGGCCGCGTGGATCAGTCGCAGTGCTTCGAGCCAAGAGCTCACCAGCGGGCGCTGTCCGGCCGGACAGTCGGGGAGCGCGGCGGCCGCGTTGTCAAGATGAAGCTGGGTCGCACAGCTGTCCCCGGTGCGAAGTCCGGCCGCCGCCAGTGCCCCGGCGACGGCCGCATCACCGCAGTACCGGCTGGCCGGAAAGGTCGCGAGCACTGGCTCAAGTCCGGCCGCTGGTCCTGGCAGCAGGAGATGCGGACCGGCCTCGGCCAGAACCGCCGACGCGAGATCCCAGTCGCCGGCCTGCACCGCGTTCCGAAGCGCGGCACCGTGCTGGCCGTGCGAAGCCTGCCAGCGGGCGGCCAGTGCCGTCAGCCTGGTCACGTCGCCCGGCCGTTCCTGGCGGATCTCGCTCCTCAGCAGGTCGAGCAGCAACGGATGGTACCGGTACCAGGTGGTGCCGGATTCTTCGTTCGCGGCGATCGTGATCATGGCGTTTTCCCGCCCGAGCCGGTCGAGGACGGCCGCGGCGTCTGACCGGCAGGAAAGCACCTCGCCGAGGTCGGCGCAGACGAGATCGGCGACGCAGGTGGTGCGCATGAACTCACGCTCGCCGGCCGGGATGCCGTCGAGTACCTCGTCCCGCAGGTAGTCGGCTACAAGCGGGTCGTCGCCGCGAATGTTTCCGTTGCCCGGCGCTCGCATCGCCATCAGCCGCAGCCCGGTGATCCAGCCGTCGGTGCGCATGAGCACGTCGCCGAGTTGCTCGGCCGGCAGGTCGAACCCGAGCATGGCGAAGTAGTCACTGGCTTCTTCGGGAGTGCACGCCAGGTCAGCCGCGCCGATTTCGGTGACCTCGCCGCCGACTTGAAGCCTGGCGAGGCCGAGCCCGGCGAGGTGCCTGCCCGCGAGCAGCAGCTTCAAGCCGGGCGCTCCGTGCTTGACCAGAAGATCAAGTCCGGCTAGTACGCCCGAGCCCGCTAGTTCGGCCACGTTGTCGATGATCAGGGTGACCGGCTGGTCAAGCCCGTGGCTAAGCTCGGCGAGTCGCAGCGGGAATTCGCTGTCGGAGGGTTCCGGTAGCTTGATCTCGGCGTCCCGGTCGGCGGCCAGCGCCGCGTGCACCTTGCGCCAGAGCCGGCCGGGTTCACGGTCGGCAGGATCAAGGTCAACCCAGGCGAGGCGCTCGCAATCAGACCTGGCCGCCGCCCACATCGCGCAAGCGACCGTTTTTCCGCAGCCGCCTGGCCCCCGCACGACCGTTACCCGGTTTACCAGAGCCTTGCTGATCAGGTCAGTGACGCGCTGCCGGTGCAGCAGTCGCACGCTCGGCAGCCTGGCGCCTGGCAACCGTGCGCCAGGAGACGGCCGGGCAACCTCTTCGTCCGGTGGCCGCCCGGCCAGCCGGAAGTCAGAACCTGCCCGCGCGCCGGAGACCGGCTCGCTGATCATGGTTGGCATCAATCCCCCGACGGGCAAAACTGTCGCTTCGCCGCATTTCAGCCAGGTCCCCATCCCGGCAGGCGAACGCTTAGTTCACGTCCCGTTACGCACCGTACCCGCAGTATGCGAATAGCAACCCCCGCTCGGGCTGACCACGTCCGCTCTCCGCCTCACGCCTGACAACACTCCAGAAAACGGAAACTCTCCCCGAACAGCGCGGCCACACCCCGCCCGGCGGCCGAACTCCCGCGCCAGCACCCCGCGCAGCCCGGGCCTGGCGCCGCCACCGTGCCGTTAGGTGCGCCAGAACCGCATCGATGGGACATCGTTGCGCCTGACTGGACACTATGAGCGTTTTGCGCCGCCCGCCCCGCGCCGGCGCCGCCCGCTCCGCGCCCGCTCCGCGCCGGCGCCGCCCGCTCCGCGCCCGCTCCGCGCCGGCGCCGCCCGCCCCGGCTCTCCCTGTTCAGTGGTCACTCCTCGCTGAAGGCTTCCCTTAGCTTGGCTTCCTGCTCAGAGGACAGGTTGGTGCTGATCAGCTCGGCGTCGGCAGAGGAAAACTCCTCGGCGACCCGCTCTATGACGGCATCCGAGCTGAGCAGGAACAGCGCGGAGGTGCCCGGCGTGACTTTTTCGCGTACGTCGCGGATGAACGAGTCGCTGATGCCCACGTCGGACATGGAGCCGATGAGCGCGCCGGTCGCGGCGCCGATCGCGAGGCCGAGGATCGGGATGAAGAAGATCAGCCCGAACAGCAGCCCCCAGAACCCGCCGCCGAGCGCACCCGCGCGCCTGGTGTCCCTGAGCTCGCGCGTCTTCGGCTTCTTCTTGTCTTTCTCCCAGCTCACGGTCGCGGCATCGAGCACCCGGATCAGCTCGGCGTTCTGCATCTCGAGCAGATCGTCGAGTGCTTCGGCGGCCCCGTCGGGTGACCTGAATTTCCAGACGGTCAGCGATGACATGCCCGCTCCTCTCGTGGCTGGCCGATGCGGACACGATCCGCCCCGCTCCCTGGCCGCGCATCACCCCGGCCGAGTGAAAGCCCGGAGAGCCCCGGCCGCGGAGCCCTGCCCGGGGAGCCCAACATCACCCAGACCGGATGACGAAATCCTCGATCAGCAGCGGTGATCTGGTTTCATGACCACCACGGACAACCGCACGCGAACGGCTAAGGTACCCGGCCAGCGCCAGGCGACTCGATCAGCGCCGAAGGCCAGCAAGCCGGCCAAGGCCGCCGAGCCCGCCAAGGCCCCCAAGTCGGCCAGGGCAACTCACCGCTATCACCTCGATACCGAGATCAAGGAACTCACCCCGGCCATGCGGGCCGAGCGAGGCAGGCAACTCCGGATGAAGGTGCCGAGGAGCAGCCACGCCGACTTCGACGCCGGGTCTGACCGGCGCGATCCGATCGAGCTGCTGATCGGGCAGTCGGCGAGCCGCGAGCCTGACCTGGTTCCGATCAGGTACGGCCGGATGCTGGCCTCGCCGTTCTCCTACTTCCGCGGGGCCGCGCTGCCGATGGCCAACGACCTGGCGACGACCCCGGTGACCGGAATCGCGGTTCAGGCTTGCGGTGACGCTCATGTCGGCAATTTCGGCATCTTCGGCACCGCCGAGCGGCGGATGATCTTCGACATCAACGACTTCGACGAGACCACGCCAGGACCCTGGGAATGGGACGTCAAGCGGCTGGCGGCGAGCCTGGAGATCTCGGCCCGCGAGCGCGGCATCAAGGCCAGGGAGCGCCGCGCGATGGTGCGGCGGGCCGCGGGCCGGTACCGGCTGGCCATGGCCATGTTCGCCGGCCAGTCAAACCTCAACGTATGGTACGCCCACGCCGACATCGACGACCTGCGCCAGCGGTTCTCGCGGCGGCTGACGTCCAGGCAGCAGGCGACCGTCTCGAAGACGATCAGCAAGGCGCGTACCAAGGACAGCATGCAGGCGCTCGACAAGCTGTGCCGGGTCGTCGGCGGCAAGCCTCAGATCGTCGCCGACCCGCCGCTTGTAGTACCGCTCTCTAGCCTGCTGCCGAAGGACCTGGACCGCAGCGGTCTTGAGTCGCAACTGATAAAGCTAGTCGAGTCCTACCGCCGGACGCTGCCTGGCGACCGCAGGTACCTGCTCGACCAGTATCAGTTCGAGACCGCCGACATAGCACGCAAGGTCGTCGGCGTCGGCAGCGTGGGCACGCGCTGCTGGATCCTGCTCATGCTCGGCAAGGACTCCTCCGATCCGCTCTTCTTGCAGGTCAAGGAGGCCGGTCCGGCGGTGCTCAGCGAGTTCACCGGCGCGAGCAAGTTCGACAATCAGGGCCAGCGGGTCGTCGAAGGCCAGCGCCTGATGCAGGCCGCCAGCGACATCTTCCTCGGCTGGCTCAGGATCGACCCAGCTCCCGATGGTGTCACCAGAGACTTCTACGTCCGGCAATTGCGGGACTGGAAGTTCTCCTTCGACACGCAGACAATGCCGCCCGGCGGACTAGCCGATTACGGTGAGATCTGCGGCTGGACGCTGGCTAGAGCTCACGCCCGGTCTGGTGACCGGATTGCGATCTCCGCCTACCTCGGCCAGTCGGACACTTTCGACAAGGCCATAGCCGAGTTCGCCTCCGCGTATGCCGATCTCAACGAGAAAGACTTCCACGCGCTGGATGATGCCGCCAAGTCCGGCCGGGTTCTGGCCCAGCGAGGGATCTAAGCGGGTGGCCGTGGTGCCGTGCGGCCGGTATCGACCGCACGGCCCCAGGGATCTGGCTAGAGCGGGCGGACCTGCTCGGCCTGCGGGCCCTTCTGACCCTGACCGGCGGTGAACTCGACCCGCTGGTTCTCCTCGAGGGTGCGGAACCCGTCGGACATGATCGCGGTGTGATGAACGAAAACGTCCGCGCCGCCGTCATCCGGTGCGATGAATCCGTAGCCCTTGCTTGAGTTGAACCACTTCACGGTGCCCTGAGGCATTTACTACTCCTATATGAGCGATCTTCGGGACCCACAACTTGGTTCCCGGGCTGTACGACCGCCTGCGTGCCAGAGACTGCGTCTCGGGGCTTCCAGGGCGCCCGCTGTCTAGTTTCGCAGGCGCTGTGACACGTGCACGAACCTTCGACTTCAACCAAGACCATCTAACACCATTGCCGGGGCCGGATCGTCCATGACGGCAAGTAACGACCCTGGGAAGTTTGCCGCCATCAGGCAGCAATCAGCCGATTCGCTCCGCATACAGGGCGTCCACTCGGTACGGAATCCCGACGGTTGGCCGCTCCCTGGTCTCCAGATGCGCGTCGAGAATGGCCCTGACCTCGTCGAGCACCTCGTACTTGTCGTCCGGCGGGAGCGCGGCGATGTGACTGACGCTGCGCATCCGGTCGATGACCTGATCGTGCGTGCTTTCGTGCACGTGGAAGAAGGTGGCTTCCACCCAGGGCGACCAGTCGCTGTCACCGGGACCGGCCAGGTGCCGCTCGGTGGTGCCGTACCCGCGGTTACCCGCGTCGCCGTTCTCGATCCGCCAGGGTGCGTTCCGCTCGACCCTGTCCATCACTGACCACACCTGGTCCACCCACTCCAGGCTCCGGTCCCTCGCGTTCCACAGGAGCCCGAGATGTCCGCCGGGGCGCACCACCCGTGCTATCTCTGCCATCGCCCGCTTGGCGTCGAACCAGTGGAACGCCTGCGCCACAATGACGGCGTCAGCCGACTGGTCGGCGAGCGGCAGCGCCTCGGCCACCCCGGCCAGCACGGGCACGTCAGGCAGTCGTTCGCGCAACCGGTCCCGCATCGCGGCCACGGGCTCGACCGCGATCAGGTCGGCGCTGGTCTGCGCCAGCAGGGCCGTCAGCTTGCCCGTGCCGGCGGCAAGGTCAACGACCTGACGGCCAGGGCCGATGCCGAGGCCCTTGACCAGCCAGTCGATCGCGTCCGGCGGGTAGGAAGGTCGCGCCCGGTCATAGGCGCCGGCCTCCGCCCCGAAGCCGCGAGCCGCGATCTCATGCACTTCGCTCTGAGACAGTGTGTTCATCTGGCCCTCCGTTCAGTTCACGCCCTGGGCGATGATCTCGTCGAAGTCATGCAGGACGGCGTCATCGCCCGATCGCTCGAGCGCGCCGAGCCCCGGCCGGCCCCACAGCCAGCAATCCAGGTCGGCGGCGTCACCCGAGATAGCCGCGGCCGGCTCGGCGCCAGATCCTTTACCGGTGACCTGGATACCCGTGTCGTCATAGACCCGGCCGTCATCGGGGTCGGTGCCAGTGAAACGACCAATTTCTATCATCCAGAAATCACCTGTATCGGCAGCCGTAACCCGCAAGGATCTGCCCCCGTTCCCGGTAAACATTCCCCAGGCAGGCAACTCGCCGCCGTACATGATCATGAGCGCCTCGTCCACTCCGTCGGCGCTCAGCCGCGGGTCGAGCGGCGTCCGCTCTCCGGCGGTGAGCTCGGCATCCAGCCGGTGAATCAGAGCCTCGTGGGCCTGACGCCTTCGCACGAAGCCCGCCGTCTTGTCGTCCGCCCAGGTCCACACGGTCGTCTGCGGCGGCGTGACCGCGAGCACCGAGCCAAGTTCCTCGCTGGAGCTGGCATAGAACTCAACCAGGCCAGGCCAGTGGGCCGGCCGAGGCGGCTTGAGTTGCTCGGCGGTATCGGCGCTTACCCGGTCCCGCACGATCGTTCCCCAGAACCACTGCACCTCGCCGAGATGCCAGAGCAGGTCAGCCGCCGTCCAGCCTGGACAGGTCGGCACCGGTGCCACTGGATCAGCCGTGTTCATGACGCTGCCGAACCTGGCAGACTCACGGGCCAGATGGCTCAGATAGTCGAGGGGTACGCTCATGAACCATTCCTTGGTTGACAGCCATGCGGTTCGCATCGAGCCTATGTCGGTCGCGCACGCGGGGCAGACCCTTGCGATATATCAAGCTGGTATTGACGAAGGCGATGCCACTTTCGAGACAACCGCGCCAACCTGGGCCGACTTCGATCGCACCAGGCTGCCCGCTCACCGGCTCGTCGCGCTCGAGGCACAAACGGTGCTTGGCTGGGTCGCCGTCAGCGCGATCTCAAGCCGCCCCGCGTACGCGGGCGTCGTGGAACACTCGGTTTACGTGCACAGGCAGGCCAGGGGACGCGGGATCGGCAGGCAGCTCCTCACCGCCCTGATCGCCTCGACCGAGCGCGCCGGAATCTGGACCATCCAGTCTGGCATCTTCCCTGAGAACCACGCGAGCATCGCCCTTCACCAGACGGCCGGCTTCCGCGCAGTCGGCACCCGCGAGCGGATCGGCAAGCACCACGGCACCTGGCGCGACGTCATCCTCTTCGAGCGCCGCAGCCCCCTAGTCGACTAGCCAGAAGCCGTACCACGCGAAGGTCTGGCGAGGTACCGGGACCGTACCGGCTGGCTGCGTACGGCCCGGGTACCCATCTGATTCCGCTACGAGGCCGGGATGCCTTGGGCCGGGTGCCGGGGCCGGGCCGGGTGCCGGGGCCGGGATGCCGACTGTGGCCATACCAACCACGCTGCCCGTAGGCCGGCCCGCGACCAGGGAGCCTCGGCATTAGGGCTTGAACAAACCGACCGCCGTTCCCGGCTCAGCCGACCCAGCCGGAACGACCGCCCCGGCGGGGTCGGCCAGAGCGACCGCTGAACCCGGCCCGGCCGACGGTTGCGCCGCCCCTGGCCCCGGCTCCGGCTCCGGCCCCGCCCCCGGCTCCGGCCCCGCCCCCGGCCCCGCGCCCGGCTCCGGCCCCGGCGCTGCCCCCGGCCCTGGCGGCGGAGTGGGCGAGTCCGTCTCGGCTCTGGCTACGGCGGACTGGTAGGCGTCTTTGAGCTTGGTCATTTCGGTGTCGGGATCGTGGAACCAGCTCGTCGACCAGATGCGGTGGAAGCTCCAGCCCAGCCTCCGCAAGTGCTCGCCCCTGAGCCTGTCCCTGTCCCGCACCGTTCCTGACCGGTGATAAGACGCGCCGTCCGCCTCGATCGCCAGCACCATCCGGTCAGGGTCATCCGGGTGAGTGGCCGCGAAATCGACCCGGTAGCCACCGACGCCGTACTGCGGTACCACGCTGATCCCGCACCCCGCTAGCCGCTCCCGCACGTCGGATTCGAACGCGCTCAGTTCGGCTGACCCAGGTCCGGCCGCGGAAGCGACAGACCCGCCCGACGCGGCGTAGTCCAGGTACTCGGCCAGCATCTTCGCCCCGGCCTTAGTAACCCGCTCCGGGTCAACGTCGCGGCCTGAGAACGAGCTGACTAGGGTGAGCCGCTGCTTGGCCCTGGTGGCGGCCACGTTGAGCCGCCGTTCCCCGCCATCGCGCAGCAGCGGACCCCAGTTGTAGCGCATGCGCCCGTCCTGATGCTTGCCGTAACCGATCGACAAGATGATCGCGTCGCGCTCGTCCCCCTGTACCCGCTCGAGGTTCTTCACGAAGAACGGCTCGGCCACGTCCTCGCTGAAGAACCGCTCAAGGTCGCCGTAGCTGATCAGGGCGGTGCGCAGGGCCGAGTCGATCCGGTCCGCGTGCTTGACGCCGAGCGCGATCACTCCGAGCGACTCGTCCGGCCTGGCCCTGGCGTGCTCGAGCACAAGCTCGACGACCTTGTCCACCTCGGCGGTGACCGACACGTCCTGCCCTGGCTCGGGCGTCTGGTTGACGACTACATGCCGCAGGCAGTCGTCGCGGAGAACGCCGGGGAACGTGGTCAGCGCCCCGCCGTAGATCCTGGAGTTGGAGAACGCGACGAGGCGCTCGTCCCGGCTACGGTAGTGCCAGGCCAGCGGCCAGGTCGGCAGCAACGGCCTGAGCGCGTCGAGCACCGACTCGAAGCCAGCGCCGAACGACACCAGGCTGTCCTCATCGTCGTCAGGCAACTCGTCGGGATCCTCCTCCGCCTCGCCAACCTGCCGGAAGAAGCTGGTCGGCGGCAGCTGCCTGTCATCGCCTGCCACCACGATCTGGTGCGCCCGCATGATCGCGGGGATCGCGTCGGCGGGCACGATCTGGCTCGCCTCGTCGAAGATCACCACGTCGAACAGCCGCGCGGCCGGCAGCACCTGGCTGACCATCAGCGGCGACATCGCCCAGCAGGGCTTCAATGCGAACAGCACGTCGGAGGTCTGGTCGAGCAGGCGCCGTAGCGGCAGGTGCCCGCGCCGCAGCGCGGCCTGCTTCCTGATCACCCGGGCCTGGAGCGGATGCCGGTCCTGAGCCTCGCGCAACCGGGCCGCCCAGGCGTGCCTGACCCGCCGCCGGTTCCCGATCAGGTGCTCCACGTCCCTCGCGCGGAAGTCGTCGGCGATCTCGTCGAGCGCCCCGCCCCGCTCGGCGGCGTAGCGCGGATCCCGCACCCTGATCTGGTCGAGGATCGAGGCGTACCAGGAGTGGTCGAACGCGGCCGCGGCGAGCTCAGGGCTGGCCTCCGCCCGCCCGAGCTGGTCGAGGAAGGCCCCGAGGCTCAGCCGGTCGAACTTGGCCGCGAGTTCGTAAAGCCTGGGCAGCCGCCAGGCCGTCTCCTGGTCAGCGACGAGCGCCGCGAGCTGGTCATTAAGATCCTCGGCCCGCAGGTCAACGTAACCGCGCAGAGCGTCAAGCCGTCCGGCGCACTCGCCGAGAAGTTCATTTAGCTCCGCCAAGAGATCCGGGGCCGCTGGCCTTGCCTGGTCGCTGCCGCCCGCGTCACCCGAGCCGGCCCGTTCGGCGTTCCAGTCGGCGAGCTGACGCGCGGCGGTGGTCAGCAGCCCGGCCAGTTCCTCGCGCTCCTGCTTGCCGTCGCCAAGGAGCAGCCGCCTGGCCTCTTTCTTCAGGCGCCGCCGGTCACCCATGGAAAACTCGCCGGTTCCGGCGACCGCGTCAGCGAGCACACCAGGTTCGGCGTCGAAGACCTCGGGGCGGAGCGAAAGCAGAGTGCGGCTGACGTCCGTGTACAGCCGCATCCTGGTCAGCGCGGCCAGGAAGGTCTCCGGCGGGTGCAGTCCGACCGAAGCCGCGGCAACGGCTTGGCGCTCCATCAGCCTGGGCAGTGTGTGCGAGCTGAGCCGCGCGGCGAGGTCGCAGGCTTGCCTGGTGTCCTCGGGCGTCCGCAGCCTGGCGCCGTACCACGGGGTGGCTTCCGGCCGCATCGCGAACCCGCCGAGCCG
Source organism: uncultured Actinomycetota bacterium (assembly GCA_963783935.1). Lineage (GTDB taxonomy): Bacteria > Actinomycetota > Actinomycetes > Streptosporangiales > Streptosporangiaceae > Chersky-822. The sequence continues at coordinate 394,029 of CAWAPP010000002.1, forward strand.
CGCGAACTCCTTCAGTTCGTCCCGCAGGTCCTCCGCCGCCTCGAGCGTGATCCGCTCGGGGGCGGGCAGCCTGACCGGGTTCCTGGCCGCCTCGGAAATGCCGAGCAGGGCCGACTGCACCTGGAAGGCGGTCAGGCCCCAGGGCGGGTGCGCCTCGTGCAGCGCCTTGACGTGGTCGGTCAGCCGGCGTTGCCGGTCGGCTAGCCGCTTTCGCCTGCCGTCATCTTCCGGTGCCCTGGTCTGGTGGGCCAGGTCAAGGCTGTCGCCAAGGTCGCGGGTGATTCGCAGCCGGTCCCTTGTGCCTTCGTGGATGTCGAGCACAAGCTCGCCGAGGTCGACCCCCTTAAGGCGGGAAAGCACCGCGTCAATGGCGGCCCTTTTCTCGGCGACGAACAGCACCTTCCTGCCCTCGGCGACGAGCGCGGCAATGAGGTTGGCGATCGTCTGGCTCTTGCCGGTACCAGGCGGGCCGTGAATGACCAGGCTGCGCCCGGAAAGCACGGCCCCGATCGCGCTGCGCTGAGAAGAGTCCGCGTCAAGCACCGAGTAGTCGGCTTCCGGTGAGTCAGCTAGCAGCTCGGCCTCGTCATCGTCGCCTGCCGACAGCAGTTCCTGCGCGTCGGGATCGCCTGCGATGGCGGCTACGACTTCGCTGTCGTTGAGCAACTCTCCGGCGGCCTGAAGGTCGCGGACCATTGGCAGCTTGGCATAAGTAAAAGTGCCGATGACCTGACGGCCGGTAATTTCGAAGCCGGGCACTTCCGCGGCGATGGCCGCTCGGCGCAGTAGCTGGAAGAGCCGTTCGCCGCGCTCGTCGGCGAGCTTGTCGGTCGCGGCGCCGAACACGCTGGCCAGCTTGTGCAGCAGGACAGGGTTGACCTCAGACTCGTCGTCAAGCACCAGTTCGAAGTCGTCGTGCCTGGCTCTCGTCGGCGCGATCACCAGGCCGCGGAGCAGCACGGGCGCGGCCGGGAGCAGGAAAAGCTCGTCCCAGCGGGCGATGCCGGTGGCCAGGTAGCCGGCCCGGATGCCGCGCTCTTCGAGCAGTTCCCTTGCCTTGCGGTAGATGACCTGGACCCGGCGGATGGCGTCGGCCCGGGCGTCAACGTCGCGGAAAAGGCGGGTGAGCCTGATCGAGCCGGTGGCGAGGAAGTGCTCGAGAGCGGCCGGGTCGGCGGCCGCGAGATCGAGCGTGCCTGAGCGCCTGTCCTTGTAGTACAGCAGCGTGTTTCGCCCGCCCAGATCGGTCAGGGCGGATACCCAGCTCTCCTGCGCCGCCGCGATGAGCTTCGAGCGGCGGTCCGCTGACATTTGAAGCATGCGCGCGCCTACCCGGCTTCTCCGCAACTATGCAGGTACGTCACTATGAGCGAAGCGAAACGAGGGTGAAGGGAAAAGAGGGTCTGATGAGAAAGATGCGCTTCTTGCGCGCAGCGCCGGCACCCGCACAATGCGCAGGAAGAAGAACGTCCGTACCTTGTCGGCGTCCTGGCTAGTCAGATCGGCTCGGGATCGCGATCGCGAAAACCGCGTCACTGAAGAAGACCACCCTCCTGCGGGTCCTGACCACGCTCTGCCCGCTGACCGGGTTCAGGGCGCGAGCGGGTCATGTCTTGCTCCTCGAAGATCGCGCTTTCTTGTCCGCTGCGCGGCTTCGGTGCGCATCGGCCTGCCTGGAGCGTGTCCTAACAGAGAGGGATGTGCGCACTGCCCTTAACTTCCGGGACTTACGTCCGTTTCCGGGAGATTTGACGAGACGATGGTGAGGGTGTAATCAGCTGGCTCGCTGATCCATCTCCGTCGTTCGGCGGCGGTCCGGCCGGATGTTCGCTGGCGGTCAGCACGGCCGGGCGGGATGGCGGTGATCGCGGCGTCGAGGCTGGCGAGCGGGGCGTTCTGGCTGGCGGGGCGCTTGTGGCAGTGCGGGCAGCAGGTGTCGGCGGTGATGGCGGCGCGGGCGAGGGACAGCACGGCGGTGAAGCAGATCTCGCCGGGGGTCAGGCCGGCCGTGGCGGCGGCGCGGTCGGCGAGCCCGGCGATCATGTTGTGCGCGAGCAGCAGCGCCCAGGCTTCCTGGCGGACCAGGACGGCAGAGCGTCCGCGCAGGACGCGGCCGGTGCCGCGGACGGTCTTCTTCAGGTGGAGGAACGCGATCTCGATGAGCCATCGTTTCTGGTACAAGACGGCGAGCTCGCCGGCCGGGTACAGGCCCGGGTCCAGGAGCGTGGTGAGCAGCCTGATCTGGGTGGTTTTCGTGCGGCCGCTGCGGGTGCGGGTCAGCACGGTGAAGCAGATCAGCCGCGCGATCGTGTCCGGCAGGGACGGGAGGGCGGGATCGCCGGCGTTCTTGCGGCGGCGGGACCGCATGCCGGCGCTCTCGCGCAGCAGCACCAGCTCCGATCCGTCTTTCAGCACGTCAAGGGTCTTGAAGGGGACGCACTTCGCGCCGTTCTTCACGCGCCAGGCCAGGTGCGCGCCGGTGCCGGAGAACCGGATCCAGCGGTCCATCGAGAAGAAGCCGCGGTCGGCGAGGTTCAGCTGCCCCGGGCCGAACGCGTCCTGCAGCCCGTCGGCCAGGGCGTTCTCCCCGTCGAGGTAGCCGCCGATGACGGCGGCTTTCCAGCGGCGGGTGCCCGAGTGCAGCAGCCCGACCAGGCGCAGCAGCGGCTTCGCGGCGGGGGAAGGGGTGCCGAACGCGTCCGCGAGCAGCGGGTCATTGAACAGTTCCAAGGTGGTGCCGTCGATCTGGGTGATTTCCAGGCCGAACGCGGTCCCGTCCTGGCCCGCGGGAATGTCGTCCCGGGCCGCGTCGGCCGCGAACATGGCCCGGGCGGGGGCCTCGCCGGACCGTTCCCGCGCCTTGGAGTAAGCCGGGCCGGTCGGCACCGGGGTGCCGGGCCTGACACCTGCGCCCGGCATGGCGAATACCAGGGCGAGGACCGCGTCGTAGCCCAGGACCGGGAACAGCGCCCCGGTGACCAGGCACAGCGCCGTGACCTGCGCGTTCAGCGCCCGCTCCAGCTTGTGACGGTGCCCGGCCCCGGCGGCCGCGGCGATCGCCCCGCTAGCCAGCAGCGACTCCAGCAGGCTCTCGCGCCGCAGGTCAGCCAGCCATTCCCCGTCCTCCCACAGGCCCGGCCCGGCCGCCACCCGGGCGGCCAGGCCCGCCTCCGGCGGGCCGCCCGCATCATCGCCGGCAGTGGACGGTACAGCGACGGGCATGGCAAAATGCGCAGGCAACGAGGCTCCTGTGACTGGCGATCATGGATTCGACACCCACGTCATAGCAGGGGCCTCGCCGCATTCACCGGACGCGCCGCAGCGCCGGCCGCAATCGTGACTCACCCGTAACACAACACTAAGAACCGGACATGCAGGAACAGAAGTCACGGAAGTAAAGGGCAGTGGGGATGTGCGCGCAGAACGGGCTGGTTTATTAGTACAACTCAACGCGACGGTTGACAGGGAGCGGATGTCTGCGAGGACTATGGAGCGTATGGGCCTCGCGGATATCCGGGAAGGCGGTGCGGGAAGCATTGGGTGCTCCACTCGCTCAGCGCAAGCTCAAGCAGTTCGTGCTTAAGCCAACTGTGTTCTGTTATCACCGTTGTCCGTATTGCGACTTGCGCCAGGATTACTACCGGGAGATGATTTCTGACCGGAAGAAGACCCTGCCGGTCGCGGTCGTCCCTGGGTCCCGGCGGCCGAATCCGGGTCATATGCCGCTGGATCTGGCGCTGCGCACTATTGATGAGGCTGCCGCGCTGGGCATGGAAGAACTGCAGCTAAGCGGCGGCGACCCGCTGCTTTACCCGCACTTGCTCGAGGTGATCCGGGCTGGCAGGAAGCATCCAGGCGTGTTCGTCCTGATGAACTCCGTCGGCACCGGGGTCACGACCGGCAAGGCGCGTCAGATCATCGAAGCGGGCCTGGGAGCGTGGAACTTCTCCGTCGACACTCTCGATCCTGCCCTGTACGAGCGGCTGCGCGGCGTCAGCGGCGCCTTGCCGACGATCATGCAGGCCATCGCCACCGTTCGTGAGGCCGGGGCCGATGTCCCTGGGTTCCGGTTCAACTACATGACAGTGATTACGCGGCATAATTTCCGCGGCCTGCCGGAGTTGCTGGCCCACTGCGTGGATACCGGGGTGGCCTCGATTTACTTAATGAACGTCTATGGCGACACCACGCGCCAGTCGCTGCTGACCGAGGCAGAGATCCGCGAGTTCCGCGACCAGACCGTGCCGCAGATGCTCGGCGTGCTGAGGGACAAGAACACGCCGCCGATCGTGCAATCGAACGCTGCTGAGGTGCTGGCGACGTTCTTCTCTCCGGAAACCCCCGACTCAAGTTACGCCCAGGGCATCTACTGGCCCGACAAGGAGACCGTCCGCAAGGCGTGCCGTGTCCCTGACTACTACTCGCTGGTTGAGCCGGACGGGCGCGTGCTGCCTGGTCGAGATAGCCCATCAGGGCGAAGTCGGCAACGCCACCGGCAAATCCATGGCCGAGATCTGGGCTGGGGAGGAATTCGAGCGGTTCCGCCGCGACCGGATCTCGTTCTGCCAGCAGTGCTCCTCGCCGCGTAACCGGACGCTGGGCCTGGTCCCGACTATGTGCCGCCAGTTTCACCCGGTACGCGCACCTGGAACAGGCCAACAGCGCCGCCGCGCGCAACACCGGGCTGCGACTGGCCCGGGGCCGGTTCCTGCTGCTGACCGACGCCGACTGCGTCGCCCGCCCTGGCTGGATCGAGCTTATGACTGCCCGCCTGGCGAACGGCGATGTCGCCGCCGCCGGCGGGCCGATCGCCAAGCACCAGCCCGGGACGTGGGCGCAGCGCCATGCCATCACCATCGTGGGCGGCCAGCGCAAGCTCAGCTACCTCCCGGCTCTGGACCTGCCGTATGTCGCCGGGGCCAACGCGGGCTTCGTGACCGCCGCGCTGCGCATGGCCGGCGGCTTCGACGAGGAACTGCTGTCCGGAAACGACGTAGACGCGTGCTACCGGATGGGGCTCCGCGGCACGGAAAGCGTGGCTCGGCCTGGACGAAGCGATCCGGGCGCTGGAGAAGTTCCGCTTCTACTACCGCAATGAGTTCGTGGACTTCATCGGCGAGCCGACCCTGCACCCGGCGATCCTGGAAATCACCGCCCACGCCGCGACAACCTGACCGAGCTTGAAGCCATCGCCGCTCTGGCAGCCGAGAAGGGCGCGAGAGTGGTCAACTTCCTGACCTTCAACCCGTACTTCGAATGGGAACGCGATATCGAGATCAGTTTCCAGGCTCGGCACGGCGAGATCGCACCGTACCTGATGCGCGCGATCGACATCTGTGCTGCCGCCGGCGTCGAGGCGAACGTGCGGTACATGCCGCCCTGCCAGCTCCCCGGCTACGAACAGCACGTCTACACCGGCTACCAGCTTCCATACGACCCCCACGAATGGGACTACAACTCCTGGTACGACACCGGTCACCCGGCCAGACCCGGAGAGGACTGGTACTACCAGGCATCCGGGCGCCAGCGCGAACGACACGGCTACCAGCACGTCCCGGCCTGCGGCTCGTGCGCTATCCGCGACGTCTGCGATGGCTTCCACGCGCAGTACACCAGCCGGTGGGGCGACCGCGAAGCTGTCCCGTATCCGGGTCCCCCGGTCACCGATCCACGCCACTTCATCCAGCACCAGGACAAGTACCTGTACCCGTCCGTCGCGCAGATCCCCGGCCATGATCCCGGCCGGCCCGGCGACGCCGGGACCGCAGCGCAACTCGACCTGACCGCAGGCGGCGGTGCCGCCGCACGGACAACGCAGGCCGCCGGGCAATGAGGAAACTGTCCCTGATTACCACTGCTGCCCTGACGGCCGGGATAACCCGGCAACTGCTCGTCCTGGCGGGAACTGTGCGCTCTGGCCGGTTCCTCCGCCAGGACCGGGAAGACCTGCCTGGCGGAGGCGGCACGGAAGCGCCAAGATTCTTCATCGTCGTCCCGGTCCTGCGTGAGGCCGCGATCCTGGCCGAGACGGTCGCTCACTTCCAGGGCGTGGCGCGCGGACATAATGCCACGATCGTCATCGTCACGACCGCCCGCGAGACCGCCGAGGCAAGCAAGCACACGACCGGCGGCGACAGCATCATGCTGGCCGCCCGGCCTGGCAAGAGAAGGCGGGTGCGTCCACCTCCACTACCCGGACCCGACGGGCGTCAAGGGCGACCAGCTGAATTTCGCGGCTTCACGCTGCGCTGGCATGCTTGCCGCCGACGGCGTGTCTTCCGCGCAAGCGTTCCTGGCGTGCTATGACGCGGACTCGCGCCCGCCGGCGGATACCCTGACCCATTTCGCCCGCGCCATCGCGGCCAACCCCGGAGCCGACATCTTTCACCAATCCTCCCGCTTCGAACTCCGGCCGGGCCGGCGGTCACCGGCGAGGCCGCTGCGCCGGCTTCGCGAGGCCGTATGCGACGCCGGGGCGCTGCGCGCCAACCGGTTCGTACTCGGTTTTGAGATTCCCCGGCTCCTGAACGGCTCGGACCAGGTCAGCGCCACGAAACGGGCGCTGTGTTCAGGCGTGTACGCCCACGTGACCGGCCACGGGCTATGCGCCCGGCTGTCCCTGATAGAAAAGCTGCCGTTCCCGGCCGGGTCCCCCCTGGAAGACATGCACTACAGCTTCATCCTCGGATCACGCGGCCTGCCCATGGTCCCGGTGCCCAGCCTGGACTCAGCCGAAGTGCCTGGCAGCGTAACGGCTCAGGTACAGCAGGCAGCCCGCTGGTTCTTCGGGCCGGCCCGGTTCGCGCGCTACCTGAAAGACCCGGCGACGCTGCCCGGCTGGCGGGCCAGCATGCTGGCCGCATCGGCCTGCGGATCGGCGGCCGAATGGATCGGATGCGCTATCGTCCCCTCCCTCGTCTGCGTACTCATCGCGCGGGGCTCGCCACCCATCCGGACTGCCGCCGCCTGCTACGCGACGATCTGCGCTGCGCAGCTCATCGTGACCGAGTCCTGGCTCGGCGCGCCCGGGCCGGCCAGCAGCCGCGCCGCTCGCATCGCAGCCTTCCCGCTCGCCTGCACGGCGCACGGGGCGGGCGGCATCCTCGGCTGGATGCGGCTGCTTGAGGGCGGCTCCGGCGCGGGAAAAACTGAGCGCGGAATCTGCGCATGACGGCAGCGCGGCCGTGCGTCGTGGCTCTCGAAGGTCCGTGCTGCGCAGGCAAGACCACGCTGGCCGGCGCTGTCCCGCGACCTCAGCGACCTGGATGTCGCCTTAGTGCCCTGCTACGCCGGCCATGCCGGCGGCGGCCGGTTCCTGCCCCGGACCTGGTCCTTTACCTGGACCTGCCGCAGGACGGCGTGCACGACCGGAACCAGGGCAAGTTCCCGGCAGGCAGCATCTACACCGATCCAGAATTCAACGCGGCTATCCGCGCGTATTTCCGGCGGCTTGCCGGCCGGAAATCCCCGCCTGTGGCCTGGCTTGATGCCACGCTGAACCTGCTGGACCTAACGCACTGCGCGGCGGCTCAAATCCGCCGGCAACTCGGACAACGGCGCATTAAGGGAGCCACATGAGGCAGATGCCGCTGTCGCGGCGGGTGGTCTTCTCCGACTGGCACGGCGTGCTGTCCCGCGATCCCTTCTGGACCTCGATCCGGCAAAGCGCCACCCACCCTCTCCGCGCCCAGCTCGAAGCAGGCATGGCCGGAGTATTCGACCCTGCCCGCAACACCGCCAGCGACTGGATGAAGGGCCTGCTGTCCTCCGATCAGGTCATCGCGGCCATGGGCATACAGCTCCGCAGCCCGTTCCGCGACGACTTCCTGGCCCGCCGCCTCGACCTGGACTGCGCGAAGATGAAAAGTCAACGTCGAGCTGTTCGAAGTGCTGCGCCTGATCCGCGCCGAGGCCATGGTCGTCGTCGCGACCGACAACATGGACTGCTTCGCCCGCGTCTTCGAGCATTCCCGCAGCCGCAGGCGCCGGCCCGGCCATGACAGGGAAACCCTCTCGGACTGGGCCGTCATCTGCGACGACATCATCTGCTCCAGCCAGGCCGGAACCCTGAAGAGCGAAAACCCGCAGGCATTCTTCGGACCATGGCTCACCTCGCACTGGGTCAGCTTCACCGACGCGCTGCTGATCGATGACCGCGCGGACAACTGCGCCGCGTTCACGGGCCAGGGCGGCACGGCAATCAGGTGGAAGATGGGCAGCAACGACCTCAGCGAGATCACCAGCCAGCTACGGCAATGGCTCGACGAAGGCCAGAGCGCCGCGACCGCTCCGGTCGCCACTTGCGCCGCGACGGGCAGCGAAGCAGGCGGGTAAACGCCACGATCACGGCCTGCTCGCCCGCTGATCGACCGCCGGGCCGCGGCGGCGCTCAGAAGTCAGATCATTGGGGCCGCAGTCGCGACTGCGGGGTCAATGCCCGCCGGGACGGACGGTTCGCTAGCCAAAGTGCGGGCCTCCGCAATGCTTGGATGGTCCTGGCACGTGAGGGGGTGGGCCACAGCCCGTGCCCGCTCGATCATGTCGAAGCGGTCGCGGAATTTGCCGGCCCCGGCAGCGCTGGCGGTCGCTTGGCGCACGGCGCGCAGCTGGTCAAGGCAAATGACCGAAGCGTCGTGTGTTTCGAGCAAAGACAGGACTTCGGTCGCCGCCGACACCGCATCATCGAGCGCGCCCTGGACCAGCAGAGCGGCCGCCAGGCCCGTGCCGCACCGGGCGCGGTCGCGGACGTTCGGCCCGGACGCCAGCAGCCGGCGGTAGAGCAAGGCACTGCGGCCTGCTTCCCCAAGATTCAGGTATCCCCGCGCCTCCTGTGCGGTGATCTCGGACTCGCTGACGAATCGCAGCCATCCGGGCGGCGGGTCGTGCCGGCTGCCGCGCTCCATCTCGCGGCGGGCACGGGCGATCGCGCTCTGGAACGCCTCCTTGTCGCTCAGCAGCGATGCCGCGCAGGCATGTCGCAGCGCGATCAGGGTGTGCATCTGGGGTATCGGGAGGTAACGCCCTTCCTCCTGCGCCTCAAGTGCTAGCCGCAGCGCCCGCCGCGCCGAATCCTGGCTGCTCCTGGCCAGCTCGGCGCAGAGCGCCGACTCATCGGCCAGGGCACGCACGGCGAGCACCGGGTCCGCGGCGCATGCTGCCAGCCTCCGTGCCTCACCGATCAGCGGCCTTGCCAGAAGCGGGCGCCCGGAGTCCAGCACGATCCACCCCGCGCACAGCGCCACATCCACGGCGGCAGCAATGAACCGGCCGCCGCCCGGACGTCGAACGCGCTCACGCAATGCCAGCCCGGCCCGATGCCACAGCTCAAGCGCCGACGACAGCAACACCGCGCCGCCGAACTGCCGTCCTCTCGCACACAAGACATCCGCGCACGCCTGCCAGTACCGGAGATGAGAGTCGCCCGCCCCATTCGGCGCACCCACCGGGGTCGGGAACGCATCGCTTGCAGCATCTGCCGCGTCGCCGGAACGCTGCCACCTCAACCCTGTGCGCGCGGCGCCGGCTGAGCCGGCCGCCGGGCCAGCGTCAGGGCAGGCCAGCACCAGCGGCAGGAGAGCCGCCCGCGGCATGCCCACCGCGTCAGCGAACAACAGCATGGAACGGATATCGAAGATTCCGGCTCGCTGACCGCGCTCGTAGTAACTCAGCGCCGCCCCGCTCCAGCCCACCAGCGCGGCCATATCCCGCTGCGACAGGCCGCAGGCCGCCCGAACGACCGCCGGTACGGCCGGCAGGTTCACCTCAGCCAGTACCCGGCGCAGCAACGGCGAATCAAAGAGCCACAACGGCGACGCCGTCAGTCCCCCGGCCGCCTTAACGCAGACCGGGCACAACGGATCACCGCGCCGGGCAATCACGCCCGAACGACACGCCGGGCAAGCCGCTGCGGCTTGCATCCCGCACCTCCTGCCCCGCAATAGCCTGCCGGCGCCCGCCAGCGGAATCCCTCGTTTCCGATACCGGTATGAGCGGACGGCACCGCCTGGTCACAATTCGCCCAGGTCTGGAAGCGGTGGCTTCCCGACCGGGTCGCTGAAGCGGCCATATGAGTCTCACGCCCTTAACGCTAAGCCCGGAATTCCCGCGTAGCCCGCTGGCGTGTACGAACTTGCACGCGATTAGCGGTCCAGCGCGGCGATTGCGTCGGTGACGAGAGCACGGGCAGCGTCGCCGTAGACAGCGGCGATGGCGAGATCGTCGAAAAGGCTGATGTACAGAGCGATCTCACGCGGCTGGGTAATGGTTACTCCGGCGGACACGAGCTCAATGAACACACGAGCCTCGTCATAGATCGAGAAGGTCTCGGTGTGCCAGTGAGAGCATGCTGCGGTCACTGGGACAATTCCGAAGGAAAGGTTCGGCTGGCGGATATCCAGCAGATAGTCAAGCTGCTCGGCCATCACCTCGTTTGCCGCGAACCTGCCGCGCAATACCGGCTCTTCGAGGATCATCCTGCAGCGGCGGGTACCGTCAGCCAGGTAGCCGCGTCGTGCCACACGCGCTCGTACTGCCTCGTCGATGTCTGTGGCGCCCCCCTTGTGGAACTCGTTGAACCGCGTCATAAGAGACCTCATATATGCAGGAGTCTGCAACGGCCACGGGATGACATCCGAACAGTAGAAACGGAATAGGGAGGTTCGCTCGTAAAGCGGTAGCCGCATCTCTTGCATTCGCTTCTGGCTGCGCTGTACCCGGCGCCATTCCACGTACGCGTTATCGGCGTTCCGGCTCGCGGCGATCAGGTTGGGGACCTCCGCCGGCACGCCGCAGAGCGCGCACCAGGCGCGGATGTCTTCATCGGATGGTGGTGTGCGGCCGTGGATGAGCCGTGAGCACTTGGATTCGTCCCAGCCCGCCTGCCGGGCGAGTTCTCGCCCGGTTATGCCCGCATCCCGCAAGATTTCCCTGAGCCGGTCAGCGATGACCTGGCGTGCCGCCGCGACGCTAGGGGATGGATGAACGGCCACGGGAGCGATACGACGGTTTCAGCGGGGCCGGTACTCCGAGTGATCGGTGCCGCGTTCCCACACTGCCTCGAACGCCGCGTTACACAGCCTCGCCACGGCGGGATCCTCTGTCAGCTCATGACCCGCTGGCTCCCCGTCGCCGCTCTGGAAGACAAAGCACACCAGGCCGCCGTCAAACTGCCAGAAGTCGCAGCCCGGAAGGGCGATGTCCTTCGTTCGCTGGCGTGGCAGCCAGCGGACCTGTTCTCCTGCCGCCAGGTTAGCGGCGGGCGTCATGGCATTCTCGTAACGGATGAAGCCCGAAACCGGCTCGGAGACCACGCGGGCACGACGGAACAAGACTCCTCGGTCCACATGCCCGCGCACGAGGCCGATCCAGGGCCGGAACAGCTCAAAGCCAGAGATCTCCGCTGCCGGGCACGCCCTCCTGCCACGCCTGGTAGCCCGTCGTCTGGCCGTAGGTATCCCTGAGTTCCAGGTGGGTGACCGAGCGCCGGGTCGTTTGGAACAGATCAGCCAAAATCTGGATCATGACCTCCGCATGCCTCCCATATCGCCTTGCGAAGCGCTCGCGGCACCCGGAACGCTTGTTCTCCTGGCTCGATGTGACTATGGGTCTCGATCTCGGCGATTACACCGGGGTCATTCTCGGGATAGCCGACGAAGACGAAGCTGCCGTCCGCGTCGTCCACCGAGACTGACGGGCAACTGCTCTGCTCACTGCCGCCTTTGCCAACGAATCGTAGGGCCATGGTCTCCTCCGTGATCTGGGAGTGCGGATACTTGCGCGCTGGCTGCGGCGATGAAGCGGTGTCACTTGCCCGCGGGTACCTAGCAGCCGGGAGGCCGGGCCTGAAATTCTTCTGGGTCCTGCGCTGTCGGCTAAGGCCGGAACGGTGAGTACGCAAGCGACGCTTGCGGGCCGCTCTGTGCGCAGTGCACCGGGCGGCCTAATCTGCTCGCATAGGATGACGGCACGGTTCGGGAACCAGGTCGCTGAACTGGCCGCATACGTCCTCATACCGTTGAGGCTACGCTTGGCCATCTGGCACGGGCGACGAGTATGTACGAACTTGCACGCAAGTTCAGCTCAGCTGCGGATCGCCTTAGCGATCGGAGTCAACTGCTGGTCACCAACGGACCGGCAAGTCCCGGCCTTGCAACTGTCAACAATCTGCTGCGGGCAGCGGAGCGGTAACTCCTCGTGCGGCAGGCTCGCCACTTTGCTGTCTCCAAGATGATGCTCGCTGATAACGATCTGTTGTGACGCTCGGCCGTGTGATGCTTCAGATTGTCATCACCGCGAGGTTGCCCGCTGATGCCTGTGCCGGCAGGCTACGGAACTGCGAGCTGGCTGGCGCCGCGCTGGGGCGGTGCCTGGTCGAGTCCGCTGATGGCAGCGAGGAGCAGCGTGTGTCGCAGACGGCAAGCACGGCCAGTCCCGGTCAGGCTGGTGAGGTGACTGGTGCGATGGCGGGCGGGCATGACCCGGCGAGGGCAGACGAACTGCGCGGGGCCATGGTCCGGGCGTTGCGCGATGAAGGCGCGATCGTGTCCAGGCCGGTAGAGGCAGCGTTCGCGGCAGTGCCCCGGCATATGTTCGCGCCGGGGGAGACGCTGGAGGCGGCGTACGCGCCGCTGGGCACCGTGGTGGCCAGGCGTGATCGGGACGGGCTGCTGCTCAGTGTGGTGTCCGCGCCCAATATCCAGGCGATGAAGCTTGAGCCGGCCGGGATCGAGCCGGGCATGCGGGTCCTTGAAGTGGGGTCGGGCGGCTATAACGCGGCGCTGATCGCCGAGCTTGCCGGGCCGGAGGGCCGGGTAACCACGGTGGACATCGACCCGGAGGTGACCGCCCGCGCCCGGGCGTGCCTGGACGCATCCGGGTACGGGCAGGTCCGGGTGGTGCTCGCGGACGCTGAGCACGGAGTGCCCGACGGGGCGCCCTTCGACCGCATCGTCATCACGGCGGCAGCCTGGGACATTCCCCCGGCATGGATCTCCCAGCTTGCCCCGGAGGGGCGGCTGGTGGTACCGCTGCGGCTGCGCGGCCTTACGCGGACGGTGACCTTCGGGCGGGACTCCGGCGGGCTGCTGAGCCGGCATTACCAGCTCGCCGCCTTCGTGCCTTTCCAGGGCGCCGGCGCGCACGCCGACCGCAAGGTGATGCTCCGCGAGGGAGTCGTCCTGCACACCGACGACCCGGCCTTGCCCATCGACGCTGAGGCGCTCAACATGGCCCTTGACTCGCCGCGGCTGGAGCTGTGGACGGGAGAGCGGTACGACTACCCGGACGAGGTGAGCCTGTTCACCACCATGAACTCCCCGCAAGTCGCCCAGCTCCGCGCGACCCAGCAGGCCATCGACCAGGGCATCGTAGGCCGGGGAGCGCTGTACGGCACTCCGGCGATGATCACCGCCGGCAGCATCGCCTACCGGACGGCGCGAAAGGTCAGCGAAGATCCCGAGGCCTATGAGAGCGGCGTCATCGCCCACGGCCCGCAGGCGGAGGAGGTTGCCTGGCAGTACGCGGACCTGCTGCGGCGCTGGGCGCGCGGCTACTGTCGCCGGGTCACTGCGACGTTCCGCTACCTGCCTGGCATCGCGGTCACGGACCCGCTTCCCTCAGGCCTCATCGCCGTGCCTAAACGGCACGGCATCCTCACCGTCACCTGGCCGTAGATCCCGGCCGCCCAACTGGTCACGCCTGGCGGCGGAGAGCCCCGCCCGCCAGACACCCGCACGGAAGGAGAGCAAATGACCGTTCAACAAGACGAGTCGGCCGGGCTGGTACCGGACGACTGGGACCTGGACGTGACGATCATCAAGGCCGGCCCGGAGGCTGACCGCCTTATCCGCATGACCGACGACGGCTGCACGTCGACCTGCTACTCCGCGTGCACCAGCTGCCCGTAGAGGATCCAGTCCATGTACCAGTACCTGGACGCGCTGCTCACGCGCGGACCGGCCTGGGACACCCGTGACCTCGCCATGCCGTGGCCGGACCTGGTCGGTGCGGGCGCGACGGCGTCGGCGTGGCGGGCATGGCTTGACCACGCGTGGCAGGTTCCCCGAAGACGCGCTGCGCCCGCACCTAACCGTTATCGCCAGCGACCTGGTGGCGGAGCGGGACGGGCACCTGGTGATCGGTCACCGGTCTAGCGGGTCGCCCGGCGGCGCACCGCAGCGGGTGCGGGTACGCGCTACCCCGCCCGTGCGGGCGGTTCTGGACGCGACGCGGTCCCCGGTACTGGTCGCCGACCTGGCCTCGGAACTGGCCGACCGCTTTCCCGCAGCCGGCGCCGAGGTGATCAGCCGCCTTATCAGGCAGATGGTCAGCCTTGGGTTCCTGCTCACCAGCTTGCGCGCCCCGATGACCTCACCCGACCCGCTAGCGGCCCTGCTCGCCGAGCTGGACAGGGCCGCGCCGCCGGGGGATGCCGGAGCGGCCCGCCTGCGAGCGGTCAGCGCTGGCCTTGCCCGTCACAACACCGCTCCGTCCCTGGCCGCTGCCGGTGACGAGCGGAAGCGTACCGCCGCGCTCACGACGCGCATCCGCCCGGCTGCAGGGCCGACACTCGCGATCGACTTGCGGCTGAACTGGGATCTGACCCTCCCGGAGACAGTCGCTGCCGAGGCGGCGGCCGCGGCAGGCATTCTGGTCCGCCTGGCCAGGCGCCCGGTGCTCAGCCAGGGATGGGCAGCGTGGCATGCTCGTTTCCTGGACCGGTACGGCCCCGGTGCAGTCGTGCCCGTCCTGGACGCGACCGATGACAGCGCCGGCCTCGGTTTCCCGGACGGCTACCTCGGCTCCCGGCAGGCTGACCGGGCCAGCTCCCTGACCGAACGCGATCGGGCGCTGGCGAGGCTGGCGCAGCGGGCCGTGATTCGCGGCGAGCAGGAGATTACGCTCGACGATGCGCTGGTCGCCGCCCTGGCCGTGGCCGACCCTGGTGATCCGGTTCAGCCCACCGCTGAGCTGACCGTCCGGGTCCACGCCGCGAGCATCGCCGCCCTGGACGCCGGGCGCTTCACCCTGCATGTGCTCGGAGTATCCCGAGGCGCAGGCACGGTCACCGGCCGTTTCCTGGGCCTGCTCGATGGCACTGACCGGGAGCGGATGCGCGGCGTGTACTCGGTCCTGCCAGGCGTCCACGAGGACTCGCTGCTCGCCCAGATTTCCGCCGTCCCGCTGCACGTGAAGTCGGAGAACGTCGGCCGCGTCCCGCAGGTGGCGGGGCTGCTGATCTCGCTCGGCGAGCACCGCACCGACTGCGCCGCGCAGCGGGTTCCCGTCTCGGACCTGGCGGTTACCGCAGATGCCCGACGCCTGCACCTGGTGTCGGTCTCCCGCTGCCGGGCGGTGCACACCATCTTGCCCAGCGCGGTTGACCTGACCATTCACAGCCACCCGCTGGCCCGGTTCCTGCTGGAGGCCCCGGTCGCGCTGGCCGTGCCGTGCACCGCCTTCGACTGGGGAGCAGCGTCCTTGCTGCCGTTCGTGCCCGGCGCTCCGCTACCGGCGGGCGGTCGTTTCCCCGGCGCGCTGGATGCTCACTGCCGCCGACCTTCCCAGCCCGAAAGCGAGCTTGCCCTGCTGGGCCGAGGCCCTCTCCGCGTGGGCCGACCAGGCCCGTCTGCCTCGACACGTCTATGCGGGCGACGGCGACCGGTACCTCACGCTGGACCTGGCCGAGCCGTCGCACCGGGCGCTGCTGCGCGCTGACCTCAACCGCGCTGGCAGGGCCAGGCTCCGCGCCGCGCCAGGACCCGGC
Organism: uncultured Actinomycetota bacterium; assembly: GCA_963783935.1. GTDB lineage: Bacteria > Actinomycetota > Actinomycetes > Streptosporangiales > Streptosporangiaceae > Chersky-822. The sequence continues at coordinate 409,792 of CAWAPP010000002.1, forward strand.
GATCTCGGCTGGGCCGCCGGACGCCCGCACGAGATCACCATCCCCCTCGCCGCCCGCTCTGCCGTCGGCCCGGTACGGTGGCACGGCGAGGTCACCAGGCGGGGCGACGCCCACCTGCCCGGGTGCGACGGGCGGGTGTACCTCAAGCTCTACGCGCCGCGTGACTTGCAAGAGGCCATCCTCACCCGGCACCTGCCTGGCCTCGCCGGCCGGTTTGGCGACCAGAGTTCCTGGTGGTTCATCCGCTACGACGACCCCGAACCGCACCTGCGGCTGCGCCTCACCCTCGGCGGGCGGCACCCTGGCCTGGCGGCCGCGCAGGTCGGCACCTGGACCAGCGAACTGCGGGATGCGGGGCTGATCACCCGCACGAGCTGGGACACCTACTACCCCGAAGCCGCGCGGTTCGGCGGCACCGCAGCGATGAGCGCCGCCGAGGCATTTTTCGCCGCGGATTCCGCAGCCGCCGTGGCCCAGCTGACCGCTTCGGCGGGCAGAGGCGGCCCGGACGCGGCATCGCTGACCGCTGCCAGCATGGCCGACATCGCCGTGTCGGCGACGGGCAATGGCGCCGAGGCGATGCGCTGGTTTACCAGGCACGCCAGGCCAGTCGCCACGCCGCCGCCGCGCGCCAGCTACTACCAGGCCGTCGCCCTCATCTGTGGGCACTGCCAGGACACGACTGAGGCAACGGCCCGTTGCACGCAGGCGTGGGCCGCGCGCCGCCAGGCGCTCGCCGCCTACCGCACCGCACTGGAGGAGGCCGGGACCGTCAGCCTCGCGGATCTGCTACCGGACCTGCTGCACCTGCACCATGCCCGCACCGCCGGACCTGACCCCGCCGCCGAGCGAGCCTGCCTGCACCTGGCCAGGGCAGCCGCGCTGAGCTGGCTGGCCCGCGAGGAGAAGAAGACATCGTGACCACGGTCACCCTCGCCACTCCGATCCCCGGAGCGCTTGCCACAGCCAGCGAGATCGCCGTGACTCTCGCCCATCCCGGCACCACCCTCCTGCCTCCCGGCAATCAGGGTGACGGGCGGCGCTGGCCTCAGTCCCTGGCCGGCGGCGCGGCCGGGATCGCCCTAGTGCACGTCGAGCGCGCCCGCTCCGGCCATGGGGACTGGGCGACCGCCCGCAGATGGCTCGCCGAGGCCGCCAGCGGCAGCGTCACCGCGGCGTCCAATGCGGGCCTGTTCTTCGGCGCCCCCGCGCTCGCATTCGTTTTCCGCATCGCCGCCACCGCCACCGGCCACTACCCCCAGGCGGTGGCCGCGCTGGACGACGCCACCTTGAGCATCACCCGGACCTGCCTCGCGAGCGCCCGCGCCCGCATGGATCGCGGCGATCGTCCGGAGCTGCGCGAGTTCGACCTGATCCGGGGCCTGGCCGGCCTGGCCGCCTACCACCTGACCGCGCATCCCGGTCACGAGATAACCCGGAATGTCCTGGCCTGCCTCACGCGGCTGACCGAGCCGTTTCCCGCGGCGAGGAACAATTTGCCGTCCTGGTGGACGGATGCTTCGACAAGCGGGGAGCCGAGCCAGGACTTCCCCGGCGGTCACGGGAACTTCGGCATGTCCCACGGCATCAGCTCCGTCCTGGCTGTCCTGTCGATGTCCATGCTTCGCGACATCACCGTCCCCGGCGCGGAAGAGGCCGTGCACCGGATCTGCGCCTGGACCGACCAGTGGCGGCGCGGGGGCCTTGCCGGCCCGTGGTGGCCTGGCTATGTCACGGCCGCACAAGCGCGCGCGCCGGGAGTGGACCCGGCCATGCGGCCCCGCCCGTCGTGGTGCTACGGCGCGGCACGGCCCGCGCCCAGCAGCTCGCCGGGCTCGCGCTCCGCGACCCAGCGCGGCAACGGGCGGCCGAAGCAGCTATCCTCAACGTCCTCCGCGATCCCGGGGAGCTGGGCCGGCTCACCGGACCTGGCCTCTGCCACGGCACGGCCGGGCTCCTCCAAGCAGCGTGGCGGATGGCCGCTGACACCGCCGCACCCGAGATCGAGGCGGAGCTTCCCCACGTCGTCGCCCGCCTGACCGCTCTGGTCGCCGGCCGAGAAGACGGCGACCCGGAACTGCTCGACGGGATGGCCGGCGCGGCCCTGGCCTTGCATACGGCCGGCACAGGGAAGGCCCCTGAGCCGTACTGGGATGCCTTCCTCGCCCTCGCCTGACCCCACGGAGATTCCATGGACCGCTGGCACCAGGTCAACGTCGCCTTCCCCGACTGGCACCGTGCCGAGCACACCGCAGCAGGCCGTATCGCCCCGCAACTCGACGCTCACGGGCTGGCCTGCGGCTGGTGGTTCATCCGCAAGCACCCGAGCTGGCGGATCCGTTACCAGGCGGGGCCGCTAAGCCAGGCCCGCATCGGGGAGCACCTCGACGATCTGGCCGGCGCAGGTCACATCACTGGCTGGACACGAGTGGTCTACGAGCCGGAGGTCCGCGCCTTCGGCGGCCCGGAGGCGATGGACGCCGCGCACCGCCTGTTCCACGCGGACAGCCGGGACATCCTTGCCTACCTCCGCGAGCTGCCGGAAAACAGTCACCGCCGGGAGATCTCCCTCATGCTCTGCTCGGTCATGATGCGCGCCGCCCGGCAGGATTTCTTCGAGCAGGGCGACATCTGGGCCCGCGTCGCCCGCTACCGCAAGCCTCCGCCAGGCAGCCAGAACGGGTCCGGCCTGCTTGCCTGCGTCCGCCATCTGATCACCGCCGACGCCGAATCCCAGATGCGCGACGGCGCGCCGCTCGCCCACTGCGCTCAGTGGGCAGCCGCCTACGCCGCCGCAGGGCGGGAGCTAGGGAGCATCGCCGCCGCCGGGCGGCTGCACCGGGGGTTGCGCGACGTCCTGGCCCACCACGTGATCTTCGCATGGAACCGGCTCGGCCTGCCTTACGCGACGCAGTCCGCCCTGGCCGACACCGCCAGCACCGCCGTCTTCGGCCCTGACCCGGCCAAGGCCGCAAACCGATGAGCGCAGCCGCCGGAACCGGCACTACCTGGTTCCCGCTTGTCCCGCGCCCCCGCCCACCTGGCCTGCCCCTCCAGGCGCGCGTCGCGGAACTCGCCGCCCTCGCCGCCACCGCAGAACAGGGAACCTGCCAGGAAAGGGCGACCCGTGCAGCCGAGATCCTCAACAAGGCCGCCCTCATCGCGTCCGACTGCGGCATCCCCGCCCTGGCCCGCGCACTGTGTCACCGCCAGTACCAGATGTTCGCCCGGTCGGCACCGCTGCCGGGATGGGCGGTCAGGCTCGCCCTGCAGCCGGCCCTGAACCTCCCCCGCCAGCTCATCCGCGACGGCCACGGCAACGACGCCCACGCGATGCTCGAAGCCCTCCACCGGGCGGCACTCAACCGCGCCACGGTCGTCATCGGCGGCATGCGGATCGACTTCGGCACCATGACCGACACCACCGACGGCCGCAGAGAAGCCTGCACGCTGACCTGGACGGCACTGCTCGCCGACGGCACGCGCGCCCTCGCCCAGGCCGGGCGCTGGAAAGAAGCCGCCGAGCACGCTGCGGCACACCGAGGCACGGGTGCCCGCCTGCTCGACGGCCGCCAGGCCGCCATCCTCGCCCTGCTCGCCGACGCCCACGCCACCGAGGCAGCCCGGATGGTCGAGCAGGCGACGGTAGCTGAACCCTGGGAACGCGCCGTCCAGGCAGTGCTCCGCGTCCTGTGCCAGCACGCCGCCGGGCAGGATCCCCCGCCGGGCGCGGCCACGATGATCGCCGCCGTCTGCGTACTGGCACAAGAACAAGACCCAGTTACCGCCGTCACCCGCACGAGAATCGCGCTGAATGCACTTGACCTCGCAGCAGACCGAGACATCACTCAGGCACTCAGCCTCCGCGCAGCGCTAATCACCGCAGGGAACGCAGACGGCTACGCGGCCAGAGACCTGCTGGCGAACCATCAGATGAGCCAATCCCTCACCAGCGCCCAGAACTCTCAGCTCCAGGCCCAGGTCCGTGCGTGCGGTCTGGGAATCGGAACGATCCCCTCGCACCTCCACCACCGCCTGGCGAACGCCGTGGACCAAGCCGAGACCACCCTGACCCGATCCATGATCACACCACGGAACCCGTGATAGTCACCTGAATGAGCATCCCGTACTGAACAGCATCTTCTGACAGGGCAGCCCTGGCCGGCGACAGGCGGCTGCGCGACATGGCCGAGAATCCAGTAGCAGGCGCCACCGACATCGCGGCCGGAAATGGCCGTCGGCTAAGGCCCAGCGCGCGGTTTTTCGGGTAGTTCGCCGGGTTAGTTCGGACGGCCTCGCGGGCGACGACCGGCAGGGAGCGCCCAGCCAGCGGGACTGCCCCAGATCAGGTACGAACGGAGCGCCGTGGACCGGTTTCGAGTTCGGCCGTGAACTGGCGCTCCCCGGCCCCCAGGTCGGGGTAGCCGTCGGCGTCGCGTCAACTGGGTAACCGGCTCCGAAATCCCTAAGGCCGCTGACGAGCGCCACGCCGCTGAACAGGGGTGACCCAGCGGGCTTGGGCGGCGAGGTCCAGGGCGTTGAGGGCCGTGCGCACAGGCTCGTCCTGGGAGTCAGCCGTCGAGCACGTCGTCGCGGATGCATTCGAGCCGGATCATGCGAACGGTCACCAATGAGAAACGGTCACCCACCTCCGGACAATTACCGATTACCGCCTTGCCGGTGAGATAAACACCAGGCACTGACCCAGACTGGCCGCGATTGTCATCTTCCGAAGATCCCGTCCTTGACGGAGGCTTATGACGAGTTATGCCCGTGACGGGAAGGGATGCAATGGAATCTAGTTTCGCCGCTTCGGAGATCGACACGAGCAAGCCGCACCCGGCTCGGATGTATAACGCGTACCTGGGCGGCAACGACAACTACGCCGCTGACCGGGAAGCCGTCCGGCGCATCGTGACTGACTTCCCGGAGGTGCCCCGGATCGCCCGGGCGAACCGGGCGTTCTTGCAGCGCGCCGTTCGGTTCCTGGCCGCAGAAGCCGGGATACGGCAATTCATCGACATCGGCACAGGAATTCCCTCCGCCGGAAACGTGCACGAAGTCGCCGGGCAGGTCGCGCCCGACACGCGGATCGCCTACGTCGACAATGACCATTGCAAGTCGTGTTGTGCACACACGTTCGGGGCTGTTCAGCGGGAGGAATCGAACACCGAAGCGATACGCTCAGAGCGTCCCTGGGCTGCCGAACAGGGCGGGGGCATGAAAAGGCATGGGGGATCGGCTCTCAGGCCGTCCTGGGGCGTTCTGGCGCGCTGCGGGGAATGCCGGGACGGGAAGGATGCCGCCCCGTGACCAAGGATGCGGTCACGGGGCGGTCTGGCTGTGCTCTCGGGGTTGGGCGGTTCGGCTTGCGGGCGCGTTCCGGGCCGGGTTACCGGGGCGGGGCGCTTGGTGCGGGAACGATGATGACAATGTGGCCGGCTTCGATGTAGCGGAGCAGGTCAGGAAGCCTGATGTCGCGGGCTGGCAGGATCACCGGCTCACGCGCGTGCGGGTCGGCTGGCTGATAGGCGTTCACCTCTTCCGGTAACGGCGTTTCGGCGGCGCTGCTCGTCGTGAAGCATCACCTCCTTTCGGACTAGCCGGGCGGGCATCCCTCCTTTCCGAAATGAGGCCCTGGCACGCCAGGGTGTGACAGTCACCATCCGTAACTGTCCGCAAGAGTGCGCACAGTCCACGGAAACGGCCCCAACGCGCGCAGGCGCGCGCGAGGCAGCACGGACAGTTCCAGTCACGATCAGTAACCGTCTAACCGGCCGTCTATCCGCTCCGATAATCAGGGTGGATTACCATACCAGGTCTTCCGTACTACATCAAGGGCAAGTTTGAGCCGCGCCAGAACGGCAGTCGCTTTGGGGCATCCTGGGGCTGGTAGCGCGCACGCGCACGGCTCCTTCGTGTTCTGTACCGTAAGGGGCAGGCTGCGGGTTGCGCGATCGGCCGGGGGACCGCTGGGGTCTGGCCAGGTGATCTTGTGCACGGGCGTTGTGCACGGGGGGTGAAATCATCGCTAAGTGCAGACACGCGCGAGCCGTGCACGTGCACAAGATCATCTGCGCAAGGCCGGGAGGGACGGCGGCAAGTTGGCCTGTAAGGCCAGCCGGGAACCTGCCTTCCGCGTTGTCACGGCCGTTGATCTGCGAAGATAGGCTGAGGCATCTGTCCGATTCAGTGTTCGTTTCTAAGCCGGATAGTGAGCCGGACACTGAATCGGACAGTGAGCCTGATAGCGAGTTCGACAGGGGTCACCCGGCCCGTCCCGCTGGCGCATTCACGGGCCGGGGTCGCAGTCGGGGCCGCAGTGGGCGGGGTCGCATCCGTCGTCGGGGTCGCACTCCCGCCGGGGGCGTCTGGCGAATTCGGCCTGGAGTTCGTGCCGGATCGCGGCGGTGGCCGGGCTGGCGGCGATTTCCTCAAGCGACTGGGTCAGTACGCTGCCCGCTAGCAGTTCCGGCCACCGGCTGAAAACGCACAGGTAGGCGTTTCCGTCGGGAAGGACCGCGAGTCTTCCGTCGGCGCAGCGGCCGCACAGCGCGGCGGTGTCCGGGTCGCCGCCGTTGCCGCCCCTGCCTACGCTTCGGACGTGGTCGACCTTCGTGCGCGTGATCCCGAGGCGGGCGAGCTGGCGGAGGCCGGGTTCCACCCGCTGGCGGTCACCGAAGGAAACCAGCCCGGCGCGGACCGGGATTCCGTAGGCGCGGGCGAGCCCGATGTTCGCGAGCGTGCGCTGGTGGGCCCGCGGGCTGCCGCCGGTGATCTGCTGATGCTCGGCGGGGTCGTCCGAGTACCATGACGTGGCCAGTGACACGCCCGGCTGGCGGAACACTGCCCACAGCCGCCCGCTGACCGCCGCGAGGTTGCTGTAGACCTCGACAGCCAGGCCCTTGCCGAGCGCATGCCCGACGAACTCTGGCAGATCGGGGTGCAGGGTCGGCTCGCCGCCGACGAACTGCACTGCCCTGGTGCCTAGCGCGGCTGCCTGCCCGATCACCCGCAGCCAGTCGGCCGTGGTCATCAGCCCGTGCGTCCCGTCAGGCCCGGAATCGGCGTAACAGTGCCGACAGGTCAGGTTACAACGGCCGGTCACCTCGAGCCATAGGAACCGGAGCCCCGCCGGGCTGAGCGTCGCAGGCGCAGTCGCCGGCGCGGCGGTGGTGCTTGTCGATAACATTCGTGATCCTCCGTTTGCTTCTTGAGTCACCGGGATGCCGTCCCGGCTGCGGCGACGAGGCCGGGGGTCCCCGCTGCGGCCGGCCGTCCGTTGCCCGGGCGCTTTACGCAATCGTGGCGCTCCAGCTTCCCCTGGTCAGCTCACAGGTCCCGTCAGGCCTGATCCTCGCCGTGGCGCCGTGGAAGGGGAACTCGCATCCCTCGGCCAGCCACCGGCTGCGGATCTCATCGAGCATGTCCCACAGACGGCGCGGCCCTCCCTGGCGGACGAGCGGCGCTTCCAGCCCTTCAGCCGTTGCGACAGCCCACGAACCGTCAGGATGCAGCATCGACGCGGTCCGCAGCCCGTCAGCGGTGCGCCGGTAGTCGTGTTCGATGCCCGGCGCGGCGAACTGGAGCATGGTACGCAGGTTCCTCGTCGCGGGCAGGTTCGGAAGCGGATAGCTCCCGCGCGAGACTTCCCCTCCGGACAGCGGCTCGTCGTCGCGCCGCAAGGCCGGCGGGTAGTCGCTCTCGCTGCGAACCGGCATGAACCCAGCCGACATCCACTCGACCTGCCCCGCCGCGCCGCCGTCTGCCGTCTTGCCCGCGCTGATGATCATCCCCGTGCCGGAGATCGTCGTGACCAGCCAGCCGCCGGGCCGCAGCGCCCTCAGCCAGGTAACCGGGACTCGCCATACCGACGTCGTCGCCACCAGCCTGTCACATGCCCTGGTGTCCAGTACCCCGGTCGCGTCGGCGGTGACCAGGCGGGGACGCAGTCCCATCGCGCCGAGCCGCTCGCCGGCCGCCTGGGTCAGGTAAGCGTCCAGTTCGACGCTGGTCACCCGCGAGTCACCGAGCCGGCGGGCCAGCAGAGCGGTGCCGTAACCCGACCCGGTCCCGATCTCAACAACCTCGCTGTCGTCCTGGACGCAGGCATACTGCAACATCATCACGACAAGCAGCGGCAATGTCGCCGACGACGTCGGCCTTCCCTTAACCGGCTCCCCCCCGCCCGCATGATCTGCGTGCACCGGCCCGACCCGCGTCACCAGCGACCGGGCAGGACTGTAGGCAGCCTCAAGCCATGCCCGCTCATCGGCGTGCCCGTCGCGGAACTCCCACGTCCCCGCACTCGCCTCGAACCACCTCGGGACGAGCAGGTGCCGGGGCACCGCCGCTACAGGCCCGCGCCACCTTGAGCCCGGCCGGGTCACCGCCCCGGCAAGCCGCGCTGCGGACTCCTGCCATTCCATCCCAGCCCCGCTATTCATTTCCGCTCGCTGCGGTACTCGTCACGCTGGCGTCTATTGAGTCCGTTCATGAATACACACAATACCCCGCATCGTCAGTCTCTACTCGCCTACCACCGTGAGCCGGCGCGCTGGCTGCGACGCGCCCGGTTCATCGGCGTCCGCGCTCGTTATATCTATGGCAATTCGCTGAAGGCCGCGCGGCAGGACCAGAACCACATGACAATTCCGGTCCTTCTCCTCCCGGACACTGATCCTGGGATACGGAATTCCTTCCTCTTCCGCGCCTTCGTCACTGATAACGTCCGGCGGCCCGATACCGAACAGCTCCCACTCAGTACGCCCGAAAACACGGCAGTAAAGATACCTGTACCGCTCGCTGACCCCGCCCTTACCGCTTTCCCAGCGAAAGATGTTATGCCGGATGGACTCAAGATCGGGGACCTCCCGTTCCGGGTCATCCGCCGCGTCCCGCAGTTTCCTCGCCATCGTGGCGACGGTCCAGCCCCGGCCTTTCCGCTCCGCGCGTACCGGAAGCACCGGGCGCGGCCCGTTCCCCGTGGCAAAACCCGTCATCGCGCCGGCCCGGATTCCTGGCCGCCCCAGCTCAGCCGGCGAATCGCGGGAGCGACCGTCCCGGCGATCACGCACGCCAGCTCGCCGGCACGCGGGCCAAGATCCCACGAGTAATCCGGCTCCCACGTGATAGCGGCGTAATCAGGCCAGAAATCACGCTCCCACACCAAAGCGCCATCATCACTAATCCGGACCTGAGCATGATTCCTGGCCGCCGGGCAGGTCACGACGACTTCCCCCGCCACCTCCAGCATCTCGTCATCCTCATACACCGCCAGCGCGGCGGCCAGGCCCCGCCGCCGCAATCCCAGCCCCGCCCTGCCCTTCAGCGACAGCCCGCCCGCGCCAGGACCGCCCGGCGGGCCAGGGTCGCTGTCCCCGCCGCCCAGAAGGCAGGCAGCAAGGTCAGCGAGAATCACGGCGGCATCAGCCGCACCGCCCGGCACCCGGCATTCCCACTCCACCGACGCACTCTCCGACACCGTCAGAACGCTCCCCGCCCCGCCGGGCACGGTGACCGCAAGCGAACCCAGCCCCGCTGGCCGGACTTCCACCCCGTGACCAGGCAACTCCCCGGCCACCATGGCCAGGAGCCCGCCCGCAACGGCCGGACTTCCCGCAACGACACTCACCGGCATACTCATGACTAATTCCTCTTACATTTGATATCTGACCTATTGAAACAGCCCGGAAAGCGGGCCGCAGTTATTCTTCAGAGTCAGCCCGCGCCGACCTGCACGAAGGATTACCGGAACGCGGGCCGGGGGCGCGGCGAGGCGACTATGCATCTGGGGTCCCATCTGGCCATGCGGATCGCTTCATTACTCCCCGTGCCTGGGATGCGCGCACGAATGCACAACATGTCCAAGCTTGTAGTGCACGCAGAAACATTGACAGATAGCGCTACGCCGAGTTTGGACGTACTCGCCATATTCCGGATGCGGCTGCGGACTCGTTCCCACCCCTAGAGCGAATCACGGCGTGATAGGCCGAAGGTAGATGACAGGCGTTAACAAGGGTTAACATAGGGATGGCGAACGATGCCTCAAAACGGACAAGGTCTCTGGTCATCCCATGGCAAACCCTCTCAAGACGGCCCGGCTCTCCGCAGGCTGGTCACAAGCCCGCCTGGCACATGAGCTTCGGAGGCTCGCTCAACGCACGCAGATCGGAGTTGCGTCGGCCGACAGCCTCAAGACCCAGATCTCGCGGTGGGAAAACGGTCATGTCCTGCCAGTGTTTTATCAACCGCTACTATGCGAACTCTTCATGGCAAGTCCGGCCGAACTCGGCTTCACTGGACAAGAATTGCCCGCTGACTCAAACGGCCAGAACAATATCCCGGTAAATCTTATCAGCAAGCAACGATGGACAAGGGACGACATATCAAGCCTGTCCGCATTGTTTGACGAGGCCGTGTCCCACTGCGCATTGTCAGATATTGAGATGCTAGCGCATGAGTGGCTCTCTGCTAACAAGCCGCAGCTAATTGAGCTGAGCGCCGGCCGACGCATAGGAGATTCGCTCGTTACAGCCATTGAGCATCGAGTAATGCAGTTGCGCCGGGCCGACGACTTTATCTCGGGTCGGGATTCTCACGCGCTGGTACTTCAGGAGCTCAAGGCAACATCCGATCTGCTCAATAAGGCAGCCTTGACCGATAGTCAGTCTCGCCGGCTTCTCACGGCCACTGCCGAGCTAGCTCAGCTAGCGGCGTGGGTTGCCGCCGACGCGGGTCTGTACAGGAATGCAGCCAAGTACACGGAAAGCGGTGTCCTGGCCGCACACGCCGCAGATAATCCTGCCCTTGCGGCAAATATCATATCGACTCTGAGCTACCAGCTAGCGAATACAGGAAATCCGCGACAAGCGGCACTGCTCGCGCGCACAGCTTACGCGGGCGGCCACCGCGAAGCCACCGCCACGACAAGAGCATTGCTCCTCGAAAGAGTGGCCTGGGCAGATGCCAAGTCTGGCGACCTAAGCAATTGCGAGCGCATGCTCGGGCTAGTCGAAGATGATTTCGGCCGCGCCAATCCCGACGAAGACCCGGATTGGGTATATTGGCTGAACAGAAATGAGATAGACGTTATGGCGGGCCGCTGCTACACAGAGCTAAAAAACCCCGCCAGGGCAGAGCCTCTTCTGCGAAATGCTATTTCCACATACAGCGACACCCTCATTCGAGAAAATGTTCTCTATCTAAGCTGGCTTGCGGAAGACTATATACTCCTCGGCGATATCGACGAGGCCGCAGGGATATCCACCGAAATCCTGGAACTAAAGAACCGGGCCAACTCTAGCCGTACAGACGAGCGCCTGAAATATCTAGTCAAGCTGCTTCGGCACTATAAAGACGTCCAGAGCGTACGCGAATTCATAGAGCAGTACAGAGTGTCGTCCTGATTTTACCGCCTTAGCCTGCATCTTCGTGATCTTGAGCTGGCTCGCTGGTGGCACCGCGTGTGACGCTGAGTGATTGTCTCATTGTCTTGTCTCAGCGGCCAGAACGTGCCCAACGCGTGCAGACGCGCGCGCGGGCGCGCGCGAGGCTGAGACAAACTCTGCGTGACTGTCACACCGGCCGCGAAGGCCGGGTGTCACAGTGCCGCCGCGCGGCGGAAGCACAGCCCCCCGCCGAGATCCACGATCCCGCCGGCGTCCCCGGTGCCGTGCGGCCCGGCCGTGCCCACGGCGAGACCCCACTGACCGCCCTGGCGGGCCAGGGACAGCCCCCACGCCTGCCTGACCGCCCGGACCATCCCGCGCTTGACCGTGTCGTCTCCGTCGTTCCACATCCCGGCCACGGTCTGGCCCGTGGGCGCGTAGTCGAAACGATCGGGCACGACCGCGAACGCCTCTATGCGGGCCTTGACCGCCTTCCGCTCGGCCACCAGCGCGTCCAGCTCGTCATCATCTTCCGTCGCCGACAGGCGGGCCTGGATCCTGCGCAGCTCAGCGTGCATCGAGTCCAGTTCGTGGGCGTTTCCCGCGACCCGCTGGAACGCCAGAATAGGCGTGCCGTCACCGGCGAACATGGCCGTGAGCAGGTCAATGACCGGCTGCCCGTCGGTTCCCTTGAACCGGCCGCAGGCCACACGCCGGCGGGCGGTGCCGGCGCAGCGCAACTTCGGGGTACGCGGCTTCTGAGCGAGGGGCTTGCCGGTGCGAGAGTTCCTCGACGACGTCAGGCCGGCGTTCAGGAACAGCTTCCCTCCGCATTCCGGGCAGTCCAGCACGCCGCTGATCCAGTTCGCCGGACGCGCGACCGGCCGTCCGCCCTTGTTCGCTCCCGCGCCGGCCTTGCTCGCGTTCAGCGCCTTGTTCGCGCGCCACCACAGCGCGGAACCCACGACCGGCGTGACCTCATGCGCCCACGTCTCGGTCCGCCCGTCATGCGTGTACGAGCACTCGATGACGCCGGCATGGTTCGCCGCGAAGCGGATCACGTTCCTGACCGACTGCGGGTAAAGACCGTGCACGCGGCCGATGGAAGAAAGGGATTCGCCGCCGGCAACGCGCTCGTAAATATCGGTGACGGCGGCGGGGTTGTCGCAGTATGCCTGCCGGGAATAGCGGACGCCTTTCGTTGCCCAGAACGAGGGCAGCGCGCCGTGATGCGCCCTGTTATCACGAATCATCATGATCCCGCGATACGTGGTGTTCTTGACTGTCCTGCTTTTCTCCGCGTTCGCGTGCTGCGCCACCAGCGTGACCACCCGACCGGCGAAATCTGTCTTCCCGAACTGCGGTTCGGCGATCGAGATCACGTCCCCGCCCGCCCGGCGGATAGCCAGCAAGATCTCAGCCTGCGCATCGAGATCTTCCCTGCGGTCAAGGCTCCGCGACTCCGTCACCACAAGAACCGAGTAATCACCGCGCTCCATGTCCGCGATAGCCTCACGCAGCGCGGGCTCCTGCTCGCCTTTCGACGCCGAATAGCCATGCAGCCTGAACCACTTCACGATCGTGATCCCGCGCTGCCCGCTCTCGGCAGTGATCACCTTGACCTGGCTAGCCTCATCCTGGCTGGCCGTGCTGACCCGCACGAACCCCGCGCCTAGACTCATCTGACCGACCCTCCCGGAATCATGTCCTATGAGTGCACACTACCCGACAACCTACGGACCCATCGTCAACGTGCATGCCAACGCCCTGCTCACCGGCAGCGGAACCACCGGCATCGTGCTAGCCGACCTGCGCGACCCGGAAGCCATCCTGGCCGATCCGAAGTTGCGCGGCCTCATCGACTTCACCCAGCCGGTCGCCTTGCTGCTGGTCGCGATCCTGCATTTCATCACGGACGAGGAGAGACCCACCGGCCTGGTTGCCAGGCTCCGTGACGCACTCCCGGACGGAAGCTACCTGGCGCTTTCTCACGGCACGCAGGATTTCCACCCTCCCGGTATCGCCGGCCAGGCGGCATCCGCTTACCGGAACGCCACAGCGCCGCTGATCCTGCGCAGCCACCAGGAAGTCAGCGCGTTCTTCGAGGGCTTCGACCTGGTGGCGCCCGGGCTGGTACAGGCACCGCTCTGGCACCCGGCGGGCAAGCCGCCCCGGCCGAAAGACCTGGCAAAGATCGGCATATACGCAGGCGTCGGCAGCAAGAGCCGCTAGCCGATCAGCCTGACAGCGAGTGCAGTCCCGAGGTGACAGCCTGACGGCTGAACTCCTCGATCTTCGTGTACATATTGCGGGCTTGAGGCGAGCCCCGGAACAGCGGCGCAGCGAGTTCGTCTCGCACACGGGCCAGACGAGTGGTCAGTACGGAGACACGCCTCGCTGGCGGAAGAGCCAGGACCGGCTCCAGTGCAGCTTCTGCGGCTTCCAGCGCACCCGACCGGAGCCGGACGACGGCCAGATCGGCGCCTGCGAGGGCCTTGCCGCCAAACCAGTGCTGCTCGCCCTGACCAGGACCCTCGTCATACAGGCTGATAGCAAGTACCAGTTCTTCTTCCGCCTCGCTCAAGCCGTCTTCTAGACCGGCGAACGCTGCCCCTGCAATGCCGTGCTGTGTCGCCCGTGACAGGCCGAACTCCTCGCCGCCGATCTCGGTAATGTCATTGCGATAAGTGGCCTCTTGAGCGGCATGAGCAAGTGCCACCTCTTGACGGACTGTGTTCAACTCTCCGAGCCTGGCTGCGGCCCTGGCATGATTAACATGCAGGTCAGCTCCCAGCGCCCCCTGGGACACGTAATGCAGGCCGTCGGTCGCCAGGTCGCGTGCCTCGCGGAACCATCCGCGCCAGTACATTGTGTCCGAGAGCTTCGCCCGAAGCATGCCGCGCAGCGGCCAGTGATCGATCGCTAGTGCGGACGCGTAACCGGCCCGGATCATCTCCTCAGCAGCATCGGGGTAACCGAGCCGAGTAGCGGTAACGCCCATGAGCCCGTTGATGCAGCCGAGCAGGAAGTGCAGGTCGGTTTGCTCGCGGGGCCACATGTTCCTGTCGAGCAGCCGGTAGATCCGGTCCCGGACGCGGCGCATGTCCAGGAATGCCGGGAGCGGGGAACCGGTATCGCTGAGGCGGGACAGTCGTATCAGGTCGGCACGGAGCTGTTCGAGCGTGGTCTCGCCGATGCCGTGCTGCTCGTACGCCTCGGCACGGTCGCTTGCCTCGTGCGCTGCCATCGCTACCTCTTGCTCCGCCGTGAAACACCCTAAACCGGGCTCGTATCTTCCACGGTAGGTCATTGCGACGGATGCTGGCAGGTGGAGGTCAGGCAGGTCAGGAATGCTTTCGGCTGACCGCAGCGGTTTTGGGAGTACGGCAAGGGCCTCAGGGGCGGCGCTTTCCGGCATCTGCGGGTCTGGCGGGTTCTCGTGGTTGTCGGGGCCGAATTGGCCGGGGTGGATGTCGAGGGCGCGGCAGTAGTGGAGCTTGTGGCGTTCGGAGAGGCCGCCTTCGCGTTCCCAGCGGTGGATGTTGTGGAGCATGCCGTTTATTTCGGGCATGGCCTTGTCTCCGCTGTCGTGGCCGGCGCGGATGAGATGGACTGCTTCGCCCGCGTCTTCGAGCATTCCCGCAGCCGCAGGCGCCGGCCCGGCCATGACAGGGAAACCCTCTCGGACTGGGCCGTCATCTGCGACGACATCATCTGCTCCAGCCAGGCCGGAACCCTGAAGAGCGAAAACCCGCAGGCATTCTTCGGACCATGGCTCACCTCGCACTGGGTCAGCTTCACCGACGCGCTGCTGATCGATGACCGCGCGGACAACTGCGCCGCCTTCACGGGCCAGGGCGGCACGGCAATCAGGTGGAAGATGGGCAGCAACGACCTCAGCGAGATCACCAGCCAGCTACGGCAATGGCTCGACGAAGGCCAGAGCGCCGCGACCGCTCCGGTCGCCACTTGCGCCGCGACGGGCAGCGAAGCAGGCGGGTAAACGCCACGATCACGGCCTGCTCGCCCGCTGATCGACCGCCGGCCTGCGGCGGCGGTCAGAAGTCAGGCGCTGCCACTCCACTGCGGGCCACAACCCCGTCAGCGCGCCACCCGTGTCCAGCACCACATCGGATCGCGCTGCCAGGTACCAGCTCGGCCACCGCTGCCCTTTTTCTACCTTGGACACTAACTCCTGGCTATGCCAGATCAGCATCGCCAGCTCTCGCTGCGTCAGGCCGCACGTTACTCGCCACCGCCGCAGCTCGGCCCCGAACCGGTCCCGCGCAGACGCCTCCGGTGACAAATGACTCGGCCGCCTTCCCATCGCGGGCATCACCGCAGGAAAGGCCTGGCTGCTCAACGCCACGGCGCCTGCCAGCTCACCTCGCGTGACCAGGCAGGCCCTGGCGGTGCTCTTGCCTGTTCCCGCGAGGGCAGCTAAGGCAGGCGTTGGCGCCGGCATGACGGCCCCACGGCGGGCAGGGCGGCGTACCCGGATGTCGCCCGCTCGCGGTCGGCGGTTCCCGGCGGCGCGGTCTAACGCGTTCTGCTGAGCCAGCGCAAGCACAGTGTTGTCCCGGCCGGTCACGGCAGGCGGAGCGCCGGCGTTGCTGCTGCGGTAACCGGCGGGCAGGCCCAGGCCGGTGTACGGGCCGGCTGCTCCGCTGTCGGCGCGGGCACGGCGCCCAGGCTGCCGAGCTGCCTACCAGGTCCGCGCATCTCAGGCATCGCAGTTACCACGCTTCTTGTCTCACATTCGCGATCACCAGGGTCTTATTGCCGTGCCGGTGGCTGGCCAGGTTTCCTGGCGACTGCGGCCAGCATCCAGTCCTTGCCCTCGCTGACCGGTTCTGCCTGGTCTGGCCTCCACTGCGGTACTGGCACCAGGCCCGGTTCGACCAGCGTGGTCCCCGCGAACATGGCAAGGACTTCCTCTCGGGTCCGCGGCGTGCCGGGGTTGGAAGTGCCGGCATAGACCGCGGTCACTTTCTCGGCTGCCTGCGGCTCGGGGGAGGCCGTGACGTGCGAGATCACCAGGTAGCTTCCTGGGCAGGCCGCGCCGGCATAGCGGGCGACGGCAGCGCCCGCATGCGGGTCGGCTACGAAATGCAGCACGGCGATCAGCAAGATGCCGACTGGCTGGCTGAAGTCGATGAGACGGCGTGTGTCGGGGTGACTCAGGATCTCATCCGGGTCACGCAGATCCGCGTGAATGACGGCTGTGCCGGGCCCGGTCTTGAGCGCCCGCGAGTGGGCCAGCACCATCGGATCATTGTCGACATAGACGACCCGCGCCGCCGGGTTGACCTGGTGGGCTATCTGGTGAACATTGCCCTGGGTCGGCAGCCCGGTGCCGAGATCGAGGAACTGGCTGATGCCAGCCTCCCCGGCCAGGAAACGGACAGCACGGGCAAGAAACCTCCGGTTCGCCCTGGCCACGACCGGGATGTCGGCGGCAGCCTCGATAACCTTCAGCGCCGCGATCCGGTCGGCCGCGAAATTGTCATGACCGCCGAGAAAGTAGTCATACATCCGGGCCGCAGTCGCGACCGCCGGGTCAATGCCCGGCGGGACGGACGGTTCGATAGCCAAAGTGCGGGCCTCCGCAGTGCTCGGTCGGTCCTGGCAGGTGAGGTTGCCAGGAGTGCTGGCTGATTGCAGCATGGTCGTTTGTCGGCGGTGCTTCAATTCCGTCTTGTCATCAGTGGCGCTGCCCGCGTGATGACAGATTGGAATGGGCTGCCTGCGGGGATCTCTTTTAGGCTTGTCATTCGGGGAACGGCGAGATCCGGGGAAGGAGCCGGGAGACGGCGATGGCGCAGGCCCGATTGTGCCCGGCGTGCAGCAAGACACGGCTGTCCCGGTACAACCATGACCCGCTGTGCGCGCCGTGCATGCGGGCGTCTCAGGTCCCCCCGCAGTTCACGGAGCCGGCAACGCTGGCCTGGCTCTGGGATTCGCTGTTGATGCGCGAGGCGCTGGCGCGGGTTGACCTGTCGGCGGTCGTCGCGGTGTTCCGGGCGGCGGCCGGGTTGTCTCAGCATGAACTGGCCGACATCAGCGGCTGGTCGCAGAGCAGTCTAAGCTTGTTCGAAAGCGGCCAGCGGAACACGCTTTATGACATCCGGGAACTGCTCCGGTTCACCGACGCCGTGGACATGCCGCGCGAGGCGCTCCTGCCCCTGGTCCTGGGGCAGGCCCACGCAGGGCTTTCCGGCGTCGGGCTCGCCCATGTCCCGCTCGCCGGCGGCAACGGGCTTGAGGAGAGCTGCGTGGACCTGGACCGGCGCGGTTTCGCGGCGATAGTGACCGGCGCGACTGCAGCGGCCATGCTGCCAGAGGTGGCCGTGCCGGCGAAGGTGACCGCGTCCCACGTCCGGTACTTGAAGACCTGCGCCGACAATCTTAGTAACCGGGACCAAGTGACTGGCGGCGGAGCGCTAGTGAAACAGGCTATCCGGCAATGGCAGCGAGCGCGGCGCATGCTCGACGAATCCGACTACACAGAGCAGGTTGGCCGGGAGTTGCTCACCGTGACCGGCAATCTGGCCGTCACCGTTGGATGGCTCGCATTCGACGCCGCAGATATCCCGTTGACCAAGCACATGTATTCCGAAGCTCGACTGCTCGCTGACAGCGCAGATGACCCGTTCCTAACCGTGCACGTGCTGGAGAAGTCATCGATGCTGGCTTCTTATTTGGCCCGCTCTAACGACGCCAAGGGCCTGGCGTACCAAGGTCTTCGACTAGCTGATAGGGCGGCGGGCGTAGGCGCGCACGAGGCAATGCCGCGACTACATGCGCTGGTAGCGCTTCGGCGAGCCAGCGCTGCCTCGCTGCTGGGCGACGAACGTGCTTTCAGAGCTTCGATCGGAGGTGCGCGGGATCTCCTCGACCGTGGTGTGAGCTCTGATGATCCCTCGTGGATCCAGTTCGTTGACAAGTTCGAGATCGACGGTCAAGAAGCAATAGGACATTCGAACCTGGGAAATTACCGGGCAGCGATTGATCTGTACGGCATGAGCTTGGCCGCGCCTGATGTGGCTGTACGTAATCGTACCTGTGATCATGCTCGGCTAGCAGCAGCGCTTGCGGCCGAGGGTGACGGCAGCACTGCCCTAAGCGAGGCGAGGATAGTGCTGACCGTTTTGGCGAATGGAGTGAAGTCCACGCGGGCGCTTAACGAGCTGCGTCCGGTGCGCGTGGTCGCGAAGCAGGTCAATGACGAGGAATTCTGCGTACACTTCGATTCGGTCGAGGCTGTGCTGACAGCCTGACCAGAGTATTTTCGGAAGGAGCCTGAGCGTGACGGAAATCCAGCTCCTGCGTCTTAATGCTGCTGGAGCGAGAGCACGGCGGGAAACGATCGCCGTGATTCATCGAGACGCCTACGCGGTCATGATCGACTCCGGCGATCCTTTCGAGTCGGCTGAGGCGTTCATGGAGCGGTTCGACTCGCACGCTAAGCATCCTTCGTTCGACCTGTTGATCGCGCACGCCGATAGCGAGCCTGTCGGCCAGGTGTGGGGGTTTCCCAGCAGGCGCACCATTGCTAGCTGGCCTGGTGGTGCCATGGGCGAGGGGGAACAGGTTTTCGCGTTGTGCGAGATCATGGTGCGGCAGGCGTGGACCGGTCAGGGCATCGCGCATAGCTTGCATGACGAGTTGCTGGCTGGGCGGCCGGAGCAATTTGCAGAGCTATATGTGCGCCCTGAGAACACCGATGCGTACCGGGCATACGTCAGGTGGGGATGGGTGAAGGTCGGGCAGACGCGCCCGGACCTGGCCGATGCGCCGGTGTTTGATGTGCTGATGCTGAGGTTGCCGGTCAGCCGGTGAGTTCTGCCTGCCGGTTCCCGGGCGCGGGCAGAGGCAGGGGCAGGATGAGCACGTCGAATAGGGGCGCGCCGGGCCAGGCGGGCCGGAGCTGGGCAACTGCGCGCCAGCCCCAGCGGCGGTAGATCTCGTAAGGGGCCTGGTTGGCGGGGTTGACCAGCAAGGTAGCGCGCTGTTCGGCCCGGCCGCCGAGCAGTTCGTTGTGCAGTGCGCGGGCGATGTGCCGGCCGGTGTATGCCTGGCGGACCATGATCTCGGACAACGCGAAGGTGCGGGTGCCGTCTTCGCGAGTGAAACCTGGTTCGGGCTCGGCGGAGAGCCCGTCCCACCAACGGGTGCTCTCGGTCAGCGGCCAGCCCCAGGCCTGGCCCGCTGGCTGATCGTTGAGGTAGGCGATGACGAGGTCGAAGCTGTCGCTGGCGGTGTAGGCGCTGAAACGCTCCATGAATGCCTGGTGCGACTCGAATGGGTCTTCGGGCTCGATCCGGGTTGCGTAGGCGTCGCGGTGGATCAGCGCTACGGTGTCGCGGAGTTCCCGCGCGCCTGCGGCGTGATGGCGCTGGAAATGAAGACCGGGTGGTGCTGGCACACGGCCACACAGGCTGCTCACCTTTCGCGGTCGGCAGGGGAAGGATGCGCAGCGCCCGGCTGGACAGGCTGGTTGTGTTGCTGCGCGCCCGGTTGGCTATTTCCGTGTTAGCGGTGCTTGATCCGGGTGAGGAAGTCTTCCCATTCCGCCGTGGTGAAGGTGAGGTAGCCGGCGTCGGGGTTCTTGGAGTCGCGGACGGCGATTGTCCTGCCGGCCTGGGCGACTTCGACGCACTGGTTGTTCCAGTTGCTGTAGCTGGATTTGCGCCAGACCGCGCCCTCGAGGGGAAGCGGGGTGCCCGCAGTCATTTGAGTCCTTTCGGTCATGCCTGATCCGATGCTGCCGTACTGATCGGCTGGCCGCAATGCGGGCGTTATTGCATATCGTCATCACTGGCGCTGGGCAGCGGCGGCCGGCGTCATCGCTGCGATCATGGCTGCGGATTCGGCTGGGCTCGCGGCCTGGGAGACCAGGTTTGTCCAGGCCAGGTTGCAGCGGTCGAGCTCGTCGGGGGTTTCGAGGTAGACGTCGCCCATGGGACCCTCGACGTAGGCGACGGGCGGGTCGTCGGGGCTGGGGAAGTTCAAGATGACGAACTCGCCGTCGAGGCCGGCCGTCGGCGCCGGCTGCGAACGGCAGGACCTGGATGGTTACAGTCGGCCCGGCGGCGGCGAGAGCGGTGAGCTGGGCTTCCATGACGGCTGGTCCGCCGATGACGCGGTGCAGCACTGCTTCGTCGAGCACGACGTGGACGCGGGGCGGGGCCGGCTTGCCGAGCAGCGCCTGCTGGCGGGCGGCGCGGGCGCTGACGCGCCGGTCGATGCTGGCCGGGTCGAGCCACGGCCCGGTGGCGGTGATCGTTGCGCGGGCGTAGCCGGGTGTCTGGAGGAAGCCGGGTACCAGGTGGGCGTTGACCTTGATGGCGCTGGCCTCTGATTCCAGGCCGATGTAGGAGCCGGTGAACACGTCGCTGTAGGCGGTCCACCAGCCGCGCCGCCGGGCGTCACGGCAGAGCTGGATCAGTGCCTCGCGCTGCGGGGACCGGGCGGAGTACAGGTCGAGCATGTCGTCCAGATCGTCCAGTGTGATGCGGCTGCGCCCGTTCTCGATCCGGTACAGCTTGCTCTTGCTGAAGCCGAGCCGCTGGGCGGCGATGTCCAGTGAAAGTCCCTGAGCTTGCCGGAGTTTTGTGAGTTCGCGCATGAGCCTTCGGCCGCGCACGGTCGGGCTGTAGTCCATGAACGCTCCCGCCTGATTAAGGAGTTGCTGCCGTAGCACGACCAGAGTCATGCACTTCGGCCCGCCGCGCAATATGTGCCGTATTGCATATCGTCATATCGGACGCGTGGCGCGAACGGCCAGTCCTTAATCATGATGATGGCCGCTGCTGATTTTCGCGCGGCAGCTACCATCCGTCGGCAAGCGTGCTTCTGCCGGCCGTATGTCCTTGACGAAGACAATGTTGCGCCGATTTGGAGAGCACCGTGCAGGCCATCGAGGAAATTGCATTAGGCCGTCAACGCGCCGCGAGATGCCGAAATCGCGATGGGCTCTTTCCGCAAGCGCGCACGGGTGAGGAGCCATTGATGACCGGGACTCTCCTGAGCAGTCATTCGGTGTGCTGGCTGCTGGCGCGCGACCCGGCTGAGGTCAGGCGCGGGCGCGAGCTGGCGCGCAAGGCGATGTGGGAGTGGGGCCTGGGTGAGCACGCTGACCTGGTGGCGCTGATCGTTTCCGAGCTCGTCACGAATGCGATCTGCCATGGCCGGGGGACGGTGCGGGCTGGCCTGGCGCGCGGGGAGCGTGACCTGCGGGTGGAGGTCCATGATGACGGCGGGGGGCGGCCTGTCCGCCGGCAGCCGGCCTCTGATGACGAGGCGGGCCGGGGCCTGGCGCTGATTGATGCGCTGATTGGCGTGCAGGACGGCAGGCGCTGGGTCGCCGAGGACGCGTCCGGTTCCGGCAAGTCCGTGTGCGTCTCGATCTGCCTGCCAGATGAGAACAGCGAGGCCGGGCCGGTGAGCGCTCCGGCCGCGAGCCCCTGGGGGCCGGCGGGCTGATCACGAGTCACGCGGGTGATGACCGGTTTTACCTTCCGAGGAATGGAGTGCTGAGGATATGACTCGTAGCGTGCTGGCGAGCGAGCAGCTGCGGCGGTATGTGGAGAGCCGTCATGTGGACATGATCCCGGTGGCGGCGCGGCGCGGCGGTCCGGGTGAGCAGTTCGCGTTCTGGTGGGGCGGGAACGTGAACGTGTTCAACGTGGTGCTCGGCGCGATCGTGGTGTCGATCGGGCTGCGGTTCTGGTGGGCGCTTGCTGCCATCGGGCTGGGTACTTTGATCGGGGCGCTGCTGATCGCGTTGCATGCCACCCAGGGGCCGAAGCTGGGGGTGCCGCAGACGATCCAGTCCCGTGCCCAGTTCGGGTTCTACGGCTCGGCGTTCTTGTTCCCCGCGGTGCTGCTGATCAATGTCGGGTTCATCGCGGCGCAGTTCGTGATCCAGGCCCAGGCCCTGCAAGGGGTGACCTCGGCGCTGACGGTTCCGGAGTGGATCGTGCTGCTGGCGGTGCCGGCGACGGTGATCGGGGTGTTCGGGTACCGGTGGATCCACCGGGTCATGCAGGCGACCGCTGTCGTGGTGGGCGTGTCCCTGGTCATCATGCTGGTCCAGGGCCTGTCTTACGGCGCTGTTCCGGCGGCGGAGATGGGGTTCGGCCGGCCGCCGGCCGGGCTGTTCCTGGCGGGGGTGGCGCTGCTGGTGATCGACCTGCTGTCGTTCGGGCCGTTCGTCTCGGACTACACGAGGTACCTGCCCGCGCAGGCTGACGGGCGCAGGCTGTTCTGGGCGATCTACGCCGGCAACGTGGCCGCGACTTTCTTTTCCTGCGCGGTCGGCGCGTTCCTGGCGGCGCTGCTGCCCTCGCTGGGGCCGGTGGCCGCGATCGGGAAGGTGTCGGGGTCGTGGGCGCTGGTGGTGATGGCGTTCAGCCTGGTCAACGCGGGCACGTTCAACGCTTACACGGGCGCGTTCCAGGTCCTGGCGTTCGCCGGGATGTTGCGCCGGTTCCGCTCGGAGTCGGCAGTAGTGCGGCTGGTCCCGTTCGCCCTGGTGATGGCGGCGGGGGTGGTGGTCGCGCTGGCGGGTTACCGGTCGTTCGTGACCAGCTTGTCGGATTTCCTGGACGTGCTGCTGGTGGTGTTCATCCCGTGGTCCGCGGTCAACCTGGCGGACTACTTCCTGATCCGCCGGGGCCGTTACGACGTCGCGGCGTTCTTCTTGCCCGGATCGGCGTACGGCAACTTCGCCTGGCGCGGCCTGCTCGCCTACGCGGCCGGCCTGGCCGCTGAGTGGCCGTTCGTGTCCCAGCCCGATTACGCCGGGCCGCTCGTCCGCCATCTCGGCGGCGCCGACATCTCGTGGCTGGCGGGCTGGATTGTCTCCGCGGCCGCCTACCTGCTCCTCATGCGCTCCGCTCCCGCGGCCGGCACGGCAGGCGGGCAGCTGGCCGCAGGTCCCGGCGGGCAGGCGGAACTGACCGGTGACCAGCCCGCCTGACCACGGCCAGCCGCTTTACGTGAACCGGGAGAACAGCCAATGACAGTGACCGGCGAGCAGGCCGCGGCGGGGAACGGCACGCGCGCTGCGGGCCGGGCGGCGGTGATCTGCTCGGGTCCGGTGCCGCCGCTGGCGGATGCTTTCACGGCCCGGCCGCAGAGCGTCCCTGGGCTGGCGGGCCTGGAGCCGGGCACGGCGGTGGCGCTGGTCCCCGCCGCGCCCGGCATGGCGGCCGGGGCGTGCGGCAAGACCCAGCTCGCCGCCTGGCACGCCGGGACGGCCTGCCAGGCTGGCGGGGCGAGACTGATGTTCTGGGTCGATGCCAGCAGCCGCGCCGCCGCCCTGACCGGGTACGTGCAGGCCGCCGGGGCAGCCGGAACCGGCACCGGCGGGCCGGCCGAGCAGGCCGCCGCCCGCCTGGCCCGCTGGCTGGCCGGGACGGCGGTGCCGTGGCTGATGGTGCTGGATGACCTGCGGGACGCGGCCAGCCTGGACGGGATCTGGCCGTCCGGCCCGGCCGGCCGCGTCCTGATCACCGCCCCCGACCAGCGGCCCGTCTGCGGCCCGGACGGGCAGCCGCGGGCGCTGGTCGTCCCCGTCGGCGGGTTCAGCCCGAGGGAAGCGCTCACCTACCTGATGACCCGGCTGTCCGCCTGCCCCGATCAGCGGCACGGCGCGATCGACCTCGCGATCGCCGCAGGCGGCCACCCGCTCGCGCTGGCCCAGGCCAGCGCCGTCATCACCACCACCTCATGGTCCTGCCGCGACTACCTGGCCCGCTACGCCGCCGCCCGCGACACCCTGGCCGCCTCCCGGCCCGGCAGCGACCCGCCCGCCCCCGCAGCGGTCACGACGGTCCTGTCGGCAGACCGCGCCGGGGAGCTTGCGGCCGGCGGAACGGCCCGGCTGCTGCTCGCGGTCACCGCGATGCTCGACGGCGCGACAGTGCCCGGCGCGGTGCTGTCCGCGCCCGCCGTCCGGGACCTGCTCGCCCGGCCCGGCGGCCACGGCGGCGCGGACGCCGCGCGGGAAGCGGTCAGGGTGCTGGAGGACTGCGGCCTGATCAGCACCGACCCGCCGCCCGCGACCCCCGCTGTCCGGATGAGCCGGCTGACCGCCGCGCTGGCCCGGGCATCCGAACCCGCCCGTGCCCTGCGGCAGGCAGCGGACACCGCAGCCGAAGCCCTGGCCCAGGCCTGGCCGCAGGAAGAACCAGATATTGCCCGGGCCGCCGGCCTGCGGTCCTGCGCCGAGGCCCTCCAGCGCACCGCCCCCGCCGCCCTGCGCACCGCCGGGGGCTGCCACAAGCTCCTGGCCCTGGCCGGCCACAGCCTCGACACCGCGCGGCTGACCGGCCCCGCGGCACTCCACTGGCAGCACGCCGCCGGCGCCGCCAGCCGGCTCGCCGGGCCAGACAGCCCCGACGCCCTGGCCGCCGCCGCCCGCCTGGCCCGCGCCCTGTCCGCCGCCGGGCGCCCCGCCGAAGCAGCCCGGCACTGGCAGCAGCTCGCCGGGCACCACGGCCGCCTGTCCGGACCGGGCCACCCGGGCACCCTGACCGCCCTGACCGAACTGGGCCGCGCCACCGCCGCGGCCGGGCAGCCCGGTCGCGCCATCACCATCCTCGAGCACGCCACCACTGACGCCGAGCGAAGCTGCGGACCCGGCCACCCGGCCACCCTCGCCGCCCGCGACGCCCTCGCCGCCGCCTGCCACGCCGCCGGACGCCACCGGCAGGCCGTCAGCTGCCGCGAACGCAACCTGGCCGACCTCGAATCGGTCCCCGAACCCGCACCCGGCCCCATCACCGCCGCCCGCGAGGCCCTCGCCGCCGCCTGCCTCGCCTCGGGAAACACCGCGGCCGCCATCTCCTGCTACCAGCAGGCCCTGGCCAGCCGGCAGGAACAGCTGGGCGCCGACCACCCCGGCACCGTCACCACCCGCCTCGCGCTCGCCGACGCCTGCCACGCCGGCGGGAAGATCGCCGCCGCCCTCGCCCACCGCGAGCAGGCGTGCGCCAGCTGCCAGCGGACCCTCGGCCCGGCCCACCCGCAGACCCTCGCCTGCCGCGCCGGCCTCGCCGCCGCCTGCCACCACGCCGGGCACCTCGCCGACGCCGCCACCCTGCTCCGCGACACCCTCGCCACCTGCGAACAGTCCCTGCCACCCGGCCACCACCTCACCCGGGACATCCGGCACGCCATCACCACCCTGGGCGGCCGGTGACCATGCCGCCACCAGCACCGCCCGCCAGGCAGCCCGCCGCAACCCTCCCGCCGCGCCCGCAGCGAGCACCGGCCGAACGCCGCGCACTGACGCGACCCCAGCACGACACGACCTCGCACGACGGCAGGAACCGGAAGGAAATCCTGATGCCCGCTCCCGCTGCAATCCCCGCCATTCCCCCTTAACCCCGGCCCGGCCGTCCCCCGGCCGCCAGCCCCCGGCCCGTGCCCGCCCCGAATCGTCCCAGGGCACGGGCCGGGCGGGCAGAACCCAGCGCTGTTCCCGGCACCGTCCTTGTCTGGTGGCAACGGCAGCCGCGGAAAGAGCATCCCGCCGGCACTGGACCTGCCCGGGGGCGGGACCGGCGCGGCCCACGCAGGCGAGCGCGCGTGGTGGAGTCACGCCCGCCGCCCGGCGGACCGCAGCACCCAGGCCGGTCCCGCCCCGCCCAGAACAATCAGCCCCCGCCCGGAAAGGAACAGCGTTCAGTGGCCAGCGAGATACCCCCGTCCGCAGACAGGACGGAGCCCGGGGTCGTGGCCGGGAGCCGGGAGGGACCGGCGATCGTCCGGCACCGGCTGGGTGCCCGGCTCCGGCGCCTGCGTGAGGCGCGGTCGCTGAGCCTGGAAGACGTCGCGGCGCACCTGGGCGTCAGGCCGGGCGCCCTGTCGCGGATGGAGACCGGCGAGGCGCCCGCCCGGTTCGCTTACCTGAAGGTCATATTTGACCTGTACGGAGTCGCCGACCCGGCCGAGCGCGAGGAACTGACCGGGCTGGCGAGGGGAGGCAACCGCAAGGACTGGCTGGCCCGCTGCCACGGCATCCTGCCTGCTGGCATGGGTACCTATCTCGGCCTGGAAGAGGCAGCATCAGCGGTCCTGGCGTTTTCCGCTCTCGCCGTGCCCGGACTGCTCCAGAGCCCGGACTACGCCGCCGCCGTGATCCGGGCCGCCCGGCCCGGCCTGGACCCCGGCACGATCCGCAGGCTGGTCACGGTCACCTTGCGCCGCCAGGAACTGCTGCACGACAGCAGCCGCAGCATCCGGCTGATCCTCGACGAACCGGTCCTGCACCGCCAGGTAGCGCCGCCCGACGTCATGACCGCCCAGCTTGACCACCTCGCCGCCGCGGTGACCATGCCCGCCGTGACCGTGCAGGTCGCGGCCCTGGCCCGGCCCTGGCCCGTGCTGCCCCCCTCGTTCGCCCTGCTCAGATTCCCGGCCAGCCCGGACATCGCCTGCCAGCCCGGCCCGGCCGGCCGCGTGACCCGCACGACCCGCGAGGCCGACCTGGCTAACCTGCGCACCACCTTCGGCGCCCTGGCCGCCTCAGCCCTGACCCCGGACGAGTCGCAGGCACTGATCGCCCGGCTCGCCCGCCGCGACCCCGGCACACCTCACCGCGCGCCGGCCGCCAGATGACCGGGACTATCCGGCAACGCCGCCAGGCAGGGCACCCCTGCCCGCAAACCTTCACGACAGGAGCAGACAGAAATGACCAGCACGCAAGCGGCAGGCACCACCCTGGCGCCTGCCGGGCCGCCGGCCGCCGCCCGGCGCCGCGCAGGACACCGTGACCCGAACATGGCCCGAGCCGGACGCCGGCCTGGCTGACCCGGCATCGCCGGCCAGCCCAGCGCCGGGGAGCGGGCCGGTGGCAGGCGCGCCTGAGCCAGGCGGACGGGGCTGCGGCCCGGCGATCCCGCGGCGGCTGCTGGGCGCCGAGCTGAGGCGGCTGCGGGAAGCACGGTCCCTGAGGCTGGAAGACGTCGCCTCGTGGCTGGGCGTCGCGCCGAGCACGCTGTCGCGGATCGAGACCGGCAAGGCACCGGCACGGACCAGCTACCTCCGCCTGATACTCGACCAGTACGGCGTCGCCGACCCCGGACAGCGCGAGGCGCTGGCCCGCCTGGCCTGGCAGGGCCAGGCGAAAAGCTGGTGGGCCGGGCACGCTGACGTCCTGCCCCCCGGCGCCGCCGACTACCTCGGCCTCGAAGCCGCCGCTACCTGCATCCGGTCCTACGCCGCCGGCGCGGTCCCCGGACTGCTCCAGACCGCGGACTACGCGGCGGCGGCCTGCCGCGCGGCCGGGCACGGCCTCAGCACCGGCGACGCCCGCTCCCTGGCCGCCATCCGCCAGCGCCGCCAGGAACTCCCACCCGGCGAGCACCGCGAACTGCGGCTGGTCCTCGACGAGTCCGCGCTGCGGCGCGTCATCGGATCAGCCGCCATCACCGCCGCGCAACTCACTCACCTGGCCGCCGCATCCTCGCCCGGCCTGATCATCCAGGTCATCCCCCTCGCCGCCGCCCGCTGCGTGCTCAGCCCGCCGTTCACCCTGCTCAGCTTCGGCAACGGGATCAGCGACGCCGCCGCCTGGGCCAGCGGCCCCGGCCTGCACATCACCGTCACCACCCGCGCCACCGACGTCACGCAGGCCGCCGAGACCTTCGGGGCGCTTACCCGCGCGGCCCTGCCGCCCGATGAGTCGGCCGACTTGATCCGGTACCTCGCCGGCTACGCCGCCGACCCCGCACCCGGCCGGCCCTTCCCGCCGCAGCCCGGAGAACCAGCATGAACGACCAGCCCACCGGGCGCACCAGGACCGCGAGGCACCAGCAATGACCGAACCGCACGCCGGCGGGCACGGCCCGTGGCTGCGCGACCAGCGGCAGTCCCGCGGCTGGAACATCCAGCAGATGGCCCGCAAGCTCCGCGACGCCGGCGTCCTGGCCGACGACACCCTTCCCGGGAACGACTGCCTTGGCGTCATGATCCGGCGCTGGGAAAAAGGCCACGGCATCTCCGAAAGATACAAAATCCACTACAGCCACGCCTTCCAGATCCCGCCCCGCGACTTCGGCGGCACGCCAGCACCCCGGGCAGCACCCGCAGAACCCGCCGCGGACAGCACCACCATCCCCCGCGAACCAGCCACGATAATTCTCGTCATCGTCATGCCAGCAACCGGACAGCCCGCCACACCAGCCGATAACGCCACCTGACCGCCGGACCCGCAGACCAAGCAGACATGGGTGGGGTGATTCTCTCGCCATGCGAGGGCGGGTGACTGTTGCCGGTGAGGCAGAACCGGGCGCGACGGCTGGTAATTCAACTGCGTGCGGAGCACTGCCCTTAACTTTCTGGACTTGTGTCCCATTGCGGGAGATTTGACGCGGTGATGTCGATGGTGTATCTGACTTCTTCGGTGTGTCTTGTGCGGCGTTCGGCTGGCGTGCGGCCGGATGTTCGCTGCCGGCCGTCGCGGTGCCTGGGGTGGGCGAGGATGGCGTCGAGCAGGTCGGCGAGGGGATCTGCGGGCCGCCGGCCGCAGTGCTGGCAGCAGTGGTCTGCGGTGACGTGGCCGCGGATGAGGGCGAGGACTGCGGTGAAGGGGATGAGGCCGGGGCTGGTGCCGGCCAGGGCGGCGGCGCGGGCGGCGGCGGTGGCGGTCATGTTGTGGATGAGGAGCAGCGCCCGTGCTTCCTGCCGGGCGAGCTCGGGGGACTGCCCGCGCAGGGCGCGGCGGGGCCCGCGGACGGTTCTCTTCAGGTGCAGGAACGCGATCTCGATCTGCCATCTTTCGGCGTACAGGGCGGCGATTTCCCTGGCCGGGTACGTCTGGTGGTCCAGCAGCGTGGTCAGGACCCGCAGGAGGGGTGGTTTTCGTCTTGCCGCTGCGGGTGCGGGCGGTGATGGTGAAGGTGACGAGCCGGGCGGTGGTGTCCGGGAGCCGGGGGGCACGGGGGTCGCCCGCCTCGCGGCGGCGCCTGGTGCGCATGCCGCCTGATTCGCGGAGCATGACCAGCTCGGATCCGTCGGGCAGGGTCCGGATCGTCTTGAACGGGACGGACTTCGCGCCGTTCTTGACCCGCCAGGCCAGGTGCGCGCCGGCGGCGGAGAACCGGATGAAGCGGTCCATCGAGAAGAACCCCCGGTCGGCCAGGTTGAGGATGCCGGGCGTGAAGGACCAGGCCAGGTCATCAGCCAGCGGGTTCTCCCCGTCGTGGTACCCGCCGGTCGCGGCGGCGAGCTGCCGCCTGGTGGCGGTGCGGACGTGCGCCGCGATCCGCAGCAGCGGCCTGGCGCCGTCCGCGGGGACCCCGAACACGGCAGCGAGCACGTCGTTCCTGGCCAGCTCCATCGTGGTGCCGTCCAGCGCGGTGACTTCCAGGCCCTTCCGCAGCCGCTCGATGCCGAGATCCGCGTCGCTGCGGGCGGCGTCCAGCTCGAACAGGCGGCGCATGACCTGCCCGCCGAGCAGCTCGCGGGCCTTGGAGAACGCCGGCCCGGTCGGCACTCCCGTGCCCGGCTTGAGGTTCAGGCCGGGCAGGCCGAACGCCGCGGCCAGCACGGTGTCATAGCCCGCGCCGGGGAACAGGCAGCCCGCCAGGACGCAGATCACGGTCATCTTCCCGGTCAGCGTCCGGTCATGGGCATGCCGGTGCGGCGCCTCCTCCAGCGCCCGCGCGATCACGCCCTCGGCCAGGAGCTCCTCCAGCAGGCTCTCGCGCTGCAGTTCCCCCAGCCAGTCCAGCCACAGCCCTGGCCCGGACAGCACCCGTTCCGCGAGGTCCGCCCCCGGAACGCCATCGTTGTCCCCGGACGGTGCGGGCGGGATGGACGACGGCGTGATCAGCATGGCAGACTGGGCGGGCAGCAAAGCTCCAGGTATGGCGAAATGGGTGTCGACAACCCTGTCCTACCAGGAGCTTTGTTCTATTTCAGGGACCGGCGCGCCACATAACGCCACCGCGATCAACACGCCGCCAGACCGTGACCTAAGCCCAGAAAACCGGACACCAAGCCTCAGAACTCCGGAAAGTTAAGGGCAGTGGTCTACCGGGATACGTCAGTATTGACCGGCAGGTTCGCGATTAACGGGGAGCTTGCGGCCCAGGGGAGAAGAGAGCTACATGAGACACGTGCGCTTTGTGCGCGGAGTGCCGGTGCTGGTGCCCGCCTTGCTCGTCGCGATGAGCCTGACGACGGCCCAGGCGCAGACCGCGGGCGGCACGGGGCTCCAGGCGAGTTCCTGGCGCCCGCTGGCGCCATCTTCCGCCCTGGCCAGGCAGCTCTCCACGCATGTCACCGACAAGGTCATCGTGGTGCTGAAGAACCAGCTCCCGAGCCTGCCTGACACCGCCCGTGATTCAGCGCGGCGCTCGGCCGCGGTCGCGTCCGCTCAGCGGGGCATTCGCGCTGACCTGGCGGCCACGCGCGCCGCGAACGTGAAGAGCATCTCCCTGGTCAACGCCGTCGCCGCCACCGTGTCCTCCGGCGAGGCCAGGCGGCTGGCCAGCGACCCTACGGTCGCCGAGGTCGTGCCTGACCGCGAGATTCCGATCGGCACCGCATCGCCCGTCTCCGACGCGGTCAAGGCACTCAAGGCGAGGCTGAAGGCCAAGCCCAAGCCGCTCAAGCCACTCCCCGGTGCCTGCCCCAGCAAGAACACCGTGCAGCTCGACCCCGAGGCGGTCGAGACCATTCACGCCGCGACCCAGTCGCGCCGGGGTGACTCGGCTCAGGGGCTCGGCTATACCGGGGCGGGCGTGAAGGTCGCCTGGATCGCCGATGGCATTGACATCAACAACCCTGACTTCATCCGTCCTGACGGCAAGCACGTCTTTGTTGACTACCAGGACTTCAGCGGTACCGGCACGAACTCGTTCACCGGCGGCGGCGAGGCCTTCCTCGACGCGAGCTCCATCGCCGCTCAGGGTCGCATTGTCTACAACGTGCAGAACTACGGCTTCCCGTCCCTCTCGGTGCCGTGCCGGATCAGGATTCTCGGTGTGGCGCCCGGCGCCAGCCTGGTAGGACTTAACGTCATCGGCGGCGCGGACGTCGTCTTCAATTCGGTGTTCCTCGAGGCGATCAACTACGGCGTCTCCGTTGATCACGTCAACGTGATCAACGAGTCGTTCGGGCTCAACCCGTTCCCTGACACCTCAAGCCTCGACCTGATCAAGGAGGCCAACGACGCGGCCGTCAAGGCCGGCGTGACCGTCACCGTAGCGTCCGGCGACTCTGGCCCGACCAACACGATCGGCTCCCCGGCTTCTGACCCGCGCGTCATCTCCGCGGGCGCGACGACGACTTACCGCGGCTACGCCCAGACCGGGATCGGCGGGATCACCGCTCCCGGCGTGAAGGGCTGGATCGACAACAACATCAGCGCTCTCAGCTCAGGCGGCTTCGAACAGTCAGGTCAGACCGTGGACGTGGTCGCGCCAGGTGACCTGAACTGGGCGCTGTGCACGGCGAACGAGAACAAGTTCGCGGACTGCGGCACCTTTACCGGCAAGCCTTCCGACGTCCAACTCGAAGGCGGCACCAGCGAGGCCGCGCCGCTGACGGCGGGCGTGGCCGCCCTCGTGATCCAGGCCTATGCGGAAAGCCACCACGGGCATGACCCCTCGCCGGCCGTGGTCAAGAAGATCATCGTCTCCACCGCGCAGAACATCGGCGCTCCGGCCGAACAGCAGGGCGCGGGCCTGGTCAACGCCTACGCGGCCGTGCTGGCGGCGCGCTCCTACGCGGGCACGACCCAGCCCAAGGCCGCGCACGCGATCCTGGAAAGCGCCACCCAGCTCAACACGACCGGCGCCGAGTCAACGGCGGAGCACTTCACCGACACGCTGACTAACTACGGCGGCGGCCGCGAGACCGTGCGCCTGTCCAGTCACACTCTGTCCGCTTACACCCCGGTTTCCTCGCGAACGCTGAACCTGACTCTCAAGCAGGAATTCGCCACCGAGGTGAAGTTCCACGTCGCGCCGGGCCAGGCCAGACTGAACGTGTCGTTGGCCACGCCGGCGTCGTCGGGCGCGGAAATCAACCTCAGCCTCATCGCGCCTGACGGCGACCTCGCCGAGTACAACCTGCCGCAAGGCGTCGGCGACTACGGCAACGCCCAGGTCGCGAACCCGGCGTCGGGCACCTGGACGGCAATCCTCCAAGTGCTGCCGTTCTTCAACGTACCCAGCGTGAAGGCGGCTTTCCAGGCGAGCACCGCTACCTGGAAGGCCTTCGGCACGCTGTCGGCGAACTCGGTCACGCTCGCACCCGGCGCCTCCGCCAGCATCGGGCTGACAGCGTCGACGCCGGCCCAGCCTGGTGACCAGGCAGGTTCGATCGTCCTGCGCACCTCGTCAGAGACGACGACCATCCCGGTCACCCTGCGTTCCCTGGTGCCGACGCCGGCACCGGCTACGACCTTCACCGGGGTGCTGACCGGCGGTAACGGCCGGGGACTTTCCACCGGGCAGGCAAACTACTACGAACTCAACGTGCCCGGGGGAGCGCCGGCGCTTAACGCCACGATCAGCACGCCGCAGTCTGCCAACACGCTGTTCGTCGAACTAGTCAGCCCGTCCGGGGTCGCGCAGGCGGCGTCAAACAACGGGCTTCTCGCCGTGGACTCCTCTGGCGATTCAGAACTCGTACCGGAAAAGGGCGCCGATCTGCACGTCCTGAACCCGGTCAAGGGCCGGTGGACGCTGATCGTCGACTTCTACGCCCGCGTCGCCGGTCACGCGGTCGCCGTGCCGTTCACTGTCAAGCTGAACGTCAATCCTGAGCAGGTCACGGCCAGCGGCATACCGGACAGCGCGAGCACGCCCCTTCAAGCCGGGCACCACGTGACGGCGGAGGTCCAGGTCACTAATCCGACCTCGGTGCCCGAAGAGTATTTCGTCGACCCAAGGAGAAGCGGGGAGGTCTCGCTGCACCTGTCCAATCAGGTTCTCGGCTTCGGGATACCGCTAGGCTTGCCTGACGCTGACGGCATAGTCCCCGCCTTCCTGGTCCCTTCGGAGACCACCAAGCTGTCGGCTCAGGTCACTGCGGCTAAGCCGAACTTCTTCGACCTGGAGTGGGGCTTCGGTGACCCGGATGTCATCTCCTCGACCGGGAAGACGTCGAGCCTGAGTTACGCGCCGGGCGGTAACGGCATACCGAGCGGCGACTGGACGCTATCACCCAGCCTGGTCGGTCCATTCGGCGCCAAGCGGCTGAAGCAAGAGGGCGTCAAGGTCTCGGTGACCGCGACGACGGCGCCAATCGATCCGACGATCACCAGTCCGACCGGCGACCTGTGGTCAGCGAGCACGAACATCAACTTCGGGATGACCCCGGTATTCGTCGCGCCCGGTGAGACGATCACGATCCCGGTCACGATCGCGGCCAAAGGTGCCGCCGGAACACATGTCTCCGGAGTGATTCATATCTCGTCCGTGTCGTTCAACATCGGCTTCCTGTCCGAGACCGAGCAACTACTCGACGCGCTGCCTTCGGCGAGCAACGTGGCGGCGTTCCCCTACAGCTACACGATCACCAAGTAGGCAGGCCGGGCTCCCGTCCCTCGGGACGGGAGCCCGGCTTTTAGTCGCCTTTGACGTTGACGATCTGGCGGAGCGTGTGCTTGATCTCCACGAGATCCTTGGCGTCTTCCATCACCACGTCGATGTCCTTATAGGCGGCCGGGATCTCGTCGAGTACCGCCTCGGTGCGGCGCCACTCGATGCCGGCCATGGCCGCCTCTAGCTCATCGATGCTGTACAGCTTCCTCGCCTTGGTCCGGCTGTACTGCCGGCCTGCCCCGTGCGGGGAGGAGTTGAGCGCCAGCTTGTTGCCCTTTCCTGCCACGACGTAAGAGCGGGTGCCCATCGACCCTGGGATCAGGCCTGGCGTGCCCGCCGAAGCGTCGATGGCGCCCTTGCGCGACAGCCAGACTTCCTTGCCGAAGTGCGTTTCCTTAGCGGTGTAGTTGTGGTGCGTGTTCACCGTCTCGGTGGTTTCGACCTCGCGGCCGAGCCAGTCCCGCACCCGGCCGATGACACGGTGCATCATCTCCTCGCGGTTGAGCAGGGCGAAGAACTGAGCCCAGCGCAGGTCCCTGATGTAGGACCAGAACTCGTCGGTGCCTTCCGCGAGGTAGGCCAGGTCGGGGTCGGGCAGCTGGATCCAGTACCTGGAGGCCAGTTCGGCCGCGATCTTGATGTGCCGCTGGGCGATCTTGTTGCCGACGCCGCGAGAACCCGAGTGAAGGAACAGCCAGATCCGGTCTTCCTCATCCAGGCTGACCTCGATGAAGTGGTTACCCGAGCCGAGGCTGCCGAGCTGCAGCCTCCAGTTGGGCGCGATCTTCTCCGCGCTGTCCGCCGACTGATGCCGCTCGAGTGCCTCGATCCGGCCCGTGGTCTCCTCGTCGTAGACCGAGCCGTTGTACTTGCCGGCCGACAGCGGGATCGAGCGTTCGATGGCCTCGCGCAGGCTGGCCAGGTCGCCGCGAGCGCGCGCGTCTTCGGCCGTGAACTGGGTACGGACCGCGATCATCCCGCAGCCGATGTCAACGCCGACCGCGGCCGGAATGATCGCGCCGAGCGTCGGGATCACCGAGCCGACCGTCGCGCCCTTACCCAGGTGCGCGTCCGGCATCAGGGCCAGATGCGGATAGATGAACGGCAGCTCGCTGGCCCGCCTGGCCTGCTCGAGCGTGCCTTCATCGAGCACTGACGCCCAGCTCATCAGCTTCTTGGTGATCTGCTCCATGACTACCTCCGTAAAAGCCTGCCCAAGGTAGCCCGCCGTTTCCCTCGCTGTATACCGTTTTTCCATGCGACCGAGCGCCCGTGCGGGGCACCCGCGTCGTGCCGACGGAGGGCCAGCCGGGGTCGGCCGGTCAGGCTCTACGGCGGCACGACGCGGGGGGTCTGGGTTAGCTGGCGACTAGCTCTGGTTCCTTGGGAGCGGCGGGCGCGTTAATGAACGAGGCCGGGGCTGTGACCTTGGCCAGGAGGGCGACGAACACCAGGGGCACGAGCAGCAGCGCAAGGGCTTTGCCGACGCCTAAGAACTGGGCCAGCCAGCCGACGATCGCCGGACCGGCCATGGCTCCGGCGTAGTACAGCGTGCTGTACCTCGCGATCGCCACTCGGGTGGCCGAGGCGGAGCCGTCGGCGGCGCCGCCATGGCCGGCGGCGCCGGTAATGATCGGGATGAGTACGGCAATGCCGCAGCCCTGGAGGGCGAAGCCCGCGATGTCCACCCAGGTGCTGTGGACCGCGATCGCGGTGAGCAGGCCAAGGGCGGTGACCGCCAGGCAGCCCCTGACCAAGTTGACCGCGCCGAATCGCAGGTGCAGCCGGTCGCCGACCATGCGGGTCGCCGTCTCGGCCACGATGAACGCCGGATAGCCGAGCGAGGCGACGCCCACGGCTGCTGCTCGCTGCTCGGTCAGGAAGATGCCGCACCAGCTTGACACCGAGGTCTCGCACAAGGCCGCTGCCGCGCCGAGGATCCCGAGCATCACCACGGCCCTGGTCCAGCCGCCGCGCAAGCTGAAGCGGGCCTTCCCGGCCGTCGGTTCGACCGGATTGCCCGCGTCGGCCGCGTCAGCGGAGTCGGGCAGCAAGCGCCCGCCGATCACGAGCGCGAAGCAGGTGAGAGCGGCCGCCAGGAACAGGAAGTGAGTGAACGGCCCCAGGCCAGCGTGGACGGCGGCGATCGTCACCAGCGATCCGACCAGCGCGCCGGCCCCCCAGGTGGCGTGCAGGCTGTTTAAGATCGGCCGTCGGGCGACCCGCTCGGTGCGGACGCCGAGCGCGTTCATGCCGACGTCGATCACGCCAGCCGTCAGGCCCCAGCACAGCATCGCCACGGAGACGGGCAGGAGCCCGTGGATCGCGGTCATCAGCGGAAGGAACCAGGGCACGACCGCCGCGATCATCCAGACGACTAAGCGGTGCCCGAACCTGGCGAAGAGCGGTTCAGCGAACTGGATCGCGATGATCAGGCCAATCGTCTGGGCAAGAAGTACCGCGCCTAGTTCGCCGTAACTGAGTCCCAGTTGGTTACGCAGCTGGGGTAACCGGGTGAACCAGCTTCCGAGCATGAGGCCGGCCATCAAGTAGATGCCGGAGATCGCCAGCCGGCGGTGCCGGATTTGTCGGGGAGTCGCCCGTTCCGCTAACTCGCGGTCACATGATCGAGCGGAATTTGCCATGCCTGTTGTACCAAACCCATCTGAGATCGCGCCTGGCCGACGCGAGATGCGGGGAGCACTCACCCGCTCACCAGGGCGCTAGGGAATACCTGCCGGTTGCGTCCCGACTGACGCTACAGGTCCCGACGCGACTTCACGGCTGAAACGAGAGAACCCGGTGGTTGCCAGGCTGACCGCCGGGCAACCACCGGTGTTTTGCCTGGGCCGGCTCCGCCAGCCGGGCTCATAACCTGGTGCCGGTCAGCTGCCGGTCAGCGGAGAGTTCCCTGTTGACCCATCGCTCGAGCGTGTCGTCGGTCTCCCACGACGTGATGAGCGAGTACCTGGGACTCGGGCCGGGTGCCAGACCACGTGGTAGAGCCGCTCGGTGTCGATCAGGATCTGCATGCCAGGGTGAAGCTTGACCCGCGTCTCGGTGCTCGGGTCTTCCTTGATCTCGCGCAGAATGAACACTGATTG
Source organism: uncultured Actinomycetota bacterium (assembly GCA_963783935.1). GTDB lineage: Bacteria > Actinomycetota > Actinomycetes > Streptosporangiales > Streptosporangiaceae > Chersky-822. The sequence continues at coordinate 446,860 of CAWAPP010000002.1, forward strand.
TTCAGGGGCGTCGTCAAGCTCCAGCCACGACCTGACCACCCATCCGGTCCCCTCGGGGTTGAGCCGGTTGTTGTCGTCCAGGTGAAGCTGGCGCAGCGCGGTTGCCTCATCGCTCGGGTTGAGCTTGATCACGCGAACCCGGCCGTAGTTACCGCCGATTTCCTCGACGTAGTCGACGAGGTGCGGTGCCAGTTCGCGGTTCGGTGTCCAGAGGCCCGCCTTGTCCGGCTTGCCGAAGTCCCAGAAGCCGCGACAATCCATCTCGCCAGTCGCGGAAGCCAGCGGCGCGAAGTTAGTGTCGCCGCCGCTTTTCCAGTCCATGTAGGTGAGAGCCAGCCAGTCGGCGGACGGCATCATCGGACCCGGCCGGTCACGGAGGATTACATAGCCCTTTTCGGCGAGAATGTCGAGCTTGCGGTGCATGCACGTTCCCCTGTCTTCGCGCTGATACTCACTTCCAGCTCTGCGTGGCCTTCTTTTCCGGCCAGGCAACCGGCCACGCTTCACGTGGTCGTGTCTTTCCATTGCCTTGAGACAGGGAAGAGGCCCGGCCGGTTGTACCGGCCGGGCCTCTTTAAAGAGAGGTGGTTAGTTGACGAACACCGCCGGGCTCTTCTTCACGCTGCTGTCGGTCACAGGGCCGAAGGTAGCAGTGAAGGTCGAGGTCTTCGGGCACAGCGAGCTGCCGCTCACGAACGCGAACTTCTGCTTGGTCAGCGTGATCGTGTTGCCCTTATTGGAGGCCACGCCCTTCAGGGTGCCTGCCTTGTAGAGGCAGGTGAACGTGCTAGTGCCAAATTTGACGGACACGTTCGTCTCGATTGGCTTCTTCTTCGAGGTGCCGGCGACCGTGACGGGGTCACCCTTGGCGTCGCTGACCGTCGTGTTGTAAGGAAGGTTGACGGCCTTGATGCTCTTCACCGTGATGCCGCTGATGCCCTTGACGGTGCACTTGCCGATTGTCTGCGTGGTGAGAGATTCGGTTGCGGTGCCCTTGGCCTTCGGGTTCTTGGTGACCTTGGTGCTGAAGCTGGCCGTCTTGCAGTTCAGGCTGAACTCCGAGGTAGCGAATACCGCCGTGGTTCCCTTGGCCAGGTTGGCCTTGAGTACCGCGCCGGTCTTGACCGCTGTGCCGCCGGCCTTGCTGATGGTCAGCACGCTCGAGCCTGCGTTCGTGCCGGCGTCGGCGGCGATGGGCGCCGCCAGGATCGCCACGGACGCGGCTGTCATTGCGAGGTAAAGGTACTTACGCACGTACCTTGCTCCTTCCTCGATGGGGTTGTGCACTTCCAGACTGTCATGACCCCCATGGTCACATCGGCGTTACCCGCCAATCGGGGCCAAAACCACCCTCCTGACCAGGCCAAACGGGAACGCCATCTAAACAGGGAGCTAGCCGGGGCTTACTGTCGCGGCAGGCACAGGCTGTCGGCTGGGCCACGGCTTCGCTCCGGCCTGGCCACGGCAGGGACCGCCTGCTCCCTGGGACAGTCCTGGTCGGCACCTTTGGCGGCTTAAATGCGGTTGAATATTGACCATGACCGTAGCTGGCGTGCACATTCTCGGCGGCCGCTATGTGCTCAAGGAAGTACTTGGCACCGGCGGCATGGCGACGGTCTGGCGCGCGACCGATGAAGTGCTTGGCCGGGACGTGGCCGTCAAGGTACTGAACCAGCAGTATGCGGCCGATGCGGCGTTCCTGGCCAGGTTCAGGCGGGAGGCCCGCAACGTCGCGGCGCTGCGGGACGCCCGCATCGTGACGGTGTTCGACACCAGCGCTGACGACGACCTGCCGCCTTATATAGTCATGGAACTCCTGGCCGGCCGCACGCTTCGGCAGGTGCTTGACGAGGAAGGACCGATGCCGCCCGCGGAGGCGATGGGCGTGGCCGCAGCGGTGTGCGAGGGGCTAGAGGCCGCCCACGCCGCCGGCCTGGTGCACAGGGACATCAAGCCGGCCAACATCCTGCTGTCTGGCCGCGACGTCAAGGTGCTCGACTTCGGAATCGCCAGGGCGCCGTTCCCGGCCGGAGGCACGCGCACCCAGGCGGTGCTCGGCACGGCCGCCTACCTGTCTCCTGAACAGGCCGCTGGCCTGGCCGCCGGGCCGCAGGCCGATCTGTATGGCCTTGGCTGCGTGCTGTTCGAGATGCTGACAGGCACGCCGCCGTTCAGCGCCGAATCCGAGGTCGCGGTGGCCTACCGGCAGGTCCACGACAAGCCGCCGCTGCCGTCGACGCTCAGGGCGGGCCTGTCGCCCAAGCACGACCTGGTCACGATGCAACTCCTGGCCAAGGAGCCAGAGGGCAGGCCCGCAGGAGCCGCCGCCGCCAGGGCCGCGCTGCTCAGCACCCTCACCCCCGATCAGACCACGATTCTTGACGCCCAGCCGGCGCCCGCCCAGGCTCCGAGCCACCGCGCGCCAAGGGAGGCCAGGTTCGCCTGGCGCCCGACCGAGACTGTGCTGGCGATGGGCCTGATCGCGGCGCTGGCCGCGCTCGCCATAGTGCTGGTCACCCCGGCCGCCGTTCGCTCCCCAGGCTCGCCCAGGCGGGCCCATCCCACTCAGCAAGCCACCCCGGCCGCCCAGCCCACCCCAAGCACCTCACCAGATACTTCACCGAGTGCGAGCGTCACTCCGTCGGTGCCGCCGCCAAGCACCGGGCCTCCGCCGCAGTCGGCGCAGGCCACCGGGGCCCTGGTGACCAGCCTCGATGCGGGAGTTGCCAGCGGGCAGGTCACGCTGCAAGCCGGGCAGCAGTTGATGCAGCAGGTCACGCAGTTGGTGTTCAGCACGCCAAGCCAGGACCCGACTCAGGTCGAGCAGCAGTACTCCCAGCTCGTCGTGTCCTTCGAGCAGTTGCAGGCGCAGGGCCAGATCAACGGGCAGGCCGCGACCACGATCCGCTCGGAGATCTCCACCCTTGGCTCCGCGCTTGGCGCCGGATGACGCCGGTTTAGTGAGCCGTCGCTTTCGTGACGAACCAGGCGGTCTGGACAAGGGCGCTGTCGGCGGCAGCGAGGATGCCCGGTTGGAGGGCGAAGTCGTGCCACAGGTCCGGCCATTTCGTATAGGTAACGTCGGTTCCGGCGGCCGAGGCACTGGCGGCGAGGCGCTTGGAGTCGGGCGCGAGTATTTCGTCCGAGCCGCACTGGATCAGCAATGGCGGTAGGCCTTGGTGGGGCGCGTGCAGCGGGGAGACGGCCGGGTCGGTCAGGTCCGACGAGCCGGCGTAGGCGGCGGCGCAGGCCTCCAGCCAGGCCGGGCTGAGCAGGTGATCCTTGCGGACCAGGGCGGGGGCGGCGCGGCGGTTCGCGGCGAGGTCGAGCCAGGGCGAGAGCAGCACGCAACCGGCCGGAAGTTCCTGTCCTTCGTCCCGCAGCGCGAGCAGGAGCGACAGGGCCAGGCCACCGCCGGCTGAGTCGCCGGAGAGCACGACCGCGTCAGGGCCGGTGTCGCCGAGCACGGCCTTCATGACCTGGCGGGCGTCTTCGAGCGCGGCCGGGTGCGGGTGCTCAGGTGCCAGCCGGTAGTCGGGCAGAATCACCCGGCAGTTCGCTTTCGCCGACAGACTGGCCGCCCAGGATCGTGCCATCGACGGAGAGCCGACACAGTAGCCTCCGCCATGGAAGTGGACGACGGTCAGATGGCTTCTCGTCGGGCCGGCCGTCACGACCTCGGCGGATATGCCGTTAAGGTCACGCTTCACGACGGTGGTTCCGCGCAACGAGGGTCCGGCCTGCATGAACTTGTCGAGACGTCGGCGCTGGACGTCCCAGGGCAGGTCGGGGTTGAGCACCCAACGCCGGAGTTGGCCGATGCCTGGCCGCAGTACCGCCGGGGGCAGCCGCCGGTCGCGCGCGCGTTTCATGCGGCGTCCGCGGGCACGAGCCGCTTCGGCATGACCTGGTACTTGGCCAGGTCAAAGTGGCGGACCCGGTACCGGTAGAGGAACGTATGGTCGGGCCAGTTGTTGATGTTGCGTCCTTCGGCGGTCGTGTACCAGCTCTGGCAGCCGCTCTCCCATACCGACGTCTTGCTGGCCGCCTTGACCCAGTCGTTGAACTCGGCTTGCACCTCAGGCCGCACGTCAAGCCAGTCGAGGCCTTCGGCGCCTAGGGCCTGGATCGCGCCGAGAGCGTAGTTGATCTGGCCTTCGAGCATGTAAATGATCGAGTTGCCGCCGAGGTTCGTGTGGGGTCCGTAGATCAGGAAGAAGTTCGGGAACCCTGAGACCGTCACCCCGAGGTAGGCCTGCGCTCCATCCTGCCAGGAGTCCTCCAGCCGGACGCCGCCCCGCCCGGTCACTGACATGGGCGCCAGGAAGTCGAGAGTCCTGAACCCGGTGCCGTAAACGATCACGTCGGCCTCGCGGAGCCTGCCGCCGGCGGTTACCACGCCCTCGGGCGCGATCCGCTCGATCGGGTCGGTGATCAGGCTGACGTTGGGGCGGGCGAGCGTCGCGTACCAGTCGTTGGAGAAAGCCACTCGCTTGCAGCCCATCACGTAGTCAGGCACGCACTTCGCGCGCAGTTCAGGGTCGGTGATCTGGGCGTCGAGCTGGCGGCGCCACATCCGCATCGGCGTGGCGAGCAGCTTGGGCGACAGTACGAACCCGCTGGTGAGGACCTCGCCGTAGAGGAAGACGCGCAGCCGGTCGGCCTTGCGGATGACGGGCAGGCGGTCGAATAGCTGTTGCTGGCCGCTGCTGTACGGGTGATCGGATTTAGGCAGGACGTACGGCGGGGTGCGCTGGTAGACGTCCACCCGGGCGGCGGTCTTCGCGATCTCGGGCACGAACTGGATCGCGCTCGCGCCGGTGCCGATGACGGCTACGTTCTTGCCGGTGAGATCGACGTCGTGGTTCCAGCGGGCCGAGTGCCAGGAGGGACCGGCGAAGTCGTCGCGGCCGGGGATGTCAGGAAGCGCCGGCCGGTTAAGCTGCCCGACGGCCGAGACTACGGCCGTTGCTTCGAGCGTGTCCCCGCCTTCCAGCGTGACAGTCCACTTCGCCCGGCCCTCGTCGAACTCGGCGGAGGCGACCCGCGCGCCGAAGCGCAGGTGCGGGTCGAGTCCCGCCTCGGCGGTCACCGAGCGGAGGTAGGCGAGCGTCTCCGGCTGGGTTGGGAAACGCCGGCTCCAGCGCTGCGGCCGGAACGAGTAGGAGTAAAGGTTCGCGGGGACATCGCACGCGGCGCCAGGGTAGGTGTTGTCCCGCCAGGTGCCGCCGAGTTCGCTCGCCCCGTCGAGGACGACGAAGTCTCTGATTCCCGCCCGCTTCAGGGCTAGGGCCATGCCGATCCCGCCGAACCCGGCACCGACTATGACGACGCGATAGGACGATTGATCGGACATGGTTGATTCTGACATGCCAGCCCGGCCGGACGGCAGCCCGGCAGCCGCCCGGACAGCTCGCAAGACCGGCAAATCGCCCAGATCGGCACCGGCTGCGAGCACGCGAACCGCCGAGGTGGCTGTGAACTGGCCTGCCGACACCAGCTGATCGGGCATTTTAGCTCGCCGAACAGCAACGATGTCCCATAGATGCTGTCCGGCTGACGCCGAGCAACCGCAACGATGGCCCATCGTTGCTGCGGCAACAGCATCCATGGGTCACCGTTGCGGTTAGTCGGGCCGGCGAAGCAGCAACGATGGCCCATCGTCGCTGTTGCAGCCTGAAGCGAATGGCGAATTGCCTGGTTTGCCGGGAACCGGGAACCAGGGGCCGCCGGAAGCCGGAAGCTGGGAACCAGGGGCCGCCGGAAGCCGGGAACCGGGGCCGCCGGGAGCAGGCAGGCGGCCGCCGGGGGCGGAACGAAGCCGACGCCTACGCGGTTGCCAGCTACCCGGAACCCATGGCTGGTTGGGGAACGCGGGTCGAGCGCTGGCCGCTGAGCCCCTACGCTGGCTAGGACGTAATGCCCGGCTATTGGAACAGGAGCGGACCCGGAGAAATGGTCAGCGGTCGGCCGGACTCCTTCGCGCTTGACTCCCTCGCGGTCAGCGACCGGTTTCGGTTGTTCAACTTCACCCGCAGGGACGACTACGTTGCCTACCTGTGGGTGCTGCGGGCCATGGACCAGTTGCGGGCGCTGCACGTCGCCCAGTCACATACCGATGACGTGGCCGCGGTGCTTGCCGGGCTGGCGCGGGAGCACGACGGGGTGCCCGACGCGAGCGGCAACTTGCGCGACCGGCTTGACAACCTGGTCGACGACGGGGTCTTGCACCGGCTGGAAGACGCCTCGCGGGCCGGGAGCCTCGCGAGGTACCGCAACCGGCAGTCGGTGTACCAGTTCAGCGAACTCGGGCACCGCGCCTACGCGGCTGTCGAGGCTGTGCTCGCTGCCCGCGTGGAGGACGCCAACCTGTCCAGGCTGGTGTTCTCCGACATCCTGCGTGACCTCCACGACCTCGCGAGGGCCAACAGCGAAGGCGACGCCGATGAGATCGTCAGGCGCCTGACCAGCCTTGACCGGGTAATGGAGGATATGGCGCGGCGGTCGGCGCAGTTCCACCTGACCCTCGGCGATATCACGAGGTCGACCGACACCTCGCCCGAGGTGTTCCTGCGGTACAAGAACGCGCTGATGGCGCACATGAGCGACTTCATGACCGAACTTGACCGCTACCTGCCTCGCCTGTCCGAGGCCGTGAAAGGCGTCGAGTCGACCGGGGTGCACACCCTGCTTGACCGGGTGGCCAGCGCCGACGAGCGCCCGCTGATGAGCCAGGACGAGATCAGGCAGGACTGGCACCGGCGGTGGCTGGCTATCCGCGGCTGGTTCCTGGCCGACGGCGCCGGTACTTCTCGCGCCACCGAACTCGCGTCGGCGACCAGGGCGGGAGTCTCGAGCGTGATCGCGCTGCTCCGCCAGATCACCGAGTCGCAGCGCGGCGGCGTCAACCGGGCCACCCAGCTCAGGCACCTCGCCAGCTGGGTCACCGACGTGGCCGATGACGACGCGGCGCACGCGCTGATGGCGGCCGCGTTCAACCTGCGGGTAGCCAGGCACCTTGGCGGTGCGCACGATGACAGCGACCTGATCTCACCGAGGCTGACCTGGCGGGATGCTCCTGGCGTTGAGGTAGCGGTGCCGCTGTTCCGGCGCGGCAAGACCCCGGCCCCGGCGTGCCGCAGCGGATCCACGCCCAAGCGGGCCTGCGGGCCGAGCTGCGCCGCCGCCAGGCTGAACGGCGCGCCGCCGAACGCGAAGCCGGACAGCGGCTGCTCGGCGCCGACCTGGGCGACCTGGTGCTCGACGAAGCCCAGACCCGCGTCCTGCTCAGGCTCCTCACCAGGGCACTGGAAGCCAGGACAGTCGTCGCCGGGCAGGTCACCGGCGGCACGGGCAGCAACGACGTCCTGGTACTTCGCCTGATCCCAGCCGCGAAGGGCAGCCAGGTACGGACCGGGCACGGCCTGCTCCACCTGCCCGGCCTCCGCCTGGAAGTCACGGCCGCCGGCCAAGGGAAGGGCCACGCGGGTCTGCTCGCCGGAGCCCGCGATGCCTGAGCCCACGGCGGCCAGAGGCGTCGCACCGAGTGACCTCGGCTCCTACCAGCACGCGGTCCGCCTGGTACTGACCAACGACATCATCACCGAGGAGCGCCCTCGGGCGGGCGCCCTCGCCGCCGTGCTGCGCTGGGCCGACCTGATCGGCCGCGATTTCGCCGAACTGCTCGGCTACACCCTGATCGCCACCGCCCATCACGTGCGCCTGATCCGCAGGCTCGACCTTCTCGACCCGACCCAGCGGTCGATCTTCGTCGCCCGCAGCGGCCGGCCATTCGACCGGCGCCGGCTCGCCTACCTGTGCCTGGTGCTCGCGGTCTTTCAGCGGTCAAGGATCGAGGTCAGCCTGGCCGACCTGGTCAGGGCGCTCGCCCCGACGGCGAGTTCGATCGCCGGACTCGGATTCGACGCGACGATCACCGAGCACAAGCGCGCGGTCGTTGACGTGCTCGACTGGCTGACCGATCACGGGGCGCTCCGCCTGTCGGACGGCTCGGCCGAGAACTGGGCCCACGACACCGAGCGTGGCGACGCCCTGTACGACATCGACCATGACATCTGCGCGGCGTTGTTCCGCCCGGCTCGGCCGATCCAGCAGCTCACGGGTGCCGCTGGCCTGCTCGACCTCACCGAGGTCAGCACCAGGCGCACCGCGCAGCGCGAGGCCGCCGCCCGGCGGGCCCGCCGGCTGCTGATCGAGCATCCGGTCCTCTACTACGCCACGCTTGACCAGGACACGGCGGCCGCGCTGCGCGGTTCCGGCCTGGCCGAGAACCTGGCGCGGCTCACCGGCCTGGTCGTGGAGCGGCGGGCCGAGGGCGTCATGCTCGTCGACCAGGCCGGGCGCTTCACTGACCGCCCGTTCCCCGGCCGGGGCGGTGCCGTGAACCGGGCCGCCGGGCTGCTCCTGGCCAAGATCGCTGACCTGCTCGAAGACCCGGACACCGGACCGGAAGTCGCCGCCTTGCCGGTGCCCTCGGCGATCGAGGACCAGGCAGGCATCCTGCGCCGGGCCGATGCCGGGCTGCCCGCCAGGGACGGCCAGCCGTCGTCATACGAGCCAGGCGCCGGCGAGCTGACCGCACCGCTCGAAGCGCCGTTCATCGAGCGGACCCGGCTCGAAAACCTGCTGAAGGAACTCTACGAGGAGCTCGGCGCGGCATCGTTCACCGTGCAGTGGCAGTTCGACCAGCCGGGACTGCTCGAGGCCGCGACCCGGCTGCTCGATGACCTCAGCCTGATCAGGCGCCAGCCTGGCGGTGTGCTGGTGCTGCCCGCCGCCTGGCGGTACCGCAACATCACCGCCGCGCTGCCCGACGGCGCCAGGCATGATGGCCAGGGCGCGTTCAAGTTCGACTTCGCCGCGGAGGGAACCGGGTGAGCACGGAAGCCAGGTTCAAGCCGGTCAGGGCCGGCATCATCAACCTGTGGGATTACCTGGACGAGGAGTTCGTCTTCGCCGACGGCAGGCTGGCCCTGCGCGGCCACAACGGTTCAGGCAAGACGAAGGCACTTGAGGTGCTGTTCCCTTTCTTGCTTGATGGCAGCCTCGACGCGCGCCGGCTCGATCCGTTCAGCGGCGAGAACCGGACCATGAAAGCGAACCTGCTTTACCGTGGCCAGGACGCCGAGCACGGGTACGTCTGGATGGAATTCGCCCGCCCGGGCGAGGTGGTCACCCTGGTCATCGGGCTCTCCGCGCACAAGAACAGGGACCGGCCAAGGCCCGCGTTCTACGTCACCGACAAGCGGATGGGCGTCGATTTCGGCCTGCTCTCGGCCGACTCCAGGCCGCTGACCGCCAAACAGCTCACCGCGCTCCTCGGCCGCGACTCTTATTACGGCGAACGCCGGGGCGCCTACATCGACGCCGTGGACGCGCGATTGTTCGGCCTCGGGCGGGAGCGCTACACCCAGCTGCTCGACCTCCTCATCGCGCTGCGCCGCCCGCTGCTCGCCAAAGACCTTGACCCGGCGAAGGTGTCAGACACCCTGACCGCCGGACTCAGCCCGGTCGACGACGAGCTGGTTGAGCAGGCCGCGCGCGACTTCGAGAACCTGGCCGCGGTGCAGAAGCAGTACGACGACCTCGCCGCCGCCGACGCGGCGGTCCGGGCCTTCCTCGATCATTACGTCGCTTACCTGCGCGTCCACGCCAGGCATCAGCTTAATCAGGTCGATGCCAGGGTCACCGCCGCCGCCAGCCACGTCACCTCCATCACGACCTCGGCCCGTGAGGTGACCCGTGCCGAGCAGGAGGAGCGGCGCGCGTCCGCCGACGCGGAGGCGGCCGGGATCAGCGTCAAGACCCTGGACGCCCGCCTCTTCGGCCTCAAGAACAGGGACGCTTACAAGGACCACGAGAAGCTGGCGCTACGGCGCGGCCAGCTTGAGAAGGACGAGCGCGCGCTCAGGGACGAGGAGAACCGGCTCGCGCGGGCAAGGAACAACGTGGCCGGACTCGGACGCGAGGCCGATACGGTCGCCGACCGCCTCGCCGAGCTCAGCCGCACGGCCGGCCGGCACCTGCGGGACCTGGCGGAGGCCGCCGACTTCGCCGGACTAAGCCGCGACGGCGAGCCAACCGACACCGGCGATGACCTCGCTACGACGGCGAAGGCCAGGGCGGCCCGCCGCCGCGAGGACGTACGCGAGATCCGGGTCGCCCTGACCGCCGTTCGCGACGCCGAAAGGGACCGGGCCGCGGCCGATTCCGCTTTCGGCACCTCCCAGCAGGCACTGGACAACCGGGACGAGGAGTACGCCGCCGCCGAACGCCGGCTGGCTGGCGCCCGCTCGGAGACGGCCGGGCAGCTTCGGTCCTGGGCGGGCCGCTGGAGCGGTGACGAGTCGACCGCCGTGGTGACGCCGGGGCAGCTCGACGTGCTCGAGTCAGCCCTTGAACAGCTCGGCGAGCCGGACGCGCCGACGCTCAGCGAACTGTTCGCCGCGCTGGTCAAGGACCGCGAGACCGAGCTGATCAGGCTCGGTGAGCAACTGCGGGCCCAAACCGATGCCCTGGTTCAAGACCATTCGGCCAGAAAGCACCTGAGAGCTGCCGTAGAAGCCGAGCACGACGACGCACCACCCGCGTCGGACCTCCGTCCGGCCGACCGGGCCGAAAGGCCGGGAGCCCCCCTGTGGCAGCTCGTCGACTTCGCCGCCGGGCTCGGCGCCGACGAGGCGGCCGCACTCGAAGGCGCGCTGTACGGCGCGGGACTCCTGACCGCGTGGATTCATCCCGGTCAGCGCGAGACCGCGGAAGCGGTCGCCGGGCTTGAAGCCGACGGTTACCTGGTTCCGCTGCCGCCAGGCCAGCGGCCGTCCGGGCGAAGCCTGGCCGACCTCCTGGTTCCCGAGCAGCAGGACCTGGTCGACCCCGGGCGGATCGCCGAGGTGCTCGCCTCGATCTCGGCCGCCGACCAACTGCCGCCCGTGGCAACCTCACCCGTCGTCACCACGCGCGCCCAGTTCAGCTACGGCCCGCACCTCGGCGCCCGGCCGAAGGCGACCCCGGAATTCATCGGGGCAACGAACCGGGCGAACCGCAGAAAGGCCAGGCTGGCCGAGCTCGACGAGCAGCTGGTGGCGATCGAGCTTCTGCGGGCCGACGTTCAGGCCAGATCAGACCGGGCGCAGGCAGCGCTCGGAGACTTGGGACGCGCTCGGGCCGAGCTCCCGAAGACCGCGCCGGTCAGCGAGGCGATCAAGGCGGTCGCGCGGGCATCCGTGCTGCGTACCGAGGCCCGCGAGCAACTCGGCCGGGCGCGCACCGCCGTGGACAAGGCGATCGCCGAGCTCGACGCGAAGAACAGGAAACTGCGGCACGCCGGAGCCGACCGTGACATGCCGACCGGCGCGGAGCAGGTCGATGCCGTCGAGCGCGCGGTCGCGGATTTCGAGCGGGCTGCCGACCGGCTGATCAAGGCCAGATTCGACGGTGTCAGGCTCGGCGAAGACCTTGACCAGCGGCGGGAGCGGATCGCGGCCCTCGGTGCGGAGAACGACGACGCGGCCGAGATGCTCGCCGAACGGCAGGCCGAGCACGTCGCCGAGGCGGCGAAACTCGCTGTTGACGAGCGGGTCGGCGGCGCCGAATACGAGCAGATCAAAGAGGAAGTACACGACGTCGAGGAAAGAGCGCGGGCGGCCCGCAGGCAGCTGGCCGACGCCGCGAAACGCGCCGAGGCCGAGCACGACAAGCTGATCATCGCCGGGCGGGACCTTGAGAACGGCCAGGCCAACCTGGCGACGGCGCTTGACGAGCTGACCGCGCAGGCGACCGGCTTCGGGCCTACGCCCACGGCGACTTGCGGCCCTTGCTGGCGGTTACCCGGCCAGAGCTCTGGCCATCGGCGGCGCAGTGGCCAGATGGGAAGACAGCAGCCGCCGAGCTTGCTGGCCGGCTTGCCGTAGCCGCCGAGCCCCTTGAGCCGGCCGACGCGATCAGAGCGATCTTGCCCGCGGATGCCGTGGCGGTACTTGACGCGTTCACGGCCGCTACCCGAGGCGGACGGGCGGTCAGCGAAGGCGTGCTCAAGGGCGCGGTCGACCGGATGTGGGACGCGTACCGGCTCTTCGAGAACTCGCTCAAGGCCGGGGAGGACGGCTACCAGGCCGACCTGAGCGGCGAGGCGCCCTTCGTGGTTGAAGTCGTCACCAGCGAGGGGCGGGTGCCGGCCGCCGCGTTCGCCAGGAAGATCGCCGAGGACGTCGAGAACCAGGGCATCCTGCTCGAGCAGCGGGAACGCACCGTGCTCGAGGACTCGCTGCTTACCTCGCTGGCTCAGCAGATCCACTCGCGCGTGCTCGCGGCTAAGGACCTCGTCGACGAGATGGACGCGGACACCAGGTCAAAGCCGATGTCGTCCGGCATGTCGATCGGCATCCGCTGGGTGCGCTCTGACCGGCTGACCGATCAGCAGGGCGCGGTGTCCAGGCTGCTCGACCGGGACGCCGCGAGCCTGGGAACGGACGGCCTGGCCGAGTTGCGCGGACTGCTCAGGGCCATGATCCATGATCACCGGGCGGGCAACCCGAGGGACACCTACCGCGAGGTTCTCGGCTCGGTGCTCGACTACCGTTCCTGGCATACCTTCGAGCTGCGGATGATTCAGCCCGGCGGCGCGGTCGAGCGGCTGACCAGGAAGAAGCACTCAGAGATGTCGGGCGGGGAGAAGTCGGCGACGATTCACATGCCGTTGTTCGCCGCCGCGAACGCGCTCTACTCCTCGTCTAAGCCGACCTGCCCCCGCATGGTGGCGCTCGACGAGGCCTTCGCGGGAATCGATGACAAGTTCAAGCCAGAACTGCTCGGGCTGACCGTGCTGTTCGACCTTGACCTGTTCATGACCGGCCACGACCTCTGGGTAACCTTCCCGACCGTACCCGCGGTCGCGCACTATGACCTTGAGCACGACAAGGCGGGTCACACGGTGTCGATGTACCTCGCGGTGTGGGACGGGGCGCAACTGGTCGACGCCGGAGCCGGGTACGCGGGTAACGAAGATCTCGCCGAGCGGCTGCTCGGATTCCGGCCTGGCCTGCACGTACCCGCTGACGCTGGCAACGTGCTCGCGGTGAACTCCGGCGCGGACGACGATGATGGGGCCGAAGAGGACCTGGAATGAGCCAGGGCGGGGCCGGCCTTGAGCGGTACCGAGGGCCTGAGTACTCCCGGCTGCTGGCGGCGGCAAGGAAGTCTCTTGAGCGGACCGGGGGGCTGCTGACCGGGCGGGTGAGCGTCGGTTCGCCCGATGACGCGGAAAGGAAAGCGGTCATCGGCATTACCGGGGTTCACCAGCCGGCGGGGACTAAACGGCTGACCGTGCCGCTGGCCGATCTCGACGACGCGCTGCGAAGGGCCACCGGGCTCGGGCTCGGTGAGGTCCTCACTGCGGTCGGCGGGCCGCTGCGGGACCGGCCGGGTGACGCGGCCAGGCTCGCGGCCGCGCGGGCCGAGCTGATCGGGACGGCGCGGGACAGCCCGCTTTACGGTGCCTGCGAGTGGTACCGGTCCTGGCTGGCGGAACTGGTCAGCGACGGGACCATGACCAGGCTGGTTTCCTCGGGAGCGCTGCTCGGGCAGGCGGTCCGGGTGCTTGAGTACCTTGAGGGCAGGCCGGCGGGGACCATCGAGCTGCCCGCGCTCGCAGTCCGGCTTACCGGCGATACGAAGGCGCTGAATCACGGGACCGCGCTTTCCACGCTGGTCTTGCGGGCACTGGCGCTGCGGTCCTGCTCCTCGCGGCCGTCCTCGGCGGCTGAGCGCAGGGAACTCTGGGACCTGGCCGAGGTGATCGTGGATGACCTGGCCAGCCGGGTTCTGGTGCTCAATGTCGCGGCCGAGGGGGATGGGCTCGGCCGCTGGCTGACCGATGCGGCCAGTTACGGTACGCCGTTTCAGGTGACGCTGCATCAGCTAGTCACTCATCCGATCCTCATCAGGCACCCGGTGATCTTTGGCTGCGAGAACCCCGCCGTGCTGCGGCGGGCCTGCGCCGAGCTCGGGCCCTCCTGTCCGCCCCTGGTGTGCGCCGAAGGCCGGCCATCGACCGCGTTCCTCCGGCTAGCGCGGATCGCCGCCGCAGGGGGAGCCGAGTTGCGTTATCACGGCGACTTTGACTGGGCGGGCGTGGCCATCGCGAGGGATGTGCTCAGTCGGCCTGGGGCGACCCCGTGGCTGATGACTGCCGCCGACTACCTCGCCGGCGCGCGGTCGAACGACCTGTACCAGGAACTGGCTGGTGATCCGGTGCCCACACCCTGGGATCCGGAGCTTAGCGAGGCAATGCGGGCGACCGGACGGGTTTTGTACGAGGAGGCGGTGGCCGACCGGCTGCTGCTGAGCCTGCATGAGGCAGTGAGTTGACCTGCGTAAGGCGGCTGGTGCCTTGCGGACTGATCCTGACGGGCGGTTTGGGTGGTTTGAGTCAGTCCGAAAAGTGAACCCGTACAAGGTCGTCCCAGTCTGGCGACCTTGTACGGATTGCCTACTGATTCGCTATCGTTATGCGAATTTTGTAGGTATTCGCGAGTAGGTAACCCGTACAAGGTCGAGCGCCGGCAGCGACCATGTACGGGTTCACTTTCTGGACGCACTCGCCCCGACTCCTGCAAACGTTTGCGGACGGCAGTCGCGACTGGCTTGGGGTGCCGCGAGCCGCCCGTGCTTGAAGATATTGGCTCAGGGGCTTGACTTTTTGGGCGGAAAAAAGAGACAAGGGAATGGTGAGTGTCGGCAGGGGAGCATTTGGCAGTGAGTGGTCATATCGACGCCGCCGCAGAGGCGATCAGCGAGTTCGTCGGCAGCTGGGCGCCGGAAAACGCACTTGAGCTTGATTCGTTCTTAGCCGGCTTACCTGGCTTGTTCGAGGCGCTGGCGGCGGCGGTAGGCGGGGTCGCCGAGCGGCTTGGGTCTGAGTTTCCCGTCGACCCTTCCGTACCGGATCATCTCGCCGAGATCGCGGCGACGGTCGCGGGAATGGGCGACTTCGCCGCCGAGGCGCACGCCATTCACCGGACGGCCCACGCGGCCGAAATGGAGCGGATCGAGAATCCGCGCCCGCACGAAGAACTGTGGGATGTGGCGGCGAACCGATGATCCGTCCGAAGACCGCCCGGGGTAGGCATACATCGGCAGCGCGGTCTGCGGACGCCAGTCCGCAGACCGCGCTGCGGTACGCGCTCACGCGCGGTTCGCTGATTACCCTGGCGGTATTCGGGGCCGGGGCGTTTGCCCGTGCGGTCTCGATGCCTGACCTGGCGCTTGTCCTTGCCGGCGTGGTGCTGTGCGTGCTGCCGATCCTGGTCGCGCTGCTGATCGCGCGAACAGGGCCGCTGGCGCTTTACACCTGTGCCTGCGGGGTGATCGCGGCTGGATGGCTGGCCTATTCCGCCAGGACCGCGGCCTGGCACCCGGTCCCTGTCGTCGTGTTACTCGGGTCGGCCGCCGTGCTCACGGGGCTCTACCCCGCGATCATGCGCCGGCAGGAACTCGCGGCCGAGCTCGCCCGGCTGGCCGACGCCGACGCCGGCGCGGCGCGGCAGCGCGGCAAGTGGCCAGGCTTGCTCGCCGGGATCGGGCACCAGGAGATCGAGTACGCCGGGCAGGAGCGGACCGCGGCCGGGTACCAAGTCCACCTGCGGTTGCCCAGGTCAGGAAAGGTCACTTATAAGATGCTCGCCGCGTCGGCGGAGCGGCTTGAGGTGGCCGCCAGGCTGCGGCACGGCTCACTCAGATTCGAGCGCGGTAACCAGGCTCACCAGGTGATCTTGCATGTCGCCGAGCGGGACATGCTGGCGCGCACCGTGCCCTTGCCCTTGGCGACCGAGCCGATGAGCATCAACTGGCCGGTGCCGCTTGGCATCTACCAGGACGGCGAGGTCTGCGCGGTGACGCTGCGCGAAGTCGCGACCCTCATCGTCGGGCTGCGCGGCTCAGGCAAGTCGAACCTGCTCAATGTGCTCCTCGCCCAGCTGGCCCGCTGCCGCGACGTGCTGATCTTCGCGATCGACCTGAAGGGCGGCCGGATGGCCGCGCCGTGGATCGAGCCCTGGCTGGCCCGGCGGGCCGGCCTGGCCGGTTATCGACTGGCTGGCGACCGACCGCGCCGAGGCCGACATCATGCTGAGGGCGCTGCTGCGGGCGGTCGAGGCCAGGGCCAGATCGTGCAGCGGCGGCGAGAAGATCGTTCCGTCCGCCAGCCAGCCCGCGGTCCTGCTCGTCTGTGATGAGGTCGCGGTCATCCTCGGCATGGGCACCGGCGGTCCCCGGCTGTCTGATCATGAGGTCTCCAACGTCACGCTCGCCGGTCTCGCGAACCGCCTCGTGATGACCGGCCGCTCGGAGGCGATCGACCTGGTCATGGCGACTCAGCGCGGCACGGTCACGATGACGGGCTCGGCGGACCTGAAGTCGCAGTGCGCGCTGCGGATCGGCCTTGGCGTCGGGTCAGAGGCCGACGCGCGGCTCATCATTCCCGACGATATTAGGATCGCCGCCGACCTGGCCGGGCTGCGGCATCCCGGCAGCGGGATCGTGCAGCAGGGCAGGAACGGCCGGGTGATGCCGGTCAAGTTCTACCGGATCGAACACGACACGATCGGCGGGATCGCCGAGCGATTCGGGGTTCTCCGGCCAGAACCAGACCCGCTCCTCACCGGAGCACTCGGCTATGAGTACCTGACCAGATGGTCGCGCTTCTACGAGCGCAACAGCCCGCCGGCGGGCAGCGCCGTCGTCCCATCCTCGATTGTCACGCCAGCGATCGGCGCGCCGGTGGTGAAAGAGCTGACCATCGGGCCGGCGGACGCCGATAACCAGACCCGGCTCCAGGCGGTTGCCATGCTGCGGTCGGCCGGGGTAAGGGGCATGACCGTCCGCGGTATCTTCGAGCGGCTTTCCGGCGACGGCCTTGAGGTCGCGCAGGCGACGATTCAGCGGTGGCTGACCGAAGAAGCGGCGGCCGGGCGAGCCGAGCCAGCCTCCCACGGCCGGTGGAAATGGCGGTCGGACGACGATGTGATCACCGTCGATTCTCGGCACTAACAGGACGCGGGTCAGGTGTAGCGGAACTTGCTCGCCGCGCTGGTTGAACTGCTGATTCCGCCGGCAGCTGAGACAGTTACGTGGACGGTGCCAGATCCGGATGGCGACGTGACCATGATCTCCGTGGCGGAGACCACCTTGACCTTGGTCCCTTTCTTCTTGCCGAAAAGGACTGCCGTCGTGCCGGTGAAGTTCTTCCCGTGAATGGTGACCTTCGTGCCGCCCTTGGGCGAGCCCGAGGCCGGCTTGAGCGACGTCACGTCCGGTGCCGGCACGACCTCGCCGGTTGCCGGGTTGAGGATCACCGGGGAGTCGTGCGGCTTGATCTTGAAATCAAGCAATCCGGTCGTGCCGTTGCTCAGCGGCCCGGAGACCTTGTCATAGCTGTCCGAAATCCGCGCGTTTTTCAGCCAGTTTCCTTCGATGAACGCCAGGATTGAGTCAGTGTCGGTCTGGTCGTGGCTGATGAAGTTCTGCTTGGTCCATGGCGAGATCACGAGCATGGGCAGCCTCGGACCGAAGCCGCAGCGGTCGTTCCTGGTGCCCAGCTTGACCTTGACGCCAGTGCATACCGCCTGGTCGAGGGTCTTGTCGTGGGAGCCGTTGACGATGGGCGGCGCTTGCTGGTCGTACCAGCCATCGGAGTCGTCGTAGGTGACGACGATGGCAGTAGAGGACCAGTCCGGCGACTTCTCGATCGCGTTGATCGTGTTGACCAGCCAGTGCTGCTCGTCGATGGGGTCGGAGTTGGCGGCGTGGGAGTTCTCGTAAGCGGGCGGCTTAAGGAAGCTCACCGACGGCATGTTCCCGTGCTTGAGCGTCAGGAAGAAATCGGAGATGTCGTAGTTGTGATTGGCCTGGTCCGTCTGGCCGATCTTGGCCTCCGAGGAGGGCGGCAGGTGCTTCGGGTTCGCCGTCGACTTGTAGAACTGGAACGGGTTGTGGTGCGGCACATAGTCCTGCACCTCGATCCCGCCGATGTTCTCGTGCTCGCTCCCGCAGACCGCGAAGCCGGCCTTGTTCTTGGCGGTGGGCGCGAAGCCGCCCTGGAACCAGCCCCAGGTGACGTGGGCGGTGTTCAGCAGGTTCCCGATGTTCTCGCCGGTCATGACGCCCACCGGGCTAGTTGACGTGTGACTGGCGTCCGAGCAGTCGTCAAATGCGGGGTCGAGATCGCTGTAGATCGTGCCGATGCCGTTTTTGTCGACCGAGCCCACGCTGCCGCTGTCGGGGACCTTTTTGCCGGTGCTCGGGCTGACCGCGTAGCCGCCGCCGGTGTCGCCGGAGATCAGGTTAAGCGCGCCGATCGTGGAAGGCCCGAATTGCGGGTCGAAGTTGTCGTCGCTCATCGCGTAGTTCTGCGCGTAGTTCCACAGCGCGGTCACCGTGTTGCCGTCGAAGTAGTCCATGACCAGCCCGGTGGTGCCGAACAGCACCGGCTGCCCTGTGCAGGTGTCATGGTCGGTGTTCTGGACGAACATGTCCATCTTCCCGCCATCGTCGGCTTTCTGCTCAGGTTCGTACTGGTGATCCTGGTCGCAGGTCAGCGCGTCTGATGGCGACAGCCGTTCCGGCTGGAACTCATTGGGATTACCGGTCAGCAGTTTCTTCTTATCGGACAGCAGGTTAGCGGGCGCGGGCGTCTTGGGTTTCGCGTGGAACGGCGAGCCGTCCGTGTTCGCGGCGCTCGGGTAAGTGCCGAAATAGTGATCGAACGATTCGTTCTCGTCGAAGATCACCACCAGGTGCTTGACCGGCGTGGCCGCCGAGACCGCCGACCGGTAAATGGCGGCCGACGCGGTTGCCGGGACCGGTACGTCATCCGAGTGCGCGAGCGACCGCGGGCTCGCCTGCGAGACCGCGGGAACGGTCACGGTGAGTCCGGCGGCGACCAGTCCGAGCACCGCCGCGACCGCGTAGTACCGGCCCCAGCGCCCATTCCGCTGCCCTCGCGTCGCCGAGCGGTGTGAAGCATCAGCCCAGAAGCGCACCCGAGCAACTCTCATCCTGCCCTCCAACTGCGGATCCGGCCTTTAACCTGCGACCTGTGCCGGTTGCCCTAATTCGGCTACCTTGAGGAATTGTGTCATGACATTCGCGACAGCCCCAGGGTCGGCGGCACCGGTTAACCGGACATTTCAGCTCAGCTCACCGCAACGATGGGACATCGATGCTGTCCGGCGGGGGCGGGTTACGGCAACGATGGCCCATGGATGTCGTTGCCGCAGCAACGATGTCCCATCGTTGCGGTCGCCCGGCCCGGCTGAGCAGCATCGATGTCCCATCGTTGCGGTTGCGGTCCGGGCCGGCGGCCAGGTGCCCGGTGTACCAGGAGCTGGGGCGGACGCTCCTGGCCGCAGCCCCTGGCGCACCTCGAGGACCAGGGCTTACGCCAACACGAGTATGGAGCCGCTCGTCAGAGGCGCTAGTTCGCCGTTCGGTTTCTACGATGTCGCCGATCCCGACGCCATGCTGGCTGTCCTCGACCAGGCCGCGCGGAGACCGCCGCTTAAGCCGGAGTGCCGCAGGCGGTCAGGTCGCTGCGCGTAGCTGGGGGAGCAGGGGGGCGATCTGCTCGGCGAGGTCGGCGGGGTTCTCGCTATGCAGGATCAGCACGATCTCCGTGATCCCGACGGCACGGTAAGACTCCGCGAGCTCGATTAGCTGGTCGTTGGCTTCGGCTACGCGGAGTTGGACAGAACGGCGGATCTGGGACGGGTCGCGGCCGATCTCGGCGCACCGCTGGTCAAGTACGGCGGATACCTCGGCTACCTCTTCCGGCGAGCCTCCGGCCGCGTTCCACACGTCGGCGTACCGCGCGGTGATCCGCAGTGTCCGCTGCCGGCCAGACCCGCCGATCCAGATCGGCGGGTGCGGCTGCTGTACCGGCTTCGGTTCGGCGACCGCGTCAGAGAGCTGGTAGTGCTTGCCGTCGAAGCTGGTCCGCTGCTGGGTCCACAGTGACCGGATGACCTGGCAGGCGTCCTCAAGCCAGTCGGCTCGGTCAGCGGCGGTGCCGAACGGCAGGCCAAGCATGGTGTGCTCGTTCTCGGCCCAGCCCGCGCCGAGGCCGAACTCCAGCCTGCCTCCCGACAGATGATCCACGGTCACCGCGGCCTTGGCGAGCACCGCCGGGTGGCGGTAGGTGTTGCCGGTGACCATGCAGCCGATCCGGGTCTTCGACGTGGCGACAGCCATGCCGGCCAGCAACGTCCAAGCTTCGAAGATCGGCCCGTCGTCGCGCGGGCCGAGGGTGGCGAGGTGGTCCATGCACCAGCAATGGTCGAACCCGGCCTCGTCGGCGACCTGCCAGACCGCGCGGAGCTGGTCGATGGTGGCGTTCTGGCTGAGCTTGAGCCCGTACCGCATGGGCCTAGGCTAGCCCCAAGGACCCCGCAGTTTTGAGGAGTACCGTGACAACGTCTGATAGCTCCTCGTACGTGCCGGAGGTCGGCGACACCATCCAGGTCGAGATACTCGAGATCGACGAGCGCGGCAAAGTGGCCCTGATACCAGTAGATGCGCCCGGCCGGTAAGGTCGCCGGCCGGGACACGGGTCGATCTGAGTTCAGGACTTGAGGAAGTTGAGCAGGTCGGTGTTGAACTCGTCCTTCTAGGCGGCGGTCTGGCAAGGCGCTAGGACAGCCTGCCGAAAGCCGCGTCCATGAGACTGTCAGACCCTGCTGTTAGGTTCGGTACTAGGCGTTGAGAGAGATCGCATCGCCGGGATTGGTGGAGGCACGTGTTACGTGCGCTGGGCGGGTAGCCCTTTGAGTCTGGTGTCCCGGTTTGAGTGGCGCTCCGTTTTCGAGGTTGATCCAGCGTTTCTTCGTGGCTGTTTCCGGCCCCGGGAGGTGTGCCAGATGTGTGATCCCGTTCAGCGTGTTCCCGTTCAGTGTTATCCGGATCAGCGGCCGGGCGTCCCTCCTGATGGGCGTTCGTCGTACCGCGATGCGCTGGAGCTGGTCCTTTCCGGGTTGAGGCAGCTTGCGGGGGAGGACGTTGCTGCTGTTCCGGCCTGCGTGCTGGCGGACGGGCTGCGGGGTCTTGAGGATGCGGAGTCGTTGCTGACGGCGGCGCGGGCGGGGGTGTTGTCGGCGTTTGAGCGGTGCCGGGGGTTTGAGGACGATGGTCAGGGGACGGCGCGGACGTGGCTGCGGTGGCAGACGAGGGTGAGTAACGGGGCGGCGTCGGGGTCGGTGGGGTGGATGCGGCGGCTGCGGGCGCACCGGCTGGTGGCGGAGGTTCTGGCGGGGGCGGGTATTTCGGCGTCGTGGGCGCGGCAGGTCTGCGAGTGGACCGAGTTGCTGCCGGCCGGGTACCGGGACGAGGCGGACGCGATTTTGCTGCGGGCGGTGGCGGACGGCGCGGACCTGAAGGACCTGGCGGTGATCGCGGAGGAGCTGCGGGACAAGCTGGCGGAGCCCGATGGTGATGGTCCCGGCGGTGCCGGCCCTGGTTCCGGCGGTGACGGGCTGGGGGGTCTGGGGCGCCCGGATGGCAGTGATCCGCTGAGGGACGGCCGGGTGTGGTTCGGGACGACGACGGGCGGGGCGGGGCGGCTGGAGGGTGACCTGTCGGCGGGGTGCTCGGCGGCGCTGGCGGCGCTGCTGGAGTCGCTGGGCAAGAAGGCCGGGCCGGAGGACACCCGGACGTTGCCGCAGCGCCAGCACGACGCCCTGCATGAGGGGCTGCGGCGCCTGGTCGCGTCCGGGGGGCTGCCGGACCGGGCCGGGCAGCCCACCCAGATCCAGCTCTGCATGTCGCTGGAAGAGTTGCTCCGCCGCCAGAACGGTTCAGCGGGCGCCGGTCACGGTCACGGGACCGGGGACGATCACCCGGTGCCGAGCCCGGTGCCGGGGTGGCCGGTGGCGGCGGCGGGCGAGGAGTGCGACGCCTCGGTGGTCCCGATCGTGACCGGCGCCCTGGATCATGACCTGCTGGCGCGGCTGGTCGAGGCGGTGAACAGTCCGCTGCGGGGCGCGGACCTGACCCTGGACGGCACCGCCCGGGTGCGGCTGGATACCGACAGCGTCCGGGACCTGATCATCGCCAACGCCGGCGCCCTGTTCTCGGGCCCCGGGGGCTGGCGTCCTGGCTGCGCCGCCGCGAGCTTGCGGGGGTCGGCGGGTCGGTCAGCCTGCCGCTGGACACCGGCACCGCCACCGAGACCATCCCGGCGCACCTGCGCCGCGCGGTGATCGCGCGGGACCGGCACTGCGCCGCGCCGGGCTGCGAGCAGCCGCCGGCTGCCTGCCAGGTGCATCACGTGCGGCCCAGGAGCAAAGGCGGCCGCACCAAACTCGGCAACCTTTTGCTCTTGTGCAGTTTCCACCATCTGATCCTGATTCACCGGTGGGGCTGGTCCATTACCCTGAACGCCGACGGCACCACCACCATGACCAGCCCCAACGGCGGCAAAGTTTTCCACAGCCATAGCCCGCCCGGCCCAATCGCGGCCTGAACCTGGCGAGCGGCTGGACCTCAGCCAGCCTCAGTGAACCAGTTCAGCCGCTCATTCACCTCGGCCGGAGCTGATCGCCACTGGCGGGCTCCGAGTGGTCGAGGCCAGCCTGACCGGCCCGCTCGTCCTGGCCGGCCGTTCACGGCAGGAACGCGATTCTGGTCCTGCTGGCGTACCGACTCGCCTGCAGGAGTCTCACGTGAGTCCGTGCTGGTAGGCGAAGGCCAGCGCGCAGGGCCTTAAGTACGGACTGGTCATCGGCATAGGTGGTAAGCACCACGACCTTGGTCTCCGGAAGCCGCTGGCGCAGCAGGCGGGTGGCCTCGATGCCATCACAGCGCGGCATCCGCAGGTCCATGAGAACGATGTTGGGTAGCAGAACAAGGCTCATCGCAACGGCCTCGATGCCATCACAGGCTGAGCCCACGACCTCGACATCTGGCAGCAGGCCTAGCACCAGTGCCAGTCCTTCCCTCACCACGCGCTGGTCGTCCGCGATGAGAACGCGTATCGGCCTGGTCACGCCGGCACCCGCAACTCCACGCGGAAGCCGCCGTGCGTCATCGCCGTGGTGAGTTCGCCGCCAAGCAGTTCGGACATCTCAGGGATGCTGGCGGCGGCGCCGGTAACGCTCCAGGTCGAATGCTCTGAACCCGGCCGGGCTCGTGCCCTGCTCGCGAGCACCAATCTCGGTGCCCGCATCGAGGCCGCGCCGGCTGCCCAAGGCCTGGAGATCGGGCTGCCAGCAGGCACCGCACGCGACATCGTCGCCGAGGTCAACCGCATCCTCGTCGCAGGCGGGATCACGGTCTACCGGCTCGAACCGGTCCAGACCTCGCTCGAATCGTGGTTCCTGCAGATGACAAGCAGACTGGGAGATCCGGAATGACAAGCATGGCCGCCGGTGGCGCCCTCACGCCTGACCGCCGGGGTTCCCCGGTCCCCGCCCTCGGCATGGTCACCACCAGAATCATGGAACTGCGCCAGCGACGTGGCCTCCTGATCGCCCTCGTCGTGGTGGACATCGGGCTCCCGGCGTTGTTCCTCCTCATCCGGCTGCTACTCCACGCGTTCGCACCGCGTACTAACCCGCCTGCCGGCGGCGACATGATCTTCGTGGTCCTGGCAGCCGGCTTTCTGCCCACCTTCGGCTTCATCACCGCCGTCATGGTCGGCTGCACCGCGGGCTCGCGCGACCTCACCGAAGGAATGTTCCGGCACCTGGTCGTAACAGGCAGGTCCAGGCTGGCGCTCTACCTGGCTCGCATCCCCGCCGGACTGGCGATTCTCATGTCGCTGATCGCGATCGGCTACACGATCATCTGCGCGGTATCCGCCTTTGCCGCACCGACCTTCATCGACGACTGGAACGTGAACATACCTCCGGGTCTCTCACGCGCCGGCTTCGAGAACTGGGCCGCGAATCACGCGCAGCCGGTCATCTGCTCGCTCCCCCATAACGGGCACATTCCGCCAAGCGCCGGGTGCGCCGACCTGCCCACCTGGTCGAAGTCAGCGATCACCCCCGCCCGTCCAGAGCCTGCCAGGCTGGAATTCCTGGCGGCCAGGATCGGCCGCCAGGTCTACTCCGGTTATGCCGGCATCGTCCGCCGCCCGGCGATCTCCCTCATGATCAAAGCCGGATTGTGGATCGAGCTTCAAACGGCGGCCTGGTTCATCATCGGACTAGGGCTCGCGTCGCTGATGGGGCAGAGAACCGGTCCGGTGATCTTGCTCCTGGTGCTCGAGCTCATCCTGACGCCGATCCTGTCCGCAGTCGATATCCCTCACCTGCAAGATCTGCCTCATTCGATCATCGGGCTGGCCCTCGCGCGCCTTGAACCTTCCGCGCTGCCGATTGCAGCCGCACTGCCGGGGATAACCGGAGGCGTCGGAGGGCCCGGCGCCGCGCTGCCGGCCGAGTCGGCCACTGCGGCCATCGGCGTGATCATCATCTGGCTGGCGGCCTGGACGATCCTCGGCGCCTGGCGAATGATGACCAGAGACGCTTGACGCAGGATCGCCTGGCCAGGTCACGAACGCCTGCAGATAGCCGTCGTCGGCGTAGTTCCCGCCGACCGCGCAGGTGCCCGCCGAACCGTCTCCCGGCCCACCTTCACCGCACTCGCGGGCCGGTCAAACTCTGTGCCGGTGGCTGGGAGGCTCGCCTGCCGGCGTCCTTCCTGGCATCCCCGGCCGTCAGGCATTCCCGAGGAGTTCGGTGCCCGGGTCCGCGGGGTCTTGGCTGAGGAACCCGTGCCTGATGCTTGTCAGGAACTCAGCCGTATTGATCTTGCCGTCGCCGTCGTCGTCCAGTCGCGCGAACGCGGCTGCTGCGGACCCGCCGTCCAATCCATGCACCGTGAAGGCCCGGACATACTCAGCCGTCTCGATAAACCCATCACCGTCGACGTCCATCGTCTGCCCCACTACCTCAAGGACAGGCCCCAGCAGTTGCTGGTAGTACGCCTCCGGATTGCCCCCGCCCGACACGAAGGCCGCAGTGAACTCCGCCAGCTCGACGCGCCCGTCGCCGTCGCCGTCGTAGTCCGCGCGCAGCCGCTCCCACCAGGCCCGGAACGCGGCATCCACGGCCACGCCCGGCGCGTCGCCGGTGACGTCGAACTCATCAGTGAAGCGCCTGGCCATCGCCACGAAATCGTCTTCGCTGATGAAACCATCGCCGTCGGTATCGAGAATCGCGAAAATAGCCCTGAGGTTCAGCTCACGTAAACCAGTCTCAGAATCCATAACCCTCTCCCATCCTCGCCGGTAAATTTACCATGACGATTCAGGAGCAGGCGGGATAGCGACCATTCCGATCCCTCTCCTGATTAACCGGTACTGCGTCACAGAAGCGAAGACACATGCATCCACTCGGTTAGATGAGGCTGGCCTCAAACGCCAGCCTGGTCAGGTGAGCCTGCGGGCGGCACCCGGTTTTGTCCCTGATCCGGTCCAGGTGCAGCCGGTAGCTCCAGTCGGCCGTCGCGGTGGCGGTAGTTGGCGCTGGCGGGGTGCGTCCAGAAAGTGAACCCGTACAAGGTCGCGCCGATCCTCGACCTTGTACGGGTTACCTCATGAGGAATAGCCCTAAAACTGGGCATAACGGCCCCGGTTCGGTAGGCAATCCGTGGAGGTCGCCGGATCCGAACGACCTTGTACGGGTTCATTTCTGGACGCACTCAAATCGCCCAAAACGCCGCAGCCGCTCGGACCACCTGTGGCCCTCAGGAGCTGGCGGGCCAGGAGCGCTTCGTAGGCGGTGCGCTCAGACGGATTCGGCGGCAACCTCACGGCGACCGCGCAACGCCGCCAGGTCGGCGGCTGCCCGGCCGGAATGCCAGCCTTCGGAGTCGCTTATACGGCCCGTCTGGTGATACGAGACGCCGTCGCCGAACATCTCATCGACCGCGTCGTCGACGGCCTGGTGCCTGGCAGCGAGTACGGGCAGCAAATTCCGGCCTGGCACCTCGGCCGCCACCTGGCGCTCAGCGTCCCCCGTAGCCCCAGCCAGCCGCTCTCCGATCCGGATGGCGTAGGACATCAGGAACGACTGGCGGAACGCCCGGGTACGCGACCGACCGTATTGATCGCGCTTCGCGCCAGCACGCAGCATCGCTGTATTGGCCTGCACAAGCAGCGACGTGAACAGCAACTCAACCGCGTCGAGATCGGCGGGGAAGCCGATTACCGCCGACATCGCCAGGCTTTTGTACCACACGGCACGGCACCGGTTGGCTTCGGCGACCTCCTGGAGTAGCTGTGCCTTCGGTCCTTCGTACGGGTTGTCCACCGGCAGCCGCCGACTGGCTGGCTGGTCCTTCCTGTCCGCCTCGGCCGCGAGCAGCGCGTGGTCGATGCTGTACTTTGCCATCAGCTCCTGCGCTCTAGCGGACAGCGCCTCGGCCTCCTCGGTGAACTCCGTGGATTCCGCCTTCGCGAGGAGGGCGCGGATCTTGCCGAGGATCCGCTCGTCCGCGCTCCGCTCCTCGCCAGCCGCGGCGTCCGCCCTGGCCGCTGCACCAGGCCGTACAGTGCCGGGAAGCGGACACAGCTGGGGCAGCACCGGCAGCTGCCGGAGCACGAAGAGCAGCTCCACCGCCGTTATCAACGTAACCTGCGGACTGTCCCCCTCCCGGCCGCGCCACCGGCCAAGGTAAGCGTCGTCACTCCCCCACCACACCTCGGTCCTAAGGGAGGACAGCTGTGCCAGCCAGCGATAGTCCACTGTGGCGGCAGCGTAGGCACGCATCTCGTCGGCAATCATGTCGGTGGCCATCCGGGCATGCGGGTCACCCTTCTCCCGCCCGGCGTGCCGTACCAGCTCGGCAGGCTGCCAGCCGTGCCGCCAGGCGCCGGTTACCGAGACGCGCAGGTAACTGACCAGCTCACGGCTGACGGTAGCGTCCCAGCCGGGCATTTGCGGCTGGCAGGCCAGCGCCTCAACCAACTCCATGAACTGGTCCTCAAGGCCGTGCGCCAGGGCGTGAAGGGCTTCGGCCACACCCGCGGCGACAAGCTCCCGCTGAGTCGGCTGGTTCGCCTGGGGCGGCGGCTCGTGCCGGATGTCACGCCGGGTCCGGCCTCCCCTGGCGGGGCGGGACGTCATGCCGCTGGGCCTCGTGCGGCGGTCCCGACGAGGCGGACGAAGATGACGCGGACGGCCGCGCCGCGGGCCGCTGCTTGCGCGCCCTCTCCTGCTTCAGCCGCCGCTGCCGGCTCGCTTTGCCCACGAAACAGACCTCCCTGGCCTCGACCCTGCGGACGATCCTGCCACGAGGCACTGACGAACCGGCGAGAATCGCGCCAGCGGCTCGTGAACGGGCGTCCCGTCTCAGCCTGGACTCCGGAACGCTGGTCATCTCCGACCGCTACGCTAGCGAAAATGTCCCCCAAGAAGCGGAAGTCCCGCAAGCCCGAGCGCACCGCCAAGGACTCAGTGGCAACCCGCAGCGTCGCGCCCAGCAGTTGCGGGACCGGCAGGAGCGGCGGGCAAGGGGCAAGTCGACCTTCGGGCAGCTGCCGGAGCCACGGGCGGATCCTGATCGGGCAGTCTTGCGGGAGCTTGCCTATCGCCTGGCTGGCGGTACGCCGGACGCGCCGTGGTGGCCGAATCCCACGAACGCATTCTCGCCCGTGCCCGCGCCACCACCTGGCCGTCCCGCCTGGTCGATCTGGAGACGCAAGCCTGCCAGATCGTAGGCGACGAGTTCTACGATCGCCTTCAGTCGCCGGGGACCGGTCTTCATTCACCCCAGTGGCTGCGTGCCCTCGCGGAGGAGACCGGGGCGGCGCTGCGCGCGGAACTCGCCCGTGGTGCGGATAACTGGCAAAAACTCTGGGCGCTGCTGTCCGGGCTGGCTCTGGTGGCACCCCGGACGCCTGCCGAGGCGATGAGCGAGGCTGACCTGCGTGCCCGCGAGACATTTCCCGACATCAAGGATCCGCATGAGACCGCGCTGGCCGAAGCAGACCTGGTCGCCAGGCTGCTGGCGAACCGCGGGCTGGAACCCGGTCCCGGCCACCCGGTCGGGGGTTCCCGGCCAGCGGGCGAACCCCTGGCTGCCCGCGACGCGTACGGCAGCCGTTTCCTGCTCATGGCCCCGTTCAGCTACGACGGGGGCGCACCGGATCACTGGTATGCATGGGATTTCGACTTGTGCTGGATCGCCGTCGTCGTCGGCGCTGGCGTGTTCGCCTCGGCTGAGGACGCGCTGAGTGAATGGCGCGACGTCGTCGGCCCCGCTGCCTCGGGCGCGGCGCTGTCGCCCTGTGCGGCGGGGATGACCGCCCGGTTGCTGGCCCCTGCCTGGCGACCGGGGTGCTGGCGGACATGCTGCAGGGGTCGGAGCCTCGCGAGCTCATCCTTGAGCACTACCGGCTTCGGCGCCGCGCCCGCGACCTCACCGGATCCGCGGAGACCGGCGAAGGCTCATCCCTGTTCGATGCAGGCCATCTTGATGATGCGTTCCTGGGCTGGTATGCCACGCGGCACGATGACGTCCCCGAGGCAGTGGCCGAGGCTCGGGCACTATTCTCGGCGAGTGGGGACCGCATGAGAATCCGGATGAGCGTTCGTTCTACGCCTGCTCGCCGCACCGTATCGAGATGGCGGCGCACCTGATCCGCGTCGGCTACTTTCCCGGCTACGCCAACCCGGCGCTCCGGCTGCTGCCGGAGTGGACGGAGTGGTGCATCGAGCGAATCGAACTTGACAGAGACGCCGCCGCCCGGTCTCGCGAAGCGGCCAGTTCAGCGGCTTCAGCGCTCATTGACGACGAGGATGACGAGCCTGCCGCCGAGGATGACAGGGCACCGTTCCGCCGCCGTGAGTGAATCGCGCGGCGTCGTGGTCAACGTAGCGGTCGATGCATCGAGTGGTGTATCGTCTGGGAAATGGGCGAGAATGAGGCCACGAGTCCCTGGGCTTCACCTGGGATTCTGCCTCCGTACCTGAACTGCCAATGCGCGGCATCAGGAGGGCGCTATGGCGGTTCACGCGTATGCTCCCCGCCTATGTGTGGGACGCGGCGGTACTGGAGGGCAACCCGTTCACCTACCCCGAGGTGCAGACCCTTCTGGACGGCGTGACGGTCGGCGGTCGGCGCCTCAGCGATGAACGGCAGATCCTCAGCCTGTCGGAGTCAGCGAACCACCTGCATGATCTAGTGGAATCAGGCCAGTTCGATCTCAGCAAGAAGACATCTGACTACCTCAACCACTTGATAGCCCACTATGAGGCCCTAGAGGCAGGGCACTTCCGGGGTGAGGGGCCTGAGTTGGCGAACGTCAGCGTTTCCCTCGGTGAGTACGGCACGCATCACCCCCCGCAAACCGAGCGCGGCGCGGAGAACCTGCTCCGCGTCTACGACCGCGGTACTGCGTTCATCACGGGCGTGGTCCCTGGAGTGTTCGAGCAGGCCGGAGCTTACTTTCTGTTCGGCGCATTCACGCAGTTCTACTTCGACGGAACAAGCGGACCGCCCGGTACATGATGAACGGCTGGCTGATGTCCCACGGCATCGACGCGATCAGCGTCCCGGCCGCGCGAAAGCAGGAGTTCAACGAGAAGATGATCGACTTCTACCGGAGCGCGGACGGGACCCGGATGCTCATGTTCCTGGCGTCCTGCCACGCTGAGGCGGAGTAGGTGTGGCGGAGACCGGGAACCGCGAGGCGCTGCGGGAAGAACTCCGCTCCTGGGGCGAGACTCAGCGCGCCCAGGCAGTTAACCGCGATCGCCTCGTGCTGGCCTGCCTGGAGAGCGGCCTATTCACAAAGGAGGAAATCCATGCGCTCACGGGCCTAGGGCGCACAACTATCGACCAGATCGAAAGGTCGAAGCACCGGGATGCCGACGGCTAGCCCTGCTGATTCCGGTGATGTCGGGTGTAAACAGACGGACCTGAACGCCGCCGCCATTGCAGAGCGCGGAGCGGGTCGTTGCACGATTCGCATAATAATTCGGAACCAGATGATCTTGATCCAAGGTGACCCGCTCCGGTACGTTTTACCCGCTCATGCCGCGACGGTCACGTTCAGAAATTGCGCCTCGCCGACTTCTTTCGGCACCGGCTCACCGTCGGAGCGCAGCCGGCGGGTCGGCAGCTACGGCCGCGAGCTGATCCCGGCCACCGGAAACAACCCGCAGCCGCAGCCTCAGCCAAGCAACCAAGATCACGAAAGATGCAGGCTAAGGAACCAGTTCAGGCCGCACGAGCCAGACAAGCCGATCAAGGTGGGGAAACCCGCGCGCTTGGCCATCACCCCCGAACGGCCGCACTCCCTACGTGCCCAACAGCATTCGGGTGCGGTCAGGAATGTATTATCGACTCCATGTTGTGTGGGGCATTAGCCGTTCGCAGGTTAGGCGGCGCGGATGCTGAATGGCGGCATCGTGGTGGAGCCGGCCGCCCTGGAAGAGATGGCGGCCAAGTTCGCGCGGGTCGCGGCCAGCACCGGCTCTGTCCGGGGCAGCATGTCCGGCGTGGCGTCGGCGGCGGACAACTGCGCGGGAGCGGCTGCGGGCGGCTATGCGCGGCTCGAGGCACTCCTTGGTGCCGCGCTAAGCGGCCTGGACGTATGCTCAGCATCCCTGAGCTGGGCCACATCGAGCGCCGCGACCGCCTACGTGGCGACCGACGGTGCGCAATTTCCTCTAGTCACGCCGGGGCCGGGCGGCCCGGCGGTGCCCTGAGCCGGGTCATGCTCCCGAACGACGGACCTGGTGACGGGCTCTTTCTCAGCCCGGTTCCCGTGCCGCAGGGCGATCCGGCGGACCTGTTCCGTGCGGCCGCCACCTTCACCTCGGCGCAAGGTGAGATCGAGCGCAGCCACGCGACTCTCGTCATCGCGGCCAGCCAGGGCGTCGGATTGGTATGGAGCGGGCTAGGGGCCGCAGCCTGCGCCTCAGCCGCCAGCAAGTTAGCCGTTGCCTACGCAGGTACCTCCGCTGCCCTGGGCCGGGGGGCCACCGCGTTGCGGGCGTACTCAGCCAACCTCGAAGCTGCTCAGCAGTCGGCGCGCCGGGCCAACGACGCAGTTACGGCGAGCAACGCCGCCGCCCGTGCGCTTACCGATGCCCAGGCCGCGGCACAGCGAACTCAGCAGTTCGCCACCGATGCCGACCGGGCATCGACCGCTGCCGACGCCCAGGTCACCGCTAGCCCGCATTCACCGGCGGCGCACCTCGCAGCCGAGAACGCCCGCTCGGCGGCCAGCGACGCGGCGTCAGCGGCGAACGAGGCCGCCGCTCGGATGAGCAGCCTGTCAGTCCGGTACGACACTGAGCGGGCCACAGCGCTGAGCCTGTGCGCAAGGGCCACCGAACAGGCCAGCCATGCGACCACCCAGGCGGTGATCGCGTTCGGTGCCGCGGCCAGCGAACTAACCGGCATGTCACCTAAGTCCGCCAGAGGCGGGCCGCCGGGGTGCCTGGCCACGGCGGGCACGAAAGTTTCTGGTCCAGCTTCCTGCACGGCGCCGAGCACCTCGGCGAAGACGCGGTCAACGCGACGGCCTCGGTCGGCAACGCGATGATCCATGACCCTGGCGGAGTCTTCGCCATGCTAGGCGGGATCGGCCTGACCACCATCAGCGCCGGCGGCGAAGTGCTCGGCGTCGGCCTCGACGCCACTGGCGTGGGCGCCGTTGCAGGTGTTCCGCTCAACGCGATCTCTGCGGCCGGAATCGCCGGCGGCGCCACTATGGTGGGTGCGGGAGCGTCCTCCATCATCCGCAACGCCGCAGGTCCGGACCGGGCCACGCTGATGCGGTCCAGCGGCGGTGACAGCGGGGCACCGGCCGGTGACTCCGATCCGGGCGGGGTTCAGGCACCATCCCCGGGCCGCAGGACTTCGATCCGCAGACGCTGAACGGGATGGACCCACAGCAAGTCGAAGACAGCATTCCTTCGGACTGGACCCGTACTCCCTCCAAGAGCGGAGGAGGCGAAGTGTTCCGCGATCCAGCGAATCCGGGCCGCCAGATCCGGATCATGCCGGGATACGCTGAAGGGACACGGCCCGATCCGCTCACCACAGGTCCGTACGCCGTGGTCTCGCAAAATGGCGTGACTGTGAAGATCCCGCTGCTCGGAAACCCGACCCTGCCATGAACGACCCTGCTACGAATGGCTCCGCTACAATGGCTCTGCTATGAACGGCTCTGCTATGAACGAAGATGTGCCCGGCTGGCTCGTTCAGGAGGTAAGCGATCTCCTGGACGTGTCCAGCGTTGGCCTCTACGAATTCATCTGGCTGCTTCGCGGAGCGTACCCGGACGTCCCCGACGCACAGTTGCGGTTCTGGGCTGAAAAGGTACTCGGTCGGATGCTTGATGAGGGTAACGGGCACCTCGTGCTGCTGAAGTGGCCTTCGGAGGAAGCCATCGGAGCGGCTACGCCTCACCTGAGCACGCCGGACGACTGGAGCGACCCGGCCGAAGACCGGTCGTATGTTGCCCTCACCCGCGACTAGCCGGGAGCAAAGAAGGCGACGGGTCCGGCTGGCAGTGGCGCGCCCGGGGCTCGAACCCGGAACCTACGGATTAAAAGTCCGTCGGCCGGGCGTGCCGGGCGCTCAGCCTGCACAGACTGAACCACTGAATGCCAGGAAAGCACAGAATGCACAGGGCGCTCAGGCAGGTCGTTCCACGAGTCGTTCCATGGAGAACTGGATCATCATGCGACATCGTTACGGAGCGTAGCCTGACAATGAGCATGGCGCGGAGGCCGCCGTCGCGTGCGACGGAAATCGCGGGTGGTTCGTCTGGGCACCGGCCCAGATTGTCGTATCGCGGGATGTATATTGCGTGTTATGCAAGCTCCTGCGCCGCTGCTGCGGTCGCGTCTTCAGGCTGACATGCTGGCCCTGGTGCTGTTGTCGACGGGGCGGGAATGGTCACTGACTGAACTGGCTGAGCGTGTCGGGGATCGGTGTCGTCCGCGCAGCGGGAGATGGCCAGGGCGGAGGAGGCCGGGTGGTGTCGTCGCGGCGGCTGGGCAGCGCCAGGCTGGTGACCGCGTCGCCCTCGCCGCTGACCGGGCCGCTGACGGAGCTGCTGTTGCGGTCGTTCGGGCCAAGCAGGTGGTCGGCGAGGAGTTCGCCTGGCCGGGGTGGAGTCGGTGTACTTGTTCGGGTCGTGGGCGGCCCGGTACGCGGGGCAGCGGGGCAGGGCGCCTGCTGATGTCGACGTGCTGGTGATCGGGCGACCAGATCGGGACGAGGTCGACGACGCGGCCCAGCGGGCCGGGGAACGGCTTGGCCGGGAAGTGAACGCCACCATCCGGTCCGGCCAGTGGTGGCACGAAGATCAGTACGGACAGCTTCCGCACCGAGGTCACCCGACGACCGCTAGTCGCGGTCCTGGATCAGGAAGCGGCACATGACCTGGCAGCCCGGGCGGAGAAGATCTCCGCGCTTGTGGCGGACGGGGAGCTGGAACAAGTGGCCGTTAGCGACCAGGTGACCCGGCGGCTTCTCGAAGATGCCGCCCGGCATGTGGTTTTGGCGACAGCCGCGTTAGGCGGCCGGAAGGTCGTCCACAGCGACAGCCGTCGAACCGCTAATCAAAGGACACATCGGATGCTACATAGCGCCACCGACTATTGACTCCGGTACGCATGCCAGAGGCCTGACCCCGGCCGGCGCCCGGCCAGGGCGGTTTCCCGGCCGGGCAATTCACCCGGATCTTCCTTGGCTACCGCATCAATCGAGATCACCAGGCAGGCGCTTTTCCGCGTAGCTCGCGTAGAACGCCGCAACGCCAACGAATCCGGGCAGGCGGTAACCGCCGGCATCAAGGTATGCAGCGAGCGCCGCGTCTCCAGTCCCGGCGCTCCGAAGAGTTCCCCGTCGAGCCAAATTGCCGCGACGTCGAGGCTGGGTGGCCCTGTGAAGGCGTGGCTCCAATCGATCAGCGCCGCAATTCGACCTTCGCAGAAGAGGGTATTCGCGGCGCAGAGATCGCCGTGGAGGAAGCAATCGTCCTCTGCGGATAGGCCCGGCCACTCCTCGTCCACGCACTGCGCAAGGCTGCTCGTGACACCCGGCGGAGGCATGCGCATCGAGCGCGCCAGACCACGTGGGCTTCGCTGACGATGGAGAAGGGCAAGGACCCCGGCAATCTCGCGGTAGACCCCGGAGTCCAGCACGGACGGCACCGCGCCGCGTATGAACTCGATGGCAGTCGCTGGTGCGCCGAACAGCGTGCCCTCAGGATCTGACCACCACACTCCAGGCGCCGGCACAGTCGTCGCGGCGAGCGCTTCGAGACTGACTGCCTCGGCGCGGCACATCGCGCCATCGTCTGGGTAGCCCGGATAGACGCGGAGCACGAAGGACACTGGATCCGCGGCGGCAGGCTCGACGCGAATGCGATAGGCCGCGGTATGTAGGCCACCGCGGAGCCGCTCGACCTCGCAAGACCGATATGGCGCGATTCCTAGCCGCGCGCACAGTTGCCGTAGAGCACTGTCGTGAACGCCGTCTGTCTCCTCCACTGACAACCGAGAGTAGACCCATCAACCCGACACGTCGAGCGGCGAAGATTGGCAGGCCGCCTTGTCCCGGGTGAAGAAGACGGCCATTCGACGGCTCTAACCGTTTCCCTGGTATGATTTTTAAGCGTTGTGCGCTTTGCGGGCGAATTGGCGGGTTCATCTATGGATTCTGAATGATCAGAACTGTTCGGTTAGCATTGTCCGCTTCGTCGTTGCCGACTGGTGTGCACGTCCACGCGGTCACGTCGGCGACCTCCGGTCGACTCCGTCAAGTCACTCTGCATGAACGATCCCAGCTTGCCTGCCCATCCGGCGCGGCGCCGCCGCATGCCCATCCGCCTTGGAGATTGCTGTGACCTCGATGGCAGCGCACAACGACCCGATGGGCAAGGCCCTGGTTGAAGCCCTGGATGGTGGAGTCGGTTGTTACCAGATCGAGCACGACGACGGGAGCCTCGTCTCGACCGAGGCGACCGAGTTCCTCGACACTGCCCAAGACTGGCCGCCCGAGGTCACCGATGCGCTCAGCCGATTGCGCGGGCGCGTGCTCGACGTCGGCTGTGGCGCAGGCCGCCATGCGCTGTACCTCCAAGCGTTGGGTTGCGAGATGATCGGCCTGGATCCGTCTCCCGGGGCGGTCGACGTGTGCCGCCGCCGCGGACTTGACGCACGCTAGGGGTCGCTGGCAGACCAAGCGCTGCTGACCGAGGAGCGCTTTGACGCGGTGCTCATGCTCGGCAACAACCTCGGGCTGCTCGTCGGCCCTGAAAAGGCGTCGGACACCTCGAGTGGCTGGCCGCACGCTGTCGGCCGGGAGCGCTGCTCGTCGGCGAGAGCATGGATATCACTAGGAAAGGCCCGGAGTACCTCGCCTACTTCCGTCGCGTGGCTGCGGCTGGACGTCCTCCGGGCCAGCTACGACTCCGCCTCGATTTGCAGGCCAGGCGGCGACTGGTCTTCTACTGGCAACTCACTCCCGACGATCTGCGGAACGTGGCCCGCGACACGCCTTGGCGCATCGAGACATCGAGCCCATCGTTGGTACTGATAGGTATATCGCGGTCCTGCGGCGCACCTGAGAAACGGCTCACTTGATTGGAGGATCAGGTATGTCAAACACAGCATTTGTTCCGCCACCACCAAGGGACCTGCAGGTCAGGCCCACAGCCGAGGAAGTTGCGTTCTTTCGCGAGCACGGTTACCTCAGCGTGGAACGCATCACTACCGACGCCGAGCTGAGATGGCTCGAAGGTGCTTTCGAGACAGTGGTGCTCGAAGCTCAGGCGAGCGGCGGTCGGACGGACGGCGGTGAGTCCGGTTCCAGCAGTTCGCGTTCCCGAAATGACCTTCCCTCAACTGCTCGACACGACTTTTCGCTACAACGCACGCCGTTATGCAGCGGCCCTTCTCGGCGCCGCCGAGGACCAGCTCGTGGCATGGGGCCAGTTCCTCTGGAAGCGCCCGCGCGACGGAAGAAGACCCCCTGGCACCAGGACGAAGCCTATTGGGATCCCGAACGGAGCTATAACGCGGTCGCAGCTTGGCTGCCGCTGCACGACTGTCCGGTCGAGCGCGGCTGCATGCGTTCGTCCAGGGACGCACCAACGAAGATCCTTCCCCATGACCTCGCGACCGATCCTGAAGCGTCCCGCCAGCTCGCGGCCCTTGATGTCGACTTCTCAACTGCTGTCACCTGTCCGCTAAAGGCCGGAGGCGCGACCTTCCATCATCACCGCATACTCCACTTCGCCGGACCAAACACCACGGATGAACCGCGTACGGCCTTCATCCTGGAATTCCAGACGCCGCCGAACCGTCGCGACGTCGCCGACGAGCGGCCGTGGTTCGAAAGGCACCGTGCGCACGGTATGCCCGGGGCCTACGTTGCCGACGGGAAACTCATTCCGCTCCCGTAGGCTACGGCTCAGAAAGCCGCAGGACGAAGCCTTCCTGCTTTGCATGGACCGCCCGGTCGCAGTAGTTTGCCCTGACCCAGGCGACCGCCTGGTTGGCCGGATGACCGCAAAGCACTACCAAGGTGGCCAGGGCTGTTCCCGTGCGGCCATGACCGGCCAAGCAGCCGATTTCTACCCGCTGGCCAGCCCGAGCCCGTTCGAGCAGCGCGCCCATGCCGAAAGCATCTCCTCCTGATCGCTCGGTATGTCATTGTCCGGCCAGTCGAGGTGCTGGTAGGGCCAGGGCGGGCGCCATCGCAGGTCGAGGTAGAGCCCGTAATGCGGTGCCTCGTCTCGCCGATACGGGTCGCCGCCGTAGAAGGACACTGGAGTGATGGCGGTTCCGTCGGGCAAGAGGACCGCAGAACGATGCCGATGCAGTGGGTAAGTCAGATGTTCGGCCTGGTGGTCCGCCTCGGTGCAGCTAGCATCCGCACCATCAGGCCAGTCGATCATGCACAATGGACAGAGGCCCCTGAGGCGAGCTTCGATCATCCGTCGTTGCCACGCCGCATATCGCGAGTCTAGTGAATAGGGATGGTCCGATGCGCGGACTCAGCCGACGCGCAGGAGTTCATCGCCGAAGTCAGTCATCAGGCTCAAGCGTCCGCCAAGCGCCGCAACGGCATCGGTGTGCCGTTGATGCTGTGCCGGGCAGGGTCGGCTACGACAACAATGGAAACCTGATGCTGCTGGCACAGCATCAAAGTACCGCCGATGCGGTAAATCTCCCGGCGGCGACAGCATCAACGGGACATCGTTGCTGTGGCCGGGCCGATCCCGGTGATTTGCCCGGCGGAATCCGCCGGGACCAGTTCGCAGTGGTGGCCGATGTGGCGCGGCTTGCTCGGCAGTCGGCGCGCTGTCGGAATCCGTGGCAAGGGCCCGCATGGATTCGGCCAATGGCCGTTGCTCGCCTCCAAGCGCCCGCTCCAGGGCATCGGCTGCGTCCGGGTTGCCAACCAGGACTTTAGCCATGCTCGGCGCACTGAGCCACGCCCCTGTCTAAGGATTTCCAGCTGCTGGGCGCTGAGCTGTCCGATCAGCATGTGCTCTTCCAACGCCGTGTCGAGGCCGCGCGACCCATGGCCAGCAACACCATGCTTTCGTATAGGCGCTGCGCACCGGCCTGTATGAGCTGGCGTGACTCCGTGCTGCTCACGGTTCGCAGCAGATGCTCAATTTGCTTGATCGCCTCTCCCGCCAACGGCGGGCCTGGTTCCTGCCCATGTCGCCGTACCGGCTGCACCGGTTGACGAGATTCGCCTGGATCGTAAGCCAGGTCATGAGGTTGCCGGTGCGCAGGGCGACGAGCGCGGCCGAGCGGTCCTTGAGAATCGCCTGGAATAGGTCTCCTTCAATGTCGTAAAGGTTCGCCAGGTTCGCGCGGCACGTCAGCTCCAGGTCCGCGTCATCGTGCCGCTGCGCCCAGTTGATCAGCCACCGCAGTTCGAAGGGGCTCCGGCTGTCTGTCTTCGGTCCAGCGCTGCCGAAACGGCGCTGGACCGCGCGTATGTTTCGTCGGCGGTCTGGTCGCCCTCCGCTGGCGCAAAGACGTCGGCCGTCTCCGGCTGGGCTGCCGCTAGCCAATGCCTCGCGAGCTGGTGCGCTCCGCAGCTTTCTGCCAGGGTCGCGGCGCGACGCAGGTAGCGGACAGCCAGAGGCGTATCTCCGGCACGGTGGTAGGTAAAGCCGATGAGTACGTCTTCACCATGAGTTCGGCCAGCTTCGGATCCGATCGGACGATGTCGGCGATCTTGATGCTGTCGACTTCGACCTTGCCATTCCCACGGGTGACCACTGCCTCATCGTTGAGGCGGTCAACGAACTGCTGGACCTTCCGCTCAGCAAAAGACGTCACACAGCTCTCCAGAATCCTCAGGAGAATAGAGCCCTATCAGCAAGTCTATTGCCAGTCCTGGCCATAGTGAGTGCCAAGTCATCATTGACCCGGCATGAGCGGACGTTCTCGCCGTGGTGGCTGGCGAGGACGATTTGTGCGAGTTGATCGTCCCCAGCGATCAACTTGAACGACGCTACGCTCTGGCCGATCGTCGGCTCCGGCTCGGACGCCAGCATGGCAGCGGGGACAGGAGCGCGACTCGCGGCACTGCCGACCGGACTCCTTGCCCTGGCTGTCAGCTGGTCGTCCGCAATCACCGCCAGCACTGCCGCAGCTCCGGGGTCCTATGTCGATTGCAAGCTCAGATCGAGCCGCAGAGAGATCCCAGACCGCTATGTTCAGGCTGCGCAGAGCATCTGTTCTGTGTCGGTCGGCTGAGATATTCACTCGCCCGTCGCCGCGCCAGATCGAGCCCTCGGGGCGCGCCTTGACTAATCGCGGTCATGACGATTGGTCAGACGACTGGCGGCGGATCCAGGAGGTTCGCCGGGGTGGCTGATGCCGGACGACCTGTCGGCGGTCGGCGCCTAGCATGATCGAGTCGGTATTCGACCTGCTTCACCAGGCGTGGGTGAACTCGCTCAAGAGCCACAGCAAGGTCAACCCGGCCGTGACCGCCATGGCGAGCGAGATCTTCAACTTCTTCTACAACGATGACTTGTTCGGTGGCTCCCTGTTCGGGCAGGCACCACCCATATGGCTGAAAACTCACCTGCAGTTCTGCGCTAACGGCTCGATCTCCTCCACCTCCGAGGAACCCAACGTCAACGACAGGGATGAACTCACCCTCGTCGACCAGAGCCTCATGCCAGACCTGTACCTGTACTACGACGGTAAGCTCGTGAACGACGCAACCGGGGCCGCCGCCACCGGCCCGGTCCCAAAGGGCAGCTTCGGCGAGTTCTCCAGCATCACCAGTCCGGGCGGCTGTAACGGCTGCCAGGTCAGCGTAACCGGGAACGCGGGCAATCAATGGGACCTCAGTCCCGGGGCTCCGGCCGACGCGATCCCGCTGACCGGCAACTTCTGCGACAACCCCGGCGAAGACTCGGCTCCTCCCCTGAGGGCTGAGAGCTGAGGGATCGGGCCGGCCGCCGGACCCGCGATAGTCCGCTGGCATGCGGGGTTCATGGCATTTGCCGGGCGTCGTCGCCCGTCCGCGCGCGGCATTCGCAGCGAGGTCACGATCCGCTTGGCCGACCGCGGCTGCCTCCTGGCCTGGTCCATCACGAACGCCCGCACCTCGGCGACGGTCAGCTGCCCCGGCTCCAGGTGCCCGTCCCGGTCAAGCGCCCGCTGCTGCAGGAACGGGCCGGCCCAGCCGACGTTCAGCGCGACCGTGCGCGGCGCCAGGCCCCGCTCGACAG
Organism: uncultured Actinomycetota bacterium; assembly: GCA_963783935.1. Classification (GTDB taxonomy): domain Bacteria; phylum Actinomycetota; class Actinomycetes; order Streptosporangiales; family Streptosporangiaceae; genus Chersky-822. Next base: position 486,620 of record CAWAPP010000002.1, read on the forward strand.
CCAGGTAGCCCGCGAACCGGCCCAGCAGCTGCCCGGCCTCCGTCACCGTCCCGCCGCCGGGGCCGGGACTGCTCCGAGCCCGCGCAGGTAGCCCAGCAGCGGCCCGAGCGCGGTGATGGTCCGCTCGTTCGCGTACCCCGCTGAGCGGCGGGCCTCGAAGTACCGTTCCGCGAACGGCATTCCCAGGGCCTGCGCGTCCAGGCCCTCGCCGTCCAGCCAGCGGCTCAGGTAAGCCATCGGCCGGAGCTGCCCGGCAGCGGTAAGCGGGGTATAGCCGAGCCGGGCCAGTTCGTCCCGCGAACCCGTCCGCGTTTTCCGCCAGCGGCCCGGTCACCTTCGGCCAGGACGGTTTCGTCTTTGCCATCATGAGCCCCCCGGATGATCAGCACGTCCGGAGTAAGAGAATCGGCCCCTGACCTGGCGGCAAGCTGTCGCTGAGCTGCGATTATGCCGATCTGCTGGCACTGCCGGCCAAGCCCGAAGCGCACTCACAGCACATGGTCGGCATAACGACGAAGTCCGCATAAGCAGCTGAGCTCTACGTGCTCCGCGCCCGGATGCTCGGCGGGCTGCGGAACAAGGCCGCCTGCGGGAACTGCGCATCCAGTTGCCGGCCGGGCTGGTGTGGGCGAGGAGCCAGGCCAGAACCTGCTGCACCCCGATGAGGCGGTCCGCGGCGCGATCGCCGCCGTGTTCGCCCGGTTCGCCATAAACGGGTCAGCGCGGCAGGCGTGGCTACCTTGTCCTCTTGGTGGACCGGCTAGGTCACCACACCCACGAGCAGCGTCGCGGTTTACGACGCAGCAGGCGCTACGGCGGCCAGGCCGATCATGTGCTGTCACCTCTATCACACCCGCCCGATACCGGGCCAAGGGCTGGCTGCGGTGGTGCCG
>CAWAPP010000003.1:0-988079 GCA_963783935.1 uncultured Actinomycetota bacterium
AGCATCGATGTCCCATCGTTGCTGCCGCGGCCGGGCCGGCGGCGGCAACCGGGAACCTGCGGGTCAGTGCGATGAGCCCGCCGAAGCTCCGTGACCGTAGCTCAAGTGGATCGGAGCGCGGCGTGCAATCGGGCCGCGCTGGTGCCGAGTCCGGCGATCCCGGCGAGCGTCCCGAATCCAGGCGCCCCGGCAGGCCCGCCGACCCGGCTCGGGGCGGCGCCGTACCGTCGCAGCAGCGCCGCCTCGGGGTATCTGTCGCACCCGCGGTGCCAGTTGAGTATGCCGGACAGCCAGTGCTGAAGCTGCTCCAGGTACGCGTCGAGGCTGTCCTTGGCTTGCTGGTCGAGCTGGTACAACTCGACCAGTGCCGGTACCTCGGCTTCCTGCACCCGCTCGAACTGGCGCATCCGCGCCGTCATCAGGTCGCTGACTACCTTGACCGCGTCGGCGCTACCGCAGCCCAGGAAGTCGCGCACCGACAGTATCGCGTTGTGCGCCTCGCCCTCGAATTCCAGCTCCTTCTGATAGGAGAAGACGTCGTTCATCAGGCAGGCGTAGTCGCTGGCGGCGTTCTCCAGGCTCTGCATCACCCGGGTCTGGAAGATCTCGGGCGGCACGTTCACGCCGTGCGCCATGCGGGTCAGGGTCATCGTCAGCGCCGATCCGAACGTCTGGCGGCGCATCTCCACGTAGTCCACCGGGTCGGGAATCCGGTTGATCATCTCGTCGGCCAGCTCCCACAGCCACGCGTCGAGCATGACCATGACGGCGTCGCGGAACTGGCGCCGCTGCCCGGCGGTCATGGACGGCACGGTGCGCGCCCACAGGTCGCCCAGGCTGGCCTCAAGCGGCCCGGCCGGCGCTGGCGCGTGGCCGGGGTCGTCAAGCGGCATGAACGCGGCCAGCCGCCGGTGCTGCGCTCGCGCGCCGGACATGTTCTTGCTCCGGCCGAAGACCGAAGGGAAATAGTCGTCGCCGTAGGTGCCCCAGCACAGCCAGCACGACGCCAGGTCAAGCTCGTCCGCGCTCGCGTCCGGGTTGATCCCGGCTGCGCACAGCGCGAAGTCAAACGCGCGCAGGTCGTCCTCGGTCCAGGCCGCCGTGCGCGGCATGCCGGGGGCGGGTCTGAGCAGTCCGAGCGCCCGGCTCCAGCGCACCAGGTGCTCGCGGGCCTGGTCCAGGTGCGGGTTCAAGACGAGCTGGTACGGCATATAGAAGTCCGGCAGCGGCGTCGGCCCGACCGGCTCGAACGGTACGTGGGTGAACCTGGCGATCCGGGTCAGGCCCAGGGAACTGGCCGACGGCAGCCGGGTCGCCGAGGTGCCGAGCCCGGTCGGCCAGCCGGGAATCCAGCCCGGAATCCAGTCGGCCAGTCCGCCCGGCCGCGCGGACGGGGCGTCGTCGGCCAGGTCCGAGCCGGCGTCGTTCATGTACCTGCTTGACCGCAGATGCCACTCGTGCCCGCCCGACTGCCAGTCCTGCAGGCCCTTGACGTAGGCGAGAACGGACGCCTGCCCGGCAAAGGGCACGGCGTGCTCGGCGAACAGCGTCGGCAACTCGGTCACCGCCGTGTGCTCGAACTGCTGCATCCGGGACGTGATCAAGTCGTTGACCGAGTCCGCCGCCTGCTGCGCGGCCATGCCGAAGAACCGCTCGAACACCAGCACGCCGTTGTTGACCTCGCCCTCCTGCTCGGTCTCGCGCTGGTAGGAAAAAATGTCGTTGCGCAGGTGCACCGAGTCGGAGAACGTGTCCGCGAGCACGCGCATGGGCCGGGTCGCCGCGATCGCGGCCGGGACCTCGGCCCTGGCGGCGTGCTCCACCAGGTTCGCCGACCAGGGCGCGCCGCCGACCTTGCGTCGCTGCTCGATGTACTCGATCGGATTGGCGATCCGGCCCTCGCTGATATTGGCCAGCTCCCACAGTGACTCGTCGAGCAGGTGCCTGGTGCGCTCGACGAACCGCCGCCGCCACGCGAGGGACATGGCGGGGACGGTGCGCGGCCACAGGTCGGCGAGGCCGCGCTCGACCGGGTTGGCGGGCTCGGGCATGGCCAGGTCGTCCATGGGCATGAAATCACGCAGCCGCTCCAGGTGAACCTGAGCGCCGGCGGTGTCCCTGGTGCGCTTGTACAACTCGAGAAAATGGTCGTCGAAGTAGAAAACCCAGACATACCAATCCGTAATAAGTTCTAGCTCCGGGCCGTCGCAGTCCGGGTGGGTATAGGCGCACAGCAGCCCGTAATCGTGCCGCCGCAGGTCGTCTTCGTCCCAGACGCGGTGCCCATCCTGGGGCTCGAAGAATCCCATCTGCCTGGCCCACGCCGTGCTGTGCGCACGGGCGCGGGCCAGGTGCGGGTTCAGCCTGGCTGGATGCGGCAGGTAGAACTCGGGCAGCTCGAATGGACGGCTCGCCGGCGCCTGGCCGGGCTCGGCCAGCGCGACGGGGTCAGGTGCGGACATGGCGCCGGCCCCTCGCCTAGCTGAACGGCCGGGCGACTTCGACGTGCCCGAGCACACCGAGCGCGTCCGGAACCAGCACGGCGACCGAGAAGTAGGCGCTGACCAGGTAAGAGATCAGCGCCTGGTCGGTGATGCCCATGAACCGCACGTTCAGGCTCGGCTCGAACTCGTCCGGGATGCCCACCTGGTGCAGGCCGACCACGCCCTGGTCTTCCTCCCCGGTGCGCATCGCGATGATGCTGCTGTACCCGTTGATGACCGGGATCTTGTTGCACGAGAAGATCGGCACGCCGCGCCAGGCCGGCACGCCCGTGCCGGCCACGTCGGCCGCCTGCGGATAGATGCCGCGCTTGTTGCACTCCCGGCCGAACGCCGCGATCGCCTTGGGATGCGCGAAGATCAGCCGGGTGCTGCGCCGCCTGGACAGCAACTCGTCCAGGTCGTCCGGGGTGGGCGGGCCGGAGTGCGTCTCAATCCGCTGGGCGTAGTCGACGTTGTGCAGCAGGCCGAACTCGGCGTTGTTGACCAGCTCGTGCTCCTGGCGCTCCCGCAGCGCTTCGACGGTCAGCCGCAACTGCTGCTGCACCTGGTCCATCGGCTCGTTGTACAAGTCGGCGACGCGGGTGTGCACCCGCAGCACGCTCTGAGCCACGCTCAGCTCGTACTCGCGCGGCGCCAGTTCATAATCAGCGAACGCACCTGGCAGTTGCGGCTCGCCGCTATGCCCGGACGTGATCGCGATCTCGGCCTCGCCGCGCTTATTCCGTGGCTTGGCCGCGGCTTCCTGGAATCGCCGCACCTGCTCGGCCAGCACCGGCGACTGATCGGCCAGCTCGAGGAACCGGCTCCGCTCAAGCGAAAGCAGCGTGCAGCCGGTTGCCGCCACCGCGCTGTAGTCCCAGTCACCACCGGTGACCAGGGTGTCGGCGCCGAAGTACCCGCCATCGGCGACCACCCCGAGCACGGTGCCCTCGTCGAAGTGACCGGCCCCTCGCCGGTCTACCCGGCCGTGCGCGACCAGATAGAGCCGATCGGCGGCCTGCCCGCGCTCGACGATCACGTCCCCGGCCGCGACCTCCTGCAGGGTGAACCCGTCGGCGAGCGCCGCCAGCGCCGCGTCGTCGTCAAGCCCCGCGAACAGCGGGATCTCGCGCAGGCTCGGCGGCGCCACCACCGCCTGGTCAGCGGTCTGGGCGAAGGCCATCCGCCCACCGCCGACGGCGAGGGTCAGGCGTCGGTTCACCCGGTACGTTCCGCCGGCGACGTGCACCCACGGCAGCATGCGCAAAAGCCAGCGGGAGCTGATCTCCTGCATCTGAGGAACAGTCTTGGTGGTGGTCGCGAGGTTCCTCGCGGCTGCGGTGCTCAGGCTCTGCTGTGGCTGCTCTAGCGCGGCAGCGTCCGCTGGCTCGACAGACACTCGGCCTCCCTTTCGGCGCGTTATATGGGCTCGCCTGGATATTCCTCCGCAAAACCCGCCACGCCTATATCCGCGAGCGCCAGAAAATTGTCTCTATGCCAGCGACCGGAATTGTGATAACTGCGCCGGGGCCAGATCAGCGCCCATTTTCTGATATTTCAGCGAGGTAGGCAATGTGCCGCATTGGAGCGAATCCGATAATTGCAGAAATCGCGCGCTCGCCTGCCGGTAATGGGTCAGTCCGAATTTCGGACTAACCCGATTTCCGGCTGATCCAGCAAAACGGCCATGTCGGTCTAAGTACTCATGAGATCGACAATTCCGGCTGCCATCGCAAGTGTTGTCGGCCCGCAGCACCGCCGTTGCTGTTCGGGCGGGTCTGACATCAGAGGCGGTCGCTTCGACTTTCCCGTTCGCGTGGAGGCCGCGAGCCCGACCTTGTCAGTGGACGCGAAGGGCATCGCAGATCGCGTCGAGGCCGCTGACGACGCGGGTGGTGAGCGTGCCGATGTCGCTAATGTCGATCCGCACGATATCGCCAGGTTCGAGGCTGAACGGCGCGGGCGGCACGAGGCAGGTCCCCGTTGACAAGATCACGCCGTCGGGATAAACGTCGGAATGCAGAAGGCAGCTGACGAGCTCGTCGTAGGTTCGGTGCAGCTGGGAGGTGCTCGCCGTGCCGCTCCACGCCACCTGTCCGCCGCGGGAGATGTTGAGCCCGATGGCCAGAGCGTACGGGTCAGGGACCTCCCACGCGGGCCGGATGTACGGGCCGAGGGCGCAGCCGCCGAGATATACCTTCGCCTGCGGCAGATAGAGAGGGTTTTCGCCTTCGATCGAGCGAGAGGAGACATCGTCGCAGATTGTGTAGCCAGCGATCTCGCCGAAGGCGTTGATGACTAGCGCGAGCTCGGGCTCGGGCACGTCAAGGACCGAGTCGCTGCGAATCGCGATGGCCTGGCCGTCCCCGGCGACTCGCCAGGCGGCGGACTTGTAAAACAACTCAGGGCGCGGCGCATTGTAGACCCGCTGGTAGACGTCCGCCGACTGCTCGCTTTCCGCTATCCGTGCCAGTTCCGAGATCTTGTACGTCACGCCAGCGGCCCAGACCTCGGTCCGGCCATCGATCGGCGGCAGCACCATGACATCGGAGAGCGCGAGCTCGCCGTCACCGTCGAGGGAGCAGAGTAGCTCCCTGAGATCGTCAAGTCGCAGAGCCCACAGCGTCGTGAGCCCGTCAACGTCCTCGAGCTCGTGAACGCGGTCGCCGATGAGCACGCCCACTCGCTCGGCGGGCAGTCCGCCCGGCCTGTACTTGATGATGTGCACGACTCCTCCTATTTCCCCGCGCTATTTCCGTCAGCTGAGGCGAACTCAAAGAGCTGCCTTTCAGCGAACTCGCAGGCGAGCCTTACCGCCCCGAGAGCCACGGCCTCAGAGCCAAGAGAAGACAAAACGAGCCGGGGAGGGGACGGCAGGATCTGGCCCAGGTGGCGATTGAGCGGCTCGATGAGGGACTCGCCCGCGCGGGAGAGCCCGCCGCCGATAATGACGACGGCGGGGTCGAGCAGGACAGCGGCGGTGGCGATGCCGCGCGCGAGAGTAGCAGTGAGGGTCTCGACGATCCGCCTAGCGGCCGGATCGCCTTGCTGCACGGCGGCGAAAACTACCTCCGCATCCACTGCGGCCGGGTCTCCTCCCGCTAGCTTTCGCAAGAGGGCGCCCTCCTCGGTAGCAGCGACCTCCGCGCCAAGCCGGGCGTGCGCGCTCCCGCCGACGGCGGCCTCGAACGGCCCGGGGTCGTTCTGGGTGACGCGGGACTCGGGGAAGATGGGCATGTAGCCGATCTCGCCGGCCGCACCGGTGGCTCCCCCGTAGGCCTCACCCTTGATGAGGAGCGCGGCCCCTACGCCCACCCCGAGCTGGATGTAGAGGGCATCGTCGATGCCGCGCGCGGATCCCTGCCATCGTTCCGCCAGGACGGAAAGATGCGCTTCGTTCTTGACCAGGACCGGACAGGGAAGTGACGGGTCAAGTTCGTCACTCAGGTTGATGCCCTCCCAGCCTCCTAGCTGAGGAGCCAGCCTGATCAGGCCAGAATCAACAACCCCGGGCGTACCGACCGCGACCGCCTTGAGGCTAGCCCGGCTGACGTGCGACTTTCGCAATGCGCTGGCCATGGCCAGGCGGACTTCATGGAGAATCTCGGCCCGCTTCGTGCCACTCGTCTGGCGCCGGTCCGAGCCGACGACGTGTCCCGCCATGTCAGCTACTAGCGCGACGATCTTGTCAGCGCCAACATCGACGCCAAGGACATGGCCGATGTCGGCGCAGAAAGTGAATAGCCGTGGGACCGGGCCGCGTGGCCTGGTTCGATCCTCCTCGATCGGGTCGAAGTCCCTGATGAAGCCTTCATTCAGCAAGAACTCCGTCACGTCGTTCACGGTCTTGTTGGAGAGACCGACCTCCTTGGCCAGGTGCGTGCGCGAGATCGGTCCCAGGTCCCTGATCGTCTGGAGAACGACAGTCGCGTTCCACTGACGTAGCAGGCTCGGGGATCCAGCTGGAGTTTTCGTGGTGTCCTCCTTGACCGCATCTGTCTAATATGCTAGAAACTTTCTAAAAGAAAAGCAAGACCCAACACACAGTTGAACCGCCGGCGACCTGGCGGGTTTGGCGAAGCTCGCGGACGGCTGAGCAGGGCAAATGACTGCGCATCGGTTCGGCGGGGCGAGCCCGTCACTCCCAGGTTCTGCGTGCCTGGCCCGGCGAGAGCATGCGGGTCTTGCTTGTCGTTTCGGTCTCCGCACGGTTCGCGAGAGGAGCGCATGATGGCACAGCCGATGACCTCGTCTACGGCGGAGTTGGCGGATCTACGGTCGCGCTCCGCCGCCAGGCGGGAACTCCTCTGGTCAGTCAATCCCAGCCACCCGATCATCGCAGCGGATGCCGCATCTACAGGGGTGTCGGCCGCATCTTCCATTTCAGCCCAGGCGACAGATTACAGATGATCCGGCTGGATCGACGGCTTCGTCGCCAATCCGCCTCTGAAACTCGGCGGCCCGGGGCTCTCGCCCGAGGCCAAGGTCAGTACTCGAGATGTGCGCGCCCTCTGCGCCTGCGAACGCCAATACCAGAACGCAGCAGATAAGGGCACTAAAAGATTAGGACGGACTTACCGTGAAACGACCTAGGCTAAGAACATGTCTAGCTGTTCCGATCGGCTTGTTGTCTATAGTGCTGGCTGCCTGCTCATCGTCAGCGACGAGCTCGCCGCAAACAGCGCATGGCGCTTCGGGACCATCTGGATCGCTCACCATCGATAACGAGGAGGGCGCCCTTTGGAGCTGCGGCTTCAACCCATTCAACCCGGCAGTCAGCGGGACCGCGAACGGCTTCGTCTATGAGCCGCTCATCTACGTCAATACGCTTGAAAGCGGTAAGACGACACCCTGGCTAGCCTCGTCCTTCGCCTGGAGCGACGCGAACAAGGTTCTCACCTTCACGATACGCAACGGCGTTAAATGGAGCGACGGAAAGCCGCTCACGGCCGCTGACGTCGAGTTCACTTTCCAGCTGATGAAGAAGTTCCCTGCTCTGGATCTGAACGCCTTGTGGTCGGTGCTCTCAAGCGTCGTGCAGAAGGGCGACCAGGTCGTCCTGACGTTCAAGACGGCTGGCGTGCCGTACTTCTACTATGTCGCCGACCAAACCTTCATTGTTCCGCAGCACATCTGGTCGACAATCAGCAATCCGGTGACCTTCGCTAACCCCAAGCCGGTCGGCACCGGGCCATACGAGATCGGCAATTGCACGCCTCAGAACATCTCGTACTCCGCGAACCTGCACTACTGGCAGACGGGACTGCCGAAGATCGCCAAGGTCGAGTTCCCGGCGTTCACCTCGAACGACGCGGCGAACACGTACCTGGCGACCGGCCAGGCGCAGTGGGCCGGCCAGTTCGTCCCGAACGTGAAGACTTTCTACCTTTCCAAGAGCCCGGCCAACCAGTTCTGGGCCCCGCCGATCGCTGACCTCTCGCTCTTCCTGAACCAGACGGTGGCACCGCTGAACGATGTCGCCGTGCGCCAGGCGATCGCTTACGGGATCGACCGCGTGAAGGTCGCCAAGATCGGAGAGTACGGCTATCAGCCGGCGTCCAACCAGGCTGGCATCGTGACCCCGACGTTCGCGTCCTGGCTCGACAGCTCGGCGCTCGCGAAATACGACTACGGCTACAATCCGGGCAAGGTCGCCTCGATCCTGGAAAAGGACGGCTATAAAAAGGGTGCCGGCGGCATCTTCGCCAAGGACGGCAAGCCGCTCGCGTTCACGATCATCAATGAGGGCGGTAACACCGACTGGGTGGCCGACCTCCAGATCATTCAGCACGAGCTGGCGACGGTCGGCATCAAGATAACCGTCGATAACCTCGCGACCAGCGACTTCCTTAACGACCTCTACAAGGGCAACTACCAGATCGCCTACAACTTCGAGTCTGGCGGCCCAGGTCCGTACTACGAGCTCAGGCAGGCGCTCTACAGCACCAACTCGGCGCCGATCGGCCAAACCGCTGCCTCGGACTGGGAGCGCTGGCAGAACCCGGCGACGGACAAGCTCATCAGCGAGTATGCCACGACCACCAGTTCATCGACGCAGCACCAGATAGTCGATCAGTTGCAGCAGATCATGCTCGCTAATGTGCCGATTATCCCGATCACGGCCTTCGTCGACTGGTACGAGCACAACACGAGCCAGTACGCCGGCTGGCCTACGCCGGCGGACCCGTATGCGCAGCCGGCTCCGTACAACACGCCAGACGACGAGGTCGTCCTTCTCCACCTGACACCGAAATGACGTCGGCTAGAGATTGTGAGTAACCGAAATACCGTAAAGCCCGGCGGCGCAGGAGGTCCTTCATGAAGTACGTTCTGCGCCGCCTCGGCTTTTTCGTAGTCACGCTCTGGGCGTGCTTGACGATCAACTTCGTGCTGCCGCGCCTCATGCCAGGGAACCCGGCCATCGCAATGATGGCGAGGTTCAAGGGCAGGGTGAACGGGAGCGTGCTCCAGGCACTGGAAATAGCTTTCGGCGTCAATACCAAGCAGAGCGAGATCTCGCAGTATTTCAGCTACCTGAGCAATACCTTCACGGGCCACCTCGGCATCTCGCTGACCTTCTTTCCCGAGACGGTCGTCCAGGTCGTGCGGTCAGCGATCCTCTGGACCCTCGGCCTGGTCGGGATCACGACCGTGCTCGCCTTCTTGCTCGGCACGCTGATCGGAATGATCAGCGGCTGGCGCCGGGGCAGCAAGATCGACAGCCTGCTGCCGCCGATCTTCGTGATCACCTCCGCCTTCCCCTACTTCTTCGTGGCGTTGCTCAGCCTCCTGCTGTTCTCGATCACCTGGCACTGGCTTCCGTCCGGCTTCGGTTACGACAACACTGATACGATCGGGTTGACTTGGTCGTATATTTCCGACATCTTGGTACATGCCATCTTGCCGGCCCTCACCATCCTCGTGACCTCCATCGGGGGATGGGTCCTCACCATGCGAAATAACATGATCACGACGCTCGCCGAGGACTACGTCCAGATGGCGCACGGCAAAGGGCTGTCACCTCTGCGGGTCATGCTCGACTACGCGGGCCGCAACGCGATCCTGCCCAACCTCACCGGGTTCGCGATGTCACTCGGCTTCGTGGTGAGCGGCGCGATCCTGGTGGAGTACGTATTTTCCTATCCGGGACTCGGCTACCTGCTCCTCGACGCGGTACAGAACGAGGACTACGCGCTGATGCAGACTCTCTTCCTCCTGATCACGGTCGCTGTGCTCATAGCGGTACTTGCCGTCGATTTCATGACGCTGGCGCTGGATCCTCGTACCAGGTCACAGGCATGATCGGCAATCTCGCGCGGGCGGTAGCTGGCAACAAGAAGGCACTGGCCGGGCTGGCGCTGCTCTTGATCTTCTTGTTCATGGCGATCTTTCCCGGCCTGCTCGCCCGTGACAATCCGAGCGCCGAGATCTACTCGCGCTCGGCGGCTCCTTCGGCTTCGCACCTGCTCGGCACGACCGCGTACGGGCAGGACATTTTCTCCCAGTGGGTCTTCGGTACCAGGGAGTCGCTCCTCATCGCCCTGGTGGTAGGTGGCCTCACGACGGTGCTTTCCGTGTTCATCGGAGTCACGGCCGCGTACCGGGGCGGGATCACCGACGGCGCATTGTCATTGTTCACTGACGTGTTCCTCGTGATCCCGGCCTTTCCCCTCGTCGTCGTTATCGCTGCTTACTCGAAGAACGGCGGCAACGCGATTTTGATCGCGGTACTTGTCGTCACCGGGTGGGCCTACGGCGCCAGGCAACTGCGCTCTCAGGCTCTCTCGCTCCGCAATCGCGACTTTCTCGCTGCCGCGCGTGTTCGCGGCGAACGTCAGTGGCGGATCATCATCTTCGAGATCCTCCCGACGATGACCTCGCTCATCGTCGCCAACTTTCTGGGCGCGGCGGTCTATGCCGTACTCGCCGCCGCCGGGCTTCAATTCATCGGCCTCGGCAACCCGGACGCCATGAGCTGGGGGACGATGCTCTTCTGGGCAGAAAACAACGAGGCGCTGCAGGCCGGGCTCACCCCTGTGGGCCATCATGCCGGGAATCGCCATAGCCGCGCTCGGGGGCGCCTTCTCGCTGCTGAACTACGCGTTCGACGAGATCGGCAATCCGTCCCTTCGCCCGGTCCGGAGGGCACGTGGCTAACCCGATACTTGACGTGCGCGAGATCAGCGTCGAATACCAGTCTCGCGGCGAGCCGGCCAGGGCGGTGGATCGGGTGAGCCTCGAACTGATGCCCGGCGAATTCCTCGGAGTCGTCGGCGAGTCAGGAAGCGGCAAGTCGACGCTGCTGTTCGCGATCGCTGCGCTACTGCGGGCGCCGGCGGTGATCACGGGCGGCGAGGTCATCTTCAAGGGCGAGAACATGGTGCAAATGTCCGCGAAGGTGCTGCGAGCGATCCGCTGGCGAGACTACTCGATCGTCATGCAGAGCGCCATGAACGCCCTTAATCCCGTGAAGACCATAGGCGCTCAGTACGCGGACGCGATGCGAGCCCACCAGAAGATCTCCAAGGAAGCTATCCTGGATCGGTCGCGACAGGTATTCGCGCTGGTCGGAATCGATCCCATTCACCTGGGCAGCTTCCCTCATCAGCTCTCGGGAGGCATGCGGCAGCGCGCGATGATCGCGATGGCGCTGCTCTTTTCGCCCGAGCTCATCGTGATGGACGAGCCCACCTCGGCGCTTGATGTCGTGGCGCAGCGCGCCCTTATGGTCCAGATCAAGGAACTACAGCGCGAGCTCGGGTTCGCGGTCATCTTCGTCACCCACGACATGTCGCTCGTGAGCCATTTCTCCGACCGGCTCGCCGTGATGTACGCCGGCCAGTTCGCCGAACTCGGGGCCACTTCGTCGGTATTCGCTGACCCGATGCATCCGTACACGGTCGGGCTTCTCGACGCGTTCCCCTCGGTCTACGGTCAGAAGGTCTATCTCGACGGGATCCCTGGGGCACCGCCTGATCTGGCCAACCCTCCCAAGACCTGCAGGTTCCTTGCGAGGTGCCCGAAGGCCATGTCGATTTGCTCCGGCCCCGAGCCAGAGTTCTACGAACTCGCTGACCGCAGAGTACGGTGCTTCCGCTACGGTCCGGCCGGAGGCAGCGATGACTCAGCCGGCCTCCACAACCTCCGCGGCACCGCTGCTCGAGACCACGGGCCTCACCCGTCACTTCAGGATCGGCGGGTTGCGTGGCCGCACGCTCCATGCGGTCGACTCGGTCGACCTGCGGATCGATGAGCGCGAGATCGTCGCCCTGGTCGGCGAGAGCGGGAGCGGGAAGAGCACTCTCGCCCGGCTGCTGGCGATGCTGTACAAGCCTACGAGCGGCACCATTCGGTTTCGCGGTTCGCCGGTCGCTGACCTGAGAGCGCGGAGCGAGGTGCTCTCCTATCGGGGTCAGGTCCCGATGGTGTTCCAGGATCCCTATAGCTCCCTGAACCCGGCGCACACCATCAGCTACGTGATGACGCGCAGCCTCAAACTGCACCAGCCCGCGCTCAGCCGGAGTGAGCGGGAAACCGAGGCCGAACGGGCGCTCGAAACCGTCGGTCTCGTGCCGGCCAGGCAATCACTGGTGAAATACCCGCACGAGCTGAGCGGCGGTCAGCGGCAGCGGGTGAACTTCGCGCTGGCGCTTTCCTCCCGGCCGAAGCTCGTTCTGGCTGACGAGGCGGTTTCGATGCTGGACGTGTCGATCCGGGTCGGGCTGCTCAACCTGATGGCTCGCCTTCGCGACGACGAGGGCGTGTCGGTGCTCTTTATCACTCACGACATCGCGAGCGCTCGTTACGTCTCCGACCGGGTAGTCGTGATGTACGCCGGGCATGTGGTGGAGACCGGGCCAACGGACGAGGTACTGCACAATCCGGTGCACCCCTACACTCGGCTCTTGCTCTCGGCGGTCCCCGATCCGCGAGCGCCGATCTCGATCTCGTCGGCGGACGTCGGTGAGCCCCCTCGGGTCATCGACCCAGGTGAGGGATGCCGGTTCCGCTGGCGCTGCCCGCTTGCCGTGCAGGCGTGCTCGGAGGTAACGCCGCGGCTCCGGCCATCGTCGGCTGGCCACGAAGCGGCGTGCCACGTGACCGCCCCATGACCGCGCCTGGCCAGGCGCAGCTGATCGTCGGTACCTACACCGAGCGGCTGCCGCACGTGAACGGAACGGCGCCTGGCATCCTGGGCTGCGCTTACCAGGACGGCACTACTGGCGCTCCGACCCTGCTGGCACCGGCGCGTAACCCGTCTTGGCTAACGATCACCGCGTCCGGGCGTAACGTCTACGCGATCCACGAGACCGCCGATTTCGGCGGCGAGGCTACCGGCGGAGTCACGGCGTACGCGCGCGACGACCGTACCGGCGCGCTCAGCGAGATCAACAGCAATTCCTCGGCCGGGCTGGCGCCAGCGCACGTGGCGCTCCACGACCGCGAGCAGCGCGTACTCGTGGCCAACTATGAATCCGGCTCGGTCGCTAGCTTCTCCGTCGACGAGCGGGGCGGGCTGGGCGCTCTGGCCGGCCACCGTCAGCATGTCGGGTCAAGTGTCGATCCGGCCAGGCAAACAGGGCCGCACGCTCACATGATCTGCGTCGACCCGGAGACCGATCGGGTGCTGGTGCCTGATCTGGGTCTTGACGCAGTCCTGAGCTACGAGGTCAGCGAGACGGGCGAGTTTACCGAGCGGGTGCAGGAGCGTATCCGCACCAGGCCAGGCGCGGGCCCTCGACATCTTGCTTTCCATCCCGACCGGCAATTCCTGTTCCTCCTCAACGAGATCAACAGCACTCTCGTCACATTGCGGAGAGACGGAGGGAGTTTCGTCGAGACCGACACCAAGTCAACGCTGCCGGAAACGGCTGCCGTTCACAGCGAGGCGGCGGCCGTGCGCGTCTCCGCCTCAGGCCGTTACGTATTCGCCTCCAATCGCGGCTACGACAGCATCGCGATGTTCAGCCTGGACGAGTCGGCGGGAATCCTGACCCTGGAGCACGTGGAACCGTCCCAGGGCCGCGAGCCCAGGGACTTCTGCCAGACCCCAGACGGAAAATACCTGCTCGTCGCGAATCAGGATAGCGACTCCATTGTGTCGTTCGCTATCGACGAAGAGGTACCTGGGCTGCGGCCGGTTTCCGCGACCAGAGCGCCAAGCCCCGTTTGCCTGCTATTCGCGCCCTGACACTCCGAATACCTGGCTTCGCATCTCGGCTAGGTCAGTGGACTGGCCGGCCGCGGCCGACTGCTGCGCCGCGAGCGCGACCAGTGCGGCGTCGATCCCTTCGCGGAGTCCGGCCCTGGACGGTTCGGCCTGGTTCGCGGCGGTTCGCCAGAACGCATGCGCGAGCACGCCGTCGCCGCCGTGGTGATTGTGGTTCTCGGCCGCGATCGGGATGTCCCTGACTTCCCAGCCGTTGTCGGAGGCGTGCGGTTGGTGGACCACGATGCGCGAATCATCGATGTTGCCCTCCAGATCTCCGTTGGTGCCGAAGATCCGGATTCGCCGCGTCGTGCGGGGCTGGCCCATGCAGGCCACGAACGTGCACAGTGCACCCGAGCCGAAGTCGAGTAGTACCGCTGTGTGATCGGGCGAGTCGGACGGGGAGTCGTACGGCGAGTCTTCCAGCGGCACGGGGAACGCAGCGTTTATTTCCGGATCGCCGAAGTCAGCGACGTCGATCTGGCGGATGACCTCTGGGTCGAACCGTGGTTGCCGGTCACCGGCATTGCCGGGCACGAAATGGGTGCGCTTGCTGATCGCGTAGGCGCGGTCAGGGGCCGAGCCGATCAGCCAGTTAAGGATGTCGAAATCGTGGCAGCACTTTTCCAGCAAGAAGCCACCGGACAGGTCGTCGCGGCGTCGCCAGCTCTTGTGGAACAGGCCAGTCAGTCCGGTGCCGAGGTTCTCGTCGGCGTCGATAGCGAGGATCGTGCCGAGTTCGCCGGAGGCGACGATCTCCTGGATCCGGCTGTAGAACGGCGTGTAGCGCAGCACGAACCCGACCATCACGCTGGCCTCACGGTTGGCCGCCCGCGCCGCCTGCCACACTTGCCGGCATTCGGTGACGCTGGTCGCGACCGGCTTCTCCAGCAGGACGTGGGTACCCGCGGCGATCGCGAGCTGGGTGTACTTGGCGTGGTACTTGTTGGGCGACGCGATGATCACCGCGTCGAGGTCCTCGTTCGCGAGCATGTCGCCGGCATCGCTGTACTGGCGGGTCCGGTGCCCGTCCGCGAACAGCCGCTCGAAGGCCTCGCGGTTCGATTCGTTCGGGTCGGCGATGGCGGTCAGTCGTATTAGCGGCCGCAGGTCATCGGGCACGTACCTGAAGTACTGCGCCGCCCTGCGGCCGGCGCCCGCGACCGCGACGTTGATCCGTTCAGGCATCGGCGGCCTCCGTCGGCGAGAACGCCTGGCCGAGCCTGATGCTCCAGTGCGGGGCCAGATTCGGGATCTCCTTGAATCCCATCCGGTGATAGAACCCGATCGCCCGGGTGTTGGCCGGCGGCACTCCCAGGAAGATTCCGGTCGAGCCGGCGTCCCGCAGGGCGGCGAAGAGGGTCTCTAGCAGCAGTTTCCCGTATCCGCTGCCCTGCGCCGGCGGCATCAGGTTGATGTGCAGGTGGGACGGATAGACGTCGAGTACGACCTCGGGCGCGAGTACCGGCTGGTGGATCGAGTGGAGCAGTCGCTGCTCGGGCGTGTGAAGCTCGGCGGGCACGTCAACCGGGTCCGGGTAGCGCTCGCGCAGGGGTGGCCACCACACTTGCTCGCATTTCTCATAGAACGCTCGGGTATCCAGGGCGCCGACCACGTATCCGACCGGGGCGCCAGCTTCGTCCTGCAGGACGAAGGCGAACTCCGGCTCCAGGGTCAGGTTGGCGCCGAGCGCGAGGTGGCCGGGCAGCTCCGGGTAGGTGGGATACAGCAGCGTGCCGTCGTTACCGGCGTCCACCGTGCGCAGGCAGATCTCATACAGCGCGTCGGTGTCGTCGGGGCGGAACTCGCGAATGTTCATTGCTGGCACCTCCGTCGTCCAGGGTTGTAACTAATCATTAGTTATGACAAGGTGTCAAGGGTGCGCGAGACCATCGCCCGTAACGGCTCCCCCGCGTTGATGCGACGCATCAACGCGGCCCGAGTATTGCATGAGATCCGCAGGTCAGGGCAGGTGTCACGAGCGGATCTGACCAGGATGACCGGTCTGTCGGCACCGACCGTCACCAACGTCGTGCAGTATCTGCTGGATTCTGGGCACGTCCGGCCGCTGACAACGGAACAGCCGCGATCGGACGGCCGCCGTCCCACGTTGTATGAGTTCTGCGCTGACCTGCACAGCGTGCTTGGCGTGGACATCGGCGCGGACAAGCTGATGATCGTTCTCGCCGACCTGGATGGCCGCGTCCTCGGCATGCGCCGGCGAGCTACGTCCAGGCTCCGCAAGCGCGGCCCTGACGAGCTGCTGAAGCTGATCCGCGGGACCGCGGTTGAGCTGATGGCCGAGCACAACGTTGCCGACGGTGACCTGCTCGCCGTCGGCGTCGGCACTCCGGGGGTTGTCTCCGCCGGAGGCGTTGTCACGATCGCACCCCAGCTTGACGGCTGGGAGGGTCTTGACCTGCGCGCCCGGCTGGCCGAGCTGTTCGGATGCCGGGTGCACGTCGAGCGCGAAGTGATCTTGTCTTTGCTGGCCGAACAGTGGGTCGGCGTTGCGCAGAACCTCGACGACGCGCTCTTCATCCAACTCGGCATCGGGGTCGGAGCCGCGCTTCTGCTCAACGGCGACGCGTATCGCGGTGCCGATGGGAGTGCCGGCGAGATCGGCCTGATGCCGGTGTCTGGGCAAACACCGTCTGGTGGCGGGCACCCGCGACTCATCGCCGGGTACGGGCCGTTCGAGTCCGTCACCGGCGGCGCCGCGCTGGCTCGGGAGGGCGCCGCGGCGGCCAGGACCGCCGACGGCGCGGCGATGCTCGCGATCGCCGGCGGCGACGAGGCCGCGGTCAGCGCCGCGGTCGTGTTCGAGGCCGCGGCCGCCGGTGACCGCGCCGCTTCGATGATCGTGAATGAGGCGCTGACAATACTGGCTCAGGGCATCGCCAGCCTGGTCTGCGTGCTCAACCCCCGTGCGGTCATTCTCAGCGGCGGGATGTCCCGTGCCGACGACCAGGTGCTCCGCTGCCCGCTTGAGGCGAAGGTGGCCGCGCTGGTGCCGTTTCCGCCGGCGTTTGTCACCTCAACGGTCGGCGAGGAAGCGGTCGCTCTCGGTGCGATCCGCCGCGTCACGCAGACCTTGGAACAGGATCTGATCCTTCCAGACCTACAGGAGGCGCGATGAGAGTGCTCGCGGTCGGCGCTCACCCCGACGATCTGGAAATGCTGTGCGGAGGTACGCTGGCGCGCTACGTCCGCGAGGGACATCAGGTCACGATGTGCCACGTGGCCCTCGGCGACCGGGGCAGTTTCGTGCATACCTCCGAGGAAATCGCCAGGATTCGCCTGGCCGAGGCGAAAGCGGCGGCGACCGTGATCGGCGCCGAGCACCTCACCCTCGGCATCTCCGACGGTGAGGTCAACGCGGCCGACCCGGTCCAGCGGGACCTGGTACTTGAGCTGATCAGGACGACCCGGCCGCAGGTGATCCTGACCCACTGGCCGCACGACTACATGGCCGATCACAACGAGGTAAGCAAGCTGCTCCTGGACGCCAGCCACATCGCCACGCTTCCGCTCAAGAAGACCGCCCACCCGGCCCACGACCTCGTGCCAGCGGTGTACTACATCGACACCCTCGCAGGGGTGGGATTTACCCCGACCGAGTATGTCGACATTTCCGCCGACGTTGATACCAAGCTCGCCGCGCTTGGTTGCCACACCAGCCAGCTTGACTGGCTGCGCGACCACGACGGGGTCGACATCCTCGAGCAGACCCGGGTCGGCGGTCAGTACCGCGGATATCAGGCCGGCGTGGCCCATGCCGAGGGATTTACCGCTTGCCTCACCTGGCTGCGAGCCAGAACTACCCGACTCCTACCCTGAAGGGCACCCGCGCACATGGCTACGGCAGGCAGCACTACCGAGTTCAGCTACCAACTCGCGAGCATCTGCACGTTCCGCGACCGGGAAGCGTGCGAACGGGTCCGGATGATCCGCCGTGAGGACATCACCACGCATCCCAACCCGGACTTCATCATCGGCGTTATCGATGATCACGACGCGTTCTACCAGGCGTTCGCCGACGACCTCATAAGCCGGATCGTTGCCGCGCGGGAAGCGGGCGAAGACTTTGTCGCGATCCTGCCAGTCGGCCCGGTACCGCAGTTCGAGATCGCCGCCCGCATAGTCAACGAGCGCCGGATCTCGCTCAGCCACATGCACACCTTCAACATGGACGAGTATGCCGACGAGGACGGCAAGACCGCACCTATCTCCTGGGTCGGCTCTTTCCAGCGGGCGATGTGGGAAAACTTCCTCGGCCGCATCGACGAGGAACTGCGTCCCCCTGACCGTCAGATCCACTTCCCCACCACCGAAGAAATCGCCACCTACAGCGAGCAAATCGAGGAGGCCGGGGGCGCCGACGTCTGCTACGGCGGCATCGGCTGGGGCGGCCACATCGCCTTCTGGGAGCCGCAGCTCGGATTTGAATTCGCCGGCGACCTGGACGCTTACCGCGCCGCCGGCGCTCGCCTGGTGGAACTGCATCCCATGACCGTCATGCAGAACGCACTCCACTCGTTTGGCGGCGACTGGTCCTGGGTGCCGCCGATGGCTAACACGATCGGGCCGCGCGACATCATCGGTGCCCGGCACCGCAGCTTCTGGCTCGACGGAGACCTCGGGGGCGGGTACTCCTGGCAACGGTTCATCGCCCGATTGGTAGCACACGGCCCGGTCTCCGAGTTCGTGCCAGGCAGCATGCTGCAGCAATCCCGTACCGACTTCACGATGCTCGGCGGAGTCGCCGCCGACCTCGAGGTCTCGATGGCCTGAGATGTCATCAGTCAGACAGCCGACAATGCCGAGTTCAGCCAGCCTGCCGTTAGAGCCGATGGGCGCCATACGTCAGGAACGGCGAAATTCTCGCTCGTCTCCAGATAAGCGTCCTCCCCATCAATGATCAATATGATCGGATGACGCGACTTTGCGACCGATCGGAAATCCCGGTGCACTGCTGGCGGGGTCGCGGCCAAAGTGGCGGCCGCGCTGGTGACCGCATCGATGGGACATGGGTGCGGCTCTTTCTGAGGGATGCCTCGGGGAGGGCGAGTCGTCGGCTGGTTGCAGCTGCGGCGGGCTCTCGGGTGGGATGGATACGGCATTTGGTCCCCGTTTTCGGCGACCAAGCCGCGTATCCACCTCAGCGGCCGATTCGGGGAATCCCGGCATCAGCGGACATACCGCCTGACGGTCAGCTGGTTGAGCACGAGCCCCTGGCTCAGTCAGGCAACCACCCCTCAGAAAGAGCCGCACCCATGGGACATCGTCGCGGTCCGGCGGCCCGGGCTGACGACATCCATGTCCCAGCGTTGCGGCTCTGGCTGATATTTCGTGATTGTAACGATGAGGCGGGGCAGATGGGGCTGGTGCTTGAGGGTCAGGATCTGTCACGGGGGTTCGGCGGGGCGCCGATCCGGTTGCGGCAGCCGCCCCGGCAACCCGCAAGACCGGCAATTCGCCCGCGCCAGGCCGCCGCCAGGGCACCCGAGCCGCTGCGGCGACCGCGAACTGGCCGGCGGCAACGGCGAAGCGGGTATATCCGCGCGGCGAACCGCAACGATGGGCCATGGATGCTGTCCGGCGGGGGCGGGTAACCGCAACTATGGGCCATCGAAGCTGCGGGAACGACATCCATGGGCCATCCTCGCGGTGGCCCGGCCCGGCGCAGCAGCATCGATGGGCCATGGGTGCGTTTCGCCCGGAGTTGGCGGCCGAGTGCCCGGTGTGCCAGGAACGGGACCTGAGCGGCGGAAACCGGACCGGGAACCGTGAGGAGTGAGGCGGGTCCCGGGTCGCTGGGGGGGCGTGGGGCACTTATGCCGTTTTTACGATGGGTGCAAAGCCATGGATGCTGTCCCCGCACAATAGCAGGAACTTAAGGGGGCGAAGGCTGGCTGCGGGTGGCTGGCTTCGCCTGCGCGGCGGTTGCGTCCGGACCGGGCGGGACGGGCGAGGCTGATGTTACCCAGATGAACTGTTAGCGGGCCCTGGCGGTGACGCGGACCGGTCTGCGTGGAATCCCGCCCTGGCATTACAGGGCTGGATTCCACTTTGAGGCGGACACCTCAGCCCTTAAGTTCCTGGCATTGTTCCCGCAGCATCGATGGCCATCCTTGCGGTTTGGCGCCGCCTGGCAACCGCATCGCTGGGACATCGTTGCGGCCGGCCGGGTATTTGGCGCGTTTTGTCCGCCGGACCGCCGGGCACTGGCAAGTGGGCCGCAGCGCTCCCAGCGATATGAGTCGTCCCATCTACTGTCCGGCCCCTGCCTCAAACGGCCATCACAAGCCGCCTTAGGCATGTATCTGCCGCGCGCCTTGACGCCTACGGGCGGCGTAATCTTGGGATGTGAGTGTTATGCGCGAGGAGCTGCACAACCTGGTGGATCAGCTTCCGGAGGCTGAGCTTAAGCCTGCCTTGCGGCTAATCCATGGCCGCATACATGGCGGGCGGAGCTAGCCGTTCTTCGGCTCATTCGAGGCCGACCCGGATCGGGGCAGCGATTCGAGGAATCAGGCACCGTCATTCCAGGGTGACCGAAGCGCGGGCCGCGATCGCCGAGCCACGGGCGCCGGCCATGTCCAGGTCGGGGACCAGCATGATGGACGCGGCCCGTGACTGCTCGTCACGCAGGGCTGTGTGCTCGCGGACTTGCCCAAGAAACCAGTCGCGGAAATGGGGCGCGGCCTCGACCACGCCGCCGCCGAGAAAGTAGACGTCCGGGTCGGTAAAGTTCGCGGCTATCGTGAGCAGCCGACCGACCGCTATGGCCTGCTGGCCGAAGATCTGCAGCGCGAGCGGGTCGCCTGCTTCAGCCAGGCCCCGGACGAGTTTCGCGGCCATGACGACGGACCCGGCCGTGCTGAGGTCGTGGCCGGGGAACTGGCTCAGCCAGTACGGCAGCAGGTTCTTGACGATGCCGGACAGCGAAGCGACGCTCTCGGCGTCACCGGAGAGGCCACAGTTGCAGACCGGCACCGGCTGGCCAGGGTTAAGCAGCCCGTCCATCGGGATCCAGACATGGCCGAGTTCTCCGGCCATTCCGGCCGCCCCGCGCACCACCTGCCCCGCCTCGATCACGCCGCCGCCGAGGCCGGTGCCGACGATTACCGAAACCGAAGAGCGCAGTGGCGCGTCGTCCGGCCCGAAATGCGCGTAGTGGGCGTACAGCGCCGCCGCATTGGCGTCGTTATTAAACACCACGGGCAGCCCAAGCCGGGTCTGGAGCGCCCGCCGGACATCAAAGCCGCGCCATTCCTGGCCGGAAAAGTTGGTGCCCCCCTTGGAGGAGATGACGCCGTGCGCGCTCACGGGTCCCGGCGTATCCAGTCCTACCGCCCGCACCGCGGAACGTTCAATTCCGGTGACCTCCAGAACATGGTCAAGCGAACGCGCCAGCGCTTCGATCGCCTTGTCCGGGCCGTCCAGCACGCAGCTAGGAGATTCGACCATCTCGCCGACCAAGAACCGGCCCGCGGAGTCAATCACCGTCGCGTTGATCGCCGTACCGCCGCTGTCAAGGCCAACTGCGAACCACTGACCAGAATCCGGCATCATCAGCCTCCCGCCTGCCACCTGCGCCAGTCGGCCCGCTCCGCCAACCCAGCCAGGGCAAGCCCACCATAACGGAAACACCGCCCAACAGAAACCGGCCGCCAGCCCGCAGTGGGCGCGGAGCGCGGCCGGTCGCAGATCCTCTAGCCGCCGGGGCGGCTCCGGGCTGGTGACGGTAAGCGAACGCACGGGTGCAGCGAACGAACGCGGCCCCGGTTACTGTTCGCCAGGGCGGGTGAGCAAGCGGCCATCGGGCTGGGCACGTGCGGCAACGACATCGATGGGCCATCGTTGCGGTGGCCCGGCCTGGCTGAGCAGCATCGATGCCCATCGTTGCTGCTGCGGCCGGGGCCGCAACCCTACCGGAGCCACGCCGGTTTCCGGTAGCAGTGGGCCTTGCGAAGATGCGAAGCTGACGCTGGTGGCAACGGCACTTACTGGCGAGATCCCTTTGATTTGCCGCGAGGCCGAGCTTGATTCGATCCTGGCCGCGCTCGAAGGGTCAGTGCCTGCTGCCTTCGTGCTGGCCGGACCCGCGGCGTTGGCAAAACCAGGCTGGCGTCCGAGGTCGTGAAGCTGGCCGAGACCCGCGGGTTCGCGGTCGCTCACGCGGGCGGCTCCCGCAGCACCGCCGCCGATACCGTTCGGCCCGTTCGCGCCTTTCCTTCCAGAGAGCAGCCAGCAGTCAGCAGGGCTGCTGGGGCTGCTCAGGCAGGCCAACGACGCCATCGCCAGGCGAGCCGGGCCGAACGGCAAGCTGCTGCTCATCGTGGACAACGCTCAGCACCTTGACGAGGGTTCGGCCGCCCTCGTGCATCAGCTCGTCGAGCAGCGAACGTGCGGCGTGCTGGTCGTTGTCAGAACGCCAGGCCCGGTACCTGACCTGGTCACCGCGTTGTGGAAGGACGGCCTGGCCGAGCGGATTCGACCTGGCGGCCTTTACTGAGCCAGAGACCGGCAAGGTCATCGAGGCGGCGCTCGGCGGGCCGGTCTCCCGAGCCGCGGTGCGGCGGCTGTGGGAGCTAAGCCAGGGCAACGCCCTCTACCTGCGCGAGCTGCTGGTAGGCGCGGTCGCCTCGGGGACGCTGAACGAGACGGGAGGGATCTGGTCACTGCACCGGCCGATCGAGGCGCCCGGCCGGCTGGTCGAACTGGTCGCGTCCAGGCTGGCTGGCCTGGCTCCCGAGACCATCGCGCTCATCGAACTGCTCGCGATCGGCGAGCCGCTCGGCTTGTCGCTGCTAGAGCGGCTGGCCGACCCTGCTGGTCTTGAGGAAGCTGAAGCCCAGGGCCTAGTCCAGGTGCGCAAGGACGGGCGGCGCACCGAGGCTCGTCTGGCCCATCCGTTGCATGGTGAGGTGGTGCGGCAGGGCCTGCCCCTTTCACGTCACCGGCGGCTGGCGGCTTCGCTGGCCGTGGCGATCAAGGAAGCGGGCGGTCGACGGCGGGAAGACTTGCTGCGACTTGGCCGCTGGCAGCTCGACGTCGGCGGTCAGGGCGACCACCTGCTGCTGACCAAGGCATCCCGCCGGGCGCAGGAAATGTTCGACATGGATCTCGCCGCGCGGCTAGCGCAGGCGGCGCTGGATTCTGGCGGCGGCATCGAAGCCGGGCTCGCTCTTGGCGAAGCGTGGTTCCGCTCAGGCCGGGGGGCCGACGCCGAGGCGCTGCTGGCTGGAATGGCCGCGAAGTGCCAGACCGATCAGGAACTGGCTCAGATCGCGAGCGCGCGAGCCTACAACTTGCACAACCAGCTGGGTGACACCGCCGCGGCCGCGGTCGTGCTTGACGAGGCGCTGGCGGTCGTCACCGAGACCCAGCCCAGGTTGCAGCTGCTTTACCGCCTGGCCTCGCACAAGCTGTGGGAGGCGACCTGGAGAGCTCGATCGCCGCCGCCCGACCCCTGCTCGCCAGCGACGACAACGCGATCTTCAGCCGGGCCAGCTACGTGACGTCGATCGCCCTGGCCATGCTCGGCCGGGGCGGACAGGCCGCGTCGGCCGGTTACGCGGGGCTTGCGCGCCACCGGGAGACCAGCGGGCTGCCGCAACTGGCGGAGTCACAGCTGGTCGGCACGGCCTTCGGGCACATCGCCGCCGGGCGCTTCGATGTGGCGGAGGCCGACATCGCCAACGGCTAGCAGGCGTGCCTCGCCGCCGGGGACATCGAGGGCACAACGACGTTCTTGTTCCTGGCCGGGCTGCTGATGGTCGAGCGCGGCCAGCTCGGCCGGGCGGTCAGCGCCTTCCTTGACGCCGCGTCGGTCAGCCGTGCGCTCAACGACCTCATGCCGGTGCGCTGGTGCATGGCGGGCATGGCACTGGCGGAAGCGATGAGCGGGCACGTGACCGGGCCATCGTGGCGGCCGCCGAGCGGGACGAGCTGCCGGTCGGCTCGATGCTGATCTTCGAGCCGGACCTCATCGAGCGGGGCCGTGCCTGGGTGAGCGCCAGAACCGGGGAACTTTCGGAGGCTGCGAGATCCTGGCGGCGGCCGCGGAGCGGGCGGCGGCGGTCAAGCTCTGGATAGCGGAAGCCAGGGTGCTGCACGACCTGGCCCGCCTCGGGCAGCCGGGACAGGCGGCCCCGGCTGGCTGACCTGGCCGAGATCACCGAGGGCGAGTAGGTTCCGGCGCTGGCCGCACATGCCGCCGCCCTGGCCACCGGCCGCGCGCCGGACTGGAATCGGCCGGGCAGGCGTTCGAGCGCTCGGCGCCTGCCTGCTCGCCGCCGAGGCGTACATCGCCGCGGCGGGGGGCTTCCGGTCCGGCGGGCACGCCCGCCCCGCGAGCGCCTGGCCCGCCGGGCTGGGGAACTGGCCGCCGCGTGCGGGGACGTGAGCAGTCCCGGGCTGATCGTTCGACGAGGCCAAGAACGCCTGACCCAGCGCGAACGCGAAATCGCGGACATGGCCGCCGCGGGCGCGTCCAACCGGGAGATCGCCGCGAAACTGGTCCTGTCGGTGCGGACCGTCGACAACCACCTGCAGAACGCCTACAGCAAGCTCGGCGTCACCAGCCGAGAAGACCTGGCCCAGGCAGAAGGAGGAGCCTAGGTATCAGGCTGGCGAAGATGAGTAGCCCCTACTCAGGTGGTCAGGGACGGCCGGCGACCTACAACTGTGTCATGCCCAGCTTGTGTGTAACCCGCGGCCCTGAGGCTCTGGCGCTACTTGAGGATGATACACGAGATCCACGCGCATCCGCCGCGCCCACGACGCGATGCGGTACGGCTGCGTGACCGGGCGCTGACCGAACTCGACGAAGGAAATCCGGAGGCGGCGTTCGTTCTCACCCGGCGCGGACTGGCCAGCCTGTCGCGGCAGGCTGCGGGAGCGGGCATGACGCGGCGTCGTTGCTGATCGCGCTCGCCGAGATCGAAGAGGACTTGTACCGCTTCGCGGACGCGACCGCCACGATCACTGCGGCGATCGCCCTCTCGGGGATGAGTGGGATGCGCGATGCCCACCCGGCGCTGACCGCGTCATGCTCTGGTGCCTGGCCCAGAGCGCATGGCGGCTTGAGCGCCGGGCCCGCCGCTCCGCCTGGCGGCCGAGCGGGTGGCCGCCGTACTTGATGCCGTTGCCGATGCGTTCGGCGAGACCTCTCCCGCCGTGGTCGAGCGCCGCTAACGCGCTCGGCCTGGCCCGCAAGCAAGCCGGAAACCTCGGGGCGGCCCAGGCCGCATACGGACGGGCGATGGCGGCCCTTCAGGGCCAGGCCGACCCGAACCGCTGGTCGAGGCCCAGCTGCTGCACAATCTCGCCGGGCTGGCGCATGCCCGTGGCGACACCGAAGGGGAGATCATGCTGGCCGAGCGCGGACTAGCGCTGCGGACAGACGCGCTCGGCTCCGCCCATCCCGATGTCGCCAGGGACTCGCAACTCGCTCGGCGCCCTTACCACGCGGCCGGGCGGTACGTCGACGCCGGCCATTCCTATCACTGCGCGCTGGCCGCACTGGAAATTTCTACGGTCCTGAGCACTTCGAGGTGGCCATCGCTTACGGGAACCTGGCCGCGCTGCACGCCGACCAGGGATTTTTCCTGACCGCCCAGGCTCTCGGCACGCAGGCTCTGCGGGTGCTCAAGCAAGCACTCGGGCCAGACGCGGCCGAGACCGAGATTGTCGCGCTGAACCTCGCCAAGGCGGTCGCTGGGCTCGGCCGCCCAGCAGAGGCCGCTGACCGGGCCGGAACTTGAGTCAGGCCCTCTAGTGGGGCACCCGGCGGCGCGGACGATCTGCGCGTCGGTGGCGTCGATCGCGGTAGGGCCGCCGGGATCGGCGCGGCGGCGGCCCGTGCTCGGCGGGCGGCAAAGGCGAAGCGGGCATACCGCGCGGCGCACCGCAACGATGGGCCATGGACGTCCGGCCGGAGCGGTAACCGCAACGATGGGAATCGTTGCGGCGGGACCCGACATCCATGGGCCATCGTTGCGGTCGCCCGGCCCTGCAGCAGCATCGATGTCCCATCGTCGCGGTTCGCGGCCAGCCCCGACGGCGAGATGCCCGGTAGTTCGGGAGCCGGGACCCGGAGGCCCGAACCCGGACCGCCGTTACCATCACGAGATGTGGCTCTTGCGCGAATTTTGTGATCGTGGTTACGCAGGGTGGAGGAGTACGCGTTTGCGCAGGAGGGCGAAGCTGCGCGGCCCAACATCTGGCGTACGAACAGCACGCAGGGACCGCCCGGCGAGCTGGCAGCACGCGCCCGAACCTGGCCACCGAGATCACGCGCCGTCACTCTGATCACAAAATTCGCGCAGCAGCGAATGTCAGCCCGAGCCGTATTGCTGGGTCATCGTTGCGTAAAATGTCTCCGTTTCACCTGGTCAGCGGCCATGGGCTCCAGAAGATCGGCTATCCGGGCAGCATGACCAGAACCACGGTCGTCAATGGCATCGACTCTGGTGGTAATCTCGTCGGCTTCTACGTTGGTCGCAACGGTCAGTCGACGGTTTCCTAGCAACGCGAGGAGCCAGGGTGCCTGCTGGCTAGCTGCCGACGCGTCCCGAGTTTGATCAAACTAGCCATTTCATCTGGGTCCTCATGGCGTGGCGCGGAAGAAGTCGATGCCGTTGGACTTGCTGGTGGCGACGTAGAGGTTCTAGATTCCGCCGCCCCCTTTGGAGACGCCGATCTCGTAGGCGCCGCTGATCGCAGCGCCAACCTGGCACGTGCCCGCGCCGTCCTGGCTCGACCCATCAGGTGATACGCAGCCAAGAGTGCCGGCGAGCTGGGTAAATGCGCCGGTCGGCTTCGTTGACGTGGAAGATCACCAGGCCAATGTCCGGTGAGGTATTTCCGTCCTCGGCGTAGTACAGGGTATGCAGTCTGGCGACGAGCGCGCAGGCGTAGCCCCGGAAAGATCACGGCCGTCGCGGCAGGTCAGCGCGGAATCCCCGGTCGTGCCGTCCCGGCTGTAGCAGGCTGACGAGCTGTCGCGTTCGGACAGCAGGCCCGTGGTCGTGTTCGGTTCAGCACCGCGATCGGCGCGGGATCGTCGTAGCTGTTGGTGTAGATGTACTTCTGGTTCGCCGACAGCACCGCGCGCTCAACGTCGAACAGGCCACGCCCTGCCACGCAGGTGCCTGTTCCGAGCGGGCTGTTGCCTGTGTCGCTCACGCACGCGCCGGTACCGGTGAGCGGCTTGGCCCGCCCTTAGAGTCGCGCCTGAATGCCTGCACGAGGTCGTTGTTGCGGTCGGCGACATACAGGAAAGTGTTCCCGGCTGTGGCGACGTCCGAGGGGTCGCCGAGGTTCGGCATCGCCCGGCAGATCGCGGTCGTCTTGCCTCCTCGGTGTCACCGCTGCTGGTGATGCAGCCTTCCTTGCCTTTGAGCTGAGTGAGCGCTCCGGTCTTCTCGTTGCGGCTGAAGATCGCGATCCCGCTGTAGGGCTGGCTGTCGTAGTTGGACGCGTACAGGAATTTCTGGTCCGGGCTCGAGTGCACGTTAGAGATATCGTCGACCTCACGGCCAACCGCGCAGGTGTCGAAGCCCTCGTTGCTCGAGCCGTCCGACGTCACGCAGCCAGCCAGGCGGCGGCTGGTGGAGCGCCCCGGACTGAGGTTGCGGCTGAACACCGCGACCCCGCCGACAGCGTCGTCTCCAATTTCGTCTCGAACTGTGAGGCAACGTAGACGAACCGGCCGTCCGAGGAGATCGTGATCGATTTGGCGCGCCGGTGTCCAGGTCACGCGCGTGAGTACAGGTATTCGGACCGTCCTTGCTCCCGCCGTTTCTCGACAAGCAGCCCGCCTTGCCCGCGAGCTGGTCAGCACACCGGTATTGGTGTTACGGCTGAAGACAGAGAGCACTGGCGGCTCGCCGTATCCGACCTCGTAGGCCGACCGGCCGTCGGGCTGATCGTGACCGTGGTGGCGTCGTCGCCGCCACGGATGTGGTGCACTTGCCGGGTCCGGCCGTGCCCGAGCCGTTTTCGGTATAGCAGCCATGCGGGCCGGGCACCTGTACGACCGACCCAGGGACAAGCGCCGACCGGGCCATTGCCGACGTCGATCCGGTTACCAGCACCCCGCCGGTGGCCAGCGCGGTAACGGCGGCGACTAGCACACGGCGTGTTTTGCCAGAGACGGTCATGGGACGATGATGACAGCTACCAAGAAACGTGCTAGTCCCGCTAGAATCGGACACTAGCTACCACCTGCCACCTGGCCGGCCTGGTCCGAGTCGGCGTACCCTTCCCGGTCCGGGCTCTCAGCCCGTCCCGGCGCCCTCAGCCCGTCCCGGCACCCTCAGCCCGTCCCGGCGTCCTGAGCCCGTCCCGGCATTCCGGGCATTATGGCAACCTCAGGTGCGGCAGCGTCGTTCCGGGCGACCCGGTCCGGCCTTCCGCTCCCGGTTCCGGCGCCCGCCGTCCAGGTCCCCCGCTCTTGACTCACCAGGGCACCTGGCCGCCAGCCCCGGGACCACAGCAACAACGATGGGACATCGATGCTGCTCAGCCGGGCCAGGCAACCGCAACGATGGCCCATGGATGTCGCTGCCGCCGCAACGATGGCCCATCGTTGCGGTTGCGCGCCCAGCCCGAGCAGCATCGCTGGGCCATCGTTGCGGTAAAGCGGCCGCGCGCGAAGGGTGGCGGGTACCTTCAGCGGATGGAGATTATTAACCTGGGTCAGGCGGACGGGCTGCCGCCGGTGGATTGGGCCGCCATTGCCAGCAAGCTCGAGGCGGGGTCGGCGCCGGCGGCGGACGCGCTGAACTCCCGCACGACGTGGCTGGCCACCGTCAACGAGGACGGCACCCCGCACCTGACTGCGGTTGGTGCCCTCTGGGCGGACGGCGCGTTCTGGTTCCAGACAGGCGCGGGCACGCGCAAGGGACGCAACGCGCGCGCGATCCGCGGTGTTCAGTCGCGGTGTCGGTCCGCGACGCGGACGTCGTGGTCGAAGGTGACGCGGAGCGGGTGACCGAGCCGGCCGCCGTGGCGCAGATCGCGAAGGCGTGGGCGGACAACGGGTCGGCAGGCTGAGCCCGACGAAGAGGGTCGGGTATCACTGGCCCATTCAATACACCTTCGCAAGGACCGCCGCCGTGGAACGTGTATCGCATCAAGGCACGCTCCGCGACCGTGGTCTTGTCGACCGAGCCGGGGGGCCTGACCCGGTTCCGCTTCTGACCTGTTGCGCTGACACGGTCAGCGCGGGCCTGACCAGCGTTCACGTTTCGAACGTTCCAGCCTAATTTTCACTTAATCAGTAACTTGACGGCCGCACCGGCTGCTCCGTTCGCTATTGCCGCCGCCCGGGAGCGTTTCAGCTCTCTGCGCGATGGCTTCGTGTACCTCGACGCGCCCGGCGGTACCCAGACACCCGACGAAGTCGCCGCTGCCGTCGCCGAGGTGTACAGGACGTCGAGCGGCAACATCGGCGCGCCGTACGCGACGAGCGGGCGCCTGGAAGCGTTGGTCGAGGAGGCTCCGCCGCCTCGGCCAGGTTCCTCGGCTGCACGGCCGAGGAGATCATCTTCGGCGCGGACATGACCTCGCTCAATTTCACCCTGTCAAGAACGTTCGGGCGGCAAACTGGCGCCAGGCGACGAGATCGTGGTCACCCGGCTGGACCACGACGCCAACGTGGCGCCTGGCTCGACCTTGCGCCGACCGGCAGCTCCGGATATTGCACGCCGACGTGCACGCCGACACCAGCCTCGACCTCGCCGACCTGGAAGCACGTCTCAGCGAGCGGACAAGGTCGTGGCCTTTCCCTGGGCGGCGGACTCAACGGGCACGATCGTTGACGCCCGCGCGATCTGGACCTGGCGCACCAAGCTGGCGCGCTGGCCTGGGTGGACGCCGTCAGTACGCTGCCCACGAGCCGATGGACGTCCGGTCGATCGGCGCCGATATCGTGACCTGCTCAGCGTACAAGTTCTGCGGCCCGCATCTCGGCATCGCGTTCGGCCGCCGCGAGTTGCTCGAATCGTGGCAGCCCTACAAAGCCAGGCCGGTCTCGTTCGAGCCAGTCGGCCATAGGTTCGAGACGGGGACCCAGCCTTACGAACTGCTCGGCGGCCTGCTCGCGACGTTCGCGTACCTGGACAGCCTGGGCGGCACGGCGGCGCTGGCCGAGTGGGAACGCCGAACTCGGCGAGCGGTGCTCGCGGGGTGCCGGCGAGCACCCGGCTGTACGGCCCGCCGACAATGGCCGGCCGGGTATCGACGTTCCTGATCAACTTCGCGGATGTCCCGTCCGCGCGGCTCAGCGAGGAACTGCCAGCCTCGGCTTCGGCGTGTGGAGCCACGGCAGCTACTACGCGCTGGGCCTGCACGAGCGAATCGGCTGGGGTGAAGCCTTGCGCATCGGCGTCGCCCATTAGGCACCATGGACGAAATGGACAGATTCAACGAGGCACTGGCCCGGCTCGTGACCGCCTAAGAGCTAGGTGTCCGCGCTCAGCGCTATGCGATGCGGGAAGCGGTGCACCTCCTGCGGCCAGCCGACCGCGACCGCGATCCGGCCGGCCCAGTACCGCGCCTCGGGCTCGCCGGGCACATCGACGACCGCGAAACCGCCGAGGTGCTCCTTGGTCTCGGCGAACGGGCCGTCGGTGAAGACGGGCGAGCCGCTGCTCGGGTCGACGCTGCACACGACGGTCGACGCGTCCAGGCCGCCGTCGCTGAAGACGAAGACACCGGCGGCCGTCATCTCCTCGATCACGGCCCTGGCGGACGTGCCCCTCTCGCGCAACTCCTCCAGCGTCAGGTCGGGCACCCACTCGTCGTTGAAGGCGATCAGGTACAGCGCCATCTCAAGCTCCTCTGCTCACGGGCAGCCCAGACGACTGCCGCTCACCTTCTCCACGAACGCACTCGCGTCGATTCGACACCCCGGCCAAGACTTTTCCAGCGTTCCGCATCAGAGCCAGGGCCGGGTCATTGCTCTCGAGTTCGGAAAGGAGCGCAGACCGCCTCTCATCGAGGACAGCGAGCTGAGTCCGGGAGCTGTTCAGCTCGCGGTCGATCCGGGCCAACTCGGTCTCGCCTGTCTTCCCGCAGATGCCGGTCGCCATGCAGGGCCTTGGCGAGATCCTCGACCTCGCGACGGAGCAGCAGCGCCACGGGTTCCCGTGCATCGCCGCAGCCGGTACTCGAGCTGCCCGCGTCGATCGCCGCGAAGATCTCATCCTGCGTCAGGCCGTACTCTGAGCGAGCCGTCTTGTCGCTCAGAGTCCAACCTTACGTGCCCATTCTCTGTCCTGAATTTCCATCACCAGTCAATTGTCGCCGTTTTGGCGCCGCAGCCCCCGCTGTCCGGGTTATCAGGCAAGGAGTCCGCTGAGGCGGACACCGAACACGCTCCTGCAGGGATAGGCGAGGCGCCGCAGGGAAGGTACACTCTGCACACGGCGTGTCACGTGGCATGTAACCGTGACGTACGTCATGATTCCTCTGATGCAGGAGTGCCGTAGGCGGTGAGCTGCAGGCTCCTACTGCCAGTGAAACGGAACCGATAAAGATCATTAATAGAAGGGCGAGACTGATGGGCGACGGTGACGGTGCATAACAGCACGTAAGGACAGCACGGGGTGGGGACCAGGTTCCGTAAGGCTCTTGCCTTCCTCGGTTGTTGTTCGCAAAGCGACCGCGAGGTACATCGGTGGCGTTCTAATGTTGCTCGTATTCGGCATCGTCGGCGTGTGGGCCGCGCAAGCTCATCTCCGCAGCGGACGGCCCCCCGCATACTCCTGGAAGCCTTCGCTGAGGCCGCACTTGTGAGCAGCGTCCTGGCGATCCTGGTCGATCCGTATCTGAAGCGCCGACTGCAAGATGGTCCGGGTGGGTTGCGCTCTTCGGCTATTGAACCGCGACGCCTAAGGAAATCCGGCAAGCCATCCAGGAGTCGGCTACGTGCAACCGGTACTATACCAAGGCAGAATGGTCGATATCGTTTGCCGGCAAGAACGGCAAAACGCAGTCCTCGCGATCACGCTAGAAGTAACCCGAACGGGCCATAACATCGGGCCTGAGCCCTACAAGCCGAACGGTCGGCCGTGGGTGCTGGCGTCAACCCATGGCCATCAGACTGAGTACCTGCGGTAGCGCTAGCTGTCCTGGCACATTACGACGCTTGATGTCAGCGGAAAGCGCTTCAACCGTATGTAGTGATCCAAGATGACCATTCCGTGTACCTTGACGAGGCTCGACTGGCCAGGGGCCGGGTTACTCCGCCTGATGCCCGTTTCGAAAGCATCAACCAAACCCGGATGTATCGTCATGTCTCGGTAATGTGCCCCTGCATTACGAGGTCTTCTTCAAGAGCCTGACCTTCACTTTAGCCGGGCCTGCCCTAGACGATCTCTACTTCAGGATCCAACATCCTCGCCAGGACAAAAAGAACCTGCCAGCCGAATAAGCGGCTTCCCTCGAACGGCGGCACCATCTGAGCCATACATTGGCCGAGCAACGCCAGGTCAGGTCACGGGATCTCCGGGGATCTTGCTGTTGACTTCATCGCTCGTGGCGACGAACCGTTTGTTTCCCTGGGCGATTCAGTCGAAGCGGGCCAGGCACCTCGAAATCCTTAACCGCCTTACCTGTACCCTGACCATTCCCCGGTCGCCGCGACCCCTCCCGGCACTTGCGGCAGCGGCGACCTCGGTGCCCACCGCCAGCCCGATGCACGCAGCGCTTTTACGCGCGCAAGGTTAACTTCCCGGCCGGGCGTAGACGCGGACGCCGTCCACTTGTCCAGTCCGTAGTCCGTCGCCTTTGGGCCACGGGGGCACTTTGGTACTGTTTTTACGAACGTAGGGTGCCCCCGCTGTCAGGGTGCCGGCTGGTTTATCTTCGGGGCAGCGGGCCCAGCTGACCAATTGCGGCAAATACCCCGGAATGCCGGAGTATCCCGGCCGAAACGTCGCCAGGCACGCGAGCCGCTGGGCGGCCGCGGACTGGCCGGCGGTACCGGGTAACCGGACAGCAGCTCACCTCACCGCAACGATGTCCCAGCGATGCTGTCCGGCGGGGGCGGGCAACCGCAACGATGGGCCATCGTTGCTGCCGCGAGCGACATCCATGGGCCATCGTTGCGGTTGCCCGGTCCGGCTGAGCAGCATCGATGTCCCATCTTTGCGGTTGCGGCCCGGTGGGCCGGCGGCGAAGTGCGCGGTGCATCGGGAGCCGGGGACCTGAACGGCGGGCACAGGGAAACCGGGAGCGGAAGAGCCGGGAACCGGGCCGCCCCGGAACGGCCCTGCCGCCCGGAACGCCCTATCTCCCGGAACGGCCCTATCTCCCGGAACGCCCTATCTCCCGGAACGGCCCTATCTCCCGGAACGCCCTATCTCCCGGAACGGCCCTATCTCCCGGAACGGCCCTGCCGCCCGGAACCGCGCTATCGCGGCAGTCCGCACGGAGCTGTCAGTCGGTCCCTGACTCGATCGCGACTCGGTCGAGCGATTCGGATTCCGCTGCGATGCAATCTGCCTCGCCGCTGCCCGCGGCGATAGTTACGGCGCCTCCGGGGGCAAGCTCACCCATGAGACCGTTCCACGGCCCTACCTGCGCGTGCGCGGGGTACTGCTCCAGCTTGCTGCGCGAGTCGGCGATGTCCATGTTCCGCATGGTCAGCTGACCAATGCGGTCGTCGGGAACGAAGGCAGGATCCCGGCTGCGTTCCATGGACAGCTTCTCAGGGTGGTAGCTAAGGTTCGGTCCCGGGTGTCGAGCAGCGTGTAGTCGTCGCCGCGACGGAGCTCGACTTTCACCGTCCCGGTGATCGCGCTGGCCACCCAGCGGGTCAGCGCCTCCTTGAGCATGAGCGCCTCCGGGTCGTACCAGCGGCCCTCGTAGAGCAGGCGCCCGAGCCGGCGCCCGAGCGAGAGTAGAGTCCGTCGTGTTCTCGTTGTGCACCGCGGAGAGCAGCCGCTCGTAGACGATGTGCAGGAGCGCCATCCCCGGCGCCTCGTAGATGCCGCGGCTCTTGGCGTCGATGACGCGGTTCTCGATCTGGTCGCTCATCCCGAGGCCGTGCCGGCCGCCGATGCGGTTGCAGCGCCGGAACAGTCTCGAAGAGCGACGCGAACTCTGCCCGTTCACGGCGACGGGCACCCGCGCCGAGCTCGACGGTGACCTCCTCGGGCTCGACGCGACGTGCGCTCCCAGTGGGCGACGCCCATGATGGGCTCGACGATGCGCATGCGCAGGCGTCGAGGCGCTCGAGGTCCTTCGCCTCGTGCGTCGCGCCGAGCACGTTGGCGTCGGTGGAGTAGGCCTTCTCGGTGGCCATCGCGGTAGGGCATTGCCGATCGGAGCGAGGTACTCGCTCATCTCCTTGCGGCCGCCGAAGGCCTCGACGAACGCGCGGTCGAGCCAGGGCTTGTAGATGGCGAGCGCGGGTTGACGAGGACGCCGTAGCGGAAGAAGCGCTGGATGTCGTTGCCCTTGTGGGTGCTCCCGTCGGAGAAGACGTCGACGCCGTCCTCCCGCATCGCGCGGATGATGGCGGTCGTCGTGACCGCGCGGCCGAGCGGCGTCGTGTTGAAGTACGTCTGCCGCCCGAGCGAGGTGAAACGCGCCGCACTGGATGGCGACGATGCCCTCCGCACCAGCCCGTCGCGGCAGTCGACGAGGCGCGCCGCGCGGCGCCGTGGCGGTGGCGATGGCCGGGATGTCCGCCACGTTCTTCTCGTCGGGCTGGGCGAGGTCGGCGGTGTAGGCGTAGACGTCGAGCCCCTGGCGCGACATCCACGCCACGGCGTGCGGGTGTCCAGGCCGCCGGAGAAGGCGATGCCGATCCGTTGGCCGATCGGCAGTTGGCTCAGGATCTTCGACATGGCTGCTTCCTAGATCGCGTCTTGCTCGGTCGGTGATAGGTGCGGCTCGGCCTTGGGGGATGCGGGAGGCGGATCGGAGCCGTGGTCATCCGGCGCGGGTGTGCGGGCGCCGGCACGGGTAGCTCCGATCCCGGCGATCACCACGAAGATGACGCCGGCCGCCGAGGACAGGCCGGGGATTTGCCTGAGCACGGAGAAAGGCCGGCGAGAAGCGCGACCGCAGGTTCCAGGCTCATCAGGGTTCCGAAGGCCTTTGGCGGCGAGCCGGCGCAAGGACAGGTACTCCAGGCTGAACGTCACCACGGGATGAAGCACGGCCAGGCCAAGCATGATGAAGAGAGCCTGCCAGGTTACCCGGGCCACCTCCGAGGGTCCGATGAAGACCAAAACGACAACCGTTGCGAAGGCACCGGCGACGGGCATGGAGACGGCCAGCCCGCTCAGACCAGTCACCCGGTCGCCGACATGCTGGGTGAGCAGGATGTAGGAACCCCAGCAGGCCCCGGCGGCGACGGCAACGCCGACGCCAACCGGGTCGACGCCGCCATGCCAGGGCTGGGTCAGCAGCAGCACGCCGGCGGCGGCCAGGACCGTCCAGAGTATTCGGCCCTGGCCAGGACCGAATATGGAGATAGCCAGCGGACCAAGGAACTCCAGGGCACTCGCGGTGCCGAGCGGGATGCGGGCGATCGCCAGCATGAAGAGCAGCATCAGGCCGGCCGTCACCACGCCAAGCACGAAACAGGCCTGGAGGTCCTTGCGAGTGAAATCCCGCAGGCGCGGGCGGATGAGGATCAGCAGGAGGAGCAGGCCCCAGAGGACCGCAGGGGGGCCACACCCGAAGGGCGGCTGGAAGAACAGGGGAACCGACAGGGCCAGTGCCAGCTGAACACCGGACATGGAGGCGACCGCCGTGGCACCCTGGGCGCCTTGCAGGCGGTGATTGATGGACTGGAAACGATCTCCGGGCGCGCTCATGACGCACTTAGTAAAGCGCTTATCCATCATCGGTGTCCACTTGGCAAAAATGGCTATCCAGGTAGCCAGGCCGCTTGCCTTGGTACCTGCTGGGCCGGGCGGATGCCGGTTTCTGCTTGGGGCGTTGGTGGATGGTTGTTGAGGAATGCGAAAGATTTAGCCAGATGACAGGTACTGGCAGGTCAGCGCCAACTGGGCGCTGCAGTCAAGTGTGTTCTTATTTGAGTCGAAGGCGATGTAATGATATGTCTGGGCGATTTACCATAGTTGGCAGTGCTTAGCGCTTAATAAAATCGCACGGCTCGTGTGCGTATGATAGGGTCGTTAACACGTTGGAAACGTAAGGCACGCTGGCTTTGGCGTACGGCCACGTCTTCCGTGGCAAGAAGTATGGTAGCGGGTACTCGCTGGGGAGAGGCGTGTTCTGTACTGTGATGACCGGATGTCGGCAAATATTAATTCACATATTCACTAGCGCCAAGCCCGAGCTGATGAGCGGGGGACTCTGATGCCAAGGCTAACGGGCATCCGGCATGTGCTAGTGATCGGGTCCGGACCGATCGTGATCGGCCAGGCGGCGGAGTTCGACTACTCGGGGACGCAGGCCTGCCGCGTTCTGCGCGAGGAGGGCGTCCGCGTCATCCTCGTGAACTCGAACCCGGCGACGATCATGACCGACCCGGACTTCGCGGACGCGACCTACGTTGAGCCCATCACCTGGCAGGTCATCGAGACCATCATCGCCAAGGAAAAGCCGGATGCCATCCTGCCTACGCTCGGCGGTCAGACGGCGCTCAACGCGGCCATCCAACTGCACGACCACGGGATCCTCGAGAAGTACGACGTCGAGCTGATCGGCGCGAACTTCGAGGCCATCAACAAGGGCGAGGACCGGCAGATCTTCAAGCAGCTCGTGATCGATGCAGGGGCGGAGGTGGCCAGGAGCCACATCGCGCACACGGTCGCCGAGGCGGTCGGTTTCGCGGCCGATCTCGGTATCCGCTGGTCATCCGTCCCTCGTTCACCATGGGTGGGCTGGGCTCTGGCTTCGCGTACGACGAGACCGATCTCGTGCGCATGGTCACGGATGGGCTCCAGCAGTCACCCACCACCGAGGTGCTGCTCGAGGAGTCCATCCTCGGCTGGAAGGAATACGAACTCGAGTTGATGCGGGACACGTCCGACAACACGGTCGTGGTCTGTTCGATCGAGAACGTGGATCCCGTCGGAGTGCACACGGGTGACTCGATTACCGTGGCGCCCGCCCTCACGCTCACCGATCGTGAATTCCAGAACCTGCGCGACATCGGCATCGACATCATCCGTGCGGTCGGCGTGGACACCGGCGGATGCAACATCCAGTTCGCCGTCGACCCCGCGACCGGCCGGGTCATTGTGATCGAGATGAATCCGCGCGTGTCTCGCTCGTCGGCCCTCGCGTCGAAGGCGACGGGATTTCCCATCGCCAAGATTGCCGCGAAGCTGGCGATCGGATACCGGCTGGACGAGATTCCGAACGACATCACCCGAGTGACGCCCGCGTCGTTCGAACCGACGCTCGACTATGTCGTCGTCAAGGTCCCCCGGTTCGCGTTCGAGAAGTTCCCCGCCGCCGACACCAGGCTCACGACGACGATGAAGTCGGTCGGCGAAGCGATGGCGATCGGTCGGAACTACTCGACGGCGCTGCAGAAGGCGCTTCGATCGCTCGAAAAGCGGGGAAGCAGCTTCCTGGAACGATCGACCGGGCAACAAGGAGTCGACGTTGCTCGAGCTCGCCTCCGTGCCGACGGATGGTCGGATCGTGACCGTCCAGCAGGCGCTGCGCGGCGGCGCGACCGTGGCTGAGGTCTTCGACGCGACCGGCATCGACCCGTGGTTCATCGACCAGATTGTTCTCTCAACGAGGTTGCCGCCGAGATCGCGACGCTCCGGCCGCTGGACGCCTCGCTCTTCCGGCTGGCCAAGGACCACGGGTTCAGCGATGCGCAGATCGGGCAGTTGCGGGGACTCGACGAGCAGCAGGTTCGTGCGGCCAGATGGAGCGTCGGGGTCCGGCCCGTGTACAAAACGGTCGACACCTGCGCGGGCGAGTTTCCCGCGCTCACCCCCTATCACTACTCGGGTTACGACCTCGGAGACCGAGGTGCTGCCCAAGCGATCGGCGCAAGATCATCATCCTGGGGTCGGGACCGAACCGAATCGGGCAGGGCATCGAGTTCGACTACAGCTGCGTGCACGCGTCGTTCGCGCTGTCGGATGCCGGCTTCGAGACCATCATGATCAACTGCAACCCGGAGACCGTGTCAACCGACTACGACACCAGCGATCGGCTGTACTTCGAGCCGCTCACCCTCGAGGACGTGCTGGAGATCGTCCACGCCGAGTCGCAGAGCGGAGAGCTCGTCGGTGTGATCGTGCAGCTCGGCGGCCAGACGGCGCTCGGCCTCGCGCAGGGACTGAAGGATGCCGGGGTTCCGATTCTCGGGACGTCACCGGAAGCCATCAACCTGGCCGAGGAGCGCGGGCTGTTCTCGAAGATCCTCGACGGCGCGGGGCTGCTCGCTCCCAAAAACGGCACGGCGACCAACGGCCGAGGCGCATGCGGTCGCCGAGAACATCGGCTATCCGGTTCTCGTGCGCCCGTCGTATGTCCTTGGGGGCCGCGGCATGGAGATCGTCTACGACAGCGAGTCCATGACCGACTACTTCAGCGGGTCAAAGACTGCGGCTCTCGGCCCCGGGTCACCGCTTCTCGTCGACCGGTTCCTGGATGACGCGATCGAGATCGATGTCGATGCGCTGTTTGACGGGCACGAGCTCTACATCGGCGGCATCATGGAGCACATCGAGGAGGCGGGGATCCATTCCGGCGACTCCGCCTGCACGCTTCCGCCGGTGACCCTTGGCCGGGACATCGGTGCGGTCGTGAGGCGAGCCGGCATCGCGAACGGCGTCGGTGTTCGCGGGCTGCTCAACGTGCAGTTCGCGATCGGAGGGCGTGCTCTACGTGCTGAGGCCAATCCTCGAGCGAGCCGAACGGTGCCCTTCGTATCCAAGGCACCGGTGTGCCGCTGGCCAAGGCGGCGGCGCTGGTCATGGTCGGCGTTCGATCGGCGAGCTCGTCGCGCCGGCATGCTGCCGGGCGGCCGGGACGGGGCCAAGCCGGTGCCGGGGCACCGGTCGCCGTCAAGGAGGCGGTGCTGCCGTTCCGCCGGTTCCGCACCCGCGAGGGCAACGGCGTCGACTCCGTGCTCGGTCCCGAGATGCAGTCCACCGGCGAAGTCATGGGGATCGACTCGAATTTCCCGCCGCGTTCGCCAAGGCGCAGCTAGCGTCGGGAAACGCACTGCCGACGTCCGGCCGGGTCTACGTCTCCGTGGCGACCGGGCCCCTGCCACGGGTCGCCACGACGCTGCGGACGCTGCAAGGTATCGGTTTCGAGGTGGTCACCGACAAGGAGACCGCCAGGCTGCTGTCCTGTGCCGGAGTGACGGCCGCTGCGCCGGCCGAGGCCGACGACCAGGTCGCTGTCGCGCGGTGGATCAACGACGGGGAGATCAGCCTGGTCATCAGCATCGGCGCCGGTGGCCAGGACCGGGACGGGGACCTCCCCGTACGGTCCGCGCCGCCGCGTCGCAGCACGCCGTCCCCTACGTCACCACCGTCGCCGGATTGCTGGCAATGGGCCGCGCGATCCGGGCCAGGAACCGGATCGATTTCACGATCTGCTCGCTGCAGGACACGCATTCCCGTACAAACCGACTGCGGAGATCACATTGATCACTAAGCATGCATACGACCTGATATTAGATGACATCTTTCTGCAGGTCGATGGCGTGGCCGACCTGCGGAAGTTCTACATCAAGGTCGAGAGCTTCAACCCGGCCGGATCGGTCAAGATGAAGACCGCGCGCGGCCTGGTCGAAGCGGCGGAGAGTTCGAGCGGAGACCTCTCCGAGACCACGCTGATCGAGTCCAGCTCAGGCAACATGGGGATCGCCCTCGCCGTTATCTGCGCGGCCAAGAAGTACCGGCTGATCTGCGTGACGGACCCGAACTCGAACGCGGCGGCGGGGTCGATCATGCGCGCGCTGGGCGCTGAGGTAGTGGTCGTGCGCGACCGGGACGCCGAGGGCGGTTATCTCGCGCACCCGGATCTCCTACATCAACGAGCGCCTCGCCGCCGAGCCGAATCTTTACTGGCTCAACCAGTACGCGAATCCGAGCAATCCGGCGGCCCATGAGCAGACCACCGCGCCAGCGGTGCTTAAGGCGTTCGGCCAGGTGGACTACCTGTTTATCGGCGTGGGCACCGGCGGCACGCTGATGGGCTGCGTCGACTACTTCCGCCGGCGCAGCCCGACGACCAGGATCGTCGCGGTCGATGCTGTCGGCTCGGTGAACTTTGGTCCCGGCACCGGCACCAAGAGGTACATCCCCGGACTTGGCACCAGCAGGCGCCCGGAAATCATCGACATGTCCGCGCCAGACGAGATCCTGATGATCCCCGAGTGGGA
The DNA here is from genome assembly GCA_963783935.1 of uncultured Actinomycetota bacterium. GTDB lineage: Bacteria > Actinomycetota > Actinomycetes > Streptosporangiales > Streptosporangiaceae > Chersky-822. The sequence continues at coordinate 40,064 of CAWAPP010000003.1, forward strand.
GACGGTCCGCGAGTGTCGCTGGCTGGCCCGGAGCACCGGGCTGCTCGCCGGCGGCTCGACCGGCACGGTGCTGGCGGCGGTTCGCCGGGTGGCTGCCTCGATCCCGCCGGACGCGACCGTGGTGGCAATCGCGCCGGACCTGGGCGAGCGCTACCTGCATTCCGTCTACGACGACGACTGGGTGGCCGAGCGAGGGCTCGACCGGGCTCCTAGCGAAGAAACCGATACCGACACGAATGCACAGGAGCAGCAGCGGGATGTTCTCGTTTGACGTAGTTCCCGGCAAGATCGTCAAGGAGATTCTCGACTCCTCGGCGGCTCAGGTCGTCGAGCTAGTGCAGGACGCCTATCTGCGGCACGATGCCGGCCTGACGGCTAACCCTGATAGCTATTTTCTGCGCTTCCCCGACAAGCCGGATTCCCGGATCGTCGCCCTGCCGGCGATCATCGAGCTGCCTGCGGCCCAGATCGCCGGCATCAAGTGGGTCTCAAGCTTCCCCGGCAACGTCGCGCAGGAGATCCCGCGGGCCTCGGCGGTGCTGATCCTCAACGACTACGACACCGGCTATCCGATGGCCCTGCTTGAGGCAGCCAACATCAGCGCGGTCCGTACCGCGGCTTCGGCGGCGGTGGCCGCGCGGGCGATCGCCAGGCACGTACCGCCGGACGGACGGGTCGCCATCGTCGGGGCGGGCGTCATCGCCCGGACCATCCTGCGGTATCTGGCCGTCACCAGGTACCCGATCAGCGAGCTCCGGGTGTTCGACCTGCATGCCGAGTCGGCGGCGAATCTCACCAGGTTCGCCGCCGATGAGCTTGGCCTGCCCGCCGCCGTGGCGGGCACGCTCGACGAGGCGCTAGCTGCCCAGACCCTGATCACCGCGACCACGGCGCTAGCCCCGTACATCGGCCAGCCGGTGCGGCCTGGCCAGGTGGCGCTGAACATCTCGCTGCGGGACTTCCAGCCTGAAGTCATTCTCGGCGCGCAGAACTACTTCGACGACGTCGAGCACTGCATGAAGGCGAATACCTCCCCGCATCTGGCCGAGCAGGCGACCGGGGGGCGAGACTTCGTCACCGGCACGCTCGCGGACATTCTGCAGGGCGCCAAGCTGCCCGACGCCGGGCGCGGAGTGATCTTCTCGCCATTCGGTCTCGGCGTGCTCGACCTGACGGTCGGGTACTTCGTCCTGACCGCGGCGCGCGAGCAGGGACTGGCGCTTGAGGTCCCGAATTTCTTCAGCGAGACCCGGAGGTGGTGAGCGCGTTGCGGATCGCGGTGATCGGGGTTGGCCCCCGCGGGCTCTCGGTGCTCGAGCGGGTGATCAGCCACGCTCAGGACAGCCCGGCCCGCCGATCGAACTGCTGCTGATCGAGCCCGGCGAGCTCGGAGCTCGGAATCCATCGGCTGAAGCAGCCGGACTACCTGCTGCTCAACACGATCGCCGGGCAGTTGACGATCTTCTCCGACGAGCAGATGACGCCAGGCATGCCGATTACCGCCGGGCCCAGCTTTTACCAGTGGTGCCAGCAGCGGCGCACCGGGGTGCGATTCGATGAGTTCCTGCCGCGACGGCTGCTCGGGGAGTACCTGCAGTGGGCCGTCGGGGAGTTCATGCGCCGGGTGCCGGCCCGGCTCACCGTCCGGCACCTGCCCGTAGTCGCGCACGCCATCCGCCCGGACGGGGCCACGGCGGTGGTGACGCTTGCCGATGGCACCGAGCACCGGGTCGACCTGGCCGTGGTGACCACGGGCCACGGCCTGGCCAATGCCGGGCCGACCGGCCCCGGCTCGGCCGACGACTTCGCCCAGTCAGAATCTGGCAATCTCATCGACACGCCGTACCCGTTACCTGAGCAGGTCGAGCGCATACCGGGCGGGACGACGGTCGCCTTGCTCGGCACCGGGCTGACCGCGATGGACGTGATCGCGACGCTGACCGTGGGCCGCGGCGGCGAGTTCGCCGGCGGCCGGTACCGGCCGTCAGGCGAGGAGCCGCGGATTGTGCTGGTCAACCGATCAGGCTGGCTGCCCTGTGCCAGGCCGTCCACGACGGAGGATCGCCGGGCCTCCCCGGCCCGGTTCCTGACCAGGACGGCAATTGACGAGTTGCGCGACCACACGGCGGACGGGCGGCTGGACTTCAAGCGGCAGATCGAGCCGCTGATCCGCCAGGAGGCGCTGGGACGGATGGACCTGGCCACGCCGGAGCAGCTCCAGATGGTTCTTCAGGTGCTTGAACCCGCCAACGAGACCGCGGCCGACTACGGACGCTACGTGGACCGGCTGGTAAGCCTGGCCCTCGCGGATCTGCGGGAGGCCGAGCTTGGCCTGGGGGTCAGCCCGGTAAAGGAGGGGCTTGAGGTCCTGCGCGATCATCGCGAGGCGCTACGCGCCGCAATCGACCCGCCGGGGCTGACCGAGGACTCCCATCGGTACTTCATGACCGAGTACGTCCAGATGGTAAACCGGGCCGTGATCTGCCCGCAGAAGGAGCGCATCCAGGAACTGCTGATGCCTGATCGACGCCGGGATCGTGTCGCTAGGCCCCGGCCCGGCGCCGAAGCTGACCCCGGCCGGGGCGGGCTGGATCCTGACTTCGACCCAGCTGACGCGTCCGCACCAGATCGCGGCGGAGGTGGTGATCCGCGCCAACCTGACCAAACCGACCGGCTGCGGCGAATTCGACCAGATGGCGGGCTCGCTGCTGACCTGGGTCGCGCCGGGGAGCAGCGGCAGCCTGCGGCTGGACCGGGACGGGTTCGCCGTGCCGCGAAGCGACGTCGTCGATGGTGCCGAGGCGCGGTACAGGGAGCAGGTCCGTCGCGATCTTCGGGCCGCCGGCCGAGGGCGCTAGCTACTACAACCACTACGTACCGTCTCCCGGGGTCTGGTCGCGGGCGCTGACCGACCTGGACCGGGTCCTGCACCCGGTACTCAGTGCCGGGCGGGCTGGCGATCAGAGCGTATCGGTGGCGTAGCACGCTCGCAGCGCGGCGAGCTTCCCGGCGTCTAGCGGGTCGCCGGCTACCAGGGCACGATCGACCTCGCGGAAGTAGCCCTCGTAGCCGGCGGGCGTGAGCAGGAACAGGCAGCGGGCCCAGTCGTCGGAGGCGTTGCGGAAGCCGTGGGCAGCCCCGATCGGAACCGAAACGCTGCCACCCGCGGCGACGGTGACCTCGGTGCCACCAAGGTCGAAGGTCACCTGGCCGTCCAGGATGTGGAAGTGCTCCGAGTGACCGCGGTGAACATGCGGCCCGGCTCCAATGGAGCCGGGCGGGAAGGCGTACTCCACGATTGCCAGTGCCCCGCCCGTCTGCTCGCCCGATAGCCGGATCACGTATGACCCGGCCGGAGCACGCAACTCCTCCCCGCAATCGGGCGGGCAGACCGCAACCGGTATTTCCGTCATTTTCTGACCATACAACGCGATCTGGAATTAGCTATAGGTCGCGAGTTCGCCGGTCCGCCGCACATCGAGGGACGCGCAATGGAAGCCGCCACCCAGCGTCCTGGCATGCGTCAAAGATAGCGGAATAACGTCAATCCCATGACGCTCAAGTAGCCGGATCAGATCAGTCTGCCGCGCCTCGGCGATCACCAGGCCCGGCCGGATCACGAGCAGGTTCATGCCAATCCAGATCGAGGCGTTCGGGCGATCCGTCCAGCCGATGTCGACGAGGTCAGGGCACCACAGGTGCTCCCACTTCCGAAGAGGCTCCGGCATGTTCTCATCGTTGACTCGCGCGGGGTTCAGCAGCACGAGCCCCGGCTGCAGCGGGATGACCGTCGAGTCGAAGTGCGTCGAGGCGTAGACGCGTCGGCATCCGTGCACGCGGTACTTGTCGCCCATGACCGACTGCAGCCACCGCAGGCCACGTTCGTTGCCGCTGTCCGAGACCTGGTAAAGCAGGTCTGTCCCCAGGCGTAGCACGTTCGCCGCGTCGAAAGCGGGCTCAAGATCGGCTAGCCGCTCGTATTCGGGTAGTTCCGGGTGATACATCCCATCGCGCAGCTCGGGCTTCGGCGCCGAGATCCAGGTCGCGCCGCTGTCGAAGTACTCAAGCAGAAGCTGCCGGTAGGCGAAGCTCTCCAGGAACCGGCAGCGCAGCACCATGGGCGACTCGATGATGGTGTTGCCTACCGCCAGCAGGCAGTCGCGCGGGCAGTAGTCGTAGTAGCCATCGCTCTGCCAGTCCGGAGTGCTGATGACGGCCGCGTGATCGCGCGGCTCCGGCCGCCTGACCACGACTCCCAGCTTGGTCAGCTCATCGCAGAGCACCGATAGCTCTTCCTCAGTCTCCTCGATCACCTTGTCGGGGAGCGGACCTGACGGGATGTCGTCCTTCGAGGGGAGGTCGTCGAATTCCAGTGCGTACAGACCAACGTCAGGACGGGCGATGCGGGCGCCGCGCGTCGTCCCGATGATGATCTCCTCCAGGGGATCCCACTCATTGTGAACGCTTACTAAACTCATTCTATGGATCCCTCCACCAGGAATACGGCTTAAGGCACGATTCAGGATGATACCTGGCCTTGCTTCCGGCCGCAACCCGGTATAAAACCGAATATCAGTCCGATAAGTTTTTGGTTTCAGCCTGAAGTTTGCTGATCACGCTCAGCCGGCCTACCGTGGTCCCGCCCGACCAACTCGAAACGCAAGATCAACAAATGTCGTGACGATTCGTGGGATTGCCAAGAATGCCAGTTACTCCTAGCCTGGCTAGTTATGACCAGTAACTCCTCCGCCGCCCGTCCGAACGGGTTGGCGCCCCGGCTCGTCCGGGTGCGCCGCAAACCTGACCGAGCGCGCTACGACAAGGCTGCTGTGCACGCCGTTCTTGATGCCGTCCAGATGTGCCATGTGGCGACTGTCCGCGATGGACGACCGCTCGTGCTTCCCATGGCGTTCGGCCGGCTGGGAGACGTCATCGTCATACACGGATCACGTGCCGCGGGGCTGTTCCGCGATTTCGACGCTCGTAACCAGGTCTGTGTCACCGCGACCCTTTTCGATGGTTTAGTCCTCACCCGGTCGACCCGCGAGCAAACGATGAATTACCGGTCCGTCACCATCCATGGCGACGCCACCCAGATCACCGACCCCGACGAGATCCTCGCCGCCCTGCGGGCGATAGTGGAGCACCTAGCCCACGGCCGGTGGGATGAAGCCCGTAAGCCCAACCCTGAAGAACTCCGCGAGGTCGCGCTGTGGCGGGTGCCCATCGAGGACGCATCGGTCAAGATCCGCACCGGATACCTCGGCGGCGACCCGGAAACCGACTACGACATCGGCTTGCCCGTGTGGGCCGGGTACATCCCCGCTCAGGTGGTCTTCGGGGAGCCTGTCCCAGCCGATAACCTGGCGCCCGACATCCCGATCTCCGACTGCGTGCGGGCACTTCCCGTCGCGGTCGACCCCGCCGACCAGCGGGTAGCTCCCGGCACCTGAGCCGGACATGGCCCTCCCTCCAAAAGAGGGGCTCAGCCCCGCACTTTGTCCGCAGCATCTGTGGGCCATGGATGCTGTCCGGCGCCGACAGGCAACCCATAGCGCCACCGATGCGGTCCGCCGGGAGGCGCGGATATGCCCGGTGGGGCCGGGTGGAATGGATGGATACAGCATCTGATCCCCGTTTTCGGCGACCAAACCGGGTATCCATCCCAGCGGCTCCCGCGGCCTGACAAAGGCCACGCGGCGGAGTCAGGATGTCTTGCGCTTGAAAAGCACAGTCTCCAGGACGAAGGCGATCACGATGATTCCCGCCGGTTCGGCGCCTGCCAGCCCGAGGCGATCCCGGCGGAGTTCCGGCGAGGAAGGCGAGAACGCAGTCGATTTGCCTGGTTGAGCGGCTGGTTATCGACGACGACCCGCAGCCAGGCGGGCATGGTGTCGGTGGGGACGAGCGCTTTGCTGAGGAAGTCCGGGATGATGATGACGGCGGCGAGCTGCTGGACGACCTCGACGCTCTTGCCGAGCAGCCCGATGACAGCGGCGATCCAGGACAGGGCGAAGGTCGCGAGCAGCGTCATGCCGATGGCGGCTGCCCAGGCGCCGGCTCCGGCCGTGGCTTCGGAAGCCGATGAGCAGGCCGAAGCCGATGGTGGCGGCCAGCCCGATGAGGGCGCGGGGCAGATCGGAGATGACGTGCCCGGCGACGACGGCGGACTTGGCCATCGGCAGGGTGCGGAAGCGGTCAACGACGCCTTGCAGCATGTCGGAGGCAACGCCGAGGGCGGTCGTGACGGCGGCGAATCCCGCCATCACGATGAAGATCCCCGGCAGCACGAAGTCGAGGTAGTCCTGGCGGGTGCCGGTTTTGATCGCGCCGCCGATGAAGAAGTCCATGATCGTCAGTGTCAGCACCGGCTGGAGCGTGACGGTGACGAGCTGGTCGGGGTCGTTTGCGATGTGACGCAGGCTGCGCATGACCATCTCGAAGTAGTCGCTGAGCACCCACCAGCGAGATGGCGGGCGTTCCGCGACAGCGGCGCTCATCGGGCGGCCTCCAGGGTGTCAGCCCGCTGTCCGGCATGGTCATGACCGGTGAGGGCGAAGTAGACGTCGTCGAGGCTCGGGGTCCTTACCTGGTAGTCGACCGGCTCGATGCCGGAGTGCTCGATTGCCAGCATGAGCCGGGCGAGGTCAGCGGGGCGGTCGCCGATGGCAATACGGGCACGGTTGCCGTCAAGGGTTGCCCCGAACGCGCTGAGCTCCAGGGCAAGCTGCCTGGCCTCGTCGGCGGACGCCAGGGCGAACTCGGCGTGACGGCCGCCGGGCGGGCTTTGAGCTCAGCCGGCGTGCCCCTGGCGATGACCCGGCCGCCGGTCGATGAAGGTGACCCGCTCGGCCAGGGCGTCGGCTTCGTTGAGGTACTGCGTGGTCAGCAGCACCGTGGTGCCGTCTTGGACGAGCCCGCGGATGATGTCCCAGAGCGCGTGGCGGCTGGCCGGATCGAGTCCGGTCGTGGGCTCGTCGAGGAAGAGGATGTAGGGGCGGGGGCACCGGGCGGCCGAGCAGGCTGACGGCCAGGTCGAGCTTGCGGCGCATCCCGCCGGAGTCACTACGCACGACCTTGCCCGCGGCGTCGGTCGAGATCGAAACGCTCAAGCAGTTCGGCCGTGCGCTGCCTGGTGCTCCGGCCAGGAGAGGCGGTGGAGCCTGGCGAACATGTTCAGGTTCACCCGCCCGCTGAGCTTCTCGTCGACGGCCGACGCCTGGTTCGCCATCCCGATGGTCGCCTGGACGCGGTCCGGCTGGGTCAGCGCGTCGAAGCCGCCGACCCGTACCGAGCCGCGGGCCGGGCGCACCAGGGTCGACAGGATGCGCAGGGCGGTCGTCTTGCCGGCCCGTTCGGGCCGAGCAGCGCCATGACCGTCCCGCCGGGGACCTCAAGGTCGACGTCGAAGATGCCGGTCGTCTCGCTGTAGGCCTTCGTGAGGCCCGACGCGGAGATGGCAGGTGATGCCGCCACCATGATCTGCCTTTCGTATGGCGTGCTAATTTATCGTACGTGATACGACTAATATAATCGTACGCGATACGAATGCCAAGCGACACTGAAGACACCACGCTGATCTGGCTGCGCCCCGAGCCATCGGGACGCAAGCCCCGTTACACGCGGGCCGAGATCGCCCGCGCCGCCGTCGGCATCGCCGACAGCCGAGGGGTTTGCCGCGGTCACGATGAAGCGCATCGCGGCTGAGCTGGGCGCGGGCACGATGACTCTGTACTACTACGTAAGGAACAAGGCCGACATCGTCGCCCTGATGCAGGACACGATCTTCGAAGACGTCCTCGTCCCCGAGGGCGAGCTCCCTGCGGGCTGGCGTGACGCGGTAACGCTCATCGCGCGCCGGACCCGCGACGCGCTCGTCGGCCACCCCTGGGCGGTCAGCTCGCTCAACCAGGCGCAGTTCGGGCCGAACGCCGTGCAGCACTACGAGCAGTCACTCGCCGCGCTCGCCGCCACGACGCTGAGCTACCCGCAGAAGACCGAGGTGACGGCGATCCTCGATGACTACGTCGCCGGCAACGCCGCCCACACGATCGAGACCAGGGAGCGCCTCCACACCGCAGCCCGCAATCCCGGCCTGGTCAGCGAGGCGAGGGCCTACGGAGAAGTGCTCATGTCCACGGGCAAGTTCCCCGAGCTTGCGGCGCTCGCTGAGCACGCCCTCAGCACGGGCAGAGAGATCAGCCCCCTGAACCACATAGACCGCCAATTCGAGATCGGCCTGACCGCCTTGCTGGACGGAATCGGACAGCACTACGGACTCCCGTAGCCGGGGAGCCAGGAGCTCAAGCTCACCAGGCAACGGGTAGCTCTCGCACCCCGTACAGAACCGAGTCGTCCAGGGTCGGAACTTCCTCGGCCGGCACCGCAAGCCTCAGCCGCGGGAAGCGCAGGAACAGCTGCCGCAGCCCCACGCGCAGCTCGGCCCTGGCCACGTGCTGGCCCAGGCAGTGATGGATGCCGTGCCCGAACGCGAGGTCACCGCTGCCCTGGCGGCGCAGGTCAAGCGTGTCCGGGTCACAGAACCGGCCGGGGTCTCGGTTGGCCGCGGCCAGCGCCACCACCACCGTCTCGCCCGCCCGGATCACCTTGCCTGCCAGCTCCACGTCCTCCAGCGCTGCCCGCCGCACGTCGAACTGGTTGACCGAGAGATACCTGAGCAGCTCGTCGACCGCGCTGCCGATGATCGCCGGGTCCGACTCAAGCAGCGCGCGCTGCCTCGGATGACTCAGCAGCGCGAACGTGCCCAGTGCCAGCATGTTCGAGGTCGGCAGCGCGCCGGCGGTCAGCAGGACGAGCGCGACGTTGGTCAGTTCCTCGACGCTGAGGTCGGTTTCCGCCACCAGCGCGCCTAGCAGCCCGGAGGCCGGCTCGGCGCGACTGCGCAGCAGCAGGTCCCGCAGGTACCCGGCGAGCGTGCCAAGCGCGATGCCCAGCCGCTCCTGCGTCGAGGCGAGATCGACCAGCGCGGCGAGCTCGGGTTCCAGGATTCCACGGTCGGCGCGCGGGACGCCGAGCAGCTCGCAGATCACCAGCCGCGGGATGGGCTGCGCGAACGCCGTTACCAGGTCGGCCGGCGGCCCGGTCCGCGCCAGCTGGCCGAGGCACTCCGCGACGATGGCGCCGATGGCGGACTCGAGCGGCCTGACTCGCGGTGCCGTGAACCGGCCGGTAAGCACCCGGCGGTAACGGCTGTGCTCGGGCAGGTCCATATGCGGGAACAGGCCAGGTTCGTATCCTTGCTCCGGCCGGCCACGCTGCTGCGGGAGGGGCAGGTGCTGCAATTCCTGCCGGCTGCTGAACCGGTGGTCGGACAGCACCGCGCGGGCGAGGTCATAGCGGGTCACCAGCCAGCCGACATGGCCATCGGGGAACGCGAGCCGGCTCAGGCCCAGCTCGTGGCGCAGCCGGCTGAGCTCCGCGGACGGATCGAAGGGATTGGGGTGATCCCTCGGCAGCACGGGCACAATGGCATCCATTAGCTACAGCCTCCGTCCAGCAGGTCCGCGGTCGCGACGATCTCGTGGTCGGGCAGGAAGTCGCGCAGTACCCGGCGGCGGGCCCGGTCCCCGAGGGCTCGCCGGTCCACCGCGCCGTCGAGGGCAGCGGCGAGCAAGGTGCCGAACGCCGGCAGATCGGCCGCGTCGGGTGCCAGCAGGCCGGTATCACCATCGCTGATCTGCTCGGCAATGCCGCCCACCGCGCTGGCGACCACGACGCGCGATTTCCACATCGCCTCGGTGACGGTCAGCCCGAACCCCTCGGCCAGGCTCTTCTGAATCACCACGTCGGCCGCACGCTGGATCGCGTTGACGAGGATCGCGTTCTCGCCGAGATCGTCCATGGGCAGGCAGATCAGGCTGGTGCGCTCCCGGTCCGCAGGGGCGAGAGCACACCGCGCGGCCAGGCATCGCCCGAACCACTCGGCCTGCTCGAGGTCGTCGGGTATCCCGGCCGGATCCGGCCCCACCAGCGCCAGGTACCCGCGGTCAACCCCGGACACGAAAGCGGCGAGCACGCCGTGCATGTCCTTCAGCCGATCCCACCTGGACACCTGCACCAGCAGCGGCTCGCCGTCGCGAGGCGGTCGCTCGGCGACGACCTGCACCGGATGGCGCACCGGCACGGTACCGGCCGGGGTGGTGACCTGGAGCGGCTGTGCGCTGCCTTCGCGTAGCCCGCACCGGGCCAGGCAGGCGCGCACCACCTCGTCGGTCAGCTCGCAGTTCTTCGCCGAGAACGGCGAAAGGAACGGCGGGATGATCGCGTGCCGGTCCCGCAGGAATGCCGGAACGTGCCCAGGTACCGAGAACACCGTGCCCGCGACGTCCGCGAGCAGCGGCCGCAGGAAGCGCCACGCCTGCGCAGACGCGAGGTTGGGCTTGTCCACCCCGACATGACAGCGCCAGTACCCGGCGCGGACGTCGCCGCTGAGCAGGCCGGCCAGGCCCGCGGTCTGGTGGTCGTGCAGCATCAGGATGTCCGCGGCGGCTACGGTCCGCCGGATCGCCTCGGCGTTGACGGACAGTCCATCCAGGTACGTCCTCCGCGCGGCGGCATCCAGCCCGGGTCCATCGCCCAGGGTTCCGTACAGCGCGGCACCCAGGCGCTTGGTGACCGCGAAAAACGGGCCGTCGCCGCCGATCACCATCCATCCCGCCGGCACGCCGAGGCTCTGGTACAGCGGGAGCAGCGTGTACAGCATCTCGGCGACCCCGCCGCCGGCCGCCGTCGAGTTCACGTGCCAGAGCGTGCCGCCGGCGAGACGCTCGCGGATGCGCTCAGCGGCACGGCGCAGCCGGGCGGCCCGCTGCGCGCCGATCAACTCGAAGAACGCGGCCAGGTGCGGGTACGGCTCGGCGGCGGGCTGAATGGTCAGCATGTCAGCCGGGACCCGCCTGCTCCGCGACGCGTGCCTTCAGCAGTCCCACGAGCATGTGGTTGACGGCGAGCATGGCGTCCTCGAAGTGGAAGTTGTTGTCGTTGGTCCCGGTCTGGCCAGGAAACCGCGACGTGCCAGGGACCACCAGGCAGGTCCCGGCGATCTTGGCGCACCGGCCGCCGTCGCCCCTGGTCATGGCGAAGGTCCTGGCCCCGGCGGCCACGGCCATCTCAAGCGCCCTGACCACGTTCGGCGAGTTCCCGCTGCCGGAGTAGGCCATCACCAGATCCTGGGCGGTGACCAGCGGCGCGAGGGTCGCGGCGTACATGCTGTCCGGGCCAAGGTCGTTGACCAGCCCGGTCAGCTCGGCCGGGGACGAGCACAGGTTGACGAAGCGCAGCCGTTTCAGGCTCGGCGGCAGCGGCTGGCTCTTGTCTTCGCTGACGAACGGGTGGTGGGTGAAGTCACAGTAGGCGTGGTCGAGCGTCCCTGCGTTGCCACCGTTCGCCATCGCGTAGACGGTGCCGCCCGCGTCGTAGGTATCGAACAGCATCACGGCGGCGCTGGCCACGGCATCGACGGGGAAGTCGTCGAGGATCCGGCGCTTCTCGTCCAGGTACAGTCGCACGGAGTCGGCGAGGCTCATCAGCCGCTCCCCGCGTGCTCTGACTCAATCAGGCCGTGGCCGCGCCCCGTGTCGTCCTGCCAGCGGATCACGTCGTCAAGTTCGGGGGTGGACACCTCGATCGCGGTGTAGTCGCGTTGCGCGATCACCCGGTGCAGCTCGCCGGGCGGGGACGACCAGCCGCCGCCGGGCCGATGCACGGTGGTCGTCAGCAGCCCGATGTCGATCGCCTGGCTGGTGTCGTCCGGCGCGGTCATTCCGGACAGCACCGTGGCCTCGCCCTCGATGACGTAGTTGGTCTCCGCCTTATACCGGTGGGACTGCAGGGACGACTGGTGGCCGGCGGTCATGTGGATGCGCTTGAGCGCGTAGCCGGGCTCGGTGAGGTTGCGGGTGTACCAGACCTCATAGCCCCACGGCTTGTCCACGGTATAGCCGGAGAGTTCCAGGTAACTGAACGAGGCGGCCCGCTCGGGATCGGCCTGCGCGGTGTCCCCCCGCACCGTGTCTCCCCGCACCGTGCCGGCCTCGATCACCAGGGCGGGCTCGGCGCCGATGCTGACCATGCGGTACACCGCGCCTGGCGGTGCGTGCCAGCCCTCGCCAGGGTCATACCGCCGAAAGCCCTGCGCGTGCTCTAGCATGGCCACCCCGCGCAGCACCAGGAAACTGCGGTGATCGCGGGGATGGCTGCGATAGGGGGTCGCGCCGTCGAGGGCATGCTCGACGAACTCGTACCGGTCCACGCCAGGGCACAGCGTGCGGGAATGCAGGGTCTTTCGCATCTGGCTACCTCGCGTGTTCTCGCAGGAGGGTGGTGATCCGCGCGACGATGCCCGCCGCATCGAGCTGGTACCTGGCGTAGAGGGCGTCTGGCGGCCCGGCCTGCCCGTAGTCCGGCACCGCCAGCACTTCGAACCTGGGCCGCTCCGGCACGCTCAGCGCGATCCGGCCGATCTCGTCGGCCAGCCCGCCGGTCACGTAGTGGTCCTCGACCACCAGCGCGTACGCGTGCGCGGCGAGGATGCGCGTGATCGCGGCCTTGTCGGCGGGCAGCGACGAGACGTTCACGACGGTCGGCCGCGTGCCCGAGGCAGCGAGCCGGTCGGCCGCGTCCATGGCCACCGCCACCGTGCCGCCCATCGCGAAGACCGCCACGTCGCCGCCGTCGCGGACCACCTGCGGTATCCCGAACCTGAACTGATAGCCGCTGCCGTGCACCTCGGGCAGCGGCTGCCGGCACAGCCGAAGATAACCGGGCTGCCGGTCGGTGGCCAGGAAGCTCACCATCTGCCTGGTCTCGCTGCCGTCGGCCGGATGCAGCAGCCGGACGTTCGGCAGCGTGCGCATCAGCGCGACGTCCCGCAGGCCCATCTGGGTTGGCCCGTCCTGCCCGATCGCCAGCCCCGCATGGGTACCGACCAGCACCACGCCCGCGTCGTTGAGCCCGACCGACTGGAAGATCTCCAGGAACTTGCCGGTCAGGAAGTGACCGAAGCTGGCGAGGAACGGCCGGTATCCCTCCTGCGCCAGCCCGGCCGCCAGGCCGATCGCGTTGGCCTCGGCGATGCCGCACTCGAAGAACCGGTCAGGGAACTCCTGGCTGAACCGCTGCGTCCGGGTCGCCTGGGCCAGGTCGCAGCTCACCACGACGACGTTGTCGTACTCGCCGGCCAACTCGGCCAGCGCGGCACCGAACCAGTCCCTGGTTGACCTCACGGCGAGGATCTCAGGAAGGCGGCGGCCCGAGCGTACTCGGCCGCCGAAGGGACTGCGCTGTGACTGCCGTCAAGCAGGATCTGGCCGCCGCCCAGCCAGCCCTTTCGGGTGCGGGCGATGATCGCCGATGGCCGGGTCCGCTCCTGCCGGGCGGCGCGGACCGCCTGCCGCAGCTCACCGTGCGCGTGACCGTTGACCTCCTGCACATGCCAGCCGAACGCGCTCAGCTTGGCCGGCAGCGGATGCAGCGGCAGGACGCCGTCAAGCTCGCCGTCGCTCTGGCTGTTGTTGTTGTCGATGATCGCCACCAGGTTGCCGACCCGGTGCGCGCCGCCGTACATGAGCGCCTCCCACACCTGGCCCTCCTGGCACTCGCCGTCACCCAGCAGGCAGTACACGACGGAGTCCTGGCCCTTGAGCCGCTTGCCCCGCGCCCGCCCGAGCGCCATCGACAAGCCCTGGCCGAGTGCCCCTGAGCTGACGTCCACCAGGTCAAGGCGGGTGCGGTCCGGGTGGCCCTGCAGGCGGCTGTCGAGGGCACGCAAAGTGGCCACCTCGCCGGGAGGCAGGTCACCGCCGACGATCAGCGCGGCATACCAGGCGGGCGCGGCGTGGCCCTTGGACAGCACGAACACGTCGCGCTCTGACCGGCTGGCCGGCCAGTGCATCTGGTCGAACCTGAGCACGCTGATGATGTCCGCGCACGACAGTGACGACCCGGCATGCCCGGATCCGGCCCGGCAGATCATGTCAAGAAGTACCAGCCGGCATCGGGTCGCCAGCCGGGCGATCCGGTCCACCTCAGGCGCCACTTGCGTGCCGCCCTCACCGTGCATCGGCACCTCCACGCGGTGCGTTCCGCAGCACCTCGGTGAGGTAACCGGCGATCGCGGCGATGGTGGGCTGGCGCCACAGCAGCGTGGTCGGCAGCGAGCAGCGGTACCGTTTCTCCAGCTGCCGCCGGATCACCACGGTCAGCACCGAGTCGAGGCCCTGCTCGATGAGCGGGCGGCGGAGCGCAAGGACGGCGGGGTCAAGCCGCATCTCCCCGGCAATTATGGCGCTGACCTCCTCGACCAACCGGGCGCTTAGCTCGTCCGAGGTCAGCCCGGCGAGCGAGCCGATGCCGTGGCCCTTCGGGCCGGCAAGCCTCGGCCCTGATCGGAGTCGCCGGCATCGCCGGCCGGCGCATCGATCACCGGGTACCGCAGCCCGGCGAGCTGGCCGATCACAGCGCCAAGTGCGTCAGCCAGCAGCACCCGCACCGTGTCGTCGCGGTCGGGATCCCTGCTGACCTCGACCTGCACGATGTCCGGCGGCTCGCCGACTGTCTCGACCCTGACGATCTGGACGACCATGCGCAGCACCGGGTCACCGCCAAAGGCGGCCGGCGCGATCGACATCGCCGCGTCAAGCACCGGTGCCCACGTATTCGACGGACCGATGCGCACCCGTGCCCGCAGTAGCCCTTCGCCTCGCGAGAGTTCCTCGATGGTCCAGCCGAATCCGGTGTCCGGCACGCCGACAGCGGCCAGCCGCTTACTGACCAGCGCCGGATCGTCGGGTACCAGCGGGACCGGCTGGATCAAGGCTGGCTGTCGGGCAACCGGTGCCGCACCCACCGTAGCCGTGGCGATCAGCAGCCAGGCCGCGTCTCGGTCACCACTCGCGGTGCGGGCCGCGAGCCGCAGTTCCGCGCCGTGGCGGACCACCTGGATGTCGCGACGGTCGGCGGTCATTAGCGGCGCCCGCATCTCCACCTGGTCGAGCGCCTGGCCGCCGGACGCGGCGAAGAAGGTCTGCACCAGCACCGCGGCCGGCACGATCTCGACCCCGTCGATGGCGTGGCTGCCCGGGTAGGGCCGGGTCGCGTCGTCCAGGCTGGTACGCCACAGCCGCATAGCGGTTCCGGCGACCTGGATGTCGTCGCCCAGCAGCGCGTGCGCCTGCGGGTCATGGCCACGCCCGCCGCTGTCGGGCACCGAAGGCGCGCGCCAGTGCCGGCGGCGCTGCCAGGGGTAGCCGGGCAGTGTCACTGGCCCGCCGGCCGGGTGCAGCGCAGCCCAGTCCAGCGCGATGCCGTGGCAGTGCGCGGCGGCCGCGGCCGAGCGCAGGGTTGCGCGCTCGGGCCGGTCCCGGCGCAGCGACGGGCCGGCGAACACGTCCTCGTAGCCGTGGCTGGCCAGTGTCTCAAGCACTGAGTGCGTGACAACCGGGTGCGGGGAGATCTCAAGGAACGCCCGGTAGCCGTCCTCCGCCGCCGCCCGCACCGCGTCGGCAAACCGGACCGGGTTGCGCAGGTTCGCCGCCCAGTAGCTGCCATCGAAGCGTGGCGAAGTGCGCGGATCCTCAAGCGCGGTCGGGTAGATCCTTACGGCGGGCGCCGCCGGGGTCAGCCCGGCCGCGAAGTCGGTCAGGCCAGGGAGCAGCGGGTCCATGTGCGGTCCGTGGAAGGCGACATCGGAGGCGACGCGACGGGCCGGAATACCCTCGGCCTGCCAGGTCGCGAGCACCTCGGCCACGGCGGCCGGGTCCCCGGACACCACCGTCGAGCCGGGCGAAGACGCGATGGCGGCGACCACGCCCGCGCGGCTGCTCAGCTTCCGCGCGGTCTCGGCGAACGGCAACTGCACCAGGGCCATGGCGCCGTGGCCCGCGACCCGGCGCAGCAGCGCCGACCGCCCGCAGACCAGCCGGGCGGCGTCGGCGCGGCTGAGCGCGCCGGCCGTCGTCGCCGCGGCGATCTCGCCGACCGAATGCCCGATCACCGCGTGCGGCACCACGCCGTAGCCGCGCCACAGCTCGACCAGGCCGAGTTGCATGGCGAAGATCATGGGCTGGATCTGGTCGACCCCGGATAGCTCGCCCTTAGTAATAAATTCTCGTGGCGAGAAGCCGATCTCGGCCGCGAACACCGGCTCAAGCTCGTCGATGACCGCGGCGAAGGCAGGCTCGTTAAGCAGGTCCCGCCCCATGCCAGCCCACTGCGAGCCATGCCCGGAGAACACGAAGACCGGCCCGGCACCTAGATCGGGCAGGATCTGGCCGACGGTCACCGCCTCGTGACTGTCACCGGCCGCCAGCGCGCGCAGCCCGGCGGCGAGCGTACCCCGGTCCGCTGCGGTGATCACCGCCCGGTGCGCCAGGTGCGACCGGCGCAGCGCGAGCGTGTGGCCAGCATCCGCCAGCGGCACGCCGGGATCGGCGACGCGGTCGGCCAACTGACCGGCGGCCTGCCGCAGCGCCTGCGGCGACGCGGCGGAGACCGGGAACAGCTCTCCCGCCCTGCCTTCAGCCCGCTTGACGGCCGGCGGCGCCTGCTCAAGCAGGACGTGCGCGACGGTGCCGCCGTACCCGAACGAGGAGACCGCCGCGCGGCGGTCGTGCTCGCCGCGTGGCCAAGGCAACTGTTCGGTGACCACCAGGAGCCCGCCACCGGCCCAGTCGACGGCCGGGTTCGGCGTAGTCAGCCGGCTCGGCGGGATCAGGCCATGATCTAGCGCCAGCACGGCTTTGACCAGCCCGGCGATGCCGGCCGCGCCCTCAAGGTGCCCAATGCTTGACTTGGCGGAGCCGGTGAGGCACGGCCGGTCAGCTGGCCGGCCCGCGCCGTACACAGCGGCCAGCGCGGCCGCCTCCAACGGGTCACCCACCGCGGTGCCGGTGCCGTGCGCCTCGACGTAGTCCACGGTGTCAGGATCGATACCTGCCTGGGCGCAGGCACGCCGCATGACGTGTTCCTGCGCCGCGCCGCACGGGGCCATGATGCCCGCGGTACGGCCATCCTGGCTGACCGCGCTGCCGATGATCGTCGCCAGGACCCGGTCACCGTCCCTTACCGCGTCAGGCAGCCGCTTGAGTACCACCACCGCACAGCCCTCGCCCCGCCCGTACCCGTCGGCCGCGGCGTCGAACGACTTGGACCGCCCGTCCGGCGCCAGCGTCCCGGCCGCGTCCAGGGTCAGGGTCTGTCCTCGAGCAGCCGGTGCCCGTAATCACCCGTGCACACGCCCACGTATACCCCGGCCTCGGTGCCCGCCAGCCCAGCCGGCGCGACCCCGGCGTGTTCCAGTGCCTCCCACGCGGTTTCCAGCATCAGCCGCTGCTGCGGGTCCATCAGCTCCGCCTCACGCGGCGACAGCCCGAAGAATTCCGCGTCGAAATCCTCCACTCCGTCAAGGAAGCTGCCGTAGGCGACGGTGCGGCGCAGCGCGGCGGCATAAGAAGGACCGCGGTCGGCGTAGTGCGCCCAGCGCTGCGCGGGCGCGGGGCCGCTGGCATCTCGCGCTTCGCTCAGCAGGGTCCAGTACTGGTCAGGCGTGCCGGCGCCGCCGGGCAAACGGCAGCCGATGCCGATAACGGCCACCGGGTCAACTGGCTGGCGGTTCACGGGCAGGCCTCCCACCGGGGCGATTCGAGGATCTTCACGACGGCACCAGAGAGCACCACGCCGGGCCCTGGCCCAGCATCAGCAGGTGGTCGCCAGGCCCCAGCTCCCGTGTGATGACCAGGTGCTCGAGCGCGAGGATCTGGTCGCTGGCGCCGCAATGGCCGATGGTGCGGCCGAACTCCCACGCGGACCGGGACAGCGGCAGCCCGAGCGCCGCCTCGCATACCTGCTCGGTAATGCTCCGCGAGTGGTTCATGACCGCGACGCGCGTCACGTCGTCTACCGTGATGCCGGCCTCCGCCAGGCTGCGGTCGATCACCTCGATCAGCCGCTGGTGCACGGTGACCAGCACGCCTGTCCCGGTGCCGTCGCCGACCGCGCGCTGGCGGTAACGCTCGGTGTGCGCGGCGAAGTTTAGCGCGCGGCCCTCGGTGATGCCTGGCGGGAACAGCGGCTCGGCGGCCCGGTTCATTTCCTCAGCGGCCGACACCGACATTGAGCACACTGACAGCAGCCGGGCGAATCCCGGACTGGTATCCAGTACTAAGGCGCTGCCCGCGTCCCCCGCGATGTAGCTCGGGCCCATTCGCCAGCGATCGGCCAGCGGGGTGCCGTAGTTGTCCGCCGCGACGAGGAGCGCCGCGCGGCGGGCAGGCTCGGCGCGCAGATACGCAGCGGCCAGTTCAAGCGCGGCGAACATGCCGTTGCAGCCCTGCCGTAGCTGGGTGGCAAGTACTTGGTCACAGGCGAGGTGACGCTGCAGGTAGGCGTGCGGTGGCCAGCCCTCGGGACCCTGCTGCCAGGTGGAGGCGTACAGCAGCAGGTCAAGTTCGGCCGGGAGCCGGCCGCTGCGGGCGATCGCGCCGCGCGCCGCGCGCAGGGCCAGTTCCGGCGCCGGGATGTCCCCCGCCACGGCCGCGCCGCCGAGTTGGTGCAGTTCCGCCTGCTCCGCCGGATACCAGCCCGCCGCCACGGCCTGCTCGACGCTGACCGTACCGGGCAGGCATCCCCCCACTCCGCTGATGTAAAGGTCTGTCGTCCCCATGTCCTTGCCTCCCGTAGACCCGGTCACTCAGGTGCTGGCGCGGCCAGCCGCCGTACCATCGCCGCCACCGACCGGGCGTCGGTGAAGTTCGCCGATTCGATCTGCGCCGCCGGCACTGTCACGCCAAGCTCCCGCCGGATGAAGCCGAGCAGCGTCGCGATAGACACCGAGTCGAGTACGCCCCACTCAAGCAGCGGGCTGGTCTCGTCGAAGCGGTCCCTGAGCTCACCAGGCACCAGGCGGTCGCGGATGAAGGCGGTCAGCACGGTCAGGTCATCGGCGGTGGTCACGCGTACTCCCGAGGAAGGTCGAGGATTCTCACCGCGGCGCAGGACAGCGTGATCCCGGCGCCGAAGCCGATGAGCAGCACGTAATCGCCGGCGGTCAGCGCCCCGGTGGACAGCAGGTAGTCCAGGGCCACGAACTGGTCGCTGACGCCCAGGTGCCCGATGCTGGCGCCGAACTCCCAGGTGGTGTCGGCCATCGTGAGGCCCAGCCAGCTGAGCGCTCCGTTCTCCAGCTCGTCCCGCCTGCCGTGCGGGAACGCCACTCTCGCCACGTCCGACAGGCCGATCCCGGCATCTGACAGCGTCTGGTCGACCAGTTCCATGAGCGTTTTCTGGATGCCAAGGAGCGCGCCGGTGCCGCCCTGAGCCAGAAGCCGGCTGCGGAACTCGCGGTTGCGCGCGACGAAGTCCAGAGGCCGTCCCGCCGTCGCGTCCGGCGGGAACATCGGCACGCCGCCGGCGTTGACCGGCTCGGCTTCGCAGACCGTGGCCAGGCTGACCGACAGCACCTCGGCGAACCCGCTGTCCGAGGTGACCAGCAGCGCGCACGCCCCGTCGCCCATCACGGTGCCCGCGAACATCCGCCACCGGTCGACCAGCGGCGTGCTGTGGTTGTCCGCGCCGACCAGCAGCGCGCTCCGGCGCGCCGGCTCGGCCCGCAGATAGCTGGCCGCCACCTCGAGCGCGCTGAACAGCCCGCAGCACCCGTGCCGCAGCTCGATCGCCAGCACGTCACCGCCGATCAGGTGCTGCTGCAGGTAGTACTGCGGCTGCCAGCCCTCCGGGCCCTGATGCCACACATCGGCGTACAGCAGCAGGTCCAGGTCGGCAGGCACGAGCCCGCCTGACCGCTCTAGCGCCTGCCGCGCCGCGCGCAGCGCCAGCTCAGGGGCGGGCGTGTCACCGGCCACCGCGGCACCGCCGAGCCGGAAGTACTCCGCCTCGTCGGCCGGATAGCGGCCCTGTGCGACCGCCGCGTCGATGCTGACCACGGCCGGCAGGTGCACGCCGATGCTGCGCAGGTACGTCCCTGGTGTGCGCATCCCCTAGCCTCTCAGCCCGCCGGCGCGGCTGCGGCAGCGCGGACGTGCGCCAGGATGCCGGCGGCGACCTGTACGACACCAGGCAACTCGACCACCGCCGTGTGGCCGCCAGGGATATGGCGGCTGCTGACCGCGCCCGCCGCCAGCGCCTCCCAGTAGGCCACGGTGTCCAGCCGCCGCGACCCGACGTCGGTGACATACAGGTCGACGGGGCCGTCGTAGGCCGACGGCCGGTAGTTCGCCGCGGCACAGTCGAGGGCCAGCACAACCTCGAAGACGTAGCCAAGCTCATCGGCGGCTAGCTGGGGAGCCGCGGTGACGGCGGTACGCGCCAGTTCAAGTACCGCCTGCCGCCGGCCGTCTTCGTCCATCCGCTCGAACGCGGGCCAGAACTCATGTCCAGGGTCGGCGATCGCCAGCGTGTCGTAGTCAGGAAACAGTGTGGTCATGAAGTAACGCCACTGGGAATCGCGCTCCCTGACGGTCCACTGCCCGTCCCTGACGCTGTCATAGCGCCGCCAGTCACGCCGGAGGTCCGGCCTTAATGCGTCAAGCAGGGTGACCGAGCCGACGCACTCGCTCTCGCGCGCGAGCTGCCCGGCCAGCTCATACGCGAGCTGCCCGCCCGAGGACCAGCCGACCAGATGGTAGGGGCCGTACGGCTGCACCTGCCGCAGCTCCGCCAGGTATGCGGTTGCCATCGCTTGCATCGTGGGCGGCGGGATAGTCCTGCGGTCCAGGTCGATGGCGGTGATGCCGTGCACGGTGGCCTCGGGAGCAAGCTGGCGGGCAAGTTCCAGATAGCGGTTTACTCCGCCGTCGACGGCATGCACGCAGAAGACACTGGTGGCGCCTGATCCGGCGAGCCTGACCACGTGCGGGGTCCTCGCGGACGACCGCGGGCGGCCGGCCAGGCCGGGCGGAGGCCGCTTCGCGCCGCGCGCGGCCAGCAGTCTGGCCAGGGCCGCGATCGTGGGCGTCTCGTACAGCTCGTCCAGCTCCAGTTCGACGTGAAACGACTCGCTGACCTTGCTGACCAGCCGGGCGGCGGACAGCGAGTGCCCGCCGAGGTCGAAGAAGCTGTCATCCAAGCCGGCCCGGTCGTCACCGAGGACTTCGGCGAACAACCCCGCCAGTTCTTCCTCTTGCCCCGTTCTTTTCTGACGCGGATCAACCATCGCGGCTGGGAGGCCGCGGGGCGGCAGGGACGCTAGCGCCGCGCGGTCGACCTTGCCGTTGGCGGTGACCGGCAGCGCGGCCAGCAACTCCACGCGGGCGGGTACCAGGTGCGGCGGCAGCTGCGCGGCAAGGTAACGGCGCAGCGACCCGGCCTCCTCGCCAGCTTCAGGGATCATCGCGGCGAAGCCCGCCAGCTCGGCGTCCCCGCCTGGGCCCAGGCGCGCGATGACAGCGGCCTGCGCGACTGACGGGTGCCTGAGCAGGGCCTCTTCCACCTCGCCAGGCTCAACCCGGACGCCGCGGATCTTCACCTGGCCGTCACAGCGGCCGAGGTAGTACAAGGTTCCGTCGGGGCGGCGGATAGCCAGGTCACCGGTACGGTACATCCGCTCGCCGCCAGGACTGGTGACAAAAAACTGCGCGGTTAGCTCGGGACGCCGCAGGTATCCAAGCGCCAGGCACGGACCCGCCACATACAGCTCGCCAGGGACATTAGGGGCGCATTCGCGCAGCTCGGCATCGAGCACGTAAACCGTGGCGCCCTCGACGGGCGTACCAAGCGGCGGCGTGACCGCGCCGGACAGGGGCTCGGACATGGTCGCGCAGACCGTCGTCTCCGTCGGGCCGTACGCATTGATCATGCGTCGGCCCGCCGACCACTGCGCCACCAGCGCGGGCGAGCAAGATTCCCCCGCGACCACCAGTGTCCGCACCCCGGCCAGCGAGCCCGCTGGCATCGCCGCCAGCGCCGAGGGCGGCAGCGTGATGTGGGTGACGCCGGTACCGTCGGCCAGCTCGGCGAGGGGCCGGCCGGGCATCAGATGCTTGCGCGGCGCCATGACCAGGCAGGCGCCAGCCGATAGCGCCATGCAGATCTCCGAGACCGAGGCGTCGAAGCACAGCGGGGCGAACTGGAGCACTCGCGAACGCGCCGTAACGTCGAACCGGGCCACCTGGCTAGCTGCCAGGCCCGGGATGCCCCGGTGCGAGACCAGCACGCCCTTGGGCCGGCCGGTCGAGCCGGAGGTGTAGATGAGGTAGGCCGGGTCGCTCTCGCGCAGAGGCCGCAGCCGCTGTGCGTCGGTGAGATTCGTATCCAGGTACCGCGCGGCCGCGATCATCGCGTCATCGATGCAATGATGAGGCCACTGGGCGCCTAGCTGCGCCAGGTCGGGTGAGGCACCGAGGACGGTCGCCGGCTGCGCCTCCTCGAGCAGGAAGGTCAGCCGATCGCGCGGATACTCAGGGTCCAGAGGCAGGTAAGCGGCACCAGACTTGAGCACCGCCAGTATCGAGACAAGCGTATGCGGCGCATGGGCCGCCATCACCCCGACGATCTCGCCAGGGCCGACGCCCGCATCCACCAGGGCACGGGCCAGCTGGTTGGCCTGGCCGTTGAGCTGGGCGTAGGTCAACCGCAGGTCATTGAATATCAGCGCCAGGGCCGACGGCTCCCGCTCTGCCTGTGCCTCGAACAGCTCCGCCATGGTTGCTGGCCGGGATTGTGGCTGGACAGTCATCGATCCTCACATCGCTTCGGCGATCACTTCGAGCATTACTTCGTTAGCCCCGCCATAGATCCGCTGCACCCGAGCATCCACATACATCCGGCCCATCGGGTGATCAGCCATGTAGCCGTCGCCGCCGAACAGTTGCAGGCACTCGTCGACGACCTTGCACTCCAGGTCGGTCAGGAACCACTTCGCCATGGCCGCCATGTCGGCGCTCAGCCGGCCGTCGCTGAGCTGTGCTACGCACTCGTCGATGAAGATGCGGGCCACCACCGCGTGCGTCCTGGCCTCCGCCAGCCGGAAACGAGCGTGCTGCAGGTCGAACAACGTCTTGCCGAAGAGCTTGCGCGTCCTGGCGTGCTGCGCCGCCTGAGCCACCGCGCGCTCCATCGTGGCCACCGCGGTCACGCCGATGAGCGCGCGCTCGTAGGGCAGTTCCCGCATCAGCTGGCCGAAGCCGCGGCCGGCATTTCCGCCGAGCACGGCATCGCCGGGTACTACAACGTCGTCAAAGTACAGGTCACAGACGTCGTGGCCGCGACGGCCGATCATGGCAGGGATCGGGCCGGCCCGCACGCCCGCCACGCCGTTGCGCTCGATGAGCAGCAGCGTGATCGCGCCCGACGGGATCCCGGTCTTGGCTGCCACCAGGACCAGATCGGCAAGGTGGCCATTGGAGACATAGCGCTTGCTGCCATTGAGCACGTACCCGTCCTGGCACGGTGTGATCACCGTGCGGATGCCCCTGATGTCCGAGCCCGCGTCCGGCTCGGTAATGGCGATCGCGGCGATCCACTCGCCGGCTGCCAGCCGGGGCAGGTAGCGCTCCTTCTGGCTGAGCGTGCCGTGATGGAGCAGGTACTGCGCCACCGCTCCCTGCACCAGCACCCCGCCGAGGCAGGCATCGCCGGCCAGCGCCAGCTCCTCCGGCAGCACGGCCGCGTATGCCGCCGTTTCGCCGCCGCCGCCGAACGCCGTCGGCACATCGGCCAGCAGCATGCCGAGCGCTCCCAGCTTCCGCCAGATCGCCCGCCCGGCATGGCGGTCCGCTTGCCACCGTGCCTGACAGGGCACAACCTCACGAGCAACAAGCGAGCGGACCGCGTCGCGGAACGCCGCGTACTCCGGGGCGACCCGGAACGAGCCATGCCCGCTCATCGCCGCGACCCGAGGCTGACCTGGACTGGTGCCCCGTTATTCATGAGGCTGAAACACACGCCTGACGGCATAGTTTCACGTTATACATGACAAGTAAATATTCCGTCAATCTCCCGGTGCCCGCCGCTCCGGTTTCCGGATGACCGCTTCGCCCTGGGCCGCAACTCGGCCCCAGCGTTGTCCCGGCGCTGGTGCCCTGACCCCAGCGCCGGGACGACGCTGGGCCTGCCGCCTGGCCCGCGGCCGGGCCAGACTGGGCGAATTGTCGCTTTGGGTCAGTCGTGCCTCTCGGTCCGGTCAGGATTGGCTACGGCCTGTGCCAGCGGCTGATGGCCGCGCCAACGTCTTTGACCAGGGGCGGACGCAGGAAGTCGTAATGGTCGCTCTCGACGGACAGGACCGACACCTCGCCGTTCAGCTGTCCCGGCCAGAGCGCGCGCGCCGGGGCGTTCAGCGAGCTGGCCGCGCTGACGATCAGCGTGGCGGCCCGGACGGGACTCCCGGCCGGGCGGTACCCGGCGAGCATCCGGCTGTGCGCGGCGAACAAGCCGAACCGCCGCTGGAGCCGGGCCTCGATGTCGTCACGCTCGGCGGGGTCGCTGCCCCCGGCGAGCTGTCCCGCGAGCCAGGCTAGCTGCCCGGCAGACGTCACGGCCGCGGGATCCGGAGCCCCCGCGGTGTCCAGGCTGAGGCTGTGCGCCGCGTCCGCGACGAAACGTGCGGCGAGCTCGGCCTCCCCTGATGGTCCGTCGGCCGGGATGACGAATGGCGCGTCAAGCAGCACGAGCAGGCTGACGTCGGCGCCGGCCTGTTCCAGGCGCTGCGCGATCTCGAACGCGATCACGCCGCCCATCGACCAGCCGGCGAGCGCGTAGGCCCGGTTCGCTGGACCGCCTGGATCCGCTGCGTGTAATCGGTGACGAGCTCGGCGAGTGAGGAGGCGACGGCACCGCCGTCACTGAGAACGGGGGATTCCAGCCCGTATACCTTGAAGGTGTCCGCCAGTTCCTCGCCGAGCGGCGCGTAGGCCGATACGGTGCCGCCAACTGGGTGCACGAGGAACAACGGGGTCTCGGCCTTTCCGCTGCTCAGCGCTGCAAATGGACCGGATCCCTGCCGCGGAGCTGAGCCGCTGAGCCCGGCGATGGCGGCGGCGAGCCGCCGGGGTGTGGGATGCAGGAAGATCGCGGAAACCCCGAGGTCAACCTCGGTCTCGCGGGTGATCATGTTCACCAGGCGCATGGCCGTCAGGGAGTTGCCGCCAAGGTCGAAGAAACTATCGGTGGCCCCGATTCTGGTGGTGCCGAGCAGGGTGGCGTACAAGCTAGTCAGCATGGCCTCGGTTGCGGTTTCCGGCTCCGCCTTGTCTTCGGTTAGCTGGCGGCGCGGGGCCGGCAGTGCTTTTCTGTCCACTTTGCCGCTGGAGTTGAGCGGGAAGGTCTTGACGGTGATGAAGTGGGACGGGATCATCGCGGCTGGCAACGTGCGAGCCAGGCGTGCCCGGATGTCCTGGTCGCTGCCGAATCCTGAGTCCAAGCGCAGGTAGGCGGCGAGTTCCTTGTCTCCGCCTGGCCCGGTGACTACGGTGACGACGGCCTGGGCGATGGCCGGATGAGCGGCGAGCGCGGCCTCGATCTCGCCGAGCTCGAGCCGGATGCCGCGGATCTTGACCTGGTTGTCGATGCGGCCCGCGAACACAAGCGTCCCGTCGGGGCGGCGGCGGACCAGGTCGCCGCTCTTGTAGAGCCGCTGGCCGGGGGTGAAGGGGTCAGGGATGAACCGTTCCCTGGTCAGTTCCGGCCGGTTCAGGTAGCCGCGGGCCACGCCGGCGCCGCCGATGTGCAGCTCACCGAAGACCCCGACCGGTACCGGGTTCAGATGCCGGTCCAGGACGTAGGCCCGGTAGTTCGGGTGAACGGGGAACCCGAGCGGAGGCGGCATCGGGGTGGTGGCGTCCAGTTCGGCGAACGCCGCGGTCACAGTGGTCTCGGTCGGGCCGTAGCCGTTGACTAGCCGAAGGCCTGGCCGTATCCAGCGGCGGGCCACTTCAGCCGGCAGTTCCTCCCCGCCCGCCATGATGACCCGCAGCTCCGGATACTGGCCGGCGGGCAGCAGTCCAAGCACCGCCGGCGGCAGGCTGGCGAACGTGACACCGGTCTGGCGGATCAGCGCGGCCAGCCGCGGTGGTGAGTGCAGGGTTTCCGGTGCGGCGAGCACCAGCCGAGCACCGGATAGCAACGACAGGAACATGTCCTTTACCGAGACGTCAAAGGCAAAGGACGCGAACTGGAGCATGACGCTGCCTGGACCGATCCCCCAGTGCCCGATCAGGCCGTACGCCAGGTTGACCACGTTGCGGTGCTCGACGACCACGCCCTTGGGCTGGCCCGTCGAACCAGAGGTGTAGATCACGTACGCCACGTTCGCCTGAGTGACACCGGTGCCGGTCAGCTCGCCGCTGTCGAGAGCGGCGAGCCGGTCCCACTCGGCGTCCACGTTCAGCGCACCGGTATCCGGCACGCTATCGGCGCTCGCGTCGTCCGTGAGGATCACGCTCATGGCGGTGTCGGCGATCATGAATGCCAGCCGCTGCGCGGGCAGGGCCGGGTCAAGCGGCACGTACCCGCCGCCGGCTTTCAGGATGCCGACCAGCACCGCCAGCCGGCGCAGCCCGGCCCGCATGCACACCCCGGCGAGCGCCTCGGGTCCTACTCCAAGCTCCCGCAGCCGCCGGGCGACCTGGTTCGCCTGCCGGTTCAGCTCCCCGAAAGTAACCCGCTCGCCTTCATACTCAGCCGCGATCGCGTCCGGAGTCCGCGCCACCTGCGCCTCGAAACCCTCATGAACGCAGACCGACGGGACGGGAGCAGCCGTGTCATTCCAGTCATGCAACTCAGCCCGCAGCTCACCCTCCGTCAGCAGCGGCAATTCCGACAGCCGCGCGGAAGGATCGGACACCACCCCCCGCAGCAGCACCTCCAGATGCCCAAGCAGCCGCTCGACCGTCCCCGGATCGAACAGAGCCGTCTTGTAACAGCACTCAAGAAACAAGCCCCAGGGCCGCGCCTCCACCGCAAACGTCAGATCAAACTTCGCCGCGTCCAGGCTGCGCACCACGTCGATAACGAGGAAGTCTGCGCCCGCGGCGTGCACCGGGATGTCATCGCGCTCGGCGTAGGTGAAATTGATCTGGAAGATGGGCGACCGGCTAGCATCGCGCTCCACCTTCAGGATGTCCACCAGTTGGCCGAACGGCAGGTCCTGATGCGCGAACGCGCCGACCACGACCTCCTTCACCCGCGCCAGCAAATCGCGGAACGCCGGATTCCCCGACACATCGCAGCGGATCGGCAGCGTGTTCACCAGGAAGCCGATCAGCGGCGCCAGCTCCGGGCGCCCCCGGTTCGCGCCCACGGTGCCCACGACCAGGTCATCTTGCCCGGTATAGCGGTGCAGCAGCGCCAGCAAGCCCGCCATCAGGGTGACGAACAACGTCACGCCCTCCCGCCGGCTTACCTCCCGCAAACCCGCCAGCAGCCCGGCATCAGTCATCCGCTCCGCCAGCGCCCCGTCGAAGCGGTCGACCACCGGACGCGGCCGATCAGCAGGGAACTGAACCGTCTCGAACCCCTCGAGCACCCCCCGCCAGTACGACTCCAGACTCGCCAGGAACGGCCCCCGCAGCCGCTGCCGCTCCCAGACCGCATAATCAGCGAACTGCACCGGCAGCTCGCCAAGCCCCGTCTCCTCCCGCGTGACCTCGCCCCCGTACAGCGCCGCCAGGTCCCGCACCAGCACCCCAGCCGACCAGCCATCAAACACCGCGTGATGAAACACCGCCATCAGCGCGTGCTCGGTCTCGCCGAGCCGCATCAGGCACGCGCGCAGCAACGGACCCACCGCAAGATCAAACGGCCGCATCGCCTCAGCGAGAACGATCTCCCGCAGGGCGGACTGCGGACTGCCGTCCAGATCCACGAACTCAAGAACAGCAGGCACGGCCGGATCGACTACCTGAACCGGCCGGCCAAGCCCATCGGCCACCAGCCTGGAACGCAGCACCTCATGACGCACCACCAGCTGATCAAGCGCCCGTGCCAGCGCGCCAGGATCGAGCGGCCCTCGGATGCGCATCACGCTCGGGACGTTGTAAGTTGCCTGCCCCGGGGCGAACTGGTCGAGGAACCATAGCTGCTCCTGGCCGAAAGAAGCCGCCGGGGGAGCTAAGCCGGGGCTACGGCGGCCAATGCGCCCAGTCGGGTCACGTTGCTGGCCGCGCCGCAACTGCGCGATCAGCTCTGCTCGCTGCTCCTGTGACAGCATCTCCGCTCCTTGGTCCGGCCGGACTAGCCGAAGATGCCGCCGGTCACGGGTTCTCCGTCGCTGAAACCGTGCTCGTCCCGCAACAGCGCGGCCAGCTGCCGCGGAGTGGGCGCCACGAACACCGACGCCGGGCCGACTTCCAGACCAAATTCCTGGTCGAGCACGCCTATCAGTCGCATCGCCTGGAGTGAGTTGCCGCCGAGGTCGAAGAAGCTGTCGGTAGCGCCTACCCGGACACTACCGAGTAGCGAGGCGTAGGTATCCGCCAGCAAGATCTCAAGGATCGTTGCGGGCACAACGTGTTCCGCGACCGGCCGCTGCGGTACGGCCGCGGGCAGGGCGGAACGGTCGACCTTGCTGCTTGAGTTGAGTGGGAAGGTATCGATGGTGATGAAGTAGGAGGGGATCATGACCGCGGGCAGCGTGCGGGCGAGATGGGCGTGCAGGTCGTGGTCGCTGACTGGCCCTTCGGGCTGGCAAGCCTCAGGCCCTTCGGGCCCTGGGAACGGACGCAGGTAGGCGGCGAGTTCCTTGTCCCCGGCTGGCCCGGTGACGACTGTGACGGCGGCCTGGGCGATAGCGGGATGAGTGAGGAGCGCGGCCTCGATCTCGCCGAGCTCGATCCGCAGGCCGCGGATCTTGACCTGGCTGTCGATGCGTCCCGCGAACTCAAGCGATCCGTCCGGGCGGCGGCGGACCAGGTCACCGGTCTTGTGAAGCCGCTGGCCCGGATTGAAAGGGTCAGGGATGAACCGTTCCCTGGTCAGGTCCGGCCGGTTCAGGTAACCGCGGGCCAGGCCCGCGCCGCCGAGGTGCAGCTCCCCGAAGACCCCGAGCGGCACCGGGTTCAGCTGCTGGTCAAGGACATAGGCACGGTAGTTGGGCTGAACAGGGAACCCGATCGGAGGCGGCATCGGCGTGGTGGCGTCCAGTTCGGCGATGACCGCGATTGAGGTAGCCTCGGTCGGGCCGTAGCCGTTGACGAGCCGAAGGCCGGGGCGTATCCAGCGAAGGACCATCTCCGTAGGCAACTGCTCGCCACCGACAGACAGGACCCGCAGGTCTGGGTAGTCGCCGGCGGGCAGCAGGTCAAGCACGGCAGTTGGCAGGTTGGCGTACGTGACGCGGGTCTGGCGGATCAATGCGGCCAGCCTCGGTGGCGAGTGCCGTGTTTCCGGCCAGGGAAGCACCATGCGGGCGCCGGACAGCAACGACAGGAACGTGTC
Organism: uncultured Actinomycetota bacterium; assembly: GCA_963783935.1. GTDB lineage: Bacteria > Actinomycetota > Actinomycetes > Streptosporangiales > Streptosporangiaceae > Chersky-822. Next base: position 69,470 of record CAWAPP010000003.1, read on the forward strand.
AAGCACCGACATGTCGAAGGCGTAGGACGCGTACTGCAGCACGGCGTCGCCAGGACCGATCCCCCAGCCCTCAGTCCGGCCGTACACCAGGTTGACCACGCTGCGGTGCTCGACGACCACGCCTTTGGGCTGGCCGGTCGACCCGGAGGTGTAGATCACATAGGCGACGTTCGATTGGGTCACGCCCGTGCCGGTCAAGTCATCGGCGGGCAGCTGACGCAGCCGGTCCCAGTCGGCGTCCAGGGATATCACTGCCACCCCGGCCACGTCCGGCACGCTTGCCCGGCTCCGGTCCTCGGTGAGGATCACGGTCATGGCGGTGTCGGTGATCATGAAGGCCAGGCGTTCCGCGGGCAGGTCCGGGTCCAGGGGGACATACCCGCCGCCGGCTTTCAGGATGCCGAGCAGCGCCGCGAGCCGGCGCAGCCCGGCGCGCATGCTCACCCCGGCGAGCGATTCTGGCCCCACCCCGAGCTCCCGCAGCCGCCTGGCGATCTGGTTCGCTTGCCGGTTCAGCTCCGCGTAGGAGACCTGCTCGCCCTCATGCTCGGCTGCGATCGCGTCGGGGGTCCGCGCCGCCTGCGCCTCGAATCCCTCGTGAACGCAGACGGGCGGGACCGGGGCGGCGGTGTCATTCCAGTCCTGGAGCTCGGCCCGCAGCTCAGCCTCGGTCAGCAGCGGCAGTTCCGACAGTCTCGCCGCCGGATTGGCGGCCGCGCCGCGCAGCAAGACTTCCAGGTGGCCAAGAAGCCGGGTGATCCGGCCTTCGTCGAACAGCGAGGTCTTGTAAGAGCACTCGAACCACAGGCCGCCCGGCCGGGCTTCGGCGACGAAGCTCAGGTCGAACTTGGCCGCGTTGACGCCGGCCACCAGGTCGGTCAGCGTGAACCGTACGCCGGCGGCGTCGACCGGGGCCAGGTCGCGATCGGCGTAGGCGAGCGCGATCTGGAAGACCGGCGCGCGGCCGGGATCCCTGGGTACCGCCAGTGTCTCGACGATCTTGCCGAACGGCAGGTCCTGGTGCGCGTACGCGCCCGTCGCCGCCCGCCTGACCCGTGCCATCAGCTCGGCGAACGACGGGTCTCCCGAAAGGTCAGTGCGGATCGGCAGCGTGTTCACGAGGAACCCGATCAGCGAGGCCAGCTCGGGACGGGCCCGGTTCGCGCTCACCGTGCCCACTACCAGGTCCGTCTGGCCGGTGTACCGGTGCAGGAGGGTTTGCAGTCCGGTCATCAGCGTCACGAACAGGGTCGTTTCTTGCCGGCGGCTCAGCTCGCGCAGGTCGGCCAGCAGGTCACGGCCGGTCATCCGGACGGCGAGGCCGCCCGCCCAGTCTTCGACCAGCGGCCGGGGCCGGTCGGCCGGGAACCGCACGGTCTCGAAGCCGTCCATGACCTCGCGCCAGTACCGCACGGACTCATCGGCCCGCGCGCCTTCCAGGCGGGCGCGCTCCCAGACCGCGAAGTCGGCGAACTGGACCGGCAGCTCGGCGAGGCCGGACGGCTCGCCGGAAGCATAGTGCCGGTACAGCGCCGAGAGTTCGCGCACGAGGACGCTGGCTGACCAGCCGTCAAAGATTACATGGTGAAAGACCGCGAGGAGAATATGTCGCAGGGTCCCCAGCCTGATCAGGCTGACCCGCATCAAGGGCCCGGTCGCCAGGTCGAAGAGCCGCAGCGCCTCGGTGTCGATCAACTCGCGCAGCCGCTCATCCGACGGCTCGCCCGATAGGTCGACGGTCGCGACCGGGATCAACGGTGCATCAAACAGACGTGGCGGGTCGATGCGCTGCACCGGCCGGCCGTTGCTGGTGACCAGCCTCGTGCGCAAGGCCTCGTGCCGCCCGGCCAGGGCATCAAGCGCGGCCCTGAGCGCGCCGGTGTCCAGGGCACCGTCCAGGCTGATCGCGATCGGGATGTTGTACATCGCCTCGCCCGCCGCGAACCGGTCGAGGAACCAGAGTTGTTCCTGCCCGAACGACGGCGGCAGGTCCTCGAGCTGCGGGTCACGGGGCTGGAGACTGTCCGGCTCGGGTGAGCCGGTCTCGGTCCGGCTTCTCCGCAGCCGCAGTGCCAGCGCGGCCCGCTGCGAATCGGTCAGCATGAGCTGGACTCCCTCAGTTCCGTCCGTCTTTCGCGGTTGGCGTCGCGGGCTGGCTTTGCGGTTCCAGCGGCGCGGCAGGCATCTGCTTGAGCCGGAATGCCGGGGAAAAGAACAGCCACAGCAGCGGTGACGTCATCAGCGCCAGGGAGATCACCAGCCCGGTACGTAGCCCCACCGCGCCGCCGAGCACTCCGCCGAGGGACATCCCGATGGGCGCGACGCCAAAGAGCACCATGCGGTACGTCGCGTTCATCCGCGCGAGCACCCGTCTGGGCGTGACGACCTGCCGCAAGGTAATGACGTTGACGTTGAGCACGCCGACATTCCACCCGTAGGCGAGCTGGGCCACGACGAAGATCGCTATGGTGGCCACGCTGGCGTGCCGGGGTACCAGCAGCAGGAGCAGGGCCAGTGATTCTCCCACTGTATTGATGATCATGGTCCGGCCGAGCCCGAGCGCTTTAGTGACGCGCCTGGCGTTCGTGGCGCCCGCGAGGGCGCCGGCCGCTGAGCCGGCCATGACGATGCCAAGTTCGAGCGGACTGAGATGCACTACCCGGACCGCGTACACCACGAAGATCGTGATGTACGCGCCGAAGAACAGGTTGAGCGCGGCGCCCTGGGTGAGCAGGGCACTCAGCAGCTTGCTGCCCCAGACGGCGCGCAGCCCCTCGGAGATCGACTGCCGGACCGAAACCCGGACCTCGGGCACTTCTGGTGCTGGCTCGGGCTTGCGGATCGCGATCAGGCCGGCTGCCGAGAACAGATATGACACCGAGTCCGCGATGAGCGTGATCGGCGCGGTGACCAGGCCCACCAGCACCCCGGCGAGCCCCGGCCCAGCGACCCCGGCGAACGCCGTGCTGGCCTGGATCTTGCTGTTGGCATCCGCAAGGTGCTCGTGGTCGACCAGGTTGGGCACGTATGACATCGCCCCGACATCGAAGGTCATGGACAGCAGCCCAGTCATTGTGACAACCACGTAAAGCAGTCCGATGGACAGCAGGCCGGTCACCGAAGCCAGCGGCACCAGACCTATCAGAACCGCATTTCCAAGCGCGCAGGCGATCAGCACCGGCCGGCGGCGGCGCCGGTCCAGCCAGACCCCGGCGAACAGCGACAGCAATAGCACCGGTACGAACCGCAGCGCGTTCAGCACGCCGACTTCGGCCACGGTGGCGTTCAGCGAGAGAATCGCGATCAGCGGCATCGTGAACTGGGTGACCTGGGTACCGATCAGCGAGACCGACTGCCCCGCCCAGAGCTTGACGAAGTTAGGGTTGGAGAAAGCACTTGGGGCGCGTTCCGCACCCGCGCCGTCCGGCCGCGAGGGCGCCTGCGCGACCTGATCAGGCCCCACTGCCGACCGATTTATCGAAGTTATGGCTGCAGCCTGCACACGCTTCATGGATTCCAAAGAATAGCCCTGGCTAACGCGAAAAGATATACAGCCATTCCGTGTGACGACTTTAATACCGGCAGCTACCACCTAAAAGGTCACATGGCCTTCGAAAGGTGTCAAGGCTCCTCTTGTGTGATGATCCCACATAAGCCCCGACGACCTCGGCTGCCCAGGGGTTGGCCAGGTATCGGCCGGAGAGATGCTCGCGGAGCACCTGGGTGCTCTCGCTGGTGCGCTGAGGTGGTGGCCATGGACGACGAGTTGGACGATCTGCCGTTCGCCGACGCCGCGTTCGATCTTGTTGTCAGCCGTCATCCGGTCGGCGTGCGCTGGGATGAGATCGCCCGCGTCCTCAAACCCGGCGGTACCTATCTTTCCCAGGACGTGGGTCACGGGTCGGCGGGTGAGCTGACCGAATTCCTGATGGGGCCGCAACCAGAGCCCGATGGCCCGACACGGGACCCGAAATGGTCAGTACTGGACGCCAAGGCGGCTGGGCTCACCGTAGTAGACCTGCGTGAGTTCCGGGGCCGCATGGAGTTTTAACAACGATGGGACATCGATGCTGCTCAGCCGGGCCTGGCAACCGCAACGATGGCCCATGGATGCCGTTACCGCAGCAACGATGGCCCATAGATGCGGTTCCCCGCCCCCGTCGGACAGCATCGCTGGGACATCGATGCTAACTAATTCATCACGTCTTGCGAATCGTGAAGACCCAGCTTGTGTGCTCGTGTTCGTATTCCCGATATCCCTCATGAGGCGGCTCCAGCCAGCTGACCTGGCGAATCGACTGGAGCTCGCAGGACAGGTTGTCGAGCAGCCTGGTTGCCTCTGGCCGGTCGTAGAAGTGGAAATAGAAACGGTTGTCGAATATGTATTCCTCGTCGCCTAAGCGAACCATGTTGGGACCGCGGGTTGAGTCTTCAAGCGCGAAGAAATTGGCGACGACGCGCCCGCCAGGGCGGCAGATGCGGAGAAGTTCGGTGATCGCTTCGGCGGGGCGGGTGAGGTGACTGAGCACATCGCAGCAAAGAATGCCATCGAAGGAGTCCGCCGGAAAGCCGCTGCCGAAGATGTCCGCCTCGACAAGGACGACGTTGCTGATTGACGTGGCGTCAACCGACCGCTTGGCCAGCCTCAGTGCTTTGGACGAAGAGTCGGCCCCGACTACGATCGGAAGCCGTTCGGCCAAAGGCCCAAGGTTCCGGCCATCGCCGCACGGCAGATCAAGCACGCGGACGGCGCCTGCGGCCGCGAATTCGTCGGCGGCTTCGACGGCGAAAGGTACGGGCGGCTCGCTCCAGAGGTAAGACTTCCTAGTAAGGACGTACGAGGCATCCCAGAGTTCCTTCGCCCGATCATTCGGCATCACAGTGTCACCTAACTTCTCCGCTAGCACCTAGCTAAAAAACTAGTCGGCGGGACGCGGTACCCGAAGCTAAGTTTCAGGTATGCCATCGATCGACGACATCGCCGCGGAGTACGTGGAGCGGGCAGCCGCCCTGGACCCGTTCTACGCTACCTACGCCGGGATCGCGGGGCACGACTGCGAACTGCCGGATCTCGGTGCTGACGGGTTCGCCGAACGGGCCGAACTGGATCGCTCAACCCTCGCTGCCCTTGATGCGGCCGAAGCCACTGAGCCGCGCGAGCAGGTCGCGCGGGCCGCGATGCGGGAGCGCCTGGCCCTGGCTGCGGAGCGCTACGACGCCGGGGACACCACCGGCGAGCTCAGCACCATCGGCAGCTGGGTGCAGATGGTACGCGAGGTCTTTGACCTGATGCCTGCGGACGGCGAGGAGGCCGCGACCAACATCGCCAGGCGGATGGCCGAGGTGCCTCGTGCTTACCGCCAGTTGTCCGCGACCTTGCTCGGCGCGGCCAGGAATGGGCGCCCCGCGGCCAGGCGACAGGTCGAGGAGGTCGCCGGTCAGTGCGCGGCTTGGGCCAGGCCGGGGGATTCCTTCTATTCAGGACTGGCCGGGCGGCTGACCGGAGTCCCTGACTCGCTGCGCGGGGAGCTTGGCGTCGCCGCGAGCGCGGCTACGGCCGCCACGGCCGAGCTTGGTGCCTTCCTTGACCGCGAGCTGATGCCGCTGGCCAGGGAGAAGGATGCCTGCGGGCGTGAAGTCTACATCCGGGCCTCGCGGCACTACCTCGGTGCCGCTGTGGATCTGCGGGAGGCCTACGCCTGGAGCTGGGAGGAGCTCACCCGGTTGCGGGCCGAGATGGCACGGGTCAGTAGCTTGGTCCGGCCTGGGGCCACCGTTGAGGAGGCCGTGGCGGCCCTGGACGGAGATCCGGCCGGGCGCATCGAAGGGCGCGAGAACTTCCGTGCCTGGATGCAGGAGCTGGCCGAGCGCACCATTTCTGAGCTGCACGGGACGCACTTCGACATCCCGCCGCCCGCGCACCGGATCGAGGCCGTGATCTCGCCCACCAACGACGGAGGGATCTCCTACACCGGGCCCTCCGATGACTGGTCCCGGCCCGGGCGGATGTGGTGGTCGGTGCCGGACGGCGTGGAGAGTTTCTCCACCTGGAAGGAGGTCACGGTCGTCTACCACGAGGGCGTTCCCGGCCATCACCTGCAGATCTCGCACACCCTGGCTGAGCGCGAGAGCCTTAACCGCTGGCAGCGCCTGATGTCCTGGGTATCGGGCCACGGCGAAGGATGGGCGCTCTACGCGGAGCGGCTCATGGGGGAGCTCGGATACCTGGACGACCCGGGAGCGTATCTCGGGATGCTCGACAGTCAGCAGTTGCTCACCGCCCAGGTGGCCCTCGATATCGGGGTGCACCTGGAACTCGATGTTCCCAAGGGCACCGGCTGGCGCGAGGGCGAGCGCTGGAATGCCGAGCTCGCCTGGGAGTTCCTGCGCGCCCACTCCAGCTGGGATGAACGGCAACTGCGCTCCGAGCTACGTCGCTGCCTCGGCCTGCCGGGTCAGGCCCCTTCGTACAAGCTTGGCGAGCGTATCTGGCTGCAGGCCAGGCAGGATGCCAAGGCACGGGCCGGAGAAGCCTTCAGCCTCAAGGACTTTCACGCCAAGGCGCTCAGCCTGGGCTCTATGGGTCTTGACCCGTTGCGCGAGGCGCTTGCCCGCGTCTAAGCCTGAAATGTTGGCAACCCAGCCAGCCGGGTGCATGCATATATCAGGTCAGTTCCGTCTCCCCGTTGGCCGTCCGGGCGACGAACCCGAGCCTGACACTGGAAGGCCGCAGCGGCGCAGCCCGCTGTGACATTGAGGTCTTCGGCGCACCGCCATCCTCCTGAACCGCGATGTCGAGCATGCGCTTGTCATAGCTGCGTTCCTGGCGACATTGCCCTCAGCTCACAGGGAAGGCATGGCATGCTCACATAGCAAAGGCTCACGACCGGATTAGGCGCGCATGTCCGGTGTTCTGGTTGCAGGGATGGGGACGCATGGCGGGGCTGAGGAAAGGCGACTGGTGGCTGATCGGCGTCAGCGCAGGGCTGACCACTGCGGCGGCGGTGACAAGCTACGTCCCGTCAGGACGGATCGCCCCGTTCATCGCCGCTGCGTTCGCCCTTGCCGTGCTGGCTGCCCTCGTGGGCCGCGCGGTGGATGGCCTCGGCGACCGGCTCGGATCGGGAGCGACCGGCGTGGTGCAGTCAGCCCTCGGCAATATCCCGGAACTGCTCTTCTGCATTTTCGCGTTGCGCAAGGGCCTGGTAACGGTCGTGCAGGCCACGCTGGTCGGCTCGATCCTGTCGAATGTTCTGCTGGTCCTCGGCCTGGCTTTCATCGTCGGCGGCGTGCGCCACGGCACGCAGCGATTCTCAGCCGAAGGACCGCGCACGATCTCGCTCTTGCTGGTTCTAGCCGTGGGAATACTGTTCGATTTCGGGGCGAAGATGGTAGACCGACTGGACGCTTTTCAGCTACGGTAGCGCGATCCAGATCATGCAGTACTAAAGGGGCGATATGGACAACCCGCAGAACGGAGTCTGAGGTGGCCGGGGAGAGGAGCCTCGGCTTTAGCCAGGTTTCGGTTCCTGAGGGTTATGAACGGTTCATGCTGCGCCAGTTGTTTGAGCCTTGGGCTGGGGAACTGGTCGCCCGCGCTGGGATCGGGCCGGGGCATCACGTGCTTGATGTGGCGAGCGGGCTGGGCCGGTCGCCCGGCTGGCGGCCGCGGCGGCTGGACCCGGCGGCCGGGTGGTGGCCAGCGACATCAGCGCCGCGATGCTCGCGGCGGCGGCCGCCAGGCCAGTAGATCCGCGGTGGGCGCCGATTGAGTACCTGGAGTGCCCGGCTTCGGCGATCACAGCTCACGACGACAGCTTCGACGTGGTGCTGTGCCAGCATGGCCTGCAGTTCTTCCCGGATCGCGCTGCAGCGGCCGGGGAAATGCTCCGGGTCGCCCGGCCCGGCGGCGTCGTCGCGCTCTCGACGTGGGCAGCCGAGCACCCCCTCGGCCTGTTCGGCCCGCTGAACGAAACCCTGCGCGAGGCGGGCATGGCCGAGCCCTTCCCGCGCGCGTTCGACCCGGACAGCTACCGGGTCGGTACCGCTGAGCTGCACGAACTGCTGCACCTGGCCGGCCTGCGCGAGGTGCGCGTCGAGACAGTCAGGCTCGAAGCGAGCTGGCAGACAGCCGAAGCCGCCACGTCAACGCTGCTGGGGACACCTTTCGGCGCGCTGGTGTCGGCCCTTCCCGCCGACGCCCAGGAGGAGATACGCGCGCGCCTGGCGAGCAAACTTGCCGGACCAGCCGACGGCGTCACCATCCGTACCGCGAGCAACATCGCCCGGGGAGTCAAGTAAACCCGGCCCAACTCGCCAAACGGAGAGCCGATGCCTAATTGCCGGGTCCGCCGGCGCGCGGCCAGCCACCGGGGGACTGTCGTGATCGCCGTCGGCGCCATCGCGGCGGCGATCGTCTCGTGCGCGCCGCAGGCCCCGGCCGCCCGGCCCAGAGCCTCGCGTCCGGCGCTGGTCATCAGTGTCGCCGATGGCCGGGTCAGGGGTAAGCAGGCTGGCAGCACCGATGAGTTTCTCGGCATTCCTTACGCGGCGCCACCGGTGGGTCCGCTGCGCTGGCGGCCGCCCCAGCCTCCAGCCCGCTGGCAAGGGATCCGGGCCGTTACCCAGTTCGGACCGCACTGCCCGCAGTCCGCCGGGGTATTCGGACGGCTGAGCAAGTCAGAGGACTGCCTGTACCTGAACGTGTTCGCCCCGGCCGATCACCGCAGCCGCGGGCTGCCGGTCATGGTGTGGATACACGGCGGCGCCTTCGTGGCCGGCGAGAGCAACGACTACGACCCGAGCGGGCTGGTCCGCGACGGGGTCATCGTCGTCAGCCTGAACTACCGGCTCGGAGCACTTGGCTTTCTCGCCGACCCGGCTCTGGCCAGCCATCACGGCGGCCCGACCGGCGACTACGGGCTGATGGACCAGCAGGCCGCGCTTCGCTGGGTGCGGCGAAACATCGCCTCGTTCGGCGGTAACCCGCGCAACGTCACTATCTTCGGCGAGTCGGCCGGCGGGCAAAGCGTGCTGGCCCAGCTGGCCTCGCCGGGCGCCCGCGGCCTGTTCGCCAAGGCCATCGCGGAAAGCGGCGGGTACGCGCAGCCCCCGGTCCCGCTCGCCACCGCCGAGGCCGCGGGCCGGGCGTTCGCCGCGAAAGCAGGCTGCGCCAGGCGGACAGCCCGGTGCCTGCGCAGCCTCCCGGTCGCAACCATCCTGGCCGACCAGGACAAGACCGGCGCCAGCGCGGATATTGACGGACTGGTACTCACCCAGCCGCTGAAGACCGCGTTCGCCACCGGGAAATTCAGCCACGTGCCGGTGATCGACGGATCCAACCACGACGAATGGCGGTTGTTCGTCGCGCTCGCCACCTTCGAAGGCCACCCGGTCACCGCCGCCAGCTACCGGCCGATGATCGCGTCCACATTGCACGTCTCGCCGCGAATAGCCGCCATCATCGCCGCGCAGTACCCGCTGAGCCAATACCCGAGCCCGGGCTTCCCCTACGGCGCGACTCATGCCTCCGAACTCCAATACCTGTTCAGCCTCCCCGCTGCGGCTCACGGCATCCTCACCTCGGCCCAGCGGCGACTAGCTGCCGCGATGCGGCAAGAATGGACCAGCTTCGCCAAGTCCCGGGTGCCCTCCGCTTCAGGAACGCCGACCTGGCCGCCGTTCACCGCCAGCGGCCAGGCGATGCAGTCCCTGATCCCGCCGGAGCCAGCGCCGGAAACCAACTTCGCCCTCGAGCATCGCTGCGCGTTCTGGGCCCTCGGCGGCGACTAAACCACTGTTGGCAACCCGGCCAGCCGGGTGTATGCATAGATCAGGACCTGCCATATCGGCCAATTAAGGCCAGATAGCTAGGAACAGCAACGGAGGTTTCTGATGGGAAATTCAACCGCATTAGTCGCCGAGCAGACGATCGACCGCTGGCGCAACGAAGCCGGCGCCGATCACCCGGCCGGCCCGCTCTACATCTCTGGTGAGTTCGCCGAGACCGAGATGATGGCCGAGATGATGGTCTTCTCGCCGATTACGCACTGCCTGATTTGCACGGTGGACTCCAGCTCCAAGATCGGCCAGTGCTGCTGCTGACCTCACAGGAGTGACCGTTCCCCACGCGGGACCGTTCAGCGGCTCGCTCGCGTGGCTAACCGAGCCAGCCATCGCGCGACTGCGGGCTGACCTCGCCGGGATTGCCGGGATCGCCGACACCGAGCGCCGGGTGCTCGCCGACAGTGTCGGGACCGTGCTCGCCGAAGTGGCACACCGCCGGGCCTGCCGGGTCCTCGTCCTGGAATTGCATACGGCCCGGATCGGCGGCAAGCTGACAGCCGCCGATCCGGCCTCCCGGTGGGACGAGTTCCTGAGCCAGTCTGAGCAACCCGCCTTCTGGACGGCGCTGGCCGAGCAGTACCCGCCGATGCTGCCCTGGCTGCGCGAGCAACTTGCCGCCAGATGCCAGGCCACCTCGGCAATGGCTCTCAGGCTCGCGGTCGACAGGAACGCGCTCGCCGCTCTGCTCGGCCAGCCGCCTGGAGAGCTGACCGCCGCGAGCATCGGCGCCGGGGACACGCACCGAGGCGGCCACTCAGTAGCCGTTTTGAGCTTCGAGGCGGGACCTGTGGTCTACAAGCCCCGCTCGGTGGCCGTCGACACGGCGCTCAGCAAGCTGCTGCCCCTGATCCTTTCCTGCGTCCCGGCGCAGGAAAGGATCAGGGTGCCGACCGTGATCGACCGCGGCGGGCACGGCTGGGCCGAGCATGTGAGCCAGCGGTACTGCACGAACTCCGCTGAACTGTCGGCCTTTTACACCGGGATCGGCCACTGGCTGGCCATCATGCGCCTGCTCGGCGGCACCGACCTGCACGCGGAGAACGTCATCGCCTGCGGGCCGGTACCTGTCGTCGTCGACTGCGAGGCGCTGTTCACCCCGGCCTGGCCCTATCCGGCCACCCGTTTCGGGCAGGCACACGACCGGGCCAGGGACCTGATCGCGGCGACGGTGCTGCGCACTGGCATGCTGCCGGTGCGCGGAGCCGCGCTCGGCTGGCGCGGCGTGGACGTCTCAGCGGTCGGCGCGCTGCCTGGCCAGCAGCCCGCCGGCCAGGTGCCCGTCCTCGTAGACGTCGGCACCGACCTGGCCAGGATCGGATTCGAGCCCGGCGTGCCCGAGATCGGCGCCAGCCATCCGTCGCCAGATCCGGTGCTCGCCAAATACTGGGACCGGATCGTCACCGGTTACGGCGAGGCCACCGCGATCCTGCGCACGCTGGACGCCGCCGGCGAGCTGGCAGGTCCGCTCTCGACCTTCGCCGATTGCCCGGTGCGGATGGTGCTGCGAAGCACGGAGGCGTACTCCGAGCTCAGCCGGATGCTGTGGCATCCGGTTTCGCTCCGCGATCCGGCGGCGGCCCACGCCAGGGCGGCGAAAGTGCTCGCCGGGATGGCCAGGCATGTTCCCAGCGCACCCGATGACCCGGACGTCATCGAGGCTGAGCTTGCCGACCTGCGGTACGGGGACGTGCCGTTCTTCGGCACCACGCCCGGCCATGGCCAGCTCACCGGCCCCGGTGGCCTGACCTGGCTGCCCGAGCAGGACCTGGTAGCCCAGGCACTGACGCGCTGGCGGCAGGCCGACGATGACCTGGAGCAGTACATCATCTCGGGAACCCTGATCAACGCGTACCTCAACGACGGTTGGCTGCCACGGCAGCGGCCGCTGCCGACCGGCCGGCGACGCCTTGCCAACCTGGACCGGCGGCGGCGGTCGCTGGCCGCAGCGGTGATCGGTCAGCTCGATGCCGCCGCCTTCCGCGGCCAAGACGGTACGGTGACCTGGATCGCCCCGGTGTTCGGTTCGACCGGCTGGGCGCTCCAGCCGCTCAACCTCAACACGTACGGCGGCCTGCACGGCGTCGCCGTGCTGCTCGCCGCCTACGAGCGGGAGGTCGCAGTCGGCCGCGCCGACCCGGTGAGCGGAGCGGCCGCTCTGCTCGCCGCGACGCTGCGCACGATCAGGATCGCCGAGGACGAGGGCGACCGGCTGCGGGCCAACGGCGTCCGATCGCGCCCGCTCGCACCTGGCGGTTATTCCGGGCTGGCCTCCCAGGTATGGTCCTGGCTCACCTTGCATGGGTGGAGCGCGGCCGGCGACGACGGCATCGCGCGCGCCTGCGCGATCGCCGCTCAGCTTCCGGCGAGCGTGGCCGCCGACGAGCACCACGACGTGCTGACAGGGATGGCAGGCGCCATCGTGCCGTTGCTCGCACTGGCCGACGTCACCGGCGACAAGCAGTGGCTGGCCCAGGCGGTGGGCATCGGCGACCGGCTGGCCGGCGCCGCGATCAGGTCGGATGGCACCTGCCGGTGGCCGTCCCCGCTGTGGCCGGATGGCATCGGCGGGTTCGCGCACGGCGCGACCGGCATCGGCTGGGCGCTGGCCAGGCTCACGCTCGCCAGCGGCGAGCAGCGGTTCGCCGACACCGCGAGGGCCGCTTTTCGCTACGAGGAGACGCTGTACGATCACGTGTTCGGCGGCTGGCTCGACTTGCGCAGGGAGGAACCCACCATCACCGCCGCGTGGTGCCACGGCTCGGTTGGCATCGGGCTGGCCGCCGCCGATCTCGCCATCCGGGGCTGGGTAGCCAACGAGGACCTGGTCCCGCTGGCCACCGAGGTCACTGGCCGGCACGAGTTGCTCTGGAATCACTCGCTGTGTCACGGTGACCTCGGTGCCTGGGAGCTCGCCGACGTCGCCGTCCGATCGGGCTGCGCGCCGGCCAGCACCGACCGGCAGCGACTCGACGCCCGGATCATCGGCAGCATCGAGTGCAACGGAACGGTCAGCGGCCTGCAGCGCGACACCTTCACCCCGTGCCTTCTGCACGGGGTCGGCGGCGTCGGCTACCAACTGCTGCGCATGCACCAAGACAGCGACCTGCCGTCCGTACTGACCCTGGCCTCACTCCCGTGACCCCGGAGGCCCACTCCACCTCTCAATGTTGATAGCATGACGTAATCATTATATTATTGCGTCATGCTATATCCGACGCCTAAGATCTCAGCGGAAGACGCGCGCGTGCTCGCCGAGATCGATGTCATGCGCCAAGAGCTACGGCACGCCATCCGCGGCACGCCTGCCAAGTGGACGGACGGTTTGCGGAAGTTCCTCACCGCCGACGCGATCGCGGCTTCCAACTCAATCGAGGGATTCAAGGTTTCGACGGCTGACGTCGCGGACCTGCTCGAGGGCGAGCACGATGTCGATATCTCGGAGGAGAACCTCGCCGAGACGGTGGCGTACCAGCACATGATGACCTATATCCAGACGCTGCATGACGCACCTGACTTCACATTCGGCAAGGGGTTCCTGAACGCGCTCCACTGGATGCTGCAAGGACACCGGCACAGCCCGCGCAAGCCGGCCGGACAATGGCGGCGCGGACCGGTGTACGTCACCGATGCCCGCGACCCGTCAATCGCTGCGTACACGGCGCCTCCCGCCGCAGACGTCCCCCGGCTGACGGCCGAGCTCATCGACTGGCTGAACGCGGCTGACGACACGCCCCCCCTGATCCGGGCGGCCATGGCCCATCTGCACCTGGTCTCCATCCACCCATGGGCCGACGGCAACGGGCGGCTGTCACGGTCACTGCAGACGCTCCTCATCGCGCGCGAGGGAATCCTCGCCCCGGAGTTCTCCTCGATCGAAGCCTGGCTGGGACGGCCGGGAAACACCTGGGAGTACTACCGCGAACTCGCCAGCCTAGGCGCGACGTACCAGGCGGCGCAGGATGTCTCCAGCTGGGTTCAGTTCAACCTCCTCGCCTACCACCAGCAGGCGCAGGTCGTACGGCACCGGATGGCCAGGTCCGGGCGGACCTGGCGGCTGCTGATGGACTATGCCGAACAGAGAGGCCTAGACGAACGCGTGGTCTCCGCGCTGCACGACGTCGCGATGACCGGGCGCGCCCGGAGGCTGCGCTACGAGCATGCCGAAGGACTCAGCCTCCAGCAGGCCCAGCGAGATCTCCGCGACCTCGTCTCGGCGGACCTCCTCGAGCCAATCGGCCGGACTCGCGCGCGCTACTACAAAAAAGGCCCCCGCTTCCCTCAGACAGCACTAGCCGAAGCCCGGACTCCCATCGCAATCACCAGCCCGTACTCCAACTGATCCCCGCAGCCCACCGCGCGGGCAAGGCGCGATCCAGGGACTGACCGGCGTCCGTTGCGACCACACTCCGGCCCTCCGGCGGCTAGCAGGCCAACCGAGACCACAACTCCAGCTAACACCTTGGATAGTCGCTTGCCCTGGCGGCGCATCTTGACTGAGATGATATTCTCACTTTGGCGGGTTGTGGCCTCAAGGGTAGCGCAGTTATCGGCGTGCCAAAGGGGCGGAACAAGTCCGGAGGAACCGTGGAATGATCAAGTGGCTGGCGATTAGAAGTCTGATCGCTTTTGCGTTGTTAACAACAGTAGCCGGGAGCGGATACCCTGCACTAGAATGATTACGCAGAAAGCAGCGACGTCAGCGCTTGGCATCGTCGTAGCTCTAGCGCTCGCTGGTTGCGGTACCGTTCACGGCAATTCTGAGGCCGGACATTCTTCTCTTCCAAAGATCATACCTGACTCATCACACGCGGTGGGAAAAGTTGCCCTGAACAAAGGCGCTCAGCGCTTTATGCAGAAGGTGCCAGTGGGTGATACCGGCTACCCGGCCATCGGCCTCATCCTGGCACCCGCACCTGCAAGCGCAGTAGCCACCCCGGCCCAGGAAACGCGGGTCCTGCACTTCTTTTACAAGCGCCGGGTGGCCAAGGCGGTGCTGGGCTCACAGCTCAAGTCACCCAAAGTCGCCTATGACATCATTGCCGACTACGAGCCCTTGTACCGCGATATGAAGTCAGGCGCGAAATTTCCGGCGATAGTACTCACTTACCGACACGTCACGTGCGAGGCACTGGGACCGCCAAGTGATCACCTCCGCCGACTGCACAAGTGTACGGCAATGGCCTTTTATGACCTCAATAATTCGCGGTGGCTTGGGATCTACCAGTACAGCGATCCGCGCCTGTCGGCAATAAAAAGGGCTTAACGCCTAACGTTGCGTCTGGCGTGGCGGGCTACCGGGCGCAATGACTGCGGGGCTTTCAGCCGCCGAGCCACTTCGCCTCTACCGATAGTGTCTTGTTAAATGGTTCCCATTTAGGTACCGACTCCGTAGGCGAAGGTCGCCACACGGGCGGCTCGCAGGGAGCGTTCCATGCGAGCCACCATAACGAACAGTACTGATGTTTGAAATACGCCATAAGCACAGCTTGCATGTTCGTTCTGAGGGGTGTTCAATCGCGTAATGAGCAACGCGGGCCGGCACCAGCTGATCGCACGGGCCGTCAAGGAGTCGGGCAGCGCCACGGTTACCGAACTCGCCGAGCTGACCGGCGCCTCGGAGATGACCGTCCGGCGTGACCTGGACACCCTGGCCGCGCACGGCGCCCTCGAACGCGTCCGCGGCGGGGCCCGCACCCTGCTCCTCAGAGGCCAGGAGCCGCCCTTCGCGCTGCGCGCCCACGAAGCGGCCGACGCCAAGCACCGGATCGCCGCCGAGGTCTCCCGGCTCATCGCGGACGGCGAGACCATCCTGCTCGACAGCGGCACCACCTGCCTGGACGTAGCCCGCCAGTTGCGCGGACGGCAGGTCACCGTGATGCCCCTGTCCCTGCAGGCCATCCACGTACTCAGCGACCCTCCCGGCCCGACCACCCTGATAGTGCCCGGCGGACGGCCCCGCACCGGCGAAGGCGCCCTGACCGGCCCGCTCACCCTCGCCTCCCTCGCAGCGCTGCGCTTCGACACCGCGATCCTCGGATGCTGCGGCCTCAGCGCCGCCGAGGGCCTGACCGCCTAC
Source organism: uncultured Actinomycetota bacterium (assembly GCA_963783935.1). GTDB lineage: Bacteria > Actinomycetota > Actinomycetes > Streptosporangiales > Streptosporangiaceae > Chersky-822. Next base: position 85,392 of record CAWAPP010000003.1, read on the forward strand.
GACCTCGACGACGCCGCGGTGAAAAAGGCCATCATCGCCTCCGCGAACCGCATCATCGCCGCCGCGGACGGCAGCAAACTCGGCCGCACCGCCCACGCCCACGTCGGCCCCTCCGGCCTCGCGCACACCCTCGTCACCGACACCACCGCCCCCGCCGAGGAAATAGCAGCGCTCCAAAAAGCCGGCACCCTCGTCAAGATCGCCTAGATTCGACGGGTCTCCTCCATGCCACCAGCTCTCGCCGCTGCCGCGGTGACGACCACGTCGTCGGCCGCTCGCTCGGTCTGGGCCTCGCCGCTCTACCGCGGGGCGACCGTCGCGCTTTTCCTCTCCGGGCTGGGGACGTCCGCCGCCGCGCCGCAGATCACCCTGTTCCTGGTCAACGACCTGCACGTCTCGCTGACCACGGCCGGGTTGTTCTACCTCACGAACATCACCGCCCCGCTCGCCGGGTACCTGATCGGCGCGCGCTCTGACCGCTCAGGAAAGCGGCTCGGGCTGTTCCGGTGGTGTGCGCTGGCGGGATTCCTCGGGTGGATCGCGATGGCCTTGGCGGACCAGGTGTGGATGCCCTTCGTGATCAGCGCCGTCGTCCTGGCCTTCTCGGGCGCCGCCGGCTCGCAACTGTTCGCCGCGGTCCACGACGAACTGCGAACGACCGCGAGCCCAGTGGCCGACGGGGTCGTCTCCATCGTGCGGATGGCGTTGACAGCCGGATGGGTCGTCGGCCCCGTCCTTGGCTCGATCCTGGCTACTGCTGCCGGTTCGCGCGTGATGCTCGCGGCCACCGGGTTGTGCGCGCTCGCGCAGATCGTCCCCATGGGCTTCGCGCGCACCGGCCCGGCCCAGCCCGGCGCGCACACCGCGTCCGCGTCTGGAGCGCAGGCCGAGCGCCTCGCGCAGCACCCGAAGCTCAGGGAGATGCTGCCGCTGCTCGCGTTCACCGGGCTGTACGTGCTCGTCTACGCGGGTGAGCCGATCAAGTACGGCTACCTGCCGATCTACATGCGCGACGACCTGCATCTGCCGACGGCGGTCATCGGCGCGGTCATCGGCATCCAGCCTCTGATAGAGCTGATCCTGATGCCGGTGGCCGTGATCGCCGCCCGCCGTATCGGCATGATGCACCTGATGATCCTCGGCGCCGCGTTCGGCGTCGGCGCGAATCTCTGCTTCGCCCTGACCGGCAACGCCGCCGGAATGTTCGCCGGGCAGATCCTCATGGGCGGGGTATGGGGCGTGTTCGCGGCCCTGGGCATCATCGTCGCCCAGCGACTGCTGCCCCAAGCCGTCGCGACCGCCTCTGCCATCTTCATCAGCTCCACGGCGATCGCCAGCGCCCTCGGAGGGCTGACCGGCAGCCTCGGCATCAGCGTCCTCGGCCTGCCGCAGGTGTTCTTCGCCCCAGCCCTCTACGGACTCATCGCCACCAGCGGGATCGCCGTCATGAGCCGCTCCCGGTTCGCCGTGCGCTAGCCCGGATGATCGTTCTCATGGTCGGAGCATCGTAGCGACCGGAATGGCCGCCACCCGTCTGGCCGGAACGACCGCAGTCAGCGTCGCGCCCGTCACCGCGACGAGAATGGCGACCGCCATCACTTCGACGGACGGTGGCCTGCCAATGCCAGAACCGATGCCGTAAAGCTGGGCGCCCAGGTTGATGAGCCTGGTGGAGACCAGCAGCCCGGCGGTGGCGCCGGCCGCGACGGCTATGACGGCGAGCGCTGCCGTGCTGCTGATCAGCGACGCCATGACCTGCCTGGGGGTCATGCCGATCGCGCGGAGCGCGCCGACGTCACGGGACTGGTCGCGGATGCCGACCACCGACGCCGTGAGTATGCTGGCCAGCCCGACGAGCGCGAGGACCGCGATCAGCCCGGTGAGCATCGGCCGGATGATCCCGAGCTGGCTCGCCGGGTCGGTGATCTCGGTCACGTCGAGCCGACCGCCGGAGACGGCCAGCAGGTGATTGCGCGCGGCGCTCGCGGTGACGCCCGGCCGCAGCACCAGGCTGTAATAGACCGGCAGGCTGACCACGCCGTCCTGGTTGAGCGTGTCAAGCCCGTACGCGAGCACCTGGTCGTTGTATTCGGGCTCGACGATGCGGCCCACGATCTGGACGACGACCGGTATGCCGTTGATCTCCATGGCCTCGAAATGCCCGAGTTTCAGGTGCAGCTGGTCAAACAGGCCCTGGCTGACGACCGCCTGCAGGGGCGCGCGATAGATGTGTCCTTGGATGACGTGGAAGGGGTACGGCCGGGCCGCCGTGCCAAGACCAAGTGTGGTAATGGTCGTGCCGTTCGTGAGCAGCGCGGTTACCTGAACGGACGGGTAGGCGCGCGCTACCTGCCGGTCTGAGGCGACGATCCGGGCGGCGTGACCCGGAGTCAGCTCGCCTGGGCTGACGGTGACCGTGGCGGCCAGACCGATGTCAGCGGGATTCCGCTGCAGGCCATCGACCGTGGCCGCGACGCCGAGACCGATGGTGATCACGGCCATGGATATCCCGAGCCCGCCGACGGTCAGCGCGGCCGGAAGTCGCCGGACGAAGGCGGCCCGCGCGCCGAGCACGATCGCCGGCGGGAACCTCGACCACATCGCCAGCCGCGCTAGCTGCGACAAGTGCCCGACAGGCAGCGGGCGCCGCGCCGCGACCACGGCGCTGACCCGGCCCGCTCGCCAGGCCGGGGAGGCGGCGGCGAGGACCACGAGGAACTCCGCCGAGCCGGCGATGACCGCGATCCACGGAACCGGCAGCGGCGCCACCGCCGCCACTACGGTGGCCGGGATCCCGCGCAGCAGCGGGAAGGTAAGCTCCCAGGCCGCGGCGACCCCCAGGCCGGCACCGACCAAGCCGACCGCGGCATGCTCCGTTACCACCATCGCCATGATCTGGGCAGGGGTGAACCCGAGCATTTTCAGCGTGGCTAGGTCCTCCAGTTGCACGAGCACCCGGCCGCCGGTCGCGGTGGCGATGACCAGCACCGCGCCGCCCAGCGCGACGAGGCCGAACAGTGCGAGCAGGAGGCCGAGCAGCGGATCGCCGCGGACCATCGACTGCTCGACCTGCGTCCAGGTGGACACGCTCCACACCAAGCCGGGCAGCTCCGCCTCCACCCGCTGCACGACGGAGCTGGTCTGCGCCGGGTCGGAGATCTGGATGCCGATGAGTTCTTCTGTAGGTCCGCCGACCGGCTCGACCCGACGCAGCAGCGGCATCTGCACCCACGCCAGGCCTGGTGTCTGACTAGGGTAGAAACCCTGGTCGGAGGTCGCCGCGATGCCGATCACGCGGGCTCTGGCGGTCAGGCCGCCAGCTTGGCTGATGACTAGCACCGAGTTGACCGTCGCGTGGATGGCCTGGGCAAAGGAGTCCTCAAGCACGACTCCGTCCGGCTCCGAGCGCGTCAGCCAGCTTCCCTGGCGCAGGAGCGGCCGCCCGACCTGCGGCATCACGGGCGTCATCACGCGCAGCTCAACCGCCGACTCGACCTGACCTTTCACGATCATCGCGGCGGTTGTGGTGTAGGGTCCGGCGATGGTCGCGCCTGGGATCTGACGCAGGCCAAGTACCTTTGTTCCCGGTTCCAGGTGCATCCAGATTTCCGCGCCTCTGGACTGGGCGAAGAGGCCGCGCCAGGGATTCGTCGCCCCCTCAAGCACGGTCGCCGACAGCAGCAACGCCGTGAGCACGCCTCCCACGACCAGCATCTCGACGATGACCTGGCCCGGGTGAGCCCGCATGTCCGAGCGGATCCACCGCAGCATGGCCCGCATGCCAGATCACTCGCCCAGCCGGACGGCCCCGGCGGCGCTCGGCAGCGGAGGTGGCGACAGTAGGTCCATGTCGTCGGCGATCATCCAGGTAACTCCCTGTTGACTCCTACTTAACACAGATATATAACACATATGTATAACCTGCCGGAGGAATTTCGGAAGATCTCAGCCTTCGCCGCCGGCTGACCGCTTGCAGAACCGCGCTCGACGTACCTGGATGAGGGGCCACAGACTGAGGCTAGTGCCTTAACTCGGACATTTGCATGCGACAACATTACCAGAAAGCGAGGTGGCCATATGAAAATGTGGCCAAGCCAGCGGCGGGGCCGGCTGACCGGGATCGCAGTGGTCGTGGTGCTCGCACTCGCCGCCTGCACCAGCAGCAGTAGCAATAACACCGGTGGCCACAGAGACAATACGCACCAGGTACCGCTGTCAGGGAAGCAGAGAATCATCTTCGCGACGGCCGGGCTTGGCTCGGAAGGCGCGGCGACCAGGGCTGAGATCGCGGGGTTCGAGAAACTGCACCCCAACATCACCGTCAATATCCTCAATTTGTCTGCCTCCTCGACCACCGCCGAAGGACAGGAAGAGAAGTACTTCCTCGAAGGCTCACCGACGCCGGACGTGCTCTACGCCGACGTCACCTGGCCGTCGCAGTTCGCGCGAGCGGGCTGGATCACCGACCTGGAGTCGCTGCACCCGGACACCAGCGAGTTCTTCCCCGGCCAGATGGCGACCGGCGAGTACAAGGGCGGGGTGTACGCGATCCCGTGGTTCATCAACGCCGAGGGCCTGTACTACCGCACCGATCTGGTCAAGACCCCGCCGACGTCGATCAGCGCGCTGGTCGCCGACGCGAAGAGCGCGCTGGCGAAGGACAAATCGCTGAAGGAGGGGCTGGCGTTCGAGGGCGACGAGTACGAGGGCGCGGTGAGCGCGTGGCTGTCGATGGGCGCGCACATCGGTACGTCCCAGCTGTCCAACATCGACACCGCGGCGAATAAGGCTTCGCTCGGGTTTATGTACGACGCGGTCCACACCTACAAGATCGCGCCGTCGGCGGTGACGACCTGGAACGAAGGCAGCGTGCAGGACGCGTGGCTTTCCGGGCAGACGCCGTTCGCGCTGAACTGGCCGTACGTGTTCCAGCTGTCCGAGACCAAGGCCTACCCCGCCGTCGACGGGCACACCGGCTGGATACCGTTCCCCAGCGCCTCCCCCCAGTCTTGCCTGGGCGGCGACGACCTCACGATCAACGCCAAGAGCACGCACAAGGCCGCCGCCTGGGCGTTCATCCAGTACCTCACCAGCGTCGCCGCCCAGGATAACCGCGCGGTCGCCGACGGTGACCCGCCGTCGGTCACATCCGCCTACGACGCCAAGCTGTACGCGGCCGCGCCATACTTCAAGCAAGAGCGGGCGGTCTACAACGTGGTCACCCCGCGTCCGGTGACCCCGGTCTACGAGCAGCTCTCTGTCGAGCTTCTGCAACCGATGGTCAGCTCGGTGCTGAGCGGCGAGGAGACCCCGGGCGCTGCGCTGGCCGGTACCGCGCCAACCGTAGCGCTGCTCATCGCGACGGCGAAGTAAGCGACCGGGTCGTCCCGGGCCGCGCGCAGGGGTCTGCCCGCCGTGCCCGGTTCAAGGCAACGATCCGAGCATCTCAGCTAACCGCAACGCTGGCCCATAGATGCTGTTCGGGATTTCAGGAATGGCCCGAATGTTGCCGTCAGGCAATGTCGCCCTTGATGGTGAAGGCTGAGAGCTGACGGGTCCCCAGGGCCAGTGCGGCCACCGCGATGACGAGGCCCATGCCGATCCCGGTACCTGTGCTCAGGTAAGCGTGCAGGGCGGGCTCGTGGGCGAAGGCGTTCGCGATCGCCAGGCCGTAGTGCCCGATGGACAACAGCGCCACGCCTGGCACGAGATTCGACAGGAGCCCTTCCCACAGCACGACGTAGACCAGCCCGAACGCCAGCGCCCGGCCGGGCCTGAAGGCCGCGCTGAACAACATGAACAAGGCGTTGTAGCCGAACGCCGCCGCGATCGCGCCGATGAGAAGCCCGCGGCTCAGCTCGCTGCCGGCGCCGGTCGCGATCGCGGCCGCCAGGTACTCGGGCACCGCTGCCAGCAGGATCGTCAGGCCGACCGCGACCAGGTACTTGCTGAGCACGATGCTGGACCGGCTGACCGGCGTCGCCAGCAGGTGAATGATGCTGCCGTCCTCGACCTCGGCGCCGAGCACGCCGGTGCCGAGGATCAGCGCTGTCAGTGGCAGCAAGACCGTGAAGCCGAAGGTGCCGAGTATTTGCGGCGGCCAGGACGTGCTCTTGGCCGCGGTCCCCGTCAGCAGCGCAGAAATCCCGATCAGTACGATGGCCGGCAATGCCAGCAGCAGGATGCGCTTGCGGCTGATTGTGGCCCGCAGGGTGATCCGGACAATGACGCCGTTAATCAGGCCGTTCATGGCTCTTCCTTTCACGAGCAGTCCTCTCACGACGCCAGGAGGTAGGTGAAGACGCTCTCCAGCGACTCGTCGGACGGGAGCACTTCGATGAGCCGGATGCCCTCTCTGCGACTAAGCCCGGCGATTTCCCTGGTGAAGGTTCCGTAGTCAGCGGCCGACACCTGCAGTCCGCCCGGCATCAGCTCGACGGCGCGGACAGCCGGCGAGCTAATCAGCGCGGCGGCCAGGCTGCGATCGTCGGAGGATCGCAGCACGAAGACGTGCGGGCGGTTGGTCATCAGTCGGCGGATCGCACGGAAGTCACCGGAGGCAGCGAGGCGGCCGCCGACGATGACCTGGATCGTTCCGCTCAGCCGCTCCACTTCTTCCAGAATGTGGGAACTGAACACGATGACCCGGCCTTGCACCGCCTGGGCGTGCAGCAGGTCCATCATGTGGAGCCGCTGGCGGGGGTCCATCCCGTTGAACGGCTCGTCAAGCAGCACGATCCGCGGATCGTGGACCAGCGCGGCCGCGACCTTGATCCGCTGCCGCATTCCCTTGGAATAGGTAGCGATCTTACGGTCGGCCGCCTCGGTCAACTCGACCATCTCGATCGCCGCCCTGGCCGCGGTGTCCGGGTTCGTTAGCTTGTGCAGCCTGGCTGTCGCCGCCACGAACTCGGTGCCGGTCAGGAAGGCATAAACCGAGTCCCGGTCAGGGACCAGGCCGACGCTGCGGAAGATCTCGGGGTTCCGCCAGCTTGGCTGGCCGGCCACGGTCAGCTCGCCTCGGGACGGGGGCAGGAAGCCGGCCATCATGTGCAGCAACGTGGTCTTGCCCGCGCCGTTCGGCCCGAGCAATCCGGTGACGCCAGCGCCGATCGACATCGTGATGTCGTTGACCGCGACCACGTTGCCGTACCAGCGGGAAACTCCGGCCAGCTCGATCCCGCTCATGCCACGCCTACTCTCCGGTACCTCACCAGCAAAGCGCCAAGTGCTGCCGCCAGCATCAGCACGTACACGACTCCGTACCAAGGCCCGAAATGGCCAACGAGCTGGAGCATCTGAAGCCGGGGCGGGCCGCCGCCAGGTCCTCCCGCACCAGGTGGCCCGGCGGCCGCGTAGAGGACTCGCGGAGCTGACCCGAACCAGTCGGTAATCCCGGCCAGCACGGTAAAGGGGTTGATGAGCCCGGCGAGGCTGGCCAGGGCGGGCAGTTGCCCGGTGCTTATTGGCCGAAAGGTTTGAAGCCCTATATGACTAAGCACGTGAGCGAGTACCCAGGTGAAGAACAGCGGAATGGCCACGGCGCAAATAGAGAACACGCGGCGGCCGCTCATGCAGGCAAGCGCAAGTCCTATCGGCGCGATCAGCACAGCCCAGGCCAGCCCGTACAGCAGCCCGGCGCCGAACGCCGTGGTCTGGTGCCAGACGGCACTCGCCCCGTGCACCTCGGAGATGGTGCCGGCCCACAGCACCACTAGCGGCACCTCGATCAGCGCCAGGCAGGCGAGGAAGAACCCGGTTAGCTTGGCCAGCGGGTAATCCGTCCGGCTGATCGGCCGCGAGAAATACAGCGGCAGCGTGTGATACCGCAGATCGCCGGACACGAGCGCAGGTGCTTGCAGGGCGGCGAACACGAGCAGCACGAGCGGCCGCAGCGTGTCCTGGTAGGTGTCGTAGCCCACTAGCTGGCCAACGTGAGGGTTCAGTGCCTCGGTGGCGACGCTGACCACCGCGGGGAGACACATCAGCAGGAACAGCAAGACCGGGAAGACCTTGGCCTTGGCGCCGCGCCCGATGCCGAACGCGGTCCGCAGGCTCTGCCAGGCCAGCGCCCGCACGATCGCCGCCCGGCCCAGCCGGACGCCCGCGTACTGGCGATAGCCAATGTCATGGATGACGCCGTCCTGACCCGCGGCCACCGCAGGTCCAAGCAACCCGGCCGATTCAGCTGACACCCTGAGCTCCTGTCCGCCCGGCGAGGACCGGGTCCGTACGGAAAATCTCCTCGATCCGGTGCCGTCGCAGCTCCATCCGGCCCAGGCACAACCCGAGATCGGCGATCGCGTCCCTGATCGTGTCGTAGCTCTCGGTATCGGGCAGTTCAACGAGCAACCCGCGCTGATAGGCGACCGCGGCTAGACCGCGGCGGACTAGTTCCGGGATCAGTTCCGCCGCGCCGTCGTCGACTTCGATCAGCAAGACCTGGCTGACCTTGGTAACTTCACTGACCGAGTCGGCCCGCAACAGCCTGCCGCCGTCAATGGCGATCAGGTGATCGCAGATCTGCTCGATCTCGCCGAGCAGGTGCGAGGCCACCACGATGGAAATGCCGAACTCCGTGCCGATCCTGGCGATCAGCTCCAGCATCTGACTGCGTCCCGCCGGGTCAAGACCATTCGTCGGCTCGTCGAGCAGTAGCAGGCCCGGGTCGGCGACCAGCGCCTGGGCCAGCTTGACCCGCTGCTTCATCCCGGTCGAGTAAGTACCGATCTGCCGGTAGCGCTCCTCGTAAAGGCCCACGTGCCTGAGCGAGTCGGCCGCCCGTTCGCGCGCGGCGGTAGCTGGCAGCCCGGACATCCGGCCAAGATGCGTCACGAACTCCGTCGCGCTTACGTCAGGTGGCAGGCAGTCATGCTCGGGCATGTAGCCGGTTCGCGACCGGATCTCGAATCCTTCGGTCGCGCAGGACAAGCCAAGCACGCTAGCCTGACCCGCGGTCGGCGTCAGCAGCCCGAGCAGGATCTTGATCAGCGTGGACTTGCCGGCACCATTCGCGCCGACCAGACCCGTGATGCCGGGCTTGATGCTGACCGTCAGCTGGTCAAGCGCGGTCACCGCGGCGCTGTAGCGCATCGTCAGCGCGTCTGCGGCAACTACAGGACCGGCGACGGCAATCACAGTCTGCCCGCTGTGCATGATTGCCGATTGGCTGGCGTTCTCACTGGCGGCACCTCCTCAGGCTTATCCGCTCTGTGGAACTCAACCCTGGCAGCTGCGAGGCGAGATGGCATCAGCCTCGCGGCTGACCTTGGCTCACCCGCGAGGGTGAGAGTCGTGTATTAGTTGCGCTGCAGGAATCTCCTGGTCAGGTCAGCGATTACGTCGGCCTACTCGTCGAGGGCGAAGTGACCGGCGTCGAGGATGTGCACCTCGGCGTCAGGGTCGTAGTTCACCGCGAACCGCAACCATGGGCCATCGATGCTGCTCAGGGGCTTGACCCTGAATACCCGGCCAGTTGCTGCCGGACAAACTTGACGCTGGCCAGGTCGATCGCCGCCGAGGTCACCAACCCTTCCTGCGGGCACAAGAAACTGTACACGGTGCACGAGTGTGTGCGGACTGGAGAATGCGTGGCTAGGGGCGGGGGGGGGGGGGGGGGGGGGGTCGGCGCCGAGCGGACGATCAGCGTGGCGCGGACGCGCGCCGACCAGACCCGTGATGCCGGGCTGATGCTGACCGTCAGCTGGTCAGCGCGGTCACCGCGGCGCTGTAGCGCATCGTCAGCGCGTCTGCGGCAACTACAGGACCGGCGACGGCAATCACAGTCTGCCCGCTGTGCATGATTGCCGATTGGCTGGCGTTCTCACTGGCGGCACCTCCTCAGGCTTATCCGCTCTGTGGAACTCAACCCTGGCAGCTGCGAGGCGAGATGGCATCAGCCTCGCGGCTGACCTTGGCTCACCCGCGAGGGTGAGAGTCGTGTATTAGTTGCGCTGCAGGAATCTCCTGGTCAGGTCAGCGATTACGTCGGCCTACTCGTCGAGGGCGAAGTGACCGGCGTCGAGGATGTGCACCTCGGCGTCAGGGTCGTAGTTCACCGCGAACCGCAACCATGGGCCATCGATGCTGCTCAGGGGCTTGACCCTGAATACCCGGCCAGTTGCTGCCGGACAAACTTGACGCTGGCCAGGTCGATCGCCGCCCAGGTCACCAACCCTTCCCTGCGGGCACAAGAAACTGTCACACGGTCGCCCTACGATGTTGTCGTGCCGGACCTGGATGATATTGCGTGGCTCAGGGATAACAGCCCAGCTTGGCGATTGCTCCGCGCGGACAATGCGCCGCTGGTGCTGAGCTTCCTGCACCAGGTGTTTGTCGCCGACAACATTCGGTCGATCTCGGCGACCGAATTGGCTAGCCGCCTCGACGATGAGCTCTACACGCTTAACCAGCGCGAACACGACCAGCGCGAAGGCAAGAGGTATCCCAAGTCAGCGAGGGCCTACCTCGACGACTGGGCCGCGCCTGGGGCGGGCTGGTTGCGCAAGTACTATCCCGACGCTACCGATGAGCCGCATTTTGATGCCACACCCGCCGTCGAGAAGGCGCTGCAATGGGTCAAGAGCCTGCGCCAGCGGGACTTCGTCGGCACCGAATCGCGACTGAACGTCATTGTTGAATTGCTGCGGCAAATCGTCTTTGGTACCGAGACCGATCCGAGTCAGCGGCTGGCCGAGCTGCGCCGGCAACGCCAGCAGATCGATGAGCAGATAGCCCGGGTACAGTCCGGTGAGCTTCCGGTGAGCTGCCGCTGCTCGACGAGACCGCCGTGCGTACGGCCGCTTTACGTGCCCGTCAGGAAACCGCGCATCGTCAGCGACAATGTCGAGGACGCGGACGAGGAGACCGATCCTTCGGCCCTGTTCGAGCAGGTCTACGTAGATCCTGAACCGCTGCGGGGCGGAATCCGCCAGGCCCGAGCAGCTTGCCGTTGGCATTGACGCGGAACCTGCCCTCGCCGGTGGTGGCCGACGCCGACCGGCAGTCCACGCACCGCAACGACAGCAGAGGCAGCCTGGTCCGGCGAACGACCCAGGGCAGCACGGTATGAGGTTGTGAAGACATGATCTCTCTAGACCTGACACGAGGCCGATTAAGCGCGACCTCAAACGCCGTATGAGAAGAACCCCAATGCTTCCCCCAAAATGACAAGGTCCTTTCCCTGCGCTAATTAAGCCATTCCGGCCCAGACAAGCGCACCGTGAATCATCAGGGTTAGTACTACAGCCGTAAATCGTGATCCGGGGCCTGGCCGCTTGTCACGGGCGATCAGGGCTATCGGCGGAATGTTACTTTCATGTCACCTTCCGCCATGTTCCCGTCTTCCGGTCGGTACCGGCCGCCCGTCAGGGCAAAGATGATCAACATCAAACCGCGCATTGATGCCCGAAAACGAACACCAAACCGCGCATTGATGTTGATCATTTCCGGGCAGCGGTAGCCTGGGCACCGCCGATCCGCCGGGCACGGAGGGAACTGGCCCAGTCGACGCGGTCAAGGCCATCGGCCTCGACCGCATCTACGGCCAGGTCGACTGGGGAGAGCCTTCCCTTCGGGGCCAGTCTTTCGACGCCGCGATGGTCGCTGACGCACTGAACACGGGGCAACCAGCGCTAGGCCCGGGCAAACAGCTGGGCCTGGTCACCGCGCATGTACAAGGCCGGGGTGAGCCATTCCAGCGTGCGGCCGTTGGAACCGAGAATGGCGATGCGGCCGTCAGATACCGCGTCGTCGACGTCACGGCCATGAGCGATAGCGGTATAGAAGCCGCGGGTGAACGCCGAGGCGGCGTTGTCGCTGACATCGAACTGCATGGCGGTGACGGCTGGGATGCCGGCCCGGATCAGCGCGCTCGCGGTTCCGGCGAACAAATCCGCTGTCCCGCTGGCGGCACCTGAACATGAGTTCAGCACGACCAGCCGCGGCTGGGGACGGGCACGGCGGAGTAGGTCAGCGAACCCACTCGAGTCGATGATTTGATGCCGTCCGTCGTCCCCGGTGAGGACGATGAGGCCTTCGCCGGCATCGGGGCTGTAGCTGCCGTGGCCAATGAAGTGCAGCACGTGCCAGGTCCGGCTCATAAGCAGTTCATGCAGAGCGCTGAAAGTAGCGTCCGGCAGCCAGGTGACGTCGATGAGGCCTTCGGCGCTCAGCGGTGCCAGCGCGGCGGTGAGCAGTTCCCTTTCCCTATCGATGTTGAGCGCGGGCACGCCCGCAGGTGACGAGATCACGCCGAGTATCCGCAGCGGCGGCTTAACGGTTAGCGGCGGCGGCACGGCCGGTACCGGCAGGTGCCGGACAAGCTGCACCTGTCGGCAGACGTAACCGAAGGTCTTGTCGTACATGGCCTCCCAGGGCAGGTTAGCCAGTCGCGGGTCGTCGGTCCGCAGCAATACCCGCAGCCGCTGACCGCGGGTGCTAGCCAAGGCGCTCGCGGCCCGGTACAAGCCTGCCACCTCGTCGGTGCCGAGCAGCGCCGCGAACAGCGTCCGGCCTATTTCACGCACCGACTCTTCGATCTCCGGCGCCGGCGGCCGCTTGAGGCTGGCCGACCTGAGCAGCGCGTCCTGCACCTCAGGCCGGCGGGCGAGCAAGTCGCCGACCAGGAGACTGACGCCGACCGAGGTTTCGCCTGCCGGCGAACGCACGACATCAACCCGGTACCTGGCCGGCGCGCCGTCCGGGCGGATCGCGACCTCGATCACGGCCGCGTCCTCGTGATCAGGCGAGCTGGCCGCACCGGCCCCCCTGGCCGGTTCGGCCTGCCGGTCGCCGGCGGCTGATTGGGCTGACCCGGCGACGCGTCCGGCTCGGCTGGCCTGGCCACTACTATCTCGACTCTGTCGTCTTGCTCCTGGTTGCGAACCGAGCCCTGGCCGTCTGGATAGCTGTAGGTGGTGTGCACGCCGACGGGCACGTGCCGGCCGCCTTCAGCGGCGTTGACGCTGAAGGGGAACCGGGCCGCCGCACCGACCCCCATGGCCGCGACCCTGGCCAGCTTGCCGTCGGTCTTGAGCGGGCCGCTGATGCGCACTCTGACGTCGGTCAGCGGGATCCCGGTCGTGTTCCTGACCACGATCCGCAGGATGTCCCACTCGCCGAGTGCCAGCGCGCCACCGGAATGTTCGACGCTCATGCGGGCCGGCGGCCGCCGGGCCTGGGCCGCAGGAGCGGGAGCGGCCCCCACCTTGAGCTGGGCGCGGAAATCGGTGACCCGGACTGGCCAGTCGTTCTCGTCCCGGTAGGAGAAGTTGGGACTGGTCAGCTCGAACACTCCGGACGCCGAGGGCTCGACGGTCAGGTTGTGAGTGCGATCACGGCCCGCCGGGATCACCGGAATGTCGGCCCGGTTCGTGCCGGAAATCAGCTTGATCGAAGACGGCAGCCTGAACTGGAAGACAACGTCGGAGCAGGCTCGCTGGCCGGTATTAGCGAACCGGATCGCCAGTTGCGTCCGGCGGCCCGCGACAAGCAGGAGCGGCTCGACCGAAACCTTAATCATGACCTGCCGCTCGCCCCTTGCCATCCTTGCTGCCCTGAGCCTGGCTGCATGGGTCCACCTGGCTGCCAGGGTCCTGGCTGCATGGGTCCTGGCTGCATGGGTCCTGGCTGCATGGGTCCTTGCTGCCCTGAGCCCGGCTGCATGGGTCCTTGCTGCCCTGGGCCCGGCTGCATCGGTCCTGGCTGGTAAGGTCCTGGCTGGTAAGGTCCTGGCCGCACGGGCGGACCGGCTGGCGACAGGGACGGCACCGGCTTCGGCACTGTCCAGCCATGTTGCTTGAGGGTGCCCTTGTGGAAATCCTCCACGCAATTGCCGCAGTGCATGGCGGCTCGGGAAATCGGCTTGGCGGAATCGTCGAACGCGTCATCGGACGGCACGACCCAGCCATGCTCCACGCAGACCGGCGTCCCGCAGTGGTGGCAGACATAGATCAGGCTGTCGTCTTTGATTTCGCCGCTAGCGCACTTCATTTTCATGACGACTCGCCCAGCTCTCTCAGTTCGGCGTCAATCCGCGCGATTATGCCGCTATGGGTCTCTTCCTTGATCCGGCCCAGTATCACGGCCTCATCGGCCGCTTGCCGCCGTTCGCGCAGGGCAGCTACCCGCTGCTTCCGATTGCTATCGCCTGGAGGCGCCGGGGCCGGCTCGGGCTCATCTGACTCGATGACATCGACGTCCACGACGTTTGTCTCGAAGCCGCTTTCCTCGTCAGATTCGACCATCTCTGACAGCACGAAGTCCGCGTCGTCGATGGCCGGAGCCGCGATCTCGCGCCTGCCGGACGCGGACAAGGAGTTTCGTTCTAGCACTTCCCCGACCTGAGCCTGCAGGCGCATCCAGGTGTCCTCGATGCGCTCGAGCAGTTCGCTGGGCGTTTCGCCCGGCGACTGGCCGTCGCCGTCCTGGCCATCGTCAGCGGCGATCGTGCTCCTGGCATAGGCGCCCTTGACCGTCACCTGGGCGAAGGTACGCCCGAGTACCTCGGCCGAACCAGGTTGGGCGATCTCTTGCCCTCGCAGGTTGATGCCGAAGTCGACCGGAAAAATCCCTTCGTACCAGCGGCCGGCTATATCCCAGACCCGATTGACCACGTTGGGATGGGCATCGTCCCGATAAGGGGCGTGCTCGACAACGCTCTTAACGTAGAAGTCGCTGCCGCTGATCATGTTGGTGAGGTCAGCGACGGTTTTGTAGTCAGGCACGACCCGCTCAAATGGCTTTTCCTTGACCTTGTTCCTCCCCCTCTCCAGGTCCTCGGCGTTGTTCTCATCGGGTACTACCCGGTCGTCCTGATAGCGGAGGGCGCCGAGGCTGATATCGAACGTGACCTCAACCTTGGTGCGCGGCTTGATCTGCGGTCGGTGAGCTTGCCCGCCGCCGGGCAGGTAGAGCCCGACACCGGTAAGGCCGGAAAGCACTCCGCCGAATGACGCCTCAAGAGTGCCGCACAGCGTGAGCCGGTCGTGCTCACCGTTTCCTGACGCGCCTGACCGCTCGGTTATGGGCCTCGCGAACATCATCCGCAGGGTGACGCTCTTGCTGCCTTCTACCTTGCTCCTGCTGTTGTCATCTTCAGGCTTAAGCTGTCGCCAGGTGATGATCCGGCGCTCTCCTTGGTGGCCGACTTCCGCCTGCCGACCGGGAGCGACATCTTCCACGTCTCCCCAGTCCGCAGGAAGCCGCAACTCAATCCGGTCGAAGACCTCAAGGTCAAGCTGCTGCTCTTCTGGCCCAAGCGGATTCCAGTGCAGGTCGACTTCAAGCGCCCGCCGGTCGGACGAGGGCACCAGCGAAGGCACGATCCATAGCGGGATGCCATCAGGCGCGCGATCCTTCAGTTGATAGTCGGCCGTCAGCACCCACTCGCCCAGGCCCTGACCGGCATCGGCCGGGAGCAGCGGATGCCCGTCGACTGAATCAGCCGACAGCGACAAGCCGAGGCCGGTGGGCAGGACTACAGGCTGGTTAGCGAGGAAGGCGAGCCCCGCCTCACCTTGGAGCAGCGCGGTCCCGGCCGTGAAGCCGACCGGCTGGGTCTCAGGCAGCTTGTACTTCTTCCGGTACGACTGCAGCAGCTTGCCCCCCTCGTTGGTCGACATGTCTATCTTGATCCGACCGGAAACGCCTTTCACCGTGCTCTTGTACTCGCCTTTTTCCAGCCGCACGGTACCGCTCAAGTGCTCGACGATGTCGACCTTGTTCACGTGCGGTACGACCGGAACCGGCCGCCGGGATTTGCTGGCGGCCGACCCGCGCAACTGGGTGATGCCGAAGACACCACCGCCGATCGCGGCGCCGATTATGAATACCACCAGACCTGGCAGCGTCGCCAAGAAAAGGAGGATGATGCCGAGCACCGCGATCACGGCACCAGCGACGATCAGCGACCGCAGGCTGCCGCGGACCATGTGAGCATCATCGGTGCAGTGATAGACCGCACCGTTCCTTCCGCGCAGACCCAGGCCAGCGAGTTCAGCGCTGGCCGGCTTAGCCTCATCGGCCGATCCTCTCGGCGCCTTGACCAGGACTCCGCCCTCGCGAAAGGCGCGCGGGCTATGCTCCTCGCACATCGGCCGGCCGCAGTGGTGGCATACCGAGAAGATGTCCGTCCGGCCGCATTCATAGCAGCGAACCTGGGGTGCGCGTTCCATGAGCGTTTCTGGCATTGCCTGCTTACCCTCTCGACATCGTGTGGAACAGGAACCGCTCGCGCACAGCCTGCTGGAAGGCATTGATCTCGCGAGTAAGCTCTTTGTGATCACCACGCAGCTTTCCGAGCACGGAGATCCTAAGCTGGCCGCTCTCCCTGTTGTCGACGAGCCTGACCATCTTGTCGGCCAGGACCTGCTCGCGGTTCATCATCTTCCGCTCGCCTTCGACGGCCACGAGAAGCACGAGTTCGTCGATACCCTGACTACGGCTAGCGAGCACTAGCCACTTGGAGATCGGCGAGTCGCTGCTGCTTCCTTCCTCGGGCCACCGCCAGTCGATCCTGAACTTTGAGTTCCTCAGCACGGTAAGAACGTCGGTGAACCGCATCTCCTTAGGCACGATGTCATCGAAGATGAACTGCTGATGCGGCGAGAACGTCCGCCGCGCGAACTCGTCCGCCGGGTAGAACTGAGCGGAAATGCGAAATTTCGTTAGCAACTTAGGCTGGTTGCCGGTCCGGTTCCCGGTCGCGCCGTACTGCCGGACCTCAAGCCCGGACAGGAGATAGCCCTCCACCTCTACCTCGGCGTTGACCTCAAGCTTCGGTGTCTTGAAGAGCTCTCCGGGGTGCCCGATGATGAGCACCATGCCGGTGGAGTAAGTGTAAGTGCGGACCTCTTCAGACTTGTGACTGTGCTTGTGGCCGTCCTTGTCATCGTCCTTGTCAACTTCGGAATCCCTGACCCATTCAGCCGGGTCGATCTTCCACTCAAGCCGACCCTTTTCCGGGTTGTAGCTCACCGGTACATGGGTGAGGCCATCGCCACGAGGCACCAGGAGTTCGGTCGTGCGCAGCGAGGTTATCTCAGGCCAGTCGATGGACATGTGCTTGACCACGGGCTTCGGCTCCGGGTGGCCCTTCTTGATCGGAAGCGAGAGATGAACCTGCATGCGCAGCAGCAGTTCGCTCGAAAAACTGGCTTCCTGCCTGAGCTTTTCGATGACCTCCGACTGCTTTTCCTCCGCCGCCATCTGCACCAACGCGTCGATCTGGTCAGACTCCCTGTTGAAGCTCTCGAGGTCATCCAGCGTGACCTCAAGCTGGATCGGGACGAGAACGATGTCGTCAGGCTTGTACTCGTACTCGATCACGCAGTTATGGCGATCGTCGGTCAGCCAGGAGTCGTCATCGCCCGAGGTGACAGGAACCTCAAGCGGAATGATGCCGGCCTGGTTGTACCGCCGCATGACAGTGCGCAGGTCCGTCTTTTCGTGGTCGGTGAACAGCAGATGACCGATGACGGCCTTCGGCCCGCCCGCCCCCACGCTCGCTGGCTTTCTGTGGTCGACGTCGTCAACGGCCTGACGGGTAAAGTAGTCGCATCCGTCGTAGGGAACCTCGGCCCGGATCAGGCCGGACGGCGGCCCATCCTGGTCAAGCGACCGGTTCTTCGAGATATCTTGCCTCATCGAGTAACTCTCGGTTATCTCGACTTTCTTGGGTATCGCCCGGGCAAACACCCTCTCGTCCGCTGACCCTCGTCGGCCGAGCGTGGAGCGAACCACGCCTCCTGGATTTGGCATTACTAGTTTAACCCCCTCAAAGTCCAGCATTTCGGACGCGAAATGCGGCGAACCCCTAACCGTGGCGCAACCGACCGGCGCCTCGCTGTGCGATTACCGTTCCCCTCGGTTTGTACGCATTACGCCAGAAGTCGTGTCGCCGTCGTTTCAAAGCTTAGAACAGCGACATCTAACCGTTCCGATAGATAAGTCTTACCTGGGCATCTGCGAGGTCGGAATGATCTTGTTTAGGATTACCGATAATTGGTGTCATGGCTGGTCAGGATTGGTGCGTGATTGACTTCGAGGAAGATTCGGGGTGAATGGTCTCGTTTGGGTTGCGGTAGTGGCGCGGTCGGCGGTGGCGTTCCTGGGGGCGAAGTGCCGCCAGGGCAGCGCGTTGACTGCTTCGACGCCGTCTTTCAAGACCGGGAACGCCCTTCGGGCAGGCGAGGACTTCCCGGTGGTCCTAAAGAGGGAGGCAACGGGTAGAGATGCCCCGTCATTGAACGCCGTCGCAGGTAACAACGTAGACGTATGTCAAGCAGGGATTCCCGGCACATTGATCCCTGGCATTGAGGAGCGAAACGGCGGGCGGCCTCCGGGCGCACCGGCGAAGCGGAAGGGACTCGGCCATGGGCAGCGGCGGCGCGGGCGAAGTCGCGGTCATAGGCTCTGGGGTGGCCGGACTGACGGCTGCCTACCTCCTGCAGCGCGCCTGGCCAGTGACGTTATACGAGGCCGGACCGCGGCTCGGCGGTCATGCTCATACGCACAAGATCAGGGCGCCGGGCGGCCAGATCGCGCTCGATTCCGGATTCCTGGTGTACAACGACTGCGCCTACCCAAACCTGAGTCGGCTCTTCCGCGAACTCGTGGTGGCTACCGAGCCTTCGGACATGTCGCTGAGCGTGCGGTGTGACGGCTGCGGGCTCGAGTACTCCTCCGGCAGCGGCCTGCGGGCGATGCCTCACCGGCTGCAGAAGGCAAGCCAAGCCTCAGGCGGCGACCTGGCCGCCGAGATGGCGGCGTTCAACTGCCAGGCGCGCCAGATCCTCGGCCGGGGCGTGGCTCCGGACCTGACGCTCGGCAAGATGCTGGCCGATGGTGGCTACTCCGCCAGCTTCACCGCCCATGTCGTACTGCCGTTGATCTCCATCATCTGGTCCTGCGACCCGGCCACGGCGAGCGAGTATCCCGTGGGGGCGTTGCTGGCCTTCCTGGACAACCACGGCATGCTGCTGGCCGGTCAGGCGACCCGCTGGCGCACGGTGACCGGAGGATCGGCCACCTACGTGGAGCGGATAGCATCGCGGCTCAGCGAGGTCCGCCGCGGAACGCCGGTCCGCGGGGTGCGCCGGGCTCTGGACAGCGTCGAGGTCTGGGACGCGGACGGCCAGTCGCGGACCTATGACCGGGTGGTTATCGCGGTGCACCCTCGGGACGCACTCGGGTTGCTGGCCGACCCTACGCCTGCTGAGACGGCCGTGCTCGGCGCGCTGCCGTACACTCCAGCCGCGGCGGTGCTGCACACCGACGGCAGCCTGCTGCCGCGCCACCCGGCGAACCGGTCATCTTGGAATCATCGCCAGCCCTCGTGCCAGCCCGACGGAGCCACGCCCGAGGTCACCTATGACCTGAACCGCCTGCAGAACATCGCGGCGCCGCCGGCGTACCTGGTGACGCTAGGCGATGCCAGCCGGGTGAGCCCGGACCTGATATTGGCCCGAATGGAGTACGAGCACCCGCTCTACACGGTGCAGGCGGCAGCGGCGCGGGCCCGGCTGGCTGAGCTCACTTCGGCGACAATCGCCTATGCGGGCGCTTATCACGGATGGGGCTTCCATGAGGACGGCTGCAGGTCCGGCGCGGCCGCTGCCGAGAGGTTCGGCGTGACATGGTAGCCACCGCCAACGCCGAGACGGCCGACCCGAGCCCGCAGGCCCGGTGGCTGACGTGCCTGGCCTCCCCGTCGCGCCTTGTCGTGCCTGCGGTGTACAAGTGCCGGCTCACGCATTCCAGGCTTGGCGGCGTTCGTCACTCCTTCCGCCACACGGTCTACCTGTGGCTGACCGACGTCGATGACCTGCCGAGCCTTCGGTGGCCGCTGACGCGGCTGGCCAGGTTTGATCCCCGTGACCACCTCGGCATACCCGGCCGGTCCCTGCGCGCCAACCTCGATGCGTTCCTTGCGACGCACGGCATCACGCTGTCTGGCGGGCGAGCGCTGATGCTCGCCCAGCCGCGAGGCCTCGGGTACGCGTTCGACCCGGTCACCTTCTTTTTCTGCTACGACGGGCAGGATAACCCGGCCTGCGTCGTCGCCGAGGTGCGCAACACCTTCGGCGAGCGGCACTGTTACCTGATTCGTCCTGACACTGACTGCGACCCGGTTCCCAAGCGGCTTTACGTCTCGCCGTTCTATCCCGAGGACGGCTACTACCGGATGCGCATGGCTCTGGGCGAAACCGAACTGATGGCCGCCATCACCCTGTACCGGCCTAGCCGGGGACATGACCATGAACGGCCTCCGGGAGGCACGGACTCGCGGCCCGCACTCACCGCGGTGCTTCACGGTCGCCGGGTGCGCGCCCCGGCCTCCCTGGCCAGGTCACTGCTGACGCCCGGCCTGGTGCTGTCGGCTTACCTGACCATCGCACTCATCCACTGGCAGGCGTGGCGACTGCGCGCTCGCGGCGTGACGGTCGCCCGGCGCCGCTACCACAAACCACAGGCGGGGGTGGACGCACCACCACCGCCGCCACCACCACAGGCCGAGGCGAAGGAGAGCGAATCGTGACTGCCAAGAGCGTTACCGTGCTGGCCAGCGACACCGTGCCTAGCAACACCCCGCCAACCCACACCCCGGCGGGCGGCACCCTCGGTGACTCACTACTCGCGGTCGCCGCCAGCTCCCCGCAGGCCAGCACCGTCTTCCCCGACGCCGACGCCGAGATCTCCGCCGCCGGGCTGGCCGAGCTGGCCCGCAGCTGCGCCCGGTCGCTGGTGGCCGACGGGGTGGCCCCCGGCGACGTCGTCGGCGTGCTCGCGCCGGCAGGCCCCGGATTGCTTGCCGCTTTGTTCGGCACCTGGCTGGCCGGCGGCGCGGTGACCGTCCTGCCGCTGCCCCCGGTCGGCGACCCGGCAGCCCAGCTAGGCCGGCTGAGCCGGATCGCCGACAGCGCCGGGATGCGGCACCTGGTCGCCCACGGCCGCGGCCTCGACTGCGCCAGGCTGCTCCAGCTGGACCGGCCAGGACTTCGCCTCTGTCCCGCGATCTGCGCCTCGCCGCCACGGGCCGTGCTGCCCAGCGTGCGGCCTGACGACCTCGCGGTGGTCCAGTTCACGTCCGGGACAACCACTCGCCCGCGCGGTGTCATGCTGAGCCACCGGGCGGTTCTCGCCGGCTTGCGGTCGATCGTGACCAGCTCACACATCACCGCCAGCGACGTGCTGGTGCAGTGGATGCCGCACCATCACGACATGGGGCTTTTCGGCCATCTGAGCACGCTGCTTACCGGCTGTGATTCCCTCGTGTTCGACCCGCTGACGCTGCTGCGCAGGCCAGCTGACCTGCTGCGGTGCATGAGCGCCTCGCACGCGACCCTATTCACGGGGATGAACTTCGCCTACGAGATGCTGATCGCCGCCGCCACCCCGGCGGTGCTTGACCAGCTTGACCTGTCGTCGTGGCGGGTGGCCTACAACGGCGCCGAGCCGGTCAGCGCGGCGACGGTGGCGCGGTTCGCCGAGACGTTCGGCCCGGCGGGCGTCGCGCCGCACGTGATGTACCCGGTCTACGGCCTGGCCGAGGCCACGCTCCCGGTTACCTTCCCCGAGCCGGGAGCACCGCCCCTTATGGCCACCTTCGATCGCGCCGAACTCGGCGCCGCCGGCCAAGTCAGCCTGGTCGGCCCTGACCACCCGCACGCGAAGACCGCCGTATCGGTAGGCAGACCGGTGTCCGGCCTCGAGGTCAGGCTCGCCGACGAGCACGGCCCTGTGCACGGTAGCGGCAAGCTCGGCGAGATCCAGGTCCGCGGCGCGGCGGTCACCAGCGGCTACCTGGGCGACGCCGACGCCACCGCGGCGCTCTTCGACGGGGGCTGGTTGCGCACCGGTGACCTGGGCTTCCGCCTCGGCGAGGACTATTACGTCATGGGCCGCCGCAAGGAAATGATCATCGTACACGGCCAGAACTACTTCCCCGAGGACGCGGAGGCGATCGCCCGCGCCGTACCGGGCGTCTACCGCCAGCACGCGGTCGCCGTCGCGGAATCCGGCACCGGCACCGGCACCGGCACCGGCGAGCGCATCGCAGTGATCGCCGAGACAACCCTGACCGGGGCGCAGGCCAGCGACCTGCAGCGCCAGATCAGGCAGCGGGTCACCGCCGGGCTGGGAACCACGCAGATCAGCGTGCACCTGGTGACGCCGCGCTGGCTCACCAAGACGACAAGCGGGAAGTGGCAGCGGCTGCTGGCCGCGCGCAAGCTATCGGAGGGCACTGCCTCATGACGCACACGGCCATCAGCCCAGACGAGGCTGCCGCTGCGACCAGCAGGCACTACGACCTGCCGCACGAGATGTTCGCGGCGTTCCTCGGCCGCCGCCTGAAGTACACCTGCGGGCTGTACACCAACCCCGCGGCCACCCTGGATGAGGCGCAGGAGGCCAAGCTGGCGTTCATCGCAGGACAGCTAGGGATCACCGGCGGGGAGTCCGTGCTCGACATCGGGACCGGCTGGGGAAGCCTCGCCTTCTACCTCGCGCAGACGTTCGGCTGCCGGGTCACCGGCGTGACGCCGTCGCAAGCACAGGCACGCTACGTTCGCGATCAGGCGCGGGCCACCGGCCTGGACGGGCTGGTGCGGGTGATCCAGCGATCGGTTTATGACCTGGACCTGCCGGCCGCCTGCTTCGACGCGGCGGCGCTGGTCGGGGTCATCGAGCACCTGCCCGACCACTGCCGCGCGCTGAGCATCGCGGCGCGCCTGGTGCGCAGGCACAGCCCCATCTACGTATCCGCGAGCTGCTACCGCAGCCAAGGCATGCTGAACCGCTACGCGGCGGGGCCTGCGAGCCAGCACGTGACCGGGTCCGTTTTCGGCTACGGGGTCATGCGGCCGCTGTCCGCCCTGGTCGAAGCGGCCGAGCAGGCCGGGCTGAGCATGAGCGCGATCACCGATCTGACCCCCAGCTACCACCGCACCATAACGGACTGGCTGGAGCGCGTGCGGGCGGCCAGCGCCCGCATCGACGCGATTGTCCCCGGCTACTCCGGCGAACTGGTCCGCTACCTGGAGACGACCAACGCCGGCTGGGGATACACGACCAAGCACTACGCGGTCACGACGGTCCGTTCCCGGCTCGGCAGCACGCAGGTGCCGAGATGACCGCCGCGAGCCTGGTCACTGATCCGCCGGTGCCAGGTGACGGGCCGCTCCCGCCAGACCTGGCCACCGTCGCACAGGCGGCGGAAGCGGCCGTCCAGCGGGGCGAGGATCACGGCTGGGGCGTCGCTGACCTCGATTGGGGCGCAATCAGGCCTGAGCTGCTCACCGACGCCGACGTGTCGGTCGTCCGATACATCACCTTCATCGAAGATCACATCCCCGGGTACGTGACCGCTCTGCTGCATGCCTTCCCAGTCGACGGAGCAGAGCACGACCTGCCGGTGGTCGCCCTGAACCGGGAGTACTTCCGCTTCTTCATCGCCTGGGCCTACGACGAGGAACGCCACGCCAGCACGCTGACCCGCTACCAGGAGACGGCGGGCCTGGCCGAGCCGTGCCAGCTCCGGCTCGACCTCGCCGCCGAGGGTCGTAAGCACATGACCCTGCCCTACCTGGAGCCGCTGGAGATCTTCACGTACACGATGCTGCAGGAAAAGGCGACGCAGCTGTTCTACCAGCAGTTTCGCAGCGCCATCAGCGAGCCGACGCTGCGTGAGCTGCTGCTGCGGCTTGGCCGCGACGAGGCCAGGCACTTCGCGTTCTACTCCCACCTGGTAGAGGAGTACCTGCGCCGCGATCCGGCCGCTGCCGCCCCCCACCTCAAGGAGGTGCTGCGCACCTTCCGGATGCCGCTCGCCGAGACGCTGCCCAGGTACCGCAGGTGGTCCCAGGAGGTGGCCGCCACCGCGGGCTACGATCACCGGCAGTCCTACCTCGCGCTTGAACGGCTGGTCGACTCCTATACCCGCGCCGCCGGCGGCAGTCTCGACGAAATCGCCGCCCTGCTCAAAGCAGCGCGCTCCCTGCCCTGACCGCCAGCAAACCCGCGACCAAGCTCCCGCCCAACCAAGATCCCGCAACTACGAACAGGAGTCCCCATGACGACGAACATTGCCCGGCAGGAAGACATCTTCGCCAACGTCTGCGACGTGCTCCGCGAGGTGCTTCAACTCGGCGACGAGACCATCACCCCCGACGACGAACTCGACCTGCTGGAGAACGCCGACTCCGTACGGCTCATGCAGACCGTCAGCCAGCTTGAGCGCCGTTTCGACGTCGAGGTCGCGGACACTGCCATCCGCGACGCGCGCACCGTCGCGGATCTGGCGGAGCTGATCGCCGCCGAGCTCGCCGCGGGCGGCGGAGCGTCGTGAGCGCGGCGCGCAGCCTGGACGCCTACACCGCGGCGACCGCGACCAACGTTCACTACGAGCAGCCGCCAGCGGTCTTCGAGGCGTTCCTCGGCGCGCACATGAAGTACACCTGCGCGCTGTTCACCGGCGGCGAATCCCTCGACGAGGCACAGGAGGCATACCTGCGGCTCATCGCCCGCCAGCTCGGGCTGCGCGGCGGTGAGCGCGTGCTCGATGTCGGCTGCGGCTGGGGCGGGCTGACTCTCTTTCTCGCCAGCCAGGCCGGCTGCCGGGTCGTCGGCGTCACGCCGTCGGCCGTCCAGGCGGGCTACATCCGCCGCCGAGCAGCCGACGCCGGCGTCGCCGACCTGGTGCAGGTCGAGGTCGGGCCGTTCCAGACCGTGCCGCTGGCGGAGCGTTCCTTCGACGCGGTGGCGATGATCGAGGTAATCGAGCACCTGCCCGAGCACCGCGAGCCGCTGGCCAAGGCTTACCGGCTGCTTCGCCCCTCCGGCCGCCTGTTCCTGTCAGCCACCTGTTACCGCAGCCATGCTCACCAGCAGGAATACGAAAACCGCCCGGCCAGCGCGGATGCCGTGGAGCTGTACGGGTTCACCGCCATGGCACCGCTGTCCCAGCTGCTGGCCGAGCTGGAGGACGCCGGGTTCAGCCTCGCCTGGCTGACTGACACCACCAGCCACTATGGCCCGACGATAGAGCACTGGCAACGCGGAATCGAGTCCAACAGGGAGCGGATGGACACCGTGGCGCCGGGGTTCGCCGACCGGCTCTCCCGCTATTTCGACACCGCGCGCTCCAGCTGGGGATACACCGCCAAGCACTATGCCCTGACCGGCATCAGGTCCCGGCACGGCGTCACCCTGCTGCCATGCTGACCCGCCGCCTGGACCGGGCGCGAGGCGCCGAACTGCTGGCCAGCCTCAGGTCCGACGAGGGCATCCGCGACCCGTATCCGATCTACGCGCAGCTGCGCGCGCTCGCCCCGGCCATGCGGGTGGGCAGGACAGACATCGTCGTCACGCACTACCGGGAGTGCGCCGCGGTGTTGCGTGACGCCTCTTTCGGCGCGCGCGGTGCCGCCTGGCGGGACCAGCAGGACCAGCGCGGGCTTGACGGCCAGTCCTGGCGAGACCGTCCCGCCCTGGTCGAGATGTCGGGTTTCATGCTTGCCTGCGATCCGCCCGAGCACACCCGCCTGCGGGATGCGTTCGCCGCCCTCTTCTCGCCTGGCCGGGTGAGATCGCTGCGGCCCATGGTGGAGCAGGTCGTCACGGAGGTAGTCGCCGAGTTCTGCGCTGCCCTGGACGCTTGTGGCACTGCTGACTTCGTCGAATTCGTCGCGGCGCCGCTGGCGATGCGCGTGGCCGGGCGGCTGGTCGGTATCCCCCAGTCGGACTACCCGCAGATCTCCCCCCTGCTCGAGGAGATGACGCTCGTCCTCGACCCGTCATACGCCGAAGGCGGGCCGGCCAGAGCGGATGAGGCCGCCCTGGGCGTGCGTGACTACATGACGGACCTGCTGGCCGATACCGGGCGAAGCGAGGACGGCAGCGCGCTGGCCGCGTGGACCGCGGCGGCCGGACGCCCTGACTCACTGACCCCCGCCGAAATGGCGAATGCCGTCCCGATCCTGTTCCAGGCGGGATCGGGTACGGCCCGGATGATGCTGGGCAACCTGATGAACATCCTGACCAGGTCACCTGGCCTCGTCGCCCAGTTGCGTGAGTTCCCCGCGCTCGCGCCCGCAGCCGCGGACGAGTGCGCGCGCCTGGACGCGCCGATCCAGATGGTCTCCCGGGTGGCGCTGCGAGACGCGGAGGTAGGCGACGTCCAGGTTCGCCAGGGCGACAGCATCCACGTCATGATCGGGTCCGCGAACCGGGACCCGCGCTACTTCGATCGCCCCGACGAGGCCGACCTGCACAGAAACGGGACCCGACCGCTGTCGTACAGCCAGGGCATCCACCGCTGCCTGGGCGTCACGCTGGGCGGGACGGAGATCGCGACGCTGCTGCCCATGCTGCTCGGAGCACTCGGGTCCTGGCGCTTTGCCGATTCGCCTGCGCGCTTCCCCAGCACGTCCTTCCGCGGCTTCATGACCATGCCGGTAACGGCTGTGCCCGAAAGTTTTAATGCTTAGGACAGCAGGAGCGGCAACTTCTCCAGCCGGTGCACGAATGATGCCTGGCTCCAGGTTAGTTCGGCGGCAGGAACCGCGAGTCTCAGATCCGGGAAGCGCTTAAGCAGGGTCCCGATAGCCAGCTCGCCTTCCAGCCGGGCCAGCGGGGCTCCCAGGCAGAAGTGTGTCCCGTGGCCGAAGGCAAGCTGCCGGCCTTCCGTTCGGGCCGGATCGAGTCGGGAAGGATCAGAGAACTGGGAGTCGTCCCGGTTGGCTACCTGCAGACTGATCGCGACCAGGTCGCCGGCCGAAATGCGCGTCCCGTCAATCTCAAGCGAATCGATCGCGGCCCGGAAGTTGGCCGTCGGCACCGGACTTTCCAGCCGCAGGAATTCCTCGATCGCCGCAGGTAGCAGGCTGGGGTCCGCGCGCAGCCGCGCGGCCCGGTCTGGCTTGGTCATGAGCAGGTATACGCCGCTACCGATCAAGCTGAGGGTTGTGTCGTGCCCAGCGATGATCATCAGAAAGATCATCGCGGTGAGCTCGTTCTCACTGAGGGCGCCGCTTTCGTCCCTGGCCCGGATCAGGGCGGAGATCAGGG
Source organism: uncultured Actinomycetota bacterium (assembly GCA_963783935.1). Taxonomy (GTDB): domain Bacteria; phylum Actinomycetota; class Actinomycetes; order Streptosporangiales; family Streptosporangiaceae; genus Chersky-822. The sequence continues at coordinate 112,461 of CAWAPP010000003.1, forward strand.
CTTCGTCGGGGTCGTCGCGCCGGAGCGCGATCAGGCCGCGCAGGTATTCCACAAAGTCCACGGCGTCCTGCACCGGGAAGTCGGGCGAGCCGAGACCGGAGATGAGGGTCCGGGACAAGGCCCTGAGCCGCAGCCGGTCGGCTTCGGGAATGCCAAGCAGCTCGGTGATGACCAGGATCGGCAGCGGCGTGGCGAACTCTGCCATCAGGTCGACCTGGTCGTGATGCGCGAGCCCGTCGATCAGCTCGTCGGTCAGCTGGCTGATCCATGGCCGCATAGCTTCGACGCGACGGGCGGTGAAGACGCTGGACACCAGGCGACGGAGTCGCGTGTGATCCGGCGGATCGACATTGGTCAGACTCCCCAGCAAAGCGCTCCGCATATCCGGGCTGAGCCGTCCGCCGTCGAGCGCCCCGGTCGCCATCATGGCAGCCACCGAGAGTCTCTGATCGTTCAGCGCCGCGATGGCCTCGTCATAGCCGACTACCAGCCATACCGGCACGCCGTTGGGCAGTACGGCCCGGTGAACCGGACCTTGCTTCAGAAGGCTGGTCCCTAAGTCTGGGTCTGTGAGCACGTCATTCAGTGCGACGCCATCGCTGTCATGGTCCACGCCCGCTCCCTCCAAGGCAGGATCGATCGGCCCGCGTGACGGCCTGCTTGCGCCTGGCGCGTCAAAAGACAGCATCGCCGTGGGCAGAACCTAAGTCAATTGGCGGCGGCCTCGGACTGGCCGACTCCACATCGGCTTCACACCCGCGATTAGAGCGTGTGTTGCATAATGTATTACACGAAGTTATAGTTTCCAGTATGACAACCGTGACGTTCCGGGCCGACGAGCGGACGGAGCAGGAGCTGGCGGCCCTTCAGCAAGCGTGGGGCGCAGGCCGCACTGACGTGATAAGGCGCGCCCTGCACGAAGCCGCCGAAGCGGCACTGGCGGACCAGGTTCTCCGGCGCTCAAGGGAACTAGCCGACGACCCCGATGACCGCCAGGCCGTCGCTGAGGCCCTCGCCGACATGGAGGAACTCCGTGCGTGGTGACCTGTTCCGCGTCAAAGCCGCCCGGGCAGCAACCGGCCGCGAGCAGCAAGGTGCCCGTTTCGCGGTAGTCGTGCAATCGGACTTCGTCCAGCCGTCCACGCTACTGGTCGCTCCCACGAGCACATCAGCCAAGTGGGCCCAGTACCGGCCCGAGATCGAGGTGGACGGCACTCCGACGCGGGTGCTGATCGAGCAGACGATGGCCGTCGACCCGCAACGCCTGGGAGACTTCGCCGGCCGGCTGGACACCGAAGAGATGGCGGCGGTCGCCGACGCGCTCAAACTCTTGCTCGCCCTCCGATGAGCGACCCGGGACCGGCATGTCGACCATCGAAACATGGCCGGGAAACACGCAGTCCATAATCCTACTTTTCCGCTTGACTTAGTAGCTAATTTCGGGAAGCATCGTGTCATGCGTGTCTCCTTCGCAGCTCTGGCCGCCCACCAGTCAGCTAACCATCTGGAGAGAAAATGCCGTTCGCCGTTCGCCGATCTTTATTGGCCGTGATCGCTGCCGCCATGACCTGTGCGGCATTAGTTGTCGTGGCCGGGCTCGCTTCCGCTCACGCGGCAAGGTCCAGCACCGTGGATCATTGGGGAACCTTCTTCGGCCAGGCCAGGCCAGGCGGTGATGACACTAGCCTGCGCCCGGTCGAGATGACGGTACCCGACCGTATCGTCCAGATCGGAACCTCCAACTCCACTGACTACGCGCTGCTCGCTAACGGAGAGCTGTACGCCTGGGGCCAGGGATCCCACGGGCAGCTAGGAGACGGCCGCGTCCATGACTCGTTCGCCCAGCCGGTAAGGGTGCACTTCCCGGCCGGCGTCAAGATCGCGTCGATGCCGGCCGATGTCATGCCGTTCGACTCCGCTCTGGCCATCGACACGACCGGCCACGTCTGGGGCTGGGGCTTCAACTACGGCGGCGAGCTGTGCCGGGGCAGCGCGACGACCTACACCCGGCCGGTCAGGCTGCCGTTCGCGCAGGTCACGGCGGCGGCCGGGGCTTCCGATCACGCAATCTTCGACGCCCGCGGCAAGCTGTACACATGCGGCACGAACGCGTTCGGCGAGCTTGGCGACGGGAATACCAAGACCAGCTACGTCCCGATCCGGGTCAAGCACATCGACGGAGCTCAGGTCACCGCCCTCGTCGCCTCTTACGGCAACACCGGCGCCTTGCTGAAGAACGGCAATTACTACGACTGGGGCCTGGACAGCCGCGGGCAACTCGGCAACGGAACCGTCGGTCACTCATCTGATCTGCCGGTCCAGGTCAGCCTGCCTGGCCGGGTCCGGCTGGCCAGCGAGGGCGGCTCGCTTGGCAACAACGGCCAGACACTCGTCCTGCTCGCCAACGGCAAGCTGTACGCCTGGGGCAACGACACCTACGGCCAGCTAGGCGACGGCGCTACCAGCGCTGACCAGCCATTGCCCGTGCCGTTCTCGGCGCCGGATGGCGTGACTTACCTGAGCCTGGCCACCTCAGGCGCGACCTCATACGCGATCTCCACCACTGGCCAGGTCTATGCCTGGGGCGCCAACTCGCAAGGCCAGACCGGAGACGGCAGCCGCACTCCCGTCCTGACCCCCGTCAAGGTTGACTCTGACGCCATCGCCATCTCCGCCACGGCCGCCGACGTAGCCGTTCTAGTCCGGCAGCCGCCGACCAGTTAGCCAGGGAAGGCGCCCGTCGCCGGGAATGACATCCCTGCGAAGACACCTGCCTCACGCGCTTGGAGGAAACGCGGTCAACCGAATCGGCGGGCCGCGCGTCTTCTCGCCGAGGGCAATCACTCGGTTGAGTTCCGCTGGATGGCGGGTCGGGGAAGGTGTCACGGACATGCTGGGCCGACGGGTTCTGGTTTTTGCGGTGGCTGCGGTGGCTGCGGTGGCTGCGGTGGGGGGTGCGGGGGTGCTGGTCGTCCCGGGGGCGGCAGGTGCCTGGGCCGCGCCCGGCCGGGGAGCGGCTCCAGCCGCGGCGAGCGTCTGGGGTAAGGCGATCGGGGTTCCCGGGCTTGGGGTGATGAATGAGGGCGGGTCCGCTTCCGTCCGGTCGGTGTCGTGTACCTCGGCTGACAACTGTTCGGCCGGCGGGTCCTACAAGATCAAGGCCAAGGACGTTCAAGGGTTCGTGGTGACCGAGCGGAATGGCCGGTGGGGCCGGGCGACCGGGGTGCCGGGCCTTCCGGCATTGAATAAGGGCGGGCGGGCTCAGGTGCTGTCGGTGTCGTGCACGTCTTCGGGTAACTGTGCGGCCGGAGGAGACTACCAGGCCGCCGGGCACAGCCTGGGCTTCGTGGTCAGCGAAAAGAACGGAGTCTGGGGTAAGGCGATCGCGGTACCCGGCCTGGTGGCGCTGAACCAGGCGGGCCCGGCCGGAGTCACTCAGGTGTCGTGCGGCTCGGCGGGCAACTGCGTCGTCGGCGGCAGCTACAGCGACAGCGTCAGCCATCAGCAGGGTTACGCGGCCATCGAGAAGAACGGGATCTGGGGCCAGGCGATCGAAGTGCCGGGCCGGGGGGCATTGAACCACGGCGTACGCGCGGCGGTCACGTCGGTGTCCTGCGGCTCGGGCCGGTATTGCGTCGCCGTCGGGTACTACACCGATAGCTCAGGTGATGGCCAGGGATTCCTGGACAGCGAGGCGAACGGAACCTGGGGCCAGGCGAGCGGGGTGCCAGGACTGGCCGCACTGAACCAGGGCGGGGGCGCCGCGGCCCTGACCGTGTCGTGCGCCTCGGCGGGTAACTGCGGGGTCGGCGGGTACTACACCGACGGCGTCATTGTCGACGGCGGCTACGGCAACGTGCAGGGGTTCGTGGCCGATGAGAAGAACGGGGTCTGGGATCAGGCGATTGAGGTGCCTGGCCTCGGAGCACTGAACACGCAGGTCGATGTCCAGGCCGCGTTCACCGACTCCATCTCGTGCACCGCGCCGGGGGACTGCCTGGCCGCCGGTACCTACGGGCAGCCGTACAGCTGGGCGTTCGTGGCCAGCGAGAAGAACGGCGTCTGGGGCACGGCGGTCCCCGTGCCTGGCCTGCAGAAGCTGGTCACCGGCCGGTACGCCGAGATCTCGACGGCCTCCTGCGCCTCGACGGGCAACTGCGCGGTCGGCGGGGACTACGAGAACGGGATTCCTGGCAACGATACCCAGCAGGGGTTCGCCGGCAGCGAGCGAAACGGCCAGTGGTCTAACGCGGTCAACATGCCCGGCGAGACGGCCCTGAGCCGTAAGCCTGGCTTCGCCGAGCCGACGGCGGTCTCGTGCGGCGCGACCGGCCACTGCACGGCGGTCGGGTTCTTCACCGACCGCCACAATCACTCGCAAGGGTTCGTGACCCAGGGCAGCTAGCGGAGCCTGCGGACTGTAACGATGTTCCGGTTCCGGTAAACCGCGTCCGCCCACAGGCAGCCCCACGGTAGCCCTCGTTTTCCACAACCGCATTGGAGTGCCTGGCGGCTTTATCGGCTCCCAGGTTGGCTTGGCCCATGATTACAATCACGGGCGGGAACCCCGACTACGATCTCCTGGCCCCGATCGCCACGGACGATGAGGTTCTTGGTCGCATCGATCAGCTGATTGGCACGGATGCGCGACATGATCGCTCGCTGTGGCTGTCCTTCCTCACGGCGGACGCAGTCCAACTTCCTGTCGTCGTTCCGGTCGACGATATTCCGATCAGCCCTGATTCCCATGCGGCAGCCAGCATCTGCCACGTGATCGCGCACGTTCTCCGTGATGCCGCGCCCGGCGGCTCTGCGGTGATCACCCTGGTGCGAGACAACGGGCTCAGAGTAACCGGTCCTGATCAGCAATGGCTCATGGCCTTGAAGTCCGCCGCAGCGAGCACTGGCATTCTCCTTCGCATGATGTGCCTGGCGACTAGGGAAGGAACACGGCAACTGGATTAAATAGGCCACGGCTGATCCGCTGGGAATATAAGGCGGCCCGGCGCCGCCGGATTTCGCGCCCGCCTTATGCCGGAATGCGGGATAATTCGTGGCGGCAGAGCCTCGTCGCGTCGCTGCCTTGACGGCTGGAGGGTGGATCATGGAACCGGTGCCGGACCTGAGGGAACGCAACCTCGGCGCCATTTTCGACACGATCTTGGACACTGACGGAGACGGCATCATCACGAGCGCGGATTTCTCGCGGCTCGCGCAGGGTGTCTGCGCCCAGCTAGGGATTCAGGCCGGCCAGAAGGCCGCCGCCATCAGCCAGGCCTATGTGTCGTGGTGGGGACAGCTAAGCCGCACCTGCGGTCATGACCGGGACGGGCAGGTCACCCGCGCCGAGTTCACTGGCGCTCACCTGGCCGGCCAGGGTAACCCCCAGGCTTACTACGAGGAGCAGGTAAGCAGCCTGATGGCCATAATCGGCGACGCCCTGGATACCGACGGCGACGGGTTCATCGAGCAAGCACAGTACGTCCAGCTGTTCGGGCTGGCCAATCTGCCAGCCGAAGCCATAGCGGCCGGTTTCGAGCGCCTGGATCGTGACGGCGACGGCCGGATCAGCACCCGGGAGTGGAACGCGGGCACCACTCATGCCTTCCTCAGCGGCGATCCGCAAGACCCGGGCACCGCAATGCTCGGCCTGACCTGACCTGACCTGACCTGACCTGACCTGACCCGGCCCGGAGCCGACCCGTGACCCCGCCCGCGCGGCCGATTCGCCGTGGTGGTTATTTGCAGAAAGATCTTTTGATCTTCCGGGCGGATCAGGCAGCCGAAGCCGCGTCCCGCCCAGCCCGCGAGACCGGCATACCGCCAGCGCCGGCCCGCCGCCAGACACGCGAGCCGCCGCGGCGGCCCCGAACTGGCCGGACGGCACCGGCTGACCGGGCAGCTCCGCTCACCGATGTCCCGTTGATGCTGTCCTGCGGGGGCAGGTAACCGCAACGATGGGCCATCGTTGCTGCGCGAGTGACATCCATGGGCCACCGTTGCGGTTGCCCGGCCCGGCTGAGCAGCATCGATGGCCCATCGTTGCGGTTGCGGCCCGGGACTGGAGGCCAGGTGCCCGGTATGCCAGGAGCCGGGCCGCCCCGGGAAAAGCCGGCCGCGACTTCGAAGACGTTGCGTTCGGTCGCGGACGGCTTCGCGGGCGAGCAGCCGGCGGCTATAAGCGCCGGGGTCAGGCAGGTCATAGCGACTTCTATAACGTCGCCGCCAGCGACAGCGTGGGCGTGTCACCAGACTCGAATGAGGTCTCCGCGACACCTGCCGCGTCCGCCACCCCGCCTGCCGCGCCCACTGGCCTCGCGGCGACAGCGGGCAACGGCTTGGTCGGGCTGACCTGGAAAGCCAGCACCGGCGCTACCAGCTACAGCATCTACCGCGGCACCACCTCTGGCGCCGAGGGCACAACGCCGGTCGGCACGGCTACCTCGCCCAGCTTCAGCGACACGGGACTCACCAACGGCACCGCTTACTACTACAAGGTGACCGCGAGCAACTCGGCCGGTACCTCGGGAAACTCGAACGAGGCCACGGCGACGCCTATCAGCGGATCGGGCGGAGTGCTGCTGTCTCAGGGGCAGCCAGCGACCGCCTCGTCGGTTCAGAACTCCGGGTATCCGGCATCGAACGCCGTCGACGGGAGCTTGTCGACCCGCTGGTCGAGCGCCTTCAGCGACCCGCAATGGCTGGAGATCGACCTCGGAGCCACTCATACCATCAGCAAGGTCGTCCTGGACTGGGAGAACGCGTATGCCACGGCATTCCAGATCCAGAGGTCCCCTGACGGCGCGACCTGGACGACCATCTACTCGACATCGACCAGCACGGGCGGCACCCAGACCCTCAACGTGACCGGAACAGGACGATACGTCCGGATGTACGGCACTCAGCGGGCGACCGGCTACGGCTACTCACTCTGGGAGTTCGAGGTCTTCGGCTCCTGACGCTCTGGCATCTTGCCACTAGAAGGAGCGCGCCGACCTGGCCGGCGCGCTCCTTCCGTTGAGACCGCTAACGGCTACCAGCCGACCGCGACCACCATGTACTGCGGGTTGGTGACCGAGATGTCCGAGGACTGCCCGGCGTCATCGTCGTAGGGGAAGCCGTAGGCAAGTCCGTTGATGGCGTTCTGATGCCAGAACTGCGCGTAGTAATTGGCTGGGGCGCTGAGGTAGAAATTGGCCGGATTGGATTGCTGAGATGCCGGCAACTGGGCGACGTGGCGGTTAAGCCCGGCACACAGCGACGGATTGGCGGCCAGCGTGCCGGCGCAGCCGAAGATCTGGGCGGTCGAATCAGCGGTGTCCCCTTCCGAGGCCGCATAGCTGGTGAAGTAGTTCGCGTACGCCCCGCCCGCCTGGAACGCGGGGTCGTTGCCAGGTGAGGGGATACCGTACGGGGCATCGTCAGTCGCCAGCTCCTTGAACTCGGTTGGCATCGCGTTCTCGAACCGCTGGAACGTCGCTGTACGGCTCTCCTGGAAGGTCGCGTAGTTCTCGCCGACCTCCTGGTTGGACCCGTCGTGGCCATGCAAGAGCAGGGCCAGTTTGAGGCCGAACCGGTCGACGCGGGTGGTGTCGACATTGATCGAGCTCGCGCCGACCGTAAACTCGATGAAGTCGTAGTACTGGCTGTTCGGCGAGCCGAGGTAAAAATACATCCGGCCAGCCGAGTTCGCCGGCATGTCGATGTACGGCTGCTGAGCGATTGACTCTTCCTGCCCGTTAAAGCTCCAGTAGACCTGGCTATCGGGATACTGCCCGTTCGTCTGGTTCACGATCGAGACTTCGAGCACGTTATTCGCGGTCGGGATGGCGCTCGTGTTACCCCAGAACGAGGCGGGCGGTGCTCCTCCAGTTCCGCCGCCGCTGGCATTGACCGTCCAGCTGAACGAGGCGGACCCGGACGCTCCGGTTGTGTCAGTGGCGGTGACCGTGACATTAGACGTGCCCGCCGTCGTTGGCGTGCCGGTGATCAGGCCGGACGAGGAAATAGACAGCCCGGCGGGCAGGCCACTGGCGCTGAAGGCCAGCGTCTGGCCAGACGCTGAGTCGGTCGCCCTGATCTGCTGGCTCATCGCGGTGCCCACCGTGGACGTCTGGGTGCCTGGATTGGTGACCGCGACGGAGTTACCGCCGGTACCGCCGCCAGTGCCGGTGAAGACCTGGAACTCCCAGAGCGAGTAGCCGTACGCCGTACCCCGCGCGGTTCCGTACATCCTGATGTACCGGCCCGAGCCAGAGACGTTGATGGTCTGGGTGCCACCGGTCCCCGTGGCGGTGGAGAAGATCGACGTCCAGGTCGAGCCGTCGCTGGAGGTCTGGATCTGGAACGCCTTACCGTAGGCCGTCTCCCAGTACAGCGCGACCTGGCAGATCGACTTGATGGAACCGAGGTCAATCTCCAGCCATTGAGGGTCACTGAACGCGCTGGACCAGCGTGTTCCCTGGTTGCCGTCAACGGCCGCTGAAGCCGGGAAACTCGAATTCTCCAGCGAGGACGCCGTGGCCGGCTGGTTGAGCGCGGCATTGGTCGTTCCGCACGTGCTGCCGCCGCCAGATCCGTAGACCTGGAATTCCCACAGGCTGTAGCCGTACTGGGTATCCCGCGTAGTACCGTACATCCGGATGTAACGACCGCTTCCCGAAACGTTCAAGGTCTGGGTGCCGCCCGTACCTGTCGTCGTGGAGAAGACGCTGGTCCAGGTCGTGCCGTCCGGCGAGATCTGGATCTGGAAGGCGGTCGCGTACGCCGTCTCCCATTGCAGGACAACCTGGCAGATCGTCTGGGTTGAACCCAGGTCAACCTCCAGCCATTGCGGATCGCTGAAGGCGCTCGACCAGCGGGTGCCCGAATTACCGTCGACCGCGGCCGAAGCGGGGAAGCTGGAACTCTGGACCGACGAGGCTGTAGCTGGCTGGTTCAGCGCGAGGTTAGTGGTCCCGCAGCTGGCGGCAGCAGCCGGCGTGCCGGTAGCGGCCACCGTCACTCCACTAAGTAGCAGCGCGGCGCTGATGAAGACCGGCGCACTTGCCCGCCACGTCGATCGGCGGAACCGGCCTTTCGCGTGACCGGGTAAGGCTGACTCGCGAATTGCCATCAGTAATTTTCCTATTACGCCTCTAACTGGGGTTGAGAGCATGCCATCTCCCTGGGATTGAACTGTGGCAGATAGTCCCGCCAGCTTTGCGGAAGACTTAATCTAAGTCTTAAATTAAGTCTTAAGCTAACTGTACGTCGGCGGAACTGCCAGTCAAGGCCAGTCGCTGTCTCACATCGAACTCACGTGCAGTCCGCACGGAATTGCGAGATTCGCTCAGCAAGATGGCGCCGGAGCCGCGAACTGGCGGCGACAGCCATTGCCCGGAGGTTACCTTGACCGAAATCACAGCAGAAGCAGAGCGGCCGCCCGCGAACCGACCCTCGCGCCAGCTTCGCGTCGCGCGCAGGTACCTCGTCGGTATCTCCGCAGCGGGAGCCGCGGCCGGCCTGATCCTGACCGGTGCCGCGACCGGGAGCGCCGCGCCAGCATCAGGCGGTTCTGGCACCTCGGCGTCGAGGATCATCACGCTGACCAGCCGGACGTCTTCGTCGGCCGGACATCTGACCGTCCAGTTCAAGTACGAGCCAGGCAAACGCGGCGCGATCAAAGCGCTGTCGCTCACATACTCGGGCGGGTCACCCCTGAAGTTCGCGCACCCGGCTCTGGTCTTCGCGCTTCGACCGGTACCAGGTCCGGCCAACGGCAGGCCTGTCCAGGTCAAATCGCACCCACTCGCGTTCACGCTCATCCTCAAGATCCATAACGTGCGCCACTTCTCCGGCACGCTACCGGCCAAGGACCTGCCGCGGATCTCCTGGAAGGTGCGCAAGCCATCGCGCCGGCCCCTGCCCTTGCCCTTGCCGAGCATCCTGCTTGAGGCGAGCGTGGCGTCCGTGAACATGAAGCGGCCGACCAGCATCTCGGTGCCGGTCGGCATGCAGGCCGGCATTCTCTGGCCCGATTGGATTCTGATTCGGGCACGCAATTCATTTCGCAGGAAACCAGCAACAACCGTTCAGGTGGGCCGCCGGTACTTCGAACCCCGACCGAGCAGGTCACGGCCATCGCCGTGAACGTAGGCTGGCTCTGGCGCGCATAACGTGAAGGTAACGGCGCCACGTACCCCGCTGACCTGCGCAGATGAGCAGCGATGCCGACGATCTAACGTAGACCGCCGAACCATCCGAGATCACGGCTAGAAACGACCCCGAAGGGCCTGTGGCCTGGGATTTTACGTGGTGGCAGGTGCTGGGTTCGAACCAACGCAGGCTGAGCCGACGGTTTGTCGCACCGTTCCCATTCGCGCGGTCGAAGTGACGCTGAAAACATCCTGGTCCTGGTGAACACGGTTAGCGTAATGATCCGCCGACCCACCTCTCTGGTCAGTCGCTGTAGTGGTAACGAGCCTTGATGATCTTCACTTCCTTCGCATCGGCCCGGTACACCAGCCGGTGCTCATCGTCAATGCGACGGGACCAGTAACCGGACAGCTCACCCTTTAGAGGCTCGGGCTTGCCTATGCCCTCAAACGGATCACGCTGGATCTCGCCGATCAGGCGTGTGATCCTCCTTGCCATCTTCCGGTCCGCCCCCAGCCAGTACAGGAAGTCCTCCCAGGCGTCGGGGTCGAAGCAGATGCTTCGCACTACTCGCCCGCCAGAGTGTTCAGTTCTTCCATGGTCTTGAGGACCGCAGCTTGATCAGACCTGTCCCGTGCGACTGCTTCCATGAGCCGCCGGGCGTTGGCCGGAGACCGCAGCAGGTAGATAGTCTCCTGCCAGGAGTCGAAGTCCTCCGCAGACATGAGTACAGCGTCTCCGCCCTTGGAATGGATCCTCACCGGAACGTGATCGTCGTTGACCTGCTGCAGGAGAGGGAACAAGGTCGAGCGGGCCTCGCTGGCGCTGATAGCCACTGCGGCAGCCTCCTCCGATATAGGTACAATAATACGGTACCACAGAGGTACTTAAACTCAGTACTTTGATAAACACGACCGAGGTGCGCGGCACTTGCAGTCACTCTCGGCTCGCCAGCAAGACCGGCTGATGATCCTCTACCTGACCGATGTCCACGGCGAGCACGTCGTCGTCCTTCAGGTGCTGATGTCGGCACGCGGGCTGGCTGTGCCGTATCCGGGCTAGCGCTGGTCGGCCCACTCATCGACCCAGGCGCGGTCGGGCTCGGGTGCGATGGTCGGGCTGTCGCGCAGTTGGCTGAGATGCTCCTCGGCGGCGGTAATGGCGTCGAGGACCTCCGGCAGCGAACGTTCGCCACAACGGACAGATCGCAGGTAGGCCCGGTGCGGCTCGGGCACTGGCAGCGTGATCCGGCCGGTCGTCAGCAACTCGATGCCCTGCAATCCAAGGCGCAGCGCGTGCATGGCGTATTTGGTGTCGTAGCCATGCACGGCGACGAGTTCTGGCCGGTTTGTGTGCGCTCCTGCCTGTCCCGTCATCGCTGCTTTCTGCCCCTTGGGGTAGCCGAGGAACCGCCCGGCAGCCAGCCGGGAGACGAACCGGTGCGCATTGGCGACTAGTTCAGCGCCGGCCTGGTTGCGGAAGACGACCTCTTCGTCGGGCACGAACAGCATCAAGAGCACGGTCGGGTTCCCGGAAAAGGCCAGCCGCGCCCATTTCCGCGCTGAATAGATGATGACATCCAGGTCCCCCGCGCCCGAGCGGTTCGCGGTCCCGCCTGGCCTGTCCCAGGCCGTGTGCCGTTCGTACTGTTCGAAGGGCACGCCGATGCCCGTGCCGCCGGACCTCGATGATGTCGAAAACCACGGCTCCCGTAGCCTGCGGCTCACCGACCTGGCGGCCCGGTCACCTGCTTCATGCTGAAGCTGACCATCCCATCCCCGACTTCGAGATTGCCGGGCGTCAGCGCGTCGAGTCGCATGCGGATGTCCGAGGCGTCGGGGTGACGAAGCTGCCGGAGGATGACGAGCGCCTGCTCCAGCGCTCGCACTGCCGCCGTATGGTCGCACCTAGCTAGGTGGACCTCGCCGATGCGCGTCAGCGTTCGCGATTCCCGGTATCTGGAGCCGAGTTGCCGGTTGAGTTTCAACGCGCTGCGGAAATGGTCCAGGGCGGTATCCAGGTCCCCCAGCGCGTAGTGAGCGTTTCCGAGCGTGTCGTGCACTGCGGAAATAGCGTGGACATCACCCCGCCTGGTCGAACAGCCGGTACGCCACGCGCTGAGTTTCGGCTGCCGCATCAGCCGCGCGCGCCTTCTCGTGCGCGTAGGCGCGGAGCAGGTCATGGGTCGTATTGCCGCTGCCCGTCCCGGCCCTTGCCGATTTCGTCGCCACCGGACAGGACAAGCTGATCTGGTCCTCCTACAGTCCGGCTCCCCGGCTGCACATCACCGATCTGAGGACCGGAGCCGACGTAGCCATTGCCTTGCCGAGGAACTGGGACGCGCCGTCACAACCCTATCCGCCGCCGCCTGCCAGCTTCGATCCGACCGGCCGACAGCTCGTTGTCCCCCTCGACCGCACCAACAAATCCGGTAACGTCACCGCCGAGGGCCTGTTCGTCGTCAACACCGCGACCCGCACCATCAGTATGGTCCCGAGTCGGCCGCTGCCACTTGCTGTTACCCCGGGGTCGCTCGCTGATACGCTGACCGGCTCGTGGAATGAGCAGGGCGTGCTCTGGGTGCTGGCTATGAATCCCTACTACGACTACTACCAGCTCGGCTTCTGGACCGGCGAAGGACCGCTGCACACCTTCAAGATCGCCCATGGCAGCCCTACGGTCTTGTCGCCGCCGGGGGCGGGCTAGACGCTTGCGCATGAAGGCTGTATGGCATATGTCGAGGCGCAGAGCCTCTTCCTTATCAATCTGGGTCACCGGCGACGAGCGGATCACCGCTGCACCCGGAACCCGCTGCGACATCCACATCATCAAGTAAGCCGCCTGCTGGTGCAACTGCCCGCCACGGTGCTCAGCGGCCTTCGGCGCGGTCGGGTCGGACCACGGGTGCGTCAGCGGCAGATTCCTGCGCCCGGCGGCCGACCAGGGCACCGAGCTCGGCCCTGGTATGGATGCCCAGCTTGCGATAAATGCGGCCGATATTGGCCTCGACCGTTTTGGTGGCCAGGAAGAGTCTCTCGGCGATGGCGCGATTGGTCAGGCCGGCGGCAGCGAGATCGGCGATGCACTGCTCGGTCTCGGCGAGCTGGGTGGGGGCGGCCGCCGAGAGGTTCATCCTGGCCAGATCCGATGCTCCCCGCCCGGCCCAGGCGGCGGCACCAAACGCGATGAAATCATCGGTTGCCGAGGCCACCAGGTCACGTGCTTTACGGCGAGCCCTGGCCCGCCACAGAATGCGCCCCGCTATCAGGCGGGTACGAGCGTGGTCGAACCGGAACGGCGAAGCGTCGTAGTAAGCGAGCGCGTCGTTGATGGCCTCGACGGCAGAACTGCTGTCGCCTCGGGCCGCGTAGATCAGCGCCCGGCCGGTGGTCGCGATCGCCGCCGCCGACTGCCGGCCAGAGGTGCGCACCTGGCCGTCAAGCTCATCCAGAAACTCCTCGGCCCGAGTGATACGGCTGGTCGCGACCAGCGCCTCGACGTAGTCAAGGTGCGACCGGCTGTACCCGGGCTCGCGGAAGTGCATCGCGCGGAGCAAGTCGTGCCATTCAGTGAGGTGCTCGACCGCCAGCTCAGGATCACCACTGGCAAGCGCGATGTACCCGAGGCCGCCGACGCCGCGCTGCAGGTCCCAGTCGTCGGCGGTCTCCTCCTCGATTGTGCTGGTCAGCAACGTCACGGCATCGTCGTGCCGGCCGCGGTAGGCGAGCGCGACCCCAAGGTTGTACCGGGCGGTCGACGCGAACATCATCCCGGCCTGGTCAGAGAGAGCCAGATGCCGCTCGGCGTACGCCTGCGCGTCGGTCAGGCGCCCCTGCCACAACGCGACCTGCGGCAGGTGACTGAGAACGTAGGCGATCGCCTCCAGATCACCGGACACCTCGGCCTCGTCCAGTAGCGCCAGCATCCGGTACTCCGCCTCAGGCAGATAGTCGGCGTACTTGAGGAGGGCGGCGTAGCCAGCGTCAACGCGATCGGCCAACCGCCGTCTCGGCCGCCCCCGTTCGATCTCGATGATCGCCTCGAACGCGTCGCGGTCCAGGCCTTCGCCGGCCCGGAACCGCATGCCCGCAGCGGTACCGAGCGCGGTCACCAGCAGACCGGGTTCAGGGTCGTCAATCTGCTCGAGCAGAGCGACGGCCCGGTTCGCATAGGTGATGGCAGTACCGATATCGACCGTATACATGGTATGGCAGGGCAGGATTCCACGCTGACCGGTCCGCGCGACCGCCAGGGTCGCGGGCACTTCAATCCAGGTAACACCGGCCCCATCCGTCCCGACCGCCCCGGACCGCAACCGCCATCCGGGCAAAATCCGCCACCCGCAGCCGACTCGCCGAAACGAGGCAAGGCAGCGCGCTGTGCGACACCGCTCCCTGTTTGTCCGCTTCTGATTCCGATGAAAGGACCTGTGACCCGGAGTTTTACACCGCCATCAGTCTACCGTCAGTCGCATCATACGGTAGACTGACGATAGACTGACATCCGGCGCATGATGCGAGGCCGCATCTGGCTTTCGCGCGCCGACATCCGCGCAGGGAGCTGGAGGAGGCGCCGGTGGATGCTGACGGCCTGAACCGCCTGGTGGCGGAACTCCGTTCTGTCAGAGCGGACACGCACTCGACCGAGGTGAAGTCGGCGGTTGGGAAGCTGCCGAAGTCGCTGGCCGAAACCCTCAGCGCGTTCAGCAACAGCGCCGGCGGCACGGTGATCCTGGGGCTGGACGAGGGATCGGGTTTCCGGCCCTCTCCCGGGTTCGACGCGGTGAGGACAAGGGAAGCGCTCGCTCGTGCGTGCGCGGACGATATTCATCCTTCGGTGCGGACCGTTATAGAGATCCTTCCGTTCGAGGGCGCCAAGTCGTGGTGACCGAGGTTCCCGAGATCAGCCCGCTCAGCAAGCCCGCGTACGTGCGTGGCCGCAGGGAGTACCAGGGATCATTCATCAGGGGCGGGGACGGCGACCGGAAGCTGTCGGACTACGAGGTCGCGCTGCTGCACGCGAATCGGGGGCAGCCGCGCGACGACAGGGAACCGGTCGCTGAGGCGTCGATCGCCGACCTGGATGAAGACGCTGTCTCGGCGCTCCTGGGGCGGGTGCGGAGGCGGCAGCCCCGGGCCTTTCGGCCGGTACCCGATGAGGTGGCCCTGCGGCGGCTCGGCGTGATGGTGCCAGAGGGCCCGGAGTCGGAAAGGCTGGTCCCGTCGCTCGCAGGCCTGCTTGCGCTGGGAGCCTATCCGCAGGAGTTCTTCCCGCAGCTGAACGTCACTTTCGTGCTGTTTCCCTCTGACCAGGCGGGCGTCGTCCCGGATGGCGGGCCGCGATTCATCGACAACCGCTCGCTGAACGGTCCGGTTCCCTGGGTCGTGTCCGATGCCGTGGACGCCATCACGAGGAACATGCGGCTCGCTGGCACCGTGCGGGGAGTCGGCAGGCAAGACGTCTACGAATACCCGGTTGAGGCGCTGCGGGAGGCAATCGTGAACGCCATCATGCACCGGGACTACTCGCCGCCGTCACGAGGAGCACAGGTCCAGGTCGAGATGTACCCGAGCCGGCTCGTCGTGCGGAACCCGGGTGGCCTGTTCGGGCCCGTGGCCGAGGGCGAGCTCGGCACCGAGGGAGTTACCTCCTCCCGCAACCCGGTTCTGTCGGCCTTGCTCCAGGAAGTCCAGCTACCCGACAGCGACCGGGTCATCTGCGAGAACAGGGGCACCGGCATACCGACGATGCTCGAGCAACTGCGCCGCTCGGGCACCGCATCGGTGAAGTTCTCCAACGCGATCAGCCACTTCACAGTCACCTTCACCCGCGACGCTCCCAGCAGCGACGAGTCCCGTACGGGAACAGGCCTTTCCCATGCAGCCGGCGACCTCGCTGGGCGGCCCGCCGAGATCCTGGCACTTTTCACGGGCTCGCAGGACCTCACCGCCTCCGATATCGCCCAGGCGACCGGCCTTGGTAAGGCCATGACCAACCGCCATCTTGCCCGGCTCGTCACAGACGGACGACTGATAGCAACCGCCCCGCCCGCCAGCCGCAACCGCGCATACCGCCTGCCACCCCACGCATCATGAGCCAGCAACGATACAGATGAATCCTGGCCTCGGGTCGCCCGCGGCCAGTTTCGGTCGTGGTACGAACGCACACAGGGAAGGTCCGTAAACCTGACGGAATCTGGGCTCCAGGTACCGGAGATCAAGGCAGCCTACTACCGTGGATGTCAGTCCATGTTTGAGCAAAGGAAAACCCGGCCCACGAGGGACCGGGCGAATATGTACACAGCCTACAACCTCAGGGAGGTGCTGGCAACACCTTCACCACCCATGGGGTCTCCGCTTGCCACCAGAAGGATCCGCCAGTTGGTGGGCACTGAAATCCGCCGCCCGCAAAGTGCGCCACCAGTGCCCTCCCACGCCCACAGTTGCCGGGCTCGACAGACTTCCTGCAAGATACCCGCTGCCTGGATTGACCATGCCGACTGGAACCCGGCGGCGGGCCTCTTGCACTGGCCAGCGAAGATCGCTGTCGTTGCTGATCACTACGGCAGCCTGAGCCCCGCCCGCCAGAACATCGACGAGCAGATGCGACGCTACGTTCACATCGCTGCCCTTTTCCTCCCAAGTAGCGACACTCGCCATGAACATGGCATCAGGCACTGCCACCCCGTTGTGCTGAATCATGATCGGCCAGGCAGGGTTCACGATCACGGGAAGACCCGGGCGAGGCGGACGGCCAGGGTTAGCCCGCACGCTCTCCGTAGCGAGAGGACGCTTGACGACCTTCGCGATGTAGTTGCCGTACTCGATGTGATCAACGCTCCCAGAAGCCAGCAAAGCTTTTAGATATACGTCCTGGTCAGCGGCGCCGCTCGGGTTGGCTCTCGCATCAATGCGGGCAGTGCAGTACACGACCCGTTCGATGGTCGCAGATGGCCAGTCAGTGGCGTGCTCAGCTACCAGGGCGGACGCCAATGCGCGGATGTCCAGCCATCGCCACCCGGCAGTTCCACGACCGCACAATTTCCGGCCGGCGTAGTACAGGTTGTAGGCATCCACGAGGACTGTGACTCGCATCGTACGACCTTAGCCTGCGGGCATCTAACCAAAGGGAAAGTAACGACAATTAGGCGCTGACGCTCCGGCTAAGCCATCATTCACGCCTTGCGCTGGTGGTCTGCCTGCACCTGAGCCAACAGCATGACGATTAGCCGGCTAAAGGGTCTGTCGACGATCCGCCCGGAATCCGGTCGCTCGACACAGGCGGCATCTCCCAGCCTAGGGCTCCGCCTGACCGCTCGTCAGCGCCCAAGCCCGCACGTGGAGAGGCCGTGGACGCTGACGATCAACCCTGTCTTGCTCAGATTGTGGCCTTGGACCAGTGCTGGCCGCCGTCCCTGGTGAGGTAGACCTTGCCCTGGCCATTCGGGCCGAGTGAGATCGGCTCCCACACCACCCAGGCCACCTTCGGGCTGGCGAACCGCAAGTCGTTAAAAACCGGGCCGGCCGTTAGTACCAGCGCCGCCGTCCATTTCGTCTTGTGGCTGTCGTTCAGGTAGATGACCGAGCCGGCCGCCCAGGCACCCACCAGCAGGTTTCCCGACGGCGAGGCAGCCAGCTCCGCGTCGATGCCGGCCGCGCCGGCGGTCCCGGCCGAGGTGTCGGTCTTGCCGGTGTTCACTGACCGGTACACGGTCTTGACCGCCATGCCGATCATGGGAGAACCCACGCACAGCAGGGCCAGGTCCTTGGCCGAGGTGGGCACCACCTGGACCAGGGCGGACGGCAGGGACAGCGAGCAGGGTACGTGCCGGGTCACGAAACTCAGGCCGTTGCCGCTGTAGTAGAACGCGCTCGGGAATCCGGGAACCACGATGTAAACCGCCCGCCCGAAGGTGGCGATCCCCGGGAGCCCGGTACCGTGCAGATTCAGCGGGACGCTGGCCCATTTAGTGCCGGTCAGCCTGGCGGTCCGCCACAAGGACAGCTTGCCGCTGCAGGAAGACGCGAATTCCTTGCACGGCGAGACCACGGCAAAGGTCGCGGCACTGCTGTTGGCCAAGGCCAGGACCTGGTGCCCCTTGCCGGGAATGGTCATCGATTTCCATGACCGGCCCCCGTTGACGGTGCGGAAAAGCGCCGGCCCGTAGGCCCAGCCAACCGAGGCGGTGGCGAACGCGATCTCGTCGACGCCGACATCGGATGGCGTCGCCTGGGTGCCGATCGGCGTGTTGACGGTCCCGGCCAGGCTCCAGCCCGAGCCGCCGTTGCTGGTGGCGAGCACGTCGGTGCAGCTGTTCTTGCCGCACGGGGCCGAACCGAGCAGCCAGCCGCGCTGGCCGGACAGCCAGTTGATCGAGGACGCCCCGAACTGTTTCTGAACGGCCGCAGCACCGGAGGCGCCGGAACGCGCCGCGGGCACAGCTTCCGCCACGACGGGGACAGCCAGAGCCGCGCTGAGCACGATGCTGACAACGGAGGCCCGCCGTATCGCTGCGAAAGCCAGGCCGACCTTCTGGGTGCCGTCGGTCAGGTAGGACATTGGTTCTCCTTGTCGTCAAGGCGCCACTGCCGATCAGCGTCTTGTACGGGCGTGACCCTTCGCCCCCGTGGAAAGTCCTGGCAAGGATTGCGGCAACCAGGCAGGCCAGGGGGTTTCCCAGGGGCGAACGCGCGAGTTACGTGCGATGGTTTTGTCTGGCAGCAGCAGCTCCAACGGAGGTACCAGATGGCCGAGCTCCCACCATCCCCGGACGGAATTGCCGTGGCCCACTTCATCGTCACCGACGATGACGAGCGTTCACGACGCTTCTACACCGAAGTACTAGGTGGCCGGCTGGTCTACTCCGGCCCCGGAGGGCTGACCTACGTCGAGCTAGCCGGCACCTTGATCATCATCAATGTCGGCGGAGGCCCGACCGATGACAAGCCGACGGTCACCCTGGAGACGCCCCGTGATCCCGACCGGGTCAGCAGCTTCCTCAATTGCCGGGTCAAGGACATCGAGGCCGTGCACGCCGCATGGAGCGCCAAGGGTGCTCAGTTCCTGACCCCGCCGAAACAACACCAGTTCGAGAAGCGCTGCTACATCCGCGATCCCGACGGTTACATAATCGAAGTGGGGCAAACCACCGACCCGGCGGGGGACTGGTCACCTGCTGGCTGGATATCGAGCACGCTCGCCCAGGAGTCCGAGTGAGATCCCGGCGATGACCACCGCGATCATCGGCACTGGAGGGATCGGAGCGACGAATCATCTCTGGCGCCGCCGGGCAATAGCCGCAAGGACTTAGAAGAGCCCTCCGACGTGGGGCGCAGGCCGCACTGAGGTGACAAGGCGCGCCCTGCACGAAGCCGCCGAAGCGGCACAGGCCGACCAGGTTCTCCGGCGCTCAAGGGAACTCGCCGACGACCCCGACGACCGCCAGGCCGTCGCCGAGGCACTCGCCGACATGGAGGAACTCCGTGCGTGGCCTTCCAGAAGATTGCGCAGTACTGGTGTCCACTCTCGATCGACGCGGGTCGTGCCAGTAACAGGCGCCCGTCTGTGCAATCGTTGCCCCCCGTATAGCTGACGGGTTCAGACACCGCGCATATCGTCCAGACTCACAGCGTCGCCTATGTAACCTTTGTGCTTCGCAATTACCTGTCCGTCAGCAGCTATGTCCGCATCATGCTCGAGTTGGCGCCCATTACGACGATAACGCTTAACTTGCGAACCGGCGTGTTGCGCCTTATCGCGCGTGTACCAGAGACCGTCGCTTGCGTTTTCAACATATTTTCCGAAAGTTCCGTGAATCATTTCTCGACCCGGCATCGGGACAGGCCATATGCCGGGTATCTCTGGTCCAGGATCAATAGGATCGGCGGATTTCGTTACACCAAAGCGAAAGGGCGTTGACAAGAATAGGGCTGGACTAATACCCGCAGCTGCCCCCATCGTCTCGCGAAACGAATCCATAAGTTGATCAGGAGTGCAGTCACCGAGCTGGTATACATGAGGAGCTACGCCAGTCGCGCGATACGCTCCAATAATTGCGTCGACCTTAGCATCCTGAGGAGCTGCTATCACCAACAGACTAGGTGGTGTCCTACGGACATGTTCGAGCACAGTACCAGCGTGACTGCGTGGTCGTTGAAGGATATTTATATCGAAACCATGAATAGCCGCGATAGCTGACAGTCCTTCAAATGATGCATTGTCTTGCGCAGATTGAAGGATATCAGCAATATTATCGCCCAGAAGCAGGGTTACACTTGACCGAGTACCGGACTCCCGCGCCGATGGTGTCGCGTCATTATGGAGTATCTCGATTTCTCGGCATAGGATATTCCCCGATAGCATCCACCTAACGTCAGCCCATGCATTTACCGATACCTCTGGGTTCCTCTTATCCGTCACGACAACTAGGCGACCGGCTCCGCCGAAACGGGCACTTATTCCCCCGTCCGCGCCACCCGTTGCCTGTTCCTTCTCATCTTTGCGATTACAGACAGCCGCCAA
Source organism: uncultured Actinomycetota bacterium (assembly GCA_963783935.1). GTDB lineage: Bacteria > Actinomycetota > Actinomycetes > Streptosporangiales > Streptosporangiaceae > Chersky-822. The sequence goes on from CAWAPP010000003.1 coordinate 133,119, forward strand.
GGCGACTGCCCGTAGATAGGGAGCATCGTCCTCCGAGACCGCGAATCCAGATCCCTGAAGTTCCGTAACACTGGGCGTGCGCAAAGGAGCACACAAGGCGGGCTTATCAAGAAGAATATTCCATGCTAGCGCGGACTCGCTTGCGTCTAGATCCAAGATATCTCTTGCGAGAATTTCCCGCATCTGCGCGAGGCCGGCAGCGAACTTCGGTAGTCGTATCCGTGGTTGTCCCTCATCGGCCCTAAGGTAATGACTATCTCTTAGATGAAGGCCAATCGGATGTTCGCGCTTAGGCACCACGACAGTTAGATCTCGGGTCTGCTCGACGAGGCGACGGACGTCGAACGTGCCCGTTACGCTCACTGCCGCAGCAGGTACTCGGCCGGAATAGGCAGCCGCAGCAACTCGGTGAGGGGCATGCGGGCTACGGCTTCAAGCACCTGTCGACGTAGCTCTTCGGAAGGAGCGCCCTGATGGACGGATGTAATACCGGATCTGAGAATGTTCTTAGGCTCGCGCGGCGAAACCGCATCGGCGCCACTTGTCCGCGACTTCGGTTTGAACGGTAGCTGATAGATATCTATATCGAGCTGCTCTTCGCGCAGCCAGTCGGTTATCCGTGACGTGACGCGCCTACTCAACGTCTGGCGCCATGCCCTCTGGAGTCCGGGCATTTGGTTAATAGTCTCGACGAACGACGCAATAGGGCGATCGCCCTGGAGTGCCTTCTCTAGCGTGTAGCTTTCCGGGCGTTCTCTAAGCTGATCGACGAAGTCGCGCATCCAGGCAATCTGGTCATCTTCTGTAAGCGGGATAATTCGGCGATAGCGATCGGGGTCGACCGCCCATAGCCGCGAATCAGCGTCCTGCTTCTCATCACTGAGCGTCGGGCGTCTTATTATTTGGTTAGTCTTTACATCAAAGACGCGGCACCATTTGGGCGACCAATCGATAAATGCTTGCCAGAAATCGCGTCGAACAAATTGCGTCTCATGATCGGGTTCTGCCGTTGAGGATGGCGATGCCACGGTTGCAGGGAAAACTTCAACGTCACCACCTGCAACTGCAGGGGTAAGCGTGACCGCGCCAACCTTCTCAGCAAAGTATAGAAATTTCCGGAAGCCATCAAAGCCGATGATAGTCGGCGAAAAGGTGTTTCCCGTACTCTTTCGCATCTGCAATGAAACTGCTGCAGCAGTGGTACGGCGATCCTTTGAGATTAGTTCCTGCACGCTTTCCCGCAACAAGTCAATTGCCGAAGTCAGCGATGCTGCCTGATTTGGGTCAACTGCGGCCACTCGCGAAACGAAGGCCGCGTTAGGCGCTGGGATACGCTCCTGTGCCGACGCTTGAAAATCCGTAGGTGGGCCGACAGTTGATTGGCCCACCTCGGACGATGCTTCTCTGACCGCGTCAGAACTCGCTGATTCGCCAACTACCCATGAGGACCCCGAGCCCTCTGGCGACGAGGCCGAACTCGGGATACCTAGGTTGTTTTCGTTCATCACAGCGGCTCCTCGCGTTGGCATGGGTCAAGACCGGCATAGACCGGATGACCACCTTGTACGCGAGCAGCTGACAAACGCTTGCTCCGCCGCCAGTTCGCCCAGTGGCCCGAGGCCTACCGGCTACCCCCGTTGTCCGAGATAGCCGACCTACCACGGTGCAGCAGATGCTGTAGGCGTCCTCATGGACATAGGCCCATAGAAGGAACGCGTTAGCTCCTCACACGAGAGGATAGACTCGACCGCGCGGTCCAGTCAACTCGGCAGCTGTCGCGGAGCTGGACCTATACGTACCTAAAGTACATCTTCTAGAGCGTACAAGGCTAGCAGCGTAGATCGACAGCGTCATCGGTCGTCGCGCACGGCGGAGTGATCGTTCAGCCTCTGACCAGGAGCCAGCCGGGTAACGCGGTTCAGGAACGTAGCGGGCACCACCGGCCGAGCACTGGAATCCGCGTCTGCTGAACCAGCCAGGTCTTGAGGCCGTGCTCGCGAAGACGAGGCCCGGAAGGCAGCCGGCCCGATCGCGCCGTGCCGGTGACGAGGAAGGCCCCGCGAGTGACGCTCAGCACCACCGAGCCTGAGCCCGGGGCCGCGCAGACAAGGAAAGCGATCCTGCGGCAATTTCTTTTACGAAGAATTGCGCGAGTGCCTTCGGCCCGGGCGGGGCGGTCAACCGAATCGGCGCGCCGCGCGTCTTATCGCCGAGGGCAATCACTCGGTGGACGTCCGCTGGATGGCGGGTCGGGGAAGGTGTCACGGACATGCTGGGACGACGGGTTCTGGTTTTTGCGGTGGCTGCGATGGGGGGTGCGGGGGTGCTGGTCGTTCCGGGGGCGGCAGGTGCCTGGGCCGCGCCCGGCCGGGGAGCGGCTCCAGCCGCGGCGAGCGTCTGGGGTAAGGCGATCGGGGTTCCCGGGCTTGGGGTGATGAATGAGGGCGGGTCCGCTTCCGTCCGGTCGGTGTCGTGTACCTCGGCTGACAACTGTTCGGCCGGCGGGGCCTACAGGATCAAGGCCAAGGACGTTCAAGGGTTCGTGGTGACCGAGCGGAATGGCCGGTGGGGCCGGGCGACCGGGGTGCCGGGCCTTCCGGCATTGAATAAGGGCGGGCAGGCTCAGGTGCTGTCGGTGTCGTGCACGTCTTCGGGTAACTGTGCGGCCGGGGGAGACTACCAGGCCGCCGGGCACAGCCTGGGCTTCGTGGTCAGCGAAAAGAACGGAGTCTGGGGTAAGGCGATCGCGGTGCCCGGCCTGGTGGCGCTGAACCAGGCGGGCCCGGCCGTAGTCGCTCAGGTGTCGTGCGGCTCGGCGGGCAACTGCGTCGTCGGCGGCAGCTACAGCGACAGCGTCAGCCATCAGCAGGGTTTCGCGGCCATCGAGAAGGACGGGGTCTGGGGCCAGGCGATCGAGGTGCCGGGCCGGGGGGCATTGAACCAGGGCGTACGCGCGGCGGTCACGTCGGTGTCCTGCGGCTCGGGCCGGTATTGCGTCGCCGTCGGGTACTACACCGATGGCTCAGGTGATGGCCAGGGATTCCTGGACAGCGAGGCGAACGGAACCTGGGGCCAGGCGAGCGGGGTGCCAGGACTGGCTGCCCTGAACCAGGGCGGGGGCGCCGCGGCCCTGACCGTGTCGTGTGCCTCGGCGGGTAACTGCGGGGTCGGCGGGTACTACACCGACGGCGTCATTGTCGACGGCGGCTACGGCAACGTGCAGGGGTTCGTGGCCGATGAGAAGAACGGGGTCTGGGATCAGGCGATTGAGGTGCCTGGCCTGGGAGCACTGAACACGCAGGTCGATGTCCAGGCCGCGTTCACCGACTCCATCTCGTGCACCGCGCCGGGGGACTGCCTGGCCGCCGGTACCTACGGGCAGCCGTACAGCTGGGCGTTCGTGGCCAGCGAGAAGAACGGCGTCTGGGGCACGGCGGTCCCCGTGCCTGGCCTGCAGAAGCTGGTCACCGGCCGGTACGCAGAAATCGGGACGGCCTCCTGCGCCTCGACGGGCAACTGCGCGGTCGGCGGGGACTACGAGAACGGGATTCCTGGCAACGATACCCAGCAGGGGTTCGTCGGCAGCGAGCGAAACGGCCAGTGGTCTAACGCGGTCAACATGCCCGGCGAGACGGCCCTGAGCCGCAAGCCTGGCTTCGCCGAGCCGACGGCGGTCTCGTGCGGCGCGACCGGCCACTGCACGGCGGTCGGGTTCTTCACCGACGGCCACAATCACACGCAAGGGTTCGTGACCCAGGGCAGCTAGCGGACGGGTCTGCGGACTGTAGCGGCATGTACCCGAACTGGCGAGCGCACCCAGTGGGCACAGTGCGTTCGGTGTCCCTCAGGCCCTCCCAGACGGCACGCAATGGACGCCCTGCCGGCGCGGCCGGATTACAGATCGACCAGAGTGGTGCTGGCCGGCTGGCTGAAGCTGCGGAGCCCGGTAAACCAGGCCGGTTCGCTGGGCGTCAGATGGATTGGAGTCGCTGCGCGGTTACCGCGCGCTTGGCGGTTCCTCGCCTGACGGGATGTGGTGCCCGGTGGTTATGAGTATGCAGATGGCGGGCGGCAGGATGCTGGCCGTGGTCGCGCTGGGTGGCCTGGCGGGCCTGGGGATAACCGGATCGGCCGGCCCGGCGGCCCGCGGATCCGCCGGAAGCCCGGTGCGGCCCCGCTGGTCGAGCACTGGAACGGCCGCACCTGGAAGCCCATGCACGCGGGCCTGAACAATCTGGGGGATTACGATGCCTTCTCGGGCGTCGCTGCGGCTTCGGCAGCCAGCGTCTGGGCGGCGGGCGGGAATTTCAGCCAGTACGCCTTCCCCATGGTCGGGCATTGGGCCGGGCGCAGGTGGATGCAGGACGGCGTTCCTGCGCCGGGCGGAGACTTCGGTGACTCATGGCTGAACGCCGTGGCTGCCCCCTCGCCAAAGGAAGCCTGGGCCGTCGGCGCGGTCATCCCGCAGCAGACGATCAAGACCCTGATCCTGGCCTGGAATGACCATGGCTGGCGCCAGGTGCGCAGCCCGAGCCCGGCCCACAGCAACGACAGTGAACTGCTGGCAGTGGCGGCGCAGTCTGCCCGTGACGCCTGGGCCGTCGGCTACGCCCATGCTAAGCAGGGACAATCGGTCGCCGTATCCCGGTCCGCCGCCTTTGCCGTAGGCCAGGCTAACTACCCGCACCACGTAATCAAGCTCGTGATCGAGCGGTGGACCGGCAGCCGGTGGGAGCTGGTCGCCGTCCCGAACCCGCCGGACCGCAAAGGCGCCGGCAACATCTGAGTCGGCTGACCGGAACCGGGCCCACAGGCAGCCCCACGGTAGCCCTCGTTTTCCACAGCTGCTTTGGAGTGCCTGGCGGCTTTATCGGCTCCCAGGTTGGCTTGGCCCATGATTACAATCACGGGCGGGAACCCCGACTACGATCTCCTGGCCCCGATCGCCACGGACGATGAGGTTCTTGGTCGCGTCGATCAGCTGATTGGCACGGATGCGCGACATGATCGCTCGCTGTGGCTGTCCTTCCTCACGGCGGACGCAGTCCAACTTCCTGTCGTCGTTCCGGTCGACGATATTCCGATCAGCCCTGATTCCCATGCGGCAGCCAGCATCTGCCACGTGATCGCGCACGTTCTCCGTGATGCCGCGCCCGGCGGCTCTGCGGTGATCACCCTGGTGCGAGACAACGGGCTCAGAGTAACCGGTCCTGATCAGCAATGGCTCATGGCCTTGAAGTCCGCCGCAGCGAGCACTGGCATTCTCCTTCGCATGCTGTGCCTGGCGACCAGGGAAGGAACACGGCAACTGGATTAAATAGGCCGACCGTAGAATTCGCGAGCAATTTGACGACCTGCTCTGCGTGTCAGCAAATACATCGGCGATCACGGAGGCCAGCGGTGAGCGGTCATCTCAGTCAGATCTGGCCATAGCTCAGGGTAGCCGCCGTGACAGCAGCACAGCCGATTGCCGCAACGGCCAGGTCCGAGCTGATCGGCGCTCCCAGCGGCGTGCTCAACGGCTCTGGCTTATATTTCGTGATGGTAACGACGGGCAGTGACAGACCGGGCTGGTGTTCAGGGTCAAGTCCCTCCCGGTGGCAGTTGGACAGCCCCAGGCAAGCCGCAAAACCGATAAATCACCCGCACTGGCCGCCTGGCGCGGCCCCGGGTTCGCCGGAGGTAACGGCGAAGCGGGCATATCCGCGCGGCGGACCGCAACGATGGGCCATGGATGCTGCCGGCCAGGGGCGGGTAACCGCATCGATGGGCCATCGTAGCTGCGGGAACGACATCTGTGGGCCATCGTTGCGGTTGCCCGGCCCGGCTGAGCAGCATCGATGGCCCATCGTTGCGGTTTGCGGCCGCGGCCGGGGCCGGCGGCGAATTGCCCGGTTTACCGAGCCGGGACCCGGACGGCCCGAACCCGGACCACCGTTACCAAACCGTGGCTCCCGTAGCCCGCGGCTCACCGACCTGGCGGCGGCGTCACCTGCTTCATGCTGAAGCTGACCATCCCATCCCAGGCTTCGAGATTGCCGGACGTCAGCGCGCCGAGTCGCAGGCCGAGGCCCGAGGCGTCGGGGTGACGAAGCTGCCGCAGGATGACGAGCGCCTGCTCCAGCGCTCGCACTGCCGCCGTACGGTCGCACCTAGCTAGGTGGACCTCGCCGATGCGCGTCAGCGTTTCCGATTCCCGGTACCTGGAGCCGAGCTGCCGGTTGAGTTTCAGCGCGCTGCGGAAATGCTCCAGGGCGGTATCCGGGTCCCCCAGCGCGTAGTGCGCGTTTCCGAGCGTGTCGTGCACCGCGGAAATAGCGTGGACATCACCCCGCCTGGTAAATACAGCGAGCGCCTCCGTGCAGGGAGCCAGCGCCTCGGTATGCCGGCCCAGGTTCACTAGCTGCATGCCAAGGTTGTTGAGGGCTGTCGCTCGGCCGAAGACGGAGTCGATGTCCGTATACATCTTGAGCGCGCGGCCGAAAATGGCCAGCGCCTCCCGGTAACGGCCCTGTTTCGCGAAGTTGTCGGCGAGCATCTGCACGGTCAGGGCCTCGCCAGCACGGTCACCAGCTTGGCTGAAGAAGGGCTGCGCGAGCCGAAACTGCTCCTCGGCTTCATCGAAGTGGCGCAGGTGCATCAGCGCCTGGCCGAGGCCGCGGTGCGCCAACGCCCTGGCCTTGTGGTCATCAAGCCGCGTCGCTGCCTGCACCGCCGCCTTCTGAAGGCGGAGCCAGTCGGCCCAGTGGCCCTGGAAGTTCAGGTACTCCGACAGGCACCAGGCCAATTGCCACGCATGCCGGTCGAACCCTTGCTCACTGGCCAGGACCGTCACGGCCAGCAGCGCGCGGTGCTCGGTCTGTAGCCAGACAAGGGCCTCGTGCTGACTGGCCGGCGCGGCGATAGTGACGCCATCGCTGGCCGGGGAGATGGCGAGCGGCTTGCGGCCAGGCTGAAACAAGATCGCCGCCCGAAGGGCCGAATGCAGGTAGTGGTCGAACAGCCGGTGCGCCACGCGCTGAGTTTCTGCTGCCGCATCGGCCGCGCGCGCCTTCTCGTGCGCGTAGGCGCGGAGCAGGTCATGGGTCGTATATCTCTTCGCGGTGTATTCGGTGATGAGGTTAGCCCTGGCCAACTCCGCCATAAGGGCGCTCGCCTGTGCTTGCGGCAGGCCGGCCAGGCTCGCGGCCGCAGCCAGGCTCACCTCGGGCACTGGATGAGCAGCAAGTGCACGGAAGAATCTGGCCGCATCCGCGCTGAGCGCGTTGTACGACCAGGAGAAGATGGCGGCGATGTCATACGGCTCGTCGTCGATGCGGAACGCACCCAGATCAGCCCAGGCATCGCGAAGCTCCTGGGCGATGGACGCGAGCGCGAGCGCCGGCTTGGTGGCCGCGTTCGCCGAGACAATGGCGAGAGCGACCGGCAGCCGGGCACACCGCGCGGCGATGTCCGCCGCGGCCTCGGGCTCGAGGTCGATCCGTATCGAGCCCAGCCTGCGGATCATGAGGTCGTTGGCCTGCTCGTCACTGAGCACGCCGACGGTGACAATCTGCGCGCCGTCCGTCGCCACTAGGCCAGCCATCTGGTTACGGCTGGTGACCAGAACAGCGCAGCGCGGGTTGCCAGGTAGCAGCGGCCGGACCTGGGCGGCGTCACACGCGTAGTCGAGCAGCACGAGTATCCGCCGCTCGGCCATCCGCGTCCGGTAGAGCGTCGCCAATGCGTCCGGATCGTCCGGCAGCCGCTCCGGCCGATCGCCCAGCGCGGCGAGGAAGCCGCGTAGCGCGTCGGCCGGGCTCAGGATGACGGGATTGATGTCGAATCCGCGCAGATTGACGTAGAGCTGGCCATCAGGAAACTGGTCAGCGATCTGGTGCGCGAAGTCGATCGCCAGCGTCGTCTTGCCGGCGCCTGCCATCCCGGTGAGCACGGCGACGGGGAACTCTCCAGTCCGGGCCGAATCAGCCAGGATCTCGGTGAGGCGGGTGACATGATCGGGCCGTTCGGTGATCCCGTACAGATTGCGGGGAAGCTGCTTCGGCACCGGCCAAAGACCGGCTGCGGGCGTCGCTGACACCGCGACGACCGGTCCCGGCGGCAGGTCAAGTACCGGGTCACCACGCAAGATCGCGAGTTCGAGTTCCTGAATCCCGCGACCGGGATCGAGCCCGTGCTGCTCGGCGAGCACCGTACGCAGCCGCCGCGCGACGCTCAGCCCCTCGGCCTGGCGCCCATCGCGATACAGGGCCATCATCAGCTGGCAGACCAGCCGCTCCCGCAACGGGTTCTCCTCGACCAGCCCGAGCAACTCGGCCGTCATGCTGGCGTGCCGGCCCAGGCCTAGCTTGAGATCGAACAGGTGCTCATACGCTTGCAGGCGCTGCTCTTCGATGGCCACCCGGTACGCGCCGGCATACGGCGCCTTGACCCCGGACAACGGCGTTCCTGTCCACAGGGCCAACGCCGATCGCAGGATGGAGATAGCGGTCGCGGGGTCCGCTGTGGCCCGCGCTTCGCGGGTGCTCGCAGTGAATTCGTCCAGATCCAGGTCGCCATCAGCGAGGTGGACGCTGTACCCGGCCGGCCTCGTGCGGATGATGTCGGGGGCGCCCGCCGAGCGGAGCAGCCGTCGCAGGATCGACAGGTCCGTCTGAACCTGGTTGCGCGCCGTCGACGGGCCGTCGTCTTCCCACAGGGCGGTGACCAGCCGGTCGGTCGACACCAGCGTATTGCGGTTCAGCAGGAGGAAGCCCAGGATCGCCTGCTGTCGTGGCCGGCCGACCGCAACCAGGCGGCCGTCCGCCTCCGCCGCGACCGGGCCCAACACGAGAAACCTCATGAGTCCTCACAGATCCATTCGATGCCGTCTGGGCGCTGTCGCGTCGTTGATCGTTAATGGACCCTGAAGCACGCTCATGTCATATAAACGCCATGAGAAGCGTGGTCATTCCAAGACCGACGCCGAGCGCGAGCTTGAGCGGCTAACCCGCCAGGTGACCCGCATCGTGGGCGCATCACGAATTCATCAGGCCTGAAGGCATCCTGAATTCCAAGATGGATATCTCATCGGGGGCGATCTATTCGGACGGCTACCTGTGCGAGTCAAACTAACTCACCCCCGGCCAGATCGGTCCTATGCCGATTGGAGGGAGGTGAAGCAAATGACCACCATCAAGATCCGTGAACTCGACAAGATCGAGACCACGAAGATCCCGCCCTGCTACATCGTCGGTCGCTAGTGAATAGGGCGGGGCGCCATATTAGTGGCGCCCCGCCCCCGGCGGCCAAGATTCTGGTCGGCCCGGCCTAAGAGGAGATGATGATGCGGCTACCTCGGCTCAAGAGCGCGCACAGCCCGGTCCGGGTCGATGATCAAACCATCCGGATTGGCCGGGCCTTTGGCGTCGCGGCTGAATTGACGGACACCGATGGACTGCTCTGGTCGCTCATGAACTGGATGGATGGCTCGCAGACCGTCGCCAAGCTCGCTGCCCGCGCCCATGAGCAATTCCCCTGGTATAGCGCCGACGTCCTTGAGGATGTGGTCGAGCAACTTGTCGAAACTGGCTTCTTCGACGATGCCGACGCGGCAATCCCGGTTTCCGCAGAAAGCCAGGAGCGCTACTCGCGCTCGATGGCTTACTACTCGCACATCGACCGCACGCCGCGCCGGTCAATCTGGGAGATCCAAGCCACGATCACGGCGAGCCGCGTCGTGGTAGTCGGCGTGGGCGGACTCGGATCCGCGTGCGCGCATGCCCTCGCCGCGTCGGGTGTCGGCGGCCTGACGCTGGTCGACCCCGACGTGGTGGAGTCCTCCAACCTCAGCCTGGCAGGTCCTGTATGCCGACGCCGATCTGGGGCGTCCGAAGGTCGTCGCGGCGGCCGAGCGACTATCAGCGCTGCGTCCCGACCTGCGAATCGACGCACGGCCGACCGCGGTCACCTCGCAAGCTCAGCTCGCCAGCCTGTTCGCTGAAGGCGACCTGCTGGTGCTGGGGGCGGACCAGCCCATCGAGATCGACGAGTGGGCTAACGGCGCCAGCCTGCAGGCAGCTAAGCCCTGGGTAGCCGGCGGCTACGAAGGACCGCTGGTCACCCTGACGCTCTACACGCCGGGGACCGGGCCGTGCTGGCGCTGCCTGCGCCCGAATCTCGGAGTAGCGGCGGACCAGCCGGCCGAGCGGCAGCAAATCCAGATGGCCACTGCCGCGACCGCCAGCATCGCCGGGAACCTCGCGGCTCATATCGCACTGGCGCAGCTCACCGGGGTAGCGGCACCGGCGCCAGGCCTGCCAGTCACCTGGAACACCGCCGGCCTCGGGCAAGCCTTCATTACGGAAGTCAGTCGTCGCCCCGACTGCGAGCAGTGCGGAACGCCGGCATGAGAACCGACGCCAGGCCCGAGCTGACAGACGCGCCCGAGGTGCTGGTGGAGTTCTACCCGCTCGTCCGGCGGGCCGAGGAAGGCGAGTGGATCGTCGGACGCGCGCCGCACGGGCCATTCATCGCCTTGCCCGACGTGGGGATCGAAACGATTGACCTGCTCACCGGCGGTGAGACCGTCGCCGGCGCCATGCGGCAACTCTGTGAACGGCACGACGAACTGGTGGACGTGGCGGCCTTTGTCGAATCCCTTGACCGGATCGGGCTCATCGCGACGATCGCGGGCCGGCCCGCCCTCGGCTCCGAGCGGCAACGCCCGCGCGGAGCCGCGTTGGCCTGGCTTCGACCCGAGCACGTGCGGTGGCTACCGACGCGCGTCGTGGCCGGTCTGTGGATTTCGCTGATAGCCGCGGCCACGACGGTTTTGCTCACGGAGCCGCGGACCAGGCCGCATTTCTCTGATCTGGTCTGGTCGCACTCCGCTCTCCTGGTCATCCTGGCCGCCGTCGCGGTCCTTTCGGCCGCGACCTTCCTGCATGAGCTCAGCCATCTGGCGGTCGCACGGGCATACGGGATCGCGGGCACGATCAGCGTCTCCACCCGGCTTACCTTCCTGGTCGCGCAGACCGACGTCAGCGGCGCGTGGGCGCTGCCTCGCAGCCGCCGGGTCCTTATCTACCTCGCCGGAATGGCGACCGAGCTCGCGCTCGCCGCCGCCTGCGTACTCGCGCTTCCTGCGCTCGATCCGGCGAGCGTGACCGCCACGCTGCTGCGGTCGGTCGTGCTGACGCTGGTCCTGAGCGTGCTGTTTGAGTGCACGTTCTTCCTCCGCACCGACGTCTACTACCTGGTCCAAGATCTTGCGAAGTGCCGCGATCTGTACGCCGACGCCCGGCGCCTGCTCGGCTACTGGGCCGCCAGGTACCTGAGGATCGGCATCTTCCTGGTGAGCGGCCGCGAGGCCCAGGATCCCCGCTCAGGGCTGCCGCGACGCGAGCAGCGCGTGATCACCGGCTACACGCCCTTCCTCCTGACCGGGGTGCTCGTCACGCTGGCCGTATTCGCGGCCATCATGCTGCCGATGTACATCAGGATGATCATCGTGTCCGTCGATGACGTGACCAGCGGCCTGCGGGCGCACTCGCTCGCCGAACTCGCGGACGGCGTCGTCAGTCTCGCGGTCATGATCGGATTCGACGGCCTCCTGCTGGTGTTGTCAGTCAGGAAGATCGCCCGCGTGACCCGGCGGCTGGCCGAGCTCAGGACTCTTTGCGGCCGATGCCGCAGAGCGCGGTGGCTTCCTGGGGCCCGGTGATGGTATCGGTGAGGCTGGCGGGCCATTGGGCGGGGGCGACGATGCCGGGCGGGATCATGGTCAGGCCGTCGAAGAAGGCGGCGAACTGCTGCGGGCCGCGGAGCTTGTACGGGCTGGCCGTGTCCTGGTTATAGGTGGCGATGGCCAGGTTCAGCGCAGGGTTGGTGTCGATGCAGTCGCTGATGGCCAGGTAGCTGCCGGCTGCCAGCGGTTCCAGCAGCCTGGCCACGATCGGACCTGGGTGGTCGGAGTCGGGGATTTCCCCCAAGATGCTGAGCATCATCAGAGCGATGGGCTGCCTGAGGTCCAGGATCTCCGCGGCGTCTTGCAGGATCGTTTCCGGGTCGCGGGCGTCGGCTTCTACGTAGTCGACCGGGCCGCCGGTCACGCTGGTGAGCAGGGCGCGGGCATGTACCAGCACGAGCGGGTCGTTATCGACGTAGACGATCCGGGATCGGGGCGCGATCTGCTGGGCGATCTGGTGGACGTTCGTCCGGTCGGGGAGACCTGTGCCGATGTCAATGAACTGCCGGACCCCGGCCTGCCCGGCCAGGTAGCGGACGGCCTGAGCGAGAAAACGGCGATTCCCGCGGGCGATGCTGGTGATGAGGGGGAACATCTGCATCAGCCTGTCGCCGGCGGCGCGGTCGGCCAGGAAGTTGTCCTTGCCGTTCAGCAGGTAGTTCCAGACCCGGGCAGAGTACGCGGTCCCTGTGTCGAGCCGCGGCCGCGGGTTTCCCGCGGCCCGCGAGGGCTCGATTCTCATGACCTGCCCCCCTCGACGGCAGCCCTGGGCGCTGCGCGAACAGATGAGTCATTTGTCACCGGCGCTGCTAGCTTAGCCCAGCCTGTCGGCCGGCGGCAGAGATGGACGACGGCCGGGCCTGGACTGCCGCGCCAGGTTTACGCTGGGGGCTGCGGGGTCGGTGTTTCGGCGATGGAGGTAGGCAGATTCAGGCGCAGCTGCCACAGGAGCTAAACAGTTTCATCGGCCGGGAACGCGAGCTGCAAGAGCTTCGCCGGCTGGTTATCACGACCCGCGCGCTGACATTGTGCGGGCCAGGAGGGATCGGGAAGACCAGGCTTGCGCTGCGGTTGCTGGCCTTGGCCGCCTGCGAGTTCCCCGATGGGGCGTGTTTCGTCGACCTGGCTGACCTGCGGCAGCCTGACCTGGTGATTCCGCAGGTGGCGGCGGCTGCGGGAATCAGCGAGGAACCGGGACGCCCTCTTGCCGACACGCTCGCCGACGCGTTGCGGTCGCGACGGCTTCTGCTGGCCCTGGATAACTGCGAGCATCTGATCGGTCCGTGCGCCCAGTTGTGCCGGCGCATTCTGGCCAGCTCACCCTCGGTCACGCTGGTGCTGACGAGCCGTGAGCCGCTGCGCGTCCCTGGGGAGACGATATGGCCGGTACCGCCTCTGTCGGTGATGTCGGCGGGCAAGGGCACGGGCAAGGGCACGGGAAAGCCAGAGCACAATGAGGCTGTCCGCCTGTTCGCCGACCGGGCCGCTGCGTCCCGGCCGGGATTCGCGGTAACCCCGGATAACGCTGCGACAGTGTTGTCAATCTGTCAGGCGCTGGATGGCCTGCCGCTTGCGATCGAGCTCGCAGCCGCCCGGGCCGGGGTGCTGTCGGCAGAGCAGATCAGAGCCCGGCTTAGTGACAGGCTGGAACTGCTGACAGGGGGCGACCCGTCAGCTTCGCCGCGCCAGCACACCTTGCGCGCGACGATCGAGTGGAGCTATGAGATGCTCACCGGCCCGGAGCAGGAGATCTTCCGGCGGATTTCGGTCTTTGCGGGCTGGTCACTGGAGATGGCGGAGCAGGTCTGCTCGGACAGCGCTATCACGCCCATGGCCGTGGATGGCCTGATGGCCGCGCTCGCTGACAAGTCGCTGGTCGTCGCCGAACCGGAACTGGCAGGCCAGGCCCGGTTCCGGATGCTGGACACGATCAGGGAGTACGCGACAGCGCGCCTCGCAGAAACCGGGCAGGCTGCCGGTCTCCAGCGTGCGCTCCGCGATTACATGCTGCGGACCGCTGAGCGGTACCTGGCGATCGGGATGGCCCAGGTCCCCGTTCCCTGGCCGGTCCGCGTTGAATGTTCCCGCAGGTACGACGCCGACTCAGGCAACGTCTCGCAGGTTCTGGGCTGGTGCCTGGCCCACGGCGACGTCGAGGCGGGGCTGCGGATCTGCGTCGCGGTCAGCCCGCGCTGGATGGTGCGGAGCACCATCGCCCAGGGCAGCGAATGGCTGGACTCCTTCCTGGCCCTGGACTGCTCAGCCGTACCCGCACGGGTCCGCGGGCCAGCTCTCGTAGTACGCGCACAGCTCGGCCTGTCCACCGATCCGGCCCTGGCTCAGGACCTGGCCGCTGAAGGGCTCGCGCTATGCCGGGACGCCGGCGATCAGTTCTGGACCGCAGGCGCCCTGAACCACCTGAGCGAGGCCGCTCTGCAGGCGGGCCTGACGAGCCAGGCCGTGGCCTACGCCAACCAGGCGCTCGCGGTCGCTCAGGCCGCGGGTGACGGGTGGAGCGAAGGATTCGCGCTCGGCACCCGGGCGGCTGCCGCGGCCAGGGAAGGCAAACCGCGGGAAGCTCAGCAGCTGGCCAGCGCCTCGCTGCGGGTGATGCGGCACATCGACCAGCAATGGGGGGCCGCGCGCGCCTTGCTCGGCCTCGGCGACCTGGCCAGACTCCGCGGTCACGCAGGCGAAGCACACAGCCGCTACGTGGAGGCGCTCCCGATCTTGCGGGAGATCGGCGCCCGGCCTGAGATCGCGCGCTGCCTGGCCGGCCTGGGCCGGGTGTCAATTGACCTGGGAGCGATCGAGCAAGCCAGGCGGCACCTGACCCGGAGTATCCAGCTCAGCCAGGAAGCCGGCCTGCGCGCCGGCGTGGCGCGCGGCCTTGAAGCGTTCGCGGCCCTGGCCGGGCACGAGAACCGGCCAGAACTCGCCGTCCAGCTGGCGGCGGCGGCCGCCACACTGCGCGCGGCGGCCGGCCTGCCACCGCTGCCCGCCGCCCGTACCGAGAACTATCTCGCGCCAGCCCGGCACCTGGGCCCGGCCGCCGTCGCACGGCTCTGGGCGCAAGGACTAGACCTGAGCACCGACACCGCGGTCACGCTGGCCATCGACAGGTCATCGACCGCAGCGCCGGAAGGCAACCACCCGACACTCACGCCCGTGGCAGGCCCCGCGAGCCGGGCAAGCTCACGGCCCGAGGCCGACAAATCGCCACATTAGCACTCACGCCGACACCCGCAAGTGGATCGAGACCAACGGGCTCGGGTCGACAAGACATGCATGGATTATGCATAATGAATGCATGCCTTTGATCCAGATCAGAGATGTCCCTGAGTCCGTCAGGGACGAACTCGCCAGGAAGGCCGCATCGGCCGGACAGTCCATGCAGGCGTACCTACTGGCCGAGCTGAGCAAGCTGGCCAAGCGGCCGAGCATGGCCGAGATCGTCAGGCGAGCGCAGGCACGAGCCGAGGCCACCGGATCCACGGTGACGATGCACGACGCCGTCGCCGTCGTGCGCGAGGCGCGAGATCGCCGGCGGGAGCCATGAGCGGATACGTCCTTGACGCTTCTGTCGCCGTGACCGCACTGACCGAGTCAGGGACCCCCGCGGCCGACTTGCTGGTCGAGGACGACGCGGTCTTCCTGGTTCCGTCCATATTCGACGCCGAGGTACTCAGCGCTCTCCGCGGCCTGGTCCGCGGCCTCAAATTTGACCAAGCCGCAGCGGCGGACCTCATCGTCGACCTGATGGTGCTTCCCGTCGACCGGTGGCACATGTCATCGTTGCTCCCCCGGATGTGGGAACTGCGCGACAACCTCACTCCCTACGACGCCGCCTACGTCGCCCTAGCCGAGCTCACCGGAGCGATCCTGGTCACCGGCGACGAGCGGATCACCGCCGCACCCGGAACCCGCTGCGACATCCAGATCATCAAGTAAGCCGCCCAGCACGCGTTCGCGGCTGCCCGCCACGGTGCTCAGCGGCCTTCGGCGCGGTCGGGTCGGACCACGGGTGCGTCAGCGGCAGATTCCTGCGCCCGGCGGCCGACCAGGGCACCGAGCTCGGCCCTGGTATGGATGCCCAGCTTGCGATAAATGCGGCCGATATTGGCCTCGACCGTTTTGGTGGCCAGGAAGAGTCTCTCGGCGATGGCGCGATTGGTCAGGCCGGCGGCAGCGAGATCGGCGATGCACTGCTCGGTCTCGGCGAGCTGGGTGGGGGCGGCCGCCGAGAGGTTCATCCTGGCCAGATCCGATGCTCCCCGCCCGGCCCAGGCGGCGGCACCAAACGCGATGAAATCATCGGTTGCCGAGGCCACCAGGTCACGTGCTTTACGGCGAGCCCTGGCCCGCCACAGAATGCGCCCCGCTATCAGGCGGGTACGAGCGTGGTCGAACCGGAACGGCGAAGCGTCGTAGTAAGCGAGCGCGTCGTTGATGGCCTCGACGGCAGAACTGCTGTCGCCTCGGGCCGCGTAGATCAGCGCCCGGCCGGTGGTCGCGATCGCCGCCGCCGACTGCCGGCCAGAGGTGCGCACCTGGCCGTCAAGCTCATCCAGAAACTCCTCGGCCCGAGTGATACGGCTGGTCGCGACCAGCGCCTCGACGTAGTCAAGGTGCGACCGGCTGTACCCGGGCTCGCGGAAGTGCATCGCGCGGAGCAAGTCGTGCCATTCAGTGAGGTGCTCGACCGCCAGCTCAGGATCACCACTGGCAAGCGCGATGTACCCGAGGCCGCCGACGCCGCGCTGCAGGTCCCAGTCGTCGGCGGTCTCCTCCTCGATTGTGCTGGTCAGCAACGTCACGGCATCGTCGTGCCGGCCGCGGTAGGCGAGCGCGACCCCAAGGTTGTACCGGGCGGTCGACGCGAACATCATCCCGGCCTGGTCAGAGAGAGCCAGATGCCGCTCGGCGTACGCCTGCGCGTCGGTCAGGCGCCCCTGCCACAACGCGACCTGCGGCAGGTGACTGAGAACGTAGGCGATCGCCTCCAGATCACCGGACACCTCGGCCTCGTCCAGTAGCGCCAGCATCCGGTACTCCGCCTCAGGCAGATAGTCGGCGTACTTGAGGAGGGCGGCGTAGCCAGCGTCAACGCGATCGGCCAACCGCCGTCTCGGCCGCCCCCGTTCGATCTCGATGATCGCCTCGAACGCGTCGCGGTCCAGGCCTTCGCCGGCCCGGAACCGCATGCCCGCAGCGGTACCGAGCGCGGTCACCAGCAGACCGGGTTCAGGGTCGTCAATCTGCTCGAGCAGAGCGACGGCCCGGTTCGCATAGGTGATGGCAGTATCGATATCGACCGTATACATGGTGAGCGTCACCAGGACATCGGCCGTCGCGGCCGGATCGCCGGCCGTCTCTTCGAGTGCGGCATCCAGTAGGCCGAGCACTCCGTTCTGGCCGGACTCGACAAACACGTGCTCGGCGAGCCGGACCAGGCGGATCGCGCGGGCCTGCCCGGCCGGGGTGGCTTCCACCGCGGCCCGGGACGCGACGACGGCGCCCGGCGCGTCCCCGGCGCGGCTGAGTGCTTGCGCGAGCTGGCCTAGCCGGTCGGCCCGCCCGCCGTCAGCTGATCGCTCGACGGCCAGCCGAGCGAGTTCAACCGCGATTTCCGGCGTCCCTGACGCCAGGGCGGCCAGCACTCCGGCATCCAGGGTCCTGGCTACATCGCCATGCGCCGTGGTCCCCGCCAGCGCGGTATGCCGGGCCCGTTCGACCGGGTCCCCGGAGACTTCGGCGAGTCGCTCATGCAGCGCCTGCCGGTCGGCGGCGGTGAGATTTGAATAGGCGGCCGCGCCGATCAGCGGGTGCGCCGCGCGGATCGAGCGCACTCCGCCGATCGCGGCGTCGACCACGACGAGGCCGGCATCGACCGCAGCCGTGAGCACGGCGGTGTCGACGCCGGCGTCGGTGAGCCGCCAGGCGGCGGCGGTGCCGGCGACCAGCGAGCGCACCTCGGTGGTCTGGCCGCTGACCCGGTTGCCGATGAGGCCGTCGAGGTCGGCTGGAACTGGAAGCGGCAGTCCAGGTGCCGGATCCATCCGGTCAAGAGCCCGGGCCAGCTCAAGGGCATAGAGAGGGTTGCCACCGGACGTCTCATGCACGCGCAGCAGCGTCGGTCGGGGAAACCGCAGCCCAAGGTGGTCGTTGAGCAGATCGTAGGTGGCGGTCGCGGTCAGCGGCCCGATGTCCAGCCGGGTCAGCCGTCCGGCATCGATCCCGTCAAGCACTGGCCACGGCGGACCGGTACGGGCGGTCCCGATGACCAGGATCGCTGCTGTGTCCTGAAGTCGCCGCAGCGCGAAGGCCAGGGCCGCCGCGCTTTCCTGATCAATGTGCGGCATGTCGTCCAGGGCGATCAGTACCGGCCCGTCGTCGGACATCCGGCCGAGCAGCGTCCAGATCCCTGTGCCGACCGCACGGGCATCGACGGTCTCGTCACCGGCCTCGATCAGCATCACGACGCGCAGCGTGTGCCGTTGGGGCGCCGGAAGCGCGTCGATCTGCTCGGCCGGTACGGCCGAGAGCAGGTCGGCCAGGCAGACCCAGGGCAGATGAGCTTCCGCGATCCCGGCCCTTGATGCCAGCAGGGGGCCAGCCGCCTCGCCGACCGCCCAGTCCCATAGCGCTGTCTTGCCCGTCCCGGCCGGGCCGGTGAGGACGACGGCGCTCACTGCCGCCGTCCGGCTGGCCAGCCACTCGGAGATGCGTGCGCGCTCGGCCTCACGCCCGACGATCCGATGCGGCATGGCTGTCCTCCGTTTTACGGAGGATAGCCGCCAAAGCGTCCGGCCACACTGTGGCCTGCGACGTTAGCCCCGGATGATCGCGTTGGCGAGGGCAACCTCATCGGCGGTCGTGGTCGGCACGACCGAGAGGATGCTGCAGATGGTGTCGCCGCTAAGGAACGTCAGGCCCCCGCCGGGGGGCGCGGCGAAGCTGAATGCGGCGTCAGCGAGGCCCGGCACCGGCTTGACGTCTTTCTGCTCCTGCTCCAAGCCAGCTTTGACCTGGGCCACGGTGATGCCAGGGTTGGCGTTGAAGGTGATAGCCACGTAGGGCGCCGATTTGCTGCCGTTGAAGAGGTACTCGCAGATGCTCGGGTCGGCACTGTGCACGACCAATGACGTCTGGTGAAGGTTTGACATAACCACGGCCGCGGACGGACAGGCCGACGGCACGCCGTCGAGCTTTGCGTGCGCCGTCGCGGGGGGCGCGCCCGAGGCTGCCGACGTGGACACCGGTGCGGGCGCAGCCCCGCCGCCGACACTCTTGGGGGAACAGCCCGCCAGGGCGAGGACGACAAGCGACCCGGCCGCCAGCGCGGCCGTTGCGGTCTGATGAGCGCGGTTGACAGGCATGGTGGGCTCGCATCCTCATCGACGATAGACATCGCATCCGCCGTGCGGTGTGGTGCTCGCGACCACGACGACGTCATCGGCAACGCTATGGCTCTGACCACTGCTAACGAATCGGGTATTACCCTCGACTTTCCGTTGCCTGGTCTGTATATGCAGGGTACTATACCGGGCATGATGTCAGGCATGGTGAAGTCGTGAGCGTCCCGTACGCGCTGCTGGCGCTGCTGTCGGAAGAGCCGAAGTACGGGTTGCAGCTTCGTGAGGAGTTCGAAGCCGGCACCGGTGAGGTGTGGCCGCTGAACGTCGGCCAGGTGTATAAGACGCTGGGTCGCCTTGAACGTGACGGGCTGGCTGAGTCTGACGACACTGGGCCGGCCGGGCCGCAGAAGCGGTTCCGTATCACGCCGCAGGGCGCGGAGGCGCTGGCCGCCTGGTTGCGCACGCCGCCGGACCTGACCTCACCGCCACGGGACGAGCTGGTGATGAAGGTGCTTGTGGCGGCCAGGGTGCCGGGCACCGACCCGCACGAGGTGATCCAGGTGCACCGCCTGTACCTGCTGGAGCTGATGCAGCAGTGGACGCGGCTGAAGGAGGGCGAGGCCCGTGATGACCTGGGCCTGGCGCTGGTCGTGGATTCTGAGCTGTTCCGGCTGGACGCGGCGATCCGCTGGCTGGATGCCGCGGATGCGCGGCTGGCGCGGGCCGCCGCCGAGCCGCCCCGGCCTCGCACTGCCGCCGCTGAGGTGCCACAGCTTCGCCGGCTGGGGGCCAGGCGATGAGCGGGCCGCAACAGGGCGGGGGCGACCAGGGCGCGGTGAGCGTGCTTGAGTTGCGCGGCGTGTCGAAGACCTACGGGCAGGAGCCGGACCTGGTGCACGCGCTGGATGGGGTGGGCCTGTCGGTGCGGGCCGGGGAGATGGTGGCGGTCATGGGGCCGAGCGGTTCTGGCAAGTCCACGCTGCTGACCATCGCCGGAAGCCTGGAAGACCCCACCAGCGGCGAGGTGCTGGTCTGCGGCCTGGCGCTGGCCGGGATGCCACGCGGCCGCAAGGCCAGGCTGCGGCGGCGGGTGATCGGGTTCGTGTTCCAGGATTACAACCTCCTGCCAGGGCTGACCGCCGTCGAGAATGCCGCCTTGCCGCTGGAGCTTGACGGCGTCGCGGTGCCTAAGGCGCGCGCGGCCGGGCTGGCCGCGCTGGAGGTGCTCGGGGTGGCCGATCGGGCGAGCCGGTTTCCCGATCAGCTTTCCGGCGGTGAGCGGCAGCGGGTCGCGATTGCCCGCGCCGTGGTGGGGGACCGGCGTCTGCTGCTGGCTGACGAGCCATCAGGTGCCCTGGACTCGGTGAACGCCGGCGAGGTGATGCGGCTGCTGCACGAGGCCTGCCAGCGAGGCGTCGCGGCGGTGGTGGTGACCCACGACGCGCAGCTGGCGGCCTGGGCCGACCGGGTAGTTCTCTTGCGCGACGGACGGGTGGCCGGCCAGACCACAAGGCCGCCAGGCCCGGAATCGCTCCTCATGTCCGAGGAGATCCGGTGAGTGTCGTGCCGGAGGCGCGCAGATGAACACAGCCCTGCGGGACTTCCCCGACCTGGCGGCTGGTCCGGGCGGCGGCATTGTCGCCCGCCGCGCGGTGTTTCGCTGGGGCTGGCGGCTGTTCCGCCGCGAGTGGCGCCAGCAGTTGCTGGTGCTCGGCCTGCTCAGCGTGGCGATCGCGGCGACGATCTGGGGCGCCAGCGTCGTCAGTAACGTGGGGCTGCGCGACCCCGAGTGGCCGAAGTTCGGCACGGCCGCCGCGAAGGTCACGCTGCCCGGCGGCGACCCCGCTCTGGCCGCCGACATCGCTGCCGTTCAGCACCGGTGGGGCCCGGCGGATGTCATCGAGAGCCAGAAAATCGCCACCGGAACCACGCAGTCGGTGCAGTTGCGGGCCGAGAGTCCGCGCGGGCGCTTTAGCGCCCCCCTGCTCAGCCTCGTCAGCGGCGCCTATCCGGCTGGTCCCGGTCAGGTAGCGCTGACCAGGCAGCTGGCGGCCTTGTACGGCGCGCACGTCGGCGGCCGCTGGCGAGCCGCAGGCAGGACCTGGCTGGTGACCGGCATAGTGCAGGACCCGAGCAGGCTGGCGGACGAGTTCGCGCTGGTGACGCCAGGCCAGGTCAGGCACCCGAACCACGTGGTCATGCTGCTCGGCCCGGCCGCGGCGCGGCTGGCGGCCAGCGGCACATCGCTGCCGGGCGTGCCCGCGGCGACGCTGACCGTGCCTAATGAGCACGCGGACGGGCTCCCGCAGGCCACGCTGATCCTGGTGGCGGAGGTACTCGGCCTGGCGCTCATCGGGCTGGTGTCGGTCGCCAGTTTCTCGGTGATGGCCCAGCGCAGGCTCCGTGCTCTCGGCATGCTCGGCGCGATCGGCGCGACCGAGCGCAATCTCCGCCTGGTCATGATCGTCAACGGCCTGGCCGTCGGGGTGGCAGCCGCGGTGGCCGGCGGGGCGGCGGGGCTCGCCGCCTGGTTCGCCTACGCGCCGGCGCTGCAGCGCGCCAGCGATCACGCAGTCGATGCGGCCAGCCTGCCCTGGTGGGCGTTCGCCATCGGGGTCGTGTTCGCGATCGCGACGGCGGTCCTGGCCTCCAGCCGCCCGGCCAGGGCCATGGCCGCGGTGCCAGTGGTGGCCGCGCTGTCCGGCCGCCCCGCGCCTCCCAAGGCGGCACACCGCTCGGCCTTGCCCGCCGTCATCGTGTTCGCGCTCGGCCTCGCCTGCCTGGCGTTCGCCGGCGGCCTCGCCGGGCCCCCGGCGGGGGCAGGCCTCCGGTGTTCCTGCTCGGCGGCCTGGTCGGCACGATCACTGGCATCATCCTGCTCGCCCCGCTGGCCATCGGCGTGCTGGCCGCAGGGACGGACCGCAGGATGCCGGTCGCGATCCGGATCGCGGTGCGTGACCTGGTCCGCTACCGGGCCAGGTCAGGTGCCGCGCTCGCCGCGATCACGTTCGCCGTGTTCCTGGCCACGATGATCTGCCTTGTCACCAGCGAGCGGACCGCTAACCCGCTCAGCCCGTCTGGCCCCAACCTGTCCGGCAGCCAGCTCATCGTTGTCGCGGGGCGGAGCCCGGCCCCCGGCATGATGATCCCGCTCACCAGCGCCCAGGAGGCCAGCCTCGGCAAGCAGCTGAACCGTCTCGCCGCCCGCCTGCACGCCCGGCCCGCGGTGCCGCTGGAAGTTGCCGCCGGGCTGTTTCAGGCAGATACGCCACCCGACAGCAATTTCACCGGTTCCTTCAATGTGGCCACCCCGCGGCTGCTCGCCACCTACGGAATCAAGGCCAGCCAGATCGCCCCGCACACCGACGTTCTCACCTCAAGGCCAGGGCTCGCAGGCCTGCCTCACATGGAGATGACCTGGCACGGTAACGGGAGCGAGTCCGACGGCAGCAGCCAGCCGGGAAGCAGCCGCTTCCCGCCCTGCACGCTGCGCAACGACTGCCTAGCCAGCCCGGCGATGCAGACGGTCAGCGCACTGCCGTCCGGCACTTCCGCGCCGAACACCCTGGTCACCGAGTACGCGGTGCGCAAGTACCACATGCAGCCTCAACTGGTCGGGTGGCTGATCCAGGCCCCTGACCCGCTCACCGCCGCGCAGATCCGCGCCGCGCTGCGAGTCACGCGCACTAACGACACGCCGCTCGAGACCGCATCAGCCGGAACGGACTACCGCGAGATCGTTGACATCTGTACCGCGCTCGGCATCCTCATCGCGCTCGGCGTGCTCGCCGCCTCCGTCGGCCTGATCCGCAGTGAGACCGCAAGGGACATGCGCACCCTCACCGCCACCGGAGCCAGCGCCACCACGCGCCGGACAATCACCGCGGCAACCGCGGCCGCGCTTGGCCTGCTCGGCGCGATCCTCGGCATGGCCTTCGCCCTGGCCGCCAGCCTGACGTGGGCGCACGCCGGCCTGTCCGCCCTGTTCGGCGACGTGCCGGTGGCCGACCTGCTGATCCTGCTAGCCGGGCTGCCGCTGGTCGCCGCCGCCGGCGGCTGGCTACTGGCCGGGCGCGAGCCAGCAACAGTCGCCCGCCAGGGCATCGAGTGAATCCACCGGAAAGAAGAGGTCACTTCCGGACGGTGAGCACCTTCGCGGGTCCAGTTGAGGGCGCGAAGTCGAGATCGCCGGGGAACGCGGCGGTAATCGAGTACTTGCCTGCCTTGAGGGCGGCCGGCTTCGGGGTGCACGAGCCGGCGCCGGCTTTGAGGGTGATCTTGCATAGAACCACGGTGGCGTGGTGCGCGGCTTTGGCTGTGATCGTGAGCTTGCCTCCCACGGAGCCCGCCGCTTTGGAGCGGACGGTGACGGTCAGGCGCTCGGCCTCCTCGTGGCCGTAAGTCACTGCGGACTCCGATAGCGCGAGCGTGGTCGCTGAGCTGGCACGGCCGATGGTCAGCTGCTGCGGGGCGGATGCCGAGGCGGCGAAGTCGGTGTTCCGGCCGTAGGACGCGGTCACCTGATAGGTGCCCGCCGGGAGTTTGGTGGCCGCGATGGCGCACGAGTCGGCGGCCGGGTAGGTAAAGCCGCACAAGGTGGTGCCTGCCTCGGTGATCGTGATCGTTCCGGTCAGCGGGCCGGACGCCCCCGACGTGACCGACGCCCCGAACTGGACGGCCTGCTCGTGGCCGTAGGCCACCTTGGACTGCGATAGCGCGAGCGCGGTCGTCGAACCGGCCCGGCTGACCGTCAGCTCGTGCGAGGCGGACGCCGACGCGCCGAAGTTGCTGTCGCCGCTATAGGACGCCGTCACCTGGTAGGTTCCCGGCGGGAGCGCGGCGGCCGGCACGGTGCACGAAGGGAACAAGACCTCAAAGCCGCACAGCTGCTCTGGATACGAGGTAACCGAGCCGTTCACCACCGGCTAACCGAACATTTCAGCTCGGCCAACCGCAACTATGGGCCATTGATGCTGTCCGGCGGGGCCGGCCAACCGCAACTATGGGCCATCGTTGCTGCCCGAGTGACATCGATGGGTCACCGTTGCGGTTGCCCGGCCCGGCTGGGCAGCATCGATGGCCCATAGTTGCGGTTGCGGCGCGGAGGCTGGCGGGCAAGTGCCTGGTGGGCACGGGAGCACGGGAGCACGGGACCTGAACGGCGGGTACCGGGAGGCCAACAGCGGCTGCGGCCCATCCCGCCAGCACGCGCCGCGCGTCCTCAGAAGATAAAGGGGATCAGCATTTTCGTGGACTGCTTGTACTCCGGATAGGCGCTGGGGAAGAGCCTGGTCATATTGCGCTCCTCCACGAAGGCGCTGTAGATGAAGTACCCGCCGATCAGTGCCACGGCGATCAGCCACCAGAGGCTGACGGCGATCGCCGAGCCGATTATCGCCAGCAGGATGCCGGTGTAAATCGGGTGCCGGATCGTCCGGTACGGGCCGGATGTGACCAGCTCGGGGTCTTCCTTCGTGGACGTCGGCATTCCCCAGTTCCGGCCGAGGTAAAACCGCGCCCAGACGGCCAGTCCCAGGCCGAGGACCCAGATGGCGAGGCCGACGCCCCACAGGACCGGGTCCCTGACGTACCCGACGCCATGCCCCTTCAGTACCCGCAGCCGGACCAGGAGCACGACGACCAGGATAAGCACCACCCGGACGCCCGCGAAGCGCGCCAAGTTGCCCCGTCCCCGCTGTCCCCGTTTGGTCCCGGCGGATGCGGCGAACCACCCCGCCCAGAAGATGACCCAGCCCACGCCGATCACGATGTCAACCACTCGCATCGGAGTACCCCTCCGTGTCCGGATCGCCGGCCGCGCGCACGTACCGCCGCTGACCGTCATCGCCGTCCCGGCGAGCGGCCCCGCGTATCACGCGGCGCCAGCCCGGTCGCGCAACGGGATGGCGAAGTCGGTTCCGCCGCGCTTGCTGGCGTCGGTCACTGGCGCGACGGTAGCCAGGAGGGTAACGCGCAAGCCCAGGTCACTGGGCTGCCGCTGCTGCTCGGCCAGCCAGTCCGTCCCCGAGTCAGAGACGGCTTCTGCGGTCCTGGCGAGGCCGTGAAGAACGCGCGGTCGCAGGGCTAGGGGAAGATGTTCAGAGACCGGTCGACCAGCAGGTCGGAGCAGGAGTCAATCTCACGCCTGGTGTATACCCGCTTGAGCCATCGGTCACGGCCGTTGTAGTGAAGCGGGTAGCTGTCGCGCCCGTGGATCGTCGTATGGTTATCCCAGATCACCATCTCACCGGGATTCAGCACCACAGGCCGGCGTTCCCGTTCCACAATGCGGGTCAGCGCCGCAAGCGCCTCCTGCTGCGCGGTGGTCATGTCGTAGGCGAAGTAGCCGAGGTCGTAGTTCACGCGGAACCTGCCCGGCTCGGCGTCATCGGCGCCCTCGACGAAGGTGCTCGCCGGGTCGAGTTCGTCCATCGTGCCATTCTGCAGAACTGCGCTTGGCCGCACTGACGACAGTTCCCGCGCCACCGACCCGGGAATGAGCCCTGGCTTCAGGACAGACAGGATCGTTCCGACGCGGTCGTCGTTGTATACGCAGTAGAGCCCGACATGGTCCGGCTTAAAACGGGCGAACCCTGCCTCGATGTGGAGTTCAAGTGCCCCGCCCATGGGGCCGTTCACTGGCACCGGTCCGGGTGCGGCGCTCGCGACGACGTCCTGGACCAGCCGGCCGTCCTGGGTCACGGTGAACGCCAGCGGGGCGCCGAGTCCTGCCATTACCATCAGCGGCACCAGATCAGGCGCCTGGGGAGCGTGCGGTGCGGCAGCCCGTGACGCGGGGGTGCGGAAGCTATCCCAGACCGGCAGCCCGCGCAGCAACATCGGCAGCCCGCCATCGTCCGCCGTGCGCAGGACACTCGCGGCGATGACCGACTCGTCCGCGCGGTGCCTGACCGCATCCAGTAAGCGCCGCCAGGAGCCGCCGCTGCTCTCGATGATCTCGGCCGCCACGTCCCTCAGCTCCCGGGTGATCTCACGGTCCACGTCGATGACGGACAGCGTCACGGGGCTGAGCCTAGTCGTTGTCATTTTGCATTCTCCATGGTCATCGCTGATCTACCAGCCAGTTCTTCTTGCCATACACGCTCCGGGCCAGGTCACCTTCACTGAGTGGCCTGAACTGGAACTCGCCTACTGTGCCGACTTCCACTTGGCGGGCCAGCTGCGGATAGGCGGATCCCATTCGCCCCAAGATCGCCGCTCGCATCAGCGGAGTGCTGACGGCCTGATCGAGGGCCAGTTCAACCCGGTCCCGTCCCGCCTCATCCCGGGTAATGAGGATTGAGGCCTGGTGCGGGCCGACGCCTAGATCGTTCAGAAGATTGACGAGGAGGGATGCTCTGAATCGCTCGCCGCCGACCTTCGTGATCCGTTCCTCGCGGCCGAGGACCCGCATCATGCGGCTCGTCCGGCCGCACCGGCAGCCGTCCTCTACCATCTCTATGATGTCGCCAACATCGATCCGCAGCGCCGGCGACAGGTAGCGGTCCATATTGGTCGCGATGAGCGTGCCCTCTGTGCCGGACCCGTTAAGAACCGAATTCTCCCGTACCTCCACGTAAACGAGCTCTTCCTGGATATGGAAGACGTCGTCGGCGGTGTAGGCGCACTGGAATCCGATGGGTCCTGCTTCATTGGTCTGGAATATGCTGCGGATCGTTAGGTTCCCCGTGCCGAGCAGGCGCCGAGCATACGTCCGAACCGGGTCCGGGATCACCTCGCCGCCGCCGAGCACGAGCCGGATCCGCTCCAGCCGCTCCCCGCGTTCCTCGAGGCGCTGCAGCATATGCACGAGGTCGCTCGACATCGCGAGCAGTACTGTGACACCGAGGTCATGGGCCATGTCGATAAGCTCGTCGGTGTACTCGACACTTCCTGCGGGAATCACCACGCAGCCCGTGACTGCCAGTGCCGCGATGACTGTGCTCTCGGCCGACAGTGGCCCCGGAAGGCCGTATGTCAGGACGCAGTCGTCCGACCTGATCCCGCCGCTGGCATAACCCTTGCCGTGGAACCTGGCTCCCCGCCGCATCTCGGCGAGGGTAACCCAGCTGAGCTTAGGCTGCCCGGTCGTGCCACCCGAGGACAGGACGATCGAGCCGCCTGCTTCGCTGGGAAGTCTCGACGCGATGGCTGCGCGTTCCCTCAGCATCGGCCGGTTGTCGCCAGTCAGGGCAACTGGGATGGAATGAAAGGCGTCCCAGAAGCCCTCTGCCTGCACACGCATGTCGAACCCGGCAAGCCGGTCGGTCACGAGTGGATGGCGGTTCGTGTGGCTGATCAGTCTTCGCAGGAGTTGCTCGTGCAGCAGTCGCTGATCGGCGCGGGGCAAGTAGTCGAACTCAAGGTGGTTGGTAACGATGCGATTGTCCATGATGCCCTAGCTCGCGTGGCTCACTTGTCCAGCCGACCGAGGACGAGAGTGGGTGACTCTGCTCCGCCAGCGCCGACATTGATGATCATTTGATTGCGCGCCCTGCTCACTGGGCCCACGAACTCGCGGCCGAAGTACATGAGCTCGATACCCCAGTAATGCCGCTCCGGCTTGTCGATATCTGCGCCACGGAATCCGCATCGAGTCGGTATCGCGACCAGTTCCTGCACGACTCCCTGGTCGCCGATGCCGCGTACGATCGCCATGAACCATTCGTCCGCCGTAAGGTTCGCGCCAATGCAGATGCCCTCGCCGCGGGTCAGCAAGTCCGGCTTCAGCACGAACTTATGCCGGTTCAGCCATAAAGAAGGCAACGCCGCCTGGTTGAGCGCGCCTTTCTCATCCCCGGGGGTTCCGGAGTCCGGCAGGGAGCGAGTCCACGGTATGTGGCGCTCGATCGTTCCCGCCAGAGCGGGCCCACTCCGCAGGATGTTCCTGGTCTGGTCGTCATGCAGGAACGCGAGGCTGCGCTTGGCCTCGGCGAGGTACATCGCGCCCAAGGAGTTGAGGAACTCAACTTTCGGGCTGCTTGCGGCAGCTACCCATCCTGCGATTTCCGAGTGCTTCGGATCGATGGCAAGCGGGTCGATCTTGTTGTAGATCAGGTGGATCGTGATTCCGTTGAGGGACACCGTCCCGTCCGCGGCGCATTCGATGTCGAGGATGTCACCCAAAAGCAACTCTCCTGCTGGAGCTTCGCCGCGCTCCTGCATAGCAAGGTACATGCGCTTGATGGTGGCGAGTTCGGCGCGGTAGAGCCCGCGATACGAACAGATGGCGATATTCGGCGCCTCGACGTCACTGCTCAGCTGCGCTACTCGGATAAGATGCCGAACAAACGAAAACGTGCTGTACACCGGGTATTCAACCGGCTGTTCATCGCCTAACGTGGCCTGGCCTAGCGGGGACTGAAGCCACGCCTGCCGGATTATCCCTGGATGGACCACGCCGCCCGGACAGCATGTGTTCGATTCGAGGATCTTCCAGGAGCCATCGCTCTCCCGGATTGTGTCGTACCGCATGAGCTGGATGTGTTCCGAGTTGCGCGTCTCGCGCGCAATAAGATCCCACCACTTCGAATAAGGGCGGAAGTGTCGGTGCAGCGGGCCTTCGATTCGCCCCGTGCGATGCTCATCTATGAACGCATCGATTATCTCGATAAGTGCGTCGCGGATAAGCAGCCCTTGCGCTGAAATATAGTTGAGTTCCGGCTCGGCGATGACGGTCGGTAACAGCGAGACGGGTATAGGATTGCCCTCCTGGTTGACACTCTCGGCGCCCAGAATAGAGTCGATGTAAGCTTGGCTTTGCGTCGCCAATGTGGACGTCAGGGACCGGTGGAAACGATCCAAGAACCAGCTCTGTACCGCCTCGAAACTGCTGCCGCCCGACGTGTAGGTTAACGTGTTTGCAACAACCTGCTGATCCATTCTGCTGTTCCCTTTCTTCTTCCGCGTCGAAGAGTCGGTCATCGCAAGGCACGAGCCATTGGCCGGTAGGCGGCCACGACCAACAACGCGGCAGCCAGGCCGAATCCAGTCGGCGCCAGCCAGGCGACCGCGGGCGACCACAGGTCGGTCAAGGCGCCACCGACGTAGCCACCGGCGGCCAGGCCAAGGCCGATGCCGGCCGATGCCCAGGTCATCGCCTCGGTCAGAGCGCTTTGCCGGACGACGCGCTGCACCGTCCCCAAACAAGTGATCATGGCCGGGGCCAAGAAGAGCCCGACGCAGAAGAGCACGACCGCGAGCACGGCGAGCCCATGGACGAGCAGCAGCGATGTCAGGACGCAGCCGAACGCAACGATGGTGCCGAGTTGCCGCGCCGGGCCGAACTCCGTGCGCATGGCGCCGAATACCAGGCCAGCGATCATGCTGGCCAGGCTCATCAGTCCCAGCAGGACGCCGCTTATCCCTTTGTCATGATACAGCCCGGTATAGGCGATCGTGATGATTTCTAGCGACCCCAAGGCTCCGCCGATGCCAAACAGGGCGGCGCAGACCACCTGCAAGGGCACGCTGCCGGTTAGCAGTGCGACCAGGGAACGCCGGGCCATCTGCTCCTTGTTCGGCTCGGGCTGCGTACGCGCCTGGAGTGCTAGGGCGACCGTGCCGCCTGCGGCGCACGCCGCGACCAGGAGCAGGCCTGCGCTCACGCCGAAAGCGGTGGCTACCGCGGCTATCGTTACCGGCCCGACGATGTAAACGATCTCGTCAGTGACGCTCTCGAAGGCATAGCTCACGCGCAGCATCGGGGTGCCGCCGTAGATTTTCGTCCAGCGCGTGCGGATGAGCGGGCCGCACACAGGCATCGACGCACCCGAGACGGCCGCCAGTGGCAACAACACCAGGACCGGCGCGTGGCTGGCTATGGCACCAGTGATCACAACCATGCTCACCGTGAATACTGATACCAGCGGAAGCAAGATCGCGCGCTGTCCGTGCTGGTCCATCAGGCGGCCGATGAAGGGACCGGGTAACGACGATGCCAGCCCGAACACCGCGACCAGCAAGCCTGCCTTCGCATAGCCGCGGCTCTCGTGCGCCGACACAGCGAGAACCAGGCCCAAGCTGGACATCGACACGGTCAGCCTGGCGATGAAACCCGCGGCGACAAAACTGGCAGCACCGGGCGGGCCGAACAGATGGCGGTACACCATGAGGGATCGTTCTGGCCTGTCTGCCTGTGACGCCTGGCCCGAGCTCATAGTCGGCGCCATAACCAGAACGTGCCTAAAACTGAATACACCGAGTTCATTCACGAACATCATCCAACACAGCGACGAGGCAGTCAAGAGCCGCGGTGTCAGCACGTCCCGGCTTTTGCGATTAGCATCTGCTGACCCAGTCGATTCGTTCAATCGTGATAAGAATCTGCCGGATAATTCCATGCCCAGCGCAGAGAAATGGCGCCGCCGGCGTGCCGGGTGCCTGGGTACGCGATTACCCCTCAATGCCATGAGGCTTAGCGCGCTCGCGGCCAATGTTCCGGCAGTCGTCGTGAACCGCGCGATGCCGAGTAAAAGTAGCATCAGTTCACCCGCCATTCGGTGACTACGAATCCGTGCGGGTGATGGTTGCGCTAGCCCTGCGCCATATGCCGTCGTGCTCGCTGACCACGAATCCCCCTCATCCGCACGCCAGCGCGAGCCACAGCAGCCAGGGCTTGCGCTCCCAGGCCCATCCAGCCGCGTCACGTCACGTCACGTCACGTCACGTCACGTCACCCAGAATGCCCCGCTCCGCACGGTCACCGCAACCGGGCCGGGCAGATGAGCCGAAACGGCCGCGAGCGATCGCTTCCATGGGCCGGGCGGTGCCTGCCCGGTTATTCCTGGGCGTGGTGGCTGGCTACCCTGTCGTCCGGAGGCCAAGCGCAATAGTGACCGCCACCCGCTACTGCCATGCTCCGGACGGGACCTTCCGCAAGGTCATGCCCTCCAGCCACGCCCGCCGCGAGCTGAGCGGCTGGCAGATGGTGGCGAAGTTGCTGCCGGTGCCCCGTTTACTGGATATCCGGTGTGTCGAGGAGAGCTGGGAGGTCGTCTACGAGGACGTCTTCGCCTCCCGGCGCTGTACGCGCCTCTTGGCCGACTGCATCAACACCACAGACCGCGACCCCGTCGCCATCCCCTTGGTCAAGACCTTGGTGAACCACGTATGCGATCATTTGCTCGCCGTCACCGACGCAACCGGCACGCTCAGCAGACTGGACGAGTGCGTGCCTGACCTGCACCTGGCGCGGCTTGCACCGGGCGGTCGGCTGGATCGCTGGTACACCCACCGATTGCACCCATCCTGGATACTCGCCGGCCATCAGGTCGGCCCGGCTGACCTCGCCAGCCGGGTACTCGTGGTCAACGGGCGGTTGCTTGGCTCCGCCTGGCCAGTAGACGTCCCCCAGCTGAGGTCGGCTTTACCCAGCCACACCCGTTACGCCGCCGCCATTACCCAGAGAGACGTTACCGAACCGAACATCGCCGAACCACTATGCTGGCTGGACTTCGAGCACGCTGGCCGTAACTCCCTCGCCAGCGATGCCGCCAATTTCCTGTGGTACCTGCTTGGCATGGGCGGCTGGCTCGTACCCACCTACCAGCCCGATGTTTACAGTCGCACGCTGCGAGTCCCAGATCCGCCCGTGGCGACCCCGGTGATCGATCACTTGGTCGTGACCGACTGCTCTATTGAGCTCAACTACACCTGGCAGGTCGGCGCTGGACGGCAGGCTGCAATTGCTGCCTTTGTGCACCGGCTGGCCACTGACCTAGGCAATGCCCTGACCTCGGGTGGCGACAACTCAAGCTGCTTGCGGCCGTTTCTAGCTGTTCGAGTTCTCGGTGTTATCTCATTGCAGCAGATGAGCGGTCCCCACGCGATCGCATGTCTGGCCAAGCTGGCCGAGCTTATGCATCACACTTGGAATCTGCCCACCTGGTGTGCCACCGCCTCGGCCACATTACCGCCTGTTCGCGCCATCGGATGACCAGCGGGCCAGGCAGCTGAAACGGTGCATGACTACCTCGCCCAAGGAGCACCATGACCAACCGTGTCCGCGCCCTGCTGATCACCCCCCAAGGCGACCTGCTCACGATCCGGAGGGAACGCCCGGATCAAGACCCTTACTGGGTACTGCCCGGCGGTGGCGTGGAAGACGGCGAGCACCTCGAGGCAGCGCTAGGCCGCGAACTGCGGGAGGAACTCGCGGCCACGGCCGATATCCGCAGCCTCATCTATATCCTCGAGCACGGCGGCGACCGCCAGTTCTTCTACCTCACCCGCGTGCTTTCCTGGTCTACCAGCGCTGCCGACCGCAGCGGCCCGGAGTTCGCCGATCCAACCCGCGGCGACTACCACGCCGAACTCATTCCGCTCACTCCAGAAGCGCTGGAGGAGATTGAGCTCAAGCCAGATGCCCTCGCACAATTCCTGCTCAGTCACCTGCGCGAAGGCACCGTCCTGTCCGATCTTCCCGACCTCCGCGCCGACCAGGGCCAGCCGAGCTGATCTAGTCACAGTGAGTCATCCGCCGACGCGGCATGAGTGCATGATGAGCACTCGACCTGTTCACTGAGCCGGTCCACGAAAACGACAAATCGGAACGGTGTTACCTTCGAAGAACAGCTACAACCTGGGAGCCGCCTATCGGAATCGAACCGATGACCTGTTCATTACGAGAAACACGCTCCCCCGCCCTGGACGCTCTAGCTGCACAGACAGCACAGCCCGACGCTCAGATTGCACAGGATGCACCGATGGAACGCGGCACCCGGTCCACGACCCGTTCCACGAGCCGCGGCGGAGCCACTCCGCAGCATGTCACGGTGGGTGATCGGCCTCTGGGCCGGGCGCGTACCGGCTTACCATCCGGTGAGCAGGTCCTGTTTCAGGATTATCTGGGCGGCTTCATACACGGCGGTCGCCGATGCCACGGCATCGTTCACGTCGTCGTCCGAGGGTCCAGGGGTGGTCGCGCTAGGGTACTCGAAGGTGTTTCGCGCTCGACGGATTCTCGCGAAGGACCGGAACGCCGGGACCGAGGCGCCGAACTGCGCGAGCACGGCGTCCTGAACAGCGATGTGCCCGCCGCGGCTCGTGGCGCGCAGTCCCTGCACGGCGAGCAGGCTGGCAGCGCTCTTGCGGAGCGCATCATAGGCAAGCTGGTAAGCGCCGGACAGGTCCCCGCTAGACAGCGCGACCGTAGCCGTGGCCAGGTGCCGCGAGGCGTCTTGCAGCAGCCGGCCGGCGGTGTCGTCGCTGGATTCGACCCGCTCGAGCTCGCCGTCGCTGATGAGGTCAGTGATCCTGTCCCGCCCGGCTTGCCACGTCATGACCGCCCCAAGGCATCGAGGACTGTGATGATCGGCCTTCTTGTCACCTCGCGATGGAAACTGTCCTGCCCTTCATGCCACCACTGTGCAGACCGGATTGTCACGTTGACCTCCCTGGCCAGGCGCGACCCGGCCCGCTGGGCTGCCTCATCCAGGTCATCGCGGTCCGGCGCGCCGATGACCAGCACATCAATATCGGCCAGCGGCCGGCCTCGCATGCCCTCGTACCTGGCAGCCCACGAACCGAACAGGTACACCGCCTCGACACCGCCGAGCCCTGCGAACTCCTCCGCGACTACTTGCCTTGGCCCGAACGACCGCAGCAGCAACTCGGTCAGCGGGCCGGTCAGCGGCGACTCCGCCGCCGTCACCAGCCGGGTACTGCCAAGGCGCCGCGACGACACCACGCCCGCCTCCGCGGCGCGGGCCATCTCCCGCTGAGCCGACGATACCGACCCCCCGGCCCGGCTCGCGAGCTCGGTCAGCGACCACTCGCGACCCGGCGACAACAGCACCAGCGTCAGCAGCTCAGCCTGCAGCCGCGAACGCAGCAACGGCAACAGCGGCGGCGCAGGAGCTTGCATAACATGCAATATACATCCCACGATACGCAAACACAGGCCAGCCGCGGAATCTTCATCACCACCAGCCAGTTCACCCCCGACGCCAAGGTATTCGCCGAGCGACTCAACGTCTGCTGTCGCCCCGCTCGGTTGGGAGCATCCGCCAGCTGAGGCTCAGGAGATGTTGCCCCATCCATCTGACCCTGCGTAGCACCCGCGAGCTAGGCCATCTTCAAGCAGGTCAGCTCGGCGCTTTATCAAGAGCTTCTGGTAAAGCGCCATGTTGAAGCTAGCTGTAATATGCTTCACCCCGCTCGTCTCTTGTTAAACACGGAGGTCCTCTAGCTTCAATACTGTTAGCCTTCGCTTCGTGGCCAGTCCTTAGCAGAGCAACCGAGCTGGACGGATGATTCGACAGCCCGAGGGGTACCGGGCATTCGTCCCCGCTCCGCTGCCGCCGCCTCCGCTCGCGTTCGACGCCCAGCTAGCCACCGTACTCGCCAAGGCGGGAACCGCACTGGGTCGCCTCGACGGCGTAGCGGCCACACTGCCTAACCCTGAGCTGTTCGTCGCGATGTACGTGCGTCGGGAGGCGGTCTTGTCGTCACAGATCGAGGGCACTCAGAGCACGCTCGATGACGTGCTGGCCTTTGAGATCGACGCCGGCCGCTCCTCGCTCCCGCCCGACATCAAGGAAGTCGTGAACTACGTCAGCGCGCTGGACTACGGCCTGCAGCGGCTTAATTCGCTTCCGTTGTCCCTGCGGCTGCTCAGGGAGATCCACGAGCGTCTCATGACCGGTGCCAGGGGAGGCAACAAGACACCGGGGGAGTTCCGCCGGAGCCAGAACTGGATCGGCGGCCGTACTCTCTCCGATGCGACGTTCATCCCGCCGCCCGAACATGAGATGCGCGCCGCACTGGGCAATCTTGAGCGATTCCTGCATGACTCCCGCGGCCTGGACCCGCTGATAGCGTGCGCGCTCGCCCACGCCCAGTTTGGGACAATTCATCCGTTCCTCGACGGGAACGGACGCATGGGTCGCCTGCTCATCACGTTCCTGCTATGCCACGAGAAAGTGCTCCAGCGGCCCGTCCTGTACCTGAGCCGCTACCTGAAACAACACCGCGCGAGTTATTACGACCGGCTGATGGCGGTTCGCTTCGAAGGTGACTGGGAAGGGTGGCTGCGGTTTTTCCTCACCGGAGTCGGGGAGGTTGCCAGAGAGGCTGAGCAGACGGCCCGCCGGATCGTGCAGCTACGCGAGGACATCAGGCGACGCGCCCAGACGACGGGAATGAGCGTCAGCGCCTTCCGCCTGCTCGACTACCTCTTTGAGCAGCCGGTCATCAACGTAAACGCAGCAGGCGCCCGGCTCGAAATCTCATACCAGGCAGCCAACGGACTCATCAGAGAACTGTGCCGAGCCGGCGTGCTCGTCGAGATAACAGGCGGTACCCGGAACCGAATATTTCGCTTCGGTCCGTATCTTGATCTCTTTCAGGATGTTGCTATCGACCAAGCCGAAGTCGCCGAGCCTCAGCCGACACTTTCATGACGAGCGAGCTACGCCCGGCTTCATGACGTGATCGCAAAATCGGCAGGGTCACGGTAGGTAACCAACTATTCGACAAGCCTGAAGACCCGAGGCTCACCGGCCACGCCGGTAGCGGCTCGAAGAAATGAACGCCTTGCACATCAGTCACGGTGAGTGACCGGCCGTGATGCAACATGTGCGTCCTGAGCGCTCGACCTGTTCACCAACCCGGTCCACGAAAACGACATACAGGAACGGCAACACTTTCGAAAAAACACTACTACCTGCGAGCCGCCTATCGGAATCGAACCGATGACCTGTTCATTACGAGAAACACGCTCCCCTGCCCTGAACGCACTACCTGCACAGACAGCGCAGCCAGACGCTCACATTGCACACAAAACACAAGATGAACACCGCACTCGGTCCACGACCCGTTCCACGACCGAGCCGACCGTTACCCCTGATCAAATAACTGCGGGTAACCGCGATGCCGCGCTAGCTCGGCGACCATGCCTGTCCGTCAGGCCAAGTTCAGCTTCTCATCACCGAAGTCAGCAGTAACCCTCAGCACGCCGCCCAGCGCCTGCACGTAGGCGCGCAAGGTCGCTAGCTCTGCGTGCTCGATATCGCCGCTCTCGATCCGGCTAATCCGCGACTGGGAGACATTCATGGCAGCCGCGACGTCCTCCTGCCGGGCCATCCGGTCCTTACGCAACTGCCGCAACCGGTAAGCACGAGCCTGCTTATCGTGATACCGCCGGGCCTCAGCGATGCCATCCTCGCTGATATGCCCGGATTCGATCGCATCGTCGCGAACGTCACGCCAGTTACGCGCCCTCGCCATCTCACTCATGTCCTCTCCTGCGCGTACCCGCCGTCAAGCCACCGGGCATATCGGTCCTCGGCAAGCGGTATCGCACGCTTGTACCAGTCCCGCCACTGCCCGCTCTTATCTCCCGCAACCAGTAGTACCGCCTGCCGTTCCGGGTCGAAGCAGAACAGCACGCGCACCTCGCTTGCCCCCGCCGAGCCCGGCCGCAGTTCCTTTAGATTGTGGATCTTGGACCCGTGGACCCTATCCGCCAGAGGCCTCGCAAGAGCCGGACCTTTGTCCTCTAACTGGTCAATGGCATCCGCGACAAGGTTCGCACTCGGATGATCCAGCGCAAGGAACCACTCCTCAACCTCTTCGACGAGCACCACGACCCATGCCACACGTCAAGTATGACACAGTCATCATATGATGTCCAAGTCATCTTGAGGCTTTCCGATGCGCCTCTATCAATATTGCGCAACGACCACGGGCTGACAGACTCCACGTCGAGACTCCTTCCGGATCAACTCAGTCAGGGCATCATCAGCCGCATCAGCGCTGGCCGACTACCGCGCCCAGGTCCGCCCCCCTGCACCTGCCCATGTACTCCAAGCGGAGGACCGCGGTCCGACTCTCCCAGCCTCCGTCATGGCCCCAGCATTCTTATCGGAGACACCAGCGGCTACATTCAAGCCTTCTCGGGAGCCGAGAAAGGTTTGGCCGCTAGTCCTCAAGCAGGCACGAGCTAGCGACGAGCCGTACCGCGCGGAAAGACGCGAAGGCAGATCTTCGCATTTCACCCCAAGCCTGCCGTCCAACTGCGTGGCTAGGCCTCGGGCGAGCCTCCGCACCACGCGAGTGATCTATTCAACGCAAGGCCCAGCAGGCTGCATGTCACCTAAATCGACGTCGCGACTATAACTATCTGTAACCGACTAAGCTTTAGGCCGACTATCTCTTGAGCGCGACCCGGTCCACGAATCGGTCCACGAAATTAACCGGCACTCGAAAACATAACCGATAATAATCTATCTAGCAGCACAGATGGAGCCGCCTATCGGAATCGAACCGATGACCTGTTCATTACGAGTGAACCGCTCTGCCGACTGAGCTAAGGCGGCGTGCCGTCCTGAAGACGGCAGCGGAGAGAGTCTACCGGTCCGGCGACCCTTCGCGCGCGCGGCTATGCATAGCTTCGTACTCCTGCCGCGACCCGCACACGCTGGCCCGAGGACAAGCGCAACGCTGCCCGGTCTCAGCGACCTTCACGACCACTTCATCAGCGGGAACGCTGTACCCCACAACGGTCCCCGCTCCGGAGGGCGACTCCACGGCAACCCCCAGCCGAGGCCCCCGCTCCTTGAAGTCGACGTAAAGCGGATGTTCATATTTCAGGCAGCACATCAGCCGCCCGCAAGCACCGGCTATCCGCATCGGATTAACCGGCAGGTCCTGGTCCTTAGCCATCCTGATGGAGACGGGCTCAAACTCGCGCAGGAACGTGGCACAGCACAGATCCCGCCCGCACGGCCCGATGCCGCCCTGAAGCTTGGCTTCCTCCCGAGGCCCGACCTGTCGCAACTCAACCTTCGCCCTTAGCCGCGAGGTCAGTTCCTTCACGAGAGCCCGGAAGTCCACGCGGTCAGGCGCGCTGAAGTAGATGACGACGAGTCCAGTTGCGAACACATAGTCAACCGCGATGACCTTCATCGGCAGCTCGTGCGCACGGACCAGCCGTCGGGTGAGCGCCTTCACCTCCGCGCGCCTGGACCTAACCGACTCGTCCCGAACCAGATCAGCCCCGGTCGCGAGGCCAGCGCACAGCGGCAAACCGCCGATATCGTCGTCGATCCACTGCGGGGCCCAGATGCATTCGGCCACCTCAGGGCCGGTGTCAGTGGGCACCAGTACCTTGTCACCGACGGCGGGCCGCCACTCGCCGGGGTCTAGGTAGTGCAGACGGCCTGATCGCTTAAAGCTCACTGCCATCATCATGCCCACACCTCAGGTTACGGCCAGGTTACGGCCAAGGCACTACGCCAAAGCGTTTCAGCCGCGCGAAGACCACTACCCGCCCGGACCTGACGGCAAGTTCGCCGACGCAAATAAGGCCAATTGCCGTGACTGTCTTCTTCCTATGCCGGTGGCGCCCTTGCGGCCTGCCCTGCCGCATCAATGCCCTGCGGGTGTGACTCTGCCGGGTGATGAATAGCGGCCTTTCGGGGCAGGCCATGAACGCAAAGTGCCCCCGCCGTCCGGGTGCGGGCCGCCCGCCGGCGGATCGGGGATCTGAGAGCGACGATCCCTTCGCGGTAAAGAGGACCGGCCAAAGATGAGCAACAACCATGACCCAGCGTTGTCGTTGCCCTGGCCTGCCGCTACCGCAACGATGTCCCTGAGATGCTGTCGCCGCAGCAACGCTGGCTCTGGCTCACAGTTCGTGATGGTAACGATGAGGGCAACCGGACATTTCATCTCAGCTCAGCTCACCGCAACGATGGGACATCGATGCTGTCCGGCGGGAGCGGCCAACCGCAACGGTGGGCCATCGTTGCTGCGACCACGACATCCATGGGCCATCGTTGCGGTTGCCCGGCCCGGCTGAGCAGCATCCCTGCGCCACCGTTGTCGCGCCGCAACGAGGGCCCTACCGCAACGTTCCTGACGAGAAGCCGTGATACCAGCATCTATGTCTCAGCGTCGTCGTAACACGGCAGCTGCGACAGCATCGGCGCACGGGTGCATTTCTTCAAGGGGAGCCGACGGTGATGGTTCGGCTCTGTTGGCGGTCACCCGGGAAACTCCAGGTAGGCGGACACGAAACCGTGATCACCCGCAGTGACAAAGGGAACCGCCCGCGACCGCAAGCCCCGGGACCGTCCCAGCCGGCAATCCCAGCTGGCGTCTTCAGAACCCCCGAGGTCATCCGAGGGCAAGCCGACCCGGAGCGCAGGACCGCCAGGCCCGAGCACCGGAAGCGGCGCGGCGGCATACCTCCGCAGAACAGACGACCGGTCACATTCAGCGACGAGCCGACCCCCAGAACCGGAGCCGAACTGGCCACCCACCGGGAAGGCATGTCCGCGCACCTGGATTTCTGGTGGCCGCACGGCTGCAGCCGCATCGATGTCCCATCGTTGTCGTTTACCTGAACTGGGACTACAGCATCGATGTCCCATGGATGCGGTGCTGATCGCATCGATGTCCCATCGTTGTCGTTGCCGGGCTGCCGCGAACAGCAATCGTGGGCCATCGTTGCGGCCCCGCCGCCAGGCAGTCGCGTTAAATACCCGAAATGCCGGAATAAGCGAAGGCCGAGCCGGGCTGGGAGGGGCCGGACCCGAACTGGAGGGCCGGGGCCGGACCCGAACTGGAGGGCCGGGACCGGCTGAGGACCGGGACCGGCTGAGGACCGGGACCGGCTGAGGGCCGGGACCGGCTGAGGACCGGGACCGGCTGAGGACCGGGACCGGCTGAGGACCGGGACCGGCTGAGGACCGGGACCGCCGAGGATCAGGACCTGTCCCTGGCCACGCTCGCGAACTAGACCAGACCCCCAGAATGCTCCGAACTCCAACCACCCCCTCGATTCGCATCCCGAAGCTGCAGACCGGACTCAGCAAAGGCCCAGCGAATCGCCCCGTTCACCTGGACCATCGCACGCTCGTCAGCGCTCGCCTTCTGGGTATGTCAACGTGTGACGGATAGCCCTGCCTGAACCAGCGCACGCGCGGCCGCCCCGTGGCGCGTCGCCGCGGACTGCGCACGCAGTAACAACAGGGGGTAGCTGGTGCGATTCACCGACCGGGCCGACGCTGGCCAGCGGCTGGCCAGACGGCTCGACTATCTCCGTGGTGGTGACCTCGTGGTCCTCGGCCTGCCCCGGGGCGGGGTTCCCGTCGCGTTCGAGGTGGCCAGGGCGCTCGGGGCGCCGCTTGACGTGATTGTGGTGCGCAAGCTCGGGGTGCCTTTCCAGCCTGAGCTCGCGATGGGCGCGATCGGCGAAGGCGGGGTAAGGGTCACCAACGACGACGTTATCCGCCGCTCCTCGGTGACCGAGGCTGAACTAGCGGCGGTGGAGCGGCGGGAGTTGGCCGACCTCGCCCACCAGGCGACGCGGTTCAGGGCCGGGCGGCCGCACGTGGACATCGCCGGGCGGACGGTGATCGTGGTCGATGACGGGATCGCGACCGGCTCGACGGCCAGCGCGGCGTGCCAGGTCGCCAGGCTGCAGGGCGCGGGTACGGTGATCATGGCCGCACCGGTCGGCGCGCCTGAGTCAATCGCGGCGCTTCGTGCCGTTTGCGACGAGGTAATCTGCCTCGACGCGCCGCCCTATTTCGCCGCCGTCGGAACCTGGTACGACGACTTCAGCCATGTGCCAGACTCCGACGTCACGAACCTGCTCGAGCGCGCGGCCAACGCCGTCTCCACGGCAACGCCGCCACCGCGTCAGCGCGGAAAATCACTAAATTCTTCTTCCAATAAACCAGCAGGCGGGACCGCCGGCCAGCCGACGCGGGACGAACCGGTGGAAGTTGACGCCGGGTCGGTCAGGCTAGCCGGGCACCTGACAGTCCCTGAAGGCGCCGCCGGCATGGTGATCTTCGTGCACGGGAGCGGCAGCAGCAGGCACAGCCCGCGAAACCGTTACGTGGCCGGGCAACTCAACGAGGCCGGCCTCGGCACGCTTCTCTTTGATCTGCTCACCTCGCAGGAGGAACTCGACCGGATCAACGTCTTCGACGTCGAGACGCTCGCCGCCCGGCTGGCCGAGGTCACAGGCTGGCTAAGGGCGCAGCCGGGTACCGCTCAAGTGCCGGTTGGCTACTTCGGTGCCAGTACCGGCGCGGCCGCCGCGCTCTGGGCCGCCGCTGAGCCGACCGCCGACGTGGACGCTGTCGTCTCGCGCGGCGGCCGGCCAGACCTGGCCGAGGCGAGGCTCGCCGCGGTCAGGTCTCCGACGCTGCTGATCGTGGGAGACAGGGACGAAGTAGCACTCGGGCTGAACCGGGAAGCGCGCCAGTGGCTGCGGTGCGAGAACCGTCTGGCCGTGGTCGCTGGAGCGACGCACCTGTTCGAGGAGCCAGGAGCACTTCAGACGGTGACGAAACTCGCGAGAGAGTGGTTCAGAAGTCACTTCGGCGCAAGCTACCATTCCCCCGATTAGTCGTCCTGGCCGCAGAACGACAGCTCAGGCACCGTTACCTTGGCCGCGTCGCCACCATTGCCCCGCGTCGCGCCGCCGTCCTGAAGGGTACTGCGCGCCACCCGTGCGCAGCCGGAAGCCACGCTCCTGCCCGCGCCGGCCGGCGCGACCCCGTTCTTGGCGGCGGGCTGGCCGCCAATAGCGGCGGCGAGCTCGGCGAAGCTGCGAGCCCGGTCAGCGTCCCTGGCGTGCTCGACGCAGAGCCCGCTGGCCCGGCTGGCGCAGTCCCAGCAACCTGCCGAGGCCGCGCCTGAGGTCCGGTACTCGACCGCGTCAACCAGCGCCGCGACCACCACATCGAGCTGCGGCGCGGTGAGGGCCGCCTCGCGGCGCCCGCGTTGCCTCGCGCGGGTCACCAGCGATGCCACGGTGGTCGCCGTCCGCTTATCCCACTGACTGAGCCTGGCCAGGAACCGCCGTTCGGTGGCGGTCAACTCGACACCGCGCAGCGCGGCGTCCAGTTCTGCCCTAGCCGCTGCCCTTCCAGAATCGCCTGATCGTTCGTCGATCGCTCGGCCTGGCCTGCCGGCCTGCTGTTGAGCGAGATCAGTCATGAGATTGCGGCCTCCTCCCGTGAAAACCAACGACGCTGAGTATGACGTGTCTCCGTGTCACTGGGTTGACACGGCGCGTAATCGAAATCGAGTCGCAACGCTAGGACCCGTTCGTTGACTTCCGCACTGCTGAGATCACACCGTTGGTTGTCACAGTCATGGCATTGTCTGCCGCTCGCGGGTATTAGGATGCGGCGTGGTACTGAGCTGGGCACAGCTGCCGAAGCGGTTACTCGCCCCGATGGCATAGATCCCGGCCCGGGGGTGTTGTAACTGTGCTGGGGGTATCCGCCCGGGTCATGTCAGAAGCGCCCCGCCGCCGTGGCGCCGCGCCTGAGCGAAACGCCGTCGTCGCGGAGACGCGAGGTCGGCGCACAGAGGAGGTACTCCGCTGTGACCAAGCAAATTCAGCAGCTTGATCGCGTGATCATCAGGTTCGCCGGTGACTCCGGCGACGGCATGCAGCTCGCGGGCGACCGGTTTACCCAGGAGACGGCGGCCTTCGGCAACGACCTGTCAACGTTGCCTAACTTCCCGGCCGAGATCCGGGCCCCGGCCGGAACGCTGCCTGGCGTGTCGAGCTTCCAGCTTCACTTTGCCGATCATGACATCCTTACTCCTGGCGACGACCCTGATGTGCTGGTCGCGATGAATCCAGCCGCGCTCAGGGCCAACATCGACGATTTGCCCAGAGGCGCCGATATCATCGCCAATACCGACGAGTTCACCAAGCGGAACCTGACCAAGGTCGGATACGAGAGCAACCCGCTGGAAGACGGCACCCTGGACGGGTACCAGCTGCACGCGATCCCGATCACCTCCATCACGGTCAAGGCGCTCGAAGGCTTCGAGATCAGTAAGAAGGACGCCGAGCGCGCGAAGAACATGTTCTCGCTCGGCATGCTGTGCTGGCTCTACGCCCGCCCGGCCGAGGGCACGCTGCGCTTTCTCCAGTCCAAGTTCGCCAGCAAGCCGGAGATCATGAAGGCCAACGTCGCGGCCTTCCAGGCGGGCTGGAACTACGGCGAGACGACAGAAGAGTTCTCCGTACAGTACGAGATCAAGCCGGCCGCGCTTCCTCCTGGCAAGTACAGGAACATCACAGGGAACACCGCCCTGGCCAACGGCCTGGTAGCGGCTAGCAAGCTGGCGGGGCTCCCGTTGTTTCTCGGCTCGTACCCGATTACGCCCGCCTCGGATATTTTGCATGAACTGTCTAAGCACAAGCGGTTCGGGGTGCGCACGTTCCAGGCCGAGGACGAGATCAGCGGGGTCGGCGCGGCTCTGGGCGCCGCGTTCGGCGGTGCCCTTGGCGTCACG
Source organism: uncultured Actinomycetota bacterium (assembly GCA_963783935.1). Taxonomy (GTDB): domain Bacteria; phylum Actinomycetota; class Actinomycetes; order Streptosporangiales; family Streptosporangiaceae; genus Chersky-822. Next base: position 176,487 of record CAWAPP010000003.1, read on the forward strand.
AGCACTTCTGGTCCTGGCGTCTGCCTGAAGGCGGAGACGATCGGGCTCGCCGTCGCCGTCGAGCTACCTCTTGTGGTGTGCGATATCCAGCGAGCGGGTCCCTCGACCGGTATGCCGACTAAGACCGAGCAGGCTGACCTGCTGATGGCACTCTACGGCCGCAACGGCGAGTCGCCCGTGGTGGTGCTGGCCCCGGCGACGCCAGGCGACTGCTTCACGACCGCGCTTGAGGCGGTCAGGCTGGCCGTGAAGTACCGGACCCCGGTGATCATCTTGTCCGACGGTTACCTGGCCAACGGGTCAGAGCCGTGGCGGGTGCCTGACGTCTCCGACCTGCCCGACCTGTCGGCCGAATTCAGCTTCGCCGTCGCGAATGGTGATGCCGGCGCGTTCATGCCGTTCAAGCGGGACCCGGCGACCCTGGCGCGGCCGTGGGCGGTGCCGGGAACCAAGGGTCTTGAGCACCGCATCGGCGGCATCGAGAAGGCCGATGGCTCGGGCAGCATCTCCTACGACCCCGATAACCACGACAAGATGGTCAGGCTGCGCCAGGCGAAGATCGACGGGATCGCCGCCGATATCGAGCCGATCGAGGTCGATGATCCTGACGGTGACGCGAGGGTGCTGATACTCGGCTGGGGCTCCACGTACGGATCGATTGGCGCGGCCGTCCGCCGGGTGCGCCTCGCCGGCGGCGCGGTCGCGCAAGCTCACCTGCGGCACCTCTCGCCGTTCCCCGCCAATCTCGGCGAGGTGCTGAAGCGGTATGACAAGGTGATTGTCCCTGAGATCAATCTCGGCCAGCTCGCGCTGATCCTGCGTGGCCGTTTCCTCGTCGATGTGATCTCCTACAACCGAGTACGCGGGCTGCCGTTCCGGGCGGCCGAGCTCGCCGTCGTCATCGAGGACGTGATCGCGAATGCCTGAGCCACTGAAGTCGCTGACGCTCGTGCCGCATTCGGCCGAGAAGCTCGGCATGAAGGACTTCAAGTCCGACCAGGAAGTCCGCTGGTGCCCGGGCTGCGGGGACTACGCGATCCTCGCCGCGTTCCAGTCGTTCCTGCCCGAACTCCAGGTGCCCAGGGAGAACCTGGTGATCGTGTCTGGCATCGGCTGCTCGTCCAGGCTGCCCTACTACGTGAACAGCTACGGCCTGCACTCGATTCACGGCCGGGCCCCGGCGATCGCGACCGGTCTGGCCTCTTCGCGGCAGGACTTGTCGGTCTGGGTGATCACCGGCGACGGTGACGCGCTCTCGATCGGCGGTAATCACCTGATCCACGCGCTACGCCGGAACGTCAACATCAAGATCCTGCTGTTCAACAACCGGATCTACGGCCTCACCAAGGGCCAGTACTCGCCGACGTCTGAGCAGGGCAAGGTCACCAAGTCGACTCCGTTCGGCTCGCTCGACACGCCGTTCAACCCCCTGTCGCTCGCGCTCGGCGCCGAGGCCAGCTTCGTCGCCCGCACGATCGACTCCGACCGCAAGCACCTGACCAGCGTGCTGCGCGCGGCCGCCGATCACCGGGGCACCGCTTTCATCGAGATCTATCAGAACTGCCCGATCTACAACGACGACGCGTTCCTCCCGGTAACCGAGCCAGGCGCGCGGGAGCAGAACGTAGTCAGGCTCGAGCACGGCCAGCCGGTGAGGTACGGCCCGCAAGGCGAGCACGGCCTGCGCTTCGGCCGGCTCGGCTCGATCGAGCCGGTCGATGTGGCCGGGGCCGACCCTGAGTCGCTGATCGTGCACGACGCGCACGCGGAGGATCCATCCTACGCGTTCGCGCTGTCCAGGCTCGATCAGTCCGACTTCGCGCACACCCCGATCGGCGTCTTCCGCTCGGTCGAGCGGGCGGCTTACGACGACCGGATGTCCGAGCAGATCACCAGCGTGCGCGAGCGCCAGGGCGACGGCGACCTCGCCGCCCTGCTCGCTGGCGCCGACACCTGGACCGTGGGCTAGCTCCCGTGCTGGCCGGCCCCATGTCGGCCAGCACCGTGCCGGAAGCTCATCACCCCGTCGAGCATCGCCGGGTCTGTGAAGCTCGTCTCCCCGTGAACGAACTCGTTCGCGATCGCGTCGTCCTCCCCGAGCGACAGCGACTCGATCGCTGAGAGGGCGCAGGCAGGTCTGCGGCAGCGCGGCCACCAGCCTGACCGTGCCGCCGTCGATGAGCGGCACGCCCCAGCGGCGGCAGAACACCCCGAAAACCGAGCCTTCCCCGGCGACTCGAAGGTCGCACCACAGCGCCAGTTCAAGCCCGCCCGCGACCGCGTAACCGTCCACCGCCGCGATCACCGGCTTGGAAAGCGCGAGCCTCGTCGGCCCCATCGGCCCGTCGCCATCGGGCGACAGCCAGTTCCCCGCCGCCGTGCCGATCGCCCGCAAGTCAGCCCCGGCGCAGAACGTCCCGCCCGCCCCGAACAGCACGGCCACGCAAGCTTCAGGATCGGCGTCGAACTCCCTGAACGCCGCCGTCAACTCCTCGGCGGTCGGCCGGTCCACCGCGTTCCGCACCTCGGGCCGGTCAAGTATCACCGTCGTGACCGCCCCGCTCCGCTCCACCCGAACGCTCATGGCCGCTCCCCTCGCACCCCGGATCCGCTCCCAGTCAGGCTAGCCGCGCTCGCGGGCCGGGGTTCCTCGGCCAGGTTTAACAGCATCGCTGGGACATCGTTGCGGTTCGGCGGCCTGGCGGAACGACATCGATGGCACAGGGATGTTGTTTCCGCAGCATCGGTGGGACATCGTTGCTGTTGGCCGCTGGCCTGCAACAGCATCGGTGGGACTTCGTTGCTGACGACCTGGCGTTATAGGAGTTTTGTCGGGCTGGCTCCGGGCCGGACCCTGGGGCTTGCTGCGATGGCTGGGACCTTCCACCCAGCGTGCCCGGATTGCCGGGAAGGCGAGTCACACCGGGTTAGCGCATTTCCGCCCGATTTTACCCGTAGCTAGCGCGCCATCCATTAGTATTCTTGAGTAATTTCGAGCTAAGTCGCAGAATGCGCTTGGGGTCGGGTATGCGGCAGAGATCACTCAGATGCACGATGATTACCATCGCGATTACGATTTCGTGCGCTATTTCGCCCTTTGCCGTTTTCCCGGCTCAGGCGGCTAGGGCCGCTAGCTCTTCCGGCGTCACCTGCGTCTCGGCGACGAGCACTTACAAGGCGCTGGCTAAGCGCATGGCGACCGACATCACGGCCAGGCTGCGGGACCGGGCCGGCGACGCCGGCCTCAACCTGACCGACAGCAAGACCGGGGTTACCTGCTGGTACCACTCAAAGCAGCATTTCTACGCCGCCAGCGTCATGAAGGTCACGATCCTCGCCGCGCTGTTGCGCAAGGCGCAGGAGCAGCACAGGAAGCTGACCGAAACCGAGCTGCGGAACGCCTGGCTCATGATCACGCAGTCTGACAACACGGCCGCGAACTACCTGTGGTTCGACGTCGGCATCAAGTTCGTGCAGCATTTCCTTGACCTGGCCAAGATGAAGCACACCAAGCTTGACTACCACTGGGGCCTGTCCCTGCTCACCGCGCAAGACGAGCTCCAGTTGCTGACGCTCATAACGGGCCCCAACGATGTGCTCACTCAGTCATCAAGGATCTACGCCAGGTACCTGATGGGCCACGTTATCCCGAGCCAGCGGTGGGGCGTGCCCGCCGGGGCGCCGCGCAGTGTCGACGTGCACGTCAAGAATGGCTGGCTGCCTTATCCTGGCAGCGCGTGGGAGATCAACAGCATCGGCACGTTCACGACCAAGCACCGCGCGTACCTGATCGCGATGCTGACGTACGGCAACCCCTCGATGGCCTACGGCATCGACACGATCGAAGGTGCCGCCGAGGTCATCCACGCCCTGCTCAATCCGGGCAAGCACAAGACCGTCCCGGCCTCCGTCCCTGACCCCTCCTGGGGAATCCCCGACGAACCCGTCCCCGCACCGGCCGCCGTACGCTAACCGACGGCCCTCGCCCAGTGCCCGGCGAGGTAGTGAGCGACCGTCGCCGCCTGGCTCGGGGACAGGAACGTGGTGGTACCGGTGATGGCCGGGTAAGAGGCCGCCTCGGCGGCGTCGGCGCTGTGGGCGGCCAGCATCGCGGCTAGTTCCACCGGGCGGACGTCGCCCTTCAGCCACAAGTTCTGGCCGCCGTCGGGCGCTTGGCTGTAAAGGAATTCTTCCCAGAGCCTGGCCGCGGCCGGGTCAGGCGCCATCTTGTTGATGGCCTGGGCGTAGAAGCTTCCCACGGCCGCTCCGGCCGGGATAAACAGCTTCCAGGTCGACGGGCTGCGGCCGACGACCTTAGCAGTGTTGAGATAGTCCCAGTTGATGACGACCGGAGTCTGCCCCGACTTGATCGTCAGGGGCGTAGTCGCCTGGACGGAGACCAAGTTGCCCGCAGCCGCGAGCTTGCGGAAGAACGCGACCCCGGCCGAGATGTTGCCCGCCGTCCCGCCAAGCGCCAGGTTAGCCATCATCACGCCCGCCTGGGCCGAGGGCGCCTGGGCGGGGCTGCCGTCAAGCGCGATCGAGTCGGCGAACTTGTGACTCAGAAGCTGGGTGACCGACGTAATCTTGCCGAATCTCGTCGGGTCGTAGCCGATCGACATGTAGCCGCCGTAGTCCTGCACCCAGGTCCCGTCGCTGGCTTTCTGATCCGCTGGGATCGCCGGCCAGGTGGCCACCTCGTAGGGCGCGAACAGGCTCGCGTTCTCCGCCGCGAGCTGAGACTGCACGTCCACCACGTCGGGCGCCTGCTGCCCGGCGCGCTTGACCGCGCTGATCTCCTGCTGGCTGCTGCCGTAAGGATCGCTGGCGTTGATCTTGATGCCGTACTTCTTGCTGAACGCCCGCAGAATGGCGCCGTAATTAGCGAAGGTCGGCGGCAGGCCGATAACGTTCAGCGTGCCTTCCTGCTGGGCCGCCGAGATCAGCGCCGCCATCCCGCCGCCCGCTGTCGCGGACGTGGCCACCGACCAGCCCACTGGCTTTGACGGCGTCGGGCTGGCCGAAGCGGACGGTGAGTTGCGGCTAGCTGGGGACGCCTGCCCCGCCGACGGCTTGCTGTCGGGCGATGACGAACAGGCGGCCAGCATTACGGCAAGCGCGACAGTCCCGGCTAATAGCTGTTTGCGACCCACGTCATCACTATTTCCACTCAAGGCACTATTCAGTCCTGCGGGCTGATCACGTTAATCCCGGCGTCAGACGCGGCCTTCAGAAGCCGGTCATCGTAGCAGGCCAGGCCGTCAAGCTCGTCAGCAAGCAATCGCGCGGTCGCGAGATGAATCGCATCGAGCGATCGAAGGCTGCGGTCGGGCTCATTCATCGCTCCCTCCACTACTTCATCATCAATCGCGATATAAGAGAAAACGAGCAGCAAGTCGCGCGCGTCGGGAAGTATTGCCGGAGCCGATCGCGTGACCGCTCGGATCAACTCGATCCTCAGCAACGCTGAACTGACCCATTCAGCATCGGAGTGCGCGTCATAGAACGCGGCGAACGCCTTCGAGTGCTGTTCTTCGACCAGCAACTTCAGCGCCGCGGAGGTGTCCGCGTAGTAAAGGCTCACCAGCGCTCCTCGTCTCGCGACTCGGCCAGCGCATCAGACAGACGATTCGTACCGTCAGCCGGGCGCATCCGAGGCCGGTAGCCAGGACGCTGGGCAAGCGTGGCCCGACCAGCGGCAACCAGGCGAGCGAGAATTGGTGTCGGTTCCCGGTCGCCTACAGGCACGATCCTGGCAATGAGCCGACCGTGATCAGTAACGTCGACGGTCTCCCCATGCCTTACCCGCGCGAGCACCTCGCTCGTACGGTGCCGCAACTCCCTCAACCCAACCGAGTGGGCACTCACAGCAACCATGACAGAAATGTATCACAAAAATGTGGCTACATCGAGCCCTCCCGGCGCCGCGCCTGGAAGGGCGGGGCGACCGGGTTGACTGGGTTAATTCCTGGCGTCGGCCACGCCCACTGGGCAGGACACGCCGGTGCCGCCAAGGCCGCAGTAGCCGCGCGGGTTCTTGGCGTCGGAGAGGTACTGCTGGTGGTAAGGCTCGGCGAAGTAGAACTCGCCCGCCGGGGCAATCTCCGTCGTGATCTCGCCGTAGCCGGCCCTGGTGAGCTTGTCCTGGTAGGCGGCCTCCGACTGCTTGGCGGCGGCCTCCTGATCGGCCGAGTGGAAGAAGATCGCCGACCGGTACTGCGTGCCCCGGTCGTTGCCCTGGCGCATGCCCTGGGTCGGGTTGTGCGACTCCCAGAAGACCTTGAGCAGGTCACGGTACGAGACGACCTTGGGGTCAAAGACGACCCGCACGGCCTCGGAGTGGCCGGTGCCGCCGCTGCACACTTCCTCGTAGGTAGCGTTGGGCGTGAAGCCGCCCTCGTAGCCAACCGCGGTGGTAATTACGCCGGGTACCTGCCAGAACTTGCGCTCGGCCCCCCAGAAGCAGCCAAGCGCGAAATCCGCGACCTCGCTGCCCGCCGGGTATGGCGGCCGCAACGGCGTGCCAAGTACCTCGTGCTTCGCGGGAACGCGTATTTGCTCGGGGCGGCCGCGCAGAGCCTGACCCGCGGCGACCATCCGAGTCTTGTTACCAAATAGCCCCACGGCTATCTCCTCCCCGCCCGGCGCTGACGGCGCTCGCGGGCGTTTCGCATAAAGAGAGGCGGCTGTTTGGCCACTGGCCTTCGCCGCCACGCAGGAACTAGAGCGTTGTCAAGGTCGCGCTTGTTCCCGGAGGGCGGCGAGGCCCAGCGTCGTCCCGGAGGTGGGGCCCTGGCCCCAGCGCAGGAACAACGCTGGGCCTACGGGCTCTGCTCAGGTCGGGTCGGGGCGGGGGGGCGGGGGCGGGGGCGCGCTAGCTGGTGCGCTCGACCATGAAGTCGCAGAGTTCGGCCAGGGCGGTCCTGGCCGGGACATCGGGCAGGGCGGCGATGAGCTCGCGGGCCTGATTGGCCCACTGCCTGACGTCTGCTCTGGCCAGGTCCATGCCCTGGTGCTTGCGCAGCAGGCCAATGGCTTCCTCAAGTAGCGGCGGGTCGCTGAGGTCGGTGCTCAGCAGCTCGACCAGCCTGGCGTCTTCCTGGCCGGCGGACTGCAGTGCGTGCAGCACTGGCAGCGACCTGACGCCCTCGCGCAAGTCAGTGCCAGGGGTTTTACCTGACTGGAGCGACTCGCTCGCTATGTCGAGGATGTCGTCGGAGAGCTGGAACGCGACGCCGAGCGCCGCGCAGGCTGAGGCGATGGCGGTGACGAGTTCGGGGGACGCACCGGAGAACATCGCCCCGAAGTGACCGGCGGTGGCGATCAAGGAGGCGGTCTTGCCGGTGACGACCTCCATGTAATGCTCGATCGCGTCCTGGCCGGGCTTGGCGCCGACGGTCTCGGCGATCTGTCCCGCCACGAGGCGGACGAAGGTCTCGGCCTGGATCCGCACGGCCTCAACGCCGAGCTCGGCGAGAATCGACGAGGCGCGAGCGAAGAGGAAGTCGCCGGCCAGGATCGCGATCGAGTTGGTCCAGCGTGAGTTGGCGCTAGCCCAGCCGCGCCTGACGTCCGCCTCGTCCATGACATCGTCATGGAACAACGTGGCCAGGTGCGTCAGTTCGATGGCGACCGCGGCGGGCACGATGCGCGGATCAACCGGGTCACCAAAGTGGGCGGCGAGCAGCACGAGCATCGCCCGGAACCGCTTGCCTCCGGCGTCGATCCCGTAGGCGGACGCCTCGTCAAGCAGGTTGTGCTGGACCCGCGCGGCCTGATGCATGCCCTCCTCGACCTGCGCCAGCCCGGCCGCCAGATCGGCCGCGAGAGCGGGATCAGATAGCGCCACGGGAACGACGGTGGTCACTTCATCCCCTATCGCTACGTCTGCCGCTAACGGCCCGGTCGCCGGTTACCGGGTAATCACCACGATAAGCGCACCAGGCCGGGCCGCCGATACCGCCAGGCCAGTTAGCAGCCGACAATAGCCGCATTAGCGGACAAACAGCTGGCTAGCCGCATCGTGAGCCAGCCTCAGCAGCGGCTCGGGCACGATACCGAGCACCAGCGTGGCCAGGGCGCCGATCGCGACCGCGCTCGAGGTGAAGGCGCTCGGCCGTACCACGACCGGCCCTTCCGCGGGCGGCTCGCTGAAGAACATCAGCACGATCACCCGGACGTAGGGGAACGCCAGAATGGCGCTGCTGAGCGCGCCGATCACGACCAGCGGAACAGCGCCGCCGCCGATCGCGGCCTGGAAGACCGCGAACTTGCCGATAAAGCCGCTGGTCAGCGGAATACCGGCAAAGGCGATCAGGAACAGCGCGAACACCCCGGCGACCAGCGGCGAACGCCGGCCAAGCCCCGCCCAGCTCGATAGGTGATCGGCCTCGCCCGCCGGATCCCTGACCAGCGTGACCACCGCGAACGCGCCGATTGTCGCGAACCCGTAAGCGGCCAGGTAAAACAGGCTGCTCGACAGGCCAGCGGCCGTGGCGGCGATCACGCCGGTCAGGATGTACCCGGCCTGCGCGATCGAGGAGTAGGCAAGCAGTCGCTTCACGTCGGTCTGAGTGATGGCGACGATCGATCCGCCGAGCATGGTCAGGATCGCCACGCCCCACAGGGCCGGCCGCCAGTCCCACGTGAGCTGGCCGAAAGCGACGTAGAACACCCTGAGCAGCGCACCGAACGCGGCGACCAGCGTGCAGGAAGCCATCAGCGCGGTGACCGGGGTCGGAGCGCCCTGGTAGACGTCTGGTTTCCAGGCCTGGAAAGGCACAGCGCCGATCTTGAACAGAAGGCCGACCCCGAGCAGGGCTATCCCGGCATAGAGCAGGACCGCGTTGGCCGTGTTGCCGCTCGCCGCGGTGGCAATGTCAGACAGCCGCACCGAACCGGAGAAGCCATAGAGCATCGCGACGCCGAACAGGAAGAACGCCGACGAGAAGGCGCCGAGCAGGAAGTACTTCATGGCGGCTTCCTGCGAGAGCAGCCGGCGCCTGCGAGCGAGCCCGCACAGCAGGTAGAGCGGAAGAGAGAGCACCTCAAGCGCGACGAACATGGTCAGCAGGTCGTTCGAGGCCGGGAACAGCAGCATCCCGCCGACCGCGAAGAGGGTAAGGGGATAAACCTCAGTGTGACTGATGCCTGCCAGCAGGCCTTCCCGTTCCTCGGCACTGCCGGGCACCGCGGCCGCCTGGGCCGCGAAGGCGCTGACCTCGTGGGAGGACTCGGCGATCAGGAGCACGCTGATGAAAGCGAGCACCAGGATCGTGCCCTGGATGAACAGCGTCGGACGGTCGACACCGACCGCGCCTTCGGCGGCTATCTTGCCGGGAAGGCCGCCGCCGAACACCGAACTGTCCAGCGCTACCGCGATCGTCAATGCGAACGCGCCGGCAAGGCCCCCGAGCGTGAGCGCGAGGTGCAGCGTACGGCGGAGCGCGCGCGGAGCGAACGCCTCGACCAGCACTCCGGCCACGGCAGCGCCGAAGACCAGCAGCATTGGCGATAGCAGCCCGTACTCAATGTGCGGGGTCGGAATGACCGGCGCGATCGCGCTGATGTTCGCGGTCACGGCTAGTTACCCTTCTGGGCGGTGGTGGCCGGGTGCGGTGGCACCGGGTTGGTCGAGTGCGCCTGGACCAGGGTCGAATGCACCGCCGGGTTGATCACGTCGATGACCGGCTTGGGATAGACCCCGAGCACGACGATCAGCGCGATCAGCGGGCCAACCGCCCAGAGTTCCCTGGCTTTCAGGTCAGGCATCGACGCTACCTCTGGCGCCACCGGCCCGGTCATCGTCCGCTGGTACATCCACAGGATGTAGATCGCGGCCAGGATGATGCCGGCGGTAGCGAGGATCGCCGCCGCCTCGTACCTGGTGAAGGTGCCGACGAGCACGAGGAACTCGCTGACGAAGGTAGACAGGCCCGGCAGCGCCAGGCCCGCGAGCCCGGCGACCAGGAAGAGACCGGCCAGGACCGGCGCGACCTTCTGCACGCCGCCGTAATCGGCGATCTGCTGCGAGCGCCGCCGCGAGATCATGAAGCCGGCGATCAGGAAAAGCGCACCGGTCGCGAAGCCGTGATTGACCATGTAGAAGGTGGCCCCGACCTGGCCCTGGCTGGTCATCGCGAAGATGCCGAGCGTGATCAGGCCCATGTGCGACACCGACGTATAGGCGACCAGCCGTTTCAGGTCGGCCTGCCCGATCGCGACAACCGCTCCGTACAAGACTCCGATCACCGCTAGCGCGATGATCAGCGGCGTGAAGTAATGCGCGGCCGAGGGGAACAGGTCGATGCAGTACCTGATCATCCCGAACGTGCCGACCTTGTCGAGCACGCCGACAAGTATCACCGCCGCCCCAGGCTGGGCCGCGGTCGCGGCGTCGGGCAGCCAGGTGTGGAACGGCCAGAGCGGCGCCTTGATCGCGAACGCGACGAAGAAACCGAGGAACAGCCATTTCTGCACCGTCGTGCTGAGCACCAGGTGAGTCAGCGGCAGGAACAGGAACGTCCCGGCATGCCCGCCCGTGGTCGAATAGACGTACAGCGCGATGACCGCGACCAGCATGAGCAGGCCGCCGAGCAAGCTGTACAGCAGGAACTTGACCGCCGCGTACTGACGCTGGCCGACGCCGAAACTGCCGATCATGAAGTACATCGGGATCAGCATGGCTTCGAAGAACACGTAGAACAGGAAGACGTCGGTAGCCGCGAAGACCCCGATCATCATCGTCTCGAGCACGAGCATCAAGATGAAGTACGTCTTCACGCTGCGCCTGGGCGCCGGCGCTCCGGCCGGGTTAGCCGAGCCGTCGGCGTCATTCCAGGACGCGAGCACGACGACCGGCAGCAGCACGGTCGTCATCAGGATCAGCACCAGCGCGATGCCGTCCACGCCGACCGCGTAGTGCACGCCGAACTGCGGAATCCACTGGTAGGTCTGCGTGAACTGGAAGCGCGGGCCGCCGATCTTGAACTGCACCGCCATCGCGATCGTGACGGCGAGGGTGATCAGGCTGAAGACCAGCGCGATGCGCTTGACGAGCAGGTCACGAGCCCGCCGGTCGGCCGCACCGCCAGGAGCCGACTGGCCGGGGGTCAGCCCGATCGCGATCGCGCCGGCCAGCGGTACCACGCCGGCGACAGTGAGCCAGGGAAAGTTGCTCATGGAAGTATCAGCGCCTCACCGGAACCTAGAGCTTCACCAGAAGCAGGGCACCGACAACGAGCACGGCGCCGACGAGCATGGACAGGGCGTACGAGCGGACGAAGCCGGACTGGACCTTGCGCAGCCGCCCCGAACTTCCGCCCATGGCGGCGGCGACCGATCGCACCAGGCCGTCGATGCCCTGGTTGTCGAAGTACACCGACAACCTGGCCAGCCAGGACCCCGGCCGCATCAGCAGCGACTCGTTGATCGCGTCGCCGTAAAGGTCCCGCCGGGCCGCCACCGTGACCAGGCTCCCGCGCGGCGCGGTTACCGGTACCTCGCGTCTCCCGTAGATCAGCCAGGCGCCCACCGCTCCCGCGATCACGAGAACAAACGTGATGTCGCTGATTGGCGTGAAAAAGCCGTGCGAGAGCGGCGGCGTGCCCACGACCGGGGCCAGGAAGTTGATCAGCCGGTTGGAGATCATCAGGAATCCGCCCGCGAACAGCGACCCGAGCGCGAGGATCACCATCGGCGAGGTCATGATCGGCGGTGCCTCGTGCGGATGGGCACTGTGTTCACCATCACCGGCCTCCCAGCGCTTCTTGCCGCCGAAGGTCATGATCATGACGCGCGTCATGTAGAACGCGGTAATGGCCGCGCCGATCAGGGCCGCCGTGCCGAGGATCGCGCCGGAGGTGCCGCCCTTGGCGTAGGCGGCCTCGATGATCGGGTCCTTGGTATAGAAGCCGGAGAACGGCGGGAAACCGATGATCGCGAGGTAGCCGAAGCTGAACGTCACGAACGTGATCTTCATGACCGTAGCGAGGCCGCCGAACCGGCGCATGTCGACTTCGTCGTTCATCTCGTGCTTGACCGCGCCGGCCCCGAGGAACAGCCCGGCCTTGAAGAAGCCGTGCGCGAGCAGGTGCGCGATCGCCAGCGCGTAGCCGACCGGGCCAAGCCCGGCGGCGAGCATCATGTAGCCGATCTGGCTCATCGTTGACCCGGCGAGCGCCTTCTTGATGTCGTCCTTCGCGCAACTGATGATCGCGCCGAACAGGAGCGTGGACGCGCCGACGATCGTGACGACCAGCCTCGCATCCGGCGACAGGTTGAAGATCGGCGCCGACCTGACGATCAGGTAGACCCCCGCCGTCACCATCGTCGCCGCGTGGATCAGCGCCGAGACCGGGGTCGGACCCTCCATAGCATCGAGCAGCCAGGACTGCAGCGGCAGCTGGGCCGACTTGCCGCAGGCACCGAGGAGCAGCAGCAGCCCGATCGCCGTAATGGTGCCGGGGCGGGCATTGTGCACCTGGCTGAAGACCCCGGCGAAGCTCACCGACCCGAACTGAGCGAACATCAGCATGATCGCCAGCGACAGGCCGACGTCACCGACCCGGTTCGCGATGAACGCCTTCTTGGCGGCGACCGGTGGCGCCGGGTTGTAGAACCAGAACCCGATAAGCAGGTAGGACGCGAGGCCCACGCCTTCCCAGCCCACGTAGAGGGCCAGGTAGTTGTCGGCGATGACCAGCAGCAGCATGGCCGTGATGAACAGGTTCAGGTAGCCGAAAAACCTTCGCCGGTCAGGATCGGAAGCCATGTAACCGACCGCGTAAATGTGGATCAGGGACCCGACGCCAGTGATCAGCAGCACGAAGCAAATGGACAGCGGGTCGATCCTGATACCGAGCGGCACGACGAACCGGCCGATGCTGGGAATGAACGTGAATACATGATCGTCAAAACTGCGCTGGCCGCTGGGCTGGCCAAGTAGCTGGACGAAGAGCACGACGCCGTAAGCGAACGCCGCCAGCGACATGAGCACGCCGAGCCAGTGACCCCACCCGTTGGTGCGCTTGCCGCCGAGCAGCAGGACCAGCGCACCGAAGCCAGGGAACGCCAGCAGCAGCCAGGCCGCGTGCGCCGCGCCGGTCGCGGGCAGCGTGGTCAGCGCCGTGGCGTGCGGGGCCAGTGTGGCCGCGAGGGAGCCAGTCACTGCTACCACTCCAATACTCAGGTCAGCTAGTACTTAAGCAAATTGGCGTCGTCTACCGAGGCCGACTTGCGGGTGCGGAAAATCGACGTCAGGATCGCCAGCCCGACCACTACTTCGGCGGCCGCGACCACCATCACGAAGAAGGCGATGACCTGGCCGTCGAGGTTTCCCTGCAGCCTCGCGAACGCGATGAACGACAGGTTGACCGCGTTCAGCATCAGCTCGACGCACATGAACACCACGAGCGCGTTCCTGCGGATAAGGACGCCGACGCCGCCGATCACGAAGAGGATCGCGGCGAGCGCGACGTAATGCGCCGGGCTAATCACAGTTTCTCCTCGTTCAGTTCGTCAAGGTCGGCCGGCTGCTCATCCGCGTCAGGCTCGGCCTCGATCACCTCAGCCGGCGCCCCTGGCTCGAGGAGCTCAGCGGTGGCGATCCCCCCTCGGCCCGCCTCCCTGCTGGCGAGCACTCCGCTGACCGAGAGCCGCGAGGTGCTGCCGTCAGGAAGCAGGGCAGGCATGTCGACCGCGTTGTGCCTGGCGTACGTACCTGGTCCTGGCAGCGGGGCCGGCCTGCCGCTGGCGATCCGCTGCTTGGACAGCATCCGCTGGGTGGGCTTGGGGCTGGTCCGCTCGCGGTGGGCGAGCACCATCGCGCCGAGCGCCGCCGTGATCAGCAAGGCGCTGGTGACCTCGAAGGGGAACACGTACCTAGTGAAGATCAGCGTGGCCAGGTCCTGAACGTTCGCCGAGCTGTTGCGCGCCCCTGACGGCGCCGCCGGGCCGATCGCCGCGTGCCCGATGACGAGGATGAGCAGCACGAGCAGGGCGATCCCGGCGAGGGCGGCCCAGAACCGCTGCCCCCTGATCGTCTCGATGATCGAGTCAGCGGAACTGACGCCGACGATCATCATGACGAAGAGGAACAGCATCAGTACCGCGCCGGTATAGACAATCACCTGCACGAACGCGAGGAACGGCGCGCCCTGCATCGCGTACATCGCCGCGAGAATCAGCATGACGACCGCGAGCAGGACCGCGCAGTGCACGGCTTTCCTGGTGAAGATCATGCCGATGGCGGCGCCGACCGCGACGATGGCGAGGATCCACCACGCCGCGAGCTCGGTGAAGTCACTGCCTGGCGAGGCCAGCAGGAGCGGATGACTCACTGATCGTCTCCCGTCTGCTCGCTAGCGCGCACCATCGAGCCGAGCACGTCGTCCCCGGCTTCCTCCGCGGCGGCGAAGGTCGGGCCCTGCCGGTAGTAATCTTCTTCGTCCTTGCCGAGCCGCATCGGGTGCGGCGGCGCTTCCATACCCGACTCGAGCGGCGCGAGCAGCTGTTCCTTCGTCCAGATCAGGCTTTCCCTGCTGTCATTGGCGAGCTCGTAGTCGTTGGTCATGGTCAGCGCCCTGGTCGGGCACGCCTCGACGCACAGGCCGCACAGGATGCAGCGCAGGTAGTTGATCTGGTAAACGGCACCGTAGCGCTCACCCGGCGAGTACCGCTCGGCCTCGGTATTACTGCTGCCCTCGACGTAGATGGCGTCAGCCGGGCAGGCCCAGGCGCACAGCTCGCAGCCGATGCACTTCTCCAGGCCGTCCGGCCAGCGGTTGAGCTGGTGCCGGCCGTGGAACCTCGGCGCGGTCGGCAGCTTTACCTCGGGGTACTCGACGGTGTCGACCTTCACGAACATCTGCTTGAAGGTGACCCCGAACCCCTTGATCGGGTTAAGGAAGTCAAGCACCGGTGACCTCCGTTACCGTCGCTGGCGTGGTATCTCGGCCCGCCGCGGCCAGTTCGCCTGGCCGGGAGCCCTCCGCCAGGATGCCGTGATAATGCGGCAGGTCCATCGGCGGTACGGGGAAGCTCTCGCCGAGCTTCTCGGCGAGAGCGGCCTCCTCGGTCGCTTGCCTTTCGGCCCGGCGCTCGGCGGCCAGGTCGGCCGAGAACAACCAGACAAGCACCGCGGCTATCACCAGGCCGCCGACGATGTACACGACCGCTCCGCCACCGTGCCTGCGGTAGACCCGCAGCGTCGCGATCAGCAGCGTCCAGGCCAGGGCTCCGGGGATCAAGATCTTCCAGCCAAAAGCCATCAGCTGGTCATACCTGATCCGCGGCAGTGAGCCGCGCAGCCAGATGAAGAAGAAGAGCAGGACTCCGACCTTGATGAGGAACCAGAGCACCGGCCACCAGCCGCTATTGGCGCCCGACCAGACCGAGATCGGCCAGACCGCGTGCCAGCCTCCGAGGAACAGCGTCGTAGCGAGCGCCGACACCGTGATCATGTTCACGTACTCGGCGAGGTAGAACAGCGCGAACTTCAGCGACGAGTACTCGGTGTGGTACCCGGCTACCAGCTCGCCTTCGCCTTCCGGCAGGTCGAAAGGCAGCCGGTTGGTCTCACCGACCATGGTGATGATGTAAATGACGAAGGAAGGGAGCAGCAAAATGGCGAACCAGGAAGGGTAATGCAGTACGGCACCGAAGAGATGGAACGTGGACCCGTTCGCCTGAGCATGCACGATCTGCGCCGTCGATAGCGAGCCGGCGTAGAGGAAGACCGGCACGAACGACAAGCCCATCGCGATTTCGTAGCTGATGACCTGGGCCGAGGACCTGAGCCCGCCGAGCAGTGCGTACGGCGACGTCGACGACCAGCCCGCGAGGACGATCCCGTACACCCCCATCGAGCTCATCGCCAGCACGAGGAGCACGGCCACGGGGAGGTTGGCGAGCTGGAGCGGGGTATGGTACCCGGCGATGGACACCGTCGGGCCCCAGGGAATGATCGCGAAGCTGATGAACGCGGGAATCGCCGCCAGCGCCGGGGCGATGACGAAGAGCACCTTGTCGACGCCGCGAGGGATGATGTCTTCCTTCAGCGGGAGCTTGATGCCGTCAAGCAGGGACTGGAGCAAGCCGAACTTGCCGGCCCGGTTGGGTCCAGGCCGCTGCTGCATCCGGCCGATGACCCGCCGTTCGGCCCAGATCATGAACAATGTGGTCAGCATCAGGAAGGCGAAGACGATGATGACCTTGAGCCCCGTCAGCCACCAAGGATCGTGATCGATCAGCGAGGCCGGGCCGCCGCCCGCGGCAAGCAAGCGAGTCATCCCGCGCTCCTCAGGGTCACTAGGGTGCCGTGCCCGGCACCAAGCTGACTTCGCACGGCACAGGCGGCGGAGTTCGTCGGCAGCCAGACCACCCGGTCGGGCATGACCGTGATCTCGGCGGGCACCGTGATCGCGCCCCGGCTGGTGCTGACAATCACCTTCGCGCCATCCGCTACGCCTGCCTCCGCCGCGGTCGCCGCCGACATCCTGGCGACGGGGGCTCGGGCCGTGCCAGCCAGGTGCGGCTCGCCGTCTTGCATCCGGCCAGCGTCGAGCAGATTATGCCAGGTCGCCAGCAGTGCCTCACCTGGGGTCGGATTGGCGCGCGGCACCGGCGAGTAAATCAGGCTCCCAGTCGCGCTCGCGGTCGCCCCGGCTCCGAGCGCGGCCAGTTCGCGGCGGGCGGCCGCCGCATCGGGCAGCCCGAGGTGCACGTCCATCGCGTCCGCGATGCCGGCCAGCACGTTGAGGTCGGTCTTCGCCGCCGGAACGCTGAGCGCGACGCCGAACTGGCCCGGCCTGCCTTCCCAGTTCACGAACGTACCCGACTTCTCGGCGACAGCGGCGACAGGAAAGACAACATCGGCCCGGTCGGTAACGGCGCTGGTCCGCAGTTCGATGCTCACGACGAAGCCCGCCCGTTCGATCGCCGCGAGCGCGGCATCGGGATCGGCCAGGTCGGCCGGGTCAACGCCGGCGATGACGAGAGCCTCAAGCTCGCCCGCCGCGGCGGCGGCTAGTATCCCGGCTGTATCCAGGCCAGGCTCGGCCGGCAGCGAGCCCACGTTCCAGGCCCTGGCCACCTCGGTCCTCGCGGCCTCGTCAGCGACTAGCCGGCCGCCGGGAAGCAGCGCCGGGAGCGCTCCGGCCTCGATCGCGCCTCGCTCGCCGGCCCGGCGGGGCACCCAGGCGAGCTTGGCGCCGGTGCGGTCGGCCAGCCTCGCCGCCGCCGACAGTGCGCCAGGTACTTCGGCGAGCCGCTCGCCGACGAGGATTACCGCGCCAGCTTGGCTCAACGCTTCGGCGTCTGAGCCTCCGCCATCCGCCAGCCGGTCGAGCGCGGCGGCCTCGCCGCCTGGCGGCGTCGGCAGCAACGTGCCCGACATCCGAGTCAGGCCGCCGGACGCGAAAGAGGCGATCGAGAAGACCTGGGTGCCGTGCTTCCTAGCGGCCTTGCGCAGGCGCAGGAAGACGATCGGCGACTCATCCTCGGGCTCAAAGCCGGCGAGCAGCACTACCGGTGCCTGCTCAAGGGCGGTGTAGGTGACGGCCGGGCTCTGGCCAGCGACCCGCGTGGCGAGGAACGTGCTCTCTTCCGCGCTGTGCGGCCTGGCTCGCATGTCGATGTCGTTGCTGTGCAAAGCGAGCCTGGCGAACTTCGCGTACGCGTAGGCGTCTTCCACCGTCAGCCGCCCGCCGGTCAGCACCCCGGCCCGGCCGCGGGCGGCCAGTAGCCCGCGAGCGGCCGCGTCGAGCGCTTCCGGCCAGGAGGCGGGGTTGAGCACGCCGTCAGAATCCCTGACCAGCGGGACGATCAGGCGGTCAGGCGAAGTCGCGTAGGTAAAGGCCCAGCGACCCTTGTCGCAGTTCCACTCTTCGTTCACCTCGGGCGCGCTGCCGGCCAGGCGCCTGGTGACCGCGTTCCGGCGGTGATCGGTGCGCTGCAGGCAGCCGGCCGCGCAGTGCTCGCACACGCTCGGACGTGGAGACCGTGTCGAACGGCCGGGCGCGGAACCGGTACGAGGCGCCGGTCAGCGCGCCGACCGGGCAGATCTGCACCGTGTTACCGGAGAAGTAGGAGTCGAACGGCACTCCTTCGGCGATGCCGACTTGTTCTTCAGGGCCGCGTTCGATGAGGTCGATCAGCGGGTCGCCAGCGATCTGGTCGGCGAACCTGGTGCACCTCGCGCACTGGACGCAGCGCTCCCGGTCGAGCAGGACCTGGGCGGACAGCGCGATCGGCTTGGCGAATTTGCGCTTGGTGCCGGTGAACCTCGTCTCGCCCTGGCCGTTGGACATGGCCTGGTTCTGGAGCGGGCACTCACCGCCCTTGTCGCACATCGGGCAGTCGAGGGGATGGTTGACCAGCAGCATTTCCATGATGCCACGTTGAGCTTTTTCCGCTATTGGCGAAGTCAGCTGGGTCTTGACGACCATCCCCTCGGTGCAGGTCGTCGTGCAGGAAGCGGGGGGCTTTGGCTGCCCCTCGACTTGTACCAGGCACTGACGGCAGGCTCCGATGGGATCCATCAGCGGGTGATCGCAGAATCGGGGGATCTGAATGCCGAGCATCTCGGCGGCCCTGATTATCAGCGTGCCCTTTGGCACGGTGATCTCGAAGCCGTCGATGGTGACGTGAAGGCCTGGGGAGGGCTGGGCGGGTTGGGGAGACAGCACCGTCATCGGGTTCTCCATGAGTCGCTGAAGGCCGTCGACGCGGCGGGGTCGAACGGGCAGGCGCCGCGCGTGACGTGCTCGATGTACTCAGCCTTGAAGTACTTGATCGAGGACACGATCGGGCTGATCGCGCCGTCGCCGAACGCGCAGAACGACCGGCCGAGTATGTTGTCGCAGATGTCGAGCAGCTTCTCCAGGTCGGCCTCGCTGCCCTGGCCTCGCTCAAGCGAGTCGAGCACCTGCACCGTCCAGTAGGTGCCTTCCCGGCACGGAGTGCACTTGCCGCAGGACTCGTGCTCGTAGAACTCCATCCAGCGCAGCACGGCCCTGACCACGCAGGTCGTCTCGTCGAAGATCTGCAGGGCCCTGGTGCCGAGCATGGAACCGGCGGCGCCGATCGACTCGAAGTCGAGCGGCACGTCGAGGTGCTCGTGGGTCAGGATCGGCGTCGATGACCCGCCCGGGGTCCAGAACTTGAGCAGGTGCCCTGAGCGGACGCCGCCCGCGACCGCGAGCAGTTCGCGCAGCGTCGTGCCGAGCGGCGCCTCGTACTGGCCTGGCGTAGTGACGTGGCCAGAGAGGGAGAAGATCCCGAAGCCCTTGGACTTCTCCGTGCCGAGCGCGGCGAACTGGCCGGCGCCGTCCTTGATGATCGTCGGCACGCTGGCGATCGACTCGACATTGTTGACCACGGTCGGACAGGCGTACAGGCCCTCGATGGCGGGGAAGGGCGGCTTGAGCCTGGGCTGGCCGCGCTTGCCCTCAAGCGAGTCGAGCAAGGCCGTTTCCTCGCCGCACTCGTAGGCGCCGGCGCCGGCATGCACCACGATGTCCAGGTTGTAGCCGGACCCGAGGATGTCAGGGCCCAGGTAACCGGCGTCGTAGGCCTCGGCGACCGCGTGATGCAGGCGGCGCACCACGTGAAGCACCTCGCCTCGCACGTAGATGAACGCCCGGTCGCACCTGATCGCGTAGGCGGCGATGATCGCGCCCTCGATGAGGCTGTGCGGCGTGGCGAACATCGTCGGGATGTCCTTGCAGGTGCCAGGCTCCGACTCGTCGGCGTTGACCACGAGGTAGTGCGGCTTGTTGTCGCCCTGGGGTATAAAGCCCCACTTCACGCCGGTCGGGAAACCCGCACCGCCCCGGCCGCGCAGACCGGACTCCTTGACCGCCGCGATGACCGCGTCCGGAGCCATGGCGAGGGCCTTGGGCAGCGCCTGGTAACCGCCGGCCCGGCGGTAGCCCGCCAGCGTGAACGAGTCAGGCTCGTCCCAGTAGGCGGTGAGCTCGGGGGTGAGCACCGTACTCAATGCTGTGCTCCCTCTTTCTTGGCAGCCGTCCAGCCGTTCTCTTTGGCGATCCTCAGCCCGGCGAGGGTTGGACCGCCGGCGGTGTGCCCGGTGAGCGCCTGGTCGTCGGGGAAGCCGGCCAGGATCATGGCGGCTTCGCGCCAGTTGACCAGTCGCTCGGCGCCCCGGCTCGGCGCCGGGTAGTCGCCTGAACGCAGCCCGTCGACCAGGTCCCTCGCCGAGTCGGGCGTCATGTTGTCGAAGAACTCCCAGTTGACCATGATCACGGGGGCGTAATCACAGCCGGCGTTGCACTCTACTCGCTCGATGCTGACCTTGCCGTCGGCGGTCGGCTCGTCCGCGTCGAGACCGAGGTAGTCGCGCAAGTCCGCGTAGATCGCGTCGCCGCCCATGATCGCGCACAGCGTGTTCGTGCAGACGCCCACGTGATACTCGCCCACCGGCGCGCGCTTGAACATGGTGTAGAACGACACGACCGCGGTCACGTCGGCCTCGGTCAGTCCGAGCAACCCGGCACAGTAGGCGATGCCGTCGTTCGACACGTAACCTTCGCGGGCCTGCACCAGGTGCAGCAACGGGAGCAGCGCCGACCTGGCCTTCGGGTACCTGGCGATGATCTGCCCGGTCCGCTCGGCCAGTTCGGCCTTGTCCTGCTCGGTATAGGCCATTACCTGTCCACCCCTCCCATCACGGGGTCAATGCTGGCGACGGCCGCGATCACGTCAGCGACCATGCCGCCTTCGCACATCGCCGAGACCGACTGCAAGTTCGTGAAGGACGCGTCGCGGAAATGCACGCGATAGGGCCGGGTACCTCCGTCGCTGACCACGTGGCAGCCGATCTCGCCGCGCGGCGCTTCCACACTCGCGTAGGCCTGCCCCGCCGGGACCCTGAAGCCCTCGGTGACCAGCTTGAAGTGGTGGATCAGCGCCTCCATCGACTGGCTCATGATGTGCGCGATGTGATCAGCGGAGTTGCCAAGTCCGTCCGGGCCGACCGCGAGCTGAGCCGGCCAGCCGATCTTGGCGTTCCTGATCATCACGGGATCGTCGGCGGGCCGCTTCGCGGCGAGCTTGTCCACGGCCTGCTCGATGATCCGGAGCGACTGGTCCATCTCCTCCATCCTGAGCATGTACCGGCCGAAGACGTCGCAGGTATCAACGATCGGGACGTCGAACTCGTAGGACTCGTAACCGCAGTACGGCTGACTCTTGCGCAGGTCCCATGGCAGGCCGGCGGACCGCAGGATCGGGCCGGTCACGCCGAGCGCCATGCAGCCCGCGAGATCGAGGTACGCGATGTTCTTGGTCCTGGCCAGGTAGATCGGGGCCGCGTCGAGCAGGGCCCTGATCTCGCCGAGCTGGTGCGGCATCACGGAGAGGAATTCGCGCAGCTTCTCGATCGCGCCAGGAGGCAGATCCTGCGAGACGCCGCCAGGGCGGATATAAGCGTGATTCATCCGCAGGCCGCTGATCAGCTCGAATAGGTCGAGTACCTTCTCGCGCTCGCGCATGCCGTAGAGGAAGATCGTGGTGGCGCCGACCTCAAGGCCGAAGGTGCCGATGGCGGTCAGGTGCGAGGAGATCCGGTTGAGCTCCATCATCAGCACCCGGAGCACGCTCGCGCGGGCCGGGATCTGATCGGTAATGCCCAGCAGCTTCTCCGTCGCCAGGCAGTACGCAACCTCGTTGAATATGGGGGACAGGTAGTCCATCCGGGTGCAGAAGGTAACTCCCTGCGTCCAGGTGCGGAACTCCATGTTCTTCTCGATACCGGTGTGCAGGTACCCGATGACCGGCCGCAACTCGGTAACGGTCTCGCCGTCGAGCGTCAGGATCAGCCTCAGCACCCCGTGCGTGGACGGGTGCTGCGGGCCCATGTTGACGATGAGCTTCTCTTCATTACCGTCTTCGCTGAGTTCGTCGGCGGCAGCGACGATGTCATCCCAGTCCTGACCGCCGACGTTGTAGACCCGGCCTTCAGTGGTGTCACTGGTCATTCGTATGACCTCCGCTCATCGGGCGGCGGGACGGTGGCGCCGCGGTACTCCACGGGAATACCGCCAAGCGGGTAGTCCTTCCGCTGCGGGTGTCCCTTCCAGTCATCGGGCATCTCGATCCTGGTGAGCGCGGGATGGCCGTCGAAGACGATGCCGAAGAAGTCCCAGGTCTCACGCTCATGCCAGTCGCAGGTCGGGTAGACATCGACGACCGAGGGCAGATGCGGGTCCGCGTCGGGCACTGACACCTCGAGGCGCAGCCGGCGGTTATGCGTGATCGAGAGCACGTGATACACCGCGTGCAGTTCCCGGCCAGTCTCATCGGGGTAATGCACGCCGGAGACCCCGAGGCACAGCTGGAACGCCAGGTTCGGGTCGTCGCGCAGCTTGCGGCAGACGTCCACGATGTACTCGCGTCGCACGTGCAGCGTGAGCTCGCCGAATGCCACCACGACTCGCTCGATCGCGGTGCCGAAGTTCAGGCCTGAGGCTTCGAGCGCGCTGCCGAGCGCGTCGGCGACTTCGTCGAAGTAGGAGCCGTAAGGGCGCGGCGACGACAATGACGGCTGCTGCCTGACCAGCAGGCCACCGTACCCGGAAGTGTCACCGGTCGTGTGCGTGCCGAACATGCCGGTGCGAACCACCGGTTCGGCCAGGCGTTCCTCGCCGGCTTCAGCCGCAGGATCTTCCTGAGGTTCCTCGTCCTTGTTCTCGGGTTCACTCACCGGTGCGCACCTTCCACCCGCTCGGTCGCCTCTTCGCGGACCAGCGCTGGAGTCGCGGGCCGGATAGCGGCCGGCGGCTGGTGCTGCGGCAGCAGCGGCAAGCGGCGGAGCCTGGCCTCCTCAAGCTCAGTGATCTCCTTCTCCCTGTTCACGCCGAGCTTCATGTTCTGGATCTTGTCGTGCAGTTTCACGATCGCGTCGATCAGCATCTCCGGCCTCGGCGGGCAGCCGGGCAGGTAGATGTCGACGGGCACGATGTGATCAACGCCCTGGACGATCGCGTAGTTGTTGAACATGCCGCCGCTCGAAGCGCAGACGCCCATGGAGATGACCCACTTGGGCTCGGCCATCTGGTCGTAGATCTGGCGGAGCACGGGGGCCATCTTCTGGCTCACGCGACCGGCCACGATCATCAGATCGGCCTGGCGAGGCGTGTTCGAGGCGCGCTCCATGCCGAACCTCGCCAGGTCGTGCCTGGGCCCGCCCGTCGCCATCAGCTCAATCGCGCAGCAGGCGAGGCCGAAAGTCGCGGGCCAGACCGACGACTTACGTGCGTAACCGGCAAGCTTTTCTACCGAGGTGAGCAAGATGCCCGCTGGCAGCTTCTCTTCCATTCCCATGGCTTAATCCCATTCCAGACCGCCGCGCCGCCACACGTAGACGTACGCGATCAGGACGGTCGCGACGAACGTGACCATCTCTACGAGGCCGAACGCACCGAGACGATCGAACGCCACCGCCCAGGGGTACAGAAAGATGATCTCGATGTCGAAGACGATGAACAGCATCGCGGTCAGGTAGTACTTGACCGGGAACCTGATGCCAGCCGGCTGCCTGGTCGGCTCGATGCCGCACTCGTAAGCTTCGAGCTTGGCCCGGTTCCACCGCTTCGGGCCGCTGACCGCCCCCGCGACTAGCGAGAAGGTGGCGAACACTGCGGACAGAGCGCCGAGCACGACGATAGGAACGTAGTAGCTCATCGGCTCCGTCACCCCCTTGTCTTGCCGCGCAGCACTCCGGCTGAACGGTCCGATCGATCTCGGGTTGAAAATCTAGCGCTTCGTCCGCGCGATAGATCTCACGTCTGCAATTAGCACCTTGGGTCCAAGGTCGGCTTAGCGCGTTATGCCGCCGGTGCGATCTTAGACAGCACGTTGACGACGCGGTCCACCGCGTCGCCGCCGCGCGGCTCCGTAAGGTTTCCAAGCAACTTCATCGTCATCCGCATTACGGCCGGGCTCTTAATCCCGTGCCTGGTGGCGAACTTCATGAAGGAGGGATTTCCGATCAGCTTCACGAACGTCCGGCCCAGAGTGTAGTAGCCGCCGTAGTTCTGCTTGAGCGCGACCGGGTAGCCCTGTAGCACTCGTTCTGCGCTGGCCGTCGTCGGACGCCCGAGCGCCTGCACGATCGAGCGAGCCGCGATCTCGCCAGATTCCATCGCGTACGCGATGCCTTCGCCGTTGAAGGGGTTCACCATACCGCCGGCATCACCGACGAGAACCAGGCCCCTGGTGTAGTGCGGAGTGCGGTTGAACCCCATCGGCAGGGCGGCACCGCGGATCGGCTCAGTCCTGTTCTCCTCGCTGAAGCCCCACTCGGCGGGCATCGCGCCGAGCCAGCGGCGGAGCAAGGCACGGTAGTCGATGTGCCCGAAAGCCTCTGAGGTGTTCAGCAAGCCAAGACCAACGTTGGAAGTGCCGTCGCCCATGCCGAAGATCCAGCCGTAGCCGGGCAGCAGATCCTTGCCGTCCCACAAGTCGAGCCAGGCCTCGAGGTAATCGTCGTTCGTGCGCGGGCTCTTGTAGTAAGTCCGCACCGCGACACCAAGCGGGCGGTCGTCCCGCTTATGCAGGCCCATCGACACCGACAGCCGGGACGAGTTTCCGTCGGCGGCGACGACCAGCCTGGCTTTCAGCTCTTTGGTCTCTTTAGCCTTGTCCTTGGCGGTGACGCCGTTCACTCGGCCGGTCCGCTCGTCGAACGTGGAGCCGGTCACCGTGACGTTCTCGTGCAGCCGCGCGCCCGCCTTGACCGCATGCCGTGCTAGCAGCTGATCAAAGTCAGTTCTCGCCCTGATCGTGCCGTAGCCGGGGAACGAGGAAAGGTCAGGCCAGGCCAGTTCGATCCGGCCTCCGCCTCCGATGATGCGCAGGCCCTTGTTACGCAGCCAGCCGTCACCTTCGTCGACCGGCAGGCCCATCGTGGTCAGCGCCTTGACCGCGCGCGGGGTGAGCCCGTCACCGCAGACCTTCTCGCGCGGGAAACTGGTCTTCTCGAGCAGAAGCACGTCGAGCCCGGCGGTTGCCAGGTGATAGGCAGCCGTCGAGCCAGCCGGCCCGGCGCCGACAACTATGACGTCAGCTATGTCCGCCGAGCCCGTGTCCGCCAAGCCCGCGTCCGCCAAGCACCGGGGGTTCTGCTCGCTCACTAAACCAGTCCCTCTTGTGAACAGCTTCACAAGTACAGATATCCATAGTCTAGCCCTAAGTCGGGCCGCTGCCGCAGCTACACCGGCCGCCGGGCTACGTGCACCGCCACTATGCCGCCAGTGAGGTTACGCCAGCTCACCCGAGACCACCCGGCCTGGGCGATCTGACCGGCCAACTCGGGCTGAGCGGGCCAGTCCTTGATTGACTCGGCGAGGTAGGCGTAAGCGCTCGAATTACGCGACACGACCCGCGCGACGGCGGGAAGGGTCGCGGCCAGGTAACGCTGATAGGCAACGTCGAGCGGCCGCGCGGGCAGGTGACTGAATTCGCAGATCACCAGGCGGCCGCCCGGCTTGGTCACCCGCAGCATCTCGGCGAGGGCCTGGTCAGGATCGGCCACGTTACGCAGGCCGAACGAGATCGTGACCACGTCAAACGCCTCGTCAGCGAACGGCACGTCGAGAGCGTCGCCAGCGACGAAGCGAACAAGCTCGGCCGGCTTGCGGGCGCCCGAGCGGAGCATCCCGAGCGAGAAGTCGCACGCGACGCACCGAGCCCCGTCCCTGGTGAAGGCACGAGACGAGGTACCCGTGCCAGCGGCGAGGTCAAGCACCAGATCGCCCGGCCCGGCCGCGACAAGCCTGGCGACCACGCCGCGCCACCGCCGGTCAAGGCCAGCCGACAAGACATCGTTCATCAGGTCGTAGCGACCGGCGACCTCATCGAACATCGCCGATACCTCGGCCGGTGCCTTGTCAAGCCGCGCGCGCGTCATGCCACCAAGCGTGGCACACCCCCGCCCAGCCGGGCGCCGGGGCGGGGGCGGGGTTGGGCGCCGGGCCGGGGGCGGGGCCGGGGGCGGGGCGGGGGCGGGGGCGGGGGCGGGGGCGGGGGCGGGCGGCGATTCGGGTGACGGATCCCGGCTGACAGCAACGGCACGGGTCCTTTGGGCTGAGAGGTACCGGGCCGCAGGCCCATCGTCGTCCCTGCGCAGGCGCCCTGGCCCCAACGCCGGGACAACGCTGGGCCTCCAGACCGGCCCCCGAACGCCCGCGTCGGAACAACGCGGGGGCTCCGGCCCGCCCACGAGCCCTCTCCACCCAGAGGAGTCGCATCTATGGGCCATGGGTGCCTTTCTTCGGGAGCGACGGGTGATCGGCGGGCCTGCAGCGCAGGCTGGCGGGCCGACGCGTCGACCGGTATGGGGCCTAATGCCTGGTTCGCGGGGTTAGCCCGTGAGGTTTTCGTCCAGGTCGGCCCGGGCCGGGAGTACGTCCAGAAAGTGAACCCGTGGTAAGTAGCCCGGCGACCGCGACTTACCACGTTTTAGCTCAGAAAATATCGGCGTAAACCACGTATAACGATCCGCGGTTGCTAGCTAAAACGTGGTAAGCCACCAGGCTGAGGCGGCTTACCACGGGTTCACTTTCCGGACTCACTCAAACCGTCCATATCCTGGGCGGCCGACCCGGCCGCCCGGCCCGGCCTGGCCGACAGCGACTCCACGGACCGACCGTCGCTCGACACTCCCAGGGAAACGCACCCATGGGCCCATGGGTGCGTTTCCGCCGGAGTGAGTTCTGGCCAACTCCTCGGCGTGGCCCGCGCGGACTGGATTTCCGGCCCTTCCGGCCTCAGCCACCCCTGGCATTTCCGGCATTCCTGGCATCCAGTGCAGCCCGCCGCCCCGGCCTCGGACAGCGGGGGCACTTTGGGGTAATAACAGCCCCAAAGTGCCCCCGGTGCTCAGGCAAGACCGTCCGGCACCCGCCTCACCCCAGCGGAAACGCACCCATGGGCCATCGTTGCGGTTCGGTGGGCCGGGCGGACAGCATCGATGGCCCAGGGATGCGGTTCGCGCACAATGCCACTTAGCTTAAGTTGATCATGGAACGCCGGCTGATGTCCTTTCGCCCATGCCCGCCGGACAAAACGCCCGTAACGTACGGCCGGCCGGCCGCAGGCCCAGCGTTGTCGCTGGCTGACCCGCGGCAACGACAACGATGACCCATAGATGCTGCGGCAACAGCATCCATGGGCCACCGATGCCGTACCGTCCGGCCGCCGCACCGCATCGACGGCCCACCGATGCGGTCAGCACGACCACCGCCACCCGAACCGCGATCCCGCCAGCCCCGGACCTCACCTTCAGCCACACCATCCACACCAGACCCCGGGCTCGCCGCCGAGGCAGACCCGCGCCCAGCAAGATCAACTTAAGCTAAGGGCTTGCGGATTAATAACACGTAGTTTCGGGACTTTTGTGTTCTGTGCCTGCTATGGGCGCCGGCGGTGGCCCGTGGGTGGCTCCTTCGGGTGTCCGGGCGGCGCGGGCAGCAACAGTAATGCGGGCATTGCTGTTGCCTGGCCACAGTAATGCCCGCATTACTGTTGCTCACCTCCTGGGCGGTCCCGCTGGCAACCTAACCTTCGCTCGCCGGGAAACTACGTGTTATTTTCCGGCGGGCCCTAAGTGACATTGGGTTCGCGCAGCATCGGTGGGACATGGATGTCGTCGGCGCTTGCCCAGCTACAGCATCGCTGGGACATCGTTGCGGCCCCGACCCGGCGATATAGGCCTTTTGTCCGGCCCTACCCGCGCGGAGGCACGCCAGGCCGCAGGCCGCATGGCTGGAGATGAGCTTTGCTGACTTCGGCTGGGACTGGCGTGGTCTGCGGGGCTGATGGGGCCGTTGGTCGCCCCGGCCGTGAGCACCGAGCGACGGCAGGGCACGGCGGGGACACTCTGCTGTCGTTTTTGCCGAGGCAAAGTGCCCCCGCCTTCCGGACGCCTGAGCGGCCGGCCCGAGCGGCCGGCCCGAGGGGGCCGGCCCCGGACGGCCGGCCCCTTGTGCCCGCTTGCCCTCGGCTTGACGGCGATATGCCTGGTTTGCCGGCGTCGGCGCTCCCCATTTCGGCCCGTTGGCGCGCGGACTTATGCCGCCAGTGCGGCGTAATGCATTAGTTGGCTCAAAAGAAACAGTTGCTGCATTAGCGTATTTGACCGATGATTAACGGTCTTAAACTTTCTTGAGATTTTTCTTCAATTCCTGTAAACCGTCTTTAGAGCGCTCGCGTCTTGACTTGAGCGAGCATTTCCGTGCGTTGTTATAAATGCACGGAAAGGCGTGAAACAGCACAAGTGCAGGTGCCATGAGCTGGGAACTCCCCCAAACACCCAGGCATGGCAAGAACAAGGAGAGATCATGCGCAAGATATTCATGGCACTCGGTACCGCAGCTATTCTGGCGACGGTAGGGTCGACTGCCGCACAGGCCTCTGTGCACCACAACCGGCCCGATGCTACCCCCGCGTGCAGTTCCACCTGCTTCGAGCTTTCGAGTCTCGTACTCGGTACCGATCAGATTCAGAATGCTTACAATGGTCACGATAACGGGACCGGCGGAAAGGTCGGGCAGGACGTTAACCTCAAGACCGCGAGCAATAGCCACCCGAACGAGGACTTCGCCGGAGCAGAAGTTGGCGACCTCGCCGACTACTGCGGCAACCTGATCTTGTCGACGTCCTACGTGTGCGTGAACTACCCGGCTACTTACCCGGTGTTCGAGTCGAACTGGGCGCCTTTCGGCAACGAGTCCGGCCTGTGCGCGGGCGTCAGCGTCGCCAACGTCAACAACGAAGCGGTCACGCTTCAGGATTGCGGCGTCTCGGCGAAGACGTTGTGGGTCGGCGACCTGAGGAACGGGACCATCTCTGGCGGCAACGTCTACACGCCGTGGGTTAACGCCTCTGACCCGAATTTCAGTCACCCGCTGGTGCTCACCGTGGGCGGATCGAAGGGCCGCCCCGCCAGCCAGCTGCGGGTCGACCGCCTCAACTCGCTGACCGGCGGCGTCGTTGAGGACTCGCAGCAGTTCACGCTTGCCTTCGGCCCGGTCGCCTGACGGCCGAGCCGCTTGAGCAGCCCGTGCGGGCGGATCCCTGGCCAGGATCCGCCCGCTCAGGCCCTCCTCGCCGCCTCGGCGAACCGGTGGTAGATGGCCAGGGCGGCGGGGCTGTTATCCATCCGCCAGTCGAAGCGCGTGGTCCAGGTCACCTTGGCGTGCGACTTATCGACGTCGAACCAGATGAAGCCGAGTGTGTGGTACCGGTACGTTCCGGCGACAAGCTGCCGTAGCGCCCGCACCTTGCCTGCCTTCGGCCGAGCGGCGACCTCGGTCAGCAGGACCGGCACGTTCGCGAAGCGGTGGATGGCCTTGATGGTCGGCGCGAACAGCGACCGGTACGTATCGGTCGAGTGGTCAAAGTAGCCGTCGATGCCCGCGATGCTCACGTACTTCCGGCCCGGCCAGAGGTCGCGGATCGGCTCGCCGCCGCCGAAAAGCCGGTTGACCATCCAGATCCACTTGACCCGGTGATCCGCGCGGAACGCGTCAACGATATGCCGCCAGGCCTCGACGTACAGCTTCGGGCTCACGTGCTGATAACCCCAGGTGTACCACCGGCCGTTCGCCTCGGGCGCGAAAGAAAGGAATACCGTACCCGGCAGCTCAGCGACCGCCTTGGCCTGCGCCCTCAGCCATTTGTCTTCCTGGCCGGCCACGATGCTGCTCAGCGTCACGCCGAAAGGCTCGAGTTCGATCAGCGGGACAGCACCGTTCGCGATCATCGTGCGCGGAGGGACGTTGTCTACCGGCGACCCGATGCCGACGTCGCGCACCGCCAGGTCGGCCCGGCAGCCGCAGGCCTGGTCGAAGTCGGGCAGGTTGTAAGCGACGACTCCGGCGAACCTGGTGCTCGCGGTGACGGTCAGCGGCCGGGCGGCCGGTGCCTTCGAAGGCACCAGGTTCTGCCTGATTCCCTGCGGCAGGTTCGGCCAGGCGATCGCCGCCGCGCCGAGCACGACCGTGGCCACCGAGCCGACCACGAGCTTGCGCGTCCGCGTCATCGGAGTGATCTCGGTCTTCCGCCCCTGCCTGCCGGTCCAGGAAACATAATGGCGGCCAAGAATCCACTCGCGGACGAAGGCGCATAGATACAGCCATTTATTATAATAATTTACCAATAGATAGGGGACGTACCCGAGCACGGCTTCCCGCACGCCGACGACCGTAGCGACGAGCGCCGTGGTGACGATCGCGTGAATGCCAAGCCAGAGGCCGAACGTCGCGGCCAACCGGAAATGACCGGTCACCAGCGTGACGAACAAGGCGGTCTCGTAGAGGAAGAGGCAGCACAGGTCGAACAGTGCCGTCCACACCACCAGCATCGCCCGCCAGTGCACCAATTCCCGCCGGTACTTCGCCATGTTCTGGAAATAGCCCGATGACCAGCGCCTCATCTGCTGCTTGTAGACCTTGAAGGTCTCCGGGTCATAAGTGAGGGCGACGGCGTCACCGGTGTAGCCAAGCTTGTACCTGGCCCGGTGCAACGCCCAGGTCGCGTCCATGTCCGCGCTGATCAGCCCGCCAGGAAACCCGCCGATGCTCTTGATGGCCTCGGTTTTGAAAACGTACGCCGCTCCGGTCAGCACCTGAATCCGGCCGACCCTGGCCTGGCAGAGCCGCCACCAGCGGCGGCCGAGCGCGTACGCGAAACGCCTGGCCCTGATGAAGAAACCGCGAGGCTGGATCGGGAGCACGGTCGCGCACGTCGCGTCGAACCCGGCTTCGATGTCACGCATCATGAGCTCGATGCAGTCAGGCTCGGGAATCGTATCACCATCGAAGCCGACGACGACGTCGGAGCGGATCTCGAACAGGGCGGCGTTCTGCGAGAGCGCCTTGTCCTTGAAGTCGACCTCGAGAACCTTGGTCGCCCCGGTCCGCCTCGCCATCTCGGCAGTGTCGTCGGTGCACGAGTCCGCGACCACAACGATGTCGTCAAGTGGATAAGACTGCCCAAGGAGGGCTCTGATCAGGTCGGCTACGGTCGCGGACTCGTTGTGGGCCGGGATCAGCACGGTAGCGCTCGGTCTGGCGATGCGGACGCCAGGCTGAGCCTCGGCGGCGGGCGCGGGCACGGGTGTCAACGACGGTGCCGCCCGCGCGCGAGTGCCTCGCGCACGGCGCGGCGCTTGGTGATCTGCTGCCCGATGGTCAGGATAATCGCCGCCAGGGTGAGGATCGCTGACCCTATTCCAGTATGGATATCGCTATACATGACAAACTCCAGGCATGCGGGTGGGATGTCAGTAGGACTATGATTCGATGACTTGAAGACGCATCATGCCAGAGCTTGGTTTACAGGAACCTCAGGCGAATTTCCGGGCAGATCGTGTCAACTAACCTGTTCGGCTAGACGTCTAACACAGGTTCGGGAGGCCAAATCTGGAGGCAGAAGCGCATGAAGCCGGTAACAATCGTCGCGGCGGTCGTGGCAGCGTCCGCTACTGGTCTCGCCATCGCCCTGCTGCTGCCGCCCGCGACATCACCGCAGCCAGCGCCTGCGGACCGGTCCCACGTGACGCAGACGACGGCTCACAGGCAAGCGCCGGCCGCCAGTGCGCGCACGCGACTCGGGGTCATCAGTTACAATCTTCCGCTTTTTGAAGAAAGCACGGAAATCCACCCGTCGCTAACTGCCGTGTATATAGACTGGGGCACACCGTTCCCGGCCGCTAAGGTACTCAGCTTTCATAAGCTGGGCGTCGCGACGCTGATAGTTCTTGAGCCGCGCGACATTAGTCCAGGAAAGATCGCGGCCGGGAAGAAGAGGGCCTACCTGGCTCATTTCGCTGCGGCGGAGAAAAAGCTTGGATTGCCAATATACCTGTCATTCGCGCCCGAAGCGAATGGTATCTGGTACACGTGGGGCAAAGGCCACATAAGTGCAGCTCTTTACAAGGCAATGTACCGCCGTGTCCATTCCGTGCTGCTGAAGGATGGCGCGAAGCACATCACCTGGCTGTGGCAGGTGGACCGGAGTTCGACCGCCACCGAGCCGCTGAGCCTCCTGTGGCCCGGCCGCGCCTACGTCAACGCCGTCGGCCTTGATGGCCAACTCGCTTCGGCGACCTCAACCTTCGCCAAGGTCTTCGGCCCGACGTTCGCTCAGGTCCGCGCCTTCACGAAGGTTCCGGTCATGCTCAGCGAGGTCGGCGTCGGGAAGGGGCCCTCACGAGGAAGGCAGATTACCGCCCTGTTCGCGGCCGGCCGGAAGTCGCACCTGTCCGCCGTGAACCTCTTCGACGTTGGAACCTGGAACTTCGACAAGGACAAGGCCGCTCTCAAGGCGATTCAGGCGGCCTCGAAACGGCGGTGACCGTTCCGGCGGTGCCGGCTCCGAGCGCCAGGAAAGTCCACCCGGCCTCACGCCATGAGGCCGGCTCAAGCACGTTGCGAGCGTCGATGATGTTCTTCCCGCCAACGACAGCGCCGAGGTCAGCCGGCCGAAGCGCGGCGAACTCGGCCCACTCCGTAAGCAGCAGGACAACCCTCGCGCCGGCGGCAGCCTCAGAAAGAGTGTCGGCATAGCCGAGTTCCGGGCACGCCGAGGCCGCGTTCGCGTTCGCTACCGGATCGTAAACGGTCACCTGAGCGCCGAGTCCGTAAAGGATCCTGGCCACATCGAGCGCCGGGGAGTCCCTGACGTCGTCGGATCCCGGCTTGAACGCGGCCCCGAGCACGCAGACCGGCACGCCCGTCAGGTCACCGCCGGCTAGTTCGAGCGCGAGGTCAGCCGTGCGCGACCGGCGGCGCAGATTGATCTTCTCTACCTCACGGAGAAACACGAGTGCCTCGTCCACGCCGAGTTCGCCAGCCCGGTGCAAGAGCGCCCTGATGTCCTTAGGCAGGCAGCCGCCGCCGAAGCCAAGCCCGGCCCGCAGGAACTGGCTGCCGATGCGCGGGTCGGCGCCCAGGATCAACGACAGTTCCCGCACGTCGGCGCCCGATGCCTCGCACATCTCGGCCATCGCGTTGATGAAAGAGATCTTCGTGGCGAGGAAGGCGTTGGCCGCCACCTTGGCCAGTTCGGCCGTCTCGAGCGTGGTGACGATGAAGCGGCTTCCCCCGGCTAGGAGCGGAGCGTAGACCTGCCGCAGCGTGTCTTCCGCGTGCGCGGACGTCACCCCGGCGACAATCCGGTCCGGCGCGAGCGTATCCGCGACCGCCGTGCCTTCCCGCAGGAACTCGGGATTCCAGGCTAGCTCGGCCTGGTGACCCGCACGGGCAAGCTCACTGCTCAGTTGCCGCGCCGTTCCGACCGGAACCGTGGACTTGCCTACCACCAGTGACGGCCTGGTCAGGAGCGGCGCGAGGGCTCCGACGCAAGCGCGCACCTGCCGCAGATCGGCCCCTTGGCCGCCGGGCAGCTGCGGCGTGCCTGTACAGACGAAGTGCACGTCCCCGAAGTCCGCCGCCTCCTGGTAAGAGGTCGAAAACCGAAGCCGCCCCGATCTCAGCCCGGACGCGAGCAGCTCAGGCAAGCCCGGCTCGTAGATGGGGATCTGAGCGCGGGCCAGCTTCGCGACCTTGGCCGCGTCCGTGTCGACGCCGAGCACCTCAAAGCCAAGGCTGGCCAGGCCCGCCGCATGGGTGATGCCCAGATAGCCCGTGCCGAGCACGGTCAGCCGCAACGGGGTGCTCACTGCTAGACCCCCCCCTGGTCGTTAGCGCTGGTACGTACGTACTTGACTAGACGCTTGATGGCCTTTGGTGGATGTCAGGGGTTTACTACTGATTTGCTCGCAGTCAGCTGTGAAATGCCTGATAGCACCCGGCTCCGGCTGGGACGCGTGATAGCTTCGGTCACCTAATCGTGCTATACGACAGTGCTGATGATGTGCGGCGATTGCTCCCGCCCGGAGGTTCGGTGGACGACGGGGACCTGGGACTATCAAGAGCCGGGCAGCTGGTAGCTCCGCTGCCGTCGCCGGCCCTGATGGTTCCCGATCTCATTGGCGTACGCCGGGCCCACGGCGATCCCCCAGGCGTTCGCCCGACCGGACGGCACGCGGCACCGAGGCCGTCGCGAGCCGGCAGCCGACTCGCGCGGCCAGTTTCCCCGCAGAACGACTCCGCCGGCCCGACTACTAGCCAGGCAGGCAGGCCGAGCACGGCCGGAGCCCTTACTGTCATCGACCTGCCGCGAATCAAGCCAGAATTCGCCCCAGCGCAAGGCGCACCGCGATCGCGCACGCTATCCAGCAGGTATGTTCTGCTGCGGTCGCGATGGACCCTGCTTGGCATTCTCGCCGCCCAGATAGCCTTGTCCGTCCGGCTGGTCTGGTCAAATACCGCCT
Organism: uncultured Actinomycetota bacterium; assembly: GCA_963783935.1. Taxonomy (GTDB): domain Bacteria; phylum Actinomycetota; class Actinomycetes; order Streptosporangiales; family Streptosporangiaceae; genus Chersky-822. The sequence goes on from CAWAPP010000003.1 coordinate 210,847, forward strand.
TCCAGGACGAATCGCTTTATATCTGGGCAGGCCGCCTCGAATGGGCGCACTGGCTGCACGGCTCGTACGTGCCGGCTTTTGCTACCTACTTCTCCGGCGCGCCCGTGATTTACCCACCGCTCGCGGCGCTAGCCGACAGCGTCGGCGGCCTCGCGGCGGCGCGGATACTGTCGCTCGCTTTCATGGTAACGGCGACGATACTGCTGTACCTGACAGCCAAGCGCCTGCTCGGGCGGGGCACGGCCCTGGCGGCGACCGCGTTGTTCTCGGTATTCGGCATGGCCGATCAACTGGGCTCGTTCGCCACGTACGACGCGATGGCACTGTGCCTCATCGCGCTAGCAGCTTGGCTAGTTGTCCGGGCCACCGGACGAGGCGCCGAATTCCTCCTGGTACTGGCGGCGGGCGCCTTGGCCCTAGCCGCCGCGACCAAGTACGCCTCAGCGCTGTGGGATCCGGTCGTTATCGTGCTCGCCGCACTGGCCGCCTCGCAAAGTTCCGCCAGCTCTCGCGCCTGGAGAGCCGCCCGGCTGACGATCTATACCGTGGCGATCGACGTCGCGTCACTTTTTGCCGGCGGGGCAGATTACCGACGCGGCATCATGTTCACGACCGTTGAACGTCAGATAGTCACCGGCACCGCCCCGCTGAAAATCCTGGACATCGCGTGGGGCTGGCTCGCGCTGCTGCTGCTTCTCGGCATCCTTGGCGTGCTGCTGGCCTGGCTTGACGGCGGGCGGATTACCGCGCTGCCTGCGCTGCTCTTCGCCGCCGCGCTGCTCGCGCCCGCTGAGCAGGCGAGAATCAGCGACATAACCTCGCTGCACAAGCACGTAGCGTTCGGCGCCTGGTTCCTGTGCATCATCGCCGGTTACGCGGTCAATCGGATCTCGCAAATCGACGGCCAGATGTCCCATGGAATCATCATCGCGGCCGTGCTCGTCGCGGCGTTCGGCGTGACCGGGTACTCGCAGTCCGCCTCCGTGGTGCGCTCCTGGCCGTCAGTCAGCCACATCATGCCGGCCCTCGGCGGCGCGATCAGCCAATCAGGATGTCCATGCCTCGTGCTACAGCAGAACGCCGCGGAATACTACTTGCCGCCGAGCGAACTGAAGGGCCAGGTCATCGGGCCTTACACCTTCACCTATCACGACAGCGAAGCCTGGGAAGCGCTCTCCGGGCCGACGGCCATGGCCGCGGCGATCAGGAACGATTACTTCGCGGTCGTTGAGGTCGACGCGTCGCGGGGCCTGCCCACCTACCGCTTGCTTGAAAACAGCTTGCGCCAATCCGGGCTGTACCGGCAGATAGCGTCGCAGTCATGGTCAATGTGGCCAGCGTCGCCTACCCAAGTGTGGGTACGCATCGCAGGCAGCGGCAATTGAGCAGGCACCGTAAGCCGACTGCCCGGCTTGAGAGATCAAGCACGGTCATACCCGCAGCGCTTCTCGGTATCATCGCCGGGGCCGAGATCGGCATCCATACCGCCCTTGGCGGGCACCAGGTGCACTTGGACCTGCCCGCCTACGGCTATGGTGTCTTGATTTTCCTGGCGCTCAAACTCGGGCTGGCGATCGTGTACCGGCCGCCGCCCAGGCACCTGACCAAGCTGGACGTATCCGCGATCATCACGGTCCACAATGAGGACCCGGTCGCCTTCGCCAGGTGCATGGAATCTCTCCGCCGCCAGACCCGGCCGCCCGAGTCCATCACGATCGTCGATGACGGCTCGGCCAGAAAAGACTGCGTCGACATAGCGCGTTCCTACATAACGGCGTTCCAGCGACTCGGCGTTAGATATCGCATCATCGTGCATGACCGGAATCTCGGGAAGCGCGAGGGTCTCGCGAACGGATTCCGGGCCGAGTGGCACGCGGACATATATCTCTGCGTCGATTCAGATACCCAGCTCAAACCTGACGCGCTCGAGAAGGCACTCGCGTACTTCAGCGACCAGAGGGTTCAGGCGGTCACCGGAACAGTCCTCGCGGCTAACTGGGATAAGAATTTCCTCACCCGGCTGATAGACCTGCGGTATGCCAATGCATTTCTCGGCGAGCGCGCGGCGTATTCAGCCGTCGGTTCTGTGCTTTGCGCGTGTGGCTCGCTGGCCCTTTATCGCGGTCCGGTCGTAAGAAAATATCTGCAAAATTTCCTCGCGCAGACGTTCCTGGGACAGAGATGTACTTACGGGGACGACCGCAGGCTGACCTACTACTGCCTGCGTGAAGGCAAGGTACTGCTTGCTCCTGACGCCGTCGCCTGGACAATGGTTCCCGAGCGGATGGATCATTTCCTGCGACAGCAGTTGCGCTGGTCAAAGAGTTTCATCCGGGAATCATGGTGCACGCTAACCACCATGCCGCCGATCCGGGTCGCCTGGTGGCTCAGCCTGCTTGAGATAACTACCTGGGGCGCGTTCACCACGGCCTTGCTTTACACGATGCTGGCGAAGCCATTGCTCACCGGCGAACTGTCCGTCGCTTCCTACCTGGCGGCTACCTTGCTTCTCGCCTACGCCAGGTCCGGCCACTATTTCCGGGCAGAGCACGCGAACCTGCGGACCTCTACCCGGGTACTTACCTTCGCACTGGCCCCGGTCTACGGGCTTGTGCACATGATCCTACTGCTGCCACTGCGACTCGTGGCTATCGCGACTTTGCGCGATAACTCATGGGGAACGCGAGCTACTGTGGAGGTTCGAGCAACATGAGATTCCTGGCGATTGTGACCGCCATCGTCGCGACCGTGGCGAGCTTCGCCATCGTCGTCATCATACGCACGGCGGGCCCGGCGGACGCCAATTCGACCCATCAGGCGGTAGCGCAAGGCGCGCGCCAGACCGTCAAAACTAAGCCGGTGAAAGAAACTAACCCCCAAAAGGCTCCTTCAAAAACGAAAGCTAAGCCCGTCCAGCTCGGCATCGTCAGTTATAATCTGCCGATCTTCGAGCAGACTACTCAGATCTATCCCTCGCTTACCGGGAAGTACATCGGCTGGGGAACACCGTTCCCTAGTTCGGTGGTCCTTCAGGATCACACCCTGGGGACGACTACGATCATCGTGCTCGAGCCGACGAACGTGAACCTGGCGCGCATCGCCGCAGGCAAAGAAAATTCTTACCTGGCCACGTTCGCGGCGGCCGAAAAGAAGCTCAACCTGCCGATAATTCTCTCCTTCGCCCCAGAAATGAATGGCGACTGGTATCCGTGGGGCGCGGGCCATATCACCCCGGCCCTGTACAAGAAGATGTTCCAGCGCGTGCACTCGGTGCTGCTTAAAGACGGGGCAAAGCATGTCACCTTCATGTGGCAAGTGGACCGGATCTGGCGTACCACAGAAGCGCTTAAACTGCTGTGGCCAGGTAAGGCTTACGTGAACCTGATCGGTTTCGACGGCCAGCTCAGCAGCCAGACTGCGACCTTCACCTCCCTGTTCGGCCCGACCTTCACGCAGGTGCGGGCTTTCACGAATACGCCCGTCCTGCTCAGCGAAGTCGGCGCCAAGAAGAGCCCGAAGCGGCCAGCGCAGATCAAGGCCTTGTTCACGGGGGCGAAGAAGGATCAGATGACCGGCGTCGTGTTCTTCGACGTCGGGAACTGGAACTTCGACACCGATACGGCCACGCTAGCCGCGATCAAGGCAGCGGCCGCTCCCAAGGGGTAATGGCCGGCGACTTAAGGGGTGAAGGGCCTGCTACGGCGGCGGCATTCGCCCGCGCGCGGTTCCGGTGTCCGGCGGGGCTGGCGGATGGCGCTGGTGTTACCTGAGGGAAGTGCCCCGCCGTGATCCCGGAACCGCGATCAGCCCGCGAAGTTACCGCGACCGCCCGCTCAGCGATCCATCGGCCGGGCCGATACCGCCCACCGGACCCGATACCCGACACCGGCCCCAGGACACTAGCCCCAGGCCCGACCCGCACCTCGCTCCGAGCCGCAACCATGGCCCACCGTTGCGGTTATCCGGGGGTTAGCCAACGACAACGATGGGACATCGATGCCGCGGGAACCGCATCCATGTCCCATCGTTGTCGTTGCCCAGCTGCCTGGAACCGCAACGGTGGGCCATCGTTGCGGCCAGGTCCGCGCAATTGCCGCGTATGCCGGGAATGACGGAATGCCGAAATAGCCGGCCGGGCTAGGGCGCACTACAACATCGCCGGGCGTTCCCAGTCTTTGCCTAGCACGTGCTCGGCGAGGAACGCGAACACCGTTTCGTACCAGACGGCGGCGTCACCCGGCTTGAGAATCCAGTGGTTCTCCTGGGGGAAGTAAAGGAACTTGACCGTCTTGCCCCGGCCGACCAGGTCGGAGTACATCCGCAGCGCCTCGCCGATCGGAACCCGGTAGTCCTTGTCGCCGTGAATGATCAGGATCGGCGTCGTGATCGCGGCGACGTGCAGGTGGGGCGAGTTCTGCCGGTAGCGCTCTGGATCGGTTTCCGGGGTACCGAACTCCCTGCGCCAGTAGAACGGGGCGTCGGTCGTGCCGAACATCTGGTCAAGGGACCAGAGGCCGGCGTGGCTGACGATCGCCGAGAAGCGGCCGGTGTGCCCGGCGATCCAGTTCGCCATGTACCCGCCGAAGGAGCCGCCCATCATCGCCGTCCGGCCGCCGTCAATTTCCGGCATCGCCGTCACCACGTCAGTGATCATCATGACGTCGGTGTAGGTGACACCGCCCCAGGCCGAGTAGGCACGGGCCAGGAACTCCTCGCCGTAGCCGGTCGACAAGGCCGGGTCGGGCAGCAGCACGGCGTATCCGCGCGCGACCATGAGCCACGGGCTCCAGCGCCAGGACCAGTCGTTCCAGCTACTGTACGGACCGCCGTGCACCCAGAGCAGAAGCGGGGCCGGGTCGGCCGCCGAGGCGCCGTGCGGCAAGGCGAGCCAGCCGCGCACCGTACTACCGTCGGCCACCACCGTCGACACTTCGGTAACTCGCCCAGGAAGCTCAAGTTCGGGCGCCGGGCTGGCTAGCCGCTCAGAACCGGCCTCTGGCTTGGTCAGGTCGATCCGCACCGGAGCAGGCGGTGCGCTGATCGCCGAGCGCAGCGCGTACAGCGACTGCCCGTCGGGTGACGGGCACACGCTCGCGTAGGCGGCGTCGTCCGTGGTCAGCTTCCGCACCTTCGCCGTGGCGACGTCGACGGCGAAGACCGGGCGGCGGCCATTGTCATCGGCCGTGAAGTACAAAGTAGCCGAGTCGGGACTCCACACCGCGGCGTCAGGGCGGCGGTCGAGGTCCGGGAGCACATCGCGGGGAGCGGCCTGGGAACCGGCGGCCAGCGGCGCGACCACCAAAGTGAGAGCACCAGGGCGAGCGACCGTGTCGTGCTCGGTTCTGACCGCGACGACCGACTGGCCATCGGGCGAAATCACGGGCGCGTCGAAGTCATAGCCAGCGGCCGACATGACGGCCCAGCGTTCTCCGGTCTCCACGTCGAAGGCGGCTATCTCGTTACGAAGGCTGCCGAGCCCTTCGGTCAATTGCCACCCAGTGACCGCGACGGAGCCGTCTGGTGACAACGAAAACGACTGTTCATCGAGCGCCCGCCCCGGCTCGGGAGTCAGATCCTTGAGGCCAGCCTCGCCAGCGGTACCAGCGAAGAGCCGCACGCAATCCGGGCCAAGATCGTGATCCCAGATCCTGACCAGTCCGTCATGATCATGCAAGATCGCGGTCACGTCGGCGTCGGACCGCGCCTTCCTGCGGGCAGCGTCGCCGGCCTGATCGGTGGTGCCATCGAAAGCCGGCCCGGCGATCAGGAACGACTGCGCCGCCAGGGCTGCCACAACCTTGGCCACGCCGCCTGGCAGCGGGGTGATCCTGTCCGCCTCGCCTCCGCCGGGCGGAAGGGCCCAGAGCCCTGGCTTGTCTGAAGCGGCGTCATCGTCCGGCTTCGCGGCCGGGTCAGGGCGCGCCGAGGTGAACAGGAGCGAACCATCCGGCAGGAAGACGGCCCCGGTCTCGCCGGCCGCTGACCGGGTGAGCCGAGCCGGCGGCCCGCCCGTCGTATCGACCCGCCAGATGCTGGTGACATATTTCTTGCCGTCGGCCGACAGGCTCGCCACTTCGGCCGCCAGCCATTCGCCGTCGGGCGAAAGCCGCAGCGACGTCACTCTCGGAATAGCGACGAAATCGCTCAGTTCACCGAACCGAGTTGTTACAGGTTGTGACAATTTGGCTCCTCCTGGTCAGGCCGCTGCGCTGCGGCCTCCAAGGTCCGGACGCATAACACCTGATCACACATCGGTCACGATAAGTTCCAATCTGACATCCGATGTGGCAAGCTGCACGTCTAGTCATCATGTCAGAATCGCTTGTCTATGCCCTTCGCCGGGTCAGACCCGGTGAGGAGGTTGGCTTGCCCGGCTTGGCCGTCGTCAGATCTGCATGCCTGACTCAACAGCAACGATCGCCGGGGAGGGAACGATCCATGCTTTTGCGCCGCACCGCCATCGCCTTTACGGCCGTGGCCCTTGCGACCTTCGGATTTTTGCCAGCAGCCAATGCATCGGCACCGAAGCTAGCCAACCTGGTCGGACAGGGGCCGGTGACCTGGACGCCTAACGTCTCGGCTGGTACAACGGTAGGCCAGTCGGCGTGCAACAGCACCTGGTTCGGCAGCGGCGGTCTTACCTGCCAGTCAGAGGTCTACGACACCGCGACCGTGAACGGCGAGGTTATCGCCGTCGGCGCGTTCACCGAGGCCTGCCAGCCAGGGACGCTCGCCCAGGGCCTCTGCAAGCCTGGCACCCAGGTGACCAGGGACGACATCTTCGCTTACTCAGCCGGCACCGGCCTGATCGACCCGAACTTCGTCCCGCAGATGAACGAGGGCCCGGTCTGGGCAGTGACTCCGGGTCCGGCTGGCAGTAACACCGTCTACGTCGGCGGCACGTTCACGACCGTCAACGGCGCTACTCATAAGGGCCTCGTCCAGCTGCACGTGAACCCCGGCGTTACGACCGGAACCACCGCTGACGGCGCGATTGTCACCGGCTTCAAGGCGAACGTCAGCAACCAGGTACGTGACCTGGCGCTGAGCCCGGACGGCACCGCGCTCTACGTGGGCGGCCAGTTCGCCTCGGTGAACAGCACCGCGGCGAGCGGGCTGGTCAGGGTGAACGCCAAGACCGGCGCGATCGATCCCTCCTTCAAGTTCACGCTCGGTGACCCGATCAGCGGGCTTCCGATCAAGGTCGAGGCCATGGACCTGACCTCGGACGGCAGTCTGCTCGCGGTCTCTGGTACGGCACTCCAGGTGAACGGCCAGTCGCGCCCCAGGCTCGCGGTGATCAGCACCGGGGTGACGCTGGGCGGCACCGCCCAGCTGACCGACTTCACCGCCCCGATCCTGGCCAACAACTGCTCGGCCGAGCATGACTACGTCCGGGCGCTGAGCTTCGCCCCCGATGGCTCGTTCCTTGTCGTCGCCAACACTGGCTACCTCAACGACGGCAGCATGCCTTACAGCGTCTGCGACGCGGTGGCCAGGTTCAACGTTGGCGCCGCCGCGTCCACCACGACCGGCACCGCGGTGAACGTGCCGCCGGCCTGGATCAACTACGCGGGCGGCGACTCGTTCTACTCAGTGACGATCGCCGGGAGCGTGGTCTACGCCGGCGGCCACAACCGCTGGGTCAACAACTACTGCGGCGCCGACTTCCTGTGCTCGCAGAACGCGTTGTACCAGGGCGGGCTTAACGCCTTCGACGCGAACACCGGCGTGGGGCTGCCCTGGTGGCACCCGATTTCGCTGCGCGGCGCCGGCACCATGTACATGACCACGTTCGGAACGAACGAGCCCGACCCCGGGCACTCCGGCCTCGCGGTCGGCATGGATGACGACATCGTCGACGGCCAGTACCACGCGGAGAACGCGCTGCTGCCGGTCGGCGGCGCCACTACGAGCACGCCGTTCGGCACGATTCCTTCCGGCCTGTTCAACGAAGAGGGCGGCGCCAGCACGGGCGTGCCGATGTGCCTTGACGACCCATCTGACAGCTCGACGGCAGGCGCTTCGGTTGACATCGCCAACTGCCTGAACCTCGCCGAGCAGAACTGGACCGTGCCCGCGACCGGCAAGACGGGAACGATCACGATCAACGGCCTCTGCCTTGACACCGCTAGCGAGCAGACGACCGGCGGTACCGGCGTCGTGCTGAGCGCCTGCGTCAAGAATCAGGCCACCCAGCAATGGTCCCAGGGCGCGGGCAACACGGTCATCAACTCGGGCGCCAGTACGGCCCAGAGCACGTCGATGTGCCTGGACGACCCTGGCAGCAGCACTACGAGCGGCACGGGTCTTGACATCGCGACCTGCTCAGGCGGCACCAACCAGGTCTGGCCGCTTCCGGCCTCGCCAGGTCCGGCGGCCGGAGCGCCATCAGGCCCGATCTTCCCGCAGGAAACCCAGTCGGACACCCAGCAGCCCTGCCTCGACGACAACAACGACTCGACCGCGACTGGCAACAAGATTCAGCTCTGGACCTGCCGGGGCGACGCCTCGCAGACCTGGCTGATGGAGCCGGGCGGCACGATCCAGATCGGTGCCTCGAACTGCCTGGACAGCTCAGGCGGCGGCACCGCCCAGGGCACGAACGTGGTGCTCGACCCGTGCAACGGCAGCAGCAGTCAAATCTGGACCGTGGGAGCGAACGACTCGCTCGTACAGCAGTCCTCAGGTATGTGCCTCGACGATTACGCACTGAACACCGCCAACGGGTCCCAGATTGTCATCTGGGGCTGCAATGGCGGCAAGAACCAGGCCTGGTGGCGGCCAGGCTGGTAAGGGCGGTAGGTGCTGAACGGCGTCAAGTGCGCTGTTCAGCACCTATGCTCTAAGTTTGAACATCCCGAGTAAGCGAGCTGCATCGGGGCAGCGCTCTACGCGCCCTGCCGTTTTGCGCAGCGTGAGGAGTGCCGCCGGATGACCGCGCAGCCAGTCTCTGAATATTTCGAAATCTCCGATTACCTGGCCGTGCTCAGGCGCCGCTGGCTGATGATCGTGGCCTTCACTCTCATCGGCGTGGTGCTCGGAACCGCTTATTACTACGTGGCCCCGCGCGTCTACACCGCTACGGTGCTGATCCAGGTCAACTCGCTGCCGACGAACGCGAACGCGCTCGGCGGACGGACCGGCGGGCCGGTCAACATGGACAACGAGGGTCAGATCGTCCAGTCGTCGACCGTGGCGGCGATCGCGAAGTCCAAGCTTGCTTCCGATCTGTCGGTCGCCGACCTGATGAAGGCCATCCACGTCACGGTCCCGCCGAACACCACGTTCCTCCAGGTCGGCTGCAGCGAGAGCAACGCCGTCCTAGCCGAGCAGTGCGCGAACGCCTTCGGCCGGGCCTACCTGTACAACCGGCGGGCAAGCGCCCTCGGCGTGATCACCTCAGGCCTCAAGCAACTCGAATCGCAGGCGACGAAGCTCGAGGCCAACGTCGAGCAGTTGCGCACCAAACTGGCCGACGGCGCGTTCAAAAAGGGCTCGGCCGCGCACGGCGTAGCCAAACTTGACCTCAGCGGAGACGCGGCGAGGGTCAACCGTCATCCAGAACAAGATCGCGGCGGTAATCCCGCTTCAGGCCAGCCTGAGCGCCAGGAATAATTTCGTAGGTCAGATCGTCACCCCGGCCGTCGTTCCGACCAAGCCGATCAGCCCGAAGAAGAAACTGCTGCTGCCGAGCGGTCTCGCCGGCGGGCTTGTGATCGGACTGGCTCTCGCGTTCCTCTGGGACTGGCGAAGGCCGAGGATCAACGCCGTCCGCGATATCCGCCGCCGGATCAACGTGCCTACCGTGATCAGCCTGGTCGACGTCAAGAACAGCGCGCAGATGGTGTTCTCGCCGCCCAGGTCACGTACCGGTCAGGCTTACAGCGAACTCGCTCAGTCCGTGGGAACGGCGCTCGGCGACGGGCATCATGTCCTCCTCGTCGCCGGAACCTCGCCTGGCGCAGGTAACAGCGCCGCCGCGAACCTGGCGAGCGCGCTGGCGCGCATCAGGGGCGAGACGATGCTGATCTGCGCCGATCCGAACGCGACTCCGATTCCCCGGCTGCTCGGCAAAGCCGACGGCCGCGGGTTCGCCGAGGTGCTGGCGGGCACGGCGGCCGTGACCGACGTCACCAGGCGCACCGCGGACGTGCCGCAACTGCGCGTGCTCACGCCCGGCCTCGACGCCGCGAGCGCGGTCTACGACATGCAATACGACAAGGTGCAGCGGCTGATGCGCGACCTGCAGTCGCGAGGTCAGGTACGTCGTGATCGACGTGCCGCCCCCTGGCGTCGACGCCGACACCTTCAGCCTGGCCGAATTCGCTGAAGGCGCGATCCTGGTCGTGCAGGCGGGCAGCACGCACCCTGACGACCTGACCGACTGCGCGGAGCGCCTGCAGGGCATGCGCACCACGGTGCTTGCCGCCGTCTTGCTCCCCGGCGGGGCCGGTCGCGGCCGGGCCGACCGGAACTCCTTGCCCCTGACCAGCGCGGTACCAGCCAACGCCCTGCCAGCCAGCTCACCCTCCATTGTGCCTGGCTTCCGCGACGACTACCTTCCCGACAGCCAGGCGGTCAGCTATCAGCCGCCAGCCAATCCCGTGCCCGCCGCTCCCCCAGCTCCCCCCGCCCCCGCTGCCCAGCCAGCGCGTCCGATGCCGACCTTCCGACCCAGAACCGTCGAGGCCGAATACCCGACCGGCTATCCGCCTGACTACGACTCGCCCGTCCCGCCTGCTCAATCGCAGCAGAAGCCGTCGCGATCGCAACCGGGCACCTCCCAGCCAGTAATCAAGCAGGTCTCGCCGAGGAGGCCAGGTACCAGCGGCGGTCCAAGCGGCAGCAAGCATGCCGCGCCAGGTCACGGAGCCGACGCTCAGGCCGAGGCGGCCGGGCTCGGCCGGGCTGTCAGGTAGCTGGAAGTCGAGTCCGGCGAGCGAGCACTGGCCGCTGTCAAGAACCGCGCTTACCGACCACGACGAGGAGCCGGGCGAAGCCGACCCGCTGATCGGCGGGTAATCATGCCACCCTCGGTCACCGACGTTGCCGGGCCGGCGGCGCCCCTGGATCAGCCCGCGGCCGCCGAGCCAGGCCTGGTACCGCCCGGCTCTGGTCCGCCCGTCGTCCGCACCGGGCGCAACCGTACCTTCACCGACCGGCACCCAGCCTGGCCGGTCACCGCCTTGCTGGCCGGCTATCCGATCTGGTGGGCGCTTGGCCTCGCCGACTTCAGCTGGATGATCCTGGCCATCCCGATGACCTCGCAACTGGTCGCCTGGCACGTGCGAGGGGGACGGCGGATCCGGGTGCCGCCCGGTTTCGGTCTCTGGCTGCTGTTCCTCATCATCGCCGCCGTTGGCCTGGCGGCGATCAGCCTCACCGCGCCAGGCACGGTCGCCAGTCCGGTCTCGCACCGGATTCTTTCCTACGCCAACCGTTCCGCCGATTACGCCGGCGTTACCGTGCTCCTGCTCTACGCGGGCAACCTCACCGAGCGGGAACTGAGCCGGCGCAAATTCGCCTGGATGCTTGGCCTCGTCGGCCTCTATACAGTGGCGGGCGGGCTCGCCGGCATGGTCATGCCGCACTTGCACTTCAATTCGCCCCTCCTGCAGCTCCTTCCGCACAGCGTGCGGCTGAATTCCTACGTCCAGGCCTCCATGCAGCCTGGCTTCGCGCAAGTGCAGAACGTGCTCGGCACCATCGGCGGACGGCCCAAGGCACCGTTCGACTACACCAACATCTGGGGCGACTGCCTGACGAGCTTGCTGCCTTACCTGTTCGTTGGCTGGTGGAACGGGTGGCCTGGTCGTTTCGGCCAGCGGTTCAACCTCAGGCATCAGCGACTGGCCGTGCTCGCGGTCGTCGCGATCGCGGTAATACCGCTGCTTTACTCGCTGAACCGCGGCGCCTGGATCGGAGCCGGTCTTTCCGTTGGTTACCTCGCGTTCAGGTTCGCGCTCAGGGGCCGGACGGCACTGATCGCCGGGCTGGCCACGCTGATCGCGATCGGCGCGCTGCTCTTCGTGGTGACACCGCTCGGCAGCGTCGTCACCAGCCGCCTTCATCACGGCAAGAGCAACAACCTGCGGGCCAACCTGGCCTCGCTGTCGATCACCGACGGGCTCGCCTCGCCGATCATCGGGTACGGCGATACCAGGCAGGAGCAGGGCAGCGCGAGCTCGATCGCGATCGGGCCTTCCCTGAAGTGCCCGACCTGCGGCCAGCTTGAAGTGGGCAGCACCGGCCAGCTCTGGCTGCTGCTGATCTGCGACGGCTTCCTGGGCACCGCGTTGTACCTGGGATTCTTCGGCTACCTGGCGTGGTATTACCGGCACGACAAAAGCCCGGAAGCGGTCGCCGGCGTGCTAGTTATCCTGCTGTCGTTCGTCTACATGTTTACTTACGATGCTGCGGGCGCTCCGATCGGGTTCATGATGGCGGCCTGCGCCCTGATGTGGAAGAACGGCATGTACCGGCGCCAGCTGACCGCTGGCGCGACGTCATGAGCACGGCATGACGGATCAGGCTGAGGCCAGGTTCACCCCGAAGGAAGACCGGCCGCTCGTCTACCTCGCCGAGACGCTGCCGCTGCCCGCCATCGACCCGGACACTCCGCCAGAGACCTATGCCAAGGCAGCCCCGGCGGCGCGGTCCGCGGACGCTAGCCAGGCGGGAGCTCGGCCGGGTGTGCATCCTGGCCTCGCCAGGGTCGCGCGAGGCGGCGTGCTTAACCTGGCGGGCGCGTTTGTCTCGGCGGTCGCGAGCCTCGGGCTGACCGTGATCGTGACCCACAATTTCTCCCGGCCAGTCGCGGGCGCGTTTTTCATCGCCATGTCGCTCTTCCTGATCGTCGAGGCAGTCGCCAACCTTGGTGCCTACAACGGCGCGATCTACTTCATCGCCAGGCTCAGGGCACTGCACGCGGAACGCAGGATCCCGGCGATCATGCGCGCGACGATCGTGCCCGTGCTGATCTCCTCAGTAGCCGGCGCGGCCGCCGTCGTCGTCTTCGCCGGGCCGCTCGCGCGGTTGCTCATGGACGGCCAGACCGCGCAAGGAGTCAGCCCGGCGGCGGTCGCCACCGAGTTGCGGATCCTGGCCCTGGTGCTGCCTTCGGCGGCCCTGACCGACACCTTGCTCGGGGCCGCCCGCGGCTACCACAAGATGCGGCCCACGGTGGTGATCGACCGGATCGGCCGTTCAGGACTGCAAACACTCGGCGTGCTCGCGGCGGCGCTCGCCGGAAGCACGGCCCTGCTCGCGCCCGCCTGGGCGCTTCCCTATCTCGGGGCTAGCGTCGTGGCGGCCTTTTGGCTGCGCCGGATCATGCGGGTAGACCAGCACCGGCTGAGCTTGCTTAGCGACGCGGATCAGCGGGGAAAGCAGCAAAAACCTGACCCGGCGGCTGGTGACAACCGGCACGGCAAGCCGAACGCCAAGGGGTTCTGGCGCTTCACCGGGCCAAGATCACTCGCCAGCGTGGCGCAGATCCTTATCCAGCGCCTCGACATCGTGCTGGTCGGCATCATTAAGGGGCCGGTCGAAGCCGCCATTTACACGGCGGCCACCAGGTTCCTCGTCGCCGGGCAGCTCGGCAACGCGGCGATCAGCATGGCCGCGCAGCCTCAGTTCACGCGGTTGTTCGCGGTCGGGGACCGGGCCGGAGCGAACGCCGTCTACCAGGCGACTACCTGCTGGCTGATTCTGCTTACCTGGCCGCTTTACCTGCTCGCCGCTATCTTCGGGCCGAGCGTGCTCGCCATCTTCGGCCACTCTTACCGCGCGGGCAGCACGGTCATGCTGATCCTGGCGCTCACCATGCTGGTAGCGACGGCCTGCGGGCAGGTCGACATGGTGCTGATCACGTTCGGCCGCAGCAGCTGGAGCCTGATCAACGGCCTGCTCGCGCTGGGAGTCAACGTCGGAGTCGACCTGGCCCTCATTCCGAGATTCGGCATCACCGGGGCGGCGATCGGGTGGGCCGCGGCCATCGGGGTGTCCAACCTGGTGCCGCTCGTACAGGTCGCGGTTGCCGCGCGGGTGCATCCTTTCGGCGCTGGCACCGCGATCGCCTGCGTGCTCACCACCGTCAGCTTCGCGGTCATACCGCTGGTGACGAGAAGCCTGGCGGGCAGTTCAGGCCTGGTGTCCATCGCCGCGATCGGCACGGGCTGCGCGGTAATGGCGGCCGGCGTGCTCTGGCTGCACGGGCCGCTCAAGCTCAGGGCCCTTCAGACCGGCAAGCCTCGGGCCTGCCCTGGCCGAAATCGTCGTAACACGCATTGATCACAGAAGGCGAGTTATAGTCCTAGAACCGAGAGGGGTTTAGCACGTTGGATCGGTATCTGGTCGCCTTGCTCTGGCCGGCGGGCATTGTGTTCATCGCGGTAATCGGGTTCGTGCTGGCCAGAAGAAGCGCTCAGACCGCATTCGAAGAGTCGCGGGCGACATCAGGGCGACGGCACAAGGCCGCGGGCGGCCGTCCCGGCCTTCTGGACGCTGCCTGGGAGTCAGCGCGGCTGATCGCGATCGCGGCGGCCGGCACGCTGGTCGTGTTCGGGCTGATGTGCGCACTCGGTCTCCTCGTCGTGCACCACGGGCTCGTCATTGACCGGCCGATCTTCAACTGGATGCACAAGCACGAGGTACACGTGCTCGCGGCGCTGATGAACCGGCTGACTAAGCTCGGCAACACCTGGACGACCTGGGGGGCGGCGTTCGCGGCGGCGGCTTGTCTGGCCGTGACCTGGCGCTCCAAGCGCTGGCTACCGCCGGTCGCGCTGGCGACCGCGATCGTCGGCGATCACTTCACGACGCTGGCGCTTCGGCACGTGTTCCATCGCCTCGGTCCGCCGACAAGTCCGCTCGGCACCTACCCGTCGGGCGGCTGCGACCGGGTGATCCTGTTCTACGGGCTGATCGCCTACCTGCTCTGGCGGGAATTCAGCGGCGAGCGCCGGACGGCCATCTATGCCTGGCACGGCCGTCGCCGCGCTCGGTTTCAACGAGGCCTACAGCCGGGTGTACCTGTCGCTGCACTGGACCACCGATTCGATCAGCGGCCTGCTTTACGGGTGCCTCCTGCTCGCCGCTTTCATCTTCGCTGTCCACCTGGTCGCCGGGCCGCCGGCCAGGGTCAGGCCCGCCGACCGTGGACAGGCCGCGGCCGAGGTGCCGGTCAGTACAGGACCAGGCCGGTGAGGGGCGCGAGGCTCGCCGGCCGAGGCCGGAGGCTTACCGGCCGAGGCCGCGCGGCCAGGCTGTGCAGCTGGAAGCTCACGACCGCTATCGGCGCTGGTGGCGCGTGGCGATCGCGGTCGGGATTCCGGTTGGCCTGAGTCTCGCCGCGAGCCATCAGGCCCAGGCCAGATCCGCTCAGCCAAAGGCTGTTCAGCGAAGAACGACTGACCCGAAACCCGCTCACCACGCGACTCCCGCTTCGGGCGTGACCGGTCCGCTGGTGCCGACGTCCGGCGCCTACCTGGGCGCTTACGTGCAGCCGAAGTCGGACACCTCGCAAGCCGAGGTCGCCGCCGTTCACGGGTTCCAGCACGGCATTGGCCGGCCACTGACCCTTGTGCACGTTTATCACCCGTGGACTCAGCCGTTCCCGAGTGCGGCCGACCAGCAGTTCGTGCACGTGGGCAAGGTACTGCTGCTCACTTGGGGGGGCACCCCCGACACGAAGGAGATCATCGCCGGGGATTACGACCAGCTGATCGAGCAACGGGCCGAGGCGGTCAAGCAACTGCACCTGCCGATCCTGCTTGAGTTCAGGCACGAAATGGACCGGCCGAACCTGCAGTGGGCGGTACACGGGCCTAAGAACTACATCAAGGCGTGGGATCACATCAGGACCATCTTCACGCAGGTCGGCGCGACCAACGTCGGCTGGGTCTGGTGCCCGACCGGCTACGGCTTCCAGGTTGGCCGCGCTCAGGCGTTCTACCCGGGCAATAAAGAAGTCGACTGGGTATGCGCGGACGTCTACACGGTCGCTCCCGGCCAGTCACTCAAGCAGGCCGCCGCGCCGTTCCTCAAGTGGGCGACCCCCACCGGCAAGCCGATCATGATCGGCGAGTTCGCGAGCAATGACCCGCCCGCGATCTGGCCCTCCTTCCTAACCGCCGCAGGCAAGTTCGCCGAGCAGGACCCGCAGATCAAGGCCATCGCCTACTTCGACGCCAACGGCAGCGACAGCAATGGCAAGCCGTTCAAGTACTGGCTTGGCCGTCACGCAAGGGCTATCAGGGCCTTCGCCCGGCTGGCGGCGATGCCTTACTTCCAGCCGGCCGTGCCTTCGGATCCCTGATGGCCATTGCGCCGACCGGGCCGGTGGCTGACTACCTCAGCGAGGTCACCGGCCTGCTCTGGCCACCGCCGGCCGTTGTGACCATTGGCGGCAGGAGCCGTTCGGCGGCCGGCCAGCTGCTGTTGCTTCCCGACGCGAAACGGCCGAAAATCATCGTGCCTTCCGGGCGACGAGCGGGCGCCGCGGCGCTCCGCCGGTACGGCGAGCCTGGCTCGGCGAAGTCCAGGCTGGCGACCAGGATGCTCGCGACCATGCTGGCCGGCGGCCTCGGCCGGTTCGTCGGCGGCCGCCTGAGCATCGCCACGCCGTCAGGCAGCGAGACCATCGACTCCTACCTGGCGGCCCTGCTCGGGCAGCCGGTCCAGATCAGCCTGCACCTGGGGGCGGCGCGGGCGAACAGGAAACCAGTCCTGCAGCTCCTGCGCGCCGAGGGAGAAACGATCGGTTTTGCCAAGATCGGCATCAACCCGCTGACCGCCAGCCTGGTCAAGGCCGAGCGCGCCGCGCTCGCTGACCTCGCTTCGGCTCGCCTAGAGCTGATGCGGCACCCGGAGGTGCTGGCTCACGGCCAGTGGAACGGGCTCGAGGTGCTCGTGCTCAGTCCGCTGCCGGTCTGGTCGCGGCGTATCGCCCTGCCGTCCGGCCGGCTGAGCGCGGCGCTGGTCGAACTCGGCGCGGTCGCCGGCGTGACCAGGTCCGTGCTGCCGGCGAGCGGCTACTGGCGGCGACTGTCGGGCCAGCTTGAGCTTGCCCCCGAGAGCGATGAACTGGCCCGGCTTGGCGTCGCCCTCGGGCGGCTAGCCTCGGTCGCGAACGGCACCGAGCTGAGCTTCGGGAGCTGGCATGGCGACCTCACGCCATGGAACGTCGCGCCGACCGAGGCCGGCCTGCTGGTGTGGGACTGGGAGCGGTTCAGCACCGACGTGCCGCTGGGATTTGACGCGCTCCATTACTGGACGCAAGCGCGGGTGGTCGGGCCAGGCTCTGACCCGTCAGTCGTCGCCCGGCAGTGCATTGCCGAAGCGGCCGGGCTGCTCGAGCCGTTCGGGGTCGAGCCGGCGCAGGCCAGGCTGACCGCACTGGCTTACCTGGCCGAGTTGTCCCTGCGGTACCTCGCGGACCGGCAGGAAGAGGCCGGGGCCCGGCTGGGAGCCCCCCGGCGCTGGCTGCTTCCGGCGCTTGAAGCTGACATCGGGAGGTGCGACTAACCCGTGGCTCGGTCAGTCTCGCCGCCGTCCAAGCGGGCCGTGCACGCGATCACCGTCACCGCCGGGCGGATCACCAGCCCGCTGCGGATGCTCCCTGCCTTCCTGATCGTCGGCGCGCAACGCTGCGGCACCACTTCCCTGTACCGTGCGCTCAGCGAGCACCCGGCGATCAAGAAGGCCGTGCTGCATAAGGGAGTGCACTACTTCGACATGAACTACGAACGGGGACTCGGCTGGTACCGGGCGCATTTCCCGTTGCGCTCAAGCGGCGCGCTGACCTTCGAGTCGAGCCCTTACTACCTGTTCCACCCGCTCGCGGCCGACCGGATCGCCGCCGACCTGCCTGGCGTCAAGCTGATCGTGCTCGTGCGCGATCCGGTGGAGCGGGCCTACTCGGCCTACACGCACGAGCGGGCAAGGGGATTCGAGACCGAGTCCTTCGAGCGGGCGATCGAGCTTGAACCGCAGCGCCTCAAGGGCGAGGCGGAGCGGATGATCGCCGACCCCGGTTACCTGAGCCACAGTCACCAGCACCATGCTTACGTGACGCGCGGGCAGTACGTCGATCAGCTCACCAGGCTCGAGCGTCTGTTCGGCCGGGACCGCCTCCACGTGATCGACAGCGGCGACTTCTTCACCAAGCCAGAACCGGTCTACGATGCGGTACTTGAATTCCTCGGCCTGCCGCCGACGAGCTACCCCGAGTTCGAGCAGCACAACGCCAGGCCCAGACCACCGATCAGCGATTCGCTCGCTGATCGCCTAGACGCCCATTTCCTCCCGTACGACGAACAGCTAGCGGCGTGGCTGCCGCACCCGCCGAGCTGGCGCCGGTAGGTGGCTGGTGTTTTAAGGTCAAGACCTACTGCGGGGTGGGTGGGGTGCCGGACACGTACCGCCCGGCTGCTTCCGGAATGCACAAGTGTCGGGAGCGGGCATGATGGATGACATGCTGACCACGGAGTATGACGGCTGCGGGTGTTGCCTGGTGGCTGTGCGGCGGCTGAGCCGGACGTCGGACCGGTCGAGCAGTCCGGTGCGGCAGGCGGATCACGACTTGCGGGCTGCGGCGGATGCGCACGGCGCACGCACTTAGGGCAGGGCTCACCCCTGTCGCTGGCCAGGGCGGTGCACGGGCACAGCGGGCCGGGACGGCAGCCGTCCTGAGGTGTTCTCACGGGTCTGATCACCTCCTCATCGGTCCTGGTCAGGCCCTCCTTTCTGTTTCGGGGTCAGGACAGCACGACGTTCCCCGGTACCATCGGCACCGGGGAACGTCGTTCCCTGGCGGGTCACCCCTGAATGTCTTCGCGGGCTTCTGTGGGTGACCCGTCAAATTGGCTTGGTTGCAGTCGCGGTCTTCAGGTTCAGGATTTCCGGTGGCCGCGCCGTTGCGGGGCAGTCGCCTGCGGAAATAGATCTAGTCGTGCTCGGGCGTGACAGTGGCAAGGGCGCGGGCCAGCGTCCCGGTGATCTCGTCAAGGTCTAGCCCGCTGGCCGGGTCTTCGGGGTTGCTGATCTGGCCGTGCCAGTGGATGAGGCCGTCATCGGCGACCCAGACGAACCCCCTGTTGCTGCAAGCCGGGTTGGCGATCGAGATCTCGGCGTAGACCTCAAGGGCGGTTTCATCCTTGTCAAGGATGTTCAGGCCGACCTGCATGCCCTGATCTGCGAGCGTCCGGCCGATCTGGCCTTTCAGCGTCAGGCGCGGATGACGCGCGACGGGCGCGCATGCGCCGGCAGTGCAGTTCCCGCCAAGCATGCACAAGACCATGGCGGCCAGCACAGAGGGGTCAGACCGGCTGCTGTCCCGGTAGCGGTACTCCCAGTCGAATACGCCGCTGTCGCAGATGATCAGCTGGCACAGGGCACCTCGCACGTTGGTGACCTGAATCAATGCGCTCTGCCGGTGCGTAGGGACGCGGGCATCGAATCCCAGGGTACTCAGCCCGTCAGCTATCGAGCCGGCCGCGCGGGCAGAGAAATGTTCATTCATCTCGGGCGTTTCTGGTGAGGATGCTAAGGAGCACATGGGTTCGTCGCCTCATCTCGTTGATTCTCCTGGCCGAATTATCGGGTGAGTCCGCGTGGCGGGACAGCCTCGCGAACAGGTCTCTCAGGTCGCTGACTGAATGGCTGTCATCGACGATTGTCACGCGCTCGGCATGCTCGTTACGGCAGCCGACTTCGGTATCCGCGTGATCTGCGAGGCTCATCACAGTGAAACCGGGACACAGGATCTGCGCGGGGGCGGTAAGGCTCTGTACCTGAATTGTCATGAGCGGATCAGCGGTCGCGGATGCCAGGTAGTCGATTTGCGCCGCCATGATGTCCGCTGAGCCGATAACCCTGAGCAGGGCGAACTCGTCGATGATCGCGTGCAGTTCACGCCGGCCGCAGGAAAGTTCCTGGCGCCGCAACGTGACCTTGACCAGGGCCTCGACCTGCTCGGCAGTGAAGTCGGGACGGGTCGCCCGGATGACTGCTGCGGCGTAATCGGGTGTCTGGAGCAGGCCGGGTATGGTCTGCGTCGCGAAGGTGCATACCTTCGCGGCTGCGGCTTCAAAGTCGAGAAGGGAGCCCGTTCCGGTCGGCAGCAGGTCGTCATACTCCGCCCACCAGCCTTTGCGCTGGCCTTCCCGTGCCAGGTCAGCCAGGTACCGCCGCTGCTCGGGATCATTTACCTCGTAGAAGTCAAGCATCGCAAAAACATAGGACGTTCTGGCCGGCGCTTTGCCGGTTTCGATGCGGGACACCGTGCTCGGAGCGACGTCGAGTTTAGCGGCAACATCTTCAAGCCGGTAACCGCGCGCCTCGCGGAGCCTTCGCAACTCTGCGCCAAGCCGGCACCGGCGGATCGTCGGGCCGATCAATGTGCCGGCGTCGCCTGTCCTGCGGCTGGTCGCGCTCAATGCCGGCCCTCCGCGATAGTGAGCGCAGCCTGCGCCGGATGAGAAACCGGGCATTGCCGGTCACCTGGCAGTGAATAAACTGCGCCGTTCGTAGTAACAATGCCCTCGTGACCTCCGCCCAGGATGTGCAGCGTAGGATCGGTCAGCCCGGATGGCGCGCAAGGCGATTCGCTGTAGCGCAGGATCAGCCGGTGGTTCCTGGCAAGCACGGACTCGACTCCGGTCGCGGACAGTGCCTGACGCAACTCAGCCAGCAAGTGCATCCTCCGCGAAACCTCGCCTTCATGCAGGATCGGCGCGGTCTGGATCATTCCGCGATCTCGGTTCATCTTTGATCACCAGCCTTCCCGGTCGTCATAGGCGGGGCCTGGAAGTCCCGCTTTGAAGTTCCGCCATGCAAAGGATGCCCTGCGAGCATGCAGATATACATGTCGTTTGACTGGCCATTTTCCCGTCATCGCTCATGTCGCTGAATGTCATTCAGCATGTCGTGTCCTGTCATGCCGGACCTGTTCGGGACGGTATTAGCACGTTCGTGTCTGCCATCCTGATGCGCCGCGTTACAGGCCAGGGCGGTACTATGGTGATGGCCAGCGTCAGGTGTTGAAGCGGTCAGTGCCGGTCCGAAAACGCGGAGGCGCAGATGGGTGACAAACCGAGAACTCCCAATCTGGTTCTGCGGGGCATCCGCGAAGAACGGCGCCAGACGAGAGCGGAGTTCGCCGAATCGCTCGCGCGCAAGTGTTACGAGATAGGCGAGAATCTCGTTCCCTCAGAGCGGTATATAGCGCGGCTGGAAGATGGTGAAATCCGCTTCCCGAACCCGGTCTACCGGCGTGCGCTCGTCGAGCTTTGCGGGCGCCCTATCCATGAACTAGGTTTCAGCAGGCCACCGGCCGATCAAGTTGCCTCTGCCGTCCGGCCCCCGAATATTCCCGCACCAGGCCGCGTGGAAATCTGGCGCGGATACCAGCCTGCCAAAATCCCTGATCTCGGCGGTAACTCCTCACCAGAAAAATCCGAATGGCCGGTATGGTTCGGCGTGAAGCTCGCCCACCTTATTTCGTTAACAGAGCGATGGCAAGGTGCCGAGATGGGCGACCTCCAGGATATTCTTGCTCAGGAGATTTCGATGTGCGATAACATAGCCCCTCCGAGAAATGATCCCGACTATGCCGCATTCATCATCTCCAGAAGGCAGACACTGACCACGCTCGCCGCTTTGCCGCTCGCTTTCGCGGCTAACCTGCTGTCAGATGACGGTCGCAGTATTTCTGCGGCAAGAGACTCTTTCCTCGCCCAGTGCGCCGCGAGCATTACCAGTTGCTGGTACCTGCTGCGCGGAAGTGACCTCGATGCGGTAGACCATGTCCTGTCGGGCTACCTGATCCCGCTGGAGGGAATCGCGCGGCAAGGCACGAAACATCAGCGCGCGGCGGCGACGCTAGCCTCGCAGACTCACAGGGTCCGTGGAATCGTCGCGCTCCACCGTGGCCAGCTTGCCATGCGTGAATATCACTGCAAGCAGGCATACCACTATGCGACGGTAGCCTCAGATACCGGCAGCCAGGCCGCAGCGCTCATATCGCTTGCCAGCACCTACTTTTACAACTCCGCACCCGAGCAAGCCGCAGCAGTGTACGAACGGGCACTAGCACTGGAAGCCCAGCTGACGCCGCTGCAACGCTCCCGCGTCCATGCTGAGCTTTCCGTGGTATACGGGCAGCTTGACCGCGTCAATGAGGCAGTGCGCTCGGCCGAGACCGCCGGCGAAACCTACCCGGACGATCCGAAGGAAGATCCGAGCTACCTTTACGCCGAGTTCACCCCCGCATCCCTCGCACTTGAACGCGGCCTCGCTTACCTCGCACTGGCCGGTCATCACAGCAAGCATTCTTACCAGGACCAAGCTTTCGAGATATTCACCGTTATCGACAGGTCAAGTTCACCCGACATACCTGACCGCATTCGCTTTGAGATCGTAAATCATCTGGCCCGTGCTTCCGTCCTGCTCAATGATGCCGAGGCATTCGATTGCTATATTCGCCGAGGCATCGAAGGCGCTATCCAACTCGGCAGCAGGCAGCGCGCGAAGGAGGCTCGGTCAGCTTATCTCCATGCCTCGGAGAAGTGGCCACACGAGCGGCGTCTTGAGAATGTCGGAGAACTGCTGCGCCTTACTGCGGCAGACAGCCGAGATGCTGGTGAGATCTGATGTCTGGCTCTAACCGGGCAGCCGTAGTCACCGGCAGTTCGTCCGGCATAGGCAGGATAATAGCCTTGCGCTTGATAAGCGCTGGCTACGCTGTAGTAGTGAACTATTCGTATGACGTCGAGCAGGCCGAGGAGACGTTGACTGAGTGCCGCGAAATTGGTGGGCGTGCAGTGCTCGAAAAGGCGGACGTCAGCAAAAGCGAGGACGCGGAGCGACTAATAACGCGCTCGATTACCGAGTTCGGCCGACTGGATGTTCTGATCAATAACGCCGCACGGGTGGCCGACAAACCAGTTCTGGAGATGAGTGAGCACGATTGGGACAGTGTTGTGGACGTAAATATGAAGGGTGCATTCCTGTGCTCACAAGCCGCCGCACGCCAAATGCTTACGCAGGATGAAGGCGGAACGATTCTGAACATAGGCGCATCGACCGGAATAACAGCCCGCCGTAACGGCCTCAACACGTGCGCCTCGAAGGCCGGTCTGATGATAATGACGCAATGCCTAGCGCTTGAGCTAGCTCCAAAAGTCCGCGTCAACACAATAATACCCGGCCTAACCTTGACTCCCGAGACTGGGCAGCGTTTCGGACTGATCGATCCGGTAATACGTGCGGAGCGCGAGAGAGCAATACCTATGCGACGGCTCGGCCGACCAGAGGATACAGCCGATGCCGTGATGGTTATGCTTTCCGACAATACGCAATTCATTACTGGTCAAAAACTTTTGGTTAATGGCGGTCAATACATGGTGTAGCACATGTTATGGTCAGTTCGTTTTCGACTTCGCCGAAGAAGATCCGGTACTTTGTCGATGCCTCGCATGAGAGATTCAAGCACAGGCATTACCTTACCTCCCGACCTACCCGAACGCTATTGGGACACTGCTCGTGGCTTTATATTGCCGCTGAAAAGAGGGGCTAGGCCATGCAGAAGTGTCGCGAATATGTGCTGCACGGCGTGCGGGGGCACGATGTCCATTATGATCAGAGTAAAGATAAGTCCGAGGAACAGGAGCATCCAGTCCTTCCTGCCTATGCGCTCAGCGGCAATCTTTGCCTCGTCGAGTTTATCTACCACTTGCGACATTTGCCCAGTTGACAACGAGTATGTCCTGGCGAGGTAGAGTTTTATCTCATCCATGCGAGCAGCAAGGCGCACACGTTCGTCTGAAGAAAATAGTGTATTGCTAATGGCTTCATGCCCGCTGCCAGAGAGTATTTCGCGCCAGCGCTGAAGATCGGCCCACAAGTCTCTCGTCTCGATATCTATCCTGACGCGGGGTGCCCAGCTTTGTGCGACGGTCATTACACGCGACCAGCCGTGCACAATGCCGTCTCGGAGAACTCTTTCATCTCCTATTGATCGATCTACGCTATAGATCACTGGCTCAGGGTCATAAAGTACCGATGCACGGTTAATAGGGATTGGAGTTTTCAGAGCTAGATACGATGTCGTGGAGTTATGAAATAGTTTAGCGTCAGTCAGATGCACCGCTTGTTGCCATTGCATAGGATCCAGGCGAGCGTTTACGAGTACGTCAAATAGATCATTCCTCCGCCTTTTTGTTAATAGCATGGGACCGGCCTCACCGTGCGATCTGAGTGTACAAGTAAGCATCCAAGTAGGTTGATCCTAACCCAGCGGGGAGGACGAAGTCCTGGCGCAGGATTACGCCGGTCCCGGTGAGTGTTGTTCTGCACTCGCGTAACGGGGCGAAGGTCAGCACCACTCACGTGCCCTTGCGGACGCTGGCAGGCTCTGAACCCAAGCTGATCAGGCAGGATGCGGCGCGGGCTAGAGACCACTGAGGCCGACTGATAGGAATATGTTTAGAGGAAGCGTCCGTCCGGCTGCGTTCCGCAATTGCCTGGCGACACATGTCTGGCACCCCCTCTCAGTGCGCGAACGACAGCCGTACAGACGACACCAGCTGGCAAAGCACCCTCAGCTGGCCCCGCCGCAGGCACGCGAGCCGCCAGGGGCGGCCGCGAGCTTGCCGACGGCACCAGCTAACCGGATATTTCCGCTCAGCTGACCGCAACGCTGGCCCATGGGTGCTGCTCGCACTAAGCGGGCAACCGCATCTATGGGCCATGGGTGAGTTTCCGCTGGAGTGAGTTCTGGTCAACTCCTCGGCGTGGCCCGGGCGGGACTGGTCTTCCAGCCTTTCCCGGCCTCGGCCGGGCGGTGGGTCGGTTTGAGTTTCCGGCTTTGCTGGTGCCGGCCTGAAGGCTCCTGTCGCGGGGGTGCGTCGGCAGGCTCCTGGATGATTGTGGAATCCCCGAATGGAATGCCATCTGAGGTTTCCACGAAAGCAGGCTTGCGGGTCCTGTAGGTGGGGGCGGCGGACCGGTTTGGGGTTTATGCCCGGTTCGTGGCGGCGGGGGGCGGGGCGGTGTCGCGCTGCAACGGCGGCTGCCCGGCTTGCCTGCTTTCGCTGGTCCGAGATACCTGAGTCCGGAAATCGGACGGACCCGCTGCTCTCAGCCTTCCCGCCATTCCCGCCATTCCCGGCATTTCTGACATCCAGGGCAGTCCGCGATCCCGGCGGTGGGCACCGGGGGCACTTTGGTGCCGTTGAAACGACCGCGAAGTGCCCCCGGTGCTCGGGCGAGACCGTCCGGCACCCGCCTCACTCCAGCGGAAACCCACCCATGGGCCATCGATGCTGCGCCAACAGCATCTATGGGCCACCGTTGCGGTCAGCCGGCCCGGCCGAACAGCAACGATGTCCCACCGATGCTGTTGCAGCCCGAGTCCGGCGAGCGGAATTGCCCGCGACGCCGGGGCTCAGCGCCGCCGACCGGATCGCCGGAGGCCCCGGCCGGGCGAATTGTCGCAGTTGTCGAGCTGGGGTCCACGCCGGCCAAGGAGGCAGGGAGCGCCGACGCGGACGCAGTCGGCCAGGCCGGGTGAGGACGACCTTGTGTTGCGGGCTGACATGGGGTGCCGGACACCCACCCGCTACGCCCCCCACCCCCCACCCACATTTGCTTAAAGCAGCCGGGCGGCTACTTCCTCTAAGCATACTGCCCGATTAATACGATATAAATGCTCGCCATCGCAAATTAGAACACTGCCGACGAACTATATCAGCAGGTAAAGGGGAGGCCGAGCTTGCCACCGGTCAGGTAATGCCCGCCTCGATTTCGCGCAACAGATCACGCCACTCGCGCGCGTCCGAGTCATCTGACGTCCGAACAGTTTCATTAAACTTACGCGCATAAGTTCGCACCGGCGCGCAGTAATAAGTCGTTGTGGCCAGCATCACGGTTTTTGCGGCGCGGCACGCTTCTGATATCTCACCAGCTTTCGCCAGTGCGGATGCTCGCTCAAGACCGACCAGTGCCTGATCATAGCTCTCTGTCGCCCTGAACAATTCCATGGCACGGTCAGCAGCAGCCAAAGAATTGTCCAGATCGTTAAGGGCAACAGCGCCGGTAGTTTCATAGAAGGCAAGATTCGCGGGGTGGAACGATAGAATTCCCGGAATGACGCTCGCGGACTCGGAATTGTCAAGGCACCCCCATCCGCTCGCTATAGAACGCTTAAATCCTTCTTGCTCGCCCAAAGACGCATGCGCCCTTGCCTTGATGCCCCATAGCTGAGCCACCGCCGGCGATGACAAGGACCCAGATTCAAGCCGTGCCGTTACAAGACTCAGGGCGCGCGACGGTCGTCCGCCATACAAAGGAGTAAAGGCTTGCTGGGCAATAGCAATATCGACGAGATACCCGTCATCGGCATCAGCAGCGGCATATTCCGCTGCCTTATGCCACTCGGCGGCAAGCTCAACGTGACCAGCGTTAAACGCTTCCACTCCCACGATCAGGCTGAGTTTCGCATTGACCGCGACAAGCCGGGCCTGGCATCGTGTCGGCTGTCGCTGCTCTAGCAAAGCACGGGCGCTCCTAAGTGCTGTAATGGCCGACCCGAGAGCCGACATCGGCGGCATTTCCGCGACCATTATCCCGAGATCGTCGGCGCGGCCTTCCAGGTATCTAACACGCTCTTCCGCCCCCGATCCCTGGCTAAGCGCGCTATAAATCTGATTCAGCTCGCTTTCAAGCAGAGCCGACATGCCGCCTACGGCTACAGACCCGCTAAGACCGAGGAAATCACGACGTAACGTTTCACTCACCTCACCTAGGCGGCTGGCCGCTGCCACGGTGTCAAGAAACTGCCGACCGACAGAATCCGGACTCGGATCAGATCCGGTTTCCGGCTCTTCGCAACTGACCGGCGCGACACGTTTCCGACCTGCCGGGCGAGTGAATCCAAGCTCACTGAAAGGACGCTGACACAATTCAGCGAGCACGCGACGGTTCGGGGGATGCGGCCATTTGATATCACCATCTTCGAGGCGCGCCACATACCTCTCAGATGCCATGACGGGTTCCCCGAGCTTCACCGCCGCGCCTATCATGGCGTCCGCGAATTCCTGCCGGGTTTCGTGGCGCTCTTCCTCGCGGATTCGGCGCAGGACCATATTGGGACTCTGGCGCACATTCACGCGCGAATCACTCGATGTTTCCGGCGGCAGACGCGAAGCCCCCGGACCGCGATCAGACATTGAACCCATGAAACCTTTCGGAGATCCCGACAGCAAGCTTACCCGCATACCAGGCCGAAGTACCTTCGCGGTACCGCTATCACCTCATTGTCCCGTATGGCACACAACATGCCCACGGGCCGCTGGGAGACCCGGAGCACGCGCATTAGCACCGCTTTCGCGCAAGCCATGCGGAGCCGAAGCTCCCGCCCCTCCGCGCCGGATCGCCCCTGACGCTACGCAGAGCGGCCGGCCGGCCGAACCCGGTACGCGCACCTGCCCAACCGGCTCCGGCCGGCGCAGCGGCCAACTCAGCCACGCCAAGTGAACGTCTCGATGTCTCGTCTCACGGCCAGGACGTGCCCTACGCGCGCAGGCGCGCACGAGGCGTGAGACAAACTCCGTTACGGAAAGTAATCACTTCGCAGACATGAGGGCTGATCCAGGGCGTTGCCTCGATAGCCTGCTGACCTGCGAAAACTCGCCTTCGCCGTAGAAATCCGTCACATTACGGATAGAGGAAGCAGCCGGACGGCACGTGTCCGGTACCCCACCACCTCCGCAGCAAGTCTTGACCTTACGACCGCCCCCGGTGCCAACAGCTCCCGGCCAGGAGCGCCACCGCGAAAGGCAGGTCACGGCCCAGGTAACGACCGACTAGCCGACGGGGTTCACTGATCAGGCGGTACACCCATTCCATTCCGAGCCGCTGCATCCATTGCGGTGCTCGGCGCAGTTCGCCGGCCGCGAAAGGGATCGCGGCGCCGCAGCCGACGAACCAGGTGCCAGGCAGGTCGGGAACCAGGCGCGCGATCAGTTCTTCTTGCTTGGGGAACCCGAGGCCGACGAAGACCACCTTTGGCTGCGCCTTGGTGAGATCCTGTTGCAGTTGCTCGATGTCACCGCTGACGGCGTCGAAGCGTTCCGGCGGAGCGTAGGCGCCGGACACGACCAGCCCTGGATAGTGCTCCGCGAGCCGACTGGCCGCGAGGCTGGCCACTGATGGCCGACCATTCTGACCGGGCAGGCCACCGACCAGGTACACCGGCCAGCCTTCCGCTGCGGCCGCCGCGCTCAGCGAGAGGATCAGGTCGGCGCCGGTGATCCGCTCGGGTAGCGGGCGGCCGGCGAGCCGTGCGGCCCACAGCAGCGGCATGCCGTCAGGTACCACGACGGTTGCCGAGGCGACTAGTTCCCGGCTGTGCTTGTCTTTGCTCATCCGGTGGCAGATGTCGATGTTAGGCGTGACGATCGTGCCGCCTTGGCCCAGGCCGATGGCTGAGCTGACGCGGTGGATCAGTTGCTCATGGGTCAGTTCGTCGAAGTCCGCGCCCGCGACGGCTACGGTCATATGCCGTGCCCCCGTGCGTGCAGCGTGCGCAGCACGCGGTCACCGGAAACCAGGCCGGAAGCGACGGCGAGCACGAATGGCAGCCGGCGTTCGTGCCAGTTCAGCCGCAGGGCGCGGGCCGCCCACCGGCAGGACTCCCGGCGCTGGCCCAGGCAGGCGTAGCCGAACGCGATCTGGGCGTAGATCCGCGCAGCGCCAGGCCCGTCGGCGGTCAGGTCAGGATGATGGTCGAGCATCCAGCGCAGGCCGGCGACCTTGGACTCCCACTGCTGGGCGTAGTAGGACCCGCTGCTCCACGTTACTAGCACCAACGGCTGATCGACGTTGACGATGGGCCGCCGGCTGGCGGCCCGGAGCGCCAGATCCCAGTCTTCGTTCTGACTCGCCGGGATCGACTCGTCGAGCAGGCCGATCCCGTCAAGCAGCGCCGACCTTCTGGCCAGGTAGGTCGAGGAGTGGACCATGACCATCCTTGACCGCAGCAGGTCCTGGTAGCTCACTGCGGTCTGGCCAGCGGTGCGGTCGCTGGAACGGCCGCCGGACTGGACGGTTATGCCACAGGAGGCGAATTCGGCCCCTGGGCTCGCGAGGAGCGCTGTTACCTGGCGGGTGAGCTTGGCCGGCCGCCATTCATCGTCGTCGTCGCAGAACGCCACGAGGTCGGTTCCGAGAGCCAGGATTCCGCTGTTACGAGCCCCGGCCAGCCCCGGTGTCCTGTTGTTGCCGATGACCTTGAGCCGGTCGCCATCGGCCAGGCTCGGGTCGGGCTCGGCCCGGTCATACACGACGACGACCTGAACGCTGCCCTGGTAGTCCTGCGCGGCGATGGCCGCCAGCGCGGCCCGCAGCGCGTCCGGCCGATCGTGGGTCGGTACCACGACGCCGACCGACGGCCACGAGGTCGGCGTCACGTGGCGCCTCGCAGGTAGCCGTAGTGGCGGAGCAATGGCAGCGTCAGCGCGGTGACGGTGCGACGGGCCGATTCCGGCATCGCGGTCTGCCAGCGATCATCGGACTTGATCTCGATCCGGCCGGCGGCGAACCGCATCGGGTTGCCCGACGCGGTGTGCGCCAGGTGGAGCTGAGCCCACTGGGCCTGCCCGTCGCCGCCGATGAAGTCGAGCCCAGGCCCTTCGGCGGCGACGCCAGCGAAGTCGGCGACCGCCCGCAACGTCGGCCTGACCGCCGACACGAGGTCTTCGTAGCGCATCAACTGGACGGGGGTGCTGCCTCTGGCCAGCAATTGCAGTGCGCCGTTCTGCGCGTTCCACTCGCGGGCGGCCCGCACCGGCGAGTACGTGGTCATGAAACTCGGCCCGGCGGCTTCCGGTCGCTTTACCTGCGTGCTCCAGGAGTACGCGACGGCGCGGCTGTCGCGCACGACGTGGACGACCCGGAGGTCAAGGTCGTTGCGATGGCTCAGGCAGAAGGCCAGCGAGGCGTGCTTGCTCGAGTCCACGATGGTGCCGCAGCGGCTCACCGAGGCGATCGCCTGATAGAGCCGCTGATAGTACCCGGTGTATTCGCCCAGGTCACAGCGCATTCCGCTGGTGAGCGATCGCCGGGCGAGCAGCGGGATGAATCTGGTACGGTCGACGGCCGCGCGCAACTCGCCGACCCGGCTGATATCAAGCCTGGCCCAGCCGCCGAAGGCCGCTTCGGCGACCGCGGACCAGAACTCGCAGGACCTGAAGTCCTTACCGCAGCCGCAGCGCTCGTTGGTGACGACACCGCGATCCCACAGATGAACGACCTCGCCGGCTACGCACACCCCGGGAAGCTCACCGAGCAGCCGTTCGGCCAAGGTGCTGCCGCTTCGTCCCATGCCGCCGAGGTAGATGACCTTGAAGTCACCAAGCGTCATTAGCACCAGCCTTGTACCGAACGTAACTGACTGAACAGAAAGTCTATATTTTGCCTGGCTACGCCAGTACTCGGGCCTGATTAAGGCAATCGAGATGACACCGAGGTGGTTACGGTATGACTACGGGCCGTACGGAAGGAAGCAGATGCCGGACAAATCGTTGATCGTGCCGCACGTCTGACTGCCTTCGAAGTTGTCGCTGGCGATCCACAGGCCCGCCGAGGTCAGGAGCATGTCGTCCGCGCCGAGGCCGCGCGACCTGGTCGGGTTGAAGGTCAGCTTCCCGGTCGAGGGCGACAAGCCCTCGAAGCCAGGCGCCGAGATCGCGTGCGGGTCAAGATGGAATTTCTTGCAGCCGTCCGGCGCCTGCGACCACAACTCGTGCCCGGCGAAGTAGGCGGCGTGGCTGTCGGCCGCGACCGAGTAGAGCGAGTAGCAGCCGTCGTAGTTAATCCACTTCAGAGACGCGAAATGCTGGTTCGCGGTGAACGCGGCCGCCATGTCGCAGAGGCCCATCAGCGGATAGCCGCTCTTGTAATTCCAGGGGCGGTAGCCGGTGCTGGCCACGTAGACCGTGCCGTCGTTGGGCGACCAGGCCGCTGCCCTGATGTAGAAAGGCTCGATGCCGGTGCAGTTGTAGTAGTAGCCCGTGGGCGGGTAGCCGCTGCCGCCATCGAAGCGCGGCGATGACCAGCCGGTAACGGTCGCCCTCGGCGTGCTGGCCAGGTTCAGCATGAAGATCTGCCGCCGCGCGTCGCCGCCGACGCTGGTGAAATCGCCTTCGATCAGGTCAAGGGTGCCGCTGTGGCTGAGCTGCTGGTTGTAGATCCTGGTGCCGTTGGACGAGGCGCCAGAGTAGGTGTAGTGCCCGCTGATGTGCAGCCGAAGGAGGCCGTCGTCCTGGCCGGTCAGGTAGTTCAGGCTGGCCATGTAGGGATCGGCCTTGCTCCCGTTGATCGCGGTGAAGTACCCGCCGGCGAGGATGTGGGTCCGGTACGCGAGGAGGGTTTCCACCGTATTGCTGGCGTCGTGCCTGAACGCGGTCACGACCGACCCGGTACCTGTGGTGCTGACCTCGGCGAGGTTGGTGACCTTCTGCTTCCCGATCGCCGAGAAGTTACCGCCCAGGTACGCGTCCCCGCACTTGCCTTCCGCGAACGTGATCGAGTCGACCTCGCCGTTGACATCAGGGTTCCAGCCCGTCAGCTCGAACGGTGCGGTAGCAGAGAAACTGAAGGCATTTTGCCGAATAAAAGAGCGTTTTCCCTGATCAACCACGGAAAACTGGCCGACAGCGTACATCGTCCCACCGCATTGAACGAGCTGCCTGATCTGCTCGACGGTCTTCGTCTTCGGCGGGAAATGCGGGGTACCGGTCTCCGGGTGCGGTTGTAAGTACTTCGCCGGCGAGGCGGCGGGGCCAGCCTGCGCCGAGCCCACCGGGCCGAGCGCGAGCAAGCTCGCCAGCATTCCGGCCGCGACCGGCCCGACCGGCCCGGCCAGGCGCCGCGCTCGCATCACTAGCTCGCCTCGGTGATCATCGCGGCGCCGACCGTGGCACTCGTGGCCTCGTCGATCAGGATGAGCCCGCCCGTGACGCGGTTCCTCGAGTACGGGTCGCAGAAGATCGGCTGGGTCAGGCGCAGCGACACCCGGCCGATCTCGTTCAGGCCAAGGCTCTGCGCGGACTCATCCCTGTGCAGGGTGTTCACGTCAATCCGGTAAACGATGTCGCGCACCACGGCCTTGACCGTCCTGGTCGTGTGCTTGACGATCACGCGACTGCGCGGCGTGAGCAGCGGGGCATCGGCCATCCAGCAGACCATGGCCTGCACGTCCTGGGTTGCCTGCGGCTGATTGCCCGGGCGGCAGATCATGTCGCCTCGGGAGATGTCGAGCTCGTTGTCGAGCAGCATGGTCACCGACATCGGCGGGTAAGCCTCGTCGACCGGGCCGTGCGGGCCGTCGATCCGCTTGATGACCGAACTGAGGCCACTCGGCAGGTGCATCACCTCGTCGCCAGGCTTAAGCACTCCGCCCGCGACCTGACCCGCGTAGCCGCGGTAATCATGAAGATCCGGGTCGGTCGCCTGGTGCGGCCTGATCACGTACTGGACAGGGAACCGCACGTCGATCAGGTTCCGGTCCGAGGCTATGTGCAGGTGCTCAAGGTGGTGCAGCAGCGACGGGCCGTCGTACCAGGGCATGTTGCCCGAGCGCTCGACTACGTTGTCGCCGTGCAGGGCCGAGATCGGGATGAAGGTCAGGTCGCCTATCTCCAGCTTGGCGGCGAAGGCAGTGAACTCTTCCTCGATCTGGTCGAAGGCGGCGCTGTCGTAACCGACCAGGTCCATCTTGTTCACAGCCAGTACCAGGTGCGGGACCTTGAGCAAGGTAGCAAGGAAGGCGTGCCTTCGGCTCTGCTCGGTGAGCCCGTTCCTGGCATCGACGAGCACGACGGCCAGGTCCGCGGTCGACGCTCCGGTCACCATGTTCCTGGTGTACTGGATGTGACCAGGGGTGTCGGCGATGATGAACTTCCGCCTCGGGGTGGCGAAGTAGCGGTAAGCGACGTCGATCGTGATGCCCTGTTCCCGTTCGGCGCGCAGGCCGTCGGTGAGCAGGGCGAGGTTGGTGTACTCCTCGCCGCGCTCCTTGCTGGTGCGCTCGACCGAGGCAAGCTGGTCTTCGAAGATAGCCTTTGAGTCATAGAGCAGCCGCCCGATCAGCGTTGACTTGCCGTCGTCGACTGAGCCGGCCGTTGCCAGCCGCAGGATGTCCATGACCCGATCTCCCTTGTTGTCCGCGGTGTTGGGCAGCACAGTGTTGGGCAGCACAGTGCCCGCCGGCATCAGAAGTAGCCCTCTCGCTTGCGGTCTTCCATCGCCGCTTCGCTGGCCCGGTCATCGGCGCGGGTCTGGCCGCGCTCGGTAATCCTCGTCGCCGCGATCTCGGTGATGACCTCGGCGAGGGTAGCGGCCGTGGACTCGACCGCTCCGGTGCAAGAGATATCGCCTACGGTCCGGTACCGCACCATGATCTCGGAAGCTACTTCGTTGTCCGCCTTGTTAGTGAACGGGTGATCGGCGAGCAGGATGCCGTCACGCTCGAATACCGACCGGCGGTGCGCGAAGTAGATCGAAGGGATCTCAAGCCCTTCGCGCTCGATGTAGTGCCAGATGTCGAGCTCGGTCCAGTTCGACAGCGGGAAGACCCTGATGTGCTCGCCTCGCCGCATCCTGGTGTTGTACAGGCTCCACAGCTCGGGGCGCTGGTTCTTGGGGTCCCACTGGCCGAACTCGTCGCGGAAAGAGAACACCCGCTCCTTGGCTCTCGCCTTCTCCTCGTCCCGGCGCGCACCGCCGAACACGGCGTCGAAGCGGTTGTCGAAGATCCCGTCGAGCAGGCTCGTCGTCTGAAGCCGGTTCCTGCTGGCAAACCGGCCGGTCTCCTCGACCACGCGCCCTGAGTCGATCGACTCCTGAACGGACGCCACGATGAGCCGGATGCCAAGCTCGGCAACGCGGCGGTCCCTGAAGGCGAGCACCTCGTCGAAGTTATGCCCGGTGTCCACGTGCATGACAGGGAAAGGAATCCTCGCCGGCCGGAACGCCCGTTCCGCCAGCGCCAGCATGACGATCGAGTCCTTGCCGCCGGAGAACAGCAGCACCGGCCGTTCAAACTCCGAGGCGACCTCGCGCATGATGTGGATCGACTCGGCTTCGAGCACATCGAGCTGCGATAGCTGATAGTCAGAGCGTGGGACTGTCATCTGGCGAAACCCTTTACTCGTTACCCTGCCTGACCGCGCTGATCGCGTCGAGCAGCAGGCTAGCTAGTGATACGGGACAGATTAGGATATCCGGTACCCAGGGCTTCTCGGTGTTGTATTCGAGCGGGGACCCGTCGATTCTCGACGTGTGCAGTCCCGCGGCCCTGGCTACCGCTACCGGCGCGGCGGAATCCCACTCGTACTGACCGCCCGAGTGAACGTAAACATCGACGTCGCCGGTGATCACGGCGGCGGTCTTGGCGCCGGCCGATCCGAGCGGCACAAGCTCGGCCCCGAGGTGCTCGGCGAGAGTCTTGACGAATTCCGGCGGGCGCGACCGGCTCACGACGAGCCGCAGGGGCACGCCTGACTCGGCCAGCTTGGGCGTGGGCGGCGGCTCAGCCGTGGACAGCACTTTGCCCTGGGCCGGCAGAGCGACCGCGCCGGCGGTCAGGTCACCTGAGCCGTTAGTGCGCTGCCAGAGGGCGACGTGCACGGCCCAGTCCTCCCGGCCTGGCTCGCCGAACTCCCTGGTGCCGTCGAGCGGGTCGATGATCCATACCCGGTCGGCGCCGAGCCTGACCAGGTCGTCGGCGGCCTCCTCGGACAGGACGGCATCGCCTGGCCGCAGCCGGGCCAGTTCGCCCGCGAGGAACTCCTGCGAGCCAAGGTCGCCGGCGCGCCTGCGGTCATCGGCCGCGGCGGCCTGCGCCTTCTCCCTGATCGCCAGCAAGCGCTGGCCTGCCGCCTCGGCTAGGTCGCGGGCGACGTCATCATCGGCTGGGAAAGCCACCATGTGCTCCAACTGAAACTGTGTGCTGAAACTGAACTCGACCAGTCTGGGTCAAGTTCAGTACGCACCGGAACCGCGAGCCACCGCGGCCCAGGTTTTCCACAGAATCTGCAGGTCGAGCATCAGCGACCAGTTCTCCACGTAACGCAGATCCAGGCGTACCGATTCGTCCCAGGAAAGGTCAGAACGGCCATTTACCTGCCACAGGCCGGTCATGCCCGGCTTGACCACCAGCCTGCGCCTCACATGGTCACCATACATGGCCGCCTCTTCCGGTAGCGCTGGTCTTGGTCCGACCAGGGACATATCTCCGGCAAGTACGTTGAGCAACTGAGGCAGTTCGTCGATAGACCAGCGCCGCAGCAAGCCGCCTGACCTGGTCAGCCGGGGGTCGTCCCTCATCTTGAAGAGCGGGCCTTCGTACTGGTTCTGCTCGGCGAGCTCAGCCTTGCGCTCCTCGGCGTCCGGCACCATCGTGCGGAACTTGTAAACGCCGAAACGACGTCCGTCCTTGCCGACCCTGATCTGCCTGAACACCACCGGCCCGCCGTCATTCAGCCTGATCAGCAACGCGACGCAGGCCAGCAGCGGCGCCGCGACGACGAGCGCGACAAGGGCGAAGACCCGGTCGAAGGCCGCCTTGACCACCAACCTGAAACCGCTGAACTCCGGATGGTCCATGTACAGCAGCGGAAGCCCGGCGGTCGGCCTGATCGTCGTGCGCGGGCCGGCGACGTCGAGCAGGGCCGGCGCCACGCACAGGTCAGTGCCGGTCTTCTCCAGGTCCCAGGCCAGGTCGCGCAGGCGTGATCCCGACATCTCGGGGCAGGCGAGCACAGCGACCGTATCCGCCTGGAATCGCTCGACCAGCTCAGGCACGCCGTCAAGGCCGGTCATCACGGGCACGTCGGCGACGCTGTCCGCCTCGGCCGCATCAGCCAGGCAGGCGGCGACGACGGTAAGCCCGTGGTAGGTCTCCCGGCGCAGCATCGTCACGATGTCGGCCACGACCGGCTCGTGCCCGACGACCACGACCCGGCGCATGCACTCACCGCGTTCCCGGCAGCGGTGCAGCCGTTTGCGCATGGCAAACCGGGCGAGCAAGTCAAATAGCGTCAGGCAGGGCAGGGCAATGACCACGTAACCCCTGGCCAGATCGGCCTTGAAGGCATAAGACAGGATCGCGACGGCGGCGATCAGGAAGGCGCCGGCGTGGAGCACCCGGCGGAATTCATCGGTACCCACGCCAATGAATCGCGGATCGTAGGCACCGGCCAGCATCAGCGTCAGCAGCCAGACGATCGGCAGGCTGAGGCTGATCAGCATGTACTCGTACGGGTGCCTGCCAGAGTTGTCGAACCTGATCTGATAAGCGAGCAGGCCAGCCGTGAGTCCGCAGCAGCCATCAAGCACCGCGGCTACTCGCAGGTAACGCGTCTCCCAGGCACCAGAGCCGAGCGCGGCCAGCCCGGCCTTCAGATCTTTCCTGCTGGCGGCACCGCTAACTACGGTGTGTCCCGACATCAGGCCCTCCCTCCACAGCCCACCGGGCCGCCGCTCGGTACGCGAAAAGCACCGAGCGCCGCCCGCCCCCTCAGTCAGCCGGCCCCACGACGTGCTAGCAAACAGCGCGGATCGCCTCATCCAGCACTGTTAGTAGGACGCCGGGCACCTCCGATTAGATCACGCATAATCGAAGCTGATCAGAGCGATGTCGTAGTTGGTGTGACACTTCGCGTGAGAGGACGCGAGAGTGTGATAGCGGCCGTGACACCCGATGGCCGCTGAAGGCTGGGCAAATTCAGCGTGAAGTGGGATGAAACTCGTTCTGAGCGGCGGGCAAACCGCGCTCAAGCAGCGCCTCGACCGCGTCGGCTGCCCGCTCGATAATCAAGGGGAGTTCCTTGCGTTCGGCGGGGCTGAAGTCACTGAGCAGGAAGTCGGCCGGATCCCTGCGGCCGGGCGGCCGCCCGACCCCGATCCTGACCCGGTAGTAGTCAGGCCCGAGGGTGCCGGTCATCGACCTGAGGCCGTTGTGACCGTTGTCGCCGCCCCCCCGCTTCAGCCTGATAGTGCCGAAGGGAAGGTCAAGCTCGTCGTGTACCGCGACGATCCGGCCGAGCGGCACCTTGTAGAACCGGCCGACCGCGGCGACCGCAGGACCTGAGGCGTTCACGTACGACATCGGCTTGACGATAAGAACGGGGAGGCCGCCAAGCCGCCCTGAAGCGGCCTGAACCCGGCTGCGATCACGCTTGAACCTGGCGCCAATCCGGTCAGCCAGCAAGTCAGCGACCATGAAGCCCGCGTTATGCCGGTTGCCGGCGTACTCGGGACCCGGGTTACCAAGCCCAGCGATCAGCCACTGGTCATCGGGCATAACAGCACCAGGCCGCAGGAAGAAGCGACCGGGGAGTCGCGGCACCGCAGCTTACTCGGCCGAAGCCTCTGGAGCCGCGGGCACGCTCGCCGGGGCCTCCTCTGGCGTCTCTCCGATCTCCGCCTCAATCTGAGCCGCGGTCGGAGCCGCTATGACGTGCAGCACGAGCAGGTCAGACTCGACCGCCAGGCTGGTGCCCTGCGGCAACTTCAGGTCCCCGGCCGTCACCGAGGCACCGATCGCCATCCCGGTAACGTCAACCTCGATACCAGTCGGAATGTGCGTTGCCTCGGTCTCGACCGAGATCTGGATGAGCTGCTGATCGAGCAGGCCGTCTGGCGCCACTTCGCCGGTGATCGTCACGGGGACGTCGACGGTCACCTTCTCGCCGCTCCTGACCAGCACGAGATCAACGTGCTCGACTGTGCCCCTGATCGCGTCGCGCTGCACCGCCTTGGGCAGGGCAAGCTGAGCCCCGCCCGGCAGGCCATCCAGCCTGATCAGCACGTTCGCGGTCCGCAGGGCGAGCAGCACTTCGTGCCCAGGCAGGGTCAGGTGCCTTGTCTCCGTGCCGTGCCCGTAGAGCACGGCGGGCACTCGGCCGGCCCGTCGTTCGCGTCGAGCGGCACCCTTGCCGAACTCGGTCCGCGTAGCAGCAGACATGGGAACCTCGGGCACGGCGCACTCCTGACGAACTGACGGCAACTACCTGACTGAAGGAAACGGCAAAATCCTTGCCGAAGTCTAGCCGAAGATTGGTACTAGCTCTGGCCGTCGAACAAGCTCGTCACCGAACCCTGCGAGAACACCTCGGTGATCGCACGGGCAATCAGCGGCGCGATCGACAGCACCGTCAGCTTATCGAACTGCTTCTCCGGCTGGATCGGCAGTGTGTTGGTCACGATGACCTCGCTGATAGCGGAGTTCTTCAGCAGGTCAACTGCCTGCCCGGACAGCACCCCGTGGGTCGCGGTCACGATCACCCTCGCGGCATGCTGAGCGAACAGGATCTCGGCCGCGTTGGCGATCGTCGCCCCCGTATCGATCATGTCGTCCACCAGGATGCAGGTACGGCCGGCCACCGTGCCGACGACCTCGAGCACCTTCACCTGGTTGGCGACGTCGGGATCGCGGCGCTTGTGGATAATCGCCAGTGGGCAGCCAAGCCGGTCGGTCCACCGCTCGCAGACCCGCACCCGGCCGGCGTCCGGCGCCACGACGGTGACCTGCGAGAGATCCAGCTTGCCTTCCAGGTAAGAGGCGAGGATCGGCAAGGCGAACAGATGGTCGACCGGGCCGTCAAAGAAGCCCTGGATCTGTGCGGTGTGCAAGTCTACGGCCATCAGGCGGTCAGCGCCCGCCGTCAGGAACAGGTCAGCCATGAGCCGCGCCGAGATCGGCTCCCTTCCCCGGCTCTTCTTGTCCTGCCGCGCATAGCCGAAGAAGGGCGTGACCACGGTGATCCGCTTGGCCGAGGCGCGCTTGAGCGCGTCAACCATGATCAGTTGCTCCATGATCCACTGGTTGATCGGGGAGGTGTGGCTTTGGAACACGAACGCGTCGCAGCCGCGGACCGACTCGAGGAACCTGACGAAGATCTCGCCGTTCGCGAAGTCGAACAAGGTAGTAGGAGTCGGCTGGATGCCGAGGTAGTCGCCGATCTCCAGGCCAAGCTCAGGATATGCCCGACCGCAAAAGAGCATCATCCGCTTGTCGCTTGCCCCGGTACTACCAGCCACCCTGCTCCTACTTTCCTTGTACCGCTACTCTCGCTTCGAGCCTAGTACCTGGCATTACATGTGCAAACGGCCCGACCTGCGCACCTTCGGCGATGACCGCTGACTCGCAGACCGACTGGATGACGACGGCGCCCTGCCCGACGGACGTGTCACGAAGCAGGCAGCCAGGGCCGACACTGGCGTCGGCCGCGACTGAGGTACTGCCCTCAAGCTGGGTTCCAGGCCCGATGTAGGCACCAGCAGCCAGGTCAACGGTGACATCGACCCAGGTGCTGTCGGGATCGGCGATCCTGACCCCTGACCGCATGGCCGACTGAAGCAGCCTGGAATTCATTACCCGGCTGACGTGCGCGAGCTGAGCCAGGTCGTTAACGCCCTGCACTTCCTCGAAATCAGGGCAAGTTACCGTGACCACCCGGTGGCCGTCGCCGCGGATGACCGAGACGACATCGGTGAGGTACTCCTCACCCTGCGCGTTGTCGGTTCTCACCCGTTTCACCGCGTCGGTCAGCAGTTCGCCGTCGAACGCGTACATGCCCGAGTTGATCTCGGTGATCGCCTGTTGCGGCGGGGTAGCGTCTGCCTGCTCGACGATCCGCACGAAGTCACCGGCAGCATCCCGCACGATCCGGCCGTACCCGAACGGGTTGACCGCCTGAGCGGTCAGCACGGCCGCCGCGACGCTCCCCCTGGCCCGCTCGGCCACCAGGCTGGCCAGCGTCGACCCGCGCAGCAACGGCGTGTCGGCGTAAGTCACGAGTACAGTGCCGCTAAGCGAGCCGACGGCCTCGAGTACGACCCTGACCGCGTGGCCGGTGCCGCCCAGATAGGGCTGCACGACCATGACCGCGTCAGGTGCCTGCTTCCTGGCGTGCGCAGCCACGCGGTCGGCGTCGTGGCCGACAACAACGATCAGCCGCTCAGGCGCCAGCTCGCTCGCCGCGGCCAGGCAATGCCCGAGCATCGACTGCCCGCAGACCTGATGCAACGCCTTCGGCGTCGCCGACCTCATCCGGGTACCCTCGCCAGCCGCGAGCACGATCACGGCGGCAGGACGCGCTTCGCTCACTCGGCATAACTCCTTGAGATCGCTGACATCGCCAAAGGACCGATTGCGGTACTGGGCCTGGCCCGGCCGACCCCGTGCGGAGACCTACCCCGACCTCAGCAGAATACCTCCCGACTTCCCTTCCATGTCCGCTACCAGTCATTCTGGCCGGTTCCCGACAAGCGGCGCTAACAGTTCAGCGAGCCTGCCAGTGAGAGACTGGGGTGTGGCCCTTTGGGTACTGCACGTCGACGCACGGATATGCCCTGCCCGAGCCAACCGAGGACCCGGTAGCGATCGAATCGGCCGCGCTTACGGCCCTGCAGGCTTTCACCAGGCACGACCCCGTAAGGCTGCTCGGCGTCCGAGCCGAGTTCGCCGAATCCTGAGCCCGCTCGCGGCCGGGTTAGCGTGGCCAGGCGTGCTGGTGTGACTGGTGTTAATACGGTGGGCCAGGCACGGCCGTGGTGCGGAGCCTCCGGCGACTGGTCATCGCCCTGAGTTCTGGCATAGCGGGCAATCATCCGCCGAGCCAAGGCTGTAACAGCAACGATGGGCCATCGATGCTGCTTGGCTGGGACGGCTAACCGCAACGGTGCCCCATGGGTGCGTTTCCGTGGGAGTGAGGCGGGTCTCGTGGGTCTTGCTGGGGAGGCGGGGGCACTTTGCCATGGTTTTTACGGGGGTAAAGTGCCCCTGCCTCGCGGGGCGGGACGGCGGGCTGCGCCGAATGCCCGGAATGCCGGGATATCCGGGCGGGATCGGCCGGCGACACGGCTCCTTCCGGATCATGCGGAGGAGCCGACCAGAAACTCACTCCAGCGGAAACCCACCCGTGGCCCATGGATGCTGTTGCCGCAGCATCGATGTCCCATCGTTGCTGTTGCTCGCCCGGCGGGAGCAGCATCTATGGGCCACCGTTGCGGTTAGCTGGGCGAAATGTCCGAATTAGCTGGTCCGTCGGCAAGCCTGCCGCCACCTTGGACGGCTCACGTTCCTGGGCCTGGCCCAACTAGACCGGTTTGCCGGTTTCGGGTCGTTTGACGGATTGCCGTAGCGGACTTAGACGGGGTGCTGGGGCCGAAATTACACGCGTGAGCTCCCGGGCGAGGATTCGAACCTCGGTTAAGGGCACCAAAAACCCTGGTCCTGCCGGTTAGACGACCCGGGAAGGAAGCTGACACCGACACTGTACCTGAGCGGCACGCGGCTCGCAGACGCGTGATACTCCTCACAATCCCACCAGGCGACGCCGGGTTTAGACCGGTTGCGGCGGGATAGCTGTCAGTACCCCACCCCCTCACCACCCGGTGGTCCAGTGTCGATCCTCCTGCCCGCGACGCAAGTTCTGTCACCTATTGCGCCGAATGACCCGACCCTGGCCCCCGGCAGCACACCACCACTCGCGGTTACATGCAGTGAACACGACAGGTGTGAGGGCGTAATTCTGTGGAACATCCCTCTAGGGAGTCCAGAGAACCTACGGTACCGTAAGCTACGGTTACGTAAGCGTATTCGCTCCGCCCATGACCTCGGTTACGCGATCGCTCTTCCGACCGGCCCCTACGAGCCAACGAGGAACCGTGATGACCGCTACTACCGACATCGGCTTTGAGCCCCAGTCGGACCAAACGGATAGACCAGACCTGCTGGCTGAACCGACGCGACCCGAACGAAGGGGGCCGATTCCCGAGTTTGAGCCATACTCGAACCCTGGCGTACACCGGCTCGCGGTCGCGATCTTCACCGGCCTGCCCATGCTCGCCTTGATCGCGGCGGTGCCAGCCGCGTGGATCTGGGGGTTCCTTGACTGGCAGACGGTGGTCGTGGGAGTCGTGTTCTACCTGATCTCCGGCCTTGGCATCGCGATGGGCTTCCATCGCTACTTCACCCACGGCTCCTACAAAGCGAACCGCGCCTTCAAGATCGCGCTTGGCGTCGCCGGGACGATGGCGATCGAAGGACCGATCATCAACTGGGTCTCTGACCACCGCAAGCACCACAAGTACAGCGACAAGGCAGGCGACCCGCACTCGCCCTGGCGGTTCGGCACCGACCTGAAGGCGCTCACCAAGGGCCTGTTCTGGGCGCACATGGGCTGGATGTT
Source organism: uncultured Actinomycetota bacterium (assembly GCA_963783935.1). Lineage (GTDB taxonomy): Bacteria > Actinomycetota > Actinomycetes > Streptosporangiales > Streptosporangiaceae > Chersky-822. The sequence continues at coordinate 253,113 of CAWAPP010000003.1, forward strand.
CGAGGCGGGCCAGACCTCGCATCAGAGATTCTCGCCGGACTGGCTAGCCGACAAGGACATCAGGCGCGTCAACCGGCTGTTCCCCGTCCTGGTCGCGGTAAGCCTGCTCACCCCGGCGCTGATCGTGGGGCTGTGGACGATGTCGTGGCAGGGTGCCCTGATCGCGCTGTTCTGGGCCGGGCTGGTCAGGGTCTCTTTCCTGCACCACATAACCTGGTCGATCAACTCGATCTGCCACACCTTCGGCAAGCGCGAGTTCGAGGCCAGGGACAAGTCGAGGAATGTCGCCTGGCTGGCGGTGCTCTCGTTCGGCGAATCCTGGCACAACCTGCACCACGCCGACCCGACCTGCGCCAGGCACGGCGTCTTCAAGGGGCAGATCGACATCGCGGCCCGGTGCATCTGGGCCGTCGAGAAGCTCGGCTGGGTCTGGAACGTCCGCTGGCCGGATGAGACCCGGCTGAACGGCAAGAAAGTTGGCGATATCCGGGCACTTGGCGGGATGACCAAGCGGAGCGCCGCGGATTCGATTGGCTCATAGCTAACTAGTGCCTGCATGATGGGGCAGTGACGAGCCAACCCCCAGCGTCTGGCCGCAGGCGAATGACCGGCAAGGAACGGCGCGAGCAACTGCTCGACGTGGGCAGGCGCCTGTTCGCTGAGCGCGGCCTGGACGGCACCTCCATTGAGGAGATCGCCGCCCAGGCCGGCGTCTCAAAGCCGGTCGTTTACGAGCACTTCGGCGGCAAGGAAGGCCTGTACGCGGTCGTCGTGGACCGCGAGGTCGACCGGTTCCTCTCGATGGCCACCACGCTGCTCAGCGGCGAGGACACGATGGAGAAGTTCGAAGTCGCGGCCGTCGCCCTGCTCAGGTACATCGAGGAGAACAGCGACGGGTTCCGCATCCTGGTCAGGGACTCGCACCCGGCCTCAGGCTCAGGCACCTTCGCGAGCTTGATCAGCGACATCGCGAGCCAGGTCGAGTACATACTCGCCGACGTGCTCAAAAGGCGCGGCTATGACCCCAAGCTGGCCCCGATGTACTCGCAGATGCTCGTCGGCATGGTCGTCTCTGCCGGGCAATGGTGGCTGGATGTGCGTAAGCCCAAGCTTGAGGAGATGGCCGCGCACCTGGTCAACCTGGCCTGGCACGGCATGTCGGCCCTCGACCCCAAGCCGAAGATCTCCCCAGAGGCCTCCCGCCTGCTGAAGGAACGCCCGAAGCCCTGGTAGCCGCTATTTGTGCGCCACTACGAAGACGCGCCGGAACGGCAGCACGGTCCCGTACTCCCTGGTCGGATACGCGGCTCGCAGCAGCGCACCGTACTCGGCCTCGAACTCGGCCCTTTCAGGCTCATCGAGCGCGGTCAGCACCGGCCGCAGCCCTGTGCCCTTGATCCAGCCGAGCACCGGGTCATCGCCTGGCAGCACGTGCAGGTAGGTCGTCTCCCACGCGTCGACGACACAGCCGGCCCCCGCGAGCAGGTCAAGGTACCGAGCCGGATCCGCCGCCTGAAAAGCCAGCCGCACGCCCGCGAGTCGTGACCGCCACCGGTCAGAATCCAGCAGCTCGCGAAGCAGCCGGTAAGACGCCTGATTGTGGTTGGCCGGCAACTGCGCGGCAATCCAGCCGCCTTCAGCCAGCTGGCCAGCCCATCGCAGCATCAGCTCCTCATGATCAGGAAGCCACTGCAGCAGCGCGTTCGCCACGATCACGTCGACTGGCTCGTCGGGAACCCAGTCGTGGGCGTCCATCAACTCGAACCGCAGCCGCTCGGTGCCAACCTGCTCCGCTTCCCTGATCATCTCCGGAGAGTCGTCGAGGCCGAGCACGTCAGCATCCGGCCAACGCTGGCTCAGGCTGGCGGTCAGTTCCCCAGGCCCGCAGCCGAGGTCGACTACCGACCTCGGGTTCTCGGCCCCGATCTGCCCGACCAGCTCAAAGAACGGCCGCGCCCGCTCCCCGCCAAACTTCCGGTACTGCGCCGGATCCCACCTATTCGCCCGCCGCCCGTAAACTCCGCCCGCTTGCGCCGTACCCGCCATCTCGGTGCTCCCTCTCGACAACCTCAATATCCGCAAATTATCCCTGCCCGATTCTCTTGACGTCAAGTATCTCGACATCAAGATTTCTTTGGCTTGGTAAGGGATACGGCGGGCAGCGGTAGATGCTGTTTCAGCCGCATCTATGTCCCATCGTTGTCGTTGCCCGGACGCCCCGAACAGCAACGCTGGGACATCGTTGTCGTTGCCCGGACCGGTCAGCACGCAACGCGGGCCAGGGGCGCGGTTGGCTGGGCCGGGCCGGGCAGTAGCGGGTGGTCTGACCTCTCGATATCGAGAGTTATGCTGCCTGGGTGGACGGGCAGGCAGTGGTACCTCGCGATGAGGTCGACGAGCTGGTCGCCGGCTGGCGGGCCGAGCGGCCGGATCTCGACACGGAGCCGCTTCAGGTGCTCAGCCGGGTGTCGCGGCTCGCGAGGCATCTAGACCTCGCCAGGCGAACAGCCTTCGCGGCCCACGACCTCGAGATCTGGGAGTTCGACGTGCTGTCCGCCTTGCGCAGGCACGGCCAGCCCTACCAGCTAAGCCCCGGTGCCCTGATCAGGGCCACGCTCGTGACCTCGGGCACCATGACCAACCGGATCGACCGGCTGACCGAAGCCGGCCTCGTGGCCCGGCACCCCGACCCGCTGGACAAGCGCGGGGTGCTTGTCCAGCTCACCGACCGGGGCAAGGCCGTAGTCGACGGAGCGCTCGCCGCCCTGCTCGACCGCGAGCGGGAGCTGCTGAGCGGCCTTGACCCCGAGCAGCAGGCCGAGCTCGCGGCCCTGCTCAGGATCCTGCTGACGCCCTTCGACACCCACGGGACCGCATGAGGGCGGTTCGCCTGTTCGGTCTGCTGACCGCTGCCGCGCTCCTGGCAGCGGGCTGCACGAATTCACCAGCGAGCCGGCCTACCACGGTCGCTAAGACCAGCATCAGCGGTGTCGCCGCCCTGAGGGCCGGCCTCAGCAAACACGGCCGCGCCAGCCCCTACTACCTCTCGCTCGGCGACTCCCTGGCCCAGGGCATCCAGCCGGGACCAGCCGGCGACGACGAACCGACCAGCGACGGTTACCCCGACGTGCTCGCGACGAGGCTCCGCGCCAGCCTGCCAACCCTCCGGCTGGTCAAGCTCGGCTGCTCGGGCGAGACCACGACCACGATGATCAACGGCGGGATCTGTCATTACCAGGCCGGCAGCCAGCTGGCCCAGGCGACCAGGTTCCTGCGGTCACATCGCGGCCAGGTCGCCCTGGTCACAATCGACATCGGCGCCAACGACCCGAACTCGTGCATCCTCGGCCAGCCGGTTTCGCACATGCTCGGCTGCCTGGACAGCCGGGTCACCGAAGTCCAGCGCAACATCGACGACATCATGACCAGGATCAGGGCCGCCGCCGGCCCGCGCGTGCTCGTCGTCGGCATGACGTACTACGTCCCTGAGCTTGCCTTGTGGCGCAAAGGCCAGGACGGCAAGCAACTCGCGCTCCTGACCGAGGGCTTCGCCGCCGGCGTCAATCAGCTCCTGGTCAAGCGCTACCACCACTACGGCGCCAAGGTAGCCAACGTCTTCGCCGCCTTCAACAGCGGCGACTTCGGCCGCGCTAATAAGACACAGACCAAGACCACGAAGCTCCCGCCAAACGTGCGGGAAGTCTGCGCGCTCACCTGGATGTGCGCGCTCCGCCCGCGCGGCCCGAACGAGCACGCCAACAGCCATGGCTACCGCGTCATCGCGGCGGCGTTCTGGCGAGCGATCACCCGCTGAGACGGCTCCAGATGCTATACCCCGGAGCCTTCCTCCGCGAGTTCGAGCCACCGGTCCTCAAGCGAGGCCTTTTCCGCCTCCACTGTCCTTAGCTCCTCGCCGAGCTTGATCAGGCGCGAATAGTCGGAAGCGGCCTTGGCCAGCGCATCGTGCAATTCGGTTTCCCGGCTGGACAGCCTTTCTACCTGCCGGTCAAGCTTGGCCAGCTCCTTCTTGACCTCGCGCAGCCTGGCCGGCGAACTGCCGGCCGACGGCGCCGCGCTCGGGGTGGCGACCGGCGCCGGCCGCGAAGGCTTGCTCTCGCGCAGTTCCAGGTACTCGTTCACGCCGCCGGGCAGGAACGCGAGCTTCCCGTCGACCAGCGCGAGAACGTGGTCGGTGGTCCGCTCAAGGAAGTACCGGTCGTGACTGACCACGACGATGGAACCGGGAAAGCCGTCGAGCAGGTCCTCGACCTCGGTCAGCGTCTCGATGTCCAGGTCGTTGGTCGGCTCGTCGAGAAGCAGCACGTTCGGCTCGGCCATCAGCAGCATCTGCAACTGCAGCCGGCGCCGCTCACCGCCGGACAGGTCGCCGACCGGCGTCCACTGCCGGTCGGCGCTAAGGCCAAGCCGGTCGAGCAACTGGCCGGCTGAAAGCTCGCCCTTGCCGAACTTCACGGTCCCGCGCACCTGCTCGGCGGCTTCAAGCACCCGGAGATCTGGATCGACGGGCGGCGGCTCCTGGCTCAGGTAGCCAAGGCGAACGGTCTTGCCCCGCACCACGTCACCCGACGACATCAGGTCGCTCTCGCCCGCGAGCACGTTGAGCAGCGTGGTCTTGCCGCTGCCGTTGACCCCGACCACGCCGACCCGGTCCCCAGGACCGAGCTGCCAGGTCACGTCGCCGAGCAGCGTCCTTTCGCCAGCGACCGCGGTCACGTCGGTCAGTTCGAGCACGGTCTTGCCGAGCCTCGCCGCCGCCAGCCTGGACAACTCAACGCCGTCCCTCGGAGCCGGCTCGTCGGCGATCAGCGCGGTCGCGGCGTCGATGCGGAACTTCGGCTTGCTCGTCCGCGCGGGCGGGCCGCGCCGCAGCCAGGCCAGCTCCTTGCGAAGCAGGTTACGGCGGCGCTGGTCAGCCGCGGCGGCCAGCCGGACCCGCTCGGCCTTGGCCAGCACGTACGCGGAGTAGCCGCCGTCGTAAAAGTAGACCTGGCCGTCAGCGACTTCCCAGGTGCGGTCGCTGACCTCGTCGAGGAACCACCGATCGTGGGTAATCACGACGAACGTCTTGACGTACTCAATCAGGTACCCGGCCAGCCAGCCGATCGCCTCGATGTCCAGGTGGTTAGTCGGCTCGTCAAGTAGCAGCAGGTCATAGCTGCCCCGGAGCAGCGCGGCCAGCGCCACCCGACGACGCTCGCCCCCGGAAAGCCGCGTGGTATCGGCGTCAAGGTCAAGATCAGAAAGCAGCGCGGCCAAAAGGCCACGGCTCCTGACGTCGGCCGCCCACTCGTGCTCGGGGGACTCGCCGAAGACAACCTGCCGCACCGGTCCCGTGAGCTGCTCGGACTGAGCGAGGTGGCCGATCCGCAGGTTCCGCGTCCTGGTCGACCGGCCGCCATTCAGCGGAACGGCGCCCGCGAGGGCGGCCAGGAGCGTCGTCTTCCCCGAGCCGTTGCGGCCGACGACCCCGATCCGGTCGCCAGTCGCGACGCCAAGCGACACCTGGTCGAGCAGCACCCGCGTGCCGTAGGCCTTGACGGCGGCCTCAAGGTTGACCAGGTTCGTCACGGCATCGTTCCAGGTCCGGCGATGCTCGCGCCCGGGGCCGGCCCGGAAACCTGCACGACCGCACGGCAGACCCCGGCCCCGGTGATCCCGACCGCCAGTTCGCTCGCCTCGTCGGCTCCGGCCGCGAGGAAGGCGCAGGTCGGGCCAGAGCCGGACACGATCGCGCCGAGCGCGCCGTGTTCCCTGCCCGCGGCCAGCGCCCGCCGGAGCAACGGCTGAAGCGACAGCGCGGCGGGCTGCAAGTCGTTACTGAGCAGCGGCCCGACCGCGACCGGATCGCCTGACCGCAAGGCCGCCATCAGCTCAGCGCTGAGCTCGGGAGCGGGGGGCTCCTCAGCCGACCTCGTGGCCCGAAGCCGGTCGCAGGCGGCGTAGACGTCGGGCGTGGCCAGCCCGCTGACCCCGTAGGCCAGCACCCAGTGGTAGCTGCCGGTGACCAGCGCCGTGGTCAGCTGCTCGCCCCGGCCGATGCCGACGGCAGTGCCCCCGAGCAGCGCGAAGGGCACGTCGCTGCCGAGCGAGGCGCCGATCTCGCTCAACGCGCCCGGTGACAGGCCGGTGCCCCACAGCTCGTTGCAGGCCACCAGCGCCGCGGCCGCGTCGGCGCTGCCGCCGGCCAGCCCGGCCGCGACCGGGATGCGCTTGCGGATCTCGATCTTCACGCCATTGGCCTGGCCCGGCCGCCCGCTCGCCTTAGCCAGCGCGACCGCCGCCCGCACGGCCAGGTTGGCCTGCCCGGCGGGCACCGACTCTGAGTTCTCACCAGACACCTCGACGATCGTGCGATCCGCGTAGCTGACGGTTACCTCGTCGAACAGCGAGACGGCGTGGAAGACGCTCACTAGGTCGTGGTACCCGTCGGCCCGCAGCGGACCGACCGAGAGCTGGAGGTTGATCTTCGCCGGCACGCGCACTGTACAGGTCTGCGCCGGTCTCGTGATCGTTATCACTTGTGCCACGATTCGATGATGCTACGGCTGGCCGCGATCTGAATGTATTGCCGCACATCGATAGCTTCTCCGCGCAGCCCTGGATCGATCCCGGCGGCCCTCAGCACCTGCTCGGCGGCAGCGGCCGAGCCGGCCCAGGGCGCGAGCGCGGCCCTCAGCGTCTTGCGGCGCTGCGCGAAAGCGGCGTCGATGACCGCGAACACCTCAGCCCGGCTTACCGAGCTCGACATCGGCTCAGGCCAACTGGTGAAGCTGACGAGCGCCGAGTCTACGTTCGGCACCGGCCAGAACACGGTGCGCGCGATCGTGCCGGCCCGGCGCACGCTTCCGTACCAGGCCAGCTTGACCGAAGGCACGCCGTAAGTACGGCTGCCTGGCGGGGCGCAGATCCGGTCGGCGACCTCGGCCTGCACCATGACGAGCGCTCGCCGTAGCGAAGGCAGCGCTTCGAGCAAGTTCAGCAGGATCGGGACAGCGACGTTGTAGGGCAGGTTGGCGACGAGCACGTCCGGCCGGTCTCCTGGCAGTTCCCTGATAGTGACCGCATCGCCGGTGACGACGGTCAGGCGGGCGGCCAGGTCCTGGCCGCGGTCCGCTACGGTCCTAGGCAACTCGGCGGCGAGCACCGGGTCGATCTCGATCGCCGTGACCCGGCCGCCGGCTCCGAGCAAGCCGAGCGTCAGCGAGCCGAGACCGGGTCCCACCTCGAGCACCAGGTCATCGGGGCCCAGATCGGCCAGGGCCACGATCTTGCGTATCGTGCCGCCGTCGATGACGAAATTCTGCCCGAGCCACTTAACCGGCGTGACGCCGAGCCGGTCGGCTAGCTGCCTGACCTCGGCCGGGCTGAGCAGCAGTGATCCTGGCACGTTAGCGCCAGGCGCCGAACACTCGCTCGCCGGTCGCCAGCACGGTCGCCGCCAGTTCCGCGACGTCCATCTTCTTGACCTCGGCGATGGCCCGCAACGTGTGAGCTACCTGAGCGGGGGCGTTTTGCCTGCCCCGGTTGGGGACCGGGGTCAGGTAAGGCGCGTCGGTCTCCACCAGGATCAGCTCGGCCGGGGCGATGGCGGCCGCCTCCCTGAGGCTTCCGGCGCTGGGGAAGGTCACGTTGCCGGCGAAGCTCATCACGTATCCGGCTTCCGCGCACTTCTTGGCTAGGTCAGCTCCTCCGGAAAAACAGTGGAAGATGGTGCTTGCTGGAAGTTGAGATGTTTGGAGCACTTTGAGTACGTCGTCGTGGGCTTCCCGGTCGTGGATCATCAGCGCCTTGCCGGCGGCCCTGGCGATCTCGATGTGGGCGCGGAACCACTCGCGCTGGATTTCAGGGGGCGAATGGTCGCGGTAGTAGTCGAGGCCGGTCTCGCCGACCGCGCGGACCTGGGGCAGGGCGGCGAGTTCGGCGATCGCGGCGAGGACCTCGTCTTTGCGCGGCTGCACGCTGGCGGTGTCGTTGGGGTGGATCGCGACGGCGGCGTAGACGTCGGGGTGCCTAGCCGCGCAGTCCGCCGCCCACCGCGAAGATTCCAGGTCGCAGCCCACGGTGACTACCTTGCTGATCCCGGCCGCCCGCGCAGTTCGCAACACCTGTTCGGGCGACTCGGTCAGCATGTCCAGGTGCGTGTGCGCGTCGAACGCGGGCGACGGCAGCGGCGGTGGGGCCGGAGCGACCGGAGCTTGCCTGGTCACGAACCTGGCTCGGTGTCGTACCCGCGCAGCCTGGCCAGTTCCTCATCGGCCGCGACCGGGTCGATCTTGGCGAACAGCGGCGTCGGCTGGCTCAGCGGCGTGCCCGGCTTGAGCGGCCTGGACTGCCAGATCGCCTGGCCGGTGTAGGTGCCGGTGATGACCGGGTAGGGCCGGCCCTCGTCCTCGGTAACCTCGTCGATCCTGGGCAGGTCCGCCCAGGTGCCCTCGCCGCCGAGCATCGCGAAGACCTTCTGCGAGGACATCGGCAGGAACGGGGTGAGCAGGGTCTTGCCGTCGTCGACGAGTTGCAGCGCGACGTGGCAGATCGTCTTCATCCGGTCTGGGTCAGACTCCCTGAGCTTCCAGGGCGCCTGGTCGGACAGGTACTTGTTGGCCTCGGCCAGGGTTCGCATGACCTCGGTGGCCGCGTTCTTGAACCTCGACCTTGACAGGGACTCGCCGACGCTGCCGAACGCGTTCTGTGAGTGCTCGAGGATAGTGCGGTCCTCTTCGGTCAGGTTGCCCGCGGCCGGGATCTCGCCGATGTTCCTGGCCGCGAACGAGACGCTGCGGTTCACCAGGTTGCCCCAGTTCGCCACCAGCTCGTCGTTGTTGCGACGGATGAACTCGGTCCAGGTGAAGTCGGTGTCCTGGGTCTCAGGGCCGGCGACCGCGACGTAGTAGCGCAGGGCGTCCACGTCGTAGCGAGAAAGGAAGTCGCGCACGTAGATGACGACCGACCTTGAGGAGGAGAACTTGCGGCCCTCCATGGTCAGGAACTCCGACGACACGACCTCGGACGGCAGGTCAAGCTCGCCGAGCTGGCCAGGCGTGCCGCCCTTGGCGCCCTTGCCGCCGTAGCCGAGCAGCATCGCGGGCCAGATCTCCGAGTGGAAGACGATGTTGTCCTTGCCCATGAAGTAGTAAGACCGCGCTTCCGGCGACTGCCACCACGCCCGCCAGGCATCGGGGTCGCCCGACCTCCTCGCCCACTCGATCGAGGCCGACAGGTACCCGATGACGGCGTCGAACCAGACGTAGATCCGCTTGTCGGCACGGTCGAGCCAGCCTTCGACCGGGATCGGGACACCCCAGTCCAGGTCCCTGGTGATCGCCCTCGGCTGCAGGTCACCGAGCAGGTTCAGCGAGAACTTGAGCACGTTGGGCCGCCACTGGCCGCTCTTGGACTGCAGCCAGGTCCCGAGCACGTCAGAGAACGCGGGCAGGTCAAGGAAGTACTGCTCGGTTTCGGTGAAGACCGGGGTCTCGCCGTTGATCTTCGACCTCGGGTTGATCAGGTCGACGGGATCGAGCTGGTTCTGGCAGTTGTCGCACTGGTCACCGCGGGCGCCGTCGTAGCCGCAGATCGGGCAGGTGCCTTCAATGTACCGGTCGGGCAGCGTGCGGCCGGTGCTTGGCGAGACCGCGCCAAGGGTCGACTTGGCGAAGATGTACCCGTTGTCGTAGAGGCCCTTGAAGATCTCCTGGGTCACGGCGTAGTGGTTAAGCGTCGTGGTCCGGGTGAACAGGTCGTACGACATGCCGAGCCCGGCGAGGTCCTGGGCGATCACCCGGTTGTAGCGGTCGGCGAGCTCGCGCGCGGTCACGCCTTCGGCGTCGGCCCGCACCTGGATCGGGGTACCGTGCTCGTCGGTGCCGCTCACCATCAGCACCTTGTCGCCGACCATCCGGTGGTACCTGGAGAACATGTCGCAGGGCAGCCCGAAACCGGAGACGTGCCCGATGTGCCTGGGCCCGTTGGCGTACGGCCACGCTGGCGCGGCCAGGATGTGACGAGGTGTAGGTGACGACATGCCTTCAAGCCTAGGGCTATTGACACGGAGCTTGCGCGTGGTTATCGCGGCGCTTTTATTACCGCCTCGTACAGGTCTCGCTTGCGCAGGCCGAGTTTGGCGGCGGTGGCCGCGATCGCGTCGCTGCGGGAACTTCCTGCTTGTTCCGCCTCCGCTACCTGCGCGAGGGCATCGGCGAGGTCGATCACGGCGCGTTCCTCCGCCCCAGCGACGACAAGCGTGATCTCGCCGAGCACCCCGGGAGCGGACCATTCGGCCAGCTCGCCCAGGGTGCCGCGGAGTATTTCCTCGTGGGTCTTGGTCAGCTCGCGGCAGACGACCGCCGCCCGGTCCGCGCCGAAGACGTCAGCCAGCTCGGCCAGCGTTGCTCCGAGGCGGCGGGGCGATTCGAAGAAGACCATCGTCCTGCGCTCGGCGGCAAGTTCGGCGAACCCGCGGGCGCGCTCGCCCGCCCGGCGGGGCGGGAAACCCTCGAAGCAGAACCGGTCGGTTGGCAGTCCTGACACCGCGAGAGCCGTCGTCACGGCCGAAGGTCCAGGCAGCGCTGTCACCGGAACGTCGGCCGCCACGGCGGCATTGACCAGCCGGTAGCCAGGATCGCTGATGCCGGGCATGCCCGCGTCTGTGATGAGCAGCACATCGCGGCCGGCGGTCAGGTCCTCGATCAGGCCGGGTACACGGGTCGTCTCAACGTCCTCGTAGAAAGAGACCACCCGGCCGGCTGGCTTTACGCCGAGCGCGGTGGCGAGCCGCCGGAACCTGCGGGTGTCCTCGGCGGCGATCACCGGTGCCGTCCGCAACGCTTCGATCAGGGCGGCGGAGGCATCCTGCGGCCGGCCGATCGGCGCCGCGGCCAGGATCAAAGTGCCGCAGCTTGCTTCCTCTGCCGCGTTCATCCGGTCCACGCTAACGCCCGGCGGCCCTAACATGACTGCGATGGGAGTTTTCGGGTACGCGCCGCCGATTGAGGGCACGCACACAGCGCAACGCCGACCAGCCGAGTCGTTGCGCGACCGGCTTGTGCCGCCCATGCCGCCCGCGTCGATCTGGGGCTGGGCCGGCCCGTTGCTCGTCACGCTTTTCGGCGGATTCCTGCGGTTCTACCGGCTCGGCACGCCGCACTCGGTGGTCTTCGACGAGACCTACTACGTGCCCGACGCCTACGGGATTCTGAAGCACGGGGTCGAACTCAACGCGGTCGACAGCAGCAAGAACCGCAACGTGGTCGATCACCTGCTCGCCACCGGCGGCACGCACATCCTGACCAATAACGGCGAGTACGTGGTGCATCCGCCGCTCGGCAAAGTGCTGATCGCGGTCGGCGAATGGTTGTTCGGGCTGACGCCGTTCGGGTGGCGGTTCATGGTCGCGGTAGTCGGGACCCTGTCCATCCTTCTCATCGCCAGGATCGCCAGGCGGATGACCAGGTCCACCATGCTCGGCTGCATCGCTGGCCTGCTGATGTCGCTCGACGGACTTGAGCTCGTGCTGAGCCGGACGGCGATTCTCGACATCTTCGTCATGTTCTGGTCGCTCGCCGCGTTCGGCATGCTCGTGCTTGACCGGGACGCCGCCAGAGCCAAGCTCGTCGATGCCGCCGTCGCGGCCGGCGCCACCGGGGCCGCGGGCGAGGAGCTGGAAGGCGGCGGGCCAGGCTCGGCATCCGCTGGCGACGGGTGCTGGCCGGGGTATTCCTTGGCTTCGCCTGCGCGTCCAAGTGGAACGGCATCTGGTTCGTGATCGCGTTCGCCGGGCTCGCCCTGGCCTGGGACCTTGGGGCCCGGCGGGCGCTTGGTTACAAGACCAGGCTGTCCGGCACCATGCGCAGCGACGCGATCTGGCTGCCGGCGACGTTCCTGGTGGTGCCGTTCGCCGCCTATACAGCCGCCTGGTCGGGGTGGTTTGCCAGCAGCCTTGGCTACGACAGGAACTGGGCCGCGCTGGCAGGCAATCACCTGCCGATCTGGTCGACGCTTGATTCCTGGTACCAATATCAGAAGTCCATGCTTGGCTTCGGCCTCGGACTCAGCTCCAAGGTCGGCTACGTCTCGCAGCCGTGGAGCTGGCTGTATCTCGGGCGGCCGGTGTCCTTCTTCTACACGGCACCGAAGGGCTGCGGGTCAAGTTCGTGTTCGCGGGAAGTGCTCGCGATCGGGACGCCAGCGATCTGGTGGGCCTCGATGCTGGCGCTGGCCTTCTGCATCGGCTGGTGGATCAGCCGCAGGGACTGGCGGGCTGGGGCGGTTCTCGTGGGAGTGGCGGCGGGCTGGCTGCCGTGGTTCTGGTTCGCCCTGCATGATCACCGGACCGAGTACTACTTTTACGCGGTCGCCTTCCTGCCCTACCTCGTCATCGCGATCACTTTGTGCCTTGGCCTGATCATCGGACCGGTCAGCGCGCCGCCGGGCCGGCGAGCAGTGGGGGCGGTGATTACCGGGGCCTATCTGCTGCTGGTGCTGGCCAACTTCGCTTACCTGTATCCGGTGCTTACGGCGCAGGTGCTGCCTTACGAGTTCTGGCGCCAGCGAATGTGGTTCAGCAGCTGGATTTAGCGGTCAGCTGTCTGACCTGCTAGTTTCCGGGGGCCGGTATTTGGCCGTGATATGTTTGTTGGTTGACGGGCCTGTGGCCGTTCCTGGTACAAGGGGGTGATGTTCATCGGCGGGGAAGAGATGGGCGTCGCGAACCCCGGCGAAGCCGAGCGGCACGCGGAGTTTGAGCGCCTCGTAGGCCCTTACCTGGCCCAGCTTTACCCGGCGGCTTTGCGGATGACGCGCAACGCCAGCGATGCCGAGGACCTGGTGCAGGAGACCCTGGCCAAGGCTTACGTCGCGTTCCATCAGTTCACGCCGGGGACGAATCTGCGCGCCTGGCTGTACAAGATCTTGTCGAACACGTTCGTCAACAGCTACAGGAAGACGAGAAGGCAGCCCGCGCTCGCCACTACGGACGAATGGCAGACCGGCGCCGATGCCTGCGCCCCCGTCGCCAGGTCGGCGGAGGCCGAGGCGCTCGACCGGCTCGGTGATTCCGAGGTGCTCCGTGCCCTTCGCGACCTGCCCAAGGACTTCAGGACCGCCGTGTACCTGGCGGACATCGAGGGCTACCCGTACCGCGAAGTCGCCGCGATGATGGGCACCCCGATCGGGACCGTGATGTCACGGCTGCACCGAGGCCGTGACCGGCTGCGCCGGGCTCTAGTCGCTTACGGCCCGTCGGGCCGGTCCGCGCCGGCTACGGCCTAGCGGGTGTGCTTGAAGTTCAGCGTTAGCGACCGCGGCGCGCGGTCAGCGTTAGCGAGTGCGGCGCGCGATAGCCCTAGCGAGCCCGGCGCGCGATCTTGCGGATGATGTCGGCCGGGCTCGGATCGCTCTGGCCGAGGTCGTCTGAATCTGGCCAGCACCCACGCCAGCCGTCGGATCCTCCCGAGCCCGTCCGGCCTGGCCGCGGGTCAGCTGGCCAGCATCCGTCCTCGCTTGCTCGTCGCCCGGAACCGAGGCCCAGCAGCGAGCCCAGGTCAGGGGCGGATCGGCCGCTTGACTTAGCCATCAGAACCTCCATCGGTTGTCCTGCCACCTCCATCCTGCGTCATAGCCACGACATATCGCAAGTTCCCCCGGACACGAGTCGCAAAACTGCCAAATCACCCGTACTAGCCCCGCCGGCGGGTTCTCTGGCTGCCGGGGCGGCGGGTCCCGAACGCCTGAGTCGGGGCCTCGGGCACGGCGCGGGGTTTGGTGCCACGACATATCTTAAGAATGTCGGGGAGTCGGTGAACCTGGGTACCCCCTGGACGCGTAGGTGAGGGTGTGGAGGTAACTTCATAACGATGTGTAGCCGGTGTGTAACCCAGATCACGAATCCTTGGAGGCCGCTACGGCGTCTTACTAGTAACAGATCTCGAAGGAGCACCCCAGCCAAGGGAGCGAACGTTCGCATGACTGCCGCCACCGCACCAGACACCACGCCAGTCACTCAGGCCGAGCCTGATGCCAAGTCGACCGACTTCGACCGTCAGGTGCGTCCTTACCTCGACCAGCTTTACCCCGCCGCGCTGCGCCTGACCAGGAACCGGGCCGACGCCGAAGACCTGGTGCAGGAGACCCTGACCAAGGCTTATACGGCGTATCACCAGTTCACGCCGGGCACTAACTTGCGCGCGTGGCTGCACAGGATTCTGGCTAACACGTTCATCAACAGTTACAGGAAGACCAAGCGCGAGCCCGCCATCACCCCTGGAGCCGACCCGCATCAGGACTGGCAGCTTGGTCGCGATCCGCTCAGCGGCCCGGCCCGTTCGGCCGAGGCCGAGGCCCTCGACAAGATCACTGACTCGGCCGTGCTCAAGGCTCTGCGCGAACTGCCCGACGATTTCAAGACCACGATCTGGCTGGCCGACGTCGAGGGTTACCCGTACCGGGAGGTCGCCGCGATGATGGGCACCCCGATCGGGACCGTGATGTCACGATTGCACCGCGGCCGCAGCAAGCTGCGTCAGCAGCTCGTCGTCCGTGCTCCCCGGTCCAAGACGCTGGCCGGACGCTGATCTCACTGGCGCCACCCCCGTGCGCCAGGGAGGTTTCGGCCTACGGCCTTTCGTACAAGCTGAGGAACACTGACTCGATCCGCCAGCGCCGCACTAGCCGGAAAGTACCGGCGGCGAGCAGGGCCGTGCTGCCTGATCCGGCCGGCCCGACCGTGGGCTGCGAAGGAGTCCACCGCACGGTCCAGACCCGGCGAACCGAGCGGAGCCGGCTCGCTACCGTGGCCGAACTCGCTGGCAGTCCGCGCAGGGTCGCCGAGGCGATCGGCGATTCGCCGAGCCCGATGTCGCGCAGCCTGGTGAACGGCGCCGGGTAGGCCAGGCCGACGAGAGCCGTGTCCCACGGCAAGTACAAGATCGCGTCACCCCGACTTTCGCGAGCGCCCAGCACGGCCGCCACCCCCCTGAGGTTGTCGGCGCGGGAGGCCGGCAACCTGATCGCCCGCTGCGGACCGATCAAGGCGGCCGTTATCGCCAGGGCGAGCACGAGGGAAGGCAAGACCGCGAGTACCCGCGAGCGACCAGGCGGCAGTCCCCGCCGCCTCACCGCCTGACCGGTAAGCCTGACCAGCCAGCTCAACCCGGCCGCGACCAGCAGGCAGAGAGCGGGAAGGCAGAAGACAACGTAACGCTCGACGTAGAGCGGGTCGGCGAGCGAAACCGCCAGCAGGATCACCGGCGGAAGTATCAGCCAGGGCAACGCCACCAGGCCGAGCGTCAGTCCACGCCTGCGGGCGAGGCCAGCCCCGGCCGCGCAACCGAGCAAGGCAAGCACCACCGCCACCGGTACCGCCAGCTCGGCGCCGGCGAAATCGCGAACCAGGGTCGCCACCGTGGAAAGATCGGGCCTGGTCACCCAGTTCAGCTGAGCGGATTGCCGCCCGCTGAGCACGGCCAGCGGAGCCAGCAGCACGGCCGCGACCAGGCCGGACAGGAACCAGCGCCGCACCGTGCTCATAGTCACCTGGTCGCGGTCCGACTCGTCGGCCGAAGCCCTGGCCAAGAGCAAGCTGACACCGTGGGCCACCGCGAGCAGTACCGCGAACAAGTTGAAAAGCCCGGTAAGCACCAGCGCCGCCGAATAGCCCGCCCACCACGGCCAGCGACCTGAGGGAACCGCCCGCACCAGCAGGTAAGTCGCGAGCACGGCAAACAGGCTGGTCAGCGCGTAGGGTCTGGCCTCCTGAGCGTACCTGGTCGTCAGCGGCACCACGGCGAGGGCGATCCCGGCCAGCAAGCCAACCGCCGCCGGGGCGGGAAGCCCGCTGCGAACGGCCAGCCGGCGCCCGAGGGCCGCGAGCACCCCGGCGGTGAGTGCCATGGCGATCAGCGAAGGCAGCCGCAGCGCCGTCGCCGAGATTCCGGCGACGGCGATGACCGGATGGAGCAGCAGGTAGTACGCGCCGTGCACCGCGTCCTGGTGCAGCGTGAGGTCGAAGATCGCGCCGAGCGGGCGCTGCGATCCCGAGATCGTGGCGGCCTCGTCCCGCCAGAGAGAAGGAGTGCCGATCCGGTATCCGCCGACAATCAGCTCGACCAGCACGGGAATGACGACCACCGGCCAGCCGCTCAGCCACGTGGGCCAGCCGGCCGCGACCAGCTCCGCATCAGTGGTCCGCTCGGCCGACCCGGCCGTACCTGACCTCGTCCCTACCACGCCCGAAGCCTAGTGCCTGAAAATCCGGTCGCGGGCCCGTGCGGCCGCCTTGCCGTCGTCAAGCGGGCAGAATTTCGCGGTGAACTCCGCGCGAGCGCTCGCGTACTTGGCCGCGACCGACTCAAGGTCGGCCAGCGCCGATACGACCTGGTCCGAGGTCTCGAGCAGCGGTCCTGGCGCCTCGGATTCAAAGTCAAAGTAGAAGCCTCGCAACTGGTCCCTGTACTGCTCGAGGTCATAAGTGAAGAAGAGCATCGGGCGGCCAGTTGGCGCGAAGTCAAACATGACCGACGAATAGTCCGTGATCAGGACGTCGGTCACCGCGAGCAGGTCGTTGATGTCCGGATACCTGGTCACGTCGAACGCGAAGCCTTCCTGCCCGTCCGCGCGGGTCCAGCCGTCCATGAGGTGATGACCCCGCACCAGGAGCACGTACCGGTCCGCGAGCTGGCGCTCGGCTTCGGCGAGGTCGAGCTGGAAATCCAGGCCGTACGAGCCAGCGCCGTGCTGCTGGTTCTCCCGCCAGGTCGGCACGTACATCGCCACTTGCTTCCCCTCGGGCAAGCCGAGCCGCTGCCTGATCGCTTCACGTGCTGTTTCCGGCCCGCCAGCGAGCGCGAGCAGGGCATCGTTGCGCGGGTAGCCGGTCTCAGCGACCTCGCCGGTGTAGCCGAACGCGGCCTTCAGTACCGGCGTGCTGAACGGGTTCGGCGAGATCAGCAAGTCCCAGCGCGCGACGTCGGCCGCCATGAACTCGAAGTAGTAGCTGCCGCTGGCGAAGCTCGGGTTCACGATGTCGTAGCCGAGCCGTTTCAGCGGCGTTCCGTGCCAGGTCTGCACGTAGCGCTGACCGGGGCGGCGGCGGTGCGGCTGCGGCAGGTGATCGTTGGCGATCAGGTACCTTGACCGGCCAAGGGCGGCGAAGTACGCGGCCGTGCCTATCAGCGCGGCTTTCGTTCCGGCCGGGACCGGCACCGACCAGTCCCTGATCGCCCAGATCTGTTCCCTCGCATCGCCTCGGCGGACGAGCTCTTCCGCGATGCCCAGCGGGTTGTCGGTGCACGACTTGCCGTCGAAGCTAACGAACAAGATCGAGTCCCTGACCGGGAGCCGGCACTCCAGCCGGTAGTACAGCTCGCGGAGCAGCCGGCGCCTGATCCGGCCTCGTTCAAGCAAGCCGAGCGCCGGGCCGGCCGTCAGTATCAGCTCCTTGGCGGCTCCGGGCGGGCTGCTCACAGTCGGGCGGTAAATTTTGCGGCCAATCTTGATCTTTTGATTTTTTGAGCCGCCAAAATCCAGGGGCAGCTCAGGCCCGCCGGGTTCACCTTCGTGCAGGGAGATCTTCCAGCGGCCGTCCCTGAGCGGTTCAGTGCCGCCGTAGGAGTCGATCGCCCCGACGTTGACCCTGATCGGGCCGTCGCCGGCCGGGACTTCGACGACGTGCCGCTCCCAGCCGCCGACCTCGCTGAGAACAACGAAATAGCGGCCGGACTCGGGCCGGGCGGCGGCCAGCTCAAGCTCGGCCGGCTCGCGCTTGACTCTTACCTGGAGGCGCCGGCCTGACCAGTGCAGGCCGAAGCTGATCCCAGGCGTGAGCTGCCTGGGCGGCGGGGCTTCCACGGCCCGGCCGCCGAGTGCAGCCTGGTGGGCCGCCACACCGACCTGCCCCTGACCAGCAGGAAGCAGTCCCAGGTACCGGTCAGCCAGCGGCCGGCCAGGCCGAACAAGCGCGGGTTGATCTCGCACCTGAAGCCAGCCCAGTCTTCCGGCCGGCGCAGCGAACGGACGGGCAGGACGAGCGGCGGCCTGCGCTGGCCACGGGGGAGGAGCACGAGGAGCTTGGTCGTGTCGCGGCGGCGACTGACGTCGACCGAGGGTACGTACGCGCTTCCCTCGATCACCAGGTTCCGGCCGTGCCAGCCGAGGTTGTCGATCCGGACGACCGGGTCTAGTTCTCGCCACCGCGGACGGAAGATCTGGCCGGGGATCGGCGGGTTCGCTGACCGGCGAAGCGGCAGGTCGGCGCGGAGGCGACCGAAGGAGCGGACGACTGGCGGGGTCCGAGCCGGGTTTTCCGCTAGCCAGGTGGCCAGTTCGATCAAGTCGGCCTGGCGGTCGTGCTCGATCAGGTAGTAAGCAAGCTTGCGCGCGGCTGGCTGGGGGCGCTTGACGGCGGGGTCGACCTGGCGCAGGTACCGGCTGGCCAGTTCGGTGAACTCAGCCTGGTATCCGTGGCTGGTCAGCGACAGGTCGCGCACGTACAGCCACAGGTCGTTGACCAGCGCCTTGTGCTGGTGAGCCCTGAGTACCTCCGGCGTGCCTCGCTCGCGCAGGAAGTTGTCGATCATTTCCAGCGCGGTGATCCGGTCGCGGAAGTTGCTGATGCTGGTGCGGGACTGGGTGATCGAGGGGGCGCCCTTGTCCCGGTCGCGCCAGTGATAAACCGGGTCCGTGATCACGTCGACCGAGGTCGCGAGCACATGCGCCTTGGTCATCGCGACCAGGTCTTCCCAGAGCATCCCCTCGGGGAACCGCAGTGCGGGCCTACCCAGGCCGGCGTCATCCCAGAAGGACCGGCGGAACAGCTTGTTCCATACGGAGATGTCGTAGAGCAGTTCGCGGGTGCTGCTGAGGTGCGTCTTTAGCTTCCTGGCCTTGATCGCCTGGTCGTGGAGCCCTGAGGCGACGAGGTCTTCGCCGGTCAGCCTGAGGACGGCGCCGGAGACGAAATCTGAACCTGTGGATTCCAGAGTGGCCAGGAGCGTGGCGTAGGCGTCGGGCGGAAGCAGGTCATCGGCATCGACGAAGGCGAGGAATTCGCCGTACGCCGCCGCGACTCCGTAATTGCGGGCCGCGCCCGGTCCGCCGTTGGGCTTGGTGAGCAGGGTGAACCTGTTGTCCGCCGCGACCTGGGCGGCCGCGATCGCCGAACTGCCGTCGGTCGAGCCGTCGTCGACCATGACGACCTGGAGGTCCGTGATAGTTTGCCGCGCGATCGAGGTCAGGCAGGCACCGAGGAGGTCAACGTTGTTGTAAAACGGCACGACAACGCTGATCCGCGGCTTGGCCATGAAGTCCTCCCTGGCTGCCGCTCGCCTCGGTCAGGCTTGCGGCGGCGAGTTCAGGCTATTCGCCTCGCCAGACCGGGGGACGCTTCTCCGCGAACGCCATCGCGCCTTCGGTGGCGTCCTTCGACCCGAAGATCGGGACGATGATCTCGCTTTGCTTCCCGAATGCCTCAGCGGCGCTCCAGTCGGCCGATTCGACGATCACCCGCTTGGTCGCGGCGAGCGCCAGCGGTCCGCCGAGCGCTACCTTGGCGGCCAACTCCTTCGCGACGGCGAGTGCTTCGCCCGCTGGGACAAGCTTGTTGACCAGGCCAGCCGCGGCGAGCCTGGCGGCACTGAAGTGCTCGCCGGTCAGGGCGATTTCCATGGCCAGGTAATAAGGGATCCTCTTGGGCAGTCTCAGCAGCCCGCCCGCGCCCGCTACCAGGCCGCGCCTGACTTCCGGCAGCCCGAACTTGGCTTCCTCGCTCGCTACGACCAGGTCACAGGCCAGGACCAGCTCGAAACCGCCGGCCAGGGCGTAGCCTTCGACGGCGGCGATGATCGGCTTGGACGGCGGCTTTTCCACGATCCCGCCGAAGCCACGGCCGGGGGCTATCGGCGAGTCGCCGGTCAGGAAGCCCTTCAGGTCCATTCCGGCGCTGAACGTACCTCCGGCCCCGGTCAGCACGAGAACGCTGACGTCGCCGCGCCCGTCGAACTCCTCGAGCGCGGCAGCGATACCCCTGGCGACCTCGCCGTTAACCGCGTTGCGGGCCTGCGGACGGTCAATCGTGATGACCGCGACACCTTGCGCTACCTCAGTGCGAACCGCGTCAGACATGCGCCGCCTCCCTGAGCTGCTACTTAGGCTGGAATCTGATGCCGCCGTCGAACCTTATTACTTCGGCGTTCATGTAGTCGTTCTCGATCAGCGAGCGGACGAGTTGCGCGAACTCGGCGGCGGTGCCCATGCGTTTGGGGAACACGACCGGGGCGACCAGTCTGGCCTTGAACTCCTCGCTGGCCGCGCCTGACCCGTAGATCGGGGTGTCGATGATGCCAGGGCAGATCGTGTTGACCCGGATGCCGATCGCGGCCAAGTCGCGGGCGGCGGGAACGGTCATGCCGATGATGCCGCCCTTGGAGGCCGAATAAGCGATCTGGCCGGTCTGACCTTCTATGCCGGCGATCGACGCGGTGTTGATGACTACGCCGCGCTGACCGTCGGCGTCGGCCGGCTCGGTCCTCGCGATCGCCGCCGCGGCAATACGCATGATGTTGAAGGTACCGATCAGGTTGACGTCGATGACCTTCTTGTAGACGCCGAGATCGTGCGGCGTGCCGTCCCGGCCGACGGTCCTCGACGCCCAGCCGATGCCGGCGCAGCTCACCGCGATCCGGATCGGGGCGCCGAGCGCCTCGGCCGCCGCGACAGCGGCCGTCACCGACTCCTCGCTGGACACGTCGGTGCTGGCGAAGACGCCGCCGACCGACTCGGCAACGGACTTGCCTCGGTCTTCGTTCAGGTCTGCGACGACAACCCTGGCGCCAGCAGCGGCGAGATCACGTACCGTCGCCTCGCCGAGGCCACTGGCACCACCAGAGACGATCGCGGCGACTCCATTCAGGTCCATGCGCGGGAGCATACTGCCAGGCCTTCGGCCGCGTGACTGTCGGTACCCCCGCTTAGCATCATGGGTGGAACGTCACATCGCGTCATCACCTGGGGTCATCGCACCAGGCTCGGCGGCTCGCACCGCCGGGATCATGACACTATGTATACGCAGCCCGCGATCCGGTGGCCAAGAAGATCGGTGGCGCTGGCGCGAGGCGGGAGAGGTAAAGATCGTGATGAAATACCGCGGCAATCCGTGGGCTGTGCTTGTAGTTGTCTCGCTCGGGTTCTTCATGACCCTGCTTGACCTGACGATCGTTAACATCGCGATTCCTAACATGGTTACCAAGCTGGGCGCGTCCCTCGACGGAGTCCTCTGGGTCATCAACGCCTACGCCCTCGTTCTCGCCGTCCTGCTGATCACGGCGGGCCGCCTGGGCGACTTGCGCGGACAGCGGACGCTGTTCATCGCCGGCGTCGCGCTGTTCACGATTGCCTCGGGCGCGTGCGGGTTCTCGCCGACGGTGAGCTGGCTGATCGCGTTCCGCGTGGTGCAGGGAGCCGGCGCCGCGTTGCTGATGCCGCAGACTCTCGCGCTGCTGACGATGGTGTTCCCGCCGGAACGGCGGGGGGCCGCGTTCGGCGTCTGGGGTGCGGTGGCGGGCGTCGCGACGATAGCGGGGCCGACTCTTGGCGGCCTTCTGGTAACCGCCTTCGACTGGCGGTACATCTTCTTCATCAACTTGCCGATCGGCGTCATCGTGATCGCGCTCGGGCTGCTGTGGATCCCCGACATTCGCACGGGCGCCAAGCACAGTTTCGACCTCACCGGCGTGACCCTGGCCAGCCTGGCTCTCCTCGCTATCTGTTACGGCCTCGTCGAAGGCCAGAACTACAACTGGGGCACGATCACCGGGTTCATCTCGATACCGCTCGTGATAGGCGTCGGCGTCGCCTTGCTCGTGGTGTTCCTTGTCATTCAAGCGAGGACGCAGGACCAGGAGCCGCTGGTGCCGTTCGCGCTTTTCCGCGACCGGAACTTCTCGCTGATGAACTGGGTGTCGGTCACGGTCTCGATCGGGCTGCTCGGCATCTTCCTTCCGCTGACGATCTACTTGCAGTCGGCGCTCGGGTTCTCGGCGCTCAAGGCGGGCCTGGCGATCGCGCCTTCCTCCCTGATGTCGATGGTCGTCGCGCCGATCGCCGGGCGCCTTACCGACAAGATCGGCGGCAAGTACATCCTGATCACCGGCCTTGTCTTTTTCGCCGGAGGCATGAGCTGGCTCGCGGTGGTTGCCACGCCGCACTCGACCTGGCAAGACTTCGTGGCGCCGCTGGTCGTGTCCGGATTCGGGCTCGGCTGTACGTTCGCGCCATTGACGACGACGGCGATGCGCAGCGTCAAGCCGCAACTGGCGGGGGCGGCGTCCGGCATGCTGAATACCACTAGGCAGGTCGGCTCGGTAATCGGAACCGCCGCGGTCGGCGCGCTGCTCGAGAACCGGCTGACCGCGACCCTGCCAAGCGCGGTGCGGGCTCGCGACGGGGTCCTGCCGCCCGCGGCCAGGGCTCACCTCGTGAATGGCTTCGTCAAGGCGGCTAAGAGCGGTTCGATCGTCGGTCAGGGCAGCAGCCGGCTCAAGGTCCCGAAGGGCACGCCACCATCGGTCATCGCCGAGATCGGCCGGATCGCGCATGAAGCCTTTCAGTACGGGTACGTGGCGGCGATGCACCAGACCCTGATCATGCCGATCGCGGTACTTGGCGTGACCGCGATTAGCTGCCTGGCGATCAAGCGCACGCCGAACGCCCCGGCACCTGAGCACGCCGGGCAGTCAGCGTCAGCGCAGCCGGAGGCTTCGCAGGCGCCAGCGTGACCGTTGCCGGTACCGACCCGTCAGGTCGGGCGAAGCACAGCCTGGCGGACGAACTCGGTGCCGGCGGGACCTTTGCCCCGGCTAGACCACGCCAGCCAGTAATCGCCGTGGACGCGATGGGCGGCGATCATGCGCCGGCCGAGATCGTGGCCGGGGCGGTGGCGGCGTTCAGGCAGTGGGGCACCAGGGTGGTGCTGATCGGGCGGCCTGGTCAGGTCAGGCCGCTGCTCGCGGAGCACGGCGTTCTTGGCGAGATCCGGCTGGTCACGGCCGAGGACACGGTCGCCATGGATGAGGGTGCCCTGACCAGCTGGCGGCGGCCGAGGTCAAGCCTGGCCGTCGCCTGCCAGCTCGTGCATCTCGGTCAGGCGACAGCGGTCATGTCGGCGGGTTCCACCGCCGCGATCGTCGCGATCGCCAGGCTGCGGCTGAGAAACCTTCCTGGCGTGATCAGGCCGGCCCTGGCGGTCGCGCTGCCCACCCTGCCTACTCCTACCTTGCTGATCGACGCGGGCGCCATCGCCGATCCCAAGCCGGAGATGCTCGCTCAGTTCGCCCAGCTCGGTTCCGCCTACGCCGAGGTGGCCTTCGCGATCAGCAAGCCTCGGGTTGGCCTGCTCTCGATCGGCTCGGAGCCCGGCAAAGGCAACAAGCTCGCCCGCCGGGCCTACGAACTTCTTGACGCCGAGTCGCAGCACGGTGCCCTGCCGGTCAACTTCGCCGGCAACGTCGAAGGCGGTGATCTGCTCGCCGGCAAGGTCGACGTCATCGTCACCGAGGGCTTCGCGGGGAATATAGCGCTGAAGACGCTCGAGGGCACGGCCGCGTTCACCACGCGGCAGTTCAGGTCGGCGCTCACCGGCTCGAGAACGGCGAGGCTCGGCGCCGTGCTCGCCAGAAAGGAACTCCGCGAGCTGCACGACCGGTTCGACGCCGAGACCTACGGCGGGGCCGCGCTGCTCGGCCTTGAGGGCGCCGTGGTCATCGCGCACGGCGCGGCCACGGAGAAAGGCGCCGCCGCCGCCTGCCGGATGGCCGCGAACCTGACCAGCGGTCAGATCGCCGAGCGGATCAGGGAACGGCTTGGACCGCAGCGTCAGGGCCACTTCCTGCGTCGCTCAGAACGCCACTGACCATCGATAGGCTTTAGGTATGGCAGATCCCCAGGCCGCGCTCGCGGCCGTGATGAGCACCGCGCTGAGCGCTGAGTTCGGACCTGAGTTCGCTGGCACCGATCCGGTGATCCGGCCGTCGGCCTTCGCTGACTTCCAGTCCAATGTGGCTCTTGCCCTCGGCAAGCGTGTTGGCCTGCCGCCTCTCCAGATCGCCACCAGGCTGGCCGGGCATCTCACGGGCTCTGACCTGATCGAGAACGCCGAGGTCAGCGGGCCTGGCTTCATTAACCTCACGCTAAGCGGGGGCTGGATCTCGGCTAACGCGACCGCGCAGCTCGCCGATTCCAGGCTCGGGGTCGCGCAGGTGAGCCTGGCCGCAGCGCGTTGTCGTCGACTATTCGGCGCCGAACGTGGCTAAGGAGATGCACGTCGGTCATCTGCGGACCACGGTAGTCGGAGACGCGTTCGTCCGTGCGCTCGAGTTCCTCGGGCACGACGTGATCAGGGCCAACCACGTCGGCGACTGGGGCACCAACTTCGGCATGCTGCTCGAGCACCTCATCGACATCGGCGAGGAGGCCGCCTACGCCCAGCTGGCCGCCGGCGAGATCAATGCCTTCTATCAGGCGGCGAAGGTCAAGTTCGACGCGGATCCCGGCTTCGCCGACCGGTCAAGGCTCCGGGTTGTAGCACTGCAAGCCGGCGAGCCAGAAACGCTGCGCCTCTGGCAGATGCTGGTCACCGATTCCAAGTTGTATTACAACACCATCTACCGCAAGCTCGGAGTCACGCTCACCGACGCCGACCTCGCGCCTGAGAGCTTCTACAACGCGATGCTCGAAAGCGTCTGCGACGATCTCGAGCGGGCGGGCGTCGCCGTTATCAGCGATGGCGCCCTCTGCGCGTTCCCGCCGGGATTCACCGGCCGGGACGGTACGCCGCTGCCGCTGATCCTCCGCAAGAGCGACGGCGGCTACGGCTACGCCACCACCGACATGGCGGCGATCAGGTACCGGGTGACCGACCTGCACGCGGACCGCCTGACCTATGTGGTCGGCTCGGAGCAGGCGCAGCATCTGGCCATGGTGTTCGCGACCGCGCGGCAGGCGGGCTGGCTGCCAGAATCGGTGACGGCGGAGCACGCGCCGATCGGCATGGTTACCGGCACGGACAGGAAGCGCTTCCGGTCGAGATCAGGTCAGTCGGTCAAGCTCATCGACCTTGTCGACGAAGCGATCTCCCGGGCCGAGGAAGTCATCAAGGACAGGTACGACGACCCTGAGCTGCGGGCACAGATCGCCGAGGCGGTCGGGATCGGAGCGCTCAAGTACGCCGATCTTTCCGTCGCGCGCGACTCTAGCTACGTGCTCGACTTCGACCGGATGCTGACCCTGACCGGGAACACGGGACCCTACCTCCAGTACGCGACGGCTAGGATCAGGTCGATCTTCGCGAGGGCCAAGCTTGATCCAGGCCAGGCCGCCGGGCCGGTCGCGGTGGCCGAGCGGACCGAACGCGTGCTCGCGCTGCGGCTGCTCGGCTTCGATGCGGCTATAGCCCAAGCCGCGGCTACGGTCGAGCCGCACAAGCTCGCCGCCTACCTGTTCGACCTGGCCAGCGACTTCACCGCCTTCTACGAGGAGTGCCCGGTGCTCAAGGCACCAGATCCGGCGGTCAGGCAGTCAAGGCTCGCGCTTTCCGCGCTGACGCTGAACGTACTGACCCGCGGTCTTGACCTGCTCGGCATCCCCGTTCCCGAGCGCATGTAGCGGTCGGGCCTTCGGCTCCGGGCTTCACAGAGAAATCCCAGCCTCTACCCACCCAAGGTCCCAGCCAGGCATGGCAGGGTGCTGCGCATGGTGGGCCAGCGGGTGTTCGTTGTCGGCACCGTGGTGGGCGGAGCCGACGATGCCGGGCTGATTATCCGCGGCTAGCCGGAACAAGCCTGTCACGAACAACCCGCTCTAGACGCCGGCGGCTCGAATGAACCCGCGAGCTGCCGGCGTCGCCATGCCCGCCGGCGGACAATGCGGTCAGGGCCAACACGGGGGCCAAGATCCCGTACTCTCCTTATCAGGACAGTGCATCGCTTTTCGACCACCGAGCTTTCAACCACCGAGCTTTGATCCATCAAGCTTCGACCCACCAAACTGTGAGCCGGCGAATGTCATGACCGAGGCTGAGCGAATCCCACGGGTGCTTGTCGTAGACGACGAGCCGAACATCCGCGAGCTTGTTCAGGTCGCGCTGAAGTTTCACGGCTGCGCGGTCAGCACGGCAGCGAACGGCACTGAGGCGCTGCGTCAGGCTGACTCCGTCAAGCCCGACCTCATCGTGCTCGACGTGATGCTGCCTGACGTGGACGGCTTCGAGGTCTGCCGCCGGCTGAGGTCGGCGGGCAACGAGGTGCCCGTCATCTTCCTGACCGCGAGGGACACCTCTTCTGACACGGTGACCGGACTCGCGATCGGCGGGGACGACTACGTCACCAAGCCGTTCTCCGTCGAAGCGCTCGTCGCCCGCGTCCGGGCCGTGCTTCGCCGGGCCGCGAAGTCAGCTCAGCCCGAGCAACTCGGCGCGATGGACGGCACGCTCAGGGCCGGCGACCTCGAACTCGACGAGGCGATGTGGACCGTGCGCCGGGCCGGAATGCCCGTTGACCTGTCACCGACCGAGTTCAGGCTGCTCGCTTACCTGATGCGGCACCAAGGCCGGGTGCTCACCCGTGCTCAGCTGCTCGAGAATGTCTGGGGCTGGGACTACGCGGGCGAGTCGCAGATCGTCGAGACTTACGTGAGCTACCTGCGCCGTAAACTTGACCCGCTGGGACCGCCCCTGATCCACACCCAGCGCGGCGTGGGTTACAGCCTGCGGCTCCCCGAGCAGGCGGCGGCGCACAAGGCACATCAGGCGGAGCAGCGATGGCAGGCAGAGCCAGGCAGCGGGTAAGCGGAGCCCGCGGGCTGTCGCTGCGCAGCCGCCTGCTATTGCTGCAAGTCGCCGTGACTGCCGTCTTCCTGCTCGTGCTTGGCGTAGTGAGCACTGAACTTTTCGCCCACAACCTGACGACCCAGTTCAACAGCATCGTGGTCGACGAGAGCACGAGAAGCCCCTCTGACCTCGCCGAACGCCCCACCCAGGGTGTTTTCGCCGTGCAAGCGAGGCTCAGCCCGTTCACCGTCACGCGTATTTCAGGGCCAGACAAGAAAACCACTCAGCTGCGCACGGCGATCATGAAGATGGGGCAGACGCTTGTATACGGCCGGTCACTGCACTCGCGCCCCTTCCTCATTACGCCTATGCCGGGCCGCCCGAACTATCACCTGATAGCAGCGGCCCGCAAGATCCCCCCGACCTTGAGCATCCCCAGAGGCGTGACCAGTGTGGTCGTCGTCGCCGAGCAGTCCACGGTGGTGACCAACCAGCTTCGCGGCCTCATCGCCGCCGAAATCGTCACCGGCGGCGGGCTGATCATCCTGCTGGCGATCGGCGGCCGGTGGCTGATCGCGCGCGGGCTCGAGCCGCTGGACCGGATGGCGAAGACGGCGGGCGACATCACGACCAGAGGCGACCTGACCGAGCGGATGGGCATTCCCGACGACAAGACGGAGGTCGGTCAGCTCGGGGCGGCCATCAACACCATGCTCGACCGGATACAGCAGGCGTTCGGCGCGCGGCTGAACTCAGAGCGCAAGGTACGCGAGTTCGCCGCTGACGCCTCCCACGAGTTGCGCACCCCGCTGACCACGATCCGCGGCTACGCCGAGCTCTACCGGCAGGGCGCGCTAGGCCCCGACCAGCTCCCCACCGCCATGCGCCGGATCGAGCAAGAGGCACAGCGGATGTCCACGCTGGTGGCGGAGCTACTTGAGCTGGCCAGGCTGGACCGTACTTCGTCGCTCGACCTGGGCGAGACCGACCTCGCCACCGTTGTCCGCGACGCTGTCGCCGACGCGATGGCCGTCGAACCTGACCGTCCCATCAGTGCCCAGGCACCGCCAAGGCTCATCGCCGTCGTGGACGAGCGCAGGATCAGGCAGGTCCTCTCCAACCTGCTCGGCAACGTGCGCACGCACACCGAGAGCACCACCCCGGTCGCGGTGCGGCTCGGCCGAGTTCAAGGCGGCGTCCTGATCGAGGTCGCCGACTCGGGCCCTGGCATGAGCGAGCTCGACGCGGTACGCGCGTTCGACCGCTTCCACCGCGCGACCGAGCGAGCCGCGCCTCAAGAAGCCAACGGAAACGGCAACCACGACTTCTCCTCCGGCGGCGGCAGCGGCCTCGGCCTGTCGATCGTGCAGGCGATCGCAACCGCCCACGGCGGCCAGGCGACCCTGGAGTCCTGGTCAGGCCACGGCACGAGGGTCAGAATCTGGCTACCCGGTCGCGCACAGGCGCCGTCTGCCTAAGGTCAGCCCCGAGCGCTATGGGTGGTGAGTGGGGGCGCCCCGGACGTACCTGGTCCCAGGTTGTCCGCCACCAGCGCGTTTCCACGGTCGCGTCAGTCGGCGCTGGCGGGTGCCGCTCGCTCACCTGACCCTACCGACCTGATCAGGAGTTGCGCGACGTCCACGACCTCAAGCGATTCCTTGGCCTCGCCGGACGCCTTTTTCGCCGAGATCGCATCGCCGAGCATGACGAGGCAGTAGGGGCAACCGGTCGAGATCGTGTCCGGGTCAGTGCCGAGCGCCTCCTCGATCCGCTCGGTGTTGATCCGCTTGCCGATCCGCTCCTCCATCCACATGCGCGCGCCGCCGGCGCCGCAGCAGAAGCCGCGCTCCTTGCAGCGGTGCATTTCCTGCGCCTGCACTCCTGGTACCTGCTCCATGATCTCCCGGGGCGGCGTGAACACCCGGTTGTGCCTGCCGAGGAAGCAGGGATCGTGGTAGGTGATTTTCTCTTCGATCGGGTTGACCGGAGTCAGCTTGCCTTCTGAGACGAGCCTGGCCAGCAGCTGCGTGTGGTGAATGACCTCGTAGTTTCCACCGAGCTGCGGGTATTCGTTGGCGATCGTGTTGAAACAGTGCGGGCAGCTCGCGATGATCTTCCTGGCGCCCGCTTCGTTCAGGGTCTCGATGTTCTGCTGGGCCAGCATGGAGTACACGAACTCGTTGCCCATCCGCCTGGCCGGGTCACCGGTGCAGGTCTCGGCCGGGCCGAGCACCGCGAACGACACCCCGGCCGTGTGCAGCAACTGCGCGACCGCCTTCGTTGTCTTCTTCGCCCGGTCCTCAAGCGCTCCGGCGCAGCCGACCCAGAACAGGTATTCCACGTCGTCGCCGATCTTTCCGTCGACGACCGGCACCTCGAAGTCGAGATCAGCCATCCAATCGGCCCGCCTGGCCTCGCCCATGCCCCATGGGTCGCCCTTGTTCTCCAGGTTCTTCAGCATCCCTGAAGCCTCGTTCGGGAACTTGGACTCGATCAGTACCTGGTGCCTGCGCATGCTGGTGATGTGGTCAATGTGCTCGATGTCGACCGGGCACTCGTGCACGCAAGCACCGCAGTTCGTGCACGACCAGAGCACGTCGGGATCGATCACGCCCTTTTCTTCCGCGGTGCCGACCAGCGGCCTTTCCGCCTCGGCCTTGACCGCGTCAGGAAGCGCTTCCCTGGCCTTGTCGTCGGCGGCCAGCAGGTATGGCGCCTTAGCGAACGCATGGTCACGCAGGTCAAGTATCAGCATCTTCGGGGAGAGCGGCTTGTCCGTCACCCACGCCGGGCACTGCGACTGGCAGCGACCGCACTCGGTGCAGGTGGCCAGGTCGAGCATGCCCTTCCAGGTCAGGTCCTCGATCTTGCCGAGGCCGAAGACGTCGGTGTCAGGATCGGCCTCTTCGAAGTCGAGCACCTTGCCGTTGCTGCGCATCGGCTCGAGCGCGCGCAGGCCGTTCGGGCGGCGCGAGAACAGCACGTTGAGCGGGGCGATCGCGATGTGCAGGTGCTTGGAGTACGTGAGGTAGGCGCCGAAGCTAAGGACGGCCGCGAGCTGAAGCAGGATGAAGGTAGTCTCGATGGCCATGTTGGCACTGGTACCGAGCGGGTGCAGCCAGTGACCGACGATCTGGGAGGCGAACGCGCCGTGCGGGTAGGGGAAGTCGCGGGTGTTGATCTGCGCGCCCCGGTAGATCAGCAGGGTCGCGATGACCAGGAAGATCATCAGCAACACGAACCAGGCGGCACCGGTGTGAGAGCCGGAGAAACGGGACTTGCGCCCTTCGGTCTTAGGATTCTCGCGCAGCCTGATCACGGTGAACGCGGCGATGCCGACGAGGACGCCGACCGCGAACAGGTCCTCGATGAAACCTATGAACTCCCAATGACCGATGCCGGGGATCGCGAAGGTCTTGCTGAAGAGGTCGCCGTAGGCCTCGATGATCGTCAGAAGCAAGATGACGAAGCCCCAGAAGGTCAGGAAGTGCGCGATGCCAGGCACTGTCCACTGGAGCAGCTTGCGCTGGCCGAAGACCTCGCTCGCCTGCACCTCCGCATCCCGGCCAGGATGCTTGCGCACGGCTTCGATCCGCTCAGGTGCGGGCTGGCCGCTCGTCGCGAGGCGGTACAGCCAGAACAGCCGCCGGCCAGCGATCGCGGCGGCGGCCACGGTCAAGATGAGCCCGATAATGATCCTCAGCGCCAAGGCGACCTCCGGGGACGGCGTTGGGTGCCAGCGTACGCCGGCGGCTCGCTGGGTCGGCCCAGGGCCAGCAGATGGCCGGAAGTACCGAATAGTCTTGCGGAAGGATGCCGGGATTGCCGCAGGATAACCAAGACCCGGCCAGCGAGGATGCTGACCCGATGACAGCCATAGCTGAGGTTTCCGCCGAGCGGGAGATGCCCGTGCGGCGATTTGGCTGGCTCACGAGCGCGGACCTGACCGCGCTTGGCATCTGGCTGGTCTCGCGTCTCGCGGTCCTGTCACTGAGCTGGCCCGCCGCTTTCATTTTCAGGGGCAGCAATAAATCACCCCAGGGCTGGTTCGCGCTGTGGCAGAACTGGGACGCGGTCAGGCTCATGCTGATCGCCCAGTATGGCTACTTCAGCCCCGCGGAGAAGCTCTACCCCGACCAGGTCGCGTTCTTCCCCGGATTCCCGGCCGCGCTTGGCCTGGTGCACGTCATCGTGCGGCAGTGGACGCTATCGGGGCTCGTGGTCTCATTTATCGCCGGCGGGTTCGCGGTTGTCGCGCTCAGCCGGATCGCCGAGCGTGACTACCGTCCTGGTTCAGGCAACCGGGCGGTGCTGTTCCTCGTCGTCTCGCCGGCGGCGATCTTCCTCGCCGCCGGGTACACGGAGGCGCTGTTCCTTGCCCTGGCTGTGACGAGCTGGCTGTCCGCGCGGAACGAGCACTGGGGCCGGGCCGTACTGCTGGCCGGCCTGGCGAGCGTGGTGCGGGTCAACGGGCTGTTCCTGTGCGCCGCGCTGGTGGTCGAGATCCTCAGGCGGGGTGGCACTCAGCGGGTGCGCGCACTTGCGATGTTCATCCCCGCGCTGGTGCCGCCCGCCTGTTATGAGCTGTACCTGCACGTCCGCACCGGCAGCTGGCTGGCCTGGCAGCACGCGGAGCAAGCTGGCTGGCAGCGGCAGGTCACGAACCCGATTAATACCTTCAAGACGACGTGGACGGCCGGGTTCGGGCACGAATTCACCGCGCCGATCAATTTCGTGTTCCAGCTTGAGGTACTGGCGGTCGCGGCCGGCGTGGTCGCCACGGTGCTGCTGCTCTGGTACCGGCGCTGGCCTGAGGCGATCTACGTCGGGCTGACGATCGTGGCGCTCGCGACCTCCATCTGGTACGAGTCGGTGCCAAGATCACTGCTGCTGCTCTGGCCGCTGTGGTGCGGCCTGGCCGCGTTCGCCGTGCGGCGGCCTTGGGCGGGCTGGCTGTACGTGGCGGTATCGGCACCGATCAGCGCGGCGATCGCGTTGTTGTTCATGTCGGGAAACTGGGCGGGCTAGCGACGCCAGGCCAAGACGCCGCCCGTCGCGAAAACCGGGCGGCCAAGCAAGCCGTCTAGGTATCCGGCCAGCGCGGATCCTTTCGCGGCCACCGCGACTATCGCGGCCGGCTTCCAGGCGTTCAGGTCGGCGCTAGCCTGGGCTCCGGGCAGGGACGCGGCTGGCGCTTGCAGACCGGCCGCCTGCGCCTGCGAGGCTAGCGGCGACCCCGGGTTGAGCCCAGCCGCCCAGAGGCCGTTCAGGTAGGTGGCGGTAGCGGCGGGGCCGTTGCCATCGATGTAGGCCAGGCCATTCCAGGCCGGGCCGATGAAGTAGCCGCCAACGAGAGAGATCCGCTGGCCGGAATCGGCGACCCAGCGCATCGCCGCGGTGAGATGTACTTCGGGGACGGGCACGACCAGCACCGTGGCGCCAGCCGGGAGCCGCAGGGCACGGAATGCCGCTGCCCAGCCTGCGGGCAGCGGAACAACGGTGGCGGGTGGCAGCGGCCTTGGCACGAGCGGCAAGCAGGCGAGCACCGCAAGTACGGCGGCGAGTGCCGCGGTTCGCCTGCGGCCAGCCTGCGACAAGAAGGTCATCACCAGGTCAATACCGAAAGCCAGAAGCACGGCCATGGCCCCGGCGACCAGGATCGACAGCCGGTCAGGCAGCACGGAACCGCCGAGTGGCAGCCCTTCGATCCAGTGCCAGGGCAACGTCACGCTCTGGTGGGTCTGGCCGGAAACCAGCGGGTGCCCGCCGAGCGAGAACACGGCAAGTACCAGGGCCGTTCCCGCCATCGTGCGCACGACAGGATTCCGCCAGAGCAGCGCTGCGGCCAGCACCGCCGCGATAATCAGCGGCCAGCCAAGATACGCCAGGTACTCGGGCGCCTCGCCCTGGTACGCGGCCGCCGCGGCCGCGCTCGCCGAGGTGTGAAAGAAGAGGTAGGACGACGGGGTTACGAAACCGCTGAGGTCGTTGACGTAGAAGTCGTGCAGGAACGGGCTGCCGCTCTGGGCAAGCGGCCCCGCGAACTGCACCCAGAGCGCCCAGCCAGCGAGAACCAGCGTCGTGGCCAGCGCGACCACCAACCCGTACGCCGTCAGCGCGGCCTGCCTGATCGCGGCCTTCGGGAACTGGATCGTAAGCAAGGCGAGGATGAGCAGGCTGGCCAGCGCGGTTGTCAGGGTGAGTTCCTCGCTGATGAACAGTTCGGCGGCAATGAGGCACCCCAGCCGCACGCCGTCCCAGAACCACGGCTTGAGGCTCCCCTCGCCGTCGCGCGGGATCGCGAGCCTGAGCACGGCGTCGACGATCAGCGGCGGCAGGATGGCAAATTGCAGGTCGTAGTGACCAATCGCGGACTGAAGCAGCGCCGGCGAGAACCCGTAAACGGCGCCCGCGAGCGCCGCCGCCAGCAAGCGGACCCGCCAGCGACGCAGCACAAGGAACATCGCCGCCGCCGAACCGGCAAAGCCCGCCGTCGTCAGCAAGGTCAGGCTCACCTGCGGTCCGAACAGCAGCGTGACCGGCGCGAGCACGACGCCGGGCAAGAGCATCGAACTGTTCCACATCAAGTTGATGCCGACCGGCGCGTTCAGCGCCGTCGTCACGAGCGCAGGCAGTTCACCGTGCGAGATCGCCGTCGCGGCGTAGCGCAAGTACCAGGCGAACAAGTCAGCATCACCCGGATTGCCCGCGACCGCGTTCGAGGCGGGGTCAGCCCAGAGCCGCCAGGTCACGAACACGGCCGCGACCAGGTAGCAGGCCAGCGTCGCGACT
The DNA here is from genome assembly GCA_963783935.1 of uncultured Actinomycetota bacterium. Classification (GTDB taxonomy): domain Bacteria; phylum Actinomycetota; class Actinomycetes; order Streptosporangiales; family Streptosporangiaceae; genus Chersky-822. Next base: position 286,735 of record CAWAPP010000003.1, read on the forward strand.
GTCGCCGTCCGGCTGGCTGATCGGTCCCGATCGCCTGCCGTCCGGTGATCAGCGACCGCTTCCGGCTCGCCAACCACAACCTCGCGCGGTGCCATGCTCCGGATATTAAATGTAATAGCTTGCTGTCCGCCAAAATCGCGGCACCTATTCACATAAGACCCCACCTGGACACCAGTTCTCGGCGGCAAGCAGCGCCCGCACCCGCCCAGCGGCCCGCCCCGGTCCCGGCCCGATCCCGTCCCGCGTACCCGGCCCGGTCCCGGTCCTCACCCCTTCCCGCCCCTCACCCCGTCCCGCCTCACCCCGTCCCGCCTCACCCCGTCCCGCCTCCACCCGTCCCGCCTCCACCCGTCCCGGCCCTTACCCCGTCCCGCCCCACATATCCGGCATTCCGGGCATTTAACGCAACTGGCCAGGGCGGGACAGCAACGATGTCCCATGGGTGGGTTTCCGCTGGAGTGAGTTCTGGTCAGGTCCTCGGCGTGGCCCGGGCGGGACTGGTCCTGCAGCCCAGCGGTGGGTCGGTTTGAGTTTCCGGCTTTGCTGGTTCCGGCCTGAAGGCTCCTGTCGCGGGGGTGCGCCGGCAGGCTCCCCCATGATTGTGGAATCCCCGACTGGAATGCCATCTGAGGATTCCACTAAAGCAGGCTTGCCGATCCTGTAGGTGCCGGCGGCGGGCCGGTATGCGGTTAATGCCCGGTTCGTGGCGGCGGGGAGCGGGGCGGTGTCGCGCTGCGGACGGCGGCTGCCCGCTTCGCTGCTTTCGCTGGTCCGAGATACCCGAGTCCGGAAATCGGACTGACCAGCTGCTCTCAGCCTCCCCCGCTATTCCCGGCATTTCCTGGTATCCAGGGCAGCCGGCCGTCCCGGCCGCGGACACCGGGGGCACTTCGCCGCCGTAAAAACGACCCCGAAGTGCCCCTGGTGCTCGGGCAAGACCGTCCGGCACCCGCCTCACTCCGGCAGAAACCTACCCATGGCCCATGGTTGGTCTATAAGCAGGGTGGGTTTGGCCCTGTTTATACCGATGCACCAGCGCCGGTTCGCCGGCACGGATGGTTGCTGTTCGCGGCAGCCCGGCAACGACGACGATGGGACATCGTTGCTGTCAGCACCGCATCCATGGGACATCGATGCTGTTGAGCAGCCCAGGTCAACGACAACGATGGCCCAGCGATGCGGTTCTGGCTCACCTTTCGTGGTGGTAACGGTGGTCCGGGTTCGGGCCGTCCGGGTCCCGGGTTCGGGCCGTCCGGGTCCCGGCTCGCGGCAGGCCGGGCAATTCGCCGCCGGCCCCGGCAACAACGATGGGCCACCGATGCTGCTCAGCCCGGCCGGGCAACCGCAACCATGGCCCATAGATGTCGTTCCCGCAGCAACGATGACCCATAGATGCGGTTACCCGCCGCGGCCGGACAGCATCGGTGGCCCATCGTTGCGGTTCGCCGCGCGGATATGCCCGCTTCGCCGTTGCCGGCAACTGCGCCAGCTCGCCGACGTAGCGAGCAGGGCGCGCCGGCCGCGCCGGCCACGCCGTCGAGGAAGACGACGTCGTCGATCACGGTGTTCCTGAGGCTGCCCTTCCAGCCACTGGGCGGTGCGAGCTTGTGCCAGACTGGCTTGGCCTGGCCGACCGTCGTCGAGGCGGCGTATCCGGCACCGCTGCCGACCGCGAAGACTAGCGCGAGCACCGAGCTAGCGATCGCCGGGGAGTTGACGAGCAGCGTGCGCGCCTTTCGTACCTTGTACTAGGGAATGCCGGAAGCCTGCTCGTTCTTACAACGAAGTCGTCGGCGGATCGGGGGGATCCGCGTCCGGCGAAGCTGCGGGCAGCGTAGCCAGAAAGTTGAGCGGAATAGACTCAACTCCTTTTGACTTGAGCTAGGTACGGTGGCAAACTTGCGCCGGACAGACTCAAGCTTTCAACAACTACTACGAACCAAGGAACTGACACATGGCACGAGCGGTAGGCATTGACCTGGGGACGACCAACTCGGTGGTCGCCGTTCTCGAGGGCGGCGAGCCCACGGTCATCGCGAACGCGGAAGGCTCGCGGACCACTCCGTCCGTGGTCGCCTTCGCTAAGAACGGCGAGGTCTTGGTCGGCGAGGTCGCCAAGCGCCAGGCGGTAACCAACGTGGACCGCACGATCAGGTCGGTCAAGCGCCAGATGGGTACCGACTGGACCATCTCCATCGACGGCAAGAAGTTCACCCCGCAGCAGATCAGCGCGTTCATCTTGCAGAAGCTCAAGAGGGACGCCGAGGCGTACCTGGGCGAGACGGTGGCCGACGCGGTCATCACCGTGCCGGCGTACTTCAACGACTCCCAGCGGCAGGCGACCAAGGAGGCCGGGGTTATAGCCGGCCTGAACGTGCTGCGCATCATCAACGAGCCAACCTCGGCGGCGCTCGCCTATCACCTGGACAAGTCGGGCGAGGCGACGATCCTGGTCTTCGACCTTGGCGGCGGTACGTTCGACGTCTCGCTGCTCGAGGTGGGCGAGGGCGTGGTCGAGGTCAAGGCGACCAGCGGCGATAACCACCTGGGCGGCGATGACTGGGACCAGCGGATCGTTGACTGGCTGGTCAAGAACTTCAAGAACAGCTACGGCATCGACCTCGGCAACGACAAGATGGCGCTCCAGCGGCTGCGGGAGACGGCTGAGAAGACCAAGATCGAGCTGTCAAGTTCGACCGAATCCCAGATCAACTTGCCCTACATCACGCACAGCGAGCAGGGCCCGCTGCACCTGGACACCAAGCTGACCCGCGCGGAGTTCCAGAAGATGACCTCCGACCTCCTCGACCGCTGCAAGAAGCCCTTCAAGCAAGTGATCGCGGACGCCGGGATCGCGCTGGCTGACATCAATCACGTGGTGCTGGTCGGCGGTTCCACCCGGATGCCCGCCGTCGTCGACCTGGTCAAGGACCTGACCGGCGGCAAGGAGCCGAACAAGGGCGTGAACCCTGACGAGGTCGTCGCGGTCGGCGCCTGCCTGCAGGCCGGCGTGCTCAAGGGCGAGGTCAAGGACGTCCTGCTGCTTGACGTGACCCCGCTGTCGCTTGGCATCGAGACCAAGGGCGGCATCTTCACCAAGCTGATCGAGCGGAACACCACGATCCCGACGAAGCGCTCGGAGATCTTCACCACCGCCGACGACAATCAGCCTTCCGTGCAGATCCAGGTCTTCCAGGGCGAGCGCGAGATCGCCGCGTACAACAAGAAGCTCGGCATGTTCGAATTGGCCGGCATCGCCCCCTCGCCCCGCGGCATGCCGCAGATCGAGGTCACCTTCGACATCGACGCCAACGGCATCGTCAACGTCTCGGCCAAGGACCTTGGTACAGGCAAGCAGCAGTCGGTGACCATTTCCGGCGGCTCGGCCTTGTCCAAGGACGACATCGAGAAGATGATGGCCGACGCCGAGAAGTACGCGGAAGAGGACCGCAAGCGCCGCGAGGAGGCCGAAGTCCGCAACCGCGCCGAGACGCTCACCTACTCCACGGAGAAGTTCATCTCGGAGAACGAAGAGAAAATCCCCGAGGACGTCAAGTCTGAGGTCAACTCCGCGATCGCGGACCTGAAGAAGACGCTCGAGGGCACGGACACCGAGGCCATCCGCACCGCGACCGAGAAGGCCGCCCAGGTGAGCCAGAAGATGGGCACAGCGATTTACGCTCAGGCGCAGGCCGAAGGCGGCGCGCAGGACACTGGCAGCCCGGCGGACGCCGACGACGACGAAGTCGTCGAGGCGGAAATCGTCGAGGATGAGCGGCCAGGGGGTGACACCGCCTGATGTCGGCTTCAGAGCAGGAGAGCCAGGGACCGGTTATCAGGGATCGCAGGCGTATCGATCCCGTCACCGGTGAGCCGAGGCAACCAGCCGCTGAGCCAGGCCAGGCAGACGCAGCCGCGACTGGTCAGACCCCTCGCGGGTCTGGCCAGCCGCGCCCAGGCAAGCACGCGGTGTCCAAGCCGGGCAGCCCCCGGCCTGAGGCGGCCAGCTCTGGCTCGCCGAACGAGGCGGCCAGCCAGCCCGAGGCGGAGCCTATAGCCGAGGCGGAGTCAAAGTCACCGGCAGAGCCCAGCCCCCCAGCTGGGGCTGAGCAGCCAGAGCCCACCGAACCCACCAACAGTGCTCCCAACGGGGACACCACTAGCCAACAGACGAAAGGGGCCGACGTGGCCGCCATGCTGGCCGAGCGGACTGCGGACTTGCAGCGCGTTCAGGCTGAGTATGCCAACTACCGCAAGCGGGTCGAGCGCGACCGCGTCGCGGTCAGGGAGCAGGCGCTAGCTAGCGTCCTGTCCGAATTGCTGCCCGTGCTTGACGACATCGGCCGGGCGCGTGAGCACGAGGAGCTCACCGGCGGCTTCAAGGCAGTCGCCGAAGCGCTCCAGGCCGCAACGATCAAGCTTGGGCTGGTCTCCTACGGTGAGCCTGGCGAGCCGTTCGACCCGAACGTGCACGAGGCCCTCATGCACGCCTACTCGCCCGACGTGACCGAGCCGACCTGCGTGCAGATCCTGCAGCCCGGCTACAAGGTTGGCGAGCGTATTCTGCGGCCCGCGCGGGTCGCGGTCGCCGAGCCGACCGATCCGGCCGGAGCCAGGACAGCCGAGCCCGGCAGTGCCGCCGAGACCGATGCCGCCGAGACCGATGCCGCCGAGAGCGGTGCCGCCGAGAGCGGTGCCGGGCAAGCAAGCGGCGAACCGGGAACCGATGCACCAGAACCCGACCAGGCCGACTAGTAACTACCAGCGCATGACCACAAGAGCACAGATGAATCGCCGATCAGGAGAAGCCCGTTGAGTACTAAGGACTTCCTCGAGAAGGACTATTACAAGGCTCTCGGGGTTTCCAAGTCAGCCTCAGCTGAGGAGATCAAGAAGTCTTACCGCAAGCTTGCCCGCCAGTATCACCCCGATGCGAACAAGGGCGACGCCGCGTCAGAAGAGCGGTTCAAGGAGATTTCCGAGGCCTACAACGTCCTGTCCGACGCCAAACGGCGAGCGGAGTACGACGAGGCCAGGTCGCTCTTCGGCAGCGGAGCGCGGATGCCAGGCGGCGGGGGCCAGTACACCCCGTTTGACCTGGGCGACATCTTCGGCTCTAGCGGCTCAGGCGGTCGGCTTGGTGACCTGCTCGGGGGGATGTTCGGCGGCGGTCGGACTACTACCACCCAGCAGGCCAGGCCGAGGCGCGGCGCGGACGTGGAGACCGAGGCGTCGTTGTCGTTCAGCGACGCGATCGACGGCGCCACGGTTTCCTTGCGGCTGACCGACGAGGGGCCATGCAAGGTATGCCGTGGCACCGGCGCCAAGGCCGGCACGATGCCTAAGGTTTGCCCTGACTGCCAGGGCACCGGCCAGTCAAGCAGTGACCAGGGCAACTTCGCCTTCTCCGAGCCGTGCACCACCTGCCGCGGCCGGGGCATGGTCGTGGATGACCCGTGTCCGGAATGTGCAGGCAGCGGGCGGGCGATGAGCGCCCGCACGATCCAGGCCCGGATACCGGCCGGGGTCGGCGACGGACAGCGCATCAGGCTCAAGGCCAAGGGCGCTCCTGGTGAGCGCGGCGGGCCGCCCGGTGATCTGTACGTACGGGTGCACGTCGCCGGGCACCCGGTGTTCGGCCGGGACGGTAACAACCTGACCGTTACCGTGCCGGTCACCTTCGCCGAGGCCGCGCTTGGAGCGGAGATCAGGGTGCCCGCGCATCGCGGCACGCCAGTGACCGTCAAGATCCCGGCGGGCACGCCCAACGGCCGGATCCTGCGAGTGCGGGGCAAGGGCGTCAGGCTAGCCGACGGCACCACGGGCAACATGCTCGTCAAGGTTGACGTGCAGGTGCCGTCCCAGCTCACCGATACCGCGCGAGACGCGCTCGAGAAGTTCAAGGAAGCAACCGCGGGCGAGGACCCCCGAGACGAACTGCTGCGCATGGGCCGCACGTAATGAACGACACGGGGGCAAGGAGAGGAGGAGATGACATGTCGGATGACTTCGAGTTGACCGACGACACGCCGGTCTATGTCATCTCCGTCGCCGCGCAGCTGTCCGGCCTTCACCCGCAGACGCTCCGCGCCTATGACCGGATGGGCCTGGTCTCACCGGGAAGGACGGCGGGCAAGGGCAGGCGGTACTCGCTGCGCGACATCCTCATCTTGCGCGAGGTGCAGCGCCTGTCCCAAGAGGACGGCGTCAACCTGAACGGCATCAAAAGGATCCTCGAGCTGGAGAGTGAATGGCAGCGCAGCCGGCTGATGCTCGCCGAGATGCACGCCGAACTCAGTCAGCTTCGCGCCGAGCTCGAGTCAACTAGGGCGGTCGCGGCGCGGCTGGCCGCGCTGGTGCGAGAAAAGACCCCAGGCGGGGCACTAGTGCCGGTCAGGTCGGACAGCGCCAGACGAGCGAGTCCGGGTTCTTGAGTGAAGCTTTTACACGGAGGAAGTAAGTGGACGACAAGCTAACTCGCAAGAGCCAGGAGGCTCTCAGCGAGGCATTGCAACGGGCGTCGGCGGCAGGCAACCCGAACGTTGACGGATTGCACCTGCTTGCCGCGCTTATTGACCAAGAGGGCGGAATAGCCGTACCCCTGCTGCGGGCGGCCGGTGCCGACCCGGCCGCGGTGGCGAGCCGCACGAAGGAGCTGCTCGGCAAGTTGCCGCAGATCTCCGGTGCGACCGCCAGCGCTCCTGAGACCTCGCGCCAGTTGCTCGCCGCGCTCGCGGCCGCGGCCAAGCGAGCCAGGGAGATGACGGACGAGTACGTCTCCACTGAGCACCTGCTTGTTGGCCTAGCCGCTGAAGGCGGCCAGGCGGCCAAGGTACTGAGGGATGCCGGGGCGACCCCCGAGAAGCTGTTTGCCTCCTTCGAGCAGGTGCGCGGCCACACCAGGGTTACCTCACCCGACCCTGAGGGCACGTACCAGGCGCTTGAGAAGTACGGCATTGACCTCACCAGGAGCGCGCGGGAAGGCAAACTCGACCCGGTGATCGGCCGGGACGCTGAGATCCGGCGCGTTATCCAGGTGCTGTCCAGGCGTACTAAGAACAACCCGGTGCTAATTGGCGATCCTGGCGTTGGCAAGACGGCTGTGGTCGAGGGACTTGCGCAGCGGATAGTGGCCGGGGACGTGCCAGAGTCGCTGCGCGGCAAGCAACTGGTCGCGCTTGACCTGGGCGCGATGGTGGCCGGGGCGAAGTACCGCGGCGAGTTCGAGGAACGGCTCAAGGCCGTGCTCGGCGAGATCAAGCAGAGCGACGGCCAGATCGTCACGTTCATCGACGAACTGCATACAGTGGTCGGGGCTGGTGCCGCCGAAGGCGCGATGGACGCGGGCAACATGCTGAAGCCCATGCTGGCCAGGGGCGAGCTCAGGATGGTTGGCGCGACGACGCTTGATGAGTTCAGGCAGCGGATCGAGAAGGACCCCGCGCTGGAGCGCAGGTTCCAGCAGGTGTTCGTCAAGGAACCTTCAGTCGAGGACAGCATCGCGATCCTGCGCGGGCTCAAGGGCAGGTACGAGGCGCACCACCAGGTGCAGATCTCCGACGCCGCGCTCGTGGCCGCGGCCACTCTGTCCGACCGTTACATCACCGCGCGGTTCTTGCCTGACAAGGCGATCGACCTGGTCGACGAGGCGGCCTCCAGGCTGAGAATGGAGATTGACTCCCGTCCGGTCGAGATCGACGAGCTTCAGCGCACCGTCGACCGGATGAAGATGGAGGAGCTCGCGCTCGCCAAGGAAGCCGATCCGGCAAGCAAGGAGCGCCTTGAGCGGCTTCGGGCCGACCTGGCCGACCGGCAGGAGCAGCTGACCGGCCTGCTGGCCCGCTGGGACAGGGAAAAGTCGAGCCTGAATAAGGTGGGCGAGCTGAAGAAGCAGCTTGACGACCTGAAAGGCCAGATCGAGCGGGCCCAGCGAGACGCCGACTTCGAGACGGCGTCAAGGCTCATGTACGGTCAGCTGCCCGCCCTTGAGCAGGAGATCGCTCAGGCATCATCAGTGGCCGGGGAAGACGTAGCTGACGCTGCGGCTGGCCCGGACGGCAGGCCCATGGTCAAGGAGGAGGTCGGTCCCGATGACGTCGCTGACGTCGTCTCCGCGTGGACTGGCATCCCGGCCGGCCGCTGCTCGAGGGCGAGACCGGCAAGCTGCTTCGGATGGAAGATGAGCTCGGACGCCGCATCATCGGGCAGGCGACAGCCGTGCAGGCCGTTTCCGATGCCGTTCGCCGGTCGCGAGCCGGCATCTCAGACCCGGACCGGCCGTCGGGCTCCTTCTTGTTCCTCGGACCGACCGGCGTCGGCAAGACCGAGCTGGCCAAGGGCCTGGCCGAGTTCCTTTTTGACGACGAGCGCGCCATCATCCGCATCGACATGAGCGAGTACTCGGAGCGGCACTCCGTCGCCCGGCTGGTCGGGGCGCCGCCTGGCTACGTCGGCTACGAGGAGGGCGGTCAGCTCACCGAGGCCGTCCGGCGGCGGCCATACTGCGTAGTGCTGCTCGACGAGGTGGAGAAGGCGCACCCGGAAGTCTTCAACATCCTGCTTCAGGTGCTGGACGACGGCCGGCTGACCGACGGTCAGGGCCGCACGGTGGACTTCAGGAACACGATCCTGATCCTGACTTCCAACCTCGGTTCCGCGTTCATCGCCGATCCGGCCCTCGGCGAGGCGGAAAAACAGGAGAAGGTCATGTCGGTCGTGCGATCGACCTTCAAGCCTGAGTTCCTTAACCGGCTCGACGACATCATCCTGTTCGACCCGCTGTCCACCGAGGAACTGACCAAGATCGTTGACCTGCAGATCGGGATGCTGGCCAAGCGGCTAGGCGACCGCAGGCTGACGCTGGCGGTGTCCCCGGCGGCGAAGGAGTGGCTGGCGGTTACCGGATTCGATCCGGTGTTCGGCGCCAGGCCGCTGCGCCGCCTGATCCAGTCAGCGATCGGCGACCAGCTGGCTCGCAAGCTGCTGGCCGGGGCAATACTCGACGGTCAGGAGGTGCTCGTCGACCGGGACGAGGATTCAGATACCCTCACGGTAACGGCGAGGCAAGGGACGGTCGTCAGTCGCTAGGTGCTGGGCAGCCCTAGCTGCCCAGCATCTTGTCGTACTCGTCTTCGGGGAGACGCAGGTCGTTGCGGATCCGGTAGCGCAGCCTGAGCAGGTCACGCAAGCCGGACTCCGCTCCAGCCGAATCGGCGTCCGCGGTGACCCAAAGCTCCACTCCGGCCGTCGCCCAGTCGAGCGCTGCGGGAAGATCAGACTGCTCGACAAGCAACTCAGTGATCATGTCGCAGGCGCGGGCGTCCGTCCGGCCTTCCGACCTCAGCTGCCCGATGAGCGCGTAAGCCTCGTCCCGGCTGCCGAGCTGAAAAAGCGCCCGGCTCAACGGCACGCGCGGATCGACGTCTACTGGCCCGCCGTCCGCGATCGCCATCCGGAAGCCATAGGCGGCGCGATCAGGGTTATCAGCGAGCAGCCATTGCTCTCCGGCCCTGATAAAGGCCTCGGCCCTGGCCATTGACTCGGTCTGAACGCCCGTCTGAGCCAGCTGGCTCATGCGCTCCGCAGCGGCCACGTGATCGCCGGTCAGTGCGGCCTCGAACTCGATCGCGTCAAATTCTTCGCGGGTCAGCAACGGCACATCACCAAACTACCCATGGCCGGTCGGGTTCCAACCACGCGATTACCGCCGCGTGCTTTCCAGCGCGTCCCAGAAACCACGGCGCAGCGAATGGCGCACCTCGTCATGAAGCAACGAGTCGATTGGCAGCACAGAACCTTGCAGCAGCCTGGCCTCAAGGTCCGATGGCATTCTTGGCTTCCGCGCTAGCACTGCTTCCAGCCAGAGGCCCGGCGCCTCGCGTCCCACCGACTCGCCGAAGTTATAGCCCTCGGCATGCGCGGCCTTGACGGCGTCGGGCAGCGCGATCGCGACTGGCTGCTGTACCCGCATGGCCTGCTGAGGTACGAGGGCCTGCTGACTGGTCAACTGCGGCTGCATTAGCGCGCCGACGCCCTGGGCCTGGCTCTGACCGAAAGAGGTCCGCTGACCTTGGTCCGCACCGCCAGGACCAGGCTGACCTGGTCCGAAGCCGCCGTCCTGCTGACCGAAGCCAGACGGTCCCGCGAACGGCAGCGGCCCGGCGTCAAAACCGGGAGGCCCGGGCGGGGCTGAGGAAACGCCTGGGCCGTAAGGATCCCTCGGCCGCGCCTCCGGCATTACCTGACCGCTCTGGAAGACCCCGGTCTGCTGCGCCTGAGGGGGATGCGCCTGCGGGGGACGGGACATGGCAGCCTGAGCGCTGCCGTTCTGGCCCATCTGGTAGCCGGGGCCACCGGGCAACTGGCCGGGCTGGTTCTGGCCGGGCTGGTTCTGGCCGGGCTGGTTCTGGCCGGGCTGGTTCTGGCCGGGCTGGTTCTGGCCGGGCTGGGCGGAGGGCTGGGGCTGACCGCCTGCCTGGCTCGGAGGGAATTGGTAGGACTGCGTGTGGCTACCTGGGTGCCCTGGCTGGGGCGGCGGCGCGGGAGCGGCCTGGGCAGGATAGGAGGGCTGGGGCGGGGGTGACGGCTGATATCCAGCCTGGGGGCCGGAATGCTGACCGGTTGACTGGTCGGGAGTAAGTGACCCGTAGCTGCCTGGCGCGTTACCTGGTCCGGCGGCCTGGCCAGGCTGATAACTGAACTGGCCGGAGCCATTCTGGCCCGCGGTCTGCGGGGGCGGGCCGTTCTGGGCTTGGCCTGGATAACCCTGCTGCCCGGGCGCGCCCTGGCCGAGGTGATCGGTACCGTTAGACCCGGTCCCGTTCTGGCCGGGGCCGCGCTGATAACTGGTGGCGGGAAAACCAGTCGCCGGAATGGCGCTGAGACCACGGTCAGCTGAATAGCCATTCTGGCCTGCGGCCTGCTGCGGGCCGCCGTTCGGCGACGCTCCGTTCTGAACGGTCCCATTCGGCCTCAGGCCGTTCGGCCCGCTGTCCCCGGCAATCGGGCCGGTCTGATTCGCACCGGGCCCTTGGGTCGCGTTCTGACCTGGCATTGCCTGGTTTATATTGCCCTGGACCTGGCCCTGCTGAGCCCCCCCGTGCTGGGGGACCGCGTGCTGAGCCGTTCCGTGCTGGGACGGGCCTTGCGGTGATGCCCCCTGCTGAGGAATCCCGTGCTGGCCGGTAGCCTGCTGGCCGGGGCCGACTTGATCGGCACCGATCTGACCGTTGCTACCTGGGTAGCCGACGCCTGGTGCATTTTGGTAGATGCCGGTTGTTCCGTTTTGATAGCCGGAAACGGGCATTGCCTGACTGGGAGTCGGCTGGCCAGGAATCTGGGCCGGCCGAGCAGGTCCGCTGTCGTACCCGGTTGAGACCGGGTAGGCCGCGGACCCGGCGGAAGTCTGGCCGTCAGCAGGAGCCGCCAGGCCGCTGGGCTCCTGCGCCTGCGCTGGCGCGGCGGATCGGCCCGGCTGAGCCGGTCCCGCCGTCGAGGCACCGCCCGTCGGCGCGCCAAAGTACTGGGGCTGCGGGGACATGTCCTGCTGGTACGGGCTGGGTTGCATGGCCGACTGGCCGGCGTAGGCGGGACCGTCCTGACGCGGGTCTCTGCTGTCGGGAACCTGGTACGCCGAACCCGCTGCGGGCAGCGCGGCAGCAGGAAGACCCTGGTGCGTCAGAGCGCCGACCATGGTGTTCTTGGCGTCCTGACTACCACGAGCGGCGAAGGCACCGGCCGGGTACTGGTCCTCCGTGGCGACCGGCTCGGCACCCTTGATCAAGTCGACAAAAGACCGCAGGTGCACGCCCGAGATTTCGACGATGTCGTCGCACTCCTGCCTGAGCGGCAGCGGGATCGTCCAGCCTCCGTCCGAGGCTATGTGCAGGATCACGACTCGAAGGCCAAGATCCTGCACCTCCGCCACGATCTCGGCGATGTGCTCGTTGGCGCTGGCAATGAACGCGTCAGTAATGGCGCCGCTCTTGGCCAGCGTGACCAGGTCGCGCCGCAACTGGCTCTCGATGCCTTCGCGCCGGCCTGGCAGCGCGTTGACCAGCCTCAGCTTCAGGCCAGGCATTTCCGCGAGCGCGTCGTGCTCGGCGGTTCTGCGGCCCTCGGCGGCGGTCTCGTACCAGTAACAGCGCAGCACAGGAAGCCCGGTCCGGTCCCTGGCCAGACCAGCAAGCAGCTTCAGCAAGCCGGCGTGGTCCCAGGAGACGGAGTCCCTACGACGCGTGCCATGAACGGCCATCGCGCCATCGGCGAGGGCATAGCCTGCATCAACGAAGAGCGCGCAGCGATCCACCCGACACCATCCTTTCCCCTGAGCCGAGACGTTACCAGCGCCTAGCGGCCTTCGTGACCTATAGCGCAGATCACAGGCCTAGGGCTCGGCCTGGCTAACGGCTCTCAATGCGATCGCCGCAGCCAGAATCGGTGGCAAAGACACGCGGGCGCGGGTTCCTGGGCGGTCTGGCCGCTTGGCTGTAGGCTGATCGGCGTCGCTTCATCCGCCCGTCATCCACCTGGTTCCTCAGCGAGGATTCCGCCCGCCTACCCCTGACCCGCACCGTCCTCGCTGTCGATCTGACCTGGCCTTTTGTATGAACGCCCAACCCGCGGAGCCGCATGTGACCGATCGCACCGAGCTGCTCGCCGAGATAAAGGCGAAGGCGGTCGTGCACGGAGAAGTGACACTGAGTTCCGGCCTGCGCGCCGACTGGTACATCGATCTGCGCCGGGTTCTGCTTGACGGCACCGCCGCCAGGCTCGCCGGTCGGGTGATGCTCGATCTGACGAGCCCGTGGAAGTTCGGAGCCGTCGGCGGCCTGACGCTCGGGGCCGACCCGGTCGCGACCGGGATGATGCACGCCGCGGCCGAGCAGGGTCGCGCACTGAACGCGTTCGTGGTACGCAAGGAAGGCAAGGCCCACGGCCTGCAACGCCGGATCGAGGGTCCCGACGTCGCCGGGGTCAGAGTACTTGCCGTGGAAGACACCTCAACGACGGGCAGTTCGGTGCTAGCGGCCGTCGACGCGCTTACCGAGGCAGGTGCCGAAGTAGCCGGCGTGGCCGTCGTCGTCGACCGAGGGGCACGGGCGGCTGTGCAAGCGCGCGGGCTGCCATACCTGGCCGCGTACGAGCTGGCCGACCTTGGCTTGAGCTGAAGCCCGCCCCGCGATCAGAGATACTTTTACCTGTGCAGGCCAACACCGGCGGCGCGGCCGGATCGGAAGCCAGTCCGCACTTTGACAGCAAACATCGGCAGTGCGGTCTGGGGACGCGAGTCCGCAAACCGAACTGCGCACGCCTGACGAGAGGGAACGGACCGCAATGCCTATCGCGACGCCAGAGATCTACGCCGAGATGCTCGACCGGGCCAAGGAGCACGGCTTCGCTTACCCGGCGATCAACGTGACCTCTACCCAGACGCTCAATGCGGCGCTGCGCGGTTTCGCCGACGCGGAAAGCGACGGGATCGTCCAGATTTCGACCGGCGGCGCCGAGTACCTGTCCGGCTCGCTCAAAAACATGGTGACCGGAGCTGTCGCGCTCGCCGAATTCGCCCATATTGTCGCCGATAAATACCCGGTGCACATCGGTCTGCATACCGATCACTGCCCGAAGGACAAGCTGGACGGCTACATGCGGCCGCTGGTTCAGATCTCGAAGGAGCGCGTCGCCGCCGGGCAGCAGCCGCTGTTTCAGTCGCACATGTGGGACGGCTCGGCCGTTCCGCTCGAGGAGAACCTGCGCATCGCGACCGAATTGCTGGCCGAGTGCGCCGCCGCGAAGATCGTCATGGAGCTTGAGATCGGCGTCGTCGGCGGCGAGGAAGACGGCGTGACCGGCGAGATGAACGAGAAGCTGTACAGCACCCCCAAGGACGCGCTCGAGACCGCGGCGGCCCTGGGCCTTGGCGAGAACGGCCGGTACATCCTGGCCGCGACCTTCGGCAACGTGCACGGCGTCTACAAGCCAGGCCACGTCAAGCTCCGCCCCTCGATCCTGAACGACATCCAGCAGGCCGTCGGCGAGGCTTACGGCAAGCAGAAGCCGTTTGACCTGGTCTTCCACGGCGGATCAGGCTCCGCGCTCGAGGAAATCCGGGAGGCTATCTCCTACGGCGTGGTCAAGATGAACGTCGACACCGATACGCAGTACGCCTTCACGAGGCCGGTTGCAGGCCACATGTTCACCAACTACGACGGAGTGCTGAAGGTCGACGGCGACGTCGGCGACAAGAAGGCCTACGACCCGCGCACCTGGGGCAAGGCCGCCGAAGCTGCCATGGCCACTCGCGTTGGCGAAGCCTGCGAGGACCTGCTGTCCACCGGCAAGCGCTTGGGCTAGCTCGTCCGGAGCACCTGAGCCGTGGCGAGCGCCTCGGCCGCCCTTCGCGCGGTGCTCCGCGCGAAGGCGGCCCTGACCGCCGCGACGACCTGATCGGGATTGAGCCGCAATTCGTGCCAGCCGAAGTGCACGACCTCGAACCCGGCCGCCCGCAGCGCGGCGTCCCGCCACAACTGGTTCCTTGCCTCCTGCGGATCGGCGTATTTCGCCGCGCCGTCCGCTTCGGCAATCGTTGAATGCTCGGGCCAGAAGAAGTCGGCCCGGCCGATCACCACCCCGTCCTTGCCTACCCAGGCCTGCAGATCAGGCGGCGGCAGCCCGCCCTGATCGAACGCGACCCTAGCGATCGACTCAAACACCGACTCCGCGCGCTCATCGCTAAACGCCACCACCTTCCTGGCCTGCGCGATGCCCGGCCAGCCGGCGCAAAACTTGACTACCTCTCGCATCTCGTCACGATTCGTGAGCTTCCTCCGCAACGCCGAGTCGGCGACGACTACGCCATCCGTGAATGAAACCGAACGCGCCAGGTCTACGACGGTTCTCGCCGGAGACGTCAAGCGAACCGCTCGCCAGGTCATCCGATGCCGCTCGGGGACGGCGGCGGTGTGGAGCTCAATTCCCGGCCGGACGGAATGACTGCCGCGCGCCTCAGGCGGCCGGGTCATCGAGACGAGGCCCCGGTCAGCTTGTTTATCGTCATGGAGCATGTCGAGCCCCAGAATTGAGGCCGCATCGCGGTGGCTTATGAGGGTCTCTGGCCCGCATACAGCCGCGGCCGCCGCAGCACGAAGCGCTCTCGCTCCGCGAGGCGAAGAACTCACCTTCAGGGCTTCACCGCCGCGTGCGTAGACCCCGCGGCCGAGAGGCGTCAAGACGCCCTGTCCTTTCAGGACCCGGAGATCGGCATCGGAGATGCCGGCCCGCCCGAGTTCCGCGGTAGTGACAATCCCAGCTAATCGCCCTGACACCGGCAGAGGAGTTGACCGCACGGCGCAAGCCTCGCATGGGCCACTGACAATTCAGCTGCCCTGGCCCCTCTGCGGTGCCTGGCCAGACGGCAGGATTAGCTACATGACGCACGAGAACCTTCTTGCCACGCCGACTCCGCCTCCCACCTATTTGCCCGAGGACGAATCGGCGGCGGGCATGCTGCGCGAAGGGGCAGATCCTTCCACCGTGGCCGCTCGATTCCCTATGTACTGCGCTGCCTGGGCCGACCTAGCGGAGCGAGCATCAAAGACCGACCCGGTCGCGGCCTACGCTTACGCCAGAACCGGTTACCATCGCGGACTCGACCAGCTACGGCGCGCCGGCTGGCGCGGATACGGGCCGATCCCCTGGGAACACGAAGCAAATCGCGGCTTCCTGCGATCTCTCCATGCGCTCGGGGCGGCTGCGTCCGCTATCGGAGAAGACGAGGAGGTTGTCCGCGTCTGTGAGTTCCTCGCAGACGCCAGTCCCGCCGCCGTCGAGGCACTGCCGCCGCTCGGTTAACTCAGGATTGTCAGTCCGGGGCAGGAATCGGGTCCGTCCAGAATGAACCCGTACAAGGTCGTGGCCGCAGAGCGACCTTGTACGGGTTTCCTACTTCGCAGTGCGAGGTTACACCTGATATGCCGGATTCTTAAAGGTAGGTAATCCGTACAAGGTGCCGACCCGGCGGCAACCTTGTACGGGTTCACTTTCTGGACCCACGCATAACGGCCAAATCAAACCAGCCGAGGCCAGCCCCGGCCGCCCGCCGGGCCGGGGTTCGCCCGGGCCGGGGTTCGGGCGGGCCGGGGTTCCGCCCAGCCCAGACCGCCGTCCGTCCTGTACGAGGAGGCGGTTGTAGCGCTGCCACCACCCTCCAGATAGCCTTGTCTACATGCCCGCCATCGTGATCGTTGGCGCCCAGTGGGGCGACGAGGGTAAGGGCAAAGCCACTGACCTTCTGGGCGACAGCGTTGACTACGTAGTCAGGTACCAGGGCGGCAATAATGCCGGGCATACGGTGGTCATCGGGGACGAGAGCTACGCACTGCACCTGCTCCCGTCCGGCGTGCTGTCCAAGCACTCGATCCCGGTCATCGGCAACGGCGTAGTCATCGACCCCGCCGTCCTGATCAAGGAGATCGACGACATTGAGGCCAGGGGCGTCTCCTGTGACCGCCTCCTGATCTCAGCTAACGCCCACCTGATCATGCCCCACCACGTATCGCTCGACAAGGTAACCGAGCGCTACCTGGGCCAGGCGCGCATCGGCACCACAGGAAGAGGCATCGGGCCGGCCTACAGCGACAAGGTGGCGAGAACCGGCATCAGGGTGCAGGACCTCTTCGATCCCGCCATCCTCCACCAGAAACTCGACCTCGTGCTCCGCGAGAAAAACCAGGTCCTGACCAAGGTCTACAACCGGCGTGGCATCGACGGGGACCGGGTAGCCGACGAGTACATCGCGCACGGCCAGCGCCTGGCGAGCTACGTGGCCGACACGGGCCTGATCCTCAACCAGGCCCTGGACGAGGACAAGATAGTCCTGCTCGAGGGCGCCCAGGCCACCCTGCTCGACGTCGACCACGGCACCTACCCCTTCGTGACCTCCTCTTCACCGACAGCCGGCGGTGCGTGCGTAGGTTCAGGACTAGGCCCGACGAGGATCACCAGGATCCTTGGCATCGTGAAGGCGTACACCACCAGGGTCGGCGCCGGGCCGTTCCCGACCGAGCTGACCGATGCCACGGGCGAGTGGCTGAGGAAGACTGGCGGCGAGTACGGCGTCACCACGGGCCGCGAGCGCCGCACGGGCTGGTTCGACGCGGTCATCGCCAGGTACGCTACCCGCGTCAACGGCATCACTGACTACTTCATCACCAAGCTCGACGTCCTGTCCGGCCTGGAGAAGGTCCCCGTCTGCACCGGCTACGAGATCGACGGCAAGACCCACGCCGACGTGCCGATGACCCAGACCGAGTTCCACCACGCCAAGCCGGTCTACGAGTACTTCGACGGCTGGTGGGAGAACATCTCGGAGGCCAGAACGCTGGCTGAACTGCCCGCCAACGCCCGCTCTTACGTGCTCGCGCTCGAGGAAATGATCGGCGCCCCGGTCGCGGCCATCGGCGTCGGTCCCAAGCGCGACCAGACAATCCAGCTCCGCTCGCTCATCTGAGGCTAGGTTCACCGCGTGCGCATACTGCTCCTTGGCTCCGGCGGCCGTGAGCACGCGATTGCGCGTGCCCTCGCCAGGGACGACACTGACGTCCACGCGGCCCCTGGCAACCCAGGCATCGCCCAGCTAGCCGAGCTGTACCCGGTTGATCCCTCAAGCCCGCCGAACGTTGTCAGGCTCGCGGAGCACCTGAAACCTGACCTGGTCGTCATCGGCCCAGAGGCCCCTCTTATAGCCGGAGTCGGAGACACCCTGCGGGAGGCCGGCTTCACCTGTTTCGGCCCGAGCCGCGCCGCCGCGATGATCGAGGGCTCCAAGTCCTTCGCCAAGGACCTCATGCAGGCGGCCGGCGTCCCCACCGGCGCTTCCCGCACCTGCCGCACGCCGGCCGAGGTCAGCGAGGCGCTGGACGCCTTCGGCCCCCCTTACGTAGTCAAGGCCGACGGCCTGGCGGCAGGGAAAGGCGTCCTGGTCACCGCCGACCGCGCCGCCGCGACCGCCCACGCCGCCGCCAGCGGCCAGGTCGTCATCGAGGAATACCTAGCCGGCCCAGAGGTCTCGGTCTTCGCCCTGGCCGACGGCACCAGCGCGACTGCCCTGCTACCCGCCCAGGACTACAAGCGCGCGGGCAACGGCGACACCGGCCCCAACACCGGCGGCATGGGCGCCTACGCCCCGCTGCCGTGGGCGCCGCCCGACCTCGCCGAGGCCGTGCTCACTGAGGTAATAAACCCGGCGATCAGGGAACTAGCCGCCCGCGGCACGCCCTACCAGGGTCTCCTCTACGCCGGCCTAGCCCTGACCAGCGCCGGCCTTCAAGGTGATCGAATTCAACGCCAGGTTCGGCGACCCGGAGACCCAGGTAATTCTCGACCGCCTGGCCACCCCCCTAGCCGGCCTCCTGACCGCCGCCGCAACGGGCGACCTCGACCACGCAAGCGAACTCAGCTGGACCCCAGGCGCCGCCGTGACCGTGGTAATCGCCGCCGAAGGCTATCCAGCCACCCCCGTGGCCGGCGACAAGGTAGAAAATCTCCAAGATCTACCAGAAAGCACCGGTAGCTACGTCTTGCACGCCGGCACGACATTCAAGGACGGAACCGTAGTGACCAACGGCGGCCGCATACTCAACGTAGTAGGCACCGGCCAGAACCTCGCCGAAGCCAGGCAAGCCGCCTACACCACCGCCGCCAAGATCAAGATAAGAGGCACCTGGTACCGAACCGACATAGCCGACTTGTCTTCAGCCCACGTCGGCCTGGTTTAAAGCGAGCGGAGCAAAGCTCGAACCCAAGCCACAGAGCCGAGGCGCGGCGCCGTCTGGACTGACGAGCGAGGGCGCGAAGCGCCGAGCGAGGAGGGAAGACGGCGCCTTAAAGCGCCTCGGCACATCGGGGGGTCCGGGGGGTCGCCCCCCCGGGTAGATACAGCAAAATAATCTAATGATCGATCGCTACACGCTTCCGCAGATGGGACAGATCTGGAGTGAGGCGCACAAGTATGAGCTCTGGTGCCTCGTCGAGACGCTGGTACTCCAGGCCCAGTCCGAGGCGGGCCTGATACCAGCGGACGCGCTCGCGCCGGTCAGCGCCGCCCCGCCGCCTACACCCGAGGCAGTCGCCAAGATCGAGGAAGTCACCAACCACGACGTAATCGCCTTCCTCACCGCCTGGGCCGACAACACGAACCCGCGCGAGGCCGCGGCCTATGTGCATTTCGGCATGACGTCCTCTGACCTGCTCGACACCGCGCTCGCGCTGCAGCTGACTCAGGCTACCGACCTGCTCATCGACAAGACGATCGCGCTGACCACGGCACTGCGCGAGCACGCACTGGCGCACAGGGACACGTTGCGCGTTGGCCGTACCCATGGCGTGCACGCTGAGCCCGACATCTGGGGTCACCGGGTCGCCGACTTCGCGTTCGCGATGGCGAGGTGCACGAGAAGGCTTCGGGTGGCCAGGATCGCCGTCGCCACGGGCAAGCTGTCAGGGCCGGTCGGCACGTATTCGAGCATCGACCCGGCGATCGAGGCCACAGTGATGGCCAGGCTCGGCCTGCAGGCAGCGGATACCTCGACCCAGGTCGTACTGCGGGACGGCATCGCCGAATGGGTCAGCGTGCTCGCCATCATCGCGACGGTCTGCGAGACGGTGGCACTCGAGGTCAGGCACGGGCAGCGCACCGAGGTAAGAGAGCTCTCCGAGGCGTTCGCGGCCGGGCAGAAGGGCTCGTCGTCGATGCCGCACAAACGGAACCCGGTGCGTTCTGAGCGGATCGCCGGGCTGGCCAGGATCGTCAGGGCCCAGGTCATCCCCGTGCTCGAGGGCATACCACTCTGGCATGAACGCGACATCTCGCACAGTTCGACCGAGCGGGTCGCGCTGCCTGACGCGGCGATCGCTACCGACTACTTGCTCGAGCAGACCACGGGGCTGGTGTCCGGGCTCGTTGTCGACGAGACGAGGATGCGGGCCAACCTTGAGGCGACCGGAGGCCTGATCTACTCCTCGGCCGTGCTGCTCGAGCTGATCGACGGCGGGATGTCGAGGGAAAACGCGTACGCTCTCGTGCAGGAGGCGGCGATGGAGACCTGGCAGACGGGGACGCCGTTCCTTGCCAGGCTGCGGGTCAAGGCCGCGGAACGAGGCCAGCACCTCGACGAGGCCAGGCTGGACGAGGTCTGCCGTCCCGAGCGGTATGTCAGCAGGCTTGGCGCCGTCTTCGACCGGCTGGCCAAGCTCGACCCCGAGCAGCCTTTGCCGTCGTGAGCAAAACCTCTGCCGCTCTGTCATGTTGTGGCCTGAACCAGGGAAGCATACGTCATGGCTCACCTGAGCATCACCGTCCTGACCTGGGCCAATGTCAGTCGATCAGAGAAAGGTGACCGCGCGGTCGCTACCGGTTACGCGTTGAGCGCGACCGGCTACCTTATGTAACGGCGTCGTCTTAGTCCCTGGGGGTCAGCAAGCAGTGGAATACTTGGCTACGCGCGAGATGGACCGTACCCAGACATCCGATCTGGCCCAGATATCGCCAGAGCCGGCCAGCGCAGTTGCCGCAAGCCGGGATAATGATGTCCCAACCCCCAGGGACAGGAGTTCCAGCGTTATGAGCAGCGGTCACCAGACCCGCTACCGTGTCAAGGGCGGTAACACCCTGACCGGAACAGTTTTCGTTCAGGGCGCCAAGAACTCGGCGCTGAAGATGATTGCCGCGTCGCTGCTGGCCGCGAAGGGCCGCACGGTGCTGCGCAACGTCCCTGTGATCGAAGACGTGCGCCGGGCGGTTGAGCTAGCCCAGGCAGTCGGAGCGACCGTCAAGTTCCACGAAGTGGAACGGACCCTGGTAGTCGACGCTTCCGAGCTGACCAGTCCGGTACTGCCGGCGGAGATCACGCGGCAGTTCCGCGGCTCTGTGCTCTTCGTGCCTGCCCTGCTGCACCGCCTCGGTGAAGCGGTGCTTGAAGAGATCGGCGGCTGCGCCCTCGGTGACCGCAATCTTGACTTCCATTACCGGGGCTTTGCCCGCCTTGGAGCTACGGTCGAGGAGGCGGAGAACGAGATCAGGGTCAAGGCCGACGGCCTGCGGGGCGCGCACCTTTACCTGGACACGCCTTCGCATACCGGGACCGAGAACCTGATCATGGCGGCGTCGCTCGCGCCAGGCACCACGGTGATCGACAACACTGCCCAGGAGCCCGAGGTCCAGGACGTCATCGCGTTCCTGACCAAGATGGGTGCCAAGATCAGCGGCGGCGGTACCGGTTTCATCACCGTCGAGGGGGTCAGGGAACTGACCGCCGTCGAGCACACGGTCATGCCTGACCGGATCGACGCCGGCCTCTTCGCGATGGCCGCGGCGATCACCGGCGGCGAGGTCAGCCTGGTCGGCGCCTCGCTCGACCACCTCGGCGTGGTCAGGTGGAAGCTCGAGCAGATGGGCGTCGAGTTCACTACCCAGGGCGCGATCGTTCAGGTGCGCAGGGAACAGCCGCTCCGCCCGATCAACGTGATCACCAGCCCGTTCCCCGGCTTCGCCACCGACCTGCAGTCCCCGATCATGGCGATGAGCTGCCTGGCCGACGGCACCAGCTACATCAGGGAGACCATCTTCGACGGCCGCTACATGATGGCGAACGAGCTGAACAAGATGGGCGCCAAGATCGAGGTCGCCAATAACGTTGCGGTCGCGCACGGCCCGACCCCGCTGCACGGCGCCGAGGTCACCGCTCACGACCTTCGCACCGGCATTGCCCTCGTGCTCGCCGGCCTGGCCGCCGAAGGCGAGACCATCGTCTCCCCTGGCTACCGCATCGACCGAGGACACTCCGCCGTCGCCGCCCGCCTGACCGCCCTAGGCGCCGACATCATCGAGGAGTCGGCCTAGCGCTGAGGTCCGGCTCTAGCGCACATTTCGCGATGGCAACGACGAGCGACCCCAGGCTGGCCGACGGCGACGGCGAAGCGGGCAGATCCGCGCAGCGAACCGCAACGATGGGCCATGGATGCTGTCCGGTCGGGGCGGGTAACCGCATCTATGGGCCATCGTTGCTGCGGGAACGACATCCATGGGCCATCGTTGCGGTTGCCCGGCCCGGCTGAACAGCATCGATGTCCCATCGTTGCTGCCGCGGCCGAGGCTGGCGGCTCCCTGCCCGGTTTGCCGCGAGCCGGGACCCCGACGGCCCGAACCCGGACGCGGACGGTCGGAACCCGCAGCAGCCACGCAAGCACCGGCCCGCCTCGGAGTGAGCGGCTTTCGTTAGTATCTGGCGATTACGTCGCGGCCGAATCTGGCCATTTCCTCGCGTTGCGGGGAGAACTGGAGCAGCAGCAGGTCGACGCCAGCGGACTCGTAGGCACGGATCCGGTCGATGATCTGATCGGGGGTGCCGATGAGTCCGCTGCGCAGGCCGCGGTTGGACACGCTGTACTCCTCGATCGAGACCTGCGACTCAAGCTGGGAACCCTCAATGAAGTCGCGGTAGGACGCGTAGGCCTCGGGTGACGACCTGACATTCGTGATCCGCTCAAGCTCGGCTTGTGCTTCTTCGTCGGTGTCCCGGCAGATGACGTAGCCAGACACGCCGAACCGCAGCGGCGGCCTGGCCGCTGCCTCGCGCAGCGCGGACAGGTCCGCGACCTTCGCCGCGATCACCTCGGGCGCGTCCCCGTGCATGACGTAGGCGTCGGACTGGGCCGAGATGATCTCCTTCGCCTTGGGCGACTCACCGCCCATGTAGACGAAAGGCGGGCTGGCCGGCTTGGGCTCGAGAATGGCGCCCTCAAGCGTGTAGAGCGACCCGCTATGACTCACCTCCGGCTCGCGGAGCAGCCGGGAGACAATGTCCAGCCACTCCGAGGTCCGCGCGTAGCGGGCGTCGTGGACGTCGAAAGGCATGCCGTACTGCGCCGCCTCGTCCTTCCACCACGAGGACACGACGTTGAGCGAGATCCGGCCGGGCGCGATCACCTCGAGCGTGGAGAGGGCCTTGGCCGTGAGCGAGGGCGAGTGATAGTTGGGCCTGACCGCGAGCATCAGCTCAAGTGAGCTGGTCACGGCGAGGACGGCGGGTGCCAGCGCCCAGCAGTCCAACGACGGAGCGCGATGGCCCTTGATGTCGTTGAGGTTAAGCTCGGCGATCAGCGAAAGCTCGAAGCGGTGCTGCTCGCTCTCGACCGCCAGGTCCCTGAGGTAAGGCCAGTCGATGCTCATGCCCTCGTCAGGCACGTTCCGCAGCCACCCGCCGAATATCGGCATCCAGTATCCGAAGCGCATCGGCTTTACGCAGCCCTTTCGATCGTCTCGTCAAGCAGCCGCCCGAGGAAGGAGGCTACCGCCCGCTGCGCCGAGCGCGGCGCGACGGCCTCGATCTCGGCGTTGTAGTTGGTCGTCGTGTTGATGTCGTAGGTCACCAGCCGACCGTCGGCAGTCTCGATGAACTCAAACCCGGCGATCTCAATCCCCTGCCTGGAGGCAAAGTCCAGGTACCGGCCGATGATCGGGTGGTCGAAGTCTCTTCTCAGTGCGAACAGGCTCGGGGGATTCTCGCCGACGGCGCAGGCGTCGGCTGGGCAGAGCTGGAAGCCGCCGAGGGCGGTGTCGGCCGTGATGGCGTAGACGAACTCGCCGTCGACGAATTCCGCCCGCGTCACGCGGGGCTCGGCCGCGACCAGGTACTCCTGAAGCAGCGTGATGCCGTCCACAGGGAACTCGAACTCCGGCGACCTGACGTATTCGTCGAACTCTTCGTGGCTGGCGAACAACCGTACCCCGAGCCCTTTGCCGCCCTGATTGTGCTTGCTGATGAACGGAGCGGGCAGCTGGCGAGCGGCCTCCGCCAGCCGCTCGGTGCCCGCCACCGCGATCGTGCGCGGCACGTCGAAGCCGGACGCCCGCAGCGCGGCGTGCTGCTCGACCTTGCTCATCTCGAGCTCGATCACCTCGCGGCCGTTCACCACCCGCCGTCCTGACCGCTCGAGCCAGCTCAGCACGCCCCTGGTCTGGTCCTTGGCGAACAGGTGTCCTCTGGTGTGGGACGAGGCACTCATCCGTGACCAGAACACGCCGGCGGGCGGTTCGGCGTCCAGGTCGATGACATCCTCGCCGAGCTGCCACTGCTCGTGCGGGATTCCCAGGGCGTCGAACGCGGCCGCGACCGGCGGATACCAGTCAGGATTCTCGTTGATGACATAGACCTTCACCGGACGGCCAGGTCGGGTCGGCTGGCCAGGAAGTCGGCCGCCACCTCGAGGAAGGCGTCATTTGCGGCCGGCTCGCCGATCGAGATCCTGGCCCCTTCGCCCGCGAACGGCCTGATGCTGATCCCGGCCGCGTCGCAGGCCTCGGCGAAGTCCGTGGTCCGATCGCCAAGCCTGAGCCAGACGAAGTTGGCCTCGGTCGGCGGTACCGCCCAGCCCTGCGCCGAGCAGTGCCTCGCGTACCCGTTGCCGCTCCCCGACGACAAGGTCGACCCGGTCGAGCAGCTCTCCCTCGGCCGCGAGCGAGGCGACGGCCGCCGCCTGGGCGAGCGCGTTCACCGAGAACGTCAGCATCGTCTTCCTGGCGGCGGCCGCGACCGGTTCGTGGCCGATCAGGAACCCGACCCTCAGCCCGGCGAGGCCGTAGGCCTTGGAGAATGTACGGAGCACCGCGACATTGGGCCGGTCGCGATATACCGCGGCGCCATCGCAGGCCCCTGGGTCACGGCCGTATTCCACGTAAGCCTCGTCGAGCACGACCAGGCAGTCACCAGGGACCTGGTCGATGAATTGTTCGAGGTCGGTGGTCCGGACTGCTGTGCCGGTCGGGTTGTTGGGGGTGCAGACGAAGATCAGCCTGGTGTGCTCGGTGACCGCCGCCGACATCGCATCAAGGTCATGGCCCTCATCGCGGAGCGGCACCTGAACCGAGGTAGCTCCGGCTAGGTCAGCGAGGTAAGGGTAAGCCTCGAACGAGCGCCAGGCGTAGAGCACCTCGGCCCCTGGGTCGGCGACCGCCTCAAGCAGTTGCTGTACCACGCCGACTGAGCCGCAGCCGACGGCGACATGCGCGGTCGGCACGTCGTAACGGGCCGCGATGGCCTCGGTCAGTTCAGCGGCACCGTTGTCCGGATAACGGTTGATGTCACCAACCGCCTCGGCGATGACCTTCATGACCGAGGGCAACGGGCCGTATGGCGACTCGTTCGACGACAGCTTGTAGCTGGGTCCGGCGCTGGCGGCTGGCTGCTTTCCCGGCATGTATGGTGCGAATTGATCGAGTACCGGCCGGAATCGTGGAGATTGGGGCATCCGTCGGGTCTGCATAGACATTATTGTGCTCCTGGGCTGGAAGCGGCCGGGACGGTACCTGCGGACATGGGCGGTGACGGCTCAATCGGACCGCCGGGCGATTGCCTGACCGGCTCGCTCGCGAGCCGCTGTCTTGGCCTGAGCATCGGCGGATGCAGAAGCTCGGCGTCGCCAGGACGGTAAAGCTGGGCGGGCCGGCCGCCAGATGACGTCACCGAGCCGGTGTCGATGAGGAAGCCCTCCGCTCCGGTGACCTTGCGATGGAAGTTACGGGGATCAAGCGGGGTGTCCCAGACGATCTCATAGACCCGGCGAAGCTCGGCCACGGTGAACTCGTCCCGGCAGAACGCTGCTCCGAGCGCGGTGTACTCAAGCTTGGCCCGTGCCCGCTCCACGCCATCCTGCAAAATCCGCAGATGGTCAAAACTCATCTCGGCCAGTTTCCTGACCGGCTGCCAGCTCATTCTTGGCTGCTCAGGCGCGGGCAAGTCCGGAGCAAGGCCCAGGTAGGCGACAGCGACCACGCGCTGTCTTGGGTCACGATCCGGGTAACCGTAGGTCTGAAGTTGCTCAAGGTGGACCGGCGCGTCGGGAAGGCCCGCCCGCTCGGCAAGCACGCGGGCCGCTGCCGCGGGCAGGTCCTCGTCCAGCCTGATGAAGCCGCCGGGCAGGCCCCAGGTGCCAAAGTGCGGCTCTGTATCCCTTCGCCAGGCGAGCACGGAAAGCTGGCTGTCACGTACCGTGAGGATCACTAGGTCGACGCTGACCGCCACTCTTGGCACGTCCATGCTTGCAAGGTAGCGCGGAGCGGGCCGGTTCGCTAAGTCCGCCGAAGGTTTCCGCAACCGCCGGGTCCGGCTGTGGCTTTCGCCTTAGAGTCGCTTATCGTGAGTCCATGAACCGGTTGGGAGAGCTAGAGCGGGCCATCATGGAAGTTCTCTGGGAGTCGCGTGATCCTATGACCGTGCGGCAGGTAGGTGCCTGTCTTACCGACCGGGATCTGGCGCATACGACGGTCATGACCGTGCTTGACCGGCTGGCTAAGAAGGGCTTCGTCCGGCGCCAGCGGGTCGGGCGCGCCTGGCGTTACCGGCCGGCTGAGAGCCGCGAGGCGTACGTGGCCGAACTCATGCTGACCGCGCTCGATCAGACCGGCGACCGCCAGGCGGCACTTACCAGGTTCGCCAGGAGCGTGACCGGATCTGAGGCTGAGGCATTGCGCGCGGCGCTCGAGACCCTGAGCGGAACCGACAGCCGCACCGACGACGGAGCGGACCGAGGCTGATTGCCGTGCCCGCTACCGTCCTGCTCGGCGCCTTCGCCGTCGCGTGCGTACCAGTGGCCCAGCTGCTGGCCGGCGCACGGTGGGCGCGCCGGTGCCCGGTCGCGGCGATCGTGCTGTGGCAGGCGCTAGGACTCGGGTGGGGGCTGGCGACCATTGGTGCTCTCGCCGGGTTCGGCTCGGCCGGTCTGGTCAGTTCTAGCGGTGCCCGGCGGCTCGGCCTGACCGAATTCGGCGGTTCTTCGCTTGGGCCGCGCTACTCAGGGGTCGCGGCCACGGCGTTCGAGCGGGCGCTCAGGCTCGTGCTCGGCAGCGTGGCGATCGGCCAGTTTGGCCTGCTCGCCGCGCTCCGGCTGCTCTCGCTCGCGGCCAGCGCGGCGCTGTTCGCGCTCCTCGTCTGGGTGCTCGCCGCCGCCGTCGCGGCCGTGCTCAGAGCCAGGCACCGGCAGCGGACACTGCTCGGACTCCTCGCCCACGACGACCCGAAGGTGCCTGGCGCCCTGGTCGTCGATCACCCGGCGGCCGCCGCCTACTGCGTGCCTGGCCTGCGGTCGGCCATCGTGATCAGCGCGGGCGCGCTTAACTTGCTCGACCAGGCCGAGCTCGCCGCTGTGCTCGCGCACGAGCGCGCGCACCTGCGGGCAAGGCACGACCTTGTACTGCTGCCGTTCACGGCCTTGCTCCGCGCGTTCCGCTGGTCGGCGACGGCAAGGGCCGCGAACGCTGAGGTCGCGCTGCTGGTGGAGATGCTGGCCGATGATCGCGCGCGCCGACGGCGGCCAGCCAGGGAACTCGCGACCGCTCTGCTCCGCGTCGGCGTGTCAGGCGGCGGCAACGCACCGGCCGGGGCCTTGGCCGTCGCGGCGTCCGCATCCGATGGCGAGCTAGCCGCGCGGGTAACGAGGCTGCTCCGACCGCCGCCGGGGTTGCCACTGCCCGCGATCGTCGCTGTTGGCGTATTCGCGGCCATCATCGTCCTGGCCCCCGCGACTGCGCTGCTGCTGCCTCTCTAGGCTGGACAACTGCGGCAATTCGCCCGGCCAGGGCCTCCGGCGACCAGTCGGCGGTGCTGAGTCCCGGCGTCGCGGGCAATTCCGTTCGCCGGGCTCGGGCTGCAGCAGCATCGGTGGGCCATCGTTGCTGCTGGGCCGGGGCGGCTGAAAGCAGCCGGGCGGCACATGTCCGGTACCCCACCACCGCCGCAGCAGGTCTTGACCTTAAAACATTACCCCGCGATCCGAATACGCAGCCGACGAAAGCCCCTGCCCTTGTTTTCGATCTTGACTACCTCTATCCGACCGATCTGAGCGGTTGAGGCTACATGAGTACCGCCATCGGCCTCACGATGCCGTCTTCGCCGACCGCGAGCACGGTCGCGTCCCATTCGCGCAGCGACTGATCGTCGAGCTCAAGCCGCTGGGTACGCCAGTTAACCTCAGTCACGAACGCCCGCCAATCTCCCTAGCCCGAGTTTCCGATGATCATGGCCTGGTGGTGCCTCGCCGGGCCTGGGTCTGACGCGTTTTCGCTGATGACACGCTGTGGCGGTGGTTGTCCCGGTCGTCTTGAAGGTGTATTACCCATATATGGCATCGATCGTGGGGAAGAAGCGCGGCGCGGCTACGTACTACTACCTGGTGGAGTCCGCCCGCGTGGACGGCAAGCCCCGGATCGTCTCACAGGAATACCTGGGCACCGCCGGGGAGCTAGCCGCCGCGATGCGCGGCGGCGGGCTGGGCCTGCCGGACCGGACCGGGCACAAGGACTTCGGCGCGGTCGCCGCGGCCTGGGGAGTGCTGGAAGATCTCGGCGTGGCGGGGATCATCGACGAAGCGGCAGGCCCGCGCCCGGCCGGGCAGCCGCTGGCCACGGGGACGTACCTGGCGCTGGCGGCGCTGAACCGGCTGGTCGCGCCATGTTCGAAGGCCGCGTTCGCGGACTGGTGGAAGGCCACCGCCGCGGCCCGGTTCACCAAGATCCCCGCTCCGGCGCTGGACCACCGGCGGTTCTGGGACGCGATGCACGCCGTCACCCTGGAGCAGCTGGAGAAGATCAGCGCGGCGATCGCGGTGCGGATCGTGCAGTTCTCCGGCGTGGACGTCTCCTCGGTTGCGCTGGACATGACCAACTTCGCCACCTTCATCGACACGGCGAACGGGAGAGCGCCTATCGCGCAGCGGGGCAAGGCCAAGCAGAAGCGCGCCGACCTGCGGCTGGTCGGGCTGGGGCTGGTGGTCACCCGGGACGGCGGGATCCCGCTGACCTGGCACGCCTACCCCGGCGACCGGCCTGATGTCACCCAGTTCACCGCCATGATCGACCAGCTCCGCGGCCAGTACGAGACGGTCGCCGCCACAGCCGGCATCCCGCGCGGCGACCCTGACCTGACCGTGGTCTTCGACGCCGGGCAGAACTCCGAGGCGAACTTCGCCCACCTGGCCGGCACCGGGCTGCATTACATCGGGTCGGTGCCGGCCTCGGACTGCCCTGACCTGACCGCCCTGCCCGCCTCCGCCCGCTCGGTCGTCGACAAGGACCGGTTCGGCGGGCTGACCGCCTTTGACACCCGCCGCGAGGTCTACGGCGCGCAGCGGCGCGCCATCCTGACGCACTCACCCGAGCTGCACAAGAGCCAGGCCGCCGGGTTCGACAGCACCACCCTGGCCAAGGCCGGCAAGAAACTGGATGAGCTGGCCGCTACCCTGGCCCGCGGCAAGACCCGCCGCGGCAAGGACAAGGTGGAAGCCGAGATCACCGCGATCACCGCCAAGCCCTGGGTCCGGCGGGTCATCACCTGGGAACTGACCGGCGACCAGCCCAAAGACCTCCGCCTGACCTGGAACATCGACGCCGACGCCCGCGCCGCCCTGGAAGAAGAAATCTTCGGCAAGCACGTGCTCATCACCGGCCACGACAACTGGCCCGTCCCGGACGTGGTCGCCGGGTACCGGTCCCAGTCCGAGGCCGAGTTCTCCTTCCGCCAGATGAAAGACACCCGGGTCGTGTCCTTCTCACCGATGCACCACTGGACCGAGCACAACATCCGCGTCCACGTCTTCACCTGCGTCCTGGCCCTGCAGACCGCCCACCTCATGCGCCGCGCCGCCGCCCGCGCCGGCCTGGACCTGTCCGTCCGCTCCCTGCTCGGCGAACTCGCCGGGATCGGCGAGACCGTCCTGCTCTACCAGGGCGGCCGCGGCCGGCCCCGAGCCCACCGCATGCTCACCGAAACCAGCCCGGTCCAAGACAAGCTCGCCGAGGTCTTCGGCCTCGCCCGTTACGCCCCCAGACGCTGACGTGGGTAATACACGAAAACCACCCCTCCGACCATAGCTAACCAGCGGTAACAGTCACCCCGCACCATGATCATCGGAAACTCGGGCTAGTGCAGGAGCCGACGCTACCAGGGTCCGTACGGGCCCTGATGCGAAGACCCGCCCCTTCCCCCGATCTCCCTTACCTTAGGACGGACGTCGGTCAGGTAGATCGCAGCCCCGATGAAAGCGGCGACCGGCAGGATGCTGATCGCCACGCCAACCCCGGACTGGCCTTCGTAGGCCACGCCGTAGAGCCCGATAGCGGCCGCGACGCCGGTAATGATCAGCCACAGCGGCTTCGTCTGCTTGCTCGCGGCCGGGAACGCCGCCGAGGGGCGGATGATGGCGTCGACGAAGGCCCAGACCTCAACAATCAGGGCAGCCACCGCGAGCGCGAAGAAGAACCAGTTGAGAGGCGTTAGTGCGTTGAAAGACAAAGCCACGGAAGTTAATCTATCTGGTCCGGCGACTCAGCCGGTGCCTGACTGCTGACCGGGATCGAGGTCGGTCCAGGCACCGACCTCGGCCTCGGCTACGGTCTCGGCTTCCGCTTCGAACTCCGGGTCGGCCTTCACGCTCGGCTCTTCGTCGGCGATGGCCTCGACCTTGGCGTGCGCGATTTCGTGAGCCTGCGCCTCGATCCCGGCCTCGTCGGCGGGTTCGTCACCCGACGGCTCGGGCTCGGGCTCGGGCTCGGGCTCAGGCTCCGCCTCGGCGGCCGCCCTGGCTTCGGCTTCGGCCTTGACCTCCTTGCGGAACGAGTCGTAGATGTCGATCAGCATCTGCTTCTGCCGCTCGGTGATCTCGGTGTCCGCCCTGATCGCATCGGTCACGGTCGTCTCGGCTGGCTTGTCCTCGAGAATCCCGGCCTGCACGTAGAGCGCCTCGGCGGAGATCCGCAACCCCTTGGCTATCTGCTGCAAGATATCGGCACTCGGCCGCCGCAAGCCGCGCTCGACCTGGCTCAGGTACGGATTGGACACCCCGGCCGCCTGGGCGAGCTGGCGGATTGAGATCTTCGCCTGCTCGCGCTGCTCCCGGATGTAAGAACCGATGCCGCTGACGTTGACTGGACTCATGACGCCAGTCTGCCACTGATGCTTGCTGCTGCAAACTACCCTGCAAGCACGGGAAGCACCGGCCGGACCTCGCCTACGGTCTCGCCACCGCCCCTCACCGGCGTAGTAGCCATCCGCCCGAGAACCTCCAGGTCAGCCTTCCGATCACCGCGAAATCTGGTCAGCAGCGCCGCTAGCACCGGCGGCAGCGCGCGTTGCCCGCCGCCGTCGTCGATCTTGACTGCCCCGGCGAGGCCGTCGGCGAAAGCGAACGCGCACACGCCATCGGCGCCCGGTTTCATCAGCAAGCCAGGGATAGCTTCCATCAGGGCCGCTTCGTACCTGGTCGTCCCTGACATCCAGGCCGGAAAACCGCGCATCGCATCGGCCACCCGGCGCTCGGCGGTGCCAGGCTCGGCTCGCACCACCGCGCTGAACGCCCGGGCCAGCCCAGCCAGCGAAATCGACATCAGCGGCGCGCCGCAGCCATCCACTCCGACGTGCGCGACCGGCTCGGCTGCCAATTGGCCGATCATGATCTTGATCTTTTCCTGTAGCGGATGGGCGGGGTCGCGGTAACTGCTCGTCGGCCAGCCCTGCGTGACGCAGGTGGCCAGCATCGCGGCGTGCTTGCCAGAGCAGTTCATGTGGATGCGATCGGGTTTGCCGCCGGCCCGAAGGAACTCGGCCTTGGCCGTCTCGTCCAGCGGAAAGTCGGGCGGGCACTGAAGGTCGGATTCGCTGAGCCCGGCCCCGCGCAGGATCGACCGGACGCCTTCGATGTGGAAGTCCTCGCCTGAATGACTCGCCGAGGCCAGCGCGAGCAGTTCGCCGTCCAGGTCAAGGCCGCTGCGCAGCATCGCCGCCGCTTGCATCGGCTTGTTCGACGACCTGGGGAACATCGGCTCGGCCGGGGTGCCAAGCGCGAGCAGTTCCGCGCCAGAACCGTCAATGACGATCAGCGAGCCCCGGTGCCAGGATTCCCTGACCCCGGACCTGATGACCTCCGCGAGTATGGGGTGAGCCGTCATGCCGGGATCCCGAGCATCGCTCTCGCCTGATCTGGTGCCATCGCCGGCCGCTGCGCCAGCTCGGCCAAGGTCGCGGCCCGCTCGACCAGTTCGGCGTTGCTCGCCACCGGGCGGCCGCGCGAGAACGTCACCGTATCCTCCAGGCCAACCCTCAGGTTCCCGCCCGCCGCGAGCGCGGCGAACATCACAGGCAAGGCGGATCGGCCGATCCCGGTCGCCGACCACGTCGCCCCGGCCGGCAGCGCCTCCACCGCCCGCACCAGCGTCGCCGCATCGCCCGCCATCCCGCCGGGCACGCCCATGACCAGGTCGCAATGCACGTGCCCGCCGAACGGCGGCCCGAACAGGGCAAGCAAGCGATGCAGCGAGGCCACGTGCCCGAGGTCAAACAGCTCGAATTCCGGCACCACGCCAAGCTCCTGGGTCTTGACGTAGAGGTCGCACATGAACGGCCAGGGATTCATGAAGACGTCATCGCCGAAATTCACGGTCCCGCAGGTCAGCGAGCAGCCGTCCGGAGCCGCGTCGAGCACGGCGAGCCGGTGTTCGTAGGGGTCGGTCACCGCGCCGCCAGTGGAGAGCTGCACGATCAGGTCGGTACCCTCGCGAAGCGCCTGCACCGTGTCGGTCAGCCGACCGAGGTCGAGGGTCGGCTTAGCGTCACCGTCCCTGATGTGGACGTGGATGATCGCGGCGCCGGCCTGCTGGCATTCCTTCGCGGTCGTGACCAGCTCGTCGAGCGTGACCGGGAGCGCGGGCACGGCGGGCTTCTCGAGCTCGGCCCCAGTCGGCGCGACGGTGATCAAGGTTGCGGTGCCGGCCATGCGAGAATGCCTTCCCGTGCGAGCTGTCGTCCAACGAGTACGTGAAGCGAGCGTAACGGTAGCCGGTGACGTTGTCGCCGAGCTAGCCGCCCCTGGGCTGCTCGTCCTCGTGGGGGTGACCCACGAGGACACCGCCGCCGGGGCCGCCGCCCTGGCCAGCAAGATCTACTACCTGCGAATACTCGCGAATGAGAAATCCTGCGCCGACACCGGGGCACCGCTGCTCGTGGTGAGCCAGTTCACCTTGTACGCGCAGACGGCCAAGGGCAGACGGCCGAGCTGGAACGCGGCGGCCCCCCGCGAGATCGCCGAGCCCCTGGTGACCGCCTTCGCGCAGGAGCTGCGCGAACTAGGCGGATCTGTCCAGACCGGCGTCTTCGGTGCGCACATGGAGGTGGCGCTCGTCAACGACGGGCCAGTCACCTTGATAATCGATATATAAGCCGCAAATAATCCCTCTACCGGCGAACTGGCACGGCGGGCAGATAGGCCTTCGCGAACCGAAGAGACTCAGCGAGGTCGTTGTAACGCTCTTTGGAACTCTGAGCCCGGCGGGTGCCGATTTCGACGACGACCATGCCGTTGTAGCCCATTCCCGGCAGGAGTTCGAGCAAGTCGCGGCAAGGCTGGTTCCCGCGGCCAGGCACCAGGTGCTCATCAGGCAGGCCTGACTTGGTTCCGTCGGCCAGGTGAATGTGCGCGAGCCGCGAACCGAGTCGCTTGGCCATGTCAATCGCGTCGGAGTCCGACACGGCGGTGTGCGACAGGTCAAGCGTGGTCTGCGAGACGTCGAGCTCGATCGGGTTCCAGTTCGGCGCCCAGGCCGCCACCTCCGAGCCTGCCCGCAGCGGGTACAGGTTCTCGACCGCGAAGATCATGCCGGTTCGCGCCTCAAGCTTCGCGAGGCCGTTCTCGAAGTCCTTCACGTAGTCCCGCTGCCACCGGAATGGAGGGTGTACCACGACAACCTTGGCCCCGAGCGCCGCCGCGGCCTCAGCGGACTTCTCCAGCTTGATCCAGGGCTGAGTTCCCCACACCCGCTGCGTGATCAGCAGGCAAGGCGAATGGATGGAGAGCACGGGCACGTTGTGATACTCAGACAGCCGCTTGAGCACCTCGGCGTCCTGACTGACGGGGTCCGCGGTCACCATAACTTCGATGCCGTCATACCCAAGCCTGCTCGCGAACTCGAACGCGTCGGCCGTCCGCTCGGGAAATACCGATGCCGTCGATAGCACCACCGGCACCGGACGAGCCACGGCCTTGTCGGCGGTCATTGTCAGTTGCCCTCCCCCACGGCATCCGGTCCTGCCGCTGTTCCAGTCGTCATTCCTAGCCAGCTTATGCGCTCCCCTCGTCTTAATGACGCACTGTCACTGTCGGTGGCTCCGGCTAACGTGGCCGGCATGGCGAAGAGTTCGGCTGGTCCGCTCTATCAGTGTGGCGAGTGCGGCTGGCAGAGCGCGAAGTGGGCGGGACGGTGCGGCGAGTGCCAGGCCTGGGGAACCGTCACGGAGAGTGGCGCCGCGGCGGCGGCACGTTCTGGCCGGGCACTGCTGCGCGGACTGCCTTCTGTGCGCCCGTCGGCGCCTGCCGTCCCGATATCGCAGATCGACGCGGCCGGCGCCGCCGCGAGGCCGACGGGTATGGACGAGCTTGACCGGGTTCTCGGCGGCGGCCTGGTGCCGGGAAGCGTAGCCCTGCTGGCAGGCGAGCCCGGCGTCGGCAAGTCGACGTTGCTGCTTGAGGCCGGCGCACTCGCGGCCGAGCGCTCCGTCGTCCTTTACGTCACCGGGGAGGAGTCCGCTGCCCAGGTGAAGCAGCGGGCCGACCGGATCGGCGCGCTCAGCGATAACCTGTTCCTGGCCGCCGAGACTGACCTGGCCGCACTGCTCGCGCACGTCGACGCCGTTAGTCCTGAGCTGCTGATCGTGGACTCGGTCCAGACGATCACGGCGGCCGGCATCGAGGGCGTTCCCGGCGGCGTCACTCAGGTGCGCGAACTCACTTCGGCCCTGGTAAGCCTGGCTAAGCAGCGGACGCTGACGACCGTGCTCGTCGGACACGTGACTAAGGACGGATCGATCGCCGGCCCGCGCTCGCTCGAGCACCTAGTCGACGTGGTCCTGCACTTCGAGGGGGACAGCCGGGGGCGGCTGAGGATGATCAGGGCACTCAAGAACAGGTTCGGCCCGACCGACGAGGTTGGCTGCTTCGAGCTTGGCGAGTTCGGCCTTATCGGCCTGCCTGACCCGAGCGGGCTCTTCCTGTCCAGACAGCATGAGCCGGTGCCGGGGACCTGCGTGACAGTCACGCTCGAGGGCCGCAGGCCACTTGTGGCCGAGGTGCAGACCCTGGTCTGCCCGACGGCCGGCAATGAGCCACCGCGCCGGATCACCTCGGGACTTGATCACTCGCGGGTCGGGATGACCGTGGCCGTGCTCGAGCAGCGAGCCTCGGTTCGGATCGGGCGGTGCGACATCTATGCGGCGACGGTGGGCGGCGTCAGGCTCACCGAACCGTCGGTCGACCTGGCGATCGCGCTCGCGCTGGCAGGCGCTCGGGCGGGCCAGTGCCTGCTGCCCGATGTCGTGGCTTTCGGCGAGGTGGGGCTGGCCGGTGAGATAAGGAACGTCGCAGGGATCAACCGTCGCCTGGCCGAGGCAGCGAGGATGGGTTTCCGCCGGGCTGTGGTCCCGGTCGGCATTGACGCCATTCCTTCTGACCTGGACATGGCCGTAGTACAGGCCGCCGATATCGCTGGCGCGATCGCCGCCGCGCTCGTCGGCCTGCCGTAACAACCGGCCTCGAACGGCCCGCTCCAACCAGTCACGTCACAAGTGCCCGGTGCCAGGCTGGAGCGGGCACCCAATTAGATGGGGTCGAACTCCCCATCCTTAACACCTGCAACGAACGCGTCCCATTCTGAAGTGGTGAACGCCAGCTTCGGGCCCTCGGGGTCCTTGGAATCGCGCAAGAGGTAGAGCAGGTCTTCGCCTGCCTTGTGTGATACGTCGGCAGTGTCGTGAGTAGCGGTGACTTCGACGCAGCCGCCGCCGTTGCCTCCACTGTAACTGGCCTTGTACCACACACCAACCTCGACGCAATCCCCGCCGTTTTCGCGGCTGAAGCTCGCCTTTCGCCACCTCACGCCTGTGAGGTCCATGACTTCGCTGCTTCCTCCAGTCGGGTTATAGAGGCCTTCCGCGGTAGCGCCTCCGTGCCTAAGGTAGTCCACTTGGCCATCAGCGTCCTGACATGTTCGGGGTCTTGCACGATCTGGCCTTGTACTGGGGACTCTTGGTAGGCGACGCTCCGCGCTTCCTTGAAATCTGCTATAGCGAAGCCACCACCATACAGACCTTCGTGTTCCCCCGCATCCGCTGGAATCAGCTCAAACACCACGTTGGGCCGCAGCGCGGCTTCTATCAGGCGGTTTACCTGTTCTAGCATCACATGGCGATTTCCGACCGGCCGGCGGAGTACCCATTCGTCCAAGATCACCCAAAGCGTAGGGGGATTTGCCCTGGTGAGTACTTCCTGCCGTTTGAGCCGGGCCAGGACAAGTTCCTCGATCTGGTCTTCTGTCGATCCGATTCGGGTACTGAACAGCGCGCGGCAGTACAGGTCGGTCTGAAGCAGGCCAGGTACCAGCAGCGGCTCGAACCATCTGAGCGTCGTCGCCGTCGCTTCCTTGTCCGGCCAATCCTGGAACCAGTCGGGATAGGCCTGATAATTCATGCCATCTTCGAACTGGTCCCATAGCTCGGTGAGCGCCCCGTGGGTGTTGAGTTCGCCGACCGTGTCGATGTCGGCCGTCGTGGCCCGCGTCGGGACGCGCCAGCCGTTCTCGTAAGCGCTGATCAGCTTGCCCGAGACATGCGCCAAAGCCCCCACCCGGTCTTGCGTGAGGCCGGCCCTGACCCGGTAATGTCGCAGCATTGCCCCGAATACCGCCCGCGGCGTACCTTTGGGCGGATTAGACTCTGCCGCAGCCATCTTTTCACCTTTCCACGGCGACTCTACAAATCACGAAGCGAAATCTACGCTACGTGAGACGGCGCTACATCAAGGCTGTTCAGCGTTGTTCTATTACCCAACGTAGCCCTCTTGAGCCAGAGTGTTAAGCGATATAGCGGATACACGCTGGGGAAAAAGGACTTCGATGGTGAAGTGCGTACAGATCTCCACCGACTCGCGGGCATGCCAGCGCCATTTCCAGGCGAGGCCGCGATGACGGGCATCGGCCTGGAGCGGCCGGCGACCGGGGCGGCACTCGTGCCTGAACCCCGCTTCCTGGTCCGCCGCACCTTCCAGGGCCGACCTGATCAGATCCGAGCGGCCAGATCCTGGCTGGCGATGCTCATCGAGGGCTTCCCTGGCTCCGCCAATGTGGTGCTTGCCTGCTCAGAGCTGGCCGCCAACGCGATCATTCATAGCCGATCCGGCCTGCCTGGCGGGGCATTCACCGTCCGAGCGCGCATTGATCACGACTTGATCAGGGTCGAAGTAATCGATCAGGGCGGTAGCTGGACTGGCTTGCGCAAGCTGGGGCTCGACGAGGCGGACGACGTGAGCCAATCGGGGCGCGGCTTGACCATTGTCGCTGCTATTGCCAGTTCCTGGGGAATTGCTGGTGACCAGCAAGGCCGTACTGCCTGGTGCGAAATTGAGGCCGAGTGACTGAAGTGGATATTTCGACAGTCAAGAAAGGCGACCACAGCCACTGCCTGATGGGCCGCGATCCCGCACCCCGGCCGTCAGCCATCTCCCGGCGTCCTGGCTCGCACCTCGACGTCCCGCCGGCTGAGGAACAGCAGGTTACGCACCTGTCCGGTCATCGCTGGCTAGCCTGCGCGGCTGGCCTGCTGCTAGCTCAGCCGGAAGATGACCGGCTGGCTGGTTAGCTCGCCCTCAACGGCGTAGGCGGTGTAGACCCCGGGAGGGACCTTGGTAGTTCGGCTCGAGCAACCAGGCGCCGAGGTGCGGCGGTTCCAGGTAATCGCCAGCTCCGTCGGAACGCCGCGCTTGAGCGCGGAGTCAAGCCCTCCCGCGCCGGCCGCACAGTCGGCTGAGCTCCAGATCTGAGCTGGACCCTCCTTGATCACCAAGGCAAGATGCCGCGACCCGATGTTGAATGTGCACTCGGCCAGCTGGGTGGAGACCACACTGACGTCGAAGGCGGGCCATTGCCGCTGTCCGAATTGAGTCTGGCCGGTGAACAAGCTGAGGACGATATCGCTCTTGGCGCAGAAGGCGGGCAAGATCTTGCCGTGGCCGGTGGCCTGGCCGTCGGTGCTGGCCGGTGCCTGGCTGACCTTCGCCGGACTGGCTGGCACGGGGCTGGCTGACGCGGCGGCGTTGGCTTGAGCGGGCGTGCGGCGAGGTGGGGCTGACCTTAGCTTGCGTGGTTTGGTGTGGTGCCCGCCGGTCTGGCTGACCTGGTCCGTTCCAGTGCTCCGGCCGGACTGATGCACCTGGGCAGGCGTACGGCCGGGTACCTGCCTGACCGCCAGCGCGGTCGACATGGCCCAGACGGCGAGGCCGAACGTCGCGAACCCGATCATCAGCACGATGAAGCGGCGACGCCAGTATGTACCCGCCGTCTCCGCCTGCCGGTAACCGAACGTATTTCCCCCCATGCGGTCAGTATCCAACCGAGCAGGTCGGCCGCCCGGTCGCCCCGCCGTGCCTGCTCAGACACGTCTTCGCAGGCAGGAGGGTTACGGTGGGGTTGCCCGCGTTGCGGATACGGTGCCTAATCGGCGCGGTCATGGCAGGATCGGTCCCCTGATGAACACTAACCTCGAGCACCAGATCGTTAGCTGGTACCGACACAACCGCAGGGACCTGCCGTGGCGCCAGGCGGAGGCCGGAGCCTGGGCCGTTACGGTCAGCGAGTTCATGTTGCAGCAGACCCCGGTGTCCAGGGTCCTGCCCGCCTACCAGGACTGGCTGACCCGATGGCCGACAGCGAGCGCGCTGGCGGCCGCCACCCCCGCCGACGCCGTCAGGCAGTGGGGCAGGCTCGGCTACCCCCGCCGGGCCCTCAGGCTGCATGAGGCCGCCACGATTATCACCCGCTGGCATGGCGGCACGGTGCCAAGTTCGGTCGCCGACCTGCGCAAGCTCCCAGGAGTCGGGTCCTATACCGCCGCCGCCATCGCCAGCTTCGCCTACGGTCAGCGGCACGCGGTACTGGACACAAATGTCCGCCGGGTGCTGGCCAGGCTGATCTCCGGAGAACAGTACCCCGCGAGTTCGACCAGCGTCGCCGAGCAAGCACTCGCCGAGTCGCTGCTGCCCCCCGAGCAAAATGGCCGGGCCGCTACCTGGTCAGTGGCGCTCATGGAACTAGGGGCATTGATCTGTACCGCGACCCAGCCTTCGTGCGCCGGCTGCCCCGTCGCGGCTAGCTGCGCCTGGCGTGAGAAAGGCGCCCCAGCGGGCAAGCCACCCCGGCGGGCCGCGCCGTACTCGGGCAGCGACCGCGAGTGCCGTGGCCGTCTCCTCGCCGTGCTCCGGGCCGCACCAGGACCGGTGGTACCTGCGGCCTTCGACGCCTGCTGGCCCGCCCCTGCCCAGCGCGGCCGGGTGCTCGAGACGCTTATCAAGGACGGCCTCGCCGTCCGCCTTCCTGACCGGCTGATAGCACTGCCCGGCGAGGAGCCCGCGGGCCGCGCCCACGCACACGCGGCGAGTGCCAGCATCGCCGGGCCGTAATCGTCGCACGCGGCGAATGCGAGCATCGCCGGGCCGTAGTCGTCGCACGCGGCGAGTGCCAGGCGGGGCTCGCTGCCGCAGCGGGGGCACTTTGGGTCTGTTTTTACGACCGCAGAGTGCCCCCGCTGTCAGGGCGCTGGCCGGTTTATCGTCGGGCAGCGGTTCCCGCGTGGTTATTTGCGCCAAATGCTCGGAATACCGGGGCAGCCGGGCAGCCGGGCAGCCGGAACGGAACGGCGGCTAGGGGCAGAGGCCTGGCCCACGGTCATGTCGCGGACTCGCTGGCCGGGCGCTTGGACAAATCACGGATATTGCCCGGAGCACGCGCAACAATGGCCCAGCGATGCTGCTGCCTGTCGGCGATCAACAGCAACGATGTCCCTTCGATGCTGCGGGAACCGCATCCTTGGGCCATCGTTGTGGTCCGCCCGGCCCGGCGCGGCGCAACGATGTCCCAGCGATGCGGCTCTGGCTCACATTCGTGATGGTAACGACGAGCAGCGATAGAACGGGCCGGTTTCGGGGTCAGGTCCCTCCCGGTGGAACGGGGACACTACTGCCCGCGCAAGTCGCAAAACCGGCAAATATCCCGTACTGGTCCCGGTGGCGCGTTCTCCGGCCGCCGGGCGGTCCCAGGCTGGCCGACGGCAACGGCGAAGCGGGCATATCCGCGCCGCGAACCGCAACGATGGGCCATGGATGCTGTCCGGCCGGGAGCGGCTAACCGCAACGATGGGCCATCGTTGCTGCGGGAACGACATCCATGGGCCATCGTTGCGGTTGCCCGGCCCGGCTGAGCAGCATCAATGTCCCATCGTTGCTGCTGCGGCCCGGGCCGGCGGCGAATTGATGCCCGGTTTACCGCGAGCCGGGACCCGGACGGCCCGGCCCGAACCCGGAGCGCCGTTAGCATCACGAAGTATCTGCCAGAGCCAGCGATGCGGTAAGCCGCGGACGACCAGCCCAGACCTGCGATCCCGCCAGGCCCGTCCTTCACGCCAGCTACTGCCGTCACGCCAGGACGCGGCGCGGCGCGGCGCGGCCACCGGGGCAAGACTAAAGCTGGGCCGGACCCTGGTCGGGTCCGGCCCAGCTTTACTGGCGGGTGGAGGTTAGCTGTCTGAAGGGCGGCGGTCCGCTATCTCGCCGCGGGTGCTGCCCGCCGCTTCCGCGAGTTCGG
Organism: uncultured Actinomycetota bacterium; assembly: GCA_963783935.1. GTDB lineage: Bacteria > Actinomycetota > Actinomycetes > Streptosporangiales > Streptosporangiaceae > Chersky-822. The sequence goes on from CAWAPP010000003.1 coordinate 327,455, forward strand.
CCGGAGGGGTGTCGGGCACCGCCTCTGGCTTGGGAACGCCGTTGAAGGTGAACTTGGCTTCCTTGCCGGTGCCCTCCATGTCGACCATGACGATCTGCCCGGCCTTGACTTCGCCGAACAGGATCTTCTCCGACAGGTGGTCCTCGATCTCGCGCTGGATCGTGCGGCGGAGCGGCCTCGCGCCGAGCACCGGGTCATAACCGCGCTCGGAGAGCAACTGCTTCGCAGCGGGGGTGAGCTCGATGCCCATGTCCCTGTCCTTGAGCCGATCCTCGACCTTCGCGATCATCAGGTCGACGATCTGGAAGATCTCGTCCTGCGTCAGCTGGTGGAAGACGATCGTGTCGTCGACACGGTTAAGGAACTCGGGACGGAAGTGCTGCTTGAGCTCGTCCTGCACCCGGTTGGTCATCCGCTCGTAGGAACCGGTCGACTCGGCGGCTGAGGCGAAGCCGACAGAAACACCCTTGGAGATGTCCTTCGTGCCCAGGTTGGTGGTCATGATGATCACCGTGTTCTTGAAGTCGACCACGCGGCCCTGCGCGTCGGTGAGCCGGCCGTCTTCGAGTATCTGGAGCAGCGAGTTGAAGATGTCCTGGTGCGCCTTCTCGATCTCGTCGAACAAGACGACCGAGAACGGCCTGCGCCGCACCTTCTCGGTGAGCTGCCCGCCTTCCTCGTAGCCCACGTAGCCGGGCGGCGAGCCGAACAGCCGCGAGACCGTGTGCTTCTCCATGTACTCGCTCATGTCCAGCTGGATGAGGGAGTCCTCATCGCCGAACAAGAACGCGGCCAGCGTCTTGGAGAGTTCGGTCTTGCCGACTCCTGAGGGGCCAGCGAAGATGAACGAGCCGCCGGGCCGCTTCGGGTCCTTCAGGCCAGCCCTGGTACGGCGGATGGCCTGGGACAGCGCCTTGATCGCGTCGTTCTGACCGATGACTCGCTTGTGCAGCTCGTCTTCCATCCGGAGCAGGCGAGCGGACTCAGCCTCGGTGAGCTTGAAGACCGGGATGCCGGTAGCGGTGGCGAGCACCTCGGCAATCAGGTCCTCGTTCACCTCGGCGGGCAGGTCCATATCGCCTGCCTTCCACTCCTTCTCCCTCGCGTCCTTGCGCTCGATCAGCTGCTTCTCCGTGTCCCTGAGCGCAGCGGCCTTCTCGAAGTCCTGGGAGTCGATGGCCGACTCCTTCTCCCGGCGGACATCGGCGATCTTCTCGTCGAACTCCCGCAAGTCGGGCGGAGCGGTCATCCGGCGGATCCGCATCCTTGACCCAGCCTCGTCGATCAGGTCGATCGCCTTGTCAGGCAGGAACCTGTCGCTGATGTAGCGGTCAGCCATCTGGGCGGCGGCGACCAGCGCGTCATCGGTAATCGTCACCCGGTGGTGCGCCTCGTACCTATCGCGCAGGCCCTTCAGGATCTCGATGGTGTGCGAGATCGTCGGCTCGGCGACCTGGATCGGCTGGAACCTGCGCTCGAGCGCGGCATCCTTCTCCAGGTGCTTACGGTACTCATCGAGCGTCGTCGCCCCGATGGTCTGCAACTCTCCTCTGGCAAGCATCGGCTTCAGTATCGAAGCCGCATCAATGGCGCCTTCCGCGGCACCAGCCCCCACCAGCGTGTGGATCTCGTCGATGAACAAGATGATGTCGCCGCGCGTCCTGATCTCCTTGAGCACCTTCTTCAGCCGCTCTTCGAAGTCACCGCGATACCGGGAACCGGCGACCAGCGCACCAAGATCAAGCGTGTAGAGCTGCTTGTCCTTCAAGGTCTCAGGCACTTCGCCCTTGACAATGCGCTGCGCCAAGCCCTCGACGACGGCCGTCTTACCCACGCCAGGCTCGCCCACAAGGACCGGGTTGTTCTTGGTACGGCGGGAAAGCACCTGCATGACCCGCTCGACTTCCTTCTCCCGGCCGATTACCGGGTCGAGCTTGCCTTCGCGCGCGGCCGCGGTCAGATTCCGGCCGAACTGGTCAAGCACCAGCGAAGTCGAAGGGGCGCTCTCCGATGAGGCGCCAGCGGCGGCAGGCTCCTTGCCCTGGTAACCGTGCAGCAACTGGATCACCTGCTGGCGCACCCGGTTCAAGTCGGCGCCCAGCCGGACAAGCACCTGCGCGGCGACGCCCTCGCCCTCGCGGATCAGGCCAAGCAGGATGTGCTCGGTGCCTATGTAGTTGTGCCCGAGCTGAAGCGCCTCGCGAAGCGAAAGCTCAAGCACCTTCTTGGCGCGGGGCGTGAAAGGAATATGACCAGACGGTGCCTGCTGGCCCTGTCCGATGATCTCCTCAACCTGCTGGCGTACCGCTTCGAGGCTGATGCCGAGCGACTCGAGCGCCTTAGCCGCGACGCCCTCTCCTTCATGAATCAGCCCGAGCAGGATGTGCTCGGTTCCGATGTAGTTGTGGTTCAGCATCCTGGCCTCTTCCTGAGCCAGGACCACAACCCGCCGTGCCCGGTCGGTAAACCTTTCGAACATTAACGTCGCTCCCTCGCCAAAGCGGCGGGGACGGCGACCGCGATGTCCCGTCCCTTCCGCGCACCAGCCCGCGTGCCGGGCCGGGCTCTCGCTACGGTAGTCCGATCAGGCAAGTCACTCGCCTACCTAAACGGTCTGCCGCGCTCCAGTAGAGCCTTCCCCGCCGACGGGGCATTCACCCACATCCAACCCGTGCTGAAGAGAGAGTGTTCCCAGGTACGCCGGGAGCGAACGCAGGCGGCTGACGGCACACCCCTTATATAGGGATATGGTATGCCGTCAGCCGCTTCGCGGACCGGCATCTTCAGCCGGGCCCCGATGCGGCTTGGCGGGAAAGCCACACTCGCGGGGGTCTGGGAGTGCTCTCCCAGATCTTTACTTCGCGGGGTCAGGTGTTGTCCCCAGGACCCCGGGGCGGTGGCGCCTAAGTCGGCCTGCCCAGTGCCCTCCGACAGAGGCCCCTTAGACAGAGGCCCCTTAGACAGAGCGCCCGACGGGTTGCTAGTGCGCTGCCTCGTACTCAGTGATGATCGCGGCGGGAATCCGGCCGCGCTCGCTTACTTTGTGCCCGTGCTGCCGGCCCAGTCCCGAATCTCGGAACTGCGCTCACGCCCTGGACCGCTGCGCGCCTTACGACGGCGAACCGCTCCAGTTACACGGCGAGCGTGATCGGCGAATGCGCCAACCTTCTCTCGGAGTTCCTTACTGTGTGTCTCACAGAGATCGATCTCGTACGCGTTGCCATCAAAGCCGAACGAAACAGACTCCGTGCCCTCGATCTCACCGTCGTGCGGTAGATCGCAGACCACAGTGACTACGGTCTTCTGCGCCATGCCGGTTAACCCTTTCTCTCACCCTGGCTATTTAAGTAGCTTAACCTATACTAGCAACCCCGTGGTTGACAATTCGCCGCACGCCTAATCACCGCTCTTCAGTGCAACTGTTGCGCTGAACAGACCGGAATGACAGGCGCTACGGGGACAGCTACTCTCAGTAATCAGGCGACGGGACCGGGTCCCTGATCCCCGATGTGGTCAGCGCGCCTCGGTTCATCGGCATCGCTTTGCTCATCGTCATGCTTCTTGACCGAGCGCATCTCATGCCGCAGGAAAGCAGCCACAGCCGTCAAGAAGGCCGCAGCGACCAATATGGGCGGCGTCAATACCGTCAGATCTGCCAGCATGCCACTCGCCTCCCACCAAGCGATGAGGTCGCGACCACTTCCCCCCGATCGCCGACCAGGATGCGCCCGCGACTCGCTCGCGCATCCCATACCAGGTCAGAAGGCTGCTCTTGACCAGAGGAAACTAACTATGGAGCCTGACAGGCTAAGGCTAACTGAGGTTAGGCCGGCAACCAGGCAGTCGACAGCTTACGTGAAGTAACGACCGGACCGAGCCGTCGGCCTGGCCCAATTTCGATACTCGCCGACTAGGAACGCAATGTACCCGGCCGGGTCTTGAATGACGCTGGCCGCTCCTCGCGTGGCGCACGGCGGGACGGCTCAAAGGCGAAACACAGACAGCTCATCTAACCAGCCAGGCGACGCCAGGGTGCATTCGTCGTTTCATAGCTGACAGCTACCCGCAGTCAACCGGGAGACTCCCTCCAGTGGTGCGCCGAAACGGTTGCGACCGTTCGCGTGAACGTCCGTTCGTAGTCGCTGGCCCAGTCATCGAAGCTCCAGCTTCGCTCAGGCTTCGCCGTGTTGCCTCAGAAGCTTCGTAGAATCGGGCGAGCTGAACTCTACTGATCAAGGCAGCCTTTGATTAACGAGACGTTCGGTTTCGTATTGCGCTACCGAACGATGGTTCTGGCCTTGCCATCAAGTTTACGGTCAGGCCGAACGCTGTATAACGCGAGCAGGCACGTACCGGACTTCCGGCCTGACCGCAAGTTGGACAAGACAAAACTCATGACTCGCAATCATCGTGCGTTCCGCTGATACCTGTGATAGGGAAACCACTCACTTCGCACTTCGCCCGCACACTGGGTCACTAACCCGTCACTCAAGGCTATTCGATCAGCCTGAGCGACTAAGCCGACACATCACAGCCAGATCACGTGACCAAACCAAGCGTCCTGACACGCACTCTGAGCTGCGGAAACATAGTGAATACCGGTGCCGGCTTAGTGACGGAGCACTATGGACCTGACGATCAGGCTGGCAAACTCAGCGCCGATCTCAGGAAGATCTCTGGCCTCGCGGAAGGAAGTTTTCCCATCAGCTGTGCGGAAGGTAGTTCCGTAGGTTAATGTCCATCGCTGTCACCTCGTTCCCGTTGGCGACCCGCCGCACAGGCAGGCGCCAGCAAAAGGAAAGGAGCGCGAACGTGGGGCGCTCGCCCGAAGGTAGGCACTTGAGACGCGCAGGCTTGAGATCAGGTCGCAGAGCCAGGCCTGACCAGCGGCTGAGGTCATTGCTTGGCACCGGTGGCCTCGTTGCCGCGCTGAGCCTAGCCGCGAGCGTTGGCCTCACGATCCCGAGTTCGTCGGCGGGAGCCGCGCCCGCGGGCTCTTCGCCCAGCCTGAAGGTGCTGACCGCCCGCGCCAACAAGCTCTCCAACGAGATCGACGACCTCAGCCAGCGGTACGACGCGCTGAAGATTCAGTTCCAGGCCGCGAACGCGCAGCTACGCCTCGCGCGGCTCAGCGAGAAAAGGGACCGGCGCCTGCTGGCGGCCGATCAGACCTCAGTGGCCGGCATCGCCGCCGCCGGCTACATGGCAGGCGGCATCAATCCGACGCTTCAGCTGCTCGAGAGCAGCAACCCGCAGGCCATGCTCGACCGCGCCTCGATCCTGAACGAGCTGCAGGAGCAGAACGGCACCAAGATGAGCCTGGTGACCGCCGCTAACGCGGCGGCCGAGCGCGAGAGCGCACTTGCCGTTGAGGAAGCCAGGCAAGCGACCAAGCTATCCGCCGCCATGAAGGGCGAGGTCGCCAAGATCCAGGCGAAGGAAGACATCCTCAACAGCAAGGTCTACGCCAAGGCCTTCCAGGTCTACCAGCAGACTGGGCATTACCCGACGCACATCCCCGGCAACTCGATCGGCGTGCAGGCGCTGAACTGGGCCCTTTCCAGAGTCGGCGACCCATACGTCTGGGGTGCCGCCGGACCGAACGCGTTTGACTGCTCGGGACTGGTCATGTGGGCTTACGCCCACGTCGGCATCAGCCTGCTGCACTTCACCGGCGACCAGTGGAACGAGGGCGAGCACATCCCGCGCTCGCAACTCGAGCCAGGCGACCTAGTCTTCTTCTTCCCGGACATCGGTCACGTCGGCATGTACGTCGGCCACGGCCTCATGGTCGACGCCCCGACCTTCGGACAGCCTGTGCAGGTCCAGCCGGTCTTCTGGAGCGCTTACGTAGGTGCGGTGCGGATCGTTTAAGGTCAAGACCTACTGCGGGCCGGGTGGGGAACGACAGTCGGCCGCGAGCTAGCCGACGGCACCAGCTATCCGGACATTTCAGCTCAGCCAACGGCAACGCTGGCCCATAGATGCTGCTCGGGCCGGGCGAGCAACCGCAACGCTGGGCCATTGATGCGGCTGCAACAGCAGCCATGGGCCACCGTTGCGGTTAGTCGGCCCGGCCGAGCAGCATCGATGGCCCAGCGTTGTCGTTGCGGCCCGAGCCTGGGCGGGTGATTGCGGGGATTCGGGGCGGCGCTGGGGAGTCGCTGAGGCCGACGCAGTCGGCGATGCTGAGGTGAGGTGAGGTGAGGGCGGCCCGCGCTACCGAGGCCGGGGGGCAGCTGACAGTGCTTTGCCAGCCAGTGTCGTCTGTACGACTGTCGATCGCGGGCTGAGCTGGGGTCCCTGACCTTAAAACACCGGCCTCACAATCGGAAACAGGATCGTGTCCCTGATCGAGGCGCCGGTCAGCATGATCAGTACCCGGTCGACTCCCATGCCCATGCCTCCGCTCGGCGGCATGGCGTACTCAAGCGCCCGCAGGAAATCCTCGTCGAGCTGCATCGCCTCGGGGTCGCCGCCGGCGGCGAGCAGGGACTGAGCGGTCAGCCTGGCGCGCTGCTCGATCGGGTCTACGAGTTCTGAATATCCCGTGCCGATCTCAGCTCCGAAGGCAACGAGATCCCACCGCTCGGCGACTCGCGGATCGGTGCGGTGGGCGCGGGTGAGCGGAGATACCTCGACGGGGAAGTCGTGGTAGAAGGTCGGTTCCACGGTCCGTGCCTCGACTAGGTGCTCGTAGAGCTCGAGCACGACCTGCCCGGCGTTCCAGGACGGCTGGACGCTGATATTCGCCTGGCCCGCGAGCTTGCGCAGCTGATCGACGCCGGTGTCGGGAGTGACCTCCTCGCCGAGCGCAGCCGAGATGGCGTCGTGGACGGTGACCCACCGCCACTCCTCGCCAATGTCGTGCTCAGTACCGTCCTTACGGCGCAGCACGGTACCGCCGACGCCGTCTCTGGCCGCGCGCAGGATCATGTCGCGGGTCAGCGCGGCTATCGTGCCGTAGTCGCCGTAGGCCTCGTAGGCCTCGAGCATGGTGAACTCGGGATTGTGGGTCGCGTCCGCGCCCTCGTTCCTGAAGTTCCGGCCGAGCTCGTATACCTTCTCGATGCCGCCGACGACCAGCCGCTTCAAGTAAAGCTCAAGTGAGATCCGCAGGTACATCGGCATGTCGTAGGCGTTGATGCGGGTGCGGAAGGGCCGGGCGTTGGCGCCGCCGTGCAACGTCTGGAGCACCGGCGTCTCGGCCTCGATGAAACCCTGGCTATGCAACTCCTCGCGGATGGCCCTGGTGACTGACGCCCGCAATTCGGCGAACTGCCTGGCTTCAGGATTGACGATGAGATCCAGGTAGCGCATCCGCACCCGAGCCTGCGGGTCGGTAAGGCCGGCGTGCTTGTCGGGCAGCGGGCGAAGCGACTTGGCCGTGATCGCGAACGAGTCGGCCAGGACGGAAAGCTCCCCGCTGCGCGAGGTGATGACCTCTCCGGTCACCCCGACGTGATCACCAAGATCTACATCAGTCTTCCAGGCGGCGAGGCCGCCCGCGCCCGCGCGGTCAAGCGAGACCATGACCTGGAGCTCGCCGGTGCCGTCCTTGATAGTCGCGAAGCAGAGCTTGCCGCCAGTGCGGTAGAGCATGACCCGGCCGGTAACGCCGACTCGCTCGCCACTCGCCGAATCGGGCGGCAGCTCCGGAAAGCGCGCCCGCACCTCGCCAATGGTGTCGGTCCGCGGATAACCGACCGGATAAGGGTCGATGCCAGCGGCCCTGAGTCGTTCGAGCTTGGCCAGCCTGACCCGCTCCTGCTCGGATATCTCTTCCTCGTTCACCTGCCAGAGGTTACCGGTGCTCCCTGGCCCTCGCGAACGAGATTCCCGCCTGAACGCGGACCTGGCCTAGCCAGTCAGATTGCGTTCGTACACCAGGCGGAGACCGATCAGCGTAAGCCAGGGCTCGTAAGCATCGATGCTTGGCACTTCGTTGATGACAAGCGGCGCGAGCCCGCCGGTCGCGATAATCGACACAGAGTCCGGGTCATCGGGCGCGAGTTCGGCGGCCATCCGCCGGGAAATGCCTTCCACCTGGCCGGCGAATCCGAAGATTATTCCGGATTGCAGCGATTCGACGGTATTTTTACCGACTACCCGTGCGGGCCGGGTCAGCTCCACCTTGAGCAGTTGCGCCGCCCGGCGCGACAGAGCGTCAACGGAGATCTCGATGCCAGGCGCCAGCGCCCCGCCGACGAACTCACCCCGGTTGCTAACCGCGTCAAAATTGGTCGAAGTACCAAAATCGACCACGATCGCCGGGCCGCCATAGAGGTGGACCGCCGCGACCGCATTCATGATCCGGTCCGTGCCGACCTCTTTCGGGTTATCCGTCCTGACCGACATCCCGGTTTTCACTCCGGGCTCGACGATCAGGGTCGACAGGTCGCGGTGATACCGCCCGAGCATCTCTCGCAGCTCGTGCAGCACGGAAGGGACAGTGGAGCACAGCACGATCCCTTCGAGCGGCCGGCTGGCGAGCAGCGGGCTCTGGGACAATAGCCCTCGCAGGGTCACGGCGAGTTCGTCGGCCGTCCTGACCGGATCGGTCGCGGTCCGCCAGTGCTCGACTACCTTGTCACCGTCGAAGACGCACAGCACGGTGTTCGTGTTCCCTACGTCGATCGCGAGCAGCATCAGGCATCAGTCCTGTCGAGCCGACACGAGATCGAGTCCGATATCCAGCGCGGGGGCGGAATGCGTTAGCGCCCCGACCGAGACGAAATCGACGCCGGTAGCGGCTACTTCGGCCGCGTTCGCCAGGCGCAGGCCGCCGCTGGCCTCAAGCAGAGCGCGCCCGTCCGCCAGTCGCACCGCGTCCGGCATCCGCTCGACTTCGAAGTTGTCAAGCAAGATGAGCCCGGCCCCGGCGGCGACCGCTTCCGCGACCTGCTCCAGGGTGTCGCATTCCACCTCAACAGGCAGGTCAGGCGCCAGTTTCCTGACCGCCTCGTAGGCAGCGGTTACCGAGCCGGCCGCGGCCACGTGGTTGTCCTTGATCAAGGCCGCGTCCGCGAGCGAAAACCGGTGATTGACACCGCCGCCGCACCGCACCGCGTACTTCTCCAGCATCCGCAGGCCTGGCAGGGTCTTGCGGGTATCCCTTACCCGCGCCTTGGTCCCGGCCACCGCGTCGGCCCACGACCGCGTGAGGGTAGCCACACCCGACATATGAGTCAGAAGATTCAAGGCAGTGCGTTCTGCCGTCAGAATGGCTCGTAGCGGCCCCTGGACAGTCATCAGGATGGTACCGGCACTTACCCGGTCTCCATCGCCGGCCAGGCGTCGTACCGTAAGGACATCCGGCCCGGCGACCTCATGGAAAACGGCCTCAGCGACCAGGAGGCCGGCTATCACTCCAGGTGCCCGCGCCACCAGGTCCGCTGTCCCGGTGGCCAGCAGGGGAATCGTCGCCAGCGTGGTGACATCAGCTCCGGTTCTCAGGTCCTCATCGAGTGCGGTCGCGATGACTTTCGCCACCTGCACCGGGTCAAGACCTGGCAGGTCGATCACGACTGGCCTTTCAGCTGAGGATGTTCATCGGGCACGTACCTGACCTTGAGGTCAGGGCCGAGAGTCACGATCAGGTGCCCGAGCCAGGCATCGGAAGACTCAGGGTAGTCCTCGCGCCAGTGGCTGCCACGGGTCTCTGTTCTCGCAGTCGCGCAGGCCACGAGCGCGCTGGCCAGCAGGTGAAGATTGGTCGCTTCCCAGGCGGAGAGTTCCGGGCGGCTAATTGGCTGATCTCCGATTTTCCGCAGTTCCTCGGCTGCTATCTCAAGACCTGAGCCCGACCTGAGCACGCCGGCCCTGTCGGTCATGAGGACCTGGATCTCCGTAGCGGCCGCCGGGTCGAGCAAGCCTGGTACCCGCGGGTCGGTACCTGGCTCGGCCGGGGCAGGGAAGTCGCTGGCCAGGTCGGCCGCGATGCGCTCGGCGAAAACGAGGCCTTCGAGCAGGGAGTTGGAAGCAAGCCGGTTAGCGCCGTGCACGCCGGTGCACGCAGTCTCGCCGCAGGCGTAGAGGCCGGTGACGCTGGTGCGGCCGCGCAGGTCGGTCTTGACGCCGCCGCTGGCATAGTGAGCGGCGGGCACGACAGGAATAGGCGTAGTCACCGGGTCGATGCCATGCTCACGCAGGCTGACCAGGATGGTGGGAAACCGGTGCTGCCAGATCTCCGCGCCCAGCTGGCGGCCGTCAAGGTAGACATGGTCGGTTCCGCTGGCCATCATCACGTTCATGATCGCCTTGGCGACCACATCGCGCGGCGCCAGGTCGGCGAGCGGGTGCACGCCGGTCATGAACCGGTTGCCCGCCGCGTCGATCAGCACGGCTCCCTCGCCCCTGACCGCCTCGGAAATGAGCGGCTGGCGCCCGCGAGCGGCCGGGCCAAGCCAGAGAACGGTCGGGTGGAACTGCACGAATTCGAGGTCGGCGACCTCCGCGCCTGCCCGCAGGGCGAGCGCGACCCCGTCGCCGGTTGACACGGGCGGGTTGGTGGTAGCCGAGAAGACCTGGCCGATGCCGCCGGTGGCGAGCACGACCGCGGGGGCGTGAACAGCGCCGACGCCATCCTGCTGGCCCTCGCCGATGACGTGCAGGGTGAGCCCGGCGACCCGGCCGTCCCCGCCGAGGAGCAGGTCAATGGACATGGCGTGATCGATCACGTCAAGGCCGCCGCCGCCCGGGGCCGCGCTGGCCCGCGCGAGCGCGTCGAGCAGGGCCCGCGACACCTCAGCGCCGGTGGCATCACCGCCCGCGTGCGCGATCCGGCTCCGCAGGTGCCCGCCTTCCCTGGTCAGCGCCAGCGGGCCGCCGGGCTCGGCGTCGAACCTGGCGCCAAGCGCGATGAGCCGCCTGACCGCGCCAGGACCGTCGGTGACCAGCGCCCTGACTGCCTCGATGTCGCACAGGCCAGCCCCGGCGATCAGCGTGTCGGCGAGGTGCTGCTCAGGTGAGTCTTCCGGGTCGAGCGCCGCGGCGATGCCACCTTGCGCCCACCTCGTTGACCCGTCGTCGAGCATGGACTTGGTCACGAGCAGGATCCGGCGATCTGGCAGGAGCCGGTGCGCGTTGAGCGCGACCGTCACGCCCGCGACGCCAGAGCCGACGACGACGAGGTCGGCTCGCCTGATCCAGCCTGGCTCAGGTGCCAGCAGCCGGCCGGCGATCATGACGAGCCCGCGAGCGTCAGCTTGAGGTTGTCGATGAGCCTGGTCTTGCCGACCGTGCCGGCCACGAGCAAGGTAGCCGGTCCCGCGTAACCACGGGACACGTCGCCGAACGTAGCTTGATCCACGATGGCCAGGTAGTCGGTGACGAGGGGCGGATCGGCGCTAGCGGCCAGGGCGAGCTCGGCGCGGGCCGCCGCGATTACCGCGTCCCTGCCCTGAGCCGCGGCCCCCGCGCCGGCGAACATCGCCCGGCTCAGGGCGAGCGCGGTAGTCCGGTCGGCGGGTGACAGGTAGCTGTTACGGGACGACGCGGCGAGACCGTCGGGCTCGCGCACCGTCGGCACGGCATCGATGTCGAGGTCCAGGTTCAATTCAGCCACCATCCGCCGTACGAGGAACACCTGCTGCGCGTCCTTCTGACCGAAGACCGCCACGTCTGGCGACACCAGATTGACGATCTTAAGTACAACCGTCAGTACACCGGTAAAAAATCCCGGCCGGAATGCTCCTTCAAGCATCTCGCCAGCTGGACCAGGGTCTACCTTGACGGTCTGCGCGGCGGGGTACATCTGGCCGGCGAGCGGCGCGAACACCACGGCGACACCTTCCTCCGCACAGATCGTCACGTCGCTGGCCAGCGGCCGAGGGTACCTATCCAGGTCGGCCCCTGGCCCGAACTGCAGCGGGTTCACGAAGATCGAGACCACGGCCGAGCCGGCAGGCCCGGCCAGCTCCCTGGCGCGCCGCAGCAGCGCCCGGTGACCTTCGTGCAGGGCGCCCATGGTCGGGACCAGCACGACCGGACCGCGCATCGTCCGCCGCGCGGCCGCCATCCCGATCGTGGTCCTGGCCAGAATCGGGATCACGATGCCGGCCCGTGAAGCACGCCGAGCAGCCGCTCGGCGTCGTCCGCGCTGAGCAGGCGGGCCGCGAGCGCCTGCTCGGCGGTCAGCCTCGCCAGGGCCAGGTAAGCACCGAGCGCCTCTGGAGCCACGGCGCCGATAGCGGCCACGTGGGCGGCGATCGTATCGGCGTCCCCTCTGGCCACCGGGCCGGTGAGGGCGGCCGGGCCGAGCTGCAGCGCGTTCTCGAGCGCGGCCCAGAGCAACGGGCCGAGCAGCTTCGCCGGATGCGCAACCCCGGCGAAGCTCAGCAGGTCTTCTGACTGCACGACGAGAGTGACGAGGTAGTTCGCGGCATTGGCCAGGGCGGCGTGATAGAGGTCGCGCTTATCCTCGTCGATAAAAACCGGCTCGCCGCCCATCTCCATCACGAGTACCTCGGCGACCGGGCGGAGCGCCAGCGGAGCGGTCACGCCGAAGGAGATCCCTGCCATCCTGGCGACGTCCTCGCGGCGGCCGGTGAAGGTCATCACCGGGTGCAGGGCAAGCGGCAGGGCGCCTTTCTCGGTCATCGGGCCGAGTACGGCCAGGCCATGCCGGCCGCTGGCGTGCGCGACCAGCCTGCCCTCAAGCGGCACCCCGATCGCGGCCAGGCCGAGCGCGACGCCGGGCAGCGCGTCGTCAGGAACGGTGAGCAGCACCAGGTCGGCCTGCTCTACTACCTGCTCGGGCCGAAGGACAGGCACCTCAGGCAAGACAGCGGCCAGCCGGTCGAGCGAGGCCCTCGACACCGCCGACGCCGCGACAACCCGATGACCAGCACCGGCCAGGGCGCCGGCCATCGCGGTGCCGGCCCGGCCAGCGCCGACAAGCCCGACCGCCAGCTGCGCCGGGTGCGGCGCCTCAGCCGGGTGCTCTGAGGTCATCGACGACGGCCTTGCCGGCCGTTAGGGCCTGAGCCGTGGTGGCCGTTGGGGTAAGGCAGGGACGAGTCATCTTCGGCGTCCTCGGGCGGCTCAGGTGAACGGCAGCAGCGCTCAAGATAGAGCGCGGCCGCGATCAGCGCGATCGCCGCCGCCGCCGTGAAAGCGGTCACCAGCGCGTCATGCCTGGGTTCCGGCTTGTTCAGTGAGGCCAGCGTGTAAATGCAGAAGCCGGCCGCCAGCCCGCCGAACGCGGCGGCGGCGGCCGAGCTTGCCTTGGCCAGCGCTACCACGCGCGGTACCGCCAGGGGGTCGACCGGCTTGACGCCCGGCCGGCCAGGCAGCCTGGACTTAAGGTTCCTCGCCAGCAGCAACTCGCCAAAGGCGAGCAGCCCAAGCGCGGGCACGCCCGTCCATGGCAGAGGCGGCAGGCTGGCGAAACTGGTGAGCGCCACGACCCAGGCGACCGCGGCGCAGCCGATCGCGATTATGACAAGCGACCACCACTTCGTTGGCTGCATCGATCCGAGTCACTCCCTGGTTAGGTCGACCACAAGCGTAAGGCCATCAATCCGGCTGATTCCGGTCTTATCGGCCCGAGCCAGGAGGTCGGTGACCGGCCCGTGGCCGACAAGGTACGCCTCAGGGTCCGCGTCGTGCCAAGGAGCCAGGACAAATGCCCGCTCCTGAGCACGGGGATGGGGCAAGGTCAGTTCCGGATCGCTGCTTACCTCGTCGTCGCAGGAAATCAGGTCGACGTCAAGCGTACGCGGCCCCCAGACCACGGTGCGTACCCGACCGAGAGCGCGCTCGGCCGCCTGGCAGTGCCCGAGCAGGTCGGCCGCGCTCAGCGCGCTGCTGGCGATCAGCACCGCGTTCAGGTAGTAGGGCTGCGGCGGGCCGCCTACTGGGGCCGTCTCGTAAACCGGGGAGATCGCGACCGGCCTCAGGTCGCCCGCGGCGACCAGATAGTCGACGCCAGCCTGCATATGCGCGAGCCGGTCGCCGAGATTGCTGCCGAGCGCGATGACGATCCGCCTGGTCATTCCGGCTTTTCCTGCTCCCAGCGGGCCGCGATCCTGACCGCGTCCGCGTTGCCGGGGACCGCGTGCACCCTGACGCACCACGCCCCGGAAACCGCGGCAAGTGCGGTCAGTGCGACGGTGGCGTCGTCGGACTGGTCAAAGGGCCGGGGCTGACCATCAGCACCGGCGAGAAGTCGGCCAATAAACCGCTTGCGCGAGGCGCCGACGAGCACGGGGAAAGGCCCGTGCTCAAGGTTAAGGTCGGCGATCTCCCGCAATCTGGTCAGCAGCGCCCAGTTGTGCGCTGGCTGCTTGGCGAAGCCAAGTCCAGGCTCCAGGATCAGCAGGCCGGGGTCGATCCCGGCCGAAAGGAGCGCGGTCACCCGGCTAGTCAGCTCGGCCCTGACGTCGGCGACCACGTCGCCGTACACCGCCCGGCTGTCCATATCCGCGCTCTGGCCGCGCCAGTGCATCACCACGTAAGGCACCTTGGCCGAGGCGATCAGGCTGGTCATGGCCGGATCGGCGAGCCCGCCGCTCACGTCGTTGACCAGCCTCGCTCCGGCCTCTATGGCGGCCGCCGCCACGGAGGCCCGCATGGTATCGATGCTGACAATGGCCCCCTTGCTGACAAGTTCCCTGACGACCGGCCCGATCCGGCGCAACTCCTCGGCCTCGCTGACTCTGACCGCTCCTGGCCTCGTCGACTCGCCGCCAACGTCAATGATGTCGGCCCCGCTGCCGGCGAGCTCAAGGCCGTGCTCGATCGCGTCCTCCTCGCGGAACCACTTGCCGCCGTCGGAGAACGAGTCAGGAGTGACGTTTACCACGCCCATCACCAGGCACCGGTCCTGCGCCGGCAGGCCGGGCAGAAGCACAGGCTGGCGGGTCATGCCGGCACTCTACCGCCCTGGAGGACGACCCCCGTGCAGCCGCAGGAGGCCGCCGGCCTTATGCCTGAGCCTGCGCATCTCGATCGTCGGCAGGACCAGGAGCGCCTCGGCTTCGAGCGCCGCGAGCCCGACCCTGATCACGTCGCGCGGGCCGGCGAAGACCATGAATCGCGGCACCCATTGCGGGCAGAACTTCGCGTTGAACTTGTACAGCGATTCGATCTGGAACCACCTGGACAGGAAGAGCAGCAGCCGTCGCCACGCCCGGGTGACCGGCCCGGCCCCGATCCGTTCGCCCCGCTCGAGCGCGGCCCTGAACGCCGCGAAGTTCAGCGAGATCCGCTTGACGCCGAGTTCCCTGGCCGCCTTGATGGTCTCGACGATCATGAAGTCATTGAGTCCGGGCTGCGCGGACCTGTCCCGCCGCATCAGGTCGAGCGAAAGGCCGTCGGTTCCCCAGGGCACGAACTGCAGAAAGGCCTTCAGCGCCCCATCCTCAGTCGCCGTGGCGATCAGGCAGCGTTCGTCGATCCGGCCGAGTGCCATCGAGAAACCGCGCTCGGTCGGCGTGCCCCGCCACGAATCAGCTTGCCTGACCAGCCAGGCAAGCTCTTCAGGCGGCACGTCGCGCACTCGCCTGACCTGCGCCACGTACCCGGCGCGGCACACCCTGGTCACCATCTGCCTGACATTGCGCATGGGACGGCCCTGCAGCGAGAAGTCGGCGACAGAAACCACGGCCTCGTCCCCGAGCTCGAGCGCGGTCAGGTTACCCGTGCGGCACCAGATCTCGGCGCCAAGCTCGCTGCATCCGATCACCGCCGGCGCCCAGGCGTGGCGCGCGGCCAGGTCGAGGAACTCGTTAATGGCACCGGGCCAGGCCTCAGGATCACCGAGCGGATCGCCGCTCGCGAGCATCACGCCAGAAAGGACCCGGTAGCACACGCAGGACTTTCCCGTCGGGGACCAGATCACGCTCTTGTCGTCACGCAAGGCGAAATACCCGAGCGAGTCGGCCTCGCCGTAACGGTCGAGCAGCGCCCTGATCCCCTCGGCGTCCTTGGCCCCGAGCCTGCCCTGCGGTTCGGCCGGGCGCAGGAAAAGGTATGCCGTCACGAGAACAGTGATGAACCCGAGCGCGCCGGTCAGGATCACGAAGAAGTCGCCGCGGACTTCCTGCCTGAACACCATCTTCTGGCTAACGCCGACTAGCCCGTAAAGCACCGCCTCGACCCGCTGCGGGAACGTATACGGCATCGCCAGGTCCCGGAGCGCGATAAAGGAAAGCCCGATGGTGAGGTCGGCCCCGAGTATCCAGATAAGCACCCAGAGCGCCCGCCACCTCGTGCGCGGATCCCCGAGGGCGTAGAACTCACGCCGGTAGTAGAAGCCGAGCCCGACGAGCACCGCGGTGATCAGGAATCCGGTGATCATCGCGGCCAGCCCGAAGCTGCTCACCAGGTGCTTGAGCCGAAGTACGTTGAGCGCGGCCGCGATGATCAGCAGCGCCATGACCGCCTGCCAGGAACGATGCTTGCGACGGACAAGCCCGTGGCAGAGCATCAGGAGCAGCAGGCCGGTCACGATCAGAAGAGTCCGGCTGAGCGTGACGGTAAGCGTCAGTGCGCCGGGGGTATTGAGCGCCACCTTATGCAGCGCCCGGCCGGCCGGGCTCTGCGGATTGCGGAGCTGGTCGTAAAGACCCGCATTTACGCCAATAGCGATAAATGCCAGACCGACGACCAGCATGATCCAGCAAGCCAGCCTCGGCACCCAACGGCGCTGCTCTCGCCGGTCAATGGGCCGAGGGGCACTGAAAGCGGATGGCAAATGTGCAGCCGGCCGATTCGGCCGCTGCGTGGCGCTGGACGCGGGCTCAGCTGGTTCCTGCCCGATAAGGTCCGTCATCTCCGGCACATAGGTGCGGCCCCGGCTCACGGGGCTCAGCGTAGTCACAAAGCGGCGTTGTTGCGGGCGAACGCCCGCTAGTGGCGGGCCATCAGCAAGCTCATAGCCTCTGCCCTGGTGCTATCCGAACTGCGGAAGCAGCCGCGGACTGCTGAAGTTACGGTTTTTGCTCCTGGCTTACGCACGCCGCGCATGGCCATGCACAGGTGCTCAGCCTCGACAACCACGATAACGCCTCTCGGTTCAAGCACGTCCATCAATGAGTCCGCGATCTGGCTCGTCATTCGCTCTTGTACCTGCGGACGCCTGGCGTAAACGTCTACCAGCCTGGCCAGCTTGGACAGACCGGTAATCTGGCCTTTTTCATTCGGTATATACCCGACATGTGCATGTCCGAAGAAGGGCGTCAAATGATGTTCGCAGGTCGAGAACATCTCGATGTCGCGCACGAGCACCATCTCGTCGTGATCGGCATTGAACACCGTAGTGAGCACATCAGCCGGTTCCTGACGCAACCCCGCGAACTGCTCGGCCATCGCGCGCGCTACCCGGCGTGGTGTGTCCTTGATGCCATCACGCTCGGGATCTTCGCCAATAGCCAGCAGGATCTCGTATACGGCTCGCTCAATCCGGCCCAGGTCGACTTCGTCGTTCAATGCCGGCCTTCGGGGGGCCTACCCGCACCCCCCGTCAACCTTTCAACTCCGCGGGCCGTCATCGCCCTGACCACCTTGGTCAGGGCCGAACGGGTCCTCGATGGAGTCGATCCCCCGGTGATCGAAGCCGAACGGCTTGGTCAGCGGATCGGCGTAGCCGTTGCCCAGCCCGGGCGACTGCCCGTTGCCGCCTCGCTGCAGGTCCTTGCCGTCAGACGCGGCCGTGAGCGCCAGTTCCTTCGGCGTGAGCACCGGCGGCCGGTCCGAAGGCATCCGCCTGCCAAAGCCGGTGTAGGAGCCGCGCGACGGCCGCTTCTGCACCGGTGCGAAGATCTCGAGCACCTGGGTCCTCGACAGCGTCTCGTGTTCCATGAGATTGAGCACCAGCGAGTCGAGTACGTCTCGGTACTGGACAAGTACGTCCCACGCCTCATCGTGGGCCGATTCGATCAGGCGCCTGACCTCGTCGTCGATCGTGGACGCGATCTCCTCCGAGTAGTCCCGCGAATGCGACATCTCCCGGCCGAGGAAGGGCTCGGAATCGCCGCTGCCGAATTTGCGGGCGCCGAGCTTCTCGCTCATGCCGTACTCGGTGATCATGCCGCGCGCGATCGACGAGGCCTTCTCGATGTCGTTGGCCGCGCCGGTAGTTGGCTCGTGGAACACCAGCTCTTCGGCCGCTCGGCCGCCGAGCAGCATAGCCAGCTGATCCATCATCTCAGCTCGGCTGACCAGGAACTTATCCTCGGTAGGCGCCGCCGCGGTGTAACCGAGCGCGCGGCCGCGCGGAATGATCGTGATCTTGTGCACCGGGTCGGCGTGGGGCATCGCGTGACCGACGAGCGCGTGACCGCCCTCGTGGTAAGCGATGATCTTCCGCTCCTTCTCGGAGAGCAGCACGCTCTTGCGCTTCGGTCCGGCCGTGACCCGGTCGATCGCCTCTTCCAGGTTCGTCATCGTGATCTGGGTCTGATTGCCGCGCGCGGTGAGCAGCGCACCCTCGTTGATGACGTTAGCCAGGTCGGCGCCGGTGAAGCCGGGCGTCCGCCTCGCGATCACATCAAGATCAACATCAGGAGCGAAGGGCTTGCCCCTGGCGTGCACTCTCAGGATGCCCTTGCGGCCGGCCAGGTCAGGCTGCGCGACTACGATCTGCCGGTCGAACCGGCCAGGACGCAGCAGGGCCGGGTCGAGAATGTCAGGCCGGTTGGTGGCCGCGATCACGATCACGCCGCCCTTGGTGTCAAAGCCATCGAGCTCGACGAGCAACTGGTTCAGCGTCTGCTCGCGCTCGTCGTGGCCACCGCCGAAGCCCGCGCCACGGTGCCGGCCGACGGCGTCGATCTCATCGACGAACACGATCGCCGGAGCGTTGGCCTTCGCCTGCTCAAACAGATCGCGAACGCGGGAAGCGCCGACACCCACGAACATCTCGACGAAGTCTGAACCGGAGATGGAGTAGAAAGGCACTCCGGCTTCGCCAGCCACGGCCCTGGCCAGCAGCGTCTTGCCCGTGCCAGGCGGCCCGTAGAGCAGCACGCCCTTGGGGATCTTGGCCCCGATGGCCTGGAACTTAGCCGGGGTCTGCAGGAACTCCTTGATCTCCTCAAGTTCCTCGATCGCCTCATCGGCACCAGCGACATCCGCGAACGTGGTCTTCGGGGTGTCCTTGGTGATCAGCTTGGCGCGCGACTTGCCGAAGTTCATGACCCGGGAGCCGCCGCCTTGCATCTGGTTCATGAAGACGAAGAACAGCAGGAAGATCACGATGAAAGGCAACCAGCCGAGCAGCACGCTGAGCAGCGAGTTCCCCTGCGGGTCGAGCACGTTGTACCCGCCGGACAGCTTGCCGGCGTTGTACTGGCTCTGGAGCAACTTGGAGAGACTGTTCTCCTGGTTACCGACCCAGGTGGCCTCAAGCTGCTGACCCTTAGTCGTGGTGACCTGGATCGTCTGAGTCGGCACGGTCATGATAGCCGACTTGACCTGTCCAGTCTGCACCAGCTTGACAACCTGGGCGGTGCTCTCCTTCTGGTACGTGCTCGAACCGGTGAACTTAAGCACGACAATGAGCAGCACGAAAACAAGCAGGATGGCGAGCATCCAGCTGCGGAAAATGCGCTTCAGATCCATCGATTAACGGCTCCGGCCGAGCCGGGCCGGTACCTCCTGCCGAGCCTAGTGTCCCGCCGCCTGCCGGCAGGAGCGCAATACATCCGAGCCTTCCACGCGCGGTATGCCCTCATCTTTCCCGCGCTGAGCGCGGGAAACACTGACGGTACACCGCGCCGACTTGCACCGACACGTGGGCGGCACTCAGGAAGCCGCGTGCCCTATCTCCGCCTCTACCGAAGTAAACGCGATCTAACTTCAGATGTGTTCCCCCGGCCGGTCATCCAGTGTAAGCGTGCGGGGCGAGTGTGCCGATGAACGGAAGGTTCCTGTACCGCTCCGCGTAATCCAGGCCATAGCCGATGACGAACTCATCGGCGATCTCGAAGCCGGTGTAGGCCACCTCGACCGACATCTGGGACGCGGCCCGCTTCCGCAGCAGCACGCACACCGCCACCGAGGCCGGGTCGCGCGACTGGAGGTTATTTACCAGGTAGGACAGGGTAAGGCCGGAGTCCACGATGTCCTCGACGACCAGAACATGCTTGCCGCTGATGTCGGTATCAAGGTCCTTGAGTATCCGCACCACCCCCGATGAGGTGGTGCCAGAGCCGTAAGAGGAGATCGCCATCCAGTCCATGCTCACCGGGAGATGCATGGCGCGGGCCAGGTCGGCCATCACCATGACCGCGCCTTTGAGCACACCCACGAGCAGAAGTTCGCGGCCAGCGTAATCCGAGTCGATCCGGTCCGCCAGCTCAGAGATCCTCGCCTGCAACTGCTCCCGCGTGATCAGCACGTCGAGCAGATCAACGCCAACGTCGGCGGCATCCACTGGCGACCCTCCCGTTGTTTAGGCCGTACATAACGATCCATAGGTGAAGTGCAGCCTGCCATACCGTCTTTCGCACCTGACACCGCCGGGCAGGTCTATCCCGCGCTGACCGTGCCAGTTCGTGAGCAGTGCGTCGAGTTCGGCGATGTGAACCGCACTCAGCGACCCCGCCGGAACACCAGAATCAAGCGCGGCCAGCCTGAGCAGCCTTGTCCTGATCGCGTCCGGTAGTTCGGCCAGGTCGGCGACGCCGACCTGGCGCTGATCGCCGAGCAGCCGGCCCGCTTGCTCGGCGGCGAGCGAGTCGAGCAGCTCCGTGTCGGCTCGCAACTGGCCGGCGGTGCGGGCGAGCGCCTCGGTGACGCCCGGCCCGATCAGCTCTTCCATCAGCGGCAGTATCTTTTCCCGCACTCGCGTCCGCAGGAAAGCCTGGTCAAGATTCTGCGGGTCATGCCAGGGACTTAGCTCGAGAGCCGCGCAGGCCGCGACGGTCTGGGTCCGCCGCAGTGCGAGGAAAGGGCGGGAGTAAGCGCCCGCCTTGGCGGCCATGCCAGCTATTGACCTGGCTCCTGATCCCCTGGCCAGCCCGAGCAGCACGGTCTCGGCCTGGTCGTCCATGGTGTGACCAAGCAGGATAGTTTCCGCACCGGTCCGCGCCATCGCGGCCTCGAAGGCGGCATACCTGGCGTGCCTGGCGGCCGCTTCCGGGCCAGGATAGGTACCACCGGGCCTGGCGACCTCGACCGGCACATTAAGCACCGGATCGAGCCCCAGGTTTTCCAGCGTTGCCGCTGCCCTCGCCGCCTGATCCGCTGATCCTGGCTGGAGGCCGTGGTTGACGGTGATCGCGCCGGCTCGCAGCCCGAGTTTGGGCGCCTCGAAGGCGGCGGCGGCGGCGAGTGCCAGCGAATCTGGACCACCCGAGCAGCCGATAAGTACGAAGCCGGGCGCGGACCCGCCGGTCAGCGCCCGGCGGACGGCCAGCCTGGTGGCGGCGACCGCCGGATGCGGCCGGCCAGGAATTCCCGCACTCAGCCGGTCACCTGCCCGTCCTGGGCCGGCGGGTCCTGGGCTTGGCCGTCGTTCTGGGCCGGGGCCGAGATCGCGGCTGTGCCGTCAACTCGCTCGAGCCAGCGCACCGGATTGAGGAATTCCTCCTTGGTCGGCAGCGTCTGCGGCGACGTCCAGACCCGGTTGAAGGTATCCATCCCCGCTTGATCGACGATCGCGTGGACGAACGCCTCACCCTGCTGGTACTGGCGCATCTTCAGGTCAATGCCGAGGATACGGCGGAGTACTTGCTCACCGCGGTTACCCCCGGATCGCCTGGCGTTGAATTTGGCCCTGATCTGCTCGACGCTCGGCACCACGCTCGGGCCGACGGCGTCCATCACGTAGTCGCCGTGCCCTTCGACCAGCGTCATGACCGAGGTAAGCCGGTCAAGCACCTCCCGCTGCCTCGGGGTCTGCATTGCCTCGATCAGGCTCTCGCCGTCGCCACCGCGTACGGCGCCGGAGACCGCTCCAGCCGCGGCCCTCATCCGTCCGAGGATCGAAGCGGGATCGAGGTCAGAGGCGAGCAGGAATTCGGTCATCTGCTGCTGCACGTAGGGTCGCAGCCAGGAAACCGAGGTGAACTGGGTGCGGTGCGTCTCCTCGTGCAGGCAGACCCAGCGGCGGAAGTCGCTGGGGTTCACCCCCAGCTCACGCTCCACCATCACGATGTTCGGAGCGACGAGGGTCAGCCGCCCGGGCGGCGCGTCGGCAGCGGGCAAATCGGGGTCAGGCGGCAGGAACAACTCGTACTGGCCGAGTACCCGGCTGGCAAGGTAGGACAAGATCAGGCCGGCCTGCATCCCGGTAACCCGCGATCCGACGGCGGTCAGCACGGAACCCGCGGCCGGCGCCGCGCCGATCTCCTGCATGTGCTCGACCAGCGGATCGAGCACAACCTGGAATCCGCTGATGTTCGCCTTGATCCAGCCCGGCCGGTCGACGATAGCCACCTGCCCGCCATCGTCACCGCCCGGCAGGCCGGTCACCTCTCTGACCGGCTCCGCGACGGCCAGCGCCTGCCCGCGAAGCTCGGCGACCACGCGGCGGGCCTCGGTCAGGCTCACTTGCGGCCCTGGCCTGACCCAGCGAATAGCGGTCGAAGTGGCTACATTCCAGTCGATCATCTGCGAGCTGCTCACCCCTACACCGTACGTGGCCCGCCGGGGTAACGGTCAGCGGCAGCCGCATCCAGCGAGCTGGGTCGCCAGCTGACTGAGCATTGACTCGGATTCCACGCCATCCTTAGCGGAGATGTCATTGCCCATGAAGGCGAAGACCAGCACCGATCCGCCGGCGGTGTAGGCAAGCCCGGTCATCGTGGCCACGCCGGAAAGATTTCCGGTCTTCGCCCGCACCGTGCCGAGCGCGACGTGCCCGAACGGGCCGAAGGAACTGCCGGGGCCAAGCGTCCCCGCGAAACCCGCCACCGGCATACCGGTGATCACGGCGCGAAGGCCGGCAAACTTATTTCCAGCCGCCAATTCCACCAGGCTGACGAGAGCGCGCGGCGAGATCTTGTCCAGCGGAGAAAGCCCGCTGCCATCGTGCAGGTGAATCCCGTGCACGCCGAGGCTCGCGTCTACCGCCATCACCGCGTGCGCGGCGCCGCTGAACGTGGCCGGCTTGCCGGTAGCGATCGCCACGTGCCTGGCTAGCGTTTCGGCGATCACGTTGTTGCTCTCCTGCAGCATCCACTGCACCATCTGCGCCAGGGTCGCTGACTTGACGGCGGCGATCACGGTTCCTGCCGGTGCACCCGGCTTGACCTGCACCGGGATATTTTTCGAGCTAATGCCGTCCCTGCGGAGGAAGCCGGCAAAGGCGGTCGCCGCGTCATGACCTGGCGTCATGGAGCGGGGCATGAAGTTGGAAGGATCGTCGGTGTCCTGAGGCCGGCCTGTCGCCGTCAGGCGACCCTGATCGACCTCAAGTCCGGTGATCGGAGCCACGTTGCCAGTAGTGATGTAGTCGTCGCCCGGCCAGCCCGGGGCCACGGTCGGACCGGTAAACAGGCTGTTGTCATACGTCAGGTGCACCGAACTGATCCCCTTGGCTCGCAGCGCCTTAGCGGCCTGCGCGGCAAGCGCGGCGAGGCTGGCAGGCTGAGGGTAGAACGAGGCCGGGTACCGGCCCGCGGAAAGCGTTGGATCACCGCCGCCGACTAGCGTCAGGTCACTGGCACCACTGGCGGCCAGGCCGAGGGTTACCGACGTGGTGAACCTGGCCTGCGGGCCGAGCGTGCGGATCGCCGCTACGGCGGTGGCTACCTTCGTGGTCGAGGCCGGCGTGAAGCCGCTGTTCGCGTCTCGTGAGTAAAGTACCTGTCCGCTGGTCAGGTTGATGACGAGAGCGCCCACCGACTGGCCGAGGCCGCCTGAGTCGATCAGCGCTGACAATCTGGCCGCGACCCCGGCGGGAGTCGGCGATCCGGTCGAGGGGCCAGATGGATCAGTAGCGGTCTGCAGCAGTTGCGGCGAGGCGCCGTGCTCTCGGTCAGAGACCTGCGGCAACTGGAATAGTTCCAGCCTGGCTGGCAGGAGTCGCGCCTCGGTGACACCAGCACCAATAGTGAACAGGCAAAGCAGTGCGAGTGTCAGGGCCGCCAGCTGTGCCAGTGTCGGTGCATGCCTGTCCGGCCGGTTCAACCATTCCCTCCGCTGCTCAGGGCCTCACTTCGACAGGTGGCCGACACCGAGGGTATACATCACAACTGAAGCGCACGCGCAGGCAATGCGGCAATCAGCGACCTGGCAAGGTCGGGTAAGGAGAGCGGACTGTGCAGTTCGATGTGGTCATCGAGATCCCGAAGGGACAGCGCAACAAGTATGAGATGGATCACGAAACCGGGCGAATCCGTCTAGACCGGATGCTGTTCACCTCGACCAGGTACCCAGCCGACTACGGCTTCGTGGAGAACACTCTCGCTGAGGACGGAGACCCCCTTGACGCCCTCGTGCTGCTCGAGGAACCGACGTTCCCTGGCTGCCTGATTAGCTGCCGGGCTCTCGGCATGTTCCGGATGCGCGACGAAAAGGGCAGAGACGACAAGGTGCTCTGTGTCCCGGCTACCGATCCGAGAGTAGCGAACCTGCAGGACATTACCGATGTGTCGGAGTTTGACCTACTGGAGATCCAGCACTTCTTCGAGGTCTACAAGGCGCTCGAACCCGGCAAGGAGGTAGCCGCGGCGAAATGGGCAAGCAGGCAGGCCGCGGAAGATGAGATCGAGGCGTGCAGAAAGCGGCTAGCGGAGAGCGAACATGGGCAAGACGACTCGCGTGGAGGTTAACGCACGCCGCGGACGGCTGAGGCGAGGAGGCCCGGGGTGACCGAGCCTGAGAAGGTCATGAGTCAGCAGCCTGGGCGCGCCCGGCCGGGGGTAGTGCGCGCCGAGTTCACCGAGTTCACCGAGGAAGACGCGCGCCTGCTTGGCGAGGCTCCTCTGCTGCGCGAGCTCACCGAAGACGACGTGCACGCGATCAGGCCGCATGTCCGGGCGGTGGCGCTGAAGCGCGGCGAGAACCTCTACGACGAGGGCGACATCGACGACCAGCTTTACGTCGTGATCGAAGGCAAGGTCAAGCTGACCAGGACATCCTCTGACGGCCGCGAGGTGCTGGTCAGGGTCCAGGGTCCCGGCGACATGTTCGGCGAGCTCGCGATGTTCGACCCGACCTACCGCACGTCCAACGCGAGCGCGGTAACCGACGCGAGGCTCGCCGCCATCGCGCACGATGACCTGCGACAGGTGCTGCTCGACCGGCCGACAATCGCCCTGCTTCTGCTGCGCGAGCTGGCCCAGCGGCTCCGGGTAATCACCGACGCCAACACCAACTTGATCTTTACTGATGTCCCTGGCCGGGTCGCCAAGGCGCTGCTCGAGCTTTCCGACAAGTTCGGCGCTCAGCAGGAAGACGGCATCCACGTCAGCCACGACCTGACACAGGAGGAACTAGCCCAGCTCGTCGGCGCGTCAAGGGAAACCGTCAACAAGGCCCTCGCCGACTTCGCCGCCCGAGGCTGGATCCAGCTCTCCGCCAAGTCCGTCCTGATAATCGACCCCGACCGCCTCCGCCGCCGAGCGCGCTGATCCGGAGTCCCAGCGTTGTCCCGGCGTTGGGGCCAGGGCACCTGCGCAGGGACGACGATGGGCCTGCGGCCCGGCCCCGCCCCGCCCCGCCCCGACTAAAACCGGTCCAGCCCCGACGGCAACTCGCCTTGCCCGGCCAGGTAGCCGAGCTGCGCCCGCACCGACAACTCGGCCGCAGGCCAAAGACCCCGGTCAACGTCCGCGTATACCCGCTCCACGATCTGCCGAGGGGTACGGTCCCCGGCCGCCAGCGCTGCCCTGACCTGGTCAAGCCGCTCGGCCCGATGCCGGGCATAAAACTCAAGCACCCCGCGCGGGTCAGAAAGCAGCGGCCCGTGCCCAGGTAGCAGCGCGCTCAGCTCAGCGGAGTCGGCGAGCGCACGCAGTCGGTCGAGCGACCGCAGGTAATCCCCGAGGTCTCCGTCGTCCGCGATGACGGTAGTGCCACGCCCCAGCACGGTATCCCCCGTCAGCACGGCCCGATCAGCCCGGACGTAAAGGCAGACAGAGTCGGCGGTGTGCCCAGGCGTCGCCAGAACCTCGATCTCGGTACCGCTGTCGGCCAGAACACTGCCGGGGGGCAGCCCCTCATCACCGAGCCTGTGCGCCACGTCAACCGCCCGCACCCCGGCGCCGGTCAGCCCGGCCAAGGCACCAGCCCCCGCCGAGTGGTCGGGATGTCCGTGCGTCAGCACGATAGAAACGATCCGCTGACCGGCCTCCTCAGCGACCGAGCACACCCGCCGCAAATGCCCGGAATCATCGGGTCCGGGATCAACGACCACAACGCCGGACGACCCCGGCTCGGCGATCAGCCACGTGTTAGTCCCGTCCAGCGTCATCGGCGAAGGATTAGGCGCGAGCACGCACCGAGCCCGCTCGGTGCCTGACCCGTCGATCACAACGGGTACTCCTTGTCCCCTGGAACCGACAGCCAGGTCTCCCCGTCAGCGACGAACAACTCAGGCTGCCGAGGCGCGATTTCCCGCGAGGCCCCGAGCGCACCGGAGACCTCGGAGTGGTCAGCAAGCTCAGCCAAAGTCATGGCGGTCGGCAGCCACAGCTCGATCTCCCCGGCCCGCCCGGCCTCAAGGGCGGCCGCAGGCGAGATCCACTGCACCGCGGACGCCTCGCCCCCGACGTCCCTGGTCCGTTGCCCAGGCGGCAGCGCGGCCGCGAAGAACCGCGCGTCGAACCGCAGGGGCTCGGCGGCCGGCGTAATCCAGCGCGCCCACGGGCGAAGCAGATCAGAGCGCAGGATCAGGCCTCGCCTGGCCAGCAGTTCAGCCAGCGACACCGACCGGTCGAGCAGCGCCTGCCTGTCCGCCTCCCAGTCATCGCCGCTCGTATCCGCCACGATCTCCTCAGTCAGGGATCCGGCGAGCAGCACGCCGGACTCTTCGAACGTCTCCCTGACGGCCGCGCAGACCAGCGCCCGTGCTAGCTCAGGCCCGGTGCCAAACCAAGAAGCCCACGCCGTCACGTCGGGCCCGGCCCAGGCGACTTCCTCGTCAGCGTCACGCTGATCGACGGAACCGCCGGGAAACACGTAGGCACCAGGCGCGAAGGCCATGCTCGGCTTCCGCCGCAGCATGTAGACCTCAAAGCCACGGCCAGGACCCGTCTCGCCTGACGGCCTGAGCAGCATGACAGTCGCCGCGTCCCGGGGCGTTACCGGCTGAACCCGACCCTCGATCACGTCACGAACCGCTCCTGCCAGGTGCTCGGGAATCCGCACCTGGCTCAAGCCAGCTCCGCGATCAGCTCAACCTCGACCGGAGTGTCAAGCGGTAGAACAGCCATGCCTACCGCACTCCTCGCGTGCTTGCCAGCTTCGCCGAACACCTCGATGAGCAGCTCACTCGCGCCGTTGACGACCTGGGCCTGTCCGGTGAAATGCGGTGCGCTCGCGACGAATCCGGTGACCTTGACGATCCGCTTGATACCGGACAAGCCACCCGCGACCGAGGCCGCCGCCGCGAGCGCGTTCAGCGCACAGGTCCGCGCGAACCCGGCGGCCTCGTCAACTCCGATCGACGCGCCGACCTTGCCGGTAGCCGGCAGCTTGCCGTCAACGAAAGGCAGCTGCCCTGAGGTGTAGACGAACCCGCCGGACACGACCGCGGGTACATACGCCGCCAGCGGCGCCGTCACGACGGGCAAGGTCAGGCCCAGGTCGGCGAGCCGCTGCTCAGGTGAACGCTCATCTCCGGCCACGGTCACCCCTTCATCCGCTTCAGATAGGCCACGAGCTGCTCGGGGTTAGGCCCGGGCACCACCGCCACGAGCTCCCAGCCGTCGTCGCCCCAGTTGTCGAGGATCTGCTTGGTCGCGTGGACGAGCAAAGGCACGGTCACGTACTCCCATTTCTGCATGGCGGTTACCTTAGCCGCCTGACGTCAGTTCAGCTCGACGCGGGCGGCGCCGGCGGCACGACGACCTCGTCGATCTTGGGGTCCTCGATCGCGACCTCGGGGAACTCGGTGACCGGCGGAATCGCGAGCGGCTCTTCGCTGCCAATCGCGGATTGACCGTTGCCAGCGGCAGGCTTGTGCTCGATCGCCGCTTCCGCTGCCGCTACTTCCGCGTCTCCCGTGTCCCCGCCCGCTTCTTCCTCGCCCGCGTGCGAGACCTGACCTGACCCCCGGTCGAAAAAACGCAGGAGCTCCACCGGGATCGGCATCACCAGGGTGCTGTTCTTCTCGGCGGCGACCTCGACCACGGTCTGGAGCAGCCGCAGTTGCAGCGCGGCCGGGTCGCGGGCCATCACGTTCGCGGCGGCGGCCAGCCGCTTGGACGCCTGGTACTCACCGTCCGCGGTAATGATCCGGGCCCGCCGCTCTCGCTCGGCCTCGGCCTGCCTGGCGATCGACCGCTTCATGCCCTCAGGCAGCGAGACATCCTTGATCTCGACGCGCTCTACCTTGATACCCCAGGGCTCCTCGGTCGGCTCGTCGATAATGCGGCAAAGCTGCCGGTTGACACGGTCCCGGTCAGACAGCAGCTCGTCCATCTCCGACTGGCCGATAATCGACCGCAGCGAGGTCTGGGCCTGCTGCGAGACGGCGAACATGTAGTTCTGCACGTTGATCACCGCTTTGATCGGGTCAACGACCTTGAAGTAGACGACCGCGTCGACCCTGACGCTGATGTTGTCCCTGGTGATGCCCTCCTGGGCAGGCACGGCCATCGCGATGATCTGCTTGTTGACCTTCTGGAGCTTGTCGCCGACGGGGCGGAGGAAAGTCAGGCCAGGCGGTCGGGTCCGCGGCAGCACCTTCCCGAACCTGAAGACGATTCCCTCTTCGTACTGCTGTACCTGCTTTACGCTGCGGCCGAGCAGGATCAGGCCACCCGCGGCAACAAACACCACGAATCCGATCACAGCGTCCATAGCCGACACCTTCTATCCAGTTAGCTGGGAACCCCTTTTCCGCGTTCCCTACGTATTCAGCCTAGCCATCGTTCGGTCTTCAGTGTTAACGGCCAGAGGACGGCGAGGCCACGATGCGGACACGTCGGCGCTTGCGGATAGCCTCATGCTCGTGAGCGTGCGTGATACCGACTGGGACGGGGTGCGGCTGCACGTGGTCACCGGCAAGGGCGGCACCGGCAAGACCACTGTGGCCGCGGCGCTGGCCCTGGCCCTTGCCTCGCACGGCAAGCCGGTGCTCCTCATGGAGGTCGAGGGCAGGCAGGGGATCGCGCAGCTTTTCGACGTGCCGCCGCTGCCCTACGAAGAGCGCCGGGTGGCGGTGGCTCCAGCCGACGACGGCCGTCCGGGCGGCGACTTGCTGGCACTGGCGGTGGACACTCAGTCGGCGCTGATCGAGTACCTGGAGATGTTCTACAACCTGCGTCAGGCGGGGCGGGCGCTGACCAAGCTAGGCGTGCTTGACTTCGCGACGACGATCGCACCTGGCCTCGGCGACGTCCTGCTCACCGGTAAGGCGGCCGAGGCGGCGAGGCGCAAGTCAGGCGGCAGCCCCGTGTACGGGGCCGTAGTACTCGATGCCCCGCCGACGGGGCGGATCAGCCGGTTCCTCAACATTTCTACCGAGGTCTCTGGACTGGCCAAGGTCGGGCCGATCCGCAATCATGCGGATACCGTGCAGAAAGTGATCAGATCCCCGCAAACCGTCGTGCACTTCGTGACGCTGCTTGAAGAGATGCCGGTACAGGAGACGCTGGACGGTATCGCCGAATTGAAGGAGGTCGGCAAGGGCGGCATCCAGCCGGGCGGGATCATTGTCAACATGGTGCGTCAGTGTCCTGACCTCCCGGCTGGCCAGCCGCGTGAGCTTGAGATGCTCGAGGCCGGGCTGAAGGCGGCAGGCCTGGGCGGGGATCGCGAACTGGCAGGAGACCTGGCCGCCGAGCTAGCCGACGAGGCGAGGACCCAGCGCAGCCAGGCGGCTCAGCGCAGGCTGCTCGACGCGGCCGGCCAGCCCTGCTACGAGCTGCCGCTCATTCCCGACGGCATCGACCTGGCCGCCCTCTACCGGCTCGCGAAAGTCCTGCGCGAGCAAGGCGCGGCATGACCGCTAAACCAACGCCGCTCGCCATCGACAAGCTGATCGACGACCGGCGCACCAGGATCATCGTCTGCTGCGGCTCTGGCGGCGTCGGGAAGACGACGGTCGCCGCGGCGATCGGCCTTCGCGCGGCCGAACGGGGCCGCCATGTCGTCGTCCTCACTGTCGACCCGGCCCGCAGGCTGGCCCAGTCCATGGGCCTGACCGCCCTCGACAACACTCCCCGCCTGGTCGAGGGAGTGCATAGCGATGACAAAGACTCCGACGAGCCAGGCAGCATGCACGCCATGATGCTGGACATGAAACGCACCTTCGACGAGATCGTCGAGGCGCACGCCGACCCTGATCGCGCGGCCCAGATCCTGGCCAACCCGTTTTACCAGTCGCTGTCGTCGAGCTTCGCCGGCACGCAGGAGTACATGGCCATGGAAAAGCTCGGCCAGCTCAGGCGCGCCGACGAGTGGGACCTGATCGTGGTCGACACGCCGCCGAGCCGGTCCGCGCTCGACTTTCTCGACGCTCCGCAGCGGCTTGGCCGTTTCCTAGACGGTCGCCTGCTCAGGCTGCTCGTAGCTCCGGCCAGATTCGGCGGCAAAGCGGGCTTGAAGGTACTTAACGCGGGCTTCGGCATGGTGACCGGCGTCATCACCAAGATCATTGGCAGCCAGTTGCTCAAAGATGTCCAGACCTTTGTCTCGGCTATGGACACGATGTTCGGCGGCTTCAGGGAGCGAGCCGAGTACACCTACCGGCTGCTGCGCATGCCAGGCACGGCGTTCCTGGTGATAGCCGCGCCCGAGCACGACGCCCTCCGCGAGGCGTCCTACTTCGTCGAGCGGCTTGAACGCGACGGCATGCCGCTGGCCGGGCTGGTGCTCAACCGGATGCACAGCTCGCCGGCGACCCGGCTGTCGGCGGAAAAGAGCCTCGCCGCGGTAGAAAGCCTGCAAGCGATGCCAGAAGACGACTCTTCTGCCGTGACGGTCACGGCCCTGCGCCTGCACGCGGAGCGCATGAGGCACGTAGCCAAGGAACGGCGGCTGGCTGAGCGCTTCAATGCCGCGCACCCGCTCGTGCCCGTCGCCCAGATACCGGCCCAGCCAGAAGACGTGCACGACCTTGACGGCCTTAGGCTGGTCGGCCTGACATTCGGCACCGACTGACCCGACTAATGTCCAAGATCAAGGTCAGGTTCGGCAAATAATCGCACCCAGGCGACTCGACCAAGAAGGCAGGCAGAGGAAGGGCAGTCCAGGAAGGCCAGCTAGCTGGCGACCAGTTCGTTGCCGACGTTCTCGTACTTGTCCCTGGCGCTCTCGAGCAGTTCGCGCCAGGAGACTACGTCTGACCTCCGCCGTAGCAGTGCGCGCCGCTCCCGCTCGGTCATGCCGCCCCAGACACCGAACTCGATGCGATTGTCGAGCGCATCGGCTAGGCATTCGGTGCGGACAGGGCAGCCGCGGCAGATCAGCTTGGCCCGGTTCTGCGCCGCCCCCTGAACAAACAACTCGTCAGGGTCCGTCCCCTTGCACGCGGCGCGGGCGGTCCAATCGGTGATCCACATGTGGCCCAACTCCTCCTGATCGTCACGCCCGTGCGAGCGGGTCGTCACGCCGGGTGGCGCTTTGCTGAGATGCTGACGGGTACTGCCGCATCGCAGCACCTCTCGTGATGGTTGCGAAAGAGTAACTTACGGAACTCCGGCCCTGAGCGCTAGTCCCCGACCGGTCCATTTCCCATATAGCCCTGATGGACTATGTGCGACACAGTGAGTAGTCACCCGATGACTGAACGTTACTTTCTCTGTACAGGCAGGCCCGTACAGATTAGATAGAAGGCCATCAACATCCCCCGTCTTGCTAAGCGTTTCCCCCGAAATCCTTACCTCCTCCGACCTAGTCCGCGAAGCAGCGTAACCTGTTTGCGTGACCAGACGATCTCGCCACGCCGGCGTGAAGGCAATTGGCCTGCTCATCGTCCTGTCGCTCGCCGGCGGCGTGCTGACAGCGGTGGCGTTGCTTCCGGTGGTGGGCGTGGCGGGCATCGCGGCGCGCGACGCCGCTAAGACCTTCGATAACGCTCCGGTCAAGGGTCTCGGTCAGGTGCCATCCCGGTCGGAGATCTTCGACTCAACTGGTCATCTGCTGGCTTATTACTATCCTGGCTACCCGCACCCGATCTACCGGGTCCCGGTTCCTTTTGACCAGATCGCGCCGGTCATGCGGCAAGCCATAGTCTCGATCGAGGACGCGCGATTCTGGAAGCACGGTGCCCTTGACGTGCACGGCACCGTGCGCGCGATCAGCCTTGACCTCAGTGGGCAGGCGGTACAGGGCGGGTCTGACCTGGCCCAGCAGTACGTCAAGAATGCCTGCATCCTCACCGCGCGAACGAAGTGGCAGGCCAACCAATGCTATTCGCACACCCTGGCCAGGAAGATCACTGAGCTCAGGATCGCGTCCAACCTCGAGCACCAGCTCACCAAGGCCCAACTGCTCACCGATTACCTGAACGCCGCCTACTTCGCCAATCAGGCCTACGGCATCCAGGTCGCGTCTCAGCTTTACTTCTCTGTCCCTGCGAAGCGCCTCTCGCTTACCGAGGCGGCGACGCTCGCAGGCATGGTCGAGGATCCGACGAGGTACAACCCCATCGATGATCCGAGCCAGGCGCTGGCCAGGCGCGCGACCGTACTACAGCAGATGGCCAAGAACGGCTACATCTCGCAAGCGGCTGCTGACCAGGCCGGTAAGGAACCGCTCGGCCTGCACCCGTCTTCAGTACCGCTCCAGACCGGGTGCACGAGCCCAAGGGTCGCCCAATCGGCGTTCTTCTGTGACTACGTACTAGCGGTCATGGCTAAGGACAAGCAGTACACCAAGGCCTACCAGGAACTTACTACGGTCGGCGGCCTGAAGATTTACACAACCTTGAACCCGAAGGATCAGCACGCGGCCGACGCCGCCGTGAATTACGTCCTGCCGAATCACAACAACTACGCCAACCCCAACCGCGATGTCGACACCGAGGCGATGGTCCAGCCGGGCACGGGCAACATCCGCGCCATCGCGGTAAACCGGACGTACGGGTTCGCAAAGGGCGAGGACAGCATCGACTACGCGGTCAACGGCCCGTACGACGGCGGCGCGGGCGTGCAGACCGGCTCAACCTCGAAGCTCTTCACCCTCGTCACCGCGCTTAAGCAAGGTCTGCCTTTCGGCTTTTCCCTGAAGGTGCACGACGCCACGCCGGTCGGCCCGTTCTACAACTGCAAGGGCCAGTACCAGGGCGACTGGAGCGCGTACAACACCGATGGCACGACGAACGGGACCATCCCGCTGTACTACGGCACCACGTCATCTATCAATGCCTTCTTCGCCGGTCTCGAGGCGAAGGTCGGACTCTGCAACGTCGTCAAGACCGCGATCAGCATGGGAATGACGAGGGCTGATGGCGTCTCGCTGCTCAGGTACGACCCGAATCTGCCTAAGGGCAACAACCTTCCCGCCGATGACATCAAGTCGTTTACCCTCGGCTCGATCTACGTGTCACCGCTGTCGATGGCCGCTGCCTACGCGACGGTGGCCTCGGATGGCATCTACTGCCACCCCATCGCCATCAGCTCCATCAAGGACGAATCCGGCCACGCGCTGCCTATCGAGTCAGCGAACTGCCACCGCGCGCTCTCCAGGGGGGTCGCGGCCGCCGCGGACTATGTGCTCTCCGGAGTGCTGACCAACGCGGGCGCGACAGCCGCAGGCCGAGGCATCGGCCGCCCCGCCGCCGCCAAGACCGGCACAAGCAACAGCGGCTACTACGCCGCCTTCGCCGGCTTCACCCCGACGCTGACCGGCTATGTATCGACCTTCAACCCGACTGACCCGACCCACATCTGGTACAACGGCAGGCCGGGCGCGATGCTGAACTGCCCGGAGGCCACCTACCGCGCCTTCCCAGGCAGCTACGTCACCTGCCCAGGTCAAATGTTCGGTGACAACGCACCGGGATCGACCTGGGAGTACAGCTTCCTGAAGGCCGCTCTGGGCAAGCCGCTGAACTTCGCCACCCCGCCTGCCCTCTACTTCTCTGAAGGTTCAGGCAACGCACCCCCCGCACCTCCGCCCTCCAAGAAGAGCGGCCACGGCGGAGGCAATGGCGGCGGTAACGGCGCGGGCGGCGGAGGCAACGGCGGCGGCCCAGGCCACTGACGGCTGCGGCCCAGGCCACTGACCCGGGGCACCCTGCAAAAACCATCCCTGCTTACAGGTCAGCGACACCCTAGGCGCCGCTCCTGCCCGCGTCACTGAGCCCGGTTCCGATCATGACCTGCCTTCCCGGGTGAGTTCTGGTCGACTCCTCGGCGTGGCCCGGACGGGATTGGTCCTCCGGTCCTTCCCGGCCTGGGCGTCCCCAGCGTTTCCGGCATTTCTTGATATTCGGGGCAGTCCGTCACCCGGTCGCGGACACCGGGGGCACTTCGGGAAAACCGCCGCGAAGTGCCCCCCCCCTGTGCTCGGGCAAAACCGTCCGGGACGCGCCTCACTCCACGAGAAACGCACCCCATGTCCCACCGATGCGGCGGAAACAGCATCTCCAGCTCGGCTCACATTTCGTGGTGGTAACGGCAGTCCGGGTTCGGGCCGTCCGGTCCCGGCTCGCGGCAGACCGGGCTATTCGCCGCCAGCCCCGGCCGCAGCAACAACGATGGGCCATCGATGCTGCTCAGCCGGGCCGGGCAACCGCATCTATGGCCCATGGATGTCGTTCCCGCAGCAACGATGGCCCATAGATGCGGTTGCCGCCCCTGGCCGGACAGCATCGGTGGCCCATCGTTGCGGTTCGCCGCGCGGATATGCCCGCTTCGCCGTTGCCGCCGACCAGGCCAGGACCGCCCCCGGCGGCCGGAGAACCCGCCGCCGGTGCCAGTGCGGGTGATTTGCCGGTTTTGCGACTGGTGGGGTGCGGGCGGTACCGTCCTCGGTTCCGCGTGTCCCTGGCTGTAGGGGACGGGAGCCGATCACGCACTGACCAGGCGGCTCCACGCGGCACTCCCCGGCTAACCGGAATCCCGGCTCCTGTTATGAGGGAGAGTTCGTGTGATGGAGCGCTGTTGAGGATTATCTCGGAAAGCGCTCCTCGACGCGAAAGCGCTCCACGCGGAAATTAAGCCGGTTAGCCCGTTTCGCCGGGTTCGCGGAACGCTGGCCCGCCCAGGAGGGGCCGATGCCGGCCGGGATCGCTGCCGGCCAGCACGAGAAACTACTCAACATTGCTGCCGTGTACCCGCGGAACCCTGCCTTAAATTCACCCTAGGTCAGGAATCCTGGGACCAGCGACGGCGCAGGTCAGGGGGCGAGCTGGCGGCGAACCTCGGCGGCCACCCTTGCCCCTTGCGCCCGGCCGGCGATCTTAGGATTGAGCACCTTCATGACCTGGCCCATCGCACCAGGGCCGCTGGCGCCAGCTTCGGCAATCGCTGCCGACACCAGCTCCGCTAGCTCAGAGTCGTCTAGTTGTTTTGGAAGATAGGCAGTAAGAACTTGACCTTCGGCCCGTTCGGCGGCTGCCTGATCGTCCCGTCCCGCGCCCTGGAACGCCTCGGCCGCCTCGCGCCGCCGTTTCGCCTCGCGGGCGAGTACCTTCTCGATCTCCGCGTCGTCGAGTTCACGGGCGGAGCGGCCGGAGACCTCCTCTTTGGAGATCTCGGCCAGTACCATTCTCAGCGTCCGCGTCCGCAACTCGTCGCGGTCCTTCATCGAAGCGGTAAGGTCGGCGCGGATTCTTTCCTTCAGCTCAGCCATGACGCTAATTCTGGCCCCTGCGCGGCTACGTGTCAGACTGGGACGGCGCAGTGGCGCGGGCATGGCACGATATGGGCATGCGTCCACAAGCCATGCTCGGGACAACCGTGGCGGTCGGCGCCGCCGTACTCGGCTACGCGGCGGTCATCGAACGGAACTGGTTCACGCTCCGCCGGTACCAGGTGCCGGTGCTGCCAGCTGGCTCGAAACCGCTACGGATCCTGCACATCTCCGATACGCACCTGACGCCAGGACGGCACCGGCTGCTGTCCTTCCTGCGTACCCTCGACGCCCTCGAGCCCGACCTGGTCGTCAACACCGGTGACTCGATCGCCCACGCGCGCGCGGTCACGCCACTGCTCGAGGCATTCGGCCCGCTGCTTGACCGGCCGGGCGTGTTCGTGTTCGGCTCGAACGACCTGTACTCCCCTGTGCCCAAGAACCCGGCCAGGTACATCTGGCGCACCAGCGCGGAGGAACACCGGCGCAACGTTCCCGACCTGCCGTGGGGGGAACTCGGGGCGGGTATGGAAGCGGCTGGCTGGATGAACGCGAATAATCGCCGCGGCCGGATCAAGGTCGGCGACTTCGACCTCGAAGTCGCCGGCGTACACGACTCGCACATAGCCCGCGATCGCTACGGGCACATCGCGGGCCCGGCCGACGAAACCGCCGACCTCCGGCTCGGCGTCATGCACTCACCTGAGCCCGCCATCATGGACAAGTTCGTAGCCGACGGCTTCGACCTGCTGCTGGCCGGGCACACCCACGGCGGCCAGATCTGCCTCCCCGGTTACGGCACCCTGGTAACGAACTGCGGTATCGATCCAGCCCGAGCCCGTGGCCTGCACAAGCACCCCGTCGGCCCAGGCCAGCGTCAGCGGGCTTTCCTGCACGTATCCGCCGGTCTCGGCACATCACCGTACGCTCCGGTACGGTTCTGCTGCCGTCCCGAGGCATCTCTGCTGACACTGGTGCCGAAGATCGGCTAGACTCCGTAGGCGGTCGCGGGGTGTAGCGCAGCTTGGCAGCGCGCTTCGTTCGGGACGAAGAGGCCGGGAGTTCAAATCTCCCCACCCCGACCAAGTTTGTCCAGGTCAGAGGGACTTCGGAGGTTACTTCGAGGTCCCTTTTCGATCTTCATAAGGCCTGCGGGGGGCCAAACGGGGAGCCACTTGGTTCGGGCTCTCCGGTCTCCGGAGCAACCTTGGGCCGCCAAGGAGGGCGGTGCCGCCGGGCGGGAGGTGACATCGTGGTGCGGTGACTGCTTAGGCTGGCAGGATGGATCTTCCAGCCATCAAGGCCGCGGGCCGGGCCGATCTGCAGGCGTGCGCCCTGGCGGCTGCGCGCAACGTGCTGGGGCTGCTGCGCGACGCCGAGATGCTAGCTGGTTCGGGTTCTGCGGCGCGGGCGTGTTCCCTGGCGGCGTTCGCGGTCGAGGAATGCGGCAAGGCATTGAGCCTGACCGCCCTGGCGCTGCTGCCCAGGACGCTGCGGACGCGGGCACCGGTCGGCCGGATGCTGGAATGGCACCAGCTTAAGCAGGCAGGAGGGCTGCTGATCGCGGCAGTACCGATCGATGGTCCCGGGATGGCGGTCAAGCTCGCCGCCATGCCCGCGACGCGAGCCGCCGAGATCCTGGCCACCCTCAGCTCGCCCGCGCAGGAGGCGGACCACCTCAAGCAGCGCGGCCTTTACGTGGACATGGACCGGAGCGGCCGGATACGCGAGCCGTCAGAGATCACCGAAGCCGAGCTCGCCCGCCAGCTCGCGCGGGCGCGGCAGGCCGCCGCTTCGGCCGCCCTGCTGCTCGCCCCGGACACGCAGGCCCGGCTCGCGAACCCGCCCGCCGAAGTGATCGAGCTCGCGTCCGCGCTGGTCAGCGCCCTCATTCACGAGGGGAAAGCCCGGACTCCCGAGGCCGCTGCCCGCGTCATGCTGAACGCTGTCCGTAACTTGCGGGACGGCATGGCGACGAGGCATGCGAACCGCACGCCGACCCGCGCCACGGGAACCGCCGCCCCGCCGAAATCGAAAAAATAGACCGAACAACTACAATTCCCGCCGTTCGCGTCAAACCATCGAAGCCCGGCAAGCACGAGCACACCAGGCGAGAACTTAGCGTTTCCAGACGATCGTCTTGACATAGGTTATCGGTTAGAGGATGCTAACGGTTAGTGGATGCTAACCGAGATGCTGACGGCTGGGGTGCGCTGGCTGATGGCACACGCCGCGCGATCGTGGCACTCCTGGCGGACGAACCTCGCGCGGTCGGGGACCTGGCGGCCGGACTGCCGGTCAGCCGGTCGGCGGTGTCCCAGCACCTGAAGATCCTGAAGGACGCCGGCCTGGTGGAAGACACGGCCGAGGGAACGCGCCGGATCTACCGGCTGAACCCGGTGGCACTCGCGGCGTTGCGGGATCAGCTCGACACCTACTGGCAGCGGGCACTCACCCGCTACGCGGATGCAGCCGAAGCGGCAGGCAAGGAGGAGTGATGGCCCAGAGCGAAGCGGTGACCGTGCACAAGCAGATCATTGTGGACGCGCCGATCGAACGTGCTTTCACGGTTTTCACCGACCGGTTCGGGGATTTCAAGCCGCCTGAGCATAACCTGCTCGGCGCTCCGATCGTGGCGACCGTGTTCGAGCCCCTGGTCGGGGGCAGCATCACCGACCGGGCAGCGGATGGCACCGAGTGCCGGTGGGCGCGGATCCTGGCCTTCGAACCGCCGCACCGGGTGGTGTTCAGCTGGGATATCAGCCCGCAATGGACGATCGAAACCGACCCGGCCCGGACGAGCGAGGTCGAAGTCCGATTCTCCGCCGAGTCGCCCAACCGCACGCGGGTGGATTTGGAGCACCGGCATATCGACCGGCACGGCCCCGGCTGGGAAGCGGTACTTGGCGGTGTGAACAGTCCAGAGGGCTGGCCTTTGTACCTGGACCGCTACGCCGCGCTGACCAGGGAAGGACACTGACATGGCGCTGATCGTGGCCTGCACGGAAGTGGAGCGCCCGGCCGCCGACGTCTTCGCTTACCCCACTGACCCGGCAGCTGGTGCGCGCTGCCGCCGGCGAAGCAGATCAGGTTGAGCAGGAAAGCGGGGCGGTCGGCGGCGGTATTCAGTTCGGTGAGCTGACCGATCCAGTCCGGGCAGGAATCAGGTCCGTCCAGAAAGTGAACCCGTAAAAGGTCGTGGCCGCGGAGCGACCTTGTACGGGTTTCCTACTCCGCGATGCGAAGTTGCACCACGTATGCCTGATTCTGAAGGTAGGTAATCCGTACAAGGTGCCGACCCGGCGGCAACCTTGTACGGGTTCACTTTCTGGACCCACGCAAAACGGCCAAATCGAACCCGCCGACAGCAGCCCCGGTCCGACCGCAACGCCCGGCCTGCCCGCCCCAGGCCGCCTGGCCCCGCGCATCGTTGCGGCAAGACGGCTGCCGACAACAGCATCGGTGGGCCATCGTTGCGCCTGCGCCGGCACTTCAGGCATTTTGTCCGCCCGGCCCGGTCGGACATCTGGTATCGGCTTAGATTCGCATTCAGGTCATCGATTATTTCCTGGAGACGGGGCGAGGTGCGGCAACGCGGATTGCGGGTCAGGCTGGGACGCATGAGCATCCCGGACGTCAGTCATCCGCATGACGGCGATCAGCCTGAGCATGATCACGGGACCGGTCATGATCACGGGGCAGGCGTCCTGGCCAGGATGCGTCATCTGGTCCGCCCGCACTCCCATGAGGCGTCCGACAAGGTCGATGCCGCGCTGGAGGCCAGTGCGGAGGGCATCAGAGCCCTGTGGATCTCGCTGGCGATCCTGGGAACTACTGCCGTCATCGAGGCGGTCGTGACGGGTTTCTCCGGCTCGGTGGCCCTGCTGGGCGACACTCTTCACAACTTCGCCGACGCGCTGACCGCCGTGCCGCTTGGAGTCGCGTTCGTCCTTGGACGGCGCCCGCCGACCCGCCGCTATACCTATGGCTTCGGCCGGGCCGAGGACCTGGCCGGCATAGTGATCATCGTGGTGATCGCGGCGTCGTCGGCCGTGGCGGGCTACGAGGCCGTCTCCCGGCTCGCCAGCCCCCGGCCGGTCA
Source organism: uncultured Actinomycetota bacterium (assembly GCA_963783935.1). Taxonomy (GTDB): domain Bacteria; phylum Actinomycetota; class Actinomycetes; order Streptosporangiales; family Streptosporangiaceae; genus Chersky-822. The sequence continues at coordinate 367,418 of CAWAPP010000003.1, forward strand.
CGAACCTGATCGCGGTCGCGGTCGCTGCCTTGGCCGGGTTCGCTGGCAACGAGTGGGTGGCCCGGTACCGGATTCAGGTCGGCCGGCGGATCGGGTCGGCCGCGCTGGTGGCCGATGGGCTGCACGCCCGCACCGACGGGTTCACCTCCCTGGCTGTGCTGCTCGGCGCCGGCGGCGTAGCCCTGGGCTGGAACTGGGCCGACCCTGCCGTAGGCCTGGTCATCACCGTCGCGATCTTGGCCGTCTTGTGGCAGGCGGCGCGGGAGATTTACCGCCGTCTCATGGACGCCGTCGATCCGGCGATCGTGGACCAGGTAGAAAAGACGCTGCTTGCCACGCCTGGCGTCCTGGGCATCGGGCAGGTCAGGCTCCGCTGGATCGGGCACCAGCTCTGGGCCGAATGCGAGATCATCGTCAACGGCGCGACCAGCGCCACCGAGGCCCACGACACCGCGGTCCGCGCCGAGCACGCCCTGCTGCACGCTCTGCCTCGGCTGTCATCCGCGCTCGTCCACGCCGATCCCCAGCCCGCGCCTGGCACCGACCCGCACGCCATGCTCGCCCCGCACCGCAATCCCTGAGCACCCCCTGGGTCGCGGCCGTCGCTCCGCGATTTGCGCCCCGGCCGACTCGTAGGTCACAATGGCCGCTGGCGATGAAGCTCGCCCGAACCGCGGTCTGACCGCTGATGGCTTCTACCTAGTTCGTTGCGGAACAGGAGGAGCCTGACATCAGCGCTCAGCCCTTCGTGCGACGGGTCTGGTGACCCCTCGTGCTACCTATCCCCGTCATCCAGTTGCTCCAGGTCATCACGATCGCGGGCGCTGCCCCGGCCGTGTCCGGTGTCATCGCCAAGATCGAAGCCCGGCTGCAGGGACGCCGCGGCCCGCGGATCCTTCAGCCCTACTTTGACCTCGCCAAGCTCTTCCGCAAGGAGGCACTGGCACCGCAGGGCGCGAGCCTGGTCTTCCTCGCCGCGCCGGTAGCGGCATTCACCTGCTACCTCACCGTGCCGCTGCTCATCCCGGTGCTGACGACGTTCCCGCTGCCGCTCGGCTACATGGGCGACATTCTTGGCGGCGGTTTCATCTTGTCGCTGGCCAGCTTCCTCGTCTCCGTGGCCGCCCTGGAGACCGGCAGTCCCTATGCGCAGCTCGGTTCGAGCCGGGCCAAGACGTTCGGCGCGATCACCGAGCCGGTCGTGCTTTTCGTGGTGTTCACGGTCGCGCTGCTGACGGCGACCGACCTGCCGTACGCGCTGGCGGCCACGGTCAGGTCATCAGCCGGCCAGATCGTCCGCCCCGCTCACGTCCTCGCCGCCGCCGCGCTATTCATGGTGATCCTGTACGAGACCGGCCGGATCCCGGTCGAGACCCACTCGGGAACCAACGAGTTCGGCATGATCGAGGAAGCCAGGCCGTTCGAGCACTCGGGACCCTACTTCGCGCTGCTGCGCTGGGGATCGGCCGCCAAGCAGCTGATCTTGTACACGATCCTGCTCAACGTGTTCGTCGCGCCCTGGGGCCTAGCCGCGACCGGGAAGCCGGCCGACGTGATCATCGCGATGATCGCGCTGCCGGCAAAGGCGTGCGGGCTCGGCGTCATCGTCGCGGTTATCGACAACTCGTTCGCCAAGCTCAGGCTGTTCAAGATCACCGAGTTCGTCTCGGCGGCGTTCCTGCTCGCGGTGCTCGGGGTATTCACGCTCTACCTCGGGGGTGGCTGATGGGTCCCGTCCAGGCGCCTGGCGCCTACACCGGAGCCGCGAACGTCATAGCCGTGCTGATCTTGCTGCTGGAGTTCGGCATGTTCCGGCAGGCATTGTTCCGCGATCAGGTACGCCTGTACGCGGCCCAGTCCGGGCTGATCGCGGTGCTCGCCTGCCTTATCGCGGCGACCAGGCACCGGCCCGAACTCTATGCGCTCGCCGCTTTCACGATCGCGCTCAAGGTAGTCGCGATCCCGCTGGTCATGACCCGGCTGCTGCCCGCTCCCGGGCCAGCCGACGACCTTGACACCGGCACGGGGGCGGACATCGCCGGCACCGGCGGCCTCGGCCTGGCCAGCACCGTACTGATCGGGATCGTCGTCGCGGCGTTCGGGTTCTTCGCCGCCGGGGCACTCCCGGTCAGTTCTAGCGCGGCGCCCACGACCGCGCTGTCCGTCTCGCTCTCTGTCGTCCTCGTCGCGTTCGTGCTGATGGTCCACCGTCGGGACGTCGCCTCCCAGGCGATCGGCCTGTTCTCGCTGGAAAACGGGATCGCCCTGGCCGCGCTGGTCGTGGCGGCGGGCCTGCCGCTGATACTCGAACTCGCGCTGCTCTTTGACCTCCTGCTCGCGGTCGTCGTTTTCGCCTTGCTCATCCGCCTGCACCACGGTCGCGCCGAGACGCTGTCGACCGCTGGCCTGACCAGTCTGCGCGGGTGAGGAAGCCATGACCGCCATCGTGCTCGCCCTGCTCATCGTGCCCGCGCTGGCCGGAATCGCGGCTTTGTGGTTGCCGGCCAGAGCAAAAGGCCCAGTCACCGCGACGGCCGGACTGGCCAGCTTCGGCCTCGTGCTCGCCCTCGTCCCGACCCTGTCCAGGCAGAACCTGAACGACTTCGGCTTCATCAGGATCGACGCGCTCAGCGTCGTCTTCCTGCTCGCGACCAGTTTCCTTTACGCCTGCGTCAGCCTGTACTCCATCGGGTACCTGCACGCACCCGGCGATCACCGCCGGTTCTGGATCGGGCTCAACTTGTTCGCCTGGTCCATGCTCGCGGCCCCGCTGATGGGCAACCTGGCGCTGCTGTGGATCGCCATCGAGGTCACGACCATCATCTCGGCGCTGCTCGTCGCGCTCGAAGGTACCGACGGCGCCGCCGAGGCCGCCTGGAAGTACGTCCTGCTGGCCTCGGCAGGTCTGGCGATCGCGCTGCTCGGCACGATCTTCGTCTACTACGCGGGTGCCCACGTTCTCGGCCAGTCTTACAGCCTGGCGTTCGAGCCATTGCTCAGGGCCGCTCCGCACCTGCCGCCGACCATTGTGCGTCTCGCGTTCGTGCTGGCCGTGCTTGGCTACGGCACCAAGGTGGGCCTGGTCCCTGTGCACACCTGGCTGCCTGACGCGCATTCCGAGGCACCGACTCCGGTCTCCGCGCTTCTTTCTGGATCGCTGCTCGCGGTCAGCTTCTACGCGATCCTGCGCTTCTACCAGATCGCCGCCGCCAGCGTCGGCCCGCAATTCCCCCGCGACGTCCTCCTGGCGTTCGGCATCGCCTCGCTGCTGCTAGCTGCCCTGTACGTGCTCGACCAGCGCGACTATAAGCGACTGCTCGCCTATTCGAGCGTCGAGCACATGGGGATACTCGCGATCGGCGTCAGCTTCGGCGCACCGGTAGCCCTGGCCGGCGTTCTGCTGCACGTGCTCGCCCACGCGGCCGCCAAGGGCAACGCGTTCATGGGCGCGGGCGTCCTGGTCCGCAAGTTCGGCACCAAGCAGATCACCTCGGTGACCGGCGGCATCGAACTCCTGCCCTGGAGCGGCCCGCTCTTCATGATCGCGATTCTCGCGTTGTGCGCGCTGCCGCCGTTCGGCCTCTTCCGCAGCGAGTTCGAGATCGTCGCCGGCGGCCTGGACGCCGCCCACGACGCGGTCGCGGCGGTCTTCGTGGTCCTGGTCACGGTGGCGTTCCTCGGCTTGTCACTGGCCGCCAACCGCATGCTGCTCAGCCGGCCGCACCCGGTCGGCGATGCCGTGCCTGAAAGAGGCGAGCCGAGCGCCTGGATGGTCGTCCCGGTCGTGGCGGGCGTGGTCGCTCTTCTGGTACTCGGCTTGCATCCGCCGGGCGAACTGACCGGGCTGCTGGCTCGCGCCGTCTCGGCCCTGCAGGGGCAGGCATGATCCCGCCCGCGGCCACCGGGACGCTGTCGCCGACCGTGGCCAGCCTCTGGGACTCGGTGACCGAAGAAACCGACCACGGGCACCGGTTCGCGGGCTTGATGGCAACGAGGCGGGCCGACGGCATCCTCCTGTCCGCGCACCTGGCCGAACCTGGCGGCATCGGCACCCGCGAGGCGCTGGTGCCCGCAGGAACCACGACTTATCCTTCGCTGGCGCCCCGGCTGAGCGCGGCGCTCTGGTACGAGCGCGAGATCAGCGATCTGTTCGGCCTCACCCCCGTTGGGCTCCCTGAGCTTGAGCCGCTACTGCGGCCGCATACCGAGCCGCCGCAGGTCACCGGGCCAGGGCTGTTCACGATCCCGCACGGCCCGGTCCGCTCGGGCGTCATGGAGTCGATCGAGTACCTGGTCGAGACGCCCGGTGAGGACATACCGCATCTGAGCCTGCGGCTCTACTACAAGCACCGGGGGATCGAAGACCGGATGCGCGGCGCCCCGGCCGCCGACGGCGTCCTGCTCGCCGAGCGCACGGAAGGCGTCGCCAGCGTCGCCCACGCGCTCGCCTTCTCCCACGCGGTTGAACGACTCGGCAGCGGCGAGATACCGAGGCGGGCCGCCCTGATCAGGGTGCTGTACGCCGAGCTTGAACGCCTGATCGCGCACCTGGATGTCACCGTACGGCTTTGCGACGCCGCCGGGCTCGCTGTCGCAACGGCAAGATTCGGATCTCACAAAGAGCACCTCGCGAGGTTGGTCAGCCGCATGTGCGGCAGCCGGTTCGGCCGGGGAGTCGTGGTCCCTGGCGGCGTGACCGCGATGCCGGAGGTCGGCGGAGAGGAACTCCTGACCGCGATCAGCCGGCTTGACCGGTCCGTCACGGCGGACGCCCGGCTGCTCATGGGCACCGCGTCCTTCCTCGACCGGCTCAGGGGAACCGGACCGCTGAAGCCAGAACTGGCCCGCGAGCACGGCGCCCTCGGCCCGATCGGCCGGGCGTCCGGCTTCAGCGACGACGCCAGGCGCAACCGCCCGTACGACGCCTACGAGAGCCTGGACCTGGGCAAGGCCCGCGCGCACCACGGCGGAGACGCGCTCACCAGGCTCACCGTCAGGTGGGACGAAGTAAGGCAGTCGTTTGACCTGATCAGACAGGCGGCGGAGGAACTGGCCGAGGCTGGAGATGGACCGTTGCGATTGCCGTGGGAACCGCCGGATGGCCGGGCGACCGGGTGGGCCGAGGCACCGCAGGGCGAGGTTATTTACGACGTGAGCCTCGCGGGCGGCCTGATCACCCGCTGCCGCCCGCGCTCCGCGTCGTTCCACAACCTCCCGCTGTTCGCCGAGGTCTTCGCCGGTGACATCCTCACCGACTTCCCATTCATCGAGGCCAGCTTCGGCCTCTCCGCCGCCGGAGCGGCCCGATGAGCCCGTGGGTGCTGCGCGGACTGCGCGACGGAATCGTGACCACGAAGTGGCCGGCGAAGCCTGATGACTACGCCAGTTCCTGGCGCGGACCGGCGATCGTCTCGGATTCGGCTCGGCAGGCCGATGACGTGGCCGCGATCTGCCCGTCCGGGGCGATCAACGGCGGCCCCGATCAGTCCATCACGCTCGATCAAGGCCGGTGCGTGCTATGCGGCCGGTGCGTAGCGGCACGTCCTGACTTGTTCGCCTGGTCAGCCGGGGCCGAGGTCGCGGCGCTGACCAGGTCGCGGCTGATCGGCCGGCCGGGCCGGAGACGGACGAGGGCCTAGCCGAGGTCAGAGCCAGGCTGGCGGCCAGGACGGCGGCGTTGCGGCGGTCAGTTCACCTGCGGCACGTCGACGCCGGCTCGGACGGCTCGGAAGAGCAAGAGATCGCGGCGTTGCTCAACCCGGTATATGACATCCACCGGCTCGGCATCTTCTTCACGGCGAGCCCACGGCACGCGGACGTACTGCTAGTAACCGGGGCCGGGGCCGGCGGGATGGCCGAGCCGCTGCGCGAGACCTACGAGGGTATGCCCGAGCCGAAGATCGTGATCGCGGTCGGCACCGACGCGGTAAGCGGCGGGCTGCTGACCGGCTCGCCGGGCACCTCAGGCGGGGTCGGCGACCTGGTGCCGGTAGACGTCTGGGTACCTGGCTCGCCACCGCCACCGTTCAGCATCCTGCACGCCATCCTCGTCGCGATCGGCCAACTCCAATGATCTACCGCATCGCTGTCCCATCGTTGTCGTCGCCGGGGGCAGCCTGGCGGGTGGGTGTGGTCATCGGACCGCGGGTTGGGCAGCGATGAGCCATTTCACGGGCGTGTTCGGCGCCGGGCTGGTTCTTCTGCTGCTCGCCGGACTCGAAGACCTGGTTGTCAAGCTCCGCCCTGGGCGGCTTCGCGGCGTCCCTTACCTGCTCGGAGCGGCGGCGGCGGCCTGCCTCACTATTGCCGGAGCCGGCGCACTGACCGGCCAGGCGGTCAGTCTCAACGTCGCGGGCTGGCTCGGTTCTGGCACGACCAGTCTCAGGATCGACCGGCTCAGCGGGCTCTTCCTGGTGATCTCGTTCGGAGCCGCCTTCGCGGTCTCGCTCGCGTTCGCTGCCTGGGCGAGTCGACCTGAACTGACCGCGCGTCGCGGACTCGGCGCCAGCTACGCGCTGACGCTCGGCGCGGTCGCGACGTTCCTGACCTCGACCGACGCCTTCACGATGCTGCTCGCCTGGGAACTTCTGACGCTTGGTTTCTACCTGCTGGCCGGCTTTGACCGGCAGCGCGATGACCGGATCAGCGCCTCGATGATCACGCTCGCGTTCGGCAAGCTCAGCGGGGCGGCACTGCTTTTCGGCCTTTTGCTGCTCGCGGCGCGTTCTGGCTCGCTGGCGATCGCGTCGTTCGCGCACGTACCAGCCGGCGGGCCGCGATCAGCCGCGCAGACGCTGCTGATCGCCGGGTTCGCGATCAAGGTCGGCCTGGTTCCCTTCCAGGTCTGGCTGCCGCGCGGCTACGCGGCGGCACCAGGACCAGCGCGGGCGATCATGGGCGGCGTCGCGGTCAACGTCGGCTTCTACGGCCTGTGGCGGACGCTGGCGCTACTCGGGCCGCCGCCCGCTTGGCTGGTCGGCTTGCTGCTCGTCCTTGCCGGGCTGACGGCGCTGCTCGGCATCGCGAACGCGGCCGTGCAGCCAGGCCTGCAGCGCGTCATCGCGTACTCGAGCATCGAGAACAGCGGCCTGATCCTGGCCGGTTACGGGGTGGGGCTAGTCGGCGCGGCGATCCGCGACGAGCAGCTCATCGCCGTCGGGCTGCTCGCCGGGACGCTGCAGATCGTCGCCCACGCGGCGGCCAAGTCACTGCTGTTCACCGCCAGCGCCGCGATCACCTCGGGCGGTGATTGCGATCAGGCCGCCCCTCCGGCGGACTCCCTCGACACGCTGAGCGGTTCGGCCCGCACTCGGCCGTGGAGCGGCACCGGGCTGGCGATCGGGTCCCTGACGCTCGCTGGCCTGCCGCTCACGATCGGCTTCGCGTCCGAGTGGTTCCTGCTTGAAGCGCTCATGCAGCAGTTCAGGGTGCCGCTGCTTGGCTACCGGCTTCTGCTGGCCGTGGCCGGCGCGGCGGTGGCGCTTACCGCTGGCTTCGCCGGGGTGACGTTCGTCCGGCTGACCGGGCTCGTGGTGCTCGGCCCGAGTGCGGCGCCTGGCCAGGGCGGCGAAGACTGGGATTACGGGTGGCTCGGCCGGGCCGGTATAGTCCTGCTCTCGGTGGGGTGCCTGGCCGTTGCTGCCCTTTTGCCGATGGTAGTAAGAATTTTGGCGACTGGCCTTGGGCCGGTGGTTTCTCCGGCGGTAACTCGCGGCGCGCTCCGGTCGCCTTGGGTGCTTCAGCCGGTCTTCAGCGGCTTCTCCGTGCTGTCGCCTTCCTGGCTGTGGATAGTGATGCCGCTGCTGGCGGTCGTGGTGCTTGGGTTCACCCGCCTGGTCGGGGGCACGAGGATGGTGCGGGTCAGGCGGGTCCCCGCGTGGAAGTCAGCGACCGCCGGGGTCGAAGGTCCTTCAAGCTATACGGCGAGCGGTTTCGCCAACCCGACTAAGCGGATCCTCGGCGCGGTGCTAGTAGAGGCCTATCTCTACCGGCCGCTGCTCTCGATTGTCATGACAATCGTGCGAACGGCTAAAAGGCTCCAGTCCGGCCGGCTCGATGCCTATCTGGGATACATGCTGATCGCTCTGGTCGGATTGCTGGCGCTGGTTGTCGCTTTCGCCGGATAGCCTTCGGGGATGATCGCGCTTCTCGTTCGCCTCATGGGCAACGGCCATCGCAAGCACATCACGATCCTGCTGGCCAGCGCCCTGGGCTGTGCCCTGGCGGGAGCGTATCTCTTCTCACTGACCCAGGGCATCGCCTTCACCAAAGGCCTTTACTGGGCGATCACCACGGCTACTACTGTGGGCTACGGCGACGTTACCCCGCATAACGGAATCGGCGAGATTATCGCCTCGGCCACGATGCTGACCACAATTCCGCTGCTCGCGTCGGTATTCGCGCTGGTGACTGGTGCCGCCGCGGCGGCTGGACTACGGAGAATCCTTGCCATGCGAGAACACGAAGACGACGGGCACCGGCTGGTAATCGGAATGGACGGCCCTGTCCCCGCCATTCTCGAGGAACTCGTCCGGGTCGGCGAGCACGTGGTACTTGTCGCCGACGTCGACCCGGCGACTGTGAGCAGCGACGTTCACGTCATCAAGGGCGATCCCACTCAGGCGCACGTGCTGCGGACCGCGCGGCCTGAACGTGCGACCCAGGCCCTCATCACCGGCGCCGATGACGGCGATGTTCTCGTCAGTACCGTGCTGATCCGGCGGCTCGCACCGCAACTGGAGATCATCGCGCTGGTCAAGTCCGCCTCGGTCCGCGAGGCCTTGCACGAGCTCGGCGTATCAAGGACGCTGTCGCCGACCGACATGATCGCGCACGCCGTGGCCAAGAGCCTGGAGGCGCCGCACGCGGCGGACCTGCTTAGCCAGCTCGTAGACTCCGACGAGCACAACCTGACCGAGATCAAGGCCGAGACGGCGGCGATCGGACGTCCGCTGAGCGCGATCAGGGACGAGCGAGCCGGGCTCGTGCTCGGCATCGTGCACAACGGCACGTTCTCGCTAGGCATCGGGACTGACCCGGTTATCGCCGAAGGCGACTCCCTGCTGCTTGCCGAGCCAACGCGAGTGAAGTAACCCGGCGGCGAGGTCACCGTCAATAGCACGGATCGCGCCATCACGGTGACCTGCTAGCCGCTGAATATCTTGCCTCAGACAGCGAGGCTTCCGCCGCCGTTGCTCTGCAGGGCGCCGGCGGGGAACGCATCGGCAAGCTGGTCGAGCTCGGTCCGCCAGTAGCGGTGCACGTTCAGCCTGGTCGGCTTCGCGCCGCCGGGGAACTGCACGTAGAACTTGCTCCAGACGGCGCCCCTGACGTAGTTCGAAACGGGGAACTGGTCCCTCGGGAACGAGATGACGACATCACCTGGACGGTTATTCCACCGGTTCGCCGAGTTCACGACGACCGACGTGTTGGTCAGCGTGAAAAAGTACATCTTCCGGCTCAGCGCGATGATCAGGCCGAGGAACGGCACCTCGTCGAACAGCGCGTTGAGCCACGGGCTCGGCCCGGTCTCGCTGTGCACGCAGGCGATGAACTGCTCGCCGGCGGGGGCGCTGGCGGTGAGCTTCTGCACCACCTGGGCCTTCATCGTGGCCCTTCTGATAGCCATGTCCTGCTCCAAGTCTGCGTAAAGGCTCTATTACGCTACATAGTTGCTGGTCAGGGCGAAAAAGTATCAGGTCCAGGCGCGTTTCGCACTAACTCACCAGCTTTGCTGTTGGTTGGGGTTCATGTGGAAGGTCCACAGGGTGAGTGGGTACGCGAACGACAGCCGTACAGACGACGCAAAGCCGATAAATCGGTTGGCTAACCCCGGCTTCGGTAGCGCGAGCCGCCCCAGGTGGCCGCGAGCTGGCCGACGACACCAGCTGACCGGACATTTCAGCTCAGCTCACCGCAACGCTGGCCCATAGATGCTGCTCGCGCCGGGCGGGCAACAGCAAACACTGGGCCATCGATGCTGCGGCAACAGCATCCATGGGCCACCGTTGCGGTTAGCCAGCCCGGCTGAGCAGCATCGATGGCCCATGGGTGCGTTTCCGCTGGAGTGAGGCGGGTGCCGGACGGTCTTGCCCGAGCACCGGGGGCACTTCGGGGTGGTTTTTACGGCCGCGGAGTGCCCCCGGTATCCACCGCCGGGATGACGGGCTGCCCTGAATATCAGGAAGTCAGGAAATGCCGGGAACGGCGGGAAGGCTGAAAGTAGGGGGTCAGTCCGATTTCCGGACTCGGGTATCTCAGACCAACGAAAGCAGTGAAGCCGGGCAGCCGCCGTTCGCAGCGCGGCACCGCCCCGCCCCCCGCCGCCACGAACCGGGCATTAACCGCATACCGGTCCGCCGCCGGCACCCAGAGGATCGGCACGCCTGCTTTTGTGGAATCCTCAGATGGCATTCCAGTCGGGGATTCCACAATCATGCGGGAGCCTGCCGGCGCACCCCCGCGACAGGAGCCTTCAGGCCGCAACCAGCGAAGCCAGAAACTCAAACCGACCCACCGCCCGGCCGAGGCCGGGAAAGGCTGCAGGACCAGTCCTGCCCGGGCCACGCCGAGGAGTTGACCAGAACTCACTCCAGCGGAAACCCACCCATGGCCCATCGATGCTGTTGCATTAGCCCGGCGAGCCGGTCGGGTTAGGGGATGCTCAGGATTTCGGGTTCCGATCGATCGTGATCCGATATAGTATGCGGGCATGAAGGGGTCGCAACAGCAAGCTGGCTCGGAAGGGCTTGAGATGCTCGGCCGGTCGTCTGGGCCGGCCAGCCTGATCTTGTCGAGCCTGGCCGACGGCGCCAAGCACGGTTACGCGCTCACCAAGGACATCGAGTCGTTTGCCGGCGTCAGGCTCGCGCCAGGTACCTTGTACGAAGCGCTGAGCCGGCTTGAGTCGCACGGCCTGATCGAGGCACTCGAAAGCCAGGACCGGCGCCGCCCTTACCGGCTGACCGTCGCGGGCGCGGCGGCGCTGAGCAGTTACCTGCGGGCGCAGCGTCAGGTCACCGAAGTTGGGCTGCGCCGGCTGGCCAGCAACTGGGCTGACGGCTTGCCGACCCGAGGGGCCGAAGGCTGGCCTGCCCGAGAGGCCCTGACGTGAGGACGGCAGAAGAGCGCGCTAGCCGCCTGCTTCGCTGGTATCCGGGAGCCTGGCGGGCCAGGTACGGAGCGGAGTTCGCTGAACTGCTCGCCGCCGAACTGAGCGAGCGGCCGCGCGCGGCGAAGCTGACCGCCAACGTGGCGCTGAGCGGCCTGCGGGTCAGGCTCGCTCAGGCCGGCCTGACCGGCTATCCGCTCGACCAGCCGGCAGCTACGCGATCCGGCCTAGCCACTCTTGCTCGCTGCGCCCTGGTATTCGTGATTGGCGGCGCGGCGATGTGGTCACAAGTCGCGATCGGCGTGCAATGGGCCAGGCCGCGACACGAGAGCGTCACTCAGTCGCTCGACCTGATGTCGGTAAGCCTGCTCGTTTTCGCCGTGGTCGCCCTGCTGGCGGTCGGCCGCACGGCCTTGGTCGCGATCCGGCGCCGGCCTGGCCTGGCGCTGCTGCGGCCGGGCGCCATTGTCCTGGCCGGGGCGGCCGTGCTTTTCTTCGGCGCCAGGCACTTCCAGAACGGCTGGCCGGGCACGGGCGGGCACCAGCTGGTTCATCAGGGACTTGTCCCGGCCGGAGTCGCGGCGTTCTGCTGGGCGGCGACGATGTGGGTCAGCTCTTATCTGGCCCACCCCGCCGCGCTCGCTGCCTTCCCGGCGGGGCAACTGGCCTGGATGGCCATTAGCGCGATCGCGGCCGGCGCTGTCATCGGCGCGACCGGGCGGTTCCTGCGCCGGCTTAACTGGTCGCCTGGAGACCTCAGGTACGCCACTTGGCTGGGGCGGGCGGGCAGCGGGGCGATGCTGATCTATCTCGGCGGTGCGGTGCTCTGGCTGATATCTCCTGGCGGCGGGATGATGCCTGCGTTCCATGTTGGTTCGATCGATCTGGCCGCGATGGCCCTGCTGGCGGTCGCGCTCCTGGTGAACGGCCAGGCCCTGCGGGGCACGGCGGCGGCCAGGCTCGCGCTAACCGGAACGGGCGATCAGTGAACCGTCGGCTGCTCCTTCGAGCCGGCTTCGGCGGTCTGTTCGGCGCCGCCGCCCTCGGAGTGACCGGCCTTGAGCTGGTGAACCAAGGCGTACTGCCCGGCCGCACATATCTGGCCAAGATCGATGGCGCCTGCCGGGTGCCATCGCCCCCGCTGGTCTTCCGTCAGCTTGGCCCGTCCTTTTCTGGTAGTTTCTATTCGGCCGCGAGGCGTCAGGCGGTCGGCTACACGATCGCGTATCCGCCCGGCCATGGTCCTGGCAGCGAATTGCCCGTGATCGTGGCGCTGCATCCCTACGGATCCAACCACCGTCGCGTACTCACCGGTATGTCGCTAGCTCAAGCGGTCGCACTCCGGGTAAGTGGCCGGCCGTTGCCCCCGATGGCAATCGTGGCCGCCGACGGCGGCGGCGGTTACTGGAATCCGCATCCGGACGACAACCCGCTCGGCATGGTGATCGACGAGCTGATTCCCCGGTGCCAGGCGCGCGGCCTCGGTCGCGGGCACCGCCGGATCGGTACGCTCGGGATCTCCATGGGGGGCTACGGCGCGATCCTGGTCGCCGAGAAGTACCCGGATCTCATCGGCGCGGTCGCGGCGATCGGCCCGGCCATCTGGACCAGCTACGATCAGGCCCGCGCCGTAAACCCGGGAGCGTATGCTTCGGCGGCGGCCTTCAGGTCGGCCGATGCGGTCACGCACGCGACCGCGCTCGCCGGGTTGCCGGTCCGGCTCGCTTCAGGAATCGATGATCCGTTTCACCCTGGCGTCGAGGCGCTGGTCAAGGTACTGCCGCGCGATGCGGTCGTGGACATCTCGGCCGGCTGCCACAGCGGGTCATTCTTCCTGCAGCAGGAGCCGCCATCGCTAGCCTTCCTCGGCCAGCACCTGACCTGACCGCACTCAGCCAGCTACCAGCAATTCCGCGATCTGGGCCGCGTTGAGGGCCGCGCCCTTGCGCAGGTTGTCGCCGCAGACGAAGAGCTCAAGTGCCCTCGGGTCGTCCTGGTTCCGGCGGATACGGCCGACCAGGGTCGGGTCGGTGCCAGCCACGTCGACCGGCGTCGGGTACTCGCCGGCCTCCGGCCGGTCAATAACTACGATGCCTGGCGCATCGCCGAGCAGCTTGACCGCCTCGTCCCTGTCCACCTCGACATCGAACACCGCGTGCAGGGCCAGCGAGTGCCCGGTGATGACCGGGACCCTGACGCAGGTCGCGGTGATCCTGATGTCGTCCCTACCCAGGATCTTGCGGGTCTCGTTCCTGAGCTTCAGCTCCTCAGAAGACCAGCCATCCGCCTTCAGCGAGCCTGCCCACGGCACCACGTTCAGCGCCAGCGGGGCAGGGAACGGCCCGGTATCGGTCACCGCGGCCCGCACGTCTCCAGGCTGCTGCCCGAGCGTACGGTTACCAGCGACTGAGGAAATCTGATCGTAGAGCGAGTCGACGCCAGCCTGGCCGGCCCCGCTCGCGGCCTGGTAAGAGGCGGCGACCAGCTCGCGGAGCCGGTAGGCCTGATGCAGGACGCCGAGCACCACGATCATCGACAACGTGGTGCAGTTGGGAACCGAGATGATGCCCTTGGGCCGCTCGGCCGCGGCCGCCGGGTTCACCTCGGGCACAACGAGCGGCACGAGCGGATCCATGCGGAACGCCCCCGACTTGTCGATAACGACAACGCCGCGGGCGGCGGCGACCGGCGCCCATTGCGCCGACACTTCGTCGGGAACGTCGAACATCGCGAAGTCGACACCATCGAATGCCTCGGACGACAACGCGACGACCGGCACGAGTTCGCCGCGCACTTCCAGCTGCCGGCCCGCTGACCTCGCCGAAGCGATCAGCCTGATTTCACCCCAGATGTCTGGCCTGGTGGAGATCACGTCGCGCATCACCGTGCCAACCGCGCCAGTCGCGCCCACGATCGCCAGGACAGGGCGGTGCGCGCTCATCGGCCGGTACCGCCGTAGACGACGGCATCAGCCGAGTTGTCGTCGAGCCCGAACGCGCGATGCGTGGCGGTCACGGCGGTGTCCAGGTCGGCCGCGTCCACCACCGCCGAGATCCTGATCTCCGACGTGGAGATCATCCTGATGTTGATGCCCGAGTCGGCCAGCGCACCGAAAAAGTCGGCACTGACCCCAGGGTGCGACCGCATGCCCGCGCCGATCAGCGAGATCTTGCCGATGCTGTCGTCGTAGGTGAGCGACTCGAATCCGATCTGCTCCTGGATGTCGTGCAGGGCGGTCATCGCCGCGGCGCCGCCTTCGCGCGGGAGCGTGAACGAGATGTCGGCCCGGCCGGTGGCACGGGAGGTGCTTTGCACGATCATGTCGATGTTGAGATTCGCGGCGGCGACGGTACGGAAAATCTGGGCGGCCGCGCCGACCTTGTCGGGGATGCCGGCCACGGTGATCGTGGCCTCGCTCCGGTCGTGCGCGACGCCGGTGATGATCGGCTGATCCATGCCGGTCTCCTCTTGTTCCGCCGGGAGCGTGACCCAGGTGCCTTCCCTGTTACTGAACGAGGAACGGACGTGGATCGGCATGCCGTAGTGCCGCGCGTACTCGACGCAGCGCAGGTGCAGCACCTTCGCGCCGCAGGCCGCCATCTCCAGCATTTCCTCGTAGCTGATCTTGGGTATCCGGCGAGCGGCAGGGACGATCCTCGGATCAGCGGTGAAGATGCCGTCTACGTCGGTGTAGATCTCGCACAAGTCCGCGCTCAGGGCGGCCGCGAGCGCGACGGCGGTCGTATCAGAGCCGCCGCGGCCGAGCGTGGTGATGTCCTTGCCGACCTGGGAGACTCCCTGGAAGCCCGCCACGATCGGGATCGCGCCGTCAGTAAGCGCGCCGGTGATCCGGCCGGGCGTGACGTCGATGATCCGCGCCTTGCCGTGCACCGAGTCGGTGATCACCCCGGCTTGCGAGCCGGTGAACGATCGGGCTTCGAATCCCAGGTTCGCGATCGCCATGGCCACCAGAGCCATCGAGATCCGCTCGCCCGCGGTCAGCAGCATGTCGAGCTCGCGGCCTGGCGGAAGCGGGCTGACTTGCAAGGCCAGGTCGTGGAGTTCGTCGGTAGTGTCCCCCATCGCTGAGACGACGACTACGACGTGATGACCGGCCTTGCGCGTCGCTACGATCCGCTGCGCGACCCGCTTGATTCCGTCCGCGTCGGCCAGTGAGGATCCGCCGTACTTCTGCACCACCAGGGTCAAGCCGCGGCCCTCCTCAGGGTTTCCAAGCGCGTTCCCATGGGCGTCACTATATCGGTTACCGATACACGGTCAAGGAAATTAGGCCCTGTGCTGTGCGCTGGAGCGTCGCTGGCCAGCGGAAACTGAGTCTACCTGGGTCAGACGTTGAGCGGCCGCCGACCTTCGAAGGCGCGGCCGAGAGTGACCTCGTCGGCGTACTCAAGCTCACCGCCAACCGGCAGGCCGCTGGCAGGTCTGGTCACGCGCACGCCGAGTGGCTTGATGAGCCTGGCCAGGTAGGTAGCCGTCGCCTCGCCTTCCAGGTTCGGGTCCATCGCGAGTATCAGTTCGGTGATCGCGCCATCCGCCAGCCTGGCCAGCAGTTCAGCGATCCTCAGGTCCTCGGGACCCACCCCGTCCATTGGGCTGATCGCTCCGCCAAGAACGTGATATTTGCCGCGGAAGTCCCTGATCTTCTCGATTGCCGCGACGTCCTTGGGCTCTTCGACGACACAGATCACCGAAGGATCGCGCCGAGTGTCCAGGCAGATTCGGCACTCGTCGTTCTCGGCGACATTGCCGCAGGTGCGGCAGAACTTAACCTTCTCCGTGACCTCGAGCAGCGTAGCCGCCAGCCGGCGGACATCGGCCGGATCGGCGGTCAGCAAGTAGAAGGCGATGCGCTGCGCGCCCTTCGGGCCTACACCAGGCAGGAGCCCGAGCTCCTCGATCAGGTCCTGGACGACTCCCTCGTACACCTCAGCGCTCGGCCTCGTCGTCGTCTTCTTCTTCGTCGTCCTCGTCGTCAGGGAGTGACGAGGAGCCAGGAAGGCCAGGAAAGCCGCCGGGGAAACCGGGGATGCCGCCTCCGCCGCCAAGGTCGCCGAGACCGCCCGCGAGCGGGCTCATCATCTCGGCCTGCACCTCGCCAAGCGCTCCGTACGCGTCGCGGCACGCCGCGAGCACCAGATCGGAGATCGTCTGCACCGTCTCCTCGGCGTCGCCCTGATCGATCACTTGCTTGGAGAGCCGGAGGTCAACTAGCTCACCCTGGCCGTTGAGCGTCACGGTCACCAGCCCGCCGCCCGCGGTTCCCTCGACCTCGGTCTCGGCCAGCTGCTGCTGCGCGCTCATGAGCTGGCTCTGCATTTGAGCCGCGGCGGCGAAGATCTGCTGCATGTCAAGCTGCCCGCCTGGTTCCATGCCCCGCTCACCTATCTTCCTGCCGACGGCCCGGGCCGCCTTTTGGTTTCGGCAAAGTAATTAAAAGCCTACGGCCAGCGAGGGACAGCTCACGCCGCGCCAGGCGCGGTCAGCCTGGTTCGGCCTAGTCCTCGTCGGTCTCCTCGATGATCTGGCCGCCCAGTTCGCGCAAGATCAAGTCGGTGCCAGTCACGTCCCCTGGGGCTCCTGGCGCGCTCGGGTCGGTCAGCCAGCGTGGATCATCGTCGGGCCGGGCGACTGGCGGCGATGCCGCGCTCGCACCCGGTCCGCGACCATCAGGGCGAGGGTCAACGGCGGCTTCCCTGCTCGGATGCGGTCTGTGAACATCAGGTGCCTGAGGCTCGGGCTCTGGATTAGCGGGCCGGGAGGCAGCCGGCGGAATAGCGTCTGACTGGGCGGGCGGAGTCTGCGATTGCGTCCGGCCGGGCGCGGACCCCGTCTGAACGGAAGCCTTGATCACCGGACGAACGCCGAAGAGACGGTCGAGCACGCCGGCTAGGTCCTGATCACATCCGCTCGAGCTGAATCCCTTGGCGTCACCTTCCCTGGCGAACGCCAGGGTCAGCACGTTGCCGTCGACCGACTCGATGGCGGCGTTGCTGAGCAAGATCCAGGCGACCTTGCGGACGTCGCGAACCACGTTAAGCACTTCGTCCCAGCGCGCGCGCAGGTCCCCGGCGCTGAAGCCGCCTGTGGCGCCGCCCGCAGGCTCGGCGCCGCCCGCAGGCTCGGCGCGAGCCGCAGGCTCGGCGCGGGCCGGCCGAACTTGCGCCGGTTCCTGCCTCCGCGGCGCTGGCTGCGGTTCGGCTCGCACGGACTCGGCGGCCAGCCGGACCTCGGGACGAGCGTCAACCGAGCGCGGCGGGGCGGCAGCCAGCCGGTCAAGCGCCGTGGCCAGCTGGCGCTCGAGGCGCTCGATCCTGGCAGCGAGGTCCTGCGCCGGACCGGCTGCGGCCTGAACCTGCCCGCCTTCGCGCGGGCCGCTCGCGGGCAGCATCACCTGGGCGCACATAAGCTCGAGCAGCAGCCTCGGCGAGGTGGCGCCGCGCATCTCCACCAGCCCGTTGCTAATCGTCTCCGCCGCCCTGACCAGCCGTTCCTGCCCGAACTTGCGGGACTGGTCAGCCATCAAGGCGAGTCGGTCTTCCGGCACATCGAGTAGGCCTGAGGAGCCCGCGTCAGGGACGGCGGCGAGCACGATCAAGTCGCGCAGCCGGTCAAGCAGGTCCATGGCGAAACGTCTCGGGTCGTGTCCGGCCTCGACTACATGGTCGATAGCGCGGAAGACCAGCGCGCCGTCGCCGGCGGCGAACGCCTCGGCCATCTCGTCGAGCAGGGTCTCGTCGGTGTAGCCGAGCAGCGCGATCGCCCGGTCATAGCGAAGTCCCTCGTCGTCAGCGCCGGCCATCAGCTGATCGAGGATGGAGAGCGTGTCCCGCACCGAGCCGGCCCCGGCCCTGATAACGACCGGCAGGACGGCGGGCTCGAAGGCGATCTTCTCGGCGGACAAAATCTCCTCGAGCAACTCGCGCAGCACGGCCGGCGGCACCAAGCGGAATGGATAGTGGTGGGTACGCGACCTGATGGTCGGGATGACCTTTTCGGGCTCGGTCGTCGCGAATACGAACTTCAGGTGCGGCGGTGGCTCCTCGACCAGCTTGAGCAGCGCGTTGAAGCCCGCACCGGTCACCATGTGCGCTTCGTCAATGATGTAGATCTTGTAGCGAGCCGACACCGGCGAGTAAAACGCCCGCTCCCGCAGGTCACGCGCGTCATCGATGCCGCCGTGCGACGCGGCGTCGATCTCGATCACGTCGATGCTGCCCGGCCCGGAAGGAGCCAGCGCGACACAAGAGGCGCATTTGCCGCAGGGATCAGGAGTCGGCCCGTTCTCGCAGTTGAGTGACCGGGCCAGGATCCGCGCGCTCGAGGTCTTCCCGCAACCGCGTGGCCCGCTGAACAGGTAAGCGTGGTTCACCCGGCCGCTGCGCAGCGCCTGCCTGAGCGGCTCAGTGACGTGATCCTGGCCCTTTAGCTCGGCGAAGGTAGCCGGCCGATACCTGCGATAGAGCGCTAGGGGCGCGTTCTGCGCTCCTGGCTTGACCGTCCCTGATCTGACCGGACCGTCGTCGGCGTCACCTGCCATGACCTCATCCTCGCCGGGGAGCGGAAGGGACCCCTCGCACACCCGTCAGAGCCCGCGTACCCTTGCTGCCTTCCGGCCCTGGGGGGGTTAGCGGGGTAAACGCCGCGCGAGGGGTCTGCCGCCTAGTCTAGCGGCGCTCATGACAGCCGGTGCCAAGACAACCCCGGATCTCCTCGATACCGGATCGGCCCCGGCCCGGGCCCTGGCGCCCGCCGCCCTCTGGCCCTGGCCTAGCCCTGGCCAGTCTGGCTCAAGTCGGCGGGCTGAGACTGGTGTGGGCAAAGTGATCGGCGTGACTACCAGATCACGCGGATCGTACGGCTTGGTGACCCACCGTCGCGGCTCTTGCTGGGTGACGGTTGGTGGGTGCCTTTCTGTTGAAGTGAGCCGGTTCGGTGGCGGCTCGGCGGGGCTTGCCCGGCACAGCGGGGGCACTTCGGGGCTGTTTTTACGACCGCGGGGTGCCCCCGCTGTCAGGGCGCCCGCCGGTTTACCTCGCGGGCAGCGGTTCCGCCGCGGTTTATTGCGGCAAATGCCCGGAATGCCGGGTAGCCGGGCCGGAACAGGGCCAGGACACGGCCTGACCCAAGGTCAGGTCGCGCACTCGACCAAGGGCTCGCTCCACAAAACAGCCGCATCGCTGGGACATCGTTGGTGCGCCACGAGGCGCTGTTTGACCGGGCGGGGGTGAAAGGACCCCGTCGCCGTGCTGTCGCAGCAGCAGGGTGAAGCTGGAGGAAGCCTGAGCCGGGATCGCGGGGAGGGCGGGAGCAGCCTCGACGAAGTCGCGTCGGCCGGGTACTGCCGGATCGGCCGGGCGCGGTGAGCGAAGCGGAAGGTATACGAGAGGAACCGGTGCTGTTACGTCTCTTCAGTCCCTACCAGCTCAAATCCGGCGGATATGGGCTGGGTTGCGGTGCGTGCCCCGTTCTTCATGACGGGCGGGGGAACTTTTGTCCGGGTATCAACGGCCTGGGATGGGAGGTCACGGTGAAGGCCTGCGGCGTAGCCGTGACGATGCCGCAGGGATAGAGCCGGGTGCCTGATCCGCTGACCGGTCGGCAGTGAACGTGGGAACTGCCCGTGACGGTTCCGTCCTGGTCTCCTTGCCGGGGAGGCGGGGGCGGATAGGCGCGATGCCAGCCGAACGCGCGGGCGGGACGGAGCCGCCGTAGTACTCCGGGGCCGGGAAAGCCGGTCACATGGGGAAGGGCGGCAGTGTGTCAGTCAGGGAAGGAGCTGTAATGCCCGAAGACGCGCCGGGGAATCCCGGCGCCGAGCGTGATGCCCCGCCGGCGCGGCAGGCGCGGATGCGCAAGGTACGGGAGATGCAGGCCAAGTTGCACCGCTGGGCGGGAGAAGACTCCTCCCGCCGGTTCGGTGACCTGTTCAACCTCGTATGTGACCCGGAGTTCCTGGCCGAGGCGTGGTTCCGCGTGGCCGGGAACGACGGGAAACGGACCCCCGGCATCGACAAGGTCACGGTGACCGGCATCGAGAACGGGATCGGGGTCGGGGTGTTCCTGGAGGAGATCCGGGGCTTGCTGAAGTCCGGCGAGTTCCGGCCGGTGCCGGTACGGCAGGTGATGATCCCGAAGAAAAGCGGCAAGCTCCGCAAGCTAGGGATACCGACCGTGCAGGACCGGGTCGTCCAGGCGGCCCTGAAGCTGGTGCTCGAACCCATCTTCGAGGCGGATTTCCAGCCGTTCTCGTACGGGTTCCGCCCCGGCCGGCGCCCGCACGACGCGATCGCCGAGATCCGCCACCTGGCATCAGCGCCCGGTAATTACCACTGGGTGCTGGAGGCCGACATCAGGGCGTGCTTCGACGAAATCGGGCATGTCCCCCTGATGGACCGGGTCCGGGCAAGGATCAAGGACAAGCAGGTACTGGCGCTGGTCAAGGCGTTCCTCAAAGCCGGGATCATGACCCCGGACGGCGCGGAAGACAGCAATTCCGGCACCCCCCAAGGCGGGATACTGTCCCCGCTGCTGGCCAACATCGCGCTGTCGGCGCTCGACGACCACTTCGCCGGGCAATGGCAGCAGCAGATGAAAACCCCGTACCAGCGGCAGGCACGCCGCAAGCGCGGCCAGGGCAACTGGAAGATGATCCGCTACGCCGACGACTTCGTCGTCATGGTGCACGGAGAACGCCAGCACGCCGAGGCACTGCGCCAGGAAGTCACCGGCGTGCTCGCCACGCTGGGACTGCGGCTGGCAGCGGAAAAGACCCGCGTGGTCCACATCGACGAGGGCTTCGACTTCCTCAGCATCACCATCCGCAGACTGCGGAAACGGGGAACAAGCAAGCACTACGTCTACACCAGGCCCTCCAGGAAGGCCATCCAGGCCGTCAAGGACAAGGTCACGGCCAAAACGTACAGGTCAACCCTGCACCAGGAACCGGACGTGCTCATCCAGAGCATCAGCCGGACCCCTGACAGGGTGGGCGAGCTACCACCGGCACGGAACAGCCAAAGCCGTCTTCAGCACGGTCGACCACCACGCGTGGAACCGGATCATGCGCTGGCTGCGGCGCAAGTACAACGGAGGCTCCGGGCTGGGAATGCCAGAACTCCGGCGGCGCTTCTGCGTCCCGGGAACCTGGAAGTTCGCGCACAACGGGACGGTGTTCACCGGCGCGGCAACCGTGCCGATCGTCCGCTACCGCTACCGCGGGACGCGGATCCCCGCCCCCTACCCCCAGCCATCAGCCGGGCCACCCAGCTGATCCAGCGGCCAAGACACATGGAGCGCCCGGTGCGGTGAGAGTCGCACGCCGGGTGCGGCGGGAGGATCGGGGAAACCCACCAGGAGCAATCCTGGCAGGGCGCCCCGATCCCACCCGACCGGTTCGGCGGCCGGGCCGAACGACATCGATGGCTCACGGATGCTGTTCTTGCAGCATCGCTGCGACATGGTTGCGGTAGACCGCTGGCCGCCAACAGCATCGCTGGGACATCGTTGCGCCAGGAAGGGCATTTTAGGCGATTTGTCCCCTGACCCGGCCACCCGGCCACTCCGGCCACCCGGCCAGCCCGGCACCCGGCCAGCCCGGCACCCGGCCACGGCTCGCCAGCTACGAGCGCTGGCGGCGGCGGCCGAAGATGAAGTAAGCGATCGGGCCGATGACCCAGTTGAGGATGGACACAGTGGTCCACATTCCCTTTGACCCGCGAATCTGACTAGCCGGCCGGCGATTGATGTCTATGAGCGCTACCGCGAGCAAGCCGAGCATTCCGCCGATCAGCGCGACCGTCTTCGGGTCACCCAAGTTGCCGCTAGGCCCGATGAAGTCACCCTCCAGCGAGTGCCAGGTCCCGTCCGTCGCCCTAGTTGCCATGGGGTCAGGCTACCGCCGCCATCGCCGGCCGGTACTCAAGCGCAAGCACACCTGACTTAAATGACCGGCAAGAGGTCAGGCGCAACGGGCGTGGTTTCGCTAGCTCGGTGAACAGCGGCAGGCCTGCTCCAAGAACGACGGGATAGACGTACAGGCGGTACAAATCGACCAGGTCAAGGCTGGCCAGCGACCTGGCGAACGTCGCTCCGCCGTGCGCTACGATTTCGCCGCCTCGCTGGCGCTTGAGGTCCGCGATTTCCCTGGCCGTGTCCCCGCAGGCGATCCGCGACTGTGACCAGCAGGCGGACTTCATCGTCCTGGAGAAGACGACCTTGGGAACCTCGTTCATGATGATCGCTACCGGCTCGGCTGACTTAGGCCAGTGCGCGGCCATCGACTCGTAGGTGACCCGGCCCATGATGTGCGTTCCCGCGCGGCCAAGGGTGGTGAGAAAGTATTCGTTGAGCTGCGGGTCGGTGATGGCCATGGGTCCGTACAGCCGCCAGAAGTCGGTGTCCTCCTCGCAGATATAACCGTCAAGCGAGATCGTGGCGATCTCAAGAACCAGCTCCCGCATGCCGCACCTCCGCAGTTTCCTTGCCTCTTCGCTAAGACGTGCCAAAGCGGGCGGATTCATCGGTCGCCGGCCGATGCTCGATGCCCAGGGTGACAGTGCCTGGCCAGGGCCGTGCTTGCAGTGAACCGGTCGAGGTTGAACGAAGTGCCCGCGTAGGGGTCCGACGCCTGACCGCAGGCGGCCGACCGAAGTGCAGCGCTCTCCCGGCGGGGCAGTCGCGGCAGCGCGGAAATGACTTCAGGAGTTGCGTCCGGTCCGAGAGACACCACCTGACCGACGTCAAGGGTCCGGCCCTGCTCGGCGCGGCGCAGGTTAGTACTCGCCACGATCGCAGCCGGGTTCACTGCCGCCCAGACGGCGATCAGCACAAGTCCTGAGGCGATGAACGCGGCTGGAAAGCGCCGACCTGGAAGGCCTCTGGGCACGAGCGTCGCGCCGAACAGCAAGAAAACGACGCCGATCCACGCCGCGACCGCGAAGCAGGCGAGGCGCAGCATCGTGAGCCCGAAGGCGGCCTCGTAGAGTTCCAGGCGCCGGTACGCCACGACGACAACGCCAACCGTGAGGACGGCGGTCAGCGCGGACAGTATGCCAATGACCAGGTGAGCGGAGTTAGCGCACCCGCGCACGCCGAGCAGCACGAGCAGCGTGATCGCGGCACACACGAGCAGCCGGAAGAAGCCGCTGCGGGCATACTCGGCGTAGGTGAGGCCCTGGGTAACCAAGATGTGGTGACCTGCGCCTGACAGGGCCACGAACTGCGCCACGACGAACACCGCATACAGCGCACAGAGACTGCCGAGCACGATGACTATTTCGACCGCACCAAGCTTCGGCGCCTCCGCGATCCTTGGCAGCGGCCGCTCCGCGCTAGCCGCCCGCGCCAGCCCGACCATCAGCCAGGCCCCGATAATCAGGTAAACAATGTGCTGGCTGACGAGTCCGGGATTGAACCAGGACCTGAAGATCGGGTCGGCGGAAGCGAGCAGCAGCCCGGTCACCAGCAGCACGGGCACCGCGATCGCGGCTCCGCGCAGGACGGCGGCGCCCCACTTCCTGGCCAGGGCGCCTTGCTCGGACTGGCCTTGAAAATGGAACATCCCCGGCGCGAGCGCGAGCTGGCAGAAGACGACGCCAAGCCGAGCCGCCAGCGCGGGGAAGGTGCCGGTCAACCCGGCCCCGTCGGCCCCGAGCGAGGTACCGATCAAGAGAAGGAAGATGACCGCGAAGGCGACTGGCGCGATAACCCAAGGACTGGTCCTGAGGGTGAAAACCAGGCCGAACAAGGCGACCATGGTGATCGTCAAGGTGCTCGCTCGCCCCCGCAGGCGTTTGCTGAGGAGCAGTGCGGAGGTCAGGGCCGCTACCCCGGCCGTCACGGCGATAGTGGCGATGCTGCCGCGCACCGCGATGTCGAAGCAAACCCCGATCGCGAGGGCGGCAATGACCAGGCGAAGATCCGCCTTTGACCACACGACAAACCGCGGCGGTCTCGGGGCGCGGGCTGGCCCCAGCGGCGCGGACCAGGGCTGCGCGGACCAGGGCTGCGCGGACGAGAGCGGCACGGACGAGGGCGGCACTGGCCCCGGCGGCACTGGCCCCGGCGGCACTGGCCCCGGCGGCGGCGGTGCCGGCTGGGTAGGTTCCATGCTGGTCTCCTTCTGCGAGCTTGCTGCTTGTTCGAAGGCAGGCCTGACTGGCCGCCTCGCGGTGGGATGGTGCGGTAAGCGGGCGATCAGAGCCCGGATAGCTAACTCGGGAGGTCGAAAACGACCCGGCAGCCGGCAGGCGCCCGCGCTTCTGCCTTAATCGA
Organism: uncultured Actinomycetota bacterium; assembly: GCA_963783935.1. GTDB lineage: Bacteria > Actinomycetota > Actinomycetes > Streptosporangiales > Streptosporangiaceae > Chersky-822. The sequence goes on from CAWAPP010000003.1 coordinate 391,821, forward strand.
CCCGCCGTGCAATTCGACGATTGACCTGGCTATCGCCAGCCCAAGGCCAGCGCCGCCGGATCCTGAAGCCCGGGCGCCGTTGACACGGTAAAAGCGGTCAAAAATGCGCTCGAGATCACCAGGCGGCACTCCAGTTCCTTCGTCGCAGACCTCGATCCTGACTCCTTCGGAAATCGGCATTCCGCGCACGAGAACCTGGCCGCCCGGCGGGCTGTGCCTGACCGCGTTGGTCAGGAGGTTGGTGAGTACCTCATGGATCCGGCTCGGGTCGCCGACGCCGATCAGTTCGTCCTTCACTTCCGTCACGATGCGGACATCCGGGTTGACCGGCTCTACTTCAGCGGCGGCGTCGCCGACAATCTCGCGTACGCAAAAGTTCTGCGGGTCGATGCCGATCGCGCCTGATTCAAACTGGGACAGCGCCAGCAACTGGTCAACTAGCTTGCTCAGCCGGTGCGTCGCCTTGAGCATGGCCGCCACTGCTTCACCGTCAAGCGCCTCAACCCCGTCGGCCAGGTTCTCGAGCCGAGCCCGCAAGGCCGCGACCGGCGTCCTCAGTTCATGGCTTACGTTCGCGATCAGCTCTCTGCGCTGGCTGTCCGCCCCTTCAAGCTCGGCCGCCATCGTGTTGAACGCGATAGCCAGGCTGCCAACCTCGTCCTGGGCCGTAGCGGTTACCCGCCGGCTGTAGTCGCCGTTGGCCATGTCGCGAGTAGCGGCGACCATTTCCCGCAGCGGCAGCACCATGCCATGCGCCAGCAACTGAATGACGACCAGCGAGACGACAAGCCCGCCGAAGAACGCGAACCTAGAGTGCACTCCGAAATGCAGCGACAGCCAGATCGCCCCGACCGTAGCGGCGACCGCGCCGGTCACGACGATGCCCAGCTTGACCTTGATCGACCTGACCCAGTCGAGCGGGCGGGGACCAAGATAGGTGGTCGCCATTAGCCGCCGTCCTCATCCGCACCCGCGTAGCCGATGCTGTGCACAGTCCTGATGACGTCCATGCCAAATTTCTTGCGAATAGCCCGCACGTGCGAATCAACGGTGCGCGGCCCTGATCCGTCCCGGTATCCCCAGACCTCGGCGAGAAGTTCTTCCCGGCTCCGGACAACTCCCGGTGTCGAGAGCAGGTAGACGAGCAGATCGAACTCGGTCGCCGTCAGTCCGATGGCCTTGCCATCGAGCTTCGCCCGGCGCCGGGAGATATCGACCTCGATCTTCCCTGCTCGCAGGACCCGGTCAGGATCGCTGGCCGACCGCTCGGCCCGGCGCAGCAGCGCGCGGACTCGCGCCGTGAGCTCGCGCATGCTGAACGGCTTGGACAGGTAGTCGTCGGCCCCGACCTCGAGGCCGACGATGAGATCGGTTTCTGAACCGCGCGCCGTCAGCATGATTACCGGTACCGGACGGTCCCGCTGGATGCGGCGGCAGACCTCCAGGCCATCGAAACCAGGCAGCATCAGGTCGAGCACGACCGCATCAGGCCGGGTCGAGTTCACCTTTTCGACCGCGCCAGGTCCGTCCTCGGCGATCGTCACCACGTGGCCGTCACTGCGCAGCCGCGCGGCGATCGCCGCCGCCAGTTCGGCTTCGTCCTCAACTACCAGGATCAGCGCCACACCCAGAAGCTAGCGGATGTGATGTGAAGGTTTCGATACCCCAATTGTGAAGATCCGGTGCATGCCTATCGCGAGTACCTTGCCCGCAACTCTGGCTTGCGCACCTTACCGGTAGCGGTTTTCGGCAGGTCGGTGACGAACTTGATATGCCTGGGAACCTTGAATCCGGCCAGCCGCTCACGCAGCGCGGCCTGGATAGATCCGGGCTCAACCGCCAGGTCAGCGCCCATGACCAGCAACGCGAGCCCGACCTCGCCCCACGTTTCGTCGGGGACGCCGATGACGGCCGCCTCGACGACGCCTGGCAGCTCGAGCAGCACGGATTCGACCTCGGCCGGGTACACGTTCTCGCCGCCGGAAATGATCAGGTCCTGGTAGCGATCTCGAATAAAGAGAAAACCCTCATCATCCAATGACCCGGCATCGCCGCTGTGATACCAGCCGTCACTGGTCAGCACCTCGGCCGTGCGTTCGGCGTCGTTCCAGTAGCCAGGCATGATGTTCGGCCCTGAGACGATGACCTCACCGACTTCGTCGACCGCGGCATCGCTCCCGTCTGGGCGGACGACCCGGAGGTCAGTGAAAAAGACCGGCTTGCCGACCGACCCGATCTTCCTTTCCGCGTCGGCCGAGTCGAGGACAGTGCAGCCGGGGGCGGCCTCGGTCATGCCGTAGGCCTGCTGCATCACCACGCCGCGGCCGAGCCAGGTGCGCAGGGTCGGCAACGGCACCGGCGCTCCCGCCGCGCCGATGCTGCGCAGGGCGGAAAGATCCCTGGCCTGGAAGCTTGGGTCACGGGCCATCGCGTCGAGCATCGTCGGGACGGCGAAGAAGGACGTGACCCGCTGCTGCTCGATGACTTCAAGGGAGGCAGCGGGATCGAACCGGCGCACCATGACCACGCACCCGCCGCGCAGCAGGGTCGGGTTGACAGTGCCATTGAGGCCGCCGATATGAAATAGCGGCGCCAGGGCGAGGGTGCGCTCATCGGAGGTGAAGTCGAAACCGAGGATCTGATTGGCCGCGTTCCAGGTCATGTTGCCGTGCGTGAGCACCGCGCCTTTTGGCCGCCCGGTAGTTCCTGATGTGTACATGATCAAGCAGGGATCGCTGAGGCTTACCAGCTCGTCTCGCCGCTCCGGGCCGGCGTCGGCGAGTAGCTGCTCGTAGGGCAGCGAACTGTCGGCCGGACCGGGCTCGACGGCGATCCATGACCTGACCTCAGGAACCTGATCGCGCAGGCCGGCCGCGAGATCTCCCTGGTCGCGGCCGTAGATGACAGCCGTCGCTCCGGAATGCGCGAGGATATAGCGCGCCTCGGGAGCGGTGAGCCTGGCATTGACCGGCACCCAGATCGCGCCAAGCTGCCCGCAGGCGCAGAGCGTCTCCAGGGCCGATGGATGATTGGCACTCAGCCAGCTCACCCGGTCTCCCGGCCGCACTCCGAGCCCGGCCAGCGCCGCCGCGACCCGGCGCACGCGCCCGGCGAAATCCCCGTGCGACATCGTCGTGCCCTCGAACCAGATCGCGTCGCCGCCCGGGTTCATCCGCAGCCGCCGCTCCGGCCAGGAGCCCAGTCCCGCGTTACGCATAAGCACGCTCACTCATCGGCATCTAAGGGTAATCCCCGAGCCTCGAATCCGGGATTCTGCCGGATGTTTCAGACGGTATTCGCCGCTAGTGTGACCGCGTGACCAAAGCAAACAGTCGCCGGGCCGCGCGTTGGGTAGCCGCACTGGTGATTCTCGCAGGCGAGATCATGGCGTTGTCCTCGTGCGCCGGGGCGAATGCCGGCGACGGCATCAGCCGGACCGGGTACATCACGGTGACCGGCGGGGTCAAGCTGGCGTATGACCTGACGCTACCCGCCGCGCACGGCCGGTTCCCCGTCGCCCTGGAGTACGACGACTACACCGTGGGAACCGACAACGGCGCCGAGGTCCAGGGTTCGGACGCCGGACGCCTGCTCGCGGCCGGGTTCGCGGTACTTGGCGTCAATATGCCGGGCAGCGGCTGCTCGGGCGGGGCCAACGACGTCGCCGACGTCAACGAGTGGGGTCCGGCCGGCGCTCGGGTCGTCGACTGGGCGGCGGCCCAGAAGTGGAGCACCGGGCACGTGGGCATGTTCGGCTCTTCGCAGACCGGCATTACCCAGCTCGGCGTCGCCAGTTTCCGCCCGAAGGGCCTCGACGCGATCACGCCGTTCCACGTCGCGACCGATTACTACCGCGACGTCATCTATCCGGGCGGCGTGTATAACTCCAAGTTCACGAACTTGTACGCCAGGCACCTGACGGTGATAGACGCTTCGACGGCGGAAGCCAGGATCAGGCACGGCGACAAGGAATGCGCCAGGAACTTCCGCGAGCACGTCCCGGCCAACCGCAGGTACAGCATCACCAGGACCTCCCCAGCCAACCCGTTCTACGACAGCTACTGGCAGGCGACGCCATCCGAGCACCTCAGCCGCATCGACGTGCCGATCTTCGGCTGCCAGTCCTGGCAGGACGGACTGGTGTCCTCGCGCGCGATGGAGTTGTACGAGAACACCTTCAACCCCAAGACGACCTGGTTCGTCGGCATGAACGGCGGCCACGGGAGCTGCGAGTTCTCCTACCCGCTGTCCTTGCTGGTGAAGTTCTTCCAGCATTACGTCGCCGGCGCGGGGAACGGCTGGCAGCGAACCCCGCATATCACGATCCTGCACGATGTCAGCGGAGGTATCACGAGCGCGCCGTCGCCGGCCTGGGTCAGCACGTATAACTCCTGGTCGGGCCTGATCAAGCCGGTCACCCTCTATTTCGGCGGCTTCGGCAGCACAGGATCACTGGCGGCGGCCCCGGCCGCGAGTGACTCCTCTGAGCGGTTCTCCGGCCCGGCCCCGGCGCAGAGCGGTCGGTGGGCCAAGCGCCCGCGGGCCGGCACCTCGGTCTCCTTCACGACGCCGCGCCTGACCCGTGACGTGGATTTCTTCGGCCCGGCAAGCGTGAACCTGTGGCTTTCCTCGACCGCGCCTGACACCAATGTCGAGGTGATCCTCAGCGAGGTCAGGCCCGACGGAAAAGAACAGTACGTCCAGGCCGGCTGGCTGAATGTAGCTGATCGCGCCTTGGCCCCCGCCGGGAACGGACCGCTGGAATCCAGCGCGCTCCGCCCCTACCATCCCGACACGAAGGCCGACTATCAGCTGCTGACGCCGGGAAAGCCAGTCTCCGCGCGGGTCGAGATCATCCCGTTCGAGCACGTCTTCAGGGCCGGCTCAAGCATCAGGATCACGATCGACTCGGCCTCAGGTAACGTGCAGCCGACCGGCTACTGGGGCCTGGCCAGGCCTGCCGGCAAATTCACCGACACCATCTACGCGGGTCCTGACCACCAGTCGGCCGTAGTGTTCGGGCTCATTCCCGGTGCGACCGCGAAGGTTCCGCTCCCATCCTGCGGTGACATCTCCGGCGAGCCATGCCGGCCCAACCGGGAACCGGTGCCACCGGGTCACCTCAGCTGGGGTTGACCACGTTGATCGGCTGGCCGGGCCGCCCTCGCAACCGCTCAAGAAGGTCACCGCCGACCTTCGTTCTCTCCCTGATCAAGACCAGCACGTCAAATTTCGCCAGCCGCTCCGCTAGGGCATCGGTGTCCTGAACGTGGTCGGTGAAGACCGTAACCTCGTGCCCGTCAAGCTTGCTGAAGCAGCCAAGCGTACGGACCGAGTCGAAGTAGTCGTCCAAGATCGCCACCTTCATGAGCCCATCTTGTCGTAAGGCTCTGCGAGGATGCCGGGCATGGAGCAGACCCTGACGAGGCAGGAAGCCTCAGACGCGGTAACCGAACTCGGCTGGCGGTTGCTACTCGGCACGATCCGCACGTCAGTCCAGGTTGGTGGCCTAGCGCAGGCCGCCGACCTCGCGGGCAGAGCGATCGCGATCTGCGCTGACGACGCCGATCAGCACCTGCGCATCGACGTAAGGCCCGACCGGGTCGTCTTGACTCTGCAGTCCGCGGCTCACGCGGCAGTCACAACGGTCGACGTCGAGCTGGCGAACCGGATCTCCGGCGAGCTGCGGACGGAGCCAGAGCTAGGAACCGAAGCGCACCGCTCAGTCCAGATAGTCGAGATAGGGATCGACGCGCTCGACATCCCCGCTATCCGGCCGTTCTGGAAGGCGATCCTCGGCTACGTCGACGAGGCCGAAGCCACCGGCCCCGAGGATGCCCTCGTCGACCCGGACAGGCAAGCCCCGGCGATCTGGTTCCAGCAGATGGACAAACCCCGCCCCGACCGGAACCGCATTCACTTCGACATGTGCGTCCCTCACGACGAAGCCCATCACCGGATGGCGGCCGCCCTGGCCGCCGGCGGTCGGCTGCTCTCCGCCGCCGAGGCTCCCGCCTTCTGGGTACTAGCCGACCCCGAAGGCAACGAAGCCTGTATCACCACCTGGCAAGGCCGAGACGGCTAGCCGTCGCCGCTTCATTCCGACCAGTCAAGCTTCGCGTTTTTCTTTAGCTTTCTTTAGGCAGGGACAATAATAAACGTCACCTGATCTAATGACTCCAGTCGATACATTGGAGTTAGTCAGGTGACCATCGCCTCGCTGATAATTATTCTTGTACTGGTGTTTGCGATACTCTTTGCCTGGATAAAGTTCTTGGCAACCGTCAGGTACATTGTCGACCGAACCGGCGAGACACGCGGCCTCGACAATCTCGCAAGGGCGACTACGGCATTCGGCGGATTCGCCTCGCTTAACAGCCTCACTCTTCCGACACTGAGCGGTAAAATTCGCCACCACCCGCACTCGACTGATAACTGTAATGACGTATAGCGATACCCTTGGCGCGCGCTTTTACAAGAGTGTCCTGAGTGCCAGGGCTCTCGTTCACCTGAAATGCACGCAAAGCCAGAGAGCACTCCACGATCAGGGAATTGCGATGATAGTACGCATCTCGGGAGACCTCCCTAGCAGGTCCTTCGATTAGGCACCCACTGTTCTGTTCCCGTGCGTGGCGAAGTTGCATAATAAGGTCTTCGACCTCAGCGTGTGTCACAACGCCCTGTTCCGCCTGGCTCCTATAGTGCGCAGCATAAACTTCCAAATTCGCTGGAAGTATTATTCGGAGCAACTGAACAGATGGATCTGCCTCGAAGACCGCCTGGCTTGCTATATAGTCGACGCCCAGTGCGCCGCCGGTTACTACTACACGGCCGACCGCCATGGCTGAATGCACCTCGCGGAGGACATCTTCTTTAACTACTGGCGGACCAGGTCGCCAAGTACCTGAAAAGGCAACTGATGACCGATGAACATCGTCGTAATTCAATGCTTCACAGATTTCCGAATGAGTCCTCAAGCCCACGCAAACACTTCCGCGACAGGCTCGTATAGATTACTGGTTATAAGCTTTACAGCCTCACTCGCAGTCGCCCATCGCACATTTTTGAGTTCTTCTTGATCCGCCAGATATGCGAGACCAGAGTCATATGAACAACGCCAGTAAGCTATGTCACGTTTAGTTGATGGATGACGGCGCTGGCCCAGACGCTCGAAAGGCGTGCACTCCACTCCCGTCTCCTCCAGCACTTCCCTGTGCACGGCATCTTCTTCTGATTCAGAAGTTCGCAGTGCGCCACCAGGAAACTGCCAGGACAAAGATCCTTCCGAATGCCGTCGCTGTACCAGCAGAACTCTGCCGTCTCGCACAACGACACCTATTACAATAATTGCGTCGGCCTCGTTCGTCATATCCCACCAAGCTTCGTGTTTATTGAGTTGTCACGAAGGATTTCAAGTATAGCAGGGAAGATATTTCTAGCTGGTATGTACTCTGGGACGGACCTGGCGGCAACCCACGACACGGTGGCATTTTCGCCGATGTCGAGGTTCATAAGAGTTCCTTCAAGGTAGCGGCACTCAAAGTAAACGCACTGGACATTAGTGACAGGATGAATTCGCTGACCCAGCGGCCTAATTACCCTAGCGGTTACGCCCGTTTCATTCATCACCTCGCGCACGGCAGTCTCGCCGGAGGAATCAACAGGCTTGACGACACCTGACGGGAACTGCCAATCGAGCTCTCCCTCAGGCCGACTCCTCTTGACCAACAGGACATCACTGCCCCGAAGTACCAATGCGACGGCAACGACGAGTGGTAGGGAACTGATGTGGGGGCCGTCAGCATGTGCTGGCGCTGCCGCCTGCGCCTCAAGTGCCTTTTCAGAGAGAAGCGCCAAGTTCAGTAGCCTGCGAAGCTCCGCCTGGTCGCCGCCACACTCGACTGCATAGAGTTGCACGACTTTCCATGACGGAAGCTCAAGACCGTTCTCAACGCGCGACAGGAGACCCTCAGATCGGCCCCTGTGGCCTAGCCGCGCCGTACCTAGATCCACTAACCGGTATCCGCGGAGCTCACGCAGGGCTCGCAGCGCGCGTCCCAGCTCGGCGTGCACTTCTGACTTGGGAGCCTGAGCGCTTCCCCGACGTGGCACAAATGACAGACTAACTTGCGTGGCGCACGAATTGATCGCCTAGTAGTACAGCCGTAACGTAGATCGTGATCTTTGGGCTGCGTTCCCGGATCACGATCTACGGCTGTAGTACTACTGAGGGCAACCTCGGACCGCCCAGTCGCGTAGCCGGGCTGGGTGCCAAACTGCGGGTCGTCATGGGCGGGTGCGGGCAAGGCGGTCCGAGCTTGCCCTCGGGGGTCGCGGCTTGCGCCGCGATGCCGGCTTGCGGTCTGGCCTGCGGGCCGGGTCCGGCTCATGCTCAAGGTCAGTGGTACCAGGGCCTGGAGGCTGGCATGAGCGCGCGCACACTGACGGTGAACGAGGTCCTGGACGGGCACGTGGTCCTGGACATCGAGTGCCTGGACCGTATCTACCTCAATGCCTACGTGCCGATCCTGCAATCGAGCGGGCAGGTGGTGGCGTTCATGACCCAGTACCTGGACATGCCGATTCCCTCGCCGGCGCTGCTGGAGAAGAAAGGCACCGCGTTCCGCGCGGCGGTGGCCTCGTTCGCGGACTCTAATCACATCCCGGTGGTCCGGTTCAAGAAGGAGGACCGCAAGGCCGAGGTGATGCGGCCGTACCTGAGCCGGCAGGCCGCGACCGGGCGGTCCGGGGTGGCCGCGATCGGGGTGTCCCGGGAGTTCCAGCGGGTCTGGGCCGCTTACCGCCGCGAGACGAGGACCGCCGCGCCGCAGTACACCTTCGCGAAGACCGACCGGCGGGTCACCTGCTACTACTTCTACCTGTGGGACGAGGGCTTCGGCCCGGCGTTCATCAAGGTCTGCGCCTGCTTCCCCTACCCGGCCAAGATCTGGGTCAACGGCCACGAGCGGGCCAAGCGGCAGGCACTGCGCGCCGGCCTTACGTTCACCGGGCTATCCAACGGCTTCGCCGCCTGCGACAACCCGGTCCTGCTGCAGCAGATCTGCGACCTGCTGCAGCCCGGCACGATCGAGGTCTTCGCCCAGCGGTGGCTGCACCGCCTCCCGATGCCCTTCAGCCTGGCCGACCAGCGCGCCGGGTACTGGCAGGAACTGTCCATGCGCCAGGTCGAGGTCTCCCGCACCCTGGTCTTCGACGCGCCCCGCCGCGCCCGCGCGTTCTTCGAGGCCCTCATCGCCGACAACCCCGGCATCGGCCGCCCCGCCAACGCCGGGATCATCTTCAACCGCCAGATCCGCCGCAACACCCCGGGCGTGTTCCGCACCGCCATCGACCGGCCCGCCATCGGCCCCGACGCCGGCGGCGTCATCGTCAACGTGTTCTGCAAGCATTCCCGGATCAAGCAGTACCTCAAGGACGGCCGGGCCATGCGGATCGAGACCGTCGTCAACGCGCCCCGCGACCTCGGCTGCAACGCCCGCCTGCCGAACCTGGCCGAGCTCCAGGACAAAGCCCGGGCCTGCAACCGGCGCATACTGGAAGCTGAACGTGCCGGCCAGGGCACCGTCCTCGCGAGTCCGGCCTTCGAGCGGATCGCGCACCCGTCAGTCGACGCTGACGGGCGGAGGACCCCGGCGCTGCGCTTCGGCGATCCTCGGGTCATGGCCCTGGCCGGCGCCCTGAGCCAGATGCTCCTGCCAGCCACCGGCATCACCAGCAAGAGCCTCCGCGCCTTGATGACCGGCCTGCTGCATGCCCCCTACACCCCCGGCCAGATGACCTACGACCTGCGCCGCCTCCGCCTCGCGGGCCTCATCACGCGAATCGAGCACACAAACCGCTACGTCCTGACCCCCGACGGCACCCGCGTCTCCATCTTCTACACAAAGCTCGGCAACCGGCTCCTGCGCCCGCTCCTCGCCGCCGACCAGCCCCAGGCACCCCCCGAACTCCGAACAGCCCTGCACGCCATCGACCGACATATCGACGACTACATCACCCGCGCCCGCCTCGGACGTGCCGCGTGAAAACTTGACACAAACCTAAAGATCCTAGCGACCAAGGATCGCTAGCGACCAAGGATCGCTAGTCGGTGGGCGAGTTGCTCAATGCCACATCGTCTCCGACGCCTTGACCCCGCAGGCAAAGATCTCACCGGGCGGGGACTCCAGGACGGCGCTGAGCTGGATCCATGCGATGAATCTTGCTAGACAGTGGTGGATCTGCCGACAGGTTCGTGGTGGATCTGCCGATCGACTTGCGGGTCAAGGTACCGGCTTCACGACGCTAAGCCGACGCGCTGAACCCAGATGACTCGGTCCAAGCTGAGACCGCGAGCGATACTGGAGCGGTGCCGTATGACCCGACCATCTACTTCGGTTCTGCCGCCCACTATCGCTACGGCCGCCCCGCGTACTCACCGGAGCTTGAGGGTTTCCTGGCGCGGGAGACTGGTCCCGACGGAGACGGTCGGCTTCTGGATGTCGGCTGCGGCCCTGGCGTGCTTACCGTCCGCCTCGCTCCTCTGGTCGAGCATGCGGTCGGCCTGGACCCTGACGCCGACATGCTTGCCGAGGGCTCTCGTGCCGCCGAGGACAAAGGCATCAGGAACATCCGGTGGGTTCAGGGCTTGGCTGAGGACCTGCCCGCGGCCGCACCAGGGCCATATCGGCTAGTGACCTTCGGCACGTCCTTTCACTGGACTGACGAGCAGCGAGTAGCCGAAACCATCTACGACCTGCTAGAGCCTGGCGGCGCGCTGGCACTCATCGTCCACACGGTGGCAGGGAGACCCCGGCCACCTGATCCTGGAGTGCCTCCGATCCCTCACGATGAGATCAGGGCACTGGTGGAGAAGTACCTCGGATCTACCCAGCGCGCTGGGCAGGGCATCACCGCAGCACGAACTCACCGCTTCGAAGATGTGCTGGTCAGGACTCGCTTTGGTGCGCCGCAGCAGATCTTCATCCCAGGCATCCCTGACCTGCTGCGGGATAGCGAGAGTGTCCTGTCCGGCTACTTCTCCTTCTCATTCTCGGCGCCGCACCTGTTCGGCGATCGGGTCAACGACTTCGCCAGCGAGGTGCGGGCACTGCTCGCGAGCCGCTCAGCCGAGGGCATTTTCTGGGACTGGCCAGGCGACACCGAGGTGATAATGGCCCGCAAGCCCGGCTGAACTTAGACCGGCTGGTCAGGTTGGCGGAGGATAGGAGATTCGAACTCCTGAGGAGTTGCCCCCAACACGCTTTCCAAGTCTGTGGGTACATGTTCATGAAAGGTCAGCGAGGTCCATGACTTGGCGCAGCGGCCTGGTTCGGTACCCGGCGAAACGCTCCCGAACGCCGGCGGATGAGACCAGTACTGAGACCACGCAGGACTCGGTTAGGCCGCCCAAGGGGGGCGGCCGGGTGACCGCTGGGCTCCGGTGCAGGGAATTGCAGGCTCGCCTGCGCGAGTCGTCTGCTGCGCGGGATTGGACCCGCACCGGCGGCGGCCGGGCTGTTCGAGCACCCCTGCGCGCAGCGGGCTTGTCGGTCCGGGTGACGCGGCTCGGCTGCCGCTGCCGCGGGATGTTCGGGAAGGGCGGATTAGAGCCGAAGACCTCACAGGCCCGATAATTTCCACGCGCTTACCGCTGGGGAGAGATTCGTAGTCCTTGGTGACTACGGACGTCGGGGAAGACTATTCCGAGTGGTGACGACGGCGTGGCATCTTGTTTCTAGCGTTTATCTGGTCGGCGTTCGCAGTCCGTGCGAACGTTATCAGAAGAGCGCGGGAGAATGTCATGACGCCTATTGCTGGCCTTATCATCGCAGTAATCGCTGGCCTGGTGGTGCGTCGCGGGCGCCGGGCAGCTCTAATCGTAGCTGTTCCGTGGCTGATCGTCCTGGTGTATCAGTCGTGGTACATCGCGTCAGGGCGTGCGATTAGCCCGCCCGGTACCGTCACGAGCTTTCCGTCGGCGATCGGGTACTGGCTGGTTCAGGTAATCATTGCGGCGCCCGCGTTCGCCATCGCGGCTCAGCTTGGCGGATTCGGGTCACGGCGCGGTGGCGCCGATCCCGGCGACCTGTCCCGACGGTCGTGGATCGCATCCGGGCTGGGCGTTGCGGTCTCGGTGATCGTGATCCTGTACGGGTTCGTGTGGTTCCGGCAGCAGGGCGGCACTGTCTATGCGGGCCATCACAGCTCGGACGGAAGCCCGCCACTGATCGGGATCCTCGGGATACTGCTGTCCTACCTGACGTGCGCCGTGCTCGGGGTGGCGACCATCAGGGCGCGGCACGAGGCCAAGCGCGCTGCGGCCGGCCAGTCGGCGGCCCGATACGAGATGTCATGACCGCCGAGCGGTGCGCGCGATGGCCCGTGCGGCATTGCGGTGATTCGCAGGCTGGGGCAGACTTTCTACGACGCCAGACGGGAGCGCCAGATGACTCGGCTACTGCGCCGCTGGCTGGTCGGCCGCCTGTTCGCGGCGAGCGAGACGGGTCTGGCCGACGTCGCGCTCGGCGTACTGCTAAGCGGCTATGCGGTGTTTCTGGTAACCGGCGGAGACTCGAGGCATCTCGACGGCGGGTGGACGGCGGCGCTGGCGGTGCTCATGATGACGGTTCCGGTGATATTCGCTCGCCGGGCACCGCTGCTGGCGGCTGCCGCTCTCGCGACGGGTGCCGGGCTGAACTGGTGGCTCATTGGGCACTTGGTCCGCTGCGGTGCCGCCCTACCCGCGGTGTTCTATGTCGCGTTTATCATCGGCAGCCGTTGCGAGCTGCGCCGGGCCACGTTCGGCGTGGCCCTGATGGCCGTGGCCATTGTCTGTCAGGGCGCCTCGGATCCGCAGCTGGGAAGCCCGTCCGTTGCGGTAATCATGATCCCGTTGGCGCTTGTGTTCTTCGGGCTCGGCCGGCTGCTGCGATCCCGCAACGGCACGGTGCGCGAGTTGCGCGCGCGCACCGCTGAGCTGCACGAGCAGCGTGATCGGACCGCGCAGGTGGCAGTTGAAGCCGACCGGGCCCGGATCGTGGGCGACCTCGACACCTTCCTGCAAGGCCGGGTCGGGGAGATGGCGGCCAGGGCGGCGGCCGGGCACGCCGTCCTCGATTCGAGACCCGATCAGGCCCGGCAGGCATTCGTCGCCATCCAGGACACTGGCCGGGACGCACTGACGCATATGCGCCTCGTTGTGCGGGACCTGCGGGACTCCGCGCCGACCCGGCCCGCCCCGGTGCTGGCCCAGCTCGACGAGCTCCTCAGCAGCGCCGATCGTTCCGATATCGGGCTGCGGATCAGCGGTGACCCCCGTGTTTTGCCGCCCGGCCTGGAACTGTCCAGCTATCGGATCATCGAGCACCTTCTCGGCACCCTGGACCGCGATGCCGGCCCGCACGCCACGGTGGAGGTCTCCTTCGGGCCAGACGTGCTGCGGCTGACGGTGACCGGTCCGAGCGTGCGCCCGGCCGACGCGCGGCAGGCCCTGGCCGCAGCCGGCGAGCGTGCTGCTGTCCAGGGCGGCTCGTTGCGCTCGGAGGTGCGGAGCGGTCGCCGCGAGACGGTCGTGCTCCTGCCGTTCGGCACCGGACTCACGTGACCATCGTGCGGCGACCCCGGCGCTTCCCGCTGGCCCTGCGGGGCTGGCCGAACCTGCTCCTCGCCGTCGTGCCGACCGGCTGGGCGGCCGGGAGTCTGGCTGCGGCCGGGCAGCTCGGCGATGTTCCCGGTTCGCTGTGCGTTCTTGCGTTCTGCGCGCTGGTGGCGCTGCGGGGCTGGAAACCAGTTCCGGTCGTGCTGCTGGCCAGCATCCTGATTGCGCTCCCGGCCTACACGCACGATCTGGCGACCGTGAACGACCACTTTATGTTCGTCTCGCTGTGGCTCGCGGCGATCCTCTATTCGTTCGCCCTCGGAACGCGGTGCTCGTTGGCAGCGTCGGCTGTCGGGATCGCCGGACTGATTGCCGGCATCAATCTCAGTATCACCCCCTTTAATCCCGTCCCGGAAATGCTGATCGCTGGACCGTGGCTCGCAGGCCTGCTGGTTGCCTCCCGGCGCCTCGCTGGACGCCAACTCGCCCAGCGAGCTCGCGAACTCGAAGCCGAGCGCGAGGCGTACGCCGCAGAATCCGTCCGCTACGAACGCGCTCGCATCGCCCGCGAATTGCACGACATCGTCGCCCACTGCGTGAGCCTTATGGTGGTGCAAGCCAGCGCCGGTGAGAAGCTGACCGCGACCGACCCGCACCGTGCCGGCGAGTCGTTCACGTCGATCAGCGAGGCTGCCCGCCAGGCCAGTGACGAGATCACCCTGCTCGTCCAGCTCCTGGCCGAGTCCCCACCGGCAGGTCGCCCGGCTGACCTGCGTATCGTCCAGGAACTCGTCACCCGCGCCCAGTCATCGGGTTTGTCGATCACATGCGAGCTCAGCGGCGACCTCGGCGGCCTCACCGAGGCCAGCGCCGACACCGCCTATCGGCTGGTGCAAGAAGCGCTCACCAACGCCCTGAAACACGCACCCGGCGCCGCCGTTCACATAACCCTGTCCGGACGAGCCCACCAGGTACAGGTCCAGATCGTCAATGACCCACCGCGGGCCGGCAGCTCCGGACTCGAACGGACTGGCGGCGGTCACGGCCTGGCCGGCATGCGCGAACGCATCTCCCACCGCGGAGGAACGCTCACCGCCGCAACCACACCAGACGGCGGATGGAACGTCACCGCCACCCTTCCCTGCGGCAGCAGCCTTCCCCCCCAGCTACCACTCCCACCGCCTGCGTCGCAGACGGGCAGAAAGGCGTGACCGTGTCGGCCCACAGTGTCTCGGTGCTGGTCGTCGACGACCAGCGACTCGTACGAGCTGGATTCCGGGTCATCCTTGACCTCGAACCCGACATCACCGTCGTCGGTGAAGCAGGCGACGGGCACGAAGCGATCACGCTGGCCACCAGGCTCCGGCCGACAGTCGTGCTGATGGATGTCCGCATGCCGGGCATGGACGGGCTCACCGCCGCCCGAGCAATCATCGCGGGCACAGTGAGCCGCGTACTCATGCTCACCACATTCGACTCCGACGAGTACGTCTACACTGCCCTACGCGCCGGAGCCAGCGGATTCCTGCTCAAAGACACGCCCAGCCAGCACCTGGTGACCGCCGTCCGCAGCGTGGCAGCCGGCGACGCTCTAATAGACCCCGCCATCACCCGGCGGCTTATCCAGCAGTTCGTGCGCGCCACCCGACCCAGTACCGCGGTCCCTGAGCAGCTCGCGGCGCTGACCCCGCGTGAACGAGAGGTACTGCGCGTCATAGCTCAAGGACTGTCCAACGCCGAGATTGCACGGGACCTTACTGTCGAGGAGAACACCGTCAAGACCCACGTCGGCCGCATCCTCACCAAGCTCGGCCTCCGCGACCGCGTCCAAGCCGTCGTCCTCGCCTACGAATCCGGCTTCGTTGTCCCGGACCTGCCGCCATTGTGACCGGCGCGCGGCCGCAGCAGTCCGGCCTGCTGTAGCGGCTGGTCCACTCCGGCTGCGTAGCAAATATCAACTCAGAGTGAAACCGGCTCAATCCGCTCCAGCTGCCGGAACTCCCGTGCTCACGCGGAGGAAGTGGCGCACGATTCGGCGGCGTGCGCGCGCGTTCGCGGCTGTCCCCGAGGTCGTGACCAGGCAGAACAGCCGGACCTGAACCTGCGCGTGACCGTCTGTGCAGCGTCGGCCTGGTGCGAACGCGAGAGAAATGAGACCGGGCGACGTCCAGCCGCTCACCAGGCGATTCATCGCACGGCGTGTTTCCGCAGGTCAGGTTGGCGGAGGATAGGAGATTCGAACTCCTGAGGGGTTGCCCCCAACACGCTTTCCAAGCGTGCGCCCTAGGCCACTAGGCGAATCCTCCGTCCGCAAGCCTACCGAGTCTCCCGCCCAACGCAGAACCGGATTACCTTCTCCGTTCACGCTCATGGTCAGCAGCATCGATGACCCAGCGATGTCGTGAGCTAGAAGGCTGGCGCCGCAACGATGGCCTAGGGATGTGGCTCTGGCTCACATTTCGTGATGGCAACGACGAGCAGTGACAGAACGGGCTGGTGTTCAGGGTCAAGTCCCGCCCGGTGGCACTGGGGCAGCCCCGGACAAGCCGCAAAACCGGCAAATCATCTGCGCTGGTGCCGGCCGTAGATCTTCTGGCCGCCCGGGGCGGCCCCGGGCTGGCCGGCGGCAGCGGCGAAGCGGGCATATCCGCGCGGCGGACCGCAACGATGGGCCATGGATGCTGTCGCCCGGGGCCGGGTCACCGCAACGATGGGCCATTGTTCCCGTAACGTCGCTGGCGGCGGTTACTGCTGGGACAGGATTGCCTCGATTTCGGTTAGGGGGTCGCGGACGACGGGGCCTCGAGTTTCGACTACGGCGCGAAGGATCACGCCTCCGAAAGGGAAGGGCGCGTCGTAGCCGGTACCGATCGCGGGGCCCCATTCGTAGCCGCAGGTCAGGCCTACGCCAGTGGCGTTGAAGCCGGACGGCGTGAAGCGCGGGATTAGCGCGCGGCCCACCTCGATGCCGTCGCACCTGAGCACTCCGAGGCCGCCGAGCCCCTCGTCCTTCGTGAACTCGTACTCGATCCGGTGATCACCGGCACCCAGCATAGAGTCCGCCTCGACGACGTGCTGTTCCTTGCCGTAGAGGTTGTGCACGTACCTGGGCCGACCATCGAGCACGTGCAGTGACCAGCCGCCGAGGACCGAGCCGAGAGCGAGCAGGACACCGTCGCCGCGGTCGGGGTCCGGGATGCGGACGTCGACGATGATCGCGTGCGAGCGGTTGCGGACGTTGACGGCGACCGATTCCGGCACTGGAGCGCCGCCGGGAAAGTAACGGTAGACGGTGCGCGGGCGGCGGTGGTCGGGTTTGGGGTTGAGCAGCGCCCAGAGCGCCCGGTTGTCGAGCGGCAGCACCTGATTATCTCTCGCTTCCCGCCACCACAAGTCCACCAGCTCAGCCAGCAGTTCCAGTCGCTCGCGGGCAAGGTCGCGGGTCTCGGATAGGTCCTCGGCCACGTGGTAAAGCTCCCAGACATCATCGACAAATGGAGCGTTGGGGTCTTGGTCGTCGTAGAGCGGGCCAACCGGGTGGAAGGCGACGGCCTTCCAGCCTCGGTGAAAGATCGCGCGGGAGCCAAGCATCTCGAAGTACTGGGTTTCGTGCCGCTCAGGCGCGGACCGGCCGTCCGGGCCGAGCAAGTAACCAAAGCTCGTCCCGTCGAGTTCGGTCTGCGCCACCCCGTCAAGGACGGCGGGGATCGGGACGCCAGCCAATTCGATGAGCGTGGGCAGGACATCGATGGCGTGCGCGAACTGGTGCCTGATCCGGCCGGAGTCAAGGTTTCCGCACGGCCAGGCGATGATGCAGGGGTCAGCGATGCCGCCCTCATGGACCTCGCGCTTCCAGCGGCGGAACGGGGTGTTGCCCGCCATCGTCCAGCCCCACGGGTAGTTGTTGTGGGTGGTCGGGCCGCCGATCTCGTCGATACGGCGGAGCATCTCGTCATTCGTGGCCGGATCAAGGTTGGTCAGGCGTACGTCGTTGATCGACCCGGCCGCGCCGCCTTCTGAGCTAGCCCCATTGTCAGACACCACCATTACGATCGTGTTATCGATGTCACCGATCTCGTTGAGGAAGGAGAGCACCCGGCCGATCTGCTCGTCGGTGTGGGAGAGAAACCCGGCGAAACATTCCATGAAGCGGGCAGCTACGTTGCGCTCCTGCTCGCCGAGCGAGTCCCAGGCCGGCACCCAGGGTGGTCGCTCAGAAAGCCTGGTCGACGGCGGCAGCAGGCCTGAGGCGAGCTGGCGGGCAAAAGTCTGCTCGCGCCAGGCGTCCCAGCCCAGGTCAAAACGGCCCCGGTAGTGTTCGCGCCAGTGCGGCGGCGGTTGATGCGGTGAGTGGCACGCACCGGTCGCCAGGTAGAGGAAGAACGGTCGGTCAGGGTCGACCGCCCTGAGGTCGCCGACGAACTCGATGGCCCGGCCGGCGAGATCCTCGGTCAGGTGGTAGCCGTCCCCGGCCGGTGCGGGCGGGCGCGCCGGGTGATTGTCGTGGAACAACGCGGGCGCGAACTGGTTGGTCTCGCCCCCATGGAACCCGTACCAGCGGTCGAACCCCCGCGCTAGCGGCCAGGTCGCCCTCGACGAGGCCGCGTTGGTCTCGTCCTCAGGTGACAGGTGCCATTTGCCGACCGCGTAAGTCGCGTAACCAGCGGCGCGCAGGAGTTCAGATAGGTAACCGTTCTCGCGCGGCGGCTTGCTCCAGTAGCCGGGGAACCCGACGGGCAGGTCAGCGACCCTGCCCATTCCACTTCGATGGTGGTTCCTTCCGGTCAGCAAGCAGGCACGGGTTGGTGAGCACAGCGCGGTGGTATGGAAGTTGGCCAGCCTGACGCCGGTCGCGGCCAGCCGGTCAAGTACCGGCGTCTCGATGTCCGAGCCATAGCAGCCAAGCTGGGCATAGCCGACGTCATCGAGCACGACGAGCATCACGTTGGGCGCCTCGGGCGACGGAACTGGCTCGGGTGGCCACCATGGTTCTGAGTCGCGCCAGTCTTCCCCGATCCGGCCGCCAAATTCCGTTGTCAAGGTACTCACTCCCTTTTCCCTCAGATCGGTAGCTTTGCAGCATGACGGACGAGGTCGCGGTTCGCGGCGGCAGCCGAGGCCGCAGCCGGGCGGAAATTGTCCGTTATCTCATCGGCGTCGCCGTTGGAATCGTCGTTCTGCTGCTTCTCTTTGGCAAGCGAACCGAGCTTGCGCCCGCCTGGCACCAGCTCAGCCAGGCCAGCCTGGGCTGGGTCGGCGCCGCGGTCGCGGTCGAAACGCTTTCCTTGCTGACCTTCGCCGCCTTGCAGCACCGGGTACTGCGGCTCAGCGGGGCCAGCATCAGGCTGGCACCCCTGGTCCTGCTGAGCCTGGCCAACGACGCGATCTCGAATACGGTTCCCGGTGAGCCGGCTATCTCGAGCGCCTACCGGTATCGCTTCTACCGGCGGCGCGGCGTGAGCAGCGCCAGTGCCGGCTGGACGATCTTCACGATCCTCGTCGCGCAGGCGATCGGAATGTCATTGATCCTCCTGGCCGGCGTCCTCGTCGCTCTGGCCGGCCGTGGCACCAAGGACGCCGGGGTCTCTGTCGCCGGGCTTGTCATCGTCGTGGTCGCCGTGACTGTCCTGATTCGGCGCGATCTGATCCTGCGGTTCGCGGCCGCGCTGACCGGGCGAGCTCACCGCAGCCGACTTGGCGGTCAGCTCACCGAGCGGATCCAGTCGACCTTGGTCAGCATGCGGGAAATCCCGCTGAGCGCCGGATCCGCGGTCAGCGTCGTCGGTTTCGCCACCGCCGTCTGGCTCGGTGACTTCCTGTGCCTGGTGTGCAGTTTCTGCGCCATTCACGCGGCTGTTCCCTGGGACGGCGTCCTGCTGGCCTACGGCGTGGCTCAGGTAGCCGGGACGCTCCCGATCGTGCCGGGGGGCCTCGGTATCATCGAGGGCAGCCTGGCGATAATCCTGATCGGATACGGTGCTAGCCGCCCGTCCGCGCTTGCCGCCGCTGTTATCTATCGCGTGATCAGCTTCTGGTTCGCGATCGCCGCTGGCTGGATCAGCGTCGGCGTGATCGCGCACCACCAAAGGCAAGACCCAAAGCTAAGGGAGCAGGAATGACTTCGCCATCAAGTCCCGAGCACCTCAACAACCACCACCGCAACACGTTGCGCCAGATCTTCGAGCACCCGGTGAGCCACAACATCGAGTGGCACTCCGTAGTCTCGCTACTCGGTGCCGTCGGAACGGTGGAGCAGTACCACGATGGCAAGGTCCAGGTCACGCTAGGCCCGCACACCACGGTGTTCGACCCGCCCGGCGGCAAGGACATCGACGTCTCCATGACCGCCGCCCTGCGCAAGATGCTCGCCGACGCCGGCTACGGCCCCGAGGAAGAGCGCCACTAAGCGGCCGCTCGCGGCTAATGAAAGACCGCATTGGTGGCCCATCGTGGCACCGCTCGGCGAGGCCGGACCAGCCACCCCGCCTGTCCCCGCCACGCCCGCCTGCCCCCGCCTGTCCCCACCACGCGAACCGGGCATTAAGGCCATACCGGCCCGCCTCCTGGTCGGCCCGCCAGTCTCCTCAGGCCACGGCTTCAGGCGCGGCGGGCGCGGCGCCCTGGCCTAGCGCACGTGTCTCCCGGCGAAACGGGCAGAATGCCACGAAAGGGTGTCATGATCGCGGAGAGTTTTCGGGTTACGGATGGTTTTCCGGCATAATCTCGGACAAGTCTTCGCTACCCGAAAACTCTCCGCGCTAGATTACCGTGTTTGCGCCTCGCTGCGCCGAACGCCCCGTTTGCGCTTGGCCGGGAACCCTGCGGGCGAGGGCCACGGAAGACAACTGCTTCGCCCGACCCGCCCGTCCTCACTTAGCGCAGCCACGCAAGCACACACCGCAACACTCAGCGCCCACAAGACCACCCTCTCCAAAGGTTGAACCGCATCGGTGGCCCATCGTTGTGGTTGTGGCGCGGTGTCGCTACCGCATCGATGTCCCATAGATGCGGTGAGAACAGCAACGCTGGGCCATCGTTGTCGTTGACCGGATGGCCAGAACCGCAGCGCAGGGCCATCGTTGGTGTTCCGTTTGGCAGTTTGCACTAAATGTTCGGAATGTCGAGAGACCGGGGCCGGGACCTGGGGCCGGGCAGGGCTTCGGCGGGGCCGGGCGGGGGCCGGAGCCGGGCGGGGGCCGGAGCCGGGCGGGGGCCGGAGCCGGGCGGGGGCCGGAGCCGGGCGGGGGCCGGAGCCGGGCGGGGGCCGGGGGCGGGCGGGGGCCGGGGGCGGGCGGGTTGAGGTCTTGTAGGGCGTCGGGCGGGGGGCGCTAGGGGGTTTCGGTTCGCATGTGGAGGCGGGTTACTGTGCCGGTCGGGCCGGTTCGGCGTTCTACTAGGTCGCAGACTAGGTTGACTAGGCGCAGCCCGTGTCCGCCGGGGAGTTCGGGTGACCGCAACTGGTACCCGGCCAGCGGGTCGTTGATCTGGCCCGAGTCCTCAAGCTGGCAGATTAGCTCGCCTTCGGCGCGCCAGGCTCTGATGGTCCCGCCGGCCGCGTGAGCGAGGGCGTTGGCTGCGATCTCGCTGACTGCGAGGGTCAGGTCCCTGGTCCTGGCCGGGCCGAGGCCGACCGCGGTCGCGTGCCGGGCCGCGAATACCCGCAGGGCGGCCAGGTGATCGGTGAAGGCGAGGGACTCGGCGCCCTGAGCGGGCTCGGGCAGCGGGTCATCGCTGCCTGGCGGCAGGACACCGGCGCCGTGGTAGCTCAAGCCGGCGCGCTCCTGCCCGGCCGTGATCACGACCGGGTGAGTGGCTTCGACCCAGGAAATTGTCTCCTGGGTCAGCTGGCTGGCGTCGTACAGGCAAAGCAAGGTCAGGTCCCGGCCGGAGAACGCCAGGTTGCAGAGCGCCTCGTGCCTGGCGATCTCGGTGAGCTCGGCGGAGGTACGTCCGGGCCAGGCCGGCTCCCACAGGCAGCGGACGTGGTCACCGGGATACTCGTCGGCGAACGCTAGCCCGGCTGCGATCAGGCGGGCTGGGTTGCTCCCGAGTTCGGCCATATCGGCGACCAGCGCCACGGCCGACATGACCGGGAGCACCGCGCGTACCTGAAGCAGGTTGCTCCAGGGCAGCACGGCCTGTACCGGCGACTCGGCCGTGGCGCGGGCGAAGTCGGTGATCTGGCTCAGGTACTCGTCCGGGCCCCGGTACAGCAGCGCGGCATGGCTGAAGCCGCCGGGCGGGTTCACCCGGCGGTGAGCCAGTTCTCTGGTAGCGCCGACCGAGTGCCGGCCTATCACGTCGCGGCCTTCCATGGCACCTGTCCTTTTCCCGCGCCGGCGCCGAGCATTCCCGATTTCAGGATTTCATGTCGCCAGCCGGGCAAAGTAGGGGCGTGATCAGCGCGGTGGTGTTCGACCTTGACGGTGTCCTCATCGACTCTGAGCCGGTGTGGGAGGAAGTGCGCAGGCAAGTTGTGGCCGAGTACGGCGGGCACTGGCGGCCTGAGGCCCAGAGTCGGCTGATGGGAATGAGCACGCAGGAGTGGGCCAGGTATCTCAGCGAGGACCTCGGGGTCGGACTTCCCGCCGACCGGGTCGCGACGCTGGTGATCGAGCGGATGGCGGCTAGGTACCGCGATCAACTGCCGCTCCTGCCTGGCGCCGTCGCGGCCGTGAAGCGCCTGGCCGCGAGGTGGCCGCTCGGGCTCGGCAGTTCGGCGCCGGCCTCCCTGATCGCGACCGTGCTCGACGCTTCCGGTTTGCGCGAGTACTTCGCTGTCGTCCGGTCGACCGAACAGCTGACCAGGGGCAAGCCGGCTCCGGACATCTACCTGGCGGTAACCAGGCAGCTTGGAGTGGCCCCCGCCGACGCCGCGGCCGTGGAGGACTCGACGAACGGGCTCAGGTCAGCGACGGCTGCTGGCCTGGCGGTCATCGCTGTCCCGCAGCCCAAGTACCCGCCGGATCCGGCCGCGCTAGCCAGCGCCAAGCTGGTGCTGAGCAGCCTCGACGAACTGACGGTCGAGGCGGTATCCGCGCTGGGCTGAGCCTTAGTGCAGATGGGACCGCCAGTCCCTCGGTACCCGGTCGGCCGGGCCAGGCACGGTCTGATCGAGCGGGTGGTGCTCGGGCCGCGCCAGGTTTGGACCGTCGTAGAACTCCTCGGTCTGGTAGCTCCAGAACCAGTTCTCGCCCGGCTCGAAGCTCCTGATCATGGAGTGCCCGGTCGACTTCGCGTGAGCGGTGGCGTGCTGCGAGGGCGAGGTGTCGCAGCATCCGATGTGCCCGCACTCAGCGCATCGGCGCAAGTGCAGCCACCAGCCGTTGCTGGCCTCGCATTCCATGCAGCCAGTGCCGCTCGGCGGAACCGCCGGGTCGATTCCCTGAACCTCCGTCATCAGACCTCCCGATCGCCCTCATGTTCGGTTACCGGCAACCTGACAAAGAAGCGCGTGTTGCCAGGCTCAGATTCCACCCGTAGGTCGCCGTGATGCCTTTGCACTACGATCCGCCAGGAGATGTCCAGGCCTAGCCCGGTGCCCTGGCCCACCGGCTTGGTAGTGAAGAACGGCTCGAAGATCCGGTCCCTGATCTGCGGCGGTATTCCGGCCCCCGTATCGGCGAACTCCACCACCACGTGCTCGTTGTCCCGCGACGTGCGCACGGTGAGAGTACCCTCGCCGTCCATCGCCGCTACCGCGTTGTCGATCAGGTTGGTCCAGACCTGGTTGAGCTCGCCGGGAAACACCGGGATCTCAGGAAGATCTTGGTCATAATCTTTAACGATCTTGACCTTCGGGCCGATCTTGCTGCCGAGCATGACCAGCGTGCTGTCGAGTAGGTCGTGCACGTTGATGACCTGATGGGGGGCCCGGTCAAGCTGCGAGTACTGCTTGGCCGCGCCGACCAGGTTCGAGATCCTGGTAACCGAGTCGGTGATCTCGTTCATCAGCAGTTCGCTCTCGACCGTGTAGCCGAGCCAGCGAAGCGCGCGCTCCAGTGACGCGGTCCCGGTCGGCTGGTGCTCGACGACGCTGGCGACCTCGTCGAGCCACGCGGTGTCGATGCCTGCCTGGGTGAAAGTGGCGGCTAGCTCCCATGCCTCGGTGATGCCATGGTCGTCGAACCAGTCGGCGAGTTCGTCCTCCCGGTCCGAGGTTTCCATCGGGCTCAGTGGTTTGGCGTGACAGACCCGGTCGACCGCCCGATCCTGAAGTTTCGTCAGGTTGAGCAGGCCCTCGCGCTCGGCGGGTCCGGCCGCGATCTGGCCGAGCTTGGCGCGCATCGAGGCGACCCGCTCGCGCAGCGCCGCGGTGGCCCGAACGGCGGCCGAGGCCGGGTTATTGAGCTCGTGGGTGAGCCCGGCCGACAGGGAGCCGAGCGCGAGGAGCCGTTCCCGCTGGCCGATGGCTTCCTGAGTGCTCTTGGTGCCGAACAGGAGCCCTTCGAGCAAGTGAGTCGCCATCGGGAACCACTCGGTCATCAGGTACGCGAACTTGACCGCATCGAGCATGAACAGGCGCGACGGCTCGGTGAGCCTGAGCGAGTTGTTGTAGACCTGCGGGACCCGGTCGCCCAGGTAGGCGAAAAAGGCTCCGGCGTATACACCGGGATCTGAGGACCTGACGGTCTCCACGTCGTCTTCGCCAACCCGGCGCGACAGGACCACCGTGCCGTTCAGCAGCACGTACAGATACTCGGCGGGCTCGCCCTCGGTGTACACCTGACCGGCTTCGAACGCCTCGATCTTGCCTTTCTCGCACAGCCAGGCCAGCTGATCACCGGTGAGCTTCTCGAACAGGAAAAGCCCGCCGAGCTCTTCGGCAGTGCAGGTAGCAGACGTGGTCACAACATCTCCAGGTAACGATGCACCAGCATGACGGCCATGGCGCCCTCACCGACGGCCGACGCCACCCGCTTAGCCGACTCTGACCGGACGTCGCCCGCCGCGAACACGCCGGGAACGCTGGTCTCCAGGTGGTACGGCCCTCGGTCAAGAGGCCAGCCGTTGCTCCGCAGCGCGGTATCCCTCAGGTCAGGGCCGGCCAGGACAAAGCCGCGGCCATCTCTGAGCACCACGCCGTCGAGCCAGTCGGTCAGCGGTGCCGCGCCGATGAAGAGGAACAGGTACTGGGCGCTGATCCGTTCGGTAGTCCCGGTGTTGCCGTCGCGCAGCGTCAGGCCCTCCAGGTGATTAGTGCCGTGCGCTTCTACGACCTCGGTGCAGGTACGCACCTTGATGTTCGGTATGGCTTCGACCTGCTCGACGAGGTAGTGCGACATGGATTTCCGCAACGAAGGCCCGCGTACCAGGATCGTCACTGTCCTCGCGGCCCTGGCCAGGTAGACGGCGGCCTGGCCGGCCGAGTTGGCGCCGCCCACGATGTAGACGTCGTTTCCTGAGCAGCCGACCGCCTCGGTCAGGGCCGAGCCGTAATAGACCCCGGCTCCGGTGAAGTCCGCCAGCCCGGGCGCGCCGAGCTGCCGGTAGCTGACTCCGGTCGCGAGGATCACGGTGTGCGCGTCTACCGCCGTACCGTCCGCGAACCGCACGGTACGAGCCGAGCCGTTAACCTCAAGGCCGGTCACGTCCCTGGTGGTGAGGATCTCGGCGCCGAACTTGGCCGCCTGTCGCCTGGCCCGGTCGGTCAGCTGGGCTCCTGACACTCCGTCAGGGAAGCCAAGGTAGTTCTCGATCCTCGAGCTCTGGCCCGCCTGGCCACCGGTCGCCACCCGCTCGACCATCAGCGTGCGCAGGCCCTCCGAGGCCCCGTACACCGCCGAGCCGAGGCCAGCCGGACCTCCGCCGACCACGACGAGGTCGTAGAAGTCCGTTGACGGTCTCGTGGCCAGGCCCACGGCGTCGGCTAGCTCGGTGTCTGACGGCTCGATGAGCACGTCACCGCCCGGCGTGATCACCACGGGCAAGCTCAGGCCGTCGGCTTTCGCAACCTCGAGCAGCCGCCGACCCTCAGGTTCATCCACCGCGAACCAGCGGTAGGGCACCTGATTCCTGGCGAGGAACTCGCGGACGTCGGAGGACCGGGCCGACCAGCGGTGCCCGATCAGCTTGAGTTCCGGCACCGGACGGTAGTCAGAGCTGCGCCAGGCGTCGAGCAGGGCATCGATGACCGGGTAGAGCTTCTCTTCCGGCGGGTCCCATGGCTTGAGCAAGTAGTAGTCGAGATCGATGACGTTGATCGCGTCGATGGCGGCGCCGGTATCGGCGTACGCGGTCAGCAGCGCCCGGCGGGCACCGGGATAAATGTCCATGGCCCGCTCAAGGAACTCGATGCCGTTCATTTCCGGCATCCGGTAGTCGGCGAGGATCACCGCCGTCTGCTCGCCCCTGAGCTTCATCTCGGTGAGGGCCTCGAGCGCGGCCGCCCCTGACTCGGCTCGCACGATGCGGTGCTGCTCACCGTAGCGGCGGCGCAGGTCCCTCGCTACTGCCCTTGATACGCCTGGATCATCATCGACGGTCACGATCGCCGTGCGCGCCCCCGCTGTCCTGGTGGCCTCGGCCGTGCTTGGCGCGTTCATCCATATAGCTTATTTCTCTCCTGCGACCCGGATAAGCCCAGCCGGCCAAGCGGACGAGCCTGGCCCAGTTCAAGGCGGGCCTGGCCGCGGGTACGCCAGGGCTGTGCCTCGGAACGACGACTCGCAGCGCACCCGGCCGGATCTCGCAGCGCACCGGAGTGGGCATCAGCACGGTCTCGCCGTCGATGCCAACCGGGATCTCCGGCTCCGCCGAGCCGACGGTTACCTCTGGCGCCAAAAGGACGGTGAGGCCGGCCGCGGCCGGGCCGCTCGCACGAGGCCGATGGCCTGCGCCGCGCTATCGACTTTGATCGCGATGAGGCCAAGCTTCCCCGTGTCAAGCCGGTCGCGCCGCCCGAGCCCGGCGATGTCGGAGAGTTCGTAGGGGTTGTTGCTGACCAGGACGGCTTGGGGATTTTTGACGTCGACGTCGTTCGCGCTGGCGGTCAGCCGGTGCTGGTCACCGTCGTCCTTCATCAGGTCAGGCAGCAACTGCAGGGTGGTGCCTCGCTTGTCATCGCGGTACGCCGGGCTGCGGACAATCTCGGCGTAAACCCCGAATGACGCGTTGTTGACGAAAGTACGATCACCGATCCGGCCGAGGTCGACGCGACGTTCTATCCCGTCAGTAAGCGCTTCTAGGCAGGCCGCCGGGTCGTCGCGGTCCAGGCCGAGATCAAGGGCGAAGTGGTTGCGCGTGCCCGCGCTGATGCACAGGAACGGCACGTCGTGGGCCGCCGCGATGCCCGCCACCAGGGCCTGGGTTCCGTCACCGCCAGCGACGCCGAGCAGGTCGGCGCCATCGGCCACGGCCCGCTCGGCCAGCGCCGCGATGTCGGTGACGCCAGGGCCGCCGATCATCGCCACCTCGGCCCCGAGTTCCTCGGCCTTCTCCTTGAGCCCGAACTGGCCGACCTTGCCGCCTCCTGAACGCGGGTTCATGATCAGGAACGCGCGTTCCGGGCGCCTGGCCCGGCGCTCGCCGCTTGCGTTTCCTGCTTTCACCTGGCCCATGGCCAATTTGGCGATCGCGACGGCGAGCAGCAGCAGGGCCAGGGACGCGAGCGCGACCCAGAGCACCCGGTGCCTGGCGAACAGCACGTTAACCGCTACCGGCGCGAGCACCGCGATGGCGAGGGATACCCAGCGCACGACGCCGCGGTGGGCGAGAAACCAGTAAGCACAGGCGACCGTGACGCAGATGCCGAGCAGCGCGAACCCGATCAGCGCGAGGCTGAGCAACCCGGCGAACTCGATCAGGAGGTAGAGCGCACCCGCCATCAGCAGAATCGACAATCTGGCCAGCCAGCGCTCCTTGCTCACCGTCAGCATGCTCACGGCCTTCACGTGCGGCCGGACCACCCGTCAGGGGTGATTGCCGGCCGCGGCCGTCGGCGTCGCGGTCGCGGGCGGGCTTTGCGCGGTGGAGCGGTGCGCTAGCCGCTTTGCCCGCGATTCCGCCTGCTTGACGTTGATCGCGAGTTTCGACGTCATCCATTCGAGCATCGGCGGCACGAGCGCCCGCCAGGTGATCATCGTGTGCCCGCCGCCAGGTACCAGCTCGAGCTGAACGGCCGGCTGGCGGAGCTGCAGCAACTGCTTGAAGACCTCGGCCGCCTTGACGTCCTGCTTGTCGGTGCCAGAACCGATCCAGAACTGGGGTATCAAGGCACCGGGCGGCAGCTTGAGCAGTTCAAGCGTCGGGGTGTTCTCCCGGCGCAATCGCTTGTTACCGGCGAACGGGCTGACTGGCCTTGGCGGGACGCCGACCTGGTTGTCGCCGGGCGTGAAGTAGCCGCTGAGCACGCCGGCTACGCCGAAATCCCGGCCGTACTGCAACCCGAGGTTGGCCGCGCAGAAGCCGCCTTCCGAATAGCCCGCAATTCCCCAGGCCCGGCCCTGGTGCCAGACGCGGAGCACGTGGCTGATGTAACTGGGCACGTCACGGGCTATGAAGGTCGCGTCCTGCGGGCCGTTCACGGAATTCAGGCACTGGAGCGACAGGCCCCGGCCGCCGTTGGCGTCTGGCATGACGAGCACGGCGGGCTCGGCGAGGTGCTGCTTGATCAGGCTGTCAAGCGTGCTGGTGATGTCGAGCACCGTGATCCAGTCCTGCGGGGCGCCCGGGTAGCCGTGGATCAGCTCGATGGCCGGGAACCTGTAGTGCCGGTAGCCGCGCTGGAAGTACTGCGGCGGCAGGTAGACGTAAACCGTCCTGGTCAGGCGGCTGAGCCGGCCGTGGACGGTCAGCGTGAGGGTATAACCGTCGGTCCGCGCGAGCCTGGTGAACACCTTATTGCCGAGCAGGCTCGTGACGCCGTGCGCCTGATTTTCGGGTACAGGATCGGTCGCCGACGTGACTGGAGCTCCCTCGCTGGTCACGTCAGCGATCGCGGAATTCCAGTTCTGATAGTAGTCGTAGTACTTGTTGACCGCGGCGACGCCGAAGGCCAGCGCGGGAATGAAGGCGAGGCAGGCGGCGAGCACCCGCAGCACAACGTGCCTGGTCAGCACCAGCCAGCAGATCAGGCTGGCGAAGATCACCAGCAGGAGAAGGAAAAACGCTGTGCTCTGCGGCTGCAGCAAAAGATGTTCTCCTGGTGCGGCGCCAGTCGCCCCCGGCTGACGGCCTACTTAAACACCTGGGTACCCCCGTTGATCCCCAGGGCTTCAGACTGGCGGTGGAGGTGGGATTTGAACCCACGGAAGGGTTGCCCCTTCACACGCTTTCGAGGCGTGCGCCCTCGGCCACTAGGCGACTCCACCGCCGAAGAGCCTACATGACGCGCAGGCCCGGCGAGGAAAACCCGGTGCAGCTAGCGCAGCCGTTCGAAGAACTCGGTCAGGAGCTGCCCGCAAGGTCCGGCCAGGACTTCGCCGATGACTTCGACCGCCGGCCCTAGCCTTCGGTCCCGCAGCACGTCCGATATGGACCCGGCCGCTCCTGCCCTCGCATCAATCGCGCCGTAGACGACCCGGCTCATCCTGGCCGAATGCACCGCTCCCGCGCACATCGTGCACGGCTCAAGAGTCACGACCAGGGTGCAGCCATCGAGACGCCAGGCGCCGAGCGCGGTCGCCGCCTGCCTGATCGCCACTATCTCCGCGTGCGCGGTCGGGTCGCCGACGGCCAGGCAGAGATTGCGTCCCCGGCCGACGACGGTACCTTCCTGGTCGAGCACAACCGCGCCGACTGGAACGTCGGGCCCGGCCGAGTCAGCTACCTGCTCGAGCGCCAGCCGCATGCTCGGCTCGAATCTGGCTGCGTAGCCGGCGTCACTGCCCGGCGGCATCGAGCGCCCGATCGAACACAGGCCCGAATCCGATCCGCCTGGCCAGGCTGGCAAGTACCTCGTCGGGAAACAAGTCGAGATCACCGGACAAAGCGCACAATTCCATCTCGTCAACGCCGAGATCGGCAAGGATCGACAGATCACCAGCAGGCAGCACCTGGTCAAGGTCCTCGCCGTAGGGCACCTCGATGTCCAGGTACTCAAGCACCTCCCTGGCCAGCGGCCAGTCGACCGACGCGGTCAGGTCGGAGACAAAGAGCGAAGCCTGGCTGCCGAGCATCCTGGCGATCACGAAGAAGTCGTCACCCACCGCGACCAGCCCGATGACACCGCCGATGCTCGGCAGCTGCCGCAGCGCGTTCAAGATCGCGTCCAGGCTGTCGGTGACGGCGACCGGGAGGGCCTCAGCGTCCCAGGCTTCGTCTTCGCGGTAGACCGCGATGCAGAAGTCGCTGCTCGCCACTTCGGTCATAGTCACTCCACGGTCCAGCGCCAAGAACTCAGCGAAACGAACGGTCAGTGCGACCGCCCGCCATCGCCGGCCGGCGGTGCGTGCGTCGCAGCAAGAACAGTAACGGCTTTTCTGCCAAGAATCGGCGTGGATGCGTCGGGCTGCCTTGCCCTGAGGTTAGGGTTGGCTGCAACGGCGGCTCGGCCATTGGTGTTGCCTAGCTGCTGGGTTATGCTGGGCTTGATGCTGGTAGGACTTCAGTGCTGGCAGCAAGCTCGGTGCTCGCAGCTTCGTTGGGAGGTGAACGCCATGGTGAAGAAAGTCCTGACCTGGGGAGGCATCGCCTTCGTGGTCTATTACCTTGTCACTTCGCCCCAGGGAGCCGCCCACGTGGTCACTGGCGCCCTTGACTGGCTCAAGAACGCGGGTAACTCGCTTGGCTCGTTTCTCAACAACATAAAGCTGTAGCCGATGAGCCGGGCGGCAACAACCAAGAATGATCAAGCCGCGGTAGACAAGTATCTGCTTCCGCGGGAAGTGCGGGTTGCGACGGTTCGTCGCCATCCGGCGGTGCTACTTGTCCCTAGCGCTCAGGCAATCGGTGGGCTACTGGTCGCGGCCGTGCTTTCTACGACCTTCCTGCGGCAATATATCCTGTTCGCGGGCATTGTGTGGGCTCTGTGGGCAGTCCTGCTGATCAGGCTCATCTGGAAGACCGTTAACTGGGCTGTAGATTACTTTGTAATTACCTCAGAACGGATTCTGCTGACCTCCGGTCTCTTTACCAGGAGTGTCGCGATGATGCCGCTGAGCAAGGTCACTGATATGAGCTTCCACCGGTCCTTTACGGGCCGCATGCTCGGCTATGGCGATTTCGTCGTCGAATCGGCCGGGCAAGACCAGGCTCTGCGCAGGATTGACCATATTCCGTATCCTGAGCAGCTCTACCTGGTTATCTGCGGCAGAATCTTTAAGGATGCCGCGGGCCAGGATGACGGAACCGGCTTCGTGCCAGGGCCAGACCCAGACGAGGAATTCGACGCCGAGCCCGACGACACGTACGTACTCGACGGCCCCGACCCGTCAAACGACGACCTCTGATCGGCTTAACTGACGACCGGCCCGTCCGGTGTTCGGACAAAACACCCGTAACGGTACGGCGGTCGCAACGACGTCCCACCGATAGGGCTCTGGCGCACATTTCGTGAAGGTAACGGCGACAGGTGCGGCAGCGTCGTTCCGGGTGACCCGGTTGCCGGCTCTTTCCGCTCCGGGATCCGGATGCCGCCGTCCTGGTCCCCCGCTCTTGACTCGCGCAGGCACCTGGCCGCCAGCCCCCCGGGCCCCAACCGCAACGATGGGACATTGATGCTGCTCAGCCGGACCCGGCAACCGCAACGATGGCCCATGGATGTCGTTACCGCAGCAACGATGGCCCATAGATGCGGTTGCCCGGCCCCGCCGGACAGCATCGCTGGGCCATCGTTGCGGTGAGCCGAGCGAAATGCCCGGTTCGTCCGTTCGTCCGTTCGTCCGACCTTCACGCCGGCCGCTGCGAGGCCGCAGTCCTGGCCGAACGGCTGGACTAGCTGGGGTGCGTTGCCGAGGCGGGGCAGCCGACCGCGCGGCGAGGCCCAGCGTTGTCCCTGAGATGGGGTCCTAGGCCCCGCTCCGGGACAACGCTGGGCCTGCCGCTAGGAACAAAGCAGCAGCGGAGGCTCGGGGATTTGAACCCCGGATGGGCGCGAACCCAAACCGCATTAGCAGTGCGGCGCCATAGACCGGACTAGGCGAAGCCTCCTCGGCTCTCCGTGGGTAATCCCGCAGTAGAGCGGACCCAAGAGTACCGTGTTGCGCGAACCAGCGATGACCGGCCACCGTTGATCGCTGAATTAGGGTACCGGCAGCGTGGCAAGCATCGCAAAGCTATCCCAATGCCGGTGCGATCAAGCAGGTCAGCGTTCAGCGTGCCTCGACGATCTCGTAGTCGCCGCGAGCGTACGCGTCCCTGATCTTGGTCTTGGCGAACTTGCCCACGCTGGTCTTGGGGACCTCGGCAATGAAGGACCAGCGTTCAGGCAACTGCCAGTGCGGCACCTGATCGGCGAGGAACTCGCGCAGTTCGGCGGCGCTCACGTTGGCGCCGCTCGCCAGCACGACGGTGGCGAGCGGGCGCTCGCCCCAGCGCTCGTCGGCGATGCCGATAACGGCCGCTTCGAGTACCTGAGGATGACCCATCAGGGCGTTCTCGAGCTCCATCGAGGAGATCCACTCGCCGCCTGACTTAATCACGTCCTTTGCACGATCGGTGAGGGTGACGTAGCCGAGCCGGTCGATCGTGCCGACATCGCCGGTGCGGAGCCAGCCGTCCCTGAACTTCTCCGGGTCGTCGTCCTTGTAGTAGGCACCCGTAATCCAGGGACCGCGCACCTCTACCTCGCCAACGGACTCGCCGTCGTGCGGGAGCGGCACGCCACTCTCACCGATCAGGCGGGCCTCGACGTCGCAGATCAGGCGGCCCTGGGTGTCACGGTAATGCCAGGACTCTTCCTCGCTGAGGCCAGCAGGCGGCCGGGCGACGCTGCCAAGCGGCGAGGTCTCCGTCATGCCCCAGGCCTGCAGGATCACGACGCCAAATTCCTTCTGGTAGGCCTCCATCAGCGAGTGTGGCACGGCGGAGCCGCCGCACGGCACGACGCGCAGCGAACTGATGTCGCCGCCGTGCTCCCTGACGTGCTGGAGCAGGCCGTTCCAGATCGTCGGGACCGCGCCGGCCAGGGTCGGTCGCTCGGCCTCGATCAGGCGGACCAGGGGTTCGGGCTGCAGGTACCGGTCGGGCATGATCAGGCTGGCGCCTGCCATCACCGCCGCGTACGGCAGTCCCCAGGCGTTCGCGTGGAACATCGGCACGACCGGGAGAACCCGGTCAGGCTCGGCGACGCCGAACACCCCGCCCGAGCAGACAGCCATCGAGTGCAGGTGCATCGAGCGATGGCTGTAGACCACGCCCTTGGGGTGACCGGTCGTTCCGCTCGTGTAGCACATCGCCGCGGCGGAGGTCTCCGTTACTTCTGGCCAGTCGAAACTGTCCGGGGCGTCAGCGAGCAACTCCTCGTAGCGGTGCACCGGACGGCCGGCGGCGATCAGGGGAGCCAGCGCCGCCTCACCAATGTCGGCCTGACTGCCCGTGACGATGACGTGCCTGATGGACTCGGCGTGCGGCAAGACCTGGACAAGCAGGGGAATCAGGCTCGCGTCCACGATCACGACATCGTCGCCCGCGTGGGTGGCGATGTAGCCGATCACCTCAGGCTCGAGCCGCAGGTTAAGCGTGTGCAGGACCGCGCCCATCGAAGGGATCGCCAGGTAAGCCTCGAGGTGCTCGGCGTTGTTCCACATCAGCGTGGCTACCCGCTGGTCGCCATCGACTCCGAGGGCCACAAGCGCGTTCGCTAGCTTGGCTACCCTGACACCGGTCTCGGCGTAGGTCTGACGGCGGCTCCCGCCGGGCGTATAGGTCACCACTTCCCGGTCGCCGTAAACAGTGGTCCCGTACCGCATGATCCGCGTCACAGTCAGCGGCACATCCATCATCGTGCTGCGCACGGTAGCCTCCACAATCCGCGCCCGTTACATCTCTGGGGTGGATATTCCCACGTCGGCAGCAAAACGTCACGCCTGGGACTTAACTCAGAAAGCAAGTCCGCGTCGGTACGCAGCTTGGCGACGGCACGGGAGACGGTGCTCTTGACCGTGCCCTGGCTCACCCCGAGCACATTGGCGACTTCCGCCTCGCTCATGTCCTCGAAGTACCTGAGCACGACGGCCGCGCGCATCCGGTGCGGAAGCCGGCCGATGGCACGCTTGAGCGCGTCGTGCTGCTCGCTGCTCACGGAGGCGTCAGAGACCGGCTGATCGGGGATGTCGTCGGTCGGGTACTCATCTACCTTGCGGCGGCGCCACCATGAGATGTGGGTATTGACCATGGCTCGCCTGACGTAGCCATCGAGCGCCTTGCGATCCTCGATCCTGTCCCAGGCCTGATAGGTCTTCGCCAGAGCGGACTGCACGAGATCCTCGGCGTCGGCCAGGTTCCCGGTAAGCACGTAAGCCGAATGGAGCAGCGATCGACCGCGTGTGGTCACGAACTCATGGAAGTCGATCTCCGCCGAAACCGCCGACCCGTTCACGGTCATCCCCGGCCTGGTCTGGCGTGGCACCTGTCCGCTCCGCTGCTCACCTCCGACGCTCACCTAACAACCGTACCTACGACGCTCCGTTGATGTTCAACTACCCTACGTAACTCTTAGCCGCTCAGTGCGGTACGGGCCACGTGCGGGGTCCCTCAAGCTCGGTCGCCAGATGTGTCCTAGTCAGAGATGACGGCCAGAAGATCGATGAAAGCGCTTGACTGTGAGCGGATAGCTAAGCATCGTCGAAACTCTGGAAAACGAATTCCCACGTGAGAGGCTGGTGCCCGCGGTGAGGTCGGTTGCGGTGTGTTGCGACCGGTGCCCGGCTGCGCCATCGGTCGATACCAGCCATTTCACCCGGAGACGCCTGCTCAAATCGGCTGTTTTCTCTCCGCAGCCGACACCCGATCCTGAGCCGCCCGACCGGCGGGTGTACCGGTCAGTGACCGGCACAATCGCCGATATCAGTCCGCATTACGTCACCATCGGCCAGGCCGGCGGCGAACGGCGCTTCGCGCTTACCGCTGACGCGACCGCCTGGCGCGGCGAGCCTCTGGACCCCGCGGCCCTTACCCCTGGCGATGAGGTAGTCATCCGGATCACGCCGTCACAGTCCGCGATCGCCGACCGAATCTGGGCGAACATCGGCCGGGTCTGCGGAGTAATCGTGGAGTGCGACGGGGAGCGGCTCGTCGTCACGGAAGGCGCCATGCGGAGGCCCAAGCTCGTGGTGATCTCGCCTCTCGCCAGCGTGCGCATCAAGGTAAGGCTGCCGAACCTGCGTCCCGGCTACCTCGTTGACATCATCGGCGTCTGGCGGCGCGACGAACTTCACGGCCTCGTCGCCACGACCCCGCAGCCGCCCTACCGCAGCGACCACGTGCCACCCCGTCAGCCAGTTGGCGGCCGGATCCCCGATGCTATCAACGGGTCAGCGGTCTGGCACGACTCAGCCGAGGAACCGTACGGCCTACTCGGTGCCTACTACCCCGCGGTCGACCCGACCGCCGGGTGTGCCGAGGATTCCGCGGCCAGGGTCGCGCCCGGCCAGGCCCTGGCCTTCCGCGCGCTGCCTTATCTCGCGATCGGCAGCGCACTGCACGTTCACAATGAGTGCACGGGACTCGCCTGGACGCTGCCGGTGACCGGCTGCGCTCCCATCGCCCGGCTGTTCAACGACCACTGTGTCACCTGCAAGACCTCACCGCGCGGCCGCGTTGCCGACCTGACGCCGGCCAGCTTCATCGCCCTGGGCGGCGAGCTTGAGCAAGGCTGTTTCAACGCGACGCTGACGATAGGCCGCTGACATGCTGCCAATTCCCCTGAGCGACCTCGGCGACGTTCAGATACCGCTGCTGGCGACGATCCTGCTCGGCGGGTGCCTGATGAAAGGCATCAAGGTCGCCCAGACCCATTCCATGGCCGCGGGACTCGGCCCGACGGCGCTATTCCCTCTCAAGCTTCGCAAACCAGCCGCCATCGCCCTGTGCGTCACCGAACTTGGGCTCGGGCTCGGCCTGATCCTCACCGCCGGCGAGTACTGGAAGGGCGTCGCCTCGCTCACCAGGATGGGAACTGGCCTGCTTTTCCTGGTGGCGACCTGCTCGCTGATCGAGCTGAAAAACGCACATCCCGAGGTCGGCTGCGGCTGCTTTGGTGATTTCAGCAAGTCTCCGGTCACCGCCAGGACCATCGTGCGATCAGCCCTGCTGGCGGCGGCCGCCATCGGCACGATCAGGCTCGGACCGATACAGCCGCCGACCTCGGCCAAAAGCATTGTGACGATACTGGTGATCCTCGCCGTCGAGCTCGCCGTGTTCGGGCTGCTTTCACCAGAGATCAGGGACGTACTGGTCAGGATCGGGTACTCGGCACCTTGCGAACTGCGAATCATCAGCGAGGAACAGACTCTCGCCGCGCTCCACCGAAGCTCTCAATGGCGCAAGCACGTCAGCCTGATCGCGGACAACCGCCCGTCTGATGTCTGGCGCGAACTTTGCTGGCGCTATGTGGCCTACCCAAGTCAGCACGCGGGCAAGGACGCTGAACTGATCTTCGCGGTGCGGCTTGAGCATCGCCGGCCAGTCATCCTCTCCGCGCTGGTCGACACGGCTACCGGCGTGGTCCTGCCCTGGCCGGTCAGCGGCACCAAGCCGGCGAGACGGCACGCGGCGGCCAGGCCAAGACCGGCTAGGTACCCCGAACCGGTCGCTTACGCCGAGCCGGCGAGCCTGCCAGGCGTGCGAGGCTCGTCAACCCGCACGCCCTACCCGCCGACTTGAGGCGGCGACCATAGGATCCGCTCCCGGATCCGTTGAGCCGTGCTCAGCGAGCTCGCGACTCCTGCCCGGTCAGCCGGGGACGGCGCCGCATTTTTGTTGGCTAATCTAAGAATTTCTAGAGTAGATCCTAGAAAGCTTTATAGAGTGCCAGACCGGCTAGCTGGGCTGGGTCCGGAGGAATCGCCCGAAGTGCGGCACAGTGAACGCGATCAGGCCGCGCTCTGAACTGTAAATAAGACCCTTCTTGATCAGGCTGTCCCTGGCCGGCGAAACGCTGGACGGCTTTCTGCCCAGTTCATCGGCCACCTGAGCGGTCGGCACCGGCTCGTCGCCGAGCGCGGCCATCGCCCGCATGTACTCGCGTTCAGCGGGCGTCGCCCGCTCATACCTGCTGCCGAAGAAGCCGACCGCCAGTTCGCCGGCGGCTAGCGGTGCGGCGACGGCCACGTCCCCGGCGGTGACCGGGCTAGTCGCCGCTACATCCCAGGTCACCTTGCCGTAGGCCTGCACGAAATAGGGATAGCCGTCGGCGGCCGTGTAGAGGGCGGCCAGCGCGGCAGGGTGAAAGTCGGCGCCCTCCCTGCGGGCCGGGGCGAGCAGCGCGACATCGGCCGCTGAGCGTTCGAGGCGGTCGATCGCCACGTAACGGAACAACCGCTCTGAGTAGCTCTTGCTCGCCGAGAGGACCGAGGGCAAGTGCGGCAGGCCGGCGCCCACGACGATGAGAGGCCCGCCGTTCTGCGACAGCTCGTGGCACGCCGCGCAGAGCGCCGACACGTCAGGAGCGGGCACGTCTTGCATCTCATCGATGAACAGGGCGATGCCAACGGACAAGTCGGCGGCGACCGCCGCCGCGTCGGTCAGCAGCTCGGTCAGGTCGATCTCAAGATCGCCAGAGTCGGCCCGGCCCCGCGCCATGGGAACGTCGATGCCGAACTGAGCGACACCGCCTCCCTTGGCTGTCTTGGGATCTCTGGCCATGAAGGCCTTGAGCACTCCGAGGAACTCGTCAATCCGCTCGGGGGCGCGGTGCCTCGGCGCCAGTTCCCGCACGGCGAGGTGCAGGGCACCGGCGATCGGCCGGCGGATGGACTGATCCGGCCTGGCCTCGATCTTCCCGGTTCCCCAGAGGCGCTGGATCGCCATCGAGCGGAAGGCGTTGAGCAAGACCGTCTTCCCCACGCCGCGCAGGCCGGTGAGCACCATGCTGCGCTCGGGGCGGCCTTTGGCGACTCGTTCGAGCACGATCTCGAATTCGGCCAGTTCCTTGTCACGGCCAGCCAGCTCGGGGGGACGCTGACCAGCCCCTGGCGCGTAGGGATTTCTCACCGGATCCACGGCATAGGAGCCTATTCGGTGATCTAGCGAGAACCCTAGATTTGCTTAGAGAGCGGTATTCGGCGTGTCGCGGCCAGCTTGGGCAGGCGCCGCGTGATTCAGGCGGTTCAGATACGCGTTATAAGCCGCCAATTGCCCCTCATCGGTGTCAATATCCGCTGTTGGGGAGGTCGCCGTCGGGGCCACCGTGGCCCGCCTCGCCGCTTCCAGCCAGCCGCGGGTCCTTGACACGGTCTTAGTGTCCGTGGCCCACAGCAGGAAGACCACCATCATCAGCAGGAACATGATCCCGTCGCCGCCGACCCACATCACCGAGCCGCCGGCGTGCAGGTCGCCGATGGCACTGCCGGCCCAGGCTGGCCGCGGCCCGAGGGGAAGTCCCGGTGCGCTCGCGTTCGCACCGCTCAGGACCAGGCCGGTAAACGTGTCCACCGGCATCACGAGGAAGAGCAGCACTAGCCTTACCGGGTAAGAGAGCCGCCACCTGATCGGCTCTGAGCCGATGATCGGCAGGAAGAACAGGTACCCGATGATCAGGAACACCACATGCTCGGCCTCGTGCGCGGTCTGGTTGCGCGCGGTGAAGTTGGCCAGGCCGCTCAGGTGCGCGACCAGGATCGCCGCCGCGTAGCCGGCGAAGCCGAACACCGGCCAGGTTCCGAACGCGACGATCCTCGACCTGACTACCCGTTTCACCCAGGTGTGCAACGGATTACGGCTCGCGTGCATCAGCAAGGTCACCGGCTGGCCGAAGATCAGCAACGGCGGCGCGACCATCACCAGCATCAGATGCTGGACCATGTGGTCCCAGAACAACACGTCGTCGTAGCTGCCGATGCCGCTTTGCAGCGCCAGCACCACGACGGCGAGCCCGCCGAGGAACATGCCGGTGCGCCAGGCCGGCCAGGGCTTCGCCGGATGCCTGCGAGCCACCCGGACGACACCCCAGAGATAAAGGCCCGCGGCGACTACGACGGAAGCGGTAACAACCGGCGCCGACTGCCATTGCGTGAATACGGCCTGCAGGCCGAACGGGGGAAGCATGCGACCTCCTTCGCTGCGAGCCTACCGACCGGCCGAGCTTGATGTCGCAAGAGACGGCCGGTCATCCCTGTGGGCCTGTGCCCTAATGCCTCTCGGGATGACCGGCCGCGCTTAGTTAGCTAACCGCAGGCGGCGTCGAAGAGGTCGTCGGCGACCGCGAACTCGTTCTCCGTACTGCCCTTGCAGGTGTAGACCGTGTTTCCAGTCCCGCTCGCGACCACGACCCACTGGCCGTTCTCCAGCTTGCTGATCGTTACGGCGTCGGGGATGAGCTTCGGACTTTGCAACGGGCAGAGCGTGTAGATGGACGCTGAAATCTGGGTTGAGCTGACCGTGTAAGTAACGGTCGCGTGACAGGTGGGGCCAAGCGCGGGCGTGGCCGCGCCTGCGGCCGGCGTCATGCCGACGACGCCGCCAGCTAGAGCCGCCGCGAGGATCGTTCCGGCGCCAAGCCTGGACGCCAAGTTCAAGGGCCTGCGTAGCATGGTTGCTAGTTCGTCCTTCCTGATCGGGTTCTCTCGTAGGCCCATCGCAACGCCGCCGGTACTGTCCGGGCAAAACGTTTCAGCCCTCGCCGAAGGACCGCGCCCGGTGGCTCCGCTAAGGTGGTCGGCGGAGGGTTCGCCTAGTGGCCGATGGCGGCGGTCTTGAAAACCGCTATGGGGCGTGAGCTTCATCGTGGGTTCGAATCCCACACCCTCCGCCAATCAGCCCAAACGCGGCCCGACCTTTCTCGGCTACGTCGGACGGCTTCCAGCGCATCGAGTCGAATCAGAATCAGATCCAAGGAGTGCCGTGGCGACTGAGGTGCTTTCTGCCGTCGGCCGCTGGGACGACTTCGCGTCGCTGATGGCGCGGAGTGGGTGCGTGTGCGCCGTATACCGGAACTCCAGCCTCGATGCGCTTGGGCGGCTCGAGCACATGCGCGGCCTGTGTGAGCGCGCGCCTGGTCCGGGAGTTCTCGCGTTCGTGGACGGTGAGGTTGCTGGCTGGTGCTCGATCGCACCGAAGGACACGCACCGTGCTCTCGTCAATTCTCGTACCATCCCGCATGTTGATGACGCGGAGGCGTGGTCGGCGATCTGCTTCAGGGTGCGAGTGGGATTCCGGCGCCGGGGGCTGATGCACGACCTGCTGGACGGCGCGATTGAGCATGCGCGGGCGAGCGGAGCGATCGTGATTGAGGGTTACCCGGTGGATCCCGAGGGGGATCGTGTCGACCAGAGTTTCGCGTATGTGGGGACGACCGGCCTGTTCGAGGCCCACGGATTCGAGCGCGTCCTGCGGACGGCCGGCCGAAGTGGCGGCAAGCGGCGCTGGCTTGTCCGCCGGCAACTCGCCTGATCTGGCTGACGAGTGGGGAATGGCGGCCTCTGGCCAAGTGCCTGGCGGGGCCGCGCGGACAAAACGCTCGTAATGCCCGACCGGCCGCAACGATGGCACACCGATGCGGTTGCCAGGCGGCACTGAACCTCAACGATGGCCCATGGGTGCGTTTCCGCTGGAGTGAGTTCCTGGTCGGCTCCCTCCGCATGGTCAGGGAGGGGCCGGGTCCCCGCCCGATCCCGCCCGGATATCCCGGCATTCCGGGCATTCGGCGCAGCCCGCCGTCCCGCCCCCCGAAGGCGGGGGCACTTTACCCCCGTAAAAACCATGGCAAAGTGCCCCCGCCTCCCCAGCAAGACCCACGGGACCGCCTCACTCCCAGAGAAACGCACTCATGGCCCATCGATGCGGTCACCCGCTCCGCCGCCACCCCGGACCCGCGACCCCGACGGCCCAGACGGCCCCGACGGTCACCAAAGTCACACCAGCCCCGGTTCACTCCCTGAGACCATGCCCCCGAACAGCATCTGTGGGCCATCGTTGGTTGCGGCGCACGGAAGGCTTGGGTGGTATTGGCGCCTCTCGGGGTTTATGGTGCGATGGTGGCGTTCTGGTTCGTTCGTGTACTCGCTTGCCACGGTCGAGCGTTCGGCAAATCTGGGGGGATCGTGAGCGCAGTCCCGATGAAACGCCTCGTCAAGGCGACGGTTCTTGGCCTAGGGCCGGCCCTCCTGACGCTCGGGATCCCAGTGGCGGCGAGCGCCTCGAATGCGGCCGCTCCCACGATCACCTCTTTCAAGGTCTCGCCGTCACCCCTCAGCGCCAAAGGCGGCAAGGTCACCGTTGCCGTAGTGGTGCGACAGGCCAGGACCTGCGCGTTCAGCATCAAGCCGAGCATCGCCGGCTTCCCGGTGACCCGCTCGTGCAGTTCCGGTCACGTCACGGTGACGCTCAAGGTCCCTTCCAACGACTCAGCTCTGACCAAGAACTTCACGATCAAGCTAAGCGCGAAGGGGAGCCGCACGGTGTCGGCGACGAGGAAGCTGTCGCAGCCGCCGCTGACCTTGACCGGTGTCAAGACCGTGACCGGCGAAAACGATAGCTACTGTGCGCTCCTGACCTCCGGTCGGGTGGATTGCTGGGGCTTCGACAACGTCGGGCAGCTCGGCTACGGCAAAGGCAAGAACAGCAGCAGGCCAGAACCAGTGGTCGGCGTCGGCGGGAAAGGGCTCCTGACTGGAGTCACCTCCGTGGTGAGCGGCCCGTTCAGCTTCGGCTTCAGCTACTGCGCGGTCCTGCGCTCCGGCGGGGCGGACTGCTGGGGCCTCAACCAGAATGGCCAGCTGGGCAATGGGTCCAAGGCCAACAGCGACAAGCCCGTAGCCGTCAAGGGCGTCGGCGGGGCCGGCCTCCTGGCTGGCGTCACGCAGATCCAGCCCGACATTTACGGCTTCTGCGCCACCTTGTCCTCTGGCGGCGCAGTGTGCTGGGGGCAGAACATTTTCGGCGAACTCGGCAACGGGTCGATGACCGGGCCGGACACCTGCGGCCCTAATTCCTTCCCCTGCAGTCCTACGCCGGTCAGCGTGGTCGGCACCTCGGGGACAGGGACCCTGGGGCAGGTCGCTCGCCTGGTCGGCGAGAACGAGTCCATGTGCGCCGTTCTCAAGTCGGGTGGCCTGGACTGCTGGGGATACGGCCCCAACGGCCAGCTCGGCGACGGGTCAGAGTCCGACAGCGCGGTCCCGACCCCGGTGCAGGGCGTTGGCGGATCAGGGGCCCTCGCCGGGGTCACCAGCCTGACCGGCATCAACGACAACGGCACGAACCTCTGCGCCAGACTCACCTCGGGCGCTGTGGATTGCTGGGGCGATGACGGCTTCGGCGAGCTCGGCGACGGACTCGCGGCGACTGTACTTAACGACAGCCCGACCCCGGTCATAGTCGAGGGCGTCGCCGGCAAGGGAACTCTGACTAAGGTGGCCACCGTTGTCGGCGTCCCAGGCCTGACCAACTGCGCGATCCTGACCTCGGGCGGCGTGGACTGCTGGGGCTACAACGGAGACAGCGCCATCGGCGACCCGTCAGCCGGCGAGGTCAGCAACGTTCCTGTGAAGGTCGTGGCGACCAGCGGCAAGGGAAGCCTCACGGGTGTCACCAGCCTGGTCACCGGGAACAACAACGAGAACGGCGGTAATGTCTGCGCCCTGCTGAAATCCGGTGCCGTCGACTGCTGGGGACAAGCTTCCTCAGGTCCGAGTACCAAGCCGGTAGCGGTACCTGCCTTCGGCGATACCAAGAAGCTGATCCGGGTCCGCGGCCTGGCCAGCGACCAGGACGGCAGCAACTGCGCCGTGCTGGTGACGGGCGGGGTGGACTGCTGGGGCTCTGACCCCGTCGGCGCGCTCGGCAACGGGACTCATGGCACCAGCCTTGTTCCCGAACCGGTGCTCGCACCGGCGTAGAGACCGTTTACCGAGTCAGCGTTGGTTTCGTATGGTGACTGTGCGCTGGTTTTATCCGAGGAGGATGTCAGTGGAGCACGCACGGCAGTTCTACATCGGCGGTCAGTGGGTCGCCCCGAGTACCACAGAAACGCTCGATGTCATCAACCCCGCTACCGAGCAGCCCATCACGTCGATCGCCATGGGCGCGGAACCGGACGTCGACGCGGCCGTAGCGGCGGCGAAGGACGCCTTCGAGACGTTCTCGGTTACTAGCAAAAGCGACCGGCTCGAGTTGCTGGACAGCATCATCGCGGTGTACGGCAGGCGCCTCGACGACCTGGCCGAGATCATCAGCCAGGAGATGGGCGCACCTATGTCGCTGGCTAAGGCGGCGCAAGCTCCGGCCGGCTGGGTGCACCTCGCCACGGCACGGGCGGTGCTCGCGGATTTCGAGTTCGAGCGCGTCATGGGCGGTACCCTGCTCGTCCGCGAGCCGGTCGGGGTCTGCGCGATGATCACGCCCTGGAACTGGCCTCTTAACCAGATCGCCTGCAAGGTAGCGCCGGCCCTCGCCACTGGCTGCACGATGGTGCTCAAGCCGTCGGAGGTAGCGCCGCTTAGCGCGATACTCTTCGCGGAGATCATGGACGAAGCGGGAGTACCCGCTGGCGTATTCAACCTGGTAAACGGCTACGGCATCACCGTAGGCGCCTGGCTGTCCGCCCACCAGGACATCGACATGGTGTCGTTCACTGGCTCGACCAGGGCGGGAATCGAGGTCGCCAGGGCCGCCGCCCCGACCGTCAAGCGGGTCGCACAGGAACTCGGAGGAAAGTCCGCCAACATTATCCTGGATGACGCCGACTTCGCCGCGGTCGTCGCCCGCGACATGGCCGGCATGTGCACGAACTCCGGCCAGTCGTGCAACGCTCCCACCCGGATGCTCGTCCCGGCCGCCCGGATGGACGAAGCTGCCGCCATCGCTTCGGCAGCGGCCAGCAACGTGGTGGTCGGTGACCCGACGGAAGCGACCAGCAGGATCGGCCCGGTGGTATCTGCCACCCAGTACGGCCGGATCCAGCAGCTCATCGAGAAGGGAATCGGCGAGGGCGCCAAGCTCGCGGTCGGCGGCCCCGGCCGGCCGGAAGGCATGGAGACCGGCTACTACATCAGGCCGACCGTGTTCTCGCACGTCTCCAACGACATGACGATCGCCCGCGAGGAGATCTTCGGACCAGTCCTCGTGCTGATCGGCTACGAGGATGACGAAGATGCGGTCCGCATCGCTAACGACACGGTCTACGGCCTGTCCGGCTACATTTCAGGCGACAGCGACCGGGCCAAATCGATGGCCCGCCGCATCCGCAGCGGCAACGTGCACCTCAACGGCGCCGGCCCCGACTTCAACGCCCCCTTCGGCGGCTACCGCCGGTCTGGCAACGGCCGCGAATGGGGCGCGCTCGGATTCGAGGAATACCTGGAAACTAAGGCAATCATGGGATACGACGCCTAGCCACGCCAAAAGGCAGGCCTGGTTCGTGGACACGAGCGATATCAGGGGCTATATACGGTCTCGCTGACCTGCATGTCGGGAACGTATTACTCGTGCACAGTGGCCGGCAGCCCGCCGGGCGGCACGTGCCGCCGGTCCCGGCCGCAGCAGCAACGATGGGACATCGATGCTGCTCAGCCGGGCCGGGCCACCGCAACGATGGCCCATGGATGTCGTTCCCGCAGCAACGATGGCCCATAGATGCGGTTACCCGCCCCGGCCCGACAGCATCGGTGGCCCATCGTTGCGGTTCGCCGCGCGGACATGCCCAATTCGCCGGTGCCGGCGGCCAGA
Source organism: uncultured Actinomycetota bacterium (assembly GCA_963783935.1). Taxonomy (GTDB): domain Bacteria; phylum Actinomycetota; class Actinomycetes; order Streptosporangiales; family Streptosporangiaceae; genus Chersky-822. The sequence goes on from CAWAPP010000003.1 coordinate 436,186, forward strand.
CCGGGGCCGACCCCGGAGGCCAGGAGATCCGCAGCCGGCGTCAGTGCGGGTTATTTGCCGGTTTTGCGACATGTCCGGGAGGTATTGGCCGGTACCTCCGGGACGGACTGGCCCCTGGTGCCAGCGCGTAGCCACTCCGGTGCCGTGCGCGAGATCACTGGCGGGACAATCGGGACGCGGCCCTTCCCGGCCGGCCGGGCGCAACAGTAAACCCCGCATTACTGTTGCCCGGCAACAGTAAACCCCGCATTACTGTTGCCGGGATCCCGACCGCTCAGCCTCACCGCACGCTCACCCCGCCAGCGATGCGGTCACCGGCTCGGCCAGTCTCCGCTGGCCGCGGCCCCGGTCACCGGCCCAGGCCGCCGCCGCACCGCCGCCGCCGCCAAGGCACTCAAACGCTCCCGACATTTTTCCCTCATATTGAATGACTTATCAATGACCTTCGGACTGTCGTGATAATCCTTTGATTACGGCGCAACGAAATCCGCGAGCCACTGCGGGCTGATATGAATACGAGAGACTGAGCGCGCCAGTTAATGCCCGCGCCGGATTCGCTGCCATTCTCAGCCCATGTTCAATGCCAATAGAATTGGGGGGTTCTGTGTCTTATATCCCGCGTATCGCAACGAGAACGGTGCGGATAGCGACCGCCGCCGCGCTCGGCTGCGCTTTCGCTTCGTTCGCGATCCCGCTCGGAGCCAGCAGTGCGTCCGCGTCACCCATACCAAGCAGTTCCATCTTCTTCACCGACGCACCGGGCACGTCCGCGCCGCCCGCTACGCTCGGCAACCCGACTTCGATGCTCTACTCGATGCTGCCGTTCGGCCCGGACAGCCAGCCTACTTTCTCGCCCGTCACCAGCGTGACCGGCCCTTCCGAGTCCCTGACGCCGACCGGGTCAGCCCCGACTGGCTCGGTAGGTTTCTCTGCTGCCATGACCCACTGCACGATCGGCGGCTGCTGGGCTACCTGGAGCAACAGCTACACCGGCGACGTCTATGCGACCGGCGCGACGTCGGTCACGATGACCCTGCCGGACACCAACGCGTTCTACTTCTACGCCGAGCCCCAGCAGTTCGCGAACATGACGTTCACCGCGACCACGGCGAACGGCACCAGCTCGGGGCCGATCACGGTGCAAGGCAACAGCGGCGCTCGTTACTTCGGGTTCTACACGACCGGCACGTCCCCGCTGACCAGCATCGCCGTGACCACGAGCGATCCCACGGGCTTCGCGATCGGTGAGTTCGGCATCGCGGCGCCGTACCAGTTCGTACTGCCGGTGCGGTACATCACCAACCCGGCTGTCCTCACCCAGCCGGACCCGACCGGCGTCGGGGCCAACATAACGGTCGCCGCCGAAGCGCCGTACTACGCGGTCACCTCAGGAACAGTCCACCGCGTGGTGGGACCGATCTGCGGTGACGACGGTACCGTGCTGCAAGGCGACGACGGCGTCACGTACACCTACTGCAACAGCCTGGTCTGGCTGGTGCCTAACGGTACCCACGTCGCGGCGGGCACCGCCCTCGGGCTGACCGGGACCAACGGGATCGGCGGCCTCCCGAGCCTGGGCTTCCAGGTCACGTACCCGGCCGGAACGCCGCGCTGCCCGCAGAACCTGCTCGTGGCTCTGTACAGCAACGCCGCGCACGGCACCACCAATCCGGTACCGAACCCGCAATTGCTGAGTTCTAACCCGCTGTCCTGCGCGGCGTAAAGACCGCACAGCGTAGGACAAGAACCACACTGCCTGACGGCGGTCCTAGACCGCCGTCAGGCTTTTTTGAGCCCGCCGCAACCAGATCCGCGCTCCGCAGGTATCTATAGCGAACGCCCCGAGCGAAGCTAGGGGCAGCCCAAGCGGAGGAGGCGGACCAAGCCAGTGGACCGGGACGAGTTCACCGCCTTCTACACCGCCACCTTCAACCGCCTGGTCGGCCAGCTTTATGCCATGACCGGCGACCAGTCAGAAGCCCAGGACTCGGTACAGGAAGCCTTCGTCAGAGCCTGGGCCCGCCGGGCGAAGTTCGACCGCGACGGCGCCCCGGAAGCCTGGATCAGGGTCACCGCCTGGCGCATCGCCGCGTCCAGGTGGCGGCGCAGCCGCGACGGCGGACGCCTCATGCGGCTCGCGGCCCCGCCGGAAGCGATCGAGGGCCCGACACCCGACCGGGTCGCGTTCACCGACGCACTCAGGAAAGTCCCCGCCGAGCAGCGACGGGCCATCGTGCTCTATCACCTGTGTGATCTGACGGTCGAGCAGATCGCGGCCGAGACCGGCGTCCCGGCCGGCACGGTCAAGGCGAGACTGGCCCGCGGCCGGACCGCCCTCATGCCGCACCTGCGGGAAACCGTGGCGAGCTTCACTACAAGTTAAACCGGAAGGCACCAGCTATGTCAGATCTAAACAGCCAGCTAAGGCAGGTCGCCGACGCGGCCGCCAGCCAGGCCAGGCCCATCGCTGCGGCCGAGGTCATCAGGCGGGGCAACCGCCGCCGACAGCGCGTGATCACCCAGCGCTCACTTGGCGGCCTCTCGGCCGTCGGCATCGGCGCGGCCGTAGTCCTGACCGGGGCGGCCAGCAACCCGTCGGCACCAGCGGCAAGCTCAGCCTCGGCCGCCCACGGAATCACCGTGACCGAGAAGACCACCTCGGCGCTCGGGAAACTGTCGATCACCCTGAAATATGCCGACGAGCGCCACGCGAAAGTCAACATCACCTCGCTCGCGTACTCGGCCCACTCCAAGGCCGCCATCAGGCACCCCGCCCTGCTTCTCACCCTTCGGCCGACGGCGACCAGCAAGCGAGGGACCCTCACCGCCTTCGCCTTCATCATGCTCACGCCAGGAGACCGGCATAACTTCGCTGGCACGGTGTCCTCGAACATCTTTGCCTCCGTGCACAACTCTAAAGGCACGGCCGCCGGTGTCCAGATCACCGTCAGCCTGGTCAATCACCCTTCCAAGAAGCACATCTCGATTAACGTCCGCTCGGTTCTCCAGGACGGCCTGATCATCAACTGAGAACCCACCTAGTCGGCGACCCGGTGAAGTCCTCGGTATCAAGCCCGATGACCTTCACCGGGCGCACCTTGAAGCAGGTGTTAACCGCCGGATCGAGCGTGTCGATCGAGTAGCCGGTGCCGTACTTAGCGTTCTCCGCGTCAAGTACGGCCCGGAGAACCGCGGAATCGGTTACGACCTCAGCGACCCCGTGCACGACGACCGGCTGGGAGGCGTTGTCCGTGGACAGCGAGCAGCGCCCGTCGGCGAGAAGGTTCCGCGTCTTCCGCGACGACTTGCTCGAACTGAACCACAGCGCCTCGTCCAGCCACATGGCCCACACCGGCATCAGGTGCGGTGACCCGTCGGCACTCACCGTCGCCAGCCAGTAATCGTGCGACCGGCCCAGCCGCTCCTGCGCCCACGCCCACGACAGCAGGCCGCTTCCCTCCGACGCGGCCGCGATCCCGTACCCGGGCATGAAGGGCCGGTCAGCGGCCGGAGTCAGGCTCATGAAGGCCGCCGCTCCCGCGCCCGCCGCTTGCCCTCGTGCATCGCCTGCACCCGCGCGATCGGAATCTCGTGCCCCTCCTCGACGAGCGAAGCGGGCAGCGCCTGCGCCGCTGGCATCAGTTCCGCCCAGGGATCGCGCCCGGCCAGGAGCCCGACCACGTTATGAATCGTGAAGTCACCAGGAACCACGCCGTCAAGCTGATGCCAGCCGAGCGGAAACGACACCGGGCCCCGGCCCGGATCCTGGGACTATAGGCTGCGGCCACCGTCGCCCCGCCCGCCCTGGTCGAGTCGATGAACACCTTGCCCTGCCGGTCATCCTTGATGAACGCCGTCGTCGCCAACTCGGGATCAAGCCGCTCGGCCCTGACCGCGATCGCACGGGTAGCGGCGGCAGCATCCTCGCTCCGCGAAGCCGCGGCCAGCGGCACGAATACGTGCACTCCCTTGGCCCCGCTGGTCTTGACCGCGCCCTCAAGCCCGAGGTCAGTCAGCGCGGCGCGGACCAGCCTGGCCGCCTGGACGGCGAGCCCGAACTCATCAGGCGCCGGCGGGTCGATGTCGAGCACCAGATAGCTCGGACGATCGAGCTGCCCGGCGAGCACAAGCGTCGGGTGATACTCGACTGCTCGCTGGTTGGCGAACCACAGCAGTGTCCGCCGGTCGTCACACAGCGCGTAAGAAACGTCGCGCTTAGACGCTTCGGCCCACATGGTCACGGTCCGCACCCACGTCGGCGTGTACTTGGGAACGTTCTTCTGCATGAAGGGCGGCTGGTCCCGCAGGACCCTGATCACTGAGAGCGGCCGGTCGGCTAGTACGGGCACGATCCGGTCGGCCATCGCGTCCAAGTAATCAACCAGGTCGCGCTTAATTGCCTCCGCCCCGTCGAACAGAGGCTGGTCAAGGTTAGTCAGCGAGACGCCGTCCCGCTCCTCCTTAGCCGCGCCGCTAGTTGCCATAGTCGAAGAGTAGGGCCAGCGCGTCGTCCAGCTTGCGCAGCGTGCCCGCCGACACCCGGCCAACCGGATCGGCGCCCAGCCGGTCCCGCCTGACCCGCACCACGGAATAGGACTCAAGATGACCGGCCACCTGGTCCGCGCCGGTGAGCGGCACGACGTAAGGAGTCTCGGTCAGGTCGGGACGGTCACTGACCCTGACCACGACCGGATGACCAGTAACGGCGGTGAAACCGTCATTGCTGACGATGACGACGAACCCGGCGCGTCCTAGACCTTTGTGAGCGAATACCTCGCCGCGATTCACGCAGCGCCCTTCTCCGTCTCCGGGTTGAAGTCCTGCTCGCTCGCCTCGGTCCAGGCCGCCCAGGCCTGACCAGTGCCGAGGTCAAGCTCAGCTACGGGCAACGCGGCGTCGCGCTGCACCTTCTCCTTCGCCGACTTCGACATCCAGGCGGAGATCGGCACGCCGGCGCGTTCGGCGGCCGCCTTAGCCTGCCGGTAGGTACGCTCGTCCATGCTGATGCTGACAGTCATCACAGCCACGCCAATAACGTTACCAACATGACTCATCATGCGGTCAACACTTGGTTACCCCTGACCCTATGATGCGTGCGAATAATCGGAACCGACAGACTAGGTGTCATGGACGACGACGACAGGCAGCCTGACCCGCAGACCCAGCAGACCCCGACGAAGATCGTGGTGGTGGGTCCGGACGGAGTGGCCGTAGAAACCGATGCCGACGAGGTCGCGGGGGCAGAGCGGCCGGTCACCGAGATGGTCGCGCAGCCGGCCAAGGTGATGCGCGTCGGCAGCATGATCAGGCAACTGCTCGAAGAGGTCAAGGCCGCGCCGCTTGACGAGAAGAGCCGGGCCAGGCTCAAGGAAATCCACACCAGCTCGATCAAGGAACTCGAAGACGGGCTCGCGCCCGAGCTGGTCGACGAACTTGAGCGCCTGTCCCTGCCGTTCGCCGAGGACGAGGTGCCGAGCGAAGCGGAACTCAGGGTCGCCCAGGCCCAGCTCGTTGGCTGGCTGGAAGGCTTGTTCCACGGGATCCAGACCACCTTGTTCGCGCAGCAGATGGCCGCCAGGGCTCAACTCGAGCAAATGCGCAGGGCCTTGCCGCCCGGCATGGTGCCGCAGCAGGAAGAATCTCAGCCCATGCGAACCTCGGGGCCATACCTTTAATCCTCAATGTCAACCCGCGGGGGGACTACCCCCGCACCCCCCGTTAAGCCCACTCAATAATCCGCGGCCGGCTCTGACCTGGAGAAGCCAGTCGGCGGCGGCGGTGAACTTGCCGTCCGCCTGCTGCGCCTCGCCGTCGCTGAGCTTCTCCTGAGCCGGGTGAGGCAGTCGGCTCGGGCCAGACGGCACTTCGGCGGTGGCGTAGCTGCCGAGGAACCTGACCTCGCTGCACGCGCGCCGCAGCCCCATCAGCGCTTCGCCGACGCTTGGGCTGAGCACGTGCCCTTCGCAGTCGATGAAGAAGCAGTACCGGCCGATGCCCTCCCCCGTCGGCCTTGACTCGATCCGGCTGAGGTTGACGCCGCGCACGGCGAACTGGCTGAGAATGTCCATCAGGGCACCGGGATGGTCATCACGGATGAACGCGATCACCGAGGTACGATCCGAGGCGGTCGGCTCGGGCAGCTCGCCTGGCTCGCCAACCTCAACGAACCTGGTGACGGCGCTTGCCCGGTCCTGCACGCCGTCGAAGAGCACGTCAAGCTGGTAGTGCCCGGCGGCGAAGCTGCCGGCGAGTGCCGCGTCAAGCTCGCCGTCGGCGACCTGCCAGGCCGCGTCCGCGTTGGACAGGGCCTGCCGCCACGCCGCGTCAGGCAGGTACTCGGCCAGCCAGCGCCGGCACTGCGGCTGGGCGGCCGGATGCCCGCCGACTACCTTGATATCCGCCAGTTCCGTGCCGGGCCTGACCAGCAAGGCGAACTCGACCGGCACCATGATCTCGGCCCTGATCAGTACCGGCGGATCTTCTGACAACTCGTCGAGCGTAGCGTTGACCCCGCCATCGACCGAGCTCTCAAGCGGGACGACAGCGCGCTCGGCCTGCCCGGTGCGGACCGCGTCGATCGCCGCCGCGATCGTCGGATAGGGAACCGGCTCGAACTCGTCGCCAGCATGCAAGGCGCTGACCGCCTGCTCGCAGAACGTGCCCTGAGGGCCCAGGTAGGCACAACGCGCTGCTGTTCCCCCCGTACCGGTCACGCCACTCATGCCGCCTCCATCCAAATCCCACTGAGACCAGCCCCCGCCGAGGACCGGCCGGGCAAAACGCCACACCGAGGCGCAACGATGGCACAGCGATGCTGTTCCCGGCCGGCCGGCAACGACAACCATGGCCCAGCGTTGCGGTTCCGGCAGCAACGATGGGCCATCGATGCGGTAGCCGCAGGCCAGGAAACGACAACGATGGGCCATCGATGCGGTAGTTGGCCAGGGCACCGCCGCGTGTCCGTTGTCATTGCGCCTCCAGCCGAACGTCCCGCCTGGGACCGTCACCCTTTGGCCAGAGCCAGACGATCACCAGGATCACGATGATAAGCAACGCCAGCGGCGTGACCGCGGTTCGCACCACGGTCTCTAGCCAGCCAAGCCCGGCCGGCAGCGGTATCCCCCGTGCTGGCAGGTAGCCAATCGCCAGCGCCGTCGTCCTAGCCAGCATCAGCCAGTCGAACCTAGATGCCGGCAGCAAGGCGAGCAGCGCCCAGCCTAGCCCGTCGTACCAGGGCAGGACGTAAGGCCAGGCCAGCAGCCAGGCAAACACGAACGCGAAGGCCGCCGCCGGTATCAAGAGCGGGCCAAACTCCCCGCCAGCCTGCGCGAGGTACCTGACCAGCAGGACGAGCAGCAGCACCGCGAGCAGCAAGGCTCCCGCCTTGACCACGCTCTCAGCCGCCGACTCGCCGAGGACCAGCCGAAGCCCGCTCCGCACCGCCCGCCACGGCGACCCGATCGACGTGTAACTGCCGCCCCGCAGCGCCGGCCCGAACATAGCCGTGCCCCACGGAACCAGCGCCGCCCCGGCGGCTGCGGCGAACCCGACCGTAAGCCCGCCGAGCCAAGCCCCGACAGTCCGGACGCCAGGCGAGCCCGTGCTGACCGGCGAGCCCGCGCTAGCCGGCGAGCCCGTGCTGACCGGCGAGCCCGCGCTAGCCGGCGAGCCCGTGCTGGCCGGCGAGTCTGTGCTGGCCGCCCGGCCGGCGCTACGGCAGGCCAGCACGATGCCAAGCGCGATGCCGGCGCCGACGAGCGCGGTCGTGACCTTGACGGCGAAGCCGAAACCGATCAGCACTCCGGCCGCCACCGCGATCAGCACCTGCCACCCCAGCCGGTCACCAGTCAACCGCAAGCCACTGATAGCGAGAGCAACGGCGCCGGTGCCGAAGACGATCGCCTGGCTGTCCACGTGCGCGCCCGCGACGAGTACGAACAAGAGCAGCGGGTTCGCGGTCCACAGCACCGCCGACCTGAACTGCCTGTCCTGGTCTCCCCGGCCGAGCCAGTGCAGGATCAGCCCGGTGCCTGCGAACGCCAGGACGTTGACCAGCGACAGCACGAACACGATCAGCCGCACCGACGTGCCGCCGATCGTCGCGGCCAGAGCCTGCACGGCGACGGCCAGCGAACCGTACACAGAAGGGCTGTGCCGCCAGTCCTGCACCGCGCGCGCCACCGGGTCACCGAGCTTGGCCAGCTCGCCGGGCGTGGTCGTGTAGGGGTTGTGGCCGGTGATGGCCATCCGGCCGTAGGCCGCGTAGCTGAGGTGATCAGCCGAGCCGAACGGCGGGAGGAAAGCCAGGAGCAACGCCCCGGCGATTCCGGCGAGGAGCATCAGCGCTGGCGAGATCCGCCAGCCCTGCCTATTTGCGGAAAGAATGCAGGTTGTTCCGGCGGCTGCCGCGAAGATAGCGGCGCCGCTGAGGGCCACGACCAGGTAAGGCGAGGGGTGCGCGGGGAGCGACCACGGAGGCTGGGTGGCCTGGCCTGGCAGCGCCGGCTCCATCAGGGAAGGTCCGAGCGCTGCGACAACCGCCGTCAGGACGAAGCTCGCTCCCGCCAGCGTGACGCCGGCGACGCCAAGCCGCCTGGCCCGGCCGGGCGCTTCCTGTGCCGGCGAACCCAGGCTGACGGCCGTCATCAGCCGGCGTCGGCCTGCCCGGCGGACGTGACCTGCTCGGCGGGAACGGAAGGACCGACGGGCGGACGCCAGGCTCCGCGGGCCGCGAGTGCCCTCGCGACGTCGGCGAACTGGTGGGCTCGGTGCAACTGGGCGGACAGGTCCTTGCCGGTCGCGCGGTGGGTCAGCGGAACCCGCACCTCGGTGATCCGCATTCCCTGGCTGAGAAGATCGATCGTCAGGCCGGTCTCCGCTCCCCAGCCGTAGGCCAGCGGTCGCGCGGCCTCGAAGGCTGCCCTGGTCAGGCACCGCTGGCCATTGAGCGGCTCGGCCGGGCGCCAGCCGGTGACCCGCTCGATCCCCGCCCCGGCGAGACCGAGCACGAATCCGTGCCCGCCGCGCTTCTCACGGCTAGCGAATACCGCGATCGTCATGTCGGCCTCGCCGCTGCGCACCGGTTCGGCCAGCGACGAGGCGTTTTCCGCGGTAGCGGCGAGATCCGCGTCGAGGAAGAGCAAGTGCCTGGGCGGGCCGGCCTCTACCTCGCCGTTGCTTGACTCAATGACCCTGACGGCCTCCGCACCGGTCTCCATGGCGGCGGCCTTGCCCCGGTTGCGAGTATGCCTGGCCACGATCGCGCCGGCGTGTTCAGCCTCGGCGGCCGTGCCGTCGGTAGAACCGTCGTCCACTACGACAACCAGGTCGACCCCAGGGATGCCAGCGGCCGCCTTCACGGTCGCGGCGATCCGGTCAGACTCGTTCCTGGCTGGGATGACGACGGCCAGGTCGCCTTGTGCCGACATGCCAGCGATCCTAGTAGCGAGTACAGCCCTCCCAGGCCTTAACGGCAGGGGCGCGAGCCGCCCAGGGCGGCCGCTGGCTGGCCGACGACACCGGCTAACCGGGCAGCTCAGCCAACCGCAACGCTGGCGATCGGCTTGCCTAGGCAGCTGGCTCAGCTATGGGGTTGCGGTGCTCGTTGGTCCGGGGGGCGCCCCCCGGGCTGGCACAGCTAGGTCGTCGATGACGGTGAAGACCGTTTCCAGGCCGGTTACCTGCAGGATCTTTCTCACGGCCGGCCTCGGGGCGGCCAGTTCGAGGTCGCCGCCCTTCTCGCGCGCGGTCCTGTGCGCCCCGAGGAGCACGTTCACGCCGGTCGAGTCGCAGAAGTCGACCCCGGACAGGTCGACGATGAGGCGAACCGGCTCGGCCGAGGCCAGCACGTTGTCCAGCTCGCGGTGCAACCGGGGGACTGTATATAGGTCAATCTCGCCGTGAACCGACATCACGACGTATTCCCCTAGCGGCTGGCTTGTGACCTTTAGCTCCACGAGCCGCACATTACTCGCCCCAGCCGGGTTCCACCAACAGCCAGGACAGCTAACCTCTCCGGATCCCGCGTACTGTGGATGCCATGATGCGCATCATCGCCTTCGTCGTGGCGGCCGCCGCGATCTTCCTGGTGCTCTGGGTGCTGCTTTACGCGGTAGTCCACACGCTGATCATCGGGTTCTGGGTCGTGCTCATGCTGCTGCTCGGCCTTGGCCTGTTCCGGCTAGGCCGGTGGAGCCGTCGCGCTTAGCCGAGGCTGGCTGGCGCATCGTCTGTCGCCGGTGGCAGGGTGTCCCGCTCGCTGGGCGCCGGCGCACTGCCACCTCCGTGCTAGCCAATGGCGCGGGCGCGCTGCCGGTCAGGAGGAGGCGGCTCGGGCAAACTGGTCTGGTGTAGCGCTGGTGAAAGCGGGTCGGCCTGGGGCGGGCAGGATTGCCCAGACGGTGAGACCGGCCTCTTCTGTGCGCACGCCCCACGTCTGGCTGAGATGCGTCACGATCGCGAGACCCCGACCGCTCACTGAGGAAGCCGTGGGGTGCCCGGCCTGCGGCATCGTCGCGCTGCCGCCGTCACTGACCGCGACCTCGACCCAGCCGCCGTCCACAGTCCACGCGACCTTGAGCCGCTCACCTGGCAGCGGGTACGCGTGCAGGATGGCATTGCTCACGAGTTCGCTGACGACCAGAGCCGCGTCGCTGATCGCCTGGTCGAGTACGCCCGCCGCCCTGAGATCATCGGCCAGGGCCCGGCGGGCGAACGCCACGCTCGCCGGCGCACAAGGCAGGTGCACCACGCTCGACGTTCTCACCTCCAAGGCACCGTCCCCACCACCGCGACCCACGTTGGCTTGTTGGCTGCGGACGTGAGAATGCCCAGGCTGACAGGGCCGGAAACCGCCTCGCCGGCGGGAGATCGCTCGTTACCTGATGACCAGGGTGGCCATCGGCGGCGCCTAATGCGCCATTATCAAGCCGGCCAGGGCTTTGCGGGTGATTGACCAGTCAGTTACCGAGAGATCTTGGTTATCAAATCGTTATGTACCCCTCGGCGGGCCAAGCGGCTCTACGGCCCGCACGGCTGTTCCTCGGGTACAGTCGGCGCCGTGATGAACGCCCGACCGCGCCGTCGGCTCCAGCCGGTTCTCGCGACATGAAGTCGACGAGAATCAGCTCGCCCGGTCAGTTGCTCGATGAATCCGGCGGGCCTGCCGCCGACGAAGCCGAGCCTGATCAGCGGGACCCATCGCTGGCAGCACTGGCAGCACAGTACGGCCTGACGCCGAGCGCCCAGCGGGCGCCGATCGGGGTATACCTGCGCGAACTGGCGCACCGGTGGAGTTTCATCATGGGCTTCGCCACGGCGCGCAACATCGCGATGTACACAGAAGCCAAGCTCGGCCAGCTCTGGCAGGTGCTGGCCCCGCTGCTCAACGCCGGCGTCTACTTCCTCATCTTCGGCCTGATCATCAAGAACGTCAGCCGGGGGGTGCCGGACTACCTCGCCTTCCTGGTGACCGGTGTTTTCGTCTTCAGCTTCACTCAGCGGACCTTCATCTCGACGTCCAAGGTGATCACCGACAGCCTGCCGCTGATCAGGGCGCTGCAGTTCCCTCGGGCGTCGCTGCCGCTCGCCTACGTGATGATCGAGTTGCAGCAAATGCTGCTTTCCATGGGCGTGCTCTTCGTGCTCGTGCTGTTCGAGCATGAGCCGCTGACCTGGAACTGGCTGCTCGTCATCCCGGCCCTGGCGCTAGTGACCATGTTCAACGCGGGCATCGGCCTGTTCGCCGCCAGGACAGGGGCGCGAGTCAATGACTTCGCCCAACTGCTGCCCTTCCTGATGCGGACCTGGCTGTATATCTCTGGCGTCATTTACAGCGTGCAGCAGTTCGTTGCCGATCACAGCCAGCATTATGGCTGGGCGACGACCTTGATCGAGGTGAACCCGGCCGCGATCTACATCACGATGGTGCGCAACGCGCTGCTGACCTCGCAGCGTCTCAGCGCGTTCGGGGCTATGCCCTACAACGCGGCTAAGTGCGCGGCCTGGGCCGGGCAGACGACGAAGCCGGCCGGAGTAAGTCAGGCGGCCTGGACCTCCGCCACCGCCCAGCTCAAGCAGCAGGGCGCCAGGTACCCGCTCAGCCAGTACGGCAGCGCCTACTGCCATCCGACCTTTGTCTCGGCCCACCTGTGGCAGATCGGGGCAGGCTGGGCTGTGGTCGCGCTGATCTTCGGGTTCTGGTTCTTCTGGCGGAAGGAGGTGTTCTACGGCCGTGGCTGAGCCCACCGTGATTGTCGACGGCCTGGAGGTCGTGTACCGCGTCTACGGCGCCGGCGGTGACCGTGGCACCGCGTCGACCGCGCTTTTCCGCATCATCGGCCGCAAGACCAGGCCAGCCATCCACGAGGTACACGCCATCCGCGGCATGTCCTTCGTCGCCTACCGGGGCGACGCGATCGGCATCATCGGCAGGAACGGCTCGGGCAAGTCCACCTTGCTGCGCGCGATCGCCGGCCTGCTGCCGCCTGAGCAGGGCACCGTGTACACGATCTGCGACGCGTCGCTTCTCGGCGTGAACGCCGCGCTGCTCGAAGACCTCACCGGCGAGCGCAACGTCGTGCTCGGCTGCCTGGCGATGGGGATGACCAAAAAGGAGATCAAGGAGAAATACCCCTCGATCGTGGACTTCTCCGGGGTCGGCGACTTCATCAACCTGCCGATGAAGACGTACTCCTCGGGCATGGGCTCCCGGCTCAGGTTCGCGATCGCCGCGGCGAAGGACTACGAGATCCTGCTGATCGACGAGGCGCTGGCCACGGGCGATGCCGAATTCCGGGTCAAGAGCCATGAGCGGATCGAGCAACTGAGGCATAAGGCGGGCACCGTCTTCCTGGTCGCGCACGATCTCGAGGAAGTGGAGGACACCTGCAACCGGGTGATCTGGCTGGATTCAGGGCGGATCAAGGAACAGGGCGAAGACGTCGTCGGCATCATCGACAGGTACATCGAGGCGTCGGGCGGCGAAAGAGTAACCAGGGACCCGATCACCGGGAAGCGAATCAGCGCGCCTGAGCCGGCGGGTCTCTGAGAGTAGCTGATGCCGTCGCGACCACCCTGCGGAAGGTTTAAGAGTCGCGGCTAAGCACCAGTCGCATGACCGTCCCGCCGTCGACACCCGGCGACGCTGTCACCTCGCCACCTTGCGCCCTTGCTAGCTGGCGCACGATGTACAGGCCGAGCCCGATGCCGCCGAAGCGCCTGCGGTCGCCGGCCTCGCCCTGGACGAACCGCTGGAACACCCGCTCGATATCGGCTTCCGCGATGCCGATGCCCTGGTCGGAGACGGTTACCTCAAGCTGTCCTGACGCCTCGTGAGCGCTGGTCTCCGCCAGCTCATCGAGGGGGATGACTCGCGCTCTGACCGTGATGGTCCCGCCGTCCGGCGAGTACTTGACGGCATTTTCCAGCAACTGGCTGACGATGCTGTCGGTCGCGGCGAGGTCACCCCGCGCCTGCGGCAGATCAGCGGGAATGTCCGTAACAAGAAGGTGCTTGTCCGACAACGGCCGGAATACCCCGACGGTGTCGCGCAGCAGCGCGGCGAGGTCGAAAGGCTCCTCGTTGACGGCAAGGCGGTTCGCCCCCGCACGGGAACCGAGCAGAAGCTGATCGACGAGCCGCCCGAGGGACTCGGCGCGCTCGGCTATGGTCCTTACCGCGTTCCGGCGGTCGGTGTCGAGCATCTTGTCCCAGCGATTGGCCAGCGTGCTGGCGAAACCCTGCACCACTGTGATGGGGGTGCGAAGCTCATGGCTGGTGGTGGCGAGGAAGAGGTCCTTCGCCTCTTCGAGTTCTTTTGCCGCCGTGACGTCGCGGAAGTCGATGACTTGCTCATCACGGCCGTCGAGAATTGTGCTGAGCACGTCTATCCACCGGTTGTTCGGCAGTTTGTGACTCAGCGTCGCCCCGGCTTCCGGCAGCGGGAATGGCGGCGGGCTGCCGATCACCTGGGCGGCCGGGCACTCCCGTCAGCGCGTGGGCGGCCCGGTTCCACTGCCTGACGAACCCGGCGCGATCAAGCACGGCAATGCCGTCGGCGCTGCCGTCGATCACGGCGCGCTCGTGGGCACGCTGCCGAACGACCTCAGAGAAGGCGGTCGCGTTGGACAGCGCTACGCTCGCGTGCCCGGCGAGTAGCTCAAGCAACTCGAGCTCGATGTGCCCGACCTGGCGCCGGCTGTACAGGGCATAGAGCGCGCCGTAAGGCTTGCCGCTGACGTGGGACAGGCTCAGGGCGATCGCGTGCAGCCCGTCGAGTGCCGACCAGATGAGCTCATCGAACTGGCCAGACTCGCCGGTTCGCAGTAGCACGGTGTTTTCTGAGCGCATCAGCTCACCGACCAGGCTGGTCGGGAGGTCAGCCGTGCGGCCGCGAAGGTCGGCAGGCAGGCCGTCCATGGAGACGAGCCGCAGCCGGTCGTCTTCGATGAGCACGAATCCGCCAGCGTCGGCCCTGGTCAGTTCTCTGAGGCTAGCCGCGATCCGGTCGAGCACTACCTCAAGGTCAAGCTCGGCGTTCATGTCGGCGACTACGTCACCAAGCCGCCTGACCAGCCGCGCCCGCTCGGCCATGTACTGGCGCACGGTGGCGTCTGTATTGCTCGGGTGATAGACGCTGATCCAGCCAAGCCGCTCCCCGGCGGCATCTACGAGATCACTCGTGTCGATCCGCACATCGAGAACCTCGCCCGCCTTGCACACCCTCCTGGTCGCCAGCGACACCTGGCCGCCAGCGGCGACCCGCTCAAGTACCGCGTTATGTTCGGCGCGCAGTTCTCTTGGGATGATCGGGGGCTCAAGGCCGAGCACCTCGGCCGCGGACCAGCCGAACATCCGCTCGGCGGCGCGGTTCCAGACACAGACGGTCCTGTCCTTGCCAAGCGCGACGATCGGAGCCCCAGCGCACTCAATGACGGCACGGGCAGTGGCGTCAAGGCGTCCCTGATCCGGCTTTGCCGTCATCGCCCTTCTGCGCCGCACGTCCCTATGGTCGCACTAGAAAAGCGCAGCGTACGGCCAAAGAGCCAGGTCGCCACCTCCGGTCACCACCAGTACGCGGCCCGCCCGGCCGACGGGCACCCGCAACGGCCCTGACAACCATTGGGAACCACTTCGGCCGGACGGGCGTCCAATGGACGTGATTAGCCACAGAAGCAGGGCGCCGCGCATCCCCGGTTCCCTGGCCCCCCATTCGCCGCGGCCAGCCGCGACGCTCCCGCCGGCCGGCCGGCCTCACCGGCCCGGCCGACCCACCAGGTTCCTCGTCGCGGTGACCGGTCTCGTGGCCGCAGCCGGACTGCTGGCCGCCTGCGGTACCGCCACGATGGCAGGAAGCGCGGCCAAGAGCTCGGGCAAGAGCCCGAAGGTTGAGCTCAGCGTCAGGCTCATCGACGGCAAGGGATCTTTGCCCAAGCACTGGACTTTGCACTGCCAGCCGACCGGCGGCAACGCACCAGACGCGAGCACGGCCTGCCGGACGCTGCTCCACCTGAAGGACCCGTTCGCCCCGGCGAGCAAGACCAAGATGTGCCCGATGATCCTGGCCGGCTCTCCAGCAGATCGTGGTCACTGGGACCTGGTTCGGCCACAAGGTCCACCGGGTCGTCCTCGACGGTGAATGCGACCTCGGCTTGTTCGAGAACCTGCATAAGACGTTCAACTAATTCTCAGCGGGGCGACCCCCTGGAGCCCCGCGCCCTGCGGGCCTACTTGAGCAAGCGGGACAGGCGGCGGTCGGCTAGCGGCTTGCCGCCTGTCTGACAGGTCGCGCAGTACTGCAGGGCGGAGTCAGCGAACGAAACCTCGCGCACGACGTCGCCGCAGACCGGGCACTGCTGCCCGGCCCGGCCGTGCACGGCCAGGCCGGCCTTCTTCTCCGCCTTAAGTTCGGCGGCCGCGAGCCCGGCTGACCGCTCGATCGCCGACCGCAGCGTGTCGACGATCACCCGGTGCAAGTCAGCCACGTCATCGTCCGTCAGACTGGACGCCAGCCGGAACGGCGACATCTTCGCGGCGTGCAGTACCTCGTCTGAGTAGGCGTTGCCGATCCCGGCGATGATCTTCTGATCCCGCAGAACGCCCTTGATCTGCGTCCTGCGGCCCGCCAGGAGGCCGGCGAGCACGTCGACGGTGAAATCGGGCGCAAGCGGATCAGGTCCCAGCGACGCGATGCCAGGCACGGCGAGCGGATCGGTCACCAGGTAAACCGCCAGCCGCTTGCGCGTCCCCGCCTCGGTCAGGTCAAAGCCAGCCCCGTCGGCGAACTTCAGCCGGAACGCGAGCGGCCCCTTCCCCGGCTTAGCCGGAGCATCAGGCAGTTGCTCGCGCCACCGCAGCCACCCGGCCTTCGCCAGATGCGTGATCAGATGCAAAGCCTCCCCGCCGGACGACCGGCAGATCAGATCGAGAAATTTCCCGTACCTGGTGGTCCCCTCGATCGTCGCCCCGTGCAGCGCACTCAGCGGCGGATCATAGGTCTTAAGTACCGAAAACTCGGCAATGTCGGCACGATCGATCACCCGGCCGACCACCCGTTCCCGCAAGTCGGCCGCAAGCGACTCCACTTCAGGAAGCTCCGGCACGATAATGATTCTGCCTCGCCCACCCCAGTGCCACGTCCGCGACTACCGCATACAGGCCCCAAATGCGGGCAGTAACCACCGCCACGCCACCAGAGGACCCAGATGACAAGACCGGCCCCGGACCGCAAAGTCCCGCCCCAAGCCGGGTATCGGCAGTCGCGAAAGCTGGTTTTTGCCCGCGGGGGTTCCAGGGGGTCGCCCCCTGGGGAAATTGGCCCACGCCGCCGGGGCGCAGGCGCTCGAAGAGCGACAAGCATGGTCGCGCTGCGCGCGTGGGCGAGGAGGGATTTGAACCCTCACGTCCTCTCGAACACACGGACCTGAACCGTGCGCGTCTGCCATTCCGCCACTCGCCCTGAGTGCGTCAGACAGGTTAGCACGCCACGAGCTATGGCAAGCCGCCGATACCATCGAATGCGAACGGGAGAGGAGGTGCATGGTGGGAGTGCTGCAGCGCTTCGAGCACCGGCTCCAGGGCATGTACGACGGCGGCTTCGCGCGCGCGTTCAAGTCCGACCTGCAACCGACCGAGATTGCGGGAGCCGTACAACGCGAGATGGACGACCGCGCGGCCATCGTGGCGCAAGGCCGGATCCTCGTGCCGAACGATTTTGTCGCCGAGATCGCTCAGGCCGACTATGACCGGCTTGAGGTCTTCGCCGACAATCTCGGCATCGAACTCGCGACCCTGGCGAGGGATCACGCCAGGGAGCAGGGTTACTCGTTCGTCGGCCCCGTGCGCATCAGGTTCGAGGGCGTTCCCGACCTCACCATCGGAACTTTCCGCATCCGGTCTGGCGTTATCAGGGGCACAACTGTAGAAGATGGTGAGATCCGCAGGCCGACTAGTGACGTGTCCCGCCCGCAGGAAGGATTCCCAGGTTCGCCGAGGTTGCTCGTTTCCACAGCCGATCCGAACGCGGGAGCCGCTACGCAGCGCACCTTCCCTCTTACCTCGCCGCTCACGATCCTGGGTCGCGGCACCGACTGTGACCTGCGACTAGTGGATCAGGGCGTGTCGCGACATCACGCCGAGATCCGGGTGGAGGACGGCGAAGTTGTTCTCGTCGACCTCGGCTCGACGAACGGCACTTTCGTAAACGGGCAGCCGATCCGGCGGATATCGCTCACGGACGGTACTCGCGTTACCCTTGGCCGCACTACCTTGGTTTTCCGTAGGGACGGTATGTACTGACGAGCAGCAGCCATCAAGCAGTTCCTGATACCGAAGCCGATGACGTGCCCAGGCGGCAGCGCGGTTCGCACAACGTCGGCTATCGGCAACCTAAGGACGCATGACCCGAATGAATCCGCTCACCCTCGACTTGATCAAGCTGGCGTTTCTCGCTGTGCTCTGGCTTTTCGTCATCGCGGCGGTTGGTGTGGTGCGCACGGACCTGTTCGATCAGCCAGCGTCGGCGCGCAGGCAGCGGCGCGCCTCGAAACAGGGCGCGAGGCGGGCACCGCCGCCGGGACCAGCTAAGCCTCCCCGGCCGCCAGCGGGCCGATCGCGCGGCTCGGTTAGGCAGCTTGTCGTAACTGGTGGCAACCTCGCAGGGACTACGATTACGCTCGCGGATCAGCAGATCACGATTGGCCGAGCGCCCGATGCCACGTTGGTGCTGACCGACGATTACGCCTCGACGCGCCACGCCAGACTGTTCCCGCAGAACGGCGAGTGGATTGTCGAAGACCTCGGGTCGACTAACGGCACGTACCTGGACAGGCAGAAGGTGACCCAGCCTATGCAGGTCCCGGCCGGCGTACCTATCCGCATCGGGAAGACGGTCTTGGAGCTGCGCAGATGACCATCGCACTGCGCTATACGGTCCGTTCGGACGTGGGCTTGCTCCGTGAGGGCAACGAGGACTCCGCCTACGCCGGACCACATTTGCTTGCGATCGCCGACGGCATGGGCGGTCACGCCGCCGGGGAGGTAGCCAGCGCGGTCGCTATCTCGACCCTGGTGCCGCTTGACACCGACACCAGCGGCGTTGACATGCTGAAGGTTCTCGGCGACGCGATCGCGACGGCGAACGCCACCCTGCACGACATCACCGTCGCTCATCCAGCGACCGAGGGCATGGGCACGACGCTCACCGCGCTCTTGTGGTGCGGCGATCAGATCGGTCTTTGCCATATCGGCGACTCTCGTGCCTATCTCCTGCGCGACGGCGAGCTTGAGCAGATCACGCACGATCACACGCTCGTTCAGTCGCTTGTTGATGAGGGCAGGCTCACGCCGGAAGCGGCGGCGTCGCATCCGCAGCGCTCACTGGTGATGCGCGCACTGCAAAGCAGCATCCCGGCCGATCCCGACCTGACGATCCGCGAGGCGCGAGTCGGCGACCGGTACCTGCTCTGCTCGGACGGGCTTACCGACGTGGTCAGCGACGATACCCTGCGCCTGACCCTGACCGAGCTGACCGACCTGGACGCGGCGGTTGACCAGCTGATTGACCTTGCGATCCGGAGCGGCGGACCTGACAACATCACCTGCGTGCTCGCCGACGTCATCGACACCGATTCCGGCGAGCTGGCCAGCGAGCAGGAGATCGTTGTCGGCGAGCTGATGACCGATGCGGCCGGCAGCGCCGAGGCTATCCGCAGCGACAACCCGGCGGCGAGAGCGCACCAGCTAGCCCAGACCACCCAGCAGATAGCTGATGGCATACCCGCCCAGGGAATCCCTGAGCCAGTGGTGCCCGCCGATGATGAGCGCGGTGCGGGTGACCCCGGAGACGATGGCGGCGATGACGACGATGGCGGCGGGGCTTCCGGCCGCCGTCGGTGGCCGGTGGTCACTGGCGTGCTGATTCTGCTGGTCGGCGTCATCAGCACGGCCGGTTATTACGGCTGGCGGCTGAGCCAGAGTCAGTACTACGTAGGCACGGCCGACGGCCATGTCGCGGTCTACCGGGGCGTGGCCCAGGCGGTAGCGGGCGTGAGCTTGTCACGGGTCGTGCAGCGAACCAACATCCCGATTTCCGCGTTGCCCTCGAGCGAAGCGGGCTCAATCAGGTCGACGATCGGCCCCGAGGCTAACCTCAAGCAGGCGCGGCGGATCATCTCGCAGTTCAGGCAGGACTATCGATGCGCCGTCGTTCAGTCAAGCATCACGAAATGGGTAGCTAACCGGCCCGCGCCGGTCCAGGTAAAACACAAGCCCAAGGGCAAGGCAACCGGCCACGCGCCGGCTAAGTCCAAGGCAAAGGCCAAGCCGAAGCCCTCCGCGAGCCCGGCGAGAACGGCCAAGCCGGGCAGTGGCCAGTCTTCCAGCCAAAAGTCTCAGAGCAGCCAAAAAGCACCAGGTACAGCCGGCACCACCGCGCACTCAAGCACGAAGAACCGCAAGCATCAGGCGTCGGGCTCGCACCACCCGAGTTCCGGTGATACGGGCAAGCTCACGGAGAGCGGCCCGAGCAAGACGAACACCGGCAGGCAGGCTCCTTACCCGCCAGAACCGGTCATGCCGAGCTACTGCCTGGCGTCGGCCGGAGCGGCTGGATGAGCACGCTTTCTAACCAGTTGGCTGGTGCCGCGGTCCCCCGTGGCGGCGATCCGCAGGTAGCGCTGCCTCGCGGCAGGCGCAACGCGGAACTGGCGATGCTTGCCTTCGCGGTCGCGATCATGCTCTTCGCGTTCGTGTACGCCGGATTCGGTCTCAACGGTCACGTGCCTTCTGGCCTGGTCACCTACGTGGCCGGCTTTGCCGTGCTCATGGCGGCCGCGCACATCGCGGTGCGCTGGCTCGCCCCGTATGCTGACCCGCTGCTGCTTCCGCTCGCGGCGGTACTTAACGGGCTCGGCATCGTCATGATCTACCGGCTGCAGGAGTCTGGTCGCGGCAACAACCCCGGCCTGCAGATCAGCACGCTGAACGCGCACGCCGCGCTTACCCAGCTGATGTATACGGCGGTCGGCGTGGCCGCGTTCATCGGCGTGCTCGCGCTGGTTCGCGAGCCCAGGGTGCTATCGCGCTACACCTACACGCTCGGCACGATCGGCTTGGTCCTGCTGGCCATCCCGGCGGTGCTGCCCGACAGTCACAGTGCGGTCAACGGCGCGAAGGCCTGGATCATCTTCGGCGGCTTCGAGGTCGAGCCAGGCGAGTTCGCGAAGATCCTTCTCGCGGTCTTCTTCGCCGGTTACCTCGTCAGCAAGCGGGACGTGCTGTCGCTGGCGGGCCGGCGGTTCCTCGGTATCGACCTGCCCCGCGGCCGTGACATGGGCCCGGTGCTCGTCATCTGGGCGGTCAGCCTGCTCATCTTGGTATTCGAGTCGGACATCGGCACCTCGGCTTTGTTCTTCGGCCTGTTCCTCGCCATGCTCTATATCGCGACTCAGCGGAAATCGTGGCTGATAATCGGGATCTTGCTTTTCTTGTTCGGCGCGGGGCTTACCTCCGTTCTTTTCGGCCATGTCCACGAGCGCTTCGTCATCTGGCTCCACCCGTTCGCGAACGGCAACCAGTTCGACCAGTCGCTTCAGCTGGTGCAAGGGCTTGAGGGCATGGCGTTCGGCGGTATCTTCGGCACCGGACTCGGTCAGGGCGAGCCCTTCCGCGTTCCGCTCGTCCAGAGCGACTTCATAATCACAGCGTTCGGCGAGGAACTCGGACTGGCCGGCCTGATGGTGATCTTGCTGATCTTCGGCCTGATCGTCCAGCGCGGCCTGCGGGCCTCGCTGGCCGTGCGCGATCCGTTCTCAAAGCTGCTCGCTGGCGGCCTTTCCTTCGCCTTCGCTATCCAGGTCTTCATCATCGTCGGTGGTGTCACCCAGCTGATCCCGCTCACCGGGATCACGACGCCGTTCCTTTCCCAGGGCGGCTCCTCGCTGATCGCCAGCTGGGCGGTGATCGCGGTGCTCATGCGCGTAAGTGATCAGGCGAGGAAACCGGCACCGCAGTCCATTCAGGACGAGGGCCTTACCCAGGTGGTGAGGGCTGCGTGAACAGGGCCGTCCGACGACTTTCTATCGTCTGCCTCGTGATGTTCGTACTGCTGCTCGGCTGGGTTAACTACCTTCAGGTATTTCGCGTCAACACGCTCGCCGCCGAGCCAGGCAACGTCAGGATCCTCGATCAGTCGCTGAAGAACCAGCGCGGCGAGATCATCGCGAGCGGCGGCGGCGGTCAGAAGGTCGTCGCCAAGTCCAAGCTCATCAAGGGCGGTCTTTACGAGCGGTATTATCCGGATCCGTACACCTTCGCGCCGGTGACCGGCTACGACTCGATCTTCGGCAACACGGGAATCGAGCTGGCCGAGGACAGGTACCTGAACGGAAGTGCCCCTGGCCTGGCTATCTACAACTTCAAGGGCCTGTTTACCGGGCACTCGAAGCAAGGCGCCAGCGTCTACCTGACTATTGACCCGAAGGTACAGGAAGCCGCCTATAACGCCCTGGCGGCCATGGGCCAGGCCGACGGCGGCAAGCCCGCGGCCGCGGTCGCGATCGACCCGAGCACCGGGGCGATCCTCGCGCTGGCTTCCTATCCGACCTTCAACCCCAACGAGCTGGCCCCGATCTCGAGCGCCGAGGTACTGAAGAACGACAAGGCCCTGCTGAAAAATCAAAGCCAGCCCCTGCTCAACCGGGCGCTCAACGACACTTTCCCGCCCGGATCTACTTTCAAGATCATCACAAGCTCGACCGCCTTCAGCACCGGTGCGGTCGGGAGCCAGACCTCGACCATTCCCGCGCCCCAGTTCTACCGGCTGCCCGGCAGCAGTCACGTACTGACTAATGACGGCGACGAGCCATGCGGCGACGGAAACCCGCAGATCATCCTGGCCTTCACCCTGTCGTGTAACACCGCTTTCGGCAAGCTCGGCGCCAGGCTCGGCGGTTCAGCCCTGCACAACTACGCCAACCTCTTCGGCTTCAACGACCCGAACCTGACTATCCCGCTGCCGGTGTCGCCCAGCATGTACCCGCTGCTCACGGATCCGGCGCAGACCGCCGAGTCGGCTATCGGCCAGTTCAGCGACACGATCACGCCGATCCAGGAGGCGATGATCGCGGCGACCATCGCGAATCACGGCGAGTTGATGCGCCCGTACCTGGTACAGGAGATCAGGGCCCCCGATCAGGAGGTCGTGCAGGAGGCCCAGTCGACGGAAGTGCGCCAGGTCGTTTCAAGTGCCGTGGCCGCCGACTTGACGAAGATGATGATCAGCGTGACCCACAATCCGGCGGGCACCGCGTATGCCACGGCCAACCCGGGAGTCGCCGGCGGTATCAGCATCGCCGGGAAGACGGGCACGGCCCAGAACGGCAACAATAACTCGGGCCTCGACGACGCCGTGTTCACCTGCTTCGCTCCCGCTGCTAACCCCCAGATAGCCGTCGGCGTCATTGTCAAGGGCGGCGGCTTCGGGGCCGACGCGGCCGCTCCGATCGCGGTGAAGATTATCGAGGCCTTCGAGGGGCAGCATTGATCACCGGGCGATTCCGAACTTTCCGTAGCGGAAACGCTGCGAGGGCAATTGACGACATAATCTCCGGAGCGGTTGCACTGGCCAATCACGCCGGCACGACTGCCCAGAGCCAAGACGACGCAGGACGGTAACGTAAGTGCGAGACATGACCCAGCCCAGGCTGCTCGGCGGCCGTTATGAGCTCGACGGCGTCGTCGGGCGAGGCGGGATGGCCGAGGTCTACCGGGCCCGTGACCTCCGCCTCGACCGCACGGTGGCGGTGAAGACGCTGCGCGCCGACCTAGCCAGAGATCAGACCTTCCAGGCCAGGTTCAAGCGCGAGGCGCAATCGGCGGCCTCGCTGAATCACCCGTCGATCGTGGCGGTGTACGACACCGGCGAGGACAACAGTGGTGCTGCGCCCGTGCCGTTCATCGTCATGGAGTACGTCGACGGGCGCACGATCAGGGACCTTCTGCGCGACGATCGCAGGCTCCTGCCCGAGCGGGCGCTCGAGATCACCGACGGCGTACTCAGGGCTCTTGATTACAGTCACCGTAACGGCATCGTGCACAGGGACATCAAGCCTGGCAACGTCATGCTGAACCGGCAAGGCGAGATCAAGGTGATGGACTTCGGCATCGCCCGCGCCACCTCGGACGCCCAGGCCACGATGACCCAGACGGCGCAGGTCATCGGTACGGCTCAGTACCTGTCGCCTGAGCAGGCGCGAGGCGAGCGAGTCGACGCGCGCTCCGACCTTTACTCGGTCGGCTGCCTGCTGTACGAACTGCTCACCGGCCGGCCGCCGTTTACCGGCGACTCCCCGGTAGCCATCGCCTATCAGCACGTCCGCGAGAACCCGATCCCGCCGTCCCGTGTCGATCCTGAACTGCCCGGCTGGGCGGATCCGATCGTCCTGCGCGCGATGGCGAAAGACCCGGCTGACCGGTACCAGTCCGCGGCGGAGATGCGCAACGACATCCAGCGGGCGCTGTCCGGCTACCCGGTCGGCAGTCAGATCCGCCGGACGCAGACGTACGCGGCCCAGGGGCCAGGAACCAGGCGGCTCGACCCGCTCGGGCAGACCCAGCTTCAGGGCCAGACCGGCGCTCTGCCGCCCTACGAGTACGGTCCGCCCGAGGATGGCAGCCGCGTCGCGTCCAGGCGCCGCCGGCGGCCGATCTGGCCGTGGATCACCGGCGTAGTGGTCCTGATCGTGATCGCGGCCCTGGTGCTGGCTTACGAGACGATCAACGGGCATAGCACTCCGCCGGGGGTGACCGTGCCAAGCGTGGTCGGTTCCAAGCTGAGCGTCGCCGAGGGCAAGCTGCAGAAGGATGGCTTCAAGATCAAGGCGGTCGGTCATACGTCGAGCTCAGGCCCCTACAACGAGGTAACGAGCACCGACCCGTCGGGGACGTCGACCGCGCCGAAGGGCAGCACGGTGACGGTCAACTACAACGTCAGGCCCGGCGCCAAGGCCGTGCCGAGCGTGGCTGGCCTGACCATTCCCGATGCGACGGCCAAGCTGGCCACGGCCGGCTTCAAGCTGGTCATGAAGAACCCGTCCCCGGTGGCCAGCCTCAGTATCGTGCAAGGCGATGTGGTCAGTACTAACCCGATAGCTGGCACCAGGGAGCCGGTAGGCGCCACGATTGTGCTTAACGTCTCAGGGGGCGGTGTCAGGGTGCCTTCCGTGGTCGACGAACCACTCAGCGAAGCGCAAGGTCAGATTAGTGCCGCTGGCCTGGTGGCGAACGTCGTCAACAACCAGCCTGGCCCGCCAGGAGCGACTCCAGGCTCAGTGTGGCAAACCAGCCCCGGGCCTAAGCACGTCGTGCTTCCTGACACGACGGTCGTCCTGTACGTCGTGCCGCAATCGTCGACGTCCGCCGCCGTCAAGTCCGCCATCCAGCCCGTCGCCGACTCCGACGCCTTCGAGTCCCTCGCCGAGCCCGACTACACCGGGACCTTAGCCGCTTAGGAGTGATCGGATCCGGGTCGGGTAACGCCGCCAAGCAACTACCCTTACGATCAAGCGCCGAGCGTTAGCCGGAGATCTGTTCAGGAGACCATCGTGCCCAAGTCCAAGGTCAGGAAGAAGGCGGTCTACACCCCGCCGCCGCGTTCGAGCAAGTCCAAGGTCAGCCCGCCGTGGCTAGTACCGCTCATGCTCGCGTGCCTGCTCGTCGGCCTGGCGTGGATCGCCACCTTCTACATCAGCGGTCAGAGCCTGCCCGTCGCCGCGCTCCACCAGTGGAACCTGGTCGCCGGCTTCGCGCTGATCGTGGTCGGCGTGATGCTCGCCACCCGATGGCGCTGACACCCGCGAACGACGGGCGGCGGTCACCAGGTTCTGGTGACCGCCGCCCGTGCGCTTGAAGGGACTAAATCCTGAACAGCACCTCGTGAACGAGGTTGAGGTCGCGTAGCACCACCCCGAGCACGAGCACGGCCACGATCCCTATCGTCGCTCCGACCTGGATCAGGGTACGGTTCGCCCGAGGCGCGTAGACGAACGCGGCCGCGAGGGCCGCGCCGGCGATCAGGCCACCGACGTGATCCTCCCACGCGATGTACGAGTGGAACGTGAACGTGATCGCGAGGTTGAGCACGATGAGGATCACGATTTGCCTGACATCTGCCCGCATCCGCCTGGCCAGGATGAAATAGGCACCGAACAGGCCGAAGATGGCACCAGAGGCGCCGAGCGCCTGACCCCCAGGCGACGCGATCAGGTAGAACAGCACAGAACCGGCCAGCGCGCTGACCAGGTAAATAGTGAGGAACCGCACCCGGCCGAGCAGTCGCTCGACCGGTGGCCCGACGACGATCAGCGCCCACATGTTGAAGACGATGTGCGCGAGGCCGAATCCACCGTCCGGAGGGAAGTGCAGGAACGCGCTGGTCAGCAGGCGATACCACTGACCGAAGGCGACGCCTGCCCCGATCATGTCGAAGTTGTCGATCGTCTTGCTAGTGATCAGTTCCGCGATATATGCGAGCACGCAGAGCGCGACCAGCGTATAGGTGACGACCGGCCGTCCGGGGGCGACCTGGCCGCCGAACTGCCCGGTCGCCTGCCTGACCCCCCGGTTTCCGTCCCTGACGCAGTCCACGCATTGCTGACCGACGGCCGCGGACCGCAGGCAGTCGGGACAGGCAGGCCGGCCGCAGCGAACGCAGGAGACGTAGGTCTCCCGGCCGGGGTGCCGGTAGCACGTCGGGGCTGAAGCTCCGGTACTTGAGTCGGTCGCGTCCGAGCCAGGGCCTTGGGGGTAAGTCATCTTTTACCGGTCCGAACCTGCCGTGTCGCCGTTCCTGTGGATCTCCACCGACTCGATCACGACGTCCTCGACCGGACGGTCGTTCCGGCCGGTTTCGACGTTACTGATGGCCTCGACGACATCACTGCCCTCGATGACCTCGCCGAAGATCGTGTGCTTGCGGTTGAGGTGATGAGTCGGGACGGTCGTGATGAAGAACTGAGATCCGTTGGTACCTGGGCCGGCGTTTGCCATCGCGAGCAGGTAGGGCCGGTTAAACGCCAGCTCCGGGTGGAACTCGTCGGCGAACTGGTAACCGGGGCCGCCGGTGCCGCTGCCGAGCGGGTCTCCGCCCTGGATCATGAACCTCGGGATCACCCGGTGGAAGATGGTGCCGTCATAGAGCTTCGTCGACGTCTTGCGGCGGGTTTTCGGGTCCGTCCATTCCCTCGTCCCCTCGGCTAGCTCGACAAAGTTCTGCACCGTCTTCGGTGCGTGGTCGGGCAAGAGCCGGACGACGATCGTCCCCTTGTTCGTCCGCAGCGTCGCGGTCAGCGTGTTAGTCATGTAAGAAATCCTGTCACGCCAGGCGTTCGCCTCGCCGGCACAACCTGGCTAGGCGCTTTGCAACTTCCCGGCCAGCATATGCGCGTTGTTGAGTCATCAGCCTGGTCAGGCGAGGTTGACGCGGGCCGAGCTGGGAAGTTCCTCGTGGGGATTAATCACGGGGGAGGACATAGTGCCAGCGACAATGCACAAGACGCCGATCATGCCCACTACGGACATGCAATGGCGGGCGAGGAAAATCGCCGTCCAGGCAGCGAAGCTCGCCGACCAGGCCCGCCCGCTAACCCGGCGGGCCGCCAGGAGAGCCAAGGCCGGAGCGGGCAGCGCGGCCGGCTGGACGAGGCCAAGAGTCGGCCGCGCCCGCGCCTGGATGGCGGTCAGGGCGGCCCGAGGCAGCATCTCTATGCAGGAGAACCTGAGTCCGCGGATCTCCTCCATGCTCGCGGCGACGGCCAGGCGGCTCGACCCGCCGCGCCCCTCGGCTCGCCGGTGGCCTAAGGTTCTCGCCGGCACCGCGCTTCTCGCCGCCGGGGCAGCCGCGGCTACCGCGATGGCGATGCGCAACCGGTCACGGGCCATCGCGCAGCCGGTACCGCCACGCAAGCCCGCCAGCAGCAACGGAGGGCAGCGGACGACCATGCTCAAGCCGAACACCCAGGGCCAGAGCCAAAGCAGCCAAAGTCAGAGCACGAGCCAGCGCACGACGACCGAGCCCGACATCAACGGCCTGTCCCGAACCCGCTAAGACCGCACAGCGCCCGGCGCCATGGCCGCTCTATCTCCCGGCCAGGCCGCCGGGCGCTGACACGCCCGCCCTGGCAGCAGCATCGGTGGGCCATCGTTGCGCCTCGGGCCGGCACTAAGGGCGATTTGTCCGCCCGGTTCGGCTGGATACCCGTCAGGGGCACGGGATGTCAGACCCTTAGGCGAGAATCAGGGGTGTGCTGCTCAGCGAACTGGTGGCGACCTCAGCGGAAGTATCGAAGTCGCCGGGTCGCAAGGCGAAGGTTGGCGCTATCGCCAGCCTGCTTGCCCGCGTCCCGCCCGAAGAAGTTCCTGTTGCCGTCGCGTTCTTGTCCGGGGAGCTGACTCAGCGCCAGATCGGCGTCGGCTACGCGGCGCTGACCGACCTGACCGTGCCGGCGGAGGAGGCCGACTCGACTCAGGCGACCGAGCCGGTGCTGACGCTGGCGCGGACGGACGCGACGTTCGAGGAGATCGGGGCGATTCTCGGGCCAGGCTCGCAGGCGGGCAGGCGGGCTAAGCTCGCCGGACTGCTCGCCGAGGCGACGGCGGACGAGCGGCGGTTCCTCTTCCGGCTGATCGCCGGGGACCTGCGGCAGGGCGCGCTCGAAGGGGTGATGACCGAGGCCGTCGCCCAGGCCGCAGGAGTGCCGGCGGCCCAGGTGCGCCGGGCGATCCAGTTGCGAGGCTCGCTGCCCCAGGTCGCTCGGGCGGCACTAACCGCGGTCGTCGAGGGCGCGGACAACGCCGGCGTAGCGGCCGTGCTTAAGGCGTTCACGCTGGAAGTCGGTCAGCCGATCAAGCCCATGCTGGCCGCCTCCGCCCCGAGCATCGACGCGGCGCTCGGCAAGGTCAGCCCGGCCGCGCTCGACTGGAAGATCGACGGCATCAGGATCCAGATCCACCGGCGGGGCGAGCGCGCCTGGGTATTCACCAGGACCCTTGACGACATCACCAGCCGGGTACCTGAGATCGTCGCCATCGCCTTGTCGCTCGACGTCGAGTCTGCCGTCATCGACGGAGAGGCGATCGCGCTCCGAGAAGACCGGCGCCCTTATCCGTTCCAGGTAACTTCGGCGCGGGTCGCCAGTCAGCAAGCCGCGTCCGTGCCGCTGACCGCCTTCATGTTCGATTTGCTTCACCTCAACGGATCCGACCTTATCGATCAGCCGGCCGAGGACCGATTCCGCGCGCTCGCGGCGATCGCGCCTCAGGACCTGCTGATCCCCAGGCTCGTCACCTCGGACCCCGCCGCCGCGAGCGCCTTCTTCGCCGAGGCGATCGTCGCCGGCCACGAAGGCGTGGTGGTCAAGTCCGTTGACGCGCCTTACCGTACCGGCCGCCGGGGAAGCGACTGGATCAAAGTTAAGCCGCGCACGACGCTTGACCTGGTTATCCTCGCGGTGGAATGGGGGCACGGACGGCGCACCGGACTGCTGTCCAACCTGCATCTTGGGGCCAGGGACCCGGAGACGGGCAAGTTCGTGATGCTCGGCAAAACCTTCAAGGGCCTGACCGACGAGATGCTCAGCTGGCAGACCGAGCACCTGCTCAAGCTCGCGGATCCCCCGGCGACGCGACCCGCCGACGGGGAGTGGTCGCACGGCGTGGTGCGGGTGCGTCCCGAGCTCGTCGCCGAGATCGCCTTCGACGGAGTCCAGGCGAGCACCCGCTACCCGGGTGGCGTCACGCTCAGGTTCGCGCGCGTGCTCAGGTACCGCACTGACAAGCTGGCCGAAGAGGCCGACACCATCGACACGGTCAAGTCGCTTTGGCCGGATCAGTAGCGAGCGAGTTCTTGCCGATGGTCTCGATGTCGGCGAACAGGGCGAACGCCAGGTGCCTGGTGTCGTCGAACATGTTCAGTTCGGTGAGCTCATCGGCGCCGTGCCAGCTGAACGGGTGAGCGGGATGGGTCAGCGATTCCGGCACGGTCGCGATCGCGACGTACAGGTGATCGACGTGGAAATGGGGCTCCGCGACGTGATTGTCACGCTCGACCGGCTGCTCAAGTATCCACCAGGGCGGGCTGACGAGCTTGCGGGTCGCCGCTACCGCCTGCGGTACGGGCAGTGACGGGGCCGGGACGAAGGCGACCGCCAGGCCGGTCTCCTCGGCCACCTCGCGCCCCGCCGCTTCGGCCACGTTCTCATCCGGCTCAATGTGCCCGCCGGGGATCATCAGCTTCCCGAACACCGGGTGCAAAATGAGCCCGAGTTGCCAGCCAGCGGCTTGCCTGCTAAAGACGAACGTGCTTGCGGTCGCATGCTTGATGGTCACTTAGCCATAGTGCCCTAGCGCCGCCAGGTAAGTCCGCGATCATATTAGCCATGACGCGAACTCTGTGGCGGGATGAGGACGGCCGGCTGCACACCACGCTGCGGGGACGGCAGATACTTTCCTATCCCAGGCTCAACCGGGGCACGGCCTTCAGCTACGCCGAACGTCACGATCTTGGCCTGACCGGCCTGATCCCGCCGGCGCACGTCTCGCTTGACCAGCAGGTTGTCAGGGTTTACGCGCAGTACAAGCGCCAGCCGAGCAACCTGGCGAAGAACGTTTTCCTGCGGGAGATTCAGGACCGTAACGAGGTGCTTTTCTACCGGTTGCTCACCATGCACCTCACCGAGATGCTCCCGATCGTCTACACGCCAACGATCGGCGAGGCGATCAAGAGCTACAGCCACGAGTACCGACGGCCGAGAGGCGTCTACCTGTCGGTTGATCAGCCCGAGCTGATCGAGGAATCGCTCCTGGACACCGACCTTGACCGCGAGGACGTAGACCTGATTGTGGCCACTGACGCCGGCGCGATACTCGGCATCGGCGACTGGGGCGTCGGCGGGATGGACATCGCCGTCGGGAAACTGGCCGTCTACACGGCGGCCGGAGGCATCAATCCCGACCGGACGCTCCCGGTGATGCTCGACGTCGGTACGGACCGGCAGAGCCTGCTTGATGACCCTCTCTACATCGGGAACCGGCATCCCAGGGTCTCACCCGAGAACTACGACACCTTCCTCGACGCGTTCGTGGCCGCGGTGAGCCGGAGGTTTCCGCGCGCGATGCTGCACTGGGAAGACATCGGGCTGGCCAACGCCAGGAGGCTGCTCGACCGGTACCGCGACCGGCTGCTCACGTTCAATGACGACATTCAGGGCACCGGTGCGGTCAACCTCGCGGCTGTCCTCGCCGCGGTCCTGGCGACGGGCAGCCAGTTGCGTGACCACCGGGTCGTTATTTTCGGCGCGGGCACGGCGGGCACCGGCATCGCCGACCAGTTGCGCGCCGAGATGCTGGCCGTCGGCTTGAGCGAGGCGGATGCGAGGGCCAGGTTCTGGGCGGTCGACAAGCCTGGCCTGCTGACCAGCGACCTGCCCGACCTCAGCGAATCCCAGCAGCGGCTGGCCAGGGACCCGGCCGAGGTGAGCGGCTGGGCCGGGCCGCTAACGGGCAGCTCGGCCTGGCCGAGGTCGTCGCCGCGGTGCATCCGACGATCCTGATCGGCACCTCCACCAGGCCGGGAGCCTTTACTGAGGCCATCGTGAAGGAGTTGGCCGCTCACGTGGCCAGGCCGGTGATCTTGCCCATGTCGAATCCGACCGAACTCGCCGAGGCGGCGCCCGCTGACCTGATCGAGTGGACCGGCGGCCAGGCGCTGGTGGCCACCGGCAGCCCCTTCGAGCCGGTCAGCTACAACGGAATCAATTTTGTGATCGGCCAAGCGAACAACGCGCTGGTCTTCCCCGGCATAGGACTCGGCGTGATCGTGGCGCGAGCATCCAGGGTCACCGACGGGATGCTGGCCGCGGCTGCTCACGCGGTCGCGAACCTGACCGACTCCGCTGAGCGGGGAGCGCCACTGCTCCCGCCGGTCGCCGAACTGCGGAAGACCTCCGTCGCCGTCGCTGTCGCGGTCGCGCAAGCGGCAAGTAGCGACGGTGTCGCCCGCGCGGCCTTGAGCGATGACCTGGTCAAGCACGTCAATGATGTGATGTGGCAGCCCGAGTACCGGCCGATCGTGCCCGAGTGAGGAAACCATGCTGATCGTCAGGAGAACGTACTCCCGGTCTGAGCAACTCACCTTGCTCAGCGCGGCCGCCGGCGTCGCGGGGGCGGTCTATCCGGTGGTGGCGGCCCGTACCGGCGGGCGGGGCCTGCCCTGCCCGCTGCGAAGCCTGACCGGCGTGCCCTGCCCGTTCTGCGGCTTCACGACCGCGGCCGTCGCGCTCACGCACGGCCAGTGGACCGTCGCGGCGCAGGCCAGTCCGCTCGCCTGCCTGATCGCGGCCCTGGCCGCGGGCATGACGCCGGTCCTGGCTGCCCGTGCGTGCGGCCTGGCCCCCCCGCCAAGACCAGCATCGCTAAGGACCCGGCGCCGGATCGCCGCTGTCAGCGGCGCGATCGTGGCCGCGAGCTGGCTCTTCCAGCTTCGCAGGCACGGGATCATCGGGTCGGCTAGCTCAGGCCTCCCCGATCGCGGATGATGCGGACGTCCTGGGCGAGGCGGAAAACTACCATGATCAGTTCCATGTAGATCCTGGTCAGCAGCAGGCTGAAGAAGAAGTACAGCGGGCAGACGATCAGGAGAACGAAGAATCCGTAGATCCCGAGGTACCTGAAGCCGTCGATGGCGAGGACCAGCGTGAACAGCCCGACGCCGACCATGGCGAGGATATAGACGATCTTGATAATCGTCGGGGTCACGAACGAGTCAAACGACACATCGAATAGCGACGCAAAAAAGCCTTTTGAACTCGCCGCCGATGACTGACTCGGCGGAGCGGGGTAGCCGGTGTCATAACCGGCACCTGGGTCGTATCCTGGCTGCTGAGGCTGCTGATAAGTGGGTGCTTGCTGCTGCTGCTGGTAACCAGGGTAGCCAGGCGCCGGGAACGTCTGGCCCTGGCCGGGGCCGGGCACACCGTAGTCCGGACGTCCCTGCCCATATCCGGGATCGCTCACCGTCGTGCTCCTTTTTGCGGAATGTAAAGGGTTGTCGCGACCTCAGCCTCGCAGACCTGCGGCTTTGAAGACAGCGGCGCGCGCTCGTTGGGGGATCGTAACAGTCGGAGCGGGCTAAATACCCTTAATGATCAAACCTGGGCGACCAGGCCGTCGATTCCGATTTCATCTGCTTTCAGGGGTTCGATCGGCTTCGGGGTTATTATCGCTTTCGCGGGGCTGGCGGCGCACTGAGATGCCGCCAAGGATGCTGGTTCCCCTGATCCTCAGAACGGGAGCATTCCGGCCCGCCGACTCCGGGCTGTCGGGCGGCACCTCGCGACCTCCCATCAGAGCCCAGCCATCGTCAACGACGTGCACCTCGGGCGGCACGATAATCTCGACGCTGCCGAGGAAGCAGGTGGCCTTGATCGTGAGCTCAGGACCGGGCAGCACCGCTTCTCGCAGGTCAAGATGCACACCGCCGACGACCGTGACCGCCTTGACCACCTCAGGAACCGGCCAGGCGCCCGACCTTCTGACGTTGCTCAGCAGCGCGACCATCCGGTGCCGCCTGGCGGGCGGACCCGCCAGGCTGGTCCTGGCCGTGAGCGCCGCGCTCGCGCCGGGCAGATCCCTGACGACTGGAAGCAGGTCGGCTTGCGTCTTGGCTGCGAAGACGGCGTCGATACGGTCGGAATGCTCCTGCGGAGTCAGCCGACCCTCGGCCAGCGCGTTACCCAGGAGCGCCGCGGCCTGATCGCGGTCAGCGTCCGAGATCCGCATCAGCGAAATATCACTGGGTTTCTCTGGGGTCACCCGGCTATTCTCTGGCAGGCGGGCAGCGATCCGGTAGCTGGCCGGTTAACCTGCTTGATCGTCGTCGGGGAGCGCACGTGGGCCATGTCGAGGTGGCGCATTTGTCGCACGCACGTCCCGACGGACGCGTGCTGCTTGATGACGTCTCGTTCCGGGCCGGGGACGGCAGCGTGGTCGCTCTGGTCGGCCCGAACGGCGCGGGCAAGACGACGCTGATGAGGCTGGTTTCCGGCGACGTGGCCGCCCAGTCGGGCACCATCACGACCAGTGGCGGCCTGGGCGTGATGCGCCAGTTCATCGGCGGCATCAGGGACGAGACCTCGGTGCGTGACCTGCTGCTCTCGATCGCGGCCCCGAGGCTGCGAGACGCCGCGGCGCGCCTTGACGCCGCCGAGCTTGTGATGATGGAGCGCGACGACGAGCCGACCCAGCTGCGCTACGCCACCGCCCTGGCCGAGTGGGGCGACGCCGGCGGTTACGACTTCGAAGTGCACGCCGACGCCTGTACGGTGGCCGCGCTGGGCGTGCCTTTTGACCGCTGTCAGTTCCGTGAAGTCAAGACGCTCTCCGGCGGCGAGCAGAAGCGGCTGGTGCTCGAGTCTCTGCTGCGCGGCAAGACCGAGGTGCTGCTGCTCGACGAGCCTGACAACTACCTCGACGTCCCCGCGAAGCTCTGGCTCGAGCAGCAGTTGCTCGCGACTCCCAAGACCGTGCTGCTGGTCAGCCACGACCGCGAACTCCTGGCCGGGTGCGCTCAGCGGATCATCACCGTCGAGGACGGCAACGTCTGGACCCACGGCGGCGGCTTCGCCAGCTACGCGCAAGCGCGCAGGGAACGGATCGAGCGCCTCGATGAGCTGCGCCGCCGCTGGGACGAGGAACACGAGAAACTGAAACAGCTAGTCCGGATGTACCGGCAGAAGGCCAGCTACAACGACGGCATGGCCTCCCGCCTGCAAGCGGCCGTCACCAGGCTCACCAAGTTCGAGCAAGCCGGACCGCCGGAGGAAGCTCCGCGAGAGCAGAACGTCCGCATGCGCCTCCGCGGCGGCCGAACCGGCAAGCGGGCCGTCATCTGCGAAAACCTAGAGCTGACCGGCTTGATGCGACCCTTCGACCTTGAGGTCTGGTATGGCGAGCGGGTCGCCGTGCTCGGCTCCAACGGCTCAGGCAAGTCCCACTTCCTGCGCCTGCTCGCCGGCGACCAGGTTTCCCACTCAGGCGAATGCCGCCTGGGAGCGCGCGTGGTTCCCGGTATCTTCGCGCAAACCCACGCCCGGCCCGACCTCGCCGACCGCACGCCGCTTGAGATCCTGATGACTGAGCACGCGATGCTGATCAACGAGGCCATGGCCGCCTTCTCCCGCTACGAACTGCAGTCCTGCGCCAGGCAGCGCTTCGCCAGCCTGTCCGGTGGGCAGCAGGCCCGGCTCCAGATCCTGCTGCTGGAACTGTCAGGATCCACGCTGCTCCTGCTCGACGAGCCCACCGACAACCTGGACCTGGCCAGTGCCGAGGCGTTGCAGGACGGGCTTGAGCAGTACTCGGGGACCGTGGTTGCCGTAACCCACGACCGCTGGTTCGCCCGCTCCTTCGACCGCTTCCTGGTATTCGGCGAATCCGGCGACGTCTACGAGGCCGACGAACCAGTCTGGGACGCAAAGCGCGTAGACCGCCAGCGTTAAAGGCTGACCAGCCCGCACCCCGTCCCCACGCAGACCGGCCCCGGCGCGGTACAATCGTCGCAAATAGGACTTTATTCGTATAAGCGCAGGCCCAACAGCATCGATGGCCCACCGTTGTGGTCCGCAGCAGGCCGACAACGACAACGCTGTGCCATCGATGCGGCGGCAGCATCATCGATGGCACAGCGTTGTCGTTTCGGGCGAGCGGAGCGACAACAACGGTGGGCCATGGGTGCGTTTCCGCTGGAGTGAGGGGCCCCGGACGGGTCTTGCCCGGGCACCGGGGGCACTTCGGGGTTCCCGGGTTCAAGGGATCGTCGCAACGGTGCCGCCCCGAAGTGCCCCCGGGGTCTGGCGCCGGGGGGCAGCGGGCCGCACCGGATGTCGGGAATGCCGGGAATGCCGGGGGCGGCGGAGGCCGGGGGCGGCGGAGGCCGGGAAGGCCGGAGGACCAGTCCCGCCTGACCGACTCCCCGGCGTGGTCCACGCGGGCCGCGTCGCCGACCGGCCCCGGCCCAGAAATCCCGGCATTCCGGGCATCCGGCCTCCCCGGCCCCGAGGCGGGGGCACTTTACCTTCGCGAAAACCACGGCAAAGTGCCCCCGCCTCGCCAGCAAAACCAGCCCGGACCCGCCTCACTCTCACGGAAACGCACCCGTGGGCCATAGATGCTGCGCTGGCCCCGTTCGCCGCCCGGTTCGTTCTCGGGGGGCTGCTAGGCTGTCGTGACTGACTTGCGGGAGTGGCGGATCAGTGCGCCCGGCCTGGCAATGCGACCGGACGGTTGACACCAAAGTAGGAGACGTGAGGAATCCAACCGTGAAGAAGCTGATCATCCTGGCCGTCGTCGCGCTTGGCGCAGTCGCCATATGGCGCAAAGTCATGGCCGACCGCGCCGAACTCGACCTCTGGACCGAGGCAACTACGTCCGACGAGTAGCCCAGGGCGTCGCGCTTCGTCCTTGGCCCGAGGCGTGCCGGGATCTCTCCGATGCCGGTACCCTTGGGTCTGTGACCATGGGGCTATAGCTCAGCTGGAAGAGCACCTGCTTTGCAAGCAGGGGGTCACGAGTTCGAGTCTCGTTAGCTCCACTCACTCTCCGCCGCAGGTCAGCGGGTATTTTCTTGTCTTACTAATCGATCGTCACGAGGCTTCCGTGCGGCGTCGTGCCCGTTGCGTGCCCGATCGGATTCCTGAGTTCTCGCCGCTCGCTTTGGCTTTGGAGCGCTTCAGCTCGTTTGCGGCCAGGTCGCCGAGCGCGTCGGCGATCTCGCGTTGCCGGGCATCGGTGGAGTGCAGGTAGATCATCGCGGCGCGCGGGCTGGCGTGGCCCATGCGGAGCATCAGCTCGCGGAGGTTGGCCCCCGCGTTGGCGGTCAGCGTGTTTCCGGTGTGGCGGCAGATTCTGAATGGTATTCGGCATTGTCTGACGTTCTGTGCCGTCTTCCTCGCTCTTCATTGTCCGGCTCGCGGCTGCCGCGTCTAGGGCGGCCTTCGGCCGTCGCATGCGATCGGCTGCGCGGACCCTGGACCCGGCAGTCACTCACCTGGTTCTTGGCGGCTGCGAGGATGACGGGGGGGCTAGGACTCGTTGCTGGCATCCGGTGAGCGTGATCGTCGGTCCGGTGGCAATCGCGGCTATGCGTCCTTGCGGCGGATGACCCAGAAGGCGACGCCGGTCAGGGCAGCGGCGAGGATCAGGAAGACGCCGGCCTCGATGCCCTGGAAGGCCCAGAAGCGGCTGGCTGGCTGGTAGGCCAGGTATCCGCGGTAGCCGTGCGCAGCTAGGCAGGGCAGGATGGCCTGGGGGTCGGGTTTGTTCCTTACTGCCTGCTTGCACACTGTGAGCGGTATCCCGTTGTAGTTGGGAACGGCATAGTCAAGCGCCGCGGGCCTGCCGTCCGGGCCGACGAAGCCCTGACTGACTGGCAGGTACGATCCTGGCGGGGTGAAAGGTGCCGTGAGCTTGTAGTACACGGTGACCGGTGTCATGTAGCGCGTGCGCAGCCACAGCGCTGTGAACACCCGGAGGCCCGCGAAACCGGCCAGGGTGACCGCCAGCGCAGGCAGGGTGCGGCGCAGCAGCGTGCCCGCACTGATGCCGAGGGCCATGGCGAAGAGCGCGTAGGCGACGGGCACGATGCCGGTGACGTCGAAGTGGTTGACCTGGAATGCGGTGGCGTCCAGCGCGTTGAACGGCCGTGACCACCAGGTGACGATGGCCGAGAGCGCCCCGGCGAGGACGGCCGTCGCGAGCAGCAGCCATCCGGTCCGGACCATGAGCCAGTGCCGCCTGGTGATGCCCTGCGTCCAGGCGAGCTGGTGCGTTCCGGTTTCCAGCTCGTGCGCCACCGCCGGTGCGCCCCACAGCAGGCCGGGCAGCAGCGGCACCGCGGCTGTCGCGAGGACGAGCGTCACGGCCAGCGGGCTGGCCAGGGACAGGCCTGAGCCCATTAGGCTGCCGCAGGTGCCGTTCCGCGTGCACTGGGTCAGGGCTGAATGCCATGCCCACGCCGCGTGCAGCCCGGTGAGGATCAGCACGACGGCTACCGCGGCGAAGAGCGCGGCGGCGAACATGCCCTGGTAGCGGTACTGGCGCCAGGTAACCCAGGTCATCGGTCCCCTCCGGCGGCTGAAAGGCGGGCCGGCCCGGAGCTGGTGTGCGCGGAGTCCTGGTCCTGCCTCATGTAGGCGAGCACGATCTCCTCCAGGTTGGGTTGCTCCGCGGTCCAGGCGGGATCGATCACCGGGCCGTTCAGCCTGACCAGCATGGTGGTCTGCCGGAGGGTGGTGTTCTCCTGCACGATGGCGTGCGACCGGCCGACGGGTGCCGTGTCCTTGCGCGGCCCGACCAGGATCCGGTGACTGTCCAGCAGCGCGTCGATGTCGCTGCATAGCTGAACCCGGGAGGCGGCCAGCAGGATCAGGTGGTCGCATACCCGCTCGATGTCAGCGATCAGGTGCGAGGACAGCACGACGGTCAGGTCCCCGTCTGCTGACGCCCCGGCCAGGGTGGCCAGGAAGTCCTGCCGGGCCAGCGGGTCAAGGGCCGCGAGCGGCTCGTCGAGCAGCAGCAGCCTCGGCTGCTTGGCCAGCGTGAGCGCCAGGGCGACCTGCGCCCGCTGGCCTCCGGACAGCGCGCCTACGGGCCGGTTCAGCGGTATCCGCAGGCCGGTCAGCCGGGCCCGCACGGAATCGCCGTCCCAGTGCCGGTTGAGATGCGCGCCGAAGCCGATGTGGTCCTGCGCGGTCAGCCGCCGGTACAGCGGGATGTCCTGAGCCAGGAATCCGATCCCGGCCAGGTAGCCGGGGTCCTGGCCGGGCGTCCTCCCGAGCACGGCAGCCTCCCCCGCCGATGGTGCGCACAGCCCGGCGAGCAGTCGCAGCAGCGTGGACTTGCCCGCCCCGTTGGGGCCGACCAGAGCCGACATCCGGCCCGCCGGGACGCTGATCGTGCAGTCTCCCAGCGCGGTGACCCGGCCGAACTGCTTGGTCAGCCCGCAGGTCTCGATCGCGGCGGTCATGCGATGTCCTCCTCGGCGTCAGCTTGCAGGGCGGCCCGCAGAAGCGACTCAACCGACTCGTCATCGAGACCCGCAGCGCGCGCCTCGCGCACCCACCCTCGCAGGGAACGGCCAAGCCGCGAATGGGTGCCCGGCGGAGGACCCGGCGGGCGTCCCCGCACGAAAGTGCCCTGCCCGGTGCGTGCTTCGACCAGGCCCTCGCGCTCCAGTTCCCGGTAAGCCTTGAGCACGGTGTTGGTATTCACCACCGCCGCCGCTACCGCCTCCCGCACGCTGGGAAGCTGGTCACCTATGTCCAGCACGCCCATCCGCAGCGCCTGCCGCACCTGCTGGACTATCTGCTGATAGGGCGGCACCGCAGACACGCTGAGCTACCAGCTAGGCCGGGCAATCTACGGCGGCCGGCCCAAGGAGTTCGCCTACACGTTCAACGTTCAGCCGACTAACCCAGGACCCTACGTGCCGATGCCCGCGCCGGTGAACTGGAACTCCCAGGCCGCGGTCAACACGGTACAAAATGGCGGCGGCTTCAGCCTCGTGCACTTCCCGAGAGTCGGCCTCTTCGCTAACACCGTCCTGGTGACCCCGTTCAAGATCGGCGCGGGATTCTGCAACCTGCTGGCGGTCTGGGCCACCAGTCCCGGAGCCGCCGGGGTAACAGTCAGGGACGTCGTCTGCTACAACGCAGCAGGCGCCCACCTGAAAGCGCCCTCGCTGATCACCTACGCCTCCTCCCACTAGCAAGCAGCGGACTAGCCCGGCCGCTCGCAGTCCGAGCGGCCTGGCAGGTCTTGCCCGAGCACCGGGGGCAGGCGCCGGGGCAGCGGGCTCAGCGGGACAGCACGTACAGGCGCGGGTTGAGCTTGCCGATCATCTGGTAGACCCCCCACAGGTTGTCGCTGAGCGTGGCCTCGTAAGCGTAGGTGCCGAACCGGCTCTCGTAGGCCGGGCGGTTGCGCAGCAGCCGGGAGACCGAGAGCAGTTGCCTGGAGCTGAGGCCGACTCCGTCTTCTTCGGCTCGCTCCCGCCATTGCCCGTGCAACTGGATGCACTGCCTGATGAGCAGCCCGCCCGCGGTGATCGCGGCTTCGAAGTGCTCAGGGTCAACGCTGGAGGCATAGATGCCAACGGGCGGCCATAGCCGGGCCGCCTCGGCGGGCGTCAGCCAGTCCGTGGCGGTCATCTGGTAGATCACCGCCGTTCCGCCGGGCCGCAAGACCCGGCGGAACTCGCCGAAGACGGTTTCCAGGTCTTCGATGTGCTCCAGCACGTCCCGGCACCAGATCAAGTCAATGCTGCTGCTGGGTTCACCCAGTGCCTCGGCAACGCCCTCGTCCATGCGGATCCTGGCAGCAACCTCGGGCTCGTCCCCTGACAGGGCCTGCAGGGCGCGGGCCGCGTTGTCCAGGTGGCGCCGCACCGGCTCGATACCGTGCACGGTGAACCCGAACCGGCGCGACAGTTCAATACAGTGCCAGGCCTCGCGTGCACCGACGTCCAAGGCAGCGGAGCCCGGCGGCAGGCCGAGTTCAGCGACCAGGTCAAACATCTGGTCGAATCCTTGCGGATCCAGGCCCTGGCTCAGAGCCGCCTCGAAGGCTTCCTCTTCGGCGAAGGCCGAGCCGTAGACCTCCTCCACGGTGCGAATGCGCGGCGCGGCGGGGCTGTCGTTCACGACCGCGCAGCCTAGTGGTAACCGCCGGGGGAATCCACAGCTTTATTCCCGTAGCCGTACGCCGGCCGCTGGGAGAGACTTGGCGAATGGCTGCTTCGACGGATCAGAGTCCTACTGCCGCGTCGCTGAACTGCGGGATCGTTCTGCACGTCCAAGAGGACGCGTGTCAGGTTCTCCGGGCGGGACAAATTTCGGCTGTCGCGTACGCGAGCGCCTTTCCTTCACCACGGGCTGAGAGAGTCTCGCCCGGTCACCTCGTAGCGGTCGCGATCGCTGCGGACGGTGCTGAGGCCGTGGTCTGGCGGTGGTACGACGCTGTAGTCCTCGGCGAGGAAACGGGCCTTGTCCGGCTATGGGAGCCTGCCCACGGCGAAGTTGTCGCGCATCCCCGGAGCGCCTCGCAGCCCTGGCCGACTGGAACCCGTGCCTATTTGTCGGCCGGGCTCCCAGGCGCCGATTGGTGGGTCGCCGGCCCTGTCGTGGCGAAGGCGGAGGAAGCCGACGTCGAACTGGATGAGGTCGAGCACTTCTGCACTGAGCATGATCTCTGGCCGAGTGCGTGAACGAACCAGGCGAGCTGATCAGCGGTGCCCTGCGCGGGATCACCGCCGTGGCCGCCGCGACGGTGACGGTGCTGCTGGTCGCCTGCGGTACCGGGGCGGCTCCGCATCCCTCGGCAGTCGCACCCGCACCCCGACACTCCGCGGCGCCGTTGTCAGCGCGCGTGGTGCTGCCTTCCCGCACGATGACAGCGGGCTCGTCAATGACAGCGCACATTTTCATTGACAACAACACCGGGCAGGCCATCCGCGCGTCCGGCTGCGGGACGCTCTTCCAGGTCGTCCTCGTGAGCAAGTCTTACCATCCGGCCGTGACCTGGGCCGCCTGCCTGCAGAGCTTCACGATCCCGAAGGGAAAGTCCAGCTACCGGGCAGCCCTCCAGGCGAGCTACGACCAGTGTCATCAAGCCGGGCATCGCGGCCAAGGCAAGGCCTGCCTTCCGGGCGGGGTACCTCCGCTTCCCGCCGGGGACTACCAGGCCACCTTGTTCCAGACTGGCCACATCGTTCCAGTCCCGCCCGCCACGACCGTCCGCGTGACCTCTCAGCCTGGCGTCAAGACCTGACCCTCGGCAGCAGGAAGAGGCAGCCCGCGTAACATCGCCGCCACTAGCCGGCTTACTCGCTGGATACCTATCCGGCCTGGCTGCGCGCCCGCCGCTGCCGCAGCGGCCGGGCTCGGTGCCGTCGGTGCCGATTTGCTCGGCGTAGTCCTTCTCGCCGCGGAGCTGACTATGACCCAGGGAAAGTTGTCGCCGCTCGCCGCTCGCCGCTCGCCGCTCGCCGCTCGCCGGCCGTGGCCGCGGTCGCGAGCGTTATCCGGCTGATGCTGGCCCGCCGGGCGGCCGGCCAGTGCCTGGCGATCCGCGCCGCACTCCGCTGACTCGTCCGGGCGCCGTGGATGTACTGTTTGGGCATGCTTGCAGGGCCCGTTTGCGTCAGGTAGCGGTGGTCGCCGCCGATTGCGAGGCGACGGCGAGGAAGCTTCAGGAGACCTTCGGCTGGCCGGCTCCATTCCACGACCCTGGGGTCGGCCGGTTCGGGCTCACCAACGCGGTGTTCGCGGTTGGCGATACGTTCGTCGAGGTGGTGGCGCCGATGCGGCCTGGGACGACCGCTGGCCGATATC
Source organism: uncultured Actinomycetota bacterium (assembly GCA_963783935.1). Lineage (GTDB taxonomy): Bacteria > Actinomycetota > Actinomycetes > Streptosporangiales > Streptosporangiaceae > Chersky-822. The sequence continues at coordinate 478,122 of CAWAPP010000003.1, forward strand.
TGGAAAGCCGCGGAGGCGACAGCGGCTACATGGCGATCTTCCAGCTGCCCGACCTGGTGCAGGCTCGGCACCGGGTCGCGGCCGCGGGTGTCCGTGTCATCTGGTCGGCCGACCGGCCTGGCATCGCGGGCACTCACTTGCATCCGAAGGACGTGCCCGGCGCGATCGTGTCGCTTGACTGGGCCGATCCGCCGCAGTCATGGCAATGGGCCGGGCCTGAGTGGACCGGGCAGGCCCCGGCGCATCCGGGCGGCGGCCTGACCGGGCTGACGATCGAGGTGACCGATCCAGCTCGCGCGGCTGCCCGATGGGCCCAGGTGCTCGGCCTGACGGTCATGGATGAAGGCGGCACGGCGACCGTGACCCTGACCTCGGCCGCGCAGGAGTTGCGCTTCGTGCCGGCGACCTCAGGCCGCGGTGAAGGCATCACCGAGGTCAGGCTCACCACCGAACACCCGGTCCCGCCGGTCGAGATTGCCGGCGTCCGGTTTATTGCGGCAGGAGGCGGCGCGGCGTGACTCAGCTTGACACGGGGACCGGAGATCTGCTGGCCGAGGTGGACGACGGCGTCGCGGTCCTGACCATGAACCGCCCTGACCGCAGGAACGCGATGTCCGAGGCGATGATTACCGCGATGGAGCGGATGCTGGCCGAAGTCGAGACCGATGACGCGGTCGGCTGCGTGGTGCTCACCGGTGCGGGTGGCGCGTTCTGCGCCGGCGGTGACGTGAAGGCCATGGCCGAGCGGCCCGCCGGGGACCGGACGAGCAGCCTCGACGCCGTTGTTCACCGGCAGCGACTCCGTCAGCGGGGCACAAGCGGGCGGCTGTACCAGATGCCCAAGCCCACGATCGCCGCGATCGGCGGGCCGGCCGCCGGGGCGGGCCTTTCGCTGGCCCTCGCCTGCGACTTGCGGTACGCCGTCGAAGGCGCGGTGCTCACGACGGCGTTCGCCAAGGTGGCCTTTTCCGGCGACTACGGCGGGGCCTGGTTCCTGACCCGGCTAGTCGGCAGCGCCAAGGCCAGAGAGCTTTACTATTTTTCCGAACGACTGTCCGCCACCGAAGCGGAGCGGCTGGGAATAGTCAACGCGGTGTTTCCAGCGGCTGACTTCGAGCGTGAAGTCAGGGAACTCGCGCGGCGCCTGGCCGCCGGCCCGAGGCTGGCCTACCGCTACATGAAGGAGAACCTCAACCGGGCTGCCGGCAGCGAACTCGGCGACTACATGGACATTGAGGTCACCCATCACATCCGCACCGGCCAGACCGAGGACCACCGCGAAGCGGCGAAGGCATTCACGCAGCGCCGCGAACCACGCTTCACCGGCCGCTAGTAGGGTCATCGCATGACCGAGTTCACTGATGCCGATCTCCGCGGATCCCGGTTCAAGCGCGTTAACCTCGGCGGCGCTGAACTTCGCGAGGTCGACCTCACGGGCGCCAGGTTCCTCGGCGTCGACCTCAGCGGCGCCGTCATGCGCGGTGTCGACCTGGTCAATGTCGACATCTACGGTCAGCTGGAGAACGTATCGGTCAACGGCGTCGACATCGCACCGCTGATCGAGGCGGAACTGAACCGCCGGTACCCGGACCGGGCCAAGATGCGCCCAGCCGACGCGGCCGGGTTCGCGGAAGCGTGGGACCTGCTTGAGCGGCTCTGGGGCCAGACCGTCAAGCGGGCCTGCGGCCTGCCAGCAGAATCGCTGCACGAATCGGTCGGCGGTGAGTGGTCGTTTACCGAGACGCTGCGCCACCTGGTGTTCGCCACCGACTCCTGGATCAGGCGCGCGATCCTCGGCGACCCGTCACCATGGGATCCGCTCGACCTTCCTTGGGACGAGATGCCGGACACGCCAGGAGTACCCCGCGACCGCGCCGCCCGGCCTTCGCTCGACCAGGTGCTCGAACTGCGCCGCGACCGGATGGCCACCGTTCGCGAGGTCATCGCGCGGCAGACCGACGCTTCGCTTGACGACCAGACCGAACCCGTCGAGGGACCCGGCTGGCCTCCGGCCCGCAGCTTCCCTGTACGCAAGTGCCTGCGGGTCATCCTCAACGAGGAATGGGAACATCGCCTGTACGCCGAGCGAGACCTCGCGGTACTTGAGACAGCCGAGATTAGCCGTTCGTGAAGCTGGCCAGCGCGCCTTTCCAGTCGATCGCGACGTTCTCAGGCGCAGCGCCCGGCATGAACTTGGCCGGGAGCCTTGAACCGGGGAAGAGGAGCGGCAAGCCCTCGGGAGGCACGGGGTTGCCGACCTGGATCTGGTAGGGCGCCTGCCCAGGGGCAATGACCGTCAGCATGAACGCGTACATGTCGAGACCGGACAGTGAGCTTTTCACGCCGAGCGACTGGGACTGGATGATGACGACCTCGCATGAGTTGCCCTGCTCCAGGATGTCCTGTGCCCGCACCTGGCCCGCTCGCTGAGCCAGCCGCACGACCGGCGGCTGCACGCTGAAGTCGATGCCGACCCGCGAATGGTCGCTGGGGTCCACGCGGACCGCGAGGACAGTCTGACCAGGCTGGATTTCGGAGATCGAGTAGAGGGGTACCCGCTTGCGTACCTGCGCGTTGAACGGCTGGGTGTCGTCGAGGTAGACCAGCAGGTCGAATACGCAGACCTGCTCGGGCGGAGCGCCGCCGTGCTGCACCGACGTGCCGCTGATCTGCAGGTTCGTTATCTCGGCCCGGCCCAGTTGCCCGGTCGCCAAGAGTTGGGCGTCGTCGCCGCCCATGGCAGTCTTCATCTTGTTGAGAAAGCCCATCGCAGGCACCCCTATCTGAATAGCGTCTGCGGTCAGCCTAAGAACACTCATCGTGACGAACCGTGCCATCCGCGTATCGGATAAGTCTCTGGTTAGTCCGCGACACGACTTTCCGGACTCACTCAAAACCGCCCGTACCGCCTCGCCGGCTTCGAACTCCTCCGCAAACTCGGTACTCCTGGCCCCGGACCACCCCGTTACCATCACGAAATATCAGCCAGACCCGCAACGATGTCCCATCGTTGTCGTTGGCCGGACCGCAGCCACAGCATCCATGTCCCATAGATGCTGTGCTGAAAGCAACGCTGGGCCATCGTTGTCGTTGCCGGCCTGCCGCGAACGGCAACCATGGGCCATCGTTGCTGCCCGCCCGGCCCAGTTGCGTTAAATACCCGAAATGCCGGGAAAGGCCGAGGGCCAGGAAAGGCGACCGGTCACGTTCACCCGGCACGCGGTGTCACAGTGGTGGACGTCCGCGAACCAGGGGAACGTGATGGATGATGCTGACTGGCTAGCCGCTGCCTTCGAAGAGCATCGGGGTCGCCTGCGCGCGGTCGCGTACCGGCTGCTCGGGTCGATGACCGATGCCGACGACGCCGTGCAGGACACCTGGCTGCGACTGACTGGCGTGGATGCTGGCGAAGTCCGCAATCTGGGTGCCTGGCTGACGACCGTCGTCGCGCGGGTGTCGCTCAACATGCTCAGGTCACGACGGCACCGCCAGGAGGAGCCGTTCGCAGACAACCCGGCCGGCCCCTCAGCAGGCACCGCGGCGAGCGACCCTGCGGCCGAGGCGGAACTGGCCGACTCGGTTGGCCTGGCCCTGCTGGTGGTTCTTGACACGCTGGCACCAGCCGAGCGGCTCGCGTTCGTGCTCCATGACTTGTTCGCCATGCCGTTCACCGAGGTCGCAGACGTACTTGACCGCACGCCCCAGGCGACGAGGCAGCTGGCAAGCAGAGCCAGGCGCCGGGTACGCGGTGCGTCCGCGGAGGATGGCGCCGTCGATGTGGCGAGGCAGCGGGAGGTGGTTGACGCCTTTCTGGCGGCGGCGCGCGGCGGGGACTTGTCGGCGCTCGTGGCCGTACTCGACCGGGACGTGGTCCTGACCGCCGACGCCGCGGCTTCCCCCTCTGGACGGCCAGCGAAGTTGCAAGGAGCGGACGCGGTCTCCAGGGGCGCGATCGCGGCCTCCGTGCGGGCGGGACACTCTCAGCTGGCGCTGGTCGACGGCGCCGTCGGCATCTTGTTCGCTCCGACGGGTCAGCTGCGGGTCGTACTGATTTTCACCGCCGACGTGGACGCACAGCGGATCACGGCCATCGAAGTGATCGCGGAGCCCAGCCGGCTCCGGCGGATTAACATCGCGCTCCTGCCCTGACTAGCTGTGATACGACATAACGGTGGAAACTCTCTTCCGTCCGGCGACAGAAATCGACCTGCCTCAGCTCCGCCCTCTCCTGGTTCCCGACCCGGCCTGTGCCATGACCGCTGATGTCTTCGAGGCCAGGATCAGCGACGGCCAGTACCTTCCTTCGCGTACCTGGATCGCCGAGGCCGAGCCGGCCGAGCCGGGAACCGCGGTAAGCGGTCCCCTCGCCGTGGCCATTTGGTGGGCCAGACCGAAGGAATTTCAGCCCGTCGCCCTCGACGGCCTGTATGTCCTTGAGCCGACCGCCGACGACGAACGCACGGATCTCGCCGCTGGCCTGCTGAACGCCGCTCACCAGTCCTTCGCCCGCGACGGTGCGCCCAGGCCGCCCGATTACCACATCATGTTGCCGAGCGACTGGCGGGACCGAGGGGACGTGGCGGCGGCGCTGAACTGGCGAAGGGAGGCGGCCAGCCGGGCGGGCTTGTCGATGAGCCTGGAGCGGATTCGTTACCTGTGGACGCCGGCGGCCGGCCTGCCTGACCAGGCGGGGCGGCTGGTCTTCCTGGCCGAGCCCGACGACGAGGTCTTCGTCGGTCTGTTCGCCCGCGTGCTGACCGGGACACTGGACGCTACCTCTGCCCAGCGAAGTGACCAGGTCGGCGTCGAGACCCAGGCCCGCGAGGACGTGGAGTTCTACCGCGACAAGATGCAAGGCGACCGGGCGTGGTGGCGGGTCGCCCGCGCGCCCGACGGCCAGCCAGCCGGCTTCGGCATCCCCTCGGCCAACACCCAGTCACCGGTGGTCGGCTATCTCGGCGTGCTGCCCGATTACCGCGGTCACGGGTACGCCGACGAGATTCTCGCCGAGATCACCCATGTTCTGGCCGATGAGGCGCGTGCGACCGAGATCCACGCCGATACCGACCTGGAGAACCGGCCCATGGCGGTCGCGTTCGACCGGGCCGGCTACCAGACCCTCGGTCACCGGCTCGTGCTCTCGGCCCCTGGCCATGTGTAGCGGGCTGGTGCTCGCGCTGTGGAGCGCCCCGCGGAGCCGGTCGACCGCCTTCTTCCGCATGATGATCGAGCGGGGCGACTTCACAGCCGTGCACGAGCCGTTCTCCTATCTCGAAGGGCTCGGTTACGCGGAGCTACCTGGCGGCCGGGTTACCTCCGCCCCCGCGCTGCTCGCCCGCCTGCGCGAACTCGCCGCGCAACGACCAGTTTTCTTCAAAGAGACCACAGGCAAGCGTTACCCGGAGGTGCTGTCTGATCGTGAGTTCCTGGCGAAGGACGCCGTCCACACCTTCCTGATCAGGCATCCCCGCGAGACCATTGCCTCCCGTTACCGGCTTGACCCGCAGGCCGCCATCGAGAAGATGGGCTTCGAGTCCCAGTTCGAGATCTTCAGCGAGGTCGCGAGGCTGACTGGCCGTGATCCTGTGGTCATCGATTCGGCCGAGCTGGTATCGCGTCCTGAGGCAATCGTGCGGGCCTACTGCGAGCACGTGGGCATCCCTTACCGGCCGGAGGCGCTTTCCTGGCAGGCAGCCGATCGTCCCGAGTGGGAGCTTTCGAGGAACTGGCACTCGGAGGTAGCGGTCAGCACGGGATTCCTGCCTGCCAGCGGCGACCAGGCCACGGACGTCGAGCAGCATCCCGTGCTGAGCGCCTACCTCGCCCATCACCTGCCGTTTTACCAAGAGCTTTACGCTCGTCGGCTCGAAGGTGCGGCTAGAACTAACCGCTAACCGTCGCCTGAGGCTGATCCACGCTGCTCACGAAAACGTGCGGGCTGATCCGGTGCAACTCGTTAAGCAACGCGCCAAGCCGGTCATCGCGTGGCAGCTCGACAATGACGTCCCCAGCGGAGTCGGCATCGGCATCGGTGTCGGGTGAGGACGGAACCCGCGTCCAGACATGCTGGTCGGCCAGGGCAGCGTTGAGCAGGGCCCGGCTGTGCGGGTCGTCGGGCACGTCGAGCCGGATTCTCCACAAGGACATCAATGACTCCTTACACTTCCTGAGCTGCTTACAGAGTGCGACCGAAGCGTTGCCGATGTGCGGCGGCCCTGTAACTACGAGGTAAACGAATCAGGGAGTACTCAAGATCCCTTGGTGCCGTCGATGCGTTCCCTGATCAGGTCGGCGTGATCTCGGGCGCGGTCCAGTTCACCGGGAAATGATCTCAGCTCCTGGCCGTCGCTTAGGCGGAGACCGCGTTTCTCAGAGCTCGGCTGCCGTTACCGCAGTGACGTCGACTTCCGCCGTCCACTGCGAACTGGCTCCGCTGGTCACGAGCGACGAGGCTAGCATCGCAAGTATGGCTCAGCCCAGATTCGACCAGCTCACGACCGAACGCTTGCTAATGCGACGCTGGCTGCCATCCGACCGGGAGCCCTTCGCGGAACTTAATGGCGATCCCGAGGTCATGCGGTACTTCCCTCGCATGCTCGACCGGACCGCAAGTGACGCGCTCATCGAGCGCCTTGAGGAACGATTCGACGAGGCCGGCTACGGCCTGTGGGCGCTCGAGGTGACGGCCACCGGCCAGTTCATCGGATTCACCGGGCTCAACCCGATGCCGCCAGGAGTGCCGGGCGCGGGCGGCATGGAGGTCGGCTGGCGGCTGGCCAAGCACGCCTGGCATCACGGCTACGCCACCGAGGCCGCCAGGGCCGGCCTCGGGGTCGCGTTCGACGGCGTCGGCTTCGACGAGATCTGGTCGATGACCGCCATAGCCAACGAGCCGTCCCAGGCCGTCATGCGCCGGCTCGGCCTCACCGAGGTAACCAGGTTCGAGCACCCGAACGTGCCCGCCGAAAGCGACCTGCGACACCACGTCGCCTACCACCTAGCCCGCCAGGACCGCTAGCCGCGCGCTCTCGGCGGGTTCCGCGGCCGCAGCGGGGGCACTTTGCTGTCGTTCTGGCGACCGTAAAGTGCCCCCGCTGTCAAGGGACGGGCGGCGCGGCGGCCTACAGTACGCGGACAAATACGTCGAATACCGGCGATCCCGGCACGGGTTCCTGTTTCCTCGCGATCTTGCGCCAGCCCCACCGGGCGCAGGCGCTCTGGGCGGGGGCGGCGGCGGACATCACCGCCGCGATGCCGCGCTCCTCTGGCCGGTCAGCCAGGATCAACTCGTGCAGCGTCTCGCCGATGCGCTGCCGCCGCCAGGGTGCCCGCACGAGCACCTCGGTCAGCGCGAAGGTCCGGCCGGGGTATTCGGTCGTCACTTCGGCGGGCAGCGCGCTGGTGAGGTCTCGCCACCAGTCGGTCGATGGCCGCAGCGGCAGGCCGAATGCGAAGCCCACCAGGTAATCGCCGTGCCTGGCCTGGGCGAGCACGAATCCCGGCTGACGGCAGAGAACCGTGAAACGCCGTGAGAACTGCCGGTGCCGGTCCTCGTCCCAGCGGAAGGGCGGATCGGCATACACCTCGGCATGGACCTCAAGGAAGTCAGCGGCCTGGTTCGCCGCCTGCCTGCCATCGAGCAAGCCGAAGTTGATGTCGGGGCTAGTCAAGGCGGTTCCTCCGCCGGGAGCGTACCCGGCCGCCACATACTGGTCTGGTGAGCCCCCCTGCTGCCGTGCGCCAGCTGCCGGCACTGCCAGGCGTTTACCGGTTCAGGGGATCACGCACCGCCCTGAACCGGATCCTGCCCGTGTCCTACACGAGCGCGCGGCTCGCCGGAGCCCAGCTCGATCTGGCCAGAGTTCGCGGCTATGCCGACGTCGATCCTGACTCGGTCATCGAGTCAGTCACCGAAATACTTAACCGTGACCTTCAAGCGGTCGTCCGGTTCGGTGTGCGAGCCGGGCGGCTCCGCGAGTGGTCACAGCGGCGCTGCCGCCAGGCGGCCGCCGCGCCTTTAGTGGCCGCGACACCACCTGACTGGGCCGAATTCGCGCGAAGAAACGCCGAGCTAGCGGCCCGGCTCGGGCGGCCTGATTAAGGCACGGCGTAGCCGGGTACTGACGGCCAGCGGACACCCAGGATCACGGACTCTTCCTCGGCATACCAGGAATGACCGACTCCCTCGAACAGCACGTAGTCGCCCTGCCCGGCCAGGAGCACGCTTTCTTCAGGAAAGTCGATCCTGAACTTGCCGCTCACGAGCACGATCAGAGCGGTCCTCGTTTCGCCGGTGACCCACTGGGCTCGCTGATCACCGCGCGGATGCACGCCCCATTTGACCTCGACCGCGTCGCTGTGGCGAGGGTCGCCTGGCGGCATGAAGTGCCCGAGCAGCCAGCCCCGGTTGAGCGGCCCGTCCGCGAACGCTGATCCAGTGTGGATCCTGCCAGCCATGAGTGCTGACGCTAGCAGCCGACGCCGAGTTCCTCCGTCGGGGGATAACGACGTGAACGCGAAGAACGCACCAATAAGGGAAGCCTTAATCCGAGGTCCCGTCCGCTGGAAGCGGGAACTACAGTCGGAGTAGGGCAGGCCGGCCGTGACTGGGAGATGAGTACCGTGCTGAGCTGGGAGATGGAACGCGGCAAGACCGAGCGGGATCCCGTTGAGGTGCTACGTGACGTGTGGTCCGCGCAGGGACAGACCGAAGGCGACCTTGAAGACGCGTTCGGCCCGCAGAAGGCCTGCAAGCGGATGGCCGATGTGGGTTTCGACGACCTCGCGGACTCGGGCGACGATCTGCGGTCGGCGTGGCGGGCGACGCTTGAGCGGGACGGCAAGCTCAAGCGTGAAGCCGGCAGCGTGGCCGACCTGGTACTCGGGCGAGTATCTGATCGCCAGAGCTGAATGAACCTGCCAGGCAACGTCGCCGACCTCACCGCTACCTTGCGCGATGGCGGGTACATCGCCGACCGCGGGCTGGCGACCTCACTGTTCGTGGCTATGTCGCTCAATCGCCCGATCTTGCTCGAAGGCGAGGTCGGCGTGGGCAAGACCGAGGTGGCCAAGGTGCTGGCCGCCCGGCTCGGCCGACGCCTGATCCGGCTCCAGTGCTACGAGGGCATCGACACCAATCAGGCGCTCTACGAGTGGGACTACGCCAGGCAGATGCTTTATATCAGGGCGCTGTCCGAGCACCAGCTCGCTGACGCGGAGGCGGTCGACAAGCTGTTCGGGCCTAAGTTCCTGCTTGAGCGCCCGCTGCTTGACGCGGTGCGGGCCGGGGATCAGGCCGTGCTGCTGATCGACGAGATCGACCGCGCCGACGACGAGTTCGAGGCGTTCCTGCTCGAGATCCTCTCCGACTTCCAGATCAGCATCCCCGAGATCGGGACGATCAAGGCGGAGAGCCCGCCGCTGGTGATCCTGACCTCGAACCGTACCCGCGAGCTTCACGACGCGCTCAAGCGCCGCTGCCTGTACCACTGGATCGGGTACCCGCCCGCCGACCGCGAGGTCGAGATCGTGCTGACTCGCGCTCCCGGCATCTCCGAGCAGCTCACCAGGAAGGTCGTGACGGCCGTGCACCGGCTGCGCGAACTCGACTTGGCCAAGCCGCCGGGGGTCGCCGAGACGATCGACTGGGCGAGCACGTTGCATTTCCTCGGCGCGGAGGACCTTGAACCCGAGATGCTGACTGACACGCTCGGGGCTGTCGTCAAGGAGCGCGACGATCTCGAACTGGTCAATGACAACCTCAACGTGATCTTGTCCGGTGCCTGACGTTAGTCCGGCTTTTACTGGCATGCTGGTCGATTTCGGCCGGGAACTGCGCGCGGCCGGGATCGGCGTCGGCTCGGGCGACGTGCTGACCTACTGCACGGCGGTGGCCGAACTCGATCCCTCTGACCTCGTCGACTTGTACTGGGCCGGACGGACCACGCTCGTCACCAGGCACGACCAGATCGCCGTCTACGACCGGGTGTTCCGCTCCTTCTTCCTCGGGGCCAGGTACCCGGTATCGGATTTTCTCCAGCTGACGCCGAGCAGCCCGGATCAGGCCCAGGGAGTGCTGCAGATCCCGGCGACCGAGCAGACCGAGTCCGAGCCGGGTGAGGAGGCTCAGCTCGGCCTGATGGCCTCGGAAGCCGAGACGCTCAGGCACAAGTCGTTCACCGCGTGCACGCCAGAGGAACTGGCCGCCGTGCGCCGGATCATGACCAGGATCAAGCTGACGCCGCCCCGCCGCCGTACTCGCCGGACCGTGCGGGGCCGCAGCCACGGCCGGAGTCCCGACATGCGCCGCACGGTCAGGGAAGCGATGCGCATGCACGGCGAGCCCGCCGAGCTCTACTGGCGCCGGCGAAAGGTGCGGCTGCGCCCGCTGATCCTGATCCTTGACGTGTCTGGTTCGATGGCTGACTATTCGCGCAACCTGCTGCAGTTCGCCTACTCGGCCAAGCGCGCGGCCAGCCGGGTCGAGGTCTTCTGCTTCGGCACCCGGCTGACTCGCGTGACGCGGGCGCTTGACCAGCGCAAGCCCGACGAGGCCTTGCGACGGGCGGCCCTGAGCGTTTTCGACTGGGAGGGCGGTACCAGGATCGGGGCCAGTCTCGACACCTTCGTCAGGAACTGGGGGCGCCGCGGCCTGTGCCGGGGCGGGATCGTGGTGATCTGCTCGGACGGGCTTGACCGGGGTGATCCGGCCGTGCTTTCCGCCGCGATGGAGCGGCTCGGACGGCTGTGCTACCGGGTGGTCTGGATGAACCCGCACAAGGGCGACAGCACGGATTTCCGGCCGAGCACGCTGGGGATGATGGTCGCCGCTCCGCACGTCGACTTGCTGCTTTCCGGGCACGACCTGCACAGCCTCGAAGAGCTAGCGGCCCTGCTCCCCGTGCTTAACTAAGCATGTGAGATGGAGTGTGGGCATCCAGGCCGAGGCTGACCGGATCTTGTCCCGTGAGGAAGTCGTCGAATTGGCTGATGCGGTCGCCGAGTACGACGGCATCGCTACCGGGATCGGGTCGAACGTGTACGGCGCTCAGCTCATCGTTCAGGCCGGCAGCCGCGACGAGGCACTTGACGCCGCCAAGCAGCGGTTCGCGCGGGCAGTTACTCAGGCCCGGCTGCCGTCGGGGCCGATCGTCAGGGCCGAGGCGATCAGTGAGGAAGAGGACGAAGAGGGCCTGCCGGAATGATCAGGCTCGGTACGGCGGCCGGATACCCGTTCGAAGGTCCGAGACTGCTCGGCGGCTGGACCCCGCCAGCACTGCCGGCCGTGTACGTGATCATGTACAAGCCTGAGCCGGACAAGAAGCCCGATCGCTACACCGTGATCTACGTCGGTCACAGCGACGACCTGTCCGGCGAGCGGTTCCCTTTCCGGCATCCGAGCGCCGCCTGCTGGACAAAACGGGCCGGCGACAAGTGGAAGATCCACATCGCGTACTTCGAGATACCGGGTGGCAGTCGCGCCCATCGCGAGCAGGTCGCGCACGAGCTAATCGCCGTCTACAAGCCGGGCTGCAACGACCAGCAGTACGACCACGCCTGGAAAGCCGAGTGGATCGGCGACTACGTCGCTCCCACGACGAACTCCGTCACGAGACGCGGGCCGGACAAGGCTTGAGGAGCTGGTGTTCCGGGCAGGGAGCTCAGCCAACCGCAACGCTGGCCCATAGATGCTGTTCAGCCGGGGCGGGCGACCGCAACCATGGGCCATCGATGCTGCTGCAACCGCATCCATGGGTCACCGTTGCGGTCAGCCAGGCCCAGCTGAACAGCATCGATGGCCCAGCGTTGCGGTTGCGGCGTGAGCGGGGGCGACGGAATTGCTCGTTAGGCCGGGACCCAGCGCCACTGACCGGTCACCGGAGGCCCCAGTCGGGTGAATTGTCGCAGTTGTCCAGCTGAGGTCAACGTCGGCCAAGGAGGGAGGGAGTGCCGACGCCGACGCAGTCGGCCAGGCCGGGTGAGGACGACCTTTTGTTGCGGGCTGACATGGGGTGCCGGACACCCACCCGCTACGACCCCCACCCACATTTGCGGAACGCAGCCGGGCGGTACGTGTCCGGTACCCCACCACCCCCGCAGTAGGTCTTGACCTTAAGCTCTAGCCTTCCGAGGTGAAGCCGACCGCCTCGAGGAGGCGGGAACGGCGTCGGCCGGACGCCGGCCGCGCGGGTTCGGGTATTGCGGGCGCCTCTGGTCTCGGGGTGACGTCGGCCACGATGTCCTCGGCCATCCCGTAAAGCAACGGCAGTGCGCCGGCCACCACGCCGCCGGTCCGGTTGATGTGCTCGACTCCCGGCGCGATCAGCTTGGCGTGGCCGACGATCTCGCCGGCGGTGGCCAGGCTCTCTTCCAGGTTGCCCGCGATCTGGTTCAGCAGCGTCCCGGCCCAGTACAGGTAGAAGGCCAAGCCCGCGATCAGGACTACGATGACGACAACCGTCAGTACAACCAGCAAGGTCATGATTTCACCTTTCCGAGCACCCGGCCGAGGAACAGGTGGTGCTCGAGCCCTTCGGCCAGCACCAGGTCGACGCCGGCGGCGACCTGCGGGATGAGGGCGGTGTCGGCGGTGTTGGCCGACGCCGCCTTGAGGGTGTCCCTGACGTCAACGACCCGGCTGTCGATGCGCTTGATCAGCAGGATCAGCAGGCTGAGCAGGGCCGCGACGGCGAGAACGACGACGAAGCCGAGGATGATCGCCCAGACCCACAAGGTGTGTTCGGTACCTGGCATGACTAACCTCCCAGCCGGTGACGGCCGCGCTTCAGGCCTTCGATGACAGTGACCGCGTAGTCGATCGTGGTGCGCAGTCCGGCGAGCGCTGCCGTGTTGTGCACTGCCTTGGTCAGCTGGCCGTTGATCTTCGGTGCCTCGTTGCCGATGTCGTTCGCGAGCATCAGAATCGGCACGACGAGCGCGACCACGACAAGGACAAGCACACCGCCGATCGTGAAGCCGAGTATCCAGCCGAAGGTGCTTACCATCTGTTGTCTCCTCAGACCGTCTCGCAGAAGTCCCTGACGGGCTTCAGGCTCGCGTTGACCGAGGTCAGCCGTTCTGGCACGGTGCTGGTCAGATCCGCGACGGCGGTCACGCCGCCGGTGACCTGACGGAGCGTGGCCTTGATGGCCCGCAGGTGAAAGATGATCCGCAGCAGACCGACGGCGGTAATGCCGATAATCAGCGCGGAGATGATCAGGGTGCCCCAAGCGGCTCCTGGCATGGCTGACGCTCCTTTCTACGATTCGGCTGGCAGCAGTTTGGCGACGGAGCCGGCGTACCTGACCGCGCCGATGGAGACGGCGCTGATCGTGGCGTCCGTCGTGGCGAGCGCCTCGGGCAGACCGTCAAGCTCGCCGACCAGCGCGACCCCGCCGGTCAGGATGTTGTCCGACGCCGCCCGGATCCGCTCAAGGGCCGCTAGAACCCGGTTGAGCAGATAGATCACTACCGGCAGGACCGCGACAAGCAAGATCACGTTGCCGATCCACCACAAGACCATGGGTGTCTCCTTAGCTCGCGGCCTGATAGGGAAGGAAGAACCGGCGGAACACCCGGCTGAGCGCCATCCGCGCGGCGCGCAGGCCGATCGCGAAGCCCCCGGCCGCCGAAGCCGTCTGGACCGCCGTCTCGCCGCGCTCGGCCGCCGCGATCTGATTAGCCAGGTTCGTCGCGAAGTCGCGCATCAGCACGGCGGTCACGTCCGAGATCATGCCCCGGCCGTACTGGGCGGCCGCCCCGGCGAGTTGCAGGTCCTGAGTGACAGCGACCTTGGTGCCGCGCCCGGCCTGGGAGAGCACCGCCGTCACGTCCATCGCGGCCTGACCGCGGCCGCGCTGCTCGGCGCCGGTCGCGTGCACTGCGAGGCGCTTAGCCGCCTCGTCGCGCTCGGTGATCTGGGCCGTACCGGCGAATTGCAGCTTTACCGGGCCCATCCGGACGGCCACCTGGCCACCGTACTTATCGTCGCCGAGATCCTCGGTGAGCGTCGCCCCCGGCAGGCACGAGGCCACCCGAGGGATGTCTCCGAAGAACTCCCAGACCTTGGCAACCGGCTGGGCGACCTCGAAGTCCTGCTTGATCAGCATCGGGTCTCATTCCTAGCGTAGGAAGCCGGCTCTGATTCGAACGAACTACGGCAGCCGGCACAGCAGAAGTAATAGGTCACGCCGTCATGCTCGGCGTGCGCGGTGGCCGGGACCGCCGCCACCGTCATGCCGCACACCGGGTCAACCGCCTCAGCTGGAGCGGGAGCGACAGAACGGCCCGCAGGACCACCTGCCCCGATCTCACCGGAAGCCCGCAGCCTGACCAGTTCGGCCAGGACCGCGACCGCGATCTCGACGTGCGAGGTCTTGCCCAGGTCGAGCCCGGCCGGCGCGCGTACCCGGTCAAGCTGGTCTTTCGGCAGCCCCCGATCGGCCAGGTAACCAAGTACGGCCTCACCTCGCTTGCGGGAAGCGACAAGACCCAGGTAGCTCGGCCTTGCCGCTACCGCCCGCTCGATCGCCTCCTCGTCACCGTGACCCTGGGTCGCGACGACCACGATCGACCGTTCGTCGACGTCGCCATCGGCGAACTCCGGCCAGTCCCGCAGCACCACCCGCCAGCCGATTACCTGAGCGAGCTCGGCCAGCGCGTGCGCCATCGGCGATCGTCCGACCACGACAAGGTGCGGTACCGGAAGCACCGGCTCCACGTAAACCTCGAGCGCACCTTCGCTCTGACAAGAGATCGGCACGACGGTCATCCCCTCGGGCAACTGCCCGCCGAACCGGGCGCCCGAAGGCAGTTCGTCCGGGCTGCCGAGCAGCAGGAGCCTTGGCCGGCCATCGGTGATGACCTCACGGGCCTGCCTGATCACCGAGGGCTCGGCGCACGCACCGCCGATCCACCCGGTCAGCTCGCCCGAGGTGGTGATGATCGCCCGCGAGCCGAGCTGGCTAGAGGAAGGTCCCTGCCGCCAGACCACGGTCGCGAGCGCGAACGGCTCGCCGCGCCGCTCAAGCTCCGCTGCCTGCTCCATCACCTGCCAGCCGTACATGACGCCCCCGATCAGCCGTCGCTGCGAACAGGCGGTGCGCCCGAGATATCGCGACGGTAGGTCACGGCCTCCCATACCCGGTCAGGCAGCAGCGGCATGTCGATGTTCCGCACGCCCGTCCCGTCAAGCGCGTCGATCACGGCGTTCACGAACGCCGCCGGACCGCCGACCGCCGCGCACTCGCCGATGCCCTTGGCGCCGATCGGGTGGTGCGGGCAAGGCGTGACGACCTCGCTGTGCAACTCGAATCCCGGCGTCTCCCACGCGGACGGCAGCAGGTAATCCATATAGTTCGAGCCGACGCAGTTGCCCTCGACGTCGAAGGTGATGAACTGCATGTTCGCCATCGCGTAGGCCTCGGTGAGGCCGCCCATGATCTGCCCTTCGACGATCATCGGGTTAATCCTTACCCCGCAGTCGTCGACGGCGACCATGTTGAGCACATCCCACACGCCCGTCTCAGGGTCCACTTCGACGGTGACGATGTAGACCGCGAATGGCCAGGTCAGGTTCGGCGGGTCGTAGTACGCGGTGTTCTCGAGACCGGGCTCCATACCGTCAGGCATGTTGCTGTAGGCCGCCATCGCGCATTCCTGGATGGTCACGCCCCGGTCGGGCGCGCTCCGCACGTAGAACCGGCCAAGCTCCCACTCGACGTCCTCTTCTGACACTTCGAGCAGATGCGCCGCCAGCCTGCGGGCCTTGGCCTTGATCTTCCGCGACACCATCGCGACCGCCGCCCCGGCGACCGGAGTCGACCGGGACGCGTAGGTGCCCATCCCGAACGGCGCGGTGTCGGTATCGCCCTCTTCGACAACCACGTCCTCGGCCGGGATACCGAGCTCGTGAGCAACGATCTGCGCCCACGTGGTCTCGTGACCCTGACCCTGGCTCTTGGCGCCGGTGCGCAAGATGGCCTTGCCGGTCATGTGGATCTTGAGGTCGGCCGAGTCGAACATCTTGATGCCGAGAATGTCGTACTCTCGGCTGTTTCCGGCCCCGAGCGGCTCGGTCATCGTGGAGATGCCCAGGCCGAGCAGCTTGCCGCGCTGGCGGGCCTCGGCCTGTTTCACCCTGAAGTTGTCGTAGTCGATCGCCTTGAGCCCGACGTCGAGACATTTGGCGTACTGGCCTGAGTCGGTCAGGAACCCGAACGGCGTCCGGTGCGGGAAGTCGTCGTCCTTGACGAAGTTCATCCGCCGGAACGCGGCCTGGTCCATGCCCAGGTCATTCGCCGCGGCCTGCACCATCCGTTCCTGGAAGAACATGGCCTCTGTGACCCGGAACGAGCACCGGTAGGCGACACCTCCCGGAGCCTTATTGGTGTAGGTGCCCCTGGCCGTCAGGTGCGCGAACGGGATGTCGTAAGCGGCGAAGGCCGAGTGCATCAGGCCGATCTTGAACTTGCTCGGCTGCGCGTCGGAGAAGAACGCGCCGTGGTCGGACTCGGTGTGCATCCGGACGCCGAGGATCTTGCCGTCCTTGCGCAACGCCATCTCGCCGTCCAGGTACACGTCGCGAGCGAACCCAGTCGAGATCAGGTTGCCCGACTTGTCCTCAATCCACTTCACCGGGCGCTCAAGGAGGATCGACGCCAGGATCGAGCACACGTAGCCGGGGTAGACCGGCACCTTGTTGCCGAAACCGCCGCCGATGTCGGGCGAGATGATCCTGATCAGGTGCTCGGGCAGCTCGGCGACTAGCGCGACCGCGGCCCTGATGATGTGCGGGGCCTGAGTGGTCATGTAAACGGTCAGCTTGGACGTGGCCCGGTTGAAGTCGGCGATCGAGCCGCAGCACTCGATCGGGCTCGGGTGCGAGCGCGGGTAGTGCAACTGGAGCCTGGACACGACGTCGGCCTGCTCGAACGCGGCGTCGGTGCCCGCTTTGTCGCCGACCTCCCAGTCGAAGATGACGTTGTCCGGCTGGTTTTCCTTGTCGTCACGGATCACGGGCGCGCCTTCGGCCTGCGCCTGGACCGGGTTCACTATGGCAGGGAGCGGCTCGTACTCGACGTCGATGACCTCGCAGGCGTCCTTGGCGATGTACGGGTCATCCGCGATCACGCAAGCGACCTCCTGGCCCTGGAAGCGCACCTTGTCGGTGGCCAGCACGGCCTGGGTGTCGTAGGAAAGCGTCGGCATCCAAGCCAGGTTGCGGGTGGCCATCATCTCGCCGGTGAGCACCAGGTGCACGCCGGGAATCTCCCACGCCCGCGACGTGTCGATCGACTTGATCCGCGCGTGCGGCAGCGGGCTGCGCAGGATCTCCATGTGCAGCATGCCAGGCAGGGTGACGTCGTCGGTGTAGTTGCCCCGGCCCCTGACGAACCGGTCGTCCTCGACCCGCTTGCGGCTGGCGCCGAGCCCGCCGATCTTGATCTCGTCTACTGCCTGAGTAGTCACGCCGTCGACCCCCTGAGCTTCTCTGCCGCCCACAGCACGGATTTCACGATGTTCTGGTAACCGGTGCACCGGCAGAGGTTGCCGGAAAGCGCCCAGCGCACCTCGTCTTCGGTCGGGTCAGGGTTCTCGTCGAGCAGCGCCTTGGCCGCCAGCATCATGCCTGGCGTGCAGAAGCCGCACTGAAGTCCGTGCTCTTCTTTGAAACCCTCCTGCAAAGGATGCAACTCGCTCGGCCCGGCGAGCCCCTCGACCGTGGTGATCTCGTGCCCGTCCGCCTGGACCGCGAGCATCGTGCAGGACTTGACTGGCTTGCCGTCGACCAGGACCGTGCACGCGCCGCAGTTCGTGGTGTCGCACCCCATGTGCGTGCCGGTCAACGCCAGCCCGCGCCTGATCAGATGGGACAGCAGGAGACGCGGCTCCACCTCGGCGATCTTCTTCTTGCCGTTGATCGTGAACTTGATCCGGTTGACCGGTACCGAGCCGGTGTCCTCACTGGTGTCGTCGTAGACGATCGTCATCTCAAGCTGCCCTTTCCGTCCCGGCCTGCTCACCGTCTACCCGGCGCAGGAGCCGGACCACGAAGGTCCGCACCATGTGCCGCTTGTACTCGGCGCTGCCGCGGTGATCGGTCCTCGGATTAGCCGCTCCGGCGGCCAGGTCGGCCGCGCGGCTGATGCTCTCGGCGGTCAGCGGCCCGCCGGTCAGCGCCGCCGCGGCCTCGCTGGCGTTGATAGTTGACCCGCCCACGCCGGTCAGGGCGATTCCGGCCCTGGACACCAGTCCGCCCGAGGTCTCGATCGCCACCGCGACGCCGACCGTGGCGAAGTCGCCGACCCGGCGCTCAAGCTTCAGGTACCCGCCGGACGGCGTACCCTTCGGCGCCGGGATCACGGCCTCGACCGCGATCTCACCCGGTGCCAGCGTGTTCTGAAACGGGCCGGTGACGAACTCGGTAATCGGGATCGAACGCCGACCACCTGGCCCGGCCGCGATCACGTGTCCGCCGAGGGCCGTGACCACCGACGCCCAGTCGCCCTGCGGGTCCGCGTGGCACAGCGAGCCGACGAGCGTGCCCCGGTTCCGCACGATCGGGTCGGCGATCAACGGCGCCGCCGCCGCCATCACCGGCTGCTTGGCCTTAAGCAACTCGGAACGTTCAAGCTGTGCGTGCCGGCACAGCGCGCCGATCCTAATCGTGCCGTCGGCATCCTGCTCGTGGTAGTCAAGCCCAGGCAGGTTGTTGATGTCCACGATCAGCTCGGGCGAGGCGAAGCGCAGCTTCATCAGCGGCACCAGGCTCTGCCCGCCGGCCAGCACCTTCGCGTCGTCACCGCCCTCGCGCAGCAGCGCGTTAGCTTCGGCGAGCGAGTGCGGCGCCTCGTAACGGAACCGCGACGGATACATAAGATCCCCTAAAGGCTAGGCGGGCGAAGTCGGCTTCTCTGAACCACCGGTGTCGGCGACCGCCACCGGCAGGGTGTCCTCTTCCGGATCTGGCCGCGGTTCCTGGTGCGGCGGCCAGGGACCAGGAACCGGCTGACCGGCGACCTTCAGGTAGTCAATCAGCTCTGGCCAGGCCCAGACCGTCGGGCTCTTACCGGTCTTCGGCGCGTGCTCGATCAGCTCATACAGCCTAGGGTTCCCCTGGCTATGCCCGTCTGACTCAATACGCATTTGGCATGCTCCCTGGGCACGATGAACGAGGCACTGCAGGCACCACGCAGCATGCCCGATGATTCTCCCGGTTACCTGCCCTGGCAACTTGGTAATAAGTTGTTGCTTAAGTAGCCACGCGCAGCCCGCAAAGCGAACAAGATCGCGACGCCGAGGCGCGGTGCCGTCTGGACTGAGGAGTGAGGAGCGAGGAACGAGCGACGAACGACGAGGGAAGACGGCGCCTTTGGCGCCTCGGCATCGGGGGGCTCCGGGGGGTCGCCCCCCCGGGCTAACACAGCGCCCCGGCCCGAGCGCCCTAACATCAGCTCCAGATCGTGACGTAGACCGGGGGCCGGAACTTCGACGGCGGCACCCCAGCCGACGGCGAGCGGATCAGCTGCATCGCCTCTGGCGTGCTCAGGAACCGGCGCAGCGAACTGGCGACGGCGCTCCGCTGCTGCCGCTCGAGCAAGGTCGCGTACCAGCACCCCTGACCAGGCGGCACGTCGACCAGGGAAAGCTCACCGCGCCGCAACTGCTGGGCGACGAGGTGCTCGACCGCGACCGAGACCCCGGCACCGTCAGCGGCGGCCGCCCAGGCGGCGGTCTGGCTAGGAAAGACGCCCATCCGCTCCTCGGGTATCCGCAGCCGGGCTATGAACTGCCCGAAGTCGCTGTCAGGATCGGTCGCGGACGGCCCGACGAGCCAGCGCCACTGGTGCGCGGGCCCGCGGGGATGCGACTGCCCGCCAGCGACGACGACGAGCCGGTACTTGAAGATCGGTTCGCTGACCACGGGAAGCTCCTGGTCGGCGGCCACGTTCGGCCCGATGGCGACGTCGGCGAGCCGGTTGGCGACCAGCACCGCCATCTCCTTAGTCACCGCCACGCCGGACGATGCCTCAAGCCCGGTCGCGAACCGTTTGGTGAACGCCTCGAGCAGCGGCGCCGTGACGAACTCGGCGACGGTCGGCGAGGCCACGACCCGCAGTTGCTCAGGTGCGCCCTGGGCGGCCCTGACGGCCGCGTGCGCCTCGGCGCCGAGCACCACGATCTGAGACGCGGTCGCGAGCAGCCGCGAACCGCCAGGCGTAAGCGTCATCCCGCTCGGGCCGCGACTGACCAGCTGATCGCCCAGGTGCATGCGCAGCGCGGACAGCGCCTGGGACACGGCGGGCTCACTTACCCCGAGCGCGTTAGCCGCCGCTGTCACCGAGCCGAGCCTGGCGACCAGCACGAACGCGTTGAGCTGAGTAAGTGTCATGACTGCCTTCGATTATCACGCACACTCTTGAGCGGGGGTGACCTATGCAAGTTCCGGCGTACGTCGAGTACGAGAAGGCGACTAGCCTCACCCATGCGCTCAACCTGCTCGCCAAGTTCGGCCCTGAGTCGCGCGTGCTAGCCGGCGGGCACAGCCTGATTCCGATGATGAAGCTCAGGCTGGCGCAGCCCGAGACGCTCATCGACATCAACGGGCTCACCGACCTGTGCTTCCTCCACGTCGCCCGCGATGAACTGCGAATCGGCGCGATGACCAGGCACGCCCAGCTACTCGATTCGCCGCTCGCCGGGAAGCATTTCGCGATCTTGCACGACGCGGAGCGCGTGATCGCGGACCCGGTCGTCCGGCTCTGGGGCACTGTCGGAGGCTCGCTGTGCCAGGCGGACCCTTCCGAGGATCTCTCGGCGGCGTTCGCGGCTCTCGAGGCAACGATGGTGATCGCCAGCCTGGCCGGCACCAGGACTGTCTCGGCGCGCGAATTCCATGTCGGTCCCTACGAGACCGTGGTCGCGCCGGGCGAGATCCTGACCGAGATCAGGATCTCGATCAAGCCGGGCGGCGGCAGCGCCTACGAGAAGGTCGGCCGCCGGGTGGGTGACTGGCCAATCGGCGCCGCCGGCGCATCGGTGTGGCTCGACGCCTCCGCCGGCGAAGACCCGCCCGTGATCAAGGGGGCCGGGATCGGCCTCACCGCCGTCGGCGCCAGGCACTTCGCGGCCAGGGAAGCCGAGGAGTTCGTGCGGGGAGCGCCCGCTACCGAGGAAACCTTCGCCCGGGCAGGCGAGCTCGCCGCCGAGCATTGCCAGCCGGTCTCCGACCAGCGCGGACCGGCTGAGTACAAGCGTCACCTGGCCAGCGAGCTCACCAAAAGGGCGCTGCGCCGCGCCGTCGCGCGAGCCAGGGGCTGACATGCGGATCACGCTGACCGTCAACGGCACCGAGTACAGCAGGGACGTCGAGCCGAGGCTGCTGCTGATCCACCTGATCAGGGATGAACTTGGGCTGACCGGCTCGCACTGGGGTTGTGACACCTCCAATTGCGGCGCCTGCGTCGTCTGGCTGGACGAGAAGCCGGTGAAGTCCTGCACCGTCCTGGCCGCGATGGCCGCCGGCCGCCGGATCCTCACCGTCGAGGGCCTGGCCAGGGGCAGCCGGCTTGACCCGGTCCAGCAAGGCTTCGCCCACTGCCACGGACTGCAATGCGGCTTTTGCACCCCCGGCATGATGCTCACCGCCCGCTGGCTGCTCGATCATCAGCCCGACCCCTCCGAGGCCGAGATCAGGGAGGCGCTGTCTGGACAGGTCTGCCGCTGCACCGGGTACGAGAACATTGTCCGCTCCGTCCGGTGGGCGGCCGAATTCGAGGCAACCGAACGGCCGGCTGATCAATCATGAGCAAAATTCCCAGCTACCAAATGGCATACGGCCCGGTCGCCCGCAAGGAGGACGCCAGGTTCGTGCGAGGCAAGGGCACCTTCGTCGACGACATCACCTTGCCAGGCATGTTGCACGGAGCTGTGCTTCGCAGTCCGCTGGCGCACGCGAAGATCCTGTCGATCGACACGGCGGCGGCCGCCGCGCACCCGATGGTCGAAGCCGTCATTACCGGCGAGCTGCTGGCCGAGCGCGGCCTGGCCTGGATGCCGACCTTGTCGGCCGACGTTCAGGCCGTGCTGGCGACCGACAAGGTGCGGTTCCAGGGTCAGGAAGTCGCGTTCGTCGTGGCCAGGGACAGGTACTCGGCCCGCGACGCGCTCGAGTTGATCAACGTGGACTACGAGCCGCTGCCCGTGGTCATCGACCCCGCCAAGGCGCTCGACGACGACGCCCCGCGAATCAGGGATGACCTTGGCGCTGGCCGGGATAACCGGATCTTCGACTGGGCCGCAGGGGACAAGGCCGCGACTGACGCCGTCTTCGCCCGGGCGGACGTGGTGATCGCCCAGGACCTGCACTACCCGCGGTCGCATCCGGCGCCGCTCGAGACCTGCGGCGCGATCGCCGACCTGGATCAGGTCACCGGCCGGCTCACGATCTGGTGCACGACTCAGGCACCGCACGCGCACCGGACGATGTACGCGATGATGACCGGCCTGGCCGAGCACAAGATCAGGGTGATCTCGCCCGACATCGGCGGCGGCTTCGGCAACAAGGTCCCCGTCTACCCTGGCTACCTGTGCGCGATCGCCGGCTCGATGGTGACCGGGAAGCCGGTCAAATGGGTCGAGGACCGCTCAGAGAACCTGATGTCCACGTCCTTCGCTCGCGATTACCACATGCGCGGCGAGATCGCGGCGACGCGCGACGGTAAGATCCTCGGCCTGCGGGCGACCGTGCTCGCCGACCACGGCGCGTTCAACGGCGCCGCTCAGCCGACGAAGTTCCCGGCCGGCTTCTTCCACATCTTCACCGGGTCCTACGACCTGCGGGCCGCGTACTGCGAAGTCACCGGCGTTTACACGAACAAGGCGCCGGGCGGCGTCGCCTATTCGTGCTCGTTCCGCATCACCGAGGCCGTCTACCTGGTCGAGCGGATGGTTGACCTGCTGGCGCTTGAACTCGGCCTCGATCCGGCTGAGCTGCGGATGCGGAACCTGCTGCGGCCTGAGCAGTTCCCTTACACCTGCCCGACCGGGCTCGAGTACGACTCAGGCGACTATCCGAGGGCGCTGCGGGCGGCCATGGATCTCGCCGGCTACGAGTCGCTGCGCGCCGAGCAGGCCGCCAGCCGGGATCGCGGCGAGTACATGGGCATCGGCATCAGCTTCTTCACCGAGGGCGTGGGCGCCGGGCCCGAGCATCAGATGGACATCCTCGGCCTCGGCATGGCCGACGGCGCCGACCTGCGGATCCACCCGACTGGTAAGGCCGTGCTCGCGGTTTCCTGCCAGACCCAGGGCCAGGGCCACGAGACGACCTTCGCCCAGATCGTGGCGGCCGAACTCGGCCTGTCCCCAGACGACGTCGAGGTTGTGCACGGCGACACCGACCGGACGCCCTTCGGCCTCGGCACCTACGGGTCGAGGTCGACCGCGGTGTCCGGCGCGGCGGCGGCCATGGTCGCCCGCAAGGTACGGGACCGGGCCAAGCTGGTCGCGGCCGCGATGATGGAGGTCTCGGCGGATGACCTTGAGTGGGAGGGCGGTGCCTGGCGGGTGAAGGGCGATCCTGAGCAGGGACGGAGCCTCGCCGAGATCGCGATGGCCGCTCATTCCGGGCTCGAGCTCGGTGTCGACGTGGAAGGGCACCTCGACGCGATCACCGTCTACAACCCGCCCAATCTGACGTTCCCGTTCGGCGCCTACATCTGCGTGACCGACGTCGACGCCGGCACCGGTCAGGTCACCGTCCGCCGGTTCATCGCCGTCGACGACTGCGGCGTGCGGATCAACCCCATGATCGTGGAAGGGCAGGTGCACCGGGGCCTGGCCGACGGCATCGGCCTGGCCCTGATGCAGAACATCACGTTCGACTTCGACGGCAACTGCCTGGGCGGGTCACTGATGGACTACCTGCTGCCCACAGCCGTTGAGGTTCCCTCACCAGAACTCGGGGAGACGGTCACGCCCTCGCCGCATCACCCGATCGGCGCGAAGGGCATCGGCGAGTCGGCCACGGTCGGCTCCCCGGCGGCCGTCGTGAACTCGGTCATCGACGCGCTCGCTCCGCTCGGAGTAAAGCACGCGGACATGCCGTTGACTCCGGCAGCGGTATGGTGCGCCATCCAGGCCGCGCAGGCAACCCCGCCCCAGGCCACTGCCCCGCCGGCCACCGCCGCCCCTGCGGGCACTGGCCCGTGATGGAATGTCCTGGTCGCGTGGTTAAAGAATTTAAGGAGGTCAGCGCGCCGGATGAGTGATCTTGCCGAGCAGCTTCCCGATGTCGCCGCGCTCCTGGCCGGCCTGGACGAGGCTAGTTACCTAGCCGACGAGCCGCTCGGCACTGCGCTTTTCCTGGCCGCGCGCATGGGCCAGCCGATCCTGCTCGAGGGCGAACCTGGGGTGGGCAAGACCGAGGCGGCGAAGGCGCTGGCCAGCGTGCTCGACACCCCGCTGATCAGGCTCCAGTGCTACGAGGGCCTGACGTCGGCGGAAGCGCTGTACGAGTGGAACTATCCCAGGCAGCTTCTCGCGATCAGGCTGGCCGAGGCACGGGGTGAGAGTCCGCGTGAAGCCGACCTGTTCAGCGACGAGTACCTGCTCGAGCGCCCGCTGCTCGCGGCGATCGACCATCCGGGTCCGCGGCCCGCCGTGCTGCTGATCGACGAGGTCGACCGGGGCGATGACGAGTTCGAGGCGTTCCTTTTCGAACTGCTCGCCGAGGCGGCGGTGACCATACCTGAGCTGGGCACCAGGCGGGCGGCCTACCCGCCGGTCGTGGTGCTGACCTCGAACCGGACCCGAGACCTGCACGACGCCCTGAAGCGGCGGTGCCTGTACCACTGGATCGAGTATCCGGAGGTGACCCGGGTAGCGGCGATCATCAGGCGGCGGGTGCCCGGGGCGGCCGTTCCGCTGACCGACCAGGTGGCGGCCGGAGTTGGCCGGCTCAGGTTGCTTGACCTGGCCAAGCCACCAGGCGTGGCGGAGGCGATCAGCTGGGCGAACGCGCTGGCGGTGCTCGGGGCGGGCGACCTTGACGCTGTGACCGCCGAACGCACGGCCGGCGCCGTGCTCAAGTACTCAGAGGACCTGGCGGCCGTGCGGCGGGCCGGGTTCGCGACGATTACCGATGGTTAGCGACCTGGCCGAGGTAAGTGCCAGGTTCGGGGCCGCGCTGCGCCAAGCGGGACTGCCGGTCGGGCAAGGCCGGTGCGAGCGGTTCGCGGCCGCGGTCATCGTCGCCAGGCCCGCGACTAGGCGGGCGCTCTACCTGTGCGCGCTCGCCACCCTGGTGTCGAGCAAGGAGCACGGCGAGGTTCTCGGAGCAGTGTTCAACCAGGTCTTTGAGGGCCTCGGTGAACTGTCCCAGCTCGCAGGCGGCACAGGTCAGGACGCTGGCGGGGTGGTGCCGCCGCCGGGCGGATCGCCGGAGGACCTGCTGGCTCGCGCTGTACTCGCGGCGCAGTCGCACGGGACGGCGGCCGGGGGCGCGGATTCTGTTTCTGAGGCTGATTCCGATTCACCGGACTCCGAACGCGAGATCGAAGACCGGTTCCTCGGCAGCACGGCCGAGCGGCTGGCCAGCAAGGACTTCGGTGAGCTGTCCGAGTCCGAGCTGAACTCGGTAGTCGCCTTGATGCGGCGAATCACGCTGGCGGTGCCCGCGCGCTCATCCCGGCGCTACCGCCGCCGGCCGGGCGGGCGCCGAACCGACCTGCGGGCGACGCTGCGCCAGGCGAGGCGCACCGGCGGGCACGCGTTCCGGCTGATCGGCACCGCTCCGGCGGTCAGGCCCCGGCGGCTGGTCGTGCTGTGCGACATCTCAGGATCGATGGAGCCTTACGCGCGGGCGATGATCCAACTGCTCTACTGCGCGGCCGGCGGCGCCAGGGCCGAGGTGTTCACCTTCGCGACCAGGCTGACCAGGCTCACGCCCGCACTGGCCAGGACCTCGCCCGCCCAGGCTCTCAGGCAAGCCGGCCAGGTCGCGCCCGACTGGCTCGGCGGTACCAAGATCGGCGCTGCGCTCAAGGAATTCAACGACTGCTACGGACGCCGGGGCATGGCACGGGGGGCCGTGGTCGTCATCATTTCTGACGGCTGGGAGACCGGGGACCCCGAGTTGCTGCGCCGGGAAATGGAACGGCTTTCACTGGTCGCGCACCGCATTGTCTGGGTTAATCCCCGTACTAAGAGCGCGGCTTACCAGCCGCTAGCCGCCGGCATGGCCGCGGCCTGGCCGCACTGCGACGCGGTCGTCAGCGCACATACGGTGAACGCGCTTGACCAGCTAACCGAGGCACTCGCTGACCCGGTGCGCCGCCGCTCCGCCGTCGGCGCCGGTCACTTATGCTTCGCTACCAATTCATAAATGATGAAAAGCGCGCCAACTATTACTAAAATGGCGATCGTGCCGTTAGATCCGCGAGCTTTCCGCAGGCCAGAGATCTTCCTGGCTGTTCCGGTGAGGTCGCCGTGCGCGATCCAGGCGCGTGAGCCATACCAGCCGACAGCGAGGCTGGCCGTGACGATCAGGGCCACATACAAAGCAGTCGCGTGGGTCATGCGCCTAATCATGCGGGTCTCGGCAAATAGTCGCTCCGCATATGGCAAATTGCCAATACAACATGGGTTGTTTTAGTGCGAATTTCGTAGTGATCTTAGGCCTGCAGCGGGCAACAAAAGGTCGTCCTTACTCGGCCTGGCCGACTGCGTCGGCGTCGGCACTCCCTCCCTCCTTGGGCGGCGTTGACCGGAGCTGGACAACTGCGACAATTCACCCGGCTGGGGCCTCCGGCGACCAGTCGGCGGCGCTGAGTCCCGGCGTCGCGGGCAATTCCGCTCGCCGGGCTGAAGCTGGAACAGCATCGGTGGGCCATCGTTGCTGCTCGGCCGGGGCGGCTGACCGCAACGGTGGCCCATGGATGCGGTTGCAGCAGCATCGGTGGCCCATGGATGCGGTTGCCCGCCCGGCCCGAGCAGCATCTATGGGCCATCGTTGCGGTTGAAGCCGGGGCCAGCTGAGGGACATCAACCCCCGCTACGACCCGTCGGCCGGCCGGTCAGGAGAGGACGCCGGAAGAGCGGTCACCGAGTCGCTGTTCAGGCCCTTCTTGACTGAGTCAAGGATCGTTATGCCCTGGGCGACGAGGCCGGCGGCTATCTCGCTCAGGCCGTCCGCGCCGTTCAGCACGTTCAGGTTCGCACCCTGAAGCCCTGATGCCGCTTCCTTCACGATCTGCGGCAGCTGCTCGATCAGCATCCGGTCGAGCGCGACCTTGTTGTGGGAGGCGGCCGCCTCAGCCGTCATCTTGATCCGGTCAGCGTCCGCTCTGGCCAGGATCTGCACCTTCTCGGCCTCGGCTTGGGCGGGCTTGATGACTTCGCTCACGAGCTGGCGTTCACGCAACTCGGCTTGCCGGTGAGCGAGTTCCGCCTGGGCGGAAAGCACCTCCATCGTGGCCTGCGCCTGGGCGAGTGGGCCTGCCTGGGCCGCCTGGGCCTGGGCTCGGTCGACTTCGGCCTTGTACTGCGCCTGGACCACTGAGGTCTGCCGCGCGTACTCGGCCTGGCGCCGTTGCGACAGTTGCTGCGCTTCCGCCGCCGCCTGCTGAGCCTGGGCTTGAGCGATCTGAGCCTGCCGCTGGATCGCCGCGGTGTGCGGGGCCGCCATCGAGTCGATGTAGCCAGTGTTCATGTCGTCGATGGACTGGATCTGCAGCGAGTCGACGCTAAGGCCGATCTTGGCCATCTCGGTCTTCGAGCCGTCCAGCACTTCGATGGCCAGTTTCTGACGCTCGGTGACGATCTCCTCGACTGTCATCGAGCCGATGATCGACCGCAGGTGACCGGCGAAGATCCGGCCGGTCAGGGTGGACATCTGATTCTGGTCGGACAGGAAACGCTGGCCGGCGTTGACGATGCTCTCCTGGTCGTTGCCGACCTTGAAGGCGATGACCGCGCGGATGTTCATCGTGATGCCCTGCCTGGTCACGCACTGCTCGGCGACCTCGGCTTCGCACATCGACAGGGTCAGGAAGTTCGCCTTCCTGAAGAAGGGGAACACGAATGCCCCGTGGCCGGTGACCACCTTGAAGGGCGCACCGTTCATGCCGAATCTTCCACCGGAAACCAGCATGGCCTGGTCAGGCCTTGGGACTCGATAACCGAGCATTTCTTCATCTCCACTCGGGATTATTGCTTTTCAGGGGTTAAGTGGGTCGGTCCAAGCGCTCACATCGACGGTTCTGGAGCCGCGCTCTTCTATCACCAGGACGGTGGTGTCCTTGGCCAGGGGCTCGGGTGACCACGCGATGAAGGTCTCTGACCCGCCGCGGATCTTGACCAGGACCTCACCGGGTCCCGCCGCACCGCGAGTCGCAACGGTAATGACGCCGATGCAGCCGATGGCCGAGACGCCCGCAACCATGTCGCGCCGCTCCTCTTTATCTGCTTAGCGCAGCAACCAGATCTGCTTAGCGCTGCAACCACGAAACCCAGCGTACGCCGCCCGGTCACCAGGCGCACGCGCGCGAGATCGCCTGCGCCCAGCCTCGCGAAAACTTGTGCCTTCAGGTGGAATACTCTCACCCGCACCGCGCGTTACAAAGATCGTTGGCGTGTTGTGTCCCCCGGGCCTACACCATTGCCTTCGCGGATTACCGTTCGGCTGGAGCCGCGTTGAGCCTTTCGCCGAGAGGCGACCTCGCGCCAGCGCACGCCGCGCCCTCGGGGAGCTATTAGCTCCCGGGGGCGTTGTCGTGTTTCTCAGCCCCGGCGGCACGGCGGGGGCGGCGGCTGGCCGATGGTTCTTTGGCCGGTTGGTGGGTAAGTGCCGGATGTGACGGGCGCAGCGCACCGACCCGACCCGGACCCGCCCGTTCCACCGGAGAACAGGCGCGGACTCACGATCCAGCGGCGGTTCGAGCGTTTCCTCGCGCTGTCCAGACTGCTTACCCTGATCCCCGTCATCTTCCTGTTGTTCGACGCGGCCGGGTCGTTCATCTACGGTGCCGACATCCTGATCAGGACCGCCGACGGTGACCTCGGGGAACCGAGCCGGGTTGGCGGGCGCCTTGGCATCTTCCTGATCGTGATGGATACCTTCCTCGTCGGCGCTACGTTGCTGATCGCCGCCTTCGGCTTCTACGAACTGTTCGTGCTCAGGCGGGAACGCCCTGGCCACCTGCACTGGCTGCCGAACTGGCTGGTGATGCGCGACCTGGAGGACCTGAAAGCCAGGGTCACTTCGATGCTGATCCTTGTTGCCGCGATCACGTTTGTCGACATCCTCGTCGAGTCGCACAACGAACGCGACATCCTCTTCCTCGGCGTCGGCATCGGCGCGATCATCATCGGCCTGACGGTCTTCCTGCGCTTCGGCCGCAAGGACGGAGTTACTCCCGTCGCCGCCGCCGATCCAGTTCCCGCCAGCGGCCCCGCCGCTCAGCCAGCTGCGCAAGAAACACCAGACTGGCCGGTCAATCAGCCGGAGCGTGGTCTCGGGGCCGACCGCGATCCGCAGGCAAGGCGCACAGTCGTGGCAATCGGCAGCCTGTCCACCCTTGACCTGCGAGAACTCAAGTCACTACCTGAGCCGGCGGCGGCCGGGTCCGGGGCGGATGGGTCCGGGGCGGATGGGTCCGGGGCGGATGGGTCCGGGGCGGATGGGTCCGGGGCGGATGGGTCCGGGGCGGATGGGTCAACGCGGATGGTGATCCGTCTCGTCGCTGTCCTAGGCCAGGTGACGGTTCTGGTCCCGCCAGGCATGCAGGTCGCGGACTCAGGTCTCACTTTCCTCGGTGTCCGCTCCGTCACCGGTCACGCCAGTGCGCCGGTCGCCGGCATCCCGGTTCTCGTGACCAAAGGCGCGAGCATCCTCGGCCGGGTCAAAATCGCCCGCCGAGATTTAGGTTGATGGGGCCGATTCAGGTCAGCTCACCCGGCGCCCCATCTCGCCAGGTGCCCTTGAATTTCCTGATCGCCTTCAGCACCACGGCAGCGGCGGCCTCGGGAGTGCGCGCGTTCCTCGCCCCGGCGAAAGCACGCACCAAGTCAACCGAGAGCTCAACTGTCTCGGGCGGCGGATCCGCGAACCTCGACTGCACACCTGGATCGCAGAGATGCCTGGCCGACGAGGCCACTTGCCGTGCCCAGGCGAGCTGACCCGAGACCTCCGTCTTAGTAATCTCCGCTGGCCGCCGGATCCGCCCGTGACGATCCATGTCCACGTACAGCCCACGTCTCTTATGCCTGTCCACATCGTCAGCGAACACGCCAGTGCTATCGAGGATCTGCTCCAGCTGGGTGACCGGCATCGCAGCGAACCTGGCCGCAATCCCCGGCGGACCGAAACCTAGTACGGCCAGCAGCATGCCCCCGACCAGCTTCAGCTGATGCCACTCAAGCAGCCGGCCGACAGGTGCTTGCGCCCGCACGTTTCGCGGCACGATCGACAAGGTCAGCAGGGCAGTGGCCTTGCCGAACTCCTCGACCGCCAGCGCAGAAAGCGAGAATGCCCTGGCATACTTGCCCGCGCCCGCGAGCCGCTCGGCGTCCTCGAGCAGGCCTCGCCCGTTATCAGCCGCAGCGGCAACGCAGGCGAGCAGCGCAGGCCTCCCGGCCTCCTTCACGGCTTTGAGATCCATCCCGCCAGCCTAACCACGGGTCACGGCGCGGCCAGCGCCCACGATGGGACGACTTGGGGAGTGAAGCGCGGGGCGGGTCTAGGATCCTGGCCCAGGTCCGCGCCGCGTACCTACGCTGTTCGTTATAAATACGTTATCAAATCACCGTCTCTATGGTGATCGATAGCTGGAATTGCCGGTCTTTGTTCGGGGCTGGTGTTTAAGGTCAAGACCTACTGCGGCGGTGGTGGGGTACCGGACACGTACCGCCCGGCTGCGTCCCGCAATTGCCTGGCGACACATGTCCGGTACCCCAGGTCAGTGCGCGAACGACAGCCGTACAGCCGACACCAGCTGGCAAAGCACCCTCAGCTGGCCTCCGCCGCAGGGGCCGCGAGCCGCCGGGGGCGGCCGCGAGCTTGCCGACGGCACCAGCTGACCGGACAGGGCTCAGCCGACCGCAACGCTGGCCCACGGGTGAGTTTCCGTGGGAGTGAGTTCCGGTCGACTCCTCGGCGTGGCCCGGACGGAACTGGCCCTGCAGCCCTTCCCGCCTCAGCTTCCACCGGCATTCCCGGCATTCCCGGCATCCAGGGCAGCCCGCCGCCCCGGCCGCTGACACCGGGGGCACCCCGCGGTCGTAATAACGACCCCGAAGTGCCCTCGGTGCTCGGGCAAGACCGTCCCGGACCCGCCTCACTCCATCAGGAAGAGCCACACCCATGGCCCATAGATGCTGCTCGGCCGGGGCGGGCAACCGCAACCATGGGCCATGGGTGTGGCTCTTCCTGATGGAGCTGGGCCGGTTGGCTTGGAGTTGATCTTCAGGCTGCCGGGCAGGCCCAGCGTTGTCCCTCCGCAGGTGCTATAACCCCCGCAGAGGGACAACGCTGGGCCTGCCTCCCGGCTCGGAACCGCCGCGTTGTGCCATCGCTGGGCCTGCCGCCCGCCGCTGACCCGGCCTCCATCAGGAAGAGCCACACCCATGGGCCATCGATGCTGCGCCAACCGCATCCATGGGCCACCGTTGCGGTTAGTCGGCCCGGCTGAGCAGCATCGATGGCCCACCGATGCTGTTAAAGCCTGGCCCGCCGAGCGTATTGCCCGCTACGCCGGGACTCAGCCGCACCGGCCGGACGCGGGAAGCTCCAGCCGGGCGAATTGTCGCAGTTGTTCAGCTCGGGCCAGCCGGGTAGGCGGGCCACGCGGGTAGGCGGGCCAGCCGGGTGGGCGGGCGAGGCGGCCAGCTAGCCAAGTGAGCGGGTGAGTTAGGTCAGGCCCAGGATGCCTTGGGCGACGAGGAGGATGCCTACTACTGCTATCGCGAGGGTCAGCACGGTTTTGCCGTGGCGTTTCAGCCACAGGTCCAGGGTCTGGAGGAGGCTGACGGTTTTCTGCGGCGCCACGAGGTAGGCCACGAGCGGGAGCCAGGCAAGAGCGATCGTCAGCACGATGATCAGGACCATCGTGGCGATAGTCTCGCCGATGCTCACCCGCGCGGTGGCGACTACCTGCACCGCGGAGATGAAGGTGAGAGACGGCCCGAACATGAACGCGCCGACCGCGAACGCGGTGAGCGGAGTCGGCCGGTCAGTAAGCCGCTGAAGCAGGCCGGGCTTTTTGCTCTTACCTGGCTTAGCCGGACCCCGTGGCTTGCGCCGCCAGAGCACCAGGGCGGCGATGATCGCGAGTACGCCGAGGCCCAGCCGGACGCCGTACCTAGTCTGATGGTGGTGGTGGCCGAGGTTGCTGAGTCCGCCGGCCCTGATCGCCAGGAGCGCCGCGATGCCGACCACGGTCACCACCGCCAGGCCGCCGGCCACGTAGAACACGGTGGTGCGGCCGGGCCGCTCAGAAGCCAGGTACAGGGCGGCGATCAACGCCGCCGGCGGGTAGCAGGCGGCGAGCAGCGCGAAACCAACGGCCTGCCCGAATAGGCTGGCGGTGTTCAACTGGGAATCACCAAGTGCAGGCCATCGATGATCTCGCTGGCCACCTGGTCGGGCTCGTCCCGTACTGGCACCTGAACCACGCGCTCCTCATCAGGTCCCGGTCGCTCAAGGGCCGAGAACTGGGTGCCGAGCAACGCGGCGTCGAAGAAGTGACCGCGCCGGGCGGCGAGTCGCTCGCACGCCGCGTCATAGCCGATCATTAGGAAGGCCATCCATGTCTCCGGGCGGTCGCGCAGCAATTCGGCGCGATACTGGCGCCTCAGGGCGGAGCAAGCCACTACGGACCGTCGCCCCGCCCCCTCGTCGGCGTCGATCCGCTCGCCGATCCTGTGCAGCCAGGGCGCCCGGTCCTCGTCGGTCAGCGGCTCGCCGTGCGCCATCTTGGCGATATTCGCTGCCGGATGCAGCGAGTCGCCGTCAGTAAACTGCCAGCCGAGACGCTCGGCCAGCAGTTCACCAACGGTCGTCTTGCCGGAACCGGACACTCCTGCCACGATGACGGTCATCATGCTCGCAGGATAAGCGCGCTACCTCGCGAGGGCCGTTGCCGCGATTATCGGCTCGGGAATACCCGCACCGTGTTCAAGCTGGTAGTCCAGGTTGATCGCGGCGCCGATCAGGGCCAGGTGGCTGAAGGCCTGCGGGAAGTTGCCTAGCTGCTCGCCGGTCTGGCCGATTTCCTCGGAGTAGAGGCCCAGGTGGTTGGCGTAGGTGTGCATCTTCTCGAAGGTCAGCGCCGCGTCCTCGACCCGGCCGGCTCGCGCCAGCGCGTCCACGTACCAGAACGTGCACAGCGAGAAGGTGCCCTCGCTGCCGCGCAGGCCGTCCGAGGTCAGCGATGGGTTGTACCGGTAGACGAGGCTGTCGGACACAAGGGTCTCGTCCATCGCCTTGAGCGTGGAGAGCCACATCGGGTCACGCGAGGCAATGAAGCCCTGCAACGGCATCATCAGCAGCGACGAGTCGAGTACTTCGGTGTCGTAGTGCTGGGTGAAGGCCTTGACCTTGGGATTCCAGCCTCGGTCCATGACCTGGTTGTAGATCCGGTCTCGCTCGATCATCCACTGGTCGATGTTCCCCGGCCGGCCGTGGTGCGTGGCGATCCTGATCGCCCGGTCGAGAGCGATCCAGCATTGGAAACGGCCGTAAGTGAAGTCCTTGCGACCGCCCCTGGTCTCCCAGATGCCTTCCTCGGACTGGTCCCAGTGCTCGGCGACCCAGTTGGCCAGGTACGCCACCGACTGCCAGCCCTGATGGGGTATGTCGAAGCCCTTCTGGTCGGCGAGGTAAAGGCCGTCGAACATCTCGCCGTAGATATCGAGCTGTAGCTGGTCGGCCGCGCCGTTCCCGATCCGCACCGGCTTGGCGCCGCGCCAGCCCTCGAGGTGCTTGAGGGTTTCCTCAGTCAGGTCGGAAGACCCGTCTACCCTGTACATGATCTTGAGCGGTCCCGAGCCATCTCCGGCCCGTTCATTGATCCGCTGCCGCATCCAGCCGGCGAACGCCAGCGCCTCGTCACTGTAGCCGAGGCCGAGGAGCGCGAAGATCGAGAACGACCCGTCCCGCACCCAGGTGTACCGGTAGTCCCAGTTGCGCTCGCCGCCCGGATCCTCGGGCAGCCCGGCCGTGACCGCGGCGACCGGAGCCCCGGTTGGCGCGTACGTCATCAGCTTCAGCGTGATCGCCGAGCGAGTGACGATCTCGCGCCAGCGACCCTTGTAGGTGCTGCGGTGCACCCAGTCGAGCCAGAACCTGGTGGTCTCGTTGAGCAGCCGGTCAAGCTCGCCGACCTGAAGCCGCCGGGGCTGGCCGGCCATCGACTCGATGATCACGCCGGCGGTCTCGCCCTCGTGCAACGTCCACGACGCCTCCACCCCGTTACCCTGCCGGTGCACCCCGCCGCTGTCGCCGTTCCTGCTGCCACCGCTGGAGCCGGCGACGTGCAGCGTAAGCCGCATATCGTCCGAGGTGAACATGGCGCCGTGCTCGGAAAGCTCGGTCTTGTGCTTGGCGCGCGCGTAGTCGAACTTCGGCTGCAAGCTCATGGTGAATCGCATGGTTCCACGTGGAACACGCATGATCCGCACGATCCGGTGCCGGTCGGTCACCCGGCCGGTCTGCACCGGCATGAAGTCAACGAGCTCGCCGACCCCGTCGGGGGTCATGAACCTGGTGACCAGCACGGCGCTGTCGGGAAGGTAGAGCTGCTTGGTGACGTAGTCGGACCGTTCGGGCGCGATCTGGAAGTGCCCGCCCTTGTCCGCGTCGAGCAGCGAGGCGAAGATGCTCGGCGAGTCGAACCTGGGACAGCAGAACCAGTTGATCGCGCCCTCGGTGGTGACGAGGGCGGCTGTCTGGAGATCGCCGATCAGCCCGTGATCCGCGATGTTGGGGTATCGTTCCACGACCTTCACCTGCCCGCCCGCGCGCAAAGTCAGCGCATACCTCAGGTCAGATGGTCGCCAACCCGGCCCGCCGCAACTGGATCCGCACATCACCCCTGGCGGGTGGTGCCTGGCCGGGTGCCGCTGGGAAGGGTGACCCGGGTGACGGTCGATCTCGCGCGCTGGCAATTCGCGCTTACATCGATCAATCACTTCTTCTTCGTGCCGGTGACCATTGGCCTGGCCTTCCTCGTGGCCATGCTCGAGACGGCCTGGTACCGGACCGGCCAGGAGCAGTTCCTGCGGCTGACCAGGTTCTTTGGCACTCTGCTCGTGATCAACGTCGCCGTTGGCGTGGTGACCGGCCTGGTGCAGGAGTTCGAGTTCGGCATGAACTGGTCCTCTTACTCGCGGATGGTCGGCAATGTTTTCGGCGCGCCGCTGGCGATGGAGGGCCTCGCCGCGTTCTTTCTCGAGTCGACGTTCCTTGGCCTGTGGATCTTCGGCTGGGACAAGCTCTCGAAGAAGACTCACCTGATCACGATCTGGCTGGTGTTCCTCGGGTCGATCTTGTCGGCGGCCTTCATCCTGATGGCCAACTCGTGGATGCAGCACCCGGTCGGCTATCGCCTGGTTCACGGAATGCCGCAGCTCACCGACATCTGGGCGGTGTTCACCAACCCGGTCCTCCTGTGGGGCTTCCTGCACGTGGTACTCGACTCGATCGTGACCGGCACCGTCGTGATGCTGGCGGTGTCCGCCTGGCAGGTCCGCAGGAAGCGGGCGGAGTTCGGGTCGACACTGCGGCTGGCACTGGCGATCCTGGTCCCTGTGCTCCTCGTCGACATGTTCGTCGGCAGCGAACTCGGCGTGATCGAGGCCAGGTACCAGCCGATGAAGATCGCGGCGTCCGAGGCGCAGTGGACAACTTGCCAGCCGTGCTCGTTCTCTCTCTTCCAGATCGGCGGGGGAAACGACGATCACACCCCGTTCCAGATCTTCCAGATCCCGCATTTGTTGTCACTGCTAGCGACCAACTCCTGGAACGGCAAGGTCATCGGGCTCAGCGTGCTGCAAGGGCAGTACTCCGCCAGATTCGGGCCGGGGACTACGTGCCGAACGTGTTCATCCAGTACTGGTCGATGCGGGTGATGGCCTATCTAGCGGGCATTGTGCTGCTGCTCGGGCTCTGGGGCCTGCTGCTCATGCGCAGGCGCAAGGTACCGGCCAATCGGTGGTTCCTGCTCGCCGCCACCTGGGTCGTGATCCTGCCTTTCGTCATGAACACGGCCGGATGGCTGCTCACCGAGAGCGGCAGGCAGCCGTGGATCGTGCAGGGTCTGCAGCTCACCCGTCAGGGAGTCTCGCCTTCGGTCACGTTCACCGACGTCATCATTAGCCTCGTCGCCTTCGGCTTTATCTACACCACGCTCGGGGTAATCGACGCGGTGCTGATGATCAGGTACTCCCGCCGCGGCCTCGAACCACCGCCGCCTGCCGAACCGGACGCCGAAGCCCGTGTCCCCTCACTGCTGTATTAACAAGGAGCCGGGATGACGCTCGTTGAGGTCTGGTTCCTGATCATCGCGCTGTTGTGGACCGGATTCTTCCTGCTCGAAGGATTCGATTTCGGCGTCGGCATGCTGCACGCGGTCGTCGGCAAGGATGAGGCTGGGCGGCGTACCGCGATCGCCACCATCGGGCCGCTGTGGGACGGCAACGAGGTGTGGCTGGTCGTGGCGGGCGCGGCCATGTTCGCGGCCTTCCCCGGCTGGTACGCGACCTTGTTCTCCGGCTTCTACCTGGCCCTCGTACTGCTGCTCTGCGCGCTGATGGCGCGCGGCACCTCGTTCGAGTACCGGGGCAAGCGGGACAGCGCCACCTGGCGCTCGACCTGGAGTTCCCTGCTGACGGCCGGCAGCCTGCTGGCGCCGCTGGTGATCGGTATCGCGCTCGGTGACCTCCTGCACGGTCTGCCGATCAACGCCGTGCACGAGTACACCGGCGGATTCTGGACACTGTTTCAGCCCTATGGCATCTATACCGGGATCACGCTCGTAGTGCTCTGCCTGGCGCACGGGGCGACCTTCATCGCGCTGAAGACCGCCGGCGGTCTGCGGTCGCGGGCGGTGCGGCTGGCCAGGCTCCTCGCCCCGGCCGCCGCGCTCGTGCTGCTGGTGTTCGTGATCTGGACCCATTCGATCGCGGGCAAGGGCCTGCTGCCCAACCCGGTGGAGATCTCCGGGGTACTCGCCATGCTGGCGGCGGCCTGGCTGGTCGCCGATGACCGGGAGGGCTGGGCTTTCACCGCGACGACCGCCGCCATTACGCTCACGGTGCTCTCCCTTTTCAGCGAGCTTTACCCGCGCGTCATGGTCTCGTCCACCAATTCGGCCTACAACCTGACAATCCACAACACGGCTTCGCCTGGTTACCCGTTGCGGGTCATGACTATCGTCGTAGTTATCGCGCTTCCGGCCGTGCTTGGCTACACCGCGTGGACCTATTACGTATTCCGGCGAAGGCTTAAGGAGCAACGATGACCATACCCTCGGAAAAGGCCGACGTACTCGTTATCTTCGGCGCGACCGGCGACCTGGCTAAGCTTCAGACCTTTCCTGCCCTCGTCGGGCTCGCCGAACGAGGCGTGCTCGAGATGCCGGTAATCGGCGTCGCCAAGAGCGGCTGGAGCCTTGACCAGTTCCGCGGCTACGCCACCGAGTCGCTGAAGCGCAACGACATCGACCCGGCCTCGCCGGCGGCGGCCAGGATGCTCGGCCTGCTCCGCTACATCGACGGCGACCTGGACTCCAGCCAGACCTACGAGCAGCTGGCGAAGGAGATCGGCCCGGGCAAGAAGATCCTCTTCTACCTCGAAGTACCGCCGGCCCTGTTCGGCCGGATCGCGGACGGGATCGCGGCCGCCGGCCTGCAGTCCGGGTCCCGCGTGATGGTCGAGAAGCCGTTCGGGCACGACCTGGCCAGCGCCCAGGCGCTGAACCACACCATGCACCAGCATTTCTCAGAAGACCAGATCTACCGGGTCGATCACTGGCTCGGCCTTGACCCGGTGGAGAACATGCTGTTCGTCAGGTTCAGCAATTCGATGATCGAGCCGCTGCTCAATCGCGAGCACGTGCACAGCATCCAGATCACCATGGCCGAGGCTTTCGACGTCGCCGACCGGGGCGCGTTCTACGACAAGAACGGCGCGATCAGGGACGTGCTGCAAAATCACCTGCTCCAGGTGCTGGCGTCGGTCATGGCCGAGCCGCCGGACGGCCGGGGAATTGACACCTGGCGTTCATCGAAATCCCAGATTATCGGCGCGCTTAGCGCGCTGACCCCGGAAACGGCGGTGCGCGGCCAGTATGAGGGCTATCGCCAGGTAGCCGGGGTTGACCCGCGGTCAACCGTGGAGACCTTCATCGCCGTCCGGCTCGGGCTGGACACCTGGCGCTGGTCGGGAGTGCCGATCCTGATCCGGGCGGGCAAGTGCCTGCCGCGAACCGCCACCGAAGTCACGATCAAGTTCCTCCATCCGCCGCACGATGTTTTCGGCATCCAGGTGACTGGCGCGGAACGCAACTCACTGCGGTTCAGGGTCAACCCGTCGGCTCGGGTCAGCCTGACCTTGTCAGGCAAGAAGCAGGGCGCCGGCTGGCAGGCCCAGAGCGAGACGCTCTCCTTCGCCGAACAGCCCACCTCCGACATGCGGCCCTACGACCGCCTGATCGGCGCGGCGCTAGCCGGTGACCGCCAGCTTTTCGCCCGGCAGGACACCGTCGAGGAGGCCTGGCGGATCGTCGATCCCGTGCTCGGTGATGTCGTGCCCGTGCGCACCTACGCCAAGGGCACCTGGGGTCCGAAAGAAGCCGGCGCGCTGCTCACCGACGGCGACTCCTGGGACGATCCGGCGCCGTAGAAATCTTGGGGGGTTCATGGAGCACCAGCAGGTCGTGGTTGTAGGCGGCGGCTTCGCCGGCGTGTTCGCGGTCAGGCAACTGCGGCGCGCGCCTTGCTCGGTCACGCTGGTAGACCAGAGCGAGCATCACCTGTTCCAGCCGCTGCTCTACCAGTGCGCGACCGGCATCCTGTCCGAGGGACAGATCACGGCGCCGCTGCGCGGGCTGTTCAGGAAAGACAAGAACGTCGAGTGCCTGATGGCCAAGGTGACCGACCTTGCCCCTGGCGCTCGCAAGGTCACCTGCACGCGGCCGCTCGGCGAGCGGATAGAACTCGGTTACGACTACCTGGTCATCGCGGCCGGGGTGGAGCAGTCGTACTTCGGGCACGACGAGTTCGCGGTCTGGGCGCCTGGCATGAAGACGATCTCGGACGCGCTCACGATCAGGCGCCAGGTGTACGGGGCGTTCGAGCTGGCCGAGAGCACGCCTGACCCGGCCGAGCGCCGGCGCCTGGCTGACGTTCGCCCTGGTCGGGGCCGGGCCGACCGGGGTCGAGCTGGCCGGCCAGATTCGCGAGCTCGCGACGAAAACCCTGCGCTCCGAGTTCCGGCGGGTCAAGCCTGAGGACGCCAGAGTCCTGCTTTTCGACGGCGGCAAGGACCCGCTGGCCTCATTCGGGGCAACCTTGTCCCAGCGAGCCGCCGCCACCCTCACCAAGCTTGGCGTCGAGCTGCACCTGGGCTCGCGCGTCACCGACGTGAGCGAAGGCGGCCTTGTCGTCAGGAACCACGAAGGCAAGGAGGAGCACTACGAAGCCGGCACCGTGTTGTGGACAGCGGGCGTCGAGGCGCCGGCCCTAGCCTCAGCAGTAGCCAAGGCGACCGGAGCCGAGCAGGACCGGGCCGGGCGGATCCTCGTCGGCGACGATCTATCCATCCCCGGCCATCCGGAGATCTTGGTGACCGGTGACGTCATGAGCCTGCGCAAGCTGCCGGGAGTGGCCGAGGTGGCGATGCAGTCCGGGCACTACGCCGGGCGCCGGATCAGGGCGCTGGTTTCAGGGCATCCAGCTCCCGCCGCTCCATTCAAGTACCGCGACCTGGGCTCGGCCGCCTACATCGCCAGGGGCCAGGCGGTCGTCGCGGCCGGTCCGCTGAAGCTCAGCGGCTTCATCGGCTGGTGGAGCTGGCTCCTTATCCACCTCGCGTTCCTCACCGGGTTCCGTAACCGCGTCGGGGCAGTCCTGACCTGGTGGCTGGCCTTCACGTTGGACATCAGACGCGAACGCGCCTTCACTCTGCCTATCCGGGGGGACGACCCCCCGGAGCCCCCCGAGGGCAGGAGCGCTTTAGGATGCCGCATCGCGCTCCGGCGCTGACCGCTGATGCCCGCCGGCTTCTGACGGAGTGCGCCGCTGCCCGCGGTTACCTCATTGCCTGCCTGGTGCTCGGCCTGACCGGGACCGCGATGATCCTGGCCCAGGCCGGACTGCTCGCCCGCTTG
The DNA here is from genome assembly GCA_963783935.1 of uncultured Actinomycetota bacterium. GTDB lineage: Bacteria > Actinomycetota > Actinomycetes > Streptosporangiales > Streptosporangiaceae > Chersky-822. The sequence continues at coordinate 518,510 of CAWAPP010000003.1, forward strand.
CTCGCGTCGGCGGCGTCGGGGATAAGCGCGGCTGATCTGACCGGGAGCCTGACGGCGCTGCTCGCGGTCGTCGTCGTACGGGCGGGCGCGAATCACGGGCGCGAGGTGACCGCGCTGCGGGCGGCGGCCGCCATCAAGGAACGGCTGCGGCACAGGCTGGTCAGGCGAGCGCTCGAACGGGGCCCGGTCTGGCTGGCCGGGCAGCGGTCAGGCGAGATCACCGCTCTGGCGGTCAGCGGTCTCGACGCGCTTGACCCGTACTTCGCCAGCTACCTTCCGCAACTGGTGATGGCCGTCTGCGTGCCAGCGGTGGTGCTCGCGGCGATCACCGCCGCCGACTGGCTCTCCGGTCTCATTGTCGCGGTCACGCTGCCGGTGATTCCGGTGTTCGGGGTGCTGATCGGGCTGCGCACGAAGGCGAAGACCCAACGGAACTGGCAGCTGCTGGCTACGCTCAGCGGTCACTTCACCGACGTGGTGCGCGGGCTGCCCACGCTGAAGATCTTCGGGCGGGCCAAGGCGCAGGAGGAGATCATCGGCCGGGTCACCGAGGAATACCGGGTCGGCGTCATGTCGGCGCTGCGGCTCGCCTTCCTCTCCGCGCTGGTGCTCGAGCTGGCGGCTTCAGTGGCGACGGCACTTGTAGCGGTTGAGGTGGGGCTGCGGTTGCTGTACGGGCACCTTGGGTATTCGACGGCGTTGTTCGTGCTGTTGCTGACGCCTGAGGCCTTTCTTCCGCTGCGCGACGCGGCGGCCAGGTTTCACGCGAGTGCCGAGGGGACGGCGGTGGCCGGGCGGGTCTTCGAGATTCTCGACGAGGAGGAACGGGCCCCGCCGGGGGGACTGGGCCCGTGCCTGATTTGCGTTCGGTAGCGATCAGGCTCGACGGCGTAACCCTGGGCTACCAGGGAAAGGAGCCGGTGCTCAGCGGAGTCGACCTCACTATCGAGCCGGGGGAGCGGATTACCCTGGTCGGCCGCAACGGGGCGGGCAAGAGCACCCTGGTTAATTTGCTGCTGAAATTTATTGCTCCTTCCGACGGACAGGTGCTCGCGGGGGACCTCGATCTCGCCCTGGTGGCGCCAGAAGAGTGGCGGGCTCAAGTCGCCTGGCTGCCGCAGTTCCCCGCGCTATTTCCCTGGTCCGTGCGGGACAACATCGCGCTCGGACGGCCGGGCGCTTCGCTGGCTGAGGTCGAGCGGGCGGCGGGGCTGGCCGGGGCGGCGGAGTTCATCGCCAGCCTGGCCGACGGGTACGACACCGTGCTCGACGAGCGGGCCCTGCGGCTATCGGCCGGACAGCGCCAGAAGATCGCGCTGGCGCGGGTGTTCCTGAAGGACGCGCCGCTGGTGGTGCTCGACGAGCCTGACGCGCACCTTGACCAGGCCAGCGCCGCCGCGCTTGAGGCCGTGCTCTGGCGGCTGGCGACTGGCCGTACCTTGATCGTGGTCACGCAACACGCGGACAGGCTCAGCGAGGCCGGCCGACAGCTAGTTGTCGAGGATGGCGGGGTTCGCGAGCTGACGGCGGTACTGATGTGAACGGCTCGCTGTGGTCGCTGGTGCGGCTGGCCCGGCCGTTGCGCGGGCAGGTGCTGGTCGCGGCGGCGACGGGGGCGCTGGCGACCGGCTGCGGCGTCGCCTTGCTGGCCACTTCGGGCTTCCTGCTGGCCAGGGCGTCACAGCATCCCAACATCGCGGCGCTTTCCGTGGCGGTCGTCGCGGTGCGGGGGCTTAGCCTGGGGCGGGGGATGTTCCGCTACGGCGAGCGGCTCGCCTCGCACGACGTGGCGTTCCGGGTGCTGGCCAAGGTCAGGGTAGCGATCTGGAAACGACTAGAGGCACTCGCGCCGGCCGGGTTGCCTGACTTCCACTCTGGTGACTTGCTGGCCCGGCTAGTCGCCGACGTTGATTCCGCTCAGGACCTTTTCATTCGCGGCGTTACCCCGGTGCTCGCCGCCGCGCTGACCGGCGCGGGAGCGGTACTGGCCTGCGTGGCTCTGATCGGTCCTGGCGGGCTGTTGCTCGCGGTCGGGTTGCTGGCCGGCGGGGTCCTGGTGCCTTTGATTGCCGCCGCGGCGGTCAGGAAGGCGGGTCAGCGGACGGCGCCAGCGCGGGGGTCGGTTCGCCGCCTCGGTAGCTGACTTGCTGGCCGGGGCGGCCGACCTGAGCGTCTTCGGCGCGGCCGGGTTCGCGGTCGCCCGCGCCGACCAGGCTAACGCGGAGCTGAGCTGGCTGGCCAGGCGGGACGCGGCGGCCGCCGGGCTCGGCAGCGGGCTGTCGACGCTGGTCGCGGGCCTGACCGTCTGGGGAGTGCTGCTGGCCGGCGTCGACGCGGTCGGCGGCGGTGCTATTAGCCGGGTACCGCTGGCGGCGGCGACGCTGACCGCGCTGGCCGCGTTCGAGGCGGTCGGACTGCTGCCAGGCGCGGCGATGGCGCTCAGCCACGCCAAGGCGAGCGCCGACCGGATCGCTCGAGTCAGGGACACGCCATCGGTGGTCAGGGAGCCGGATTGCCTGGCCGACTTGCCAGCGGGACCGGTCACCGTGAGCCTGCACGACGCCTGCGTACGTTACTCGCCTGGCGGGCCGCTGGCTCTCGACGGGGTGAGTCTTGAGCTGATGCCCGGCCGGCGAATCGCGCTGGTCGGGCCGAACGGGGCGGGCAAGTCGACCGTGGCGGCGGTGCTGCTCAGGTTCATTGAGCTGGCGGGCGGTTCTGCTCTTGTGGAAGGAAGGCCGCTGGCCGGGTTCGGCTCTGACGACGTGCGCGCGGTGATTGGCGGCTGCCCGCAGGATCCGCACTTGTTCAACGCCAGCATCGCGGCGAACCTGCGGGTAGCGTCACCGGCTGCGAGCGACGCCGAACTGGCCGGGGTGATCGGGCGGGTTGGCCTCGCTGACTGGATGGCGGCGCTGCCGGAAGGCATCGACACCATGGTCGGTGAGAACGGTGCCGCTGTTTCTGGCGGCCAGCGGCAGCGCCTCGCGCTGGCCAGGGCGCTGCTCACCGATCCTCGGGTACTTGTGCTCGACGAGCCGACCGCTCACCTGGACGCGACCGCGCGCTCGGCCTTGCTGACCGACATGTTCAGCGCCATCGCCGGGCGGGCCACTCTGCTGATCACCCATGATCTCGACGGACTCGAGCAGGTCGATGAGATCCTCGTACTTGACCAGGGCCGGGTCGTCGAGCGCGGGAGCCACGCCGAGCTGATCGCGGCGGCAGGGCTCTACCGCGCTCTCGCGCTGACCGGGATAAATCGCGCCAGTCACTCCGATATTTGTTAAATACTTGGCCTATGACGCCCGCGGCCAAAGACCGTCAGATCCCGTTCCTTGTCCTGCCCTGGCAAGGCGGGGCGACCGGCTGGGTCGTCGTGTTCGGCGGGATCATCGTGGAGATAATCGCCGGACTCGTCACCAATACCAGCCCGATGGCGGTCACCGCGCCGATCCTCATCTTGCCCGCGGCGATCGCCGTTGGCCTTGGCTTCGCGCAATGGTTTCAGGTCCGTTCCTACGGTGCCGAGCGGTCGAGCTGGTTCCACTTCGCCGGCATCGCCGTTGCCCTGCTCGCCTGGACGTTCTGGCCGATCTCGCCGCCGGCGCTCCAGGGTATCGGGAGCGCGTCCGATGCCTGCTCGGCGATCTACACCGACACGCCAAGCTGCCTGGCCCGCGCCGCCAGCGCCTTCACCGGCAGCAGCATCACCTGGTGGGTGACCGGCGTGCTCATTCTGGCCCTGGCACCGTTCGTCAGGCAGTCAAAGATCGCGGCCTGGGCGGCGATACCGGTCGCGTTCGCTGGCTGCTTGCTCGCGACGCATTTCCTCGAACTACTCCTGGTGCACTATCACGCGGCGAACGTGGGGAGCGGCCGGCTGGGCCGGGCCTCGGGGGGCTGGTGATGTCCGGCTAGTCAGGGACTTCCTGGGTACGAAGCTCGTTTTCGAGCAGGCCCATCGCTTTAAGGAAGGCCGTACGCTCGCGGGGGGCAAGCTGATCGAGGACCCGAGCGAGCGGCCGGGCCGCGCCATCGAGCCATTCGGTAACCAACTCCTGGCTTGACGGAGCGATCTGAACGATGGTGCGTCGCCGATCGGACATATCAGCAGTGCGGGTGATGAATCCGGCCCGGTCCAGGTCGGCGAGAACACCGCTGACCGTCGACAGCGTAAGTTCAAGCCTGCCGGCCAGGCTGCCGACCGTCAGCGGCCCTTCACGGAGTTCTTCGAGGGCAGCGACGTGCCGCAGGCTCAGCCGGGCAACCGCCTGCGGCGCGGCCAGGTTCTGCGATCTGCGCAAACCCCGTGCGATGCGCGGCAGCAACCGCATCAGCTGAAGGCATACCGCCGAATGCCCCGAATCGCTTGTGTCCTCTGCCATCGCCCTCCCCGACAATCCCGGTCTACAGTATATTTGCCTCGTAACTTCAAACTATTCTGATTTGCGAACCAAATCATTGGAGGTCACTGTGACAGCCGAAGCCCAGCCGGCGGAAGGCACTCTGCAGGCGAAACTGGCCGACGGTGCGCTGGCCGGCACTTGGACGCTGGACCCTGAGCGGTCCACGGTCGCACTGCGGTCCAAGAGCATGTGGGGCCTGGTGCCAGTAAAGGGCACGTTTGGCCAGGTCAGCGGATCCGCTGAGATCACCGCTTCAGGTGAGGCAAGCGGGACTATCACCGTCGAAGCGGGCTCCGTCGACACCAAGATGGCCGCCCGCGACAAGCACCTGCGGTCGGCTGACTTCTTCGACAGCGAGAACCATCCGCAGATCGTCTTCACCGCCAGCGAGGTCGCCCTGAACGGCGAGAGTGCCACGATCACCGGGTCGCTTCAGGTCCGCGATCAGACCAGGCCCCTTTCAGTGCCGGTCAAGATCACCGCTCCGGACGCCGATACGCTCCAGCTCGACGTCCAGCTTGAGATCGACCGGTCCGATTTCGGCCTCACCTGGAAGGGTCCGTTCAGCGCGTCGTTGCACAACACCATGACCATCCGCGCCGTCTTCAGCCGAGCCTAGAAGCCGTAGGGGTTCAGCGGCGGGAGCAGGCAGCGATCGGCTCCCGCCGGAAGCGTATGCGAGCATGGCCGCATGCCTGACCTGACCGTGCGCCGCGTAGATTTCGGCTACTTCGTCCGCCCGATCGAGGAGTTGGGGGCGGCCGGGCCGAGGGTGGATGCGTGTCTTGGCTACGTCGTTGACCATCCGGACGGGATGATCCTGTTCGACACCGGCATGGGTTCTCATCCTGAGGTTGATGCCTATTACCGGCCTCGCCGGGTCGAGTTGCCTGAGGCACTGAACGCCACCGGGGTGGCGATCTCTGATATCTCGATCGTCGCGAATTGCCACCTGCACTTTGACCACTGCGGAGGCAACCCCCAGCTCGGTCAGATCCCGGTATTCGTCCAGACCATCGAACTCGAAACCGCCCGCCGGGAGGAGAATTACACGCTCCCTGAGCTGCTTGAAGGCTGTCGGTTCGAGGTGGTGACTGGTCAGGTTGAAGTGGCGTCTGGCGTCTTCATCATGCCCACGCCCGGGCACACCACTGGCCACCAGTCGCTAGTCGTCCGCCGGTCGGACGGCGCGGTGATCGTGGCGGGGCAAACTCACGACACGGGCTCGGAGTACGCGGCCGATCAGCTCGCCTGGCGGGCCGACCATGATGATCACGGGCAGCCGCTGCCAGGGTTCCCCGAGTGGATGGATGCTCTGCAGCGGCTCGATCCTCGCGTCATCTACTTCGCCCACGATCACTCGGTCTGGACACCTTGACAGCCGCGCTTAGCTGTCACAAGAACCGCGAACATGCTTGAGCGAATCGGTCGCCCTAGTCGCGCATGGATGGCTTCGAGTTCACGTTCAAGAGCCTGGCCCTGATCAGGTGAAATCCGGGCGTAGAACGACATCGTACGAAGGATGGCAGTGAGCTGGTCAGCATTGTGCTCGACGAGCTTTGGCATAACCGCCGCCTGGACATCGCTGAACAGCCGACCAGCATAATCTTGCGCCAGGTCATAGCGGCCTAGCCAGGCCCATACCTCGGACACGTTGCTACGGCGCTGCTCCACCCCAGCGAGGGTGGCGTCGAGATCCCGGTAAACCGGCCATTCAGCGGCAAGATCCGGAGCGACCCTCCTCAGCGCGGCGAGCACCGCATCCTGATCTTGCTTGGTGCGCGGCTCCTCAAGTCCGAAATAACTTACGAGGGCAAGCGTGCCTCCGGGAACCAGGACCTCGGCTGCCTTCTGCCAGCTGACCTTCGGGTCGACCCAGTGGAACGCGGACGCGGAGAACACGGCCGCGAACCCCTCGCGAAAAAACGGGGCATCCTCGAACTGAGCGTTGACAAATTCCACCTCGCCGGAGCTCTCCAGGTTCGTCCTGGCCAGGGCTAGCAGGTTCTTACCTGGTTCGAGCGCTGTGACGCGCAGGCCACGGGCGACGAGGCTTCGGGTCAGCTGGCCGCTTCCGCACCCGACCTCAAGCACCTCATCACCGCTGCGGAGCCCGGCGACCTGACAAGCCTGGTCGATGAGCTCGTCAGGATAAGCGGGGCGGTGGCGGTCGTAGTCAGCCGCGATCTCGTCAAATACCTTGCCGTAACGACGTGCGGCGGTTCCTGGCAGCCCTGGCATCCACTGGCCTCCGGTTCATTGGCCCGCTCGATCACAGCCAGCGCAGCCTCGCTCCACCGCCTGGTCCGCCGGGCGCGCGCCACCTCCAGGCCAAGGACACTCACTGCGTCGATCGTCTGCGGTGAGTACGGATGAGCACGTCGCATGTCTTTATACTTTCGTTTAGAAGCTTTAGCGAAATAATAAGGACGCCTCGATCTCCGGGCAACCGCCTGGACTCCTCCCATACCGGTCACAGAAAACGTTCTGGCCGGCCGGGAAATCGCTGCTAATGTCGCGGTATGCCTGATGACCGGCAAGCTCCCTGGCCCGCGACGGTTGCGACCGAGAGGCTGGTGCTGCGGCCGGTCGAGTCGGCTGACGGCGACGTAATTTCTAGGATTTTCACAGACCCGGTGGTGCGCACGTACCTGGGCGGGCCTGTTTCGGCTGACCAGGCGGCGTACCGCGCGAAGGCCGTGATCGGCGCCAGCACGATCTTCAGCGTGGCGCGCACGTCCGACCACGCCGTCGTCGGCCTCGTCGTCATCGATCCCAGCACAGACCCGCATGACCACGCGGCGGGTGACACCGAGGTCTCCTACCAACTGCTTCCTGAGTACTGGGGCCAGGGCTTCGGGAAGGAGAGCGTCGCGGCGGCGGTCGCATGGGCTTTCAGCAACCTCACGCCGGAGCCGCCCGTAGTCGTGGCGATTACCCAGGAAGCGAACAGCAAGTCGCGTCGCCTGCTTGAGACCATCGGCATGACAAAGGTGGACAGGTTCGTAGAGTTCGACGCCTGGCAGATCAAATACAGCGTTGATGCAAAGGCCCTGCGGCCAGGACCGCGCCCGGTCACATGAGCGCCGGCTACTTCGCGAGGAACTCGGTCAGCGCCTGGTAGTACTGAGGCGAGTTTTCTGCGGTGAAGTGGTCGCCGGGCACTTCGACGTGACTCCCGCGCAAAGCGTCGGCGAGTGCTTTCGCGGTCTCGTTGTGCCGGTCCTGCGCGCCGGTCAGGATGAGGACAGGTACGGTGATCGCCTCCAGTTCCGGCAGTGTTGTATTCACCCACGAGTCGAGGGCCAGCAGCAGCGCCTTCGGGTCGCCGCCATTGGCCTGGAGCCAGTCTTCTGTCTCCCGTTCGTCACTGCCTGGCTCGAAAGCGCCGGTGCCGCACGCGCTGAAAAACTCCCGGTATCATCCGGTGTTCTCCGCCGCGTGCAGCAGCGCGTCGAGCCCGTCCCGGCCGTAGAAGTCCATCCTCAGGCCGTCATGCGACGGTAGGTAACCATGGCGAGGGCGTACGCGACCATGAGGATGCCAAGGCACCAGGCCAGGGCGACCCAGATGCCTGTGCTGACTGGCTGCTGCGTGAGCAGGTCTCGGATCGTATTGACGATGGACGTTACCGGCTGGTTGTCGGCGAAGGCGCGGACCGGGCCTGGCATGGTGTCAGTGGGCACGAATGCCGAGCTGATGAGCGGCAGGAAGATGATCGGGTAGGAGAACGCGCTCGCGCCGTCCGTGGACTTCGCGGCGAGACCGGGGATTACGGCGATCCACGTCAGCGCCAGGGTGAACAAGATCAGGATCCCGGCCACGGCAAGCCAGGCAAGCACTCCCGCCGGTGAGCGGAATCCTATGAGGAGAGCGACGAGCACCACTACCACGAGCGAGATCAGATTGGCGACCAGCGAGGTCAGCACGTGCGCCCACAGCACGGACGACCGCGCGATCGGCATGGACTGGAATCGCTCGAAGATGCCGCCCTGCTTATCGAGGAAGAGCCGGAACGCGGTGTAGGAGATGCCCGAGGCAATCGTGATGAGCAGGATGCCGGGCAGCAGGTAGTTCACGTAATTTTGCGAACCGGTATGGATCGCGCCGCCGAACACGTAAACGAATAGCAGCATGAACGCGATCGGCATGATCGTGGTCGTGATGATGGTATCCAGGCTTCGCGTGATGTGGCGCAGGGACCGTCCTAGCAGGACGGTGGTGTCGCCGAAAAAATGCTTGGTCATCGTTGTTCCTTAGTTGTTCGTGCCGTCGTTGCCGATGATGGCGAGGAAGACGTCTTCGAGGGTCGGCTGTTTCTCGACGTACTCGACTTTGGCGGGCGGGAGCAGCTGCTTAAGCTCGGCGAGGGTGCCGTTCGCAATGATCCGTCCGCCGTGCAGGATCGCGATCCGGTCGGCAAGATGTTCGGCCTCGTCCAGATACTGCGTCGTGAGCAGCACCGTCGTGCCCTGCCTGGCGAGCTCCTTGACGCTGTTCCACACCTCCGCGCGAGATTGAGGGTCGAGCCCGGTGGTCGGTTCGTCGAGGAAGATCACTGGCGGATTGCCGATCAGGCTCATCGCGATGTCCAGGCGGCGGCGCATGCCTCCGGAATACGTCGACACCCTCCGCTCCGCCGCGTCAGTGAGCTGGAAACGGGCCAGCAGGTCGTCGGCGATCCGGCCGGCGTCCTTCACGTGCCGGAGCCGGGCCATCAGCACCAGGTTCTCTCGCCCGGTGAGGATTTCGTCCACGGCCGCGAACTGCCCGGTGAGGCTGATGGACTCCCGCACGTTCGCCGGCTGCCTGGCGACGTCGAAACCATCGACGGTGGCCGTGCCCCCGTCGGCCTTGAGCAGCGTGGACAGGATTTTCACGACCGTGGTCTTGCCCGCGCCGTTGGATCCGAGCAGGGCAAAGATGCTGCCCCGTGCGACGTCGAAGTCCACGCCGCGCAGCACGCGCAGCTCCTTGTACGACTTCTCCAGACCCTGCACGTGCATCGCTTGAACCGACTGTGTCGTCATGGGGATGTCCCTTCGTTTCCTGTGCCTTCTTCCTCCGCGCGCTCGATGGCGCTGGTCAGCCGTTTCCGTTCCTTGACGATCCACTGACCCTCCGGGTAATTCCTGAGAAACGCCTCGGCGAACTCCACGGGGTTCTCCCCGACGACCTCGCGGACCGGGGTTCCGCTCGCCGCGCTCTGCTCGAACAGATCGGCAAGGTCGTTTAGCATCGACACGCTGCCTTCTGCCGTCCCGTGCCCGAAGTAGTACGAATACCGCTGCAGCGCATCGACCGCCGTTCGATAACTTGCGGGAAGCCGTTCGACGCGTGCCTTGTACTGCCGGTATTGCCGCTTCTGCTCAAGCGGTCCGTAGACCGTCTCAAGGAGCTTTGTCCACCCTGTCGCCATGTTTACCTGCCTCCTTCGCGAAGCTGTTCGAGCCGTTCTGTGAGGAAGCTCCAGGTCCTCCAGAATTCTTCGAGATACTCCCGACCCTCAGCGTTGAGGGAGTACACCTTGCGCGGCGGCCCCTTCTCGGAGGGGACCTTTTCAACGTCGACAAAGCCGCGCTGCTCGACCCGGATGAGCAGCGCGTAGACGGTCCCTTCGGCGATGTCGGAAAATCCCTGCTCCCGCAGCCAGGCCGTGATCTCGTAGCCGTACGCCGGCCGGCCGAGCAGGATCGCGAGAACGATCCCCTCCAGCGTCCCTTTGAGCATCTCCGTCACCTGCTTGCCCACGGAACACCTCCCTCCTCCGCTACTCAGTGTTATTGACTACCGGTAGATAGTATCACTGAATAGTCGGCGCGCAAGCCAGGAGGGCAAGCGTGTGTGGGGTGCGTCTCTTTGGGAGTGAGGCGGTTCCCGGACGATCTTGCCCGAGCACAGGGGGGCACTTCGGGGTCCGTCGTTTCTACGACCGCGGAGTGCCCCCTGCTCCGGCCCGGCCCACCGGGTATTTCGGGCATGTGCCGCAATTAACCGCGCTGGAGCTGCTGCCCCGGCGGTGAACCGGCTGGCGCCCTGATGGCGGGGGCACTTTACCTTCGTAAAAACGATAGCGAAGTGCCCCTGCATCGGCAGCGGAACCGCCCGGACGCAGCTGGCCCGCCACCGGGATGGCTCATTGCCAAGGAAAGGCACCCATGGGCCAGCGATGCGGTAGCCGGCAGACCGCTCAGGCATCGGTTAGCTTCAGCCAGCGGTCCGTTGTTAAGAATCTTTAGAATCGGGTTAGGGCCGGTGTCCCCGGCGTCGTAGCGCTCCACGTCGAGGGCCAGCCGCTCGGCCATCGCGGCCCGCGCGACCTGCTCGCGCAATTCCGGGGCTTCGGCCGCATCAAGGGTGGCGAGGGTCGAGCGATCCAGTTCGGCCCGTTCGGCGAACCCGTCCGCACTGAGATCCGCCAACTCCTGGTCGTGCCCGCCAATCCCGATGTAGGTGGCGCTTAACGGGTCCAGGGCAGCCGCCCGCTCCACATGTTCTTCGGCGATGTTGTCGATCGAAGGCACTTTACGAGCTCGCTTGCCTGCTGGAACGGTCGCTGGTCTCGGGCAGATCCCGCTCGTGGGCTGGCGGCTCGGCCAGTACCGACGTCATCACCGCTCCGAGTGCCAGCCACGCGGCGAAGATCGGCAGCTCTCCCCAGCCCACGTCGGGAACGTCGGAACCATACCCTCCCACGGCCACGACCAGGACCATGAGCGCGCAGCCCGCGAACCACGCACCGGTCCACGCAGCCGTGCGGGGCCATTGGCGCGGCCGCCAGCCACGGAGCCGGACGAACCCCGCCAACAGCAATGGCACTACCAGCAGCAGCCAAGCCGCCGCTGCCAGCGCGCCCACCGCGACAATCACCCCAGGTTCCCCGTTATATAGCGGAAACCAGAATTCGTCGTTGGTGCACTGGTTGGTGGTACACCCCTGCAGGTCGCAGACAAAGGCGTAACCAGCCCCGCCAGCGCCTATCACCACCCACAGCATGGACAGCAACCAGAACCAGCCTCGGACGTGCAGGCCGCCGGTGAGCAGTGCCCGCGCGTCGCGGAACGATGGCCAGGTGCGGCCGGGCGGGCTGGCCTCCAGCAGGGTGCCGAGCATTTCCCCGCCCCGCCGGCGCCGGTACCAGGCCGGATAGGCGAGCAACAGCCAGCGGCAGCGCCGCTCCAGCGCACTCACGCCGGACTCGCATCCCTAGCCGGGCCGCCCGCCTCCAGGCCGCGGCCCCGGGCCGTCACCAGGCGGGCCGCCTGGGCCATCCGCGCCGCCTCGGCCCGCAGCGCCCCGGCACCAGGCGGCGTCAGCCCGTAGGAGCGCCGTACCCGGCCGTTGACGATCTCCTCGCACACCAGCTCCACCTGGCCCTCAGCGGCAAGCCGGTCCAGCGCCGTGTACAACGTCCCGGTCGCCAGCCGCACCCGGCCGCCCGACAACTCCCCGGTCCGCTGGATGATGGCGTAACCATGCAGGGGCCCGTCCAGAAGGGACGCCAGCACGAAGTACGTCGGCTCCCGCATCGGACCCGGGGCTGGCCGGCCTGAAGGACCCCTCACCTTACTCACGTCACCACTATAAGTAGATATACTATACATTGCAAGGCGAGCGATCAGGCCATGACCGCCGCCTTCAGCGCACCGGGTTCACTCGACGCGATCGGGTCGAGCCCCCGGCCCTGGCCCCACTCCCGCTGCCCCGGCATTTCGGGCACTTGCTAACTCGGGGTCGCCAGCCCTCAGCTGGTATCTCTCGGAGATGCCGCTGCCTGACCCGGTCACTTCGAGGCGGTTGAGTAGATGTACTCAGGCGATCCGGCAATGCCGGGCGGAAACTGGGATCGTGACTTGTGACAGCACCGGATCTTCCCCACGGCCGGGAGGCCGAATGAGCCTGCCAGTCAGCCGACCCGCCTACGGCACCCAGAATTACCAGGAACCGCCGCAATCGTGGACGCTGATCGTGCCGTGCCTGTTAACCCTGCCGGTGTCAGGCTGGTGCGTCCTGATCACCGTGCTCACCGGAATGCTCGGGTGCGTCGATACCTGCGAATCCGCCAGCAGCATGCTCAACACGGTCGGCGGAGCCGAGGTCATCCTCGGCGCGGCCACTGTCGTGACGCTGGTAGTGGGCCTGGCCTCGCCAGCGTCGCGCCGGGTGCTGCGGTGGGTCATCTGGATCGCCTGCGTGCTCGCCTGGCTAGGCGGAGGCTGGATGTACATGTGGGCCAGCGCACATCCCTGAAGCCAGGCAAGTACTTGCACGGCCCGGCCGGCCTCAGCAGAACATGACGCGAGGGACGAAACGACTCCACGGCCATGCCCTGGTTCGCTGAGCACGGGTGACCAACTGTGGCTGACTTAAGGAGAGCGTGCCGATGGCCGATCATACGGCGATAGTGACGGGCGCCAACCATGGCATCGGCGCGGCAACCGCGAGGACCCTTGCGCAGCGTGGCTGTGCGGTGCTGTGTACGTTTTTGCGCCTTGAAGATCCGGCCGATCCTGGCATTCCGTCGGCATACCGGGATCATCGCGCCCAGGACGCTGAGCCTGTTGTGGCCCGGATACTGGCCGACGGCGGCCAGGCGATGGCGGTGGAGGCTGACCTCTCGGACCCAGCCACTCCCTCACTGCTGTTCGATGCCGCCGAGCAGCGGCTCGGCCCGGTCGACATCCTGATCAACAACGCGACTGGCTGGCTGGCGGATACGTTCACCCCATCGTCCACCGACCGGCACGGCCGGTCGCTCCAGCCGGTGACAGCCGAAACCTGGACTCAGCAATTCACGGTCGACGCCACGGGCGCGGCCCTGATGATCAGTGAGTTCGCACGGCGTCATGTCGCCCGCGGCGCGGACTGGGGCCGCATTGTCGGCCTTACCTCGGGTGGTGATCTCGGCTTCCCTGGCGAAGTCTCGTATGGCGCCGCCAAAGCAGCCCAGACGAACTACACCATGTCGGCCGCGCTGGAACTGGCGCCCTTCGGGATCACGGCCAACATGGTCCACCCACCGGTCACAGACACCGGCTGGGTCACTGACACCGTCCGCCAGGAAGTCGCGGCGCGCGCGGAACTGATTCACATCGCCAGCCCCGCCGAGGTCGCCGAAGTGATCGCCTATCTTGCCTCAGACGCCGCCGCCCTGATCACCGCCAACGTAATCACCCTTCGATGATCCACGCTAAGGCTCGGTGAGGCCCGAGGAAGATAAGTTCGATCGCGCCTGGGCGTGCACCCTTGAGTCAGAAGTTGCTGCACCAGCTCACGCAGGAGATGCTGGCGATCGTGACGCAGCTTGCGGTGCCCGTGGTTGTCCGGGATCTGAACGTCGGTGATCTGGACAGCCTCGGCTGGTCTGGCTCGAAGGCTCACCTGGCGTCGGTGCCGAGCGTGCCGGGGCCGGGACGCTGTATCAGGCGGCGGTTCATCCCGTTCTGCAGTCCTGCGGGATCGGCACGCTGCTGGTGCGAGTTGCGGAGAAACGCATCATGGACCGCGGACACACCACCGCGGAGCTGGGAGTTGAGCACAGTAATTTCGTGCTCGCACATTGTACGAGCGACTCGGTTACGTCCCTTATGACGATGAGCCTGACGAGTGGGACGCCGAAGGCCCGGATGGACGCATTGTCCGCCACCGCACTATGTGCACGCTCATGCGAAAATCCTTGCAGGCGGATCCCACGCGCTAGAGCCGTTTCTAGCCGCTGCGGCGGCCGTGAACTGGCCGGCGGCACCGGCCAACCGGACATTTCGGCTCGGCTCACCGCAACGATGGCCCAGCGATGCTGTCCGGCGGGGGCGGGCAACCGCATCTATGGGCCATCGTTGCTGCGGCAACGACATCCATGGGCCACCGTTGCGGTTGCCCGGCCCGGCTGAGCAGCATCGATGTCCCATGGGTGCGTTTCTGGTGGAGTGAGGCGGGTCCGGGACGGTCTTGCCCGAGCACCGGGGGCACTTCGGGGTCGTTATTACGACCGCGGGGTGCCCCCGGTGTCAGCGGCCGGGGCGGCTGGCTGCCCTGGATGCCGGGAATGCCGGGAATGCCGGGAATGCCGGTGGAAGCTGAGGCGGGAAGGGCTGCAGGACCAGTTCCGTCCGGGCCACCGCCGAGGAGTCGACCGGAACTCACTCCCACGGAACCTCACCCATGTCCCATCATTGTTGTTGCGGGCCGGGCTGGCGGCCAGGTGCCCGGTGGGCCGGGAGCTGGGGACCTGGACGGGGGCACCGGGAACCGGGAGCGGAAAGAGCCGGGAACTGGGTCGCCCGGAACGACAACGAGGCCAAGGCCTGGGCAGCGAACATGCTGAAACTACACGCCCTATGGCGATCCGCCTCGCCCAAAGCGGCGCTGTGAAGTTCAACGCGCTTGTCGCATCAGTGTCTCCACCTGCACTGGCCGAGCCTCTGTCCAAGGCCCTATCGCCACGCGAGCGTCTGATGGAACTGACCAACCTACACGAGGACGGCCTGGTGACGGACGAGGAATACCAAGCCAAGCGCGCAGAGATCATCAGCCAACTCTGACCCGAAATGGAGATGGCTACTATGACGCAGCCTTGCCGCTGAGGGCCACTCCATCGGCCATGATCGGAGATGTGCCCACGACTCGGGAATCCGGCGGGCCACCTGCGCGTGATGTCCCAGCTCGATCGGACGGGGCGGATCCCGGCCCGGAAGATCGGCTGATCTGAGAACATGCCGGTCCCGGAGTCTTGGCGACTTCATGTGCGCCACTGGTTGCGCCTCACCGTCACCGGCAGTTTTGCGGCCGTAACCGCAATAGGTGCACGTTTAGGGCCAGGCGAGCTAGCTTGAGGACCATCGCGGTGGGTACGCGAGCGACTGTGGTGCCGCGTCTTTGACCCTTGCTTCGGGCACGCTGCGGGCACGGGCTCTACGTTTGCAGGTCGCCGGCACCGGGCGGCCATCGGCTGGCTTCGTGGCTAGCACGGCTGGCTGGATCGGGTACATGCGAACGGCGGGCTGGCCGGGCCAGGATCCAGGTCATCACGGCCCCGAGCACCAGCCACGCGGGACAGATCGCCAGCTCTCCCCAGCTCACCAGGGCGGGGCTGCCATAAGGGCACGACAGCCCCTGTTTGCCGCATGGGTAATCTCCCCAGACAATGGACAGCGCCAAGAGAGCGGCGCCCGCAATACACGCACCTGCCCACGCGGCCGCGCGGAGCCAATTGCCGCGCCGCCAGCCGCGAAGCCTGATGAACCCGGCAACCAGCAGTGGAACAGGCAGAGCCGGCGGGGCGACAATCGCCAGAACTATGGTGATCTGGACTACCAGCGGGTCTGTGCTCCACCCCGGAATCCCGAGGTCCGGGTGGTACGGCTGGGTGGTGATGTAAAAGGTGTAGCCAGTGCTGACGGCTCCTGCCGCAACCCACAGCATCGTCAGCAGCCAGGTCCAGCCGCGGACTCGCAGGCCCCCGGTGATCAGGGCCCGCGTGTCGCGGAAGGAAGGCCAGCTGCGGCCGGGCGGGCTGGCCTCCAGCAGGGTGTCGAGCATTTCCTCGCCCCGTCCGCGGCGGTACCAGGCGGGGTAGGCGCGCAGCAGCCGGCGGCAGCGCCGCTCCAGGGAACTCACGCCGGGCTCGCCTTCCGGGCACCCCGGACCTCTTTCAGGCCGCGGCCATGGTCCGTCACCAGGCGGGCAGCCTCCGCCATCCGCGACGCTTCGGCCCGCAGCGCGCCGGCGCCAGGCGGCGTCAGCCCGTAGGAACGGCGTGCCCTGCCGTTGACGATCTCCTCGCGCACCAGCTCCACCTGGCCCTCAGCAGTGAGCCGGTCCAGTGCCGTGTACAACGTCCCGGTGGCTAGCTTGATCCGGCCACCCGATATTTGCTCCGTGCGCTGGATGATGGCGTAGCCGTGCAGCGGCCCGTCCAGCAGGGATGCCAGGACGAAGTAGGTCGGCTCTCTCATGCGGGTTCCCGGTTGATCACCCACCCAGAATAAGTAGCTGGCCGATATATGGCAAGTCTGCCAGCTGGTCGCCGTACACTGCGGCGTGTCGCACCAGGTGATGCGGCGCTGCTGATGGCCTGCGAGGCTTGGGCGAGTGCGCATCTGGGCCGCTACGAAGCCGTATCGAGGGCACTTGACCAGGCTGCGGATATGGCTGGGGAGCAACTTCGGTACGAGGGGCTTTTCGGTCCCGCCGAGGTAGCCGGTATCGCCGGGGCATGCTATGAGCTGCTCGCCGGACGATCCGGAGGATCGGAAGCGAGTGTCTACGCAGGCCAGGCAGCGGAGCACATCAACATGGCGCTGAAGGCACGGGAACGGTTCTACGTCCGGAGCCGGGTGCTGGATCTGCTAGGACTGGCCAATGTCCGGTTGTACCAGGGCGAGCCAGGTGAGGCCGCCCGGATTGCGCTGACTGCGGTTGAGTGCTCGCAGGGGTTGCGGTCAGCACGGGTCGGCCGGAGGTTCCACCGGTTCGCGGTCCGGGGATCGGAAAGGTATCCGCGCAGCTCAGAAGTAGCGGACTTCGCTGAGCAAGTGCGGGCCATGTTTGCTGTCGTGCCGTGACAAGTTTGCGGTCGAAAGGCAGGGAGTACGGCGATGGAATGGACTGTGCACGGACGGCGTCCGGTCTATGAGAGTTCGTGGATCAGCATGGACCTGGTCGACGTCGAACTGCCGGATGGCCAGCGGTTCGAACAGCACGTGGTTCGGATGGCCCGGCCGGTGGCAGGCGCGGCGGTGCTCGACGACGCGGGCAGGGTTCTGCTGATGTGGCGCCACCGGCACGTGACCGGAAGCTGGGGCTGGGAGATACCGACCGGCCGGATTGAGGACGAGGAATCTCCGGAGCAGGCCGCAGCGCGTGAAGTCGAGGAGGAAACGGGGTGGCGGCCACGGTGGCTACGGCTGTTGGTTGCGTCGGAGCCCTCCAACGGGTCGATCGACACCGTGCATTACCTGTTCGCAGCGGACGGTGCCGACTACACAGGTCCGGCCACCGATCAGACGGAAGCGGACCGGATCGAGTGGGTTCCGCTGGCCGATGTACCCGGCCTTATCAGCAAAGGCCAAGTCGTCAGCGCACCGACGCTGATCGCCCTGCTGTGGCTCGTCACGGAAACTGCTGACATCGGCTGGCGTCGCCCGTCGGAATGACGGAGCGAAAATGGGCCGTTCTCCGGGCGGTGCGTCATGCCGGTCGGAACTGTACTGCCCCTTCGCGCTGGGCTATTGACGCCAGCTTAGGCGACGTCTGCTCAAAGCAGCCCCGGCGGTATTGGGCTTAGGCCGCCTGAGCTGCCGGGGCGATGGTGGCGTGCCATTGATCTTGGCCCAGGTGGCAGGTGCCGTCTGGTTCAATACGCGCTCCGGCGCCCCGGAGGGGCAGGTAGCCATGGGTGAGCCACCAGCGGCGGTAGTCGTCGAGGATGTCCCACAGGCGGCGGGGTCCGGACCGGTGAACTACGGCGGGCTCGTCGCCGCTTCCGGTGGCTCTGGCCCAGGAGCCGTCGCCGTGGGCCATCCAGGTGGTGGCTACTCCGGTCCGGTCGTCGGTGCGGCTGCGGATGGCAAGGCCGGGGGTTGTGACGGACAGCATGGCGTTCAGTTCCCAGCCCCAGGCGGGGTCGACGACGGGGTAAGGGCTGGTGGTGACCTGCTCGCCGTCGTCGTGCAGCGCGTGGTCGGGGATAGACCTGTCCAGGGACAAGTCGGGACCATGGCGGGCGGCCATGAACGAGGCGCGTTCGAACTCGACGCGGCGCCTCCCTTATTTGTCAGGACTGTGCGCTCCGGGTACTCCTGGCCGGCACGGCGGCTGGCAGATGTCGCCGTCGCTGTCAGGCCGGCACAGGTCAGGGTTGCACGCATGGCCTGCTCCGGCCGGGATGACAGCGACAGCTCCGGCCATGGCCGGGCCGGACAGAATCTCAGCCAGCGGCGTTTCCCTGACATTGCCGACCGTCAGCCAGCGTGCCATCACGCACGGCGTCACGTCGCCTGAGGGCAGGATGGCGGCTACCCCGAGCCCGCAGTCGGACACATCCGGTTGTCCCACGCCAGCGGCGCGGCCCAGATGGCGCAGCCGGTCGGAGCCGATCCTGGTCACGCCGAGCGCTTGCAGCTCGGAATGCGCCTGGGCAGCCCGCTGGCCCTCGCGGACGGTGATTATCCCGGCCCGCAGCGGGACTCCCCGGCGGACCGCCTCGGCGATATTGGCGCGGGTCCTGGCATGGCTTCTCCGGCGCCCGGTGATCGCGTCGTGCTGGCCAAGGTCATCAGAGTAGTAAGACGTCGCGAGCGACACCCGGGGGCAGGCGAACAGGTCCCACCACGAATCCCTGACATGAGTCAGGTTGGTGTACACCTCTACGGCCAGCCCGGCCTCGACTCTCCTGAATTGCTGCGGCCCAGGTCAGGGCATATTTCCAGTGACCATGAGTGCCCGTGAGACACCGCCGATCACCGTCCTGTCGGGCACGCAACGGGCACGCGGCGATGCGCGTCGGCGGGCTTGACCTGCGTGCACTGGCGACATGAGCGTGCAGCGTGAGGGGCTAATTCGGCTGGTGGAGGAGTTGCCAGAGGACGAGGTGCCGATCGTGCTCGATGACGTTCGTCGTCACCTTCGCCTTGTCCATGAACGGTCGTGGCCGCCGGCCTGGATCGGCGCGGCCGAGGGCAGGCGACTGATACCGCGGCGCGTTCGGAGGACTTGCTCGCCGAAGGGTTTGGCCGCTCGGCGTGATCGTCTGCGACACTGAGCCGCTGGTGGCTGCTGCGTTGTCGAACGACAAGGATCATGCCGCCTGCGTTGCGTTGTTCACGTCCTTGCATGAGGACAGGCGCGATCTCCTGGTTCCCGCGCCGGTTGTAGCTGAGGTCGGCTACCTGTTCGCGCGCGAAGCGGGCCCGCGAGTGGAGGCCTTGTTCTTGCGTTCACTTGCGGAGGGTGACTTCACCGCGGTCGACCTGATCCCCCGCGGACTTGCGCGGATGGCGGATCTGGTCGTCACGTATGGCGATCTCCCGCTCGGCACGACGGACGCGGCGGTTGTCGCAGTCGCTGAGCGGCTGAAGGTAACCGATGTGGCGACACTCGACAGGCGGCACTTCACCGTGGTCAGACCGGGTCACGTGGACGCGCTGACGCTGCTGCCGTACCAACGGTGAGCGGATTGGCGTTTCCCTGGTTCTCCCAGATGTTGTCCCATGGATCGTCTGCGCGCCGGCGCCCGCGGGCCCGCCAGCTGCGCGTTGACCGCCCGACCTGGAGCCGCGACGTTCTCCTAGCCTTAGTCGGCGTACCAGAAAGTCCTTGAAAGAAGTCCGGGAGGCGGTGTCGGATCGGGGCAGAGCTGTTCGTAGCAGGGGTGAGCGGCCGCCCGCGAGGGGCGCCCCGAAGCACAGGAGATGATCGGAGATGCAGTATCTGGTTTCTGTGAAGGAGTATGTCGGGGGCCTGTGGATTATCGAGGCTGCCGACCTCGACGTGGTGCTCAAGCTCGCCGCCGAGGGGTCGAAGGCCTGCAACCGGAAGGTCGAGGTGCGGCCGTTCGCGCTCATGACCACAGAGACCGAGACGACGGCCAAGGAGCAGATCCGGACGCTGCTGAACGACCGCGCCGCCGCCATAACCGCCAAGGACGCCCGGCGCGTGGTGGCCCACCTCGCTCCCGAGGTCGTCAGCTTCGGCATGGCCCCGCCGCTGCGTGACGCCGGCGATGAGGCTCGCGACCCGGCGGGGATCGAGGGCTGGTTCGGGACCTGGGACGGCCCGATCGGCCGCGACATCGGCGACCCGGTCATCGAGGCGGGTGACGACGTCGCCTTCTGCCATGGCCTCACCCATATGACAGGCATGAAGACGGACGGGGAGCAGGTCGACTTGTGGTTCCGGTCCACCGTCGGGCTCCGCGGGACGGCCGCGGGCTGGCAGATCACCCACGAGCATGACTCCACGCCGTTCTATATGGACGGCTCGGGCCGGGCCGCTACCGACCTGAGGCCCTGACCCGCCGGGCGTTGCGGAGCTGACTACTCCTCCCCTGCCTTCCCGATAGGCGCCGATCCCTTGCGAGCGGATACCGTGTCTAGGCTCGGTGGAGCCGATCGCATGCGACGCGACCGCAGGGAGCGGCCTAGACACGGTGGCCGGAGCGGGACAATCAAGCGCCGGGAAGGCGGCTGTGCAGCACTGAGCTGCGTCCCAGGTGAGCCTTGCTGATCAGCGGGGCGGTAGGTGTGGCCCGGCGTGCGCCCGCCGTCAGCGCCGGCGGCCTGCTCGGCGGCGGCGTGAACCCTTAGGGCTAGACCCTCGCCTAAAAGCGGCTATTGAAAGTAGGGCTCATACTCACTGTATGGAACCTGACCAGTGGGGCTCGCCTGAATTGCGGCGGCCACGGGTGCGGGAAGCGGAGCCCAGTAGGCGGGCATGTCCGCCGCCAATGCGGGGTTCAGGAAGTAGAACAGGAAGAAGTTGGTCAGCCAGATGGCAGGTGCCATCGACATACCAACCTCTGTGCTCACGCCTCCTAGGGCGTTGGGCACAAGTTCCGCCGTACCCGACATGTGTTGCGACAGGGTGCCAAAGATGGCCTCGATCGGGAACGTCGACTTGTAGAGCGCGACCAAGGCAGACGTCGCACCGTTGTTCCTGCACCACGTGGCCATGTAGCCGCCAGGTTCGACCACGGGGTTCACTTGCCTCGTGATGGCGTTCGTGTTACCTGGGCTTTGCAGCAGACCGTTCGGGTCCACGAAGACCCCGTAGCTGGCGAGAACCGATGACGTTGGGACGCCGTTGACGTCGGAGACCAGCGGGCGTCCTGTCGTGTTGGTGAGGATGTAGATGGACTCAGCGAGCTCCCGCCCGTCAGCAGCATTGCCACCGACACCCCTGCCAGAGACCATTTCGTTGTACTGCTGCTCGGTCAAAGGTTGCAGCCCCAGCTGGCTGCCAAGCTCTTCAGCCGCCTGTTGCCCGATCGGCTGGTTGATCTGACTTGCGTTCGTGGCTTGCGTGGGCGCCAAGCCCGCCAGGGTGGGGAGTCCTAGATACGGCTGCGGAAACCCAGTTCCTAAGCCGGTCGTGGCCGCCCCGGCCGCGAGGCTCAGCCTGACCTCCGCGAAGCTGACGAGGCCGTAGCCCCGGCCTTCCGCCAGCCACCCCGCGATGTCCGCGTACTCGTGCGCTGCCGATGTCATCGTCGCCTCCTGTGTCGCCGGATTCACCGGGATCTTTACTGCGGTACCTTGCTGCCCATGTCATAGAGCCTTTCCCAAGGAGCTTACCGAAGCATTCCCCCAAGCCCAAGCAGGATGAAATGGCATAGGTGCTGTCTGGTAAACGGGCTGGTGAGAACCTTTTGGTTTTCTACCGTAGAGCGAAGTACGAGTTCGACGGAGCCGGCTTCAGGTATGAAGGGATTTTCGAGTACGTCAGCCACTCTGGCAGCCGCCCAACAAATTTCGTGCTTCGCCGGGTGGACCACTTGATGACGCACTGACAACTGATGGGCAGAGGAGTCGGCGTTGTGGCTCTGGCGCCAATGATGGCGACGCTCGGCCGACCTGTTATGGAACGAGCGGTTTGAAGCCAGGTTGTAACCTTGACCGCTCGATGTGTCAGTCTTTCCGCGACACACCACTGCTGTACCGTGCGGGACTAGATTGGACTCATGTGTCGGACGGGGGTGACGGGTGCCACATCGGCCATCGCGAGGCGAGATCGCGGAGCACGCTGACGTCTTCGCCCTGGACCTGCATCGCGCTTTGGTCGAGCAGTTGCCTGAGGCGCTCTCCGCTCTGAGTCCGGCTCCGTTGACGCGAGAGAATCTGGCCGTGCTCGGTGGCGAGCGCGGTGTCTACCAGTTGTTCCAGGACGGACAGCCGGTGTACGTGGGCAAGTCGGAAGAACCGCTGGCGACTCGCCTCGATCAGCATCGGCGCCGCTGTTCTGGTCGGCGGAACATCGACGCGGCCGATATGTCGTTTAGCTGTCTTTATGTCGACGCGTTCGTGGACGCGGCGGCTCCGGAGCGGATGCTGATCGAGAGGTATCAGAGAGAAGGCATGGCCCCATGGAACAACGACGTGGGGTTCGCGCCTAAAGATGTCGGACGGAATCGCGACGGCGGTCGTCCGGGCACGTGGTTTCTCGATCATCCGGTTGCCTATGACACGGATCTGACCTTGCCCCAGGCTGGGCAACGCCTGCCCATGGAGCAAGCGTTGCGGTTGATCAGAACCGCCGTGCCGTTCGACTTGTTTCGCTACGCATCGAAAAAGAGTCGCGAACAGCGTGATCAGATGGACGCGGAGAACGACTACCCAGGAAGTCGGGTCGACATCCCGGTCGGCGCTTCTAGCGTGCTCGATCACGTCCGAGCGATCGTCGAGGGTCTTCCGATCGGATGGCAGGCGACCGTCCTGCCGCAGGGTGTGATCTTGTACAAGGAGAATCGGGACTATACGTACGCGCTGGCGGGCTGGCGTAGCACTCGCAGCGGGGTAGAAGCGGTCATCGGGGCGCCGGGTTAAGTCGATCGGCGGCTCGGAATCGGCGTTGCTCCCACTCGGTGTCCGAACTCCGCGGTACGGTTTTCGTCGTGACCACTCAAGCCGTCATCACCGTTGAGGCGCCCCCGAAGGCGGGGACGAGTATCGAACTGTTCACCGGAGGCGGTGGCCTGGCGCTCGCCATGCACCAAGTCGGCTTCCGGCACCTGCTCGCGGTCGAACTGGAGCGCCGAGCTTGTGGGACGCTGCGACTCAACGGCGCCGAGGATCACGACTCGCCCGATGACTCGGAGGCCGAGAGTTGGCCGCTAGTCGAGGGCGATATCCGCCTGGTGGACTTCACGCGCTGGTCTGGTGAGGTCGATGTCGTGGCTGGCGGGGTGCCGTGCCAGCCTTGGAGCCTCGGCGGAGTACACAAGGGTTATGACGACAAGCGGAACCTGTGGCCCGAACTGTTTCGATGCGTCCGGGAGACGCAGCCGAGGGCCATCGTCGCCGAGAACGTCAAGGGCTTGCTACGCCCCTCCTTCCGGGCGTACTACGAGTACATCCTCAGAGAGTTGGCGGCACCGTTCGAGGAGCGCGTGGCCGGAGAGGATTGGCGAGACCACGATCAGCGGCTGGCCAAGGCACTCGCGGACAGAGACGCTGATCCTCAGCGGCGATATGACGTTAAGTTCATGCTGGTGAACGCGGCTGACTACGGAGTGCCCCAGATCCGGTACCGGGTGTTCGTAGTCGCGTTCCGGCGCGATCTTGGCCTCGCCGACTGGCGGTTCCCGGCCCCCACTCATTCCGAGGCCGCGTTGTCACGCGATCAGGCGTCGGGCCGGTACTGGCGTAGGCATGGCCTAACACCCCGAAAGGCCGACGTCTCATGCGAGCCATTGATCCCCGACCTGACCTTGCCGTGGAGGACCCTTCGCGACGCGATCAGCGATCTGCCCGAACCTTTGGAACCGCTGGAAGCCAAGCTAGAACATCCGCGATGGTCACACCACGTCGGCTGGCCGGGCGCTCGCGAGTATCCGGGGCACACAGCGAATGACCTGGATCGGCCCGCCAAGACGGTCAAGGCTGGGGTTCACGGTGTGCCAGGCGGCGAGACGGTACTGCGGCGGGATGACGGTTCGATCAGGTATATGACCGTGCGTGAGGTCGCACGGGTCATGACCTTCCCGGATTCCTGGCGGCTCGCCGGCCCGCGAGGTGAGCAGACGCGTCAGCTCGGCAATGCCGTGCCTGTGCGCCTTGGCCAGGTCATGACCCGAGCCGTAGCCGACGCGCTGCGGCGGACGGTCAAAGCCGTCGGAGACTGAGGACCGCTCCTGTGGCGAGATGGCGCGCCGACCAGCCCGATGACTCGACATGGCGATGCCCGCCTGGTCTTAGTCGATCCGAAAGGGCGGCCGAGCAAGATAGCGCCGCCGACGGCCGGCAGAACCGAATCGTCATGATTGGCGATCACGCGGTGCTCGCCTCCGTGGCACTACGCCGCAAGCGCGATGGGCGGCGTGTTTACGCGTATCTGCGCTGGTCCGACCACGGCAAAACCTCCGAGCGTTACATCGGAGAGGTCAGCGAGGCTACGCGAGCCGGCAACCTCGCTCGCGCCTGGCGAATGATCAAGGAGCCTGAAACGACACGCCCACCGAAATCAGCGCGCGGTGCGCGAGACACGATGTCCCCGCTACCGGCGGATTCGTGGGCGTCCTCTCCCGCTGTGCGTGCCGTAATGCGTGCTAACAAAGGCAGAGATACCCGCCCTGAACTCGCTGTCCGATCAGCCACGCACGCCCTGGGCCTGCGCTACCGGGTCAATGTCAGTCCGCTCCCAGGGTCGCGTCGGACGGCTGATCTCGTCTTCCCGAGAGCGAAGGTCGCTGTGTTCGTAGATGGTTGTTTCTGGCATGGGTGCCAGGAACATCACCGACCAGCGACTCGTAACGCTGACTTCTGGAGATCTAAGATCCAAGGCAATATGGCGAGGGACGCCGATACTGACACGCGACTCCGCGAGGCGGGCTGGATGGTCGTCCGAGTCTGGGAACACGAGTCCCCGTCCGATGCCGCGGTCAGAATCAGTGAGACCGTACAGCGGCAGTGAACGCCCTTTAGCCGGGCTCCACGACCGCCCGGCGCCAGGTGGCCCTCGGCTGATAGGAGGGTTCGTCGATCTTCTCGTCGTCAAGTGCCATCGGTGGTGGCCAACCAGCGGCATCGGCTCGTCGGCGGGCGGATTCGACCGCGAGCCGCTGACGACTGGTATGTTCGCCGGGCGCCTGGTTCCAGAGTTGATCGTAGAGCGCGCGGATATCCCGGTGAACGGCGGTGCTGACGCGCTGGGTCTCGGAGTCCAGGATTCGGCGAAGTCGCGGTCGGGAGATACCTACCTGGCGGGCGAGATCACCTGGCGGGTGGCCGAGTGCGACGAGGGCCTGAAGCCGTCGGCGGGAGCCGCAGGCGTCGCGTCGTTGGCCACATGACTGGGTTCTTACAGCCAGCAGTCGCCGCGCATGGGTGGTGCTGACGCGATCAGGCCGCTTCCGGCCGTGGCCGGTCATGACGTCGCGGACTGTTGACGGGCTCATGTGGGCCGCGTCGGCGATGGCGCGGTAGCTGGCTCCGGCTTGGCGGAGGTGGTGGATGTGATCGCGGACTGGCGCCGCATCCGTCCAGGGGTGCCACTGGCCGTAGGCGATCTGGCGGGATCGCTGGCGGCAGTAGTCGCGGTGGGCGATCCGCTGCCTTGTGGTGCCCGTGCGGATCTGGGTGCTCGTGCGGGTCATTGAGCTGCTTCCCATTCGATTTCGGTGTCGCGCTGAGGGGTGCGGTCGTTCGTCGTGCGGCGGCTCGACAGGTCGAGGACTTCGGCTTCGCGGCAGCGTGCGCGGCATTGCTCGGGTGCGAGGTCGCGCTGGGCGGCGACGAGTCGCTTGCCTGCCTGCCGTAAGAGTGCGGTGACTTGTTGCCGGGGGTCTGCGGCGCTGGCCTGGAGGTTGCGTCCTGTTCGCTGGACGTCGGCGAGGATGGCCCGGCGGTAGACCTGGGTGGTGCTGGCGGGCGCGAAGGCGCCGCATCCGCCGTCGAGTTCTCGTGGCTCGATGCTGATGTCGTGCCGGGTGGCGTGCCAGCTGACGGTGACCGGGTCTATGGGTAGTCTGGCTTGGTGCAGGTCGGTGATGACCTGGTAGAGGGTGGCGTGGCTGGGGTCGGCGAAGTGGCGGGGCTGGAGCCAGCCGGCTATGTCGTTCATGACGCTGGGCGCGGCGACTACGTCGCGCAATGCTGCCTGTCCGATGGTCGCCGCTGTCGCGTCCTGTGGCCTGTCGGCTGCTGTAGCCGTCGGCTCGCTTCGCCGACTGGCTGGTAGCTCCTGGCGGACCGGGCTGGGCAGGGTGGTCCATCGCTGCCAGCAGTTCCGCAGGGCGCGGCTTTCCTGGGCGATGACCCATCGTGTCGCTTCCAGTGCCCGGTCATCCACCGGCTCGACAGTGGTCTGCGCGAACTGGCAGAGGCGGCCGCCGGCGAGGGTGAGGCGGCGGCGGATGGCTGATCCGATGACGATTCCCGCGTAGGCGGACGCATTAGCGGAGCGGGGCGTGTCGTGGAGGAGGTTGGCGAGGGGGATCGCGTCGTGGGAGACCGAGCGGGGCAGGTCGGGGTCTTGCTTGAGTTCGGCGTAGACCTCTAGCGGTCCTGGCTGTTCGCCGCGGGCGTCGAGGCGTCGCATCGCGGAGAGTACCTGGCCGTGCCACGGGCGGTAGAAGTCGTCAGGCGTGGCTAGCCGCAGTATCTCGCGCTGGCCGTCCGGGTCGAAGAGGATCGCGCCGAGCAGCGCGCGCTCGGCGTGCAGTACCGCGTTCACCGGCAGCCTCAGGCAACGTCACGCTGATTGTCACAATACCTATGCTACTGACTAGGTCATGCGGTACGGCAACCTGTTTAGCGTCCTGCTAGTTCCCGGCGGGCTGGTAGCTGTAGCGGTATTCGACGCGGGTGTCGGCGCGGGCGATCAGTTCGGCGTACTCGATGACCTGGTCGCTGGTGTCGTAGCGGCGGCTGTGGGCGACGAGGACAGGGGAGCCGCGCTTGATGCCGAACTCGCGGGCCTCGGCCGAGGTCGGCGGTCGGGCGGAGAGCCAGTCTTCTCCCCAGGCGGGCTGGTAGCCGGGCACCTCGCCGTCGGGGTGATCCGTGCCGAGCAGGGCGGGGCAGGTTCCGGCGAGCGCGGCCGGGTGCCAGGAGGTCAGCAGGGCGACGGTGTCGCCGTCCTTGATCGTGGCCTGACGGCGGCGGATGACTTCATCCAGCGGTCCGGTGCCGAGCTGGGCGGCGACGGCCGGCGGCGCCTGGGTGATGCCGGCTTCGAGTACGCGGGCTTGGGTGCCGGGGCGGGCGGGGCCGCGGGTGGCGAGGGTGATGAGGATGGGTCCGCCCTGGGCGCGGTCGGCGGGCGGGCGGGGGGCGGTGACGATGGTGCCGGATCCGGGGCGGGAGGTGACGAGGCCGAGGGCCTGCAGGCCGGTGGCGACTTTGGCGGCGGTGGCGATGGAGACGCCGAACTCGGCGGCGATCTCGCGGCCGGAGGGGAGCATGTCGCCGTCGGTGAGTTCGCCGGCGGCGATCTGGCGGCGGTAGTGCTCGATGATCTGCACGTACGGCGCGTCGCGTTCCAGTTGCACGGCACTGGCTCCTTCGCGGGTGCGGCAGCTGGCTAGCTGCTGAGGGTTGCCCGCAACTTTACCCCCTTTCTGGTGTTGCCACATCGAGCTAGTTACTAGTATGTTGATACCGTACGGATTCTCAGGGCAGAGGGATGACTAGTGACGAGACTGTGTAACACCAGGTACGGCCCCTTGCTGGCCGGGAGCGGCGCGCACACCAGGCCGCCGCACGCTCCCGTTCACCGCGCGGCCGGCCTGAGGCCTGGTACGCCGCCCGCCGCGGCACCGGCCGCGGGGCGCGGCGACGGCCCGGTCCGCGAGGGGCGGGGGCCTGGCACGGGCGGCTTACCGGCGGCCGGCCCGGCGGCTCCTGACCGGGGGGCCGGGTGGCTGCGCGGGGCGATGCTCGCCCTCGGCGTGCTGGCCGGCGCTGCGGCGGTGGTGAGCTGGGACGCGCAGTACGTGCTGGTCCGGGCGGCCCGGCATAACCCGGCCGTGGCCAGCCTGGAAGCCGGGATCCCCGACGTCGGCGCGCTGATCTTCGCGACGCTGGGCATCGCGCTCGCGCTGCACGGGAAGCGGGCTATCCGGGCCAGGATCCTGAACCTCGCGTGCGTCGGTATCAGCCTGGCGATGAACGCGCTGGCCTCGGCGCCGGGGTGGCGGGACCTGGCCATCTGGGTCATGCCGTCCGCGGTCTACGCCCTGGCGTCCGACACGCTGATCGGCGTCGTCCGCGCCTGGGTCATCGCCCGGACCCGGCACTCCGGCCAGTCCCTCGCCGGTGACGAGGCAACGCCGGTCGCCGTCCTCGGATCGATCGCCTTGTGGCTGGTCCGGCTCGCCGTGGCGCCGGTCTCCACCCTGGCCGGATTCCGGCGGTGGGTGATCGGGCGGTGCCCGGTCGCTCCCGCCGGCAAGAACACGCCACCTCACGCGCACCGCCAGCGGCAGGCCCTCACCCATCCGCCAGCACCGCCCGCACCCAAACCCGCCGGGCCGGGCAAGCAGGCCCGGCTGCTCGCCCTCGCGGCCCAGCGCAACGACCTGGCCGTCATCCCGCTGCGATCGGTGTCCAAGCTCGCGACCGCCCTGGCCGCCGAGGTGGACCTGTCGCCCGGCACCGCGCGGCGGGTGCTCCTGGCTCACGTCCGTGAACTTCAGAACAACCCGAAGGAAGTCAAATGATCTATGCCCTGTTCATCGCCACCGGCGGCATCTTCCTGACCGTCGTCAAGTGGGCGTTCTTCCCGTTCATCCCGTGGCGGCGGCTGCCCCGGCACCGGGTCCGCTACCTGCGGCTCCGGCTCCGGCTGCGGCTGCATCCCGGCGCGGGCCACGCGAGCGTCGCGGAGCTGTGGATGCGGTGGGGTCGGCTGGCCGTCCTGATGCGGAGCGGCCGGTCCCGGCCTTCGCTGTCGTTCTGGCAGCGGGCGCTCGGTCCGGCTGCCGCGTTCTCGGCCCTGATCGGCCGGGCGCATTACCGGCACGCGTTACGGCTGCCGTTAGACGAGCACGTCGTGGTGACCAGCCCGCCCCGCGGCGGCAAGACGGGGTGGCTGGCCCGCGTGATCTCCCGCTATCCGGGTCCGGTGCTGTCGACCACGACCAAGCACGACGTGTTCGCCCTTACCTCGGGGCTGCGGGCCCGGCTCGGGCCGGTGCACGTGTTCAACCCGCAAGGGATCGGGGACGTGGCCTCGACGTTCCGGTGGAACCCGGTCGAAGGCTGCCAGGACCCGGCGACCGCGATCCGGCGGGCGGACGCGTTCGCCCAGTCAGTCAGCCAGCACGGGGTGGAAGACGCGTCGTTCTGGGCCAGCAAGGCGAGTGACTACCTGCGAGCCTACTTCCACGCCGCCGCCCTCTCGGACCTGAACCTGGAGGCCGTCGCCCGCTGGGTCTCCGGGGCGGGCAGCGGGGAGGCGGAGAGCGTGCTCGCGGCGGCGGGCACACAGACTGGGTGGCAGTGGGCCAGTCAGCTCGCCGAACTCCGGGGCCAGGCCAACAAGACGGCGCAGACGATCCGGATGACGATGAGCCGCGCCCTGGCGTTCCTCGCCGACCCTGCCCTCGCCGCCGCTGTCCGGCCCGCGGCCGGCGGCGGCTTCGACATCACCGCGTTCCTCACCGAGGTCGCGACGCTGTACCTGATCGCGGAAACCCGCGGCGAAGACTCGCCGGTCGCGCCGCTGTTCGCGTGCCTGGCCAGCGAGATCCACTACACCGCCGCTCTCCTCGGCAGCCGGATGCCGGGGTCAAGGCTCGACGGTCCCTTGCTGCTCGCGCTCGACGAGGTGACCCAGATCTGCCCGGTACCGGTCCCGTCGTGGCTGGCGGACTCGGGCGGGAAGGGCATCCAGATCATCACCGTGGCGCACGGGGAGGCGCAGTTGCGGTCGCGGTGGGGCGCGGACGGTGCCCGCGTGATCCTGGATACGTCGGGGGTGAAGATGTGGCTGCCGGGGATCAGCGACCCGGACGCGCTGGAGACGGCGTCGATGCTGTGCGGCACCGCCGCGATGCGGGAGCACGGCGAGGACTGGACCAGCCGCCACCCGGCCATGACCCCGGACATGATCCGCCAGCTGCCCGCGGCCAGGGCACTGGTCATCCGCGGCGGCTGCTCGCCCGTGATCGCGCGGCTGCCGATGGCCTGGACCGATCCCGCCTACCGGCGGGCCCGCCGCGCCGGGGAAGCTATCGCTGTCCTCGCCCCGGCGGCTGAGCCCGTCGCGCAGCTGACCGGGCCAGGCCGGCCGCCGCCCTGGCCCGGCACCAGCCAGCCCGGCCCGGCGGCCGGACCGGGTCCCCGGTACCCGTGGGAACAGCCCGGCGACCCGCGGGACGCCGATCCCTGGGACGATGACGCGGGGGCGGCATGACGTACCGGCCCCAGGACGACGTGCAGGCCGCGGCCCTGATCCAGATCGCGGCGCACGCCGAGCAGATCGCGAGCCTTGACGCCCGCGTAACCGCGCACCATGAGGACGCCTCCGAACAGATCGAGCACCTGGCCGTCCAGGCTGAGGCGGCCAGCGGCCGGATCGACGCGCTGACCGTCATCCTGGGCCGGCACGCCGCGCTCGTGAACATGCTCGACGGCCTCGACGGTCAGGTCGCCGCCCTCGCCAGCCAGCTCGCCGAGCTGACCGGCCCGGACGGCAGGGACCGGGAGTCCTACCAGCCGGGGCCGGCACCGAGGTGGTGGCGCCAGGGCGACAGCGAGCGGGACGCCGCTGTCGGGCGGCTGCGGGCGTGGGTGGAGCAGGTGTACCAGCCGGGTTACGGTCACCTCGCGGGGCCGCTGCCGCCGTGCTGGGAACTGCACCCGCTGTGCCTGTACACCCTGGACTGGCTCAGCGAACTGTGGGCCGCGCTCTACCTCGACCCGGAAAGGGCCGCGTCCACCCTGGCCGGGCAGGCCGAATGGCAGACCCGGCTCCTGCCCGCCGCCGCCACCCAGATGGCCCGCGACACCGCCGGCTGCCAGCACGGCCCCGGCAGCCCCCGCCGACGCGACCCGCCTGCCCCGCCGGCGCCCGGGCGCCCTGACGCGCCCAGACCCCGGTAACTGGCCATTGACAGAAGGAAATAACGGCGGAAGGAGCACGAAACAGGTCGCTGACCTGCGGACAGACTAGCCAGCGGACTAGAAACGCGGGGCGGAACCAGACTGCCTCGCGGACCTGCCGCAAAGCCGGATACGCCGGCAAGATTGACAATCAGGCGGCTCGGGCCAGTGCGCCAACACCAGCCCGAGCCTTGATCTCCACCCTTACCTAGAAGGGCGAAGACCCATGGCGAACCCTACCCAGCCCCGCCCGGACGCTTTCCGGGCAGTACTCGATAACGGGCAGATCGTCGAAGCGGACGGCAGCACGGTCGCGGACCCCGCCACAGGCGGCCAGGTCCCGGCCGTCCTGCTGCGCATGACCCCCGCCCGCGCCCACATCCTGTCCCACGTCCTGGACGACTGGGCGCGCACCGCGCTCACCTTCGCGACGCCGCAATCCTCGGAAACCACCGAGCGGGCGCTCGCGTGGACGCTGGAAGCCGGGGCCGCCGCGCTCGGCGACGACCAGGCCCGCCGCTGCTCCCGCAGCCAGCCTGAGCCGCCGTCGCCCGCGCAGCGGCTGGCTGCCGTGGCGGTGCTGCGGG
Source organism: uncultured Actinomycetota bacterium (assembly GCA_963783935.1). Taxonomy (GTDB): domain Bacteria; phylum Actinomycetota; class Actinomycetes; order Streptosporangiales; family Streptosporangiaceae; genus Chersky-822. The sequence continues at coordinate 550,265 of CAWAPP010000003.1, forward strand.
AACGGCAGCCGCGGATCACGCCGGTTCAGGGGATCGCGGTGATTGATGCCGCCGCGCGGTGGCTGGGCGAGGGCGCGGGTGAGGACCTGGCTCAGGCGCTGCTGCAGGCGGCGTGCGGGGATCCGATCACGGCGAACTTCGTGTACCTCGCGCTGATCGAACCGCCCGGCACCGGGAGCGTCCGGTGACCGGGCCGGCCCGGCGGAAGTTTCCCGGCTGCCTGTGGCAGGTCGGGCGTGCCCGCGGCTTCGTCACCCAGGTTCTCGGCGAGTGTCCCCGCCTGGATGACGCGGTCCTGCTGACCTCCGAGCTGTGCACCAACGCGCTCCAGCACTCGGCGTCCGGGGACGGCGGGAGCTTCGAGGTCTCCGTCTACTACGGAACCGGATCAGTGCGGATCGAGGTCCGCGACGACGGGTCCGGCCGCGTCCCGGCACCGCAGGCGTTCGACGACAACTCCGAGGACGGGCGCGGGCTGGAGATCGTGGCCTGCCTCGCCGACCGGTGGGGGCAGCGCGGTGACGAGTTCGGCCGCTGCGTCTACTTCGAGCTGCGCTGGGAACCGGCCGCCGGTCGTCCCTGCCAGCAGGGGCGGGGAGCGGGCTCGTGACCGCCAGCCCGGCCGTGGTGCGGCTGCGCCTTGGCGCCGACCTTCGCCGACTGCGGGAAGCGCATTCCCTCAGGCTGGAGGACGTCGCCGTCTGGCTGGATGTCGCGCCGAGCACGCTGTCGCGGATCGAGACCGGCAAGGCACCCGCCCGGATCAGTTACGTCCGCGCGATGCTCGACCGCTACCAGGTCACCGACGAGGACTACCGCCAGAAACTGCTCAGCCTCGCCGGCCAAGGACAGCGCAAGAGCTGGTGGACCGGACACGCCGACCTGCTGCCCCCCGGAGCCGGCCACTACCTCGACCTCGAGATCGACGCCGACGAGATCCGCGCCTACGCCACCCAAACTGTCGCGGAATTTCTTCAGACCACGAGGTACGCGGCAGCGGCCTGCCGGGCGTCCCGCCCTGGGCTGAACGGCAACGACGCGGATACCTGGGCCGCCCTCCAGCAGCGCCGCCAGGAACTGCTCCTCGCCGCCGGCCGCCCCCTGCGCCTGGTCATCGACGAGTCCGCGCTGCGGCGGGTCATCGGATCGCCATCCACGACCGAAGGGCAGCTACGGCACCTGGCCGACGTCGCGGCCTCCGCGTCCGTCACCATCCAGGTCGCCCCGCTGGCAGCCGCAGGCCCGTCCTCAGCCCGCCGTTCACGCTGCTGGAATTCGACGGCCCGGCCGCCGCCGCGACCGTGGCCTGGACCAGCGGCATCAACGCCCAGGTCACCGTCACCACCCGCCCTCAAGACGTCAGCGCAGCCGCCAGGACGTTCACCGCGCTCACCCGAGCGGCCCTGCCGCCCGAGGAGTCCGTCCGCCTGATCCGGCAACTCGCCGACCAAATCCCAGAGACCCGCGGCTGACCCTCGGCCACATGGTCCTGCCCGCCCCGCACACCGGAGAGTTCTCATGACAGACCAGCCAGTGCCCGCATCCGGAGCCGCGCCCGCGCCCGCTGCCCGGCTTGAACCCGACGCGATCGGCGTCGCCCAGGACACCGTCATCGGCATGGCGTCCTCCGCGCCGGGAGTGTCGGTCGGGCTGACCCTGGCCGGATTAGCGGCCGTCACGGCCTACGCGGGCGGGCCGGTCATCGTGCTGACCGCGATCCCGATGCTGATCATCGCCAACGCCTACCGGCGGCTGAACATGTGGAACGCGAACTGCGGCGCCTCCTTCGAGTGGGTCGGCCGGGCGATCAGCCCCTACCTCGGGTTCCTGACCGGATGGCTGATGATCGCCGCCTACATCACCGGAGCCGTCAGCGGCGTCGAAGTCATCGGCCCCAGCGTCCTCGCCGTCACCAGCACCGCCCCGCACGGGCCGTGGCCCGACATCGTGATCGCCACCGGCATCACCCTGGTCATGCTCGCCGTCGCGGTGGCCGGGATCAGGATCACCGCCCGGACCCAGGTCGCGATGGCGGTCGCGGAGTACGCGATCCTTGTCGGGTTCGCTGCCGGCGGGCTGGTCCTGGTCCTGCGGCACGCACCGGGCACGTTCCCGGTCACCGCGGGCTGGTTCTCCCTGACCGGCATCGGCGGTCACGGCAGCATCACCGCCGGGCTGCTCACCGGCGTCTACATCTACAGCGGCTGGGACGGCACCCTGTACGTCAATGAGGAAGTCAGGCACCGCCGCATCAACCCCGGCCGCGCCGCCATCCTGGCCGTCTCCCTCCTGACAGTCATCTACGTCTTGGCCGTCACTGGCCTGCAAGGGGTTGTGTCACCGGCCGTACTTCAGGCCCACGCCACCGACGCGCTTGTCTATACCGCTCAGGCGATCGCCGGGACCGGGGGCGCCAAGGTGATGGCGTTCGCGCTCGCCCTGTCGGTGATCGCCGCGACCGGGACGAGCATCGTGCTGACGGCCAGGATCATCTACGGGATGGCGTCTTACCGGGCGCTGCCCGGACGGCTCGCCAACATTTCCGGCCGGTTCTCCACCCCGGTCAACGTTAGCGTCGTGACCGGAATCCTGATCATCGTGCTGGCCTGGGTGTACCTGCTCGCCGCCAGCGTGCAGGGCGCGTTTGACGCGGTCGTCAACGTCAGCGGACTGCTGTTCGGAATGTTCTACATCCTCACGGCGCGGTCATGATGTAGAAGACGGCGAACAGCAGGCCGCTGAGGTCCACCACGTCGTTGAACGCTCCTTGGATGCTGGTCGCCAGCAGGTACACACAGGTGACCACGAGCATCAGGACAACCGTCCAGACGCTGGCGTCGACCGGGGTCTTGAACCTGGCTGAGACGTTGGCCAGCCGACCAGGCAGGGTCCGCCAGGATGCCATGCCGTAAACGATGCGGGCAGTCAGGACGATGGATGTCCCGGTCGCGGCGATGACTGAAAGCGCCAGCGCGACAGCCATCACCCGCCCCCAGCCCGGCCCGCCGATGGCCTCGGCTGTATAGACCAGGGCGTCGGCGGAGTGAGCTTGGAGCCTGGCGGGACTGACGACGCCTTGCAGGCCGGTGTTCACCAGGACGTACAGGCCGGTGAGGATGAGGACGGCCAGGATCGCGGCGCGGCCTGGGTTCTCCCGGCGGTGCCTGACCTCTTCGTTGACGTAGAGCGTGCCGTCCCAGCCCGAGTAGATGAAGACGGCGGCCAGCAGCCCGCCGGCGATGCTGCCGTGCCCGGTTATCCCTCGCAGCTCAAACCAGCCCGCCGTGACCGGGACCGTGCCGGGCGAGTGGCGGAGCACGAGGACGAGTCCCGCGACAGCGAAGCCGGTCAGGATGGCGTACTCGGCCACGGCCATGGTGACCTGGGTCCGGGCGGTCAGCTTGATGCCCGCGATGGCGACGACCGCCATTATCAGGATGATGCCGACAGCGATCAGGACGTCATCCCAGCGGCCTCCGGGTTGCGCGCCGAACACGGCGAGCAGGTTCGGGCCGATGACTTCGACACCGGACACCGCGCCGGTGATATACGCCGCGATCATCACCCAGCCGGTCAGGAACCCCAGGTAGGGGCTGATCGAGCGGCCGACCCACTCGAAAGACGCGCCGCAGTTCGCCGTCCACAGGTTCAGCCGCCGGTACGCGTTGGCGATGATCAGCATCGGGATGGCGGTCAGCAAGATGATCGGCCCGCCTCCGTAGGCGGTAGCCAGGGCTAAGCTCGCCAGAGTCAGGCCCACCGACACAGCAGGCGCGGACGAGGCCATGCCGATCACAGTGTCCTGGGCCACCCCGATCGCGTCCGGTTCAAGCCTGGCCGCTGGAGCCGTCGCGGCCGTTGCCACGTCTGGTGGTGTGGTCATCGGATGAGTCCTTTCGAGCAGGTTGGAACCGGCCCGCCACCCGGAGTGACCGGATTGGAGGGGAAGCGGGCCGGAGACTGGGAGTCAGGCGGTGAGGGAGGCACCTAGCGCAAGGCCGCTGGCAGCCTTGACCACTAGGGCGACTTCCCCTATAGGGAATTCCTGGTCATCGTCGAGGCGGCCGGTGTCGAGCCGGAATACCGCGCAGTCTGTGGTGACCTTGCCCATATGTTCATCCGTGATGTGGAACCACAGAACAGGATCAATCGGCCCCGATGGGCGAAGAGGCGCTGTCTGGTTCAGCTTCTCTAGCACCAGACGGCGTCGGCTGGTTGGCACGCACCTGACCCCCGCCTCCGTGAGCGCAACGTAGAGCGCACCCAGGAGTGATTTCCGGCGGATGACTTCGGCGGCATCCAGAATGGGGGACGCAGCGATATCCATAAACGGCAATTATTTGGGGTCACCTGTAGGTCGGACCAGATACCCGCAGTGCCAGTTTGACTATCTTTCTAAAAGACTTCTAGTACGGCGAGTACCAGAGACGCGGGAAATTTATTGCCGGTAGTACCTTGCGTACCAATAAGGATCCACCGACGCGCCAAGATCCCTAAGTTCAGGCGATACGCGACGCGCATGCTCGTACAGGCTGTCAACGAGAGACCGGGCCACACCCTGATGGCGGAACCAGATAGGTGATAGCGTGCGCGCCCTGGTCAGCGCATCGACAGCAGCCTTAGGGTGCTCGGCGTCAACGTGCGCCTGCGCCACATCGAGAAGGTGCCTGCCATATGAAATGCCTGTCAGGTCACCCGGACCTATCTTCTGTGCGGCAAGCAGCGCCTTACCAGGTTCGCCAAGAACAGCGTGGGCGTGGCATGCCTGCATATTGACCGTAGCAGGGGCAAATGACGTCTGGTAAATGGGCATCCTGCGGCCAATCTTGGCGGCCGCGGCCGAGGCCATGGAGACGTACTGCTCAACATCCCGCCCGGCTGCGGCAGCCGGGGCAAGGGCGGTCATGAGCAACGAGCCGAAGACTGCGACGTGCGCATCGGATGCCGAGAACGATGGCTCGACGCGCTCGGCGGTCCTGGACGCGAGCCGCTCGGATTCGTCAAGCCGACCCTGATGGAGCATGATCCAGGCGTAATTCCCGAACTCCATCGCCCAGAGCAACTCATCACCACTGGCCTTCGCCGCAGTGATGGCGCGCTCGGCTCCGATGGCAGCGAGGTCTTCCTTACCCATGTGGACCATCAGCGCCGAACTGAGGTCGTAGGCCTGGGCGAGCACCGCGCTAGCCGCTGGGCCGCCAGACTCGGAACTGTACCTGGCCTCGGCCAGGAACTGGGGAATCATCGCAGCGAGCTTCGCGAACTCACCAGCCCAGTAAAGCCTGGACGCCTCTGCCAGCATTGCTTCAAGCTGGTCAAGCGCGAGAGGCTCGCCGTGCTCATCATCATCCAGTTCGGCGTCTGGGAGAAGCGACGGATTCAGCAGGGCGTCCCTGACGGCGAGAACGCTGGCGCCCTCGTCGTGCCCGTTGAGCCGGGGCCGATTGTCCACCAGATCAGAGAGCGGTACGTCTAGGGCGTTGGCGAGCTGGAAGAGAACAGGAAGGCGCGGCTGGCGACGTCCTTGCTCGATCTTCTGGATCATTACCGAGCTGACGCCAGATGCCGCTGCGAGCTGCTCCTGGGTTAGGTTGTGGTCCCGGCGCTGCTGCCGGAGCCGGTCTCCAAGGGTTTCCTCAGCCACGGTGCTGCCCCTTCGCGCTGGGCTATTAACACCAGCTTAGGCGACGTCGCAACAACTGCTTCCGGCAAGAGCGCGGGCGGCGGTAGTGGTTTTAGACCACCTGAGTTGCCGGGGGGATGGTGGCGTGCCATTGGTCTTGGCCGAGGTGGCAGGTGCCGTCTGGTTCTATGCGGGCTCCGGCCCCGCGCAGGGGCAGGTAGCCGTAGGTGAGCCACCAGCCGCGGTAATAATCGAGAATGTCCCACAGGCGGCGCGGTCCGGATTGGTGAACGACGGCGGGCTCGCCATCGGTTCCGGTGGCTCTGGCCCAAGAGCCGTCTCCGTGGGCCATCCAGGTGGTGGCGATCCCGGTCTGGTCGTCGGTGCGGCTGCGGATGGCAAGGCCGGGGGTTGTGACGGACAGCATGGCGTTCAGTTCCCAGCCCCAGGCGGGGTCGACGACGGGGTAAGGGCTGGTGGTGACCTGCTCGCCGTCGTCCTGCAGCGCGTGGTCGGGGATGGCCCGGTCCAGGGACAGGTCGGGGCCGTGGGCCGGCTGCGCGAGCACCTGGTCACGCACTGGGAGCTGCGCGTGGTGCAAGGCCGGAACCATGGCGAGTGGATATTCGACGGCATCCACGCCAGCTATGCCGTCGTGTTGCTCTCGGCTATAAGGTCAGGCACCCCGGGAGTGTCGCTAGCCGTAGCCGGGAGCGTTGACGAGATTGCCGCGATCAACACCGCGTGGATAGAACTCTCGACCGCTGAGGTTGCCTCGCTGACCGAGACCTACGTCCTGCCCTGGTTTAGGACGCGAGCTGACCGCGAGGTCTTTGAGATGATGAGGTCTGCCGCGTCGCTTTCCGCTGCGTCGGGCTGGATCACCGGCCATCACGACGCCCGGTGGGACTTCCGCGGTTCGGGTCCTGATAACCCGCTGGCATCACGCACACCGACTGACGCGGCATGGAGCGTCTTGATGACCGCGCACGTCCAGCAGTTCGGGCTGGATCAGTCGCAGAAGTACAAGCAGTTCCTCCGCGATCTGCCCGCTGTGGTGGCAAAGAACCGCGGAGTTGTATTCGGCGATACTGGCAGTGCCGTCCTGGGCTCTTCCCATCCCGTGATCATTGTCCGGCACCCGAGCCGGAGCGATGACTCGCGCACGCTCATCGCCTCAGCACTCCCCGAATCGGGGATCTTGCACAACAAGGGATATGTCCATGCAGTCTCGCTGGAAGAGGAAACCGATTCAGAGCATCTGCTGGCGCTTCTGGGTTACCTGAACACTGCCGTCGCGGACTGGTGGGCACGCAGGTTCGTAGACCGTCACGTGACCGCGCCGGTGGTGAACAGGCTCGCCTTGCCGGACTGGGACAGCGGGCAGATACGGCAAGCTGCATCAGCGGCATCGGCTCTTCTGGCCCGCCGTGGATATACGGCGCAAAGTTGCGAGTTCCTATTAGAAGAAGGGTGAACGGGTGACGGTCCGTTCGTGATTTGGCTGCCGGTCATAACGGGGAGTGCCATCGCATTGGCCTCATCTGTCACGCCATTCGCTCGCGCCTTCGCCTGCAGCCAGCAGCGCAGGCTGGCCAGGAAGCACCTACCCCAAGTGCCCGAAAGCCAGCGCGCCCGCGTTATCATTCACATAAGCGACAATATCGCTCAGATAATGCTCGATCGGCACAATTGATCCGGTCTGTGCCCGCATTGCCTAGCTAACAGATTCGAAAGAAATCTGTTACCGTGACGCCGCTGATACGATTAATTTGATCGCAATCATCTGACGGCACCAAGTCGGCCTTGACGATCTTCGCCGTGGCCTCGACCCGCCCTTGAACTCCGGGTCGAACGCGACGCACGTCTGAACGGTGCAGCCGTAGCGCCGGCCCAGCGCCGCTATCTCCGGATGCCGCACCGGGACGCCCGCCACATGGTCCACGGTGACGGCCCGCGCGTGTCCAGGTACGTCGGCGCCCCGCCCGCCGACAGCGCGGCGGTGATTGGGGGCTCGTTGTTCGAGCTGCAGCTTCGCAGCTGGCACCGGGTGCGGTTGCGGGAGCTAGGCCGGACAGCTGAACCCTTGCCGCGTTTCGGGGTGCTCGTCTGGGCTATGCACCCGCTGGGTGCACACAGGAAGGTGAACCGGATCGCGGGATCACGATTGGACTCGATACCGGTCACCGTCATTGACTGGCACGGTGCGCCGGCCACGGTGCGGCGGATCACGCCGTTGCTTGGCATTCCTGACGGTGCCATTGGGGCTGAAGCAGGGAAAACGGGGTGCTGACGACGGCTGAGGCCGCGATCGGCGACGAAGGAGCGGCGAATGGCAGTGCGCGGAGGGCGGAGAGATCGCCGGTGCCAGACGACTTGTACCTCGCGAAGTTGCGAGAGCATGTGGCAGCCGCAGGTGGGGTGATTCCCTCGGCCCGCGAAGTCGGGCGGCTGTTGTCGATCGGGCAGGACCGGGCGCGGCGGTTGGTGCGACAATTGCAAGCCGAAGGATAAAGGCTGCCCCGGAAGATCCTGGTGGGCATGGTGGGCTCTGGGATGGCGTCGTCAATGACTGACAGCACTGTATGACGCTATTTTGCGAAGTTTGATCACGGGACTACGTCGTTGATGCTGAACAAGGCCACTCTGACGGTGGCAGCGACCCGATGGCCCTGCCACCAGGCCTGCTCTTGCTGGGCGTGCGCATCGTGGATGGTCTGGATGGTCTGGCCCTGCAAGATGCCGTCGAGCACGATGAGCAGGGCGTTGGCGGCGAGGCCTTGGCCGAAACGACTGATGCTGGCGATGGAGGCATCGTGGACCGGGCCGCCGTGAACTAGGGCGTTACGTAGCCGTTGGAGCCGCTCATCGAGCCCGGTCGGAAACGTGCAATTCGGGCAGGTCTGTGCAGGAGTTATTCCGGTCCAACAGGGTCGCAAGGACGACCTGCGCTGCGTTACGGCGGTCCTCACGGCCGAAGACGCCGATCAGAGCCACGAGGGCCGTCAGCCCGATGGCCAGAGCGATAAGGCCGAACGTCAGGAAAACGCCGATTCGTCCGGAGATCACGATCGCAACGGTCGTGGTGGACGGTCCGCCAATGCGCGTCAAGGTGCACCTGAAGGTTGCAAAGTTCACTGGCAGCAGTTCCCGATAGGCCGGAGACCGCAGTCCCCTGTCTTGCTTTACTCCTGGCCACGCTGCGCGGCTTCTCCGGCGCGACCCGCGTGCACTAGTGCTAACCGCTGGTTGGCCGGAACTATAAGGGATATGGCTAACAAGCCTTAGAATCTGTCGATACTATGACAAGGTCGGGCGAAAATTGCACCTAAGGGTCTTGAGATCAGGGAATAGGCTCCAGCATGTGCCCCCAGAGTCCGCCGCAAGATGGTAGATCGATCGCGCCAATGTGATCGGTCGACTCAGACCTTGGTCATCGTGGCGGCTACCACAAGGCGATCTTGTCGAGGATCTCGGCGGCGCGTGGCATGGGGGCGGTGGCCCGGCCGTCGGTGGCCGGTTCGCCGAGGGGGACCTTGTCGTCGAGCCGGATGATCTCGCGCCAGGTCAGAAGCTTGTCCCAGCTGGCGGTGATCGCCTGGCGGTGCCGTGCGATGAGCGCCGGGCAGGCAGGGACTTGTTCGAGCCCGGTGCCTCCGGCCAGCAGTTTCGCGGCGGTCTTGGGGCCGATGCCGGCGATGCCGGGGATGTTGTCGGCCGGGTCGCCGGTGAGCGCCCGGTAATCGGGCCACTGCGAGGCGGTCACGCCGAACTGGCCGGGCAGCGAGCCGGCGGTAACGCGGCGGCGGGCCGGGGTCAGGATCGAGACGCCGTCGGCGAGGACCTGGTAGAGGTCCCGGTCGCCGGAGTAGCAGGTGACCTCGCGTCCTGCGGCCGCGGCGGTGGCGGCCAGAGTGGCCAGCAGGTCGTCTCCCTCAGTGCCCCTGACCTCGATCCACCTGATTCCGGCGGCGTTCAGGCCCTGCTTGACCATGCCGAGCGACCGGATCGGGGAATGGTCGGCGCTCGCCCTGCCTGCCTTGTAGCCGGGATCAGCGGCCTGGCGGGCGGCGGCGGCGTCCTCGGCGTCGAACGCGACGATGATCTCGTGGCCGGGGGCGGCTTCGAGGTGAGTCTTGCGGAGAATTGCCAGGAACCCGAAGACGCCGGTCAGGTCGCGGGTCTTGTCGCGGGACATGACCCGCCGGTCGGTGAATCCCCACCAGGACCGGTAGAGCAGGTGGTGGCCGTCGACGGCCAGCAAGGGCGCTGCGGGCATGAGTCCCCCGGTTCGCGGACGTGCGTGATCACTGCGGTTCGCTGCTGACCGGCGCGACCGGGTACCCGCCGAAGAGTGACGGCAGGCCTGAGGTTACCGCGCACGGGCTGCGTGGGGAAGGATTTGCCGCAGTGTCGCAGCGAGGTTCGGGACCACGTCCCGGGTGGCTCTCACGTGCCGGAAGGCGGACTCGCACATGCGCGCACGCGCCGCAGCGTCCAGGTCCAGCGCGTCCGTCAGGGCCTGGGTCAGCGCGCCTGGTTCGTCGGGGTCGTATAGCAGGCCGGTGCTGCGGTGGGTGATCTGCTCGCGGAACCCGTCGCGGCCGGGAGCCACGACGACCGGGCCGCCGCCGCGTGCCCAGAGTGCAACCTCGAAGGGGACGTTGGCGAGCGTTTCCCCGCGTGAGGGACATGCGACGGCACATGTTGAAGGCAGCGACGCCAGCGCCCGGGGCAGGTCACGGGTGAAGTTAGGCACCAGGGTCGCTGGCAGCCTGCGGGCGCTGATCTGCCGCCGGTAGGAGTCGATGAGCGGGTCGCGGCCGTCGAAGGGGACGACGACGGCGGCGAGGTGGGCGCGGTCGCGGAGCGGGCCGAGGGCGTCGATGAGCTGGTCGATCCCCTTGGTGGGGTCGGTCCGCCCGATCGTCGCGATGACCGGCCTGCCGGCGGGGATGCCGTAGGCGACCGCGACGGCGGCGGCCTGCCGGGACGGCATCGGCTGCAGGTCGCCGGCGGCTAGGTCCAGACTGGAACGCCACGGGATAAACCTGCTGCCTGGCACACCGTAAGCGGCGGCCAGGTGACCGGTGAGGAAGTCCCCGATGTCGGCAGCGTAGACGCCCGCATGGTGTACGGCGGCGACCGACGCGCGTTCCCAGGCCAGCCGTGCGGGGTCCGGTCCGGGATGGCCGTGGATCCAGGCGGTGCCGTAGAGGGCGAGCAGGACCGTCACCCGGCCCGCGTCGTCGGCCGGGCGGCTGGCCAGGTAGGCGTCTCCGGTCCCGGCAAAGGGCGTGTCCACGGCGATAACGCCCAGCTGGTCGTGTTGGCGGGCGAGATCGGCGGCGGCACCGGCGGCTGCATGCGATAGCTGCCGCCAGACGGGCGGCGACCAGAACCCGGCCCTCGTGTCGTGGCGGAGGGGGATGACCTGCCCGCCGCGGGCTTCGATGATCGCGCGAGACTCGGCCAGCAGGTCCGGGTCGTAGGCCCAGGTCGCGGGTCCTGGCTCGGGAATCGCGACGTAGGGGGTGAAGGTGCCGGTCAGGGCGGTCAGCTCGTCCCAGCGGCGCGACAGCGCGCCGAGCAGGGTCTGGGCCTGGCGGCCGATGCCGTTGGTGCAGTTGGCGACGCCGTTGAACGTGCAGTACAGCAGTGCTCTGCTCACTGGTTACCCGGCCAGGTAGAGGTCTTCGGGATTGGGCTGCCAGATCTTCGACTTGGCCTGGTTCGGGCGCATCCCGGCAGCGGCCAGCGCCGCGGTGATCCGCTCGGCGGCGTGCCCGGCTTCAGCCCGGCCGGTGCAGAAGGCCGTGTAGTTGTCGGTGAACCGGGTCACCGGCAGGCCGGCGAGATGCTTGTCGGCCTGGGCGAGCCGCAGGTTGGTGAGCATCGGGGTCAGCCCGCTGCCGGGGCTGAGCGGGGCAGGCAGGCTCGCGATGATGAGCCGGGCCAGGCGCAGGAACGAGCCGTCGCTGATCCACCGCGCGGTCCAGGACATGACGTCGTGCAGCGGGGCGCCGGAGGTGGCCGCAGCGACGTCGATGTCGGCGACCCAGGTTCTTCCTGCGGCCAGGTGGGCTGCGGCGGCGGACAGTGCCTCGACCCGGCCGGCGCGGGGCCGCCACCCGTACATCCACGGCGGGTACGCGCCGGTTGCCTCCAGTACGGGCTCGGCGGCCAGGCGGACGGCCCGGTGGACGATCCGGTCCTCGGCGGACGGGATCGCCAGCGGCAGGGTCTTGCCCCACGACGGGATGCTCTGCGCCCGGACAGGTCCGGGACTCCAGCTGCCGTCCCGCAGCCGCCCGGCGAGGGCGGTGATCCTTTCGTCGAGGCCGTCGCGGTACTGCGCCCAGGTGACGCCGTCGGCACCAGGACTGCCGCCGCGCCGCATCAGCTCCCGTGCGGCACGTTTCAGCCGGGCCGGGTCAGTGACCAGCGGCATCAGCGAGTGCGGCGCCGGCCCGGCCGGGCGGGTCACCATGCCCGGCAGGTTCCGCCGGCCCGCAGGACTTCCGCAGCGGCCGGCCCGGTGTTCGCGATGAGGTCCAGGACGCTGAGCTGCGGGATGAAGGGGCCGCGTCCCTGGGGGTAGGCCGGGCAGCCGTAGGTGGCGACCTCGACGCTGATCCCGGCGGTCCCCAGTAGCGCGCGGTCCAGGTAGCGGGTGGCGCCGGTCCCGGTCCGCAGCACGGTGGCGCCGGTCGTGCGGCACAGGTCGGTCAGCATGCCGGTCCGCGCTCCAGCCGGAGCGAGGGCGCTGGAACGCAGCAGCCTCACGCGCAGGCCGAGCGCGTCAAGCAGCACCTCGGTGAGGGCGGTGTTCAGGTCGGCGAGGCGGGTCCAGGGCTTGGCGTAGACGGCCTCCAGCAGGCTGGCGCAGGCGTCCCAGTACGGGGCGCGGCTGTAGGCCTGGGTCAGGGTCCGCCAGTGGCGTGCCGCCCAGGGCTGGTCGTCGGCGATCTGCACGTCGCTGATGGACTGGCCGAAGTGGCGGCGGACGGGCACCGTGAGCCTTAGCCGGCCGCCGCCGGGTGCCCGGATGTAGTTGCGGTTCTGGTAGCCGCGCTCGGCGAACTGCACGTGGTCGAGCAGCACGAGCCGGTCCACGTCGAGGAGCCGGGAGAAGTAGCCGCACCAGGGCAGGTAGGAGGGCTGGTGAGCGACCAGCACCGCTGCCCCGGCGGTCATGAGAACGCCATCCGGTAGGCGACGAACCGTTCGGCCATCTCGGCGCCGATTGCTGCTCCTGCGGCGGTGTCGATCGCCTGGATGCGGCGAAGGCTGCGGGGGTGACTGTCGTCGCGCAGCTGCGAGCCGTAGGAGGCAAGGGCTGCCTGCTTGGCGGGCCAGCTGGCGCTCGTGTCGACGTAGACGGTCCAGTGCTCGGCGGCCGTGGTCCAGGCGTCTTCCGGTCCGGCGTAACCCAGCACGATCCTGGGAGTGTGGCGGGCTGTCCCGCCGGGCCGGGCGGCGGCGAAGCAGGCGCGGTGAACGTCCTGGTGGTGCTGGTGGAAACCGGTAGCCGACGGGATCAGCAGGACGGCGGGCCGGACCGCCTGCACTGATATGGCCGGGCCGGAGTCGATCAGCGTGACCAGTTCCCCAAGGTGCGCGCCCGGGTTGCCCGCGCGCTCGCCGTCGGCCCAGGCAACCGCGCGGCCGGTCACGCCGATGGCGTCGCAGGCGGCGTCGAACTCGGCGGTCCTGGCCTCCAGGTCCTCGGGGCAGAGGATAGCCAGGACATGGGTCTTGATCCCGGCGGCGGCCAGCTTGGCCAAGGTGCCGCCGGCGCCGAGGGTCTCGTCGTCGGGGTGCGTGCCGACCGCTAGCACGGACTCGCCGGGGGCAAGGCCGAAACAGGCCAGAGACTGGTTCACGAGTTCTCCCGTAACGTGAGCGAGGCCGGGGTGCCGGTGACGGCGCGTAGGAACGCGGCGGCGGCCGCGGCCGGGGTGTGCGGGCGCACCTGGCCGGGCGCCGCCGTGGCGGCGGCGTGGTAGGCACCGGGGTCGGCGAGCAGCCGGGTCGCGGCGGACCACAGCGCCTGGGGCGGCTGGCCGGGGGTGACCATGACCCCGGCCGGGCCGGTCAGGACGGGGACGTGGCCGAAGCCGTAGCCGATGACCGGCGTTCCGGCGCTGAGCGCTTCGGCGGCGGCGTTGCACCATGACTCCGGGCTCGTGGTGGAGATGACCGTGACCGCGGCCTGGGCGAGGAACCCCGGCACGTCCCGCCAGCCCAGTGCCGGCAGCAGCCGTACCCGGGCCGGGGCGGTGCGGGCCGCGGCGGCGCAGTCCGCGATCACCTGGTCCTGCATGCCGGGCCAGTACTCGAACCCGGCGGCGGCGAGCGCGATCTCCACGTCCCGCTCCAGGTCGGGCGGGATTGCGGCGATCAGCTCGGCGATCCCCTTGTGCGGCTCGGCGCGGACGGCGATCCGCACCGGGCCGCGCCGCCGCAGTTGCTCGCGCAGTGCGGCCGGGGGCGGGTCGGCCGTGATGAGCAGCGCGCTGGGCACGGCGGTCCAGCCGGTGACGTCCAGCCCGGCGGCGGCGGCCTGGCTGATGAGGAACTCGCTGTTGGTGATGATCCGGTCCGGGCCGGCCGCGAGCGCCTGCCCGAAGAGCGGGTCGGTGCGCAAGACCGCGACCTTGAGCACGGTCCGGGTCCGGGCCGGGGCCGGGGCGAGGTAGCCCAGCCCCCAGGACGCGTCGGCCCAGACGACGACGTCGCTGCGGTGGCGGGTGAGGATGTCCCGGACCTGGGCCTGGACGGGCGCCGGGTCAGCCAGGGCCGCCAGCAGGTCCTCTTCGGTGGCCGGGGCGGGTAGCGGGATGTCAACCCCGATCAGGGCCTGGTCATTGTGGCCGCCGTTGCGCGCGGCGGTCAGCATGATGACGTCGTGGCCGGCCTCGCGGAGCCCGGCCATCAGGGCGGCGGTGCTGCGCTCCAGCCCGGCGGGCGCATCCGGGGCGTAGGTGAGCAGGACGAACGCGATGTTCACGGGTGCCTCGCAGAGTCCGGGAGGGGCAGGGATTCGGCCGGGGCGCCGGGCGGGGGCTCCCAGGGGAAGACCACCCAGTCGGCGACATCCCAGACCCAGGTGTCAGGAGCGGTGCTGCTGCCGGCGTTGCGGCACAGCACGGCGGTGCGGATGCGGGCCGTTCCGAACCGGGCGGCGAGCAGCCCGCTGGTCACGGCCAGGGTCTGGCCTGAGCCGGCGATGTCGTCGGCGATCAGCAGCCGGGCGGGAGCCTCGCAGGTGCCGAGCGGGCTAAGGTCGGCGGTCACGGCCCCGACTGCGGGCAGGGCGATCTCATCGCTGGGGTTGTGCCTGGCCCGGATCATGATGGCCGGGACGCACAGGTGCCCGGACAGGGCTGTCGCGAGGTCACGGCCCCCGCGGTCGATGCCGATGATCAGCTCCGGCTGGTACGCGCGCTCGGCGGTGGCGATCAGCGCGGCGGCGACCTCGAACGCTGCCCGGCCCAGCTGCCAGACCCGCTTGCGCTCGAAGACCCTGGCGGGGACGCTGCTGGTCACGGCCACCCCCACTGGTCCAGGACCCGCCCGGCCTGCGCGGTGTCGTAGGGGTCGGGAACCCAGTGGACCCGGGCCGGGGTGGCGAGCAGGCCGGCCAGCGGCACTAGGTAGAGCGGCTCGGCGATGGCCAGCACCTCGCACAGCGCCCCGCTGGCGGCCCAGTCCCGTGCCAGGGCGCCGGTCACTACAGCGGTCAGCTGCCGGGCGCGCCCGGAATCCAGTGGCCGGTCGTACGGGAGCAGGAGGCTATCGGCATCCAGCAGCCCGTGCTCGGCGGACAGGATGCGAACCCGCTGCCGGAATTCCGGGTGGCCGCCTAGCCGTGCGCGCAGCCACGGGATGCTCCCGCCCTCGTACAGCTCCAGGGCAGGCACCGGGACAGTACTCGCCAGCTTGCGGCGAGAGCAGCCCGCGATCACCAGCCGTTCGGCCAGCGGCCCGGCCGCCGGGGGGAAACTGTCCAGGCTCGTGACCATCACGGCCTCACCACCCGCAGGCCGATGCCCGGGGAGACGGTCGCAGCAGGGATCTCGCTGGTGAACCCGCACGTAGCGTACAGGCTGATCGAGTTGTAGGAGCCGCCGCGGACTACGGCGCCGCCGCCCGGCACAGTGGTGGAAGTCCATTCCCACACGTTCCCGGCCACGTCCATGATGCCCTCGGGTGTGGCGCCGGCCGGGAACGCCCCCGGTGGCGTCGCCCGCCCGGGGCCGAGGCAGCGGAGATTGGCGTGCGCGGGGGTCGGTTCCTCCTCGCCCCACGGGTACCGGCGCCGACCCCGGCCGGCCATCCACTCCCATTCCGCGCTGGAGGGCAGCCGCCCGCCTAGCGCGGCGGCGACGGCCTGTGCTTCCCGCCAGTCCAGGCCGGTAAGCGGCAGGCATGGATCGCCGTCCGCGGGCAGCCCGGCGCTGTGCGCTGCCGCTACCGTTACCGGGGCGGCGGCCCAGGCAAGGCCGGGGACCGGGATCGCTGGCCGCCACCGGGACGCGGGGAGCGTCCCGCCGGGAACCTCTAGCCACGCCGGGCACGTGCCGGGTACGGTGGAAAGTGCCTGGGCGGCAGGAACGCTTCCGGTCCGGCTGATTGGCCCGCTTCCCGACACGCGCGGGCTGGCCGACGGGAAAAGACGGCCCCGTCCGGGCCTGGTGAGGTTACCGGCCACGAGCGTCCTCCCACAGCAGGTCGTGAAGCCTGGTCGACAGGTTCCAGCCATGCGCGATGACCTCGTCCGCCAGCAGCCGCATCCCGCCCAGGACGGCGGTGCTGCTGGTTCCCGCGGGCATCACCCACACCGGGTCCAGCCCGTAGGCGGCCTGCAGCCCGGCGATCTCCTCCAGGTCAGCCAGGCCGGTGACCACGAACTTGAACCGGGCGTTCCCCGATCCGGCCAGCGCCCGCAGCGCCTCGTCGCGGATGCGGCGGCCTGCGGCCATGCCGGAGCCGAAGCTGGCCAGCTTGGGCGACACGTTGAACGCCACCCCCTCGATGGCCAGCGCTGGCGGTGGCGCGATGGTGCCGTTAGTCTCGAACTCGACCCTGCGCCCTGCCTTTATGAGCGGCGGGACAACCCCAGTCAGCCGCCGGGCCTGGAGGAGCGGCTCGCCGCCCGTGATCACGATCAGCGGGGCCGGCTGATCCAGTGCCCATGTGAGCACGCTGTCGGGTGTCATGCGGTGCTGTTCCGTGCGGCGGTCGTATCGCCTCCAGTCCCACGTGTAGGGGGTGTCGCACCGTCGGCAGGACAGGTTGCAGCCGGACAGGCGGATGAACGATGCGAGTTGCCCAGCCGACGGCCCCTCGCCCTGCAGTGTCGGCCCGAACAGCTCCGACACCCGGAGACCGGCCTCGCCGGTCACGGCACGGCTCCGGGACGGTACTCGGCCCAGGTCGATGCGGTCTCGCTGACCCGGACCGCCTCGATGCGGGCATCGGGGGGCAGCGGGATGTTCTCCTGGCACCAGCCGAACAGGTGGCGGGCCAGGTTCTCGCTGGTCGGCGCGAAGTCCAGCACCAGGTTGAGGTCCTGATGATCGACCGTGCGGGTCAGGTGCTCGCGGAGCGGGGCCAGGTCGGCGAAGTCCGCGACGAACCCGGGGCCGGTCAGTTCCTCTCCTGTGACGGTGACCTCGACGGTGTAGGAGTGGCCGTGCGGGCGGGAGCACTTGTGCTCCGCCGACAGGCCGGGCAGGTGGTGGGCAGCCTCGAAGGAAAAAGCCTTGCCGATCCGGTACACCCCGGTTCACCCGGCCAGGTAGGCAGTCGGGTCGTCGATGTCGGCCAGGGCGAAGGCCTCCCGGCGCTCGGTGCAGGTCCCGCACGTCCCGCAGTGCGCGTCCCCGCCCTGGTAGCACGACCACGTCTGGTCCACCGGGACGCCCAGCCGGGCCGCCAGCGAGACGATATTGGCCTTGGTCATGGCGATGAACGGCGCCAGGACGGTGAAGTCGCCGGGCAGGAACCCGGCGTTGGCAGCGCGCACCATCTGCTGGTAGGCGGCGACGAACTCGGGGCGGCAGTCCGGGTAGACCGCATGGTCCCCAGCGTGCGCCCCGTAGGCCACCGCTCCCGCCCCGGTGCTGACAGCCAGCCCGGTCGCCAGATCCAGGAGCAGGGCGTTGCGGTTGGGGACCACAGTGGCGCGCATCGACTCGTCGGTGTAGTGCCCGTCCGGCACCTGGACCGCCGGGGAGGTCAGCGCTGAAGCGCCAAGCAGCTGCCCGGCCAGGCGCAGGTCGGCCACGTGGTGGACCGCTCCCAGGGCGGCGGCGGTCCTGGCGGCGAACAGCAGCTCCTTGTTGTGCCGCTGCCCGTAGTCGACGGACAGCAGCGTTAGCCGCGCGTCCTGGCTGGCCAGCCAGTAGGCCAGGGTGGTGCTGTCGAGGCCGCCGGAGAAGACCACGACAACGTGCGGCGGCACCGCGCACGATGGCACGGCCGCTGGCAGGGCGCTCACCGCAGGTCCCCGCCGGGCGAGGCCAGTGCCAGGAACTCGGCGCGCATCGCCGGGTCCTGGCGCAGCGCCGACGGTGTCCGGCTCGTGCAGCCGCGCCCCGCGGGCGCTCACCAGGTCGTGCTGGCCATTGGCGTTCGGGAAGACTGTGAACTCGAAGGCCGACGGGGTCAGCAGCTCCGCCAGGGCGGGAGCGACCCGGCGGGGCGTGCTGTCCGCTGTCTCGCGTCCGGGCGGGACGCCGGGCGCGGCGGGCAGGCCGGCGACCTCTCGCTCGGCCGCCGCCATATCGAAGGTGTGTCCGGCAGTAACCGCTCCCGGGTACGGGCCGTGCCCGTTGCCGATCGCGGGGGGTGCAGTAAGCACCTGGCGCCTCCAGTCCAGAGCCCGCAGCCGGGCCGCGCTTCCCGGCGGCCCGTGCCTCTCACCGACACGATGGCCTGCGCTCCGGCCTTACGGCCATCCGCGCCGGAGGGGAATTTAACCGCCGGATAATCCCTCGCGGACCGGGAACTTCCGCTCCAGTCCGTGACGGAACGGCGCCGGTCCGCGATGCTGGAGGTAACAGGACCTGGGAGGAGGCTGATGCCAGCCGCGCCGCCCAGCCAGCGCCGCGAGCGGGCCGACCTGTCCGCCCGGTTGCGGGCCGACGGCCAGACTTGGCCTGAGATCGCCGAGGCGATCCGGTCCCGCTACCGCGTCAACGCTCGCGTCGCGATGCGCCTCGCGCATGACTGGAGCCAGCGGGAAGCAGCCGAGCGGTGGACATCTGCCTGGCCTGATGACCCGAAGACCTTAAAGCACTTCTCCTACTGGGAACAGTGGCCGGCTGAGACCGGGCACGAGCCCGGCCTCAACATCCTGGCCAACCTGGCCCGCCTCTACCAGTGCTCCATCGGGGACCTGCTCGCCGACCTGGGCGACTACCGGCACACCGACACGGCCGTGGCCGCACGCCCGGAGCCCGGCGTACAGTCGGTCCTGGCGGGGCTCCCATGGCCGCCGCATCAGCACACATCCTTCGACGTAGCAGAGCTGGCGCAGGCGGTGACCATGTGGGGGAAACGGCTTCGCCCCGACCTGGACCGCCGCTCCTTACTGTTTAGCCTGAGCAGCGCCTTCGCGCTCGCCGCCGCCGCCCCTGTGTTCGAGAAGATCACCAGCGACAAGCAGCGGCTGGCCGGAATACTGGAGGACCCGCAGCGCCTTGACGCCGAGTCCCTGGACCGGGTGGAGGCGATCATCGCGGACTGCCGCCGGCATGGCGACGTTCTCGGCCCGGCCGTTACCCTCCAGTGCGTCATGGCCGAGCGCGAGGTCCTCGCCGCGATCCTGCGCGGCGGTCCGCCCTCCGCCCTGGCGAGGCGGGCGCAGTCGGCGTATGCGGAGTTGAGCCAGCTGGCCGGGTGGCTGCTGTTCAATCTCGGAGACTTCCGCGGTGCCGCCCACTACTACGACGAGGCCCGGACGGTCGCGCACGCGGCCCAGGACACCGACCTGGTCACCTACGTGCTGTGCACCATGAGCCACATGGCGACCTGGACCGGGCAGCCCCGGGTCGGCATCGACCACGCCGTCGCCGCCCAGACCTGGGCCAGGCGCGCTGGCAACCCCCTCGCGCTGGCCTACGCCGCCGACGTCGCCGCCCGCGCCTACGCCGCCGACAACGCCCTGACCGGCGACTGCGACACCGCGCTCGCCCTGGAGCAGGAGGCCATCCAGGCCGAGACCGCGGGTCCGCACGTCCCTGACCGCTGGTACTTCTACGACGAGTCCTTCCGCCTGGGCACCGAGGCGGAGACCAGCCTGCTGCTCGGCCGCCCGGCAGCGGCCCTGGACGCTGCCGGGAGGTCCCTGGCCCTGATCGCGCCAGCCAACCTCCATAACCGGGTCATGACCCAGGCCCTGCAGGCCGAGGCCGTCATCCGCCAGGGCGACGGGCCGGGGGCCTGCACTCTCATTGCCGTTATAGCCAGGACGACCGTCGGCAACGCGAGCCGCCGCATCGATGACCGGATCACCAGCCTGCGCCGCGCACTCGGGCCATGGGGGCGCAGTGCCGCCGTTCGTGACCTGAACGAGCAGCTGCGCCTCTATCAGCGTCCCGCCTGATCCCGCAGCGAGATCACGAACAAGTCGTAAGCATCGAAGTAATCACCCGAACTGCCCGGCACCTGGCCGGCCAGCTCCCAGCCCCAATGCTCGTAAACCGCATGAGCGGTGTCCGAGGATGGATTGACCGCGAGGGTCGCCCGCTCCTCCGGCCGTCCGCCCAGCAGCAGGTCATGCAGGCCGTGACCTACCCCGCCGCCCTGCAGCGCCCGGCGCACCTCGATCTCCGCGAGCACGAACGTCCGGGCACCTGTCTCAAGCGCGAACCTGGGTGCCGGTTCTGGCCGGAGCCCGGCCCACCAGTGCGTATCGCCGTCCGGCAGCGGGTATCCGAACGCGAACCCCGCCACGGTGTACCCGCCGCCGCACGCCAGCGCCAGCCCGAACCCCGGACGCTTCACCGCCCGCCTGAACCGGTCACCGAACGCGGAAACCTTCTGGTCACCAGGATCAACGCCATATGCATCGGCATACGCCGCGAGCAGATCGTCCGTTCGCTGCTGTGCCGCCTCAGACCCAGCTTGCGTGAATTCAAAAGACGCGGGCATGAGACCAACCATAGGGGAGCGGGAACAGGCGAGGGCTCAGCGAACTGGCCGTTCCTGAATAGTGGCTTGCAGGCGGTGAACTCAGCCGACAGTTCACCGAGCGATGGCCCGGTACCCGGGACCTCGTTGTGACGGTCCGTGATTTCGGAGTTCCGGCGATCGGCGGACGTTGCCCGCTTCGGCGACGGAGCTATGGCGGATCTTGCTGAAGCGGTGAACGTGGCGCCCGGTTTGCCTGGTCAGGGCCTGCCCGGTGCGCGCGGTGGTGTTGGCTGGCTCCGCGGATTCCTGGGCACGGCGGACGCTGGCTGCGCGGGGACGCTGATCCGGCGGCCGGCTGCCGGGTGCAGGCTGGGGGTGGTCCGGGTGCTGGCCTGGTCGCGGGCTTCGCGCAGGCGTTGCGCGGATGCGCGGGCGGCGGCTGCCTGGGCTGCGTGGTGCTGGCTGCGGCGAAGCTCGGTCACGGCATCGGCGAGCAAGGCGATCTGCGCGGTCAGGGCAGCGAGCTGAGCGAGGCTGCCGGTGGTGGTGCGGCCGGTCAGTGCCAGGAGCCGGGCGGAGGCGCGGAGTTGCGTTCCGCGAGTTGTGACCGGCGGGACACGGCCGTGGGCAGTCCGGGCCGCGCGGTCATAGGCATCGGCGGCCTGTCGCAGCACCGGGCTGCCGGTCACGCTGGCCAGGATGCGGAGCGAGTCCGCGGCGGCGTGTGCCGCGTCGGCGGCCAGGGCCGGGTCACTGGCCGCGTGCCGGCGGATGTGATCCGCGGCGGCGGCAGCCTGCTTCGCGGCGTGGTCGTAGATCAGGTTCCGTTCCGCTGCGGAGCACCGGAACGCTTGGTGGTCCGCCGGGACGGAGCGTTCCGGGCTGGTGTTCCAGCGGCGGCGCAGCCGGGGCAGGCTCAGCGACTCAGCCAGCCGCCCGCCCCCGTACCAGGCTGGCTCGCCGTCCTCGGCCGGTGTGTCCGGGCAGCGTGAGGGAGTAGCCGGTGACCTGGCCCGGGTGGATGTCGCTGAACCGCAGCCGCACCAGCGCCCCGCCAGCTCGGAGCGCGGCGAAGTACCCTGGCTCGTCTTGGGCACGGCCTGCGGCCCGGCTGGCCATGGCGCGCAGAGCAGCGCGGGCGGCGACTGGCGGCAGGCTCGTGACGGCCGTCGTGGCAGGGCCGTTGTCCGCGGTGGTCCAGCGGCGGCGGAGTTTGGGCAGGGTCAGGTCGGCGGCGAGCTTCCCGCCGCTGTACCAGATCGTCCCGCCGCCGGCAGCGTCGTGGCCGGGCAGCCCGACGGCGTACCCGGTGACCTGATCCGGGTTCGTGGTGCTGTACCGCCGGCGGACCAGTATCCCGGCCTCACCCAGCCGGGCGAAGAAGTCATCCTCGGTGGCCGCTCCGGCCGCCGCCGTGCAGACGTCGCGGCGCAGCCGGTTCCGGGGCACTTCGGTCCAGCCTCGCCGGAGCGCCTGCTCCGTCTCGCCGCGCGAGGGACGCCGCGCCGCGGTGCGATCCGCCGGAGCAGTCACCGCCAGGCTGAGCTGCTGCTCGGCTTCCCGGCAGGCTTCGCGGACGCGGTAGAAATCGTTCCAGATCCGGGGCCTCGTCCCGTCCTGGCGGGCCAGCGTCGCGACCAGGTGCACGTGATCCGGCGCGTGCCGGACCGCCACCCACCGCACCCCTGCCTCATCACCGGCCGGGGCCAGGCCGGTGCGGTCCATGACCAGGCTGGCGACCTGCGCCCACTCCTGATCGGACAGTTCCCGGTCACCCGGAGCAGCCCGCAGCGCACAATGCCAGACCGGCTTGTCATACCCCGGCCCGGCCAGGGCCGCGAGCGGCTGGTTCAGCAGCCCGGCGAGGCGGCGCACGTCGGCGGTCTTGCCGGGCCGGGGTGCCGGTTCCAGTTCCGCCGGATCACCGAACCCGGCCACCAGATGCGGATCAGCATGCTCGTTCGCCCGCCCCGGCCCGTACAGGTAGTCCAGCAGCCGCCACACGTTCGACCCGCGGATCACCTTCCCGATCACCAGGACACGTCCCGTTCCGTCACGGAACAGCCCGCCGCACGTGCTCCGCCGCGTCGTCCAGGCGCCGGATCACCCGGACGCAGAACTCGGCCGCCGGAAGCAGGTCCGCTCCGGGCTGCCCCGTCGAGTTCAGCTTCGCGACCGCCTGGTTCAGGTTCGTGCCCGCCCGCCGCACCAGCCCCGCCGCCGTCATCAGCTCCACGAGCGCCTCCCGCAACGGCGACACGCCTGATGACGGCCTCTGTCTGGCCGCCGCCAGGACGACCCCGGCCGCGTACGCGCCCCAGGCCAGCGCTAACCGGTCAGCAGCCGCGCTGACGTCAGCGAACTCCTCCTCCGTCAGAGAGAACTGCACCACCTTGGGCCGCGGCACTGCCTGCCGCGACCTGCGCCGAACCGTCCCGGACACCACGACCACCAGCCGTTTCCTTGCTCGCCTGTCTGAGTTCGGACCGCGCCCGGTCCGAACCCCCGCCTTCGCCGAACCAGCCCGGCCGCAGGTCGCGCTGGTTCGGCCGTTCGCTTGTTTCTGGATCGCGCTCGATCCAGAAACAAGCATTGGTTAAGAATATCTTGCTCCGGCGCCTGCCGCTTATCTCAAAGCATTCGCTGGTACCACTGGGCATCAGGCAGAAGACATTGATTCCGGGAACTATAAATCGGTATCCTGCCGCGCTGGTCGGCAGTCTCGATGGAATTAGCCGCGACTGGCTCACGACGCGGGGGGCGTCGGGTTATCGCCCAGGCGCTCATCGTGCTCCGCTGTCCTAACCAACAGTAATTGGCACCTAGCGGCACGGGCAGTTGCGCTGTCCCGTGTTACAACATCAGCGAGGCCCAAAGATGAGGCTGCAAGGCTCAGGTCATGGTGGAGGTAATGACGTGAAAGACATCGAGGAAACGAGCGGGCCTGGGTCCGGTGTGGATCATGAGTTCGTTCAGCGCTGCCAACAGCAACTGCGTCGAGGCCGCGCGGATGAGCGATGGCCGCATTAGCGTCCGTGACAGCAAAGACCCGCACGGAGGCACCCTGCAGTTCACCCCCGCCGAGTGGCGCGCCTTCGTCGGTGGCGTGCGCAACGGCGAGTTCGACGTGTAGGTTCCCGGCGAACTTTTCCGATTCCCGAGCAGAGGTCTGGGACGTGGCCGTCATTGGCGCTGTTCGGCGGGTGCTTCCGCCGACGTCTCTCCAGTACTGGGCCATCTGCGCTGGTTCACGGCCCTCTGCCGCGTGGCAGATCATTCGATAAAAGGACAGCTGCCGGAAGCCTGATCAATTTGGCTGCCCGGCAGTCGCGAGGTCGGCGCGGACGCGGTCTAGTTCGGTGCGGGCTCGGGCTAGTTCGGATTCGGCGCGCTCGGCGCGGGTGCGCAGTTCAGCGCGGGCGTCGTCGAGTGCGGCGATCTGGCCTTGGTGCGCCTGGCGGAGCTGCTCACGTTCGCGAGCGGCGTCGGTCCGGATCATCTCGGCCTGGCGATCGGCCGCCATCCTGATCCGCTCCAGCTCGGAGGCCGCCGATTCGGCCGCTTGCCGGGCGCGCGCAGTCTCCTGCTCGGCGGCGCGGATACGGACGTCGGCCTCTGCGGCCTCGTTCCGCGCGGCGGCGACCGAGCTATCGCGGTCTTGCTCAGCCGCCTCCGCGCGCTTGGTCGCGGCCTGCTCGGCCTGGGCGATCCGGGTCTCGGCGGAGTCGCGCGCGGCCTGGGCAGTCTGCTCGGCGGCGGCATGGGCGGCGAGCGCCACTGTTAGCTGCGCGTCAGCTTCCCCGGCGGCGCTGAGGGCCTCGGCGGCGGTGGTTTCGGCTTGCTGGCGCAGTAGGGCAGCGCGGGTCGCTTCGGCGTGAGCATGGGCGATCTGCTGGACCGCCTCGGCCTGGACCGCCTCGATCTGCGCGGCTGCCGCTTCAGGGTCAGCGGCCGCGTCAAGTTGCGCGACCAGGTCAGTAAGCCTGCCTGTCAAGGCGGCGATGTCATCGCGGACGGCTGCGCGCAGTTCAGCGGCGCGGCCCGTCGCCATGGTGACGGGCCGGTCCAGGTCAGCCGGCTGAGCGGCGCCGCCGGATTGACGGGCTAGCTCCTGACGGCGCCGGAACGCGGTCAGCGCGGTATGCGGCTTGGCTGTCAGCGGATCAGCCTCCCCGCAGTATTTCGGCTTCGCTCCGGCCCCGTCCTCTCCGGCCCGCGGCTCGCGGTTGCAGGACGGGTACGCGCAGGTCAATGTCAGGATTCTTGACTCAGCCACGGCTGGCTCCTTCACTGAAAGATGATTACATATCCATAGCATAGCAAGTGGAATGTAATAATGCAATGAAATAATTTTCGACTGCCCCCGGCGGAGCCGGTTTCGATAGGTGTGAGCATCGGCGAGCGTGCAAGTCCGCGCTTGCCACCGGGACGTTGACCCTGGGGAGCCGTTCAGCACGAACACGCGGAGCACCAGCCACCCAGCGTCGTGGTGTCCAGTGCTCATACAGCGACCTGCACCTCGCCTTGCTGCGCCGCAGCTCGCAGATCGTGGTAAAGGTCGACCTGCGGGTCACCTATGCAGCGGTCCGCTCGGCGTAGATGGCAGCGCGAGGTATGCCGTAGCCGGCCAGCTCGCGGACCCGCGCGTGCAAGACCTTGGCAACGTCGTCAGCGCGGCCCCGGGCCGCTGGTGTCGTCGAGCGGTCGCAGGCGAACTGCCCGGA
The DNA here is from genome assembly GCA_963783935.1 of uncultured Actinomycetota bacterium. GTDB lineage: Bacteria > Actinomycetota > Actinomycetes > Streptosporangiales > Streptosporangiaceae > Chersky-822. The sequence goes on from CAWAPP010000003.1 coordinate 575,759, forward strand.
TCAGCAGGTAAGCCGGGTCGTGGCCGGCCAGCTCGGCTGCGCGGATCTGGCGGTGCATCACGGTGCGGGCACCGACGTCCGCGTAGCGGGCGTAGTCGGCGGTACTGAGTTCCCGGCACAGGATGGCGTCACAGCGGGCAGCGACAGCGCGGCCGACGAGGTCAGCCCAGATCGCGCCGAGGTGAGCCAGGTGGCTGGCGCGGACAAGCTCAGTGCGGGGGGTATCCAGCGCTGACGAGCCGGTTTCATCGTTCTCCAGGCAGCCGGTCAGAACGCTCAGCCGATCCGCGCCGCCGCGCAAGTCGGCGGGCTTGGCACCCGGCCGCATATCGGCCGTTCGCGGGTCAGTAGTGACGTAGGTGTGGTTCCTGTCCCGACCGCGGCTCATCGCGACGTACAGCAGCGCCCCACTGAGCCCTTCCCCGGCCAAAGGTATGACACGTGTCTGTGGTTCGCCCTTCGGCGGCATGCACCGCGGTCGCGTACCCGAGGATGGCCGCATGACCGGGACGGGCCGATGGCTAAATGTTTTCGAGCCGCCAGACGTCGCGATTGGCGGTGGACGACGGTGACGGCCCCTGCCGGCACTGTCCGTGAGGCTGCCAAGCTGTCCGTCTCAACTGAGATACAAGGAGCCCGCGAATCCGCTCCTGCGCGTGTCTTCTGCTGCCGATTCAGACCGCCTGATGACGGACCATCGCGGCCAAGCCGACGGACAAACCACGGACAAACGATCAAGAAGGCCAGCCCCTGAATCCGGGTGACCGGCCTTTGACCTGCGGTAACGTGGTGGGTGTGTGGGTGGGCCTGCGAGGACTTGAACCTCGGACCTCTTCCTTATCAGGGTGTCGAGCTAGCCGCTTCGGTAGCGATCAAGGCGGCGTGACCTGCGGCGCCGCACATCTGGCCCTAGGCGATGCACCTGCATTACCACGCGTTGTCATCGGTGTCCGAGGGCCAATCTAGGGCCACCTCTAGGGCCAGGTATCGAGTTGACCTCAGGCCGGACCTTGCGTGCCAAGCTCAGGCGACCCGCTGCTTAGGAGATCTTTGAGGCAACACGGAAGGGATGGACAGGGCGATCTGGTGGCGATTCGGCTTGCTGATGTTTGACGCGAGCTGACAGGGCCGGTCGGTTGGCGCCTTTGCATGCTGGTAGGAGCGCGGATGCCTGCGTGCGATTTCATTCTGGGTCCCGGCTGGAATTGGCCTGGCATTCTGGCCTTGACACCGTGGTATAGGCCGGAATGATGGGGCTGGATAGGCGACGGCGCCTGACAGGTTCTTTCGGGTGACTTGCCGTTCTCGCGATGGGTTCCGGCGAATGGGGGATTGGCTTAGTGCGGTGGCCGGGCAAGGTGGGCTGGGCGTGGGCTGGCGCGCTCGTCTTCGCGGTCGCCGGGGGTGCGGCGGGGTTCTGGGTCGGGGTGTGGTTTGCCGGGCCGGTGGGTGGCGGGCTGGGCGCGGGTCTCGGGGTGGCGGTCGGCGTTGTGGCGCCTGTGCTGGTCGATCCGGTCCGGCGGCGGGCGGATGCTGTGGAGGCGGCTGGCCGGCTTCGCCCGGCGGAGGGACGGCTGCGGCCTGCGGCGCTGCTGGATCCGGTCCGGGGCGTGGTTCCGTTTACCGGGCGGGAAGCAGAACTGGGGGTGCTGCTGGACTGGTGTGGTGATGATGCTGCCAGCCCGGTGCGGCTGGTGACGGGTGGCGGCGGGGCGGGGAAGACGAGGCTAGCGCTGGAACTGATGAACCGGCTCCGGCCTGGCGGGGGGTGGTGGTGCGCGGAGATCGATTCGGGCGGCGAGGCGGGCGCGGTCGCTGTCGCGAGGGCCGCTGCGGGGCGTAAGCGGCTGCTGCTGGTGATCGATTACGCGGACGCGCGTGCCGGGCTGGCCGGGTTGCTGGGCGCGGTGGCGCGTGACGGGGAGCGGGTGCGGGTGCTGCTGCTGGCCCGGCAGGCCGGGGAGTGGTGGACGCGGCTGGAAGGCGGCGGGCGGGCGGTCCGGGATCTGGTAGCTGACGCCGGGGAGGCGGTGATCGAGATGGGCGACGCGGCGGGGCATGGTGTCACGCCGCTGGGCCTGGTCCGTGAAGCCGTGCCGCGTTTCGCTGCCGCGCTCGGTGTCGCGGGGCCAGATCCGGGCCAGGTGATGGTGACCGGGACCGAAGGGGCGCGGTTCCTGGACCTGCACGCAGCGGCCCTGGTCGCCGTATTGGGCCTACCGGGCCAGCGCCGGGCCGGAGCGGTCAGCGTGGACGCCGGGAAAGTGCTGGCGGTGCTGCTGGGACATGAACGGCACTACTGGCAGGACGCCGCCAGGTCGGTGGGCCTGCTGGAAGTTCCGGGTGGCCTGAGCGCGGTCCAGCTGGGGCAGGTGGTTGCGGTGGCGTGCCTGCTCGGGGCGGCCACTGAGGATGAAGCGGCGGATCTGGCCGGGAGAGTTCCCGGAGCCGACCCGTCGATTGCGGCGGCGGTGTGGCTGCGGGGCCTGTACCCGCCTGATGACAGCGGCCGGTGGCTCGGATCGCTGCGCCCGGACCGGCTGGCGGAACTGCATGCGACAAGGGAGCTGGCTGATTCGCCGAGCCTGGCCCGCGCCTGCCTGTCGGAGCTGGACGAGCGGCAGGCGCGGCAGGCGCTGATCCTGCTCGCCCGCGCCTCCGCTGACCAGCCGCAGGCCAGGCCCCTGCTGGAATCCGCGCTCTTCGGGTTCCCCCGGGTGATCGCCGGCATCGAGGCGCCGCAGGAGACGATGATCGCGATCGCGAACTCGGTCCCCTACCCCAGCATCGCGCTCGCCGAAGCCAACGCGAGCATCACCCGCCGCATCGTGGGAACCTTCCCGGCGGGCACAGCCGGCCACGCATCGTGGCAAGGAACCTACTCGACCCTGCTGGCCGCGCTGGGGCGGCGGGAGGAGGCCCTGGCCGCGATCGAGGACGCCGTGGCCATCCGCCGGGAGCTGGCCGCTGCCCGGCCGGACGCGTTCCGCCCCGACCTCGCCATGTCGCTGAACAACCAGTCGGTGTTCCTGGCGGACCTGGGGCGGCGGGAGGAGGCCCTGGCCGCGATCGAGGACGCCGTGGCCATCCGCCGGGAGCTGGCCGCTGCCCGGCCGGACGCGTTCCGCCCCGACCTCGCCATGTCGCTGAACAACCAGTCGGTGTTCCTGGCGGACCTGGGGCGGCGGGAGGAGGCCCTGGCCGCGATCGAGGACGCCGTGGCCATCCGCCGGGAGCTGGCCGCTGCCCGGCCGGACGCGTTCCGCCCCGACCTCGCCTCGTCGCTGAACAACCAGTCGGGGCGGCTGGCGGACCTGGGGCGGCGGGAGGAGGCCCTGGCCGCGATCGAGGACGCCGCCGCGATCTACCGGGAGCTGGCCGCTGCCCGGCCGGACGCGTTCCGCCCCGACCTCGCCATGTCGCTGAACAACCAGTCGGTGTTCCTGGCGGACCTGGGGCGGCGGGAGGAGGCCCTGGCCGCGATCGAGGACGCCGCCGCGATCTACCGGGAGCTGGCCGCTGCCCGGCCGGACGCGTTCCGCCCCGACCTCGCCTCGTCGCTGAACAACCAGTCGCTGCGGCTGGCGGACCTGGGGCGGCGGGAGGAGGCCCTGGCCGCGATCGAGGACGCCGTGGCCATCCGCCGGGAGCTGGCCGCTGCCCGGCCGGACGCGTTCCGCCCCGACCTCGCCATGTCGCTGAACAACCAGTCGGGGCGGCTGGCGGACCTGGGGCGGCGGGAGGAGGCCCTGGCCGCGATCGAGGACGCCGCCGCGATCTACCGGGAGCTGGCCGCTGCCCGGCCGGACGCGTTCCGCCCCGACCTCGCCATGTCGCTGAACAACCAGTCGGTGTTCCTGGCGGACCTGGGGCGGCGGGAGGAGGCCCTGGCCGCGATCGAGGACGCCGTGGCCATCCGCCGGGAGCTGGCCGCTGCCCGGCCGGACGCGTTCCGCCCCGACCTCGCCTCGTCGCTGAACAACCAGTCGGGGCGGCTGGCGGACCTGGGGCGGCGGGAGGAGGCCCTGGCCGCGATCGAGGACGCCGCCGCGATCTACCGGGAGCTGGCCGCTGCCCGGCCGGACGCGTTCCGCCCCGACCTCGCCATGTCGCTGAACAACCAGTCGGTGTTCCTGGCGGACCTGGGGCGGCGGGAGGAGGCCCTGGCCGCGATCGAGGACGCCGTGGCCATCCGCCGGGAGCTGGCCGCTGCCCGGCCGGACGCGTTCCGCCCCGACCTCGCCTCGTCGCTGAACAACCAGTCGGTGTTCCTGGCGGACCTGGGGCGGCGGGAGGAGGCCCTGGCCGCGATCGAGGACGCCGCCGCGATCTACCGGGAGCTGGCCGCTGCCCGGCCGGACGCGTTCCGCCCCGACCTCGCCATGTCGCTGAACAACCAGTCGGTGTTCCTGGCGGACCTGGGGCGGCGGGAGGAGGCCCTGGCCGCGATCGAGGACGCCGTGGCCATCCGCCGGGAGCTGGCCGCTGCCCGGCCGGACGTATTCGCTGACAGGCTGGCTAGTTCACTCGGCGTTCTGGCCGGCGTATTTCAATCCCTCGGCCGCGAGCTTGAAGCTCGGAAAGCAAGCGAAGAGGCCACCGGGATCAGGGGCGAGCTGCGCTGACCGAGACAGCATCGCATGCACCTGGGTCTGACCGCTGGGGCTCGCACCTTGCTAGCGTGGACGCCCCCCCAGCGTTGCTGAGCGGCCGGACGGTGGTGCCGAGCCGGGCGCCGATCTCGGCTCATGAGTACCCGGCGGACCGCAGCCCGACGACGGATTGCCGGATCGCGTTGTTGATGTCGTCGGACAGGCTGAACTCTTGACGGCGCCCGCGCGGAAGGCTGATACTTCCGCGCCAGGTAAAGGCCGCCCCCACCGGCAGGTTCACCGCACGACCGGTGGTGCGCTTGCTCGGCTCACCACAGAACGTGCACGCTGAGATGGCCGCTAATGATATCTGGTAGTGGCACTGCGGGCCGGGCCAACGCGCGCCCGGCCGGGCCGAAGGCAGTGGCCGGGCGCTGGCGTCGGCCAGCGGCGCGCTTGCGCGCCGCCTTGATCAGATACGGCTCAATTCGGCAGTGCACCCGATGTCAATCGGCGTGCGGTGTCGGTTAACGTCGGGGGGTGGCTGATGCAGCAGAGGATGGACGTAGCCGGTGGCGGACGTTCGGCGAGCGGACCATTTATGACAATCCGTGGGTGTGGCTGGGTCAGGTTGATGTTGAGATTCCTGGCGGGGAACGGTTCTGGCATCACGTGGTGCGGTTGCACCGGGCTGCCGTGATGGTGCTTGTTGATGATGAGGACCGGGTGCTGATGTTGTGGCGGCACCGGTTCGTGCAGGACCGGTGGGGGTGGGAGCTGCCGGGTGGCCTGATCGATGAGGGCGAGGAGCCGGAAGAGGCCGCGGTCCGCGAGCTGGAAGAGGAGACCGGGTACCGGGCGGGCCAGGTTGAGCACCTGGTGACGTATCAGCCGATGGTCGGCATGGTTGATTCAGAACACGTGATCTTCGTCGGCCGTGATCCGGAGAAGATCACCGAGCCGGTCGAGCAGAACGAGGCCGACCGGGTCGAGTGGGTCCCGCTCGCATCAGTGCCTCAGCTGATCAGCTCGGGCAAGATCTGGAACTCTGGTGTCCTGGTCGGGCTGTGGGGCCTGATGGCCACCGGCCGTTAGGCGGCTTTGCCGATCTTGCGGGCCAGATCGCCGATGCGGCGGCGCTGTCGGACAGAGCTGGTCAGCTTGGCCAGCTCGTTCGCGCGACCGAGCTGACGGCGCGCCTCGGATCGTTCACCGCTGGTGTGCAGTGCGGCGGCGAGGTCGCAGCGCAGGCCTGCTTCGGCGCGGGTGAAGGTGCCGTCCATTCCGGTGAGCGCTGAGTGCAGGTCGGTGATGGTGGCGGTGTCGCCGAACTGGACAAGGCAGTTTCCTCGCCAGCGGGCCAGGTGCGCCTGGTTGAGGGCGAGGTAGGGCAGCGACTCATCTCCGTTCGGCTGGTCGAGGTGGCGGGCGGCCTGGTCGAGCGCGTCTCTGCACGCGTGCTGGTCCCTGGCGGCGGCGGCCATCTCGGCTTCGGCAGCGCTGAGCCAGGTGAGGACCAGGCCGGGAACACGGGAGCGGGCAGCGTCATGGACGGCGCGTACCTTGTCCAGGGCCTGGAAGGGCTGGCCGAGGTCGAGCAGTACGTAGGCCTGTTCCCCGGCGGCGAAGGCGAGCAGGGGTTCGTCGGCTGCTTCGCGGGCGGCGGCGGTCGCGAGCTCGAACCGGTGCCAGGCCGCGGTGAGGTTGCCCATGTCGATGGCCTGCCATCCGGACAGCGCTGCTGCGTCGGCGAGGACCAGGGCCAGGCTCTGGCGGATGCCGGGCCGAGTGGAGTGCCGCAGGCTGATCTCTACGTGGGCAATGTGGGCGTCGAGCTTGGCGGAGACGGCAGGGGCGCCGAGCTTGCGGTCAAGGAGCCTGATCGCGTTGGTTTCCTGCTGGAGGATCTTGACGACGGTGAGATCGAGGTAGCGGGCGGTGGTGATCTGGCGGAGCAGGTCGTCGTCGTCGCCGTCGTACAGGGAGGCGGCCGGTTCGGGTGCCTGCGGGCTGTCGGGGGCGGGTGAGATGCCGAGCCAGATGCGGGCGTGTCCGGGCATGTTCAGGCCGTCGGCGATCTCGGTCATCCGGCCGAGCTTGATGACTTTCGACAGGTCGCGGATGATCCGGCTGACCCGGCCCGGAGCCAGGCCGACAGCGGTGGCGATGCGGATCTGGCTGTGGCCGCAGTCATAGACGAGCCGGAAAAGCGCCCCGAAGTCGGTGTCTTCGAGGGCTTTCCGCACTTCTGCCCGGACCCAGAATGACGGCGGTAATTCCAGGGGGCCGGTCGCGTGTTCTCGCATCTGTGCCTTGCCACTGTGTGCTGCGGGTTCTGGTCAGCGACGCGGGCACGGTGACCGGGAAATTACCACGGTGGTAATCCACGGTGGAATGTGCCTGCATTGCTGCGCGCTTGATTCTAAGACTATGAGCCAATGTAATGCTGTCCTCGGACATCGCTGTGACAGGTGCCGGGGCCGGGGCTGGAAGATGCTCCGCAGCAGGCGCGCGCTCGTGCTCGGCACGCTGACGCGCGGATCTTGCGATCCGGTCCGGGTGACGTGTAAGGACTGCGGCGGTACGGGCCATGCCGGCGGCCTGTCCGCGAGTTGCGCGGTTCCTGGCCTGCCCGGCGGCGGTGCGTGATGGCTGCGGTCGCGCAGGCTGACCGTGCGCCGGTTCTGGCCGCTGCGTGGTTTCCTGGCCGGGCGGCGCATGTGGGCCATGCGCGGGAGTTCGTGCGCGGGGTGCTGGGCGCGGGCTGGCCGGGTCTTGATGACGTGCTGGTCATGGTGAGCGAGATCGCGTCGAATGCCGTGCGTCATACGGCGTCGGCGGGCGAGGGCGGCGGGTTTGACCTGACCGTCCTGGCTATTGACGAAGGTGCCCGGATCGCGGTCTCCGACCGGGGCGGCTCGTCTGAACCGCGCCTGCACGATGACGATGATGATGGTTCCGGCGTGCTGACGGGCGGCCGAGGTTTGCGGATCGTGGACGCGCTGGCCGCCGACTGGGGATTCACCGGGGACGAGCTGGGCCGGGTGGTCTGGTTCGAGACTGCCGGGAAGGCTGACTGGTGAGCGGCGCGGCACGTACGCGGCCTGGCGGCAACCGGCACCGGCTCGGGGCTGATCTGCGGGCACTTCGGGAGGCGCGGTCGCTGCGACTGGAAGACGTTGCCGAGCGGGTGGGTGTCGCGCCGTCGACGTTGTCGAGGATCGAAACCGGCAAGGCCCCGGCCCGCACCTCGTACATAGCGGTGATGCTGGAAATCTACGAGGTCAGTGATCCTGGCGAGCGGAGACGGCTGGTCGACCTGGCGCGGGACGGCCAGCGCAAGAGCTGGTGGGCCGGGTGCGCCGACCTGCTCACGCCGGATACGGGACAGTTCCTGGATCTGGAATCGACGGCGCTGCACGTGCTGTGCTATTCCGGGCCGGTGGTGCCGGGGCTGGTCCAGACTCCGGAGTACGCCGAGGCGGTAATCCTGGCAGCGCGTCCGGGGCTGAGCGCCGAGCAAGCACGGGCGCTGACTGGTGTCCACGTGCAGCGCCGGGAGCTGATGCGGCGCAATCGGACGCTGAGCCTGCGCCTGGTCATGGATGAGTCGGCGCTGCTGCGCCCGGTCGGCGGCCCGCGAGTGCTGGCCGGTCAGCTCCGTCGCCTGGCCGGGCATGCAGCTGACCTGAAGGCAACGTTGCAAGTCGTCGCGCTGACGGGCGCGGGGCAACCGGTGAGCCCCCCGTTCACGGTGCTGAGTTTCAGCGAGCGGCAGGACGCCGATGTCGCGTGCATGCCGGGGATCGGCGGTCAGCTGGTGTTTGCCCGGCGTGGCGCTGATGTCCGCGCCGCGCGTGACGCTTTCGACGCGCTTGCTCACGCGGCCATGTCGCCGCAGGATTCGCTGGACCTGATCGAGAAGACAGCCGCGCAATGGCAGCAGGACGGTAACGATGAACGGTGAGCCGCAAGTCAGGCATTCGGGCCTGGTCGCCGCGTTCAGCCTGGCCCGGCTCGTGCATGACAAAGGCCAGCGGTGGGAGATCGAGCGGGTGGAGCGGAGCACCGTGTGGGTAGCGGTCCTGCGCGAGTCCGGCGGCGGTTACATCCGCATCGTGGGCGGTCATGACCTAGGCTCGCTGCGCTTCAGGATGGACGAAGTCGAGCGCGATCAGGCGCTGGATCACGCGCCGGACGGCGCAGGCTAGCGGCGCGCGAATGTAGCACATGGGCGTGACAACGTGTGTGACCGGGCGCTAGAGTGCTTGATTAATCAGCTAATCGAGCATGCGGGCGCAGGGTTGGGGCACGGTCATGGCCTATGAGTACACGCCGCCGAAGTACGCGCAGATCATCGCGGCGCTTCAGGAGCGGATGGAGTCGGGCGAGTACCCGGCGGGGTCGCTGCTGCCGTCCGAGTATCAGCTTTCGGCGGAGTTCGGGACGGCGCGGCCGACCGTGGTGCGCGCGCTGCGCGAGTTGCGTCAGTCCGGGTGGATCGATACGCAGCAGGGCAAGGGCAGTTTCGTGCGCGGGCGTCCTGCCCTGGCGCAAGCGGGCGCGGAGGCAGGACGGCGCGGTCAGGCGGAGTTGGACCGGGATGAGTCCCGTGAGCCGGGGGAGCTGGTCAGCGTCGGCGCTGTCCCGGTTCCCGCGCGGATAGCGGCCTTGCTCGGCGTGAGTCCCGGCGCGGAGACGGTGAGCCGAAGGCGGCTCGTGACCGGCGATGACGGGGAACCCTCGGAGCTGGTGACGTGGTGGCTGGCTCCGGGCCTGGCCGGGCAGACCGGACTCGGCAGCCCCGACCCGGTACGCGGCGGGATACGGCCCCTGCTCGCCCGGTCGGCTGGCATCCGGATCGATCACGTCATCGAGCGTGTCGCCGCCCGGCATCCCGAACCTCATGAGGCCAAGCTCCTCGGCATCGCCAAGACAGCCCCGGTTCTCGCTCTCTACGTCAGCGCGCGGGACGCCTCCGGCCAGCCGGTTCTCGCCCTGGACATCGCCATGCCGGGCGATCTCCACGAGCTGGAGGACGCCTACCCGGTCGGCTGACGAAATCTGGTTGGTTGACTAGCCAGGTTCTGTGGTACATTCAAGAGACCTGCTTAACCAAGCAGTCACTTAGTCAGCTATTTCGGAGGCACGCCATATGGCGATCCAAGGTCCCATCCTCATCGAGTTCGGTTCGGCGTTCCCGCGCGGTGCTTACGCGGCGGGCGGCTTCGAGCCGGTACGTGATTTCGAGGCGTCCAAGGCCGGGCGCTTCGTGCAGTCCAAGGACAAGGCAACAGGGCTCCCGCTGTGGGTAGTCGAGATCATCGACGGCGACACCACCGCGCGGGATAAGACAGCGAGGGTCAAGGTCGCATCAGTGGAACAGCCGGTGCTTCCGGCCGCGTCGGCGATGTCGCCGTTCGTGCCGGTGGAGTTCACCGGCCTGACGGTCACGCCGTACGTCAATCAGTCCGGGCGGCTGGCTTACTCGCTCAAGGCCACTGGTGTCCGGATACCAGGCCGGCCCGGCCGGTCAGCACATAGCAGTGAAGGGAGAGATGCGGCGTGAGCGATACCAGCTACACCTACACCACGATTACCGCCGGCCGACAGGACCCGGTCCGGATCGCCGTCTCGTTCTATCTCGACGAGCACTCATGGATCCGGGTCTGCGGCGCGGCCGAAAACCGGCCGATCCTTACTGTGGCGCACGGCGACGTGTCCGTCTCCATTGCGCCGCGCACGGCAGGTCTGACACCGGCCGACGCGGCCATCGCACGGAACCTGGCCGACCAGGCCGCACGCTACGCCACCGAAGTCGAACGGCTATGCCACGCGGCAGAAGCCGACCGGGCCAAAGCGGCGTGACCTGCATGAGGCGGGACGGCCGGGAGCTGCAATCTTCCGGCCGCCCCATTCATCTCCCCTGCTTCGCGAGCAATCAGGAAGAAGTGACCAGCTTATGCCCCTGCCTCTGCGCAGCGACTACTACGCGCAGGTAGACAACGGCGACCCCTTCGCGCCCCCCGCGTGGCGGTCACCGGTCTACCGCACCCCGGAATGGCTCATCATGGCGGTGCAGTTCTTCCGCACCCTGTGGCAGATCATCCGGTTCATCATCCGCCACCCCCTGCTCGACCTCGCGGCGGCAGTGACCGCGTTCGTCGGCGTCAAGACCGGATGGCCAGGCCTAACCGTGCTGGCCGGAACCGTGGTCGCTCTGCTGACCGGGCTTCGGATCTGGCGTCCGTCCTGGTTCGCCCGATGGGTGACCGTCCCGGCGCGATGCAAGCTGCGCTGGTGCCGGTACCGGCTGCGGTGGCAATCGGTGCTGACTATCGCCGGACTAGCCGAGGACTACAACGGCCGCGTCCTGGTGCCGGTGCTCGGCACCGTGCGAGCTGGGCAGTTCTCCGACACGGTGACGGTACGGCTGGTGGGCGGGCAGTCGCCGCAGGCCTTCGCCGACCGGGCCGACCACCTGGCGCATGGTCTGGGCGTCCTCTCCTGCCGCGTCCGCACCGGACCACCCGGCACGGTCCATTTGGAGCTGGTCCGCCGGGACACCCTCGCTATCCCTTTTCCCGCCCTGGCCATCCCGGAGCAAACCGACCTGCGGGCATTGCCGGTTGGGCGCTGCGAGGACGGTACGGTCCTGGCACTGCGGCTGCACGGCACGCACCTGCTGATCGCGGGCGCGACCGGATCAGGCAAGGGCTCGTACCTGTGGAGCCTAATCCGCGCCATGCTCCCCGCCATCGCGGCCGGGCTAGTGGCTGTGTGGGCTTGTGATCCGAAGCTGATGGAACTGGCCTTCGGCCGTGTACTGTTCGCCCGGTACGCGGCCGACCCCGGCGAGATCGCCGATCTACTGGAGGAAGCGGTGACGGGGATGCAGGACCGGGCGCGGAGATTCGCCGGACGCCAGCGCGACCACCAACCGACCACCCGCTACCCGTTCACCGTCATCGTGGTCGACGAGGTCGCGTTCCTGACCGCCTACCAAGCCGATCGCAAGCTACGCGAACGCACCCTCTCGGCGCTAGCAACCCTGACCACGCAAGGACGAGCTGTCGGGTACTGCGTCATCGCGGCGCTTCAGGACCCGCGCAAAGAAGTCCTCAACATCCGCAACCTATTCCCTGACAAGATCGCGCTCCGACTCGACGAACCATCGCAGGCCGACCTCGTGCTCGGCGACGGAGCCCGCGACCGCGGCGCGCTGTGCGACCAGATCTCCACCACGCCGTCCATCGGCGCGGGCGTCGGTTACCTGCGACTGGAAGCCGACCCCGACCCCGTAAGAGTCCGGGCCGCGTTCGTCTCCGACGACGACATCCGCGCCATGGCCGCCGAATACGCGGGGGCAGCGTGATCACCGGGTGGCTTTCCGGCGAGGACTGCCCCGACTGCGGCGGGCCGCTGCTCGACACCAGCACCGGACCGGAACTGCTCATCCTCGAATGCCCCGGCTGTGGCCACCGCATCGCCTGGCGCATCAACGACCCTGACCCCGAGATCAGCCCGGAGGCTGAATGACCGTACGCACCACAAGAATGGAACGGCTGGCCATGCCGCTGGCCCGTGACGTGGTCAAGGACCTGGCCATCGAGCACGGCGGCTGCATCCGCCCCGTCCAACTCCGCCGCACCAACCTGGACACCGGCCAGGTAACCCAAGTCCTCGTCCCGTGCGGCCACACCCTCGCGTCGGTCTGTCCCGCATGCGCGGACCGGGCCAAGGCGCTGCGTGCCGCGCAATGCCGCGAAGGCTGGCACCTGGACGCCGAACCGGTCATCGAACCGGACCCGGCCGACGCAGAACAGCAGATGTGGATCGAGCACCGATCCGAGACGCAACGCAGACGCGACCACGCGCACGCGGCAGGCGCGGACACGAGCGAACTCGACGAGCTGGCCGCAGAACTCGACGAGGAGATCACCCGCTCGGGCATGCGTGGCAAGGTGCTCCCGGCCCAGCCGGAACGGCGGCACCGGTCTACCCGGCGTCGGCAAGACACACCCGACCTGCCCCGCCGGTCCGTCGCGCCGGACACGATCGGCCGGACCTACATCGCAACAGACGGTGCGAGCTATCGGCCGTCCATGTTCCTGACCCTGACTTGCGACAGCTACGGCCCGGTCAATGGCGATGGCACACCGACCGACACCAGCACCTACGACTACCAGCGGGCCGCGCGGGACGCCCTGCACTTCGCCGCGCTGTTCGACCGACTCATCCAGAATCTGCGCCGATACCTCGGCTACGACGTGCAGTATTTCGCCGCGATCGAACCCCAACGACGGCTCGCCCCGCACGTCCACGTCGCGATACGCGGCACTATCCGCCGCACGGACCTGCGTCACGTCCTGGCCGCGACCTACCACCAGGTCTGGTGGCCATCCACCGACGTAGTCAGCTACGACAACGGCAACCTGCCGGTCTGGCACGAGGAATCGAGCCGGTTTCTCGACCCGGACACCGGCGAGTTCCTGACTGACTGGGATGACGCACTCGACGACATCGGCGCGGAAGACGAACCGCTGCACGTCGCGCGGTTCGGGCCACGGTTCGACGCTCAAGGTGTCCTGGCCGGATCACGCGGCGCCAACCGGTGCGTCGGCTATCTCACCAAATACCTGACCAAGCACGTCGCCGACTGCCACCAGGCCGACACCGACACTCAGCAACAGCACGTTGCCCGCCTCGTTGACGCGCTGCGCTACGAGCCATGCTCGCCGGGCTGCGCGAACTGGCTCCGGTACGGCATCCAGCCAAAGAACCCGCGCGAGGGCATGCGGCCAGGTAGATGCAAAGGCAAAGCCCATCGCCGCGAATACCTCGGCTACGCGGGCCGCCGCGTCCTCGTCTCACGCAAGTGGTCGGGCAAGACACTCGCTGACCACCGAGCCGACCGGAAAGCCTGGCTTCTGACCACCCTCGGTCTTTCGGCAACCGACCCGGCCCGCTACGCATGGGAACCTGTCCTGCCCGGCGACCGAGACCATATGTCCGCGCCACGGCGGCTCCTGCACGTCGTTGCTGACCGCATCACCTGGCAACAGGCGCTCGCCGAGGCCCGGCGCCGGGCAGCCGGAACCGGCCCTCCGGATCTTTCGGCAACCGGGAATGTCGCATGACGGGCGTACCGTACGGCCAGGGCGACCGGATGCTCATGCTCGCCGAGCTGTGCGCCTGGCTGAACATCACCGAACGCCACGCACGGAAGCTCGTCGAGCGCGGCGCAATCCCGTACCGCAAGGTCGGTCACCTGCTCCGCTTCCCGGAAGCCGAGATCGAGGAATGGTCACGTCCAAAAGCCAAGCACGCAATTGCGCGAACTACACGTCAGCGCGCAGCTATTCCGACAATACCCAGATCACGAGGCCGTCGCACGCTCCCGAAATCGCTAATAGAGTGAACACGGACCGCTTAGAGCGCTACCTAAACGGCCTTCGATTTGCTAGAGTGATTATTAACGGTTCACCATTGGGCGGTGGGCCAAGAATTGAATAGGAGAACGGGCATGTCTAAAGGCAGCCCTAGTGATCTTCCCAAGGGGATCACTCCGAAGATGCGCAACCGTGGCGGGCAGCTAGTGCAGGCCACGGACACTACCGGTACACCGATCTACCGCGTACGGGTGTGGGACTCCGTACTGCTAAAGCAGATCGAACGCAATGTCGCTGGCCTGCAAGCCGCGAAGGATCTACTCGAAGAGTTCAACACGGCGAAACGTCGGCCGGGTCGTCTCCAAGCAGAGCACGCACGATTCATAGACGTAGCGGAACGCTATCTAGTCGCCTACAAAGAAAAGCGCGACGGTACTCCGCGGCCGAAGTCATCGCTAGCCAAAGAACGTACGTGCCTGAACGTGTACGTCCTCCCGACTCTCGGCAACGCCTGGATAGGCGATCTCGACCTTCCGGAGCTGAACACCACGATCAAGAACCTGACGCTGCAAGACGGTAAGCCAGCGTCCCCAAGCACGAAGAGCACGGTAGCGGCGGTGATCCGGCGACTGTTCGCGTGGGCTCGCGAAGAACGGATCATTACCGTGAACCCGGCGCTGGAGCTGCGAACCGGCTGGGGCGGCTCGGTACGTCGCCGAGTCATCATCCCGAGCATTCCGCAGGTTCTCCGCCTGGCCGAAGCACTCGACAAGTTCAAGCCCGGCCTAGGCGACGTCGCCATGGTCCTCGCCTTCACCGGCCTGCGATGGGAGGAAGCCGTAGCCGTCCTGATCGAGAGCGTTGACCTAGATGGTCAGTGCATGACAATCGAGCGAACCGCGAGCGAGTCGGGCGGCCGACGCGACGTTCGGGAAGACATGAAAACTCGAGCTGCCGTCCGCACGGTCATGATTCCCGACATCGCCGTACCGGCCGTTCGCCGACTAGCCGAGCGCGGCGCACCCGGTCGCGAAAAGAGCGACGGCCGACTCTACGCCCGGCTGATCAACGGCGACCGAGGCGGCTACCTCGGCTACGCCACCTGGCGCAAGTTCCTGCGCCTCGCTCACGGCTACACGGCGGCGCACAAGGACGGAGCAGTCGAATACACGGCTCACGAGCTGCGCCACGTCTGCGCCTCGCTCCTGATCGCGTCGGGCGGCTCAGACATACAAGTAGCTCACCAGATGGGCCACAGCAAGATAGAAACCACCAAGAACATCTACGGGCACCTCTTCGCCCAAGACCGCACCTCGATCCTCGACGCCATGAACCAAGCGGTCAGCCGCCTGCACGTCTACGACGAACCCGGCGACGGGGGAGTACAAGCCCAAGCCGCGTAAGGCCGGACACAAGGACAGACCCCCAAGGAGATTGGGCCTCCTGGGGGTCTGCGGTGTCTGGCGCCGGTATCGAACCGGACAAATGCTCCCGTTGAGCCGTCCAACCCAAGCCCTGGCCCTACAACTTCTAGGGCCAACCACCTGACCGTTCTAGGGCCAGATGGCTCTGACCTGGGTGGGCCTGCGAGGACTTGAACCTCGGACCTCTTCCTTATCAGGGAAGCGCTCTAACCGCCTGAGCTACAGGCCCCGGTGCACCACACCAGCCTGAAACCTAGTCCCACAAGGGACCCTGACTGGCCGTGCCGAGTTAGGTTACCGCACCGCGCGCGTTAGCGCGAAGCGGGTTTGGACATTAGTCGGCTTCGCGCAAAGTGACCTCTACGCCGCCGGCCACGTGCGTCACCAAGTTGTAGATCACCGCGCCGAGCGTGGCCAGGGCCGTGAACATGACGATGTTGATAGCACCGGCCAGCATCGTGAACCCGAGCACCGTTGAAGCGGAGAACCAGCTGGCCGCGTTCTCGCCGGCCTGGCCCTTAGATGAGGTCACGGTGTGCACGGTCTGCTCAAGGTAGTGGAACACGCCGAAGGTGCGGAGCGCGTAGTAGATCAGCGCTACGCCAACGACCAGCACGACCCAGCCGACTAGCGACACGATGAAGCTGAACTTCATCACCGACCAGGGCTCGACCCTGGACAGCACGAGCTGGGCGTCACGGCGCGACTCGGCGCCGGGCTGGCGGGCGGCCTGCGGCGTGACCGAGGCGGCCGGGCGCTTCGTCGGGGCTGGCTTGGTCTTGACCGCGGCCGTGATGCTGGCGTTGCCGGTGCCGGTATTCGGCTGCCTGGGCGGCTGAGCCGGCTTGCGCTTCTTGGTAACGGTCGAGAACGGCGCCTTGAGCTTGGATACCAGGTCGTCGGTCGGCGTCGGTGGCGCGGTTGGCGCGGGCGTCTTACTTGACACCATCCGGCCGGGAAACTGACTCGTCGCCGCGATGCCAGCGGCGGCGGCACCCGCGGCCGCGCTGACCGCGGCGGCGCCAACGGCCGGCGAGGGGGTCGCCGTGCTCAGGCCGACGCCGTCAGGACGCTGACTGCCGGAAGGCGAGTAGCCGATCTTGCCTGAGGTCGGCTCCTGACTGGTCCAGATCGACGACGGGCGGGAACTCGAAGGCGACGCTGGCGGGGCGGCGGGATCGACAGGCACGTAGCCGGCCGAGAGCCGTGAGCCATCCCCGTCGGCCGGCGGGAAGCCGGCGGTCGCCGGGCGGGCGTCTCGTGACGGAGAGGGAGTGTTCGGCCAGACCGAGTCCCGCGATGAGTATCCGGGCGGGGCGTAGTCGGAGTAGCTCGCGGGCGTGTACCCGGGTGTGACCTGGTCCCCGGCTAGGGCGGCGGCGGCCAGGGTGGCCGCGCTCGACGCTTTGGAATCTGGCGCGTTCACCGGCGGAGCCGGGGCCGCGGTCCCCGAGGGGGAGATGGGACCACCGCTCTCGTCGACATGCGCGGAAGACGGGTCGTCGGTGGCGCCGAACTTGCCTGACTTCGGAATCGGCAAGGCGGCCTTCACGGTCGCGTTCGGGTCGGCCGAGGCTTCCACGACAGCCGGACCTGAACCGTTTGACTCGCCATCCCCGGACTTCGCCTTAGTCGTATCCGCCGGGATGAAGCGAGGACTGGTCGGCCGCGAAGAGGCGGCCAGGCTCGCGGCCGAGGCGGGCGGCGGAGTCGAACCTGATACGGACGACTTGCCAGAGGAGGAAGAAGTCTTGACCGACGACCGGATGGGCGAGGTCCTTGAAACGGTCACGGGTTCCTTAGAGCTGTCGAAGACCGAAGAGCCGTCGAAGACCGCGGAGCCGTTCTCTCCGACGCCAGAACCATTTGCCTGACTGTCCGTGTCGGTACTGGCGTCAACCTGGTCTCGGACGACAGTATCCTGCTGAGCAGCTACGCTGCCTGCCGTCCCGGCCGCAGCCACTGCTGGATCCACGCTGCCGTCCACCCGTCCTCCCGCCTATGTGCTACCTCGACATTATCCGTCGCTCGCAGTGCCCGCGCCGCAGATAGCCGTATCGTCACGATCAATACAACTCAAGACGATCCAGTACCCGGATAAGTTGCGAACTTGGCGCGATGCCCGGTTCAGCCCTGTGCTCACCCCTCCTGATCAGGTGCGTTGTCCTGCTCAGGAGTCTCGTCGGCATCCTGCGCACTCACGTTCTGCCCGCTGTCACCGTCTTCAGTCACGCTCTCTTCGGCGGCCTCAGAATCGGCTTCAACGTCGTCGAGTTCCGCGATCTCCTCGTTGCGGGCGATCGCCACCAGAGTCTGGCCGGGCGCGAGGTTCACCAGCCGGACGCCCATCGTCTGCCGGCTTGACTGCTTGACCTCCGCGGCCGCGGTCCTGATCACGCCGCCCGCTGAGGTCATCGCGAACACCTCGTCGTCGAGCCCGACCATGAGCGCGCCGATAAGTTCGCCCCGTGCCTCGACGATCCTGGCGGTCACCACGCCGAGCCCGCCCCGGCCCTGAACCGGGTACATGTTCGCCGGCGTCCGCTTCGCGAACCCGCCGTCGGTCGCGACGAGCACGTCCGGGTCGGCTCCGGCTTCGATCACGTGCATGCCAAGCAGCCGGTCACCGTTGGTAAACCGCATTCCGATGACCCCGGACGTTGCCCGCCCCATCGGCCGCAGAGTCTCGTCGTCAGCGTGGAACCTAATCGCCTGCGCGTGCCGGGAAACCAGGAGCAAGTCCTGCTCGGGTGACGCCAGCTTGGCCGCGACCACCTCGTCGTCCTCGCGCAGGATGATCGCGATGATGCCGCCGGCCCGCGAGGAGCCGAACTCGATCAGCCGCGACTTCTTGACCAGGCCGGACGCGGTCGCCAAGACCAGGTAAGGCGCGACGTCGTAGTCAGGCAGCGCGAGCACCTCGGCGATCCGCTCATCCGGCTGGAACGCCAGCAAGTTAGCGACGTGCTGCCCCCGCGCGTCCCGCGCGGCCTCAGGCAGCTCGTACGCCTTGGCCCGGTACACCCGTCCCTTATTCGTGAAGAACAAGATCCAGTGGTGCGTCGACGTCACGAAGAAGTGCTCGACAATGTCATCGGTGCGAAGCTGGGCGCCCCGCACCCCCTTGCCGCCGCGGCGCTGCGCCCGGTACAAGCCGCTCTTGGTGCGCTTGGCGTACCCGCCACGGGTGATCGTGACGACCACGTCCTCCTCGGCGATCAGGTCGGCCTCGGAAACCTCGCCGTCCCAGGCGACGAGCTCGGTCCGCCGGGCATCACCGAACTTCGCCGTGATCTCGGCCAGCTCGGTCCCGATGATCTGCCGCTGCCGCTCGGGTGAGGCCAGGATCGCCTCGTAGTCGGCGATCTGCGCCATCAGCTCTTCGTACTCGTCGATGAGCTGCTGCCGCTCCAGGGCGGCCAGCTTGCGCAACTGCATGTCAAGGATCGCCCGCGCCTGGATCTCGTCGATCTCGAGCAGATCCATCAGGCCCTGCTGGGCGACGGCCGCCGACGCGCTTGCCCTGATCAGCGCGATCACGGCGTCAATCTGATCAATAGCCTTGATCAGCGCGGACAAGATGTGCGCCCGCTCCTGGGCCTTGCGCAGCAGGTACCTGGTCCGCCTGACGATGACCTCGATCTGGTGCGTGACCCAGTACCTGATCATCTGGTCTATGCGCAGCGTCCGGGGTACCCCGTCGACCAGCGCCAGCATGTTCGCGCCGAAGGTCTCCTGGAGCTGAGTGTGCTTGTAGAGGTTGTTCAGCACGACCTTGGCGACCGCGTCTCGCTTGAGGACGATCACGAGCTGCTGCCCGGTGCGTGAGCTGCTCAGGTCCTGCACGTCGGAGATGCCGGCGACCCGGCCGTCCTTGGACAACTCGTCGATCTTGGCGGCCAGGTTGTCCGGGTTGACCTGGTAGGGGAGTTCCTTGACGACGAGCGTCGCCCGGCCCCGGCGGTCCTCGTCAATCTCCACAACGGCCCGCATCGTGATCGAGCCGCGCCCGGTACGGTAAGCCTCGCCGATGCCTCGCCGCCCGACGATCTGCCCGTAGGTCGGGAAGTCAGGGCCCTTGATCCGCTCGATCAGAGCTTCGAGCAGCTCCTCGTCGGTGGCCTCATAGTTCTCCAGGTACCACTGAACCCCCGCGGTGACCTCGCGCAGGTTGTGCGGCGGGATCTTGGTCGCCATCCCGACCGCGATCCCCTCAGAACCATTGACCAGCAAGTTCGGGAACCTGGCAGGCAGCACCACGGGTTCCGACGAACGGCCGTCGTAATTTGGCCGAAAATCGACGGTGTCCTTGTCGATGTCCCGCAGCATTTCCATGGCGAGCGGGGCGAGGCGGCACTCGGTGTACCGCATCGCGGCGGCCGGGTCGTTGCCAGGCGAGCCGAAGTTGCCCTGCCCGTCGACCAGCGGCATCCGCATTGACCAGGTCTGCGCCAGCCTGACCAGCGTGTCGTAGATCGCGGAGTCGCCGTGCGGGTGATACTGGCCCATGACGTCACCGACGACCCGCGAGCACTTGGAGTAGCCGCGCTCAGGCCGGTAACCGCCGTCGTACATCGCGTAAAGCACTCGGACGTGCACCGGCTTGAGGCCGTCGCGCACGTCGGGCAGCGCCCGCCCGACAATGACCGACATCGCGTAGTCGATATAGCTGCGCTGCATCTCGACCTGGATGTCGACCGGCTCGAGCCGGCCGCCGCCAGTGCCGCCCGCCTCAGAAGTGTCAATACTCAATGAGTTCTCCTAGATGTCCAGGAAGCGAACATCCTTCGCGTTGCGCTGGATGAAAGCGCGCCTGGCTTCTACGTCTTCGCCCATCAGCACGCTGAACAACTCGTCCGCCTGGGCGGCGTCGTCCACCGTGATCAACTTGAGCACCCGGCGATCAGGATCCATCGTGGTGTCCCATAGCTCAGGCGCGTTCATCTCGCCGAGACCCTTGTACCGCTGCACTCCGTCGCGCGGCCTCGGGTCCCTGCGGCCATCGGCGATGCCCAACTCGATCACCGCGTCCCGCTCCCGGTCGGAGTAGGCGTAGCTGGGCAGGACCCCGCGGCCCTCCCACTTGATCTTGTAGAGCGGCGGCTGCGCCAGGTACACGTGACCGGCCTCGATCAGCGGCTTCATGAACCTGAACAGCAAGGTCAGCAGCAGCGTGGTGATGTGCTGCCCGTCCACGTCCGCGTCCGCCATCAAGATGATCTTGTAATAGCGGAGCTTGCTGATGTCGAACTCGTCGTGGATGCCGGTGCCGAGGGCGGTGATCATCGCCTGGACCTCGGTATTCTTCAGCACCCTGTCGATCCGCGCCTTCTCGACGTTCAGGATCTTGCCCCGGATCGGCAGGATCGCCTGGAACATCGGGTCGCGGCCGCCCTTGGCCGAGCCGCCGGCCGAGTCACCCTCGACGACGTAGATCTCGCACTGCGCCGGGTCGCCCGACTGACAGTCAGAGAGCTTGCCCGGCAGGCCAGAGCCACCAGACAGTCCCTTGCGGGTCAGGTCGCGGGCCTGCCGCGCGGCGATCCTGGCCCGGGCCGCCTGGCTCGCCTTGATGACGATCGACTTGGCTTCGCCGGGGTTGCGCTCGAACCAGTCGCGCAAGTGATCGTTGCAGGCCTTCTGGACGAACGACTTCGCCTCGGTATTACCGAGCTTGGTTTTCGTCTGGCCCTCGAACTGCGGCTCGGCCAGTTTGACGTGAATGATCGCGGTCAGGCCCTCGCGGACGTCGTCGCCGGTGAGCTGCTCGTCCTTCTCCTTGACCAGCTTCTGCTCGCGGGCGTACTTGTTCACGATCGTGGTCAGCGCCGCGCGGAAGCCCTCTTCGTGCGTACCGCCCTCGGCGGTGTTGATCGTGTTGGCGAAGGTGTGGACCGACTCGGCGTACGAGCCGCTCCACTGCATCGCGATCTCGGCCGAGATGCCGATCGCCTCTTCGCCGAATTCGATCACGGAGCCGTGGATCGCGTCCTTGGACTTGTTGAGGTACCTGACGAAATCCGCGATGCCGCCGTCGTAGCAGTAACTGGCGTAGGCCTGCTCGGTGCGCTCGTCGTCAGGCCGGTTGTCCGTCAGCGTGATCGACAGGCCCCGGTTAAGGAACGCCATCTCCTGCAGGCGCCGCGACAGCGTCTCGAAGCTCCAGGTCGTGGTCTCGAAGATGTCGCCGTCCGGCCAGAACGTGATGATCGAGCCGGTCTCTTCAGTCTCGTCGCCTTTGGCCAGCGGCCCGACCGGGTCGCCGACCTCGTAGGCCTGCCGCCAGACGAAGCCGTCCTTGCGGATCTCTATTTCCAGTCTCCTGGAGAGCGCGTTGACCACGGAAACGCCGACGCCGTGCAGGCCGCCGGAGACCGCGTAGGACTTGCCGTCGAACTTGCCGCCGGCGTGCAGCGTGGTCAGCACGACCTCGACGGCCGGGCGGTGCTCAACCGGGTGATCGTCGACCGGGATGCCACGGCCGTTGTCGAAGACCCGGACGCCGCCGTCAGCGAGCAGTGTTACCTCGATCGTGTCGCAGTAGCCGGCTAGCGCCTCGTCCACAGCGTTGTCCACGACCTCTTGGACCAGGTGGTGCAGGCCGCGCTCGCCCGTGGAGCCGATGTACATGCCAGGGCGCTTGCGGACGGCCTCAAGGCCTTCGAGGACCGTGATCGAGCGTGCGTCATAAGACAAACGATTCGCTCCTGTCAGAAAAAGCGGGCCGAACTATGACCACACCGACCGCGAACGCGATCAGCGGGCGCGCGGGATTCGCCGCCGATCTTCCCCGTGTGTGGCCTTCGGGCGCCAGCCCGCTGGCCACACTGCGGCTATCCCGGTACGCTTGCCTATTTTACCTGGTTATACCGCCAGCCTCAGCCCATCCGCTGCGGCGCGCGAGGTCGACGTTAACCGTAAGTGTCGCGCTCACCGCGTCCATCGCGCACCCGCCAGCGGCCGGCCTGTGGATAACCGCTGCCCGGCCCGCGAACCTGTACCCGCCGCACGGCCCCGTCCCCAAGTTCGACGTTCAGCCGCCGGACAAGCTGGCTGGCAAGCAGCCGTAGTTGCGTGGCCCAGGCCGTGGAGTCCGCGGACACGACAAGTTCGCCTTCGCTGAGCCCGACCGGCGTGGTGTGGGCGGCGAGGTCGGCGCCGACGATCTGCGCCCACCGGCCGAACACCGAACCGGTCGCCACGGCGAGCTCCCAGCCTGCCTCGCTGACCAGACCGCTGATCGCGGCGTTGAGCGGTGCCGGGTCCTCGCGCCGCGCCCGGCCGCCCGATGAGCCAGCCGCCGCCGGGCCAGCCGGATCGACAAGCTTTTTTTCTTCCAATTTTCGCGGGGCGAAGGCCGGAGGAAAAGTTCCTCTCGCTAGCGCGTCCTCCTTGGCCCTGGCCAGTGCCTGACTCGCGAGGGCAGCCCGGTCAGGCACGTCATCCTCAGGCACGCCGCACCACCCCATCCGCGACCTCATAAGCCGGACACGACCCCGTCAGCCGACTCGGAACGTCCGCGGCCACGGCGGCCGTCACGAGCACCTGCTCGGCATCGGCGGCGAGTTCGGCGAGCCGGTCCCTGCGCCCGGCGTCAAGTTCGGCGAACACGTCGTCGAGCATCAGCACGGGATCCTCGCCGTCGGCCCGCAGCAAGCCGAACGCGGCGAGCCGCAGCGCGAGCGCGAGCGACCAGGACTCGCCGTGGCTGGCGTAGCCGCGGGCGGGCAGTTCGCCGACCCTCAGCTCAAGTTCATCCCGGTGCGGCCCGGCTAGGCAGACCCCGCGCTCGAGCTCGGCCCGCTGTAGCCGCTGGAGTGACTCGGCGAGGCTCTGCCGCAGCTTGGCTGGCTCTGGTTCCTGGTCGAAGATCGCTGAGCGTTCCGAGCCTTGCCGGTAGCTGATCGACGCGCCTTTGTCGTCGGCGGCGACATCGGCGTAGCTGGCGGCGACCTTCGGCCGCAGAGCGGCCGCCAGCTTCAGCCTGCCCTCGGTGAGCTCGGCTCCCTTGGCGATGAGCTGCTCGTCCCAGACGTCGAGCCCGAGCGGCGGCCGGCCGACCGCACGGGCCGACTTGAGCAGCGCGGTCCGCTGCTTGACGACGCGCTCGTAGTCCGAGCGCACGGCCGCGTACCTCGGCCGACTGGCGACGAGCAGGTCGTCGAGGTACCGGCGGCGCTCGGAAGGGTCGCCCTTGACGATCGACAGATCCTCAGGCGCGAACAGCACGCAGCGCAGGGTGCCGAGAGCGTCCCTCGGCCTGGTCAGCGGAACGCGGTTAAGCCTGACCCGGTTGGCCTTGCCGACATTGAGCTCGATCTCCACGAGGCTTTCCCTAGCCTGCGATCTCACTGAAGCCCGGAGGACTGCCCGCAGGGCACTCGCCCTTACTAGCGCGGCATCAGAGCTGACCCTGTGGCTGCCGAAAACTGCTACGTAGTAAGCGGCTTCGAGCAGGTTGGTCTTGCCCGCGCCGTTGGAACCCGTGAACGTGGTGACGCCGGGACCAAGTTCGACGTCGGCCGACTCGTAACTGCGGAAGTCGGTAAGCGCCAGCCTGGTCAGGTGCACGCTAGCTATTCAGCCGGAACGGCATGAGCAGGTAACGGTAGTCAGGGTTGCCGTCAGGACCAGGCTTGCCGGTGAGCAACGCCGGCTTGCCCCCCTCGGTGAATGCGATCCTCGTGACGTCGCTGTCCATGGCGGTGAGGCCGTCGAGCAGGTAGTTAGGGTTGAAAGCGATCGACAGGTCCTCGCCTTCGAAGCTGGCGTCCATGGCCTCGTCGGCCTGGGCTTCGTCCCCGGTGCCCGCCTCGAGCGTGAGCTGGTCCGCGCTGAAGCTAAGCCGGACCGCCGAATTGCGCTCGGCGACCAGCGCGACCCGGCGCACCGCCTCGATAAGCACAGGGGTCGACAGTTCCGCCGTCGCGCTGACCGTGCTCGGCAGCAACGTACGGTACCTCGGGAATTCGCCGCTGAGCAGCCTCGTGGTAGTGCGACGCCCGCCGGCTTCGAAGCCGATCATGCCGTCGCCGCCGACCCCTTCGTCACCAGGCAGGGCCAGCGCGATCGACACCTCAGCGGCAGTAGTCAGCGACCTGGCGGTGTCGGTCAGTGCCTTAGCCGGCACGAGCACGGCGGCCGACAGATCGGGCCTGGTCGGGTTCCAGCGCAGTTCGCGCACCGCGAGCCGGTACCTGTCCGTGGAGATCAGCGTCAGCGTGTCGCCCTCGATCTCGATGCGCACGCCGGTAAGCGAAGGAAGCGTGTCGTCCCGGCCGGCGGCTACGGCCGTCTGGCTCACCGCCGTAGCGAACGCGTCACTCCCCACGGTGCCTGCCGCCGGCGGCATCTCGGGCAGGGCCGGGTACTCGTCCTCCGGCATGGTCAGCAAGTTGAACGTGGCACTGCCGCACGTGAGCACGGCCCGCCCGCCGTCCGAGCTCAGCTGCACCGGCTTGCCGGGCAGATTCCGGCTGATCTCCGCGAGCAGCCGCCCGGACACCAGGGCGCTTCCGGCCGTCTGCGTGTCGACGGGAAGCTTGGCCAGCGCGGAGACGTCGTAGTCGAAGCTGGACAAGGTCAGCTCGTCGCCCTCGGCCGCAAGCCGCATGCCGGCCAGCACGGGAACCGTAGGCCGAGCAGGCAGCGCCCTAGCCGTCCAGGCAACCGCATCGGCGAAAACATCGCGTTCGACGAAGATCTGCACCGCGGGCCGCCTTTCGGTCTGGCTAAACGCCGAAATCCTAGCCTGGCCGTGCTGGTTTTGCTCGCTAACCACAAACGGAGCCCGCCAAGCACCGATCCCAACCCGCCCAGCCCGACCCGACGCTACTTGGTTCTTTCGATCTCTCCATGACTAGAGCAAGTAGTCGTCATAGGGACGGTGGATACTGGGGATAGCGCTGTTTCCGCAGGTCAGGTGCCTTGCTGAACGCACAGGGCGGGTGGATAACCTACGGTGAACTCGTTCTGGCTGTGGACAGGCGCGGCTTTGCCGGCAGCGCGTCCACCGTTATCCCCCGGCTGGCCCCAGGCCAGGCCTACGTATCCGCAGGTCCGTCCACAAGTTCATCCACAGCCTGTGTGTACAGATAGTGATGCTCGACGCCAGCGTGTGACAGCTCAGTTACGTTGAGCACTTGCCGCTGTGACTTGAGTGTGACACTTGCGCGGTGGCTCACCTGAGATGCTCAGGCAGTCAAGTGGGCAGGGCGTGCTGCTTGATCTTGTTCGTAAGCTCGGTGACCTGGTTGTAGATCGAGCGGCGCTCGGCCATGAGTGACCTGATCTTGCGCTCGGCGTGCATCACGGTGGTGTGGTCGCGGCCGCCGAACTGCTGGCCGATCTTCGGCAGGGACAGGTCGGTGAGCTCACGGCACAGGTACATGGCGATCTGCCTGGCGGTCACGAGCACGCGCGACCTGGATGTGCCGCAGAGGTCGTCGATGGAAAGCCCGAAGTAGGAGGCGGTCTGGCCCATGATGGTGGCCGCGGTGATCTCGGGGCCCTGGGACTCGGGAATCAGGTCCTTGAGCACGAACTCGGCGAGTTGCAGATCGACGGACTGGCGGTTCAGGCTCGCGAAGGCGCTGACCCTGATCAGCGCCCCCTCGAGTTCCCTGATGTTGGTGGAGATCCGGCTGGCGATGTACTCAAGCGCCTCTGGCGGAGCGTTAAGACGATCTTGAACAGCTTTCTTGCGCAGGATCGCGATTCTGGTTTCGAGTTCCGGCGGCTGGATGTCGGTGAGCAGTCCCCACTCGAAGCGGCTTCGCAGCCGGTCTTCGAGCGTGACCAGGCGCTTGGGGGCGCGGTCGCTTGAGATCACGATCTGCTTGGTCGCGTTGTGCAAGGTGTTGAACGTGTGGAAGAACTCCTCTTGAGTTCCTTCCTTGTTCTCGAGGAACTGGATGTCGTCCACGAGGAGCACGTCGACATCACGGTAGCGGCGGCGGAACCCGTCCTGCTTGCCGTCCCTGATCATGTTGATGAAGTCGTTGGTGAACTCTTCTGAGCTCACGTACCTGACCCTCACGCCCTGATACAGACTCTGCGCGTAGTGCCCGATGGCGTGCAGCAGGTGCGTCTTGCCGAGGCCTGAGTCACCGTAGATAAACAGCGGGTTGTAAGCCTTGGCCGGGGCCTCGGCGACGGCGACGGCGGCCGCGTGCGCGAAGCGGTTGCTCGAGCCGATGACGAAGGTCTCGAAGGTGTACTTCGGGTTGAGCCTGGTCGCTGTGGGCCTGGCGACGCCCTGTGAGCCCGGTATCGTGCCTGACCGGCCGTCAGAAACGCGGCGCGGCTCCGCCGGATCACGACCTGAGGCGAAGCCCGAGGCAAGATCGGCTCCGCCGGGCGCGTCGTGATCCGCCGGGTCTGACCGACCCGGCTGAAGCGGCCGCTGCGGGGGCAGGTGCGGCAGGCCGGCCGGACCGGGCTGAAGGGGAAACTGGCCGGCGGGCACGCCGAAGGCGGAAGGGCGCCGGCGGCCTTGGCAGCGTCTGCTGGCCGTGGAGGGCGGTGTTCCAGCGGCCGTCATGACCACCGTCGGCTGCGGAATCGCTGAATTCTGTGCTGGTACCGAAGGGAATCCTGATGCCGAGCGGCTCGGGAGCGGCATCAGCGGGTTCGGCGGGCGCGGTCGAGGCCGTCGCCACCGGATCGATGATGACGGCCAGCTGGATGCTCCGGCCAAGCTCACGGGACAGCGCGTTGGTGATCAGGACGCGCAGCCGGTTCTCTAGCTGATCCTTGGCGAACTCGTTCGGCGTGGCGATCAGGGCCGTGTTCTCGACTAGGCCGAGGGGCCTGGTGAGCTGAAGCCAGGCGCGCTGGTACGGCTCGATCTGCATGTCAGCGAGGTCATTAAGCGACCTGGCCCAGATCTCGGCGAGGTCTGGTTCGCTCATCGGAAGATCACCTCGCGGCCCCCAACATGTTCAACAGGTTTTTCCACAGCATGTGCAATGCCGTGGACCGGTTCGGCGCCCGGGCCGTTCGCGGTGCGGAGCCCGTGGTGCCGCAGCGCTGCGGCACCAGTCGAGCGCGCCGGGCAACCTCCGCGGGTACCTCTGGTGCCTGCCGGTATCCACAGCGCTCGACCGAGCTTTCCACAGCCTAGGGGTGCGGGGGGAAGTACGTTAGGGAAACGGTGAGTGTCAGCGTTTGCCTGGTGACCTGAGGGGCTGGATCCACAGGCCGAGCTGACAGTTTGACGGACCTCGGAAGTCGGCGTAACGTTCGCTGGTCTGGCTTTACTTGCCACCTGCTATGCGACGCTGCCTGTTTACTGTGCACACGCGCGCGCTAGCCTTGTCTCAGTGGATGGTCACTCACCGGTCTGCTGCGGCAGTGACGACTGTGGTCGTGAGCCCGATGGTTGGCCGCCGACGACGTAAATAGCCTGATCAGGAGTTCCAGTGAGCAAGCGCACGTTCCAGCCGAACAATCGCCGCCGGGCGAAAACGCATGGGTTCCGGCTGCGCATGCGCAGCCGCGCCGGGCGCGCCGTACTCTCCGCGCGGCGCCGTAAGGGCCGTGCACGGGTCAGCGTCTGACCAGCGCCGCGCCGTCAGCTTGACGGTGGCATGCGATGCTGCCCAAGGTCGCCCGCATGCGTCGCAGGACGGACTTCACTGCTGCTATCCGGGGTGGAAGCAAATTCGGGCGGCCCGCACTAGTCGGGCACCTTCTTACGCGGACTGGTTGCGATGAGTCACCGAAGGTCGGGTTCATCGTGAGCCGCGCTGTTGGCCAGGCGGTGGTCAGGAACAAGGTCCGCCGACGGCTGAGGCATCTGAGCGCGGGGTACCTGCACAGGCTTCCTAGAGGTAGCCTGCTTGTGTTGCGCGCAAACCCCCGAGCCGCAACGGCGGGACAGGCGGAATTGGCCGCTGAACTAGACGTTGTAGTGAAGGCACTGCTGCGGCGGCAGGGTGGCGTGCGGCAGGGTGGTGCATTGTGAAGGATAGCGGCGGTGCGGACCACCGCGAGGAATTGTCAGCAGCAGCTTGGCTGTTGACCTGGTTGATCACGGGATACCGGAAGTTCATCAGCCCGCTGCTCGGTGCGAACTGCCGATTTTACCCCTCGTGCAGCGCGTACGCGCTCGAAGCGATCCAGGTGCATGGCGCTGGCCGGGGCAGCTGGCTGGCCGTCCGGAGGCTGAGCCGGTGTCACCCGTTCCACCGCGGTGGCCTTGATCCGGTGCCGGCCGGGGCAAAGAGCGGCAGCGAGGCGCAGAGCAGTCAGCCGCGCCAGACGATAGAGCAAGGGAACTGACGCATTGAGCATCTTGAACCCGATCAACGACCTGGTCGCCTGGGTCATCATGCACATCTACAGCGTGCTTGGCCCGGTGTTCGGCGCGACCAGCGGTGTGACCTGGGTGCTGTCGATCATCATCCTTGTCGTCGCGATGCGGCTCATCTTGCTGCCGTTGTTCATCAAGCAGATGCACACCCAGCGGGCAATGACGGCTCTGACGCCGAAGATCAATGAGATCCGCAAGAAGCACAAGGGCGACAAGGAGCGGCTCAATCAGGAGACGATGAAGCTGTACCAGGAAGCGGGAGTTAATCCGCTTATGGGCTGCTTGCCGATCGTGCTCCAGATGCCGCTTTTCTTCGCGTTGTTCAGTGTTTTGCGCGCTATCGCGGAACCGAAGCCTGGTGTAGGGCTGCCGTACCACCTGACGCAGTCGTTCCTCAACAACGTCAACAAGTCGTCGGTCTTTGGCGTCCAGATCAAGGACACCTTCCTGCACGGCACGTCGCTGCACGTCCACGTGGTCGTAGCGCTGGTGGTTCTGACCAGCATGGCGACGACTTACCTGACCGTCAGGCAGAGCATGAAGCGCGGCATGATGCCGACCGGCTCGGACAACCCGATGGGTCAGTCGCAGAAGCTCATGGCCTACGTCATGCCGTTGTTCGCGCTGACCGGCCTCTACTGGCCGTTCGGGCTAGTGCTCTACTGGGTCACGACGAACCTGTGGACTCTTGGCCAGCAGTACGTCCTGCTCCGCAGGTACCCCGTCGGTGCCGCGGCTGCGATGACCGGCGGAAACGTTCCAATGGGCAAGGCGCAGAAGCCAGCTACATCCTCTGGGCTCACGAGGGGCCTCAACTGGCTGAGGGCCAGCTCCGCGTCAAGCGGGTCACTCGGTACGGCCGCGCCGGCTCCCTCAGGCCCGGTCGACGGCGTCAACCCGAGCACCAATGGTACGAGCCCGAACGGCAAGGCTCCGGCAACGGGCAGGCCTGCGTCGACAGGCAAGACCGCGTCGAGCGCGAAGCAGGCCGGCGCGAAGCAAGTGACCGGAAAAGCCGTGCAGGATGCCAAGCCCGGCAAATCTGCCAGTAACGGTACCGCCGGCTCGTCAGCGAACGGGAACGGAGCGGGCCGCACGACGGCAGGCTCGGGGTCGGCGGCTGCTGACGGCCAGAAACCGGCCGGTGAAGAAGGCAGTAAACTACGCCGATTTGCGAAGGGTCGTACTGAGCCTGAGCCGCCCCCGGTACCTGAGCCTGAGACTAAGATCGTCAGGCAACAGCCGCAGCGCCAGTCGCGCAGCAAGCGATCAGGCAAGCGCTGAGTGTTTGGGTAGGCATACATCGGCGACCGCACCGCCGGCCGTCGCGCTTGATCTGCGGTGCGGGCTGGTACTGACGAGGAGGATGCGGTAGTGGGCCAAGGGGACAACATTCTCGCCGAGGATGAGGATCTGGCCGTGCGGGAAGGCACGGATGACCTGGCAGGCGAGGATGACCTGGCCGACGGTGCGGCAGATGACTCAGCGGCGAATGACTCAGCGGCAGATGATTCGGGCACGGACGAGGCCGGGGAACCGGAGATTGCCGACCTTGAGCTTGAAGGTGAGATCGCGGCGGACTACATCGAGGGTCTGCTCGACGTCGCCGACCTGGATGGCGATATTGACATGGACGTCGAGGGTGACCGGGCGGTGGTTTCCGTTGTCGGCGCGACTCTTGACGAGCTAGTGGGTTCCCGTGGTGAGGTACTTGACGCCCTGCAGGAACTGACCAGGCTGGCCGTCCACCGGCAGACCGGGGCCAGGACCCGGCTCATGCTCGATATCGGTGAGTTCCGCGCTCAGCGCCGGGTCGAATTGACCGAACTTGGTGCCAGCGTGGCCGAGGAAGTCAAGCGGACCGGCGAAGCTAAGGCACTGAGCGCGATGAACGCGTTCGAGCGCAAGATCGTGCACGACGCTATCGCGGCGGCTGGCCTGCGCAGCGAGTCCGAGGGCATAGACCCGAACCGCCGAGTGGTCGTGCTTCCTGTCGGCTGAGCCGGTGCCTGCGGCTGAGCTGGTGCCTGCGCCGGTGTCGGACCCGCCTGACGCGGCTCGGGTGCTGTTCGGAGATTCTCTTCCCCTGGCACTGCGGTACGCCGAGCTTCTGGCTGGGCCTGGGGTTGAGCGCGGGCTGCTCGGTCCGGGCGAGAAGTCGCGGATCTGGGAAAGGCACCTGCTGAACAGTGCCGCTATCGCCGAGCTGATCATCGCTGACGGTGAAGTCATTGATCTTGGTTCTGGAGCTGGTCTGCCGGGTGTCGTGCTGGCCATCCTCTTGCCCGGGAGCGCCGTCACACTAGTGGAGCCCATGGAGCGGAGGACCGCGTTCCTTAGTGAGTGCGTGGCCGAGCTTGGACTGGCTAACGTGGAGGTCAGGCGAGGCCGCGCCGAGGACCTAGCGGGCCGGATCGCGGCCGATACGGTGACCTCGCGTGCGGTGGCTCGCCTTGACCGCCTGGCCGTGCTCGCGACCGGGCTAGCCAAGCCTGGTGGTCAGGTACTTGCCATCAAGGGAGCGAACGCGGCCAGCGAAGTTGAGCAAGCGGAGCCGGTGCTCCGCCGGCTCGGTGTCAGCGACGTCGGAGTTGTCGTCGCCGGAGCTGGGATTCTGACTCAACCCACGACAGTCGTGAGATTCAATACTCGCCGTGAGGCCGGACGGGCCCTGCCTAAGACAAGCAGGAAGTCGCCCGTCGCGAAACGGCGATAGACGCTTCGCATACACCAGCCCGCCGACGTCGCGCGGTGAGCCATGCTCGGTGTTGACGGTGGTCATGCGTAACCTGGACGGCAGATGATCCCGCACGAATGCTGATCCGAGCTGGGCGTCAGCAAACTGGAGCTGAGTTAGGTGATGTGGCGAGTGAGCCCGAACGTCAGCTCGCGCGGATGGAGGGCGAGGCTGGGCGAGCGCGGTCGGCAGAGGCATCGAGCTTCACGGCCGTTGCGCGGGAGCGAGTCTGGCGAGGAGTAGACGATGACGGCGGTCACAGGCTCGGGTGTGGGATGGCCAACTCGGGCATCTGGCCAGCCGGAGTGGCGGACGCTGACGGGCTGGCATGTCGAAGGCGAGGCCAGCGGAGTCGGCTGGCCTGGGCTAAGTCGAGCAGGCAAGATCGGACGTCATCGGCGCCGACTGGGCGACTCGGAGTACGAGGTCATTGCACGGTCTGCCGATGTCGCACATGCCCCCCAGTTGATGCGGGTAGCAGGGATCGGTGCGTCTGCTGATCATGACTCGAGGAGAGAGGTGGCAGTCGGCATGCGGGGGGTGAGCAACGCTCGTTCAGGGCTTGGCTGGCCAACGGGAGGGCTGGCCTCGTCGGCCGGAGGGCCGGGTCGGTCGGGCGGAGAGCGCGGTCGGTCGGGCGGAGAGCTGGGTTGGCCGGCCGCCGAGCGAGGCCGGCCGACCGGTGAGATTCTGGCGATGGCACCGCGGGGTGACAATGGGCGGCCGAATGGTCATGGGCTTGGCTGGCCGCCTCGACGGCGGATAGTTGCGGAAAGATGGCCTAGAGTGGAGTCAGCCGGCGAGGTTGGCGTTTCACGTGAAACAGGCCGACCGGTTGATGCCGGATCGATTGCCATGCCTGATCGCGAGGTAACTGGACCGCCGGAGCCGCATCGTGACGCGCGTGCCGAGACCGGCAGTCAGGCAGTTTCGTACGCCGTCACCGCTGAGGGACTGACTAGAACCGGATCGACCGCGATCGATTCATCGGGCAGCCAATGGCGCCATCAGGACGGGCCTATGATCGCGGGTAGTTATTCTGGCGCGGCAAGCGCTCGGGCTGAGAGTGAGGACGAGGTGGCCATTTCTGGCTCGCCGGACACGTCGGCGGATACGCCGATCGCACGGGCGGCCCAAGCCGCCATGAAGGCTCGGGCGGACAGCGAGCCCTGGCCGCGACCACGATCTTGCCGCATCCTGACGATCGCGAACCAGAAAGGTGGTGTCGGGAAGACGACTTCCGCCGTCAACCTGGCTGCCAGCCTGGCCATGCACGGCTCTCGGGTCTTGGTCGTGGACCTGGATCCGCAGGGCAATGCCTCGACCGCGCTCGACGTGGAGCACAGATCAGGAATCTCCTCGATTTACAACGTGCTCGTCGACGGATTGCCTCTGAATAACGTGGTGCGGCCGGTTCAGGGCTTCCCGCTACTGCGATGCGCGCCCGCGACGATCGACCTGGCCGGTGCGGAGATCGAACTCGTGCCTCTGGTGGCCAGGGAATCGAGACTGGCGCGAGCTGTCAATGAGTACGACATATCGAACCTGGATTACATCTTCATTGATTGCCCGCCGTCGCTCGGTCTGCTCACCGTTAACGCGCTGGTCGCCGCGCCCGAGGTTCTGATACCGATTCAGTGCGAGTACTACGCGCTGGAGGGCCTTGAGCAGTTGCTCAGAACGGTCGAGCTGGTGAAGAGCCATCTGAACCCGGATCTGAAGGTAACCACGATCCTCCTGACGATGTTCGACAGCAGGACCAGGCTGGCGACCCAGGTAGCGGAGGAGGTCCGAAGTCATTTTGGCCACCTGGTACTCAATTCCGTGATTCCGCGCAGCGTTCGAGTATCGGAGGCACCGAGCTACGGGCAGTCGGTGATGACCTACGATCCAGGCTCTAACGGAGCGGTGGCGTACCTGGAGGCAGCTAGAGAGATGGCCCTCCAGAACTCACGGTCAGCGACGGCGTAGCTCGGCTTAGCCGTCTGGATGCCCTGGTGGGTGTTGGCGCACGGGCGGAGAGCTGTCCACGAGTTGTCCACAGGGGGCGCGGATCGGATCCGCGTTGGCTTTTTGCCTGGCAGGATGGAGTCATGTCGGCTGACGGTCGGCGCTGGCGGGCTGGTTAGGTGGCAGGGAGAGAATATGGCGCAGCAGAAACGGGGTTTG
The DNA here is from genome assembly GCA_963783935.1 of uncultured Actinomycetota bacterium. Classification (GTDB taxonomy): domain Bacteria; phylum Actinomycetota; class Actinomycetes; order Streptosporangiales; family Streptosporangiaceae; genus Chersky-822. The sequence goes on from CAWAPP010000003.1 coordinate 609,388, forward strand.
GGCAAGGGTCTGGGTGCGCTGATCCCGACGGCTCCAACTGGGATGGCGGAGACCGCAGAGTCGAAGAGCGAATCCGCTGAGCCCAGCGCTCCTGGGCTTGGAACGATCCCTGGTGCTTACTTTGACGAGATTCCCGTCGCGGCGATCTCACCGAACCCCCGACAGCCGAGGCAGATCTTTGACGAAGAGGCTCTAGCCGAACTGGCGGAGTCGATTAAGGTCGTCGGATTGCTGCAGCCGATCGTGGTGAGGCAGGTAGACAGTAGTCGCTACCAGATCATCATGGGCGAGCGCAGATGGCGGGCCTGTCAGCTCGCGGAGCTCCAGCTTGTCCCGGCGATCATTAAGGAGACGTCCGATGGCGATCTGCTCAGGGACGCGCTCATCGAGAACCTGCACCGGCAGCAGTTGAACGCACTCGAAGAAGCTGCGGCCTATCAGCAGTTGCTTGACGACTTTGAGGCAACCCACGAGGAACTGGCCCGTCGGATCGGCCGCTCTCGGCCGCATATCACGAATACGATCAGGCTTCTTAACCTTCCCCCTGGCGTGCAGCGTCGGGTGGCGGCGGGCGTTCTTAGTGCGGGGCACGCGCGGGCGCTCCTGTCGATCGCCGATCCGAGTGTTCAGGAACAGCTGGCCCATCGCATCGTGGCTGAGGGCCTGTCCGTGCGGGCCGTCGAGGAAATCGTGGCGCTTGGCGCCGATCCGGCAAAGCCGCCGCGACAGCAACCGAGGAAGGCCCCAGTCGCGCCACGGCTGGCCGACCTGGCTGGCCGGCTTTCTGACGTGCTTGATACGCGGGTGAAGGTTGAGCTGGGTCAGCGCAAAGGAAAGATCGTCGTGGAGTTCGCGTCTCTTGACGATCTGGACCGGATCGTCAAGACCATTTCGCCGGAGTAGCTCGATCGAGCAGACTCCGTTGCTGTCGTTTCACGTGAAACACCTACGTTAGGTCACGCTGATTTGGCGGCTCGAACGGCCGCCACGAAAGAGTCGACGTCATCTTCTCTCGTGTCGAACGCGGTCATCCAGCGCACCGTGTTCTCTGCCTCATCCCAGATGTAGAAAGTCCAGTCCTGCTGGAGCGCCGCGATGTGGTCCGGGCGGAGGGACGCGAAGACGGCGTTGGACTGAACCTCGTAACAGACATTGACCCCAGGGATCTCCGCGACGCCGTCAGCCAGTCGCGCGGCCATCGCGTTGGCGTGCTGGGCGCTGCGCAGCCAGAGCTTGTCCTCAAGCAGGGCGGAGAACTGCGCCGCCATGAAGCGCATCTTAGAGCCGAGCTGCATCTGCTGCTTCCGCAGGAAAGGTGCGCTCTTCACGAACTCATCCCGCATCACGATTACTGCCTCGGCCCCCACGGCGCCGTTCTTGGTGCCACCAAAGCTGAGCACGTCCACCCCGACCGCGAGCTCCCCTAGTTCACAACTCAGGTAAGCCGCTGCATTGGCAAGCCTTGCGCCATCCATGAACAGATACAGGTCCTCGGCCCGGCAGAACTCGCTCAGCAGCCGGATCTCGTCGAGCGAATAACATGTGCCCACTTCGGTCGCCTGAGCGATCTCGACAATCCGCGGCTGCGCTCGATGCGGGTCACCGCGCCCGGTCAACCTTGGTGCGATGAGCTCGGGCGTGAGCTTCCCGTCTGGCGTGGCAACGGTCAGCAGCTTGTTCCCGAGTATCCGCTCAGTCGCACCGCACTCATCGACCTGCAGATGTGAGGACTCCGCGCAGATGACGGCGTCGTATGGTCCCGCCAGCAAACTGATGCCGAGCACGTTGGCAGCCGTGCCATTGAATACGAAGAGCGCATCGCTGGCTCCGAAGATTCCCTTCAGTTCGTCGGCGGTCCGCTGGGTCAGTTGGTCGGCCCCGTAAGGAAGGGAGTTACCTCCGTTAGCGTCGGTCATTGCCTGGATGACCTCCGCGTGCGCACCCGCGTGGTTGTCGCTGCCAAAGCTCTTCCGTTGAGTCGTCATCGGCACAGACTATCCACCCTTACTAGGCCGCTCAGAAGTGATGCTGAGGGTACGATGGCCTTGCCGGATCGGACGTTCCTGTACGCAATCGGGGCACGCGGTCGCCGGTGCTGCTAGCCAAGGTCCGATACAGAGGTGCTAAGTGCCCCGCCGCGTCGCGAGTATCACGTTGGACAATCTGGATGACCTGCCGTCCAGATGCCGTCGCTGCGTCTTCTGGGAACTCGACCCCCACAGTCAGGCCCGTGCCCTCGAGTCCGGTGATTCCGCTCTGGATAAGGAATCTTGGGTTTCTAACGTCCTGCTCCAGTGGGGAAGCTGCGGCAAGATCATCTACGTCGACGGGGTCGCGGCCGGCTATGTGCTCTATGCGCCACCGCAGTACGTCCCTAAGTCAGTCGCCTTCCCTACGAGCCCAGTCAGCTCAGATGCGGTCCTCATGATGACCGCCCATATCCTGGCCGAGTTCTCTGGCGGCGGCCTTGGCCGGGTTCTCGTGCAAAGCCTGGTCAAGGACCTGACACACCGCGGCATTAAGGCAGTCGAGGCCTTCGGCGACCTCAAGCCCGACGGGCCGAATTGCGTCATGCCAGCCGACTATCTGCTCGCCGTTGGCTTCAAGACCGTCCGGCCGCACCTGCGCTACCCGCGCCTCCGCCTGGAGATCAAAACCGCGCTCTCCTGGCGTGAAGACGTCGAAGTCGCCTTGGAGCGTCTGCTCGGCTCCATGACCCCAGAACGTCCGCTCCGCCTCGCCTGACATCGCTAGCGCACTGTTCACTTCCGCCGCCGCACCCGGCGAGTAGCAGGGCCGTGCGGGAGCCTTGTCGGCCGAGATCGCACTTGCCACTGATCTGCATGGCGGTGGGCTCTAGCTCATATTTCGTGATCGTAACGAGGAGGGCAGGGGCAGATGGGGGTGGTGCTTGAAGGTCAGGACCTGCCGCGGGGTGGCGGGCGCCGATCCCGCTGGCCGCAGCCGCCCCGCGCAGCCCGGAAGACCGGCGATTCGCCCGCGCCAGCCCGCCGCCAGGGCACGCGAGCCGCTGCGGCGGCCGCGAACTGGTCGCCGGCACCGGCTAACCCGACATTCCGGCTCGGCTCACCGCAACGATGTCCCAGCGATGCTGTCCGGCGGGGGCGGGCAACCGCAACGATGGGACATCGTTGCTGCGGGAACGACATCCATGGGCCACCGTTGCGGTTCCCCGGCGCCGCTGAGCAGCATCGATGTCCCATCGTTGCGGTTGCGGTTGCGGTTGCGGTTGCGGGCCGGAGCCCGGGCTGGCGGCCGGGTGCCCGGTGTGCCAGGAGTTGGGGGATCTGAACGGCGGGCACCGGGAACCGGTGATAGCGGCCACCAGAAAGTCCAGGTACGCGGACATGCCTTCCCGGTCGGCGGCCAGTTCAAGTCCAGTTCCGCGGCCTGCTCGTCGCTGAATGTGACCGGCAATCTGTCCTGCGGAGGTATGCTGCCGCGCCGCTTCCGGTGCTCGGGCCTGGCGGCCCTGCGCTCCGGGTCGGCTTGCCCTCGGATGACCTCGGGTTCTGAAGGCGCCAGCTGAGAATACTGGCTGGGGCGGTCCCGGAACTTGCGGTCGCCGGCTGTTCCCTTCGTTACTTTCGGTGATCGCGGGCTTTGTGTCCGCCTACCTGGAGTTTCCAAACCGGGAGCGGAAAGAGGCCGGGAACCGGGGGGCGCCCGGATCCGCGCTGCCCCACCTGACGCCGTTCACGAAATGAGGGCACCACGTCCGGGACGACGGTGGGCCCGCGCCCGACCTCCATGCAGCCACGGCGGGGGCGGCGGCGGCGGCGGGTACACCGTCGCACGATGGTAGGGCCAGGGCACAATGGGAGCCCTAACAGCCTGGGCGCCTGCGTCAAGATGGAGTCCTTAGGTGTCATGCCCACCCGGATCCTCCGTGCTAACTGGTCCGTGGCATCCTGCGGGCCGCGCACTTCACTCGGGCAACACCAGGCCCATCCGTGAGCGCGCCCGCCGATGACCCCGAACCGTCGCGCGGGTGGGCCGGGGTTCAACTGCAGCAAACAAATCACCGTCACTCCAGAGAAGCCGCATCGGTGGCCCATGGGGTGCGACTCTTTCGCATGACGAACGGCAGGCGGCTCGGCGGGCCACTACTGGCCGGGCCGAGCAGCCCGCTCCGTCCGCCCCGCCCTCCCAGCCCCCCGAACCCCGAACCGGCATAAACCCCATACCAGCCCTCCCGCCGGATCCCGACGCTCCGGCCGTAGGCCCATCAATGTCCCGGCGCGGGCGCCAGGACCCCATCGCCGGAACAACGCTGGGCCTCCCACCCGCCCACACCGCCCCGCCCGAGCGTCAGTACCAGAACACCGGGTCGGCCGACACCTAACTCCAGCCCGCCGACCACCGTCACACGAAAGATACGCATCGGTGGCCCATGGGTGCGTTTCCGTGGGAGTGAGTTCCGGTCGACTCCTCGGCGTGGCCCGGACTGAATCGGTCCTCCAGCCCTTCCCGTCTCAACCTCCCCCGGCATTCCCGGCATTCCCGGCATCCAGGGCAGCCCGCCGTCCCGCCCCCGGAAGGCGGGGGCACTTTACCCACGTAAAAACCATGGCAAAGTGCCCCCGCCTCCCCAGCAAGACCCACGGGACCCGCCTCACTCCCACGGAAACGCACCCATGGCCCACCGATGTTGCGGGAACCGCATCGCTGCGACATCGATGTCGTACATGCGGGCCGTCGCACCGCAACGATGTCCCAGCGATGCGGTAAACCGGGCCGTCCCGCGTGGACCGGGGGTGCGCCGCCTGAATGGAGCCCCGCATGAAAGGGCGCCCCCAGGGCGCCGGGGGGCGCCCCGCCCAGGCTGGAGCGCCCGCCGGGCGCCGGGGGGCGCCCCGCCCAGGCTGGAGCTGCCCCGCCCGGACAGAGCCGCTCGACCTGGACGGAGGCGCCCGCGTGGAAGCGACAAAAGCGAGACCCGCGTCACCCCGCCTCCGGGAAGGGGCCGTGACGCCGGTCGCTTGTGCGGCTCGCTGGGGGCGGGCTAGGCGAGGAACTCCTGGAGTTCGCGGACGAGGGCGGACTTCGGCTTGGCGCCGATGATCTCCATGACGACCTCGCCGTTCCTGAACACGGCCAGGGTCGGTATATTCATGACCCTGTACTTCGCGACGACATCTGGGTTATCGTCGACGTTCAGCTTGACGATGTCGATCTTCTCGCTGTACTCGCTGGCGATCTCCTCAAGTACGGGGGCAACCTGCCGGCAAGGACCGCACCACTCGGCCCAGTAGTCGACAAGCACGGGCTTGGTGCTCTGGAGCACGTCAAGCTCAAAGGAAGCGTCGGTTACGGCTCTAGTCGCTGCGCCCACTTTTGTGGATTCCTCTCGTTCTCGGTGACGTCTGCGGGCTAGCTCAGTCCGCAGGAAGAAAAGTCTTAGGAGTCCTGGTCCGCCAGCCATCGCTCGGCATCGATCGCGGCCGCGCAGCCGCTGCCAGCAGCGGTCACCGCCTGCCGGTAGTGCCGGTCGACGACGTCTCCGGCGGCGAAAACGCCGGGGATCGCGGTCCTGGTGAACGGCTCCTCGACCAGGAGGTAACCGTCGTCGTCGGTCGCGAGGTGGCCGCGGAATAGTTCGCTGCGGGGATCGTGACCAATTGCGATGAAGATCCCGGTCACCGGGAGGATGCTCTCCTCGCCGGTCTTCAGGTTCGTCAGGCGCAGGCCGGTGAGCCGGTCCTCTCCGACCATCTCATTGACCTCGGAGTCCCAGGCAAACTTGATCTTCGGATCGGACAGGGCCCGGTCTTGCATGATCTTCGATGCGCGCAGGCTGCTTCGGCGGTGCACGATGGTCACCGAGCGTGCGAACCTGGTCAGGAACGTCGCCTCTTCCATCGCCGAGTCACCGCCGCCGATGACGGCGATGTCTTGTTCACGGAAGAAGAAACCGTCGCAAGTGGCGCACCAGGAGACGCCGTGGCCAGACAGCCGCTTCTCGCCGGGTACGCCGAGCTCACGGTAGCTTGAGCCAGTAGCGATGATCAGCGCGCGGCTGCGGTGCTCGCCGTCAAGCGTCGTGACTACCTTGGGGTTTGACTCAAGATCGACCTCGAGCACGTCGTCGGCGACCAGTTCGGCGCCGAACCGCTCGGCCTGCTTGCGGATGGAGTCCATGAGGTCGGGGCCAAGGATGCCGTCAGGGAAACCGGGGAAGTTCTCCACTTCGGTGGTATTCATCAGCGCGCCGCCGGCGGTAACCGAACCCTCGAAGACCAACGGGCTAAGCCGCGCCCGGGCCGCGTACAGCGCTGCCGTGTAGCCGGCGGCGCCAGAACCGATGATGATGACATCGCGAACCTCAGTCACGTGCCCCTGCTCCTTAATCGAACCGCAACCGCATCAACCGTGCGGCTACCCGCCAGATTCCCGGTGCGGCCGGGGAAAGCCGAGCTGGGAAGGCTCAGCTCTTCGGCAGGCTCAGCCTGGTCAGGGCATCCGTCTCGGTGGCCGAGCAAGCCGCACCAACCACTATCACATTGAAGATGTGGCCGATTGGCTTGAGTACCACGATTGTCGCCGGCACGCCGAGATAGCGCACGACCTCAGCGAGAAGTATCCGGTGCCCGGCCGCCACTTTGGACAGGCAACCCGACAGTTGCCGCGCACTTATCCCGGCTCGATGAACCGAGGTGCTGCCTGGGCTCGAATGCTTGCCTGGCACGGACACCGGGACAGTCACGGGACTGGAGATACTAGCTCGCACTCCAGCGGCGAGATCGGACTTCGTGTAGCTAAGGTTTGACACAACGACATTTGTCGTGACAGCAGCGCCTTGGTACCGATAATGAACCGGCAAGGTTCCAGGGGTGCCCAGCTCATTGCTGTTGACGCCGATCGGCGCATTTGTCTGCGGCCTCGGCACCGGCGCCGGGCCGCTGGACGGCGCGGCCTGCGGTGCTGAGACCCTCGCCGGCGCTGAGGTGCCCAGATTCGCCAGCACCAGGCCGCCGGCCACGATCAGCGCAAGAACGCCGGTAGCGGCAAGGCTCCGCACCAGCAGAGGAGCTGAAAAGTCGGGCACTCGCGGCCGCCAGTTCCACCGCCCGGCGGCCTGACGCCCGGCGGCGGTGGCAGCGGCGGTGGATTCGGCCGCCGAGGCGCGCCGAGCCGACTCCTCGGCCAGCGTCGCCTGCAAGCGCTGGGCCAAGCCGTCCGGCATCGGCGGCACGGAGACGCTGGCGAGCAGCATCGATACTCCGGCGAGCCGCGAATCGACGCCCGCGCAGCGGGAACAGCCGGTGAGATGGGCGGAAATTCGCACGGCCCGGCCGGCTCTGACCGCTCCAGCGCGGTAGCTAGCCAGCTGGCCGACACTGAGGTGACCGATCAAGGCGCCTCGTCACTCCTTTCTTGCGCAGGTAGGACGGATCTGGCGCCAAATCGGTTCCCAGTCTCGCGCCGCTGATTGCCAGAACCGCTCGCCTCGCGAAGGTGAGCTAGCTTGGGCAGCAGCTTGGCGCGGCCGCGGGCACAGCGACTTTTGACTGTGCCCTCCGCCACCCCAAGCAGCTGCGCGGCTTCGGCGACGGGATAGTCAAGCATGTCAACAAGGACGAGCGCGACTTGCTGGTCACGAGGCAGCTGCCGAAGTGCCGCCGTAACCTCGAGCGAGACCTCGCTGGCCGCGGCCGGATCCGTAGCGGGATCGCCCGCCGCGATCGTGTCAAGCAACCGGTCGTCCCCGCCGCTGACCTCCGGTCTGGCGGTGCGCCTGCGCATCTTGTCCAGGCACGCGTTCACCACGATCCTGTGCAGCCAGGTAGTGACGGCCGACTCGCCCCTGAAGCTTTCCGCCCGCCTGAACGCTGAGATCATCGCGTCCTGAAGGGCATCAGCGGCGTCCTCAGGGTCGGACAGCGTCCTGATGGCGATCGCCCAGAGCCGGTCCCTGTGCCGCAGGAACAGCTCACCGAACGCGTCAGGGTCGCCAGCGACATGCTTGCGCAGCAACTCCTGGTCAGTGGCCAGGCCACCAGCGCGCTGCCCAGGCAATGCTGGTGCTTGCCTGCGCCGGGACCGGTCCGCCGTCCCGCCGCCAGGCTCCTGCGATTTCGTCGGGTCTCCCTAGATGCGTCGAGATGGCGACCGCCCCGTACGTGCTCCGCTCAGCATGCTTTTCCGTAGCTTAGCTCCCCGCGATGGCGCTGCCATGGCGTCGGGACAGGCAGGAGGCTAGCCGACGCCCCGGACGGTGACGTTAGAGATCTCGCCGTCGAACCAGTTGCCGCGTCCTGCCATCGGCGCGAGCTTGGTGAACCAGATGACCAGGTAGCGCCCGGTCGCTGAGCTGGTTATTTTGAACGTAACCTGGCCGCTGACGTCCGTGGCCGAGGCCACGGTCTTCATCGAGCCGAAGTTCGCCGTGCTCCGTGCGGCGGAGTTACCGACCAGGATCTTGACGTCAGCACCTGGGGTCGTGCCGAAAGTGACCACGACCGAACGGTACGTCTCTGCCTTGGGCATCTCAAGCAGGAGTCCTGAACCCGCCTTAAGGCCGCCGAACTCGGCGGTCTTGTACCACTGCGTGGTCCACGATGTCGTCGGGTCGCTGTCGATCGCCAGGGCCGCGTCCTGACTATTTTCGTTGTCCGGGTCGACCTTCTCGCTGGTGAGCGGGTCAAAGCCACTCGCGTGGACCGGGGTGAGCGTCGAAATCACGGCGGCCGGAGTCGTCGGGCCGGTCGCGTGCTGGGCCGTGCCCGACTTGGAGCTGCCCGGCCACAAGACGACGGCCGTGATGGCGGCCGCGACCACAAGGGCACCGATCCCGGCCAGGATCGCCCCCGGGAGCTTATTTCCGGGTATGAACGGCAAGATCCGCTGATCACCGCGGCCGTGACCAGCCGGCGCACGGTGCCCGCCCGGCTCAGCCCGGCGCACGTTACGGTCAGGCTGCGGGCGGGACGGCCGGCCCGCCGGGGTCCTGGTAGCCAGGGCCGCCGCGCTGCCAGCCCGTGTCCTCATATCCGGTGGGTCCGTAGTCGGCCCGTGGTCCGTAGTCGTCCTGTGGATAGCCGTCGTAGCTGCCCCACTCCTCGTTGCGCTTACGGCCAGGCCAGTAAGGGTCAGAGCCGTACTCGGCGGTCCGCTCCCTGCGTACCGGCGGAGGCGGGGCCGAGGGTATCGGAGCCGGAGGCAGTACTGCCATCAGGGCCGAGGAGAGTTCGCCTGGCGTCGTGATCTCCTGGCCGCCTCCACGAGAGGGCAGTCGCATCGCCGCGCAGGCGAGGTCGGAGAACGTTGCCGGGATGCCGGCGACCACCTGCCTGGGGCTGCAGGGCTGGCCATCGGCCTGCGGAGCCGGCGGCAGCCCCACCTGCTCTGGCCCGGGCCAGCACCCAGTGAGCGCCGCGTAGAGCAGATTGCCAAGGCCGCAGGTATCGGTGAGCACCGGCTCATCGGAGGTCACGCCGGTCAGCGCGGCCTCGACGCCAAGCCCGACCACCTTGACCTCGCCGGTCTGGCTCGACCTAACCGACGCGGGCGACAGGCACATGTGCGCGACTCCGGCGGCGTGCGCTGACGCCAGGGCCGCTGCCGCTTCGGCGATGATCCGCGCGCACTTCGTCGGCTCGAGCGGTCCCGAGGACAACAAGTCACCGAGCGACTCGCCCGCCGCCCACTCCATCACGATGTAGGCGCGGTCCCAGGCTTCCTCTACGTCGAATACCTGCGCCAGGCGGGAGTCGGTCAGCCTGCTGGCGGCCCGCGCGGCCGTCACCACCTCGGCGATGCGAGGAAACCCTTGAGCGAACGTGAACACCGTGACCGCGCGGGCGAGAGTCTCGTCTATCGCCTTCCAGGCATCCCACCCAGAGCCCGCGGCGGTCCGGTCTTCGAGCCGGTATCGTCCGCCGAGTCTGGTTCCTGGCTCGGAAGTGTAGGTGGTCATTCGGTCGCTGCGCCGAGGCAGGTCAGGCTCTCGACGCTTCCTCCTGTGTAGGCGAATACCGATGCCGGAAGCTGGTCGCCGGGTCTGGACAATTCAATGATGCGGCACAACATGCGCTGCTGTTCCGCAGCCACCTTACCGCGTAGCAAACCGTTACCAGGCGGAGACTGGAGGGCAGCCAGCGGAATCTACCGGCCCAGCCGAGATCTGACGACTGAAATCAGATCGGAAACCTCAGCGATCCTGAGCGCACGGGCGGCGGCGAGGTAGCAAAGAAGCGCCCCCGTACCTCCGATCACGACCACAAGGAAAGCCCCGCCCCGGCTCGTCGACAACGCCAGCGTGACTATCACCGTCACGGCCAGCGCGAAGATCACCGCGGGCAGGGCGGCGACGTGAAGCCGCACGAGCGTGCGCAGGATCTGCCTGCCCGCGAGCCCGCCAAGCCGGCCGGACAAGACCCGCCAGGCGATCGCGGTGCCAGCCAGGTTGCCGAGCCCGAACGCGGCTCCCAGGGCCGCCACCCGGTCTACCGGCGGGAACAGGGCCGCCACAAGCAGGCTGGCCACCGCGCTCGTGACCAGGGTGACTACTCCGATAAGGGCCGGGGTCCTGCTGTCGTGCAGTGAGTAGAAGACCCTGAGCAGCAATTGGAAGAGCATGTACGGCATCAAGCCGACCGAGAACACCGCGAAAACGATGCCAAGGTACCTGGCATGGGCCACGCTGTTGTTGCCGTAGCTCAGCAAGACCTCGGCCAGAGCGGGCCCGAGCACGGCGAGCACAAGCGCGGCGGGCGCCACGATGACCGAGCCGAGCTTCACTCCCTGCGCGAAGTCGGACCTGACCAGGTCGTAGCGCCGGTCGGCGGCGTTCGCGCTCATCCTGGGCAGCAGGGCCGTGATCACGGAAATGGCGATTACCGCGTAGGGGAGCTGGAAAAGCAGCCAGGCGTAGCTGTAGGCGGAGAACCCGGCGCCGGCCGCCTGCGCCTGCGGTGACTTCTGCGCGTAACTAATGACGATCGCCGTCACCCAATAGGCGACCTGTGTAGTCAGCACGTAGCAGAACATCCACCCGGACATCCGGCCGATCTCGGCGACGTCCTCGCGCTGGAAGTCGAACCTTGGCCGCCAGCTGAACCCCACTCGGCGCAGCGCCGGGATCAGCACGACCGTCTGGGCGACGATGCCGAGCGTGGTCCCGACGCCCAGGAAGATGACCTCGAACGGCGTGACCGTGGCGACGGTCTGGTGCGTGCCGGCGAACACCATGAAAGCCACCGTGATCGTGATCACGACCACGTTGTTGACCACCGGCGTCCACATAGGCGCCGCGAAGTGCCCGCGGGCGTTAAGTATCGCCCCGGCCAGCGAGGTAACGCCGTAAAAGAAGATCTGCGGCACGAAGAAGTACGCGAAGACCACCAGGATGTGCTCGGCGTTGCCCCTGGCGCTCGGGTCGTAAAGTCTCGCGATCGGACCGGCCGCCAGCATCGCGGCCAGGGTGATCACGAACAGGACGCCGGTGACCAGGGTGAACAACCGCTGGTCGTACTTCTCGCCGCGATCGGAGTCCCGCTTGGCGGCGTTCACGAGCAGCGGCACGATCACCGAGGTCAGAATGCCGCCGATAGCGAGGTTGTAGACCGTATTGGGCAGCGTGTTCGCGTAGTTGTAGGAGTTAGCGAGCGCGACCTGGCCGATGGCCGGCACGAGCACCAGCGTGCGGAGCAGCCCGGTCACTCGCGACGCGAGCGTTCCCGCCGCCATCACGCTGCTCGACCTGACCAGGCTCGCCGCACCGCCTGAGGCACCACTGACAGCGCCAGCTCGGCCGGGCGGCTGGTGCTCCTGCGGCCGGTCAGCGACGCGGCCGGGTGCCTTCACTAGCTCTCCTCTGACGATCCGGCTGCCATGGGCTCGGCCGGGGCGGGCCCGGGTTCAATGGGCTCAGCTTCACCGGGCTCAGCCTCAGTGGGGTCAGACTCAGCAGGCTCAGCCTCAGCCTCAGCGGGCTGACGGCCGCGCCTTATCCCCTGAGCGGCACTCGCCATCACGAAAATGAGGAGCGCCGCGCCGCCGATGACAAGGGCAACGGTACCCAGGTTCGTCACGCTGATATTCATGGTCAGGGGCTGGATCGGCAGCAAGTCGCCGGTCGGCGCCTTGAGGCGAAGCCTGAGCGTCGCCTTTCCCGTCTGAGTGGCGTTCACGCTCAGCTTGAACGGGGTACTGCTGTGCGGCCCGACGGAGTAGACGGCGTGCGGAGCCTTCTGTTTCGCCTTGACCGTGTCGTTACTGCTGAGCACCCGCAAGCCCACGGTGACCGAATAGTCGAGGTCATTGTGGATGGAACCGGTCACTGAGCCGTTACGGCCGCCGAGCGTCACGTTGACCGCCCGGCGCCCGCCAATCGACAAGCCGCTGAACTGATCGTCGACGTACTCGCTGGTGCGATCGAGCATGGTTCGCGCTTGCCCGATTCCCTTGCCGACCCACCGGGACGACTCGATGCCGTAGACGGCATGGCTGAGCTTCGGATTCTTGTTCGGCATGATCGACTGAAGCAGGGCAACCTTGCGGTCGAGCGCCGTGACCTTGCGCAGGAGGCTGCTTGGGAGCTCTCCGCCTGGCCGGGGTTCTACTACCGGCTCGTGATCAGGCTCGGCTCGCCGGCTGGCCAGCTCGCCGAGCGTCGACGGCCGCAGCCAGGGCGCGCTAACCGTGTCACCGAGGAGGTCGCCAGCCAGAACGCTGGTCGGATCCCATCGCCTCGGTGGCGTCACCATGATGGGGCGCTGCATTGCCGGAGCCTCGGCCACGATCATCGCGGTCTGGGCAAGGAACATCTGACTGACAGTGAAGATCGAGCCAGCCCGGTTCGAACTGACCGCGGCCGAAGCCAGCAGATTACTGAGCGAATCGTCGGCGAGCAGCACTTTGAGCTTGGTGCCGACTCCGTCGTTGATGCTGGTCACCGCGCCAGCAGTGAAGGACGACTGCGACTTGGGCATCGCCAGGATTACCGTGCCGACATGCATCGCCCCGAGGTTCTCGAGCAGCGCCGGGTTGGCCAGCCCGTTCGCGGGCCAGGCGACCGCGGACAATTGCCTAGGCCCGGCCGGAAGCTGCGCGAGCCCGGGTTTGCGGCCGAGCAGCGGTGCGGCCACCCGCTGTCCGTCACCGAACGCGCTGCGCAGGTCGGGATTGTTGCCGTACTGAGCCAGGCCGGCCAGGTCGACGTCGGCGTAGGGTGTCACGAACACCGGATGCCCGGCCGTAGCGTGAACTACCTCTTTCAGCCAGGTCTTGGCCTGCGGATCAGCGGTGTGCGGGGTAGCGCCCGCGCACTTGGCCGAGCCGCCGACATCGTATGGCGCGGTCATGGTGTTCGCATTGTCAAGCAGCGCGGGATCGATCACCCAGGTCAGGCGGGCCGTCTCGGCATAAGTGCCGCCGACGGAGACCAGCCTCTCAAGCCGTCCGCCCGGCGCCAGGCTGGCGGCAAGCGAGTTGTCAAGCAAGCCAGGGCAAGCGCCTTGATGCGGACTGTCGATCAGCGGCCACACCCACGCGATAGGGAACGGAGCCGGCCGCCGCAAGTCCTGGCAGCTGTCGGCCTTGTTCGGCCAGAACGGCAACGGCACGTGACTGCTGCTCGACGCCGTCGCGGTCGCGTCGCTCGCCGTGATAGTGAGCGGGTAGACGCCGAAGCAGCTGAGGCCGAGGTCCTTGACGGGAAGCTGCAGCCGCCAGCCGAGCGACTGCTTGCCCGACAGGTGCCCGATCGTCAGCGGCCTGACGCCAGTGACCGGCCCGCCGGCCTGATAGTCACCGGCCGCGAACTGTGCGAGGTTGGTCTCGTTGCCGAGAGGCACCGTGGAGGAGAGCAGCTGAACAGAAAGCTGGCTTAGCTTGGTGTTGGAGTTGTTCCTGATCCGGCCCCTGATCGTGAGGGTCTGGCCTGGCGTGGCAAAAGAAGGGGTGACGGCGGTGACTGTCAGTGAGAGGGGCGGAGGCGGAGCTGAGCCGGCGACCGCGTCCTGGCCCGACGAGGCAATCACCGGCAGCGCGACCGCGCCGGTGATGACGGCAGCCGCGACAAACCTGGCGACATACGTGCGGGCCATGGCGCTCATGCTATTGCGATCGCAGGGGTGCCTCGCCGGTGTGCCAGCAGGTAAGCCAGGACAAATCCCAATCACTTTGCCGCACCAGTACCACAGCGCTTAATCTCAATGCCCGTGCATGATCACGTACCAGGTAACCAGGATCAGCCAGCGCTCAAGGCCATGCTGACCGCGATTCCGCCCGTCGCCAACTCGCTCGGGCGCCTGTTCGCGCGCCATGGCCATGAACTAGCGCTGGTCGGCGGGCCGGTGCGGGATCTGTTCCTGCGGCGGGCGGTCAGCGACCTTGACCTGACTACGGACGCGCATCCCGAACGCGTGATCGAGATCACCTCAGGCTGGGCCGACGCCACCTGGACCGTCGGCATCGCCTACGGCACGGTCGGCTTGCGCAAGGGCGCGACGATCATCGAGATCACGACTTACCGGAGCGAACGCTACGATCGCGATTCTCGCAAGCCGGCCGTGAACTACGGCACCTCACTCACCGCGGATCTGGCCAGGCGCGACTTCACCGTCAACGCCATGGCGGTGACGCTGCCAGGCCGTGACCTTGTCGACCCGTTCGGCGGCCTCATTGACCTGGCCCGCAAGATCCTGCGCACGCCAGGGGAGCCGGCCGATTCCTTCGACGACGACCCGCTGCGCATCCTCCGCGCGGCTAGGTTCGCCGCGGAGCTCGGCTTCACACCAACCAGCGAAACCGAAGCGGCGATGGCCGAACTCGCGCCGAGGCTGGAGATCGTCTCCGCCGAGCGGATCGCGGCCGAGCTGACCAAACTGCTGCTCGCCACCAGGGAAGGCGGGCCTTCAACGGGAATCGACCTGCTCACGGCTACGGGCGCGGCCGACTACTTCCTGCCTGAAGTGCCGAAACTGCGGCTTGAAGTGGACGAGCACCACCGGCACAAGGACGTCTACCGGCACTCGCTCACCGTCCTTGATCAGGCGATCGCACTTGAGCCGAGGTACGAGCTTGACGGGGACCTGCGCTTGCGGCTGGCCGCGCTGCTGCACGACATCGGCAAGCCGAAGACCCGCTCGCTGCTGCCCGACGGACGGGTCGCCTTCCACCATCACGATGTGGTCGGCGCCAAGCTGGCCAAGGCCAGGCTCAGGGCGCTGAGGTTTCCGGCCGACGTGACCGCCGACGTAGCCAAGCTGATCGATTTGCACCTGCGGTTCCACGGCTTCGGCAGCGGAGAGTGGACCGACTCGGCCGTGCGCCGCTACGTCGCCGACGCCGGCCCGTTGCTGCCCAGGCTGCACGCCCTGACCAGGGCCGACTGCACCACCAGGAACAGGGCTAAGGCGCAGCGCCTGGCGAGGAGCTACGACGAACTCGAAGACCGGATCACAGAACTCTCTGAGCAGGAAGAGCTCGCCGCGATCAGGCCCGATCTCGACGGGCACGAGATCATGCGGTTGCTCGATGTCCCCCCTGGGCCATTGGTCGGAAAGGCTTATAAGTATTTGCTTGAGTTGCGGCTAGAACGCGGCCCGCTTGGTCATGATGAGGCGGTTCAGGAACTGCTGCGCTGGGCACGGGAAACAGGCTCGGGAGCTGGCTGACCGGCCGCCTGGCCAGGCCCTGACATCAGGCGGTAGCCGGCCGCGCCGAGCACGTAACCGGCGCCGACGACGATCAGCATCGCCAGCGAGTGCCCCGACCTGGGCATGAACACCGCGCTTACCGCCGCGCCGAGCACGAACGCGGCGTTGAAGACCATGTCGTTGACCGAGAACACCCGGCCGCGGAACTCGTCATCGACCGCCTGCTGCAAAATCGTCGTGGTCGAGATCGCGATCCCCTGGGCGACCACGCCGAGCACGAATCCGATCACCACGAACTCGACCTGGACGAACCCGAACCCCAGGCCGACCGTGAGCACACCTCCGGCGGCGAGCAGCGAGGTGATCCACGATTCGTTCGACATCCGCCTCGTCGCGATCGGCGTCAGCCAGGCCGCGAGTCCGTAGCCGATCGCCGAGCTGATCACGACGGAAAGGAAGCCGCCGAGGGCGGTATTCGAGTTCTTCGCCGCGTGGTAGAAGTAGTTGCGGTACAGCAAGATCGACATCAGCAGCGCGATGCCGTAGAGAAAGCGGTGTATCCCGGTCGCCGCGAGCGCGCCCCTGGCCTCCCGCTGGTGCCAGACATGCCGAAGACCGGAGACCAGCCCGGCGAGCACATTCTCGAGCTCAGCTCCCACGCCATCGGTACCGGCCGCCTCGGCCAGGGAAGGCCCGAGCGAAGAGCGGCCGAGGCGCAGCGCCGCGAGCCCGGCGAGCAGATAGCAAACCCCGCCGATCAGCAACGTCGCGGCCGAGCCGACCGTGCCTCCTCCGGTAGCGAGGTGCACTCCGGTGCCGGCGATGCCGCCGATGAACGCCACGACCGTGCCAGAGGTCGGCCCGACCGAGTTGGCCATCACCAGTTCGTCCCCGGCCACGACGTGCGGCAGCGCGGCCGAAAGCGCGGACAGGAAGAACCTGTTCACCCCCAGGACGATGAGGGCGGCGATCAGGACCGGCAGACCGGTGGTGCCGCTGGCGATGAAGACGGCGGCGACTACCACGAACGCCGCCCTGACCAGGGCGGACCACAGCAAGATCTGGCGCCTCGACCACCGGTCGATGAAGACTCCGGCGAACGGCCCGATCAGCGAGTAAGGCAGGTACAGCACCGCGAACGCGATGGCGGCGGTCGCCGGGTCAGGGAACGACGACGCGTTGAAGAAGACGTAAGTGCCAAGGCCGGCCGTGAACACGCCGTCGCCGGTCTGCGAGATCAGCCTGGTCGCGTAGAGCTTCCTGAACCCCTCGCTGCCCAGGACGGTACGCAGATCGCCGAGGAATGATGACCGGGCTTGCACGAGACCAGATTAAAGGCATCTGCCAAAATCGTTGAGGGCACCAGCCAACGCTGGTGCCCCCTGGGTAGCAAACACAAGCGATGCGGCTTGCGGACGCCAGTCCGCAAACCGCACCGTTACGTCGCTGGGAGTGCTCAGCGATCGACCTCGCCCCGGATGAACTTCTCCACCTGGTCGCGAGCGTCGTCGTCGCTGTACTGCTCGGGCGGCGACTTCATGAAGTAGGAGGCGGCCGAGAGCACAGGGCCGCCGATGCCGCGGTCCTTGGCGATCATGGCCGCGCGGACCGCGTCGATAATCACGCCAGCCGAGTTCGGTGAGTCCCAGACCTCGAGCTTGTACTCGAGGCTCAGCGGGGTGTCGCCAAACGACTTGCCCTCGAGCCGTACGTAGGCAAACTTGCGGTCATCTAGCCAGGGCACATGGTCGGACGGGCCGATGTGCACGTCCGCCTTGGCCATCTCGTGCGGGATCTGCGAGGTAACCGCCTGGGTCTTGGAGATCTTCTTTGACTGGAGCCGCTTGCGCTCCAGCATGTTCATGAAGTCCATGTTCCCGCCGAAATTCAGCTGATACGTGCGCAGCAGTTCGACGCCGCGGTCCTCGAAGAGCTTGGCGAGCACCCGGTGGGTAATAGTCGCCCCGACCTGGGACTTGATGTCGTCGCCGATGATCGGGACACCCGCCTCGGTGAACTTGGCGGCCCAGACCGGGTCCGAGGCGATGAACACCGGCAGCGCGTTGACGAACGCGACCTTGGCGTCGATCGCGCACTGCGCGTAAAAGCGGTCCGCGTCTTCCGAGCCGACGGGCAGGTACGAGACGAGAACGTCGGTCTTGGTATCGCGCAGCACCTGAGCGACGTCCACCGGGGTCTCGTCCGACTCGGTGATGATTTCCCGGTAGTAATCGCCGAGTCCGTCGTAGGTCGGGCCGCGCTGCACGGTAAGGCCGGTCGGCGGGACATCGCAGATCGTGATCGTGTTGTTCTCACTGGCGACGATGGCCTCGGCCAGGTCCCGGCCGACCTTCTTCGCGTCCACATCGAAGGCGGCGACGAACTCGATGTCGCTGACGTGGTAGGGACCGAACCGCACATGCATAAGGCCCGGCACCCGACTAGCCGGGTCGGCGTCCTTGTAGTACTCCACGCCCTGGACGAGGGAACTAGCACAGTTCCCTACGCCCACGATGGCTACGCGTACCGAACCCATGAGGATTGCTCCTTTTCTTATATTCTCAGTGCCCTGGACCAGACTGGTCATCGGCACCGTTTGTGGGGGTGTCTCCAAACTCCCTGGCGGACTCCGCGTCCGCCCGTCGCTCGGAGGCGATCAGCTCATTCAGCCAGCGGACCTCGCGCTCCACCGACTCAAGCCCGTGCCGCTGCAGTTCGAGCGTGTAACTGTCGACGCGCTCCCTGGTCCTCGCGAGCGCGGCACGGAAAGACTCGACCCGTTCCTCGAGCCTGCTCCGCCTGCCTTCCAGGATTCGCATCCGCACGTCGGCCCTGGTGAGCCCGAAGAAGGCGAACCTGACGCCGAAGCCGTCGTCGTCCCACGAGGCCGGCCCGGCCTGACCGAGCAGGTCCTGCAGGTACTCCTTGCCATCGGCGGTTACCCGGTACACGATCTTGGAGCGGCGCCCGCCCAGCGGCTTAGCCGGATCGGGCGGCACGCTTTCCTCGGTGATCAGGCCCCGCGACAGCAGGTCCTTCAGACACGGGTACAAGGTGCCGTAACCGAACGCGCGGAACGCTCCGAGCACGGCGTTGAGCCGCTTGCGAAGCTCGTAGCCGTGCATCGGGTTCTCGTGCAGCAGGCCGAGGACCGCGAGCTCGAGCACGCCGGTTCGCTGGCTCATCCGCCCTCGTGCCTCCCGTCAGCAGTCCGTGCCGGTCCGCTCCTTGACAACGCTCTCTGAGAACCCGTTGCCCTGTTGCGGCGTATCGACTCGATGTATCGAGCCGATACATCGAAAAGATATGTCGTGGAACGCTCTAGCGCAAGTGGACGGACAGCGGGGACCGCGGGTGGTCGGCGGGGCCGCAACGATGGCCCAGCGTTGCTGTTCTCAGTTGCCGGGCAACGACATCCATGGCCCAGCGTTGCTGTTCTGGCCGCATCCATGGGACATCCTTGCGGTAGCCGCAGGCCAGGCAACGACAACGATGGGACATCGATGCGTTTCTCGTCGGGGTGAGTTCTGGCCGGCTCCTGGCGTTGTCCGGGCGAGCCGTGCCGGTCGGCCGGTCCCGGCCCAGGTATTCCAGCATTCCGGGCATTCGCCGCAGTCGGCCGCCCGTGCCCCCGGAGGCGGGGGCACTTTGCGTTCGTAAACACGACAGCAAAGTGCCCCCGCTTCCCGCCAAGACCCTCCCGGACCCACCTCACTTCGAAGGAACCCACCCCTGGGCCACCGACGCCCTGACCGGGTCCCGCTGAACCACTACCGCCTCGGCTCCCATCGAGGAAAGGCACCCCCGCGCCTTCGGCGAGCTCGGGCAAGTTCGGGTATCGGCCTCGGCGCGATTCCGTCGTAACCTGTCGGTCATGAGGCGATCGGTGGTCAACTACGCGCTCGCGCGGCGGGCGACGCTCGCGTCTGTGCTTTCCGGCCGTACCACTGTCACCGATGTCTGCGACGCGCATCCCTACCTGCTGCGGGCGGCGAAGTTCCACGGCGAGCCGACTGATACCGGATGCCCGATTTGCCGCAAAACCAAGCTAACCCACGTTACTTATGTGTATGGTGACGAACTGGGTCAGTACGAGGGAAGGGTGAAGCAGGGCAGGGAACTCGATGAAATGGCCGCGGAATACGGCGAGTTCAAGGTCTACGTTGTCGAGGTCTGCCAGAGTTGCGGATGGAATCACCTTGCGTCGTCGTATGTGCTAGGTACCGGCGAACCGTCCGTTAGGCGCCGTCGCCGCGCTCGCGCTGGAGAGTAACCCAGCCGAACAGCGCATTCACCCCGCGCAACTGAGGATGAAAGCGCAGACTAGGGAGCGTACCGGGACAGCAGGTACAGCCGGGTAGCGTGGCTGCCCAGCGGAGTGCCCCCTCTCCGCAGATGTCTGCCTAAAAGCCGACCAGCGAGGATCAGGTGAGCAGTCGAGACTTCCCCGGACCGTCCTGGCAGGACAGATCTACGCCAGACGACGGGTTCCCGGAATATCGCCCCGCCGACGCCGACAGCTACGGAGCCGCCAGGAATGGCGGTGGCCAGGCACCCTACGGGCCCTCCGGGCCGGCAAGTCCCGTGCCCACCGGGCCGGCAAGCCCCGGCCCCAGCCAGCCGCCGGTCGGCTGGACCGGTCAGGCCTACGGCAGTTCTGACCGCAGCGGCGGCCGGCACCGGAGTCAGCCCCGCTCAAGTGATCCCCGCTACAGCGACCCCCGCCAGAGTCAGCCGCAGCAGAGTCAGCCCAGGCACAGTCAGGCCCGCCGGAGCGATCCGAGGTACGGGGACTCGCCTCCGAGTCAGCCGCGCCGTCCCGATGCCGGCTACCCCGACCAGAGCAACGGCTACCGGAACTCGGGTAACGGCTATCAGCGCGACGGCTACGGCAACGGCGGCCGGTCGGGTAACGGGCATTCAGGCAATGGCTACTTGTATGAGGACACGCGGTCGGCCGAGTACCAGCCGGGCAACTATGACCCGGGGCGCATGGAGCCAAGATCGCTCGATGACTCCGCGGCCTGGTTCAGGCCGGCCGGCGGATACGACTCGACCGGCTACGGCACGACGAGCCGGCGCTCGGCCAGGCCCGGCTATTACACGCCAGAAGAAGACGACACCGGCATCGGCGAGAAGATCCGGTTCGCGCGAGGGCGGGGTCAGGAGGCCACCGAAAGCTCGCGCCTCGCGCCGGGCCGTCCCGGTCGCCCTGGCCGGCGTGATCCCGGTCAGCCCGGCGGGCCGGGGGCCGATCCAGAGCCTGACGGTCCGCAGCGGCCCCTGATTTCGAGGATCCTGCTTCGCATCTGGCGCGGCAACTGGTGGCGGCGCTGGACGTTCAAGAAGGCAGGCCTGCTGCTCGGTGGGCTCGCGGCGACGATGGTCCTGGTGCTCATCGCCTCGTTCTTCATTGTGCTCAAGAACACCGTGGTGCCGATAGCCCAGCTCAGCGTGCCGCTGCACCAGTCATCGCTGGTCTATTTCTCCGACAACAAGGTTGTGGGGTGCTTCTGCAGCGCCGATCGCAAGGTGCTGAGCGAGCAGCAGATCCAGAAGTCCAAGGTGCTTGTGGCCGCCGTGCTCGCCGCCGAGGACAGGAAGTTTTTCACCGAGGGCGGCGTCTCGCTCACCGGTATCCTGCGGGCCGCCAAGGCTGACTTGTCCGGTAACACGTTCCAGGGCGGATCGACGATCACCGAGCAGTTCGTCAAGAGGTTCTACGACCCGACCGGTCTTGGCAACCTGACTTACCAGCAAAAGATCAAGGAAATCTTCGTCGCGATCAAGCTGGCGAAGATGAAGCCCAAGTGGTGGATCCTCACCCACTACCTGAACGCCATACCGCTCGGATCGGGGGCGAACGGCGTGCAAGCGGCTGCCGAGACTTACTTCGGGGTCAAGGCCAGTCAGCTGACCATCAGCGAGTCCGCGATGATCGCGGCGATGATTCAGGCACCTTACGGTTACCTGCCAACCGACCCGACCTCCATTCCTGAAGGCCTTAATAACTCGCTGGTCTCCCGCTGGGTTTACGTGCTGACCAACATGGTCAGGGACGGCGCGATCACCCAGCAGCAGATGAACGCGATCGTGCCTGATCCTGATTCTCCCGGCGCGGCCAAGTACTTCCCGAAGGTCACGATCCATCAGCCTGACTCGAGCTGGCCGGGGTATCGCGGCTACGTCATGCAGCTCGTGGCGAACGAGATGGAGGCCTACTACGGTTTCAGCGGCGACAGTCCGACTCAGCTGCTTACCGCGCTGGGCAACGCTGGTCTCCAGATCCACACCACGATTAACGAACACCTGATGCAGCGGCTCTACAGCGCGATCGCGCAGAACAAGCGAGAGATGGCCGAGCTTGGCGTGCCGTTGCCTAAGTACGTCAACATCAGTGCGGTGCTCGAGCAGCCGAGGACCGGCGAGATCGAGGCCTTCTACGGCGGGCCAGGCTTCGGCAAGAAGAACTGCGTCAAGATCCACTGCCAGGACAACACCATCCTGGCGCCCGAACCCGTCGGTTCTTCTTTCAAGCCGTACGTGCTCGCGACCGCCGTCTCGCAGGGAATGAACGTGCAGACGAGCGTGATGAACAGCCACTCGCCGCTGTGCATACCGCCGGACTGGACTTCCACCCTCCAGTACGAACTGGCGAAGCAGACCAATGACTGCTACCAGGAGGGCTACTACCTCTTCAACGAAGCGGAGGAGAATTTCCCGGTCAACTTGAGCGTGAACGAGGCCACGGCGCTGTCGAACGACCCGGCGTATGAGGACCTGATCCACCGGACGACGATCCAGAGCGTCATTAACATGGCCCAGACCCTCGGCGTCAGCTCCACCGATGTCGCCAACCTGAACGCCCAGTTCGGCAACGGCTGCCTGAAGCTGCATCCGAAATGCACCTCTGGTGCGGTGATCATGGCCCTCGGCTCAGGCTCCCTGACCGCGGTCGATCAGGCGAACACGTTCGCGGACTTTGTCTCCGACGGCATGTCGGCCACGCCCCATGTGATCAACTACATCGTCGAGCCGACCGGCCAGAAGGAACTCGCCCATGTTGTCGTCACCCGCGCGCTTCAGCCTGAGGTCGCCGGTGATGTCGACTACGCATTGTCGTTCGACACCTCGGGGTTCCCTGGCCTGGGTACGGGCACCGGCTATCCCAACGCGGTCTGGAACCGGCCGTTCATCGCCAAGACGGGAACGCTGGGCACCGGCGCCTACTCCTCGCAGGCGTGGTTCGTAGGCGCGATCCCGCAGCAATCCCTGTCGGTCGGCATGTTCACCGACCGACCGAACGGCAAGACGCCAGAGATTCTTGATGTACTGCGTTCAATTGGCGGTTGGCAGGGCGGGTACGGCGGGGCCTGGCCTGCCCACATCTGGCACACCTTCATGAGCGAGAACTTCAACGACCTCAAGGTGGACCCGTTGCCGCAGCCGGGTTACGCGGGGGACAACCCGCCGTTCAGCAAGTGGGTCATGGCTCCGCCGGTGAAGAAAAAGAAGTGCAAGCAGCAGCAACAGCAGCCTCCGTTCGGCGGTCATCATCACCACCACGGGTTCTTTGTTGCCCAGGACCTCGCCAAGCAGAAGTGCCAGGGGCAAAAGCCGAACCCCGGTCCTACGCACTCGCCGAGCCCAAGCCCGACCCCGAGCTCGCCAAGTCCGACCCCGACCCCGAGTTCGCCTACCCCGACTCCGACTCCCTCGTCGCCAACTCCGACCTCTTCCTCGTCACCTCCCGCCACGCAGTCACCTGCTCCCCAGCCGGGCGAGCAGAAAGCGCCCGCGCCACGTACGCCCGTTGCCGGATCTTCTGACGTGATCGTCCAGGCGACGGTGCCCGATCAGTTGTCGCGCCGAGCCGGATGGGTAGCCGTGACCAGCCTGGGCTAGCAGCCTCCGCGGCCCGGCTTTACGAGAGGGCCCGCGGCCCTGGTCCTCAGCCCGGCCCCGGCCTCAGCCCGGCCCCAGATCTTCACTTTTTGGGGTATTCCGGGTATTTACCGCAACTGTTCGGACGGGACAGCAACGATGGCCCATGGTTGCTGTTCGCGTCGGCCGGGCAACGACAACGATGGCCCCGCGTTGCTGTGAGCGCCGCATCTATGGGCCATCGATGCTGTAGCGCAACCCAGGCCAACGACAACGATGGGACCTCGATGCGGTTAGCGGGCCGTGCGGAACCACCACAGCCGGCTCCCTGAAAAGAAATGATGCCAGGGTCCCGCGAGCAAACCCGGCATATGACATACCAGACCGCCTGGCCTTCGCCGCAGGCCCAGCGTTGAGCCGGAGCCGGGGCCAGGACCCCATCTCAGGGACAGCGCTGGGCCTCGCCGCTCGCTGGGCTGCCGCACCTCAGTCCCAACGCAGGGCCGCAGCCTCGGCCGGGTGCAAACTCCACCGTCGCCATCACCGTTACCCGAAAATTACCTCAGAGCCATCCCGCTAAGTCAGGCGTGAGCCAGCCGAGCTCGCAGCCAGCGGACGTCTACGGCCGGGTCGGGCGTCTCGCAGATCGCGTCCGCTCCGGCGGCCTGGACCACGGAGACGAGCAGGTCAGGCTCGATGGTGCCGGTGCTGAGACCGGCGTGCCGGTCGCGGCCTGAGTTGAACTCATCCCTTGAGTTGTTGCAGTGCACCAGGTCGATGCGGCCGGTGATGGCCTTGACTCGGTCAACGATGTCGGCCAGGTCCTCGCCCGCCGAGTTGGCATGACAGGTGTCGAGGCAGAATCCGACATCATCGCCGCCGCCCTTGGCGATGGCCTCCCACAGTCTCGCCAGGTTGTCAAGGCTTCGCACCATCGCGCCATCGCCGCCGGCCGTGTTCTCGATCAGCATGGGAAGTGGCCGCTCGATGCGCTCGATGGCCTTGCGCCAGCTGTCGTAACCCA
This sequence comes from uncultured Actinomycetota bacterium, assembly GCA_963783935.1. Lineage (GTDB taxonomy): Bacteria > Actinomycetota > Actinomycetes > Streptosporangiales > Streptosporangiaceae > Chersky-822. Next base: position 633,922 of record CAWAPP010000003.1, read on the forward strand.
CGGCCGGGTCGGTGCCCGCGGTGACATGCCCGCCGTGCACGATGAGCCCGGCGGCCCCGATTGACGCGGCGGCGTTGAGTTGCTGCTCGAGGATCTTGCGGCTGGGGATCCTGATCCTGTTGTTAGGCGACGCGACGTTGATCACGTAGGGCGCGTGCACGTAGGCGGTGACGTCGGCGGCCGCGAACTCGGCCCTGACCTGGGCGGGCTCATTGCCCCCTGGGAACTGGGGTGCCTTCCAGTCCTGCGGGTCGCCGAGGAAGAACTGGACGGCGTCAACGCCCATAGCCTTTGCTACTTCGAGGGGATAGCCATCATGAAGGTGGGCTCCGATTCTGGCCATCCCCCGAGCATAGCGAGCGTGGTCAGATGCTGAACCCGCCGTGGGCGATGCCGAGGCCGAGGCCAACGAAAGAGCCGACGACGCCGCAGATGATGACTATCCGCTGCTCAGTGGTCACGGAGATCATTTGCGCGACCATCCCGATGAAGAACGCGGTGATCCCGAGCAAGGTGCCGACGAAGTGGACGGTATTCGTCAGCCCGAGCACCGTCGAGATCACGCCGGCTACGAGGGCGTAGGCGGCGGCCGAGTTGATGGCCGGATGACGCTGGCCGTCGCTGTTCAACGTGAAATGAAGTGAACGCGAATCAGACCGGGCCTGCGGCTGCGACACGGTCGTCACCTCCTGTAAAGACGCGCGTCTGCGCTAGCAGACCTAGGGGTGCGAGCTTCCGCGATAATAATGCCCTAAGCGCGCTCGCACCGGGGACGCCAGGTTGCCTGATTGCCCTGTGTTTCCCGCGTTTCGTGGTGGTTACGCGCCCGCGAGGTCACCCTGACTGTCACCCCCGCCTGACAACATGGCTAGTGCCGTCATCTCGGGTCGGGCGGAGGGTGACGGCTGGTATGCTCACTGGTCTGCGCAGCAGCGGAATATGCACGCAGATCCTCCTGTCACGGAAAGACCGTGACCGCTGAGTCCGAAGGAGGCATGGTTGGCATGCGCAAGTACGAGATGATGGTCATTCTCGATCCTTCACTTGAAGAGCGAACCGTTCAGCCCTCACTTGATCAGTTCCTGAAGGTCGTCACCACCGCTGGTGGCACGATCGACAAAGTTGACGTCTGGGGCAGGCGGCGGCTCGCCTACGACATCGAGAAGAAGTCCGAGGGAATCTACACGGTCATCGACCTAGTTGCTGAGCCCGACACGGTCAAGGAACTCGACCGTCAGCTGAACCTCAACGAAGCCGTCATGCGGACGAAGATCCTGCGTCCCGACCGGCACTGATGTACTGACATTTCGACGTTACCCGATTGACCGGGGGAGTACCCGATGGCAGCAGGCGACACTCAGATCACCGTCATAGGCAACCTCGTTGACGACCCGCAGCTCCGCTACACCGCGACCGGGCAAGCGGTCGCCAGCTTCCGAGTGGCCTCAACCCCTCGGTTCCTTGACAAGAACACCAACGAGTGGAAAGACGGCGACTCGCTGTTCATGTCGTGCAGCGTCTGGCGGCAGGCGGCCGAGAACGTGGCCGAGAGCCTTCAGCGGGGCATGCGCGTCATCGTCTCCGGACGGCTTAAGCAGCGTTCTTACGAGACGAAGGAAGGCGAAAAGCGCACCGTCTACGAAATAGAGGTAGACGAGGTCGGCCCGTCGCTCAAAAACGCCTCCGCCAAGGTCGTAAGGTCGAGCCGAGCCACCGGAGGCCAGGGCGGCTCAGGCGGTCAGGGCGGGTACGGCGGCGGCGGCGCGAGTGGCGGCGGCGGTGGCGGATACGGCGGCTCAGGCTCAGGTGGCCGCGCTAATGATGACCCATGGAGCTCGGAGCCAGCCGACAGCAGTGGCTTCAGCGACGAGCCCCCGTTCTAACTTCAAACTAATCAATCCCGCGTCAAGCGGGAGAGACCATCCCCGCCGGACGGCGGGGCTCTGCGAACTATCCCCGCCGTGCGGCGGGGCTTGCTGAGGAGCACCAAGATGGCCAAGCCACCCATTCGCAAGCCTAAAAAGAAGGTTTGCCTGTTCTGTCAGGAAAAAGTCGCCCGTGTCGACTACAAGGACACGGCGACGTTGCGTAAGTTCATCTCCGACCGCGGCAAGATCAGGGCGCGTCGGGTATCCGGCAATTGCACCAGGCACCAGCGCGACGTCGCGACGGCGATCAAGAACGCCCGCGAGATGGCGCTGCTGCCCTACACGAGCACGGCTCGCTGAGGCCGAGGGAGGTAAGAGACGATGAGCGGTTCACCGATGAAGCTCATCCTGACCCAGGAGGTCTCCGGCCTGGGTTCCCCCGGCGACGTGGTCGAGGTCGCCGGAGGTTACGGAAGGAATTACCTGGTACCGCGCGGCTTCGCGATGCGCTGGACCAGAGGTGCGGAGAAGCAGATCGAGTTGATCAAGCGCGCCCGCGCGGCCCGCGAGATCCGCAGTGTTGAAGACGCGAAGCTCGCCGCCGAGCGACTTCGCGGAATGCGGGTCAAGCTGCACACCCGGGCGGGCAGCGGCGGTCGGCTGTTTGGCTCCGTGTCCACGTCCGATATCGCCGCCGCGGTCAAGAATGCGGGCGGCCCTGACCTCGACCGCAGGAAGATCGAGGTCGGGAACCCGATCAAGACCGTCGGCTCGCACCAGGTCGCCGTACGCCTGCACCCCGAGGTAAGCGCGAACCTGGACGTCGAGGTCATCGGATCCTGAGAACTCTCGCCTTGAGCCAGGCTCCGCGTTGGGGGGCCGGGCTCAGGCCTTTCTTGGACCGCCCGCCCGGGGCCTCAGGCCCAGCGTTGTTCCTTTGCGGGGGTTATAGCACCTGCGGAGGGACAACGCTGGGCCTGCCCGGCCGCCTGAAGATCAACTCCAAGCCGACCGACCCCGCTCCACCAGGAAGAGCCACACCCACGGCCCAGGGACGCGGCAGGAACACAATGCCACTTAGGGCTTGCAGATTAATAACACGTAGTTTCGCTAACTTCGGTCCGTTAACGTGCTGAAGACGCCGTCTGACCGGGTGGTGAGCCGGGTCCGTTCCCGCGGGCGGACGGCGGCGGCTCCCGCGACAGCATCAGCGGGCCGCGGGTGCGGCTCCCTTGAGGTGCCGGGCCATGATCCGGGAATCACGGGACGGCACCGGAACTCACCAGGCCTTCGAGCCTCACAAGAAACACCGGCCGCGCCGCCGCGCCCGCCGGACATAGGCGAGGCTCTCCCGGGCGCAGGGAGCTGCGGATGGTGCCCGGACGGCGGGACCGCCCGGGAGGTGATCAACAGTAAATGCGGCATTACTGCTGCCCGGCAACAGTAATGCCGCATTTACTGTTGCTGCCCGCGCCGCCCGGACTCCCCTCCACCCAGACGAGCCACGCCCACGGGGCCACCGCCCCATAGCAGGCACAGAACACAAAAACCCCGAAGCTACGTGTTATTAATCTGCAAGCCCTTAGCTCAAGTTGATCATGGAACGTCGGCTGGTGTCCCTTGGCCCATACCCGCCGGACAAAACGCCCGTAACGTACGGCCGGCCGCAACGATGGCCCAGCGTTGTCGTTGGCTGGCCTGCGGCAACGACAACGATGACCCATAGATGCTGCGGGAACAGCATCCATGGGCCACCGATGTCGTACCGTCCGGCCGCCGCACCGCATCGATGGCCCACCGATGCGGTCAGCACGACCACCGCCACCCGAACCGCGATCCCGCCAGCCCCACTCTCACCTTCAGCGACACCAGCCGCGCCAGCCCCCAGGCTCGCCTCCGCGGCAGACCCGCGCCCAGCAAGAGACCCAGTCCGCCGGACCGCAACGATGGCCCATGGGTGCGTTTCCGCTGGCGTGAGGCGGGTGCCGGACGGTCTTGCCCGAGCACCGGGGGCACTTTGGGGTGGTTTTACGGCGGCCCCGGAGTGCCCCCGGTGTCCACGGCCGGGATGGCGGGCTGCCCTGAATGTCAGAAAGTTAGGAAATGCCGGGAACGGCGGGGAGGCTGAGGCCGGGAAGGGCTGGAGGACCGGTCCCGCGCGGGCCACGCCGAGGAGTTGACCAGAACTCACTCCAGCGGAAACGCACCCATGGCCAAGCGATGTTGTTGACCGAGCAGTCGCCGGCCGACCCGTATCCCACTAGGCCCAGCGCCACCTCCAGGTCGGCCAGACGGGAGATGATGCCCGCGGTCAAGAGCACTCGCTCCTGCCACCCAGTTCAGCGTGGGGACGTGCCAGTTCGTCTCGTGGTCTGCTCACCCGGAGGATTCGCGCATCGGCGCGGTACCGATCCGGAGAGCAGGGCCGCCCGCGGCTCGCGGCCACCCGGTCGGCTAACTCCGATTGAGTGGGCACCGCCGAGAGTGCCTGATAGCCAGCGAGTCGCCTGGCTACCTCAGGGTCGAGTTCGGCAAGAAGTCCCCACAGTTCCGCCACCCGCGCGACGATCGGTTCGGTGCCCCCCAGCCCGGCCGGCCCGGCCATATTCGCGAGCTCGTCGATCGCCCGCTCGATCTCGGCGATCCGCTGCTCCGCCCCGCCCTGAAGTACTTGACCGGGTGCCATCCGGTCTGGGGCCGCCGGATCCGCGGCGACGCCGTTGCCAGGCACCCGATCTTCAGGTAGCACGCCTTCCGCAGAACCCGCTGCTATCGAACACATGATCGAAGGCTAGCCGGCTCGCGGCGACTCCGAAGGCCATTTGGCCGGCCAGGAACCTGTCGCCTGAGGTCCATTCTGGCCGAAATTCCGAACGCTGAAGACGGCACCTCGGGTGTGGATAAAGTCGCGCTCCGCTTGGCCCGCGCTACGAGGTATCCCAAGCCAGAAACTTTCTTCCACACACAACAGGTGGACAACATTATCCCAGCTAGAACGCGGGTTGGCGATTCAAGTTCACTCGATATCCACAGCCGGGTCCCCAGGTAGCGCACAGGCCGCACGGCGTGTCTGCACAGGCTATCCACAGTCCTGTGCACAGGACGATTGGACGTGGGGCGGTAGCCGCTGAACACTGTCAGAACTGACTGTCGTATCCGTTCGATAGAACGGTTATGACAGCTGGCCTCAACGAGGCAGGCCTGATGGGGGAGTGACGCCTGGTGAGCATCGCGGAGCTCGCGCCGCGCGAGGACTTCGAGCGGACGCCGCCGCATGACATCCCGGCTGAACAGTGCGTTCTCGGCGGGATGATGCTGTCCAAGGACGCCATCTCTGATGTGCTCGAGGTCATCAAGTCGACCGATCATTACCGGCCGGCGCACCAGATCGTGCACGAGACGATCCTGGACCTGTACGGCCGGGGAGAGCCAGCCGATCCGATTACCGTTGCGGCCGAACTCACCAAGCGAGGTGACATCGCCAAGGTCGGCGGTGCCCCTTACCTGCACACCCTGATCGCCTCAGTTCCCACTGCGGCTAACGCTGGTTACTACGCCAGGATCGTCAGGGAACGGGCGATCTTGCGTCGGCTCGTTGAGGTCGGCACCAGGATCGTGCAGCTCGGCTACGCGGGAGACGCCGACGCCGACGAGCTCGTCGACCGCGCTCAGGCCGAGGTCTACGGCGTCACCGAGCGTCGCGGCAGCGATGACTACCTGCCGCTGTCAGAGATCATGACCGAGGCCCTGGTCGAGATCGAGTCGATCGGCAGCCGGAACGGCACCATGACCGGTGTGCCGACTGGTTTCGCTGACCTGGACGCGCTGACGAATGGTCTGCACGCGGGCCAGATGATCGTCATCGCGGCGAGGCCAGCCCTCGGCAAGAGCACCATGGCGCTCGACCTGGCCAGAGCCGCCTCGATCAAGCACGGTCTCACCTCGGTGATCTTCAGCCTGGAAATGAGCCGTAACGAGATCACGATGCGCCTGCTGTCCGCCGAGGCGCGGGTGTCGCTGCAAGCCATGCGTACTGGACAGATGAACGAGGACGACTGGGCCAAGCTCGCTCGCCGGATGAGCGAGGTAGCGCATGCGCCGATGTTCATCGACGACTCGCCCAACATGTCGATGATGGAGATCAGGGCTAAGTGCCGGCGCCTTAAGCAGCAGCACGACCTCCGCCTCGTGATCATCGACTATCTCCAGCTGATGAGCTCGCCCAAGCGAGTCGAGAACCGGCAGCAGGAAGTCTCTGAACTATCAAGGTCGCTCAAGCTGCTCGCCAAGGAACTGAACGTCCCCGTCATAGCCGTCGCCCAGCTCAACCGCGGACCGGAACAAAGAACCGATAAACGCCCGATGTTGTCGGATCTTCGTGAATCGGGCAGCATTGAGCAGGATGCGGACGTAGTAATACTTTTGCATCGTGAAGACGCATACGAACGCGAATCGCCGAGGGCAGGAGAGGCGGACTTTATCGTGGCTAAGCACAGGAACGGTCCGACGACTACGGTGACGGTGGCCTTCCAGGGCCACTACAGCCGCTTCGTCGACATGGCCCGCATCTAGCCGTGAGCGAACCATGGATGCCGATGAAGAGGTCGCCGCGCTAAACGCGGAGCACCGCGGTCGCTGGCACGTGGCCAGGCGCCTGATCCGCGCCCAAGGTGCCGGAAGGTGCTCTGGGTACGTTCTGGATGCCGCCCGTGAACCTCAGCGGCGCTACCACGTCATCGACAACAACGCCGACGAGCTCCGCGCCACCTTGGCCAGAATCGATGAGAACGGATCCCTGGTCTCATAGCTTCCGCGTCAGCAACCGTGCCCGGTCAGTCGGCCCCGACCTCAGGCACTCGAAAACTTCGCTATCATCGTTGAGTCCGTGAAGACGTGCGCTCGTAGCTCAACGGATAGAGCATCTGACTACGGATCAGAAGGTTGGGGGTTCGAGTCCCTCCGAGCGCGCCACACTTTTCGCAGGTCAGGGTCACATCATAGGCTGTGAGTGACCCTGTCGGCACTCGTCGGGCACCTGGATCGCTCACAATTTCTCACAGTCGTCTAAACGATCTTGCGTATCCTGGCGAGTGCTTTGCGGCCCTGATCCAGGTCCTCATCGCTCGCGTGGATGTAGGTTCGCTGCCAAAGAGGGCGCGCGAACAACCAGACGTAGGCAGAGGTAGCGTAGCCGTCATGCCGGACTATGCAGTAGACCCGCAGGTTGTTCCTTACTTGTTGTATGAGGACGCAGGCGCGGCGATGGATTGGCTGATCAAGGTGTTCGGGTTTGCCGAGCGTGTCCGTGACCGGCAAAGCGACGGGACAGTACGGCATGCAGAGCTTGTAGTTGGCGATGGCGGCGTGATCATGCTTGGTTCTGCCGGGGTTGGCTTCCGCGGGCCTGCCAAGCTTGGCGAGGTCACCCAGTTGCAATGCATTACGATCATCGATCTTGTGGCGCACCGCGAGCGCGCACGAGCCGCAGGAGCCGAGGTATCCGAAATCTCGGTCCGGGCCAACCGCGCGCGCAGCTACACCGTCGATGATCCCGAGGGCCACCGCTGGTACTTCAGCGAGGCGCTGTAGTCAATCCATGGGCGGCCAGACCGCCCTGTTCTTCTTTTTTCACGCCGACTAACTGACGCCGGTCCGGGCCAGGCAGGTTGGTATTGTGCGGGCGTGACAGCGAACGCGTCCTTCACCGAAGAGGAACTTGTCTGCACCGCTGGGAACGGGAGCTGCTCGAGGGGTTTCTTGAGTATCACCGGCAGGTGGTCAGGGGAAAGTTCCGCGGCTCGTCAGAAGAGGATGCTCGGCGGCACCTGGTAGCGTCGCCGACCACGCCGATCAGCTTGGTCAAGCATGCGGCGGCGGCAGAACGCGGCTGGGTTCCCGCCGTTACCGCAACGATGTCCCTGAGATGCTGTCCGGGCACAATGCCATCTAGCTTAAGTTGATCATGGAGCGCGGGCTGGCGGCCTCTTGCCAGTGTCTGGCGGGGCAGCGCGGACAAAACGCTCGTAATGCCCGGCCGGCCGCAACGATGGCCCAGCGATGCGGGAAAGCGCCGGGATAAACCGGCATGGAGGAGGAGATGGAAGAGCTCTACGCCGAAGGGCTAGCGTCCCACGGCGGCCCTCAGCCATGCGCCGGTGTCCCGCGAGGGCGTGGCGAAGCGCAGTCATGGGCACGTGCAGGCCGGGTTATTGAGCCGCGAAATCATCTTTCCGGGGTGCCGGCGTTGTCCGCAAGGCGGAAGGCAATACCGCTGGCGGCGCTAAGGCGCGAGCCGTCAGGGGACCCCGCGCGGTCAGAGATCCAGGGCATGTGCGGAACCTTCATGCGCGAGAACCGGGAGATCCCGTGTCTCGCCCGCCGGGCTGATCTCCGGGCGGGCCGTCCAGGGAACGCCGAGGCGGTAATCCTGGGATGAACGAGCGCGGGAACCCGGCGGTCCCGTAGTACCTGCGAACCTGCCGGACAAGGCCAGGGCTGAGGCTGCGGCTGCGGAGGCGGGGGAGGAAAGGGGACCGGCCAAGGGGAACACGGACGGTGAAACACGTCCCGGACGCAGTGCCGGGCTGGGCGTGTCAAATGGGCTGGACCGTGTGCGTGAGGTAGCGGTGAGGGACAAGGAGGCACGGTTCACGGCGCTTTTGCACCATGTCACGGTGAGCCGCCTGCGGCAGGCCTGCCGGGCGATCAGCCCGAAGGCTTCGCCGGGGGTGGACGGGGTGACGTGGGGTGCCTGGGGGCGGGACCTGGAGGCTAATCTCCTGGACTTGCACGAGCGGGTGCAGCAGGGGCGTTACCGGGCGTCGCCGAGCAGGCGGGTGTACATCCCGAAGGCGGACGGGCGGCTGAGGCCGCTCGGCATCGCGTCGCTGGAGGACAAGATTGTCCAGCGGGCCGTCGCCGGGGTGCTCAACGCCATATACGAGGCGGACTTCCTGGGTTTTTCTTACGGGTTCCGGCCGGGGCGCAAGCCCCGCGACGCGCTGGATGCGCTGGCGGTCGGGATCGAGCGGAAGAAGGTGAACTGGGTGCTGGATGCGGATATCCGCGACTTTTTCGGCCAGCTTGATCGGGGCTGGCTGGAGAAGTTTCTCCGGCACCGGATCGCGGACGAGCGGGTCCTGCGGCTGATCGGCAAGTGGCTGGCCGCAGGAGTCGTGGAGGAAGAGGTCTGGAGCGAGGGCGCGGGCGCGCCGCAGGGAGCATCGGCGTCGCCGTTGCTCGCGAACGTGTACCTGCATTACGTTCTGGACCTGTGGACCGAGTGGTGGCGGCGTCATAATGCTCGCGGCGAGGTGATCATCGTGCGGTTCGCCGATGATTTCATCGTCGGCTTTCAGTACGAGCAGGACGCGCGGCGGTTCCTGGACGAGCTCCGGCCCCGGCTGGCGAAGTTCGGACTGGAGCTGCACCCGGACAAGACCCGGCTGATCGGGTTCGGGCGGTTCGCCGCCCGGGACCGGGCGGCCAGGGGCGCGGGCGGGCCGGACACGTTCGATTTCCTGGGCTTCACCCACATTTGCGGGACGTCCAGGGACGGGCGGTTCGCGCTGAAGCGCATCACGATCGCCAAGCGGCTGCGGGCCAAGCTGGCCGAGGTCAAGGTCCAGCTGAAGCGCCGCATGCACGAATCGATCCCGGAGCAGGGCCGCTGGCTGGCCAGCGTGCTGCGCGGGCACACGGCATACTACGCCGTGCCCGGCAACATCGCGGCAGTCCAGGCCTTCCGCGATCAGGTGACCTGGCACTGGCTCAAAGCGCTGCGGCGCCGCAGCCAGAAACACCGGGTCACCTGGCAGCGGATGAAAGGGATCGAAGCCCGGTGGCTCCCCCGAGCCCGCATCATGCACCCTTACCCGAACGTGCGCTTCGACGCCAGAACCCAAGGCAGGAGCCCGGTGCGGTAATTCCGCACGCCGGGATCTGTGCGGGGGGCCGGTCGCAAGACCGGTCCCTACCGCAACTTGCCAGGCGGCGCCGGACCGCAACGATGGCCCATGGATGCTGCGGGAACAGCAACGCCGGGCCATGGATGTCGTGAGTTCGGCCCGCCGGACCGCAACGGTGGCCCATCGATGCGGTCACCAGCGCCGCAACCACCCGGGCTGCGACCCCGCCAGCCCCGGCAGTCGCTGAAGGCACGCTAGTCACACCAGCCCCGGTTCGCGGCGGAGTGGCGCGGTCGCGGGGGTCGGGAGCGAACTCCTTGCTGCCTCAATCGAGTGGGCGCGCGATCATGGCCTGCATAAGCTCGCGCTCAGCGTGTTCCCGCACAACACCGCCGCGATCGCCCTTTACCTGAAGTTCGGCTTCGTCGAAGAAGGCAGGCTCAGGCGGCACATCCGTCGCGCCGACGGCCAGCTCTGGGACCTGATCGAGATGGGCCTGCAACTCTGAGGGGTTCTGGGGCTGCTGCGACGTGCGTGTCGCTGATCGTCTGCGCAGGAAGTCGCCGAGGCAGTAGCCTGCGATCGATCTAATCTCGCGATCGAAATGCGCGGTGCGTACCGCTAGGATGGCAAGCGTCAAAGGATATGCCTTGGCTCGTATAAGGTATCGCTACCCATCCATCGTCGTAGATCGAGTAGTTGGGGGGAAATTATGAGTAGCTGGCCACCGGATCCCGCGTCCGGAAGTGGCGACGCGGGGCAGAACCCTTGGGGTTCCACGGGCTCGTCCCAGGACCGCGCGCAGCAGCAGCCGGCTTGGCAGGACCCTACCGCGCCGCCTGACTGGTCGGGACAGCCGACCGCGTACGCGCAGCCGCAGCCTTACGCGGCTGGCTACCCCCAGACCGGCTACCCTCAGACTGGCTATCCCCAGACCGGTTACCCGGCCCAGGCGAACAACGGTAACGGCTTCGCTATCGCCAGCCTTGTGCTCGGGTGCACCAGCATTTTCTTCTGCTGGTGGGGTCTCTTCAGCCTGCTCCAGGTAGTGCTCGCCATCGTGTTCGGCTGCCTGGCCCTCGGCCGCGTTGCCAATGGCACGAGCCAGCGGACCATGGCGATCGCCGGGATCATCTGCGCTTGCGTTGGTGCCGTCTTTTACTTCATCTTCGGAATTTTCACGCTCGGTTTCGGTCTGCTCATCTAGCGACTTGAGGCTTGTGGTGCCGCTCTCGCCCGTCGGGCAACTGCGGCACCATCTGCTTAGCAGCTACTGAGCGCGCTGGGGAGCGCCGCCCATCATCCTCAGCATCGCCAGGCCCCCGGTGCGCAAGAACCTCACCAGCATCGCCGCCGCGATAAGCAGGAAGATGATGTTGAGTACCGTCGTGTAGTTCCAGTGCACGCTGGTGTCGGTCACCTTGGCCGCGCGGGTCACGGGCACTAGGCCGAGCCCGCCGAACAGGAACTCAATGATGTAACCGGTGATCACCATCGTCACGTAAAAGATCCCGAGGATCGCGAACATCATTTTTGTCCCGTAGTACTTACGGTAAATGATCAAGATCGGCAGGATGATCAGGTCAGCCAGGATAAAGGCAACTACGCCGCCGAAGCTGATCCCGCCATTCCACAGCACCCCGGCGAGCGGAACGTTGCCGATCGAGCAGACGAAACTCAGCAGGGAGATGACCGGCCCGATTACCGGTCCCCACAGCTTGGCCCCGAGCGGGTGCCCGGTCAGGAACAGTTGCCGCCAGAAAGTATCTGGCACCCAGGCCCCGACCGCTCCGGCGATCAGCAGGCCTCCGACGATGTCCCTGATGACGGCGGCCCACTCCATCACGAAGATGCGGCTGACCGAGGTGTAACCATCCCGGCTCAGCAGCCGCCGCCAGAAACTTTCGCCCGTCTCTATGCTCATGTCCATCGCGGCGTGACCTTCCATGGACCCGGCCAGACCGCGGTTGGCCTGGACCAGAGCGTCAGCCCGCAGTCGCTGGCTGACGAAAAGCCGGAACCCGACCGCCACGAGCACGATCATGATCGGTCCGCCCACGAACTCCGCGAGCGTGAACTGCCACGCGATCAGCAGAGCAAGAATGATCCCGAGTTCGATGACAAGGTTCGTGCTGGCGACCTCGAACGCCATCGCCGCGACGAAGCTGGCCCCCCGCCGGAACAATGATCTGGCCAGCGCGACGGCGGCGTAAGAACAAGACGACGACGCGGCGCCGAGGCCCGCTGCCACCGCAAGCGTCTTCGACCGGTCATCTCCGAGCAGCCGGGTGATCGTCTCCCGGCGCACCACGGCCTGGACGATCGCCGACAACGTGAACCCGAAGATCAGCGACCAGGTGATCTCCCACGTCATTGACCCGGCGAGGGCCAGAGCGTGGCCGAGGCCCGATAGCACGCGCATTGTCCTCATGATGCACTAGGACGCGGGGCCTGGTAATCAGGCCGGGCCGGCCAGCAGGCCGAGCAGTTCCTTCTTGATCGCCGGCCGGGAGCCGAAGACCAGCAAGAACATCGCTTCCCTCGCCAGCCGCTGCGGGTCGGCGCTGGTCAGGATGGACTGGCTGCCCCGCGCGGCGATCACCGCGGCCGCCGCGCGCAGCGCGAGCTCGGAAGCCGCTGCCCTGGCCGCGGGCATGGTCTCGGGGGTCGCCGCGTCCAGCCGTTCCCGCACCCTGACCAGCTCGTCGTCCAGGGCGCTCGGACCGATCATGGTGCAGCACCGGCCGGCCAGGCCGAGCGCGAGCGACCCGTTGCTCCGCAGCGCCCCCGCGTCCGCCCGCTGCCACTCGCTGAAAGGCATCCGGTGCACGAGCCGATCCAAGGGCACAAACCTTTTCTTCCAATAGACCTCTACCGTCTGGCTCGCCATAACAGCGGCGAGCTCAAGTGGCTCAACGACGAGTTCACCGTCGGGCCCGGCGTCGAGTATGGCCCAGATGACGTTGTCCTGCTCGTCTCGCGCCGCCGTATAGAGCGTGTCGACCATGCCCCAGCCAGTTACCCACGGGGAGAATCCATCGAAAACATAACCGCCGCCCACCGGCCGAGCTCGCAGCATCGGAGGCCCTGGCCGTGCGGTCTGCGGACTGGCGTCCGCAGACCGCACGTCCGGTATTTGCCTACCCGTGGCGCCCGCCAAGGCGAGGCCGGCCCGGCGCTTGCCTTCGCACAGCGGCCGCAGCCATTGCTCCGCGATCCGCTCGTCACCGTAACTGGCGATCGCCCGCACCGCCCCCACGTGCTGAAGCAGCACGAAGGCGGTCGACAGGCACCCGCTGGCGAGGATCTCGATCACCCGGTGCGAAGTGGCCCGATCAACTCCGAGGCCGCCGCTGGAAGCAGGGCCTGACAGGCCGTAGAACCCCGAGGCGGTGAGAGCGTCGAAGTGCGCCGCCGGGATTCGCCCGCTCAGGTCGGTCTCCGTCGCGGCCGGCGCGAGTACTTCCTCGGCTAGCTGCCTAGCCAGGTCGAGAACGTCAGCCACGGTGCCGGCAGGCGAAGAAGATCCGTTCGGCGTCGTCACTCACCAAAAGCCCGTCCTGATCATCTTCCTCGAGCACGTCGAAGTACGGCTCGAGGGCCGCGCGGATCCGCGCGAGAGGCACGCCAAGCTGAAGTATCGTCTCGTGGTGCAGCCGGAAAATATCTTCTTCCAGGGGCTCGAAGATCTTTACTTCCCAGATGAACACGTCGGTGTCGGTCGGCGTGATGTTCATGATCAGGGTCTTGCCGGCGAAGTCCTCAACGTAAGGGTGCTGCCGGCCGAGCCCGCGCAGCCGGCCGATCGTGTTCACGTCAAAGATGAACAGCCCGCCCTCGACCAGGTGCTCGTCCGCCCGCTTGAACAACTCGGTCCAGTCGTCGAACCTGGGCAGGTGATTGAGGGTGTCGAACATGCAGATGACGACGTCGAAACGCTGGCCGAGGGAGAATTTGGTCATGTCGGCCTGTACAAGCATCGCGCCGGGAAGGCGCCGCCCCGCGATCGCGAGCATCTCAGGTGACTGATCGACCCCGGCGACCGTCAGGTCACCTTCAAGCCCGGCGAGCAGCACTCCGGTCCCGCAGCCAAGCTCAAGCACCGACGTCGCGGTCGGCAAGTGCTTTACTAGGTACGCCCGGATCTGATCGACCGTCTCCGTCCGGTCACCCATCAATTCGTCATAGAATGCCGCAAATTTCGCGTAAATTCCCATCTCGCTATCATCCCACCCTGTGCTGCGAAGTAAGCGTCGAAGTGGCGCGAACTGTAGAAGCGATATATCTTGAGTACGTAGACCTTACTGAGTACGGGAGTCAAGATGCCGGCATCGCCGAATGACAGTCTGAGCACGAGGGACGGCCTCACCGTCTCCACCGCGGCCATGTCCGAGGTGCCATGGAAGACCGCCGCCGGAGCCGGGGTCATCGTGGCCGGTGCTGACCTCATTCTTCACCTCACCACCTTCCACTGGGGCCTGTCGGCGATTGGCAACTCGGCTTCGGCCGGCATCGTGGCGCTGTTCGCGGTGGCGGGCGCTGGCCTGATGTTGCGTCGCGATCGGGCTAGCCGGGCCGTCCGCTGGGTGCACCAGCATCCGTGGCAGTTCGCCCTGGTACCCGGCGTGGCGACCGCCGCTGTCGTGTTCGTGCTCTCGGTGATATTTGGCAGCGGTTTGTTTGGCGATGTTTTCACCGCGCTCTGGCACGGTGCGATCGCGTTCGGCCTTACCGGCGTCGTCGGCTCCTTCGCGAGCCGCGACAAGGACTCACGCTGAGCACACCATGATCTGGTAGCGACGGCCATCGCTGCTCGCCGTAAAGGTTTCCAGATAGCTGAAACCGAGCGCGGCGAGCACTCGCTGGGCGCGGACATTGAACTCGGCTACCGTGACCCGGAACGCGGCCGGCGCGAACCGCTCACGTCCGAACGCCAGCCCGGTGGCGATAGCCTGCCGGCCGAGACCCCGGCCGGTAAGATCCGGCCGGAGGCCGCCTCCGGTATCGAGTGCCGAGTTGTCGTACTGGCCGCCCGGCACCTGAGCATCGGCTCCGAAGAGGCGAAACCCGATGAGCCCGTCATCGTCGGTCAAAACGTAATATCCGTTCTCCTCGCTAGTAAGGAAAACCGGATCGACGCTGGTCATGTCGTAAAGGTCGTACGGCGCCTGGTAGCGCCAGGCGACGATCGCGGCGGCGTGAGCTGACGTCATCGGGACTATCCGCACGCCAGTCACTCTACTTGGGTGATGCCCCCGATCCTGCCTGCCGGGCAGCCTTATAGCTGGGTTCAGTGAACCAGTCAAGGAGGGGATGGCTCCATGTCCAGGCCCGATAGCACCTTCATTCTCGTCGCGACCTATCCCGATGAGCTGGCGGCCAGGGACGACTACCAGTCGGTCAAGGACGCGCACTCGATGGGACTCGTCGGCTCCTACGATGCCGCCGTGATCACGAAGGACTCGACCGGCAAGATCCATGAGAACAAGCACGAGACCGCGACCAGGCACGGTGCCTGGTGGGGCATCGCCGCCGGTGCCGCGGTGGGCGTGCTCTTCCCGCCGTCCATCATCGGAGCGGCCGCCGCCGGCGGCGTGATCGGCGGGATAAGCGGTCACCTGGCCAAGGGCATGTCCCGGTCGGAGGCCAAGGAACTTGGCGACTTCATCGATCCTGGTGAAGCCGGGCTCGTCATAGTCGGGGAAAGCAAACTCGAAGAGCCGATCAAGAAGGCCGTGCGGCGGGCCGAGAAGCAGACGGCCAGGGAACTTGACGTCAGCCCGAAGGACGTCGACCGGGTACTTCAGGAAACCATCAGCGGCAACTAAGCAGATAAGAGGCAGGCCGGGCCAGAAGGCCCGGCCCGCCTCTCGTCTTAGTGAGCGTCGGTATAAGTAACGAAGGACGGAGCGGCCTTGATCTTGCCGGCCGGGGTCCAGCAGACTACATCCCTGACCAGCACGGTGGCGCTTGACGCCGGGGTCGCCCAGAGGGTGTTGAGGTTGCAGAAGCCAGCGCCGATCTTGAAGGAGCTGACCTGCACCGTGTTGGGAAGCAGTCCGACTCTGGGGAACTGAACGAAGGCGAACCCGCCTCCGTTCTGGATCTTGTTGATGCCGCCGGCCGAGTTGAAGTTGACCGGCGGCGGAACCGGCGCGTAAGGGCCGGGATTGGCTGGCTGGTTGTTGAACGTGTAGGCGAACAGCTTGGGCTGGGCGCCGACGATCGACCGTCCGCGCGTGTAGCTAAGCGACCAGCCGGTCTTGAGCGGGGTTGAGGCACCGTTGTAGCAACGGACCAGGAACCTCTGGGCCGTCGGGCCTGGTGACCAGGCGGCGATCTGGCACTTAGCCGCCCCGGTCGGGTCAGCGGCGGTGACCTGGACGTTTCCTGAGATGGTGGACATGCCGAGACCAGGCAGTCGCACGATCCACTCGCCCGTCGGTCCGGCGGTCACGGTGTTCGCCGCGCCGGTCGAGTTGAAGCTCGCCACGATTCCTGACGGCGGCTGCAGGTGCACGTAGCCGTAAGCGCGTCCAGCGGGGAATGGTCCTTTACTGCTCGTGGTGTACAGGACCGTGAACGGCGAGAAGACCGGCGCGCCGCCGAGCTTGAAACAGCGGACCGCGACGACCTCGTTGACGCCTGAAGCTCCCCATTTCTGGGCCTGGCAGAAGATAGGTCCCTGGTTGACGGCGGTGACGTGGACCACGCCATTCTTCGAGGCCAGATGCGGAAACACGACGAAGACCTGGCCGACAGCTCCTGGCGTGGTGTGGGCGTGCAAGCGGGGCGGGCCAGCTTCCGGCCTGGTGACCTAGGTCAGGCACGCCCGCGACGGCGGGCTTGCTGACGTAGGCGAAGCCCCACTTGTTGGGTACGGCTGCCTGTGCGATTCCTGCGGTCGCGGTGACGAGCCCGGCGGCGACGCCTATCACGGTCGCCGCCGCGGCCAATCGTCTGGTGATCCTTGCGGACGCACTCATGGAGGCCCCTTTCCCGGCCATCGTCTCTTCGTGGCCGCTTACCTCTGGCAGCAGCTAACAACGCAGGTCAGGCCCGGTGCGATTGGCAGAGCGGTATTCCCAGCCGATTCTCAGCTGAGTAGGGATGCTCACGACTGTTGAGTACGGGCCCGCTGTCGGAGAGCTGCCGGCGCCAGAAGCATGGCATTCAGCAGCGAACCGAGAAGGTGGAAGCCATGCCGACAGAGACCGCCATCATGGATCCCGAGCTTGACCCGCCGCCCGAGCGACGGGCCCTGCCGCTGATCGCCGAGGTGTTCGGCTATGTGGGCGCGATCACCGCTCTCGCGGCGGGAGCCGTAGTCGTGCGGCAAGTCTGGCCGAAGATCCCGTCCGCCGGCAGCCTGGGCGTCGCCGGGATCGCCGCACTCGGTCTGCTCGCGGCGGGCGAGGCGCTGAATAAGCGGGCGAGCGAGCCTGCGTTCGCCCGGTTGCGCAATGTCCTGTGGCTGCTCGCGACCGTCGCGGTCGGCGGATTCTTCGCTGTGCTGACGAGCCAGGTTCTGAAACTCAGCGGCGGGACGGCCGCGCTGATCGCGGAGGCTGGCTGGACCGCCTGCGCGCTCGTGCTCTGGCTCCGCGCACGCTCGGCCCTGCTGCACCTGGCCTTGTTCGCTGGTGCCGTCGCGCTGCTGGGCACCGGGCTTAACCAGGTCGACCCGCGCGTGACGCTGGCCGGCATCGGGCTCGCGATCTGGGCGCTGTCCGTGGCGTGGGCGCTGGCCGCTTACCGGGGTTACCTGGTGCCGGTGACCGCGGGCCTGACCGCCGGATCACTCGGTGCCGTCATCGGCTCGGCCCTGATCTTCAGCGCGGCCGGAGCGGTGCTCGCGCTGGTGACGGTGACCGCACTGCTCGCGGCCGGAGTCTTCACCCGCCGGGTGGTGCTGCTGGGACTCGGCGCGGCGGGTGCGTTGTGGACGATTCCTGACACGGTCGGCCGTTATCTGCCTGGCTCGGTAGCCGCGCCGCTCGCCGTGGCGCTCGTCGGCCTGGTCTTGCTCGGGGTGGCGCTCTGGCTGGCCAGGACGCGTCGCCGAGCCTGACCCGGATCCGATCTACAATCGGGACAGATCCAGGACAGATCCTCGGCTAATTTGCCCGCGCCGCCGTCGCTGCGGATCATCCAGCCCGCGGGCAAGGTGCCCGCCTACCGGCCTAATGACAACAGGGAAGGCTGGGCCGGCGAGACCGAGCTTGACGTCGAGTACGCGCACGCGATCGCGCCGGGCGCGAACATTTTGCTCGTCGAGACGCCTACCTCAGAGAACGAGGGCAGCACCGGTTTCCCGAAGATCGAGCAGGCCGAGAAGTACGTAATCAGTCATCACCTCGGGGGCATCATCAGTCAGAGCTTCAGTGCCACCGAGCAAAGCTTCGCCAGCCCGAAGCGCCTGCTCGCCTTGCGCGGTGCCTATCAGGAGACGGCTAAGGACCACGTAACGGTACTCACGGCTTCCGGTGACAGCGGTGCCGCCGACGTCGGCTTTGACGGGTCCACTTATTTCCTCTCCGCCGTGACTTCCTGGCCCGACAGCGACCCCCTCATCACCGGGGTCGGCGGCACCCAGCTCCACCTCAACGCGGCTGGCCTCCAGACGAGCGCGGCGACGGTGTGGAATGACACTTACAACGTGCCGACGAACGAGTTCATCTTCGGCGACAAGGGCCCTAACCCGCTGGCGGGCGGCGGCGGAAAATCCGTCATCTTCGATCGTCCCGGCTACCAGAACGGCGTGCGCTCCATTGTCGGATCACACCGCGGCGTACCTGATATCTCGATGAGCGGCGCCTGCGACGGCGCGGCGGACATGTACCAGAGCTTCAAGGGACAGCGGCCGGCTGGTACCCCACCTGCGGCACCAGCGAGGCCACGCCGGAGTTCGCCGGCATCGTCGCGCTCGCCGATCAGGTCGCCGGTCACCCGCTCGGTCTCATCAACCCTGACCTTTACCGGCTCTCCGCCGCTCATGCTCCCGGCCTGGCCGACGTGACCAAGGGCAACAACACGGTCTCCTTCCGGCAGGGCAAGCAGAACAAGCTGTACAAGGTCACCGGCTTCGCCGCCAGGTCAGGTTATGACCTGGCGAGCGGAGTCGGCACAGTCAACGCACCGGACTTCGTCACCGAGCTGGCGATGGCTGTCGATCACCCGAGCTGGACGGTGAGCCAGCTGCGGCGGGCACTGCGCTAGTTCTTGTTGTCCCCGGTGATCAGGCCGAGTACCCAGCTCACGATTCCGACGAGCAGCGCACCGAACAGTGCCGGCCAGAAATGATGCACATGGAATGGCAAGCCGATCCGGTGGGAGAGGTAGCCGACAAGCAAGAAGAGCAAGGCGTTGACCACGAGCGCGATCAAGCCGAGCGTGAGGACATAGAAGGCACAGCCGACCGCCTTGATGATCGGCTTCAAGACCGCGTTAATGATGCCGAAAATTACCGCCACCACGAGCAATGAGCCTACTTTGCCCGCCGTGGTATGAGCGGTATCGCTAATACCGGGAATGAATACGGTCGCCAGCCAGACGGCGACCGCCGTGATGATCACGTGGATGACTATCTTCATGCCGTCATCCTGCCATCCAACTCGGGGCAGAGCGGTGGATCTGCCCCGAAAATCCGCGTGGCGCCGCTGGACTGCCTGGATCAGAGCTGGCACGATCAACGCGGGGCAATAGGGGATCGGGGGGATCGTCGATGCTTCTGGCCTGGCTGCTGCCGCAGGCAAGCTCTCCGGTGACCGACGGCTGGAGAAGAACCGCCTACCAGCCAAGGCACGTCAGGCCGCCACTGATCGTCCGAGCTCTACTTCAGCTAACGCAAGGACGTATTCGGTTGCTCACGGTTGGTAATGTGAACCTGGATTCTGAGATCAGGGAAAGTGCGGGGGAGAGATGAAGACGACGCAGATCGATTACATTTCGGTATTCCAGCATCTTCCCGCGCCGGCGGTTATCATGAGCTCCGATTTCGTCATGCTTGACATCAATCTCGCGTACTTGCGAATATCCGATAGAAAACGCGAAGACCTCATCGGGCAGAGCGTATTCGTCGCGTTTCCCGACAATCCAGGCGAGCCGGGCACTTCAGGCCCCGGCAACCTCGGCGACTCGCTGCGCCGGGTAGTCGCGACCGGCGAGGCGGAAGCCATGCCAGTCCAGCGATATGACGTCGAGACCAGCGCGGGAACCTTCGAAGAGCGCTACTGGTGCCCGGTGAACATCCCGGTCCCCGGCCCGGAGCGACAGGTCGCACTCGTCCTGCACGTAGTAGAAGAAGTCCCCGAGTTGATCCGCAAGTTCGTAGCCGCCGAAGCCGCGAGCACCTGAGACCTTCCACAACTCGCAAAACCGGCAAATCGCCCACGTCGGCCCCCGTCGCAGCGACGCGAGCCGCCAGGGGCAGCCGGGAGTTTGCCGAGGGCATCAGGTAACCAGACATTTCGGCTCAGCCCAGCGCAACGATGGCCCATAGATGCTGCTCGGGCCGGGCGGGCAACCGCAACGATGGGCCATCGATGCTGCGGCAACCGCCTCCATGGGCCACCGTTGCGGTTAGCCGGGCCGGTCGAACAGCAACGATGTCCCACCGATGCTGTTGCCACCTGAAACCGGTGGCGAGTTGCCTGAGTTGCCGGGAGCGGCGAGCCAGAGGCTGGGCTGGCGCTGATTACTTCCAGCGGAAGTGGACGAAGACCCGGCCGAAGTTCTTTGAGTCCTTCTCGACCCGGTGATAGAGGGGCTTGATGTCCTTGCGGTCGAGGAAGCGCAGGACGTGCTTCTTGAGCTGGCCTGAGCCCTTGCCGGGGATGATCTCGATCAGGGGCGCCTTGGTCCTGGCCGCTTCGGCGAAGATGTCCAGCAGTGCCTTGTCAATGTCGCGACCGCGATTGTAAATGTCGTGCAGGTCCAGCTTTAGCTTCATCGGCCGCCTCTTCGATCTCCCGCGCTGACTCCAGGTTACGCTGCGGCGATGATCTGCGTGCTCGGCGATGCTCACCTCGATGTGGTGGCCAGCGTGTCCGGGCCGTTCGCCGCCGACACCGACACTCCGGCGAAGACGAGGCTGGCGGTCGGCGGCCAGGGGGCGAACGTGGCGGCCTGGGTCGCCGAACTCGGCGGGCGCGCCCGGCTGATCACGGCCCGCGCGAGTGACCTGGCGGCCACGCTGGTCACCGCCGAACTGACCGGGCGAGGGGTGGAAGTCGCCGGGCCGGTGATCGAGGGCCGTACCGGGGTGATCGTCGCTCTGTCTGACGGCGGGCGGCACCGGTCCATGATCACCGATCGCGGGGTCGGGCCGTTGCTGAGCGCGGCCTCAATTGACCCGGCCTGGCTGGACGGCTGTGCGTGGCTGCACGTCCCGGCCTACAGCCTGACCGAGATCCCGGTCAGCGGCGCCGCGCTGGCGGCGGTGTCGGCGGCCCTGGCCCGCTCGGTCCGGCTCAGCGTTGACTTGTCCTCGACGGCGGCGATCCGCGGGTACGGCGTCGCCGAGTTCCGTGAGCTGCTCGTCAGGCTGCGGCCTGACCTGGTGTTCGGTAACAAGGCGGAAACCGGGCTGGTGGGAGTACTGCCGGGGATCACCGTGGTCAGCAAGCTTGGCGCCGACGGCGTCGAAGTCGGTGGCCAGCGTTATCCGGCCGCGGCCACCGAGCCGGCCGACGCCACTGGAGCGGGTGACGCGTTCGCGGCCGGCTATCTTATCGGCGGTATCAGCCTGGGCCTTTCGGCCGCGGCCAGGGCAGTCGCGACGATCGGGGGGATGCCGTGAATCTCACCATCCGGGCCAATGACGAAGTAGCGGCCGCGCTCACCGAGCGTCGTCCCGTGGTGGCCCTGGAGACGACGCTGGTGTCGCACGGATTCTCCGGCGGCCGCGGCCTGGTGGTCGCCAGGCAGTCGGAGGAGCGGGTCCGCGCCGCCGGCGCGACCCCGGCCACGATCGGGGTACTTGACGGCGAGATCAAGGTCGGGCTGTCTGACTCGGAACTCGAGCGGATCGCCGAAGCTGGCCTGGCCGCGCGCAAGGTCGGAGCCAGGGACCTCGCGGCGTGCGTGGTCCAGGGCGCTCTCGGTTCTACCACGGTCGGCGGCACGCTGGCCGCCGCCAGGCTGGCCCAGATCTCCTTCATGGCGACCGGCGGAATCGGCGGAGTGCACCGCGGCTTCGCCGAGACCCTTGATATCTCGGCCGACCTGCTCCAGATCGCGCGAACGCCGGCCCTCGTCGTCAGTTCGGGCGCGAAGTCGATCCTTGACGTGCCGGCGACCGGTGAGCTGCTCGAGACTCTCGCCGTGCCGGTGCTCGGCTGGCGGACGCCGACGCTGCCGTTGTTCTATACGGCGGTCGGGGGTCCGCCGGTCGCCGCGGTCGTCAGCACGGCGCAGGAGGCGGCGCGCGTCGCGGGCGCGCACTGGGCGGTGAATCCAGGCGGCGGGCTGCTGCTCGGCCGGCCACCGTCCGAAGGCCTTGACCTCGATGATCACATCGAGGAAGCGGTGCGGCAGATCAGGGCGCGTGGCATCACCGGCCAGGCCATCACGCCGGCCGTGCTCACCCTGATCGAGGAACTCAGCGGCGGCCGGAGCGTCGAGGTGAACCGGGCCCTGATCATCGACAACGCGGGCCTCGCCGGCGAGGTAGCTGTCGCCTATGCGGAGGTAGCGGCCGGCTCGTAGTACCTGACTCCGTCCGCGAGGTAGGCGCGGGCCAGGCCACGAGCGACGAGGAGGTCCAGGTGGGCCTCGGTTTCGCCGACGGCCAGGGTCTGATTGATCAGGTCAAGGTCGGTGAGCTCGCGGTTTCTTGACGTCCAGCGGACAGCGAGCGCGACCTGGTAGGCGTTGCGCGGGCCGTCGGCCAGTTCGGCCGCCATGATCGCCAGGCGCTTGTCGTGAAAGTCGAGCAGTTCGTCGACCCTGGTGTGGACGCTGGGGGCAACCGGACCGTGGGCGGGCAGCAGCGTCAGGTCGGGGAGTCGCCGGACGAGGCGCAGTGAGTCGAGGAAGTCGCCGAGCGGCAGTTCCTGGGGGGCGGGTTCGAGGCTGATTGACGGAGTGATGTGCGGCAGCACGTGGTCGCCCGCGAAGAGCAGGCCGGTCTCGAAGTCGGCGAAGACGATGTGGCCGTGGGTGTGTCCCGGGGTGGCTATGGCCTCGAGGGTGCGGGCTCCAAGCTGGTACTTCTGGCCCGAGGTGATCCACTCGTCCGGTTCTTCGTAATCGTTGTCGCCCATGGGCCGCTGCATTCCGGCCTCGGCCATCTTCGCCAGCAGCGCCTGCGCTCCGGCCATGGCCAGCTTGGCACCACGGGCGGCGAGGGCGGCGGAGTCGCGGCTGAGCACCACGTCGATCGACGGCTTCTCGTCCAGGCCGAGCGCGACCTTCGTCCCGAATATCCTCCTGAGCGCGATCGCCTGGGTGTAGTGATCGCGATGCATGTGCGTGACCAGGAACTTGCGGATGTCGCCGAGGCCGGCCCCGATCTTGGCCAGCGAGCGTTCAAGCTGATCCTTGGTCTCCTCGAGCACCCAGCCTGAATCGATCATCACGAGCCCGTCGTCCGACTCGATCGCGTAGGCGTTCACCGCGCGCAGCCCGTCCATCGGCAGCGGCAGCGGTATCCGGTAAACCCCCGGCACTACCTCGTGGGCGCCCTCTTCAATCCACCGATGGCGATCGTCGGGACGCGTGTCGTATGGCGGCTGCATGGGACCATTCTGGCATAGCAGTCAGAACTCCCAGGTCACGGCATCGGGCTCAGGAACGGACCGAAGACCGGGCCAGCGTCAGTTAACGATTTGGTAACTGAAACTGAATGGCTAATTAGTACCGGCTTCCGGTTCCTCGAGAGCGGTGATGGCGCGCTCGACGTTCTCGCGCGGAATCCGCTCAAGCATGGCGATCCGGCCGCGGCATTCGGCGACCGTGGAGGCAAACTTGGCGGCCCAGCTGTTTTCCCAGACGATGACCATCGCGGCCAACGCCGGCTCAAGGCCGCTCGCGATATCGGTCAGGTCGGCTTCGCTCAGCAAATCGAACTGCGAGTCGATGATCTGATCGAAGTCGGCGGCCACGCCGTCGTCGGCTAGCTCCATGATCGACGTGGATCCGTCCGCATCCTTGCGGACGAAGGCCAGGTCGATGACCTGCACGGTCCCGCTTGCCTGCAGATCGCTCAGAGCCGGAGCAACGCCGGCGTCGAAATCGTGGCCTTCGAATGCGATGACCGCCACGTCGACCGGTCCGATCTTCTCCGACTGCAGCGTTCCAGACATGTAGGCGCACCTCCCCTATCACCATGTGTGACGGCGAAGTCACACCGCGTTTCAGGCGTCATGCCCAGTGATGGGCCTGCCAATGCCGGGGACGGGGAGGTTTTGCGATCCTGGCATCGGCTCGCACCGGCAGGAAGACCGGCCGGTGGCCATGTAACAATGATCGCGGCCGGCCCGCCCCGAGGCCAGCCCCGGCTAGCGCGTGTCGCGGAGTCGCAACCAGATCGGCGGAGCAACTGTGCCCGAGGCAGCTACGGAGCCCATCCTCCAGATCATCATCGCGAGTACCCGTCCAGGCCGGGTGGGTCCCTCGGTGGCGTACTGGATTCACGAGCGGGCGGTAAGCCGGGGCGGGTTCAAGGTCGAGCTAGTCGACCTCGCCGAGGCTAACCTTCCGCTGTTCGATGAACCAAAGCATCCAAGATCTCGTGACTATGTACATGCGCACACCAAGGCGTGGAGCGCGACTATCGAGCGCGCGGACGCCTTCATCTTCGTACTGCCCGAATACAACCACGGCTACAACGCGGCCCTGAAGAACGCGCTCGACTACCTGAGTTCGGAATGGCAGTACAAGCCGGCCGGCCTGGTCAGTTATGGTGGCGTCGCCGCCGGCACCAGGGCCGTGCAGATGCTCAAGCCGGTGCTGGCCGCGCTCAAGATGGTGCCGCTGGTTGAGGCGGTCAGCATCCCGTTCGTGCAGGGCCTCATCGACGCCGAGGGAAATCTGCGGCCCAACGACGTCATGGAGGTATCGGCCGCGGGCATGCTCGCCGAACTGGCCAGGTGGACGACGGCGATGTACGAGCTGCGAAAGCCCGACTAGCAGCATGGCTGGCCTTGACGTAATCGTGCGGGGAACGGTGATCCCTCCCGACGAGCTGAGCTGGCGCTTCTCGCGGTCGCCAGGACCCGGCGGGCAGTCGGTCAACACCGCCGATACGCGGGTGGAACTCAGCTATGACCTGGCGAGTTCGGCGGCGCTGCCTGAGCGACTTAAGGAACGCGCGCTTGCGAGCCTGTCGGGCCGGCTCACGGGCGGCGTGATCACGGTGACAGCCTCGGAGTACCGGTCACAGCTCAGGAACAGGGAAGCGGCGGCTGCCCGGCTTTCCGCTTTGCTGACGCAGGCAGCGGCCCCGCCGCCGCCCCCCCGCCGTCCCACCAAGCCGACGAAGGGGTCGGTCGAGCGCAGGCTGGCCAGCAAGCAGCGCCGGGCCAAGACGAAGCGACTGCGCCGGTCGACGGAAGAATGACCTGTTCACGGAACGCCCTTCCTGTGCGACGCTGAATTCGGGGGCAGGTCCGAACAGGGCGAGGCAGGAATGGCGAGCAGCGTCGCAGTCAGCAAGGTCTCAGCCGCAGTGGTAACACTCGCCCTGGCCGGTGTGCCATTGGCCGGGGGGTCGGCCGCACCGGGGACGGCGATAGCGGCGGCGGCGGCAACCGTGACCGCTGGACGGTCCGTGCCTGCTCACGACCGAGTCATCGTGGTTCTGAGGAGCCAGCCAGCGGCGGCGAGGCCGGGTACCGCCGCCTCGGCCGCGAGGTCCGCGGCGATCGCGGGCCTGCAGGCGCCCCTGATTCGCCAGCTCAGGCAGGCAGGCGCGGCCGGCATCAAGCCCTACCGGCTAGTCGACGCGTTCGCGGCCAAGGTAACGCAGGCCCAGGCCGCCAGCCTCAAGGCCAATCCCCAGGTAGCCGAGGTTGTGCCCGACATCGAGATCCGCCAGGCCCCGGTGCCCGCTCCGCTGCCAGAACCACGGGCGCACGGGCGCGCGTCAGCCGGACGGCCTGGGCCGCGGGCCCACGTGATCCCCGACGCTTGCCCGGCCAGCGGCCAGGTCATGCTGGATCCTGAGGCGCTGCAGACCACCAGCACAGCGTCGCTGGACGCGAGCACGCCAACCGCCAGGTCGCTTGGCATCACCGGCGCCGGGGTCCGGGTCGGATTCATCGCTGATGGCCTGGATCCCGACAACGTGAACTTCATCAGGCCTGACGGCCGGTCGGTCTTCAACCGCGCGTTCGGCGGGGACTACGTGGACTTCTCCGGCGACGGTCCCGATCAGCTGACCGTGGGGGCCGAGGCCTTCCTCGACGCCAACTCGATCGCGGGCCAGGGGCGGCACGTTTACAGCCTGCGGCATTTCTCCGCTCAGTCCCAGCCGTCCGCCTGCGACATCAGGATTGAGGGCATGGCTCCGGGCGCGGCGCTGATCGGGCTCGACGTCTTCGGCACGTTCGAGATGACGCTGGAGTCGAACTTCCTGCAGGCGATCAGCTACGCGGTCGAGACCGACCACGTCAACGTGCTCAACGAGTCCTTCGGCGCTTACCCGGAGCCTGACGATACCTCCCTCGACGTGCTTAACCAGTTCAATGACGCCGCGATCGCGGCGGGCACCACGGTCACGGTCTCGGCGGGCGACTCGGGCAGCACCAACACGATCGCCTCGCCAGCGAGCGACCCGAACGTGATCTCGGTGGGCGCGTCGACCACGTTCGGCTTCTACGCCCAGACCAACTACGCGGCGGCCAGGTACTTCGCGACCAATGGCTGGCTTGATGACAACATCAGCGCGCTCAGTTCGGCCGGCTTCACCGCGTCGGGAGGGACGGTGAGCCTCGTCGCGCCCGGTGACCTGGGCTTCGCGTCCTGCCAGCACGGACAACAGCACCTACACCGGCTGCGTGAACCTCACCGATCAGCCTTCGCCGGTCGAGCTGAGCGGGGGGACGAGCGAGTCGGCCCCGCTGACCGCCGGCGCCGCCGCGCTCGTCATCCAGGCTTACCGGCAGACCCACGAAGGAGCAACCCCCGATCCGGCCCTGGTCAAGCAGATCCTGACCAGTACGGCCACCGACCTCGGCCTTCCGGCCGAAGAACAGGGCTCAGGGCTGCTCAACTCCTACAAGGCCGTGCTGGCGGCCGAGTCGGTCAAGACGGCGGCGGGCGCTCCAGCGCCGGCAGGCGACACTTTGCTGTTCTCGCGCAGCGAGCTCAGCGCGACAGCTAAGTCTGGCGCGAGGAAAATTTGGCGGCTAAAGGTTTTGAATACCGGCAGCACTGGTCAGCTGGTGACCGCGGCCGGGCGTACCTTCGGTCCTGACGAGGACGTGCAGACCGGCACGGTCGACCTCAAGGACGGCCGGAGTCCTGAGTTCACCGACGCCGGTGGATATCCGGAGAACTACGAGACCTTCCATTTCACCGTCCGGCCCGGCGCTGATCGCCTCGACGCGTCCATCGCCTACCGGAGCCCGGTCGGCTTTGACCCCTTCGGGGCGGTCTGGCTGACACTGATCGACCCTGACGGCCGGTTCGCGGCTAACTCGCTACCACAGGGGACTAGTAATTACGGGAATGTGGACGTGCGGGCACCGGCTCCGGGTACCTGGACCGGGGTCGTCTTCGGCCTGACCGCCGCGGGATACGGGACCAACGGCAGCATTCCCTGGCGGGTCGCGACGCAGCGGTTCGTCAGCTTCGGCACGGTGACGCCGCACTCCTTCTACCTGCCGGCCGGGCGGGCGCGGCTCTTGCGCGTGACCGAGCGCGCGCCGGCGCGGGCCGGGGACGCGGCCGGGGCCGTCGTCGTGAGGTCAGCCGAGGGCGGCACCGATCCTTACGTCGGGCCGAGAGCCAGTCGGTACCTGTCACGCTGCGCGCGCTGGTCGACCTGGCTCATGGCGGGCGGTTCGGCGGGGTACTGACCGGCGGAAACGGCCGGGCGCCCGGCGTCGGCCAGGTCGCCTACTACGAGTTCCGCGTCGGCCGCGGGCACCGAAGCATCACCGCCAGCGTCTCCCTGGCCAGGGACTCCGCTGACCAGGTTGGCTCTTACCTGATCGCGCCGGACGGGCAGGCGCTGGGATTCGGCCAGAATACGGCGGCCAACCGCAACGGGCTCTCGCTGACCGCTTACACGATTGACCCGGCGCCTGGTCTGTGGACTCTCGTGGTCGACTTCAGCGGAATGGTCGCCGGCGACGTGGTCTCGCAGTCGTACAAGGGCGAGATCACCCTGGACGGCACCAAGGCGACCGCGCCCGGCTTGCCTGACAGCGCTTCCCGGCAGCTCGCGCCGAAAGTTCCCGTGACCTTCAAGATAAAGATCACCAATACCGGTGCGGCGCCAGAGGACTACTTCGCTGACCCCCGGCTAGCCGAGTCCAAGCCGATCAGCATTGAGCCGCTGACCGGGACCACCTTCCTGCTGCCGCTCGAGGTGCAGCCCGAGTGGTACGTGCCCACCCAGATCTCCAGCATCTCGCTCCAGGCCAAGGGCACCGTTCCCGTCGAGTTCGACTGGGGTCCAGGGCAGGGCGACCCCGACTTGCTCGGCGCGCCAACTGGCCGCCATCGCGCCGCGAGCACGTTTGCTCCCGGCGGGGAGGTTCAGGCCGGGTACTGGGTCGCCGGACCCGACCAGTTCGGCCCTTACCCGCTTGGGGCTCGCCAGGCCTCGGTCGACCTGACGCTTACCGCCATCGGCAAGCCGTTCGACCACGCGGTGAAGGTGAGCACCGGCGACCTGTGGCTGTCCAGCCTCTTTTCTGTGACGCCCTTCGAGCCGGTCACGATCAGGCCGGGCAAGTCGGGAGTGATCGAGGTGACGTTCAGGCCGCGCGGCCGGCCGGGCACCGTAGTCCGAGGCGACCTCTACGTGGACGATTACGTGCCAGGCCGTGCCGCCGCTCGGGCAGAGCGTTGGCGACGAGCTCGTCGCGCTGCCTTACGAGTACAAGATCAAGTAAGGGTTCAGAGCAGCGGTACGCAGGCCACTTCCTGAGAGGAGGCACCGGTCGCGGACAGGGCGCCGCTGGTAGCCGTCGCGGCTACCGAGTCGCCGCACCCGGCCAGGGTGATCACGAGCACGTTGAATGACAGGTTCGCCGACGCTCCGGCCGCGACGGCCGGGTGGGTGCAGGTCATCGGGGAACCGGTGTCGCAGGACCAGGATGAACCCCCGGTCAGGCTGAGCAGCGAGATCCCGGCCGGCAGGTCGACGGCCGTCGTCAGCGGGCCGGTAGCGCCGTTGCCCGGGTCGGACACGTTCACCTGGATCACGGCGGTTACCCCCAGGTTAAGAACGCCGCTGACCTGAACTCCCACGCTGAGCTTCGCGGTGACCTTGACCGTCGCTGTGGGCGTGGGCGTGGGCTGCGGGGACTTCGCTGGCGGGGTGGGCGAGGCCGAACTTGTGGGGGTGGGGCCGGTGGGAACTGGGCTGGTTGGCCGCGGCCTTGGTGATCTTGATCGCGTCGGGTTCGGTGCGGGCGTGGCCGACTTGCCTGGTGAAGGCACGGGTGAGGGGAACTCTGACGATGCGGGCCGCTTGGCTGAGGCCGCACTTGGCGTATTGAGGGCGCCCGCCGCCCGCTGAGGCTGATGGGACCGGCTGATTCGCGCCGGCGGGACGGAACTGAGGTGCTCGCGGGGGGCGTGCACCAGCGTGAACACGGGAATGGCCACCGAGGTGGCCGCGGCCAGGGCCGTGATCGGCACACCCGGGCGGTGAAGCAGGAAGCTGGCGAATCTGGTGACGGCAATCCTGGCGCTCGTCAGCGCCGCGGCAAGGCCGGACGTGCCCGTCGCGGCTGATCCGGAGGTAGCCGCGAGGTAGCCGGTCGCCCCGATGCCGAGAATCACGGGGGCGAGCACTCCGCGCAGACCTGAATTGATCGCGGCCAGATCGGCGCACGCGGCGGTGCACTCCTCACAGCGGCGGAGGTGGGCTTCTACTTCACGTGCCTGCCGCCTGGACAATTTGCCGCGCACGTAGGTTCCGAGCTTCCCGGCGACCGGCCGGCAACTGGCCTGGACCCGGCTCGACAAGTGATATTGCAGGTACGCCTGGCGCAAGCCCTCGCGAGCGCGGTACCTGAGGGCGGCGACGCTGTTCGCTGACATGCCAAGCACCGCCGCTACCTCGGCGGGCGTCTCCTCCTCGATCTCGGTATGCCAGAGCACCGCCGACCATCGCTCAGGCAGCGACCGGAAAGCACGTGCGACCAGTGACCGGTCAAGATCGGTGATCACCGGGTCAGTGAAGGGCTCGCCCGGGTCAGGCAGCTGATCCTCTTCCGTGGGGATTACCCGGCGCTGACCTCTGGCCTGGTCGACCGCCACCCTGCGCAACGCGGTGAGGAGATAAGGGCGGAAGACCTCAACCGGGCCGTTGCCGTTCCTCATCGCGCTCAGCACCCGCGCGAAGGTCTCGGCCACGACGTCGTCCGCGTCGGCCTGGCTCCCGGTGAGCTGGCGGGCAAGCCGGCCCGCCGAGGCGGCGTGCCGCTCATAGAGCGTACCGAAGGCGTCGGCGTCACCGGCTCGGGCCCGTGTGATCAGCTCGGCATCGCTGTCCGACGGTGTCACCCCAGCCGCCTCCGTTTCCGCTACTTCTTCCACTGAGGTATCCATATTTGGCGGATCAGTTCCAAATGGATCCGTCATCTCATATTATCCCAATCAGCGAAACCAGTTCTAATGTATTCAAGAGGAATCTTGCCTTGTTCCGCGTCATAGCGGGACGGCTTCTTTGTCATTCCTTTTGTATGGCCGGACGAGACGGAAGGCAGCATGGATGAATTTGCAACGCAGCGAGTCCTTTGTGCCCTTGGTTCCTGTGCGCGTGTTTCTTGTGCTCGGGGTACTCTGGTCGCCCGACGGCCCCAAGCGCCGCCGGTTCGGGCGGAAGCTGCTGCTGCCCGGCGGACGTCGCATCGGCGGTGCGCGCAAGCGCGGTAAGCATAGTGCTGGCTTTGCCGCATCTTGGCCTCGCAATGGGTTGTCCCTGACCTCACCTGGGTCCGGTATGTGCTACCCGCGCTGGGTTCTGGCAAACAGCTAATGCTTGTCGCGGGAATGCTGCCCTGGCTGCCTGCCTTCGCCCGGCGGGCCAGCGAAGGCCTGGGCGATGTCGAGCCAGCCATTGGCGACCTGGCCTTCGGCCGTGATTTCCGTGTCGGTGCGGTGCCTGCGGCGCGTGGTGAGGAGGCAGAAGTCGAGGGCCGGGCCAGTCACCAGGTTCTTCGCTTCTGCCGGTCCCCAGGTAGCCAGTTCGCCGTCAGGCAAGGTCAGTTCAACCCTGACCGGCTCGGCGGGCACCGGCAGGCCGCGAACCAGGAAGCTATAAGGCAAGGCCCGTACCCCGATATGCGCGACGTGGCGCAGGCGGGCACTCGGAACGCGCGCGATGCCGACGCCGTCGGCGATGTCCTGGCCGTGCGCCCAGGTCTCCATGATCCGCGCCGTGACCGAGGACGCGGCGCTCATCGGCGGCCCGAACCAGGGCAGCCTTGTCGCCGGATCAAGCTCGCTGAAGATCCCGATCAGTTTCCCTCGCGAACCGGCGAACCAGGCGAGGAGTTCCGCGCCGGCCTTGTCCCGATGCCGCCTGGCGATGTCGTCGGTGCTGAGCCGGCCGTCAAGGAAAGGCCCGGCGAGCTCGGCGCGGAACCGCTCGGGTTCTGTCGCTGACGTGACCGCGGCATCGTCGAAGAACGCCAGGTGACTTACCTGGTCGCCGACGGTCCAGCCGGGAGCTGGCGTCTGGGTTAGCCAGCCTTCTGGCTCGAGCCCGGACAGCGGGCTGATCAGCTCGGCCGTCTCCGCGGCGAGGTCACCGCAGAGTTCGCTCATCCGGGCAGGCATTCTCTGACTCCTCTCTCGCGCTTTCGCTATATGGTGCGTGAACTTACCCTGATCCTGACCGGTATTGGAGGGGCGATGACCGCGTTCCCGCCTGACGCTTACGTCGTGCGCTACGGGGGACGAGGGATGCTGCGCGGGCTCGCGGGCCTGCTGGTGACCGCGGCCGTCGTCGCCTATTGCGTCGTGTACCCCAGGTCCGCGGTCAGTCAGGTCATCGGGTTCCTATTCGCAACGATCAGGTACGCCTACCGTCGGATGAGCGGCTGGCGTGTAGATCCGCAACGGCTGGCCGTGGCGGTCGCCAGTTACGCCCCGAGCGTCCCTGTAATCAACGGCCAGAACTACCCGCCGCGCCTGAGCCCCGGCGACGCCCAGACGGCCCGCCGCAACCGCTGACTCCGGCTTGCGGGTGGTGGACGTGATCGCGATCCTGAGGCAGTCTGAAAGGCGGGTGCGATCGCGGAGGAATCCATGGAATTACCGTCAGTGCGGGCAAGGTTACGCTGGATCTCCCTAGCCACGGCGGTGATGACCGCGGTCGCGGTTGGCGCGGTAGTGGCGCAGGCGCCGCCGGCCTTCGCGGCGGGCAGCGCGCCGGGAGCGCCGGGGGCGAACGCGACCTGGAACGAGTCGAACCTGCAGGCCTTCGCTGACTCGCTCGGGTCGTCGTCCAAGGTCTGGTACACGCTCGGCAACGGCGAGCTTGAGAACGTGTTCTACCCGCAGACCGATACGCCTTCCACTTTCGGGCTCCAGTACATCGTCACCGACGGATCGAGCTTCACTGACACCGAGACGGCCAATACCACGCACGCGATCTCGCTCGTCGATCCCACCTCGCTCGTGTGGAAACAGGTCAACACCGCCACCAACGGCGACTTCACGATCACCAAGACTTACGTCGCCGACCCTTCCCGGTCGGTCGTGCTGATCCAGACGACGTTCGACAATCTCAGCGCTCACGCGCTCAGCCTGTACGCGGACTACCTGCCGCAACTCAACAACGACGGCATGGGCAACACCGGCGGCACCGATTCGGCCAGCGGCGACCTCGTGTCATCGAACGGCTCGGTGTCCAGCGCGCTCTCCGCCTCGACCGGCTTCACCCAGACCACGTCCGGGTACGTCGGCAGTTCAAGTGACGGCAGCGCGCAACTGGCCAGCAGCCACTCGCTGACCGCGACCTACACCTCGGCGAGCACGGCCGGCCACATTGTCCAGGTCGCCCAGATCCCGGTCGCCGCCAGCGGCAGCACCACGTTCACGCTGGCACTCGCCTTCGACTCGACCCAATCAGCGGCTATCTCCGATGCGTCAGCCTCGCTGACCACGGGATTCAGTTCGCTGCAGACCTCATTTGAGTCCGGCTGGCACACCTGGATCAGCGGCCTGAACGCGCCGCCGGCGTCGGTTACTGGCAGCAGCCAGCTCAAGCAGCAGTACTACGTCTCGCTGATGGAGGTGAAGGCCGACGAAGACAAGACCTACGTGGGTGCCTTCATCGCCGCCCCGACCGATCCGTGGGGGTCAAGCGTCAGCGCGAACAGTGCCGGCGACCACGGGTACCACGTCGTGTGGACCAGGGACGAGTACGAGATGGCGTCCGCGCTGCTCGCGGCCGGAGACTCAGCCGACGCTAACGCCGCGCTCCAGTACATCTTCCAGTACGAGGAAGAGTCGAACGGCGCGGTCAAGCAGAACTCGTTCCTGAACGGCACGACGGTATTCGGGTCACTTCAGATGGACGAGGTCGCCGACCCGATCATCTTGGCCCATCAGCTTGGCGCCACCAATTCCACCGACTGGTCTTACGTGCAGAACCTCGCTAACTACCTGGTCAGCAACGGGCCCTACACGCCGGAAGAACGGTGGGAGGAGATCGGGGGATACTCCCCGGCCACGATGGCGGCCGAGATCGCCGGACTGGTCTGTGCCTCGGTAATCGCGACCGACAACGGCAACTCGACGGCGGCGTCCACCTACTTGTCCACGGCCGACGCCTTCGAGCAGGACCTCGACGCCGACACCTACACCACCTCTGGTTCCTACGGCAGCGGCGACTACTACCTGCGGATCACCCCCGACGCCGAGCCCAACAACGGCACGAGCATCGGCATCGCCAACGGCGGCGGCAGCCATGACGATCGCACTGTCGTCGACCCGAGCTACCTTGAACTGGTCAGGCTCGGGGTTACCGCCCCGACCACGTATGAGATCGCTAGCACGATCCCGGTCGTGGATTCCGAACTCGAAGTGTCCACGCCCGAGGGTCCGGTCTGGCACAGGTACAACTTTGACGGCTACGGCGAGACTTCGTCGGGCGGCGATTACACCGGCGCCGGGGTCGGCAACCCGTGGCCGGTGTTCAGCGGCGAGCGCGGCGAGTACGACGTCGCGGACGGGAACCTGACCGGAGCTCAGTCCATGCTCCAGACCATGGCCGGAGCGGCGAATTCTGGCTATCAGATCCCCGAGCAGGTCTGGGGCGGCAGCACCGGTACCGGCGGTTTCACGTTCGGCCAGGCGGACAACTCTTCGACTCCGCTCATGTGGGCGATGGCACAGTACGTCCGGCTCGCCATCGACATCTCAGCCGGCCACGACGTCGACACGCCCGCGATCGTCGCCGACCGGTACGCCTCGGCGACGGGCGGGCTCGGATCGGTCACCGAGAAGGTAAACGTGATCGTCCCGGTCAACACCGATGCCTCGGGCGAGACCGTCTACCTGAACGGCAACTTCAGCGCGCTGGGCGAAGGTGCCCCCGACTGGTCGCCAAGCGGCATCCCGATGACCAGGGTCAACGCGACCGAGTGGACAGCCACGATCCACGCGGCGGCCAGCACGACCCTGAGCTACAAGTACACGCTCGGCGGCAGCTGGGCCAGCAACGAGGAAACCGCCAGCTGCGGCTACGTCAGCAACCGGTCGATGTCGGTGAACGGCGGCACGGTTAATGACTCCGTCGCTAACTGGGCCGGGCCAACGGGTGCGGCCCCGCGCAGGCAGTCATCAACGTAACCGTTCCCTCGGATACGCCGAGCGGCGACACCGTGTACCTGAGCGGCAACTACAGCGCGCTCGGCACCGGCATGAAGTCAGCCCAGGACTGGGGCGCGACCGAGATCCCGATGATCAAAACCGGCACGGACACCTGGACGCTGACCATCTCAGGAGCCGCGTCATCGTCGTTCCAGTACAAGTTCGACCTCGGCAACTGGACCAACGTCGAAGAGACCAGCGGTTGCGGCTACGTCAGCAACCGAAGCTTCGGCTTCGGCTCATCCGGCTCCTCCTTCACCGCTAGCGACACCGTAGGCGGATGGGGCGGCATCGGCGGCTGCTGACCCGTCCGCGCCGCAGCTGCGAGGCGGGCGGAGCAACAGCAACAATGGGACATCGTTGCTGTTCAGCTGGCATGACGTACCACAACGATGGGACATCGATGCGCCGCCAACAGCATCGCTGGGCCATTGTTGCTGTAGCTCGCCCAGCGCGAACAGCATCGATGGGCCACCGGCTGCGGTAGCGGAAAATGGTATGACCGATTTGTTCGACCGGTGGACCGCGTCAGGCTGAGTCGCGGGGCGAGGTCGAGACCAGGATGACTTCCAGGGTTCTCGGGCCGTGGACTCCCTCAACCCGGTCGAGTTCGATGTCACTGGTCGCGGACGGCCCGCTGATCCAGGTCAGCGGTCGGCCGGGCGTCAGCGCCGCTACCGCCTCTGGCACTAGCTCGACGATCTGGTGCTCAAAAACCACGCACAGGTGGTAGTCCGGAATTAGCGTAATGGCCCGCCGACCCTGCCCGCCTGAACCGTCGAGCACAATGGTGCCAGTCTCTGCGATCGCCACGGTCGCCGTCGTAATCACGCCGTCGAAAGTGTCGAGCTGCTCGGCATTGAAAGAGTCGTCAACCATCCAGGTACCGCCATCGCCGATCGAGGCCGGGTCGGGGAGGGGCAGATCGAGTTCGGCGGGCAGCACGATCCGCCGGGCGCCCCGTTCCGTGACCGCGGCGATGATCGCCGCGGGCAGGTCAGCGATCGTGCAGCGTCGCACTGAGCACTTGTAGTCCAGGAGCCGATCAGCGAACAGGTCAAGGAGTTCAGCTCCGGTCCGATCCCCATGCAACCTGTAGCCGCGAGGCGCCGTGGACTCTGATGCCGTCGGCGTCCCGAGAGCCCGCCGGATCCGGGCGAGCACCTCGTCACGGGAGCCCGTCACGGCCGTCCCTCCCGCCGCCACCACTGCCTGAACGTCTCGCGTGGTGGCGCGGGCGCGTCCCGCGCGGAAGTCCAGCCAGCGAGCGGCGGCGGCAGCCGCCGGATCAAGCCGCCCCGGCCAAGCAGCCGCCCGAGTTGCCCGCCTCGCTGCGCCGCCGAGAACCGGGCCGGGCTCGACATCGCCCACGCCGCGGCCGCCATGGTAACCGCCTCCGCCGACCGCCCACGGACAGCTTCCACATGCCGAGCCCGCTGCTCAACGAGAATCGAAGGAATGTCAATCTTCACCGGGCACACGTCATAACAAGCCCCGCACAGCGTCGACGCGTACGGCAGCGAGGCGTTGTCCTCGATCCCGGTCAGCATGGGCGACAAAATGGCGCCGATCGGCCCGGGATAGACAGAACCGTAAGCGTGCCCGCCGACCCGCTCGTAGACCGGGCAGACGTTGAGGCAGGCCGAGCACCTGATGCAGGAAAGGGCCGGCCGCCCGGTCGGGTCGGCGAGCGCCGCGGTGCGGCCGTTGTCGAGCAGCACCAGATGGAAGTTCCGCGGTCCGTCGCCGGGCGTGACCCCGGTCCACATCGTCGTGTACGGGTTCATCCGCTCGCCCGTTGACGAGCGGGGCAGCAGTTGCAGGAAGACGCCGAGGTCGGTCCAGCTGGGAATGACCTTCTCGATGCCCATGACCGTGATCAGGGTGTCCGGAAGCGTCAGGCACATGCGGCCGTTGCCCTCCGACTCGACCACGCACAAGGTCCCGGTCTCGGCGATGGCGAAGTTCGCGCCGCTGATGCCGACCTTGGCGGACAGGAACTTGCGCCGCAGGTGCAGCCGGGCGGCCTCGGCCAGCGCCGCGGGCTCATCGGTCAGCGCCGGATCCACATCACCCATCTCACGCAGGAAGATCTCCCTGATCTCCGACCGGTTCCTGTGGATCGCGGGCACGAGAATGTGCGAGGGCCGGTCGTGCCCGAGTTGCACGATCAGTTCGGCGAGATCGGTCTCGACCGCGCTGATTCCAGCGGCAGCGAGCGCGTCGTTAAGCCCGATCTCGTCGGTAGCGATGGATTTAACCTTCACGACCTCGGTAGCCCCGGCCGCGCGCACCAGCGAGGTCACGATCCGGTTGGCCTCAATGGCGTCCCGCGCCCAGTGCACCGTTCCGCCCCGCGCGGTGACCTCGGCTTCCAGTTGCTCAAGGTAGCGGTCAAGGTGAGCCAGAGTCTCCGCCTTGATCGCCCGTCCCGCCTCCCGCAGTTCTTCCCAGTCAGGAAGCTCGGCGACAACCCTGGCCCGCTTAGCCCTGATCGTGCTCGTCGCCTTGGCCAGGTTGCGCCGCAGTTGCGGGTTGCCGAGCGCCCGCCGCGCCGCGACCGGAAATGGCTCGTCGCCGCGCAAGTGCCCCACACCAGGAGGCGCGGTCGGCAAGCCGAGGAACGTGCTCACGGGGTCGACGCCAGGATCTCAGCCAGGTGGATGGTCCGCGTCCCCGCCCGCAGCCGGGAAAGACCGCCGCCAATGTGCATCAGGCAAGAGCTATCGCCCGCCGCGGCGAACTCGGCCCCGGTGGCCAGCACGTTCCGCATCTTGTCGGCCAGGATCGCGGTGGACACCTCGGAATTCTTCACCGCGAAAGTGCCGCCAAACCCGCAGCAGGACTCGGCGTCGGGCAGCGGCACGAGATCGATTCCCGCGACCTTGCGCAACAGCGTCAGCGGCCGGTCGCCGACCCGAAGCAGCCTCAGTGAGTGGCAGGTCGGATGATAAGTAACACGATGCGGAAAATAAGCACCGACGTCGGTGACTCCGAGCACGTCGACGAGCAACTCGGACAGCTCGTACGTCCGTGCGGCGACCTTCTCCGCCCGTTCGCGCGAGCTGAGAATCACCTAGTCGCTTGGCCACCATCGCGTGCTGGTGCCTGATCGATCCTGTGCACGAGCCCGAGGGCACCACGATCGCCTCGGATCCAGCGAAGGTATCCACGTAGTGCCTGATCAGCGGCAGCGCGTCGCGCTGGTAGCCCGTGTTCACGTGCATCTGGCCGCAGCAGGTCTGGGCGGCGGGGAAGGCCACCTCGTGGCCAAGCCGCTCAAGCAGCCGCACCGTCGCCTTAGCCGCCCGTGGATACAGCGTGTCGGCCAGGCAGGTCGCGAACAGCGCGATCCGCATCAGGGCACCGCCAGCCGGCGGTCGGCGTCGTCGAGCAGCAATTGCGCGGCGGCCCGGACGAGCTGATGCCCGGGCTGGCGCACCGACGTCAGCGGGACGGCGGCCGCGGCGGCGAAGTCGATGTCGTCGTAGCCCACGATTGCGATGCTGTCAGGTACCCGGAGCTGGCGGGAAGTCATTTCCTGCAAAGCCCGAGCGCCGAGGCCCTGTTCCGGCGCGGCTGATTGCGGCAAATGCCCGGAATATCGGGGTAGCCGGGCCGGAACAGGGGCCTAACCCAAGGTCAAGTCGCGGACTCGACGAGGCGGCACCCGGCGTGCCGGGCATTTCCACTCAGCTCACCGCAACGATGGCCCATAGATGCTGCTCGGGCTGGGTGGGCAACCGCAACGATGGGCCATCGATGCTGCGGCAACCGCATCCATGGGCCATCGTTGCGCTTGTCCGGCCCGGCTGAGCAGCATCAATGTCCCATCGTTGCGGTGAGGCCCTGGGGACGCCGTTACGCCTACACGAAATGTGTGCCAGAGCCATCGTTGTTGCTCGCCGTAAAGAGTTTTGCTCGCCGGGCTGCGGGCGCTAGTCCGTGACACCCAGCCGCTGCGGCGGTTCGAGCCCAGCGGCTCCGTCCGGCGCTGGCGGGCTGCCGCCGACCGCCTTTGTCTTTCGTGAACCGGCTGTCTTCGTGAGCCGACCAGGTAAGGGTGCAGTGCGGGGCCGAGTGCGGCCACGATGATGAACATTCCGGCCGCCACGATCACGTCGGCCTGGGCGGTCCAGCGGCCGATCAGCCATTCCGCGCCAAGGGCGAGGAGCACGAGGACGAATTTGGCCGCGATGATCATTGGTGACCGCGCTTGGACTCTCGGCGGCAGACCGGCGGCCTGACGGCGGCGCTCGAACCTGACCTGGAATGGCAGGGTGAGCGCGAGCACGGCTATGCGGATCACCAGCTGGCGGATCGTGTCGTTGTGGTGCGGGGCTACGAGATGACCAACGAGCTGGCCGAGCCCGAGCGCGATCGAAACCACGACCACCCTGGTGCCGACCAGCCAGTACAAGGAAGCGTTCGGATGCTTCCTTGACGCGGCTTTGACCTGGCGTTCTCGATATCGCTGGGTCAGCGCGAGCAAGGGCGGGATCGTCACCAGCACCAGGACAAGGCGAACCGCGTGCACCCAGGCCGGCTCGCCCCGGTGCCCGACCCAGAGCACCGCGAAGACGAGGCCGAGAATGGCGTACCTGATTCGCAGCCTTTTCATCCGTTGCTCAATCGCTCAGCCGGTGCTTGGTTCTCCGGGGATCGTGTAGAGCGGGCGCCACGCGCTGCCGGTCGGGTCATTGGCGGCCGTGGAGGGCGACACTCCCTGGTTGTCCCACTTGGCGATGTAGCCGAGGCCCTTGAAGAGGACCTTGTCACCGCCGGTGTAGCTCGTGGTGATCTTCCACTCCGGGTACGTCCCCGGTGCCAGTTGCGGGATCACCGGGGCGTGGTCGCCGGGCAGCACCGGGCCGATCAGCTCCCAGGGGGTCTCATAGGAGAACGCCACCACGGCCGAGGGGTCGTCGCCGGAGTTGTACCACTTGGCCTGGTAGATCTCACCGTGCTCGACGATCTTGTAGCCCTGCGGGTACTGGTTCGTCGCCGACCACAGCGGGTAGGGCGCGTCGGTCGGGTTGGTGTCAGGCGCGGGCGGAGTCGGCGCGGTGGTGATGTTCTCGAACGCGATCGCCTGGCCGGGGAGATGGTTGAAGATGTTCGCGAACTGGAGGTTGGACTGGGCCGTGCCGCTGCAGTTATTCGACTCGAGCCCGATCTCGGGGAACGAGGTGCCGCACTGACTGTCCCGGTTCAGCGACCACATTGAGATCCGGCCAAGGCCGATCTTCTTGGCGAAGGTCGCGAGGCCGTTCGCGTCGCTGACGGTGAAGTTCTCGCCCCGCACGTTGTTCTGGCCGATCATGGCGGTGGCACCGAGCTGCTGCCAGAGTTCGGCCGACTTAGGGTGTTCGCCGAATTGCTGGTACAGGGTCATGAGCTGGGTGTGAGTCGCGTAGAGGGCGCTCTGGGCCAGTCCGAGCATCGTGTTGCCGCCGGCCGGGGGAGCGCTGAAGTCCATGGTCATGATGTTGATCCCGGCGATGGCAACCCGGTCGGAGAGCATCTGCGAAACGACCGCCAGGCCGTCGTCTTGCAGGCCGTTCGCTTCCACGGGAAGCGTCAGCCAGATCGCCAGGTGCTTGCCATTCTCCTTGGCCGTTCGCTCCAGGTCGGCCATGGCCTGGGCCCGCCGCTGGGTCGCGGCCACATTGTCAAGCGCGGTGCCTTCGACGTCCAGGTCGATGGTGTTCAGGTTGTACTTGGTGATCACCTTCTGATACGCCTTGACCAGCGCGGGCACGGTGGTGCAGCTGACGTCCAGGCTCGTGTGAGCCTGCCCGCCGAACGACACGATCGGCTCGGCGCCGTCCTGCTGCATCTGCGCGATCCTCGAGCCGACGGTCAGCGCCTGGTCGGCGCTGCGCAGGGAGTAGGCGGCGCCCCAGGTCGGATCGCAGGGCTGGTTCGAGTTGGGCGAGGCGACGATGAAGCCGAGCACGCTCTGCCGGGCCGGGTCGGCGGAGGTGCTCTGGAACTGGTAGACCGGCGTCAGCGTGACGTCGATGTAGGGGGCGAACCAGGTGTTCTTGATCGGAACGACCGGGATTAGCTTTGACTTGACGACGTCGTAGCCGCCGTAGCCGATCGCCGCGAAGACGATGAGGGCGAGCAGTACCCGGAACGCCGATAGCCGCCGCTTCGGCTCGGCCTCACCGATCCAGGTGTCCTCGATGGAGACAGGCGCTCTGCTGCTCAG
The DNA here is from genome assembly GCA_963783935.1 of uncultured Actinomycetota bacterium. Lineage (GTDB taxonomy): Bacteria > Actinomycetota > Actinomycetes > Streptosporangiales > Streptosporangiaceae > Chersky-822. The sequence continues at coordinate 674,922 of CAWAPP010000003.1, forward strand.
TTCCGGTGCCATCGCCTAAACCTCCGGGCGGTTCAGGTATTCGGGGTAATAGTCGACCGGGTCAAACTCGGGTGACGCCGGGGGCTCCCCCTGACTGCGGCCAGGTGGCCCGTGATGGGAGCCTCGCCTGGTGCGGACGGCCTCGGCATCGCTCATCCTTGGCACTGCCTGGTAGGGCACGGGATTGCCCTGGCCGAATTCCTGGGCCGGCCGGTACGCGGCCGGTGCTTCGATCTGAGGTGCGGGCCCGGCGGCCCGGTGCCGTCCGTTGCCTGGTCCTTCTCCGCGCATCGGCAGTTCTGGCTGGGGTGGCGGCTGCCGGCGCGGAGGCTGGCTGACCTTCCAGTGGCCGGCGTCCATCGGCCCGACCTGCAGCACCGAGCGCCAGTCGGCTGGAGCTGGCGGCGGTGCCTTCCTGGCGGCGCGGGCGATCGCCCTCCGCCTCGGCTGCGCCGGCTTGTAAAGCAGCGCGGTGAAGTGAATCCAGGCGTCCACGATGGAGTTGCGGATCCCGATGAAGGCGACGACGGCGTAGCAGGCCAGCAGGATATTAAGTGAGGCGTAGGCCATGTTCTCAACGCGGTCGTGCTTGTAGGCCGAGTAGAACGTGATCGCGGCCAGCGCGATCATCAGGTACGGCGCGAGGACGAAGAACGGCGGCGCGACCGTGCGGTCCTTAACCTTGGGCGTGCGGGCGAACGCCGACTTGGACGCGGTGATGCCCTGTACAAGCGACGACACGGTCCCCGCGAGGTTGACAGGCAGCAGGATCAGGTTGAAGCCGTAGATCCTGGCGACGTCGATCCGCTTGTACCCGCAGTAGCGGAGGTCGCTGGCCTGGGCGGCGAAGTAGGGCAGCGCCACGAGGCCGAGCAGCGGGCTGATCAGCGTGGCGCTGAACGGGAAGGCGAGCAGGATCAGGAGGCTGAACGAGCTCCAGCAGATCGAGGCCATGTAGTTCCAGCGCAGGAAGTACTCGCCGAACCTGGTCCGGTCGCCCCTGCCCCGGCGGGCGCGCCGCTGCCGGTACAGCTTGGGCAGGATCAGCAGGCCGCCGTTCGCCCAGCGCTGGCGCTGGATGCACAGCGAGCCGAAGTCAGGCGGGGTCGCGCTGTAGCTGAGCCGCTCAGGGTAATTGAACAGCCGCCAGCCGTGGATGCCCATGTCGATCGTCGACTCGGTGTCCTCGATGACGGTGCGGTCCTTGATGTAGTGCTTGATCTCCCAGTCGCCGATGTAGGACCGTTCGGCGATCGCGTCGAGCGCCCGCTTGCGGATGATCGCGTTGGCTCCCACCCAGAACGTGGAGTCGTAGTAGGTCAGCCCCTGGTGCACGATGTGCTGCAGGTCGGTGCTCGCTCCGGCGATCCGCTCCAGCCTCGTCGCCGAACCGGGGAAGGCGCTGTACGGAGTCTGCGCGATCGCGGTGGTGCGGTGCTCGCTCTGCTCGAGCAGGTGCACCAGGCGCAGGCAGTACTCGGGCAGCAGGACGCTGTCAGCGTCGAGCGTGAGCACGTAGTCGGTGTCCGGCACGGTGAAGTCGGCGTCGGCCGGCTCAGCGGGAGCGAGCACGGTGCCGGTCAGCGTGCGGAGCTCGCGGTAGCTGCCGCCCATGACGCCGATGTAGCTGTTGAGGTTCATGGCCTTGTTGGGCTCGTGCGAAAGCGACTGGTACTGCTTGCGCTCGAAGCTGGTGACCTCGGCCCTGAAGATCCAGATCAGTCTCCGGTACAGCCGCCGGAGGTGCGTGTGATCGAGTACGACATCCTCGCTGGCGGCGTCGCGGAGCGCCCAGGCGATCGACTGCAGGTCGCCGGCCAGCCGGTGGGCCACCTCGTTGCGAAAGAACGCGTCGGTGTGATCGGTGACCTCAAGACTGGCGGCGAACTCCCGAAGCCAGGCCACGGCCGCCTCGTACTGGCCGGCGACGTTCACCATGGCCTGCAGGTCGGGCCAGGGCACGTTCGCGTACCTGGCCTCGAACTCGGCGGCAGCCGCGACGAACCTGGCCTTGGGCGCGGCCAGCAGTTCCTCGATCTTGGCTGGCAGCGCCCTGGCCGCGAGCAACTGGTCTCGTGCCCGCCTGGTCTTCGGCACCGGCGGGTCGTCAATGAGCAGCACGATCCGTTTGTGCGGGTATTCCTGAAGCGCGGCCGACAACAGGGTGTTCCTGATGACGTGCTCTTCTTCCTGGTAGGAAGGGATAATGGCCGTCAGCGTCGGCGCCCGGTCATCAAAGAACTGGTCAAGAACCGCCCGGCTGATCCGGTGATGGCTGCGGGTCCGGTAGCAGAAGCCGAGCCTGCTCAGCAGGTAGGCGAGCGCAGACGCGGTCAGCATCGTGACGATCAGCAGGTAGATGATCGCTTCCGCCCGCGACTGCGTGCTCGAGTACAGCGGGTTGAGGAAATCATTGATCAGCCAGGTAACGACATACGCGAGCCAGGCTGTCACCGTCACTACGATGGCCAGCCTGGTCATGGCTATTCTGCGGTCACTCACCGGCCTCGGCACCACCGGCATCGGCTCGGTCCGCCGGTCGTGCCCCCATTGGGCCCGGCGTTTCCTTGCCTTCCTGCCGCCACCAGACTGCGGTGGCAACGCAAGCGCGTAGTTCGCGTCCGCACGCGTCCGCACACCAGAAGGCACGCCCCCCACACCCTTCCTATGGGCGCGCCCTAGACGCCCGCGGTTCAAGCATTCACGGCGAAGTCACCTAGCGTGACAAGACATCGGGCATTGTTCGCTAGTCGCACGCTGTATCCGCCTATGCCACCCCAGCGACTCTAAAGCAGATCAAGCGGCGCTGCTACCGGATGAAGAGCGATAGGCAGGGATCTTTCCCCGCCCGCACAACCGTGTTCTCCTGGCGTTTACTGAGCCGCCCCGCCCCGCCCCGCCCCGGCCCCGCCCCGCCCCGGCCCCGCCCCGCCCCGGCCCCGCCCCGGCGCCGGCCCGCCCCGGCCCGGCCCCGGGCCGCCCTGCCCCCGGCCTCGGTCCGGCCCGACCCCGGCCCGCGCCAACCCCGCTGGCCGCGCAAGCCGGGTGCAATCGTTTGCGTTAGGTGGCGACCCGAAGTTGATCAACATCTGCGGCCTTATCGCGGTTTGCGTTGGTTTTGCGAACGCAAAGTGCCCGCGCTATTCGGGCACGGTCGGCCGGTCGGCGGATCCGGGGGGTGAGGGCGGCGTTCGGTTGAGTCTCACATGAGAAGAGCCGCATCGCTGGGCCATCGTTGCGGTTCGGCGGGCTGGGCCAACGACAACGATGTCTCAGGGATGCTGTGTCTGCCGCATCGGTGGGACATGGTTGTTGTTAGGCGCTGGTCGCCAACAGCATCGGTGGGCCATCGTTGCGGCCCGGGGTCGGGCACTAGTGGCTCATGGGTGCGTTTCTTCGGGAGGGAGTTCTGGTCGACTCCTCAGCGTGGTCCTAGGGGGGCCATGGCACCCTCGGGTCCCGGTCCAGGTATCCCGGCATTCCTGGCATTCGGTGCATCCGCCGCCGGGCCTCGCGAGGCGGGGGCACTTTACGTCGGCAAAAACAACAGCAAAGTGCCCCCGCCTCCCGAGGAAGACCCTCAGGGACCGCCTCACTCCAACGGAAACGCACCCGTGGCTCATGGGTGCGTTTCTTTTCGAGTGACCAGTGATCGGCGTTCCCTCGGCCGGCGCCCCGTTGGCCGGACCGCTGTCCGCGTCCCGCGCGAACCCGGCATACAACGCATACCGGGCCGACGGTCTCCGGCCTCCGTGCCCACCGTCGTCCCCGGAGCCGGGGCCAGAACCCCGCCGGAGGAACAACGCTGAGCCTCACCACCCGCCCGCCAGCCCCACCGCCGTCCCGGCGCCGGGCTACCGGACCCGCCCGGCACCAACTCAGCTGCCGCCATCGCCATAACTAGAAAGAAACTCACCCGTGGCTCATTGGTGCCTTTCCTTTGAAGTGATGCCGGGCGGCGGTCTCGGCGCCGGCCGGTTCTTGCCATGATTGTGGAATCCCCGACTGGAATGCCATCGGAGGTTTCCACAAAAGCAGGCCCGCCGATCCTCCGCGGCCGGCCGCCGGACCGGTATGCGGTTAATGCCCGGTTCGTGACGACGGAAACGGCAGCGCTGACGACCCGGCCTTGCCATCCGCAGACGACGGAACCGTCGGCCGGCTTATCTTGGTCCTGCTACTGCTACCCGGCATTCCGGGCATTTGCTGTAATTAACCGCGCCGGAGCCGGTGCCCGAAGATCAGCCGGACCCGCCGACCCCCCAGCCAGTCCACCACCGGGCGCCGCTCACTTCAAAAGAAAGCCACCCGTGGCTCATTGGCCCGCGTGCGTCGGCCGCAGGGCACGACCACGCCGTCATCAGGACCCTGGCCGCCCGAGTCGGGTTCAAGCCGAGTTCGGCGCGCTCGCCAGTTCCTGGCATTGAGCCGCGATGACGGTGATCAAATCGCGATCGGCGCCTAGTTCTGGGTCGAGCCAGGTGACTACCCGGCGCACGGCTTCGGCCAGGTTCTCGCCGGCGGCGAGTGGTACTACCTGACCAGCCCGTGCGTCGTTGACCGGCGCTCCGAGGCCGCGCAGGTGGCAGATCCACGCCGCGATCACTCGGGTGGCTCCGATCGGCATCCGGCCGGCGTGTCGCTCGGCGCGCAGGACCGGCGGGATGCGGACGGCGATCTTCTGCGAGCCGTCCATCGCTATCTGGACCAGGCGGTGCGCGATCCTGGCGTTCTCGAACCGGCCAAGCAACGCGGCACGGTAAGCAGCTATATCAGCGGCCGGCTGGTCCAGGTGCGGCGACGCCACGTCCCACCACTGCTCAAGCCAGTCGCGGCAAGTCTCGTCGGCGACCGCCTGGTCCACGGTCTCGTGGCCGCGGATCGACCCGGCGTAGGCGAGCAGGCTGTGGCCGCCGTTGAGCAGCCAGAGCTTACGTTCCTCGAACGGCGTGATGTCGCTGGTGAACGTCGCCCCGGCGTGCTCCCAGGCCGGGCGGCCGGCCGGGCGGCCGGCCGGGAAAGACCCGGAAAGCACCCAGTCGCTGAACGGCTCGGTCACCACCGGGCACCGGTCATCGAACCCGGTCAGATCGCGCACCAACACGACGTCGGCCTCGGTGGTGCGCGGCGTGATCCGGTCGACCATGGTGGTCACCACGGCGACCGACTCGCCGATCCAGCTGGCCAGGCCAGGGTCGGTGAGTTCGGCAAGCTCGCGCACGACCTGGTAGGCAAGGGCGCCGTTCGCGGCGAGGTTGTCGCAGGGGATCAGGGCGACCGGGCCGCGCCGGCTCGCCGTCTCGCGGCGAACCCCGCGACGAGCTTGCCTGGTGCGGTACGGACCGGCGCGGTCAGGTCAGCCCGCAGGGCCGCGAGGTCGGCGGCCACGTCAGCTTGCGCGAGATCGAGCCCGCCGTCCTGACCCCGCAAATACCCGGCTTCGGTAACGGTCAGCGTGATGGCCGCGAGTTCAGGGCGGGCGAACACGCCGAGCCAGGCCTCGTGATCGGCCGCCGCGTGCACCTGCGCCAGGCTGCCGATCAGCTCGAGCTTGTCCCCGTCGGCGGCCCTGGTCACCAGGGTGTACCGGCCGTCCTGCGCCTTGAGCGCGTCCGCGAGCTCAGGCCGGCGGCCGGTAAACGCGGCGTAGCTCCAGTGGTCCGGCGCGTGCGCGGTATACCAGGCCTGATGGGCGCGGAAGAAGTTGCCGAGTCCGAGGTGGACGAGTCGGGGCACGCACCTATAGTGACGCACGTGGCTCCTGCCGGCGTGACGCGGATCGGCGGCCCGCGCGAATTGCTCAGCGAAGACCAGGTCGCCGGCTTCATCACCGAGCAGCTGGCCCAGGTGCCCTTCGACGGGCGCTCGGTTTGCGTGCTCGTGCCCGACGGGACCAGGAGCTGCCCGCTGCCGCTGCTGCTCTCCTCGGTTCACCGGGCGCTGCACGGGCGAGTGTCGGGGCTGACCGTGCTCGTCGCGCTCGGCACGCACGGCGCGATGTCAGAGCCGGCCCTGGCCGCGCACCTCGGCTACCGGCCTGGCGAGCTGGCCACGAGGTATCCGGGGATGCGGGTCCTGAACCACGACTGGAAAAACCCGGCGGCTTTTGCCTCGCTAGGGGCGATTAGCGCCCGGCAGGTCGAAGAACTCTCGCAAGGCCTGCTGCGCGAGGAAGTACCAGTGCGCATCAACCGGGCGGTAACTGAGCACGATGTCGCACTCGTCGTCGGACCCGTGTTCCCGCACGAGGTCGTCGGCTTCTCCGGCGGCAACAAGTACTTCTTCCCCGGTGTATCCGGTCGTGAGCTGATTGACCTATCGCACTGGCTCGGCGCGCTGATCACCAGCTCGGAGATCATCGGGACTCTCGGGCTTACCCCGGTACGGGCGCTGATCGACGCGGCCGCGGCGCTAATCCCGGCCGAGCGGCTCGCACTCTGCGTCGTGACCGGCGACGCTCCTGGCGAGCTGCATTCCATCGCCTTCGGCCGCCCGGAAGAGGCCTGGGCCGCCTCAGCCGAGGTTTCGGCGAAGGCTCACATTACCTACCTGGATGCTCCGGTCCGCCGGGTGCTTTCTTTGCTGCCGAAGAAGTATGAAGATCTGTGGACCGGCGCCAAGGGCTTTTACAAGGTGGAACCCGTCGTCGCCGACGGCGGCCAGGTCGTGATCTACGCACCGCACATCACCGAAGTCGCCGCGACCCACCCCGACCTGCTCAAGATCGGCTACCACTGCCGTGACTACTTCCTGAAGCAGCCCGACCGTTTCCGCCAGTATCACCGGGCCGACCTCGCGCACAGTACGCACCTGCGCGGGGCGGGCAGCTACGACCAGTCGACCGGAGAGCATCTGCGGGTGACCGTCACGCTGGCGACGAGCATCCCTGAGGACATCGTCCGGTCGGTCAGCCTGGACTACCTGAGCCCGGATGCGGTTGATCAAAGGGCGTGGGCCGCCGACCCGGGCACGCTCGTCGTGCCCGAGGCCGGCGAGCGGCTGTACCGGCTAGCCGCCCGCGGCGATCCCGCGAAGCGCCGCGACTAGCTGATCGACCTCGGCGCGGGTGTTGTACAGGGAGAGGGAAGGCCGCACTGCGGCTTCGAGGCCGTACCGGCGCAAGATCGGCTGAGCGCAGTGATGGCCAGCCCGCACCGCGATGCCCTCACGGTCGAGTGCCGTGCCGACGTCGGCCGGGTTGTGCCCGTCAAGCACGAACGTGAGGACGCTGGCCTTGTGACTGGCGGTGCCGAGCAGCCGGAGGCCTGGCACGGTGCGGAACTGGCCGGTGGCGTAGTCGTGCAGCTGGTGCTCGTAAGCCTCGATGGCCGGCATCCCGAGGGCGGTGACGTAGTCGAGGGCGGTGGCGAGGCCGATGGCGTCGGCGATGTTGCCGGTTCCTGCCTCGAACTTCGCCGGCGCCGGCTGGTACCTGGTGCGCTCGAACGTGACGTCGTGGATCATGTTCCCGCCGCCTTGCCAGGGCGGCATCTCATCAAGCAGCTCAGGCTTGGCGTAGAGGGCGCCAATGCCGGTCGGGCCGAATACCTTGTGCCCGGAGAAGACGTAGAAGTCGGGGTCGAGCCGCCGGACGTCGACCGGCGTGTGCGGCACGGCCTGAGCACCGTCGACGAGCACCCGCGCTCCGGCCCGGTGCGCCATGGCGATGATGTCGCCGACCGGGACGATGGTGCCGAGCACGTTCGAGACATGGGCCACGGCGACGAGCATCGTCCGGTTGGTCAGCAGGGAGCCGAGGCCGTCAAGCAGCAGTTCGCCATCGTCGTTGACCGGGATGACTTTGATCTTGGCGCCGGTCGCGTCGGCTAGTTGCTGCCAGGGCACGATGTTGGCGTGGTGCTCGAGCTGCGACACCAGGATCTCGTCGCCCGCTCGGATGCGCAGCCGCCCCCAGGTGCCGGCGATCAGGTTGATCGCCTCGGTGGTGCCGCGCGTGAACACGATGTCCTCGGCCGATGGGGCGCCGATGAAGCTGGCCACCGTGGACCTGGCGTCCTCGTACGCGTCGGTGGCGCGGGCGGCGAGGGTGTGGGCGCCGCGGTGGATGTTGGAGTTCTCGCGGGCGTAGAACTGCGCGAGGCGGTCGATCACGCACTGCGGCTTCTGGGTAGTGGCCGCGTTGTCGAACCAGACCAGCGGGCGGCCGTTGACCCGCTCCGCGAGGATCGGGAAGTCTCGGCGGACGGCTTCGACAGGAAAGTCGAACATGTTCGCCTGGGGTGCCCGTTCATCGATGAAGTAGAAGGTAGGCGGGACGGGTAGCTGGGCAGGCGCGGGTGCTGGCTGGGCGGCTGGCCTGGCCCGCATCGGCTGCGCGGCCTGGACGGCTGGCGTGATCGGACCGGCCTGGGCGGCCGGCCTGGTCTGACCGGCCCGGTCCGGCTCGACGAGGTCGCCTCCCTCAGTGCTCACTGGCAGGTTGGTCAGGTCAGGCGTGAGCCTGGACTCCTGTTGCGCGTCGTCGGCCAGCCTGCGCATGAAGTCATCAGCGAGCCGGCTCAGCATCGCCTCGTCGGGCACGACCCAGCGTGACCCGTGCCCGTTAGCCCCGTTAACCCCATCCACGCTCGTTCCTCTCCTCGCCGCCCAGCCCAGCAGAGCCCCCGGCCGCTGCTACTTGTAGGTGTTCGGGTACTCGTGGTACTTGCCGATCTCGACGTCATCGAGAATCCCCAGCGCGTCCGGTGTGAGCACGGCCAGCGAGCAGTAAAGCGAGACCAGGTAGGAAGCGATGGCGTTCCTGTTGATCCCCATGAACCTGACCGAGAGTCCAGGCGACCGCTCCCCGGTCAGCCCAGGCTGGAACAGCCCGACGACGCCCTGCCGCTGCTCTCCGGTCCGCATCAAGATGATCTTGGTCTTGCCCTTGACCACGGGAACCTTGTCGGAAGGGATCAGCGGGATCCCGCGCCAGGTCAGGAACTGCGAGCCGAAGAGGCTGACGGTGGGCGGCGGCACTCCCCGCCTGGTGCACTCCCGGCCGAAGGCCGCGATCCCCTGCGGGTTGGTGAGGAAGAACGCCGGTTCTTTCCACACCTTGGTGATCAGTTCGTCCAGGTCGTCGGGAGTCGGTGCCCCGGTCCTGGTGGAAATGCGCTGGCCGTGATCGCAGTTCGCGATCAGGCCGTAATCGGTGTTATTGATGAGCTCGCTTTCCTGGCGTTCTTTGACCGCTTCTATGGTCAGCCTGAGCTGCTCCTCGATCTGGTCGTAAGGGCTGCTGTAAAGATCGGAAACCCTGGTGTGGATGTCGACGATCGTCGCCACCGAGTTAAGGAAGATCTCCCGCGCGCACTCGTCGTAGCCGACGTAAGTCGTGGGCAGCTCGGACTCATCCCTCGGCGGGCACGCGACCAGCACGGACTCAGGATTGACGACCCGGTTGAGCCGGTAGATGCCAGCCTCAACCGGAGTCCACGCCATCATCCGGGTCAGCCATCGCGGCGTGATCGTCGTGAGCTGCGCTGAAGTCTTGCTCGCGTTCGCCAGCTGACGGGCAGCCGCATCAGTAAGTGCCAGCTGGACCGGCGCATTTGTAGGCACTTTCACGGCATTCGTCATCGCTGCGCCCTTCGTTGGTTGAGGAACTCCGTCAACCACATTTCCTGGCGCGAGCAAAGGAGAACCAGTCGCTAAGTCAAGGCCTGATCGTGACGCGAGGGTCGAAGGGCACCGTGCCGACGTCGACCGCACTCGCGGCGCCGTCCACCGGGATCACCGCCCCGTTCACATAGGAAGCAGCGTCCGACAGCAGCCAGGCCACGACCGCCGCGACCTCACCGGCACTAGCCGCTCGCCGCGCGGGGACCAGAGAAGTGACCAGCTCGTAGGAAGCGGGCACGTCAAGCCCCCGAGGCCCGCCGAACTCCGCCATCTCTTCGTCAGCCATCTCGGTCACGGTCCAGCCGGGACAGACAACGTTGGCCCGCAGTCCCTCGTGCGCGTGATCCACCGCGAGCGACTGGGTCAGCATGACAAGACCTGCCTTGGTCGCCGCGTATCCGCCCATCCCCGACGCCGCCCGCAGCGCCGCCACGGAAGCCACCGACACCACGGCGCCGCCCCCAGCCGCGAGCAAATGCGGAAGCGCTGCCTTAGCCACGAGAAACGCCCCGGTCAGGTTGACCGAGACCAGCGCCGCCCAGTCGGCCGCGGACAGTTCGGCGACCCCGCCAGGCACCATCACCCCGGCGTTAAGCACCAGCCCGTCAAGCCGCCCGAACTCGCCGACGACCGCCGCGACCAGCCGCTCAACCTGCTCCCCATCGCTGATGTCGCACCCCAAGTCGAGCGCGCCAGTCCGGTCAGCGACAGCCCGCAGCGACTCGGCTCGCCGTCCGCAGATCGCGACCCGCTGCCCGGCGGCGGTGAGCGCTCCGGCGACGGCCGCGCCAATCCCGCTGCCGCCACCAGTGACGAGAACAGAAGAAGTCACACGCTCCGCACCTTCCCCGCCAAAAAGCACCGGATCAACTCATGACCCGGAGCAGTCGCCGTGCGTTGCCGGAAAAGATCGCCGCCGTATCCTCGGGCGTCAGGCCAAGCGACTCAATGTCGGCAATCGTGTCCGCGACGACGTTCGGCCCGCCAAGGGGCATGTCCGTGCCAAACAGCAAGTGGCTGGCGCCGAAGAACTCCACCGCGCACCGCACGGCGTGGCTAGCGCCGAACATCGCGGTGTCCGCGTAGAAGCCGCGGAAGTACTCCATCGGGTCGGCTTTAAGCCCCGCCATGATCGCGGCCCGGTCCTCGTCCTCAATCGGCGAAGCGAGCCGGCCAGCGAAGTGCGGGATCATCGCCCCGGCGTGATGGGTGATCACCTTGAGCCCAGGATGCCGGTCAAAGCATCCGGAGTACACGAGCCGCGCCATCGCGACCGACGTCTCGTAAGGCCAGCCCAGTGACCACCAGATCCCGTACTTCGACTGCTCTTCGACCGGATAATCCGACCAGATCGGACTGCGGGTCGGATGGATCCACAGCATGCCGTCGTAGCGGGTGATCACCTCGAAGATGACGTCGAAGCTGGGCTGGTCAAGAGGAGCGCCGCCGACGTTACTGTGCACTTGCGCGCCAAGCGCGCCGAGGTCAGTCATCGCCCGTTCAAGTTCGGCGGCGGCCGTTTGCGGATCGTTCATTGGGAGCGCGGCGGTGAATCCCGCGAACCTGTCCGGGTAGCGGTTTACCAGTTCGGCGAGCTCGTCGTTAGCGGCCCGCGCCAGTTCAGCTGCCTGGTCCCCGAGCTCCTCGGGCGGCGGAACCGCGAGCGTGAGAATCTGCCGATAGTCGCCGAACTGGTCCATCACCCGGAACCGGGCGTCCAGGCCGATAAGCGCGGGATCTTCGTGGATCCAGGGCCGGTAGCCGAGGATTCTCTTGCTCACGTTGTTGCCGGAGGTGATCGCCTCCATGCGGGAGGCGTAGGCCGGCGGAAGGATGTGCGCGAAAGCGTCAATCTTCGTCACGTTTGGGATCGTATGGAAGCTAACGATTTGGTGTCAATGTTTCAACAGCAAACCGTGTCCACGGGGTGGGTGGGGTACCGGACACGTGCCGCCCGGCTGCTTTCAGCAATTGCCTGGCGACACATGTCCGGTACCCCAGGTCAGTGCGCGAACGACAGTCGTCCTTACCTGGACCTGCGCGGCATTCGCCGCAGGTGAAAGCGAGCCGCCCAGCCCAACCCGTCGGACAAAAGTCGCTATTCGCCGAACCAACCGCATCGGTGGGCCATAGATGCTGTAGCCGGATGGACCCGAACAACAACCATGGGGCATCGATGTTGCTGCCACGACAACGGTGGGACATAGATGCTGTTCAAGAGCCCTCGGTCAACAGCAACCATGGGCCATCGATGTCGTAGGTGCCAGGTTTTGGTCCGTGTTGCCTAGCTGAGGGCTGCTGCTTTCGCTGCCAGTTCGGCGCAGAAGCTCGCCATCCCCGTAGCGTCGTCGATGAATTGGGATAGTTTAACACAGATTGTGGTGAAGCCGCGCGCGAGCTGGGGCGGGACGGTCCTCAGCGCCTCGTCGAGGTTGGCGGGACTGCCCGGGCTCGGGAAGCGGCCTCGGGTTCCGCCGACGTACTCGATCTCGGCGGGGTCGCGGCCGGCCTTGGCCAGAGTGGTCTTCAGCCTGGCGAGCTCTTCGTCGGTGGGCTGGCCGAGGGGGTTGAAGCCGGTGCCGTAGCGGACGAGGCGGTCGATCAGGCGCTGATGTACGGAGGAGCCGCCGAACCAGAGCGGCGGTCCGCCTGGAGTCCACGGCTGGGGCTCGATCCAGACCTCGTCGAAGCGGTAATGCTTGCCGGAGAAGGATGCGGGCGAGCCGGACCACGCCAGCTTCCAGATCGCCAGTTGCTCGTCGAGCAGTTCGCCGCGCCGGCGGAATGGCACGCCCAAGGCCGTGTACTCATCGGCGTGCCAGCTCACCGTAGGCAGGACGATCAGGCGGCCGTGGCTCAGGCGGTCAAGGGTGGCGAGGTCTTTGGCCAGGGCGAGCGGGTGCCGTAGCGGGCTGATGAGGGCGCCGGCTACCAGGGGCAGCCGAGTGGTGACCGCGGCGATGGCGCTGAGCAGGACAAGCGGGCTCGGCCACGGGGTAGAGGGGTCCTGGTTGCCTGGCAGGGCGTAGTCGCGGGGGTTGGCCGGGCCGCCGGCCGCGTTCGCGGACGGGCCGAGCACGATGTGCTCGCTGACCATGATGCCGTCGATTCCCGCCTGCTCGGCGATGATCGCGAATCGCACCAGGTCGGCGACGTCCGGGGCCGGCCGCATGGTGTTGTTCTCGGTCAGGATCAGCAGCAGCCGCGGTGGGGTCACGTTCGGATCCTGACCGGCAGTTCGCGCAGGCCGTTGGTGAAATTGGACCTGATCCGGCGCGGCTCGCCTGCCAGCTCGAACCGGGCGACGCGCTCGGCGAGGGCCCCGAGCACGATGCGGACCTCCAGCCTGGCCAGGTGCGCGCCGAGGCACAGGTGCGGTCCGCCGCGGCCGAAGCTCAGGTGCCGGTTCGGTGACCGGCCGACATCGAAAGTCTCCGGGTTAGCGAACTCTTCCTCGTCCCTGTTGCCCGACACGTACCAGAGCACGACCTTGTCCCCGGCCTTGATCGAGGCGCCGCCGAGCTCGGTGTCGGTGGTCGCGGTCCGGCGCATGAAGTGGGTCGGGCAGGTCCAGCGCAGCACTTCCTCGGTCGCCGTATCGAGCAAGCCGGGATCGGCGCGAAGCCGCTCCCATTGCTCGGGGTACTCGCAGAACGCGAGTACGCCCTGGGCGATCGCGATCCTCGTGGTTTCGTTTCCGGCGATGACCATGATCGAAAAGAAATTGTCGATCTCCGTCTCGCTGAGCCCGTCTCCGTCGACCTCGGCGCGCAGCAGGGTTGACAACAGGTCGTTGCCTGGTGCGCTGGCTCGTTCTCGCACGATGGCACGGCCAAGGTCCCAGAGCTGCTTGCCGTACGGGCTGCGGAAGGGAAAGAGCCGGTAGGCGTCGGTGTCGTCGCGGCCCCAGACCACGTCGGTGATCTCGGGGTCGGTGTTGGCGATCAGCCGGTCGCCGAGGTCAATGAACAGCGGAAGGTCGCACTCGGGCAGGCCCATGATCCTGGCCAGCACCCGGATCGGCACCTCCTTGGCGACGGCATCGACAAGGTCGAACGGCTCGCCGTCACCGGGCAGGCCGGTCCCCAATACCTCGTCGGTCAGCACGGCGACGAAGTGTTCGTATACCGCGACCGAGCGCTGGGTAAAACTGCCCGACAGGATCTTGCGCAGCTTGGTGTGGGCGGGCGGGTCGGTGTCGATGATCGTGCGCCGAGCCGCCAGGTCCGCGTCGGTCGGTTCCTCGAAGGAAATGCCACGCGCTGAGGAGAACGTGGCTACGTCGCGGGAGGCCGCGACAATGTCGGAATAGCGGAGCACGGACCAGAACCCGGAGTTTGGCGCGGCCTCCTCGCACCAGGCGACTGGCGCGTCGGCTCTCAGCCGGGCAAACTCCCGGTAGGGGACACCGCGCACCCAAAGGTCCAGGTCGCCCAAGTCGACCGGCAGAGCGTCGACTGACTGCGGGTTCTCTGGCTGGGGCATGAAGATAGTTTGGCACCGAACGAGATTGACGGCAATGAAGGAGAGCCGCTATGCGAGTGATCGTGATCAGGCACCACACGGAGGACTCTCCCGGGTTCATCGCCCAGGCCTTCCAGGAGCGGGGCGCGGACGTCAGCACCTACTTGTTCCCTGGTGGCGGCGCACTTCCCCCGCTCGAAGGTGCCGATCACATCGTGATCCTTGGCGCCGCTCCCTCGGTCAACGACCGCGCTGCCTGGATGGAGCAGGAGTTCACCTGGCTCCGTGAGGCCGACGCGGCCGGGCTGCCAATCCTCGGTATCTGCTTCGGCGCCCAGGCGATGTGCGTCGCGTTCGGCGGCCAGGTCGAGCGAGCTCCGGCTAAGGAGATCGGCTGGGTGCTAGTCGAGACGGCCGACGAGGAGCTGATGCCGCCGGGCCCGTGGCTGGAGTTCCACGGCGACCGCTGCCTCCCCCCTGCCGAAGCTAGGATCCTCGCCACCAACGAGGTCGGCGTCCAGGCTTTCTCGCTAGGCCGCCACCTGGCCGTCCAGTTCCATCCTGAAGTCGACGGGGCGCAGTTGAAGCTCTGGCTGGACGCGGGCGCCCGCGTCGACGCCGAGGCGGCGGGCATAGACGTCGACGAGTTCCTGGCTCAGACGATCACGGAAGAGCCGGCCGCCAAGGCTCGCGCGGACGCCCTTGTCGCCACTGCGCTCAGAATGGCCGGAGCCGTGACTACCTGACGGGGCAGAACCAGTTCAGCTTTCCTCGACCGAGCGGATGATCTTGCGCAGCAAAGTGGCGAGGTGGTCTTTTTCTTCGCTCGTCAGGCTGCTGCTGACCATGGCCTCGCCCATATTGAAGGCCGGGAACAGACGCTCGATGACCGCGGCGCCCTTCGGCTCAAGGCCGACCAGCACTAGCCGGCCGTCGGCGTCGTGCCCGCGTCGCCTGGCCAGGCCGCGTTTCTCCAGGGTCTTGAGCACGCCGGTCAAGGTTCCCTTGGTGACGCCGGCCTCGGCGGCGAGATGCCTGGTTTCCTGATCGCCCCAGATCCAGAGCACGAAGAGCACGGTGAACGCCGCCCAGGACAGGTCCTCGTCGGCGAGTACCTTGCGCTCGAGGTGATTCCTGATCACGTTGGCGGCGCGGTAGATGTTGGACACGGCCGCCATGGCCGCGAAGTCCAGCGGATGATCGCCGATCCGGCTGCGGATGTCCAGTTCAGCGCGTACGAGGTCGCTTTCGCTATCCGCAGCGAGCCGACGTGACATGCCACGATCGTACGCGCAACGGCGATCTCCCAGGCCCGAGCCCTAACCGGGCAACGGCACCTGGGAGATCTCGGTTCTGCCTAGAGCTCAGCCTTCGAGATGTCGTCGTCCCTCATCGGAGCCTCCTCCCGCAGCCGGAGTATCCAAATCTCACTACCTAATGGTTAGGTTGAGATGAGAAGGGCGAAATGTCAAGCGACGAAGATAGGTTTACTTAACCAGCGAGTTCCTCGATACGCGTGTGCAACCAGGAGACATATGTCTGTGTTTCTGGCTTCATAAGAACGCTGCGCAGGATCCTTGTTCGCTCGCTATCTCGGGCTATTGCCGGATGTCGTCGGCCGAAAGCGTCGGCCGTTACTGTCAGTGTGCTAATGAATACTGGCCGCTCAATATCGTTCATTCCATCGGCCAATATCCGGGCTGACGCTTCGTCGATCGCGGCCAGGCTGGCGGGCTCCGTCACCGGGTAGTAGGTCACGATGTCGAGTTCGGGCGGCTGGTAGGCCTCGAGCAAGTCGGACTGGCCGAGCAGGCTCGACCAGTCGAGTGCGGCGTTCCGGCACGCGGCGAGCACCTGACCGAGCCCTTCTGAGGTCGGCGGCAGAAGCTGGAACGTCAGCCAGAGCGCGGCGGCGGCCGCTCCGGCGCGCGAGCACTCCAGGCTGATCTCGCCCAGGTGAAGCTCGTTCGACGTGAAGTACGTGTACGGCGAGTCATGGGCGTAGAACCTGCCTACGGAAGGATCGCTGAACAACACCGCGCCACAGCCGTAGGGCTGCAGCCCGTGCTTGTGCGGATCAACCACGATCGAGTCGCAGTCCGCGATCGCCTGCCAGGGCCGCGGGTCAAGCCCGGCCCGGCCCGATGCGCCGGCGAGCAGCGTAAAGAATCCTCCGTAAGCGGCGTCGACGTGCACCCGGACTCCGTGCTTGCGCGCGATCGCCAGCACCTCGTGTACCGGGTCGATCGCGCCGAGCCCGGTCGTTCCCGCCGTCGCCACGACGGTGCCGATTTTTCCGGTTTCCAGCAGCCGGTCGAGAGCGTCAAGGTCGATCCGCCCGAGGTCATCGGCGCTGACGGCAGTTGAAGGCACGCCGAGCAGCCCGCACATGCGGCCGTGGGTGTAATGGGCCTCGGAACTGTAGGCGACGCCCAGGCCGGGATGCAGTTCTCTCGCGACGTACAGTGCCTCGAGGTTCGCGATCGTGCCGCTGCTGGTCAGGTGGCCGAGGTGACTGCTCAGGCCGAACATGGAGGCGAGGTCGGCCACCACCTCCTTCTCGAGTTCCGAGGTGACCTTGCCGCCGTCGAGAGCGTGATTGTTCGGATTGACGAGCATGGCCGCGACGTAGCCGGCAACCGCCGCCGGGTGCGGCGGCTTGAGCATTTGCCCGGCATAGGAAGGATGAAAGTACGGGTAATTGCCGCGCATCCGTTCCGCGAAGGTCTCGAAGGCGACCAGAAAGTTTTCCTCGCTTACTGTAAGTGAGGAGTGAGTCACGAAAGGCGGATAACTGGCCTGCCAGTCCGCCACGGAATCGACCGCTCGTAGCAGCCAGTCGCGCAACTCCACCGGCCCTCCCTAGTCTTTACTGAGCCTTCATTGGCGGCCTGATGCCACGGAACTCCCAGTCCCCGCCGAGCGCCGTGGACAATACCTCTTCGCTCGCGGTCGGCTGGGCGCCGTAACCGGCGGGAACGTCCTGCGGTCCGGCGACTACCTTATTGACCAGCCGGCCGAGGCCTTCGACCTCAACCTCGACCACATCGCCCGGCTGCACGGGTCTTGAATTGGCAGGCGTGCCTGAGAGAATCACATCGCCTGGGCACAAGGTGATCGTACGGGCGAGGTCGGCTACCAGGTAGTGCATGTCCCAGGTCATCTCGTCGGTACTGCCGTCCTGGGCGAGCTTGCCGTTGACGTAGGTGCGCAGCCGTTTCCCGTGAAACTTCCAGTCGGTGACGAGGCCAGGCCCGAGCGGGGCCATCGTGTCAGAACCCTTCACCCGCAGCATGGACCCGGCGTCGGTGTCGCGGAAGTCGTGCAGGCCGAAGTCATTGCCGATGGTGTAGCCGCCGATGTAATCCGCGGCGTCCGATGGAGGCACGCCCCGGCAGGTACGGCCGATCACGATCGCGACCTCGCCCTCGTAGTTGAGGTACTGGCAGTTGGCGGGCCTGACGACGGCACCGCCGTGGCCGACGAGAGCCGAGACTGGCTTGTGAAAATAGGTAGGTGCGGGCGGCAGCTTCGCGCCGAACTCGGTGACCCGGCTCCGGTGATTGAGATGGACCGCGATGATCTTGGTTGGCTGGACCGGAGGCAGGTGGATCGCGTCGCTGGCCAGCAGGCGGCGGCCGTCGCCCGCCACCAGTTCCTCGCCGTCTCGGAGCACCTGGACGACGGCACCGTCGAGCAGGATCCGGCGGTACTCGGGCAACTAACTGCCTCCCGCTCCTGACCAGCCGCAGGCCGGCCGGTCGAACCAGATATGCATCTGACCGGTGCCGACGGAGTTCTCGTAGTCGCTGAACGGCCGACCCGGTGCGGTCACCGTACCTTCACCGAGGGCCGCGATCATCATCAGGTAGGGCGAGAACCTGGCCTCGGGCCTGACCGAGAGGAACCTCGGCATTTCCTCGATTACCTTGCCGTGGTCGCCCGCCTGCAGCCATTTGATCCGGTCGACGTCGGCGGCGCGGGCTTCCTTGGTCCTGATGTGCACCGGATCACTGGCCTCGTGCGCGCGCAGCTCGCGGAGCGGCCAGAACGTGTGCGACAGCGCGCCCGAGGCGATCAGCACGACCTTGCGGTCAGTTGCCGCGATCGCCGCCCCGATGGCCCGGCCCGCGCGGAGGAAGTCCTCGGTGTCGCCGGTCTGGGCGGTGTTGCTGATCGTGACCCAGCGGCGGTCAAGACCCGAACCGAGGTAGGCCCACAAGTTGACAGTGGCGTAGTGCACGGGCAGGTAAGGGTCGTCGATCGCGGTGATCCAGGTGCCGTACTGGCCGCCCTGACCGGCGATCGCACGGGCCAGTTCCGGATCGCCCGGCCAGTCGTAGGGAACCCGGCACATCCCGCGGGGCAGTTCGTCGGAGGTGAAAAGCCCGGCCCTGACCGGCTGAGCGGCAACCACGAATTCGACCGTGGTCTGCCAGTGCGAGTCGATCACCACGACCGTGTCGTAGTCGAGCGTCTCGAAGACCTCGGCCCGCAGCCGCCTGAGGCCGGGGACCAGGCTGATCTCCTTGCCCTCGTTCAGCTCAAGGCGCTGTTCAAGCGGCAGCATGATGGTGGGTACGTGCGCGAGCAGGCCAGCGCCGACAACTTCACCCACGGTGCCACCCCTGTCCGGCGTAAACAGTGTTCTTGACGTCGCTGTAAAAGTCGAAGCTCCACGTCCCGCCCTCGCGGCCAATGCCGGACAGGCCGGCCCCGCCGAACGGCGCGCGCAGGTCGCGGACGAAGAAGCAGTTCACCCAGACGGTGCCGGCCCGCAACCGCGCCGAGACCCGCTCCGCTCTGGCTTCGTCCCCGGTGAACATGGTGGCGGCCAGGCCGAAGCTGGTGTTATTGGCCAGCTCCACGGCCTCGTCCTCGCCGCTGAACGTCTGAAGGGTGAGCACGGGACCGAACACTTCCTCGGTCAGGATCTCCGAACCAGGGGCGGCGCCGGTGAGCAGCGTCGGCTGGTAGTAGAGGCCGCCAAGGTCGGGGTTGAGGCCGCCGCCGAGGAGCGGGGTAGCGCCGTCGGCGATCGCCCGCCTTACGAACCCGTCGACCCGTTCCAGATGAGCACGGGTGATGTTCGGGCCGATGCCGGTCCCCTCGTCCCTTGGATCGCCCTGGACCAGCGTCTTCGCCAGCTCGGTGAACCGCGCGGTGAACTCGGCCGCGACCGGCTCTTCGACCAGCAGCCTGGTGCCGGCCAGGCAGACTTGTCCGGCGTTGTCGTACTGCCCGACCGCCTGCCGCACCGCGAGTTCAAGGTCGGCGTCGCCGAAGACCAGGAGCGGTGACTTGCCGCCAAGCTCAAGCGAGACCGGCGTGAGCCGGGCACCGGCCGCGGCCGCGACCAGGCGGCCGGTGGCGACCGACCCGGTGAACGCCAGCCTGGAAACTCCTTCGTGCCCGGCCAGCGCCGCTCCCGCTTCGGCGCCCAGGCCCTGCACCACGTTGAATACGCCGCCGGGGAGGCCAGCCTCGCTCGTGATGTCGGCGAGCAAACTGGCGGTCAGCGGCGCCCATTCGGGCGGCTTGGCGACGACGGTGTTGCCGGCCGCGAGCGCCGGGGCGATCCGCCAGGTCGCCAGCATCAGCGGCGCGTTCCACGGCGTGATCACCGCCGTCACCCCTGAAGGCGCCCAGGACACCTGCTCACGGTGACCGTTGATCTCCAGGTCACCGCCATCCAGCTTGGCGAGCCAGTCGGCGAAGAACCGGAAATTGTGCGCGACCCTTGGCATCACGCTGCGCCGGTGCGAGGCCAGCAACGCGCCGTTGTCGGCCGTCTCGACCTGGGCCATATCCTCGATCCGCGCCTCAATGCCATCGGCGATCGCGTGCAGCGAGGCGGCGCGGTCCTGCGGGCTGGTCGCCGCCCAGGCGGGGAAGGCAGCCTTGGCCGCGAGGACCGCCGCGTCTACTTCGGCCGCGCCACCCCGGCTGATCTCGGCGATCGGCTGCTCGTCAATGGGAGATACGTCGGTGAAGGTCGCTCCGGACGCCGAGGAGACTCGCTGGCCGCCGATCCAGTGCCTGGTATCCACAGCAGTTCCGGCAACGTTCGCTCGCATCATCGCTCCCCGGCCGCGGCCACCAAGGTCGTTTGGCTCCAAACCTTAAGAAAGGCTAGCTTACTGGTCAAGGTCAGACTGGCCGAGCGTCGCCAGGACCGATCCGCCGTCCCAGGTCACGCCAACCTGGCGGTAATAACCGCCGATGATCTCGCTGACCGTGAGCGAGGCAAGTTCCTCGGTCGGCGACTCGAACAGTTCAAGCTCGGCGTCTCCGCGCCAAGCCGGCCCGGCCTCGACACTGGCGCTCCCTGACAGCACGAGTTCGGCGAGTGAGTCGGGCGCGTCTTTCACGATCGAGGGCATCCACCGGTGATGCGCCATCGGGTGCGCGTTGACGAAGCCATTGCTGTCGGACTCTTCGCTGAGCGTCACCACGCCCTGGGCCAGCCGCCGCCCGCTGGCCGACAACGTCCCCGCGAACACGCCGCCGGAGGCAATCCTCGGCGCCGCGAGCCCGAACGGGTGCGGCCGGGTCTGATGGATGCTGCCCAGTTTTTTCGGATAACCCTGCACCAGCCCGCGAACCAGGGCGAAGTCGGTGTCGACCCAGATGAACACGCACCGCGAGTACACCCGCCCGCCGAACCCGCACCGCACGACCGCGAAGCACTCACGGTATTGCGACCGCACCGGGTCGAGCAACTCCGCTCGGTCCGACCCGCAAGACTGCCAATCGGCCCAGATCAGCGCGACCGCACCGGGATCCTCCGGCGCCGGCTCGAGCGGCTCGGGCAGCAACGCCGCGACCCTGGCCGGGTCGGTACGGTACTCAACGGTAAGCAAGTCACCCGAGTAATGCCAGGGCGGCGCCGGCAACAGCGACGACCGCCCGGAGACCGTCCTCGGATAAAAGAACCCGGCCATCTCGGTCAAGGCGCGCTCCCTAGCTGGTCAACCCCCAGATCATTTGTAGCCGAACGTACTCCCGCCCCCAACGCCAGGAACAACGCTGGGCCTCGCCGCTGCCCCACCTCAGGCCCCAGTCAGGGGCGGCCGGCCCGGGCGGGAGCAACTCCACCATGACTAACACCGTCACTCGGAAGAACCGCAACTATGGCCCACGGGTGCCTTTCTTCTGGAGTGACGGTGATCGGCAGGCATGCAGCGCGGGCTGGCGGGCCGACGCGTTGACCGGTATGCGGTTGATGCCTGGTTCGCGGGGTTAGCCCGTGAGGTTTTCGTCCGGGGCGGGCCGGGCCGGGAGTGAGTCCAGAAAGTGAACCCGTGGTAAGTCGGCAGGCGACCGTGACTTACCACGTTTTAGCTCAGAAAATATCGGTGTAAACCACGTATAACGATCCGCGGTCGCTAGGTAAAACGTGGTAAGCCGCCGGGCTGAGGCGGCTTACCACGGGTTCACTTTCCGGACTCACTCAAACCGTCCATATCGCCCGGCCGCCCGGCCTGGCCGACCGCGACTCCACGGACCGACCGTCGCTCGTCACTCCCAGGGAAACGCACCCATGGCCCACCGTTGCGGTTAGCAGCCGACCGCCAACCGCAACGGTGACCCATCGATGTTGTTCCCGCCGCATCAATGTCCCACCGTTGCGGTTGCTCGCCCAGCCCGAACAGCATCTATGGGCCATCGTTGCTGATAGCTGAGCTGAAATGGCCGGTTTGCTGATGCCGTAGGCAAGCTCGCGACTTCCCCCGGCGGCTCGCGCGCCTGCGGCCAGCCCACCTCCCCGTGGAAGGTCTTGACCTTAGATCTTTCGCTCCCTAACGTTTACCCGTGCCATCCAACGAGGACGTAAAAACCGTCTGCGAGCGACTACGCTCGCAAGGCATCGACGTGGTCAGGGTTTCCTTCCCCGACCTCATCGGCGTAGACCGCGGCCGTGACGTCCTGCTCGAAGAACTGCCCGGCGCGATGGAACATGGCCTGGCGTTCTGCCGCGCCGTTTACCACACCTCGCCGATGGGTGACGTCGTTCCGGTGCGCGGCGGCCTTGACGCCGGGCTGCCCGACATTATCGTTCGCCCCGATCTGAGCACGCTCACCTCGATGCCATGGGAACCGAACGCCGCCTGGTGCCTGGGTGACGCGAGCACGTCAGAAGGCGAGCGGGCACCTGAGTCTCCGCGCGTGGTCGCCCGTCGTGTGGACGAAGCGCTCAAGGGGATGGGCTATCACCTCATCTGCGGACCTGAGCTCGAGTTTTTCGTCTGCGAGCGTGATCAGGCCGGCCGCTGGCACCGCTACGCCAACGAGGTCGGCAACGTTTACGTCGTCGGAAGAAAGGGCGATCCTCAGGGCCTGCTCTTGCACATGCTCAGGCAGCTCAGGGACGCGGGCTTGCGGGTCACGGCCGCCAACCACGAATTCTCGCCCGGTCAGTTCGAGATCAACCTGACTCACTCCGACCTCGCCGACGCCGCCGACCGGTCGTTCCGGCTTAAGTCCGCCGTACAGGAGATGGCCCGCCAGCGCGACCTGCTCGCCACGTTCATGGCCAAGCCATTTAATGACGAAGGCGGTTCAGGGTTCCACGTGCACGTGTCACTGAACGACGAATCCGGCCGCAACGTCTTCGGCGACCCGGACGGCCCCGATGGCCTGTCGGAAACCGGCCGCCACGCGATCGGCGGAGTCCTGACGCATGCGCCCGCGCTCAGCGCGCTGGTGAACCCGACGATCAATTCTTTCAAGCGCTTCGGCCCGGACACGCTGGCCCCGTGGCTGATCGACTGGGGCCTCGATAACCGCAGCGCGATGGTGCGGATCCCGCCGGAGCGCGGCGCGGGCGCCCGGATGGAGGTCCGCCTAGGCGACGCCACCGCGAACCCTTACCTGGCCCTCGCGGCGATCGGCGCCGCTGTGTATCTCGGTATCAAGGACAAGGCCGAGCCGGGCGAGAAGCTGGAAGGCTACGGCTACGATCCGAGCAAGGCTGACCTTCTGCCCCAGCGGCTGGGGGACGCACTCGACGCCCTTGAAGCCGATCAGGAGCTCGGCGAGCTGCTCGGGAGCTACTTCACTGAGTCGTTCCTCGCGTACAAGCGCAATGAGATCGAGCGTTTCGAGCGCTACGTGACCGACTGGGAGTTCCGCGAGTACGCCTATCACCTCTAGGTGCGCCTGCTGTTATTCATCGCCCGTTAGCCGATGCGTGGCGAATTAGCAGTTTTCCTCCCGCAAGCTGTGCCCTGCTCTATTTGTCCAATGGGGAGGTACTGACAGATGACGACGCAGCGCCCATGGCTGAATCTGCGGCGGTCTTCGCGCGCCGGCATAGCGGCGGCGATCGCGGTGGCGGCCGGAGCGTCCATGGCGGCCGGAGCCGCGAGCGCGTCGGCCGCGCACCGCGCGCCGGGCCCTCGGGCCGGCAAGCCTCGGGCCCTGGTTCAAGCCGGGCAATCTCGTGCTCAGCACGTCGACTTACGCCGGGACCGCGAGCCTGCTGACTCCCGGCGTGACCGTACTGCCGCCCGGCTGCACCAGCGGATGCGTGACCGCGAACAACGACGGCTCCTATCCCGCGGTGTTCAACAACGTAATCCCTGACCCGAGCTTCGGCATCACCTCGCCGATCGACCTCGAGCAGCTCACGCCGGCCGGCCAGCTGGTGAACACTCTCGCGGTACCTGACGGGCCATCAGGCAATCACGTCGTCACCAGCTTCTCCTCGAAGTCCGAGATCGGGCTGAACCTGTCGACGACCGGCAAGCGGCTCACCTTCATGGGCTACCTGGCCACGCCGAACACCATCGACGTCTCGAACTCGAACACCCCGGCCGTCTTCGATCCGACCGACCCGGTGCCGAGCTCCTTCTACCGCGTCGTCGCCGAAGTCGACGCCAACGGCAAGTTCCGCTACACCGTGACCAACTCCTACAGCGGCAACAACGGCCGGGGCGCGGTCCTCAACGACAGTCACGGCAAGCGAGTCCTGTACATGGCGGGAAACGCCGGCAACGGCGGCAGCCCGCAGCCCGACGGCATCATCGCCGGCGGCGGCGCTCAGTACGCGCTGGCCTCGCGCCAGTCCGAGGCGGCCCAGACCCCCGGCGCTCCGCAGCCGCTCGGCAGCTTCAGCGTCACCCAGCTTGGCGACGCCACCGACAAGGTTGGCAAGGACACCAACTTCCGCGGCCTCACGGTCTTCAATAACGTCATTTACCTCACCAAGGGCAGCGGCAGCAACGGCGTCAACACGGTGTACTTCATCGATACCACGGGCAAGGCCTGCCCGAACGGCGTCGGCCTGCCCCAGCCAGGCGCGAAGCTGCCGACCAAGCCGATCAACTACAGCGCCGCCCTGCTCCAGACTCAAGGCGTCACGCCCTACAACATGTGCGTCCTGCGGGGCTTTCCGACCGCTCTGAAGTCGAAGACGTCGTTCCCGTTCGGCCTCTGGTTCGCCGGTCCTGACACGCTGTACGTCGCGGACGAGGGCAACGGCACTACGACGTTCTCCACGACCTCGAACACCTACACCGCAGCGGCCGCGCAGACGACCGCCGGCCTGCAGAAGTGGGAGTTCAACGGCACCAGCTGGGTGCGGCAGTACACCCTCACCGCCGGGCTCAACCTCGGCCTGCCTTACACCGTGGCCGGTTACCCGACCGGCGACAACTCCCTGACCGGTCTGCCGTGGGCACCGGCTACTGATGGCCTGCGCAACCTCACCGGCCGGGTGAACTCCGACGGCAGCGTCACCATCTGGGCCATTACCTCCACGGTCAGCGGCGGCGGCGACCAGGGCGCCGATCCGAATGAGCTGGTGTCCGTCACCGACAACCCGTCGGCGACCTCGCCGGCGCCGGGCGAGGCGTTCACGGTCGTCCGGTCGGCGGGCTTCGGCCAGGTGTTCCGCGGCATCTCTTTCACGCCGGGAACCTGATCTAGTACGCGGCGCAGGCCGCCAGTCCGATGCCGGGCTGGCGGCCTCGCTCGTTACCGTGGTGACCCATGACATTGCTGCTGCCATCCGCCGACGGTGTCGCCGACCACATCGCCCGCCAGTTGCCCCAGGCCACCGTGATCAGCTATGAGGACGCCGGGCAATCCAGCCTCGACGAGGTCACCTTCTACTGCCTGCCTTACATGGGCGACGGGAACGGCGTCGCGCTGATCGAGCGGCTGCCCGCGCTCGCCGTGATCCAGAGCCTGTCGAGCGGCGTTGACGATGTGCTTGCCGCTGTTCCACGCGGAGTGACGCTCTGCAATGGCCGGGGCCTCGGTCACGAGGACGGCACCGCGGATCTCGCGGTCACCCTGATCCTCGTCAGCCTGCGGCAGATCCCCAGGTTCGCCGCGCAGCAAAGGGAGCGCACCTGGCGGCATATCCGGACGGAGTCGGTGCGGGGCAAGCGGGTGCTGCTCGTCGGTCACGGCGCGATCGGCGCGGGAATCGAGGAGCGGCTCGCGCCTTTCGGCGCCGAGTTCAGCCGCGCGTCGCGCACGGCCAGGGAAGGCGTGCACGGGCTTGACGAGCTCGCCCGCCTCGCGGCCACCGCCGACATTCTCGTGACCTGCATCGCGCTGTCGGACCAGACCCGCGGCCTGATCAGCGCGGAGGTGCTGGCAGCGCTACCTGACGGCGCGCTGGTCGTGAACGTGGCCAGGGGAGCGGTGCTCGACCAGGCCGCGCTGACGGCCGAGCTGGCCGCGGGCAGGCTCAAGGCCGCGCTCGACGTGATCGACACCGAGCCGCTGCCCGCCGGCCGGCCGGAATGGTGCCTGCCTGACCTGTTCATCACCCCGCACATCGGCGGCGACACCTATGACTTCTCTAGCCGGGCCCCGGCCTTCGTCGCCGATCAGGCCGCGAGGCACCTGGCTGGGCAAGCTCTCCGCAACGTCGTTACAACGAGTAATTGATGATCATGAAACTGAAAGTTACGCTGAGGAAACAGCGGCTAAATCCTGGCCGCCAAGAGCGAGAGGCAATCCCGCTATGAACCGTCGTTCCCGGTTACTTACCTTTACCATCACGGCCTGTCTGCCCGTGGCTGCCCTTGTCGTGGCCGCCATCCCGGCCGCCAATGCCGCCAGCACCGCCCGCCCGGCAGTGAGCGCTCACGAGATCGCGGTGGCCCGCAACTTCCTCAGGCACCTGAAGGTCGGTGATCACGGCGTCAACCACGCGGTCGGGACCAACCGGCCAGCTATCTCCGGCCTGAACCAGGTGCAGAGCACCAACTGGTCCGGCTACGCGGACGACAACACCGCTGGCAACACCTACTCTTCGGTCAGCGCGAGCTGGACCGAGCCGACCGGCACCTGCACCTCGGGAAACTCGCTCGCGGTCTTCTGGGTCGGGATCGACGGTTACAGCAGCGGCTCGGTGGAGCAAGACGGGACGCTCATCGAATGCGAAGGGCGGACTGCCGTCTACTTCACCTGGTGGGAGATGTACCCGACTAACTCCATCCAGGTCGTCGGCGAGACGCTGCGGCCAGGCGACAGCATTACCTCCACAGTTACCAGGAGCGGCTCCACTTACACCCTGAAGGTCACCGACTCGAGCCGGTCGGCTGACAGCTTCACTAAGACCGAGACGTGCTCGACGTGCGCCAACTCGAGCGCCGAGTGGATCGCCGAGGCACCGAGCGGCTCAGGCGGCGTCGAGCCGCTGACCAACTTCGGTACCTGGACCGCCTCTAACGCCACCGTGACCGCGAATACGGGTGCCGGTGTCATCTCCACGTTCCCCGACGACGAACTGACCATGGTCGACTCTTCCGGCAACGTAAAGGCCCAGCCCGGCGCGCTGAACGCCGGCGGCAACGGGTTCAGCGTCACCTGGAAGCGCAGCACCTGATTCCTCGGGTCATCTGGGTCAGCCTGGCTACGGGCTGACCCAGATAACCTGGAGCGCACGGTAGATGTTCCCTCCGAGCACTGCCCTGATCTCATCGTCGCTGTAGCCGTGCTTGACCAGCCAGCGAGTGATATTGGCAAAATTCTCGGTGGGGTTCTCAAGACCGTCGACGTACTCGACTGGATCGAATTTCGGTCCCCGCATGGCGCTCAGGCTGAGCAGATGGGCGAAGATCCGGTGCAGGGCGACGTGATCCCCGTACAAGGTGTCCGGGCCGAACGCGACGTGCTCGATGCCGACCAGGTCCACGCAGTACTTGAAGTGATCCATCACCGACTCGATGCTGTGCCGCGGATGGGCGTGCGACAGCGTCGTGTGCGGTGCTGCCGACATGCCGATCACGCCGCCGGTTTCCGCGACGGCCTTGAGGACGTCATCGGGCTTCATCCTGGCGATGTCCCAGACCGCGCGGGCTCCGGCGTGGGTCATGAACACCGGTTTTTCAGTGTGCGCGCACGCGTCGAGCGCGGTCCGGTCGGAGGAGTGCGAAAGGTCGACGGCGAGGCCAAGCCGGTTCATCCTGGTCACGGCCCGGTGACCGAAGGCGGTGAGCCCGCCGTCGACCGGTTCTGACAGCCCGCTGCCCAGCGAATTCGCGTCCGAGTACGCGATGCCGATCTGCCGGAGGCCGAGGCCGTAGAGCACGTCGAGGCGATCAAGTTCGTTCTCGATTGGCGTGGCCGCCTCAAGCCCGAATACCAGGCCAACCTTGCCGGTCCGGTGCGCCTCGTCGATGTCGGCCACCGTGCGGACGACCATTACCTCGCTCTGATGCGCGAGGTCGGCCTGCCGCATGCCGAGGTCGGTGATGATGTCGTTCCACCGCCAGGGCGCGTTGCCGGTGACGCAGGCCGTGCCGTCCATCATGTTGTCGAACACCACGGTCAGGCCCGAGGCCGCGAGGCCGGCGTAAGCGGTGTGCTGGCGGCCGGTCCTGTTGTACTCGGGGGTTTCCTCCATCCGCCTCGGGAACCGCACCGGGTGATCATGCAAGCTGATCACCAGGCTCTCGCCGAGCAGCCGGGCGGCGCGGTCCTTAAGTTCCGCGCTCAGTTCGGTGGCGTACGGCGGCACCCGGCCGAACTCGGGCGCGAGGTCGAAGCCGCGGATCTCGCCTTCGGCCAGGTAGGAGTAGGCCTCGTAGGTAGACGTCTCGTAACCGGGCTGATCTGTCTTCATGGCTCCATGATGGATTACGACCGGTCGTCAATAATGTCCAGGTCGTAGAACGTCGGCTCGCCTTCGGTCAGCGCCATGTACTTGTTCGCGGCCTCCTGGGTCTCGGGAAGCTTCGAGTTCGCCATAGCTGACTCGTAGGAGTCAAAGAACACCAGCGCGAAGTACCGGTCGGGATCATTGTGGTCGCGGGCTAGCATTTGCCGGCGCGCGGTCCGCTTGCCTTCTGTCGCGCGCTGCCAGCTTTCGTCGGTCGCCTTGACCGGCGCGATGTCATCCGTCTTGAACTCGATTACCTGCACAAACGCCATGGTCCTGCCCCCTGTCAGGTCGGAAACCTTCACGCTAGCCCCGCCCCGTGAAGTTCATGTGGCGCCGGGTCCTTGCTTGCCTGCGCGACGGGTAGCATCCGGGGGGTGGGCGAGGAGATCGTTCGGGTTTGGGTGATCAGGACGGATCTTCCCGGTTCCGTCGTGGCCAGGCTTGAGCGGTTGCTGGACTCCGAGGAGCGCGAGAGAGCCGGGGCCTTCGCGCGGGCCGAACATCGAGCGCGGTTCGTCGCCGCGCACGGGGCGATCAGGATGATTGTCGGACGCGAACTCGGCGTCCGGCCTGAGGTGGTGAGCTGGCGGCGGGGCGAGCACGGCAAGCCGGTGCTAGCTGAGCCTGGCCCGCGGCTGAGCATCTCCCGATCGGGGGAACTGGCCGCGCTGGCTCTCGCGGATACCCGCCGGGTCGGCGTGGATGTTCAGCGACTTGAATCCGGCATCGACGTGGTCAGGATGGCGGAGCGGTTCTACCCGGCAGCCGAGGCCAGGTTTGTCGCCCAAGCCGGTCCGGCCGAGCAAGTCAGCCGGTTCATGCGGCTGTGGACAAGAAAAGAAGCGTGCGTCAAGGTCGCTGGCGGGCTGTTGTTCCCCGGTCTGCGCCTTAGCGTGCACTCCAGCGGCGAGATCATCGTCAGCGATGCCGGCGGCCCGCTTCTCGGTCCCTACCTGGTAAAGGACGTCCAGGTACCAGCCGGCTTTCACGCCTCCGTTGCTGCCGAAGGAGCCGAGCCGTTCGAGCTCCGCACGCATTCCTGGCCCGGCCCCCCCGCCAGCGAAACCGAACGCCTCACCCTCGCCGCCCTAGCCGCCCTCTGACCGCCCGCCCCGATCCGCCCGCCCCGTGGACACGGGTTTGACGGTCAGGAACGCAAGTACGTCTCTATACTCCGTTGCCGGGCGTATACGCCGAAGTAGTCGCAAAGGGAGGCCGCTTGCGCACGCTCGCCTTGCTCTCCGCTTCGTTGCTCGCGACCGGGATCACGGTCTTCGCGTCGGTGACCAGCGCCAGTGCCGCGCGAACCCCGCCGGTGATCGAGCCGGACTGGAGTTACGGCGCTCAGGCCGCCACTCAGCTCAGCCAGCTTCCCGTCCTGTCGCCGACGGTGGTCGGCGCGGGCCAGTCAAGCTACGACCGCTCCGACCACAACTTCGATTACAACCATTTCCTCGCCAGCGGCCCGCGCGGCCACGTCATGCTCGACCAGCAAGGCCCAGGCTGCGTGTACCGCATCTGGATGACCAGCCTCCAGACTTACTTCCCGAACGAGTGGGTGCACGTCTACTTCGACGGCCAGTCCAAGCCGGCCATCAACCTGACCATCGGTCACCTGTTCTCCGGCCTGTACGCGCCATTCCTGGGGCCGCTGGTACAAGGCCCGGCTAATTCAAGCGGCGGTTACGTAAGCTACGTTCCCTTGTGTTATCACTCGTCCATCGAGATCACCACAAACATGGACAGGTACTACGACATCGGCTACGTCACCTACGCTCCGAACTCCAACGTAAAGACCTGGACTCCTGGCACTAAGACCACCGCGATGCAGTCCGAATGGTCCAGTCAAAACATAACCCGCGACCCTATTCCGGCCGACGGAAATCAGACCGACGCGAACACGGTGCCATCACTGCCGCCGAATGACGGGTACCACGCTTATTCAACTCCAAAAGCCGCAAATTAATGGCCCGACTTCGATACAGTCCATCAAGATTAACATTCTCGGCATCACCGCGTCCTCTGGCGCCGCCGCCGCACCGGTACTCAACAATCTCTGGATCAGGATCTACTTCGATAAAGAAAAGACCCCGAGTGTCGACGCGCCCCTCGGCTCGTTCTTCGCGATGGGCCAGTTCGGCTCCTACCCGACACATGGCCTGGTCGCGGGCATGGACACCAGCAACAACATGTACATGTACCTGCCCATGCCGTTCAAAAGCTTCGCCGCGGTCCAGCTCTACAACGCGGGCACGACTACCGTTAGCAACATCGGCTACGAGATTCAGTACCGTCCCTTTACCGGCAATTTCCATCAGACCGGTTACTTCAGCACCAGCTTCACGCAGAGCAAGAACGTGCGGGTCGGCCGCGACATTCCGATCCTGAACACTACCGGCAGCGGCAAGTTCATCGGCGTCACCGCTTCTTACGCTGGCGACCCGGCGCGGCTATACCTGGAAGGCGACGAGCGCATTTACGTCGACGGAAGCGGCTCTCCGGCTTTCTACGGCACAGGTACCGAGGATTTCTTCAACGGCGCGTTCTATTTCCTAAACGGCCCTTACAGCCAGCCGATGAGCGGCAACACCGCGCATATCTCGACGAGTACTTCCGACCAGACCGCCGCCTACCGGTTCTTCCTGCAGGACGCGGTGCCTTTCCGGCGCAGCATCGTCGTCGAAATCCAGCACGGCCCGAACGACAACACCACGAATACGAGCGCCTCGATGCTCGCCTATTACTACGAGCGCCCGGCCGCCCAGTCCGAGCTGACCGATACCCTCGCGGTCGGAAATACCGGCAGCGACCGCGCCCACGACTACGTCATCAACGACCAGCTCTGGCAGGGCAAGAACACGTATCAGTACGAGGGCACCGCCGACACCGTGCAGCTCACTGATCATGGCCGCGGCGACCGGGGTTTCAGCCAGTTCAAGATGCGGATCGCGGCCAATAACCAGGGTGTCGACCTGCGCCGCCGGTACGACCACGGCGTCGCGAACCAGAAGGCCCAGGTATACGTCAACGGCCGTCTCGTTGGCACCTGGTACGTCGCCGGCGCGAATACCAGCTATCGCTGGGCCGACTCAGACTTCGTGATCCCGGCCGCCTACACCAGGAAGAAAACCTCGATCACGATCAAGGTCAAGTACGTCTCCAGCCAGCTGTACTGGACCGAGTACCGGTACTGGGCTTACTCCCTCATGCCATGAGGTCGCGCGCCGCCTGGGCGATCTGACCGGCCGAGATCCCGGCTGCGGTCATGAGCTCCTGCGGCGTACCTGAGCCTGGCAGGTCGCGGACCGCGAGGTGCGCGACCCGGACTGGCTGCCCGGCCGAGTTGAGCGCTTCGAGTACCGCTTCGCCGATCCCGCCGGCCGGGTAGTGATCTTCGGCCACCACGAGCCGGCCCTCGGTTGCTTCCGCTGCCGCGACCAGGGTGCCCGTGTCTACTGGCTTGACCGAGTACAGGTCGATCACCCGCGCGGCGATACCTTCGCCCGCGAGCTTATTGGCGGCTTCCAGGCAGTTATGCAGAGTGACCCCGGCGCCGATGAGGGTCACCTGGTCGTCAGGGCCGGACCGGGGTACCTTGGCTCCGCCGATCGGGAAGGCTTCGCTGGCCGGGTAGAGCACCGGGTAGGCGCCCCGAGTCGTCCGCAGGTACACGACGCCGCTCCGCCCGGCCATCTCGGCCACCAGGCGAGCCGCGCTGGTCGCGTCGCTCGGGTAGAGCACGGTGGACCCGTGCACCGCCCGCATCATGGCCAGGTCTTCCAGCGCCATCTGGGACGGCCCGTCGGCACCGATCTCGACGCCGGCGTGCGAGCCGCACAGCCTGATGTTCGCCGCCGAGATCGCCGCCATCCTGATGAAGTCGTACGCACGGGAGAAGAATGCCGCGAAGGTCGCGGCGAACGGCACGTAACCGCGCACAGACAGGCCGACCGCGGCGGCGACCAGTTGCTGCTCGGCGATGAAGATCTCGAAATAGCGCTCGGGATAGGCCTTGGCGAACTCCTCGGCATGGGTGGAGTTGCCGACCTCGCCGTCGAGCACGACCACGTCAGAACGCGCTCCGAGCGCGGCCAGGGCCTGGCCGAACGCCAGTCTGGTGGCGACTTTGGCACCGATCTCATAGCTCGGCAGGTGCACCTCGCCGTTCGGCCGGGTGCGGATCGAGCCTGGCCGGGGAGACAGGCCGGGCACGGTGCGGTGACGCTCACCGCCGAGTTCAATGATCGCCCGCTCTGCCATCTCAGGCGGCAGCGGCTTGCCGTGCCAGCCCTCGGCGTCTTCGACCTCGGAGAAGCCGCGGCCCTTGCGGGTCCTGGCCAGGATCACGGTCGGCTGGTCGGCTCCGGTCGCGTGCCCGAGCGCCTTGTCGATCTCACCGAGGTCATGGCCGTCGATCAGGATCGGATGGCAGCCGAAGCCGGCGATCCGCCTGGCGTAGCTCTCCAGGTCCCAGCCGAGTTCGGTCGGGCCGCGCTGGCCGAGGCGGTTGACGTCCACGATCGCGGTCAGGTTGCTGAGCCTGTAGTGGGATGCCTTGTCGAAGGCCTCCCACATCGAGCCCTCCGCCATCTCGCTATCGCCGCAAAGCACCCAGATACGGTAAGGCAATTCGTCGAGATAGCGCCCGGCGAGGGCGACGCCGACGCCATCGGGCAGGCCCTGGCCGAGCGATCCGGTCGCGACGTCCACCCACGGCAAGGCCGGCGTCGGGTGGCCTTCGAGCCTTGAGCCGAACCGGCGGTACCCGCTCATCAGTTCCTCGTCCGTGATCACGCCCGCCGCCTTGAACATCGAGTAGAGGAGCGGCGAAGCGTGTCCCTTGGAGAAGATCAAGTGATCGTTGGCCGGGTTCTCAGGCTTCTGCCAGCCATAGTGGAGATACCTGGTCAGCAGCACTGCCATGAGGTCGGCCGCCGACATGCTCGACGTTGGATGGCCGGAGCCGGCCGAGGTGCTGCACCTGATTGAGTCCACTCGCAATTGCTGGGCGAGTTCGGCGATGTCGTTCATGAGTATCGTCTGCCCCCGGCAGGAGCGGATGAACCGTGCCGGGCTTGTCCTAAATATGCGCATCTGACGGTTACAGTATGGTAAAGTATAGAGATTTCTACTAGACGCTCTCAAGATTAACTTCTCGAATAAATCGGATTACGACTGGATAACGCGTTTGCTTACGTAACTGATGTTCCGTGCCGTTTACGGACCGGAGAAACCGTTTTCCAAGGCCATTTCTGTAGTCAAGAGACGGCATAGAGCGTGCAAGTCTGGTTTTTCGACACGCCCATCGGGTACCTCTTTGGTGTTTTGTCGGACAGCAGCTGCTCGAACAGCTAGCGTACCGAATCATCAGGCGCAACTCGGCCGCGTAAGGATGGCACCGCCTCCTTTCCCCGCAGAGTCTGCGTGCCCACCGCGTGATCGGAAATGCGTGTCCAGACTGAAACCGAGAACAATAGGCAGATTGACAGCCGCAGCGATCCCCTTCGGGGTTGCCGCGGTTTTCGTATTCCAGGGGACAGCCGGCGCGACGCCAGTAGCAGCCGGTCAGGTCCAGGTCAAGGCCGACCAGCCGGGAGCGGCCGGTCCGCACGGATCCCAGCCCAGCGGGCCGAAGCCGATGCGGATGCGGGCGTACGACTGGGCGCTTAGGCAGAAGGGCCACCCGTACGTCTGGGGTGGCACCGGACCAGGCTTTGACTGCTCTGGCCTGGTGATGATGGCGTATCGCCACGCTGGCATCCACCTGCCAAGAACCACCTACGAGATGCTCGCCAGCCCGCTGCTGATCAGGGTCAAGACCCCTAAGACCGGCGATCTGGCGTTCTACGGGACCGGGCACGTGGAACTGTTCAAGAAGTGGGGCTACACCTACGGCGCCCACGACTCGGGCACCGTGATCAGCCTCATCCATTACGGCGGGTTCTGGAAGCCGACAGCGTTCTATGCGGTCAGGCTTCCGGCCAAGCACCGCAAGCACAGCTAGAGCTGGCTAGTCGGCCAGCCTTGCTGAGTGACGCTCAGTGAAGCTGGCGTAGTGTCACCGGAGTCTGACGTGGGGCCGGCGAGTATGTCGGCGGCTTCGTCGGTCAACGGCTGGGTACCGAGCGGGTCCTGGCTCGCGGGTGTCATTGGCGGTATCGCTGCTGGCGGCGCGGTCGCCTCCGTGGGCGTTGTCGCCATCCGCACGGAGAGCAAGATCAGCGCGACGACGAATCCGCAGAAGACCCAGAACGCGGCCGTGAGACCCGAGTGGATAGTCAGGCCTATCCGTGCTGCCTCGGCGGGCGAAATGCCGAAGAGCTGAGGCGGCGTCTTGCTGCCGACCTGGACGAGAGCCGAGATGACTTGCGCGGCGAGCGGCACCGTCGCCCCGGCCAGGAGCGCGGCGCCCTGCCTGACCGGCCGCCAGAGAGCGGCGACGATCACGATCGCCACCAGGATCACCATCACGGCGACGTTGCCGAGGATCACGGGTCCCGGGTTCTTGAACGCGTTGCCCGCGGTTCCCGAGCCGAGTACGCCCGACGGCGTCAGCAGGACGTAGCTGTCCCAAGGTGGCGCGAAGGCCAGAGCCGCGCCGAGACCGGCGATCACGGCCAGCGTGGCCGCTAGCCACGCGTCGCGGCCGTTGGGCTTAGCCGCCAGCCCGTCTCGCCTGGACAGCAACGCGAGCACCGAGCCGACCGCGCACGCGATCCAGCCAATCAGGCTGAGGGCGAGACCGGCGCCGCCGAGGCGGGCGCCGCCCGCGATCACGAGGCCCAGGTCGGCGAAGAAGAGACCGAAAGTCACCGCGCTTGTGCCCACGGCTATGAGTGCTCCGGTCCTGCGGGCATTGCCTGCCCGCAGGAGCAGCACCGCGCTGAACGCCCACGCCAGGAGGTAGATCGCGTGCGGCACGAGGTCGGTAGCCGCGCTCGCGAGGCTCGAGCCCCCGGTGTAACCGGGGAAGAGGCCGATGACCCCGAGAAGCACGCCGATCGCAAGCAGGACCACGCCGGCCAGCCGCAAGGGCCCGCGCTCGCGCGTGACCCCGGCCAGGGCCAGCTCAGGCGCCGGATGCTCTACGCTGCCGATCGCTCCAGCCGCCTCGATCGCAGTGAACCGAGCCCACGCGTCGCACCACCCGTCCTGGGTTTCCGGCCACCACTCAACCGGCGTCGGCTGGGGCGCCGCTGCGATCCAGATCCCGTAGAAACCACGCCCTCGCCCGATCTCATACACCGATCCCCGGTGTGAGATGGTCACGCCTTCACGCACGGTTGCAGCCTCCCCGCCTGACCAGTGGCTAATAGCCGTTCCTGCCTCGTTACCGGCTGAGCTTAGGACGCCGACCTGAAAGCCTGCTGAACGGATCCTGAAGCATTGCAGTGTTAGCCCGGGGGGCGACCCCCCGGAACCCCCCGGTGCCGGGGCCCGGAGGCGCCCCGGCGATGGTCGGGCGTGCCAGGATGGGCGCCATGGTGAGTCCGCGAGCTGGGCAGGCGGCCGGCGCGAATGACCTGGTCGATGTGGCGAAGCTGGTCACGGCCTACTACGAGTCGCATCCCGACCCGGCCGATCCGGCGCAGCGGGTGTCGTTCGGCACGTCAGGCCACCGGGGCTCGGCGCTGACGACGTCCTTCAACGAAGATCACATCATCGCCACGACGCAGGCGATCTGCGAATACCGGGCGGGCGCGGGCATTGAAGGCCCGCTCTACCTCGGGGTTGACACGCATGCGCTCTCGGTGCCAGCGGAGGCCAGCGCGCTCGAGGTCCTCGCCGCGAACGGGGTCCGCGTGCTGCTCGACGCCCGCGACGGCTACACGCCAACGCCGGCGGTGTCGAGGGCGATCCTGGCGCACAACTCCTCCGGTGGCCCCAGGGCCGACGGCATCGTGGTCACGCCTTCGCACAACCCGCCCTCTGATGGCGGCTTCAAATACAACCCGCCCGACGGCGGCCCGGCCGGGACGGAGATCACTGGCCAGATTCAGGACCGGGCGAACGAACTGCTCGCCGGCGGGCTAGCCGGCGTCCGGCGGATCGCTTACGGACGGGCGCTGGCCGCCGACACTACCGACCGCTTCGATTTTCTCGACGCTTACGTCGCCGCGCTGCCGCAGGTCGTCGACCTTGACCTGATCAGGGCGACCGGCCTCCACATCGGCGCCGATCCGCTCGGCGGGGCCAGCGTGGCGTACTGGGAAGAGATCGCCGACCGGTACGGGCTTGACCTCACCGTCGTCAACACCGAGGTCGACCGCACCTTCCGGTTCATGACGCTTGACTTCGACGGCAAGATCCGGATGGACTGCTCGTCCCCTTACGCGATGGCGAGCCTCATCGCCAGGCAGCACGAGTTCACGATCGCGACCGGCAACGACACCGACGCCGACCGGCACGGCATCGTCACCGGCGATGGCGGGCTCCAGAATCCGAACCACTACCTCGCCGTCGCGATCGAGTACCTGTACGGCCACAGGGAAGGCTGGCCCGAGGGTGCCGCCGTCGGCAAGACGCTCGTCAGCTCCGCCATGATCGACCGGGTGACCGAGGGCCTTGGCCGGCGACTCTACGAGGTACCCGTCGGGTTCAAGTGGTTCGTTCCCGGCTTGCTTGACGGCACAATCGGATTCGGCGGCGAGGAGAGCGCCGGCGCCTCCTTCCTGCGCCGGGACGGCCAGGTCTGGACGACCGACAAGGACGGCATCATTCTCGCCCTGCTCGCCTCCGAGATCACCGCCGCGACCGGACGCACGCCTTCCGAGCTGTACGCGGACCTGACCAGGCGGTTCGGCGAGCCCGCGTACGCCAGAATCGACACCCCGGCGACACCCGCGCAGAAGGCGGCGCTGGCCAGGCTCTCGCCCGCCCAGGTCACCGCCGGCGAACTGGCAGGCGAGAAAATCACCGCCATGCTGACGACCGCCCCAGGCAACGGCGCCCCGATCGGCGGGCTCAAGGTCGTGTCCCCATCCGGCTGGTTCGCCGCGAGGCCATCAGGCACGGAGGACGTGTACAAGCTCTACGCCGAGTCCTTCCAAGGGCCCGATCACCTGGCCGCAATCCAGGAAGAAGCCAGGGCGATCTTGGCCGGTGCCTTGTCGTAGTTGTGGTGAGGTTGGTGTTTAAAGGTCAAGACCTGCTGCGGCGGTGGTGGGGTACCGGACACGTGCCGCCCGGCTGCGTCCCGCAATTGCCTGGTGACACATGCCGGCACCCCTTCTCAGTGCGCGAACGACAGCCGTACAGACGACACCAGCTGGCAAAGCACCCTCAGCTGGCCCCCGCGGCAGGGCCGCGAGCCGCAGGGGGCGGCCGCGAGCTTGCCGACGGCATCAGCTGACCGGACAGGGCTCAGCTAACCGCAACGCTGGCCCACAGGCTTTGACCTTAAAACACCAGCCCCCTACTGCGGATACTCGTCTTCAGCGTCCTCTGAGCCCGAGTCCAGCCGATGCATGGCGGCTTCCTCTGCCGACGCGGCGCCGGCGTCAATGCCGACATCTCGGGCGACCATATCGGGTTCGTCGTCTTCGCCCTCGCCTTCGTCCTCCGCCACGAGCCTGCCCGTTCTCGGATCGGGCTCGTACTCGGAGTCATCGTCGTCGGCGTAAGGGTCGACGTCCGGTTCTTCCTCGGCCAGCAACTGGTCGAGAGACTCGCCTGCTTCTTCCTCGGCGGCCGTCGTGCCGAACCGCTCGCCTGCCGACCAGCGGTCGGCGGGGATGATGCCGGTGTCGAGCGGGTCGTCGCCAGGGTTGCCTTCGAGGGTGTCTGAGGCGTCAAGGACTCCCTCGTCGTCCATCCCTGACTCTGGGCCGAGCTCGGAGTCTTCCGGCTCGGCGGGCTCTTCTGCCATTAACTAGCTCCCTGATGAGGCGCTGATGGCCTCGATCTCGCCGGGGCTGAGCGTGCAGGCCGGCGGCCGCCACGTTGGACTCCGCGTGGTCGGGGGAGCCAGTGCCGGGAATCGGCAGGATCTGCGGCGACCGGGCGAGCAACCAGGCCAGTACTATCTCGCGCTCGCTCACGCCGTGCTGTTTCGCGGCCGCGCTGACCGGGCCGTCAGCCGAGGTGTCCTGCATCGGTGCCCACGGCAGGAAGACAAGCTGCTCCTGTTCGCACAGGTCCACCATCGACTCGGACGTGCGGTCGCCCGAGTTGTAGCGGTTCTGCACCGAGACGATCGGCACGATCCGCTGGGCTTCCCTGAGCTGATGCTCGCTGACGTTGGAGAGCCCGATATGGCGGATTTTTCCCTCGTTCTTCAGCTCGCTGAGCGCGCCGACCGACTCTTCAAGCGGCACTTTGGGATCGACCCGGTGGAACTGATACAGCGGGATCTGGTCAAGCTTCAGCCTGCGCAGGCTGCTCTCGCAGACTTCGCGCAGGTACTTGGGCCGCCCGTCTGGGGTCCATCGGCCAGGGCCTGGCCTGAGCAGGCCGCCCTTGGTCGCGATGACGAGGTCGTCGGGGTACGGGTGCAGCGCGCGAGCGATGAGGTTCTCGCTGACCTCAGGGCCATAGGAGTCGGCGGTGTCGATGAAATTCACGCCGAGTTCGACGACCCGGCGCAGGGTCGCGATCGCCCGCTGCTCGTCCGGTGGATCGCCCCAGATGCCTTCACCTGTGATTCGCATCGCGCCGAACCCCATCCGGTTCACGGTCAGGTCGCCGCCAACGTCGATCGTTCCGGCTACGGCAGCGCTGACTCGCTCGTTCATCGAGCCTCCCTTTTCGGTTCTTCGGTCTCACCTAAGGCTATTGGCAGCCGCTCTGGCCGTTCGTGCCAGCCCGCCGGCTCCGGCCAAGCTCAGTAGTGTGGCCCGTTATGGATCTAGCCAAGTTCCTACCCGCTGCCAGCGAGCTACTCGCGATGCCTTCGACCGCCGACCGGCCAGCCGAACTGCACCGGGTACTTGACTTCGTGCTCGACTTCATCGGGCCAGGCTTCACCGTCGAGCGATTCGAATCAGGCGGCAAGCCGAGCGCACTCGTGTATGCCGGTGACCGGCGCCCCTCGTTCCGCATCATGCTCAACGGGCACCTGGACGTCGTGCCCGCGGCCGCTGAGTTGTTCCGGCCGCGGCGCGACGGCGATCGCCTCTACGCGCGGGGCGCGCACGACATGAAGGTGTCGGCGCTGGTGATGGCTCAGGTGTTCCGCGAACTCGCGGCCAGCTTGCCCTATCCGCTCGGCCTGCAACTCGTCACCGACGAGGAGATCGGCGGCCGGGACGGTACCAAGCACCAGCTCGACCAGGGCGTGACGGCCGGGTTCGTGCTGATAGGCGAGCAGAGCGGCCTTGAACTCGTGACCGACTCCAAGGGCGTGGCCGCGGCCACGCTTCGGGCGACCGGCCGCAGCGGGCACGGCGCTTACCCCTGGCAAGGCGACAACGCGCTGATCAAGCTCATCGCCAGCCTTACTCGCCTGCTCGAGGCCTATCCGCAGGCCAGGGCCGAAGCCTGGCGCACCACCGTCAACCTGGCACGCATCGAGACTACTAACCAGGCAGGCAATCAGATCCCTGATTTCGCCGAGGCCTGGCTCGACATCAGGTTCCCGCCGCAGGACACCGATTTCACCGGCCGCAGCACCGCTGAGGTCGCCGCTTACCTGGCGAAGTTCTGCGAGCCAGGCGTGATCCCGCTCGTGGAGCGCTCCGATCCGCCGCACCACGCGGATCAAGCCAGCCAGGAAGTGCTTTCGCTTCGCGAAGCCGCCCGGGCGGCCGGGTACCGGGGCGATTTCCTGCGCAAGCACGGTGCCGCCGACGGCCGCTACTACTATCAGCGCGGCATCGACGCGGTCATCTTCGGCATCGCCGGTGGCGGCCTGCACGGTGACGAGGAGTTCGCTGACATCAGCAGCATCGCTCCCTACCACCAGGCGCTGACCCAGTTCCTGCGACACTTGCGGGATGAGTGAAGTAACAGACGACCCCTTCTTGTGGCTCGAGGATGTCACCGGGGATGCGGCCCTTGACTGGGTAAGGGTACGGAACACGGAAACGCTCGGCGTGCTGGAGAGCGCTTCCGGGTTCGCGGAGTTGCGGGATGAGCTCCGCGAAGTCCTTAACGCCGATGACCGGATTCCTTTCGTCCGGCGTCTCGGTGAGCACCTGTACAACTTCTGGCAGGATGCGGCCCACCCCAAGGGCATCTGGCGGCGTACCACCCTGGCCGAGTACCGCAAGCCGGAGCCAGATTGGGACATCCTGCTCGACGTGGACGAACTGGCCAGGCGCGAAGACGAGAACTGGGTCTGGCAGGGCTCGGCCACCTTGCGCCCCGACTTCAGGCTGTCGCTGCTGGAGTTGTCCCTTGGCGGTGCCGACGCCGCCGTGATCAGGGAATTCGACCTTGCCGAGCGCCGCTTCGTCGAAGACGGGTTTTACCTGCCTGAAGCCAAGACCGATGTGAGCTGGATCGACGCGGACAACATCTACGTCGGTACCGACTTCGGCCCTGGCTCGCTCACCACGTCCGGATACCCGAGGATCGCCAAGCAGTGGCGGCGGGGCACCCCGATCACCGAGGCGGTGACCGTCTTCGAAGGCGAGCCGGAAGACGTGGCCGTCCACGCCTATCACGATCCGACCAAAGGGTACGAGCGCGACTTCGTCCTTCGGGCGATCGACTTCTACAACCGCGAGTTGTACCTGCGCCCGGCCGAAGGCGAACTGGTACGGATCCCGGTGCCGCTCGACTGCATGGCTGACATCGAGCGAGAGTGGCTGCTGATCAAGACGCGGTCGCCCTGGGAAGTCGGCGGGAGCAGTTACCAGGCCGGGACCCTGCTGGCCTGCCGGTTCGACGCGTTCCTGGCCGGTGACCGTGACCTGACCGTGTTGTTCGAGCCCGATCCGCATATGTCGCTGAGCTACTTCGCCTGGACCAGGAATCACCTGCTCCTGAACAAACTGCACGATGTGCGCAGCGAACTTGAGGTGCTGACGCCGGGCGAATCGTGGGCCAGAAGCGGGCTGCCTGGAGCGCCGGAGTTCGCCCAGATCGAGGTCGCTGAGACCGATCCCGACGACAGCGACGAGTTCATGCTGTACTCAAGCGGCTTCACCCAGCCGGGCACCTTGCTCTACGGCCAGGTCGGCGAGGAAACGGAAGCGATCAAGCAGGCGCCCTCGTTCTTCGACCCGTCCGGCCAGGAGGTCAGGCAGTACTTCGCCGCATCCAACGACGGCACGCAAGTGCCCTACTTCGTCGTGGGTAATCCCGGCGAACTGCCTGCTCCGACGCTGCTGACCGGCTACGGCGGTTTCGAGATCCCGCTGACCCCCTCCTACAGCGGAGTCATCGGGCGGGGCTGGCTGGCCAGGGGCGGTACCTACGTAGTCGCTAACCTCAGGGGCGGTGGTGAATACGGACCCAATTGGCATATGTCGGCGGTTAAGCAAAACAGGCACCTGGTCTACGAGGACTTCGCAGCGGTAGCGTCCGACCTGGTCAAACGCGGCATCACGACACCTGGCCGGCTTGGCATCGAGGGCGGCAGCAACGGCGGGC
Source organism: uncultured Actinomycetota bacterium (assembly GCA_963783935.1). Taxonomy (GTDB): domain Bacteria; phylum Actinomycetota; class Actinomycetes; order Streptosporangiales; family Streptosporangiaceae; genus Chersky-822. Next base: position 716,674 of record CAWAPP010000003.1, read on the forward strand.
TGCTGATGGGCGTCATGCTGACCAGTTACCCGGAACTGTTCGGCGCGATCGTCGCCCAAGTGCCGCTGCTCGACATGTACAGGTACCACGAACTGCTGGCCGGGGCGTCGTGGATCGCGGAGTACGGTGACCCGCGCGTGGCGGCGGAGTGGGACTACCTGCGCCGGTATTCGCCTTATCACAACACTTCCGCTGATGCTCACTACCCGCCGGTGCTGTTCATTACCTCGACTAGGGATGACCGGGTGCACCCTGGGCATGCACGGAAGATGGTGGCCAGGCTGACCGAGCTTGGTCACCAGGTCAGCTACTACGAGAACATCGAGGGAGGGCACGGGGCCGCCGCCGACAACGAGCAGCGCGCACTGAAGTGGGCGCTGGTGTTCGAGTTCCTCTGGGAGAAGCTGAGGGGGTTGTGACCAGTGAGAGCAGTGCGATTCGCCGAGTACGGCGACGTCGATGTGCTCAACGTCGTAGAGGTGCCTCGGCCGGAACCTGGCGCCGGGCAGGTCCTGGTTCAGGTCAAGGCAACGGGAATCAACCCTGGTGAGGCCAAGATCCGCGAGGGGCTCCTGCATTCCAGCTGGCCCGCGACGTTTCCTTCCGGCGAGGGCAGTGACCTGGCCGGGATCATCAGCGAGACCGGCCCTGGCGTGAACGGGGTCAATGTCGGCGACGAGGTGATCGGCTTCACCGACGATCGCTCGAGCCACGCCGAATACGCCGTCGTCGAGGTCAAGAACCTGACCCCGAGGCCGGCCGGGGTGCCCTGGAAGGTCGCCGGATCGTTGTACGTGGCGGGCTGCACGGCTTACGCCGCGGTCAGGGCGGTCGAACTCGCCGCCGGCGACACCGTCGTGGTCGTCGGCGCCACCGGCGGGGTTGGCTGCCTGGCCGTTCAGCTCGCCAAGCTGGCCGATGCCACCGTGATCGGCCTGGCCAGCCCGGCGAACCGGCAGTGGCTAACCGACCACGAGGTAATCCCGGTCAACTACGGCCAGGACGTGACCGGCCGGATCAACCAGGAAGCTGACCGGATCGACGCGTTCATCGACACGTTCGGCGGCGACTACGTCCGGGTGGCGCTCGACCTTGGCGTGCAGCCCGCCAGGATCGACACGATCGCTAACTTCACCGCCGTCGACGAGTACGGCGTCAAGGGCGAGGGCAACGCCGCCGGGGCCAGCGCCACGGTGCTCGAGGAACTCGCCGCGCTGATCGCAGGCGGGCGGCTTGAGCTCCCGATCACGGAGACCTTCCCGCTGACCCAGGTCAAGGCCGCTTACCGGCGGCTGGCCCAAGGTCATGTGCTAGGCAAGATCGTGCTCGTCCCCTAGCTTGGGGATATGGGCTGTGAGATCTCGTGGTTCTGTCCGATCTGCGATGACGATCACGAGTTTCTCAGCGTGCCTGACCCTAGGCTGCGGTCCACCTGGGAGCACTCGCGCGGCATCGCGCTCGCGGCCGAGGAAGCCGGCTACGACAACATGCTGCTGCCCTCCGACTACGTAAAGGGCATCGACTCGACCGCGATCGCGGCCGGTCTGGCCCCGTTGCTGCGGCGGATGCAGCTTCTCGTCGCCGTCAGGCTCGGCGAGCTGTGGCCGCCTCAGCTCGCCCGCCAGCTGGCCACAATCGATCGCATGCTCGGCGGGCGGCTCACGGTCAACATCATCTCTTCCGACCTGCCCGGCCAGAAGCTCGAGTCAGCCCCCAGGTACCAGCGCACGCTTGAGATCATGCGAGTGCTTCGTGACCTGCTCGACGGTCGGCCAGTCGACTTCCACGGTGAGTTCGTCGACCTGACCCTCGACCCGCCTCGGGCGTGCCCGACCGTCGGCGGCTGCCCGCCGTTCTACTTCGGCGGCTTGTCCGAGCCCGCCAGGGAAGTCGCCGCCCAGGCCGCCGATGTTTTCCTGATGTGGCCGGACACGATGCCCGAGGTCGAGGCTGTGCTGACCGATATGCGGGCGCGGGCCACGCGGCACGGGCGCCAGCTGCGGTTCGGCTACCGGGTGCACGTGATCGTCCGCGACACCGAAACCGAAGCGCGCGCCGCGGCCCGGCGGCTGGCATCCCGCCTGGACCCCGAAGTCGGCCAGCGGATCCTGAGCGAGTCCCAGCACCCGACCTCGACCGGGCAGCTCAGGCAGCGCGAGATGCGCGACGTCGCCGACGACGAAGGCTTCGTCGAAGACAACCTGTGGACAGGCATCGGCCGGGCTCGCTCGGGCGCCGGCGCCGCGATCGTGGGTGATCCTGACCAGGTCCTAGCGAAGCTCCGGGCCTACGCCGCCCTAGGCATGGAGGCGTTCATCCTCTCCGGCTACCCGCACGCGGCCGAATGTGACTTGTTCGGACGGCACGTCCTACCCGAACTTGGGCACGGCCCGTTGTTGCCTCGGGGCTAGTGTTTTAAGGTCAAGTCCGCAACAAAAGGTCGTCCTGCAGCCGGCCTGGCCGACTGCGTCGGCGTCGGCACCCTTCCCCCGCTTGGCCGGCGTGGACCCCAGCTGGACAACTGCGACAATTCGCTCAGCTGGGGGCCTGCGGCGACCGGCCGGCGGCGCTGAGCCCCGGCGTATCGGGCAATTCGCTCCCCGGGCTCGGGCTGCGACCGCATCGGTGGGACATCGATGCTGCTCGGCCGGGTCGGCTGACCGCAACGGTGGCCCATGGATGCGGTTGCCGCAGCATCGATGGCCCATGGTTGCGGTTGCCCGCCCGGCGCGAGCAGCATCTATGGGCCAGCGTTGCGGTTAGCCTCCCTGTCCGGTCAGCTGGTGCCGTCGGCAAGCTCGCGGCCGCCCCAGGCGGCTCGCGGCCCTGCGGCGGAGCCAGCTGAGGGTGCTTTGCCAGCCGGTGTCGTCTGGGCGGCTGTCGTTCGCGCACTGAGAGGGGGTACCGGACATGTGTCGCCAGGCAATTGCGGGACGCAGCCGGGCGACACGTGTCCGGTACCCCGCCACCACCACCGCCGCAGCAGGTCTTGACCTCAAAACACCAACCCCGAAGCTCAGCCATCATGGAAGACGTGGAAGATACCCCGGCAACCTGTCCGTTTCAGATCGAGCGTCCGGTCATGCGCCAGCGCTGGGAACGACTTACGTTCCTGCACTGGCCGTTCGACCCGGCCGACGTGTCCAGGCTGCTGCCGGACGGACTCGAGGCCGAGTCTTACGACGGCGTCGCCTGGGTCGGCCTCGTTCCGTTCTTCATGGTCGTCGCGACTGGCCACGGCCGTACCGCTCCGTGGGTGTCGAGATTCTGCGAGACCAATGTCAGGACCTATGTGCGCGATCAGGAAGGCCGGTCGGGGATCTGGTTCCTGTCCCTCGACGCGGCCAGGCTCGGCGCGGTGGCCGTCGCCCGCACCACGTACCGGCTGCCCTACTTCTGGTCCGCTATGGACCTGAGCTCGCAAGGCGAGCGGATCTCCTACCGCTGCCGTCGCCGCTGGCCGGGCCCGCTCGGGACATCGAGCCAGGTCACGGTCGAGGTCGGCGGTCGGCTCAACCCCGGCGAGATCAGCGAGCGCGACCATTTCCTCACCGCGCGCTGGATCCTGTTCAGCGTCTCAGGCCCGCGGTACCGGCTCGCGCGGGCGCGCCATGACCCCTGGCCGCTGCACCGGGCCGAGGCTGTATCGGTGGACGACGGCCTGATCCGGGCAGCTGGGCTGCCGGCCCCGGCCGGGGCGCCGCTGGTTTTGTACTCGCCAGGGGTTGATGTCGCCATCGGCCCGCCGGAACATGGCTAATTATGAAGATAGACCCAGCCAGTGCCGGACTCGACGAGCGGCAACTCGAGCGGATCACCGAGCACCTTCAGGGCCGTTACATCAACGCCGGCCGCATCGCCGGCTGCCAGGTCGTCGTCGCGCGGCGCGGCCACGTCGGCTATTTCAGGTCCTTTGGCCTCGCCGATCGCGAGCGTTCCTCGCCGGTCGATGAGGGCACCATCTGGCGGATCTACTCGATGACGAAGCCGATAACCGGCGTCGCCCTGATGACTTTGTACGAGCGCGGCCTTTTCCAGCTGACGGACCCGGTGACCAGATTTCTTCCGCAATGGGCCGGGCTGAAGGTGCGGGAGCGCGCGGACGACGGCACCGAGCTACTCGTCGAGCCGCAGCGGCCGATGACGGTGCGCGACCTGCTCATGCACATGTCCGGCCTCGGCTTCGGTGACGGCCCGACGATAGCGGAACGGCTTTCCTCATCCGCACCTGACCGGAAATCCGCGCCCGAGAGCCGACGGACACTCGCCACGCTGATCGACCACTACGCCCGTTTTCCGCTTGAGTTCCATCCGGGCACGCGCTGGTTCTACTCGGTCTCGACCGACGTGTGCGCCCGGCTCGTCGAGATCATGTCGGGACAGCGCTTCGACGACTACCTGAGCGAGGCGATCTTCAACCCCCTCGGCATGCCGGACACCGGTTTCGCGGTGCCCGACAGTGCGGTTGACCGGTTCGCCGCCTGCTACCAGCGGACCGGCGGCAAGAAGCTGGTGCTCGCTGATGACCCGGCAACCAGCAGGTACCTGACCGAGCCGACGTTCCTGTCCGGAGGTGGCGGCCTGGTCTCGACGACTGGCGACTACCTGCGGTTTTGTCAGATGCTCGCGAACGGCGGCCATCTCGACGACGCCAGGATTCTCGGCCGGAAAACCGTCGAGCTGATGACCGCTAATCACCTGCCCGGCGACGGTGACCTATCCGCCTTCGCGATCCCCGACAGCTACGGCGAGACCGGATTCCCCGGCATGGGTTTCGGGCTGACCGTCGCCGTAGCCAAAACGCCGCCGGAAGCCGGCGTGATCGGCTCGAGCGGCGAGTACATGTGGGGCGGCGCCGCGTCCACGGCCTTCTGGATCGACCCGGCCGAGGACCTCATCGTGATCTTCATGACCCAGCTGATCCCGTCCGGCACCTTCAACTTCCGCGCCCAGCTCAAATCCCTCGTCTACCCCGCCATTGAGTGAGGCCGGTTAACGGGCGAGGTACTCCTTTGCCAAGGCGGCCGGAGCGCAGGCCAGCCACCCGTCGGTGACAGCTTCGCGCAGGTCGGGCGCGGTGACCTGGTTGAGCTTGATCAGGACGGCGGCGTAGCCATTGAAGTGCGGGATCGTGAAGAAGGAGTCAGGATGCGCGGCTAGGACGGCTTCCTTCTCCGCGAGGTCCTCCACGCGGACCGCGAGAATCGGTCCCTCAGGCGGAGTCTCCTCGCCGAACCGCTTGAGGTCAGCCTTGCTAAACGGGCGATCCCAGGCGAACGCCTTCTTCCCCACAAACCAGGTCAGATTTCCATGCCGCTCGTCCTGAGTAACCTCAGGCAGCCCCAACGCCATCCCGGCCACGTCATCAATCGTCGCCACCACTCCACCCTACGTCCCCCCGCCGACACCCAGCCCAACCGCAACAATGCCGCCGGCGGGATGGGGGACATCGATTGCGGCCGGGGGTGGGGGCAACGACGCCGTGCGACCGCCGCGATGGGGTGAGATCCTGCTGGCTTATTGATGTTTGGCCCGGGAGTGCGTCCAGAAAGCCAACCCGTACAACGTCGCCGCGCGATCGCGACCTTGTACGGTTAACCGTACCGTGAAAACCCGCAAAACGCCACATACCCTCACCCGGAAGACACGGCAACCCGTACAAGGTCACCAGACCGCGCCGACCTTGTACGGGTTCACTTTCCGGACTTACGCAAAACACCCCGAACTACACCGCCAACACCACGCCCCGTAACGGTCGGCACCACAACAAATAAACCACCAGGACCGGGTGAGGGAACAAAACACCCGTTACGTGCGGTCGGCCGCAACGATGGCCCACCGTTGCGGTTAGCAGCCCGCCGCCAACCGCAACGGTGACCCATGGATGCGGTTGCCGCAGCATCTATGGCCCACCGTTGCGGTTGCCGCCGCCCGAGCAGCATCTATGGGCCAGCGTTGCTGCTAGCTGAGCCAAAATGGCCGATTAGCTGATGCCGTAGGCAGGCTAGCGGCCGGCCTGGGCGGCTCGCGTGCCGGCGGCGGGCCAACCGGGCCGATTTATCGGCTTTGTGCTGTCTGTACGGCTGTCGTAGCGGAATTAGATGCGGTGCCGGGCGCCCACCCGCTACAGCCGGGTGGTACGGGTCCGGTATCCCACCGTCCCGTGGGAGGTCTTTAACCCCCCGTACCGACGAGTAGCTAACGCTAACGATACTTAAAGCCATGGAGCCAGTAGACAAGGTGCTCGAGGACCTGCGCGGCGCGGGCTACCTCGCCGATACCGCCATTGCCACGGTCGTCTACCTGGCCGCCGAGCTCGGCAAGCCGGTGCTGATCGAAGGCCCGGCCGGGACAGGTAAAACTCAGCTGGCCAAGAGCGTCGCGCTAGCGACAGCCAAGCGCCTGATCAGGCTGCAGTGCTACGAGGGCCTGGACGAATCGAAGGCGATTTATGAGTGGGACTACCGCCGCCAACTGCTCCAGCTTCAGCTGCACCAGGGTGGCGGAACCAAGGACCTGGACGCCGCCGGGATCTTCAGCGAGGAGTTCCTGCTCTCGCGTCCGCTCCTGGCCGCGATCCGCTCGGATGACCCGGCCGTGCTGCTGATCGACGAGGTCGACCGGCTTGACATCGAGAGCGAGGCGCTGCTGCTCGAAGTCCTTTCCGAGTATCAGGTGTCGATTCCTGAGCTTGGAACGGTGACCGCGACGCACATTCCGCAGGTCTTCCTCACCTCCAACAACAGCAGGGACCTCTCCGAGGCCCTGAAGCGGCGTTGCTTGTTCCTGCACCTCGGCTATCCGAGCGTGGAACGCGAAGCGGAGATCGTCCGGCTGCACGTGCCAGAACTAGCCGGGCACCTAGCTCGCGAGATCGCCGAACTGATCGCCGTGCTGCGCAAGGCTGACCTCAAGAAGCCGCCGTCCATCGCGGAATCGCTCGACTGGGCCAGGACCTTGCTGACGCTCGGGGCCTCCGACCTCTCCGGCGACCTGATCAGGCAAACCCTTTCCGTGCTGCTCAAGTACGAAAGGGATATTGACACTGCCGTAGCCGAACTGCGGATCTAGCCCATGCAAGCCATGCTCGCCAAGCTCGTCGATGAGCTGAGGAACGTCGGGATCGAGGTCTCCGTAGGCGAGCACCTGGACGCAGCCAGGGCGGCCAGCCTGGTTTCTTTGCAGAATAAAGAAGTTTTGCGCGCGACCATGCAATGTGCGCTGGTAAAGCGGACGGAGCAGCTCGACGCCTTCAACTTGATTTTCGACCTGTACACCGCCGGCGCCAAGCGACCGGGCGCCGACCTCATCGAGGCGATGAGCGATGCGGAGCTGCGGGCCACTTTGCGGTCGGCGCTCGGCTCTGACGACGAACAGTTCAGGCGGCTGCTCGCGGACGAGTTCGTGCGCCGGTTCGGCGGGCTTGAGCCGGGAAGCCCGGTCGCGGGGGTGTTCGCCGCGATCGCGGTCGATGAGGCGGCCGGGCTGACGGATCTCCGGGCTGAGCTGATCGCCAGCGGAGCCGGTCAGCGGGACGCCGATGACGAAGGCGGCGAAGGCGATGGCGGTGGTGGCGGCGGGCAGGGCGGCGGGTCCTCTCGGTCCGCGGGGTTCAGGTACCGGCTGCGAGAGGCCGAGGCCGACCGCGCGGTGGAAGGTTTCCGCGCCGATCTGCGATCCGCGATCCGGCGGGCACTGGTCGCCGACCGGGGTGCCCGCGCGGTCCGCACGACGATGCGGGTCGGGCTCGCCGAGGACATCGACATCGTCACCGCTTCGGCCGCTGAACTGGCCGCTATGGCCTCAGCCATCGGCCCGCTGGCTCAGCGGCTGACCCACGTGCTCGCGCAGCTTGCCATGTACCGCAAGCGGCGGTTGTCCATCCGCAAGACCTTGCACCTCGCGATGGGCACGGGGGGAGTGCCGTTCCGGCTCGTCACCGAGCCGGCCAGGCCGCCGAAACCGGAGATTGTCGTGCTCTGCGACATGTCTGGTTCGGTGTCGGCCTTCTCGAGGTTCACGCTTGACCTGCTGGCGGCGCTCGACAGCCGGCTGAACCGGCTCAGGGTCTTTTCCTTCGTCGACGGGCTGGCCGACATCACCGAGCTGGTGCGCGAGGCGCGAGCCGCCGGGCGTCAGCTCGGCGCCCGCGAGGCCGCGGCGCCCGCGATCAGGCTAAGCGGCAGTTCCGACTACGGGTCAGTGCTGAGGGAATTCGCCAGCCAGTACGCACCCCAGCTGACCAGGCGTTCTGTAGTCCTTGTCGTCGGCGACGCGAGGACGAACTATCTTGACCCCGCGCAAGCTTCGTTCGCCAAGGTCCACGAGCGGGCCGGCCAGGTGTACTGGCTTAATCCAGAGCCGCGACGCTACTGGGATCAGGGCGACTCGGTGATCAGCAAGTACGCGCCCTGGTGCGCTTCGGTCAGGGAATGCCGCACGCTCCGTCAGATCGCCGACTTCGTGCAGTCGCTGGCTATCGCGGTCAGGTAGGGCCCGGGGCTGACATTGAAGGACGGGAGCGGCATTTTGCCGCTCCCGTCCTCAGCAGACCATGCCAGGGTAAGAGACTGGCCTGCTGGCGCGAGCATTCGAACCCTTCCGCTGGCGACTGCCCCTCCGGGATCTTCGCCAGAGCTACCTGGCTAAGTCCATCACCACGCGAGCGGCCCCCTCGAATATCCGCTGACCCCCTTGCCGACCCTAGCCTTCAGGTCGCCTGAAACGCCACGAGCAAGGCCAACCGAGGGTGCTGCAGGCGACAGCACCCGCACTCCGGCCCCCAAGGCCTTGCTCGCTTCCGGCATTCCGGGCCCCCTGGAGTTCGTGACCGACTAGGTACCTGTCTTATGTTTATCATTTCAGGCGTCGGGGGTGTTAGCTTCTTAATATGTCAATGTGCGGCGCTGTCGACATCTTTATGTAAAGATGACAAAAATATGACAGTTCCAGTGAACGCGCGACTAATTGCCCATTAGATGCTTACATTAAGAGAGAATGCCGCGATCCAGGAGCGCGCGGACGGCAATGCCGATCGGGTGGCTCTCCGTCGAGATGTTTATGGGGGCGTTGGATGGGCGTGGCTGCTGACAGTGAGCCGATTTCTGACCGACAGTTCTCAGTACCAGCAGAGGCGTTTCGGTTAGCGGCTTCTATGCTTGAGCAGGCCATCGGCTCGTCCGATGATCACCTGCTCTCTGGTGCGGTTGCCCGGTGCCGCCAGATGCTGGCGGTGACGCCGGGCGACGACAGCGAAGCTCAGTCGAAGGTACTCCGCACGCTCGGGGTGGCGCTGCGGCACCGATTCAGGCGCCACGGCGCGATGGCTGACATTGACGAGGCGGTCGAGGTCAGTCGGCGTGGCGCTGACCTTGTGCCTGAGGGCGACCCGGCCAAGCTGGCAATTCTTATTGATCTCGCGGGTGCGCTCAACCTGCGATTCGAACGCGAAGGCGCGGCCCTTGGGCGTCGCGATCTAGACGCCGCAGTAATGACTCTCAGACGTGCTTTCGGCCTGACCCGCAGGGAAAGTCAAGAATCAGCTACGGTCGGGCACAGCTTGTGCACGACGCTCAGGGTTCGTTTCGAGCACTACGGTGACCTCGCCGATCTGACGGAATCGGTCAGTGTGGGCCGCGAGGTAGCGGCCGACCTTCTCGCGTCCGGACAGGTGCACGCGGCGGCCGAGCTTATGCGGGTCGCCGTGCTCAGGCTCGGGACGATAGGCCAGGACAGCGCAGAGTCCGGGAACGTCAGGCAGAGCCTGGCCGGCTGTGCCGGCCTGGCGAGCGAAGCGGCGGCCCTGGCCTTGCTTGATGAGCAAGCCGGCCAGACCGCCGCCGAGCGGGCGGCGCTGGCGTTCTGGCTGCTGGAAACTGGCCGGACTAGCCTGCTCGGACCGGTGTTAGGTACGGGCGGCAACGGCTCAAGGGAGCCGGCTGACGCACCTGCCCTGTCCGAGTTGCTGGGCCGCTCAGGTTCTGATCCCGTTGCGGCCATCAACATCAGCCGCTATCGAAGCGACGCGCTTCTTCTGGCCGGGGGCACGGTCACCTGCGTACCGCTTCCCGGTCTCAGCCCGGCCAGGCTAGCGGCCAGGATCGCCTTGCTCGACCGGGCGCTCGGCCAGGCCAGGGGAGGCCGGGAAGGTCGTGCCATGACCGAGCCTTCCGGGCCTAACAGCGATCTCAGCGGGATACTTGAGTGGCTGTGGGACACCATCGCCTGCCCCGTGCTCGACCAGCTCGGTTACGACGATCCGGCGGATGGGGCCGCCGACGATCCGGCGAGAATCTGGTGGATGCCGACTGGGGCGCTGTGCCGCCTGCCCCTGCACGCCGCCGGCTATCACAGGGAAGGCCAGGGCAGGACCTTGCTTGATCGAGTGGTGTCTTCCTACACGGTCACCGTGCACGCACTCGGCCGGGCGAACGATCGGGCGGACGCGGCCGGATCCGCGGTCTTCGCCAGTAACCCTGGGCAGGCCTGCTTCGCCTCGGTGCTGCCGATCAAGGACTTCTTCCAGGTAGTTGGCACTATGTGGGAATTCGGCGACAGCTCGGCGGACCTCCGTCGTCAGTTCGCGGGCGAGGCTGGTGGCGGCGGCGGGTCGGCGCGGGCGCTGCGTGACGCTGTTCGCGGCCTGCGTGACGACGGGCGGGCAGCGGTGCCCCTGGTCTGGGCGGGTTACCTGCACGCCCGTGTGTAGCGCCTAGTGGTTGTGCCTGGGGACGTCGCTGCCGCTTGAGCCGACCAGGAAGTCCAGGTCCGCGCCTTGATCGGCCTGAAGCACGTGCTCGGTGTAGAGCTGGGCGTAGCCACGGTGATACAGGCCTGGCTTTGGTGCCCACTCGGCCCTTCGCTCGGCCAGTTCCTCGTCGCTTACCTCGAGCGTCAGGCTCCGGGCCGGCACGTCGAGACTGACCCAATCGCCGGTCCTGGCCAGGGCAAGCGGACCGCCAACCGCCGCCTCGGGCGCTACGTGCAGCACGACCGTGCCGAAGCCGGTGCCGCTCATCCTGGCGTCCGAGATCCGCACCATGTCGGTGACACCGCGTTCGAGCAGCTTGCTTGGCAGCACGAAGTTGCCGACCTCGGGCATGCCGGGATAGCCGCGCGGGCCCGCGCCGCGCACGATGAGGATGCTCGACTCATCCACCTCGAGGTCCGGGCGCACGGCCGCCTCGTGGTACTCCTCGATTGAGTCGAACACGAGGGCCTTTCCCCGGTGCTTGAGCAGGTGCGGCGACGCCGCGGACTGCTTGATCACGGCGCCGGCCGGGCAGAGGTTGCCCCGCAGGATCGCGGTGCCGGTACCCGGCGGCTGAAGCGGTTCCGCGACCGTCTTGATGACCTCGCGGTTCCAGCATTTCGCTTCCTCGATGTTCTCGGTGAGAGTCTTGCCGGTCACGCTCACGTGGCTGGTGTGCAGCAGGTCACCGAGCTCGGCCATCACCGCGGGGATGCCTCCGGCGTAACAGAAATCCTCCATGAGGAAACGCCCGGACGGCATCAGGTTGACCAGCGTCGGAACATCTCTGGCCAGCTCGTCGAAGTCTTCGAGTCGCAGTGGCACTCCGAGTCGGCCGGCGATGGCGAGCAGATGAATGACCGCGTTAGTTGACCCGCCTATGGCGGCGTTGACCCTGATCGCGTTCTCGAACGCCTCCCTGGTCATGATCTGCGATGGCCGTACCTGGTCCCGCGCCAGCGTCACGATTCGCTGCCCGGCTTGCTGCGCGGTCAGTACCCGGCGGGAATCGGCGGCCGGCCAGGCCGCGGAGCCGGGAAGCTGCATCCCGAGCGTCTCGGCCATGCAGGCCATCGTCGACGCCGTACCCATTGTCATGCAGTGCCCGCAGGAGCGGGCCATGCCGCTTTCCGCGAGCAGGCACTCCGCCTGCGTCATCCGCCCGGCGGCCAGTTCGGCCTCAAACTTCCACAGGTGCGTCCCTGAGCCCACGTCCTCGCCGCGGAACTTGCCGTTCAGCATGGGACCGCCGGTCACCATGATCGCCGGCAGGTCCGCGCTCGCCGCCGCCATCAGCATCGCCGGAGTCGTCTTGTCACATCCGGAAAGCAGCACAACTCCGTCGATCGGGTTGGCCCGCAGGAGTTCCTCGACCTCCATCGACATGAGGTTCCTGAACAGCATCGCGGTTGGCCGCATAAGGGTCTCGCCGAGCGACATGGTCGGGAATTCCAGCGGCCAGCCGCCCGCCTGCCAGACGCCCCGCTTGACCGCCTCGGCAACGCCGCGCAGGTGAGCGTTGCAAGGCGTGAGCTCGGACCAGCTGTTGGCGATCCCGATAACTGGCCGGCCGTCGAATACCTCCGGCGGGAATCCTTCCGCCCGCAGCCAGGACCGGTAGACCATTCCCGGCCTGCCCTCGGCCGCGAACCAGGCGGCGCTGCGCAGCTCTCCATCGGGTCTTGTTGTCTCCGCGGCCAATGAATCCCCCTCGCCGAGTCGTAACGCGAATACGCCACCATCGTGTCAGACCTGGACAAACGTCAACCCTGCCGGCCCCTCCTCGGCCGTCTCGGCCCGCCCGCCCGCCGGCCCGCCCCGCAGTCCCGCCCAGCTGTCTGCGCGCTGGCCCCGGTTGACTCGCCCGGCTGGCCACCCCCAGCTTCCCGCCCTGGCTGGCCCTCTGCCCGGCTGGCCCTCTGCCCGGCTGGCCCTCTGCCCGGCTGGCCCTCTGCCCGGCTGGCCCTCTGCCCGGCTGGCCCCCGTCTAGGCTTCCCGCTCCCGCTGACTCATCCGGTTTCGGATAATCCAACATCGGAGTATCGGGCTAGGAGGATGATTCGGCGCGGCAACAGCGGCAAGAACAGCCCAATGCCGACAGTTTGCCGGGTTGTGCCCGTGAACTCGCCGTCCGTCGGTTCGGCTATCCGAGCAATCCCGGCATTTACCGCAATTACTCAGACCGAACAACAACGATGGCCCATGGGTGCGTTTCTGGTGGAGTGAGGCGGGTCCGGGACGGTCTTGCCCGAGCACCGGGGGCACTTCGGGGTCGTTATTACGACCGCGGGGTGCCCCCGGTGTCAGCGGCCGGGGCGGCGGACTGCCCTGGATGCCGGGAATGCCGGGAATGCCGGTGGAAGCTGAGGCGGGAAGGGCTGCAGGACCAGTTCCGTCCGGGCCACGCCGAGGAGTCGACCGGAACTCACTCCCACGGAAACTCACCCATGGCCCATGGGTGCGTTTCCGTGGGAGTGAGGCGGGTCCCGTGGGTCTTGCTGGGGAGGCGGGGGCACTTTGCCATGGTTTTTACGGGGGTAAAGTGCCCCCGCCTTCCGGGGGCGGGACGGCGGGCTGCGCCGAATGCCCGGAATGCCGGGATATCCGGGCGGGATCGGGCGGGGACCCGGCCCGTCCCTGACCATGCGGAGGGAGCCGACCAGGAACTCACTCCAGCGGAAACGCACCCATGGCCCATCGTTGCTGTTCCCCCGCAGCCGGAAACGACAACGATGGCCCATCGTTGTGGTTGCAACAGCAACGCTGGGACATCGTTGCGGTAAGGCGGGCCACCGCAACAACAATGCTGGGCCATAGATGCGGTAACCGGCCACGCGCAGCAATCACCACCATCGGCCACCCGCAAAGAACGTGCCTCAGGTACTCCAGCTGTGACCAATATTAACCGATTTGCCCGTATAATCGAAGTCGAGGAGAAGTCGCGCCGAGCTAGTCCCTCTTCCAACTCGCCCAAATTTCGCAAAACGCCCACAGACCGCACCGCCGTTCGAGCCGCCCAGTCCTGGTCTGGCCCCGGCCCTGCTCCGGCCCCGGCCCCGGCCCCGGTCTGGTCCCGGCCCTGCTCCCGGCGAGTCCTCCCAGCAATTTACCGGCGCGACCCTCGCTTAGCCTGACGCTTCTGCGGCAGGGGCTCGGTTGATTCCCTGACGACCAGGCGGCTCGGCACGGTGTGCACGCCGTAGGTGGGGGAGTCATTGATCGCGGAGAGCAGGTGCTCGGCGGCGGTGCGGCCGACGTCCTCCAGGCACATGTCTATGCTGGTCAGGGGCGGTTCGCAGCCGAGTGCCATTGGCTCCCAGTTGTCGAAGCCGATGAGGGCGATGTCGTCGGGCACCCGGCGGCCGATCAGTCTGAGCGTGTCAGCTACGCCGCGGGCGATCTGGTCGCTGCCGCAGAAGATCGCCTCGACGTCGGGAACCGAGTCGAGCAGGATCTTGGCGCCCTCCCGGCCCCAGTGCTCGCTCCACTCGCCGTAAAGCACGTCGCCGGCCGCGAACTCGCCCCCGGCGCTCGTGAGTGCTTCGCAGAAACCGCTTGCCCGTTTCCTGGCGGCGAGGAAACGGGCCGGGCCGGTGATGTGCCCGACCCGGCGGCGTCCGGAGGCGAGGAAGTGCCCGGCGGCGAGCTGGCCGCCACCAAAGTCATCGGGCAGGATCGCGGGCTGGTCGGTGTCAAGCGACTGGGTCATCGCATAGACGACGGGGATGCCGGGCGTGGCGACGATGCTCGGCCTCGGCTCGATTCTGCGCCCGGTCACGATCAGGCCGTCGACCCGGCGGCTGACGAGCATGTCGAGATACAGCCGTTCACGCTCGGGATCATCCCTGCTGTCGCACATGAAGACGGAGATCTGGCCAGCGCCGAGCGTGTCTTCGGCGCCGAGCATGACCGGGATGCTGAATCGTCCGAAGCTGTCAGTAGTGATCAGGCCTACCGTGTAGGTCCGCCCGGCGAGCAGCGCCCTCGCCAGCACGTTTGGCGCGAAGCCAAGCTCGGCCGCGACGGCGGCCACCCGCTCACGGGTTTCCGCCCGGAGCTTGCCCTGTCCGTTCAGTGCCTTCGACGCGGTACCGATCGAAACGCCAGCCTGCGCGGCCACGTCCCTGATCGTCGGTCGGCGCGCGTCCGGACCTGACTCGGCGGTAGGCAAACGGTTGCTCCGATCTTGCTTGCAGTAACCATCTTCATATCGCACGGAAATATGCCTTGTACAGGCCTTGACGGGGCAAGATTCTCGCTCCTAGCTTACTAGAGAAAACCTATTCCTTTTTCGGCCAAAGGTAAGTTCTTCCGTTACCACCTGATTTTGCGAAGAGCGGAGCGTCTGTGACCGAAGCCAACAAAGCGGCGATGCCTGACGGGCCGGTGCGTCCGACGGCGCGCGCATCCGTCGCGCATCGCCCGCTGGACGGACAAGGCGCGGAAATGACCGCCGGCCTGCTCGGAGAGTGGCAGCAGCGCAACCGGACGGCGAGCTTGCCGTTGGCGCTTCGTCAGCTTGACGCGGCCGGAAACCTCGACAACGTGCGGCTGGCGATCAGCGGCGTTGGCGGCCCTTATCGCGGCCCGGTATTCATGGACTCTGACATCTACAAGACGCTCGAAGCCGTCAGCTGGGAACTTGGGCGCGCCCGAGGCTTGCCGGCGCGAAGCGCCCGAGGCTTGCCGGCGCGAAGCGCCCGAGGCTTGCCGGCGCGAAGCGCCCGAGGCTTGCCGGCGCGAAGCGCCCAGGAGGCGTCCCTGGCTGACTTCGCCGCCGAGACGACGGCGCTCCTGGCCAAGGCGCAGCAGCCCGATGGCTATCTGAACTCCTACGTCCAGGTCAGCGGGTCACCCAGGTACGCCAGGCTCGAATCGAGTCATGAGCTTAAATGTGCCGGGCACCTGGCCCAGGCCGCGGTCGCGGCGGCGCGCGGCTTTGACGGGGGCGCGTTGCTTGCCGTGGCGGTGAAGCTGGCCGATCACCTGGTCAGCCGGTTTCTCGGCCAGGATGACGGGCTCGACGGGCACCCGATCGTGGAGACCGCACTCGTAGAGCTTTACCGCCAGACCGGCACCGTTGCCTACCTTGACCTGGCGTCCCAGTTCGTTGAGCAGCGCGGCCATGGCCTGGTTGGCGACTCTGGGTTCGGCATCAGGTACCTGCAGGATCATCAGCCGGTCAGGGAGTCGCTGACCGAGGTTGGCCACGCGGTGCGGGCGCTCTACCTGGAAAGCGGCGTCGTTGACGTGGCCGTCGAGACCGGGGAAACCGGCCTGCTCGCCTCCTCGATCGCCAGGTGGGACGACATGGTGGCGACGAAGACCGCGCTGACCGGCGGCACTGGGTCAAGACATTCAGGCGAGTCGTTCGGCGATGCCTACGAACTCCCGCCTGACCGCGCCTACAACGAGACCTGCGCCACCATCGCGAGCTTCCAGTGGAGCTGGCGACTTCTGCTGGCTACCGGCGAATCGAAGTACGCCGACGTGATGGAACGGTTCCTTTACAACGGCTTCGCCGCCGCGATCGGTGCCGACGGGCAACGGTTTTTCTACGTCAACCCGCTCCAGCGCCGCATCGACCACTTCGAGGACGACGATCCGGGCCGGCGGCGCCAGTGGTTCTCCTGTGCCTGCTGCCCGCCCAACATCATGCGCCTGCTCGCCTCGCTCGGGCACTACCTGGCGACCGTGTCAGGAGATGCGCTCTACCTGCACTTGCTGACCGGGTCGCGGCTCAGCGCCCGGCTGGACGCAGGCCCTTCTGGCCGGCAAGCCCCGGGCACGCTCGACGTGTCAGTGACCACCGATTATCCCTTGGGCAGGTACGGCCAGGATCACCGTCGGCGACTGTCCTGAAACGGAGTGCGGGCTGGCGGTGCGAGTGCCGGGCTGGTGCAGGGAAATCTCGGCCAGCCTGAACGGCCAACCGCTCAGCGGCACCCCCGACCGCCATGGCTGCCTGGTCGTCCGGCGTCGCTGGCAGGCAGGCGACGTGCTTGAGGTCGCGCTTGGCCTTGCGCCGCGCTTCAGTTTCCCTAACCGGCGCATCGACGCGCTGCGCGGCACGGCCGCCGTGGAGCGCGGGCCGCTCGTCTACTGCTTCGAGCAGGCCGACCAGGCGGACGGCGCCGACCTGGAAGACCTCGCGATCCGAGCCAGGGCAGGAAGCCTGGCCGAACAAGCGGATTCGGTTCCGGGCCTCGGAGCGACAGTCATCATCAAGGCGGATGCCGTGGCGCTGCCGCCAGTGTCCGGCTCCGCGCCGGCCTACCCCGCCGAGCCCGCTGCCTTGTCCGATGGCCATGCGGCCTCGGCCGTCGCCATCCCTTACTTCCAGTGGGATAACCGCGATGGCCGGGCAATGCGGGTCTGGATGCCAGTGGCCCAGGCGGCCCAAGATCCCGATCTCGATAAATAGTGATTACTAACCAAGGAGGCGGTTTTGAGATGCGTGTGCGGCGCACGCGGCACCCCATGACTCCAATACCAGGCAGGAAAGGCGGATGCTTATGAGACGTACTCATTCCACGCAGCTTGCGGTCGTCGTGGTAGCCAGCGCCGCGCTGGCCCTCGCCGCTTGCAGCTCGTCTTCGTCGACAACCGGGACTACGTCGGCGAAGACCTTCGGCGTGAACGCGACCGGCGTTGTTCACTTCTGGACCCGGCAGGCTACTGATGGTCCGGCTAAGGCACTGGTCGCCAAGTTCAACGCTACGCAAAAGAACCTGAAGATCGTCATTCACCTGACGCCGCCTAATGACGACACAAGCCAGCTGGCCACCTCTATCCGCGCTGGTGACGAGCCTGACGTGGTCGGACTCAACGACATTGACGTCCCGAGCTTCGCCCGTCAGGGCGCTCTGCTTAACATCACCAAGTACGTTGACGCGCTGCCGTACAAGAGCGCGCTCAGCCCTGGCCATTTGCAACTCGCCACCGCGAACGGTGAGTACTTTGGCGTCCCTACCTTGCTGACCTGTCAGTCCTTTGTACAACAAAACGCTGTTCAGCAAGGCTGGCCTGAACCCGAACGACCCGCCATCGACCTACGCCCAGATCGTGACCGATTCTGAGAAGATCAACGCGCTCGGGCACGGAATCTCAGGATTCTCCTTCGCCGGCGACTGCCAGGGCTGCCTCGGCTTCGTCATGCTGCCTTCGCTCTGGGCGGACAATGAGCACCTCATCAATGGCCCGCTTGGCAGCCAGACCGCCAATGTGGCCAACGACGCGCCGCTGAAGGAAATGCTGACCGACTACAAGACCATGTGGGCCAAGCACCTGACTCCGGTCGCCGACCAGACCCAGGACGGCCTGACCTGGGGCCAGGACTTCGAAGTCGGCAAGGTCGGCATCTTGCCTGGTGACTACGGCTTCGCCACGGCCTTCAAGACCAAGGCCCAGCAAGCCGAGTTCGCCGATGCCCCGCTTCCAGGCGTCAACGGCGGCTACAGCACCTTCGACGGTGGCGACGACTTCGTCATCCCGGCGGGTGCGTCGAACCCATCGGGCGCCTGGGAATTCATCAAGGGATCGCCACCGCAGCGCTCTACGCGTTCCTGTTCTCCTGGACCGAATTCCTCGGCGCGCTCAGCTTCCTGACCAATGACAACCTGTTCACCCTGCCAGTCGCGCTCAGCAATGTGGAGACAGGAACCTACGGCGCGGTCAACTTCGGGCTGCTTCTCGCGGGCGCGGTCATCGCGATGATCCCTTGCATCATCGTCTACGTAGCGCTCCAGCGTTACTACGTGCGCGGCCTGGTCTCCGGAGCACTGAAGGGCTGACCGTCGCAACTGTGCGGGCGGGGCAGGATGCAGCAACGATGGCCCACCGTTGCGGTTCGCGGCCGCCCGGCAATGACAACGATGGGACACCGATGCTGCTGCTACCGCATCCATGGGACATCGATGCGGTAGCCAGGGCCAGGCCAGCGACAACGATGGGACACCGATGCGGTAAGGCGACCGCGCGGAACCGGGCTCGTGCCCCGCGATGCCACCCGTGAGCCACCGCTGGGCCCAGGACGGGCACTTTGAGTGCTTTGTCCGGATCGGTCTCCCGCCAAGAACCGCCACCGCGGCCATGGGTGCCTTGTGGCCAGTTCGGCTGCCGTTCAGCAGGTATCGCTGCCGCACCGGGGGCACTTTGGTGCTGTTATTACGACCGCGGGGTGCCCCCGCTGTCAGCGCGTCGGCTGATTTATCTCCGCCACCTGGCTCCGGTACGGACTAGGGCGCCGGTCCGTTAATTTGTGGACCGGAATGTGGTGCGCCAACATCGTGTTAGCGCCCAACAAGGGCATCTGGCACAATAGCGGACATAAGTCTGCGGCGACCCGCCAGGGACCTCAATTCACCGGACAGTCAGCCTTTCGCACTAAGTAGTCGCAGGTCACGGCATACGACGAGAACTGCGCGGGTTTTTAACCCGCTTCTAACATTGACGACGCAGATTGGTTGTTCTCACTTGCTGACTTAATGTGAGCGCTCACATACGGCCGGATCTCGCTCGACAAGCGGACAGCCGACACCTCGGTGGATGAACTCAACGACATCGTGGTCGCCGAGTACCGGCGGGCGCTCCAGCAGCGCTCAGTCTGATTTGCGCCGCCGCGGCGGGGCCGCGCTCGCCCTGACGACCAGGTCGGGCACGATCGGCATGGGCGGCATGATCCGGTCGGCACCGGAGATGCGGTCCATGAGGAGGTGCATCGCCCGGCGGCCGAGTTCGCCGAAGTCCTGGCGCACGGTCGTGAGCGGCGGCGGGAAGAAAGCGGCTTCAGGTATGTCGTCGAATCCGACTACGCTGACGTCGCCAGGCACGTCCCTGCCTCGCTCGGCTAGGGCGCGGAGCAGGCCGAGCGCCATCTGGTCGTTGCCGCAAAGCACCGCGGTGACCTCGCTCATCGCGGCGAGCCTGTGGCCGATCTCATAGCCAGAGCGAGCTGACCAGTCGCCGCACACGATATCGGGAACCTTCGCGTCCGCGGCCCGCAGAGTGTTTCGCCAGCCTTCCGCGCGTTCGGATGAATCGAGCCAGTTCGGCGGGCCGCCGAGGTGATGCACGGTCTCGTGGCCGAGGTCAAGCAGGTACTGGGTAGCCCGCGCGGTGCCGGCCCGGTTGTCGATGATCACCGAAGGCAGCGGTGCGCTGGTACCGCACTTGATCGCGACGAGCGGTACCTCCGTCTTCAGGCTGACCAGCGCCTCCACGGCGTCGGTCTGCGGCGCTACGACGATGAGCCCCTCGACCGCCTGGTCGAGAAACCGCTCGACGGTTTTGTGCAGGGACTGACGGTCAAGCCCGGCCAGCCGCGAGATCGCGACCAGGTAGTTGGGGGGAGCCGCCTGCTCAAGGCCGTAGAGCATCGAGGAAGGGCCGTAAAGCGTGCTGTCCACGCTGATAACGCCGATCGCGTTGGTCCTCCCGGTCGCCAGCGTGCGCGCGGCCGCGTTGGGCCGGTAACCGAGGTGGCGGATAGCGGCCAGCACCTCGGCCCTGGTCTTGGCGCTGACGTGCGGATGATCGTTGAGCACGCGGGACACCGTCTGATGGGATACCCCGGCGAGCCTGGCGACGTCGACCATCAGCGGACGGCTAGCGGGGCTGCTAGCGGCAGGCCCCATCCGGCTGCCTCCCCTGGTGCTAGCGAAGAAATTCGGCTTGTCCTATTAACAAACGGCAGACCTATGTGTGAACGTTAACATGCCCAGGCACCATCGGGTATCAGCACTATCAAGCGACGGAGGTTCGATGCCTGCACAGCCAACGCCAGCCGACCGGTTCACGTTCGGGCTCTGGACAGTGGGCTGGCCCGCCCGCGACCAGTTCGGTGATCCGACCCGCGAGCCGCTGGATCCGGTGGAGGCCGTACACGAACTCGCCGGGCTTGGCGCCTACGGAGTGACGTTCCACGACGACGACCTGATACCGCCAGGCAGCGACGAGGCGAGCCGGGAGCGCCACATCGACAGGTTCACCGCCGCGCTGAAGGAAACCGGCCTGGTCGTTCCCATGGTGACCACCAACCTCTTCAGCCATCCGGTGTTCAAGGACGGCGGCTTCACCAGCAATAACCGCGCGGTGCGGCGGTACGCGCTACGCAAGGTGATGCGTAACATCGACCTCGCTGCCCGGCTCGGCGCGCGGACCTACGTGATGTGGGGCGGTCGTGAGGGCAGCGAATATGACAGCGCCAAGGACGTGCGCGCCGCGCTTGACCGCTACCGTGAAGCCGTCGACACGCTGGCCGCGTACGTGCTTGATCACGGCTACGGCCTCCGATTCGCGCTTGAGCCCAAGCCCAACGAGCCCCGCGGTGACATCTTGCTGCCCACAGTTGGTCACGCCCTCGCGTTCATCGGGAGCCTGGAGCACAGGGAGCTGGTCGGCCTGAATCCCGAAGTCGGGCACGAGCAGATGGCCGGGCTGAACTTTGTGCACGGCGTGGCGCAGGCACTCTGGCACGGCAAGCTGTTCCACATCGACCTCAACGGCCAGCGCAGCATCAAGTACGACCAGGACCTGGTCTTCGGTCATGGCGACCTGATGAACGCCTTTTCCCTGGTCGACCTCCTTGAGTTCGGCGGTGTCAGCGGCGGGCCGGCTTATGACGGGCCAAGGCACTTCGACTTCAAGCCTTCGCGCACGGAGGACAAGACGGGCGTATGGCAGTCAGCGGCCGCCAACATGCGCATGTACCTGCTGCTCAAGGAGCGGGCGGCGGCCTTTCGCGCCGATCCTGAGGTGGTCGCCGCGCTGGCGGAGAGCCGCGTTGGCGAGCTCAGCGAGCCCACGCTCGGCCAAGGCGAAAGCTACGCCGACCTGCTCGCCGACCGGAGCGCCTTCGAGGATTTCGACGCCGATGCCGCGGGCGTCCCCGGCTACGGGTTCGTACGTCTCAACCAGCTGGCGATTGAACACCTGCTCAAGGCCAGGTGAGCGTCATGCGAACGCTGGTAGCGGGAATTGACTCATCGACTCAGTCATGCAAGGTAACGGTCAGAGAGGCCGGCGTCGGTACGCTCGTCCGCTCGGGCGAGGCACCGCACCCAGCCGGTACTGAGGTCGACCCGGCGGCCTGGTGGTCTGCACTGGAGATCGCGTCCGAGCGGGCGGGCGGTCTCGCTGATGTCGCGGCGATCTCGGTCGCCGGCCAGCAGCACGGCATGATCTGCCTCGACGCGGCCGGCGACGTGGTCAGGCCCGCGCTGCTGTGGAACGACACCAGGTCAGCCGGCGCCGCCAGCGAGCTAGTCGCCGAGCTTGGCCAGGGCGACGCCGAGCGCGGAGCGGTCGCCTGGGCGCAGGCGACCGGCAGTGTGCCGGTGGCGTCCTTCACCGTGACCAAACTCCGCTGGCTGGCTACCCGCGAGCCGGAGTCGATGGCGCGAACGGCGGCGGTGTGCCTGCCGCACGACTGGCTGACCTGGCACCTGGCCGGTGCCCCCGGCCTCGGTGCGCTCCGCACGGATCGTGGTGACGCCAGCGGAACTGGTTACTGGTCTCCCGTGACCGGCCAGTACCGCATCGACTTGCTCAAGTTGGCGACGGGGCGGGACCTGGTGCTCCCGGCCGTGCTCGGGCCGGCTGAGCAGGCCGGCGAACTGGCGGCGGGCCCGGCCAGGCTCGGGGCAGGTACCGGCGACAACGCGGCGGCCGCGCTCGGGCTCGGCGCGGCCAGCGGGGACGTGGTGGTGTCGATCGGGACGTCAGGCACGGTGTTCACGGTCAGCGAGCAGCCAACCGCTGACCCGTCCGGCGCGATCGCCGGCTTCGCCGATGCCACCGGGCGGTTCCTGCCCCTGGTGTGCACGCTTAACGCGGCGAGGGTCCTCATCGCGGCCGCCACCTTGCTGAACGTTGATCTCGACCGGCTGGCCGAGCTTGCCCTGGCCGCCGCACCTGGTGCGGGCGGACTGACGCTCGTGCCCTACCTGGAAGGCGAGCGGACGCCGAACCGCCCGGACGCTACCGGCAGCTTGTTCGGGTTGACCGGGGAGAACGCGACTCCTGAGAACCTGGCCAGGGCCGCGGTCGAAGGCATGCTCTGCGGGCTCGCCGACGGGCTCGACGCGATCAGGGCTCAGGGGGTGCCGGTCCGGCGGGTACTGCTGATTGGCGGCGGCGCGCGTTCTGAGGCGGTGCGCCAGCTAGCGCCGGCCATCTTCGGGTTGCCCGTAGACGTGCCCGAGCCGGGCGAATACGTTGCCGACGGCGCCGCGCGGCAAGCCGCCTGGCTGCTCGCCGGCGGCGAAGAACCGCCGGCCTGGCAGCTCGGCGAGACCACCCGCTACGAAGCCGACCCCGAGCCCGCCGTGCGCGACCGCTACGCAACCGCCCGTGACCGCTGAGAGAGGGTCTCAGCTGAGTATCCGATCAGGCTCGTCTTGCTGGTCGGCACTCGGCGGCGGCTGGTTCAGCTCGCATACTCGAAAAGAGAGCTAAGCAGTGCCGAGCGTGAGGCGGCACCGCCGAACGTGGCCTACACGGACACGATCAACGGCATCAACCTGGCGTCGCGGCAGGCCATGGATGCCGGTGACCGTGACCGCTACCGGTCGCTCCAGCGCCAGTTCTGGGAGGGAATTCCTGGAGCGGACCGATCTGACCAACAGGTACGTTCCGGTCGACGCCGCCGACGGTCAGCCCAGGCACTGCGGCGGCTGCGGGGCGGAGTTCACCGCGCTAACCGGTGCCAAGGCCATGATCTGCGAGGGCTGGCCGCTAGCCATCGGAATCGGGGAAGCCCCACTGCAGGCCGTATCCGAGATACATGGCCGGATGCTCGAACCGGACGTGGGTTTCTCCCGCGCCGTCAAGCTCAAGGTGCTCGTTGCCCTGTCTCGGCGGGTCGAACATGCGGACGGGCTCGCCGCGGACCTCCCGGACCCAGGCAGGCGCGTGGTCGAGATCGAAGCGGACGGTGAGGTCGAAGGCGTTGCACTGGTTTTCCGAGCGTGAAAATATAGTGCGGTCGCTTAAATTCGCCCTCGGGGAAGCGCAGGATCAGGGCGAACTCATGCTGATCGCCAACCTCGAGCGGGACGGGCAGCTCGATGAACAGGTCAAACCGGTGGCCCTCGCTGTCGAGGCGACGCACCAGCCGGCCGCCGTAGAGCACCTCCGCGACTAGTTCCGCTCTCGGCTCGCCTGTGTCCCTGGGTACGTCCATCCAGGCCCTGACTTCGGTCAGGCCCGCCTGGGTCGCGACGATTCGGCGCCGCTCGTGTGACTCGGGCGTCGGGGTATCCAGCCGCAGCACAGTTCTGAACTCGTCCAGGTGCCACCCAGTCGCTGATGCGGGCGAGCTGCGCCGCCGTTGCAGTTCGCTGCCGACCTCCTCGGCGAGCAACCGCTCGGCATCCTCGATCCGCCGCAGGATCGTCCGGTCCGTGCGGCCGGCCTGCTCGGCCAGCCAGGAAACCCGATCGCCGAAGCGACTCATCTGCATCGTCTCCGCGGCCTGCCCGATGCTCGCGAGCACCGCGAGCCGCAGGTCTTCTGGCAGCTTCGCCGCCAGGGCGGCGAGCTCGTTAGCGAGGACCCGCCGACGATCAACGCTGTCATCCGGACCAGTGAGCTCGCGCAGGTAAGATCCGAGCCGTCGGTCAAGGTCACCGGAACGCAGGCCGCGGCCTTTGCGCAGTGCCCTGATCTCGGCGGCGATAGGCGCCGTTGGCACCCCTTCTTGATTTGATGTCATCTATTTGGCATCCCCGGACCCTGTGGCGCCCCGTATGGCACATTGTCGGAATACCAGCGTATCGCTACAGAGGCCGACGACGTGTCACCTAACTGTCAACATTTCTCGATCCGATGCTACTATTCCCGAGAATGCCGCCTGGGCTTCATCGGGGTGCCAAGCAGTTCGCAGCGAGGTTGTGCGCCAAACGGGGCGCTTGCCAGCCGGTCGCACCGGTCGGCCGGGCAGACGTACTCGGTGCCTTCGTCGTCGTCGTCAAACTCCGAGGCGTCAGCTAGCTGACCGGGCCAATGCCGGGTGACGATGCCGCCGTCGAGTTCGTCGAGTTCGTCTATCTGATCGCGCAGCAATTCCCAGTCATCCAGCAGGTGAGGAGTACCGGGAGTGGCCTCGGCGAGCTTACGCCAGCTAGCCGCCAGGTCATGCCGGTAAGCACCGAGCCTGATCACGGTGAAATCCTCGCACACCGAACCCCATCGCGCCGGGGTGCCGTCATCGGTCACGCCATCGTAGGAAGGCATCATCGGCACCAACTCTCGCTCCGAGACTCGCGGGAACTACTCTAGACCGGAGGCCAGCAGCCGTTCCCTACGGAGGGTGGATGCCGTTTCCCGTCTTCCCTGCTGAGGGGATGTCCGACCTAGAACAGGCTCGCGTCGAAGACGCGCTCACGCGCATAGCGGTTGGCGATGCGAAGGGCATGTGGCCGCGCCCGGAGTGGGTCAAGGTCCTGCAGGTGCTTAGCGGGGGATTCAGCGGAGCTCTTGTTCTGCGGATCGAAGTCAGGATCGGTACTCATAACCAGACCCAGATCGCCAAGATCGGTGCTGATGCCACCATGGAATGGAGGGCATATAAAAATATCTTCGCCGATTATCACAGCGTCCTTTGTCCGCCGATCGCGGCAGTTACCGAGGGCGTACTTGATCCCGCACTTGTGATAACCGGTGAGGACGAGGCGGTGGTCTACGCCGACGTCGAGCATTTCGCCAAGGCACCGGCGATCAGCCTGGAGGACTTGGTCATAGCCGCTTCAGGCGGTGATCCAGAGGCGGTCGGGGCCGCCGTCCAGGTGATCGACCGGCTGTTCCGCCGCGCGCCCGCCGTGCTTTACAGCCGGTACAGGGTACGGGAACTGTGGGATCGCAAGCTGACGGTCAACGAGATTCTCGGCCCTGACCTTAAGGTCAGGGCCGAGCGCATAGTAGCCGGGGTTGGGCCTCATGCCCGTTCCGGAACGCAAAGCGTCTTCCGGCATCTCGGCACCCTTGAGGTGCTCAAGACCGGGCTGGCCCTAGAAGAGACGCAGGGAACTTATCTCCCGCCGGGAACGGCGATAGTCCTTTCCGGCTTCCGGCTAAAACCGGCCGCAGCCATTGCGGGTTCGTCGAGCTTCAATCCGCCGGCTTTTTACGAGCGACTTCTCGCCCAGCACAGTTACGCCTGCGTTGAGATTGACTCAGATCTGCCCGCGGGCGAGGTCGACAAGCTGAGTGAGCAGCCGAGCCTTAACATCTACGGCACGATTGAGTACACCAGGTCCGCGCGGACGTGGGAACGAATCAGCCGGGAGTTTTCTTCGGTTGCCGTGAGCGACGGCGGGGTGGAAATAGAAGGACTGAACCTGGCCCATCCCTTCGCCGCCCTTAACAAGCTGCTGACCGAGCCGGTACCTGGCTTCGTGACCGGGGTCGTGCATGGTGACCTGAACCCCCGCAATGTCCTCGTTGCCGAGGGAGAGCCTTATCTGATCGACTACGCGGCCGCGCGAACTGACGGGCCGATCCTCAGCGATCTGACGTGGCTGGAACTCAACCTGCTGCGCGGACCTTACGCCGACGTGCTCGACTTCGCCGACTTCGTGAAGCTGCAGCGCCTGCTGGCGCTTGGTGACCGCCTGTCCGCGGTGTCGTCACGGCCGGCCGAGACGAAGTTGACGAGGCGCTGATCGAGGCCGCGGCCGGGAATCGCCCGGCCCTGACCGGGGCGTCTGCGCATCCTCGGCGCGATCAGGCGTCACGCCGGTTCCATTTACCCTGGCCAGGATCCCGCCTCGAAGCCTTGGTGGCGTGAGTACGCCGCGCAACTGCTGCTGGCGGCCCACCGCATGTTCAAGTGGCCCGACGACACGCAGAGCCCTGGTACCTGGCATGCTCAGGTGGCGGCAGCCGCGGTCGCCACCGAGCAGTGGCAAGGTGGCGATGACCCGTGGCGGTTCTGGCCGCAGGAGGAACGGGCGGCGGCAGCCGAAGCGCTGTTGCGGCTGAGACCAGCCACGCTCGACGGGCTGCTGACCTACAGCCAGCTCATGGGGGCCCGCTCGCACCAGCCGAACGCTTCTGGCGAGCTTGAGCAAGCCAGGCAGGATTTGGTCGCCGGAGCACTGCTCGAGGTCCGCCGGAACAAGCGCGATTACCCGGAATGGCTGGTCAAGGTCAGCGACGCTAGCCGTTCATACGTCGGCTTGCAGGCACGGGTCATCAAGTCGAAACCAGGGCCGGCCCCCGGAGTTGCTGACATCGAGCCACCGGAGCCGTGGACGGCCAGTGCGTTGAGCCTGGCCATGGATGACCGCCCCACGGTGGTTTTTGGCGAATTGGATTTGGCTCAGGCGCACTTGGTCGACGAACTCGAATACCGATGCCTGCGTTCGGCCGACGACAAGCCAGGACGGGAAAGCGGCCAGGTACGTCCCGTCTTGCCGGTACGCACTGACGCCAGGTATCTCATCGGGAAAGCGGCTGGCCCACCCGGCCGCCTAGCCGAGTTCATGTCGGAACGCGACCTGGCCAGACCTGCGCTCCTGCTCGGAGTCGGTGCCGTTCAGTTGCTGATCAGCCGGTTTGAGGAAGTCAGCGCCGAAGATCGGGCGGCGCTCGCGGCCTGGCTGGAGAGCTTCAGGCAGGAGTATCCGGGGACGAGGATCACGGTCTGCTGCCAGGGCAAGGAGGCGCCCGCCGAACTGGGCGGCTGGCGGGCCGTCGCGCTTACCGGACCGAGCCCGGACCAGATCGGCGCCTTTCTTGGCTCACGCGTGCCGATGGACGCGGCCAAGGATCTGACCAGTGCCATCTTCGACCCGGCAGCGGACCCTGATTTCGCTGAACTGGCTCACGATCCGCTGCTGATCTCCCTGCTCGCCGAAACCTGGAGCAACGAGAGCAGGCCAAGCACCGTGGGCGACCTGATTGATGCCCGCATGCTCTCGCGTCTGGCCGGCGGTCAGGCGGGGCCGGCCGAATGGATCCGCTATGCGGAGTCCCTGGCCGAGAGCCTGACTGAGTCCGGCCCGGCCGCGGCCGGCGAACCGCCGGCGGGCGTGCCTGCCGAACTTGCCGAGCTCGGGATCCTGGACGACGAAGGCCAGGTCGTTCGCTTCCGTGCCCAGATTTACCAGAACTACTTCGCCGCCCGTTCCCTGAGGACCCTCCTGGCCGCGCCGGAAGGAACTGACCGAGCGCGTGCTGAGCTACGCGTGGCGGGACGCTTTTCTGATCTTTGTCTCGTTCAGCGGCACCGGCGCCGAGGTCCTCAGTGACTTGGTGCGGACCATCGCGGATGCCGACCCAGGCTACGCGGCCAAGTTGCTGAGATTCGCGGCTAAGCGGCCTGACCACCTGGTCAGGTGGTTCGCGGCTCGGCAGGCTACCCTGCTCGCTGACGCCGGGACCGGTGGTTTCGTCAGGGAGCGAGCACTGCGAGCACTGGTCGCTCTCGGACCGGCCTACCCCGGTGGGCCCGAGGCTCTGCACAGCACCCTGTTCGCGCTCGTGTCCGATGAAGCCGCCGAGGTCAGCTGGCGCGTGATCGGCCTGAGGACGCTGGCCGAGATCTGCCGGCAGACAAGGCCGGGCCGCGGCCGATCCCGCCTCGCCGACCGTCTGACTACGCTGACCGGTGACCTTCTCACCAGGGAGGACGTTCCAGCCGACCTGCGAGCTCTGGCCGCGAGCGTCATCGGGGATCTTGAGCTCAGGGGTGTGACCTCGCTCACCGCCGAGCGGATTGAATCCGATGGCCCGTGGCCAGTCGTCAGCGCGGCCAGGATGACCATGCGAGAGCTGCGCGAGCGGCTGCCTGCTCGCCTGGAATCGGCGTACTGGCAAGCCTCATCGGCTCGGCTCAGGGCGATCGAGGCCGAGCTTCCCGTGATCAATCTCGCTTCGCAGGCAAATCTGCTGCAGCGGGAGCGGCTTACCCTCCTGAGCGAGCTCGATGGCCCTTCGCGGCTGCCCGAGCTGCTGAGGCGGCGGTTCGTGTTCGAGATCGGTGAACTTGTCCGCGGGCTCATCGACGACGAGGTCTCCGCTGGCCGCGCTGATCAAGGCGATGAGCACGCCGACTGGAACCTGATGCTGCGGACTGAGCAGCCGCCGGAACGCTTGCTTTCGGCTATTGCCGGGCCAGACGCACTCGTGGCGTCGGCGGCCGCGCATCGGTTGCTCCGCGCCGAACCCGGCTTCGCATCTGATGCGTTCCGCCGGCTCGCGCTGCTCGGTGACCCCGACCGGGCGCTGATAGCGGCGGCCTTGGCGCGGAGCAGCGCGGTGGACCTGGCCGAAGTGACGGAGTATTCCCGCGCTCTGCTGGCGAGCTTCGCCGGATCTGGTGCCCCGAGGCTGGAAGGCCTGGCCGGGATGCTGGCGGCGGTCGCTTCCCGCGACAAGAGAAGCGGACTGCGCGAAGTCTGGCAGGCGCAGAGTTTTCTTATCGCCGCCACTGTTGAAGCGCGCTTTCACTGGCCATGGCCGATGGTGCTATCTCGCTATGGTTACCCAGTTGACGAGCTGGCCGCAATCCTGGAATCCGGCGACGGCAGCCAGGTCAGCGAGGCTGTCCGCGTCCTCGCCGCGAGGAGCGGGTTTCTCTTTGCCGGCGGTCGGGCCCCGAAACTCAGACTTGGCTCGACGGCCCGTGAGCGGGTGCTTCTTGCCTGCGGAGACCTCGCTTCCGATGACCTCGTCCTGGCCCTGCGGGTGGCCTCAGTGGCAGCTCTTCCCGAGGCCCTTGACGTCCTTTTCCCTGTCGTTGACCCGGCTGTCATCGGCAGCAGAATCCGCGAGAACGATTTCCGCTCGGCCGGGCGGTTGTCGCTGCCGGGCTATGACGTGATCGAGGTGGCGCCGACGAGCGAGGCGCTGGCCGCTCTCGGCTATCTGGCTAGGTCTGGGGTCCGCTCCGAGGTGAGAGCGGCGGTGCACCAGGCACTTCGCGAGTTCGCCGGGGATGAAGCTCATCCGAGCGTGGCGACGGGCCGGCTGACTGGCCTTGTTTACCTGGGGGACTGGAAGCCCGCCTTTACCGTGCTCGCAGCCGGATCAGCCGGGACAGCCGGCTCCCGGCTCGCGAGAATCGCGAGGAACGCGCTCTTGTGGACAGATCCCGCCTCCGTGGCGTTCTGGATAGCCGGCGGCTCGGCGATCCTGGCCTCCCGGCCCAGGCGTTCAGCCAGCTGAGTGAGCTTAGGCAGCTCGCGGAGGAACGGGCAGGCCGCCTGGTGCTTGCTTCGCCAGCCGGACAATCCCCCGCGAGTTAGGGAAAGTCGGCGAGTTTCCGAGGAAATTGGCGCATCGGCAAGGTCTGAGAGATCCTCGTTATGTGTCCTTCGGCGGAATGCTCAGGCAGTTCCGGATAAGCGCCGCGCTGACCCAAGAGGAACTGGCCGAGGCGTCGGGCATAGCGGTGCGGTCGATCAGTGACCTGGAACGCGGGATCAACCTGACCGCGCGACGTGAGACCGCCCGCCTGCTCGCCGACGCGCTCCGACTCGAAGGCGAGACGCGCGCGGCGTTTGAGACCGAAGCTCGGGGCCGGTCGGTTTCCGCTGTTCAAGTGGCACCGGTGATCGCCGCCGCGGCGTCGGCCCGGGTACGAGCCCTGCCTCGCGACATCGCCTCGTTCGTCGGCCGTAACGCGGAGTTGCGGCAGATGACCGATGCGGTCACGGCCATTGATCCGGTCGCCGCCGGAGTGGTGAACATCTGGGCGGTCGGAGGCATGGCCGGAATCGGCAAGACCGCCTTCGCCATTCACGCGGCCCACCGGCTCGCCGAGCGGTATCCCGATGGTCAGATCTTCCTGCCCCTTCACGCGCACACCCCAGGTCAGAGCCCGGTCGAACCAGCCGAGGCGCTCGGCAGCCTGCTGCAGACGGTCGGCGTGACCTCGGCGCGGATACCCGCGGCGGTGGACGCCAGGGCCCAGATGTGGCGTGATCACATGGTCGGCAAGCGAATGCTAGTCGTGCTCGACGACGTCTCTGGTCATGACCAGATTCGCCCTCTGCTCCCAGGTACTACCGGAAGCCTGGTTCTCATCACGAGCCGCAGGCACCTGACCGCACTCGAAGAGACCCGCGCCGTCAACCTGGGCACGCTGACCGCCGACGAGGCCAGGGCGTTGCTGATCAGGCTCGCTGACCGGACGGTGATGGAACCTGAGGAAGCGGCCGTCGCCGAGATCACCCGTCTCGCCGGATACCTTCCGCTCGCCGTCGGCTTGCTCGGCCGGCAGCTGTACCATCACCCGGCCTGGACTATCGCCGGACTAGTCGATGACCTGGTCGCCGCCACCGACCGGCTGGCGCTCATGCGGGCGGAAAACATCTCGGTAAGCGCGGCCTTCGACCTTTCTTATCGCGACCTCACCGACGACCAGCAGCGCGTTTTCCGTCGCCTTGGCCTGCACCCGGGCCGTGATGTTGACTCATACGCGGTCGCGGCGCTTGAGCTGACTGGCCATGAGCAGGCCAGGCAGCTTCTCGACAACCTCTACGACCATTACCTGCTGATGGAGACCGCGGCCGGTCGCTACCAACTCCATGACCTGCTGCGTGAACGAGCAAGGAAGCTGGCGGACAACGATCCGCTGAGTGAAAGAGATTCAGCGGTCAATCGCCTGCTCGCCTATTACTTGCACACGGCCAGAGCGGCCGATCGTTATCTAGTCAGGAGGGTCTCGGCTGAGATACCCGCACCTGGCTTCGCTCCGCCCCTAGAGGCCCCGGTCCTGGCCAGCCGAGCGGACGCGATCGCCTGGATGGAAGCCGAGCGGCACAACCTGGAAGCTACGGTCGTCTATGCGGGCAACCGCAACCGGCCGGGATACGCCGGCGCGATCGCCGCGGCGATGCATGGTTTCTTGCGTAATCAGGGTCACTGGATCCAGGCGAGAGTGATGCACAACGCGGCACTGCAGGCCGCCAGAGGCGCGGGCGATGCGCTCGCCGAGGCCGGAGCACTGACCGACCTGGGTACGTTCCAGCTCGATAGCGGAGACGCCGTCGCCGCGATCGCGAGTCATCGGCGCGCACTTGAGTTGCACCGCCAGTTGGGTAACAAACTCGGCGAGGCCAACGCCCTGAGTCATCTCGCTGACGCCCATCGGATTACCCGTGATTTCGAGAAGGCCGCCGTCAACTACGAAGGCGCACTGCTACTTCACCGTGACCTGGGGAACCGGCTTGGTGAGGCCAACGCGCACCGCGGCCTCGGCGTCGTATCGCAGGCCTCGGGTGACTTCCAGCAGGCGGGCGAGCTCTTCGAAGAGGCACTGAGGCTGTTCCGCGAGCTCGGCAACGCGGTCGGCGAGGCCAGGTCGCTCAATCATCTCGCGAAGCTCATGCGGGCTCAGGACGATGACGCCGCGGCCTGCTCTTATTTCGAGCAATCCCTCGCTATCGCCGACCGGGTCTCTTCCCTGCCTGAGAAGGCCAGAGCCAGCGAAGGCGTCGCCGAATATCGCATCAAGGCTGGTGACGTTGACTCTGCTCTTGTCCATCTTGGTCAGGCCCTCGCGATCTACATCAGCCTCGGGCTAGCGACCGCCGACAGAGTTCAGTCAGCTATCGACCGGGTTAGCCGCGGACCAGACGGCTCCGCGCTGCGCTAACCGGAATCCGGCGCCTCTTAGCACGGAGAGTTTCGTTTAACGGATACTTGTCCGTGAATATCCCTGAAAACACTTCGCCTGGCTTGTCGGGGCTCTGACCTGCCTCCTTGTCTTTTATGCGGGCTTCCTGTGGGTCTCCTGTGGGTTCTTTACGTGGGCGTTTACGTGTGGTGATCGTCTTGCGCGCGCTCCATCCTTAAAGAGGACAAGCAAACACCGCGAGTCAATTACAGGGAAACCAGAAGGAGAAGTAACAATGGAGCCTCATGGCATTATCATCCTGTTGACCACCGTTCTGTCTCTCGTGGCTGCGCACGTGTGGTAGCAGAGAGAAAGGTGCGCCCGCCCCAATAGGGGGCGGGCGCATTGCTGTTACCAGCGATCGCGGTGGACAACCTCGGCGAACGGGCGGCGCTTAGGATTCTTGATTGGCTTAAGCGGCCGGTCTGCCGGGTAGCCGAGCGAGATCAGGAACGCCCAGCCGCGGTCGTCGGGGAAGCCGAGCAGTTCGCGGGCGAGGGCGATGTCCTGGACGCCGGAATGGCAGCTGCCGATGCCGAGGTCGGCGGCCGCGAGGGTCATTGACATGATGGCCTGGCCCAGGTCGAGCTGAGCCCGCTGGAAGGCGTTGTCCTCAGCCGGGGCGAGCACGACGATCGTCGCCGCTGATCCGGCGACGTGACCGGCGCCGCGCCAGACCTTCGCTAGTTCGCGCAGCACGTCGGCTTCCGTGACCAGGATGAAGTCCCACGGCTGCCAGTTCTGCGAGGACGGTGACCGGCGTCCTGCCTCGAGTATCTGATCAAGGTTAGCTTCGGCGATCGGCTGATCAGTGTATGAGCGTACGTTCCGGCGCGAGGTAATGGCGTCCCAGGTCTGCATGATCTGATTCTCAGCCCCAGGCTCCAGGATCAGCCCGGCGGGCTGACCCCGAAGGCCAGGGCCCGGACGAAGCTAGCTGACGTAGGGGTTTTTAGGGAGCGTGTTCGTCCAGGTGGCCTTCAGGTAGACGTCGCTGAGGATGTAGGCCGCCTCGGCCGGGAGGCCGCCATTGGCCTTGGTGGCCGGATGGAGTGAAGCGGTTTCGAGTACGGCCGAGGCGTCCGGTGCCTCGAAGACCGCGTTGGTGTAGTTGGCGGCCTTGTCGTAGCGGCTGATCTCGACCGCTGGCCGGCCGATGTCGTCCTTGGCGTGGCTGTTCACGACGACGCCGGCGTGCTGGCGAGCACCTTGAAGAGCGCCGATCGCAGCGCGGGCGACCAGCGGGCCACAGCAGGTAAGCGGCTTGGCTGAAGACCTGGTCATCCGGGCTCTCCTTGGGCTGGGACGCGTACATGATGCGGACGCGCTGCCGCCAGTCCTTCACGTGGTCCTTAGCCAGTTGCGCGGCCATGGCGCGCAGGCCGATCGTCTGCTCTTGCCTGTCCTGCTTGATCAGCAGTGCGCGCAGCGCGGGCAGGGCGGTCGGGTAGGCATTGAGCTGAGCTTCGGTTACTGATCCATTGCGGTCGACCGGCAGTTCGGTAGGGATGCCCTTGCCTTGCTGGTAGGTCCAGATGTCGCCGTTCAGGCTGTCGATGACCGAGGTCCGCTTGTCGCCGCCCTGCAGTTCGGACATTTCCACGTAACGTTCCGTCGGCTGCGTGGTGATCGCGGCCGCGAGGCTGAGGTGTTTCAGCGTCCGCACGGCCGAACTCGCCTTAGCCTGCCTGATCACGAGCTGGTGGCCGCTACCTGTCGTCGTCTGGCCGGTCCCGCCGGCCGCGACCGCGACGCCGATAGCGGTGAAGGCGGCGACCCCGCCCGCCGTCGCGGCGAGGGCACGGGTACGCGCGGTCTTCTGCCTGGCGCCCGCGACCACTCTGGTCGTGACGGCGGGCGAGGCGTGCAGGTCGCTGACCGCACGGTGCATCAAGTTGGTCACTATGTCCTCATCGATAGCCGGCAAGGTCGTTCCTCTCAGTACGTGTCACTAGTGGTGAACAGGGCGGTGAGCCCGGGCTGGTTGCGAAGCTGGGCCACGGCCCGCGACGCGGTGCTCTTGACCGTTCCGGCGGAGACGCCGAGCAGTTCGGCGACCTCGCTTTCGCTGCGGTCATCGAAGTAGCGGAGTACGACGATGGCTCGCTGCTGCTGGGTCAGCGTCCCGAGCGCGGTGAGCAACGCTGGCCTGAGCTCGATCGCGGCCAGCTGGTCACCGGCCCTCGGATCCGCGCTTTCCTGCGTGGCGATGATCTTGAGTTCCGCTGGTCGTCTCCGCCTCGCCCGGTCCTGATCGATCACGATGTTGTGCAGGACGCGGCGAGAGAACGCAAGGGGGTTGTCAATGCGCGCCCAGCGCGAGGCCAGCCGCTGCAACGTTTCCTGGTACACGTCCTCGGCCAGGTGCCGGTCGCAGGTGAGCAGGGTCGCGATCCGCAGCAGCGTGTCGCCGGAGTCAGCGACGAAGCGCTCGAACGCGCGTGCTTGCTTTTTGTCCACGTAGGCCCCTGACTGTCGTCGTCACCCCCATAGACGACCCCGCGCAAGATCAGGTTGAGCCACGTTCAGCAGCGAGGAATCACTGACGCCGGGCTGAAGCCTGACTGGTACTTCGAGATGCGGGCGCCCGGCGTATCGAGGAACAGATCTGTGACGTAGTTATCGTTCGCGAGTTTGTCCCAGATGTAGGACGAGGTACCTCGGGAGTTCGTCCTGAGCTGCCCGCTCACCTGGCAGATGATCTCGACCGGCTGATTGTTGTTCAGGGAACCCGCCCGCGGCAAGTCCTCGCTCGGGCCCGTGTGTTCCGTCAGTCCGCAGGTACCGTCATTGCAACTGTGGATGACCGTGTAGCCGCCTATGGCGGTAACCGGGCTCTGGCCGCCTCCGGTGCTCGGCACCTTGACCCGGATGACGACCACGGGAGCCACCGTGACCGTAGCCGTGGCCTGGACCCCGGCGACCTGCACCGTGATGGCGGCACTGCCGGTGCCGACCGCCGTCAGAAGTCCGGTTGAGCTGACGAAGCCCACGTCCGAGTCGGTTGAGCTCCACACGGCGGTGGCGAGAGTACTGGCCGGGATACTCGACCCGTCGCTGAGCACGCCGCTGACGGTGAGCTGCACGAAGTCCTTCTGCCTGAGCTGCATCGACGGCGGCGCGATCGTGAGCGTCTGAATCGTGGCCGGGGTGGGGGATGGCGTGGGAGTGGCCGTGGCGCGGGGGGGGTGGAACTGCTCGTGGCAGTTGCTGGCTTGGAGATGGCGGCCAGATGGTTGGCTGGTGACTGGGGCAGGAAGGAGCGGGCCGCGACCGCGCCCCCGATAAGCAGGAGGGCGACCAGCACAGAGACTATGACGGCTAGCCCGCGCGGACGTGAGGTCTGGCGGGTCGGCTGGAGGGCGGCCGGGCTGACGAAGGCAGGCGGCGCGTAGGGGTTCGGCGTAACTATCTGACCCTGCGGAGGGCCAGGCACGCCGGGCGCTCCGGCCTCGGCGGCGGCCGGTCCCGGGGGGTTCGTGGGCAGCACGTCCCTGAGCACCGTCCCTGGCTGCGGGGCGGCCGGGCTCACCGCCATCCTGCTTCTTCACGACCTGAGTGTCCGGGTGCTCGGCTGGTCGTCTGGCCGCGGCGGGCCGGAAGACCGGAGCGGCCAGGGGCTCGAGGGCAGGCAACTCGGCCAGCGAGGGCCGCATGATGGCCAGCGCGGCGGCTAGCTGGGCGGCCGACGCCGGACGAGTCTGCGGATCCTTGGCAAGCAGAGACGCGATGAGGGTCCAGAGCTGGACGGGCGCACCGGGGATAGGCGGCGGCGGCTCGTCAATGTGACGGCGCAGCACCGCGACCGGGTGCCCGCCGCCGAACGGCGTGCGGCCCGCCAGCAACTCGTACAAGACGATTCCGGTCGAGTAAAGATCGGCCGCCACCGTCGCGTGCTCATAGTCAGCCAGCTCAGGCGCCATGTACTCCGGCGTGCCTATCAGGCTGCTCACCTTGGTCAGCGACCCGTAAGTAAGCCGGGCGACGCCGAAGTCCGTGAGTTTAAGTTCCGGCCGGCTGCCTGAGGTGTCGAGTAGCAGATTCTCTGGCTTGACGTCACGGTGCACGATCCCCGCGGCGTGCACGGCGGCGAGACCGTCAAGGAGCTGACAGCCGTAACGGGCTACCTCGCTGGGGGCCAGGGTGCGCTTGGCGAGCAGCTCGTGGCGCAGGTCCTTGCCCTTGACAAATTCCATGACGATCGCCAGCGTCTGCCCTTCGACGACTAGGTCGATGAGCCGCACGATGTTGGCGTGAGTAATGGAAAGCAAGATCGAACGTTCCTGGAAGAAACGGGCGACAATGTCAGGATCAGAGACCAATTCTGGCTTTAGTACCTTCACCGCAACCGGCGAGCCAGTCTCCCGTACGCTGCCACGGTAAACCTGGCCCATGCCGCCCTGGCCGACTCTTTCGTGCAGCAAGTACCTGCTGCCGAGCAGCTCATCCACGGCCATCCCCCTCAGCAGTGCTCCGCGCCCTCCCCTATCGCCGGCTCGATCATGAAATGCGCGGTTTTAGCTAGGCAAAGCCTAGGTCAGCCGTTCGGAGTTTGGTAGTTAATCGAGAGGGAGATGAGCTTGGCGCCCGAGAAACCGTGTTACCGTGTTACCGTGGTAACAGTAGAACGAACACAGACTGGCCTTCGCATCGAGCGCAACACGCTGAAGGTCCTGAAGGGTCTGGCCGAATACCTCGACCTGTCCCTTGGCGATCTCGTCGAGGGGATCGTCTTGCATTCCTTTGAAGGCAAGACGCCGTTCAGCCCGCCTGTCCTCGCCAAGATCGAACAGCTCAGGGCCGTCTACGGACTGACCTTGACGGCAGCCGACGCGCACAAGCTGAAGGAGCAACCGTGACCAGCACCCGCAAGCGGCTCACCGGCCGCATCACCGTCGACCTCCCGCCCGGCGAGGCGTTCCGGCTGTTCACCCCGCTGGGCGAGCAAGACTGGGCGCACGATTGGCGTCCCGAATTCCCGGCCCAGGTCTTCGACGACGCCGAGCCGGGCACCGTGTTCGAGACCCGCGCCCACGGCGAGCACACCATCTGGCTGGTCACGAGCCGGGAGCCGGACAAGCGGATCTCGTACGCCCGGGTAACCCCTGGTGACAAGGCAGGCACTGTGATGATCGTCATCCGCCCTGCGGGCGGCAGCAGCGAAGTAGAGGTGACCTACGATCTGACCGCGCTCACTCCGGCCGCTGCCGTGCGGCTAGGCGAGTTCGCCGATCGGTACCCCGCTTACCTCCAGTCCTGGGAAGACGCCATTAGGAAAGCGCTCTCGCACAGTCACTGACGTCAGCCGGTTCAGGAACGGGCCTGGCTAGGAGGTAGATCGCGCAGGCACCGATCGCGGCGATGATAATGAGCAGCAGGATGCGGTAGCTGACGAAACTGATCAGGGCGACGCCGACGGCGATCGAGATGATCTGGGGCGTGATCACGACCATAGTCCAGGGTTGATCAAAACCCCATGGAGTGCGAACTGACGGCCTCTTGCGTACCGGGCGGGGCCGCGCGAGAGACAATCACCCGTATTGCCCGGCCGACCGCAACGATGGCCCACCGATGTGGTTGCCGGGCAGCGCCGGACCGCAACGATGGGCCATCGATGCTGCGAGAACAGCAA
The DNA here is from genome assembly GCA_963783935.1 of uncultured Actinomycetota bacterium. Taxonomy (GTDB): domain Bacteria; phylum Actinomycetota; class Actinomycetes; order Streptosporangiales; family Streptosporangiaceae; genus Chersky-822. The sequence goes on from CAWAPP010000003.1 coordinate 754,681, forward strand.
CGCTGGGACTTGGATGTCGTCAGCCCGGTCCGCCCGACCGCAACGATGGGCCATCGATGCGGTTCTGTAGGAGTCAGTTCTGTCCGGCTCTTTGGCGTCGTCCGGACGGGCCGTGCCGGTCGGTCGGTCCCGGCCCAGATATTCCGAGCATTCCGGGTATTCGCGGCAGCTGGCCGCCCGGCCGCCAGAGGCGGGGGCACTTTACGTTCGTGAAAACGACAGCAAAGTGCCCCCGCCTCCCGGCGAGATCCTCCCGGACCCACCCGTAGCCCATCGATGCGGTCACCGCGCCGCCGCCCCCGCGGACCGCGCCGCCGCTGCCGCCCCCGCGCTGCCGCCCCCGCGCTGCCGCCGCGCTGCCGCCGCCGCACGCCGCCCCCGCGCCGCTGCCGCCACCCCGACCGCGCCCCGCCAGACTCGGCATTCACTCCAGTCACACCAGCCCGGTCGCTCGGGCAAGTTGTTTGCTAGCTTCGCCAGTTCGGGTCACGGCCGAGGAAGCTGGCTAGGCGGTCGGTGGCAGTCGCCTCGTCGGGTGCGCGCAGTTCGGGGGTGAAGGCCGGCGTGTCGGCGTTCCTGGCCTCCCTGCACATAGACGGCCAGTCCGAGGCGAGCAATTCGGCCGCGAGTTCGTCGTCGGCGGGCCCGCGTGGCCGGTGGCTTTGGCGAGGTCCCAGCCGTGGATGAAGATCTCGCCCGTCGCCACCTGAATGACTTGCGATCCTGGCGCCGCCCCTATGGGGAGGGCCATGACCCGCTCCATTGCTTCCGGAGCCTCGAAAGCGCTCAGAGCGCGTCGTGCTTGCTGGCCGAATGAAGTTACGAAGTTACCTTCGCTGTAAGCCGGCCATTCCTCGTCTTCTGGCGAGCTCCCGAACTCGGCCAGGTCAGCGAAGAATTGGGTCGCTCCGACAATGTGATCGATGAGGTCATGGACCTGCCAGTCAGCGCAGGGCGTCGGGAGCGTCAGTTGTTCCTGAGTTACGTGCGCGAGGACGTCGCCCGTCCACGCGCACGCACCCTTCAGCGATTCGGTTGAGACCATGGGTCCATGGTGTCAGGGGATGGCCCACTGCTGGTTAGAGCCGCCATTAAAGGTAAGCAGGACGTAACAGGGAAGCCATGACCTACACCTCTGAAGTTGTTAGCGCAAACAGTGGTTGTTAGCGGAAACATAACTCTCACGCGGGGCACGGTCCAGGGGCGAGTGAAGCCGGGCGAAGCCTGAGCGGGCGGTGGCACCGGCTAGGACGTGTCTTCACCGCAACGATGGCCCAACGATGCTGTTCCGAGCGGCCGGGCAACGACAACGATGACCCCACGTTGCTGTTGCAGCAGCATCTATGGGACATCGTTGCGGTAACCGCAGGCCAAGCAACGACAACGATGGGCCACCGATGCGGTAAACCGGCCCCGCGAGGCTACCGCTTCGGGCCGCACTGACATGAAACTCACACGTTGGTCACGCGGCGGCCTGAGATCGGTCCGACATGCTGTCCACCATGTCGGAAGATCTCATCACTGAACAAAGCTCGCGGGCGACGCAAGGCAGCGATCGCCCGCTGGTGCACGGGTCGCGGCTGGCGCGACGGCGCCGCGTCCTGCTCGGCATCGGTCTCGGGGCGGCCTTGCTGGCCGTCGGAGGCCTGATCGGCGCCTCCTTCGTGAAATCGCCGCAGCAGCTGGCCGCGGACACGGCGCCGCCGCCGGCCACCCAGACCACGGCTCCGGTCGTTTCCCAGGTGCTTACCTCGTCGGTGCAGATGCGCGGCGTGGTGTACCCGGCGATCGAGTACGACGTGTACGCGACTGCTCCCACTGACTCGTCGTCGAGCGCGCGCCGCCGGCCAAGACAGCCCCGCCTACATCTCGAAGCTGGACGTCACCGCCGGGAAGCTGATCCGCAACGGCGAGCGGCTGGCCGAGATCGACGGAGAGCCGCTGTTCGCGCTGTCAGGCCCGGTGCCCGCCTGGCGGGACGTGATTCCGGGAGAGAGCGGACCTGACGTGACCGAGCTGCAGAACGCGCTGGCGAAGCTCGGGTACTACTACGGCGGCGACCTCGCTGGCTACTTCGGCTCCGCGACGGAGTCGGCGGTGGCCCTGTATTACGAGCACCTCGGCTACGTCCCGCCAGCTACCGGAGGCGTGCCGATGTCGAACGTGGTGTTCCTGCCTTCGCTGCCCGCGACCGTGGTCGTCGTGAATGGCGCGAAGGGGGAGCAGCCCGGGCAGCCGTTCCTTGAACTAGCCGCCCGCGGTTCGCTCGCGCTGACCGGTGAACTGCCGCCCGCTTACACCGGGCAGGTGAAGTCAGGCCTGAAGGTCGCGATCTACGACGAGGTGACCGGGATCCGGGCCACGGGAACCGTTGCTGATCTCGGGACGGCTACAACGCTGACGCCGACGGGCGCGATCGTAGACGTCGGCAGTCCCGCGGCCGGGTCGACATCAGGATCGGGCAGCACGGGTTCCTCGGGCGCGGCCAGTTCCGGTGGCTCGGCCACCTCGGGCGCCACGGTGTTCATCCCGGTGAGCGTTCGCCCTTCTCAGGCCCTGCCGACGGCGCTGAACGGCGAGAACGTGCTCGTCACCGTGCAGACCGGGCAGACGGAAGGACCAGTGCTCACCGTTCCGGTCGCGGCCATCGTCACGACGGCGTCGGGCACCAGTTACGTCACCGTGGCCGGCCCGCACGGCAAGCTCAAGAAGGTCAAGGTCACGCCCGGCCTCTCAGAGAACGGCTACGTCCAGGTGATCCCGGTCGCTTCCGGCTCGCTCGCGGCCGGTGACCAGGTAGTGGTGAGCGGCTAATGGCGGCGCCGGTGATACAACTGCGCGGCTTGACCCGCACTTACCCTGGCTCGCCGCCGGTCCTGGCACTGCGGTCCGCCGACCTGGTCATCGAGGCGGGCGACTACGTCGCGGTGACGGGACCCTCGGGCTCGGGCAAGTCAACCCTCCTGCACCTGCTCGGCCTGCTCGACTCGCCGACGCAGGGCCGCTACCTGCTTGATGGCCTCGATACCAGTCAGCTAAAGGACAAGGAGCGCTCAGCGTTGCGCGGCCGGAGGATCGGGTTCGTTTTCCAGTCCTTCCATTTGCTGCCGTACCGGACGGCACTCGAGAACGTGCAGCTCGCCGAGTTGTACAACCGGACGCCGCGGGCAGGCAGGCTCCCGGCCGCGGCCGACGCCCTCGGCCAGGTCGGGCTCGGGCACCGGCTCGATGCCCTGCCAACTACGCTGTCGGGCGGAGAATGCCAGCGGGTCGCGATCGCGCGGGCGCTCGTGAACCGCCCGAGCCTGCTCCTGTGCGACGAGCCGACCGGGAACCTGGACTCAGGCAACGCGGCCGCGCTGATGGCACTGCTTGACGAGCTGAACGCGGCGGGCTTCACGATCTTGGTGATCACTCATGACCAGGCCGTGGCGGCGCACGCCGGGCGGACCGTAGCGATCAGCGACGGGGTGCTGACCGAGCGAGCCGGAGTCAGCCATGCGTAGCCCCGCGACCGGCCTCCCGACTCCGCGGCTGACCGTGCGGGACACGGCCGCCGAGGCCATCGCGGGGATCGTGCAGCGTCCTGGCCGGGCGATCCTGACCATGCTCGGCACGGTGCTCGGGGTTGGCGCGTTCGTAGCCGTGCTCGGACTTACCGCTACCGGGGCCGGTCAGATCTCGCGGCAGTTCACGGTGCTCGAGGACACTACCGTGAGCGTGGCTGACAACGGGCCGGTCAACATTGTCGCCGCTCCCGGTACCAATCCCGCGATCGGATTCCCCGCCGATGCCGATGCCGTCGCCGATCACATCAACGGGGTCGTCGCGGCCGGAGTCTGGTGGCCGGTCTCGCTGCCTGCCAGCGCGGAGTTCAGCGGCTCGCAAGCACTGTCAGGATCCACCTCGCAGACGATCAACTTGCTGGCCGCCTCGCCTGGCGCGGTGCGGGCCATGGGCCTTGACCTGATCGCCGGCTCGCCGCTGACCTCGTTCGAGAACGACACCAGCCAGCACGTCGCGCTGATCGACACCACAACAGCGAGCGCTCTCGGCATCTCGCCTGACCGGCTGGCGAGCGATCCGGCGGTGTTCGTCGACGGGATCGCCTACACCGTCGTCGGCGTTTACAGCTCGGCGTCGCGGGTGGTCACCGATGAGAGCGCGATGCTGATTCCCGAACGGACGGCCCTCGCCGACTACGGCAATCCGCCGCCGGGCATCGGGTCAGAAGAAGAAGCCCAGATGATCGTCGCGACCAGGATCGGTGCCGCGAAAAAGGTAGCCGGCCAGCTCGCGGCGGCCGAGCTTCCGTCCGACCCGAGCCGCCTGGTCGTGACCTCGCCGGCCAGCCCGCAGAGCCTGCAGAGCGAAGTGAACAGCGACCTCAACGGCCTGTTCCTCATCCTCGCCCTGGTCAGTCTGCTCATCGGCGCGGTCGGCATCGCGAATACCACGCTCGTGGCGGTGCTCGAGCGTACGGAGGAGATCGGCCTGCGGCGCGCTCTCGGAGCCAGGCCCCAGCACATCGCCACGCAATTCCTCGCCGAATCGACGGCCCTCGGCACGCTCGGGGGCCTGGTCGGCACCTGCCTCGGGGTCGCGACCGTGGTTGTCTTCGCGGCGACCAAGGACTGGACCGCCATTCTCAATCCGGTTTATACGCTGCCCGCCCCGTTGATCGGGAGCGTCGTAGGTCTGCTGGCCGGTGTCTATCCAGCTCTTCGAGCCGCGGGTACCAGTCCGCTGGCCGCGCTGCGGCACGCCTGAGGGCCAGGAAGGGAAACAGTTGATGCGCATTCTTCGGATCGGGCTGCTGATCGGCTGCTGCGCGGGTCTCGCGGCCTGCACCGCCAACGCACAGAAGGGTCCCGTCGCGACCGTGACGGTGCCGAGCGTCGGCAAGCCGCCTCCGCCCGCCTCCGCCCAGGCGGCGCTGTCGAGCGAGGCATTTACCCCGTACGCCGGCCTTGGCGCCAGCACCGACGACGGGCTCGCTCCCGGTGATACCTACGCGGCCCTGCACACCGCGTGCATGAACGCCGCCGGTTACGGCCAGTACGCGAGCGAATCCCCTTACAGTATCCGCGCGAATCGCGGCCTTGCCTTCGCGCAGCCAGCCGGGCCCTGGGGTTACCTGGGGACCGCACTGGCGGCCCAGGAGGGATTTGAAGCTGACACCGGTCCCCAGCCCGGCGCCTTCTCCAACTCGAATCCGATGTCCGGCCTGTCCGAGGCCGCGCAGGCGGCGGCGGGCAAGTGCGCCAACATAGTGCTTAACTTCAACGACGCCATGTTCAACGGCTCGCTGGCCATCGTGGAGACGATGAACAACGACATCGGCAACGACGTGGTCCGCGACGGCGCGATCAGGACCGCGACAAAGGCATGGTCAGCTTGCATGGCCAGGAACGGGTACACGTCTTCCGATCCTGACGCGCTCGCGCAAGGGGAGCTGACCACTCTTGGCTTGCGGTTTACTATCCCTGGAGCTAGTCCGGTCACCCCGACCGCCGCGCAGAACGCCGCCCAGATCGCGCTCGCGGTGGCCGACGCGAACTGCACCGTTTCTACTGACCTTGGCGGAATCTACTTCGCCGTTCAGGCCAGCTACGAGCAGCAACTGGTGAACGCCAACCAGGTCACGCTGAACGTCGCGGTCAGGCAATACAAGGCCGCCTACGCCAGGGAACTGCGCAAACTCCCCGCCTTGCTGCGGACTACCTCCGCCAAGTTCCCCGGCCATTGCCTGTCCGGTCATGCAAGCCAGGAAAGGCAGCTAGGCCCACTGTGCAACCTTGTCATGACCGGTCAAGGTGATCTTTCAGCGCGTCAAGCGGGTTGTCCCAGTCGCGGGCCAGGGCGGCGAGGAACTGCTGCGCGATCCGCATCGGGGCCGAGCTCAATCGGTAACGTACCCGGCGCCGCTCGCCAGGTTCGGCCGTCACCAGCCCGGCGTCAGCGAGCAGCGCCAGGTGCTTGGCGATCGCCTGCCTGGTGATCGGCAGGCGCCCGGCCAGGTCCGTCGCCGTGGCCGGGCCGCCCGAGGCCAGCGCGGCCAAAATGGCGCGCCGGCTCGGGTTGGCTAGGGCGACGAAGACCTGCTCGGCGATCGCCTCAGGATCAGGCGGCATCGAGGTAGCTGGCCAGTTCGCCGAGTTCGCTGCCCAGCCCTCGGTGTTGCCGTCGAAGGCCTTGCGGTACGCGTCTTCCGGCAGTTGCGCGAAACCGGACTCGACGACCGTTAGCCGGGTGCCAGGACCGGCTGGTTCGAGAGTGAACTCGACGTAGGTGCGGCGCGGATCCTCGTCGGGCAGCCCGTAGATGTGCCAGGTGTAGCCGAATACCGCCGGCTCCTCCACCCGCTCCACGCGCATATCGGCCGTGTGCCCGCCGTCCCAGCTCATGCACGCCGATCCGCCGGGCCGCAGGTCGATCTTCGCCTCCTTGCCGAACCAGGCGCCCAGGCCCTCGGCCGTCGTGAGAGCCGCCCAGACCTTCTCGGGCGGGTGAGCGAGCTCCACGGTCCGCTCAATGCGGTCAGGAAATCCCATGCTTGCCTCCAGATGTAGCAACTCAACGGTTGCTACATTATGGCAACCAGTCGGTTGCGTCAACTGCTGGCTTGCTCTCGCTGGAAGATGACGTAGAGCCAGGCCAGTGACGGGATGAGCAGAACGGCGCCGACCAGCAGGCTGATCAGCGTCGCGAGCAGGACGCTGTGCGTGGCCGCGGCCGCGGCGATCGTGAGCCGTGATCGCAGCAGGTACGGATACTGCGCGACCGCCCAGCCCCAGATGACCGCCGTGACCGCTAGCCCGGCCGCGACCCTGGCCAGCAGGAAGTGCCGCCGGTAGAGCAGCGCCAGAGCGACGAGCCCGGCCAAGGCCGATGCCACCACGAGCGGCAGCCCGCGGTGCAGCAGGCCATGAGCCAGCGCCGGGGCGTCGCCGTGCAGGACCCCGATGCCGGCCGCGGCGATCACGCCGGCGGCGAGTCCCGCGCCGAGCGCCCGGGCGCGGAAGGCGGCGACCAGCGAGTCGTCGCCAGCCCGGCGCGCGTCCGCGGTGAGGTACACGGCGGCCAGGTAGGCGCAGACGACGACGGCGAGCACGCCGGTCAGCACCGAGACCGGATTCCACCAGCTCGTGACCGCGTTGCCGCGCCCGATCCCCGGCGGTACCCGGCCGGCGGCGACTGCGCCGGCGGCCGCGCCGAGGAAGAACGGCGTGATCACCGACGACGCCGCGAACGCCGCACCGAAGAGCCGCCGCTGCCAGAGCGCGGTCACGTTCTTGCGGAACGCGAAGGCCGAGCCGCGGGCGATGACGCCGAGGGCCGCGATCGTGAGCGGTATCCACAGCGTCGAGGACACGGCGCCGAACAGGCCGGGAAACCCGGTCCACATCACGACCAGGATGAAGATCAGCCAGACGTGGTTGGCCTCCCAGACCGGGCCGATCGAGTGCTCGATCAGCGACCGCTGGCTCTCGCCGCGCCGGGCGCCGCCGGCGACCAGATCCCAGAATCCGGCCCGAAGTCGGCGCCGCCGAACAGGGCGTAGGCGGTCACCCCGACCCACATGACGGCGGCGAGCGTGTTAGCGAGCGTCATGTGACCCGGTAGCTCTCGACGTCGGCCTCTTGCGGTGCGGCGGGCACCGGCACCGAGCGGGTCAGGTGCCGCAGCACGGCGACGGTGACGACGGTGAGAATCGCGTAGATGGCGACGACCGCCCAGAAGCCGTACTGGATACCGGGCTCAGGATTGACCGCGTTAGCGACCTTGAGCACGTGGTAGACGATCCACGGCTGCCGCCCGACCTCGGTGGTGATCCAGCCAAGCTCCATCGCGACGACGGTCGCCACCCCCGAGACCGCGACGGCCCGCAGGAACCACTTGGTCCCAGGGAAGTCGCGGCGGCGCCACCACCACAGGCCGAGCCAGAGCGCCAAGGGCAAGCAGCCCGAACCCGATCCCGACCATCGTGTCGAACGACAGGTGCACGAGCGTGACCAGCGGCGGCCGGTCCGCGGCCGGGGTAGCGTCAAGGCCCTGGATCGTGGCGTGCGGGTTCAGCTTGGTCAGCAGCGACAGCCCGTCGGGGATCTTCAGCGCCCAGTGCAGCTTGCCGCCTGAGAAGTAGCCGCCGATCGCCTCGGGGGCGCCGGTCGTCGTCTTGGCCAGGCCCTCCATCGCCGCGAGCTTGGTCGGCTGGTCGCGTGCCACCATCCTCGCCGCCCAGTCGCCGGCGACGATCTGGAGCGGAGTCAGGATGACCGCGCCGGTCAGCGGGACCAGCAAGCCGAGGCGATGGTAGCGGTCACGGCGCCCGCGCAGCATCGCGACCGCGTAGACGCTGGCCGTGCCGAAGCCGGTGACCATGAGCGCGGCCAGGATCATGTGCACGGTCTCAGGGCCGGTCGCCGGGTTGAACATCGCCGCCCACGGGTCGACCGAGGCGAGCCGGCCGTGCCTGAGCGTGTAGCCGGTCGGCGTGTTCATCCAGGCGTTCGCGCAGACCACGAAGAACGCGCTGGCCAGCCCGGCGGCGAAGATCGGCACGCCGGACAGCAGGTGAACGCGGGGCGGCAGCCGGTCCCAGCCGTACAGGTAGATGCCGAGGAAGATCGCCTCGATGAAGAACGCGATGCCCTCGATCGCGAACGGCAGCCCGATGACCTGGCCCCAGCGCGACATCAGGCCTGACCAGAGCACCCCCATCTCGATCGACAGGATCGTGCCGGACACCGCGCCGACGGCGAACAGCAGGCCGAGTGCCTTGGCCCAGCGCCTGGCCAGCAGCTGGTAAGCCGGATCCCCGGTGCGGATGCCGCGCCATTCGGCGAACAGCACCAGGCCAGGCAGCCCGACCCCGAAACAGGCGAGCACGATGTGCCACGCCAGCGAAAACCCCATCTGCGACCGCGCGGCCACCGGATCGGCGGTCGTGGCGGCCGCGGCAAGTACCATCACACCGGCCTCCACGGGTTGTGCGACAAGCGCTACCCGACCACCGACCCACTTTACTACGACCCGTAGTAGCCAGGCCGCGACCCCCCGCCCCGCCCCGCCCCTCCCGTCCCCCTGGCCCGCCCCTCCCTGGCTGGCCTCTGCCCAGTGGCAGCAAACGTTTGCATTCAGGTACGACCTGCTAACACGGAGTCCTGCTGTGCTGTGCCACAGCGAGACTCCACCTTGTTGGGGTGAACAGTCCCCGGACGCGGATCGGGGAAATCTCGGCCGGGTCGCCCGAGCTCGAATGGTCGGCGAACAGGTAGATCGTCAGCCGACCTGAGGAGATGATTGGGGTAGGGACCGGCGCGACCAGAGTGGTGGGGTAATCGTCAGCAAAAAAAAAAAAAAAAAAAAAAAAAAAAAAAAAAAAAAAAAAAAAAAAAAAAAAAAAAAAAAAAAAAAAAAAAAAAAAAAGGGGGGGGGGGGGGGGGGGGGGGGGCGACTCTGCCTAGGATTTCCTTCCGAATGAGCGAATACCGGATCGCGGTCATCGGCGGCGACGGCGTCGGGCCCGAGGTCGTCGAGGCTGGCATGGGCGTGCTCAACGCGGCCGCCTCCGGGTTTCTCCCTCGCCTGGGAGCAGCTGCCCTGGGGCAGCGACTACTACCAGTCCCACGGCGTGATGATGCCCCCCGACGGGCTGGCGGTGCGGACCGGTTCGACGCGATCTACCTGGGTGCCGTCGGGAGACCGGACGTGCCCGATCACGTCACGCTCTGGGGCCTGCTGCTGCCGATCCGGCAGCGGTTCGACCTGTACCTGAACGTCCGGCCGTGCGGCTGCTGCCGGGCGTCCGCTCCCCGCTGCGGGACCGGGGCCCCGATGACATCGACATGATCGTGGTGCGGGAGAACTCGGAGGGGGAGTACGCCGGGGTGGGCGGCCGTGCCCATACCGGCCATCCGGCCGAGGTCGGCACCAGGTGGACGTGTTCACCCGGACCGGGGTGGAGCGGGTGGCCCGGTACTCGTTCGAGCTGGCCCGGTCCCGGCGCGGCAGGCTGGCCAGCATCACCAAGTCGAACGCGAGCCCGCACCACTTCGTGATGTGGGACGAGATCGTCGAGGAGGTGCACCGGGACTACCCGGACGTGGCACTGGACCGGATCCTGGTCGACGCGGCCGCCGCCTACATGGTCAGCGCGCCGGACCGGTTCGACGTGGTGGTGGCCTCGAACCTGTTCGGCGACATCCTGACCGACATCGGCGCGGTGATCCAGGGCGGCATGGGCATGGCGGCCAGCGCCAACATCACGCCGGACCGGTCCCGACCGGGGCTGTTCGAGCCGGTGCACGGTTCGGCGCCGGATATCGCCGGGACGGGCCGGGCCAACCCGGTCGGCGCGGTCTGGGCCGGCGCGATGATGCTCGAGCACCTCGGCGAACCGGCGGCGGGCACCGCGGTCATGGCGGCGCTGGCCGAGGTACTGGGCACCACCCCGGTCCGGACCCCGGACCTCGGCGGCACCCTTACCGGAGGCCGTCGCGTGCGCGTTCCCCCGCAATCCGATGTGGCCGGCGACCCTGACCACGTGCGGCGCCGAATCCAAGGCCTACTGCCTACTTATCAGGTCAGGAGTTTATTATGCTTTATGAATACCGTCTCTACCATGCTGTTCCAGGTCGGCTGCCCGATCTCGAAAGACGATTCACCAACCACACTTTGCGATTGTTCGAAGCGTCATGAGATAACGCCAGAAAAACAGCCCTCCGGCGGGTGGGTGCACTCGCTGCTGGGCCGCGCCGCGCGGCTGTCGCCGCGGCGAACAAGACGATCCGGGCGCTGATCATCCTGGCCCACGTGATCTGCGGTGACGAGACCCCGCTGCGGTCGGCCCGGGCCCCAAGGCGAAGAAAAAGTACCTGCAGGTCGCGTGCACGAACCTGCTGACCTATTACTTCCTGGGCGAGCGGACCCTGCCGTAAATTCAAGGACTTCGTCTACAGCGACCTGCACGGCACCGTCGTCGTGCACGACCAGTACAGACTCACGATCCATCGACGGGATCAGCCATCAGCTCTGTACAGCCCATCTTTTGCGTGACGTCGAATCCGCTGCTGAGGCTTACCCCGACGCGATCTGGCCCGCCCAGATCGCCGACTATTTGCGCCCTGATCCACGCCGCCAACGTCGCGCGTGACCAGGCCTGGACGCCGTCCCCGACGACGAAAGACCGCCGAGTACCTCAGCCTGTTCCGGGGGGGAGCTGTCAGTCGATAGGGTTCTGGACCTGTTATATCGGCGAATCGTCGAACACGTTGCATTACATTCTCGCCTGGCCCGACCTGGCGACGAGGCAGCAGCGATGGGACGCGTTCGCCGCCGACCCGGAGTGGCTGGCGGAAGGCGGAGTCCGAGGCCAACGGCCCCTTGGTCGACCACGTCACCAACGAAATCTGGAAGCCGACAAGCTACTCGGCCCTGCGGTAACGCCGGCCCGCGCGGCTCCTTCCCTGTGCGGTGGGCCGGCGGGGCGCAACGATGGCCCATTTACTGTTCCTGGCCCTCTGCAACAACAACGATGGCCCTCGTTGCTGTTCCAACAGGATCGCTGCGACATCGTTGGGTAGCGGCGGCCTGTCAACCACAACGCTGGGCCACGAAGCGCTCGGCCTGGACGGTCAAGATTCTTGTCGGTCATCTTTGTGCGTTCGCCGGAGGCGAGGGGCGCGGACCTAGGCTGGCCAGACGGAATTGCGGCTATCCTCGGCAGGCCCACCATGATGCGACAAGGCGGCGCGGCATGAAGGCGAGGTAAGCACCGGCTGGTGCGTACTGGCCGGGCCACTCGCCTAGCGGTCGTTGCCAGCGGGCTAGGTAGCGGTAGCGGTAGCGACGTGCTGGCCGCGCCGGGCTTCGCGTCGGCAGCGGGCACGGCGAGAGCGGCCAGCGCGACCGGGTTCTGGTCGGGCACAGACAGCCGTACGGTCACGATCTCGGGTTCCGCGCCGTACAACACCCCGGTCATCGGCGGGCTCTACGGCGGCTACATCGGGATGACAGGGAACTGGGCTAAGTGGGCGGGGTGTAAGGGAAAGATCGTCGTCTGGTCCGCGGCTAACGCTTCCCAGGCGTCGGCGAACTTCGCTGATCACGACGGCGTCGGCACCGGGGCGTACTGGTTCATGGCCGGGCCGGGTGTAGACCCGAAGTACAACGGGACGACGAGCGAGGCCAGCTCGTGGGGCGCGAAGCAGGCGGCGAGGACGCTCGCTGACGTGAAGAACTCGCACCTGAACTACCCGGTGATCTTCATGGACATCGAGATCCCCGGAGATGCCCCCGACTACACGCCGGCTCCGGATAACGGGTGGAACACCGTCTATACCTCGGCTTGCAGCGGCGTAGTGAAGCAGTCGAGCATCCCCGCGAGCGTGGACCGGGCCGACCTCAACGGCTACGCGGCTTACCTGACCGCTCACTCTTCGTACAAGGCCGGCGTGTACTCGGCCCCGGACATCTGGGCGAGCATCTTCGGCGCGGGATCCGCGTCTTTGATCCCGAATACCTATGAATGGACTTACGAGTCCTTCACGGGCAGCCTCACAAACCCGCCGTCCGGCTGGTGCCTGTCCGGGGCCGCGTCGTCGACCTGCGCTCGCTTCTTCGGCGGTATCTCCGCCAGCAGCAAGTACGCCCTGATGTGGCAGTGGTCAGGTGGCGGCGGCAGCGACAACGGCGTCGGCGACTTCGACCAGATTGACGCCAGTCGGACACCCTGACCAGCGTGAATCCGCGTTACCCGGCGCGGGCCTTGGTCCATGCTTTTGGGGACGTGCCGCTGTAGCCTCCCGGTTGGCGGGGGAACGCCAACTTGACTCAGGGGGGAACAGTGAAGCTCAGATTCGCGGTCGCACTCGGGCTGACGGCGGCAGTACTCGCCGCGAGCGGCATCTCGGCGGCATTCGCAGAGGGCACGACCAGCAAGAAGGGGTCGTTGCCGCTCGGTCATCAGTGCATGACGCTCCAGCTCACCGGCGGCCGCACGGTCACCGGGCTCGCCGTGCCTTCGGTCTGCGTGATACGCGACCCGGCCGGCAAGCGGTTCTACCTCTTCTCCGGCGTGTTCAGATACGTGGCTGGCCAGCAGCCGGTGCAGGCCCAGTTTCCCGTTGCCAACTCCCTGCCGCTGAACAGCACGGCCATGGTGCCCGTCGTTGGCTTCGTGGGCAGGAATCCGGCGTACACCTACTCCGGCTACGGCCTGGTGCAGCCCAATGGCCAGATCAGCATTTTCGGCCCCAAGCCCGGCTTGACCTACACCGTGACCATCAGTGGCCAGATACCGGTCGGGATCCCGGCGGGGAGCTAATGGCTTAGCCGCGGCGGCCAGCGGCGACCGGCGCGGCGGCGGCCGCTTCACCACCGCTGCTCACGCCGAGCTTGGCGAGGATGTTCGACCCGTGCACGCTGGCCGTCTCGGCGGTTCGGCGAGAGCGGCCGTCGGCGGCAGCTCAGGGATCGGGCTCGAAACCGCGCGGCGGGCGCGCGCCGAAGGCGCCCAGGTCATCTTGACCGGGCGAGACCCCGATCGCCTTGACCGGGCCTCAGCCGAGGTCGGCGCGCTCAGCACCGCCGCATTTGATGTCACAAAGCCAGGCACCATCGACCAATTTTTCGCCGGCCTGACCGGGCCGGTCGACCACGTGATGGTCACCGGTCCTGGCCCGTACTACGCCCCGATAGCCGACATCGAACTTGACCGGGCGCGCCAGGACTACGACAACCATGTGCTGCTCCCGATCCAGGTGGCGAGGAACTCCGTCGGCCGGGTCAGGCCTGGCGGCACTTTGCTGTTCATGGGCGGGACCGGAGGTCGCAGCCGGGCAACCGGCATGTCGCTCATCGGAGCCCTTACCGCCGCGGGACCCGCGCTGGTCGCCAACCTGGCGGTCGAAATCGCGCCGATCAGGGTCAATCTCATCGCGGCTGGTTTCGTTGACACGCCCTTGTCCGCCACCCTGCTCGGTGCCGACCTCGAGAAGCGCCGCGAGCAGTTGCGGGCAACCTTGCCCACCGGGCGCGTCGTCGAGCCGGCTGACGTCGCCGCGCTGGCCGAGCACATCATGATCAATACCACGCTGACCGGCGCGACCTACGATATTGACGGCGGTCAGCAGCTCGTCTCCTGAGCGTGATATGAGATGTCCTTATGACGAATCTGTCCATCAAGGACCTCTTTTCCGTAGCAGGCAAGACGGTGCTCGTCACCGGCGGCTCGCGTGGAATCGGCGAGATGATCGCAGCGGGCTTCCTCGCCAACGGCGCGAAGGTCTACATCAGCTCGCGTAAGGCCGCCGTTTGTGACGCGACCGCGGCCAGGCTGGCGCAGGAGTCCGGCGGCACGTGCGTCTCGATTCCGGCTGACCTGGCCACGACCGAGGGCGTCGCTTCGCTCGCCGATGCGATCGGCGACCAGGAAGATCATCTGGACGTGCTGGTGAACAACGCCGGGGCCTCGTGGGGAGCGCCGCTCGACGAGTTCCCTGAGCACGGCTGGGACAAGGTCATGGACATCAACGTCAAAGGCGTCTTCTTCCTCACCAAGCGGCTGCTCCCGCTGCTCGAGGCCGCCGCCTCGGTCGGCCCCCCGGCTCGGGTGATCAATATCGGCTCGATCGACGGGATCAGGTCCCCGATCTTCGAAACCTTCTCCTACGGGCCCTCCAAGGCCGCGGTCCACGCGCTGACCAGGCAGCTAGCGGTACCCCTTGCCAGTCGCGGCATCCTGGTGAACGCCGTCGCGCCCGGCCCGTTCCCGACCTGGATGCTCAGCACCGGCGTTGGCGGAGGCGGGCACGTGGAGACCACGAACTGGGAGCCGGTAGCGGAGCGCAACCCAACCGGACGGATCGGCACGCCCGCCGACATCGCCGGCACGGTCCTGTTCCTTGCCTCCAAGGCCGGCGAGTTCATAGTCGGCCAGGTAATCGCCTGCGACGGCGGAATCACCGCCACCTGAGCCACTAACACGGCCCTCGCGCCAGGCCGGTTCCGCTTCGCCCGGCGCTGTCCGGCCCTCGATCCAAGAAAGCCACGCCATGGGACATCGGCGGCGGACAGCTAGCCGAGACTTACGCTGGAGCCGGCACTGGCGGGCAGACGACTGTTCCTGTCGTCGCGGTCAGGTCGGCGAGTAGTTCGGTAAGCCTGCGGGTGATATGACCGGGCGATCCGGTGCCGATCATCCGGCCGTCGATGCTGGTTACCGGGGCGATGCCGCCCATGGTGCCGGTGACGAAGACCTCGTCGGCGTTGTAAAGCTGGGTCATCGAGTAGTCGCCGATCGCGCATTCGATCCCCGCGTCGGCGGCGAGTTCGAGCACCGCCTCGCGGGTGATTCCCTCCGGGCAGGCGGCCGCGGTGGGGGTGCCGAGGATCCCGCCGGTCACGCAGAACACGTTGGTCGCGTTGGTCTCCGCGACGAATCCCCGGTGATCGAGCATGATCGCGTCGTCGGCGCCGGCGACATTGGCCTCGATCTTGGCCAGGATCGAGGGGAGCAAGTTGTTGTGATGGATCTTGGGGTCGAGGCTGTCCGGTGGCGGACGCCGCAGGCTTGAGGTGATCAGCGTGATCCCGGAGATGTCGTAGACAGGGGCCTTGAATTCGGGCAGCACGATCAGTGTTGGCCCGCTCTGGTTCAGGCGCGGGTCCATGCCGCTGGTGATCTTCACGCCTCTGGTCAGGGTCAAGCGGATGTGCACGCCATCGGTCATCTCATTGGCCGCTAGCGTCCGGCTGATCTCGGCGATGATCTCCTCGTCGGCCGGCACGGAGGCGAAGGCCAGCGCCCTAGCCGAGCGGCGCAGCCTGTCCAGGTGCTCGGTCAGCCGGAAGATCCGGCCATTGTGCAGCCGCAATCCCTCCCAGACCGCGTCGCCGCCTTGCACGGCCGAGTCAAACGGGCTGACGCCCGCGTCGTGCCTGTGAGTCAGCTTCCCGCCGACGTTGACGATCAGGTCATGGTTACGCTCATCGAACTGCTGCAGCATCAGGCGCTCCTCCCCCCTGATGTTAGTAAGGCCTGGAAATGCCGCCGGGCGAGGGTACGCGGATCCTTCGCCCGGCGGCGGTCAAACTGTGCGGGCTAGCCGATCTTGTACTCGTAGGGGATCGCGGTCACGTCGGAGCCGGTGAGCCCGCCGAACTGGAACTCGTTGAAGGCAGCGAACGCGTCGATATACAGGGTGCCCTGCACTACGGTCCCTGAGGTGCCGTTGGCCGACGGCTTGATCGTCAGATCGATCGTCCTGGTCTGGCCTGGCTTGATGGTGAATAGGGGGTCGAACTTGGCCGACGACGAGATGCTTCCGAGCCAGAAGTCGCCGATGCTTGACGATGCGCCTGGATCGAACGTCTGCGTCGTCGCGTTCACCGTGAGCGTCGCCGTGCCCTTGGTTTTGTCCGGGTTGGTGAACCCGTTCGTGGCCGGCGGCGCCTGAGCGCCTGACCACAGGCCAGGTGACAGCGACCCCGCGCTCGTGGTCACGGTCAGGGACGGCGTCTTGGAACCGCCGGTGCTGCCCGGCGTGAACGAAGGCACGTCAGGGTCGGCCCCGTCGGCGAACTCGCCGAGATCGAAGGTCATCGGGACGGTGGAGACGGCCGAGGCGGCTAGTCCTGAGGTCTCGGCGGGCACGATCCACTCCGGTGCGCTGCTGCCGCCAGGCAGCGGAACCTTGACGTTGGTCGCATTGGTTCCGATCAGCGGGTAGACCAGCGAGCTGTTGAGCCGCGGGTCAAGGAAGAAGTTCTCAGCGGACTTGCCGTGGTTCGTGATCTTCACTGGCACGGTAACCGGGCCCGACTCGGTCATGCTGGCGCTGTCGGGCAGGGCCGGGGCGCTGGCGCTGACCAGCGAGCTGAGCTGGATCCGGCCGCTGTAGTGCTGCGAAACCTCGTTTCCTGTGCTTGGCGTCGCGAACGCCGGATCGTTGAAGTCGACGACGAGCGTCCACGTGCCCTGGGTGGCGTGAGCAGCGTAGGCATCCAGGTGCGTACTGCTGCCGAAGCTGAGCGCGCCCTTCTTCGACACCGCAGTGAGCTGGTAGTTGGACCCGAATCCGGCGATCTCCCCGGCGGGGTCGATCAGGTAGCCGTTGATCTGCCGCTGGCCATCATTGGTGAGGTTGACCGAGGCGCTGAGGTTGGGCGAGCCAGCGGGCACGTCGAACTCGTAATAGTTGATCTGGCCGTTGCCCGGCAGGTCGTCGCGGCCGTTGCCGCCCGTCAGCGTGCCGCTGAAGGTGCCGCCGCCAGTCACCTGGACCAGGCTGCGCAGCGTGACCGGGATAGTGGCGGAGTCAACGTTGAGCGATCCGGCGGCATCGCCAGGGCTGCCTGGCGTGTGGGCCGTGAACGTGAACGAGCCGGTCTTTCCGGCCGCTAGGCGGAAGGACGACCGGCTGACATGCCCGAACGAGACCGTCTTCTGGGTCGAGGCCTGGAAGCGGACCGTGCCGGTCGTGCCGTCTTCCTTGCCGGTCGGGTCGAAGATGACCGCGGTCCAGCGGCCGGCCTGCGGGCGGGTGACGTCGTCGGTACCGAAGTTGTTGGTGCCCTGCGGTTCCGATTCGAGCGCCAGCTTGCCGCTCGGCGTGATCAGGTCGAAGCTGACCGCCGCGTCGAAGTTGAGCGTCGGGGCGGGGTAGGCGATCGAAGCCACTAGGCGGCCCTGGCCTGGCATCACGGTGAAGTGCGTCTCCGCGTAGTTGTTCACGAATCCGAACGCGTCGGTGAACTTCTTGCTCTTCGCGTCGCTCAGTACGACCTTGGAGTTCTGCACGTTACTGGCGGGACTGAAGGTCCGGCCGGAGACGTGCACGACCTGCGCGCTCGAGCCCGAGTTCGTGACGTCAACCGTCGCCTTGACCAGATTGCCAGGGAAGCCGACCCCGTTGATCTGACCCTGCCTCGGGGCCGAACCAGCCGGGCTCACGCTCTTGACTGCAGTGATCAGCGTGCTTCCGGTGCGGTGCGACAAGCCGAAGGACTCGGCCAGCTGAACCGCCTTGTAGGCGTTCACCAAGCCGGAACCCTGCTCGGACGCCGGCGCGCCCAGGTTCGTCGCCGTGCTCATGATGATCTGCTTGACGACGGACGGTGATGGTGAGTGTCCGTGGTGAGTCTTGCGGTAGGCCTGGTCAATGAGGGCCGCGGTGCCCGCGATCCACGGCGAGGACTCGCTGGTGCCGCCGAAGAGCTCGAGGCCCGCCGCCTTGCCCGCGAAGCTCGCGCACTCGGGGAAGAACTTGAGGTTCGTCGAGCAGGAAACGAAACTTGAGTCGCCGGGCGCCGCGACGTCCACGGTGTCGCCATAGGCGTCGAAGCCGCCCGAGCTGAACGGCGAGATGTTGTTGTTCAGCCAGCCCCTGGCGAACATGTTGATCTGCCCGAAATTGCTCATCGCGTACGACCGCAGGTCGGTGGTCGCGGCGGCCGAAATGACCCCTGGGTCGGTCGCGGGCGAGCCGATCGTGCTGCTCGGCGAGGAGTCGCCGCTGGAAACCACGACCGCGATGCCGAGCGAGACCGCCGCGTTGTCGAACTCCTTGACCGCGTCGGTGGTGTTGGAATCGGGGAAGCCGTTCTCACCGAACGACTCGTTGATCACGTTGGCCGGATGGACGACGGTCGCGAAGTTAATCGCGTCAAGGAACGCCGACGTCGTCGTGCTGTTGTTAAAGCCGAACACCCGCAGGCCCTCGATGTCGGCCCCTGGCGCGACGCCCTCGATCTTGATGTCGCAGTTGACCGTCAGGCCCTGGGTGCTGAAGTTCTTGACGTTGTATACGTGCAGGCCCTGGCCGCCGATGGTGTTCGCGTCGCCGAAAGCCTCGCCGCCAGCGCCGCTCAGGCCCTTGGTCCCGTCACCGGTGAAGTCCTTGTAGAAGGAGAACGCGGACTTGCCGTTCTTCCTGATGAAGTTGACGTTCCTCGGGTCGAGTCCGTCAGCGATCCAGGCGACCGTCTCACCGGCTCCGGTGATGCCAAGTGACCTGGCCGTCTTGGCCTTCGGGTTCGAAGAAGCGGTACCCGTGAGTGACAGTGCCTGCGGCTCGAGCTGGGCCTTGCCGTTCGGCAGGCAGGCTCCGCCGACTGGCTTAGCCGGCGACGCCTTGGCTGGGCCGACGGCGCCGGCGTGAGACACCACCGGGCCCTTGATGATCTCGTCGGGAATTACCCTGGCCACGCTCGGGTTGGCCGCCAGCCGCGCCTCCTCGCCAGCGGATACGGTCGCGGCGAACGAGTTCACGAGTCGGTAGGCGAGGATTCTCCTTGCGCGGGTCTCCCTGAGCTCGCTGATCAGGGGGGCCTGACTGGCCGCGATGGCTGCGGACCGCGCGGCCGTCGCGCTCGGGTGCCCAGCCGCGATAGCTGGCTGGTCCTTCATAAATACGATCACGGGCCGGTTGACGTTGACCGAGAGCCTGGCCGCATCTGTCCTGGTCAGCGGCTGCCATTCCGCCGAACGGACGGTAGCCGTAACGGGCGCGGCCAGCGCGGTGCCTGCCGAAGTGGCGGCGAGCGCGCTGGCCGCGGTAGCGATCAGCAAAACAGAACGACGCGATGGCCTTGATCCGGGTCGGTGCGTCAACGACGGGGGTCGTCGCATTCAGCGGCTCCTTCAGGACAGGCGGCAACACCGTCGGCCAAGGTGCGCGGCAGCACGGGCTACCTTGACGCGAGCGGACATTTGTCGCGACATGGTTAACAGTTCACACGGGCACCCAGAGGCCGTGGTTCACCGGGCCGGTCCAGCGTATCTATGGCTCGACCTCGCACGCGATGGCTGTCGGCCGCCAGTGCGATCATGGTGCCGTGAATCAGCCTCTGGGTAGGCCCGCACTTCCTGATGGCTTGGTACTGCGCCCGGCCCGCGCTTCCGACCTCGATCAGATCGCGAGCTTGCTCGCTGGCCGCGGGGAACCCGCTGACGCGGTCGACCATCGCCTGATCGTCGAAGATCCGGAGGCGGGCTTGGATTCCTGCGCGGTGGTGGCCGACGGCGATCGTATTGTTTCTACGGCGACGCTGATGGACGAGACCTTTGTCCTGGCCGAGCTTCCGATCCCGGCGGGTCAGGTCGAACTGGTCGCGACCGACCGCGAGTATGAGGGACGCGGGCTGGTCAGGGCGTTGCTCCGCTGGGCCCATGAACGCTCGGCGAGCCGTGGTCAGCTCGTCCAGGTAGTGATGGGCATCCCTTATTTCTACCGGCAGTTTGGCTACGAGTACTCGATCCCGATTCCCGCGTCTCGCACGGTGCGAGAAGTGCCGCCGCCCGCTCCCTCGTATTCGGTGCGGACGGCCGACGCGAACGACATCCCGGCGATGGCGGCGTTTCAAGACGCGGCCCAGGCGAGCTACGACCTGCGGATGCCGCACTCGGCTGGATGCTGGCGCTGGCTGGTCGCGCGGGACGGCAGTACTCAGCTGCTAGCCGAGCGCGCTGGCGTGCCAGTCGCGACGGGAAGGCTGACCTCGCTTGACGACGACGAGGTCGTGCTTGGCGAGATCGCTGCCGCCGATCCGGCCGCCGCGCGTGCTCTGCTCGCGGGTGCCGCGAGCCGGGTCGGCGATCGCCTGCTGAAGGTCAACGAGCGCCTCGGCTCGCCGGCGGGAGACGTGCTTGAGAGCCTGCTAGCACCGGCTCCGCGGCAGGCCGCCTGTTATTACACCCGCGTTCCTGAGGTCACGGCCCTGCTTGAGTACCTGCGCCCGGTTCTCTCGGTGAGACTGGCCGCTTCGGACCTTCGGCAGGATAGCGGCGAGATCGTCATTTCATTCTTCCGCCAGCACGTCCGGATGGCCTACCAGAACGGGATTGTAGGAGAGGTGCGCCCCGGCGGGACGATGCAGGCGCCAGCCGTCGCTGGCGGTGCCGGGGTGGCTCCCGACCTGGTCGGGTCGCTGCTGTTCGGCCCGGAAGGCATCACTGGCCTCGCTGAGGGCCACCCCGACGTGTACTGCGGCCCGAACGAGGCACTGATGACGACACTATTCCCGCCAGTACGCGCCGACTTGCTGACCTTCTACCTGCCATAGCGGGCGGCTATACTCCGGCCGCAGGCCCATCAATGTCACGGCGCGGGCGCCAGGACACCAGCGCCGGAACAACGCTGGGCCTATCACCACTCAGGCTAGGGCCAGGACGATGGCGTGCAAGGCTAGGCCGATGCCGGCGCCGACGACGGTGCCGTTGATGCGGATGAACTGCAGGTCATGGCCGAGCAGCAGCTCGAGCTGACTGGACGTCTCGGTGGCGTCCCACCTCTGGATCGTGCCGGTCACCAGGCCAGCGAGTTCGTCGTGGAACTGCTCGGCGAGAGCTCTGGTACCAGACTCGGCGATTCGCTTGAGGCTATTTTGCAGATCCTGGTCTGATTCGAGCCGCCGGCAGGCTGATGTCAGCACATCGGTTAGCCAGCGGCGGAGTTCAGAGGCAGGATCGGCGGCCTGGGAGCGCAGCTCCTCCTTGCCGTGCTGCCAGAGTGCCGACGACAGGTCGCGCAGGCCTTCGCTGCCGAGAACGTCACGCTTGATTTGCTCGCCGCGCTCGCGCAGCTCGGGAGATGTCTCAAGACGGTCAGGGAGTCCGGCCAGCCATTGCTCGAACGCCTGGCGGGTCTCGTCGGCGGGATCGGCGGCTACCGCCAGCAGTTTCTGGCGCAGCCGGCCATACAGCCGGTCGAAGACCCGCCGGTAGACCGCGTCGGGCACCCAGCGCGGTGCCTCGGCCTCGAACCGGTCACGAAGCTCCGCGTGGTGAGCGCCTAGATAACGGTCGGCGACGGCTACGACCTCGCTAAGCAGTCCGGCGTGACGCCCTTCCGCGATCACTGCCCGCAAGGTCCGACCGGCCAGCGGCGCCACCTCGACGGTCTCCGCGGCCCTGGCCAGCCCGGTGGTGAGCACCCGCTGGACATCCTCGTCGCGAAGCGCCTCGGCGGCCCTGACCATCAGGCCCGCCGCGTGACCGGCGAAGCGGACGGCGTTGGCCGGCGCGGCCAGCCACTCGCCAAGCCGGGGAATCAGCCGGTCGGAGCCGATCCGCTCGGCTAGGACGTCGCCGGTGAGGAAGTTCTCCTGCACGAACTGGCCAAGGGTCGCGGCGAACTGGTCCTTGCGCTCGACGATCAGCGCCGTGTGCGGTATCGGCAGGCCAAGCGGGCGGCGGAACAGCGCGGTTACCGCGAACCAGTCAGCGACCCCTCCCACCATGGCCGCCTCGGCGCCGGCCTGCACGTAGCCGAGGAAGGTCCCGTGCGCACCGAAGGCGGTGACCGGCTTGAGCTCCGTTCCCAGGCTGCGTTTGCCCAGCCGCCGCCGGACGGTCGCCGGCTCGGCTAGCAAGGCGAAGTGGTGCACCGCGAAGCCGTCGCCGCGCAAGTGCCCGCTAGACATCCTGACAAGGGTAAGCATCTCGACAACGAGAGCAGAACGCACGCGAGTCCCCTGGACCCTTGTCCTCGTCACCGCGCCAGGCGTGGGCTGGTTACGGCTCGGAATCAGGCAGGCGCAGCCGCCAGTTGCCAATATGGTAAGCCATCCCACGAGCGAAAAGCGGGGGCACTCTGCTGTCGTTTTCACGACCGTAAAGTGCCCCCACCGTCAGAGGGTCGGGACGGTGCCTAGCCGGCGGTAGCGCAGCTGGCGGTTCCGCTGGTGCCGTTGGTCTGCTTGGTACCCATCGTGGGCGATGTCTCGGATCCAAGCGCCGGGGTGGTGGTCAGCTTGAGGTTGTTTGTCTCGCCGGTGAAGCCTTCCTCGACGCAGGAGACCGTGCTGCTAGTAGCGGTCAGGACGGTTTGCGCCTCCAGCGTCGTATTGGTGCCGAAGTTCGCCTCGCTGCCTCCGCCATCGCCGTACACGCCCCATTCGGCGGTGTTCCAGAAGGTGGCCAGGTCGATCTTGGTGTCGCTATTGGTGACGCTGGTCGCGTGACCTGATCCGATCGCGAGCGACACGCCGTCGGTGCCGCCTGAGGTAGCGCTTCCAGTCAGGTTCACCGTGGCAAGCTGCGCCGCGGTTACCGTGGACACCGAGGCCGCGTTGCTGTTGGTGTAGCAGTCGGTCGAGTACGTGAACCAGCCCGAGGGGCACGTGGCGTCGAAGTTAATCAGCCAGTACTGCATGAAGATTTCGCCGGAGCGGCTGGACTCATAGGTGTACACGAACTGCTGCCAAGCTTGGCAGCCGGACGGGTCGCCGCTCTTCGCGCAGGCGGGGTCGCCGCTGATGAACTGAGTGTTGAGCTGGAGCGAGAAGGCGTTTGAGACCTGCCCGCCCGAGCCGCCATTCTGGCCCTTCTCGGTGATGCCCGAGCTGACACCAGTGAACGTCCCGACGCCGCGGGAGATCAGTCCAGCCGACACGGCCGAGTAGTCGACGCCATCGCCTACTGTTTCCGGCCCGCCGTGCCTTGCTGATGTTGAGGCTGGTCCGGGCACTAGGGGTACCTTCGGTGCGGCCACGCACGTGACGGCATGCCACCGCAGCACGGGATACGAAGCGCGGAAGCAGCCGGTGCCTGGCTGCTTAACTTGAGCTATAGCTGTCCGCCACTCCGCTTTCGTCTTCACTGTCGGCCGGGTAGCCGCTAAGGCCGACCCGCTGGTGACGCTCGCCGCCGCGAGCGCTATCGCGGCGAGAACGCCGAAAGTCCGCTTGATGTTGCTCAAAACAACTCCTCCAGGTCCAGGGCACGCCAGGCAAGACTGCTGAGCAGCCGCCAATTTGGTTAAACACCTACGATGTGCACCTGTCAAGGATCAAATATGTACCTAACGGGTAATCACGACGTCGGCCTACTCCCCGGCCAGCAAGCGCGCGGCCGTTAGCCGGATTCAGCTGGAGCCGGCGGTCCGGCCGCCGAATGGGCGGCGGCGCCGCAGAAGAAGCTGGCGTAAGGGGCCGGGCGGTGGCCGGGAGGCGAGGGCTGCCTGACGCAGTGGGACTCGAGCCACCGGACCCGCGGGTCAGTGCCAGTTGGCGACACGGGCAGCACGAATGACCGCACGTAGCCGCGGCGGATATCGGCCCGCAGCGTGGCCAGCGTCGGGGCCGGAACGTTGCCGAGGAAGCCGCCGATCGGCAGCACTTCCCTGCCGCTGTACAGGATGAAGCTCTCTGCGAGCCCGGAGGTGTCGGCCCCGAACAGCGCATCACCTGGCGGTGTCAGGAGCTCTAGCCGCTGGCTGGCCTGGACAAGCGTGGGCGCGGCGGCAGCGAGCACCTGGTTGTTGTGAGCGGTGCCTGGCGACTCGAACGGGGTGTCAAACGGGCCTAGCTCCTGGACGACGCAGCTCACCGACGCCGCTGCGGGAAGCAGAAGTACAGCGGCGCCCGCGACCGCGAACGAGGTCAGGTGCCCGGCCTGGCCTGACGCTGGCAGCAGCAGCTGAGCGACGGCGGCCACCGCGACGACCACCGCGACCGCGGTGAGAACGGCCGGGCCGGTTGCCGTTCCTGACATGAGGTAGGCGCCGTAGCCGACGCAGCCGAGCACGGTCGCGGCGACGAGCAGTCGCACCCTGGTCGGCCAGGGGCGAGGTCCGCAGACGGCGACGCCGGTGCCGCACAACGCGGCCACCGCGGGGACGAGTGCGGCGGCGTAGTACGAGTTCAGATATGTGCCGGCACTGAAGAAGAGGGCGAGGACCAGCCACCAGCCGCCCCACAGCACGACGGCGGCACGCAGCGGATCGCGCCTGCCCCGGCCGCGCCTGGAGCTGAGCACGCCAAACGCGCCGACGACGGCGGTCGGCAGCAGCCAGCCGCTGTCGACCGCAAAGAGGCCGGACAGCAGGCGATGCCAGCTGGGCTTGATGCCGAAGGTCTCGGCGTTGAGCGAATGCCCGCTCTCCACGACCGCGACCACAACCGGTGAAGGTGGTCCGGCGATGCTCGCCCAGTCTCCCGTGAGCCGACCGAGGCCGTTGTAGTCGAAGACTTGCGCGTACTCAGAATCGTCGCGGCTGCCGTCCACATAAGGCCGGTCGTGCGACGGGACCAGCGACACAGCGGTCATCCAGGCGAGCGATACCACGGCGGTGACCAGCCCAGCGAGGGCGACATGTGCGCACCTGGTACGCAATCTCGCGGCTGGCGCGGCGAGCAGGTACGCGGCGGCCAGCGCGGGCAGCACCAGCCAGGCCTGGATCATCTTTGTCTGGAAGGCCAGGCCAACCCAGACGCCAGCGATCAGAAGCTGCCGCAATGAACCGGAGATCAGCGCAGTGGACGTGGCGTCGGCGGCGAGCACAAGAAGCAGGATCAGCAGCGAGTCCGAGATGTTGCCGCGATTCAGCAGCACGGTGACCGGCGTGACGGCGAGCACGGCCGCGCCAGTCAGGCCAGCCAGCGGCCCGGCCAGCCGACGGATCGCCCGGTAGAGCACGAGGACGGTGAGCACGCCTTCGACCACTTGCGGCAGCACAAGCGCCCAGATGTGAAAGCCGAAGACCCGCAGCGACAGAGCCTGCACCCAGAGCGCACCCGGCAGCTTGTCGACCGTGACGGTCCCCGCTGGGTCGAACGCACCGAAGATGAAGTCGTGCCAGCTTTCCGACATGCTTCGGGCCGCCGCGCCATAAAAAGGCTCGACGCTCGATCCGGCCATTCCCCATCCGTACGCGACCGCCGCGACGATAGCGAAAGCCAGCAGCGCCTGGGCCGAAGCGGGCTGGTCCGCCGGCGAGCGCCACGGCGTCAGGATCCGGCGCCAGCCAAGTGATCCGGACGCGGGCGCTGGCGCTGTTTCCGGGATAGTTGCCATTTCGGCTCTAATTTACTCAGGTAGCTTGCCCGTCTGTCCCTGATGCCTCCGGGAAGAGATCAGGGTTAAGCCGGGGTTCATCCGGATCGACCCCGCTCCCGTCCGGCGGCAACCTTGGAAGTGCACGGAAGCGGCGAGGCTGCGCTGGCCGCAACCGAGCTATTTCATCGTGAACGGAGACCGATCGACATGCTTTGGATTATCGCTCTTGCCCTCATCGCCATCCTGGCGTTCGCCGTGCTCGGCTTTGCCCTGCACCTCATCTTTTCTCCCTGGCTGCTAGTCGTCGCCATCGGCGTCCTGGCTTGGATCAAGTTCCGGCCGCGTCGCTCTCGCCCGTAGCCGCCTGTGCTCGCCGTACTAACATTGGCTGCTGACCCCGTCGTCAGCGGGGGCGTGACACCCGATCAGTGGAGGTGCCTGATGGCCGAGCTCCCGCCGCCCCCAGAGGGTATTGTGCTGGCCCATTTCATCGTCTCTGATGACGTCGAGCGCTCCCGGCGCTTCTACACCGAAGTGCTCGGCGGCAGGATGGCCTACTCAGGCCCCGGAGGGCTGACCTATGTCGCACTATCCAATAGCTGGATAATCATCAACGTTGGCGGAGGCCCGACCGACGACAAACCGACGGTCACCCTGGAGGCGCCCCGCGATCCCGACCGGGTCAGCAGCTTCCTCAATATCCGGGTAAAGGACATCGAGACCGTGTACTCCGAGTGGAGCGCACGGGGTGCCAACTTCCTGACGCCGCCGAAGCAGCACGCGTACGAGAAGCGCTGCTACATCCGCGATCCGGACGGTCATCTGATCGAAGTTGGGCAAACCACGGATCCGGAGGGTGACTGGACGCCCGCTCACTGGCCATCGAGTGCGCCCGCCGACTCATGACCACAGCGATCATCGGCACTGGAGGGCTCGGATCGGTTGTCGCCCGTCTGCTCGCCTCAGGCGGTGAGACTGTACGGCTCGCGAGCGCCAGCCACGAGGCGGCGCTCGCGCTGGCCGCAGAGATCGGCAGCGCCGCGGTCGCGGCCGATGACAACCGCGACGCGCTGCGGGGAGCCGATGCCGTCGTCCTCGCGCTGCGATTCACCGTGCTGAAGAGCGTTATAGACGAGATCGCCGACTCGCTCGCCGGCATGGTCGTGGTCGTTCCGAGCAATCCGCTCACCGTCGACGCCTCGGGGAACCTCACGCGCGTGCTGACGAAAGAGCAAACCTCCGGCGAGGTCGTCGCCGGCTGGTTGCCGGCGGGAGCGCGCTTGGCCATGGCGTTCGGAACCATGTCAGCCGGTGTCCTCGAGTCCTCTAGCAACCGGTCACCTGAGCCGGCGGTTTTGTTCTACGCGACCCGTGATGATCGTGCTGGCGAGGAAGTCGAGCGGTTGATCAGAATGGCCGGCTTCGAGCCGGTGAAGGTCGGCGGGCTCGAGCAGTCGAGTCGACTTGAGGTGGGCGGCGACCTTCACGATCTCGTAGTCGGCCCTGCCGAGACGCGATCATTGACCGGCGGCGCCCGGTAGCTCAGATCCGGCCCCCAGCCCGGCCCCGGCCCCGGCCCCGGCCCCGGCCTTCAGCGGCCCCGGCCCCGGCCTTCAGCGGCCCCGGCCCCGGCCTTCAGCGGCTCCGGCCCGGCCTTCAGCGGCTCCGGCATTCCGGGCAGTTCCGCTCAGCTCACCGCAATGATGTCCCAGCGATGCTGTCCGGCGGGGGCGGGCAACCGCATCTATGGGCCATCGTTGCTGCGGTAACGACATCCATGGGTCATCGTTGCGGTTGCCGGGCCCGGCTGAGCAGCATCGATGTCCCATCGTTGTGGTTGCGGTCCGGGGCCGGCGGCCAGGTGCCTTGGTGTGTCAAGAGCGGGGACCTGGACGGCGGGCACCGGGATCCAGGAGCAGAAGAGCCGGGACCCGGTCGCTCGGATACGCTGCGCAGGCGGGCGCTGAAGTAGTCTTCCTGGCGTCCTGGGCGGCGTTGTGCCGGCCGTTCGCAGCACAATGGGGAAATGGATCCAGGTCTGACCGGGCGCGTCTTCATTAGTTATGTCACCGAAGATTCCCGCGCGGCCGAGCGCCTGCGGACCGCGCTTGAGCGGGCCGGAATCCAGGTCTGGCAGGCTAACGCGGATCTGGCGCCGGGCACGGATTGGCGCCAGGGCATCAGGGCTGCGATCTCCAATGACTCGGTGGTGTTCCTGGCCTGTTTTTCTTGCGCTGGTCTGGCGCGGGCAGTGTCGTATCAGCGCGAGGAACTAAACCTGGCCATCGAGCAGTCGCGGCAACGCCGCCCGGAAGTGCCATGGCTGATTCCGGTGCGGTTTGATGACTGTAATGTTCCTGACTGGGACATCGGCGCCGGACGCACGCTGCGATCGCTTCAGTTCACGGACCTGTTCGGTGACCGCCTTGAGGCGGAGTTGGCCCGGCTGGTGGTATTCGTACACGATGCCATTGGTCAGGAGGTCACGGCCGGGCTCGTTTCGCCGCTGAGGCGCCGGCTGCCTGGTCGGCGGCTCAGGATCGCGGTGACCGCGGCCGTGCTGGCGGTCGCCGCGGGTTCGATCGCGGCGCTCGTCGCGGCAATCGAAGGCCAAAACCCGGGCCCGGGCTCGCTGACAGTGCAAGGGCGGCCCTGGGCGACGACGCGTGGCGACGCGGTCAGGCGGACATTGGCGACTGGCCGGCCGGTGCGCTATGCGTTTGAAGTAGACAACTCGACCGGCAGGCGAGTCAACGCCAAAGTCAGGTTCGACGCCTCTGGGGAACCAGGGACGAGCGGCCGGTCAACATATTTAACCTTCTCTTCAGCCTGACCATACCGCCTGGGACTTCCACTGTGTATTCTCCACGTGCTCAGGTACCGGTTAGTGCGCTGCCGGGGATGTATACCGAGCAGGCTGATATTTCGGACCGGGAAGATCCAGCCGACCATACTGGGCAATATGGCTCGTTTATAATTACCGGCCGGAAAGTGCTCGCTGTTCCTTTCCTCCATTTGCCATCCGTCAGCAAGCAGTTCGCCGCCTCCGACGGCCCGGCTTGCGTGGCAATGGTGCTCGGCTGGTATACCGGTGCGAGCCGGCCGACCGTTCTCGGGGTGCGCGACTTTATCGCTGCCAGCTCCCAGGATCACGACCCGGCCGCAGGGGAGGCGCTTGAGTACGCCCTTGAGCACTTTGGCGTGGCCGACGGGGCTATCTCGCAAATCTCGCTGGGTGAATCCGGTCTCCCGCAAGCCCAGGTGACCGCCATGGCGGTCGCGATCAGGCAGGGATCGGCGGTCATGGCCTTCGTCGACGGAGCCGACCTGCCCGCGGGCCGCGCTCCCGGTCAGAACGAAACTGGCCGGTGGATCGTGGTCGTAGGCTTCGGGGCCAGTGCGACCGGTGGCACCGAGGTTCTTGTCAGCGATCCGGGCACCGGGGTTGGCCGTCGCCGGGCACAGCCCGTTAGGCTCGCCGCGTTCGAGCAAGCGGTCGCGGGCGCGGCGAACCTGCCCTCGGCCCAACAGGAACCCGGTCGCATCGCGGCCATCGTTGTGCGCCCTCCGTCAACTCGGAGCGCTCCAGTGGCCTGACTTTCCCGAGCCCGTGCGTAGGACATTGCGGCTCCTCTGCGGCCAGATCGCGCGTTTAGACACAAAAGGATACACAACGCGACGTTTTCGCCGTGATCCGGGACGCCGACCCAGCCTACAAAAAGTCGAGATCCACACCCGCAACGCTGAGCGACGTGATTTAGACGGTACGGCTCGGCCCAGGACGCCAGTCCCTCTTGATCAGCCCGTAGACCCATGAGTCAGAGATTTCGCCGTTCACGATGCAGTCTTCCCGCAACGTCCCTTCACGCATGAACCCGAGTTTTTCCAGCACGCGGGCTGATGCCGCGTTGCGGGTATCGGTCTCGGCCTGGACGCGATTCAGGTCAAGGGTGGCGAATGCCCACCGGAGCAGGACGCGCGCGGCCTCCGTCGCGTAGCCGTGGCCCCACGCCGCGTCGCCGTAGCAGTAGCCCAGCGATGCGCTGCGGTAGTCCGGATTCCACCGGTTGAGGCTGCACCAGCCGATGAACGTCCCGTCGGAGACGCGATCGACGGCCAGCCGCGTCCCGGTGCCCTCCTGTGTCATCTGTCGGCACGCCGTGATGAACCGCTGGGAGCGCGCGCGTTCGTTCCACGGCGGCGCGTCCCAGTAGCGCAGTACGCGGGCATTGCTGTGCAGCGCGAAGAGGTCGTCCGCAGTCCGCGTCGCCGAAGGGACGGAGTCGGAGGCGAGCGGTATGCAGGGTGGGGGCGGGCAGCGGCATGCGGGTCATGTTTCCTCCCGTGTTTGGTGGCCGGTCAACCAGACCTCTGATGCCGGCCGCTCGCAACGGGTTTCCCGGCGGGCGCGAGAGCGACGTGACGGGAGCTGGGGCGGTGGTGGATCCGCAGGGCCCGTCAACCGCATCGGTAGCCCATCCTTGTCGTTGGTCGGCCTCGGGCTACCGCAATCGATGGCCCATGGGTGCGTTTCCGTGGGAGTGAGGCGGTCCCGTGGGTCTTGCTGGGGAGGCGGGGGCACTTTGCCATGGTTTTTACGTGGGTAAAGTGCCCCCGCCTTCCGGGGGCGGGACGGCGGGCTGCGCCGAATGCCCGGAATGCCGGGATATCCGGGCGGGATCGGCCGGCGACACGGCTCCTTCCGGATCATGCGGAGGAGCCGACCAGAAACTCACTCCAGCGGAAACGCACCCATGGCCCATGGATGCGGCTCTGACAGATATTTCGTGATGGTAACGGTGGTCCGGGTTCGGGCCGTCCGGGTCCCGGCTCGCGGCAGACCGGGCAATTCAATTCGCCGCCAGCCCCGGCCGCGAACGGCAACGATGGGCCATCGATGCTGCTCAGCCGGGCCGGGCCACCGCAACGATGGCCCATGGATGTCGTTCCCGCAGCAACGATGACCCATAGATGCGGTTACCCGCCCCGGCCGGACAGCATCGGTGGCCCATGGGTGCGTTTCCGCGGGTGTGAGTTCCGGTCGACTCCTCGGCGTGGCCCGGACGGAACTGGTCCTGCAGCCCTTCCCGCCTCAGCTTCCACCGGCATTCCCGGCATTCCCGGCATCCAGGGCAGCCCGCCGCCCCGGCCGCTGACACCGGGGGCACCCTGCGGTCGTAATAACGACCGCAAAGTGCCCCCGGTGCTCAAGCAAGACCGTCCGGGACCCGCCTCACTCCACCAGAAAGGCACCCGTGGCCCATCGTTGCGGTTCGCCGCGAGGACATGCCCGCTTCGCCGTTGCCGCCGGCCAGCCCAAGGCCGCATCGGTGGCCAGTGCAGGTGATTTGCCGGTTTTACGGCTTGTCCGGGGGCTGTCCCGGTGCCATCGGGAGGGACTTGATCCTGAACACCAGCACGTTGTTCTATCACTGCCCGTCGTTACCATCACGAAATATAAGCCAGAGCCATGGATGCTGCTGCAACCATGCTGCAACCGCATCGCCGGGCCATCGTTGTGGTCCTGATCCGGCGATTTGCGGCTAATGCGCGGATTGCCGGATGGCCGGATGGCCGGCGTGACGGGGCTGCGGCCTTCGCGTACTCGGGGCGAATGCTTTCGGGGATTCCTGCAATAACGGAGTAGAGACCATCCTCGGCACGGCGGATTGGATACCAGCGGATGAGCGCGCAAGTCATCGGCGAGGGCACTGACGGGCTAGCGGAGGCAAGGGCCGGCTAGCCCGAAACCTGCGGGCCATCGGGCTGGCCAGGCCCCACCGTGAGCGAGGCCTTCCTCTGGGCCGCGAGTTAGCAGCATCGCTGAGCTGGCCGACCTGGACCTGTGGCTTGCCCTGACCGAACCGGGCCTCTCCAGGCTGAACATGATGGGCCGGCATGAGGGGGCGCGCGAACCTGGCCCAGCGGCGCATCGCCGGCCGGATGCCGCTCGGCGGCTTCGCCCAGCACGACAGCGCCGGCCGGCTGGCAGTGGCCGCGCTCGCCGTGCCCGCGGGACTCGCGGGGAGCGATCGTCCCCTCGGAATTGCTGCCCATGGTTACGGG
The DNA here is from genome assembly GCA_963783935.1 of uncultured Actinomycetota bacterium. Classification (GTDB taxonomy): domain Bacteria; phylum Actinomycetota; class Actinomycetes; order Streptosporangiales; family Streptosporangiaceae; genus Chersky-822. Next base: position 786,530 of record CAWAPP010000003.1, read on the forward strand.
CCTGGCGGCGAGGCTCTCGCCGCTCACCTGGTTGAGCGAGCCGCCGCCTGGGACAGCCTGGGCAGGCCAGGCGCCGGCAACCTGGAGCTTGCCGCCTACCCAGGAGGCCTACGGCCGGAGGCTGAGGAGGGCGCGATGATCATCCGCCGGCCGAATAACGTGCTGGTAGCGGGATGGCCGGCAGCCGCGTAGCTAGGAGCGACGTGGAACCCGACGGAATACTGATCGAGCGATCAGCGCACGGCCCGCCCCGACGCGTTCGTCGAGTTGGTCCGCCGTCATGAGGTCGCCATTCACGGGTACCTGGCCCGCCGGGCAGGCCGTCAGGCAGCTGATGACCTGCTGGCCGAGGTGCGGCTCAGGGCCTTCGCCGCCCGGGGCGGCTACGACTCCAGGTACGGCGACGCGCGGCCGTGGCTGTATGGGATCGCACGGAACGTGCTGCGCGAGCACCGCCGGACCAGCCGCGTCGGCGAGCCAGCGGCCTTCGCCGAGACGAGCGCCGATCCTTGGGATGGCATCAACGACCGGCTTGACTCAGCCGCGCGAGCCGAGGCAGTGGTGTCGGCCGTGCGGGCGCTTCCCGCGGCTGAACGCGAGGTGCTGCTGCTCGTCGCCTGGGAGCAGCTCACTCCCGCCGAGGCCGCGGAGGTGCTCGGAGTACCGCAGGGAACCGCGCGGAGCCGCCTGCACCGGGCCCGGGCCACACTGCGCCGTGTACTGAGCGAACGTCACGCTGACGGAGCCGGAGTGAGAACGTGAGTGATAAGCCGACGGAGTTCGAGGCCGGTGAACTGCTGCGCGCGATCGGCGAGGTCGAGGTGCCAGAACCACGCGTCCTTGACGACGCGCGCGAGGTGCTCTGGTCAGCGGTCACCAGCGAGATGCTCGGCATCGGCCCGGCCGGCGAGCAGACGACAGCGACCCGGGGACCGGTCGCAAGAGAAGAAGAGCAGCACAGGACGACACAGCGACGCCAAACGGACCGGTCGCAGGACGAACGCAAGATGTCGATGGGCAGGCGAGACCCCGACAACTAGCCGCATCGACCACGCTGCTAGCCGGGCATCGGGCGCCATACCCGTCGATACCCGGTGAGTCTTTACCTTCTGGGCATTGATTGTTAGTATAACTTCCTAACTATCACCGACGAGGGGCTGCGGGGGCATCGTCGTTGCCCGCCGGCCTAGGGCTTGACGTCGGCCGTGCGAACCGCCCGCGGCGGCGGCTTCGTGCATCGCCGCAGGAACTAAAACCGCATAGCGAGTTCAGGGGGTCTAGTGCCAAAACGTACGGCCTTTGCAAGGCCTGTAATTGTAGCGGCAGTATCCGCGTTGTCTTTTCTCGGTGTAACGGGGGTAAGCCAGAGCGCATTCGCCAATCCCGTCGTTTTGGCACCTATACCGGGATCTGGTCCATCTATCACGGTAGTTAACCCGGACTTGACGCCGAAGCTAAACAACGGCGTCCCGCAGACGACACCGCAAGTGGGTACCCTGCTGCTAGCCAATCCGGGTACCTGGAATGACATGGCAGGTACCACTTTTAAATACCAGTGGGCCACGGTTAACACTAGTACTAATGTCACGACGAAAGTGACGGGCTCGCAAGGAACCGCGAAGGACTACGTTCCTGTCGTCACTAATGTCGGACTTGAGATTCAGGTGACGGTCACCGCAACCAACACAGCAAACGGTGACACGCCTGGCAGTGCCAGCGTCGTGACCGTGTCCACCGTGGTGGGACTCAACCCCGCCGTTACCGCGGCTCCCACGTCCGGCCAGCCCTACACGACCTGGTTCGGTTCCACGCCCGCCTACGACACTTCGGCGTGGCTGACGATGTACGGCTTCCCTGACAACACCCCGCCAAGCGCTGGCATTGCCGCTGGGCACAGCGGCAACGCCATCACGTTCCCGAACAACAACGTCGGCCAGGGCATCCACCCCCAGGCAGGCGGGACCGGGACGTACGCAGACCCCATTACCTTCGCTACCTCGAATACCGAACTCTGGTACGGGACCGAGATTTACATTCCCCGATTCCAGAAGTATTTCATCGGCGAAGACTCCTGCACGGAGTGCGGCCAGGACATGCGAGGCGCAGCGCCGAACAATCCAGACGGCACGATCGGGCCGGGGCCAGACGGCGGGCCAGGCTTTATTCACTTCGATCTTTGGGTCGGCGGGCAAACCGCGGACTGGCCGGACGTGATCCTGTGCGAGGATGCGCTGACACTCTCCAACCCCGACGGCAGCCCGTTCATGGATCCGATCGTCCTCAATCCGGGGGCCAACGAGCCCGTCGACACAACCCCGATCTTTGATCCCACGACCGGCAAGTGCAACACCCAGCCGGACGGCAGCAGCACGCCACTGGACTCGTCGCTAGACGTCGGTCAGTATCAGAACGTGCCCGGACCGGCGGGCGCCACCGGGACTCCGGACGGGACCGGCCTGTGCATTACCGATCCTGGTAACAGCGCGACGGTCGGCACGCAGGTCACGATGACACCCTGCGACAGCTCCCAGGCCGATCAGAACGTATCGTTCGCTGGCGCGTTCATGATCTTCAACAACCTCTGCCTTGACATGGGCAACGGGCTGGGGGGCAACAACCCCGGCAGCACCAGTTCCGTACGACTGATTACATTGCAGCGCTGCAACTTGAACGCGGACCAGCAATGGGAGCTGAACAACGACGGGACGATCTCTGACATCCAGTCGAGCGACTGGGCTCTGGCGGATCAGGGAAACGGCATCCTCGTCGCGACCAGGAACGATAACTTCGCTTACAACTACTGGGACTTCCCGTTCCTGCGCAATGCGGACAACACGGCCCCCGTCGCCCTCAGCAGATCGAGCCTGCTGCCAGGCTCGATCATTCACGTCACGGGTTCCGGATTGACCACGCCAACCGCCAATATCGAATTGGTCTCGTCCGGGAATCCTGCGGGCATCCTGCTCAAGACCGTGACAGCAGCAGCCGACGGAACATTCGCCGCCAGGCTGACGATTCCGTCCAGCGTCGGCGCAGGCAAATACCAAGTGGAGGTCCAGGGCCTGACCGACGTAGTGCCCCCCGGCACTGCCATCACAACTCAAAGCCAACTGGAATTCGGCACCCTGGCGAACTTCGCCGATGTCAACCGGACGGCACCGATTACGGGCACCTCGGCCATCACGGTGCGGGCCAACTGCCCGGGTTGCAACCTGGCTGGAGTGGACCTGTCCGGCGCCAGGCTGCCGGGCGTGAACCTGTCCGGCGCGAATCTTAGAGGCGCGAACCTCAAGGGCGCGAACCTAAGGGGCGCGAACCTGACCGGCGCGGACCTCCAGGACGCAAACCTCCAGGGCGCGAACCTGCAGGGGGCGAAGCTGCAAGGCGTCACCCTGTCCGGTGCCGACGTGTCCGGCGCGACGCTCCAAGGCGACAACCTTCAGGGCGTCACGGCCACCGGAGCGGATTTCTCCGGCAGCAACCTCAAGGGCGACGACCTCCAGGGTGATCAGCTCAGCAACACCAATTTCCACGCAGCACAGCTCTCAGGCGCGAACCTCTCCGCAGCTGAACTGCAATCCGCCGATCTGTCCGACGCCAACCTGAAGGGATCGAACCTGGATAGCGCGGACCTAACCTCCGCCACCCTGTCCGGTGCCACCAACGCCAGGGGGGCGAAGTTCAAGAACGTCACCTGGTCGGGCACCACCTGTCCTGACGGCACAACTAGCGACCACGACGGAGGTACCTGCACCGGCCATCTCGGCTAGACCAGGAAGTAGAGCGTGGGCTTGCGGAAGGAGGTTCTCCCACCGCAAGCCCACGGGGCAAGTGTCCTCTCGCCCGTGCCTGCTGGACAAAAGCCCTTAACGCCCGGCCGGACCCCGACGATGGCCCATCCATGCTGGTTCCGCAGCATCGGTGGCTCTGGCTCACATCTCCTGGCCTCCGGGGACCGCCCCGGGCAGGCCGGCGGCACCGGCGAATCGGGCATATCCGCGCAGCGAACCGCAACGATGGGCCACGGGTGGGTTTCCGCTGGAGTGAGGCGGGTGCCGGACGGTCTTGCCCGAGCACCGGGGGCACTTCGGGGCGGTTCTTACGACGGCGAGTTGACCGCGAAGTGCCCCCGGTGCCCACCGCCGGGACGGCGGGCCGCCCTGGATGTCAGAAATGCCGGGAACGGCGAGGAGGCTGAAAGTAGCGGGTCAGTCCGATTTCCGGACTCGGATATTTCGGACCAGCGAAAGCAGCGAAGCCGGGCAGCCGCCGTCCGCAGCGCAACACCGCCCCGCTCCCTGCTGTCACGAACCGGGCATTCACCGCATACCGGCCCGCCGCCGGCACCCAGAGGACCGGCAAGCCTGCTTTAGCGGAATCCTCAGATGGCATTCCAGCCGGGGATTCCACAATCATGCGGAGCCTGCCGGCGCACCCCCGCGACAGGACCTTTCAGGCCGCAACCAGCGAAGCCAGAAACTCAAACCGACCCACCGCCCGGCTGAGGCCGGGAAAGGCTGCAGGACCAGTCCCGCCCGGGCCACGCCGAGGAGTTGACCAGTAAACTCACTCCAGCGGAAACGCACCCCTGGCCCATCGTTGCGGTGCGCGCCGCGCGGACAGCATCCATGGGCCATGGGTGAGGCTCTTCTGGGTGGAGTTGGTCAGGCGGCGAGGTCGAGGGTGCCGGGGTTCTGGTATTTGCTGAGGTGGTTGCGGTGTTTTTCTTGCTGGAGGTGGTAGGCCCAGTAGGTTCTGGCGTCGCCGCTGGCGTCGATGGCGCGGTGCCACAGGACGGCCTGGGCGCCGTCTGTGGTCCAGCGGGCGCCGGTGATGCCCATGCGGTCCTGGACGACGTGGCGGCAGGCGCCTTCGATGACGCCGGTGGCGACGGGCCACCCGGCGGCGAGGGCGCGGGGGTAGTCCAGGTAAGGGATTTTGGCGCGGAGGTAGCCGGTGGTCCTGGCGATGTTCTTCGCGTGCTCGGGGCTGCGGGGCGGGTTCGCGGCGGCGAGGGCGGCGATCCGGTCGGCGACCTGGCAGGCGTGGCCGCGCAGGATGTCCAGGACCTGGGCGGCGGCCCATTCCTCGATGGCGGGGTCGCGGGCCGGGAAAAGCGCCCAGCCGGCTTTCCAGATGTACTCGGCGACGTGGATCACGTCGATGAGGAGGGTGACGGTGACGCCGCGGCGGGCGGCTTCTTTCCTGATCAGGGCGATCTGGTGGTTGTCGCCGCGGCCAGGACGATCCGCTCTCTTCGCGGGCGGGGTGCCGCGCCCGGCCCGCGGACAGCATTCACCGATTCGGACCGGTCCGCGGCGATGTCGGCCCGGTAGCGGCGGTTCACCGCTTCGGGGGCCGCTTCTTCCCCTTCTTCTTTTTCTTTGCTCCTGCCGGGGCGGGCACGGCCGTCCCGGCGCCGCAGTGGCTGGCCATGACTTCCTCAGGGGTGCGGGGCACGGGGATGACGTCGAACGCGCACGAGACCTGCGCGATCCGCTTGGTGCCTTTCTTCTCCCCGGCCACGGCCCGTTTCTGGTACGTCTGCACCTTCTTGCCGGGCGCCTTGGTCCGCTTGCGCCGTGATCCGGGCCGCATGCTCACGCCCTTGCCGTCCGCCGACAGCGCCAGCGGCAGCACCGCCTCCCCGCCCGGCCCGCCCGGCACCGGCCCGCCCGCAGGCAGCGCCAGCGGCACCGCCTCCCCGCCCGGCCCGCCCGGCACCGGCCCGCCCGCAGGCAGCGCCAGCGGCACCGCCTCCCCGCCCGGCCCGCCCGGCACCGGCCCGCCCGCAGGCAGCGCCAGCGGCAGCGGCACCGGCTCCCCGTCTCGCCCGGCATCGCAGAAAGCCTCCGCGTCGGCCGAGGCCGCCCGCATGACCTGCTGCAGCTGCCGCTTGCCCACCGTGACCCCCGTCACCGCCGCCAGCATCCCCCGCGCCTTCTCATACGACACCTCCCGGCAGAACATCACCACCAGCTCCGCCAGCTCATGCGAATACGACAACGCCGGCAAGTTCAGCACCCCGTCCAGCGGGAACAGCATCGGAACCCCCGCCACCGCCGCCCGGTACCCCATCCGCCGCACCACCAGCCGCCCCACCCGCGTCACCACCTTCCGCCGCCGGCCCCGCTCCACCCGAGGCCGCCGCACCCCGTCCGCGCCCGTCACCCCCTCCACCCGCACCTCGTTCTCCGCCATCCAGTCCAGCCCCAGCTGCGCCACCTTCCGCTCCACCTCCCGCATCCCCTCCACCACCCCCGTCACCAGCTCATCCAGCGCCTGAACCCGGCACGCACCCTGCGCCACCCGCGCCACCGCCACCACCAGCGGCCCCAGACCCGGCGCCACCGCCTCCCCGCACGCCCCCAGCGCCTCCAGCAGCACCCCGCCCGCACCCGGCAGCACCGCCACCGCACCCGCCGCCTCCGGCAGCACCGCCGCCGGACCCGCACCCGCCCTAGCCGCCACCGCTTCCAGCCCGTACTCTTCCACCGAGGCTTCCCTTCCCATGGTTCCGGATTCGCACTTCAGGACCATAAGGAACGGAAGCCTCACCCGCACCACACCACGCCGCAGCCACACCACCCCCAAACTCCACCCAAAAGAGCCTCACCATGGGCCATCGTTGCGGTTCGCCGCGCGGATATGCCCGGTTCGTCGTTGTCGCGGGCCAGCCCGGGGCCGCCGAAGCCATCGGCCAGGCCGAAGAGCAGGCGCGCCAGGACTGCCGCCCCGCGATCACCCGCACCGGCTCCCCGGCCGGCAGCCCGACGGCGATCTCCTCCCGCTCCTACCAGGCGGCCTCGACGCCATCGATGATGTAGTCACCCCGGACGGGGAGTTTGGTGGTCGCGCCTGTGCGCGGGTTGATGCCGATCAGGCCAGGGCGGCGCGAAGCGTCTGAGTAGTCGCCGGCGAGCAGGAGATTTCCTGTTGCGTCCGCGGAGACCTGGCAGAAGTAGGTCTTTGCCGGTGCCAGCTTCCATTTGTGGAGCGTCTTGATCAGCGTGCCAGTCGCGGTGTGATACGCGGCAAGTTTGCCGGTCCGCCCGTCTGAGATGCAGGCATAGAGCGTCGCTCCATCGGGACTGATCGCTAGAGACTGTGCATAGGGGATGTTTTGGAAGATGCGGCTCGCGCCGTCCACTGTCGCGGCCGGGGAATGGGTGTCAAGCAGCAGGTTGACCCACCCGGGCCCGGCGACGTACAGCGAAAGGGCGAGCGTCCTGGCGTTGGCGGTAGTGGCCAGCGAGAACGTGTAATCGTCGCCTTCATCGTAGTTCCACTGATGGTTCCCGGCCTTGCCGCTGATGCCGATCAGTCCGTTCGGAGGTGCGGTGTCGCAATGCACCGCGGAATAGGTGTAGGTGCCGCCGCCTGGATTCGCGGCGATCGCCGTGGCCGCGCTGCCGCGGATTGAGCGCAGCAGCGTCAGGGCCGATGGCTTGCCGGTCTTGGAGATCCGGAAGCTGTAGTAGTACGCGTGGCAATCCGCGGTTATCGAGGCCGGATTGGTGTACGCGAGGAAGGTCTGGGGGGTACCGCCGCTGGCGACCCCATCGAATTCCTGCCCGGCGGGCGCTTTGAGCCTCCCGACGGAGACACCGGATTTCGTGTTGAAAACCTGCACCGAACTCGCGTGGTTCACGACGGTGAATGCGGGGAGCATGCTCGACTTGATCGCGGGCCGGGCCTGAAGGGTGCGTGCGGCAGCGGCGGTCGCGGTCATGGCGGTCGCGATCCCTGTAGTCGCGGCGAAGGCTGCGATCACGGCTGCTGCGGCAACTAGCCGGTGTTTCATGACATATCTCCTTTGGCTTCCGAGGTTCTCGGCTGGCAGTTACCAGGCGAGCTGGGTGCCCAAGTAGGGCAGGGCGGTCCGGACGGGGATCGTTGCCACCGCGTTGGTCCGCAGGTCGATGCCGGTCAGCGTCCAGGCCTGCGGCACGCTGGGCGTCACTGCGGCGAGTAGGAAACGCCCTGTCGGATCGAGCGAGATCTGACAGCTGCTTTCCTGGCCCGGCCATTGATGCAGCACGCGGATCCGCGCGCCCGTCGCGGTGCTGTAGGCGGCAACCACGACCGTCGGGCCGTCCGGCGCGCAGGTGTAGAGCGTGCGGCCGTCGGGACTGATTGCCAGCGTCGCTGAGGCGGGCACGGACCCTAGGACACGACTGGCGCGGCCGACCGTCTTGGCCGCCGAGCTGGTGCTCAGCAACAAGTCGTTGAGCGGAGCGGCCAGCGAGAAGGCGAGCGTGCGGCCATCGGCGCTGGCGGCCAGCGAGAAGGCATAGTCGTCGGCCTCGTCGTAGGCCCAGGTCCGGTTTCCGGTCCGCCCGGAGATGCCGATCTCTCCGTTCGGCGGCGCGGTATCGCAATGCGCGGTGGAGTAGGCGTAGCTGCCGCCGCCGGGGGGCGCGGTCAGCGCGGTGGGCTGGCTGCCGGGGACGGAGCGGAGGAACGTCAACGGCGACGGCTGTCCGCTCGGGCTCAGCTCGAACCGGTAGAAGTAGGCATGGCAGGCCGACCCGCTTCGGCCGGCGGCGGCCAGGAACATCCGCGCTGTCCCGCCGCTGGCGACAAGCTCGAAATGCTGACGGGCGGGAGCTTTGAGAGTCGCCACCCTGACTCCGGTCCGCGTCCGGTAGACCGAGAGGGCCGAACCCCTGTCAATGACGGTGAACTCAGGAGCACTGGCCGCTTGGGTCGTGTGGACCGTCGGGTGGTGCGCGTGAGGCCGGGCCGATATGCCGGCGGGAATGATGGTTGTCAGGACGACAACGAGGGCGACTGCCGCTGCGGCGGCGAGCGCCGCGGCCACGCGCGCCGGCCGGGCTACCCGCTGCCCGGCGGCGAATGTCAGGTCGGGAATCTCGGCCTGGTCCACCGTGTCGGCGAGGGCACGGTAGATATCGCGCAACCGGTCTTCGAGTGCACTCACCGGTCCTCCTCGTGCGGGCTGAGCTGGCGGGCGAGCGTGGCGAGGGCGCGCGACACCGTGGATGAGACAGTGCCCCGGCTGATCTTCAGCGTGGCCGCGATCTCGCCCTCGGACATGTCCAGGTAGAACCGCAGGGCGAGGATCTCTCGCTGACGGCGGGGCAGGCGAGCGACGGCGCTGAGGACCTCGCGACGGTCCTCGCCGTCGATGGCCGCGGCTTCAGCGGACCAGTCATGCGGCGGGCGATGCAGCCAGGCGATCCGCCGCGCCCGGTGCACGCTTCGGCAGCCGTTGACCACGGAGGTGCGCAGGTATGAGATCGCGTTGCGCGGGTCGTCGAGCCTGGGCCACCGCCGGTACAAGCCAAGGAACGCGTCCTGAACCACATCTTCGGCGGTGGCCCGGTCTCCCGTTAGCATCAAGGCGAGGCGGATCATGGCCGCCGCCTGGTCGCGATAGAGCTCCTCTAGACCGTCCGCGCGCGGCTCGGCCCGGGTCAACTTAATGGCCACGGGCTAATAGACGGTCGAGCGGCCTGGAACGCTGAGCTCGTAGCCAACAATTCTGGACAGGATCGGACGCCCCTCGTACCTCCGCTCGACGGCTGCGCGGACGGGAGTCGATCAGGGCGGCGGGCGTTCGCTTCCTTCGAGCCCGGCTTGGACGAACCGAATCACCCCGTCCACGAGTTTGAGGAGTTCGGCGGCGCTCGGGGGAGCCGCCAGGGCCTGGGCTTCATCGCTTTCGTAGAGCTCACGCGAGCCGGCGACGGCTGACAACGCCGCCATCCGCGGATCAGGCTGTTTCCGGCCTGGCCGAGGTCTTCGCCGATAGCCTCGGCCAGAACGCGCTCGAAGGGGTAGTAGCTGGCGCGGGAGCGACCTCGGAGCTCGGGTTCGTTGTTGATGATGTGCGCACGCAGGGCGCGCCGTTCCCAGAAGCGCCCGTCCAGCTCGGACGCGCTGGTATCAACGTCCGTCATCGTGGCTGCCATCCAGTCGCGCAGTGCCTCCAGCGCGGATTCGTGCGCTCGCCGCGCCGAGAGACGCTTGCTCAGGCTGTCGAGCGTAAACGGTTCGGCATCAAGCAGCAGTTCCTCCTTGGCGGGGAAGTGCACTGTCACGGTTCTGGGCGCGACTTCGGCTCGTTCGGCGATGTCGCTGATGGTGGTATCGCGGTAGCCGCGCTCGGCGAAGAGCTCGAGCGCGGCCTTCTGGATCGCCCGCCGGGTACGCCGCTTTCGTCGCTCCTGCCGGTCAACCACCTCTGCGGTCATGGCGCCATCCTACTTGACAAGCATTATTGCTAACACAGCATTATTGCTGTCATAGCAACGAGGAGGCACCCATGCCAGGCTTCATCTCCGACAGCCCGCTCGCCCGCGACCTGATCCGCATCGGCGACCAGGCGATCGCCCGCGCCGACGACGCCGCGCTCCGCGCCTACTTCACCGAGGATTACGTCTTCCATGGCGGCGGTGACCTGCAGACCGACTACCGCAGCTTCTTGACCAAGCTGGGCGTGATTACGGCAGAGTCCGCCCGCCAGGGGTCGTAGCCGTGCGCGCGGGCCTGCTTGCAAACTTGTCGATGGCGGCCTGGGTGACGGGGGTGAAGAAGTTGACGAGGTTGCCGTCGGGATCGCGGAACAGCAGCGACCGGTTGCCCCACGGCATCGTGGTGGGCTCGTTCACGAAGTCCTCGACGAAGTCGGCCAGGTTCTGGTGCACGCCATCGACGTCGTCGACGAGGAACTCGATGATGACGGTGCTGTTGTCGGCTGGCCGGGCGGCGCTGACCCGCAGGCCGGCCGCTGGTTCCGCGTCGAGCTGCACGCCGAACGGCTCGACTGGCTGCCCCCGCTGCTCGCCTCGCTCGACCTGCCCTTCGCCGTCCAGCGGCCCGAACAGCTCCGTGACCTCGTCGCCGCGCTCGCCAGCCCGGCTCGCCGCATCCGCCCGGCGGGATGACGATGCTGCCGTTAGGGCTGAAGAAGCCGGGCAGCTTGAGCCGGGCTTAGGCCGGCCGGGCGGCGGGCCGGAGGCCGTCCATCAGGAGGTTCAGCAGGCGACTGGCCTTGGCTTCATGCTCGGGCCGGGGGGCCACGGTGAAGATGCCGATGAGGGAGGCGGCGATGTCCTCGGCGGTGACGTCGGAGCGGAGGTCGCCCGCCGCGCGGCCGGCGTCGAGGATCGTGGTGATGGCCGCCAGTAGCTCGGTCCGGGTGTGGGCATGGGCGATCTCGCCCGACTCGATCATTGCGAGCAGCGTGTCGAGCATGCCGTTCTTGGTCGCGATCCAGTCTCCGAACAGGTCCATCCAGCGCCGCATCGCCGCGGCCGGGGGCAGCTGGCCGAGCAGCTCGCGGGCGCCGGCCGTGAGCCGCGCGACCTGGTCCCGGTAGACCGCGTCGACCAGCGACTCGCGGGTTGGGAAGTGCCGGTAGAGCGTGGCGATGCCGACGCCGGCCTCGCGGGCGATCGCGCGCATCGACGGCTCGGTGCCGGCCGACGCGAAGACGCGGGTCGCCGCCGCGAGCAGCTGTTCGCGGTTGCGGGTCGCGTCCGCCCGCGGCGCGCGGGTCTCCGCCTCAGTCAAAACGGATCACGCTCCGGTTGTGCTAGGTTGGCTCATGTAAACGGAGCATAGTCCGTTTCAATGTCCCTCGTCCTCGCGGAAGCAAGCGAGCATGCAGTAACGGAGCGATCAGATGCCGGCAAACACGAGCAGGGCGGTCCGACTCGATTCCTTCGGCGGCCCCGAAGTCCTGAACATCCGCCAGGTACCCGCGCCGCAAGCCGGCCCGGGGCAGGTCCGCGTGCGGGTCACCGCGGCCGGACTGAACCCGATGGACTGGATCATGACCGCCGACGCGGACACCGCCGCCCGGTTCGGCCTGAGCCTGCCGGCCGGGTTCGGGACGGACTACGCGGGAGTGGTGGACCAGGTCGGTGACGGGGTGACCGGGTTCGCGGCCGGGATGCGGGTATTCGGCGGCGCCCTGTCCCGCGCGGTCGCCGACTTCGTGGTGGTAGACGCAGCCGGGGGCATCGCGGCGAACGAGGCGCATCAGACCCCCGACGGCGTCGACGACCGCACCGCCGCCACCCTCACGATCGCGGGCCGCACAGCGGCCGCCGCCCTCGCCGTTGCCGGCCCCGGCCCGGGCGACACGGTGCTGATCGGCGGCGCGGCGGGCGGGGTCGGGGTGTTCGCGGTCCAACTGGCCCGGCTCGCCGGGGCGCGGGTGATCGGGACGGGATCGGCGGCATCGTCCGATTTCCTGCGCGGCCTCGGGGCCGAGCCGGTCGCTTACGGCGACGGCCTGGCCGACCGGGTCCGGGCCCTCGCTCCCGGCGGCGTCACCGCCGCCATCGACCTGCACGGGACGGAGACAGTGCACGCCGCAAGGGAACTCGGCGTCCCGGACGCCCGCATCTGCACCATCGCCGCGCAAGTCGACGGCGTGTCGCCTGCCAATGGCGCGAACGCCGTCCCCGGCGCCCTGGAAGAGATCGCCCGCCTGGTCGCGGCGGGCCAGCTCCGGGTGCCTATCGCGGCGAGCTTCCCGGTCGAGCAGATCCGCCCCGCGGCCGAGCTCCAGGCCGGCCGGCACGTGAAGGGCAAGGTCGTCATCGACCTCTAGATCCGGGCTCGTGCGGCAGCCGCGACATTCTGGCCTGGTACCTTAAGCCCAATTACCTATCTTGGCGACACATTCCTTCCGGAATGCCTGACGGGGAGGGCATCCACGTGGTGTCAATGAGTGTCCGGCGGATTTTGGCGCAAAGTGTATGCGTGACGACCGCCGCCGTTATGGTTCTAGGCGGTCTGATCTGGATGACGCCGGCGCTGTCGGCGTCGGCTTCGGTAGCGCAGCCAGCGGCCTCGTCGCTCTTGCCATCGCAGTGCGCGCAGTCAGGGACGACGGAGACCTGCACGTTCACGACGACGGGCGAGACGCAGTTCACGGTGCCGGAGAATGTCAGCTCGATACGGGCGACCGTAGTTGGCGGGCACGGCGGCACCAGCCTGTCCGGCACCCAGGGCGGGCTGGGCGCGGTGGGTGCCGGCACGATCGCGGTGACCGACGGCGAGACGCTCTTCCTCGAGGTCAATGTGCTCGGCGGGACGGCCGGCCGCGACAACGGCATTGTGGACGGCGGCGCGGCGGCGGCGAGTCCGATATTCGCACCTGCGGCGCTGCCGCTACCTGCTCCTCCGGCACCACCTTGACCTCGCGGCTCATCGTCGTCGGCGGCGGTGGCGGCGGCGGCAGCGACGATGGCGAGGGGCATGGCGGGAACGCCGGAACGACCGGCAACGCGGCCAACGGGTCGGCCGGCACGGACGGGTTCGCGAACGCCGGGGCCGGTCTTGGCGCCACCGCGGCGGCGGCCGGCACCGGCGGTGCGTCGTGCGGCGACGGCGGCTCGAACGGCTCGCCTGGCACCATGGCAGGGGGCGCGGGAGGCGCTGGCGGCAACTCCAACTCCACCCCGGGCAACAGCGGCGGTGGTGGCGGGGCGGGCGAGTTCGGCGGTGGCGGTGGTGGCGGCTGCGCCCGGGCGGTCGACTTCGCCGGCAGCGGCGGGGGCGGCACGAGCTTCGCGTCCGCTTCGGTCGGCAGTCCGTCTTTCGCCCAGGCGACTGCCTCGCAGGCACCCTCGGTGACCCTCGTCTTTACGGCCCCGTTCGAGGTGACGACAGCAAGCCTGCCCGATGGCACCGTACGCATGAACTACCGCGAGGGCCTGACATCAGCCAACGGCATGGCGCCGGTTACCTGGCAGCTGACTGGCGGTGCGTTGCCCGATGGGCTCCAGCTGAGCTCGGACGGCGTCATCAGCGGCACGCCGACCACTGCAGGCGACTTCAGCTTCATCGTTAAAGCGACCGACTCCTCAGCATCGGCCGAGATCGCGACCGAGCCCCTGACGATGACGATCAACAAGGGCGGTTCGGAAGTTCAAGTGAAGGTGAACCCGGCGAATCCGAGCCTCGGGACGTCCATTACGTTCACCGCCACCGTGTTTGACGCGAACCTCAATAGCAACGGGCTCGACGGGACCGTGCAATTCCTGGTTGACGGCACGGACCTCGGCACTCCGGTGGACCTCGTGAACAGCCAGGCGACCTCGCCGTCGATTGCCAGCTTGACGGCCGGCAGCCACCTCATCGAAGCGGACTACTCGGGGTCGGCCAACTTCCAATCCTCGCTGGACGCCGAGGGCTTCACTGTCGCCCAGGCCGACCCGGCAAACTTCGAACTGTCGGCGTCACCGGACTTTGACGCCACGGTTGCGACGCCCGTGACGCTGACCGCCACCATCGTCGGCGTGGCAGCAGCGCCGGCGCCAACCGGGTCGGTGTCGTTCACTCTGGACGGGCAGCCCGGCCTCCTGCGGCCCCGTCACCATCAGCGACGGGCAGGCTCAGTGCTCGCTCGGCGACCTGTCGGCTGGCGACCACAACTTCACCGCCGCCTACAGCGGCGACACGAACTACAACGCGACGACGGCGGGCCTCTTCATCTACCCGGTGTCGAAGCTGACCTCCTCCGCGACCATCAGCGCCGATCCGACCAGCCCGTCCGTTGGTCAGAGCGTCACGTTCACCGCGACCGTGACGGCCGACGGCGGTCCGGTCAGCGGCGGGACGGTCCAGTGGCTAGTCGACGGGGCGGACTCGGGCTCGCCGGTGTCGGTCGCCTCGGACGGCACGGCCACGCTTGGACCGGTCACCGGCCTGCCGGTGGGCCAGCACACGATCGAGGCCGACTACTCGGGGTCTGACCAGGACGAGGCCACCAGCACCCAGACGACCATCACGATCGGCCAGGCAATAGCCGGACTCGGGCTGTCGGCATCGCCAGCCGCGAACGCTACGGTGGCCACGCCGGTGACGCTGACCGCCACCCTTGCTGGGGCCGATGGGGTGGCCGCGCCGACCGGGTCGGTGACGTTCAAGGTCGACGGGCAGCCAGCGTCCTGCGGGTCGCAGCCGATCAGCGGCTCGACGGTGACCTGTGACCTTGGCGACCTGCCGGCCGGCACCCACGACTTCGGCGCCTCCTACGGCGGCGACACCAATTACACGAGCGCGGCCGACAGCCTGTCCGGCTACTCGGTCGGGAAGCTGACCACAGCGCAGACCGTCACCCCGACGGTCTCCAGCACGGTCTTCGGCCAGCCCGTGAGCTTCACGACGACGGTGACGGCAAGCGGCGATCCGGTCACGACCGGGTCGGTGCAGTGGGTCGTGGACGGAGCTGACTCCGGGTCGCCGGTCGCGATTGGCGCGGATGGCACCGCCGATCTCGGGCCGATCTCGGACCTGACCGTCGGTGCCCACACCGTCGAGGCCGATTACCTGGGCTCCAGCAACGACGCAACCTCGACGGCGTCGCTGAACATCGTCGTCGGGAAGGCGCTGACCACGACGTCGATCAGGGTGACCAGAACGGCGGTGTTCGCCACCGTCAAGCCGGTCGCCCCAGGAGCGGGTACGCCTACCGGCACAGTGACCATTACCGTGACTGCTTCAAACGGGGGTTCGGTCAGTTCATGGCCCTGCCCGCCTCGGGCACCGCCAAGCTGACGCTGAAGAGCAAGGGTGCCGAGAACGTCTCGGCCGCCTACAGCGGGGACGCCGCGTTCGCGGCTTCGTCCGCGTCGACGGCGACGAAGAACCCCACGATCAAGGCCTTGGTCTCCAGCAAGACACCTAAGACAAGGTTCGGCTGGTACCGGTCGCCGGTGACGGTGCGCTTCACCTGCAAGACCGGGTCGGCGCCGCTCACCGGCCCATGCCCGGCCCCGGTCACGCTGCGCCGCAACGCCGCCGCCCAGATCGTGACTCGGACAGTGCACGCCAAGGATGGCGGTGTGGCCACCGTCGTGGTCTCGCCGGTCAACATCGACCAGGTGCGCCCCTCGGTCAAGGTCACCGGGGCCAAGACCGGCACGACGGTCGACGCGCCAGGGACGGCCAGGCTGGCCTGCGCCGCGACCGACGCGCTATCAGGGCTGGCAGCGCCCTGCAAGGTGACGACCCACACCACCGAGAAGACGCTAACCTGGACGGCCACGGTGACCGACAAGGCTGGCAACACGGCGACCACGTCGGGCAAGGAAGGCCTCATCGACTACTTCGTGGCCAGCGCCCCTGTCTTCGCTGGCCGCTACGTGGTGACAGTCGGCAAGACCTACACGGTTGAAGCCTTCATCCTGTCGGCGACGACCGCTGCGAGGTACGTCTTCGCAGTGCCGGCGGGCCAGAAGCCGCACCCGGTGGGCCAGGCCATGACCAAGATCGGCCCGCACCTGTGGTCGATCAGGGTGCACATCACCAAGGCGATGGACAAGCGCTTCACCCGCTGGACCCTCGGGGTCAAGTCGGGCGGGATCTTGCACACCATCCCGATCACGCTGAAGAAGTAGCGGCGAGCCGAGCACATCAACGTGCTAGCGCGAATCTTGGTGCTTGCGTCCCTGGTGGATGGGCCGCTGCATGGTTACGCCATCATCCAGCGCGCCGGTGAGCTGTAACGGCAGGGTACGGCGCTCCTATGGGCTTACGCCGCCCGGGGCTGGCGCGCTTCGGGCCGAGGCGGAGCGGATGGCGGCGCCTCGTCTGGTGACTGGCCGGGGCCGCGGGCTGCGGGCGGGCGGCGTTGCGCGGAAGGCAAGCTGGGCGTGACCGGGCTTGAGCGGCGCTGCCGGTGGCTGCTGCGCGCCTATCCCGCCTGGTACCGGCGCGAGCGGTCCTGGGAGATGCTTGACGCGGTGCCCAGGCTGCCCGGTGCCCGGAAATGATCAACATCAATGTGCGGTTTGGTGTTCGTTTTCGGGCATCAATGTGCGGTTTGATGTTGATCATCTTTGCCCTGACTGGCGGCCGGTACCGGCCGGACGACGGGAACATGACGGAGGGTGACATAAACGTAACATTCCGCCGATAGCCCTGATCGCCTGTGACAAGCGGCCAGGCCCGGATCACGGTCTACGGCTTCCTAGGGACACGGGACTACGTCCTTCAACGTGACCAAAAGCCCGCCAGGGAGGATCGGAACTGACGCTGTCCTGGTTGCGGCCAGCCAGGTCGCGGTTGCAGTTGAGATTAAGGGCGGAAGGACTGGGCTGTCACCCGAAATCCTTTCCGGACTATAGACCAATATGATGCGCTTGCCGGTGATGTAGGTGGCGACCAACTCACCGCGCAGCCGACCCTACTCAAACAGGATAGATTATCTCGACTGCTCGGATGCTGAGGTTGTCGGTTTCTTCTGAACCGCGCCTTGAGCACAGTGCTCTCGCAGGTAGCCCTGGATCTCGTGGTTGTTCTGCGGGCCACCTAGGGCATAGGCGACAATGTCCGGACCGAGTCCGTAGTCGATGCCGAGCCAGTCGTAGAACTCCTTGGCCTGGCGGCGATAGTTGTTCGCCAGCCAGGGTGTCGCGGCATTGGAGAGGGCTTGTGACTCGAACCACCCGGCCAGGCAGTGCTGCACGTACTCTTCGATCGATTGCTCTACGGTCCTGGTCGGGATCAGGGTGCGCACCGCAGCGAACATCGGGTCGATGAGGCCGTCCTTCCCCTGCAGCTCATTGGCTACGTGCGCGGCCAGCAAGGGCGCACAGTGGAATCCGTCGCGGTACGTGCCGGTCATCAGATAGAGACCGGGAAACCTCGACCAGCCGATCAATGGGAACCCGTCCAGCGTCACAGGCCGGCTGCCCACCCGCCACTGCTCGATTTCGTGGACGCCGATGGCCTCGTCGAGTTGCTGCATAGCGCACTGGGCCAGGAAGTGCACATCGTGAAGCGGGACGCTGGCCATTGGCTCTCTGAAGACGCCGTTGGTGGCGCCGAGATATTCCCGGCCCTCGCCGAGCGGCACCAGGTGCAACCCGCAAGCGAAGGCGCGGTTAGGCGTGCGCACCACGCTCTCAAAGGGCGACCCGGCGACCCGGCGGCCGACGGCAGCGAAACCGCGTCCGGCGAAGACTGGCATCGATTCCGGTGCCGCGAGCACCGTCCGCGTCAGCGCCTCGCTGCGCGCACCGGCCGCTACCACCACGGTTCCTGACTCGATCCGGCTGCCATCGGCCAATCGGGCGCCACAGATCCTGCCATCCGCGGCTAGAAGGGCTTCGGCTGTCTGGTCAGCGAGGATAAACCCGGCCGACGCGATCCTGGCCTCGGCTGCGGCGAGTACCCGTCGTGAGTCGACCGCACCTTCGCTGGGCAGGTGCACCGCGCGCAGCGCCCGCTGGTCGGCGCGGGGCCGGTATCCGGCGATCTCGCCTGGGTCTACCTCCTCTACGGTCTCGCCGTAGTCGCCTAACGCGCTTATGACGGCGGCGAAATTCGCCGAGTCAAGCCAGCCGCAGGTGTTGAGTATCAGGTAGGTGTCATGCGCGACACGCAACGGCGCTTGAGGTGCTGCGGCGCCTGTCTCCAGCCGCCGCAGCACCTCAGGCCACAGTCCGTGAGCAGATCTGCTCATCTCGAACTTGGTTCGGCCGGCCGCAGTACGCAGAGTTTCCGTGGTCACCTCGCCAAAACAGCCGAGCATCGCTCCTGCCGCCTGGCTTGCGCCCATCTGCCGGTCGCGTGGTCCGACGACGGCGACCGAGCCGACGCCCCGGGTAGCCAGTTCCTCGGCCAGAAACAGACCGAGCGCACCATTGCCGACGATGAGGATGTCCGCCTGCCGCATAATCGTCATAGCACCACCTAGTCATGATGACCGGCTGGCAGCCAGCTTCGCCCTTAGTTAAGATACTGGCGCGCCGAACATTGGTCTACCGGGTGGGTCGTCTCTCCAGAAGGCGTGACCTCTGCGGGTGTTCTGGTCAGCGGCGAGGTTGAGGCGCTGGATGGTGCCGTCGTCGTAGCGGGCGAGGCGCAGGGTCTTGGGCGTCGGATGTCCAGAGATTCCCGAGCAGGACTCGGGCTTCTTCTTTGAGAGCATCAGGCGGTTTGCTCTTACTTGCAGCAGAAAGAACCATGTCGCGGCCGAGTCGTCCGACCCGGCCGCGAGCGGCGCTCTGTGCGGGAAGGCTCGCTGCTCGGCTAGGTGCGGACGAGGTGGGTGAGGCGGGTCCAGTCGATGTCGATCCTGATGGGGACGTCGATGGTGCTGGTTTCTTGCTCGGGGGTGAGGGTGCGGTAGAGGCGGTAGTAGCCAAGGGTGTGGTCGAGGACGTGGATGTCGATGGACAGGACGTGGTCGCCGGAGAGCCAGATGAGCCAGTAGAAGGGGATGCCGGCGTCGGCGTACTCAGCCATCTTGTCGAGCTTGTCGGCTTTGCGGCTGGTGGGCGAGACGACCTCGACGACGACCTTCAGGAGGGAGGCGGGCAGGGGCCGCACGTCGTCGGGAGCGCAGTCGAAGAGCGCGGCGTCGGGGCTGCGGATGGTGGCGGCGGGGATTTCCCAGAGCAGCACGTCGAAGTCGCCGCTGGTGTCCAGGCAGGTGCCGGGGTTGCGCTCCATGTGGCCTTCGGCGGCGGCGTCGAGCATGGCCGTCACCCTGGCTGCTGCGGCTTGGTGGGCCCGGCTGGGGTGCTCGCAGCGCACGGCCTGGCCGTTGACGAGTTCGACTTGCCGGCAGAACTCCTCGGGCAGCCGGCGCCAGACCTCGACCGTGATCGGCTCCGGCTGAAGGTTCTCGGTCACGGCCCAGTCGTAGATAGACACTGGTTCAGCGTCCGAACTCACGCGCGCTCCCCGGATCCCGGCTGACATTGAGGCCATGCGAGCGGATTTGCCGAATGCTCACGGGGCACTCACGACACTCACACCAAGTCTAGTCGGCCAAGGGCAAGACATGCTGTGCCGGCGATCTGAGGTCGAGGCCGTTCGCGCGGTCCAGGCTGCCGGTCGCTGTGGCTGGCTGTGATGGTTATGGTGTCGCCGGCGCTGGAGATGATGGGGCGGAATGTGGCCTGCGGCCACTGCCCGCACAGGTTGTTCGCTGCCACTATCCGGCCGGGGGCGGTTGCGTGGGCCATCGGGCTGCGGATCAGGGAATGGCCGCAGACCTCGGTAGTCCCGTGCCAAGACTGCCGGTCGCCCGCGTTAGTCAAGCGAGCGGCGGCACCCAGACTCGCCGGTCCGGGCCGCAGGTCGTTGTTCGCGGCGCCGCCGAAGGCGACTACAGCGCTCATGAGCGCGCTTTGGCCATGGCTTATTCGCTTGGCCTGGCAGGACCCCTGCTATAGCTTCCTACTGAGCGCCGGGGACGTACCGTGTGCGCGGTTGCGACTGGATAGATCGGGGGTGCGGAGCGGATGACGTGTCAGCTGCTGGCGCTGTGCATCGATGCGGACGACCCGCTTGGTCTCGCGCGCTTCTGGGGCGGGGTGCTGGGCTGGGAGATGGCACACGACTCCAGCGACGGCGTTGCGCTCGTGCCGGGCGATGACATGGGGTTCCGGATCCGGTTCCTTCCAGTTCAGGAGAGGGAACCCGGCCTGAACCCGGGGCAACTGGCTTGCCGGCTGCGGATTCCTCGCAGAACTGACGTGCGATGGTTCGCGGGATGTCGGGTACTTCTGGAGCAAGGCCCTGGGCTGGCCGCTGGTCTGGGATCAGGGCCTCCAGACCGCGATTCGCTCGCCGCACGGCGGGCCGAAGGTCTCCTGGGACTCCTGGGACGGTGACGCGGGCCCTGGTTACCGGGGGCCTGCGGGTCCGCGGCTGGACCTGGCTGCTGTCGATGCTGTGGGTGGCAGCGGGAGTGGTCTACATCGGCTACACGTTCTATAACTCCACCAGGCCGTTCACCTGGGCTGACGTGACCTCCGGGATCGAAGGGTTGAGCGCATATCCCGTGGCCGTGCAGGACTTCGTATCCATTGCCGATTGGGTATGGCCGGCTCTCGCTCTCCCGGTGCTGATTGCCGGGTTCATCAGGCTTCGCGGCTGGCGGCGGGGCGACTGGCTCCGCGCGGCCGACCGAACCAGCTACGAAGCCCTGCAACGTGCGGCTGCGCAAGCCAGGATGACCCAAGACCAGATCGCTGCCATCGTCGTCGACCTGTCCGACCCGTTCGCAGTCGTCCGCGACGCCGACCCGGACGACAAAGCCGAGATCCACTCCCGACTCGGCCTGAAACTTACCTACCGGCCTCAAGAACGACTAATCCGCGCCGAAGCCCACATCAGCGCGGATTCTCATTGGCAATTCGATGGTGTCCGAGGGGCGAGCCCACCAATAAGCCAATGGCTGATGTCAGGTGAGTTCGTGCTGGTCGGAGACCTGGCATGACCGGGCGGGCGGACCGGTGGATCCGGCGGACCACGATCGGGTGCGTGGCAATTCTGGCGCTGATCGCGGGGACTGTCTCGTACTTGCACATGCACGCGCTGGTTGCGTTGCATGGTCAGCCGGGTTGGGTGGCGGCTCTGACGCCGTTGTCGGTGGACGGGACGATCGTGGCGGTGTCGATGACGTTGCTGGCTGAGTCTCGGTCGGGTGGCCGGGGCGGGGTGCTGCCGTGGTTGTTGCTGGTGGTCGGGAGCGTGGCGAGCCTGGCGGCGAATGTGGCGGTGGCGGAGCCGTCGGTGGTCGGCCGCGTGATCGCGGCCTGGCCGTCGTTCGCGCTGATCGGGTCGTACGAGCTGCTGATGGGCGCATTGCGGGCCGGATGATCGCGGCCTGGCCGTCGTTCGCATTGATCGGGTCGTACGAGATGCTCATGCGCCAGGCCAAGATGTTGTCACGGTCGCGCGACCTACGGGTTGGTGCTCACGTGCTAGGTGCTGCCGCAGCAGACGAGAAGTGCGGGCATGCGGGATCAGCCCGCGCACTGGCGCGGCGTGGTGCGTGGTAGTGGGCGGTGGCGAATCGGGCCGCCGACGGGTCGCTGCCTAGCGGGAAGTTTGATCGCCGCACGCTTCGGTCGGCACGAGCGGTCGGGACGTCTGGTTAAGCGCGACGGCATGGCCGACCAGTTCACCTCGCGGCACGGCCGTGACCCGGCAGGCGCGGATGCCTATCGTTATGCGGCAGCAAACTCCTGATCAGCCAAGAAGGATGTCACAGAAGGTTTGGATAGCTAGCTGGCAGTCTGCAGCAATTGTGGCCGGGTCCAGCGCCGGATGGTCTTGCGTTATTTGAGTGACGTAGGCTGTGGTGCCTTGTGCTCCCGGGCCGTCAAAGTTTGCCCTGAGATCCGTAATGGCGCTTGAGAGCGAACTGACTTGACTCCCAAAGACCTGCTTAACGTGGTTAGCTGCCTCGTTGACATCGCCGTAATCATTATGCAGCAATACGAACGCTATATCGTACCAGTCCTTTGGCTTTCGTCGGCTGCGGGCCGCTGCGATCTTGGCCATTAGGAAGCCGGCAAGTCCGGTGACGTTGACCTGTGCACTGCGTCTCACGTCTTGGTCCATGGCGGTCAGGGTGCGGACCGCTGCTGATCTCAAGGTCGACTTGGACATCAACGTCGGTCGTTCCAGCGTGGTGAGTGTCTGACTTCGAGCATAGAAGGGCTGGAACCAAGCCGCCGAGTAGAACGAATTCTGGCCGCTGGCCGTAGTGATGTACGACGCGAACAAGCGCCAGTTCTGCGGTCGCGCGAGCTGCCTGTGAGCGAGGTGGCTCATCTTCCGGCACGGAACATCTCCTCACGTAGATGTTCTGCCGCGTCTTCACCGCGAACTCCGGTCGTGCGGAGGTCTGCATAGGCACGCGGCCACAGTACTGACGTCAGTTGTGGCGTGATCTGTTCCGTTACAATTCCGTTGGCAGGTGTCGGAAAAGGCCTCAGCAGAAGTCGACCACCATCAATTTCGTGCAAGCCAACGATGGCAGCGGCTCGGCGCAAGTCGCCTGGAGTCCGGCCCTCCACGTAGACCTCCATTGGCGACACCTCAGTCAAAGTAGGGGCCAGCACAGCGGCTGTCAACGCGCTCGTCACTGCCCAACTAACGTTAGCGTCATGCCATGACTGGCCTATCTCAGATGCACCCTTGATTGGATCTCTCCACAGCACGCCGACTCTAACAGATATCGGAGATCGTAGACGCTCCGCTGCTGCGGCATAGCCGTCAAGCAGGGCATTCGTCTCGGTGATATAGCGACTCGACAACGGGCCTCGAGCTGCGTCAGTACCCAGTAGGCCTTGGTCATCGAGGAACTTGAGCGATCCGGCTGCTGTACTAATTGCCAAGCCCGTGGCCTCTGAGACGGCTGAAACCGTGGCAGGGCAGCCGGTGAGTAGAACTTCACATACAGCTAGCGTGGCGGCCCGCCAGCCCAGCCGAGTGCCCAGTGGAGTCGGCGGGCTCCCCGTTCGGGAGATCAATATTGTGCCATGTGCAATCTCGGCTGCACCGGTCTCATCGGCCCATCCCACGTGTTTTTGGCTGGCTCTTGCCCGTGCGCCTGGCGACATTTGTGGAGCAACGAGGACGTCTGGTCGCGGTTTGCGCCGAAGTGCTTGGTCCACTTGACGAGGCCATCCAACCGGCAGCCAGCGGAGCCGCACTCTCCTACCGGCTACGGACACGAGGATGTCGGCGCCGCGCTCGTCTATGACTGTGACGCTTGCACTTGAAGGTAGAAGAGCCTCGAAGGCTCGCAGTGCGCGGTCGGCAGGCATACGTAGATCATACTTCGCTAGAAGCAGGTAGTTCGTCAACTAGCAATGCTTCGGTTATGAGCGAAGTACAGTTGGTGTGCTGTGGCGGCTGTATCCAGCAGCCCGCCTGCCCTTAGCCGTTAGCGAGAGTCGCTTAATGCGCCGACCGCGGTAGCGGACTGTGGGGTTGACGTCGCAGGTCGGTGTGATGTGCTCGGGGTGTAGCCGGTGGCGGTTAGCTGAGGTTACTTCGGGTGCCGCAGGGCCGGATGAGAGTCAACGGATGATGCGACGTGCCATGCGTCGTGGCTGGTGAGGCGATATCTCCATGGATCATGGCGGTGGCCCGGTTCGGGGACAGCCATCGACGCAGCTCAGCGCCTCGGTAGACGCTGGGTCAACGGGCCGGGGGCTGGCATCCGTGTCAGTCGCTTCCGGCACGCAGGTTGCCGTCCCAGATGACCAGCCGCGCCCACTGTTCATTGGGGAATGCTGATGGGGGCCAGTTGATGTCACCACCCTGAGGTGGGCAGATCTTCGGCAGCGCGGACTTGGAGCGAGGGCGGCGGTCGGGAGGTAGCCAGGCACGGCGCGCGCGGGGTGGCGTGCTGCCTTGGCTCTTGCTGGTCATCGGGAGCGTGGCGAGCCTGGCTGCGAACGTCGCAGTGGCCGAGCCGACCGCGATCGGCCGTGTGATCGCAGCTTGGCCGTCCTTCGCGCTGATCGGGTCGTATGAACTGCTGATGCGTCAGGTCCGCTGGGCCGCATCCCCCGACAGAGAACGGGCGGCGATGCCGACAAAGCCCGAGTGCGATGCGCCTGCCGTCACGACGAAGTCGGCGCCGTGTTCTCGTGGCGCGATTTAGCCCATGGTGTGGCCTTCAGCGGAGCAATCCTTTCGGTCGCATACGAGCCGCCCAGGGTGGGACGATTACATGCGTGACTGGCATTCCGTGGGCACAGATAGTCCCGACTTGATCGGTGCCGGTGCCGGTGGCGGTGGCGGGCGTGGCGGCTTGGAAGGCGGGCCAGGCAACCAAGCAATCAAACGCTATTGCGGACCGCGCGCTAACGGTCAATGAGAAGCTGGCGGCAATCAAGGCGCAAGGTTTGGCCGCGAGTCAGGCCGGGGCTGCGATCGAGGGCAGTCTGCGGCATGCCGAGCGAATGCCGCGCTTCACGGCGGAGCTTGCATTGCGGGGGACCGGATCGACCGATTTTCGGCTGAATGTCTGGCTAGACAGCACCGAGGCAGTTTCCCGGATGCGGGTTGTAGTCCCCAGCTGGTCCAGGCAGAGCCTGACCGGCCAAGGTCACCGACGTCACCGTAAGGCGGCAGCGCCTGGGCCAGGCTGGCCGCAGCAGCCGGGCGGGGTTCCTGGCTGATCCCTGCCTGTCTGGCCGTCATCAGCTGTCAAGCCGGCGCCGGAAGCGGTAGTAGTCGTGTTCGACCAGGTCTGGTCGCGCGAACAGCGGGTCGACGTAGGTGGCCCTCGTCTTGGGGATGCGCCGGAACAGGAAGCCGAAACGCCGTGGGCGGGTTCCGTGGATTTCCGCCGTGGTACCGCCAGCGGTCCCTGAGCCGGCTGCGGCGGGCTGGGCAAGCTGGGCCCTGTCGGCTGCGCCGCGGCGCAGCGGTGCCTGCCCCCTGCGGCGGCCGTAGCCCGGAGCCGGGGGGCCCGGAGCTGTCTCAGCCTGTTCCGAGCCGCCCGTGGTGGCGTTAACAGCAGGCGGGGCGGCTGGCATGGCGCCTCCTCCAGGTATCGCGTTGTTTCTCGGCAGGCCGGCGGTTCTGATTGGCTCGGCCTAGCCCGGGATTCACGGCAGGTATCTACGATCAGCTGCGCGGAGTGGGTTTACCGCACGCAAGGGCTCACGCAACGGCTCGCCGGGCATGGTCTCGCCGGGGCCGGCGCAGATGCGTCCCAGGGCCGCGTCATCATCGATCACGTTGTCTAGCGCCGCCAGCACATCGGCCATGCCCCGACCGACGGCTGCATCAGCGGCCTCCCCCTCTTGGTTCCGCCGCCGAAAGCATCGCGCAGCCACCTGATCATCGCCTCTTCCTTCGTCCGTAGAACCGGCCGAGGTTCTTGCGGGCCTTGGCGTAGCTCTGCCTTACTGATTCCGGGCTGACCCCCAACTCGCGGGCGATCTCGGTGGCGCCGAAGCCGTCGATGATCCACGCCATGACCTGGCGCTGTCTCGGCGGCAGTTCCCGCAGCGCCGCGAGCACCTGCCGGGCTTCTTCGGTCAGCTCCACCGCCAGCGCAGTCGACACCGGCACCGGCGCGTCCGGCAGCGTTGCACGCGGCGTCTGGCGGCGCGCAGCCTGCCGGGCAGCAGTCAGCTCGTTCACCGCCACCCGCCGGATCCATGCGCGCGGCACCCGGATCACATCCCAGCTCTCGAATGCCTTGACGAACGTCACCTGCGCGATCTCGGCGGCCTCATCGCCCCCTGCGCCGGTTGCCATCACGAACCTGATCAGCTTCGAGTGCTCGGCGCGGAAGAACTGGGCGAACTCGACGTTCCGCGGCCCGCCGGAGCCCACAGGCACAGCTCCCGCCTCAGGGCCGACCGTCACTGTCACCACTCTGCCTCCGCCTCCGCCCCGCGCGACCACTGCCAATGAAGCTGTCCCACCGGCCGCGGCCGCACCTGCCCCGCGGCGCGCGCCTGGACGCCAGATACCAGCTGGGCCCGTCTGCCACCCCGCGGCACACTCCGAGGCGCACACCGTGCAGCTCCAGGCTAACCAACCGCGGCACGGCCACCCCGCCCGCGCAACTCACCCTGCCCCACGACACAGATCCTCCGCACAGATCGCATAAGCGACAGGTCCTCCCATGAGCCCCGGATTCGCGCCGCCTACCGCAGCGTTGCCTACTAGAGTGGCAAGCCGCCCCGAACGTGACCTCCCGCGCGAAAACTGCCACGAGAACGCCGCCGATCGTGTCACAAGCGCTCGCACCAGCACCGCGCGGCGTGAGGATGCTGTCTAAGCCAGCGAGATACCGCGCGCTGCCGCACTCGCAGTGGCGACTGGTTATCAAGGCGCTGCGACCGGCCCTCGATCGACTCGATCACCCAGCCGATCGACCTAGGAGCCTCCCGGACCTGACGAGACCAGCCCGCGCGCCCGGACCGCCTGGTCGATCAGCGCGAGCGGGAGGGCGGCCAGGGTGTCGTCACCGGGCCGTGCAGCCAGCAGAACCTGATCGCCGGCGCGCCGGCCGCACCGGTGCCGCAGCTCAGCAGGGATCGCCAGGTACAGCCGGGCCTGCAGCGTGACCAGCCCGCCAGGATCACGGCGCGCAATGATCACCGCCGACTCGGCGGTCAGGGTCAGCCGGTCCCCGCCCTGCCAGCCGAGAGCGGCCGTCACGGCACGGTCAGCGACCCGGCCGGACGCGTCGATCCGGGCCAGCCCGTACACGACATCACGTACTCGCGACAGGCCGGGCAGCGAATTGGCCAGCGGCAGGTGCCGCACCACGCGTTCGCCCTTGTGACCTCGGCCAGACAAACGAGAGGCAGGCGGGATAACGGGAGCGATCGGAGAGCTAGCCACGGCAGCCTCCCGAGGAAAGGCAAGACCGCGTACCAGGGAGGAATTGGGCAGCCCTCAAGAGGCCAGCAGGAGAGTGTTCAAGCAGTGTGTAATTTAGGAAAATCTCACCGGTTTTCGTGTCCGAGGGGCGAGTGCACCTAAAAGCCAATGGCTCGTGTCCGGTTCGTTCGACCTGGTCGGAGAGTTCGCATGACCGGGCGGGCGGATATGTGGATCCGGCGGACGACGACCGGATCCGTGGCGATGCTGGCTCTGATCGCGGGAACGGTTTCCTATCTTCACATGCATTCGCTTGTCGCGTTGCACGGTCAGCCTGGATGGGTGGCGGCGCTGACGCCACTGTCGGTGGACGGGATGATCGTCGCGGCGTCGATCACGCTTCTGGCCGAGTCGCGGTCCGGCAGTCGCGGCGGCTTGCTTCCGTGGGCGTTGCTGGTGATCGGCAGCGTTGCGAGTTTGGCGGCAAACGTAGCGGTGGCGGTCAACCGTGATCGGCCGAGTGATCGCTGCATGGCCGTCGTTCGCTTTGATCGGCTCGTATGAGCTACTGATGCGCCAGGTCCGGCGCGCTGCCTTCGGCAGCAAGCAACCTGCCGCCAGATCTGCGCCGCGTCGTTCTCAGAAACCGGTTGCCGCAGATGGTTCAGCCGTGACGACAAATCGCGGGGCCGGCGTGGCGGCGGGCCAGGAAGTGCGGCGGCAGGCATGGGAGTGGGCAACGGTGAACCGGACTGCGGAAGGGGCGCTGCCCAGCGGCAAGGTGATCGCGGACAGGTACGACCGGCATGAGCGGTGGGGTCGCCTGGTCAAGAGCGCCGGTCAGGCCGGCGAGTTCGCCAAATAGGCAAACGTCCACCACCATCGCCAGGTTGGCATTTAACCGCAAACGGCAATAGTCAAAGCGCTGACCTGCTGACCAACTTAACCCTGCGAGTACCTCCTCTGCCTCACCTAGTGAGTACGCCGTGCGTGCCACCGCAGCCGATCCTGAACCAGGGCGTATCGGATGCATCTCCATCAGTCCATTGACCAGTCGCCGTCACCGAAGCCGAGCGTCTTGAGGTTCTCTCGGATCGCGGCCCGCTGATCGTCTGTGAGTTTGTTGAGCTGGTCGGACTCGATGTCGATCGAGACCCGGACTGGGACCCCGTTGGTGACGAAGTGGGATATGACTTCCTCGTAAATCTGTCCCACGTCGCGGACTACGCGATTCGTCGTTAGGTCCTTCGTGGCCTGGAATCGCGTGGGGATAGTCGGCGCCGTGCCACCGCCGCCACCTGTCGCGCCGCTCCCCGCCCCGCCATCGCTTGTACTTGTGGAGTCACCCGCCTCGGTTGACTCGCCGTCAGCTCCGCCCGCGCCGCCTTCCGCGGGTTTGGTGTCCTTTTCAATCTGCTCAAGCGCGATCTTCGGATCGACGAGGAGGCCGCTCTGGCGGACTGCGGACGGGGTTGTGACCGTCAGCCCGATGAAGCGCCCGTCTTCATAGGAATCCGCGTAGGCGAAACTGTCCAGTTCGATGCTCAGGACATTGTCGAGGTGCCACACGGCCTCCATCACGACCCTCGGCTGGACGACTTTTGGCATGTAGACGTACTGGCTGAAGTAGCCGACCACTACATCGACCGGCACGTACGGCTTGTCCTTCCAGAGGTTGAGCCGGTTGATCTGCATGCGAAGCAGCGAGGGAGAGAACGCGCGTACGACGAATTCGCCGGCGTCAGCCTTTTTCGTAACGCGCCCGGCGAGCGTGCCTTCCCCGTTGATCAGGATCGATTCCAAGTCGATATCGGGTGAGCCGGGCTCCTGGGTCGGCACGAGGACCCAGCGGTAGGCCTCTCGGATGGAGTCGGCAACCGTCTGCTTGGCCTGGGCGACACGGGACCCGGCGACTTTGATGTTGTGCTGGTCGAGGTTGAGGGAGTCCTTGTTCTCCAGGATGTACTCCCAGGCCATGCGCTGGCGCACGGCATTGAGGAGAATGTCGATTCGGTCGACCTCCGGCGCGAGGAACACCAGGCTGTTCTTGTGGATGCGTGCGTTAGTGCCGCGCTTGGTCAGGAACTCGATGGCCGCATCTTCTGCGACCGAATGCCCTCGCTTGGAGAACGGCCGGTCGGGGCCGAAGATCACTAGTCCGATGCCTGGATCGTCGTCGACGTCGATACTGCCATGCGGGAAGCGGTGCACCCGCTCAAACAGCCCCTTGTCGGTCTCCTGACGGACCGCTGCAGCCAGTTCATCGAAGACCTGATCCTCGTGGTACGAGTCCGCTCGTTCCTGGACAATCTGAGCGACCGTTTGCTGCAGCGAGAGCCAGTAGCGGTCCTGGTCCCGGTTCATATACTTAGCTAGGTCACCGAGACGCCGCAGGCCGTCGGTCACGTGCGCTGGGTTGTCGCCGGGGTAAGTGGAGCCGAGCACAACCCGCTTCTGCTCAATGCCGCGTACTGGGGCAGCGCTCCCGTCGCGCTGTCGTAGGTTCGCCATCGGCGCCGTTCCGAGGAAGACGCACCGCGCGGCGCGCTTCGTTGCCATCGACTTGCCGAGGATCTTGATCTCGCTGTCCACGACGTTCGCGGTCGATGTCTGGCCGGCCACGTCGGCGTCCACAATGGGCTTCCACGAGTCATCGAGGTGGTTAGCCAGCTCATCGAAGACCTTGGAGTTGTCCAGCGGAATCGAGGCCGGAAGGATCATCGGAGACCGGTCGCCACTGATCCACAGCGCATAGACGACGGTTGCCATGAGCCGTAGGACGCCGCGCGTGCGCTGGAATCTCTCCAGGGTGGACCAGTCCTTATAGAGCCGGTCGAAAAGCTCAGGATGGATCGGGTACGCCGTCCGCATCGACGCCCGGTAGCCGGGTTGCATGACCTCGCTGGGCACATCGGACGTGTACCGCAGGTAGTGGTCCATGAACTTCTGGACCACCAGGTCTCGCGCGGCGTCCTGTTCGCGGCCGAATGGCTTGAAGATGCGCCGTCTGACGATCTCGAATGACTCCTCGATCGTGGCCGGCTGCCAGGCCGATTCCACGCGGTGGATAACCGAACGGAGATGACGGAGTGCCTCCAGGCCAGCCGTGCCCCCGATCTCGTACTCGTTCTCGACTGGGCCATCAGCCCCCGGTATATCCCGGACGACGTCGGAGGCGGGCAGCGACACGACCAGCAGAGCATTCGGAACTGACTTCACGGCCTCGGTCAGAGACTGAACGAAGGTCATGTGACCGTCGAACGTTCCTGCTGGTACGGGCTTGTCACGCGACCACAGTTGGCGAAGGTACGCCACCCACTCATCGATTAGTACGATGCATGGGCCGTACTTTGCGAGCAGCTCAGCGATATCAGTAGTCGTCGGCGGCACAGACTGTTCGTCGTAGCGCGCAACCATCGCATACCCGTCTCTGCCGCCGAGCTGGTACGCAAGCTCGCCCCACAAGGTGTTCGCGGTAAACCCCTCAGGCTTGGGCATGCCGAGGATCGACAGATCGTTGCCAACCAGAACTGCACGATTGACTTTCGAGGGCAACTCGTCCATACCGATGCCGTCAAGCAATTCGCGCATGCCAGGGAGCCTCTCCGCAGCGACACCAGCAGCGGCGTGGTAGACGGCGAGCAATGAGTGAGTCTTACCGCCACCGAATGTGGTCATGAGGTCCACAACCGGCTCCCCACCGCCTCCAGTGAGACGCTTGATCGCCTGCTCAAGTAGGTAGCGGAGACCACGGGTGAGGTAGGTCCGACCGAAGAATTCGACCGGATCACCATATTCGGGGCCGGCGATGCCCTGATGCACCTGGCGCAGGTCGGCGGCGAATTGCGCCAGTTCGAAGGTTCCCCGCGCGACGTCGTCATGCGGCTCAACCGCGTCCCGCCAAGCAGGAAGGCCAGTGGAATCGACCTGGACCGAAAGGGCCTTCTCCTGCGCCCGCTGGAGTCGCTTTTGATCTTCCTCGAACATGAGCCGACGGAACTCCCGTCGCATCTCATCGGCCTTATCCGCCTGTTGGACTGCGCCGATCGAGCGAAGAATGTGCTCGCCATCCATGAGCACCCGCTCGGTTCGCTCCGAGGAGATCCGCTCTCCGTGCGCCCACTCCTTCCGGGCGTCCCACAGAGCCGACACGGATCGCTTGTCTTCGAATGTGAGTTGGTCCTTGAAGACCGCGTGCCACTGCTTGTCAAACACCCAGAACAGATATGCCGGGTCTGATTGGTTCGGTGATGTGTCACGACCCGTAAGACCGGCTGTGCGACCAACCTGAGTCGCCCAGTCATCCCCATACTTAGCATGCAACTGCGTGGTCATCCACGGTCCGAGACCGTCGGCGACAAGGTCCAACACCCGTCCCACGCGCTCTTTGTTGGTCAGCGCGGCCATGTCAGAACAATCCCTCCGCCGTAACCGAGCTGTCGCCGCTGAGTCGTATCAGTTCAGACCAAGAACTGATCAGCGCGTTGTACCGTTCCTGATCGGACGTACGGCCCTTCTTCGCCGCGATGTCATGCAGGCGGTAAGCGAGCGCCATTGCCGGATCCTGCAGCGACCCAAGCTCACCCATAAGACGCGCTGCCTCAAACTCGCCCCCGCCATCGATGAGGCGGTCTGCCAGGTGGTGGACCGCCTCCCATGCAGTCGGGACGGCATCCTTGCTCAAGAGCCAGCTACGATTCAGTTGGCCAGAGCCAAGCAATTGGACCTTGTTCGCTTGGCTGGTAGCAACCTCTGCACGAACGACATCGTCCACGCTGATGCCTAGCGGACGAGCCGTCTTGTCGGCCTCTCCGAACGATGCCGGAGCCCAGGCGTACGACTCCCACCATCGAACGGCGAATCTCGATTCGGGATCAAGCTCGCCCTCCTGCTCATCGAACACCTCAGCGAGAGCTGCGTTGATGAGTCGGAGTGCTTGGCCGACCCCGACTTCGGCGCCCGACTGATCAAGCACTGCGCGGTATCGTGAGAAAATTTCCATACCCGGTCCCATCGCTGCCTGCGCCAGGTCGACCGGTAGGATCGAAGCCGCCTGCAGATCGCGAATCGCTGGGCCGAGTTCACGGCGAAGTGCACGGTTGAAATCGCTGAGGCTGCATGTCTCAGCTGTGGAGCTTCTCGGTCGACAGACCATAACTATGTATGAGGCAACGGCATTCGAGCCAAGGCCGCGCATCCGAGCGGACCCTGTCCCGTGGATCGGCCAGGTGCCAGTGATTTCAAGTTCCGCGCCAATCATCGCTGTGAGAATAGATGCCCACCGAGTCTCTTCGCCTGCGCCACTTTTTTGCTCTTTGGACGCATAGACCACGAGCATTGGAAGGCCGTCGAGCATCGAATGCTTAAGGTTCTCAAATGTCACGGTAAACCCTGTGATGAAGTAGTCCCGCGCGGCTTCACTCGACCCTCGATGTCGTGATGGCGACGCGATCAACTCGCCTTCCTTCGGCGTTGCGATAGTCGCATACAGGTCTGGGAATACCTGGCGTAGGACGTGACGATGCCAAATGTAGAAATAGTCGGACAGGTCGGCGTATCCAATAGCCTCAAAGTAAGGAGGGTCAGTTGCGACCAGACCTGGCTTATCGAGCGCCTCCGAGCGGGCATCGCCCCTAACAGTAAAACCGACTCCGCCCGGAACGACATAGGTGATCGCTGAGGCCAGTAGTGATACGCACTGCATCCAACTCCCAGCGCCAGACCCAAATGGATAAGCCTCGACGAAGTCCCAGGTCATGGGAAGCGTCGGCATTCCGAAGACGCCGACGGCCTTTCCGCCGCCCGAGCGGGAATCGATGAACCAGCGGTTTTCAGTCGAGCCAAACGTAGCCAACTTACCAAGAGCAAGGGCAAGCATTGTGATGATAGCGTCAGTCCAACTCCTATCACCTCCATCGCTTGAGATCTCCTCACGGACGTCCCGGATGGCGTTGGCGAAGACTTCGAGCGCCTCTGCTTGACGCGCAATAAACAGGTTGCGCCAAGTGTCAATTCCATACTTGCCGACGCGAATCCCCTGCCCGTCAATATTAATCGCGACATCAAGGATCGACTCGCTTGGTCCGGCGCTATTGGCGGCGTCACGTTCAATTGATGTCGGAACGCGGAAGATCCGCCTGCCGTTCGTCTCTGCAATGACGCACACCAACTCGTGCAAGATGCGCATGGCCTTGCCTTCAGCGCGGAGGCGGGGCGAATCCAGTGTGGCGCTGCACTTCAGACACCGGAAAACTCCATCGCCGATCTTGGGCGGTTCTGGCGCGGAACCGCTTTTCATGCCTTGTTCGACCTTGTAGGTCACCTTGCGGTCGTCTACCGTTGGGATAATCCAGGCTAGGTCACGCTTCTTCTTTGAGAGCCACCACGATGTGCAGAGCGGTGTATCAATCCCGCAGGTTGGATTTGGGCAGCGTGCCGTTCTAACCCAGAAGTATGCGATGGGCGTCTCTACTGGGTTCGCAGGATACCTATCGGCCAATGTTACCCAAGCCCGCGCAAGTACGCTCTCTGCGTAATAAGAAACGTCACGCATGAGTCCATCGAGATGGTTGTAGATCTTGGCAGTAGGAGGAAAGAGCCCCCCGTCAGAGACCACCTTCTTCGACCGCCCCCGGCTAGAAGCTTCAACTGCCTCGGGTTGAAGCGGTTGGTGACCGATGAGGGGCGGCAGAATCTCGGTGAGGGTACGAGTGATGAGCGCAGGGACGGGATTGAGATCGGACCCTTTGGACTTCAGGCCAAGCCTCTGTGATTCGATTAGTGTCGAGCCTCCGCCACAGAACGGGTCCCACACCGTCGGTAGCCCATGAGGGAACTGATGGGCGAGGACCTTGCGCGCCTCTTCAACGTCATCTCCCTCTGGGAGATCAGCCCCATTTGAGACCAGCCGCTTGATCAAATCGAGCAAGTAGACTCGCTGATTATCCTCATCTGGATCATCAACTAGCGCAGCGAAGAGCAGAGCGCGCCACGCGGGAAGTGGCATCGGGGCGAACCACTTGTGCAGGTTGCGGATCGTTCCAGTTTTGCGATCCTTATCCGCCTTGCATGCAGCGTTGATCTCGTCGAGCGGTAGGGCGACCTCGATCAGCTTCTTCTTGCGGGTCGTCTCATTCACTCTTGGCTCATTTCCGTTGCGTCGTTCCAGAACGGATCCCAGTCATACTCGACTCGCGCAGCGCGAGGATCGATGGGTTGGATGATCGGGTGGCGTAGGTAGTGCACGGTTGTCGAGTCGTCCTCGGCGACCCGGACAAGGGCGAGCACTGAGTGCTCGCCCTTGTTGAGCGCTGTCACCGCCTCTTGGCGGGTCAGGACGAAGGCCTTACCGCCGGTGACACGCCCCTTGACCTCGATGAAGTCGAGGGTCTTGCCAGTGTCGGACTCAATGTCGTAGCCAGGGTTGTTGTGATGCATCTCAGTGGGCTGGTGGCCGAGGGCCTGCTCAACCCGCATAACCGCATCGACGGCGAGACGCTCGACTCTGACGGTCTCCCGTGCCCGCGCATCGGCTCCTTCTGGGTCCTCCTGGGCATCCAGCCATCCCTGCGGGACGACCAAGCATGCCCCGGTGACTCGCGGGGGGCGTACCGAGATGTCGCGCTCTTGCTCTAGTTCCTTGAGGCGGCGGTCAAGTCGCCGCACAAGGACTTCAGCGCGCTCGCGCATCTGTGAAGCAGGGAGCCTGGTCTTCCTGCCGGCCCGCTCCTGCTCGGAGAGTTCGAAGCCGCGCTGGTCCCAGTAGTTGATCTCCCGTGTAAGGCGTTCGCGGACCAGTCGCTCGGTCTTGTCGACTCGCTCGATCGTCCGCATGGTGACCTCCTCCACGTGCTTGCGGGCAATCGTGACCGATGCCTCGCGTATCACGCGCTCTTCGAGGTCTGATGCCTGTGCCCAGGGCTCGGCGAGAATCTTGCCCGTCAGCGCGAGTTCGTCGTCTGTGGGCACCTCGAAGTTCGGGATGGGCGAGCCGCTGAGGGGCGTGATAGCGCCATCGGCATCGATGCGCACGTACTGTGCGCGGCGCGAGACAACCCATGGCTGCCCGTCACGCGTGATGCGGCCGTCCGTGACGTCATGCTCCAGAAGGCTTATAACGTAAGGCTTGGTGGTGAGGTCAGACCGGTCTACGAGTATCGCGCCGCGGCGAAGGGCATCGTGGTGGCGGTCGGAAACGACTCCCATCGTGGCTGCCATGAGCGGGTGGCCTGGGTGCAGGAGTGTCGCGAGGTGGTTATTGCCTTCGACCCGCACGTACTTCGGATCGAATGTCACGCGGTGGTAGGAGTCGACGACGGGCTGACCGTAGCCGGTTACGCGGTCGCGTTCCTTGATCTCGCTGGGGACTCGCTTGATCTCAAACCGGTGGCTTTCGCGCATGCGCAACGACCCGCCAACGTCGGCGAACGCGCGGTGGAAGAACGCTTCGACGTGGTGGGGCTGGAGGCGGGCGGCTTCGGCTCGCTCCATCTCGCGGCGCATCTCGTCGATCTCAGAGTCGGCCATCGCCGACGGCACGAGCTGGTTGGCCTTTAGCAACTCCGGAATGCCCTCAGAGATCTTGGGATCGACGACCTCAGTGAGGTAGCGCTGGCGTTCGGGCCTGTCGGCTTCCTTGATCGCCGCGATCATCAGGTCACGCAGCGCGTTGCCCTGGAAGAGCTGTCCCAGGACGTCGTACACCCGTCCGCCCAGGGTGGCCCGCTGCTCTTCGAGCTTCTCCAGCAGCCGCGTGTATACGTCGCCTTCCCTGGTGTCCTCGGCGACGAGCGACCACATGAAGCATGTGTTGGGCTGGCCGATGCGGTGGACACGGCCGAACCGCTGCTCGATGCGGTTCGGGTTCCACGGCAGGTCGTAGTTGATCAGCAGGTGGGCGTTCTTGTGGAGGTTCACACCCTCACCTGCGGCGTCAGTGGCGATCAGGAAGACGCAGCGCTCATTCTGCTCGAAGGTCTCCTTGGCCTTCTTTCGGTCTTCGCGCTTGGTGCCACCGTGGATGGTGATGACTGCGTCCTCTCGCCCGAGATGCTGGGTCAGCCGCATCACCAGGTCGTAGAGCGTGTCCTTGTGCTCGGTGAAAATGATGACCTTGCGCCGTGCGCCCGTGTCGTCCCGCATCTCGCCGCTATCGTCGAGGGTGTCGCGGAGTGCGTCCCATTTGGCGTAGGTGGGCGAGGCCTTGACAGCAGCGGACTTGACCAGCAGCCGGTCAAGCACTGCGATCTCGGTTTCCAGCTCCACCGGGGTGCGGGCGCTGGTCGCACCGGCGACCGCCTTCTCCTCCAGGGCCTCGCGTTCCTCGTCGGTGAGGTCCTCCAGGTCTTCCCAGTCGTCCGGGACGTCGACATCGTCGCCCTTGACCGAGGCGTAAATGCGCGCCTCACGCAATTCGGATTCGAGTCGGCTTTTGCGTCGCTCTAGAGACCGGTGGATCGCCGCTGGTGACGACGCAAGTCGGCGCTGGAGTGTCGTCAGAGCGAACCCAACGGCCGTGCGTCGCCGCCCGTCGCCGCCCATGGCATCGGCGCGGTTCATCTCGTCGCGGACGTAGTCGGTGACGGCAACGTACAAAGCCTTCTCGGGCTGCGACAACTCGTACGCGACGGTGAACGCGAACCGCTCGGGGAACAGCCGGGTTCCCTCGAATGTCCTCAGTTCCTCCTTGATCAGGCGTCGCATCAGGTCAGAGACGTCGACCCTGCGGCTGCCTTCCCGGGCAACGCCCTCAAAACGATCAGAGT
This sequence comes from uncultured Actinomycetota bacterium, assembly GCA_963783935.1. Lineage (GTDB taxonomy): Bacteria > Actinomycetota > Actinomycetes > Streptosporangiales > Streptosporangiaceae > Chersky-822. The sequence goes on from CAWAPP010000003.1 coordinate 823,390, forward strand.
CCAGAAGCGCCATGAAGAGTTGGAACTGCTCTTCCTTCCCCGAGTGCGGGGTGGCGGTCATCATCAGGAGGTTACGAGTGTGCTTCCCTATCTCCTCGGCCATCTGGTATCGCTTCGTCTTCTTGACCTCGCTACCCCAGACGGTGGCCGACATCTTGTGCGCCTCATCGAAGACGATCAGGTCCCAGTCGACCTCGCATGCCTTGTCCAAAATGCCCTCGCTGTTGCGCGCAAGGACGTCGAGGCGGGCTAGCCAGAGGCCGCCTCGGGCGAAGGGATTGCCCTCGTTCAGGATCTTGTCTCGTGTGAGAATTTCGAACTCAAGGCCGAACTTCTCTCGCATCTCCTCGTCCCACTGGTCGACGAGGGCACCGGGCGAGACCACCATGACGTTGGCAGCGTCACCGCGCAGCAGCAGTTCCTTGATCAGCAGACCAGCCATCACTGTCTTGCCCGCGCCAGGGTCGTCCGCGAGGACGTAGCGCAGCGGCTGCTTGTGCAGCATGGTTTCGTACACTGCGCGGAGCTGATGCGGTAGTGGCCGCACATCGCTGGTGCCAAGCGCGGCCTGGGGGTCAAAGAGGTATGCAAGGCGCATGCGGCGTGCCTCGGCCGCCAGCACGAAGGCATTCGGGCCAGCGTCGAAGCTGAACGACAACCCTGGCTTGACCGCACGGATGTGATGGACCATGTCGGCGAAAACGATCCGCTCGCCGAGACCGGACGCTGTCCGGTACGTGACGTTCGCAGAGTCGTCGGTCAGCCGTTCGATGGCGAGGATTTTCAGCGGCTCGGGGCCAGCAAGCCCCGAGACTGACGCGCCGACCTGGAGAACATCAAATAGTGCCCGCCTGGTGGATTCGACCCCAGCATCGTCCATCGGCTCGCCAGTACTCCCTGTCACGAACTTGACCTTAGTCTCCATGGCACAGTCCTCCCACCTTCAGCGCGAGCCAGGATTACCGGCGACCGCTAAATCGACGCGCCTGCGCGACCATATCTGTCAAATCGGGGCGACGGCCAGCAGGTCACATCGCCTCAGGTTCCTTAGTCATTTACCTAATGTGACGTTCGTTCCTCAGTCACATCGGATTCCTCCCCGGTCTTCGCAGGGGAGAATTACGGCCGTTGTCGTGGATCGAGTTGGCGTTCGTGGCCGTGCTCGTTGAGGCGGGCCATGAGTGTGGGGGAGACGGGCTGCCAGCGGACGGTCTCGCCTTCTCTCGCGCAGGAGGATGAGGCACTGGTCGCGGTCTAGGTCGGCTGGGCGGAGCGCGAGCGCGCCTCCGCGCCTGCAGGCGGTCTCGGTGTGGAGGCGAAGCAGCAACGTGTCCAGTTCCGGGTCGTTGCCCGTGGTGGCGGCTGCATGGTTGATCTCGGCCAGGCGGGCGTCGGGCACGGCTCGCCGGGTGGAGGGCAGGCGCCGTGGCTTGTCGACTTTGCGGGCCGGGTTGCCGGCCGCGGTGATCAGGCCGTCGTCTAATAGCGAGCTGCGCGAGGCCGAGGGAGAGGAGTTCGTCGTTGAACCCGAGTCGCCATCGATTCCGCGAGAGGGCAAGCCTGTTGCCAGCCTTAGTTCGTCGCACAGCCGCCGTGACGATCGCCCGGAGGCGGATGTGCGGCGACGGGCATGGCAGTGGCGATCGCCAACCGCGTCGCCGATGGCGCGTTACCTAGCGGCAGGGCTATCGCTGGCCAGTTCGGGCGGCACGAACGCTGGGGCAGGTTGGTCAAGGCAGCAGGCGGTGTCGCGCACGGCCTTTGGAACGGCCATTCGCGACTGCTCGGACCCGGGGGAGATCGATGCGTCAGGCAAGGTAGGCCTAGGTCTCAGGATCGGGGCTAGCACGCTTCCGCAAGACCTCGCGCCTGCCCCGCTCTGCGCCAGCGTTCTCGCTGGGCGCCTGGCCTGGTACACGGGCTGGGACTGCGGCAACCTAAATGCGTCTATGACCAGTATGAGTGCCAGCTGGGAGCGCATCGCTGGACCCGGCTAGGAAGGTCGAGCAGTCTTCCCCCCATTGTGGGCGCTTCCTATGCTAGCCGGCAGGGATTGCCAGCCTCAGTCGCCATTCAGATGCGGTTCTTCTGGCCCGCGCCCCTTGGTCACGGCCGAGACGGCTACTGACGTCTAGTAAGGATCGCCGATCGTTACCGGTTGTGTGAGAACGCTGTTCGGCAGGACACGCCCGCTCGCCATCCCGTATCATGTCAAGAACCTCGAAGATGGGGGGCTCATTGCGATCAAGGAGTCCGAAGACACAAACCCGTCTTTATTGGTCAAATCTCGTATTCCGCGTTGGCAGATGAAGTGATTCGAAAGAAAAAAGCGTCCGACGAGAATTCGATTAACCCACTTCTCGTCATATCACTATTTTTAGGCGTCACAGAGCTCGCGATGCTCGTCGCCGCCACCCAGGTAGTTGGTGCACTGCAATGGGTATTTGCAATATTTTCGATAGGATTCGCTTCCATTGTCGCGACGTTGTTCTTCGTCCTACTTTGGCGACGTAATCAGATACTCTACTCGCCTCGCGATTTCACGAATAAGGACGCAATGAGCTTTGTGCGGGCAATGCATTTGTCTCGGGACTCCACGTCAAAGTACGTGGACAACCTGGAGCGACAACAGGAGATCGCCATACGCAAAGCGGAGATGGAGCTAGAACTCCTGCGTGCCGAAATAGACCAGAAGCAAAAGATAACCGTCTTGGAAACGTTGCGGACGTTGATAGCGAAAGAAGACGTCATAGACCGAGATCTTTTGGAGCATGTGATGGCTAACGTCACGCGTGAGTTGATAGTTGAAGTGAGAGAGCAGTCACCTCTGCAGGGTGTTACGCGTACCGTATCTCAACAAAAGCTAGAAGCAAGCGGTGAACCGGAAGACTAGTTTCAGGTAATTAATTCATGAACGTATATCCGGCCTTCGGGCACCCGGGGGGCATCAGTGCCCGGCCGTGGTTCATGATCCAGGGCAACTACCTGTACCCCGCCTTCGGGCACCCGGAGGGCATCAGTGCCCGGCCGTGGTTCATGATCCAGGGCAACTACCTGTACCCCGCCTTCGGGCACCCCCAGGGCATCAGTGCCCGGCCGTGGTTCATGATCCAGGGCAACTACCTGTACCCCGCCTTCGGGCACCCCCAGGGCATCAGTGCCCGGCCGTGGTTCAACATATATTCCTGAAAGTACTATCTACTGCGACCCAGGGTTAGTCCTTGGCGCAGCTATTCGCTAGGAATGCCACGGATCGATCCACAATTACGGCAAATTAGGCATGATGCTAACATGAACGATGCAGGCCTCGACGGGGCTCACGCCCCATCTGCCGATGACAAACTAAGTTCAGCGACAGTCTGGCGGTATTCTAAGATCCGGTTGCTGATCAGTACGTGTATGTTGATTTCGGGACTTTCAATATTTAGCGGCATCAACTATTCTTACGTGCCGTCCGGTTTTGCTGAGGGCTGGTTGGCAATACTAGCGTCGACTCTTTGCTGCTGCGGAGCAATGTCCATCGCCTCAGGCTATGATCTCAAAACGAATAGGCGTGCCCTTCAGGGATTTGTAGCAGCGCCTGGTGCGCTGGTGGCGCTAGTAGCCTATTTCTCCTTCAACTTTCCACTGCTTCCGGATTTCGATTACGGCAGCCTGATTTCAAATGTGTTTATTTCGTTTGGTATTCTGTGGGCGCTTGCGGCACCGAGTTTCATAAAAACATACCTAACCATCGCTTCCAAAGATGTTGAATCAGGACCTAGTGATGAGGGTGTCGAGGATGCGACGAATGAGCGACGTAGAGCGCTTACGGTCGCGACATGGTGTCTAGCATTTGCAACCTTGCTCGCCCCGGTCATCGGATGGCTGCTAAGTAAGATCTAGACATCTCCCACGTTTGCGCTTAGCCGAGAAAGGAGATCGGGTGCGAATGACGATCGGCGCCATCTGGCAGGTAATACGGTAAAGGAATATAATCGCGCGCGCGATAATCAACGTACGCTGAGTCGAGGTCTGGCAGCCGAGGCGGAATCTGTCCCGGCTGTTGCTGGTGATTGGGGGCGCCGAGAACTCAGTGGCCAACGTGGCGATGGTTGACCCGTCATCGGTGGGTGTTGCTGGGTGGCGTCATCGCGGTCTGGTTGACCCACTGGGACGGGCCGGTTGGGTGGTGCGCTCGTCCATGACTCGCGCCGATATGTCGTCCAGTGGCGGCCGCAGGCCGACGTGATACCACGCTTCGATGTAGAAGTTCCGCCTTTGGACTCTGGTTTGCATCATACGCAGCTGTGCGGAGGGGTTCAGGGTCATGTTGTCGAACCCGCTCGTCAGGAGTCTGATTATCGTAGTCCGGTTTCTCGGACGATGGTTCTTGGATGTCGCCATTACCGAACGTACCTCCGCATATAGCCTAAGAAAAGTTCAAGCCAGACTTTGACCAGCTTTGACATTGGTCTTAGTAGCAGCAAGGAATCGGTGAGCCAGCCCTAGCTCGCTCGATGAGAGAGTTATTCAGTTCATATGTTTGTGGTGGTGGTCGCAAGGGAGAATTGCTCGATCTGGTCATCGAATTCCCTGGCTTCGGCCGAGCCCCGGTAGCGGGAGGCGGCCAGGGCCGTTCTGGCCGGGCCGAAGCGCTTCGCCGGGCTGAACATGCGGTTGGCGGGCGCGATGGCCAGGACGGGGCCTGCGGCTGTTCTGGCGGCGTCGAGATCGCTAAGGCGGAGCCATGCGGTGGCGAGGTCGATGCGGGTGGCCATGATGCAGGCCTGGCTGTAGTCGTGCCCGGTGTCCGCTGCGTACAGGCTGAGGGCGTGTTCCAGTTCGGTGATGGCGTCGCGTTCAGCGTCAGGGATCTCGACCAGGGCTGAGCCGGCGTAGTAGTGCTGGGTGGCCTGGGAGAAGCTGAACTCGCCGCCGATCGTGGTCAGATCATCGCGGTCGTCGCGTTCCCGCTCGGCCGCCGCGCGTAGCTCCAGGCTGACAGTCGTCGCGTCACCGAGGCGGGCTGCGGTTCGTGCGCGCAGCGAGTGCAGGCGGGCCGCCGTATGTTCGTTGGGTTGGTGGCCGAGGGCCAGGCTAGTTAGGTCGTGGCACTGGCGGGGCTGGTCGTTCCAGTAGGCGATGGTGGCGAGGTTGAGCCGTAGGTGAGCTGCAAGGGCCTGGTGGCCGATGGCGCGGGCATAGGGCAGCCCGGCTCGCGCCAGCTCGGCGGCGGCGGTCAGGCTTCCGGTCTGTAGCGCTGTCACGGACATCAGGCTGTTCAGGCAGCCGAGCAGGAGATACAGCTCAGCCTGGTCAGCGGGCCAGACCTGCAAGCTTGATGCCGTGCGCAGCTGGTCATAGATCCTGCGCATCTCGGCGAGCAGCGCGAGCGGGGCACCTGTCATGGTGTCACGCGATAGCCGCATCACGGTGGCGCGGAGTTGCTCTAGAGTGGCCTCGCCGATGTCGCGCCGCTCGGCGTCCTGGGCGTGCTGACTGTGCTCGTGCGCGATCACCACTATCGCTGGCTCGGCAGTGACCAGGCCGGGGCTAGGCGGCTGTCGCTCATTGTCGCGCGATTCATCTGCGACGGTCAGCGTGGCGGGGCTCGGAAGCGGGACCGCCTCCATTTCGACGGCAGGCGAGTGGCCGAACTGGTCGAGCGGGATCTGGAAGGCTTTGCAGTAGTGGAGCCGGTAGCGTTCGGAGACGCCGCCGCTGTCCTTTTCCCAGCGGCGGATCATCACGCCCAGGCACTCTTTGCCTGGCAGGACATCGCCCGCGAACTTGGCCGCCTCGCGGAGCCTGCGGCCCATCTCCGGCACGCTCCAGCCGCGTGCCTGCCGCTCGCGACGTAGCCACTCACCTCGGGTCTCAGACATGACCGTGACTCTCTAAGCAATCCGAATGCCTGCGCGAAGGCAGGTTTCTTCTATTCATGCGTCACTTCCAGTGCGTTATTCAGGTCAGGAGACGGCTGTCGCCAGCCACATTCCGGGTTCTGCCTGGCGACAGGTAGGCCCCCGGCAAAGCTGTGGGAACGGGTGCCCATCGATGAGCACCGCCAGCCTTGCCGGGGGCGTTTGACGCGCTTGCGTGCGGTCGTCTAGACCGCCACGCTCTGCGCGAAGTCCTCAGGGTTGGAGCCGGTCACGGCGCACAGAGCGCGCAGCGCGGCAGCGGCGATCTGGTCGGCAGTAGAGCCTTCCGGGCTCCAGTAGCGAATCTCTACGTAGCCCTCTTCGTCTACCCAGATCTCAGCCTCGCGCTTGCCCGAGGGACTGAGCACCGCGCTGAGATCGAGTCCTGCCCGTGCGTCCGTCAGATGCGTGGTTAGGCCGCTAGCGGCGAACACGGTCTGGATAGCGCGCATCCGCGTCGTGACCACCTGGGCATCCTGGTCGAGTTTTAATGGGTTCACGGTTACTGCATCGGTCATGATCGATCCTTCTTTCTGGGCGGCAGGCGCGACTTCACCTGGGACTATACGTCAGCCTCGTCAGGTCTGTCACCATCATCAGATGTATTAGATGAAGCATCTATATCAGATGGTGCTAGCTATGCCTGGCTACGGTGACAGACCTACCGTGGCCGACGTGCCCATACACATCGATCGGATGAGCGAGATCCCGACCTACAAGCAGCTCGCCAACGAGCTGCGTCGTCTCATCCGGACCGGGCAGTTGAAGAGCGGCGACCGGCTGCCGTCGATCCACGAACTCACGATGGAGACAGGTCTCGCCCAGAACACGATTCGATCAGCGGTCGCGGTCCTGAGGGATGAAGGTCTGGTCGTCACAGCGCCCGGTCGAGGAGTGTTCGTCAAGTAAGCAGACCGGCTTCGGCCCAGTTGCAAGGAAACCATCAGCTGCCAGGCAATGTCTCTATGCTGTAGTTGATTTTGACGGTGGCCATACTCGCAGGCGAGCGACCAAGGGAACGGGAAGCGCGCCATGTCTGTGAACCTTGCCGACGTGCGCAGGATTGTCGAACAAGCCTGCGCACGTCCAGACGTGCTTGACGCATGCCGAAGACGCGACCTCGGAAAAGTGATCGAGGTTCTCGGCAGTCATGGGCTAACTCAGGGAACGATGGCGAGCCTTACGGGAATCACCCAGGGCCGCCTCAGCCAGTACAAGAACCACCAGATCACCCCGAAGGCCAAGACAATCTTCGAGGACTTCGCCGGTGGCTTGAGGATGCCGTCCACGGCGCGGCTGGCGCTGGGCTTATCGGCCGACCAGGCGACGAGCTCCAAGCCGGTCTCACCGCACGTCGATGTGCTGGCGGATCTTGGCGCCGTCTACCCTGCTGCTCCGGTTGAGGCCGCAGAGACCGTAAGCCAGCTGTGGCAGGCCGATCTTGAGAGTGATCGGCTGCTCGAAGCTAGGTTAGAGCCCGCTGCGTGGAACGATGCGTCGCTGCGGTGGCTGGTTGATCCAGGGCAGCGGCCCGAGAGCGAGAACGCGAGCGGTGCCCGCATCGGCATGGCCGACGTTGCGCGCTTCCGCGCGACAGTCGAACTGTTCGTACAACTCGACGACCGGTTCGGCGGCGGCCACGCCCGCCCGGCTCTCGTCCAATATCTGCATTCTGATGCGAGCCGGCTTCTACGCGGGCGGTATACGGAAGACGTAGGTCGCGAACTCTATTCAGCTACCGCCGAGGCGACTCTTCTCGCGGCATGGATGAGCTACGACAGTGCGCCAGAAAGCGCGCTCGCGCAGCGGTACTTCGTCCAGGCACTCGCGCTCGCGCAGGCCGGAGACGATCGACTGCTCGGGGCGAGCATCCTGGATGCGATGAGCCACCAGGCCACCTACACGGGACGATTCGGCGATGCCGCTAGCCTCGCGCGAGCAGCCCTGACAGGAACGCGGGGGATTGCGACCGCTACCCTCACCTCACACTTCCACGCGATGGAGGCACGAGCCCTCGCGCGGCTCGGAGACGTCAAGGGTTGTGATCGCGCCCTGGCCGAAGCCGTGACCGAGTTCGAGCGGCGCAGGCCAGAAGAGGACCCCGACTGGATCCGCTACTTCGATGAGTCGGAGCTGTACGCCGAGATGAGCCATTGCCTGCGCGATCTCGGCCGGCCCGGCGACGCGAGCCAGCATGCCAGCAGCAGCCTCGTTGCCGTCGATGACGCGACCTTCATGCGTAGCGACTTCTTCGTCATGATGGTGCTCGGGGACGCGCATCTAGCGGCAGGTGAAGTCGAACAGGCGTGCCGTATCGTCCTCAATGCGCTCCAGGCGGGTGAGCAGATTAGGTCAGCCCGTTGCGTTGGCTATCTCCGCGAATTTCGTCAGCACCTAGGCTCGGTCGGCAAGAGTCGCGCTATAGCCGAGTTTGAAGAACAGGCAAGTAAGTCTCGGCTCTGGCGCATCTCCTCCCGGCCTAGAAAAGGAGCCTAGTAAGGCTTCCAGTCCATGCGGCTTGCTCCGGTGCGCAGCGCGGTAATTCGCTTGGTCGCTTCTGCGGCAATACGCTCACTCTCGCCAGCCTGCTGAATTAGCCAGGTGGTCATCAGGAACTCGCGAACCGCGCGCATGACCGGATAGCCGGACCACTCGATGATGTCGAATCCGTACACTCGCACGAACGTCTCGTATTCTTCGCGCGTGTGCCAGCCGAAGCTGTCATAGTACATGGCCGTCTGGATGACATCCCATTCCCTGGGGCCGATCGAAAAGCCATCAAGATCGATCACTACGGGCTTCCCGAGCGGATCACGCAAGACGTTTCCAACGTTAGCGTCACCATGAATCACACCCCATGGCAACGCGTACTCAAGACCGGCATACTCGCGCTGAAGCTGGGTCAGGAGGTCAGTAAGGAACTCGCGATCACCCTGGCTTAGCCAGTTGTTGTCCGCGATCCTCTGATCGGCATTCCGGAGCGGGGCCAGAGCCGGAAGGTCAAGATCGGCTGGTGCATCGAGCCGATGCAACCTGGCTAGGGTTTCCGCGAACTCACCCACTGTCGCGTACTGCTGTCCGTCTCTCGTTACCGACTTCCAAAACGTCACCACATGACCGTTCAAGATGATCGGTTGTTCGACGTCAGCGAGCCGGACAGCGGGATAGTCAACAGACTCCAGCCATCTGGCGACAGCCACCGTCCTGAATGCCTCCTCGGCGTCCTCGCCTTGGCGCGAGACTCGCACGACGACTGGGGCCTTCAGGTGAAAGACAGCGTTCGAGCCCAGGCGCATGAGGCTCGCGTTGTCAGCGCTGAGTCCGTCAGCGGTGCACGCCTCCTCGAGCAAGGCGACTGCCGCGCGTTCGGTCAGGTCGAAGCTCACCACAGCGCCCGCCACGGGTGCTGGGCACAGTTAGTTAAAGCCATAGCGTGCTCCCCGTTCCCTTGGTTGCTCGCTTGCGCTGCCAGTTAATCACACCTCCCCAGGTCGATGGCGAATCAACTCGCGATCCGAGTGGTATCTCAGCGTGTAATTGACATTCTTAAAGTGATCAAGTAAAGGGCTGCGGGATATCTCATTCTGAGATATCTCATATTCATTCTGAGATATCTCAGCGCGTTATTGGTCACCTCTTCCAGCCGACCTAATGTCATGACCACGAGAACCGAACGGACACCGGAAGGACGTGGTCTAAGTGAATATCGCCTTAATCGCAATCCTGATCGCAGTCGCGATCATCGCCCTCGCAGGAGCGGTGGCCTTCGTGCTGATCGTCATCAACATTCAGGCAGTCGACCGTTCCAAGCGGCTCATGAGTGAGCCCCGTGGCCTCCTGGATGCTGCCACCCGCCGCCTGCTAGGCGGGCGCGGCTCAGGTGTTCGCCAGACGAAGAGGAGCTAGCCCAATGCAGAAATCCGTAGTCGACAAGACGCTGCACTGCTGCCCGTGCGGAGCGGCTTGCTCGCCAACTAATACCCGTTGCCGCAAGTGCATCGCTCGCCTCCGATGGCTTCGCCGCCGGGCATGGCGAACCAGTCGCGTGCGCAGGTCAGACGCCCATATCTTAGTTGCCGGGAAGAGGTGAGCGCGGTATGACCATCTCAATTCCCCTGGTGGTAATTGTCGGAGTAGTTGTCTTCGTCGCGTGGCGATATCTGGGCCTTCGGGCCTGGCAGGCAGTGATCTGCCTGGTATTCGGGTTTCTTCTCGCCGCGACGACCGCCGCACCGGAACTCCACAGCTTGATTTCTGGCCTAGTTCTGTGGCTCACGAAACCATGAATCGATCAATTCCCAAGGAGGTGGTGTCTAGTGCCAAACGCTAACCCGTGCGTCAATGTCAACTTCGAGGAGGTCGCGACCAGAAACGAGGCCGCTCGCCGAGTGATCGCCGGATTCTTGGCGGCAATGCCGAATCTCGCCGAGATCTGGCGACTACTCGAAGACGCGCTCACTGACGCTTCCGCGCTCTCAGCCGAAGTAGCGCAGATGTCCGCCGAGCTCGCGGACGCACGACTTGACCGAGCAAACCTGCTGGCCGCCGCGCTCGCGGCCCTCACCGCTCACGACGAAGGCGAGCCTGACCCGCTGTCCTACTTGCGCGACGAACTAGACGCCCAGGGCTACAGCAGCAGGGGGAGGCCGGAATGACCAGGGGACGTCAGATGCGCCGTACAGCGCGGCGTATGAACCGTTATGGCTTCCAACCCATGATGTTCATGTCTCCCGGCGATCGCCTGCCTGAGACTGCCGCCGCGGTGTTCGCTCGCTGGGCGTGGCGCTACCGTTCCGAATTCGCCCCGGCGACGACGGCTTTAGCGTTGTGGCTGGCAGCGTGGCTGCTTCATCTGTTCCACCCGCGTTGGTGGCCTTACGTCGTCGCACTGGCCGCTGTCGCCACTCTCGGCCTTGCGACGGCTGGCCGTCACGTCGGACTATCCACGCGCGCCGAATGTTTCTATGCCGCAACGACCGTCGCAGTGATCGGCGGGTGGCTGGCGATCAGCACTGCGGCCGGGCCGTCGCACTCGCCGCTCCCGGTGGTCCTGCTCCTGGGCGGCACAATCCTGGCCGTGCCGTGGTGGGCGCATCGGCGGCGACGGGCCAAGGTGCGGGTCGAGCGGGTGCTCGCGGCGTGGCCCGAGATCGCCGAGGCTGTCGGCCTGGCAGGATCACGAGTCCAGTCAGCGGTGGTCGATGTCTGGGGCTGGCGTGCCAGGCTCGCTCTGGCACGCGGGCAGACGATCGGCGACGTGATCAGCAGGCTTCCGGCGATCGAGTCGGGTCTTGGGACATTCCGGGGTGCGGCCCGCGTCTTGCCTACGTCCGATGACCTGGCTAACCGTTTCGAGTTGCGGGTTCTCTCCAAAGATCCTCATTCCGACGCGATCACCTGGCCGGGACCGTCCGTGGAGTCGATTGCCGACCCGGTCGAGCTCGGTCCATTCGAAGATGCCGCACCGGTCAAGGTGCTGTTCCTGCGCCGCCATGCGCTCTTCGGCGGGTCCACGGGGTCGGGCAAGAGCGGCGGCCTGAACGTGCTGATGGGCAATCTCACGGCCTGCCGTGACGTGGTGATCTGGGGGATTGACCTCAAGCGCGGAGTCGAGCTTGGCCCCTGGGCTGCATGCCTTGACCGGCTCGCGACCACTCCCGCCGAGGCCAGCGTGTTGCTAGCCGACGCGGTAGCCATTCTGGAAGGCCGCGCCGATCATCTGGCCGCGAGCGGTCAGCGGGTCTGGCAGCCCGCACCAGCCATGCCAGCCCTGGTCGTCGTAGTAGACGAATACGCGGAACTCGCCGAGAACGTCCCCGACGCCGCGTCAGATGCCGACTCGATCGGCAGGCGCGGACGCGCCGTCGCCGTAACTCTGATCGCTGCGACCCAGCGGCCGACCCAGAAAGCCATGGGTCATGGCGCGCTCAGGTCGCAAATGGATGTGCGGATCTGCTTCCGAGTCCGCGAGCGGCGCGACGTTGACCTGATCCTGGGCCAGGGCATGCTCACCGCCGGCTGGCACGCCGACAAGCTGAACGCGCCCGGCAAGTTCCTGATCTCCGCCCCAGAGCACGACACCCCGCGCCGGGCTCGCGCCTACCTCCTGAGCGACGAAGCGGTGAGCGAGACGGTCGCCCTGCACGCTGCTGTGCGCCCACCGCTAGATGAGATCTCTCTCCGTGCTGTCTCGGAGCGTCCCTATGAATGGCCAGCCTCCGCGAACGGTGGCGAGGGTCCAGAACTCGATGCAGACACCGGAGACAGCCCAGAGGCCATGCTGTGGGCGGCTCTGTCCCTCGCGCCAGACGAGGGACTTCCAGTCGCCGACCTTGTTGCCGCCACCGGCATGAGCCATCGATGGGTCAACTACCGTCTCCGAGCGCTCGCCGACACGGGGAGAGCCATCCAGGTCAGGCGCGGAGTCTGGCGCACCCCAGATCCAGGGAGCGACGCCCAGTGAACGGCAACGCGCACGCGCACGCGCAACCCTCGCGCGCGTCTGCACCCCCTGGACCTGCCTGTGCGCGTTGCGCGTGCGCGATAAGAGCCAGACACGCACAGCCCGACCCAACACATCTCGAAGAAAGGAAGGTGGTCACCACGATTTACTACAGCGACCCAAACGCCACGCTCCACGTCGGCGACGCACTCGACATCCTCACCACCATGCCTGAAGGCTCAGCCGACTGCATCGTGACCAGCCCTCCATACTGGGCCAAGCGTGACTACGGCATCACCGGCCAGTACGGTCACGAGGCCGATCCAGCCGGATACGTCGCCACCTTGCGCGCGGTCTTCACCGAGGCGCGCCGGGTGCTGGCCAGCGACGGCACGTGCTGGCTCAACCTTGGCGACTCCTATTCGGAGGGCAACGGCACCCCGCACGGCCTGCACTCATACGTCGGGCACGGCCTGGTCGGCCGGCGAGCGGCCGGCCTGGGCAGCAAGAACCTGCTCGGCCTGCCGTGGCGCGTCGCGCTCGCGTTGCAAGAAGACGGATGGATCATCCGCAACGCCGTCGTCTGGCACAAGCCAAACGCCATGCCCGAGTCCGTCCGCGACCGGCTCAACTGCCGATACGAGCTGATCTTCCTGCTCGCCAAGTCGCGGCACTACTGGTTCGACCTCGACCCCATCCGGACCCCGCACGCCAGCGGCCCGCCAGCCCGAGCACGTCACGAGCCAGCCGCCGGCATCCCGGTGGTGCCCGCCGCAGCGGCCAGCGACCCGCCTCCAGCGCCGACTGGCCGCAGAAGTACGGGCCGCATACCCGGCAAGTTGCAGCCGCCCGCCGGTACGGCACGAGCCGCAGCGACCGGCGGCACCCCAACGGCCGGAACCCTGGTGATGTCTGGTCCATTCCGACCCGGCCCTATCGGGGGCCGCACTTCGCCGCCTACCCGCTCGATGTCCCTACCCGGTGCATTCAGGCCGGGTGCAAGCCGGGCGGCATGGTCCTCGATCCGTTCTGTGGCACCGGCACGACCGGCCTTGCCGCGCTTGCCCTAGACCGGAAGTTCACCGGCATCGACCTCAATCCTGCCTTCGCCGAGCTCGCCGCCCAGCGGCTGCGGCAAACCTCCGTCCAGCCGCCCGGCACCGGCACTGCCGACAGCACCGGCAACGACAGCGGCAACGGCACGAGCGGCGGCAATGCGGACGGCAGCGAATGAGCGGCATGCCGCAGCGGCAGCGCCGCGCCGTGCCGCAAAAGCCCTGCTCAGCCCCTCCCAAGCGAGACCCGGCAGCGTACGATCACAGGCCCAGCACAACAGCAGACCAGGCCCGCCGGCGCACCCGCCAGTGCACCGGCGACGCCCGGAAAATCCGGGTGATCCTGCCAGCCGAGCCGCCCCGGCTCACCCCGGCAGCCGCCCGCGCACTGCTGCGCATCCTGCTCCGCGCCCACGCCGGAGCAGGTACCGAGAGAAAGGATCGTCCATGACCATTCAGACCAACGACTTAGCGTTCTGGGGCCGCGTCTCCACCGAAGACAACCAGGACCCGGAATCGTCCCGAGCCTGGCAGCTCACCCGCTCCCGCAGCCTGATCGAGCCGCACGGCGGGCGCATCGTGACCGAGTTCTTCGACATCGACAAGTCCCGCTCGATCCCGCCCCAGCGCCGACCAGAAGCCAGCCGACTCCTCGCGGCACTAGCCGACCCGAACCGTGGCTTTGACGCCGTCGTAGTCGGCGAGCCGCAGCGCGCGTTCTACGGCAACCAGTTCGGCAACACATTCCCGCTCTTCGCGCACTACGGCGTCCCTCTGTGGGTGCCCGAGGTCGGCGGGCCGATCGACCCCGACAACGAGGCGCACGACCTGATCATGTCCGTCTTCGGCGGCGTCTCCAAGGGCGAGCGCAACCGCATCAAGATCCGCGTCCGCACCGCCATGGCCGCCCAAGCCCAGCTCGAAGGCCGCTACCTAGGCGGACGCCCGCCCTACGGTTACAAACTGGCTGACGCCGGCCCGCACCCCAACCCCGCCAAGGCCGCAGACGGCAAGCGGCTTCATGTCCTAGCCATAGATGACCCGGCTGCCGCCGTGGTCCGGCGAATCTTTGCCGAGTACCTAGCCGGTAATGGCCTCTACGCGATAGCGGAGCACCTGACTCGCGACGGCATCCTGTGCCCATCGGCGCACGACCGGGCCCGGAACTCGCACAGATGCGGCATCGCCTGGAGCAAGTACGCCATTCGAGCAATTCTGGCTAACCCGCGCTACACGGGCAGGCAGGTCTGGAACAAGCAACGCAAGGACGAAGTGCTGATCGACATCCACGACATCGCGCTCGGCCATACGACGAAGCAGCGATGGAACGACCAGGACCAGTGGATCTTCTCCGACAGCATCGTCCACCCGCCGATCATCGACGCCGACACGTTCACGCGCACCCAGCAAGTCCTCGCCGGCCGCGCCCACTCCAGCGGCCCGCGCGAAAGATTCCGACGACGCCACGTCTACGTCCTGGGCGGCCGGTTCGTCTGCGGACTATGCGGCCGCAAGATGCAGGCCCACTGGGCCAACGAGATGGCCTACTACCGGTGCAGGTTCCCCGCCGAATACGCCCTGGCCAACAAGATCGATCATCCCCTCAACATCTTCGTCCGCGAGCGCGACGTAGTGCCGGAACTCGACGCCTGGGTCAGCAGGGAATTCGCCCCGCACCGATTCGCCCAGACCATCGATGACCTCGCCGACGCGCAGGCCGACCTCGGCACCGATCAGCAGGCCATAGCCGATGCCCAGGAGACGATCAGGGAGTGCGCCGCCAAGATGGGGCGCTACCAGGAAGCCATCGACTCCGGGGCAGACATCACCGAAGTCACCAAGTGGATCAACGCCGCCAAGGCCGACCGCCTAGCAGCCGAAGCCATCCTCCGAGGCGCTACCGCCCCAGCGCGAATGACCAAGAGCGAAATCGCCAGCATCATCGAGCACTTCACCAGCATCGTCTCCGTCATCCGCGACGCCGACCCAGCGGACAAGGCAGAGATCTACAAGGGCATCAACCTGGTACTGACTTACCAGCCCACATCACGCCTAATCCGCGCAGAAGTCGCGCTAGAACCAGAACATTATGGGCTTATGGTCGGTGTCCGAGGGGGGACTTGAACCCCCATGCCCTTTTGGGGCACTAGCACCTCAAGCTAGCGCGTCTGCCTATTCCGCCACCCGGACTTCGCTGGCCGCGACCTTGGCCGTCCCAGCCGCATTACGATAGCAAATCTTGGGGACCGTGTGCGACGTGCGATCCACACCACCCGGTCGCCGACCGAACCAGCTTATCGGCGCGAGCGCGGGATCGCTGACCGGCTCGACGACTCCGGCGGCGCGCGAACAGCATCGCTGGGACATCGTTGCACCTAGCGCGGGCGACGCAGCAACAACGGTGGGACATGGTTGTTGCGGGAGCAGCATCGCTGGCCCATCGTTGTCGTTAGGTCAGGGCGTCGAACAACAACGGTGGGACATGGTTGCTGCCGGGGCCGCCCCGCCAGGGCCAAGCCCGCCAGGGTCACCTCGCCCCCCAAGGCCACCCGCCCGCATGAGCCCCCGCCCGAGCCACCCAAAGCCCCCGACCCCCGGCCGCCAACCCCCGCCCCGAACCCACCCAAAGTCCCCCACTCGTACCCGCCCCACCCCAACACCCGCCATCCCCAATGGGACGATGGCCAGATGACGACGACAGCGCAACAGGAGGTCGCTGGTCTCGCGAGCGACCTGATCAGGATTGACAGCACCAACCCAGGCGACAACACGGGCCCAGGCGAGCGCGCCGCTGCCGAGCACGTAGCAGCCCTCCTAGCCGACGTCGGCCTTGAGCCCACCATCCTCGAGTCGCGCAAGAACCGCACCAGCCTCATAACCAGGATCGAAGGCCAAGATCCAACCAGACCAGCCCTCCTGATCCACGGCCACCTGGACGTAGTCCCCGCTGATCCGGCCGACTGGCAGATACACCCGTTCTCCGGCGAGATCAAGGACGGCTGCGTCTGGGGTCGCGGCGCGATTGACATGAAGGATATGGACGCGATGATGCTGGCCGTCTTCAGGCAGCGTCTGCGCGAAGGCCGCAAACCGCCCCGCGACATCGTCCTAGCCTTCCTCGCCGACGAGGAGGCAGGTGGCGACTACGGTGCGCAGTGGCTAGTCGAGAACCACCCCGACCTCTTCGAAGGCGTGTCGGAAGCGATCGGCGAGGTCGGCGGCTTCAGCGCGACGATCGGCGGGCAGCGGCTCTACCTGCTGCAGACGGCGGAGAAGGGCATCGCCTGGATGCGGCTGACCGCGCGCGGCACGGCCGGCCATGGCTCGATGCTCCAGCCCGACAACGCCGTCACCGAACTGGCCGAGGCGATCGCGCGGATCGGCAGGCACGAGTGGCCGGTAAGACTCACCCCGTCAGTCGAGGCATTCCTGACGGCAGCCGCCGACGCGATGGGCGTCTCATTCAACCCCAAGGATCCGGCGGCGATACTTGGCAAGATAGGGCCGATCGCGCGCATGATCGGCGCGACGCTGACTAATACGACTAACCCGTCGGTACTGAGCGCGGGCTACAAGGTGAACGTCGTGCCCCAGACGGCGACAGCGCAGCTAGACGGCCGGTTCCTAGCTGGTACTGAAGACGAGTTCTTCGCCGAGATCGACCAGTTGCTCGGTCACGGCGTCCGCCGCGAGTTCATCAACAACAAGCCCGCGGTGGAGACGACCTTCGACGGCGACCTGTGCGAGGCGATGATCGCGGCGCTCATGGAGTGCGATCCGGACGGCAAGGTGGTTCCCTACTGCCTGTCCGGCGGTACCGACGCGAAGGCGTTCAGCACGCTCGGCATTCGCTGCTTCGGGTTCACGCCGCTTCAGCTTCCCGCCGAGCTTGACTTCGCCGGGCTCTTCCACGGGGTCGACGAGCGGGTGCCGGTCACGGCGCTGGAGTTCGGGACCCGTGTCCTCGACCGATTCATCGACTTGTGCTGACGTGGAATGGAGTTTCCGCAGGTATTCGGTTAAAAGGCCAGTGCCGCCCGCACGCTGATCACTGGGCATTAGTCAGGACCCGCTTGGCTGTTCGGCCGTTTGCCCTTATGTCAACGGTGAGTAGTGCTATGGTCACGCATAGTGCGGGGCTGACCATGGGGGCGCACCCCCTTCCACAGCGCTCCCGGTCGACAGCCTCGTGCCTAGCCGGATTTACCGACGAGGAGGGTTGGCTGTGCTGCCGGAAGAGCTCCAGGGCCCCGGGTGGGCCGTCGCCTGGTCACGTGCCGCGTGGCCTGGGTGGCGCTGCGCCTTGCGCGCCGGCCTGGCAGGCCGGCTGCTTGATCCTCGTGCCCGGCAGCGGGAAGGGTTCCGCTCCGGCGGCCACGGCTGGTGCTCAATCCCGGCTGGTCGTGGCCGCCGTTACCGGAACGCGGGCGGTCGGATGACCGGTCGCTGACAGATCCTTGACCTCGGCCCCGGCTGAGGCATGACCTTCATTGGTTACGGAAAGTAGCTCAACGGACACAATGTGACTTCGGGGGACTAACTAGGAGCAGTGATGGACACCTGGGCGCTTCAGGCCGCGGCGCACGCCGCGCTCACCTCGGGTTATAGCCGCTTCCCGCTGAGCGACTCCGCATCGCTTGACGGGTTCGCTCTCGGGGTGATGGTGGCCACCGTGGCCTTCCTCGCTTTCAACTCGTCCTGGAAGTCGTCGTGGAAGCTGTGGTCGTCGCGGTGGCAAGCGGACGGCTGGCAGCACCAGGTCAGGTGGCCGAGGATCGCCGTCCCTCGCCGGGCAACCGCCGCGGCTAGCACGGCAAGCACGGCAAGCACGGCAAGCACGGCAAGCACGGAGACCACCACGCCGTCCGCCGGAGCCCCGGCCGAGTCGTCGCGGCCGTATGCCGACCTGACCGAGCCGGCGGACGATTCCGGCGTCAAGCCCCTGCGGCGCTCGATGCCCGACGACGACGAAAGTTTCTGGGGGCCGCGCAAGGGCGGCGGCTACCACAGCAAGCACCGGGTGCCAGAATCCGCCGAATCCGCCGAACGCGCCGAAAACAGTGAACCGCAGAGCCCTGACGAACGTGCTGAGCTAGAGCAGCCTCGAAGCCACCGGCGGCCAGCACCACGGCACGCCGCGTCCTGAACGCGGTCCGGACCGGGTCATCCGCCTATCCGGTCCGGACCGTTCCAAGACCGCGTTTCATCACTTCTCGGAAAAATTTGGCATTACCGACGCCAAGGACGGGAACCACACCCAGGTGATCCCGTTAGAGCCAAGGCCCCCAGGCGGGCGAGTTGCCTGGTTCGGCCGTCCTTGTCTGCCTGATGATCTTGCGCCTGAGCGTGGCGGTCCTGCTACCGTCGGCGAAGAGGAGCATTCGCGCGAGTTCCCAGTCGCCGTACTCGGCGTGGTCCGTCAGGATCCGCCGCGCGAGGTCCCTTGACGTGCCGCGCGGCAAGTTGAGTACGAGGTAGGAGTACTCCGCCATCATCCTTATTGTGCGCGCCGTCGACGATGATTCAATCGGCGTTGGGGAATCTGCTACCGCAAAGATGCGTTCCGTGCCTCCGATGAGTGATCTGATCGGACTCTCGGAGTCTGTCGGCCGGCTACGGTACCCTTCCGGCGACTGCGAGATGTGAGGTAGAGGAAAGAGTGGCAGCTAAGACTAGTCCGACCCCGAGGCGCGGCAAGACGCCCGCGGGAAGAGCCGGCACCGTGGCGAACGGTAGTCGGCGGCTTGTCATCGTCGAGTCGCCTGCGAAGGCGCGGACGATCGCCGGTTACCTTGGGCAGGGCTACGTCGTTGAGTCGAGCATCGGTCATATCCGTGACATGCCGGGCAGTGCGGCAGATATCCCCGACCGGCTTAAGAAGGAACCCTGGGCCAGGCTCGGCGTCAACGTCGACGCCGATTTCGAGCCCCTGTACGTCGTCAACGCCGACAAGCGCCAGCAGGTGAGCAAGCTGAAGCAGCTGCTCAAGGACGCCGACGAGCTCTTCCTCGCCACTGACGAGGATCGCGAAGGCGAGGCCATCGCCTGGCACCTCGTCGAGGAACTGAAGCCCAAGGTCCCGGCGAGGCGGATGGTCTTCCACGAGATCACTCCCGAGGCGATCGCCGCCGCCGTGGCCAGTCCGCGCGAGATCGACAACGGGCGGGTCGAGGCGTACCAGACCCGCCGCGTGCTCGACCGGCTTTACGGCTACGAGGTCTCGCCGGTGCTGTGGAAGAAGGTCATGCCGCAGCTTTCCGCTGGCCGCGTGCAGTCCGTCGCGGTCAGGCTGGTGGTCGACCGGGAACGGGAGCGGATCGCGTTCCGGCCGGCTAGGTACTGGGACCTTGAGGCCGAGTTCGCGACCGTAGTCAAGCCGACCGACGACGAAGACGTGAACTCGTTCACCGCGAACCTGGTCGCGCTCGACGGCCGCCGGATAGCCCAGGGCCGCGACTTCACTCCGACCGGGGAACTCAAGACCGGCACCGACACTGGCGCCCGGGCGATCCTGCACCTGGACGAGGCGGCGGCCGCTGGCCTCGCCGACCGGCTGCGCGATTCCGCGTTCTCGGTCAAGTCGGTGGAACGCAAGCCGTACCGCCGCTCCCCGTACGCGCCGTTCCGCACTACAACGTTGCAGCAGGAAGCTTCAAGAAAGCTCGGATTTTCCGCAAAATATACTATGTCGGTCGCGCAACGGCTGTACGAAAACGGCCACATTACCTATATGCGGACAGACTCCGTCACGCTATCGCAGACCGCTATCAACGCCTCAAGAAACCAGGCCCGGCAGCTTTACGGTGACGAGTACGTGCCTGAGCAGCCGCGGACCTACACAAGCAAGGTCAAGAGCGCCCAGGAAGCTCATGAGGCGATCAGGCCCGCCGGTGACACCTTCCGTACCCCGCAGGCGTCTGGCCTGTCAGGCGACGAACTGCGGCTGTATGAGCTGGTGTGGAAGCGCACGGTCGCCTCGCAGATGAAGGACGCGATCGGCGAGTCGGTGTCGGTTCGGGTCTCCGGCCGGTCGAGCTCGGGCGAGGAAGCCGAGTTCGGCGCCTCAGGCAAGGTCATCACCTTCTACGGCTTCCTGAAGGCCTACGTCGAGGACGTGGAGGAGGCCGACGGCGCCGACCGGGACGACCGGGAGCGCAGGCTGCCGCCGCTGGCCGAGTCTGACCCGCTCACCGCCCTGCGGCTCGCCGCCGCCGATCACTCGACGAGGGCGCCGGCTAGGTACACGGAAGCTTCGCTGATCAAGGAGCTTGAAGACCGCGACATCGGGCGCCCGTCCACGTACGCCACGATCATCGGCACGATCCTCGACCGCGGTTACGTGTTCAAGAAGGGCACCGCGCTGGTGCCTTCCTTCGTGGCGTTCGCGGTGATCACGCTGCTCGAGCGGCACTTCGCGCACCTGGTCGACTACGAGTTCACCGCCCGGATGGAGGACGCGCTTGACGAGATCGCGGCCGGCGACGCGGGCCGTGTCCCCTGGCTGCGGCGCTTCTACTTCGGCGCTGACGGCGAGGAGGGCCTGAAGGACCTGGTCAGCGACCTGGGCGACATCGACGCCAGGGAGGTCAGCTCGTTCCCGCTGGCCGGCAGTGACATCGTGATCAGGGTCGGCCGGTACGGCCCTTACCTGGAGAAGGACGGCCAGCGGGTCAACATCCCCGAAGGCACGCCGCCGGATGAGCTGAGCATCGAGTTCGCCGACGACCTGTTCAGCCGCCCGAGCGGTGACAAGGTTCTTGGCGCCGACCCTGACACCGGGCTGACCATAGTCGCCCGGGCGGGCCGGTACGGACCTTACGTCACCGAGTTGCTCGCCGATGACGCAAAGTCCAGCGCCAAGCCGAGGACGTCGTCCCTGCTGAAGGACATGGACCTGGACAGCATCACGCTGGAAGACGCCCTGCGGCTGCTGATGCTTCCCCGCACCATCGGCGAGATCGACGGCGAGCCGGTGAGCTTGCAGAACGGCCGGTACGGCCCCTACGCGAAGAAGGGGACCGACAGCCGCTCACTTGAGTCAGACGACCAGTTGTTCACGCTGACGCTCGATCAGGCGAAGGAGCTGTTCGCCCAGCCCAAGCCGCGCGGCCGGGCCGCGCGGGCGGCCGCCGCCCCGCCGCTGCGCGAGATCGGCGAGGACACCGCGAGCGGCAAGCCGATCGTCCTGCGCGACGGACGGTTCGGCCCTTACGTGACCGACGGCGAGACTAACGCGTCGCTGCGCAAGGGTGACGCACCAGAGTCGATTACCCTCCAGCGGGCGATCGAGTTGCTCGCCGAGCGCCGGGCCGCCGCCCCGGCGCCGAAGCGCCGTACCACGAGCACCGCGCGTTCGGGAACCAAGACGGCCGCGACCAAGCCCAAGACGACCGCCACGAAGGCCAAGTCAACCGGAACGTCACGAGCGAAAAAATCTGGCTCAGACGACTCATAGCTGCTCCGTTGCCGCAGCGGCCCGCCCGCTGTGCCCTACTCTCGATAGCCTTGACGAATGAGCCTTAGATCCCCTTTGGGACAGCACCACGATGGCGTGCTGTCGATCAAGCCATTCAGGCGGATCTGGATCGCTACTACGTTGTCCAGCCTCGGCGACTGGCTGAGCCTGCTCGCGCTGTCGGCCCTGGCGTACTCGCTGACCGGCTCGGGCCACGCCACCGCCGCCGGACTGCCCACAGGGAGCACGACGACGGGGAGCGTCGCCGTCGGCGGGGTCTGGATCACCTCGCTGCTGCCTTATCTGCTGTTCGGCCCGCTCGCCGGCGCCGTGGCCGACAAGCTCGACCGCCGGATCAACATGATCGTCGGCGACGTGGTCAGGGCCGTGCTCTACCTGAGCATCCCGATCAACCTGGTCGTCGGGTTCGCGCCCAAGCTGACCTGGGTGTACATCGCCCAGTTCCTCGCCTGCTGCGCCTCGCTGTTCTGGAGCCCGGCGAAGGACGCCTCGATCCCTAACCTCGTGCCGAAAGACAAGCTCAACGACGCCAACGGGCTCAGCCTGCTGACCACGTACGGCACCGCGCCGGTCGCCGCGATCTTCTTCGTCGTGCTCCAGACGATTAGCACCCTGCTCAGCAAGGGGCACCTGCACTACTTCAGCAACGTGGCCACCGGGCAGGTCGCGCTCTCGCTGTACTTCAACGTCGTGACGTTTGTTATCTCCGCGATCACCGTCTACTCGCTGCACCTGCCGAAACGACATACCGGCGAGCCGATCTCGGTTCCCTCGGTGGCGAAGTCGATCTGGGAAGGCTGGCGGTTCGCCGGGCGAAATCGTACCGTTCGCGGCATCACGATCGGCATGCTCGGCGCGTTCGCGGCGGCCGGGGTCGTGGTCGGCCTCGGGTACGGCTACGTCAGCAGCACGCTGAACGGCGGTCCGACCGGCTGGGGTTTCGTGTTCGCCGCGATCTTCCTTGGCCTGGCCGTCGGCATGTCGCCCGCGGTCAAGCTGTTCGGCGACTTCAGCAGGCGGCGCCTCTTCGGGCTCGCGATCGCCGTCGCGGGGCTCCCGCTCGCCCTTATCGCGCTTATCCCCAACCTCCCGGTCGTCGTCGTGCTCGTGATCGTGCTCGGGATCTGCGCCGGCATCGCCTACGTCACCGGCTACACGATCATCGGCCGCGAGGTCGATGACGACACCCGCGGCCGGACGTTCGCGTTCCTGCAATCCGCGCTCCGGGTCGTCATGTTCCTGGTGATCGCTGTTTCCGGCCTGGTCGCGGCGGGCTTTTCCGCCGTGATCAGCGCGATCTCCGGGTCACCCGACGTGAAGATCGGGAACATCCAGTACGCCTCGGTCGGCATCAACCTCGTGCTGCTGCTCGCCGCCGCGGTCGCGGTCCTGCTCGGCTGGACGTCTTACCGGCAGATGGATGACCGGGCGGGCGTGCCCTTGCTGCCTGACCTGATCGCCGCCCTGCGCGGCAACCCGCTGCCCAAGGCGCCTGAGCGGGCCGCCGGGCACCGCCGGCCGCCCCCTCCCGGTACGGGTGACCGCGACCTGAGGCCTACCGGAGGCCAGCCGCTAGGGCAGGGCCTGTTCCTGGCCTTCGAAGGCGGCGAGGGCGCGGGCAAGTCCACCCAGGCCAGGCTGCTCGCGATCTGGCTGCGCGAGAACGGCTACGACGTGCTTGCCACGCACGAGCCCGGCGCGACCAAGATCGGCATGCGGCTCCGGGCCCTGCTGCTCGACACGACCCACACCGGCTTGTCCCCGTGGGCCGAGGCGCTCATGTACGCCGCTGACCGGGCTGAGCACGTCTCCGCCGTGATCGCTCCGGCGCTAGCGCGCGGCACCGTGGTGGTAACCGACCGTTACGTGGATTCGTCATTCGCCTATCAGGGCGGCGGCCGCCAGCTGCCATTGGCGGCTGTAAAAGAAGTTAATAACCTTGCTACCGGCGGCCTGGAGCCTGACCTGACCATAATTCTTGACCTGCCGCCTGCCGAAGGACTTGGCCGCCGGGCCAGGTCAGCCGATCGGCTTGAGGCCGAGCCCGAGCAGTTCCATAACCGGGTGCGGCGCGCGTTCCTTGACCTGGCGAGCGCCAGCCCCGACCGTTACCTTGTGCTCGATGCCACCATGGAAAGCTCGCAGATCAGCAGGGAGATCCGCAGCGCGGTGCGGGAACTGCTGCCCGACCCGGTGCCAGAGCGGGCCGAGGAGATCACCGGCTCGATTCCGGTGATCCGCGAATGACGGGGAGCGTGTTCGGGCGGCTGGTCGGCCAGGATCAGGTGGTCGGGCAGCTCCAGACGGCCGTCGAGTCTGGCGGGATGACCCATGCGTGGCTGTTTACCGGACCGCCAGGGTCCGGGCGGTCGGTGGCCGCGCGGGCGTTCGCCGCGGCGCTGCTCTGTCGTGAGCAGGGGTGCGGCGAGTGTCCTTCCTGCCGTCAGGTGGCGGCCGGTACGCATCCTGACCTGCTGCTGATCCGGCCCGATGGCTTGTCCTACGGCGTCAGGCAGACTAGGGAACTCGTGCTGAAGGCGGCCGCGTCGCCGGTATACGGCGGCTGGCGGATCATACTTTTCGAAGACGCCGACCGGGCCACGGAGCAGGCCGCGAACGCTCTGCTCAAGGCTATCGAGGAGCCGCCGCCAAGGACCATCTGGCTGCTGTGCGCGCCGTCGGCGGCCGACCTGCCGACGACGATCAGGTCGAGGTGCCGGCTGATCACCTTGCGGACGCCGCCCACCGAGGCTGTCGCCGAGATCCTGCGCGCGGAAGGAGTCAGCGAAACGGTCGCACTCGACGCGGCGCGGGCCTCGCTCGGGCACATCGGCCGGGCCAGGCGGCTCGCCACCGACCAGGACACAGCCGCGCACCGCCGCGAGGTGCTCGCGATCCCGCGGCGGCTGACTGGCCTGGGCGAGGCGTTCGCCGCCGCCTCAGCGCTGGTAAAGGCCGCCGAGGCCGAGGCGACCGCGACCACGGAGGAACTCGACGCTCCCGAGCGCGAGGCCCTCAAACGGGCATTCGGCGAAGGCTCGACCGGCAAGGGCGTCGCTTCCGCGGTCAGAGGAGCGGCCGGGGCGCTCAGGGAGCTCGAGGACCGGCAGAAGTCAAGGGCGACGAGGATCAAGCGGGACGCACTTGACCTGGCGCTGCTCGACCTGGCCGGGTTCTACCGCGACGTACTCGCCCTCCAGGTCGGCGCCGACGTCGAACTGGCCAACGCCTCGCGCGAGACCGACCTGCGAGCGGTGGCGGACGCCAGCTCGGCTTCGATGACCGTACGTCGCATCGAGGCGATCATGACTTGCCGCGAACGGCTGGCGGCCAGCGTAGCCCCGCTGCTAGCCGTCGAAGAACTAACCCTGGCCCTAACCGGCCGCTACGCCGCCTAAGCGAGCTCACGGCCCCCCGTCTGGCCCCCGGCCCCGCTGCCCGGTCCCGCCCCCCGGCAGGCCAGGCTGGCCCCGGCCCTGGCTGGCCCCGGCCCTGGCTGGCCCCGGCCCTGGCTGGCCCCGGCCGGCCCCGCTGCCCGGTCCCCGGCTGGCCCGGGTCCCGGCTGGCCGTCCTGGACCGGGCCCGACCCGCCCCGGCTGGCCAGTCTGCCATCTCGGCATTTCGGTCATTCACCGCATCCGGCCAACCTGGACAGCATCGATGGCCCTCTGTTGCTGTTCCGGGCCCCGGCAGCGACAACGATGGCTCAGCGTTGTGGCTCTGGCTCACATGACGTGAAGGTAACGGCGTCAGGTGAAGCACTGTTCCGGCCGACCCGGTTCCGACTCTTTCCGCTCCCGGTGTCCGGTGCCCGCTGTTGAGGTCGCCCGCTCATGGAGCACCGGGCACCTTGCCGCCGACCCCAGGCCGCAACCGCAACGATGGGGCATCGATGCTGGAAAGCGCCGGGATAAACCGGCATGGAGGAGGAGATGGAAGAGCTCTGCGCCGAAGGGCTAGCGACCCGCGGCGGCCCTCAGCCATGCGTCGGTGTCCCGCGAGGGCGTGGCGAAGCGCAGTCATGGGCACGTGCAGGCCGGGTTATTGAGCCGCGTAATCATCTTTCCGGGGTGCCGACGTTGTCAGCAAGGCGGAAGGCAATACCGCTGGCGGCGCTATCGCGAGCCGTCAGGGGACCCCGCGCGGTCAGAGATCCAGGGCATGTGCGGAACCTTCATGTGCGAGAACCGGGAGATCCCGTGTCTCGCCCGTCCGGGCTGATCTCCGGGGCGGGCCGCCCGGGGAACGCCAAGGCGGTAATCCTGGGATGAACGAGCGCGGGAACCCGGCGGTCCCGTAGTACCTGCGAACCTGCCGGACAAGGCCAGGGCTGAGGCTGCGGCTGCGGAGGCGGGGGAGGAAAGGGGACCGGCCAAGGGGAACACGGACGGTGAAACACGTCCCGGACGCAGTGCCGGGCCTGGCGTGTCCAGTGGGCCAGTCCGTGTGCGTGAGGTAGCGGTAAGGGATAAAGAGGCACGGTTCACGGCGCTTTTGCACCATGTCACCGTGAGCCGCCTGCGGCAGGCCTGCCGGGCGATCAGCCCGAAGGCCTCGCCGGGGGCAGTCGGGGTGACATGGGGTGCCTGGGGGCGGGACCTGGAGGCTAATCTCCTGGACTTGCACGAGCGGGTGCAGCAGGGGCGTTACCGGGCGTCGCCGAGCAGGCGGGTGTACATTCCGAAGGCGGACGGGCGGCTGCGGCCGCTCGGCATCGCGTCGCTGGAGGACAAGATTGTCCAGCGGGCCGTCGCCGGGGTGCTGAACGCCGTCTGCGAGGCGGATTTCCCGGGTTTCTCCTGCGGGTTCCGGCCGGGGCGCAAGCCCCGCGACGCGCTGGACGCGCTGGCGGCCGGGATCGAGCGGAAGAAGGTGAACTGGGTGCCAGCCGCGGATATCCCGGGTTTTTCGGCCAGCTTGATCGGGGCTGGCTGGAGAAGTTTCTCCGGCACCGGATCGCGGACGAGCGGGTCCTGCGGCTGATCGGGAAATGGCTGGCCGCAGGAGTCGTGGAGGAGGAGGTCTGGAGCGAAGGTGCCGGGGCGCCGCAGGGAGCATTATGTTCAGCTGAACATAATGCTCCTTATGAACAGTGCTGGGTTATGCGCAGCGCTGTGGTGCTGGCGCTGGTGACAGCGATGCTGGCGGTTGAGCACTGCGCATAACCTTTGTCAGCGGCGGGGCTCACAGGCTGGCGAGCCAGGTGAGCAGTACGGGGTCGTGGTTCCATTCGGGCAGGTCGTCGGTGACGATGTCGGTGCAGGCGGCTTCGAGTGCCTTGCGTTTGGTTTCGGTGGAGGCGCGGGCGTAGATCTCGGTGGTGGACAGCTCGGCGTGTCCCAGGAGGTCGCGGATGTAGGGCAGCGGCACGCCTGATTCCAGCAGGTGCATGGCCCTGCTGTGTCTGAGTATGTGCGGGTGACAGGTGCCGGCGGGCGCCGGGCCGCCGGCCTGGGCGTGGTATTTGGCGGTGATCCACGCGATCCCGCCGCGGCTGAGCCTGGTGCCGTGCTGGCCGTAGAACAGCGGGTGGTCGCCGCGGCCTGGCTTGTCGAGGCCGTTCTCGGCGAGGTAGGCGCCCAGCAGCGCGGCGGCGGCGGCGCCGGGCGGGACCTGGCGGGTCTTGCGGCCCTTGCCGGTCAGCACGGCCAGCGGCGGGGGTTCCAGCCGGATGTCGCGGACGGCCAGGTCGGCGAGCTCGGAGACCCTGGCCGCGGTCTCGTAGAGGGTGGCCAGCAGGGTCGCGTCGCGGCGGCCGCGCTGGGTGGACCGGTCGGGCGCGGCGAGCAGCTGGCGGGTCTGGGCGACGGTGAGGCGGGGAACGCCCGGCTGGCCCTTTTTCTTGGCGGGTATGGCGAGGACTTCCTGGCAGGCGGCCATCCGGGCGGGTTCCTGGGACTGCAGCCACCGGAAGAACGAGGTGATCGCGGCCAGCCGCTGGTTGCGGGTGGAGGCGCTGTTGCGCCTGCCGGTCTCCAGCCAGCCCAGGAAGTCGGTGACCGCGGCGGCGTCGACGTGGTCGAGGGTGAGTTTTTCCGGCGGGACCGACCGGTGGACGGCGAACCAGCCGATCAGGATCTTGAACGTGTCGCGGTAGGACGCGATCGTGTTCGGCGAGCAGCCGCGCACCCCGGCCAGGTGCGAGGTGAGGAACCGGTGCAGGAAGACCGCCAAGTCAGTCGCCATGGCCCGGCCCTTCGGCCACGGGCGGGACGACGTCGCCGATGACGGCCTTGACCTGGGCGATGATGTGGGGGTATGACTCGGCGGTCAGCCGCAGGTAGTAGTCGGTGTCGGCGATCGAGTCGTGACCCATGTAGGCCTGCAGTACCGGCAGCAGCGCGCCGACGTCCTCGCCGCGGGCGAACCACGACCGCACATTGTGGACCGCGAACGAGTGCCGGAGATCGTGGACGCGAGGGCCGTGGCCCTTGCCGCCGTGGGAGATCCGGGCCTGCCACAGGAACCGGCGGAAGTTCCTGTAGATGTTCATGAGCGTCAGCGGCTGCCCGTTGCCGCCGGGGAAGAACCAGTCCCCGCCGGTGCGCCCGGCGACCAGGGCGTGGTATTCAGCGAGCCTTCGGCGCAGCGTCGCGCTGACGGGTACCAGCCGGTCCTTGCCGCCCTTGCCCCGGATCCGCAGCACCCCGGCAGCGAGGTCGACGTCGCCGAAGCGCAGCAGCCGGGCTTCGGAGGCCCGCAGGCCGCAGGCGTAGATCACGCGGAACAGCACCGGCATGACCAGGTGCCGGAACGGGACCTGCGAGCAGTACCGGCACCGGTCGGTCTGGGCGAACAGGGCCGCCAGTTCCTGGCCGGTGTAGATGTGCGGGACGTAACGGGCGGGCCTGGGCAGCGTCCGCGGCGGCAGGATGTAGGCGCTCACGCCCCGCCGGCCAAGCCAGCGGGCCAGCTCCCTGACCGGCGCGGCCAGGGCTTGCAGTGTCGCCGGCTTGACCCCGCGCCGCCGCGCCGCCGCGATCCACGCCTCGACGCAAGCCCGGTCCGGGGCTTCGGCCCCGGGGAACTCGGCGCGGCAGAAGGCAGCGAAACGGGCCAGCACCTTCTCCTCGGCGTCGTACTTGTACCCGACGGCTCGTTTCTCGGCGACCAGGGCCGTGACCGCGTCGCCCAGGGTGATGGCGGCGCTCACCGGGTCACCTCCCGCCCCGGCTCGTCCGGGTCGAGGGCGCATTTTTCCAGCAGCCCGAGCGAGGTTTTCAGGTAGACGCCGGTCGATTCGACCGGCTGGTGGCCGAGGATGTCGGCGATCTGCTCGACCGGCGTGCCGCCTTCCATCAGCCGGGTCGCCAGCGTGTGGCGCAGCGAGTGCATGCCGTGCCTGCGCTCGCCGCTGAGCGGGACGCGTGCCACCCGGGCGTGCTTGACCAGGATCTGGTGCAGGTGGTCGTCGTCGGAGAACGGACCGACCGGGGCCAGGTGCCGCAGGAAGACCTGCGGGCAGTCGCTGCCGGGCCGGCCGTGGCGGACGTAGTCAATCACCGCCCAGCCGACCTCTTTCAGCAGCGGCAACTGCACCTTGTGACCAGTCTTGGCCTGCGTCACCGCCAGCCGGTTGCCGGCCCAGTCGAAGTCGGCGAACTCCAGCCGCCGGATGTCGACGCCGCGCAGCCCGAGCCTGGTGACCAGCAGGATGATCGCGTAGTCCCGCTTCCCGCACGGGTTGTCCCGGTCGATTGCCTCCACGATCCTGGCCACCTGCCCGGGGTCCCGCACCGACGGGATCCTGGCTCGCTTGCCGGAGCGTACTGCCGGGACCGCGTCCAGGCAGGCGGCGTCGGCCAGGCCCGCGGCGGACGCGAACCGCAGGAACGACCGCACCGCGCACAGTTTCTGCTCGACGGTCTTGACCTGGTATCCGGCCAGCGTCGCGACGAACGCCCCGATCATGGCGGCGTCACAGCGGGCCAGCCCGCCGCGGGTGCCGGTAAACGCGACGAACTCCCCGGCCAGGATCCCGTACCTCTTCACCGTCGACACGGCGCGGTTCTCCGCGCGCAGGTGCGCCTGGAACCGGGCTACCGCCTCGGCGCCGGGCCCGTCCAGCTTGCTCACCGACCGGTTGTAGCGGCGCAGCACCGCCCCGTGGACCGCGTAGTCCTCCAGCATCTGGGCGACCCTGAACAAGTACACGTCGGTCTGCTTCAGCGTGCCGGCCTGCTCCTTGGCGAAGAAGCCGCACGCCTCGTCGACCCACGCCATCGCCACGTCCAGGGAGAACTCCTGCACGCCACGGGCAGCGAAGTACCTCCCCATCCGCCGCCAGGCGCCCCGGTACCACTTCATCGTCGAATCCTCGTAGCCCAGGCGCCGCAACTCCGCATCCAGACCCGACACCAGCGCAGACACACTCGTCATCACGCCGACCTCCTGATCATCAGGGTTCGGCACCATGCCGAACCGCCTGATCAGAAGCCTCAGCGCATTATGCGCAGTGCTCAACCGCCAGCATCGCTGTCACCAGCGCCAGCACCACAGCGCTGCGCATAACCCAGCACTGTTCATAAGGAGCATCGGCGTCGCCGTTGCTCGCTAACGTGTACCTGCATTACGTTCTGGACCTCTGGGCGGAGTGGTGGCGGCGTCATAATGCTCGCGGCGAGGTGATCATCGTGAGGTTCGCTGACGACTTTATTGTCGGTTTTCAGTACGAGCAGGATGCGCGGCGGTTTCTTGCTGAGCTTCGGCCCCGGCTGGCGGGGTTCGGACTGGAGCTGCACCCGGATAAGACCCGGCTGACCGGGTTCGGGCGGTTCGCCGTCCGGGACCGGGCGGCCAAGGGCCGGGGCAGGCCGGAGACGTTCGATTTCCCGGGCTTCACCCATGCTTGCGGGGTGGACAGGAGCGGGCGGTTCGCGCTGAAGCGCATCACGATCGCCAGGCGGCTGCGGGCTAAGCTGGCCGAGGTCAAGGTCCAGCTGAAGCGCCGCATGCACGATTCGATCCCGGAGCAGGGCCGCTGGCTGGCCAGCGTGCTGCGCGGGCACACGGCATACTACGCCGTGCCCGGCAACATCGCGGCAGTCCAGGCCTTCCGCGATCAGGTGACCTGGCACTGGCTCAGAACGCTGCGGCGCCGCAGCCAGAAACACCGGGTCACCTGGCAGCGGATGAAAGGGATCGAAGCCCGGTGGCTCCCCCGAGCCCGCATCATGCACCCCTACCCGAACGTGCGCTTCGACGCCAGAACCCAAGGCAGGAGCCCGGTGCGGTAATTCCGCACGCCGGGATCTGTGCGGGGGGCCGGCCGCAAGGCCGGTCCCTACCGCGACCTTGCGGGAGGTGCCGAGGGGTCCATGTGACGTGAGGCGGTTGTTCCGCTATCCTTCAACCTGCTGTCCTCGTTGGACGGCAACGGCAGGTTGCCCGAGTGGCCAAAGGGAGCGGTCTGTAAAACCGTCGGCTCAGCCTACGTTGGTTCGAACCCAACACCTGCCACCACCTGGTGA
This sequence comes from uncultured Actinomycetota bacterium, assembly GCA_963783935.1. Taxonomy (GTDB): domain Bacteria; phylum Actinomycetota; class Actinomycetes; order Streptosporangiales; family Streptosporangiaceae; genus Chersky-822. Next base: position 854,739 of record CAWAPP010000003.1, read on the forward strand.
AACACCCCCTGACCAGCACCGACGGCGCTCTGGCGCTGATCTTGGGGTGTCCGGTCGCGTCCGGCTGAGACCGGCCTCCTACGGCCGTCTGCGGAGAATACGCGGAGAAGTTTTGCGTCCACCGGGTGGGAGGCTGCGAGCTGCATGACGGCAGCAGATTGGTCGGCAATTGCGGATTGGGTGGTCGCGGCCGGAGTCATCAGCGGCCTCGTCACTTGGCTGTGGCGCGAGCGTCAGAGGATGAGCACCTGGTTCATCCGCAGATGGCGCAAGAAGGTTGTTTCAATCCTTAAGACAGAGGTAACTGCTGGAGCCGCGTGGCAAGCGGTGTCTCAGATTCCTGAGGTGTCGATGGAAGCTGGCGTGGCGTATGGCCGGACGGCCGCGAGGTCAGGGCATCCGCCGAACACGGTAACTCGCGGCCGGGTCAGCGCTGACCAGCCTCTCGACTATCTCCTCGCCAAAACGGCTGAGACGGTGTGGGAGGCTGTGTCGGCCGCCCATTCGGAACTAGAGCCATACATGGTTCCTGTCCGTAACTACCTGCTCGCGCTCGCCGAGAAGGTGGGCTTGATCACAGCACGCGACTTCGCGCTCGGTGTGCTTACTGAGCGAGTGCGGCAAGAGGAGGATGGCTGGCCTGACCAGCCCGGCGATCCGCAAGGCAAACGCACTGCTCACGGGAGCAGTCACCTGTGCTTGCTGGGACGCAAGCACGAGGTCGAAGATGCCATCTACAGGATCACGCTCCAGACGTAGCGCGGACTGCAGCGTGCCGACTGCCTGCGCTGACGATCGCGCCCGAGCCCATCTTCACTGGAAGGCATCCTCGATCAGATCGCCGACCGATGTTGCATCGGCCAGTTCTCTGACACGAGGTTTCGGCAGCACGAGGCCTTTGAGAGGGTCATCCTGCGGATGATGGAAGATGTACTTTCTGGCGTTCTTGGCCATAGCGTCGTTCGAGTAAAGCGCGGTCTTGGTCACACCTGAGAGCCTCCGATCCCCCAATCCATCGAGTCCCATCGATAGTGCAACTCGCCTGTCGATGGGGACGTGGATCTCGCCCGCGTTCGCGATACCTACTCCCGTGTTTGCCGGATGGTCGTCGGCTGGACGCAATATGACTGGGGTGTCTGAGGTGGTCAATGTCTTGATCTGGTAGAACGTCAGGATCCAGTCACGCTCGTGGAGCATCGCCGTGACGGTCGGAAGTTGGCGCTTGATCAGCGCAATCTGCAGTTCGGGGCCTGTCAGATCGTCAATAGCTTCGGCCGGCATCTTGAGGACGATCCGCTCACCACTGCCTGTACGCAACGGCACTCCCTGGCCGCTGAAAGCCTCGCCGATCTCGCGACCCAACTGTCTGACCCATGGCACCCGAAGGTATTGCAATGCAGCCCGACGAGCGATGTTAGTCCTTATCCGGTCCGGTATCGGCCACTCATGCCGGTCGACTAGCGAGCTGATCGCGGCGACAGCGTCGCCCTCGATCTGACAGAAGAAATCCTCCGCTTCATCCGACTCCGTCCCGTCCGGAAGTCGGATGACATAGAAGTTCGTGATGACCGTCGCATTCTTGATCGATATCGGGAAGCGCTTGTTCCCAGGTAGCTCAACGCAGGTCAGCTCGCCATCGTCGTTGGCAAATCTCCGCAGGTAGGACTTGTTGACAGTATGGTTTCGCCGCTTTACCTGTTTATTTGTACCGGGCACGGCACAACGCTAGCCGGCCAGTACGACAGCCAAGGAAGGCTACGCTCCCACCTGGAAGCCCGAATATACGCGCCGACCGGGTCGAGCAGCCGGGGCAGCTGGAAGAGCCTCGAAACCTGGCGCCGGACAACCTCCAAGGGGTCGAAGCTGTAGCTCTCCAGGGGCAGCGCAGGAGCCGGTTAAACTGGCGGGGTCGGGTTGCGGAGTGGGCATACTCGGTTGTGTCTCGATCGCCTCGGCGTACGGCGGGCTGGCCCGGGCTGCGATGCGTAGGCTGCTAGTCCATGAGCGAAGATGCGGTGTCTGGTCACGCTTTCATTTCCTACGTCCGCGAAGACACGGAGGCGGCCGACCGGCTTCAGCAAGCGCTGCAGGCGGCGGGGATCCTCGTCTGGCGCGACACTGCCGACTTGTGGCCGGGTCAGGATTGGCGCACCCGGATTCGGCGCGCGATCATCGACGACGCACTGGTCTTCATTGCTTGCTTCTCGCGCAAGAGCGTAAGCAAGGAGACCAGCTATCAGAACGAGGAACTCACCTTGGCAGTCGAGCAACTCAGGCTGCGCCCGCCTGGCGACTCCTGGCTGCTGCCCGTGCGGCTCGATGACTGCGAGATTCCGGACCGGGAGATAGGCGGCGGGCGGACGCTCGCGTCGATCCAATATCTTGATCTCTTCGGTGACCGTCAGGCTGAAGTGCTCATGGCGCGGCTGGTCGGAACTGTCATGCGCAAACTCAGCCAGTCAGGTTCGCGTAGTTCTGCCTCGGGCCGGCCGATTGACCCGGCTGACCAGTGGAACCTTGACTCACCGTCTGTCCCGGCAGGCAAGGATGGTTGGCCCGATCCGGCAGTCGATATGGTTCTCAAGTCGGGTCTGGCCGTCCCGCCTGGGTTGGCCCGCGTCGGACAACCGCTGTCCGATGCCGCGATCAGGTCACTGTGCACGTCGCTGGACAGGTCCCCGCTGACCGAGTGTTTGTTCAAGCTAACGCGACTGATGAGTGCTGGTCTGTACAACTTTCAGCGGCGTGGGCATCCGAATAGCTCTGGAACGGCGACCTTGACATGGGAGATAGCGCAAGGTGAGATCTCACCTTTCCAGGTGAGAGTGGAGGTCGAAGCGCCGGGCCAGTACGGTCGCCCTGACACTCGCGCGCTCATCATCAGCGTCACGACTATCAGCAGGTTCAGTGCATGGTTGCAATCAGGCACGGCGCCTGAGTTTCCGCCGCCCGGGCTGCGGCGGCGGCTGGAGATCACCGAGTGGGAATCCCTGCTCGGTGCGATGATTGCAACTCTGATGGAACCGCATGTGGCCGCGGCCATCGCGGATCTGGCCGGCGTCGATCCTATCCAGGTTCCGCCGCCTCGGATCGTTCACCTCGTGAGCGATCACGAGATCGCGGCTTTGTTCCCGGCATGGCTGCAACCGATCACTGGTGTCACCGGCACACGTGAGTCACATCTTCTTGCCGATCCCTCCCTGAACCTGGTACTTGACGATGAGCGGGCTTCGCAGGTGAGTCGGTGGCTGCGCCAGATCGCGCAGGACGCAGGCCTGGTAGGGATGGACCGCCTCGCCATGCAGGTGTCGCATGATCTCCGGTAGATCCGACGGACTACGGGTCAAAGCTGGTGGGCAAGTCTCTCCGTCACCCGTGGTGCCTTCCTGACGGATCTCAAGAAGTTAGATCGTCGGACCGGAACGATCATCCGACTCGCTCGCTCTCCCGGCGAGCCAGCGCGGCGATGCCAGATTCTATGTGAGCGGTATGAAGTAATGCGACTAATCCGCACGAGCGATGTCAAGGACAGTGATGCAGCGTGCTGTTCGACCTGCAGCAGTGAGCTTCTCGCATGCTGAGGTGCATTTACCAGAGGTTCCGCTTCCGAGCGAAGGTCATCCTCAATGCCGACGCCGCCACTGTCCAAGAGAGCGAAGTGATTAAGATGCCCGACGACGATGAACGGCAATCGGCTCAAAATACTGCCGAAGAAGGCCATCACCTAGTCAGCGCGGCCGTGCTGGGACGCCTGGCTGCCGAAGTTGCGCCCGGCACCGTGCAGGCACTCCGGCAACAAAATTGGTGGACTGAGACGTCCCGTGTCGCTTCGGATTGGCAGGCGATGAGCGTCTTTGCTGACTTCTGGGAGCTGGCGCTCGTGCCCAAAGTCCAGCCGGGCCGGTCCAACGAACTTGTCGGCCTGATCGCCTCTGGCGGTGAGCAACTCGGCCTCGCGGTGGCGGCGATCATCGAGGCTGAACTCTGGAGCGTATTCCGGAGGGACAATCCGCCCGATTTGCGGACCGTTGAGGGACGAGTGGTGGATGCTGCCCATGAAATGGCCCAGCGAGCCATGGCTGACATGGCGATGCACTACCTGCTCGCTATTGGTCACACGGTTGTAAACGTCACGGCCCGCGCTCTAGCTCTCGATTCTCGCCTCCACCCGCCGCTCTTGGACGCGCTGGGTACCTGGTGCCGTAAACATTCACCACCCCTGGTCCGGCGGTGATTTTGTTAACGGTGGGTGACTGCGGGGGCGGCGGGTGATCTGTGCGGGACTGGCTGGGCGTGTCGGCTTGTTTACCGGGGGCCGGCTCTGGATGATCATGGTTTATGTCCGAGTTGCCGCCTGCTGTGCCTGGCTGCGCGTCGTGCGCTGCCCGTGACGTGCAGATCGCGGAGCTGGCGGCCCAGTTGGCGGAACTGCGGGAGCGGGTCGCGGAGATGGAGCGTGCCGCGTCGCGGAACAGCGGGAACTCCTCGATGCCGCCGGGGTCGGATGACCTGCCGGGACGCCGGCGGCCGCGGAAGCAGCGGCGGGCCGCGGAGCGTGCGGGAGCGAAGCGGAACCGGGGCAAGCAGCCGGGAGCGCCGGGCGCGGCGATGCGGCGGGAGATCCCGGACCGGACCGAGGACTATTACCCGCAGGGGGCGTGCGAGTGCGGGGCAGACCTGGCCGGGGCGGCTGGCCTGGGCGTTGCCCGGTCCTGTCAGCAGGACGAGATCCCGGCGGCGCCGGCGGAGCGGGTCCAGCACGACCTGCATGCGTCGCGGTGCGCCTGCGGGCGGGAGCACGTCGCGCCGCGCCCGCCCGGCGTGCCGGACGCGGCCTTGTCCATCGGGCCGCGGCTGCGCGCGCTGGCCGTTTACCTGGTGGTCTTCCAGCACGTGCCCGTGGAGCGGTGCCGGGACCTGATAGCTGACCTGGCCGGCGCGGACGTCTCCGCGGGGTTCATTCACTCGTGCCTGCGCAAGGCCGCGGACCTGGCCGCCGAGGTGGTACGGCTGATCCGCACCCTGATCACCGCCGCGGCCGTGGCGGGGTTCGATGAGACGACGCTGCGGTCCGGGCCGGCCGGGGAGAAGAAGTACGTGCACGGCGCGTTCACCGAGGAGTACTCCTCTTTCTGGCTGGGCACCCGCAGCCTGGAGACGATGCGCGAGGCCGGGATCCTGCCGGACTTCGCCGGCGTCGTGGTCTCGGACCGGTACCAGAATTACTTCCGCCAGTCCTGGAAGCACTTCGCCGGGAACCAGGCCTGTTGCGCTCATTTACTGCGCGACTACCAGGACTGCGCGGAGACCTACCCGGACGCCGTCTGGCCGGTCCAGGCGCAGCGGGCGCTCCGCGGCCTGATCCGTGCCTGGCACGCCACCCGTGACCAGCAGCTTCCCGCCATTCCCGCCGCCACCGCGGGGCCGCTGGAACGCGAGTTCCGGCACGCGGTCCTCGCCGGGCTGGCCAGCGTGCCCCGGGTGCCGGGCCGAAGAACAGCACGAAACAGAAACCCGGCCGCGAGCTGCTGGAATTCTGCCAGAACCGCCAGGCCGACGTGCTGCGGTTCACCACGGACACCAGCATCTGGCCGACGAACAACATCAGCGAGCGCGGCGTCCGCCCGCTGAAAACCCAGCAGAAGATATCCGGCCGCCTCACCAGCGACGACGTCACCCAGGACCGCCTCGACATCAGAAGCTACATCGATACCGCCCGCAAGCACGGCCGCAACGCCTTCGCCGTCCTGTACGACCTCATGCTGGGCACGCCCTGGCAGCCACCCGCCCGGGCAACCTCCCCGTAAACCCAAGGCGACCCTGAACACAAATCACCCAGCGTGCAGAGGCTGAATGTTTACCGGCGCGGGCGTCAGCGCGGCAGCGGGCACGTCCGAACACGGGCGCCACGCTGCCACCACCTCACATATGACATCCAGTCATTCGGCGTCGCCTGACATGCCGGATGTAAACAATGCGCTGACCTATATGCAGGTCGATTTCGGCGGATCGGGAATTCCCGCGCCATGCGACGCTGGAGTGAATTATGACTGGAACGCTCTCGATCCAGTCAAGTCGGCAGTAAATAACTGTGAATATCCGGTTCTCTTGCAATGGCCCGATAGCAATCCTCCCGCCTTCTGCATAGACCCGCACTCAAGTCGTTCGAATATCGGCTCGACCTATTGGTACCCCAGCGTCGTGACGATCACAACTGATGCTGGCGGCGAATGCTGAGCCAGCGCTGCTGGCGGCACCGTCACGAGCGTCGCGCCCGGCCAGCACATGGCACCCCGCTCGCCGAGTTTGATCACCACCGACCGGCCGCGCGCGGCGAGCGCCGCTCCGGCCGGCTTGGCTGGCGACTCGCCGCTGACCCCGAACGCCTCGGCTTCGTTCGGCAGGAACACGTCGACCGGACCAAGCGCCGCCCGCAGCCGCTCGTCTCCCCACCGAAGGGCCGGGTGTAGTCCGTATCGAGGGACGTGCGAACTCCGGCCGCACGGGCCGCCGCGAACAGCCCGGCAAGTCCCGCCCCGATCGCCTCCTCCAGCAGGAAAGTGGAAGCGGTTTGCGCAAACCGTCGGTCTAGCCCGTATTAGCCTGCTCCAGTACCTGCCATCAGGTGCGGAAAGTGCTGTCGACCTGGGCATATGCTGGCGATGGGCTCCCGGCTCTAGGCATAGTTCTGATGGCTGGCGGCTGGCATCTGCCGGTGCTCACGCCTGATACACGCCGAAAACTGCCAAGCAGAGGGTGCCTGATCTGTGACCGCTTCTCGCAGGCGACGGTCACCATCTGCCGCTGAGGCCAACGTGCGGCACCATGCCGCTTGAGCTGCTCAGATACGCACCGCAGGTTCGTTCGAACGCGTGTGCTCTGTGACGGTGTACGGGGCCTGGATGTGCGCTGGCCGGCTGAGTTACCGGGCTTGACAGGACGCGAGTGCGGCGGGACAACCGCCGACGTTGTTTCGTTTCTTTCGAATTGGGCTATGCTTGAGGCAGGAGGATGCGATGACGAAGCTAGCTGAAGCGGGCGTAGTGTTCCCGCCAGAGGACCTTAGCGCGCTGCTGGACCTGGGACGGTTCCTGGAGTTGCATGCCGAGCCGGCGTTGCTGCTCGGGCCAGATGGGGAGCAGGTGCCGCTGCCCGAGGAGATTTACCAGATCCTGGTCAGCGTCGTGGAGGCGATGCGCGAGGGCAAGGTTGTCACGGTAGTGCCCCAGACGCAGCGGCTCACCACCCAGGAGGCAGCTGACTTCCTCGGCATCAGCCGTCCGACGCTGGTCAAACTCCTGGAGGAGGGGAAGATCCCCTACGACCAGCCGGGACGGCACCGCCGGGTGCTGTTTTCTGATTTGCTCGCCTATCTTGACCGCCAGCGGCAGCATCGCCGCGCGGCCCTGGACCGGATGACCGAGGACGCCAGCGGTGCAGGCCTGTACGAGGACAAGGCGGAAGATTACGCGCAGGCCCTGAAACAGGCCCGCAAGCGAGTAGTTGGCCCGGCCGCATCCTGACATGGCGCGCCATACGGCAATTCTCGACGCGTGCGTCCTGGTACCGGTCTCGCTGGCCGACACGCTCCTTCGCATCGCCGAGAAGGGCCTGTACAGGCCACTGTGGTCAGACCGCATCCTGACCGAAGCCCGCGAAGCCATCGCGAACATCCACCCGGACGCGGACACCGGCAAGCGCTTCACTGACATGCAAGACGCCTTCGACGACGCCCTGGTCGTTGGCTGGGAAGGGCTCCTGGCAGGAATCTCACTGCCCGATCCGGACGACCGCCACGTCGTCGCCGCCGGAATCCGGGGAGGAGCGCAGGCAATTGTCACAGCTAACCTGACTGACTTCCCCGCCGCCGCGCTCGGGCCACTTGGGCTGCAGGCCATCCACCCAGACGACTTCCTGCTCGACCAACTGGACCTCAGCCCGCCCACCATCCTGCAAGTCATCCACGAGCAAGCGCAGCACACCAGGCGGCCGCCCCTGACACCCCAGGACCTGGCAACCGTCCTCAGCCGGGCCGGAGTGCCCAGGTTCGCCCACGAACTCCTCCGCCTGATGTCCGCCCCGCTCGGCAACAGCACATAATCGATCACAGCGCCCGACCCAGTGCCGCCGGTCCGCGGCGGGTGCCGTGGTCAGTCCACTCCGCGCCCATCTCAGTTGCGGGCGAGCAGATTCGCAACTCGCCCAGTTATCGGCAGGTTGCTCGCATTTGCCGCGAAATCCTTGGCTGCACCGTCACCTCACTCCTGTCGCCTGAGCACCGTTCCAGGTCACCGGCAGGCATGAGTCGGCTCCGCTGGCGCTTTAGGCATTCACATTCTTCCGCCGCTCTTCTGGCAGCCATAATTTCACTCATTCTGAGTGCGCTTACGATCATATTGGCAATCTTTTTGTCGGAACCTATAAGGAACGCGAAATCCTGGCTGAGATACCTGAGAAACCTGAAGGTACCTGCTGTCACCCGCAGGACTCAGGACCGGGGCGCCCCGTAGGGGAGATCAAACAGCCCGACCGACGCGTCAGCGGATACCACCGGCAAGTCCGACCAGCATCAGTGACCGCTAGAAGTAGACCGGTACGTGCACCCGGCTCCCATGCCGCCGCAGCGTTCATCAACAGCCGACAGCGGCGACAGGCGCCCGAACGGTTCTGGCTGGGCCACCGGAGGCCCATTCGGCTGCCACCGGAGCGAAGGAGGCTTATTCAGGGAGGGGACAAAACCGACTCGCCATAACGGCGTGTCAAAACTAAAAACGGCTCGCATTCCGGGAGAATTGAGTTACCACACGCAATTCTCAAGAACGCGAGCCGCCACATGTATCATACCACTGGATTCACCCAGGAAGAGATCTCGGACCTCTGCGTACTTGTCTTGCAAGCGGCAGCCGAAAAAGGAAAGGCATCCTGGCCGCCCTCGCTCGGCCTTTACAAATCAGTTGTTGTGACACTCACCTACCTGCGCCGCAATCGAGCTCAGGCGGAAATCGCAGAGTCTTTCGGCGTATCCCAGCCGACGATCAGCCGCGCGATAAAAGCGGTCAGCCCGCTCCTGAAGAAAGTACTCAAAGGTGTCGTGCCCACGGCTGACGAATTCGGCCCGGAATCCCAGCACATCGTGGACGGAAGCCTGCTCCCGTGCTGGTCCTGGGCTTCCGCTCCGGGCCTTTACTCCGGGAAGCACAAAACCACCGGCATGAACGTGCAAGTCGCCTGCACCCTCGAAGGCGAAATCGCCTGGATATCCGATCCGGTCGAAGGGAGCCGCCACGACATGCACTGCATCCGCGAGTCAGGCGTCCTTTCCGGAGTGACTCCCGGCTCATGGATAGCCGACAAAGGCTATATCGGGAGCGGCATGATCACGCCCATCAGGAAGCCCGCCCACCGCAACCTGCTGGACTGGGAAAAAGAATACAACACGGCCGTCAACAGAATCCGCTACGTCGTCGAACGGGCCATCGCGAACTTCAAGACCTGGAGGATCATGCACACCGACTACCGGAGACCCCACGGCCGTTTCAAGATCGTTCTAGGGTCGGCGCTGGCCGTTCTCTGCTGATGGGATGTGGCGTTCTGTCACGATCGGGCGTCGGCCCGGTGTGGTGATCATGTAGTAAGGCGAAGCCCCGGTATTACGAGGTGTCCTCCTACAGACCCTCGTCAGCCGGAGCTTCGCCGTGCCTGATTGTGCCATTGCCAGTGACTGCCCGCAGATGTCCGGGCCGATGCTGCCCGGGCCTGCCGGCGGCAAGCCGGACGTCCTGTCCCCGGTCCCGGTTCCCGCGCCCGTCCCTGATCTGCTGGAACTGCTGGCCGGGGTGACGGACGGGCGGACGGGCCAGGGGCGGGATCATCCGGTCGCGGCGGTGCTGGCGCTGGCCGCGGCGGCGGTGGTCGCCGGATCACGGTCGTTCACGGCGATCGCGGGCTGGGTCGCGGACGTGCCCGCTGACGTGCTGGCGGACCTGTACCGGCGGTGCGGGGCCGCCCGCCCGGCGGCGGGGCCGCCGTCGAAGGCCACGATCTGGCGGGTGGTTACCGAGGCGGATACGGCGGCCCTGGACGCGGCGGCCGGAGCGTGGCTGACCGAGCGGGCCCGCGCAGCGGGTGACCTGGCCGGCCCGGGTCACGGCGATGATGACGAGGTGGCGCTGATCCCGGTCCGGGCGGACGGCAAGACCGTCCGGGGGGCCAGGAACGCCGACGGCAGCCAGGTGCACCTGCTGGCTGCCCTGGCCGGGCGGCGGGGCGTGGTCGCCGGGCAGGTCGGGGTCGGAGCGAAAACGAACGAGATCCCGGTGATCATCCCGCTGCCCGACAGCATGAACCTGGACCAGGCTGTCATCACGGCCGACGCGCTCCATTGCCAGCGCGCCGCCGCCGGGTACCTGCACCGGCGCGGCGCGGACTTCGTCCTGCCGGCCAAGGACAACCAGCCCGGCCTGCCCGACGCCCTTGACGCCCTGCCCTGGCGCGACGTCCCGGTCGCCCGCGCCGTCACCGACCGGGGCCACGGCCGGGTCACCACCCGCACCATCCAGGTCATGGACGCGCCCGAGAACCTGCCGTTTCCCCGCGTCAGCCAGGTCTACCTGATCGAGCGGCACGTCACCGCCCTGAACGGCACGCCGCTGTCGGAGATCGCCGCGCTCGGCGTCACCAGCCTGTCCGCGACCCGCGCCGCCCCGGAGACCATCGCCGGCCTCGTCCGCGGCCAGTGGGCAATCGAGTCCCTGCACCGGGTCGCGACACCCTCTACCGCGAAGACCAGTCCCGGGTCCGCACCAGATCCGGGCCAAGGGCAATGGCCGCCTTCAGGAACCTCGGCATCGGCGCGCTCCGGCAAGCCGGACGGCAGGACACCACCGAGGCCACCCGGCGGGCCTGCCGCTCCGTCGACCGGCCTTTCGCCATCCTCGGCCTAACGTAATGATCTTGAAACGGCCGTGCCGGAGACCCCTGGACACCTTCGCCGAGACGATCTCAATCGTCGTCGGATTGTATTTCTACAAAATGAGCGTTGAATAAGCCTCAAGCGTTTCGTCTCAAAGATTATCGCTAATCTGGTCATTACAATCGCGGTACGCCGAGGGCACGCCGAAAGACTGTGCCGATGGGCGTTTGCGCAGGTCAGTGGCGTGCGGTGGAAGGCCTGTAAAACCGTCGGCTCAGCCTACGTTGGTTCGAACCCAACACCTGCCACCAACTCCTGATTGTAGTTTCCGCAGGTCAGACCCGGTTCTTCGGCGTAGGTTCTGTCCGTGCCCGGTGGCGGCCGGGAGCGGTTACCGGGACCGTTTCCTCGGGTCTGTGGGCCATGCGTGGGCCAGATCCTGGCGCTGAACCTGCTGGTTCAACTGTCCGTCACGAGTTCGATTTACGTTACTGAACTGCGGAGATCTGTCACAGCGCGACATGCCTGCGGTGATGTCTGCTGCAGCTTGGGCGGAGCTTTTGTAGGCCGTGGGCGGGCCGTGCCGCGATTCACGGACATATAGCGGACGGGCAAGGGGTGGTAGCGGTCTGGAGTACCGCTTCCGGCTACCGGTTGCGACTTGTCTGGAGAGCTTGCTCGATCTGCCGGTTGGCCGTGTGGTGGTGGCCGTGGCTGAGATGGGTGTCCCATCCTTGAGGGTTGGGCGGGGCAGCCTGCGTATGTGTCACTCTCCGGCGCGGTGGTTGCCTGGGTCGGGACTGCTCTGTTGCCGATCTGGCTGCCGCCTTCGAGCCTTCGGCCCCGGCGCGCTTACCTCGCGCGCGATCACCACGAAGTCCGGCGTGCGGACCCCGTCGTCGCGGAGCCTGGCCCCGGGCAGCGGGAGCACGGCGAACGCGTCCTTGACGGGGAAGTCCCGCTGAAGCTCCATGAGCACGTTGTACACGGCAAGCTCAGCCTGGCTGCCGAACACGAGGTCGTCCTGGACGGGATACCCGCCCTTGGCTCGCTCGCGCCGCGCCTGGTTGCCGGGGGTTTGCGTAGTTGCTTTTGCTGCCTGCAGACGCCAGCCGGGTGAGATCACGGGTAGCGGCGTGTCAGACAGCTCGATCACCAGTTTCCGGACGTCGCGCCGGCCGTGGTGCGTGAGCACGGTGCCCAGTGCCGTCCAGATCCGGTCCGTCATCTCAGTGGTGAATTCGGCCGCGGCGTGACGTCCCTTCTGGAACGGCACCGGGACGTCGCTCCGTCACTGGCGGCGACAGCCAGCGGGCATGTTCGCCGCTCCCCCGAACGGCTGACACGACGAGCGCTCGCTGCGGCACGTGAGCAGCGCCTCGGGCTATCGGTCCTGGCATCGCTGCTTCAACGCGACGACGACGAGGACCTGTGGCAGGAGGTCATGGGGGACCATGTACAGGCCGCGGCAAGTACCGATATTGTCCTGTGACCAGCGAACCGCCCGGGCAAGCGGCCGGCGCCAAACCCCGGGCTTGGTTTCCCGAAACCAGCGCGCTCGTGACGCTGGGGGTGCATCGGCCGCTTCAGCAAGCGGTAGTGGCAGCGCTCTCGCCCTCCTACCGGATGCTGGTCAAGGCAGTGGTAACGGAACTGCAGGAGTTGTCGAAGACCTCCGATATCACCGCAACGTGGGCAGGCACGGCTCTCGGCCAACTGGAATGGCTCGGCGAAGCAGTCGCCCTTGATGACCCGGTCGGTGTCGAACTGGCAGTCCAGGCGCAGGAAGAGATCGCTGGCGGCCGGCCGCTGAAGCACCCCATGGAGCACTTCGGCGAAGCTGCTGTCATCTCGCTAGCATCTCGAGCGCAGAAAATGAAGGCCTTGATGCTCTGCGACGACTATGGCGCACGCGTCGCGGCGAAGAACCGCAACGTCCAGCCAGTCAGCGTGGACAAGCTCATGCACCTAATGATCAGACAGGGCAAACTGACCGCTACAGAAGCGGCGACCTTCGCCGACGCGCCGCACACAGCGGGACGACACCCGGACTACACAGCACAAGAACTCGCCTCCGGCCGACTCGGTCGTGTCGGGCAGCCATGACTCGCTGCCTGATGCTCAATGCCTCGACCGGCACCCGTGCTCAAACGAGCCCGATTCCTGGACACGGTGTCTTCTGGTCAAGCTCAGGCGTAACCCCATATCCAATCCCGTTCCGGGCTCTGCTATTCAAGGCCGCGTATCAGCCATTGGACCCGCTCTACGGTTTTACTGCGGCGGGCATCAGGTGCGGGTCTCGTACAGGATCGCTCGGGATCGGCGGTTCATCATGCTGACTGTGTTCAGCAAGATCAGGATGCGCGAGATTGCTGAGATCGGGCGGGCTGAGGCCGTGATGGCTCGCTGAGTAATCCCTGACGCAGGCCCGGATGTCATGACGGCGTGACATCGGGCAGGGTGGCGGGACTAGCCGGCCCGCGCGGCTGGCTAGTCCCGCGCTAGCTGCTCGCGGATGCCCTCGGCGTCGGCGGCCATCTTCCGGCCGAAGGCGCTGCGGGCCTGGATGACCTGCTCGCCGTGGGATTCCCCGGCCCAGAAGACGAGGTCGACCCGCTCCCTGGACGTCGCGTTCCGCCGCCGTTTCGCGGCCTTGTCGCGGTCCCAGGCCACCACCAGCAGCCCGGTCTCCCCGGCCGGGACGGTGAACCGGTAGTGATCGGCGTTGTCCTCCAGGTCAGTGATCAAGATGCTCCCGCTGGTGTGATGGGTGACGGCGACAGCATCAGCCGTCGCGGGCAAGCCTGACGGGCCTGCCGCCACGGCCAGCGCGGTCGCGACCGTTCCCGGCCGCGCCGCCCGCACGCGCACGTCTACCTCGCCGAACTGGGTGCCGACTTCGACCCGCGCCAGCCCCGGCAGGTTGGCGACCAGCCCGTTGACCCGGGCGCTGGCCAGCACCATCCCCTCGCGCCACTCCCACGGCGCCGCCACTCTCCCGTCACGAAGGTAAAACCCGTGATAGCTGACCGGTACAGCCACGGTCTCCCCCAGCGCCAGGGGCGCCGCCGGGCCGCTGGGCGGCGGACGCTCCCCCGCAAGGGCACGGGCGAACCCGCTGCGGCGGGTCACGCTCGCGCCGCCGGGCGCCAGGCCGGGCCACAGCCGGACGACGATCTCCTCTGCCGGCTTCCTCAGCTCGCCCGCGCGCGCGCGGCTGCCCTCATCCCGGCCCCGGCATCTGATCTCCGCCGCCAGAACCTCATCGCCGTCCCCGAGCCTCAGTTTCTCCGCCATTCCCATGGCCGAGGTGTCGCCGAGCGTCAGCGCCCGCCCGGCCGGCCGCCAGGCCAGCACCGCCACATCCTCCCCGTCACCCGCCTCCAGCGGCAGCGGCAGCCGGTCGTGCAACTCCACGCTCACCCGCACCGGGCTGGCATCGGTGGCCACCGGGACCGCGAGCATCCCGTCGACCGCCGCCGCCACGCCATCGGGCACCTCCTCGATGGGCGCCGCCAGCGAGTCCTCCGAGAACAGGTAGACAAAGTCGAAGAAGACCTTGACCACGTCCAGCCGGTCGCGAATCACGGCGCCGATCCTACCGGCGCCTAGCGGCCGACGAGGCCGGACACGAGCACACCGACGTGAACGCACGCGGTCAGATCACCTGCATTCGTGAAACCGCCCCGTCGCCGAAGTAATCATCGATTCAAATCAGGTGCGACGGTCCTTCTCGACCGCCTCACCTTTGCCTATTCACGTATTCAGCGGATTTCGGGCAGGCGATCTGCGCGGTGGCCACGACGACCCGGCGAGGTAAACATTCAGGTCACCCGTCCTGCTCGTTATTGAGTTACTCCTGAGTCGCTGTGCGTGACGGGTTTCGGGCGTGGTTCAGGTGCTGGCTGGAATGGGTGGTATCCAGGGGTTGCCGGCGAGGGCGTCGCAGATGGCGGTGAAGACGGGCTGGCCGTGCTTGACGGCGGTGGATGCGTAGCCGCGGATGGCGTACCGGTGCCGGGTGGTGGTCTGGGAGCGGAGCCGGCCGCTGATCTTCTGCTGGGTTTTCGCTGGCCTTGCGTCGCGCTCGGCCTGATTGTTCGTGGCCGGGATGGCGGTGTCGGTCAGGAACCGCAGCACGTCTGCCTGGCGGTGCCTGAGGCATTCCAGCAGCAGGCGGCCGGGGGGCTGCTTCTCGCCGGCGCCGGGGATGCGCGGGACGTCGGACAGGCCGGCGAGCACGCCGTGCCGGAACAGCCTGAGGTATTCGGCGGTCCGCTCTGCGGGCACGGCGTTCAGGCCCTGGTCGCGGGCCAGGTTCGAGCCGAATCAGGCACAAGGCCGCGCGAAGGGGGGAGTCGCGCGAGCCGCGCGGCTCTCACCTGCGGAAAGAAGCAACCAAGCACGAAGAGCAGCCGAAGGTCGCTGGCGAGCAGATGTGAGCGAAGCCGTCTGCGGCTCTCCTGAGCAGCCGTTGCGGATAGGTGATACTGAGATCGAGTGCTACGTGCTCGATGACGGTACGCGCGTGCTGACGCAGGCCACGTTCCTTACCGCACTCGGTCGCCACCCCAAGGCAAACACGCGGCGAGAAGGCGGCGACACGCCGATTCCGCCGATCCTGCAAAGCAAGGCACTCAGTTCGTTCATCACGCCTGACATCCTGGACAGGGCACGGCCGATCACCTTCCGCACCGGGGGGGGTCGGCGGTCGCGCCTCCGGCTACAACGCACAACTCTTGCCTGATGTCTGCGAGATCTACCTCATGGCTCGCGACGAAGGCGTGCTGGACCGACAGCAGGAGCACGTAGCCAAGCGGGCTGAAATCCTCATCCGGGGGTTGGCCCGCGTCGGCATAATCGCGCTCGTCGACGAAGCCACCGGCTATCAGCAGTTCCGCGCCAACAGAGCGCTGGCCGAAATCCTTGAAGCTTACATCGACAAGGAATTGCGGGCATGGATTCCCACTTTCCCTGACGACTTCTACCGCCAGTTGTTCCGGCTCCGTGAGTTGGATTACCCGACCGGCACAGTTAAGCGACCCCGATATTTCGGCCAGATGACCAATGACATCGTTTACCGCCGCATCGCGCCCGGCGTACTTGAGGAGCTGAAACGAGTCCAGGTTCGCGATGACCACGGACGCCCGAAGCATAAGCTGTTTCAGCGTCTTACACAGAACGTCGGCTATCCCAAGCTGCGCGAACACCTTGGCTCGGTCGTGACGCTGATGAAACTGAGCAAGGACTGGAATGACTTCCGGCTCAAGTTGGACGCCATTCACCCGCGCTTCGGTGACACTATGACGCTAGCCTTGGAATTTGATGAGAGTGAGATGCCGACAGGTCTCTAAAATTCTCTGAAAGAATTTCCGAGCGGGGCCATTCTGACCCCTTAATTGTCAGACCCTCCCGATATCCTTGGTCTTGTAAGCAATTAAAAAGCCCTGGCGGGTGCTACCAACACCCACGCTGACCTGATGTGGTTCCGTGACTCCTGCCCCACGCGCGCACTTCTCGGCTGCCCCAGCCGGGAACACCTCAAGGAGAAACTAACCAGATGGCTGATTACCAGATCACATGCGTTACAAGAAGCACCCGGACAATTGCCGGGCATCACCACATCGTCAGCGTGGGTGTCGGCGGCAGCCGCTATACAGTCCCGCAGATCTACGAGTTCATGGACAGCGGGCGTCGGTTCTACTCCGAGAGCCCGTCAACCGGTCGACTCGCGCTGGTAGACAAAAACAGATGCTGCAACATCGACACGCTGCGCTCCCGCGCTGACGCGATCTACGACAACAACCTCGACAACCTACGCAGTTGCTAGCGAATCGCCGTCGGCGCGGCTCAGAGAAGTGATGCCGTGAGCAGGCGGGAACGGGGTTGAACGCGTCGGCTCGCGTCCGGGCCTCGGGTGGCAGTTGTAGCCCAGACCCACAGCTATGCAGTCGGCGATAAATGGAATGATGCGGTCGGCGTCGGCGACCGGCACATCAAGCCCGTAGCGCTGATCCAGCGTGAGGTGAATGATGCCGCCGTTCGCCGGCGCCGCCTCCAAGAACGGCACCTGTCGACCATCGACCATCACCCAGTGAGTCTCGAACGGCCCGACGATCTCATATTCGCTCATGCTGCACCCCCTGGTAGTTGTCGCACGCCGCACGCCCAGCGTCCACGTACAACCCAAGATCGTCAAGGAACGCGTCGCGGTCAGCCGCCTGCCGTTCCATCGCATCAGGTCGGGTTAGGTCGTGGCGAGTTCGGCAAGCAGCTTGGCAGACTCACCCGGCGTGAGCGCTGTCGCTATCAGGACTTCCCACGTGGCGTTCATGGCACGGGTGCACGCGAGACGCCGGCTGACGGTGATCTGGCCGGCTGGGCCGTGGCAGCAGCCCGCGTCGTGCGGCTGACCGGCCAGCGTGAGCAGGGTGAAGGGCGGGCTGATGACGCGTGCGGGTTTTAGGCGGGGGATGATGCGGATTGTTATCGCGGGGTTGGCCAGGCCGGCGAGCTGGCGTAGCTGGGTGCTGATGAGATTGGCTGGCGCGGCGGGCTGGCATAGCGCGGCCTCGTCGATGATGGCGTGGAGGTGGCAGCCGCTGCGGGAGAGCTGGTCATGGCGTGCTTGGGCGAGTTCGGCGAACGCAATGTAGCGGGGGCGGCGCAGGTCGAGGCGAGTAACCCGGCTGGCGGCAGAGGCGTAGGCGGGTGTCATGAGTTGTTCGGGGATGATCTGGGGCGCGTAGGTGCGTATCTGGGTCGCGCTGGCTTCAAGGTCAAGGTAGTTCGCTGTTCCCTTGGGAATCAGGTCGTCATGCTGTGCCCGGTAGGGCTGGCACTGGCCCAATCGGGCGAGGCCGGCGAGTTCCTGCCGCTCAGCGTCGCCGGTCACGCCGTAGAGATCGAGCAGGAGATACAGGTAGGAGGTGCGCAGCGGCGCGTACCCCGTTTCGATTCTGGAAAGCGTGCTGGGCACGATGCCGATGTGAGCGGCGGCGCGGGCGATGTCAAGCGCCTGCTTCTGCCGCTGCGACCGTAACCAGGTGCCGAGCCGGTAGCGGGCAGCGGCAGGGCCGGGCTGTCCGGGGGCGGCTTCAGGTCCCATCGCTGTTACCGCCTTGGGCGGCCGATGCGGCGAGGGCCTGAGTGGCGAGATTGTGGAGGGCGTGGCCGTACTCGCTGAGGATGATGAACAGCGCCCGCTTGGTCTCAGGGAGGTCGGTCGTCCCGGCGAGCAGTTCAAGGGCGAGTTCGGGCGTGTACTCGGCGCGTTCCTCGGGGATGCGGACAGAGGGAAACAGGGCCGTGATCCTCGCTCCGAACGAGGGACGCGGACCGGGCCGGCGGAGCCTGACGCGGGCGAAGCGCGAGTGATTCCGGTAGGTCGTGTACATGGTCCGTGGCGCTCGGATTGTGGCGGGCATGGCGCGGTGTGGCACCGGAACCTCCGTAACTGGCGCTGCGGGCGGGGTCTCGCAGCCGGTAACCGCAGCGTAAAGCGGCACGAGGGCCTGTGGCTGCATCATTCCGGCGTCATCTTGCGTCATTTCGGCATCATTGTGCTATGGTCAGGGCGTGGGATCGAATCTGGCGCTGCGAAATGCCCGCCTTGATGCGCGCCTGAGCCAGGAAGATCTCGCCCGGCGCATCCGCGAAGCCGGGTACCGGGCCGGCGACCCGAACGGCTGCACGCGGGGCATGGTCCAGCGGTGGGAGTCCGGGCAGGTACGCCGGCCGCAGGGCCGCTACCTGATCGCCCTGGAGAACGTGCTCGGCGTCCCGGCCGCGACCCTCGGCTTCGCCGATGCCGCCGCCGGCATGGACCGCAGCCGCGCCTTGTCCGACGCCGGCCTGGACTCGCCGATGCCGCTGCCCGAGCCCGGTGCCCGCTACGGGCCGCTGACCGGCATCTGGCTCTCGGAATACGAGTTCCCGTCATCGGGACGGGGCGCGGTCTTCTCGAACCGGCACTACGTCCTGGTACTCCAGCGCGGAGCGCGCCTGATGGTCCGGTCACTGCCCGCGTCCGCGTCACGGCTGTCGCTGGAACTGGACGTGAACGGGCAGGTGGTCACCGGCACCTGGACCGAGCACACGTCAGCAGACGGCTACTATCGCGGGGCCGTCTACCACGGGGCTATCCAGATGCTCACCAATCCGACAGGGCAAAAGATGACCGGCAAATGGGCCGGGTTCGGCCGAGACCTGGAAGTCAACACCGGGCCGTGGACACTGGAACTCATCACGGAATCCGTCACGGCCGAAGCCATCCGCGAGCACGACAAGAGGATCGAGCCGCCGTCCTAACTGAAAGCAGCCTGCTAGGCGAAACGATCATGAAGAGTTTCGCCAATCGTTTCGCCAATCCCTCCTAGGGCGATCCTGTCCGAGGCCGGGCAGTACCGGATCAGGCCCGGCAGGGAGTATTCGACCCACCTGTGCGGCGCAACAGGTCAACCGCTCGTCTACGACCTCCCGAAGCTGGCTTTGCCGATCGGGCCATCTGCGACGACGACGCCCGGTGCGATACCCGCACTAAGCGCGTCTGGCTGGTGCTGAGCAGTGGTCGCGCGGGCGGAGTCGGCCAGAGAAGTCCTGCCCAGACGGCCGAGCAGATGGGGCACCGCGGCCAGGAGATAGAGCCGCTCGTCACGCCTGATCCTTCGTCCGGCACGCTGCGGCACCCAGGCAGCTGGGCTCAGCTGCTGCACAATGCCGTGGCTCACCGGATGCTGAGCAACGGCGAGCGGCACTCGCACCCTGATCGGCGCGCGAGCCTAGGGCAGATTGGCCGGTGTGCTCCCGATAAAGGACCGCCCCGACCGGCAAGCCGGCCTATGAGGCCGGCAAACCCGTGGGTGCCGCGCGGATGACTTCCGGTGTGGCACCTACGGGCGGGCGGGCTCTTAGCGGCTGCCGCCTTGCCTGCGGCCGAAGATCCACCGCGCAACCTCGGGGATGTCCCTGCGGTCGCATCTGAACAGCGCGATAGAGCCGAGAATGACGGTCGGCACCGCAACCGAGCCGGTGACAATCAGGTCAAGGGGCATGGGCGCCCCCGTCTGCTTGCCAGACGAGGCAGTCGCCTGGTGTCATTGCAAGCACCTCCTTGCGTTGGGGGTTGAGCTGGCCCGGTGTCCCCTGAGAAGGACCGGGCCTGCTCCATTTCCGGTGTACTCCATTCTTCACTGCCCTGCGGCACCCTGGGCGCTCTAACCATTGGCGCTAGCCGGAGGATCTGAGCCGAATCTGACGCTGAAACGAAACTGGCTACGATACGTGGGTGGAATCAAGTCCGCCTTGGCCTGCGAAAACGTCGATTCCGCAGGTCGGGCCGCTATGGGATTGTCCACAACCAATCCACAGCTGACGGTACGTAGTCCACAAGTTATACACAAGTTCATCCACAACCTGTGTGCACAGACAGTCACTCAGTGGCGCGCATGGGTGCCTAGATGCGCTCGGATCATCTGGAGGCCAAACGTTCCGATGTAGATGAGCACCAGGACCAGGCCGCCAGCGGCCAGACGCAGCGGCAGGACGCCAGCGCCGCCGTCTGGCCCGACGTCGGTCTGCGCCGGCTGGGGCGGCACGCTGGTGCAGATCAGCGCGGATAGCGCGGCAGTTTGCTACTCGTGCCTGATTAACCGCGCCGGTCTCGTCCGGCGGTGGGCGCTGCCGATCTGTCCGCCGGGCTGCCGGGTCGCTTTCCGTTCCGGACAGGTGATGTCAGCCCGGCTGCTCGATTGACCAGGTTATGAGCGTCATCGTGTCGGCTGTCAGCAGTTACGCGAACGCGCTCGGCGGCATGTTCGGGCATGTCGAGATCGAGATGACCCGGTCCGCCGGTCTCTCTCGGATGGTTCCGCGCTGATGATGTGCGAGTTCGGCCTGATCGTCACCCAGCCGGGAGCCGCGCCGAACCAGTTCATCCCGTGGGGAAGCGTGCGCCGGATCGAGGCACCCGCACCGCAGGAACCGCCGGGCCAGGCCGGGGACCCAGCACCACGACTAGGTGAGCACTTCGGCGGAGTTGGTGAGCACTTGCCGACGTACCGGGCATGGAGCGGTTCGGGCTGCTCGGCCAGCGGTGCCGGGACTGCGGCGTGGTGCGTGCCGTGGCCACTGAACCGTGCCCGGTCTGCGGACCCGAGCGCTCGAGGTGGAGTGCCCGGCAGCGCCTTGACCGGTTCGCTGAGCGCAACCGCCGGATCAGGAAGAAGTAGCCGCCCGTGCAGCCTGACGCTTTGCGTGTCCAGCCTGACTGTAGGGCCTGACCGCCCGGCCGGGTAAGGGCGGTCAGCTATTCGACGGGCCCGACGTGCGTCTCATACCACCGGCGCAGCGCCGCGTCGAAGCGCTGCATGGCCTCCGGGTCGCCGGTCGGCGGCCCGTCCGGCCATTCATCTAGAGGTTCCCGCTCGCCCCGGCTCTCGCGCTCACGGCGCTGGATGGCCGCCTTCTCCAGTGCCGACTGTCTTTGTTCCCTGGATATCGGTTTCATGGTCGCCTCCGCCCGATACTGCCGCTGTCTGGGGAGCGGCTATTGTCTCGTGATCGCTGGGGGGGCGAGCTGGCCCAGGGTAGGCAGTTCAGCCGAGGCGGTCTGGCTCGGCTCGCTGTGCAAGTCTTCTCTGATCTTGACGATCAGTTCGTCCGACTTGGCCGCTGCTGTCTCCACGGCGGCCACGGCCGCCTTGCGCGCCTCGATGAGAGGCCTGCCGCCCGGCCCCGTTGACCCGGCCAGCGAAGCCTGGCGCGAATCTTCGCATTGAGACTGGTAGCGACCCCACAACCTGTCGGCTTCGATGTCCGCGATCCTGTTCGCCTCGACCGCCTCCCAGACGCAGGGAGAAGCGAATGCGATCAGGCGAGCCTCGGCATCTGACCAGTCGGGAATCTTGATGCTGTCCAGCCGCTCCTGCAACCGCTCCTCGGTCGCCTCGTCTCACCGGTACGACCGTGTCTGGTGCTCGCGCACCGCAACCCTGCGGCGCAGGAGCGCGATCGCATCGGTGTAGGCGGCGGCCTTGGCATCCCATAGCCGGTCACCGCGTGCGGCGTCCAGGGTCCGGCTCAGGTTGTCTGCCGCCGCCCGCAGCGTCTCGCGGGTTGCCTTCTTTGGTGCTGTTGGCGCTGACCAAGGCGATGACGGTTGTGCTGATGATGCCGAGTCCGCCGACACCGGCCGCGATCCAGGCAGCTTCGATATCCGGGTTCACGGCAGATGACGCTAGAACCGACCAGGACCGGCATGTCCGTGATTTCGCTGTGGGCGTTAAATTGTGACCGACCGGCTACGGGGAGCGGCGCTCATGGCCAGGTTTCTCATCCGATCATCCAGTTCTGCGAGATCGCGGGAGGCGACGAGGATGGACCGGCCGTCGCGGGTGGCGAACCGGCCCGGTCCATCCGCCTCGGCTGGCAGGTAAAACGGCGGGAACGTGGCAATCTCCGTGGTAGGTACTGGGCGCTGACTTCTCAGAATTTCCTGCCAAGCTTCGTCGCTCGAAATGGCGAATGCCCGGAGTCGGGTCGCCTTCGCGGTCTCCCGGTTCCGGGCGTTCGTCAGTCACGAGATGATCGCGCCGATAACGGCCCCGGCCACTCGGGCCGCGCCGTCGGGGACACCCATGTCGTCCAGGATCTCCTCGGCGACCTGTTCAACGACCCAGCCGATACCGATGCCGACCAGGATGCCGACAAGCTTCCGCACCTTCACCACCTCCTTCCGTATTGAGACGTATCCGCGCACTCGCAAGCGGCGCGTCGGTGTGCCTGAGCCGAGTACCGGGAGGCGATCAGGTGACTCGGCTGTGGCTCTCCCATAAGCAGTATTACCTTGATGCCGTGCAGCTTGCACTCGTGTAACTCAACGGGTTCGGTGTAATCTCCATAGCGTGGACCTGATCACGGAGGCCGGAACGATCGACGACTTGGTCGCAGATGCAAACGCGGCAGGCCACGACGTGAGCAAGAGGCTGATCCGGGATTGGACCGAGCGCGGCCTGCTCGACAACCCGCAGAAACGACCGGCCGGCAAAGGTCATGGCTCGGCGCCCGCTCTTTATGCTGCCAACCAGCGAAACCTGTTGCTGACGCTGCTACATCACAGGAAGGACAACTCCATCAGTAGCCTCGCCAGGATACCGGTGGGCATCTGGATGTACTGGGGCGACAGCTTCGTGTCCATCCGTCAGGCACGCCGCGCCATGATGACCTGGCTCGGCGACCCCAGAGTCAGCAAACAGAAAGCCGCGGACGCCGCGCGCCAGGTGCTCGGCCAGATCGCCAGCCCTCATGCGACGGCCGCCGCGCGCCGGGAGTTGATCGAAGTCGTCACGCAGGCTAACTGGACCGGACGCCCCGACTTCGATCGCCTTGAGCGCGCCATACGGGCGGTCTTCGAACCCGAGTACAAAACCTTGGCCAGGGCCGTCGGGCACATCTCGGCACCGGTTACAGCAGCCGCCATGATCACCGCCATGAAGGCCAGGCTCACCGCCGCGACCGAGCTGATCAACGGCAACGTGAGCGATCAGGCCCTGGAGCAGGCCCGCAACGCTCACCTGTTCGCCTACGCTGACTACGCTGCCCAGCAACCGATCCTGGCCGCCGTCTCCCCACCCGGTCAGCTGTTGTACGAGACGGTCACAGCAGAAAGCACCCTGAACAACTCCTGCCGCCACCTGCTAACGACGCTGGGCCTCGAACTCATTTACCCCGACAACGCCGAACGCCTTCACCGGACCTGGGCGGGCGCTCCGCTTCCAGGTCCAGCGGATGTCGGGCTGACAGCGTTGCAGGACTGAATACGGTCCCAAGTAGCAATTCTCCAGGATCCCGCGGCCGCCGATGTGGCTGATGTCCCAACCCGCGACATCGGCTAGCATGTCGCAGAATTTCGCGGGTTACGCCGTACTGCAAGACGCGCACCTCGGCAGCCCTTCCGGGAGCGGCGATCTCGTCAATGAGTGTGACGTGGTCCGGCCGCTCGCGGCGCAAAGTTGAGAGGTTGGCCCCTTCGGGCAGGCTGGACAATCCAAGCACCCGAAGTCTGCCTCTTAGCCCAATATCATCGCCGATCTCAGACTCCCCTCGTTGCATGACCAGTGGATCTGATGAAGATGACGGGCTCGCCGGGGAGTTGCGGCGCCGTCTGGAGATCGCCGGCTCTCGGCGCCTTGCTGGATCATCGCTTCTGGCAAGGCGACATACAGGGGGAAGCGGCTGGGTCGACGCCTGTCGAATAAAGCCACGCAGCGCTCAGATCAGCTTGACGACGGCGTTCTGCCGTGCCGGTAGCGCGCCGGAAGGTTGATGATGGCGGCCCCGGCCGTGATTAGAGCGATGACGGCCACGACGACGGCGCCGAATGTTGGCGACCGCCACCAGTGCGTGGCGGGCGGGGCGCAGCTAACCCCTGGGATCGTCACGGCTGGCGCTGGCTGGCCCTCGATCCTTTCTATGCATGACAGAGCCTTGATGCTCCGGGCATTTCCCGGCACCGCAGCCCAGGCTATAGCGGCGCTGTCCCTAGTCGACGGCGCTGCGGACTGAGCTGGGCTCAGGAGCAGGAAGACCAAGCCCGCGACCGCTGCGAGGATGCCGAGCACGGCGGGGAGAAGCAGCCCGATGCCGGCGCAAGACCACAACTTGGCGAACGTGTCAGTCCGGGTGTACCGACGGATTGTCGGACTGGCCCTGTCAGCAAGCGACGCCAAGTCCGTGGGGCTGAGGTAGGTTCCTTCCTCGTTCGCGCTGCCTTGAATTTTATGCCGGGTGGTTAGCTCAAGCCGGCCTTCGCGTGTCGACAGCACGACTGGCACGCCATCAGGCAGATCAGGTGTCAACTCTCCGGCGGCATCTCTGCGCGCGATATAGATGCTGCCCCCGGTTATGCCGTTGATGCCGCGTATGCCAGGCACCTTCTCGCCGGAGGACGTGATCTCCATCATGAGTCGCTGACCAGCATGAGCGCGGTCCCGAACATCCACAGAACAGGGTCCAGGAGAAGGGGATGCGAGACCTGCCACGGGGGCCTGAGTATGGCAACCCGCTGCGGCCAGTCGAAAGGGAACTCACGCGCCAGGCTAGTGATCGGCGCATCGGCAAGCACGTAGCCCATCAGCAGCGCGCCAGTGACCGTCGTTACTGCCGGGTCTGCCTCATCGACCAGAAGGCGCAATCTGAGCGGAACGAAGCGCTGCCGCACAGCCCCGCCGACAGCATCGATCGAGAACTCGCCAGCCTCCGGCACCGACTCGGCCCCATCACCCAGGACACCGGGCAAGATGCCGGCTTCAAGGCGGTCGTCCTGATCCCGAATCACGTCGGCCAGGTTGCTCACCAGATTAGGCCTGAGGGTCCTAGGAGGGACCAATCGCTGCGGCTCCGCGCCAGACAGCTCCCGGCTGTCATCCACAACCCTGGAAATAGCCCGGCCAACTCGGACGCGCAGCTCGTCGTTGCCATATACGCCGGTGAGAAAAGCCAGCGAGGACGCCGCGCCCGCGATCCTGCCTTCCACAATCGCCTCGGTAGCGGCTGTCGCCGGCGTGCACATCGCGCACTCGAAATAGCCATACCGCGTCCCATGATTCGAGCACGCCCAGATCGAGCAACCGTTGCAGGTGCCGAGATCGTCGTAAGACCCGGCCGGACTTCCCAGCGGAAGCGTGTGATGAGCCTGCGGTCTATCTGGCTTGTTGTACGCGCACAGGTAGCAGCTCATAACCCAAACCATAACCGGCGCCAGTCGCGCCGCCCACTCGGCTGCGAGATCAAAAAGCGCGGCGCGAGACATTGAAGCCAGTCAACGGTTGCAGAATCCCCGCGCCGCTGATTCCCTCAAATGAGGACCAAGCTGGGATCGGCCGGATCGCCCCCCGGTTGGCGCGCTGCTGTCCTTACATGTGCCATCGGCGCGGCAGGGGAGGTACAGGAACCCAACCTCCGATCGCGCATGCGTTCCCTTCCAGGTCTGCTAGCGCACAGATGACCAGATCTCAATCGATAACGTCCTTACGGGCATCCAACTGACTCCCGCACGGAACGGCGGCTCGGCGCGCCATTCCTCTAGTCACAATCAGTCGCGGTTAGGTGACAAGGTGCGAGAAGGCCTCCTTGTCGGCCTCCCCGCGTGTCATTACCACACCGATCTCGACCACGCCGATCTCGCATGAAGGTCGTCCCGATGTTGTCTGCCTGCTCCCGTGCTCCGGCAGGGAAAGTGACGCCATGCGTGACCCGGCTGTAAAGCTAGGCTCCGCGCGGGCCCCGAGCCTATCCAAGTGAACGGCGAGTCAGCTCCGAACACGCGCTGTCATTGCCGGGCGGAGGTACCCGCCTGGCTGCCTGGCCGGTAGGAGCCAGGCAGGATCTGGCCTGTGGTCTCGGCGGCTCGCTGGCACAGTTCGACGGCGAGCGCGGCCTGGCGCCACAGCATCGGGTACCCGGTCTTGTCGGCCGATCCGGCGGCGACTGCGCGGGCGGCGGCTAGCGCGCGGTCCGCGCTGCTGCCGAGTTCGCGCAGCAGGTGATCCGCGTAGTCCTCGAAGCACTCGGACGGGGTCAGGCTTGGGGTGCCGCCCCGGTCCTGGAGCATCGCGAGGTTGACGGCGAACATTACGGCGGTGCTGGCGTCTTCGTCGACCTGGCCGCCCGTGGCGGCTTGCTCGGCGGCGGCGACGGAGACCACAGCGGCGACGCGCCGGCCGCGGCTGGTCACGAAGGTGACTTGATCGTGTATTCCGGCGGCGTTGATCACATCGGCTAGGCCAGTTCGCAGTTCTCGGACGCTCATCTCAGCTGGCGCAATCTTCATGCCACTAATGATACCCCGTGTATACTGGTGTACACGTCAAGTTGTGGGCTAGTCACGCGGACCAGTCGGCCGCGAACTTGACCGGTGCAGCCACGAGGTGAAACCGGCGTCATGCTGGCGGAGCGCGGATACTCAATGCGATACCATTGCTGGTATGCCCTGGGGAGAGGTGGAGCTCGAACCGGAAGTGCGGGACTGGCTGGAGGGCCTGGATGACCAGCGGTGGGCGCAAGCGATGTTCCACCTGGACCTGCTGGAAGAACGAGGCGCTCTGCTCGGCGAGCCGTATACGCGGCAGCTGTCCGGCAAGCTGCGGGAACTCCGGTTCTACTGCGTCGGGCAGCGGGTGCGGGTGTCGTACTGGATCGCATCAGGTCGGCGGATCATCATGCTGACCGTGTTCACCAAGACCAGGATGCGCGAGACTGCCGAGGTAGAGCGGGCCGAGGCGGCGATGGCTCGCTGCCAGGATGAAGGCCATACTGCGGATGAGGAGGGATGACGATGAGCCAGGATGAGTCCCGGCGCGTCAGCCTTGCCGAAGCGAGGGCGGCGCGCGCGGGGCGGCCGGAGGTGGCTGCCGCGTATGAGCAGACCCGGCTACGGTTCGAACTGGCGGAGGCAATTCGAACCCGCCGGGAGGACCTAGGCTTGTCTCAGCGTCAGCTCGCCGAGCGCGCCGGGATGACCCAGCCAGGTATTGCCCGGTTCGAGGCCGGAGGCACTACCCCGACGTTGCCCTTGCTGGAGCGCCTTGCGACCGCGCTGGGCCTAACCTTGAATGTGAGTTTGGCTCCCGCTGAGCGCAGGTCAGCCTGAATCGGGAGGTGACGGAGAATAGGCGGTAAAATCAGCCGAGCTAAAACATAACCGCAGGTCAGGGTGCATATGGGAGATGTCTGTAAAACCGTCGGCTCAGCCTACGATGGTTCGAACCCAACACCTGCCACTACCAGCGAAATTCCCGCTGACATGGGTCTATATTAGTTTGCTCGCCGCCGGGTGGGTGTCCCGCCGGATGTCGTCGCGGGTCGTGCCGTGCTGTCGTATTGCAATGGTTACGGACAAATAGCGGACGGGTCGTCAGCCGATCCGCGCGGCGTATCCCTTGCGTGAACTAGGGACAACGTTGGACTACCAGCCAGAGCCGGGAGATACCTGTTTCTCGGCGTGCTGATCGCCGGGCACTGCTTCGCGGGGGTGCACGGGGCACTACGTGGGCGACCGTTCAATGCGAGCGAGACCCAGCGGTGGCTGGATGTCGCCCGGTGCCGTCAGAGTGCTGACCCACTGGGACTGGGTACCCTCGGCCCGCCAGAAGACCAGGACACGGGAGACTGTCACATACGATTCCCTGGGCCACCCGCTACCACACATGCGATCTAGGTGACGAATCCCTGGAAGCGGCGGAATCGGGAGTGGTCGGTGTAGGAGCCGCCGGCCACGCAGTTGCCCGGCGGGGCTGACACTGAGTTGACGCTGACATTGCCGCCTTTGTTCAGGGCGCCCAGGCCGGCTGATTTCGATTGCCGGGCCCCAGACGCCGTTTGTCTCCCTCGCCGCAAACCCCTGCCAGTGCTGGCGCTGGTCCCGGTAATCTCCGCCGGCCGCGCAGTTGCCCGCCGAGGCGCACGACACCGAGCTGACGCCGGCGAATTTGCCCAGGCTCGCCAGGCGGGGCACCGTGATGGCCTGGCCCCAGACGCCGTTGTGCTCGCTGGCCACGAACCCGCGGTCACCGGCGTGGCCGGCCTGGTAGTCTCCGCCGGCCTGCGCAGTTGCCGGGCGAGCCGCACGACACCGAGCTGACGCCGGAATCGTGCGGGCCGGCCAGGGCCGCCAGGCCGGGCACCTCGATCGCCTGGCCCCAGACGCCGTTCTCCTCGACGGCCACGAACCCCAGCTCACCGCGGCTGCCCCGGTATTCTCCGCCGGCCGCGCAGCCGCCCGGCGAGGCGCACGACACCGAGGAGACGCTGGCGTCCCCGCCCGTATTCAGGGCACCAAGGCCGGGCACCCCGGCCGCCTGGCCCCAGACGCCGTTCCGCTCGCTGGCCACGAATCCCTGCCCATCACCCTCGCCGTCGATGTAGGAGCCGCCCGCCAGGCAGTTGCCCGGCGAGCCGCACGATACCGAGACGATGGCAGCGCCCGACGCGTTCAGGTCACCCAGGCCGGGCACTTCGATGGCCTGGCCCCAGACGCCGTTCTGCTCGCTGGCCACGAATCCCTGGCGGCGATTGCTGCCGTCGGTGTAATTCCCGCCGGCCGCGCAGTTGCCCGGCGAGCCGCATGACACCGAGTCGACCTGGGCGTTCCCGCCCGCGTTCAAGGTCCCCAGGCCAGTCGCCCCGGCCGCCTGGCCCCAGACGCCGTTCCGCTCGCTGGTCACGAACCCCTGCTGATGACCGTGGCCATCCCCGTAGAACCCGCCGGCCGCGCAGCCGCCGCGCGGTGAGCACGACACCGACAAGACCCGGGCCGCCGTGCCCTTCCTCAGCGCACCCAGGCCGGGCACCGTGATCGCCCGGCGCCAGGTGCCGTTTCGCTCGCTGGCCACGAACCCCTGCCCATGACCATGCCGGTCGTGGTAAAAACCGCCGGCCGCGCAGTTGCCCGCCGAACCGCACGATACCTGCAAGACCTCGGCGTGCCCACCCTGGTCCAGCGTCGCCAGGCCGGGCACCTCGATCGCCCGGCCCGGCGAGCCGGCCGCCTGCGCCGCGGCCGACGGAGCGCCCGCCGCGATAACGCCCAGCAGAGCCACGCCAGTCCACCGGATTCTGATCTTGCTCATGCACCCCGCCATTCCCGGCACGGCCGCCATCAGCCGCGTGCCGCCTCCTGCCAGACAGACGCGGCGGGTACCAGGCCGGTTGACACGCCACTTCGCGAGTGGCTGCGGGCGGCGGCCGGATCCGAAGGATAGTGATGGCTTGCTGGTCGGTCGAAGACTGCTGTCAACCGGCGGCCCGGACTGTGCGTCCTAACGGCAGGGTGGTCCGAGGCTCCGGAGCGGCCGGGCCGGCGGCCTCCCGAGGGCAGGCCGCTATGACACTGATCCACCGCGCCGCCGCCGTGGCCGCGGGAGTGCTTCCGGCCTTGGCCTTGGTCGTGGTCCTGGCGGCCGGGCCTGCGGCAGCGGTCGTCAGCGCGCCGCCGGGCGTCGGTACATCCGGCACGATCGACTCGATCTCCTGTGCCTCGGCCGGGAATTGCTCAGCTGTCGGGGAGATGGCGCCTCCAAGCGGGAAAGTTCTCTTTGCCGTTACCGAGGAGAACGGGGTCTGGGGCACGGCGGGGGCTGTCCCTGGCCTGGCAGCCCTGCTCGGTCGCACGCCCGTCGGGGCCCACTTCACTGAGGTGTCATGTTCGTCGGCGGGCAACTGCGGCGCGGGCGGGTCCTATTCTCCTAATGCCGATGTCACCCAGGCGTTCGTCGTCAGCGAGAAGAACGGCGTCTGGGGCAAGGCGGAGCGGGTTCCAGGTTCAAAGGCGCTGAACGTCGGCCACGATGCCCAGGTTCAGGCCGTGTCGTGCCGTGCGCCGGGGAACTGCAGCGCCGGCGGTCTCTACACGATCAGCCACGATCGCCAGGAGGCCTTCGTGGTCAGCGAGAAGCACGGCACCTGGGGCAACGCCAGGGAAGTCCCCGGCCTGGCTCAGATCAATACCCTCGGCTACAGAGCCGGGTTCAACCAGATCGCGTGCACGTCAGCCGGCAACTGCCTCGGCATCGGCCTCTACACCGGCTCTGGGAGCACCGACCCGTTCGCGGTCACCGAGAAGAACGGCATCTGGGGCCAAGCGCGGACTTTCCCGCGCATCGTCGCCCTGAGTAGCCTCGCCGGATTCGCGGAAATCACCAGCATCGCCTGCTCGTCGCCGGGTAACTGCACTGGCCTGGGGATCTCCTACTTTTCTGTCGGCCGGGATGCCGCCTTTGTCTTGAGCCAGAAGAACGGCATCTGGGAACGGATCACCCGGCTCAGCATGACCGCGCTGGCACCAGCGGGTAATCGCGGCGTTATCACTCCCGGTTCGCTGTCATGCCCGTCGCAGGGCAGTTGCACGGCTGACGGTGATTTCGCCAGCGTCCGCTTTCCCGGGCAGGGGCAGGCATGGATCGCCACCGAGCAGAATGGCAGCTGGGGAAACGCCATGGTTCCTCCCGGCGTAGCGGCGCTGACCGCAGACTCGATGACCGCCAGCATCAGCGGACTGGTCTGCCGGTCCGCAGGCAACTGCAGCGCCGCCGGCGCGTACGGCCGCAGCCCCGACGGCCAAAATGAAACGTACGTTGTCACCGAGAAAAACGGCGTGTGGGGCTCGGCCGCCGAGCTACCCGGCATACCGCCACTGGACGCGAGCCAGTCCTTCGGAGCACCCGTGCTGTCCTGCGGCGCCCAGGGCAACTGCAGCCTCGGCGGGTCTTTCTCTGACCCTCCCAGCTTCCCCAACGCCAGGCCCTATCTCGCCTCGGAGGAGAACGGCATCTGGGGCAATGCCGAAGAAGTCAAGGGAATCGACCCGTAACTCGGCAGCTCCGCCGGCCGCCCGCACCGCGCGCCTTGACAGCTGGCCTGTGGTTGCCACGATGAGATCAGGTGCCGTTCCCGCTGGGAGCGATGGCTTGATGATGATAGTGTCCTCGCTCCAGGTCGCAGGCAGCCGGACGTCTTCCGGATACCCAGTCACGCAGAATGGTCGAAGATCGACCACCGGAATACGTAAAGTCAACAGCACATCAGCAATCATAATGACCGCGCACTTCCTCCGCCCGCGAAGGTTGGAGGAAGGCCGCAAAACGTGCCAGGCCGGACTAAACCGACTCGGACCCTGCCCCGCCGTCACCGAGGGCGGCGAGTGCGTCCGGCGAGCCACAGAAGGCGATCCGTCCCTGGTCCATGACTGCGACCCGAGCGCACGCGACCGCGACGTCCTCCACCAGGTGGGTGCTTACGACAACGGTCGCGCGCCGTCCAAGCTCCCTGAGCAGCGCGCGTAACGCCACCCGCTGCTCCGGGTCAAGGCCCGCCGTCGGCTCGTCGAGCAGCAGCAACTCCGGTTCGTTGACAATTGCTTGCGCGATGCCGGTCCTCCGCAGCATGCCACCGGACAACGTCCGCAGCCTGGATTTCCTCCGGTCAGCGAGTCCGACGCGGTTGACCGCTTCCGTTACCGCGACGCTAATCCGCGCCGTTGGAACCTCTTTCAGCAACGCGAAGTACTCGACCCCGGCCGGCGGCTTCGTGGTGTCGGTGGTGCTCCCGCTTGGCGAGCCGGCGTGAGCGCGACCGGACCCGTCAGCACGCGGTGCCTGATCGCGGACGATCAGGCGATGGTGCGCGAGGGCTTCGCCGCAGTACTCGGTGCCCAGCCGGACCTTGAGGTCGTGGGGCAGGCTGCCGACGGGGCCGACGCGGTGTCCCAGGCCCGGCAGCAGTCGCCTGACCTGGTACTGATGTACGTGCGGATGCCGGTCATGGACGGACTCCAGGCAACGAGAGAGCTCCTGCGCGACCCGGCGGGGCCGACCTCCCCCAGGGTGGTGATGCTCACCACGTTCGACCTCGACGACTACGTGTACGAGGCGCTGCGGGCCGGTGCCAGCGGATTCCTCCTCAAGGACGCCACCGCCGCCGAACTAGTGCACGCGGTCCGCGTGGTGGCCGGGGGCGAGGCGCTTCTCGCCCCGTCCGTCACCCGGCGCCTGATCGCCGACTTCGCCCGCCGCCCGCGCGCGGACCAGCCGCCCGCGCCGGCGCTCGGAATCCTCACGCACCGAGAAACCGAGGTGCTCAGGCTCATAGCCCGCGGTCTGTCCAACGCCGAGATCTGCGAGGCCCTTGTCATCGCCGAGCAGACCACCAAGACCTACGTCGGCCGCATCCTGTCCAAACTCGGCCTGCGCGACCGCGCCCAGGCCGTTGTAGTCGCCTACGAAAGCGGCCTAGTCACGCCCGGCCCGAAGATCAACTCCAGTACGCCAGCCCACCGGAAGGATCGGACCCGTAGGCGCGCGTGATGTAGTCCGGTGCGGCCATGACCTTGCTGGTGGTCATCTCCATCACGAGCTCTCCCGGTTGTAGTTCCCCGGCTTGGTGACGCTCAGCCAGGTCGGCCCGGCGGAAGTCGCCCAGGTGTCGTGCCACTCGGCCGGCAACTGCGTCGTTGGCGGTAGTTACACCGACAGCGTCGGCGCTCGCCAGCGCGATACGTGTCATCGCGACCGGAGACGCGGTCGTGGCGCCGCGGGTAACGCGGCTACTCCTCGACACTTACGCTCACCAGTTCCCCGCCTCTGGCGACAGTATTCCCGGCTCTGCGCCGCGGGGGCTGGATCGCCTCACGCTACGTGAACGCGAAGTGCTGCTCCTTGTCGCCAGCGGACTGTCAAATGCCGAGATCGCCACCAGACTCACAATCTCAGAGACCACCGCCAAATCGCACGTCGCCAGCATCCTGACCAAGCTCAGCCTCCCCAACCGCGTGCACATCGTCATCTACGCCTACGAGAACGGACTCATCACGAACTAGAGCCCTGCCAGAGCCCGTTAAGTGCCGCTCGGCTGGCGGCCAGGCGGCGACCTGCCAGTCAGTTCGATCAGGCCGAGGAAAGCAAGCAGGACGAGTGCGATGACAAGGACCGTCATCCAGGTTGGATTGCCCGAGAAGACGAAGATCAGTGCGGCGAGGGCAACTTACGCTCAGCGACCAAGCCCGGCGTCACCCCGACCGGGCGATGTACGAGACCGGTGAGCGCCAGCGAGTGACCCAGCGGCGGGGTACCGGTGCGGAAATCCGCTAGCGTGCGCGGTAGGCGTCGGCGCGGTGGGTAACGGATGTGATGACGACCGTTACCTGCTGGTCTTCGATCAGGTAGAGGACGCGGTACTCGCCGCGGCGGGCTGAGTACTGCGGCGCCAGCGGCGCAAGGAGCGGTTTGCCGACCCGGTGCGGGTTCTCCGCGAGCGGCCCGTGGATGAATTCCCAGCAGGCGGACGCGATCTTCTCGGGCATCCGCTGCAGGGCGCGAGCCGCGGCCGGGCGCAAGATGACCCGGTAGCTCACCGCTCCTGCGGTCGGCGGGCCGAGATGAGCGCGTCCAGTGTCGCCATGCAGACCGCGTCCGGCAGTTCGCGAGCGTGCATCTCGGCGACAACGTCTGCGTCGTCCCCGAGGTCGATCCCGCGCGCGCGGGCTGCGAGGATCTTCTGCATCTCAGCAGCCGTTAGGTACCGGCCTTCCTCGGAATCCGCTCGCGATTGTGCCACATCCCGCATGGCCGCCGCGTCGGCGAGCACGTCGAGCGTCTCCATGATCGACTCGAAGTCATCGTCGGCGATCATCCAGATCGCTGGCACCCCGTTACGAGTCACGAGAACCCGCTGGTGAGTGGAGATAGCCTCGTCCACGAGCGCCGAGAAGTTCTGCCGGGCCTCGGCTACGGGAACGATTGTCATGTACAGAATTATAGCCTATCTGACGCCGTAGGCTGCCGCCTCGGCGCGAGCGGCCAGGCGGAGTGACGATGCCGCGATCAGGCGCCGAGCGGGATGAGCGAACGGACGGCAGGATGGACGAGACGCGATCAGGGCTGCGGAGAATAGCCGGAGAATCCTGGATGGCAATGGCGTAACCAGGCTTGCTAGGGGTGGTGTGGATGAGTGCGCAGGCAGCCAGCAACGAGGCGGCAACTGACCTGCCGGAAGGCAGCGAACTCGCTGAGGTCGTTGACTTCGCGGCCGCGCTGGCGCGCCGTAGATCGTGATCTTGGGTTCCGTCCGGCCGCTCCGGAGGGCTCCGGGTTGTCCGGAGCTGGAGTTGATCAACATGAATGCGGACATTGATGTTGATCATCTTGCGACCCCCGGCCGGGGGCCGGGTCCTTCCAGGCGGTGGGCAGCCAGGAGCAAGCCGCGTCGTAGTCGGTCGTATGGCGGTTGCTGGCATCTGGCGTCTCCATCGTTGCGGTCCGTTGAGAAGGAACCCGCTGGAGCCAGGCGGAGCGGGAGGAGCAGAGCGGCGTGACGGCCCAGCTCACGGATCTGTTTTGCGGGCTTACGGCGGCCAGCGGCACTGTCGTCGCGTAGCCGATAATGGGCTGATGACATCAGCACCCGCAGTTCCCGCGACCACGCTCGGCGGGGGCGACCAGATGCCGATGGTCGGGTTCGGCACCTGGGAGCTGCGCGGCGACGAGGCGCGGGCCAGCGTGATCGCTGCCCTGCACGCCGGCTACCGGCATATCGACACGGCCACCATGTACGGCAACGAGGCTGAGATCGGCCAGGCGCTGCGCGACAGCGGCATCGACCGCGCGGAGCTCTTCGTGACCACGAAGATCCGCCCCTCTGATGCCAGCCGGGCGCGGTCGGTACTGGACCATTCGCCGCGCGCGCTCGGGACCGGCTACCTGGACCTCTGGCTGATCCACTGGCCGCCGTCCGGCAGGGACGCGAGCCGCCGCCTGTGGAGCGAGCTGATCGAATTCCAGGCCGGTGGCCAGGTCAGGAACGTAGGCGTGAGCAACTACAGCCTGCCGGAAGATCGATGACCTGACCCGGTCCTGCGGCCAGGCCCCGGCGGTCAACCAGATCGACTGGGGGCCGACACTGCACGACGGCGGGATGCTCGCCGGGCTCGCCGAGCGCGGCATCGCGGTCGAGGGATACAGCGGACTCAAGAACACCCGGCTCGGCGATCCGGTGCTGGCGAAGATCGCTGCCGCGCACGGCGTGACGACAGCCCAGGTGGTGTTGCGCTGGCACCTCGAGCACAACGTGACCATCATCCCCAAGTCGTCACGACCGGACCGGATCGCGGCGAACCTCGACCTGTTCGGCTTCAGCCTCACCGAGGCTGAGGTCACCAGCATCGACGCGCTCAGCCGCTGACACTGCGGGTCAGGGCGGCGCTGGACCGCCGCCGGCCGGCGTCAGCTCGCCGGGGGCGGCCGGGCTGTCAGTACCTGGCGATAGCGTCTAGATCATGGACTGGAAGATCGAGCTCGTCCCCATTCCCGTTTCCGACGTCGACCGCGCCAAGTCGCTTGTCGAGCGCGGGGTGCAGGCGAGCGAGATCGACGTCCAGCCGTGGGGTCATTCGTGAAATTCGCCGACCCGGACGGCAACACCTGGGCTCTTCAGGAGCTCCCGCAGCGGCGGTCCTAGCATCCGGCTGTCAGGCTGCCGAGTGATCCTGGGGAGCGCGGGCGGGCATCAACTGAGGCATTGAGCGGCGTTGCCATTAGCTAGAGCAGGCCAGTGGAGCCCACCGCTTGCCGATCGCAATGGCACTAGGCCACGAGTTCACGCTCAGGAGGCCGGTGGCCCAAGTGCTAGCGCCGAAAGCTACCC
Organism: uncultured Actinomycetota bacterium; assembly: GCA_963783935.1. GTDB lineage: Bacteria > Actinomycetota > Actinomycetes > Streptosporangiales > Streptosporangiaceae > Chersky-822. The sequence goes on from CAWAPP010000003.1 coordinate 890,842, forward strand.
GTGAGGTTCCGGTTAGCTGGACAGCCTGATCATGCCTTAAGAACCTCACCCTGGGACGCTATACCTGGGAGCCAACCGACTGGGGGTGGTGTCCTGCCCGGCCACCTGGTTACAATTCCGGAGCGTGTGGGACATCGTCTCAGCCGCCGCCGCGATCGCCGTTCTAGTCGTCATCATTGTGTGCACGCAGATCGCGGTCTCTCGCCGCAATATCGTTCTCAATAGCAGCGCAGCGCTTGGTGGATTGATCCGGCTCAACAGCGTCTTTGCCCCTGCCTTAATGACCTATCCTAGCGTTCACTTCGACTACAATACTCGGGTCAACTCGAAGGGTAAGTTCGACCGGTACAACCTTCAGGCGTACATGAGAACTTGCCTTCTCGAGTCAGAGGTGCAGGTTGCGAGTTGTATCGAGGCCAGGCTTCAGGTGGATTCGAAGTACGCCGACTACTGCAAGCAGTACGACGAGATTGGCCGACAGAACCTGGGTCACTCACGCTCTGATCGACTCGACGATGCCAAGTACCGCAACATCGAGCAGAAGCTATACGCCAAGCGACAGCTACGGCATCCGCAGGCAGCAACCCTGATTCGGGCGACTGTTTTCTACACAAGTCCGCAAGGCAGGAACTCGTATTCACGACACGTGGACCTCACGTTCGAGCAGCTACGTCACGAGTTCGCGGCGGCAATAGCGTTGCGCTCCAAGCAAAGCACGACGGCCTTTCTGCGGCAGCAAGAGAGACTCAGGATTACGGCAGGCGTGCGAGCGAAAGTGCTCGCCCGAGACCGTTACCGCTGTCGGCACTGTGGGATCTCGGCGGACCTGGGTGCCGTCTTGCACGTCGATCACATCATTCCGATTAGCAGAGGCGGCACCTCCGACCTGGGCAACCTTCAGACTCTCTGTCAGGATTGCAACCTAGGAAAGAGCAACCGATTGCCTTCGGCTTAGGTGGCACTAGCTTTGATCATTCATGGAGGTCCTCTCGCCGAATGCCTGGTGTCGGGTGCCCGCCGCAACTTAAGCTACGCGGCATTCCGCCTAGACGTGCGTGGTGCTATCGCGCTCGGCGAAAGCCCATGGCTCCCGGCGTGGCTCCCGGCGCTATAACGCCGGGAGCACCGCCTTGGTTTACCGTAGTCTCCAACCTCGCGAACCCCGGCGATCAGGATCACCAGGCACGCCGAGGCCGACGGCTATCAGCTGCCGCGGGTTCGCGGGGCCACGCGGCTCCGATAAGTGATCGGGACAGGGACGGGATGGCGAGTTGCACCTGTTTCCAGGCGTACGGGAAATACGCGCGCAACCATTCCTCGACAAAGCGTTTACGCAGGTCATTGCCCTGCGCTAGCGGATCTGTAAAACCGTCGGCTCCGCCTACGTTGGTTCGAACCCAACACCTGCCACCACGGTAAAGTCCCAGGTGAGGAGTCTCGTAAGTCCTTGCGGCTGATGTTCGGCGCGGCGAGAGCGATTCGTCGCTTATATTCGTTTCCTAATGTTGCCGCAGGTCAGCGCTGTGAGTCGAGACTTCGGCTGAGCGGCAGCTGACTCGCTCGGAGAATACGCGGAGAAGTTTGCCGGGCAGCAACCGGCCACGGCTGCCAGATTTCGGTGTTCATGGCAGGTTCCGCAGGTCAGATTGGTCGGCCGGCTGAGGCCGCGAGCCCAATGGAGCGGTGTACGGGACCGCTATCGACATCGCGAGCCGCATGTTGAGATGACCGCGCGTCCTGACGGGCGGATCGCGGCCGAGATGAGCACGAGTGGCGCGCCGATGGCAGTGGTTCTCACGAGTGGCGGCACAGGCAGCACTCAGTCCAGTTCCAGCCGAGCGCGCGAGCGCTGCGGTAGTAGTGCTCTGCGGTTTGCTGGTATTGCTCGCCGCTTGGCGAGCGGTCGAAGTGACGTCCGAGCGCGACGACGGCGACGGGGCCAGAGCCTGCCAGTTTGAGTGCGGCGGCGGCGCTTTGGGCTCGGCTGCCGGAGGTCCACTGGTCGTCGATGATCATGACGGGCTCGCCGGTCAGCTGCGTGGAGACGAGGAACCGGTCGTCATGTGCTTCCCGCGAGTCGCCGGGATACCGGGGGTTGGAGGACAGGAGGTCAGCGCACCGCGCGGATGTGGGCTTGACGATGTTGCTGAGGATGTCCGGTAGCGGGTGGTCGGCCCGGTTGCGGGTGCTGGGTACCGGTACGACGAGGGGGAATTCGTGGACGCTGGCGTGTCCCTGGGCGCATGCTTCGTGCGCGTCCAGCCAGCGCCAGAGAACCGCGCCGATCCCGACGGCGAGGCTGGAGCGTGCTGACATGTTGGATGAGTTCTTGTAGCTGGATAGCTCGTAGGCCCACTGTTCGCCTTTGACTGACAGCGCGACGGGCACGACGACGTCGGCTGTCCGGGATAGGGCGGTGCTGTGCGTGCTGCACTGGTAACAGGTGGACCATCCGGGCAGGATCGCGCGCTTGCAGATTGCGCATACGCCGTCGCCCGGTGACAGGACAGGTACGAGGAAGTTCTCGTATGGTGTGCTGACTTCGCGGACGGTGACCACGGTGACTCAGGCCCAGACGAGTTCCTGGTCATCGGCAAGTGCGGGCTGAAGGTGCTGGATGACGTCGCTGACGTCGCGGACGACGACTGTGTTCGGCCGCCGGGCGTAGTCGCGGGCCCAGTCGTTGGCCAGGAGGGTATCCAGCAGGAACACTCGTCTGCCGTGTTCGAGCGCGAGCCGGGCTTGCATGCGGGCGCCGCTGCGGTCAGGGGCCTCGACGACGACGGTGGCGGCGCTGTAGCCGCTCATGACCGCGTTGCGCATCGGGAACGTGGTCTTGGTCGGCGGCGCGTCGGGCAGGAACTGGGACAGGACCAGGCCCGCTTCGCCGATACGCTGCTGCAGGCCGGCGTTCTCCTTCGGGTAGCTGCGGCCGAGCCCCGTGCCGATCACCGCGACCGCGCGGCCGCCGGCTGATAGTGCGCCGGTGAGCGCTGCGGTGTCGATTCCGGCGGCCAGCCCGCTGACTACGGGGACTCCGGCATCGGCCAGTTCGGCAGCGAGCTGGCGGGCCTGGCGGAGCCCGCGGTCGGTTGCTTTCCTGGTGCCGACGACCGCGACGCCCCGCGCGTCCGCCGCGCTGGGCGCGCCGCGGGTCATGAGGAACGGGGGCCGCTGGTGCACTGTCAGCAACTGCGCCGGGTAATCCGCGTCCAGGACGGCGAGGAACCGCATCCCCTGCTGTTCCCAGGCGGCTATCTCCTGCTCAGCGATCTCAGCGGCAGCATCAGCGTCGTTGTCGGCTGGCAGCAGGCTGAGCTGCCCGCCCGCACCTTCGCGGAGCACCTGAAGTGCCGAGCCCGCAGACTCCACCTCGTCGGTTATCTGCGCCCAGGATCGTCCCGACGTCCTGAGCAGCACCAGCAACGCCCCTCGCTCGGTCACGGCCATAGCCTCAGCCTATTCGAATACCTGATCGAATGACATGAAGCGGTCGCCGTGTCGTCATGACTGCGATGATGCCCTGCCTAGTCCCCGACGCAACAGCCGCACCTAGATACCGAGCGGATCAGGCGGTGACGTAGTCAGTGTCGGGATCTCAGCGGTCGGTGAGAGCCCCTCGACTGGCAACGTGTGGGACCGACAACGTGCCGTGCCGTTCCGCTGCCGCTGCCTAGGAGCTGTTTGCAAAGGCGGATGGCGGTTTCAGCTTGTGCTCGGCGCACACGCCTCTGCGCTGGGCCGTATCCATGGCGGCGCGTTCACGGAACTTGATACTCCTGCGGGACGAGTTGACTGCCCTGGTCAGCCTTGAAAGCACCTGGTCCGCAGCCTCCGCACTCGATCGTCTTGCGAGCGGAGCCGAGCAGGCCGCCCAAAGAGTCCTGCCGCTAGCAGGTCGAGAACGATGCTGCCGGTGACGGCACTAACTCCGTGCGGCCTCACCACATACGGCGCTGGCGTCGGTGCGAGCGGACGGACCGGACCCGGGCGGTTTTGGTCATTCAGCTCGTGGTCGGCGGTCTGACCATAGATGAGCTGAGAGAGCGGGTTCTTTGCGTGATCAGACCGTGCGCTTGTCTGGGCCAGAATGGTTTAATTGGCGCAGGAAAATGATCTTGTCATTTTGGGGGAAGCATGGGGTTCTTCTCAAGACTGCTCATCCCGCGTAGCGTCCGCCGCGCCGCACATCCGGTGCGAACTGTGAAGAGGGCAGTCACCCCGAAGGCGGTCAAGAGGGCGCGCAGGGCTCTGCATCCAGTTAGCAACGCGAAGTACTCGGTTGAGCGATCCATCTCGACTTCCCTGAGATCCGGCAGCAGGCCGAAAGCCGAGGTGTACCGGCATGGAAGCTGCCCGATCAAGCACCGCAGCGCGGAGACGGCAGCGAGGTGCAGGAACCGGTAGCTTGCGCATTCGCATTGAATGGTTCACCAGTCGCAAGCTTATTCTGCATACAGACGCGGCCGGCCGTATTCGCCAAGGCCAGGTGCGCAGCCTGCTGAGGCAGTGATCGCTCGCTGCCGGGACGAAGAACCTTAGCGCGGACGAGGAGGGACCACCATGGGGCAGGACGAGTCCAGGCGCCTCAGCCTTGCCGCGGCGGAGGGCGTCTCCGCCAGGCGGCTTGGGGTGGCTGCCGCATATGAGCAGGCGGGCCCGCGGTTCGCGTTGTCGGATCGGTCCGGTCCCGCCGGGAGGAGCCAGAATTGTTCCAGCGCCAGTTCACCGACCGAGTCCGGATGGCCCAGCCCGGCATAGCGCGGTTCAAGGTCGGAGGCTTACTCCCACGCTGCCGCTTCTGGAGCGCCTCTTGACCGCGCTGGGCCTGATCCTGAATGTCAGGCTGGCTCCCGCCTAGCGCAGGTCAGCCTGGCTCGCGAATCCACGGAGAATAGGCGGTGAAATCGTCATAGCTAAAACATAACCGCAGGTCAAGCCCTATATGGGAGATACCTGTAAACCGTCGGCTCAGCCTACGTTGGTTCGAACCCAACACCTGCCACCACATAAAGCCGCAGGTCAGCACTGGTTTCAGGGTCATTTTTGCTGCGCGCACGTGACTTCATGATTGCCATTCCGTAGGCAACGAGCAGGGCCGAATCGCCCCGGCTAGCTGCGGGCCGGGTCGAGTTATTGGATCCCGGCCGCGAAGGACACGTCACGGCGACGATCTCTCGATATCATGCATCAAGTGCATAAGGAGGCAGTGAGCGCTCGTCGTTGAATGGTTTAAACCAGTCCGCAAAACGCATAGGAGCCATGCCTGGTGGCTGGCTGGCTGCGTCATCTTCAATACCGTCAAACCTTGGGTTGTACAGCAACTCATGATCGGCATCTTCGAAAAGCGTATCTTCGAGAGGACCTCGCCAGTTCTGATCCAATGCGACGCCTGCGGCGTCGGCCACCACTTCCACCTCATTGAGCAGCAATCGGAGTCCTAGCTCTTGGGCAACGCAGCTCAGAGGCGCCCAGCCGCCGGTCATGCGGCTCGTCACGTCGACCAAGGCGACAAGGAAACGCTGGGCGAAGAGCACCGTATAGTTTGGGGCGAAGCGAGGTGGAAGATCACTTAGTACCCATGTATCGCCGATATTTCTCGTTGCCCCGGTCTCTTCCTGGCGCAGGTCGACGATGTCGCTTATAAGATGATCGATGACAACCACAGAGGCTTGGACTAGGCACCCTGCGAGCGCTGAAGCGCGCCGGAGGGCTGCTGCGCGTTCGTCAGAGTCAAGGTGAGCCGGATCCTCGGTGCAAAGGTCCTCTATCGGCATGGCCTGGAAGAGCCTGGCGTCCTCATAGATCGAGCGTTCATAGCGGATCTCGTGCAAGAGTGATTCAACTATCTCATCACCGGACGGCACCAGGCGTTCAGCTTCGGCGTCGATATCCCCCGATTCTGCCAAATCCTCGTCATCGTCTGATGATGCGTCAACTACAGCGACAAGCGGATCCCACCCTGCGAGTTCCGGAACTTTTTTGACCAGTTCCATCAGCGCGCGTTCGACGCGAAGCCTGGTGGGTTCGGCAGCCTCGTTTTCTATCTCAAGCCCAATGCATGTTATGCCTGCGCCGTCCTCGCCCACTTCACGTACGTAATGATCGAATTCCAGGTCTAGGTCAAGGACGGCGTCCGCCACAAACTCGCCTGCATCCGTGAGCAGCACCTCTCCCGGCCCGTCGAGCGGGACGATGACTGCCTTTACAGTTAAGCGCTCGTATGTCACAGCGCAAGTCTGCCTCACTGCGATCCAGGGCGCGATGCGAACGTGGCGCTCGGTAGTCTCTGCCGACTGATCTACACTGGGGATGTGAGCAGAGTCGTGCACGTGCCATACACGCTGGAGCGGGACGAGGATGGCGTATGGTGCGCGTCCGCGCTGATCCGGCCAGGTGCTGGTGCCGTCGGTGACGGTAAGACGCGTGAGGAAGCCGTGGCCGATCTGCGGGAAGCGCTAGCGGCGTTGCTTGCCGAGATCGGCGTACCAGAGGAGATCACGCTTGAAGTCGCCTGATGGCGACGGACCAGGCGGTTTGGGCAGATGGAAGACGGCGCAGCATCTGCTTCAGCGAACTCCGTACGCCTGGTCTACTGTAGGCAAGCTTTCGTCCGCCCCTGGTGGTCTCCCTGCCTTGACAGTTCGGAGGCTTAGGCTGCAGTCGTGAGCCAACTCCCCGTCATGCCTGGCGGTAAAGTCGTCCAAAGCTCTGGAACGAGGCGGGTTTGCGGTGGTCCGGGTCAGCGGCAGTCATCACGTGATGAAGCACCCGGATGGGCGGGCCGTCCCGGTGCCGGTCCACGCAGGCCGAGACATGCCTAGAGGAACGCTGCGGAACATCCTGGCCATCGTGGGCCTGACCGAAGACGAGTTCCGAGAGTTGCTGTAGAAGAGGGCTGGAGGGCGGGGCCGAGGCCCTGCGGTGGCTTGAGACGAGGGAATCGCGGCGGGTCCATCTCAGATGTGGACTGCAGGGCGGAGGCTGTGCTGGTGTCGGTTGAGCAGTATGAGGCTTTGCTGGAGACCTCTGCGCGTCAGCACGCCGTGGCGGCCGCGCTGGCGTCGGTGAGGGCCGAGGGTCTGGAGCCCGTCGCCGAGGCCGGTGAGGGGTTGTCGCTGCCTTTTGAACGGTCGTATGGGGCTCAAGGTGAGCGTGCGTCGGCGGCTGTGCCCCCATACGAGATGGGCACGATGCTCGCCTGCAGATAGAGAGCCGAGGCGATCGCGGCCGAGGTCGGCTCGCGCGTCCACGCGGCGATCCGTTCTGGGCTGGCGAAAGCCGCCGGGCGGCGCGTCAAGGTATCTTGACCAGTGGTTGCCGCTACGGAGCGGTGCCCGGTCCCGGGGGTTTTCTGAATTGTGGCTTGCGGCGTGTTTGGTCGGTGATGGTGAACTCGCGGCTTGACTGGGTCGTGGGCGATGCGTCGGACGGTCCGCTGTCGGGCAAGTATAAGCCCCTCGATCCGGTCAAGACGTCGGGCTGTCCGGGGTCGGCGCACGCTCTCGCGGATCTGATTTCAATGCGTGGGGTTGGCTGCGGCGTCGCGAACATTGAGGAAAGAGATGATGGTGTATCTCAATGCCGTCGTGATGCAGGGCCACGAGGGTCAGACCCAGGCGGAACCGGATCGGTATCCGCCGCCGCAGTGGGGAGAAGGAGTCCAGCAGGCCCACGACTGGGTGACCGGGGAGGATGGCAAACCGCCCGCTGCTAACCATGGCTGCGGCGGATATCATCGCTGTCCAGCGGACATCCGTTGGTGCTGATGGGCGGCAGGCTCACTGCATGCCCGGTCAAGGTCCGGTCTATGTGTAACCGCTTGACCATATAACGATTCAGACCTATATCGCCGAGCTTAGAGTCGCCGTTGAAGCAATCGGTGGCCCTCAATGAGCACTCAAATGAGTGTAGTTAGTCTTCCAGGCCCCCTATATCGGCCAATAGAGCGTCCAGAGCGCCAAGAATGTAGTGGCCAGGGACTACCGGCTCCTTTGTTTGCAGATCTGGAATGTGTCGAGGAGTTCTAAGCCACAAGCTATATCCGTTAAGAGTTTTGTACTTACGAACCCAGGCTTGCATCAGGTAAGCTTCATTCCATTGGTCGGCGGTATACGCCATCGTATCCGTAAGTTCAGCGGGCATGCGCAGTTGAAAGCGAATGAGTCTCTTACTTGGCAACAAGACGCCAGAATACACATCGCCCTGAAACAAGGGACGATCAATCTCACAGGCGGAGCCGGTCGTGAGGTACAGATCCTCAGGCTCAAGCCAGTTAGTATCCGCGATTGCAGGCTCAGGAAGACCCACAGTTATCCTAACCCTCTCCCGACACCTGCGTCCCCGCTTGCTCGTACGGATTCCAAGGATCATCATCGTGATCTTGTTCGTACTCAGGCGTTGAGAGGGGGGCACTCAAGGCCATCCTATTTCGCGTTGCCTTATCTTCAGGATCTTGAATTGAGGAAATCATCTGATAGAGGCTATCGAAGCGTCGATCTCGCATCAAGTCGGCAGGTGTTATTACTCCGTCTATCGGGGTTCGAAGCCAAACCTTGGCGTTGTCGGCCCCTAGTCGCCTTATTAGCTCCCGAAGCACGGTATGCAGAAACTGTAGTTGACCGTGACGAATCTCACTTATCGGCTTACCGCTGGTCCAGCGGGAGTATTGCTCTCTAGTCACGCCGAGGGACCGCCCGAGATCGAAAGCGCTAAGACCAGACATCTCGCGAAGCTCCTTGGAGAGTCGAGCATGCGACGGCTGAGCTGCTGTTGTACTACGGGGCCCAGAAGCAGATCGGCCGGTGGGCGAAGTTTTTTCGAGATAATGTGGCGCATGCTGGTCAGTCAGGGTTGCCGCGACTTCGTACCGATGGCCGACAATGCCGAAACTTAGTTCAGACGCCTCGCTTATTAGATCCGTGAAGCGAAACACAGGTGGCACTGCTGCAGTAGAGTTCCAAGCTTCAGTTAGAGCGTGTGCGCACGCCTTCAACGCCGTAGGTGAAACTCCCTGGCCGACGTTGAGTCTGATGATAAATGGAAACGCTACATCATGAGCTGCTTCCCACTTAACCCTCAGCGCCGGGATCTCAAATCGAAATGCCCAAACATCGCCTACGGCAGAGCCAATATCTGCACCGGTTGAGTACGTAGCCCATGCCTGATCCTGCAACAGCGAACTCCCGTGATACCCAGTTATTGAAGGTTCTGGGAAGGGCATTGCCGACATGATCAGTCCCTGATTGGTTAGCCTTCATTTAGGGGTCGGGCTGCCGTTAGGTGCGTCCTGTAATCTTCGGTGACAGCCCAGCAGAAGCAACGGTAGGCAACATCGTTAAGTTGGTCAAAATATTCCAACGTCTCGTCAGTATCGAATTCTTGAGCTTCATCGTTAAAACAGTCGATATCTATCAAATACCCACTTACTGTGCCACCATACCCGGTCGCGGTGCCGCCGTTGACTACTCCCGGTATGGCCAACGGTGGTGTTGCAAGGCCGACACGCAGGAGCAACCGGGCGTCTCCATCGTTGGCGACTATTTGACCGAGTGCGGACATGATATGCGGTTGCCAGCCCTCATCGTCCGCTGGCCCAAGCAAAGCAGACCGTACTCGTCCATGAAACGTACCGTTATCTCCGGGTTGGATCTGGTTTATATACCGAAGTCCGACGCGCTCCCGCACACGGAGATTGGTGATGTCGGCGATGGCATGCAAGGCAGCTTCGAGACGACTGCGAAGGTCTGTCCAGTTGGTGTAGTCGGTGGCCTCCACCGCCAGTTGCTCTGTCCCGATAACGACGGACCAAGTGCGCTTTAGATCGGTCAGACGGTATTGCGGGACAGCGGCGACGGTACTCCCTGAAGGCGTCATAGTGACTAGCTGCTGCTGCTCCGCAAGGAGACGTGGGTACATGTCGGCTAGCACCTCATGTACGGCGCCAGCGCCCTCGTGTGTACCGAGGACGCTCTGACTCCCAAATCGGACCTGCGCGATGACTTGTATGAGCGGGGCCTTCGGCAGGCGCACAACATCGACGGCAGGCAGGAACTCAAACACCAGACTCCCTCCGGTCGCTCTCACATCACAGTGTAGATCACACATGGTAGGGCGACAACGACCCCCGAGCGGTGCCTATGCGCGATGGGACTTGGGTATAATATCATATTTCGGCCGTATCGGGCGCGATCCTGCCCGCCTGGGGCATCAACTCCGACAACCAGCAGCCCAGCGACCGCTGGTCCGTCCTGCGTGCGCGGAGGCTGTTCGGCTCGATCCGAGAGGTTCTGAAATATCTAGTCAGGCGCCCGTGATCACGTAGGAACGGTTGTCCCAGGTCTCGGCACGGATCGTTGTCTCGGAATAGGCGATGATCCGGCCGCCGGCAGCGTGGTGTTGTCTTCTCGCAGCGAGGATGGGAGAGCCAAGAGCTATGTCGAAAGCCTCGCCCGTGTCGGCATCTGCGGGAAGAGCAGCGTGTCCCGCGGTCACACGGGCGACCCGGTTATCTGAGACTTCGGCGATGTAGGCAAGTATCCCGGCTGGCAGAGGCTTGCTGTCGGTGAGCCGCGGTGCTTCGGCCGTAATCGTCTGCGGCAGCCAGGTGACCGTGATGCTGATGGGCTTGCCGTTGTCAAGGCGTATTTCTCGTCGCCGAAGTGCGCGTCGGCCGGCCGGGATGCCGAGCATGGCTGCAATGTCAATGGGAGCGGCAGTCAAGTCGGTGGTTGCCGTGACTTCGTAGCGAGCTTCTGCTGGCGGCTCAGCAGTGGCGTGCTCTGTACCTGTTGAGGCGGCGGCGATGCGGGCGGCGGCGCCGGGGGCGACGATGGTGTCGCGGCCGATGCTGGGGATGGCGAGGCCTTCGGTTTTGAGGGCGCCGATGACTTTGCTGGCGGTCTGCATGGAGATGCGCCAGTGCTGCATCATCTCCCGCTGGGAGGGGATGCGTTCACCCTCCACAAGTTCGCCGGAGGCGATCTGGGCGCGGAGCTGGCGGACGACCTGCATGTAGAGCGGGACGGGCCGTTGCAGCTCGGCGGTTCCCTTGACCATGTGCCCTCCCGGTAGCGCTCTGCATCACCGTGCGGTTCCTAGCCTAGAGTCCGGTAACTTGACTTGCCAACTCCTGTTCTCTAAGTAGTGAACTGCATCACCGTATAGATGGTGTATAGTCGGCTTGTCGGCAGGGTCGGTCTGCCGCTTCCGGAATTACGCGGAGAGTGCTCATGAACCTGAGAGTGAAGATCACGCCGCGGGTCACCGTGCCGGTGGCCCGGCGGCTGCGGCTGGCGGCGAGCTTGCGGTCGGCCAGCATGTCGGCGGTCGTGAACGAGGTGCTTGACCAGGCGCTGCCCAGTCTCGATGAGATCCGGGCGCAGCTCGCTGCCCCGGCACCGGGCGAGGGGAGTCCGGATGCTCGCGATCGTTAAGGACGGCGCCCGGCAGCCGGAGACATCTGTGACGGCTGTCCCCGGTCGGCTGCCGTTATCACTACAGCGGCTGACGAACAGGGAGCGGAGAATAGGCGGAGAAATCGTCGGAGGCGGATCATAACCGCAGGCCAGACTCCGGGTGCGTGTTGCCCGTAAACCGTCGACTCAGCCTGCGTTGGTTCGAACCCAACACCTTCCACCAGAAGTATCCCCAGGTCACATGCCTTTCGGCCGTGCTGAGGCCGGTCTCAGGGGGCGTTGCACGCGTACCGTCGAGCAAAGGCTAGAGGCCTGGTGTCTGTCCTGGTCAGAGTGATGAGCGGGAGTCGAGGTCCGGTCCGGAGACAGTGGCGGCGTGTTGTCGCGTCGGCCGCGATCGAGACGGCGAGCAGAAGCGGTGCGTTAGCCGGATATAGTCCCTAGACCGGTGGCTTGACCCGGCGTGGTACAGCGACGCTATGACAACCTGTCCGGCGAGCAAGACCGCAAGCCTGACGCCGTCCCAGGAGAGCTTGGCCCGCTTCGCCGCCGCGTTGACTCCGATGCCTGCGCGCTTGATAACCCAGCCCGCCCCGGCAGGCTCCCGTCGGCTCGGGTCGGCCTCGCCGCCATTGCCGGCCGCGATGCCGGGCTGGGTGGTTCACTGATCTCTCCCTGAACGGCCCTTGCTGCACAGCAGATGCCGCCGCGAGGTGACGTCAAGAGCCGCCTGGTGACGGGTATCGTGGCTGCTGGCTTGTGAGCCGGGGCCAGCAGCTCTCGCCTGCCTCAAGTTCGCGGGTAGGGCGGGGTCTGACGGCGAGCGCGAGCGAGGAAAGGTGCCGGGTTTGGTGCCGTTTCCGGAGTACGGCAAATACGCGCGCAACCAGTCCGCGAAAGCGTATTGACGCAGGTCAACGCTTTGCGGTGCCAGGTCTGTAAAACCGTCGGCTCAGCCTACGTTGGTTCGAACCCAACACCTGCCACCAGGCTAAACCCCATGTCAACACTGGTTTTGGCACCCGCTCCAGTTGCGCGAAGGGGAGCGGTGCACTGCCTTCTCCGCTGAGACTTGGGTCTGGAGTTCTTGCAGGTCAGCGAGGTGCACGGGTTCGAGGTGCATGCTGATGGCGTAGTGCACGGCAAATACACGCGCAAAAGTTTCGGACCAATCGTTCCGGATCTAGACATCGGCGAGGTCCGCAGCCTGCTTGCCATAGTCCCGGCTCCGGACTATGGAGGCGAGGAACGATGAGGGAGGGTCGCGATCGGCCGCTGTCATGCGAGGTGCCTTCTCGACTAGAGGTTATTTACTTGTGCGCGTCACCAGATCGTCTGTCACCATCGGATGATTGAGGTCTTGTCGAAGTCTGCTTCGGTGGCTGCGTTGCTTGGTCCCATCAAGGCGACGCCAGCGTTATTGACGAGAATGTCGACGTGACCGTCGCCCGCCAGAGTGGCCCACTCGACCAGGTCCCGGGCCGATTCGAGGTCGACTAACGAGGTGAGCCGGAACGTTGCGCTGCCGCCGCTGCCCTCGATTCGGCGACCACGTCTTTGGCTCGTTGTTCATCGCGTCCGACTACCAGTACGTGCGCGCCGCGGTTGGCGAGGGCCAACGCAGTAGCCCTGCCGATCCCGCTCGTCGAGCCCGTAACCAGCGCTGTCTTGCCCTTTAGATCAGTCCTGCGATGCGTCATCCTCTCGCTCCAGAATGGGTGGTGCGACTCAGTCTGACCGCCCGGCACTGGGTTGTCAAACTCAGAATCCCTGCTAGCATTGGTGCATGGTCAACGAAACGAGTGACCGCCCGAGGCTCACCGCCAAGGGCGCACGCACCCGGGCACGAATAGTGGAGGAGGCCGCCGCCCTGATCCATGAGCGCGGGGTGGCGGGCACCACCTTGGAAGACGTCAAGGTGGCGGCGGAAGTCAGCGGCTCTCAGATGTATCACTACTTCCCCGACAAGGACGAACTCGTGCAGGCGGTCATCGACTACCATGCCGACGCCATCGTCAGTCGCAACCGGCGGGCCCTCGGTAGCGCGAACGGAGTCGAGGCTTGGCGGAAGATGGTGATCGCCGCCGCGAAGCGCACCAAGGCAAAGGGGGGCTGCGCACTTGGCTCGCTCGTTGGTCAACTTGCCGAGAGCGACCCCGAGGCCCGAGCGCTCATCGCGTCCGGGTTCGATCAGTGGGCAGCCGCCATTGGCGATGGACTGCGATCCCTTCATGCCGAGGGGAAACTTCCGTCCGACGTTGACCCGGACGACCTCGCCATTACTCTGCTCGCCACGCTCGAAGGAGGGCTTCTACTCGCCCAGGTGCAACGGAGTACCCGCCCGTTCGAAACTGCGGTCAATACCCTCCTCGCTCTGACCGTCGGCAGATGAGCCCAAGCCGGGTTCGTTCACAGCCATCGCCGAGGTCGGCTCACGGCTTTTGGATAGAGCAGTTGCCTGAGCACGATGTGATTCTTCACCCGCTGCCATTCGACGGTGCGGAGACCTGGTTGCGCCCGGTGGGTTGTTCCGGGTTGGCATTTCGTGACCTCACCTTGTCGACCCTGACTGGCTCTGCCTCTTGGACATGGGCCGGCCTGCTCAAGGCCGACGAAATTTCATGAAGGCTCCTCGGCCGGGGGACGCGTTCCACCTTGACCTCGACGGGACGGTGATCGCCGGCCGCTACATAGAAGTCGATCCCCCGGTCCGCATGTTGATTGAATGGGACCGTAAGGAACCGACAAGGCGACGCCGACACTTGCACTCATTGAGATCACGTTCACGCCGACGGGCGACGGCACAACTGTTGTGGAGGTCCAGCTGTCCGGCCTGAGTGCGGAGGATGCCGCCTTCTATCCGCAACTGTTGGAGCGTTACCTTGACCGGATCGCAGCTGCCTTCGCTGGCGCCGAACCCGGTGCACTTCCTGGCAACCGAGTCAGGGACCTCACCTCCGACGCCAATCTGCGGCTCGCCAGGTCAACTTCATGCAACCCGCCGGCCACGAAGTGGAGCTGAGCCGCGCCAGGCGCGAAGACGTACGATGTTGCCGAAATCGGCTTGTCGTTGGTTATTGACGGCGGTATCCGCTTGGTAGTCGAGGACGGCCTGGACAAGATCGTCTTGTCCGGGAGTAGTGGTAAAGCTGCGATCCGCGCACGTCCGCCGCGGCCTTGACGTCTTCGAGGGTGGTGCCAGCCACGCCGCGCTGATGGATTAAGTGCGCGGACGCCGCAACGATTAGGGCCTGGGCGCGTTCTCCCTTGGCGGTGAGCTTTGGTCGCTCTCGGGCGTGGCTGACCTTGACGCCACGGCCCAGATTCTGAGTTTGACAACCCACTTCGATACTGACAGAGTGAGCTACACGACTCACTCTTACCGCACATCTTTCGAGGAGAGACCATGAGCAAGTTCGATGCTCAATTCGCCGGTCGGCTGGACGGGCAGACCGTGCTAGTCACCGGCGCCAAGGGCGGTATCGGCCATGAGACAGCTCAAGGCATTGGGAACTGCGGGGCGACTGTGCTGGTGCACGCCCGCAGTGCCGACCAAGCCCGACGCGCTGTCGACCTGCTGGTCGCCAACGGCAACGGCAACGGCAAAGGCGAGTACCTGGCCGTAGCCGGAGACCTCGGATCTTTGGCCGGTGTTCGGGAACTGGTCGAAGCTGTGCACGAGGCCGCGCCGAAGGGACTCAACGGACTGGTCAACAACGCGGGCGCCGCGTTCTCCAGCAAGGCACTGTCACCCGACGGGTACGAGCGGACCATCGCCATCAACCACGTCGCGCTGGCGGCACTGACCGACGGGCTGCTCGACCTGCTCCGGAAGGGCGCTGATGATTTCGCCGCGCCCTCGCGGGTGGTCAACATGACCGCCCTGGTCGAGTCGCGGGGCAAGCCGATCACCGACTGGAGCTACCCGGGTAAGTACAAGCAGATCCAGGCCTACGCCGACGCCAAACTGCTGGCCCTGATGTACACCTACGCCCTGGCTCGCCGCCATGCGGGCGAGGGCCTGACGTTCAACGCGGTCAGCCCGGGCGCGGTCAAAACCACTCTCGGCAGCAAGGCCGGCGGGCCGTTCAAGATGATTGAGGCGTTGACCAATCCGTTCGTCGGGCCTCCGGAGAAGGGGTCACGCGGCTGTGTGCGGCTGATGGCCGATCCGGAGCTCGCGACCGCGACCGGGGGCTACTACAGCTCCGCGAAGTTGAAGAAGTCCTCGAAGAAGTCCCAGGACGCCGAAGGCCAGGAACGCATCTACGCCCAGACCGAACGGGAATTGCGCGCCGATCCCTGAGCCGGCGGTCACCTACCGATGAGGCCCGCCGACAAAGAGCTCACGCAAGCGGTGCGGGCACTACGTGATCCTCGCGCCTGGGGTCGGCGGGGCGTTCCTGCGGGCCGGCGATGATGATGGCGGGTTGTGACCGTTCTGCCGCCTGCTGCCCCGGACTGCGCGTCGTGCGCCGCCCGGGACGTGGTGATCGCGGAGCAGGCGCGGGTTCTGCAGGAGCAGGCGGCTGCGGTCGGGGAGCTGCGGTCCGATGTGGTGGCGCTGGCGGCCGAGGTCCGGGAGTTGCGGCGCCGGCTGGGCCGTAACAGCGGCAATTCGTCGATGGCGCCGTCGGCGGATGACCTTCCCGGCCGCAAGCCGCCGGAGCCGGGGAAGCCGAAGCGGGAAGGCGGGCGCAAGCCGGGCGGGCAGCCGGGGTCGCCGGGATCGCACCTGGCCTGGCGCGATCGCCCTGATGACACGGTGCCGCATTTCCCGGAGGGCTCGTGCGCGTGCGGCGCGGACCTGGCCGCCGCGGCTGACCTGGGCGTGGCCGCCAGCCACCAGCAGGCCGATATCCCGCTCGCCGCCGCCACGGTGACCCAGCATGACCTGCATGAGGTGGCGTGCGGCTGCGGCCGGGTGCACCGGGCCGCTGCCCGGCCGGGACCGGCGCGGCGGGCACGGTCACCTACGGCCTTAATCTCCAGGCGTGGTGCGTGTACCTGATGGTCGCCCATGCGGTCCCGGTGCACCGCTGCGCCGAGCTGATCGAGTCGCTGACCGGCGCGAGGCCCTCGGCCGGGTTCGTGCACTCCATGATCAGGCGGGCCGCCGCCGCGGTCGCCGGGGCGAACAAGCTGATCCGCGCCCTGATCATCCTCGCGCACGTGGCCTGCGCGGACGAGACCCCGGTCAGGGTCGGCCCGGGGCCGAAGACCCGCAAGAAATACCTGCTGGTCGCCTGCACCAACCTGCTCACCTATTACCTCCCGGGCGACCGGTCCATGAAGACCTTCGAGGCGTTCGTGTTCCCCGGCACGGACGGCGCCGTCCTCGTCCACGACCGGTACGCCTGCTACGGCAAGTTCCCCGGCCTGACCCGCCAGCTCTGCTGCCAGCACAGCCGCAGGTCAGGCGATGTATGGGAGATGTCTGTAAAACCGTCGGCTCAGCCTACGTTGGTTTCCGCGACGTTGGCGCTGGTCAGCGCGGTGAGCCAGGGCTGTCGCTGAGCCGATGGCCGACTTGCCCGGAGAATACGCGGAGAAGTTTGCCGGTCAGCAACTGGCTGCGGCCGGCAGATTTTCGGAGTTCACGGCAGCTGGCATAGGTCAAGCTGGTTGCCCGGCTGTCGGCGCGGGGCCGTGTGGAGCGGTGTGCGGGACCGCTGGCGATATGGCTGAGCGCGGCGGGTAGCTCAGGTGCAAATACGTCCGCAACGCCACTGCTCAAGTCCTCTCCCGGCGCCCCCGTCTGAGATGCGCGCGAAGCGGCCAGGTCGTACCGAGTGGCCGAGCCCTTGCACGGCGGCGATCGGCTGGGGAGTCGCGATTGCCGCCGTCGGCGGTAGCGCCGGCACCGGACGTGAAGTTCGGCACCCTGGTGCTCGTCGGCTCCGGGAGCATCGCGGTCAATTCGATGGCCAAGACTATGTTGCGGGCGGCGTCGGCGCGCCGCCACCGTGGTGCGCGGTCGCGGAGGGCTCCCATGCGGCAGGCTGGTCCTGGTCGGTGCACTCACTGTAGTAGGAGCGCGAGCAGGGGGGCTGGTACTGCCCAGGTGTTTCCTGTGGTGTTCAGGGCTGACTTGGTGGCGAGGATGCCGTGTCCGAACTTCGCGTCGATGGTCCGGGCCTCGCCCTTCCAGCCTTGCTCGACCCACTTGGATTCGATGGGTATGGTGGTGACCGGGCCGTTCGCTGACGGGACCGTGACCGGGCCGAGGTCGACCTCGCGGTCGCCGGATGTCCGCGCGTAGCCGATGGTGTCGCCGGTCACCCAGCGGCCTTCTTCGAGATCGTCGATCGCGCGGGCGAGCGCCACGCCGATCGCCATTTCTGTCAGCCTGGTCATGTCGGGTCCGGGCAGGCCCGTCCGGAGCCGTGAGGGGAGGGTGGCCAGTAGCGGGTCGGTCAGGTACAGCTTCGCCTGGGCGCCCGCGACCGCCTGTTCTCCCTCTCGGCGGGGGCACCAGAGCGCGGCGTGGCTGGAGACCAGCCGGTTCAGGCGCCGGACGAAGATGTCCCGCGAGGGGTATCCGAGTGCGGTGGCCGCCGCGGTGACGCTCAACGGACTGGTGGCGCGCTGGGAAAGGCCGTCCAGCAGGCGGGGGACGGAGTCCTGAGGGCGGTCCGGGTCGACGTCGGCGCGCAGCCAGGATCTCAGGTCGTTGAGGTAGGCGGTGGACACGGCCCCGAGGCGGGCGTGCTCGGCGACCGCCCGGGGGAACCCGCCGCAGGTAAGGTAGTCCTGCCAGGCCAGGTCGTATGCGTCCAGGTCGAATGCGACGGAGTCCAGGACGTTCGCGGTGCGAGGGTCCTGGAGGGCGCTGGCGTGGACCTGTGCCGGCCGCGCCAGCTCTGGCCGGGATGCTGCCAGGTAGTCGCGGAATGTCATGGGCAGGAGCAGCCGGGTCCGCCGCCCGGGGCCGGTTCCGGCGCGGCCGGCAAGGAGGTTGCCTTCGATGTCTTCATCGGCAGCCCACCTGCTGCCGGTCGCGATCACCGTGTCGCCGCCGAACGCGGTGTTGTCCCGTGCGAGCTTGAGGATGGCGGTCCAGCCGGGCACGCCGCTGATCTCGTCGAGCAGCCAGACTCGGGGGCGGGGCCGGTCCAGGTCGATCGAGCGCGTCAGTTCCCTGCCCAGGACCAGGCACCGGTGGACGTCCTGGGCTGCCATGCCGTCGCACGGCAGGTAGATCACCTGGCGGGCATCGAGGTCCCGCCGCGCGCACAGCGCTGCCGCGGTGTCGAGCAGCGTCACCGACTTGCCAATGCGCCGGGGACCGGTCAGGACCGCGAGCTGGTCCGTCACCGGTCCGGACTGGAAGTCATCCAGGACACCGGTCCGGAACCCCAGGTCATGCGCGGCCCGCCCCTTCAGGACGGGGTGGTGCTCGGTCCATGCGGTCGGGTCCTGCTCGCCGGCTACGGCCCGCCACCACGGGTTCGCGTCTGTGAGGCGCTGGCGCCGCTGATCATCTCGCATACCTTCACCCTATCAGGAGACCTAACAAAACAGGGGGACTGACACTATAGCGACCTAACAAAATAGGGGTACGTGAGAGGTGGTCACTTGACAAAATGCAGGGATAGGAACGAGTGCCATACGACGGGGGAGGGATGACGGTGAGCCAGGATGAGTCTCGGCGTGTCAGCCTCGCCAAAGCGAGAGCCGCCCGCGCCGGGCGCAGGTCAGCGTGACTCGCGAGGCTACGGAGAATAGGCGGAGAAGTCATCCGACTCAGAACATAAGTGCTGGTCAGCCTGCATGCGGGAGATGGCTGTAAAACCGTCGGCTCAGCCTACGTTGGTTCGAACCCAACACCTGCCACCCAGCAAAACCCCAGGTCAGACGCCTTCTGCGCGGTCCGGAAAGCGGAGAGTCCAGGAGCGGTGCATCACACCGTCGGCTGGCCCGGTCTCAAGTTCGTTTCTGCTGGTCAGCGCGGTGAGCGGCGGACGCGGCCTGCGGATGCGCCGCCGTGTCCGGTGAATACGCGGAGAAGTTTGCGGCCTGGATCGTGCCCGGTGTGGTCCGTGCTGGACCTGGCGCTAATTGCGCAGCTCCACGATGCTCTGTGCCGTCATCGCGGATGCCGGTTCCCAGGCCCGTGGTTGAGTGGCGGCTGGGCTGTACGGTCAGGCGGGCTCGCCGAGGCGATGGACTGCGGGGTCTGGCCTGGTAGTACGCGGCGCGCCGGTCTGACGGAGTGGCTTGGCGGCGGAGTTCAGGATCGTCGGCGAGCTTGATCCGGTGCGCCCCGAGATCCGCAGACGCGTAAAGTCGCGTGACCTCCCCAAACTTGGCTGAACGCCGATCCGTTGACCGGCCGCCTGTGCGGTGCTTGGCTCAGGGGCCGAGGAGCGCAGCCGGAATGACGGCGATGCCGTCGGAGCGGCGGTAGGCGGCTGGCCCGGTTGTGATGACTGCCGAGTCCAGCAGGCGGCTGCCTAGTTGTGCTTCAAGCCAGCGGAGATGGCGAGTGTCCCGGTCGTTTGGCACCTGTGCGAACTTCACCTCGATCGCGAGCACTCCGCCGTCGCGCTCGACGATCAGGTCGACCTCATGATCACCGCGGCTGGTGCGCAGATGGCTGACCTGTGCTTCGGCGGCTTGGGCGTAGGTTCGGACGGACTGGGTCACGAGTGATTCGAAGAGCGCTCCGAGGAGCGTTCCTTCCCGGAACGGTCCGGCTGACTGCCCGGCGAGCAAGGTCGCCGCGTCTGCCCGCAGCAGTCGGGCGGCAAGCGCGGGATCGGCGAGGTGATGTTTGGGGGGTGAGGCTAGCTGGGCGAACCGGTTGGTGGTCGGCAGCCAGGCAGGCACGGAGTCAAGGATGAAAAGCCGTTCCAGCACATCCCGATAGGCCTGGACGGTGGTCTTTGCTGGCGTTGCGCCTGTCTCGCCGGCCGCCGCATCCCGGATCTTTTCATAAGACGCCACTGAGGATGTCGCGGCCGCATAGGCCGACATCCAACGTCGCAGCACCTGAGGGCGCCGCACCGTCTGGCCGGCTTCCTCGAAATCGCGGTCCACGATGCCGGCGAGATATCCGTCGAGCTGAGCCCGCAGCAGCCGTCCAGCCAGCGACTGGAAGCCGGGGAATCCTGACCTGAGGATTTCCTCGACATACTTCTCGAGCGTGACACTGGTACGGCCGGAGATCGAGGCGCGGTCTCCGCTCAATAGGCGGCGCAAGCTGACTGTTGGCGTATCTACGCCTCGCTCCGCGAGTGTCATCGGCCGCAGCCTTACTCGTACGATCCGGCCCGCGCCCGAATGCGTCGGCGGGTCCTTCGGCGATGCGGAACCGGTGAGCAGAAAGCTGCCGGGCGGAGCGCCCGCATCGACGGCCCGGCGGACGCGGTCGAATGACTCTGGGAGGCGCTGCCACTCATCAATGAGAATTGGCCGGTCACCTTCTGTGAGCCGAGTGAGGTCGGCCTGGGCAATGACCCGCTGCGCCTCGTCATCGAGCCGGTAGGCGGTCCGGACCCGCTGCATGGCAGTCGCCGTTTTCCCGACGGCGCGTGGCCCCTCGATGGCGACCGCAGGCAGGCCGGTGAGAAACTCGTCGAGTTCATCGTCCACGATGCGTCGCTGATATGAGGGCCACGAGCGGACTGTCTGGGCAGCGTCCTCCTTTGCCATGAACGCAACACTACCGATACTCAGATCTCTACGCTACCATTTTTCCGAGTTCTGCGATACTAGTCTTCGGGACAGACAGACAGACAGGCAGGTGCAGTTGCGTTGCACGATGAGGAGCGTCGCCGTCCAGGATGATCGCGGCTAACTTGCCGCCAAGCTTTCAGGCTGCGCCCCGTCGTGCCTGCCGCTTACGAACAGGCTCGGCTGCGTTTCGAGCTGGCTGAGGCGATCCGGGCGCGGCGGGAGGAACTGGCCGGCGCGCTTGGCCTGACCCTGAACGTCAGCCTGGCTCCCGCCGAGCGGCGGTCAGCCTAATGCCGGATGTTACGGAGAATAGACGGAGAAGTCATTTGAGAGCTAGAATATAACCGCAGATCAGAGAATATATTGGAGATGTCTGTAAAACCGTCGGCTCAGCCTACGCTGGTTCGAACCCAACACCTGCCACCACCTGGGAATATGTGCTCTGATCTGCGCGTATGCGGTCGAGTGGTGATCTTTTGAGGGTCGGTCGGTGTCCGGCTGAGACCGGCCCTGACCGGGCGGGTCCGGCTGGCTGTTCCCAATGTGTTCACACGGTCACGTCCGCATAGTGTGGCGTCGTGGCATCTACTTCTCCTGAAGTTATGAAGGCACTGAAGACACTCCAGGGCCGGATCCGCCAGGGCGCGGCCGAAACGAGACGATCGTCGAGACACTCCGGGACAGACGCAGCGAGCCGACAGCGGAGTTGCCTCTAACCGACAGTCATCTCGCCACGATGAAGGCTGCCGAGGATGCCATCAATGCAGACGAGCGGTTCGAGTATCTGGCTCCGGCAACGGACCTGATCCGGGAGTTCGTCGCGGACTGTGCTTCTGACCCTCAGTCCGATCGTGTCAAGGGTTTCATGGAGCGCCATGGCAAGGATCCCAGTAGCCAGGTGTGCTACTTCGGTATCGAGTCGCTTCGTGTCAGTCAGGTAGCGCAGGTGGCTGGCATCCGACTGCTGCCCACCGGCGATCCAGCGATCCCGGCTAGCAACCCGCTGTTCAGGGTCGGCGAGCCGGTAACAGGCGTAGAAGCTGTCACTGTCACCGGTACCGGCGAAGTCCAGATGGCAGCCAGGGCAAGGCAACTGGCCGAGCATGCCTTCCGAGTTATGCGCATCGCACTGCGCCAGACGTACCACGGACTGAACCCTGAGCAACTGCGGTTCCGGCTTGGTACATCTCACGCCTTCAGCGAGGGCGTTGGCGGCTGGAGAAGGCACGAAGATGGCGCGTTTCCACTTGACCTGCCAACGGACTTGTCGCTTGTCGTGGCCGTGCCAGTGGTTGGGCTGCCGCCAACCGCACCGAGGAAGAGCGTCAACGAGAAGGCGCTACTAGCGGTTCAGTGGCTAGATCGTGCGGTCTTCACGTCTGACCCGCTGGTAGCGACCCTGTTCCGGTTCTTCGCCCTTGAGGCGCTGCTGGGCGACGCATCAGACCGCCTCAAGAACGGCCTTCTTGCTCTGCGGCAGATGACGCTCAGCCGGATTGCTGCCGGGTATTTCCGCCACCCCGACGACACGCTCCTCCAATACGACCAGGTGCGTTCGCATGCCGTGCACGGCGAGATCGCTCCAACAGTCACTCGCGAGCAAGCCGGTCTCTTCGCCTGGGCCGTCAGGGACACACTCGATCAGTACCTGACTGTGGCGAACCAGCATGGCTTCAACAGACGGCGGCAACTGCTCGACCTGCTGGATCGCTATGAGGGCCGAGACGAACTGATCGCCTGGATCCGCGTGAACGGCAGCACCGAGTGGACCGATTATCTAGACAGCCTTCTTACCAGGCAGGCCGACCGGAACGCTGGGACGACCCACAACGGCGAAAAGGAGGGGAAAGGAACGACCGCAGGAAAGATCATCGCCATCAGCACAGCCCGGATCGAGCACGTGACGCGGCGCGTCACAAATAAGCCACCAGGATCGCTGTAACACCCAAACCCGCAGAACTAAGATCAATCCTGCCTCTCCCGCACCGGCAGGCCGCGATCAACGAACCTGTAGACGATCGGGGCTAACTTCTCGCCTCGTGGAAGTCGACACCTCGATAGTTGTATGTGACACAGTTCGTGCAATAAGGTTACCTTCTGAGCGCGAGTACGAAAGGTTGGCGGGTGGGCGCAGAAGAGTCGGGGGAAACGGCTGATGAAGTCAACATACTAGCGACGCTAGTGGCCAGCTTCTCTACGGGGGCACAGAGTTCTGAGAACCATGAATATTGGGAGAGTCTCGTCAGGCTAATCGGCGGCGATGATGCTGTTCTTGGGATTATGGAGGGGGATCCCGGTGGATTAGCTGAGCTGGGATCCTTGCGTAGCACGCCAGCCGATGAGGACAGGGCCAGGGATTTGGCGGTAGCATTGGTTAGCCGAGCTAATCATGACCCCGCATTCCAGCAGAAACTTGACGACTGGCTAGCTGAGATTAGGGGTGTCGCTCAAGCTGAGCCGCCTGGGGAGACTCGGCGTGAAGACGAGGACAGTGCTGACGCGATAAACCAGGCGGGCCACGTGGATACGGCACGAATTGACGTGGGTGACCGGCCAGTCGAGAAAGCGGAGACTGAACCGAGACGGACTGAGATATATCTGGTTGGTTTGGCTGCTCTGACCGTTGTCGCGGCCTTCCTGGCCTTGCATTGGTCCTTTCTAAGAATAATTCCCTTGGTAGCGCTAGTTTTCGCCGGAGAAGCATTCTGGCGGAATCTTAGAAAACAGCGCATCGCCTGGCGAGATAGGACAACCATTATCTCCGCCTCCGCGTGCGCGCTTGCCATTATTGTCCTTGGGGCGACCGTATTGCCAAGTCGTTTTGGTAAACATGCAGGCGAGAATCCTCGCCGTCGGCACATCCGTCATTCCAGACAACCTCGCTGCTTGACCTGACGCCCGTTAACGTCGGAGGAATTACGCTAGCGGCGGGTCAGGTACCTGGATCAGTGGGGGGCGAAAAGTATCAACAGACGTTGTATCATATCTTTGGACAGCTGTCGCCCACGGAACTTCTCTCTATACATACATGCAATAACCGACATCTAGACGAGGATTATTGGATCCAGAATAAGCGTTACGCCGAATTTGAAACCCGCGTTGCGGTTACCGATGTTTCGTCGGCGGGTGCGACAGCGACCTTCAGCGTGCAAATAGATGGTAAGCCTGTAGGCGCCGAGCCGCCTATGAGCGTTGGTAATCCTCCAGCGCTGATTGTTGTCCCGCTCACCCCAAAGTCGGCTGAAATATCTCTTGACATCACTGAGCACTCATGCCTGTGGCAGGGGTCGGTGACTGCCGTCTGGATAAGGCCAGTCTTCATCCGATCCTAGATGCAGCCGGTCGCTAAGAATCACCCCTCTCAGGTCATCAGCGAACGAGTCGATCCACGGCCCCGCAGCGCATGCCAGGACGATCCGTGCCCACATCGACAGCGCTCTGCGCTGTCTTGCGCCGTCGTACCAACCCACTCAGCACCCGCTTGTCATCGATCAGATCCGGCGGCCCAGTTTCACGGTTCGGCGTCTCCATGTAGTCCCGGCTTACGGAAGGTGCGCTGGCCGATGGAGACTAGCTAGGTATGCGAAGGTCTGCCCGGACTCGATGCAGCCGGCGGTAGTTCCTGGTCGTCGCCGGCGCGAGATGTTGGGTTGCGGGTGCCGGGCAGGTGGCCGTGCTGGTGTTAGCCGCGGCGCAGGTGGTCCTGGAGGGTGGTCCTGAGTGGGCCGGTGCGTGACCAGGTGAAGCGGCGGACGAGTGCTTCGTCGATGTCGGGGAGCCGGGAGTGCGCGAGGTGGTTGCGCAGGTCGTAGAGGTTGGCCCAGGTCCGGTCGGTGCGGACGGCCTGTCCGGTGGCCGTGGTGTAGGCCAGGGCCTCGTTGCCGGCGGCTATCCACAGCCGGTGGAGGACCCACCGGTACCGGTCGTCCTTGTCGAAGCGGGCGGCGTCGCCTTCGTCGCGCAGAAGGGTGATCTGATCGAGAAGGGCGTCGAGTTCCAGCAGTGCGTGCCGGTCGGGGCGGGTGTCGCTGCTCACAGCGGCGTGGCGGTGACCAGGTCGGGGCTGACGTGCTCGTTGGCCAGCGCGCCGTCGGAGTACAGCGCTATATCAGCGCCTAGCAGCTGGGTGGCGTCTCGCTGGAACTCGAACATGTCGAAGAGGTCCCGGTCCTCGCTGATGTGGCCGCGGAGGCGGCCGCGGGAGGCGTAGGCCAGGCGGGTGATGCCGTGCCGGGCGGCCAGCTCGACTAGGTCGGCGGCACGCGCGCGGACCTGCCGCTCGGTCGCGGGCGGCAGGTGTTCTGGCTCGGCAACTGGCTGGCTCACAGCGCCAGCTTACCGGCCACCGTCAGAAGCAGGAATATCATCTGCAGCAGACCGGTACTGGCCCTCGGGCTCACACTGGCCGGGGGAGATGGGCAGTGGCGCGCCTCGCCGGAACTACAAACGCGACGGCCTGCGTCGGGCACTGTTCCCAGTCTGTTCCCGCCGTGCCCAGTAGCGGTGAGAACCCCGAGGTCAGGGCCGATAGGTGGCGGGTCTGTAAAACCGTCGGCTCAGCCTACGTTGGTTCGAACCCAACACCTGCCACCACCTGCGTAAAACCCGCAGTTCAGAGATGGTTTGGCCGCACTGCATCGGCGCAAAAGGGGAGCGGTACGCCTTACCGTCCTGTTTGTGCATGCGTTTGCCGTCGTTGCAGGTCAACTTCCTGAGCGGGTAGTGGAGCGGGCAGCGGATTCCCGTTCGCACCTGGGGGGTCGTGCGCCGCGCCGCTTGAGCGCGCCGGCGCAGGGGGCATGAGGATTCGGCGTGGCAAACTTCCTGAGCGCTCAGTAGCTGTCGATCCCGCCCGACTATGAGAACCCTGGGTCCGTCACGCCGGCTAGTCTGGTCGCCGTGCCCCGGCGGCTGTGCCGCTCGCTGGCAACGAATATCCGCAAGTCGCGGTCGCGGCCGGTGTTATAACCGGCGGCTGCGCAGTTGCCGGCTGAGGTGCACGACAGGGGAGTTAACCCCGTCGTTGCGCCGGCGTTCAGGCCCGCCAGGCCGGGCATCCCCGGTCGACTTCGGCGGGCCGGGATGCGCTCATCTGAGCGCGAGCAGGATTGGGCGGTGCGAGTCGCATTCGTCCAGTTCCCGCATGCACGGCAGATACGCGCGTGACAATGCCGGTAAGACGAGTTTGAGCTGATCAGGGTCCTGCGGTGCTGGGGTATGTAATGCAGCCGTCGTGCCACTGTCCCATGCTTGCGTTCTCAGGGAGCCGACGGATCGGCGCCGAGCAGGCGTATCAGTCCGAGCCCGTCGTCCGTCCGGGCGCTCACGTAAACAACGAACTGCCGATGGTTGGAGTTTTCCGCCGCCCAGCTCAGGACGGCACGCACGTCGCTCGCATCCGTCAGTTGCCACTCTTCGCTAGCTCGTATGGCGCCTTGCGCCCCGCCCTGAGACCAGAAGTAGACCCGATAAGCAGGATCCTCGATCTCCCAGCAGGTGTCTCGTGGGTCGATGCGCTGGGGCTTCATCTTCTCTCCTGGCAGGTGGAGTGTCAGTTCCCGCCGTTCCAGACGTTGCTGAAAGCGGTCACCACGGCGCCCATGTAACCGTCGTGTACGGCATACCACACTGCGCAAGCGACCCACCAGCCGTGCCCGTGCGCTCCTGTCCCTGTGCCTGGGGGAACATACTTAGTCGCGTAGTGACTGGCCGTCCTGATTGTGAAACTCTCCCTGTAGTTCCTTTAATGCGGCAATGAGGGTCATCGTGGAGGTAGGTTTCGCTCTGCTTGGGCGACTGATCGGTGCGCAGCCAGAGTGTAAACGGATTTGAGTAGTGGATGTAAGTGGGGACTTCCGCGCATTTCCATCGGCCCTTGGCTATGACTCCGCCAGCTCCGACGGAGTGGTGCGGACTGTTTATGATCGCGCTGCACTGGCCTCCGTCCGCGGGGAACGCGAAAGCTGGCGTGGAGATGCGTACGGCCATTTGACGTCGGTGTACGCGAGGGTGCAGGTGTACCAGGTCAGGATCGGCGCGGATTTCTCCCACGAGAGGGGCAGGCCCGTGGACATAGAGAACGATTCGCCGCGCCGGGTGGCCGTCATGAGTTCGGAGCAGAAGGCATCGGCTTGGGCGGCGGTGCTGAATCCCTTCTTCCACAGCTTGCTGCCGACCTTCCACGACAAGCGGTGAGAGGTGACGACACCTCGGTCATTGCGGCGTTTCTCCAGGCCGTGGATGCGCACGTCATACTGGATTGCGTCAGGGCGGCGGATCATCATGCTGACCGTGTTCACCAAGACCAGGATGTGCGAGACTGCCGAGATCGAGCGCGCTGAGGCCACTATGGTTCGCTGCCAGGATGAGGGCCACACAGTGGACGAGTAGGGATGACGATGAGCCAGGAAGAGCTGCGGCGCGTCAGCCTTGCCGAAGCGAGAGCTGCCCGAGCCGGGCGGCCTGAAGTTTGCTGTGGCATATGAACAGACCCGCCTGCGGTTTGACTTGGCGGAGGCGGTCCGATCTCGCCGATAGGAGCTGGGCTTGTCCCAACGCCAACTCGCGGAGCGGGCCGGTATGACCCAGCCGGGCATCGCTCGGTTCGAAGCAGGCGGTACGACGCCCGCGCTGCCGCTGCTGGAACGCCTCGCGACCGCGCTGGGCCTGGCCCTGAACGTCAGCCTGGCTCCCGCCGAGCGCAGATCAGCCTGACTCAGGAAGCTACGGAGAATAGGCGGTGATGACGACGCGTTCGCCGCGGACGTCGGTCAGGTAGACGAGCATGAGCGGGCCTCGCTGGATGGTGCGGAGTCCGGGCGGATCGCCCGTGAGCGCCGTGCCGTCCACGAATACCATCGATTCGCTCACGGCAAGTTCCTCAGCTAGCTGCCGCACCGCTCGCTGGACGTCAGCCGGTGGCCCGTCGGTCAGATCATCCTCGACCGCCTCGACCTCGTGCTGGAAGTTCGGCTACGGTGATGGCAATCTAGGGCGTCTGGCGCAGTGATGAAGTGGCCGGGCTTTTGCTCCGGTGGTGCTGCCTGTCCGGTTGTGGCCCAGGCGCTGAGCAGGATCGGATGAGCGACTAGGGCCGCGGGCGGATCGGCAAGTTGCTGCCAGACTTAGTTTTGTGTCCGAAGCTGCATGTCGGCGCGAGCTAGCCTGATGTCTAGCGGACCCCGTGCGCGATACCCCGGCATCCCCGAGATCTGGGCCGCACACATGCACATCGGCATCTAGCTAGCTGCCGTTCACCTTAAATCTTTTAAAGAATTTCTTTCGGGTTCAGAAAGCATGGTGGGGGTTTCTTTCCGCCGTGGGCGGAGAGGCGGGTCACGCGCCGCTGTGGATGTACGAAGCCCAGGCGAATGGGTTGTGTTCGTGCCGGTCACGCAGGCGCCGGGTTGCCTCATGAAGCGCGATTGGCGCCGTACTGACGGTGCCGCTGAGGGCGATGCTGGAGTACAGGTCGCTGGAGAGCCGCAGCGTTATCCGGTCGCTAATTGGCCACAAAGTGCCAACTACATGCCGGTAGCCAGCCAGTTGGAAGGCCGATACCAGGTGGATCGCCTCGTCGGTGAGCCACGCGCCTGGGCGTGCCGTTGAGCAAGCGGACAGGACGGCGAGGTCTGCGTCGACCAGTCGGAGCCTGGCAATGTCTGTCACCGAGAGCGGTTGTCGGTGGTGATCGGCGAGCAGCAAGCGGCTGGCTGACGGGTTGGCCATGTCGGCGAACCCGTGGCAGGCCAGGTGCACCCAGGGTGCCTGAGGCAGTGCCTTGAGCACGGAATCTCGGGTGGCTGCCGGGCCGGTGAGCTTTCGAACTCTGCCGGGGAAGTTTTGCTCGAGCAAGACCGCCTCTGCTGTGGCGGCCGGGAGGTCCGGCGCGCCGGGCGTGTGCGGCATGGCCACGACGAGCACCCGTTCCCTCTCGGGTGGTGCGCGGTCGGCTGAGCGAGCCCGCTTGGCGTGGATGAGCGCCCTGACGGTAGGAGTGTAGGAGGAGGCTACGCGGTCGATGACTGTTTGCGGGACCTGGTGCCTTCTGGTGCCGTGGTAGCCAGCGGCGTGCAATGGCAGAAACGACAGCAACCCCGGCACGCACCACCACAACCGAGGCCACGCTTCTCCCGAGGGAGGTGGCCCGGCCACTTCAAGCTGGTCAAGCACCGGCGCGGTGGCCGCATCCCACAGCCAGCCCAGCACCGCCGTGAGTCGCTGGCCAGCCGCCGGCGATCCATGATGATCTTCAACCAAGGTCAGGAACTCGCTGAGGTGCTCGTCGACACTGTCCGGTGTCAAGTCGGGCAACGGCACCGGGTCGAGCAGGCCACCGCTGGTCAGGGTCAAGGCGTGCGAGCCGAACTGGGAGACGTTGATGATCACTACCGGCCCTTCCGCGGCCGCCGCGGCCAGGTCCGCGATGGGCAGCGGCCGCAGGAAGTCGGCGAATCCAGGCTGGTCCCTAATGTCAGTGATCACCTGACCGAACGCGTCGGCGACCGCGCGTCGTCGTTCAAGCAAGAGCGCTATGTTCCGATTGGCAGTCTCGGCAGGCGGCGCGGTCAGGTATTCAGGCGGAGCGTCGGCTTGGTCAAGCTCGTCGCGCAGGGTCATGAATGCCTGCGCCAGGGCTGGGTGCTGCTGAACCAATGCCGTCAGGTCGGTGCGGGTGTCAAGCGACTGCCCGAGCAGGACTCCTCGGCCTTGATCGAGCAACTCGACCGCGCGCTGGGGGTGTCCAGCCTGCACGCAGCAGGCCGCTGCATCGCTTGCCAGGCTGTCCAGGTCATCCAGCACGTATTCCTGATCGGACCTGATCAGGCTCCGGGGCGCTACCCGGTCCAACAGCGCAACCGCTACCTCGAACCCCGCTACTGCCAACGGCCAACGCCGGGCCGCGCCGGCGGCCCGGCCCCACATACGGGCGGCGACCGCTCGAATCTGAGGCGGCCCGAGTTCTGATGCCGCCGCCTCCCGGGCCGCGTCGATGGCCGCGTCCAGGTCGGCCGCCGTTTCAGCGTGGTCGAACCGGAAAGCGTGGGCGCGGCTGAGGTTGAAGAGCCTGCTGGCCCGCTCCGGGTGGTCGGGGGGCGTGGCTCGCACGGCATCCTGGCCCGCGGCAACCGCCGCGTCCAAGTCGGCGGGGTCTCCGATGTAGTCGAACCGGGCCAGCAGGCTATTGCACAGACTCGACTGCATGCCGGCATAACTCACGTGGTCGGCTGGGACTGCCCGCGCGGCGCCTTGGGCGGTTGCGACCGCGCGGTCTATGTCGGCGGGGTCCTCGGTGCGGAGAAACCTGTTGCGCAGGATGACGCTGAGGTTGGCGAGCCTCCCCGCATACATCGTGTGGTCGCGCGGTGTGGCGTGCACGGCAGCCTGCCCGGCGGTGACGGCGGCGTCCAGATCCGCGTGGTCCTCGGTCCGCCGGAACCTCGCCAGCAAGGCGGTGCTCAGGTTAGACAGCCTGGGCGCGCGATCGGGATGGTTGGCCGGGGTGTCGCTTACGGCGTCGCGGCACAGGGCGACAGCCGCATTCAGGTCGGCGTGGTCGCCGGTCTGGTGAGACCTGACCAGCAGGGCCATGCTCAGGTTCGTCATCATCCCTGGCCGGTCGGGATCGTCGGTCGGCGACGCGCGTAGGACATCCCGGCGAGCGGCGATGGCAGCGTCCAGGTCGGCGGACTGTCCGGTCCGGCGGTACCTGGACCCTAGGGCCAGCGACAGGTTGGAAACCATTCCGGCCCAGTCGGGATGCCCTTCTGGTGTGCGCTCCGCTGCCTCTTGCCCCGTGCTGACGGCGGCCTCAAGATCCGCCAGGTCACCGGTGAGGTCGAACCGGTCCCTCAGCGCCAGGCTGAGGTTGGACAACCGGCCTGCTTGCCTTGGGTGCCCGGGTGGTGTGGCCCGGACGGCATCTTGCCCGGCGGTGATCGCGGCGTCCAGAGCCATTGGATCTCCGGTCCGCTCGAACCTGGTCCGCAACGCGCCACACAGGTTGGACAAGAGCGTGACCCGCTCTGGGTGATCCGTGCCGGCGTTCGCCACCGCATCCTGCAGAGCGACGATCCCTGCTTCCAGGTCCTGAATATGCCCGGTCCGCTCGAACCTGACGGTCAGGGCAAGTCCGAGACTGGCCAGGGTCACGACGCGGTCACGTTGGTCGTGGGCCGAACGGCGCGCGGCCTCCCGGGCGATACCGACGGCGGCCTGCAGATCCGCGAGGCGCCCCGCCCGACTCGATCGGGTTCGCAGCGCCATGCTGAGGACGGTCAGACGCTCCGCGCGCCGGGCATCGCCGTCTGGGGTAGCCAGCACAGCCCGGCGTTCCGCATCGATCGCCGCATCCAGATCCGCGCGTTCGCCTGCCCACTCGAACCGGGCCAGCAAGGCGCGGCCGAGGCTAGCCAGTTTCCTCGCCTGCCCGTCCGGGCCATGAGGCGCAGATCCGAGGGCCTGACTTAGCCCGTCGATGGCCGAGTCCAGCTTGCTCAGATCGCCCGTACCCAGAGCCTCACGCAGCTCATGGCCGGCGCGGATCTCGGTGACCACCGTGGCGACAGATGGCTGCGGCCCGTCGCGATCGAGAACGTCGGTCAGACTCGACGCGACTTCGGGCAGCGCTGCGACGACCGGGCGCAAAAGCCCCAGGCAGGTATCGAGGTCCTGCCTGGACTCGTCACTACCGGTCGCCAGATAGCGACTGCAGTAGAACATTCCGGCCAGGTAGGCAACTTCCAGGTCATGGTCGAGATCGGGAACGATCGTGAGGAGCGCCTCCACCTCAGAGGCGGCTCCAGGCTCGAGTACTGCGGCCGGATCGCGCAAGGCTGCGAAGCGCTCCACCCGACCGCGCACCCTGGCGAGCAACCGCTCCCGCCCATCCCACCTTCCAGGCTGCGTGTGGTCCACGAGACTCAGCTCCCGCAAATCTTTCTAATAAAATACAGGTGAAAATTGGCGCGGCATCAGGCCTGGTTTCCTGAGGAGAAAGAACCTTGACTCAGCGTGCTGTGCGGCTAATTCGCGGCTATGAAGAAACGGGCGAATTTCGCTACCTCGCTGCGGCGATCAGCCTGCTGCGATCAGAACTCCAGGACGAGACGATCGACGAAGCCGACCGGGCCGCGGCGTTGTCGAATCTCGGGGACGCGCTGCGGTGTCAGTTCCAGGGGACGGGAGACCCGGCCGCACTGGCCGAGGCGATCAGGCTCGGCCGAGCGGCAGTGACAGCCATCCCGTCCGGGCATCGCGACCGGGCGGCGGCGTTGTCGAACCTCGGGAATGCCCTGCGATGCGACTTCGAGCGGGCCGGGGACTTGGACGTGCTGACGGAAGCGATCGACTTGGGGCGGGAGGCCGTAGAGGCCATCCCTTCTGGCCAGGAGGACCGGTCGACGGCGTTGTCGAACGTCGCCTACTCCTGCCTCTGCCTGTTCGTGTGTACGGGGGCCGCCAGCGCGCTTGACCAGGCGATCGAGGCCGGGCGGGAGGCCGTCGCGGGGGTCGCAGTAGAGCATCCCAACCGCCCGGGGTATCTAAGCAATCTCTCGAACGCTCTGAAATGCCGCTATGAGCACACCGGGGACCTGGAAGCTCTGAACGAAGCGATCGGTGCCAGCCGGGAGGCGGTCGCGGCTCTTCCGGCCGGTCGTCCCGATCGCGTCGCGGCTTACACCAATCTCGGTAACGCATTGCAGCGCTTGTTCGAGGCAACCGGAGACGTGGACGCACTAAGGGAGGCCGCGGAGGCGCTGAACCAGGCCCTGGCCGGGACTCCAGCCGACCATCCAGACCTGGCGGCTCGGCGGTCTAACCTGGGAAACGCGCTGCACGGCCTGTTTGAGCGGACCGGCGATCTCGACGCGCTCGCGGGTTCGATCGAGGCCGGGCTACTGGCCGCCGCCGCAGC
The DNA here is from genome assembly GCA_963783935.1 of uncultured Actinomycetota bacterium. Lineage (GTDB taxonomy): Bacteria > Actinomycetota > Actinomycetes > Streptosporangiales > Streptosporangiaceae > Chersky-822. The sequence continues at coordinate 923,857 of CAWAPP010000003.1, forward strand.
GGTCCCCGGGACGCCCGACTACGCCGCGATTCTGTCCAACCTGCAGATTTCGCTGCGCTGCCAGTTCGAGCGGACCGGGGATCGCGGGGCGCTCGCCGAGGCCATTCGGGTAGGGCGGGAAGCGGTCGCCGCCGTCCCGGCCGGGCACCCTTACCGCATCATTTGCGTGTCCAATCTCGGGGCCTCCTTGCTGTGCTCGTTCGAGCGGACCGGTGACCTGCCCGTGCTCGCGGAGGCGATCGGGCTAGAGCGGGAAGCGCTGGCCGCTACCCCGTCAGGTCATCCCGATGGCAGGTCGCGGCTATCCAACCTCAGCGGCTTGCTGCGGACGGAGTACGAGCAAACCGCGGATCTCGCCGTGCTCGCGGAGGCGATCCAGCTAGCGCGGGAGACGCTGGCCGCGACCCCGTCCGGTCATCCGGACCGGACCTCGTACCTTTCCAACCTCAGCGCCGCACTGCAACGCCAGTTCGAGCGCACCGGGAGTCCGGCCTCGCTCGCCGAGGCCATCGAGGCCGGGCGGGACGCGGTGGCCGCCACTTTGATCGGCCAGCCCAGCCGCCCGGCTTACTTGTCCAACCTCGCTATCGCGCTGCGGCGTCAATTCGAGCTCACCGCGGATCTGGACGTGCTCGCCGAGGCCGTGCGGCTGAGCCGGGACGCGCTAGCGGCGACGCCTGCCGACTCACCAGACCAAGCGCGGCGCTTGGCCGCCCTGGGGGTGGCCTTGCGGAGCATGTTCGACCGCACCGGGGATTCCGGCGTGCTCCGCGAGGCCGTTCAGCTCGGGCGAGAAGCGGTAGCGGCTACCCCGCCTGGTGACGCCGAACGAGTAGACCGCCTGGCCAGCCTCGGGAATACGCTGCGAGAGCTGTTCGGGCGGGCCGGTGAGCTCGCGGTGCTCGAGGAGGCGGCTCAGGCTGGCCGCGATGCCGTGGCCGCGATCTCGGCCGGGCGCTCCGATCGCGGGGCGCACCTGTCGAGCCTCGGGAGTACCTTGCGGCTGCTATTCGAGCAGACCGGTGAGCTCGCGGTGCTCGAGGAGGCGGCTCAGGCTGGCCGCGATGCCGTTGCCGCCACCCCGGAAGGTCACCTTGACCGCGCGGCGCACCTGACCAATCTCAGCGCCGTGCTATCCAGCCTGTCCGAGTGGACCGGAAACCTTGAGGTGCTCACCGAGGCCGTCGAGGCGGGCCGGGAGGCGGTAGCTGCCAGCCGGGCGGGCCACAAATACCGCGCGGTCTACCGGTTCAACCTCGGGATCGTGCTTCACTTGCTGGCCGAGCGCACCTCCGATGCCGAGGTGATCGCCGAGGAGAAGCAGGCGTACGAGCAGGCAAGCGGCGACCCGACCGCCCCCGTGCTGATGCGCATCAACGCCTATCGGCAGGTCGCCCGGCTGGCCGGACGTCAGCCGGACGGCGCGACGGAGGCGCTTACCGCGACCGAGGCGGCCGTCGGACTGCTGCCGCAGCTCGCCCCGCGCGTGCTGCTGCGCGGTGACCGTGAGCATCAGCTCGGCCGCCTGTCCGCGCTTGCCGGGGAAGCCGCCGCCGCTGCGGTCAGCGCCGGGCGGCCTGACCGGGCACTCGAGCTGCTTGAACAAGCCCGCGGGTTCCTAGTCGCAGAACTGCTCGACGCCCGCTCAAGCGAGCTGAATCAGCTCGATCGGATCGCGCCGGAACTGGCGGCACAGTTCCGGGCGCTCCGGCATCGGATTGACGTCCTTGACCAGCCCGACTCCGGCGAGGCGCAGGCTCGCCGGGACGCGCACACGGCTTGGCAGGAACTGCTGGAGCAGATTCGCTCCCAGCCTGACCTGGAAACCTTCCTGAAGCCGCCGGGGATAACTCAGCTAGCCCGGCAGGCCAAGGCCGGTCCCGTCGTCTTCGTCTACACCAGCCCTGGCCGCTGCGACGCGATCATCCTCACCGACGACCCGAACGCGCCGCCCCGGATCGTGCCGCTGCGCCAGTTGCGCGATACCGATGCCTATGACCAGGCCGAACGCTTGCTGGCCGCGACCAATCCAGACCCAGGCCGGCTGGATCTCGGCGAGCAAGCCGAGGTCCGCGACATCCTGGCCTGGCTATGGGATGTCATCGCCGGGCCGGTGCTTGATGCCCTTGGATTCACGACTCGCCCGCGTTCTGGCGAGAACTGGCCTCGGGTGTGGTGGTGCCCGGTCGGGGTCCTGGCCGGCTTCCCGTTGCATGCCGCTGGTCACCACGGAGACCTCTTCACTGCTGAACCTGATCGCGTCCGCAACCCGAGGACGGTGCTCGACCGGGTGATCTCGTCATACGCGACAACTATTCGCGGGCTCGCCTATGCCCGCGCGCAGAAGCCGGGTGGCTCGGGCAACACCACGATCGTCGCGGTCAGTGATGCTCCCGGCACCCTGCCGCTCCCAGGAGTCCAAGCCGAGGCCCGAGCCGTGGCCAAGCTCATCCCGCAGGCACAGCTGCTGGCTGATCCGACCAGGGAGAGTCTCCTGACCGCGCTGACCGCCAGCGACGTCGTGCATCTGGCCTGCCATGGATACACCGACTTGAATGACCCCGCCGCCAGCGGGCTGATCCTGCCTGACCACGAGACCGCACCCCTCACCGTCGCCGACATCAGCGCCAGGCAACTCGTCGCGGCTTTGGCTTACCTCTCCGCCTGCGACACGGCCAAGACCAGCCTTCGGCTGGCGAACGAGGCGGTGCACCTCTCCGGCGGATTCCACCTAGCCGGCTACCGTCACGTCATCGGCACTTTGTGGCCGGTCGGTGATGCTGCCGCCCGGAAGGCGGCCACGTATTTCTATGCCGGGATAACCTGCGGCGGCACGCAAGCCCCGAACGCCGATCTAGCCGCGGTTGCCCTGCACGACACTGCCCGGCGCCTGCGTGCTCGTTACCCCAACGCGCCGACGAACTGGGCGGCGCATACGCATACAGGTGCCTAAATTAATAGCTAGTCTTAATAGCATGATGGATTCGGACAGCCGCCCGGATGGCTGGACCTCGTTGGAGCCAGCCGAAATATTCAACGATGCTTACCTCGCCATATCGGATGCGATCCAGTGGCAGCTTCCCGAAGAGCGTTGGGAGGCCATCGGGCAGATTCTCACGGTGATGGATGCCACTATCAAAGCCGGTGATATCGCAGGTCTGGCGGAAGCCACGGCCGAACTGGAAGTGGCCGGGCCGCTCAGGCTAACCAGGATCGGGGGGACTCCCATCGTCCCGCCGAACCCGGAAGTTCGTCGCCTGCTGGGCGACCTGGAGTACGTGCTAGATCCTCCTTCGACTAGGTCGGTGCAGTCCAAGGACGGAGATAGCAGCAAGTGAAACCCCCAGTTCTGGTAGATCAGGAATTGGTCGTTCACCTGTACGCGCCGCTTGATGGTCCGCACTCGGCGACGGCTTATCGGCAGGTAAAGCAGGTATGGGCGGCGTGCGCTGAGCAGCTGGGAATTACCGAGGCGGTAGCCGGCCTGCCTGCTGGTCAATTGCCTGAGTCCATCGCCGAGCTGGCGGCAGAGGGTGTCATCGCCGTCAGGCAAAGCCCGGCGGCTGATCGGCAAGCCGTAGTGCGCCGCATCCACGACGTACTCAACCTCTCGGTAATGCTGGCCCAGCCGGCGCCCGTGGGCCTGGTTGAGCATCGCGGCCGAGCCGCGATCCACCTGGCGAGACAACGCCAGCAGAAACTTCATCGATACGGCTGGAAAGACTTCGCGCAGATGTGGGCGCAGATACGCGAGCCGTTTCCTAGCCCCATGCTCGGCCAGGTTCGGCTGCATCTGGCCCGGACGTCGTCGGGGAGCGCGCCGGTCGTCGCGGCGACAGCTGAACTCGGCCTTTCGGTTGACCTGCTACTGCCGTACGGAAACGACCGGGCGTCAGACTGGTGGCTCCGGGGAGTCACAACGGCCGCGGGTTACGCGGTGTGGGACACCCGACTCGGGGCCGATACCAATGCGGTCAGGGAGATGGTGCTGATCGCGCCCGCGGATCAGGATGCCAGCCTGAGCGCCTGGGCCTGGTCGGACGGAACCGCCAATGTGCCGCCGCTTGCGATTTACCAGCTGGATGTCGCCAGGTTGCGTTTTGAAGCCAGGTTGCTTGATGCCTGGCATCGGTCTTCGTCGCCCGGCGACTTCGATCAGGTGCGGGCGGGGTTGAACTACGCCACCGCGCCGGATGAAACTGGCGGCGACACGGCCGAGCTGCTGACCGCCCTGCTCAGCCGGGTGCGGGCCGAGGAAGCCCGGTTTGGAGAACTGCGAGTTAGGCTGGTCCGCCTTCGCGAAGCTGTCTCGGTGGCGCGAAGGAATCTCGCCGCGATTCCTGGCTGTGAGCCGAGCAGCGACGGCAGCGGGCCGTTCGCGGCTGATCAGGCGCTCGCCCAGTGGCTGATCGAGCAAGCTGACCACGACCTGACTTCCCTCGACATGGACATCGCGCGGCGGCTGGCTCAAGCCCGTGAAAAGGCCGCCGCGGAGCTAACCCAACTCCAGCGGGCGGACCCAGAATCTCGGACTCCTGGTCAGGCCTCGCGGTCGGTGCCGCTGCCAGCCAATGGCGGAACTCGGGGCGAAGACACCGACCGCAGACGCCGGGTGTTCATCGTGCACGGTCGTGACCTCGTGCTAGTCGAGCGCTTCCGTGATCTGCTGTACCGCGCGAAACTGGAACCGCTTGAGTGGCAGCAACTGGTAGAAGCGACTGGCAAGCCGACGCCGTACTTGGGCGACGTCGTTGCTATCGCTCCTCATCTAGCTCAGGCGACCCTCGTCCTCCTGACGCCGGACGATGTCGTCGAACTGCACTCAGGTCTGCGCCAGGACAACGACCTGCCCCATGAGCGCGCCCGCTCAATGCAGGCTCGCCCGAACGTGTACTTCGAGCTTGGCTTGGCGCTGATGGCCTACGCTGACCGCACCGTTGTCGTCGAGGTCGGCAAAATGCGGCCGGTCGGCGACCTGGCCGGGCTGAACGTGACCCGGTTCGACGGCTCCGCCAAATCCGTCAGGAGAGTACTTGACCGACTGAAGCAGGCTGGCTGCCCGGTAGATTACTCCAGGTCAGACTGGCTTGACACCGGCCGCTTCAGCGTTTTGGCCGCCGACGAACGAAACCCCGATTCACATAAGCCGTAGCATTGGCTCTAAAGTTCGCGGAAGAAATCTAGGATTGCCTGACGGTACGCTCTTTCCCATTCGGGTTTGATAAGCCGATGAGTGGCACCGGGTATGATTTCATGCCGTGCTCTTGGGCAGACCCTGAGGTAAGCGGAGATCATGTCGGGCGAGACTACTTCGTCTGCCCCCGACTCTAGTACTAGCATTTCCCCGCCAAATGCGGCGAGGCTCGAAGAGATTACCGAAGTCCCGTCGAGTTCGGACTGCCGGTCAGCGGCGAGCGGTCGGTCGAAATCTTCGTCGCTGTATATTGCTGGTGCTCTGATCAGCAATCTTGAGATTGGCCTTCTCTCGGGGAGCAGCGAGGAGATGTAGCCACCGTAACTGGCACCACAGACTCCGATCCGAGTCTTATCGACGTGCGGATTCCTGATGAGTTCGTCGTAAGCCGCCACGAGATCATCCAGGTGGTCGCGAGCGGTCAGCGTTTCCAGTGCGGCCGCGCTAGCCGACTGACCATGCCCGCTGAAATCGAAGGTCAGGCACACCACGCGGAGTTCCTTCACTACCGCCTGTGCCCGGACCTGGTAGCCCTTTGAATCGCTTCCCAGCCCATGTGCGAAGAGAATCCCGGGACTTAGGCTTCTACCGGCGCTAACGTCGCGCGAGACGAAGACCGAGCCGGATAGCGATCGCTGCCCCGACTCGAAGATGACCTGCTGCACTGAAGAATCTCCGTGATCGGCCGCGCCTTCGGTCCGGCTGCCTGCGCGCAATTGGCATCGGCCGAGCCCTTCTAGAGCGCTCGCCTCCTCCGCTAGCGAGCCGATGTCGACGGCGAGTGCCAGGGCCTGATCGTAGTGAGCCCTGGCCCGGATGCTCGCGTCGGTAGCCAGGGCCAGATCACCCAGAGCGTTGAGGACCTGGGCCTGGTGAGTCCGCCGGCCAAGTTGCTCGTTGAGCGTCAGCGCGCGGGCTAGAGCGTCGGCCGCAGCTGGATACTCACCGGTGGCCTGGTGAACCCGGCCGAGAGCGCTGAGCGCATTGGCTTCGCCGAGGCGACTGCCCAGTTCTCCGAAGAGAGTCAGTGCGCGGTCCAATGCCTGCGCCGCGGCCGGGTAGTCGCCGGTGGCCTGGTGCACCCGGCCCAGGTCGTGGAGGGCATCGGCTTCGCCGAGTCGGCTGCCCAGGCCGCGGAACAAAGCCAGGGCGTCGGCCAGGGCGTCGACGGCGGCCCGATAGTTTCCTGTAGAGCGGTGTACGTTGCCCAGGCTGCCGAGTGTCCACGCCTCCCCGAGTCGTTCGCCTACGTCGCGGTACAGGGTCAATGCCTGTTCCTGGCAGTCGGCTGCCGCCGCGTAGTCTCCGGTGGAGGCTAGGGTGAAGCCTAGCCGGTTGAGTGCGGTGGCCTCGCCAAGACGGTGATCGAGTTGCCGGTACAGTTCAAGCGCCTGTTGCTGGCTCGCGGCCGCTGCTAGATAGTCGCCGGTGGACTGCTGGACCATGCCCAAGGTACTCAGGACACTGGCTTCTCCGAGTTGATCACCGAGGTCACGGTATATGGCCAGGGCCTGGCCCAAGCTCAGCCTCGCCATCGGGAAGGCCATGCTCAGATACTGGGAGTCACCAAGGTCGGCGAGCGCGCGGGCTTCGGCGAGATTGTCGCCGAGGTGCCGGGCCGTATCGAGGGCCAGGCCGTGCAGAACCAGCGCCTGCTCCCAATAGCTGAGGGCGCGCAGGAAGCCGTGTATTGTCGCGGCCATCGCGATGGTCGAGTGGGGCAGGTTGTGATCGGCGCCGTAGCTGGCGGCGGCGTGCAGGTTGAGCCGCTCGGCGGTCATCCAGGCGACCGAGGTTTCGCGCGTCGGCAGGTCGGGTGCGTAGGCGGGCGGGCCGCCCGCCACGGGCAGCGCACTTGTCGGAGGCCGCCTGGTCAGATGCTGTCCGGCGATGCGGGCCGTGTGGAGGTAGTACTCAAACAGCCTGATGCGAGCCTGATCATTCGAAGTGGCTGGGTCGGTGGTGCTGAGGGTGCGGGCGTATTCACGGATCAGGTCGTGCAGCCGGTAGCGACCCTTCGCGGGCTCGGTAAGCAGATTGTGGTCAAAGAGAGCTTCTAGCCAGCGGCGGACATCAACAGGGCTAGCGTCGGCCAGTGCAGCGGCGGCGTACACGTCAATATCAGGGCCAAGTGCAGGCCCAGCCGCCGGAACAATCGCTTCTGATCCTCGGTCAGATCCTGGTAGGACAGATCGAAAGCCGCCGCAGCCGACAGATTCTCGGCGTGCATGAACTCCAGCCGATCACGGGCCGCAGTCAGTTCGGCGGCCAGCCCGATGATCGTCCAGGACCGGTGATAGTGCAGTTGCCTGGCCAGCATGCCAATGGCCAGCGGCAGGTGCCCGCAAAGGCGCGTGATCTCCTCGACGCCTGAGCTGCCGGCATCGAGATCCGGCCGGTCGGCGAGCCGGATCAGCAATTCAGCGGCCTCGGCGGGCGGAAGCGTCCCGAGGGTGATCGTGTGCGCGTCGTCGAGGGCGGTCAGGTGCCTGCGGCTGGTCACCAGCACCAGGGTTCCGGAGGTGCCGGGTAGCAACGGCCTGACCTGCTGATGTCCGATCGCGTCGTCGAGCAGGAGAAGCAAGCGCTTCCCGGCCAGCTGGTCCCGCCACAGCCGGGTTCTGGCCTCGATGCCCGGTGGGATATGCTGCGGAGCCACCCCGGCGGTCAGCAGGAGGTTCGCGATCGCGTCCGCTGGATCAATCGGCCGCTGTCCCGGTACATGGCCGTGCAACGGCAGGAAGATCTGGCCGTCAGGGAACAGCGTGGCCAGCTGGTGGGCGGCGCGGACCGCGAAGGTGGTCTTGCCGACCCCCGCCATCCCGTCTATGGCCCAGACATTAACGACCCCGCCTGGCCTGGCTTCGTCCGCGACGGAGGCCGCCAATCGCCCGAACTCGAGTTCGCGCCCGGTGAAGCTGGCAATGTCCCTGGGCAAGGTCCTCGTCGCTGCGGCCACGCCGCGCGCCGTCGCGACCTTGCCGGGATAGCCGGATGACGAGAGTGTCGCTATTTCAGGCTCGTCGTGATCTGCCGTCGACGCGCTCAGGTCCGCGGCGACTGCTATAGCGAAAGCAGCCGCGTTGGCCGCGGCGATCTCCGGCCAGCCTGCGTGGTCGGTTTCGTGCTTAGCCGAATCGGCCCGGTCGCTGATGCCACGGACCGAGAGCATCGGCAATCCGTCATTGAAGTGCGCGGCCTGAGCGACTCCGGCCCCTTCCATCTCGATCGCCGCCGCGTCGACGTAGGAACGGCGCAGTTCCTTCGCGAACGCATCGTCGCCGGACTTGAGCACTACCTCGCCCGCTGCGACCGGGCTGAAGTGGACCTGAGGAACGGGCCAGGCCGTATCGCCTGGCAGCAACGCTGTCCACGAGCCGGTCCGATGCACCCGTCGGGCCACCTGATCGAGGTGGTGCGGGATCTGCCAGCTTCGCGGTCTTGGCCGAAACCCGTCTTGTTCCACCTCACCGCTGTGGTAGCCGTAGACCTTGGTGGCAATGACCACGTCTCCGAGCGCGATATCGTCCCGCAAGGCGCCCGCGATACCGACGAAGATCAGCGCCTGCGGACGGAGCATCGCTATCGCCCGTTCGGCCAAGATCGCGGCCGCCGTGTTGCCTTCCCCGGTGACGGCAAGGGCGATGAGACCCCGACCGTCAGGTAAAGCACCGACCTCGAAGACGGTGCCGGCCGGATGATCGAGTCGGCGCAAGGGTGAGAGCAGCCGGCGGACCGCCAGATGCTCCAGATTGAGTGCTGTCAAGATGACGATCATCGGACCACCTCAGGCACCGGCATGGACGTAGCCGATCTGCAGGTCGGCGTAGAAGTCGTCCGCCGAAATGACAGGCAGGTCGAGGATAACGCAGCAGCTGTCGCTGCGGAAGTGCCTCGGGATGCAGGATTCAACCGCCGCAATCTTTATGCCAAAAAGGTCTTAAATGGCGATGGCGGCGAAGCTTAGGGGCCGGCGTGGATGAGCTGGGCCCACAGATCGGCGTGGCCGGGTAACGGGCGCGGACCTCAAGCGCGGTATTGCGCACGGTTACGGCGGCCTCGGCCGTGTTGCTGCGCTGGAGGTTGGCGTAGAACGCGCGCGCCGCGATCGCGGCAACCCGGTCGGGGAGCGGCCACAGGCTAGCCACGACATGGCGGAGTCCGGCGAGATGAAAGGCTGAAGCAATGGTAAGAGATTCATCGGTATGCCGGATGGAGTGAGTGGCGGTGGAACAGGCCGATAGGTAAGCGAGCTCGCTGCGGTCGAGCGCGGGCCGGCTTATCGCGGTCATCGGCAAGATGGCGTCGTGAAGATATAGCCCGCCCTTGGACGGGGCAACCGGGTCCACGTTCGCGTGGCAGGCGAAATGCGCCCAAGTAACCTGCGGCAGCACCGCGAGAATCCGGTCCGCGGTGGCGTGCTCATCGGCTAGCGTGACGACGTCGGAGAAGAACGATCGCAACTTGGCGACCTCCGCAATCGCGGCGGGCAAGGCGGGCAGCTGCGGCGCCTGAGACAGGGTGACCGCTCCCAGCGGGAACGGCACCTGATCTCATCGTGGCAACCACAGGCCAGCTGTCAAGGCGCGCGGTGCGGGCGGCCGGCGGAGCTGCCGAGTTACGGGTCGATTCCCTTGACTTCTTCGGCATTGCCCCAGATGCCGTTCTCCTCCGAGGCGAGATAGGGCCTGGCGTTGGGGAAGCTGGGAGGGTCAGAGAAAGACCCGCCGAGGCTGCAGTTGCCCCGGGCGCCGCAGGACAGCACGGGTGCTCCGAAGGACTGGCTCGCGTCCAGTGGCGGTATGCCGGGTAGCTCGGCGGCCGAGCCCCACACGCCGTTTTTCTCGGTGACAACGTACGTTTCATTTTGGCCGTCGGGGCTGCGGCCGTACGCGCCGGCGGCGCTGCAGTTGCCTGCGGACCGGCAGACCAGTCCGCTGATGCTGGCGGTCATCGAGTCTGCGGTCAGCGCCGCTACGCCGGGAGGAACCATGGCGTTTCCCCAGCTGCCATTCTGCTCGGTGGCGATCCATGCCTGCCCCTGCCCGGGAAAGCGGACGCTGGCGAAATCACCGTCAGCCGTGCAACTGCCCTGCGACGGGCATGACAGCGAACCGGGAGTGATAACGCCGCGATTACCCGCTGGTGCCAGCGCGGTCATGCTGAGCCGGGTGATCCGTTCCCAGATGCCGTTCTTCTGGCTCAAGACAAAGGCGGCATCCCGGCCGACAGAAAAGTAGGAGATCCCCAGGCCAGTGCAGTTACCCGGCGACGAGCAGGCGATGCTGGTGATTTCCGCGAATCCGGCGAGGCTACTCAGGGCGACGATGCGCGGGAAAGTCCGCGCTTGGCCCCAGATGCCGTTCTTCTCGGTGACCGCGAACGGGTCGGTGCTCCCAGAGCCGGTGTAGAGGCCGATGCCGAGGCAGTTGCCGGCTGACGTGCACGCGATCTGGTTGAACCCGGCTCTGTAGCCGAGGGTATTGATCTGAGCCAGGCCGGGGACTTCCCTGGCGTTGCCCCAGGTGCCGTGCTTCTCGCTGACCACGAAGGCCTCCTGGCGATCGTGGCTGATCGTGTAGAGACCGCCGGCGCTGCAGTTCCCCGGCGCACGGCACGACACGGCCTGAACCTGGGCATCGTGGCCGACGTTCAGCGCCTTTGAACCTGGAACCCGCTCCGCCTTGCCCCAGACGCCGTTCTTCTCGCTGACGACGAACGCCTGGGTGACATCGGCATTAGGAGAATAGGACCCGCCCGCGCCGCAGTTGCCCGCCGACGAACATGACACCTCAGTGAAGTGGGCCCCGACGGGCGTGCGACCGAGCAGGGCTGCCAGGCCAGGGACAGCCCCCGCCGTGCCCCAGACCCCGTTCTCCTCGGTAACGGCAAAGAGAACTTTCCCGCTTGGAGGCGCCATCTCCCCGACAGCTGAGCAATTCCCGGCCGAGGCACAGGAGATCGAGTCGATCGTGCCGGATGTACCGACGCCCGGCGGCGCGCTGACGACCGCTGCCGCAGGCCCGGCCGCCAGGACCACGACCAAGGCCAAGGCCGGAAGCACTCCCGCGGCCACGGCGGCGGCGCGGTGGATCAGTGTCATAGCGGCCTGCCCTCGGGAGGCCGCCGGCCCGGCCGCTCCGGAGCCTCGGACCACCCTGCCGTTAGGACGCACAGTCCGGGCCGCCGGTTGACAGCAGTCTTCGACCGACCAGCAAGCCATCACTATCCTTCGGATCCGGCCGCCGCCCGCAGCCACTCGCGAAGTGGCGTGTCAACCGGCCTGGTACCCGCCGCGTCTGTCTGGCAGGAGGCGGCACGCGGCTGATGGCGGCCGTGCCGGGAATGGCGGGGTGCATGAGCAAGATCAGAATCCGGTGGACTGGCGTGGCTCTGCTGGGCGTTATCGCGGCGGGCGCTCCGTCGGCCGCGGCGCAGGCGGCCGGCTCGCCGGGCCGGGCGATCGAGGTGCCCGGCCTGGCGACGCTGGACCAGGGTGGGCACGCCGAGGTCTTGCAGGTATCGTGCGGTTCGGCGGGCAACTGCGCGGCCGGCGGTTTTTACCACGACCGGCATGGTCATGGGCAGGGGTTCGTGGCCAGCGAGCGAAACGGCACCTGGCGCCGGGCGATCACGGTGCCCGGCCTGGGTGCGCTGAGGAAGGGCACGGCGGCCCGGGTCTTGTCGGTGTCGTGCTCACCGCGCGGCGGCTGCGCGGCCGGCGGGTTCTACGGGGATGGCCACGGTCATCAGCAGGGGTTCGTGACCAGCGAGCGGAACGGCGTCTGGGGCCAGGCGGCCGGGGCGACTGGCCTGGGGACCTTGAACGCGGGCGGGAACGCCCAGGTCGACTCGGTGTCATGCGGCTCGCCGGGCAACTGCGCGGCCGGCGGGAATTACACCGACGGCAGCAATCGCCGCCAGGGATTCGTGGCCAGCGAGCAGAACGGCGTCTGGGGCCAGGCCATCGAAGTGCCCGGCCTGGGTGACCTGAACGCGTCGGGCGCTGCCATCGTCTCGGTATCGTGCGGCTCGCCGGGCAACTGCCTGGCGGGCGGCTCCTACATCGACGGCGAGGGTGATGGGCAGGGATTCGTGGCCAGCGAGCAGAACGGCGTCTGGGGCCAGGCGGCCGGGGTGCCCGGCCTTGGTGCCCTGAATACGGGCGGGGACGCCAGCGTCTCCTCGGTGTCGTGCGCCTCGCCGGGCGGCTGCGCGGCCGGCGGAGAATACCGGGGCAGCCGCGGTGAGCTGGGGTTCGTGGCCGTCGAGGAGAACGGCGTCCGGGGCCAGGCGATCGAGGTGCCCGGCCTGGCGGCCCTGGCCGGCCCGCACGATTCCGGCGTCAGCTCGGTGTCGTGCGGCTCGCCCGGCAACTGCGCGGCCGGCGGAGACTACCAGGCCGGCCACGCCGGTGACCGCGGGTTCGTGGCCAGCGAGCACAACGGCGTCTGGGGCCAGGCCATCACGGTGCCCCGCCTGGCGAGCCTGGGCAAATTCGCCGGCGTCAGCTCGGTGTCGTGCGCCTCGGCGGGCAACTGCGCGGCCGGCGGAGATTACCGGGACCAGCGCCAGCACTGGCAGGGGTTTGCGGCGAGGGAGACAAACGGCGTCTGGGGCCCGGCAATCGAAATAGCCGGCCTGGGCGCCCTGAACAAAGGCGGCAATGTCAGCGTCAACTCAGTGTCATGCGCCCCGCCGGGCAACTGCGTGGCCGGCGGCTCCTACACCGACCACTCCCGATTCCGCCGCTTCCAGGGATTCGTCACCTAGATCGGGCAGCTTGAAACCGCGCGCCTGATGGCCATCGGTGCCGCGGACCGGCGCCGCTGTCGGTGATCGTCCAGGTCACCAAGCGGTGTGATTTCAGCTGCGGGTTCTGTTCGGAGACTTTGCAGATGCCCGATCCGACCCTGGCCCGGCTCGACGCCGTCCGCGCGAACCTGGCGGGCGTGGGGCGGGTGTTCCTGTCCGGCGGCGAGCCGCTGCTGCGCCGCGAACTGCCCGAGATCGTCGACGGGCGCCGGAAACTGAAGGGTGAGATCCGGGTACAACCTGGTGCGCTTCATGCAGATGGTTGGAGTCCTTCGACAGGAGCCGTTGAAAGGGTGCGCCGTGTCGCCCGCGGGTGGGAAGCGTAGCTTCTGCAGTCTTGTTCACCCCTATGCGGTTGCGACGCGCGCTCGTTCTGCGACCTTAAGTCTCAAATGCCCCCCGGAGGTGTCGTGAATCGAAAGTGGTCGACACCGTCGGCATTCAAGACCGGCCGGATGAGCTTTTTCTTCCTCTGGTGGAATGGTTTTAAATAGCGAATCTGCATGGGGCTATTGATTGCCGTCCATCAAGGCCGTCGAAGGGATCGTCGGCCCTCTCGCTGAGCATCAGTCGGAGATTTTGTGCGGATAACGCTATAGTATCCGGTATACGTCGGCGCGGTGGTCGATGCGCAGGACATGTACGGTACGGGCGGCTTCGTCGATCCGGTAGATCACCCGGTAGGCGCCGCGTCTCGCGGAGTGGTAGCCGGCTAGCTCGCGTGCGAGCGGCTTGCCAACCCGGTGCGGATTGTCCAGCAGCGCGCCGGTCAGGAACTCGGTGACGGCCGCCGCGACAGCGACTGGCAGGCCGCGAGGCTGCGGCTCGGTGAGGGCGCGGCGGGCGGCCGGGGCCAGTGACAGGGTGTAGGCGTCGTCGCTCACCCGGCGTTGCGCTCGTTGCGGGTGCGCTCCGCCATCAGGCGCTGGAGTTCGTCAGCGCCGATGGCCTCGCCTCGGGCGATCTCGGCCTCGGCGGTACGGATCTCCTCTAGTGCGCCGGGCGTGGACAGCAGGTCGAGGGTCTCTTCTATGGTCTCCAGATCTGCTATGGAGATGATCACGGCCTCGGGGCGGCCGTTGCGGGTTATCACGACGCGGTCGTGCGTGTCCCGCACTTCGTCAAGCACCGCGGACAGCCGGGCCTTGGCGTCCGCCAGAGGAATCATCATCGTCATGACCATAATTATAGTCATGTCGCGGTAGCTTGCAAGCGTCGTCGGTGATGAAGGGGGCTGTGAGAGTTGTGAGAGGTCGGGAGCTATTTCCTGGCTGTCGATCGCGCCCGGCTATCGGCTCAGCCTACGTTGGTTCGAACCCAACACTTGCCACCATGTATAACCCCAGGTCAGAGGCCATCTTCGCTAGGCTGCGGCCAGGATTAGGGGGGCGGTGCACTGCGAGGTCGGCTGAGACTTGGGTCTGGCGTTGATCTGCTGGCTGGCGGGGTCGTGCTGGTTGTGGATGCAGTGCTGGTAGACGGTCGTGCAGGACGCGGGTGCTGGTGTCGGCCCGGCGGGCGATTTCGGCGGTAGTGATGATCGGAGGAAGAAACATTTGAATCAGCAAAATTCGCGATCCCGACGGCTGGCAAACTGCATGGAGGTGTTGGCTCCCGCCGGGGAGGCGGATTGCTTGCCGGAGGCCGCGCGGGACCGGCAGGCGAATATTGTGTCTGGCTCGAAGACCGAGGGGAAATAATCCCGCTGATCTGGCCCTTCGGATGCGAAGGCCGCCTGGACCCGCCCGAAGTCATTGATGAAGCTGGTCAGGTGGTGGCAAGAGTAGGCGAGGTAATTCACGTCTCCGGCATGGACCGGGATATTGATCCCTCACTGCCGTGTTCAATGGGTAAGAACCACGCCTTTCGCATCCACTATTTCTTTCCGGTCCGAGCCGACGGGGAGTTACAGGCAGCTGGGCTGGTTGGCGGTTGGTGCAGGTCAAGCTGGTTGCCCGGCTGCGGACGCGAGGCCGGGTGGAGCGGCCAGGTGACAGGACAGGTACGAGGAAGTTTCTCGTATGGCGCGGCGGTCACGTCGGTGTCCTGCGGCTCGGCCCGGTATTGCACGGCCGTCGGGTATTGCACCGAGCCGGCAGCGAGCGGAACGGCCGGTGGTCCAACCCGGTCAACATGCCCGGCGAGACCGCCCTGAGCCGCAAGCCCGGTCTGGCTGAGCCGCTCGCTGTCTCGTGCGGCGCCACCGGCCACTGCACGGCGGTCGGGTTCTTCGCCGACGGCCGCAACCATGTGCAGGGATTCGTGACCGAGGGCACGTGAGCGTCCCGGCCACGCCGGGGTTCACCCATCGCAGTCGGGCCATACCCCACGCGCGGCAGGGTGCAGGCCGACGGTGATGACAGATAGCAGGCGGCGGGTGGCGGCCTCGCCGGAGCTGGCCCTGGTCATGCAGGCGCCGATGACGAGGTCCTTGACATCGTCGACGGTGATGTCGGCGCGGACCCGACCGGCGGTTTAACCGGACCTAGCGTTAACGAGTCTGTTGGGGACGGCGCAGGACCCTACGGGACCCCGATACTCCGGTAGCGGACGTGGGTTAACAATTTCCGGACCTTGTCCAGGCACATGGCGTCTCGAATACGTGCGGGCCGGCCTTGACTCCCTGGCTGTGGCGTGCCATCAGATTGGTGTTCTCATGGTAAGATCATGGTGTGCGTTCAACCATAGACAGGGCCGGGCGGCTGGTCATTCCGAAGGCGCTGCGGGACAGTCTCGGGCTGGTGCCTGGTGAGGTCGAGATAACCAGGGACGGAGCTGGCTTGCATATAGAGCCGCTGTCCGATGATTACCTGGCAGAGGAAGACGGCTTGCTTGTCATACCGGCCTCCGGTGCCGTGATCAGCGATGACCTAGTCCGGATGCTGCGCGATGCCGACCAGCGATGACGGGCCGCAGCTCCTGATCGACACGAGCGTGGCGGTCGCTCTGGTGGTGGCGGGCCACGAACATCATCTGGCCGTCAGGAAGGCTGTCGGCAACCGTAGTTGCGGTCTGAGCGGACATGCGGCCTTCGAGACCTTCTCGGTGCTGACCAGGTTGCCGCCGCCTGACCGGCGTACTCCTGCAGCCGTGGCGCAGCTGCTCGCCCGCAATTTCCCTGGTTCGCGGTTCTTGTCCGCTCAAGGTGCGCAGCAACTCCATAGCGGGCTGGCGGAACTCGGGATAGCGGGAGGCGCCGTCTATGACGCGCTTGTCGCCGCTGCGGCCGCCGAGCACGGCATCACCCTCGCTACGCGTGATCGCCGAGCTTCCGAAACCTACCGTGCACTCCAGGTCGACTTTGAGCTCATCGACTGACATAGCGAGCCGCCAAGCAGGAAACCGGAGCGGGCTCGTGGTCACCGAGCGCTCGCACGGGTTTTACGGGCTTACGGCAAATACGCGCGCAACCGTGCCGCGGAAAATGCGTTTACGCAGTTCAGGGCTCTGCGAAGGCAGGTCTCTAAAACCGTCGGCTCAGCCTACGTTGGTTCGAACCCAACACCTGCCACCACGTAAAACCGCAGGTCATAGCTGGTTTAAGGGTCGCTGTGGGTGCTCGAAAAGGAAGCGGTGTTTCAAACCGTCGCTTAACGGCAGGTTCTGCCGTATCCGCTGGTCAGCGTCGCGGACGGGACTCCCAGGGATGGCGGGCCGGCGCCGCGTCCGGCGAATACGCGGAGAAATTTCAGGATCCTGCGTGAGCGTGTTCGGTCCGGTGTTGGAGCCGGAGATGGAAATCGGACGGGCATCCAGGCCCCCGATGGAGGAAACGGTTAATGTCGACCTTGCCGGGACGGGCGTAAGGCTGCCCGGCTTCATCTTCGTGGAGCAGCGTGACCTGCGTCTATGCCTGCGGGCCGTGGCGCTCGCGCGTGATAAGGCTCCGCCTTTAGGCCTGTGGTGGCGATGTGCAGCATCGGGCCCGCGACAGCGTTCACCGTCTCGGGGGCCTGGCCAAGCCCGCCCCGCCTTGGCCGCGCTGGCAGGGTCGGGCTGACCGGGCTCGGCCCGGCTTTGAGCGGGCCGAGTTCGTCCAGGATCTGTGTCAGCCGCTGCGGAGAAAGCCGTCGGGTACCCGACAGGTGGGCGAACTGGTCCCGGTAAGGCGTCCAGGTGGCCGGATCGCGAAACAGCGTCGTGCCGGAGGCATGGGCGGCTCCGCTGAGCGGCAGCGCGATCAGGTTCCCGAACCGAGCGCCTTTCTTGGAGTGGATAGGGACGAAGTCCTGGGAGGGGATCAGCCGGTCGTAGCTGGACAGCGACATGCCATCGCGGGCGTCGATTGCCTGCCTGATCAGCCCCATGCCCAAAGTCCGGGCCGCGACGGCCGCGACGGGTTCGGTGAAGAACACCCAGACGTGTGCGCCTTCACCGGACCGGGAGAGCTCCAGCAGCGCTGGCGTCCCGACGTCGGCGCAGGCTCGCAGATAGGAGCATCACCCCTCAACTCAGCGGCATCATCCCAACCGGCTCCGTAGTCCACCCCACCATCATCGGGCAGATCACCGAGCTGCTGGGGGATCACGCCGTCAGCGCGTATCCCTCCTGGTAGTGGCGGTGGGCAGCCTGGATGGGTGGCGGCGCTGGCGCCGTGCCGTCAGGCGGAATGTTCGTCGGGGCCGGGACGATGCTTGCGTTGCCGGGTCGGCAGTCCGCACCCGGCAAGGTAGGTCGCGCTGCTCAGCGTGTCAGCTTTATGCTTGTAGAGGAGGTCGCAGTTTGCGCGGGCGGGATGGTCACAGGATGTCTCCGTTGCATGACCTGGTGCACGCCAGGCGAGAGCAGGTATTGGCTGCTGCCGCTCGGCATCATGGCAGTCGGGTACGCGTGTTCGGCTCAGTCGCTCGTGGCGAAGACGGGCCGGATAGCGACATCGACTTGCTGGTCGACTTCACCAAGGACAGTTCGCTGTTCGATCTCATTCGGCTGACCAGGGAACTTGAGGACCTGCTCGGCCACTCCGTCGACGTCGTGTCTACCGATGGGCTCAAAGACCGGGACCAGCACATCCTCGATCAGGCCGTCGATCTATGACCCGGTCCGATGACCTGAGAGTGCAAGACATACTCGATGCGGCCGATCAGATCGCAGATGTTGTCAAGGACGGCCGGGACGCCTGGGACCGCGACCGGATCCGCCAGCTGGCCGCTGAACGTTTGCTGGAGATCATCGGGGAGTCAGCCAATGCTCTCAGCAGTGAGTTCCGGGCGGGCTGCCCGGATGTGCCCTGGAAAGATGTCATCGGCTTGCGCATCGTCCTGGCTCATCACTACCACCGCGTGGACCCGAATCAGGTCTGGGTCATCGCCACCAGCGAGGTGCGGCTCAGCCTACGTTGGTTCGAACCCAACACCTGCCACCATGTAGAACCCCAGGTCACAGGCATGTCGTAGTATGACGTGGCTGCGATTCCGGGTGATATGTCGGCTCGCGTTTCATGATCGGGCATGGCGACATGTTTACGCAGGTCAGCAGAATAGACATTGCTTGGCTCTCGGGTCGGTGCCGCTGCTTGCGGAGAATACGCGGAGAAATTACAAGCCTTGTTGGTCTGTTGGCGACTCGCGGCGCATGGCCGCAGGTCGGGCACATTGATCGCGATCAGGCGCAACTCAGCTCTCATGGTCATCATCGTCCATCACGCCTACCGGCCAACCATGAGGGGCCAGGCGCTGCCCTACCTCGCACCTCCACCGGTTGGTTGCCGTCAGATGTGGGTGCGGCGCAGGTCCCGCAGGAGGAGGGGCAGGTCCTGTTCTTCGTAGCGGGGCAGATTGGGAGGCCGGGCCTCGAAGCGCCAGAGTTGCGCGCCGGGGATCGCCCTGAGCACGGTCCCTACTATTGCCTGGCCCGCGGCATCGTCATCGGCACGGACATGGATTGCCGCCCCGCTTTCGGCGAGGCCGGTGAGTAGGTGGAGCGCGGCGGCCGAAGGACGCCCGTTCGTGCAGACAAGCGGACGAGAAGACCCGCCGAGTTGATCGGCCGCCGCGATGAGCACTGAAGGGTTCTCACATACGTACACGTCCGAAGCAGGCACTGCTATCTGGAATGATCCGGTGAGGGAGCGGAGCGTCAGCCACAGCGGTTCGGGTCCAGCTGCCTGCGCGAGCCGTGCGCACGGCGCGTCGCCGGCAATCGGCAGGTTGAGGACGAGGACCCGAGACGACACCGGGTCGCAGTCGATCCCGTGCTCCTCCCATGCCATCCGCCACGCTTCAGCCGAGTTCGGCAGTTCGTGACCCAGCAGCCGCAGTACCGCCGTGGCGATTGAACTTCCCCGGTCCAATGCGTGCGGATCGTCCAGTGCCGATGCCGCGAGTACAGTCAGCAGCATCCGTCCGCTTTCTAGCTGGGGAAGCGATGACCAGATCCTGGCGCATCGCTCCGCAAGGTCGAGCAACTGGCCTGTGCCCGCCGCGGGAAGACCACGCCGGTCAAGCCAGGCCGAAGCGGTGGTCGCTGGTACTCCCACGTCGTGCAGTGCCGCCGCGGCGCGCATTCGTTCGGCAGCCGCGTTCTTCAGCGCGCTTTCCTTCGCAGCGCGGAGATCGCGGACCGGATCACCAGTGGCGGCCAGTAGCCCGGTCACAGTGGTGTCGTAGTTTTCGACCGCCATGGCGAGCGCCTTCGCCCCGACCGCACGTCCCGATCGTTCCCAGGACATGCCGAGCAGCTGACCGATCTCCGAGCGCTCGCCTGGAGTGAGATCAACCCGCAGAGGACTTCCGCCCAGGCCATGTCCGGCCTCCAGGCGTCGCCGGGCGGCGGCCAGTACCTTTCGGGGACCGGGCAGCCGGGCCCAGGTCAGCAAGCGGTCGTCCATCTTTGGGAACCTTAAAACAGGGCGTCGATGTCTTTCTCCGCGGTGTCTGGGGCACCCATCTCCTTCAGATCGGCGGGGTCGGGGGCCATCACGTGCGTGAGTTCACTCCCCGCCCAGACTGCCAGTTCCAGCGACACGCCCGGCAGCGGCTGCGGGGCCCGGCGTACTTCGTAGATGGCGGCCATCGGGACTGCAGCGGAATTCGCAATGATGCCTGGGCCGGCGATCAGCCAGTCCAGGTCGCAGGACGTCAGGAGACGGAACATGCTTGCCTTGTTGGTCCCGTCCACACCACCGAATGCCTCGTCGAGCCAGAGCATGCGGGGACCAGAACCTGCCTGGTCATACATGGCGTGCAACGCCGCGATGAACGGCTGCATCAAGGTGACAACCTTGGCACCACCGGACAGCAGGCCGTGGTCGCCACGCTCCAGGCTGCGCCAGCCGCCGCCCGACCGGTCGCCCGACTCGGATCGCGGCGTGCGGTACTCCAGGCGCAACTCGAACCAGCGCCGGTAGTCGAGGATCTCCGCCAGCCTCGATCGCCAGTCCGGGTCGGCCGAAGCCCGGGCGGCCTCCTGCGCGTTCGTGATCCGCTCGGCGAGGAAAGCCCGGATACGATCCTGAGCGGGTTTCGGCAGCATGTCAAAGTGCTGTTCCAGCGTATCCAGCACGTCGTTCGCCGCTCGTTCCTCGGTGACCGGGATCCGCCGCAGGCGCAGGGATATTCCCGAGATCGCGGTTGGGTTGCGCGCGAGCTTCTTGTTGATATCCTCCCGGAGCAGCTCTGCCTCAGCGAGACGGTCGCGCAGATGCTCGATGAACGTGCTGCCGCCGTGCCGCCACCGTCCGTCCGGGCTCACGGCCAGCGGGTTAATCAGGGCTTCCTCGCCGTACCCGACGCGCCTGAGCAGGCGGTCCACGATCCCAGCCAAATCTCCAGCGTCGTCGGCCGGACGAAGCACAGCGCGCAGCGAGGATGCCACTGGCGCCGTATTGGCCTCCGCTGCCCAGACCGTCTCGTTGCCATCCCGGCTGGTCAGGTAGGTGGCGTCCGGGGTTACCCAGGACTGCAGCAGGCCGGCCGCGTCCAGCGCGGCCTCGATCGCGGCGACCGGCGCACTGTCGGCCGTCTCGACCAGCCGCCAGAACGGCGACCCCGCAGCGGTTACTCCTTCCGGTCGCTGACGGCGAATCCAGAATTCCGGGTCACCGGTGACGGAGACGTCGCCTCGGCCAGTCCCGCCACCAGTGCCCCCCAGTTCTCGGCAGTCTCGGCGGACGGCCGGATCCGCTCGTCGATATTCTGGATCCAGGTGGTCAGCGTCTCGGCCGTGGCCGTGATCGCGGTCTCGACGACGGCGTCCTTACCGGCGGCCGTTCGTTCGGCGTCGCCCAGCCGGGTCCGCGCGGCGGCGGCTTCGGCCGCAGCGGCGTCCGCTTTGCCCAGCGCCGTTGCGTGAGCTTCGATCAGCTTGTCCGCCTGACGGGCGACGGACTCCCGTAGCCGGGCGGCCTGCCGCAGGCGCGCCGTGTCACGTTCCGGCAGGCACTGGCCGGTAATGCCGACTAGGCCCGCTTCGTCGGCCTGAGCGGAAACCCGGCCGGCGGCAGTCACTACGGAGCCTTCGGCGGACTCAAGATTCTGAATTGCTTCATCCAGCCGCCGCTGTGCGGGGAATACCTTGGCCTGTGCCTCGCCCGCCCGCCGCCGCGAGCGTCCTGCGGCCTTCTCGGCGTTGCTCGCCTGCTCCGCCAGCAGCCGGGCGTTGGCGACGGCGCTGATCGCGTCGCGATACGCGTCCTGTTCCCGCAGCGCGTTCCGCTCGGCGATGGCGGTCCGCTCTTTCGCCTCCGCCTGTCCTCGCTGCTCGTCCAGGTCTTCCTTCTGCTTCGTGAGTGTCTTGACCGCTTCCCTGGCCGCGCTCTCGGCACGGGTGATCTGAGTCAGGGCGCTAGCCGCGGTGGTTACCGGGTCCGCGGCAGCCCGAATGACGGCATCCGCCCAGGGCCGCCAGGATCGCCGGCTGAAGTCGGTGACGGCGGCGAGCGCCTGGTCGGCCTCGTCGCGCTCGTCCCGCAGGCGCTGCAGCTGTTCCCAGCCGTCCGCGAGCTGTTTGACTTCGTCTTGCGCGATCGGGGGCAGCGCGGTGCGGAATGCCTGCATCAGGAACTTCAGATCGATCTTGTGCCCGATCTGCGGCGTGCGGACGACGCGAAGGATCCGGTTCAGCTGGTTCAGCCATGCCTCATCTGTGTCGTATAGGACACGGGCGATCGTCTCGCGGTAGGCGGTCCCGGTGGGATGGGCCAGGAACCCCGGGAGCTCCTTGAACCGTGCGGGATCGGCGACGAAGCCGGCCGTAGTCAGCGAGAGGCCGGAGCGGACGCGGGTTTGGCCGCCGCTGATGGTGCACCAGCTCACGGTCAGGTTCGTGTCGGCCCGGCGCGTCTCGGCGAAGAGCAGCAGGGTGAAGAAGGCTGCTGCCTGATCGCCTTGGGCTGCCCGGCCAAACTCAAGCCAGGCCCAGCCGCGGTTCTTCTGTGAGCTGGTGTCCCGCCGGTCTAGGGCGTGGTCAGTAGGCTCGACGTAATAGCGGAAGCGCTTGTCGTTCTGGCCCAGCGTATCGATGTTGTGGCTGGTGATCTCGCCCGCGAGGAGCAGCAGGGTGGTCAACGTCATGAGCGTTGACTTGCCGGACTCGTTCGCTCCCTGCAACTGCATCCGGCCGTCGACGTACCAGACCTCGGCGGCGTCGTATTCCCACAGATTCACCACACCAGCGCGGAGCGGCTGCCAGCGGTCGGAGCGTACGGGCTCGGGCAGCTTCCCCTTGATGGCCGCTACGCGCCACGAAGTAAGCTCCTCAAGCGTCATCATGCGGCATGTCCTCTAACGTGGGTTCCCAGACAGCCCTCGGATCGCGATAGCGGCCCGCGACGGGAAGCACGGTCCAGCCCGCGTCGCTTACCCGGACCAGGCCAGCCTCGGTCAGCACTGGCTCGATGGCCGCGAGCATTCCGATCGGGGACTTCTTGAGGTCGTTTGTCAGGGCGCCGAAGTTGCTGGTGTATACGCGCTCGGCGGCTGTGTTGACTTCGTCTGGCGTGAGCGGGATCCGCCCGTCATCGTCAGGGGAGCGGTCGGCGACGAGGGCTTCGAGCATTTTTAGCGCGAACCACGGGATGGCCGTCGCAGCCGGAAAGGGCACGGTTGCTACGGCGCTGGCCGGACGATCCGGCGGCAGCCGCAGCAGCATGCCCTCCTCGCGGATCTCGACCGTGCCTCCGGTCATGTCGCCGACATGCCCGGCGAGCCATGAACGCTGGCCCCGCGCATACTCGGCGTCCTCCGGATGCAGATCGGCGTAGAGCAGCGCGGTGTCCTCGACCAGCGTGCGGAGCATCCGCTGGCTGCGGGTGACAGTTCGCGTCCCTGGGGTGTTTTTCAAGCCGTAGTTGTCGTCACCGTCGTCCTCGTCGACTTCGGGTGGTCTGAGTGCCAGCGCCACCGTGTGCGGGTCAATGAACTGGAGCAGGGCGTCGCGGTCGACTTCGAATCCGGCGCCGACTCCCGTCCCGTCCTCTTCCCACTGGCGGAGGAGTGCCTCGTCTGTAGTGCGGCGAAGTAGGATGCCAAGCCCGGCGAGCTGATTGACCCCGCGCAGGAACGCCTGGCGCTCGGTCCGACGATCCGGGTTGTAGGGCATGACGCGGGCGCCGGGCGCGGCGGAGATGGCTCTCACCTCGTCGGACAGGGCTTGGACTGTCGTCGTCATATCCGCGTCCTCGCACGCAGCGGCGGTCAAGGCCATGAGCGTGAGCGTCCGGCGAGATTGCGGTGCCCCCATGGTGGGAGCGGCGGTTCGCTGCGGTCCTGCGGGATCCCGGTGCAGGCGCGCAACACTCCCGGCTATGACCAGCCGGTATGCGAGCCTCCCCGTCCACTCTGTCAGCTGGGCACGGTGGTGGAGCACCTCAGCGAAGCGCGCGGGCGCGACGCGGGCCGAGACAAAGGGGGCAGTCAGCAGAGCGATGAACGTGTCTTGGGCTTCCGCGCGCGTAGTGAGGCCGGTCGCCTCGGACGTCATGCCCTGGTCACCTCGATTCGCCAGTTTTCGCAGGCGAGGTATCCCTCAGGCAGACTCAGAACGGCCGATGGGTGCTCCGGCGGGGATGGATAAGCGATTGCGAGCCACCGGTCATCCTCCGTGAGAGCTGTCCGGGTCCTATCGTCGCCGGGCGTACTGCGGAGCACGGCCGTCAGCAGGTCCCAGACGATGGCCGCCTCCTCGTCGCTGGCGACAGGTGCCCAGTCGGCGAGATACTCACCAGAACGTGCTGCCAGGGCTCGCTCGGCGATCTCGGCCCTTTCCCGCTGCTTCTGGGCGGCCTCGCGCGCCGCACGGCGAGCATCGCGACGGTTCGGGACCTGAGCAGGTCTCCCTTTCACCGACTGGGCACCGCGTTTACGGAGTTTCACGTCCACCGGTGTTGCCGGAGCGGTCCAGAAGGAAGTCCGGGTCGGCATCTCAGGCTCTTCCGGGATACCGGATACATGCCGGGCGGACCATAGGCCGGTGGCCGCGCACCACGTCTTCCATGCGTCGGCATCACTGTCCGCCGACTCGACCGCTGCAGCCAGGCGCAGCAGTTCCGCCCGGCGCGTGACGCGGCCGCCGGTGGCGAGCAGCGCCCGCGACCCGCGCAGCAATGGAGTGACGGCGTCTCGTACCTGCCGCCGCAGGCGCAGCGCCTGGCCCGCCCTTTCGCCGAACCAGACGGACAGGGTGTCCGCCGCGTCCCTATTGCTCTGCGCGATCGCTCGGACGGTTTCCTCGGCGGCAGTCGCATCGACTCCGGAGAGGGCCATGGCTCGCCAATCGTCGTCAGTGGCAGTCTCCCTGAGTCGGCTCAGGGCGTCCCTGATGCGCGGGCTATAGGTGTCGACACCAGCGCCCCATACAGTGACATAGGCGATCAGGGTCTTACGCAGACGGCTCATCTTGTCCGCGTCGGGGGCTCCGGCCAGCGCCGATGCCATGCGGGACTGCCAGATTGACGCCGCCTCGGCCATGTCCTTCAACGTGGTGCGCACCTGAGCCCAGGCCTGGGCTGCCTGGCCGAGATCCCGCTGCCCTATAGCCTCGATCGTGTCATCGAGCCGTTCGGCGATGATGGCTGGCGCGAACGCCGCCGCGCTCGTTGAGACCGCGTCCTCGTCGATCTTCCTGCGCAGCCAGCGGTGCAGGTCTGCGGCCTCGCTGGTGAGCTGGTAACGGTCCCGGGTCCGGATGAAGTCGGCTTCGGTCTTCGCCTTATCCTGCCAGCGGATAACGACTTTCCAATCCTGGAGCGCGCGCATCCGCGCGTCCAGGTCGAAGGCTTCTGGGCGGGTCAGGCGTTCCGCGGTCATCGCGTCGCCGGCATCAGCGATGCGGTCACGAACGGCGGCGAGAAGTTCGTCCCGGCCGACTCCGGTCAATGAGTGCTCCTGCGCGTCCAGCAGCACGTCGACGAGCACGCGGTACTGCGCTGCCAGTTGGTCCGCGGTCAGGTAAGCAGCGACGTCAAGGCGGCCAGGGAAGCCGGCCAGCTCCCAGGCATCCGCGTTCGGCATAGTCATGGTGATGGAAACCCAGGCAATCGCCGGGACTTCAAATCGTACCGACGCGAATCGCGCATCGTGCGGCTAACGTGTCCCCTGAATGGCCTATGACATACGCTGCGGCTTGTTGCCGTCGGGTCAGTGCTTGCCCAGCTAGCCTGCCTCCGGGCGGGCCCAGTCGTATAGGGAGGCGCGAGCGAGCTCAGGGTACCTGCTTTGGCTGCGCAGCCGAATTGCGTACTGTTCGTTGTCGATGAACTGGCCCTCCACGTCGGCCGCGGGGGTGACCCGCGAGTACACACGGTGCAGGATGCTCGGTGCAATCGGGTATTCGCGGCGTGCAGCCAAGCCATTCCGTCGATGCTGTTATCTCCCGGCATAACATCATGCTACGGGGAGGGCAGGACATTCGGCGGTCACTCCGCGTCCCATATGATGAGCAATTCGTCGCAGCAATGCTGGAATGCGAGGCGTTACGCCATCTGGGTGAAGGTTTGAGCCAACCCCGATCAGTAGGGAGCGCTGTCGTTTAGTCAGGACTCTGCGCAGCGCCTACTTGAAGTAGGAATTGGAGTCGCTGATGTGAGAGCACGGCCCAGATTTGCATGACCAATGGCCGTCACGAGAACTGTCCACCTGGCGAAACTCCCCAGGTTCCGGCACCGCAGCCCGCCGCAGGCCAGCGAACGCCGCCCGCATGCAGCCCCGGACTCAGCGCATGGCGGCCCTGGCGAGGCGGTCAAGGACCGCCTCGCGCGACAGGCCGGCGTCGAGCATTCGGCTGGCGGTTGACCATAGTTCCGCCGGGTCCCCGGACCATAGCTGCTCCACGACAGTCACGTAGTTGCCGAAGTTGTGCTGGGAAATCATGCGCGCACTCAGGTCATTGACCGTGATGAGCCGACGGTCCACCGGGTCCGCGGGGTCGAGCGTGGTCACGTTCCGCACCGGGCGCCCGGGCCTGCCAGCCACGGTTCCGCTGGCACGGTCGGATGGAACGGGGACCGCGAACTCGCGGCGCTTAAGGACCGGGGCCAGCTTGGTCCCGTCGCAGATAACCTCGTCCGGCAAGTCCTGGACGTAACGGCGCATCGGGGACTGGAGCGGGCCGTTCCAGACGGCCGGGAACCGCAGGAGCGTGGCCTCTAGCTGGCGCTTAATCTGCCCGCGCGCAGGCTTGCCCAGGGCGCGGCGGTCCATGAGCCACTCCATCCAAGCCCGCGCGACTGGCGGGATCAGGTCCCCGTAGTGGTCTGGCGCGGCCAGGCTCAAGGGGACCGCGTAGAGCAGAATGCGACCTAGCCCGGTCGGGCTGGCTACCGTGGGGTCGCACCCCAGCGTGTCAATGCTGCAGGAGATCAACAGCCTGGGAACCGTTCGGCTGGCCAGGTCAGTGAATTGCCTGGCATGCGGGGAGGCGAGAAATTCCTCGGCCAGCGGATCACGCGCCGCCGCGGGCCAGTGGTTCTCGACAGGGTCACGCGCGGGAGGCTTATCGACCGCGCCCAGCAGCAGTCCGGCGCGGTGGCGGGCGATGCTGAGGCTGGAGCAGGCCATGGAGAAGCCCTCATTCTCGCGGCCCTGCTCGGACGGCGGGCCATGCTGGATGAGAGCGTCAATGGCAGTGAGCACGACCGAGGCGGCTTCGGCCGCAGGCACCTCGCGGACCTCTGCGTAAGTGCTTTTAGCGTTGTCGGCAAGGCGGGCGCGCGCCTCTGGCAGGTCATCGGCCAGTATGAGACAGACGGGCACGCCGTGCCAGGCGGCATCGAGGACAGCCCACACCGCGTGCGGCTTGCTTCCGTCGGCGTAGATGAACTCGCAGGAGACGAGGGTGGTGTCGCCAGCGGCGTTAGTGGCTAGGTGGCACGTGCCTGCGGTGACATCGCCGATGCTGTCGACCCACGGCGGTGCCGCGTCCCTGGCCGCCAGGCGATCGGCCGCGGCGGCGGCGTACTCGGTCACGCCGGGCGGACCGATGACCGCGAGCGTCCGCAGGGCCGGGTAAGAATGGTCATCGTCTCGTCGGCGGAGCTCGTCGATCACGTCGAGCATCATGCGCGTGAAGTTCGGCTCGGGGATGCCCGCCTGGATCAGGTGCCCGGCCAGGACGCTAACCAAGGTTTCTGCGTCGTAGGCTGACGGGACCTCGGCCACGTCGGCGAGCAGTGCCAGGTTCTTCACGATGACATCCCGGCCGTCGCGAAAGTCAGGCTCCCGCAGGCGGCTCGCACTAGACACGACCCGCGACGGAGCCTTACGTCGGGCAGGCTTGGATGACTTACGGCCACGGCTCTGAGGACTCACCCACGTGAGCATGCCAAAAGATCGCCTCAGCCGCGTGGCGATCGCTTCGATCCCGGCCAATCCGGGCCAGGTGGGTCAGGCGCACCTCCGTGGAAGCGGGTGCTGGTGTCACAATGGTGCTGTGGGTTCCTGGAAGCGGCAGCTGTCTGATGACGAGCGGTCTGTTCTGCTGTCCGAGTTGCTCCTCCGGCATCCTGAACTGGCCGCCGAGGCGGAAGAGATCACCTCTGAGCTGCTCGTCGTGGACGATCAGGAACTCATCGATGAGATTACGACCAGGCTGCGAACGCTGCATCTGCCCGATCCTGTGTGCGTTGACGCGGGGCACTGCACCTATCGTTGTCGCCGCTGGTGGATGAGTGCCCGGAGTGGACCTGGTACGAGTAGCTGTAAGCCATGAGCAACGCCGGCTTCGCGAGACGCGGCGGCCGGCAGCAGCTAGTCGAGGGTCAGCGGGAACCGGCGCGCGCCGCGCAGCACATCGACCTCCAGGCGGAGGGCGGGGACGCGCAGCAGATGCAGCCGGTACGGGCGGATCTCGTGCCGGGGCGAGTACGTCTCCCGGATCTCGGCAAGCCGCCGTCGTTCCTCCGCCCGGGCTCGGCCTGACCCCCACCGCGGACACCGGTGTCCAGCTAGTCGATGCCCACCTGTGGGTGATGCCAGCCAGTCAGCGAGCGCGCCGGGCAACGGAGCACCGCAAAGCTGACGCAGGCCGCCTGGCGCTGGGCTTACACGGCCTGGACGCGCGGTAGGGCGGATCGGTGGTTTGGCTGCCGGCGGGCTAGCTGGTACCGCCTGGCGGGCATGGGGCCGACGCCGCTCAGGACGAGGGTGTGCTGAAGGCGTCGAGGAACTGGTTGCGGAAGGCGTTCATCGGCTCGACCGGAGCTTTGAGATTAGGCAGCAGTCCGTCCTGCCAGTGCCAGGAGGCAATGTGCCTGAACACCGAGGGGTCGCGGGCGATGATCGAGATCGGCACATCGTGGTTGGCCCAGTTGCCGCTGATGACGCTGCCGGGCTGTTCGTCGCCGAGCAGGATGAGCACGAGGTTCGGGTCCTTCGACTCGGTGACCCATGAGGTGAGGGCTTTCAGCGAGTATCGGATCGACCGGCCGAAGAACCGGCGGACCGTGCTGGTGTTGCGCCAGACCGCGGTTACGGGTTTGGCCCGCGCGCGGATGGCGTTGTATATCGAGCCGTTGCCGATCTTGTTCCAGGGCACCATGGTCGGCAGCGGGGCCCAGGGAGTGTGTGAGGAGACCAGGTCGATCTCCGCCATCACGGGCTTGTGGCCGGGGGCGAGTTCGAGTCTCTGGAACTCGGCCAGGGTGTACTGGTCAGGCACAGTGGCGTAGCTGAACTTCGGGCCGTGGTAGCCGACGTTGTCGTGGTTGTAGAGCTTGTCGAAGTGGTAGAAGGACGTGCCGGGCGGCCAGGAGTCGTCGTTCGAGGGCGAGTCGCTGACCGTGCGCCAGCCAGCCTTGCTGAAGGCGTCGGTGAGGGTGAACCGGTGGCTGCGGAGAAGCTCGGCATACAGCTGGGTGCTGTCGACCCGCAGCCCTGACAGCAGCGTGGAGTGGCTGAGCTGGCTGATACCGCCGAAGCCCGGGGAGATAGTCCAGGCGCTCCGCGCGGACCAGCCGGCGCGGGCCAGCAAGGCGGTCCGCGACCGCAGGAGAGCGTCGGTGCCGGGGGAGAAGCTCGTCCCGTGGACGGCGACCTGCCCGTAGCTTTCGACGAAGGCGATGACGACGTCCTTGCCGCGCAATCCGGTGAGCAGGTCAGAGGCAGGGATGTCGGCTTCAGGGTCGGGGCCGCGGAGGACCTGCCCGAAGCGGTGCTGCTCGCGGATCGCGGCCTGGGTGGAGCGCACTTGCGCGACAATCAGGCCGGCGGCGCTGGTCGAGGCGACCGGGAGTCCAGGGACGATTCGGAATGACACGCCCGCGCACAGCGCCCAGACCGCTGTGAGGGCGGCGAGCGCGCTGACCGCCGCGCGGCGGTGCTGGGCGGCCACGGTGGTGATGCGCACCGCTGACGCGGCGATTGCGCCGATGATCAGAATGACGATGAGAAACAGCGCGATGAACGCGATGTTCGTGGACCTGGTGCCGATCGCGTCGCGTACCACGCCAACCGCCGGGGAGATGTTGCCCCAGTCGAACACCGCGTTGAATGGCCGCCCGACTTCCGCGTAGAACCCCATGTCGAAGATCTTGATGAGAGTGAGCAGGCCGAACAGGATTCCGGCGGCGGCCGCCACGATCCGTCGCGGCCTGGACGGCAGCACCAGCGCGACAGCGACCAGGACAAGCGCTTCCACGGGGATGCGGGCAAAGGCGGCCGGGGTGAGCTGGAAGATGCGGTCGGGCGCCACGAGGACACCCCACAAGAGCACGACCGAAATCACGGTGATGGGCAGCAGCAGGACCCGGCGAGTGCGCGGGCTCACCCCGGCCCGGTACAGCCAGATCACGTCCCGGCCGAACGATTCGGCCAGCAGCAGCAGCGCGCCGGCGACCACCACCATCCCGAGGAGGCGGTCGAGGAGCCCCGATGCGGCGACAATGAGCACGATCGGCTGGACCGCGGCCACGACCTTGCGCCAGAACCGGGGCGGCAACGGAGCGGCCAGCCACGGGATCAGCCAGCCCGCCAGCAGGAAGGCATAGCGGGCGGCGCCGATGGCCAGCACCCACGAGCCGTAGGTCTGGGACACGGCGATGCTGAGCAGCAGGATGAGGAACGCGCCGACCTCGCCGTCGAGGTGGCCGTCCAGCGGGGCAGCGGTGCCGGTCCGGCGCGCCACCTGCCCGTTCACACCGCCGAGGACCAGCGCGACGACGGACAGGGTGACCAGCGCGGCGACCGGCACCGGCCCGCTGAACGAGTCCGCGACCAGGCCCGCGACCCCAGCGGCCAGCACCGCCCTGGTCAAGGTGACCCAGTCGGCCGGGTGCACGGACGCCTGGTCACTGCGCATCCGGGCGGCGGCAAGCAGCGCGGCCGCCGCCGAACCGGCAGCCAGCCCGGCGATCCAGCCTGCCACGGCGACACCGGCCGTGGCGGTTACGACGCCGAGCAGGGCGGCGGTGGCGAGCAGTCCCAGGACCGACGCACGCAGAACCGAACGCGTCGCGGGTTTGTCCGCAGGCCTAGCCGCACCCAGCAGATCTTCGTCCCCCGGCTTAACCGCCGGCGGCACGTCTTTCTCCGCAGGCCTAACCGCACCCATCGCGCCCCCATCCCGAAACACCAGCCGTCAAGGTCACAAGGAAGAACGCGTCCGCAGTCACGCGAGTTCACCGCGACATGCTGCGCGTGGGCTGCATATTTGTCCTACATGTTGTATGCTCCCGGCGTCAAAGCCTGCGCAGACGGCGAGGCCTTCAACATCGACAACACCGAGGACTACTTCGGCACCGCCGGTCAGTACACGCCCTGCTGAACCAGATCAGGGCTGCCATCCATGCTGAACCCTGCTTGCTTACTCGGCGGCGGGCCATCTGGCGCTTGCGGGGCAGCGGCGAGCCTGAAGTTCGCGATCTTCTGTGCGGTCGCCCTGCCTCTGGTCCTGTCCCTGTCTGGTGTCCTGGGGATACAGCGGACGCGGCCCCCCGCGTCCACGCCGCGCTCCTAGACCGCCTCCTCCAGGACATCGCTGTCGCATCACCGGTCATGGGCAAGCAGCAGTTCGCGTTCTTCCAGGTCGTAGCGGGCGGCGAATCTGGCGACTTTCTCGCTCGCGCTGTGGGCGGCCTCCACGCCTGTGGCCGGAGGCTGCAGGTCAGAGGACTCATCTAGTTTCTTACCTTGGTATTTCGTAGTATTAGAGTGGGTTTGCCGCTTGTGCTCCGCTCCGCGGCGTTGTCGCTGGTCAGAGCGGTGTGCTGAGATGTTTCCTGATCGAACGCCGAGTCGCGCGGAATATACGCGGAGAAGTTCGTCGGGCATCAGTTGGCCACGGCTGGCAGCTTTCGGAGTTCATGGCGATTGGTACAGGTCAGGCCCGGTTGCCCGGCGGCGGGCGCGAGGGCGGGAGTGGGACCGCTGGCGATGTCGCTGAGCCGCGGCGGGCAGCTTAGGCGTGTGCGCAGCGCGTGCCTCGGCACGATGGGGTGCGAGCCAGAGAGCTGGTGGCACGCGCTGCCCCTGTTCGTTTTTTTCGTTTAGCATATGATGAGGAGGAAGAAGGAACCTTGCTAGGGGTCGTTTGGATGAGCGCGCAGGCAGCCGGCAACGAGGCTACAACTTACCTGCCGGAAGGCAGCGAACTCGCCGAGGTCATTGACTTCGCGGCCGCGCTAGCGCGCCGGGGCGTTGCTGTGCCGGAACCACGGCCGGCACTGGTGGACGTGGACGGCGATCGCCTGGAGTTGCCGGAATCGCTATTCGAGGCACTGGTTCAGGTGGCCACAGCCATGGCTCGCGGCCAGGCGGTCACTGTCATGCCGCACAGCAGCCTCTTGACTACCCAGGAAGCCGCTGAACTGGTGGGCATCTCACGGCCTACTCTCGTGCGGTTGCTGGAAGGCGGCGAGATCCCGTTTGAGGTCCGGGGCCGTCACCGTCGTATCCGGCTTGCTGACCTGCTGACCTACCAAGAGCGGATGCGGCGGCGGCGGCGCGAAGCGCTGGAGGAGATGGTGCGCGTCGGCGAGGAAACAGGGCAGTACGGAGCAACGGCGGGGCCACCGCCGCGCACGCGGTAGAGTCCGGCCGTGGCATTCACGGCCTTTCTCGACACCAATGCGCTTTACGGTGAGTACCTGTGCGACACGCTGCTGCGTCTGGCGGACGCAGGAACTTACCGTCCGCAGTGGTCGGCACGGGTCCTCGAGGAACTAGAGCGCAATCTTGTCGAGAAAGCCGGGCTGGCTACCGAATCGGCTCGGTGCCGGATCGGCGCGATGCAGCGAGCTTTTCCCGATGCAGAAGTCCGTGGGTATGAGGCGCTGGTCGGAAGCATGACGTGCGACGCGAAGGACCGGCATGTTCTCGCTGCGGCCGTCCGCGGCCAGTCCGAAGTGCTGGTCACGTTCAACGGCGATGACTTTCCCGAAGGCTCAACCGCGCCTTACGACATCGAAGTCATCAGCACCGACGACTTCCTGCTTGATCAGCTGGACCTTTATCCTGCGATTACGGTGGCAGTGTTGCGCCGCCAGGCCAGCGACTACGCTGCGCCTGCCATGATGGAGCAGCTCTTGGACGCTCTGGCAATCGCTGGTGTCCCCAAGTTCGCTGCAGAAGTGCAACGCCACCTCTAGCCGCGCTGAGGCTGAGCCTGCTGCGTGCGCGTATGAGACGCGCAGCCGATTAGCGACTGACTGAATCATGCCGAGACGAGAGTAATGCGATAGTCTCCTGCCTGTCATTACCCGACGGCATGATATGCGCGGATGCCAGCCGTCGTCCTGGGGAGGAACCGCTGAGCTACACGGACACTGCCTATGCGAACATCACCAATAACACAGGCGTAACGCTGAAGAGCGTGACTTTGCATCATCAGTACTCCGACGATCCCGACGAGAGTATGACCTGGTCAAACGTGATGCCGGGGGCCACGGCCTCACCGTCGCTGACGGTGGGGTACAACACCGGCTTCCTGCGGACCGGACATGACTACTGGTGGGCGCAGTACACGCTTCCCGATGATTCGAAGTGGGTATCGCCGGGCTACATCACGCAGACCCTGCACGGCGGAGACCAGGGAACGACGAAGACGTTCACGATCACCGGGTCGATCCTGACCGACTGGCTTGGCAGCGACATGCAGCTGCACCTGGACAAGCTGCCGGAATATAATTCCTGGGCCGCCATTGTCCTGAGCAACAAGTTCCCGGTCCGCGTGGCGGCGATAGTGCGGCACAAGTACTCAAGCGATTCCGATTACACCAACGTGTGGTCGCCCATCGAGCCGGACGCCACGACCCCCGCGAGCCTGGCGTTCATCGTGTATTTCAATACCGGTCTCATCCGCAGCGGCAGCGATTACTGGAACATCACCGCGTACCTCAGCATCCCGCCTTATGACAACGCCCCTGCGGCCGCGTTCAAGCCGTTCCCGAACGCCACGACCGACCTGGGTTGCATGCTCAGGGCAACGGACAACGGCAAGACCCACACGTTCACCCTGGACGGGGCTGGCGTAAGACTCGGCATCGCCAGCGGCGCCTGCACTGACCAGTGGACGACGTGGAACGGCTATAACACCCTCGCGTTCGTCAGGATCAAGAACGATTTCGCTTCCGCGATCTCCACCGCCGTGCTGACCCACCAGTTCTCAGGCGACGCTACCTGGAAGCAGACCCGCGCGCTGATCCCCGCGGGCGGTTCCTCGTCGTGGATGGTGACGGAGTGCGGCACCGGCTTCCTGCGAACGGGCATGGACTACTGGAACGTGTATGTCTACCTCGAAGACGGCACGTGGTATCAGAACCACAAGAGCGACAAGCAGTGCATGATCAGTACCGCCGATGCACTGCATCCGTCGACGTTCTCGGTCTCACCGGCCACGTTCACCCTGGACCTGGCCTCGGGCTCGTGCACAGATTCGATGGACGACAAGGGAACGTTTGCCCCGTCCCATGGCCGTGACGTCACTTTGCCCTACAACCAGAACGCATACATCGGCAGCCACAACGCGTACGCGAACTTCGGGACCGGGTTCTGGTACGCGCAGCAGACCAGTTCGGTCGCGACCCAGCTCGCGATGGGCGCCACGACGCTGCTGCTGGACATCTGGTACCACAACGGCGACATCTACCTGCTGCACGAGGGCGTCGCCAGCGCTCAGCCGTTCTGCGAGCCGCAAAAGCTCTCCGACGCCCTGCTCTCCATCAGGCAGTTCCTTGAGCTCCAGTCACGTGACCCGGTCACTGTCATCTTCCAGGACGAGGTCGACGCCGCTCACCAGAACCTGATCAGGCAGGCCTTCGTGACCAGCGGCACCTGGGACATGACGTTCAACCCCGACACCCACAACGTGGCGCAGAACGGCTGGCCGACGCTGGCCGGATTCTTTACCCTGACGATGCCGCTGATCGTGCTGACGTCGAACAGTGCCTCTCCTGATTTCGCCTACCAGTGGGCGTACATGTCCGAGAACGTGCACGGCAATCCGAGCCTGGACACCATCACCTGGCTGGACGCCAGGGATGAGTCGCAGCCGCTTGACCAGCTCCCGCTCTGCGCACTTAACCACTTCCCCAAGTGGACCGTGTCGTCGTTCACGCTCACTGCCTGGCTGAACAGAGCCGAGACCGACAACGCGGCCGCGTTGCTGCGGACCATGGTCGACGCCTGCAATACACGGTGGCTGCGGTATCCGAATTACGTGAACGCCGATTTCTGGGAGATCCCGGCCGACGCGCTCATCAATACGACGGTCTACCTGAACACCACGCTGCACGGCGTCGGCCTGCCGGTGCTCAGGATCGAGAACGGGCGTGCCATTCTCACCGAGATCGATCACAGCCGGCTGCTGCGAGGCAACTGGGCCAGGGAGACCGGCTGGATCGACCGCCACTTCGCCGAGATCTGTCCCCCGCCTGACCCGGACCGGCCAGGACCGCTCATTCACCAGCTCAACGACGCCGTCAACCTCACCCTGGTCGTCGCCACCGTGAACTCGGTCCTGCCCCCTGGCGAGTCCGCCGTCCGAAGCTGGATCGGCAAGACAACCGGCCAGCTTGTCCGCTACCTGCTCGACATCGAGCCGACGGTACGCAAGGCGCTCCTCACCGACACCGCCGTTTCCGACGAGCTGTGCGCGATTCCCTACCTCCTGATCGAACGCGCCGCCGGGATCACCTTCGAGGTCACCGCCATCGCGCGCCGTCGCGTCCAAGCCGCCCCGTCCGCCGCGGGCCACGACCAGCTGCTCCTGGCCGGGCTGGCCGGCCAGCAGGGCGCGGATGCCACGCTGGCCGGCCTGCTCACCGCGACAGGCGCTGAACTGCACGCCCCGAGCGCCTCGCGCATGTACGACCTGACCCACGAAATTCTCTATCTGCACCACATCAGCGCGGGCACCCCGACCGCACCGCTCATTGCCCGCCTGGAGAAACTGCTCACCGAGGTCCTCACGTCCAATCAAGACCTCGGAGCAGAACTGCTGACCTGCTACTGGATCGCCGGAGGCACTGCCGGCGCCGCCAGCCGCGCCGCCACCGAACGGCTCAAGGCCTTCAGCGAGGCACAGCCATCCGACTGCCAGACCGGACGCGACGGCGAATGCCGCTGCCCCCGATTCAAAGAACAAATCCACAACCGGCTCACCATGGTCCTCGGCCTGGGCACCACCCTGGCGATCGCCGGCGAAGTCCTCAACGAAAACCACGACGCAGGCCCGAAGCCCCCCTCACTCGCCACAAGCACGAGCCCGCCGACTATAACTCGCTAGCAGAAGCTGGAAATCGAGTTTCTACGCCGATCAAGAATAGCCTGACTAATTCGAGCCAAGTTGATCTTGGCGTGGGACGGGTGGAGTCAGCAGTGCGGGCGGTGACTAGAACGACAGTCGGCGTCATTTGGGGGACTCCTCGCCGCTTGCCGGGGCGTGTTGATCCGGTTGCTAGTACCTGACGTCTCGCCCGTCGACACCACGGAGAACGTTGGCTGAGCCCAAATGCGGATCGAGCCGCATGTGCGCGATGTGGTCGCCGACGCCGACCACGCTCAGTGGCGGCGGGCGATGCTATTCCGTCTGAAATACCGAATACTGCGCACGCCTTTGATGTGCCTTCGAGCGCAGGCCGTCTGCCCGAGGTTACTCAATACGCCCGTTGCGGCGCGGCAGGGGCCGGTACCCGGTGATTGCCGTGGTCAGGCGCGGGCAAGCCGGTCGGACACGAGCCGGTTGAGGCTCACGTGCTGCTGTTCGGCGGCTTCGCGGGCAACGCGGCGGTGAACCTCTGACGGGACACGTACTACGAACCGGCCTGAGTAGGTGCGTTCCGACAATGGCTCTGGAATTGGCTCACCAGTTGCAGCCAGGTCGGTGAGGACATCACGCACGAGGCTGGCGAGACCTTCGAGTGCTTCGACTGGGGTGGGCGCGAGCCAGGACAGTGACGGGAACTCCGCAACGGTGGCGACGTGCTCGCCGTCTTCAGCGGACCACGCGACTAACCCAACACCTGCCACCACGGTAAAGTCCCAGGTCAGAGGACTATTCCAAGTCCTCGCGGTTAGTGTCCGGCGGCGTTAGAGATGGTTTGTCGCTCATATTCGTTTCTGCGACGTTGGCGCTGGTCAGCGCGGTGAGCCGGGATTATCCGCTGAGCGGCGGCTGGCTTGCCCGGAGAATGCGCGGAGAAGTTTGTAGGGCAGCAACTTGCCGCGGCTGGCAGATTTCGGAGTTCGTGGCAGTTGGTGCAGGTCAGCGAGTTTGCCCTCAGCGGACGCGCGGCCGGATGGAGCGGTGTACGGGACCGCCAGCTATGGTCGCTGGTCCTGCCGGGTAGGTCAGATGTGCAGCAGCGTGCGGCCAAACTCTCGGCGGAGACAAGACCAGCTTCAGCCGGGCAACCTTGTCGATTCTCGAACCGCTGTTCGGGATGTGCTTCGGCGCTGGGTTTGCGCGTTGATGGGAGGGCTGAAATCGTGCCTGTTGCCGCGGAATGCGTCTGCCTTGCGGGCTGTTGCTTAGGAGGTACACTGAGTGTGTCTTCTGAGCAACGCTTGGAGTGAGGTGAACTCGGAATGCTAGATGTGAGCTTGCATGAGCGTCGTCGCGCGCGGCGGATGCTGGATCCTGAGTATCAGCTGGCGTATGAGCGTGCTGCGCGTGAGCTTGCTCAGACTGACGCGGTGATCCGAGAGCTTGACGCGCTGAGGGTTGGCCTCGGTATGTCCAAGGCAGAGTTGGCGCGGCGGGTGGATCGCAACGCATCGAGCGTGCGGCGTCTCTTCACTGCCAGCCAGGTCCGTCCTGAGTTGCCGCTTATCGCAGCACTGGCTGACGCCCTCGGTGCTGAGTTGCGCGTGGTGCCGAAGACGGCCGATGCGCGGTGAGTGGCTCGCCGGCGTGACGCTGATCGGCGTGTTACTGCGGCGACCTTACGGTAGCCGACTACGGTCAGTTTCATGTCTGCCAAACGACAGGGCCGTGGCGCTCACGGCCACGCCGGCGAGAGCGAGTTCGCGCAGTTACCGTGGGATGTCGTCTACTACGAGGCACCGGATGGAACTACGTCGGCGTTGGAGTTCCTGGACACGTGTCCTGGAGCAATTGATGCTCAGTTCACCGCCGTGCTTGACGCGGTCGCAAAGGCTCCGCCGCCGCGGTTCTCCGGCGGTGGCAAGTGGGAGGCCATGCACGGCACGATGGGCGGATGGTACGAGATTCGGTTGACCGGGCCGGGACGCGAGCAGTTCCGGCTGTTCTGCCGGTTGGAGAACGGTGCGATGGATGAGCTGGCCGCGCGGGGACTTCAGCGGCCCGCGATCGCTGTCATCACCGGCATGCGCAAGCCCTGGAGGACCGTGTTCTCCGAGCGCGACTACCAGCGAGTACGGGATCTCGGGAGGGAGCATGATCAGAATTACCCTCGAAGAATTGCCATCTAAGCAATCCGTCTAGTGATCTTAGGCAAGCCTTTTCCGCCGGGACTGCGCACCCCTTTCCCGGTAGGCCGTGCGGCCGTGCCTGGTTCCTTCCTGGTGCTAGCGAGTTCGGCCAGTCACGCGATTACCGTAAGGTCCTCGCGGACGCAGCCGGGCGGACCTGAGGGTCGGCATGCGGCCATGGTCGGCATGTCGCCCGGCCGTGCCGCCGCACCGCCGCGTTCCCGAAACAACCCGCCACCTGCGCGAACAGCTCATTAAACGACTCCGACCACGCGGCATGCGCCTCAGCGGCCCGCACCCGCGCCCCGTCCATGACATCCAACATGCACCGATCCTGCCAAACCAGGACCCTCAGATCACGCGGCCACGCACCGCGCGGATGTGGGCTTGACGATGTTGCTGAGGATGTCCGGTAGCGGGTGGTCGGCCCGGTTGCGGGTGCTGGGTACCGGTACGACGAGAGGGAATTCGTGGACGCCCGGCGTGTCCCTGGGCGCATGCTTCGTGCCGGTCCAGCCAGCGCCAGAGAACTGCGCCAATCCCGACGGCGAGGCTGGAGCGTGCTGACATGGACAGGACAGGTACGAGGAAGTTCTCGTATGGTGTGCTGACTTCGCGGACGGTGACCATGGTGACTCAGGCCCAGACGAGTTCCTGGTCGTCGGCAAGTGCGGGCTGGAGGTGCTGGATGACGTCGCGGACGACGACTGTGTTCGGCCGCTGGGCGTAGTCGCGGGCCCAGTCGTTGGCCAGGAGGGTATCCAGCAGGAACACTCGTCTGCCGTGTTCGAGCGCGAGCCGGGCTTGCATGCGGGCGCCGCTGCGGTCGGGGGCCTCGACGACGACGGTGGCGGCGCTGTAGCCGCTCATGACGGCGTTGCGCATCGGGAACGTGGTCTTGGTCGGCGGCGCGTCGGGCAGGAACTGGGAGATGAGTAGGCCCGCCACGGCGATGCGCTGCTGCAGGCCGGCGTTCTCCTTCGGGTAGCTGCGGCGGAGCCCGGTGCCGATCACCGCGGCCGCGCGGCCTCCGGCTGATAGTGCGCCGGTGAGCGCTGCGGTGTCGATTCCGGCGGCCAGCCCGCTGACTACGGGGACTCCGGCATCGGCCAGTTCGGTGGCGAGCTGGCGGGCCTGGCGGAGCCCGCGGTCGGTTGCTTTCCTGGTGCCGACGACCGCGACGCCCCGCGCGTCCGCTGCGCTCGGCGCGCCGCGGGTCATGAGGAACGGGGGCCGCTGGTGCACTGTCAGCAGCTGTGCCGGGTAATCCACGTCGAGGACGCTGAGAAACCGCATGCTATGCCGTTCCCAGGCGGCTATCTCCTGCTCCGCGGTCTCGGCAGCGGGCCGCAGACTCCACCTCGTCGGTTATCTGTGCCCAGGAGCGTCCCGGCGTCCTGAGCAGCGCCAGCAGCGCCCCTCGCTCGGTCACGGCCATAGCCTCAGCCTATTCGAATATCTGATCGAATGACATGAAGCGGTCGCCGTGTCGTCATGACTGCGATGATGCCCTGCCTAATCCCCGACGCAACAGCCGCATTTCGATACCGAGCGGATCAGGCGGCGACGTAGTCAGCTCGCGAAGTCATCAGTTTCGTGATCCCAGCGGTCGGTGAGAGCCCCCTCGACTGGCAGTGTGTGGACCGACAGCTTGCCGTGCCGCACTGCTGTTGCCTGGGAACTGCCCCCAGGTCGGATGGCGGTTTCAGCTTGTGTTCGGGGGCGCTCGCCTGCGCTGGGCCTTATTCTCGGCGGCGCGTTCACGGAACTTGATACTCCTGCGAGAGGAGTTGACTGGCCTGGTCAGCCTTGTAAGCACCTGGTCCACAGCCTCTACGCTTGATCGCCTTGCGAGCGGGGCCGAGTAGGCCGCCTGCAGTGAGTCCTGCGGCCCTCCCCAGCCGACACCTTGGCCGTGCCCTGCAAGGCCAATCCCGTCCAGTTACTCGTTAGTGGGCACAGACGGCCATGATCGGAAAGGACATGCCGCTGCTTACTGGGCGCGATACCGGATCTACGGACGCCACACGGACAAGACGACTTCTTCAGTCAGACCGGCATGGAACCGCGGCAGATGGCTTGGTGGCCGTACCTCGCCGGTCAGTCACCGCCGAGTGCTGAAACTGCCGGGAAGGCAGGTCTGCCGGATACCCGGGCGCTCTCTTGGGCGCGCGTGGAGTGCAGGCCGTCCTGTCCGGGTTACCTGATGCGCCCCTTCTGGGTGGAGCGATAGGGCCGGGTGTCCGGTGATTGCCGTGGTCAGGCGCGGGCAAGCCGGTCGGACACGAGCCGGTTGAGGCTCACGTGCTGTTCGGCGGCCTCGCGGGCAAGGCGGCGGTGAACCTCTGACGGGACACGTACTACGAACCGGCCGGAGTAGGTGCGTTCCGACAATGGCTCCGGAATAGGCTCGCCGGCTGCGGTCAGGTCGGTGAGGACGTCACGCACGACGCTGGCGAGACCCTCGAATGCTTCGACTGGGGTGGGCGCGAGCCAGGACAGTGACGGGAACTCCGCGACGGTGGCGACGTGCTCGCCGTCTTCAGCGGACCACGCGACTCGGTAGGTGTAGTGGGTTGCGTCAGGCATCGTCATCGCCCTCCTCGTCGTTCTCGTCCTTCTCGGCTTCCAGCCTGGCGATCGCATCGAGTACCTGCAGCGCAGACCCTGGCGAGGTCATCGAAACGGACGTTCTGCGGTGAGCGCCGCATCTGCTCGACAATCTTCGCTGTCTTGCTCACACTCGCATAGTATCAATAGTGACACTACTCATCAAGTGTCGGCTGGCCTCGGTGGCAAAGCCAGCTGGCGCTGGGTGCCGTCGGCAGCAGGCCATGTCACGGGCTGGCCTGCTGCATGCACAGGCACGGGCGTCTGCGTGTTCTGAGGAGTGCCCGCCACCGGGACCTCGGCGTCGGGCCATGGACAGGAGTTTTCTCAGGGTGCGCGCAGAACAGCCAGCGGTTCGCCGTCTGAGGTCTGCTGCGGCAATGGCCGCTGGCGCGCCGCACGTCTCAGCCCCGGAGAAGGCGCCATTCCTCTTGGATGGTCAGCATTCACCGGACGAGGCTCGAGGACGGCCGCCTGAGCAGCGGCGGCCGGGCATAACCGAGGCAGAGGAGATGAGCCGGAAGAGGATGGCACGCGAGCCCTGCGGACCGGGCTTCGGGCGTACGGCAAACACGCGCGCACTCTCGTCGGTAAGATGCGTTTACGCAGGTCAGGACTCTGCGGTGCCAGGTTTGTAAAACCGTCGGCTCAGCCTACGTTGGTTCGAACCCAACACCTGCCACCAAGCAAAACCCCAGGTCAACGGTGGTCTCGGCGGCCCTCCAGGTGCGCAAGGGGGAGCGGTACGCAGCGCCGTCGACTCCGGTTGGGGCCTGGTGTTCTTGCAGGTCAGGGTAGTGAGTAGAGGCAGTGCCGCGCGCCGAAGGCGTCTTGTACGGCAAATACGCGCGGAAGTTCCGGCCCGGTAGTTCCGGGTTCAGGAAAGGTGCCCGGCTGAGGTCAGCAGCCCAGGGGACGGTGATTAGCGCAGCGGCGGGCCTGGGGCGGGGGGCTCCCCGGTTGTCTGCTTGGCGCGTTGATCGGTTTGGTCGTGCCGTCGATCGCATCGCGGCTCGCCGGGCTCCTCAGCGGGCGGATGTGACCCGGATGTAATAGCCGTCGGGATCGATGAGGCGGAAATCGGCCTGACCCCAAGGGCGCGTGGCCAGGGGCTCGATCTGCCCGCCGCGCTGTGGCGCCGCGCCCCGGGCCTGCGCGTAAGCCGCCTCCGCGTCGTCCACCTCGACGACGATCTCCGCACCCGCGCCGCGCGGGCCGGCGAAGCGGGCGGGACGGAAATGACGCTCCGCAGGCAGAGCGCTGCGGCACTGGAGCCCGATGCGGACCCGGCCGCGCGGCGCGTATGGGACTTCAGGCCGTGGGCTGCGGCAAGGGCTGTATCTTCTGACGCCGCGCGAGCGGCAGTTGCTGCCGTGGGGCGACCTGTCGCCGGGAGTGCTCGCCGCTGTCACCCTTCGGGCGATGATCATCGCCGACGTGACCGCGCTGCCCGTTCTCGAGGTGGCCGTCCAGCGGGGCAGCGGTGCCGGTCCGGCGCGCCACCTGCCCGTTCACACCGCCGAGGACCAGCGCGACGACGGACAGGGTGACCAGCGCCGCGACCGGCACCGGCCCGCTGAACGAGTCCGCGACCAGGCCCGCGACCCCAGCGGCCAGCACCGCCCTGGTCAAGGTGACCCAGTCGGCCGGGTGCACGGACGCCTGGTCACTGCGCATCCGGGCGGCGGCAAGCAGCGCGGCCGCCGCCGAACCGGCAGCCAGCCCGGCGATCCAGCCTGCCACGGCGACACCGGCCGTGGCGGTTACGACGCCGAGCAGGGCGGCGGTGGCGAGCAGTCCCAGGACCGACGCACGCAGAACCGAACGCGTCGCGGGTTTGTCCGCAGGCCTAGCCGCACCCAGCAGATCTTCGTCCCCCGGCTTAACCGCCGGCGGCACGTCTTTCTCCGCAGGCCTAACCGCACCCATCGCGCCCCCATCCCGAAACACCAGCCGTCAAGGTCACAAGGAAGAACGCGTCCGCAGTCACGCGAGTTCACCGCGACATGCTGCCCGCGCCGCGGATCAGCGCTGGCCAGCCGCCGGCGCTTCTTCAAGGAGCGCCCGGACATCGAGCGGGTGTCTGCGCCGCCCTGCTTATTCGAGTACGTGCCTGGTTTTTTGGAAGAAAAGGATTTGGATCTTCCAAAGGGCACCAGGTACTCAGAGCCGCTCGGGCTGACTCAGCTGCGGTTTCCCGGCCTGGCGTTTCTGGGATCGACTGGAGAACCTGAAGGCGTTGTCGTGGTCATATGCCCGCTTGACCCGGCTGAGCCGAGGGAGGCTGGGGCCGCGATGGCGAAGTTGCTGATACCGAGGAGCGGGACGGCCTTGCCGCGTCTGCTGGTGGCGGTCCGCACCGGGATGAGGGCGCGTTTAGTTGCGACGTAGAGGTATCTGCTGTCGGGGGTGAAGGCCACTCCAGCGAGGGGGACGCCGCCGAGCTTGATCTCTGGCATTGCCCTGTTAGTGGTGGTGATCGGGGTGACGGCTCCCTCGTCCAGGACGTAGGCCGTCTTGCCGTCAGGGTGATCACGGCCGCCCTTGACGGTGGCCGGGAGCGGGAGATGAGCGCGCATGCTCGACATCGCTCACTCAGTCGGCATCCCCATAGCCGCACCCGGCATGGGCAGGTGACCGCGAATCCCTGTGAAAGCGTGGTCGTGGGCAGGGCCGTTATGCTGGCGCGGTGGCCCGATCACGACGCTGATCAATGCGAGCCGTTCGACCCAGGCTGGAGTCGACCGCAGCCTGGCCGCGCTCAACTGGGTGGAGGGGTGAAGTGGCGTTTCAGGCGGTGGACCGCGATGCGGAGGAACTGTCGCTGGTCGCTCTGGTGACGCGCAGTGCGGAACTGAAGCGGGCACTGGTCGGTTTCGCGCGAAGTCCGCGGTTCGAACGGCTGCTAGCGGAATTCGTGGTGGATACCGGCAGTCTGGGCAAAACGCTAGACGAGGGTGAGACGATCAATATGGTCGATCGGTTCGCGCTCCAGCACCGGTTGCCGGACGGCGGCACCCTGGTGGACCGTTTCCTGTCCGGCCAGCGGGATCTGACTGCGGCCGACCGTGAGATGCTGCGCGGCTGGCGCGACCCGGTGGAGGGACTGTTCGAGATCTGCCGCAAGGACCGGGACTCGCTGCTCTTGCTGAACTTGATCGACGGCCTGGAGTACCGGACGTATTCCAATGCTGGCCCTGGGGTGTTCCGCCCGCTGCCGCCACACGGATTCGTGCTCGCCCGTCTGGTGCCTGTCCATCCGTCCGTCGACGGCTGGCTGGTGTCAGGCGCGATGAGCGCCTACCGCAAGTCCGATGCGGCACGGGTCGCGGAGGTCGCACTCGATCTGGCGGTCAGGCTGCCTGATTGGGTCTACCGCAATCCCGCGAATATCGAGCGGGGCTGGGAGCTGATGCGGCGGGACC
This sequence comes from uncultured Actinomycetota bacterium, assembly GCA_963783935.1. Lineage (GTDB taxonomy): Bacteria > Actinomycetota > Actinomycetes > Streptosporangiales > Streptosporangiaceae > Chersky-822. Next base: position 968,223 of record CAWAPP010000003.1, read on the forward strand.
GAGACGCGTTCGTGGAGTTCTTCGGCAGCGACGAACTGGTTCTTCCGCCCGCCGAAGCTGTAGAACGGGTCAACGCCTACTACCAGCACCGGCAAGAGGCCGCGCTGGCCCGCCAGCCCGCCAAACGTCCGCGGCGGAAACTGCCTGGCGTGAACGGGCCGATGTTCGAGTTCCCGCCCGGTCTGGCCGACGCTGACACCATTGGAGTCATCTTCGACGAGGCCGACGGCCTCAACTTCTACAACGACTACGGAATGCTGTGTGAACTGTTCGCCGATCCGGCTCTCGCCGCTGACAGGCAGTACGCCGAGGTGCTGATGGGCTACCTGGGGTCGGAGACGATCGGTCCGCTGCCGTTCCGCCGCCTGGCCGCCGCCCACCCGGACACGGCCGACGCCGTGTTCCGTAAGGTTCTGCGCCAGCCGCGATTCACCTGGGCCGAACATGGCGAGGCCCTGATGCGCCGCCGGAAGCCCTGGTACTACCAGTGTGAACCCGGCCCCGGCGTCTCCGTCGTCAGCGCCCGCCTCAGCGAACTCCTCGAACAGTAATCGCACACGGCACGCGCGTGAAGTGGTCACCACGGCGTCCAAGTAACCGTCGTGTACGGCATACCACACCGCGCAAGCGACCCACCAGCCGTGCCCCTGCTCTCCTGTCCCTGTGCCTGGGGGAACATAGTTAGTCGCGTAGTGACTGGCCGTCCTGATTGTGAAACTCTCCCGGTAAGTTCCTTTAATGCGGCAATGAGGGTCATCGTTGAGGTAGGTTTCGCTCTGCTTGGACGACTGTGGTCTAGGAGGCTGCCGCAGTGGCTATCAGTAACTGGCGGTCGTGGGCTGCCAGGCCTGCCTCGCGGCCAGCTCACCATCCACGCCGACCGCGGCAGCAGTTCAAGACCCTCAAAAACCGGCCCTCATTTCCCGCCCGGTTCGCGCGCCGCTGGCCTCGGTCGGCGTCCCCCGCTTCGCCCTCACCCACGATGTCGCGAAGACAGTGACCCTGCCGTCAGGCTCGTTGGTGTCCGGGACGTTGACTGATGACGCTGGCGGAGGTTCTCCGGCACAGTGCGCGATTTCATTACCGGTGTCCGGTATTTCGGTCGGGGGTTAGGCCTGCTGGCCAGCCGGCCGAAGCTGCTGCTGGTCGGCGTGCTTCGAGCAGCCCGACACCGCCTCGGTCAGGGCACAGCACACCCAGGTCGCGGCGGCGCTGGAGGCGGAGTTCCCGCAGGCTGCCGCACGCCTGGACGAGGCCCGCGAGGCATCCTGGGGTTCACTGCCTTCCCCGCGAGGTCTGGCGCCGGGTCTGGTCCTATACCCGCCAGGAACGCGTGAACAAGGAAATCCGCCGCCGCACCGATGTGGTCGGATCTTCCCGAACCGCGGCGCCATCATCCGCCTCACCGGCGCCGTCCTGGCCGAGCAGAACGGCGAATGGACCAAGGCCCGCCGCCGCCTTCATACAGCATTCGCCGGGACCTGCCGGCGCACCTGCCTGGACCGTCAGGAAATTCGCGGAGCGAGTGTCTCTTCGCCCGCTGATCGCTGGAGTGTGCGCACTGGTCGGCAACGCGGCGAAGGCCGCGCCTCCTTCTAGTTCCGCTTGAGTTTCCCGCAGGCCCTGTCCTTACACTCGTTTCATGATTGTTGTTCGTATTCCTGCCCATCGGGCGATCGCAATCGTTGCCGTTCTGGCAGTTGGAACGGCAACGATGCCCGGAACGGCTGTCGCCGTGGTCGGCCGGCCCGGTGCCGGCCGCTCGGTGACGCCATCAGGAACTGGGCGGAATCAAGCCGGGACGGCGACCTGCTGACCTACCGTCGTTGCCTCGCCCGGGCCGGCCATGTCACCGCGACCTTGGTACCTGCCGGGGAACCCGGCGCCCTGACGGCGGCTGGACCTGCCTCCCGCGGCTACGTGACCGGCGGTCGGGTCACGATGCTCGGCCGGATAAGGGTGCGGCCCTGGGCGAGCGGCCCGGGCATCGCCATGCCGCGCCCGACCGCGCTGAAGAAACTGCCATTTACCAAGCTCAGCCTGACAGGCCGGCGGATCCGCTCCGGCAATCGGGGCCTCGGCGGCATCGCGGGCAGAGTGCTCGGGCCGCACGGGCGGCATCTGAAGGGGCTGTGCTTCTACCTCTACTTTCGCGGCGGCTATTCCGGTGGCCCGGTTGGACCGAGCGGAAGGTACGACACAGGGAAGATCGTCCCGCCTGGGAGGTACACGGCCGGGTTCAGCGCGGCTTGCGGCATTAATGGCGGAACTGCGTCAGGCAACTGGGCGCCTGAGTGGTTCCGCGGGAAGTTCCGGGCGTCCACCGCCAATGCCGTCGTGATCACGGCAAACAATATCGCTCGGGGCATCAGCGGTACTATGCGGCCTGGCGGTGTCATATCGGGAAAGGTCAGCGGGCACAACGGCCGCGGGCTGGCCGGGGTCTGCGTCGTCGCGGCGAGCCCGTCCGGCGGCAACGTCCAGCAGGTCACCACGCCGCGCAGCGGCAGGTACCGATTCCAGGGCCTGGATCCAGGCCGCTACGGCATCGGCTTCTTCCCTGGCTGTACCCGGCCGAGCGGATACCTGCGTTCGTGGTGGCCGGGCACGAGCAAGGAAACTCGGCGGGGGCTGATCAGGACCGGCTTCGGAACCGCGCGCACGCACGTGGACGAGAAGATGGTGCTCGGCGGCACGATTTCCGGCATGGTCAGGTTCAGGAACCGGCACGGAAAAGGGATCAGGGGTATCTGCGTCGACGCGGCCCCCGCCGGCCGCCATTCGGCGAGGACTACTTCACCACCACCAACGCCAACGGCGGTTATTCAGTCACGGGACTGCCTGCCGGCCGCTACGCGCTCAACTTCCAGCCTGGCTGCGATAACAACGGCAATTACCTGGGCCAGAACTACCCGCGCCAGGTAACGGCGCGCCTGGCTCACGCGACCGGCGGCATCAATGTCTACCTTCAGCCCGGCGGTATCATCGAAGGCACAGTCACGGCCAGGTCAGGTGGCGCGCGGCTGAAAGGCATCTGCGTCACCACGGGCGACGGCTTCTCGTCCGCGATCACCGGCCCCGACGGCAGCTATGCCATGGACCAGCTTTCGCCCGGCAAGATCCAGATTGACCTCTTCAATTGCTCGGCTCACGGAAATTACGCCCCGCTGACCTATCCGCACGCCATCAAGATGGGATCCGGGCAGGTCATCAAGGGAATTGACGCTGCCCTGGCACCTGGCGCGACGATCAGCGGCACCATCGCCCTGACGACGGGCAGCAAGCCAACCAACGTCTGCGTGTACGCCATACCCGCCAGCACCGACTCTGACCAGGACGGTGGCGGAGCGGTCAGTCACCGGGGCAGCTACGCGATCGAGGACCTGCCCTCAGGCGCATATCAGGTCCAGTACAGCGCCTGCGGGGGACCCAATATTGGCGACGCCTGGTTCGCCGGACCTGGCCGTACCACAGCCGACGAGACGGCGGCCGGGCAGATCTTCGTTCCGGCGGCCGGTTTCGTCCCGGGCATCAGTGCCGTACTGCGACAAGGCGGCTCGATCAGCGGCTGGATCTACGGGCCGGCTCGCCAGCAGGGATCGTTCGTCTGCCCGACGATCACGGACATCAGGACCGGAATCATCGCCTCTGACTTCTTCCCCGCATCTGTCGGCTCCGGTTACACGATCTGGGGGTTCGCACCAGGAAGGTACTCGGTCGAATTCGAGCCTTGCGGTGGCCAGAACTTCGCCTTGCAGTGGTATGACCGGGAATCGCGGCCGGGCCTGGCATCGCCGGTCGTGGTGCGTCCGGGCGGCACGACCAGGAACATCGATGACTGGGTCAGCCCGGGCGGATCGATCAGCGGGCGCGTGGTGAGCAGAGCTTCAGGCAAGGCCCTGGCCGGCGTATGCGTATATGCGGCAGGCGTGCGTGAGCCCTTCTCCGCATACGGCGGCACCAACCGGGCCGGCGACTATGTAGTCACCGGACTGAACACCGGCACCTACCGGCTCTACCTGACCACGTGCGGCAAGTCGCACCTGATTCCGGCAGTGACCGGTTCGCTGCGGGCCATAGCGGGCAAGACCGTGGCCGGGCCCCTGGTGAAGATGGCGGCCGATCAGGCTGGCGCGATCTCGGGGCGGATAACTGCCGCCGGGTCACCGCGCGAATCGGCCTCCGGTTCCTGCGCTGAAGCGGTCTCCCGGACCGCCGGGCTGATTGGCCAGCTCGAGCAAGGGTCAGGCGTCGCGGGGAAGGCCGGCTATTACCGCATCGCCGGGCTCGTGCCAGGAAAGTACAAAGTCTTCATCACTGCCTGCGACACCGCCCACCCGCTGACATCGCAGTGGTACCACGGCACCGCCCGCAGGTCGAAAGCGACCGTGGTGGCTGTCGCGCCCGGGAGCACGACCCGGTCCGTCGACGCGACGCTAGGACGTTACGGCGCGATCTCCGGCGACGTCACCGGACCCGGGCCAGCGGAAGCGCCGCTGCCAGGAATCTGCGTGCAGGTAACCCCGGCCGGCCGGTCGGCCACGCCCTACCTGACCGAAAGCGCTGGCAAGAATGGCGATTACCGGACCGGCCCGCTGCCGCCGGGCCGGTACCTCATCGAGTTCGAGGCAGGCTGCGCCGTCACCGGTTATGCCGCTCAATGGTGGCGGGGCGCGGCCAGCAGGAAAGACGCCACCCTGGTCGAGGTGCGGGCAGGCCGCACGCGCTCTGGAGTTGATGCCAGCATGAAACCGGCAAGCTGACCGCGCGCAGAGCCCCCAGGCGGCTAGGCGTCAGCTCGCGGCCTCCTCGCCGTGGTGGTTAATGGCAGAAAAATGATTTGGATCTGCCAAAGAGCATCACCGGCGGCAGTATCTCGGCGTACCGAGTCCGAGGAAATAGTTCGTGGTCATCGCTTGCTCGCCGGGCAAATGGCGAGACGCCGCGCCGGAGTGAGTCTTGGTCCTTTTTGCGCCTGTCATGGTGCTGAGTGCCAGAGCGCGTCGATGGGGATGGCGCGGAGGCGGTCGCCGAAGGGGAGGGTTTGCTGCCCGGTGTAGAGCACGATGCCGGCGATGAACCGGGAGCCGAGGCGCTGGTGCAGGTGGCGCAGTCCGGCGAGGTCTTCGGTGCGGATGGTGGCTCCGGCTTTGACTTCGATCGCGGCGATCCTGCCGTCGGGGGTTTCGAGTACGGCGTCGACTTCGGTCTGGTCCTTGGTGCGGTAGTGGTAGAGGCGGGTACGTTCGGCGGACCAGGTGAGCCGATGATCTCGTGTACGGCGGCGACGTCGACCTTGCGGTGCGGGGCGTATCGCTTGGCCTGGATGGCGACGCGGCCGCCGACGAATGGCGTCTTGTTTACCGCGACCAGGTCGATGCCTCCGTCGGCCCGGGATCGAGTGCGGCGGACTTCGTCGAACTCGGGAATCTCCTGGCAGAGCTTGACGAGGAGCTGCTCAAACTCGTATCCGTCGAGGTCCAGGAGGTTTTGCACGTTGTCGAGGTCGGCTGCACCCCGGACCCGTTTGGAGGAGCTGGGCAGCCGGAGGCGCTGGGGCGTGGAACACGGGCACCTGCCCGCTCTCACGACGGTGCCAACGGAGCACCGCGACATTGTCGGCGGTGTCCGAAATAGCCTCACCGACCGCCTCGAAGAGATTGCGGAGCATGCAGAGAAACGAAAAACGGAACGAACCTTTCTTTGGGACCGTGAAAAACAGCTCATCACAGATTGGAACGCGGCCGACCAGAAGCTGGCCGATGCCACAGACACGCGCCAATCTCTTAGCGAGCGCTTGGACGCGCTGTGCGCCTCGGCACGGATCCGCGAACTGACCGAGGCGTCGGAGGGGGAGACGACCATCCTCTGGGGTGAGTCCCCGGTGATCTTGCGGCGTCTAGGTGACGCGGTACTCACGGCAGACGAAGAGCGGGTTCGGCGCAGGGCGACGCAGTATGCCGATAAGCGCACCATCACAGAACACGACCGGAGCCAGTTCCTGCCGTCCAGCCTAGACGCCGATCAGGTCCGGGAGGCGCTCACTGCCGTCACGGCCGCTCAAACGGGCTGGGAATACCTGCGTGGCGCTGTCTCGCCGCGTGACCTGCTCGCCTTACTGGACACTCCGGCCATCGCCCGGCTCGGCTCCGGGGTCGTGGTGCCGACCGCTGCCGCTGAGAATGCGGTCGACTGCCTCGAAGGCGGTGACATTCGGACGACGAGCCTCGTCAGCGTCTACACGGCTGTGGCCGCCGACGCGCTTATCGCCGCCGCGCGCGCCGGTGTCGCCGCCGAGGACGCGCCCGCCTGGACGGCGCTCCGCCAGGGGCTGGTCGACCAGGATGAGGCTGCCGCCACTGTCCGCTTCCTGAGGGAGCGCGCGCAGGCGTCGCAGCGGGAGGATGCAGAGCTCGTCCAGCGGCAAGCGGCCGACCAGGTACTGCACGACACGGTCGTCGCGTTCCTTGAAGACTGTCCTGCGGGGAAGCTGGAGACTATCGACACCGACATCGCCCACTGGGATGCCAAGCGCCTTGGCGTCGAGCAGGCACAGCGCGCCACTCAGCAGCAACTGGAGGATCTTGATGAGGCCGACGGCGTGGCGGAAACGGCCAGGATCGAAGCATCGAAGGCCCTTCAAAGGGCTGAATCCACCCTCGGCCAGGCCCCGGCCGGGCCGTCATGCCCGGTGCTGCGGGATAAGTCCTGCATAATTCTCAAGCCTACGCGCGGCAATGGCACGGAATGTGTTTTCGGAGGCCATCGCCGCCCGGCGCCGGCCGCCGATGCGAAAGCAGCAGCCGTCGGCAAAGCCGTCCGGTCCCTGGCCCGCACCGGCGCGCCCCTGACCAGCGCGGCCATCGCCCGGCTCGCCGGGGTCTCCCGCTCGTTCATCTACGAGAACGACCAGGCCCGCGCCCACGTCACCGCAGCCCAGGCCAGAACCCAGATCCGGGCCGCAGGCGCAATCCCCGCCGCCACAGCCCAGCAGGAAGCGTCCTGGCGCGAACGGGCACTCAACGCCGAGCAGAAAATCCGGGACCTGCAACACGAACTCACCGCGCAGCGCCGCCTCGCCGCAGGATTCCTCGGCCAGCTCCGCCAGCCCGACGGCACCTGGCTCGCCGACGAAACCACCCGCCTCCACGAAGAAAACGAGCGCCTCCTCACCGAACGCAACCAGCTCGCCCGCGAGCGCAACGACCTCGCACGCAAACTCGAAGCCGCCCGCGCCAGCCTCGCCCGGCTCACCGAGCAGAAGGTCACCGAGCTATTCCCCCACGGCCCCGGCCACCACCCCGGCCCCAGAACCCGCCCGAAGCCGGCACACCCCGCCAGTAACCGGCAACCCGGCACGACCAGGACCACGTCACCTACATGTCAGCCACGCTCCACCCAGCGCTGACCAGCACATATACCCCCAGGAACAGCTCAAGCAAAAAGTAAAGTCGACGAGGCGCATGGGTATAAAAACCTCAGAACGGTATCAAATATACCAGATGCATCGATCGACGGGTCGCAACGGGCGTCTGACCTGGACATGAAGATAGGCTACTTGCGCCAGCGTAACGGCAAGCGAGTCGTGACCTTCGCGACCGCCACCCCGATCGCCAACTCGGTCACCGAGGCCTACGTCATGCAGCGCTACCTGCGCCCTGACCTGCTCGAAGACGCGGGCATCTCGGTGTTCGACTCCTGGGCGGCCACGTTCGGGCAAGTCGTCACTCAGGTCGAGCTAGCGCCCGAAGGCGGTGACAACTTCCGCATCAAGTCCAGGTTCGCCAAGTTCGCCAACACGCCTGAGATGCTGCGTATGCTCCACGTTGCGGCTGACATCAAGACCGCCGAGGACCTGAACCTGCCCGTTCCGGCGATCGCGGCAAGGGAAGACGGCCGCCGCGTCCCCGAGATCGTGACCGTCGAGCCGTCCGACGAGCTGCTGGACTACGTGGCTGCCCTCGGCGACCGCGCCGACAAGGTGCGCAGCCGGGCAGTGCCGCCGGAGCAGGACAATATGCTCAAGATCAGTAGTGACGGGCGCCGCGCTGCGCTGGACATGCGACTGGTCGGACTGGACCAGGAGACGCCTGGCAAGGTCGCGGTCGCGGCCGACCGGATCGCGTCGATCTGGCGTGAGAACCAAGACCGGCAGTACAAGTCACCGGATGGCGCGCCGTACCCGGTGCGGGGGTCGCTCCAGCTTGTGTTCTGCGATCTCGGCACGCCTGGGCCTAGCTGGAACGCTTACGAGGATCTGCGTGAACGGCTCGTCGGTCAGGGCCTTCCGCGTGAGTCCGTGTGGTTCATTCACGAGGCCAAGACTGACCGGGACAAGGGTCAGTTGTTCGCCGCCTGCCGCGCCGGGCGGGTCGCGGTGCTGGTCGGGTCGACGGAGAAGATGGGTGTTGGGACCAACGTGCAGGACCGTGCGATCGCGCTTCATCATCTCGATGCGCCGTGGCGGCCTGCCGATGTTGCCCAGCGCGAAGGTCGGATCATCCGGCAGGGCAACCTTAACCCCGAGGTTCAGATCCTACGCTAAAGCACGGCCAGGTCGTTTGACGGATACTCATGGCAGACATTGGAACGTAAAGCCATCTTTATCGGGCAAGTCATGCACGGTCGGCTGGACTCCCGTGAGATCAGTGATATCGGCGACACTGCTCTGTCGTTCAGTGAGGTCAAGGCGCTGGCGACCGGAAATCCGCTGCTCATGGACAAAGCCGAGGCCGATTCAGACCTCATACGGCTTCAGCGTGCTGAACGGGCATGGATACGGAACCAGGATGCGCTCGGGCAGGCCATCAGCCAGCATGAGGACAACATCAAGACGCTTACTCGCAAGGCCGCTGAGATAGATGTCGCGATCAGCCAGCGGCGGGATACGCGGGGCGACGCGTTCGTGATGAGGGTTGAAGGCGTGGATCATCGCAAGCGGGTTGAAGCTGGCGAGCATTTGAAGGATCAACTGGCGCACGAAGTTACCGAGTTGGTCGGACTGCGTACGCGGGTTGCGCATCCAGGTTCTCTTGGCGGGTTCGGACTCGTTGCCACCGTCGAGCAATCCATGGGCAAGACGACTGTCATGATCAATCTGGATGGCGTGCCGGGTGGCACAGTCCAGATGTCGGCCGCTGATCTGCGCGCCGTCGACCCGGCCGGGCTGGTCACCCGGCTTGAGAACCGTCTTCACCGGCTCGAAGCCAGCCAACAGGAAGCCATCGACGGCGTCGAAAGAGCCAGGCGGGAGATCACTCACGCGCGCGAGAACCTGGGTCAAGCGTTCCCTCAGACCGTGCAGCTTGCCGAAGCCCGCGAGCGATCTAATCGCATCGACGAGCAGCTTGAGCAGATCGTCAGCGAGCACCAGGCAAAGGAAGCGGCTCCAGACCAGGGACTTAGCGCAGGTGCAGACGGCCGGGATGCAGAGCCAATACGAGTTGCGGCAACCGCCTTCGGACGGCGCGAGAAGTCAGCCGAAGTCGACGCCCAGGAAACCCGCCTCAGGACTGACGTGATTGTGGGACTGCGAAGTGACTCCGCTTCTCGGCCGTGGCGTCGGCCGACGCCGCCCGAACCTCAAGGTCCATCGCGCCGCCAAGGATCCGAGCGGCGTTCGGAACTGGACAGTACGGCACGAGCGACCCGCTCATCGCCCTATGCGGACTGGCGTGACCAAGTGATCCGTTCCGGCATGCACGAGCCGCTACCCGATCCAGTCCACGCGATCGAACCGGAGACGCAGCGCTCCGCGGAGAGAGACTGTCCGGAAATCGGCGGCTGACTACCTTGCCACCTTGCGGATAGCACGCGCGCCGTGCCTATGAGTGTTAGCAACGTCAGCTATGGTCACCGAAGGTGTCAGGAAATTTCGGAACAGGAGCGACGCCCCGTGGAGCTATCGCCAGGGTCTGTTGTGACTACGGGCACCTGGCCGGGCGCGAGGTGGTTGCGGTCGGAAGTCCTGGCCCGTGGCAGCCTGCGCCACTTCTCGTATCATCGAGATGTGCACTCTTCGGCTAGTGGCCTGGCTACCTGCATCGCATCGAATGAGTGCACGAGTAGGTGCGGTGACGAGCCATGACCGTAAGAGTTCCGGTTCGCTCGGCGCTTCTGGCGTGGGCGAGAAAGCGATCTCGGATCGCCCCGGATGAGCTTGAGGCGCGCTTCCCAGATTTGGGCGCGTGGGAACGCGGAGAGAAGAGACCGACTCTTAAGCAGCTTGAAAAATTTGCGAATGCCACACATACGCCCGTTGGGTACTTGTTCCTGCTAGAGCCTCCTGAGGAACGTCTGCCGGTGCCCGATTTCCGGACGATGGGCGACGCAGAGGTGGGCGACGCAAGTCCTGATCTCCTCGACACCGTCTACCAGTGCCAGCAGCGGCAGGATTGGTACCGGGACTATGCGCGGGTCCGTCGCGAGGGGCCCGCGCCGTTTGTGGGCACCTTGACGATTGACATGGATGTGATCATGGCGGCCCGTGCCATACGTGATTCCCTCGCGTACCAAATGCGTGATCGCGGGTCGAGTTGGGCGGAGGCGCTTCGCAATCTCATCGAGGCTTCCGAACGCCAAGGAATTCTCGTTATGGTATCTGGCATCGTTGGTAGCAACACGCATAGGAAACTCGATCCGGAGGAGTTTCGCGGATTTGCGCTGACGGACGACTTGGCGCCGCTGGTCTTCGTAAACGGCGCCGATACCAAGGCCGCGCAGATATTCACGTTGGTTCACGAGCTTGCGCATATCTGGCTTGGTCAGTCGGCGGTGTCCGATGCGGAGGTTACAGCCAGCCCTGCAAACTCCGTCGAGAGGTGGTGCAACCAAGTAGCCGCGGAGTTCTTGGTGCCACTCGAAGCGCTAGGTGATATCGACACAGAACAGTATGATCTGACCGGGGAGCTTGAGCGCCTTGCTGCGATATTCAAGGTCAGCACTCTTGTGGTCCTGCGACGAATATTTGATGCAGGCATGCTTTCGGAGGAACGCTACCGTAGTGTCTATGCGGATGAGAGGGACCGTGTCCTCGCGCTTATGAGCGAAAGACTATCTAGTGGCAGCGGGGGCGACTTTTACAACACCCAGCCGGTTCGTGTCAGCAAGCGGTTTGCGCGAGCGATCATCGAAAGCACGCGTGAGGGTCAGACGCTATATGGTGACGCATACCACCTGCTCGGCTTCACAAAGCATGCGACTTTCGAGAAACTGGCAGCACGGCTTGGAGTTGCGTGATGCCGTACCTCCTCGATTCGAATGTGTTCATTCAGGCGAAGAACTTGCATTACGCGTTCGATTTCTGTCCAGCGTTCTGGGAGTGGATAGATGTCGGTCATGAACGAGGGAATGTATTCAGCATCGAGAAAGTCCGTAGCGAGCTGATCGCCGGCGATGATGAGCTTGCAATTTGGGCGAGGGCGCGTGGCGACGAATTCTTCCTCGCACCCGACAGCGCTATCTTGCCGAGTCTCGCGGCAGTGAGCGCTTGGGCCAATGCCATGGGCTTTAAGGGAAAGCGATGCGGGATCTGACCGCCTCCTGATCACGTTGGGTGATCTTCTGTGGTCAGCGGCGTGTTGTGCCGGTTTCCTGTGGGACGGGCGAGGCTCCTGCTAGAAGAGGGAGTGCTTACGTCGCCCTTCATCACAGGAGCCTCTGGTGTCTTCTTACCCTGTCGTGCCGCGTTCTGCCAGCAGTTGCACGGATGACGGGGAGGTTCCGGGCGGCGGGTCGCTGATGGTGGCGGTCCGGCTGGAGGACCTGGCATCGCCGTTGCGGAATGGCGGGCCGCTGGGGGAAGGCGGCCGGTCGGCGCTGGTGATCGGGGGGACGGAGAAGATCCGTACCGGTGAGGTGACCGTGTTCTGCAAGGTGGCGGCGGTGGTGCCGGCGCGGGTGCGGCGGGACGGGCGGGTTCAGGCGCAGGGCAGCCCGGCCGCGCTGGCGACGCTCGGGCCGCTGGAGGAGTGGCTGGAGGAGAAGGCCGGGCCGGGCGTGATCGAGGGGATCGCGGGGCGGGCGGTGCTGCGGGAGCAGTACGTGAAGGGGGAACGGGAGCGCCTGCTGACCAGGGCGTTCATGATCCGCGTCCTCGTGCTGATGACCTTGATGCCGGAGGCGGACGTGCGGGAGGCGATCATCGCGCTGGCCGGGGACCTGACGCTGGTGCCGTGGGCGCGGGCCTGGGTGCCGGCGTCGGCGCGGGCTGCCGGGGACTGGCGGAACGCGCTCGGCCCGGAGCCGCTGGAGGAACTGCAGGCCATCGTGCAGCGTGCCTCGTGGCAGGAGCATGAGGACCGGGACTGGCGGGCGGTCTTCACCGGCAGGGCCAGGCCGCTGAAAGCAGGGTCGATTGACGGGACGCTGATCCGGGTGCCGGACACCCCGGCGAACCGGGCGGCGTTCGGCTCCGTCGGCACCGCGGATGACTCTTCGCCGTTCCCGCAGCTCCGGGCGCTGCCGCTGAACGACGTCTCCACCCGGGGCCTGCTGGGGATGCCGCACGGGCCGGCCGGCACGGACAAGGCCGCCGCGGAGCAGGCACTGCTGGACAGGGCACTGGAACAGTACCCGCACCTGTTTACCAGGGACCGGCTGTGGCTGATGGACCGGAATTATCCGGGCGCGGCCCGGATCGCCCGGCTGGCCGCGCGCACCCACGTGCTGATCCGGCTGAAAAGCGACATCCCGCTGAAACGGATCTCCCGGATCCTGCCGGACGGGTCCTACCTCGCGGAACTGTCCGGCGACGGCGTCACCGTGACCGTCCGCGTCATCGAGTACTGGGTCACCGTGGAAGGCCAGCAGGTGCCGGAGATGTACTGCCTGGTCACCGATCTCCTGGACATTGACGAGTACCCCGCCGCCGAACTAGCGGCACTGTACAAGTGGCGGTGGGACGGGTCGGAGACCGGCCTGCGGAGAGTGTCAGAAAGATTGTGCGGGGGGTGATCGATAAGAATGTTTCCGCAGGTCACATGGTGTGGCCTGGATCAGGGGGAGGTCAAGATGACGATGCTAGAGAACGGGATGGCGGAAGTCGAGGACCCGGCGGGGGAAGTTCTTGCCGGGGTGGTTGAGGGGGGCGGGGCCGGGGGGCTGGTTCTGCCGGAGGGGGTGCTGGCGTCGCTGGCGGGGCAGCTGGCGGAACGGGCGCGGTCGGGGGAGCCGGTGATGCTGACCGGGCCGGGCGGGCTGCTGTCGGGGATGATCGGGCAGGTGCTGCAGGCGGGGCTGGCTGCCGAGCTGGAGGCGCACCTGGATGCCGGGGGCGGTGGGGGGAACCGGCGGAACGGGTCGTCGGTGAAGATCCTCAATACCGAGGTGGGGCCGGTGCCGCTGGCGGTGCCGCGGGACCGGGACGGCAGTTTCGGCCCGGTCCTGGTTCCCAAGCAGGCCCGCCGGTCAGACGGCCTGGACGCGGTGATCATCAGCTTGTACGCCAAGGGGATGTCGGTGCGGGATATCGCCCGGCATGTCCGGCAGACGACGGGGGTGGACCTGTCGCCGGACACGATCTCGCGGGTTACCGATCAGGCGCTGGACCAGATGCGCGAGTGGCAAGTCCGGCCGCTGGAGCCGTTCTACCCGGTGATCTATATCGACGCGCTGGTCGCGAAGGTGCGCGACGGGTCGGCGGTGCGGAACAAGGCGGTGAACATCGCCGTCGGGATCGACGCTGACGGCGCGAAGTGGGTGCTGGGCATCTGGGTCGCGCCGGCGGAGGGCGCGAAGGCGTGGGCACAGGCGCTGGCCCAGCTGCGCAACCGGGGCCTGGAGGAGGTGCTGTTCGTGTGCTGCGACGGGCTGAACGGCCTGGGCGAGGAGATCACCGCGACCTGGCCGGGGGCCGCGGTGCAGACCTGCACGGTGCACCTGATCCGCCGCAGCCTGAGCTACGCGTCGTATAACGACCGCGCGGCGATGGCCGCCGGGCTGCGCGCTATCTACACCGCGTGCGACGCGGATGCCGCCTACGCCGCGCTGGCGGATTTCTCCGGCACGGCGCTGGGGAAGAAGTACCCGGCGGCGGCGGCGGTCTGGGAACGGGCCTGGGATAAGTTCACGCCGTTCCTGGAATACGGGCCCGCGCTGCGGAAGGTCCTGTATACGACAAATGCCATCGAGAGCTTCAACCGGGAGATGCGCAAGGTCCTCAAGACCCGCACCCAGTTCCCGAACGACGACTCGGTGGTGAAAACGCTGTGGCTGGCTATCCTCGACATCGAGGAGAAGCGGGCCGCCTGCCGGGCGAAGGAAGCCGGCAAGCCCGCCGGCAAGCGGGACAGCGCACGGCGGCTGATCGAGGGCCACGTCACCCAGGGCTGGCATGAGGCCTGGGGCGAGCTTGCGGCCCGGTGGCCGGAACGGTTCGCCGGCCGCACGTGAACACGGGGGTGCAGGATGCCGGTACCGGGAAACGGCACGCGCGCCGGGAGCGTCCCGCTCGACGCCCTGGACGCCGAGCAGACCGCTGACCTGCTCGCCGCGGCGGCCGCCCTGGCCGGCGCGCTGGCCGGCCAGCCCGAGGCCGAGGCCGCCTTCGCGGCGCTCGCCGCGGACTGGCCGGACCTGGCCGAGCTCCACATCGCCCTGGCCATCGCCGCCGCCGACCTGGACGAGGCGATCGAGGCCTGCACCGGCATCCTGCACCCCTGACCGGGCCAGGCCGGCCCGCGCGGCACCGCCCGCACGCACCTTGAGAAATGAACAGGGAAAAGGCACGGCGTGTCGCGCTGCCCCCGTCGTTACCGTCTGCTACTGTTGATAACAGAAAGCAGCGGCCGCCCGGCGATCCGAAAAGATCAGGCAGCAGCCGTCCGGAATAACACAGCAAGCCGCGAAAACCGGGACGCGCAGCCTCAGCCCCGGATCGGCACGGTAAGCCCGATTCCGCAAGGCCCGCAGAAAAAACCGGCACAACGGCGCCAGATAGCGCAGGCGAAAAGTAACGGATAAACATCCGCTACCGGACAGCGAAAAGGCCCGCGCACAAAAAATCTGACACACTCGGCCTGCGCGAGGCCAAGGCCAGCCTGCGCGGCGCCGGGCCGTCAGCCGGGCCGATGCTCCGCTCCGGCAGCCCGGGCCTGGTCCGCCAGGAACTCGCCGCCTGGGCCGCCGCCACCGAGATGACCCGCGGCGTCGCCCGCGCCGCCGCGCTCGCCGCGGCTCCCGCGAGGAAAGGACGCCGCGCCGGGAAGCCGGTCCAGGCCCGCGAGATCTCCCACGGCCGCGCCCGCCGCGCCGTCACCGCCGCCATCCGCGCCGGGACAACCAGCTACACCGCGCTGACCAGCGAACTCGCGCAGCACCGCACGGTCATCGACCGGAACCGGCACCGCGCCCGCAAGGCCAGATGCGCCAGCACCTTCCCCCGCGCCAGTCGTGCGGACACCGCTACCAGGACCGCACCCGCCATCATCACTCTCGCCAACATGCCAGCCTGATCAGCGGAACACCGGAAAACCTGCAAGACGACCATCACGCCAGCACGCGGAACCGGCCGTCACCTGGCACGACACGCCAGCCATCCGCATACCCGAAATCAGAAACTACCCACCGTAACCAAATCCAGGAAACTCGCATCAACGCCCAAAAGCCTAAAGCCCATGGCATTGGCGCTTGGGCGGGCAACGGGACGTACGAGGCGGCAGCGGTGAGTACCTTTTTGCAGGTTGCCGACTACTACCTCGTGGCCCATGCCCACGCCCACCAGTTCACGGTTGTGACGCACGAGGTAGCAGCACAGACAACCAAGAAGATCAAGATCCCGAACGCCTGTATTGACCTCGGAGTTAAGGTCATGTCGCCATACGAAATGCTGCGGGTTGAGAAAGCACGCTTTGTGCTTGGTGGAACAACCTATGCTAATACGCAGACAGGAGGAAGCGGGGCCGCCAACCCCGAGGCGGGCCAGGAAGAGTTTGTGGAGCGACCTGTAAGGTCATCGGTCGTGCATTCGGTTTTGGTCGGTAGTACGGACCACATTTCGGCGCAGCCGCTGCTTGGATTCGACCGCTAGTTATTACTGCCCGCAGCTTCCTCACAGCCAGCGAGCCAGTCTTTGAGTTGCTGTACTGTGGAGGCATTGGCAGCCGCCACAGATCGTTCGCACCATGCCTTCGGGCCGCCTATACCGAAGGTCTCGAAATTGCTTATGTTGTTCGTGCCGTAGTCGTACCCGTTCTGCCATGCCATGCTATGCCCGCATCCGACAAGCAACAACATTGCACCCACGACTACGAACACTAAAGAAATTACTTTCATCTACTAGTCTCCTCAATAACTTCGATGCTGCAGGCGCATCGCAAATTCGATACGGCTGTGTTGGCGAGCGCTATGTGTGCGCATTATCAATCGAGGCTTGGCGCGCACCAAACAAGATATCTCCGCCTCGACGCTCTGCCGTTGCTCAGCCCTGCAGGTACTTGGTCCCGCAACCACCGCACTTGATCGTCTTGCGAGCAGGGCCGAGCAGGCCGCCTGTGGCAAGCGCTGCAGCTACGCCGACAGCAAGGTTGCTGGTTACGGCGTTAGCGCCACGTTTCATGATCGCATACCCACAATTTGGGCAGCAGCCATCCTGGGCGACCTCGCTGAACTTCTGGAGCGCCATCTTACCTCCCCGCTTTTCCGCGATGTTACGCCATTGTTGGTGGTCTTACCCGCCAATGATCGAAATGATGCTGATCAAGTATTATCTGAAACGGCCACATCATATGTCGGAAAAATGCTATTCTCGCGACGTGGAACAGGGAGATGCTGAACTGATGCGGGCCTTCGGCGAACGCCAAGTGTACGAGGGACCCGAGATGCGCTTAGGGCAGCTTGATGTCGAATTGCCTGACCGTGAGCGTATTTGGTGGGATGTTGTTCACCTGTACCGTTCTGCTTCGATCGTGGTTGTCGACGGTAGCAGCCAACGCGTACTGCTAGTGCGGGTGCACCGATTTGTTAAGGGGCGCTGGGGCTGGGAGTTGCCAGGTGGTTTGGTTGACGTTGAGGAAGAGCCGCGCGAGGCGGCGTTGCGGGAACTTGAGGACCAAGCCGGGTATCGGGTAGATGAGCTTGAGCAACTGCTTTCGTTTGAACCTGAACCGCGCTAGGTAGACGGCGAGCACATCATCTTCATCGGCCGAGGCCCTGAGCGCATCGAGAGCGATCCTGCGACCTGGGACATCGGCCGCGTCGATTGGGTACCGCTGGACTCGATTCGCGGCCTCGTGGCTAGTGGTGAGATCTGGGCATCGGCAACGCTTATCGGTTTGCTCAGGTTTCTCGCGTGGGAGCGTTAGCCGTCCTCTGATCTGCCTCTAGATAGTTGGTCGGCTTCGTCGAGGGCAAGGTCCCAAGGGTAGCTGGCGATCAGGTCGCCTCCGGTGCGCGGCGGGTGTGGCTCGAAGCCGCCAGGGCCGAGAAGGATTCGCACCCCTTCTGCGCGCAGGGACTCTACGCTGCGCCAGAAAGGTACGCGGTCGGCTAGCGCGCTGTTGACAAACGGCAAGACGATGATCGGCACGTCCAGTCCCGTGATCTCAGCCAAGACCCCGAGCGCGTAGGTGTCGCTGATCCCCTGTGCCCACTTATTGATCGTGTTGTAGGTGGCCGGGGCCACGATGATCGCGTCGGGGATGGCAGATCTGGGTGCGCCTGGTTTGCTGTACTGGCTGCGCACGGGGTTGCCGGTCTGGTGCTCGATGGCGCCGACGTCGAAGAAAGCCAGGGCAGCCGGGGTGGCGATGACTTGGACGGTCCAGCCGCGGTCTTGGGCGAGCTTGATGAGCGTGCTGATTTCGGTGGCCGGGCCGGCACCGCAGACGATGACTGACAGAACGCGCTGAGCGGAGCTGTCAGTCACGTACTGCCCCGATCCGCTGAGCGAATTCCTCGGCGTCGCGCTTGATGCTAGGCGGTGCCGAGGCCGCCAGTTCACGGACGAGGCGGTGGACGGCGGGGCGGTCGGCCACTTCTTCGCGGGCGACTTGCTCGGCTGTGCGGATGGCCTGGAAGGCCTTGTCGTGCTTGCCCCAGAGCAGGTAGGCGCGGGCGGTATCGAGGAGGAGGCTGGCTTTGCGTTCGGTGACTTTGATCGTGTTCAGGTTGATGCTGCGGGCTACGTCGACCGCGGTGCCGGCATCGCCAAGGGTGACGCAGATGTTGACGCGGTGCTGCCGGGCATTGGTCGGGCCGAAGGCGGTGCCGCGCAGGTTCCCGTCAACCCCGAGTCGCCGACCGGCTTCGTCGGCCTCGTCCAGCAGTTCAAGGGCGGCGGTGCGGTTGTCGTCTTCGGCGGCGGCAATCGCTCCCCGGAGCAGGATCGACCCGTACACCGACAGCGAGTCCGGCGTGTGCCCGGCCACGTCGTGGTCGAGCTTGGCGGCGTAGCTGCGAGCGGTAGTGGTGGCGGCGGTTAGGTGGCCGCCGCGCATCAGGGTGTGGGTGATGATGCGCGCGCTGGCGCCGACCATGAGCGGGTCTTCGCTGGCGCGGGCAGCGGTCATGCTGCGGTCGGCCGCGAGGTAGGCCAGGCCCTGGTCATCCAGCTTGAGCAGCAGTCCGGCCGCGACGTGATACGCGTCGGCCGCCAGCCCGTACACGAGCAGCTGCTCATCGCCTTCCGTCGTGGCCGACGCATCAGCGAGCCGTCCCAGCAGACCAGGCAGAGTTCTGGTCACCTTGGAGTAGCGGCAGGCCTGGTAGTCGAGCCGGGCCCGGCTAACCGCCTTGGCGAGCGCGGCAACATTCGACGGTGCGTCGACTTGGGCAGCTCCGACGGGAGCATGGCCTAGGAGGACCGACGCGAACGGATCAGCGCTGGCGAACGCACCGGACGGGAGCATGGCGCCCATCGCGGATGCGCCGGCCAGTCCGACAAAGTCACGGCGTCGCACTGGATCCCCTCCCTCCTGCTCGTCCACCGAACCGGGAGCATCACTTACCAGGATGGAGCCAGTTGGCAGCAAATGCCATTTCGCGCGCGGGGCGAGGCCAAACCTTATGCGAGCGGCATCGGGCATGCGGAGCCCGTCGGCGATGTCCTCGTAGCCGGACATGTACTTGATGTCCGTGACCTTGCCCTCTAGCTTGCTGATCTTGGGCTGGGTCAGGTTGCACGCGGTGGCGATCTGGGTCTGGGTGACCTTGGTGTAATGCTGGATCAGTAAGAACAGTTCGCCGACGTCCCGCGCGATCAGGGCATCTTTCGTGCGGGGCAGGTCCCAGAACCAGTCGGAGATCTCGAATAACTCGCTACCGCGCTGAGGCATCTCGTCCGTCCCGCTCGTCCTAAAGCGCAGCCAGCGCTTCTGGCTCACTGCGAGCTTATGCCTTCGGGGCATATACCGGCCGGGGATGGAATGGCCGGCCCGTGAACGCGACCTTTGAATCCATGAACACCGCTCTCAATCACCAGCCCGGCGACTGTGGCTCGTGCCGCGGCCGAGGCTGGAAGTTTTGCCGGTCACGTCGTTCCGTGGCCATCGGGACGGCGACGTTAGGCAGAGCGTCCGCAGCTCGCAGGTCGTGTCCGGACTGCTGCGGATCGGGCTGGGTGGCGGGAGCACCCGCCCGGTGACCGCGTCCGCGCTCGACCAGCCGGTCACCTGCTACGAATTCGAGCCCGGTGCCGGCCCCGGCCCCTGATCGGCCCGACCATCCGTCGGCATCGGCTGGGCGCCGAGCTGAGGAGACTCCGCGAGGCCAGGTTGTTGCGGCTGGAAGACGTCGCCCCGAGTATCGGCGTGGCGCCGAGCACGCTGTCGAGGATCGAAAGCGGCAAGGCGCCGGCCCGGACCAGCTACGTCCACATCATGCTCGATCTCTACTGCGTCAATGATCCTGAGCACCGGAGAT
>CAWAPP010000004.1:0-619062 GCA_963783935.1 uncultured Actinomycetota bacterium
CAGGCTTGCCGTCACCCAGGGTCAGCAGCACCGGCTCGTCATTCTTGCGCACCTCCAGGTCACGGGCCGCCGACAGTTGGCCGTCAAGACCGCGGACGAAGCTGTCACCCTGGGCCGAGGTCACGAACTGCAGCTCGCCCGAACGGCTGAACACCGCCTTCGACCCCGCCGGCAGCACCGCCACCCGCGGCTCCCCGTCGGCACCGGGCCTGAGCCCGACCATTCCAGTGCCCCTTGACACATGCCAGCCGTCACTGCGCACCCACTGCGTTCCCGCCGCGGGCAGCTCATCTGACCTGTCCGCGTCTCTGAACGCGCCTGGCCCGCCCGACTCCACCTCGGGCCGCAGGTGCGGCGGCCCGGCGAGCCCGGTCGCCTCCGAGCCTGGCTGCCCGGTAACCGGACGCTCGCCCGCCGGCTGGCTGGCCGCCTGCTGACCGGCTGCCCGCACCGGCTCGCCGGCAGCCGCCGTCGCCTGCTCCGCGTTCGCCTGTGTGGCCCGATGCCCGGCAGCGGGCTGCACCGGGTCCGCGACCGGGCGCCCTGAAACCTCCGGCGAAGCGGCCTGCCCGGTAACTGGCTGTTCGGGCTGCACCGGATCCACAACAGCCGACTGCACCGACTCCGGCTGCACGTGCCCTGGCGCCACCACATCGGGAGCCAGCACCGGCATCGAACTGGCACTGGCAGGCAGCTCCCCGTCGATCAACGAGCCCGACGCCGGCTCCTGCGTGGCGGG
Source organism: uncultured Actinomycetota bacterium (assembly GCA_963783935.1). Lineage (GTDB taxonomy): Bacteria > Actinomycetota > Actinomycetes > Streptosporangiales > Streptosporangiaceae > Chersky-822. The sequence continues at coordinate 740 of CAWAPP010000004.1, forward strand.
CGGCTGGGTGATGGGCTGAATAGCCGCCAATTCCGGCTGCACGTGCCCTGGCGCCACCACATCGGGAGCTAGCACCGGCATCGAACTGGCACTGGCAGGCAGCTCCCCGTCGATCAACGAGCCCGACGCCGGCTGCAGCGGCGGCTCCGGCGTCGCGGGCTCCTGCACGGCCTGCTGGCCGGACGGCAGCGCGGCCGTCTGCTCTGGCAGGACGGCGACGCCCGCAGGGAGCGCTGGCCCGGTCTGGGCTGGCACCAGGTAGCCGGCCATCGGAACCTCAGCGGTCAGCGGCTGTGCCCACAGCGCGTGCTCGGTCTTATCGCCCACGGTGGGCACGAAATTCTTCTGCAGCGCGATCGCATAGGCGGTCTCCGGGCCGGCCGGGACACCCAGCCTGTTCAGCAGCACCACCGCCGGCGGCACCGGGACCTCACCCCGCACCGCCTGACCCGGCACGGTCCCCGCACCTGCGGCCGACCCGCCATCAGGCCCGCCCCCGGGCCCGCCATCAGGCCCGCCCCCAGGCCCGCCCTCGGGCGGTGGCGGGCGGTACGTGGCGATGTCGTTCAAGGTCTCGACACTGATGCTCTGATTCAGCTTGCGGACCAGCATCTCCTCGACCGGCAGCGTCGCGATCATCGTCGCCATCTTGAAACCCGCGGCCAGGCCGCGGGCGACCACCCCCGCCACGCCGAAAGCCGCGCCACCGGAGAACGTGCCCCAGTTCCAGCTCCACCCGTTACCCGTCATCCCGTTGAACAAGGTCTCGTGGCCGGCGTTGTGCACCCCGCCGACCAGCGCCCCGGCCGTGAACTCCCCCGCCGCGTGCACCACGTCCTTGCCCGCCTGGCCAAGCCCGGTCCCCACTGTCCTGCCCAGCACCCCGTCAACGCCCTTGACCAGCGCGTTCCCCAGGAACTCGCCCAGCAAGTGATCCACCGGCATCAGCACCAGGCCCATCGCACCGCCCAGCAAGCCCACCTCGGCCTGCACCGCGGTCTCCTGCCAGTCCCAGTCCTGATGCAGCTCGGCGTCCACCACGATCTGCCCGATCACATCCAGCGCCTCCTGGATGGCCACACTCAAAAACGCCCCCATCGCCAAGTACATCAGCAGCCGCCCCACCAACGTGGACAGCAAGAACCGCACGATCACGAACTCCGCCGCGATCGCCGCCAAGCCAAACTCCGGGAAGAACACCGCGACCGCCAGGTCGATCGCGATCGTCGCCAGCAGAGCCGCCAAAGCGATGATCGAATCGACCTTCATCCGCAGGAACTCATCAGCCGTGGTCTCGATGTAGTCCGCGACCTGCTGGTACTGATCAGCCAGCGCCGGCAGGTAAAACGGCGGCGCCGAGTTCAGCGGCTCCATCGACAGCGCGAACCCCGCACCCACCGCCCCGTCCATCCCCAGCAGCGACCGCGTCACCAGCCGCGCCACCCCCGGACTGAGATCCCCCGCCACATCCTGCTTCGCCTGCAAGAACACAGCCTGGATCGCCAGCATCTCGGACCGGCTCGCCAGCGGCGGCCTCGACCCGGCCAGCACGAAGAAAAGCTCCGCCTCCTGCGGCGAGAACTCCGGATCCATAGCCATCAGATCGTCCCTTCCCGCCCGCTCACGCCACCGGCACCGCAGCCCGCGACCCCGGCAACCCCGTAGCCGCCGGGACGCCGGCCTGCGATGCGGCCCCGGCCGTCCACACGGCCAGGGTGTCGGTGCCGGGCTCGGCCAGCAGCCGCCCGATCTCTTCCTGCGCCGTGTCGGTGAACAGGCTGATCCGCAGCCGCTGCCGCTCGGCCGCGGGCACGGCGTTGAGCCGGGCCACCAGCGCGGCGACCTCCCCGGCCGGCAGCGGCGCGCCGGGCGTTCCCATCACGGCCAGGCTGACCGGCCCGGTGCCATGCTCCACCTCGCCAAGGAAAAACGCCGCGAACACGTTCCGCGCGCTGCCCACCACGTGCAGCAGCCGCATCACCTCCGCCATCGCCTCATACCGGTCATAAGCCAGGCCCGGCACCTGGCCCGCCCGCACTGACGGCTCGATGACGCACTCGACGGCCGCAGCACCCGGCGCCGGGCCGCTGACCCGTGGCAGCACACCGGACCAGACGATCTCGGTCAGCAAGCTGACCACGCTCCCGGTCAGCGCATCCTGACCGCAGCTGCCGAACCCCAGCCTCATGGGGCAGCCCACCGGCCGCGGATGCTCCCGCCGGCCAAGCAGCTCCTGGCCGATCATCAGCAAGTTCCGCCACAGCGCGTGCCGGTACTGCCAGGGCACGGCCGCGCGGAGAACCTGAATCCGCACGACCTTGTACTCCAGCTGCCTCTGCCCAGTGCCCCGGCAGAACTGCGTCGTCCTGGCCAGCAGCCCCCGCTGGCCCAGCCCCGCCGCCTCAGCAAGCTCGGCCAGCCCCGCCATCACCCCGTCAGCCGGACCGTCCTTCGCCGCCATCGCTCTGGTCATCCGGTAGGTGACGGCCGCGCCCGGCTCGGCCTGGTCAATCAGCACGCAGTCGGTGGCCATACGGCCGATGTCGATCCCTATGTGGAACACGCGGCCTCCCGGCGCCTCCGCAGCGACCCGTCACGGCCGCTCCAATAGCTGCCATCGTCTGCGCTCACCCATAGCCGAGAGACCCACCGGATCAGTGAGTTTCATATCGGTCAGCTCAGTGAAAATCCGCGGCCTCTCACTGCGGCCCGCTCAGTGACGTTGCTTCCGTGCGCCTGAGATAGACCCAGTAGATCTTTATGACCGCTTCTCGTGCCGCGTCGAGGGCCGTCTGCCGTTGCTGTCTGGCGATGACCGCGAGGTGCGGGCCCAGTGGCGCAGTGGAAGTCGCGGCAGGCCAGGATCGTGCCGCCACGACTAGTGCTAGCCGCGCGATTGTGCGAGAGCGGTCACCCTGTCCGAACTCCCGGCTCACCCCGCTGCTATTAGGGCTTGGCGTTTTGCTTGGCGAAACCCGATGATCTTGACCTGAGACCGGGGACTTGGCCTGCCGGGCCAGCGGTTTTGCCGCTTAGGGACACGAAATGACCCCCGGATCGCTTGATTCTGGCCATCCGGGGCCGGACTTCAGGGTGCGGGCATGGCGAAGCGCCCGCCGGGGGCGGGTTGCTGGCGGGGCGTTCCCTCTATGTCTCCTGAGTGATCAGGAGAGCGGTCGCGAGTTGGGCCAGGATCACCAAGTTGACGTGCAGTGCGACCCGCGCCAGCCGCCGCACCCGCAAGGGGAGCAGGCCGTATTCCACCTTGAGCCGGCCGAACCCGCGCTCAACGGCGGTGCGCTTCCGGTAGAACGCCTTCCAACGGTCGGTGCCGTGCGGGATCAGCGGGTGAAGCCTGTCGGCCTTGATCCACCGTGACTTCGGGTTGCACTCGCCGGAAGGGCAACGCCACTTGCTGGCACCGCGCCGGGCGTCGCTGCCCGCGAACGTCCACTCGCCGTGGTCGCAGGTTGGCGGCTTGTGCTCGCCAGCCTTGACGCCGGCCGTTTCAATAAGCGCGATCACCGGGCGCATGTCTCGCGACTCGCACGCGGAATGCATGGCTGGCCGTCGTATCCCTTGTCCATCACGGCCACGCCGGGAGCGAACCCTTGCGCGATCAGCGCATCGAGCAGGCCGGCCACTTCCGCCCGCTCGGGCTCGTTGGCCGCGCGGACGGTCCACGCGAGCGGTAATTCCGTTTCGGCGCAGATGGCCATGTGCAGTTTGTAGCCGTAATACGCTCCGCCCTTCCGCGTTGAAATAGCCGAGCGGTGCCCCCATCCAGCATCCGGGTCAGCGAAAACCTTGCGCTCCGGACCATTCTTGTACAGATAGCGGTGACCATTTGCCCAAGCGGGCATATCCGATCCGTCAATGGCGATCGTCTTTCCCATCTCGGGATTCACGGCACGGAGACCGGACAGCATCGACTCGATGCACTTCGCGAGCACGTCCCCGTGATCGCGAAGCTTGGTCATGAAGCGGTAACAGGCCCAGTTCGACGGTGCCGCGCCGATGACTTCCCTCAGCGTGGCGTGCTCCGCGATCAGCCGGGCCGTCCGTGTCCAGGTGGGAAGGCAATAGACCGCCTTGACCAGCGCCGCGCCCACCATCGCGCGAACCGGGGAGCCGGGCCGGCCGCCCGACCGGGCTGCCTCAAGGTCAGCGATTAGCTGCCTGATAGCGGGCAGTTCCAGCAGTGCGGCTATCTGTGCCGCATCGCGGGGGCGTACTATTGTCGTACCGGCCATGGGTTGCACCCCTTGGTCCTGACCCCCGGAGGTTCCCGCCTCGCGGGGGGCGCCTTTTTGCTCTTATACCTCCAATTCTATTCGGGGGGTCTGACAATTTCGGAGCTTGGAAGGCCATTTATAGCACTCGCCCCTCTTTTCTTTGTTGCGGTTCCGTAACGACCGAATGACTGCTTCGTGGATAATCTGGTTCTGAATTTCTAGGGCGTCTTTCGGACGGCTTATGCGTCCCCGTATTAACCAGTAGACGGCCGATGCGCCGATGCGGCCTGGAAGCGCCCTGAGCAGGCAAACCCCTGTCAAGTCACTTGACAGGGGGCTACAATGCGTGGAGGACGAGGGAATCGAACCCTCCGGCCGAGTGCTTCGCCAAGGACCGGGCCGGACCAGATCACCCTCCGTCCCCCGAGACGTTGCCTCACTGGCTGTGAGGTCAACGCCCCGGAGGCGATTGCGAGTGAGGCCTTACTGGCTGTAAGGCGGACCCGCTCCGGTGAGAACGCCGACCTGGTTGGCGTGGCCGTTCTCTCCAGCTTTGCTCGCCCCCGCCGGAGAACCGGCGGGGGCGAAGTCTTCAGCAGAGTCAGGGCTAGGCAGCGCCCACGTTTTCGGGGCGACGCGCACGATCTTGCCTTTCTTCATGAGGTACTGAAACGCCGAGCGGACCTGATCGCTGCTGAGGGCGTGACCTTCGGCGACAAGCAGTTCAGTTGCCCGGTCGGTAGCGAGCGGCACCCGGACGTTCTCCATCAATTCCAAGCACAAGTCAGTCTGCGACTTCTCTCCCGCATCCTCGTCCCGCTCAGGCGGGACGAGTGAACCGGCGACAGGAATGGGATCCGGCTCAGCCTCCCGGCTGTCGCGTCCGTACCGTTCTCTAAGCCTCTGGGCACCGTCGCGCATGGCGCGAAGTTCGTCCATGTGGGCTCTGGCAGCGTCCATTCGCTCTTGCGCGGCACGGTACTCGCTCTCGGCTCCCGCAAGGTCTTCACCTGCGCGCCTGAGCATCTCGTCAAGCTCATCTTCCACTTGCCACCACCGGCTGTCGCTGAATGATTGGCAAGCCTATACCCCGGCGCGGGAGGGACGCACGCACTTAACGGGACACCCGCCGTGATTCTCCGTTCAGTTCACCTCGGGAGCGCAGCGACGTGCCGCGTCTCACGTGACAGTGACCTCCTGAGGTGAAACCGGAAGGCCGGGCGATCATGATCTGACCGTCTGGGGGGTGCCACCGGGCCGCGTCCTGCGTTACGGGAATACCGGCCGGCCGTCGTCCCACAAGGCGCTTACGTGGGCGCTGAAGCGGTCGAAAACGCCGTCATCCTGGCATCTGCGCACGTGGAAAGCGGGTGACTCGTGGCCTGCCTTGTTGCTCAGGTGGGGCGTGACGATCATGTCGTCATCGAACGCGAACACCGACATGGCGATGTGCCGGTCAGAGAACCGTGCCTCTATCCCGTCAACGTCTTTCAGCCGCTCAAGTTGCTCCAAGGTCACGGCGATGCGCGTGGATACGGTCAGCGGCGTTGCCTCGATCCGCTCGCGCTCGCGGGTGACCTCGCTGTCAGGGTCACCGACAAGGAACCGCACCTTGCATCCCGCGCCGGCTTTCCGTTTCAGCGCGGCGGCGAGGTTGGGCTGCTCGATCCAGAGGAAGTAACTGGTGTAGCCGGCGAAGATGATGTCGGTCTTCGCGTTCGTGATCAGCTTGCGCCACAGGGACGCGGGGCACGCCGACCGGTACGGGTAGACGGCTGCGATCTCGCGGTCAGGCCCGGTCTTGACTGCCGCCCGTATCGCGTCAGGCCATAGCACGGATTCATCAACTCCAAGAGCGTCGCACGCTGCCCACCTGTGCCGGGGATGGGGTATCCGGTCGTCAAGGGTTACCCAGCGGCCAACGGTTTTCTCATCCACGCCGATCTGCCGGGCAAGCGACTGCTCGGTCATCCTCGCGTCGGCCAGTGCCTGCCGCAACGCCGTATTAGGCACGGTTGCACCTTTCCCCCAGGACGTTCAGGACGTTTCCCAGAGTACAGCCGGAAACGTCAGGGGCGTACCGTGAACGGCGTTCCCGTGCCCGTTCTGGCGAGACATCGTGATCACCGCACGGTCCATTCCACGCAAGTGGAGAGACCAGCGGTGACAGGCAGCAGCAGTCCGTTAACGTCCCGGCTCAAGAAGCTGACCGGATTCCGGCCGGCCGAGCCGGGCGAGTCCCGGTTCTGGTGCTCGTGCGACACCGAGCGCGAGAACCCGTTCTGGAACGCCGGCGATCTCGTGCGGCACGTCAGCGAATCCCGCGCCCTCGATCCGCGCCACGGGAGCGCGGGGTGACCGCGTGGCAGCCCGACGCCTATGACCGGCAGCGGGCCAGCGAAGCCGAGATCATCACGGCCAGATGTCCCGGCTGGCTTGCCGTCTACGGCTATTACACGCGCCGGTTCTGGGCTTACGGCGCACCGGACGGCAAGGCATTAGCGGCGCGGTCAGCGTCGGAACTCTTAGGCTTGATGCGCGCCGCTCAGCGCTCCCAAGCCGGGCCGTATTACGAGGAAAGACCACCTGCCCGGTACTGATGATCAGGTCAAGATCATCCGGCTTCGCGCATCTGGGGTAAGAACCGGGCTAACTTGGGTCCGCCAAGATCATCGACCGGAACTAACCGCAGGTCAGGTGACCTTCGCCGGTCCGTTTTGGGGTAACCATCATGACATTCCGGGGTAGCCCCGACCATAGACGCTGCATCGGTGCAGGTCAGACCCTTTCGTCAAGGTCTACTATGTGCCCTCCGCACCGAAACGCCTGCTCCGGCACCGGCAGCGCGCTGGTTGAGCGCAGACCGCGCGGACTGCTCCAGTGGTCCGGGACAAAGGCAAGGCCGCGTGGCACACACCCTGATCCCGCCATCGGTCGACCCAGTTGGAGTTCAGGCCCGGCAAGGTGGTCGCGGATCGATGACAGGTCAGGCGTACGAATATACTTCGGCTCAGTGAATACCTCGCTATCTCAGTGGAGTAGGTGATCATGGCGAGTTACACTGTGACGATGACCAGCAACCGAGCGATACGGGCACTAGAAGCCGTACTGCCTCTTGATGCGCATGTCGAGGTTGCTGACCTGCAGGATCGGGATGCTGTCGTGCGCCTAGCAGGTCGGCGGATGCGCCTGCGCTGGCTACCTGTCGGTTGGCCGCGCCAGGTCGATGAGGCCTTGCAGCGCAAACCGCGACCAGACGTTGTCGCTGCTCCCCAGATGTCGCCTGGGGCGCGAGAGAGGGCTCGCCGGCATGGCCTTGGTTGGGTCGATGAGACTGGTGCTGCTGAGATCGAGATAGGCACAATATTGATTTCGCGATCCGGCAGCACTCCCAAGCCCCTAGACACGAAGCTAGGGTGGCGGCCAGCGACTTTGGCTGTGTGCGAGGTCCTGCTGACCGGTTGTCCTGCGACAGTGTCGGCGGTCGTGGACGCTACAGGTCTCGCGACGAGTACGGTGGCGGAGTCATTGAAATTTCTGGACCATGATGACCTGCTTGAAAATGCCGCGCCCAGAGGTCCACGATCGGGTCGGCATATTACCAACGTTGATGCGCTTTTGGATGCATACGCGGCAGCCGCCCAACGTCTCCGGTCGCCCATTTCGGTAAGGGTAGGCGCGTTGTGGAGAGACCCAATGAGCGGGGCCGTCGAGGCCGGCAAGCTTTGGAGTGCTGCCAATATCAGCTGGGCTGTAACTAGCGCATTGTCTGCTGCTTTCTTTGCTCCCTTCTTGACCGAGCCAACGCCGTGGGAAATATATATATCAGGTCGAACTCCGGGTGATCTGCGGCGTCTAGCCGGAGTAGCGGGAATGCGAAAAATGGATGGTGGTCGTCTAATTCTGCGGCCATATCCCACACCAGCTAATGGCGAAGTAACTGCGAAGATCGGACCCGGACTCATATCTGTACTATGGCCGCGAGCATATTCCGACCTGCGCTCAACGGGCGTGCGGGGCGAAGATGCCGCCGAGCATCTGCGAGAGGAGATATCACGTGTCTGAGGATGAACTGCCTCGCTCACAGGTCGCCCGGGCGGCCGCAGAGCTTGCGCTAGTGCGCGTAGTCCATCACTACGGTGGCCGACCAGAATTCGTCTTGCTCGGCGGTCTAGTGCCTGCGCTCCTGTGCTCGGACTCAACCGCCCCCCATGCTGGCACCACCGATGTGGACGTCCAAGTCGATCTAGAGATCAGCGGTGGAGCTACAAATGCCGCGCGACTTGAGCAGGCTCTACGGAACGCTGAGTTCGAACCAGACACCAGGAACATCTGGCGCTGGAAGGCCACAACTGGATCTGGAGCTGTAGTGAAGTTCGAGTTGCTCGCCGACCTTGATGGCCAACAGGCTGAAGCGATCATTAAATTCGACGGGTGCGAGCAGCTCGGCGCCGTCAACCTACGCGGTACAGGCTACGCCGCCGAGGATATTGAAGTGCGTATCATAAAAGCCATGGACCAGGGAGTACTTCGAGAAGCTGAGATAAATGTCACTGGTCTTGCAGGCTTTCTAATAGCGAAAGCCGCAGCAGCCCGAAGCCGACGCAAGCCAAAAGACTGGTACGATATCGCTTACGTCTTGTTGCACAATGACTATGGCGATGCTCGCGAAGCAGCGGGCAGGGTACGGCAAGTTTTCGATGCTAAGATCGGGTCGCTGGCAAGTATCTTGACGGATCTCAAAGCAAACTTTTACGGACCGAGTGCGCAAGGTACTCAAGCCTATGTCGATCAAATCACTCAGGATCAACCGGAACTCGATACCCAAGAAGCGGCAGCAGACTGTCAGCTCACTGTGGAAATCTTCTGTAACGCATTGCTGAGTGCCTGAATCGCCCGCTGAAGGAGCCGGTCATGCGGGCACAGCCCTGGTTCACCCGGCAGCCCGGTGCACCAGCCTGAAGCAACATGCGCGGAGCCGCCCGCGCAGCGCGAGCGAAACACCCTCACAAAGATCAGCAGTACCGGCCTCGCGGGCCGACAACGGATGCCAGGACTCGGCGTACATGTGCCAAGGCTATCCATACGGGCTGACACGCGACCGTCCATCAGATATCGCTTGGTCGCGGTTGCCTGCTCCGGGGTGGTGGCGAGGTGGCGCAGGTTCGCGCGCCACGGCGCAAGCTCCAAAATCACCCCCCGCAGGGCCGCTCCGGGGGCCATCTGTCCCCCATCTCCCGTCAGCACCACATCAAGAAACCTGTCTACCTGCACGGCAAGCTCCCCTCAGCGTTCGTGGCACACTGTGTGGCTCTTTGGATGGAGGACCATGATCTGGGAATCCTCAGATGGCCTGCCAGTCGGGGATTCCCAGATCATGAAACCCCTAGCCAGAACTGGATCTCACCAGCCGCTCCAGCCACACGCGAAACACTAGCCGCGCGACACGCCGGAGCCAATGCGCCTGCCCTCGCCGCCTGACCACCTCCACCCACCAGAGCCACACCCATGGGTCATCGTTGCTGCGCGAACGACATCCATGGCTCTGACTCGCATTTCGTGATGGTAACGGTGAGGGCAGGGGCGGGTGGGGCTGGTGCCCGAAGGTCAAGACCCGCCGCGGGTTCGCGGGGCGCCGATCCCGCTTGCGGCAGCCATCCCGGACCCCGCAGGACCGGCAATCCACCAGCGCCGGCACGCCGCCGGGCCCGCGAGCGGCCGCGATCCGGCCGCGGGCACCGGGTAACCGGACATTCTTCTCACCTCACCGCAACGATGGCCCAGCGATGCTGCTCCGGCTGGGCGGGCAACCGCAACCATGGGCCACCGATGCTGCTGGAACCACATCCATGGGCCGCCGTTGCGGTTCCCCGCCCTGGCCGAGCAGCATCAATGTCCCATCGATGTTGTTGCGGCCGGGGGGCTGGCGGCCCCGGTGCCCGGTGTGCCTGGAGTTCGGGACCTGAGCGGCGGGCACCAGGCGGGCGAGGGTGCCGGCAACCGGGTCGCCCGGAACGGCGCTGCCGCACCTGACGACGTTACCTTCACGTTAAATGTGCCAGAGCCACATCCATGGGCCATGGGTGCGTTTCTTTGGGAGTGAGTTCTGGTCGACTCCTCAGCGCGGTCCTGGCGGGGCCATGACACCGTCGGTCTCCGGTCCAGATATCCCGGCATTCCTGGCATTCGGTGCAATCCGTCGCCAGGCTTCGCAAGGCGGGGGCACTTTACGTCGGTAAAAACACACGCGAAGTGCCCCCGCCTCCCGAGGAAGACCCCTCAGGGACCGCCTCACTCCAAGGGAAACGCACCCATGGGCCATCGTTGCGGTTGCCCGGCCCGGCTGAGCAGCATCGATGTCCCATCGTTGCGGTTCGCGGCCGGGAATGGCGGCGAATTGCGCGGTTTACCGAACCCGGATCACCGTGGCCACCACGAAATATGGGCCAGAGCCGGAAGGCTGACCCGCCGGGCGGTGTAGCGGCGCTGGTCCTGATCGACGCGGTCAGCGCGTCAGCGACCTGCTGGTTATAGGCGAAGAACCTGACCCGGCGCTCAGGACGAGGGTGTGCTGAAGGCGTCGAGGAACTGGTTGCGGAAGGCGCTCATCGGCTCGTCCGGAGCGCCGGGGCCGGGCAGCAGTCCATCCTGCCAGTGCCAGGAGGCGATCTGCCTGAACACCGAAGGGTCGTGGGCGATGATCGAGATCGGTACCACGTGGCTGGCAAAATTGCCGCTGATGACGCTGCCGGGCTGCTCGTCGCCGAGCAGGATGAGCACGAGGTTCGGGTCCTTCGCCTCGGTGACCCAGGTAGTGAGGGCATCCAGCGAGTATCGGAGCGACCGGCCGAAGAACTTGCGCACGGTGCTGGTGTTGCGCCAGACCTTGGTCACGGATTCACTCTTCGCGGGCATGGAGTCGTATATCGAGCCATTGCCGACCTTGTTCCAGGGCACCATGGTCGGCAGCGGGGCCCAGGGCGTGTGCGAGGAAACCAGGTCGATCTCGGCCATCACGGGCTTGTGGCCGGGGGCGAGTTCGAGTCGCTGGAACTCGGCCAGGGTGTACTGGTCAGGCACCGTGGCGTAGCTGAACCTCGGGCCGTGGTAACCGACGTTGCTGTGGTTATAGAGCTTGTCGAAGTGGTAAAACGAGGAGCCGGGCGGCCAGGAGTCGTCGTCCGATGGCGCGTCGCTGACGGTGCGCCAGCCGGCCTTGCTGAACGCGTCGGTGAGGGTAAACCGGTGGCTGCGCAGAAGCTCGGCATACAGCTGCGTGCTGTTGACCCACAGCCCGGACTCCAGGGTGGAGTGGCTGAGCTGGCTGATACCGCCGAAGCCCGAGGAAATGGTCCAGGCGCTCCGCGTGGACCAGCCGGCCCGGGCCAGTGCGGCCGTGCGCCGGCGCAGGAGGGCGTCGACGCCGCGGGAGAAGCTCGTCCCCTGGACGGCGACCTTCCCGTAGCTTTCGACGAAGGCGATGACGACGTCCTTGCCGCGCAATCCGGTAAGCAGGTTAGAGGCGGGGATATGTGCTTGCGGGTCGGAGCTGTGCAGGATCTGTTCGAAGCGGTGTTGTTCGCGGATCGCGGCCTGGGTGCTGCGCACCTGTGCGACGACCAGACCGGCGTCGCTAGTCGAGGCGACCGGGGATCCCGGGGCGAGTTGCCAGGACAGGCCCGCGGATAGCACCCAGACCGCGGTAAGCGCGGCTAGCACGGGAAGCGTGGCGCGGCGGTGCTCGGCGGCCACTGTGGTGATGCGAATCGCTGATGCGGTGATCGCGCCGATGATCAGAAGAACGATAAGAAAGAGCGCGATAAAGGCGATGTTCGTGGACTTGGTGCCGATCGCGTCGCGTACCACGCCAACCGCCGGGGAGATGTTGCCCCAGTCGAATACGGCGTTGAACGGCCGCCCGAGTTCCGCGTAGAACCCCATGTCGAAGATCTTGACGAGAGTGATCAGGCCGAACAGGATTCCAGCGACGGCCGCCACGATTCGCCGCGGCCTGGCCGGAAGCGCCAATGCGACGCCGACCAGGGCGAGCCCCTCTACGGGGATGCGGACAAAAGCGGCCGGGGTGAGCTGGAAGAGACGGTCGGGCGCGACGAGAAGACCCCACACGAGCAGGACAGAAAGCACGGTGACGGGCAGCAGTACAATCCGGCGGGTACGCGAGCTGACCCCGGCCCGGTACAGCCAGATCACGTCGCGGCCGAAGGACTCGGCCAGTAGCAGCAGCGCGACGGTGACCGCCATCATTCCAACGAGGCGGTCGAGCTGTCCGGATACGGCGACGGTGAGCACGATGCCCTGGATCGCGGCCACGGCCTTGCGCCAGAACCGAGGCGGCAACGGGGCGGCCAGCCACGGGATCAGCCAGCCCGCCAGCAGAAACGCGTAGCGGGCGGCGCCGATGACCAGTACCCACGCCCCGTAGGTCTGGGACACGGCGATGCTGAGCAGCAGGATCAGGAACGCGTCGACCTCGCCGTCGAGGCGGGCGCCCAGCGGGGTGGCGGTGCCGGTCAGGCGCGCCACCAGCCCGTCCACCGCGTCGAGAACCAGCGCGACGATGGAAAGGGTGACCAGCGCCGTGACCGACAGCGGCCGGCTGAACGAGTCCGCCACCAGACCCGCGATCCCGGCGGCAAGAATTGCCCTGGTCAGCGTGACCCAATCGGCCGGGTGCACGGACGGCTGGTCGCTGCGCATTCGGGCGGCGGTCAGCAGTGCGGCCGCCGCCGCACCTGTAACCAGCCCGGCGATCCAGCCTGCGACCCCGAGACCGGCCGTGAAGGAAAGGACGCCAAGCAGGATGGCCGTGGCGAGCAGCCCCAGGACCGACGCACCCAGAACCGAACGCGTCGCGGGTTTGTCCGCGGGCCTAGCCGCATCCAGCAGATCTTCTTCCCCTGGCCTAATCGTCAGCGGCACGTCTTCGTCCGCAGGCCTAACCGCACCCATCGCGCCTCCATCCCCGCAACACCAGCGTTATGGCCAAAAGGAAGAACGGGTCCGCAGTCGCTCAAGTTCACCGCGACACGCTGCCCGCGCGCCGCGGATCAGCGCGGACCAGTTCGGCGGCTTCGGCTGTCCGGGCATTTCGGTTCAGCTGACCGCAACGATGTCGCATTGATGCTGTCCGGCGGGGGCGGGCAGCCGCAACGATGGCCCATCGTAGCGGCGGCAGCGACGTCCATGGGCCATCGTTGCGGTTACCCGGCCCGGCTGAGCAGCATCAATGTCATCGACGCGGCTCTGGCGCACATAACGTGAAGGTAACGGCGTCAGGTGCGGCAGCGCCGTTCCTGTCGACCCGGTTCCCGGCTCTTTCCGCTCCCGGTTCCCGGCGCCCGCCGTTCAGGTCCCCGGCTCCCGGCCCGCCAGGCACCTGGCCGCCAGCCCCGGGCCGCAACCGCAACCGCAACCGCAACCGCAACCGCAACGATGGGACATCGATGCTGCTCAGCGGGGCGGGTCAACCGCAACGATGGCCCATGGATGTCGCTGCCGCCGCAACGATGGCCCATCGTTGCGGTTCCCCGCCCCCGCCCGACAGCATCGCTGCGACATCGTTGCGGTGAGCAGAGCCGAAATGCCCGGTACGCCCGGAGCCGCCGGCCAGTCCGCGGCCACCGCAGCGGCTCGCGGGCCCGGCGGCGGCCCGGCGCGGGCGAATTGCCGGTCTTGCGGGTTGTCCGGGGCGGCAAAGCCCGTCCCGGTGGTACTGGACAGTACCTCCCGGACGCCGCAAAACCGGCAAATCACCCGTACGGGCGCCGGCCGCGGATCTCCCGGCCTCCGGGGACCGCCCCGGGCTGGCCGGCGGCACCGGCGAATCAGGCATATCCGCGCAGCGAACCGCAACGACGGGCCACCGATGCCGCCGGGCCGGGGCGGGTAACCGCATCTATGGGCCATCGATGCTGCGGGCACGACATCCATGGGCCATCGTTGCGGTTGACCCGCCCCGCTGAGCAGCATCGATGTCCCATCGTTGCTGCCGCGGCCGCGGCCAGCGGCGAATTGCCCGGTTCACCGAACCCGGATCACCGTCACCATCATGAATATGTGCCAGAGCCATCGTTGCTGCTGCGGCCCGGGGCTGGCGGTCAAGGCCGGAAAATCTAGGTGCCCCGAAATAGCCTGAGTCCGAAGTTCAAACTGACCCACTACCGAACTCGTAGCCATGCGGTTGTGCCGCTGTCACGATTTGCATTGATAACATCAAGGTCGTCTTGTCGCGGGCAAGGTGGCAGGTGACGAGCGTGATAATTGGCCGAGGTGCGGAGCAGACCCGGCTCCAGGAGCTGGTGGGTGAGGTGGCGGCTGGCCGGGGCCGGTCGGTGCTGGTCGAGGGTGAGCCGGGTATCGGCAAGTCGTCACTGATCGCGGCTGGGATCGAGGGTGCGGCCGCGCTGGGCTGCCGGGTGCTGCGCGGTGCGGCTGATGAGTTCGTCGGCCGGTTTCCGCTGCGGGTGCTGCTGGATTGTTTCGCTGGTTACGACTGCGGTGATGTGGCGGCGCTGGCTCGGGGCGAGTGGGGCGGTGTGGCCAGCGGTTCCTATGATCCGGTGCTGGCGGCGATGGAGCGGCTGCTTGAGGCGGTGGACAAGCAGTGCGCCGAGTCGCCGGTGGTGCTGGCGGTTGATGACCTGCAGTGGGCTGATGAGGCGAGCCTGACGGTGTGGGGCCAGCTGAGCCGGTCGGCGTCCCAGCGTCCGCTTTTGCTGGTGGCGGGCAGCCGTCCTGCGCCGCAGCGCGCTGAGCTGGCCGGGTTGCGCCGGGTACTTGAGTCTGGAGATGGCGTTCTGATCCCGCTGGGCCCGCTGGATCGGCAGGAGACGGCGGCGCTGATAGGTGATCTGACCGGGGCGCCGCCAGGGCCGCGGTTGACCCAGGTGCTGGTGCAGGCCGGGGGAAATCCCCTGTACGTGCGGGAACTGGTGGATGTGCTGGTCAGGGAGGGGCGGGCGAAAGTCAAGCCGGGGGTAGCCGTCGAGGTGGACCGCGACGGTGAGATTCCGGTGCCGGTCTCGCTTCGGGCAACGGTCGCCGGCCGGATCGAGTCGATGTCGGAGGCCACCCAGCAGATCGTGCGGATGGCGGCACTGCTTGGCCCGGAGTTCTCCGTGGCCGAGCTGGCGACCTTGTTCGGGCACCCGGTGCCGGAGCTGGCCGAGGCGATGATGGAGGCCTACCAGGCGAGCGTGCTGGTGGACTCGGGGGAGCGCACGGCATTCCGGCATCCGCTGATCCGGCAGGTGCTGTACGAGGCGGTGCCGGCCGGGTTGCGGGCGGCGTTGCACCGGCAGGCGGCGCAGGCGCTGGCCGGGGCGGGGGTGTCGGTGGACCGGGTCGCTGACCAGCTGGTGGCATCGGGGGTGATGGACTCCTGGGCGGTGGGCTGGCTGGTGGACAACGGCGCGGCGCTGGTGGACCGGGCGTCCGAGCCGGTGATGGATCTGCTGGTCCGGGCAGCCGAGCAGCTACCCCAGCCGGATCCGCGGCGCGAGGCGATCGAGAGCTGGGTGTCGACGGCGCTGTCCCGGATGATGCGGATAGACGAGCTGGAGCGGTGGACGCGGGCGGCGCTGGCCAGGGAAGGTATCAGCGCCGAGCACCGGCTGGAGATGTCCTTCGACCTGGCGGGTTCGCGGGGATATCAGGATCCGCCGGAGGCGGAGCGGGTGCTACGGGAGGCGCTGGCCTACGACATCGGGGGCCGGTGGGGTGCTAAGGCACGGGCGCAGTACGCGTTGACGCTGGTCTCCAACCGGCGCCTCGGGGATCCCGGTCCGGCGATCCGGGATGCGTATGCCGCCGCCGAGCGGACTGGTGACCACTTCGCCCTGGGCTCGACCCTGAACGCCGAGGCTCTCCTGTACGTGCAGACGAACGTTGAAAGGGCAGCGAGCCTGTTTCAGCGGGGAATCGAGGCACTGGAGGGTGACCCGCAGGCCGTTGGCCAGCGGATGATCATGCTGTCCAACTACGTGTGGACGGTCGATGCGATGAGCCGGATGGACGAGGGCGACGCGGCGTTCGCGGACATGGTGGCGCTGGGGCGGAAGTATCCCTCGGGCCGGTCGCAGATGCCGTTCCACGTGTTCGCGGCGCAGCGGCATTACCACATCGGGCGCTGGGACGATGCGCTGGCGGAGGTCGAGGCTGCCGGTGAGCTGCGGGTCGAGCACGGTTTCTTCGCCGTCGTCGGACTCAGCGTCGCTGCGCTGATCGCGGGCCACCGCGACAACCGGGTAACTGCGGCCGCCCGGCTCCGCGCATTGGACCAGATGCCGATCAGTGACCAGCTCATCAAGAACCTGGGCCCCTGGCTGGTGCTGGCCAGGGCGGTGGCGGCTGAGCGGGACGGACAGCCGGCGCAGGCGCTTGAGGCGCTGGCGCCGATACTGGACACCGGGCGGGACTATGACATCGGGGACCGGTTCCGGTGGACGCCTGAGCTGGTCAGGATCGCGCTGGCGGCGGGCGAGCGGGATGCTGCCGAGCAGGCGGCCAGGCTGGCGGACGCGGACGTGGAGCGGGAGCGGCTGCCGCTGCGGGTCGCGGCGGCCGGTGCCTGCCGGGGGCTGCTGGCCGGCGATCCCGTACCGCTGCTCGAGGCGGCCGAGCTGTACCGGGGCGGGCGGCGGGTACTGGAGCGCGGGCTGGCGCTGGAGAACGCCGCGGTGCTGCTGGCCGGCCGCGACCAGATCAGCGAGGCGCGCGACACGCTCGCCGCCGCGATGGAGGAGTACGCCACGCTGGCGGCGCACTGGGACATGACCAGGGCCGAGGCGCGGATGCGCCCGTTCGGAATCCGGCTCGGCCGGCCCGCCCAGCGCGGGCCGCACGGCCGCCCGGCCAGGGGATGGGAGGCGCTGACGCCGGCCGAACTGCGGGTCGCCTCCCTCGTCGCCGGGGGCCTGTCCAACCCGGCGATCGCGACCGAGCTGTTCTTGTCCCGGCAGACGGTGCAAACCCACATGTCGCACATCCTGGCCAAACTGGGAGCCCAGTCCAGGCTGCAGGTAGCCCGCGAGGCGGACAGGCACCGCACCAACCAGTCCGCCTTAGGGGCACGTTAGGGCTGAGGCCCGCTCCACCCCCCAGGGTTCCAGCTGACGGAACGCCCGGTCGACCTCTCCGGCCCGGGCCGTACCGGATCCCAGGCCAGGCCGAGCGCGCCCAGGAGTGCCCGCAGCCAGGACGGGGGCGACGTGGGGGCGTTTGCGAGCCGCGTGTTCTCCAGCCACTGGTCAAGCCGCGCGCCGGCCGGGTCACCGGACTGCGGGTCAAGCGATCCGTACTGCTCCCAGCGAGCGAAGGCGGCCCGCAGCATCGCCCGGTCCTGAGCCTGCGGCAGTTCCCGCGCCAGCGGCTCGATGTCGCCGAGGATTTCGCTGATCCGCTGGGTGGCGGCGTGCAGGGTGGCATCGTCGCCGTCGAGCCTGGCGTTATCCGCCGCGCGTACCAGGTGCGCCAGATCCGCCAGGTCTCCCAGCGGACTGCCGGCCGCCCCGGGCTCCCACCGCATGCCCAGCGTGGTCAGCGGCTGCCGCGCCCAGTGCGGGTCGGTCTTCGTAGCCCTCTTTGCCTGCGCTTTCGGCGGACGGACCTGCGCCAGCCAGCCGCCGAGTGAGGTTTTCTTGCCCTCAAGCAGCTCGGACTTCACCGGCACTTCCAGATGTCCGTGTACTCGCCAGAACCGGACAGCCGCGCGCAAGACGATTAGGAGCCTGGCGTCAAGCTTGCTGTCGCCGGGCTGGTCTTGCAGTGCCAGGCGAGTTGCCTCCTCGGCGGCGGCGACGGCCTGCATGCCCCGCTCCCGCCAGCCGGGACGGTGCCGCTCCAGCCGGGCGGCCCTGTTCAGCGCCAGCCGGGCGGCCCGCTCGGCCCGCAGCAGGCCCGCGATCACCGCTCCGCGTGAAGGCGCCTGGCCCGGCCCCTGCACACCGGGAACCGGGCCGGAGCCGGCCGGCTCGGCTTGCCGCGGCCGGGACCATCACCCCGGGTGAAGGCGCTCGGTGCGGTACCGGCGCTCCCGCTGGTCCCTCGGCCGGCCGCAGGTGGCGGAGATAGATGACGCGCTGGCCGGGCTGGTCACCGAGCGCGACGACATCTTCGATCGCGACGACAGTGAAGCTGGCGCCAGGAACGAACAGGATCGAGCCGGGGTCGCCGCCAGCGAGCCCGGAGATGTCCCGCGCGTCCGGATCGAGGACAATGAACAGGGTGCCGCCGCGCGGGACGGAACTAATCTCGGTGTTCGCGTGAACCGCCTGGCCGGTGATGCGGATGCCAGAGCCTCGGCGCAGGCCGTCGGGATCGACGCCGGGCAGCGCGGCCGCATAGCCGGACTTGGCGCCGGTGGCCGGGAGCAGCGCCAGGCCGCGGGCCAGCAGCGCCGCCCAGTCCGGTGAGTCCTGGTGCTGCGGCAGGCTGTCCTCGGCCAGGACCGCTATCAGCAGATCCCTGGCCTGGTCCGGCAAGACCCCGGCCGGGAGCTGAATGACGGTCAGGTAGAAATCGGCCTGCCAGCTGATCCGTGCCAGCGCCCCGAGATACTCGTCTCGCAAGAGCGCGTACAACATCCCGAGCCGATCCACCGTGTCCTGCGACAGCCCGTACCCGGCCCGTTCGTCGAAGGCACGTATCGTGGCCAGCCCGTTCTGCCCGTACCAGGACCCCAGCATGGCCACCGAGCCGTCCGTCAGCCCCGTGAACCTCGCCCGCAGCACCCCGAACGCCGCCAGGTGCGCCTGCAGTTGCCCGGCCAGCGCCGCCTCGAGCGCGGCTCGTTCTGGCGCCCGGGCGCCGGGCTCAGCAGTAACGGGCTCGGCGACCCGGCGAACGGGTTCGGCGACCACGGAAATCCGCAGGGCAGCCAGCCCGCCCGCGATGCTGTCGCCAGCCGGCCGGGCCGCTGGCGGTCGAGGCGGCGTGCCAGGATCCCAGTCCAGGCCCAGTGCGCCAAGGACTGCCCGCAGCCACGACGGCGGGCTGACCCGTCCCAGCCGTATGTCATCCAGCCACTGGTCCAGTTCCTCGCCAGCCGGGTCGCCGGGCCGCGGCTCCAGTGTCATCCAGGCCCGCCGGCGGCGGACGGCGGCGCGCAGCATCTGCCAGTCCCTGTCGCCTCCCCGCGGACCGAGGATCTCGTTAACTTGCTGGCGTGCGGTGTCCGCGTCAGCATCGCGGTTCTCGCGCTGGGCGTTATCCTCCTCGCGTACCAGGACCGCCAGCCTCGCCTGGGAAGCCGGGACGCCGCCCCTGTCACCGCCGTACCACCGCATGCCGAGCACCTCCAGCATGCGGCGCGCCCAGAGCGCCATGTTCTCATTCGCGGTCCCCCTCGCCGGGCGGATGCTGTGCAGCCAGCCGCCGAGAAGCACCGGCTGCCCGTCCAGATCCTCGACATGACTCTTCGGTACTTCCAGGTGCCCGGTTCTCCGCCAGTACAGGACGGCCGCACGCAGGTTGACCAGGAACTGGGCGTCGAGCTTGCTCTCCCGCGGCTGGTCGGCCAGCGCCTCGCCTGTTGCCTCCCTGGCGGCCTCGAAGACCTCCGGGTTCCCGGTCAGCCGGGCGGCCCGTTCGGCCTGGAGCACGCCAGGGACCCGGGCTCGGTCGGCGCCCCGCGGCCACCGGATGCCCAGCACCCCCAGGGCTGCCCGCAGCCAGGACGGCACGCTGACCCGACCGTCCCTGACGTCCTCCAGCCACTGATCCAGCTCCCCCCCGGCCGGATGGCCCGCAGGCAGATCCACTGTCCTGAAGGCCCGCCAGCGGGCAACCGCCGCCCGCAGCAGCACTATCTCGGCGTGATTACCGGCCAGGCCGCGGTCCACCTGCCCGGCAGCGGTGACGACGGCGTCGTTCTCGCCGCGGCGCCGGGCTTCATCCTCGGCCCGCAATTGCGCCGGCAGTGCCTCCCACGGCCGGAACGTTCTGCCCTTGCCGTAAGCGCCCCGCCATGGCAGGCCAAGCACGCCCAGGGCCGGGCGCGCCCAGTACGGCACGCGCTCTTTGCGGATGTCGCTCAGCCAGCTGCCCCCAGGGCGGCGTTGCGGCACTTCCAGGTGCCCGTTCTCCCGCCAGAACCCGGTTACCGCCCGGAAATGCTCCCATTCGGCGGCGGCAGCGTCGGGGTGCCGCACCTGCAGGAACTGGTTCGTTGCCTGACGGGCAAGGTCAAGGGCCCCGGTGTCCCACGCCAGCCACGCGTCCCGCTCGGCCTCCAGCAGGACCGCGATCATCGCCCCTGGCGAAAGCTCTTCGTCCGGCCCGGACGCGCCGTCCCCGGCGTCGCCGCCCCCGGCCGGCCAGTCCAGATCTGGCGCATCCGCCAGGGAGTCCCCGGCCGACGAAGGGGCGCGCGGCGAGCCGGGCGGCAAGACCGGGTCCTGGCCGGGAGCAGGCCTTCTCAAGGGGCGCGTGCCATGCCAGTGTCCCGGCACCAGCACGATCGTGACCGGGTGCGTGCCATCCCTGACCGGCTGTACGTTCCCGCCGGGACGGACGATCACCAGGTCAAGGTCGAACGCGGCCGCGGCCAGCGCGGGCGCCAGGTCCGCGCTGACATGAGCCCACTCCCCCGGCTGCTCAAGCCCCTGGACCAGGACGTCCCGCCAGCCGGCAGGCGGCCCGGCGGCATAGGCCTCAACATATGGCCGGAGCTCATCCTCGGTCAGGCCCGGATGCTCACGGGCCGCCTGGTCGATCGCCAGCGACCAGAGGGCGTTGGGCTCCATGTCCTGCCACACCTGCCCGTTGCGTACTATCTGATCCCGCAGGAACCGCGCCAGGTACTGGCGCAGGCCGACGGCGTCCCAGCCGCCGAAAGGCTCAAGTGCCGAGACGAGCAGCGCGTTCATCAGGCAGTCCCCGTCAGCCCCGACCAGCGCCTCCTCAAGCGCCAGCACCGCCAGCCGGGCGCGCTGGCCATCATCTGGGCGCGGCGGGCCGGGAATCTCACCCTGCGCCGGCCAGTCCGGCTCCGCCATCTGCTGGTCGGGGTCCTCGGCCCGATCCGGCTCCGCCATCTGCTGGTCGGGATCCTCCGGCCGATCCGGCCCGGCCGACGGGGCGTCCCGGTCGGCCGCAGCCCGCCACCGCAGGCCCAGCACGCCAAGGGCCGCCCGTACCGACGGCTCCGGGCTGTCCTCCCCCGCCAGCACCCGCTCGAGCCACCGGTCAAGTTCCCCGGGCTCGCTGCCCAGCGGAAGGTCAAGCGACCCGGTCAGCCGCCACCGCCCGACCGCCTGCTCCAGCCGCCCCGCGTCCGGCGGACCGCCCGCCCGCGCGAGCAGCTCATCTGCCTGCTGACCCGCCGCCTCGGCAGCCGCAGCAGCCCCTGCGGCCGCGAGGTGGTCACCGCGGCGAGCAGCATCCGCCTGGCGCAGCCGAGCCTCGTCTTCCTCCCGCAGGAGCTCCGCCGCCTCCACCGGAATCTGCCCGCCGGGGTGAGGCTGCCAGCGCATCCCCATGACATCCAGCGCCGGGTGCGTCCAGGACGCCACGTAACCCCTGCGGATGTTAGCCACCCACGAGCCCAGTTGCAGCGGCTGCGGTTCGCCGCCGCCTTCCTGCACCTGCGAGCCGGCGGGTCGCGGAACAGGCCACTGTCCGGGCACTTCCAGGTGCCCGTTCTGCCGCCAGTACACGACGGCAGCGCGCAGCCATTCCAGCAGTTTGGCGTCGGCCTTGCTGTCCCCTGGCAGGGGAGCCAGGGCATCGTCAGTGGCGTCCTGCGCCCGGCCGATAGCGGCGACGTCCCTGCTCAGCCTGGCGTTCCGCTCCACGTCGAGCAGGACGGCGAGTTGTGCCCGGTCGGCCCCGGGCCGCCACCTGATTCCCAGCCAGCCCAGCGCCGCCCGCATCCAAGGATCCGGGCTGATCTCCCCGCTGAGGATCCGCTCCAGCCACTCGTCCAGCTCCCCCGGCCCGGCCCCCAGCGGCAGGTCAAGCGACCCGGTTGCCCGCCGCCGCTTGACCGCCTCTATCAGCCGCGCGATATTGCCGTCCTGCCGCAAGCGGGCACCGAAAGCCTTGTCAGTCTCCCAGCGGGCGGCGCCGATGGCGTCGGGGCCGACCGCCCTAGCCTCATCCCTTAGCCGCTCAGCCAGGGCCGCCCGCGCGGGCGGCACCCCCTGGCGGGGGCCGCCCTGCCAGCGCATGCCCATCACTCCCAGCGACGGCCGGGTCCAGGCCAGACTGGCCTTACCCTGCCGGATATTGGACAGCCAGGCACCCAGGTCCACTACCCGTCCGCCGGGCAGCGTCACCGGATGGGGCTTGGGCGCTTCGAGGTGCCGGTGAACCCGCCAGTGCAAGATCGCCGCGTGCAGGTTGTCCATCAGGTCAGCGTCGTCGTCCTCCGCCTCCCCCTCCCCTGTCTCGCGGGCCAGGGCCTGGTCGGTAGCCTGCTCGGCGCGGACACGGCCGGCCTCATCCCCGGCCAGCCAGGCGGCCCGCTCCTGCTGCAGCAAGCCCGCCAGCCCGGCCCCGAAGAAACCCGCCGCCGGGCCCGTGCCATGCCAGTGCCCAGGCACCCGGACGATGGTCACCGGCCGACTACCCGCACCGACCACCCAGAGGACCCCGCCAGGCTCCACGATCGTCACGGTCAGCGAGAACCGCGACGCCGCCAGCACCAGCCGGGCCTCCTCGTCGGAAGCGACCTCCTCTCCCCCGAACCACGCCAGGTACCCGCGCAGGACGGCCGGCTCCCGGATCCCGCCGAACGCCTCCGGCTCGGAGGCCAGCAAAGAGCTCATCAAAGAATCCTCGCCAGCGCCGACCGGCACCACCCGCAGCCCCCGTGCCGCCACCACCCGATCCTGAACCCGGTCCGGCGCCGGCAACCCAGCCAGGCCAGGCCCCGCCCCCTGGGCCGCACGGCGGGCGGCCTCGCTACGGGCCGCCGCCTGCCTGCGCGCCACCCGCGCCACCCGCGCCGCCTTGGCCGCGGCATCGAGAGCGCGAGCCCGGTCGGCTGCGCTGGTGCTCGCCCGCCTCCGGCCACGGCCCGGCTGCTGGCCTCCCCCGGCCCACCGCACGTCCTGCCAGGGCGGATCGTAGCCAGCACCGTCCCGCACCACCGGCACCGCCACACCACGAGGCAGCGCCCCGGCCAGGCGGCCGGTCTCGTCGTCCAGGACCTCAAGCAGGTCATGACCGAACACAGCCTGCTCCCCGTCAGCCGTGACCAGAACCCACGCCGCCGACGCGGTGTCCAGGAACGACCGCCCCTCGGCATCAAACCTCTGACGCGCGGCCACGAACCGCCCGTCAGAAGTCGTGAACGCGTCCGCCCTGGCGGCCAGCACCGGCCGCTCCCCCAGGCCGGCCAGCACCGCCGCGGCGGCCTCCCCGCCCGCCGGAGCCAGGGCAGCCTGGCACGCCACCAGGATCAGCACCTCCCCCGGCGGCTGCCCCAGGCTCCTGACCACCACCTCGTGGAACTCGGCCGGCGTCAGCGCGCGGCCGCCCGCCAGGAAATTCCCCGCCTCGTCAAGGTGCACGTGCAGCACAACCGCGTTGCCCACTTCGGGGAACCACCGGGCCGCGACCAGGTCCTCGCCGCCAGCCACGTCCCCGGTCTGGGTCCCGGGAACGAGATAACCAGAACGGGTGCCGGTCACTAACGGCTGCGAACGGCCCTCGGCGCCTTCCGCCTGCTCATCATGGAACGAGATCCGCCACGAAGGATCGGTATATGGGAGGGATTCGGTGGTAATGACCAACTCCGTTGTCACCAGGCTAGCGAGGAGGCGCCGGGCCGATGGTGCCGTGTCGATCGCCCGCAGCCGCAGTGTCGCCCGCTCCTGCGCTGATGTCCGTGCCAGTGCGCGTACGACCGTCTGCCACACCTTCGGCGGAACCGGCAGGCCGACCATGCCCACCACGATGAGGCCAGTCTCAGGGAACCGCGGCCGGTCAGTCAGCGTGGCGCGGGCAGTCGCCACATGCGCGGCAGGCCCGGTCGGCCTGATCCATACTCCTCCGGGGATCTGGACATCAGCCACCCAGCCTTCACCGAGCGGCGCGCCAGCCAGGAGTGATCCGTAGAAGCCGGCGACCGCGTCGCCGGCTTCCAGAACAGCGTCACGTTCCTGCGCCGCCAGTCCTTCGGTCAGCGGCAGCCGGAGTTGCCGGAGCAGGGACCGGGCGTCGCCATCGATGCCCCGCAGGCGGGCGAACGGGCCGGCCAGGGCCAGGTCGGCACCAGCCAGCAGTGCCACGCGCGCGTGGATCTCCGCTATCGCGGCGTCCCGCCTGATGGTGCTGACCTGCGTCCCCGGCGCCGCGACCGGCCTGATCGCGAACGGCCACCCCGCGAGCACCGGGGCCAGCGCCCGCGCGATGAACCACGGCGAGAGCGAGTACGTGCCTTCCCGGTCACCCCGGTAGTACAGCCCGAGCGAGCCATCCTCGAAGGACTCAAGGAAGACCTCGGCCACGAGCGAGCCGGCAGGCGCCGGGGCAGCAGCCCTGGCCTGGTCCCGCAGCCGAGGGGACAGCGAGTTCAGCCGCAAGCCTCCGGCATCATTCCGCCGGGCCCGCAGGACCGGGGGCATCGGGGTGAAGACGGCCCGGTCCTGCGACAGCTCGCCGTTCCGGCTGCTTGACGTGATCGCTTCGACCGGCGCCCTGAGCAGGTCAGCGACCTGCTGCGGGTAATGCTCGGGCACCGATGACGTGTAAGAAGGGCGTCCGAGGCCGGCGACCAGGAAGATCACGCGGGCGCCGCGAGCGTAGCCGCGGGATGTGCGCACGATCTCAGCCATCCAGTCCGGCGGGACCGGGACCTGCTCACCCTTGGCCGAGCCGTCCCGGCGCAGCAAGCCAAGCGGCGCCTGACCGCCGTAGGAATGCGCGACAATGACGACCTCGCCCTCGGGGATCTGGTCCTGCCGCAATCCGGCCGGCGGCAGGTCCCCCTCCGTACCTGGCAGCACCAGAACCCGGCCGGTCTGCTTGAGCACCAGCTCGCGGGGCAGCACGCCGGGCGCCGGGCCGGTCCCTTGCTGTGGCCCGGGCAGCGGGTTGGCGATCAGGTCCTCACGCACCAGCAATCCGGTGATCGGATTCCTGACGTACCTCGGCATCGGCGCGACGGGGTTCTTGGGGGCAAACCTGTGCCAGCGGCGGGCGGCGAAGTCATGGAAATGGTGATTGAACTGGGCCTCCGCCGTCCCGTAGACGGTTGCTCCCGTCTTCCAGGCGAAGGCCTGGATCCATTCCTCAAGCAACCTGCGGGGCGCGACATCATCCAGGGGCCGGAACAGCAGCCGTAGCGGCCGCTCGTTCAAGCGCATTTCCGCCACTGCCTGCGCCGCCGACCGGGCGCGGAGCGGGGCGTTGTCAGAACCGACTGCCTCCCCCTTCCGCGTGGGCACCACTACCAGGGGCAGCCCGCCGCTGCCCAGTTCCTCGTATCTCTGGTACTCACCCAGGTGCCTGTCGATGACCTCCCCCGGCTCGAACGTCACCAGGTCAGCGAACGTCCTAACCGGCCCGGCGGCGAAGACCTGGACGAGAGCCCCTTGCTGGTCCGTCTCGAAGTAGCCGGGCAACTCGGCTTGCTCGCCCGCCCCGCCGGGCCTCAGCAACTGCCAGGGGACGACGACCCAGCCGTCAGGCCCTTCCCGCATCGCCGTGAACGTGTTCCTGTCCTCGTCGTGCGCCACGACCACGCCAGCCGCGCCGACGATGTACACGTCACGGCCAAGTTCGTCAGCGACCGCCTGCGCATCCCGTACGAAGACCTCGTACTGCGATTCGGTCGGCGGCGCGGCCAGGAACTGAATGACCTGCGCCGTCGCGAGGTAGCCGCCATCGGTGATCAGAGCCGCGACATCAGCGGTGCTGGCAGGCGTGACTTGCCAGCCCGGCTCGGTCTGGCCGTTGTCCGGGTAGACCAGGGCGATCCGGCCGTCATCGGCCAGCGGAACATCGACGAAGAACGCCGCGGGCACGTCGTCGCGCGCCGGGTTGTCGTACGCGTCCCCGTGAGCGAGCACCATTTCTGCCGTCGGGGACGCCACTCCTGCCCGCAGTTCGCCCGCCGGAGTCGCTACCTTTCCGGAAAACGCCAGCGACACGAATCCGGTCTGCGGCCATTCCCGCAGCCGCCCGACCGGATCCTGAACTAGCCGCGCGGCCTGGTCAGGGGACGGGTCACGCCGCTCCCAGCGCGGATCGGTTCCGCCGATGACGACGATCTGACCCTCATACCTGGGCTCCGCGGCCGATCCCCGGCTGGGGAAGTAGACGCTCACGCGCATCCTGCGGGCGATCTCGGCCAGCTCAAGGGTGACTGCCTCCCAGTACCGATCCGCGGCCTGGCCGGCCGCGGCCGCGAAGTTGGCTGCGACCACGATGTCCTGGCCCTCCGCCCAGCCGTGGTCTCTCAGCAGCCCAGGCAGCTCCCTGAAGGGACGAGACGACCTCGTTCCGTCGAAGTTGACTAGCGCATATTCAGGCTGAAGCGCGCTAATGTCGACCCACACGATGAACTGCCTCGCCGAGTCCGGCGCCGCCAGGGGATCGGCGATCCTGGCGTAGTTGTAACCCCTATGGTCCGCCCCGAAAATCCCGAATGTCGCGCCGGCATGCTCGCGCCTGAGCGCGACGATGGCGGATCCCTGGCGCGCGCTGAACATGCCTGAGCTGGTGTCGTACCAAGGCGGCAGCGGGTTCAGAACGGGGCCAGGAGTGACCTGCACCCAGGAGACCGGATCGCTGGTTCGCTGGTCACGCGCGATCACCCGGCCCTCTTCGGTAACGCCGGACGCGGCATCAGGCGGCATGACCCATACCGGTCCGCTCAAGGCACCGGCCAGATCAGTGGCCAGTTCGCGGGCCTGCCCTCCGCCGGGCAGCACAAGCCGGGCCTCAATGCCTGACCCGGCCGGCACATCCTCGGGGAGCAAAGGCACGAACCGGTCGGCACGGATCTGGAATCCGAGCTCGCCCTGATCGTTGCGCTGCAGCAGGAAATCGAACAACCCTTCCTCAGGAACGAGAACGTCAAGACCGGCCAGGGATGCGCTCACCCCTATGCCCGCGAGCGCGTGGTGAAAGCGGTAGAAAACATCCACCCCGAGGGCTTCACTGAGGTCCCGCAGCATCAGGTCGACGTCAGGTCCCGGCCAGCGCTCGGTCACTACGACAACCCGCCGGCCACCAGTCCAGCCCAGAGCCCCCAGGTGGGCAGGCTGAGGCCGCTCCACGGCAAACCCGCCGCCGCGGCCGTTGTAGAGCACCATCAGTCCGTCGGCGCCGGCGTGCAAACCCACAATGAACGCATCGCCGAACCAGAAATCAGTCCTGGCGATCGCGACGCCGTGTTTGTCCTCCCAGCTATCCCTTGGCCAGATGACCTGCCAGGGGACCGGCATCCTGGCCTCGCTGACCGGCACGGCGTCATACCTTGGCGACCCGCCACGGACCGGGATGTACATCGCGGTGAGGTCGGCGCCCGCCGGAGTCACCAGCACCGGACGCTGCCGGGAACTGGCCAGGTCCGTCATCAGCTCACCGAACCGGACGCCGTCCGGCACGACAAGGCGAATAACGGCATCTCCGGACGCGCCCCACCCCCGCAGCCGTCGCGCAAGCACGACGACGTCTAGCTGGTCAGCCTGGCCGTCGGCCCGTATCTCGTGAAGGCCGGCGTCGTTCGCCTCGAGCATCAGGTCGAAAATGCCCGCGACGGTCAGCGGTTCTGACAGCCATCGCTGCAGCGCTGAGCCGGGTTCCCGCACCGAAATGTACCGATGGGAAGGGGTCGCTAGCGCCGGGGCGCTGTCGTCAGCGAGCCCGTGGCCGTAGTCACCCCGCTCGCTCCAGTCGTCATCGCTCCGATAGCCGTCACTCTGATAGTCGCCGTTGTCGCTCCACCGCACGTTCCTGGCTGGCCGCGGCCGCTCCCCGGCCGCCACGAGCCGAGGCTCCGCACCGTCAAGCAGTCCCTCGGGCAGGACGGCATCACGAAGAATGCCCAGCAGGTCAGAACCCAGCACCTGCTGCTCGCGCCCGCCCCGCCGCACCAGCACCCAGTGACCAGGATCCGTCAGCACCGGAGCGCCCTGCGCATCCCACCCGACATCCCCCGCCGCCACCACCCGCCCGCCCGCAGTAGTCCACGCAACGGTATCGGCCGCCAGCACCGGACTGCCGCCCAGCCGCGCCAGCGCCTGCGCCACCGACTCAGTAACCCCCGGCGCCGCCGACGCCGCGCCGCAGCCGACCAGCACAAGCAACGTCCCCGGCCACGGCCGCACCGCCGTCACCTGGTCAAAGAACTGCTCCGGCGTCAACGACAGATCACCAGCCAGAACACGCCCGGTCGCCGCGTCGAGATGCAGGTGCCAGACCTGCGCCCCGGTCATCGGCGGGAACCACTGCGCCGCCACCTCATCCAGCACCCTGGCATCGCCAGTCCCCGGACCAGGCAGATAAAACCCCGACCGCGTCTCCACCAGAACCGGCCACCCCGCCAGACCAGTCCCCTCCGCCGACACCGCGCCGCGTGCGCGGCTGGTGACCTCGTTCGAGGCGCCGGCACGACGGGTTCCGCGCCAGTGCCCAGGCTGGTAGGCCAGGGTCAGGCGCGGTCGTTGGGGGGTGGATGCCTGATGGCGGGTGATCAACTGGCCGCCGGGCCTGATGATGTCCAGGTGCAGGTCCTGGATGGCTGCCACGGCACGGGCCGCGGGGTCGTCGTCGCCAGGGACGGGGCGGTGCAGCGCTGCGATGGCCTGCTGGCGGTCCTCGGGGGTCCACGGGGCGCGGGCGGCCTGGCCGGTCGTTTCGGCGAGGTCTAGCTCGGACGGGACTCCGTGCGGGAAGATCTCTTGAAGCCGGCGGGCTGCTGCGTGGTCGCGGAGGATGTCATCCAGTGCGTTCCAGGTCGGCCGTTGTCCTGGTGGCAGGGTCAGCTCGCGTTCCAGGTCGCTGGTCAGGTCCTGGCGTAGCTGGCCAACGGGCGGAAGGGTAATCCCAGCGTCCTCGGCGGTCTGGTGCAGCGCGGCGACTTCGTCGTCGGACGGGGCCGAGGTTACCGCCGTCAGGTGCAGCTGGTTCAGTACTGCCTGCTGGGCGAGGTCAAGGCGGGCCCGCAGCGGCGCGGCGGGAGGCTGGCTGGGGAGGCTGAGGCCCATCCGGGCCAGCGCCGCGGCGACCGGCGGGTCCGGCGGGTCCATGGACAGGGCTGCCAGCCACTGCCCGGGGTAGACAGGCTGAGGGTCGCCGGGCAGCCAGGTCAGGGCGGGAAGATTGTCCAGGTGCCCGGTGCCGGTGTAGTGCACCGCGACGGCGTGCAGGTGGCGGCGCTGCTCCCACCGGGCCTCGGTATCAGCGGGAATGCCGCGCAGCCAGACGGAGGCCAGGACTTCCCCTTCCAGCGAAGCGGCCTGACCGGCGATGTCATCCAGAACCTGCCGCGCCGGCTCGTCGGCGGGGCTGCGGCGGATGTCTTCGTGCCAGGACCCCAGTTCTGGCGCGAACGGGGTGCCGTGACTGAGGTAATACGCCACCATGCGCTCCAGGCGGTCAAGGCCCCGGTACCCGGCGGGCACATCGGCCAGGTACCGGCGGGCCAGGACCTGATCATTGAGCAGCCGCAGCTGGTCATGACTGAGGGTCAGGCCCTGGCCGGCGAGGTAGCTGGTGACGGCCTGGCGGGTCCAGGCCGGATCTCCGGGCGGCGGGGCAGACAGGTGCCCGATCACGTGGCTGATCTGGTCGCCGGTCAGGGGCAGCCTGGTGCCGGGCGCCAGCCGCCCGCCGCGGACCGCGGGCAGTCCCCACTCCCAGGTCCGGGCGGGCGGGGCGTCCACCGCGCCCATGCGGGCCAGCGACCACATCACCCAGGCCGGGGCACGGGACTCGCCCGCCCTGATCTCCTCCAGCCAGGAACGGGGGTGCCACGGGTCGCCGGGCGCGCCGGTCACCCACTGGTCGGGCAGGCCCTCACCCAGGTCGCCGCCGCGGAGATAGTGATCTGCCAGCCACCGCAGCTGATGCTGGAGCTCGCCGGGTTCGCCGGGCGGGGCGGAGGTCAGGTTCAGCTCGTACACCCGCGCCGCGGCCCGGGCCCGGGCCTCAGCGTCCAGCGCCTCCGCGATATCCGCCCGCATCTGCCCCGGCCCGGGCAGCACCGCCCCGGCCGCCGTGGCAGTCCGGTGCAGCGCCTGCATCAGGCCGTCCCCGGCCGACGACGTCAGCGCCACCGCCAGCCCCCGCTGATCCAGGACCTCCCGCTGACCCTCGTCAAGACCCGCCAGTATCTCCCGATCCGTGACCAGCCGCCCTGGCCCACCATCCTCACCAGAAGCCGGGAGCACGTCCGATGGCCGCACCTGCCCGTCCTGCTGCACCTGCCCCGGCCCGGCGGCACCTCCGGGCGGGATTATGACGGCGGAGGCGTCGGCCGGGTGCTGGACCTCGCTGGCCGAAGCGGCGTGCTCGTCCCCGGCTGGGCCAGCCGCTGCGTCCCTGCGGACCAGCTGGTACCGGCGGTCCTGCCTGATCACCCGGCTGATAACCAGGAAGACGCGGCGGTGCTGCTGGCCAAGCATCTGCTCGTCCAGCTCCTCAAGCGACCGGCCCAGGTCGGCCACTGTGCCGGGGATCCCTGCCTCAGCCACGCCGGCCGCGTCGGCGAGCTGCCCGGAAGTCAGGCCGGCTCCCCCCTCGCGGGCATCAGCGATCATGGCCGCCAGGACGCCAGCGGCATCAGGGGGCAGGGGGACCTCGGCGTCCGCCGCCCTGCGGGCCGCGGCGGCTGGGTCGGTGAACCACATGGGATCCACCCAGCCGGGGGTGCCGTCCCCCTCCGTTTCGATGAGCTGCTCGACGGTCAGGCCCGCCCCGTCCGCGCTGGCATCAGCGATCAGGGCCGCCAGCGGGCCAAAGCCACTGGGGGGCAGGTCGAGCTCGGTGCCGTCGTGCCGCAGCTGCCTGGTGACCGGGTCCGCGGCAAGGCCATGCCACCGCGGCAGCGGCGGCGCCTCGTCGCTCAGGGCAAGCTGGTAGTGCCGGTCCGGCCTGATCACCCGGAACGGGCGGCCAGGCAGTCCGCCCAGCTCCCGTGCGAGGATTACCACCGCACCGCGGATCCCGACCGCAGACGGGCCGACCGCGCCGACGAGCTGCTCGGAGGTCAGGCCGGTTCCTCCCGCGAGGGCATCAGCGATCAGGACCGCCAGCACGCCAGCGGCTTCAGCGGGCAGATCGATCACGGCGGCGGCATGCCGCAGCTGCCTGCTGACCGGGTCCACGGCAAGGCCCTGCCACTGCGGCGGCGGCGGCGCCTCGTCGCCCGGGACGAGCTGGTACCGCCGACCCGGCCTGATCACCCGGAAGGGACGGCCGGGCAGCTCCCCCAGCGCCCGGGCCAGGCCGGCCACGGGATCGGGAAGCCAGGCCTCAGCCACGCCGGCCGCGTCGGCGAGCTGCCTGGGGGTCAGGCCGGTTCTTCCCGCCCTGGCATCAGCGACCAGGGCCTCCAGCACGCCAGCGGCACCAGCGGGCAAGGAGAATTCGGCGCCGTCGAGCTCCATCCGCCCGGTGTCCTGGTTCACCACAGGGCCCTGCCACGGCTGCCGGGCCAGTGATGATCCCGGTAGCACGGGGATGCCTATTCCCATCCGGGTCAGTACCGGGACGATGGCGGGGTCTGCGGTGGTCCGCTCCGCGCGGATGCCGGCCAGCCAGGGCCGGGGGCGGGCCGGGCGCGGGTCGCCGGGCAGCCAGGTCAGGGAGGGGGGGTCGTCCAGGTTCCCGGTGAAGATGTAGTGCGCCGCGGTGGCGTGCAGCTCGCGGCGCTGTTCCCACCGGTCCTCGGTGTCGGCGGGGATGCCGTGCAGCCAGGGGCGGGCCAGGACTTCGGCGGCCAGCAGCCGCAGCTGGCCGCTGGTCAGCGTCACGCCCCAGGCAGCTAGGGCGTGGTCAGCGACGGTGGCGGCCAGCCACGGCTGCCCGCCGGGGCCGGGCCGGGCCAGTTCCTGTTCAAGCTCGGTGATCTGGGTGCTGGTCAAGGTGGCGGACAGCGCTGGCCGGACGAGCTGCCACCTGGGCACGGTGGTCTGCCCCGCGATGTCTTCCAGAACCGCCCTCGCCGGCTGGTGAACGGGGTCGGTGTGCCAGTGCCCCAGTTCTGGCGCGAACGGGGTGCCGTGACTGAGGTAATACGCCACGGCCTGCTCCAGGCGCTCCCGGCCCTGGTACCCGGCGGGGACATCGGCCAGGTACTGGCGGGTCAGGACCAGGTCGCCGAGCAGCCGAAGCTGGTCATGGCTGAGGGTCAGGTCCTGGCCTTCCAGGTAGCCGGTGACGGCAGGCCCGGTCCAGGCCCGGCCGTCTCGCTGCGGGGCGGCCAGGTGCCCGATCACCTGGCTGGACTGCTCCGGGTCCAGGGGCAGGCTGGTGCCCGGCGGCAGCCGTCCGCCGGTGACCGCGGGCAGACCCCACTGCCAGGGCAGGGCCGGGGGAGCATCGACCAGGTCCATCCGCGCCAGCGACCACATCACCTCCGGCCCAGGCCGGAGATTCCCGCGGCGCACGTTGTGCAGCCACAGCGCGGGATTCCACTGCGCTCCGTCCTCCTCGCCGCCCAGGGGCACCCGCGTTTCCAGCGCCATGGGCTCGTCAGCGCCGGGGCGCAGGTCAGCGGCGCCGTCAGCGAGGTAACGCGCCGCCAGGTCCCGCACGAACGCGGCGTGCGGGCCGCCGGACAGCCCGGCAGTCAGCTGGTGCAGCAGCACCCTGCGCTCCAGCATCAGCATCGGCCCGGAATCCAGGGTCACGCTGTAGCGGGCCGGGCATACTCGGCGGCCTGTTCCGGGCCGGGGAACCGGCTGCTGCCTTCAGCCGGCTCGGCCAGCTCCCGTACCAGCTGCCTGGTCCTGTTCTCATTCTGGTCCGGTGGCCAGGAAGTGCCCTCCGGCGGCAGGTCAGGCCACCCCGGCCGGTCCCACGCCCACCCCGGCGGCTCCGCGTCCTGCCGCGAGGCAGCCGGCGCCACCGGCGGAGCGGCGACGGGCCGGGCGCCGCCTGGCCCGGCAGTCAGGGGACTGAATCCCTGGTACTGCACGCTCCGTCCCTGCCGCTGGTCCGCACGATCAGGACCGATTTCTCGCCGGGGACGTAGCCCGCCGTGCTCAGGGTCGATCCCGTACCTGGCCAACTGCTGCATGGCGGCATGCATCTGGCGTTCAGCGGCGGCTTGCCGCTGCTGGGCGGCGGCTTGCCGCTGCTGCGCGGCACTCAGCTGCGATTGCCAGCCACTCCGGCGTGACGGCGGAATGCTGCCGCGCGGCCTCGAGCGCCTCATTCGCGTCGATGACGGCCCTGTCCGCAAGCCGTTCTTCGATGGACGCGTCATGGCGCTCGTCCCGTGCCCGCTCGTGGGCTTCGAGCGCGCCACCCGGATCTTGCGGAGCGGATACCTCGCCAGGCCCGGCCCGGCCGGACCCCGCAGCTCGGCCCTCTGCTTTCCTTTGCCCTTGTCCGCGCGAGCAGACGGCTGCCCGGTATCGCCGGGGCTGGCCGGCTCGGCGGCCGGCTCGGCGGCCGGGTGGGCGAGCTGGATTACCGTGCCGCCCGCCTCGGACCAGGTGCGGGTGACACAGAAAGAGGTGCCGGGAGCGAAGATCACCATCCCGTGCTGGTTCGACGGCGGGATGAGCGCGCTGACGTCCAGGGCCTGCGGCTCGGCGATCATGAACATCGTCCCGCCCGCTTCGAGCTCCACGATCCCGGCCTGCGCGGTCGCCGGCTCATCGAGCGTGAACTCCTCGTTCACTCCGAGGTCAGCCGGAGCGCCGGGCAGCGACCGGGCGTAGACCACCCGGTGGCTGCCAGGCCGCAGCAGCCGCAGCCCGGCGACCACCGACTCGCTCGGCTCGGCCGCGGGCTCGCCGGAAGGCCTGCCCGCTACCTGGGCGACCGCGACCAGCGCGTCAACCGCCTGGTCCTGCCTCATACCCTCAGGAAGCGCCACGTCACGGCGTCTGATGAAGTTCCGAGCTAGCTCGCGGCTAGCACTCGCGAACGGCGACGGGTCGCCTGGCACCGCTGCCGTTCGGGCCGAAGTCTGCCACTGCGGATCCGCGTAAAGCGGGGTCTCCATGGTGACGGTCTCTTCCACGGCCACCAGGTCGGCCAGGTAACCCGCCGCCGGCGCGGTGTCAATCACGTGCACCGAGAGCGCAGCCAGGTCTGCCTCTGGCATCTCCTCAAGCGCCCGCCTGACGGCATGCCATACCGGCAACGGAACGGGCCGGCCGGACATGCCCACGACCACCAGGCCCCGCACCGGTGCCTCCGGCAGCTCAACCAGATCTGCCCGCTCATCCGCCACCTGCTCCGCAGGGCCGCTCGGCCTGATCCACAATCCCCCCGGGAGCTGAACATCAGCGACCCACCCCTCCGGCAGCGGCTCGCCGGCCAGCAGTGCGGCATAAAGACCGGCAACGGCGTCCCCGGCGGCCAGAGCGGTCTCCCGCGCCTGCGCCAGGTCATCCATCCGCGCCTGAAGCCGGCCGGCCGCGTCCCTGGCAGCGTTGTAACGGGCCTGGGCATCCTGCCACTGCTGGTACTCCTCCGGGGTCAGCACCAGCTGGCCGACCTCTTCCGGTCCGAGCCGCCTGGCCTTCCCCCGCTCCCTGTCCTCCGGTCCCCGACGGGCGGTAGCTGTCCTCACCCGATCCGACAACGGCGCTATGACCAGTTCGAGGTCACGCATTGTGCGCAGTTCCTGATCGATCTGATCCCGCAGCGGTGAGAGCGGGGGCGGCTCGCCGGGCACCTGCCCCTCGGTCAGCGCGTCGACCATGGCCATACGGAGCCGCCGGACCGCAGACTGGGCCTGAACCGGCAGGGAAACGTGCCCCTCGTCGCGGTCCAGGCCGCGGCGGGCGGCGGCGGACTGGGCGGCCAGGGCCGGGTCACCGCCGGTCAGCAGCGCCACCCGCACGTGGACCTCGGTGATGGTGGCTGCCATACGAGTCTCGCTGACCCGCGTCCCCGGCGCCGGGACCGCCCGGATGATAAATGGCCGCCCGGCCAGCACCGGCGCCAGCGTCGCGGCGACGAACCAGGGCGAGACCGGGTACGTCTGGTCATCCGGGCCGGCCTGGTAGTGCAATCCCAGCGAGCCGTCGCCGAAAACCTCCACGAAGACGTCCGCCTCCAGTGCGCCCTCCGGCCCCGCCAGCCGGTCAAGCTCCGCCTGGGTCTGCAATTGCGGGCGCATGGAGACCACCCGCACGCCGCCGCCCGCAACCGGGCGGCGCTCCAAAGGCCAGGGCGCCGGGTCGAAGACAGCCGTCGCCTCCGACAGGTCTCCGCTGGGACTTTCAAAGGTCACGGCCATGACTCGTGCTGCCAGCAGGTCAGCGACCTGCTGCAGATACTGCTCTGGCAGCGCCAACCCCGGCGAAGTCCGTCCCAGCCCGGGAACCAGGAAGGTCACGGGCGCGCCAGGAGCGTAGCCGTCGGTCGCGCCGATGATCTCGGCCATCCACGCGGGCGGGACCGGGACCATCTGAACCCCGGCCCGCGGCCAGCCAAGCACCGCCTCGCCGTTGCTGGAGCGCGCGACGACGACCACCTGGCCGGCCGGGATCTCCCCCCGCACCGGGGGCAGCGGCCTGTCGCCGGCCGGACCGGGCAGCACCACGACCCGGCCCTCCCGCTCGATGTCCAGGTCACTCGGCAATACGCCGGGCGGCGGAACGGCCCAGCCGGGCGGACCAGGCAGCGGGTTGGCGGCCAGGCTCTCCGGCACCAGCAGCCCGGTGACCGCATCCGCGACGTAACCCGGCATCGGCGCCAGCCCCGGACCGTCAACCCTCCGCCAGTTGCCGGCGGTGAACTCACGGAAATGCGTACTGAACTGGATCCCCTCCGCCACGAAGACGGTCGCTCTCGTCCGCGTAGCGAACTCCAGGACCCAGTCAGCGAGCGTCGGAGCCGGCGGGACGTCGTCCAGCGGCCGGAACAGCAACCGGACCGGCCGGTCGTTCAGCTTCAGACCCACCACCACGCCCGCCGCCGTCCGCACCGACAGCCTGTCGCCATCGGCATCCACCGGGAGCCCGTCCTGCGTCGGCACCACCACGAGCGCCAGATCGCCGCCGCTCCCGTCCTCGTAGGCGTCATACTGATCCACGTAGTCATCGATGACATCGTCAGACTCGAACGTGACAAGGTTCGCGTAAGTCCCGAAGGGGAACGCCGCGAAACTGTCTGCCAGTTCACCGCTCTCGTAGGTGCCGAAGTACGCGGGCAATTCCTCGCCCTCGCCCGCCGGATCCAAGGCCGCGACCTCCGCCACCGCCGACCGCAGCACCGTCCACAGCACGGCATCACCGTCCGCGTCGTCCGCAACGAACGTGCCGAGGTCCTCGTCGTAGCGCACGACCGCGCCGGCCGCGCCGACGATGTACACATCCCGGCCCAGCGCGTCCGCGACCAGCTGAGCCTCTGCCGCGAAGACCTCGTATTGCTGCTGGGTCCGCGGCGCGGCCAGGAACTGAACGGCCTGCGACTCCGCCAGGTATCCCCCGCGCCTGATCAGCTCCACGACCTGGACAGTGTCGGCCGACTGCACCCGCCAGCCCGGCTCGGTCAGGCGATGATGGGGGTAGACCAGCCCGATCCGCCCATCACGGGCCAGGGGGACATCGACGAGGAACATGGCAAGGTCAGCGCCGCTCCGCTGGTCGTCATACGCCGCCGCGCGGCCTGCCATCATCGCAGCCGTCGGGGACGCCACCCCCGCCCGCAGTACGCCCTGCCGAACCACTGCGCTCCCGGCAAACGGCAAGGACAGGTACCCGGTGTCGTCCCGCGCCCGCAGCCGGCCCGCCGGGTCCTGGATAAACCGGGCAGCACGACCCTGCGGGTCCCGCCGGTCCCAGTGCGGATTGCGGCCCCCGGCAACGACGAACTCGCCCCCGTACCGCAACTCGGCCGCCGATCCCCGGCTGGGGAACCAGACGCTCACATTCTCGTTGTCGGCGATCCTGGCCAGCGCAGCGGTGACCTGCCGCCAGTACTGATCCTGAGCCCGGCCGCTCGCATCGGTAAAATCGGCGGCGAGCACGATGTCCTCGCCCGGCAACCAGCCATGCGCTTCCAGCAGCCGCGGCAGCTCCGCCAAAGGATGCGACTCCGTGCTCCCGTCGAAACGGGAAATTGAAAAGACAGGCTCACGCCGGCCGGAAGACCCCGGCTCACCCAGGCCGATAGCCAGGCCCGCGAAATAAAGCCCAGGCGACTGCGGCGGCAATAGCTGCCGGCCGAACCTGAGTTCCTGATAGCGCGACTGGTCAGGCGCGATAATCCCGTACATTCTGCCCGTCTGCCCGTGCCTGAACGGGACGATGACGGCTCCCCCGCGCGCCTCGAACAGACCCGAGCCGGTCTCATACCATGGCGGGGCCGGGTTCCTGACCGGACCCGGCGCGATCTCCTCCCAGAAGACCCGACGCCGACGCCGGTCTTCCGCATACATCCGGCCAGCGTCGGTCATGTGAACCACCGCGGCGGGCGGCGCGATCCACACCGGCCTGCGCACGCCGCTCGCAAGGCCGGCCGCCACCTCTCGCACCCGTTCCCCGCCGGCAATCACGAGCCGGACCTCCGCGCCCGGCAGACCCTCCACATCCTCGGACCGAAGACCCACAAACCGGCCCGGACGGACCGGGAACCCCGGCTCCCCGTTCGCGTCGCGACGCACCACGAGGTCGAACAACCCCGGCTCGGTCGCCAGAAGGTGCAGCCGGGTCCCGCCTGCGCCAATGCCCGTGCCCGTCAGCGCCTGCGGGATGCGGTAGAAAGTGTCCGCCCGCAGCGCCCGGCTCAGGGCCTGCAGCCGCAGTTCGACGTCAAGACCAGGCCAGCGCTCGGTCACCAGGACAATGCTCTCGCCAGCCCAGCCCAGAGCCACCAGGTGCCCTGGCTCAGGCCGCTGGACAGCGAACCCGCCGCCCTCGGCGTTATACAGCAACATCAGCCCGGCCGGACTGGCGCGCAGCCCCACCATGAACGCATCACCGAACCAGACGTCGTTCTCCACCATCTCGCGGCCGTGCCGGTACTCCCAGCTCCGCGAAGGCCAGATGACCTGCCACGGGACCTCCGGCCTGGCCTGGCTCGTCGGCGCGATGTCAAGGCCCTGCGGATCGGCTCTGCTGAGCGGCGCCACGGCCAGGTCAGCGCCCGCCGGAGCCACCAGGACCGGACGCTGCCTGAAGTTAGCCAGCGCCGTCATCAGCGCACCGAACCTGGCACCGTCAGGCACGACCAGCCGAACCACATCGTCAGGAGACGCGCCCCGCTCAGACAGCAGCCGCACAAGCACGCCCAAGTCCACGAGCTCGCGGACACCGTCATGGAAGTGGTGCAGGCCGTTGTCGTCGGCCTCGAGCACCAGATCGAAGACGCCCGCAAGAGGCAAGCGATTCGCCAACCACTCCCGCACCGCCTCGCCGGGATGACCAGCCGACACGTAGTACCCGCGGAGAAGGGGCCGCGGTGCACCACCAGACAGCCCGCCACCGGAAAGGCCGCCAAGGTGACCGGCTACCTCCTGCCACTTCGCATCAGGATCAGCGACCCCCAGATCAGCCAGCTCCTGACGGGCCTCCGCCAGCTCCAGCCCAGCCTCACTGACAACCCTGGACAACTCCGGGCGTACGGCCGACGGACCGGACGAGCCGCCGCCAGGGCGGTCATCGAACTCCGCCAGCGCCGCCTGAGCACGGGACAGTGCCCGCTCGGCCCGCCCGTAACGGGCCAGCGCATCCGCCACCGACTCAGGTACATCAACCAATTCGGCCAGCCGCTGACGGCGGCCCGCCCACGATCCCTCCAGCCCGGTGCCCGCCGCGCCGCCGCGGCCCTCGTCCACCGGGATATCCGGCACCGGGGCGGTGCGCCGCTGCCAGGGCCCTGGATCGGCCAGCGCCTGCTCCCCGGTAAGGGTACGGACCGGCTGGCTGGCGCCGCTGCCGGCGGGATCTGGCTGGTAAGGGTGCAGCGGGGCGGTGGTGATCTGGAGCCTGCCCTCCGCGGTCAGGTCCCCCCAGCCGACCGCCACCGCACCGGTGCCCAGGCTGACCCACACCTCAGCCGGATCCGTCCCCGCCTCCGAACCCGGCGGTGCCCACACCCTGCCCCGGCGCGCATCGGCCAGTTCCTGCGCGGCCAGCTGCGAGTCGCTGGCCAGCAGCACCACATCATCGGCATGATCAGCCACCGCGACGAGCTGCTGTTGCAGCCAGGCGGTATCCACCTCGGCGCCGCCGAGGTGCAGCCGGCCATCCCGCCCACGGGCGTGTACCACGGCGACGTTGCCCAGCGGGGACACCAGGACATCGGCGGCGATGCCGGGCTCCACCCCCAGCCTCAGCCGGACCCGCCCTTGCTCCATTACCCCGATCTCGTGAGAGAAGACCGGCTCCCCACCGGACGGCGGCAGCGGCAATGGTTCCCTGATCGGTATGAGGAGGGTTTCCGTACCGGAGGCGTCCCACTCCTCGGGCCTGCTGTTCAGGGGAAGATAGCCGTCCTGGACGTATTTCTGCCTGGCCTCCTTTTCGGCCTGGCGCAGCGTGCCAAGCTCCGCCGGTTCCGCATCCCTGGCCTCCGCCTCGTCGACCGCTTCCTGGCTCGCCTGCAGGGCCTCGTTAAGGGCCAGGTAGCGGTCGAGCATCCCCGGCTGCGCGCGAAAGCCATCCCCGTAATACACCGAGTGCCAGTATTTCCCCGCCTCATAGCTGGCTGACCCGCGCGCAGGCGGGTTGTACTCCGCCTCCCGCAGAACTTCAGGCACGTTCACGGCCGTGCCATCGGGCGTGAGCTGGCCGGGGCGTTCTCTCGCCAGATAGCCCATGGCGAGGAAGCGCTGCTCGGCATGCCGCGCCTCATGCCAGAACGCGGTCGCCGTACGCAGGACGTCATTACGGCCCGCCGGCAGCAGTCCTGCCTCCATTTCCCATGACCAGGGATCAAAGGCACCACCGGCACCCGCGCCCGCATCCGCAGGGCTGAGCGTTAGCTCAGGGACGCCGACGGCGGCCAGCCGTTCGTTGACCGCGTCAAGCAGCCTATGCATCAGCAGCGGCGCCTCCGCCGGCCGCTGCGAAGCCTTCAGGCCCGCCCACCGGTCGAACTCATCATCAACGGCGCTCAGGTACAGATGCCGGTGCAGGGACTCATTCAGCCCCAGGGTCGCCGGGCCGGTCACCGGGACCACATCCTCCGGCCGCACCGGCCCCTCCACCGCGGCCGGAGTCTCCACCAGTTTGACCGTGGTCACTCCGTCAGCGCTGTACGTGTCGTAGACGGTGAAGGTGGTCCCCGACGGGAACACCGCCGCGCCGTATTCCAGCAGCAGGCTGGCATTACGACCCTGGCTGGAATACCGGCCGCTGCGGCCCGCCAGCGGCAAGACCACAAACTCCGTGTTCTGACCGGCGGACAACTCTGGCTGATCAGAGGCGACCGTCATCAGCCCTCCGGCCGTGACCCGCGCACCCGGCCAGTAACGGTCAAGCTCATCATCGCTGAGCCGGGCGTTGAAGAAGTAGGCCTCCTGCACCAGCCCGCCAAGCAGCCGCAGCGCCTGGCCGATCTCGGCAGCACCGCCTGACTGGACTGCCGGCGCCGGGACCGGATAGGCCGCAGCCGCCGCCCCGGCCACCACCGCGGCCAGCCAATCCTGAGCCTGCGCTTCGCTCACCCCGGCCGGAAGCTCCACCTGGCTCACCCTCAGGTACCGGCGGGCCTCCGCCAGCTCCTCCGGGCCGAAAACAGCAGCCGTGTCAGCGACCCCGGTGCCGCTCCACCACACGTTCCTGGCTGGCCGCGGCCGCTCCTCGGCCGCGACTACCCGCGGCTCCGCTCCGTCAAGCAGTCCCTCGGGCAGGGCGGCATCGCGAAAGATGTCCAGCAGGTCGGAGCCCAGCGCTTGCTGCTCGCGCCCGCCGCGCCGCACCAGCACCCAGTTACCAGGATTTGTCAGCACGGGAGCGCCCTGCGCGTCCCACCCGACGTCCCCCGCCGCCACCACCTGCCCGCCCTGGGTAGTCCAGGCGATGGTGTTGGCCGCCAGCACCGGGCTGCCGCCCAGCCGCGCCAGCGCCTGGGCCACCGACTCGGTAGTCCCTGGCGCCGCCAACGCCGCGCCGCAGCCGACGATCACCAGCAGCGTGTCCGGCCACGGTCGTGCCGCCGTCACCTGGTCGTAGAACTGCTGCGGCGTCAGCGACAGGTCGCCGGCCAGAACACGGCCGGTCGCCGGGTCGAGGTGCAGGTGCCAGACCTCGGCCCCGGTCATCGGCGGGAACCACTCGGCCGCCACCTCATCAAGCGCCCTGGCATCGTCGGTCGCCGGACCAGGCAGGTAAAACCCCGACCGCGTGGGCACAGGAACTGGCCACCCCGCCAGGCCGGTCCCCTCCGTCGGCAGCGCGCCGCCGACGGCGCCGTGGCCGGGCAGCCTGACCGGGCGCATCAGCTCGGCGAGCCGCCAGATGCCGGGCGGGTTCTGGCCGGGCGGCAGGTCGAGTCCCAATGCGGCCCGCACGTCGGCCGGCAGATCGACGACGTACGCGGCCACGCCGTCCGCGCCAGGACCGGGATGCAAGATCCGGTCGGTGACTGAGGTGACCGGGGGCAGCGCGGGCTGGGAGAGGATGAAGGTGATGACCGCGCGCCAGGCCGCGCCGGGATCGGGCAGTCCGGCTATGACCGACGCCACGTAGGTCAGGTGAAGATCGCCCTCACGGTTGTACAGCTCGCGGATGAGGGTGGCGACCACATCGCGGGTGACTTCGGCAACCTGCGCCTGGTCGTACCGGCGCCGAGGCTCCAGCGGGGACCTGGACTTCCAGCTGCGGCTGAAGCCAACTGTGAACTGCGCTTCCGTCACCGCGGGAACGAGTCGCTGGCCAAGGACATGCCATTCATCTGCCCCGGCCCAGGCAGCAAGAACAGTTCCGCAAACCACCCTGGGGCCGGTACGGAAAACCACCGAGTTGTTGGAAAGCTCCAGCTGGGCCGACGTGACCCATTCCGCGTTCTCGGCCCTGGTCTGTCGCGTAACCACGAAGGGCGGGAGCAGGTCGGCCTGGGTGAGGGCGTAGTTGAGCCCGATCATGTCAAGGGAGCGCCGCGGGAACGGGTGCTGCCTGGCCGCGAGCAACAGCGAGTTGTTGGACCCTATAACTCGGCCTTCGTGCTCACCGATGGGCATCGCGAAGCCGTACTGGCTGAAGACGTCCTGGATGCCGTCCAGTGACATCAGCCTGTCGTCGCCGTCTATGTACAGGCCGCCAAATCGGTCAAGTATTTCCAGCCGGAGGATGTCGCTGGCGGCGCCGAACCCCCGGCCAACTCGCTTTGCCAGCTCCATGCGGTAAAACTCGGCCAGCCGCATCGGCGCGTCGGCGTGGAAGACCTCGTCGACGTTGATCAGCAGCACGCCTGAGTCCCGAGCCCAGTCCAGCATCTCCCTGACCGAAGCAAACGTGTCCGAGTCGTCGGCAGGCGACCTGGCGGCCTGGTCGAACGTGGCACGGGGAATGTCGGTCCACACCAGGACACGCCACGACGACGCGGTCCAGCGCCCCCGTTCGGCGACGATGTCGCGGAACTCCGCCGTGGCCGGTGAGCCGGCGGTGAGCGCGCTGCCGAGCCAGATGCTGTGGAACAGCAGCGGCATCTCAAG
This sequence comes from uncultured Actinomycetota bacterium, assembly GCA_963783935.1. Taxonomy (GTDB): domain Bacteria; phylum Actinomycetota; class Actinomycetes; order Streptosporangiales; family Streptosporangiaceae; genus Chersky-822. The sequence goes on from CAWAPP010000004.1 coordinate 43,739, forward strand.
CACCGCCGGCAGGTCCTGCAGGTCCCGCAGGTTCTCGCCAGGATCGCGCGGCCAGGACCGCTGGTCAGGGCCGAGTTCCGACCGCCATACCGAGTCCTCGCCGATGGGCAGGCGGCTCGGGTCAAGGTCAGCCGGCGCCGGCGGCTCCTGGCGGGTCAGGTCAAGCAGTTCGAAGAAGGGGAACAGTTGCTCCGAGCCAATCCGGCGCTGGTCAAGGCCGGCCAGGAACGGCGGGGCTGACGGGGCCTGCCGCAGGCCGAACAGGTCAGGGCCGAGCAACGCGGTCCCCGCGCTTCCTGGCGCCGGCCTGACCGCGTCGCGCAGGCCGGCGAGGATCTCGTCCCCCAACGGCCCCAATCCGGACTGAGGCTGGTCAAGGCCGCCAGCGACCTCACGCAAGCCACCGATCACCCCGAGGGCGAGCGCGCTCGCCGTCCCTGCGTCCCCTGAGACCGCCGGATAGCGCTGGGCGGCACGGTCGAGGCCGCCGGCGATCTCACCCAGGCTCTCGATGACCACCCGCGCCGCCCCGGCTGACGAGGCTGGGCCAGTGAACTCGTCCAGCCCGTGCATCAGAACACGCACCGTAGCGGCGCTCAGCACCGGCTCGCCATCGGCGATTCCGGTCAGGACCGGGTCGATGCGCCACGCCGTGTCCAGCACCTCGAACACAACCCGCACCAGCCGGTCCGGCGAGCCCATAAGCCTCGCCGCCACAGCTATCTCGTCCTCGGTCTCGCCCTCGTTATCGGCCGCCTGCACGGCCGAATCCAGCACGCCGTAGTTCGCCGCCAATTGCGCCAGATCGATCGCGCGGGCCCGAAGCTCAAGCAGCACCACCTGGCCCGGATAGGTATCCGCCACCCCGGCCACCGGGGTGCCCGCACCCAGCGCCTGCCGCTGGTCGATGAGCTGATCAGGCGAACGAGGCAACAGCGCACCGTCCAGGTACTCACCCACGCGGGCGCTGCCATCGTGCAGGACTTCGCGACCGAGATCGGCCACGACGCCAGTGCTGTCGCGGAAACGCCTCCGCAGGAGGCTGCGAATCTCAGGGGCGTTGCTCGCGAGGAAGTCCCGCACCGGTTCAGCGAGCGCCGCCAGGATCGCTGCCGGCGGCGTCAGCGACACCGCCGCCAGGTAGTCCGCGGCCGCGCCCCGCCCGGCCACGCCGCGCTGCAGCAGGGCCGCGACCTGCGTATAGACCAGCGCCAGATAACCCCGGACCGCGGAAACATCCTTGTCGGCCGCCAGCATGTCCACCGCGAAGCCAGGAACGCGACCCTGCCACCTGGCCCGCGACCCCGCGAACCAGCCGGCGACCTCGGTACCGAACATCAGGCCGTTCGCCAGGTGCTCCCGCACCCCCGGCCCGAACGGACCGCCCCGCAACCTGCCATCCCTGACCCAGCTCAAGAACGCGGACAGGCTCTCGGCTGGAACCCCGACCGTATACCGCACGTCGAAATCGGCCGGCCGGTCCGTGACCACCTTGGCGACCGTGACGCCGTGTGCATTGGCGGAGTACCCGTATGCGCCGTATCCAAGTGTTCCGGCTACTTCATGGGGGAACAACTGTTCGAGCGGGGTACCGCCCGGCCGCACGTCACCCAAGCGAATATCAAGAGTCCGCAACGACTGGAGCACCGCGGCCCTGTCCGGGTTGGCAACGTTATGCGGACGCACAACGACCGGCATGCTGACGAACCGCAGAGTGCTGACCTCCGCCTCGCCGCCGACCTGGCCAGCGACCAGCGAGTGACTGCCGTCCTCGGCACCAAGCTCAAACCCTTCAAGCCCCACGGCACCCGGACCGGTCAGCTGGAAACCGGTCGCGACCCGCAACTCGATCGCGCCCAGCCCTCGACCCGGCCGTGGCGGCGCTGCCGGCGGGGGCGCCACCGCCGGCGGGGGCGCTGCCGGCGGGAGAGCCGCTACGGCGCCTGCCGGCAGCGCGCGCCAGCTGCCACGGAAGAGCCGGCCGGTGAAGTCGTCAAGCTCACCGCGCAGCGAGTCGCCCCTGGGAATCCGCGCCGACAGCACCGTTACCAGATCCCGCAGCTCCGGGTCGCTGCGGGACAGTTCGCGCAACTCCTCGTCGCTGGCGGCACGCAGCCGCCGCAGCGCCAACTGCCGGAACCGGATGTCAGCCGCCGGCGGGCCGCCAAGCAGGGACAGCATCACCGCGCGCAGCCCGCCGGCAGCCTGCTCCGGCCGCGGATCGCCGGCCAGGGACGCCGTCACCGCCCGCGCCGCGCGGCGCGCGGACGCCTCAAGCTCAGCGGGCATGGCTCCGGCAGCATCGGCCCCCGGCAGGTACGCATCGTGCACCAGCGCGACCTGGGACACTGCCCAGCCGGTGATCTCCGGTAGCGGCACCACCTGATGACCAGCCCGCTCCTGGTCGCTGAACACGAACATCCGGTCACTGCCGTGCCGCACCGCCCGCAAATACAGCGGGCGGCGGTCAGCGTCGGGGCCGGTGCGCACCAAGATGCCGCCCTGCGCCCCCACCAGCTCCCAGAACTTGACCCGGTCCTGGTCGCTGCCAAGCCCGGCCGCCAGCGGCCGGTACGGCGGCAGCACCGGCGAGGCCAGCAGCCGGTTCACTGGCGCCAGGTAATCATCAAGCTCAACCGCGGCCACCCGGCGTCCGTGGCGGTCCGCCGCCTGCAGCGGTGCGGCCAGCAGCAGGCTCAGCCAGGGCAGATCCCTGACCGGCCGCCTGGTCAGCACCGGCACAAGCGGCGAGGCGCTGTCCGCGGCAAGCACCGCCACTCCGCCCAGCTTGTGCAGCATCTCACTCAACCGCAGCGCCAGCACCCGCAGCCGGTCTCCCGCCGGCTCCTGGTCAGCCAGCACCGCCTCCACCGCAAGGGCGATCTCCCTGAACACGGCCCTCGCCCGCCGGACCCGTGACTCCGCCAGCTCACCAATGGTGCGGGGCCGGCGCAACAGGCCAAGCCCCGACCTGTCCGCCAGCCCAAGCACCCCGGCCGGCAGCTGAGCCACCTGGCCCTCCAGCCAGTCCGCCAGCTCAAGGGCGGCCACCAGCCGCCCGGCGATCGTCGGCACCCGCCCGAACAGCACCTGATCTACCGCCGCGACGACCCCGGTATTAGCGAAGAACAACTCCCCCGCCCCGCCCGGCGCGAACAGCGCCGGGCCAATCAGCCCGCTGCCCAGCAGCAAGTTGAACAACGGGTTACTTTCCAGCCGCGCCCGGACCGGCCTGGCCAGGTTAAGCAGAGCCAGCCGCGCCAGCCGCGCTCCCGCCGGCTCATCCGCCTGGTATCCGGTACCGGCAAGCACGGCAAGCGGATCCCGCCCGGACGCCACCGCCGCGCTGATCTGCCGCAGCAGCTCGCCCAGATAGTTCGCGCTGATCAGCCCCGCAGAACCCGTCGCCCACATCGGCACGAGCGACGCCGCCACCAGCAGGTCATTGACCGCCGACAGCAGCACGGCGCCGCTGTCCGCGGGCAAGCCCTGGCCGATGGCGGCAAGCAGCCCGCGGATCTCCGGATCGGCAAGCACTTCCGGCTGGTACTCGACCGCATCCCCGCCCCGCGTGAGCTCGGCCAGCTCACCGACCAGCGCCCGTACCGCCGCCGGCGGCAGCGCCACCCCTCGCGCATCCTCGCGCACCACCTCATACGCCAGCTCATAACGCTCGGCGACCCGCACCCCCCGCCCGGGCAGTTCGGCCGGCCTGCCGGGCGGGCCGACGTAACCGAGCCCGCCCGGCAGCCCAAGCATCGCGGCGACCGGGCCCAGCATCACCGCCAGCGCTTCCGCCTCGCCGGGGAACTGGTCCAGATACCACCGGGCCGCCTGGCGCAGCAGTCCCGCCGCCTGGTCACGCTCAGCCCCTTCCGGCACCGCGGCCGCCCGCAGCAGCCACGCCACCACCAGCCGGCTCTCCGGCCGCGGACAGCACCGCCAGCCCGGCCAGCCGGGCCAGCCGCACCGCCAGCGGCTCATCCGCCCGGTACCCGGCCCCGGCCAGCACCGACGCGGCCCACGGATCCCGCCCGGCCGTCACCGCCGCGCTGATCTCCCACAGCACGCCCGTCAGCTCGCCCAGGCTGACCAGCCAGGTCCCCAGCCCGTCGGCCGAGGCCGCCAGCGGCAGCGACGTCGCCACCAGCAGGTCATTCACCAGCGCCATCAGCTCGGCGCCGGCGCGGTCGGGCAGGCTTTCCCCGATGCCGGCCAGCAGCGCCAGGACAACGTGATCGTCAAGCGCCCCCGGCCGGTACCCGTCCGCACCGCCAGCCCCTGGCAGCTCGGCGAGCTCGGCGATCAGCGCCCGGAGCGCCGCCGAAGGCAGCGCAACCCCCCGCGCCGCCTCCCGCACGTCCTCATACGCCGCTTCGTAGTCGCGGGCGACCTGCGCCCACTGTCCAGGCAACCCAAGCGGCGCGCCGGGCAGGCTGGCCGCGGCGAAACCGCCAGGCACCCGCAGCCTCTCGCCGAATGGGCCAAGCGCCAGCTCAAGCGCTTCGGCCTCGGCGGGGAACTCTCTCACGTACCACCCGGCCGCCCGCCGCAGCATCCGCACGGCGCGGTCACGCCCCGCTCCCGGCGGCACCGCGACCGCCTGCCGCAGCCACGCCGCCACAAGCTGGCCCTCAAGGCTCGCGGGCAGCCGACGGGCGAACAGCGCCGTACCCTGCGCCCTCCTGGCCATCCCGGCCAGTTCCCCGATGACCTCCACCATCCGGGGATGACTGACCATGCGGGCCAGCGAACCGTAGCTATCACGCAGTTCCACCGCTACCGAGGGCGCAGCATCCGGCCCGTGGTCACTTTGCCAGCGCGTCCCGCCCGCATCCGCCCGGCCGAGGTCGACGGCGTCCTGACCGATCCGCTCATCGTCGGCGACCGGCCGCAGCACCTGATCGAGCAACTGGCCCACGGTGTACCTGGTCGGCAGCGATTTGTGCTTCCACCCGACGCCCCAAAGGTCAGCAGGCACATCTTCAGGCCGACCGCGCTGGCGGGCGAACGGCGGGTACACTCGCCCGAACTCCTCCGCGAACCACGTCCTGACACCGTCGACGTTGTCCGCGAAGTAGTCCTGCGCCCGCGCGCTCAGCTTCGCCCTGACCTCAGCTAGATCCTGCCGGGCAGCGACCGGCATCCAGTCCTTCGGCGTACGTCCGCCGAGCGCGTAGAGCAGGACGCTGGTGACCTCAACAAACGTCAGCGCCATGACCTCCGCGACCATGACCACCTCAGCCATGTCCCAGCCGGGCGCGGGCGCAGCATTGGCCGTCCCGTCCAGGTAACCGCGCGCGACCCGCCACCCGAAGCGCAGCGCCGCCCCGAGCAGCTGCCTGCTGGCCGGGCCTGGCCCTCCGCTGCGCAAGACCTCGTTCAGCGTGACCAGCAACCCGCCGCCGAGGGGAACGCTTACCGTCGGCTGCACGAGCAGCGGCGCGTCCTGGTGCAAGTCCCTGATCCTGAGCACCCGCACGTCTTCGAGAGCCGGGTTGACCACATAGCCTGAGCCTTCGAACACCTCGGCCAGGCTTATGCCTTGGTCGGGGAAGGACCTGATGCCCCAGGGCGCCCTGTCCCAGCGGGCGTCAAGCTCGCCGAGCCGCCCCAGCATCTCGCCCGGATCTTGTCCCGGCTCACTGCGCACCTGGAACGGCCCCGTGACGACCTCAGGCACCCGCAGCAGGCCGCCAATTTCGCTCCTCAGCGGATGCGGCGACGCCCCAGCCGCCCGCATCGCCGCCTGACTCTCATACAGCATTTCCTCATCGCTGCGCCAGGCGGACCCCGCATCGGCGACGACGCTAATCTGCCGGTCAGGGCTGCGTGCGATCCAGGTGCCCCGGGGCAGGGGCGGCCCTGAGGGCCGGATCAGGAACACGTTGTGCCGCGCGATCTCCACCCCGATCGCCCAGCGGACCTCCTCAGACGGGAGCCGCACCGGCTCCGGGTGCCGGCCAACCTCAGGCACCGGCGTCCCGTCGGGCAGCTCCTCCGCCAGCTCCCGGTCCGCAAGCACCGTCGCCAGGTCCGGGCCGAACCGCACCGGCTCGCCCGCGCCCGGCGCAAACAGCCTCCAGCCCGGCTGCTGTCCGCTCAGCAGCGGCCGGCCATCCCCATCAACACCGGACTCCCTGACCTCGACCGCGCCCGCCCGCGTGGTGAACACATCCGCCGACGCCGCCAGCACCGGCCGGTCCCCCAGCCGGGCCAGCACCCGCGCCGCCGCCTCCACCTGCCCGAGCCGGGCCGTGCCAAGCCCGCACGACACCATCACCAGCAACCGCCCCGGCGACTGCCCCCGCGGCACCAGCACCCGCTCATGGAACTCCGCCGCCGACAGCAGCTCACCCCCCACCGCCAGCAGCCCGGTCTCCGGATCGGTGTGCACATGAACCACGTCCGCGCCCGCAACCGGCGGGAACGACGCCGCCGCGACCTCGTCCTCCGCCCCGTCCCTGTCCCCCCCGGCCCGCACATACAGCGTGTTGACTGTGGAGCCGCCCCCGGTGGCCGGGGGTCTAGCTTTTGGGCGCGGCCCCTTGGGCTGATCCGGCGGCGGGGTCCCCGGCTTCTGGCTCGTGACGGCGCCGGTCAAAGAACCGGCCTGGTACTGCACGGGCCGACGGGCCGGCGGGTCGGAGCTGCGAACCGTCGCGAGGTAGTGCGCGTGTCTCAGTACGAGGGTGTATGGTGCCTCGCCTGCGCCGCTCGCCCCCAGGGGTCGCAGTGTGCCGTCCTCATCCAGAATCCGCAGCGGCCCGAGGAATTCAGCGATCAAACTCGGGAAATGATCGCCGTAGGGCCGGGCGTAATCTCTCAGCCAGCGCACCGCCGCGACCATGCCCCGCCGGGTTCGCGCATCATCGGCAACGTCGCCAGGCGTCTCCTCTTCGTGGAACAAGCCGACGCGCCAGCGTTGGCTGGGCGCCAAGTGACGGTCGCGCTCCAAGAGGTACGCCAGGAACAGGCGCAGGTGCTCACCCTTCACCTGATCATCCGGCCCGAGCGGCGGCAACTCGGCCAGTTCCATCGTCCGGTCGATCAGCCAAGTGACGGCGTCGTCGACTCCGTCGGGCGGATTCTCAGTCTCCTCCCCCCGCCGTCGGGCCTGCTCGATAAGCTCGCGGAGGTCCGCCCGCGATGCCTCGGTGCGCGCCGCGTCCACTGCCTGGCCGAGCAGCCACCCGACCTTGTCCTCTTCCCCTTCCGGCACCTGAATGCCCCATCGCTCCGCGGCCTGGAGGATCCGGCGGCGGACTTCGGCCTGCGGGACCGTGTAGGCCGTCGCGGTGAAGGTGCAATCCCCGTCGTCTCGCACCCAGCGGATCTTGAGCCGATTCGCATCGAGAACAGGGCGCTGGTCGAGGCTCGGACGGAATATCCCCAGCCTGCCGGTCCTCTGATCCGACAGCTCAGCGGACCACCACCGGTTGCGACTCTCCCACTCCGCCTGGCCCATACTGGCGTCCAGCGCGATGCCAGCCTCAGAAAGAGAGTCAGCCTCAGGCACGGCGAGCGGGTGATACTGGATACTCCGGACTGACGGCGGCCGACTAGCAGCAGCCTCGGAGCCGACCGGGCCTTCCTCCTCTGCCTGAACTGCGCGGCGGTGGCGCAACTGAACGATCCGGCCTCCGGTCACGACATCGTCCGCGACCACCACGAACTCTGTGCTCGGCCAGAACATCACCGTCCCTGACGCCTGATCGGGCAGGACAGACAGGTTCCTGGCATCCGGCTCACGCACCTGGATCAGGGTGCCAGCTACCGGCTCATCCCCCGGCCCGGTGCGCCCGGTCACCGCATCGGCGACCGTGAACACCGCGGGAAGCCGATCGGCATTCCGGCCCGGAAGTTCCCGCGTATGCACCACGGTCGCCGTCGTCACCGGAAGCAACCCAAGCCCCCGGTCTACCAGGTCATTCCACAGCCCCCGCAACTGGCCGCCGCCGCGCACGCCCGCAGCCTCGGCCAGCACCGCCGCCAGCCCCTCACCAGCCTGCTCCGGCGTCAGGCCCGCCAGAACATCCGGGCCGAGCTCGCCCAGATACTGCCGCGCGGGCCCCAGGAAGGGCTCAAGTTCATGCTCAAACAGCGAGCCCCCCGCAGTGCCCGGCTGGGCAGCCGGCGGCTCGGCCTCGGCGGAAACCACCGTCTGAACCGGTCGCACGGCTGGCGCCGACGGCTGCGGCGAAAGCGCCGGAGGCGCCGGCTCAGGGCGTTTGACCGCCGCGGCGGCGGACTGGCGACTGGCGGCCGGCGCCTGCCTGCGGGCATCTCCCAGCAGGACCCCGAGGTTAAGGTGATAATCGCTCAGCCGGCGGATCTCGTTGGCAAAAGCGCCCGTGTCGCTGGCCGCCTCCTGCTCGGCGGCGGCGCGAGCGCCAGCGAAACCGGCATCAAGGAGCGCCAGCCGGTTCGCCAGCAGGCCCTCAGGATCCGCCGGCGCCGCCGCCTCAACAGCCCGCGCCGCCTCCACCCGAAGCTCCGCGAACCCACGGGCGAACTCACCAGTCAGCTCCCGCCAGTCGATGCCCTCAGGGATGACAAACTCCGGCCGGTCGGGCACCGTCAGCCACTCCGCCGCCGGGACGGCGGGCACATCCCGCACCGACGCCAGCCCCATGTAATGCGTGTCGTCATGCAGCAGGTAACCACGATCTACCGCACCCGATGCGGGACCGAAGTCCGTCGGCCGCTCTACACCCAGCGAGGTCAGCGGCACCTGCCACAAGTCCGCGGCGATATTCACCAAGTTGTCGCCGAGGTTAACGTCGCGGCCGATGTCACGCGTCCACCGGCCCAGCACCCGGATCCACGCCGCATAGTCCGCCAGCAGCGCATCCCTGACCGACTGCTCAAAAGCATCCTCGCCGGTCAGGCCAGGGAACAGGGCCGCGTACAGCCCCACGCTCTGCGCGGCCTCCTGGGTCGGGAACTCCCAGTAAGCCCGGTAGCTTCGCTCCAGCGCGCGGGCGATCGCCTCCCGCATCTGCAGAACCGTCGGCTCGCGGTCTCCCCACTCGAACAGCCGCCCCATCCTCCGCAGGTGCTCACCATCCATCAGCAGCAGCGAATTGAAGAAGCAATCACCGTCGGGGGTCACATCAAGCTGCCGGTCCGGATCCTGGGCTATCGTCTCCCGGCGCTGACGGTAGCTGTCTTCGAGCTCTAGCCTCTCCGCTGCCTGTCGTCTCCTGGCCACCAGGTTCGCCATTTGCACCCGCCAGACCAGGTCCGGCGCGCCAGCCAGGAAAGGATTGGCCGCCAAGATCGTGTGCTCCTCCGCCGACACTGGCGCGGTGCCCCGCCGCAGCTGTGGCCGCAGCAGAGCCGCCGACGGTGCTGGCGGTGCTGGCGGTTTGACCGGTGATTCGGCATCCGGCAGCGTGATCCGCGCAAAATCCCGGTGCCGCAGCAGGTATACGTCTCGAACCCTGGTGTCAGCCCCGCGCAGCGCCCGCAGGCCGATCTGCTCCGCTTCCTCAGGGGTCAGGCCGCTGGAGAGTACCGGGAACGCGACGCTGGTCAGCTTCAGTTCATCGGCCAGGGCCAGCGCCTTCCTGTAGGTCTTGGCGAGCAGTTCGCGGGTAGCCGAAGAGGCGTCTACGCGCCCGAAATCCGGCGGGACGACGTGAATGACGTACTCCGCCTTGATATTGGGAGCGGAGGTTGCCACTGCATCACCGGTCGGGACCCCTTCAACACCGAAACCTTCCAGTTTTTGCCGGATCTCGTCCGTTATGCGGTCGCCGCCCGCCAACTGGATCTCTCTGCTCAGTCCGCTCCCGCCGAGTATCAGGTTGTCCGAGGCCGGGCTGACAATGGCGCCGACGGCCTTGGGCAACCGAAGCAGGTCACCTTCGATGTGATGTACCGACGCACGGCCAGGCGCACTCGGGGCGAATGACCTGTCGCGGAATGGCGCCGCCGGCTGCGGCTCGGACGGAGCTGCCGGTATTAGTACCAACGCCGGAGCACTCGGCGGCGGCTCATCTTTACCTGAGGACTCATCCGACGACGTAGCCGGGGTCGACGATCGCTCGGCATCGGTGGCCTGCTCGGAGCCGGGCAGATCAGCGGACAACGGGAGGTGATCCCGCTGGTAGTCGCGGAGTTCATCGACAGTGAAGTGGGCGGCGTCTTCTGATGGGGCGAAGTCGCTGAAGGCACCGAGGACGGCGGACAGCCAGAGCTGGTGCCAATGCCGCAGCCACTGCAGGCGCTGCCGCTCGAAGTCGAGGGGAGCCTGGCGGCTGAAGTCCGGGCGCTGCTGGCCGAGGACCTGATGGAAATTGCGGCCGTAATCCTCCGCCCGGCTCTCTGCGTCGGCCCGTTCCTGCGCCTCCTCCTCGGTACCGGCGGGCGGGGCGATGCCGGACAGCGCGGCGTAGCGCTTTTGCAGCCAGGTGAACTGCTTCCTCAGCCGGGTGGTCTCGGTCCTCAGCCGGGTGATCTCTTGCAGGACCTGTACCTTGCGCGCGGTCGTCGGCTCCGGCGCTGGCTGACCTGGCAGCGGCTCGGTGGCCACGTAATGCCCGCCCTGCAGAACCAGGACGTAGCGCCGCTCACCGGGCGGCCCGACGTCGGTAACCAGCGGGCGCTCAGGGCCGGGCTGGACGAGGGTGAGCGGCAGGCCGAACTCGAAGGCCAGGACATTCGGCACCACGTCAGCGGCGTCTTCGCGATACGAATAGTCCGTGCCGATCCAGGTGATGTGGTCCTCCCACGCCTCGGCCCGGCTCTGGCCACGGGATCCGCGGATCAGCCCGCCGTAGCGGGTCGGCTCGCCTCGCTCTTCCAGGGACTGGTCGTGACGCAGGACATTCGCGACGTAGCGGCGCAGGGTGAGCGGCGACAGGTCCTGCCGGGCGAAGATTCTGGACAGGTGGTCCCCGGCCACCTTGATCAGCCCGTGATAGGGGCGGTTCCCGTCGCCTGGTACGCGGACCTCCTTCAGGCGGTTGGCGGCCAGCCAGTTGTCGATCTGGCGCGTCGCCGCCTCCGGGTCGAGAGGTCGTGCGGGCGCCGGCCTGCGCCCCGCCGACGACGGCGGCGCCGACGACGGCCTGCGCCCCGCCGACGGCTGCCTGCGCGCCGCCGACGGCTGCCTGCGCCCGGCCGACGGCTGCACCGACGACGGCCTGCGCTCCGCGGACGGCGGCACCGAAGACGGCCTGCCCCCCGAAGACGGCGGCGCCGGCGGCGGCCCGTCCTCGTCAGGGGATTCATCTGACGACGAGACCGACGATGGCGGGCGAGCTGGCTGCGCGGGACCCGGCGCGGCCGTGTCGGCTGGGGCCAGCATGCTGCCGCGGGAGCCTGGGACCGGGCCGGTAATCTTCCACCAGTGCCCGCGGAAGTACGCATCCAGCAGGTTCTCGATGGGCTCCCGGCTGAGAACCCGCACCACTTCGGTCTCCGCCTCGTATCGATGCGGTAGCGGCTGGGTCCGCAGCTTCTGGAAGATCTCCTGGAGGTCCGGAATGTCGTCGTCTGGACCCAGGCCCATGATGATCCTGTGCCAATTCTCAAAGTTTGTCCGGCCGCCTTCCCCTTCCTCAGGGAGGCGGGCCACCACATATTCCCACACCATATCGGCCAGCGCGGTGGGGCCGCCCTCCTGCAGAGTGACCATCTCGGGGCTATTCTCGAAAGAGTTGGCGTACTCGGAGAACTTAGGGTGCGCCAGTCGGTGCATCATTTCATGGATCTGCCCATACGCCATATCCCCCCACAGTCTCTCTAGATCCTTGCCCTCTTCGCGGAAGAACGACTTCAGGATCCTGCCAGTCGCCGGGTCATGTACGTTCGTCCAGCCGCGCTCGATTTCATTGATGCGTCTGACGATCTTCGGATCGCGGATCAGACCGTCTATCACATCGTTCGCAATTTCGGTCTCATCGTTGATGGGCCAGTAGAAAGACACATCCGCGCCGTGGTCTGCCGCGACAGTGGCAGGTTTGTCGCTAGGTCGATCGCCCCGCAGGAATTCAGTCAGGTACCGCCGGGCCTGTTCTTTGTGTGTCTCTGGGCTCCAGGACCGCCATTCCCATTCCCGGTAGGCGAACTGGTCGAAGATATCGCCCTCCTGCCCCGGCTCGGCCACGACCATCTCGGGAACAGTGACAAAGCCACCAACAACCTCAGTTACCCATGTCCTCACCAGGTCGGCTATCCGCTGGGCGTGGTCCCTTGAGTACATGTTTCCGGGTTCGGCGCGCTCCGCCGGACCTTTCCCGCGCACTAGATCCCGATAATCTTCGTCGATATCTTCCAGGAATGCCTGGCGCAGCCGGTCACCGAAGTCCTGGCCGTGAAGCTTTTTCGTAAAGCGCTTCGGCTGGGTCTCCTCACCTTCGGCCTGGACGACGGGGGTGAGCGCCTCAAGCAGTTGCTCTGCCTGGCTGGCCGGCGGGGTCGCCGTGAGATCTTCCAGATCGCTGGCATCGCGAGTTCGCCGGGCGGCATCGGCCCAGAGCCTGCCCAGCATCTCGTCCAGCGCGCGCACATGGCCAAGCAACTCCGGCCTTGGAGACCCCTCGGCAAGCTCATTGTCGTACAACTTGACGCGGAGACGAGCCAGCGCAGACATGGCCTCTGCCTGCTGCTGCGGGGACAACCCGGCGAGCCTGTCGCTGATGCCAGAGGTATAGTTCTCGTCTTCGGCGTACTTCCGCTTGAGCACCAGGCCGACATACTCAACCGTGGCCGGCCGCAATTCCGCGATGGCGGACTCGTCGTAGAAGTCCAGATCCTCGCTGAGCAGGCTGAGGCTGAACGGCAGCGCGGGGTGGACGTCCGTTCTCACCCCGCCCGCGTCGTCGAGCCGATCGCGGATGAGGTCTTCCAGGCGGGGGTACAGCTCATGCCAGGGGGGAATCGCTTGCTCAAGCAGTGCCCTCAGCCCGGCCAGCTGAGCGTCGTCCTCGTACAGCCCGGCCAGCTGAGTGTCGTTGACGCTTTCCAGTAGCTTCAGCACGGCCCTGGGTGCCCGCTCGGGGTCGGGGACCGGGTCGGTCAGCAACCACTTGACCAGATCCCGCATCTGCATGGCGGTCATGCCGTAGCCCTTTTTGCCACGGACGTAACCAAGCACCCAGTCCACCATGGCTTTCCGGACGCCGAGCACCCACCGGCGGGCCCGCGCCAATTCCACCGGAGGCAGCCCAAGCAGCGGGCTTGTGACCCCCTCGGCTAGCGCGGTGGCCGCCGCCATGAGCTGCGCGGGGGTCAGCTCATCGCGAATCCCGACGTCGGCGAGCTCGTCGCTGACCATGCCGGGGCTGAACTGCGGCGGGAGCGGGACGTCTATTATCACCTTGCCCGCGTCGTCGAACCGATTGCGCAACAGGATTTCCAGGCGAGGGCGCAGCTCGGCCTCGGGAGGAATCGCCTGCTCAAGCAACGCCCTCAGCCCGGTGCCGCGCGGCCCTGCCGTGGCAGCGTCGTCCTCGAACAGCCTGGCCAGCTGAGCGTCGTCGAGGGCCTCAAGCAGGTCCAGGGCATGCCGCAGGGTGTACTCGGAACCAAGCAGCTTAGCGATGAGCAGCTGCAGGTCATTGTCGTCTTCGACGACATCCAGGCTTCCGTCCAGGTATTCCTGTACCCGGTTCACCAGGACAGCCAGCTCAGCAACTTCGTTCCACCACCGGTCAAACACGGCCCGCTGCCTCCGCTGGTTCAGAGGCAAGCCGGCGGCGATTGCGGTGCGCGTGCGCCCGGCGATCTCCGCGCCCAGGTCCTCGAGCTCTTGCGGTGTCAGGTCGCGGCGGACGCCGAGGTTAGCCAGCCGTGGATTGATCATCCCCGGACCGAACAGACTCTCCGGGACGTACGGCCTCATCTGCTGGTCGCCTGGAAGCCGCTTGGCGCGGAAGCTTTCCACGCGCTCGTGCAGGTCACGGTCCGTTGGGGCGTTATTCAGGCTGTCAATAAGCCCGCGCTGGATGAACCCCTCCAGCTCCTCGTCGCTGGCGTCCTCGAGCAGGTCAAGCGCTTGCCATGGGGCAAGGCCGCGCAGCGACGCCTCGATCTCGTGCCACTGCTGGTCCACGCTGAGCCCCGAACCCGGGTCACCGCTGAAGTGAGCATCGATCCGGATCCGACGCCCTTCGGCTTCCGCCAGCCGGGTCAGCCAGGTCCTCGCCACGTCTTGCGGGATGCCGGACAGGCCAAGAGGCCGGATGACTTCTTCACCGATACGGGCTGGCGGATCGGTGATACGCCAGCCGCGTTCGTTCGCTATCCTCAGAGCCACAAGGAACTGCCCCTGGCCCAGGTGCTGCTCCGTCCGGTCGGGCAGGAACGGGTCGAGCATTTCCGGCCGGAAGCCCGGGTCAAGCACTCGCCAGCCAGCCGAGCGCTTCAATGCCATGGGGTCGGTGACGTCGAACCGATCCGCGACGAACTCATTCAGCTTCCCGCGCAACGGGTGGCGACTGGGTATCGCCGACAACAGGCGCGCCGCCAGCCCGCCGTCCTGGAACAGCATCTGCAGATCATCTGGGGAGCTGGCACGCAGCAGGTCAAGCACCGCGTCGAGGTCGCTGTCGGTCAGCAGGCCACCCAGCAGGTTCCAGATCAGATCGCTGCGCTGCGCCGCGGTCAGATCTGCGCGGGCGGCCAGGTAGCTGCGCGCCTGCCGCACCAGGCCGCTGGTCGTGAGCAGTTTTTGCAGGTCGGCGTGACTGACATTGCGCGGCGTCCCTGGCAGCCCGCGCTGCCTGGCGAGCGCCGACTTGGCCAGCCCGACCTGCCCGATAAGCTCGCGCAGATCCTCGGTGCTTACCGGCGCGCCGGGAACCATTTGGTGCAGGTCCCGGAACTCACCACTGAGGTTGTCCACCGTGATATCCCGCTGCGGCTGGCCGGGGCGGGCCCGGACGATGTCAGCCAGCCGGCGCAGGTCAGCCAGGTTAGCCAGGGTCGGCCTGGCGGGTCCGTCGTATACCTGGGAGGCCAGAAGGACAAGTGCGAACAACTGTGCCATCGCCGGACGGTCAGCCACCCGGCGGACAGTCCCGATGGGCCCGTCCTGGTTATGCAGCCCGATCTGGCCGGCCAGCCAGGAGAAGTTCTCCTGGTCCATCCGTGCCTGCGAGAAGAAGTTCTCGACGTCCACCTGGGCGCGCTGGCCGGCCGGGACGAGCCCCTCGGCCAGGGTCATCACCGTAGTCAGCTCATCCAAGGTGAACGGGGACAGAGGACCAAGCAGGGCATCGGCCTGCCCCCGCGTAGTCGCCCGCAGCGCCACGGTCAGCCAGTCAGTGGCACCGGCCAGGTCCGTCATCGCTCTGATGCCGGGCGCGAAATCAGCGACCCTGGAATTGACCTGACCCAGGATGTTCAGGGCGCCAGGAACATCTGCTTCGGCCCGGGCCAAAGCGGCGGCATGCTGGTCGAATTCGTTGCGCAGCTTTTCCGGCCGCTCATCCTCATTGGGGAATAGCCTGCTCACATCCAGCCGCAGGCTTTGCGCCTGCATTCGCCACTGGCGCCACCTATCGGGCGCGGTGGCGAACACCTCATTGGCGGCGAGGTCCAGTCTCCTGGTGGCGGATCCGAGCGCTCGCGCCGGCCCTTCAAGCGCCCGGTGGGCTGCTTCCAGATCCGCCCGCGTGACCCCGTCCGTCCCGGGCGTCGACGGCCAGGCCCCGACCAGCGCCGCCTGGTCGGGCACGGCGCGGGTCGCCGAACCCAGGCGGTCGATCAGCACGGCCTGCCTCGGGCCGCCAAACCGCAGCAGGGACCTAGCCGGGGCGGCACGTGTCATCGCGACAGCGTTCTGTTTCCGCATTTCCTCCAGACGAGCAGCGGCTGGGGTGAGCACGGCCCTGCTGGCCCGCTCGGCCCCGGCAACCCGGGCCAGCGCGATCGCCGCCGCTTGCACCTCAAGCACCGTCGGAGGTGCCAGCAGCGGCTCCATCGGCAGTTCCGCGAGCGCGGGAAGGGCAACGTCGGCCAGGTCCCTGTTCAGCGTCGGCAGATTCAGCCTGATTTGATCAGCGGCTTGCCTTCCGAGGCGATCAAGCAGCGCCCGCGCCGACCTTCTCAGCTCCGGGACGTCGGCCACGCGCTTTCGCAGCCCATCGGTAGCCCGGCTGATGACCCGCACGACGTCGGCCTCGACGGCGGCCGCCCGCTCCAGATCACGGACAGCCGCTCGCACGCCCGCAAGCGTGCCGTCGCGTGGATCCTGTCCCTCGAGACGGCGCCCGCGCTCGATGGCGTCTTCGAGCGCTGAGGTCAAGTCGGCCAGATCGTCGCCGCTGTATGGCAGCAGCAGGGCTCGCGCAGCCTCGGCCAATTCAATTATCGAGTGAGCTCGGTCGCTTAGTACCCCGCTCGCCTCGGCGGCCACTTCTGTCGCGACTTCGTTTACCGCGTCCCGCGCCGCCTCGATCTGGCGGCTGGAATCGGACTCCAGAGTCTGCGCAACCGCCTCAAGCTCGGCCACCGTAGTCAGGTCCGCCCCGTCGGCAGGCCACCAGCCTGGCCTGCGCTGCCGCAGATCCCCGGCCATCCGGACCAGGCGTTGACTCAAGGCAACCTGGCGTGGATTCACGGCAGGCTGCTGGCGGCCGATTTGCTCTAGCAGCGCCTGCGCTGACCCGGCAACGATCTCGGCGTCCCGCACCTCCGGCCGCAGGCTGTCAAGCTCGGCAGTGGCCGTGGTGATCACCTGCTTGGTGACGGTCTCCAAGCCAGCCACCGCGTCCACCGCCTGCTGGAATGCATACACGTCGGCCGCGCCCAGCCGGCGTTCCGGCAGCCACTCCGCAGCGTCCCGCGCCGCCCCGATGGCCAGCTCGGCGGCGCCGTCCTGCCCATCGGCCTGGCCGCGGGCGCCCGGCAGTCTGAGAGCGGTCTCGGCCAAGTCAATGGCGGCCTGCGCGCGCTGCCGCAATGCGGCCGGGTTGGTTTCCCGGCTGGTGGCGGCTATCACAGCGGCCACTACGATCATCCCCCGCCGCACTACGCCAGGGTCCAGGCGTGTTATGTCGTTTCCCGGGGGGTTCTGGAGGTGGCCGGTGAATGCGTCCAGGTCGCTGCGCTGCTCGTGGGTGAACGGACTCGGTCTCTGTATCGCCGCGAACATCGCGTCGGCGTCATCTGCCCAGACCGGCAGTTGTGCGGTGGCCTCGGTGAGCACAGCTTTGATCGCTTCCTGCAGGGCCGCGACCGCGTCCACGGCCTGCCGCGCGACGCCAATCGGCTCGCCGGGCATCCCGCTGCGCCGGGGGATCAATGAGATCGCGCACGGCCTGCCTGGCCGTGGTCAAGTCGGCGCCGAGCCGACCAGCGGTGAGCGGCAGCAGGCCCCGGACCTGGGGAATCAGGTTCACCAGGGCACCAGCGCGCTGCCGCGCAGTGGCGGCCGCCGCGTCGGTCACCCGGCGGATGGCGGCTTCAAGCTCAGTAACCGGTGCCAGCTGCTGCTGGATTGCGGTGCCGGCGTCCAACCGGGCGAGAGCCTTTTGCATCGCGGCCTCCAGCGCCGTCCGCCGCCAGCCGGGAGGCGGCAGCAGGTCTTGCGCCTGCGACGCCGCCTCCCGCAGCTCTTCGACCCTCCGCGCCCACCGATCGTGGTCGACAGCGCCGATCAGGTCCAGCACGCTCTCTTCGATTTCCGCGGCAGCGCGCTCGAGACGCTCAGGCAGCCTGGGGTCACCCGTCTGCCGGACCGCCTCGACCTCCTCGGCCGTGGTCAGGTCCGTCTCGCTTGTCCGCCACCAGCTTGGCCTGATCATCCGCAGGTCCGCGACCGCCTGATCCACTCGCCTGCTCAAGCTGGCCTGCGCACCGTTGATGTACGGCCGCAGCGCCTGCACGTCGCTGGCCTGATGCTCGGCGTCCTCCACCCGCTCCCGCCGGTCGTCAACGTCGTTAGTAGCCCCAGCGAACAACCCGCGGGTCTCCTCCTCAAGCCGCCTGAGCCAAGTCTCCCGATCCTTGGCAGTGTCGATTGCGCGGGTGAACTCGCTCGTCTCCGCCGCGGACGGCGGCCGCGACCGCAGCAAGGCAGCGCCGGGCTCCGTGCCCCCAGTGAGATTCAGCTCGGCGCGCAGCACGCGCCGCCGCGCGGCGACCGCCGTCGTGCGCTCAGCCAGCCTGGCGTTCACCTCGTCGATCACCTCGCCGACGGGCGCCTTGGCAGCAGCCACGCTGGTCAGCGCCTGCCGGACCGCGTCAAGCTCGTCTACGACCGGCGACTCGGGCAAATCAGGGCGCTGCTCGGGCTCGCGCAGCTTGCTCAGCTCGCGCTCCGCGGCATTCAGCGCCGCGGCCAGGGTCTGCCGCCGCTCGTCAGCCAGCCGGCCGCCGGTCCGCTCAAGTAGCTCCTGCGCCTGCCCGACCAGATATCCCATCTCATCCGCGAACGGCTGCCACCCGCCCGCGAGCACGCGAGGCAGGACTCTCGTGAAGTCGGGGGTCACGTTGCTGAGTTGTCTTAGCCGTACCAGGCCCTTCGACAGCGCCTTGTCCAACTCCGCCAGCGGCCGCGGCGCGACCGGCTCAAGAACGGACGACAAGTTCGGCGCGGCCGCCCAGACTGCCCGCTGCTGCAGCAAGTCGTTCCTGTTCTGCTCGCCCGCATAGGGCAGCAGGCCGTCCATCTGATTGGCCAGGCCGGCGGCGGTGTCCGCTATCCGCATCGGCTCATCGACCGCTATGGCAATCGCGCCCCTGATGGCCGCCTCCACCGACTGGTATTCAAAAGTCACCTCGTCGAGCACCTGCCGAGCCTCGTCCATATCCTCAGCGGTGTGCGGCCCGTCCAGCTGGTTCAGCGCGAAGGCAAAGGTCAAGGTGTTCCGGTGGTACGCCGCAAGATCCCACTGAAGCAAATTCTCCTTCTCGGCTACTTCTGGCAGCGCGCTCAATCTGCCCAGCAGGCTCTGGGCAGTTGCCAGCCGGGTCTGCCACTCCGTGATCGCAGCCGCGAGCACCGCTCTGACGGCCTTTTCCAGGCGCTCGGCCGATGGCACGAACGCGGCATGTTTGGCTGCGGCGGCCTGGATCTCAGCCGCGGCCTCCGCTACCTCCGCAGCCGTCCGGTGACGCCCGGCGGGCCGCAGCTCGGGCCAGCGCGGAGCGGTGAACCGGGCCCCGGCAGGGATACCGTGGGCCCTGTAGAGCTGCAGGCCCAGGTTGCCCGCGTGCGCGCCGGTGTCAGGCAACAGCTCGTTTGCCCTCCTGACCAGGCGTTCGAGCCGCTCCGCCGTCTGGTTCGCGGTGCTGGCGACTTCGGAGACGACGCTTTCAAGGTGCTGTACCGCGTCCGTGAGCCCGTCTGGCCCATCCCCGGCCAGCCACTGCCTGGCCGCCTCGATATCGTCGGCTGTGGTCAGCTCCGGCCCGTTCATCAGCCACCAGCTAGGCTTGGCGTCCTTCAACTGAGCAAACGCTTCGTCCAGGCTGAATTGCAAGCGACCCTGGTGCTCGCCGGCGTAGGGGAGCATCACGCCCGCCGCCCTGGCCAGATCCGGCGCCGCGGCCACCCGTGACGAAAGCCCCCCGTACCGGTTCAGTGCGGTGGCCGCGGTGACCACGTCCCTGGTGGCGCCCTCCAGGTCAGCCACCCGCTGGAGCGCCTCCCACGCGGCTTCGACCCTCTCGTCTTGCATCGACGGGCCAAGTGGCAACTCGGGCGGGGCCGGCTGGGCCACAATGAGCCTGCTGCCCAGGCGGCCCTGACGCTTGCCGGTGTAGGGCAGAAGCCGGGCCACGGCCCTGGCCATGTTCTCGGCCCTAGGCACCCGCGTGTCAAGTTGCTTGACCCCCAGCGTGAGCACATTTGACAGCTCGCTGTCGGCCGCACGTTGCCGCTCGGCGATCCTCCCCATCGCCGCCACGGTGTCCGATACCTGTGCGGCGGTGGCGGGGAGCCCCGCCGGCGGCTCGGGGATCTCGCGCACAGCCGCGTCAAGCTTGTCCAGCGCTTTAGCCGCGGCCGGATCGAGCTCGCCGTTGCGCTGCAGCAGCCGCCGGGCTCGCTCCGACTGTTGCCGGTACTGGTCGATCAGTTGCTGCCACTCCGTGAACGCGGTGTTGAGCACCTCTGTCACCACGCGGCCGAGGTCAGCCGCAGCGTCATGGAACTGCGTCAGGTTCTGCCAGATCGGCGCTCTCTCGACCTCCGGGACGGGCAGCGTCGCCGGCGGCGCGGGGACGGCGCGGGTGGCGGAGTCGGCTCGGTCGAGCTCGCGCGCCAGGTCAGCCTGACGGTTGCCGGTGTGCGGCAGCAGGTCGCGGGCCGCGGCCGCCAGCCGCTGGACGGCGGCCACATCGTCGCGCCACTTGCTGAGAGCCTCAGGGGAACTCTGGACGGGATAGTGCGCGTCCTTGCGGGGCGAGGGAACCAGCTCGGGACGGCCGGTGACCTTCAAGGTCCACTTCAGCTCATCGCGCGCCTCGCGGATCGCGTCGGCCAGGTTACGGGACGTCAGCGGGCGCGGATCCTGGCCCTTGGCGCGGGGGAAGACCGCCACCCACTGACCGTCCTGCCAGCCGCGTCCCAAGACGGTGGCGTCCGGGGTCAGCTGGCGCACCGCGAGCACCGAGCCGTCCCGCATGATCCGGTAGGAGGAGTCGGGCGCGAGCACCGGCCGCCCGAGGGCGTCGGCCAGGGCCTGGGCCGGGGAAACAGCCTGGCCGGGCGCTCTGACGGCGGCGTTGGGCGAAATCAGCACAATGGGATCGTTGGGGTCCTTCAGTTTCGTCGGCCCTGGCGGTGGCCGCTCCTCCTCCGCCAGGTCAGGGGAAGGCGGGTCCCCCAGCTCCGCGAGCCGGATCTTGACCTGCGCGGCAAGTTCGGTGGCGGTGATCTGCCGGTCGCCGGCCCAGAAGTACTCGCCGTCCCAGTCGATCTGCACGCCGAACGCGCCCTCAAGGAACGGCAGCGAGTACGCATGGCGCACCAGATCCTCGGTGCCGACCGGGCGGCGCCCTGGCGGCGGCGGGAAGAAGGTACCAGAGCCGACCGGGATTCCGCCGGGATGATAGATGCCGTTGTCGATGCTGGCTTCCGGGCTGAGGGCGAGCTCGAGGGCGTTGCGCAAGAGGAAGCTGAAGGCGACCTCGCCGCCGCCCAGCCATTCCCCGCCAAGAAAACCGGGAATCTTGCTGGCCTCGATCCAGTCGCGTTCGTTACGCGCTTTAAAGCGCACCGTGATTTTCGCGTCCGGGGACACCCGCAGCCAGGAAAGGGCGCGGTGCACCGCTTCCCCTTTCGTCAGATGCTGCTGTACGGCGGTACCCGACCTTTCCTCGCTGGTGCCGACCGAGGCGCTGAGGGAAAAGCTGGCCACGTTCGGCGCTGGCGGGGTGGCGTGGTGCAGGTTCCCTGTCCTGATAGCAGCCCCGCCGGTCAAGCCGAATGACCACCCAGCTTCGCGGGACAATGCCTGCCCGGCCTCGTCGAACCCGTAGCCGACCCCCTCGTCCCAGATGGTGTAATTCGACAGGACGAGCGGGTCAGGCGCGAGCTCCACCTGCACTGTGACGTCACCATAGGTGTCGGTCAGGGTGCCGCCCTCCCTGACCAGGGTTGGCATGGTCATGCCTTCCTGGCCAAGCATCCTCTCCAGGTAGCGGTTGAGCATTGGCGCGGAGAAGATGTAACGCAGGTCATCCTGGACGCGGGTGCCATACTCGGTAAGCCGGGCCACGGCATTGCTGTGGTGGCCGCTGAGCGGCCGTTCGTTGCCAGCCAGCCTCGCCATCAGCTCGGGGAACAGCACCTGCAGTTTCCTGCCGTCCCACCCCAGGTTGAGTACCTTGCGCTTGAGCAGGTCCTCGGCGGTGATGTTCAGTGCGCCGGCCGCCGGGCCCGGTGCCGCCTGCAATGGCACTTCCTCGACCGCCAAGGTGCCGTCCGGCGGGGGACTCGGCGTGATCTCGTGGTGGATCAGGCCATGCGGGATCAGGACCCGCTCCTTGAGCGGGACGATGACCGTGTGCCTTTGACTGCGGTGGTTGGCGGTCCTCTGCACCCATGAGGCGAAGAGGCGCGGCAGGTTCAGCCCGACCTTGTTGGCCAGGGTTGACGCCTCCGTGGTCGTGATCAGCGAGATCGCGAGGTCCACGTCCCCGCCGTAGCGATCGGCCCGGCCCGCGTGGAACAGCGTGTCCCGCTGGGCATCTATCGTCTGGTGGTAGCCGCCCTTCCCGGTGGACTGGCCGATGTCCCCTTCGGGGTGGAGGGTCCAGCCGTTAAACCCGGTGCTTGGCCCGGTGGCCTGGCCCGGCGCTCCGCCGCCCGGTGCCGAAGGGGCGGGCGTGGCGTTGCTGGTGTTGGTGGGCGCGCCAGTCTGAGAGGCAGCGGTAGCCACAGCGCCGCTTTGGAGCTTGGTCCAGTTCCTGTTCTTCTGGTCGAGGCCGGTTGTGTAGCGGGTGGTGTTGCCTTCGATGCTTTCCAGGTAGACGTATCCCAGGTTGTGAGGGTCGCGGCGGGCCTGCAGGACGATCTGCGCCCGCCGGTTATAACCTGGCCCCTGCCCGATCGCGTGCACCACCAGGCCAGTGCTGGTCAGCATGTCCATCATCATCGTCATGGACCGCAGGTTGAGCACGTTCGCCAGCCGTCCGCGTACCCGCCTCTTGCCGGTCCGCCTGGTCCCGTCCCCCGTACCGGGAAGCTCGATCTCGAACGTCGTGTGGCTTTCAAGCGCCCACGGCGCGCGCTGGCGCAGCATCTCCTGCACGGCGTCAACTACGGGGTTGCCCTCGCCACTGACATCGGGCGATCCCGCGCTCCTCTTCCTCTTCGGGTACAGCCATTCGGATGCCGTGGACGGCGGGAGGAACTGCACCCAGGGGACCTTGCGGTGGTCCCCTTTACTGCGCGTCGCCCGCACGAAGTCCACGAGCCGCCTCCGCAGCCCCTTAGGCGCCTGCTGCGCCTGGGCCTTGGGATCTCCCGGCGGGCGGCGGCCAATCACCATGACGGTGTCGGGATCGGGCGCCTGCTTGGGCGGGTCGTCACGGGGATCAGCCGCGGGCTTGGCGAGCGTCAGCCAGCTGAGCCCGTCCTTGACTCTGATGATCTGGCCGAAGTATTCCACGTCGCCATCGAGCCCGAGGCTCTTGTTCTGACCGGTCACGTGGACCCGGTACACGACGTCGGCGGTCGCCTCCAGGTAGGTCCTGGTCGCCTGGAGGAGCCGCCCTTGGGTCAGGCTCAGACTATCGCTCGTGCCTTGGGTCTTGTACCAGCCATGACCGTAGGTGAGCTCGATCAGCGCGTTAAAGGAGTCCTTGCCGAAGAGCTCGCTCAGGCCGGGGATGGCGGTGTTGAGCCCGACCAAAGTCGTCGTGCTCTTTCCGGCGCTGACTTCCGGCCCGCCCTCGGCCACGCTCATCTGGAACAAGTTCACCGGGCGGTCACCGAACTTCCTGGCATTGGTCGGGAAGCCCTCGATCGTCAGCCCCACGTGCCGGTCCTGGAACTCAAATTTCCTGAGGTTCGCCTTCCTGACGAATTCGTGCCTGATCGCTCCCGGCCGGATCCCGCCAATTGCCGCGGCCAGGTGCGCGGGATCGGTGAGGACCTTGTGCGCGTCGCCTATTTCGTTGTCGGTCAAGCCAGCCTCATGGAGCAAGGTCCTGATGTACAGAGGGAAGGGGTGGGGGGTGAGCACCTCCATCACCTGGTCGTCGGGGTTGACCACCTCCACCCGACCGTCCTTCAGGTGAGGCGTGACGGAGGGCAGCACCACCGGCGTGCGCGCTCCCCCCTTCACAGCCGCCCACCCTCGCTGCCCCTTGCCGAAGGTCTCGAGAACCTCCACCCGGCCGACGTCTCTCACGGCGGCGGGATCCACCGGATTGTCCCTGGCGAGTTCTTCGTGGCTGATGAACTGCACCGAGCCCTTAAGCGTGGATTTACCTGTTGCCCCAGGCTGCTCAGCCGGGCCGGCCCGAGCCCGAGGGCCTCAGCCGCCTTCTCCACGACCGCCTGGGTGCCCCAGTGAGCCAGGCCGGGCAGGCTGAGGCCCGGCTTGTGGCGGATGTTGACCTCTATCTTGTATTCGACGTCGTTGTAGGTGAACAAGCGGGCCGGGCACCGGTACAGCATGGCCTGAAGGCTGAACCCGGTGGCGTTGGTGCCTGAGGTGTTCGTGACGCTGCGCGCCAAGGCGAGCTGGAGCAGCAGGCCGAGGCCCTTCGGGGTGGTGTGCTCGCCCAGGGCAAGGGTGCCCTCGACGAAGGCATTGATGTTGGCGCCAGAGCCCACCGTGTCGTCGCCGCCGTGCCCGGCGAACGCGGACGGCATAACCTCCAGCGTGGCGTCATTGATCCTGCCCAGGGCTGACGGCGTCGGCCCATGGGTCGCCGCGACGGTCACCGAGATAATTTCATGGCCTGATTCAGCCGGGACGGAAAACTCGTACAGGATGCCACCGGGCTGGAACACGACGGCGGCATGCGAGGTGAGTGCCTCCTTGGTGAACCGCGGCGTCAGCATCGAATGCAGGTGGGCCTGCCGCTCCGGCGTCCAGGCCTTCGGATAGGCCCGGCCCTGCTCGGCCTCGCGGATCAGCCTGAGTACCTCGGGCAGCACATCCTCGCTGCCCTGCAGGTAGCTGATCATCGAAAAGCCGATGCCCTTGCCGGCGACCATAGACTCCGGGGGGTAGCGCAGCGACCCGGCCGCATCCGGCTCGTCGTCGACCGGGACCGGTCCCGGCGGAGCCTGGCCGGAGAACGCCTCCTCAAGCCGGTACTTCCATCTGGGCAACTGGATGTGCGGGATGCTCAGGCCCATCTGCACCGGCTGCTTGAATTCCTGGACCGTGGCTTCCGTATCGCCGGGCCTGACCAACGTGACGGTGAAGAGCGTTTCCGCCAGGTCATGCTCGCTCTCCTCCCAGAGGACCATGCCGCGGATATCACCGTTCCCGGTGTTGGAGCTTTCTGTCCGGCTGGCAGACACCGCGCCGCCGACCTGGAACCCGCCAGTTACGTCGGATTCCTCACCTACCTTCGGCGTTAGGCGGCCGCGTTTCGTCCCCCCTGTGCCTATCTGGCCGCCCACGGTCAGCACCGCCGATCCGGACTGCTCTCTCTCATTCGGCACGCTGGTGAATCGCTGGGATTCCTCCTTTATCCCGAGTTTGCCGATCCAGGAAGGCTGGACGGTGCGCAGCCGCGCGCTGACCACCAGTCGGCCGATGTCGTTGCCCTTCTCGTCCCTGATCATCGGCGAGACCACGCCGGCGCCGAACAGGTCAGAATAACCGCGCAGGATCGCCCGGCTCGCTGAGGTGCCTGTTCACGATCTCGATGACCTGCTCATCGACCTGGCTGTCTCGGTACAGAGCGTCGAGCACCTGGTTGCGGAGCTCGTTCAGGCCGGTGCCGACCCATTCCGGTTCGGACAGGACATGATGCAAGACCTTTTCGACCCGCTTCGCGGCCTCCGCCCGGCTCCCGTCGGGATCGTTGGCCGGCCGGAGCTCGTCCTGGCTGTAGCCGTACCGCTTGGAGCCAGGCAGCACCCGTGGTGTCTCCCGGAACGCTCCGGGCGGGTCATCCGGGCCCTTGGCCGGGGTGTTTTCGATGGGGAAGGCCGCCCGCGCCTTGAGCTCCGTGGTGCGGGACCGGCCCGGGTGGCCTCGCCGGGCCGGCAACATGCTGAGATGGCCGGCCGGCCTTGCCGGGTAAACCGTCGTCCGCAGCCTCGCGCCGCTGAAGTCGAAGTATGCCGATTTATGTTCGTAGCGCGGGATGCGCTTGGCCGCCGACACGATGTCATAACCGGTGGTGTAGGACGTGGTGACGGTCCCGGTGAGGGCGGCACTGAAGGTGGCCAGCAGGCCTGCTGGACCGGACGGCGTGACGGCGTCAACTATCCCGGTGATGGCGCGCTGGTTCCCCACTTTGCGCCGCAGAAACACCTGCCATTCCTTCTCGGCTTCCACCGGGTGGTGCCGCTGCTGGCGGACTGGTGTGCCCTCGGTTTCCAGTTCCCGCACGTGATGGACCTGATCCAGGTCCAGGTCCAGGTTGACCTGGACCGGGACGCTCATCGGTCGCCCTTGGCCGTCGAACTCGTCGAGCTTCACGTAGACCGTGAGCCCGTCCTCGAGCAACTGCTGGGTGAACGCGTGGCGGCCTTCTTTTTGCATGAAGGCCGCCACCTTGTCGCGCACCGCGCCGGCCAGGTGGGCATCCTGGGGATCCAGCGTGCTCGCCACGAGTCGCGCGACTCCCGCGCGGTCTTCTACAGCCACGTCCCCGAGCCCGAGGAACCGGCCATTGTGGCCCAGCGGGTACTGCCGGATGATCCGGCCGCTGGCGTCCACCCTGGGCTGGCCCCCGGCGTCCAGGACCGGTGCACCGAAGCCGGGCGGCAGCTCCAGGCTGTCAGTGCTCCCGTCGAACTCTTCAAGCGCGGCGCGGTCGCGGACGTGCCACTCCCTCGTGGCCTCCTCGGCATCGCGATGCGAGCGCAGGTTGTCCTCCGCGGTGGCAGCCGCCGAGGACGCCTGTAGCTGCGCGACTCCGAGCAGGTCACGGAACCCGGATCTCAGGTTCCGCAGGATCATCCCATCGGCCAGCTCAGCTATCCGGCCGTCCAAGTCCTCCAGTATGCGGTCGACGGCGGCGTCGGCGGCCTCGTTCGAGGCCTGCTTCACCTCGTCGTAGGTCGCGTCCTGCGCGAGCCCCTGTCCGGCGTCCTGCCCTGCGTTGACCGCCTCGTCGCCTCGGCCATTCAGCTCGTTGAGGATCACGCTGGGCTCGTCAGGTAGCGGCGCATCGCCCCAGAGGCTGGGGTCTGCTTGCTCAACCAGCGTCCTGACTCTGGCGGCCGCACCCGCTAGATCCGCAAGGTCCGCCGGCGGCCGGTCCGCCTGCGCTGCCCGGCTGAACTCCTGCGTCAGCTCGGCCGACCGGGCCGTAAACGGATCCGACCCGATGAGCTGCTGGATCTGCTGCTCAAGACTTCCCGCCTCCGCGATCTCAGCGAGGGCATCGACGGCCACCCGCGGGAGTGCTTCGTCCCACAGCTTCTTGCGGGTGTAGCTGACCAGAGCCTCGCGGATGTTGCCCCGCACGCGAGACATCGCGTCGGCCCGCTGCTTCGCCAGGTAGTCCATCTCCGCCACCAGCCCGGCGTCAGCCGGCACCGCGGCCCCCGCCGGCGGCGGGACGCCGGCGGCCTCCTGAACGACGAGCTGCTGTTGCGCTGAGCTGAGGTCCCTGCCCCATGCGGTGGCCTCGCCAGGTACCCGCGTCCCGACCAGTGGCCACTTGGGCGCGGGCGCATCCGGCCTGCGCGCGGCCGGGATGAACCGGCCGTCAGCCTGCCTGACCATCAGATACGACTGACCATCTGGTCCGGTGGTACGGCGCCGCTGACCTTACCCACCTCAGGGGCGAGGCCAAGCGCACCCATCACGCGAAGGTCGATACCGAACGCGTCCGCCGCCACGTGCGGCACCAGATTCGCGACCTGGTTGTCCCAGCTCTTTCCAGCTTTCAGATCGGCCAGAACCTGCGCAGGCGTCTTGGAATCGGCGAGGAGATGCTGGAACCGGTTGATGTCCCCCCGCGCGAACTCAGCCACGATCTGCCGGCGGACCCGGTCCGGTGTCGGTGTTTTCCCCAGCACGGCACTAAGCTTCGGCCCCGCGACGGTGATCAGTGATCCGTAGAAGCTGGCCGCTAGTTCAGCAGCGGGTGGCGGCTGGCTGACCGCGGTGTACCCCACGCCATCCAGGGAAGCGATCTGTGGTTGCTCAAGCCGCGCCGCCAGCCGGGCATCCATCCGGGCGCTGGCTACCACCTTGCCGGCCCGAACAGCACGTTCCGGGATCGCGATAGCCTTGGCGAGCCCGACTATCAGGTCCCGCAGCTCGCCGTTGAGGCTGGCATCGATGGAGGCACTGACCGCGTCGTCCTCGTCATCCCCTGAGGCCCTGGCATCCGCTGCGGCATCGCGGGCACGGACCTGAGCGGCGTCTAGCTGTTTCTGGATACTGTCTGGCAGCGCCGTCAGGGCGGCGGCATCGTGCGCGACCCGGATCGCGGGAGAAAGCTCAGCTAGGCTCGTGATGAATGCGGCGGCTAGCGCCGCCTGGCCCGTGACGGCTGTCTGATGATCGTTCTGCGGCGGCGCCGCCACCCCCACCGCCGCCACGTACTCATCGACCAGTTTCATGGACCGTTCAGAGGCGGTCTTTGTCTTGAGCACGTCATTGACGCTGTTCAGCCGGGCGATCCTGGCCACGAGCTGGGCCCGCTTCTTAGCTGTTGGCGCGCCCTTAGTCTCCGGCAGGAAAAGCAGTCGCCGAAGATCCTTCTCTACGCTAGACACGGCCTCATCGGATACCGCGTTCATCAGGCCCGCCGCCATGGCCGCACTTGTCAGCCGGTCCATCTCCGCCACCAGCCTGTGGGCGTGCTCGCCCTTGGCCGTTGACGCCGCTGGCCCGCGGGACACCGGCGAGCCGGAACTACTCAGGGCTACCAGCTCGGCGGGCGCCGGCCCGGCTGGCAGCGGCGTGAGTTGGAGCTCGGCGTAGGCTTTCCGCAGCGAGGAGGTTCCCAGGTCGCGCTCCTCCCCGTTTTCCAGGAGCACCCAGGTGCCGCTGGGCACCGGCTTGGACCGGCCGTCCTCGTGGTATCCGATCTGGCCGGAGAGCACCTCGGGGCCCGCGACCAGGACTTGCTGGCTGGCCGCGAGGACCGGTTTGCCAGTCTGCTCGGCGAACTGCCTGGCCACCGACGGCACACCCTTGCCAGGGACCGCCGCCTCGCACATGCTCAGGATGATCGCCTTGGCATCTTTCAGGCTGTCCCGGACGCCGGGCAGCTCGAGCGCCTCGGCGACACTCCGCTTAACGCCCTGGATCTCGATGAACCCGGGCTCGGCGTGCCCTCCGACCGTGGCCCACAGTCCGCCCTCCATGGTCTCGGCGGCCGGCACGGCTGCGGTGGCCTGCGCCGTCAGGTCGCTTGAGGCCGCGCCGGTGTGGAACTTCACCCCGGTGACGTCAATGGTGACCGGCCCGGCGGGGGCGACCGGGCCGGGAGTGGCGGCCGGGGCCGACGCGGGGGCCGGGGCCGGGGCGGAGGCGGGCGTGTGCTGAGAGGCTGCGGCTTCTGCCGTGTAGTGCTTGATGGCCGCGTCCACTACCGTCAGCCGTGCCTGCAGCGCCGTAGCCGCCGGCGGGCTGATCGTGAAGGTGTCGAGCTTGCTGGTCAGCTCCTCCTGCTCCGCCTGGAGTTCTTGCAGGTGTTGCTGCACAGCGGGCGCGTAGTCCGCCTCGTGAATATGCAGGCGCGGGAAGTCGGCCGGCAGCGAAGGAAGCGACGACGGCTCCTCGGGCTCGTCCTCCACAGTGACGCGGCGGCGGCCATTGTCGCCGGTGCCCGGCGTGCCGGTGACGTGGCCGCTGTCGGCTTCGGCAGGCGGGGCGGGCGGCTGGGCGAGGGCGGCGAGGCTGGCGGGGACGGGCGGGGCAGCGGGGATGGTGACGTTGAAGCCGAGGTTGCGGGCGGCTTGGGCGTAGAGGCGGGGAAGGAGGTCGAGCAGGTACTGTTGGGCGTCCTTGAGTGTCTGCTCGGTTGCGCGGAGGGCGTCGCTGGCGGCCGGGTTGTCACCGTCCTTGGACTCGGCCGTGTCCTGGATGGCTTTTGCGTGCTCCCGGCTGACCCGGAGGTAATGGCCGACGGCGAGGTGGGCGTAGGCGTCGGGTGAGTTGGTGAAGAAGGGGTCTTCGACGGAGAAGTCGAGGCCGGTGGTGCCGGGGTCGCCGGACCGGCCGGCGCGGTTGGCGGCCTGCTCGAGGATGTCGGGCAGGCCCTGGCCGCCGGTGCGCTGGTCCAGGCCGCCGGCTTCCTTGACCGTGAACGAGGTCTTGAAGTCGGCACCGCGGCCGAACACGTTGTTGGCGATAGTGACCGTGCCGAGCTTCCCGGCCTCTTCCCTGGCTTTCTCCAGCGCGGGTTCCAGTCCGGCACCCTGGTCGAGCATCCAGCGGCCGTCGACCTTCTGGAGCGGCACGCCCAGGGCGTCCAGCCGCGTGGCAAGGGCGTTGACCTGGCTGTTGCGGGGGAAGATGATCAGCTGGGGCTGGCCTGCCCCGCCATTCCGCTTGCGGACGATGCTGGCGGCCATCGCGTCGAGCTTGGCGTTCTCGTCGGCGAACACCCGCGGCTCGCTGGGCTGGAGCCGGGTGGCGTAGTAACGCGGGACGATCGTGGCCGTGCCGGGCAGGCCCTGGGCCTCGTACGCCTGTTCCTTGCCTCCGCCGGCCGCGGTGCCCGAGGCGCCCCGGACCCGCTGGCCGTCGCCGTAGCCGGGCAGGGTGAAGAACTCGGAGTTGGTGGTGTGGCTCGAGCCGCCCCCGTCATCGCGGATGGTCAGCCCGTGCAGGGCCTCCAGGTGCGGGGCGTAGGTGAACCAGCGGCTCGAGTTGGAGGTCGTGGGGTCTTTGAGCGGGTACCCGGTGGTCTGGTCCATGATGACGATCTCACCGCCGTGCACGATGTAGTCGTCGTTTTCCTTCAGCCCCAGCCGCGCGCCGGCCGCGTCGTTGAGCAGCTGCACCTGCTCCTCGGTGAGGTCATGCCCGGCGAGCTCGGTGACCAGCGCCTTGCCTTCGCCGGTCAGGGTGGCGGTGCCGCCGGCCTGGCCGGCGAACCGGCCGAAGTGCTCGTCGGTCAGGCCACCGTCGCGGCCCAGGTGGGCGGTGAGGAAGTCGTTCCACTGCCGCACCTGCCCGGCGACCTCCTCTGACGCCGGCCCGCGTTCCCCGTCGCTGATGAAGTACCCGCCGGACTTGTCGTAGGCGAAGGTCTTGTCGAACTCGTCCATCAGCACGTCGAAAACAGCGTGATCGCTCTCGTCGCCCTGGCCGAACAGCAGGCCCTTGGCCGCGGGGTCCCCGCCCCGGCTCACCAGGTTGTAGAACGCCCCGTCCTGGGGGGTACCCACGTAGATCGTCGGGCTGCCGTCGGCCGGGGGCGGCGGGTTGTTGTGGTCCATCCGGTAGACCTTGACGCCCAGGCGCCCGAGCACCGCCTTGGTCTCCTTGTACGAGGTCTCGGCCAGGTGGTCATGAGAGGTGTAAAGATGCACCGCTTGCGCGTCGCCCTTAGCCAGCACGCCGGCCGCGCCCGTGAATCCCAGGGTCTTGCCTTCACCGGTCTTCTGGTCGACGATTTCGCGGTTCACCAGCCCGCGGATGGCCTTGATCTGCGTCCACCGCGCGGTCAGGCCGCCTACCCCCTCCTTCGGGTTGCCCCGGCGGATCGCCTCGTAGACCGCGGCGAACCGGTCCTCGGGCGAGCCGTTCTCATACAGGTCCTTCAGCGCGGCGTCGTCCATCTTCGACAGCTGCTGGCTCTCAGGCAGGTGCGAGCCGTTCCGGTCGATGATGTCGTGGAAGAACCGCGCCTCCTCATGGGCGCCGTTCGCGCCGGCCAGGAACGCCTGGACCGTCTCCGGCGCCACCGGCGAATCGACCTCAATCCAGCGGTCCTCAGCACCGGGCACGAACGTGCGCGGCTCCGGCAGCATGCCGACCTTGTTCTCAGCGGCCCGCAACGCGCCCTCGCTTCGGACGAACTGCCCGAACGGGGTCACCTCCCGGTAGGCGACCGGCTTCCCGTTCTCAAGGATCGCCTCGTTCTCACGCCCCAGCACCACGCCAGGCTTGCCGCCACCTATGGTCAGCACCACCGGCGCGTCGTTCTTCTTCACCTCCAGGTCACGCGTCTCCGACAACAGGCCATCGAGACCACGCACGAAGCCGTCGCCCCGCGGCGACACCGCGAACTGCAGCTCGCCCGAACGGCTGAACACCGCCTTCGACCCCGCCGGCAGCACAGCCACCCGCGGTTCCGCGTCAGCACCAGGCCTGAGCTCGACCGTCCCAGTGCCCTTCGACACGAACCAGCCGTCAGTGCGCTCCCACCGCGTTCCCGCCGCGACCAGCTCATCCGGCCTGCCCGCATCCACGAGTGCGCCGAGCCCGCCGGACTCCACCTCGGGCCGAAGGTGCGGCGGCGGAGCGAGCCTGGTCGCCTCCGAGTCTGGCTGCTCGGTAACAGGCTGGTCGGCTGCCGAGGGGCTGGTTGCCGGGTGGCTCGTTGCCGACGACGGCTCGTCGGTAGTCGAGGTCGCCTGCTCCGCGTTCGCCGGCGTGGCCTGATGCTCAGCGGTGGGCTGCGCCGGGTCCGCGACCAGTCGCTCAGGAACGTCCGGCGCCGCGGTCGGCTCGGTAACTGGCTGTTCGGGCTGCACCGGCTGCGCCGACTGTGTGGTAACCGCGGGCTGCGCTGCGGCCTGCTCAGTCACCGGCTGTGCGGCCGACTGGACCACCGGCTGTTCCGAGACGACCGGCTCCGTCGGTACCGGCTGCACGCGGCCCGGCGCCACCGCATCAGGAGCCGGCACCGGCATCGAACTGGCCCCGGCAGGCGGCGGCCCATCGATCAAAGAGTCAGACGCCGACTGCTGGCTGACGGGCTGCTGGCTGACGGGCTGCTGGCTGACGGGCTGCTGGGTGATGGGCTGGGCAGCCGCCTGTGGTGCGGACTGTAGGTGCTGGCTGGCGGACGGCATTGGCTGCCCGGCGACCGGCTCCGCCGGTCCCGGCTGCACGTGCCCTGGCGCCACCACATCGGGAGCCAGCACCGGCATCGAACTGGCACTGGCAGGCAGCGGCCCGTCGATCGAGGAGTCCGACGCCTGCTGCCCGGTGACCGGCTCCTGGGTATAGGGCGTCGGCGCCGACTCTGCCGCTGCGGGCTCGTGGATCTGCTGCTGGCCCGCCGGCAACATGGCCGTCTGCTCTGGCTGGACGGTGACCCCCGCGGGGAGCGCTGGCCCGGTCTGGGCTGGCACCAGGTAGCCGGCCATCGGGACTTCGGCAGTCAGTGGCCGCTCCCACAGCGGGTGGTCGGAGGGACTGCCGACGGTGGGCACGAAATTTGTCCGCAGCGCGATCGCATAGGCGGTCTCCGGGCCGACCGGGACGCCCAGCCTGTTCAGCAGCGCCACCGCCGGCGGCACCGGGGCCTCACCTGGCGCGGCCTGGCCACCGTCGGGCGGCCCGTCCTCGCCGCCGTCGGTCGGCCCATCCTCGGGCCCGTCGCCGGGCGGTGGCGGGCGGTACGTGGCGATGTCGTTCAGGGTCTCAGGGCTGATGCTCTCGTTCAGGGCGCGGACCAGCAACTGGTCGACGGGCAGCGTCGCGACCATGGTCGCCATCTTGAAGCCGGCGGCCAGGCCGCGGGCGACCACCCCGGCCACGCCGAAGGCGGCGCCACCGGAGAACGCGCCCCAGTCCCAGCTCCAGCCGTTACCCGTCATCCCGTTGAACAAGGTCGCGTGGCCCGCGTTGTGCACCCCGCCGACCAGCGCCCCGGCCGTGAACTCCCCGGCCGCGTGCACCACGTCCTTGCCCACGTCGCCCAGTTCCGTCCCCAAGGCCTTGCCAAGCACGCCATCGACGCCCTTGATCAGCGCGTTCCCCAGGAACTCGCCGAGCATGTGATCGATCGGCATCAGCACCAGGCCCATCGCGCCGCCGAGCAGGCCCACCTCGGCCTGCATCGCGGTCTCGGCCCAGTTCCAGTCCTGGTGCAGCTCGGCGTTGACCACGATCTGCCCGATCACGTCCAGGGCTTCCTGGATGGCCACGCTCATGACCGCCGCCATGATCAGGTGCATGATCAGCCGGCCGATCAGGGTGGACAGCAAGAACCGCACGATCACGAACTCCGCCGCGATCGCCGCCAGCCCGAGCTCCGGGAAGAACACCGCGACCGCCAGGTCGATCGCGATCGTCGCCAGCAGCGCCGCCAAAGCGATGATCGAATCGACCTTCATCCGCAGGAACTCATCAGCCGTGGTCTCGATGTAGTTCGCCACCTGCTGGTACTGATCGGCCATCGCCGGCAGGTAATACGGCGGGGCTGAGTTCAGCGGCTCCATCGACTGGGCGAACCCCACGCCCACCGCGCCGTCCATCCCCAGCAGCGACCGTGTCACCAACCGGGCCACCCCCGGGCTGAGATTCCCTACCACATCCTGCTTCGCCTGCAAGAACACAGCCTGAATGGCCAGCATCTGTTCCCGGTTGGCCAGCGGCGGCCTCGACCCGGCCAAGACGAAGAAGAGCTCCGCCTCCTGCGGCGAGAACTGCGGATCCATCACCATCAGATCGTCCCTTCCCGCCCGGTCACGCAGCCGACAACGCGGCCCTCTTCGCTGACAACCCCGTCTCCGGGGCCCCCAGGTCCCTCCGGAGCTGCCGCAGCGCGTAGTACGCACGGGAGAACACGGTGCCTTCAGGGATCCCCAGCCGCTCCGCCGCCTCGCGTGCTGTGCACCCGTTCATGTACATCTGCTCGACCACCGCCCGGTGCGCCGGGCTCAGCCGGTCCAGTGCTGCCCGCACCTGCACCGCCGTCAGCACGCGGTCCGCGTGGTCCTCGATTAGCGCCAGCGAGGTGTCGTACTGCGCGACCTCTAGTGGCCGCGACTGCCGCATACGGATCTTGTCCACCGCGATGTTGTGCGCGACTCGCATCAGCCAGCCCCGCACCGACCCCTTCTCGGAGCTGAAGCCGGCGCAATGATGCCAGGCGCGCAGCATCGTCTCCTGCACAACGTCTTCGGCCAGGTGACGGTCTCTGAGCAAGGCAGTGACATAACTGAGAATGAAGGTCTCGTTGTCCTTGTAGATCTGCGCAATTACATTCTCGGCAGCACGGTCGGGAACGTCCTCCGTGGACCATCTGGAGCCGTCGGCCGTCGCGCCATTGGCCGGAATGCTCTGCAGGCATGTCGCGCCGGACCTGGTCATCCTCGATCTCCATCCCACGTAGCCGGGCACTCACCCGGAAGACCTCGGTCTTGCCGTTCTCGTGCGGTCATACTGGTCCGGCTACGAGGCCAGCTTCACCTGAGGTTCAAATGCGCTTGGGTTTGCCGGGCGCGGACAGCGTGAACTGGGCATGCTCGCTGGACGTAGTCCTGACAAGGGCGATGCGGCCCCACGGCGTGGTGTCCCGTCCTGATGGCGTGCCGTCGAGGAGCCGCGACGCCGGGGCGGGGGCGGGGGCGGGCCTCGGAAAGCCGCCACGGGGCACGCGTGTGGGTCCTTTGGGCGGAGAGGTACAGGCCGGCTGAAGTTGATCTTCAGCCGGGCCGGGCCGCAGGCCCATCGTCGTCCCTGCGCAGGTGCCCTGGCCCCAACGCCGGGACAACGCCGGGGCTCCAGGCCATCCCCGAACGCCCCGCGCCGTGCCATCGCGGGGCTCCGGCCCGCCCATGAGCCCATCGTTGCGATCGGGCTGACGACATCCATGTCCCAGCGTTGCGGCTCTGGCTCACATTTCGTGATGGCAACGATGAGGGCAATGCAGAGGGGGTGGTGCTTGACGGTCAGGACCTGCTACAGAGGTGGCGGGGCGCGCCAGTTCGACTCCAGTTCCGCGGTCAGCTCGTCGCCGGATGTGACCGGTTGTCTGTCCTGCGGAGGCTATGCTGCCGCGCCGCTTCCGGTGCCCGGGCCCGTGCTGCAAACACTGCGCGGCCCTGCGCTCCGGGTCGGCTTGCCCTCGGATGACCTCCGGGGTTCTGAAGGCGCCGGCTGAGGTCGCCGGCTGGGATGGTCCCGGAACTTGCGGTCCCTGGTGGTTTCCGTTCGTCACTGCGGGTGATCACGGGCTTCGGGTCCGCCTGCCTGGATTTTCTCGTGCCCGCCAACACTTGCGGCAGCCGCCCCGGCCAGCCCGCAAGACCGCAAGACCGCAAGACCGGGCAATTCGCCCGCGCTGGCACGCCGCCGGCCCGCGGGCCGCTGCGGCGGCCCGCGAACCGGCCGGCGGCGCCGGCTAACCCGGACATTTCGGCTCGGCTCGCCGCAACGATGGCCCAGCGATGCTGCCCGGCGGGGGCGGGCAACCGCATCGATGGGACATCGTTTGCTGCGGCAACGACATCCATGGGCCACCGTTGCGGTTGCCCGGCCTGGCGCAGCAGCATCGGTGTCCCATCGTTGCGGTTGCGGCCCAGGGCTGGCGGCCAAAGTGCCGGTGTGCCAGGAGCTGGAGACCTGAACGGCGGGCACCGGGAACCGGGAGCAGAAGAGCCGGGAACGGGGTCGCCCGGATCCGCGCTGTCGTCCGTCTCTAAGTGGATTCCTGCCCTGGAATACCAGTGCTATCTTTCACGCAGGCCGACGGGCGGACCGGCCACGGACGCGGGGACATCACTCAGGTAACATCAGCCCCGTCCGTCATCGCCCGCTCCGACTACCACGTTCTCCTCGCCCAGCCAGATCGGGGAGTTCGGCAGGTCGATGAAGCGCTGCTCGTCCTCAAGCAGTTCCTGCGCGGCAGCCAGCGCATCCTGGTCAGACATCACCGTAGCCAGGTCCTCAAGGCTGTCCCACCACAACTCCGCGACGCCGTCATAGAAGTGGGGGTCACTGCCGCGCACTCCGGCGAGGGCCTCGTTGAATTCGGTGTCGGTCAGGTGTACCTGGACGTAACGGCGAATGTGAAGGGTCTCGGCGTGCCGCCGGACGAGCGGGGCGTGCTCCTCTCGCCAGTAGCGCTGAAATTCTTCGCGGGTCATTCCCTCCCGGCGGCGGAGCGTGAACACCACCTTGATCATCGTGCCTCCTCGGGCGTCGCGGAGCGAGCGTGCTCGCGGGAATTTGTTAGGGGTTAACAGAGAACGACTTGACGATGCCTTCGTTGACATTGTTGGCATTGTCGAACGACTGGCCGGTGACCACGAGGTTCTCGCCCGCGCCGTTTATCAGGCCGTGGACCCCCGAGAGCAGTTGGTCCGACGCCTCCTTCGCCGCGAGAACATTCGGGATTGCCTTGTGGCCGTATACGTCGTCGCCGAATGCGCTTGTCGGGTCCGGAATGTTGTTGACGTTCGTCTGGACGCGGCGTATGTCGTCAGCCACGTCGTTGTACTCCGTGGCGCTCTCGAGGATTTGGGGGATGTTGATGCTGAGATAATCGGTCATCAGATTCCTCCTCGTTTCTCGGCCGCCCGGCGGAGGTCGCCAGCCGGTCCGTTAGCCAGAATGTCGTTTGCCCGGCGCACCGCGTCATCAAAGGCGCCGCTGAAGTCGCGCTTGCCTGCCAACAGTTCATCCAGGCCAGTGCCGGCCGGAATGAAAGAGCGGTAGGCGCTCAGCATTTGTTCCCGCGACTGCGCGCGAGCCTGATTTATCGTCTCCACCAGCGCGGCTCCGAGCTCAGCGGGCGCCATCCGGCGGAACTTCGTCGTGTTGAAGGCAATGGACGTAATCTCGCCACTGCCGTCAAGGCCGACGGTTATCGCTCCGTCCTTGGACCTGAACGTGGTCTTGCTGTCCCGTAGCTTGGAACTGACATTCTGCAGCCGCTCTTGCTGGCGCCGTAGGTCGGCGACGGCGTCCGTGAAGTTGTAGTTGATGTCTGCGGTCATCGCATCCTCCAGTCCGACATGGTTTCCTTAGTGCGCCTGGGGCCGGCCGCCTCGGCGCCGATCCCGACGATCAGGCCGGGACCGCCGAAATCCGACTCCTCGGCCTCATCGACGACCCTGACGCCGGGACCAGGCAGCCACGATTCGTCGAAGCCCGGCTCGTCATCGGTCTCGTCGTCAATGACATCGACACCGGGACCGAGCAGCGTGGGCCCGGTGCCCCAGTAATCCTCGTCCTCAGGCAGGTACGCCAGCCGTTCCCGTTCCTGACCCTGCTGGCCCTGCTGGCCCATTCCGCCCCGGGCGCCGGGCGGCAGCATCATCGTCCCGCTCGCGCCTGGCTGGGCTCCCTGACCGCCCGGCATCGTGCCGCCGGTGACCGCGCTTGGGCCGCCGTCGGGAAGCACCAAGCTGCCAGCGACTGGTGGCCCGGCGGGCGAGCCGGGCAGGCCCGCTAGGCCGCCGCCGTCCGCGCTGGTCGGCGTGAGCTGCGTGTTAACCGCGCTCGAGGTAATGCTGGGTGGTTTGACCGCGACCGCAGGGACGGCCGCTTGTGAAAGCACCGCACCGTGCGGGCCGCCGCCAAGCGAGAACCCGGCCGCCGGGGCGATACGCGCGTGAGCACCTATTCGGCTAGCTGGAGCGGCGAGCGCGCCGGAGGCGGAGACCCGCTCCTTGCCCTTGGGCACGCGCCCGACGGTACCGGTGAAGCCCTTCGACTTCTCCGCGTTCTGGCCGGTCGACCCGGTGGGTTCGCCGTCACTACCCGGCGTCGCGCCGATAGCGCCGGCGAGGACGCCGTGGGTGTCCGGGAAGTCCAGGCCGGCGCTGACCCTGGGCGTGCCCGGCTCGGCGTCCTTGCCCGTCGCCAGTGTCGGCTTGAGGGCCACGCCGATCACGCCCGGTGCCGCGGTACCGGGAACGCCGGTAGCGCGGTCCGCCGTGGCGAATGGCTGAACGACCGCAGCCGGGCCCCCGGCGGCCAGTGGCGTCATGGTCCCAGGTGGCAGGTTTCCGCCACCGGCAGCCGCCCTGACCAGGTTAGGCACGTTGCCTGCCGGCGGCCCGCCCGCATCCGGTCCGCCGACGACCGGTCCGACCACAGCGGGTCCGCCCGCACCCGGCCCGCCCTGACCCGGCCCGCCCTGATCCTGTGGGCCCGCGAAGAGTTCCAGCTTGGCCGGGGCCCGCCGCCAGGGACGGCAGGCCCGTTACCGGCCGGCGGTCCGCCGCCAGGGTCGTTCGCTCCGCCGACCGGCGTTTGGGTAGTCTGCGGCGGCGCGGGTCCGACCACGGGCTTGACGATCTGCGTCGTGGTCGCGAACTGGCCGGTCAGACCGCTCAACGCCGAGCGGCCGAGCACGTCGAGTCCGGTGAATTCATAGGAATTGCCGGTGAGCAGGCCAAGCCACATGTTCTTGGCCTCCTCCTCAACCGCGGCCCAGGCCCCAGAGGTAGTGAGGTCACCAAAGGACGTGTTCTGCGGGTCGGGGATCGTGAACCCGCCATTGCCGTCAGGCGTGGCGATCGCCGTCAGCACCTGAACAATGGCACCGAGCGGCGAGTGCTCGGCAAGCTGGCTCCACGCCCCGTAGGCCGAGTTAATGTTGCTGAGGAACGTCCTGGCCGCATCCCCGGCCGCGCCCACGGCATTGCTGTAGGACGGATTGGACAGCTGGTCGTACAGGCTCTGCGTCGCCCCGTGCAGGTCGCTGAAGAGCTCGGCCATGACGGTCGCCGTGTTGCCGTTGAACGGCGTGTTCTCGCCCGTCGCGTTGTGATGTATCAGGTCCAGATTCGTGGATATGTCGTAGAGCCCGGTCGTGACGCCGGCCAGGGCGTCCTGAGCGGCCTGGAAGGTCTGCGGGACCAGCGGGAGGGCGCCCGCCGCCCCGGACAGCGCTTGCGATGGGGTGTTGACGAACCGGTCCCAGGCACCGCCGCCGAGATAAAGCGCGGGATCGAGGTAGACCTGGAGTGACGTCCCCCCCGACTTCGGCTTGGTGTCCCAGTTAGCGGTCCAGATCAGGTGGCCGCCGGGGACACCCTGGCCGCCCTGGGAGACGGTGAGCCAGGGCTGCCCGGTGACTTCAGATCGGTCGGAGATCGGGACGCTCAGCACCGATGCGAGCACCGTTTCCCACGACCAGCCGCCATAGTCCGAGTTGCCGGCCGCCTGCTCCGGCGCGCTGGCACCGCCTGTGCCCGATACGGCCAGCGCCGGGTCAAGCGACAGCGTGTCGGTCTGCTGATAGTGGTCCATTATCCCGTTCTCTCGTTCCTCGGGCCTGAGACGGCTACGTCGTGAGGCAGCGGGAGGTTCATCATTAGCGCGCCTTGATCCGCGAGGAGTCACGCGCGGTCTGCGGGACGGGCTCGTCGAACTCGTCGTAGCTGTCGAAGTCTTCCTCGTCGTCAAGGAAGTCCCGGCCGAGCACCGAGGGCCCGATCCGCGGGTCGGTGCCCCAGACATCCTCGTCCTCGGCCAGCCAGGTGCTCCGCTCGCGCTCCTGCTGCTGCTGCTGGCCGCCCCCCGACGCTCCGCCCCCGGCCATCGGCGGGAAGAACGGCACGCCGGAGCTGCCGCTCGTGCTCGCCGCGCTTGTCGGGCCGGAACCGGACGACTGCCCGGAGGAGATGGGAGAGCCGCCGGTGGCGCCACTGCCCAGCCCGGCGGTTCCGGTCAGGCTGGCGGCACCTCCGTGGGCCTGCAGGCCGACACCCGCGCCGCCACCCGGCAGGCCCGCACCGCCGCCGATACCGCCGCCCAGGCCGGCCGACACGCCGCCGCCGGCGCCACCACCGCCCGCGCCGCCCAGGCTGGCGGTCAGTCCGTTCTTCGCGAGCGCGCCAAAGCCCGAGCCGAGCCCGGCGGTTGGGTTCGTCAGCCCCGCGTCAAGTACGCCAGATGACGGCTCGGCGGCAATGCCGGCCTGGCCGAGCGCTTGGTGAATCTGGCCGCCGACGTTCTTGCTATCGGCGAGCGCGGCCGTCAGCTCGTTGTGGAGCGCGCCATGCGCCGGCGCCTCGCTGAGCGCCTTGCGCAGGTTGGCTTGCAGCGCGGTGTTGGAGCTGAGCGCGTGGTTCAGGGCCGACGTATTCGGGGTGGCGCCGCCCGCCAGGGCCTGGTCAAGAGCGGACTTGACGTGGCCGTTCTGAGCGAGGGCGCTGGTCAGCGCGTCGTGCAGCGGGCCGTGGCTGGGAACCTGAGCGCTGCCCAGCGCCTTGTGCAGCGCGCTACTTATGGCGTTGTCGCTGGTCAGCGCCCGATGGATCGAGCTAGTGCCAGGTATCGCGCCGCTGGACAGGGTCTGGTTCAGGGCGGACTGCGTTTTCTTGCTGTCGCCGAGCGCCGTTTCCAGGGCATTGTGCAGCGGGCCTTTCGCGGGTGCCAGGCTCAGGGCCTGCCGTAGCGCGGACTGGGCTTGGCCGTTGCTGGCCAGCGCCGTCTGCAGGGCGGTAGCGGCGGGTACGGTGCCGTTCAGGGCCGACTGGAGCGCGTTTCTTGCCTTCGCGTTGTTGGCCAGCGCCGTCGTCAGCGCGTCGTGGAGTGGTCCCGTCGCGGGCGCCAGCGAGAGAGCCTTCTGAAGCGCGGACTGGTTCGTGCCGTTGTCGGCCAGCGCCGTCGTTCAGCGCGCCAAGCTGCGGCGTACTCCCCGTCGAAGTGGGCCCGCCAGTGCCGCCAAGACCACCCAGCGAGCTGGTGGCTCCCCCCGGGACGTTCAGGCCGCCGTCGCTACCCAGGGCCGCATCGATGGCAGGCGTATCCGCGCCACCAGGAACGGCCGCACCGCCGTCGCCACCAAGCGCCGCGTCGATAGCAGGCGAATGCGCCACCAGGAACGGCCGCGCCACCAGGAACGGCCGCGCCACCAGGAACGGCCGCGCCACCGTCGCCACCAAGCGCCGCATCCAGGGCAGGCGAATCCGCGGGAGCCGCGCCACCAGGAACAGCCGCACCGCCGTCGCCACCAAGCGCCGCATCCATGGCAGGCGAATCCGCGCCACCAGGAATGTTCACGTCACCGGGAACCGCCCGGGTCGGGACCACCCACGGCGGAGTCAATGGCAGGAGTATCGCCACCAGGAACATTCACGTCGCCGTCGCCCGGGTCGGGACCATCGGCACCAGTGGGATCAGGAACATCGACCAGTGGGGTCAGAAGGTCGCCAGTGGGATCAGGAACGTCGCCCCCGTCATTGGCGCCAGGAGCATCCCGGCAGTGATCTGCGTCACTGTCGGCGCGTTCAGCGGCTGAGCGCTGGACGCGGTGTTCAGGAAGGAGTTCACTAGCGCGCTAATCGCAGACTGCGCCACCGGATCCAGCGCGCTCTGGATCGAGGCAATCCAGAGGTTCTTCGCGGCAGCCTCGATACTCTGCCACGTGGCCGCCTCTCTCAGGTCGCCGAAGGAGGAGCTCACGCCATTGGGGTTGCTCAGTTGATATGGCCCGCCGACAGGTCCCCCGATGACGCCGCCATCAAGCAAAGCCTGGTAAATGGCGCCGAGCGGGTTGTGGTCCTCCATGCTCCACCAGTTGACAATGGCGCCCCAGAGGCTCGTGAGGAAAGCCGTCGCCTGCGTGCCGGCATCCGTGAGCAGCTGCGTATAGTTGTTCGACACGGCTATCTGCGTGTAAGCCGAGTTCGTGATCTGGTACAGGTTGTTCATGAGCTGGGCAAAGGCCGATCCGGCCTGCCCTTGGAACGCCGACTGGTCCCCGGCTACGGCGTTCGACAGGGTCTGGAAGGTATTGTTCGTAGTGTTATAAAAGCTCGTGACTCCATTCATCGCGTCAGCGGCGGTCGTGAAGCTCCGCGGGTCATAACTCTGGAAACCCGTATAGCTAGGGTTACTCCCGACCGCGTTGTAGATAGCCGTCTTTGGCTGGTAGATGTAGGTGTCCATGTCGCTGCCCGGCTGAAGCAGGTCCGGGTTGAGGTACACGAACACGTCTCTATCGATATCCCAGGTCACGGCGTATATCCGGTACATACCTGTGCCGCCGGGAGAGTTGGTGTTCATGACCGTCCACTGCTCGGCTTGGAGAGCGTTCCGGTCAGGCAGCGCCAAGCCAAGCACGCCGACCAGCACATCCTCCCAGAGCCAGCCGTTGTAGTCGCTTCCTGTGGTGGGAACGGTTATCGGCTTGCTCGCGGGGGGAGTACTAGGCGCGTTGTCGGCCGGCTTGTTGGGGGTATCGAAAGTACCGGGAGTCGGATCGTTGACGTCGTGCGGTTGTACAAAGCCGTTGTACGGAGGTACGTTATGCGGATCCATCGTCCTTTTCTCCTGGTCTTTCAGATAACCGACGAGGTCGGCGTGCCTTGGCTAGCTGCTGGTCTTGCGCCGTGGCGGGAGCCGCTGCCGCTTGGCGGCGAATTCCCGCTGCGCCTGAGCTGCTCGGTGGGTTGTTTACGTCATTGATGGTGTTCTCGAAGTCAGAGATGAGCTGATCAACGGTTTCGGTGTTGAGGCTCTCCGTACCGTTGAACGAGTTCACCGTCGTGGTGATCTCGTTGATCATGTCGGTCAGCACCTTCTCCAGCCAGGTGAGCTGGTCGTGAATGCTGCCGCCCAGCGCATTCAGCGCCGTGTTCAGCGCCGCGCCCGCATTGAAGCTGCTCGGGCCGGGCAGGACGCTGAAGGTCTGGTCGATTGCGCTGACCCAGCCATCGGCGGTACTCCCGACGCCTTTGAGCTGGTCTTGGACATCGGTAAGGACCGTCTCTAGCTGACCCTTGAGGCCATTCAGGTAATTCGCATCGATCTGGGTGACGGCACCAGTAGCCATTGTCAACCTCCGTAGGTAAGGCGATCCGCCGGCCGCAATTCCTGCGGCCGGCGACCGCGTTCGTCATGGTGCTAGGTGATCGAGGACCACTGCAAGGCGAGATTGTTGTCGGTGTTGCCGTAGTTGACCTTCATCTCATCGAGGGTCGGGGCGTACTGGCTGAGGACGGACTGCATGTCCTGGGTATCGGAGTTCCACTTGGCCTGGATCTGTGAATACGCGTCCTGCGAACTACCCTGCCAGCTTGCGACCAGGGGGCCGACCGTGGAATTGATCGAGTCCAGAATCTGCGAGACGGCGTTCGTGGCGTCCGAAAGCACGTCCTCGACGTCGTTGACTGAACCGTAGTTGACGAAGATGTCGCCATCGCTCATGTTAATCTGATGTCCTTTCTGAAGGTGACGCCGTCATTTCTTCGGCGCGGGATTAGCGGCGGGTCCTTTAGTTCAGGGGCCCACCTTGCCCGCGAGCGCGGCGGCGATCTCGGCGTTGGCCGAGTTGGTGCTTGTCGTCTGGCTGGTCGTCGAGAGCAGCTGATCGTGCATCGCCTGGAGCGTTGCCTTGATGTTGTTGAAGTCGTCGGTCCATCGGGTAATGGCGACGCTGAACTGCGCGCCGGCCGTCGAGACCATGGCCTGGCCCTTGAGCTGGTCGCCGGCGGCGAAGACCTGGTTGTAGACCTGGTTCATGGCGTTGACGCCGTCTTCGAAGGCCTGCGCCGACTGGGTGATGACCTGGGCTTGCTGTGCGGTCACTGGGGTTGTCATGCGTGATTCCTTTCACTTGCTGATGGTGGATGCCGGACCTCATCGGTCATCGTCTGGCGGCAGCCGATCACCCCCTCAGCGCTGACAGGTCGCCGACCGGAATATCGCCGGTCGGAATACTGCGCAGATAGGCCGCCGCGGTCCTGGT
This sequence comes from uncultured Actinomycetota bacterium, assembly GCA_963783935.1. GTDB lineage: Bacteria > Actinomycetota > Actinomycetes > Streptosporangiales > Streptosporangiaceae > Chersky-822. The sequence continues at coordinate 87,920 of CAWAPP010000004.1, forward strand.
CATCTTCGATCTCCATCTCTCGCCGCGAACCCGCGGCCCGCAAGAGCAGGGCACTCGGCTGTCACCGTTCGGCAACTGGCTACGGCTACGAGGTCCGGAGTTCACAAGGTTCAAAAAAATTCGCCCGCAGCCGTTGACACCAAGTTCGGCGCCCGCCACCGCAGTGACGAAGGGAACCGCCGGCGACCGCAAGTTCCGGGAGTCATCCCAGCCGGTAATCCCAGCCGGCGCCCTCAGAACCCCAAGGTCATCCGAGGGCAAGCCGACCCGGAGCGCAGGGCCGCGCAGTGTTTGCGGCACGGGCACGAGCACCGGAAGCGGCGCGGCACCATACCTCCGCAAGACAGGCGGCCGGATTCTCCGCCAGCCCCGGCCGCAGCGACAACGATGGGACATCGATGCTGCTCAGCCGGGCCGGGCAACCGCAACTATGGCCCATGGATGTCGTGCCCGCCGCAACGATGGCCCATAGATGCGGTTACCGCCTCCGGCCCGACAGCATCCATGGCCCATCGTTGCGGTTCGCCGCGCCGATATGCCCGCTTCGCCGTGCGGCCGGACAGCCCGGCGCCGCCCCCCGGCGGCCCGAGGACCCGCAACCGATGTCAGGTGGCCCTATGCGGAGCGTGGCCGCGTAGATCGCGGGCCTGGTAGGCTCAAATTTGTAGATTCGATCATCAATTTCGCGAGGACCTGAACGGCGAAGAGGAAGCAACGATGGCTGACCTGGTGCCCAGGATGGCTCAGGACTTGCTTGACGAACTAGCGACGGCGTTGCGGGTGGTCATCGTCAACGGCCCGCGCCAATCGGGCAAGACGACGATGCTGCGCCAGTATCAGGCCGCACATGGCGGCAGCTACCGGACCCTGGACAACCGCCAGGACCAGGAGGCGGCGATCGCCGATCCGGCGGCTTTCGCGGACTACGGCCAGCGGCCGAGACTCATCGACGAGGTACACCGGGGAGGCGACTGGCTGATCCGGGCCATCAAAATCGTGGTGGACACCGATCCAAGGCCAGGCCAGTTCATATTGTCGGGATCGAGCCGCTTCCTCACGGTGCCGACGCTGTCGGAGTCGCTGGCGGGCCGGGCCGCGTTCCTTGACCTGTGGCCGCTCAGCGTGGCTGAGCGCACGGGCGGCCCCCCCGACTTCATCTCAAGGCTCTTCGGCACCACCAGCGAACGCCTGGATGGCGAGGAGTCAAGGTGGACCCGCGGCGACTACATCAAGGTCATCTGCGAGGGCGGATTCCCCGAGGTGATCCCCTTCACCTCCGCCCTGGCGAGGAGGGCCTGGTACGACGGTTACCTGACCACCGTCATCAACCGCGACATCAGCGAGTTCGCTGACATCGGCCGGGCCTCGGCGATCCCGCGGCTGCTGGGGCTGGTCGCGGCGCGAAGCGGATCGCCGCTGGTGGTGGCGGACCTGGCGCGATCGACGGGCCTGGACCGGGCGACCACCCGCAACTACCTCACCTACCTGGAGAACGTCTACCTCACAGTCGAACTGGCGCCGTGGTCCACGAACCTGACCAAGCGGCTGTCCAAGACGCCGAAGGCATTCGTGACGGACTCCGGGCTAGCGGCCCACCTGCTTGGCGTGTCGGCGCCGGACCTGGAGCGGGTCGGCCATCCGGCGCTCGGCGGGCTGCTTGAGACGTTCGTCCTGACCGAGCTTCTCAAGCTCGCCGCGGTGAGCCCGGTCCCGGTCACCGTATGGCAGCTACGTGAAGGCGAGGACCGCGAGATCGACTTCGTGCTTGAGCGACCGGGCGGGGAAGTAGCCGCCATCGAGGTCAAGGCGACCACGTCTCCCGGCACGGACGCGGCCAGGCACCTGCGCTGGCTGAAGGGCAAGCTCGGCGACCGGTTCAAGGCGGGCGTCGTCCTGCACCTGGGCTCGCGAGCCAGTTCCTTCGGCGACGGAATCGACGCGATCCCGGTGTCCGCCCTATGGGGTCACGCTGATCCTTCCCGGTGAACGGGCGAGTGGCCATTGGTGGAAGGTGGGCGGTTAGCGGCCGCCGGGCGTTTGGCGGCCGCCTGGCGCAGGTCGCCCGCCGGCCCGTGGGCGAGCATGTTGTCCGCCCGGCGGACCGCGTCGTCGAACATGCTGTTGAAGTCGCCCTTGCCGGACAGCAGGCCATCCAGGCCGAGGCCGCTTGGCATCATTCCGCGGTAGGCGCTCATCACCTGCTCCCGAGCCTGGGTCTGGGCCTGCAGAATCACCTGCACGAGGGCCGCGCCCAACTCGGCGGGCGCCATTCGGCGGAACTTCGTCGTGTTGAACGCGATCGACGAGACACTCCCCTGGCTGTCGAGGGTGACGGTGATCATCCCGTCCTTGGACATGACCTTCGTCTTGACCTCGTCAAGCCGCGACCTGACGGCCTGCAGCCGCTCCTGCTGGCGCCGCAATTCGGCGGTGGCTTCCTCCAGCGAGTAGTTACCATCGAAGCTCATCGCATCCTCCAGTTCGACATTGTTTCCTCGCCGACCCTCGGGTCAGCCTCGGCGCCGATTCCGACGATCACGCGCGGCCCGTCGAAGTCAGGTTCGTCCGCCACCGGGCGATCAGCGGGACCTGGCAGGTCAGGCCCGGTGCCCCAGTAGCCCTCGTCCTCGGGCAGGTAAGCCCGCCGCTCGTCGTGCTGGCCGCCTAGGCCCGCCCCGCCCGTACCCGGCCGCAGCGGCATCATCATCGGGCCGGGCGAGCCCGCCTGGGCGCCCTCGCCCGCCAGCGGACTGCCGACCGGACCGGCCAAAGAACCCGCGCCCGGGCCGCCGCCCTGAGGGCCAGCCATTGCCGCCGTGCTCACCGGTGAACCTGGGCCGCCCGGCGTGAGCTGCAGGTTGACCTGGCTCGACGTAACGCTCGGCGGCTTATCGGCCACGCTCGGCACAGCCGATCGGGAAAGCAGCGAGCCGTGCGGGCCGCCGCCAACAGAGAACCCGGCCGCCGGAGCGGTCAGCGCTTCCGCCCTCTTATGGCCGGCGCCGGTTCCCGCAGTCTGATCCACGTCCGTATTCGGTCCGCGGTCCGGATGGCGCAGGGCCGTGCCCTTGGTCTCGTGTCCGCGGCCGACGGTCCCGCCGAAGCCGCCGTGGGTCTCCCCATGCCGACCCGCCGGAGCCGCCCTTGAACCGGCCGTCTGGCCGGTCGGTTCGGGCGTCGCGCCGATCGCTCCGGACAGTACGCCATCCGGGCCAGGATCCTCCAGCCTGGCCGACTCGTCCTCGCCAGTCCTGAAGTCAGCCCTCGGCGGGTTGCCGGAGTTCGGCCCGCCCTGAGGCCCGCCGCCCTTACCGAAGCCGTTCGGGCCGCCGACCGGTGTCTGCACGGTCGACGGCGGCGCGGGCCCCACGACCGGAGTGACGACTCCCGCCGTCGTGTTGTACTGGTCGACCAGCCCGCTCAGGGCCGAACGGCCGAGCTGATCCAGGCCGCCGAAGTCCGAGGAACTGCCGGTCAGCGGGCCCATCCAGATGTTCTTGGCCTGCCGTTCGACTGCGGCCCAGGCCCCGGAGGTAGTGAGATCGCCGAACGGCGTGTCCTCCGGGTCGGGAATGGTGTAACCGCCGCTACCGTCTGGCGTGGCGATGTCCGTCAGTACATGCACCACGGCCCCCAGCGGAGAGTGCTCGGGCAGCGCGTTCCACGCCCCGTAAGCCGAATTGATCGCGCTCAGGAAAGTCGTCGCGGCATCCCCGGCGGCCCCGACAGCATTGCTGTAAGACGGGTTGGAAAGCTGGTCGTAGATACTCAGCGTCGCACCGTGCAGGTCGCTGACCAGTTCGGCGATAAAGTCGGCCGCGTTGCCCTGGAACGGGTTGCTCTCGGTCCTCAGGTCGTGGTGCGCCGAGTGCAGGGCTTCTGACAGGTCGTGGAATCCGGCCGTGACGCTGGCCAGCGCTTGCTGGGCCGCCTGGAAGCTCTGCGCTACCAGCGGCAGGCTCGGGGCCGAACCCGACAGAGCCCGGGCGGGAGCGTTGCTGAACCGGTCCCAGGCACCGCCGCCGACGTAGAGCTCAGGGCTGAGGCAAACCCGAAGCGACGAGCGCGCTCCGCCTTTGCGCTTGGTCTTCCAGCTCGCCGACCAGATCTGGTGCGCGGCCGGGTCCGGCTGGTCGCGCTGAACGACGATTAGCCAGGGCTGGCCGGTGACCTCGGACCGGTCGGAGATCGGGATGTCCAGCACGGTCGCGAGGATGGCCTCCCACGACCATGCGGCATAGCTGCAGTTGCCGGCGGTCCCCTCTGGCGTGCTGCTGCCGCCACTACCCGATACAAGTACAGAGGTATCCAGCGATAGCGTGTCGGCCTGGTCATGGTGCGTCATCAGGTCACTTCCTTTCCTCTGCCAGGAGCAGCTATGTCATCGGGCGGCGGACTTGCTGTGTGATCCGCTAGCCATCGGGGGTGGGCGGGAGGTGGTTGAACCTGACTTGCCTCCGCGTGTGGCCAGGGCGCTGCGGCGTGCCGACGCGTGACAGCGGCTCCGGTTCAGGGTCCGCCGGCGCGGGCTGGGCTACCCTCAGATCCGCGACCCTGCCGTTCCGCAGGACCACCAGCAGACCTGAGCCGAGCCCGGCCACCGTGTGGCCGTCCGGCCAGGCAGCCGTCCACTCACCCGGCAGGCTGTCATCGGAGACGGCCCGACCGCCGACGTCAAAGCCGGCGGTCTCCGTGATCACCTGCGGCCCGGTGGTGGCCAACGCGTCGGCGGTGGGGGTGATTACCGGGCGGCCGCTCAGCGCGGCCAGGGCCACGGCCGGCGTCACGTCGGCTGACCCGGGTACTTGCGCGGCCGCCGTCTGGCCTGCCACGACGATCAGCGGCTGGTCCGCCTCCAGGTTCAGGTGATCAAGCACCTGCTCGCTGAATTGTTCCGGTGTCAGCGTCTGGCCGCCAGCCCGGAATCCGCGGCCGTCGTACCGGACGTGCAGCACTGTCGCCCCGTCCACCCGAGGGAAGCTCTGCGCCGCCGCGAGCTCAAGGTCCCGGCCGCCCGCCGTCTCAGCCGGGATATAGATCCCCGACCGCGTCGCCGTCCCTCCGAACGGAACGGGGATCACCTCAAGGACCGCGCCGGACGGCGTGGCAACGTACCAGCCCGGCTCGAATTCGCCTTCCCGCATCCGCAGGCCGATCCTGTGACCGAGATCCGTCGGCCCCGCGAAGATCACGCCGTTGCTCGTCCACACTGGCCGGCCAATCCCAGCGGCGAATTCCCTGGCGTGCGGCATCGCCGACCAGGCGAACAGAACAACCTCAAGGTCATCGCCGTAGACCTGCACGGCTCGCTGGTAGAGCTCGCTGTCCAGGATCGCGCGGGCGAGCCTGGCCCCGCTGGCCACCCGGTAGCCCGGCCAGGGAGTCAGCATCTGCGGGATCCGACCCCCAGTAGCCGGGCCGCCAATCACGTAAGGGTTGGCGTGCGCCTGGACGAAGAAGGTCCGCTCCGTGACCCGGAAAGGGAGGTCCCTGAACTCCCAGGTACTTGAACCATCAGCTTGCAGCCGCCGCAGGACATACCTGTGGTCGAAGATGACATTCAGCCAGGGAAACTCCGCCGCCTCCCGCGGGGACAGGAAGGACAGGCCGATGTCCCGCTGATAGGACCCACCGCCAGCCTTCTGCACGGGGAAACCGTCTGCGCTCTTGACCAGCCAGCGGATCGGTGCTCCTGGCCCCAGGCTCGCTCCCCCCAGGCTGCTCGTCATCCGGGCCATATTGGCCCGGCGCGCCTGCGCTCGGTCGGTCTGGATCCGCGGGTCGGCGGGAAGCGCCCGGAGCACCGCCGCCTGGCCGGGGATTCCGTGGACCGCCGGCCGCCCCGCGGCCAGGTCGCTGAGACGGCGGCCCCGCACGCCGAAGGCCTCATCCCGCTCGCGGCCGATTGTCCCGCCCCGGCGGACATCCTGCACCATCGCCTCGTCCAGGCGCTCCACCGGCAAAAACAGCCGGCTGTCCCGGCCTCCGTCCTGGGCTCGTTGCAGAAAATCCATCAGCGAGCCTGGCCAGGACAGGTATCCGCGGACCCGCTCAGGCACGGGCTCAGCCTCCGGCGGGATCTCGCTCACGCCAAGGACGCGGGGGTGACCGGTCCCGCCGAGCGCCTGCCGGCGCATCCACCTGACCGGCGACGCCGGTCCGGCGGCCGGCTCGCCGTCGGCGACCGCAACGCCGGGCAGGTGCGCGGCAAGCGTCCCGTCCTGGATTATCGTCAGCAGATCGGGCCCGAGCCCGGTCACCGTCCGGCCGTCCGGCCAGGCGATCACCCAGTCGCCCGGCAGGCCGCCTTCGAAGACCGGCCTGCCATCGTCGTCGAAGCCGACGGTCGCCGCCATCACCCGCGGTTCGGTCGTAGTGAACGCCTCCGCGGTCGCGCCGACCACCGGCAGGCCGCTCAACGCGGCGAGCGCATGCGCCGCACCGACCGATCCAGACGCCGCCGCGGTCTGGCAGGCGACGAGGATCAGCGGCTGCCCGGCTGGCAGGCCAAGCTGGTCGAGCACCTCGCCCTGGAACCGCGACGGCGTCAGCGCGGCGCCGCCCACGGCGAACACGCCGTCGCGGAAATGCACGTGTAGCACCGTCGCGCCCGACAAGCGCGGGAAGGACCGCGCCGCGATCAGCTCATTGGCCAGGACATCCGCCGCCGTGGAGGAGCCGTCGCTGAAATAGAAGCCCGACCGCGTCTCCTCACCACCGAGCACGTCACGTAGCTCAGGCGGGCTGGCGACGAGGTACCGGCTGAAACCTCCTCGGGTCAGTGCGATGAGCTCGAACGCCGGGCCGGGCCGGTCCTGGCCATACTCTGCCGAGGTGGCCGCGTCCGGCCCGATCACGGTGATCGGGCGGTCCAGCACCTCGGCCGCGATCCCGAGCATCAGCGGCAGGATCCGCGGGTCATCTTGGGGCGACCCGGTCCTGATCAGGTCGTTGGCCGCAAAGCGGTCTAGGCCGGCGGGCAGGAAGGGTACGTACCGGCGATCGGAGAAGAGCGCCCGGGCGATTTGCGTGCGCAGCTCGCTGGGCTCGCGACCGGCCTGGCGGGCCAGCGCGGCCACCGTGCCGGGCTGATCGCGGGCGATCCGGCGGCCCGACAGCCGCCCGGCCTGGTACGGCGTGAGCAGATCAGTGAGCAGTACCTGCTCAAATTGCTCCGGCCCGAAGAACGGCCCCAGCTCCGCCCTGGTGCTGGCGCCGGAAGGACCGCGGCCGACCAGCACCCACCCGCTATCGGAGACCCAGCCAGTGACCCCGTCCCGGTCTTCCCATTGGGGTTCCGGCCACTGCCCGTCCGCCGGCACCGCGGGCCGGACCAGCAACACCCCCAGCCGGGCCGGGAGCTCGTCCAAGCCGTGGGCTCCTGACCCTCTGACGATCGCGACGACGACGCTCCCGGCGGCGTCACCTCTCGTGGCGCGCGTCCACCGGTCCAGCGCCATCCTGAGCAACCCAAGCCGCGGACTTGAGTCCGCGTACATGAAGACCGGGCGATCGCGGTGCCTGGCCGCGACCTGACCGAATCCGTCCCACTGGTCCTCCGGCAGGACTTCGGCAGGCCAGTAGACAGAGCCGCGTGACGGTGGCCACTCAGCAGGAGGCTGCCACCGGGTGAGTTCCCACAGCGACCTCACCCGCTCCCGCGCCGGGTCCGCCTCGGCCGGGAACAGGTCAAGTAGCCGTGCCAGGGCCGCCGCACCCGCCACCACGTCCGGGTCCTGGCTAAGGAAGCTGTCGCCCAGCTCGAAGGGAAGGCCTGCGACCGAGAGGTCAAGCGCCGCGTCCGCCAGCGCCGTGATGAGCTCAACCCGGGCCCGGACACCGCCGATGCCGAGCTGGCGGGCCAGGAAACCGTCGAAGACCCTGGCCTCCACATGGTCAGACTCGGCCGGCATCCCGGCACGATAATCCGTGCGCAGCGGGGAAAGATTCAGCGCATACGATCCTGAAAAGCCGAGTGCGGGCCATTCCCACCGCCCATCCGGCCGCGGTTGAGGCTTGGGGAGCGGCCGAGCATGCCCCAGGCGGGTGAAGGTTTCGCCGGGCGTGGTCGCCAGCCGGTACAAGCTGTCCTGGTGGGCACGGAACAGGCCGATCAGCAAGCGCAGCCTGTCAACGTCCCGCTGATAATCCCCGACTCCGACATGTACGTGCCCTCCGGCCCGGCGGTCGTTCCCGCCACCGTGCCTGCGGATGACACCGAGCACCAGGGCTACGTCAGGCCAGATCTGCGGCGCCCCAGCGCCATCCCGGTAGGGCAGGATCGGCGAGACCACCTCACCATGAACCGTGGGGTCTTCTTCGACGCGCCAGCCAGACCGCCGCGACGTGTACCCGTCAGCCCGCGTCGAGTGTCCCGCGCCCATCTGTGCCCGCTCGGTCAGCCCGAAACGGCGCAGGTCATCGATGATCCGCCGGATACGCCGAGTCCTGTCTGCCTCCGGCACGCCGTCCGCGAAGACGAACTCGATCTCCAGCCCGAACGACCGCTGCGACTCGCCAGGCTCCGGGTCAAGCGAAGCTGGCACGGCCGAGTCGCGGACCATCCACAAGATGAGCTCGCCTTCGGTCACGTCGACCTCCGGGTTCATCAGGTCCCGCCCCAGATACCGCGTCGGCGACCCCGAACCCACCTGCACCCACCAGCCGGGCTGCCCGGCCGGGCCGACGACGACGGGATCGCCGTCCCCGGCCAGCACCACCCGATGCCCGGGCGCGGGCGCGAACGCCACCCGCGCCGACCCAGCGAACTCATCCCACAGCCGGCGGATCACAGCGTCCCCAGCCGCGCCAGCCGGCATGGCCGCGATGACGATCCGCAGCGGACGACGCGGACCGATCAGCGTCCCTGGCTCCAGCCCGAGAAACGCCTCAACCAGGCCGAGAACCCGCTCATTCCTGAACAGCTCCCTGACCGACCCCAGATCCACGACACCATTCGCGGCGGGCAGAACTACTGTCCGGGCACCGGCACCAGCGGGGGTGCCAGGCGACTCGCCATGGTCGTCGTCGGAGGGCGGCGGACTGTCCTGGTCTGACGGCGGCCCTTGGGCCGGCCGGGGGGTGGCAGTAACCACCGAGTCGGCGGGGTGGCTCAGCTCAATGGTCCGCCGCCCGGCCACGATCAGGTCAGCTACGACCTCGAACCGGGTGCCCGACCGGAACATCACGGTCCCTGACCCGGCGCCGGTCAGGCCGGAGACATCCGAGGCATCCGGCCGACGCACAACGAACAGCGTGCGATTCCCGGCCGGCGGGGACCCGGCCCGCCCGGTCACCACATCGGCGACCGTGAAGATCTCGCCGATCTGATAGGGCCGCACGGGGAGTTCGAGGGTATGCGCCGTATGCACCTCGGCAGGAGGAAAAAACCGCAAGCCCTGCTCCACCAGGGTGATCCGCACTCCGCGATACCGCGGGTCGCCGCGCCGGCCCGCCGCCTCCTCCAGCATCGCCTCAAGCGCCGCGATAGCACTATCCCTCTGCAGGCCCCGCAGCGCATCGGCATCCTCCGCCAGGCGCCCGTCCACGAACCGGATAGCGGCCCGCCGGGAACTGCCCGGCGAGACCTCTTCGGCAGCCGCCGCGACCGGGCGGAACTCAGGAGCGTCCCACGAGATGGTCCGCCCGCCGGCGGTTTGCGCCTCTCGCAGCAAGACGCCGAGGTTCTGATACAGGTCGCTCATCCGGCCGATCTGGTTGGCCAGAGCATGCGCGTCGGCCGCGGCGGCAGCGCGGCTGCTGGCGTCGTCGAAGTTCCCTTGCAAGTCTGCCAGCCTGACCAGCAACAGCCCTTGAGGGTCAGCCGCGGTCTCCACCGCCACGGTCGCAACGCCGTGAAGCGCTCCGAACGCCTCGGCGAACTGACCGGCCAGCGGCCGGGCCTCGACGCCCTCGGGAATCTGGAAGGACGGCGGCTCAGGTACTGGCAGCAGTTCACGAGCGGGCCTGGGCGGGCGAGCCGGGTCACGGACCACCCCCATGTAATGGGAACCGGTGTAGAACAGGTAACCGCGCTCGGCGACGTCCGACTCCGGGCCGAAGTCCTGCGGATAGTCCGCACCGAGCGCCGTGAGCGGAAGCTGCCACAGGTGCGCGGCGATCTGCACCACATAGTCACCAGCATCGGCGTTCCAGTTGCCCATCCCCGCGATCCACGCTGCGGTCCGGTTAAGCAGCCGCCGCCGCCCCTCATCCGGCTGCTCAAGATCGGTCAGGCCAGGGACCTGGCGGGCGTACAGTCCCGCTTGCTGGTTACCTGGGTCATTCAGGAACTGCTGGTAGCTTGCCCGCAGCGCGTCAGCGACCGCCAGGCGCATCTGAGCCACCGTGGGCAGCCGATCGGGCAAGCCGGCCTGGCGCGCCCACGCCCTTAGCGGTACTTCCGCCATCACCTGCAGTGCCTCGAAGAAGCAGTCACCTAGGGAGCCCACCGGAATCTGACGCGCATCCTGGCTCGCTCTGAAGGCCCGGTACTCGCTCACGCGCCTTCGATGAGCGGCGTTGAACTGGCGCCTGGCCGCGAGGTTCAGCACCTGTACCCGCCGGACCTCTTCCGGCGCGCCGCCCAGCTCAGGGAACTCCGGCGGTACTTGAGGTGGCGTGGTTCGCAGTTGCGCCGCGTGAGCTTCGACTGAGGGGAACACCGGCTCGAAGTGCAGACCACGCCAGTACAGATACAGGATCGGCGTCGCGTTCCCAGCATGATCAACGGCCGGACCTTCAAGGTGGCTGGCCTGGATCGTCCGGCGGCCTGTCCACTCATAATCGTTCGCGTTCTCCGCATGCCTGAACACCTGGACCCTGACTTGAAACATGGAGGTAAAGACCGGCAGCACGCGCCAGACATCGACCATCTGTCCGGTGAGAAGCTGGGCGCGGGCCTCGCTGTCCAGCGGCAGGTGGTCCTCAAGCCAGTGGCGCAGGAAATCCCTGGTCATCCCCGCCCGCTGCGCCGGTGGCAGCAGCGGCTGCATGAGCTGGCGCAACGAGTCAATCAGGCACAGCATCCCCGCCCCGCTCGCCGAGCGCCGCTCGAGCCCTGGTGGCAACTGCTGCACTACCTCGCGCGGACTGTTCCACATCCACCGGGTCGCCCCGTGCCGGTCCGTGAGCTGCTGCCAGCCCGGCCCCTGGGCCAGCCACGGCACCGGTCCCACCAGCGCCCCTCGGTCAAGCAGCCAGGTCAGCAAGTCATCGCGGTTCAACTGGCTGGTGCCCATGGCGCCCAGTGCCGGGTCGGCCAGCCGCGCCGGCTCGGCCCATCCGACCGTAGCGTCCTGACCGCGCAGCACCGCGCCGGTAGTCCGGTGCACCAGGTCAGACCCATGCCGGGTCCAGCCGTAGGACAACTCGTGCAGCGTGTGCAAGGGGCTGCCATTGGGCTCGCAGGGTATCGCGATCATCCCGGTCGGCAGGTAGACGGCGTAACCGCGAGCCGCCCCCGGCTGCGCCGCGACCCAATCCTCCGCCGCCGTCCGCAGACCGCCGGTCAGCGCGGGATCAACGGGGATCGCCAGCCCGCGACCCTGGTCCAGCCATTCCCATCCGCGCCGCGGTCGTTGCGCCTGCCCTGCGCCAGCCTCAGGGACATCGTCGGCGGGCGGGAACAGCGCTCCGTCCGGGCGGGCCAGGTAGACCACCCGCCGCCCGCCGGGCGGCGCAGAAACCCGTACGACCCGCAGGCTCGTGCCCTGCGCGAGCATGATCCGGCCCGAGCCATCCCCTGCCAGCCGGCCAACGTCATGCGCCTCCGGGCGGGCCACCACGAACAAGACATCACCGGCTGGCAAGGCACCGGGCCGGACATACCCGAGCTGCGGCGCCGTGACCGGCAGCTCCTGACCTGGCACCAGGCTGACCGGATCATCGACGTCGGGCATTGAGTCGGTGTAGCCGACGGGGCCGGCGAACCGGGCCTGTTCCAGCCCCGCGGACACGAGCGCGTTCCACTCAGGGCTGGCCGAGGCCCGGCTCGCCGGATCGCTCGCCGCCTCGGCCAGGACAGCGGCCAGCCGCTCCCTCGCCTGCTGGAGACTGACACCGGTGCTCGGAGGGTTAGCGTTCAGGTAGACATCTACGCGGCGGCCCAGGCGACCCAGCGCGTCATCGAGCTCGCGCACCACCGGGTCCGCGGAAACGGCGCCCGGCAGGCGGGATCCCGGGCGGATCTGGCCGAACGGGCTCGTCACGCTGGGCTGCTCGACTCTAGCCGGCATCGGTTCGGGCGGCGGCAACTGCTCCGGTGGCGCCGGCTCGGCGACCTGGTCAAGCGCGATGACTGGCGCAGTCGCAGCCTGCTCGTCGGCGATCTCTTCGGGAGCATCGCTGAGCAGGCCGCCCGGCAAGCTGCCCGGCTGGGTCCGAAAGCTGCTGCCACGGGGCCGCGGTCCGATGATCGAACTCACCCGGGTGAGTGACGGGGTCCGCGGACCGACGGGGGTCATTGTGCCGGACATCAGCGTGGCCGCCGCGTTCTCCCTGGTCTGGATCAGATCTCTGATGCTGATATACAGCGCGCGCAAACGCGCGTACTGGATTCCGATCCTGTCCACCAGTTCCTGCGACAACGCGGACTCGCGCAGCGACTGGGCTTCGGCGATCAGACGGTTCGCGCGGTCCAGGTTGATGTCAGCAGGCGGCTCGTCAGGCGCCTCGTCAGGGTCCTGATCCAGTTCCCTCAGGCGCCGTGCCAGTTCCCTGGTCGGCTCGGCCAGCCTGGCGACAGCGGCCAGGTAGGTCTCACGGTGCCGCGCCAGCGTCTGCTCGTCGGCCCCGCCATCAAGGCCTGCCCGCGCCAGCGCGGCCGCCTCTGGCTCCGCCAGCAGCTCGGCAGCGGACCTGACCCTGCCATCCGTGGGCAAGGCGACGACGTAACGCTTGCCTCGGCCCTCGCCCGTGTACACCACGTACCCTTGCCTGGGGACGTCCAGGGGGCCAATGTCGGTCGGGAAGTGCTGGCCAAGCAGAGTCATGGGCAGGCGCCACAGTCGCGAGGCGACCCTGGCCACCGGCTCGCCGATGGCATCAATCCGTCGATCCGGCGTCTGGATGGTGCCGAGCAGCTGCTCTTGCGCGGCGGCACGTTCGGCCTGCGTCCCGGTCACGGCCTCGGGAAACTCCTGCGCGTATTCCGCACTCTTGCCGGCGTTGGCTCGGGCGAAGTCGTCGCGCAGTGCGGCGGCCAAACGGCGGCGCAGCAATCTGGGTGTCGGCGCCGCGCCACCGGTGATTTCCTTGAGGGGGGTCTCGAACATGGCGATGATCGACGAGAAGAAGCGCTCGTTATCCCGCCGCACATCTGCTGCCTTAACCGGCAGGCCGTTATAGAACTGCCGCGCGGCACCGAGCTGTCGCTGACGGCGCTCCAGCCTCTGCTGTCTCGCCTTCTCAAGCTGAGTTACCTCGCGGCCTACGGGTGCGAAACGCACCAGGTACACCTCTTGCACCCGGGTCAGGGTCAAGCTCAGTGTGTCCTCGGCGATCCTCCAGAGCCCGCGTGGCGACATCGGGCCCCGGTAAGGTCCGTCGGAGAGCAGCGGAAACGCGACGCTCGTCAAGCCGAGCCGGTCAGCCTCGGCAAGCGCGTTGCGGTAGGCATCGCTTAGCTGTCGCATGCCGTCGGTCATCGAGACGGTACGGAAGTCCGGCGGCACCACCCGGATCACGTGACTGGCGTGCACGTCGTTGGGTGCGGTGATCGCTACTGCGTCACCGGTGCTAGGGCCTCCTGGCTCGGGCGGCACTGGGCTGATGATCGCGCCGACATCGACCGTCAGGCTGAACGGGTCACCGTCGATCACCACCCGCCCGGCGATCCCGCCGGTCTGACGCCTGGAGGCTGGCATATTGACCTTGGGAGCGAGCTCGGCGGGGGTTGTCCGGCCCGAGCTTTCCGCTGGCGTGCTCTCTTCGACCTCCGGGCGGGCCGAGCGGGCCGGGCCTGCCCGCCTGGCAGTGCGGCCGGGCGCGAGCAGGCTGCCGCGCTCGCCTGTTATCGCGCGCAGGTTCCCGCCGAAGAATCCTGCGAGCAGGCTGGGCAGACCCACCAAGCGCAGCAGATCGAGCGCCTGAGGGTGCGAAGCGTAACGCAGGTCCCCGGCCGCGTCAGGGAGCTGGCCGAGGGGCTCCTGTTCGGCGAGCTCGGGACCTTCGACAACGCGCCTGACCTTGTGGTAAAAACCAGGCTCGTTGGAAATGCGGTCCCTGAAGCCCTGCCAGGCGATCTCGGTCAGGACGCAGACGACCGCCTCATCGAGCGTGTTGTTCGCGGAGTCCTCAGGCAATTCCTGCGAGTACTCGTCGTAAGCCCGGCTCACCCGCACGTGCAGAAGTTCGTGAATGAAGGTCTGGAACAGTTCCCACAGGGCTTCCTGGTTTGCCTGGTCAGTGTCGGCTTTCAGCCTCTTGACGAAGACCTTTTTCTCCCTCGGGCGCGCAGAGCCATCCCAGCCGCGCCAGATGTTCAGCACCCGGGTGACGACAGCCGCATCGCTCAGCAGGTCGCGCAGAACGCCGTAAAGGATGCGAGCCTCCTCGTTGGCCTCTTCTCCATCGACGATCTGCGGCTCCGCATGGTGCTCGGCGAGCACGTCGGCGGTCCTTCCCCGCCTCCCGGCGATGATTGTGGCCATATAATCCAGCGCTCTTAGCCTGCGGGCGTTCTCGTCCAAGGGCAGAAGTGCCCACCGGACGTAGTCGAACTGGTCGAAGACCTCCCCCGGCTGACCGGGCTCGGCCACCCTCAATACCGCTTTCCGTGCTTCCTCGGACAGCAGGTGACCGAACGCATCATTGAGCGTGTCCCCGGCGAGCGCGGCGATCTCCTCGATCTGCTGCAGCGGATAAAGGCGGCCGGGCGCGTCGTGTATCTCCTCGGTCTGGGTGTGAGCGTGTTCTCTCTCCCAATTGTCGATGTCAGCGATTAGGGCACGACGCACTCTGTCTACGAATGCCTCGCCAGGCCCATCTGGGCCGGTTAGCCGGTCCCGGAAGGTGACCGGTTCATCCTCAGACCCGGTCGGGACGGGCGGGATAAGCGTCGCCCGCAGGTCCTTCGCCTGGGACCCGGCCACGGCCGGCGTCAGGTCCCACAGGGCCGCAGCATCAGGAACGCTCTGAGCGACCTCGTGCTGGAGCCAGGTGAGCACCCGGTCCGCTCTCTCCAAGCCTGGCGTCAGCGAATCGTCGCTCTGAGCCTCGTCGTACAGCGGGACGCGAAGGGCAGTGAGCCACCACGTGGCCCGGTTCCGCTCCACCGGAGGCAACGGGGCCAGCAGGCCCATGAGTTCACTGTCTGTAGTTTCGGCGAGCTCCCAGCCGACGAGCCGTCCCTCCAAAGCTTCCAGCGGGTCGCCGGTGTCGTACTTCCCGAGATATTTGGGGCTGATCAGGCCCGGGCTGAAAGGCCTTGCCTCGTGAAAGGGCTTCACCAAGCCCGCGTCGTCGATCCGGTCTGCGATCAGGACGTTCAGATGCTCGCGTAGCTCGCTATCCACTGATGCCAGCTCCCGCAGCCGCTGCCATAGCCCGTCTTCGCCGAACAGCCCGGCCTGGTCGTCGAGCACCTCGACCAGCACGTTGTCATCAACGTTCCCCAGCAGGGCCAGCACTACCCGACGGACGCGGGGCGTGGCCGGGCCGTCAAGCAGGTGCCCGATCAGCCGCGCCACGTCATCGCCGTCCAGCATGAAGTTCAGGTTCCCGGCCAGGTACTGCAGCGCCAGGTCGATCAGGGCGTCCCTGATGCCGCGCAGCCACCACCGCGCGCGGTTCTGCTGCAGCGGGTTCAGGCCCAGCGGCGCGATGATCTCGTCATCGGTACGCCGGCCGATCGCCGTGGCGGCTAGCTCGAGCTGCTTAGGCGTCAGCTCATCCCGGACCCCGATGCGCAGGTCACCGCTGACCAGTTCCGGGCTGAACGGCAGCGGAGGCTCGGCCGTCGTCCGCACCCGCCCGTCAACGTGAAGGCGCTGACGGCGGAACTGGGCCAGGGATCCGCTCAGCTCGTGGCCGGCCGGGATCTTCGCCCGCAGGAGATGGTCTAGCGTCCCGTCCGCGAACAGCCCGGCCAATTCGTCAGCGTCGGTGATGGTCAGAAGGTCAATCGCCTGCCACTGGGCCAGGCTGTCAAGAAGATCGGAGATCAGCTGCCGCTGCTGCGCGACGTCCAGGATGTGAGCCGGGTCGCCGCTGAGGTATTCTTCGGCCCGCCGCACCAGCCTTGCCGGGGCGGCGGCGTAGCGCAGCCACCATTGGGCCCGGTTTCTTTGCACCGGGTCCAGCCGGGGAAGCCTGCCGATGATGTGCTCGTCGGTGCGTCCGGCCAGCGCCCGCCCGATCCGCCTGAGCTGCCCGGGGTCCGGCGCCTCGGTAACGCTGATGCCGGCCAGGGCATCGCTGATCATGTCCAGGCTGAACAACTGCCGGGGCTGGACCTGCAGTATTACGTCGCCGTCGCCGTCGCCGTCGCGGAACCGGTCCCGGCGCAACCGGCTCCACCGGTCGCTCAGCCAATGGCCCACCGGGATCATCCGGTCAAGCAACGGTCGCAGCTTGCCGTCGGCGAACAGGTCGGCTAGGTCCTCGTCGGCGCTCTCCTCCAGTGCTTCAAGGGCCTGCCAGCGTGCCAGTCCGTTTACCGCCTCCTCAATGAGCTGCCGCAGGCCATCCGGCTCCAGCGCGTACCGCGGGTCGCCGCTGTGGTAATCGGTGATCTGGCCGCGCCGCCGGCCGGCCGCGCGCAGTTCGTCCAGCCAATCCCGGCCCGCATTCTGCTCAGGGCCGGACAAGCCGAGCCGCCGCAGGACCGCGTCGTTTGTTCGGTCGCCGACGGCCTGGAGAGCTTCGCCGAACTGCTGTGGCGTCAGATCCGCCCCGGCGCCGGCCAGGGACGGCGAGATCATGGCGGGATGAAACGTTCGCGTGCGCACCGCTGTCCTTACCGTGACCGGGCGCAGGTTCCTGAAGGCCCTTTGGCCAGGTCCGGCCTCGAACCGCTCGGCGGTGAACGCGTCCAGTTCGGCGCGCTGCTCGTGGTCAGCCGGAATCACCGAATCCAGCCGGTCGCTGAGCCGTCCGTCCCCGAACAGCCGGTCGAGCGCATCGGCGTCGCCGGCCCTGAGCAGTCCGATTACCGCTGTGCGGGCGTCGTTGGTCACCTGTCCGTTCAGCAGCTCCCAGATCAGCCCCGACCTCTGCTGCTCGTTCAGGTCCTCGGCCGGTGCCGCGTCCAGGTAACGCCGCGCCCGCTGCACCCGGCGGCCGGTCGCGGCCTGCTCCCGAAGGTCGGCGCGGGTGACCTGGCGCAGGACACGGCCCTTAGCCTCCTTGGCCTGCCGGGCCTGCCGGACCAGCTCACGCAGGTCCCGCGTTGTCACCACGGCGGTAACGGGGAGACCGCGCAGCCGCCGGAACTCACCCCGCAGGTCAGTCATGGTGACGTCCCGGCCGCGGACGCCGCCCTCGTCGCGGGGCGCGGTCCGGATGACGTCAGTCAGCCGCCGCAGGTCAACCAGGTCCGCCAGGTCGGCCGGGCGAGCAGCGCCCGCATCGAAAACCTGGGTGGCCAGCACGAGCAACCCGAACAGCCGCCCTATGACCGCGCGATGGTCCAGTGAGAAGAGGTTCGGCACGGTGGCATCTTCCCGGTTCCGCAGGCCAGCTTCCCCGGCCAGCCAGCCGAAGCGCCGCGCGTCCGTCCAGGCCGAAGCCGGCGGATTGGCCAGGAACAGCCGGTCGGCCAGATCCATCACCGCCGTCGCCTGCGCGGGGTCCAGTCCGTAATCGGGACCAAGCACAGCGACTACCCGTCCCAGCGCCGTGGCCAGGACCGCGGCGTCCAGCCGCTCCGTGGCGGCCACCATGGTATTCAGAGTCGTGGCGGCGGCCACGACGACGGCTGTGTCCGCCTTAGGCGCCGGCTCGAGCGGGAGCGCGAACCGGGCCGCACCGACCGCGCGGACCGCGTCGCGCACGCTGGACCCATGCTCTCCGAGGCCGGGAAGCAGCCCCAAGGCGAACTTCTCCCTGGCTATCGCCCGGTCCAGGTGCAACCGCCACCGGTCGGCCGCGGTGGCGACGGTATCGGCCACGACGTCTTCCAGGTTCTGGACGGCCACGCCGATGGCCCGCGGCGACCCGGTCAGCACCTGCCCGGCTGCTTCCACGTCCGCGACTCTGACCGGCTCCGCACTCGGCGCGGCCAGCCGGGCCAGCCCGATCTCATGCAGCCGCCCGACCGCCGCGTCCAGGCGGGCGGTCAGCTCAGCTTGCCGCGGGCCGTCGTACCGCAGCAGCACCCTGGCCGCGGCAGCCCGTTCCCTGGCGGCAACCAGGCGCTCCCGCTGGCGGTCAAGCTCGGCCGCGACCGCCGTGAGCATATTCCTGCTCACGGTCTCCATCCCGGTCACCGCGCGCAACTGTTCCCCCGCGATCGCCAGGTCACCGGGCGTCACCGGCGGGTCCGCGATCCCCGGCTCGGCGCCCCCAGTCGCCGGTGCCACCTGCCGGCGCCGGGCGGCGAGCACTGCCGGCTCGGCCGCGGCCAGGGCAACGGCGAGGCCGTCCTGAGCGTCACCGGCGTGCTCCAGCAGCACTCGCGTGGCCCTAGCCAGGGCCATAGCGGCGTCCAGCCGCTCCGCCAGCCCGGTGGTAGCCCGCCTGAATACCTGGCTGAGGCCCGACTCAACCTCGGACAGCCAGTAGAAGTCTCGGCCGACCGCCTCCACTCCCGAGAGCGTCGCCTCGCGCGGCCGCATCACCGCGATACTGTCCCCGCGCGCGGCTGCGTCATCGAGCGCAACGGTCAGGCTTTCCCGCTGTCCGCCGGCGTATGGCAGCAGATCCCTGACCACTTCGGCCCGGGCCGTTAGGGTACCAGCCGATTCCCGCGCGAGCTCGTTCGCGGCGGCCAGCACCGCGGCCACGGCATCGCCGACGTCTCTGGTCGCCTGCCTGACCCGTTCCGCCGCGCCAGCGAGTGCCGGCGCGGCCGCTTCAAGCTGCGCCACCGTCGCCAGCTCAGCTCCGGTCGCCGACCACCAGCCAGGACTGGCCGCCCGCAGTCCGGCGACTGCCTGGTCAAGGCGGGCGGTCAAGTCGGCCTGACGATCGCCAGTACGCCGCAGCAGTCCCCGTGTGGCCCCGCCCACGACCTGGGCGGCCCCGGCCTCCGGCCGCAGGCTATCCACCTCGGTGGTCGCCACGCCGACCGCCTGCCTGATGGCCGTCTCCAGGTCAGCCAGTCCCGCCGTCGCCTCGCTGACCGACTTGCCGACCTCTCTCGCCCGCACCGCCGTATCCGGCCACTTGAGCGCGGCCAGGTCCTGGAGTGCGGGCCGCATCCGGGACATCGCCGACGTGAGCGTATCGCTCTGCTCAGCGTGCTCCTCGCTCGTGGCCAACAGCCCGAGTGCGGCCCCGGCCAGGGACAGGGCAGCCTTCGCTCGGCCGGTCAGGGCCACCGGGTCGAGGGCATCGCGGGCGGCCCTCTCAAGCGCCGTTAGCGAGAGCACCCCCTGGCGCACCACTGGCACGATCGCCGCGATGTCCGTACCCGCTGCCCCCACGCCCCGCGAGCCAGGGAGGCCGCCTTCGAGCATGGTCAGGTCGGCTAGCTGCGCATCACTAATCGGCAGATCTCTCCCCAGTCCGGCGAACACCGCGCGGGCGATGGCCAGGCGGTCAGGAAGTCCCTCAATAGCCGTGTTGAGCACGGCTTCTATGGATTCTCTGACTTCGTCTACCTTGGACAGCTCTCGCCGGGCGATGCCCACCGCCTGCGCCGCGCCCCTGGGCTGCGCGGACCGGCCAGGGAGATCGCTGACTGACTCCGTGGACGTGTTCAGCCGACTGCCAAGACGATCTGGCCGCTGGGCTTGCGGCAGCAGATCCTGCACCTGCTCGACCAGCTGTACCTGGACATCATGGCGCTGGCGCGCGGTGGCGTTCGCGGCACTGGCAACCGCCGAGATGGCGATCTCAAGCTCAGTCAGCAGGCCAGTCGCCGAGATAATTGCTTCGAAGTCCGGCGCGGCCTGCGGAGCCAGGGGGATGACCCCCCACGTGTCAGCGGTAATGGTATCTATCTGCCGCAGAGCTTCCCCAACCGCGGTTCCCATCTGACCTTGCCGCACGCCGGCGTGCGGCAGCAGCTCCTGCAGATCGGAGGCCGCCGTCCTGAGGGTGCCGACGGTCTCCTCCCACTGTTGGGCCATAGCGGCGAACACCTCGCCGGCGTCGCGCTCGACCTCCCGCACCGCGTCCAGGAGCTCCGCCGACCCGGCTACTAGCGCTAGCCCGACCGCCTCGACCTGCGGCACCGTCGACAGGGTCGTCCCGTTCGGCGCCCACCAGCCCGGCACGCTCCCGCGGAGCCGCGTAACCGCCGTTGTCAGCCGGACGCCAAGGCTAGCTTGCTGGTCACCCGCGTGCCGCAGCAAGACACCCGCTGCCCAGGCCGCGCTCTCGGCGGCGCCCACCCTCTGCCGCAGCTCGTCGTGCCCGGCCATGGCGACGCCGAGCAGGTTCGCGGTGGCATCCTCGAGCTCGCTCACCCGGGCCAGGCCCTCTCGGGCAGCGTCCAGATGCTCTCGCTTGGCCAGAGGCAGCGCGGGCAGCTCAGGAGCGACGCGCATGTCCGTGGCAGCCCTTTCGAGCGCGAGGCCGAGCGCGGCGTGCTCGGCCGCGACGTGCGGTAGCACCACCCGCGTCGTCGCCTCGGCCATGCGCGTGGCCGAGGCGACGCGCCTGGCCAGCATGCTCCGCATCTCAGCAAGGACTCGGCTGACGCCTGTCTCCACGGCGGTCACGCTGGCTAGCGCCTGTCTGACCGCGTCAAGTTCGGCTGCCTCGCGCCCCGTCCCCAACCTAGGGAGCTGGCCGGACAAGATCCGCTCGGCCTCCTCCAACTCCCGGGTGAGCTGCTGCCCGCGGCCATTGGCCAACCGGCCTCCAGCCGTGCGTAGCAGCTCACGCGCTTGGAGCGCCAGGCTGCGCACCTCGGTCACCCGCGGCTGCCACCCGGCTTGCAGCGCGGCAGCCACGGCGGCGGTGAAGGCCGGGATCGAGTCACTGAGGTCCGCCAGCGTCCTCCTAGCCGACGACACCTCAGTCACGCTTTCCTGCCGGGGCGACTGCTGCGCCAGCAGGGCAGGCAAAACCCGGCCGGGCTGGGCCTTCTGCAGCCGCTGGCTCAGGACCGCCTGGTCATCGCCGGTGTAGGGCAGCACCCTGACTACTTCGTTCGCCAAGCGTTTGACCGCGCCGGCCGTCTGCCGGATCGGGCCGTCGATCGTGACCCTCAGCACCGCCCCGATGGCCGACTCCAGGAGCGCAGTCCGTCCGGCCGCGACGGTGAGCGCCTGCCCTGCGGCCTCAAGCTGCCCAGTCGCCGTCGGCTTGTCAGGGATCGAGGCGGCGACCACCTTGCGGTAGGTGCCGTCGAGCTCGTCGGTGAGCTCCTCCCGCCGCTCGCCGGTCTCTGGTAGCAACTCCCGCACGCGCTCCGCCAGTCGCAAGGCGGCGATCCGGCGCGGCCCCCACTCCTCAACGGCGCTGGCGAACACGTTTGTGATGACGTACTCGGCTTGTCGCACCGACGGCTGACGCAGAGCCCGCTCCGCAGCGGAGGCCGCCATCTCCGCCGCGACCGCAGGTGCGTACGCGCCCGTTCCTGCCCGCAGCCCTGGCCAGTCGCGGACGATGGTCAGGGCACTCAGCGGGTCGGCACCGTCATCGGGGCGCGGGATGCGGACGCCGTATTCAAGGGGGGCTCGTGCGGCCCGTGCCCGGAGGGATACGGGCTCAGCCTCCTGACGCTGACGCGTGACCGCGGGGACGAGCCGCCTCGCCAGCTCCCGCAACCGATGGAGTCTCTCGCCGGTCTGGTTCGCGGCGGTGGCCACGTCCGCCACTGCCCGCTCGAAACCCTGCGCCGCGGCCTTGATTCGCTCCGCCTCGTCGCCCTTGAGCCCTCGCTCGGCCGCCTCTACGTCCGCTATGGTGGCCAGCTTCGCTCCGTCCGCGTGCCACCAACCGGGCGTAGCATTCCGCAGCTCACTGGCCGCCTCGTCAAGGCGGGCAGCCAGGTCCTGCTCCTGCGCGCCGGTGTAGGGCAGCATGTCGCGGGCCGCCGCTTCTAGATCCTTCGACGCGGCCACCAGCGATAGCGGTCCTTCCGCGGCGGCGGTCCCGGCGAGCAGTGCCCTGGTGGCCTCTTCCAAGGCGGCCACCCGGCCGAACGCCTTCATAGCGGCGTCTATCACCGCTATGGAGGCATCAGGCGACAGAGCGGGCCGGGACGGAAGATCCTCCAAGGCCTTGTTGAGGCCGTCCGCCAGGGCCTGCTGCTGGCCGCCGGTGTAGGGCAGCAGTCGTCGCGCCGCCGTGGCCAGGTTCCTGGCGGCGGCTACACGCTCGTCCCAATCCATGATCGCCTCGCCGACCGCTTGCGCCCGAGCACGGTAGACCTGCTCTTTCCGCCGCCCGACGGTCGCGAGCGCCCGCGCGGTTTCGGATACCTCCCGTGCCGTGACTGGCAGCAGGCGCAGCGGAACGGGGACGGCGTTCACGGCCCGGTCAAGCCGGCCGAGCGCGGCGGCCAGCTCAGCCCGCGGCTGGCCGGGTGGCAGCAGCAGCGCCCTGGCCAGGTCCCGCAGCTCGGTCAGGGACTTGACGGCCTCCTGCCGCGGCGCAATCACGGGAGTGAGCACTGCTGCCACCGCGTCCCCCAACTCGGCCGCCGCGCGCTCGAACCGGGCCAGGTCCGGCCAGACGGCAGCTCGGTCCTGCACGGTGGCCGGCAACGACGCCGGTGGCGGGCGGACAGCCCGCACGGCATGGTCGGCCCGGTCAAGCGCGGCCCGCAGCTCGTTGCCTTTCTCGCCTGAATCTGGCAGGAACTCGCGCGCGGCCGCCGCCAGCTCCGCGGTGGCCTCGATCCCGTTCCGCCACTCCGCGAGCGCGCTGTGAGGGGTCTGCACAGGAAATTGGACGTCGTGGGTGGGCGGCGGAACGAGCCCTGGACGGCCCGCGACGGCCAGTGTCCACCTCAGGTCCTGCTGTGCCTTTCGTATCGCATCGGCCAGGTTGTAGCCAAGCGGGTAGGGCACCAGGGGCCGCGGGCGCGGGCCAAAGTCACTCGCGGCTTGCGTCCCCGCCAGGTCCTTGCGCATTTCCCTCGTGGTACGGCCTTCGCCGTAGTCGTTGGTGCTGATCTGCGCGAAGCCGCGCGAGTCATAGAGTCGACCGGCTGGAGCACCCGGCCTTACTTCAAGGAACACCTCCGTATATCCACGTTGCCGTATGTCGGCGAGCAGAGCAGCGAGCAAGGCCGAGCCGGTGCCTCGGCCCCGCTGGCCAGCAGCCACACCAAGGCTCATAATGCGAGCCTGGCCATCTTCGACCTCCCAGCCGGCGGTTCCGATCACCTGCCCGGCATCCTCAGCGACAAGGTAGAGCTGAGTCTCCGGCGGCAAGGCGATGCTGTCCTCATAGTCCACGCGAGAAAATCCTTCCTCGCCGAACACTTCGTCCTCAACGACCATGACGGCGTCCAGGTCGGCCATTGTCATATCGCGCAATGGCGGCGGCAGACCCCGGGCTGGGCGGCCCGACGCCGTTAGCGGGCGGGGGAAGACCGCCACCCAGTTACCCTCCTGCCAGCCCTGCCCGAACGCGGTGGCGTCCGGGGCCGGAAGGCGCACTACGTTGACCGAGCCGTCCCGGCCGATGATGTAACCCGAGTCGGGGGCGAGCACGGGCCGGCCGATGGCGTCGGCGAGGGCCTGGGCCGGCGAGACCGTGTGGCCCGGCGGTATGACGGCGGTGCTGGGCGCGATCAGGACGATGGGGTCATCGGGGTCGTCCAGCCGGGCCGGCTCGGGCGGCGGCTTCTCGTCGTCGGGCAGGTTCGGGTCGGGCGGCGGCGCGAGCTGGCTCAGGCGGATCTTGATCTCGTCGGCCAGTTCGGCCGGGCTGAGTCGGCGGTTCCCGGCCCGGAAGTGGCGGCCGTCCCAGTCGGCCTGGACGCCGAACCCGCCGGCGAGGAACGGCACAGAGAACGTAGCCCGCACCAGGTCATCGGTACTGGTCGCGGCCGGGCGGCGCTCGGGCGGCGGCACGAAGAACGTGCCGACCGCGACCGGGATGCCCTGCGGGTGGTACAGGCCCAGGTCAATGCTCTTCTCCGGGCTGAGGCCAAGCTCGGCCGCGTTGCGGACCCTGAACCTGACCGCGACCCGGCCGCCGCCCAGCCAGGTGCCCAGCTTGCGCAGGTCGATCCAGTCCCGCTGGTTGCGGGCGGTCAGGATCACGGTGATGGTCGCGTCCGGTGACACGCGAAGCCAGGGCACGGCGCGGTTCAGCATGTCGAACCGAGTCATGGTCTGGGCGACCGCGTCGTTGGTCCGGGTCTTACGGCTGCCTGCCGAGGGCTCGACGTCGATGCTGGCAACCTGCTTCTTTGGGGACAACGGGTTCGAGTCAGCCAGGTCCCCGGTGTTGATCTCGACCCCAGGGGCCACGCCCACCGACCAGCCGGCCGATCTGGCCTGGTTCTGCTGGTCTTCGGAGAACTGGTAGCCGCCCGCCTCAACCCAGGCGCTGAGGTACCCAAGAAGGTCTGGGTGCTCCTCGAACTGGACATGCAACTCGACGTCGCCCAGGGTGTCGGACACCGGGCCGCCTGACCGGTTCAGGCCGGGCATCTTCATGCCGCCAGGACGGAGGAGGTTCGGTAGTTCACGGGTCAGGATTGAGTACGACAGGATGTAGCGCAGCAGTTCCTGGCCGCGGCCGGTCTCGATCAGCCGGGCGACCGCGTAGCTGCGCTCGCCGCTCATAGTCGGATCGGTGCCGGTCAGGCCGGCCGCGACCTCCTCGTGCAGGATCTGGAGTTTCTCGTGGTCGAAGCCCAGGCTGAGCACGGCCCGGCGGAGGAGGTCCTCGGGAGTGATGTTCAGCGCCGGGTCCAGGTTCGCGGCGGGAGGCATCTCGTGCACGGCCGCGATGTCACCGGGAGGACCCTCGGGCACCAGCTCGTGGTGGATCAGGGCGTGCGAGACCAGGACCCGCTCCTTGAGCGGCACGATCGCGGTGGGTACCGCGCGGCGGGTGTTGGCGGTGTCCTGTAGTGCCGCGGCAGTGTAGTGCGGCACATTCAGCCCGACCGTGTTGACGAGGGCTGAAGGCTCATAGGCGGTCTTGATCAGCGACAACTCGAGCCGGAGGTCCCCGCCGAACCGGTGGTGGGGCTTGGTCTCCGGGCCAGGGATGAAGAACGTGTCCCGCTGGGCGGACATCTTCTGCACGTAGCCACCGGTCGTGGTCGACTGGGTGATGCTGCCATCAGGATTCGCGTCAGCCTCGTGGAAAGTGCCGACGGGCCCGCCCGACTCGCCTGTCCCCACGTCCTCGCCGCCGGGCGGGGCCGTGGTGTTGCGCACGGCGGGCTGACCGGTCTGCGCGGCGCCCGACCCCAGCCCGCCGCTCCTTTCCGTAGACCAGGCCTTTTTCTCGATGCCGAGCCGGGTCGCGTAGCGGACGGCGTTGCCGGTGATCGACTCCAGGTACGAGTACCCCCGGTCGTGCGGATCGCGACGGCCCCGCACGACGATCCGCACCTGCTCGCTGCCGCCGGGGAAGGTCCGGATGGCGGTCAGCACCAGGCCCGAGCTGAGGACCAGGTCGATCATCATGGTCAGGGACTGCAAGTTGAGCACGTTCGCCAGCCGCGCCGGCACCTCCCGGCGGCCGGCCTTGCCAGAAGCCGAAGACGGCACCAGAAGGGGACCCTCGGTGCTGCTCGTGCCCTCGATCGTCCAGTGCGCTTCCAGCAGGTCAGGTGCGTGCTCCCACAGCAGCGTCCGCACCGCGTCAAGCACCGGGTCGCGCTCCCCGGCGCCGCCCCCGCCGGGGGTGTCAAGGAGCGAGGTCTCCGTGACCGGGTACAGCCGGTCGGTCACCGAGGAGGCCGGGAACGGCACGAGCGGCACCATGCGCGCCTCGCCCGGCCGCGCGGTCGCCCGCACGTACCGCACCAGGCGCGTTCGCTGCCCGGGGCCAGCCTCAGCGGGTGCCTGCGGGTGACCGGCCGGCCGGCGCCCCATCACCCTGATGATGGCAGGATCCTTGGGCCGCTGGCCGGGACCGCGGGGATCGACCGCGGGCCGCTCCAGGTCAAGGAAGCTGATGCCGTTGCGGACCCTGACGATGCGGCCGGCGTACTCCACCGGCCCGTTGTGCGCGATGTTCTTGGCCCGGGCGGTCACGGTGATCCGCCACAGCATGTCCGCGGTCTTCTCCAGGTAGACCCTGGTGCCCTGGGCGAGCCGTCCCGAAGTCTCGGTCAGGTTGGTCGTCGTGCCGTAGCTGGTGGTCTTGCCGTGGCCGTAGGTGAGCCCTGGCTGGTCGGAGAAGTCCGACCCGCCGAACAGCCAGCTCAGGCCGGGCAGGCCCGCGTTGAAGCCGAACAACGTGCTCTTGCTGTGCCCGCTGGCCAGGATCGGGCCGCCCTCGGCCACGTGCATCTGGAACAACGTCGCCGGCTCGAGGTTGGGCTGCGAAGCGTTGGTCGCCATCCCCTCGATGGTGACCGTCACGTGCTTGTCCTTGTACAGACCCTTCTTGACGAAGGTGTGCCTTACCGGTCCTGGGCGCACCGCTCCGGCCGCGCCCTCCAGGTGCATCGGCTCCGTCAGTGCCCACGGCAATGCGCCGACTGTGCTGTCGTCGATGCCCAGTTGCTCGAGTAGTTCGGCGACGTGGCCGCCGAGTTCGCTGCTCAGCACCTCCATCACCTGGCCGTCCGCACCGGGATCGACGTGACCGTCAGCGGCCAGGTGATCCTCGATCGGAGGCAACACGACTTCGTCCGGTTTCCTGCGCCCGCTGGCCGCCGCCTCCTTCGAGCTGAATCGGGCCAGGACGGTGGTCCGGCCGACCTCCGCCAGCGCCGCGGCGTCTAGCTCGGCTGGCCGGGCCAGCTTCTCGTGCAAGATGAACTGCACCGAGCCGCCCAGAGTGCTCTCCCTGGTCGCCCTGACCGGGGCGGCGGCGAGCTGGGCATCAAAGTCCCTGATAGCGGCCGCCTGGGTCTCGGCCGCCTCGATAGCCGCCAGGAGAGTGCCGGCCGGAGCTAGCGCTTTGACGGCGCCCTTGACCGCGGCCCGGGCGGCGGAGCCAACGGCGTCGGAGGCGGCCTCGATCCCACTCTCGACGGTGCTGGCGACGCGGGCGGCCTGGCCGAGCCCGGCCTCGCCAAGGTAGTCCGACAACCCGGGAGTGACGTTCTTCTCGTGCCGGACGGCGACCCTGGCCGTGTACGTGACGTCTTTGTAGGTGAACAGGCGAGCCTTGCCGACGTACAGCATGGCCTGCAGGCTGAAGCCGGTCACGCCGGCCGTGCTCGTCTCAGAGACACTGCGCGCCCAGGCGCCCTGGAGCAAGAAGCCCAGGCCCTTCAGGTTCTTGTCGACGCCCAGGGCGAGCAGGCCGTTGAGGCCGGCGTTGGCGTTGAGGGCGGTGCCGATCGTGTCGTCGCCGCCCTGCCCGGCGAAGGCCGAGGGCATCACCTCAAGCGTGGCTTCCGCCACCCGGCCAAGGACCGGCTCTCCCTGATGAGCGGCGCTGACGTTGATCGTCATGACCTCCCAGCCGGACCGGCCCGGCTGCCCCCAGTTGGACCTGGCGGGCCGCCACAGCTCGGTCCGGATCCCGGTGGGCTGGAACAGCACGCTGGCCTGCGTGGTCAGGCCCTCCCTGGTGAAGTGCGGTGTCAGCTGAGCCTGGAGGTAGGCCAGGTCCGCCGGCGTCCAGTCCTTCGCCCAGGGCAGGTCAGCATCGGCCGCCTGGATCAGCCGCATCAGCTCGGGCAGCACCAGCTCGCCGCCCCGCAGGTAGGTCACCGCCGCGAAGCCGATGCCCTGGTTCGCGGCCATCGACTCAGGCGGATACCGCGGATCACTCTGCTTCCCGTCATGATGAGGCAGGTCATCGACGGGCAGGTTCACAGGCGGGCCCGACTCCGCCTGCTCGAGCAGGGCCTCGAACCTGGCCTGATACAGCTCGGGGATCCGTATCCCTATCTGGACCGGGTTAGCGGCGATGCGATCGGCCGCGACGATGATGCCAGGCTCCGGATTCTGGCCGGGGTCGGGGAACTTGGCGTTCGGGGTGACCACCTGGACCGTGAACTCAAAGTCCGACAGGTACAAGACACTGTCGCCCCAGATGACCATGCCGCGGATGTCCCCTGACCCGGTCGCGGCGGACTGCGACCGCTCGCGGGACAGCGTCCCGGCCACGTTGCCGCCCAGGCCGACGTTGGAGACGCCACCGATCGGCGCATCCGCGTTACCGAAGGAATGAGCCACGTTGGCGGTGATGGTCGCCGTCGCCGATCCGCCCTGGGCCTTGGAGTCCTCAATATTGATGAACCGCTGGGCTTCCTCCTTCACGCCCAGCTTGCTCTTGGTCGACGCCTGCGTACCGCGCAGCCGCCCGGTCACGATGAGCTGGCCGGCGTTGTCGCCGTTCGAGTCCCGCAGCATCGGCGAGACCGCGCCGGACCCGAGGATGTCGGCGATCATTCGCATGACCGACGCCTCGGACAGGAAGTAATCCACGCCCTCGGTGACCTTCGGGTCCAGGGGTGCACCCGCCCGAGTACCCGGCCTCGCCGACGCCCTGGCGAAGATGGCGCGCACCTCCTCGCGGAGCTCGGCCAGGCCACCGCCGACCCACTCCGGCGTGCTCAGCACCTGATTGAGGACTGGCGCCAGCCGCCTGGCGGCGGCGCGCACCGGGCCGTCAGGCGCGTCGTCGTCCACCTCGGCCCGGTCGAAGCCGTGCCGGCGCGAGCCGGGCAGCGTGCGCGATTGCTCGCGGAACGCTCCGCTCGGGTCGCCGGCCTCCTTCAGCGGGGCGACTTCCTCGGGGAAGGCCATCCGCGCGGTCACCGTGAGCAGACCGGTGGCGCCGGGCGCGGGCGCGCGGCCGTTCCGGCGGATCGCGGTCCTGAGCGTCGCCCCCCTGAAGTCGAAGTAGGCCGACTCCCCTTCGAAGCGGGGAGCCCGCTTGGTGCCCGATACGATGTCGAAACCCTGGGTGTAGCTAGCGGTACTTGTCCCGGTCAGAGCGCCGCCCGCGACCGCCTGGAATGGAATGGCAGGGTTCTGCAAGGGCGCGCCGAATGCGGTCAGGGCGTTCGCTGTGACTGTCAGGTTGCGCTCGTTCTCCACCTCTATCCGCGTCCCGGCCTGCATCTGGTGGTCGGCCTCGACCGCGTGGTGCCGCTTCTGCCCGACGGGAGTCAGCTCGGTCTCCACCGCCCGCAGGCTCTGGACCTGGTTCAGATCAAGATCCAGGGTGACCACCAGCTCCCGGCCGTCGCCCAGGTCGACCGTCACCCCGTTCTCAAGGAGCCGCTGGGTGAATACATGCCGGCCCTGGTCCCGCAGGAAGGCATGGATCCTGTCCCTCACCAGCGCGACGCGGCCCGCGTTCGCCGCCTCCGCGGCCGGCAGCGCCGTGGTGACCAGTTCGGCGATGCGGACGGCGTCGCTGAGCGGCTGCCCGCCCAGCCGCACCATCCGGCCCTGGTGGCCGAGCGGGAAGCGGCGGACACCCAGGTACCTGACCCCGAAGCCGGGCGGCAGCTCACGGTCGTGCGCCGTCCGGTCGAACTCCTCGAGCGCACCCTGGCGGCGGAGCTGCCAGGCGCTGGCGGATTCCTCGGCCTCCCTGTGCGACCGCAGGCTCTCCTCCGCCCGCGCGGTCGCCTGCGCGGCCATGACCAGTGCGTCGTCCAGAGCCTTCTTCAAGGTCACAGCGCGGTCCGTAGCCAGCCTGGCCTCGGCGAGCTGGGAGATCCTGTCCCGCAACTCGTCGCTCGCGAGGCCAGCCTCGACTGAGGCCAGAAAAGCCTGCGCCGGGTCGTTCCCGGCCTCCGGCGCGGCGATCTCGGCGGCGTTTGCCCGCTCGCGCACGGTATCCAGCGCGGCCCCGATGCCGTCGGCCACCAGCCCGGGGGTGGCGGCCGCACGATTGATGCGGTCGGCTAGCTCGCCGAGCACACGCGCGCGCACGGCGTGGCCGATGGCCTGCTCGCTGGCCTGGCGCGCCGCCTGGTCCTCTTCGGGCGCCTCCTGCGCCAGCGCCGCCAGGTACTCCCGGGTCAGCTCGTCCGTGCGCTGGCTCGCGGACCTGACGACGGAGTCGACGTGCTCCAGCGATTCGAGCTCGGCGAGAAGGCCGTCAACCTCCCGCTGCGCTCGCCGGCCGACCAGCACCGACCCCAGCCATCCGAACTCGGCGAGAAGGCCATCAAGCTCACGCTGCTCTTCCGCCGCAACCGGTTGCGCTCGCTGGCCGACCAGAAGCCGTCGGATGTCGTCTCGTACGCGCTCCTGCGACGATGCTAGATCCTCAGCCATCCGCTGCCCGGCTTGCGCCAGGTGGCGCATCTCGGCCATCCGCCCCGCGGTTTGGGCGCCGGTCAGCGCCGGCGGAGTGTCCGTCGGGTCGGGAATCTCGCTCCCGGTTTCCGCCGCGCCGCTGCCCAGGGCGTGCGGAGCCGCCGGTTCCCCTGGCGGGCCGGCCTTCGCCCACCTGACGGTCCAGTCGGGTGCTGGCGCCGGCTCGGCGTCGCTAACCTGAATGTCCAGGCCGTGGGCCGCCAGTGTCCCGTTCCGCAGGCTGGCCAGCAAGTCGTCGCCGAGCCCGGCCACGAGCTGGCCGTCCGGCATGGCGGCGATCCAGTCACCCGGCCGGCTGGCATCGAAGACCGGCCGGCCTTCGGAGTCAAAGCCAGCGGACCGCGCGGTGAGTACGTGCTTCGTCGTGGTGGTGAACGTGTCGGCGGTGGCACCGATCACCGGGCGCCGGCTGAGCACGGCCAGCGCCAGTGCCGCACCCGCAGAGCCGGGGAGCGGAGCGGCCGTCGCGGTCTGGCACGCCACGAGGATCACTGGCTGCTCTGGCGGCAAGCCAAGCTGGCTTACTACCTCGTCCTGGAACTGCGCCGACGTCAGGAGGCGGCCGCCTAGAGCGAATGCCCCGGACCTGACGTGGACGTGCAGCGCCGTCGCGCCCTGCAAATGCGGGAAGGACTGCGCGGCCTTCAGCTCGTTGGCCAGGACATCCGCGGGCGTGGCCGAGCCGTCGGGGAAGTAGAAACCTGACCGGGTTTCCTCGGCCCTGACCGCGGCCAGGGCCTCCGCCTGGCTCACCGGTTCCGGGCTGTGCGGCGCGTTCAGCTCCTGGCGTTCCCTTGCGCTGGCATGGGTGCCCGGCTGGCTGGCCGGTTCCTGGGGCGGCGGCTGGCTGAGGGCCGGAGGGGAGGTGCCGGACGCTGAGCCCGCAGGGCTGCCGGGCGGGGCGTTCGGCAGGTAGGCCGGGGTACGCAGGCCCATCCGCAGATTTGCCTCGTCTTGCACGAACCTGACCAGGCCCCGCAGCACTTGCTCCGCCTGGGCCAGCACCTCGCCCGTCTCGGCGACCTCCTCTTCGCGGCCGGTGCCGAGCGCCTCGCTGTGGGCATTGAAGGCCTCGGTGTACTTAATGACGGCGAGCTGGACGTCGGAGTTACGGGACAGCGCGAACGCGTCATCGTCGGGCGCAAGGTAATAGGAGACGCTGCCAGGATCACCGGAACGGGCGGCGCGGTTCTCGGCCTGGATGTCGATGTCCCTGGACAAGCCCGAGCGGGCGGTGACTCGTACGTGCATGCCCCCGAGGGCCTTGGCGTCGTCGGTGAGCGGGATGTCGACACCGCGGGCGCCCTGCATATTGATGACGAGCACCCGGCCGGGCCGGCCAGCTTGCTCGATCGCTGCCTTGAACGCCGCCTCCCTGTTGGTCCCCTGCTCGAGGAACCACTTCGCGTCGATCGCGACGTGGTCCACTCCCAGGTCGGTGAGCTTGCCCGACAAGTCGGCGACCAGGTCGTTGCGATGGGCGAGGACAAGCTGCGGCTGGCGGGTGCCCGTGGCCCGCATCGCGGCGACGTCGGCTGCGATGGTGTCGAGCTTGGTACCGAGATCGGGACTGACATGATCGGCTTCCGTGGCCAGCCGGGAGACGTAGTAACGGGGGATGTCGCTGATCTGGTCAGACAGGCCCAGAGCAGCGAACCGCTCGCTCTTGCCGTTGGCGGTACCGGACGCGCCGGTCACCCGCCCGTAAACGTCCTGGGTGTAGAGCTGATGGGCGCTGACGCTCTTGCTGGTCGCCGGGTCGTCGCGAATGGTAAACCCGTGCTTGGCCTCGACGGCCTGGGCCAGACCGCCGTTCCATCGGCTTTCCGTGGCGGTCTCAGGGTTGTAGAGCACTTCATGGGTGGTCTGGTCGATGATGTAGACCTTGCCCTCGTGCACGACATAGTGGACGTTCTCGACGTATTCGAAATGAGCGGTGGCCGCCATGTTCAGCCGGCGGACCTCATCGGCGGCTAGCTTGCCGTCGACCAGCGAGACGCCGGGCAGTTTGGCTGCCTTGGCCTGGCCCTCGGCAGTCAGCGCGGCCGGTCCGCCGACCTGGCGCTCGGTGCGACCGAAGTCGGCGGGGGTGAGCTGCCCCGAGGCCAGGCCTTCGGTGACGATCCGCGTGGCCTGCTGAACCGGGGCGAAGACCGCCTGCGCGGCCGCCCCCCGCACGCCCTCGGACAGGATGTACTGGCTGTTGG
Source organism: uncultured Actinomycetota bacterium (assembly GCA_963783935.1). Classification (GTDB taxonomy): domain Bacteria; phylum Actinomycetota; class Actinomycetes; order Streptosporangiales; family Streptosporangiaceae; genus Chersky-822. The sequence continues at coordinate 120,621 of CAWAPP010000004.1, forward strand.
AGTACACGAACGCCTCGTCGATCTCGTCGACGCCGGCGTCGATCCTGACGGTGCCGTCCTGGCCAGGGACCTTGCCGGTCTTGAGGTAGGTGAAGCCGACATCCTGGCTGGTGCCGATATAAATCGTGGGCCGTGCTTCGGCGGGGACAGGCGGCGGGTTGTCGGAGTTCATCCGGTGCACGTCGATGCCCAGCGGAGCGAGCAAGTCGCGGTAGTGGTCGATCTCACGGTCGGCCAGGTTGCCTCGGGTGGTGATCACGTGGACCGCGCCCACGCCGGGGCGGACGGCCTGGCGCACCGCGTCGACTAGGAACAGCCAGGACTTCCCTTCGCCCGCGGCCATGTTGACGACCTGTCCGCCGGCGAGCGCGTGCGACGCGGAAAGCTGCGTCCACCGCAGCGCCACCCCCTCGGTGCGACGAACCCACTCGTAGACCCCGGCGACCGCGTCATCCTCAGAACCGTCAAGCAGGCTCCGCACAGCTTGCGCGGAGATATTGGTCAGCCGCTCCCCCTCGGGCAGTTCCTTGCCCGAGCGGGCCGCGATGTCGTGCAGCGTCCGCGCCGCCTCATGCGCCTGGTTGGCGCCGGCCAGCCAGGCCTCGTAGGTCGTCGCGTCAACCGGCGAGTCGGTCCGCGTCCAGCCGCCCTGGCCGTCGGGCAGGAAGGTGACCGGTTCCCTGAGCCTGTTACCTTCATCGCCGCGCACCTGGCGGTAGGCCACCGGCGTGCCGTTGTCAAGCACCATCTCGTTTTCGGGCCGCAGCGCGACCACGACCGCCCTGTCACCCGAAGTCAAGGTAACCGGGTCACTGGTCTTGACCACGATCACCTCACCGGGACGCTCCCGGCCGGCGGACCAAGTGCCGGTGAGGTCCCGCTCGTAGCTGACCCCGCTGGGCAGCACCACATGCCGCACCTGGCCGGACCCGTCGAAAACGGCCCGTGATCCCGTCGGCACCGGCACGCGCGACGACTGGCCGGCGTCGTCGTGGCCTCGGTCAAGCGATCCGCCCTGCTCGGGCGCGAACCAGCCGTCATCTCTGCGCGTCCACCGCATGCCCGCCACTTCCAGCCTCGGGGCGGTCACCGCTGGCTCCGCCGGCGACTGCTGTTCGGGCGCTGGCTGCTCGGTGGCGGTACGCAGCGGCTGCTCGGGCTGCTCCACCGCCTGCGACAGGCTCGCCGAACCTGGGAGCGGCTGGTTCTGCTCGCGCGGCACGAAGAACCCCGACATCGGCACCTGTGCGCTGACAGGCTGCCAGTACGCGTTCTCCTCGGAGGGCTCTCCGATCGTGGGAACGAACCCGGTGCGCAGCGCGATCGAGTATGCGGTGTCAGGTCCGGGCTGAACGCCCGCCGCCCTGAGCAGCGTTACCGCTGGTGGCTCCGCAGGTTCTGTCTTCTCCCCTTCGGCCGTTTCGGGGAGCGCGACGGGCCGGTCAGGATCGGCGTTCGCGATGTCGTTCAGAATCGCCGGGTTGATCTCTCCGAGACCGCGTGTGAGCAGATCTTCGACCGGGACAGGAACGGTGATGGTCGGTGTCTTGAGAGCGGAGCCGATGCCACGGCCGACGCGGCCAGCGACGCCCTGGGCCGCGCCTCCTGAGAACGTGCCCCACTCCCAGCTCCAGCCGTCGCCCTGCATCGCTCCGAAAATGGACGCGTGCCCCGCGTTGTGGATGCCGCCAACGCCGGCCTGAGAGACGAACTCGCCGATCCCTTCGGCCACGTTACGACCCAGGTTGCCGAGTTCAGTGTCGAACACATCGCCAAGGACCCTGTTGCTGCTGGTGACGATGAGGTCACCGAGAAGGTCGCCGAGAAAGTGGTCGACCGGCATCAGCACGAGCCCCATCACCCCGCCGAGCGCACCGATCTCCAGCATCTGGATCGTCTCGTTCCAGTTCCAGTTCTGGTGCAGCTCAATGTCGAGCCAGAACTGTCCGATGGCGTCGAGCGCCTCCTGAATGGCAATGCTCATCACTTCGGCCATCGCTAGCTGCAGCAGCAGACGACCTATCAGGTTGGTCAGCAAGAACCTGACAATGGTCAGCTCGGCGATCATCAGCGGAAGCCCGAGTTCGGGACTGAAATAGGCGATGGCCAGGTCGATGGCGATGGCGACGAGCAGCGACGCAAGTACGATGATCGAGTTGACCTTCATTTGCAGGAACTCGTCCGCGCTCGTCTGGGTGTACTGGGCGAGCTGCCGGTACTGGTCGGCAACCGTGGGCAGGTAATACGGCGGAGCGGATGCGAGTGGTTCCATCGACCTGGCGAACTCCACAGAAACCGCGGAGTCCATCCCCATCAGCACCCGTGTGATGATCTGGCCGAGCTGAGGGGTCAGGTCGGTTTCGACGCTCTGGGCCGCGGTCAGCAGCGCTTCGCTTCCTGACTGCATGGTCTCGACCTTGGCTAGCGGCGGACGCGACCCGGTGAGGATGAAAAAGAGCTCCGCACTCTCAGTGTCAAACTGCGGGTCATAGACCACCGGATCGCTCCTTAAGCAGCGTGGCTATGCGGCCTGGTAGACAGTGCCTGGCCGCGTCAGGCCAAGCTCACGCCGCAGCATGCGCACCGCGTAGTACGCACGCGAGAACACCGTCCCCTCAGGAATGCCGAGCAACTTGGCGGCTTCGCGCGCGGAGCGGTCATTCAGGTAGATCTGCTCAACGACCGCCCGGTGCTCGGGGCTCAGGCGGGCGAGCGCCGCACGGACCTGCAAGGCGGTCAGCACTGTTTCGGCGTGATCTTCCACCAGCGCTAGCGACGCACTGCTGTAGGTGACCTCAGTCGGCCGAGACTCGCGCATGCGAATCTTGTCCACCGCGATGTTGTGCGCGACTTTCATCAGCCAGCCCCTAACGGAGCCTTTCTCCGCACTGAACTGCCCGCAATGCCGCCACGCCCTGACCATCGTTTCCTGCACGACGTCTTCGGCGAGGCAGCGGTCTCTCACCAAGCCGGTGACATAGCTCAGGATGAAAGGCCCGTTCTCCCGGTAGAGCTCGGTTACCAATATCTCGGCGTCAAGGGTCTTAGTCATCCTCGATCTCCATCTCTCATCGGGGGGACTCAGGCTCGGCCGAGATTGCTGGTCAGGTCGGTGTTCACTTCGTTGGACCTGGTGTACAGATTGGCGGTGTTCCGCAGGTTCTGGACGGTCGAGTTCATGCCGTCCCTGACTCCGAGCAGCACTTGGCTGGTCGCATTGATCGCGGGCAAGAAAGTCCGGTTGAAGGCAGCGCCGTACTCATCGTCGCCGACGTCGAGAACACCGAGACCGTCCTGCAGGTTCCCGTCGATAATCCGCGCCGTGTCGCCCACGTCGCCGAAATCCGTGCTTGCCGCCAGGATCGTGTCGGGACTGACGTTGAGTTCATTCGAGGTCATTGCATCCTCCTGTTCGCGCTTCAGGCGGCCTGCTGGCCAGGTACGGCGGCCAGAAGCTTCTTGAGGTGGCGCAGCCCGTAGTAGGAGCGGGACTTGACGGTGCCTTCCGGGATGCCGCGCCGGGCGGCGACCTCGGCCACGGACCGGCCGAGGTAGTACGTCTCGAAGATGACTTGCCGGTGCGCGGGCCTCAGTTGCATGAGCGCGGCGCGCACCTCCATAGCCGTCACGGCCTGATCGATACAGTCGACCAGATCCGGCGAATCGGTCAGGTTGTCCTCAACGACATGGTTGTTGTGCCGCGACCTGGCCCGCCACATGTCGATCGCGACGTGCCGGCAGACGGTGAACAGCCACGGTCTGATGGTGTCCGCATTGCCGTCGACCAGCTCAGGATGCCGCCAGGCCCGAATCAGGGTTTCCTGGACGATGTCTTCGGCGCGATGCTCGTCGCCGAGGGTGAGCTTGAGCGCGAACCGCCTCAGCACGGTGCCGTTGACCCGCCACAGTTCTTGGATCGATTCGCTGTCGGCCCTAGGCGGGCTGTTCAGTTCCAGTACGGCAGCGTTCATGACTGTCGTCCTCCTGAGTCCGGCCGAAGAGCCTGTGCCTTCGGACCGTTGTCATCTTGTGCGATCACCGATACGCGGGACATCGGGGAGATGAGGGATTCGGAGCAGCGGCGAATCCGGCTGCACACGTATTTTTTGGTGCCACGTCGTTACGATCGCTCTTGTGGTGGACAGGCTGACGGGGCGCGATGCTGAGCTGAGGCTGCTGGCCGGGCTGGTCGCCAGGCTGTCGGCGGGCGCAGGGGGCGTCGCGCTCGTGGAGGGGGAGCAGGGGATCGGGAAGTCGTCGGTGCTGCGGGCGGCCCTGGCCGGGGCTGCAGCTGAAGTGGCCGGGTGCCGGGTGCTGTGGGGGACGGCCGACGAGCTTGGTCAGCGGTTTCCGCTGCGGCTGATGACGGAGTGCCTAGGTTCGGTCGCGGATTCTGCGGCTGGCGTGGTTCTGACCGGCAGCACCGGGGTGATGTCGGGTGACCCGGTACTGGCCGGCGTAGAGCGGCTCCTGGCGGTTGTCGACCGGTTGTGTACCCGTTCGCCTGTGGTTTTGGTGGCCGAGGACCTGCAGTGGGCGGATGAGGCGAGCGTGCTGGTGTGGTCGAGGCTGTGCCGGGCAGCCGGGCAGATGCCGTTGCTGCTGGCGGGTTCATTGCGGCCGGAGACGGTGCGGGGGGATCTTAGGCGGCTGCGGCGGGCGGTGACCGCGAACGGTGGCAGCGTGGTGGAACTCGGGCCGCTGGCGGGCGGTGACGTCGCCGAACTGGTGGCGAATCTGGTGGGCGGGTCGCCCGGGTGGCGGCTGGCTGAGTTCGTGGGCCAGGCGGGCGGCAATCCGCTGTATGCGCGGGAGCTGGCCGAGGCGCTGGTTCGTGAGGGCCGGGTGCGGATCGCGGCCGGGATAGTGGAGCTGGCGTATCAGCCGACCAGGGCGCCCGTGCCGGTTTCGCTGGTGGCGGTGATCGGCGAGCGGCTGGACGGGCTGGCCGACAACGTGCTCAGCGGGCTCCGGTGGGCGGCGGCGCTGGGTGCCGAGTTCTCCGTCGCCGATCTTGAGGTGGTGTCGGGGCGACCGGCGGGGGACTTGATTGATGTCGTCGATGCGGCGCTCCGGGCCGGAGTGGTCGCTGAGGCCGGGCCTCGGTTCCGGTTCAGGCACGGCCTGATCCGCCAGGTCCTGTACGAAAGGATGTCCGCCGGGCTGCGGGCCGCGCACCATGGGCGGGCGGCCCGCGCGCTGGCCGACGCGGGTGCCAGGCCCGCTCAGGTCGCTGCCCAACTCGCTGCTCAGTTCACGGCCGTCAAGCACCTTCCTGGGAGTAGGGTCGAGCCCTGGGTCGTCGGCTGGCTGGCCGCTGCCGCTCCTGCCCTCACCTATCTCGCTCCTGCTGTCGCCGCTGACCTGATCCGCGAGGTCCTAGCGCAGCTTGATCGCGCCGATGCGCGCCGCGAGGATCTTGAGGCCAGCCTGGTGACGGTTGCTTTCCTGCTCCTCCAGGACGAAGAGGTGGAACGGGTCGGCCGGCGCGTGCTGGCCGCCACCCGCGATCCTGACCGGGTCGCTGACATGACCTGGCTGGTCGGCTACACCCTCTTGCGAACCGGCCGACCCGCCGAGGCTGGCATGATCATCAGGGAGGCGCTCAGCCGGACCGGGCTAAGCGAGGCCTGGACCGCCAGGCTTACCGCGCTCAGCGCCCTCATCCAGCTTGTACTTGGGCGGGCAGAACGGGATCCGAACCTGCTGGATGACGCGCTCGCGGTGGCGGAGCGCTCGGGTGACCGGCTGGCCATCGGCTACTCCTTGCACGCCTTGTCGCTGCGAAGCGGCATGCGACGGGACACGGTCGACGTGCTGGCGCTGACCAGTCGTGGACTTGCCGTGATCGGCGATGATGCGGAAGCTAGTGACCTGCGGCTGCTGATGCTCGCCCACCAGGTCTCCGTGCTCGGCGAACTCGACCGGCGGGCCGAGGCCATCAAGGCCGCCCGCGAGGCGCTGGTGCTGGCCGATCAGGTCGGCACGCCCCGCCTCGCCACTACCCGCTACGCGCTCGCCGAGCAGTGCTTCCTGTTCGGCCACTGGGACGACGCTCTGACCGAGATCGATCCCGCGGTTGGCCTGCCCGGGCCGAACTACCTGCCAATCATGATCCACGGGCTGATCGCCCTGATCGCGGCCCACCGGGCCGACGCGGAAAGGGCGGAAGAGCATCTGAGCGGGATGCCCGACCAGGCCGGCATCAGCGACGTCGCGGCGGCGAACGCGCACTACATACTGCTGGCACGGGCTCTGCTGGCGGAGCAGGCAGGCGGCTACGACGAGGTCGCCGCAATCCTGTCGGTCGCGATAAACCCGGACACAGCGGAGGCGATCACGGGTCGGCTCGACCTGCTGCCGGCGCTGGCGCGGGCAGCCTTGGAGGTGGCCGATGAGCCGATGCTCGCCGCCGCCACTGCCGCCGCGCAGGAAGAGGCGGAACGAGCGCAGATCCCGGTAAGAACCGCGATCGCTGATCATTGCCGGGGGCTGATGACCGGCGATCCTAGCCTTGTACTTTCGGCGGCTGACTACTTCGGTACGGCCGGGAGAGTGCTTGACCATGGTGCCGCGCTTGAGGATGCCGCGGTGCTGGCCGCCCGCCGGGGTGACCGGACCGCGGCCCGGCAGGCGCTGGCGGCCGCGCTCGCGGCGTATCGGGTGCTCGGCGCCGACTGGGATCTACGTCGGGCGAGTGCCCGGCTCCAGCCATATGGGCTGCGGGCCCGCCGGTCGGCCTACCCTGAGCGCCCGGCGTCGGGGTGGGGTGCGCTCTCGCCAACCGAGGTGAAGGTCGCCGGCCTGGTAGCGACCGGACGGTCGAATCCCGACATCGCGGCCGACCTGTTCTTGTCGCGGTACACGGTGCAGACGCATGTGTCGCACATCCTGGCCAAACTAGGCGCCCAGTCGCGAACTGAGATCGCTGCCGAGGCGGTAAGGCACGGGTCGGCTTCTGAGCCGGTGACCGCCTGATCCGAACACGTGTTCAGACGGAAGGAAGAGCATTAGGCCGATCAACACTCAGAAGGATGTTTACGCTAGCTATGACGAAGCACTTGAGACCGTTATACGTTTCCTCACTGACAGCGTGCAGGCGATGTCGGCCTAAGTTCGCCCTCTCCCAGTACCCCACCGCCAGCCGTGAGGTGCTTGCCCTCGCCGGTGACTGGGCGGCGTGGCTCTATGCTTTCGACGACCTGTATGCGGATGAGGGAACGACAAGGCCGACGTTGACTTCGTTTTCAACTTGCCGCTCGTCCTGGCCCATCACGAAGCCGTAGGACTCGAAGCTGCGATCAGCCGGTCAGCGACGATCGTACCGGGCTACATCGACCGCCTCACTCTCGACTACCAGCGCCTTGCTCCTACCCTGCCGCTGCCGGCTGCCCGCCAGCTTGACGGCATTGTCCAGTGGACCCAGGGAACCTTCGACTGGATGGCCGCCTGCGGCCGGTACAGCGGTTACTGGACCGCCATCAGCGCTGCCGCATAGGAGGCGTTAAGCAGGCTGGTGGCTTGAGTGGCGGACGACCTCCCGTGCGATCTCGGTGCGCGATCGTCCGTCGATCTTGGTCAGGATGTGTGAGACGTGCGTCTCGACCGTGCGCCGGGAAAGGTAGAACTCGGCGGCAATGTCAGGATTGGAGCACCCAGTGGCGATCATTCCGGCGATCTTGAGTTCGGTCGGCGTCAGGCTCTCCCAGCCGGTCGCGGGGCGAGAGGGCCTTGTTCGCCGGCCCCGGCGCAGGCCGTTCTTGCGCATTCGCCCATCCAGCCTGCGCAGGTCCCACTCAGCGCCGAGGTCTGAGTACAGCTCAACCGCCTGGGTGAACGCGGTGCGGGCAGTCGACGAGTCCCCGTTCGCGACCGCGACGACCGCGGCGTCCTCGAGGCTGCGAGCAGCTTCCATGAGCTGGCGCACGGACTGGTGGTATCTGGCCGCTGCGAGCAAAGGCACGGTGTCGGCTTCGACCAGCGCCCGGCACCGCCGGGCGGTGATTGCCTTGGCCTTGGACGACGGTTCGGTCGCTGCCTCTTGCTCGGCGACCAATACCGAAGCCTCGGCCAGCGCGCGGTCGCCGGTGAGCAGAGCCAGCCTGATGATGTCGGGCCGCCACAAATGCCGGACATGGTAACCAGCGGCGATGCCAGGGTCGAGCGTGGGGACGAGCACGGCGAGAGCCTCCGCCGCCCCGCGATCGTGTTCGGCGGCGGCGGCCCGCGCCATCAGGACATAGCCTCCGTCGTGCCGTTGCTGCACATTGGACAGGCCGTAGCCGGCCAAGGCGGCCAGCGCCCGGTGCGCCGAGGACCAGTCGCCGCGATGCGCGCTGACATAGGCGGAGATCCCGCCGCACAGCAGCTCAGCCATCTCAGTGTCGCCGGTATCGCCCGCGGACTCGATCTCGGTGAGGGCCTCGGTCCACCGCCCGGAGCGCAGGTACAACTCGGCCACCATGGCATGGGTGACGGCGGTAAGCGAGCTGCCCGACTTCTCGATGTCGCGCACGACGCCGGCCACCAGTTCCGTGTCGGGCAGCCGGTCGAGATGCTGCAACGCGAGCAGGCGGTCGAAGCGCATGGCCAGCCGCAGGTCCCTGTACATGGGGTTGGCGGCCAGCGCCGCCAGGCCCCGGTCAAGCAGTTCTGGTACGGGACCGTAGTTTCCTTGATACGCCATGACCAGCGCCGACGTGAACATGGCATAACCAGGCAGGAAGTCGTCGAGATGGGCCTGCCCGGTCTCAATTGTGGCGAACACCTCGTCGAGTATGGCGTGCGCGTCATCGAAGTCGCCCGTAGCCGCGCAGAGCGTGGCATTGGCCACGCGCAGCAGCCTCAGCAGCCGCGGACCAGGATCGGCGGCCGCGCGCGCTTGACGGACGACCCGCAGCCCGTCGGCGAGCAGGCCCTTGCGCAGGCACGCGTGGCACGCGAACCAGCTGATCTCCGCGGCAAACTCCGCATCGGCGACCGATGCGAGCAAGGTGTCGGCGACCGCGAGCACCTCGGCATTGTTCCCGAGCATGAATTCGGCGCGCACGAGACCGGTCACAAGCAGGCCATAGCGCGGGTCATTACTGCCCATAGCGCGAATCGTGTTACGCATCAAGTCGGCCGCCGGCTGCGGCGCTTGCACGGTCAGCTGCCCCAGATTGGCCGACAGCCAGTCAAGCAGCCACCGGTCGACCAGCCGGGCGGAGGGGATGACCTGTTCGGCCACCCGCGCGAGCGGTGCTCCGCTGTCGCTCAGTGCCCGCGCGGCCTGCCGGTGCAGCGGGATACGCAGCGACCGGGGGATGCGGTTGTAGCAGGCCAGCTGAATCAGCCCGTGCCGGAATCGCAGCCCCAGATCCGACTCGGTCAGGACGCTGGCCGCCATCGCTTCCTCGACACCCTCTATGAACTCGGCGGGCGGCTTGCCGAGCACCACGGTCAGGTCCTCGACCGCGAAATCGATGCCGAGCAGTGCCGCCATGCGCAGCAAGTCCATTGTGGCCGCCGACAGGAAATCCAGCCGTCCGTCGATCGTCGCTATCAACGAGTCAGGCAGCGACTCAGCGGCGGAATGGCGGGCTTCGACCATCTGTGCGTCGCGATCGAGCACGTGTTCCCGAGTGAGCGCGTGCAATATCTCGCGAACGTACAGCGGGTTTCCGGCCGCCTGAGTGACCAGCGCCCTTAGCCGGGGGCCAGGAGGTGCGCCGACGACCCGCCCGACCAGTTCGTCGACCGCGTCCTGCGGCAACGGCGGGATGGTGAGCAGTTCGGCGTGGCCACTGGCGGCGAGGTCCTTGATGCTCTGGCGCAGGCGGGTGAGGGCCGGCTTGCGGGGCACCGGCAGGCTCACGCCCACCAAAAGCACGCGAAGCTGCTTGATCATGCTAGCCAGCCGCTGACATAGGCGCAGAGTAGCGTCGTCTGCCCACTGCAGATCGTCCAAGACCACGATGAGCGGAGCAGCAGCGCTCAGGCGCTCGATCAGCACGATCACTCGCTCAACCGCCGCGACGATGCCATCGCCAGACAACACTTCAGCCGATCCAGGCTCGCCGCTGCCGAGCAGGGCCGACAGTCCGGCGCGTTCGGGACCAGCAGGCAGTTCTTCTACCCGCAGACACTTAAGGATCATGCGAAGCGGCAGCGGTTCGGTCAACGGATCGCCGACGGTCCGCAGCACTTGGCATCCGGCCAGGGCACTGCCGTGCAGAGCACTGTCAACTACCGCCGTCTTGCCAACGCCCGGCTCGCCTTCGACGAGCACCACAGAACCATTGCCAATAGCGAGATCGCGGACCAGCTTGTTAAGACGTACCAATTCAGAGTATCTGGCCACAAGTTGATCCGGGTGCCCGGACATGGGCACACATTACCATATGCCCGGACCTAGGGCTGCTGGACAGCGTGTCGGTCTGGCGGTAATGGCTCACAGGGGCGGCCGGGCGTTTCACGTTAGCGCGCCTTGATTCGCGAGGATCCGCGCGCGGGCAGCCCGGTCATCGCTTCGTCGAGCTCATCGTCGGCATCGTCGTCGGCCGCGAAGAAGTCTCGCCCGAGCACGGCGGGACCGACCTGGGGCTCGGTGCCCCACACATCTTCCTTCTCGGCCAGCCAGGTGGTCCGCTCTCGCTCCTGCTGCTGGGAGCCCGTTCCCATTCCGCTTGAGCCGGCCATCGGCGGGAAGAACGGCACGGCGGAGCCGCCGCTGCCAGGCGAAGCGGCCGGGCCCGCCGCGGACGACGAACCGACACTGCCTGATGCGTCGGCCACAGAAGCGCCTCCGCCGAGTCCAGGCGTCGATGCGACGGCCGAGGCGCCGCCATGGCCAACCAGGCTCAGACCGCCCCCGCCGCCAATCCCGCCGCCAGGAGCGGCACTCAGGCCGGAGGCACCTCCCCCGTCAGCTCCGCCGAGCGTGGCGGTAAGTCCTTGCTTTCCGAGCGCCGAGTAAGGGCCGGTCAGGGCACCGGCGGGGTTCCCCAGGCTTGAATCCAGGCCGGCTGGCGACTGGCTGGCAACCCCCGCCTGGGCCATGGCCTGGTGAATCTGGGTGCCGACGTGTTTGCTGTCGGCCAGCGCGGCCATCAGCTCGTTGTGGAGCGCGCCGTGCGCCGGCACCTGGCCGATCGCACTGCGCAGTTCGGACACGAGCGCGGTGTTGGAACTCAGCGCATGGTGCAAGGCCGAAATACTCGGCGTAGCCCCGCCATCCAGGGCGTGGTCAAGATCGGACTTGATCTCGCCGCTGCGAGCGAGGGCACTGGTCAGCGTGGTGTGCAGCGGGCCGCGGCTCGGCACCAGCGAACTGAGCAGCGCCTTCTGCAGCGCGCCGCTCACGGCATTGTCGCTGTTCAGCGCCTGGTGGATCGAGCTGGTGCCCGGGACGGCGCCACTGGCCAGGGTCTGGTTCAGCGCGGACTGCGTCTTCTTGCTGTCGCCGAGCGCGGTCTCCAGCGCGTTGTGCAGCGGACCCTTGGATGGCGCCAGGGTCAGGGCCTGCCGAAGTGCCGACTCGGTCTGGCCGTTGCTTGACAGCGCCGCCTGCAGGGCGGTGGCGGCGGTCTCTGTGCCGTTCAGCGCTGCCTGAAGTGCGCCACGCGCCTTGGAGTTGTTCGCCAGCGCCGTCGTCAGCGCGTTGTGCAGCGGTCCGGTCGACGGTGCGAGCGCGAGCGCCTGCTGAAGCGCGGACTGGGTCTTGCCATTGGCAGCCAGCGCGTTCGTCAGTTCGCCAACCGCAGACGGGCCGGACGTTCCCCCGGCACCGCCATTGCCGTCAAAAGTGGTACTGACCCCACCGGGGACGTTCAGGTTTCCCGTGCCGCCGGCATCACCCAGAGCGGTGTCGACACCCCCAGGGACATTCGAGCCGCCAGGGATGTCCTGGTCATCCAAGCCGCCCAGGCTACCCAGTCCGGTTGTCACGCTGTCGGGCGTATTGTCCTCGCCGGGAACGTCCAGGTTACCGTCACCGCCGAGGTCCAGTTGCCCGGTATCGCCGCTCAGGTCCAGGCTAGGAAGGTTCGTGTCGTCGGCCAAGTCATCATTAACGGAGTTCCCGACGGTGATCTGCTGCAAGGTCGGGGGATTGAGCGGCTGGTCTCCGCTGGCGGCGCTCAGGTAGCTGTTGGCCAGCGAGGTCAGCGCGGTCAGCGCGATCGGGTCGAGGGCACTGGCAATCGACTGCAGCCACAACTGTTTCGCGGAGCTCTCTATCGCCAGCCAGGCGTCGGCTGTCGTCAGGTCACCGAAAGAGGAGTCCGTGCTATTGGGGGTAGCCATCTGATAGTTGCCATCACTATCAACCGTGATGACGTTACCATTCTCTAGCGCCTGGTAAATAGCGCCGAGCGGCTGGTGATCGAGCATTGCAATCCAGTGCGCCATGGCGTTCCACAGGCTCAGCACAAAAGTCCTGACCTGGTCTTCAGCGGCGCTGATCAGCGTCGCGTAGTTGGAGGGCGTCGTCATCTGCTTCGCAACCGAATTTGTCGCCTCGTACAAATTGTTGACAAGTTGTGCGAACGCACCGCCGGCTTGTCCCTGGAACGCTGAGGCGTCACCCTGCAAACTGTTCGACAAGCCTTGAAGGGTCTGGGAGGAATTCTGGTAGAAGTCGATGACGCCTTGGACCTCGGCCGCGGCGATCGCGAAGGTTAGCGGATCAACTTGGATGCCGGTGTAGTTCTCCTGTACCGCATCGGTGATGGCCTGATACGGCTGGTTGAAATAATTGTCCCAGATACCGTTTGGCTGGAGCAGGTTCGGGTTAAGGTAGACGAATATGTCCTGATTATCCGCACCGGACATCCAGGTCGCGGCGAAGATCCTGAGCAAGCCGCTGCCCCCGTCGGAGTTGAAGTTAATGGCCGTCCACCGCTGGCTGGTGACGTCATTCCGGTCCGGTAGGTGCAGGCCGAGCACTCCGACCAGCGTTTGCTCCCAGTTCCAGCCGTTGTAGTCATTACCAGTTGTTGGAACAGTTATCGGCGTGCTCGCGGGCGGCGAGCCGCCTCCGTTATCGATACTGACATTGGGCGAATCGAAGTCGCCAGGGGTCGGGTCGGAGGGACCGTTCTGCATCCAGCTGGTGTAATTGCTAGCCATTGCCTGCGTCTCCTCGTCTGCAGATAACGGCGACGGCCGCCGGCTCTGCTGCTACCGCTGCGCGTCTAGCTGGACGAGCCGTTCGACGAACTGCCGCCCGGCGGGTTGTTCATGTCGTTAATGGTGTTCTGGAAGTCGCTGATGAGCTGGGAGACGGCGTCGTTGTTGAGGCTCTCGGTGCCGCTGAACGACTGGATCGTGGTGGTGATCTCGTTGATCATGTCGTTTAGTACCTTCTCCAGCCAGGTGAGCTGATCATGGACGCTGCCGCCCATGTTCTTCAGCGCGGTGTTCAGCGCTGCCCCGGCATTGAAGCTGCTCCCGCCCCCCTGGACGTTCAGCGTCTGGTCGACCGTCTCAAGCCAGCCGTGCACACTCGGATTAGGCGAAGCCCCGACGCCTCTGAGCTGGTCCTTAACATCGGTCAGAATGGTCTGAAGCTGATTCTGGAGCCCTTGCAGGTAAGTGGTGTCTATCTGGGTGGTGTTAGTCGGCGTGGTCATGGTTACCTCCGTCCGCAAGGCGGTCGCCGGCCGCTGAGCCGCGGTCCGACGACCGCGCCCGTCATGGTGCTAGGTGATCGAGGACCACTGCAAGGCGAGATTGTTGTCGGTGTTGCCGTAGTTGACCTTCATCTCATCGAGGGTCGGGGCGTACTGGCTGAGGACGGACTGCATGTCCTGGGTATCGGAGTTCCACTTGGCCTGGATCTGTGAATACGCGTCCTGCGAACTACCCTGCCAGCTTGCGACCAGGGGGCCGACCGTGGAATTGATCGAGTCCAGAATCTGCGAGACGGCGTTCGTGGCGTCCGAAAGCACGTCCTCGACGTCGTTGACTGAACCGTAGTTGACGAAGATGTCGCCATCGCTCATGGTAACCTGATGTCCTTTCTGAAGGTGACGCCGTCATTTCCCGGCACGGATCCCTGAGTTCAGGAACCCGTCTTGCCCGCGAGCGCGGCGGCGATCTCGGCATTGGCCGAGTTGGTGCCTGTCGTCTGGCTGGTCGTCGAGAGCAGCTGATCGTGCATCGCCTGGAGCGTTGCCTTGATGTTGTTGAAGTCGTCGGTCCATCGGGTAATGGCGACGCTGAACTGCGCGCCGGCCGTCGAGACCATGGCCTGGCCCTTGAGCTGGTCGCCGGCGGCGAAGACCTGGTTGTAGACCTGGTTCATGGCGTTGACGCCGTCTTCGAAGGCCTGCGCCGACTGGGTGATGACCTGGGCTTGCTGTGCGGTCACTGGGGTTGTCATGCCTGATTCCTTTCACTTGCTGATGGTGGATGCCGGACCTCATCGGTCATCGTCTGGCGACAGCCGATCACTTCCTCAGCGCTGACAGGTCAAGTGCCGGGCCGGTCGGCAGCAGGCCGAGCAGGCCGGCGGGCAGTCGGGCCGCGAGCCGGGATCGGTAACCCAGCGCGGCCGCGGCGGTTGCCGACGGCAGGGGGTACTTGACGCCCGCGTCGGTCACCAGGAACAAGGCGGTGCCGCTGACGCCGGGCGCGGCCTGCGGGCGCACCAGGGCGCCGCTTTCCGGTCCGACTTCGATGAGGCTGGCGCTTTGCGGGCTGACAGCGACGTCGGTCAGCCCTTGCGCGGCCGGCGCGCCGCTGAGCGGCGCCGCGAACACCAGCGTGGGGGCCCCGGCGCCGGTAGCGGCGTAGTCCATGCACGGCACCTGGCGCCCGGTCGGCACGTAACTTGAGGGCGGTGCCTGCGGGGCGCTGGCCGCGTCAGGCAGGGTTTGGTTGATGACGTGAGCGGTCGCGATGGCGCCCGGACTCACCGGTACGGGGTTCGCGGTCGCACCTGGGTAGGCGGAGATGGTGGCCGGATCGCTGATGACCACCGCCGCCTGGGTGGCGCTGACCGGCGTGACCCCGCCGGCGACGACCAGGTAGAACTGGCTGGCGCTGCCGATGTTGCTGTCGGCCAGTATCTGCCCGACCCTGGTGGCCCGGCCGCCGAGTACCGGCCCGGCCGCGCCCCGGCCGGTCACGGGCACTGGCCGCAGGTCGGTCGCGGTCGGCACCGCGTTCAGCCAGGCGGCGCTGACGTTGATCACCGGCGCCCGCTCCAGGCCGAGCGCCGCGGCGAGCCACGGCGCGTCCAGCCGCATCCGGTACCCGTCATACAGCAGGTACCGGCTGCCGTCCGGCGCCGCCACGATCACGCCGTAGCCCAGCGGCACCTCGGAGGATTCCGCCGGGAGGCCGATGGCCAGCGACACGACTTGCTGCTTGCCGTGGCCGGGCTGGGAGCAGACTAGCCACGAGCCCTTGTTGACGGCCGTCTGCGCCGGCAGGTCGTCGGGCGCGCCCGCGATGCCGACTGGCTGTCCCTGCGGCACCTGCGTCAGCGCGGCAGCGGTGACCGAGGTCATCGCCGGGTTGCCGTTTTCGAGCAGCAGCGCCGATGACCAGTTGAGCACCGGGTGCAGCGTGCCGCGGGCGAAGATGTAGCGGCTGTCGGTCTGCTTGACCGCGATCAGCTCGCCCTCGGTGAACTTGCCAGGGGTGCTCGGCGGTGCGATGAGGCCCCAGATGAGGAACCCCGCGATGGCGAGGGCACCGAGCAGCAGGCCGCCGAACGAGCCGAGGGACGTGCGCCGCATCGGGCTCTCGGGCGCGTCTGGCTCGCCGTGCACCAGGGCCGCGGTCATCCGCCCCATCACGTAAGCGTGCGCTTGTACCTGGTCACGCCGGGACTTCACGGCAGCATCTCCTTCACTTGAAGCGGGCTCATCGGGTTCAGCCGCGGGCCGAGCGGACGAATTGGTAGATGTTCAGCGCCCACAGGGTGAGCGGGAACAGCGCGGCCGCGGTCAGGGTCTGCAGCCAGTCGCCGTACCGGCCCCAGTGCGGGAGCGGCTTGTGACCGGGCAGCGATCGCTCGGCCGTGAACAGCAGTGCCATGGCCACGATCACGACGCCTAGGACCGGCAGCCAGTCGCGGGCGCCGTCCCTGAGCCCGTTCGCGGCGAGCAGTACCGCCACGCCGATGATGGCCGGGATGACGGCCGCGAGCCGGTGCCTGGCCGCGACCAGCACTCGCGAGTGCAGCAGCACGAGCAGGATCGCGTCCGCCGCGACGAGCTTGGCCGACAGGCTGGGCGAGATCCCGAGCGTGATCAGGCACCCGCCGACGACTACGCCGAGGCCGCAGTAGAGCGCGGTCATGTAACGGTCCGCGCAGCGCGTGCGCTCGAGTACGTGGTCGGCGGGCATGGGATCGAGGTCAGCTTGCAGTTCTTCTGCGGTGGTGGGCGTCGGGTCAAGGCGCAGCTTCGCCAGCCGGAACGACAGCGCCGGCGCCCAGCAGCCCACCGGCATGGCCAGCGTCACCGCCACGGCCGCCGCCGGGGCCGGCCCGAACTTGCCGAAGGTCGCGACCGCGCCGCCCGCGGCGATCAGCAATCCGGTGACCACGCCGCCGGCCAGCGCCGGGTGACGTCTGCCGCTCGCCATGGCGACCGCCGCGCTGCCCCCCGCGATGGCCGCGCCGCCCGCCAGCACCGCCGCCCGCAGGACCGCCCAGGCCAGCAGGTCCTGCCCGTGAGACGCGGCGCTGAGCAGGGGGAGCTCCGCGCCAGCCAGGCCGGCGTAGCCGATCACGCCGCCGCCGAGTACCGCGGCGGCGGGCACGTCAGCGTAGGCGCGAGATGCGGCCGCGGTGAGCCCGAGCAGGAGAAGGACCAGCCCGGCCGCCAGCAGGTCGGACAGGGCACTGACGTGGCCGGCCAGCAGCACGAGGCCGGTCGCGAGCGATCCGCCGAGCAGCCCGGCGAGCAGGCGCCGCGACATCGCAGGCCCCCAGCGGTCGGTCCGGCTCGAGATCCCGGCCGCGACGCCGTCGATCAGATCATCGAAGTCAAGCGGCGGAAGCTGGTCCGCCCGCGGCCGCAGGTGCAAAAGGTCGCCGTCCCGCAGCCCGAGCGCGGCGACGCTCAGCTCCTCCTGCAGTGGCGGGTCGCCGAGTCGCTGCAGCACCCAGCCCTCGTGGTCCAAGCCGGTATCGGCCAGGTTCTCACCGAGGTGGCTAAGCAGGGCGGGCAGCAAGTCGATGAGCGGCACGTGCACGGGCACGGCGAGCTCCACGCTCCTGGCCGGGCCGCAGATGGTGAGACGGCACAGGTCATCCACCACGCCGAGCTGCGTGGCGGCCTCGCTGGCGGCCTGCTCGGATTCGCTGGCAGCAGGTCCGGCAACGGCCACGCCAACGCGGTCGCCAGCGGTCATGCTGCCGGAAAAGCCTTCGTGCCCGCCCTGGGCCGGCCCTGATGAGTTCTCGTTCACGGCCCTCATACGTACGACACGCCAGCGAGCTTCAGTATTAAATTCGCCTCCGGGCCGGCGGAGGGCCGCGCTGGCTTTTCGCCTCCGGCCTTCGGCCTTTGGCGAGGGCTTCGGGCCGCTCTTGAGGCTGTCGGGTGACTTTTCTGGTGGGCCTGTCAAGCGGGTTCCGTGAAGCCGCGTATGACAGATTGTTGTCTCGCCGGTTTTGCTGGTGTTCGGGGCGGGTGTTCCGCGCTTTCGCCGGCCCCTGGGTCGGTATCTGGCGTAGCCCGGTGCATGCCAGGCGGGGTCCGGGCCGGGGCGGGGCGGGTCAGCGGGATCCCGGTTCATGATCCAGTTAGCTCGTTTCGCGGGGTTCGTGGCAAACCGGGCAATTCGCCGCTGGTCTCGGGCCGTGACCGCAACGGTGGCCCATGGGTGTGTTTCTTTGGGAGTGAGGCGGGTCCCGCAGGGTCTTGCTCGGGAGGCGGGGGCACTTCGCCTTCGTTTTTACCGAGGTAAAGTGCCCCCGCCTCCCAGGGGCGAGACCACGGGGTGCACTGAATGCCCGGAATGCCGGGATACCTGGGCTTGCGCCGGCCGAAGACATGACCCCGCCCGGACCGCGCTGAGGAGCCGACCAGAACTCACTCCAGCGGAAACGCAACGGTGGCCCATCGATGCTGTTCGGCCAGGCCAGGTAACCGCAACGGTGACCCGTCGTTGTTGTTGCCACGACATCGATGGCCCATGGTTGCGGTAGCCCGGGCCCTGGCCGGGCAGCATCGGTGGGCCATCGTTGCGGCGCGCTGGGCCGAAATGTTCGATTAGCCGAGGCGCTGCCTTCCCTCGTCGCGAAAACCGCGCTCCTCAGTCCAGGCAGCGCCGCGGCCTTACGCGATTTCTAACTCTCCTGACGGTTCCTCGCCTTGTGTGCGTATAGGGGGCGCTGAAACATTAGGAGGAGTCCGCGAGATGAGCACTACCTTGTTCCGGCGGCCGGCCCGCCGCCTGCCCCCGGACATGCCCAGCGGGGAGTTGTCGCTTCAAGAGCCGCCGGTGATGCCAGAGGAACCCACCGGCAACCTCTCGCTGCTGCTCACCTTCCTGCCGATGGCGCTGGGGTCCAGCATGATGATCTTGCTGTTCGTGACCCCCGGCTCGGGCGGGGCGACGAGGTGGATCGCCGGCGGCCTCATGGTGTTCACCACCATGTCCATGATGATCGGCCAGATGGGCCGCACCACCGGTCAGCGGATGCGGCGCACCAAGGGCGAGCGACGCGACTACCTGCGATACCTGACCCAGACTCGGGCGAAGGTGAGGGAGCAGATCGGCCAGCAGCGAAAGGCGCTGGCCTGGCTGCATCCTGACCCATCGTCCCTCTGGTCGGTCGCGCTGAGCGCCCGGCTCTGGGAGCGGCGCCCGGCGCACCGCGACTTCGCCGAGGTCAGGATCGGCACCGGCCCGCAGCTCTTCGCGGTCAGGATCAACCCGATCCAGACCAAGCCGGTCGAGGACCTCGAACCGCTGTGTGCGCGCGCGCTGCGGCGGTTCGTGCACGCGCACGCGACCGTGGCCCGGCAGCCTGTCGCGGTCTTCATGCGCGGGTTCGCGCAGATCGTGCTGTCAGGGGACACCGACGCCGCCAGGGGCGCGGCCCGCGCGATGGTGACACAGCTTTTCACGTTCCACTCCCCCGATGACGTCAGGATCGCGGCCTGCTGCGGCGCGGAAACCGCCGCGAACTGGGAGTGGATCAAGTGGCTGCCGCACTCCCAGCACCACTCTCAGGGCGACGCGGCCGGGCCGCTCCGCGCGCTGCGTCCGACGCTCAGCGAGGTCGTTGCCCTGTTCGGCGAGGAGTTCACTGAGCGGCCCAGGCACGAGCCCGGCGCGGCGCCCAACCGCGACGAGCCCTACGTCGTCGTCATCCTCGATGGCGGCGAGATCGGGGGCGAGACCCGGTTCACTGGCGCCGGTTACCGCAACGCGGTGCTGATCGACATTGGCGAGACCATCGCGTGGCGGCCCGCGAAGCGGACGCTGCGACTTGACGTCACATCCGACAGCCTGGAGATGGTGCAATCGAGCCGGTCAGCCAAGGAAGTCCGCACGCCGCTCGGGCGCGGCGACAACTTGAGCGTGGCCCACGCACGAGCGTGCGCGCGCATCGTCTCTCCGTTCCGGCTGGGCGCTACCACCGAGATCTCCGAGCCGCTCGCCACCGACTTCGACCTGACCAAGCTGCTCGGCATCACGGACCTGGCCAGCTTCGACCCGCGCCCGATGTGGGCGGCGCGGTCGGCGACCGACCGGCTGCGAGTGCCGATCGGCATCGACGAGGACGGCCACACGGTGGAGCTCGACATCAAGGAATCGGCCCTGGAAGGCATGGGCCCGCACGGGATGCTGATTGGTGCTACCGGTTCGGGAAAGAGCGAGCTCCTGCGGACGCTGGTGCTGGCGATGGCCGCCACGCACTCGTCGGAGACGCTGAACTTTGTCCTGGTTGACTTCAAGGGCGGCGCTACGTTCATCGAACTTGACCGGCTTCCGCACACCTCCGCTCTGATCACCAACCTGGCGGATGAGGTTCAGCTCGTCTCAAGAATGCAGGAGTCACTGCAAGGTGAGCTTGTCCGCAGGCAGGAACTGCTGCGCCGGGCCGGCAATTACAGCTCGGCGCTCGACTACGAGAAGGCCAGGGCGCAGGGCGCCCCGCTCGACCCGCTCCCGACGCTGTTCGTCATCGTCGACGAGTTCAGTGAGCTGCTGACCGCGCACCGTGAGTTCATCGACCTGTTCGTCATGATCGGACGCCTCGGCCGGTCACTTGCCGTCCACCTGCTGCTGGCTTCACAGCGGCTGGATGACGGCCGCATTCACCAGCTCGAGTCGCACCTGTCCTACCGGATCGGCCTGCGGACCTTCTCCTCCATGGAATCGCGGGCGGTCATCGGCGTCCCCGACGCCTACGAGCTGCCGCCCCGCCCGGGATCCGGCTACCTGCGGACGGACGTGTCCACCCTGCTCAGGTTCAAGGCTGCCTACGTGTCGGGTCCCTACCGCACGGCCGCGACCCGCCGCCAGCGCCAGGAAGCCGTCAGGCAGCTTGTCGTCCCCTACGCCGCTGGCTACCTGATCCCCCGCGAGCCGGTGGCACAGGAACCAGCGGATCAGGCCGTGCCTGACGAACCGTCCGGCGGCTCGCAGGCGCAGAACGGCGAGGCCCAGCAAACCCTACTTGACGTCATGGTCGACCGCCTCGCCGGCAAGGGTCCGGCCGCCCATCAGGTCTGGCTGCCGCCGCTGACCGCGTCGCCCACCCTCGACGAGCTGCTTCCCGCGCTCGAGCCGGTGCCTGGGGCCGGGCTTGCCCCGGTGGACTGGGCGGGCCGGGGCGGCCTCGTGGTGCCGGTCGGCGTGGTCGACCGGCCCTTCGAGCAGATCCGCGATCTTTACATGGTGGACCTGTCCGCGGTAGGCGGCCACGTCGGGATCGTCGGCCGCCAGCAGGGCGGCAAGAGCACGCTGCTGCGCACCCTGATGACCGGTATCGCGGTGACTCACACTCCGCTGCAAGTCCAGTTCTACTGCGTGGACCTGGGCGGTGGCACGCTCGCTGCGCTCGCCGGGCTCCCGCACGTCGGCGGCGTCGCGACCCGCCTGGAGACCGACCTGGTCAGCCGGACAATCGCCGAGGTAACGGCCCTGGTCACTGACCGGGAGAAGAAGTTCGCCGAGCACGGGATCCCGAACATGGACGCGTACCGCCAGCTTCGGGCCGCCGGGCGCTTCAGTGACGATCTCCGTGGCGACGTCTTCCTGGTC
The DNA here is from genome assembly GCA_963783935.1 of uncultured Actinomycetota bacterium. Taxonomy (GTDB): domain Bacteria; phylum Actinomycetota; class Actinomycetes; order Streptosporangiales; family Streptosporangiaceae; genus Chersky-822. The sequence goes on from CAWAPP010000004.1 coordinate 141,843, forward strand.
ATCGACGGCTGGAGCACCTTCAAGCACGATTTCGAGCAGCTCGAGATGACGCTGCGCTCGGTCTTGCCCCGGATGCTCAACTACGGCGTGCACCTTATCCTCTGCACGAACCGCTGGTCCGAGATGCACAGCTCAGTCCGCGACCAGATGGGGACGCGCCTTGAACTGCGCCTGGGCGACTCGCTCGACTCCATCATCGACATCAGGGCGGCGAAGAACGTGCCTGAACTTCCCGGCCACGGACTCACGGCCGGCAAGCTCCAGTTCATGGGCGCTCTGCCGCGCATCGACGGCGACAGCGACATGGCCAGCCTGGAACTGGGCGTGGCCGCTCTGGTGGGCACCGTCGCCGACCACTGGGAAGGGCCGAGGGCACCAAGGGTACGAATGCTGCCCGACCGGCTGCCCGTCGATCAGCTTCCGCCGCCCGAGGGCAAGATGAAGCTGGCACTTGGCCTGAACGAGACCGCGCTGGCACCGGTGTGGCATGACTTCTCCTCCACCGCCCACCTGACGATCCTCGGCGACACCGAGAGCGGCAAGACGAACCTGCTGCGGCTCGTCGCCCGCGGCATCACCCAGTGCTATCAGCCGGACGAGGCCAAGGTCATCCTCGTTGACCTGCGCCGCGAACTGTACGACGTGGTCCCGCAGGAGTACCGGCTCGGCTATGCGGTTTCCGCCGCGGCTGCCGGCCAGCTCATCGGCAGCGTGGCCGCCAGCCTGCAGGATCGCGTGCCCGGCCAGGACGTCAGCCCTGAGCAATTGCGCCGCCGGGACTGGTGGAGCGGGCCCGAGGTCTTCGTGCTCGTAGACGACTATGACCTCGTCTCATCGTCGGCGAGCAACCCGCTTCAGTCGCTGATCGAGTTCCTGCCGCAAGCGAGCGATATCGGCCTGCACGTCGTCATCGCCCGCGCCGCGGCCGGGTCCATGCGCACTGGCATGGACCCGGTGCTCCGCCGCCTGCAGGAGTCCAACATCCCCGACATCGCGCTGTCGTGCGCGCCCACGGAGGGACTGCTGCTCGGCAACGTGAAGCCCAGGCAGTTCCCGCCCGGCCGCGCCCTGCTGCTGACCCGCCGCGGACACCAGGTACTGCAGACAGCCTTCGCCGGGGAAAACGACTAGCACCTTCAGCCGGGCCGGGCCGGGGCTCCAGGCCGTCCCCGAACAGCACCCCGTGGGACCTCGGTGCCGCGCGCTCTGGTCGATTGCACCAAATGCCGGGATAGCCGGGAATGTACGCCACGATCGATGTGGGGTCAGTGATGCCCCCTCACTGAGCTAGGCCGATCTCTCACTGAGCTAGCCGGATCTCACTGAGGCAGGCACGAATCTCACTGAGCTAGCCCGGAAAACCTCACTGCGATCGCCGATAGCCCCAGAACGGGCATCCGCCCGAGGATTGCTATTACCGGAAGGCGCCGAAGCTACCGGGAGCACTCGGGAGGATAAGTAATGAACGCCATGCTCAGTCCCGGCCGGTCGGCCCTCGCTCTGGCTGGGTCAGGAACCGCCGCCGCACCAGTTCACACCGCCGCAGCCGAAGCGATGAGCAAGCTGTGGCAGCTGCACGGCGGCGCGCTGCTCAGGTTCGCGCTCAAGCTGACGCTTGGTGACCGGCAGCGGGCCGAGGACATCGTGCAGGAGACCCTGATGCGCGCCTGGCGCCATCCAGAAGTAGTGGACGGCCGCGAGCAGGCGATCAGGTCCTGGCTGTTCACGATCACCCGTCATGTGGCGATCGACCTGTGGCGGGCCAGGTCCCGCAACGAAGAGGTTATCGACGACGAGGAGCTCGACCGGCCCGACCCGGCCGAGCGCATCGAGCAGGCCGTCATCGCCATGGACGTCCAGGCGGCGCTGGCGCAGCTCACGCCCGAGCACCGGCACGTCATCGTGGAGATGTACTTCCACGGCCGTCAGGTGACGGAGATCGCGCAGGCGCTTGGCATCCCAGCGGGGACGGTCAAGTCGCGGGCCTACTACGCGATCAGGCACCTTAAGCGCGTGCTGTCAGGGACGTACTCTGAGACCGCCGCGGCCGTCTGACCAGCTCCCTTGACCTATACCTAGCCAGAGTGTATAACACGTATGCATGGTGGTCAGGCTGGAGCGAAGTCGATGAGAACACCGCGTAAGAGATTGGCCGCCATTGCGGCGCTGCTGCTCACTGCTGCTACCTCCGCGGCGGGATGCGCAACGGCCGCGCCGGCCGCCGTGACCTCACTCAGCGGGATCGGCCCGATCACCTTCGCGACTGGCAAGCTCGACACCGACAGCTATTTACCAGCTCTCATCAAGCAGTGGAACTCGGCTCACCCCCGGCAGCGCGTCACCCTCATACCGCTGCCTGACGACGCCGACGACCAGCTCGCGCAGCTCGTGGCGAACCTGCGGGCCAAGAGCAGCCTGTACGACGTCATGAGCCTGGACGTGATCTGGACGGCCGAGTTCGCGGCCAAATACCTCGGGCGCCTGTACGCCGTCCCGTTCACGAGCAACGCCGAGCTGCTGTACTACCGCAAGGACATCCTGGCCGGGCGCACGCCGCCGAGGACCTGGGCGCCGGACGGGCCCTCATGTCACGTCGCCCGGTCGGCCCGACGATCGCCGCGCTGTCCAGGGAACTGAACGCGCTCATCCGTAACGGCTGAGCAACGCTATCGGGGAGGACTCGATCCAGTGAGGTTCATCTTCGGCCCGTCGGCGGACGCCGCTTCCGGGCTGCTGACCTTGCCCTGGGCAGTGCCTCTCGAAGAATGGGACGACGAGCGGCTCATCGAGATCCGCCAGCGGGGCATCTCGCGGCACGTGGTGAGGTTCGCCGCCGAAGGGGGCGAGATCTATGCGCTCAAATCCATTAGCGAGCGGCTGGCCTGGCGCGAGTACACCCTGCTCCGAGCCCTGGCGACCCTCAATATCCCGGCCGTTGAGGTCGTCGGCATCGTGGCCGACCGCGGTCGCGACGCCGACGCGATCCTGGTCACCCGCTTCCTCAGCTACGCGACCACCTACCGGGCGCTATTTTCCTCCGCGCGCCGGGGCACCGCGACCGACCGGCTGCTCGACGCGCTGGTCGAACTGCTCGTCCGGCTGCACCTGTCCGGGTTCTGGTGGGGGGACTGCTCGCTGTCCAATGCCTTGTTCCGCTACGACGCCGGCCGGCTCGAGGCTTACCTGGTCGACGCCGAGACCAGCGAGCAGCACCCATCCCTGACCGATGGCCAGCGCGCCTGGGACATCGAGCTCGCGGTCGAGCGCATCACCGGAGAACTGTTCGACCTCGAGGCCGGCGGACTGCTTCCGCCCGACGTCGACCCGTGGCAGACCGGCGACGACCTCCAGCGACGGTACGAGCAGCTGTGGGAGGAATTGAACGGCGAGGAGATCTTCCGACCCGACGAGCAGCGCTATCGCATCGCCGAACGGCTGCGCCGCCTGAACGAGCTTGGCTTCGACGCCGACGAGGTGGTGCTGACCGCCACCAGTGAAGGGACCAAGCTGCAAGTGCGGACCAGGGTCGCTGAATCCGGTCATCACGCCCGCGAGCTCTTCCGCGAGACCGGGATCGGCGCGGAAGAGAACCAGGCGCGGCGCCTGCTCAACGACATCGCGAGCTTCCGCGGCTACCTGGAGCAGAAGAACCGCCGCCCGGTGTCTCTCACCGTTGCCGCGCACCGCTGGCTGGAGGAAGTCTACGACCCGGCGACGGCCGCCATCCCCGACAGCCTGCGCGACCGCCTGCCGCCGCCCGAGATCTTCCACGAGATCCTCGAGCACCGCTGGTACCTGTCCGAGGCGGCGGGCCGGGACGTCGGCACCACCGCCGCCGCCGATTCCTATTTCGCGACCGTCCTGCCCGCCGTCCCCCAGACGCTCAGCACCGACGCGGGCTAGGAATCACCGGACCCGGCCGCGAGCAGCTGCGCACAGCGGATGAGGCCCACGTGGCTGTAGGCCTGCGGGTGATTGCCCAGGGAGCGCTCTTCGACCGGGTCGTACTCCTCAGGCAGCAGGCCGGTCGGGCCGGCGGTGTCCACGAACTGGGTGAACAACTCCTCGGCGTCGGCGCGCCTGCCGGTGAGCAGGTAAGCCTCGATCATCCAGGTAGTGCACAGGTGGAATCCGCCCTCGGTACCTGGAAGCCCGTCGTCGCCTCGGTAGCGGTAGACCGTGCAGCCGGAGCGCAGCTCGGCCTCGACCGCGCTTACCGTGGCCTGGAACCGGTCGTCGGCCGGGTCGAGCAGCCCGGACAAGCCGACGTACAGGCTGGCCGCGTCAAGCTCGGTCGTGCCGTAGGCGGCCGTGAACGCCTGCGCCTCCTCGTTCCAGCCTCGGGTAAGCACGTCGGCGGCGATCGCGTCGCGCAAGGCGGGCCAGGAGGGATCTACCGCGGCACCGTGGGCCTGGCCGATGCGCAGCGCCCTGTCGATGGCCACCCAGCACATGACCTTGGAGTGAACGTGGTGCCTGGGGAACTGGCGTGCCTCCCAGATGCCGTGATCTGGCTCATCCCAGCGGCGGGCGACAGCCTCGCACATGGCCCGCGCCAGCTGCCAGTCCGCGTCCTCGAGATAACCGCGGCTGTCAGCCAGCTCACTGATCAGCTCCACGACCGGGCCGAACACGTCGAGCTGTACCTGCTGGTTGGCGAGGTTCCCGACCCGGACAGGACGGGATCCCGCGTAGCCGGGCAGCGAGTCGATGACCGCCTCGGGGCCGAGCGCAGTGCCGTCAAGCGCGTACACAGGCCGCAGGCGGTCAGGCCCTGGCAGGCCCTCAAGCACTTTGTGCACCCATCGCAGGAACCCGGCGGCCTCGGCGACGGAACCGAGCTTGAGCAGGGTGTGCGCCGTCATCGCGCCGTCACGCAGCCAGCAATGCCGGTAGTCCCAGTTCCTGACGCCTCCAGGGTGCTCAGGCAGCGAGGTAGTGGCCGCCGCCAGGATCCCGCCGGTACCTGAGTCGCACAGCGCGCGGAGCGTCAGCGCGGAACGGCCGACGAGGCTGGTCCGCGTGGGCGGCAGAGACAGGCCAGCGAGCCACCGCGACCAGTGGGAGCCTGACCGGGCGCGCCTGCGGTCCTCGGGCATGGGATGCGCGGTCAGGTCGCCGGTACCGCAGCGGAGCTCGAGCACGACCGGACGATCCGGTTGCGGCTGGATCACGGCCCGCGCCGACTCGTGCGGCCCGTCGCTGACGATCTGCCAGGCCACGCCGGGGGAGCGGAGCACGATCGGATCGGAGGTGCCGACCACGAAGAGGCCCTCGGGCATCACCTTGAGCTGCACAGGGACCTGCCCGAACTCTGGCCTGGGCGCGAACTCGACCACAGCGGGAACCGACCCGCTGACTACCCGGACCAGATCCGTGCGGTGACGGGGGGTGTGCCGGTCGAGATAGTCGGTAACCAGCAGCCGCGGCCACCGGGTCTCCAGCGTCATCGTGCCGGGCACGTAGCGCTGGCCGAGCGGAAGCATGTCGCGCTGCGGCCGGACTGAGAAATGTCCCGCGGCCGGACCGCCGAGCAGTTCGGCGAACACGGCGGCTGAGGCCGGCCCTGGTACGCACTGCCAGCAGATCCGGGCGTCTGGCGTTACCAGGGCCACTTTCTGCCCGTTGCCGAGCATGGACAGCCGCTCGATCGGCGGCGCGAGTTCACCGTAGAGCCAGGCGGACCGCTCCTCGTAGAGGAAGGCAAGCACGGCGGCCACGTCATGACTGCCGGCGACCCGGTGCGGTGCCAGCGTGCTCCCCGGCCCGACCTTGATGCCAAGATCCGGGCCTGACAGCCGGGAGAACACCTCTTCGGCGCTCACGTCGTCGCCGACGAACAGCGCCGCCGTGGCTCCGCTCGAGTGCCGGAGCGCCTCAAGCGCCTCGCCCTTGTCCGCGCGGACCGCGGAGAGCTCGATTACCGCGTCGCCTTCGGTGACCTGCACTCCATCCCAGGCGGCCGGCCCGGCCTTGACTTCGGCGAGCACCCGGACGGCAGTCTCAGGTTCGGCCTGGCGCACGTGGACGGCTACGCTGGCGGGCTTGATCTCGAGCAGCACGCCAGCCGCGCCGGCGGTCAGCCGGCGCAGGGTGGCTACGAGTCTGCGGCGCAGCGCCCTGGCCTCTGAGTCGAGGGTGTGCAGAAATCCGATGTCGAACTCCGAGCCGTGGCTGCCGACGAGGTGGACCTCGGAAGGGAGCCTCGACATCGCGGCCAGCTCACGCAGGGCGCGGCCTGAGATCACCGCGGCGGTGGTGTCTGGCAAGCTGGCCAGCAACCTCAGCGCGGCCACGGCCTCGGGCAGCGGCGGAACCGACAGCGGGTCGGCGGTGATCGGCGCCAGCGTCCCGTCGTAGTCACAGGCCACCAGCAGGCGCGGCTTTCTGGCCAGCTCAGCCAAGGCCAGCCGGAGCCCGGTGTTCAGCGAGAAAATCGCCGCTTCCTGACCGAGGTCGGCACTGGGCAGCGAGGTGTCAGGGCTGAGCCGGTTTCGCCGCCGGAACTTGATCATGGAGAATGCGGAACCGTAAGGCGCGAGTACGACGCTAGCCGGATTTGCGTCGATCTGGGGGGTGCTGAGCATGGTCAACGGAGTCCCACCTTCGGGTCAGCGGGACGAGCCCGCGGTGAGCCCAGACTCGGTGCCGCGCCGCGTGAGCACGACGGCACCTATACATACGTGTTATACACGCATGTTAAGTATAGATCAATAGCCTATTCCAGGCCGGTTTCAGGTATGTTAACCAGCCTGTTGTGGAGTACTACGAGTTCGCCCGCTGGCGCGTTCAACGCCGCTCTGACGAAGCGGCTCAGGCGGTGGCAAGGGGATGACGGAGAGCCTCGCGGATGATCTCAGCCCGCGAGCGCGCCCCCAGCTTCGCCAGGATGTGCGACACGTGCGTCTGCACGGTGTTACGCGACAAGAACAACTCCGCCGCCACATCCGGATTCGACCGCCCGTCCGCCACCAGGTAAGCCACCTTTACCTCGGTTGGCGTCAGCGCCTCCCACCCGCGCGCCGGACGCCCCCGGTACGCCGCCCTCCCCGGCCGCACGCCGAAAGGCGCCAGCCGGCCGGCCGCCCGCTCCACGTTCCACGCCGCGCCCAGCTCGGCATAGATCCCGGCCGCCTCAGCCAGGTGCCCCTGCGCGGCGGCCACCTCACCCCGGCCCGCCGCCAGCACGGCCGCATCCTCTAGCGCCCGCGCCAGGTTAAACGGCCTGCCAGCCGCCCGGTAATAGTCAGCCGCGGAAAGCACCAGCGAAAGGTCTCCGTCCGCCAGCCCCCGGCAGTGCTCCGCGAAGGCTACCTTCAACGGCACCGGCTCTCCCTGAGTTTCCGCCTCGGCCTCAGCCAGCCGCGCCGCCTGCCCCGCCGTCTCAGAGTCACCAGCCGCCAGCGCGAGCCGTGCCAGCGGCGCCAGCACGACGCAAACCCCTGGCATCCGCGCGGCCAGGTCGGGAGCGAGGCACTCCGCCAGTACCGCCGCCGCCTCGGCCAGGCGCCCGTCCTGCTCAGCCGCCAGCGACCTCGCCAGCAGCACGAAATGCGCACTCAACGGACTGGAATAGATGTCCGAGTCGTCGATCAGGCGCAATCGCTCCGCAGCGGTCTCCCGGTCACCGCGGTGCCCGGCGATCAGCGCGAACATTCCGTGGACCAGTTGCCGCGTGTAGGCCTGGTCAGCCGCCGCGGAAGCCTGATCGAGCTCCGCCAGGGCATCGTCCCACTCGCCCGTGTCGAAGTACAAGATCGCCAGCGCGCCGCGGATCACGTGGATACGGGGCGCGCCGGTCCGCTCGGCCAGCTCAAGCGCCTGCCGGGCCGCGGTGACTGCCTCGGCCTGCCGGTCAATCAGTGACAGGCCAAGTGCCTTGTTCCCGAGCAGCAGCAACCGCAGGTCCGCGGCCTGCGGATCCATCTCGATCAGCGACAAGCCGCGATCGCAGTATTCCAGCGTCGCCGCCTGCTCCCGCCGGAAGGCGCTGACCAGGTACAACGCGTGCATCGCGTAGCCCGCGGCGAGCCGGTCCCCGGCCTGCTCCGCCTCCGCGAACGCCTGCCTGGCCACTCGCTCGCCCTGATCGATCTCGCCGGTCAGGTTCAGGGTGATCGCCTGCAGGGCACGCAGACCCGCCCGCTGCGACCCGGACAGCCCTGGCCTTGTCACTTCCTGAGCCAGCCGCGCTAATGCCTCCGCCGTTCGGTCGGTCCTGATCATCGCGTAGGCGACCAGCCATGAGGTGTCCGCGACCCGCTGCGGGTCGGTATCCCCCGCCAGCAGCCTCACCCCGGCCAACTCCGCCTCGGTGTACCTTCGCAGCCGGAACAGGGCCGCGACGAGGTTCGCTTCGAGCACCGGCCGCCGCGCATCGCTCGCACGGAGCTGGCCAAGTACCCCGCGCAGCAACTCGGCTGCCACCAGAGGCGCCCGGTAGATCAGCACGGGAGCGGCGCCGGCTAGCCAGGCCACGACCCACTCGTCGGCCGGCACCTCAAGCTCGGGGAGTTCCTCGGCCGGGTCAGAGCCCGGCTCCGCCGACTGCCCGCCGGAGTCGGCCCGGCCCTTAAGCCCGCTGGCCCGGTCCGGGTCAAGCCCGGCGGGGACGAGTTGCGCAGCCACCCGCTCAGGGGCCGCTCCCGCCCCCGCCAGCATCCGCGCCGCCTGCACATGCAGAGCCGCCCGCAACGCCGCCGGCATCCCCTCGTACAGCACCTGCCGGATCAGCCCGTGCCGGAATCCGAGCCGCACCCCCGCCTCCACCAGAACCCCCGCCCCCACCCCGGCATCCACCACCGCCATCAACTCACCCGCCGGCCGACCAGACACCACCTCAAGATCCCGAACCGAAAACTCAGCCCCAAGCAACGCACCCCATCGCAACACCCGCACCGCGTCGGCCGGCAACGCCCCCAGGCGCCCCTCCACCGCCGCGAGCAGCGACACAGGCACCCGAACCCCCGTGCCACCCGACAACTCCGCCACACCCCCCGACACCCGCACCCGGCCCTCCCGCACCAGACCATCCACCAGCTCACGCGCATACAGCGCGTTCCCGCCCGCACGCGCCGCCACCGCCGCCAGCCGCCGCCCGGGACGGCCCCCCGCCAGGCCGGCCACCAGCTCACCCAGCTCCCCGTCCCCCAGCGGACCCAGATCCACCACCACCCCGCCGCGGTCGGCCGCCCCCCGCCGCAACCGCGCCACCTCCGCGTTCCCACCCGGCCGGCACGACCCGACGAGCAGCAGCGGCAACTGCGCCGCCGCCCGGCACAACCTCAGCCACACCAGCAAGCTCGCCTCATCCGCCCACTGCAAATCCTCAGCCACCAGCACCACCGGCGACTCCGCGCACAACCGGTCCACCACCGCCAGCAACCGCTCCGCCCCGGCCGCTACCGCGTCACCACCCATCGCCCCGGCACCCGCCCATAGCCCCTCGACCCCGCCGAGCACCTCACCCATCAGCCACAGAGGAATTCTCCGCCCGAACTCGTCAGCAGCGCCCCACAACAGCCGGCAGCCCGCGTCCTCGGCGCCTCCCAGACCAGCCCGCAACAACGAGGACTTCCCCACCCCCTGCTCCCCCACCACCAGAACGACCCCGCCAACCCCCGCCTTCACCTCCGCCAGCAGGCCGTGCAGCACCCCCACCTCGCGACTACGCCCCACAAACATTTCACCCGCCATACCCCCGATCGTAACCACCCCAAAAGCGGGCTAAATCTGCCCGCCAGCACCCGTGGGCCATTGATGCTGCTCCGCCAGGCCGGCTGACCTCAACGGTGGCCCAGCGATGTGGCTCTGGCTACATTTCGTGATGGTAACGACGAGCAGCGAGAGAACAGGCTGGCGTTCAGGGCCAAGTCCCTGGTGACACCGGGACAGCGCCGGCCAGGCAAGCCGCAAAACCGGCAAATCACCCGCACTGGCGGCGGCCGCAGGTCCTCTGGCCGCCAGGGGCGGCCCCGGACCGGCCGGCGGCAACGGCGAAGCGGGCATATCCGCGCGGCGAACCGCAACGATGGGCCACCGATGCTGTCGGGCCGGGGCGGGTAACCGCATCTATGGGCCATCGTTGCGGCGGGAACGACGTCCATGGGTCATCGTTGCGGTTGCCAGCCCGGGCTGAGCAGCATCGATGGCCCATGGATGCGGTTCCGTGGGAGTGAGTTCTGGTCGACTCCTCGGCGTGGCCCGGACGGAACTGGTCCTCCAGCCCTTCCCGCCTCAGCCTCCACCGACATTCCCGGCATTCCCGGCATCCAGGGCAGCCCGCCGCCCCGGCCGCTGACACCGGGGGCACCCTGCGGTCGCAATAACGACCCCGAAGTGCCCCCGGTGCTCGGGCAAGACCGTCCCGGACCCGCCTCACTCCACCAGAAACGCACCCATGACCCATCGTTGTTGCTGCGGCCGGGGCCGGCGGCGAATTGCCCGGTTTACCGCGAGCCAAGTCAGGTTGCACTAACCCCTCTGTACGCGCCAAAGTCGCTGGGATAGCCTCACTGGCAGTTCCTCGAAACGGCACCGGTATGAAGCAGATCATCAAATGGTTCGTGGCCGTGTTAGTGACAGTGGCAGCGTTTTCCGCGGCCACGTGGGCCAGCGGAGTCGTCCTGTCGCTGGTCCACGCGCTAGACCCTGACGTCCGCTGGGGCATTTCGGGAAGCGTCGGCGTGGCGGTGGCCGCACTGGCCGCCCTCTGGGGGTACGGTTTCGCCTCGGGGGAGCGGGAAGCCGCCGCAGCGGACCATCCGCAGGATGTACTTAACCAGATCTCTGGCGACATCAAAGGCGGGCAAGTGATCCAGGCCAGGGACATTGCCGGTCCGGTGTCATTCGGCAGTCCCGGGCCTCGGCCGCCGCCCGATACGGACGACGAGAGCTAACATCCTGGTGCCGGGCCGGCGACGCGGCCGACCCGGCCGAACTACGATAACGATTTATCCCCCAATAGCAGGATAAACCAAAACATCAGTGCTGAAGCTGCGATAACTGCGTCGAGCATGACAAAACCCGCCTTTCCGGAAAAGTTGCCATCTCTAACGAAAGCTGATGCTATACAACACCAGACACTTGCGCACCAGAAATGCGCAGATCGTAACGGCTGCGGCGAAACAGCCGAGCGGGATTGCCTCGCCATCGGGCGCCGGCGAGACTCAGAGGTGCAGACCGGAGCGCAAGTGAAGAAGATCGGCGGCGGCACGCCGTTACCTCAGGCAGACGACGAGTCCTCTGGCATGCCATCCGAGGTTTACAACCAACTCACCGGCGACGTATACGGGACAGCCATCTTGGTGAGAGATGTCCGTGGGGGCATACACGTCCATCAGGACCAGCCGACGTTGCCGAAACCGAGCCAACTCCCCCCGGCCGTTCACTTGTCCGGCCGATCGCACGACCTCGCCGCGTTAGACGCGGCGAGGAGCCAGAGCCCGACGGTGATCATCAGCGGCCCGCCTGGGATCGGCAAGACGGCCCTGGCCGTGCAGTGGGGACACGCTCGCCGTGAGGCCTTCCCCGACGGTCAACTCTTCGCTGATCTCCGCGGTCACGCCTCCGATGGCCCGGCCGGACCCGGCGAGATCCTTGGCCGGTTCCTCCGGGCTCTCGGCGTGGCACCGCAGAGCCTGCCGGCCGAGCTGGGTGAGCTAACGGCACTTTACCGCTCTGTTACCAGTGACCGGCGGGTCGCGGTTGTGCTTGATGACGCTATTTCGGCCGCTCAGGTCAGGCCGCTGCTGCCGACGTCCGCTGAAAGCACGGCGCTGATCACCAGCCGCTGGCGGCTAGCGAGTTTGGTTACCGAGGGTGCCCGGTGCCTTCAGCTTGACCGGCTTGACCCAAGCGCCGCGGTCGACCTTCTTCGCCACTTGCTTGGTGCGGAGCGAGTATCCGCTGAGCTGACCGTGGCCGAAGAGCTGGCCTTCCTGTGCTCGTATTTCCCGTTGACGTTATGTATTTCGGCCGCCCGCCTCGCGGTACGTTCGAAATGGCGGATCAGTGAGCTGGTCGAGATGCTGCGATCCGAGCAGTCCCGTCTTTCTGCCTTCGCTGTCGATGATGAGATAACGCTACGGGTTTCGCTTGACCTATCCTACCGGGCGCTCCCGGCGCAGGCAGCGCGGATATACCGGCTGATGGGCCTGATTCCAGGCGGCCCGTTCGACAGCCAGATCACCGCGGCCGCCGCTAGCCTGCCAGTAAGCGAAGCGAAGCGCCTGCTTTGCGTGCTGGCGGACGCGAACTTGCTCGATGACGCGGCCGGAGGCCGCTATCGATTCCATGACCTCGTCAGGCTGCATGCGCGGACGATGGCCGAGGAAGAGGACTCAGAGACCGCGCGGAACACCGCCATCGGCCAGACGCTCGACTGGTACCTCGATGCGGTTACTCGCGCCGGGCGGGCCGTCACTCCCTACCGGCACGGCCCTGGCCGCGGCTCGCAAGACATAGCTTCAGAGCCGCTCCCGCTCCCCAGCGATGGCGATGCGCTGGACTGGCTTGAGCAAGAGCTGCCCAACCTCACTGCGGCGACACGGTACGCGGCCGATCATGGCCACCCGGCACTCGCCTGGCGCATAGTCGACGGGCTGTGGCCACTGTTCCTCCGCCGAGGGCTATACCCTGAGCGGCTCGCGCTCGACCGGATCGGGCTGGCAGCGGCACGACGCGCGGGCGATGGCGCGGGCGAGGCCAAGATGCTCGGCCGATACAGCCTGGTACTGATCAGGCTAGGCAGGCTGGATGAAGCGGCTCAATGCGCCAGGCAGGCCCTTTCGATCTGGCGGGCCGCCGGAGACCATCATCGAGTGGCGGGCTCCCTTCGGCGGCTGGCGCTGGTGGAACAGGCGCGTGGTCGCCCAGACGAGGCTCTGGCGCTGTTCGCGCAAGCGCTCGCCGCTTATGAACGACTGGGCGAGTCCCGGAAAACAGGACTCATCCTGACCGACATCGGCGCGGTCCTCATCGATGCCCGTCGCGCGGGAGAAGCAGTCGGGTACCTGCGCCGGGCGCATCAGGTCCTTGACGATACCGCGGACCCTTACAACCGAGCGCGCGCACTGGCTATCCTCGGCCAGGCATTGATCAGCACGGGGGAGCTCGCCGAGGCATCCGCGGCTTTAGAACCCGCGTTACACGCCATGCGCGCGGTTCAATCACTTACCGGTGAAGCACAAGTACTTGGGTCGCTCGGCGAACTGGCGGAGGCCTCAGAGCAACCCGAAACGGCCAGGCAAAGATACGAGGCCGCCCAGGAAATTCTTCGCCGCATCGGGTCACCGAGAGCGCCCGAGGTGGCCGAGCGGCTATCCAGGCTGACCGGCGAGGCCTGATCTGTTCGCTGGTCACTCGGCCCAGCGGCTGACCACGGCGCGGACGCCGCAGGCCGCTTCCATGAGATCGAGCTCCTCGGCACTCAAGATGACCCCGCATGGGAATGAGTCGCCGACCGCCCAGCCGGCGTACAGCACGGCCCTTTCTATTGCCCGGACCGGATTGCCGGTCGCCAGCCAGCCATGAATGAACGACGCGAATAGCGTGTCCCCGGCGCCGGCAGTGCTGACCACGCCTCGCGGGGCGACCGCAGGAACGCTTACCAGCCGGCCATCACGCAATCCAAGGACGCATCCCGCACTGCCGCAGCCAATTCCCGCGATCGCACATCCGGGATACCGGTCGAAGATTCGCCTGATCCATCCGGCCAGGCGTCGGCTCCTTGAGTCGCTCGTGACTGCAGAAAATGACGTCAGCGACCTCTAGCCACGGCTTGTTATAGGCGTCGTCAACGTCCGCGATCAAGTGCACGTCCACCGCGACCGGCACGCCAAGCCGCCTGGCGTGCGGCAGCAGGGGACGAGCGAACCGCGTATTAGTCAGGACAGCCAAGTCCGCGCCGCGCAAGCTCTGGCAGAAGACATCGGCGGGGTACTCCACCGCGTTCACCACCGCGAGGTATGGCTGCCCCATCCGCTGTCCGTCGGCGGCGACCAGGACCACTCCCAGCGTGAGAGGCCGGCGAATCGAAAGTTTGCGGCCCTAACAATCCGCTGCGGCAAAGCTCGGCACGGATGAAGGCACCAGGCAGGTCGCGGCCGACAACTGTGCACAGGCTGACGTCATGCCCGAACGCCCGCAGGGTTCGCGCGATATGGCAGCCCGAGCCAGCCGCTCCAATTCGCAGCCAGGAAGGGGAGCGGGTGGATTCATAGCCGATCGGGAACCCATCAACAGGAACGACCATGTAGAGGCTCGTCACGCCCACTACGACGACCTTGCTGGTCATGGCACCTTCTCTTTCTGGCAAGCACTACTGGATGACGAATGGCAGCGCCGCGGGCGCTGGCAGCGCGGTCACCGATGGAGGGCTCAGCCGCAGCAGGTCATACATGACGCGGCGGATGTTCTGGTCGAAGAGGCCAGGCTGCGACGTGAGCCTGGCGATCACCGGCTGATAACGGTCAGGCCGGAATCCGGCCTGGGCGCTGGCGAGCTGACCAGGCAGTGGCCAGTCACCGCGCACTCGCGGCGCGATTCTGGCCAGCAATGCGCCGGCCGACGCATGGTCAAGCTCTGGTGACGTAGAACCGGCGAGCAGCAGCGGCACTCCCGCGGCCGTGCCATAGACGCCAACTGAGCCGTGATCAGCCACGATAAAATCCGCGGCGACGATCACCGCGCGCCAGTCCGCTTCCGGCGGTATCAGTCCAAGGCCACGCCGCACGCAGTCCCCGAGCCAGGCCCGCACCTGCCAGGTACCGTGACCAAACCAGATGTTCGGATGCATCAGCGCCACGACCCTGAACTGGTCCGCGGCCAGTTCGTCGATCAGCCTGGGCAGGAGCTGACCTTCGCCGAAGAGCGAGCGCTGGCCCCACGTGGAGGTGATGACGACCAGCTTGCGCCGCTCGCCGACCGCCAGGGAGTCGCGGTAAGCAAGCCTATGGACAGAACTGGCCAGGAGAGTGTCGTAGCACGGATCCCCGACGACCGCCGCGACCGGCACCGCCGCCGGACAGGACCGGCTGAGCCGCCCGAGGTCCGCCTCGTGCGGCAGCACGATCGCGGCCGGAATCACCCGCCCGTCGCGCACCAGCCGTTGGGGGTCAAGCCCGTAGGGCTGGCGATCTGCCGTTGGCTGGCCCCCTGACATAGACGTCACGTACTTGGCGTAGCCAGCGCCGTGAGGCATGACTATCACCGGCGCGTGCAGTTCATCGATCGACCCGTAACTAGCCGCGAGCGCGAGGTCAAACGGCGTCTGGGTGGCCTGCGCCCAGGAGACGACGATCCCGCCCGTCGCGCGCAGAAACTCAGTCACCCCCTCGCTGAAGACGTCAGGCGCACTGGTGAAGACGATCTGAACCCGCCGATCGGGTCCGAGCAAGCGGACAGCATCCATAAGGCGCTGCCCGGATGCGACGGTGTGCGCGACGGCCAGGACTGTCTTGCATTGTGATCGGGTCACCCAACGAGCGGCATCCATGCCTACCGGCACCCGTAACCATCCAGCACCAGACATCGCAATTCCGTAACGGTCAGAACTCTTGTTGCCAATGGCCACAATTGCCGGGTTTTTAACTGAATGCACTTCCAGTGCCAGCAACGGCTCCGGCTACTCGCGGCCTCCGAATAGAAATTTGCGGCCTTTACCTGGCTGGAACCTTGCACGATCCTTGATGGGGGCTTGCAGTGCACGGCGTCTGAGGCAACGCAGGTGCCAGCGCGGTGTCGGATCTAGCGAGGCGGGAATGTTACCCATGAATGGATGACAGGCAAAGGGATTTTTGTGGAGTTCCGCATTCTCGGGCCGGTTGAAGTCTGGGCTGCCGGTCAGCGGCACGAGCTAGGCTCGCCTAAAGAGGCGTGCGTTCTGGCTGTCCTGCTCTTGACGCCGGGGCGGCCCGTATCGGCCGAGACACTTGTCGATCATGTATGGGGTACCGCCCCGCCGGCTAAGGTCCGCGGGTCCGTGTGGAGCTACATCGCCAGGCTACGGCGCACGCTCGCGGTTGACGGCGGGGCCAGCCTCGTCTCGCGCTCGGGCCTTTATGTGCTTGAGATTGACGCGGACCTCGTTGACCTGCATCGTTTTCGCCGACTGCGCAATCAGGCGCGCGCGCTGGCGGAGAGCGGCGAACTTGAGCATGCCGCCCAGATACTGCGTGACGCGGAGGGCCTGTGGCACGGTGAGGCATTCGCCGGCCTGCCTGGTGACTGGGCCCGTCATACTCGCAGTGCTCTGGAACAGGAACGCCTATCGACCACGATTGACCGTATCGAAGCAGATTTGGCGTCTGGCCGGGAGCCCGACCTAGGAGAGCTATCGGAGCTCAGCTCATGCCATACCTTTGATGAGCGCATAGTCGAGCACCTGATGGTCGCTCTCTACCGATCTGGCCAGCAGGCAGAAGCCCTCGATGCTTACCTGCAGACGCGCAAGCGCCTGCGAGATGAGCTTGGCGCCGAACCCGGACTCGCGCTGCGTGCTCTGCACCAGCGCATACTCAAGGCGGACCCGAGTCTGGCGGCCCCGCCTCGGAGCTGGGCCAAGCGGGGCACAGGCCCGAACAATCTGCCGAGGGATACCCCCCAGTTCACGGGCCGCGCTGAGGAACTACGCAGTCTGGCCACTGCGATCGTGACCGGCAGTTCCTCTGCGGCAACGACCGTCATCGCGATCGACGGCATGGCCGGAGTCGGGAAAACGGCCCTGGTAATCCATCTGGCCCACAAGCTCACCAGTCAATTCCCAGACGGCCAGATTTTTCTCAACCTGCAGGCACACGATCCATACGAGGAGCCGCTCGATCCGGCCAGCGCGCTGGATCGCCTGCTCCGGCTGGCCGGGGCAACCAGGCGCCACGACGTAATCGCAGGCACTGATCACCAGGTGGACACCCGCGAGGTCCACGCCGCGCTGTGGCGGGAGCAAGCCGCGAACCGTCGTCTGCTCATCGTCCTGGATGACGCGGCGAGCCGTGATCAGGTCCGCCTGCTCCTGCCGGGGGCACCCGGCTGCCTGGTATTGATCACCAGCCGCCGCCGGCTAACTGGACTGGCCGGCGCTCGGTCTTTGTCCCTTGAGGTCATGCGGCCAGCTGATGCCGCCGAACTATTCGCGCGCATTGTCGGAGCAGAACGCAGCCACGTCGCCGAGACCATCGCCACGGTCGTCCGGCTCTGCGGTCACATGCCCTTGGCGATCCAACTAGCGGCCAGCCGGCTTCGTCATCGTCCGGCCTGGACGGCTCTCGATCTGGCCCAACTACTGTCACGCACCCAGAACCGGCTGCGCGAGATCCGCGGTGAGGAACTTGAGGTCGCCTCGTCCTTCGAGCTGTCATACCGCTATTTATCGCCTCAGCAGGCGACCGTTTTCCGGCAAGTGGGTTGTTACCCGTTATCGGATTTCTCCGTGCACGCGGTCGCGGCGGCTGGGTCTCTCGTCCTGGTCCACGCCGACCGCATTCTCGATGGGTTGCTCGGTTATCACATGCTCGAAGAGACCGTATCTGGGCGTTTCCGCTGCCATGACCTGCTCAGGGAATACGCCAAAGAGCTCGTCTCGCGCGAAGAAACAGAGCCCGCAAGGCGCGCGACAGCGCAGAGGCTGCTTGACTACTATCTATATGTAGCGGCGGAAGCAGACGCCATACTATTTCCGCACCGTCCCAGGCTGAGCATAGTGACAGAAAATGTTCCGGCTGAGCCACCGGAAGTGCGTAGCCGACGCGAAGCTCAAAGCTGGATGGACGCTGAATGGCAGAATATACTCGGGATCATTGAATATTCTTCAGCAAATAGCCTCCATAAACATTGCGCGTTGTTAGCTCATATCATGGCCATGTACCTAGAGGTCGGCGGCCATTGGCCGGAGGCCATCGCCGCCCACGAGTGCGCGATTGAAGCGTGGCGACTTCTCGGCGATCGGCACGGAGAAGCCCGGGCGCACGCGGACCTGTGCTTGCCGCAATTGCGCGGCGGCCATTTCGAGGACGCCCTGCACCACGGAAGGGACGCCTTGGCGATTTTCCGCTCTATCGGTGCCGACGCGGGGGCGGCCGATGCGCTTGATCGTCTCGGGCTAGTGCACTGGCACGCCGCGAGGTACCCAAGCGCCCTCGAGAACTTCGAAGAATCTCTCGCTATTCATCGGGCGACGAGGAATCGCTACGGCGAGACCGAAGTCCTGGGGCACAGCGGAGCCATATACTGGCATGTCGGTCGCTACGCCGCGGCCGTCGAAGCCTTCGAGCACGCACTGGAACTCTACCGAAGTCTTGGCGACAGCGTCGGCGAGGGCAAGATGCTGAATAACATCGGTGATGTCCAAGCGCGGCTCGGGGCTTACGAAGAAGCACTCTCCTATTATACGCGGGCCCTCCCTATCGCCCGCGAGACGGGCGACCGGCAGGGTGAAGCCGTGGTGCTCAATAATATCGGTAACGCGTACAAGGAAATTCAGCCGGCACGACGATGCCCTAGCAAACCTGAGAAGCGCCCTCGGCATTTATCTCGATATCGGCGACCTTAGATGTGAAGCCGATTCGCTCAGTAACATCGGCACCACCTTTGCCCAGATGGGCAGATACGACGAGTCGCTCATTCACTATCAGAAAGCTCTCGCGATCGCACAGAAGCTAGTCGAGAATTACGAGATCGCGCATGCGCTTCGCAGCATCGGCGACGTCTACCAGCAGACCGGTCAGTACCTTCAAGCAGGCAACCATTACCAGCAGGCGCTTGACCTGAGCCGTCAGATCGGGGACCCGTACGAGCAAGCCTGCTCACTCAACGGCATGGGCGGCGCCGCGCTATGTACCCGTGGCGCTGCTGCCGCCCAGGTGTACTGGCAGCAGGCGTTAGCGCTATTCGAGGGAATCGGAGTTCCGGAGGCGAGCATAGTAAGGACGCGTCTCGAAACGCTCTCAAGCCCAGGCTCAGACCCAGGCCTGCCCTCATGATCAATGCGAACCGCGCCGCCGCCAGCCCCTGCCCTTGCGCCCGGCGGCATCGCGGTCAGCGTCGGGATCACCGACCAGGGTCAGGTGCGGCCGCTCCTGGGGGTCCGATAGCAGGCTGAGCCAGCCGGGAACAGGTGCCAGCTCGTCGTGCTCGGCCCGGCACATCTCGCAGACCTCGATATGCGCACGCACAGTGGCGGCGTCATCCTCTGCCAGTCCGCCCATCAGATAGGCGCCGAGAAGCAGCTCCACGTGATCTCCTGTGCCCGATTGCGACGTCATGGCACGGATCACCGTCGTCCGGCTCCGGGCTCGGCAAGCACCCGATGCTGCGTTCCTCGCAAGGACCACCTCCGCATGCAGGTTACCGCCAATCCCCCATCGGGCCAGATCATCAGCGACCCAGGCTTGCCATGTGCCCAGCGTCGCCGATCAAGGCGATGTCCGCAAGGCTTCCTACCTTCTCCTACTACCCGCACCAGGCCGAGGTTCATCACCGGCCGCTTGCGATATGCCCTGGTGCCGCCAAGCCAGCGATGTCATCCGGCCTGGTCCGGCGGCGAGTACCAGGTGACATCGATGGACATATCGGTTAGGGTCCGAAGACGACTCACTGGAGAGGCATGACAGACTCACTGGGCCTGGCGTTGATGGCGGGCCGGCAGCGCAGGGACCGGCAGCGCAGGGACCGGCAGCGCAGGGACCGGCAGCGCAGGGACCGGCAGCGCAGGGACCGGTCCGATTCACGCCTGGTTTTCGTGGCGATCGCGGGTTTCTTGCTGTTCATCCCGCCGTTGCTTGGCCTGTTCGATCATCACGCCAGCGTGTTCGGGTTTCCGGGTTTCGTGGTGTACCTGTTCATCAGCTGGGCTGTGATCATTGGCCTGGTCGCTGCTGCGAGCAGGGGTTCCGGCCGGCCGCGGGAGTTACGCGATGGTCCCTGCCTGGATTGTTCTCCTGGTTTCCGGTGGTTACCTGGCGCTGCTGTTCGCCGTGGCGTTCTGTGCCGAGCGTCGCGTGCGCCGGGGCCGGGGGCTGGCGGGTAGCGGTACCGTCTACGCGCTGTCGCTCGCCGTGTACGCCACCTCATGGACCTATTACGGCAGCGTGGGCAAGGCCGCCAGCGGAGGAGTCGGGTTCCTGCCGATCTATCTCGGCCCCACGCTGATGTTCGTGCTGGGCTGGGTGGTCCTGCGCAGGATCATCCGGGTCAGCAGGCGGCTGGGGATCACGTCACTGGCGGATTTCGTCTCCACCCGTTACGGCCATAGCGGGTCGCTGGGCATGCTGGTGACGGCGGTGGCCGCGATAGGCGTGGTGCCGTACATCGCGCTGCAGCTCAAGGCGGTCTCCGATACGTTCGAGGTGCTCCGCGGCGGGCTGGCGACCGAGCACGGCGGCCAGGTCGCCGGACTTCCGGTCTGGCAGAATCCCGGGCTGTATATCGCGGCCGCGCTGGCGGCGTTCGCCATATTTTTCGGGACGCGGCGCCTGGATGCCACCGAGCGGCACGAGGGCATGGTCGTCGCGATCGCTTTCGAGGCGGTGGTGAAGATGCTGATCTTCCTCGCCGCCGGGTTCTTCGTGACCTTCGCGATCTTCGGTGGGCCGGCCAGGCTGTTCGCGCGGGCGGCTTCCCACCGGGCGACCGCCGCGCTGCTCACCATGGGCCACGGCGATTACGGCACCTGGGTCTGGCTGACGGTCCTGTCCATGCTCGCCATCATCTTGCTGCCGCGCCAGTGGCAGGTCACTGTGGTCGAGAACGTGCGCGAGAACCACCTGCGGCGGGCGATGTGGCTGTTCCCGCTGTACCTGCTCATTGTCAACATCTTCGTGCTGCCCATCGCGATCGGCGGGGTCTTGCGGTTCGGTCATGGCGGCGCCATTGACCCGGATACCTACGTTCTCGCGCTTCCGCTGGCCGCCGGCCAGCATGTCCTGGCGCTGGCCGTCTTCGTCGGCGGGCTGAGCGCGGCGACCGGCATGATCATCGTCGAGACGATCGCGCTCAGCACGATGCTGTCCAACTCCCTCGTCCTGCCGCTGCTGCTGCGCCTGCGGCCGGCGCTGACCAGAAAGGACGGCCTGACCGGCCTGATCCTGGCGATACGCCGCACGGCTATCGCCATGATCGTGCTGGCCGGGTATTGCTACTACCGCCTGGCCGGCCAGGGCCCTGAACTGGTGGAGATCGGCCTGGTGTCGTTCGTGGCCGTGGCGCAGTTCGCGCCCGCGATCTTCGGCGGCCTGTTCTGGCGCGGCGGCACGCGCAAGGGCGCCATGGCCGGGCTGGCCGCCGGGTTCGTCCTGTGGGCTTACACCCTGATGGTGCCCACCTTCGTCCAGGCCGGCCTGCTTCCGGCCGCGCTGACCCGCGGCGGCCCGTGGGGCCTTTCGGCATTGCGCCCCACCGCGCTGTTCGGCCTGACGGGGATGGACCTTGTCAGCCAGGCGGCGTTCTGGAGCCTGCTGGTCAACGCCGGGCTGTATGTCGCTGTTTCTCTTTTCACCCAGCCGAACGCGGATGAGCTCGCCCAGGCCGTGCAGTTCGTCGACGTGCTCGCCGACCCGGCCGCGACCCGGCGCCTGGGCCGGGCCACGGTAGCCGAGCTGCGGGAGCTGGCCGAGCGGTTCCTCGGCTCGGCCGGCGCGGCGCGGGCTCTGGGCGATCGGCGGAGAATCGACCCCGACGGCCCCGACGAGGAAGCCGGCCCGGAACTGGCCGATCAGGTGGAGGCGGTCCTGGCGGGGTCGGTGGGAGCGACGTGCGCCCGGCTCATCGTCGGCTCCGTAGCGGGTCAGGATCAGATAGAGGCCGAGAAGCTGATAGCGATCGTTGACGAGGCATCGCAGCTGGCGAGCCTGCAGGAACGGCACCAGCTGGCCCGCGACCTGCACGACTCGGTATCGCAGGCGCTGTTTTCCATGACCCTGCACACCCGTGCCCTGGAACTAGCGGCGCAGGGCGCCGGCCAGGATCTGGATGGGCCGGTCGGCCGCAACATCGCCGACCTCAAGAGCCTCACCCACGGCGCGCTCGCCGAGATGCGAGCACTGATATTCCAGCTCAGGCCCGAGGCACTGCGAGAGGAAGGCCTGGTCGCGGCGGTCCGCAAGCACGCGGCCGCGGTGGCTGCGCGGGAAGCGCTCGACGTGCGGGTAACAGCCCCCGATGATCACCTGCCGCTGGCGGAGCGCGTGGAAGAGGACCTGTTCCGTATCATCCAGGAAGCCCTGCACAACGGCGTGAAGCACGCCAGCCCCAGCCACGTACATATTGTGCTGACTGCCGCCGGTACGGGGACGCTGAGCCTGGAGGTGACCAATGACGGTCCCGGGTTCGATCCTGACGCCGCCTTTCCCGGGCATCTGGGCCTGGTCAGCATGCGCGAGCGGGCCAGGCGGGCCGGGGGCCAGCTCACCGTGCAAAGCTGCCCGGCCGGGCCGACCACGGTCCGCGCGGTCCTGCCCGGAGTTCTGAGGAGGTGATCACGATGTCCGGCACTGATCCTCGCTGCATCAAGGTCCTGCTGGTCGACGACCATGTGGTGGTCCGGCGCGGCATGCGGGCGTTCTTCGAGGCACTGGCCGACATCGAGGTCATCGGCGACGCCGACGACGGCCAGGCCGCGCTCAGCACACTGGCCGCGCTGGCCGTCAGCGACGAACTGCCCGACGTCGTGCTGATGGACCTGATGATGCCCCGGATGGACGGCCTGGCCGCGACGGCGGCGATCAAGCAGCTGTACCCGGCCGTCGAGGTCGTCGCGCTCACCAGCTTCAGCGAGGCTGAACGCGTCCATAAGGTGCTGGAGGCCGGTGCCGCCGGGTACCTGCTCAAGGATGCCGACGCCGACGAGGTCAGCGCCGCGGTCCGGGCCGCGTTCAACGGCGAGGTGCATCTCGACGCCGCCGTGGCCCGCAAGCTGACCCGGTCGCTCATCGCGCCCCGGAACAACGCGGCGGCGCTCACCGCCCGCGAACGCGAGATCCTTGCCCTCGTCGCCCAGGGAAAGTCGAACCGGGACATCGCCGGCGTGCTGGTGCTCAGCGAGCGCACCGTCCGGACGCATGTCAGCAACCTGCTGGCCAAGCTCGGGCTCGCCTCCCGGACGCAGGCCGCGCTCTGGGCCGTCAGGGAGGGCATAGCCCCCGGTCCCTGATACGGCCGCTACCCCGGTACGGCCGCTCCTGGATGCGGGTTTGCCGTCCTGCCGCCGGTTCTGGCCGATCCGGCTACGTCATTTGACGTAGCCGGATCGGGTCGAATGGCAGTGGACCCGTCCGCCCCGCCGCACTTGACTGGGGTGACAGCGCAGTCGGGTCTTTCGGGAGGGGTCAGCCATGACCGGTAATGACCCCTGCAAGCGTTCCGGGAATGGCCGCACGGGCGACCCGAGCGCGGGCGATGCCGAAAGGTCCATCCGGGTGATGGTCGTTGACGCCGACCCGCGAGTTCGCACTGCCTTGCGGAACCTGCTGTCCGTCTCGCCGGGCTTTTCCGTGGTGGGTACCGCGCGCAGCGCCGCCGCCGCCGTGGAACTGGCCCGGCTGCACCTCCCCGCCGTCGCCGTCGTCGGGCTCCCCGCGCCGATGGCGACCGGTGACCTCAGCCGGGACGACGGCCTGAGGATGCTGCGCGGCATCACCAGTGAACTGCCGATTCCCGTCGTGGCGATGAGCATGCGCAGCGGGTTGCGCGGCCCGGCGTTCGCCGCGGGTGCCAGGCAGTTCGTGGAGCAGGACAGCGCAGCCGAGACCCTGCTGACCGCGGTGCGCGCGGCGGCGCTTGACACTGACCGCGACAAGTGACGTAGCCCGGCCAGCCGGATCACCGCGCCCGGGCTCAACAAGCTGACCGGCCAAGTTCGGTCAGCGGCCCGATGCGGCCAGCCCCCGCTTCAAGGCACTGTTATGGCAGGCCAGCCACCAGGCGGCCCCGCACAGGCAGGCAGGCAGGGCAATGACACGTACGAGCAACAGCCCGGATGTCAGTCAGGGTCACCGCACCTTGTCTCCGGTGACTCCGGCCGCACCCCAGACCTGCCCCGCCGGGGACCGGATGAGCCCGGCGGGCCTGGACCGGATCGCCGCCCTGGACCCGGAGACCGACTTCGAGGCGATCTACCAGATCAGCGGCGAGGAGTTCAGCTGGGAAACCCGGCGCGCGCTTGAGCTGGCCATCCTGCACACCTTCGGGGCACCCGAGATCGCCGCCGTCCTGGATTCCACCGGCAAGTTCACCAGCCGCGGCAAGGAACGCTACCACGACACCATCAAGCTGCTGCGCAAGGCCGGCTGCGACGGCCTCGACTCCCCCCGCGGCCACCAGGCCATCCGGGCGATGCGCCAGATCCACGGCCGCTTCTCGATCAACGACGACGAGATGCGGTACGTGCTGGCCACGTTCGTCGTCATCCCGGTCCGCTGGATCACCCGCTACGGCTGGCGGCCGCTCACCCCGGCCGAGATCCACGCCACGGCACGGTACTACTCCCGGCTGGGCACGCTGACGGGCATCACCGCCGTGCCCGCCAGCTACGACGCCTTCGCCGCGGTCCTCGATGACTACGAGCGCCGCTATCACGCACTCACCCCGGCCGGCCAGCGGCTGACCGCCGCCACCATCAGCATGCTCGCCGGCCACCTCGGCAAGCTGCCCCGCCCCGCCGGGCGCTGGTGCATCCGGGCCGCCCTGAGCCAGCCGCTGCGCGCCAGCCTCGGCCTGCCAGCCAGCTCCCCCCTGGCCACGCTGACCGTGCACGCCGTCCTGCGGACCCGCGCCCGCGTGGTGCGCCTGCGGCACGCGCTAGCCGCCTGGCGGCAAGCCCCGACGCCCGGCCCTACCGCCCCGGCTCCCATCCAGGAACAGCAGCCACAGCAGGCACCGGGCCTGTGCCCCTGGAGCGGGAACAAGAACGATTCCCAGCCCGGCCACCAGGACCGCCAGATGGCCGCCTAACCCGGACAACGACGGGACATCGATGCCGCCCAGCCGGGCCGGGCAACCGCAACCATGACCCATGGAAGTCGTGCCCGCCGCAACGATGGCCCATAGATGCCGTTACCGCCTCCGGCCCGAACAGCAACCATGGCCCATCGTCGCGGTTCGCCGCGCCGGCATGCCCGCTTCGCCGTGCGGCCGGCCAGCCCGGCGCCGCCCCCGGCGGGACTGGCCCTCTAACCCTTCCCGGCCTCAGCCCGGCAGTGGGTCAGTTCGAGTTTCCGGCTTTGCTGGTTCCGGCCTGAAAGCTCCTGCCGCGGGGGTGCGCCGGCAGGCTCCCCCATGATTGTGGAATCCCCGACTGGAATGTGATTATTCCAAAATAAGGTGAGTTTTCGGCGTGTCGTGTGGCAGGGTTGTGTCATGGGCGGTGGCGCGGGTGTCGCGGAGCTGATGGTGGCGGAGCTGGAGCTGGTGCTGCCGGTTCTGGATGAGAAGGCCAGGCGGCTGGTGCTGGGGGCGGTGGCGCGGGCGGCGGGGGATGGCGGCGTGTCGGCGGTGGCGAGGCTGGCCGGGGTGTCGTGGCAGACGGTGGCGGACGGGGCGGCGGAGGCGGGTTCGGGGCCGGCGGTGCCGGCCGGGCGGGTGCGGCGGCCGGGCGGGGGCCGCAGGAAGCTGGCCGTGACTGATCCGGGGCTGGTGCCGGCGCTGCTGGGCCTGGTGGAGGAGTCCGCGGCCGGGGATCCGCAGTCGCCGCTGCTGTGGACGACGAAGAGCGCGGGGAAGCTGTCGCGCGAGCTGACGGCGGCGGGGCATCCGTGCAGCCCGCAGACCTGCTGGCGGATGCTGCACGAGCAGGGGTTCAGCACGCAGGCCAATGCGCGGGTGAGCGAGGGCAGGCGGCACCCGGACCGGGATGCCCAGTTCCGGTACATCGCCGGGCAGGCCGGGGAGCACCTGGCGGCCGGGCAGCCGGTGATCAGCGTGGACGCCAGGAAGAAGGAACTGGTCGGCGAGTACGCCCAGAAGGGGCGGGAATGGCGGCGGGCGGGAGACCCGGTGCAGGCGCGCAGCCATGACTTCGAGGACGAGGAGTCCGGGCACGCGATCCCGTACGGGACCTGCGACGTGGGCGCGAACACCGGGTTCGTGAACGTGGGCACCGACCGGAACACCGCGGGCCTGGCCGTGGAATCGATCCGCCGCTGGTGGGACATGGCCGGCCGGGAAGCCTACCCTCAGGCGGGCCGCCTGCTCATCACCTGCGACGCCGGCGGGTCCAACGGGTGGCGGAACCGGGCCTGGAAAGCCGGCATAGCCGCCCTGGCGCAGCAGACGGGCCTGCAGATCACCGTCTGCCACTTCCCGCCCGGCACCTCCAAATGGAACAAGATCGAGCACCGGCTGTTCTCCCAGATCACCCTGGCCTGGCGCGGCCGCCCGCTGACCAGCCACGACGTCATCATCAACACCATCAGCGCGGTCAGCACCGCCACCGGCCTGACCGTCACCGCCGTCCTTGACACCAGCCCCTGCCCCAAAGGCCTGCACGTCAGCGACCAGCAGATGCAAGACCTCGAAGACCGCGCGTTAACCCGCCACCGCCTCCACGGCGAATGGAACTACGCCTTCCTGCCCGTCCCCCGCCCCGCCCCGGCCCGCCCGGACCCGCCCGGCCCGGACCCGGCCGCCCTCGCCCGCCCCGCGATCACCGGCATCGGCCCCGACGGCCTCGACAGCCTCGCCGCCGCCATCGAAGTCCCCTACTTCGCCGCCCGCGAGCAGCGCCTCCACCTCGCCCGCGGCGGCCCCCGCCGCCGGCCCGGCGGCCCCGACGACCGGGTCAAGCTCCCCCTGCGCGCCGGCCTGCTCGCCGCCGTCTACCGCTACCGCCTCGGCACGACCTGCCAGGCCATCGCCGAACTCCTCGCCGTCGACCGCTCCGTCATCAGCACCGCCACCCGCGAGATCCGCGACCTCCTCACCGCCGCCGGGCACGCCCCTCACACCCGCCCCCCACCGCCTGCGCACCACCGCCGACCTGCGCCGCCACGCCGCAGCCGCCGGCATCACCATCCCCTAGGCCACCCAGCCGACACGCCCCCAGAACGACACGCTAACAGCACCCGCCACACCGCAAACTCACCTTATTTTGGAATGATCACATGCCATCTGAGGATTCCACCAAAGCAGGCCCGCCGATCCTCCAGGCGCCCGCGGCGGACCGGTATGCGGTTAATGCCCGGTTCGTACGGCGGGGAGCGGGGCGGTGCCGCGCTGCGAACGTCGGCCGCCCGGCTTGCCTGCT
This sequence comes from uncultured Actinomycetota bacterium, assembly GCA_963783935.1. GTDB lineage: Bacteria > Actinomycetota > Actinomycetes > Streptosporangiales > Streptosporangiaceae > Chersky-822. Next base: position 169,075 of record CAWAPP010000004.1, read on the forward strand.
TTCGCTGGCCCGAAATACCCGAGTCCGGAAATCGGACCGACCCGCTACTCTCAGCCCTCCCCGCCATTCCCGGCAGTTCCTGACATCCAGGCAGCCCGCCATCCCGGCCGTGGACACCCGGGGCACTTTGGTGCCGTAAAAACCACCCCAAAGTGCCCCCGGTGCCCGGGCAAGACAGGAAGCAACGATGACCGACCTGGACATCGTTGCCACCGGACGGGCACTAGGGGCGCTTTGTCCCGGACAGCTCCGCCAGGTACTGGCACGAGGCCGCCAGCCCAGTCCACGATCAGGTCTCACGCCCGCTGGGGCCGGCGTTTGATCTCTAGCTGAACGGGATGCCTTGGTCGTTGAGACCGATGGGCGACGCCTTGACCGGGTGTCCGACCGGCGCCTCATCGCTGACGGCTGCGCGGTCCCGCAGCGCCGCCGCCGGAGCGAGCCGTTCGAGTACCTTCTGGTCGGTCTCGTCCAGCGGGGGGGCGTCGGAGACAGGCGCCGCCGCGTCGCCCGGCTGGTAGGAGATCGCCAACTCGCGCAGGAAGACCCTGATCCCGGCACCAGAAGAACGCGGGTCCACGCGAAGCACGCGATACGAGGTGCCGGCCGCGAAGATTACCTCGTCTCGGCCAGCCCCGGCGAGCAGTGCTGCTATCCGCTTTCCCGTCTGCGACCATATGACGTACTCGATCTCCCCGTCCATGGCCGCCTGAGGCGAGGAAGACGCCTCGACGAACGCCGGCTCGACCAGGACGCGGCCAATCCCGTAGGCGCTGGCGTCCCCGGCCAGCAGGCTAGCCGAGCTGAAGACGGCGCCGGTAAAGGACGGCAGCCGGCGCAGCCCGGAGAGCACGCAGGCCACCCGAGGATCCCCGGCGGCCATTCCTGACCTGAGCGCGGCCGCTGCCGCCTGGCGGTCGTCGCCGAGATAGTCAATGACGGCTGCGAAGTCGGTCGCCACCGCTTCCAGGGACTCTCCCGCCGCAGCCGACCGAAGGCCAGGGCGCTGGGTCATCATCCGGCGTACCGAGACCGTGTGCGCGTGGAAGTGCTCGGCCGACTCACGGTAGGCCGCACGCTCGGCGGTCGTCGAGCGGTGCTCGCGAGACGGCACGATGATGGGCCTCGGGGCAGCGGGTACAGGAACTGCCGAAGGCTCGGCCGGGACGGGCTTGGCCGCGACGGCTGCGGCTGGTGCGGAAGGGACGGGCTTGGCCGGGACGGGCTTGGCCGCGACAGCTGCGGCTGATGCCGAAGGGACAGGCTCAGCCGGGACAGGCTCGGCCGGGACGAATACGGCTGATGCCGAAGGGACAGGCTCAGCCGCGACGACTACGGCTGATGCGACCGGGACGGGCTCAGTCGAGACTGGCGCGACCTGTACTGGTGCGACCGGGACCGACTCGGCCGGTACCGGCTGCGCCTTCGCCTCTGGCGGCACTTCGTCGGCCAGGCCGGGCCGGAACGTCTGCCACCCGCCAGCATCTGGCCCGGTGCCTGCGCCGGGTGCCTTGAGCGCACGCACTCGCCCGTCGGGAGTCGCGGTCCACCGGTCGGCCGGCGCGACGATCTCACAGCCGAAGGCCTCGGCCAGGCCCTGCGCGTAGGAGTCCTCCCCGCCTGAGCCAGCGCCAGCGAGCAGGAGGCGCACGCGGCTGCCGGCTTTGCCCGGCAGGCTTCCGAGTACCGAGGCGACGTCCTGCCTGACGGTCTCGGTACCAGCGTCACCTCCGGCGATGATCGTGACCCTGGCCGGATCGGGCAGGATGCTTCTCGCGGTCGCGCTCAGGGCCCGCTGCGAGGATTCTGGCCGATAGACGCATACTCCGGACGCCACGTCCTCAACGACCAAGTCCGCGGGCAGTCCGGTCAGGGCGGTCTCAGCGAGCGCCCGCTCCCAGGCCGGCTCCGGATATAGCGATCCCTGCGGGGTCACGCTCCCGTCCTGGCCGAACAGCAGCCAAGGCGCCGCGCCCGCGGGTCCCAGGCACATCGCGCCGAACTCGCTGGCGCTGACGTCCGCGGCCGGCACGATCAGGTCGACGCGGGTTTCGCCTGCCAGTTGCTGCAGCAAAGGTCCGAATCGAGCCCCGGCCCTCGGCCAGTACAAACGGATACCGTCCGTGGCGAACAGCGCCAGCCTCGTCAGCAAGCCTGCCAGGTCGTCGCGAATAGCCTCGCCAGGCGCGCCGCCGTCAACGACGATCGTGAGCCGCTCCGGGTCGGGCCATACCGCCCTGGCCGTGGCGAGCCAGGCATCACGCCCAGGTCGCGCCAGCGCCAGCCCGGCGGGAACGCGGTGCAGCGTGATGTCCTCGCTCAGAACCGCGGCCTGGCCGACCGCCAGCCGGCGCTCCCACTCGGGCGATGGGGCGAGCACGCCGGCCGCCTCGCATTCCCCATCGGGAAAGCGACGGCACCACTGCGGCAACGCGTCACCGATTGCCGGAATAGACGGCCGCACCAGCCCATAGCCATGCGGAGTTATCACCACCGGGCCGTCAGCCGCGATCAGGTCGAGGCCAGGAGCCCAGGACTCGTCCCTCGCGTACCGGTCAGCCGCCGAGGACAGCATGAGGCGCACGGCGCCTATGCCGGCCGACGACAGGACCGGAGGCAGCTCACGCAGCAACCGGTCGGTCCGGTCATCCGGTCCGGCGGCGTCGATCAGCAGGCTGGGCCGCCCCGGTTCTGGCCTGAGTGAGCAAGCGGCCGCTGGGGCTTTCCCGCTCGCACCCGACAGCCACCATCCGGCCGCGACTGGCGTCAGCGACCAGCCGCCGACGGCGGCGGGCAGCTCGTCAGCCTGGTTCGCACGTGAGTCGCTGCGAGCTGAGCGGGGCAATACAGCCGCGGTCATAGTGGCCTCCCAATCCGGCAAGAGATCTGTGACGTCCAACCTGGGCTACGCCATTCGCGGGCACGCGCGTTCAGCCAGAACGCGAATCAACCTGAGAAACGGCATGAACCGCGCGCGGTCCGCCGGGCGTAGCCGTTAGCAAGGACCGCCGGCCAGCGCTGCCGGCGGCCGCCAGAGCGAAGGACGCGAATGAAGGCTGCGGACGCGTCAGGCGTATTTAAGGCGGGTACGGCGACCGGGCCGGACCTCAGTGACGTTGGGCGGATACCTGTGGAGCCAGCGACAGCCGTCGGGGCCGGGCCTGTGACCATTGCCGTCTCGCCTGCGGGACTAGGCGACTACAAGTCGATCGGAGCGGCGCTCGCGGCGGCGCCTGAGGGCGCCACGATCGTGGTGGATCCAGGTACCTACACCGAGTGCCTCGAGTTCAGCCGGACCGTGACGGTCACGGCGGCCAGTTCAACGGCCGCGGTGACGGTCGCGGCACCCGCCGGCCCGGCCGTGCGCGTGACCGCGGGCTCGGCGACGCTGCGCCAACTCATCGTGCGCGGCCTTGATGCCGCTCAGGCCGCGGTAGCCGTCGCTGGCGGGTCGCTGACGCTAGATCGCTGCGAGATAGACGCCGCCGCCAAGGCTGGCCTGCTGGCACGCGGAGCCGGGGTCACCGTCGTCATGACCAACGGGAAAGTTCGCAACTCGGCCGGGCTCGGCGTGGTGATCTGCGAAGGTGCGAGCGGCACGTTCGACAAGACCGTGATCGAGCACATCAGCTCGGACGGCGTGACGATCGCCTCCGGTGCCGACCCGGCCTTCCGCCAGTGCACGATCAGTGACGTCAGGGGCATGGGGATCGCGGCCCGCGACAACGCGCGCGGGTCGATTCAAGGATGCGAGATCACCAGGATCACCGGGGCGGCGGTGGCGTTCGGCGAGCGCAGCGCGACCCGGCTGAACTCCGTCTGGATCCACGACACCGGTGATGTCGGCGTGCTGGTCTCGTCGGGGGCCAGGCCTGTGCTTGAAGACTGCGAGATTCGCGATACCGGATCCCACGGCATGCTCCTCACCGAGGAGGCCGACCCGGCCGTCCGCCGTTGCTCGGTCACGCGGACGGCGGGCGAGGGAATCTTGGTGGACGGCAATTCCCGTGGCACGTTCACCGAGTGCACCGTGACCGACACCGCCGCGGCGGGGGTACTGGTAGGCGGCGGAAGCGATCCGGTGTTCTCTAAGTGCAGGTTCCGCAGCACCGCCAAGGCCGCCCTGATCGTGACCGATGCCGCGGCGGGGACGTTCGATCGCGTTGACGTGCGCGGGACGGGGCAGCACGGTATCGAGATCCGCTCTGGCGCCAACCCGCTGCTGCGCCAGGCGGCAGTGGCCGGCTGCCGAGGGCACGGGCTGACCGTACTTGACGACGGGCGCGGCCGGATCGAGGACTCAGTGGTCGAGGGCACGGGATCCGCTGGCTTGCGAACCGCCAGCGGCGGCTATCCGGACGTGCGCGGTACCCGCTTCACCGGCAGCGCGGAGGTCGGCGTCCTCGTCTCGTCCGGCGGTCGTTGCGTGCTGCGGGAATGCGAGGTGGCCGGCGCGGGGACGGGCGGGGTCGTGGTCGAAGAAGGCGGAGACATCTCGGTCAGCAGGAGCCTCGTCCACGAGAGTCACGGAACCGGGGTCATGCTCGCCGAGGGCGCCCAGGGCAGGCTGACGGCTTGCGAGATCGCCGCCAACGAGGGCGACGGCATCATCGTCAGCAGCAGTCAGTCGGTGCTGGTACGTGACTGCACGGTGCGCGACAACCAGGGCGCGGGCCTGCGCCGGACGGTGGACTCCGACATGCTCACCGTCGAGAACCTGACGAGCCGCGGTAACCTCCAGCCGAATTCCTACGAGCGCGCGGCGGCGATGGCCCAGGCCGGGTCCGCCGTGGCGGACATGCCTGCCGTTTCCGATGACAGCGGCCAGCCGTCGGCAGTCGAACCGCTGCTGCGGGAACTGAACTCCCTCGTCGGTTTGGCCGGAGTAAAGCAAGAGGTCGCCCGCCTGGTGCACCTGCACGCGCTGGCCATAAGGCGGGAGCAGGCGGGCCTGCCCTCGCCGCCGATGGCGAGGCACCTGGTGTTCGCCGGTCCCCCTGGTACGGGCAAGACCACGGTGGCCAGGCTCTACGGCAAGATACTCGCGGCGCTCGGCGTGCTGCGCACCGGCCAGGTGGTGGAGGTCGCCAGGGCCGATCTCGTCGCCCAGTACGTCGGCGCGACCGCGCTCAAGACGACCGAGAAGTTCGACGAGGCGGCTGGCGGGCTGCTGTTCATCGACGAGGCCTACACCCTGTCATCGGGCAGTTCAGGCACCGGGCCCGACTTCGGGCGCGAGGCCATCGACACGCTCGTAAAGCTGATGGAGGACCGGCGCGACGACGTGGTGGTGATCGTCGCGGGCTACTCACACGAGATGAGCACGTTCCTTGGCACCAACCCTGGCCTGTCGTCGCGGTTCTCGCGGACCGTCGAGTTCGAGAACTACGACCCGGCCGAACTGGTGCAGATCATGGAGCTGATCTGCCAGTCACAGAGCTATGTGCTCGAACACGAGACCCGCGCCACCCTCGAAGCCCACTTCCAGCAGATCCCCCGTGATGGCTCGTTCGGCAACGGGCGGGCGGTCCGCAAGCTCTTCGAGGACATGGTTGGCCGCCAGGCCGGGCGGCTCGCAGGCATGCCCGATGCCACGGTCGCGGACCTGACCAGCTTCCTGCCCGAGGATCTTGGGCTGGCCGGGTTCGGCCGCAGCGCGCAAACCGATCAGAGCCTGATCGACACGCTGCTCGAACAGCTTTACGGGATGATCGGGCTCACGCAGGTAAAGCAGGAAGTCGCCAGTCAGGTGGACCTGATCGCATCCGCCAGGCAGCGGGAACAGCTTGGCCTGCCGGTACCGCCCATGAGCCGCCACCTGATCTTCGCGGGCGCGCCCGGCACCGGCAAGACCACCGTCGCCCGGCTGTACAAGGAGATCCTGACCGCCCTCGGCGTACTGCAAGGCGGCCCGCTCGTCGAGGTGGCAAGGGCCGACCTGGTCGGAGAATACATCGGGCAAACGGCGCAGCGCACCCGTGAGGCGTTCAACCGGGCCAGGGGCGGAGTGCTGTTCATCGACGAGGCCTACACGCTGGCGCCGCGCCGCGGGTCAGGCAACGACTTCGGCACCGAGGCCATCGACACGCTGGTAAAGCTGATGGAGGACCACCGCGACGAGGTAGTCGTCATCGCAGCCGGTTACACCCAGGAAATGGCCGGCTTCCTGGCCGCCAATCCCGGCCTGTCGTCGCGGTTCTCTCGGGTCGTGATGTTCGAGAACTACAGCGCGGACGAACTGGTCACGATCTTCAGCCAGCACGCCGCCGCCTCTGGCTACGAGTGCTCGGACGAGATGCTCGCGATCGTCCGGGCGCATTTCGATCTGGTGCCTCGAGGCCAGTCCTTCGGCAACGGCAGGTACGCACGGAAGGTCCTCGAGGAGATCATCGCGCGCCAGGCCGGAAGGCTTCGCGTGATGGCGGCCCCCACCGAGAACGACCTTCGCACGCTAGCGCCAGACGACGCCAGACCGCTAGCCGGCGCCCCGGCCGGTGGCCAGTACTGAGGGGACCAGGACATGCGAAAACTCGTCCCGGTCATGCTGCTGGCAGCGACCCTGGGCACCGGTGCGGTCTCGATGATGCTGGTACCGGCAGCGGCAATGGCGGCCGGTGCCGGAGGACCAGCCTCGCATCATCACCACGGGTCTCCCCAGAAGACTCCTGAAATCCCTCCCAATGTGCAGTGCCTGGCCGCCTCGTCCCGGCAATACCACGCCGTTCCCTGGCCGCAGCAAGAACTAGCGCCGAAGCGGGTCTGGGACCTCACCGAGGGCGCGGGCCAGCTGATCGCGGTAGTGGATTCCGGGGTCAGCGACACCACGCCTGGCCTGGCCGGGGCCGTCCTGCCTGGCCGCGACATTCTTACCGGCAACAGCGGCGACACCGACTGCCTGGGTCACGGCACCTTCACGGCTGGCCTCATCGCCGCCCGTCCGACGCCGGGCACCGGCCTGGTCGGCCTGGCTCCGCAGGCGAGGATCCTGGCGGTCAATGTAGTCAACCCCGCCGAGGCCGAGTCTTCCAAGCCGGAGACGTCAAGCAGCGCCGTGGCGGCCGGGATCACGTACGCGGTCAATGCCGGAGCATCGGTGATAGACGTCTCGACCGCCACCACGCCAGACCTCAGCCCGGCACTGAGCCGAGCCGTCGCCTACGCTGAGTCACAGAACGTCGTAGTGATCGCGCCGGTCAGCACGTCCTCAGGGACAACTCCCGCTAACGTGGTCAGTTATCCTGCGGATTGTCCCGGCGTGATCGCGGTCGCGGCGGTTGACGCAAGCGGTGCTCCCCTCAACGCGGCAGGCAAAGGCGCACAGGTCGACCTCGCCGCACCCGGCGCGGACCTGGTCAGCGTCCGGCCTCGCGGCCTCGGCGAGATCACCGGCAACGGTGCCGCCCTGGCGACGGCGTTCGTGGCTGGCACGGCCGCGCTCGTGCGGAGCTACTACCCGCAACTGTCAGAGGCGGCGGTCGTGCACCGGCTTGAGGTGACCGCCGACCAGCCAGGCACGACGCTGCCCGACCCGCAGGTCGGCTACGGCATCGTCGACCCCTACACGGCGCTCACCACCGTTCTCCCTGAGGAATCGGGCGGGAAGGCGCCCTCGGTCCCGCCCGCGCCGGCGATCCACCTGCCTCCCCCGGTCCGGCCTGACACCTGGCCGCTGACCGCGGCGCTCATCGTGTGCGGACTAGTGATAGCAAGCCTGCTGACCGGTGCCATCGCGGCCCATATCGTCAGGCATGGACGCCGCCAAGGCTGGCAGGCGCCGAACCCCGCACGAAAGTAAAGGATTCCTGCTCATGACCGTGACTTACGATCTCCTTTCGCCCGCGCACTTCGCCGCGCCGTACGAAACCTATGCGTTAATGCGGGAGAACGACCCGCTGTACTGGCACGAGCAGATGGGCATGTGGTTCATCACCAGGTACGAGGACGTGCGCACCCTGACCAGGGACCGCCGCGCCAGCTCGAATAGGGTCGACGCGTTCATGCCCCCTGATGCCGACGAGAAGACGGAGTTCGTCCGCCGCTTCTTCACCGACTGGATGCTGTTCAGCGACCCGCCTGAGCACACCAGGCTGCGCAAGCTGATCTCCCGTGCCTTCGTCCCGCGCAGCATCGCCATGCTGGAGTCCTTCACGCACCGCGTGGTGGACGAGGCGCTTGACCAGGTCAAGAGCAAGGACCAGATCGACATCGTCAGCGACTTCGGTTTCCCCGTGCCTTCCCGCGTGATCGCGCACATGCTGGGCGTGGCCCCGGACCGCGTCGATGACTTCGAGCACTGGTCACGTGACATCTTGCAGGTCCCGTCGCTGGTAGGGGACCCGGGGGAGAACCTGACCATCACTTATAAGGCCATGCGCAACCTGGAGGCGTACTTCCGCGACCTCATCGCGGAGCGCCGCGCGGCGCCGACCGAGGACCTGCTCGGCCTGATGGTGCAGGCCAATGATGACGGATCAGTACTGTCTGATCACGAGCTGATTGCCCACTGCGCGCTTTTGCTGATAGCCGGCCACGAGACCACGACCAACCTGATCGGCAACGCGACGCTGGCACTGCTGCGCAACCCGGGTGAGCTGGCCAGATTCCGCGCCGAGCCAGAGCTGGCCGAACCGGCCGTGGAGGAACTGCTGCGCTACGACGGAACCGTGGCCGGGATAGCCCGGCAGGCGACGGAGGATATCCAGCTCAGCGCGGGGGTGGTTCCGGCGGGAGCGGTCCTCATGGGCGTCCTGCCCGCGGCCAACCGCGACCCGGCCGTGTTCACCGACCCCGACCGGCTGGATCTCGGCCGCGGCGATACGCGCCATCTGGGCTTCGGCGGCGGAGTGCACGCCTGCATCGGCTCCGCGCTGGCCAGACTGGAGACCCGCATCGCGATGACCTCGCTGCTGGCCAGGTATCCCCGCATGGAACTGGCCGTCAGCGAGCCGAGCCACGTCATGAGCTGGGCGACCCGCGGCCTCACGAGCCTGCCGGTGAACGTCGGCTGATCCAGACTTCACCAAAAGCCCCGAGCGCCAGCGACCTTCTGGCCCTGGCGCTCGGGCCTACCTGAGACACTCGCGCCATCAGGATATTGACGATCAGCTATACTTCCCCACGTGAAAGGCGAACGTGCAAGTGCTGCGGCAGTTCTTCGGACCGCGCGCAAGCGAGCCGGCTTGTCGCAGGTCGAACTTGCCGGCCGGGCCGGTATCACGCAGAGTGTCATTAGTGCATACGAAGCAGGACGCCGGCAACCGTCGCTGCCCACGCTGGCAGCGCTGGTCGAGGCCGCAGGCTACGAACTGGAGGTCAGCGTGCAGGAACCTCCAGGAAACCTGCGCAGGCTAAGCGGGCCTCTAGGCCGCCGCGTACTCAAGCACCGGAGCGACTTGGTGGCCGCTGCAGCCGCTCACGGAGTAGCCAACCTGCGCGTCTTCGGGAGCGTGGCCCGCGGTGAGGACCGCGCCGATAGCGACGTAGACCTGCTTGCCGACATTCCTGCAGGCATGGGACTGCTCGGACTTGGCCGCGTGACCGATGAACTGGAGGCCGTCCTCGGCGCTCGGGTCGACTTGGTGCCCGCCGGACAGCTCAAGCCTGCAGTCCGCCAGCAGGCACAACGCGATCTGGTGGCCTTGTGACCTACCGTGACGCGCAGCGGCTCGCCGATATCCAGGCAGCCATCAACGCGATCCGCTCCCACCTGGAACGCGGAACACTGGCTGACGGCTTGGTCTTCGACGCCGTCCGGATGCGACTGCTGGAGATAGGCGAGGCGGTCAAGGCACTACCAACCGACCTGCTATCGGCGCAGCCCGGCATTCCGTGGCAACAAATCGCCCGCATGCGCGATCACCTGGCGCACCGCTACTTCGACACCGCCCACGCAATCCTGCAGGCCACGGTGGACGAAGATCTCCCCGCACTTGAACTCGCTGTCACCGCGCTGGCTCAGTCGCTGCAACCAGAAGAACCCACCACCGAATCAGCGTTCACGCCCGAACGGCCGACCAAAGAACTAGATTTCGAACCAGAACCAGGCGCATAAGAATTCGTCGCAGTATCACGCGGACCAACCAGCCCAGCCGCGGCTCGCGGGGGTCCGGGGGTTCGACCCCCGGAAAAAATACTCCGGCCCACGGCGAAGCCGACCAAAGGTCGGCAAGCAGCGTGAGCCGGCTCGTGGAGCTAATCGTCCACTACTCGAACACACCTGAACTGCTCTCGGATCTCCGTCGCACGGTCGACGCCGTGACTTCGATCATGGTCGAGGACGATGAGCCCGACCTGTCTATGACTGCTCCCGCTGATCGTGTCTGGCGAGTGAGAGATCGTCTCTCCGCTGCTGACATTGATCAGCTTGTCGAGTCCTTTAAGGACGGAACCACGATCCCTGCTCTAGTGACTCGCTACGGCATCTCCCTGTCGAGTGTCAAGAATCTGCTTCGGCAGCGGGGAGCGCGGCGGACTCGCCGCTCTGGCCCTGGCTGATACGGTGCCTGCCCCCGTGACTTGCTGTCTTGTTCTCGATGGGTGGCGGCATGATTTTGGCAAGGTGTTCATCGACGTCGATGTCGAATGTGGCGATGAGAACGGCAGTGCTCGTGCCAACGCGGGCACGCAATGCGCCCAGAGCCTGGTTGAAGATCCATGATCCGGCTCCGCCGTACGGAACGCTGGCAAGGTCGAAGCCTTGCAGTTCGATGGCCTGGGTGTCTGTCAGGAACTCACGGCAGGCCGCTTGCATAGCCCGGAGCGGATCACGCAGTTCGAGCGACTGTGCTTGCTCGATTACTTGTGCAAGATGCCGCCTGATCTCTTCGACCGACGCAATACAGGCGTGTGGAAGCTCCACGTCATACGGGTCATAGAGAACCCGGCGATCTTCAAGGAATTGTAGTACTGACCTGGCGTGCGCTCTATCGTAAACATTCACCACCCCTGGTCCGGCGGTGATTTTGTTAACGGTGGGTGACTGCGGGGGCGGCGGGTGATCTGTGCGGGACTGGCTGGGCGTGTCGGCTTGTTTACCGGGGGCCGGCTCTGGATGATCATGGTTTATGTCCGAGTTGCCGCCTGCTGTGCCTGGCTGCGCGTCGTGCGCTGCCCGTGACGTGCAGATCGCGGAGCTGGCGGCCCAGTTGGCGGAACTGCGGGAGCGGGTCGCGGAGATGGAGCGTGCCGCGTCGCGGAACAGCGGGAACTCCTCGATGCCGCCGGCGTCGGATGACCTGCCGGGACGCCGGCGGCCGCGGAAGCAGCGGCGGGCCGCGGAGCGTGCGGGAGCGAAGCGGAACCGGGGCAAGCAGCCGGGAGCGCCGGGCGCGGCGATGCGGCGGGAGATCCCGGACCGGACCGAGGACTATTACCCGCAGGGGGCGTGCGAGTGCGGGGCAGACCTGGCCGGGGCGGCTGGCCTGGGCGTTGCCCGGTCCTGTCAGCAGGACGAGATCCCGGCGGCGCCGGCGGAGCGGGTCCAGCACGACCTGCATGCGTCGCGGTGCGCCTGCGGGCGGGAGCACGTCGCGCCGCGCCCGCCCGGCGTGCCGGACGCGGCCTTGTCCATCGGGCCGCGGCTGCGCGCGCTGGCCGTTTACCTGGTGGTCTTCCAGCACGTGCCCGTGGAGCGGTGCCGGGACCTGATCGCTGACCTGGCCGGCGCGGACGTCTCCGCGGGGTTCATTCACTCGTGCCTGCGCAAGGCCGCGGACCTGGCCGCCGAGGTGGTACGGCTGATCCGCACCCTGATCACCGCCGCGGCCGTGGCGGGGTTCGATGAGACGACGCTGCGGTCCGGGCCGGCCGGGGAGAAGAAGTACGTGCACGGCGCGTTCACCGAGGAGTACTCCTCTTTCTGGCTGGGCACCCGCAGCCTGGAGACGATGCGCGAGGCCGGGATCCTGCCGGACTTCGCCGGCGTCGTGGTCTCGGACCGGTACCAGAATTACTTCCGCCAGTCCTGGAAGCACTTCGCCGGGAACCAGGCCTGTTGCGCTCATTTACTGCGCGACTACCAGGACTGCGCGGAGACCTACCCGGACGCCGTCTGGCCGGTCCAGGCGCAGCGGGCGCTCCGCGGCCTGATCCGTGCCTGGCACGCCACCCGTGACCAGCAGCTTCCCGCCATTCCCGCCGCCACCGCGGGGCCGCTGGAACGCGGCTCTATCTCCCTCCTCGACTGTCCAGGTAGCGCCGCCACCTCCGGTGCCGAGGACCGATGGCAAGGTCAGCCCGGTGAGACGGCGTTTCGCATCTCTCTTACCAATCCTCACGCCGGGCAGTATAGCACATTTACTTTTACCAGATTTACAGGAGAAATCATGCATGAAGTACGAAGGAAAAAATAAACGACTAACCCTCGCTTCCCTCTGCACGGGCTACGGCGGCCTGGACATGGCAGCTATGGCCGTGCTCGGTGGGACGCTCGCATGGTGCGCTGACAATGACAAGCATACTTCAGAGATCATTGCTGCCCGCTATCCCGGCATCTCGAACTATGGTGACTTAACGCAACTCGATTGGAGCAAGGCCCCACCCGTTGACATCATCTGCGCTGGCTTTCCCTGTCAGGACATCAGCTATAGCGGTAAAGGTTTAGGAATAGAGAAAGGAGCACGAAGTGGTATATGGAAGAACATCGTTACGGGCATTCGTGCGTTACGACCCACGCTCATCATCGTGGAGAACGTTGCGGCCATCAGAACCAGAGGACTCGCAAGAGTACTTGGAGACTTGGCCACGCTCGGGTATGACTCAGTCTGGACTAGCGTACGCGCTAGTGACATTGGCGCACCACATAGACGAGAGCGAGTCTTTATCCTCGGACATGTCAACAATGCCGAGGCCCGAGGCTTGCTCACTATTGCCCACGCCCTGTGCCAGCGAGAGCCACGGTGGCCAGCTTGTCTCCAAGCGCATCGCTCAAGGCCATCAGGTCAGACTCTCCGACGTGGTGACGACGCTTCACATCGAGAGCAACGACAAGCAGGAACACAGTCAGCAACTCGTACCGCTCCCTACGCCGCTGGCCAGCAACGGGACCAAGGGTTCACCCAAACAGCGAAGCAGCAACGGCAATTTGACGCTTCCTTCAGCAGTGATCGAGCTGGCCACCAGACGGGCAGCGTAGGCGAGATCGCCTGGGGACGATATGAAGCCGCTATACGCAGGTGGGAACGATTGACCGGCAGACTGGCGCCCTACCCAGTTGAGCTAGGAACAAAGGGCCAACCGCGGTTAGCCCCAGTCTTTTCTGAATGGCTGATGGGATTACCCAGAGGTTTCGTCACGAGCCTTGACCTCCCCTATGGCGCACAGCACCGGGCATTGGGCAATGGTGTCCTGCCGCAGCAGGCAGCAAGGGCGCTGGTGGAGCTGGTAACGCTAGCGGTTGATGGATGGAAAACCGAGTCGAGCTGGCCATCTTAAAGTCATGACTAGTCGAATCGATTAGCAATGTTAGACGGAGATCACAGCCATGGAACAACAACCACACGACGGAGGTGAACAGGAGTTACCTGGCGGAGCGCCTGAACTTTCACCAGAGGTTCGGAGAATCAACGAAGGCATCGCCGAGGCGCTGCGTGACGGCAGCACCATTGACCACGAGACTGCCTGGCTCATAGCCAGAAGCATCACACCTGGCAGCGGACCCATTCACGAGTTAGCCATGACCGGCGCTATCTCATCAGATATAGGCAGCGACCTGGAGGTTGCCTACGAGGTCTTGTCAGATATAGCTGAAACCTGGATTGCCGCCGTCGACGGTTACTGCTGGCGGCGGCGGGACAAGGGAACGGTGGCCGGGTGGCCGGGAGAGGAGGCAGAGACATGAGGCAGTAACGATACAGGTGTAATGAGATAAGACTTAACTCAACAAAGGAGAACACCTATGGGAGAACGATTAGTTAGTTTTTCAGATCTATCTGGGCAGATGGCCGAGAGCCCGGAGCAGTTGGTGCACATAGTCGTAGCCGACCACCCCGACCTGGATCAAGCGGTACGGCTGGAAGCAATGCCGGAAGAGTTGGCAGCGCTCGGCAAACTTGCCATTAAGGAGCCCGTCATACTCGACGTGACCAGCGAGGGAGAAGAACCCGAGCGGTACGTACTGACCAGGCCCAATTTTGACAAGCTGGCCACCGACAGGCCAATGGCTGAAGTCCTGGCCGATGCCAAGCCAGTAGTCCCGCCACCGCAGAAGCGAACCTCACATAACCGCACTGCCAGTGTATTACAGTCGCTGTTTCACGTTGAGTGTTCGGACGTATCCTCTTTGTGTTCGCTCAGCAGGCGGCTGATGTAACGGTGCGTAACGGGTCCGGGGTCGGGGGGCAGAATTACACCCGTGTAACTTGAAGCGGTCGTGGCTCGTTCCTGAGTTTGTGAGAACAAAAGACACGGCCACGACCGCAGTGGCCAGCATAGAAGATGCCGTGGAGTGCGGCGCGAGAGCGGATGCGATGGTCCGGGACCTGCTGGGCCGGGTCATGCGGCAGCGGCGGAGCGTCGCGGCGGCGATGGATTACATCGGGGCGCTGTCGCGGGAGACGCGGGCGAACTGCTGGGAGCTGGCCATGAGGGCCGGGCATGAGGGGCCGCACCGGCTGCAGGCCCTGCTCAGCCGTTATAGATGGTCGCACGAGGAGCTCCGGGGCCTGCTGCCGGGCCTGGCGCAGGAGGTCTTGCGCGATGACCCCGGTGACCTGACCGGGCCGGGCCTGGCGTTCGACGAGACCGCTCACCTGCGGAAAGGGAAGTCCGCCGCGTGCGTGTCGCCGCAGCACGCCGGGGTGACCGGCAAGGTGGAGAATTGCGTGACCTGGGTGTTCGCGGCCCTGGTCACCGCGCTCGGGCAGGCCTGGGTGGATTTTGACGTGTACATGCCGGAGTGCTGGGCGAAGGACCCTCGGCGGCGGGAGAAGGCGGGGATCCCGGCGGGCCTGGCGTTCGCCACGAAGCCGGAACTGGCCATCGCGCAGGCCAGGCGCCTGATGGCGGCCGGGATCCGGGTCACGTGGGCCGCGGCCGACGAGGTGTACGGCCGGTGCGGGGAGTTCCGGGCCGCGCTCCGTGCCCTCGGCCTGGCCTACGTCGTCATCATCCCCTGCGACTACCGGGTCACCCTCGCCAGGGACACGGTCATCCGCGCTGATGCGGCCATCCCCGGTGCCGTGTTCGAGCAGCGGTCGTGCGGGAACGGCACGAAAGGCCCCCGCTACGGCGACTGGGCACTCATCGCCACCGCGGACCCGCGGGAGTTCCTGCTGATCCGCCGCTTCCCGGACCGGGACAAGAACCAGTACGCCTTCTATCTCTGCCGGGCACCGGAAGGCCGGCCCGCGACCATGACCTATTTCATCACCATCGCCGGCCGCCGCTGGCCGGTGGAAGTGACCTTCAAGACGGGGAAGGACGCCCTCGGCTGGGACCAGTGCCAGGCCAGGACCTGGGACGCGCTCTGCCGGCACACCGCGCTGACCGCCCTGGCCCAGCTGCGGACCGCCGCCATCCAGGCCGCGCTCGCCGGCGCTGACGTCCTCCCCGCCACGCCGCCCCCCGGCCGCGACGCCCCGGCCGCCGCCAGCGAGCCCGCCGCCAGCACCGCTGACCTGCAGATCTACACCGGCACCGCGCCGCTGCCCGCCCGCGGCGGCCAGCCCTGCCCGCCGGACATCCCCCCGATCGGCCTGTCCGCCCCCGAGACCGCCCGCATCGACCACCTCGCCCGCGACTGGAAAGCCGGCCTCATCAGCCTGGCCCGCCTCGCCTTCGGCCTCCGCTGGTCCACATGGCGCAGACGCCACCAGGCCCGCGCCCGCTGGCACCACTACAGCACCCGCCTGGCCGCCCTCACCACCTGACCCGCGACGACCGGAAGGAGGTGACGCCACGTAACCGTCACGCCTTAACCATCAGCCACGCTGAGCTGCAGCGCGGTCACAGACCGAAAAACAGCGACTGTAATACAGTGGGGAGCCGCTGGTCAACTACAACAGCCCGGAGTCAGCCGGAATGCCCCACAAGGGCAAGATCGGAGCCGATGAGGCCGTCTTCGTGCGCGACAACCTGGAGTTGGTCAACGAACGACGAGCGGCAGCCGGGCATTCGCCGATCGATCCAGCCGATGCCGGGGACGCAAAGCGCTATGGGTTCGAGGGCGCGGCAGATGACGGCACTCGCGAGGGGTGAGACCCACGCGGTTGACCTTCCTCTACTGGTATCAGCGCCGCTTCTTTGCCCAGCTCCTCGCGGGCAACCCGGATGAAGGCTTCGCGAGCTTCGACTAGCCGAGTACTTGCAGCCTTGAGGATGTGCTGCTCCGCGCCGTGGAGAGCCGTAACCAAGCCGAGTAGGTCGGCGCAGGCGTCCAGTAGCTGAGCAGCCTCGTCGACTGCTTCCGGGGAGCCGATCATCTGGACCTTCGAGTAGGCATCGTTGATCGGCAAGTAGTCCTTCTCTAGCCAGTCGTGTACGTCGAGTTGGCCAAATGGCCGACCCAGGCTGGCACGGACAGCGTCACTCTCGTTGAGCGCAGAATCAATGAGCCCCCGCAGAGCCTCTGCCCGCCCGCAGAAGGTCAAGGACCGGGAGATGAGCTGGTGATAGGCAAGAGTCTGCTCGCGCCTGTCGGCAGCTCGGTCACGGCGACGTTCGATCCACCAGCCCACTCCCCACGTGAACAGTCCGGTCAGCAGGGATGCGCCAAGCGCGGCTACGACAGGCGCCCAGATGGTCATAGGCTGATGATATGGAGAGGAGCCGACAACTTCGTCCGCTACGCTGGTTGTATGCACGGACCAGCCGCATCCGAAACATCTTCGGCTTCCGCACGCAATTGTTCTCGATCAGGGATCACAAAGGCATGGCGGTTGCCCGAGGGTTCGACGGAGAGTTCTGGCTGAGGGATCGGCCAAGCGTTCGCGAGCCGGGCGTGCTTGAGATAGCGCCGACAACCGCCCCGATAGTCAAAACGGTCGGAGCCCTGCGATCGCCGTGGCGCGAAGAGAGTCGAACCAGTCTTCCGGACGGCCGGGTTCGCGTCACTAGCAACTTCGTCGAGGAAGAGCTGGAAGCACCGGTGACTATACATGGTCTCGATGACCATGGGAATCAACTCACGCTTCTAAATGCCATTACGACCAACTACGGTCGTCCCGACTCCTCAGGCCGAGCACATTACTATCGGGGTTCTCATGCGATCGTCGGCATTCATGCGCGGGATCGTGATCACTCATTTACCGGGTATCGCATTCGTCTGAACAATCTCGATGCCTGGCGGCCGCTCCTCGCGATAACGGACTGGGTCTCGGCGGCAACCTTGACAACCGGCGAGAGTCTTGCGTTTCAGGATCTAGCCTTGTCGGACCATGGCGGCCGATCCCATCCCTGGATCACGATCCAGGGTATTCCACCGTCGTCATTGCGGGAACTTGATCGGCGCTTCTTGCGGCCGTTGATGACGATCTTTAGCCTCTCGATGGACACTCCCTGTCCGCCGGTCGCACTTCAAGCGCAGGAAAAATCGCCAGACAGTCCGTGGCTGGATGTCTATAGTGCAGCTCTACACGCTGAGCAGGATACTGATTTGCGCTTTGAGCAGCCGCGCTGGCTGCTACAGCCCACCGACATAGGTGTTCGCCATCTTGCTGCTTGGCTCGACAAGCTTGAAGACCTTGGGCCGTTGCCAGCAGTCGTTGCGGACATGGCACACGCTGACTCGATATCGGTAGACACCCAGGCGTTGTTGCTGGCTACCGTCGCCGAAGGCATGCATCGACGTCTGTATCCCGAGGAGGTTCGCTTCGACGGGAAGACCGCCGAGCAAGTACAGGCTGTCGCAGCGGCGGCAGTCGAGGCGATACATCCAGACGCTAAGAGCGCTGTTCACGGGTTTCTAAATCAGGTCGGAGAGGTCGGCTACGGTAGACGTTTGATGCGGCTGGCTGAGGCAGTTCAGGACGCAATGCCCGGAGTCACCGGAAAGACTAGCAAATGGAAAGATCTAGTATACAAAACGAGGAACGAGTACGCCCATCGCCTCAGTGTCGGTTTCCTTGATGACGACGATGTTGACCGTCGCTTGGCTGTCGTATTCTCTCTCCGCTGGCTGCTTACTGGACTGTTGCTTCTGCAGGCCGAAGTTGCGCCGACTGTCCTAGCCACGCGGTTGCAGCATCATGAGCAGTATCAGCGGTTCTTGGCAGACGCGGCAGTCTGGCAGCCGAAGATCTACGACGGTACAGCCCGACAGGACTGAGTCACTGTCGATGGCGTGGTCGCTTGCGCGTCCTCTAGCGTCGCGACCAGTTAGCGCGGCATTCGGAGGGATGGTAGCCCTATGTTGCGCTACGAATGTTGAGGACCGTACCAACGACGGCCAGGGCAAGGCCGGTCGGACCTGCGCTGATGAATCGCAACAACCTAAAGACGATGTATCGCGTTTGCTCGCGTGGCGTATAGACTCGATAGTCCACGGGGCAAAAAGCGGAGGCAAAGACATGGGATCGACCGTTGTCATTAAGATCGTTGCCGCGGTGGCAGCCACCTTAGTCGTAGACCTGACCGAACGTCTGCTTGATGAGATGGGTGTCTCGAAGGACACTGCCAAGCTGCCACGCGAGATCGCCAAGGCAGTGGTCGCCGTGATAAGTGGAGTCCTCGTGGAGTCAGCCTTGGGCGGATCGTCAAAACGCTGATGTCGATAGCTGATCTGGCGGCAACCCCGCAGAGCACTGCCGGTACTCGCGCCTACCAGTTCTGCTACTAACCGCCGTACTCTCCCGCCTGCACCTCACCGACGAACGCCCGCCACTCATCGACGCTGACCACCAGCTTCGGCCCGTCCGGATCCTTGGAGTCCCGTATAGCCACCAACCCCGGGATATTGGTCGCAACCTCGACGCAGTTGCCCGTCGTGCCGCTGTAGCTGCTCTTGCGCCAGACGGCACCAGCGAGTAGGTCATCGTGGCTGCCAGGCTCAGGCTGGTGGATCTCGGTCACGTCTCCCCGGCTACCTCTTCAATCAGGCGCACCGTTGCCGCGGTGGAGAGGGCTGATGCGCGTAGGTGGTCACAGACCAGGGTATACCGCGCAACCTCATCGGCACTCTCCAGGTAGATGCCGCCGGTTTGGCCTTCGAGGTAGACAACACCAAGGTCAGGTGCCTCAGGGAACTTCATGATGACGAACGGGCCGCTGGTAGCGGCATGGGCGCCAGCGGCGAACGGCAAGACCTGCATGGTGACGTTGGACCGCTCGGTACTGACCTCGATGAGCTGCCGGAGTTGCGCCTGCATGACCTCGCGTCCGCCGACGAGCTGCCGTAGGGCTCCCTCGCTCAGGATTGCCCAGAACTGGAGCGGGTTGTCACGAGTCAGGACTTGCTGTCGCCGCAGTCTGGCCTGGACGAACTGCTCGCGCTCTTCGTTACTCTCGCCGAACAGGCTGGCCGCAGCGATGGCCCTGGCGTAGTCCTCGGTTTGGAGTAGACCGGGTACAAGCTGGGCTTCGTAGGTCCAGATGGTGGCAGCGCTGGCTTCCAGGCTGATGAAGTCCTGGTAGGCGTCAGAAAGGACATGGCTGTAGGACTGCCACCAGCCGACCTGACGGGCTTGTCGGGCAACGGTCAGCAGAGCTTCACGCCGAGCGGGTTCGACGCCGTACTCCTCCAGCAGCTCGCCTAGCTCCTTGGGCCGAATACCACGCTGACCGGTCTCGATACGACTGATCTTGGAGCGATCGCACTCCAGGACGTTCGCAGCATCTTCAAGCGTGTAGCCAGCTACGTCCCGGAAGCGGCGCAGCGCTGCACCAAGGAGTCGGCGGCGGACAGGCGGGACGTCAGTCATGGAGGTGCCTCTGCTGCTGAGATCGGTGTTCACATTTGAAGATCTTGGCACGAATGCGTTTGGCAACATTGCCAAACGCACGTTCGTGCGCCATGCTAACTCAAGAGCTTGCCAGCAAGAAGCAGGCGGTAGCAGGCGAACTGAGGAAGAGGACGAGGGCAGTGAGCACCTACGAGCCGGGACAACCGTACGTTGCTGCTCACGGCAGCCGCAGTCGTCCGACTGGCGAGCGCGACGAGACCTCAGCCAGGGCACATGCTCTATGGAACAAGCTCGCTGCAAGCGGCGGAACCGGTGCTGTCAACCTGCACGGCAGTGGTGGAGCACGCCGCACAAACGAGAGCCAAGCTCCGGCACGGGTTCCGTCCCTCCACGCCTGGCCGAATATGAGCACGCTGGAACTGGCGGCGCTGCCGACAGCCGTAGCGTGCGGACGGCTGCACACCAGACAACTGCTATGGGAATGGAAGCTGGACGTACTAGCCGACGATGCTGAGACGTTAGTGAGCGAACTGCTGACCAATGCGGTCAAGACGTCACGGTCGCTCAGAGAACCAAGCTTCGTTGCCTTGCGGCTTTTCGCGAACCGGCACCAGGTGGTCATCGAAGTCTGGGATCAGAACCCCCGAGATCCAGAGCCGCACGTGGCTGACTTCGAAGCCGAACATGGGCGGGGCTTCATGGTCATCGATGCCTTGAGCAGTCGTTGGGGTTACCGGCGAGTGAGCACCAATCTCAAGGTGGTGTGGTGCGAGCTGGTGACTGAACAGCCATGAATAGAGAACTCCTCACTACCTCAGTCGAAGCTGCGCGATCGGATGTTTAGCGACCGGGCTTCCACGCGCTAATCCCTAGATCAGGCGTTGCCTAGCCGCGAACTGGTCTGATCGACCAGTTCAAAGTCCCACTCAGTGGCCGTCCGCATATGAGACGGCTAAGGAAAGACGGTATCTCGCCGTCAAGACTGGACACACACCTGCCCAATGGGTGAGAGCAGAGCGTAACAGACACCGTTAGCTTACCGAATCCGACAGAACCAGTATGCTAGGCAGATGTTACACGAAACTGAATAATAGACAGTGTAACTGCCGAATCTACGCACCTTTGACTCAGTAGCCACCCTACTTCACCCGCCTGGATGATCATGAAACCAATTCGGTATCTATTTCGCACATGGCTAGGTAATCCCATGTTCGATGTCCCGATAATTCTGGCGCTTTTCGTCGTTATCCGATTCCCACTGCATGCCAGTCTAAAAGCGCTAACGGGTGAGCAGTCGTTCGCCGCAACCGGCGCTGTAGTTTGTGCTACAGGAATTGGCTTTTCCATAACGGCCATTACCATTCTACTATCTGTAACGCCAGGCCAACGCCTTCGGAAGATTATGAGCATCGCCGGAAGCCGCTTGATAGGAACAATAATGCTGTCTGTAGGCACCCTCGTAGCGCTCACAAGCTTCTTCAGCTTCTGTCTCCTGGGTCACGACTTTAACGGCATCAAACTACTAATTCTTATCGCAGCTTTTGGGCTAACGACACTCGTCCAGTTTCGAATAATCGGGATATTTTATCAGATCTTTGCTCTGCTGATCCTCGAACATCGCGAATAGCATGGTCTGTCACTGACTTCTTCCGAAACGTAGATGCTTCCACCGCCGAGTAGGGTCGTCATGCTCGGCGACGACCTCGTCCAACGATTCGCCTAGCAGATGAGCAACATTTCTTGTACGACGAATTCGATGAGGAGCTGCCTCATCGTCAACGATCTCAAACAGCGATGACGCTTTAATGATGTGCTCACTAAGTTCGCGAGCGCGTGCCTCAAACTCAGCTCTGTGCGCGCTCAACCGATCTCGGACCGTTACATTGCCAGCAGGATAAAGCGCCAATACCGCAAATCTGTCGGCACGGAGTAGAGGCATCATCGTCAGCGACGAACCACCGTAGAGACTTTTCAACACGAACGGATATCTAGAGATGCCTCTAGAATAACCTGCATCTGCAATATCCATCTCTATATTTTGATCAACGCGTGCCGCCTTGTCCATAAGCAACAGCTCGCGCGGTAGTCGGGTAGCGAGCAACTCAGCTAGCAGATCGACCGGATCAACCGGAAGCTCAAGTGTGGTAGCAGCCATAGTCTTGAGGGCTGCACGTGCCACTTCCGGTGTTATAAGTCTAAATCCATAGATCGGGCCGACAGTCGCAAACCAAACCTGTTCACGAATAGCATCCTCTGGGAAAATCTCCCTGCTCAAAACGTATAGACCTTCAGCTATTCTTATTTGATCGCGGTCAACGAGACCGATAACCCGATCCGCCATCCAAGCCGAACCGGCGTCGAGCAGGAACTTTCCCCGCTGTGCCAGCGCATCTCCCATCGCGCTCATAGCCGACGGTACAACAACTGAAAGAGTTCTAAAACGCCCTGGTTGATTAAGGTCGATTACTATTTCTCTCAGACTGGCCGGCGTAACTGAGGCCGTGATTGAGAGGCAGGTAAGATACAAGTCACAGTGTCGAAGAGGCTCCTCTGAGACGGCTACTATGTAGCGCTCACCATCGCTCGCAGCAAGCTCACCATCGCTCGCTGAATACAGCTCACCGTTAGCCAATTCGAAGAGATACACCTGTACGTGTACTCTCAAGAAATAGAGCAACGACTCCTCAGCCACGCGCACGAACTGTTGCACGTTGCCTAGCTGTAGCTGGCCGAACGAGCTGCGCAAAAACGCTATCAACGCAGTACGGGTCGCCTCAGCATCGGAACTCCCGAAGTTCAGGTCCGCGGACATACTCATCACCAGCCCTCCTGACCTGTCAGGACTGGGTACCACGTTGCCTACGACTCTCGAATCACCAGCGGCGCCTCCGCAGAAATCTGTCGCTTATCCTCTACCACCTCAACCCAATTCCCATCTGGGTCTGGGACGAAGAAGTAATCTACGCGGGTGCGTCCGTGTTTAAGCTCCGTCACTCCGGCGAAGCCGTCCGAAATTATTTGATCCCTGACCTCTTTAAGGCTACTTACGTTTAGCCCGAAGTGCTTTACTCCGATGCGCTCTAGGTCATTGCCTACGCCAAGCACGAGTCGCGACTCGGGGAGATTCTCTCTGTAATGGAATAGCTCCAAGACGTAACCATCCGGCAGTGCCATATGAACGATCGTTAGCGAATCGTCCTTGGCTTGCCAGGTAGCCACTGTCTGAAAGCCGAAGTATTGATAAAAACGAAGACTGTCTTCGAGGTTTCGAACACTAAGGGCTACGTGGTGTGCTCGGAAGTCCGGCATGATATTATTCTACCTCATTTTCTGATTGTTGGAACAAGTGAGCACGGCGTATTCTTAAATGGGAGCATGACCGACGCTCAGTCCACCATCGACGTAAAGCACTTGTCCGGTGATAAATCCTGCGTCCTTTGCAAGCAGAAAGGCAATGGCTGTAGCTATCTCCTGAGGCTGTCCCAGTCTTTTGACCGGAAGTTGTGCGAGATATCTTTGCTCTCCAGGGCTACCGGGCGGGTTGAGCGTGCGGAAAAACTCGGTCTCTGTTGGTCCTGGTGCAACCGCATTAACGGTTATACCATTCGCTGCTAGTTCGAGAGCCCACGCACGAGTCATGCTAATAAGGGCACCCTTAGCCGCTGCATAACTCGTTCTATTAGGTGCACCGAGGGCTACTACGCTAGAGACGTTAACTATTCGGCCGTAATTGACCTCAATCATAGATGGAATAAATGCACTCGCCACTTGCGCTGCGACGCGTGCATTCATGTCAAGAACTGTTCTAAATTCTTCGAGGTCCAACTCTCCTATGCTTTGACCGCGCGCAAGGCCGACGTTGTTCACCACGCCATCAATTCGGTGTTCTGCGAGGATTGCCGCGAGACACGCTTGAGTACCTCGCTCGGTACTGAGGTCAGCTTGGTATAGCTTCCCAGGAAAGTCCTCAACGGAGGTCCTGGCGATTCCGACGACAGACCCTCCCTGAGCTTGGAGCAACCTCGCGGTATGCAGTCCTATGCCACGCGAGGCCCCGGTGATTAGAATCGTAGCCGTCACGAGACTCCTATCTTTAGATAATCATACCCATCGAACAAAGGTCTGGTCGTCAATGCTTCCTGCGAAGAAATTGATAATCAATCGCGGATTAGCAGGGCTGATACCCTCTTCATAGCCAGTTACAGCGTGTATCAGGCCACCGTTCATGATGATTATACTTCCGGTCATAGGTGCCAGCTCGATCGATGCTAGGTCTTCTAGCGCATCGGTAGGATATGGGTACCCTGTCTTCAGAGTTCCACAAAGTGCGCGCATCTGGTTGTCCGGGATCAGATTCCAGAGCCGAAGCTTTCCTCCACCGCTAGGCACGTTGGGGTAAAGATTAACGGCAATTACCGTCCTCCCGAAGACCTTCTGCGCTTCGAAGCCATCTTGCTTGGGGTCAGATAGCTGCGCCATATCCTCATGAGGCTCAAGGAGGAACGGGCCGTGCGAGGTCCATGACAGTGCTCTGGCCGTGGCGGCTGGGCGATCGCCCCACAGTGCGGGTCGTATGACCATTTCTCGTGATTGTAGAGCTGATTGGAGGGAATTGATAATTGACTGAACGGGATTGCCGCCGCTGAGCAAGAAGTCCTGGACGTAAGTTTCAGACGAATCGAGATCCATCATATATTGTTCATAGGTCTTGCTATAGTGATAAGCTCCCAATACATCACCCGGGACGCCGTCACCGCGGGGGTGTGTGCCGGGACTTTCCTTGAAGTGCTTGACTAGGGAGCTACAGTTTTCGGTCGTTATGGCTTCGGTCAGATGTATTGCCGGTATTGTCTGATCGACTAGACCTAGAAGTTGACTTTCAGAAACCTGACCAGCTTTTTCGTGGATTCGGAAGAGATCGGGCGGAAATGTCCAACCGCTATATTGAACCATCAGTCGACCTGTCGCTCGTCGAATAAATCGAACTTATCATTTCAATACATTCGAACGGATCGGACGCCTGGAATAGATTTCTGCCGACACAGAAGCCGCTAAATCCGAGATCGCGTGAACGCTTGACAATGCCTATGAAATCGGAATTAGGCGGGCCTCCGGCTAGGAGCAACGGCGGAGCGAACTCAATGGCTTTGGCGAATGTCGAAAGATTCGCCAGGTCTTCGCTCAGGATCTCTACCGGAAGGCCTACCTTTATTAAATCGACCCCGAGCTCCGTTGAAACCCGCAGAGCATGTGCCAGATTGGTGATGTAAGATCCGCTCGCCGCCGCCGATAGCATCAGCAACACGGGAATTCCTATCTTTCCGCAGCGTGTTACGGTATCGGCTACATCGCGGAGCGCGTTGAGGGCGCCAGACCTGTCAAGATGAAGTTCCACCGCTACGGCGTCGGGATTCAGAAGCAGCGCATCTTCAGGATTGATCAGACGAACCTTTGGATCATCCGGATTGTTACCGAGAGAACCACATAGCTGGAGCACGAGACCCAGTCGGCTTGTTGGGGCAAGCACGCGGGTGGCCGTACCCTGATTGAGCACGATCCCGGTTAGAAACTTCTGAAGTCTACTATCACTGCACAGATCGAGATTCTCAATCCCCTGTAGTGGTCCAAGGCTAAGGCCGTGGTCAAGAGCTAGCAGCAGATACGCACCCTGAGTGCTACGGAGGCGACTCAACCGCCTCAGCTTGGCCCAGTGGTTGCCTGCCACGTGCGCTGGACCCTTAGGTCCCTGCAAATCCATCATGACCCCCCGGCTCTTCGGGGGCTTGTGAGCCCGTGCGCACAGTATGCCGCAAACTCCTTTGAAGTTGCGACTCTATTGGCAACATTGCGACTGTGTCGCGCGTTTGACTGGCTGTGGATGACAAATAGGTGACAAACTAGCGATGACCTGTCATCTTCTATCCGGCTTTGCCGTAGATCTCCACTGCCAGATCCCACAGCATCCGCCCTTCGTGCCGCTCGCGTCTGAGCGTGTCCGGCAGGATTCCCAACAGCTCAGCGGCGTGCTGACGCCTGGTTTCGAGGTTCATTCCGGTCGTGCCGGGTTTGAGACAGAAGAGGATTAGAAGTGCCTCGGCTTCAGGCCCGCCAATGGCGTCAATGGCCTGTCGAATAGTCTGTTCTACCCGAATAGCCCGATCGTAGATCATCAGTTCATCGTGATCGTGGCCAGGCGACACTAGGTCGATCAGCTCAGGTGAGTAGCGGATGAGCCTCGATGCCCTGGCTCCGTGTCTGAGCGATCGACGGAGTTCTGTATGCAGCGCCTCAGGATCAAGGCGCCTTGCACTGACCACGAAGACCGGCTACGGGTTACGCGCCTGGGGAGCCTTCGTCGCTTCCTTCCTTGCGTACCAGTATTGTGCCACTTCCGCGCACTGGCATTGACCAGGCACGAGCCCTGACTCGTACCACCATCTCGTTTCAAGATCCATTCCATGACGCCGAGCAAACTGCTAGGCACGAAGGAAGGGATCACCACCATGGGCGAACTGATGCCCCGGCCCAGGGAGGCCGTTCGAGAACTGCGGGGAGCCGATCCCCTGGCACCGCGTCTGCCCTACAAGGTTCAGCGCTCAGTCGACCGAGAGTCGGCCTGGGGCCTGGTCAGCGCGGCCAGAGCCGAAGCTGCCGCCTTTGCTGCTGAGGCCAGAGTCGAGGCTGTCGAACTGGTCACCGAACGGCCATGTTCGGTCTTGACCGACTCCACCGCGTCGAGGCTGCTATGACCAAGGACGACCCGATCAAGGCGGCGCAGTACGCGGGCCTAGTCGATGACTTCCTCATGATCGCCCGCTCAGAGCTACGCCACATGCCGAAGGAGTTCTGATGGACTCCCTCATCTTCGCGCCGGCGCTGCTCTTGCTCGTGGCGCTACTCATTGGCATCTGGCTCATCAGGCGGCAGTACCGTCGAACGCGGATCGAGCGCATTCGCGAACAGGCTCGACTTCGGATCGTCGAGAGCCAGATAGCCGCTCTCGGGGCGGCACTGCGTGTCAGCGTCGCCGAGCACATGGCACGGCGAGCGATGCAGAGCCGCGACCTGTTCGAGAACCGGACGGATCACGAGGAGTACCGCTCCTCATGAGTGACAACCATGAGCCCTGGACCAAGAAAGTCTGGCAGGGACTCCTACTCCTGGTCGTCATCGCGATCGGGGCACGGGTGGTCTACGGGCTGCTCGTGCCTCTTCTCCCCGGCCTCATCGCCGTGTTGCTGCTGGGGTTTACCTTCTTCGTCCTATTCGGACGGGCACGTAAGTAGCTCAATCAGAGGGACAAAGCGTGTTCTATAAATACCTGCCCAAAGAGTGGAAGCGGCGAATCGCGACAAGCCTGACACTCCTTTTTATGCTCACGGCCGGGGCTCCGCTCATGTTCAGCATCGCCCTGGTTCTCATAACAAAGCTCGCGCCCGTACTTCTGCCGCTGCTGATCCTCACAGTGGTCGTCCGGCTGCTAGCAGGATGGCGGCGGTAAGCCCGAGCGATGTCAGTGTTCATCTTGCCCGTCACGACGCCTATACCCGCCTCATTCGCCTCGTGATCACAACCGCGGTTCTGGTGATCGCCGTCCTGACGTTCGCCTTCGGTTTCGGCAACGGCTGGAAACTCGGACTGAGCTTGGGAGTGCCAGGCTGGATCGCCCCATTGCTCGCACTGGCCGTGGACCTCTCGGTCATGGCGTTGCTGGCAAGCCTTCGGTTCCTGCGGGCACACGGTGTCGGTGGTCGGCTCGTGGCCGCCCGGCTGCTTTTGGTGCTGTCCGGCCTCATCACGTTCGCCATCAATACGGCGCACGCCATACTGACCGCTCACGTCGGTCAAGCCTGCTTCGATGCCGTCGCACCGCTGCTGCTCATCGGCTGGAGCGAGGTCGGTCCCCGCCTGCTGGGACTGCTGAATGCGTCCGTCTCGATCGTCCCGGACAGCAAGGCCAATGAGGCCGAGTCATTCTCTGCAACTGAGGACCGTCCGGGACCGTCCCGCGAACTCATCAACCGAGCCCGTCAGCTCGATGTCGAATACCGGCAAGCTAATGGGCGGCCAATTCCTCGGGACAAGATCCGGGCAGCGCTCAAGGTCTCCAACGCTACGGCTGGGGAATTGCTGCGACTGGTACGCGCTCCGTCGACTATGCCGTGAATTCAACGACGATCGCCTCAGCCTTGTACTCACACCTACAATCCACAGATCGCGAAAAGACCTTGACCAGGGGTAACAAGGCGCCCTTACTAGGTGAGCGGCATGGCTCCCAAAGCAAGTCATGCCGTTGTCAATTCTACGCCTTGACTGTTTCGCCCGCGAAACTCATAAGAACAAGTAGGAGTTGCGTCCAGGGCGGCACGAACTGTCCTCAAGCACCAACCGTAACGAGAAAGGAGGTGTCTATGCCAAAGCAGTACCGGCTCAGTATCCGGGGAAGCCAGCGCGAGGAGATCGACGAGGATCTGCTCGCCCAGGCGTTGCTCATGATCGCCGAAGACCTGGTGCGCGCGCAAGAAGCCGCCCAGGACGACGATGAACCCACCACCACTGACGAGGACGAGCAGTGATCGTGTCCCTCGTCATCCTCATCGCCGGACTGGCCGCCATCAGCGTCGTGCTCGTCGGCCGTTACCTCGACGTGCTCCAGTGGCAGCGCGCGCTGGTGGCCTACCGCCTGTTGCTGCCAACCGAGCTGAGCATTGACGCTGTGACGGACTGGCTGACGGGTATCGCGGCCAGCACCCATCCACCGGCCTTGAGCTTGCTGCCATTGCCGCCGGTCGCAGTCGAGATCGTCGCCACCACGCATGGCATCACGCACTACGTGCTCGTTACTAAGTCGGCCGAGAGCAAACTACTGGCCGGCGTGCGAGCCAGCCTGCCGGGTGCTCGGCTGGAAGCCGTGCCTGACTACCTATCAACTACCGCCAAGCTCCGCCTGGCCGCGGAAGCGGTGATGACCAGCCACGTCCGGCCGCCTGGCTGTTGAGCGTGCCGAAGCGGCTAGTACGGCGCTCCTGGCTTCGCTCCAGCCGGTGTCAATCGGCAGTGAGGTCCGCTATCAGCTGATCATGACCAGCGCGGGTACCCCGCCGCGGGTGCCAGCGCCGAAGGAGAAACAAAATGGTTGGGCCGCCTGGTGGGAAGGCACCTTGCCGAGCGATGCCGAAGCCGTGCAGGCCGCCCGCGCCAAAGCTCGTGAAGTGCTGCTTAGGGCCGTGCTCCGGGTCGGCGTTGCCGCACCCACGCAGTCTCAAGCTCAGGCGCTCTTCGGCCGAGTCTGGCCAGTACTCCATACGACCAACGCACCAAGCGTGCGCATTAGACGCCGCTGGTTGCCGTCTTCGGTCATTGTCGAACGGCTAAGTAGGCGGACGTACCCGATCACCCGCTGGCCCATGCTCTTGAACGCCAGCGAGGCGGCCGCACTGGTCGGCCTGCCAATCGGCAGCAACCGCTTGCCTGGATTGCCACTCGGTGCTGCCCGACAACTGCCACCACCCTCGTCCATGCCGACGCGTGGCCTGGTGGTGGGCGTCAGCAACTATCCAGGTCTGACCAGCCGACAACTGGCGCTCCGTACTTCAGATCGCCTTCGGCACATGTTCGTGCTCGGTCCGACCGGCTCGGGCAAAAGCTGGCTGCTGGCCCGGATGATCCTCCAGGACATCGAAGCCGGTTATGGCATCGTCGTTATTGATCCGAAAGGCGATCTAGTTACCGACGTGCTGTCCCGCATCGGCGATCATGACGCCGAGCGTGTCGGGGTATTGGACGCCAGTAAGCGCGATCAGCCCATCGGCTTCAACGTCTTGGCCGGCAACAGCAGTGAGGAAGCCCGCGAGCTGACGGTCGACGCGGTGCTCCACGTCGTCAAGGAGATCTGGGCGGCGTTCTGGGGTCCTAGAAGTGATCAGGTCATACGAGCTTCGCTCACGACGTTGGTGCATGCCCGCGGCGCAGACGGCTCGGTGTTGACCCTCTGCGAACTGCTGCCGCTCCTGACCCAGCCCGCCTTCCGCCACTTCGTTGTTGGTCAGCCTGGACTGCCCGATTCGGTCAGAGCCTTCTGGCAGTGGTACGAGCAGCTCTCTGACGGTGAGCGTTCGCAGGCCATTGGCCCGGTTCTGAACAAGGTCGAGGCCTTCACTGGCCGCACCCCTATTCGGCTCATGCTCGGCCAGAGTCAGGGCTTCGACTTCGGGTCGGTGCTACGGGAGCGCCAGGTCGCGCTGATCTCCCTCGCTAAAGGCAGCTTGGGCAGCGAGACGGCGGCTCTGCTCGGCGCCCTGCTCGTCTCCTCGCTGTGGCAGACGACGACGAGCCGCGTCCGTATCCCGGCTGAGCGTCGGCGACCGGTCTTTGCTTACATTGACGAGGCAGCCGACATCATGCGCTTGCCGCTGCCCTTGGCCGACATGTTCGCTCAGGCCAGAGGTCTGGGCCTGGGCATCGTCGCGGCAACACAGCTCATTGCCCAGGTACCCGAAAGCGTCAAGGCCGCCCTGCTCGGTACAGTGCGCACGCAGCTCACCTTCGCTGTCGAACACGACGACGCTAGCGTGCTCGCCAAGCGCTTCTCGCCGCTGAACGCCGATGAGCTGACTTCTCTAGGCGCCTACGAGATCGCCCTTAGACCCTGCCTGAACGGCGTGACCGCTGCGCCGGTTACCGGCCTGACGCTGCCGCTTGGGTCCGCTACGCGCGACGGTGACGAACTGGCTGCTGCTTCTCGAGCACGTCATGGCCGACCCCGAGCCGACGTCGAGGCCGCCTTGCGGGCACGGGTTCAGGTCAGATCCACGAGCAGTACCCGGTTCGGCCGCGAAGCTCATGGAGGCAGCTCATGAATCGGCTGCCTGTTGTCACTGCTGTTGTTTTCGGCGTTGCTGTCGCTGCGCATCTCCCGTGCGGGCTGACCTCAGTCTTTAACCCGATAGTGACAACGAAATACCAGCTTCAAGCCGGAGTGCTGTCATGAGCGCCGGCGGTCTGGCCCGAAAGGGCCAAGGACTTGGGGACATCGGTCCTCAGCGGGTTCGTTCGTCCCATGTCGAGTGGGTGGCCGAGCGCCTGAGCGAACGCGACTGGGCGGTTGTCGAAACTGTCAACCTGCTGCGCCTGATGCGTGGTGATCAAGTCGAACGTCTCTTCTTTTCTCATCTCTCTGGACGTTCGTGTTCAGTCAGTCGTGGTCGGATGCTGCATCGGCTCGTCGCCTGGCGGGTGCTCGATATGCTGCCACGCCGAGTGGGCGGTCCTGTCGGCGGTTCGGCTGCTTAGGTCTATGCCCTTGGCAGTGCTGGCTCGCGGCTGCTCGCCCAGCGTCAGAGCCTTGGCGGCCAAGCGGTGCGGGTACGTCACGCCGGTGGTACGACTGAGCGCACGGTGCGCCACACACTCATGGTGAGCGAGCTGTACACCGCTCAGGTGGAACAGGTCCCGGCCAGCGGTGCCAAGCTCACCGCCTTCGCGGCCGAACCGAGCTGCTGGTGGCCGGACGGGCTCGGCGGATACGTCAAGCCTGATGCCTACCTGGCACTCGACGGTCCGCATGGACGTGATCACTGGTGGGTCGAAGCCGACCGGGCCACCGAGAGTTTGCCGACGATCCGACGCAAGCTGCTCGCTTACCTGAGTTTTGTCGATCGAGGCCAGCTCGGACCGGGTGAAGTAATGCCGCGGGTGCTGGTCGTCACCATCACGCCGACGCGGCAGGCAGCTATTCAGAATCTGGTCCAGCATCTACCGTCACCAGCCGGGCAATTGTTCGGGGCAATAACTGAATCTGAGGCGGTCCCGTATATGTGTTCGGTTCTTCACGAATAGAAATGTTGTCTATTCTACTGTTTCGCTGGAGAAACAATCCTGATATGATCTAGGTAGAAAGGAGGGACGCGCAAAACAGTGAGTACACCAAGTGATCGGCTAACGCTCGGCCAGTACCTGGAGCAAGCCAGACAGGAGGCAGGACTGAGCTTGCGGCAGCTCGGCGCCAGCGCTGGTGTCCACCCGAGTTCGGTTAACCGGCTGCTCAAGGACGAAGTTGAGGAACCATTGCCGGACCATCTCATGGGACTGGCCCAGGCTCTTGACCTTAGTGCCAGCGACCTGTTCCTGCTGGCTGGCCTGCCCATACCGAAGGAACTGCCGAGCGTCGATGCCATGCTCAGAGCCGAATACGGCCTATCTGAAGCCGGGCTGGCCGAAGCCAAGCACGCCGTCGCGGCAATCGCTGACAGAGAACGGCAGCGGCAGACAGCCAGTGGTGCAGGACGTCAAACACCCCTTGACAAGAAGTCGTGAGAGGCCATAATTCCGGCTGCCTGGCGGCGGCGTAAATCTCAAACATAATTGTTCATAGGAAGGAGGTAACAGACTATGAAACAACCACCAACAACAATTGTGCGGCAGCTTCGGGCACTCATGCCAATGCGACCGCTGACCCTCAGCGACGCCTACGCCTTGGCTGAGCTGCAAGCCAACAAGATCATCAGCCTGCTCGGCGTGCAGCAGTTCCAGGCGGTCGAGCTGGACTGGATCACCCGTCTGCCGAGAGTCCGGGTCGTGCCTCGTCCCCGGCACGAGATGCCGAACCTGGCGGGCTTCACCCAGTGGGAAAACGGCACCTATCTGGTCGTCATCAACGGCAGCGACGGACGAACCCGACGCCGGTTCACTCTTGCTCATGAGTTCAAGCACGTCACCGACATGGCGAACACGAAACTCGTCTACGCCCACCTGGGCCACGGTGACGTGGCGAAGCACGACAAGCAGGTCGAGACGGTCGCCAACCACTTCGCCGCCTGCCTGCTAATGCCCAAGAAATTCGTCAAGCAAGCCTGGACCAGCGGCATCCAAGACCCCGAAGCGTTGGCCTACCTGTTCGGAGTCTCATTGGAGTCCATGACCAACCGTCTGCGCTACCTCGGCTTCCTCGATGATCCCACCCGACCAGTAGAAACCCTGTTCCGGCTGGAGAGCCCATTGCTCGCCAAGCCAAGCTACCAAGCCGCTTAAAAGCAAAGAGAAAGGAGGCGAGAGTCTATGGCCAAGACGACACCAACGCGGACTACCGGCACCGACAGCGTGCGCTACCTGCGCGTGTCCTCGCAAGGCCAGGTAGAGACCGAGTACAACCCCGAAGGCATCTCCTTGCCAGCCCAGCGTGATGCCTGCGTACTGCGGGAACGAGAACTCGGCAGCGTCAGTGTGGCCGAGTTCATCGAGCCGGGGGCCAGCGCCAAGACCATCGAGCACCGGCCAGCCTTCCAAGAAATGCTGGCCTACCTCGGTACGCACCCGAATGTGCGCTACGTCATCGTCCATGCACTAAGCCGGTTCGCCCGCAACCGTTACGACGACGCCGTGACCATGATGGCCCTCAAGCAAATGGGCGTGCAGCTCATCTCCGCCACGGAGAAGAATCTTGACGACACCCCGGCTGGGCGGATGATGCACGGCATGCTGGCCGTCTTCAACGAGTACCAGGTCGAACAGTCTGGTGCTGACATCAAGTACAAGATGGGCCAGAAGGTCATCAAGTACGGCGGCACCCTGGGACAGGCCAAGATCGGCTATGTGAACGAGACCGTCCGGTATGAGGGACACAAGGTCAACACCATCGCTGTGGACCCAGAGCGGGCGCCGTTCATCAAGATGGCCTTCGAGCTGTACGCCACCGGCCAGTACAACTTCATCGACCTCCGCGACCGTCTGACCGAAGCGGGATTCCGCACAAGAGGCAACCGGCGCTATGGCCCCCGTCCGGTGAGCTTGCACAAGATCGGTGACATCCTGAAGGACCGCTACTACCTCGGCTACGTCACCTACGACGACGTGGAGTACCAGGGCCGACACGATGCACTTGTTAGCCAGGAACTCTTCGATCGGGTACAGCGGGTGCTCTACAACGAACGCCGGGCAGGAATCCGCCAGCGCACCCACAACCACTATCTCAAAGGCCTGCTGTGGTGTGCTCGCTGTGAGCGGCGGCTGATCGTCATACCAGGAAAAAGCAAGACCGGGCAGCAGTACTTCTACTACATCTGCCGCGGACGGCAGCTTGGCGCTTGCGACTTCCCGTACCTCAACGTCAACAAGCTGGCCCGGTTGGTCGAAGCCCACTACGCCACGGTGCAGCTCAGTGCAGCCTTCCGTGATCGGATGCAAGCCCGACTGGATGTCACCAAGGCCAGTGCTTCTACCACTGCCGGCAAGCTGAGGACGCAGCTCAACAAGCAGCTTGCAACTCTCGATGCTCATGAGGACCGCTATCTTGACCTGGTAGGACACCCTGACTGGCCCAAAGAGAAGCTCTCGGCCAAGATGCGTGGTATCCGGGAAGAGCGAGCCCGCATCCAGGAGCGGCTGACCCAGGCTGACAGCCCCATGGACAATGGCTACGAGGTCTTGACCACGGTCTTGAACCTGCTCAGTGATCCGCTGGCGCTGTACCAGTCATCTTCACTGCGAGCCCGGAAGGTCATGAACAAGGCCATCTTCGGCAAGCTCTACGTCCAAGCTGACGAGCAGGGACCCTACATCGCCAGCGACGAACTGAACGAACCGTTTGAGACCGTGCTCTACGCCAGGCGAGCGTCGAGCTTCAGCGAGGCTCTGGAGCAAGCAGAAGCCCGCCTCATCGAGGCGGGCCAGGAAGAGCCCCAAAGCTACGGCGACCTGCTGGTCGCCGCGCTTGGGTCATCGTGTTCGAGTAAGAACCGTATGGTGGAGGTGGCGGGAATCGAACCCGCGTCCTTCAGTACCTCTCCAGGGCTTCTCCGGGCGCAGTCTGCTGTGCGTTTCTCAGCCCCGGTGATCACACAGACAAGTCACCGAGCAGGCTCAGTCGCTGTTTGATGTCCCGGTTGGTCCCGCGACCGAACTAACCGGTTGATCCTCCTAGCTGACGTCAGTTACCGGGCCGGAGGAACTCCCGGACTAACGGTCCCGATGGCTCGCTTAGGCAGCGAGGGCGAGACTAGTGCGCTGTGTCTTGGCACTTATGTTTTGCGGCAACAGGATTAACGAGGTCACCACCGCAACCCTCGGCCCGCTTCCCCTGGATCAACTACCGAAGTCGAAGCCAGTCACCCCCTATGCAGTTTTAATGATCGTACCCGCCAGCCAGCACAACGCCAACCCGCCCCCGCTGCCTGACGACTCCTACAGCAACCATCCGGGCGGGCGGCAGGCGCTGGCAGGCGGGCGTCAATGTGGCGCGGGGCTGTCCCGCCGCTTCGCGGCGCCGGTCACGGCACCAGGTTTCCGTGCCGCCCGTGATCACGGAACTTCGGCAGGGTCATCACCCGCCCGGATTACCGTGATCACAGCCCCGGCCATGATCACGGACACCTGCCCGGACCCTGAACAGGCCAGCACCCGATCTGCTGCGAGCACCCAAAGAGACGGGATCTATTTACCGACCGACACAACAGCATCGCTGTCCCATCGTTGTTGTTGGCCGCACAGCGGCTACCGCATTGATGTCCCATGGATGCGGTGCTGACAGCAACCATCCGTGCCGGCGAACCGGCGCTGGCGCATCGGTATAAACAGGGCCAAACCCACCCTGCTTATAGACCAACGATGTCCCATGGGTGCGTTTCCCTGGGAGTGAGGCGGGTCCCTGAGGGTCTTGCGCGGGGAGGCGGGGGCACTTCGCCTAGGTTTTTGCCGATGTAAAGTGCCCCCGCCTCCGAGGGCCTGGCGGCGGGCTGCACCGAATGCCCGGAATGCCGGGATACCTGGGCCGGGACCGGCCGGCGGCATGGCCCCGCCAGGCCCGCGCTGAGGGGTCAACCTGAACTCACTCCCAAAGAAACACACCCATGGGCCGTCGTTGCGGTCCCGCCCTGGCCAGTTGCGCCAAATACCCGAAATGCCGGAAAAGGGAAAGCCGGGCCCAGGGCAGCGGGCCGGGCCGGGCTGAGGGCAGGGGCCGAGACCGGGCTGAGGGCCGGGGCCGGGCTCGGGGCCTGGACGCAATCGCGGGTCACTACGGCGGTGCGCCTGGACGGCAGAAGGCCCCTGCGGGCGCTGGCGGTGGCCGATGATGCGCCCGCAGGGGCCTGACCGGCAGGGTCGGGGCCGGTCATAATGGCCCGGGCCTCCCCCGAGATGAGGCCCGGTTCTCATCACGACTGCTGGGCCGCAACCCCCCAAGCGGCAGACCAGCGTCACTAGGTAAGACGCCACCTAGTTGTCATCTGGTTGCTCTCTGTGCCAGATTTCTCTCAGGATTACGTCAGGGCAGTCCCAGGGTGACCCTGCGTAAACCTTGGGTACGGTCGCGCTAACTAGGTGCCTAGCCGTCTTAACTCAGGGTCGGGCCGGTCAGCCGCGTGGCAGTCCGGCGGCGAATTGGCCAGCAATCTGCACGGCCGGGGCGAATGAGGCCGACTTGGCGAACACGAGCACAGTGAAGGCCACCTTGCCCTGGTAGCCGACGAACCAGATCGCCCGCAGGCCGTGATGGCCTGGCAGCGGAGCCGACCCAACCTGACCGAATAGCTCAGCCCCATGGTGGTTGGCTGCCTTGGCCGCCCCGGAGGTGACGGTGAGGCGCATGAGGGCGCGCAACTGACGCAGCACCTGAGCATTGAGCTTGGGTCGAGTGGGCTGCTGAGCCGGAGTGCTGACAATTTGCGGTGCCTGCCAGGTCCCGGACTTGACCGCGCCAGCGATCAGGGCCATGTCGAGTGGGCTAACCACCACGCTGCCGGCGCCAGTCAGGTCACCGGCTAGCTCCGCCTGGGTGCTTACCGGGCTGCTCAGGTGACCGTCGACCGCTGGTATCGGTAGCTTCCACGGGGTCCCGCCGACGCCGAACTGCTGCGCCGTGCCGGTCAACTGGCGGGAGTTCAGGCGGAAAGAAAGTACGGCGAACTCAGTAGTGCAGGCATGCGCGAAGACCTCGGCGAACGTGGGGAAGGAGCCTAGCTTCGGTCCGCGCGGAATGTTGCTGAAAGGCTGCCCGCCCACCGGATTCTGCGGATAGCACCTCAGCTTGGTGTGGACCGTAACCGGAGTAGCCGCCAGGAGAGCAGCCGCCGAGACGATAGTGAAGGCCTGGCCCGGCTGATACTGCCCGTCAAGCGGGCTCACCTCGGGCATGCCGTGCCTGGTGTGCCGCGACACGCCGAGGATCTGACCATTGTCCGCGTTGACCGCGATGATCGCGGCCGACATGTTCACCCCGGCCAGCGCGTTGGCCGCCGCCTTTTGCACCGGATCGCTGATCGTAGTACGCACTGGTGACGCCGGATCGCCGGCCCACTTATACAGCACCCTGACGCGCTTGCCCGCCGAATTCTGAACGACGACCTCTGTCGTCGGCTTGCCTGCGAGTTTCGCCTGGAAGGCTTGCTGCAGACCGGATAGCCCGATGGTCGTCCCTGGCCGGTAGGGTTCACCGTCATCCACCAGCGTCTTCGCGCTCTCCGTGGCCACGGTGCCGGTGATCACCGGCGCGACGCTGGCGAAGAGGCGCTTCTTGCGCGGGAAGGCGACGAGGCCGCGGATCTTGTGCAGCCGACCGCGCAGCTGGTGATAGGTAGCCGGGGTCAGCTGGATGAGCTCTAGGAACTTCCCAGGCGTTGCCGCCTGGATGTCGCTGCTCATCTCAACCGCGTCCGACTGGTCGAGACCCGTCACGTCAGCGAGCTTCTGGGCGGTCGTGAGGGGGTCACTTACTTTGCCGGGAACTACGCCGATTTCGATGGCGAGCGATGGAGGGATCAGCGAGCGGCCTTGCCGGTCGAGCAGCACGGCGCGAGGCGGCAAGCTGGTAAGTACGGCGAGCCGATCCCCGGCGCCAAGCCCGGGCACGATTACCGAAGGCGACCATACGATGCGCCAGCCCGACTGGCCGTGCCGCAAGGCGAAGCTGCCTTTGTAACTCCACGACAAACCGCCCCGGCCCAAGTCGACTGAAGCGTAGAAGCGGGCGCGGGCCTGGTCCGCGTCGACAGAGATAGTGCCCATGCCTAGCTCAAGGTCCTGAGCCCCGAGCTGACGGTAAACAGCGCCCAGTTCGTGCTTGACCTGAGCGGGGTTGCCCGTGGTCATGGCGGCGGCGGCGGCGTAATTCCCGTTCTCCCAGTCGAGCAGGAACGTCCGCACGCTGGCCGTCACTGGCGGTCCGGCGGGACCAACGCCCGTGACGCCAATCACGACTACGACGATCGCGGCAACCAGCAGCGAAATCAGCCTGACCGGAGATCGCTTGAGACGGCCAATGCCCTTCTTCGCGCTCCCGCCAGTCGCTGGTTTCCTGGCGGGCCGAGCAGGACTGGCGGGCGCCGACGGCTGGATGGGGGATGGCGGGTGCTGCGGAGACTGTCGCGTCGGCTGGTAAGGGGTTGGCTGGAACTGGGCCGGCTGGGGCTGAGCTGGCTGGGGCTGAGCTGGCTGGGGCTGAGCTGGCTGGGGCTGAGCTGGCTTGAACCGCGGCGACTGGAGCGGTGTCTGCTGGTAAGGCGCCTGGCCGGGCTGAGCGGGTGCCCGAGGAACCGCCTGACCGGGTGCCGGCCAAGCCGACTGCCCAAGCGGACCCGGCGGCACCGGGTTGGGGGCAACCGAGTTAGGGGCCACGGGATTAGGCGGCACCTGAGACAACGACGGTCCCTGAGAAAACGGGCCCTGCGTTTGAAGTCCTCGCAGCGGTGCCTGACGCTCTGGCGCCTGAGACTGCAGTGGCTGAGATTGCGGCGGCTGGGGTGGCGGTGACTGGGGTGGCGGTGATTGGGGTCGCAGCGTCGGCGGCCCCAGCGGCTCACGGGCTGGTGCCTGCCGCATAGGCAACTGGTTCAGTGGCGGCTGATAATTCGGCGGTTGAGATTGCCCCGCTTGAGGCCACTCTTGACGCTGGGCAACCGGAGGCAGGACGGGCGGCCGAACCCCTCGACCGTCGTGGCCTGGCTCGAACCGATCCTGCTCAATGCGCGCTCGCTCAAACTGGGCCCGCTCAAACTGCGCTTGGGCCGACCTATCCTGACCCGGTAGATCCGCACCGAACTGCTGGTCAGGGTACCCCGGCCCAGGCTGATACGGCCCGGGCTGATACGGCCCAGGCTGAAACGCCCCAGCTTGCTGCGGTCCAGGCTGCTGTGGTCCAGGCTGCAGCGGCAGGCCCGGCTGATACGGCTCCGGCTGATAGGAACTCGGCGGATAGCTGCCAGGCTGCGGCCGGGGGGTAGCTGGTACCGACGGGTAGGAGGGCTGCGGAGGACCAAACTGACCCTCCGGCGAACCGTCGGGACGCTGACCGTCCTTCGGCGCCTCGAACCCGCCGCCGTTGGGCGACCGCACGTTAAATCGGGGACCAGCACCAGGTGCCAGCTCACCGGTTCCGCTTGAAGGCATCCCGCCAGGAACGCCAGGCCCGACGGGAACGCCGGGAGGCGGCACGGGACCCGCCGGTCCCGTTCGTCCCAGGCCGGGTATAAAGCGACCAGAGAACCCGGCATCGACCTGATCAGGCCAAACTTGACCGTGCCCGTTAAGGCCGGGCTCGGTAATGTCAGGCTGAGCCCCATCTGATTCGGGTACGTCAGACCGGCCGGCCTCAGGCCTGGATCGTCCAGCCCTGTGCCTTGCTGAATGGGTACCGCGCTTAGCCATGCCGGCCATCACAAGCCATTGTGCTACCTACGGCGCCGCAAGGCACGCTCAACCTCCCGTTGCGCGTCGCGGCGCG
Source organism: uncultured Actinomycetota bacterium (assembly GCA_963783935.1). Taxonomy (GTDB): domain Bacteria; phylum Actinomycetota; class Actinomycetes; order Streptosporangiales; family Streptosporangiaceae; genus Chersky-822. Next base: position 208,621 of record CAWAPP010000004.1, read on the forward strand.
CTAGTTCGTGCCGCTTGTCGTAGGTTCTGCGGCCACGAGCCAGGGCCAGCTCGATCTTCGCCTTCCCGTCCTTGAAGTACAGGGAGAGCGGAACCAGCGTCAGGCCGCCCTCTGCCGTCGCCCGCTCAAGTTTGACTATCTCTTTGCGGTGCAATAGCAGTTTCCGCACCCGCCTTGGCGCGTGATTGGTCCACGTGCCAAGGGTGTATTCAGGAATATGCACCCCGTGCAGCCAAACCTCCCCGTCGTTGATCATGGCGTAGCCCTCGGCCAGCGCCGCCCGGCCAGCGCGCAACGACTTGACCTCGGTACCGGTAAGCATCAGGCCAGCTTCGTACACATCAAGGATGTCGTAGTCATGCCTCGCTCGCCGGTTGCTCGCAATGATCTTCTTGCTCTGCTCTGGCGCCACCGTAAGCCTGATTCCCGCTAGACGCGAAGATAACGCCTGAGCGTGAGGAACGACGTCGTCCCGCACAGCACAAGCCCGATCAACATGGTGAAAACGACCACCTCGACCAAGTCACCGGCGGACAGTGGCGCGGGGAGCGGGAAGTATTGCTGCAGGCCGTTAAGGCCTACTTTCGCGCCGGTGAGCAGTGCGGTCGCGATCAGCCAGCCCACAAGGCCGGCGATGACGCCTTCGACCAGGAATGGGAGCTGGACGTAGAAGTTGGAAGCGCCGACTAGCCGCATGATCGCGGTCTCCCTGCGCCGGTTGAAAGCGGACAGCCTGATGGTGTTCGCGACCAGCAGAATGGCCGCGATGATCAGGATGATCGCGACCACGATCACCGCGTTCCTCGCGCCGTCGAGCAGCGCGTAGAACTTCGTCAGGATCGCGGCGTCGTCACCGACTGAGTCGACGCCAGGCTGGCCGAGAACCGCCTGGGTCACCGGCGCCAGCGTCGGCCTGCGCGTCTTTCATCTTCACTTCGAACGACGCGGGCAGATCGCCGGGCTGAACGAAGTCGAGCATCACTGGCTCGCCGGCGAAAAGCGCCTTGGCCTGCTGGTAGGCCTCCGCCTGAGTCTGGTAACTGACATGTGCCACTTGAGGCAGGCTGTTGAGCGTCTTGGAGATCTGGGCTCGTTCCGCGCTCGTGACCGGCCCGTTCTTCGCGCAGTTCTGGTCGGGATTGACCGCCGAGCAGAGGTATACAGATAGCTCGATCCGGCTTTGCCACATCGCCCTGGTGTGATCCACCTGCTTGACGAACAGCAGGCCGGTGCCGAGTAGCGACAGGCTGATCGCGACGACCACAATCAAGGCCGCAGTCATGGTGAGGTTGCGCCGGAGGCCAATCCACACCTCTCCGAATACGAACTGCGCACGCATGTAACTGATCCTTTGGTTGTCATTGCCTCGGCCGGGTCAGCCTGACCCGGCTGGAGAGCCTGCTAGCCGCGGTTGCTTACCGCCCGCTCAATAAGCCTGGCCGTAAACACCGCGTGACTGATCACGCACGACCTTGCCGTACTCAAGCTCAATGACCCGCTTGCGCATTGAGTCCACGATCGCGGCGTCGTGCGTGGCCATGACGACCGTGGTTCCCGTCCGGTTGATTCGGTCAAGTACCTTCATGATGCCGATCGAGGTCGCCGGGTCGATGTTCCCGGTCGGCTCGTCCGCCAGCAGGATCATAGGCCGGTTGACGAACGCCCGCGCCATCGCGACTCGCTGCTGCTCGCCGCCGGACAGTTCGTCGGGCATCCGGTCGCCCTTGCCCTCAAGCCCGACTAGGTCGATGACTTCAGGCACGACCTTGCGGATGAAGCGGCGCGGCTTGCCGATGACCTCGAGCGCGAACGCGATGTTCTGGTACACGTTCTTGGCCGGCAGCAGCCTGAAGTCCTGGAACACACAGCCGATCCGGCGCCGGAGCTGCGGAACCTTCCAGTTGGTAAGCCTGGCGAGGTCGCGCCCAGCGACGTAGATCCGGCCATCAGTAGGCCGTTCCTCCCGCAGGATCAGCCGCAGGAACGTGGACTTGCCTGACCCCGAGGGCCCGACGAGAAAGACGAACTCTCCCTTCTCGACGTCCAGGTTCACGGAATCCAAGGCTGGACGGCTCTGATTCGGGTACGTCTTACTGACGGTTTCGAAGTGGATCACGGGACCCGCCGTAGCGCTCGATAATGTGAAGTACCCAGGGAGATTCTCGCCCCGGTTTGATCACGGGACAGTCTAGGGGGGAAACTGGGCTGGAACGTCCAACATTGTCGAAGAGGGCAGACCGCACGTCTCGGGGAGGCAGACACATGAGCTGCGAACACCTGATCTGCGCACATTGCGCCGGGCCGGTGGCGGAAGGCCGGTGCCCGGTCTGCCGGGCCGCCAAGTCTGACCTGCACCGGCACGGCCATGGCGTCAGCATCCCATACATGGTCGCCGTACTCCTGCTGGCGATCGCCGTGGCCCTAGCCGTCCAGCACTTGAGATAATTCCCGGGGGGACGACCCCCCGGAGCCCCCCGGTGTCGGCGCTTTAAGGCGCCGCCTTCCCCTCCTCGCTTGGCGCTTCGCGCCTTCGCTCGTCAGTCCAGGCGGCGCCGCGCCGACATGTCAAACCGTCTGTTACTGCCCTAGGGTCTGTTACTGACTCTGGGTGCGGAGCCAGCGGATCTCGGCTTCTATGAACTCGTCGATCTCGCCGTCCATGACAGCGGCCGTGTTGCCGGTCTCGTAGCCGGTACGCAAGTCCTTGATGTTCTGGTACGGATGGAGCACGTAGTTGCGAATCTGAGTGCCCCAGCTTCGCCGGGACTCGCCCCTGAGCTCGCTCAGCTTGGCCGCCTGCTCCTCGCGCTTGCGCTCGAGCAGCTTGGCCTGCAGCACCGCCATCGCACTTGCCCGGTTCTGTATCTGACTGCGTTCATTCTGACAAGTGACCACGATGCCGGTCGGCAAGTGAGTGATCCGAACCGCCGAGTCCGTGGTGTTGACGCCCTGACCACCAGGTCCGCTTGACCGGTAAACGTCGATCCTCAGCTCATCGTCAGGTATATCGATGTGATCGGCCTGCTGTACCACGGGGATGACGTCGACGCCTGCGAACGAAGTCTGCCTGCGGCCCTGATTGTCGTACTTGGAGATCCGTACCATCCGGTGCGTACCGTGCTCGCCCTTCAGCGTTCCGTAGGCGTACGGCGCCTTGATCGCGAAGGTCGTCGACTTGATTCCGGCCTCTTCCGCGTAGGAGGTGTCGTAGACCTCGGCCCCGAACCCGTGGCGCTCGGCCCAGCGGAGGTAGATGCGCTGCAACCCCTCGGCCCAGTCGGCCGCGTCGGCACCCCCGGCCTGAGCCGTGATCGAGATCAGCGCGTCACGGGAGTCGTACTCACCGGACAGCAGGGTCCTGATCTCAAGCTGATCGATCTGCGCGCGAATCGCGGCAAGCTCGGCGAACGCCTCCGTCCGGCTGGCCTCGTCCTCCTCGGTCTCAAGCAACTCGAACATCACGGTCAGGTCGTCCAGCCTGCTACGCATGCCAGAGAGGCGCGAGAGCTCGGCGTCCAGATAGGACAGCCGCCTCGTGACCAGCTGCGCGTTTTCCTGGTCCTCCCACAGCGTCGGATCGGCCGAGCGCTCGCGCAGTTCATCGGCCTCCTTACGCATCGTGTCAGGGTCGAGTACCGCCTCAATGCTGACAAGTTTTGACGTTAGGTCCGATATCTCGCCGGCAGGGTCGATTGCCATGCCGGAAGCCTACGCGAAGCGAGCGTCAGATCAGGCGGCTAGCGACCTCCGAGCACGCCCAGATCACTAATGAACTAACCTTGAGGTTAGGTATTGCTGCGTCACTCTCGCCCCACCCGCGGACCCAGGCTGCCACAGCGCCGCCCGCACGTAGGCCACGATGCAGTATCGGCCTGCCCTTTTGACTCTGGTTGTCGGCCTCGCGGCGCGGCAAGAGGCAAGCGTGACGACGCACCCCTGCCGCAAACGTTTGCCGATCAGCTTGGCGTCATTCGGGTGCCCCGCCGAAGGCGCTCGTCCGGGCGCATGCGGCTACAAAACAGCATCCATGGCCCACAGATGCTGTAGCCGCCGGGCGGGCAACAGCAACGCTGCGACATAGATGCTGCTGGAACAGCATCCATGACCCATCGCTGTCGTTGCCGTGGTGCAGGGAACCGCAACGGAGGGCCATCGTTGCGGCCGACCTGGCCAGTTGCGGCAAATGCCCGGAATACCAGGAATGTCGATCCAGCCCGGGTGGGGGCGTCCAGCCCAGGTAGGGCCGTCCAGCCGGGGCGAGCAGCCTGGCGGCCGGTGAGCCCAGCCGGGGCGGGGCGGGGCGGGGCGGGCGCCTCTGCTTTGCGGTTACTGGGCCGGCAGGGTGCTTGTCGACACCAGCGTCCTGATCGCGCGCACCGCTACCGACAGCGTCGCTACCGTGAAGGCGTCGCTCTCCCAGATTTCGACCAGCGTGCGTTCGGCCCGGCCAACGGCGGACTCGTTCCTGGCCACCCACGCTGCCAGCCGAGCTTCAGGTGTGCCTGGCTCGGTCACGGTCAGCACGTCCTTGGCCAGGGCCGCGTGCGCGGTGTAAAGGTCGTCCCGCAGCGCCCCGCGCGCCATCGTGGTCCACCGGTCGTCGCGGGGGAGCAACGTGATCCGGTCACGAAGCCGGCTGATCTGGAGCCGGTCGGCGAGGTCAAAGTAAACCTCGGCGACCTCGTCGACGCTCCGGCCCACCTGAGCCGCGATCTCCACGATGTCAAACGCCGAATAAGCGGGCACCATGGCCGCGACCCGGTCCGCCAGGCTGTCGGGAAACCCGAGCCCGATGTACTGGTCCCGCCGCTCGTGGAACCCGGCTAGGTCAGGGCCGATCAGCAGCTTGGGCAGGCTGGCGGCCACATGGAGAACGCCGTCGGCGAAGAAGTCGATCGTGGCCTGGATGTCGAATGGCGGGCGCCTGAAGTGCAGCAGCCACCTGGACGCCCGCTCGGTCAGCTTGCGTCCTTCGAGCAGCGCGAGGGTCTGCGCCGACGCCGCTACCTGACCGTCAAGCATCTTGAGCTGATACCAGAACCCGGCCAGGTCAAAAACCTCACGAGCGACCAGCCAGGCTTGCGTGATGTCAGGCGTCGAGGCGCCAGTCTCCTCGGCGAGCCTGAAGGCGAACGTGATCCCGGCCCGGTCAACCATGTCGTTGATCACGGCGGTGGTGATGATCTCCCTGTGCAGCCGGTGCGAGGTCATCCGGTCGGCGAAGCGCTCCCTGAGCGGTACGGGGAAGTACGCGGTCAGCACCCGGCGCAGGTAAGGGTCATCGGGCAGGTCAGAATGGAGCATTTCCTGCTCGCAAGCGATCTTGGTGTGCGCGAGCAGCACGGAGAACTCGGGCAGTGTGAGCCCGCCGGACAGCGAGCGCCGTTCCGCGATGTCCTTGTCGGCGGGCAGCACGTCGAGCCTGCGCCTGATCCGGCCCTCGCGCTCCAGTTTGCGGATGTACCTGGCGTGCACGTGCAGCATCTGCTGCGCCTGCGCCTTGGCGGCCGCCAGGGCCCGGTTCTGGTAGTAGTTGTGCGCGAGCACGAGCCTGCCAACCTCTGAGGTCATGGTCGCGAGCAGTTCGTCCCGGTCGGCCGTGGTCAGCTCGCCGTCGCGTACCACTTCGTCGAGCAGGATCTTGATGTTGACCTCGTGGTCCGAGGTATCGACGCCGCCCGAGTTGTCGATGAAGTCGGTGTTGACGAGCCCGCCCGCGAGCGAGTACTCGATTCTCGCCTCCTGCGTCACTCCGAGGTTCCCGCCCTCGCCGATGGCACGGCAGCGAAGCTGGGATGCGTCCACCCTGACCGCGTCGTTGGTCCGGTCACCCGCGTCGGCGTGCACCTGGCCGGTCGCCTTGATATAGGTCCCGATCCCGCCGTTCCACAGCAGGTCAACCGGCGCCTGAAGGATCGCGTTGATCAGTTGGTCGGGCGATAGCGAGGCCACGCCGTCGGAGAGCCCGAGCGCACTCCGAGCCTGCGAGGACAAAGACACCGACTTCGCCAACCTCGGCCACACCCCGCCCCCGGCCGAGATCAGCCCCTTGTCGAAGTCATCCCACGACGAGCCCGGCAACTCGAACAGCCGCCGCCGCTCAGCGAAACTGGCCGCTAGATCAGGCTCAGGGTCGATGAACACGTGCCGGTGATCAAAAGCGGCGACGAGCTTGATGTGCTCGGAGAGCAGCATCCCGTTGCCGAACACATCTCCCGACATGTCGCCGATACCGACCACGGTGAAGTCCGTCGTCCCGATGTCGATGCCGAGCGTGGTGAAGTGGAACTTCACCGACTCCCAGGCGCCGCGCGCGGTGATCCCCATCTTCTTGTGGTCGTAGCCCGCGGACCCGCCGGACGCGAACGCGTCGCCAAGCCAGAACCCGCGCTCAAGCGAGATCGCGTTGGCCGTGTCAGAAAACGTCGCGGTGCCCTTGTCGGCCGCGACGACCAGGTAGGGGTCGTCACCGTCCAGCCTGACCACCCGCTCGGGCGGTACGATCGCGCCTGCCTGCAGGTTGTCGGTGACATCAAGCATGGCCCTGATGAACTGCTGATAGCAGGAGCGCACCTCGGCGGCGTGCGCCTCCCGGTCGGCCGGGTCGGGCAGTTGCTTGCAGACGAAGCCGCCCTTGGCCCCGGAAGGCACGATGACCGAGTTCTTGACCTCCTGCGCCTTGGCCAGGCCGAGGATCTCGGTGCGGAAGTCTTCGCGCCGGTCCGACCAGCGGATCCCGCCCCGCGCGACGCTCGCGAACCGCAGGTGAACCGCCTCGAACCGAGGCGAGTACACGAACATCTCGAACTTCGGCCTCGGCGCGGGCAAGTCGGGTACGGCGGCGGCGTCCAGCTTGACGACGAAATATGCGAGCGGCTCGTCTGACCCTCGGAAGTAGTTCGTCCGCCTGGTCGCGAGCACCAGGCCGAGGAAGGCGCGCAGGATCCTGTCCTCGTCCAGGCTGGCGACCTCGTCGAGCCCGCCCGCGATCTCCTCGGCGAGAGCCTCGCTTCGCTCCGCTCCCCCGATCAGCTTGTCAGGATCGAACTTCGACTCGAAGAGCCTGATGAGCTGCCTGGTGATGACCGGATTGTGGCGCAGCACCTGGGCGATGTAGTCCTGGCTGAACGTGGTCCCGGCCTGGCGCAAGTACCTCGCGTAGGCGCGCAGCACCACGACCTGCCGCCAGGCCAGGCCAGCGTCGAGCACCAGCGCGTTGAAGTCGTCGTCCTCGATCTCGCCGCTCCAGAGGGCGGCGAGCGCCCCTTCGAGCTGACCAGCCACGGCGGCTACCTCAGGCCTAACTTCCAGCAGCCGCCCGTTCGGCCCAGCGGAGCCGACCGGATTCCGGCGAAGCCCGAAATCGTAGATCCAGAACGGCTCGGCCGTCTCGAACTGGTACGGATGCTCGTCGACGACCTCCACGCCCATGTGCTGCAGCCTCGGCAGCACGTCGGTGAGCGTGACCGGCGGGCCGTTGCGGTGGATGGTCAGCCGCCAGACGCGCCGCGCCGAGGCCTGCGGGTCGAACTCGACCGGCACGCCGCCGACGTAGCCGGCCGATTCCCACAGCTCGAAAGAGATCTGCTGACCCGACTCGCGCATCTCCTTGATCTTGGCGAGATCGGAAACCGCCGCGGCGGCGGGCACGTCGTTCTTGTAGCCGTCGGAGATGACACCGTCGAACTCGGCGACCAGAGCCCGGCCCGCCTGCTCCCCGAGCTGCGCGACTGCCTCAGCCACCAACTCGTCGTCCCAGGACCTGACGACGGCGGCGACTTCCTGCTCAAGCTCGCGGACGTCCGGGCTGGTCAGCTTCTGCCCTGGCTCGGGCCTGACCACGATGTGCAGCCTCGCGATCGGCGTCTCGTCGACGACCGCGCTGTAGTCAAGCTGGGAGCCGTTCAGCTCGCGTTTCAGCGTGTCCTGTACCGCGAGCCTGACCTTGGTGTTGTACCTGTCCCTTGACAGGTAGATCAGGCAGGACACGTACTTGCCGTACACGTCCTCGCGCAGGAACAGCCTGGTCTGCATGCGCTCGCGCAGCCGGAGAACCTGGCTGGCGACGTCGGCGAGCACGCCTACCTTGGTACGGAACAGCTCCTCGCGGGGATAGACCTCCATGAACTCGGCCACGTCCCTGCCGTCGTGGCTGTCGGCGGAAACGCCGCTCTCGCTGATCACGTCGGCCAGCTTGCGCCGCAGGACGGGGATCCTGGTGATGCTCTCCGTGTAGGCCATGTGCGTGTAGAGCCCGAGGAACCGGTACTCACCGACGACGCGCCCGTCGGGCGAGATCTTCTTGATCCCGATGTAGTCAAGGTAGCTTGGCCGGTGCACGGTAGCCCGGCTGTTGGTCTTGGTCACGATCAGCCGGTGCGCCGGGTCGGTGGCCAGCTCCCGCGCCTGCGCAGGCAGCACCTCAAGCGAGCTCGTGCCGGTCTTGTCGTGCCGCAGGATGCCGAGCCCGGTGCCAGGCACGCCCCGGAGCGCCAGCCCGGCGGAGTCCTTGACCAGGTCGTACTCCCGGTAGCCGAGGAACGTGAAGTGCGAGTCGACGATCCAGCGCAGCAGCTGCGCGATCTCGGCGGTCGACTCGGGCGCGTCCGCCTCGTCCGGCTGCCCTTTCGCCGCGCTCGCCGACGCCTCGGCCTCCGCCGCGACCGCGAACTGGCTGGCCAGCCGATCCGCCATGGCCCGCATCTTCGGGTAGTCCTCGACGGCCGAGCGCACATCGGCGAGTCCGCGCTCGAGCGCGGCGGCAATGGCCTCGGCCTTGTCCTCGGTCAGCTTGGCGACCTCGATGTGCGACCAGGACTCCGCGAGCTGGTAAGGGTCGTCGGCGCTGACGGGATGCGGCCGGTCAATCTGGCGCGGCCCGAAGGCTTGCCTGGCCGAAGGCCCCTCGATAGGCCCGAGCACCTCGTGCAGCACCCCGGTCACGTCCCTGCGGACCATGAGCTGCGGGTGCACGACCAGCTCGGGCGTCACCTCGTGGGTCGCCAGCGTCATCGTGATCGTGTCGACGAGGAACGGCATGTCGTCGGTGACGACGTCGATGACGTCCCGGCTCGGCAGCAACGTTTCCTCGGCCCCTGGCCTGACCCGCACGAGCGCACGGCCATGCGGACGGTGGCCAGCGAGTTCCGCGTGCGAGGCGGCAACCTCGCCCGCCCGCTTGCCGCCGGCCGAGGCCAGATCGCTGACATCTACGTGCCGGTAATAGCTGCGGAGGTAATTGAGCTGGTCACCGACGCTGTCGATGCCGCCAAGCTCAGCCGCCGCCTCGGCGAGCAATTCCTTCTTGGCCGCGGCCTGCTGCTCGGACATGGTCCACTCCCTTGTGGCTAAAGCCTGTCCCGAAGGTCCCAAAGAAGGGGGTAATAGCGCAAGGGCACCCGCGAATACAAATACGGAGCGCCGGAAGAACCCCCCGTGCCGGACTTCGTTCCGATCTGACGTTCTACCATCTGAACGTGTCGTGCTCGCCACAGACCCGACAATTCGTCGTGCGTCAGCAGTCCCTCGGCGAGCTGCCAGAGGTCATCATGCGCCGCCCGGTCCCTGGCCACGATCAGCAGCGAGTCAGATACCTCGTCTTGGGTACCGACGGCGAGACCGCGCCGGCCGAGCAACGCCAGGTACGCGTCCCAGAGCGACGGCTCGGCTAGCCGCAGCGCCAGCCGCGACCGCTCGTCCGGCGTCAGCGCCCTGAACCTCGCCACGAACCGCTCGTCCTTAGCCCCCGACAAGAACTCAAGCTCCCTGAACTGAACCGACTGGAATCCGCTCGCCGGCGCCAGCGCCGCCCTGAACTCGAGGAAGTCCTGCGGCGTCATCGTTTCCAGCACGTCGATCTGGCTGACCAGCAGCCTCTCGATCACGTGTACCCGCCGCAGCAAGTGCCCGGCCAGCCAGGTCTTATTGGCGGCCATGGAGTTTCTCACGGCGACCAGCTCGTGCAGCAGTTGCTTGAACCAGAGTTCGTACACCTGGTGCACGGTGATGAACAGCAGCTCGTCGTGCGCGGGCGGGTCGACCAGCGGCACTTGCTGGGCGAGCAGCTCAGGCAGCCGGAGGTAGGTGCCGTAAGTCAGCCGGCCGCCCTCCTCGCCGAAGCTGCGCCCGGTCATGCGGGGGTACCGGGCACGAAGTAGGCCAGCACGTCCGGGTTGGCGAGCGAACTCAGATCGGCTGCCTGCTCGACCGGGGTGCCGGTCAGGATCTTCCGCACCGGGACTTCGAGCTTCTTGCCCGACAACGTACGGGGCACTCCAGGGACCTGATGCAGCTCGTCGGGCACGTGCCTGGGTGAGAGTCCCGAGCGAAGCGCCGACTTGATCCTGGCAATCAGCTCGTCGTCGAGCGGCACGCCTTCGGCGAGCACCAGGTACAAGATCAGCCGTCCCTCGGTGCCGAGCACCCCGGTGTCGATCACCAGGCTGTCGTTCACCTCAGGAAAGTCCTCGACCACGCGGTAGAACTCGCTGGTGCCCATCCGGACCCCGCCCCGGTTCAGCGTCGCGTCTGACCGCCCGTAGATCACGCAGCCGCCGTCCGGGAGGAACATGATCCAGTCCCCGTGCCGCCACACGCCAGGAAAATCGGCGAAGTAGCTGTCACGGTACCGCTCACCGGTCTCGTCCCCCCAGAACCCGACCGGCATCGACGGCAGCGGCACGGTCAGCACCAGCTCGCCGACCTCACCAATCACCGGCTCGCCGGCGGCGCTGAACGCCTCGACCTTGGCGCCAAGGCAGGACCCGGCGATGATCCCGCTGCGCACAGGCAACAGCGGATTGGGCCCGACGAAGCCCGTGCACACGTCGGTACCGCCAGAGAAAGACCCGAGCGAGAACGAAGGGTCAGCACCGGGCGCCACCGCCTGGTACACCCAGTCGAACCCTTCGGGCGGCAACGGAGAGCCGGTCGAGCCGACCCCGCGCAGCGCCGACAGGTCATGCTCGGCGCCCGGCCTGACCCCGGCCTTCATGCTCGCGATCAGGTAGGGCGCGCCGGTGCCGAAGTAAGTGACCCCGGTTTCGGCGGCCAGCCGCCACAATTCGTCCGTCGCCGGATACGTCGCGCTCCCGTCGTAGGCGACCGCCGTCGCACCCGCCAGGAGCGCCCCGGCCAGGTAGTTCCACATCATCCAGCCGGTCGTCGTGTACCAGAAGAACACGTCGCCAGGTCCGACGTCCTGGTGCAGCCCGAGCGCCTTCAGGTGCTCGAGAACGACCCCGCCGTGGCCGTGCGTGATCGGTTTGGGCAGCCCCGTCGTGCCCGATGAGTAAAGGACCCACAACGGATGGCCAAAGGGCACCTCATCGAACTCAGCCCGGAGGGCTGGATCGACGCCGTCGCCGAGCGTTGCCCAGGGAACGGCAGGCACCGGCAACTGTGGTCCGGGGCCGGTCGCCCCGACGTAGTCCACGGTGATCAACGCCGTAAGACCGGGAAGCCCGGAAACGATCGCCGCGACTTCGTCGCGGCGATCGTAGGTCTTCCCGTTGTACACGTAACCGTCAACAGCGATCAGGACCTTGGGCGTGACCTGTGAAAACCGGTCGACCACAGCGGGAACCCCGAAGTCCGGCGAGCACGAGGTCCAGATCGCCCCGAGGCTAGCCGTCGCGAGCAGCCCGATGAGCGCCTGCGGCGAATTAGGCAAGTAAGCAGCGACCCGGTCGCCCCTAGTGACGCCGAGCCTGATCAGGGCCCGCCTGACGACCGCGACCTGGTGATCGAGCTCGCCGTAACTAAGAGCGCCCGCGTGGCCGGCCTCAGACCGGTAAAGCAACGCCGTACGGTGCGGGTGTTCAAGAGCCGTCCGCAACGCGTTCCGCGCGTAGTTCAGCGTGGCCCCGTCGAACCAGCTGATGTCCGGCATGGTGTCGCCTGTGATGACTGGTCCCGTACCACGCTCGCCTAGTACGCCGAAGTACTCCCAGATCGAGTCCCAGAACTGTGAGGGGTTGTCTACGGACCACTGCCATAGGTCGTGGTAACTGTTGGCTGTATTAGTCCGGGGGGGCGACCCCCCGGACCCCCCGATGTCGGCGCCCCGCCCACCGCCCCTGCCCCCTTCACTGCGCCGTCTTCCCTCCTCGCTCCTTCGCTCGTTCCTCGCTCCTCGCTCCTCAGTCCAGACGGCGCCGCGCGCCGACGGGTCCTCGCTCCCCGCCAAGACGGCACCGCGGCCCGACGGGTCCTCGCTCCCCGCCAAGACAGCGCCGCGCGCCGACGGGTCCTCGCGCTCCGACGCTAGCCAGCGGGCGTAGCAGGTGATCCTGGCCCGGTCGATGGTTTCCTCGGTTGGCACCGAGAGCGTCGCGCCGTATCCGCGTCCAGCCGCTGACTCTGGCATCGATTAGCCCTTCTGGAATCGCCGCAGCGCCACCAGTGCCCAGATCGCCTCGACCGCACCGAACGGCCAGGCGCCAGACAAGAAACCGTAGCTGCTAGCCGGCACGCATCCGCAGGCGAACGCCAAAATGCAACGACGACCCATCGGGCACCTGGTCGCCAGTCCCGGGCCGCAACCGCAACGATGGGACATCGATGCTGCTCAGCCGGGCCGGGCAACCGCAACCATGGCCCATGGATGTCACTCGCGCAGCAACGATGGCCCATAGATGCGGTCGCCCGCCCCCGCCGGACAGCATCGCTGGGACATCGCTGCGGTGAGCTGAGCCGAGATGAAATGAAATGTCCGGTTGCCCTCATCGTTACCATCACGAAATATGAGTCAGAGCCCCCAGAACAGCAACGGCGGGCATCGTTGCGGTTCCGGTCCGGCCAGTTGCGGTACATGTCCGGAATGCCGCACTGGCCGGTCCCGGTTCGCCTGGCGGCAACGCCCGAGCTGGGCAACCCCGCGGCCCTGACCAGAACTCGCACCGTCTTAACCCAGGGGGTTAGGGGGGTCGTCACCCCTGGCCGACACCGCGGCCACGACCCGGCTCGCGACGGAGAGGTCGTCGAGGACCGGGTGGGCGCCGGCCTCCTTGAGTTCGGCGGCCCTTGACCGGCCGGTGGCCACCCCCACGCAGCGCACGGCGGCTACCTTCGCCGCGGCCACGTCCCTGACCGAGTCGGCCACGTAGACCACGTCGGCCGGGGTCAGCCTGACGCCGTACTTTTCCTGCGCCGTCGTCAGCGAGCGCACGATCTGCGTGCCCTTCGGGTACACGTCTGAGCCGAAGCCGCCGATGTCGAGGTCCAGGTAGCGGTCGAGCCCGAACGCCCTGAGCTTGTGCACGGCGTTCTGCTTGATCGTGCCGGTCAGCACGGTCTGGATAGCGCCTGGAAGCCGGGAAACGGCCGCCAGGGCGTCCTCCGCCCCTGGCAGCAGCCGTCCGCGCTCGGCGAGCAGCCCGGTCCTGGCGCCGAACGCCATCGCCAGTTCGCCGTTGTACTGAGCAAGCAGTTCGTTGGCCTCCGGCGCGGCCTCATTCAGGGCGAGCGACTCGAAAAAAATCTCAGAGTCACTGGCCCCGGCTAGCTGCGGCAGAGCCACCAGCCTGCGCCCGGTGGTGCGCAGGAACGCCTCGGCGTAGGCATCACGGGAGACCCTGGCCACGTCCATCAGGGTCAGGTCGATGTTCCACAAGATCAGGCGTTGGATAGGTCGCCTCCGATACCGGATACCGGGGAATTACCCCATATGCGGGTAACGGTAGTCCGTTGGCGGGGCAAACATCTCCTTGATGGTCCTGGCGTTCACCCAGCGGAGCAGGTTGAAGATCGACCCCGCCTTGTCGTTGGTGCCGCTGGCGCGGGCGCCGCCGAACGGCTGCTGGCCGACCACGGCGCCGGTTGGCTTGTCGTTGATGTAGAAGTTGCCCGCGCTGAAGCGCAGCCTTTGGGTCGCGGCCGCGATCGCGGTACGGTCCGTGGCGATGATCGATCCGGTCAGCGCGTAGGGAGTAGCGTCGGCGGCCTGGTCAACGACGGCGTCGTACGCGGCGTCGTCGAACACGTGCACCGCGAGGATCGGGCCGAAGTACTCGGTGGTGAACACCTCGTCGGCCGGGTCTGAACATTCGAGCACGGTCGGCGTCACGAAGTAACCATGGCTGTCGTCGGTCGTGCCGCCCGTCAGTACCCGTACCGACGGCCGGCTCCTTGCCCGGTCTAGCGCGTCCGCATGTTTGCGGAAAGCACGCTCGTCAATAACAGCGCCCAGGAACAAGGATAGGTCCGCGGACACGTCTCCCATGGTCAGGGACTCGACCGAGCCGAGGAACGGGTCCTTCATCCGGTCCCAGACGCTGCGCGGGAGGTAGGCCCTCGAGGCCGCCGAGCACTTCTGCCCCTGGTACTCGAAGGCACCGCGGACGAGGGCCGTGCTGAGCACGTCAGGGTCGGCCGAGGCGTGGGCGATGACGAAGTCCTTGCCGCCGGTCTCGCCGACCAGCCGCGGATACCCGCGGTAGCCGGCGATGTTCTCCCCGACCAGCTGCCAGAGCCGCTGGAAGGTGCCGGTCGAGCCGGTGAAGTGAATGCCGGCCAGGTCGGGGTGCGGGACGGCGATCCGGCTCACCGCCTGGCCGTTGCCCGTGACCAGGTTGATCACGCCGGGCGGCAAGCCCGCGGCCTCGAGCAGGCGCATCAGGAAGTGCGCGGAGAACTGCTGGGTTGTTGAGGGCTTCCAGAGGACGACGTTGCCGAGCAGGGCCGGGGCTGTCGGCAGGTTGGCCGCGATCGACGTGAAGTTGAACGGGGTGATGGCCAGCACGAAGCCTTCGAGCGGCCGGTATTCGAGCCGGTTCCAGGAGCCTGGGCCTGAGCTTGGCTGCTCCTCAAGCAGGCGCCTGGCGAAGTGCACGTTGTAGCGCCAGAAGTCGATAAGCTCGCAGGCGGCGTCGATCTCGGCCTGGTAGACCGACTTGGACTGGCCGAGGATCGTAGCCGCGTTGATCGTGGAGCGCCAGGGTCCGGCCAGCAGCTCGGCTGCCTTGAGGAAGATCGCCGCCCGGTCGTCGAAACTCAGCGCCCGCCAGGCGGGGGCCGCGAGCCGTGCTGCCTCAATCGCCGCCGCCACGTCCTCATCGGTCGCTTCGCCGAGCCGTCCGAGTCTGTGTTCCTTGTTATGCGGCTGGACTACGTCGATCCAGTCGCCGCCGCCCATCCGCTGAACGCCGCCGACGGTCATCGTGAGGTCTACGGGCTCCCTGGCCAGGTCTTTGAGCTTGGTCTCTATGGCCGACCGCTCGCTGGTGCCAGGGGCGTAGGTTCTGACGGGCTCGTTAGCAGGGACGGGAACGCTGGTGACGGCGTCAAACACGTTGGCCTCCGTTGGACAACTATGCACAACTGACGCCAGGCTAGCCGATCAGGTAGATCAGTTCCTGAGTGGCGTACCAGAGCAATTCGTGCCCCTCTGCCCCGTCTACCACGAATTTCGCGTCCCCGTCGCCGGCGTCGGACGCCGGGAGCGCCGCCGCGGCCGCATCGATGTCCTGAACCGCCTCGGCGTCATCCACATGCCCGGAAACAACGTCGGCGAACTGGACAGGAAGCATCACCTCGACCTTGCCAGGCTTGTCGAACCCGTTCCTGATCATCACGTCAGAGTCGGCCACCTCCGCCACCAGTACGACCCGCCGCCTCGGAGCCTTTGTCTGGGTGTGCAGCAACCGCAGCGAAGCCCGCGCCGCCTGCATCATCGCGACGTACTCAAGCTCCTCAAGATCGCCGGTCGCGTACCACTCGCGCAGCGCGGGCGTCACGGCGTACCCAAGCACAGGGGCCGGACCTACCTCGCCAGCGACCAGCGCAGTAGCGAGGTCAGCCAGCGTAGTTGGCAGGTAGACGCGCATGAGGTCCCCAAAGGCTCACTGCCGGAGTCAGATCGTGGTCCCCCGCCGGCTCAACCTTCCACAGCGGCTCAACCTTCCTAGGGCGGGGAGCGATTAGAGTCTGCCAGCACATAAGGACCAGCAACCACAGAACTAACCGATCAGCCCCCGCCGTTCACCGCAAACAACGACCCACCCCACTCCATCCGCCCGCCCCGGCTGGCCCGAGCCCCGGCTGGCCCGAGCCCCGGCTGGCCCGAGCCCGGCCCGCCTCCAGCCCCAGCGCGACTCCCCGATCCGGGCAAATAATCCAAATTTCTCGTTCACCCGGCGGCACCCGCAACGATGGCCCACCGATGCTGTTTCCGCCCGGCGGGTTACCGCGACGCTGGGACATCGATGCTGCGGGAACAACATCAATGGGCCATCGTTGCGGTGACCCGCCCGGCCCGAACAACATCGATGGGCCATGGATGCGTTTCCTTGGGAGTGAGGCAGGTCCCGTGGGTCTTGCCGGGGAGGCGGGGGCACTTTGCCTTGGCGTTTACGGGGGTAAAGTGCCCCCGCCTCCCGGGGCGAGACGGCAGGTTGCGGCGAATGCCAGGAATGCCGGGATATCCAGGCGGGATCGGCCGGCGGCACGGCCCCTCCCCGGACTGGCCCGGCAGCCCTTCCTCGCCTCAGCCCCGGCGTTTCGGGTATTTCCGGCATCCGGGGCATTCCGCCGCTCCGGTCGTCGACACCGGGGGCACCCTGGGGCCGTAAAAACCACCCCGAAGTGCCCCCGGTGCGCGGGCAAGACCGTCCCGGACCCGCCTCACTGCACGAGAAACGCACCCATGGGCCATCGATGTTGTTCGCCGCGCCCGCGCGGCCCGGCCTCGCCCCGCGCGGCCCGGCCTCGCCCCGCGCGGCCCGGGCCGGCCGGCCGGGCCCGGCCGCAGGTTAGTCCGCGGTGCCGGTGCGGGGCTTGGGGACGAGTTTTCGGGTAGTTTGCCTCAATACGTCAACTACTGCGGTGATCGCGGCTTCTAGGGATTCGTGTTCCCAGAGTCGGACTACGGTCCAGCCGGCTTCGCCTAGGGCGGCGTCGGCGGTCCGGTCCCTTTCGACGTTGCGGCGCAGCTTGGGTTCCCAGTACCAGGTGTTGGACGCTGGCTGGCTCCCGTGATCTGGGCAGCAGTGCCAGAAGCAGCCGTCAACGAACACGGCGACCCGGCGGGCGGTGAACACGATGTCGGGGCGGACCCGGACGCCGCCAGGCAGGTCGAGCCTGAGGTCCTTGCGGTACCGGTACCCCTGGCCGTGGAGCGCCCGGCGCAGCGCGAGCTCTGGCTTGGTGTCGGTGCGGCGGTTAGCCTTCATGTTCGCCGAGCGGCCAGGGCTTGACGGGTGCGGGTAGCGCTTGACCGAGACGGGCTCTTCGGACATAGCGCAAAGGCTAGTGCGCGAGCAACTCAAGCAGCTCCGCTTTAGTGACGGCCGGGTCCTTGTGATAGACGACGCCGAAGCCGAGCGCGCTCGCGGCGGTGATGTTGCCTTCCATGTCGTCAACGAACACGCACTCGGCGGGTTCGAGTCCGAGCTGGTCAGCGGCCAGCCGGAAGATCCGCTCCTCAGGCTTGCGCATCCCGACCAGGCCCGAGATCACGGTAGCGTCGAACAACTCGGCGAGAATGTCCCGAGGATAGCCGTCCTCCGCGCCGCCCCAGGAGTTGGAGAGCAGGCCGATCTTCAGCCCGCTCGAGCGCAACTCCCTGATCAGGTCGAGCATCTCAGGCTGCACGACCGAAGCACCGAACATCCGCTTGAGCAACCCGTCGGCAAGCACCGGCCCGCCTTCGGTCGTCAGCAGCAACCCGGCCAGCGCCCGCTCGAACTCGGCGTCGGTTACCTCGCCACGCTCAAGGGCGTGGATCGGGGTGTCCTGCTGCTCGGTCCCGTACGCCCGCTGCACCCAGGGCCGCATCGCGGCCGTATAGCTGTCCCTGTCGATACCGTCCGCGGTCAGCCAGGCCTGCACCGTGTCGATGATGGGGCTGGTAATGACGCCGCCCCAGTCGAAGATGACGCCTCTGACCACACCGGACAGTTCAGGTACTCCCGCCGCTTCAGCCACGAACCCGATCGTAAGTGACCAGCCCTCCGTCCCGGCCAACCCGCGAGTGACAAAATGCCAGCCATGAAACGGACAGCAGTTGTTACGGGGGCAAGCAGCGGCATCGGAGCGGCGACCGCGCGCCGGCTCGCCGCGTCCGGCTACCACGTGGTACTCGCCGCCCGGCGCCTCGACCGGCTCGAAGCCGTCGCGGCCAGCATCGCCGCCGAAGGCGGCGACGCGGAGGTACATCAGCTTGACGTGACCAGCCGGCCCAAGGTCGACGCGCTCGCGGCCCAGCTGGCCCGCTGCGACGTGCTGGTCTGCAACGCTGGCGGCGCGCTGGGGACTGAGCCGGTGGCGCAGTCGTCTCCGGCGGATTGGCTGAACATGTACCAGGCCAATGTGCTCGGCACGCTGCACCTAGTTCAGGCCATGCTGCCCAAGCTGATCGAAAGCGGCGACGGCACGATCGTGCTGATGTCGTCGACGGCCGGGCTTTCCGCCTACGAAGGCGGCGGCGGTTATATCGCCGCCAAGCACGGGACGCACGCGATCGCGGGCACGCTGCGGCTCGAGCTATGCGGCGACCCGGTCAGGATCATCGAGATAGCACCAGGCATGGTCAAGACCGAGGAGTTCGCGCTCAACCGGTACAAGGGCGACGCGGACAAGGCCGCCGCCGTCTACGCCGGAGTCGCCGAACCCCTCACCGCCGAAGATGTAGCCGAGGCCATCGACTGGGCGGTCACCCGGCCCTCGCACTTCAACGTCGACCTCCTGGTTTTGCGACCAAGAGCCCAGGCGGCCCAGCACAAGGTCCACCGCGAACTCTAAGCGAATCCCTCCCAATCGGCCCCGCCCCGAACAGCATCAATGTCCCACCGATGCTGTTCCTCGGGCCGGCCCGACAACATCCATGGCCCAGCGATGCTGTTCGCGCGACAACGATGGGCCATGGGTGGGTTTCCGCTGGAGTGAGTTTCTGGTCGGCTCCTCCGCATGATCAGGAAGGGGCCGTGTCGCCGGCCGATCCCGCCCGGATATCCCGGCATTCCGGGCATTCGGCGCATCCCGCCGTCCCGCCCCGCGAGGCAGGGGCACTTTACCCCCGTAAAAACCATGGCAAAGTGCCCCCGCCTCTTCAGCAAGACCCACGAGACCCGCCTCACTCCCACGGAAACGCACCCATGGGCCATCGTTGCGGTTGCGCTCCCCCCGGAAACGACATCTATGGCCCATCGTTGCGGTTCCCCAAGCCGATTCGGGGCGATTTGTCCGGCCGGGGACCCGGGGCCGGGGGCCAGGGCCGGGGGCCAGGGCCGGGGGCCGGGGCCGAGGGCCAGTGCCGGGGGCCAGGGCCGGGGGCCGGGTCGGTCGGTTACGCGGTCTGGGTGACCTTGCTGAGACCACGGGGCGCGTCGGGGTCGATGCCAAGCCGCCGCGACAGCGACTCGGTCAGCAGCTGCCCGGGCACGATCAGGCCGATCGGGGCCAGCCATTCCGGCAGCTCTGGTCCCGCGAGGGCCCGGCTGCTCACCGAGGCGAGCGCCCGGCCGCCGCCGATGGCGTAGGCCCGGGCGCCGGCGTCAGTCACGCGCCGGGCCAGTCCGACCGCGGCGTCCAGGGCCGGCCCTGAGTCGGCCGCGATCACGATTGCCGGCGTGCCGGCGTCGACCACGGCGATCGGACCGTGCTGCAGGTCGGCGTAC
This sequence comes from uncultured Actinomycetota bacterium, assembly GCA_963783935.1. Classification (GTDB taxonomy): domain Bacteria; phylum Actinomycetota; class Actinomycetes; order Streptosporangiales; family Streptosporangiaceae; genus Chersky-822. The sequence goes on from CAWAPP010000004.1 coordinate 228,234, forward strand.
GAGATCCCCATCGCGTGCAGGTAGCAGGCCTCCTTGATCTTGAGCGCTAGTTCAAGTGCGGCCGAGTAGGCCAGGCCTCGCGCCGACACGACCAGGCCATCGACGTCGGCCAGTTCCTCGACAATGGCATCGATACCGTAGCCAGGGTCGACCGCGACGGCGAGCAAGTCGTCGATCGCCGCGGGCAACCGCCGCAATTGCTCAACGTCAAGGGCGGCGCCGAGGCCAATCGACAGCACGGCGAGGGCGGCGAGCTGGCAGGTGAACGTCTTCGTCGCCGGCACGGCCAGCTCCACCCCGGCCTCGGTGACTAGCGCCAGATCAGCCAGTTCGGTCAGCGGCGAGTCCGCGGAGTTAGTAACGGCCACGACCTGAGCGCCGCAGTCACGCGCCCATTCAAGCGTCTCGACAATCTCCCGGGTCCGGCCGGACTGGGACAGCCCGACGGCCAGGACGCCAGACAGGTCGACCCGGCTACGGTAGGTAGTCGCGACCGACGGGGAGCCAAGGCTGGCCAGGCGGCCGCCAGCGGTCTGGATCAGGTAAGTGCCGTAGACGGCGGCGTTGTCTGAGGTACCACGGGCGAAGAACAGCACCTGACGGCTGCTGCGGGCGAGGGCCTGGATCTCGGCCATGCGCGGCAGCAGCGAGTCGATCGTGGCCTGGAGCGCAGCGGGCTGCGCGAGGATCTCTGACCGCATGTGCGTCGGCACGCCCATCTGGAAACCCGTCCTGTTCGTACCGCTCCGATACCCGATGTTCCTTCTGCGGCGCTTCCCAGGGTAGTCGCAGCCCCGCTAGCTCAGATGGGGCCCGTAGACCTGGCGTCCGCCGATCCAGGTCGCGATCGCGCGCAGGTCATCGCTCACCCAGGTCAGGTCGGCGACGGCGCCGGCGGCGATTCGGCCAAGATCACGGCGCCCGATCAGGTCGGCGGGAATTCTGGTGGCCGCCGTCACGGCCTCGGCTAGGCCCACGCCGATCGCGACCAGGTTCGCCACCGCGTAGTCCATCCGCAGCGCGGATCCGGCGAGGGTGCCGTCGGCTCGGACGGGCGGGGTGCCGTCGCCTTCTGCGAGCTCGATCGGCTCGCCGCCGAGCAGGTACGTTCCCGCCGGCATCCCGGCGCAGGCGGCGGCGTCAGTGATCAGGCAGAGCCGGCCAGGGGCGGCGGCGAACGCGATCGCGACGACCTGGCCGGCGACATGATGCAGGTCAACGATGATGCTGCTAGTCAGCCGGCGATCGGCAAGCGCCTGCCCGACGACGCCAGGCTCCCGGTGGTGCAAGGGGCGCTGGGCATTGAACAAGTGCGTCACCATGGTGGCGCCGCACATCGCGGCCGAGGCGACCTGCTGGGCGGTGGCATCGGAATGGCCAACGCTGACCACGACCCCCGCGGCGGTCAGCCGCTTGATGGCAGCCATCGCGCCGTCGGCTTCTGGCGCCAGCGTGACCAGCTTGAGCAGGCCGGAACCGGCCTCAAGCAACGTCTCGACCGATTCTTCCCTCGGGCTGACAATCCAGTCGGGGTTGTGCGCCCCGTGCCTTTTGGCGGATATGAAGGGGCCTTCAAGGTGCACGCCGAGTACTCTTGCGCGTCCGGCGGCCGACGTCAGCTGGGGCGCAAGCGCTGAAGTCCGGCGCAAGGCGGCCGCGAGCTCGTCGACCGGGCTGGTGATGAACGTGGGCAGGAAGGCGGTCGTCCCTGTCCTGGGCAGCTGGCTGGCGACGGTCGTCCAGCCGGCGGCGTCCGCGCTGGCCAGCTCGATCCCGAAATAACCGTTGACCTGAAGGTCGACGAAGCCGGGCAGCAGAAAGCCCTCCCGAAGCACCACGTCGGGGCGGCTCGGCGGCACCCCCGCGCTGACCTCGGCAATCCGCCCGTCTACGCAGGTCACGTACCCGGGCGCCAGCACCGCGTTGGTGCCAGAAGCAGAACCGCTGGCTGTGATGATCCGTGCCGCCGCGATCAGCATATGGCTAGCATCGCACTCGATTCACGACATGTCGCCCGGTTACGTCGCGTATCCGATCAAGAAACGACACGATCTCGGCGGCCACGGCCTGCGGCTGCTCCATCATCGCGACGTGGCCGACGCCAGGCAGGATCACAACGCGGCCGGCGCGGAACGCACGGGCGGCCTTGACAGCCATCACCGGGTTGACCAACCGGTCCGCGCTGCCGTGCATGATCAGCACCGGGGCAGCCACGGCCTCGGCGTCCCGCCACAGCGACCGCTTGCCCACCCGAAGGTACTCGGCGACCAGGCTTCGCGCCGACAGCCTCAATGCGTCGCCGGCGTAGTCGAGGCCATCTCGCCTGATCACCTCGGCGACCTCTTCGTCCCGGCGGAGCGGGTGCATCAGGGCGGGATCTTGATAGAGCTCGCCGATGGTGAGGTCGGTTCTGGCGGCGGCTGGGTGCCTGGCGACCCGGTCGAGGAGCACTCGCCCGACTCCTGGCGCCGCCACGACTGCCAGCCGTAGGGGTAGCAGACGCGGGCGAAGATCGGGCAGAGCCGGCGAGATGAGCGTAAGGGTGGAGACCAGGTCAGGGCGCTGCGCGGCGACCTTGGTGAGGACGGCGCCGCCCATGGAGTTACCGACGAGGTGAGCCCGCGAGGCCCGCGAGCCCGGCGCCTGGCCGAGGTGCTCGATCAGGCTGATCACGGTGCGGGCGAAAGCCGGGATCGTGTAGGCGGCGTCTGGCGGTGGCGGGGAAAAGCCGAAACCCGGCAAATCGACTGCGGCGCCGGACAGCCGCTGGCCGCCAAGCAACTGCATCAGCTCGGTCCAGTTCGTCGAGGAACCTCCGAGACCGTGAACCAGGAGGACCGGCTCGCCCTGACCGTCGCCGCTCGGCTCGGTGAACCGGACATAGACCGGCCCAGTGGGCAAATCGATCATCTGGCCGGGCCAGGGTTCAGCGGGCTCGCCTGGCCAGGGTTCAGCCGGCTCGCCGTCCGGCGATTCCGGCATTTCCTCCTCGGGCACCGTCAGCATCAGCCGTCACCTCGTCCATCAGCAGGCACGATTCCTTCTTACCCCACGCCACCGCCAACCGACGACAGCATAGGTCGATCCGGGCAAACCGCTCAGACCGACCGGGCTCACCCCAGCGGGAACCACAACGATGGCCCACCGATGCTGTTCCCGCCGAGCCAGTAACCACAACGCTGGGACATCGATGCTGCGCCGACAGCATCGATGGGCCATCGTTGTCGTCGCCCGCCACCCCGGAACAGCATCGATGGGCCATCGTTGCGTTTCCTGTGAAGGGAGCGCGGGGGGCCTGCGAGCGCGAGGCCTAGCGCTTAGGCGTACCCGACTTCGTCGGCCCCGATCGAGCGGAGCCCGCCTTGGCCCGGCTCGGCTTCGCCTCGGGCTTCGCCTCGGGCTTCGCCTCGGCCGCGGCCTCGCCGTCCTCCGACTCATCGGCGTCAGGCTTCTTCGCCGTCTTCGCCCGGCCCGAGCGGGCGGAACCGGACTTAGCCGAGGCAGCGGAACCGATCGCCTTCTTCTCTTCCGCGCCGGAAACAGGCTCCTTCTGCCCGGCCCCCTTCTGCGCGGCGAGGCTGGCCTTGAGCGCGTCGGTCAGGCTGACCGCCGGGCTGGCGGCGATCTCGAGCGTGCCAGGCTGAAGCAGTTCCCTGCCTTCGACCTTGGCCTCGACCAGCTCGATCAGCGCCTCCCGGTAATTGTCGTGGTACGCGTCCGGGTCGAAGTCAGAGGTCATCGAGTCGATCAGCGACGACGCCATCGTCAGCTCCTGCGGCTTGACCTCGACATCGGCCTCAAGGAACGGGAAGTCAACCGCCCTGATCTCGTCCGGCCAGAGCAGCGTCTCAAGCACAAGCACCCCGTCCCGCACTCGCAGCGTGGCCAGCGATTCGCGCTGCCTGAGCGCCACCTGCGCCACGGCCACTCGCCCAGATTGCTCGAGCGCGTTGCGGAGCAGCACGTAGGCCCTTGTCCCGGCCGTTTCCGGCTCGACGTAGTAGCTACGGTTGAACAGGATCGGATCGAGCTGCTCGGCCGGGGCGAACTGCAGGACCTCGATCGCCTTGGTGGTAGGCAACGGCAGGTCAGCCATGTCCTCGTCGCTAAGCACGACCATCTCCCCGGTGGGAAGCTCGTAGCCTTTCGCGATGTCTTCGTAGGGGATCTCTTCCTCGTCGATTGAGCAGAACCGGCGGAACCGGATCCTGCCACCATCCTCCCTGTGCACCTGACGGAACGAGATGTCCTTCTGCTCGGTCGCGGCGTAGAGTCGCACGGGGATCATGACGAGGCCGAAGGAGATCGCGCCCTTCCACATGCTGCGCATGAAGTGTCCTTACCCTGATGCGGATACAGCAAGCCTAGCCCCACTGTAGCTATTCGACAATATGTTCGAGTACCCGGCCAAAGCCACGCACCTGGAGGTCCGCAAATGACTGACAGCGACCGCGAAGAGCCAGTCGACGACGTAGCCGAGCAGCAGCAATCGGTTCCGCCAGCAGGCATCGAGGAATCCGACGAACCGGAACTACCGGGCAGGATACCGCTCGAAGCCGATCCAGCCGACGCCGCCGAGCAAGCCAGGGAAGTGCGGCTCGACGACGACGAGTACCGCTAGCGCCCGGCTAGACCATTTAGCAGGCTATTACTCGCCCGTAGGATGGCACTGCGGTCGGCCGACCGCTATAGCCTTTCGGAGAGATTCGTGATCGCGACGTCGCAGGCCAAACAAGCTAACACGAGGCTGCCGCGCCCGGCTCGGCGCAAGCAACTGCTCGGGGCAGCCCGTGAAGTCTTCGTCGCTCAGGGTTACCACGCGGCGGCGATGGACGAGATCGCCGAGCGGGCCGGCGTCAGCAAGCCCGTGCTCTACCAGCATTTCCCAGGCAAGCTTGAGCTGTACCTCGCCCTGCTCGATGAGAGCGTGGCGGAACTGGTCGGCGCGGTATCGGCCGCCCTGGCCTCGACGACGGATAATCGCCAGCGAGTCCCCGCTACCTTCCGCGCCTTCTTCGAGTACGTCAGCGGCGCCGGGGAAGCCTTCCGGCTGGTCTTCGAGTCCGATCTCAGCAACGAGCCCGCCGTCAGGGCTCGCCTCGAACGTGCCATCTCAGAATGCGGCGCCATGGTCAGCGAGTTCATCCGCGAGGACGCGGGCGTCTCCGATGACGAAGCCGAACTGCTTGGCATGGCTCTCGTTGGCATGGCTCAGGTCAGCGCCCGTTACTGGCTGAGCACGGACGGCCAGCTCGATAAAGAGACCGCCGAGGACCTGCTGGCCAGGCTGGCCTGGCGGGGCATAAGGAGCTGGCCCCTCGCCGAGCCGCAGCACGACTAAGGAGGATTCGCGGTGGAAGTCAAGATCGGGATTCAGCTCACAGCACGCGAACTCGTAATCGAGACCACGCTGTCGGCTGACGAGGTCATCCGCAGGCTCGACGAAGCCCTCGCCGACGGGCACCTGCTGACCCTGGAAGACACCAAGGGCAACACCGTCCTGGTCTCCGCCGAGAAGATCGCCTACGTCGAACTCGGCCCCTCAGGCCAGCGCCAGGTGGGCTTCGGCAGCCACTAGCGGCTCAGTCCTCGCGGTGCTAGTCTCCCAGGCCGAGCGCCGCCATGCGCTGAGAGTGAGCGTCGGTCAGCTCCGCGAACATTCGGCCGATCTCGCCGAGCTGGGCCGGGGAACCTCCGGCTAGCAGCCTCGCCAGGGGCTCTCGCTCCGCGGCGACCCGCTGGGCCTGGCTGAGTGCCTCACCTACGAGCCGCCGAGCCCACAGGGCCAGCCGCCCGGCCACGGCGGGATCGGCGGCGATAGCCTCCCGCACCCGGCTGATCACGAACTGGGCGTGCCCGGAATCCGCCAGCACCTCAAGCACAAGCGCCCGGTTCTCCGGGTCGAGCAACTGCGCGACCAGGCGGTAGAAGTCGTCCGCGATGCCGTCACCGACATAAGCCTTGATGAGCCCTTCGAGCCAGTCCGACGGCGCTGTCCTGGCGTGGAATGCGTCAACAGGCTCGACGAACGCCAGCATGGCCTCCTGCGGGTCGGCGCCGAGCTCCCTGATCCGCTGCCGTAGCAACTGGAAGTGGCCGAACTCAGCGACCGCCAGCTCGGCCAGATCGGCCTTGTCCGCCAGCGACGCCGAGAGCGCCGCATCATCGGAAAGCTGGAAGAAAGCGACAAGCGAAGCGTAGGCCAGGAGGCCGAGCAGGTCGACCACGCCATCGACCGGCGCCGGGGCAGCGGCCTCGATGCCCTCTGCAGCGGGCGTTTGCTCGGTCACAACGGAAGCGTACTCGCGGCGCGAACTCGGCCGCATGGGCTAACGCGAGTCGTATTGCTACACTGAGTTGCAGCTTGGCCTTGGAATGCGACGGCCCACGCCGTGCGTTGCTTGGTATGGCGGGCCCGTTCCGGCCCAGCACCGTGGCTTCACTTGAGATCGCCGGGCGTATACCTGCGCGGACGAGTGGCCACCCCTATGGAGGCGAAAGCCCTGACTACGCAAGACTTGACAGCAGAGAACTTGACTACACACACAATCGAAGTAACCACAGACCCATCCGCCAATTTGCACCTCATAACGGCCGACCACGAAGCGGACGTTCTCGCGACAACCGAGATCGTTGTGCCCGCGGCTAAGACCTTCGATGAGTTCGGCGTCGCCGAGTCGATCTGCGAGGCCCTGCGCGCGGCCGGTATTACCAAGCCGTTCCCGATCCAGGCCCTGACTCTGCCGATCGCGCTTGACGGACACGACGTCATCGGCCAGGCCAGGACTGGCACCGGCAAGACTCTCGCGTTCGGCATCCCGATGCTCGAGCGCATGGCCGAGAGCGAGCGGGGCAAGCCAGCAGCACCACGCGGCCTGGTCATCGTGCCAACGAGGGAACTCGCCATCCAGGTGGCCGAGGACCTGCGCAGTGCCGCCGCCCGCAGCGCCGCCAACGTGGTGACCCTCTACGGCGGGCGCGCTTACGAACCTCAGATCGAGGCGCTGGCGACCGTTGACGTGGCCGTGGGCACTCCCGGCCGGCTGCTCGACCTGGCCAGGCAGCGCGTGCTCGACCTGTCTTACGTGCAGGTACTCGTGCTCGACGAAGCGGACCGCATGCTCGACCTTGGGTTCCTGCCCGACGTCGAATCCATCCTCAAGCTGACCCCGGCCGCCAGGCAGACCATGCTCTTCTCGGCGACCATGCCGCCTGAGGTCGTCACCCTGGCCAGGCGGCACCTGTACCGGCCGACTCACATCCGGGCCGAACTGCACGACGAGCCCGCTCACGTCCCCACGACTGACCAGCACGTCTTCCGCGCTCATCAGCTCGACAAGATCGAGGTACTTGCCCGCTTGCTGCAAGCGAACGGCCGGGGCCTGACGATCGTCTTCTGCCGCACCAGGCGGGCCTGTGACCAGGTGACGTCGAACCTGGCTGACCGCGGCTTCGCCGCCGCGGCCGTGCACGGCGACCTTGGCCAGAGCCAGCGCGAGCGCGCGCTCCGCGCGTTCCGCGCCGGGAAGATCGACGTGCTCGTCGCCACCGACGTCGCGGCCAGAGGCCTTGACGTTGACGACGTGACCCACGTCGTCAACTACGAGTGCCCGGAAGACGACAAGGCCTATCTGCACCGCATCGGCCGTACCGGCCGGGCTGGCCGCACCGGCGTGGCGGTCACGTTCGTTGACTGGCAGGACATGACGCGCTGGAAACTCATCAACGAAACGCTCAAGCTTGGCCATCCCGAGCCGCTGGAGACCTATTCAACGTCCGAGCACCTGTTCAGCTCGCTCAGCATCCCGGCCGGCATCACGGGATCCCTGCCCGTCGTAGAGCGCAGCAGCCGGGCCGGACTTGAGGCCGAAGAGCTCGAGGACATCGGCGAGACCGGCAAGACCAGGTCCCGCCAGCACAAACCGCCCCGAGCCGGCAGCCACGGCGCCAAGCCAAAGACCGCCCGCGGCGAGATCACCAAGTCGGCCGCCGCCAAGGGAACGCAGCAGGCACAGCCAGGCGCCGGCCGGCGATCAAGGCGCCGCACAAGAAACGGCGTCCCCGTCACCAGCACGCAAGCCGCGGACGTCCGACCAGAAGAGCAGCCCACCGACGCGGCCCACGCCGCCCCTCCCGCGAAGCTCGCCGAGCACGCGCAGCCGGCCGACCACGGGGTAACCCAGGCCACAGCCACCACCGCCACAACTACCGCCACCGCCCCGCGCCGCCGCCGTCGCCGCACCCGCACAGCGGTCGCCGACACCGTCGGCTCAGTCCGCCCCGCCAGCCCGGCCGAACTCCGCGACATCACCGCCGACTAGCTGAACGCCCTGCCGCCCGCCCGGAGCCATCTCGGGCGGGCCGCCCACGCCACACCCGGCCGCTGCCCACCCCAAGCTCCACCGCCACACCCGGCCGCTGCCCACGCCACACCCGGCCGCTGCCCACCCCAAGCTCCACCGCGCCGCTGCGACTTGGGTGAGGTTTTTTGCGGGCTGGGTCGGTAGGCTCCCAAGCCGTGAGCACTCCCCGTTCGCTGCACCTGTCACCACGGGTCAAGGCGACAACGATCTATACGTCACGCGGCCCGTTCGCCGCGCTGTGCGCTGCTCCGGCTGGGGGAGGCGAGCGCCAGCCAGCCTTGCTGGTACCCGGCTACACCGGAAGCAAGGAGGACTTCCTCTCCGTATTTGAGTCGCTAGCCGCCGCCGGGCGAACCGTCATAGCGATCGACCAGCGTGGCCAGTACGAGTCCCCCCGAGCGCCCGACCGCGCCAGCTACTCGCTCGATCAGCTGGCCAACGACGTAATCTGGGTAGCCGCCGCCGTCGCCGGTGACTCAGGGCGGGTCCACTTGCTCGGGCACTCCTTCGGCGGCATCGTGGCGCGGCAGGCGGCACTCGCGGCCCCCAAAGCCTTCCTGTCGCTGACGTTGCTCGGCTCTGGCCCGGGCACGATCGGCGGCGAGCGAGCCCAGGTACTGCGCGAGGTGCTCACCTTCCTTGACCCGGCCGGCGACGACGTCGATCAGCTTGGCGCCCTGATCGCCCTGATCTGGGAAACCCAGCTCAAGCCGCAAGCCAAGGCCGAGGGAACGCCACAGGACATCATCGAGTTCCTGGCCAGGCGCAATCTCGGCAGCTGTCCGCTCGGCCTCGCCGAGATGGCGGGGCACCTGCTCGATTGCCAGGACCGCACCGCCGAGCTAGCCGACCTAGCCAGCTTCCCCATCCTGGTCAGCTACGGCGAGAACGACGACGCCTGGCCGGTCGACGTGCAAGAAGTGATGGCCAAGCGCCTAGCCGCCAAGCGGGTCTGCATCCCAGGCGCCGCCCACTCCCCCGCCGTCGAAGCCCCAGAAACCACCGCCGCCATGCTAACCACCTTCTGGAACCACGCCGAATCAGCCCGCTAACTCCGCCTCCCCGCCCCACCCGCCAGCCCCCCACCACCCGCCGCCCCGCACCACTCCGCCGCCCCGCACCACTCCGCCGCCCCGCACCACTCCGCCGCCCCGCACCACCCGCCAGCCCCGCACGATCACCCAGCGCAGACATATCCGTCATACTGCCCCGCGCTACCACAACGGTGGGCCATTGTTGCTGTTCGCGCCGGGTGAGCTACCGCATCGATGGGCCATGGATGCTGTTGGCGCCGCATCGATGGCCCATCGTTGTGGTTAGTCCCGCTCGCTGAACAGCAACGATGGGCCACCGATGCGGCTATTAGGAGTGAGCCCTCAACGTGCCACACCGCTGTTAGGCTGACCGCTCCTGTCACGTCTCCCTTCAGTCACATCAGCCTCACCCGCACTTTTGAACAGTCAGTTTGGTTGGGTGCCGGCCTCAAGACGGAGTCCTGCGGCCTGCAAGCTGACCTGCGACTGACCGCTTTAGGAGGGTTTAGGGTTTGTCGGTGTCGGCCAGGCCGTCCCAGGGGCGGCGAGCCGCGGCGGCCGCCTGGCCTTCTGGGCAATGGGCGCGGAAATCGCACCAGCCGCACCCGGCGCCGGGGGTCGCGGGGAAGGCATCGTCGCCGCGGTCGGATTCCTGGCCGGAGGCGTACCTCTCATCCGCCGCCGCGCACTCGCCCGCGATGTCCTCGGCGCGGCGCAGGTGCCGGTCGAGCGAGTCGAGGGTGTGCTCCCAGCGGGCGAGCTGACCGGTCGGTACGTGGTGCAATTCCACGGTCAGGCAGGGCCGGCGCAGCACCCGTCCAGCCGCGAGCGCGTAAAGGGCGAGCGCCAGCGAGCTGCGGGCGCCTTGCTCGTCGGACACCGCGCGGCCGGTCTTGTAATCGACCACGACCAGCTCCCGGCCGGCCCCAGGGACCCGGCGGTCGTCAAGTCGGTCGATGCGCCCGGAGACCGCGATCAGGTCGGTCTTGGTCGCGACCGTTCGCTCGACCCCGGCCGGCTCGTTGGCCGGATCGAGCCCGGACACGTACCGCTCCACCATGGTTTTCGCCCGGTCAAGCTGCCTGAGCGACTGGACACCGTCCGCGTAGCCCTCAGAGATCCAGCCCCGCTCAAGCAGGCGCACCGCGGCGAGCGGATCCCGCTCCTCGAGCCGGAGCCGCCACCACCCGGCCAGCGCGTTGTGCACGCTAGCGCCGAAGCTGTTATGCGCCCAGGGCGGACCCTTCGGCGGCGCGGGCCGGTCAAGATAGGTCATCCGGTACCGGCGCGGGCAGTCAAGCCAGGCCCGGAGTCGGCTCGGCGTGCACGGGTATAGCCGACGCGGCATTCCCTCAAAGCCGAGCTGCGGCACCGTCAGATCAGCCGACCTCGTCATCAAGTCGGCTAAGCAGCCCGTCAGGACCGGCCGTGACCCAGGAGTCGAACCGGCGCTCAAGCGTGGCTACTGTCGTCTCCTCGCCATGACCGGGCAGGACCCTGGTGTGGCCCTCGAGCGTGAGCACGCCGGCCCCGATCGAGCTGAGCTGCCTGGGAAAGTCGTTGAAATGACCATCGTGCGGCACCGGGCCATTAGCGGTGACCACGTCGCCGGTGAAGACCGCCCCGAGTTCCTCGCAGTATAGGCAGATAGAACCTGAGGTGTGCCCCGGCGCGAAGATCACCTCGAGGGAGACGTCAGCGACTTCGAACACGCCGCCATCCTCCATCTCGATGTCCGGCTGAGTCGAATTGTGCGCGTCGCGCCACGGCAGCCGGTCGGCTGGGTGCAGCGCGACCGGGGCCTCGTCGCGCTTGGCTACCTCAAACGCCGCCGCGACGTGCTGGGTATGACCGTGCGTACAGATCACCGCGGCTACCTCGCGATCGCCGACCGCGTCAAGCACGGTCTGCGCCGACTCGCCTGGATCCACGACGATCACTTCGTCGTCGTCTCCAATGATCCAGGTGTTAATGGCGCCGGCGACCCGGTCAATCCGTGCCTCCATGCCAGCCTGCCTTCCTGTCGGCGATGGTCTCTATCGTAGGGCCGTCACGGGTCACGGGGCGCTCACAGATGCCCGGTCGCGACCACGTACTTCAGCCACGCCGCGTACCAGTTGGACTCAAGCGCCCGCTGTGCCTGCTTCAGGGTAATGAAACGCCTGCAGACCTGGAGCTTCAGGATGTGATCGAGCTGGATAAGTTCGAAGAATCCCGTGCCCTGGACAGCGGCTGGCCAGACGTTGGCCGCGGTCATCGCACCGCCGAGCGACGGCGGCACCACGAACGTCACCAGGTACTTGTTCTGCACCGAAGGGTTCGAGTAGCCGTAGGCATCGAGGGCGGCCTGCTGCATCGCAGGCGGGATCGGCTGCGAGGTCGCGGCGGGCTTAAGGTTGCACACGAGGTTGGTGTCGGTCGTGCTGACCGCGCCGGGCGACAGCGACTTCTTCGGAAACGACACTCCGCCGTTGATCAACGGCATGACGAAGTTGGGCAGCTGAACGCCGCTCAGGTCCGGCGCGAGGGTGACCTCGCCTGGCACCTTGGGCGGCGCGGGGCTCGGCTGGACGCGGCGCGGCTGCCCCGCACAGGCCGTAAGCACCAGCGCGCAGCCAAGTACCACCGCGAGCGACCGCGACCAGGATCGACGCGTGCCCTTCATGACTGGCCAAGCACGCTGACGTCCCAGCCGGCGGCCCGCCAGGACTCGATGTCGAGCACGCCCCTGGCGTCGACTAGGTAACGCCTGCTGACGACCGCGCCGAGCGCGGCCGGGTCGATCGCGCGGTAATCCGCCCATTCGGTCAGGTGCAATAGCACGTCGGCTCCTTCGGCCGCCTCGAGAACCGACGCCGCGTACCGCAGCGCCGGGTTGGCCAGAGCCGCGTTCGGCATGGCCACCGGGTCGTGAATCGTGACGATAGCCCCCTCCTCCGACAGCCGGCCGCACACGTCAAGGCTGGGCGAGTCCCGCACGTCATCGGTGCCTGGCTTGAACGCCACGCCGAGGACCCCGACCCGCTTGCCCGCCAGTGACCCGCCCACGGCCTTCCTGGTCAGTTCGGCGACCCGGACCCGGCGGCCGAAGTTGATGCTGTCAACGGCGCTGAGCAGATCGACGACCGAGCTGACGCCGAGCCCCCTGGCGGTAGCACGAAAAGAACGGATGTCCTTGGGAAGGCAGCCACCGCCGAACCCAAGGCCAGGCGAAAGAAAACGACTGCCGATCCGGTCATCGTAACCAAGGGCCTGGGCGAGTTGACCGACGTCCGCGCCGACGGCCTCGCACACTTCGGCCATGGCGTTGATGTAGGAGATCTTGGTCGCAAGGAACGCGTTGGCAGAGACTTTCACCAGCTCGGCTGTCTCCAGGTCCATGAACAAGCCGGGCACGCCGCTAGCCAGTTGCGGGGCGAAAATCGCGCGCAACTGGTCGGCTGCCCGCTGCGAACTCACCCCGAACACCAGTCGGTCGGGCCGCACGCTGTCGGCGACCGCGAATCCCTCCCGCAGGAACTCCGGGTTCCAGGCCAGGTCAACTTGGTCGCCAGCCGGGGCCAGCGCCCGTACCCGTTCCGCCAGTTGACGGGCGGTGCCTGGAGGAACCGTTGACTTTCCAACAATTAGGCACCCAGAGGTCAGGTGGCAGGCAAGGGAGTCAAGCGCCGAGTTCACATAGCTGAGATCGGCGCCGCCGCCCGGTCCCTCTGGCGTTCCCACGCACAGGAAATGTACCTGGCCGAATTCGGCGGCCTCGGCGACAGAGGAGGTGAACCGAAGTTTTCCTGATTCGAGGTGCTTGCGCAGCAAGGGCTCGAGGCCAGGCTCGTAAAAGAAAGCTTCTCCAGCCGCGGCTTTGCCGATCTTCTCGGCGTCGGTGTCGGTCGCAAGGACGTCGTGCCCTATCTCCGCCATGCAGACAGCGTGCGTCAGGCCCAGATATCCGATCCCGATCACGGTCAGGCGCTGGCCTGTTGTTCCCATTACTGGCTCCAATTGTCTTCGAGTCACGCGCTCGAGCACGGGAGATTCGACAGGCCCTGCGTAGCCTTCACGGCGATGTTGCTGCAGGCGACGACGGTCCGCAGGTGGCTGCTCTGGACGTAGATGCCGTAACCAGGGCCGTTCACCTCGGCCTGATTGCCGACGAAGATGTTGCCAAGACCCCAGCCTGGGTAAACCTGGTGCACAGAGAAGCCATTATCGACACTATTTATCCCGACGTTATCCTTAATTAGCCAGTCGTTGCCCTTGGCATTTACCCAGGAAGTGGCGGCCGATTCCACCATTCCGGTGCCGTCGAAGTGATTGCCGATAACATTGCCGCCTGTAGTTCCCTCTTTTATGTCGAGGTTCTCTGCGGTCGTGTCGGCGACGTTGTTGTCGATGATTGAATCGTAGTCGCTCGCATCAGGATGACAGCCGGTGTAGCGGCACCAGTTCTTATTGGCCGAGCCGACGTAGATTCCCTCACCAAAAAATTGCGTATCCAGGCCGGTCTTTCTGACCACGCAGTGGCTTATTGTGTCGTGGCTGCTGAATTCCCGGAGGTGAATCCCCTCGTCGCCGGTTGAATGGACGTAAAGTCCGTAGAGCTCGTCGTGGGAAGAATGGTCAGCGACGAGGCCCTTCTGGCCGCCTTCGATCGTGAAGCCCTCGACCCGCCACCACGAAGCGTGGTCAAGGTAGAAGGTGTAGCCGTGACTGACGCTTGACCCTTCGAGCACGGCGTTTCTCGCTCCGCAGAGCGTGATCGGAGCCGAGGGCTGACCTGAGCGAGCCGCCTCGAAGTCGCCCTGGTAGATGCCGGGAGCCAGGCTGATCGACTCGCCGGCCCTGGCGGCGAACAGTGCGTGGCTCAGTTCCCTGGCCGACGAGACCCGCTGGCCGTGACACCGCACGACCGTCCCCGGCACGACCAGGCTGTCAGGAGACGCCGGCTGGCTCGGTTGCCCGGACGGACTCGGCTTGGCTGAGGGCCGGCCTGGCACCGTCCGGCCTGAACTGCCTGACGTCCCGCCGCAGGAAGTGATCGCGAACGTGAGCGGGGCGAGCAAAGCCAGGATCGTGATGGCAGCGCGCCGCGAGACCACGGCTAATCCACCACCTGGGGAAGCGGGCGGGTGACGTCCGCCTGATCACCGCCCGGGTCACCAGCCGATGCGGGGGCGGCGGGCGCGGTCTGGGTAAGCTCCATCTTGGCCGGCGGCCGCCGCAGGCCGTTGCCGGCGATGACGGTGCTGGCGGCCATGGCCGGCTCGCGCTCGGGCTCGGGCTCGGGCTCGGCAACCAGGCTCTCCTGGCGGACCGGGCCTGGCCGCCAGCGGGTGCTCGCCGGGTAGGGATGCGGATGCGCGGGCAACCGCAGGCGGCGTACCCACAAGCAGCAAAGAAGCACGAGCACGACGATACTTACCCAGAGCAGCGCCAGCGGGTGGAAAAGCAAGTAGGTCCACACCGTGTCCTGCAAGTGATGCTGCCAGCCAGCGGTGTTGGTGCCGGACAAGGCTGGCTGGCGGGCGTCAGCGCGGGCGTCGACGGCACGGAACCCGGTGCCGGCGATCTTGTTGCCCACGCCCTTGACCACTGAGCTGACGCCACGGGCTGAGATGCCGAATACGGTCGCCCCGGTGATCACGTTGTTGTCTACCTCGATCCGGCCCGAGCTACGGACAAGGATCGCTATCCGGGCGCCTGAGACCGCATCGCCGGAGATCACCGTGCCGGGAGCACCCGGCCCGATCGACAGCCCCGATCTCGGCCTGCACCGGACATCGTCGCCGGTCACGACGAGATCGCTCGCGTTGAACCTGGCCGCTATGCCGGTCGTATGAGTGCAGACCTCATCCGAGCGCAGGATCGTGCCCGTCCCGCCCTCGACCAGGATGCCAGTGCTCTCGTTGTCGATCGCCGCGCTTTTCTCGATGCTCGCGCCCGAGCCGGGCAAGATCGCGTTGCCTGACGCCGACGCGCCGCTGACCAGCGGGCGGCCGTCGATCAGGAAGCCGTTGTGCTCGTTGTTCTCGGCGACGTCGTCGCGGAGGAACGTGCTCTGCGTGGCCTGGCCGACGAGGAAGCCGTTGCCTCCGTTGCGGACGGCCGAGCTCGCGGTCACCGAGGTACCGACCGAGTACCTGTGAATGTGCAGGCCGTCAAGCTGGTTGTACTCGAACAAATCGGAGTCGAACTTGACGTTAGAGCCACGGTCGACGAACGCGCCGTAGGTGTTGTCGGTAAACGTCGAATCCGTCGCGCTGCCGCTGCTCGGAGTGCCGTTGACACCGGTCCACGCCACGCCGCCGGTACGTCCGCTCCAGAATCCGAGCGCCGAGACGCGGACGTTGCTCAGGTTCATCTTGCCAGCCACGGCGCGGATGTAGGACCGTCCGTAGCCCCGGTCGCCGGCGATCGACTTGGTAACGCGGTCCCAGCCGATGATCGTGAGCGGCTGCTGGCTCGTGCCGACGAAGTCCAGGCTGCCGCCCCAGGTCACGATCGAGGCAAAGCCGTCGGTCGAGCTGTCCATGTAAAGCACGTGCAATTTCGGAGCGGTCAGCTCGAGGGTCGCGTTCGTGGAAACGAACACGTTGTCGATCAGCAGGGCCGCGTGGTGCTTCAGCATCACGAGCGCGCCGTACTGGGCCAGGTTGGCGACCGTGTAAGCGTGCGAGGCGGCAGGCAGCACCAGCGTGGGCAGCGAGCCGCGGACCGGGATCACCTCGGGCTGATAGATGCGCACGGCGGAGTGCAGCAGGTCCCTGATCCTGGCATCCTCCGAACTGACCAGCGCCGCCTCCCTGGCCGGGTTCCCTATCGGAGGCGAGGCCGCTGGCTCGCGCGGGTTGATTGGCCTGGCTACCAGCGGGAGCGGTACCGGCGCTGGCTTCTTCGGCGCCTGAAGCAGGGTCACGCCATGGCTCTTCGCGGGCGCCACCGGCCGGATATGCACGTTCAGCGCCCGCAAGATCAAGGGCGTCGAGGCAAGCAGCGCGAAGATGCACAGCGCCGTCAGCGCGATGAGCACGGTGCGGCCACTGCTTGGCTTTCCCCCGCGATGTTTGCTTGCCAAGTCTGAGCTACCCCCTTTGGTCTCAGCGGCCTATCTCACCGACGCGGCCGACTGAGCCTCGCCGCCGAGGCTCGTCTGGTCCACGCTGCGGGTCAGCCAGCCGTGCACGTTCATGGTGAAGAAGGCGTACGCCTTCACGGGCAGCGCGATGACGATGGTCATGACCGCGACCAGCGGCAGCAGCCAGACGTCTCCCGGCCGTTCGCGAAGGTGCGAGCTACCGCGCAGGCACCGGCCTGCGAGCAGCCAGGCGACCGCCGCCATCGCGACGAGCGGCTGCGGGTGCAGCACCCAGGCGGTCAGGTAAAAGACCGCGAAACCCATGGTCAGCGGCGTCAGCAGGATCTGGAGCACGCTGAGCTGGCAGATGAAGGGCTGCCGCCAGAGCCAGCCCTTCCAGATCGCGGTGAGATAACAACGGTAAGAATTGCGGCTCCACCGCAGCCGCTGCTTGAGAAACGCACCGATCGTGTCGGGGAACATGGACTGCGCCCGCGCGCCCGACTGGTAGACCGTCTTGTAGCCGGAGGCCAGCACCAGCCAGGTCAGCCGCCCGTCATCGCCGGAAACGCAGCGGCGCCCGAGAAAGAACTCGTCCTCAAGGTGCTCGAGCACCGGGATCACGACGTCGCGGCGGTACGCCGCCGTACGCCCGGACAGGCAGGCGACCGCGCCGGCCCTCGCCTGTGCGCGCACGTAGTCCAGGTACCTGACGTCGATCAGCCAGTCGGCGACCCTGCGCCAGACGCTCGAACCAGGACGGTACGCGTTCTGCCTGGTGCCGACCCCGCCGACGCGAGGATCCCTGAACGGCGCGAGGACTTCGGTCAGCAGCCCGGGAAGCCACATCGTGTCCGAGTCCGCGAGCACGACGATCTTCGACCTGGCCCGCCTGATCCCGTGCGCGAGCGCGGTGCGCTTGCCCTCGTGCGCGAAAGGAAGCACCACCAGGCGCGGATCGGTGACGGCCCGCCTCTGGAGCAGGTCGATGACTTGGGTGTCGGGCAGATCAGGAACGACGATCACTTCGGTGGGGTTCTCGGCCAGCCAGGAGTCCAGGCAGCGGGCCAGGATGTCCGGGTCCTCACGAAAAGAAGGGACGACCACGGACGTGGTCGCCTCGTAACCAGTAGGAGTCGGCCGGTAGACCCGCGAGAGTGACCACCTGATCAGCCAGACCGACCAGGACAGCGCGCCGACTACCCCGATCGGAACATAGTGGTGTACATCCGTCCACCAGGAAAGGAAGCTAGACAAAACGTAGGCCCAGTCGACCACGTTGGCGGATCATCGCAGTCCTTCCACGCGAGCAGGAACTGCGATCCGGCCACAGCCCCCCGGCAAACCAGCCAGCCCCCAGCACGTCCAGCGTGCGAGAACCCTACCCAAATCAGTTGTTACCCCGCTAGGCGGGACTGGGGGTAAGCTTACGTTGGTTAAGCCACCCTACAGGACGAACCAGGTTAATGGCTGGTGACAATTTGATATCAGCCCATGTCGGGCAGCTAACGCGCACGTGACGAGGCCGGTAAAGTCATAAAAAACTAGTGCAGACCTGCCCTGATCAGCGCCCTGACTGCGTTCACGATGAGTTGCACCGCGATGGCGGAAAGCAACAGACCCGCGATCCTCGTGAGCAGCTCGACACCGGACCCGCGCAGAATGGCGAGGACCACGCTGGAAAACCGCATCGCGAGCCAGAGGAGCACGACCACGGCGGCGATTGCGGCCGCGAAGGCGATGCCCGAGCCGATCGAGTTGATCCGCTGCACGAATAGCATCGTGGCGACGATCGCGCCGGGACCAGCTAGCAGCGGCGTTCCGAGCGGCACGAAGGCAACGTTCGCCTGAGCCTGCTCGTGCTCCGCGGGCTCGCTCGCCTTACCGGTAAGCAGTTCGAGCGCGACCAGCAACAGCAGCAGCCCGCCGGCCGCCTGGAGCGAAGGAAGCTGAACGCCCAGGTACGCCAGGATCGACTGGCCGAAAGCTGCGAAGGCAACGATGACCCCCAGCGCCACCACCGCCGCCTGCCAGGCCAGCCGGTTCCGCTCCGGCTTCGGCTTGCTCGCCGTCATGCCGAGGAACACGGGAACCACGCCGGGCGGGTCGGTAATGACCAGCAGCGTGACGAAGGCCTCCCAGAAGAACTTGAAGTCGGGGATCAGGCCCGTCACTTGCTGATCACCGCAGCGCCGCTGGCACCGGCCGTCAGCCGCTCGAAATCCTCGCCGCCGGTGTACTCGGCACCGATCCGGTCATCGGTAAGTTCGCCGTGATCGTCGCTTCCGCCGGTCGGCACCAAGCCGAGCGTCCGCACCAAATCGGCCAGCTCCGCTCTATTTGCCACATCATGTCCTGGATGGGCCACTTCGACGCCAGCCAGACCGACGCCGACCAACTCTGTGATCAGGTCTTCAGGCACCACCCAGCCGCGCTCCCGCATGAGCGGGTGGGCGAGCACGCTTACCCCGCCCGCCGCGCTGACCAGGGTGACCGCCTCGGCCGGGTCGAGCGCGTAGCGGCTGACGTGCGCCCGGCCGCCAGGGCCGATCCAATCGGGCGTGAACGCTTCGCCGAAGGAGCTGATCACGCCGTTCTCGATCAGCGCGCGGGCCAGGTGCGGCAGGCCGATGACGCCAGCACCGGCGATCGCGGTGACCTGCTCCCAGGTGACGCCGGTGCCAAGCTCGGCCAGCTTCGCTGTCATCTCCCTTGCCCGCTCCACCCGGCTTTCCCTGATCGCCTGGGTCTGAGCCGCCAGTTCCGGGTAGCCGGGATCGAACAAGTAGGCGAGCAGGTGCACGCTGTGCCCGTCCCGCCGGCAGGAAAGCTCCATGCCAGGTACCAGCGCCAGGCCGGGTGGCAGGGCAGCGGCGGCCTCGGCAATGCCGGCGACGGTGTCATGATCGGTCAGCGCGATCGCGTCAAGGCCAGCCGCCGCGGCCCGTCGCATGACCTCGCCGGGCGGCCTGGTGCCGTCGGAAGCTGAACTATGACTATGCAAATCGGCGCGCACGGGGGGACTCTACACAAGACCTTCCACACGGGTGCTCCCTAAGGTCAACCCCGTGCGCGGGGGGGGGGGCCCAGCTGCCTTCAGCAATTGCCTGGCGGCAAGGGTCAGGCACCCCATCTAATTCCGCTACGACAGCCGTACAGACGACGCAAAGCCGATAAATCGGCACGGCTGGCCCCGGATTCGATAGCGCGAGCCGCCCACGGCGTGCCGCGAGGCCGGCCGACGGCACCAGCTAAAAGGACATTTCATTTCATCTCGACCCAGCCAACCGCATCGCTGGCCCATAGATGCTGCTCGGGCTGAGCGGGCAACCGCAACAGTGGGCCATCGATGCTGCGGCAACCGCATCCATGGGCCATCGTGTGTAGGCGGTAACCAGTCGGCTGGCGTCCCCGCGCAACGTGGCGAGTGCGATGGGCCGGCCGGGTTGGCGGTGTGCTGCCGGGCCGCAGGTGACGGTCCTGACGTGCGGCAGGCGAGTCGATGGCTACACGTGATGCTGTTCGGCAACAGTCTCCTGGGTGCGACTGCCGGATTATCCGACTTGAGGCCCCATTGCTCGCCAGTCCGGCCCGCTGGGCATCGCAACACGGGCGGCTGCGGTGCCTGGACGACCTGATCGCAGGTTCCGGCGCCACTGCGGGGGCACTTTGGGGTGGTTTTTCCGACACCGGGGTGCCCCCGCTGTTCGGGCGCGGGCGGCCGGTCGGCGGCACGGCGGGGCTGGCGGGACTGATGGGGCTGGCGGGGCTGGCCCGAGAGACGGGGCTAGCCGGGAAGGCGGGGCTAGCCGGGGAGGCGGGGGCTGGTGGGGTAAGCCGGGGAGGCGGGGGCTGGTGGGGTTAGCCGGGGAGGCGGGGGCTGGCCGGGGTTGCCGGGGCGGTCGGGGGCTGGTGGGGTTAGCCGGGGAGGCGGGGGGGGATCTGGCGCCGAAAGGGAGGTCTAGTTCCTGGCCGGGGTCGCGCAGGTCGCGCAGGGGCAGCGACTCGATCATCAGGGTGCCGGCTGTGTCCGGCCAGAGCAGTATCCATAGCCAGCCGCCCATGAGCTCGCCGACGAAGGCGGCCCGGCCGGGGGCGTCGACGTTCCAGAGCGGGAACTCGTGGTTGCCGAACTGGACTTGGGCGTGGGGCGGGCTGTCAGGAAAGCCGTTGCCAGGATCGGGACCCGTGAGGCCGGCGCAATACGCGCCGAGGCCGACGCCGAGCTCTTCGCTGATCAGCAGCATCTCGCCGGGGCCGCCGAGCGGGTTGGGGCCTGACAGCGCTACCGCGCAGGCCCTGGTGCCGCTCCGCTCATCCCCGACGGCGGCGAACCCGCTGACCAGCCAGCCGTCCGGAAGCGGCCAGGGCAGCATGACGGGGACGACTGAGTTGCGGAGCAGTCCGGCCAGGCCCTCAGGCGAAAGGCTGCGCACCTGGCGAAGCGGATACACGTCGCCATGGCTAGCGCATCGCCAGCTACTCGACCAGGCGCTTGGTGCCATCGCCGTGGCACCACATCTAGGGCAGCGCAGGTTCATCCGCGTCCCGCCCGTCGTTAAAATAACTCACTACCCGGTACCGCTTCACTCCCTCTACGATGCTCTGAGCAGGGGCGAAGTAAACCAGGCGTCTTGGTCAGCCCGGCGGCCCGGCCTCGCGCGGCGGCCACGAGCGCGAGCTTCCTCGATGCTTCATCGAGCATCTCGCCGTCGAGCATGACCGCGCCGAGGTGCCGCGTCTTGGTAGCGTGCTCGTAGGCGTCGATGATCTGCTCGGCCCGGTCGTAGCTGGCCTGATCTGGCGCGAACGCGGCGTTGACCGGGTCGATCTGGCTGGGATGCACGACCCACTTGCCGTCGAAACCGAGCGCGGCGACGCTGGACGCGGCCTGGGCGAGGCCATCGAGGTCGTCGATCGCCGCGTAAGGACCGTCGATGGCCTGGAGCCCGGCCGCTCGCGCGGCTACCAGGATGCGCAGGTGCGCGTAGTGGAAGGCGTCGCCGCCCGCATAGCCTTCCGGCTGCGCGCCGATGCGCAGCGACCGCATTCCGAGACTGGCCATGAAGTCAGCCGGCCCGAAGATGAGCGCGGCCAGCCTCGGCGAGGCGGAGGCAATGGCATCGACGGCCGCTAGGCCTCGGGCATCCTCGATCTGCGCTTCGATCGCGATCTTGCCTCGCGGCAGGCCTGCCTCCTGCTCAAGCTGGCCGAGCGACCGGTCAAGCCAGGTGACGTCGGCGGGCTCACTGACCTTGGGCAGGACGATCGCGTCCAGGTGCGCCCCGGCCTGCTCGACGACTTCGATGACATCGCGATAAGCCCAGCGGGTCGCTACGCCGTTTATCCGGACCGCGCGCACCTTGGCCGCCCACGCTGGACTGGTGATCGCCGCTGCTACCTGGGTCCTGGCCCGCTCTTTGGCCGCCGGCGCGACGGCGTCCTCGAGGTCGAGTATCACCTCGTCCGCGGGCAAGTCCCTGGCCTTAGCCAGGAACCGCTCGCTGCTGCCTGGCACCGTCAGGCAGGATCTCCTTGGAAGATCGGAGATTGTCATCTTCTGATCATCCCGCAAGTCGGTTGCCAGGCGGGGCGAGACCTGCTCCGGCGGCCAACTAGCATGGGTTCATGTCGACGAGTTCTTTGCCGACCGTTGCTCAGGTGATGGCGGAGCTGGCAAACGTGCAGGATCCTGAGATCCGCCGCCCGATCACCGAGCTTGGCATGGTCAAGAACGCGGCGGTCGGGCCGGACGGGGTCGTCAAGGTAGAGGTCTGGCTGACTGTTTCTGGCTGCCCGCTTCGCGACACCATCACCCGCGACGTGAAGGCGGCGGTCAGCAAGCTGGCCGGGGTGACCGGCGTGACGGTCGAGCTTGATGTCATGAGCGAGGACCAGCGCCGTGAGCTTCAGGGCAAGCTACGCGGCGGCAAGCCAGAGCGGGAGATACCTTTCGCTGACCCGGCCTCGCTGACCAAGGTGTACGCCATCGCTAGCGGCAAGGGCGGAGTCGGCAAGTCGTCGGTAACCGTGAACCTCGCGGTCGCGCTGGCGGCGGCCGGGCACAAGGTCGGGTTGCTTGACGCCGACATCTACGGGCATTCCGTGCCGAGGATGCTCGGGGTGACCGCCCGGCCAACCCAGGTCGAGCAGATGATCATGCCGCCGGTGGCC
Source organism: uncultured Actinomycetota bacterium (assembly GCA_963783935.1). Taxonomy (GTDB): domain Bacteria; phylum Actinomycetota; class Actinomycetes; order Streptosporangiales; family Streptosporangiaceae; genus Chersky-822. The sequence goes on from CAWAPP010000004.1 coordinate 250,877, forward strand.
CACGGGGTGAAGGCCATTTCCAGCGGCATGCTCAAGAAAGGCAACGAGCCGCTGCCGCTCCGCGGGCCCATCCTGCACCGGCTGCTGCAGCAGTTCCTCGCCGACGTGTACTGGGGCGACCTGGACATCCTGCTGCTCGATCTGCCGCCGGGCACGGGCGACGTGGCCATCTCGGCCGGGCACCTGGTTCCCGGGGCCGAACTGATCGTGGTAACGACGCCGCAACTGGCGGCCGCCGAGGTGGCCGAGCGCGCCGGGTCCCTGGCGAGCCAGTTGCACCAGCGAGTCGTCGGCGTGATCGAGAACATGGCCTGGTTGCCCTGCCCGCACTGCGACGAGCGGATCGAGGTGTTCGGCAAGGGCGGCGGCCAGGCCGTGGCGGGTGCGCTCAGCCGGCTGACCGGCACCAATGTGCCGTTGCTCGGCGAGATCCCCATAGACCTGCGGCTACGCGAAGCTAGCGACGAAGGAACTCCGCTCGTGCTCGCCGAGCCCACTTCGCCCGCCGCTCAGGCGCTCGCCTTGATCGCTAGCGAGCTGGCGACGAGGTCACGTAGCCTGGCCGGAAGGCAGCTCGGCCTGACCCCCGTCTAAGGCGACCTCGTCAGGTCGCGTCGAAGTCGAACGGCGGGGCATCGTGAATGCCGCTGTCGTCGTCTTCGGCAGATGCGCCGCTCCCAGGGGTGTCGAGTTCCGTCACGGCGGCCCCGCTTGGCCCGGCCCAGCTGTAGTCCTCATCATCGAGGTCGTCGAGCAGGTGCTTGCGCACGAAGCTGCGCGGGTTGAGGTCATTGAAGTCGAAGTCGCGGAATTCGGGCCCGAGGCTGTCGGTCAGGTCAGAGCGCGCGCTGTCCGCCAGCCGGCGCAGGTCACGCAGGGCCTTGCCAGCCTGAGCGGCCATCTTGGGCAGCTGCTCGGGGCCGAAGATCATCAGGCCGAGTACCCCGAGGATCAGGAGTTTAGTAATCGACAGCTCAAACAAAGCTTGGCCTCGCGCTTCTTGGCTAGGTACCTCGTTGCCGTACGTAGGCTTCATCCAGAGTAACGCGACGGCTGGCCAGCTAGAAACCGCGCCCGGTTACCTGAACGGGTCAAACCACGAGCCGATGCGCTTAAGTCCGCGACCGACCCGCTGCCAGACGGTGCCGTTACGCTGGTGCGGGAGCTGGGAAACGACCTGATCCACCGTCGTCTGCGGGGCATCAGAGATCACGGTGTACACGAGCCCGCCCGCCGACCAGGCCAGGCTGCGCTGGTCAGGCTCGCTCGAGTACACCTGCTGGCCGTGCACCTCGGTGCGGGTCCAGCCTGGCATGGCTCCGGGCAGCTCACCGTGCTGCATGAACACCGAGACCACGGATAGGCCGTCGGAGTAGGACGCGTCAAGAACGGTGCCTGAAGCGGGAACCGCCCGGCTCACGCCGACTAGGGCCATGTTGCCCGCCAGCTTCGCTGGCACCGGCCAGCCTTGCCTGCGCAGAGCGGGCAGATTCTTCTTGGTCGGCTGGTCCTTCCACGCCCTGGCGATCCTGGGCGGAACCGGTTCTGCCTTAATGGCGCCGAAGCTTACGTCAATGAACGCGCCTTCGCTGACCAGATGTCCGCGCTGGTCAAACATCTCCCGGCGCAACGGAAGCCCGGTGGTGCGATCGAGCCAGTAGCGCGCGGCCAGGCTGCCGTCGTTCCTGCGGACCACGACGATCTTGGCGGACCGGTCATCGGCCGTGCCGTTTCCCGCGTACTCGATCAGGTAATTGGAGCGCAGCAGGCTGACCATCCAGGAAGAGACGCTGAGCACGCCGGCGGTGGCATGGTCGGCGGCGGCCGTGCCCGGCTCGGCGATCGAGTTCGGCTGCCCGTTAGCCCCGCCGGCTCCGTCGGCGACCTCAGGCTCGCCCGATGCGTGCCACACCTGGATCAGGTAGGTGGATGCGTCCTGCGCCGCGCCCCACCACGCGACCACTTGAACGCCGCTGTAGGAGACCGACCGGCAGGCGACCACGGCGGACCTCATCAGCGTGATCCCGTGGCTGACCGCGGCCGCGTTGACGTCCGTGGCCTCGGACTTGCGGAATTTAGCGCCCGATCGGGGGGTCACCGTCCTGCTGGCAGCGCCGCGCCTGACCGGGACCCCGAGCGAGCCCGCGACGACGATCAAAGCCGCGACCAGCGCTAGCCCGATGCCAGTGATCAGGACACCGACCCGGACTCGCCGCCAGTAGAACCACAGCATCGCAGGTTACGGGGTATCTAGGCGGATCAGGACTCTAGAACGAGGCACGTGGCCGGCTGGCGGCTGACTGGCCGGACTCGCCGTTCCCAGCTGGCCCGATCCGGCTGAGCCAGGCAACTGGCCCGTGTCGAAGATGTGCTCGGTCCAGTAGGCGTCAACGGCCGGGGTCACATGCGGAACCGGCCGGTCCTGCTGGGTACTTCCGCCTCCGCCGCCAAGCATGAAGGCCATGATTCCGATAGCGAGCAGCGCCGAGCCGGCCGAGCCGGTCGCGACTCGCCAGGTCAGCCAGGGCTGCCTCGGCGCCAGGGCGGACCTCGCTGGCCTGCAGGCCTGGGCCGGTGTCGCGGTCCAGGAAGGCCTCGCCGGCGGAGCGTCAAGGTCCTCGTCGGACCTGGCCAGCTCCATGAGCCTGCTGGCGATGGCGGTGCTCGACCCGAAATCGCCAAGCGCCGTCATCCGTCGCTTCAGGGCGCGCAGCGCGTTCGCTTCGTCCCGGCAGGCCTCGCACCCAGCGATGTGATTGAGAACCCGGTCGCGTTCTACGCCATCGAGTTCGCCGTCAATTTGAGCGGACAGCCAGCGGCCGAGGTGACTCATGTTGAGCTCACCTCGCCGAGGATCACGGGTGCTGTCCCGACTACCGGTGCCTCGATTACCCGCGATGCCTGGGCGGGGATCCGCCTCGGCCTGCGGTGCTCAAGGGCGGTACGGAGCTGGGCTCGGCCACGATGAATCCTCGACCTGACGGTGCCGAGCTTCACGCCGAGAACGTCGGCGATCTCCTCGTACGTCAGGCCTTCGATGTCACAGAGCACGACCGCGGCCCGGTATTCGGGCGGCAGGTCGGCCAGGGCGGCGGCGATGTCGAAGTCCAGGTGCCGGTCATCGAACGCCTGCGAAGGCGTCGGCTCAGCCCCCCTGAGCCTCGCCGCGGTCTCCTCGCCGAGTCCCTCGAACCTGATGCGCTGCCGCCGCCTCGTCATGTCAAGGAACAGATTCGTCGTAATCCGGTGCAGCCAGCCCTCAAAGGTTCCCGGCGTGTACGTCGGCAGTGACCTGAAGACCCTGACGAAGACCTCCTGGGTCAGGTCTTCGGCGTCATGACTATTGCCCGTGAGCCTGAAAGCGAGCCGGTAAACCCGGGCAGAATGATCCCGTACCACTTCTTCCCAGGTAGGAGGCGTCCAGCGGGCGGCCTGCTCGCCAGCCGGACCGGCAGCCTCTACCGATTCGGTCTGCATCAGCCTCTCCGCCCGTGTCGCAACACTCTGTCTCAAACACCCTGGCCACAACGCCCTGCCGCACGGTCAACGTGCGGGCGACCCGGCGTTGTTCCCATTGAAGCGCGGTTCCCGGCCCAGGCCTAGGCTGTTCTGGCGCTAGGCTGCGGCCCGTAGACATTCCGCCTAGGTCACGGAGGTTGCCATCTTCCGTTCAGACGCTACCGAAATCCTCGACGATTTCGTCGGGGAGGACGAACCGCTGCTGACCGCGCGAAGCAACGCCGAGCGGATGGGCGGCGCCGTTCCTGTGTCCGTGCTGACCGGCGCCACGCTGCGCTTCCTTGCCGCCGCGATCGGTGCGAGGGCGGCCGTCGAGATCGGCACGGGCTACGGAACCTCAGGTATCTGCCTATTGCGGGGCATGCGGCCTGGCTCGGTCCTCACCAGTGTCGACCTGGAGCCCGAGCATCACCGGTACGCCAGGGAGGTTTTCGCCGCCGCCGGCTTTCCAGCCGGGCGGTACCGGCTGATCATCGGCCGCGCCCTCGAAGTGCTGCCAAGGCTGGCTGACGGCGCCTACGACCTCGTGTTCTGCGACGCCGACAAGCGTGAGTACCCGGAGTACCTGGCGGCCGGGCTCCGCCTGCTTCGGCCGGGCGGAATCATTGCCTTCGACAACGCCCTGTGGGCCGACCAGGGGGCGAACGTGGCCCACGCCGACCCGGATACCGCCGCGATCGGCGAACTCCGCGACCTAGCCGCCACCGATACGGAACTGGTACCGCTGTTGCTGCCGATCGGCTGCGGCCTGCTGGCCGCGCTCAAGCGGCCCGTCTAGCGGTACTTGCCCGCGAGCCCCGCCAGCCAGTAAAGCAGCAGGCGGGTGCCGAACCCGGTCGCTCCCGAGGTCTGATCACCATCATCGGAACTGGCCCGCGCCGATCCCGCGATGTCCAGGTGCGCCCAAGGACGGCTTCCGGTGAACTCGCGAAGGAACAGCGCCGCCGCGATCGAGCCCGCGCCCTCGTTTCCAGCGGAGACATTCGCGAGATCGGCGACCGGAGATTCAAGCACGCTGAGGTACTCATCGGGCAGCGGCATCCGCCACAACCGGTCGCCACTGGCCTCGCCCGCCGCGATGAGCGAATCGGCCAGGTCGTCGCGGCTGGCGTAAAGCGCGGCGCGAACCCCGCCAAACGCTACTCGTGCCGCGCCCGTCAGCGTCGCCAGGTCGATTATCTCGTCAGGCTCAAGCTCGGCGTCGGCGTAAGCCAACGCGTCGGCCAGCACAAGACGGCCTTCCGCATCGGTGTTGCGCACCTCGGTTGTCCGGCCGCCGTAGTGACGCAGGACATCGCCAGGCCGGTAGGCCGATCCAGAAGGCATATTTTCCGCGGCGGCGATCAGGCCGGTGACGCGGTCGGTGACGCCCAGCCTGGCCAGCGAAGACATGACCGAGATGACGGCGGCGCCGCCAGCCATGTCGGTCTTCATCAGCTTCATGCCGTCGTTCGTCTTGAGCGAAAGTCCGCCGCTGTCGAACGTGATTCCCTTGCCGACGAGCACAACATGCCGCCGCGGGCCGACGGGCTCCTCGACGGGCTCCGTCTCGGGGCGGTAACCAAGCTCGATCAGGACCGGCGGCCGCGCCGACCCTGAACCCACCGCTACGATGCCGCCAAACCCCGCTCGCGCCAGTTCGCTGACAGTCCTGATCCTGACCGACAACCCGGCCTGTCCCGCGATCTCGGTCGCAACGTCCGCCATCCACTGCGGGCTCTTGCAGACCGAAGGCGTATTGGTCAGGTCTCTGGCCAGGGCCACGGCGGACGCCACGGCGCCAGCGGTGGTCACGGCCTGAACTGCCCCTGCGTCCGCGCCGGCGAGGAGCAGCCGTACACCGGAATCCTTAGCCGGGGTTTCTTCGTCGGCCGACTTCTCGCTGAAACGGTATGAACCTAGCAAGATGCCTTCGGCGAACGCCTGCACCGACGCGGCCGGCGAGTCAGCCACCACATCGGTTACCGCGTCCTCACCTGGCCTCATCATCCGGCCAAGCTCGCCGCCCGCGCGGCGAAGCGCGGCCGGAGACCCGTCACCTACGCCGAGGAACACGACCATGATCAGCGTCTCACCGACTCGAGCCACCGCTTTAGCCAGCTGCCCGGCCCGGCCAGTCAACTGCGCCATGGCGACGACCTCAGCGGCTCGGTACCCGAGGCACTGATCCAGAGTCTCATCGGCGATCACGCGCTCCGCGCTGACCGCGACGACCACGAGGTCGGCCGACTCACGGTCCCCGGCGATCACCTGGCGGAGAAAATCGCCGACCGAGTTGAGCCCGGTACCGCCCGCGGCGGTAACGGCGCTGGTAACTGGCATGAATGCGGATCCCTAACCGACAGCTGACTCAAGCGCGTTACTGAGGGCCTTCGCTTCATCAGGCGTCAACTCGACCACGAGGCGACCGCCGCCTTCAAGCGGGACACGCATCACGATTCCGCGGCCTTCCTTGGTGACCTCCAGCGGACCATCACCCGTCCGCGGCTTCATCGCCGCCATCCTGCCTCCCATATGCGTCATGAGCGACCGAACGCGCACGTCATGCTAGCCCGCGCCGCCGCGCGGCCGCATTCACTCGTTACCTGTCGCTCAGTACCGTCAAGCCACATCGACAACAATCAGTACCTCTATTATCGGTCAGTTCCATGGCCTTGGTGGCATCGATGGGCAGCCGGTGCGATCAATGCGCGCTTCCATCCCGGTTTTCTGCGATCAAAACGTGTATCTGGCGCACCTGACGCACCTCGGGGCGGTCGAGGGTCGCCGCCGAGGGCTGGGCCGCCTCTAGAAGGCTGTGTCGCCCGGATCCTCGTCGAGGCCTTCGTAGCCGACGGTGCCGTAGTTGTCGTCGGCCGGCCCGTAGTCGGCCATGTCGAAATCGAAGGCTTCGTCGCTCGCCTGACCCTGTCCCTGAGGGTCAGCACCTTCACTGACCTGAACCCGCTCGGCTTCACTTACCTGAACCCGCTCGGCCGGCCGGGCGGGCTGACTGGCCGCGACCAGTTCCTCGTGCGCGGCCACGACGCGTTCGGTCGCCTCGACCATGTCGGTCACGGTAAGCCGGTCGTAGCTGCCGTCCGGGTCGCGCCACCAGAGGATCTGGTTCTGGCACCAGACCGTCAGCCTGTGACTGACGGAGAGCACGGCTAGGTCACCGCCTGGCTCGGTCACCGGCACAAGTCCTGTACCGAGCCCGCGCTCGGCGAGGGCGACCGCCAGTTCTTCGATCGCCTCTGACCCGCGCGGTGCCAGCCGTTCGCTGCGGGCAAGCTCACTCGTAGCCGGTACCCTGAGCGCGAACCAGACCGCCTTGCCAGGAACCTTCCACACGCCGAGGCGCCCGCGGCTCAGGTGATGACCCCACATGCCAGCCGACAGCCCGGCCACCATCTGCAACCCGCGACCACGTACCGAATCAGGTCCGGCCGGCACGGCCGCTCCGATCGGCACAGGCTCTCCAGCGTCCCAGCCGGGTTCTGAATCGAAGATCTTGCAGACGATCTCCCGGCCAGGGCTGCCAGGGCCGCAGGTGCGCACGTACAGCCAGAACTCAGGAATCCCGCTGACCGCCCGGTGCCCGTGTCCGCCGTACTCGACGTTGCCGTGGGCGTTCAGGGTGTTCGCCGCGAGCTCGCTTGCCATCGTGATGCCGTCGTGGATCAGGTCACCAGACAAGCCCATGCCCGCGACCGATTCCCTGAAGAAGCTCCGCGCGGCGCTCGCGCAGGACGGGTCAAGCGGCAACGCCCTGACGAAGCACCCTCCGGCCCGCACACTCGCATGCGCGATCCCGGCTCTGGGGTGCACGTCATCGAGAGCCGAACCGGCGACCGCACGAGCGCGAGCCAGGCCGCCAGGAGTCGGCTGGAACGATGGCGTCTCAGCGTACGGCGCCGCGAGCCAGTTGCCCTGAGCGCCAGCACCGCCGTTGTTGCCAGCGCCGTTGTTGCCGGGCCCGGAATTGCCAGCGCCACCGTGAGGCACTCGGGTCGGCAGCGGGCCACCGGAGATCGGACCTGTGCTCGGCCCGAGCCCGCCGCTTGGGCCGCTGCCGTTCGGAGCGCTGCCGTTCGGGGCGGTGCGGTTTGCCCTGGTGCCGTTCGGACCGGTGCCGTTTGCAGCGGTGCCGTTTGCAGCGGTGCCGTTTGCAGCGGTGCCGTTTGCAGCGGTGCCGTTTGCAGCACGGCCCGCACGTCGACGGCGGTCAGCGGGCGACAGAAACATTCTGACCCCGCCTTCCCGCGTCGCAGCTGGTATGTACAGATTACGAGTCAATTAGCATTGCGTGCAACGTGTCTAGGAGAAATAGCGCCCGGCCTTTTGCAGCGAGTCAGGCACCGACGGGCGAACGGGCCGGGAGCGAGCCAGCTAACGAGCCAATGCGGCCGACCGTTTCTGCATGGTTCCTGATGACTCCTGGCGAGTTGTGATTCACGGGGCCTGAGAGGCAGCTACCGGCAGCTACCCTCCGTGTACAGTTAGCGTGGCGATGCCGCTTACTGGCCGCAACGCCAGACGCCTCGAGACAGGCGCAGTCACAAGGAATCCCCCCGAGGGCTCCCTCCCTGGGGGATTCCGCTTAACAGCCCACACCCCTGGCGGACCCACGTCGCCGGGCCAGGACCGCTGCTCGCGATCGGTCAGATGTCGTACCGGCCGCTCTTCAAGTCGGCCAGCAGGGCATCAAACGCCGATCGCGACACTACGTGAGCGCCGTCGTCTGGGCGCGAACTGTCCCTGACCGCGATCACGTCTCCCAGATTGGCCGCTACCTCAACGCAGCCGCCATTCGCATAGCTCGCCCTGGCCTTACGCCAGACGGCACGAGACAGGTCAGTCATTCATTACTCCAGTCGTTCTGCGAGCTGTTTCAGATACTGGGTTGTATCACGCGGCTCAAGCGCCGCGTCTATTGCCCGATCGAATGCCTCAAAATAACTATTTACATATTCGCTATCGCCCACCTCCTGAATTCCGTGATCAGTTTCCGTGAAAACCAGGCTCAGCTTGGAGCCATCGAAGCCAGCACCGTTCAGGCCTGAGCCGGCGGAGCCGACGCCGCTGTAATCGAAGATCTGGACGGCGGAGAACATGCCCGGCGGTGGCCCGTCGGCGAAACGCTGCAGGTGCAGATGCACATTGCGTCGCTCGCCGATGGCCGCGAGGTGCATCAACTGATCCCACCGCTCCGCCCGGCTGCCCCACCGATACAGCAAAGAAGCCTCGGCTATGACCGCCTCAAGTACCGGCACCGGATTGTCTTCCCTGGTGAGTATCAGCTGCCGGCGAAGCCTGGCCTCGGTCGCCCGGCGGCGCCAGACTGGCGGTTTACCGCTCGATCGCATCAGGGCGTCGATGTAGTCGGCGGTCTGGAGCAAGCCGGGAATGACGAGCGGAGTAAAGACCCTGATCCTGCTCGCGTCAGCCTCGAAGCCGGCAAATTCGTTATCGAAGATGTCCTGATAGTCACGCCACCACGGGCGCACTCGTGCGCGCATGGCCAATTCCTCGGTCTCGCGCGCGGAGTCGGAATCGTCCACATAAACTTCGTAAAACCGCAGTAGATCCCTGATATCGCTCATCTCGGGGCGTTTCCACTGATTAGCCTCGAAACGTCCGACTTTGCCTCGGCCCCAGTTCAACATGTCGCAGACGTGGTTGGCCGTATAGCCAGCCTCGACCCGCAAGTCAGTGAGCCTGCGGGAAAGCAGAAGCTTGGCGATAGTCGCACCGTAGGCGTCATCGCTCACCGCAGGCCTCCTCCAAGGACGCTGTTGCTACGATAGCGGCACTTAAGTTGTGATTCACAAGTCCCATCCTCAATCGTTATGCAGTCCATAACTACCTGATGTAAGCGGCCAGCCAAGACAGAGCCACCTGCTCCTGCCTGTCAGCGCCGGATTGCCAGGGCAGGCGTGGACTGGCCGAGGCAGGCAGGGGCCAACCCGAGCCGCGGCCTCAGCCAAACTCACCGCGGCCAACGCCGTCGAGGAAGCACGTCCATTCCATCCGGTCATACACAAGCACCCGTCCAACCGGATCGCCAGCGACGCGAAGCAGCACCCAGTCCGCCCCAGCGCCCATTACGGCACCGGTCCTGCCGCGACCAGCACCGATGAACGCGACTTCAAGCGAGCCCGCGCCTGATCCTGACCGCTGCCAGTCAAGCTCAGCCGGGTCAACGCCGAGTTGCGCCAGCGTTGGCTTACTCCCCCCGGCCACCTGGTCTCGAGCTGCCATCACCTTCCGCCGATCGCAGTCCATTGGCACGTAACCAAGAGCCCAGCAGCACACACCAAGCCACTAAACCGATGATCGGTAGCATATCGGGCAGGTTACGCTGCGTAAGCCGTCCGGCGGAAGCAGCCTTCCAGGGAACCCCAGAGCCAACGGCAACCAGCACCAACTAAGACCGCGTAAGCCGTCCGGCGGAAGCAGCCCTCCAGGTGATCATTGACTACACCGCACGCCTGCATGGTCGCGTAGGCGGTGACCGGCCCGGTAAAGCGGAACCCGTGCTTGCGCAGCCGCACGGAGAGCGCCTTGGACTCCGGCGTCTGCGCAGGAATCTGGTCCGTGGTCCGCGGTGCCGGTACCTCGGCACCCGCGAAGCTCCAGACCATCGCTGCCAGTCCGTCGGGCAGGTCGAGCGCGGCCCGCGCGTTGCTGATCGCGGCCTCGATCTTGGCCCGGTTGCGCACGATGCCGCTATCGGCCAGCAGTCGCGCCACGTCCTGCGGACCGAACTCGGCCACGACCACCGGATCAAACCCGCTGAAGGCAGCCCTGAAGCTCGGCCGCTTCCGCAAAATCGTCAGCCACGACAACCCCGACTGGAAACCCTCCAGGCAGAGCCGCTCGAACATGCCGACGTCATCACGCACGGGCCGGCCCCACTCATCGTCGTGATAGCTAAGGTAATCCGCAGTTGACAGGCACCACGGGCATCGAGGCTGCCCGTCCGGCCCGATAGCGGCGCCCGCACCCTCGCTCACTGCCGCCACCGGGACTCAGCCGCAAACCCAGCATCCGGATCAGCCACGGCCTCGTCCTCCTCCGCCCCGCCCAAGGCGCCCTCATCCCCAGAAGTATCGGCATCCGCCACGGAAACAGCCACCACGGACCCAGCCCCGCCGGGGCCTGTCACCGCAGGGCCTGTCACCACGGGGCCGGCACCCGGGCCCGCCCACGGGCCCTGTCACCCCGGGGCCTGTCGCTATCGGGCCTGTCGCCACGGAGCCTGTCGCCACGGACCCGGCGACCATCGGCTCCGCGCCGAACCGTGACAACTCCCGGCGCAACTCGGCGATCTCGGCATCCCGCTCGTCAACGAGGGCCGCAGCCGCGGCCAAAGCGTCCCCGGTCGCCTGCGCCTGGTATCCGAACAGGCCGAGCGGCAGCCTGGCCAGAGCAACCTCGTCGGGCGTCCTGAACCGCACGGCCAAAACCGGAATATCGCGCCGGAAGTTCGCGATCTGACCCCCGCGGCCCATAGCTACGACGACCACACCTCCGAGAATGGCGCCAGCGGCGGCCAACAGCACCAAGTACACAGTCCCAGCTTAGTTCGCGGCAGGGGGCGTTCTTCGCCAAGCGGGTTGGCGTCTCTAATCCCGGAGCCCCTGCGCCTATGGCTGGGGGGCTAGCGGGTGGTGGGCGTAGCGGGTGGGGGGCGTAGCGGGTGGGGTGGGGGCGCAGCGGGTGGGGGGAGCGAGATGGGTGGGGTGGGGTGGGGCGCAGCGGGTGGGGGGCGTAGCGGGGTGGGGTGGGTGGGGGCGCAGCAGGTGGGGGGCGTGGCGGGTGGGGTGGGTGGGGTAGGTGGGGGCCCCGGCCGCGTCCCCCGCAATTGCCTGGCGATACGGATCCGCGACTCCAGCCGGCCGGACAACCCGCAAAACCGGCAATCCGCCCAGACGGCCTGGCCCGCGGGCCGCGCGAGCCGCCGTGGTCGACCACGAGCTAGCCGACGGCACCAGCTAAGCGGACATTTCAGCTCAGCGAACCGCAACGGTGGCCCAGCGATGCTGTTCTGCCAGGACAGGCAACACAACGATGGGACATCGATGCTGCGGCAACAACATCGATGGGCCATCGTTGCGGTCAGTCGGCCTAGCCAAGCAGCATCGATGGGCCACCGTTGCTGTTGCGGCGTGGAAGTGACCGGCCAGCCGAAGTTGATCTTCGGGCGGGGCGGGCGAGCGCGGACTGACAGCGGGGCGAGGCCCAGCGTGGCCGGGCCGGGCCGGGCCGGGCCGGGGCTGGACCTGCGGGGCCGGGCCGGGGCTGGGCCGAGGCGGGCACGGGGCCGACCGGGCTGACCTGCGACGCCCCCGTGACAGGTCTTAAGCATCAACCCCGTGATCCCGCAGCACGTCGTTCAGCTTTGACTTGTCATGCCGTTCCCCCTCGGCCAGCCGCTTCAAGACCAGCACGCAAGGCATGCCGTAGGTACCGCCCGCATACTCCCGCTGCCGAATCCCGCCGACGCACACCGACCACGCGGGAACCTCGCCTCGCGGCAGTTCCTCGCCAGTCTGGACATCAATCACCCGCGAAGTCGGCGTCAGGATCATGCCCGCCCCGAGAAACGCGCCGCGACGCACCCGCGCCCCCTCGACGACCATGCACCGGGACCCGACGGTGACCTCGTCCTCGATGACCACGGGTACCGCGTTGGGAGGCTCAAGTACCCCGCCTATCCCGACACCTCCGGATAGATGGACATTTTTGCCGATCTGTGCGCCTGAACCGACCGTAGCCCAGGTGTCGACCATGGTCCCCGAGTCCACGTACGCCCCGATGTTGACGAAAGAAGGCATCAGCACGGCCCCGGGCGCCACATAGGCCCCCCACCGCACGATCGAACCGGCCACCGCCCTGACCCCCTCAAGATGACTCGTCAGCGGCACCCGGTCGTGATATCGGAACTCCCCAACCGAGGACTCCTCCATCGGCATGACACGGAACGCGAGCAGAATCGCCCGTTTGGCGCGCTCGTCGACCAGTACCTGGTCGGTCGAGGCATCGATCCAGGCCACCCTGACCTCGCCCGCGTCGATCTGATCCACCGCCGACTTGACCAGCTTCCGCGCGTCGGTGTCATCCGGGCTGAGCCCGGCGCGGTTCTCCCAAAGCTCGTCGACCTGAGCGGGGATCTTGCTGGCGAACTAACTGGCAAACGAAGACGCATCCATGGCCACGGAGCCTAGCGGCTTCCTGCACAAGGTACCTTCTGACCGTGGCAGCACAACGCCCAAAAGGGACCCGCGCGAAAGGCATAGGGGCCGGAGCGGTAGTGGCGGTCCTTCTCGTGCTCGGCGTGCTCGCGCTCATCGGCCGGAACCACGAAGAGCCGGCGCCACCTCAGATCGGCGTTGGCTGCCTGGTCAAGGGCAAGGGTTTCGACGTGCCGCTCAGTACCAGCCAGGCCGGGATCGCCGCCACGATCGCCGGGGTCGCTGACCAGCGCGCGATGCCGGTCAGGGCGGTCACCATCGCCTACGCGACCGCGCTGCAGGAATCGGACCTGGAAAACCTCCCCTACGGCGACCGGGACTCGGTCGGGATCTTCCAGCAGCGCCCGTCGCAAGGCTGGGGCACGAAAACAGAGCTGCTCAACCCGATCTACGCGACGACGAGGTTCTTCGCCGCGCTCGCCGCGGTCCCCGGCTACCGCAGCTTCCGGTCTACAGGGCCGCCCAGGACGTGCAGCGCAGCGCCGACGGGTACGCCTACAGCCAGTATTCCGGTCAGGGCGCGGCCATGGCGGCGGGGTTCGCCGGCTGGAGGCCCGGGCGATCTGGTGCTGGTACGGCGAGGGCATCAAGGGCCGAGGCAAGTTCGCCCTCGCCGACCGGGACCTGACTACCGCGTTCGGGCCGCTTCGGGCCAGCCACTTCGGCGACCCGGTCATGGCCGTCAAAGTCGCCAGCCACGCCGTAGGCTGGGCGGTCGCGTCTGGCTGGTGACCCACGCCGGCAGTTACGGCATCAAGACCGTGCGGTTCTGCGGCTATCAGTGGGCCGCCGCGCAGGGCCAAGACGGCTGGGTCAAGGCCCGGCCGAGCCGGCGCTGGCCATCAGCCAAACTCACCGTCGCGTTCGGCTGATACCCGGCGGACTGACCCTGCGGACTGGCATCGGCCGCCGGTCGGCAAGTGTTTGGAAGAGGAGCTTGGCGTGACTTACATCATCGCTCTGCCTTGCGTTGACGTGCTCGACCGGGCGTGCATAGAAGAGTGCCCCGTCGATTGCATCTACGAGGGCGAGCGCATGCTTTATATCCATCCGGACGAATGCGTTGACTGCGGAGCCTGCGAGCCGGTCTGCCCGGTCGAGGCCATCTACTACGAGGACGACGTGCCCTCGCAGTGGAAGGACTACTACAAGGTCAACGTGGACTTCTTCGAGACCTCGGCTCCCCTGGAGGCGCGTCGAAGACGGGCAAGATCGGAAAGGATCACCCCGTCGTCGCCGCCCTGCCGCCACAGGAGACCGAGCACTGACCGGCGACGCGCGACTCGCCGCCCGGCTGCCCGACTTTCCCTGGGACCTGCTCGAGCCCGCCAAGGCGATCGCGGCCAGTCACCCCGACGGCATCGTTGACCTGTCGATCGGCACCCCGGTCGATTCGGTGTCCGACGTGGTCCGGGACGCCTTGCGGCCGCCTCGGACTGGCCCGGGTACCCTTTGACCAAGGGCACGACGGAATTGCGAGGCGAGGCCGCCGCCTGGCTGGCGAGGAAACACGACGTCAGGTCAGCGAGGACGCGGTGCTGCCGGTCATCGGCACCAAGGAGTTCATCGCCTGGCTGCCGACGCTCCTCGGGCTTGGACCGGCGACGTAGTCAGCTTTCCCGAGCTCGCCTACCCCACCTATGACATCGGCGCGCGCCTCGCGGGCGCCCGGCCGGTCGCCGCGGACGCGCCCGACGACCCCGAGGTCAGGCTGGCCTGGGTCAACTCGCCGTCGAACCCCACTGGCCGGGTGCTGCCGCCAGAGCGGCTGCGTGAACTGGTCATCCTGGGCCCGGTCGGCCGGAGCGCTGCTCGCGAGCGACGAGTGCTACCTCGACCTCGGCTGGGAAGCCAAGCCCCAGTCGGTGCTCCACCCGGAGATCTGCGGCGCTTCCCACGACGGCGTGCTTGGCGTCTTCTCGGTCTCCAAGCGGTCGAACCTGGCCGGCTACCGGGCGGGGTTCGTGGCGGGCGACCCGGCGCTGATCGCCGAACTGCTCGAGATCCGCAAGCACGCGGGCATGATCGTGCCAGGCCCGGTCCAGGCCGCGCTGACCGCCGCGCTCTCGGACGACGCCCATGCCGAGGAGCAGTACGCGAGGTACGCCCGCCGCCGCGAGATCCTGCGGCCCGCGCTGGAAAACGCGGGCTTGGTCAGTCACTCCGAGGCCGGCCTGTACCTGTGGGCGACTCACGCGGACCGGGATTGCTGGCGGTCGGTCAACGAGCTCGCGCGGGCGGGCATCCTGGTGTCGCCCGGCGCCTTCGACGGTGCGGCGGCGCCAGCGCACGTCAGGGTCGCCCTGACCGCTACCGACGAGCGGATCGGGCGGCGGCCGCCCGGCTGGCCGAGCTCGGCTAGCCGGCCGGTCTCCAAGATCAAGTGCCTCATCCTCCAAATAACGGCCAACCGCCGGTCAAGCCCCCGAACGAACGCAATAAATCGCAGTTGGGGCGCCAACTACGCAACAAATCGCCGCTGATACGCATGAGCCAAGTGGGACGATCGGACTGGCCGATTTTAGGCTGAGGTGTATCCGCCACCTGGAGGCTCAATGACGCCGATCGGCAAGCCGTCCGACGCCACGATGGCAAGTCCCGCACCGCATCGCGAATCCACGCACGCCGGACGTACCTCATGTGCTCACCGGAGTATTTCGACGTGCGCTATGCGATCAACCCGTGGATGAATCCGAATGATCCGGTGGACCTCGAGCTGGCCAGGCAGCAATGGGAGTGCCTGCGGTCCGCCTACCTCAGCCTCGGCCACACGGTACGCACCATCGACCCGCATCCGGGCCTTCCTGACATGGTCTTCGCCGCGAACGGCGGCACGGTGATCAGCGGCAAGGTGCTGGCGCCAGGTTCAAGCTTCCGAGCGCTAGCCGAAGGCGCCGCCTATACGGACTGGTTCCGCCGCGAGGGGTACGAGGTCGCCGATCCGGTCGGGGTGAACGAGGGCGAGGGCGACATCGTGTTCGCCGACCGGGCAGTCATCGCCGGGCACGGCTTCCGGACCGAGCGCGGGTCCAGGCCGAGATCGAGGAATTGTTCGGCCTGCCGGTGATCAGCGTCCGGCTGGTCGACCCCAAGTTCTACCACCTGGACACCGCCATGGTAGTTCTCGACGCGAACACGGCCGCCTACTACCCGGCCGCCTTCGACGAGGCCGGGCAGGCGGCTCTCGCCGCCCACTTCGGTGAACTGATCGAGGCCAAGGACGAAGACGCCGAAGTGCTCGGCCTCAACGGCCTCAGCGACGGCGGGAACGTCGTGCTTCCCGTCCAGGCGCGGCACCTAGCTGATCGGGTCACCCCGGCGGGATTCAACGTCGTGCCCGTCGACCTGTCGGAGTTCAGGAAAGCCGGGGGCGGGCCGAAGTGCTGCACGCTGGAACTCAGGTTAGAGAGGCCAACTCGATGACGAAAATCTCACTCGCTGAGCAACTGAGCGCCCAGGCGGCCGCGCACAGCGCCCACAACTACCACCCGCTGCCTGTCGTGATCGCCTACGCCGAGGGCGCCTGGGTCACCGACGTCGAAGGCCGCCGCTACCTCGACCTGCTCGCCGCTTACTCGGCGCTTAACTTCGGCCATCGGCACCCGCGTCTGGTGGCGGCCGCTCAGCGGCAGCTTGAGCGGGTCACCCTGGTCAGCCGGGCGTTCGAGCACGACCAGTTCGGCCCGTTCTGCGCCGAGCTGGCCGCGCTGGCCGGCATGGAGATGGTGCTCCCGATGAACACCGGCGCCGAGGGCGTCGAGACCGCGATCAAGACCGCCCGCAAGTGGGGCTACGAGGTCAAGGGCGTGCCGGCCGACGAGGCCGTGATCATCGTGTTCGACGGCAACTTCCATGGCCGCACGATCACGATCGTCAGCTTCTCCACCGACCCGGACGCCCGCGACTCCTACGGCCCGTACACCCCGGGTTTACGCGTGCCCTACGGTGACGCCGACGCGCTGGCCGCCGCCATGGACGATCGCGTGGTCGGCGTGCTCGTCGAGCCGATCCAGGGCGAGGCCGGCGTGGTCGTGCCGCCCGGCCGGGTTCCTGCCCGCGTGCGCGAGCTCTGCACGCAGCACGGCGCGCTGATGATCGCCGACGAGATCCAGTCAGGGCTCGGCCGGACCGGACCACCTTCGCCTGCGAGCACGACGAAGTCGTGCCCGACATGTACATCCTCGGCAAGGCGCTCGGCGGCGGCATCGTGCCGATCTCCGCCGTGATCTCCTCCGCCGACATACTCGGCGTGTTCAAGCCGGGCCAGCACGGCTCTACCTTCGGCGGGAACCCCCTCGCCTGCGCCGTCGCCCGCGAGGTGATCGCGATGCTGGACACGGGCGAGTTCCAGGAGCGCTCGGCCAAGCTGGGCGCGCACATGCACGACCGGCTCAACGCCCTGCCCGCCCACGTCGTCAAGGAGGTCCGCGGTCGCGGCCTGTGGGCCGGCGTGGAGTTCACCGAGCTCGGCGGGCGCGAGGTCTCCGAACGCCTAATGTCGTCCGGGGTACTCGCCAAGGACACCCACGGCACCACCATCAGGCTCGCTCCCCCGCTGGTCATCAGCCAAGACGACCTCGACTGGGCCATAGACCAGTTCGAGTCGGTCATCCGCTAACCGACCCGCCCCCGGGGCTCGACCTCCCCCGCCAACGAGGTCCCATCGATGCTGCTCGGCGCGGCGGGAAACCACGTGGCCATCCGTGCATCGCCGATCGCATCCGTCGGGCCACCGTTGCGGTCGTGGCCCAGCATCACGGTGCCGAGCCGACTGAGCAGCATCAATGGCCCAGCGTTGCGGTTGCGGCTTTTAGTCGGCGAGCTAATTGCCCGGTATGCCGGTACTCAGGGCCACCAACGGGTCGCCGGAGGCCCCAGATGAGGCGAGCGTTGGCCCCGGCAGGGAGCCGATGCCGATGCGACGGGTCCTGGCGCGTCCTCCGGGACGGCGGCGGGTCGCGGGCCTGCGGCCGGGGTTTTGCGGGCACGCATGGGCTCGAACGGGTTGTTAGTCGGCCTTTCGCCGATAGACTGCCGTCGTGGCAGACCATGTCCTTGTAGGACGGCATGATCAGCAGGTTCGGTTCTTGGCACTGCTAGGGAACTAGGGGCCGGGCGAACGCGGCCGGGCGGCGTTCGGCCGCAAACCCGATCGTGCAGAAGAGACCTCGGGGTCTCCGGTGGTACTGGTGCACGGACCAGGCGGCAGTGGCAAGAGCTCCTGCTGAGGCAGTTTCTTGCGCAGGCGAAGCAGCCATGTCAGAACCGCTGGGTCGACTGGAAGACGGGGCGGAAGGGACTCGGCCAGTTACGGCGGTGCCACTGGTCCTGCTCTGTGACCGTGTCGGCGCGGTGCAGCGCTCCGTCGTTCGCACCTTCAGCGAGAAGCAACTCGCGACCGGGCGAGTCGCTGAGATCTTCAAGCCCTACAACGCCGGCGCGGGCCGGATGGCCGAATACGTGGCCAGGGTCCAGGAAGTGATTTACCTCGCCGGACGACCAGGTTCGTCACTCACTAAGGAGGATGCCGCCGCCCTGCAGCGAACGGTCTTGCTGGCCGGGCTGGCGACCGTGTGGCATCCGCCCGGCCCGCGCGAGCCGCGGCCGGACGAGAGCGCCGACCCACCCGCGCCGCTGTCTTCCGCAGCGATCGAGACGCTGATCAAGCGGAAGCGCAGCGAACTTACCCCGGCGGAATACGCCCTGGTGACTGATCCGGCGCCGGAACTCGCTCGCCGCCTCGCGACCGGGCTCGCGACCATCGCCCGGCGTCAGCCACTGGTCGTGTTCCTCGACGGCGGTCAAGCGCTCGCTGACCGGGCCTGGGGCTGGCTGCGCCTGGTGATGAACCGCACCGGTCCGCAGGTTGCGTGGGTGATCGGGGCGGCCAGCGAACTCTCCTGGCTGGGCGAGGACGACGTGACCCTGATGCCGCTTGACGCCTTCGACGAGGCCATGATCGGCGCTTGCCTTGAATCCAGGCGACCTGTGACTGCCGAGGAAACGAAGCTGATAGCGAGGTTCACCTCCGGCCTGCCGCTGGCAGTCAGCATGATCGCGCCGCTGCTCGAGCGCGGCCTGACCGTCGGGCAAGTGGCCATGGCCCGGGCGATTGCGAGCCCGCGAGACCGCGATCGCCAAACTGGCCGGCTCTACCTAGAGCAAGCCGAAGCGGCGGAGTCCGGGACGCAGCCAGCATCCGCGCGCTGGCCCTGAGGTCACCGGAGCCTGCGCGATGACCGGGACGTGCTCGCCGTCCTGTGGGGCACCAGTGATCCTGGACCCGCTTTCGACAACCTGGCCAGCAATACGGCTTTGTGATTAAGGCGACTCGCAACCTGCAGGAGGAGGTAAAGGCGGCCCTGCGCACGGCCATGCTCGACCAGGACCGAAGGAGCCAGGTGCGTTCGGCAGCGAGCGGGCTCTGAACTGGTACCTCGCCCTGCTTCCCGTGAGCGCCGCCGCCGGCAGACCCTGATGAGCAACTGGGCGAGGCCTCGCATCACCACCGCGCTGCTCGGCGCCCTGGCACGCGACCTGGATCAGCAATCAGGATGGCCTTGACCTCCTCGTCGCCGTGCTCCCTGCCTGGCCATCGCCCGGGTTCATCTCGCTATCGCGGCCGGGATCATGGACCAGTTTCGCGGCACCTTCACCGATGAGCCGCGCAAGTACCTCGACAACTCCACCGTCAGCAAGGCCGGGCAGGCCAGCGCAAGCGGAGCCCCGGCGAGGCGCCGCGCACGTATCACGCGGCCGGCCACGAGTCTCAGCCGTACCGGGCTCCAACGGGAGACCGCTCCATCGGCAAGCCAGGCGACCGGGAAGCCGCCGTGCACACCCTGCGAGCCCGGCTCCAGGCGGCGACCCAGGATAAGGCCGCCGCCGAGAGCTGCTCGCCGCCGCTGCCGCTACCAGGAGCCAGGTGCTGGCCAGGCGATCGGACCCAGGCGCTGGTCGCAGCTTTCCGGCTGACTGGCAAAGGTCCGGGCATCGCGCTGTCCCCGATGAAGCTGGTCTTGCTGCGGCCAAACATCGCCGCTGACCTGCGACCGAACCTGCCGAAGCATCGACCTGCCTCGCCGGTCGTCGCTGGCCGCAGGCCAGTGCGAGGAAGCACTGGCCCGCTTCCGCCGGGCGCTTCAATTTCAGCCCGGCGATGCCTTGACCCTCACTAACCTGGGTTCGGTGCTTAGGGTGCTCGGCCGGTTCGACGAATCACTACGGCCTGTGACAAGGCGGCCGCGGCCGCCCGGCCAAGGGTTTCGTCGCCGCCAACCTCGGCAGCGCGCTGCACGTGCTTGGCCGGCTCGAGGAAGCCTGCCGTCGCAGACGCCGGGCTCACGCGGATCCCGGCGCCGCCGACATCGCCGCTCGCGGGACACCTGGCCGCCATGGGCCATGACGCGCTGTCCGCAGGAAGGCCCTGACACTCGATTCGGATAATCCGGCCGCGCACCTGAACAAGGGCATCGCGCTGGCGGCAGCCGGAGACCTGGATCAAGCTGAGCGAGTTCGAGACCACGGCCAGGCTGGACCCGACCCTGGGAGCGGAAGGCCAGGCCTGGGCTGGTGCCATCCACTCGGCACCAAGGCGACAGCGAAGCGGCCCGCGCCAAGTTCGCCCTAGTTCGCGGCCAGTTCACCGGCGCACCCCGTTCCTGGCCGCGGAACTCGAAGCGATCGCCCGCTCGCGCTCGGCCAGCCGGACAGCGCCGAACAGCAGCTGCTCTATGCCCTGCCCCAGCGCTCGGCCGTAACGAGCCGAACCCCGCGCCATCTACAACATGCTAGCCAACCCGCCCCTCCCAGGGATGACCGCCTCCGCGCCATCGCCGACCGCGCCAGTCGCGACTCGGCGGGCCCGCCAGCTAACGATACCGATAATCCGCCCCACCGCCCGGCCGCAAGGCACGCGAGCCCCTCGGCGGCCACGACCTCCGAGGGCACCGGCTAATCGGACAGGGAGGCTCGGCGAACAGGCATCGATGGGCCATAGATGCTGTTCGGCCGGGGCGGGCAACCGCAACAATGGCCATCGTCGCTGCGACAACCGCATCCATGGGCCACCTTGCGGTGGGTCGGCACGGCCGAGCAGCAACGATGGCCAGCGTTGCGGTTACCACCACGAATTGCCCGATTTGTCCGAAGCCGGGGCCCGGCCGAGCCGAGCGCAGCAAGCCGGGGGCCGGGCGGAGCCGGGGCCGGGGCGCAAGCCGGGGGCCGGGCGGAAGCCGGGGCCCGGGCGGAAGCGGAGCCGGGCGGAAGCCGGGGGCGGGCGGAAGCCGGGGCCGGGCGGAGCCGGCGGTAAGTGAGATACCTCATAATCCGCCGCTCGCCGGATGCGCGGGCCTCGCCGAGGCAGTTCTAGGTGGCGACCCTGACATCGACGTCGCGCCCGGCTTAGGGCCGACGAGGCAGGTTACCCCCCCCAATGAAACTGAAGAAGATAGCCCTGACCGCCATCGTGCCAGCGGCGGTCGCCGCCACCGCTGTTTCAAGCTGGGCGGCCGTCAGCGCGACGACCGGCCATCATCCACGGCCCGCATCACTCCACCAAGTGAAGACAACGGCGAAGACGAATACCGCGACCCACCGCGCCGCACCGAAGGCCAACAAGCCGGCTCACGCAACGGCCTCGGCCGGACTTCACGCCAGCCACGGGACGCCGGCCCAGGTCAGCCATCGAACCGCCGCCCGCCCCGCGCCCGTCAAGCCCGCCGCGCACCCGACGGCCACCGCGCCACGCCCCGCACCCGCTGCGGTTACTCCGCAGACCTCGCTACATTCGGGGATGTCGTCGTTCGAGCAGTGCGTGGCGTGGCGGGAGAGCGGAGACAACCCGACCGCGTCATCGTCAGGCCTGTTCGGGATTCTGCCAGCGACCTGGGCCTCTCTTGGCTTGCCTGGCACGGCGGGCGAAGCCTCGGTCTCACAGCAGAAGGCGGCATTTGACCGGCTGTACGCGCAATACGGCGAGCAGCCCTGGGCAGGATACGACGGCTGCTGACAGCCAGGAGACCGCACCTTCAGCCGGCGAATCAGGCAGTCGCGCCAAGGCCCGCATACTTGCTACCGGTGGTAGCATCACTTACATGAGCGAAGTATCCGAGCCAAGCGAACCCAGTGCCAGGCCGACAGCGCCGCCGGTTCCCGAACTGAGCACGCTTGAGGAGTCATTGCGACGCGCTCTCGGGTCAGCGTCAAGGGAGCAAGTGGTGAAGTGCGTCCTTTCGGTGCTGCCTGGCAACGTTCTTGTCGAGGAGGCGAGTCGTCTTCACGGCGGCCGCGTGCAGAAAGTGAGCGTGTCCATGCCAGCAGAGCTGGCTGAGGCGGTCCGGGCCCGCACGGGCTCGGGCGGCTTCAGCCGTTACGTCACCGAGGCCGTGCAGGAGCAGGTCAGGCTCGATCTGCTTGACGACCTGTCGGCCCAGCTTCAAGCCGAGTTCGGCTCGTTCGATGAGGAGGCGGTCCAGCGAGCGATGCGATTGTGGTCTGATCCTGAGGCGGAGTCATAGCGGGCTCGCTAGTCCTCGACGCCGAAGGCCTGGTCAAGCTCGCGGCCGGCGACCGGAGGGCCACGGCGCCGTTCGAGGCTGTCCGCCGGCTGCGCGGCCATGTCGTGACCGCGGCCCCGACGCTCACCGAAGTACTACGCGGCGGGGCCAGGGACGCGCCTGTACACCGGGTTCTTCGCTACGTCACCGTCGTGCCGATCGACGCCGGCAGCGCGCGAGCAGCCGGCCTGCTTCTCGGGAGGACGGGGCTCTCTGGACACCGCTGCGCTCTGGACGCGCTGCTTGCCTCGGTGGCACTCGCGCAGCCCCGGCCGATCGTGCTGATGACGAGTGACACCGAGGACCTGGTCCGGCTGACCGAGGAGCCGGACCGGCCGAGAAAGGACCGGGTGAGAATCCTCAGGATCTAACGGCAGGCAATATGGTTCCTGATGTGACCGTTCTTGGCAGCAGGCTCGATCTCAGCGGGGCGGAGTACCAAGCCAGGCGCGCCGCCATGCTGGCGAAGCTCGCCGAGCTCGAGACCGAGCAGGCGAAGGCCATCGGCGGTGGCGGGCCTAAGTATGTGCAGCGGCACCGCGATCGCGGCAAGCTGACCGTGCGGGAACGGATTGAGCTTCTGATCGATCCCGATTCGCCATTCCTCGAGCTGTCCCCGCTGGCCGGTTACGGCACCGGGTTCCCGGTGGGCGGCAGCGGGGTGAATGGGATCGGGGTGGTCGAGGGCACGCTGGCCATGATCAGCGGGAGCGATCCGACCGTGCGGGGCGGCTCGACTAATCCCTGGTCGCTCCGCAAGTCGCTCAGGGGCATGCAGATCGCCATCGAGAACCGGCTGCCGCTGATCAACCTCGTCGAGTCGGGCGGAGCCGACCTGCCCACCCAGAAGGAGATCTTCATCCCCGGCGGGCAGATCTTCCGCGACCTCACCAGGATGTCGGCCGCGGGCATCCCGACGATCGCGCTGGTCTTCGGGAACTCCACGGCGGGCGGTGCCTACGTTCCTGGCCTGAGCGATTACGTCGTCATGATCGACGGACGGTCCAAGGTGTTCCTGGCCGGACCGCCGCTGGTCAAGATGGCGACCGGCGAGGAGTCAGACGACGAGTCGCTCGGCGGCGCTAGCATGCACGCCCGGCAGTCGGGTCTGGCCGACTTCCTGGCCGAGGACGAATACGACGCGCTCAGGATCGGCCGCTCGATCGTACGTCGGCTGAACTGGGGCACTTCGGGCCGGAAAGCCCCGGGCGCGGCGCCCGCGACCCCGGAAGAGCCGCGCTACGACGAGGACGAACTGCTCGGCATCGTGCCCGAGGACCTGAAGGTGCCTTTCGATCCGCGCGAGGTGATCGCCAGGATCGCCGACGGCTCGGAGTTCGACGAGTTCAAGCCGTTGTACGGGACCAGCCTGGTGACCGGCTGGGCGACCCTGCACGGCTATCCGATCGGCATTCTCGCCAACGCCCGCGGGGTGCTGTTCAGCGCCGAGTCGCAGAAGGCCGCCCAGTTCATCCAGCTCGCGAACCAGATCGGCGTGCCGCTACTTTTCCTGCAGAACACCACCGGCTACATGGTCGGCGCCAGCTACGAGCAGGCCGGCATCATCAAGCACGGCGCCATGATGATCAACGCCGTGGCCAACAGCCGGGTACCGCACCTGACGGTCGTACTCGGCGCCTCCTACGGCGCGGGTAACTACGGCATGTGCGGCCGCGCCTACGACCCGAGGTTCCTGTTCACCTGGCCGAGCGCGAAGTCGGCCGTGATGGGACCGGCCCAGCTCGCGGGCGTGCTCTCCATCGTCGGGCGGCAGTCGGCCGCCGCCAGAGGCGAGCCTTACGACGAGGAAGCCGACACCGCGATGCGGGCGACAGTTGAGGAGCAGATCGAGTCGGAGTCGCAGGCGTTCTTCCTGTCCGGGCGGCTGTACGACGATGGCGTGATCGACCCGCGCGACACCAGGACCGTGCTCGGCCTCTGCCTGGCCGTCATTCACGGCGCGGACGCCGGCGCCCAGCGAGGCCGGGCCGCCGGGCCTGGCAACCTTGGTGCACCTTTCGGTGCGGGGCAATTTGGCGTATTCAGAATGTGAGGCCTTTATTGATCAGCCGCTTGCTCGTTGCCAATCGGGGTGAGATCGCGCGCCGGGTCTTCCGTACCTGCCGGCAGGCAGGGATAGCCACGGTGGCCGTGTTCGCCGATCCTGACGCCGGGTCGCCGCACGTGGCCGAGGCCGAACTCGCGGTGCGGCTGCCCGGCGCGAGCCCGGCGCAGACCTACCTGAACGGCGCCGCGATCGTAGCCGCCGCCCTCGCTAGCGGTG
The DNA here is from genome assembly GCA_963783935.1 of uncultured Actinomycetota bacterium. GTDB lineage: Bacteria > Actinomycetota > Actinomycetes > Streptosporangiales > Streptosporangiaceae > Chersky-822. The sequence goes on from CAWAPP010000004.1 coordinate 275,476, forward strand.
CCGACGCCGTCCACCCCGGCTACGGGTTCCTTTCCGAGGACCCCGGCTTCGCTCGGCAGGTGCAGGCGGCGGGACTGCTCTGGGTCGGACCGCCGCCCGCGGCCATGCAGGCGATGGCGCTGAAGATCGAGGCCCGTAAGACCGCGATCGCCGTCGGCGTGCCCGTGCTGCCCGAGCTAGATCCAGCCTCGGTCACCAGGTTTCCTGTGCTGGTCAAGGCGTCGGCCGGGGGCGGTGGCAGGGGCATGCGGGCGGTCGGCTCGGCGGCGGAACTCGAGGCGGCGATCGAGTCGGCGCGGCGCGAGGCCAAGGCCGCGTTCGGTGACGGCACGGTGTTCTGCGAGCCGTTGCTGGCCGGCGCCAGGCACGTCGAGGTCCAGGTGCTCGCCGACGAGCACGGCACGGTCTGGACGCTGACCGAACGCGACTGCTCGGTGCAGCGCCGGTACGCCAAGGTGATCGAGGAGACGCCGTCTCCGGTTGTGCAGGACCAGCTCAGGGAGCGACTGCTCGCCGCCGCCGAGGCCTTGACCAGGGCGGTTGGCTACGTCAACGTGGGAACCGTCGAGTTCCTGCTCAGCGGGACCGGCGAGTTCTACTTCCTCGAGTTCAATACCAGGCTGCAAGTCGAGCACCCGGTCACCGAGTGCCTGCACGACCTCGACCTGGTGGCGCTCCAGCTTGGAATCGCGGAAGGACAGCCGCTGCCGGCCTTGCCGCCCGAGCCGATCGGGCACGCGATCGAGGCGCGCCTGTACGCGGAGGACCCGGTGGCCGGCTTCCTGCCGTCGGCCGGGCCGGTGCACGCGTTCGCGTTTTCGGCTGTCGACACCGAGTTCGGGCTGGCCAGCCATACCGGCGCGACGCTCCGCGTGGACGCGGCCGTGGTGCCGGGCAGCGTGGTGAGCCCGCACTACGACGCCCTCCTCGGAAAGGTGATCGCCTGGGCACCGACGAGGGACGAGGCGGCGAGGCGGCTGGTGGCCGCGCTGGCCGGCGCCGACCTCGCCGGACCCGCGACTAACCGTGACCTCCTGGTGAGCGTGCTGAGCAGCGAGGACTTCCTGGCCGGCGGGGGCGACACCTCGTTGCTCGACGGCTACGATTACGCCGGGCTTGTCCCCGCCGAGCGGACCTGCGAGCTGTCCGCCGCGGCGGCGGCCGCCGCTCTCGCGCTGGCGAACCGGGAGGCAGCCGGCTCTCTTCCTGGCGGCTGGCGGAATGTGCCGAGCCAGCCGCAGCGGTCCTCGTTCTCCGGGCCGCGCGGGCGGATCGACGTCAGTTACCGGTGGACCAGGACGGGGATCACGTTCGAGGAGGCGGGCGCCGAGCTCGCTTCCGGATCTGCCGCCGGTGACGTGCGGCTCTCGGTCGCCGGGGTGACCTATCCCTTCCGCGTCACCCGCGCCGGCGATCAGGTCTGGGTCACCTCGGTGCTCGGCTCGGTCACGCTCGGCGTGATCGACCGGCTGCCCGCGCCGGTGGCCGCGACCGAGACCGGCTCGCTGGTCGCGCCGATGCCCGGCAGCGTCACCAAGCTCACCGCGAACGCCGGCGACCGGGTGACGGCGGGTCAGGTGGTGCTGGTACTTGAGGCCATGAAGATGGAACATCAGGTCATCGCGCCGGCTGACGGCGTGCTCTCCGAGGTAAGAATCAGCCAAGGAGCACAGGTCAATGCCGGAGACATACTCGCGATAGTCGCCCAAGACCAGGAGCAGCCATGACGGAAGCGGCCGAGCGACTTGTCGGCGTGAAGGCCGAAGGCGCCGTGACGACGATCACGCTTGACTCGCCTCGCAATGCCAACGCGCTGTCAAGCGGGCTGCTCCGGCAGTTGCTGGCCGGGCTCGACGAGGCGATTCGCGATCCGGGGGTTCGGGTCGTCGTGCTGACCGGAGCCGGCAAGGTGTTCTGCTCGGGGGCCGACTTGAAGGAGACGGCGGTGGACCCGGGGGTCGCGGCGCCGCTGATGGCTGACCTGCTCCAGGTGCTGTGGGATAGCCCGAAGCCGATCATCTGCCGTGTCAACGGGGCGGCCAGAGCGGGGGGCATCGGGCTCGTGGCCGCCTGCGACGTCGCGATCGCCAGTTCGTCGGCTAGCTTCGCGTTCTCCGAGGTGCGGATCGGCGTCGTGCCCGCTTTGATCTCGGTGCCCTGCCTGCGCCGGATGCCGTCGCGAGCCGCGGCCGAGTACTTCCTGACCGGTGAGGTGTTCGATGCCGGGCGGGCGGTCGAGATCGGGCTGCTGACCAGGGCGGTCGCGGCCTCCTCGCTCGATGAGGTGGTCTTGGGGTACGCGCGTTCTTTGCTGCGCGGCGGCCCTGAGGCGGTCGCGGCGACTAAGGAGGTGCTCAGGGCCGGAGTCTCGGAGACGTTCGCTGGCGGGCTTTCGCAGATGTCTCGCCTGTCGGCGGCCTTCTTCGCCTCGGACGAGGCGGCCGAGGGGCGGGCGGCGTTCGCGGCCAAGCGCTCTCCGGCCTGGGTTTGCGAGTAGTGGCTGCCGGCGTGCTGCGGGTCGCTAACTGCAGCGGGTTCTACGGGGACCGGCTGTCGGCGGCTCGCGAGATGGTCGAGGGCGGGCCGATTGACGTGCTGACCGGGGACTGGCTAGCCGAGCTGACCATGCTGCTGCTCGGGAAGGCGATGCTCGGCGGGCGGCCTGGATATGCGCGGACGTTTCTGACTCAACTCGAGCAGGTGCTGCCTGCTTGCGTCGAGCGGGGTATCAAGATCGTTTCGAACGCGGGCGGGCTCGACCCGGCCGGGTGCGCTTCTGCTGTCGCCGAGATCGCGCGGCGGGCCGGGGTTTCGCCCGTGATCGCCTATGTGACGGGGGATGACCTGCTGCCTCGGCTGCCTGGTTTGCTCGCTCTTGGTCACCCCTTGGCCAATCTCGACACGGGGGAGTCACTCGCCTCAGCTGGCGTCACCCCGCTGACCGCGCACGCCTATCTCGGCGGGCTTCCAATCGCCGCGGCGCTGTCGGCGGGGGCCGATATCGTGATCACCGGGCGGGTGACCGATGCGGCGCTGGTCGTCGGGCCTGGGATGTGGCGGTTTGGCTGGACTGGTGACGACCTTGACGCGCTGGCCGGGGCCGTGGTGACGGGGCACGTGCTCGAGTGCGGGTGCCAGGCGACTGGCGGTAACTATTCGTTTTTTGACGAGGTGCCCGATCTGGCGCACGCCGGGTTTCCGCTGGCCGAGCTTGCCTTCGACGGATCCGCGGTGATCACCAAGCATCCGGGTACCGGAGGGCTGGTCAGCGTCGGCACCGTAACGGCCCAGTTGCTTTACGAGATCGGGTCGCCGTCTTATCTCAATCCTGACGTGACCGCTAGGTTCGACACCGTTCGCCTTGAGCAGGCTGGTCCTGACCGGGTTCTTGTCAGCGGGGTACGCGGAGAGCCGCCACCTCCGTCGTTGAAGGTGTCGCTGAACTACGCGGGCGGCTACCGGAACTCGATGGTCCTGGTTCTTGAGGGACTCGATGCCGCCGCCAAGGCCGAACTGGCCGAAGAGGCGATCTGGGCCAGGATCGACGGCGGCCGGGCCAGTTTTGAGACAGTCGACGTCGAAATCGTTGGCAGCGACCCGGCGCTGCTGCGGATCTCGGTACTCGACCAGGACAAGGCCAAGGTCGGCCGGGCCTTCTCCGCCGCCGTCGTAGAGACCGCCCTGGCCAGCTATCCGGGCTTCTACGCCCAATCGCCGCCAGCCGACGCCTCAGCCTACGGCGTCTTCTGGCCCGCCAGCCTCCCCGCCGACCTAGTCTCCACCACAGTAGTAATAGATTCCGAGCCAGCCTGGACCGGCCCAGCCCGAGCAACCCCCACCAATCGTCACCCCGGACGCACCGACCCCGAACCCGGCGAGCCCGAACCCGGCCACCCCCGAGCCACCCACCCCGGCCACCCCGAACCCGCGCACCCCGAACCTGGCCACCCCGAACCCGCGCACCCCGAACTTGGCCAGCCCGAACTTGGCCACCCCGAACCTGCGCACCCCGAACCTGGCCACCCCGAACCTGGCCACCCCGAACCTGGCCACCCCGAACCCCAGCACGGAGTCGGCCAGCCACCCCCACCCGCGCAAATGCGTGAGATGGGCGTGCGCGGGGCGCAAATGCACGGGGAGGCCGACCGCGGGCGTGGCGAGCGCATCGTCCGGGTGCCGCTCGGGGCAATCGTGGGGGCTCGGTCGGGCGACAAGGGAGGCAACGCGAACCTGGGAGTCTGGGTTCGCACCGAGGCTGAGTTCGACTGGCTGGATAGATACCTGACCGAGACTCGGCTAGCCGAGCTTTTGCCGTCGGTTGCTGGCCTGCGAATCGAGCGCCACGCCCTGCCGAACCTGCTCGCGCTCAACTTCGTGATCACAGGGTTGCTCGGTCGCGGGGTAGCCGCAAGCACCAGGCTCGACCCCCAGGCCAAGGCCCTCGGCGAGGAACTGCGCGCCACGATCGCCGACCTCCCTGAGCGGTTCGTCCCCCGCCGGAGTGCGTCCAGAAAGTGAACCCGTACAAGGTGAGCTCTGCCCAACGACCTTGTACGGATTAGCTATCGATTCCCGTCGCTTATGCAACATTTATCCGATTTGTCGAGTAGTCAATCCGTACAAGGTCGCGCCGCGGCAGCGACCTTGTACGGGTTCACTTTCTGGACGCACCCCGGACTCGACCATCGCGACCCCTGACAGCCGAGGCGGCGGCCCAAACTGACTGGTAACAGCATCGATGGCCCCTCGTTGTTGTTGCCGTCGCCTGCTGCTACCGAAACGATGGGCCAGGGGTGCGGCTCTTTTGGAGGGAGGCCGGATCAGCGGCGGGCGGCAGGCCCAGCGTTGTCCCTCTGCGGGGGTTATAGCACCTGCAGAGGGACAACGCTGGGCCTGCCGCCGGAAGCCTGAAGATCAACTCCTAGCCGACCGGCCCATCCCCTCCAAAAGAGCTGCACCCATGTCCCCTGGATGCGGTTTCAACAGCATCCACGGGTCATCGTTGTCGTTGCCGGGATGCCGGGATGCCGGGCACAGCATCGGTGGCCCATGGGTGCCTTCTTCTGGAGTGACGGTGATCGGCAGCTATGCAGTGCGGGCTGGCGGGCCGACGCGTCGACCGGTATGCGGCTGATGCCTGGTTCGCGGGGTTAGCCCGTGAGGTTTTCGTTCCAGGGCGGGCCGGGCCGGGAGTGCGTCCAGAAAGTGAACCCGTGGTAAGTCGCCCGGCGACCGCGACTTACCACGTTTTAGCTCAGAAAATATCGGCGTAAACCACGTATAACGATCCGCGGTCGCTAGCTAAGACGTGGTAAGCCGCCGGACTAAGGCGGCTTACCACGGGTTCACTTTCCGGACTTACTCAAACCGTCCATATCGCCCGGCCGCCCGAGCCAGGCGGGCAGCGACTCCACGGACCGACCGTCGCTCGTCACTCCCAGGGAAACGCACCCGTGGCCCATCATTGTTATCCAGCCTGGCCGATTGCGCCAAATGCCCGCATTGCCGGGAAAGCCGCGCCCAGGAATCCGGGCGAGCCGGGGCAGGCCGACCGACCGGGGCGGGGCGGGACGGCTTGGGGCCGGGCTTGGGCCGGGGCCGGGCTTGGGCCGGGGCCGGGCTTGGAGCCGGGACGGCCGACCGGAGCCGGGCTTGGGGCCGGGGCCGGGCTTGGGACAGCGGCCGGGGCCGGGCCGGATTTGAGCCCGGGCCGTGCTCTCGCGGCGGCTGCCGCATGCCTGCGGTCGTTGGCTCGCAGGCATGCGGTTGAACCTCGGCTGGCTGCTTACCTGACCGTCTTCAGGTCGAGCCAGATCGCGGCGGGGTTGGAGGGGTCCATGGCCGCGTCGGCGGACATGCCTGGCCTGACCTGGCCGATCTGCATCTGGCTTACGGTCTGCTGCGTCGTGGCCGGACGCGGCGGCATGCCGTCCTGCATGATGGTCAGGTCGAACTGGACCATGAGGTCGAAGTTGATCATTCCGACCTGCTGCATGGAGTTGATGATCGCGGTGCACTTGACCGCGGTGCCGTCGATGAGGCCCTGGGCGGCGGAGGCGGCCGCGTTGGCGGCGGCGGTCTGGTTGGCCATCATCTGCTGGGCGTTGGCCATGCGCTGCTGCGCGTTCGCCATCCGCTCAGCGGGGGTGCCGTACTGGGCTTCCATCTCCTTGCCCATGTTCTTCAGGTCGCGCATGTTCTTGAACATTCCCATGTCAGGCCGCCCGGTAGAGAAGGTTGAACCGCTGAGCGACAGCGGGGTTGGCCTTGATGCGGTCGTTCCAGCCTCGGGACGCGCTCTCCCAGTCGTCGGCACCGACGCCGTTCTGGGCGGCGACCTCGACCAGCTTGGTCTGGTCGTAGTTGTAGGCGGCGACGCCCTTGCTGATTGCGGCGAACTGCTCGAGCGAGACGCTCGCGATCGGCTCGAAGTCCGGGCCGGTCGGGGCCGCACCCGGCTGGCCGTAGCCCGAAGCGGCCTGAGCCTGCTGCATCTGCGCCATCGCGGCGGCCTGCTGCGCGGCTGCCATCTGCTGTGCTTGCGCGCCCATCTGCTGGGCCTGCGCCATTATGCCAGGAGCGGCGTTCATCGCTTCCCGCGCCTCCTGCATCTTCTTAAACATGCCCATTTCCGCTATCTCCTACCGTTCCTGAGCTCCGGGGGGGCCGACACGTTCGGCGCACCGTGCTTCACGATGCGGGTAGGTCCTGAATGAGCGCAATATCAGTCGAGTCTCACTTTGGTACGCTGACCATGATGAGACTTCGGGCCTGGCAAGCCCGGAACCTGCGGAGACAGTAAGGGGCGGGGATAAGCGAGATGGCGTACGAGCTACCGCGCAGGACGCTCGCCGCCAGGCTGGAAGATCGCGACCGGGGCCGGTTTGTCGGCCGGGACAATGAACTGGCGTTCCTCGACCGCTGCATGGAAGCCGACCCGCCCGCGAGCGTCATCCACGTTATCGGCCCTGGCGGCATAGGTAAAAGCGCGCTGCTGCGGGCGGCCGCCCGCCGGGCGCGATCAATCGGCTGGGAAGTCGTGACCCTGGACGGCCGCGAGCTCGGCCCGGCCTCGGCGGTGCTTGAAGGCGTAGTCAGAAGGGCCGGCCGGATGCACAAGGGCATTCGAGGCGGCGGCCCGCTGATCCTGCTTGACTCCTACGAGCACATGACCTCGCTCGACGGCTATCTGCGCAGGGACCTGCTGCCGACGCTGCCTGACCGGGCGGTGGTCGTGATCGCCGGCCGGAGCGAGCCCGATCCCGGCTGGTTCTCTGGCGGCTGGGAGGCGGTCACCGCCAGGATCGAGTTGCGCGGGCTCGGCGCTCAAGAGTCACTGCGGCTGCTCGCCGCTCACGGGCTATCAGACGAGCGCGTTCCCGCGATCGTCGACTGGGCCGGCGGCTCGCCGCTCGCGCTTTCGCTGGCGGCCGACACGGCCAGCGCGGACGCCGCCTGGAACGCTGAGACCGACCTGCAGCGGCCCGAGGTGCTCAGGTCGCTGATTCACCGGCTGGCTCACGCGGAGCTGCGAGACGTACGGATGTCGGCCCTGTGCATCGCCGCGATCGCGAGAACGACCACGCCGCAACTGCTGGCCGCGGTCCTGCCGCGCGGCGAAGCCGAGGCAGCTTATACCCAGCTTTGCGAGCTGACCGTCACTGAGCAGCTCAACGACGGCGTCACGCTGCACGAACTGGTCCGCAAGGCGCTCGTTGCCGACCTGCGCGTGCGCAATCAGGAGCTCGAGCGCTACCTGCGGCGCCGGATCATCGACTACCTCTACCAGCGGGCCGCGGACAACGAGCCGCTGCTCATCATCGACATGGCCCACCTGGTCGAGAACCCCATCATGAAATGGGGGTTCGGCTGGGAAGGCGACGTCGGTTACCGGGTCGACACGGCTAAAGAGGGCGATGCCGACCTGATCGAGCGGAACCTGCGTGCTGACCAGAACGTGGACTGGTGGTATCTGTCCAGGCGGTTCTTCGAGCAGGCGCCCGACCGGGTCGCGGTCGTCAGGGACACAAGCGACAACATCTGCGGCTACATGGCCTGTGTCAGCCTGGGAACCGCTCCCGCGTTCGCCAAGCGCGACCCGCTGATCGGTCCCTGGCTCGCGCACGCCCGCGAACATGAGGCCGAGGGTGACTCGGTGATCTGGCACGCCGCCGTGGACTTCACCGGTCAGGGCAAAGTTCAGGCCATGCTCGGGGTCGCCGGCGTGCTGCGCTCTGGCACCTCGACGCCAAGGTTCGCGTACCTGCCGATCGACGCCAGGGTGCCCGGGGCGCTCGCCTTCGCCCAGGCGATCGGGGCCGAGCATCACATCGGCCTCGACGTGGAGATCGGCGGCATGCTGGTGGAGTGCTACCGGCTGGACTACGGCCCCGGCGGAATTACCGCGTTCCTTCGGTCCCAGGTCTACGCCGATCTCGGCCTCCCCGCCCCCGAGGCGACGCTTGGGCCAGCGGAGCTCACCCCCGCCGAGGAGTTCGCGGCCCTGGCGGGACCCAGGGTCCACCCGGCCCCTGGCAAGCCAGTCGACCACGACGCCACCACGATTCCGGCCCCGGCCGCCCTGGTGGCCAGCGCGACCCAGGCGTCGCCAGCCCAGCAAGCGCAGCCGGCCAAGTCCACGGTCGCCGACCTGGCGACCGTGCGGGATGCGCTCAAGAACTTCCGGGTCCCGCGCGAGCTGGCCAGGAGCCCGCTGGCGACGGGCGACACCGTAGCCGAGCGGGCCGAGTCGGTCAGGCGCCTGATCCGCACCGCCGCCGAAAACGCCTTCGGCGACAACGAGACCGAGAAGCTGCTCCACAGCGTCCTCGTCGCGGGCTATCTCGAGCCGATGCGCAGCCACGAAGAGGCCGCGTCCAAGCTCCTCCTCAGCCGCGCCGCTTACTTCAGGCGACTGCGGACCTCCGTGGAGCGGGTCACCGAACAGCTCGCCGAGCAGCTCACGGTCGCCGGCCCTGGCCAGCCCCGCTAATAAGGTCGCGACCTTCTCGTCCAGATCGTGAACGCCGCGACGACCCCGGCCGCGGCGCCCGCGGCACCGCCAAACAAGAACCACTCCCCGGCGGCCGTCGCCGAGATCAGAACGCTTCCGCCCGAAGTCCCGCTGGCCAGGATCAGGACGACAATAAACCACCCGGCGGCGGCCGCCAGCCCGCCGGAAGGCCGTTGGAGTCCCCAGGCGCCGAGCAGGCAAGTCGCGAAGATAGCCAGGTCGAACAGGACCGAGGCGACCGGTGCCGGGCCAGCGCCGTAAAAGAAGGTACCGACTAGCGCCTGCATCGCACCGAAGACAAGCAGCCCGACGTAGGTCGCGACGGTCAGCGCGACCCCAGGCTGCCGTCCAGGCGGGTCAGGACGAAGGAAGCCGGCCCGGCTGTTCTGCACGCGGATCACCTAGTCAGGTTAGTCAATGCCGGCGAAGAGATCGCTTTCCCAGCCTTGCGGCCCGGTACCTGGTCCTCGGGATCCGGCCAGCAACGTGTAGTACTCAACGCCAAACGCCCGCTGCCCGACGTTGTCGGAGAGCGCGAAGAACGGGCTGTCGACGGCGATCTGAGTAGCGTGGGCGCGGAGGGCGGCGACTTTGGCGTCCAGGTACGCGGAGGCGTCGATCCGCGTGGTCACCTGCTCGTCGGGTACCCCGAACGGCAGTTCGTCGACCGAGTCGACCGCGAGGAACCCGGCCTTATCCTCGCCTTCCTGGTCGGGTGGCCCGGTGCTTTTTTGCTGTCTGAAGGCTGTTATCTCCTCCTTGAGAACCGACTTGGGTACGGCCGTGGCGTAGAACTTGGTGACCAGCCCGTCGGCCAGCTCAAAGGCGCGCCAGGCGACCCGGTGCGCCTGGATGTGATCGGGGTGGCCGTAGAAGCCGTTCGAGTCGTAGGTGACCAGCACCTGAGGGCCGACCTCTCTGATGATCTTCAGGAGCGCGCGAGCGGCCTCGTCCACGTCGGCGTGCCAGAAGGCGCCTTCCCAGTCGTTCGACGGGGTGCCCATCATGCCGGAGTCGTGCCAGCGTCCAGGGCCGCCGAGGTAGCGGTGATCGGTGACGCCGAGCGCGGCGCAGGCCTTGTCTAGCTCACCGATCCGGTACTGGCCGAGCTTGTTCTCCTTGTCCCAGGCCAGGTCGGCTAGATCAGGCGGGATGACCTCGCCGAGTTCGCCGAGCGTGCAGGTGATCAGGGTGACGCCGGTGCCTTCGGCCGCGTATTTGGCCATGGTCGCACCGGTACCGATCGACTCGTCGTCCGGGTGAGCGTGCACGAGCATCAGCCGCTGGTCCATGCGGTGAGGATAGCTAACGACGGCTCCCGGGCCTGCTGGCAGGATCTTCTCTTATGACTGACACCTTTCCGCGCCAGCACGCCAGGACCGTCCGCTTCTCGCTCGGCGTGCCCCGTTCGTTCCACATCAGCTCAGACGGCTCGAGAATCGTGTTCCTCCGCAGCCTGAGCGGCACCGACCCGGCCACTTGCCTCTGGGTGCTCGACCTCGAGGACGATGGCTGGGCCGAGTGGCTGGTGGTCAACCCCGCCAAGATCGACGGCGCGGCGCCTGAACCTGAGGAGGAGCGAGCCCGCCGGGAGCGGTCCCGCGAGAAGGCGGGCGGTGTCGTCGCGTTCGCGACCGACGGAGCCACGGAACTGGCCGTGTTCGCGCTGGCCGGGCAGGTGTACGTGACGTCGCTGGGCGCTGGTGCCGGTGGTGGCGCGCGGGCGATCGGCGCTCGGACGCCGGCGATTGACCCGAGGCTCGATCGGGCCGGGAAGCGGGTCGCTTACGTCTGCGAGGGCGCGCTGCGCATCTTTGACCTGGAGTCTGGCTCCGACGCCAAGCTCATCGGTCCTGGTGCGGAGTCCTCTGAGGCCGCGGTGAGCTACGGGCTCGCGGAGTTCCTCGCGGCCGAGGAGATGCGCAGGTTCAGGGGCTACTGGTGGTCGCCCGACGGCGCGGCGCTGCTGGTCGCGCGGGTGGATAACGCGCCCGTCCAGCGCTGGTACATCGCCGACCCGGCTAATCCTGACAAGCAGCCGGCCGAGATCAGGTACCCGTCGGCTGGCACGGCTAATGCTGAGGTGTCGCTGCTCGTGGTCGGGCTGGACGGTAGTTCGCTGCCGGTGCGGTGGGACCAGGCTGCCTTTCCTTACCTGGCGTCGGCTAGCTGGGGCGCCAGCAGGCCCTTCGGGCTGGCAAGCCTCGGGCCATTGCTCGTCGTGCAGTCGCGTGACCAGAAGGAGATGCGGTTGCTCGCCGTCGATCCTTCGACCGGGGTGACCTCGTGCTTGCGGGCGGACTCCGATCCGCACTGGATCGACATCGTGGCCGGGGTGCCTGCCCGGCTTGATGACGGGCGTCTCGTCTGGACCGCCGACGTTGACGACGCCAGGCGGCTGCTCGTCGCCGCGGCCTCTGAACTGAGTTCCGGATCGGCTGAGCCGGTGACGCCCAGTGGGATGCAGGTCAGGGAAGTACTGTCAGTGGCCGGGGATACGGTGGTGTTCGCTGCTTCGCAGGATGACCCGGCTGAGATCGGAGTCTGGGCTTACGGGCCGTCCGGGGTTGCCCGCGTGTCGGCTGCTGGAGGCGTGACCAGTGCCGTCGGCGGGGGCGGGACCACCGTGCTGTCCAGGCAGTCGATGGACTCGGCTGGCGTGGGTGTCACCGTGCTGCGGTCCGGGCACGAGGAGCCGGTCGCGGTCATCGAGTCGGTGGCCGAACGGCCGCTGATCACCCCGTCGGTGACGCTCCTGCGGGCCGGGAAGCGGGAACTCCGCACGGCCTTGCTGCTGCCGACCGGGTACTCCCCTAGCGGCCCGGCTCTCCCTGTGCTGATGGACCCCTACGGCGGGCCGCACTCACAGCGGGTAGTCGCCGCCAGCGATTCGTACCTGACCTCGCAGTGGTTCGCCGATCAGGGCTTCGCCGTGATCGTGGCCGACGGTCGGGGCACACCTGGGCGCGGGCCGGGCTGGGATCGCGCGGTCGCCGGTGACTTCGCCGGGCCTGTGCTTGAAGACCAGGTCGACGCTCTGCAGTCAGTGGCCGAGCAGTGCGCCGCTGGCGGCCTGGCTTCGCTTGACCTCACCAAAGTCGGGATCAGGGGCTGGTCGTTCGGCGGGTACTTGTCCGCGCTCGCCGTGCTGCGGCGGCCTGAGGTGTTTCACGCGGCCGTGGCCGGGGCTCCGCCAACGGATTGGCGGCTGTACGACACTCATTATACCGAGCGGTACCTCGGTGACCCGACGGCGCAACCGGCCGTGTACGAGAACTCGTCGCTGCTCGCTGACGCCGGGAAGCTGACCAGGCCGTTGATGATCATTCACGGGCTGGCCGATGACAACGTAGTGGTAGCTCACTCGCTGCGACTGTCGTCGGCGCTGCTCGCGGCGGGACGACCGCATACGGTGCTGCCGTTGTCCGGGGTAACCCACATGGCCACCCAGGAAGACGTCGCCGAGAATCTCCTGCTGCTCCAGGTCGAGTTCCTGAAGCGCGCACTCGGGGTCGGGGAAGCCCGGGCTCCCGGCAATCCAGGCAGTTCGCCGCCAGCTTCAGGCCGCAACAGCATCGGTGGCCCATAGATGCTGTTCGGCCGGGCCGACCAACCGCAACGATGGCCCATGGATGTGGTTGCCGCAGCATCTATGGCCCATCGTTGCGGTTGCCCGCCCAGCCTGAGCAGCATCTATGGGCCATCGTTGCGGTTAGCTGGGCGAAATGTCCGGCTAGCTGGTGCCTTAGGCAAGCTCGCGGCCGCCCTGGGCGGCTCGCGGCCCTGCAGGCGGGGGTCAGCCGGGCCACCAACATGTCACCAGCATCACATTGGCGGATGCTCAACCCAGCGGGGCGCGGACATTACCGTTGGAATAAGGTTCAGTGGCAGCGCGGACGCGGGCCGCGGCGCCACCGGATCTGCCGGGCGGGTGCGCCGTACAGCGCAGTGCCTCACCACGGGGCGGCCAGCCTTTTTATTCAGTGCGGAGACTGTAATGACGCAGGTAACCGAAGCGCCGGCCTCGACCAGGGCGCAAATCGCGGCGAAGACGCTGCGAAGGGATCAGTGGTGGCGGCAGCCGGCCGTCAATGCCATCTTCCTTGGCATCGCGGTGGTCTACCTGACCGTGGCCGCCCTGTGGCCCCATGACTACTTCTATAAGCCGTACATCTCCCCGCTCGACTCACCTTGCCTGGTGATGACCTGCAAGAGCGCGGGGTTCAACTGGATCCCGTGGTGGTCGTGGCTGACCCCGGCCATCCTCATCATCTGGGCGCCGATGGGCTTCAGGTTCACCTGCTATTACTACCGCAAGGCCTACTACCGCTCTGTCTGGCAGTCACCGACCGCCTGCGGAGTGCGCGAGCCGCACAAGAAGTACACCGGGGAGACCAGGTTCCCGCTGATCCTGCAGAACGTGCACCGCTACTTCTTCTACGTGGCGATCCTGTTCAACTTCATCCTGACCGCCGACGCGGTGTTCGCGTTCCGTAATCACGCGGGGCAGTGGGGCCACGTGGGCCTGGGCACGCTGATCCTGATCGTCAACGCGGCGCTCCTCTGGCTGTACTCGCTGTCCTGCCACGCGTGCCGGCACGTCACCGGCGGCCGGCTGAAGCACTTCTCCAAGCACCCGGTCAGGTACAAGGCCTGGACGTTCGTGTCCCGCCTGAACGCGAAGCACATGCAGCTGGCCTGGATCTCGCTCGGGTTCGTGTGCTTCACCGACCTGTACATCCGGCTGATCGCCGCCGGCGTCTTCAACGACCCGCATTTCTAATAGGGCGAATCCACCATGACTGAGACCGAGATCGAACGACTTCCCTACGACGTAGTAGTGATCGGCGCCGGCGGCTCCGGCCTGCGAGCGGCGATCGAGAGCCGCCAAGCAGGCAAAAGGACCGCGATCATCTCCAAGTCGCTGTTCGGCAAGGCCCACACCGTGATGGCCGAGGGCGGCTGCGCCGCCGCGATGGGGAACGTGAACCCCAGGGACAACTGGATGGTGCACTTCCGTGACACCATGCGGGGCGGCAAGTTCCTGAACAACTGGCGGATGGCCGAGCTGCACGCCAAGGAGGCTCCCGACCGGGTCTACGAGCTCGAAGCCTGGGGCGCCCTCTTCGACCGCACCAAGGAAGGGAAGATCAGCCAGCGCGACTTCGGCGGCCATCAGTACCCGAGGCTGGCCCACGTCGGTGACCGCACCGGCCTGGAAATGATCCGCACCCTCCAGCAGCGGGTCGTCGCGCTCCAGCAGGAGGACGCGGTCAGCCTCGGCGACCCCGAGGCCATGATCAAGGTCTACGCCGAGACCACGATCACGCGGCTGCTGCTTGAACCCGCGGGGGACTCCGGGGGGTCGTCCCCACGGGACGGCACAGAGCGGATCGCGGGCGCGTTCGGGTACATCCGCGAGAGCGGCAAGTTCGTGGTCTTCGAGGCCCCGGCTGTCATCCTCGCTACCGGCGGCATCGGGAAGACGTTCAAGGTCACCTCGAACTCCTGGGAGTACACCGGAGACGGGCACGCGCTGGCCCTGCTCGCCGGCGCCAAGCTCCTGAACATGGAGTTCGTCCAGTTCCACCCGACCCACATGGTGTGGCCACTGTCCGTGCGAGGCCTGCTGGTCACCGAGTCGGTGCGCGGCGACGGCGGGGTACTGCGGAACTCCGAGGGCAAGCGGTTCATGTTCAACTACGTGCCTGACGTCTTCCGCGACCAGTACGCCGACACCGAAGAAGAGGCCGACCGCTGGTACAAGGACCACGACAATAACCGGCGCCCGCCCGAACTGCTGCCCCGCGACGAAGTCGCAAGGGCCAACAACGCCGAGGTCAAGGCAGGACGGGGCTCCCCCCACGGCGGAGTCTTCCTTGACATCGCCTCCCGCCTGCCCGCCGAGGAGATCCTGCGCCGGCTGCCGTCCATGTACCACCAGTACAAGGAACTGGCCGACGTCGACATCACCAAGGAGCCGATGGAGGTCGGCCCGGCCCAGCACTACGTGATGGGCGGCGTGGAGGTCGACCCGGACACCGGCGAGTCCTGCGTGCCCGGCCTGTTCGCGGCCGGCGAAGTGTCGGGCGGGATGCACGGGTCCAACCGCCTCGGCGGCAATTCGCTGTCCGACCTCCTCGTGTTCGGCCGCCGGTCCGGCATCGGCGCCGCCGGGTACGTGGACAGCCTCGGCGAGAAGCGGCCGACCCCGAGCGAGGGCGAGATCGCGGCGGCTCAGGCCGAGGCGCTGGCACCGTTCGAGCGCACGGTCGGCGAGAACCCCTACACGGTCCACGCCGAAGTGCAGGAGACCATGTTCAGCCTGGTCGGCATCATCAGGAACGAAGCCGAGATCAAACAGGCCCTAGCCGAGCTTGGCAAGCTCCGCGAGCGGGCCGAGGTCGTCCGCGCCGAGGGCGGATCGGCTTACAACCCCGGCTGGCACCTCGCGCTTGACCTGCGCAACATCATGCTGATCGCGGACTGCGTGGCCCAGGCGGCGCTCGAGCGGCAGGAAAGCCGGGGCGGGCACACCCGCGACGACTACCCCGGCATGAACCCGGAGTGGCGCAAGGTCAACCTGGTGGAGAGCCTGGACGACGACGGCAACGTCGTGCTGGCCAGGCAGGCGATGGACCCGATGCGAGAAGACTTGCTCGCGCTGTTCGACCGCAGCGAGCTCAAGAAGTACTACACCGAGGAAGAACTGCCCCCCGCCGGGGAGGAGAACGCATCGTGACGCAATCACGGTGGACGGCCAAGGAAGGCACAGCATGGGGAACAAGGTCAAGCTGAAGATCTGGCGGGGCGACGCGGGCCAGGGCGACCTCGTCGACTACGAGGTAGAGGCCAACGAGGGCGAGGTCGTGCTCGATGTCCTGCACCGGCTCCAGGCCACCCAGGCCGGTGACCTGGCCGTCCGGTGGAACTGCAAGGCCGGCAAGTGCGGCTCCTGCTCGATGGAGATCAACGGCCGCCCGAGGCTAGCCTGCATGACCAGGATGTCGCTGTTCGATCCGGAAGAGACGATCACCGTCACGCCGATGCGGACCTTCCCCGTCATCCGCGACCTGGTCACCGACGTGTCGTTCAACTTCGAGAAGGCCAGGCAGATCCCCTCGTTCACGCCCGACCCCTCGATCGGCCTCGGCGAGTTCCGGATGCAGCAGGTCGACGTCCAGCGGTCGCAGGAGTTCCGCAAGTGCATCGAGTGCTTCCTGTGCCAGAACGTCTGCCACGTCATCCGCGACCACGAGGAAAACCTGCCCTCCTACGCTGGCCCGCGCTTCCTGATGCGGGTCGCCGAACTGGAAATGCACCCGGCGGACACGGCCGACCGGCGCGAGATCGCCCAGGACGACTTCGGCCTCGGCATGTGCAACATCACCAAGTGCTGCACCGAGGTCTGCCCGGAAGGCATCCACATCACGGACAACGCCCTGATTCCCCTCAAGGAGCGGGTCGTCAGCCGCAAATACGACCCCTTGGTCTGGCTGGGCAACAAGATCAACCGCAGGATCAGCCAAGATACCCCGAAAGTGCCGGACAAGAAGCCGGGGTAGCCGGGGGCCGGAGGCGATACGGGCGCTGGTCAGGGCCCGCAAGCCTCCGGCGCCGTCGGCGACGATGCTGGTTGGTTATGCCACAAGGCGGCCGGCGTCCCCGAAGAGCCCAGAGTGCGCGAGTGGCCGCGGGCGTTCGGGTTGTCGTCCCTGAGCAGCACCGAGCATCATCAGGGCCAGCCCGCAGGCCGTAATGCGCTTGATCACCATCATCGAGCCTCACGAGTATCGTTCGGAACCGTTATCACCGGCAGCATTAGGTTTTATGTAAATATTCTCGGTATGCACCAATCTGCTGCGTCGCAGGACCAGCCTGAGGACGCATCACAGACCACGCGAGAATGGCGCGATTCAAGCCTTATGGGGCTTCTCGATCCGCACCTGGAGGTCGCCGGTTTCGTCGGCCGCGACGCCGAACTCGGCGAATTGCTCGCCTGGTGCGCGGACGGGCAGGACGCGCCGGTCCGGCTGGTCACCGGGCCGGCCGGCAGCGGCAAGACCCGGCTGGCGGTGGAATTCGCCCACCGCATGCGGGCGCGCGGCTGGCGGACCGAATGGCTGGGTGCCGAGGACGGCTCGGCTATCCAGCCGGGGAACTCGGCCGCCCGGATAGTGCAGCGCAAAACGCTGATAGTCGTGGACAACGCCGAGCATCGCGACGGTCTCGCCGAGTTCATCGTCGACCTGGTACGGGAGCAGCCGCAGGCGAGGCTCCTGCTGCTCGCGCGGGACGCGGGCGGCTGGTGTGATCAGCTCGAACTGGCCCGGCCGGTCGTGCACGCCCTGGTCACAGCCGCTAGGTCAGCGCTGATCGAGCTGACCGAGCCGGTCGACGACAAGCTGACTGACCAGGCGACGGCCGCCCTCGCGGCGGTCGCGTTCGCCGCCGAGCTTTCGCTGGCGAGCCGCCGCGTCGAACTCATTCCGGCCGACGAATCCAGTCGGCACCTGATACTCGAACTGCACATCGCCGCCCTCCTGACCGCTGTTTCCGAGTCGCCTGAGCCGCTCGATGCCGGTCTGGCGGCGGCCGGGCTGCTGAGCCTCGAGCAGGACGCCTGGAACAAGCGAGCCGGTGAACTCGGCTTCACGGCCGCGCCCGAGCTGCTCAGCCAGCTGGTCGCGGTCGGCTTGCTGCTCGGCGCGAGCACGGAGGAAGCCGCCGCCGCTGCGATCGCCAAGGTGACTGACGACAAGGAGCCGATCGCGCTGGCAAGCTGGCTGCACAAACTGCTCGGCCGCCTTCAGGAAGGCTGGCCGTCCCAGCTGGCGCGGCGGCACGTGACCGCCGAGCTTGACGCCGCACCCGAGTTCGGCCGCCGGTGCCTGACCGGGCTGGACGCGAGGCAGCTGAGGCGGATCGTGCCGCTGCTCGCGGACGTGGCGGCGGCACCAGCCGAGAGGGCCGGCCAGCGCACGCCCGGCCCGCCCGAGTCAGTTCTGCGGCTCGTCGCCGGCCAACTGGAAACGCTGCGCGGGACAAACGCTGAGCTGATCCCGATCTTGCGCTTGCTGCCTTATCCGGACGCGATCTGGGCCGGAGCGAGCGCGATGATCTGCGGTCAGATCGTCAGCCAGCTTCCTGATGATGCCGACCAGGGCACCCGCGCCTACTGGCTGAACAGCCTCAGCGCACGGCTCTGGCTGGCCGGGCGCGAGCTGGAAGCCGTCAGCGCCGCCGAGGAGGCCGTCAGCATCAGGCGCGACCTCGCGGCGCAGGTACCTGACCGCTACCTGGCCAGCCTCGCGGTTTCGCTGAGCTATCTCGGCATCCAGTACGCGGGACTTGGCCGCACCGACGATGCGTTCAAGATCACCGAGGAAGCCGTGGAAGTCCGGCGGCGCCTCGCGGCCGACGATCCAGACCGCTACGCCCCGCTCGCCGACGACCAGGCCACCGCCACCGCCACCGCCAGTGGACTATCCGCTGGAACGGCCGAGGCCTAGCCCGCCCGGGCCGCGAACCGCAACGATGGGCCATCAATGCTGCTCAGCCGGGGCGGGCAACCGCAAGGATGGCCCATGGATGTCGTTCCCGCAGCAACGATGGCCCACCGTTGCGGTTACCCGCCCCCGGCCGGACAGCATCCATGGCCCATCGTTGCGGTCCGGCGCGCCGATATGCCCGCTTCGCCGTTACCGCCACCCAGCACGGGGCCGCCCGCGGCGGCCAGAGGACCCGCAGCCGGCGCCAGCGCGGGCGATTCGCCGGTTTTGCGGCGTGTCCGGGCGGTACTGTCCCGGTACTACCAGGCCGGATTTGACCCTGAACACCAGCCCGTTCTATCGCTGCTCGTCGTTACCATCACGAAATGCGAGCCAGAGCCACCGATGATGCTCAGCCCGGCCGGGCAACATCCATGGGCCATGGGTGTGGCTCTTTGGGGACCATAATCGTGGAATCCTCCGATGGCATTCCAGTCGGGGATTCCACAATCATTGAGTCCCCGGACAGCACCGGATCTCACCAGCCGCTCTGGCCACACCAGACACGCCAGCCGCACAGCAAGCCGGAGCCGGCGCGCCCGCCTTCGCTGCCAGGCACCCCGCCCTCCCCCAGCAGCCGCACCCGGGCCTGCCACCTCCAGCAAGAACACCGCCGCAACCACCAGGCCAGATACCAGCACCCCGACACCCCCGGCAGCGGGACAGGTTACTCGTTCGGCAAGAACGTGGTCTGCATGCGAATATGGCGATATGCGGAGATGGCTAACGGTCGCGGGCTTGTTCGCTGCTACGTTAGCCTCCGGCCGGGCTGCCGTATAACGGCGGCACATTCTCGATGGTGAGCGCGACGAAGAGCTACGGCAGATAGTGAAAGTCAGACGGAGCGTGAATGCCGGAATCTGAGCCGGACGACAACGGAAACCTTAGCGTGGCGCGGTTGCTCGACCCGCGTCGCGAGATTGTCAGTTTTACCGGCCGGGCGACGGAGCTTGAGCGGCTGATCTCATGGTGCGAAGGGTCATCGCCCGCGTCGTTGCGGCTGGTGACCGGGGAGTCAGGCACGGGAAAGACCCGGCTGGCGGTGGAGCTAGCCTGGCGGCTGGCTGCCCTTGGCTGGGTGTCAGAATGGGCCGGCCAGGCCGGTAATTCCCGCTCGGAGGTCGCTGGCGGCAAGCTCCTGCTGATCATTGACGAAGCGGACACGCGGGTTAGCCTGGCGGAACTCATCGCCAATTACCTGGCGAAGGCACCAGCTACTAAGATCCTGCTGCTCGCTCGGACGACTATCGGCTGGTACGACCAGCTTGAGCAGCGCGAGCCTGGCCTTGACGGCCTGGACCCTGATCGTACGACGTCGGTCATCGAATTGTCCGCGGCGCTCGGCGTGCCGGTCTCGCGAGTCCTGGCCACTGCGGCCGCTGACTTCGGCGCCGCGCTTGGGCTGACCGGGCCGACCGCCGGGATCTCCGATCCTGGAGCAACCGCTGAAGCGGCCGCGACCGGCGACCTGCAAGCCTGGGTGCTAGTCGGGGTGCTCAGAGCGGCCGGGCTCTGGGTGCCTGAGCCCGCCGACCTCCGGTCGGCCCTGGCCAGCCTCTTCCAGGTGGAACTGCGCTACTGGATCGGCCGCGCCCGCCGGGCCGGAATCACCGCCGACGAAGCCCAGCTTCGCCAGGCGCTGGCCGCTGGCTGCCTGCTCGGCGCGGCCTCACCCGCCGATGCCATGGACCTCGCCCGGCGAGTACCCGGCCTGCGAGAATCGGCGGGCGAGGCCGCGCTAGCTGACTGGCTGCATGAGATGCTCCCGCCCGGCCGCGACGACGAGGGCTGGATCGGGCTCGCCCGCCCTGAGCGCTTCGCTGAATCACTGGTGACGGCCGAACTGGCGGCTTCACCTGAGTTCGCCGGCCGGTTCCTGACCGGGCTTAGCGCGGAGCAGACCCTCCGAGCCATCCCCCTGATCGCCAGGTCAAAGGGGCCGGAAGCTGTTCTGGAAACGCTGGCAGCTGACGTCGAAGGCTTGCGGGGACCCGCGCCCGTGCTGATGGCCTTGCTGCCAGCGCTGCCGCAGCAGCCAGCTAGCTGGACCCGCGCAACAGTAGCCCTGGCCGAGCGGATAACGGCCGAACGCCGTATCGAGTCGGACCCGGCGGCTCGCGCCTACTGGCTGACCAATCTCAGCCGCAGGTACTACCTCAGCCGGCCGCTACGCCGATGCGGTCGAACCCGCCAGGCAGGCAAGCGAGCTCCGCCGCGAACTCGCGGTGGCCAAGCCTGCGACCTACCTGGACAAGCTGGCGGTCTCGCTCGACTGCCTGGCCCTGGCCTACGGTGACCTGGGAGAACCGGCCGAGGCGGCGCGGGTCAGCGAGCAAGCGGCCGCGATCTACCGCGATCTCGCTGTCGCCAGGCCGGTTCGCTTCCTGGCCCCGCTGAGCTGGGCCCTTCATCGCACCGGATTCTTCTACTGGCGAGCCGACCTGCCTGAGCGGGCGATAGCGAACAGCGAGGAATCAGTCGCTCTCTACCGCAAGCTCGCCTCCGAACCTGACGCGGATCGCGCCGGCCTGGCGAAGTCGCTCTCTAACCTTGGCTTGAGCTACGGCGCGCTCCGCCGCGACGCCGAAGCTGAACAGGCCATTGCCGAGTCCGTCGCGATCTACCGCGAACTAGCGGCGGCCAGCCCCGAGGACCACCGCGCCAGGCCTGGCCAGGCAGCTTTCCAACCTGGCCTTGATGTCCGGCCGGCTTGGCCGCGCTGACGAGGCGCTCAGCGCGGCGAACGAAGCCGCCGCGATCCGCCGCGACCTGGCCGGCACCGATCTCGCTGCCCACGGTAAGGACCTGCTCGCCTCGCTTGACAACCTCAAGGTCAGGTATTCGCAAGCCGGTCGCTCCGAGGAGGCGCTGGCTTACGCCGAAGGTGCACTCAGTACCCGCAGGGAACTGGCAGGCACCGACCGGGCCGGGACGCTGCCTGACCTGACGTCAGCCCTGACCGACCTGGCTTTGAGATACCACAGGGCGCGACGTGCGGCTGACGCTCTCGCTAGTCAGCAGGAGGCCGTCGAGGCGTACCGCGAACTCGAGCGGCAGGACTCCGCCAAGTACCTGCCCGAGCTCGCCAGGGCGCTGGGCGCGCTGGCCGGATACTCGGTGACCTTGCACCGCGGCCAGGAGGCGCTGCGGGCCGCCGAAGAAGCGACGGCCATACGGCGGAGACTCGCGACCAGCAAGGCCAAGGAGCAGCAGGCTGAACTGGCCCGCTCACTGCGCAACCTGGCCGCTATCCTCCGGGCCGAGGGCCGTGGCCGCGAGGCCAGGGCGGCCGCCAGGGAGGCGGCCGCCCTAGGCGGCTAGAAGAAGGGGTCGACGTCACCGTCGCCTTCGCCGTCGCCATCGCCGTCGTTACCGCCAACACCGTCGGGGTCGCAGGCCGTGAGTACCACCGTCATCTTCTGACTAGCCCGGCTGCCGGCGCTGGGACGGACCTTCGCGACTGTGCACGGCACCCTGCTGGTGTTATTTTCCGAGCCTTCTCCACCGGACTCGCCCCCGCCTGCCGTCGGGCTTTGACCGCTACCAGGCGGCCGGCTTTGGAAGAGCCCGCGGAAGATGAATCCCTGCTCCCACTCGTTGAAGCTCGAGTTGGTTGGCACGAACACGGCCGAGTGAAGACTGGGTGCCTCGATGTCCCCGCTGTACGGGGGCGGGTTCCTGAGAACGTAAGCGGGCTCTCGCTCCGTGGGATGGTACGTCAGGGCCACGTCGAGCTCGCCGCTGCCGGCGAACCCGCCGTGCGAACCGTCCCAGTCCACGGTCAGTACCAGAGCACCAGCACCGTCAACGCCCAGCATGGCGTCGCATTCGAAGCCGCCTACCTTCGCTGACTTCAGCGGGATCTGGATAAGGCAGTCGTCGCACCCGCTTTCTTCTTCTTCGCTCGACAGATCGTTAAAGAGCTTTTCTGTGGGGATAGTCGCGACAGCGCCATCAGGCAACGTAACCTTGCAGCTCTCGACCGAGTCGGCTCCCTTGCCTAGATAGACCTGGTAAGGACTGCCGTTGTCTGATCCGACGTCGCCTTCGAAAGACACCGTGACGGTCAGGAAGGTCGTGTCGGAAATAGTCGTCGGGCCGCGGGTCACGAGCGGAGCCTCCCAGTTCGGCCCGATCTGGCAGCCGGCGTAAGCGTCGGGGCAACCGTAACCCGGATCGGAAACGGGCACGTAACCGCCGGAGCCGCCGCTGGTACCGCCGTCGCCTCCGTTTGAGCCCTCGCAGTACGAGATCGAGCCGGTGCAGCCGCCGCCACTGGTGATGTAGGGGTACAGGCCGGTCGGATCCGAACCGGTGACCGGATTGTCAGCCGAGTAGGCGTACCCGCCCATCTGACGCGGGTCTCCGGCTTCGAATACCGGATCGAGCGAGGTGAAGGAACCGGTGACCGGGTCGTACTGGCGCGCCCCGAGGAGGTCGAACCCGGTGAGCGGCTCGGTCGGCTGGCCGATGTAGCCGAGGTTGTCAGGCCAGGTCGCCGACCCGCCGACCTGGTTACCCCACGGATCGTCGTAACGGCGGGAGATAGCCAGCGTGGACGCGTTGATCGACTCAAGCGAGGTGCTCTGCTGGTTGACGACCTGGTAGGTGATGGTGCCGGTCGACGACTCGTCGACGGTCGTGCCGTCCGGAGCGTCACTGAAAATGCGGATGCCGCTCAGCGTCGATCCGGTCGCGGTGATTTCCTCGGCCCCGCCGTCGACGTAAAGCGTCGAAGAAGCGGATCCGCTCTGCAGCAGCAGGTTGCCGTTAGCGTCGTACAGGTAGTTGGTGGTCGAAGTGCCCACGGTGACGCTGGATACCTCGCCAAGTACGTTGTACTTGATCGTGGCGCCCGGCGGGGCGGCGGGCGGGCTGCTGCCGGTCTTTATGTTCCCGACCGACGTCAGCTGGCCGTCGGCGTTATATGTGTCGGTCGTGCTCACCGAGCCGCCAGGACCCGAGGTGCTGATGGTCGGGGCCGCGTCCGGCTGGCCTTCAGGGCCGGTCGCCTGCGTGTACGGGCTCGAGGTCGTGGTTGCGCCGCTGTAGGCCACCTGCTGGGTGGTCTCGTTGGCCGTGGTGTCCTGGGACACGCTGGCCGTGTCGTGGCTGATTTCCTCGCTCCGGTCGCCGAGGAGGTCGTAGGTGTTGGACTGCCAGTAGGGAGCCACGCCGCCGATTGTCGTCGCGGCCGGGCTGCTGTTCGTGCAGCCGCCGATCCCCGACACCGAGGGACCAGGCTGAGTGGTCGTGGTACCTGAGTCGGTCCACGCCTGCTTCAGCTGGTCAAGGTTGTCGTACTGGTAGCACTGGAGCTGGGCCTGCGTCGCCGGGCTGTACTGCTGGTCGTCCGCCGAGGTGATGTTGCCCTGCTGGTCGTAGGTGTAGGTGTTGACGTCCGCCGGTTCGGTGAGCGTCTGCAGGTTGGTCGTCGAATCAAGCAGCCGGCTGGTGCCCGCGTCGTAGTTGTAGTCCTGCACGAGCTGGCTGCCGAAGGCGCCGAACGTCGTCGACGTAACCTGGCCCTGCGGCGTGAACGTCGTGTTGTCGAGATAGGCGGTACCGCTCCCGAACTGGGTGAGCAGGCCTTCGAGGTCGTAGGTGTAGTCGATGAGCTCAGACTGCAGCCCTCCGTCAGCGGTGTAGCCGGTGTACTCGGGAAGCCCGGTCAAGGGCGTGTACGCGAGGAACGTGGTGTACTGGGTGCCCGTCGTGCCGCTCTTCAGCGCCCCGGCGTCGGCGGGCACCGTGAGCTGAGTCCCGGTCGGCTGATAGGCGGCGTTGTAGCCGGTGACGGCTTCCGTGTAGGCCTCGCCGGACGAGTCGTAGCTCGTCGAGGACGTGAGCTGGCCCTTCTCCAGCGTGTCGTAAGCCCAGGAAGCGAGTTCGACCGGCTCGCCAGGCACGCCTGGCGTCGAGTTGTACTCCGAGGTCTTCCGGCCGAGGGCGTCGTACTTGAACGTGAGGACGTTGCTCATCGGGTCAGTGACCGACAAGACGTTGCCGTCGGCGTCGTAGGTGTAACTCGTGGTACCGGCCTGACCGCTGGAACCAGCGGTGCCGGTGCCAGGATCAGTCACGCTGGTCTGCTGGCCGATCAGGTTGTAGTCGTAGGTCCACTCGTTGCCGTTCGCGTCGGTGACCGAGGTCTCCTCGCCCGCCGGGTTGTAACCGTAGCTGGTCACGACCGCGTCCGACTTGGTGTCGGTGGGGGTGGCCGAGTCGTCGTACTGCCACGAGGCGGTCTTCTCGCCGAGCACGTTGAGGAAGGTCGAGCTCGCGGTGCCGCCCTTCGGCGGGGTGACGTCGACCTGGTTCATTCCCAGGTAGGCGGTAGTCGTCTGCCATTGGGGCTGGGCGAGCGAATAGAACTCGGACGCTACCGGCAGGCCCAGCTCGTCGTAGGTCGTCACCGTCTGGGACGGCACCGAGTTGTCGGCCGCCACGTACAGCGTGGTGTCAGGACTGGTCGTCGACTCGTAATACGCGGCACTCGTCTTGTTCACCCAGCCGTGCGAGTCGTAGAAAGTGTCGGTGATCAGCCGCCCGGCCGCGTTGTCGGCCGGCGTCGTCTGCACTTGCCGCAACTGCGCCATGCCGTCGTAAATGCTGACCGACTCCGAGTACGAGCCGTCCTCGCGCAGGGTTCCCGTCGTGACCGTTGAGGGCGCCGTGCCGGTCACGTTGTAGGCGTAGGTATACGTCGCGTCGCCGGTTCCCTGGTCGAGCGGGGTCGTCACCGAGGTCAGCCGGCCGAGCCCGTCGTAGGTCTCCGTCGTCACCTCGCTGTTGACGTCGGTGACCGAGGTCGGCTCCTGCCTGCCCTGATTCAGGGCAGTGACCGTCGCCCAGCCCTTCGGATTGGTGACCGTGCTCGAGGTCGCAAGCACCTCGGTCGCCGGCGAGTAGCCCGTGGTCGTCGTATTTCCGTTGGCGTCGGTCTGGGTCAGCGTCCGGCCGTACTTGTCGTAGGTGGCCGCGGACTGCGACTGGAAGCCCTCCGAGCCGCCCGATGGCCAGGTCGCCGCGCTCCTGACGCACGTGACCAGGCCGCCTGGGCTGGCCAGTGAGCCGAGGGTGCCGAAACTCGTCAGCGAGCCGTTCTGATCGTCGTAGTAGGTCCTCGTGTCGGCCACGACGTTGCCAGAGGTCGCCGTCGGGCAGGAACTCGAGGTGGTCGAGTACGCGCCGGTCACCGTGGTGATCTGGTCCGGGTAATCCTCCATCATCCCGTTGCCGGTCGGCGGGTTAGCGTAAGCCGTTGTAGTGCAGGTCTCGGTCAGGGCCTGCGGCTTGTGATCGACGTACTGCGGGAGCGCGTCGCCGTTGTAGTACGTGGTGTCGGTGTCAGATTTGTAGGTCGTGTTGTCGGATTGCAGCAGCATGGTGGCGCTCTGGGACTCAGCGACCAGGTCGGCGGTCAGGGCGGAGAGCCCGCTGCCCGAAGGTTCTGCTTGCGATGCTGTCTGCGTCGCCGAACCCGGCCAGGTGGTGATGGCTTTCTTCTCGATCGTCGGCGTGCCGTTCACGAGATTGTACGTATCGGCCTCGATCACCTTTCCGTACAGCCAGTTGAAGTCGTTCTGAACGTCGCCATTGGGGTCAGTCACCTGGGTCGTCGTCGTGCCGCCGGCCGAGGTCTCGTCGCCGTACATGCCCTGCATGTAGGTGTCGATGGTCTCGGTGACCGGGTCAGGAGCGGCCCCGCTCTGCGTCTCCACCTGCTGATAGCCGCGCCATTCGTCCCACAGCCTGTTCGCCTTCGTAATCACCGGCGACTGATCCCAGTGCCAGGCGGCCTTGCCGAGATACGTGTAGTTGGTGACCTGCGGCGTGGAGTCCGCTCCGGTCTCGTCGGTGAGCCCGACCTGGGAAACGAGCGACTTGATGAACCAGTCATGGATCGGCGACTGGTCAACGCCCGGTGGCGTCCAGGTCACCGGGTAACAGGCGAGCGTGTTGCCGTCCGGCTCCGAGGGCGGCACGTTACCGCCGGTTCCCTGGGTGCAGTCGGGTGCCCGGTAGGAGATTGTCACCCGCTCTCCGGTCTCGGTATCGAAGTACTCGATCCTGGGCCGGTCTACCGGCGTAGCGGTGGAACCAGGAACCCGGTTATCCAGCTCCTCGGCCGTAAAGCTCACGGCGGGCAGCTTGGCCGTACCGCCATCATTGCCGGTTCGCAGGATTGATTTCAGGAACATCACGGGACCGGCGGTCGCGCCGACCGGGAAGCTCTGCGTGAGCGTGTAGGTATCGACCGGCGTGTAGGTCGAGGTCTGGGACGGCAGGACTTCCGTGGTAATCGACGTCAGCCGGTAGGTCGAGAAGAAAGTCGGGCCCCAGTTGGAGCAGGAGCCAGAAGATGCGCAGATCTGCGTGAAAGGAACGTCGGGCCAGTCCTTCGCCGTCATTGAGTTCAGGTTGGAATAGGAAGCGCAGGTGGCGGCGGGAG
The DNA here is from genome assembly GCA_963783935.1 of uncultured Actinomycetota bacterium. GTDB lineage: Bacteria > Actinomycetota > Actinomycetes > Streptosporangiales > Streptosporangiaceae > Chersky-822. The sequence continues at coordinate 302,495 of CAWAPP010000004.1, forward strand.
TAAGGCAGCGCTGGGAGTTACCGAAAACCACCTCGGCGGCGGGCTTAACCGGAGTGGCCGACTGCTCCTCGCTGAGCAGCATGCCGTAGGACGCGGTCATCGGGTAGCCCGCTCGCACGTAAGAGGTCAGAGTCCCGTTGTTACCTGTGGCCTGGCCGGCGCCCCGGTTGTAGTAGTTGGTCTCGGTGCCGTAGGTGTACTCGGTCAGGTTGCCCTGCGGGTTCACGACAAAGTCGAGGTTCCACCGGTAGCCCATCGTGCACCACGAGTTGGTCGTATTCGTCGAGCTGTAACAAGGATCGCCGGTGACCGGGTTGTAGACCGGCACGCCCCACGCTGAGTTCGTGGCCGGGGACGTGGTGAAGCCGGGCACGTGATCGGCGCCGAAGTAATACTTGGTGCCGTCCGTGGTCGTAACGACCCAGTACTCGTTCTTCCACAGGCCGTTCGAGCCGTTCGAGCCGTCCTGGTAGAGCTGAACGGAACTGCCGTCGTCGTCCTGAAGCCGGTAAGCGCCGCTCGTGCCGTTCTGCACGAGGATCGAGGAGTGACCGGGCATCGACAGCGTGGCGTTGTAGCCGTCCCAGCACAGGTCGTCAGAACTCGCGAGCGCGGTGACCCCGCTCTGCGAGCACGGCTGATAGGACCGCTCGATGAATCCGGGAGAATAGTTCCAGCCATCGCCGATCGAGCCGCCCTGGGTGTTGGATCCGGACGTCTCGCCATCGACGGACTGCGAGTCGTAATCCAGGGCGACGCTGGGTGCCGCCCCGCCGAGCGATGGCGGAACCGCGATCGGGTAGTCATAGGTAAAGTCGCCGTCCTGCACCTCCCAGGTGCCGGCCGGGTCAAGCGAGGTCGCCGCGTAAGTGCCGTCGGGACCTCCGGGCGAGGTCTCGGTCGCGAGCACTACGTCGCCGCTAAGGGGGGCGTCCGGGCCGCTGGTGCCACGAGAGAGCTGAGGCGAGCCGGCCGCCGGGACGCTACCAGGCAAGGTGACCTTCGCCCACACCTGCCCGGCCGCGTAGTCGTTGCCGGCTGGCACGGGCGTCTGAGCCTCGCATCCAGGGGCCGAAGGCGTCGTGAGCGAGCACGCGGGCAACTCGACGAGCCGTAGCCTGGAGGCCCAGTCACCGCCGTACGCGGCGGCGAACTCGCGGTAATCGAGCCGGACAGTGACCGGACCGGCCGGGGCCGGACCGGCCGGGACCGGACCGGCCGGGGCCGGACCGCTGACCGGCGATAGCGTCATGATCACGCCGTGCACCCCTGCCGCGCTGACCACGCGCGGCCTGGCCATGGCGACCTGGACTCCGCCAGGGGAAAGCCCGGCGTCCGCCGAGCGGACCGCTCCCGAGGCCGGCAGCGTCACTGAGACCGGCAATTGCCCGGCCGACTGCGGTCCTGGGGCCCAGTGCGTGACCTGGCCGGTCAGCGGGCCGCGGTTGACCTGCTCGACCTGTCCGAGCCAGGCCGTGCCGTGACCGGAAGGAAAGCTTACGTGGGCAGGCGCGCGATAGGTTCGGGCGGGAACGGCGCCCGGCTGGTGCGGCAGGCTGCGATTAGCCGCTTTCCGTGCCGCTGCTCCGGCCGACTTCGACAGCGGATGGCCAGGGACGGTCTTCTCTGCCTGCGGCTTGCGCGGGACCCAGAGGCGGCCCTTGTACGCCTTGGGCGGCATCGCCGCGGTTAAAGCGGGTACCAGCGTCGCGATCGCCGCCACCGCCGCCGCTCGCCGCCACCAAGGCCCGAACATCCGACCCTTCATCGCCAGCCCCAATCTTCCGCCCTCCGGGCCGGCCGGCGGAATCGCAGCCTCAACAGCAACGGCCTCAACGGCCCTGCTGCACGCCTTAGGCAAGATAACAGGGGCGAAGTGTCCCGACAAGTGAATTTAATAACTCATGATGCAATTTACGAATTATGGCAGCCTAAAGCCGCTATGCGCCAGTAATAGTTGCTGAGCATAGTTAGATATAAAACCGTTGGCGATGGCCGAAATGTGATGTTACGGTGCGCTCGGCAAGCACCGATGACCCGTCCGCCTGCCGTATCTCGCCGTAGAAGGAGATCTGATCATGGCCCGACGCACGTCAAGTACCAGGAGTAACACGTGTCGCCCTCATCGGGCAATGGCTTTAATCGCCGCGCTGGCAATGGCGGCGTCGCCGATTGCCTGGTCCGTCCTCAGTCCCTTGACCGGCCCCGCCGCAGGCCTGCCGAGCGCGCAGGCGCAAGCGAGCCGGCCGGTTCACTCCAGCCCGAACGAGCCTAAGGCCGCCCGCCCGCTCACCGCCGGGCAGAAGGCAGAGGTCGAAGCCGATCAGCGCGCGACCGCGCGGGCGAAGGCCCTCGGCCGTCCGGTGGCCGTCTCCTCGGCTACGACACCGGTCTCCTCGACCGTAGCCCGCCCGAACGGCACGTTCACCACGACCACCCATGCCCTGCCCGTGCGGGTCAAGCTCCGCGGCCACTGGGTGAACGTTAACGCTCAGCTCACCAGGACCGCCGCCGGCTGGCAGCCGCGCGCCGTCCAGTCGCCGGTCACCTTCTCGGCCGGCGGCAACGGCCCGTCGGCGATCATGACCAGCCCGTACGGCACCCTGGCGCTGACCTTCCCAGGCCGCCTTCCCGCTCCGTCGGTCAGAGGTTCCACCGCTACTTACGCCGGTGTCTTGCCCGGCGTTGATCTTGAGCTCACCGCGACGACCCTCGGCGGCTTCGACGCCACGCTGATCGTGCTGAACGCACAGGCAGCCGCCAGCCCGGCCGTGCGGAACCTGCGACTGGCCGTAGCCGCGACTGACCTCATCGCGGCGACCGACAAGACCGGCAACATCGCGGTCAGGAAGCCGGGCGTCGGCTGGGTATTCAGCGGGCCGGCCGCCACCATGTCGGACTCGCCGTCCGCCGCCGGCCTCGCTGCCGCGCCGGGCGGCGCCGCCGCGGGCGCCGCCGCGGGCGCCGAACTGCACCCGGCCCTTCGGAACGGGCAACTCGCGCTCAACGCCGATCCGGCTCTGCTCGGCCAGGCCTCGATTTACCCGGCGTACATCTCGCTCCAGCTGACCCAGGACAACCCGGTACCGCCGGTGCGCGGGCACGGGCCTGGCCGAGGGAACACCCCGGCTACCTTCAACAACTCGGTCACGATGGCCAGGGCTCATTACATCGAGACCCAGTCGGGCTGCCCCACGGCGAAGAACTACGACACCGAGCCGATGGACACTCAGTTCCCTTCCCTCTCCGGCAACGGAGTTGGCTATAACTGGTGGCCAGGCGGCTGCGACGGCATTTACCGTTCGTATTACTCGTTCGACACCAGCGCTTCCAATCCGAACTGGATCGTGCTATCCGCGCAGCTTAGTCTCTTCCAGACCTACAGCGCCGACGGGGCCTGCGCGCACAACTGGCCGATTACCGCCTACAGCGTCGGGCAGGGGACCACGTTCCAGGGCAGCGATGACTGGAACACGTTCAATCCGACCATGAACAGCTCCAACCAGCAAGGCAACACCCAGTCGCTGGGGGTCGGCGAGCCCTCGTGCGGTAACAATACCGCGACCTTCGACGTTTCTTCCGCCCTGCAAAGCGCGGCCAATAACGGCGCCGACTACTGGAGTTTCGGCTTCAAGGGCAACGAGAACTCCGGATCAGGCAACAACCCGGTGACGAACAGCAATTGCACAGGCTCAAGTAACTGCGGGCTTAACCGGTTCGGCATCAATCCGAAGGTCGTCACCACCTACGACGAGGCGCCAGCCACGCCGACCAGCCCGAACACTGTCCCAGAAACTATCAACTACCCAGGCCAGACAAACACTTGCGCTGTCTTTACCGGAGGCGAATACCCCTGGCTAGGCGCCACCGATCCAGACAACGCCTCGAACGGCGTCTCGCTCAGCGTCAGCCTGGCGGCGCCGGCGCTCACTGACGAGCAGGTAACCGCCAAGTATCAGGTCATTGACCTCAACACCGGAGCCTCGCACAGCTTTCCGAGCGATAATACCTACCCGGATGGCGGAAATACGAACACGGCGTTGCCCTTCACGCTTTCCGACGGCAGCAGCTACTCCTGGCATGTCAGTTCCTGGGTAAATGCCAACGGCGGCGACAACGGCTTCTCGTCCCCGCCGACGACGCCCTGCCTCTTCAGCGTGGATGAAACCGCGCCGTCCGAGCCGACGGTGACAAGTACCGATTTCCCGAGTTTCGGCGCCATCCCCGGCACGAAGCTGACAACCGGTCAGAGCGGAAAGTTCAATTTCTCCGGCTACGACCCGGTGCCTTCGAACAGCGACTGCTCTCAAGCTACCTGCGCCGCCAGCGGTGTGTACGAGTACGAATATGAACTCGGCTCCCCGCCACCGCAGCAACTGATCACCCCGACGACGGCCTCGAACTGCCCGGCCGGCGGTGTCACCCTGGGAGAGCCGTTCGCGGTCCTCGCGGGCAACTCCCCCGGCACGCCGAGCAATCCGGCGACCGCGACCTCATGTCCCATCACGCCGGGCAACTGGGGTTCGAACACCCTTTACGTCCAGGCCATTGACGTGGCTGGCAACTACTCGGTCGCCACCCAGTATCAGTTCTACGTGCCGTGGAACGGCAAGCCCGCCGCGCTTGGCGACGTCAACGGCGACGGTTTCCCCGACCTGCTCGCCACCACCACCAGCGGCAACCTGGTTATCTACCCTGGCCATAAGGACCCGCACGGGAATCCGCGGATCGCGAGCGTCCCCGCCGACAGTCCGCAGCCGGGCATCGGCTGGAACAATTACGACATCACCCACCGCGGCTCATTCAGCCAGCAAGCCGTCGACGACCTGTTCGCGCTCAGAGGCAGCAACCTTTACCGGTACCTGAACAACACCGACAGCGGCACTCCGCCTCAGTTCGAGAACCCGAGCAACCTGCGCCTGGTCAGCTACCCGAGCTGCCCGACGTTGTTCGAAAACCCTGATCCGAGTAATTCGGCTAACTGCGCTGGCTATCCAAGCGGCTGGTCGCAGTTCTCGCAGATCGTGGCGCCGGGAGATGCCTGGGCCGGGGATCCGCAAGGAACGGCGTCCCAGCCTTTCAGCACGTTCGGCATCACCGAGGACGACAAGGACCCGAGCCTCCTCGGCGTCACCAAGAGCGGCCAGCTCTGGCTATTCCAGGGCAACGGCGCCGGCCAGCTTCAGGACCCGGTCCTGCTCGGATCGGGCGGCTGGAACAACATGACCGTCATCGCCCCTGGCGTAGTCAACGGCCAGAACGCGCTCTGGGCCAGGGACACGACCAAGGCCTCGGGCGGGGGCTCTTCGGCCGGAGAGCTGTTCAGCTACCCGTTCGTGCCTGACAGCAACGGCGTCCCGACCCTCAATCCCGCCAGCCCCTCCAATCCGCCCGCAGCCGAGTCGGCGTACGGAACGACGACCGCGACCTTGATTCCGGGCGCACCTAACCTCACCGCCGCGGCCTATCCCACCGTGACGGCCGCGATGCCGCTCGCCACGGGCACCGGCAGCTGCGGCACGGGCAATCCCGGCTACTACTGCCCTGGCCTCTTCGCCGAGGATTTCTCAGGCAACATCTGGTACTACTCAGGTCAGCCAGTTGCCGGCAGCGGAGGCCCGCTAGTCAATTCCAACCCCACGCTTTACGCCTCAACGCTGAAGCCCGCCGCGTACTGGCCGCTCGGCGACAGCCAGTCAGGCAGCTGCCTGAGCACCGCCGCCGACGCGACCGGCAACAATTTCCCCGGAACCATCAACGGCACGGTGACCTGCGTGCCCGACCCCGCCAACTCGGGAGAACCGACTCCTGAACTGGTGGACGACTTCGACGGCAGCACCGGCTACATCGCTACCGCCAATCCGGTGCTCGACACCGATTCATCGGGCAGCTTCACGGTCTCGGCGTGGGTCTACCTGTCCAATTTCACCAACGACTCCACCGCCCTCAGCCAGAGCACGTCGGCCGGCGACACCGGCGGCTCGGTAGTGAGCGCGTTCAAGCTGATGATGCGCCAGCAGGGCGGCAGTAACTACTGGGCGTTCAGCCGCCCGGCCAGCAACGCGCCCGGCACGCCGATCTCAGCACTTTCGGCGCCGCTCAGCAACGCCAACCTCAACACCTGGACCCAGCTGACCGGCACCTACACCGCGAGCACCGGCCTGATGACGCTGTACGTGAACGGCCAGTCCGTCGCAACCGCGACCGACACGACCCCGTTTGCCTCGACCGGTCCCACGTTGATCGGCGCCGACATCTACAACGGCCTGCTAGAGAACTTCTTCGCCGGCGACGTAAAGGACGCGCAGGTCTACGACTACTCATTGTCATCGAGCCAGGTGGGATCGCTCTACCAGAGCCCGGTCGCCTCGCTGCCGCTCGACGGCCCGATCGTTCAGAACGGGACGACTACTCCCGATGTGACCGGCGACGGCTATTCAGCGACCATCAACGGCGGGCTCACCTGGGGCGGCGATGCCGACCTCGGCGTCGTGGCCAGCCTCGACGGCACTTCGGGGTTCGCCGCGACGGCTGAGCCGGTACTGGCGACCGGCGCCGGCGACAGTTTCAGCGTGTCGGCCTGGGTCAACCTCAGCAGCAACGCCGGCATGGCGACCGCGGTAAGCCAGGACACCGCGACCGCCGATCCCGGCGGGGTCGCCTTCAGCGGTTTCAAGCTTATGTACCGAACCGACTCCAACGCCTGGGCGTTCACCAGGCCCACTAGCAATCAGACCGGATCTGGCGTGATCTCGGCGTTGTCTACGCCGCTGACGAGTCAGAACCTGAACACCTGGACCCAGCTCACCGGTACCTACAACGCGAGCACCGGGCTGATGAGCCTGTATGTCAATGGAGACCTAGCCGGAACGGTGACCGACACCACGCCGTTCGCCTCCTCAGGCTCCACCGTGATCGGACGAGACCTGTACAACGGGTCGCCGACCGATTTCTTCCCCGGCGAGATCTCCGACGTGCAACTCTTTAACTACGCTCTGACCGAGAACGCGGTTAAGGCGCTCTACTTCGGCAAGAACCCGATCAGCCAGATCAGCTAGCACCGGGTAGATCACGGTGCGGTGAGTTGACCGCGCGACCCGCCCCGCACGAATATCCTGTCTGGGCGGGTCTTGCGTTGGTCCGCTGAGTGAGAGGCATCGATGTCGCACCTGACCTACCCGGAAGCCCTTATCGTCGGCTTGATCCAGGGTGTCACCGAACTGTTCCCCGTTTCCAGCCTCGGGCACAACGTGCTGATCCCGGCGATCCTTGGCGGCAACTGGGCGACAGACCTGAGCGTGTCGAAACCGGAGTCGCCTTACCTGGCCTTCATCGTGGGCCTGCACGTGGCCACGGCGATCGGGATCACGGCCTACTTCTGGCGCGACTGGCTGCGGATCATCGGCGGTTTCTTCAGCTCGATCCGGCACCTGGAGATCGAGACGCCTGACCAGAAGCTGGCCTGGATGATCATCTTCGCGACTATTCCGGTCGGGATCGCCGGCCTGTTGTTCGAGCATGCGTTCCGCGTGCTGTTCGGAGTACCTAGCCGGGCGGCCCTGTTCCTGGTGCTTAATGGCCTGATCCTGTTCTCGGCCGAAAGGTTCAGGACCCAGCGGTCGCTCGCCGCCGACCAGGAGGTCATCGCCGAACGTGCGCGCGAGCCCGAGCCCGAGCTAGTCGGAGCCGGGGCGCCGGTTGGCGCGCACGCGTCCGGTCAGCGCGTGCAGAGACACGAGGAGCTGATCTCCGCAATCCAGTCGGACCGGCGGATTGTCGCCTTCGGCTACCTGCAGGCCATCCTGATCGGGTCCGCGCAGGTTCTTGCCTTGCTGGCGGGCATCAGCCGAGACGGCGTGACGATGACGGCGGGCATGTTCCGCGGCTTGTCACGGGAGGACGCGGCGAGGTTCGCGTTCCTGCTCGCTACCCCGGTGATCCTCGCGGCCGGCGTGCTCAAGGTGCCTGACCTGATTGGCCCGCTCGGGCAAGGCATCCACGGGCAGATCCTCGCCGGGAGCATCGTGTCAGGCATCGGCGCCTACGTGTCGGTGCGCTTCTTGATGAAGTACTTCCGCACCAGGACGCTGACGCCGTTCGCGATCTACTGCGTGGTCGCGGGCCTGGCCTCGTTCGCCTACCTGACTTTCGTCAAATAGCCCCCGCCCGCCGGGCTACTCGCCTTCGCGGGTACGCCGCGCTCGCGCGCGACCTCGCTCCTTGGCGTCGAGCACGGTCTTGCGCATCCTGACCACGGTCGGCGTCACCTCGACGCACTCATCGTCGGCGCAGAACTCAAGCGCCTGCTCAAGGCTCAGCAGACGGGGCGGGATCAGCCGCTCAAGCTCCTCGGCGGTGGAGCTGCGCACGTTGGTCAGCTTGCGCTCGCGGGTGATGTTGACGTCCATGTCGTCTGACCGCGAGTTCTCGCCGACGATCATGCCCTCGTAGACCTCGGTGCCAGGCTCGACGAACATGCTGCCCCGCTCCTGCAGGGAGAACATCGCGTACGTGGTCGCGCTGCCTGTACGGTCAGCGACCAGCGACCCAGACGCCCTGACCCGCATCGGCCCGGCCCACGGCTCGTACCGCTCGAACACGTGATGCGCGATGCCGGTGCCACGGGTATCGGTCAGGAACTGGGTGCGGAAGCCGATCAGCCCGCGGGCCGGCACGATGAAGTCAAGCCTGATCCAGCCAGTGCCGTGATTGGTCATCTGCTCGAGCCTGCCCTTGCGCAGCGCGAGCAGGGTCGTCACCACGCCCAGGTAATCTTCAGGCACGTCGATCGTGAGCCGCTCCACGGGCTCGTGCAGCTTGCCGTCGATCTCGCGGGTCACCACGGTCGGTCGACCGACGGTGAGCTCATAGCCTTCCCGGCGCATCATCTCCACCAGCACGGCCAGCGCGAGTTCACCGCGGCCCTGCACTTCCCAGGTGTCGGGTCGCTCGGTCGGCAGTACCCGGATCGACACGTTGCCGACCAGTTCGGCGTCAAGCCTGTCCTTGACCATCCGCGCGGTCACCTTGGTACCGCCCCGAATGGACGGGCCGCGCCGGGGTCCGTCGAAGCCCCCCCGGCCGACCAGCGGCGAGGTATTCACGCCGAGCGTCATCGAGATCGCCGGCTCGTCCACAGTGATCAGGGGCAGCGGCTGGGGGTCGTCGGGGTCGGCCAGCGTCTCGCCGATCATGATCTGCCCGATGCCAGCCACCGCGATGATGTCTCCCGCGAACGCGCTCTGCGCGGGCACCCGGTCAAGCGCCTCGGTGCGGAACAACTCGGAGATCTTCACCCGCTCGACCGAACCGTCGCTGCGGCACCAGGCCGCCTGCTGACCACGGGTAATCTCGCCGGACACCACCCGGCAAAGCGCGATCCTGCCCAGGTACGCCGAGGCGTCGAGGTTCGTCACGTGCGCCCGCAGAGGCGCGTGCGGGTCGTAGGAAGGCGCCGGCACGTACTTCTTGATGACCTCGAAAAGCGGCTCAAGGTCAGCCGAGTCAGGCAGCGTCCCGTTCTCAGGCCGACCGAGCGAGGCGCGGCCCGCCCTAGCCGACGCGTACACGATCGGGAACTCGATCTGCTCCTCGGTCGCGTCGAGGTCGAGGAAGAGCTCATACGTCGCGTCGACGACCTCCGCGATCCGCGCGTCCGGCCGGTCCACCTTGTTGATGACCAGGATCACCGGCAGCTCGGACTCAAGCGCCTTCCGCAGTACGAACCGCGTCTGGGGCAGCGGCCCCTCACTGGCGTCGACGAGCAGCAGCACGCCATCCACCATGGAAAGCCCGCGCTCAACCTCGCCGCCGAAGTCGGCGTGTCCGGGCGTGTCGATGATGTTGATCGTCAGCCCGCCGTGAGACACCGCCGTGTTCTTGGCGAGAATCGTGATGCCCTTCTCACGTTCCAGGTCGCCAGAATCCATGACCCGGTCGGCGACCTGCGCGTTGGCCCGGAACGCCCCCGACTGCCACAGCATGGCGTCAACCAGCGTCGTCTTACCGTGGTCGACGTGCGCGACAATGGCCACGTTGCGCAGATCATCGCGGGTAGCGACCTGAGTAGCGGGGCCGGCCGCGCCCAGGTGATGGGCGGGCGGCGCAGCGGGTGAGGGCATGCGAGAGGGCTCCGATGCAAATCTGGGAAGCGCCGCAGCGAACAGTAACCAGCGGCGCAGTTACTAGCGACCATTTCATTGTACCCGCGGCGCGATCCGCCCTGGTAAGCCGCGACCCGGCCGACGGCACCAGCTAACCGAACGTTTCAGCCCAGCAACCGCAACGGTGGCCCATGGGTGCGTTTCTGGTGGAGTGAGGCGGGTCCGGGACGGTCTTGCCCGAGCACCGGGGGCACTTCGGGGTCGTTATTACGACCGCGGGGTGCCCCCGGTGTCAGCGGCCGGGGCGGCGGGCTGCCCTAGATGCCGGGAATGCCAGGAATGCCAGTGGAGGCTGAGGCGGGAAGGGCTGGAGGACCAGTTCCGTCCGGGCTACGCCGAGGAGTCCACCAGAAAACTCCCACGGAAACGCACCCGTGGCCCATAGATGCGGCTCCTTTGGGTGGAGAGGTACAGGCCAGGTGAAGTTGATCTTCAGCGGGCCGGTCGCAGGCCCGCCGTCGTCCCTCAGCGGGTGCCCCGGCTTCGGCGCCGTGCCATCGCGGGGCTCCAGGCCGTCCCCGAACGCCCGCGTCGTGCCATCGCGGGGCACCGGCCGGCCCATCAACGCTCTTCACCCAAAACGAGCCTCGCCGCGAATGCCCTGTGTGCGGGGAGCGGCGGCCTGGCCCGGAACGCTCGCGCCAGGCCAGCCCCGGCGCCTGCGGGCCGTTGATGAGCTCCCCTCCATCCAGAGGAGCCGCAACGATGGCCCATGGATGCTGCTCTGGCTGAGCCGGCAACCGCAACGATGGGCCATTGATGCTGCGACAACCGCATCCATGGGCCACCGTTGCGGTCAGCCGGCCCCGCCGAACCGCGACGATGTCCCACCGATGCTGTTGCCACCGTGTTGCCACCTGAAGTCGGCGGCGAATTGCCTGGATTGCCGGGAACCCGACAGCCAACTGCGGGAAGGGTACCGTTTGGCTAGTTCGGCGGCGGCTTGACTGGCTGCCAGTCGGGCTCGGTGCCGTCAGCTAGGAAGGTTGGCTCGAATTTGGCGACCGGGCTCAGATTCCAGGTGTAGATCTCCGGGGTGCCGCGGACATTCCGCACGTAGGCGATGAACCCGCCGTTCGGCGAGTACACGCCCTCGTAGGCGCCGGGCAAGATCGTGCCTGAGGTGATCCTGAGCATCAGGCAGGCGTGGGTGCACGAGTTTCCGGCGCAGTTCTCCACGGTCGTCAGTACGTCGGTGCTGAATTCCGGGCGGACAGGGAACCAGTCGGGATAAGTCAGCCGGACCGGCGACGAGTGATCGTCCTCGGCGCTCGGGAAGCCGTTCCTGTACTGATTCTGGTGCGGGAACCCGAGCGCGTCGAGGCAGAACCTGAAGCCCTGGCACTGCGCCCTGGTGCCCTCGTACAGCAGGAAAGAGCCGTAGGTGACACTGCTCGCGTCGCGCGCCCAGGCCCAGGCCACCGCCGTCGAGGCCAGCACGGCGATCTTGATCAAGTGCGGCGGCGTGATCACGTCGGTAAAGGAAACGAACCGGTGCGTGACCGTGTCGTACCTGGTCAGGAATCCGTAGCGCTGACGCTGTGATGACCTGACGAAAGCGAGGTACCGCCCGTTCGGAGACCAGGCCGGCCGGCCGTCGGTGTACCGGGGAGCAGAGTTGGTCACCCGCGTTTTGCCGCTCCCGTTGGCATTCATGATCCACAAGTCGCCACCGTCGAGGTAAGCGATCCTCTTGCCGTCCGGCGACCATACCGGTCCGCTGGCGTGGCCTGACCTGGTCAGCCGTCGCAAGCCGGTACCGTCCGGCCGGACAGAGAAGATGTTCCCGCCCCGTACGAACGCGATCAGGCCGTCCGCGCCCGGATAGGCCGAGGGCTGGGAACCGCTCCCCAGCCTGGCCCGCGCGAGAGTCCCTGGTCCCGAGTCCACCATCGTCCTCAAGCCCGCCGCCGATCCCAAGCCCGCCGCCGGCCCCAAGCCCGCCACCGGTCCCGAGTCCACCGCCGGTCCCGAGTCCACCGCCGCTCCAGCGATCCCAGGGATGACGCCAACGCCGGCAGCACCGAGAACCACGCCAGCCCCAGCCATCGCGACGAAACCCCGCGCCGCCCGGCTCCACCTGCGCGCACCCATGACGACAGGTTGCGCTCAAGCTGCCGCCAGCTCAAGCCGGCCGGGCTCATCGTGACCGATCACCCAGATTAGAACTATCGTTCGAGCAATCTATTTCTTACTAGAACATCTGTTCGATTCAAGCTTAGACTGAGCAGGTGACACCTTATGTACCGCCTGGCTGGCCGGCGGGTGTGCATCCGCCGGGCAGCGAGGAGTTCGAACGATCGGCCATCATCTGGCTGCTCGAAGTCGTGCCTTCCGATTACCTCTTGCACGGCGTGCTAAGGCGCCACCCGATCGCGCTGGCCACGCTCGCCAAGCATCACCTGAGCGCGTGCGTCGACGGGGCCAGAGATGGCTACCGCACCGCCCGCACCGAACTCGGGCCGCACCTGCCGCCCGCCGCGATCGAGGCGGTACTCACCGCGTACCGGAACGAAGGACAGCGACTAGCGGCCGCAGCGAAGGCCGCCGATCTGCTCGAACGGGCGCTGCACGGCGAGGTCTTCGTGCGCCAGGCCGACGGCGGCGCCCGCCCGGCCCTCCCCGGGCCGCCGGTGTCCAGCCGGCCGGATCGCCAGGACCTGGCCTAGCCCGGCGCCCGGCTGGCCGGCTTCGACCAGCCAGCGTCAGGGCTGAAATCCTTGATCACCTTCGCCGGAACTCCCGCGACCACGCACAGGTCAGGGATCGCTCCCCGGACCACGGACCCGGCCGCGACGACCACGTGCCGGCCGATCACCGCTCCTGGCAGCACGATCACCCCGGTGCCAAGCCAGGTGCCTGCCCCGATCCTGACCGGCGCGTTCACCGGCCACTGCCGGCCGATCGGCAGCTCGGGGTCGGCGTAGCTGTGGTTCTGATCCGTAATGTAGACGTAGGGCCCGGTGTACACGTCGTCCCCGATGTCGATCGAACTGTGCGCCACGATGTGGCTGCCGCGCCCGATCACGCACCGGTCACCGATTCGCAGTACCGGCTCGGGCCCAGGTCATGACCGGGCATCATGCCCGCGCACACGGACGCCCACTCCGCGATCATGGTGTCCTCGCCGAGCTCGATCCACGGCTCCCCGTACACCGATCCGCTCGGAAACGCGATCAGTGAACCCCGGCCGAACACCGCGAACCGCTTCCCCGCCTCGGTCTCCGCCGTGATCGTGCCCACATCCTTGGCCTTGTTCCAGGCAGCATGAACCAGCCGCCGGCGACCCGGCGCCGCCACCGGCGCATTGGCGGCATTCCAGACATCGAGCGCCACAGTAGCGCCCCGCACCCACCACTATGGCGTTTCCCCGCCAAACTCCAGCCCCAGCGTTGTCCCTCCGCAGGGACCCTGAGCCCCGCGCCGGGACAACGCTGAGGCTAGCGCGGGCCCCTGAGCCCCGCGCCGGGACAACGCTGGGGCTAGCGCGGGCGGCCAACCCGGCGGGTGGTGCTGTTGGCGATCGGTACGGGGCGATCGGTGCTTGGCTTAGTCGCGGTTCGCGGCGGCGAGCTGGCCGCAGGCGCCGTCTATCTCCCTGCCCCTCGTGTCCCTGACCGTTACCGGGATGCCTGACCTGGCCAGGGTTTCCTCGAATTCGGCCGCGACCGAAGGGTCCGAGGCGGTCCAGCGCGAGCCTGGCGTCGGGTTCAGCGGAATCAGGTTCACGTGCACGGGACGGCCGGCCAGCAGACCGGCGAGCGCCCGGGCCCGCCAGACCTGGTCGTTGACGTCCCGGATCATGGCGTACTCGATGGAGACTCGCCGGCCGCTGGCGGCCGAGTAGTCCCAGGCCGCGTCGAGCACCTCAGCGACCGGCCAGCGCCGGTTCACCGGCACGAGTTCGTCGCGCAACTCATCGTCGGGGGCGTGCAGCGAGACCGCGAGCCTGGCGGTAAGGCCTTCACCGGTCAGCTTCCTGATCGCGGGCGCCAGGCCGACGGTCGACACGGTGATCGAGCGCTGCGAGATCCCGAACCCGGAAGGTACCTGCTCACTGAGACGGCGGATCGCGGTCAGCACGGGCGCGAAGTTGGCGAGCGGCTCGCCCATGCCCATGAACACGATGTTCGAGACGCGACCTGGTCCGCCGGCGAGCTGGCCCCTAGCCAGCGCTTGTGCTCCTTTGAAGATCTGGGTCACTATTTCCCCGGCCGAAAGGTTGCGGGTCAGGCCAGCCTGGCCGGTAGCGCAGAACGGGCAGGCCATTCCGCAGCCGGCTTGCGAAGAAACGCACATCGTGACCCGGTTCGGGTAGCGCATCAGCACCGACTCGACCAGCGAGCCGTCGGCCGCGCGCCATAGCGTCTTGCGGGTCATTCCCTGATCGCACGTCAGCTCGCGGGTCGCGGTCAGCAGCTCAGGCAGCAGGGCGCTGGCCAGGGTGTCACGCAGGTCGGCCGGCAGGTCGGTCATGTCGGCCGGGGAGTCGGACAGCCGTCCGAAGTAATGCCGCGACAGCTGGTCCGCTCGGTAGGCCGGCTGACCGAGCTCGGTCACGACGGCGCGGCGGCCGACCGGATCGAGATCGGCCAAGTGCCGCAAAGGCCGCATACGGCCAGCCCGAAGTGGCTTAACCTGAACTAGCTCCAACCAAACCCCTCACAGTATCCGTGGCTGGGCCACGGGAGCTGTGGAATGTCGATAGATTCCCTTGTTATGTCGACCACGCGCTCTCGTCCCGGTCAGTCAAGGGTATCCGCCGAACCTGGTCGGCCGGTCATCCTGCTTGACAGCGAAAGTCCCTACGGCAGCAGGCGCGTGGTCGTGGAGTACGACGGCTGGACAACCGCCGCCTACATGCACGACCGCTCCGAGCCGATCGCCGCGACCTGGCTGGCCAATCACCGCAAGGCACCGGCCGATATCGATCTTGGCCTGCTCGATGCGGGCCACGCTCCCGAGATGCCAGAGGGCCACACTAAGCATCCCGACGGCCGGGCGCCACTCAATCAGGCGTCGCTGCGTGCCGTGTGGTTCGAGGAAGGTGATGGCGTCGCTATTTTCGAGAACAGCGAACTGCTCGCCGTCATCCCCGGCTGGTCCGACATGTCGAAAGGAATGCCAGGTTACAGCCGGGATGTGATTGGGCAGACGCCTTTCGGCTGGTCGCTTGACGAGGCCATGGAAGGGCTCGGTCCGCGCGTCACCGAGGCCAGCGAATTCTGGCGCTGGCGGCTGGAGCCGGACGCCTGGGCGCAGTTCCAGCAGGGCATGCTCGGGCACCTGCTCGACCGCCTCGGGCCTGGTGCGCGCTACTGGGACGTATCCGGCAATAAGCCCCCGGTCGTCGGCGTCTCCGAGCGGCCGCCGGCCGGCCGCCGGTCCTACACGGTGCTGACCACGGTGGGCACGAGCTGCCAGCGAATGCCGGTCATCGAGCAGACCGGCCGGGATTCGGCCGCTAAGGCCAGGATCGAGCTAGCCGTCGCGACCACGCTGCCGAGCAATCAGGCGGCGAGGATTTTCCTCTGGCTGGCGCAGTACCCGTGGCGGGAAATCAGCTGGATCGGCACCGGCCAGACGATCCGCTGGTACCACGAGCCGTCATCATTCCCGCTCGGTCACGGCAACGAGGCGGTGCTGTTCCTTGACGACCCTGGCCTGCTGCTCGGCCCTGAGGTCCCTGATCTGTCCGGGTTCACGGTCGGCAGCGAGCCGGTGCGATGGCTGTGGCTGATCCCGATTACTAACAGGGAGCGGCTGCTCGCTCAGGGGCGCGGATCCTCGAGCCTGGTGAACCAGCTGGCGTCGCAGTCGAGGAGCTGGGTCGTCAGCTAGTGCTTGCCGAGGAAGACCATCATCAGCAGCCAGGCGACCGGCGCCACGAATAGCATCGCGTCAATTCGGTCGAGCATGCCGCCATGTCCCGGCAAAATAGCTGACATGTCCTTGGTGTCCAGGTCGCGCTTGATCATGGATTCCACCAGGTCGCCAAGCGTGGCCGCGGCCGCCGCGGCGACTCCGAGCACCAGCCCGCTCCAGACCGTGCCGTGCAGCAGGTAGACCATCCCGAGCGCGCCTGCGGCCAGGCAGGCGAGCACGGAGCCGCCTAGTCCCTCCCAGGTCTTCTTAGGGCTGATCGCGGGCGCCAGGAGGTGCCGGCCGAATAGGATCCCGGCAAAATACGCTCCCGTGTCGCTGCAGACCACGAGGATGAGGAACACGATCACCCGGTGCGCGCCGTCGCGCGGAGCGAGCATCAGCGGCACGAAGGT
Organism: uncultured Actinomycetota bacterium; assembly: GCA_963783935.1. Lineage (GTDB taxonomy): Bacteria > Actinomycetota > Actinomycetes > Streptosporangiales > Streptosporangiaceae > Chersky-822. Next base: position 318,936 of record CAWAPP010000004.1, read on the forward strand.
CGCCATCGCGGGCAGGTAGACAAGCGCGAAGATACTCGCCGTCACGTCGCGTACGTAGCCGCTGGCCCCGCCGGCGAGCCGCCAGGCGAGCACGAACCCGAAGGTCAGTCCCAGGGCCGCCAGGGCCGCGTCGGTTCCGCGCCAGTAGGCGAGCCCGTACATGACAGCGCCGCCGACCCCAGTGGGGATCACCATCAGCCTGATCTGCTGCCCGCGGAGCGCGTGGTCAAGTTCCCAGAACGCGACGCCGACGATCGCGGCGACCATGACAAGGAACGCGACCTTGACGAACAGCAATGTAGCCAGCGCGAGCGCACCGAGACCGAGTCCTACGGCAAGAGCTACCGGCAGGTTACGGCCGGTCTGGATCGTCTTGCGCTCGCTCACCTAGGCATGCCCTCCGCCGGTCACATCACCCCGGATAACGCGGGTTACTCTACTTCGAGACGCAAAGGCTATACCTTGTGCTGACGTGCACAGTGCCGGACTATACCTCCAGCAGCTCCGCTTCCTTGTGCTTGAGCAGCTCGTCGACTTGGCCCACGTAAGTCTGAGTCACCTTGTCGAGCTCGGCCTCGGCCCGGTGCCCGTCATCTTCCCCGGCGTCACCGTTCTTGACCAGTTTGTCGATCGCGTCCTTGGCGTGGCGCCTGATGTTCCTGATCGAGACTTTGCTGTCCTCGGCCTTATGCCTGGCGACCTTGATGTACTCCTTGCGCCGCTCCTCGGAGAGCTCGGGGAACACTACCCGGATGAGCACCCCGTCGTTGCCAGGGTTGACGCCGAGGTCACTGTTCCGGATCGCCCGGTCGATGGCGGTCAGCGAGCCCTTGTCGAAGGGCTGGATGACGACCATCCTCGGCTCGGGCATGTGGAACGACGCCAGCTGATTGACCGGCGTCTGCGTGCCGTAGTACTCGACCAGGATCTTGCTGAACATGGACGGATGAGCGCGGCCCGTCCTGATGTTCGCGAAGTCCTCTTTGGCGACCGCGACCGCCTTCTCCATCTTTTCCTCGGCTTCGAGAAGGGTGTCGTCAATCATTGCGGCTCCTGTTTAGCTGTCCAGTCCTGCCCGTTTCTGCTCACAAGGGTTCCGATCGGCTCGCCGCGAATGGCGCGCACGACGTTGCCCTTGCCCATGAGGTCAAAGACCACGATCGGCAAATCGTTGTCCATGCACAGGCTAACCGCCGTAGCGTCCATGAACTTGAGCTCTCGTACCAGAACGTCGCTGTAGTCCAGCCACCGGAAGAGGCTGGCATCGGGCGATTTGCGGGGGTCCGCGTCGTATACACCTTTTACCTGGCTGCCTTTCAGCACCGCTTCGGCACCGATCTCCAGCGCTCGCTGGGCCGCGCAGGTGTCGGTGGAGAAGAACGGCGCACCGATACCAGCCCCGAAGATGACGACCCGGCCCTTCTCCAGGTGCCTGATCGCTCGCCTTGGTATGTAAGGCTCGGCGACCTGGCCCATCGTGATCGCCGTCTGGACTCGCGTTTCCACGCCAAGCTTCTCGAGGACGTCCTGCAGGGCCAGGCAGTTGATCACGGTGCCGAGCATGCCCATGTAGTCGGCACGGGCCCGGTCGATACCGCGGTGGGAAAGCGCCGCGCCACGGAACATGTTGCCGCCGCCAACTACGACAGCGACCTGTACTCCGAGGCGCAGCGCATCCGAGATCTCACGGGCCAGTTGCGACACGACGTCAGGATCAATACCGAGGCCGGCCCCGCCGGCGAAGGCCTCCCCCGACAGCTTCAGCACCACCCGATGCCAATCGCGGTTGCTATCGCGGACGCCGTGCTCTTCTCCGCATTCCAATTCGGCCTCATCAGGATCAGGGTCGCTCACGGCGCCGGTGGCCGCAGCCCCGTCCCCGGCGAAGGTGCTATCTGGCAAAGCGGACTCCCTTCGCGAGTGGTGACGGAGCTGCTGGCGACCCTGGTCTCAACTAGCCTGCCCGATCTGGAACCTGGCAAAGCCACGTACCGTGGCGCCCGATCCTGCGAGTACCTGCTTGATCGTCGCCTTCTGGTCCTTGACCGATGCCTGCTCGACCAGTACCACGTCCTTGAAGAACGCGTTGAGGCGGCCTTCGACGATCTTCGGGATGGCCTGCTCAGGCTTGCCCTCTTCGCGGGTAACCTGCTCGGCGATCCTGCGCTCGTTGGCCACTACGTCCTCGGGCACATTGTCCCTGGTGACGTACTGCGGGCGCATCGCGGCGATCTGGTGCGCCACGTCCATGGCCACGTCGGCGCCGGTCCCGTCAAGGTCGACGATCACGCCGAGGGTCGGCGGCAGGCCGGGGTCCGACTTGTGCAGATAGCTAGCCACATAGCCGTCCCGGTAAGCGGCGAAGCGACCGAGTTCAAGCTTCTCCTTGAGTTCGGCCGCGGCCTGCTCGATCAGTTCGGCCGCAGTCAGGTTGTCCCTGACGACGAGGCCGAGCACGGCCAGCCGGTCAGTGACGTCCGACTTGAGCGCGGCCGCCGCGATGTCGCCCGCGACCTGCTGGAAGATCTCGGTCTTCGCGACGAAGTCGGTCTCGCAGTTCAGCTCGACGAGCACGCCGGCTGAGTTGCCGTCCATGGCCGCCGTCACCAGTCCGTTAGCCGCGGTGCGCCCGGCCCGCTTGCCGACATCCTTGGCACCCTTGATCCGCAAGGCCTCGATCGCGGCGTTCACGTCGCCATCCGCCTCTACCAGGGCATTCTTGCAATCGAGCATGCCAGCCCCGGTAAGGTCACGGAGCCGCTTCACGTCAGCGGCGCTGTAGTTCGCCATTTCCTCATCTCTCGCAGTCTTGTGTTCTTCGGCGCGGCTCAGGCCTGGTCGGCGGTCGCCTCGGCGGCCGCACCCTGCACGTCGCCGACCTCGGTCTTCTCGGCCTCTTTCTCGTCAGCTTCCGCGGCAGCGGCCGCGTGCACGCCGGTAGCACCGGTGGACGCGTCGACAGGCTCGACCGCCTCGACCGTCTGGGCCGCCTCGACCGTCTGGGCCGCCTCGGCCGCCTCGGCCGTCTGGGTCGGCTCCTCGACGGGGCTGGCGGCCTCAGGGCTGGCGGCCTCAGGGCTGGCGGCCTCAGGGCTGGCGGCCACGGCATCGGCGCTGGCTGCCTCGGCGCTGGCGGCCACGGGGCTGGCGGCCACGGGGCTGGCGGCTGCGGCATCGGCCTCGGCGCTGGCGGCCTCAGGGCTGGCGGCCTCAGGGCTGGCGGCGGCGGCGCTGGCTGCGGCCGCGGCCGCGGCCGCACCGTCAACGGCCCGGCCTTCGAGCAGTTCGCGCTCCCACTCGGCCAGCGGCTCCGCGGCGCCCAGCTGCCCGTCGCCCTGCGGCTTCTCCTCGGTCGTGGCCCGCCCGGCCCGCGCGATAAGGCCCTCGGCCACCGCGTCGGCCACGACCCGCGTCAGCAGCGCGACGCTGCGGATGGCGTCGTCGTTGCCGGGGATCGGATAGTTAACCTCGTCGGGATCGCAGTTAGTGTCGAGAATCGCGATGACGGGGATCCCCAGCTTGCGAGCCTCGCTGATCGCGATGTGCTCCTTCTTGGTATCCACGACCCAGATCGCGCTCGGGACCCTCGCCATGTCCCTGATGCCGCCGAGCGAACGCTCGAGCTTGTCCCGCTCACGGCGAAGCTGCAGCAGTTCCTTCTTGGTCATGTTGGAACCAGACACGTCGTCGAAGTCGAGTTCCTCAAGTTCCTTGAGTCGCTGAAGCCTTTTGTAGACGGTTGAAAAGTTTGTCAGCATTCCGCCGAGCCAACGCTGGTTGACGAACGGCATGCCCACCCGGCGGGCCTGCTCGGCGATCGCCTCCTGCGCCTGCTTCTTCGTGCCGACATAGAGCACCGAGCCACCGTGGGCAACGGTCTCCTTGATGAACTCGTACGCGCGATCGATGAACTGGAGCGACTGCTGAAGATCGATGATGTAGATCCCGTTGCGCTCGGTGAAGATGAAGCGCTTCATCTTCGGGTTCCAGCGCCGGGTCTGGTGTCCGAAATGTACGCCGCTTTCCAGCAGCTGCCGCATAGTGACGACCGGAGCCATGCCGGTGTCCTTTCCTGTCGTGCGCCCGCCATCAGGCGTCGGCGCGGTCGGTTTGTCCTAGCGTCCGTACGCTCCTCGCCGCGGGTTTCCCAGCGGACCGGTGAGGTGCGTTCCAGTTGCGAGCGCCAAGGCACTCGCGAACGGCAAGCGAACGCGCGAATTGGGCCGCGGTGCACGCCGACGAAGATCAAGTGCACGCTGACAAAAGCCACCGAACACCGGGCCTGCAATGAAGTTTACATCTACCGGCCTCTACCGCGCCCGCCATGCGCCGTGACGGGAGTGATGGCCCAAGCCGGGCCGCGGCGCGCGCCCCAAGCCGGGCCGCGGTGCGTGGCCCAAGCCGGGCCGCGGCGCGTGGCCTGACGAGATATCTGGCCTGGCAGGACGCTCGGGTTTACCGCATCGCTGGCTCTGGCTCATTTCGTGATGGTAACGATGCGGGCCGGGGCAGATGGGGTGGTGCTTGAAGGTCAGGACCTGCGACGGGGGTGGCGGGGCGCCGATCCCGGTTGCGGCGGCCGCGCCGGGCAGGCCGCAAGACCGGCGATCGCCCGCGCCGGGCCGCCACCGGGCACGCGAGTCGCTGCGGCGGTCGCGAACCGGCCGGCGGCGCCAGCGAACCGGACATTTCAGCTCGGCTCACCGCAACGATGTCCCAGCGATGCTGTCCGGCGGGGGCGGGCAACCGCATCTATGGGACATCGTTGCTGCGGTAACGACATCCATGGGTCATCGTTGCGGTTGCCCGGCCCGGCTGAGCAGCATCGATGTCCCATCGTTGCGGTTGCGGCCGGGGCTGGCGGCCAGGGGCTGGCGGCCAGGTGCCCGGTGTGCCAGGAGCAGGGGAGACCTGAACGGCGGGCACCGGGAACCGGGAGCAGAGGAGCCGGGAACCGGGTCGCCCGGATCCGCGCTGCCGTCCGTCTCTAAGTGGAATCCTGCCCTGGCATACCAGTGCTACCTTCCAGGCAGACCGGCCGGCGGACCGGCCACGGACGCGGGGACATCACTCAGGTAACACCAGCCCCGCCCGTCACCGCCCGCTCCGGACTGCAACCGCCGCCAGCGCGATGCCCGCCACCCGCAGCCGACCCGCGGCACTCCAACCGAGCACCCGGCAAGTCAGGCTCTCGGGTGGGCCTGACGATAGGCCGACACGAGGCGCTCAATGGAGACGTGGGTATAGATCTGCGTGGTGGACAAGGAAGCGTGGCCGAGAAATTCCTGCACGCTGCGCAGGTCGGCGCCGCCTTCGAGCAAGTGGGTGGCGGCGGTGTGCCGCAGGCCGTGCGGGCCAGTGTCGGGAGCTGACGCAACGGCCGCGATGCGAGCATGGACTATCCGGCGTGCGGTCCGCGGGTCAAGGCGCCCGCCGCGCGCTCCGAGAAACAGCGCCGGGCCAGAGTTCGTCGCCACAAGGGGCGGCCGGCCCGATTCCCGCCAGCGATCGACGGCGCGGGCAGCCGGAACCCCGACGGGGACGACCCGTTCCTTCGAGCCTTTGCCGAGAACCCTGATCGTGCGCCGGGAGTCATCTATATCGTCGAGGTCGAGCCCGCACAGTTCGCTGACCCTGATTCCGGTCGCGTAGAGCAACTCCATGATCGCCAGATCCCTCAGCTCAAGCGGATCGCCGGTAGCAGCGGGCATCTGCTCAAGCACGGCGATCATCTCCTCGGGAGCGAGAACGTCGGGGAGCTGGCGCTTGGCCTTCGGGCTGGCCAGCCGGGCGCCCGGATCGTCAGCCAGCAGCCCGCGCTCATGAGCGAACGCCGTGAAGGCACGGGCCGCCGCCGCTCGCCTGGCGATCGTGGTTCTCGCCTGCCCGGCCCCGTGCTGAACCGCTAGCCAGGCCCTGAGCACGGATAGGTCGAGTTCGCTAAGGTCAGCAAGCCCGCAGTTGCTGAGATGGCCGAACAGGGAGCGAATGTCACCCGAGTAGGCCCTGACGGTGTGCGGCGAAAGGCCGCGCTCGGCCCTCAGATACCGCTCGAACGCCGCCAGCGCGACCGCGAACTCGGCCGGAACCGGCTCATCCGCGGAGCGCTCCTCAGGCACGCCACTCAGTGTGCGGCAGAAGCGCAGCGCACGCCAGCCTGGCTGCGGGCCGCGCTCAGGCCCGGGCCAGGAAGATCACCTGGCCGCCCGCCATCCGGCTCTCCAAGTCGAGCACCGCCAGCAGCGCATCAGCGACGGCGGATGAGTAGCTTCGGGTCTGGGGAAAGGTCTTGGTGGAGACCAGGATCAGGCCAGCGTGAGTCCGCCCGGTGGCACGATAATCGGAGTCAAGCGGCAGGAAGTCCTTGATGTTGGCCGTTACCAGAGCGCGCCCCGCCAAGGCGGCCCGCGCCAGGACCTGATCGTCGGGCAACCCGACCAGATCCTGATCAGCCACCACGGAGAGCACGTCGTAGCCCTTCGCGCGGAGGCGCCCGGCAATGGAGTCGGAGAACATCTCATCTAGCAGAAGCGAGGTCGTCATCGGCTACCCGGCCAGCAACTGCTGTTCCCTGAGCCAGGAGTCGCGCGCCGCGTCCTCGGCCGTGTCCGCGGCGCCGATCTCGGCGTCGATCTCCTGCGGATAGGCCGCCCAGTATCGGACGGCGACGCGGATCTGCGTCACTCCTACCCCGGTGTTCTCCGCAAGCAGGCCGAGCAAGTCATCCTCGCCCAGGCCAGGTTCAGCTGCGCGCGCGGACCGCACAGCTCTGACCATTTCCCACACGTCAGGACCTGCGGCCAGCGCCGCCCGCCGACCGGTTGGCCCGGAACGGAACACTATGCCCGGGTGCTCGTTCGACCTGAGTGCCTCGTCAACGAGCAGGTTCGCCGCCGACGAAAGCGACAGGCCAGGGTTAGCCGCCACGAAAGCAGCCAGCCTTGAGGCGACGGAAATATCGAACCTTACTGGAGTAGCCATGCGCTTTGCCATGACTACATCGTAGTTAATTACAGTCACTTATTCCTCCTGACACGCCAGCCTTGGTCGCATCGTTCGGCGAGTCCGGCCGCTGAGAGCAGACCAAGGCAGCGCATGGCGGTGTCGAGATCGACTCCGGCCAGCGTGGCTATAGTGGCCGGGCCGCGGCCGGTTCTTGCGTTCATGGATCGCAGGACCGCGGCGGTGACCGGGTCGAGTAGCTCGGCAGGCAGGACCGGGTCAGGAACCAGGTCACCATCGGCTTCACCGATCGGCGCGATCAGCTCGAACACGTCGGCGGCTTTGGTCACGCAGACGGCGCCTCCATCCCTGATCAGTTCATGACAGCCGGCTGACTGCGCTGAGGTGACCTGGCCAGGCACTGCCATCACCGGCCGGTTCAGGTCTCTGGCGTGCTTGGCGGTGTTGAGCGCACCGCTGCGCAGCGCCGCTTCCACGACGACGGTGCCCCGGCTCAGCGCCGCGATGAGCCTGTTCCTGATCAGGAAGCCCGGCCTGGTCGGCGCCCGTTCCGGCGGGCTTTCGCTGACGAGCACCCCGGTATCGCTAATCGCGGCGAAGAGCTCGGAGTGACCTCGCGGGTAGCCGAACGCCAGCCCGCTGGCGAGCACCGCGATGGTAGACCCGCCCGCGGCGAGCGCGCCGCGGTGCGCCCCGGCATCGATCCCGTAGGCACCGCCAGATATCACGGTGATCGCGCGATCGGCGAGATCGGCCCCGAATTCGGACGCGACCAGCGTTCCGTAAGCGCTCGCCGCCCGCGATCCGACCACCGCCACAGAACGCAGGCAGGCGAACCTCAGATCCACCTTGCCAAGAACCCAAAGCGCCACCGGCTTGGCATCGCCGAGATCGTCAAGCTGGGTTGGCCACTCGGGCTCATCGGGACAGACCAGCCGGTAACCCTGCTTTCCCCAGTGATCAAGCCACGCCGTCGCAGGCAGTTCACGGAACCGTGCCCTCATTCGCTGCACTGATCGCTCGGCCAGCCCGGGCGCGATGCGGGCCAGGGTAAGCCCTGTCTCGCCGAAGCCGGTCAGGGCGCGGTCGGCCGATTCACCATTGACCAGGCCAGCAAGCACGTCAGCCGCCGACCTTGACCGCAGCAGCACCCCGAGAACGGGGTCCCCTGGCTCGGCAAGGCACGTCAGGGCGGCTCTGGCGAGGCGCTCACTCGCGCGCCACGCCGGATCGGGCGGCCACCCGGTCACTGAGACACCCCAGACCACAGGCCGAGCGAATACCCGATCTCGGCCGGGCCAGGCCGGTCAAGTCCAGCCAGGTCGGCGATCGTCCAGGACAGCCTGATCACGCGGTCGGCTCCGCGGGCGCTGATCCGGCCGAGGTCCATCGCCCGCTCGAGCGGCACCAGCGCGCCTGGTGCCGGCGCGAACCTTCGCCGTAGCTCGCGTCCTGGAACCTGCGCGTTCAGCCGCCAGGGCGTCCCGGCCAGGCGGCCGGCGGCTCGCTCTCGCGCCAGCCTGACCCGTTCAGCCACGACCGAACTAGGCTCGGTGAACGCGCGGTCGCTGAGCAGTTCCCTGCGGCTCACAGGAAGGAACTCGATCTTGGCGTCGATCCGGTCGAGCAACGGCCCGGAAAGCCGCGACAGGTACCTGCGGCGCACCATGGGCGTGCAGGCGCAGGCGCCGGCAGTGGTGCCCGCGCTGGCGCACGGGCACGGGTTCGCGGCCAGCACCAGCGTGAACCGGGCGGGGAAACGCGCGGTCACCGCCGCCCTGGCGATCACGACCTCGCCCGACTCGAGCGGCTGACGCAACCCGTCGAGGACATCGCGGGCGAACTCAGGCGCCTCGTCAAGGAAGAGAAGTCCGCAGTGCGCTAGCGACGCTGCCCCCGGCCTGACCACGCCGGTCCCGCCGCCGACGATCGCCGCCCTTGAGGCGGTGTGATGCGGCGCGCAGAACGGCGGCTCGGTGATCAGCGGACGGCCAGGCGGCAGCGTGCCAGCGACCGAGTGAATGGCGCTTACCTCAAGCGCCGCCTGCGGCTCGAGCCTCGGCAGCACGCCGGGAATACGCTCAGCAAGCATCGTCTTTCCGGCACCGGGCGGCCCGAGCAGCATGATGTGATGACCGCCGGCGGCGCATATCTCGGCCCCGCGCCTGGCGGCCGGCTGGCCGACGATGTCGGCCAGGTCCTTCCCCGACGAACCGTCTGAATCGGTCGGCAGATCCGCGATTCGCAGGTCCCGGCCTCGCTCGAGCACGGTTACGCCGTCGACGGCGAACTGGCCGCCGGCCCGCAGCCAGGCAGCGACCGAGGCCAGGTTCTGGGCCGCGATCACCTTGAGGTCAGGGACAAGCGCCGCTTCGTCAGCGTTCTGTGCCGACACCACGATCCCGGCGAATCCGGCGGCAGCCGCGGAGGCGGCCGCCGGCAGCACTCCAGGAACCGGCCTGATCCTGCCGTCTAGGCCAAGCTCGCCAACGAACACGAACCCTTCCAGGCTTGAGGCCCTGATGGCCTCAGACGCCGCCAAGATCGCGCAGGCGATGCCAAGATCGAAGCCTGACCCTCGCTTCGGAAGGCTCGCTGGCGACAATCCGACGGTGATCCTGCGGTTGGGCCAGGTCTCGCCAGAATTGACGATCGCCGCACGGATCCGGTCACGCGCCTCGCGCAACGCCGTATCAGGCAAGCCGACGAGAAGTAGCGCGACCAGCCCGTTCTCGATATCGGCTTCTATCTCCACCGGATGACCTTGCACCCCGACGAGCGCGATCGCGTGCGCTCTGGCGAGCGCCATTTAGATCACCACCGCCCAGCGTTCGCCCGGCGAACCCCGCCCGCTCGTCCCACAGCCACTTAGCGGCACCAGCACCACCTCCGGCCTCCGACAGTGCCCGACGGGGACCGTGACCGCGAGCGCGAAGGACGGCCTTGGGGATAACCTCAGCGGGCGACAACGACCTGTGGACGGCGATGGCCCAGGCCGGACCGCGATGGCCTAGGCCGGACCGCGACTCACCCTAGGCCGGGCTTGCGGGCAAAATGTCCATATTGCCTGTCTAAGCACAACCACGGACGGAGACGATCGGTCACGTTCAGCGACCAACTGACCCTAAAACTGGATCGAACGGGCCGCCGACCGGGAAAGCATGTCTGTGTACCCAGATTTCTCGTGGTCGCTATCACCAGGTCACGAGTCCCAGGTCCAGCGATTTCACCGGCCGGGTCTGCCGCGCGTCGCAACGATGACACAGAGGTTCGCGCGGCCGCTTTCCCGCATCGATGTCCCATCGTTGTCGTTGGCCGGGCGGCGACAACCGCATCGATGTCCCATGGATGCGGTGCCGACAGCATCAATGTCCCATCGTTGTCGTTGCCAGGCTGCCGAGAACAGCAACCATGGGCCATGGGTGTGGCTCTTCCTGATGGAGGCCGGGTCAGCGGCGGGCGGCAGGCCCAGCGATGGCACAACGCGGCGGTTCCGAGCCAGGAGGCAGGCCCAGCGTTGTCCCTCTGCGGGGGTTATAGCACCTGCGGAGGGACAACGCTGGGCCTGCCCGGCAGCCTGAAGATCAACTCCAAGCCAACCGGCCCAGCTCCATCAGGAAGAGCCACACCCATGGGCCATCGTTGCTGCACCGCTCGGCCAGTTGCGGCAAATACCCGGAATGCCGGAATAGGTGAGGCAGGGCAGGACCGGACCGGGGGCCGGGGCCGGGCCGGAGGCCGGGCAGCGAGCCGGGCCAGGGCAGGAGGCCGGGGCTGGGGCCGGGCCGGGATGGCGTGGCCGGGCCGGGGCTGGGGCCGGGCCGGGGCTGGGGCCGGGCCGGGGATGGCGTGGCCGGGCCGGGGATGGCGGGCCGGGCCGGGATGGCGGGCCGGGCCGGGGATCGCAGGGCCGGGGATGGGGGGTGGGGTTCGGTGTTGTTTCCAAACCGAACCCCACCCCGGGCACCACGGGCCTGGGCTCGGGTCAGCCGATTCCGCGGATGTGCTCGATGGTGAAGTCGCCGGACGGCGATTTGAGGATGGCTATCACGTCTATGCGTAGGTCATCGAAGATGACGCCGTGGGAGACCACCCAGTGGACGGCAAGGCGCCGCAGGCGCCTTCGCTTCTGCGGGGTGACCGCTTCAAGCGGGGTGCCGTAGCGTAAGCCCGAGCGGGTCTTTACCTCTACGGCGACGAGGGTGCGGTGCTCAGCCGCGACGATGTCGAGCTCCCCCTCCGCGCACCGGTAGTTTCTGTCGAGTACCCGGAAGCCGTTCTCCTCCAGATGTTGAGCGGCGAGTTGCTCGCCGTGCTGGCCAAGGGCATCTTTCTGCCGCACCGGCACCACCTCCGGCATCGAGCCTGCCTGAGGATCGTGGCCGCTGCCTGCGACGATTTTTGTGCTGTTGGCTGGCGTCTGGGAGGCGGCGCTGGCTGTGGACCGGCGGTGTCCGGTGGCGCGTCGATGTCGGCAGGGCCTGATGTAATGAGGGTCTCAGGACTCTTCGGGGAGCTGAAGCTCGCTCTTGGCGAGTTCCTCGATGTTCACGTCCTTGAACGTCACGACCCTGACGTTCTTCACGAACCTCGCTGGGCGGTACATGTCCCACACCCAGGCGTCGTGCATGGTGACCTCGAAGAACACTTCGCCGTTATCTGCGGTCCGCACCTGGAGGTCCACGTCGTTGGTCAGGTAGAACCTGCGCTCGGTCTCCACTACATGCGAGAACAACCCGACGACGTCGCGGTACTCGCGATAGAGCTGAAGCTCCATCTCGGTCTCGTACTTCTCGAGATCCTCCGCGCTCATGTTCTCCCCTCCGATGAGGCGGGCGCTAGGGCGCGCTCAAGCTCAACGATAGGACCATCGGGCCGGCAGGCCCAGACTGACGCAAGCTCAGCCTCCTCGGCAAGCCCCTCTTCGGCAAGCCCCTCCTCGGCAAGCCGCTCCTCGGCAAGCACCGCGTCGGCCAGCACCTCGCCAGTCAGGTACGAATCCGCCAGCCGGCTCGACACGTTCACGAACGAGCGGCGATGGACCGGGCTCGGTCCGTGCTCATCGAGCGCCGCCATGTGACTGGGCGTCGAGTAGCCCTTGTGCTCGGGGAACCCGTACTGCGGATACTCAGAATGCAGCCCGGTCATAATCCGGTCCCTGGTTACCTTGGCGATGATTGAGGCAGCGGCAACGCAGACCGCCACCTGATCGCCTTTCCACATGGCCAGCGCCGGGACAGCCAGGCCAGGTACGGCGAAGCCGTCAGTCAGCACGTAACCAGGGCAGACCGCCAGGCCGGCCAGCGCCCGGCGCATGCCGGCCACATTGCAGACGTGCAATCCATGCTTGTCGATGTCGGCGGGCTCGATGATCACCACGTGCCAGGCGAGCGCTGACTGGGTTATCCGCGCATAGGCGGCTTCTCTGGCTTTGGCGGTCAGCGTCTTGGAGTCAGCGACCTGCGACCAGCGCCCGTTTTCCAGCCGGTCAAGAGCGACCGCCGCGACGACCAGTGGCCCGGCGCACGCGCCCCGGCCGGCCTCATCGACGCCGGCTACCGGGCCGAGACCAGCCCGCGCGAGCACACGTTCATAGCCAGTGAGCCCTTGGCCACGTCGGGGCGTATAGCCAACTGGCCGCTCCACTGGCTCGATCACCGGACCAGCCGCGCGGCGCCTTGCCCTCTCGCGGGCGATCGCCTGCGAGCGCTTACTGGCGGATCCTGACTTTGCTTTTACTGCCCTGCCTCCTGATGCTTGCACTTCTGGTCACCCTGACCGCGGCCTGCGGCGCCTGATCCTGCGCCTGACCCGCCGCTCCGCTAGTGTTAGCGGCACGGCTGCCGCGAAGCCGACGCCAAGCGGCAGGTAGGGAGCCGATGGCCGGACTGGTACGGCGCCGTCTGAGCTCAGCAAGGCCGCCGCCGACTTCTGCCCGGCTGCCGTCCCGGCGAGACCGGGCTGGTCGAAGGTCGCCGGGATCGACAGGACCTTGAACTGGTGCAGCGGCCAGACGATCATGAACGCCCGGCCGACGACCTTGCTCTCAGGGATCGTGCCGTTCCGGTCGAACGAGTAGCAGCTGCGCTCGGGGTCCGAGTAAGCGCAGTCGTGCAGGCGGGAGTCGGCTGAATCCGGCCGGTTATCGCCAAGTACCCAGAGGCGCCCGGCCGGAACCCTGACGTTGAACGGCTCGGTCGACGGCAGCGCTCCCGGATAGATATACGACTGCTCCTGGAGCGGCACTCCGTTGACCAGGATCTGGTGCTTGTCGTTGCAGCAGACCACGTGATCACCCGGCACGCCGATGACCCGCTTAATGTAGTCGGTCTGGCCGGGGGCGGTGCCGAACAGCCCGGCGATCGAATGCAAGAGCGCACCGAGCGTGTCGTCGTAGGCGCGCACGAGGAAGTTATGGCTGACGGGCCCGCCAGCTACCGGAGGGTCCCACGAGCCGCTGCCGTTGAACACGATGATGTCGCCGCGCTCGATCGGGCGCAGATGATAGACGACCTTGTTGACCAGAACCTTGTCGCCGATCAGCAACGTGTTCTCCATCGAGCCCGACGGAATGAAGAACGGCTGCACCACGAAACTCTTAATCAGCAGCGCGATCGTGAGCGCTACGGCGAACAGCACCACCATCTCGGTGAGGAAAGACCAGCGACCGCGTGGCTGATCCTCGGCTTGCCCGTCGGTCTCCGCCTCATCCGCCGGAGCTTGCGGCGCGACGGCAGCGCGCTGATCCTCGTTCATCATCACCATCCAGCCTAACGGCCGGCCGAAGCCTCACGCGGCATCTGACCGCTGCGGAATAACGTTGCCGCACTCCCAACGAACCGGGTCGGGCAATAGTTAGCCGCCGGACCGATCTGATCCGGCCGCAGTGGCTGACCTGCGGCGAGTCCTGATGCGACGCCTGAGCACGCGTTCGGCCGCGGTAAGGGGCAGGGCGAAGCCAAAGCCCAGCGCCAGCGGGAAATAGGGCGCAGAAGGCTTGACAGGTATCCCGCCGGCCGAGCTCGCAAGCTCGGCCACCCGCAGGCTGGCGCTCGCCGCGGCGTCGGAGGAATGTCGGCTCGACGCCAGGAGCTTGGCCTGCTCGAACGTGGAAGGAATCGGCAGAACCCTGAATCGCGTCGGCGGCCAGACGATCATGAACGCCCGGCCGATCACCTTGTTCTCAGGGATTGTGCCGGTCCGGTCGAAAGGAAAGCACGTCTCAGGATCCCTGTAGGCGCAATCGTGCAACCTCGAATCCGCCGAGTCGCTGCGATGATCACCCATAACCCACAGCTGGCCGGCCGGCACGATCACGTTGAAACCGAACTGCGAAGGCTTGTTACCCGAGTGAATGAAGGACTTCTCGCTCAGGGCGACACCGTTAACAGTGATCTCGCCGTTGGCGTTGCAGCACACCACGTGGTCACCGGGCAGCCCGATCACGCGCTTGATGTAGTCGACCTGGTCGGTCGGGGTACCGAAGAGGCCGGCGATGTTGCGGAACAGCGCCCCGAGCGTGTCATCGTAGACGCGGGCAAGCGGGCTGCTGCTCCCGGCCTGGGCCGCGGTCGGCGGGTTCCACGAGCCATCGCCGTTGAAGACGATGATGTCGCCGCGCTGGATCGACCTGACGTGGTAAACGAGCTTGTTCACCAGGACCTTGTCGCCGATCATCAGCGTGTTCTCCATCGAGCTCGACGGGATGAAGAACGGCTGGACCACGAAGCTCTTGATCAGCAGGGCGATCGTCAGCGCGATGACGAACAGTACCGCCATCTCGGTCAGGAACGACCGGCCGCGTCGCCCCTCGGCCTTTTCCTCAGCGGGCGACTCGGCCGGCTTGCTCTGCGTCGTGTCCTCGTCGTCCGTGCTGTCGGCCGGATCCGGGGTCCTCGACTGCGGTGTCTCAGATTGCGTCATCGGCCGTCAGCACCATCCCGTCAGCACGGCTTTTGGGTCTACAACAGCACCTGTGCGACAGGTCTGCATGGGCGCGGCCAGGCAGGCAGCGAAGGGCACCACGTCAGCAAGTATCTCGCCTGCTACGGCAACCGGCTAGCGTACGGGGTCCCTGCGCTCCTTGATCCGCGCGGCCTTGCCGCGCAGCGACCGCAGGTAGTACAGCTTCGCCCGGCGCACGTCACCCCTGGTCACAACCTCGATCTGCTCGATCGCCGGCGTGTGAACGGGGAAGGTGCGCTCGACGCCAACGCCGTAGCTGATCTTGCGAACCGTGAAGGTCTCACGTGCACCGCCACCCTGACGGCGGATCACGATGCCCTGGAAGACCTGGATCCTTGACCGGTTGCCCTCGGTGACCCTGACGTGCACCTTCAGGGTGTCGCCGGGTCGGAATGCCGGAATATCCGACCGGATCTGTGCCTGCTCAAGCTCGGCAATCGCGGTGTGCATCGCTCGTAGTCCTCATTTACTCATCACGCGCACGCCTGCGAACGCGCTGAAGTGGTCTTGTCGCAGCGAAGGCATGCGACGGCCGCCCGTACAAGGCACAGCCGTACGCGAGGCACGGCCATCTTGGGGCAGCGGCTTTCAGTGTGCCACATCTTTGCCGTCAATCGCGAAACCAGCCACGGAAAGGATCTCCCGATCGCGAGCGTCCAGGGTCTCGGCGGAGATCTTACCGGCCAGGTCCGGGCGGTTCCTCGCCGTCCTGGCGAGCGCCTGATCCCTTCGCCAGCGGGCGATAGCTCCATGATCGCCAGAAAGCAGCACGCCAGGGACCTCGAGGTCGCGCCAGGTTCTTGGCCGGGTGTAGGCGGGGCCTTCGACCAGGCCGGACATGGGGCCTTCGCCGGCTCCGAACGAGTCATCGGGAGCGGAGAGCGCATTGCCGAGCACCCCGGGTACGAGCCGGCAGATGGCCTCGATCATGACGAGCACGGCCGGCTCACCGCCGGCCAGCACATAGTCGCCGATGGACAGCTCGTGCACCCGCAAGCGGCGCCTGGCATCGGCCGCGACCCGATCGTCAATCCCTTCATAGCGGCCGCAAGCGAAAATCAGGTGCTCGGCGGTCGCGAGGGCGGCGGCGGTTTCCTGTGCGAACATGGCGCCGGCCGGGGTGGGAATGATCAGCTGAGGCGCGTGGCCGGGGCCGGAATCGGGGCCGGCGCCCAGTTCGGGCGCGGGGCCGGGGCACGGGCCGGGGCCGGGGCCGGTGCCCGGCTCGGGGCCGGTGCCCGGCTCGGGGCCGGTGCCCGGCTCGGGGCCGGTGCCCGGCTCGGGGCCGGTGCCCGGCTCGGGGCCGGGACCAGGCTCGGGGCCGGGACCAGGCTCACGGCCGACGCCGAGAATTGCGTCCAGGGCTTCGCCCCATGGCTCCGGTTTCATCACCATCCCTGGGCCGCCGCCGAAGGGAGTGTCATCGACGGTCCGGTGTACATCGTGCGCCCAGGTGCGCAGGTCGTGCACGGTCACGTCAATGTCACCGCGCTGAACGGCCTTGCCGATCAGCGAGACATTCAGCGGGGCGAAGTATTCCGGAAATATAGTGATAATATCGATTCTCAGCTTGACCTCCGCCGCGTCGCAACAACATCGCTGGCCCATCGATGTCGTACAACCCGCTCCGCCAATGACAACGATGTGCCATCGACGCTATTCGTACACAAATGCCACCTAGCCTAAGTTGATCATGAAATGCGGGCCGGGGGCCTCTGGCCAGGCGGGCCGGGGGCCTCTGGCCAGGCGGGCCGGGGGCCTCTGGCCAGGCGGGCCGGGGGCCTCTGGCCAGGCGGGCCGGGGGCCTCTGGCCAGGCGGGCCGGGGGCCTCTGGCCAGTGCCCGGCAGGGGTCGCGCGGGACAAAACGCTCGTAATGCCCGACCGGCCGCAACGATGGCCGACGGGTGGGTTTCCGCTGGAGTGAGGCGGGTGCCGGACGGTCTTGCCCGAGCACCGGGGGCACTTCGGGGTCGTTTTTACGGTACCAAAGTGCCCCCGGTGTCCACGGCCGGGACGGCGGGCTGCCCTGGATGTCAGGAAAATGCCGGGAATGGCGGGGAGGCTGAGAGCAGCGGGTCAGTCCGATTTCCGGACTCGGGTATGTCGGACCAGCGAAAGCAGCGAAGCCGGGCAGCCGCCGTTCGCAGCGCGGCACCGCCCCGCTCCCCGCCGCCACGAACCGGGCATTCACCGCATACCGGTCCGCTGCCGGCACCCACAGGATCGGCGAGCCTGCTTTAGTGGAATCCTCAGATGGCATTCCAGTCGGGGATTCCACAATCATGGGGGAGCCTGCCGGCGCACCCCCGCGACAGGAGCCTTCAGGCCGCAACCAGCGAAGCCGGAAACTCCAACCGACCCACCGCCCGGCTGAGGCCGGGAAAGGCTGCAGGATCAGTCCCGCCCGGGCCACTCCGAGGAGCTGACCAGAACTCACTCCAGGTCGGCTCCTCCGCATGGTCAGGGAGGGGCCGGGTCCCCGCCCGATCCCGCCCGGATATCCCGGCATTCCGGGCATTCGGCGCAGCCCGCCGTCCCGCCCCCGGAAGGCGGGGGCACTTTACCCACGTAAAAACCATGGCAAAGTGCCCCCGCCTCCCCAGCAAGACCCACGGGACCCGCCTCACTCCCACGGAAACGCACCCATGGCCCATCGATGCGGTCACCAGCGCCGCCGTCACCCCAGCCGCACCCCGGCACCACCCGCGCCGCGCCCCGCCAGCCCCGCCAGCCACTAAAGTCACGCTAGTCACACCAGCCCGTCACTCCCTGAAGCCAGCCCGGCCCGGCCCGGCCCGGCCCGGCCCGGCCCGGCCCGGCCCCTGGCCTAGCCCAGCCCCAGCCCCAGCCCCCATCAAGATCAACCCCGACCGCCCGCACAGCCAATTGTCAGCAGGATCTTCAGGTCTTCCCAGCACCCGGCCCGGTCAGGTGACGGCTTCTGAATCGATGAGCCCGGCCGGCGGGTCGACTACCAGTTTGCCGCCAGGAACGTCGACCTCGGGTACGATCGCGGCCACGAACGGGATCAGGAGCTCCGCGCCCGCGCGCGGGCCGGTGCCGTGCACTACGAGCAGGTCCTGACCGTAGTGCAGCACGTCGGCGACCGTGCCGACCTCTTCGCCGGTAACGGTCGTGACCATCAGCCCGATCAGGTCGTGGTCGTAGAACTCCTCAGGATCGGCGAGCGGCTTGAGTTCGGCCGAATCGATGCGCAGTAGCGTGTCCCGCAATTCCTCGGCCGATTCCCGGTCTTCGAAGCCGACGAACGTGAGCAGGAGCCGACCCGAGTGCCAGCGAACTTCGGCAACGGTCAGCGGACCGCGGTCTGCCGGATCGGTCAGCAGCTCCGCGCCCCGCCGGAAGCGCTCAGCCGGGTCATCGGTCCGCACCTCCACGGTCACTTCACCGCGGAGGCCGTGCGGACGTCCGACCCGGCCGACAACCAGCCACATGCTGGCTAACGCACCTCGTCCGCGTCGAGCAGGTCGACACGGACGTAAGAGTCGCCGGCCAGGGAGCCAAGCACCGTCCTCAGAGCCCTCGCCGTCCGCCCGCCCCGGCCGATAACTTTGCCCAGGTCATCGGGGTGCACCCGGACCTGAAGCACTCGGCCCCTGCGCAAGTTGCGGCTTGAGACCCGCACCTCGTCCGGGTAGTCGACGATGCCCCTCACGAGGTGCTCAAGCGCCTCTTCGAGCACCTCAGTCTCCGCTGCCCGAGCCGGCGCCATTGTCTGAGTTGGCGGCAGCCGGCGCCTCGGCCGTCTCAGCCGCAGGAGCCTCAGCCGCCGCAGGAGCCTCAGCCGCAGGAGCCTCAGCCGCAGGAGCCTCAGCCGCAGGAGCGGCGTCCTTAGCGTCGGCCTTCGGCCGGCTGTTCCTCGCCGGCTTCTCTGCCTTGCTGTCGCCCGCCTTGCCCTCGGCCGCCTTGGCCCCGGCCCCGGCCCCGCCTGACCTCGCCCGGCCCTTAGGCGCGGCAGCGACGTCCGCGACTGTCTCAGCGAGAGCAGCGGCGAAGACTTCCTTCTTGTCAGTACGGGCGGCCGCGGTCCTGAGCGTGCCCTCGGCTCCCGGCAGGCCCTTGAACTTCTGCCAGTCTCCGGTTACCTCGAGGATCTTCCGCACCGGGTCGGTCGGCTGAGCGCCGACAGACAGCCAGTGCTGCGCCCGGTCCGAGTTGACTTCGATGAACGACGGGTCAGCCTTCGGGTGATACTTACCGATTTCCTCGATCGCTCGTCCGTCCCGCTTGGTGCGGGCGTCGGCGACGATGATCCGGTAGTAGGGCTCCCGGATCTTGCCCATGCGCTTTAGCTTGATCTTTACAGCCACGGCTGTGGTCTTCTCCCAGCGGATTGAGTGCGGACAGCGGTATTCAGAGTGAGGAGCCTGATCCACCGTCCGACGCAGGTTACGGCGACGACGAGTTAGAGAGGGCCTCGCGGAACCGAAGGTTGCCAACATATTGTGCCAGACATCTAGTCGTGCAGCGGCCTACCGGCCTTTCTTGCCGTTGCGGCCACGCAGGCCAGGCGGAAGCTGCTTGTCGTCAGCGGGCGGATTGCCCGCTGCAAGGCTGGATCCTGATGGCTTGCGCAGGCCAGCGGGAAGATTCAGCCCGGCCCGCTGCAACTGGGACAGGTCGAGTCCCGACTGGTCAAGCGCGCTCAAGTCGAACCCGCCCGGGCCAGGAGCCGCACCGGCAAGGCCAGCCAGCCCTCCGCCCGCGCCGACCTGCTCAGGCCGACCGCCGGAACCGCCGGAACCGCCGGAACCGCCCGGCCGGCCAGCCGATGCTGGCCGTCCGCCGCCCTTGCCCTTTTTCTTGTTCTTCGCCTTTGACGAGGTTCGCCGCGCGCCCGGCATCCCCGGCATACCTGGCATGCCGCGCATACCGCCCATCATCTGCCGCATCATCTTCTGGCCTTCTTGGAAGCGCACGACGAGGGAATTGACCTCGCCCACGCTGACCCCGGCGCCATTGGCAATCCTCAGCCGGCGCGAGCCGTTGAGCACCTTGGGGGTCCTGCGCTCTTCCGGCGTCATGGAGTTGACGATCGCGGCCGCCCGGTCCAGGTCCTTGTCGCTGATCTGGCTCAGCAGCTCACGGTTCTGCGCCGCACCAGGCAGCATGCCGAGCAGGTTGCTGATCGGGCCGAGCTTGCGCACCATCGCGAGTTGCTCGACGAAATCCTCGAGCGTGAAGCCGTCGCCAGAAGCCAGCTTGCTGGCCATGTCGGTCGCCTGCTGCTGGTCGAAGGTCCGCTCGGCCTGCTCAATCAGCGTCATGATGTCGCCGAGGTCGAGGATCCTTGATGCCATCCGGTCCGGATGGAACAGGTCGAAGTCCTCGAGCTTCTCGCCGTTCGAGGCGAACATGATCGGACGCCCGGTTAGCTGGGCGATCGACAGCGCGGCGCCGCCCCGAGCGTCGCCGTCGAGCTTCGTGAGCACGACGCCGTCGTAGCCGACCCCGTCGAGGAAGGCCTGCGCGGTCGCGACGGCGTCCTGGCCAATCATCGCGTCGACCACGAACATGATCTCGTCCGGGTCGACCGCGTCCCTGATCGCCGCGGCCTGAGCCATCAGCTCGGTGTCGACGCCGAGCCGGCCGGCCGTGTCGATGATCACAATGTTCTGGAGCCGGCGCTTGGCCTCTTCGACCGAATCACGGGCCACGACGATGGGGTCGCCGGTCCCGTTACCCGGCTGGGGCGCGTACACCGGCACCCCGGCTCGCTCGCCGAGCACCTGAAGCTGCTGCACGGCGTTCGGCCGCTGGAGGTCGGCGGCGACTAGCATCGGCGTGTTGCCCTGCCGCTTCAGCCAGAGCGCGAGCTTCGCGGCCAGCGTGGTCTTGCCAGAGCCCTGCAGGCCGGCCAGCATGATCACGGTCGGCGGCACCTTTGCGAAGCGCAGCCGCCTCGCCTCGCCGCCGAGGATCTCGACCAGCTCTTCGTTGACGATCTTGATGACCTGCTGGGCCGGATTGAGCGCTTGCAGGACATCGGCCGACAGCGCGCGTTCCTTGACCTTCGCGACGAAGGTTCGCACGACCGGGAGCGCGACGTCGGCTTCGAGCAGCGCGATCCTGATTTCGCGGGTCGTGGCCTCGACGTCAGCCGGCGACAGCCGCCCCCGGCTGCGCAGCGAGGAGAAGACCTGGGTTAGCCGGTCAGAGAGTGTCTCGAACACTTGCGTTGAACTCCTTGCCTGCTAGCCGATCAGAGCATCCACGAACGCGGCCGGGTCAAAGGGTGCCAGGTCGTCAGGACCCTCACCAAGACCGACCAGCTTCACCGGAACTCCGAGTTCCCTTTGCACCGCGATCACGATTCCGCCCTTCGCGGTCCCGTCCAGCTTGGTGAGGACGATGCCGGTGATGTCGACAACCTCCGCGAAAACCCGCGCCTGGCGCAGGCCGTTCTGCCCCGTCGTGGCGTCAAGCACGAGCAGAACCTCATCGACGGTGCCGTGCTTGGAGATCACTCGCTTGATCTTGCCAAGCTCGTCCATCAGCCCGGTCTTGGTGTGCAGCCGGCCAGCGGTGTCCACGATCACCGTGTCGACCCCGCTCGCGATGCCCTCGCTGACGGCCTCAAAGGCGACGCTGGCGGGATCGGCTCCTTCCCGGTCAGCGCGCACGGTCTTGGCGCCGACCCGCGACCCCCAGGTCTCCAGCTGGTCGGCAGCGGCCGCTCGGAACGTGTCGGCCGCGCCGAGCAGCACGGTCTGGCCGTCGCCGATCAGCACTCTGGCAAGCTTGCCTGCGGTTGTTGTCTTTCCAGTCCCGTTCACTCCGACAATAAGCAGCACGGCGGGACGATCACCGTGAGGCTTCGTGTGCAGGGTGCGGTCCAGGTCGGGGTTAACCTCCGTGAGCAGGTCAGCGCGGAGCATGGCCTTGATCTGCTTAACGTCGCGAGTGCCCTCGACCTTGACCTCGGTGCGCAGCTGGTTCACGAGCTGCAGCGCCGGCCCGCGCCCATGTCGGCGGTGATCAGTACCTCTTCGACCTCGTCCCAGGTCTCGTCATCGAGCTTGCCGGTGGAAAGGAGGTTGAGCAGCACGGAGCCGAACGCTGACTGCGACCTCGCCAGCCTGCTCCGCAAGCGGACCAGGCGGCCGGCCGAGGGCGGCGGCTTCTCCAGGGCGGGCGCGGCGGGCGGGGCCGCGGTCTGGGCCGGCTCAAGCGGCGGGACCTCAGGTACCGGTTCGACCGCGGTCGAACCGGTTCTGGGCGGCGCGGAGGTCGTCGTGCTGGTACCTTCCGCTGGCGGCAACTGCCTCTCAGCCCGGCGTCCGAGGCGGCGTCGGCGCGGCGCGAGAAGCGCACCGCCGCCCGCAAGGAGGACGACGACAGCGACCACGATGATGATGAGCAAGGTATCCATGACTAATCCAGTCTGGCAGAAGCGCGGGACCAGACGGGCCAGCGCGAGGGTGTTAGCCCGGGGGACGACTGTGTTGACCCGGGGGGACGACCCCCCGGACCCCCCGATATGCCGGCGCGCTTTAAGGCACCGCCTTCCCTCGTCGCTCGCGCTTCGCGCTTTGCTCCTCAGTCCAGGCGGTGCCGCGCGCCGGCTCTGTGGCCGGCCTTAAGGCAATTTTCTGGTTAGGCCGGTTCGCGTTCGCGGAGGCGCTGGCTTATTACGGCGGAGACGCCGTCGGAGCGCATGCTTACTCCGTAGAGGGAGTCGGCGATTTCCATCGTGCGCTTCTGGTGGGTGACGATGATCAGTTGGGAACTCGCCCGCAGCTCTTCGAAGATGTCGAGCAGTCGCTGCACGTTGGTGTCGTCAAGGGCCGCCTCCACCTCGTCCATCACGTAGAACGGCGAAGGGCGCGCCTTGAAGATCGAGACCAGGAAGGCGATCGCGGTCAGGGATCGCTCGCCGCCGGATAGGAGCGAGAGCCGCTTTACCTTCTTGCCCGGCGGCCTGGCCTCGAACTCGATGCCGGTCGCGAGCATGTCGTCAGGCTCGGTCAGGATCAGCCGGCCTTCGCCGCCGGGGAACAGGGTGGCGAAGACATGCACGAATTCCCGCGCCGTGTCAGCGAACGCGTCGGCGAACACCTGCTGTACCCGGTCATCGACTTCCTTGACCACGATGAGCAGGTCGCGCCTGGTCTTGCGCAGGTCTTCGAGCTGGGTCTGCAGGAATGCGTGGCGTTCCTCGAGCGCCGCGAATTCCTCAAGTGCCAGCGGGTTCACCTTGCCGAGCTGGTCGAGCTGGCGCTGGGCGGTGTCGGCCCGCTTCTGCTGTACGCCGCGGTCATACGGAACCGGCGGCCGGTCAGGTTCGGCTGACGGAACCGGCACCTCCGGGCCGTACTCCGCCATCAGGGCGTCGACCTCGATCGCGAATTCCTCGGCGACCCTGGCTTCGACTTGCTCTAGCCTGAGCCGCCTGCCCGCCTTGGATACCTCGGCCCCGTGGGCCGTGTTCACGACCTTGTCAAGCTGACCAGAGGCTTCCCTGATCCGGTTCCTCACCGTCTTAAGCCGCTCATCGCGGCCCTGGTGAGCGGTCTCGGCCTGCTGCCGCTCGGCGTCGGCGAGCAGCAGCGAGCGCCCGATCGCGGTCAGCGCCATCTTCGCACCGGTGGCGACCGAACGGGCCACCCCGGCCTGGGCGGCTCTTCGCCTGGCCCGGTCGGCGACCCTGACCGCGGCCTGCCGTTCTGCTTGCGCCGAAGCCGCGAGATTCTCGGCGCGCCCGCTGATCGCCCGCAACCGCTCTTCGACGGTGCGGACCTCAAGGCGCGCGTCCATCTCGGCGCTTCTCGCCTCGGCGGCGGTGTCGGCGAGCGCTTGCTTAGCGGCGTCGGAATCCGCGCCGTCGTCGCGATCGGGCTCCGGCGCCGCAGTGGCGCCGGGAACGCCCGCATGGGCCGCGCTCGACTCGGTCGACTCGCTCGCGATGCGCTGCTCGATCTCGGCGAGCTGCGCTTTGGTCTTCTCGGCGGAAACCTCGGCCGCCGTGATCGAGGCCGCTAGCCGGTCCGCTTCATCCTGCGCGGCCCTCGCCGCCCCGGCGAGCGCGCCGAGCCGACCTGAGGCCTCAGCGGCAGCCGCGTCGACCTCGGCCATCCTGCCCTGCGCCCGCGCCAGCACCTGCCGGGCGGCTTCCTCGGCGTCGATGGCATCGGCCAGTTCGTCCTCGGCGAGCAACGCGTGCGCCTCAGCCTCGCTGAGCTGGTCCGCGGCCTGTCTGGCCGCCGCCCGCAGGCTCAGCAGGCTCTGCCCGCCCGCCGAGCCGCCGCGCGCCCAGTGCGTCCCGATCAGGTCACCGTCAGCGGTAACCACGGCGACCGAGGGATCGGCCCTGACGATCTCAAGCCCGCTCGCCAGGTCAGGAGCCACGAGAACACCGGCCAGCAGCCGTTCGATCGCGGCCGCGAGTTCGCCGGGAGCCTTGACCAGTTCGACGGCCCGCTGAACCGTCCCCCCGTACCGTGCGTTCGCTCCCTCACCGCCGCCAGTCGCCTGCCCGTTCGCGATCACCAGCTCGGCCCGGCCGGCCTGACGCTCGCGCAGCTTGCGCAGGATCTTCGCGGCGGCGTCGAGGTCACTGACCGCGATCGCGCCGGCCGTTGCGCCGAGTGCGGCGGCGATTGCCTCGGCCGCTCCCTCCGCGACCGTGATCAGGTCGGCCAGCGGACCGAGCACTCCGGGAAACGACTCACCATCGGCGAGCAGCACGGCCGATGCATCGGCACCGCGCCTGACGGCTTCCTCAAGCGTGGTCACCCGCGCCCGAAGCCCGGCCCGCTGCTCGCTGACCTTGTGCTCCGCCTTGCGCAGCTCGGCGACCAGCGCCGACGCGGCCGCCAGGCTGGCCGTAGCCCGCTCGGTCTCCGCCCCGAGCTCGGCCCGGTCCTCATCGCTGCCACCGAAGTTGTCCTGGAGCTCGGCGTACTCCTGCTGAGCGGCGGATGCCCTGGTTCTGGCCGCCTCCAGTGCGGCCGCCAGCCTGCCCGTCTCCTCCTGGGAGGCGGTCAGCCTGCTGCGGGCACCATCGGCCTGGCCCCGAAGCTTGGCCAGCCGTTCGGCCCGCTCAGCTGCCGCCTGCGCCCGCTGGGCCGCAGCGCGCGCCCGCAGAGCGAGCTGCCGCTCGGTCTCGGCCAGCGCCGACTCGGCCGTGGTTCTCGCCGAGACGGCGAGGTCAAGCTCTTCCCTCGCTACCGCGAGCCTGGCATCAAGTTCGTATTCCTGCTCACGGAGCTCGGCCGCTTCGCGGTCAAGTTCGTCGGGGTCACGTCCCGGTCTAGCGGACTCAGGAGGGGCGGCCAGATTCTGGTACCGCTCGACCGCCAGGTCAGCCACCGCGCGCAGCCGCTCGCTGAGCCCGGCCAGCGCGAAGTAGGTCTCCTGCGCCGCGGCCAGCCGGGGCGCGTGCAGCTGGGCGTCGGACTCAAGTTCGGCCTCTTGGTCCCTGGCGATGCTGAGCACGGTCTCTAGCTCGGCCCGCAGCGCTGACGCCGTCGCCTCATCGGCCTCGTCCCGCTCAAGCTCCGTCGACAGCGTGATGTAATCGTCGGCCAGCAGGCGCAGCCTGGCGTCCCGCAAGTCAGCCTGGATAACCGCGGCCTTGCGCGCCAGCTGGGCCTGGCGGCCGAGCGGTTTCAGCTGCCGGCCGAGCTCGGTCGTCAGGTCGACCAGCCTCGTCAGGTTGGCTTGCATCGCATCGAGCTTCCGCAGCGCCTTTTCCTTGCGCCTGCGGTGCTTGAGCACTCCGGCGGCCTCTTCGATCAGCGCCCGCCGAGCCTCAGGGCCGAGTTCAGTATGTCGTCGAGGTGACCCTGACCGACGATGACGTGCATCTCCCGGCCAAGACCGCTGTCGGAGAGCAGCTCCTGCACGTCGAGCAAGCGACACTGGCTGCCGTTGATCGCGTACTCGCTCTGCCCAGTGCGGAACAGCAGCCGGCTGATAGTCACTTCCGCGTAATCGATCGGAAGCGCGCCGTCACTGTTGTCGATGGTCAGCGTGACCTCGGCCCGGCCAAGGGCGGGCCGACCTGCCGTGCCGGCGAACACGACGTCTTCCATTTTGCCGCCCCGCAGCGGCTTGACGCCCTGCTGCCCCATAACCCAGGTAAAAGCGTCGACCACGTTCGACTTGCCTGAGCCGTTCGGGCCCACCACGCAGGTGATTCCCGGCTCGAACCGCAGCGTCGTCGCCGACGCGAAGGACTTGAACCCGCGCAGGGTGAGGCTCTTCAGGTACATCGCCTGCTTCTCCTCACCAGTCCGCGCTCGGTCCCAAGCACACTACCCTTCGCATCGTCGCGGATCAGGCTTCCTAGCCGATCAACGCGGCGTTCCGACCAGGTCAATCACGATTCGCCGCATTGCGGTAGTCCACCAAACAACGCTGGAGTTTGCTCGCGCGTTGCCGATTCATCACCTGCCCAGGAAAATGCCGACAACACAGGCATAGCAAAACACGCCTGCGGGTATGCCGCCGTGAGAGGCGAGCCATGGCCAGTGGTCGTGCCTCAGTCGACCTTCGGGTTGACTAAATCCCGAGCCAACTGAGGCACGCCAAACTCCCGCTGGGGCGACGCGCGCCGCCAACAGCGGTACAGCAAACATGAATACGGCAAACGACCGCCGGTACACCAAACCGGACAAGCACGAACGAACCACCGTGCTATAACCGTGCCGACCCGACCAAACCGCACTATGCCCAAACGCGTTATGTCATAAAAACTCGTCAGGCACGAGCAGCTAGGTCAGAACCGGCTCGCGATCGTCAAGCAGCATTTCATGACCGACACCGGCAGCGAGCACATCGTTTACTTCCTGCAGCCGAGCAAGCTCGGCTTCAAGATCGCATACTCGCCGCTGGAGGCGGCGTACTTCGGAAGCCATGCGGGGATCAGGTCCGCCAACATGGCCAAGCAGAGCCTTCGCCATTGCTTGAGGTCCTCCACACTGAGTGACCAGAGTGGGCGCGCACGTGGATTCGCGGAAAACGCGCCAGGCTGCACGCAGGTAACGCATCCATCGTCCCATCTGAAGTGCCATCCGGTCAAGTTGACGTTTCCGCAGTTCACAGCCGGTCAAACCACTGCCGTCCAGGTCAGGGCACCGAGAAACCGACCCTTGACCCCTCCGTTCACCGTTCTTTCCCGCAACTTTGAACGAAACTGGCAGCAACGCGGAGTGCCCGGCACCGGGGCCGGGGCCTACGGCAGGTCCGGGCCGGGTCCGGCGGCCGGGCCGGGGTCCGGCGGCTGGGCCGGGGTCCGGCGGCCGGGCCGGGGTCCGGCGGCCGGGCTGACGAGCAGCACCGACAAGTTGCCGCCATGATCGTGGAATCCCCGACTGGCATGCCATCGGAGGATTCCGCAAAAGCAGGTCCGCCGACCCTCTAAGGCCGATGACCGGACCGATATGTGGCTAATGACCGGTTCAATCGCGTCACCGCAACCGCGACCTTGGGTCACGGCCGGGAAGCATCAGCATCGCTGGCTCTGGCTCACATCTGGTGATGGCAACGGCGGTCCGGGTTCGGGCCGCCCAGGTCCCGGCTCGGGCCGTCCGGGTCCCGGCTCGCGGCAGACCGGGCAATTCGCCGCAGCCCCGGCCGCGAACCGCGACGATGGGGCCATCGATGCTGCTGCGCCGGGCCGGGCAACCGCATCGATGGCCCATGGATGTCGTTCCCGCAGCAACGATGGCCCATAGATGCGGTTACCCGCCTCGGCCGGACAGCATCCATGGCCCATGGGTGGGTTTCCGCTGGAGTGAGTTTCTGGTCGGCTCCTCCGCATGATCCGGAAGGAGCCGTGTCGCCGGCCGATCCCGCCCGGATATCCCGGCATTCCGGGCATTCGGCGCAGCCCGCCGTCCCGCCCCGCGAGGCAGGGGCACTTTACCCCCGTAAAAACCATGGCAAAGTGCCCCCGCCTCTTCAGCAAGACCCACGAGACCCGCCTCACTCCCACGGAAACGCACCCATGGCCCATCGTTGCGGTTCGCCGCGCGGATATGCCCCGCTTCGCCGTTGCCGCCGGCCAGACCAGGACCGCCCCGGCGGCCGGAGAACCCGCCGCCGAGGTCAGTGCGGGCGATTTGCCGGTTTTGCGGCTTGTGGAGGCGGTGCTGTCCCCGTTGGGCCGGGAGGGACTTGACCCTGAACACCGGCCCGTTCTATCGCTGCCCGTCGTTACCATCACGAAATGTGAGCCAGAGCCACATCGCTGGGCCATCGTAGCGGTTCGGCGGTCTGGGCCTACGACATCGATGGCACACAGATGTCGTTCCCGCAGCATCGGTGGGACATTGTTGCGGTTTGCCCCGACCTGGCGACAGCATCGCTGGGACATCGTTGCGCCCGACCGAGCACTACGGGCGATTTGTTCGCATCAGCCGGCCAGCCAGCCAGCCCAGCCCGGCCAGCCAGCCAGCCCAGCCCAGCCCAGCCCAGCCCGGCCAGCCAGCCAGCCCAGCCCAGCCCAGCCCAGCCCGGCCAGCCAGCCCAGCCCGGCCAGCCCATCCAGCCCGGCCAAGCCCAGGCGCCAACACAGGCACCCGCCCCCGCCAAGCCCCTCACATCTCGACAAACCCCGTAAACCCGCCCCGGACCTCATCCCATCGGTGCGTCACCTGCGCCACCCGCCCTGGCGTGCCCGGCGCCTCGAGTCGCCTGAGCAACTCGGCCAGCTGATCGCGCGTTCCCTCGGCAACGACCTTGACCCGGCCGTCGATGAGATTCTCGGCGAACCCGAGCAGCCCGAGTTCGAGCGCGTTCTTGCGCACCCACCACCGGAAGCCAACCCCCTGCACCCGCCCCCTGACCCAGGCCGTCAGCCGGGCCGGTTCAGCCGGGTCGCCGTCCCCGCCCGCCGAGTCCGCCGAACCCGCTGAGCCCGCCTCTCCCGAGACCGGCCAGTTCACCAGCGCCCCTCCCTCGGTCGCCGCTGGCAGCGCGGGCAACTGTATGACGAGCGGTTCATGAACCTTTCCCTGATCACGGGAGTCCCGCAGCGGGGGCAAGGCCGGTCAGCCTGGCCGTAGACAGCGAGCGATCGGTCGAAATACCCACTTTCCCCATTTACGTTGACATAAAGCCGATCAAACGAAGTCCCCCCAGCGCCGATCGCGTCCGCGAACACCTCCCGCACCGACACGAGCAATCTGGCGACGTCGGCCCGCCGTAGCCCGTCGGTAGCTCGCGCCCAGTGCAACTTCGCCCGCCACAGGGACTCATCGGCGTAAATGTTCCCGACCCCGCTGATCAGCGACTGGTCAAGCAAGGCTCGTTTGATTCCGGTCCGCCGGGCGAGCAGCCCGCTAGTGAACCGCTCCTCAGAGAAGGCAGCCTCTAGCGGATCAGGCGCGATGTGCGCAATCGCCTGAGGCAATTCGGCGCCCCCAGGCCAGTACGACAGGTTCCCGAACGTCCGCTGATCGACAAACCTCAGGTCAGGACCGCCGTCAGCGAAGGTGAACCTGGCCCGAAGATGCGGTCCGTAGGCGGCCTCAGGGTCACCGATCAGCAACTGTCCGCTCATTCCCAGATGAGCAAGCAGGGCGTCCTCGCCGACAGAAAGCCACAGGTACTTGCCGCGCCGCCGTACTCCGGTGACCACGCCGCCTTTCAGGGCAGCAGTAAGGTCATCGGGCCCGGCTAGATGCCGCCGCACCGCCCGCGGGTGAAAAACCTCGGCCTCAGCGAAAGTACGGCCGGTGACGTGCTCCTCAAGTCCGGCCCTGACGCTCTCGACTTCAGGTAGCTCAGGCACTGCCGTCAGGGCCAGCCGACCCCCCGCCTGCCGAATCCCCCCCGCCGGCGGACCGCCCGCCGGCGCCGAGCCCCTTGATCGCGGTCCACGCGAGCTCAGCCGCCTGCTGCTCGGCTTCCTTCTTGGACCGGCCCACGCCCCGCCCGTACACTTGCCCCCCGATCCGCGCGACCGCACGGAACGACTTCTGATGATCCGGCCCGCTCTCCTCGACCAGGTACTCGGCCCGCCAAGCTCCTGGGACGCGGTCAGCTCCTGCAGCGAGGTCTTCCAGTCGAGCCCGGCCCCAAGCCGCGCCGACCTGGCGATCACCGGATCGAAAAGCCGGTGCACGAGCGCGTCAGCGGCGTCGAGCCCGCCATCAAGATAGACCGCACCGATCACGGCCTCAAGGGTGTCGGCCAGGATCGACGACTTGTCCCGCCCGCCGGTCGACTCCTCGCCCTTGCCGAGCCTGACGTAGGAGCCGAGGCTAAGGCCGCGCGCGACCGACGCCAGTGCCCGGCTGTTCACCACGGCGGCCCGCAGCTTCGCGAGGTTGCCCTCAGGAAGGTCGGGATGCCGACGGAACAACGTGTCGGTCACGATCAGCCCTAGTACCGAGTCGCCGAGGAATTCAAGCCGCTCGTTGGTCGGCAGCCCGCCGTTTTCATAGGCGAAAGACCGGTGCGTGAGCGCTCGCTCAAGCATGCCATCGCTAACCTGAACGTGCAGTTCGCGAAGTAGGACCGCGGTGTCGGCATCGGTTGCCCGGCCATCAGTTGGCGTACTCACCCGTTCCTCCCTCCCGCGATCACGGTATACCGCGACCAGCCAGCATCAGGAAGAAGGGGTGATGACCTGACGTCGGTTGTAAGTGCCGCAGGTCGGGCACGCCGTGTGCTGCAGCTTCAGCTCGCGGCACTGCGGGCAGGCCACCAGACTTGGTGCCGCGGTCTTCCACTGCGAACGGCGCGACCTGGTGTTGCTCCGCGACATCCTCCGCTTAGGTACAGCCACCTCAATGCTCCTTAGAACCAGCGGGACCAGACGTCCCCGCGTTCTCCCCGGCCGACTCCCCGGCCGGGAACAAATCCTTTAGTACCGCGAACACTCCGCCATCGCCCGGATGGTGATGGTCAGGCTCGGCATCCGCCAGCTTCACGCCGCACACGGAGCACAGGCCCTTGCAGTCGTCGCCGCACAGCGGCGACAGCGGCAGTTCGAGCACAAGCGCATCCCTGAGCGCCGGCTCAAGATCTAGCAGATCACCGTCAAGCAGGTACCCATCATCCTCAGAGTCCTGCGCCTGCGCGGTGAAAAGTTCCTGAAACCTGACCCGCACCGACGAGCTGAACTCATCCAGGCACCTCGCGCACTCGCCCGCCAGCGGCGCCACCGCCTCGGCGGTCACGAGTATGCCGTCGCTCACTTCTTCAAGCTGGACCTCAAGCCGCACCGGCTCGCCCTCTGGCACCCGGACCAGGCCGGAGCCGAGATCGGCGGGCGCGGGCACGACCCGGGATTCAAGGCGCGCTGACGCCGGCCCGAGTGTCCTGATGTCGAAGATCAGCGGACCCCTCGGGTCGAGCCTGGAGGATCTCTTAAGTTTCGTATTTGGCATAACTGAGTCAGGTGTCGATTGATACCGGCCAGTCAGCTTACCTGGCCAGCCTAGCAATCCCCAACTTCACTACTCGGCGACAAGCCGCTCGGTCAGCCGCCGCAGCACCGCATCAGGCGCGAGACCGGCCACATCGCCGCCGAACCTGGCGAACTCCTTGACCAGGCTCGACGACAAGAAGGCGTAGAGCGGGTTAGTGGTCATGAAAAGAGTCTCCACTCCCGCCTGGTTGTAGTTCATCTGCGCCATCTGCATCTCGTAGTCGAAGTCGGTGACCGCGCGCAGGCCCTTGACGATCGCCGAGACGTCGTTGGCGCGGCAGAAGTCCACGATCAGGCCGTTGAACTTCGCGACCTTGACGTTGGGGAGCCCCTTCGTGACCTCGGCCAGCATCTCGACTCGCTCGTCCGCGGAGAACAGCGAGGACTTGGAGGGATTGCGCAGCACGGCGACGATGACCTCGTCGTGAAGCTTCGCCGCGCGGCTGATGATATCCAGATGACCATTGGTAACCGGGTCAAATGACCCCGGGCAGACCACGCGAATCACGCGGACTCACGCTCCCGTCGTCGAAGCTGCGCCTGACGCGCGACCGTACCAGAGCGAGGTCTCGCCGTAGCGACGGGACCTGTCTTCGATGTAACCATCCGGCCAGGGCGGCGGGCCGGACCGGGTGTCCCGCTCCACGACGACAACCGCGCCAGGCGCCAGCCACCCAGGCCCGGCGAGCGCCGCCAGCATCGCCGCGAGCTCCGCGTCGCCAGCCGAATAGGGCGGATCAGCGAACACAAGGCCCCGAGGCTCCGCATCGCCTGGCCCGCGCCGCAGCACCCGCTCAACCCGGTCGTTGATCACCCGAACGCCAGGCAGGCCGACCGCGGCTATGTTCCGCTTGATCACCTGGGCGGCCCCGTGATCGGACTCGACCAGCAGCACGTCGGCCGCCCCTCGCGAAAGCGCCTCAAGCCCGACCGCACCAGAACCCGCGTACAGGTCAAGAACCGTCGCCCCGGTCAGGCTTCCAAGAGACGACATAAGAGCAGCAAATAGACCCTCACGAGTACGGTCGCTCGTGGGCCTAGTCGAACGTCCGGGCGGAACCGCGATCCTGCGGCCGCCGGCTTCCCCGGCAATAATCCTCGTCACGGCTGCTCAACAACCTCCGCCGGGCGGCTCAGGCAGGTCAGCGGCACTCCGCCCCGGCCGGTCAGGCACCCCACCCGACTCACCACGCAGGCTCAGGCTTTCTGCAAGAACTCGGTGCGCTCGGTGTCGAGCAGCGTCCCGATGGCGGCGGCGAGGGCCGGCTGGCCGGCGAGGGCGGGATCGGCTCCGACTAGGTCAATGGCCTCCTCCCGTGCGTGGCCGATGATCTCCTTGTCGGTCTTTTTGGTGAGTCTTAGCAGTTTGAGGCTCGACCGGCGCCCGGCCTGGGCTGCCCCGAGTACGTCGCCTTCCCGGCGCTGCTCAAGGTCAAGCTCGGACAACTCGAACCCGTCGGTCGTCGAGGCAACCGCGTCGAGGCGCTCCCTGGCCGGGCCGTCAGGGGCGGACGTGACCAGCAGGCAAAGCCCAGGATGAGCGCCACGGCCGACCCTGCCGCGGAGCTGATGGAGCTGGGAGACGCCGAACCGGTCCGAGTCCATGATCACCATGGCGGTGGCGTTCGGAACGTCAACGCCGACCTCGACCACGGTCGTGGTCACCAGGACGTCGATCTGCCCGTCCGCGAAGGCGAGCATGATCCTGTCCTTCTCGTCGGCGGGCAGCCGACCATGCAGCACGGCCAGCCTCAGCCCGGCCAGTGCCCCAGAGGAAAGCTCAGCGGCCACCTCAAGCACCGCGAGCGGCGGCCGGCGCTCCGCCTGGTCAGGCTCGTCAAGCTCGGCAAAATCGAACCCGCCATCCTCGGCAAGCTCGGCCCCCGCTCTCGTCCCCGCCGCCCCAGCCGCTACCGTCCCCGCTCCCGGCCCCGCGCTCGCCCCGCCCCGCGCCGTCTCCCCCGCACCGCCGACCCCATCAGTCCCACGCGAGCCGCCCTCGTCGGAATCGAGTCCGATCCTGGGGCACACGATGTACACCTGCCGGCCGGCCGCGACCTCTTCCCGCACCCGCTCCCAGGTCCTCGCCAGGTAGTGCGGCTTCTCCTCCACCGGCACCACGTGGGTCGCGATCGGTGACCGGCCCGCGGGCAACTCGGTCAGCTCGGTGACCTCGAGATCGCCGAACACGGTGATGGCGACCGTCCTGGGGATCGGGGTCGCGGTCATCACGAGCACGTGCGGCCGGCCGGTCACCGCCTTGGTCCGCAGCGACTCGCGCTGCTCAACGCCGAATCGGTGCTGCTCATCGATCACGACCAGCCCAAGGTCAGCGAACTGCACATTCTCCTCGAGCAGCGCGTGCGTGCCGACCACGATCCCGGCCGAGCCGCAGGCCGCTTCGAGCAGCGCCTTCCGCCTGGCCACCGCGCCCTGGGAACCGGTCAGCAGCGTGATCGTGGTGGCCTGCTCGGCTCCGCCGAGCTGCCCGGCCATGGCCAGCGGGCCAAGCAGCTGACTAATCGACCGGTAGTGCTGCTGGGCCAGCACCTCGGTCGGCGCGAGCAGGGCGGCCTGACCGGCCGCGTCGATGACCTGAAGCATCGCCCGCAGCGCCACGACCGTCTTGCCTGAGCCGACTTCGCCCTGGAGCAGCCGGTGCATCGGATGATCGGCGGCGAGATCAGCCGCGATGACCTCGCCGGCGGCGAGCTGCCCGGCGGTGAGCTCGAAAGGGAGCAGCTGATCGAACTCGTTAAGGAGCCCGCCCTCGAGACCGGGCCTTGGCTGAGCGATGTACTCGGTCGATACCCGTCGCCGCTGCGCGAGCACGACCTGGAGCATGAACGCTTCATCCCACTTCAGCCGCTCCGCCGCCCGCCGCCAGTCGGGCTCGGTCTTCGGCTGATGGATCGCGTGCAGCGCCCGCGCGTAGTCGTAGAGGCCGTAGCGGGCCCGCACCGAGGCGGGCAGCGGGTCTTCTTCCAGGTCGGCCGCGTTCAGCGCGAGCGCGACCGACTCGGCTATCTGCCAGGAGAACATGTCCTTGCTCGCCGGGTAGATCGGGATGATCTCACTAGCGAATTTCTCGGCTCGCTCCTCGCCGCTGTCGTCATCCTTGAGCATCTCGAACTCGGGATGCGACAACTGGCGCTTGCCTCGGAAGCTAGACACCTGCCCGGAAAAAAGGCCGGTCCGGCCCGGGGCCAGGCCTTGCCGCTCACGCCAGTCCTGTCGGCCGCGACCGAAGAAGGTCAACGTGAGCTCCCCCCGGCCGTCCGTGACGACCGCCTCGAAGATCGTGCCGCGCCGGTTGCGCATCGGCCGCTCGTGGACCGACTTGATCCTCGCTTGCACGGTGACGTACTCGCCCTCGCGAAGCGAGGCGATGTCGGTGAGCTCACCTCGGGTCTCGTACCGCCGGGGATAGTAACTGAGCAGGTCACCGATCGTGGCGAGCCCGTCAGTACCAAGAGCCGCCAGTCGCTTCGCCGCCTTGTCCCCTACGACGGAACGAAGCCCGTCGGTCAGCTTCGCCATGCGCGCCTGTTCACCTCGCCTGTTCGCTCTTGTGCCGCATTAGGTCAGGCTAGCCAAGGGCAGTGTCAATCCGATCCAATCAGGCACTGGCTCGCACTAAGACTTCTGGTCAGGTAGTCTTTACCGACTGAGTCGGCTGTGACCGCCTCATCGATAGACTTGACTTCTGACCCATCTGACTTCTCACTCCCTGGAGCGATCCCGTGGCTTCCGTCTGCGACGTATGCGGCAAGGGGCCGGGCTTCGGCAACAACGTGTCGCACTCGCACCGCCGCACCCCGCGCCGCTGGAACCCGAACATTCAGCGCGTCCGCGCGATGGTCGGCGGTACCCCCAAGCGCCTGAACGTCTGCACCTCGTGCATCAAGGCTGGCAAGGTCACTCGCTAGCCGGTGTCCGGTGCGCATCCGTCAGTCGGTCGGTGACCGGCTCGCGGATACGCCAGCCGTGATCCACGGGGCCGATTCCTGAGCCGAGCGGGAACCCGCCGTCGATCGCGCCAGTCACGTACTCCTTGGCCGACCGCACCGCCTCGGGCATCGCCGCGCCCAAGGCCAGGTGCGACGCGATCGCCGAGGCCAGCGTGCAGCCGGTGCCGTGGGTGTGCTTGCTGGCGATCCTGCGGGCAGGGAAGCGAATAATCTCGCCGGTCGCGGCGCCGTACAGGAGGTCGACGGGGTTGCCGGGCAGGTGACCGCCCTTGACAAGCACCCAGTCAGGCCCGAACCCGGCGATCTGCTCAGCGGCCGCGAGCATGTCGCCCTCATCGGTGATCGTCAGGCCGGTGAGCAGGTTGGCCTCGAGCAGGTTAGGTGTCACTACGGTCGCCAGCGGCAGCAACTCACTCTTCACGGCCTCAACCGTGCCCGCCGACAGCAGGCTGTCGCCGTGCTTGGATACCGCGACCGGGTCAACGACGACCGGCGCCGCGACCGTGGCCAGGCTTTGTGCCAGCACCCCGACCACGTTCGCCGACGCGAGCATCCCGGTCTTGACCGCCTGAACCCCGATGTCGCTCAGCACGGACTCAAGCTGCGCGCGCACCGCCTCAGCCGGCAACTCCCAGTACCCCTGAACCCCAAGCGAGTTCTGCGCCGTCACCGCCGTGATCACGGTCATCCCGTGCACGCCAAGCGCGAGCATGGTCTTAAGGTCAGCCTGGATCCCGGCCCCGCCCCCAGAATCCGACCCAGCGATCGCCAGCACCCGCGCCGGAGTTTCATTCATGCCCTCAGGCTAGGCCCACTCCCAGCCCGCCCCGCCCCGACCCTGCCCCGGCCCCGGCCCGGCCCGCTCCGGCCCCGGCCCCGGCCTGCCCAAAGCCCGACCGGCCCGCCCCGGCCAAGCCACCGAGCCCGCCCAGGGCTTCCGCTGACCGGCGGGAGGCGCCGAGCTCTGGCATAGCAGACAATTCACCGGTCACGGACACTCGCCAACCGCAACGATGGGACATGGGTGTGTTTCTTTGGGAGTGAGTTCAGGTTGACCCCTCAGCGCGGGCCTGGCGGGGCCAGGCCGCCGGCCGGTCCCGGCCCAGGCATCCCGGCATTCCGGGCATTCCGGGCATTCCGTGCAGCCCGCCGCCAGGCCCCCGGAGGCGGGGGCACTTTACATCGGCAAAAACCTAGGCGAAGTGCCCCCGCCTCCCCGCGCAAGACCCTCAGGGACCCGCCTCACTCCCAGGGAAACGCACCCATGGCCAATAGATGCTGCTCGGCCAAGCCGACTGGCCCATGGGCGTGGCTCTTCCTGATGGAGGCCGGGTGAGCGGCGGGCGGCAGGCCCAGCGTTGTCCCTCTGCGGGGGTTATAGCACCTGCGGAGGGACAACGCTGGGCCTTGGCCGACAGCCTGAAGATCAACTCCAAGCCAACCGGCCCAGCTCCATCAGGAAGAGCCACACCCATGGCCCATGGATGCGGTTCCCACAACAACGATGGCCCATCGTTGCGGTTGCTCACCCCAGCCGAACAGCATCGGTGGGCCATCGTTGTTGCCAGCTGAGCCGGATTGTCCGATTAGCTGATGCCGTCGGTCGTTTCGTGGCCGGTCCCGGTAGCTCGCGCGCCTGAGGCCGGGGCCGGTCTGGGCGATTTGCCGCTCTTGTGTCTTGCGGGTCGTCGGGGCGACTGTCGGATCAGCCGCTGCGATGGCGCTGACCGCTCCGGGAACGCTTCAGGGGCCGGAAGGTGCAGTGTTCGTCCGTGAAGACGCAGTTACGCGGCGCGGACGGCATGCCGACTCCGATGATGACGATCCTGGTCTGGTCGGGGGCTGATCGTGCCCACGGTGAGGGCGCACCGTCAATTGCCACAACACCGGGGCGCTCGTACCCCCATCCGCCCCACATTATTTCCTTGATCACCGCGTTGGGGAGCGCGAACCGCAGTGTCCATTCGCCGAGAGATTTTTGGCCATGAATAACCACCATCGCCATAAACTGGCCGTGCCGCTCGTATAGCAATCCATACCTGACCGAAATGCCCCTCGTCCGGCGAATAGAACCGGCCCTCCGGCCAGAACCGCGACCGCCAGACCTAGAATCGTCCGAGCCCGCCACCCCGGCGCCTCGCGCGCCCCGCCCCGGTCCCCCGCCCCGAGCGGAACCAGCAGGCCGAGCGGAACTAGGAGGCCGAGCGGAACTAGGAGCCCAAGCGGTCTCACCTGGCCGGCCGGACTCGGAGGGCCGAGCGGACCAAGCAGAAGCACCAGACCGCGCTGACCAGCGGGTACTACCTGAAGCAGGCAACCTCGCGCCCTTGAGCATAGTTACTGGCGGTACCGGCGAGGTACCGCCCGCGGAGCGGCCCGGGTAACGAGCAGCGCAGCCGGACGATCCGCACCGGCTGCCCTGGCCGGAAGGAAACGAGAGCGCGGCGTGCGGTTCGGCCAGCGTCATCGACGCGGCAACCACGATCCCCAGGCCCACCGCGAACCAGGGCGAAAGGAACGCACCACGCATAACCTTCCGGCACCGAGGATCAGCGATTACTCGACGCGCGATTTCAACGCCCCGATTCGCTCCTGAAGCAAGCCGAATTGCCCTCGGCTCGGCCCGGTGCCGGGGGCGGCGGCCCATCTGATCGCACGACATCAGTGCGTTTATATCAAGGCATTGAACTCCGTGCGCATAACACTGAGAATTCAAGTATCCACGCACAGTAACTACGGTCGGAAATGGTCCCAGCCGCCCGCCTCAGTCCACTTCTTGCCGTCGACGACGACTCCGTGGCCTTTTGCTACCTCTCCCACCGCGGTCCAGGCCGAAGGCAAGGCAACCCCCGGCGGGAAGGTCGCGACGAGCGCATGATCGTCGCCGCCAGTCAGCACCCAGGGCAGCCAGCCATCGGTCCCGAGCTCCTCCGCCGCCTCCCGCAAGGCATCGACGTCAGCGAGAGGCCGAGCGGCGAGCCGGGCGGCGGTTAGCTCGATCCGTACCTCGCTCGCGTCCGCGACGTGACCAAGGTCGGCGATCAGCCCGTCGCTCACGTCGATCATCGAGGTAGCACCGAGCCTGGCCGCCTCCGGCCCTGCCCCGTAAGGCGGGTGCGGACGGCGGTGCGCGTTGACTAGGTCGTCAAGGCCGGGAGCACCAGAAAAGAAGGCCCTTCTGGCCGGCAAGCCTCGGGCACTTCTGGCCGGCAAGCCTCCGGTGCCTGCCCTGAGCAACTCGAGCCCGGCCGCCGCGCTCCCTAGCGTGCCCGCCACCGCGACAACGTCGCCAGGCCTCGCACCGCCCCTGGTGACCGGCTCAGCCCCGCCCAGATCACCGAGCGCGGTCACGGAGAGCAGCACCAGGTCAGCCCGGCTCGTGTCGCCGCCGGCCACCTTAGCGCCGGCAGAAGAAGCTTCGCCGGCGATACCGGCCGCGAGCTCGAGCACCCAGTCAACCGGCAGGTCCCCTGGCCCGGCGAAGCCGACAAGCAGCGCGGTCGGAACCGCGCCCATGGCCGCGACGTCGGCGAGATTCCTGGCCGCTGCCTTGTGGCCGATGTCGGCGGCCGTAGACCAGTCACGGCGGAAGTGCCTTCCCTCGATGAGCATGTCGGTCGTCGCGACGATCCTTCCGTCAGGAGCCGCCACGACGGCGGCGTCGTCCCCGACCCCGAGAACCAGACCGCGGGCAGCCGCGCCAAACTCCGCTGTGATCGCGGCGATCAGGCCGAACTCGCCGAGTTCAGAGATGATGATGACGACCTCCGCTTTCCTTAGCTGGCCTCCCGGAGTCCTCAGGGTCATCCTGCGGTAGCGTGTCGACCACACTGACGACCGGGAGGCCAATATGGTCCAGGCTTATATCCTCGTTCAGACCGAGGTCGGTAAGGCTGCCGATGTAGCTACGGCCATCGGTCTCATAGGCGGCGTAACCCAGGCTGACGACGTCACCGGACCTTACGACGTGATCGTCCGCGCTGAGGCGGAGAACGTGGATGACCTCGGGCGACTCGTGGTAGCCCAGATCCAGGGCGTGCCCGGCATCACCAGGACACTGACCTGCCCCATCGTGCACATTTAGTTTGGCTCGCTGCGCTCGCGGGTCGGCCCGCTGTGTTAATTTGGCTCGCTGCGCTCGCGGGTCGGCCCGCTGTGTTAATTTGGCTCGCTGCGCTCGCGGGTCGGCCCGCCTTTTGGGCGCCGCCTTCCCTCCTCGCTCGTACCTCGCTCGTCAGTCCAGGCGGCACCGGCGGGCCGACTTTAAACTCGCTCGGGCGACGTCAGGGAAGCGGTACGACGGCCGAGGCCGATCGCTGCGGCCGCTCGCAGGTCGGCCAGGGTGTCGACGTCCTGATGCAGGCCTGCGAGCTGCGGCAGGTCTAGTTCGGTGACGCCCGCGTCGCGATGCTGGCTGCGCGACCCAGGTCCGAACCTGGGGCAGAACACGCTGCCCGGCCTGGCCGCGTACAAGGTCGTGCCCGTCCCCGCCGCGTCGGCGACGAACGCCTCTGGCCAGGCCGACGCGGCGCGGAGCGCGGCGCTCAGTTCGCTCGCGGTGAGCGCGGGGAGGTCAGCAAGCAGGGCCACTCGCCCGTATCCAGGCCACCAGGCGAGCGCGTGCGAGGCCCCGGCGAGCAGAGCCTGGTTAAGCCCGGCGCCCGGACTATCCGCGATTACGTCGGCGCCAAGCGCGGCTACCTCAGCGGCCACCTCAGAATCATCGGTCACCACGACGACCGCTCCCACGGTCAGGCACGCAACCGCCGCGGCCACGGTATCAACCGCCATCGCGAGCGCGAGCGCACGCCTGCTGTCATCAGTAAGGCCGCCAAGCCGCGATTTCGCGTGGGCGAGTACCTTGACGGGGATCACCACTGACCAGGTCAGCGGGCTATCAACGGCCATAGCATCCGATCTTGCCTCGACATGGGGTCGCGGTAGCGGGAAGACTGGCACCATGGGGTGCGGGAGCGTGCATAGATGAGCAGACGTGCGGACGGTAGCTATTCCAACGCATGGCGCGGCGTGTCCAAGGCAATACTCCGGCCGACTATCCGTGCCGTCATGAAGCACGACTGGCAGGGGCAGGAAAACATTCCTCGCACCGGCGGAGTTATCGTCGCCGCCAATCATCTCTCCTACGCGGACGTTCTCGCGATCGCGCTCTTCTGTGACCAGGCCGGGCGGTACCCGACCTTCCTGGCCAAATCCAGCCTGTTCAAAATCAAGGTACTCGGACCGATCCTGGTCAGGCTCGGCCAGCTTCCCGTCTACCGCGGCCAGGGTGACGCCGCGCTTGTGCTCAAAGACGCGGAGCAAGGCGTCAAGGACGGCGCGTGCGTGCTGTTCTACCCCGAGTCCACGGTGACCCGTGATCCTGACCTGTGGCCCATGGTAGCCAAGACCGGCGTCGCGAGGCTCGCCCTGGCTACCGGCGCCCCCGTCGTCCCCGTCGCGCACTGGGGCGCGCAGAACGTCCTGCCCTACGGCAGCTTCAGGCCGCGCCTGATCCCGCGCCGCACCGTCAAGGTCATCGCGGGCCTCTCCGGTCGACTTGTCGGAGTTCGAAGGTCTGCCGATCGATACCAAGGTCATGCGGGCGGCGACCGATAAGATCATGGGCGAGGTGACGACGCTGCTCGCCAAGCTCAGGGGCACAGAACCGCCGGCCGAGCCCTACCACCCGGCGAAGGCCCGCAGGCAGTTCCGTACCGAATTGCGCCAACTGGCCGAGGAAGAGCCAGCTAGCGGGGACCCGACCACGGAAGTGCCCGAGGTGCCTGGATCGTGACGGCCGCAGTAATGGGGGCCGGTAGCTGGGGAACGACGTTCGCCCAGGTCCTCTGTGATGCCGGAACCCAGACCGTGCTCTGGTGTCGAAGACAAGAAGTCGCCGATACGATCAACTCGACCAGGAGCAACCAGGATTACCTGCCCGGCTGCGAACTTCCCGTGTCATTGCGGGCAACGGCCGACCCGGCGGACGCGCTGGCCGGCACTGACCTCGTGGTCCTGGCGGTGCCATCGCAGACGCTCAGGCAGAACCTGTCCGACTGGATCGGGCTGATCCCGCCGGGCGCGGTTCTCGTCAGCCTCATGAAGGGCATCGAACTCGACACCGGCAATCGGATGACCGAGGTCATCGCCGAAGTCTCCGGCCGTCCGGCGGATCAGATCGCCGTGGTCAGCGGACCGAACCTTGCCCGCGAGATAGCTCAGCGTCAGTACGCGGCGACCGTCGTCGCCTGCACGGACCAGCAGATCGCGGAAAACCTGCAGAAGGCCTGCCACGCTGGCTATTTCAGGCCCTACACCAACCCCGATGTAATTGGCTGCGAACTCGGCGGAGCGGTCAAGAACGTGATCGCGCTCGCGGTCGGTATCGCGGTCGGAATGGGCCTCGGCGACAACACCAGGGCCATGCTGATCACGAGAGGACTGGCCGAGATCTCCAGGCTTGGCGCCGCGCTCGGCGCCGACCCGCACACCTTCGCCGGGCTCGCCGGAATG
Organism: uncultured Actinomycetota bacterium; assembly: GCA_963783935.1. Lineage (GTDB taxonomy): Bacteria > Actinomycetota > Actinomycetes > Streptosporangiales > Streptosporangiaceae > Chersky-822. The sequence continues at coordinate 360,754 of CAWAPP010000004.1, forward strand.
GGTGATCTGGTCGCCACCTGCTCGTCTCCGCTGTCCAGGAACCGCACGATCGGCGAGAAGCTTGGCCGCGGCATCAAGCTCACGGAAATCCTCGCTACTACCACGCAGGTCGCGGAAGGCGTGAAATCCTCCAAGCCGGTGCTCGAACTGGCTCGCGCTCATTCGGTCGAGATGCCGATCACCGAAGTGGTCGCGGCCGTCGTCTATGACGGGCTCGATGTGGGCGAGGCCGCGCTCATGCTCGCGAGCCGGTCGGCGAAACCGGAGCGCTATGGCCTCTGAGAAGTGGCCAAGGCCAGGACCCGCCCTCCCTGATCCCCGTGATAACCCAGCCAGAGCGCGGCGGCCGGGTCAGCCCCAGCCAGCCACGTCCCGCCCAGACGCCGACGCCCGTTACGGAGATCCAAGGTCAATGAGCCAGACACGCGGGCGAGTGCCCAGCAATGGCGCCGCCAGGCGCGGTGACCAGCAGGGCCGTCCCTACGATACCGGCGGCTGGTCCTACGACGACGCCTCGGAGAGCACCAGGTCGTATTCCTACGACGGCGGCTACGACCCAGGTTCTAGCGACACCGGTTTTAGCGACACCGGCGGGTTCGACGAGGCAGCCTACGACGAGCCGTCATACACCGCGGGCGGCCGGGGCGAGTCGCGACCGCCTTCCTGGCCGACGAATGGCTGGCCGCAGGACGAGCCGCCGCCCTCTTCCCCCGGACAGCCTCTTGGCCGCCCGGTCGCCACCGGTCGCCGCGCTGACCAGAACCAGGCCAGGGGGAACTCCAGGTACGCCGAGCCTCCGCCAGCGGCCCGCCGCCCTGACCCCAGATACGGCCAGCGGCCGCCCGCGAGCGCACCGCCGCCCGGCGCGATGCCATCAAACCTTCTACCTTCCGGTCAGCAAGCACCATCCAACGCGCCCCCGCCAGCGTTGCCGCCGTCCGGGCCGACGCCGCCCGATCAAGGCTCGGCCGCCAGGCTCAGGCTGGATCCGCGATACGCCAGCCAGCCGCCGGCCGCGGGCTACGCCGCGAAGCGACCGCCGGCCGACTACGACCCGTGGGCCGCGTCGCCGCCTCGCCAGCCAGCCGACCCCAGGTACGCGCCCCAGCCGCCAGATCCGAGGTATCAGGGCCAGGCGCCGGCCGACTACCAGAGGCGCAGCGATCCCCGGAGCGATCCGAGAAACGACCCCAGGTACCAGGCCCCGCTTCCGCAACACCTGCCCCAGGCCCAGCCGGGACCTTCGGCCTCGCCCTCTCCCGCCGCCTACCCGGCCTCGCCCTCTCCCGCCGCCTACCCGCCCCCATTCGCCCCATCTGCCCCGCCGACTCCTCCGACCCCGTCGGCCCCATTCGCCGCTCCTGCCCCAACGGCCCAGATGTCGCGTCCAATCGCGCCTGGCCAGCCGGCCCCGCCGGACTCGGCATACCCGCTCCAGGCTGCGGCGAGCAGCACAATCTACGACCCGAGCCCGGAAACCGACCCGATGCTGCCGCCTGACCCGAGGCTGTTGGCCGACTACTCGGCGGCAACGGCACCAGATGGCCTGAACGGCGGTCATCCTGGTCAGGGAGCGGCGTCCGGGCCGACTGGCCGCTTGCTCGCCATCGAGGCACCGCGCGCCGGAGATCAGGCCACCGCCGACCGGCATCGCCGCCCAGGCGAGAACACGCGGGCCGTGCACTTGCCTTCGCCACTGCCGCCCGCACAGCAACCGGTAGCCACCCCCGTCTACCGAAGTTCGACCTTCGCGTTCAAGTCAAGTTCCGAGTACGCCGCGGTACTCGGCGACACCGCGCCCGGATACTGCTACAGCCGGATCGACAACCCGACCGTGGCGGCGTTCTGCACGGCGGTCGCGGCGCTCGAAGGGGCCAATCTCAGTTACCAGGCCGCCTCACAAGCGTTCGCTTCCGGCATGGCCGCGGTATCGACGATCTTCCTGGCTTTCACCAGAGCCGGCGCCCACGTGGTCGCGCCGGCCGCGGTGTACGGCGGCACCTACAGCTTCCTGCGCAATGTGGCCGCGAACTTCGGCGTGCACACCGACTTCGTCGACGTGACCAATCTGAGCCAGGTCCAGGCGGCGTTGCGGCCAGGGACCTCGATCGTGTACGCGGAGACGCTCGCGAACCCGACCGTAGCGGTCGCGGATATCGCGGGCCTGGCGAGACTCGCGCACAGCGCGGGCGCCATGCTCGTCGTGGACTCGACCCTCGCGCCTCCGGTGGTGTGCCGGCCGCTTGAGCACGGCGCCGACCTGGTACTCCATTCGGCGACCAAGTACTTCGGCGGGCATTCTGACGTGACGGGCGGAGTGGTCACCGGTCACCCTGAGCTCGTGGCTCAGCTGCGCAAGCTCAGGATCGACCTCGGCGGCTCGCTGGCACCCGACGACGCCTACACGCTGCGGCGCGGGCTCGAGACGCTGCCGCTGCGGGTCCGCAGGCAGTGCTCGACGGCCCAGGTGGTCGCGGCCAGCCTGGCCAGGCACCCGGCCGTGAGCACCGTCTACTACCCTGGCCTGACCGAACACTCTGGGCACGAGCTAGCTAGAAGGCAGTTCGATGCGGGGCCCGAGGGCACCAGGTTCGGCGCGATCCTGACGGTCGCTCCCTACGGCGGGGCCGAAGCGGGCATGGCGTTCGCTGACCGGCTGCGGCTGGCCAGGATCGCCGCCTCGCTCGGCGGTACCCACACCATGGTCAGCCACGTCGCCTCCACCACGCACCGCCAGCTCGACCAGGGCGCACTGAGAGCGGCGGGTATCGATCCAGGATCCGTGCGGTTCTCGATCGGCCTCGAGGACGCCGAAGACCTGCTCGCCGACGCGATGACCGCACTTGACTCGCTGGGCAGGAGGTAAGCTGCCGGGCCTACGGGGAGCACTGGAGGAGCTGTGGCTGGCACGCGCAAGATCCGCGTCGCGGTAGTTTTCGGCGGCAAAGGACCCGAGCACCCCATCTCTTGCCTCGGCGGCGGGAACGTGCTTCGCATGATCGACAGGGACAAGTACGAGGTCATCCCGATCGGGATAAGCACGGAAGGCACCTGGCTTGAGGTCGCCGACGATCCGGCCAGGCTCGCGATCAGGGGCGGCGAACTGCCGAGCGTTGAGTCCGTCGCCAAGCCGGACGCGCATGTGGTGCCCTGGGCGTATCAGGGTGACTCGGCGGTCGTGGCCAGCTTGCCCGGGCACATCCCGCACGTTCTCGGCGACGTGGACGTGGTGCTCCCTGTGCTGCACGGGCCTTTCGGCGAGGACGGCACCATCCAGGGCCTGCTCGAACTGGTAGGCATTCCCTATGTCGGGGCGGGGGTGCTGGCGAGCGCCGTCAGCATGGACAAGGAGTACATGAAGCTGATCTTCGCCGCCCGCGGCCTGCCGGTAGGACCGTACATCGTCCTTTCCCCGCGCGACTGGCCGGCCGCCGACCAGCTCGCCGAGCTCGGCTGGCCGTTGTTCGTCAAGCCGGCGCGAGGCGGCTCAAGCATCGGCACCTCCAAGGCCGCCGACGAAGAGGAACTGGCGCGGGGCATCGCCCTGGCCCGCGAGTACGACCCGAAGGTCCTAGTCGAGAAGGCCGTCGTGGCCAGGGAAATCGAGGTAGCCGTACTCGAAGGGCGCGACGGCGCACCGCCCGACACGAGCCTGCCCGGCGAACTGCGACTCGAAGGCGGCGAGGCCTTCTACGACTTCGAGGCCAAGTACCTGGACGCCGCGAGCGGCATGCTCATTCCCGCACCGATCCCCGCCAGGGACACCGAGAAGATCCGCGCACTGGCCGCCACGGCGTTCACGGCGGTGTCCGCCGAGGGCCTGGCCAGGGTTGACTTCTTCTACCAGCCGGACGGGGAGATCCTGATCAATGAGATCAACACGTTCCCCGGCATGTCTCCCACCTCGTATTTCCAGAAGATGTGGGAGGCGACAGGGACGCCGTTCAACGAGCTGATCGACCGGCTTCTCCAGACGGCGCTAGCCAAGAAGCCCGGCCTGCGCTGACCCGGTCACGCCAGTCACATCAGCCCCAGTCCGCACGCCCGCACGACCAAGCGGATCCCGTTCCGATGCGGCCCGCCCCGCTTACCCGCATCGCTGTGCCATCCTTGCGGTTCGTCTGACCGGCCGGACAACAACGATGGCCCACAGATGCTGTTGCCGCAGCATCGGTGGGACATCGTTGCGGCCAGCCGCCAGCCGGCAACAGCGTCGGTGGGCCGTCGTTGCGCCTCAGGCTGGCACTATAAGCGTTTTGTCCGGCCGGAGGCTCGGCCGCTACTTTTTGGCCGCCGTGGCCTTCTTCTTGTCGCCGTTCACCAGGGCCTTGAAGTCGGCACCGGCCCGGAATTTGGGTACCGAGGACTTGGGGACCTTGATGGATGCGCCGGTAGCCGGGTTACGCGCGGTACGGGCAGGACGGTCGGTCTTCTCAAAGACCCCGAACCCAGTAATTGCCACCTTGTCGCCTTTGGCGACGGCGTGCTGGATAGTATCGAGAACGGCGTTAACGGCTTCAGTTGCGGTTTTCTTATCCCCCAACCGGCCCGAAATCTCATCGATCAGGTCACGCTTGTTCATTTCCTCACTCCTGCTGCTCCCCCAACGGGAAGTCCGGGCCCGGACATCCTTCGCGGCCCGGACGCCGTGACCTCTGACCTGCCTGAAATTAGGCGATGCGGCGGCGACGCACAATCATCTCCGCAATAAACGAGGCGTGTCGTTACTGAAAGTAGGTGCCATTCAGTAATAAAAGTGGACCAGTCGCCATGCGAATTCAAATCCGCGCCCGAGCCGTCGCATCCCCTGGGTTACCTGTTTTATAGCGGCTTCGCCTACCCGCGCGCCGTCTAATCAAACCTCTTTGCCTGAGTTGGCTTGGGCTTGCTCGACTTCCGCAATGAGCTGATCAAGCCTGACCGCGCAGCCCGCTTTACTAGCACCCGGCACTTTTAGTGCGGTACAAATACCTACCAACCGGAGATTCAGCCGCATCCGCAGGTCCGGGGAGACCTGCAGTCCAGCCAGCAGCCGGTGCGCATCAAGCAACCGCGCCGCGAGTTCATCAGGCTCGCTCACCCACCCCACTCTCCCAAACCCCTTGACCACCCCCTCAACTCACCCACCCCCACCGTCCTGCCGCCGACGGGCCTGCGAGGGTTGCCGTGACCAGCCCGCTTAAGCGGCCGTTAACAGTGGCCACCAAGCCGACGACTAGTTCTGAGGCGGTATGGTCCATACTTGGGAAACTGTGACTGGTTAACGCGACCGAGCCGAACTACAGGTCGCGCTAGACCGCAACCGAGCGCAGCCCCAGTGCAACGTCGCCTGAGCCGCCGGAGTGAGGTCGCCTCTATGAGGGTAGCCGTGGTCAAAGAGACCTGGCCAGAGGAGCGCCGGGTGGCGCTTGTCCCGGAAGCGGTAGTAAAACTGAGAGCAGCGGGCCACGAGGTGCTGGTGGAGCGCGGTGCCGGCGCCGGGGCTTTCTTCCCTGACGAGGCCTTCACCGAGGCCGGCGCGATGGTCGTTTCCGCTGATCAGATCCCTTCGGCCGACGCGGTACTTATGGTGGCAAGGCCCGACGCCGCGCTGCTCGGCAGGCTCCGCTCCGGGCAGGTCGTGCTCGGCCTGTTCGCTCCGCTGACCGACCCCGAGTTCGTCGAGCGGCTGGCCGCTACCGGGGTCACGGCGGCGAGCCTTGACCTGATCCCGCGCACGCTGTCCCGTGCCCAGCCGATGGACGCACTCACGTCGCAATCCAACATCGCCGGGTACAAGGCTGCCCTGATCGCCGCGACCGCGTTCGGCCGGTTCTTCCCGCTCCTGATCACGGCGGCCGGAACCGCGAGACCGGCCAAAGTCCTGGTCCTCGGCACCGGCGTCGCCGGCCTCCAGGCCATCGGCACGGCGAGGCGGCTCGGTGCGGTCGTGAGCGCCTATGACGTGCGCCCGGAGACAAAGACCGAGGTCGAGTCGCTCGGCGGCACGTTCATCGAGCTGACTTCGGTCGGGTCAGCGAGCGGCACAGGCGGCTACGCCCGCGCGCTCACCGACGCCGAGCGGGCCGCCCAGCAAGCCGAGCTCGCGGATCATATCGCCAGGCAGGACGTCGTGATCACCACCGCTCAAGTACCAGGCCGAAGGCCGCCGATGCTGGTCACCAGCGCCGCGATCAAGGCCATGGCGGCCGGGTCTGTTCTCGTGGACATGGGTGCGAGCTCACTGGGCGGCAACGTCGAAGGGTCGGCACCCGGCGAGACGACGGTTACAGACAACGGCGTGACGATCATCGGTGCCGACAACCTGCCGTCGTCGATGGCCGCGGCGGCGGCGTCGATGTACGCGCGCAACGTCAGCTCGCTGCTGACCTACATGATCAAAGACGGCGCTTTCACCGTCGACCTAGACGACGACCTGGTGGCCGGCGTGGTCATCACCCGCGACGGCGCGGTCGTCCACCCGGCCCTCGCCAAGGCCCCGCCGCCCGCCGAGCCCGAGCCCGGGCCGGAACCCGAGCCGACGTCAGCACAGCCCGGGCCGCCGGCCGAGCCCGCCCCGCTCAGCGACCCGGCCGAGTGACCTGGAGGAACCTCTGATGCTCCTGACCGACTTCATTATTTTTATCCTGAGCCTCTGGATAGGTTTCGAGGTCATCAGCAAGGTGCCCGCCACGTTGCATACGCCGTTGATGTCGGCGGCCAACTCCATTCACGGCATCGTGCTCGCCGGCGCCATCGTGCTCGCCGCGACCTCCCATAACCTGGTCGGCTACATCCTCGCGTTCGTGGCTGCCGCCTTCGCCGCCATGAACGTAGTCGGCGGCTACGTGGTAACCGGCCGGATGCTGAAGATGTTCAAGCGCAGAGCCGTTCCCGCGAGCACCCAGGCAACGGCCGTCGACGCCAGCCCGAACGGCAGGACCTCCCAGTGAGCGGCACCTTCAATCACGTCATCCAGATCGTCTACCTCGCCGCCGCCTCCTGCTTCATCCTCGGCCTGCACCTGATGAACAACCCGGCGACCGCCCGCCGGGGCAACCAGGTCTCCATCGCCGGCATGATCGCCGCGATCGCCGCCACCGGCGCGATCGTTATCCACAGTGGCATGATCACCCCGACCGGCTGGATCGTCCTCATCGCCGGCACCCTAGTCGGCGGCGGCCTCGGTCTCTACACGGCCAGGACGGTCAAGATGACCGCTATGCCGCAGCTCGTCAGCGTGTTCAACGCGGTCGGCGGCGGAGCGGCGGCCCTGGTCGGCATCCACGACTACTCGACCCTCGGCTCCCACGTCACCGCCGCGACCTCGGTCACCACCCTGCTCGACGTCATCATCGGCTCGGTCACCTTCTCAGGCTCGATTATCGCCGCCGGCAAGCTGCAGGGCCTGATCACCTCGGCGCCGGTCACGTTCCGCGGCCAGCGGATCGTGAACTTGCTGCTCGCGGCCGTGACCCTCGCCTTCGGCGGCTACCTGATCGCGTCCCCGAGCCTGGCGGCGCTTGGCGTGGTCATCGCCGCCGCGCTGATCTTCGGTATTTCCATGGTGATGCCGATCGGCGGCGCCGACATGCCCGTCGTGATCTCGCTGCTCAACGCGTTCACGGGCACCGCCGTCGCGATGGCGGGCTTCGTGATCCACAATACGGCGCTGATCATCGCGGGCGCGCTGGTCGGGGCCTCGGGCGGCATCCTGACCAAGCTCATGGCCGACGCGATGAACCGATCCATCCCCAATATCATGCTCGGCGGCTTCGGCTCGGGTGACGCCGCGGCGGCCATCGCAGGCCCGGCCGGCGCCGGCGTCCAGTCGATCGCCGCGGACGACGCCGCGATCCAGCTCGCCTATGCCTCCAAGGTCGTCATCGTTCCCGGCTACGGCCTCGCCGCCGCCCAGGCGCAGCATGAGGTCGCGGCGCTCGCTGACCTGCTCGAATCGCGCGGGGTCGAGGTCAGCTACGCGATCCACCCGGTCGCGGGCCGGATGCCAGGCCACATGAACGTCCTGCTCGCCGAGGCCAATGTCCCTTACCCGCTGCTCAAGGAAATGGACGAGATCAACCCTGAGTTCGGCCGCACCGACGTCGCGCTGGTGATCGGCGCCAACGACGTCACGAACCCGGCCGCCAGGCGCTCGGGCACGGCGATCTCTGGAATGCCGATCCTGGACGTTGACCAGGCCAAATCGATCATCGTGATCAAGCGGTCCATGGGCCACGGTTACGCGGGCATCGACAACGAGCTCTACGCCAACCCGAAGACGTCGATGTTCTTCGCTGACGCCAAGAAAGGCCTCGCCGAACTCGCATCCTCGGTCAAGACGCTAGTTGGCTAGCTGAGCAGGCCCGAGCAGGACGCCGAGCGGCCGCCGGTCCGGCGACGGCGACGGTGACCGGCTACGCCGGCGAGCCGCTCAAGGCCCCGCCGGCACGGGCGGACTTACTGGTCGCGAGGCCCTGAGCCGGCTTGAGCCCGCGCGCGTCAAGGATGCTCATCAGCTTGGGCTTGCGTTTCTGCTCGAGTCGCAAATAGCGCAGATAGCGGTCGAACTCGGGCTCGGTGCCGAGCCTACGGTGGCAATCCCTGGCCCTGACCAGCAGGTCAGCGATCCGCTCGTAGACGCGATCCCCGGTCTGCTCCCTGAGCGGCTTAAGCTGCCTCAGGTAGACGGCGAGCGCATCAGCCGGGCGAGCCGTCACCGCCACGTCGGCCAGCCGCCGCCACTGCGTCTCGCTCGCGAGCCTCCGCGGCCTCCCAGGCGGCATCTACCTCACCGTCGCTGATCAGCACGTCGATCAGCACCGGCTCACCGGCGAACCGGGTGGAGAGGCCCGGGCCGCAGGCCCATCGTCGTCCCTGCGCAGGTGCCCTGGCCCCAACGCCGGGACAACGCTGGGGCTCCGGCCCGCCCATGAGCCCTCTCCACCCAAAGAAGCCGCATCGCTGGGACATCGATGCTGTTCCCGCCGGGCCAGTCAGGACGGGACTCGCCGTCATACCTGGTCGGCGGCGGGGTACTGCACAGGGGTGACGTGAGCTATAGTCTAGTAAATCGATCGGAATATAGATTTCCGCGAGCGGCCTGGAGGGTTCGTGGCTCTGCCAGACTTCTTCATCGCCGGCGTGCCCAAGGCCGGGACCACCGCATTGCACTCGGCCCTGGCCAGGCATCCTGAGCTGTACCTATCGGCGGTCAAGGAACCCAAGTTCTTCCTGACCGACGGCCCGCCGCCGGCCGAGGGCGGACCTGGCGATGCCAAGACCTACCGCGAGCACATCTGGCGCCGCGCCGACTACGAGGCGCTCTTCGACGGCGCGCCCGCGGGAGCGCTCAAGGGCGAGTCTACGCCGTTCTATCTGTACGACCGTGAGGCTCAGCGTCGGATAAAAGCTCTTATTCCGGATGCGAAGCTGATCATCGTGCTCCGCGACCCCATCGAGCGGGCTCACTCTAACTGGGCCCACCTCTGGTCCGCCGGGCTCGACCCGATCGGCGACTTCATTCAGGCCTGCGACCGGGAGCCGGCCCGTGCGGCAGCCGGCTGGGCTGATTTTTGGCGATATCTTGATCTCGGTAAGTACGGCCAGCAGCTTGCGCATCTGTACTCGCTGTTCCCGAGGGAGAACGTGCTGGTATTCAGGTACCGCTCGCTCGTGGCTGAGCCAGCGACCAGTCTCGACCTGGTCTGTCACTTCCTTGGCGTCCGGACTGGCCTGCTGAGCGAACTGCCCCGCGAGAACGTGACGGCTCATCCGAGCCCTTCGGCCAGGTACCGTGCTATCGCCGCGGCCCGGCGGGCCAGCGCGACGGTTTCCTCGCTCCTGCCTGGCCACGTTGGCGCCGGGTTCAACGATCGCCTTGAGCACTTGCTGCAGCAGGGCGCGGCGCCCCGGCAGCCGCTGACCTGGGAACAACGTAATACCCTCATACCGGTCTTTGAGGCAGATATCCGGCTGCTCGAAACCGTAACCGGGGAGAATTTCAGTGACTGGCTGCGGTCGCGAGGCGAATCAGGCGGGCTGGTCGGCGCGAGGCCATCGGGCCAGCGGCAGGCGAGGAACGGAAGACCAAGAGATTTTTAGCCAAGATCATCCCGCCGACTCGACCAGGTCAGCTAGCCCGGAGCTCAGTAACCAGGTCGTGGGATCCGCTCGCGTTGGTGAGTTCGTAGTAGAGTCTCTCTCGCCCGTCGCCGAGCTCGACCAGCGTGAGATAACGCAGCCCGAGGCCAGGCGTCCGCGACTCCGCGACCGGGGCGTCGCCGAGCGCCACCAGCGTGTCCGGCGTGGCACCGGCCGCAACCCCGGTGCGCTCCTCGCAGTTCTGCTCGGCGGTCGCGCGCCCGTCGTAGTACGCGGTCACGCCCTCGGGGGTGAACCGCACCGCGGCTACCCGGACGCCCCGAGCGTCCCACCCACCCGGCCTCGGAGCCAGCGCGGCGCCTTGCCAGGTCCAGGTAAGGCCGTCAGGGCTGCTCGCGTACTCCGTGGTCATCCGGTCCGTGTGATCGGGCTCGGACAGCGCGTGCACCGAGGCCCAGAGGTGCCAGCTGCCTTGATGGCGGACGATGACCGGGTCTTTTACCGCCTTGGCGGCGTCGCCGGGCAGCAGGACCCGTCGGGTAGCCGGGTTGAAGTCCTCGGGGGTGCCGGCTTCGAGCAACTCGACCCGCCAGTGCTTGGTGCCGTGCGTGGCGCAGCTCAGGTAAAGCCGCCACGTTCCTTCGGCGGTCAGGATCAGCGCCGGCCGTTCAAGCGACTCGGCGTCCATTTCCTCCTTGCTGATCGAGACCAGCGGCTTGAAGCTGATTCCATCGGCCGACTTAGCAACCACTACGGCGTAACCTCGCCGGTCCGCCGTGCGCAGCCGGTAGGCCAGGTAGATCGCGCCATCCACTCGCACCGCGCTCGGCGAGCCCGCCCAGGAGCCCGGACCAGTTCCCGGAGCGGCCAGCACTAGGGACGCGGCACCCGGCTCGGGCGGCGTCAGACCAGCGGCGCAGGGCGCGAGGACAGTTACCTCAGATGGCTCATTAACTATCACATATGTATAATACGTTATATTTCGGCTTCGTGGGCCTGCTTAGAACTATTTTTCGGATCTCAACGACTCCTTCGCGGACGCTAGCTCACGCTTCGCGCTGCCGCTGAGCTTCGGGTACTGAGGATCGATCTCGGTCAGCGCCGTCACGATGATGGCGGACGCGCAGACGCGGGCGAACCATTTGTGGTCGGCCGGGATCACGTACCAGGGGGCCCAGTCGGTGCTCGTGTGGCTGAGCATGTCGGAGAAGGCCTGCTGGTAGTCGTCCCAGTACTGCCGCTCCCTGATGTCGGCGGCCGAGAACTTCCAGTTCTTGTCTGGCCGGTCAAGTCGCTTCATGAACCGGCGCCGCTGCTCCTCCTTCGAGATGTTGAGCAGCAGCTTCACCACCCGGAACCCGTTACTGGTGAGGTACCGTTCCCAGTCGTTGATCTCGCCGTAACGCCGGTGCCAGATGCCGTCGCCCCGCGCGGTGGCTGGCAGCCGCTGCCGGTCAAGGTTCTCTGGGTGCACCCGCACGACCAGCACTTCCTCATAGTGCGACCGGTTGAAGATGCCGATCTCGCCCCGGCGGGGCAAGTTGCACGCATACCGCCACAGGTAGTCGTGGCTGAGCTCGCCATCAGAAGGCACCTTGAAACTGTGCACGGTCACGCCCTGCGGATTGACACCGCTCATGACGTGCTTGATCGTCCCGTCCTTGCCGCCGGCATCGAGCGCCTGAAGCACCACGAGCAATCCGTGCGTCTGCTGGGCCGCGAGCTTGGACTGATACTCGCTCAAGAGCTCGACCCCCCGGCGCAGCAACTGCTTGCCGTCCTTCTTGCGCACGAAGCCAGCCTCATAGCCCGGGTCGAAGTCGTGCGCCAGCCGAACGCTGGCGCCGGGCGCGACTCGCAACGGCGCGATCAGCTCAGCCATTTCCTTGACCCGAGGGTCCCCCATCGTGGCGCCTCCTAGCTCCCCTGACCTGTACCCAAACCAGGCCCGCTCCACAATCCCAGACCGACCGAGAATAGGATTGGCCGGGTGGCCGAGTGCGAGACCGGATTAGCAGGCGGGGAACCGGTACAGCCGCATAGTTCCCGCGTCTACGACTACTTACTTGGCGGTAAGAATAACTATGCGGTTGACCGGGCCATTGGCGACCGGATAATTGCGTCCGTACCGACCGTGAGGACCGGCGTAAGGGCGCAGCGCGGCTTGCTCGGCCGCGTGGTCAGGTACCTGGTCGGTGACGCCGGGATCCGGCAGCTTATCGACATTGGTTCCGGGCTGCCCACGGCCGAGAACGTCCATCAGATCGCGCAGCGCATCGACCCGCTGGTTAGGGTCGTCTATGTTGACAACGATCAGGTTGTGCTTACGCACGCGCGGGCACTGCTTGCCGATGAGGTCACGACTATCGCCGTGGCGGGTGACCTGAGGGATCCGCGAGCCCTGCTCGGCGACTCCGCCATTCGGGAGCACCTGGATTTCGGCCAGCCGATCGGCTTGCTGCTTTGCGGAATCCTGCATTACATCCCGGATTCCGACAAGCCGCGTGACATCATCCGCGCTCTGCGCGAAGAGCTGCCGGCTGGAAGTTACATCTTCATTCATCACATGCTCGAATCCGACGACCCGGCCGCGAGGCAGCTAAAGGCCTCGATTCAGGCCGGCGCCGAGCGCATGCGGTTCAGGTCGCGGGACGAGATCGAAGTCCTCTTCGAGGGACTTGAACTGGTCGAACCCGGCCTCGTGTTCGTCCCTGACTGGCGACCGGATCCGAATACGCTGACCATCAAGGAAGCACAGGTACTTTCCCTGGCCGTTGCCGGAGTCGGCCGTAAACCGTGAAATCAAGTACCAATCCAAATGGGGGGACCATGCATCAGATAACGAAAACCACCGCCCCGGCCCTGGCCGCGATAGCGCTTGGCCTGAGCCTGGTCGCGCCTTCGGCGTCAATAGCAGCCGTGACCTCAAAACCGCTGCCCTGCCGGGCGGCGATGAGCAATGGCCATCCGGCGGATTACACCACGACGTCGGTGAGGATCAAGACCGTCGCCCAAGCGAGGGTCACGACCGTAGCGCACTACAAAACGGTGAATCGTGAGCACCATGGCCGGTCCAGCGGACGTGGCCGGGCGAGCATCCCTTACTACATCAGCGGGGCGACGCCCGGCTACAAGGTCGTGGTCGACGTATCAGTGAAATGGCCGCACCGAAGCGGCAGCTGCGCGACCTCGTTCACGCCGCACGCCTGAATAAGTTGATCCTCTGGACGTTGGCATAGCTCGGGCGAGTGGGCCGGGGCTGGCGTGACTGTAGTGACTGACGTGAATACCGAGTCTGGCGGGACCGCGGCCTGCGGCGCGGGGCAGCCCAGGGCCGGTGACCCGCAGCGCCCCCGGGGCCGGTGACCGCAGCGGCCCAGGACGGGTTTACCGCATCGGTGGGACATGGGTGCGGCTCCTTTGGTGGAGAGGACCCATGGGCGGGCCGGAGCCCCGCGATGGCACGAGGCGGGCGTTCCGGGACGGTCTGGAGCCCCAGCGTTGTCCCGGCGTTGGGGCCAGGGCACCTGCGCAGGGACGACGATGGGCCTGCGGCCGGGCCTGCGGAAGATCAACTTCAGCCCGGCCCGGTACCTCTCCACCCAAAGAACCGCATCGGTGGGACATCGTTGCGGTTCGGCGGGCGAGGGGAACGACAACGATGGCCCAGGGATGCGGTTGCCACAGCATCGATGGCCCATCGTTGCGGTCGGACGCCGGGTGGCAACAGCATCGCTGGGCCATTGTTGCGGTCGGGCCGGGCACTATAGGCATTTTGTCCGCACCGCTTCCGGCGTTGGGTCAGTTTGATTTTCGGACTCGGAATATTTCGGGCTAGCGAAAAGAGTGAAGCTGGCAGTCGTCGTTCGCAGTGCGACACCGGCGCGCTCCCCGCCGCCATGAACCGGGCATTAAGTTGTATACCGGTACCTGGAGGATCAGCAGGCCAGCTTTTGTGGAATCCTCAGATGGCATTCCAGTCGGGGATTCCACAATCATGCGCGAGTCTGCCGGCGCACCCCGCGACTGGCCGCCGGCACCATCCCGCCCGCGGGCACCGCCCCGGCCGCTGGCACCGCCCCGGCCGCTGGCACCGCCCCGGCCGCTGGCACCGCCCCGGCCGCAGCCCAGAAATATGCGCGCGGCCTTAAAGGCGCCTGGGCACCCGGTTGCGCGGCAGCCACTGGCCCCGGCCCGGCTCGGCCACGATCTCGCCGTCCGCGAGTACTACCTCGCCTCGGCTGATCGTGAATCTCGGCCAGCCGTGGACCTCGTGACCGTCGTAGGCGGAGTAGTCGGCTCTTGACTGCATAGACCGGCCGTCGATGGTTTTCTTAATTTGCGGATCCAAGATAAGAAGGTCGGCATCGCTTCCGACGGCGATGGTGCCCTTGCGCGGGTACAGGCCGAAGAGGCGGGCTGGGTTTGCCGCTGTGAGCGCGACGAAGCGGTCAAGCGAGATCCGGCCGGTGCGGACGCCCTCGGAGAACAGCATCGGCAGCATCGTCTCCAGGTCGGCGACACCCTGCCGGGCAGTTGCAACGTCGAGAGCCGGATCGATCTTGTGCTCAAGCAGCCAGGGTGCGTGATCGCTGCCGAGCGTGTCGATCGACCCGTCGGCGAGGCCGGCCCAGAGGGCAGCTACGTCAGCGGCCTCGCGCAGCGGAGGAGATCCGATGAACCGGCCGCCCTGCGGGCCGGCCAGGGCCGAGCTGGTCAGGTACAAGTACACCGGGCGGGTCTCCACGAACACCGGCAGGCCCCGCGCGCGGCTGGCCCGTGCCGCCGCCAGCGCCTCCGCCGATGACAGGTGCACGAAGTAAACTGGGGAGCCAGTGGCCTCGCAGATCGCGACCGCCCGCTCGACCGCCGCCCGCTCGGCCGCGACCGGCCTGCTGGCCGCCCAATCTTCCAGCGAGCCCCGGCCCGAGGCCAGCAGCTGCTGGCTCGCGAACCTGACCAGGGCGCTGTCCTCGCAGTGGATCAGCGTGAGCACGCCGGACTCGCCGGCGATCCTGACCGCCTCGACCATCGTGTCCGCGTGCAGGTCGAAATCAGGGCCGCTCATGAACAGCTTGACGCTCGTGTGGCCCTCGTCGGCGAGCAGCGGTATTTCGGCGAGAGCGTCAGCCATGTTCCCGAACATGACGGGATGGAGCACGTAGTCCACCGCGGCCGTACCGCGCGCCAGGTCCCTCGCCAGCGACTGGTGAAGCGAGTCGCCGTCCGCGGGAAACGTCATGTTGCCGAACGTGGTGACCCCGCCGGCGATCGCCGCCGCCGAGCCAGACGCGAAGTCGTCAACCCACCCTGGCTCTCCCGGCCGCTCCACGGGCTCGGACAGGTGCACGTGCATATCCAGGCCGCCGGGCAGCACGAAGGCGCCGCTGGCATCCAGTTCTTCCCGGCCGGTCATAGAGCCGCCGAGCTGGCTGATCCGGCCGTCGGTGATGCCCAGGTCGCACTCGCCGGTTGCGCCTTGCGTGACGACGGTGCCGCTGCGAACGACGAGGTCGTAGGTGCTCATGGGACTAGCCTTGCACCAGTGAGTCCGGCGCAATAGCTAATAAGTTCGTCCTGAACGGACATTTCCCTGGCGACCGGATTCACCGTGCGGGGGCGCTGATGATAGAAGTACTCACCGGTGACCTCGGCCCCTGGGTCATCGCTCGCCGCCAGCCAGGCCTGCGTGACCGCTCCCAGCCTCAGGTCGTCGGGGGCTCCCGGGCCGCCCATCTTCGTGGCGACCCAGCCGGGGTCCAGGGCATTAGAACGAACTCCTGGCCAGATTCTGGCAACCGCGAAGGCGAGGACGATGTCGAAGAGCTTGCTGTCGGAATAGGCCTGCGCCCCGTTCCAGCGGCGATGCTCCCACTGCGGATCGGAGAGCTCAGGGCTGCCGCCGTGGTGCATGCCCGAGCCGAGGTAGACAAGCCTCGCTGGCCGCTCGATCAGCGCGGTGAGCAGGTAGGGCGCGAGGACGTTGATGGCGAAGACGTGCTCCAGACCATCGGCCGTCGTGGTGCGCGGGTCCTGGTATCCGACGGCGGCGTTGTGGATGACGGCGTCGTAGCGGCTGGCAGCGTTAGCCTGAGCCGCGACTAGCCTGGTTTCCGCGATGCTCGCGAGGTCACCGATCAGAACGGTCTCTGCTTGCGGCAGTGCGGCCTTGGCGTGGTCAGCGCGCGCCTGATTCCTGGCGTGCAGCGTGACCGAGTGGCCTTCCCCGGCAAGCAATCTGGCCGCCATCAGCCCGAGGCCGTCGGCCGACCCGGTGATCAGAACACGAGACACAAGCTGCCCTCCCGTCAGGAGCAGCCTGCCACAGCGCGAGCCGAGTCCAAGCACGGCATCGAACTACGGACGTGAGGCGTGTCCCAATTTTTAGGTCTTTATTAGGATTTTACCGTAATAATTTGAATAAGGATGAATAAGATTTACGATAGCCGCCGAGCAGTCGTGAACTATGAACAAGCATGTAAAGTTGGCAACCATGAATACGGCTCACGGGCCGCGCACATCATTCATTAGTGCGCGGATAGCTATTAGCAGTGCATCGGTTATCGCGGCCATGTTGGCCATCGCCGCACTAACCCTACTATCACCTGAAGTTCTACGCGCAATCGGCCGAAATAGAGGCTTCGATTGGCCGCGGCTTAGCGACGTAGGCCAGACCTATGGTCTCGCATCGGCCATTCTCTCGGGTACTGCTTTAATTGGAATAGCACTCTCGCTGATCGTTCAAGCACGCCAAGCACAGGCAGAACGCGTGAGTGTAGTCCGTGAGCGCCATATGGACTTGCTAAGGCTCGTCCTTGAGGACCCTGAACTGTACGGCCCTGTAATCGGGGTTTTGGTTCCGAGCGAACCCGATGATGCACGCCGGTTCGTATTCTCCACCATGTGGATGAACTATGCCAGCATGGGTTACCAAATGGGGATTCTCGATGAGAACACCGTACGCAAGGAGATTCTACGGTCCTCATTCGGCAGTCAGTACATGCGCGACTGGTGGGGTATAGCGGGTGAATATTGGCGCGAATCACCAGGGCCAGGACGCAAAGCGTTGAATTTTGTTCGAATAGCCGATGATGAATTTCTAAAATCAATAAGAACGCCGAAGGATTCTAGGGCGGACGACACAACGACTGACGACGATCAAAGCTGAGATTGCCGTATTGATCGGATATACGTACGCCCAGCGCAGTCGGCAACGCCCGCAGGCTACGATCCGCTAATAAACTCGATCATCCATACCTAAAAAGGGTACGGTGACCCGATGCCCGAGATACCGCCGCTGCCGGAGACTACGATCCTGCTGGTCAAGGTCGGTTCGACCGCGCACGGGACCGGGCTGCCTGGTGGCGAGGACCACGACGAGATGGCCGTGGTCGTCGAGCGACCGCAGGACCTGCTCGGGCTGGCTGACGGCGGCTGGCGCAGCCGGATGTACCGTACCCAGCCGGAAGGCGTTCGCTCCGGACCGGGCGACACCGACCGCACCCTGTACTCGCTCCGCAAGTTCCTGCGGCTCGCGGCGTCGGGCAATCCCTCGGTTCTGCTCGCCCTCTGGGCGCCGGTACTTGAAGCTAAGGAAGAGGGCCTGGCGCTGCGGTCGCTGAGCGAGTGCTTCGTGGGACGCCACATCATCCCCCGCTACCGCGGCTACATGAACGCCCAGGCCCAGCGCCTGCTCGGTCTCCGCGGGGGCGGCCACGGGCGTCGCGGCGGCGGCCAGCGGGCCGAACTCATCGAAGCCTTCGGTTACGACACCAAGTACGCGATGCATTGCGCCAGGCTCGGCTTCCAGTGCCTGGAACTGCTCACCACGCGGAAGCTGACGCTCCCGATCCAGGGCGAGCCGGCCGACTGGCTCCGGGCGGTCAGGCGCGGCGAGGTGCCGTTCGAAGACTGGTGGGAGCGGTCGCTCGCACTGGACGCGGAACTGCTGGCGTTCAGCGCGGACGAGGCGATCCCGGCCGGACCCGATCGCGCCAGGATCGAGCAGTGGTCGGTGGCCGCTCATCTGAGGTCCTGGCTTCCCAATTGATCGAACGTAGTTTCGATTAACTGGGTAGAAAGCTAGTGTGTCGATCTACAGCACGGCTGCCATGTTCTACCTTGACCACCTTGCAGGCAGTTGGGTGCCCGGCTATCTCGCCAGCCGGGGCCTGACTGCCGAGTCCTTAGAGCACTGGCGGATCGGCTACGCCCCCGAGGGCCGGGACACCCTGATCAGGCATCTGCGCGCGGCAGGCTACGCCGATCCCCTGATCCAGGCCGCTGGCCTGGCCAGGCCGGCGCCGCCCGAACGCGGCCCGCTCACCGACCTGTTCCGCGACCGCGCCATGGTCCCGATCCGCTCGCCGCGCGGTGCCATCATCGCGTTCATCGGACGCGCGGCCCCCGGTGCCCGCAGTGACTCACCCAAGTATCTCAACAGTCCGACGAGCCCTCAGTACACCAAGAAGGAAACCTTGTTCGGCCTCTGGGAGGCCCGCGAGCCCCTAGCCTCGGGCGCGAGACTCGTCATCGTGGAAGGGCCACTCGATGCGGTCGCCGTCGCTCAAGCCAGCGGGAACACCGGCCGCTACGCCCCGGTGGCACCTTGCGGCAGCACGCTCTCGCCGGCTCAGGCCGGTGCTCTCGCACAGGCCGCCGATCTGAGTTCGACCAGCGTCCTTGTGGCGTTCGACGCCGACAAGGCGGGCCGCCGGGCCGCCGCCAGCGCCTACCGCAGACTGAGCCCGTTCGCGGCAGGCACAGAGATCCTGACCATGCCGCCCGGCTATGACCCCGCCCGCCTGCTCAGTGACCGCGGCCAGGCCACTCTCGCCTACGCGCTCGACCACTGCCGCCGTCCCCTAGCCGACCTGGTCACCGACGCCGAGACCGCGAAATGGACGCGGTCACTCAAGTTCGCAGAAGCCCAGGTCACCGCGCTTCGCGCGATCGCTCCCGTGATCGCCGCGATGCCGTCACATGACGTCGCCAGACAGGTGAGCCGACTCTCCGCTCACCTGGGCCTCGACCACACCCTGGTGACCGAGGCGGTAACAGAAGCGGCGACCGGCGATCGGGCTTAGTCCCAGCCGGGCTTAGCGGCACGCACGGTGCATGGAGTGCGGACTCGGTGCCCCTTGCCCGGTGCCCGGTGCCCGGGTCTAGGGGACAAATTTCCTGAAATGCCGGACCGGAGTTGCGGTAGGGACCGGTCTTGCGACCGGCCCCCCGCACAGATCCCGGCGTGCGGAATTACCGCACCGGGCTCCTGCCTTGGGTTCTGGCGTCGAAGCGCACGTTCGGGTAAGGGTGCATGATGCGGGCTCGGGGGAGCCACCGGGCTTCGATCCCTTTCATCCGCTGCCAGGTGACCCGGTGTTTCTGGCTGCGGCGCCGGAGCGTTTTGAGCCAGTGCCAGGTCACCTGGTCGCGGAAGGCCTGGACTGCCGCGATGTTGCCGGGCACGGCGTAGTATGCCGTGTGCCCGCGCAGCACGCTGGCCAGCCAGCGGCCTTGTTCCGGGATCGATTCGTGCATGCGGCGCTTCAGCTGGGCCTTGACCTCGGCCAGCTTGGCCCGCAGCCGCCTGGCGATCGTGATGCGCTTCAGCGCGAACCGCCCGTCCCTGGACGTCCCGCAAATGTGGGTGAAGCCCGGGAAATCGAACGTGTCCGGCCCGCCCGCGCCCCTGGCCGCCCGGTCCCGGGCGGCGAACCGCCCGAACCCGGTCAGCCGGGTCTTGTCCGGGTGCAGCTCCAGTCCGAACTTCGCCAGCCGGGGCCGGAGCTCGTCCAGGAACCGCCGCGCGTCCTGCTCGTACTGAAAGCCGACGATGAAATCATCGGCGAACCGCACGATGATCACCTCGCCGCGAGCATTATGACGCCGCCACCACTCGGTCCACAGGTCCAGAACGTAATGCAGGTACACGTTCGCGAGCAACGGCGACGCCGATGCTCCCTGCGGCGCGCCCGCGCCCTCGCTCCAGACCTCTTCCTCCACGACCCCTGCGGCCAGCCACTTGCCGATCAGCCGCAGGACCCGCTCGTCCGCGATCCGGTGCCGGAGAAACTTCTCCAGCCAGCCCCGATCAAGCTGGCCGAAAAACCCGGGATATCCGCGGCTGGCACCCAGTTCACCTTCTTCCGCTCGATCCCGACCGCCAGCGCATCCAGCGCGTCGCGGGGCTTGCGCCCCGGCCGGAACCCGTAAGAAAAACCCAGGAAGTCCGCCTCGTATATGGCGTTGAGCACCCCGGCGACAGCCCGCTGGACAATCTTGTCCTCCAGCGACGCGATGCCGAGCGGCCTCAGCCGCCCGTCCGCCTTCGGGATGTACACCCGCCTGCTCGGCGACGCCCGGTAACGCCCCTGCTGCACCCGCTCGTGCAAGTCCAGGAGATTAGCCTCCAGGTCCCGCCCCCAGGCACCCCACGTCACCCCGACTGCCCCCGGCGAAGCCTTCGGGCTGATCGCCCGGCAGGCCTGCCGCAGGCGGCTCACGGTGACATGGTGCAAAAGCGCCGTGAACCGTGCCTCTTTATCCCTTACCGCTACCTCACGCACACGGACTGGCCCACTGGACACGCCAGGCCCGGCACTGCGTCCGGGACGTGTTTCACCGTCCGTGTTCCCCTTGGCCGGTCCCCTTTCCTCCCCCGCCTCCGCAGCCGCAGCCTCAGCCCTGGCCTTGTTCGGCAGGTTCGCAGGTACTACGGGACCGCCGGGTTCCCGCGCTCGTTCATCCCGGGATTACCGCCTCGGCGTTCCCCGGGCGGCCCGCCCGGAGATCAGCCCGGCGGGCGAGACACGGGATCTCCCGGTTCTCGCGCATGAAGGTTCCGCACATGCCCTGGATCTCTGACCGCGCGGGGTCCCCTGACGGCTCGCGCCTTAGCGCCGCCAGCGGTATTGCCTTCCGCCTTGCGGACAACGTCGGCACCCCGGAAAGATGATTTCGCGGCTCAATAACCCGGCCTGCACGTGCCCATGCCAACGCTTCGCCACGCCCTCGCGGGACACCGGCGCATGGCTGAGGGCCGCCGTGGGACGCTAGCCCTTCGGCGTAGAGCTCTTCCATCTCCTCCTCCATGCCGGTTTATCCCGGCGCTTTCCCGCAACGATGTCCCACCGATGCGGTTACCAGCCCGGCGCCAACCGCATCGATGTCCCACAGATGCTGCGCGAACAGCATCGATGTCCCATCGTTGTCGTTCGCCCGCCCCGTCGGAGTTGCGGTAGGGACCGGTCTTGCGACCGGCCCCCCGCACAGATCCCGGCGTGCGGTACTACCGCACCGGGCTCCTGCCTTGGGTTCTGGCGTCGAAGCGCACGTTCGGGTAGGGATGCATGATGCGGGCTCGGGGGAGCCACCGGGCTTCGATCCCTTTCATCCGCTGCCAGGTGACCCGGTGCTTCTGGCTGCGGCGCCGGAGCGTTTTGAGCCAGAGCCAGGTCACCTGGTCGCGGAAGGCCTGTACCGCCGCGATGTTGCCGGGCACGGCGTAGTATGCTGTGTGCCCGCGCAGCACGCTGGCCAGCCAGCGGCCTTGTTCCGGGATCGAGTCGTGCATGCGGCGTTTCAGCTGGGCCTTGACCTCGGCCAGCTTGGCCCGCAGCCGCCTGGCGATCGTGATGCGCTTCAACTGGAACCGCCCGCTCCTGTCCACCCCGCACGCGTGGGTGAAACCCAGGAAATCGAACGTTTCCGGCCTGCCCCGGCCCTTAGCCGCCCGGTCCCGGGCGGCGAACCGCCCGAACTCGATCAGCCGGGTCTTATCCGGGTGCAGTTCCAGGCCGAACCCCGCCAGCCGGGGCCGGAGCTCTTCCATCTCCTCCTCCATGCCGGTTTATCCCGGCGCTTTCCCGCAACGATGTCCCACCGATGCGGTAGCCCCGCGGAACCGGGCCGCCGCTCGCCCCGCCCCGTGCTCCCGTCAGCCCCAGCCTCAACTACAACCATGCCAGTCACACCAGCCCCGGCTCGCTCGCGGAGGCGGACCTCCGTCCCTCAAGATCAAATTATGTGGCATTGGGTGCCGACAGCAACGCGAGGCCATGGCGGGTCCCGGTGGGTCTTGCCCGGGAGCGGGGCACTTTGCCATGGTTTTCACGAGGGTAAAGTGCCCCCGCCCTCCGGGGTGCTCGGGATATCGGAAACGGGAACCGCAATTAAGAGGTGCCCGCCTGGTGGCGGGCCTTGGCGATTTGGGCGCGGAGCGCCTTCAGAGCGCCGATGTAGATCTCGGAGAAAGTCGGGAACGGCTGGATGACGTCGCGCAGCACATCGAGCGGTATCCGGGCCCTGATGGCCAGGGTGGCCTGCTGCATCCATTCCCCGGCCTCGGGGCCGAGCGCGTGCGCACCGGTCAGGTACTCGCCGTCGGAGAGTAGCGTCATGAACCCGTCGGACTGCGCGGAGGCGCGCGAGTAGGTCTCGGTCTTCGCGACCTCGGTCAGGGCGATGGTCGCGCTGAAGGTATCGTCGATCACGCCGACCGCGGCGGCCTGCGGGTCGGTATAGACCACGTCGGGGATCGCCTCGTACCTGGCCTCGCGCGACTCGCCGAGGATGTTGGAGGCGACGACCTCGCCCTGGTACTTGCCGACGTGCGTCAGGAGCCTGACTCCGGTCACGTCGCCGACGGCCCAGAGCCGCTCGCCGGCCCGCAGGTGCCCGTCGACGTGGACGCCCCGCTTGTCATGCGTGGCGTCGGTCGTCTCGAGCCCGATCCCTTCGGTCCGCGGCCGCCTGCCGGTCGCGACCAGCAGGCGATCGCCGCGCACTTCGCGACCGCCATCCAGGGTAAGGACGAAATCGTCGCCTTCCTTGCGCGCCCCGGTAGCGTGCACGCCGAGCAGCAACTCAATGCCCTCGCGCCGCAGCACCTCGCCGAGCGCCGCCCCGAGGGGCGCAGGTTCCCTGGCGAGCACATGAGACTCGGCCTCGACCAGCGTGACCTCGCCACCCAGGCGCCGCACGGCCTGAGCCATCTCAGCCCCCACCGGCCCGCCGCCGAGGATCAGCAGCCGCCTGGGCACGGCCTTCATTCCGGTCACTTCGCGGTTAGTCCACACCCCTTCGAGCTCCCGCAATCCTGGCACCGGCGGCACCACCGCGTCTGACCCGGTAGCGAGCACAACGTGGTCGGCGGTGTGCTTCACGCCGTCCACCTCGACCACGCCAGGCCCCGCCAGGCGCCCGGTACCCCGGAGCAGCTCAATGCCCTTGCTGGCCAGCCACTGCACCTGGCTCTTGTCCGAGTAGTCGCTGACCATGTAGTCACGCCAGGCGAGGGCGGCCTCAACGTTGACCTCGGCACTGGCCGTTGCCTCGCGGGCGCCATTCACCGCTTCGCCGGGGCGAAGCAGCGTCTTGGATGGAATGCACGCGTAGTAAGAACATTCACCCCCGGCGAGGTGGCGCTCGACGACGGCGACCCGCAAACCGCCGTCGGCCAGCTCACCCGCACAATGCTCACCCGGCGAGCCAGCGCCGATGACAATGACGTCGTAATCGCTCATGTCCATTCCGTCCCTGGGCGCGTGGTGACTTCCTGGCCCCTATCCTCGCCCTACCCTGGCCTCCGCCGGGCACGTGCCCCCGCCTAGCCGGCGGGGCCTCCCGGTTACATGTCAAGTACAACGTCGGATCGGGGCCGGGAGCAGCAAATGAGCACTTGGCCGTCGGACGGGGCCTCCAGCGGGTCAGGAGAGTACGAGACGTCACCTGACAGCAGCGGCGTGACGCACGTATGGCAGACGCCAGTCCGGCAGCTCCACCGGGTCGGCACATCGCAGGCATCGGCCAGGTCAAGCAGGTTGCGCCAGCTGCCGCCGAAGGGCGTGGAAAGTCCGCTGCGGGCGAAGGTTACCAGCGGCCCGGAACCTGGCGGTCCTGGCGGCGGGTGCGGCGCCCGTACCGCCTGGCCGACAACGCCGGGGTTAGCGGATGCTAGCGCCGCGAACAGTTCCGTGTGGACACTGGCAGGCTCGATGCCGGCCGCGCTGAGAGCGTCCCGCACGTCGGCCATGTACGCTGGCGGCCCGCAGACGTATGCTGCCGCGCTGGCCGGCAGGCCAAGCGAGGCCAAAGTGTCCTTGGTGACATGACCGGCGACGGCATGCTCACGGTCCAGCTCGGCGGGCGTGGCCTGGCTGTAGAACAAGTACTCGCGGGTGTGCGGCAGCGACTGAAGCAAGGCGCGGGCCTCGGCGGCGAGCGGATGTTCCCCGGGGTTGCGCGCACTGTAGATCCACCAGACCTCGCGGTCACTGCGTGCCTCCGCGAGCTGGTGCAACATCGAAAGGACCGGGGTCACGCCGATACCCGCGGAGATCAGCAGGACCGGCCCCGTGCCGTCACCGAGCACGAAATCACCGCGGGGCGCGGCTACCTCGACAGTTGCGCCCGCGCGCAGGGTGCGGTTCAGGTAAGAGCTGACCTCGCCATGGGCCTCGACCTTGACGCTGATCCGGTAGGCGTCAGCGCCGGGCGCGGACGACAGCGAGTAGCTGCGCACCGGAGCGGGCGGCCCGGCGCCCGCGACCCGCAGCGTGATGTACTGTCCGGCCTGGGCTGCCGGCAGCGCGGTGCTGTCTTCGGCGGCCAGGTAAAACGAGGAGACGGTCGCTGTTTCCCTGACCACTTTGGTCACGCGCAACGGCCGGAATCCGGTCCAGGCCGGACCGGGGCCTGCTCCCGGCTCGGTGCCGGGGGCCGCGTCGATCAGCTCACGAAAGGATTGCTGCCACCCGGGGCTCAGCGCGGGGATCTGGACAGCTAGCCGCAGCTTCGCCGGGTCTCGACCTGGCAGGTAGAGCAGGGCGTCGGTGTCGGTCACGCTGAGCGCGTACGGGCCGGTCCTGGTCTTGACGACCTCGTCGCCGGCCTGGAGGTGTCCCTCGCGCACCACGCGCATGTAGAAGCCGGGGCGGTGATGACTGACCAGCAGCGCCGGCATCGCAGGCTCGCCTAGGCGCAGGCCGACCCGGTAGCAGGTCACGCGGGGCTGGGTAACTTCAAACTCCGCCTCGCCTATCTGGTACCGGTCTCCGATACATACCTCGTCGTCCGGCAGCCCGTCCACGGTGAGGTTTTCCCCGAACTGGCCGTAGCGGAAGTCGTCGCGGCCGAAATGCTGCTCCCAGTGCCGGTAAGACTCGATCTGATAGACCAGCACAGCCCGTTGCTCACCGCCGTGACCTTTCAGGTCCCCTTGCCCGTCACCGTCAAGGTTCAGCCGGCGCGCCATGACCGGCCCGTTTACAGGATCCTTCCAGATGCCGGTATGCACAGTCTTGCCCTGCCAGGCGACATCGCGCGGCAATCCCACGTTCACCGACCGCAAGACTGGCATGCTACGACGCTACGCGCCCCCGGCCGAGATGTGGCCGTTGGAGACCCCGCCGCAGCCTGTGAGCTTGATCCACAGGTCGACGTCAGGCTGACCTGGGTAGGCGAGCACGAGAACCTCGGCGGAGCCGTTGTCCAGCGGGCAGCTGATCGCTTCGCCGTCGGGATGGGCGAGCGGGATGGCGTTCATCATCCGCGCGGCGCGGCGGGCCTCGGCGGCGGTGAGGCGGTCCGTGGTCGCAGGGCCTTTGACGCCGTCGAAGCGGCAGCGCAGGCCTGCTGTGGGCTGGCCTTCTGGTAGCAGGCGGGTGGTCAGTCCCTTGCCTGGATTGGTGACGCCGGTCGCATCGTTGTCAGTGGATGGACAGCCGCTGGCCAGCGTGATCCTGAGGGGGTGGCTGCCAGGCCCGGAGCGGACCGGGCGCGGGTCAAGCCAGACGATCATCGCGTCGGCCCTGATCACCGTCGCGTGCGCGCCGTCCGGGGCAGCGCTGATCTCAAGGTCGGCTGATTGCCAGGCGGGGCCGGCCGGACCCCGGAAGCTGTTGCCCTCGGTATCGGTCTGGCCGGTGCGAGTATTGCCTGAGCTGGCCGAGCCGTCCGAGGGCAGGCCTTTCGGCCGATGCGCGGTAAGCCACGCCCAGGCGGCCCCGAACGGCAGCGCCACCCGCCACGTCTCCGTCTTGTCGACGAGCGTGGTCGCGGACGGCGGACCCACGACAGGGTGGGACAGCGAATGCGGTGGGCGGCCCAGGCGCACCGCCCCGTTCGGCACCCTGGCCAGCGGTAGCAGCCTGGCCGCCTCGGCCCGCGCGGCGGCACGGTTCCCCGCCAGCGTCCCGATCCGGCCAGTCCGAGCCCGCACCACGGTGGTTCTTCCTGATGTTCGCGCCGCCAGGTGTGCTGTCCCGCAGCCCGCCACCAGAACACACAGTGCCGCCAGAACACACGGGGCCGCCAGAACACACGGGGCCGCCGCCATTTTTGAAACTCGCATGTCTAATGGACGCAGCGGGCTGGCCGCTGGTTCCGGCCTAATCAAAGAGCCGTACGCTCGAACGGGTTCCGCGCCTAGCGCATGCGAGCGGGCCGCCACAAGGATCATGGCCATTAGCACGGCGCTGATCGATCGCCCTGCCTCAGGGTGTGAACCGGGGCTGGTGTGACTAGCGTGACTTTAGTGACTGTCGGGGCCTGGCAGGGTGGCGACGGCACTGGTCCGGCGGGCCGGGCTTACGACATCAATGTCCCAGCGTTGCTGTTCCCGCAGCATCGATGGGCCATAGTTGCGGTTCGGTGCCGCCCGGCAAGTTGCGGTAGGGACCGGTCTTGCGGCCGGCCCCCCGCGCAGATCCCGGCGTGCGGAATTACCGCACCGGGCTCCTGCCTTGGGTTCTGGCGTCGAAGCGCACGTTCGGGTAGGGGTGCATGATGCGGGCTCGGGGGAGCCACCGGGCTTCGATCCCTTTCATCCGCTGCCAGGTGACCCGGTGTTTCTGGCTGCGGCGCCGCAGCGCCCGGAGCCAGTGCCAGGTCACCTGGTCGCGGAAGGCCTGTACGGCGTCGATGTTGCCGGGCACGGCGTAGTATGCCGTGTGCCCGCGCAGCACGCTGGCCAGCCAGCGGCCCTGCTCCGGGATCGATTCGTGCATGCGGCGCTTCAGCTGGACCTTGACCTCGGCCAGCTTGGCCCGCAGCCGCCTGGCGATCGTGATGCGCTTCAGCGCGAACCGCCCGTCCCTGGACGTCCCGCAAATGTGGGTGAAGCCCGGGAAATCGAACGTGTCCGGCCCGCCCGCGCCCCTGGCCGCCCGGTCCCGGGCGGCGAACCGCCCGAACCCGGTCAGCCGGGTCTTGTCCGGGTGCAGCTCCAGTCCGAACTTCGCCAGCCGGGGCCGGAGCTCGTCCAGGAACCGCCGCGCGTCCTGCTCGTACTGAAAGCCGACGATGAAATCATCGGCGAACCGCACGATGATCACCTCGCCGCGAGCATTATGACGCCGCCACCACTCGGTCCACAGGTCCAGAACGTAATGCAGGTACACGTTCGCGAGCAACGGCGACGCCGATGCTCCCTGCGGCGCGCCCGCGCCCTCGCTCCAGACCTCTTCCTCCACGACCCCTGCGGCCAGCCACTTGCCGATCAGCCGCAGGACCCGCTCGTCCGCGATCCGGTGCCGGAGAAACTTCTCCAGCCAGCCCCGATCAAGCTGGCCGAAAAACCCGGGATATCCGCGGCTGGCACCCAGTTCACCTTCTTCCGCTCGATCCCGACCGCCAGCGCATCCAGCGCGTCGCGGGGCTTGCGCCCCGGCCGGAACCCGTAAGAAAAACCCAGGAAGTCCGCCTCGTATATGGCGTTGAGCACCCCGGCGACAGCCCGCTGGACAATCTTGTCCTCCAGCGACGCGATGCCGAGCGGCCTCAGCCGCCCGTCCGCCTTCGGGATGTACACCCGCCTGCTCGGCGACGCCCGGTAACGCCCCTGCTGCACCCGCTCGTGCAAGTCCAGGAGATTAGCCTCCAGGTCCCGCCCCCAGGCACCCCACGTCACCCCGACTGCCCCCGGCGAAGCCTTCGGGCTGATCGCCCGGCAGGCCTGCCGCAGGCGGCTCACGGTGACATGGTGCAAAAGCGCCGTGAACCGTGCCTCTTTATCCCTTACCGCTACCTCACGCACACGGACTGGCCCACTGGACACGCCAGGCCCGGCACTGCGTCCGGGACGTGTTTCACCGTCCGTGTTCCCCTTGGCCGGTCCCCTTTCCTCCCCCGCCTCCGCAGCCGCAGCCTCAGCCCTGGCCTTGTTCGGCAGGTTCGCAGGTACTACGGGACCGCCGGGTTCCCGCGCTCGTTCATCCCGGGATTACCGCCTCGGCGTTCCCTGGACGGCCCGCCCGGAGATCAGCCCGGCGGGCGAGACACGGGATCTCCCGGTTCTCGCGCATGAAGGTTCCGCACATGCCCTGGATCTCTGACCGCGCGGGG
Organism: uncultured Actinomycetota bacterium; assembly: GCA_963783935.1. GTDB lineage: Bacteria > Actinomycetota > Actinomycetes > Streptosporangiales > Streptosporangiaceae > Chersky-822. Next base: position 389,182 of record CAWAPP010000004.1, read on the forward strand.
TCCCCTGACGGCTCGCGCCTTAGCGCCGCCAGCGGTATTGCCTTCCGCCTTGCGGACAACGTCGGCACCCCGGAAAGATGATTTCGCGGCTCAATAACCCGGCCTGCACGTGCCCATGACTGCGCTTCGCCACGCCCTCGCGGGACACCGGCGCATGGCTGAGGGCCGCCGTGGGACGCTAGCCCTTCGGCGTAGAGCTCTTCCATCTCCTCCTCCATGCCGGTTTATCCCGGCGCTTTCCCGCATCGCTGGGCCATCGTTGCGGCCGGCCGGGCATTACAAGTGTTTTGTCCGCACGACCCCGCCAGGCACGCAGAGCAGCCCAATAGAAGCACCGGCGGCCCCGAGAAGATCTGCGCTAACGCCCGTGGCGTGGTCGGCTGGCCGAGATCGCTGAGCAGTTCGGACCTGGTCATCAAGTCGTTGAGATCATGGCCGGCCTGGGCGGCTTCCTCGGTCAGCCCGAGCGTGCCGTACAGGTCCGCGGCGATGCGCAGGCTTTGCTCGGCCGCGGCCAGCCGGCCGAGCTGCGTGAACACGATGCCGAGCCGATGGTGGCACTCGGCGGTGCCAGTCTTGTAGCCGCAGCTCTGGCAGACGTCGACCGCACGCCGGAGGCAGGACGCCGCCGCCTCCAGACGGCCAAGGCGCTCAAGCACCTTGCCGAGGAGCTGGAGCACAAGAGCCTGGGAGAACTCGTTGCCAGGGTTCGCCGTCACCAGGTCTTCCGCCTGCTGAGCATAGGTGAGCGCCCGCTCCGGGTCAGACTGTTCCAGCAGGGAATAGGCGATTTCGATCATTGCTGTGGCCTCGACTACCGGGCGGTCGACCTTCCTGACGGCATCCAGCGCCTCGATCAGGTGCGGGTGCGCCTCGGACCACCGGCCGGCCGCTTGCTCGACGTTAGCCAAGCACGTCAGCAGCCTGTATTCGTCGCGGGGTTCCGGCTCATCGCCCAGCAACTCGGCCGCTTCACGGAGGCAGTCGAAGGCCTGCTCCAGCTGGCCGAGCTTGGAACGGACGAAGGCGAGGTGGGTGAGCAGCTGGGCAGCGCCGAGCCGGCTACCGGCCGCGCGGGCGGCGGCCAGGCCATTTAGCAGGTAGGCCTCCTGCTCGGCGTTCTTGCCGCTTCCGGTGTAAATAAGCCTGTTATTACACGCCAGGCGCCACGCGTGCTCGGGCAACTGCGTGCTTGCCACCAGGGCGCAAATGTTGTCCTCCTCGGCGGCTTGCCAGTCGAACGCGGTGGTCAGGTCCTTTATATCTGGTGTGGCGGGCCCGCCTGGGCCCACCGGATCGTAGCCGCCGAAGTAAGGGTCGGGGTAGCCCAGCATGCGGAGATCTCGGGTTACGGCCAGGTAGTGGTCGAAGATGCGGCCGAGGGCTGAAGCCTGGTCCGATGGTTCGATCGTGGCGCTGACCAGGCCGCGGGCGTAGAGGCGGACCAGGTCGTGGAAGGCAAAGCGACCTGGCCCGCTCTGGTATGCCAGATGGCAGCCAGCCAGCGCGGTCAACGCCTGCCGGGCAGCATTTGTCGTGGTCGCGGCGAGCGCGGCCGCTGCCTGCACGCTGATGTCCGGGCCCGGGTGCAGGCCAAGGAGCGTGAAGAGCCGCGCCGCAGACGCTGGCAGCGTCCGGTAACTCAGTGACAGCGCTGCCTCGACGCTGACGTTCGCGTCAGCGGTCGCCAGCGCCGCCAGGCGCTGCTGTTCATCGCCGAGTTCCTCGACCAGCTCAGCCACCGTCATGCCCGGAGAGGTGGCCAGCCGGGCCGCGGCCACCCGCAACGCGAGCGGCAAGTGATCGCACATGCGGGCAAGGCGCAGCGCAGCGCCCCGGTCCGTCTCGATCATGTCGTCGCCGAGCACGCTCGCGAGCATGCACAGCGCCTCGCCGCTCGACACCGACGCCACGGTACGCGCGGCCGCTCCTTCTCCGGCGATCAGGCCGTCCAGCCGGTAGCGGGACGTCACGACCACCAGGCTGGACTGATCACCAGGCAGCAGCGGCCGCACCTGATCCACTCCGCTAGCGTCGTCGAGTACTACGAGCACGCGACGTCCGGCCATCCGGGTCCGGTAAAGAGCAGCCCGGTCCTCCAGCAGGTCGGGAATGGTGGCGGGCGGTGCGCCCAGGGCGCCGAGGAACCCGGCCAGCACCGCGCCCGGCGCCGCCGGGCCAGCGGGATCGAAGCCGCGCAGGCCGGCGAAGAGCTGGCCATCAGGGAACTTGCCGGCCACCTGATGCGCCCAGCGCAACACCAGCGCGCTCTTGCCGATCCCGGCCGGACCGTCGATCAGCAGCGGCCGGTCGTCTCCCAGATGATCGCTGAGCCACCGCAGTTCGCTCTTTCGGCCGACGAAACCAGACGGCGCCCGCCGAAGCTGAGCCGGTACCGGGACCTCCGATCCCGCTTTCGCCGGAGCCGGGCGCGCCCCCGCGGACGCCGGCCCGGCACGGGCCGGCCCCGGAGCGCGCACCGGATCCGGCGGGTCGCCGCCCCCCAGCACGCTGTGATATGCCTCCCGGAGCGCGACGCCGGGATCGACGCCCAGTTCGTCAGCGAGCCTTTTCCTGGCGGCGTGATAAACGCCCAGTGCGTCCGCCTGCCGACCGGCCTGGTACAGGCACAGCACCAGGCTGCTGATCAGCGGCTCGAACAGCGGTGCCGCCTCAAGCGCCGCGCGCAGCTTGCTTACCGCCTCGCCGCCGCGCCCGGCCAGCAGCAACCGCCGCGCCAGCGCCGCCAGCGCATCCAGGCGCATCTCCTCAAGACCCGCAGTGAGGCCCTCCGGCACTCCATGGTGAGCTACATCCGCCAGCGCGGTCCCCCGCCACAGGTCAAGGGCTTGGACTAGCATGCCCTCCGCGGCCGGGCTGCCCGGCCTCGCCGACGGCGGCGGCAGCCGCGACCAAGTCGCGGAACCGGAACACGTCGACCGAAGCAGGCTCAGCGGCGAGCACATAGCCAGGCTCCCTGGTCTCCAGCCGCATATCCGGCCCGAGCAGCTTGCGCAACGCCGAAACATGACCCTGCAAGGCCGCGCGCGCCGTCGGCGGCGGATCTCTGTCCCATAGCAGGTCAAGCAGCCGCTCGACCGCAACCACCTGATTCAGCTCCAGCCCGAGAACCGCGAGCAGCAACCGCTGCTTGGCCGACCCGATCACCACCGGCGTTCCGGCGTCATCGGCCAACTCGACCGGGCCGAGCAGGCTTAGCCTCATCCTGGCCCCTTGGTGAACTAAGCAGAATATCTACATCCGTCTGCTTCATATGCTAGTGCCGGGTCAGGCTACGTCTATCGTGCTGACGTCGCGGGCGGATTGACGTGCCCTTGCCGGGGCCCTGTCCATAGTGCCCGGCCGGGGCACAACGATGGCCTACGATGCTGTGCCGCCGCTGTACCCCCGGCCCGGACCGCGATCCCGCCAGGCCTGGCATTGACCCAGCGCCGATTATCAGGTGTGCATGTGGCCGGCTAGATCGGTGTTTAGCTCGTTGGCTTTAGTGTAGGAGTCGGCGGTGAAGTCGAGGTTCTCATTCACCGTGTTAAAGCCGTCCCCGAGCCCCCGCAGCACCTGGCCACTCGCGGTGATCGAGGGTCCGACAGCGCTCCAGAACGCATTGCCGTACTGGTCATTGCCGGCGATCGGCTGGTTGCCGCCGACTTGGTCCTGCAGATTCTGATCGATCAGCCGCGCTTCGTCACCCGCCTGGGCGAAGTTCGCGCCCGCAGACTTAATCGCGTCTGGGTTGGCAGAAAAACTACTTGCCACGGGACCCTCCTCGGTTAGCAGTCGCCTCGCGCAGGTCGCCAGCCGGTCCTTGGGCGAGAATGTTGTCAGCCCGTCGGACCGCGTCATCGAATATACGGTTAAAGTCGCCCTTGCCTGACAACAGGTCATCCAGGCCCAGGCCACTCGGCAGGAACGGGCGGTAGGCGCTCATGACCTGCTCTCTGGCCTGGGTCTGCGCCTGCCTTATCACCTGCACAAGCGCGGCGCCCAGTTCGGCGGGCGCCATCCGGCGGAACTTCGCCGTGTTGAACGCGATGGACGACACGCTCCCCTGGCTGTCCAGGGCGACGGTGATCATCCCGTCCTTGGACATGACCTTTGTCTTGACTTCCTTAAGCTGCGAGCTGACGGCCTGCAGCCGCTCCTGCTGACGCCGGAATTCGGCGGTGGCTTCCGCCAGCGAATAGGGACGTTCCTGGCTCATCGCATCCTCCAGTTCGAAATGGTTCCTTGGCTGGCCTAACGGGCCCTGACTGGCAGGGCTTGCTCTGCGGACCGCTGGGGAGTGGCCTCGTCGAAGTCGTCGTAGTCATCGTCGTCCTCAGCGAGGAAGTCTCGTCCGATCACAGCGGGCCCGACCTCCGGATCGGTGCCCCAGACATCCTCGTTCTCGGCCAGCCAGGTGGACCGCTCGCGTTCCTGTTGCTGCTGGCCGCCCGCTCCCATTCCGCCAGAGCCGGCCATCGGCGGGAAGAACGGCACGCCGGCAGCGCCACTGCCCGACGAGTTCGAGGTACCCGACGACGAGCCGGAGGAGACAGCGGCAGCCGTCCCAGACGAGCCGTTGCCCAAGCCGGGGGTCGATGCCACCCCGGCCAAGCCGCCGTGGCCAGCTAGCCCGCCACCGATCCCGCCACCGGCGATCCCGCCACCGGCGATCCCGCCACCGCCCCCGCCCCCGCCGCCGAGAGCGCCGCTCAGGCCGGAAATACCGCCGCCACCGCCGCCGACCCCGCCAAGCGAGGCGGTCAGTCCATTCTTTCCGAGTGCGGAGAAAGGTCCGGTCAAGGAGGCGGCCGGGTTTCCCACGCCTGCTAGCGCGCCAGTCCCCGGATCGCTGGGGACCCCCGCCTGCGCCATGGCCTGGTGAATCTGGGTGCCGGTGTTCTTGCTGTCGGCGAGCGCCGCCGTCAGCTCGTTATGCAGCGCGCCGTGCGCGGGCGCCTGGCCGAGGGCATTGTGCAGTTCGGACTGGAGCGCGGTATTGGAGCTGAGAGCCTGGTGCAGGTCAGGCATGCTCGGCGTGGAACCGCCAGCTAGGGCGCGGTCAAGCGCGGACTTGACCTCGCCGCTATTAGCGAGGGCATTGCTCAGCGTGGTGTGCAGCGGGCCCCGGCCTGGAACCTGGGAGCTGAGCAGCGCCCTGTGCAGCACGCCGCTCACGGCGTTGTCGCTGTTCAAGGCCTGATGGATCCGGCTGGCTTCCGGAATGGCGCCACTGTTGAGGCTCTGGTTCAGCGCGGACTGCGTCTTGTTACTGTCACCCAGCGCCTTGGAGATGGCATTGCGCAGCGGACCCTTCGACGGCGCCAGGGTCAGCGCCTGCCTCAGCGCGGACTGCGCCTGGCCGTTGCTGGAAAGCGCGGTTTGCAGGGCAGCGGCGGCGGGCACGGTGCCGTTCATCGCCGCCTGCAGTGCGGTGCGCGCCTTCGCGTTGTTGGCTAGCGCGGTCGTCAGCGAGTTGTGCAGAGGTCCCGTCGCCGGGGCGAGCGAGAGCGCTTGCTGAAGCGCGGCCTGCGTCTGGCCGTTGCTGGCCAGAGCGTTCTGCAGCCCGGTGGTGCCGCCAATGCCACCCAAGGCGGTATTTACGCCACCAAGATTGCTCAGGCCATTAGTACTGCCGAGAGCGGTATCGAGCGCGGCCGTATTCGCGTCATTCGGAATATTCAGGTCGCTGTCACCGCCACCGCCATCGCCGCCACCGCCCAAGGCAGTATCGATGGCAGGTGTGTTCGTGTCACCACTACCGCCGAGGTCGAGATTGTCACTGCCATTGCCGTCGTTGCCCAACCCGGTGGTAGCGTCATCGGGCGTGTTCGTGCCGCCGCCACGGCCAAGGGCCAGGTCATCACCGCTGTTGTCACCGGTATTCAAGTCATTAGAATTGCCCGTACCGAGGGCATTATTCAAGGCATTATCAAGATCACTATTCAGATCACTATTTAGGTCACTGTTGGGGTCGTTGGGATCTCCGGGGCTGATCTGCTGCAATGTCGGCGGATTGAGCGGCTGATTTCCGCTGGCAACGGCCGTGTAACCGGTGGCCAGCGCGTTCAGCGCTGCTTGCCCCACGGGATCGAGGGCGCTGGAGATCGACTGCAGCCATAGCTGCTTCGCAGCATTCTCGATCGCCAGCCAGGTGCTGGCATCAGTCAGGTCGCCATAAGAGGAATCCGTGCTATTAGCGTTGGCCATCTGATAGTTGCCATCGCCATCGACCGTGATGAGGCCGCCATCTTCCATCGCCTGGTAGATAGCCCCGAGCGGCTGGTAATCGAGCATTTTCGTCCAGTTCGTCATGGCGTTATAAAGACTTGAGAGGAAAACGCCCGACTGAAGGCCGGCGTCGTCGATCAGGGCCGCGTAACTGGAGGGCGTCGTCATCTGGGTGTTCACCGAATCGGTCGCCTGATACAGGTTATTGACGAGTTGCGCGAATGCTCCGCCGGCCTGTCCTTTGAAATTCGACGCGTCGCCTTGCAGGGCGCTCGACAGGCCCTGCAGGGTGACGGCAGAATCGTTGTAGAAGGTCATGACGCCCTGGACCTCATCGCTGGCCGTCGTGAAGGTCCGCGGGTCTATCTGGACGCCGGTGTAGTTAGCGGTCGCCGCGTCGTAAAGAGCCTGGTAGGCCTGATGGAAATAGTTGTCCCAGATGCCATCCGGCTGGAGCAAGTTCGGGTTGAGGTATACGAAGATGTCCTGATGCGTTCCGACCGCACTGGTTCCTCTCCAGGTCGCGGCGAAGATCCGGAGCAGGCCGCTGCCGCCGTCGGAGTTGAAGTCAATGGCGGTCCAGCGCTGGGCGGTGACGTCGTTGCGGTCCGGCGCCTGCAGGCCGAGCACGCCGACGAGTATCTGCTCCCAGTTCCAGCCCGTGTAGTCGTTGCCCGTCGTGGGAACAGTTACTGGCTTGCTCGCGGCCGCGGAACCGCCTCCATTATCGATATTGCCATTGGGGGAATCGAACTGGCCCATATCGGGAAGTGATGGACCGTTCTCCGTCCAACTGGTGTACGAATATTTTTTGTTCCCCATCGTCCTGATCTCCTAACTGTTGCCTGACCCCGAATTGTTTGGCGAGTTACCGCCTGACGGGTTGTTCATGTCGCTGACGGTGTTCTCGAAGTCACTGATGAGCTGCTCAACCGTGTCGTTGTTGAGGCTCTCTGTACCGCTGAACGACTGGATAGTGGTGTTGATCTCGCTGATCATGTCGGTCAGCACCTTCTGGAGCCAGGTGAGCTGGGTGTGGACGCTGCCGCCCATGGCTTTCAGTGCGTTGTTCAGATCGGTCGCGGCATTGAAGGTGGTCGCGCCCGCTTGGACAGTCAAGTTCTGGTCGACCGGCCCGAGCCACCCGGTCACGTTCGGATCGGACGAGGCCCCCGCGCCCTTGAGCTGGTTCTGGACACTGGTCAGAATCGTCTGAAGCTGCTTCTGGAAGCCGGTCAGGTAGGTGGTGTCGATCTGGGTGACGTTGGTAGATGTATCCATAGTTAACTCCGTCAGTAAGGCGGTCGCCGGCCGCGAAGCCGCAGCCGGCGACCGCGCCCGTTATGGTCCTAGGTGATCGCCGACCACTGCAACGCGAGATTGTTGTCCGTGCTGCCGTAATTGGTTTTAATCTCGTCGAGAGTGGGCGCGTACTGGCTAAGCAGGTTCTGCATGTCCGTGGTATCCGAGTTCCATTTGGTCTGGATCTGCGAGTACGCGTCCTGCGAACTGCCCTGCCAGCTTGCGACCAGCGGGCCGACCGCGGTATTGATCGAGTCCAGAATCTGCGAAACTGCGTTCGTGGCGGCTTGGAGCGCGTCCTCGACGTCGTTCACCGAACCGTAATTTACGTAGATGTCGCCATCGCTCATGATTATCGGATGTCCTTTCTTAAAGTGACGCGGGTCCTTTAGCTCAAGATCCCGGCTTGGCCGCGAGCGCGGCCGCGATCTCGGCGTTGGCCATGTTGCTGCTCGTCGTCTGGCTGGTCGTCGTGAGCAACTGGTCGTGCATTGCCTGCAGCGTTGCCTTGATGTTGTTGAAGTCGTCGGTCCACCGGGTGATGGCGATGCCGAACTGCTGCCCGGCCGTGGAGACCATGGCCTGGCCCCGGAGCTGGTCCCCGGCGGAGAAAACCTGCGAGTAGACCTGGTTCATGGCGTTGATGCCGTCCTCGAAGGCTTGCGCCGACTGGGTGACGACCTGGCTCTGCTGAGCGGTTAGTGGTGTAGTCATGCTGTTCCTTTCAGTTCCTTGGCCGGTTGGGACCTCATCGGTCATCGTCTGGCGAGCCGATCACCCCCTCAGCGCCGGCAGGTCGAGCGCCGGGCCGGGCAGCACCTCCTTCGCCTGAGCTGGGCTAGTCGGGCCGGGCTCATCCGCGGGCCGAGCGGACGTACTGGTAGATGTTCAGCACCCAGAGCGTGAGCGGGAACAACGCGGCCGCGGTGAGGGTCTGCAGCCAGTCGCCGTAACGGCCCCAGTGCGGGAGGGGCCGGTGACCGGGCAGCGATCGCTCGGCGGTGAACAGCAGTACGGTCGCCACGACCACGATGCCCAGGACCGGCAGCCAGTGGCCGGCGCCGGACCCGAGTCCGTTCGCGGCGAGCAGCACCGCCACGCCGATGGCGGCCGGGATGATGGCGGCGAGGCGGTGCCTGGCCGCCACCAGCACCCGCGAGTGCAGGAGCAAGAGAACGATCGCGTCCGCTGCCACGAGCTGCGTCCGCAGGCTGGCTGAGTTCCCGAGCACGACCAGGCACCCGGTGACGACCACCCCGATGCCGCTGTACAGCGCGGTCATGTAATGGTCGGCGCGGCGGGTGCGCTCGAGCACGTGCCCGCTCGGCATGGGGTCGAGGTCGGCCTGCACTTCTTCGGCCGTTGCGGGCACCGGGTCCAGGCGCATCTTCGCCAGGCGGAAGGACAGCGCCGGTGTCCAGCAGCCGACCGGCATGGCCAGCGTCACCACGACGGCGGCGGCCGCAACGGCCCCGAGTTGGCCGAACGTGGCGGCCGCGCCGCCTGCGGCTATCAGCAACCCGGCCGCGGTGCCGCCGGCCAGCGCCGGGTGACGCCTGCCGCTCGCCAGCGCGACGGCCGAGCTGGCCCCGGCGATCGCGGTGCCGCCGGCTAGCACCGCCGCCCGGAGAACGCCCCAGGCCAGCAGCGAGGTCCCGTGGGACGCGGCGCTGAGCAGCGGGAGCTCGGCGCCCGCCAGCCCGGCGTAGGCGATCGCGGCGGACCCGAGTACCGCGGCAGCGGGTACGTCAGCATAGGCGCGGGACGCTGCCGCGGTGAGCCCGAGCAGGAGAACGGCTAGTCCGGCCGTCAGCAGGTCGGACAGGGCAGACACGTGGCCAGCCAGTAGCACGAGCCCGACCGCCAGCGACGCGCCGAGCAGCCCGGCGAGCAGGCGCCGCGACATCTCCGGCCGCCAGCGGTCGGACCGTCCGGAGATGCCCGCGGCGACGCCGTCGAAGTCAAGCGGCGGGAGCTGGTCAGCCCGCGGCCGCAGGTGCACCAGGTCACCGTCACGCAGACCGAGCGCGGCGACGCTCAGTTCCTCCTGCAGCGGCGGGCCACCGAGTCGCTGCAGCACCCAGCCGTCGTGATCCAGGCCGGTGTCGGCAAGGTTCTCACCAAGGTGCCCGAGCAGAGCGGGCAGCAGATCGATCAGCGGCACGTGCACGGGCACGGCGAGTTCCACGCTCCTGGCCGGACCGCAGACGGCGAGGCGGCACAGGTCATCCACGACGCCATGCTGGGCGGCGGTCTCGCTGGCGGCCTGCTCGTGCTCGCTGGCAGCGAGCCCATCGACGGCCACGATGACACCATTGGCGGCAGTCATGCCGCCGGAAAAGCCTTGCTGACCGCCCCGGACCGGTCCTGATGAGCTCTCGTTCACGGCCCGCCTACGGGCGAGATGGCGTTTGCCTTCACACAGTTTGCGAATTTGTCTGACGGTTCCCGCCTAGCGTGCGATCAGGTCACGTCGCGGTGCCCGCGACATCGGTGCGCGCGCAAGCGAGCTCCTCCAGTTATCTCCCTCAAGCCCAGTCCATCGCCCAGCGGACAGCGCGGGCCAGTGGCCCGGGGAGCTGCATCATCAGGGCGAGTACCGCTGCCAGGTCCTCCGGGGTTGCCAGGTCCGCCGGGCCGAACATCCTCGGCTCGGCCGCCCCGGGCTCGAACAGCGCCCAGGACGCCGGGCCGGCGGTGCCCGCGACCGGCCGGCCATCGCCGCCGAACCCCAGCCGGGCCGTCACCACCCGCCCGCCCGTCGTGGTGAACACATCCGCGGACGCCGCCAGCACCCGCCAGTTCCCCAGCCTGGCCAGCACCCCCGCGGCCGCCTCAAGATCCCCCGCCCGGGCCGCGGCCAGCCCGCACGCCACCATCACCAGCAACTGCCCCGGCTCCAGCGCCCGCTGCCCCGGCCGCAGCATCCGCGGCGCCAGCACCCGGGCGTAGAACTCCTCCGCCGTCAGCAGCTCACCCCCCGCCGCCAGCAGCCCGGTCACCGGATCGGTATGCGCATGGACCACGACCGCGTCCTCCACCAGCGGGAACAACCGCGCCGCGGCCAGGTCCCGCGCCCCGCCCTGATGCCCCCCCGCACCCCCTGGCCGCACATACCACCCCGACAGCGTCCGCTCCGTGACCGCCTCCGCCCATACCTCTTGCGGGGACGTCACGGCCGCTGGCTCGGGCACCCGGTCTGGACTGGTGTGCGTGTCGCGGCCGGCCGTGCTGTTCCCGGCGGTGACGGTCGGCCCGCCGGTCCCCAGCAGCTGGCGGATCTCGGGCGGGAGCGGGATGAGATTCCACGACTGCCCGTCCTGGCGCCAGGCGTCCTCGACGAAGCGGATCTGGCTGGCGATAGCGGGCTCGGCTCGCAGGAAATCGAGCGCGGCCTGCCAGATGGCACCTGGCCGCTCATGCCCGGCCACCAGCGGAGCCGCTAGTGTCAGCTGCAAGGTGCCGGGGTTCCGGGCCAGGCTTTCTCTGATGACCTGCCGCACCGAAGCCGCCAGCGCGATCTCCTGGTCCCTGGCACCGAGCTCCCGCACCACCGCGGCGAGCCGCTCATGCTGGGCACGAGCATCCGCGGCACTGACATGCCGCACCCCGTAAGACCGCACCTCCAGCACGACCAGCGCGAATCCCAGCTCCTGCTGGTGACTGACATCCAGGCCCGGCAGCGTAGACATACCCAGCATGTACTGGTCTTGCGATGTTTGCGGCGCTTTGTCCGGATCAAGGCCGCCGAGCAGATAGTTCTCCGGGCGAAGGAGCAGGTGCAGGAACAGGACGCGATTTCTATCCTGATTATCCGGCACCCAGTCGAGGGGCGGGCGCAGGAGGTTTATCGTGGCGGGACCGCCGCCCCCTTTTCTGTCATAATGGGTATTGCGGTACTGGTCGTCGTAATCGGGGATCCTGCTACGGAAAGACCGCTCGAAGCGGCTCATGACATCCTCGGCGTTCCGCTTGAGATAGTCCCTGACCTCAAGCGGGAGGGCGGCAAGAATCTGCCCCATGTCATGGCGGGCGAGCACCGCCGCGTTCACCTTGTTAAGGCCGCCGTAGATAAAAGAGTGGGCTATTGTCGCCGCCCCGACCCGTTGTAGTGGCCGGTGCCGTCGTAATACAGGTCGACAGCGCGATCTTCCTCCCCGCCCACCGTCTGCAGCAAGAACGGCGCAGCATCCTGCCATTGGCCGCTACCGGGAGGGTCCTGCCTGCGGTATTGCACCACCCGAGCCTGGATGCCGAGCGCATGGGCCAGCAGCGGCAAGAACGCCTCGCCTTCGTCTGAGGCCCAGCTGACCTCCCAGGTCGCCACCGCCCGCTTAACGGCGGCGAACTCGATGTCATCCAGCGGCCCGGACCTGAGAGTAGAGCTGGCGAGCAGGTACTCACGCAACGTGTCCTGATCGAGCACATCGAGCTGGAGGCGCACATCGCGGCGGGCGAGGTAGTCCAGCATTTCCTGCGAGCTCAGCGCCTCATCCGCAAGCATGCCGGCCAGCTCGGATCTCCGCTCCTCGAGGTACATCTCCCGCAGCAGCTCGGTACGCACATAGGCGGCATCCGCGACGTAAGTCACCCCGCGCCTTCGCAACGCAGCGATCAAGCCCTCGTCCGGCAAGCCGCGGATCTGCCTGCCGACGGAGCCGAGGAAATGCACCCTGACCTGCTCCACAGCCTCAGGCAAGACAGCCCGGTTATCTTGCAGGTAGCCAAGCGTGAGCCAGCGCAGCCGCTCCCCGGCCTGCCACAGCAGCGATCCAAGGGGCAAACCATCACCGGTGGCGCTGCGGGATTCGGCCAGTGATTCCGAGTCCCGGTGCACCCGCTCGGGATGGGTCAGCCAGATGGCGACAGGATCGTCCTCGGTGAGCAATCCGCGCTCGATCAGCTGTTCCCGCACCACGTCAGGAGCGGCAGCGATCACCGCATACAGCAGGCACGAACCGGTCCCCGGCGCCCTCACCATGGCGCCGGGCTCGCTGGCCGCCATCGGCGCCCGAACCGCCGCCCCGGAAGCGTGGTGGCCCGGGTGCCGCAGTTCGATCTCCGGCCGGCCGTCCGCACCGCGGATAATCCTGACGACCTCGAACCGCTGGCCACGATCGAACATGACAAGATCCGAACCCCCGCCGACCAGGCCGGACACATCCCGGCCCTGCGGACTGACGATCACATACACGACACCACCCGCGGCGACCGGCCCTTCGCTACCATGCGCGCGGATCAGGCCACGCACCGTGAACTGGCTGCCCTCGGCCAGCCCGGTAGGGTCGATGCCGGGCAGCTCCCCGGCGTAGCTGCGATCGCTGCCGGGCAACAGCGATCTCAGCCCGCTGCCGACCAGCGCGTCCCATTCCAGAACCCCGCGATCATCCCCGGCCAGGTCAAGCGCCTCCGCAAGCACGGCGGTGACCTGCTCGATCACAGCCATGCCAGGCGTGGGAGTGCCCAGCTGATCGAAGTATCCCAGCACCCGTCCCCGCAGCACCCCCAGCCAGTCGCCGAGCCGGAGCGTGGAAACATCAGCCGGCCCCACCGCCGACGGCTGCCCGGCCCGCGGCATCTGGCCAACCCTGGCCGTCAGATCCGTCCGGGTGACCGGGCTGCTCCCCAGCAGGCGCGCCTTGACCTGGCCGGTCAGGGCCACCAGCTCCCGCAACTGCGACATGCTCACCGGCGCACTAGCACCCAGGCCATAAAGCAGCCGGTACTCAGCCCGCAGATCAGCCAGCGCCACCTCCGCGGCCCCCTCACCGCTCGCGACGCCGATCAGGTCGACCAGAAGCCGCAAATTGACCAGCCCCCTCCGGCTGGCGCTTCTGTCGTCGAACACCGAGGCGGCCAGCACCAGCAACCGGAACAGCCGCACCTCCGATGGCACGGCCGCCCGCGACGCCCTAGCCCTCCTGGACCCAGAAACCCTGGCCTGCAGGGGCAGCGAAAGCACCCCGGTGACGCGCGCAAGATCCGCCAGCCACTGTTCCTCCCCTCGCGCCGGCATCCCAAGGATGCGGGCCAGGTCGGCTACGGTGGCGATCTCCTGCTCGGTGGCCTGGTGACCAGCCCGCCCCAGCACGTAAGCAAGAGCGGAGCACCTGATCTCATCGCGGCCAGCCCAGACCAGATCAGGTAGCCGCAGCCACTCGATGAAAGGCCCCAGCGTCATGCCCAGGACCGCCCGCTCGCCAGGGAACCTGGCCAGATACGCGGCGACCGCCTGCCTCAAATTCAGAGCAGTCCTATCCCGCAGGGCTCCCTCCGGCTCCGCAGCCGTCTGCCGCAGCCACGTCAGCACCAGCTGGCCCTCGGGGGTGACGGGTAGCCGGCGGGCGGACTCCGCGGCGGCATCACCCCGCGCAGCCATTCTGGTCATCCGCCCGATCCGGTCCATCATCATCTGATCGTCGATCATGCTGGACATCCCCGGCCGTTCGTCCCGGCCGTACTTGGACTGGGCGAAGGAGCGCATTTCCAGCACCACCAGCGGCAGGGGTGCTCCCGGCCCGCTGCCCCTGGACCGGTCCGGGCCACCGGAATCAGCCCGCGCGACGTCGAAGACCTCCTGCTTGATCCGCTCGCCGCCGGGATCGGGCCGCAGGAGCTCATCGAACAACTGGCCAACGGTGCCCAACAAGGCACCGGTGTACTCGTCGGAGAATTCCACGGCCCACAGATCGACCGGCGCACCGGCCGTCCGGCCGAACTTGGTGTTGTACCGCTGGGCGAAATCCGGGACCAGGCCCAGGAACGCCGCTTCGAACGACTCCCGGATGACATCCCGCTGGTCTCGGAAGTACGCCTGCAGCCGCGGACCCAGATCCGCCCAGATCTCATACAGCGAATGCCGGGCAACCACCGCCATCCTGTTCTTCATGATGGGCTCGGGTGGGACCTGAGCAGTCAGGACGGCCCTCAGCTGGACAAAAGCCAGCGCCATGACCTCGGCGACGGTGAGCGCCTCGGCCACGTCCCAGCCAGGCGCGAGCGTCCCGGCCTCATCCGGCGACGGCGCAGCGTCGGCTGCGGAGTCCACATAATCGCCCGCGACATCCCACCCGAACCGTATCGCCGCGCGGAGTGCGGCCGCTTGGATCGTGCCGGGGTCCATGCCGCGATAGAGTTCCTCCAGCGCGGCATGGACTCCGCCGCCAAGCGGCACCCCCACCGACAGCTGCACCATCAGCGGCGCACCCGCGAACACACTCTCCAGCCGAACCACCCGCACGTGCTGGGATTCCGGCGTGAACTCGTAGTGGGACGCGGGGAACAAGTCAGTCAGGCTCCGGCCGTCACCCGGGATGGCGGTCCGGATTGCCGGGGCCCGGTTCCAGCGCTGGTCAACATCGCGGATCCGGGCCAGCACCGCGTCAAGGTCCGGCCGGCCCGGCTCCGCCCGGACCGCCCACGGCACCGTGACGATCTCCGGCACCTTTATCTTAAACTTCCCGCCACTAAGTGCCTGCGGATCAACCGCTACCCCGGCTGCTGCCATGGCCTCCGGGCTCTCATACAAGACACCATCCTGGCCGAGCCACACACTCTTGTTTTCCACCACGACCTTGACCAGCCCGTCGCGGCTGCGCAGCAGCACCGTCTTTTCCGGCAGGCGCTCCCCGCCGGGCAGGAACAGGCGGACGTTGCGCCGTTCGATCTCCGCCCCCATCGCCCAGCGGACAGCGCCGGCCAGGGACGCCGGGTCCGGGTGCCCGCCAGCCGGCACCGGCGGCCCAGGAAGCGGCATCACCAAGGCGAGCACCTCTGCCAGGTCCGTCGGGCCGAACACCATCGGCTCGGCCGCGCCCGGCTCGAACAGCGCCCAGGACGCCGGGCAGGCGGTGTCGGCGACCGGCCGGCCATCGCCGCCGAACCCCAGCCGGGCCGTCACCACCCGCCCGCTCGTCGTGGTGAGCACATCCGCGGACGCCGCCAGCACCCGCCAGTTCCCCAGCCTGGCCAGCACCCCCGCGGCCGGCTCAAGATCCCCCGCCCGGGCCGCGGCCAGCCCGCACGCCACCATCACCAGCAACTGCCCCGGCTCCAGCGCCCGCGGCGCCAGCACCCGGGCGTAGAACTCCTCCGCCGTCAGCAGCTCACCCCCCGCCGCCAGCAACCCGGTCACCCGATCGGTATGCACGTGGATCACGATCGCGCCCTCAACGGGCGGGAACGATTGCGCCGCGGCCAGGTCCCGCGCACCGCCCTGGTGCCCCCCCGCACCCCCTGGCGGCACATACCATCCCGACAGCGTCTGCTCCGCGACTGCGACCGCCCGCTCCTCCCCCGGGGACACCACGGTGGCCACTGCCCGCCTGGCCTCGCGAGTCGTGAGGTTTCGCGCGAACGCTCCGGTCGCCTGGTCGGCGGGCAGCATCGCATCGGCGATGACGAGGTCGGCGCCGAGCTGGCCGAGGTAGTGCCGGACGCTGGCCAGCAAGCGGGCACGGACGGCGTTGGCGCGCCGCTTCCCGGTCTGGCGGGCCGACTTACCGGTGGGATCGAAGCGGAGCTCGTCCCCGAAGCCGGTGATCTGCACCCGCGGTAGCTGCCCGCCATGCGGGGTCCCGGCGTGCGGGGTGCTCGCGCCACGCGCGGCGCCGGCCTCGGCCAGCCAGCGGGCCAAGGCGGCCAGCTCAAGGGAGCCGGGTATGTCGACTTCGCCTGACCGGCTCGCGGGGAACGTCACGGCCACAGGCTCGGGCACCCGGTCGGGGCTGGTGTCCGCGTCGCGGCCGGCCGTGCTGTTGCTAGTGCTGAGAGTCGGCCCGTCGACCCTCAGCAGCTGGCGGATCCCGGCCGGGAGCGGGATGAGATTCCACGGCTGCCCAGGGTCACGCCAGGCGTCCTCGACGAACCTGACCTGGCTGGTGATAGCCGGGTCGGCCCGCAGGAAATCGAGCGCGGCCAGCCAGATGACATCTGGCCGCCCATGCCCGGCGACCAGCGGAGCCGCCAACGACAACCGCAAGGTGGCGGGGTTCCGTGCCAGGCTTTCCCTGATGACCTGCCGCACCGAAGCCACCAGCGCGATCTCCTGGTCCCTTGCGTCCCCGGCACGGAGCCCGCGCACCACTGCGGCGAGCTGCTCGTGCTGGGCACGCGCGTCCGCAGCACTGATATGCCGCGCTCCGTAGGACCGCACTTCAAGCACGACCAGCGCAAGTCCCAGCTCCTGCTCGTGACGGGTATCCAGACCCGGCAGGGTGGACGTGGCCATGTACTGGCCTTGCGATATTTGCGGCGCTCTGGCCGGATCGAGACCGCCGAGCAGATAATTCGCCGGGCTACAGGGCAACCCGGCCCTAATATCCCGCGTCCAGTCTATAGGCGGGCGCAGGAGGTCGATCGTGGCAGGACCGCCGCCCTCTTCCTCGTCAAAGTGGACATCGCGGAGCTGGTCGTCGTAATCGGGGATCGTGCTACGGAAAGATCGCTCGAAGCGGCTCATGATGTCGTCGGCGTTCCGGCTGAGATAGTCCCTGACCTCAGGCGGAAGGGCGGCAAGAATCTGCTGCATGTCGTGGCGGGCGAGCACCGCGGCGTTGACCTTGTCAAGGCCGTCGTAGATGAGACTGTGGGCTACTGTCGCCGCTCCGGTGTACAGCAGGGCGGCGTATCCGCGCAGCGCCGCCACGGCCGGCTCGGACGCGCAACGCCGCGCCAGTTCATCCCGCGTCGAGAAGCCAGGATAACCACCAGGGAAATACTTCTCCACAATGAACCCGAAAGCGATCCGCTCGCCGAATTCCAGCCCGGCGGCCAGGTGCGCGCGGGTCAGGTAACCCCGGCTCTCATCTCGCCACGTGTGATCCCTGACATGCTCGAGGAACTCATGCAGCCCGGTCAGCGGAACCCCGAACGTATGATGAACGTGCGCACCAGGCCAGTCACCTACCGGCCGCGGCCCGACGAGGATGCGCCGTCCCAGGTCGGTGAGTTCAAAGTCCTCGGGCAGCACCTCGCTGAGCGGAATGCCCGGAAGGCTGCCTTCCCCGGGCAGGTCCGCCAGAATCTGCTCCAGCCTGGAAAGCGCGTCGAACACCGGGGCGTGATCCTGGTAGCCGGACTCACCAGGGAACGTCCGCGCAATGCCGCTGACGAACTCCGGCATCATGAATGTGACTGCCCTGGCCGTGCCGGTCGCGTTTTCCGCACCGTCTTCCGTACGGTAATACCTGCCGTCGCTGCCCTGGAAGAACTTCTTCTTCTCGACTGTGATAGCGAACATCTTGCCGGGCCCGTACGCCATCACGGCCCGGTCCGGGACGTCCTGGAGCTTACCGGTGAGCCTCATGAGGTAGGTGTACTCGGCTTCGAAGCCAGACCCGCCGCCTCTCATCCGGGCCGGGCTGCCGCCATTGGCGATGTACAAGGCGATGGAGTTGGCCTGCGCGGCCGTACCGCGGCCGGTCGCCGGGTCGTCCTTCAGCTGCTCGTACAGCCTGATGATGTCGTCATCGGATAGGTCCCCCGGCCAGCGGAGGCCACGGAGGTTCCTGCGGACCTGAGCGATCAGGTCGCTGATCCGATCCAGGTTCACCGGGCTGTCCGTCGACAGCACAGGTGAGCCGTTGAATATGATCGACCGCTGGCGGCGTATCTGTGAGCTGTCCTCCGCGTTGCTGGCTGAACTCTCCTCCACGGCTGGAGACTCCGCGGCCGGCGTGGTGGTGGGCCGCAGTACGATCGTGCGCCGGCCGTCCTCGTCCCGGAGCCTGGCGACCTTGAATTCCTGGCCGCGGTCGAACATGACCAGGTCCGAGCCCTCGCCGACCAGGCCTGACACATCCCGGCCGTGGGGGCTGTCTTCGATCACATACAGGACGTCACCAGAGCTGACCGACTCTAGGTTCTTATGCGTTCGGATCAGGCCGGGCACCAGGATCGGGCCGCCTTGCCGCAGTTCGGCGGTGGTGATGCCGGGCAACTCCGCGGTGTAGCTCTGTTCGCCAAAGTAGGCCGGCAGCAGCTCCAGCTCCAGCCCGTCGCTGATCCGCTGGTTCCACGCCTGATCCGGCGGCCCGCCTGCCAAGCCCTCCGCCTCGCCGAGCACGTCAGTGAGCAGGTCGATCTCGCGCGGCGTGGCGGTCCGGCGTTCAAGGTAGCCAAGCACGCGCCTGCGCAGGATGCCATCCAGGCCGACGAGCCTCTGAGCGGAGGTGCCGGCGGGCTGTCCGCCGCCAGGCCCGTCCTCGTCGAAGACAGGCTCGAAATGGCCCCACCGCCAGTGCAGCCGCAGCACCGGAGTCTGGTGACCCTCCCCGTCAGCAGCCGGGCCAACCAGCTCCGACGGCAGGATCGTCTCATAACCAGGCCACTCGCCTTCTATCTCGGGGCGCTCCTCCAGGAGAGGCCCCCAGCGGGACCGGTCCTCGGCGTGCGTGAAGAGCTGCACCCTGACCTGGAACGCCTCGGTCAGGGCCGGCAGCACGCTCCACACATCCACCATCTGCCCGGCCCGCAGCTGCCCGCGCGCCTCATTGCCCTCCGGCAGCCGCGCCTCCAGCCAGTCACGCAGGAAGCCCGCAGTCATGTCCTCGCGCCGCTGCCCTGGCAGCACCGGCATCACCTGGCGCAGCGAGTCCAGCAAGCAGACCATCCCGGTCCCGTCCGCCCGGCCTATCCGCATCCCCGGCGGCAGGAGGAGAGCGGCCTCACCCGGGCTGTTCCACACCCACCGGGTAGCGCCATCCTCGGTGACCTGCTGCCAGCCGGGGCCGGCCGCAACCCCCGGCACCGGGCCCGCCAGCCCGCCCCGACCGAGCAGCCACCCCAGCAGGTCCTCCCGGTTGAGCTGACGGCGCTGAACCTCCAAGCCGCGCCGCGCCGCCGGGGCCGGATGCTGCCGCTGGATCTCTGCCTCGTCGAACAAACCCCGCCACCGGTCCTGGCCGGCCATGCCGATCGCCGCCTGGCCCTGCAGGACGGCGCGGGTGAGCCGGTGGACCAGATCATCACCGTCGTGATGCCAGCCATCGGTGATCTCGTGCACCGCATACCGGGTGACGTCGCCGTCCTGAACGGGCGCCGCGATCATCGCGGTCGGCAGGTGAACCGCGTAACCGCGGCCCGCTCCGGGCACCGCCGCCCGCCAGTCCTCCCGCAAAGTCCGGTCACCGCCGGTCAGCGCGGGATCAAGCGTCGGGACCGCGATCCCCCGCCCATCATCCAGCCACTCCCACCCGGGCTCCAGTTCGCCCGGCGGCGACACCTCGACCGCCGGCCGCAGCGGCGGCGGAGCCGGCGGAAGCGGCGCAGCCGACAGGTAGTCCTCCGTCTGCCGGGCCCGACCGGGTTGCCCCAGTACTTGCGCCAGTTCGCCCGGCCCGAAGAAGTGGCCCAGTGGTGTGCTGATCGTCACGGCTCCGTGAAGGGCACGACTGACCAGCACCCACCCGGTATCGGAGCGCCAGCCGGTAGCTCCGTCTTGTTCGGCCGGCCGGGGTTCGGGCCATTGCCAGTCCGCCGGCGCCGCGGGCCGGACCAGCGACACGCCGTACTCGCACGGGAGCGTGTCCAGGCCGTCGGATCCGGACCCTCCGACGATGGCGACGATGATGATCCGCGCCGTCGCGTCGCCGCTCGTGGCACGCGTCCACCTGTCCAGCGCGGTCCGGAGCAACTCCAGTCGGGTCGTGGAGTCCACGTACATGAAGACCGGACGATCGGAGTGCCGCACCGTGGCCCGGCTGAATCCGTGCCATTGCTCCGACGGCGGGATCTGCGCGGGCCAGAAGAACTGTCCTTGCAGCTGCGGCCAGGCAGCAGGAGGCTGCCAGCGGGTCAGTTCCCACAGCCGCCTCACCCGCTCCCTTGCCTGCACAGCGCCGGCGGGGAACAGATCAAGTACCCGCGCCAGGGCTTCTGCGTCCGCCTGCCCATAAGGGTTCTGGCCAAGGAAGTTGTCGCCCAATCCGGAGGCACGGTCTTCGGCCGGGCGCGACGGATCAGCCGCCGCATCGGCCAGCGCCCTGCTGATGTCGGCGCGAGCCTGCACCCCGCCGAGGCTCAGATCGGCGTCGAAGAGCCTGAACTCGATATGGTCGGACCCGGCGGGCGTCCCGGTGGCCCAGTCTTTGGACAGCGGAGTGGTGTTCAGGGCCATTTTGCTGTCCTGCACCCCGGCGCGCTCAAGGCCGAAGCTGGGCCACTCCCCCTGCTCACCGGCATCCCCCTGTAGATGGCGCCGGGGCTCGGGGACCGGCCGCGCTTCGCTGAGGCCACGGTGATAGGGCTCACCGGGCGTGGTCGCCAGCCGGTACAGGCTGTCCTGGTGTGCGCGGAACAGGCCGATCAGCCGGCGCATCGTGCCGGCGTTCCGCTGGTAGTCCCCGACTCCGACATGCACGTGCCCGCCAGCCCGGCTACTGGTCGTGCCGCCGTGCCTGCGGATGACCCCGAGCACCACGGCCACGTCGTGCCAGACCCGCTGGCTCTGCGCGGCAGTGGCACCCCGGTAGGACAGGATCGGCGAGACCACCTCACCGTCGACGGTGGCGTCCTGCTCGACCCGCCAGCCAGACCGCCGTGACGTGTACCCGGCGGCCCTCGTCGAGTGGGCCTCGCCTATCGTGGTTTGCTCCGTCAGCCCGAAACGGCGCAGGTCCCCGATAATTCCCTGCAGGCGCTCAGCTTTGTCCTCCTCTGGCAGGCCATTCTCGAAGACGAATTCGACCTCCAGCCCGAACGGCCGCTGCGATTCGCCCGGCTGCGGGTCCAGCGAGGCCGGCAAGGCAGAGTCGCGGACCATCCACCAGATGAGCTCGCGTTCGGTCACGGCGATGGCCGGGTCCGTCAGATCCCGCCCCAGATGCCCGTTCTCAAGGGTCCAGTACCCCAGACGCCGGGCCCGCCGAGCCGATCCCACCTCGACCCACCGGCCGGGCTGACCGTGCTCGTACACGACAGCGAGATCGCCGTCCCTGACCACGACCCGGCTCCCCGGTGTCGGCGCGTACGCCTCCCGCCCTGACACCGCGAATTCCCGCCGGAGCTGCGCGAGCACATCCTCGCCGGCTCCGCCATCGGGCATCTGCTCGACGACGATCCTTACCGGACGGCGCGGGCGGCCACGTCCGCCCGGCGCCGCGGCGAGAAGCCGCTCATTCCTGAGTAGATCCCTGACCGGCCGCAGATCCAGGATCCCGGCCTCAACGGGGAGAAAAACAGTCCGGACATCGGGGCGCGCGGCCGCCACGCTCCTGATCGGGACGGTGTCACCGCGAACCGGCTCCGCACCCCTCGCCGCGGTGCCGCCATCGGGGCGGGGCCGCACGGTGGCCACTGGCCTCCTGGCCGCCTCCCCGGTCGCCTGGCCGACGGGCAGCATCACATCGGCGATGGCGGGGTCGGCGCCGAGCTGGCCGAGGTAGTGCAGGACACTGGCCAGCAGGCGGGCACCGGTGGCGTCGGCGCGGCGCCCGTTCCCGAAGCCGGTGATCCGCACCTGCGGCAACTGCCCGTGCGGGGTGCTCGCGCCAGGCGCGGCGCCTTCCTCGGCCAGCCAGCGGGCCAAGGCGGCCAGCTCAAGGGAGTCGGGTATGTCGCCTTCGGCTGACTGGCCCTCTGGGAACCTCACGGGCACCGGGTCTGGGCCGGTGTGCGTGCGGCGGCCGGCCGTGCTGCTGCCGACGGTGACGGTCGGCCCGCCGATCCTCAGCAGCTGGCGGATCCCGGCCGGGAGCGGGATGAGATTCCACCGCTGCCCGTCCTCACGCCAGGCGTCCTCGACGAACCTGATCTTGCTGGTGATAGCCGGCTCGGCGCGCAGGAAATCGAGCGCGGCCTGCCAGATGACACCCGG
The DNA here is from genome assembly GCA_963783935.1 of uncultured Actinomycetota bacterium. Classification (GTDB taxonomy): domain Bacteria; phylum Actinomycetota; class Actinomycetes; order Streptosporangiales; family Streptosporangiaceae; genus Chersky-822. Next base: position 411,533 of record CAWAPP010000004.1, read on the forward strand.
CCGCCCATGCCCGGCAACCAGCGGAGCCGCCAACGTCAGCCGCAGGGTGGCGGGGTTCCGGGCCAGGCTTTCCCTGATGACCTGCCGCACCGAAGCCACCAGCGCGATCTCCTCGTCCCTGGCACCGAGCTCCCGCACCACCGTGGCGAGCCGCTCATGCTGGGCCCGCGCGTCCGCAGCGCCGACATGCCGCGCCCCGTAGGACCGCACCTCCAGCACGACCAGCGCAAATCCCAGCTCCGGCTGGTGACGGGTATCCAGGACCGGCAGGGTGGACATACCCATCATGTACTGCCCTTGCGATCTTTCTAGCGCTCTAGCCGGATCGAGACCGCCGAGCAGATAATTCGCCGGGCTGCCGAGCAGGCCGATCTCACCCCAGGCCACCAGCGGGCGCAGGAGATTTATCGTGGCAGGACCGTCACCCTCTTCCTCGTCAAACCAGCGCTTGCGGTACTGGTCGTCGTAATCGGGGATCCTTTTCCGGAAAGACCGCTCGAAGCTGCTCATGATGTCGTCGGCGTTACGCCTGAGATAGTCCCTGACCTCAGGCGGGAGAGCGGCAAGAATCTGCCCCATATCGTGGCGGGCGAGCACCGCGGCGTTGACCTTGCTAAGACCTTTATAGATAGGCTGGTGGGCTATTGTAGCCGCTCCGGTGTACAGTAGGGCGGCGTATCCGCGCAGCGCCGCCACAGCAGGCTCGGATGCGCTACGCCGCGCCAGTTCATCCGCCAGCGCGAAGCCAAGAAAACGGTAACCAGGCGGGAAATACGTTATCATAATGAATCGGAATGCGGTCTGCTCGGCGAATTCCAGCCCGTCGGCCAGATGCGCGCGGGTCAGGTAACCCTTGTCCTCGTCCCGCCAGGTGTTATCCCGGACATGCTCGAGGAACTCATGCAGCCCGGTCAGCGGAACGCCGAACGTGTGATGGACGTGCGCGCCCGGCCAGTCACCCACCGGCCGCGGCCCGATGAGGGTGCGCCGTCCCAGGTCGGTAAGTTCAAAGTCCTCGGGCAGCACGTGGCTGAGCGGAATGCCCGGCGTGCTGCCTTCATCCCCGGGCAGGTCCGCCAGAATCTGCTCCAGCCTCGAAAGCGCCTCGAACACCGGGACGTGATCGTGGTAGCCGGACTCGCCAGGGAAAGTCCGCGTAACGCCGCTGACGAACTCCGGCATGGCGAACTTGACTGCGCTGGCCGTGCCGGTCACGCTTTCCGCAGCGTCTTCCGTCCGGTAATACCTGCCGTCGCTGCCCCGGAAGAACTCCTTCGTCTCGACTACGACAGACAACACCCCGCCGGGCCCGTAGGCCAGCACCTTTCCCACGACCTGGTCGAGATCGGGCTGATCGCTGATCGTCATGAGGTAGGTGTACTCAGCCTCGAGGCCAGACCCGCCGCCTCTCATCCGGACCGGACTCCTGCCGTTGGCGATGTACAAGGCGATGGAGTTGGCCTGCGCGGCCGTGCCTCGGCCGGTCGCCGGTTCTTCCTTGAGCTGCTCGTACACGCTGATGATCTCGTCATCGGCCAGGTCCCCCGGCCAGCCGAGATCACGGAGGTTCCTGCGGACCGCGGCTACCAGCTCGCTGAGCGGCGGAGGCGCGAACGCAGGAGGGAGCCGATCCGGTGCCCCGGTTTCGTCATCTGCCGGCGGTTCGGCGAGGAGGTACCGGCCGAGGCCGCCTCCGACGGCCACCGGGATGAGCTCGATCGGATCGCCGGGCCGGTCCTGACCGTACTCTGCCGAGCTGGCCGCATCCGGCCCGATCACGGTGATCGGGCGGTCCAGCAGGTCGGCTGCGATCATTAGCGTCAGCGGCAGGATCCGCTGGTCATCCGGGACCTGCCCGGCCCGGATCAGGCGGATGGTTCTATTCCGACCTAGGCCGGCGGGAAGGAAGGCAGCGTACCGGCTGCCGTGCCCGTATAGATCGAAGAACAGCGCTTGTGCGATTTCCTCGCGCAGCCCGCCGTGCCCATCATCACGGCGACCGGCCAGGCTGGCCAGTGCTCGCACCGCGCCGGGCCGATGATTGGCAGGGAGCGGCATGAGCCGGTGGCCGGACAGCCGCCCGGCCTGATACGGCGTGGGCAGACCAGTGAATACCTGCTCTAGTTGCTCAGGCCCGAGGAAGGACCCCAGTGCCGCCTCGGTAGTGGCGCCGGAAGCGCCGCGGCTGACGAGCACCCACCCGGTACCGGAGACCCAGCCAGTGACCCCGTCCCGCTCTTCCAGCCGGGGTTCTGGCTGAGGCCCCGCCCCCGGCACCGCGGGCCGGACCAGCAGCACCCCCAACGCGGCCGGGAGCGCGTCCAGGGAGTCGGCCCCGGGCTCCGTAACGATCGCGACGATGACGCCCGGTTCCGCCTCGTCGCCGCGCGCGGTGCGGCGGTCCACCGCCATGCGGACCAGCTCCACCCGCGGCACGGAGTCCACGTACATGAAGACCGGGCGATCAGGGTGCCTCGCCGCGACCTCACTGAATCCGTCCCACTGCTCCTCAGGCAGGACTTCGGCGGGCCAGTAGATGGAGCTCTCGCCGGGCCAGTCGATAGAGCCGTCTGACGGTGGCCAGTCCTCAGCGGGCTGCCAGCGGGTGAGTTCCCACAGCCGCCTCACCCGCTCCCGCGCGGTGTCCGCATCGTCCGGCAACAGGCCCAGTAGCCGCGCCAAGGCCGCCGCACCAGCCGCGACGTCCGGGTCCTGGCTGAGGAAGCTGTCGCCCAGATCGGCAGGCACGCCTGCCGCCGTGCCTGAGAGTTCAAGCGCCGCATCCACCAGCGCCCTGATGATCCCGACGCGTGCCTGAGCGCCCCCGAGGCCCAGCTGGCGGGCCAGAAAACCGTCGAAGATCCTGGCCTCGACATGGTCAGACTCGGCCGGTCTCCCGGCATGATAATCCCTGCGCAGCGGGCGGAGGCTCAGCGCAGACCATCGTGACTCGCCAAAGTCGGCCCACCCCCAAATGTCATCCTGCTCAGGCTCGGGGAGCGGCTCGGCGAAATCCATCCGGGTGAAGGTTTCGCCAGGCGTGGTCGCCAGCCTGTACAGGCTGTCCTGATGCGCGCGGAACAGGCCGATCAGCCGGAGCATCGTCGCGACGTCCCGCTGATAATCCCCGACCCCGACATGCACGTGCCCCCCGGCCCGGCTGTCGTTCCCGCCGCCGTGCCTGCGGATGACACCCAGCACCAGGGCTATGTCGCGCCAGACCCGCTGGCGCTGCGCCGGAGTGCCATCCCGGTAGGGCAGGATCGGCGAAACCACCTCACCATGGACCGAGTCGTCTTCTTCGACACGCCAGCCATACCGCCGCGACGTGTACCCGCCCTCTCGCGTCGAGTGGGCTTCGCCTATCGCGGTCTGCTGGGTCAGCTCGAAACGGTGTAGGTCACCGATGATCCGCTGGATACGCTGAGCCCTGTCTTCCTCCGGAAGGACGTCGTCAAAGACGAACTCGATCTCCAGCCCGAACGTCCGCTGCGACTCGCCCGGCTCGGGGTCAAGCGAGGCCTGGCACGGCAGAGTCGCGGACCATCCACAAGACGAGCTCGTCCTCGATCACCTCGACGTCCGGGTTCATCAGGTCCCGTCCCAGGTACCGCCCCGGCAGCCCCGATCCCACCTGCACCCACCAGCCCGGCTGACCGCTCCCGTCAACGACGGCCAGATCGCCGTCCCCGGCCACCACCCGGTGCCCGGGCGCCGGAGCGAACGCCACCCGCGCCGACCCCGCGAACTCATCCCACAGCCGGCGGATCACAGCATCCCCTGCCGCGCCCGCCGGCATCGCCGCCACTACGATCCGCACCGGAGGGCGCGCACCGATCACCGCATCGATCAGTGTCCTGGGCTCCAGGCCGAGAAACGCCTCAACCAGGCCGAGAACCCGCTCCTTCCGGAGCAGCTCCCTGAACGGCCCCAGATCCACGCCCCCGTCCTGCGCAGGCCACACGACTACACGGACATCGGCCCCCGTGCCAGCCACGCTCCTGACCGCGACGACGTCACCAGGCTCCGCGGACTCCGAAAGCTCCACGTAGTCAGGCTCCGGCTCGGCAGCGCCGGTCACCTCGCCGAACCGGCTCTCCCCAGGCGGCCCGGCCGTCACCATCCCCGTGTCTGGGTCGGTGCCGGGCAACGCAGACCGCGGATCGACCGAGATGCTCACGCCCAGCGCCCCGGCCAGTTCCCCAAGCTGCTCGTCCACCTCGTCGAACGGCCGCCGCTCGGTGATGATCAGCAGGTTCTCACCAGCCCACCCGTGATCACGCAGCCCTTCGACAGCCTCAGCATCCAGGTCTGTATAGACATCGCCGCCGTCCCACAGCGCCAGCCTGCCCTCTGGGCCGACCTCCAGGCCCAGCACGCACTGCCCAGGCTCCGGCCTGGCAGCAGCGATCACCTCGCCGAATCGGCTGTGCCAGCGCAGGCCGGCCGACACCATCCCGCCCGGTACCCGCCTCCAGGTAGCGGCCAGCTCCTCGGCCGCACGGCGGCGTCTGTCCTCTAGCGCCGCATCCTCGGCCTCAGCCTGCTCTCGGTCGCTCAGATCCTCGCCGAACGCCTCCGCGTCCTCCTGCCTGGGGCCCCCAGTTGGCGGCAAGGGCTGACGCCGGTCACTACCGCGCAGCTGCCACGGTCCGGGGTCGGCGGCAGCCTGCACGGGAGTCAGCAACCGCAGCACCGGCGGCCGCTCCCCAGCCGCCAGCGGCACCGGCTGCCCGCTGCCGTGCGGGGCGTACTTGACGAGCTGTCCCGCCGTCGGCCCGTCGTGGGCAGGTTGCAGTAGCCCGTCCTGGCTTACCTGCGCCTCGCCGAGGAACACCGCACCGGTGCCCAGGCTCACCCATACCGGGGCGCCGGGTGCCCACACCGGCCTGCCCCGCGCGGTCGCCAGATCCTGGACATCCAGGTGCGCATCGTGGGCGAGCACCACCACATCGGTGCGCGGCAGGGAGACCCGGGCCAGATCCACCCCGCCGTCCGCCACGAGCCGTCCGGCGTCGCCCCAGCCGTGGATCACCACCCCGTTCCCCAGCGGGGCCGGCAGCAGAGCTTCCACCACCGGGCTGGGCCGCAGGCCCACCCACAGGTGATGCACCCGGTATGACACCGCGCGGGAGTACCGCAACAAAGGCGCCTGGCCCGGTGGCAGGTAGCGGTGGTCCTCCACCGGCACCGCGCCGGGATTCAGGCCATGCTGCACCCGTGCCTGCAGCATGAAGGCGTCGAACTCGGCCGGCAGGTCGCGGTAACGGCGCATGACCCGATGCTCGTAGTCGTCACGAGCGGCGGCCACCTCCCCCTCATACGGCGCCAAAGCCGCCTGGGCATCCTCGGCACGCTGCTCGCGGGCCTCCGGGTCGCTAATCAGCTCCAGCTCGGCGCTCAGCCGATCCCCGAACTCCCACAGCCATCTCTCCACGTCCTCCACGGCCTGACGGAGCGGCCCCCGGACCGAGGCTTCAACCGCGACGGCCTCGGTGCCGTGCAGCGAGTCCCACCAGCCGCGCACCGCGGCGTATTCCGGTGAGCCCTCGGCGAGCATGCCCTGCTGCCGGGCCGCGCCAGCCACCTCTGGCACGGACGCGGCGGCGGCCTGACCCGCTGGCAGCCGCATCATCAGGAACATCTGCTCGGCGTGACGTGCTTCGCGGTAGACCGCCATTGCCATGTGCCACAAGTCCGCCAGATCGTCCCGCGCCAGGAGAACCTCCCATTCAGGCACACTGAACAGGGAGGGTATGCGCCCCGCCCGCGCTGCGGTGACCCGCACCGGCGGGACGCCGATGCGGGCGAGCGCCGCGTTAATCGCTATCTGGAGCGCATATACCCGCTCGGGTTCCCACAGCCGCTCCCACACTCCGGCCAGCCGGGCGATCTCGTCGGCGTAGGTGACCATCACCTCGGGCCGGGCCAGCCCGAACGGCGCCGCCGTCAGCGGTTGCCCGGCCACCTCCGGCGCTAGCACCGGAGCAGCGGCGTCCGCCAGCTCCCGCCACGAGAGCTCACCATGAGCCGCATCAACCGCCGCCACCTCGAACCGGGTCCCAGGACCGAACACCACCACGCCGGCTCCCAGCAGCCACCCCGCATCACGCGCACCACTGCCCCCGCCCGCCGGCCGCGGGAAGATCACCACACGCACATGCCCCGCCGGCACCCCGCCCGGCTCCGCCAAGCCGACGGTCAGCCCGGCCGCCTCGATCACCCGCCCTTGCCGGTAGAGCGGCTCTCCATCGTCGGTTGGCGTGGTCAGTGCCTCGGCGGGGACACTCGCGTACACCCGCAGGCCGACATACCCACCCAGCAGTCGCAGCCCTTGCCGCAGCACAGAATCCGCCCGCGGCCCGGGTGCCGCCTGCTCCGCCCGATACCCCGCCCGCTCCGCCACCGCCCGCTCCGCCACCAGCCGCAGCGCCGCCACGGCGTCGGCCCGGCTCATCCCCTCCGGCAGCACCAGCCCAGAGCCCGCCAGATACTCCTCGGGGGGCGGCAGCGCCTCTTCCGGATGAGCGTCCCCCGGGGGATCGGTGGCCGTGGAGCGCACGGCCGTGGCATCTGGCCCGCGATCGCCGTCTCTTGGGGGCCGCAGTACGATCCTGCGCCGGCGGCCCTCTTCTCCGACCCTGACGACCTCGAAGTGCTGGCCGCGGTCGAACATGATCAGGTCCCGCTCGGCCAGGCGGGACACATCCCGGCCATGGTCGCCTTCTTCGATCACATACAGGACGTCACCCGAGGTGACCGACTCTAGGTTCTTGTGCGCGCGGATCAGGCCGGGCACCGTGATCCGCGCGCCCTGCTCCAGTTCGGCGGGGGTGATGCCGGGCAGTTCCGCGGTAAAGCTCTGCCCGCCAGGGTTGGCGGGCAGCAGTGCCAGCCCGGCGCTGATCCGCTGGGCCGGTGCTCCAACGACCCAGCCCTCCGCCTCGCCGAGCACGTCTGTGAGCAGGTCGATCTCGTCCTGCGGGGCGGAGGGCTCGGCGAGGTATCGCAGCACGCGCGCATGCAAGCGCGCCCTGACCTGTGATCCCGCCAGGATGTCCGGCGACTCGGCCTCCGGCGACTCCGTGGGTGCGAGCACAGCGAGGAGCAGATCTGGTACCCCGGTTTCGCCGTCTGCCAGCGGTTCGGCGACGAGGTACCGGGCGAAGCCGGCTCCGCCGGCCAGCGGGATGAGCTCGATCGGGTCGCCGGGCAAATCCTGACCGTACGCTGCTGAGCTGGCCGCATCCGGCCCGATCACCGTGATCGGGCGGCCAAGCACGTCGGCCGCGATCCTGAGCGTCAGCGGCACAATCCGGTGGTACGACCCGGTCCTGACCTGGTGGATGGTTCTATTCCGCATCAGGTGGATGGTTCTGTTCCGGCCTAGGCCGGCGGGGAGGAAGGCAGCGTACCGGCTGTCGGCCCGATGAGATCGGTGAACAGCGCTTGTGCGATTTCCTCGCGCAGCCCGCCGAAGATACCCTCGCCACCGGCCAGGCGAGCCACGGCGGTCACCGCGCCGGGCCAATCGTCGGGCGGTACGATCCGGTGACCGGACAGCCGCCCGGCCTGATAGGGCGTGAGCAGACCGGTGAGCAGTACCTGCTCAAATTGCTCCGGCCCGAAGAACGACCCCAACTCCGCGCTGATCCCGGAGCCGGAAGCGCCGCGGCCGACCAGCACCCACCCGGTACCGGAGACCCAGCCGGTAACTCCGTCCTGCTCGTCCTGCCGGAGTTCCTGCCGCTGTCCCGCCCCCGGCACCGCAGGCCGGACCAGCAACACCCCAGGCCCGGCCGCGAGCGCGTCCAGGGAGTCCGCCCCGGACCCCGTAACGATCGCGACGATGACGCCCCGTGCAGCCGCGCCGCGCCCGGCGCGGCGGTCCAGCGCCATCCCGATCAGCTCCGCCCGCGGCCTGGAGTCCACGTACATGAAGACCGGGTAACCGGGGGGGTACCTATCCGCGACCTCGCTGAATCCGTCCCACTGCTCCTCCGGCAGGACTTCGGCGGGCCAGTAGAAAGAGCCGTGTGACGGTGGCCAGTCCACAGCAGGCTGCCAGCGGGTGAGTTCCCACAGCCGGCTCACCCGCTCCCGCGCCGCGCGCGCGTTGCCCGGGAACAGGTCCAGTAGCCGCTCCAGGGCCGCCGCACCCGCCACTACGTCCGGGTTCTCGCTGAGGAAGCTGTCGCCCAACTCGAAGGGACGGTCTGCGGCCGGCCCTGAGAGTTCAAGTGCCGCATCCACCAGCGCCCTGACGATCTCAATCCGCGCCCGAGCGCCGCCGAAGCCCAGCTGGCGGGCGAGGAAACCGTCAAAGATCCTGGCCTCGACATGGTCAGACCCGGCCGGCCTCCGGTAAAGGTGATTCCACTGCAGGGGGGAAAGGTTCAGCGCAGGCAGTTCTGAATAGCCGAACTCGGGCCATTCCCACCGGTTATCTTCATCCCGCCGCGGCTCCGGCTCGGTAAGCGGCCCAGCATGCCCCAGGCGGGTGAAGGTCTCGCCGGGGGTGGCCGCCAGCCTGTAGAGGCTGTCCTGGTGGGCGCGGAACAGGCTGATCAGCCCGAGCATCCTCGCAACGTCCCGGTGATAATCCGCGACCCCGGCATGCACGTGCCCGCCGGCCCGGCTGTCGTTCCCGCCCCCGTGCCTGCGGATGACACCGAGCACCAGGGCTATATCGCGCCAGACCCGCTGCGCCGCGACACTGTCCCGGTAGGGCAGGATCGGCGAGACCACCTCACCATGGACCGTTTCGTCGTCTTCCACACGCCAGCCACGCCGCTCCGACCTGTACCCGCTGCCCCGCGTCGAGTGGTACCCGCCGATCCCGGTCTGCTCGGCCAGCCCGAAACGGCGCAGGTCATTGACGATCCGCTGGACACGCCGAGCCCTGTCTCCAGGCGACAGGTCATCTTCGAAGACGAATTCGACCTCAAGCCCGAACGTCCGCTCCGACTCGCCCGGCTCGGTTTCCAGCGATGCCGGCACGGCAGAGTCGCGGACCATCCACAAGATCAGCTCGTCTTCGGTCACCTCCACGTCGGGGTTCATCAGGTCCCGGCCCAGGTACCGCCCGGGCAGCCCCGATCCCACCTGCACCCACCAGCCGGGCTCCCTGCCCTCGGTGACGACAGCCAGAGAGCCGTCCTCGGCCACCAGCACCCGGTGCCCGGGCGCCGGCGCGAACGCCACCCGCGCCGACCCCGCGAACTCATCCCACAGCCGGCGGATCACAGCATCCCCGGCCGCGCCAGCCGGCATCGCCGCGACCTGGATCCGCACCGGATGACTCGCACCGATCACCGCACTGATCAGCGTCCCAGGCGCCAGGCCGAGAAACGCCTCAACCAGGCCGAAAACCCGCTCATCCCGCAGCAGCGCCCTCACCGGCCCCAGGTCCACGCTCCCGTCCTGCGCAGGCCGCACGACTATCCGGACCTCGGCCCCGGCCACGCCCCCGACCGCGACGGTGTCACCGGGCGGGTCGGCCGGCACCAACCCGGTACCGGGGCCTGGGCCGGGCCACGCGGACCGCGACTCGACCGAGATGCCCACGCCCAGCGCTTCGGCCAGTTCCGCAAGCTGCTCGTCCATCTCGTCGAACGGCCGCCGTTCGGTGATGATCAGCAGGTTCTCACCAGCCCACCCGTAAGCACGCAGTTGCTCAACGGCCTCAGCATCCAGGTCCGTGTAGACATCGCCGCCATCCCACAGCGCCAGCCGGCCCGCAGGGCCGACCTCCAGGCCCAGCACGTACTGCCCAGGCTCCGGCCTGACAGCGCCGATCAACCCGCCGAACCGGCTGTGCCACCGCGGGCCGGCCGACACCATCCCGCCCGGTATCCGCATCCGGGTAGCGGCCTGCCCCAGCTCCTCGGCCGCAACGCGCTGGCTGTCTGCCCGCGCCGCATCCTCGGCCTCAGCCTGCTCTCGGTCGTTCAGATCCTTGCCGAAGGCCTCCGCGTCCTCCTGCCGGGGTCCCCAAGCGGGCGGTACGGGCTGACGGGGATCGCTGCCGCGAAGTTGCCACGGCCCAGGGTCGGCGGCGGCCTGACCAGCGGTCAGCACCCGCAGCACCGGCGGCCGCTCCCCAGCCGCCGGCGGCACCGGCTGCCCATTGCCACCCGGCACGTACTGGACGAGCTGCGCCGCCCGCCCGGCCTGCAGCAGCCCGTCCTGGTCGACCTGCGCCTCGCCGAGGAACACCGCACCAGTACCCAGGCTCACCCACACCGGGGCCTCGGGCGCCCACACCGGCCTGTCCCGCTCATTCGCCAGTGCCTGCACATCCACGTGCGCATCGTGGGCCAGCACCACCACATCGGCGCGCGGCAGGGAGACCCGGGCCAGATCCACCCCGCCGTCCGCCACGAGCCGTCCGGCGTCGCCCCAGCCGTGGATCACCACCCCGTTCCCCAGCGGGGCCGGCAGCAGAGCTTCCACCACCGGGCTAGGCCGCAGGCCCACCCACAGGTGATGCACCCGGTATGACATCGCGCGGGAGTACCGCAGCAAAGGCATCTCGCCCGGTGGCGGGTAGCGGTGGTCCTCCACCGGCACCGCGCCAGGCTCCAGTTCATGCTGCACCCGCGCCTGCAGCATGAACGCGTCGAATGCCCCGGCCTCTGAGCCAGTGCCGTGCAGGGATTCGGCGTGACGTGCTTCGCGGTAGATCGCCATTGCCATGTGCCACAGGTCCGGCAGCTCGGCTGGCGCCAGGTGAATCTCCCACGAAGCGGCGTCGAACCGCGCGGGCATGGCCGCCGGCCGCGCTGCGGTGACCCGCACCGGCGGGACGCCGATGCGGGCGAGCGCCGCGTTAATCGCTATCTGGAGCGCATATACCCGCTCGGGTTCCCACAGCCGCTCCCACACTCCGGCCAGCCGGGCGATCTCGTCGGCGTAGGTGACCATCACCTCGGGCCGGGCCAGCCCGAACGGCGCCGCCGTCAGCGGTTGCCCGGCCACCTCCGGCGCTAGCACCGGAGCAGCGGCGTCCGCCAGCTCCCGCCACGAGAGCTCACCATGAGCCGCATCAACCGCCGCCACCTCGAACCGGGTCCCAGGACCGAACACCACCACGCCGGCTCCCAGCAGCCACCCCGCATCACGCGCACCACTGCCCCCGCCCGCCGGCCGCGGGAAGATCACCACACGCACATGCCCCGCCGGCACCCCGCCCGGCTCCGCCAAGCCGACGGTCAGCCCGGCCGCCTCGATCACCCGCCCTTGCCGGTAGAGCGGCTCTCCATCGTCGGTTGGCGTGGTCAGTGCCTCGGCGGGAATGCTCACATACACCCGCAAGCCGGCGAACCCGCCCAGCAGCCCCAGCCCCTGTCGCAGCAAAGAGTCCGCCTGCGGCTCCGGCACCGCCTGCGCCCCCCGATACCCCGCGGCCTCCGCCACCCGCCGAAGCGCCGCCACGGCCTCGGCCCGGTCCATCCCCTGCGGCAGCACGAACCCAGAACCCGCCAGATACTCCTCTTCCGGCCGCTCCTCGTCCGGGTATGACAGCTCCTCGTCGGGGGATGACGGCAGCTCTTCGAGGTGTGAGAGGCGGATGACGCGGCGGTCTTCCTCGTCGTGGACGCTGGTGACGACGAACGAGGTGCCCGGGGCGAACATGATCCTTCCGAAGGGATCCCCGGTAAGCAAGGAAACGTCCCCGGCAGCGGGCCGGTCGATGACGAACAGGGTGCTGTCGCTCCCGGCGGAGTCACGGAAGACGTACCCGAGTGCCGGGCCGGTGATGGAAAACTCCTCGCCCTCCCCCAGGGCAGCCGGGTCGGGGCCCGGCAGCACGTCCGCGTAACCTTCTATGCCGCCGGTGGGCGGAAGCAGGTCCAGGCCGCGCGCCACCAGAGCGTTCCACTCCGGTGAGGGGCCGGCTGCCTGCGGGAAGCCCTGTGCCCTGGCCTCCATGAGGACGGCGGTGAGCCGCTCCCGCACTTGCTGCCAGCCGCCACCGGCCAGGGACGGATTCCTCTCCAGGTAGCTTTGAACCTGAGCGTCGGCACTTCTCGGCTGAGCGCTGTCCGAGGGCCTGAAGATCCACCCCGCGTCCGTGGCTGCGTTGCGCGCGTTAGCGGCTACGTGGCTGGTTCTCCCCTCCCTCCTCCCGGAGAGCATGGAGGCGCTCATCCCGAGTCGTTCCTGGAGCCTTTCGGCCAGGTCCATGGTGACCGGGACCTCGGCCTCGATCTCTTCCGCCCTGGTGTCCGCGGCCAGGTACCACATCGCTGGATACAACACCGCCGGATCGAGGGCGCCCGCGCTTTCGTCGATGGCAACACGCACCACCTCACCGTCGTCGGCGGAGCGGACGCCGGTGAGCGGGAGCGGCTCGCTTCTCGCGGTGAAAAATCGTGGAAGGGGGAGATCAATCTGCCCGGCACGCCTGCCGTCACTCGGCGGGGTCATGTAGGCGCCATCCGAGCGCCTCACCGCGACCGCCTCTTCTGGCAGCCCCGCGAACGGGTCGTCCAGGTCGCGGGTTACCTCGCGGAGCCGCGCGTACAGCTGCCCTAGCATGTCAATGGTGTGCTGGCTCGGCACCGCTCCGCTCAGGCCCAGGAAGTGTTCTATGGCGCGACGCCCGTGGCCGACCGTTTCCGCCGATTGCACGGCTGCTGGCGGAGCAGACAGTTCCTGGAACCTTTCTTGCACTGCCCGGAACCCGGCGAGGTAGACCTCACGATGCCGTTCCAGCGTCCGCGGGTCGGGCGGGGGCTCCTGCCCGGGCTGCTGCTCCCTGCGCAGCCTCGACCCCTCCAGCGCAGCCACGTCCAGCGCAGCCGCGTCCTGGTGTGCCACGTGGATGACGGTGCGGCCGTCGCGCTCGGAGATTCCCCTGACCACGAACGGGGTACCGGCGGCGAACATCATCCGGCCGGGCCCGTCCCCGGCCAGCCCGGTGAGGTCGTGTGCCTCGGGCCATTCGATTTCGAGCAGGTAGCCGCCGCCAGGGACGGATTCGGCCGAATCGTAGGCGAGGGCCGGGGTCTCGATGGTGAAAGATGCGCCTGGCGTCAGGCGGTCCGGCTCGGCACCGGGCAGCGCCGCCGCGTAGCCCCGCTGACTGCGGGTGGGCCGGAGCATGGACAGGCCGTGATCCGCCAATTCGCGCCACGCGGGTCCGGCTGTTGCTGGCTGCCCGCTGGCCTGGGCTTGCGCCTCCGCGAGGACGGCGGAAAGCTGCTGCCGCGCTTCCGGGTCTGCGCTGAACGGAAGGGCCGCCAGGTACGCATTCACCGGCTCGTTGAAGGAAGCCACGGCACGGTTCAGCCGCTGGGTGTCCTCGCCGAGGACAGGGCCTGGCCCGCTTCGGTTCGGCCGGCGTCGCGGAGCGGCTTCGCCGCCGCCCAGCATAGGGCTGGGCTCTCCGGCGGCTCGGCTGGGCGCCGGGCTGTCCGGCGACGGTGCGGGCGAGCCGTTGAATCTGATCGGCCGCTTGAGGCTGCCCTGCGGGCTGTCTTCCGCGTCGCTGGCTGAACCCTCCTCCACGGCCGGCGCCCGGCTGACGGCCGACGGCAAGACGTTGAAGCTGACTTGCCGCTGCGGCTGGTCGTGGCGCTGCGTTGCGCTAGTGTCCGGGCCGGGAGCGGTGGCTTCCTGGGCAGGGGTACCGGTTCGGGCGGGATCGGTGGCAGTAGAGGGCGCAGGCGCCGCATCTGGCTCGCTATCGCGGTCGCTGGGGTGCCCAAGTACGATCTTGCGGAGCTCCTCGATCGCCTGCCGGGCCCGCGAGGCCGCCTCGGCCGGCGACTCCGTGGCCGGCGGCTCCTCGGCTGGCTCTTCCACGGTCGGCGCCGGCGTGGGCGGCTGCCGGGTCACCGGCGACGCCGATACCTGACCCGCCTGCCGCGCTGCCTCCGGGACGGCCAGCGCAGGGACCTGAGGAGTTTCATCACCGTGATCATCGGCCCGGTCGCCATCGCCCGCGCTAGACTCCTCCGCTTCATAATCACCCGGCTCATCGTCAAACGAGCTGCCCTCGTCGGTGTCATCAGCCTCGGTGTCCGATTCGAGGGGGCTGGACCCGCCGCCGGCCGCAGCCGCTTGCCGGAAGCCGCCCAGACTAGCCTCGGGCGCCGACGGCTCGGGCGAGCCGTTGAATCTGATCGACCGCTCGCGGCTGCTCTGCGAGCTGCCCTTCGGGTCGCTGGCAGAACTCTCTTCCTCGACCGGCTGTTCGGCGGTTAGCGCGGGGCTGGCGGCTGGCGGGTCGGGGCGGTGGCGGGTGGCGAGGTAGTGCTCGTCGACGTGCACGATGGTGTAGGGCGGTGCTTCGCCGACGTGGTCTTGCTCCGGGGGTACTACCTCGCCGCTTACCCACAGGACCTGCAACGGCAGGTCAAGGAAGTCAGCGATCAACTGCGGGAAAACGTTGGCGTAGGGTTCGCCGTAGTCGGTCAGCCAGCGCAACGCCGCGCCCATGCCGCTGCGGGTCTGCACGAGCTCACCGGGATAATTGGGCGCAGAGCCGTCGGGGGCGAAGAATCCTTCCGCGCCCCAGCCCTGGGAGTTGAGTTCCCACAAGTAAGCCAGGAGGAGGCGCAGGTGCTGCCCGGTCACCAGCTCGCCCGGCCCCAGCGGCGGCACCGCGCTCAGCCGTCCTACCGCCCGGTCAGACAGCCAACCGGCACGGTTGGCTCCGTCGGGCGGCCGCTCGGTAATCCGCCCCTCTTGCTTCAGGGCGTCGGCGATGAGCCTGCGCAGTTCCAGCTGTGAGTTTTCTTTGAGCGCCGCGGCCACCGCCTGGCCGACTAGCCAGCCAACCTCGTCGGTTCCTTGCCTGTCTTCTTCGGACGGCACCTCGATTCCCCGCTGCTGCGCGGCGCGGAGGATCTGGGCGCGCAGTTCCTCGTGCGGGACCGTCAGCGTCACCGCGGTGAAGTTGCAATCGCCATCGGCGGGCACCCAGAGGATCTGCAGCCGGCGGGCGTTGAGATATTCACGCTGCCTGGCGGACGGACTGTATAGCTCTTTATTGAGGGTTTTAAGTCCCGACTCCTCAGTCCACCACCGGTTGGCAACCCGCCAGGCCGCGTCATCACCGGCCCGGTCACCGCCTGCGCTAGAGTCCTCCGATCCATAGTCACCCGGCTCATCGTCAAACGAGCTGCCCTCGTCGGCGTCATCAACCTCGGTGTCCGGTTCGAGGGGCGCGTCCTGCCGCACCCCGGCCGTCAGCTCCCCGCTGGCCGCTTCCCTGAGCTTGATGAGCCGCCGGCCGTCTGGCCCCAGCGTGTTGCTGATGACCTCGAAGTGCTGGTCACGGTCGAACATGACCAGGTCCGAGGTGCCGCCGACCAGACCGGACGCATTCCGGCCGCTGTGACTGGAGATCTCGTACCGTACCGGCACATCGTCAGGGATGGACCCGGCGTTGGCGTGGGCGCGAATCAGGCCAGGGACGATGACCGGATCATCTTCGGCCAGGCTAGCGGGGTCTTCGATGTGGGGCAGTTCCGCGGTGTGGCTTATCTCGGCAGCCAGGCGCAGCCGCTGCAGCCCCTCGGTGACAAGGGTGTCCCATTCCGGCTCGCGGGTGCCCTCGCCGGCCTGACCGAGCGCCTCGGCCAGCACGGCGGTGAGCTGTTCTATCTTCTCCTGCTCGGACCCGCTGCCGGCCGCAGTGCCCGGAAGCCCCAGGTAAGCCAGGACCCGCCCGCCCAGTTCGTGCCACCGGTCGCCGAGCCGGAGGGTGGCAACACCGGTAAGCCCTTCGCCAGAGCGGCGGCGGCGGCGCCGCACCCTCGGGCCGAACGGAGTGCTAGCCTCGGGCGCCGACGGCGCGGAGTCCGCCGCGGCCGGTTGCGTCGCTTCCTCTCCTTGCCGCAGCGTCGCCAGGGCCGTGTCGAGTTTCTCGATCAGGCCGCCGAGCGCGTCGACCGCCCGCTGGGTCAGCCCGGACTCGATGTGGTCGTCGAAGTACATGAACGTGTCGGCCGCCTGGTTGGCGGCGCGGAGAACTTGTTCCGAGTAATCGGCCCGTGGCTGCCCGAACAACTGGCGGAATTCGGCCAGCAGCCGACCGAACTCTTCGATGTAGATGTTCCGGCGCCGGGCGAGTGTCTCCTCGTCGGCCGGCCGGGCCGCTGATAGCGCGGGCTGGTGTGCCACTCCCGCCCGGATCGCCTCGACTCTCGACCTCACTTCCTCCGCTGGGAGAACCGGGCCGGTCGCTGTCGCGCCACGGTAGTGGCTGCCGTCGTACACGATGTAGAACTGGGGCTGCTCGCCGGAGGGGCCGAGGTGGTAGATGTTCAGGCCTACCATCGTCATCGGCAGGCGAGCCTGCTCGGCGAAGATCTGCGGGATGGTGTCGCCGGTGTCGTTGTCCCACGATCCGCGCGCCCTGATCGTGGCTACCACCCTTGCTCGCACGGCGCGCTGGTCAGCCGCCGATCCGGTAGTGGCGCCCTCGAAGAATGCCGCGTACTGCGAGTCGGCCCGGGCGAAGTCGTCCCTGACCAGGTCGGCCAGCCAGTCGCGCAGCCGGTCAGGCGTGGGTTCTTGGCCTCTGAGCACGTCGCGACGGATCTGGTCGCGCCACATCGCGATGACCGAGTGGAAGAAACAGTCGCCGCCCGCGCCTGCCTCCACCGCCGTTATCCCGAGCTCATCCAGAATGCTCGGGTACGACTGCATCACCATTCGCCGGAAGTTGCCCTGCTGCGCTTTCCGCTGCTTTCGCTCCGCGAGCAAATCCGCGGCCGACTCTCTGGGGGCGGTGGTGGCGGAGGGACCGAAGGCGGGCTTTGGCTGTCTCTTCGTCAGGAGCGTCTTTATCCTGGCCCCGAGTGAGTCGGAAGGCCCCGTGCGCGCGGGTGGCGCCGGGACCGCGGCTGGGAGCGGGGATACCTGGGGGGCTTCGGCGGTCGGCTGGCGGACCACGAAGACCTGCCGCACGGAGGTCGTGGGAGTCGTCGCGAGCGTGTCACGGATGATTCCCCGCAGAACTTCCTGGTCGATCCTGCCGTTGCGGGGATCGGTACCGGATAGCAGCGGGACGGCTATCGTACGCAGGCCAAGATGGTCGGCTCGCGCCAGGGCGTTCACGTAGGCCTTTCGCAACGCCCGCTCGTTCTCCTCCAGGCGGCCATGCCGGAAGTCCGGCACGGCCACATGGATCACGTACTGGGCACCCGTACCTCGCGCCGTGGTAGCCGCCGCCTCGCCGACCGCGATGCCGAACGGGTAGTTTGCCGCGATCTCGTCCTGCAGCGCTTGCCTGCCGCCTTCGAGAATCTCGTTGCTGATCCCTTCCCGGCTCGTCAGCGTTTCGTCCGTAGGGTTGACGATCGCGTCGAACGGGACCTCAAGCAGGTCGGCCGCGATGTCCTCGACGGTGTGCGCTGGCCGGGTGTCCGGCGCCGCCGGCACCGTGACCCTCGGAGCCGACCCGTTGTAGTGGTTGGCGCCGTCGTAGTACAGATAGACAGCGCGATCTCCCTCGCCGCCCACCGTGTGCAGCGGGAACGGCGCAGCATCCTCCCACTGGCCGGTGCCGGGGGGGTTCTGCCGGCGGTATTGCACCACCTGGGCCTGGATGCCCAGCGCGTGGGCCAGCAGCGGCAGGAACGCCTCGCCCTCTGGGGATGCCCAGCTGCTCTCCCAGTTCCCCACCGCATCGCGCAAGGCGGCGAACTCGATGTCATCGAGCGGCCCGGACCGAAGGATGGAGCTGGCGAGCAGGTACCTGCGCAACGTGTCGGGGCTTAGCTCATCGAGCGGAATGTGCATATTGAGGCGGACCAGATAGTCCAGCATCGCCTGCGGGCTTAGCTCGTCATCCGCGAGCACGGTGGTGCCCGCCGGCAGCTGGTCGCGATACATCTCCCGCAGCTCGTCGATCGGCACATAGGCGGCATCCTCGACGTAAGTCACCCCCCGCTCTTGCAGCGCAGGGATCAGATCCTCGTCCGGCAAGGCGCGGATCTGGCGGTCGACGGACTCGAAGAAATGCGCCCTGACCTGCTGCACAGCCTCAGGCAAAGCAGCTCGGTTGCGCTGCAGGTAGCTAAGCGTGAACAAGCGCAGCTGCTCCCCGGCCAGCCACATGATCTCGTGCTGGTAAAAATCATTGCCGGGGAGGCTGCGGATCTCAGTCCACGACTCCGAATCGCCGCGCACCTGCTCGGGCTGGGCCAGCCAGTCGGCGATGGGAGTGCCCTCGCTGAGGAATCCGTGCTCGATCAACTGATCCCGCACAAGCTCAGGAGCGGCAGCGATCACCGAATACAGCAGGCACGAACCGGTCGCCGGCACCCTCACCATCTCGGACGGCGGCCAGCCAGCCGCAACCGGCGCATCGCCGTCCCTCCGCGGCCGCGGCGGCGGCTCATCCCCGGCTGAGGACGGGGCAGGCGCGGGTGGGCGAGGCGACTGCGGCGGTCGCGGCTGCGGCGGCGGCGCCTCATCCCCGGCTGAGGACGGGGCAGGCGCGGGTGGGTGAGGCGACTGCGGCGGCTGCGGCGGCTGCGGCGGTTGCGGCGCCTCATCATCGTCTTCGGACGGGGGAGGCGATGGCGAGCGAGCCGGCTGCCTGGGCTGCTCGAATGTGTCGTGGGGAGCAAGCATGCTGCCGCGGCTGCCAGGGACCGCACCGGCGATCTTCGACGTCTGCCCGCCGAAATACGCGGCCAGCAGGTTCTCGATACCCACCAGGCTGATCAGCCGGATCGCTTCCGCCTCCGCGGGGTACCGTGCTCGTGTCAGCCTCTGCAATCTTGGCGGGTCCGTCCTGACGTCCGGACTGACGTAGTGGGGGCCCAGGATGATCCTGCTCCAGTTCTCAAGGTTTGTCTGGCCGCCCTCGACGGTCTCCGTGAGCTGGGCCATGACATTGGCCCACACTATTTCGGTCAGCAGGCTTGTAACGCCCTCCGTCAATGTGTGGAATTCAGGGCTCCGAACATCGCCAGGGGAAGACCGCGTGTATTTTTGGTAGTCCGGGTGCTCCATAGTGTGCAGGACCTCGTGGATGAGCATATACGCCATGTTCAGCCATAGCGTCTCTACATCCCTTCCCTCTTCCCGGAAGAAAGAAATGTGAATCTCATTGGTAAGCTGATTGGCTTCGCCAACCCAGCGCCGCCTGATTTCTACTATGCGCCTGACGGTTTCCGGGTCGTCGAGCAGTTCGTCTATCACCGCATCCGCGATGCGGGTCTCCTCGTTCAAGGGAGAGATAAGGTCGTACAGCACTGCCGCGCCGTGCTCTTCCGCAACCCTGGCAGGTTTACCTAGCTGAACACCCGTAACAAGGGTCATCAAGTAGTTGCCTTTGGCATTTGTGCGGTGAGCTGCTGGAGTCCAGGAGCGCCACAGCCATTCATAATATTCGAATCCGTCGTATATGTCGCCCTCGTTCCCTGGCTCGGCCACGACCATTCTTTGCGGAACCTTGGCGAATCGTCCGAATACGTCTGTTACCCAGTCAAGTACCAGGTTCGCTATCTCCTGGACATGGTCCCTCGAGTAGAGCTTTCCTGGTATTGCACGTTCCGTCAGGCCTTTCCCGTGTACCATGTGCCTTTCGTCATCGTCGATCTGTTCGAGGAATGCCTGGCGCAGCCGGTCACGGAAACCCTGGTCCTGGCCAGGGAGCTGGTCCGTGAAACCCTTCCGCCTGGCCGCGGGCCCGGCCTGGACGACGGCGGGGATGAGCACCTCCCGCAGTTGCCTTTCCTGGCTGCCGAGCGGGATCACCGTGAGGTCGCCCAGCTCGCTGGCGCCCTGAATCCGCCGGGCAGCCTCGGCATACAGCCTGCTGAGCATCCCGTCCAGCGCCCGCAACGCGGGCAGCTCGTGTGGCATTGAGGAACTTCTTCCGAGGAGCTGCTCATGCACTTCGACTCGGAGGCGGGTCAGCCACGACATGGCCCGCGCCTGTTCCGCCGGGGACATCTTGACTAGGTCGTTGTTGATGCGTGCGGTGTAACCTTGTTTCGCGTACTCGCCGCGCAGGATACGGATGTACGCACCTGTCTTCAGCCGCCGGCCATCCCGGCCCGGTTCAACCGGGTAATTTTTCAGGGCCGCGCCGAGCAGGCCGAGGGAGAACGGCTGCCCGGGCTCGTCGATTTCCGGACCGGACCAGCTTTCGAAGAACTGCTCCAGGCGAGTGCGCAGCTCGGTGTGCTGCCTCTGCCCGCCGGGAATTGCCTGCTTAAGCAAGTCCTCCAGGTCCTTGTCGAGCAGAGTGGCCCTCAGCTGAACGTCGTCCGCAAGCGGCGGGTGGTCCTCGCACAGACTGGCCATCGGCACGTCGTCCGCGAACAGCCCGGCCCGCTGAGCGTCGTCGATCCTTTCCAGCAGCACGAGCACGGCCCGGGGTGCCCGGCCGGGGACCGGCCGGTTCAGCAGCAACCTGACTACCGCCCACATCTGCACGGCAGTCATGTCGTAGCCCTTGGTGCCGGCGACGTAACGCAGCACCCAGTCCACCATGGCTTCCCGCACCTCGCGCAGCCACCGGCGGACCCGCGCCTCTTCTACCGGAGGCAGGTCAAGGGGGTCGGTGATCTGCACATCGGAGCGCCCGGCCACCGTCATGACCACCACCAAGACCTGCGCCGGTGTCAGCGGATCGCGAATCCCGACGCCGGCCAGCCGGGGACTGATCATCTCTGGCGTAAACGGCCGCGGGCGATGGACACTCCTCACGTGGTTCTCTCCATCGAACCGCCGGACGAAAAACTCACCCAGGCGGATGCGCAGGTCAAAGTCGTCGACGTGTCCCGGATCAACGATGGGACGCCCATGAATAGCCCGCAGAAGCTGCGGCCTTAGCTGACCGTCCGCGAACAGCCAGGCAAGCCGGTGGTCGTCGAGGGCCTCCAGCAGGTCCAGCACGCGCCACGCGGTTTGCTCAAGGCGGTGAACCAGGGGATCAATGAGCGCCGACCGCAGGTCCTCGTCGTCCTGGACGAGGACCAGGCTGCCGTCCAGGTATTCCCGTGCGGCGTGCGCCAGGCGAGCCGGCTCGCCGACCTCGTTCCACCACCAGTCAAACCGTGCCGCCTGCACCCGCTGAATCCGTGGCAGATCGGCGGCGACTTCGGTGCGCGTGCGTGCGGCGATCACCGCACCCACCAGCGTAAGCTCTTCGGGTGTCAGGTCGCGGCGGAGGCCGATGCGATCAAGCTGCGGGCTGATCATCTCGGGGCCGAACGGCCGCGCGGGCACGGTTGGCTCTATCACCTGCCTGCCTCGGAGCCGCCGGGCAAGGAAGCCGTCCACGCGCTCGCGCAGCGGGCCAGAAGGGAACGCCGTCTCCAGCCCTTCAATCAGTTCGTTTGCGACCAGCACTTTCAGGTCGTCGTCGGTAATGTCCTCGAGCAGCTCCAGCACCTGCCCGGGAGCCAAGCCACCCAGCGCCGACCAGATCATCCGGTCCTGCCCAGGCCACTCCTGCCCCTGCTGGACGAGGTCCAGGCCCAGCCTCGGATCACCGCTGAAGTGACCGCGGATATCCTCCTGCCGCTCGGCTGCCCGAGCTAGCCTGGTCAGCCATGCCTCCGCCCTGGCCTGCTCGCCGAGCGACAGGCCAAGGCGCCGGATGACTGCCTCAGCGGAATGGGGCGCACCCGTTCTACGCCATCCGCGCTTATCGGCTGCGCTGACCGCTGCCTCAAGCTGCTCGGGGGTCAAGTCGCTGTCCACCCCGAACTTCAGGGACGGATCGATCATCTTCGGGCTGAAGGGTCGGTCGGCCAGCGGAACTGGGCGAGGAATCGGCTGGGAGAATGGCGCGCCGAGAATCGGCACGAAAATCGGGAGGGACGCTGGCCGCGCCGTTTGCCTGGGCGGCACAGCGAACCGCTCCGTGGTGAACTTGGACAGCTTCTCATGTAGCCAGTGACCTGGGGGAATAGCCGAAGACAGCTGCGCCGCCAGCCTGTCGTCCTCGAACAGCCTTCGCAGATCATCGGGGGAGCTGGCAAAGAGCAGGTCAAGCGCCGCGTTGAGAGCGTTGTGAGTGGCCTGGCCACCCAGAAGATTCCGGAGCAGATCCCGCCGCTCGCGCTCGGTCAGGTCCTGTTCGGCGGCCAGGTAGCTACGCGCCTCCTCCACCCGGCGTTCGGTCTCAGCCAGCCTCAGCAGGTCGGCGTGCCTGACCCGGCCCCCGATCGCCTTGACCTGCCCGACCTGCCAGACGAGCTGCTTCAGATCGAACAGGGTCACCTCCTCGTGAGCCTCGAGGTTGTAGACCGCCCGGTACTCGTCCCTCAGGTCATCCAGGGTGACATCGCCACGGCGGGTCCTGGCCCGGACGAGGTCAGTCAGCCGGCGCAGGTCGGCCAGTCCGGCCAGGTACAGGTTGACGTCGGGAGTGCTGCCGGTGGTGCTGCCGGTGTCTGTGCTACTGGTAGCGCCGGGGGTGCTGCCGGTCTCGGTGACAGCGCGGGTGGGGCTGGGGGTGCCGCCGAATGACGGCCTCGATATGAGAGGCACAGCTTGCAGGGAGTCAGCATCCTGGCTCCCCTCCGTGGCCCCGAGAACCGGGACGGCCAGGAGGAGGTGCGCGAACAGCCGTGCCCTCACCGGGCGCTGGATCACCAGGCCGGTGGCCCGGCTGGCTAGATCCTGGTTATGCAAGCCGATTTTGCTCGCCAGCCAGGAGAAGCGCTCCGCATCTGGCTGGCCGCCCGGGGCGAGGAGGTCGACCATGTCCATCACCATGGTCACCTCCTGGCCGATGAAGCCGTGATCGGGACCGAGCAGAGCGTCGGCTCGCCACCACGCGGTCGCCCTGAGCACGTCGGTCAGCCGCTGGGTGGCGTTGGCTAGGGTCATGAGCGCGTGAGCGGCGGCTGCGGTAGCGGCCACCGGGCGTAGTACCCCGTGGTCACGCGCTGGGGAAAGGATGTTCTTGCTTGCTCTTGCTTGTGCCCAGGCTCGGGCATGCTCGTGGAACGCTCTGGTCAGGTCATCAGGGAGCTCGTCTCTCACATGGACAGGCAGGCTCTTTATCAGGACGTCCAGCCGCTGACTTCCCGTGTCCGCCGGCAGTTCGCGTGCTCTGGGGAACAGTTCGCGCACGTGCTGTTCCAGGGCACGCGCCCGCGCATTCTGACGGCGCCACCTGGCGGGCGCGGTGGCGAGCACGTCGGCCGCGACCCTGTTCAGGTTCTCGGTGGCGGACCGGAGGGCCTGCGCCCGTTCAGTCACCGCCTGCCGGGCCGCGTTCAGCTCCGCCACGGTGACCCTGCTGTCCGGCTGGGGCGCCGACGGCCAGGCATGCCCGGTCTGATCCGGCTTCGTGACCGCATACGGTTCCCTGGACGCCGCAGCCAGGCGGGCGGTCAGCTCAGCTTGCCGCGGCCCGTCGTGCGCCAGCAGGGACCGGGCCGCGCTAGCACGTACCATCGCCTCGCTGTGATCTCGCCGCACCGTTTCCAGGCTCCGAGCGGCCGCGCTGAGCACATCTGCGCTGGCCGACTCGTTACGGGCCACCCCTGCCAGCGCGGCAGCCGTGTCCAGCGGCGACAGCGGCCCGACCGGCAGCCTGCCACTGCGCAGGTCACTATCCAGAGTTGGCCTACGATTTCTGAGGTCATGAGCGGCTTCCTCGCCGACCTGCTCAAGCAGCGCCAGCGCCGACTTGGCCAGCCTGCGGGCGCCAGCCACGCGCTCCCGCACCCGTAGCCCCTCGGTGGCCCGGGCGATCTCGGCGGCCTCCACCTCCGGCCGCGGGGCGCTGATCTCGGCCGGGGCCGTGGCGACCACCGGCCTGGCGTCGGCCTCCACCTCCGGCCGCGGCACGTCGATCCCGGCAGTGGCCGTGGTGATGGCTTGCTTGTTGGCGCTCTCCAGGCTGGTCACCGCGGCCGCCACTTCGCGGAGCGCGGTCACCTCTGCCGAGGTTATCTCGGCCACGCCGCGCCTGCCCTCCGGCAGCCTCGCTACGGCGTTCCGCACCGCCTCGACGTCAGCCTGCTGCCCGCCGGTGCCCCGCAGAAGGCGAGCGGCCTGAGCCCAGTCGATGGCGTCCTGCGCGCGCTGCCGCCAGATGGCCGGGTCGAGCGCCCGGCTCGCGGCGGCCTCCAGGATGGTCGCCGCGGTCGTCCCCTGGCGCACCACGCCGGGGTCCAGGACTGCTACGTCAATCTCTGGCGTGCTCAGAACCTGGATGAACGCCGCCAGGTCGTCGCGCTGGCTGCCCGAAAGCGGCGGCGGTACCCCTATATCGGTGAGCAGCCGCTGAACGCTTTCAGCCCAGCCAGGCAGCTGCCCGGCGGCCTGGGTAAGCACTAGTCCGATAGCTTGCCGCAGGTCGTTTACCCTGTTCGCCGCCTGCGCCGCGGCGGCTATCGCCTCCTGTGCCGTCTGCGGTCGCGCCGGCTGGCCAGGGAGAGCCCGCACGTTCCGCTCGGCCTCGCCCAGTTCGTCGCCCAGCGGGCCCGGCGGGGTGACCGCGAGAGAGAGCAGACCCCCCGCGTACGGGGCCAGGCTCAGCAGCGCGGCGGCGCGCCGCACCGCGGTGTCGCCCGCCGCGTCGGTGACCCGGCGGATAGCGGCCTCAAGCTCGGCGTCAGAGGCAATCGCCTGGATGACGGCCCGCATTTCCGCCACCCTGTCCTGGTCAGGCACATCAGTCGGCAGGCGCTGCAGCTGATCTGCGATCCCGGCGGCCGCCTCGTCCGCCCGTGCGCGAGCCGACTGCATCGCGGCCTCTAGCTGAGCCCGCTGGTCGCCGGCATGCGGCAGCAAGTTCTCCGCCTGTACGGCCGCGTCCTGCAAGCGCCCGACC
Source organism: uncultured Actinomycetota bacterium (assembly GCA_963783935.1). Classification (GTDB taxonomy): domain Bacteria; phylum Actinomycetota; class Actinomycetes; order Streptosporangiales; family Streptosporangiaceae; genus Chersky-822. The sequence goes on from CAWAPP010000004.1 coordinate 436,308, forward strand.
GTCTGCTGCCACGCCTCGACGTCGACGGCGCCGAGCAAGGCGGCCACGGCGTCTTCGATTGCTCCGGCCGAAGCCAATAGCGTGCCTTCCAGGCCGTCGCTCAGCGCCCTCGTGGCCGCCTCGGCTTCCCGCGCCGTGGCCGGAGCCGTCTCGCTCGCCCACCAGCCGGGCCGGTTCTCTTGCAGCTGGCCGGTCGCCCCGTCGAGCCAACCTGTGAGCTGAGCCTGCTGCTGGCCGGTCCGAGGCAGCAGCGACCGTGCGTCACTGGCCAAGCGCTCGGCGGCTTCCACCCGCGGTCGCAGTTCCTTGGGTCCGGCGGTCGCAGCGGTGAGTACGGCCCTGGTGGCGTCCTGAAGCTCGATGAGCCGGTCCAGCCGTTGCCGGGCATCGTCGACCGTAGTGGCCATAGGAAGTTGGCCCGGCTGCGTCCCGGCCCGGCTGTGCACATTCTGCCCGGCCTGCTGCAGCGCGGCGCCAAGCTCATGCTGCCGCTCCCCCAGGCGGTGGAGCAGTCCCGGCGCCGCCGCGACCGCGGCCAGCTCCCTGGCCGCCGTTGCGTGCTCCTCGAGGATGGCGTTCACGCTGGCGACCACCTGGCCGGCGGCGCTCTCCACAGCCGTCGCGCTCTCGAGCGCCTGCCGCGCCGCGTCCAGCTCTGCTAGCCGCGGCGGTGCGGACAGCCCCGGCGGGTGCGCGGGCAGGTTCTGCCGCGCCGCTGCCAGATCCTCGTCTAGGTTTTGCAGTCGCGGGTCAGCGAGCTGCGCGTCAGCTTGCCGCAGCAGTTCCTGCGCCCGCCCGGCCAGGTCTGTCACCATAAGCACGCGCGATTGCCACCCGGTGCCGATCGCGCGAGCCACGTTGGCGGTGAAGTCCGGAATGACAGGCTCTAGTCCTCGCAGCAGCGCCAGGCCCTGCGACAGCGCCTCGTCGATCGCCGCCAGCGGCTGCTGCGCAACCGAGCCAGGAACAGCGCGGAAGGGCTCTATGACTGCCCGTTGCGGCCGCAAGTTGTCCCGCAGCGGCTCCGGCACATGCGGCAGCAGACCGTCTATCTCCCCGTTCAAGCCGACGGCGGCCGTCATCGGCCGCATTGGCTCATCGACCAGTACGCCGATCGTGTTCCTGATGGCATCCTCGGCCATCCGATGGAGATAAGGGACCGTGTCGAGCCACCGCACTGCCTCGTCCATCCCTGCGGTGCTGCGCAGCCCCTGCACGACTGAGTCCAGATTGTCAACGTAGGTCGAAAGTGACCTGTTTATAGACAGGAGGTCCCACTGTTGCAGATGCACCGACCTGAGTGTTTCTGGCAGCGAGGCCAGTCTGCTCACCAGGTTCGCGGTAGCCTTCAGCCGCGGCCGCCACTCTGCGATCGCGGCCTCGAACACGCTTGCGACGGCGTCCTCGAGACGCTGGGGCTGTAGCACGGCAAGCTCGGCCGCGGTGTCCTGGATCTTCTCCAGCTGGGCGCGCCGCGCCGTGATCGCGGCTTCGGACTGGCTTCTGGCAGTGTCATCGAGGCGCCGGTGCCTGAGCGCGGCAGCCTGGATCTGCGCCGCGGCCGCTACTGCCGCCAACGCCGTGCGGCGGCTGAGCGTGGGCCAGCGCGGAGCGCGGAACTCGGCCCCGGCCGGGGTACCTCCAGCCTGAAACAGCGCGAGGCCCAGGGCACGCCGCTGAGTGCCGGTGTCAGGCAGCAGCGCATTCGCCTGCCTGACCAGGCGCTCCAGCCGCTCCGACGCCTGGGTCGCGGCGGTGGCCACGTTAGTGATAGCGCGTTCGAAGTCCCTGATCGCGCGCCTGAGGCGAGCAGGCCCGTCCCCGGCCAGCCACTGCGCGACCGCTTCATAATCGGCCGTGGTCAGGTCCGGCCCGTTCCCCAGCCACTGCCGGGCCTTAACGACCTGCTTGGCGATGGTTGGCTGCCTCTTGCCCTCCAGCCACCGCCGGGATGCCTTGGCCGGCCGGGATGACCTGTCCGGCTGGGCCGTTCTCCCGCTCGCCTGCCACCATTCGGCCCAGATCTCCATCAGCTGCTGGGTCGCCTCGTGCAGCCGGTTGGTAAGGCCAGGCGTTCCGATGGTGAATGGCAGCATCTCGTTCGCCGCCCTGAACAGGCTCGGCGCGGCGGCCACCTTTAGCTGCAGCCCGTCCATCGCCGTGGCGGTGGTGAACACGGCGGCGGCGGCGTCCTCCAGGGCGGCCACCTTCCTGAGCGCATCCAGGGCGTCTCCGGCGCTCGCATCCAGAGGAGCGGCCCCGGCCGCAGCGAGCCCTCTGCGCAGGCGATCCTCCTGCCCGCCGGTGTAGCGCAGCAGGTTCTCCACCCCATCGGCCGTGCGCCTGGCTGAGGCCACCCGCGCGTTCCATTGCCCGATCGCGATAGTGAGCACGGCTGACAGTGCTTCGGAGGCGTCGTGCTGCGGCTCCCTGGCCTTGATGCGCGCGATCGCCGATCTGACGTCTGACACCTGCGCCACACTGGCCGGGAGCGCCGTCGGCGGTCTCGGGATCGCGCGCACGGCCGCGTCGAGCCGCTCCAGCGCGTCGGCCAGGTCGGGCTCGGGCTCTTGCCCGGCGGTGCGCGGGAGCACCTCCCTGACCCGCTCCGCACGGTCAAGTACCGGGTCGATCCATTCCTGCCACCTGGCGAACGCGCCGGTGAGCACGTCTGCCACCGCGCGGCCGAGTTCATCCGCGGCCAGCTGGAACCGGCCCAGGCCCTGCCATGCTGTCGCCATATCCTGCGGCGAGGCGGGCAGCGCCGCCGGCGGCGCCGGGACGGCGCGCACGGCGTGGTTGGCCTGGTCAAGCCTGGCCCGCAGGTCCGCTTCCTTGTCGCCGGTATACGGGAGCAGTTCGCGCGCCGCGTTCGCAAGCTGCTGGGTGGCGGTCACGTCGTCCCGCCAGCTGTCGACCGTACCCTGCGGGGTCTCGGCGGGGTAGCGCACGTCGTGGCCGGGCGGGGGAACCAGGCCGGGACGGCCGCCGACCTGCACGGCCCATCCCAGGTGGCCCGGCTCGCGCCCGGCGCGGATGGCGTCGGCCAGGTTGCCGCGCGGCAGCGTATGCGGCGCCAGGTTCCGGTCACGCGGGGAGGTCAGCACCCAGTTGCCAGGCTGCCAGCCGCGACCGAACGCGGCACCGTCCGGTCCAGGAATGCGCACCGCGAGTACCGAGCCATCCCTGGTGATGACGTAGCCGGAATCGGGGGCGAGCACCGGCCGGCCGATGGCGTCGGCCAGCGCCTGGGCCGCCGACACGACGCGGCCGGGCGCGATGACGGCAGCGTTCGGCGAGATCAGCACGATGGGATCGTCGGGGCCGGTCAGCCTGGTCGGCGCGGGCGGTGGCCTTTCCTCGGGCAAGAGGTCAGGTGAGGGCGGGTCGCCGAGCTCGCCGAGCCGGGTATTGATCGCGGCGGCGAGTTCGATCGCGTCAATCTCCCGGTCGCCGGCCAGGAAGTGATCGCCGTCCCAGTCGATCTGGATGCCGAACGCGCCCTCGAGGAACGGCAGGGAGAACGCGGCCCGCACCAGATCCTCAATGCTGGCCGGGCGGCGCCCGGGCGGCGGCGGAAAGAACGTGCCCGAGCCGACCGGGATGCCGCCAGGGTGATAGATGCCAAGGCGGATGCTGGCCTCCGGGCTCAGGGCAAGCTCGAGGGCGTGGCGTACACGGAACCGTACGGCGACCCGGCCGCCGCCGAGCCAGGTTCCCAGCCTGCTGATCCGGATCCAGTCGCGTTCGTTTCTGGCGGTCAAGGTCACCGTGATCAACGCATCCGGGGACACCCGCAGCCACGACAGGGCGCGGTTCAGCGCGTCCACCTTCGTCATCGTCTGCTGAATGGCATTGCTCCACCGTTGCTCGCGGCTGCCGAACGAGAGGTCGACGGCGAAGTCGGCAGCGCTGGGCGAGTTCCCTGTGTTGAAGGCGGCTCCGCCGGTTGCGCCGAGCGCCCACCCGCCGGTCCTGGACCGGTGCTGCTCCTGTTCGTCGAAACCGTACTGGACCGCTTCATCCCACGCGCTGAGGTACCCGAGTACGTGCGGCCTGCCCGCCAGCTCGACCTGGACGCCGAGCTCACCATGGGTGTCGGTCCAGGCGCCACCCGGCCGGACCATTTCCGGCATGGTCATGCCATCGCCAAGCTGCCTGTCCAGATAGCGGGTGAATACCGGATGGGAGAGTAGGTAGCGCAGCGCGTCCTGGGCGCGGGTGCCGTGCTCGGTCAGCCGTGCCACCGCGTGGCTGCGCTGTCCGCTGGCCGGCAGCTCGTTACCGGCCAGCTTCGCCATCACCTCCTCGAACAGCACCTGGAGTTTCTCGTGGTCGAACCCGAGGCTGATCACCCTGCGGTCGAGCAGGTCCGGGGCGGTGATCGCCAGCGCGCCGGCGGTGCGGCCGGGAGTCACTGGCTCTTCCTCGATCGCGGCGACGCTGGCCGGCACGGGCTCCGGCACGATCTCGTGGTGGATCACGGCGTGCGGGATCAGCACCCGCTCCTTGAGCACGACGACCGCGGTGTGTCCCTCCCGGCGCTGGTTGGCGGTGTCCTGCCACCACGCGGAGACGTAATGCGGCAGGTTCATCCCGACGCTGTTGGCCAGCGTCGAGGGCTGCCAGGTCTTGGTCAGCGAGATCGTGAGCTGCACGTCCCCGCCATAGCGGTCGGACCGGCCCGCGGCGAAGAACGTGTCCCGCTGGGCTCCCATCACCTGCTGGTAGCCGCCCCTTTCTGTGGCCTGGATGGTCGCCCCTTCTGGATGGGCATCCCAGGACTGGAGCCCGCTGCGGCCCAATCTGCCCTCCGCCCGCCCCCGATGGCCCGGACGTGGGGTTGTGAATAACGGGCTCGCCGGTCTGCGACACAGCGGTGCCCGTACCACCGGCCGTGATCTTGGACCAGGACTTGTTCTTGACATCGAGGCGGGCCGTGTAGCGAACGTTGTTGCCTTCGATGCTCTCCAGGTAGACGTACCCCTGGTTGCCGGGATCGCGGCGGGTCCGCAGGACGATCTGCACTCGCTCCATCCCACCCGGCAGCGCCCGGGTGGGATGGAGTACCAGGCCCGTGCTGAGCAGCAGGTCCATCATCATTGTCAGCGACTGCAGGTTGAGCACGTTGTCCAGCCGCTCGGGCACCCGCCTCCTTCGGATCTCGCCTCCGCTCTTGCTGTCGTCCGCGGTCTCGACTGTCCAGAAGCTTTCGAGCAGCGCTGGCGCGTGCTTGTCCAGCAGGTTCTCCACGGCGGCCAGAACCGGGTTGGCCGCGCCGGTGACGTTGGAGGATCCGGCCCGCGGCGCCCCTCCCTCTTCCGTCAGCGGGTAAAGCCGCTCGGATGCCGTGTTCGGCGGAAGAAGCGGTATCAGGGGTACGACGCGGCGGTCTCCGTCGCGTTGTGTCGCCCGCACGGTGGGGATCAGGCGCATCCGTTTCCGCCTGGCCTTCTCCGGCACCGGAGCCTGGGATTGCGGGCGGCGGGCGATCCTCACGACGGTATTGGCATTCGGCGCCCTGGGCGCGGCGCGGTTGGGATCGGCCGCGGGCCGCTTGAGGGTCAGGTAGCTGATGCCGTCCTTGACCCGGACGATTGCGCCGGCGTAGTCCACGGCGCCCTTGACGGTCAGGCTCTTGTTCGAAGCGGTCACGTGGATCCGGTACACCATGTCCGCGGTCGACTCCAGGTAGGTCCGCGTCGCCTGGGTGAGTCGGCCCGCCGTGAGCGTCAGGCTGTCCGAGTCTGCTTTCGTCTTGTACCAGCCATGGCCCCAGGTGAAATCCTGCAGCCAGCTAAAGGAATTCTTGACCGAAGAGCTCGCTCAAGCCGGGGATGCCGACGTTGACGCCGCGCAAGGTCGTCTTGCTTCTCGCGGACCCGATGATCGGGCCGCCCTCGGCCACGTGCATCTGGAAAAGTTTCACCGGGTACGGGCTCGCTTCCCGCGCGTTGGTCGGGAACCCCTCGATCGTGAGCACCGCGTGCCGGTCCTGAAACTCTCCCTTCGCTGGGTTCCCTGGCATGACGAAGGTGTGCCTGACCGCTCCCGGTCGCACTCCGCCAACTGCCGCCGCCAGGTGCGCGGGCTCGGTGAGGACCCACGGCAGGTCGCGCACCGTGTCGTCGTGCAGGCCAACCTCAGTGAGCAGGTCGTGGATTTCCTTGCCAAAGTCATGGCTGGTGAGCACCTCCATCACCTGAGCGTCGGCGTCGATCACCACGTGACCGTCGCCGGCCAGGTACTTCTCGATGGAGGGCAGTTTCACCTCCGTGGCCGTGCGACCGTCAAGCGCGGCCGTGCGCCCAGCCCGCGCCGCCAGCCAATCCCTCTGCCTGCCGAAACGCTGACGGACCTCCGTCTTGCCGACTTCTCCCTTCACGGCAGCGGGGTCCACCGGGGCTTCCCTGGCGAGGTCTTCGTGGCTGATGAACTGCACCAGGCCGGGCAGCTTGCTGGTCAAGGCGGTCCCGGCGGGGGTTCCGGCTCGTGCCTGGTCTCCGGCAGAAGCCCGCCCTCCCGTGAGCGCGCGGGCCACCAGCGCGTGGCCCAGCCAGTCAGCCAAGCCGGGGATGCTGATGTTTGCCTGGTGGCGGACTCTGACATCGACCCGGTACGTGACGTCGTCATAGGTGAACAAGCGGGCCGGGCCCACGTACAGCATCGCCTGAAGGCTGAACCCGGTGGCTCCGGCGCTCGTCGTAGCCGTGACGCTGCGCGCCGCGGTGCCCTGGGCCAGGAAGCCAAGGCCTCTCGGCTCATGGCTCACTCCCAGGCCGTGAGTCGACTCGAAGCTGATGTTGAGGTTCGCGCTCGAGCCCGCCGTGTCGTCGCCGCCCTGTCCGGCGAACCCCGACGGCATCACCTCAAGCGTGGCGCTGTTCACCCGCCCCAGGGCCGAGGGCTCGGCGCCATGGGTGGCGGAGACCTTCACGCTGATGATCTCCCAGCCTGACCTGGCCGGGCGGAAGATCTCCGCCCGCACGCCGCTGGGCTGGAACACCACGCTGGCGTGAGAGGTCAGGCCCTCCCGGGTAAACCGCGGGGAGAGCTGCGACTGCACGTACACCATCTCGGCCGGGGTCCAGCCCCTGACCCAGGGCAGGCCCCCGTCCGCTTGCCTGATCATCGCGAGCGCCTGCGGCAGCACCGCCTCGGCGCCTTGCAAGGCGACGATCATCGAAAAGCCGATGCCCACTCCGGCGACCATGGACTCCGGCGGGTACCGCGTCGACCCGGCCGCATCCGGCTCGTCGTCGACGGGCAGCGGCGCCTCCGTGCCCGTGCCGGACTCCGCCCGCTCAAGCAGAGCCTCGAACCTGGCCCGCTGGATCCCGGGAACCCGCACGCCCATCTGTACCGTGCTCCCGGCTCGCCTGACCGTTGCGAACGTGTCGTTTGGCCTGACCACCTCGACGGTGAAGCTCACATCAGCCAGGTAGAGCACGCTGTGGCCCCAGATGACCATGCCCCGGATATCGCCTGACCCGGTGTTGGCGCTGATTGTCCGGGCGGAAGACACCCCAAGGCCTAGCTGAACTCCGCCTTTGTACGTGTCACCTCCACCCAGCATTGCATGGGCACCGGTCTTCGATTCCCCTAGGCCCGCTGCGGGACCCACCGTGAGCACCGCCGCACCGCTCTGCTCTTTGTTATCCCACACGTTCGTGAAGCGCTGGGCTTCCTCCTTGATCCCCAGGTCGCCGATCCAGGAAGGCTGGATGGTGCGCAGCCGCGCCGTGACCACCAGCTGGCCAATGTCGTTCCCGGCCGAGTCCCTGATCATCGGCGAGATCGCGCCCGGGCCGAACATGTCCGCGTAGTTGCGCAGGACCGACGGCTCGCTGAGGAAGAACTCCACCGCCTCGGTCATCTCCTTGTCGACCGGGCCGCGTCGGCGCAAGATGCGGAACACCCGCTCGCGGAGTTCTCGCAGGCCAGCGCCGACCCACTCCGGTTCGGACAGGACGTGGTAAAGGACTTTTTCAATACGCTTCACGGCGCTCTGCCGGCTCCCGTCGGCGTCCGCCTTCAGCTCGGCCGCGGTGTATCCGAATCGTTTCGAGCCTGGCAGCACCCGCGGCGTCTCCCGGAAGGCCCCAGGCGGGTCGCCCGGTTCCTTCGGCGGCGCGACTTCGAGGGGGAAGGCAATCCGCGCGGCCGTCAGCGGCAGGCTCCTGGTGCGGGACGGGGCGACCACCGTGCTGAGGCGGACCGTCGTCCGCAGCGATGCCCCTCGGAAGTCGAAGTAGGCCGAGTCATGTTCGTACCTGGGGGCCCGCTTGGTGGCCGACACGATGTCATAGCCGCCGGTGTAGGCGAGGGAACTGGTCCCGGTGAGAGACAAGCCAAGGCTAGCGATCCCCCCGGCCCCGAAGGCTTGCATGATGTCGGCTGTCCCGGTGAGGTTGCGCTCGGCTTCCACGTTTCGCCGCGATCCCGCGATCATCTCGTGGTCGGCCTCGACCGCATGGTGCCGCTTCTGGCCGACCGGCGTGCCTTCGGTGTCGATCGCCCGCACGTGATGGACCTGGTTCATATCCAGGTCCAGATTGACGACGACCGCGAAGCGCTGCTCATCGGGCCCGTCCTCGTCGAGCACGACTTCGACCTCAAGCCCGCCCTCGAGCAGCCGCTGCGCGAAGGCGTGACGGCCCTGGGTTCTTATGAACTTCTCGATCTCGTCCCGCAGCGCGTCGGCCAGGTGGGCTTCCTGCGGCGGCAGCGCCCTGGCGACCAGCTCCGCGACCCTCCCGCCATCGCTCAGCGGCACGCCATCCATCCACAAGAGCCGCCCCTGGTGGCCAAGCGGGAAACGGCGGGCGTGGTTCACCAGCACGCCGAAGCCGGGCGGCAGCTCCCGGCTTGGCGTACTCCGCTCGAATTCCTCCAGTGCGGCGCGGCGGCGGGCCTGCCACCCAGCGGTGTTCTGCACGGCATCCCGGTGCTCACGCAGTCTGGCCGCAGGGGCGGCGGCCGCGGCGGCGGCCGCTCGGAGCTGCGCGGCCTCCAGCAGGCCTCGGGGCTCGGCTGCCAGCCGCGCTATCAGCCCGTCGGCCAGCGCATCGATCCGGTCACCCAGCTCCCGCAGTATGTCGCCGATGACTTGTTCAGCGGCGTTGTTCAGCGCCCGCGTGAGCCTTCCGCCGCCCCCGTCTTCACCGCCCTCTGGCGTGTACCGGAGCGCGGCGGCAAACACGGCGTCGGCCACCCGGTCGCTGTAGCCATCCAGCTCTTCGCTTACCCCGCCGGGCTGGGCCGGCGGCGGCGGCGCGGCCAGGATTCCGGAGCCCGCTTGCTCGGCCAGCGCCTTGACCCCGGCGGCATCGCCCGCCAGGTCGCCGAGGTTCTCCCGCCGCCAGCCCGCCCGAGTTGCCGCCTGAATGTACTCGTCCGTCAGGTCGGCCGACCGGCTTGCGAAGCGATCGGGGTCGATGATCTGCTGGAGGCGCTGCTGGAATCGATCCGCCTCCGCGATCTCGGTCAGTGCCCCGTCTACCTCCTGGCCGGTCGGCAAGCCGGGCCGGAGGTAGCTGACCTGGACCTGGCGAACGGCGAGGTGCAAGTCGGCCAACGCCGTGAACCGTCTCTCCACTCGGCGGAGGTAGCTGACCAGGACCTGGCGGATGGCGCGCTGCACGGCATCCAGCGCCTGGACCCGTGCGTCCACCAGGTAGCCCATCTCCACCACAAGGCCGATGTCGGCGGGCTCACCGGCACCGGCCGGCAACGGGGCGCTGATGGCGTCCTGGCCGAGGAGCCGCCGCTGGTCAAGGCTGAGCTCTCTGCCCCAGGCGGTGAGCTCGCTATCTCCGGTCGCGGGCAACGGCCAGGCGGTCGGGTCCGCGCCCTCTACCCGCCGGACCGGGATGAACTGGTCGTCGGCCAGCCTGACCAGCAGATACGGGTGACCGTCAGCGTAGGCGGTCCGAGGCCCGCTGACCGCACCCACTGGCGGTGCCTGGCCAAGCGTGCCAAGCACGCGAAGATCGAGACCGTACACGTCCGCCGCCACGTGCGGGACCAGATCCGCTGCCTGCCGGTCCCACCTGCTCGGATCTCGCAGATCGGCCCGTACCTGGTCAGGCGTCGTTGATCCTGCGATGAGATCGGCGTACCTGGGATGGTCTCCGCCCAGGTCTCGCTCGAATTCGTCCACGATCCGCTGGCGGACCAGCTCGGGTTCCGGATCTTGCCCGAGTACAGTCCGAAGCCGCGACCCCGCGACGGTGATCAGCGATTCGTAAAAGCTGCCTACGGCACCCGCCTCGGTGTATCCCAGGCCGCTCAGGGCGGCGGCTTGCCAGTCGGTCAGGGTGTAGTAGAAGCCCACCGCGCGGTCAGGCGGATCGTCTCCGGACAGGAGCTGAATTCCAAGCTGACGTGCCGCCTCGCTCAGATAGGCCGTGCCCAGGCTGCGCGACTTGCCGTTCTCCCATGCCAGCCACTGGCCGTCGTCCACCGGCACCAGCTCGCCGTCGGCCCCAAGGCCCCAGGAGCCCGCGATCACCTCACCGGTCCGCAGCATGATCGTCGCCTTGCCCGTCGGCGCAAGAACCGGTTTCCTTGTCAGCCGGTGAAAGGCGCTCGCGTTCCAGTCGCAGACCATGAAGATCGCGCCTGCCGGGCCTCCAGGCGGCCGCGTCCCGTCGGCGTCGTCTCCTGCTACAGCGAAGCCGAGCCGGGACGCGACCGCCTCGTCGTCAAGGCGAGCGTCGCCGTCGACTACGGCACCGCAGTCGGTGTGCGCCACCAGCGTCGCCCACCCCGCCGCCCGCGGAGCCGCCGCGGCGGCCTGCGCGTGCAGCGTGGTGTCGGCCGGCGCCCTCAACCACGTCACTGCTGGCGGCAGCGTCAGCTCATCGGGGTGCTCGCCGCTATCAGCAGCCGCCTGGGTAGCGGCGCGCACCCTGGCGTTGGCCAGAAGCTTGGCGGCAGAAAGAGCCCGACCTGGGACCGCCTCGGCCCCGGCTAGCTTGAGAATCCGGGTTTGCATGGCCTTGAGGCTGGCCTCGACGGAAGCGCTGAAGGCCGCGTCCTGGTCTTCCCCCGCGACCGCGGCGGCCTCGCCCGCCTGGCGGCGAAGGGCGTCGAGCTCCGCCAGGATGCTGCCAGCCGACAGCGGCGCCGGGCGGGCCGGAGCCGCGATGTCGCGGGCGGCGCGGATCTCCGGTTCGAGCTCGGCCAGCATGGTGACGAAGGCCGCGATTAGGGCTGGATCGACGCTGGGCGCGCCCGCTGCCTCACCCTTCGGCGACGCCTCCTGCGCCGCGGCGAACTCCTCTGCCAGTTGCCGGGTCCGGCTGACCGCGATTTCTGACCCGACCACAGCAGCGATGCGCTCCAGCCGGTCGAGTCTGGTCTCGATATTTTGCCGCTCCTCGGGTGTGGGCGCGGAGGAGGTCCCCGGCCGGGAAAGCAGCCGCTGGATGTCCTTCCGCACGTCGGCCACGTCCGTGGCGGGTGCCTCTGCAAGCAGGCCACTGGCGGCCGCCGCCAAGGCCAGGTAGTTCATCTGAGCCGCAAGCTCGCTCGCGGTGGACGGCGTGCGCGCCTTGGTCACCGAACCCGAGGCGGACAAAAGCGCGGCCCACGCCTCGTCGCGGGCCTGGTCGACATGCAGGTTCACATAGCCGAGGTGGGCCGGCGAACCGGTCTGACCCGGGTAGGACATCAACGCGTTGACGGCCGCCGCCGCTTCCTGCTCCTGCACCCAGGCTTCGGACTCCCCGCGCGTCAGGTCAGACCGCTGCGGCGGGTCGATAGCCCCGGCATCCGGCGGCGGGCTGTCCTCGCGCTCGAACTGGGACCGCAGCGTCGCGATCTTGGCCCGGACTTCCGCCAGCTTGCTTTTCGCGAGGCGGATGCGGTCGTCCCAGGCGCCGTCCGGCGCGGGTACGGCGAACGGAAGCTCCAGCCAGCGAGGGATGCTTTCCAGCCGCTCGCGTTCCTGCTCAAGTACCGAGAGTTCGTCGGGCAGCGGGTGTTCGAAGACATCGATGTCCGCCTGGACCCGGCGCAGCCTGGCTTCGATCAGGCTGATGCTCTCCCACCGCGCGGGCGGCCCCCAGGCGGAACCTGACCGCATCTCGGCCAGCATCCCCGCCAGCAGGTTCTCGCTCTCGCGGAGTCTGGAGAGAAGTTCGGAGCGCTCAGGAGCGTCGGTTGCCTCGCTGGCGTCAGGCTCGGCCCGGCCGATCCCAAGGTCATCGAGGATCATGTTCCAGGCGTGGATGCGGGCAAGTTCGCCGTGATAGGCGGCGTAGGCCGCAGCGCCCGTCGGGTCGAACGGATCCCAGTAGGCCCGCCTAGCCTCCAGCTTGGCCGCCGCCGCGTTCCGCTCCACCTCGGCATTGGCTTCCGCGAACGACAGGTCCGGCCTGGTCGCGGGGTGGCCTGACGGGAACCTGGCCCGCGCCGCGGCGACGGCGTCGCGCCACTGCTGCTCCTGCCGGGCGGCGGTGTCTCGCGTCGCCGCGGCGGCCCCCGCGCTGGTCCCGGCGGGCTGCTGGCTAGTTCCTCGCCCGGTGAGTTCGGCTATCTCCTGCCTCAGCACCGGCAGCAGGGCCTGCGCGTCGGCGATCCGCGCCGCGCGTTGCTGCGCCTGCGCCGACGACTCGCTGGCCGGCACCGACTCGGCCATGACGCTCCGCAGCCGCCACAGTTCCTGCCGCAAGCTCAGGAGCTTCGCCAGGTCCGCTCTGCTCCTGGCTTCCCCGTCAGGCCCACCGTCGTCCTTACCCCACTTGATGCCTTGGACGGGCGGTGGTATGGCCTGCCCGGCTTGCCTGATCGCCACGCCGGGCAGGTCGGCCGCGAGCGTAGTGCCGTCCAGGATGGCCAGCAGATCCCGGCCGAGCCCATGGGACACTATGCCGTCCGGCCTGGCGATCACCCAGTCGGCCGGCCTGCCGCTGTCAGCGACGGGGTAGCCGTTGGCGTCGATGCCGCTGACAGCTGTGATTACCCGCCCCTGTGGCGTGGTGAAGGCATCGCCTGTGGCGGCGATCACCGGCCGGTTGGTCAGCGAGGCCAGCGCGGATGCCGGACGCCCCGGCCCAACGGTCTCTGGCAAGGCTGCGGCCTGGCACGCCACGAGGATCAGCGGCTGGTCCGCCACCAGGTCCAGGTTGTCCAGCACCTGCTCCTTGAACTGCTCCGGCGTCAGCTTCTCGTCCCCGGCGAGGAATTTGCCTTTGGCGGAGTGGACGTGCAGCACTGTCGCCCCGTCCACCGGGGGGAAGAACCGCGCCGCCGCAATCTCATCGGCCTGGACGTCTGACGCCTCGGACGGGCTGACCGGGATGTAGAACCCCGACCGCGTTGCCTTCCCTCCGAAGGGAACAGGGATGACCTGGAGCATCGCCCCGGACGGCGTGGCAAGGTACCAGCCGGGCTCAGGATCGCCTTCCTGCACCCTTAGGCCGATGCGGTGGCCAAGCGGGGTCGGCCCCGCCATGGCCCGGACATTGCTCGTCCAGGCTGGCCTACCCAGCCCGGCGGCGAATTCCCTGGCGTGCGGCACCGCCATGCAGGAGAACAGGACAACCTCGAGGTCATCGCCGTATGTCTGCACGGCTTGCTGGTAGACATCGCTTTCCAGGACCGCACGGGCGAGCTTGGCACCGGTGACCGCCCGGTAGCCCGGCCAGGGATTCAGAGCCCGCGTGAGCGGGCCCTCAGCTGCCGGGCCGACCATTGTGTAAGGGTTGGCGTGCGCATGGACGAAGAAGGTCCGCTCCGTGAACTGGAACGGGAGGTCCCTGGTTTCCCAGGTGCTTAGGCCACCGACCTTCTGCCGTTCCAGGACATACGTGTTGTCGAAGGCCACCATTCCCCAAGGAAACAGCTCTCGTTCCTCCGGGGACAGGAATGACAGGCCGATGTGCCGCCGGTAGGAGCGTCCCTCCGCATTTGTCAGCGCGAGACCGTCGGCTTCCTTTGCCAACCAGCTGATCGGCTCTCCCGGCCCCAGCCTCGCTCCCGCAAGACCGTGCATCGTCCGAGCAAATGTGGCGCGCCCCACCTGGCTGAGGTTGGTCCGGATCTCAGGCTCGACTGGGAGCACCCGGAGCACCGCCTCCGCCTCGCCGGGAATTCCCAGGATCACCGGCCGGCCCTCGGCTAGGTCGCTGATGCGCCGGCCTTGCACGCCGAATGCTTCATCCCGCTCACGGTCAGCGCCCACGCGCCGGTAGACGTCCAGGACCGTCGCCTCGTGCAGGAGGTCGGTCGGCAACCACAGCCGGCTGCCCCGGCCGCCGGGTCGGCGCAGCGCGGCACCGCCGCCGATGGTGAACTCGATGAGATAGGTGCTCGGCGGCACGGCCGCCGGCTCGACAGCCCACAGCTCGAGGTAAGTGTTGCCCGGCCCTATCAGCGTGTTGTCCTGGGCTCGCTGCCGGAAACTCGCCAGCGAACCAGGCCAGTCCAGGTATCCGCGGACCCGCTCGGGCGCCGGGGCGGCCTCCGGCGGAACCTCGGTCACGCCCAAGGCAGGGATCTGACCATTGCCGCGCGTCCACCTGACCGGCGAGACCAGCGGCCCGGGCGGCTCGCTGTCGGCGAGCTCGACACCGGGCAGGTGCGCAGCGAGTGACCCGTTCCGCAGGGCCTCAAGCAGGTCGAATCCGAGACCAGTGGCTAGCTGGCCGTCTGGCGAGGCGATCACCCAGTCACCCGGCGGGCTGCCGTCGAACACCGGGCGGCCGTCGGCGTCGAAGCTGGCGTGGGCCGAGACTATCTGGTGGGTCGCGGTGGTGAACGCATCGGCGGTGGCGCCGATCACTGGCCGGCCGCTCAGCTCGGCCAGGGTCAGTGCCGCGCCGACCGTGCCTGGTGCCTGCGGGGCCGCCGCGGTCTGGCAGGCGACGAGGATCAGCGGCTGCCCCTCCGGCAGGCCGAGGCTGCTCACTACCTCGTCGTGGAACTGCGACAGCGTCAGCGCGCGGCCGCCCACCGCGAACACGCCATCATGGAAATGCACGTGCAGCGCGGTGGCGCCGTCAAGGCGCGGGAAGGACTGCGCCGCAGCCAGCTCGTTGGCCAGGACGTCCGCCGACTTGGACGAGCTGTCGCCGAAGTAGAAACCCGACCGCGTCTCCGCTCCGCCGAACGGAACCCAGCCGGGCGGCCTCGCCGCCTCGGCCACGGCCTGCTCGATTGCCGCCTCTACCTCGGCCAACTGCGCCGGCCTCTCGTGCGAGGTAACGGTCTGCGCAGATTCAGGTTCACGGGCGGGTGACTGGTCAGGTGGCTGCTGTACTCGTGCCTGTTGAGGCGGTGGCTGGGCGAGGGGCGGAGGAGAGGTGCCGGCCGGGCTGGCGGCGGTGCCGGGGGGCGGGCCGTTAGCCAGGTAAGCCGGCGTGTGCAGGCCCATCCGCAGGCCGGCTTCGGCTTGCACGTCGCGGACCAGGTCCCGCAGCCTCTGCTCGGCCTCGGCGAGCGCTTGCCTGGTCTGCGCTTGCCTGGTCTGCGCTGACTCTTCCTCGCTGGGAGAGCTGACCGCGTCGTTGTGGTCGCTGAAGGCCTGGGTGTACCTGATGATGGCGGTCTGAACGTCGGGGTTCGCCGATAGCACGAAGGCGTCGTCGTCGGGCGAGATGTAGTAGGACACGCTGCCGGGGTCGCCGGAGCGGGCGGCGCGGTTCTCGGCCTGGATGTCGATGTCGCGGGACAGGCCAGAACGGGCGGTGACCCGGACGTGCATCCCGCCAAGCAGCTTGGCGTCGTCGGACAGCGGGATGTCGACGCCGCGAGCGCCTTGCATGTTGATGACCAGCACCCGGCCGGGCTTCCCGGCCTCCTCGATCACCGCCTTGAAGGCCGCTTCCCTGTTAGTGCCCTGCTCGAGGAACCACTTGGCGTCGACAGCGGTGTGCTCGACGCCAAGATCGGTCAGCTTCGCGGAAAGGTCGGCGACGAGGTCGTTGCGGTGAGCCAGGATGAGCTGCGGTTGGTTCGTCTTGCTGGTCTGCATGCCGCGGATGTCGCCGGCGATAGCGTCGAGCTTGACGCCGAGATCGGGGCTGACGTGATCGTCCTTGGTGTCCAGCCGGGAGGCGTAGTAGCGGGGAATGTCGGCGATCTCGGCCGACAGGCCCTGGGCGGCGAACCGCTCGCCTTTGCCCAGAGCGGTGCCCGATGCGCCGGTCACCCGCCCGTACACGTCCTGGCTGTAGAGCTGGCGAGCGGTGACGCTCTTGCTCGTGGCCGGGTCGTCCCTGATGGTCAGGCCGTGCTTGGCCTCCATCGCCTGGGCCAGGCCGCCGTTCCACCGGCTCTCGGTCGCGGTCTCCGGGTTGTACATCACCTCATGAGTGGTCTGATCGATGATGTAGACCTTGCCGTCGTGCAGCACGTAGTGCACGTTCTCGACGTACTCGTAATGGGCGGTAGCGGCCATGTTCACCCGCCGGAGCTGATCCTCGGTCAGCCGGCCGTCGACCAGCGGGACGCCGAGCATCGTAGCCACCTTGGCGTGAGCGGCCTCGGTCAGCGCGGCCGGGCCACCGACCTGGCTTTCGGCCCGGCCGAAATCAGCCGGGGTCAGCTCCCCGTTGTCCAGTCCCTCATTGACGATCCCAGCGGCCTTCTCGACCGGGGCAATGATCGTCGCTGCCGCCGCGCTCTGTACGCCTTCTGACAGGATGTACTGGCTGTTGGAGTAGACGAACGCCTCGTCGATCTCATCGACGCCGGCGTCGATGCGGATGGCGCCGACCTGGCCAGGGACCAGGCTGGTCTTCAGGTATGTGAAGCCGACGTCCTGGCTGGTGCCAATGTAGATGGTGGGTCGTCCGTCCACGGGAGCGGGCGGCGCGTGGTCGGAGTTCATCCGGTGCACGTCAATGCCCAGCGGGGCGAGCAGGGGCTGCAACCGCTCGAACTCGCGGTCGGCCAGGTTGCCACGGGTCGTGATGAGGTGGACCGCGCCCACGTCAGAGCGGACCGCCTGGCCAATGGCGTCGACCGTGAACAGCCAGGACTTGCCCTCTCCGGCCGCCATGTTGACGACCTTCCCGTCAGCGAGCGCGTGGGAGGCCGACAGCTGCGTCCACCGCAGCGCGACCCCCTCGGTGCGGCGAATCCATTCGTAGATCGCCGCGGTCGCGTCGTCCCGCGACCCGCTGAGCAGCTGATCCCGCAAGGCTTCGGTGCGCAGGCTGGTCAGCCGCAGCGGTTCAGTAACGTCGGGCCCGGACCTGGCCGCGATGTCATGCAGGGTGCGGGCCGCGTCGTGCGCCTGGTTCGCGCTGGCCAGCCACGCCTCGTAGGTCGCGGCGTCCACCGGGGCCTTTGTCTCCGTCCAGCCGCCCAGGCCATCGGGCAGGAAGACGCGGGGCTGGCTGAGCCGGGCGCCGTCGCCGCCGCGCACCTGCCGGTAGGCCACCGGCAGGTGATTGTCGAGTACGACCTCGTTCTCCGGCCGCAACGTGACCACGGCGGTCCCGTCGCCCGAGGTCAGGGTGACCGGGTCACTGGTCTTGGTCACGATCACGTCGCCTTGCCGCTGCCGGCCTGCCGACCAGGCCCCGGCCAGGTCCCGTTCGTAGCTGACCCCGGTGGGCAGTACCACGTGCTGTAGCCGCCCAGACCCGTCGAGCACCGCCCGCGACCCGGCCGGCACCGGCACCTGCAACGGCCGGCCGACCGGATCCGGGCCAAGATCAAGCGACCCCCCGTGCTCGGTCACCTGCCAGCCTTCGTCGTTGCGTGTCCAAAGCGGGCCGGCCTCGGTGTCTTCCGCCCCGCCCAGGGCGCCGGGATCCGCGCCGGGATTGGCGCTGGGCTCTGCGGCCGGTTCATGTGGCCGGGCGCCGGTGTCCTGAGCCTGAACCCGAGCCGGTTCTTCAGGTTCGTCCGGCCGCGGCGACGAGTGCGTGTCCGGCTGGGGCGCACCATCCTCTGTTGCCTGGGCCGGGCTTTGCTCGGCCGGCTCGGCCTGCCGCTGGTCTTGCGTCAGTTGCTGAGCCGGGGTGGCCTGATCGTCCTGTATTGCCTGCGCGGTCGCTGGCTGCTCGGTAACGGGCTGCTCATCTGCTGGCTGGGCCGACACCGGTTGCTGCTGGTCGGTGAGCTGAGTCGCCTGCTCCGCGGTCGCTGGCGTGACCGGATGCTCGGCAGCCAGCCGCACCGGCTCGGCGACCGGCTGCGCGGGGACTGGCTGGCCTTCGACCGCCTGCTCAGGCTCCTGAGCAGCGTTCTGCGCCGGCTGCGCGGTAACCGGTTCACTCGCCGACTGATCGATAACCGCGTGCTCAGGGACGGACTCGGTCGCCGGCGTCGCGGTCACAGCGCGGGTGTCCACCGCCGCCGCCGTCTCTGACGGCAGGCTCGCTGTGGTTGAGATCTCCGGTGCTTGCTCGCGCGGCACGACGTAGCCGGTCATCGGCACGTGCGCCACGACCGGCTGCCAGTACCCGTTTTCCTCGGAGGGCTCCCCGATCGTGGGAACGAACCCGGTGCGCAGCGCGATCGAGTACGCGGTGTCCTGACCAGGCTCCACTCCGACGGCCCTGAGCAGCGTCACCGCCGGCGGCTCATCCGCCTCGATCTCGTCCGCTTGTCCGTCCGCGGACACCGGCTCTGGCCGGCCAACCGCATGTTCTTGGCCAGCGTTCGCGATGTCGTTGAGGATGGCCGGATTGATCTCGCCGAGGCCACGGGTGAGGACATCTTCGACGGGGATCGGGACGGTGATGGCGGACCCCTTGATAGCGGTGCCGAGGCCCTTGCCAATGCGGCCGGCGGTGCCCTGGGCGCCACCACCGGAGAAGGTGCCCCACGACCAGGCCCAGCCATTGCCCTGCATCGCGTTGAACAA
This sequence comes from uncultured Actinomycetota bacterium, assembly GCA_963783935.1. GTDB lineage: Bacteria > Actinomycetota > Actinomycetes > Streptosporangiales > Streptosporangiaceae > Chersky-822. The sequence continues at coordinate 455,137 of CAWAPP010000004.1, forward strand.
GCTCTCGTGACCGGCGTTGTGTACCCCGCCGACCAGCCCCATCGAGGTGAGCTCGCCGAACCCTTCGGCCGCGTTCCTGCCCGCATCGCCGAGCCCGTCGCCGGAGAACGTCCCCACGACCTTGTCCGTGCCAGAGACGATCAGGTCGCCGAGCAGGTCGCCGAGCATGTGGTCGACCGGCGCCAGCACCAGCCCCATCCCGGCGCCGAGCAAGCCGACTTCCAGCATCTCGAGCGTCTCGTCCCAGTTCCAGCCCTGATGCAACTCGGAATCCAGCCAGAGCTGCCCGACCGCGTCCAGCGCTTCCTGGATGCCGACGCTCATCACTGAGGCCGTCACCAGGTGCGACAGCAGCCGGCCAATGAGGCTGGAAAGCAGGAACCTGACCGCGGCGATTTCAGAGGCCATCAGCTCGAGCCCGATATCGGGGACGAACAGGGCGATTACCAGGTCAATGGTGAGGGCCACGATCAGGGAGGCCAATACGACGATCGAGTTGACCTTCATCTGCAAGAACTCATCGGCGCTTGTCTGGGTGTAGTGCGCTAGCTGCTGGTACTGGTCGGCGACGGAGGGCAGGTAATACGGCGGGGCGGAGGTCATCGATTCCATCGACTTGGCGAACGGTACAGATACCGCGGTGTCCATCCCCATCAGCACACCGTTAGTCAGGTCGGCTACCTGCGGAGTCAGGTTCCCTTCCACCGACTGCTTGGCTTGCAGCAGCGAGTCCCTGAACGTCAGCAAGGTCGCCAGGCTGGCCTCCGGCGGGCGCGACCCGGTCAGGACGAAGAAGAACTCAGCCTGCTCATCGGTGAACTGCGGATCGTAGACCACGGGAACACTCCCCCTCCGGCAAGGATCAGGCGGCCTGAACCACGGCGCCGGACTGGTCGATAGTCAGACCGATTTCCTGGCGCAGCATGCGCAGCGCGTAGAACGCGCGGGAGTACACCGTGCCCTCAGGGATTCCCAGCCGCCCGGCGGCCTCCCGCGCGGTGCAGCCGTACATGTACATCAGCTCGACCACGGCCCGGTGCTGCGGGCTCAGCCGGTCAAGCGCGGCCCGGATCTGCAGTGCGGTCACGACCTTGTCGGCGTGGTCTTGGACCTGCGCCAGCGACGCGCTGTTGTGCATGACCTCGCGCGGCCGGGCCCCGCGCATCCGGATCTTGTCCACCGCGATGTTGTGCGCGACGTGGAGCAGCCAGCTACGCACAGAGCCCTTCTCCGGGCTGAATTCGTCGCAGTGCCGCCACGCGCGCAGCATTGTCTCCTGCACCACGTCTTCGGCCAGATGACGATCCCTCAGCAAATCGGTGACGTAGCTGAGCACGTAGTGCCCGTTCTCCCTGTACAGCTCGCTGACTTTAGCCTCGACGTCCTCACCTGGGATGACGTGCAACTCCTGGCAGGCTCGACTCATCGCGGTCTCCGTTTTCGTGCGCGGGCTAACTGCCCGCGGGGTGCTACCTCGCGCGCTTTGGCAGTGGCTCTCGCGCCACTCAGTAAGGGCTTACGCCACGAATCGCATGCCGTTCAAAAAGATGCCCGCAGATAACCAGATCAGGCAGTCGCCAGATCCGAAGCGCCAGCTCATCACCCCGCTCGCCCCGGCTCGGCGGCTTAACAATCACCCATCTCCCCGATGTAGCGCCCGCCAGTGATCGCACAAGATGGCAAAAGCCCGAAGGCACAGGCCCTTCGGCCAGGCCCGGGAGGACCGGAGTCATGTACGCTGCCGCACTCGACCACCAGACCAACACCCGCCGCGAGTCGATGAACGAGCTCTGGCGAGTCAACGGCACCGCGCTGACGCGGTTCGCGCTCAAGCTCACGCTCGGCGACAAGCACCGGGCCGACGACATCATTCAGGAAACCCTGGTCCGCGCCTAGCAGCACCCCGAGGTCGTCGACGGTCGCGCCGAAGACATCAGGTCCTGGCTGTTCACCGTCTGCCGCCGGGTCTCCATCGACATGTGGCGGGCAAGGTCCCGCCACAACAATTACACCGTCGCCGAGAACCTGACCGACGTGCCGAACCAAGCGGACTGCATCGACCAGAGCGCCACCGCCATGGACGTCCGCGCCGCGCTCGCTCGACTGACACCAGAACACCGTCAGGTCATCGTCGAGATGTACTACCTCAGCCGGCCCGTCGCCGAGATCGCCACCCGGCTCGGCATACCAGAAGGCACCGTCAAATCACGCGCCTACTACGCCATCCGCCAGCTCAAGCGGACACTGTCAGCGCCCTACGGCGAGCACCCCGCGCAGGCACCAGCGCCAAAGTGAACGACCACAGCAACAGCAGCCGCCTTCCTTCAACGGCTAGACGTGCTCGACCTCCGCAAGAAGCATCCTCAGAGTCAGGCTCTGCCGATTCGCGGGCAGTCTCGCCATAGCCCCCCGCGCATACCTCAGACCACCCTCAGAGTCGCCGGCCTTGGCCATCATCAGGCCACGATGCATCTCGATGTGCGTCGCAAACCGCTGAAGGGTTTTCGGCCGCGCCCGATCCGCCGACTCCTGCGCCCGAACGGCCCGCCGCTCATCACCCATGCGAGACAGAAGCATCGACGTAAACGTACGGAACCGCCATTCAGGTACCGCATAATCGGAAATCTGCTCCGCCGAGCCGACAACCTCGAATATCCTCCCGGCCCGTTCCAGAGTGTCAAGCGCTGCCCGGCGATCACCCCCGCACGCCGCCACGTGAGCCTGCGCCACGACAGCATTCAGCCCACCCAGCGAAGGCCCATCCGACAGCCCGACGGCCTGATCAGCCAGCCTCCCGGCCATCCCCAGCCCCTTCCCCTCATACGCCATCGCCAGCGCGGCACGGCCCCGCACCCAACCACGCACCATCCGGTCCCCCGAACGATCCGCCGCGACCACCGCCAGGTTGTACCAGCGCCCCGACTCCCTGGCACCCGGCGTCGTCTTCGCATACAAAGCAAGCAGCCGCGCCGCCACCGACCACCGCTCGGGACAGTCCAGTTGCTGTTGCAGCACCACAAGATCACCGGCCAGGCGAGGCTGAAGCTCTGACGCACCAATCGTCATATAGTCATAACCGTACGTTTCAACCCTTTCCTGCCACTCATCCAGCGAAGGCCGATTCCCGATAGCCGCCGAAAATCCCTTCAGCAGCAGCTCAGCCGTCGCCATCGGAGCCACGGCACTAGCACCAAGCCCCGCGAGCAACCCTCGTCGATCCACGTCGTCTCCCAACACCCGCACGTAAGCCAAAACAACCTCACGCGACACCGGGCGCTTCCCTGTCCCGACGTTGCCGAGATGACCCCGCGTGAAATGCGTCCGCGCCGCCATAACTGACAGGCTCAGACCTGCCGCCTCCCGGGCGACCCTCATATTCTGGCCCGCAGTCGACTCCGCGTCCAAATTGTCACCCACCTGCATACAGAGGAATACATCCAGGGCACGGCCCGCGACGGCCGTCAGCACCATCCTACTTACAGCTACGCACGGCGCTTATCCTCTATCAGACTGCAACAACGAGGTGAATCAACATGGGTCCGCAATTGACTGCCGCGCCCGCCACGGCGATCGAAGGCGACGGCATCCCTACCCCCGCCCTGATGGCCTTCTTAAGCCCAGACCCGGCCCTCACGCCCCGTCACCGGATTTTCGCAGCTGATCCTCACCAGGTAACCCACGCGCGCCGATTCGTGCGCAGCGCTCTCGCCGATTGCGCCGCAGCCGACGACGCCGTGCTCCTGACCAGCGAACTAGTCACCAACTCGGTACAGCACAGCCGGTCAGCACGCGGCGGACCATTCACGTCCTCATCGGGCATCAGTGCTCCGCGCTGCTCCGCGTCGCCGTCATCGACGCCGGCGCCTCAACCACGCCGGCCCTGACCAACAGCGACCAACTCAGCACCAGCGGGCGAGGCCTCACCCTCGTCCAAGCCCTCGCAACCCAATGGGGTCACCACGGAAACGACCAGGCCAGAACCGTGTGGTTCGAAATCCGCTGCCGCCCGTAACCATGACATCCGGCCAGCAAGCACGGCTCATCGCAACCCACATCCAGCACGACCACCCCGCCTCAGACCCAGCCACAGCCACATCAGGCACTCGGCGTCAGGATCAGCCGTGGCCATCACGCCGGGCGAGCAGCCAGAAGAAAGGAAACCCAAAATGGACCGCCAGACCCACCGGACCATCCACGTCGCCTACCGCAACCACTCCCGGCTGGCCCGCATCCGGCTCCGCCGCCCCCACCCCAGCTCGCCCCGGCCCCTCCTGTCCGCCAGGATCACCGCCCTGTTCCCGGCCCTCCGCGTACCCGACGAACCCACCCACTACACCCCCGAACTCGCCCTCGAACTCCTCGCCGGAACCAGCGAACTCCCCGAAAACAAGCATGCCCTGTTCAGCGGCCACCAGCCCCCGTGCGGTCTTTGTCGCCCCCGACGTGGCGCGGTCTGGCCGTCTGCCTGCCAAACCCGGCCGTAGACGCTTCTGCTAGCGGCCAGAGTTCGCCGGACATGATTCGTGGTCCTCGCTGGCTGTCCTACTTGATAGGTACGACTCGCCGACACGAAAAACCCAACCTACTCAATATGACATGATTCAAGTGCCTAACATGGTCTGCGTTAGTGTGATGATGTTGACAGGGATTGAGCGTCAGCAAAGGTTCATCCGCAAGGAGGCATGATCGGGCCGCGCAACTTGCGACCAGATCAACAGTAGATTCCTGCCCCCCTCTATTGCAGGATTTTGCGGCGTGTCGCGAAAACAGTTCACGGCTTACAGGCAGCAACGTCCTGCGTACAGGTTTCCCGGTCACTTGTCCGGGTTATTCCTGTACCAATGGTGACTGATCACGACATGGCGTTACCGGCGGCGTTGGCCCGCCGGTCGGATGCGGGAGCGGCGCGGTTCACCGCGCGTGACGCGGCCGGGCTCGCGCTCACGGGCGACATGTACGCGGCCCCCTATGACCTGCCGACGGCAGCGCTCGCCGTTCGCCCGGACAGGCTGCGGGCGATCACCGCCAGATGGCGAGGCGCGAACCTAGCTGAAACGGGCCGACAGCGAACCACCCGAACCAGCCACCACCACGCCGGCCAGCACAGGCACCACCGCCGAAATGGCGCGTTCAGAACATGCACCCAGGGCACATGCGCAGGGACGACGATGGGCCTGGGGTGGGTTTCTGCTGGAGTGAGGCGGGTGCCGGACGGTCTTGCCCGAGCACCGGGCGTCCACGGCCGGCCTGGCGGGCTGCCCTGGATGTCAGAAATGCCGGGAACGGCGGGAAGGCTGAGAGCAGCGGGCCAGTCCGATTTCCGGACTCGGGTATCTCGGACCAGCGAAAGCAGCGAAGCCAGGCAGCCGCCGTCCGCAGCGCGACACCGCCCCGCTCCCCGCCGCCACGAACCGGGCATTCACCGCATACCGGTCCGCCGCCGGCACCCAGAGGACCGGCAAGCCTGCTTTCGTGGAATCCTCAGATGGCATTCCAGTCGGGGATTCCACAATCATGCGGGAGCCTGCCGGAGCACCCCCGCGACAGCAGCTTTCAGGCCGCAACCAGCAAAGCCGGAAACTCAAACCGACCCCCCGCCCGGCCGAGGCCGGGAAAGGCTGGAAGACCAGTCCCGCCCGGACCACGCCGAGGAGTTGACCAGAACTCACTCCAGCGAGACGGAGACTGAACCGTTTTCTGGTCAGGCAGTCGCACGCGCGGCGGCTGACCCGTGTCTGACCGCCTCGGCGGCGATCTCAACTCGCGACCGCGCGCCTAGTTTGGTCAGGATGTTCGACACGTGCGTCTGCACCGTGTACCTGGACAAGAACAGCTCAGCCGCGATATCCGGATTCGGCCGCGCCGCCGCCACCAGGCCAGCCACCTTCAGTTCGGTCGGCGTGAGCGCACCCCACCCCGAGGCCGGGCGACTAGCGTGCGCCGACCGCCTGCCCCGCATCCCAAATGGCCGCATTCGCGCGTTCGCCCGGCGCAGGTCCCAGTCCGCGCCGAGCGCCTGGTAGGCGACGACCGCCGCCGACAGTGACTGCCGGGCCGAGGGAAGGTCACCCCGGCGGGCGGTCAGCACCGCGGCGTCCTCCAGCGCGGCACCACGGTCAAGCAGCCTCCCGGCAGACCCGAAGTAGTCAGCCGCCGCGAGCACCGGGCCTGGATCACCGGTCAGCAGCCCCCGGCAGTGATCAGCGATCGCGGTTCGCAGCGCGATCGGATCACGCCTTGCCTCCTCCTTCGCGGCCGCCGCGGCGGCGGCGAGCGTCGTTTCGTCGGCCAGCTCCAAAGCGGCCCGCGCCAGCGGCGGCAGCAGGACGAGCCGACCCGCAAACGCCTCGGCGATCCCCGGATCGATCGCTATGGAAAGGACTGCGGCGGCGTCACGATACCCGCCTGCCCGCTCCGCCATAACTGCCCGGGCCAGCAGCATGTGGTGCGCGTTCGGCATCGCGAAGTCGCGGATGGCCACCCCGTCGGGTATTCCGCTCAAATTCTCCGCCGCCCGCTGCCAGTCGGCACGGTGGGCCGCGATCAGGGCGATCAGCCCGTGGATCATTATTGGCAGGTAGTCAGGGCCAGGCAGACTGACCGCGGGGTCTATCTCGGCCAGAGCGTCGTCCCACTGGCCAAAAAGGAAGTTCTGCTCAGCCAGGACAAAGCGGACATTGGCCAGGCGGGGCGTGCCGGCCTGTTCGGCCAGCACCAGCGCCTCGCGTGCGGCCTCAATTGCCTCGGCCGGCTGGTCAAGTACGCCGAGCGTACTGACCCGGTGGGCGAGCAGCAGCAGTCGCAGGTCACTGACCTGCGCCTCATTACCGACAACGGCAAGCCCGCGGCTGGTCAGCTCCAGCATGCCGACCATGTCGCGCCGCACGTAGCTGTGTATTGACAGGACGTGCAACGAGTAGCCGATGGCCAGCCGGTCGCCTGAGCGCTCGGCTACCGCGAGCGCGTCGTCCAGCACGCTCGCCTCCTGGCCGGGCAGGCTAAGCACTAGCTGGATGAGGGCAGATAGCGCGGTGAGCCTGGCGGTCCAGACCGCGCTCAGGCCTGCCCGGCTGAGCGCTTCTCGGATGGTCAGGGCCGCCTCGGCGGGCCGGCCGGTTCGCATCAGGGTGTAACCGACCAGCCAGGTCATCTCGGCGACGCGATCGGGATCGCTGGTGGCGGCGAGCAAGCGTCGGCCAACCTGCTCCACCTCGTCATGGCGAAGGAGCAGGAAGGCCACAGTCACCAGGCTGGCCTCAAGGTCCTCGCGTCGGGCATCAGCGCGGTCAACCTGCGCCAGGACGTCGCGGATCAGGTCAGCGGCGACAGCAGGAGCCAGGTACGTGAGGGCCGGAGCGGCGGCGGCAAGCCAGCTGACGACCCAGGGCTCTACCTCAGTCCCGGGGAGGTGCTGGACGGCCGTGAGCTGAGCGGCAAGTTGCGCGGCGACCCTGGCCGGCCTGGCGTCCGCGTCAGCCAGCGCGCGGGCCGCCCGCCCATGGTGCGCGCCTCGCAGCCCGGCGGGCATCCTTTCGTACAAGACCTGGCGGATCAGGTCATGCCGGAACCGGAAGGCAGGCCCGGCCTCAGCGACTACCCCGGCCCGTAGCGCCGCATCGACCACATCCATCAGATCCCCTGCCGGCCGGCCCGACACAAGCTCAAGGTCGGCGACGGAGAACTCAGCGCCTAGCACCGCCGCCCACCGCAGCCCGCTGACCACGTTGTCGGCGAGGTCGTCGAGTCGCTCGCCGATCACTGCCGTCAGCGAGACCGGTACCGTTGCCCGGGCCGGCCGATCCGCCAGCTCTGCTAGCCCCGCGCCGAGCCGAACCCGGCCCTCTCGGACCAGCCCCTCGGCCAGCTCCCGCGCATAGAGCGGATTACCGCCCGCCTGGGCGAGGAACTCAGCCAGCCGCTGACCGGGCGGTCCGCCCACCAGACTCCCTGCCAGCCCGGCGACCTCACCATCCGGCAGTGGTCCGAGCTCAACCACGCTCCCGGCACTTGAGGTCACGACGCGTCGCAGCCGCTTGAGATCCTCCCGCGCTGTCCCCGGCCGGAGCGAGCCCGTCAGCAGCAACGGCATCTGCCCGGCCGCCCGGCACAGCCTCGACCAGACCAGCACGCTGGCCTCATCAGCCCACTGCAGGTCCTCGGCCACCAGGACCACCGGCGACCGAGCGCACAACCGGTCAACAGCTGCGAGCAGCCGCTCGACCCCCGCCAGCACGGGATCCCCCGACATCACACCGCCGCTGCCGGTCAAAGGCTCGCCGAGCCCGGACTCGGCGACCCCGGGCTCGGCGGCGGAGGCCAGGCATTCCATCATCAGTTGCAAAGGAAAGCGTTGCTTAAGCTCTTCGGCGGCTCCCCACAACACCAGGCACCCTGTCAGCTCAGCGCCCGCGAGAGCCGCCCGGAGCACCGATGACTTCCCGATCCCCTGCTCGCCCTCTACCAGCACGACGCCCCCGGCGCCCGCCGACAGGCTGGACACCAGCCCGCCAAGCAGCGCCAGCTCAGCCTTGCGCCCCACGAGCCCGTCCGCCACAAAGACGATCGTAATGACCAGGAACCCATTTCGGAAACGGCGCGGAGTGCGACTGGTTGTCGCAATATGGTACAGTGTGACCATGTCCGGTCACCCGGATCTGCTTGTGGCCCGATACTCCGAATTGCTACGTCTCGATAAGCTGGTCCGCGATGTCGCCATTGGCTGTGGCTCTGTGGTGCTGGTCGAGGGCGAGCCGGGCGTTGGCAAGACGGCAGTAGTTGACCGGGCCATACACGGCAGCGCGCTGGCGGGATGCCAGGTGCTGCGGACCAACGGCGATCCGCTGACCGAACCCCTTCCGCTTCGCATAATCCTGAAGTGCCTGCGGGTAGAAGATCTGCCTGGTGATGCGGAACGCGCCGAACTGTCGGCCCTGTTGCGCAGCGACGCGCCTGGAGCTATGGGGTTGTTGTCAGGCGACCGCATTGTCGCGGCGGTCGAGCGAGTGATCGTGCTGATCGAGCGGCTCTGCGCCGCGGCTCCGCTGATCCTGGTCTTGGACGACCTCCAGTGGGCCGACGACGCGACCCTGCACCTCTGTCTGCGGCTGACTGGCGTGATCAATCAGCTTCCGCTGCTTTTGGTGGGAGTATGCCGGCCGGTGCCTCGCAGGCCGGCACTGAACCGCCTGCGCCAGAGCATCAGCGACCTCGCCGCCAGCGGCCACGCCGAGCTGCTCAGCATCCCGCCGTTGCCGCACGACGCAGTCGACGAACTCGTCGGCCAGCTCGTTGGCGCGCCTCCCGGCCCCCGGCTACGGGCATTGGTCACGCAGGCGGCCGGGAACCCGCTGTACATTCGCGAGATCCTGCACGCGCTCACTCGGGAAGACGTGCTCGATCGCAACGCCCAAATGGTCGAAGCCCGCGATTCCGCCGCCGAGTCGCTGCCTGACTCGCTGACCGCGACGATCGACGGACGGCTGGACTTCCTGTCGGCGGCCACACTAGATCTGCTGCGTATCGCGGCATTGCTGGGCATCGACTTCGCGGTCGAGGACCTGACCGTGGTGCTCGGCAAACCGCCCGCCGAGCTCATACAAGGTGTCGAGGAAGCGATGGCGGCCGGCGTCCTGACCGAGTCAGATCTCGGGCTGCGATTCCGGCACGGGCTGATTCGGCTGGCCTGCTACAACCGCATCCCCCGGCCGCTGCGTATCCCGCTGCACCGGCAGGCCGCCCGCGCCCTGAGCGACAGCGGAGCGCCGTTGGCCAGGGTGGCCGAACAGGTCATCCCATCCGCCCGGCTGATCGACAAGTGGCTGCTTGACTGGTTGTCGGCCAATCTGGAGCAGCTGACCGCGCAAGCGCCCCGGCCGACTGCCGACCTGCTCCGTCACGCGATCCGCACGGTAGGCAACGACGACGCGCGCTACGACCGTCTTACGACCGGCCTCGTGCGCGCCGAGTTGCTGCTCGGGAACAATGCCGAGTTGCTCGGGCTCGCCGACACGTTGCTCGGCTCGGTCGCCGATGCTGAATCGGCTGCGGAGATCAGCTGGATGGTGTGCATCGCCTGTCTGCGCAAGGGCTTGATCGCCGACGGGCTGCGGGTCGTCCGCCAAGCGTGCGCGGCCGCCGATCCTGGCTCGCCGTGGCTGCCCCTACTTCGCGCTGTCAATGCCATACTCTGCGCGGCGACTGGCGATCTCGAGGACGCTCAGGCCATTCTCGACGAGGTGTTCGCCAACATTGACACCGCGCCGCCTGACCGTCTCGACGACGGGTTCCTGCTTGGTTACGCTTTGCACGCGTCGTCGCTGGTCGCGGCGTATCAGGGAAACAGCGACCGGGTGGTAGAACTGCTCGACCGCGGCCTGGCGGTGCTGGACGCCAGCTCGCTGCATAACGACCTGCGGCTGGCAATGCGCTTCAACCGCCTTCTCGCACTGCAACATCTCGACCGGTTGCCCGACACCGAACTGGTCGCCAGTGTCGTGCGCGACATTGAGCAGTCGGGCAGCGCACTGGCCGCCGTCACACATGCCATGGTGGCCGAGTTGTACCTGCGCTCCGGCCGGTGGACCGAGGCCCTCACTGAGATCGAGTCGGCGGGCGATACCGGCGACAACGAGATGGCTGCGCTGCTGTGCGGCGGGATATCCGCCTTCATCGGCGCGCATCGCGGCGACTGGTCCTCGGCGCACCAGCAGCTGGCCGCCCTGGCGGGCTACAGCCTGACCAATGCGCAGGAGCGGAACAACGCGGGCTACCTGTTGATGGCCCGGGCCGCGGCAGCCGAACACGACAGCGGACCAGCGGAGGCCCTCGAGGTGCTTGCCCCCACGCTGGAGCCCGGCACCGCCGCCGGTTACCATGTGCGGCATCTCTGGCTGCCAGAAATCGTGAGGCTGGCTCTGTTCACCGGCGATAGGCCACTGGCCGAGGCGTCTGTCGCGGTCGCAGAGCAAGAGGTAGCGGACGAACCGTCGTCCAAGGCCAAGGCCATCACCGCGGGCCGGTGCCGCGCGCTGGTCGAAGGCGACAGATTTCCCTTGCTCGCGGCGGCCGAATACCACCAGTCCGTTCGCCAGCTCATGGAAGCCGCTCGCAGCCTTGAGGATGCCGCGGTTGTCTCGCTCGCGAACGGCGAGTCCTCGACTGCCCGCGCGGCTTTTACGCAGGCTGTTGAGTTGTACTCAGATCTCGGGGCCGAATGGGATCTGAGCAGGCTGGACGGACGAATGCGCGAACACGGCCTGCGCCGCGGTCGGCGAACAAGACCCGCTCGCCCTTCGACCGGCTGGGAAAGCCTGACCCCGACAGAACTCAAGATCGCCGAAATGATCTCCCGCGGGTTCTCCAACCCCGACATTGCCGCGGAGTTCTACCTTTCCCGGCGCACTGTAGAGACCCATGTTTCACATATCCTGACCAAGATCGACGGGCGATCGCGCAGCGAGATCGCCAGGGAGGTCGTCCGCCACACGGGGCACCAGCCTGCTTAACATGTCGCGCGCCTGTTGCCGGCCATTATCGCCGCTAGCTCGGCGCGGGACCTTCACAGTCGTGCCTGCCGGTCGTTGACCCGCTTGCCGTTGTGGCGCGTAAAGCACGCGTTGGCCAGGCGTAAGCGGCGCGTTGGCGCACTAGGGGAAGTTGATGGTGTGACCAGCACGACCCCAGGCGAAAGGTGCTCACGGGCACCGGACTTTATGAGAGGAAACGGCCATGAGCATCTTCCGGCCTCAGCACACAGACTCATTCGACAGCGGGCCATTCGAGGGCGGGCCATTCTCAGCGGGCCAGACTCGGGAGCACTGGACTGGCAGACGCGGCTAGCCACTAACACCAAGGCCTTTCACATTGCCTGTGACCGGCGCCACAGCGACGCCGGTCACATGCGCGTGCAGGTTCGCGACGCAGGACGTGCCTCTCGGGGATGTCGTGATCCCGGTCGGCGACCTGGTGCTGATTTCCTATGCGGCCGCCGACCGTGATCCGCGGCTGGCCGCCTGCCCGGACCTCGCGCTGGCCGCCGACCCGTCCGAGCTGCGCTGGCGACAGAGCCGGATGGTCAGGGGACTGAAGAGCTTGCCGGTGACCTTCACAGTCGTGCCGTTCTACCGGAGGCGCTCGCCGTAATGGGCTTAGGCGTGCACGGGCACCCTGCGCTCGGCGACCATCGTCAGGCAATCCGGCCTTGTGGCGCCGGTGGTGATCTCCTTCACGACGCTGCCGGGCTGGGGGCGCAGCCGCCAGCGCGTGCAGATCGCCGCGAGGGCCAAGGTGATCTCCAGTATGGCGAAGTTGTCCGCGATGCACTTGCTGGCGCCCGCGGAGAACGGGATGTATGCCCCCTTCGGCAGGTTCCTGGCCTGGTCGGTCGCCCAGCGGTCCGGATCGAAGCGGTCGGGGTCCGGGTACCAGCGCGCGTTCTTGTGCAAGGCGTAAGGGCTGATGATGATCTCCGCGCCGGGCGGCAGTTCGTAATCGCCGAGCGTGGTCGGGCCCAGGGTGCGCCGCATATAGACGGCGATGGCGTGCAGGCGCAGCACCTCGAGCACCAGGCGCCCGGTGAACTCAAGCTTGGGCAGGTCGGCGAACTCAGGTGAGCGGCCGCCGAGCACCGAGTCCACCTCGGCGAATACTCGCTCCTCCAGTTCTGGTTTGGTGCCGATGTGGTGCAGGCACCAGGACAGTGCGGCGCTGGTGGTTTCGATGCCGCCGACGGCTACGGTGATGACCTGGTCGTGGATCCACTTGTCGGTCATTGGATTGCCGTCGTCGTCGCGAAGCGCGAGCAGCATCGACAGCATGTCGTCGAGTTCGTGCCCCGACTCACGGTAGGCGGCGATGGCCTGGTCGATGCCGTTGTCCATTTCCTCGATGGCCTGGTGGTACCGCTTGTTGGCCGGCAGCGGCAGGCGCTGCCAGGGGCCGGGGATCAGCGTTCTGGTCAGCATGCCGCGCATGACCACGGGCAGCCGCTTCTGGATGGCATCGGCAGCCGCCGCACCGAGGTCGGAGGCGAACAGGATGCCGTTAACCACGCGCGCGGTCAGGTCATTCATGGCGTGGTCAACTCGGAACGGCTGGCCGGGCAGCCACTCGTCGGCGACGGCCTCGGCGACTTTGGTCATGATCGACGCGTAGCCGGCGACCTTCTGGTGGTGGAAGGTCGGCTGGAGCATGCGACGGATCTCGTGGTGCTCTTTGCCCGACGAGGTGGCCAGGCCGTAGCCGAGCACCTCGGTCATCTTGTCGAACATCCGGCCCCGCGCGTAGCTCTTGCTGTCGGAAACCAGGACCTGCCAGACCAGGTCGGGCGCGGTCGGCACGTAGGCGGGCAGGTTGGCCATGCCGATCCTTACCAGGTCGCCGTGGTTAGCCAGCGATTCCAGGAACTGAGTCCTTCGCCCAGCCAGTGGCACGGCGTGGCCGATGAGCGGCAGGTAACCGGGTGCGTCGGGAATGGTCTTCGTCATGACAACGCTCCTGATGCAGCGGCGCTGATGCTGGCCCAGTAACCGCTGTACCGGCCGCAGGCGGCCATCCAGTCAAAGGTTCCCTGGGTCCACTGGACAATGCCGTCAAGCTGGCGGGCAGCCGGCAGCGGCAGGGTAGGAGCAAGGCGCTGGTAGTCGAGAGTGAAGCGGTCGATGTAGCCCTGTACGATCGTCGCTGACCGGCTGATCGCAGCTTCGAGTCCTACGGCTTCGTGATGGGCCAGGACGAGCGGCAAGTTGAAAACGAAGTCAACGTCGGCCTTGTCGATCTCGCGCAGACAGGAGTAAACGTCGTTGGCCAGGGCAATGACGTAGGCGCCCAGAAGGTTGAGCGCTGCGATGTCGGTAGCGTGGGTGTTCTCCAGTTCGTCCCCTCCGGTGGCGAGCTCGGCGATGGACAGGCAACTCAGGCAGCCGCTGGCCTGAAGCCGCAGGGGAAGGTAGTCCTCGGTCGCTGGAACCGCGCCCTGCGTGCGATACGTGCACTCCGCGAGTACTCCGAGGAGATAACCCTTGACATTGGCGATGAACCGAGCGTGCTGATTAATCGTGGAAAGCGAAGCGAAACGAGCGGAGATATCGTTGAGGGCAAGTGAGAGAGGAGTAATGCCCCTGGTGCCTTCGAGAGCGGCCAGCATGGTGGCGATCTGACTGGTTACACCGACGATGTCAGGAGTTCCTTCGTCTGCGTAAATGTCGTCGAAGGCGTAGAGCCAGGCCGCCCAGTCGGCGGCGAGGGCAAGCACCTCACGGCTGGCGGTGGGGTATCCATGGGCGGCGAGATGGCCGATCTTCGGAAGCACGAAATCCACCATTCGCTCCTCGGGAACGAGCCGGAACTCGGCGATCCAGTTCTTGGCATGCGCTTCCGCCCAATCGAGATCGGGATGACATCGTTCGGGGAAAGTCATGTGTAGTTCCGGGAGAGGAATTATCACATCTGTTGCCATGTCGGCCGTCCCTTCCGTGATTCTGGATGAAGCTGAAACGGGTCGGGAAACCTGAAAGTTCAAACCATTTCTGACTAATGCTGAGCCTGTTCTCTGGACAGCCCTAATGGTCACGCCCAGTGATAAAGCGGGCGGCTGCACGCAGTGGCTCCTGGCGCCCGGCCGGGATGCCCGCACGAGCGAGGCTGTCATCGGCCGCGGCGATGTGCCTGGCCGCCTGTTCCGCCGCCCACGCGCGGGCCCCGGCCTGCTCGATGGCGATGGTAACCCACGCCACGTCGGTGCTCCTGACCGGCGTTCGTGCGGTGTAGAAGCCCGCGAGCGGGCCGTCTTTATCCTTGGACAGGGCGTAGGTCACCGGCAGTGACTTCTTGCGGGCCGCGATGTCGGAGCCGACGGGCTTGCCTGTTTTCATCGGATCGCCCCAGATCCCCAGAATGTCGTCGACGTACTGGAAGGCCAGGCCGAGGTGCCGCCCGAAGTCCTCGAGCGCGTCAGCCTGATGCGGCTGCGCCCCGGCCAGGACCGCCCCGATCCTGGTCGAGCACGCCAGCAGCACGGCGGTCTTGCGGTCCGCCATCTGAATGCACTCCTCGATACCGACTCGTTCGTAGGATTCGAACTGCAGGTCCATCGCCTGCCCGGCGAGCAGGTCCTGATATGCCTGCGCGAGCGCGGGGTACGCCGCGAGCCCCAGCCCGCCCGGGTGCTCGAGCAGCACGCTGAAGGCCAGCGTGAGCAGCGCGTCGCTGGCGAGCACCGTCTGCGACTCACCGAAGACCATCCACGCGGCCAGTCGCTGCCGGCGGGTGGCGTCCCGGTCCATCACGTCGTCTTTCAGCAGCGTGCTGTTGTGCGTGAGCTCGACCGCGACTGCCCCGGCCAGGGCGGCGCCGGGATCCCCGCTCACCGCGTCGGCGGCCTGCATCGCCAGCACCCCCCGCAGCATCTTCCCGGCACTGCCAGGACCACAGGGACCGCCGACGCATTCCTGTGCGGGCCAGCCGAAGTGGTACAGCGCGACTTTCCAGGCCGGAGCGGGTAGCCGGCCGAGTACCTGGCGGATCGCGTGCGCGATCTCCTCGCGCGCCTGCGGCATCGCGAGCATGCCCGCGCCGGTACCGTCCGCCGTGGGCCTGGTGAGGGTTGGCGTGCTCATGATGAATCCTTCCCCTTAGCCGCGTTGGCTGTGGCCGCACCCACTGCCTGCAGTTGCGCCATCGGAGGCGCGAAGACCATCCCGCTCTCGTCGGCGACGCTGATCTCGGTGACGCCGGCGCCGCCGTAGTCCTGCAGCGCGGCGACCACGCCGTCAAGCAGGCGGCGCGGGGTAGACGCGCCGGCTAGCAGGCCGACGGACCGGACGCCATCGAGCCACCGCGGATTGACCTCCGAGGCGTCCTCGATCAGCCAGGCGGGCACGCCAGCACCGCGGGCCACCTCGACGAGCCGCTGGGAGTTCGATGAGTTCGCCGAGCCGACGACCAGTACCAGGTCGGCCCTTTCCGCGACCGCGCGGGTGGCGTCCTGCCGGTTCCTGGTGGCGAAGCAGATGTCGTCGTCGTGACCCCCGTCGGCCAGCGCGGGGAACCGGGCCTTGAGTATGGCGACGATGCCAGCCGTGTCCTCAGGCGTCAGGGTTGTCTGGGTGAGATAGGAGACGTGGTCGGGATCGGGCACCTGGACGGATGCGGCGTCTTGCTCGTTCTCGATGATCAGGGTGCGGTCCGGCGCCTCGCCGACCGTCCCCTCGGTCTCCTCGTGTCCGGCATGACCGATCAGCAGCACGGTGTGACCGGCGGCGGCGAACCGTCGCGCCTTCGCGTGCACCCTCGCGACCAGCGGGCAGGTGGCATCGACAACGCGCAGCTCACGCGCGGCCGCGGCCGTGCGCACCTCGCGGGACACGCCGTGCGCCGAGAACACCGTGATCGCGCCGCGCGGCACCTCGTCAAGCTCGTCGACGAACACCGCGCCCTGCTCACGCAACTCGGCCAGTACATGCATGTTATGTACGATCTGCTTGCGCACGTACACCGGCGGGCCGTACCGGTCGAGCAGTTCGCGAACGGTGTTGATGGCTCGTTCCACCCCGGTGCAGAAAGAGGTCGGCGAGCCGATCAGGAGGTTGCGGTGCCTTTGCTCCGCCGGGCTTGCTATCAACGCTGGGTTAGCTGTCAACGCTGGGTTAGCTGTCAACTCAGGGCTCCTTCGGAAATGGCTTCGACGTGCGGCCTGCTTGGCAGGTCGGCGGGCGGCAATTGCTCTGCGAGCCGGATCGCATGGTTAACGAGGGTCTCGACGATGCGTGACTCAGGAACCGTCTCCACCACTTCGCCCTGGACGAAGATCTGTCCCTTGCCATTGCCCGCCGAGACGCCAAGGTCGGCTTCCCGCGCTTCGCCAGGGCCGTTGACGACGCAGCCCATCACGGCGACCCGCAATGGCGCGGTGAAGCCTTCCAGCGCCGCCGTGACCTGATTGGCCAGGGTGTAGACGTCGACCTGGGACCGCCCGCAGGACGGGCACGAGACGATCTCCAGCCGGCGCTGGCGCAGGCCAACGGACTCCAGGATCGCGATGCCGACCTTGACCTCCTCGACCGGCGGCGCGGACAGCGACACCCGGATCGTGTCCCCGATGCCCTCGGCGAGCAGCGCGCCGAACGCGACCGCGGACTTGACGGTGCCCTGGAACGCCGGCCCCGCCTCGGTCACGCCGAGGTGCAGCGGGTAGTCGCACCGCTCTGCCAGCATCCGGTAGGCCGCGATCATGACCACGGGGTCGTGATGCTTCACTGAGATCTTGATGTCACGGAAGCCGTGTTCCTCGAACAGCGAGCACTCCCACAGGGCCGATTCGGTCAGGGCCTCCGGCGTCGCCTTGCCGTACTTGGCCAGCAGTCGCTTATCCAGCGAGCCGGCGTTGACCCCGATCCTGATCGGCACGCCAGCGCCAGCGGCGGCACGGGCGATCTCGCCGATTTTGTCGTCGAACGCCTTGATGTTCCCCGGATTGACGCGCACGGCAGCACATCCGGCGTCGATGGCCGCGTACACGTATTTTGGCTGAAAGTGAATGTCCGCTATGACCGGGATCTGAGATTTCCGTGCGATCGCCGGGAGCGCATCAGCGTCGTCCTGCGATGGCACGGCCACCCTGACGATCTGGCAGCCGGCCGCCGTGAGCTCCGCGATCTGCTGCAACGTGGCATCCACGTTGGCGGTCAGCGTCGTGGCCATCGACTGCACGGAGATCGGCGCCCCGCCGCCGACGAGTACCCCGCCGACGCGGAGCTGGCGCGACTGGCGGCGCGGCGCCAGCGGGGGTGGCGGGAGGGCCGGCATGCCCAAGCCGACAGTGCCTGTCGCGGCGTTCACGTCAGGCCGCCATTCCGGCGGCAGCCCAGCCGATGGCCGCGTTATGCACGGCGGCGGCGATGCCGGCGGCATCCAGGTGGTGGGCCGCGAGCAGTTCGCGGCGGTTTCCGTGCTCAAGGAACTGGCGGGGCAGGCCCATCCGGTGGACTGGGATCAGCAGTCCGGCGTCGGACAGCGCGTCCGACAGCGCGGAGCCGAACCCGCCTTCGCGGCTGCCGTCCTCCACGGTGACGATCAGGCGGTGTCGGGCGGCGAGCGAGACCAGTTCGCCGGGAACGGGACACACCCAGCCCGGGTCGGCCACGGTCACCGACAACCCGTCGGCGACCAGCCGTCCCGCCGCGTCCATCGCGCTCGACACCATGGGTCCGGTCGCCACGATCAGGGCACCCTGCGGAGTCCCAGCACGCACGATGTCCACCGGCCCAGCCGACCTGACCGCCGGAATCGGCGCGGGCACCTCTCCCTTGGGATAGCGCACAGCCGCCGGCCCATCGCTCCGCACCGCCGCGCTGAGCAGCTCGCGCAGCCGCACGCCATCCCGCGGAGCCGCGATGCGCATTCCCGGGATCGCCGACAAGACGGCAAGGTCCCACAACCCGTGGTGGCTCGGGCCGTCCTCGCCGGTCACGCCGGCCCGGTCGATCAGGAACGTGACCGGCAAGCCGTGCAAGGCCACGTCGGCGAGCACCTGATCAAAGGCCCGGTTGACGAACGGCGCGTACAGGCACACGACGGGACGCAGGCCCCCGATGGCCAGCCCGGCCGCCATCGCGACCGCGTGCTGCTCGGCGATGCCCACATCGAGCACCTGGCCGGGCAGCCGGACCGAGAACTCGGTCAGGCCGACCGGGTCGAGCATGGCCGCCGTGATGGCCACGATGCGCGGGTCGCGCTGGGCCAGGTCAAGCAGGCAGGCACAGCTCTCCTGCGTCCAGGTCCGCCCGCCCGCCCGCAGCGCCAGCCCCGTCTCTGGATCGAACGCTGAAGCCGAGTGCATGTGATCCACCTCGTTGGCCTCCGCGGGCGCGTACCCCCGGCCCTTCCTGGTGACGCAATGCACCACCACCGGGCGACGACGGTCGCGCGCGTCACGGAAAGCCGCCTCCAGGGCCGGAATGTCATGACCGTCGACCGGACCGAGGTAGTCAAGCCCGAGCGCCGCGAACATGGGGGTGGATCCGTGTTCTCCGCGTGTCTGGGCGCCGGATCGCAGCTGCCGCAGATGAGAGGCGATCCCGCCGGTCGTCGGCGCGTAGGACCGGCCATTGTCGTTGACGATGACTATAACCGGATCTGAGCTCGCGCCGAGGTTGCTGAGTGCCTCCCACGAGACCCCGCCGGTGAGCGCGCCGTCTCCGATGACCACCACCGTGCTCCGCCCCCCGCACCCCGACAAGGCACGAGCGCGCGCGATTCCGTGCCCGTAGGACACCCCGACCGAGGCGTGCGAGTTCTCGTATACGTCATGCATCGACTCCGCGCGGGACGGGTACCCGGACAGGCCCGACCGGACCCGCAACCGGCCGAAGTCCTCCATCCGGCCGGTGACCAGCTTGTGCACGTACGCCTGGTGCCCGGTATCCCACAAGATCGCGTCCTGCGGGGACTCGAACACCCGGTGCAGCGCCGCGGTCAGCTCGACGACACCAAGGTTGGAGCCTAGGTGACCGCCACGGGCGGACACTACCTGCACCAGGAACTCGCGTACCTCACGGCACCACTGGGACAGCGCGGCGGCGGAGAGCGCGCGCAGGTCCTCGGGCTGACGCACCAGCGATAGCACATCGAAGCTGAGATCGGTGTCCGCACCGACCATGGTTGCTTGCATCGGACCTCCTCGTGTTTGAGACGCGGCTAAAACGAGACCGGTCTCAGAAAGGTTCAAACGCCCAAAACCCCCTCGCGGCCGGGGCGACGTCGGGGCGATGTCGGGGCGGCTCAAGGCCGTCCAGGATGGTTGAGAACTACGTAATCTCACGGATGTCGGGTGCCGGCTGCTGGTGCACCGTTACTTCACTGGTCTGGTTCGCTGGAGAACAGGAAGGGGCCGGTGATCGCGTTGACTGCGACCGGGTTGCTGGAACGGGAGTGCCCGCACGCGCTAGCCGAGGTCATGCCTGGCACCGATGAGGAGTTCATGCGGATGCTGTATGACCGTTACCGGTCACTGCTACTTGGCTACGTGATGCGGCTGACCCAGGATGCCCAGTGGGCCGAGGACATCGTGCAGGCGGCGCTGGTGCGGGCCTGGCGGGCCCGCCGCCAGCTGACCCTCGGCGAGGCAGCGACCCGCAGCTGGCTATTCACTACCACCTACCGCATCTTCATCGATGAGCATCGGTCGCGCTCGGCCCGGCCGGTGACGCTGACCGGCCAGGACATCGCGGCACCGGGCGCGGGCGGCAACGAGACGGAGCGGCTGGACTGGTCGGTGACCCTGGCGTCCGCGCTAGCCGCGCTATCCAAGCCGCATCGGCAAGCCATCGTGCACGTCTATTACCTCAACCGCACCATCGACGAGACCGCGAGCATGCTGGGCATCTCTCCCGGCACGGTCAAGTCCAGGCTGTACTACGCCATCCGCGCCCTGCGCGACCAGCTCGCGCCCGTACTTGGGTCATGAGGCATCAACCACGGCTGGCTCTGGCTCACATTTCGTGGTGGTAACGGTGGTCCGGGTTCGGACGGCAGGCTGCCCGGAATGCCCGGATATCCAGGCGAGATCGGCCGACGGCACGGCCCCTCCCGGACCATGCGGAGGAGTCGACCGGAAACTCACTCCAGCGGAAAACGCACTCATGGGCCATGGGTACAGCTCTTTTGGAGGAGCCCTGGTGTCGCTGCGCGATGCCGTACCGGGTGCGAAGTCTCTCCAGTCACATCAGCGCCACGGGCATCTGTTTTCGGGTCAGGCCGGATCAGCGCGGCGGGCGGCAGCCCCAGCGTTGTCCCTCTGCGGGGGGCCTAGCACCTGCAGAGGAACAACGCTGGGCCTGCCGCCCGCCGCCTGAAGATCAACTCCCAGGCCGACCGACCCATCTCCCTCCAAAAGAGCTGCACCCATGGCCCATCGTTGCGGTCAGCTGCGCGGAGCCAGAGCCCCACGGCTGAGCCATGTAGCGGCAAGTGGCGGTGGCTCTACGGCAGGAGATTCGAGATATCGGGCATGCTGTCCAGCAAGGCGTCCAGCGGCACCTGCGCCAGCAAGCCTTTGACTTGAGCGAACCGGTCCAGTTGCCGCTCGCAATCGGAGCAATGAGCCACGTGCCCGCGCAACTCTTCTGCCTCGGCCGGGTCGAGAGCGTCAAGCGCATAGGCACCCAGGATCTCCAGGTGCTCGCCACCTACTGGGTGCACTGTCTCACCTTATCTACTGTCCGTCGGACACCGCTAAAGCACTCATCAGCTACCGTACATAACAAGTATGTATCTCAGCTAGCTGCAGACCTGCGGACCCAAAAAATACGTGTGCAGCCGGATCTGCCGCTCCCCGACCGTTACGAAATCCCTCATCTCCCCGATGTCAGCCGCACCGGTCATCGCGCACGATGGCAGCGACCCGAAGGCACAGCCCTTCGGCCGCACTCAGGAGGACCAGGAGTCATGAACGCTGCCGCACTGGATAGCCCGCCTAGGACCGACAGCGAATCGATGAAAGAGGTATGGCGGATCAACGGCGCCGCCTTGAAGCGGTTCGCGCTCAAACTCACCCTCGGCGACCCGCACCGTGCCGAAGACATCGTCCAGGAAACCATGCTCCGCGCCTGGCGCCACCCTGAGATCGTCGAGGGCCACGCGGACACCATCAACTCCTGGCTGTTTACCGTCAGCCGCCGCGTCTCGATCGACATGTGGCGAGCCAGATCACGGCACAACAACTACGTCGTCGAAGAGAAACTGGCCGACTCACCCAGCCCGATCGACTGCATCGATCATGCCGTCACGGCCATGGATGTCCGCGCCGCCCTCGCGCAACTCACGCCCGAGCACCGGCAGGTCATCGTCGAGTCCTACTACCTCGGCCGCACCGTCGCCGAAATCGCGGCCCAGAACGGCATCCCAGAAGGCACCGTCAAGTCCCGCTGCTACTACGGCCTGCGCCAGCTCGAACGACTGCTCGGGCCAGTACACCGCGAACAGGCCGCGTGAACGCCGGATGGCCTGGCGACGGTGCGGATGGCCTGATGAAATGGCCGCGCCGACTCCATCTCCCCCATCATGCGTCCCGGCGGTCAAGCAGCATCCAGGCGATGGCGTACACGATGGCGACGAACAGGCACATCACGCCGAAGCCAGCCCAGGGCTGGAGGGTGTGGGCGGAGTGCTGGACGCTAGTGATCTGGCTCCCGGCCTGGGTCGGCCAGAACTCGGTGACCGGGTTCCGCCACGAGTCCGGCAGCGCCTGGGCGATCAGGGGGAGGACGAGCAGGACGGCGACCAGGCAACCGATGGCGGCGGCCGGGCGCCTGAGCAAGGCCCCCGCGGCGACGCTGAGCACCGCCAGGGCGATCAGGTACAGCCCTCCTCCTGCCATCGCCCGGGCTACGCCGGGATCGCCGAGCGCCGCCGCGGGCGCATGGCCGCTGATGAGGGCCTGGCCCGCGAAGAACGCCGCGAAGCTGGTGGCCTCACCCACGACGAAGGTCACCACGGCGAAGACCAGCGACTTGGCTGCCAGTATCCGGCCGCGCTTCGGGACGGCGATCAGGCTGGTGCGGATCATCCCGGTCGAGTACTCGGAGCTGATGAAAAGCACCCCGAGCACGGCGATGCCCAGCTGGGCGACGACCATTCCCGACTGGCTGACCCCGGTCGGGTCCCAGCTCAGCTTCGCCGAGACGTTGAACCTGGCGTAGCCGTGGGCGGCGGCCGCGCTGATGACGGCCCCCAGGGCGACGCCGAGCACGACGGTCACGGTCAGCGCCCAGAAAGTCGACCGGACCGAACGGAGCTTGACCCACTCCGAGCGCAGCACGTCGCCGAAGGTGGCTGCGCGGAAGGCCGCCCGGTGGTCCGGGCCGGAGCGGGCGATCGCGGCGCCGGTCATCGAGTCGCCCCGGCCGCCTGGTACTCCACGCTCTCTCTGGTCAGTTCCATGAACGCCTCCTCTAGCGAGGGCCGGACGGGGATGAGCTCGAACAGGGCGATGCCATGAGCGGCGGCCAGCCTTCCCACCTCGGCGCTGTCCATCCCGGTGATCTCGATGACGTCGGGGTCGGTGTTCCCGGCCCGAACGGTGGCACCGGCCTCTCGGCAGATGGCGGCCAGCTCGGCCGCCCGCGGGCTGCGGACGTGTACCGACTGCCGGGAACTCGACCGCACGAACTCGTCCACGCTGGTATCGGCGATCAGCGCGCCCCTTCCGATCACCAGCAGGTGGTCGGCGGTCAGGGCCATCTCGCTCATCAGGTGGCTGGAGACCAGCACAGTGCGGCCCTCGGCGGCGAGCTCCCGCAGGAGGGTCCTGACCCAGTGGATGCCGTCCGGGTCCAGGCCGTTCACCGGTTCATCGAAAATGAGCACGGCCGGGTCCCCGAGAAGCGCGGCGGCGATGCCGAGCCGCTGGCCCATGCCCAGCGAGAAGCCCTTCGCCCGGCGCCTGGCCACGCCCTCCAGACCGACGACGCGGAGCACCTCGTCCACCCGGCTTCGGGGGATGCCGTTACTCCGGGCCAGGCATAGCAGGTGGTCGCGGGCCCGGCGGCCGCCGTGCAGTGCCTTGGCGTCGAGGAGGGCGCCGACCTCGCGCATGGGCGCGGGCAGGTCGCGGTAGCTGCGCCCGCCTACGGTTACCGAGCCCTGCGTCGGCGCGTCGAGGCCCAGGATCATTCGCATGGTCGTCGTCTTCCCGGCGCCGTTCGGGCCGAGGAATCCAGTGACCAGGCCGGGCCGGATGGAGAAAGAGAGGTCGTTGACGGCCATGGTGGAGCCGTAGCGCTTGACCAGGCCGTGAGCTTCGATCATCGCCTTACAGGAACGGGACGGTGACGTCGAAGTCGGCGACCGGGTCGGTGACGGCTCCGGTATAGAGATAGGTGATGCGCAGGCCGAGGTCTCCGGGCTCGAGGGTATGACGCTCATCCTCGAGGCCCTGCTCCCGCGCCCAGGCCCACAGTGACTCCATAGCGAGCTCGAAGTGCTCCGGTGATATCCCGCCCGAGACAGCGGGTATCCGGGCGAAGGCCTCCCGGTGCGCCGGCTCGGTTCGCAGCGTCAGCTCGGGATACTGCTCCGCCAGAGCACTGGCTTCGGCCGCGGGAACCGGCTTGCACCATTCCATCGGACCATCGCTGTCAGCGTTCACCTGGCCCCAGTAGATGCTGAAGAACGCGCCTTCTCGTCCTCCGACCCTCGGCAGCGGGCGCTCCCGCAGGATCGCGATGAACTCCTTGCCGAACGCCCACGCTTCCTGCTCGTAGACATTGCGCTTGAGACAAAGCAGGCTCCGCTCGGGCATCTCCTGCGTGGCGACTTCGTACATGGTGGGCCTCTTTCCGCTCAATCGGCTGACGAGGTAGTCGGCGAGCTCGCGCCGCGCGTCGTGGGCCGCCTCGGCGTCGCGCCAGTGCTCGGCGATGCGTGTCGCCGCATCGGCCGGATCGCACGCGAGCAGTTCCCTGATCGCCGCGAGCGGCAACTGCAACTGGCGCATCATCACGACCAGGCGGGCCTCGTCGAGCTTGGCCGGGTCGTAGTAGCGATAGCCAGACGCCTGATCGACGCGCGAAGGCACCAGCACCCCGAGCCCGTCGTAGAGGCGGAGTGCCTTCAGCGACAGGCGGGACCGTCGTGCGAACTCTCCGATGCTGATTTCTTCCACGCTGACTCCCTCGTCGCCGGGCCGACTCGACCCGGCAAGATGAGTGTGCGGGCTCCCCCAAGGTGAGAGTCAAAACTACCGACCGCCAGCCATCTCCCGATAGCGGACGGGGGTCCTGCAACGGCGGGAACGATGCGCGCCCAGCGACGTTTTGTGACGCTCAACTCACGCCAGCGGTGGCGAGATCGAGCTTCGGGTGGGCCGGGACCTTCCACCGCCTGGGGCGCCGCTCAGCTCGCCAAAGCCACCCACGCACGCAGCTACGCGAAGCAAAACCAGGATGGAAAGAGGACTCGTTATGTGCGTCCGAATTCTCGGTTACCTGCGAAGCGAATAGACCCGTAATAGTTGTTCTGGGCGTTGCCTGGGCTGGTTGCCGGGTGACCGGCGGTTCCCGCTCCCGTTGCGGAATCTGCCGGATCATGGCGGGAGAATACTCGCGCTCAGGATGCAGGTAAAGCAAGGCCAGCAGCTCCCCCTGCGCCTGCGACCGCAGCAGCGGCAGCAGCGACGACGACGGTGTTCTCATAAGAAGTAATATACTTTACCTCTTAAGTAAGTGCCCGGGGACGGCCCGGACCTTGCCCGCTGCCCCGGCAGGCCCCCGGCCAAGCCAGCCCGCTGCGGATCAACTCCATCCCCGGCACCCACCGGCCCGCACTCCGCGGAAGTCTCAAAGACCAAACGCGGCAGCATCAGGCGTCACCCGCTCACCGTGACACGCTGCCAAGCCATCTGTGGGGCACCTTGTTCCCGGCTACAGTCAATGGCGCGCCCACGGCCGATTACCTGATCTCGCAGACCCTGCGCAGGCCCAGGGACGTTTTAACGGCGCGACGTACCTCTGGGACCTCGCCAGCGACAACATCAATGCGAGGCTCCAGGCCAGTCACTGACAGTTACGGAAAGGCTTGCAGTGAAGCGCAAATACGGACTCGTTATGTGCCTGGCCGGGCTGGCAGTTCGCGCAGGCCCCGCATTGTCCCGGAGCGGGGGTCAGGGCACCCACGCTGGGACAACGTGGGGCCTGACCGCCCGGCTATCACGAGTTCTTTGGCAGGCCGCGCCCGGAATCTGCCCTTACTGTGGCCTCAGCGCCGCAGCGCGTGCGGCGGGCATGGCCGCCTTGGCGAGCTGCGCTAGTCCAGGTCTGGCGGCGCAGGGCTGTTCGGTAACGACCAGAGCACGCTAAACGGCAATGTGGAGATTTTCTCTTCCTTCCGGTACGCAAGGGCTGCGAGCAGCGTGCTCTTGCCGACCGTGCGCGGTCCGGTCAGGATGACCACAGGTTCTTCAGCGACGCGCTGGAGTACCACTTCGAGCAGGCGCCTGGGGAGCAGCCCGCTAGCGGCGTTCACGCAGTACAGACTGCCATGTAAACGTCCTCGCAGGCGATGTTCTGGGAATACTTACAGGCAGCTACCGGGAAGCTCTAGTCGCAGGTGGAGGCCGACGCGAGGTGAGGTTCAGTGCGTCCAGTCTTCCCAACTGAGGCCACTGACCCGACTGAATTCGGACGTGTTGGCTGTAACGACGGTAAGCCCGCGGCGAAGCGCCTGGCCCGCGATCAACACGTCGTAGGCGCCAATCGGGGTTCCGTCCTTCTCCAATGCAGCGCGCACCTGACCAGCCGTC
The DNA here is from genome assembly GCA_963783935.1 of uncultured Actinomycetota bacterium. Taxonomy (GTDB): domain Bacteria; phylum Actinomycetota; class Actinomycetes; order Streptosporangiales; family Streptosporangiaceae; genus Chersky-822. The sequence goes on from CAWAPP010000004.1 coordinate 481,430, forward strand.
CGCGCATCCTCATCATCGAAGTCCAGCAAGTCCAGGTCACCGGAGAGCAATATCCGAAGACGCTCAGTATTTTCCGTAACGAGACTGCTCTTAGCTACGCCGTACCACAACTCGAACAAGGCGACAGACGAGACCGCCAGACAGTCAGCGGACTGTGACGCCTTTCGATACCGTTCCCGCACTTGGTCAGGCCTATTACGGAGCAAGGCGATCAACACGTTCGTGTCGAGAAGGTAATTCACTTGAAAAAGTCTTCGCCTACCGGTGCTGGCGGCTGATTCCTGCCATCCTCAAAGAACGGCACGTCCGCGAAGCGATCCAGTTCGGCAAACCAGGCATCCACATCGGAAGCGATCGGCTCTAGCAACACGCCGTCACCCACGTGCCGCACGCGAACGCGGTCACCAGGCAGCCGGAACTCCTTGGGCAGGCGCACAGCTTGGCTCCTGCCATGCATGAACAGTCTCGCGATCGCAGTTTCCGTCATGGCACCTCCACCGAATTGATAGCTCCCAGAAGTGTATATCAAATTCCGGTACGCGGACATGCCTTCCCGGTCGGTAGCCAGCTCGACTCCAGTTCCGCGGTCAGCTCGCCGCCGAATGTGACCGGCTGCCTGTCCTGCGGAGGGCTATGCTGCCGCGCCGCTTCCGGCGCCTGGGCCTGGCGGCCCTGCGCTCCGGGTCGGCTTGCCTCGGATAACTCCGGGGTTCTGAAGGCGCCGGCTGAGATCACCGGCTGCGCTGGTCCCGGAACCTGCGGCCGCTGGCGGTTCCGTTCGTCACTCCGGGTGATCACGGGCTTCGTGTCCGCCTACCTGGAATTATCTCCTGACCGCCAGCAATCCGGGGACTCGGCCGCCCCCTTTCTTCGCCCTGGCCCCCAGCCCCGGACGGTGATCCGCAGCTCGCGGCGATCTACCTGGCCGGGCTCGGCGCGGCGGAAGCCGCAGCCCGCGGCCGGCGGCTCGCCGCCGCCTGCGCCGCGTCCCTTCAGGCCCGGCGGCTGCCGTGGCTGAGCCAGGCACCCGCGGCCGTGCTGCTCGCCGCGGCGATCACCTACCTCGCGCCTGCCTGGGGGTACATCGACGGCTACGACGCGGTGAACGCCGCCGGGATCACCGCCCAGCGGTCCGCCCAGCGCCGCGACAGCCCGCAGCTCGCCGCGCTGGCCGCGCTGCTGCGGCGGCACGGCGGCGGCCGGGCCTACGCGGGCTCCTCGCCGGGCTGGGGCCAGAACTTCACGATCGGGACCGTGCCCATGTACCAGTACCTGGACAGCCTGGACACCGACGAGATCGGATACACCCTGCGCACCGCCTCGCTGATGTCCCAGCCCGAGCACGACTTCGACGACCGCAACGCCGGCAGCTACCCCCTGCTCGGCATCCGCTACCTGATCCTGCCCGCCTCGCGGGCCGCGCCCGCACTGCCGCCCGCCGACCGCCCGGTCCTGCTGCTGCGCAACAGCCTGCTCCAGGTCTGGGAGCTGCCCGCCAGCACCTACGTCCAGGTCGCCGACACCACGGGAACCATCACCGCCACCCGCGCCGACATCGGCAGCCAGACCCTGCCCTACCTGCGGTCCGCGCTGCCAGGCCAGCACCGGTACCTGACCGTCGCCTACGCCGGCGCCAGAGCCGCCCCGCCCACCGCACCCGGCCCCGCCAGCCCCCCGCGCCCACCCGGCACCGTCCTGACCACACGCGCCCGCCTGCCAGATGGCACCGCCACCGCGACCGTGCGGCTGCGACGGCCCGCAGTAGTAGTGCTGAGCGCCTCCTACGATCCGGGATGGTCCGCCACCATCGACGGGAGACCCGCAGCCGTCCAGATGGTGGCACCCGCCCTCACCGCCGTCGCGGTGCCGCCCGGCACCCACCGCGTCACCTTCCGCTACACAGGATTCCAGGGCTACCCCGAACTGCTCGCACTCGCCGTGCTCGCCCTCACGGCCGCCGCTGCCCTCACCCGCCGCCGACAGCAAACAGGGCAACCGGCGCGGACACGAGCCCAGATCTCATCGGCGCCGTTGCCTTTCATGCTCTGCTGGCCACTGGCACTTCCGCAGGGGTGGTGTCGGTCCGGGTGGTGCCGGGGATGGTGACGGCGAAGTCCGCGCCAAACGCCGCGGCCGGGCTGACGGCTCCGGATGCGAAACGGGTGAGTGTTTCCTTGACGGCCCGGATGCTGGCGGCGACGGTGAAAGCGTAGGACTCGCCGGTTTGCAGCCATGCTTCTGTCGTTGCGCCGTCCCGGCTGGCGGCTCGGGCCAGCTCAGCGATCTGCTCTTTCGGGAAGTAGATCTGCGTGTGCCCGCGGGCCGAAGATCTCGTGATCGTGCAGCTCGGCGAGCAGGCTGAGGGTGTCTGTCGTGGGCATCTTGAGCCAGGCCCAGCCTCGGTGGTATTCGATGAACCCTTGGTGCCCGGTCGGCTTGCCGCGCTGGCCGTGAGCGCGCTCGGCGTCGACGGCTTCGCCGTTGTCTTGGCAGCATGCCATCGTGTGCCAGCCTCGTGACCACAGCGCCTGGATGAGCGGCACCATGTAATCAGATCAAGGATCTTGCGGTCCGCCAGGCGCGAGCCATTCGTCAAGATCTCGATCATCATGCCGAGTTCAGCACCCCGCCCGGCAACCTGTCCGCCGCTCCGCTCGCCAGTTGAGCCTCTGACCGGCGCCGAGCTTTGAGGCACGGCACCGCCCGCCCATCGGCCGCTGCACCTGGTGAGCGAGCCTGGTGACGGGCGAGTCGATCGGGATTCCGAGGCTTCTGCCATCGTCCGGGACCGGTGGTGATGACATCGGTCCAGTGGATCGGCCGATGCCGGTTTTTCTTCCATGCGGTCATAGATCCCACCCCGGACCTATCGGGGATGTCAGCGAGTTTCCGGGCGAAGCGGTTACCCGCGACCTGCTTGTACTTGATGTCTTTTAGCCGGCTGACCACATGTTGATCTCGTGCGACGACCGGCGGAATGCCAAGATCAAGGTCGCCGGTCTCGCGGTAAAGCTCCGCTCCGAGCTGCCAGCGCGCGACGAGTGTTGTGACCATATGGCCGCCGATAACGCGGTAGTCCGCCGCGATATCTCCTAGTGCCTGCCAGGTCATCTAGCGCGACGTAGCCGAGATCGTCGGTGACTGAACTGGCGCTGAGCGTGAGGCTGGTCAGCGGGGTGCTAGAAGCCATTCGCGTATCCTCCCGGCGGCTTCAAGACGGTCCGCTCCTCCTAGGTCGTTCAGGTCCCAGATCTGCTGGAGCGGGTCAGCGAGCGGTACATCGTTGTCCTGTACCCGGGCCACCAGGGCAGGAGAGGGGAAAACGGAGCGATCGTCTGGCATGCGAAGAATCACGTTAGCGTCAGGAGAACCGCGCGCGCTGACCAGTTTCAGGTCCGCCGGATCGATCGCGCTCTTCGTGTACAAGACCACCAGGCTGGGCTTGCGCCAGGGCATGATCAGGTCCGGGCCGACATCTGCCGACGTCACGATCGGGGATTCGAGGTGCTCTTCGCTCGCCGCGTTGCTCAGCCAGCCCGCCCCGGCCTGGTGGAACCCGCCGAACTCGGCTTCACCGAACCGAACGAGGACCTTCCACCGCCTGGGGCGCCGGTCAGCTCGCCAAGGCCACCCACGCACGCGGAGTCGGCACCCACGCTGGGACAACGCGGGGCCTGACCGCCCGGCTATCTGCCCGTGCTCCCGGCGCGGGCACTGACCGGGACGGCAAGCCCGCCAACCACCCGGGACAACGCCTGCCTAGCCGTTCAGAATCGGCGTTATACGCCTACTGCAAACCTGCTCCAAAGATCGCAGTCACGAGTTCTTTGGCAGGCCGCGCCCGGAATCTGCCCTTACTGTGGCCTCAGCGCCGCGGCGCGTGCGGCGGGCTACGCTAGTCCAGGTCTGGCAGCGCAGGGCTGTTCGGTAACGACCAGAGCGCGCTAAGCGGCAATATGGTGATTTTCTCCTCCTTCCGGTACGCAAGCTCCCCCAGATTGAGGATGAATCCACCCAGGAATCTGTCACCCAGACGATCACGCAGCAGGCGAAGCCCGTTCAGGTCAGGGTCCTTGATCCTGGTTCCGGCCTTGATCTCGAACCCGGCTACCCGGCCGTCCCAGGTCTCCAGAACAAGGTCGACCTCGTCTCCGCTCTCGGTACGGAAATGGGACGCCGTGATCACTTCGTCTGACCAGCTGACCTGCTTGAGGATCTCCCCGACGGCAAAGGTCTCGACTAGGTGCCCGTACTCAGTCAGAGCAGCCGGATTCCGGCTGTTGATCTTCGTCGCGCTGAGTCCGAGGAGCCATCCCGCCAACCCTGAATCGATCACGTGCACCTTCGGGTGAGCGGCAAGGCGCTTGCCCAGAGTCTCACCCCAAGCTGGCAGCCGCTGGATCATGAACGCCGCTTCAAGCAATGTCGCGTACCTGTTCGCTGTGCTGCTCTCCAGGCCGGCGGCCTGTCCGGCCTTGGTGATATTGAGCAGTTGGCCAGTCTGCGCCGCGAACTGACGCAGGAGCCGGGGCAGTGCTTCTCGCTGACGAATGGAGGCGATATCCAGGACATCGCGCATGACCACGAGGCCAACGTAATCAGCGAACCACGACGTGCGTGCCCGCGCCGTTCGCCGCTGGAGGATCATCGGAAAGCCTCCGGCCAGGATCCGGTTCAGATACTCGTCTCTGGCACAGGTCTGGACCGGGACGGACGGCATCCGGTCTGGTTCTTGCCAGAGAAGTTCAACGAAACGCTCGCGGTGACCGTAAAGCTCGCCCTGAGACAGGGGAAGTACGTTCATCACATGCGCGCGCCCGGTTAGTGACTGCGCGGCCTGCGGCAGCACGGTGTACCTCGTGGAACCGGTCAGGACGAAGCGCCCCGGCCTGGTGTCCTGGTTCAACTCGGCCTTGATCGCGTCCAGGACCTCCGGGACATGCTGGAACTCGTCTATGAGCACCGGTTCCGGTCCCGATACGAGGAAACTCGGGTCCGCGGCCGCGGCCGCGCGCACGTCTGGCCGGTCCAAGTCGAATACTGGCCGTCCGAACTCGGTGGCAAGGGCTGCGAGCAGCGTGCTCTTGCCGACCGTGCGCGGTCCGGTAAGGATGACCACAGGTTCTTCAGCGACGCGCTGAAGTACCACTTCGAGCAGGCGCCTGGGGAGCAGTCCGCTTGCGGCGTTCACACAGTACAGACTGCCATGTAAACGTCCTCGCAGGCGATGCTCTGGGAAGACTTACAGACATCTTCTGGGAAAACTTACAGACCCAATCTGGGAAGACTTACAGGCAGCTACCGGGAAGCTTTGCGACGCGCCCGGATCGTCAGCGAACCCGCGAGCGAGTACATCAAGTTCGAATACGAGGTGACTCCGACCGCGAACCTGGCGGCCGGAGAGCAAGTCCGCTGGCTGTCCCGGCAGAAAGCCTCCGACCTGGCACTGCCGGGCAACGACTTCTGGCTGTTCGACGATGCGGCCGTCCTGTTCAACCATTTCGGCGGAGACGGCACGGCAGTAGGCTCGGAGCTGCGAACTGAGCCCTCCGTCATGTTCGACCTGGGCGCCCGCGCCCACGGACCCGACGCCGCCGCAGCGGCCGGGCGGCTAGTCAAGGACATGCGCGCATGGCTGGACGCCGGCAGCCCGGGCCGGTACTGCACGTCCTGCCCTCAGGCACTCCCGACGGCGACCTGCCCGCCGGGACGGCGCTGGACAAGCGCCACAGCCGCAACGTCCTCACCTTCACCCCTCAGAAACCCTCGGTGGCGACAGTTGGTCCGGCGCGGAGGTAGTTCATAAGCGTTTCGTGCGTCGTGGGCACGAATTCAGCGGGTACTTGATCAAGGGGGAACCAGGTCACCTGGGAGTGCTTGCGCGGCTCGGCGTTGACGGGCTCGCCAGTCCAGGTATCTGTCACGAATACGACGGTCAGGAAGCCGTTGGGGGCCTCGACGCCCCACGCACCGTGGATAATACCGGCGACCTTCAGGTCAGCCGGTACGGTTACCAGGCCTGTCTCCTCCTTCAGTTCACGGACGGCGGTCGTCGTGATGGACTCGCCCTTGTCCGCCTTGCCGACAGGAAGATCCCAGCTTCCCGGAGCGAACTTGGCGGCGGGCGCGCGCTTGAGGAGCAGAACCCTATGAGCTGCCTTGTCGTGAACGATGACGGCGGCAACGAGCAGCGTGTGGGAGTCCAGCGCCGGCGGCAACGCGTTGTCGGTCACGATCCGATTGTCTCAGACAGCTTCCTGCCGGAAGCGGTGCAGCAGCGGGGCCGCACCGGGAACGCCCCGCCGCTGGCAGGCCGCTAGGGTCAGCCAGACGCGCTCGCAACGCGGCTACGCGAGATCCGTAAGGACACCGAACTGGCAGCTAGTCGCAACGGATCAGACCTTACTCAAGGTGGTGCAGGGCAACTGGGCGCCGGAGCCGTTCGGCTGGAGGCAGAACAGCCCGGTGTTCCCAGCGATATCGAACGCGGCTGCGGCATACAGGCTATCCCCTGGTGCGAGGTAGGCAGGGAGCGCGTCCTGGCTCGCAGCATCGGAGGCACCGTTGAGACTGGCAAGCAGTGAGGGGTCGGTGTTGACGGGCCGGTACGTGCTGTCGGTGAGCTTGAACGCGACGACGACAACGTCTTGGCGGGTAAGCCGGTAAGCGACGACGCTGCTGATCGCCAGCCCATCTGATGTGGCGGCCGGTGCGGTGGCGATCCGGCCGGCGACCGGCTGCCCTGCCACCGCCATGCCAGTCACTTGCCCAGCCTGGTTGTTGCTGAAGTGGGTGAAGGCCTCGCAGCTCGCCGCAGAGTTAGCGGTGGCCGGATAGCACAGCTTGAACCCGCCAGTTATCTGGGTGAGATTTCCGGTCGGGTCGGGTTGCCCTACGGCACCCGAAGCCGACGAATAGGCGTGCTCGAACTGAGCGTAGGCGCGCATCAGCGGTCCAGCCACCACCCTGGCTGGTATGACAACAATTGTTGCGCCCAGTCCGTCTACGAGCATCCGCTCATTCGCCGTCGCGGATGCCGGGCTGCTCGGCGCCTTGAGGGCCTGACAGCCGGTCGTGGCCGGCCGTTCGCGGGCACTGACAAGCCTTCCGCGCAGACGAGGAGGTTCGCGGCGGCCCTGCGTGATCTTCTCGGCCCCGATCCGGCTACCGCAAGGATGATCCGATGATCCGCGCCAGCCTGCCGGCTGCGGCCGCGCCGAGCCTGACCGAGCAGTTCAGGGCATTACCAGACGAGGCATTCACCCGGCTGCAGTACCTGAGCCCGGTGGCCGGGTGCTTTAACCGGTGCGCCTTCTGCTCTCAGGAGGCCGGTCAGGACGTCTGGCAGCTGACAGCCGCAGGGCTTACGGATGTCGCCACGGCGCTCGCGGACGTGGCCGCCGAGCGGGGGCTGCGGATTGGCGGAGGGCGGATCCACCGGCCGGGCGTGCTGTTCCCCTACCTGGACAACGACATCGGCTCCTACCCCTACCTTGACACCTTGTGCGAGCTAGCCCGCGACGTACTGCGGGTCCAGCTGCGGATCTCCACTGTCGGCTACTCCAGCAGCAATCTCCGCCTGGCCAGCATGCACAGCCGGATCGCGGCGGAGTACGGCGACGTCTTCGCCGGGATCAGGATCTCGCTTACGCCGTACACGGCGGGCTGGTCAGGACGTGCCGCCGAGCCGGTCTCAAGGGCGCAGTTCGCGACTGACCTGGCCGGCCTGTTCGCCACCTACCGGCCGGTGTTCGCGCGTCTTGGCCACAGTCCCGCAACCGCCGCTGTCGAGCTGAGGTTTTCCCCGCTGGCCGGCATCGGCAAGTTAACCGACACCGTGGCAGAGGGCCGCCACGTGCTGGCCTGCGGACCGCACCTGCTCATCAGCCGCGAAGCGCACCGCGGCCCGCTGCCGGTCGCCCTCGTCGAGCGGCTCGACGACCAGGATCAGCCGGTACTGTCCGCTGACGGGCGTACCTACCTGCACCTGCAGGGCGACAGGCTCGGCGCAGACCCTGATGTACTGCGGGCAGCGCTGAGCGGGCGACTGACCGTCGCCCACCGGGCCAGCACAGTGATCGTGCACCGGCTCGCCAACGCGGACGGCGACTACTATGCCGCCGATCCCGGCTTCCACTCCAGCGGCCATTTCACCGCTCTCCACCTGTACCCCGCGACCGAGACCCGCAGGCAATCCGGCTACACCGACGCGACCCGATGGCTGCTGAACGCCATCTTGGACTACAAGGCAGAACGCGGCCTCGGCCGCCGGGATACGTTCGCCGGGGCAACCTGGGATGACGTCTCGGCGGTCATGGCACGCCTGGCCGCCACTGCGGGCGACCTCGCCGCATGGACCGACCAGGCCGCGGCGAACCACTTGCGCGAGGTCGTGATCCCGCTGGCCGAGACCTACATCACCGCGCTCCGGCTGGCCGCTTACCCGGCGGAGCTCTTCTTCTCACGCGACTTCACGATCGACACCGGCCAGATCGTCAACCAGGGGCGGGCCATGGGCCTGTTCCGCGGCATGGCGTCCGCGGAGGACGAACCCATGACACCACGCGAGGAACGCGGCTACGGAAACGTCAGCCTGTCGGCCATGCGCGGCCCGATCTGGCGGATCAGCCCGGTCCCGCAGGCGGTAACCGGCAAGCTGGCGCGTGCCAGGGCAGGCGGCAAGAACACCGTAAGCGCAGCCCCGTCCCTGATCGTCGAGGAACTCGACCCGAGGCACCTGCGGCCAGTGACCCGCGGCACCAGCACCACGCTGCGCCGCTACGCCATTATCGGTGCCGACATCGAGCACATCACCTTGTCAGCCTGGCCGCGCCGCGTACGCCTATCCCGGCCTGCTCGCCGGCCAGGGGTGCAGCTGATGCCAGCGCACTTCACGGGGACGCCAGCCAGCGGGCCGGTCCGCCGGAATACTGGCTGTCATGGCCAGCCGTCTCGATCCCGCGTCGTTCACCCTGATCAAGGTCCGGGTCGCGGCCGTCGTCTTCTGCGGCGACGATGTCGCCCTGATCCGCCGTGACCGCCCGGCCGGCAGCCACTACTCGCCGCCAGGAGGCAACGTGGAGCCCGGCGAGAGCCTGCTGAGCGCGCTGCGCCGCGAACTGGCCGAGGAACTGCGGCTCAGCCTGGACGACGCCACCGAGCCGCAGTTGTGCTGGGTGCAGGACCAGATGGTCAGCCGGCCTGGACCGACCGCGCCACCGCGCAAGCTGCACATGATCTTCCGGTGCTTCATCGACAGCGCGATCCGCGGCACACTAGCCACCACCGAGTACGACGAGCAGCCGGACGGCAGCGAGGAACCCGGCATCATCGAGTGGGTCAGCTACCGCAAAGCGGCCAGCCTCCCGGTCTTCCCGCGCATCGGCGAGGTGCTGGCCACGCTGCGGACACCGGACGCCAACGCCGGCAACCCGCTGCTCCCCGAGGTCAACGACCACAACTACACCTGGCGATGATGCCGCGCACAGCGGCAGCTGCGCCATGGCGGTCCGGCGTGTCACCGGGCAACCTGGAATACTCGCCAGTAACATAATGGCATGTACGGAGACGTTCACGTTGTCGACCGGGCGGCGCTCGGCCTGTTCCCTTACCGCCATTTCGGTGTCGAGATGCAAGCAGGCATGATCTGCGAGAACAGCCCGATGGGTATCCGGATCGTGCCCTTGCCGGATTTCTCGCGCGGCGGGACGACGCGCGTGCAGAACCCTGGCGCGAGCGCGGCGGAGCGTTCGCGGGCCATAGAACGGGCGGCTTCGCGGATCGGCGAGCGGCGGTACAGCCTGACGTCGAATAACTGCGAGCACTTCGCGAACTGGTGCGCCACGGGAGCGGCGGTCAGCCATCAGGTGATCGCGTTCGTCAAGGCGCTGATCGAGCTGGCGTTCGCCGCGGCGCTGTCGTTCCTGGTGGTCACCGCAGCCCGGGTCGCCACAGCCGAGTAGCCCCCGCGAGACGTCCGGTTGCATCGGGCGTAGCCAGCAGCGAGTGAGCGCGCCGGCCAGGCCGACTACGACAGCCGGAACCAAGCCGGCCAGGAAGAGGACAAGAGCCTGGGTCTGTGCGGCTGGATTCGGTTCCATGGGTTCCTCGGGGTCGCGGTCTTGGTGGCGGTGGTCTGGGTTGGGGGCGGGACCGGCCTGCGTGCTGCGGTTCGCAGGGGGGCGGGCGTGACTCCACCACGCGCGCTCGCCCAAGGGGACCGCGCCGGTCCCGCCCTGGGCAGGTCCAGCGCCAGAGCGGTGCTCTCCCCATGGCTGCCGTTGCCACCAGACAAGGACGGTGCCGGGAACAGCGCTGGGTTCTGCCCGCCCGGCCCGTGCCCGGAATGTTTCGGGGGCGGACACGGGCCGGGGGCCTGGCGGCCGGGGACGGCCGGGCCGGATTAAGGCGGAACGGCGGGGATAGGAGTGAAAGCGGGCATCGTAATTCCCTTTCCGGTTCCGCTGCGGTCGCGGGCGTGCGGTCAGCAACGCGCGGAAGCCTGCCAACAGCGTTTTTATCGCGCAACTGGCGTGGCTTCAGGAGTGCTTTGGCCTTCGGAGCGTCCAGAAAACTGCCGTTTCCCGTACACTGGCTGGGTGAGGAACGCTGAGGCATGCCTGCCGGAGGACCTGGCACCGGAGCCGGGTGAGGCAGCAGGCAGCCTGATCGGTTACGCGCGGGTCTCGACGACGGCGGAGAACCTGGACCGGCAGGTTCGCGCGCTGGAAGCAGCTGGCTGCGGCCGGGTGTTCAGCGACAAGCTGTCGGGAAAGAACGACGCCCGGCCCGAGTTGCGGGCTTGCCTGGATTACCTGCGCGCCGGTGACGTGCTGGTGGTGGTGAGCCTGGATCGGCTGAGCCGGTCATTGCAGGACCTGATCACCACGGTCGGCGAGCTGCGGCGGAGCGGGGTGGGTTTCCGATCGCTGCATGAATCGCTGGACACCACGACGCCGGGCGGGCGGCTGGTGTTTCACGTATTCGCGGCGCTCGCGGAATTCATCAGGGAGCTGATCGTCCAGGGTACCCATGAGGGCCTGGAGGCGGCGCGTGCGCGGGGAGTGCGGCTCGGACGGCCGCCGGCGATGACTGCGGAGCAGGTCCGTCATGCGCGGGATTTGCTGGCCCGGCCGGAGAACACGGTGTCGTCGATCGCGCGGCTGCTCGGGGTCAGCCGGTCGACGATCTACAAGTACGTTCCCGAGGTAGCCCGGGACGGTGCGGCGACGACAGGCGCCCGGGAAATCGCGGTCGGCCGGGCCGGAGATACGGCCGCCGCGAGTCCTCGGCGGTATGAGTCCCGGCCTGGGCGGCGGGCGGTCGTGGCCGCGGGCCTCTCGGACCTGAACGGCCCTTCGGGCGGCGTCGTGGACCTGCCGCTGCACCTGTTCTGGAGCAGCAAGGATCACAGTTTCGACCTGGGCACTCCCAGCGCGCGGCAGTCGATGTACGAGACCGTGCTGCGCGAGGCGAGCAGCCTCGATGATCTTGTCGCCTTCCTGGACGGCGAGACGCTGGTGCGGATCTGGTCTCAGCTGTACGTGCCGAAAGGCGTGCGCCAGGCGTGGGAGGAGCAGCATCCGGTGCTGCGCGATGCCCGGCTGGCTGCCTGATGCCGCTGGAAGACCTGCAACGGCAGGTGGCAGCCGTAGTGCTGACGGCGGCCGGGCGGTACGGGTTCGCGCTGGCGGGGGGCTGCGCCCTGATCGCTCACGGCGTCGTCAGCCGGGACACCGAGGACGTCGACTTGTTCACCGACGACGAGAGCGGCGTGCAGGCGGCGGCATCCTCAGTCGAGGCCAGCTTGCGGGCAGCGGGCCTGACAGCGGTGCGGCGGGACAAGACGGCGGGCCTGGCAGACATTTTCCCTGGCATGGGCGAGGGCCTGGCCGAATGGGTGATCACCGGGCCGGCCGGCGAGCAGATGCTGCTGCAGATGTCGTACTTCGAGCGCGGCCGCCAGCCGGTGATCATGGACATCGGGCCAGTGCTCGACCTCGAGGACGTTCTTGCGGGCAAGGCCATGGCCCTGGCGAGCCGCTACCCGCCGTGACCGGGTACCTGGCCTCGCTCGAACTCCTGGCCGCCCGCGCCACCTGGCCCGCTATCGTGCTCGCCGCCACCTCGCCCGGCCCGGATTCCCCTGGCCTGACCCCCGGCCAGCAGCAGATCATGGACGATCTGTCCCGGCGGGTCCGCGCCGCCGCCCGTTCTCGCCTGACCTGGGGCCTGCCCGTCACCGTGCTCTGACACCACGCACCCCCACCGAGCGGACGTGCATTGGAGCACGCCCCCAGTCGCCGGACCGCACCACGCGCAGGCCGGTCCCGCCCACCCGAACCGCTTCCGGCACCCAGACCACGACCCGAAGAACCCGATGGCACCGAACGAGCCGGCTCGGCAAAGAAGATGAACCTGGGGCCGGTTCGGTAAAGCGCACCGCGGTTCTTTTTCAGCTTTCCTTATGCTCGATTGGAGTCCCGAGGTCAACTACGAGGCCGTCACCAAGAGCCCGGCAGCGCCGCCGACTTTTACGCACTCGTCCCGTATGGCCGGGCGCTCACTCGCTGCTGGCTACGCCCGATGCAACCGGACGTCTCGCGGGGGCTACTCGGCTGTGGCGACCCGGGCTGCGGTGACCACCAGGAACGACAGCGCCGCGGCGAACGCCAGCTCGATGAGCGCCTTGACGAACGCGATCACCTGATGGCTGACCGCTGCTCCTGTGGCGCACCAGTTCGCGAAGTGCTCGCAGTTATTCGACGTCAGGCTGTACCGCCGCTCGCCGATCCGCGAAGCCGCCCGTTCTATGGCCCGCGAACGCTCTGCCGCGCTCGCGCCAGGGTTCTGCACGCGCGTCGTCCCGCCGCGCGAGAAATCCGGCAAGGGCACGATCCGGATACCCATCGGGCTGTTCTCGCTGATCATGCCTGCTTGCATCTCGACACCGAAATGGCGGTAAGGGAACAGGCCGAGCGCCGCCCGGTCGACAACGTGAACGTCTCCGTACATGCCATTATGTTACTGGCGAGTATTCCAGGTTGCCCGGTGACACGCCGGACCGCCATGGCGCAGCTGCCGCTGTGCGCGGCATCATTGCCAGGTGTAGTTGTGGTCGTTGACCTCCGGGGAGCAGCGGGTTGCCGGCGTCGGCGTCCGGTGTCCGCAGCGTGGCCAGCACCTCGCCGATGCGCGGGAAGACCGGGAGGCTGGCCGCTTTGCGGTAGCTGACCCACTCGATGATGCCGGGTTCCTCGAAATTAACGAATGCCGATCATTCCTGCAGCGCACACCATGGAGCGACCAGCTAGCAGATCGGATCGGCGACGCTCATGCCATAGCTGACCTGCTCGAATGGCTTATCGGCGTTAGGGATATCCCACCAACTTACTCTGGCGAAACTGAGCCTGGTGACTTGGTGGGCGGGCGTGGCCGGATCGTGCGGTCCGGCACTGACCTCCGCCAAATGCTCGCACTGGCTCAGGCCAAGCTCGCGTCAGGTCAGACCAGCTACGCCCTGGGTACCGACTGGCACGAGGGTGTCAGCGCCACCCTCCAGTGGGTACTCGGCGACTGCGCCCTGACGCCAATGCGCGGCACTGTCCGGCCCGGTCGGCCGGACAGCGGACAGATCTCCGTCGAGCAAGGCGAAGCCAAGGACCACCTAGCGGCCCCGTCAGCACGGTCAGGTATCCCCTACCACTATGCCGATGCCGTCGCATGTACGTGCCGCTGGCTCCTCGGCGGTACCACACGGCCGCCGGTGACTCCCGATGGCCAGATCTAGTACAACCGAGTTCATTGGTCGGAAGCTCAGTGAGCGACGCCCATGCGTGCTGCCATGCCGCGTAGCTCGCGGCCTCCTGCGGTCGCCTTGGCGCGGGTCATGAGATAGCCGACGGCTTCGCGGGCCGGCGCGTAGTTACGGACCCGCTGAGGCGCCGTCTCCTCGGCCCGGCGCAGCCAGCTAACTGCCTCGACCCCGGCCTTGGGATCCCTGGCCACTCCCCGGCCGACGTCCACGAGGAAGTCCGCTCGGCGGGTTCGGGTGATCAGTTTGCGCTCGTCAACGGCGCGAGCCAGTTCCGCGACCTTCCCGCCGCTCTCACCCCGCTCAACAGCCAGCGACGTCCGCCATACCGCCACATTCGTAGCGCTGAATGACTGCCAGTTCGTAGTCATGTCGTCTGGCACTCGCGAGGCAAGCTCCGCGGCCTCCGAAAGCCAGTGCTCTACCACTGGCCCCCGCTGCAGCACCGCTCCCGCCAGGGCGGCGGACAGCGTCAGCAGTCCGGCAACAGATATCGCCTTAGCGTCGCGCACGTGCGGTTCCAGCGAGCCTGCCGCTCGCTCCGCCAGGGTCAGGGACCGGTCCCACGACCGCAATGCCCGCGGTGCGGTGTGAAAGCGGATGAACGCCGCTACCCCCTTCGCGACAGGATCACTCGCCATCTGGGCCGCTTCCTCCGCGCGAACGCTTGCCACGTACGAAAGATCGGCGTAGCCGAGATCCTTCGCTACGAAGGCCGCCGTGACACATGCCTCCACGAGAGTGCCAAGCGCTGCTTTCCTATCGACTTCACTTGCGGCCGGGCAGGCCCGTACATGCAGCTCATCGATAAGTGCCGGCAGCCGTTCTCCCACCCCTACATAGTCACATTTTTGGTAGTACAACTTATTCAACGTCTCCAGCTCAGAATGCAAGATCTCAGATGAGCGCGCATACTCGTCCGAAGGCTCGGTCAGGCTGTTCGACTCCAGAGCCACTCTCAGCGCGGGAATGGCCAGGTGCGGCTCTGACTGTTCCCGGTCATCGCCCAGGTGCGGGGCGCCAGTGAGCTCGGTCTCGGAGACCCGCAGCGCGGCCGCGAGAGCCGAGATGGTGGAGCGGCGGTCCAGGGGCCGCAGTCCGCGCTCGATGTACGAGAGGTACGCCGCAGTTACCCCGGCCAGACCACCCACCTCGGCCAGAGTCATCCCGCGCCACAGCCGCAGCTCCCGCAGCCTTTGGCCGATCGTCGACTCGTCGTCCTGCAACGGGCTCATCAGGAACCTTTCGTCCACCATGCCTTATTTGCAGCGTACCTCCGGCCGCCAAAGCCTAGTCGTTAACTGACCATGCCGTTCGTCGGCGGCAGCCCGGCATCATCCCGTTCCCAATCTCACCGCGTTTAACTGCCAGTTAAAATCACCTCCGCTCGTACAGGCCATGTGAGGTCGTGACGGGTAGGGGCTGGCGGCGGCCTGCTCACCGTCCCCCGCCCAGCGCCCTATCAGTACGATCCGGTCCTAGCTGCCGGGCAGGTCGCCGGCAGCGTCGCAGGTGAGGATGCGCGACCGGCCCCCAAAAGCTGTCCATACCACTCGGCAGCGATCGCCGTGAGGTAAGGGCCAGCACGGGACCACCACGTGCCGAGGAACCGGCCGCACGGCGACATGTCAGCGAGAACCGGGGTCGGCAATATCTGACGCCAGAGCCGAGGCTCTTTCGTGCCATTACGTCACGTTGATCCTCTCGGTTCCAGTGCCCCGCTGGCTCGGCGCGGGGGCACAACTACCGCCGCCGTCTCGCTTTCCGGTTTCAACCAAATCACAACTAATGACCGGAATAGAGGCGACGATACCAAGATGAGAATATTTTAGAGATTAACCACCAGTTAAATCCGAGAGCCTTTAATGGCTATCATGGACTCAAAGGACCTGATCAGCGACGGGTTCGCGTTGTGAGCGCCGGAGGCGGATAATGGATCAAATCACGCACGCAACGAACACCGGCGCCGACACTGATTTATTGCGCTGCTCGCCAGACGGTGAACCCCGCGGCCTCCTCGCTCGCGCAGGTGACCTCTTCCCCTTGGACCCGACAAATCATCTGCTAATCGGGAGCTTCGCCCTGGCCACTGCCCTGCGCCCTTGGGGATTGCGGTGGCTGCGAGTCCCAAGACCGCGATCAGGCAAGCACGAAGGCCCGACGTCCGTGACCACCGGCGGCGACGGCCAGGGTCCGAGCACCGCCGAGGACACCCAGAAGGACTAGGCACGCGGATACGTCGCATATGAGCGTCCTGATCTTGGCCGACGAAGACGACCCTACGGCCTCCAGAGTCGCAGCTGAGCTGACCGGCCGTGGAGTACAGGTCCACGCGATCGACCCTGCGGCCTTCCCCCAGGATCTCAGCCTCGCGGCGACCATCGAGCCTGGCACCGCATGGGCGGGTACCGTTGCCGGCGAGTTCAGCCTGGAAGTCGCTGCCGTTCACGCTATCTACTACCGGAAACCGACGCAGTTCCGGCTTCCGGAGTCAATGTCAGGGCCTGAGCGGCTGTTTGCATACGGCGAAGCCAGGCGCGGCTTCGGCGGAGTGCTCTTGGCCCTCGGGCACTGCCTGTGGGTCAACGACCCGCTCGCCGCCGCCCGCTGCGAGTACAAACCGGTCCAGCTTGCCGCAGCGGTCGCTGTTGGCCTGCCGATACCGCCAACCCTCATCAGTAACGATCCTGAGCGTGCTTACCGATGGGCGACCGACCTCGGCCGGCCGGGTCATATATAAGCCGCTGAGCGGCGTCTGGCACGCCGACCAGGGTCAGGTACGCGTCATTTACACCACGCCCGTGCAGCCCGACGATCTCCGCGACCCGGCGTTCGGCCGGACAGCCCAGCTGCTCCAAGCTCAGATTCCCCGGCTCACAGAAGCCCGCGCGATCGTTATCGGTACTACCGTTCTCGCCGTCAGGATCGACAACAACGACCCCGCTGAGATCGACTGGCGCGCAAGCTACGGCCAGCACGCCTACGAGCTGATCGACCTGCCCGAGCACGTCAACCGCACCCTGATAGACCTGCACAGACGTCTCGGGCTCAGGTACGGTGCCGCTGACCTGATCCAGGACGCGGACACCGGCGAGTGGACTTTCCTGGAAACCAACTGCAACGGGGAATGGGGCTGGCTAGCCGACGAGACCGGAGTCGCGGTCACGGCGGCGCTTGCCGATCTGCTCCAGAAAGGACACCCGTGACTAAAATCGCAGCGGAGCTGGCAGACTCCCTGGCTCTTAGCCCGGACTGGCGGCAGATCTTCGCTGACGTGCCCAGGCATCTGTTCGCCCCGGTGCAGGCGTGGGCGCTGCGGGATGGTCGTCCCGGGCAGCGGATCGACGCTACCGCCGACAGGCAGGAATGGCTCCGGCACGTGTACGCCCCCGACACCGCCATCATCATCCAGTGCGACGACGGCGCCACCGCTGCCAGCGATCAACAGGGGGTTCCAACCAGTTCCATCTCGGCGCCCGATGTCGCGGCCACATTCCTCCAGTTGCTCGAAGTCCGGGACGGCAACACCGTCCTGGAAATCGGCACGGGCTCAGGCTGGACCGCTGGCCTCTTGGCGCGGCGCCTGGGCAGCGATCACGTCACGACCGTCGAGATCGACCCCGCCCTCGCGGCCCAGGCGGCCGCGAACCTGCGGAGCGCAGGATTCGATCCCGCAGTCATCACCAGGGACGGCGCCGCCGGATTCCCGCCTTCCGCGCCCTATGACCGTATCCACGTCACTTGCGGCGTCAGCGACATCCCCGCAGCGTGGCTAAGCCAATGTCGGCCAGGCGGAATCATCGCGCTCCCCTGGCTCCCCACCGGCCATGCCGGACATCAACTGAAGCTCAGGGTCGGGCGAGACGGCACGGCCACCGGCCGGTTCCACGGCTCCTGCGGGTACATGATGATGCGATCCCAGCGCACCTGCTGGCAAGGCCACGACGTACCCGGTGCCCGTGAATCCCGAACGAAGATCGACCCGCGCGAGATAGCCCTCGCCGACCCAGGCTTGCACCTGATGATCGCCGCACGGATGCCCGGCGTGACCCACTTCCCCGTCCAGGACCCAGATGGCACGTTCTCTCTGCTTCTTACCGACAACGCACCCGAACAGTCCTGGGCGGCCGCCGACTTCTACCCGCATCCACGTGAAGTGAAAGTGACCGAGTACGGCCACCGCTCGCTCTGGTCAGAAGCAGAGGCCGCGTACGCCGCATGGCTGCGAGCAGGCTGTCCCGTCCAGGCAAGATTCGGCCTGACAGTAAGCCACCGGATAGCAGACCTGTGGCTGGATAAGCCGACTGACGGAACGATTGGCAGCGCTTCTTTGGCCACTGCGAGCGCCAAATCTACTGGGCTTGATCAGTGACGCCGATTCGGTACTGCCCGGCCGACCTGCCGGATGGCGGGCAGATCTTGATCAAGCATGGCGAAGCCGAAGATCACCTACACCCGCGCAACTGCATGTCGCCGCCCAGGTCGGGCTCAGCGTCCCGGCGACGCTGATCACCAACGATGTCAAAGACGCCCGCCGGTTCGCTGAAGAGCACGCCCCGGTCATCTACAAGTCCTTTCGCGGCGTCGTTCCCGCTGGCGGCCAGGCCGGCGTTGTACGTGACGTTCTGGATGTTGCGGTCGCCGACCTGCACGGCCTGCGAGTTACGGAAATCAAGCGTGCCGCTACCGTCCGGATCAGTCACCTCGGCCTCTTCCACTGGAAGGGCTGAACGCCGAACTGGACACTGCGGGCGCTGTGAGCTCCAAGCTGCTTCTTCCTGGCGTAATGACGACTCTGCTTGACCGCGTCGGCCGTGATGCCGAGCACTCCGCTGATCTCCGCGTCGCTGAAGCCTGCCAGGGTCCAGGTCATGACCTCCCGCTGGTTAGGCGACAGGTCCTGGAGGAACTCGATGACCTCGCGCTGCTCGTCCCGCCACTCGGCCACAAGGGCGGCCGACACCCCGCCAGGGCGGTCAGGGAGCGAGTCGGCGAGCTGCTCGCGCCGCATCGCGGCGCAGCGCGCCAAGGCCTCGTTCCTGGCCACCTTGTACAGCCAGGCTTTCGGCTGATTCAGCCCGGCCCACCTCGGCAGTGCCCGCTCGAACGCGATCTGCGCCACGTCCTGGGCGGCATGCCAGTCCAGGCTGCCGCTCAGCGTCTTAACGAACAGCACGTTTATCGATTACGTGTTCTAGTTGATGCCATGAGCGATGCCGCGCCCGCGCTCCCCGACTGGTGGCCTTACCCGCCCCGGTGCTCGCGCGGGCACCCGCAGGGGAGGAGCCATGCGTGCTTAACCGCCCGTTAAGCACGCTGGCGTTCGCGCCGCTCATCCGGGTCCGCGCCGCCCTGGACCCGGCCCGCCAGGCCACGGCGCTTGGGCGCTGGTCACCATCCTGGGCCAGCTCCGGGTCGACA
Source organism: uncultured Actinomycetota bacterium (assembly GCA_963783935.1). Lineage (GTDB taxonomy): Bacteria > Actinomycetota > Actinomycetes > Streptosporangiales > Streptosporangiaceae > Chersky-822. The sequence goes on from CAWAPP010000004.1 coordinate 500,664, forward strand.
TCACCGGCCGGGTGCTCGGCGTGCTGATGACCGCCGAGCTCGCCGTCATCGTCGCCGAGACCATCTCCGGACTCGCGCACCCGGCAGGCGGCCATCTCGCCTTCGCCGCGCTGTCGCCCGCCAGCCTGCTCAGCCACCCCGGCACCTTCGGAATCCTCGCGGTAGTCGCAGTCCTCGGGTTCGTCGGCTTCGAGCAGGCGCCGGTGCTGGCCGAGGAAGCCAGGAACCCGCACCGGACCATCCCCGGCGTGACCTACCTGGCTCTCGGGATGATCGCGATCATCTACGCCGGCGCCAGCTGGGCGATGGCCACCCACGCCGGCACCAGCCGGGTCGTCGCGGCCGCCGCGCGGCAAGGCCCGGGCCTGCGCGAGGCCGTTCTGGCCGAGGTCGACGCCCAGCGCACCCGCTGGCACGACGCCGCGGCGCAGGCGCGAGCCGCGGCGCAGGATGCCACCGGGGAACTGCGCCGCCGGCTCCCCGAAACTGAGCTGCCCCGCTTCCACGACCAAGCTCCCGAACGCGCCCGCGCCGCCGACCGGGCGCAGGAAACAGGACGCTCTCGCGCTGCCAGCCCGGCTCAGCCCGAGCCCATCAGCGCCGACCTGCGCCGCGCAGCCGAACTGGCTGAGCTTGCGCGGCGCACGCTCGACGAGCGCGAAGCACAGGCGCAGCGCGACGCCGAACTTGAGCGGCAGCGCCAGGCCGACGAACCCTCCCCCGACCGCTGGCCCCACCGCGATCCCGGCTACGAACTCGACGCCATGCGCCGCCGCGCTGCCGACCGCACCGCTGCCCAGCTCGCAGCGCGGGACTTCCCGACCCCCGTCCCTGACCTCAGCGACCCGCGTAACCAGCCCGGCCCTGGTCGCGATTCACCCAATCCACGACCCCGCCAGGCCGAACGCGACGAACCGGAAGCCACGCTATGACCGCAGTCACATCCAACGGCTACCGTGACGCCATGACCTCCGCAGTAGTACGACCCCGCTCCCGCGTTGAGAACGTGCGTGCCGACGCGATGCGCGCTGCCGAGCGAGCTGCTGCTCACACGGACGCTGAACCCAGCTCTTTAATTAGCGAGACGATTTCTTGGGCACTCGGTGAAAGGGACTACGCTCCCTTCAGCCGCGCCCATACTCCGCAAACCCATCCCTCGGACATCGTGCGAGAGATCGATCGTTGTCGCCTGTTTCTTCAAACGACACCATGGAGTGAGGACGCCGATCGGCAGATCGGCTGTGCCCAGCGAATCAGTGATTTGCTCGAATGGCTTGTCGGCAAGACGGATGTCCCGCCGACCTACTGCCGTGAGACCGGACCCGGCGATCTCGTTGGCGGACGGGGCCGGATCGTGCGCTCTGACGCTGAGGTCCGCGAGCAACTTACGCTGGCCCAGGCCAAGCTTGTATCCGGGCAGACTAGCTACGCTCTCGACACCGACTGGCACGAGGGCGTAATCGCTACTTTCCAATGGGTATTCGGTGATTGTGCCCTCACGCCCATCCTTGGGCATCTCGCTAGCGAGCAGCCGAGCGGCGGCCAGATCTTCATCGAGAAGGGCGAAGCTGAAGAGCATCTCGCCAACCCGCGAGCCCGGCCTGAAGTCCCCTATCACTATGCGGACGCTGTCGCCTGCAGCTGCCGCTGGCTCCTCGGCGGCACAACACGAACCCCCGTCTCGCCTGAAGGTCACATCTGAGGCTTAGCAAGTCAAGGTGATCCTTCGAGCTCAGTGTGCGACGCCCATCCGGGCGGCCATGCCTCTTAGCTCCCGACCGCCGGCGGTCACCTTGGCGCGGGTAATGAGGTAGCCGACGGCTTCGCGCGCCGGAGCATAGTTGCGGACCCGCTGCGGCGCCATTTCCTCGGCCCGGCGCAGCCAGCCGACCGCCTCGGCTGCGGCCTTGGGATCCCTAGCCACACCCCGGCCGACGTCCACCAGGAAGGTCGCTCGGTTGATCCGGGTGGTCTGCTTGCGCTCGTCAACGCCGCGAGCCAGTTCCGCGATCTTCCCGCCGCTCTCACCCCGCTCAACGGCCACAGACGTGCGCCATACCGCCACGTTCGTGGCGCTGAATGACTGCCAGTTCGTCGTCATATCATCTGGCACTCGCGAAGCAAGCTCCGCGGATTCCGAAAGCCAGTGCTCCACCGCCGGCCCCCGCTGAAGTACCGCTGCCGCCAGGGCTGCGGACAGCGTCAGCAGCCCGGCAACAGATATCGCCTTGGCGTCGCGAAGGTGAGGTTCCAGCGCATCTGCCGCTCGTTCCGCCAAGGTCAGGGACCGGTCCCACGACCGCAATGCCCGCGGCGCCGTGTGAAAGCGGATGAACGCCGCCACCCCTTTCGCGACAGGATCACCCGCCATCAGGGCCGCCTCCTCCGCGCGAGCGCCGGCCACGTACGCAAGATCGGGGTAACCGAGGTCCTTCGCCATAAAGGCCGCCGTGACACACACCTCCACGAGAGCACCGAGCGCCACCTTCCTATCGACTTCACTTGCGGCCGGACAGGCACGCACATGCAGCTCATCGATAACTGCCGGCAGTCGTTCTCCGACCCCCACGTAGTCACATTTTGTGCGGTACAACTTATTCAACGTCTCGACCTCGGACACAAGATCGTCAGATGAGCGCGCATAGTCATCCGAAGGGTCCGCCAGGCTGTTCGACTCCAGAGCCACTCTCAGCGCGGGAATGGCCAGGTGCGGCGCTGACTGCTCGCGGTCACCGCCCAGGTGCGGGCCGCCGGTGAGCTCGGTCTCCGACACGCGCAGCGCCGCTGCGAGCGCCGAGATGGTGGAGCGGCGGTCGAGCGGGCGCTCACCCCGCTCGATGTAGGACAGGTACGCCGCAGTGACCCCGGCTAGACCTCCTACCTCAGCAAGGGTCATGCCGCGCCACAGCCGCAGTTCCCGCAGCCTTTCGCCGATCGTCGACTCGTCGCCGTGCAACGGGCTCATCAGCAACCTTTCCTCTGCCAGGCCTTATTCGCAGCGTACCTCCGGCCGCCAAGCCCAGCCGTTAACTGACCATGCCGTTCGCCACCCGGCAGCCTCGCATCATCCCGTTCGCAAACTCACTACGTTTAACTGCCAGTTAAAGTGCTGGCACTTGCGCGGGTACCCGAGCCCAAAGCAGTGAGGACCGAACGTCTCACTATCCAGCCCGGGTTCCTCAACTGGGCTATGCCGAACTACCTCGGAATCTCACACTCGGATTACACCGGCATGCCGTGGACCACAGCCCATGGTGACTTCCACTTCGCGAACCTCTGCGCGCCGCACCTGGCCATTCTGGACTGGGAAGGCTGGGGACTTGCCCCAGCCGCCTACGACGCTGCCACGCTGCACACCTACAGCCTGCTTACCTCAGAGGCAACTCTCCAGATCAGACATCAACTCGGCCACCTGCTCACCACCGCGGCCGGCCGATACGCCGAGCTGGCCGTCATCACTGACTTGCTCCACGCCGTCACCGAAGGTACTCACACGGAGCTAGCCGGGGCCCTGGGCCAGCGGGCCGCAGCGATCCTGGATTCTCCCTACCTGACGAACCCAAACGGACGCCGTCCCAGGCTGACCCAATGATCTATCGCGTCGCTTGTCGTCGACTGGCCGGCAACGGTGGCGGTTTAGCCCACAGAGGACGGCGAATTTGCAGGCAATCGCTGCGAGTCAGGGCGTCCCGCCCGGTCTGGCGTTGCTGCCAGTCCGTGCCATCTGCTCGATGAAGAGCGCCTCCGGAGCATGACCGTGCGCCTCGAGCTCGCGCGGAACGGCGCGGCGGTACTGCGGATCCCGGTGAGCGCTGGCCGTCACGCAGGCGCCCAGCAGCGGGCGCAGGCGGCCGAGCACGCCGGGCAGCCACCGGTCATGCCAGTCCGCCGCATCGCGGCTGCGGCTGTCAGGGTTCACCGCCCAGTTCGCCCAGTCCCAGTACAGCCAGTCCAGCTCCTCGACCGCCGCCGGATGCGCGGGCCAGCACGGCGGCACGAGCCCGGCAGCATGCGGGTAGCGCCGCAGCAGGATCTCCGTCACCCAGCGCGCCAGGTCACGCAGCGCGTCCAGGTATTCCTGCCGCTGCATGGCCGCCCAGATGGGCTCACGCGGATGGACCGGAGCGTAGTGCCGTCCATGCACCCGGCATTATCTGAGCCCGCCCGCAACATCACCCTCGACGACCTGGCCGCCATCTTGAGGCACCAGCAGCCCCGCAAGATCGACATCGTCGCGCCCGCTGCCGCGATCCGCGCCGAGGGCGGCAACCTCATCATCGACGGCACCGCCCCGGCGCGACGCCCGACCGGGCGAAGAGGTGCGCCTACCAGCGAAGGCACAATTCATAAGGATCTTGAAGTGCTCCGAGCTGTCGATCCTGATCAGAATCAGTCCGCCTGAATCATCCGCGCACATCCAGGCGAACGGCTCGCCTTCCATTCTCTTACTCGTAGGCAGTCGACGGTCTAGGGCCAGACCATCGGCGTATCGCAAGCTAGCGTTTACAGCCTGGCTCATCCACAACATCGTCATCACCTGGCTGTCAAAGTAACGACACCAGGATGTAAAGAACTTCGTCTCCGTCGGCCTGGCCCACCGCACGTCATCGAACGGCCGCTTAGTCAGGCCGACGGGGACCTGTTAGGACCGGCTGCGGGGCCACGCGGCGAACTGCTGCCTGAGCTTGTTGACGTCCTGCTGGTCAAGGCCGTACCGAGCGAGTGCCTCGTCGTCCATGTTGTCCAGCCGGTCGCCGGCCTCGGCGAAGTCCAGGTCTTCCAGGCCCGGGTCCAGTTTTCGTGCCAGGCCGATCAGCTGAGCGGCGCTGTAACCGCGCTCCATGGCGGCCGCCAGATCCACGTAATCCCGCTCGGCGTAGCGACTCGCCAGGGCCATGGCCTTGCCCGCAAGAACGTCCTCGAGGTCGAGCACGGGCCCGATGTCCATGATCACCGGCTGGCGGCCGCGCTCGAAGTACGACATCTGCAGCAGCATCTGCTCGCCGCCCGGCCCGGTGATCACCCATTCGGCCAGGCCCTCGCCCATGCCAGGGAAAATGTCTGCCAGGCCCGCCGTCTTGTCCCGCCGCACCGCTGTCAGGCCCGCTGCCCGCAAGCTGGCCTCGACTGAGGATGCCGCCGCCTGCACGCCGCTCTCGTCGTCGGTGAACAAGTCGACGTCCTCGGTGTCCCGGCTGACGACGCCGTGAGCGATCAGGGCGCAGCCCCCCGCCAGCGCGAACCCGTACCGCCCGGCCGCCGTCAGCACTACGGCTGCCACCTGCCGTTGCAGGTCTTCCAGCGGCATCAGGCAGCCAGCCGGGCATCGCGCAGCACCGGATGCTGCTCCTCCCACGCCTGGCGCACGCCTTTCGGCACGTACAGCTGAGACCAGATCCGCACCAGCGTCTCGCCGTCCAGGAAGGCGACAAGATCATCGAGGCTGCTCGCCTCGCGCAGCACGGTCTCGTACATCGACTGCCGCGCGCTGGGAGTGCCCAGGTCGAAACTGTGATCCTTGCTGCTCCAGAACAGGTGCAGCGGCAGGTCCACGACGCCGCCCGAAGGGCCGTTCAGGTCCGAGAGGCCCGCGGCCACGACCGCCCGCCGCCCAGGCCGGGACTCATACCGCCGAGGACTCGCGGCGGCCGTATCTCCGGCCCGGCCGACCGCGATTTCCCGGGCGCCTGTCGTCGCCGCACCGTCCCTGGCTACCTCGGGAACGTACTTGTAGATCGTCGACCGGCTGACCCCGAGCAGCCGCGCGATCGACGACACCGTGTTCTCCGGCCGGGCCAGCAAATCCCGCGCATGACGGACCTGCTCCGCAGTCATCGCCGGCGGCCGTCCGAGCCGCACTCCCCGCGCACGCGCCGCCTCCAGGCCCTCATGGGTACCCTGGACGATCAGCTCCCTGATGAATTCCGCGAGCGCCGCGAATACGTGAAACACCAGCCGCCCGCCCGGCGTCGTGGTGTCCAGCGATTCATGCAGCGATCGGAAACCCACCCCGCTCCGCCGCAGCTCGCCGACCGTGGTGATCAGGTCCTGCAATGACCGGCTCAGCCGATCCAGGCTCACCACCACCAGCACGTCACCGGCGCGCAGGTAATCCAGGCAAGCCCGCAACTCGGGCCGGGCGTCGTTCTTTCCCGACAGCTTGTCGCTGAACACCCGGCCGCAGCCAGCTGCTTCCAGCGCGCGAACCTGCCGGTCCAGGTTCTCCGCCGTCGTCGAGACCCGCGCGTAACCGATCAGGCTGCCTGCTGCCTCACCCGGCTCCGGTGCCAGGTCCTCCGGCAGGCATGCCTCAGCGTTCCTCACCCAGCCAGTGTACGGGAAACGGCAGTTTTCTGGACGCTCCGAAGGCCAAAGCACTCCTGAAGCCACGCCAGTTGCGCGATAAAAACGCTGTTGCCAGATCCGGCCCAGGCACCTTAACTGCCCGTTAAACCGGGCCGGGCGGGCAGAACCCAGCGCTCGTCCCGGCGCCGTCCTTGTCTGGTGCCAACGGCAGCCATGGGGAGAGCACCGCTCTGGCGCTGGACCTGCCCAGGGCGGGACCGGCGCGGTCCCCCTGGGCGAGCGCGCGTGGTGGAGTCACGCCCGCCCCCCTGCGAACCGCAGCACGCAGGCCGGTCCCGCCCCGCCCAGAACAACTTTCCGAAACAAAGACCGCGACCCCGAGGAACCCATGGAACCGAACCCAGCCGCACAGACCCAGGCTCTCGTCCTCTTCCTGGCCGGCTCAGTTCCGGCTGTCGTAGCCGGCCTCGCCGGCCTGGCGTGGCTCGCGCGGTTGCGGTTCCGCTGCCGGTTGGAGTTCATCAGCTTCGACGGCGGTGCCGCTGGATCGGCATGATGACCGTCTCGGCTCCGACGCGGCGGCGTTCGATGATGGGGCGGACGGCGGGGTGGCCGATCCACCAGGCCAGCGCGTCGATGGCGTACTGCTCTTCGGCGTGGAACCGGTGGCGCAGCGCTGGGTCGGTGCGGCTTTCCTTAGGGGCCTCCACGCGCGTGCCTCCCTCTGGGGCGGGCTGGCTGAAGTAGCTGTCTGTCATGTCAGCCGAACGGTAGTGCGACCGGTGGCAGTCTCGGCGCGGTCGTTTTCCGGCGTGCGGACTAGCTGCGCAATGGCTGGCTGCTCTGATGATCAGTCCCAGTAGCGGCCGATGGCGGCGGAGACCCGGGAGGCCCGGCGCTGGGCGGCGCGGCGGTCGCCGACGCGGAGCACGCCGGCCAGCTGCTGCCAGGTCACTCCGGCTGTGCGCGCGGCGCCGATGAGCCGGGGTTCGACTTCGTCCAGCCAGTCGCGGAGGTCGGCGACGAGGGTGAGGCAGGCATGCTGTCTGGCTGCGGCCAGCGAGTCAGGCTGGCAATCACGGACAGGTAGCGGACGGAGCGCCACTGGTGGCCGGGCGGCTGAGAGCGGGCGTGCTCGCTCTCGTCACCCAGGTAATGCAGGGCGTCGTCAAGCGTGCTCAGGTCATAGGCGGGCTTCACTCCACGCATCTCCGATCGTCATCAGGTTGATGACAATTGTGTCATCAACCTGATGACGCTATTCGACAAGCCCTCTCGCTGCGGGCCGCGACGAAGGGCGGCTTCGGCTGTGGCGGCTAGGGATCATCTCAGCCAGACCACGCAACGTAGGGCGCCTCGTCGACGCTGCCGAATGACCACCCGCAGACCTGATCGAACCGGCCGCGCCACAGGGCCGCCGGCAACGCCGCTCCGCCCCGGAGCCCTGTGGGAGCCAGGAGGTGCGCTTGCCGCAGGTGTATGAAGCTCGGCGAGGTGGACTGGTCGCGCTCATGATCTTTGCTCGGTGCCAGCAACTCGCTGGCACGGGTGAACAGACGGCTGTACATCTCGCGCGCGGGATTCGGGCGGGCGGCATCGAAGTCGCGGAGGATCTGGGACAGCTCATCGAAGTAGGACTGGGCTGCGCACAACTGGCCAGTGATCACGCTGCCCTGTACGTGCAGCGTGATGCCGAACTCAAAGCCTGGTTGATGATCGATGCCGTTTACGATCGCCCGGAGGATCTCGTCGACGCCAGGCGTGCAGGCGGGACCCGGCGCTGGGGCCGCCGGGGTCTCGGTGATGTCAGTCATGGCAGGCAGGCTAGCGGGAGCGCACGACAGTAAAACCTGACAGACATCGGCATTCGCGGTGGCATTGGAGCGGATGAACCGCAGGCAAGGAAGACCGGGTGGCGCAGGGCCAGCCCTGACTGACCGCCTTGGTCCAGGCACCGGTCAGGGGGCCTGGAGTGCCTCGCTCAGGGCCTTGTGTCTTCGCGCGTAGTCCATGGCAGCGGACGATAACCGGGAATGTGGCAGGGACGGCGCGGTCGTTTCGCGCGGTCACGGCGGGCGCCGGGACAGGGGCAGGAGCTAGCCCTGACTGACCGCTCTGGCTGGTCAATCAGGGCAGCTATCGTTCTGCCAGGTAGTTACTCGTCGTCGTCATCGTTGCGGTCGGCGGCGTCCTGTGCCCTGTCGTCAAACCCGCTTTGGGCAGTGTCGGATCCGGGGTCTTTGTCGGCGGCGGCCGAGATCCGGTCGGCGGCTTCGTGGTCCATCGGGGTAATGCGCGGCATGACATGCCTCCATGAGTGGGGAGAAGATTGAGCCTGGGATGCGGTCGGGCCTGCCCCGTGATTCGGGCTACGCGGGGGCTACGTCATCCGGCGCCGCTGTCCGGCGAGCGCCTGGCGGGCGTCCCCGGTGCGATCTCCCTCCCCCGGATGCCGGAACGGGATCGGCAGGAGAACGCGTACTGCGCCCCAGCCGACGGCGCGCGGCGGGCGAGAACCAGTGCCCGTATCATACGACGACTAAGAGTAACTGAGCTGCTACATTTTGCTTACGTGTCGCGGCCGCGCCGCCGCGCTCTTATCTCTGCGCTTCGTCACCGCTGCCGCGCAGGCTAGCCACTGCGGTGCGTACCTTGTCCCAGGGGAATGCGTCGGCTCCGCCGGGAACTGCGGGCCGGTCGGGGTCGAAAACGAAACGGACCCCCCATTCGCGCAGGTCAGTGATGGCGCGCTGGAATGCCGGGTGACGCATCAGCCTGGCGTTGGCCCAGGGCGCCGCGATGATCGGAAGGCCTGCGCCGAGGCCCTCGTTCAGCAGGCCGAGGGCGAGGGTGTCGCTGATGCCGTGCGCCCACTTGCTGATCGTGTTGAACGTCGCCGGCGCGACGACGAAGGCATCGGCCGGCGGCAGCACGTCGGGCTCGTCGGGCTGCTTGTACTGGCTTCGCACCGGATGGCGGGTTAGCTCGGCGAGGCCAGCGGTGTCCATGAAGGCGGCCCCGTGGGGGGTGGCGATCACGCACACGTCCCAGCCTTCGCCCTGGGCGAAGGTCGCGAACCTGGGGAGATCGCCTGACGGGTATGCGGCGCATCCGACAACGTACAGGACCGGTTGCCTAGCGGGGATCGCCATCAGTGCTGGACGCCCATCCGTGCCGCCATGCCGCGCAACTCGCGCCCGCCTGCCTCAGCTCTGGCGCGCGTCATGAGGAACGAGACGGTTTCCCGGGCGGCGGCGCTGTTGCGGAAACGCTGGGGCGCTGTTTCCTCGGCCTGCCGCAGCCAGCGGACGGCGTCAGCGTGCGAGCGGGGTTCGCGGGCCAGCGCCCGGCCGACGTCGGTGCGGAAGGAGCAGAGCCGGGACTGGCGCCGGCAGAGCTTGGCCTGGTCGACCTGGTCGGCGAGCCAAAGGACGTGCTGGCCTGTCTCACCCCGTTCGACGCTGATGGCTACGCGCCACAGCGCGACGTTGGTGGCCGAGAAGCAGTGCCATCCGAGCTCGGGCTCGTCGGGTGTGCGGCGGGCGAGCCGGGCGGCGCGGTCGAGCCATCCGGCGGAGGTTCCGGCCTGCTGGAGAACGGCCGCGGAGAGCGCTGCTGTGAGGCAGAGTTGGCCGAGCACGTGGACAGCCTCGGGATCTACCGGCCCCGGCGCCGCGGTGTCAAGGGCGCTGGCCGCGCGCTCGGCGGCCCGAAGGGTGCGGTCCCATGCGCGGGGCATGGTCTGGAGCCAGATGTAGCTGGCCTTGGCCCTGGCCGCGGGGGCGTCGGCGCGGGCGGCGGCTTCACTAGCCCGGCTGGCGGCCAGGTGCGCGAGGTCGGGGTAACCGAGGTCCTTGGCGCGGAAGGCTGCGAACGCGCAGGCGTCGACCAGGGCGAGCAGCGCGGCCCTCCGGTCAGCCTCCCCGGCCGCTGCTGCGTGGTAATGCAGCTCATCGATGAGATCGGGCAGGATCGCGCCGAGCCGGATGTAGTCGCACGCGAAGTACAGCGGTTGTGCCTGGTCGCGGAGCTCGGTCAGCAGGACCGGAAGCGGGCGCGCCCGGTCGGCCGCCGGGTCAGCGAGCGTATTAGTGGACAGCGCGACGCGCAGGGCCGGGATCGCGGCGTGGGGTTCTGACTGGAGCCGGTCCGCACCCAGGTGCGGCCCGCCGGTGATGTCGGTTTCCGAGACGCGCAGCGCAGCGGCCAGGGCCGAGATGGTCGACCGGCGGTCCAGCGGCCGCAATCCCCGCTCGACCATGGACATGTACGCGGCGCTTACCCCGGCCAGCCCGCCGACCTCGGCTTGAGTCATCCCGCGCCACAATCGCAGCTCCCGCAGGCGCTCGCCGATCGTGGCCTCGTCGCTCAGTGCTCGCACGGGTCATCCTCCAGCTCGGGGCCGAGCACCCGGCCGAAGGCGCTCACGCGTCAGCCTACCGAGCAGGAATCTCGCTGCGCGGGTCGCCATTTCTGCCAGCAGACCGGCGTGACGGGCGGTTTGGCCGGAGTCTGGCGGTCAGCTGCGGGCCTGGTCCGGGCTGGCGGTAATGGCAGCGCGCCAGGTACCCCGGCTGAAGTTGGTCGTGCCGTCGGGGGTGATGGTGACGGCGGCGCCGTAGGCAGGCAGTGGTCCCTCTCGCAGCCAGGCTGAGCGCAGGTCGCCAGGACGTCCCACGGGCGGCTCGCGAAAATAGGGGTAGGTCAGCGGACGGGCCTGCTTGACCCGATGGTGTTAGCGGGGTGCGGGAGCTTCAGGCGGCGCGAGTTCGCCGCCGGTCCAGCGGAGGAGCACCGTCTGATGCCTGATCTGAGTTCCGCTGCGAGGGTCTATGCCGAACGGGCCGAACAGCGTGGCCGTTTCCAGGCCGGCGGCGGCGACCCACAGGTCACCGCGTCGCGTGCTGCCTGCCAGTTGCGCGCATCGGACAGCGATCACCGCGGCTGCGGCGGCCTGCACCGCCGGGTAATCGGGCCGGCTGCCGTCCGCGTCCGCGTAGGCCACGAGGAAGTCCCGCCCGCCAGGTCCGATGGCTGCGTCATCGCGGCCAGGGAACCACTGGGCAATCCCGAAGATGCCCTCCGGATCGCCGACAGCCTCACTGAACTCGCGCACGCCCGCAGCGACGGCGCAGATCCGCTGAGGCGGCCGCGCAAGCCTTAGCGCCCGGCCGACCAGGCTGACATCGTGTTCAAATACTCCCGCGCTCAGCAGGTCCCATTCGCGCCGGCGGCACAGCGGGTCCTCAGCGGTCAGGCGCACCGCGCGGATGCCGACCTCGCCGGCGATGCTCATCGCCCCGTCCGCCGCTTGCTGGCCGAATCTGCCAGGACCGGAGACGACCACCAGTTCGCGCGGCTCTCCGTCTTTGACGTAACGCAGGAACGGCCCGGCGTACCGGCTGGCGGGCGTCAGCACCGAGACCACGTGGCCGGGATGCGCGGCCTGGACGTCATCACCGGAGCCGCCCTGATTCCACGCGAGCCAGTCGTGCTCAGCGGCCAGTGCCCCGCCTGCCCGCATCAGGACCGTGGAGTACGGGCACAGAAGCAGGTCACATCGCGCGGCCACGCCCGGCAGGACCGTCAGGACCTGCCTGCGGTCGCTGCCGTCGTCTTCGACGAGGACATCGGCTGCGCCGGTCAGCGACCGCCAGGTCTCAAGCCCGGCCGCGGCCTGCCGTCCGAAGCGCGCGAACTTGCCCGTCAGCGACAGACAGGCACCTATCCGCAACCGAGCCGCCACCGTGGTCTCACCTCATATCGACCTCGTCCTCCAGGCCCAGCTTTCGCGCTGGGTGACCTGCCGTCGAGTATGCAGCAGGGGATCTCACTCTGATCAGAGGCTGTCGCGGACGGCGGTGACGAGCGCTCGGCACCAGATCTGGCCGTGGGCGACCGCCCTGATCGGATTGTCGGTGAGCGTTGCCGGGACCATCAGTCATATTCAGCCTGAGCCCGGTCATCCGGTGATCGTGGCGGACCGGCTGACGGCGGCAAACGAGCCCGCTGGCCGCGTTCGCGGGCCTGCCGCCTGACGGCCGGACCGGAGAACACTGCTAACGCGGTTCATGCCTGGCTGATGCATGTCGGCTGAGGGAGTACCTGATCTCGAAGTCGTCTCCGCTCATGCGGGTGTCGTTAACTTCGAGCGGCCGACCGGCCGGATCGGTCGCCACGCGCACGATCCGCAATAGCGCGACGCCTGCGGTGATCGCCAGCTTTCTGGCTTCTGCCATCGTCGGGGGCCGGGTACTGATGGCCTCGGTCCAGTGGATCGGGCCGAAGCCGGCTTCTTCCATGCGGTCATAGATCCCGCCCGGACCCGTGTCAGCCGCTGCCAAGACCGGCAGTTCAGCAGCAAGCCCGGCCGTGATGTAGGAAGTTGCGAGCTGTGCCGGGCGGCCAGTACCGGGATCACCCATGATCCTGTCCCGGATGACGACTTCTTCCCCCGGACTCATGCCGAGATACGCGGCCACGTCGTACGGCACCGGCCCCCGGCTGATGGACGGCGGCTGGAGCGCCCGCCAGCCTTGAGCGGCCGGGTCGAAGTAATAGCCCAGTTCGTCCCGGTACACGAGGCGGGAGCGGCTGATCGGAGTGCGCACGGGCCGGGCACGGACGACTGTGCCGCGACGGCGGACGGGTTCGAGCAGGCCTTCGGCGGTGAGCTGCGCAACGGCCCGGCGGACGGTCTCACGGCCGACGCCGTGCGTGACCATCAGCTCGGTCTCCTTCGGGATAGTGGTACCCGGCTGGTAGTCCCCGCGGGCTATCGCTTCGCGGAGCGCACCGGCGGCGTCCTGCCACAAGACCACGGCCCCTCCTCGACTGCCTGAACTAATACATCCGGATGTATTGACAGGCCGAGTCTCCAGCTGCACGCTCATTACATCCGGATCTATTCCGGTGATCCGCACAGCATACGGCGGTGCGGGCACGTCTGCACGCAGTCCCCGATGACAGGAGGCCACCATGGCTTTAGAGTTCCTGGGCAAGGATCCGAACTCGGAATTCAGTAATTCCCCGACAGTATGGAACGACGGTGAAAGCTACGTAATCCAGGGCTGGCGCATCACCGATCCTTCTACGCTGGCCGAGATAGGGACGGTGCCCGAACATGAGACCGTGCTCCGGCTCCCGAAGCGGATGATGCAGTTCTTCAAGGAGACCAGCGGTGACGGAGCTGCCCGACTTTGACCGGCTGCTCGGCTCCGCCTCCCGTTCCGCGGTTCACCTTGAGATGCGCGACGACTACGGCGCTGGCTCTGCGGCCTTCGCCGCCTGGCCGGACCATCGCCCGTATGACCGCAGCGGCCCCGACGCGATCTGGCACGGACTGGTCGGCGCTGCCATCCGGCGCGGGGCAACCGTGCGACGCGCCCGGATCGTCAGCGAACCCGCGAGCGAGTACATCAAGTTCGAGTACGAGGTAACTCCGGCCGCGAACCTGGCAGCCGGAGAACAGGTCCGCTGGCTCTCCCGGCAGAAAGCCTCCGACCTGGCGCTGCCGGGCAACGACTTCTGGCTGTTCGACGATACGACCGTCCTGTTCAACCATTTCGGCGGAGACGGCACGGCAACAGGCAGGGAGCTGCGAACTGAGCCCTCCGTCGCCCGGTTGTGCTCATCGGCGTTCGAAGCAGTCTGGGACCGCGCCGTCCCGCACGGCGAATACCGGCCCGGCTAGCGAGGATTTGCCTAGATGCCGGTTCACTCGGCCTCCGCGCAGCAGACCCTCAACGCGGCCGCAACGCGCCTAAGGGAGATCCACAAGGACGCCGAACTGACAGCTTCACGGGCCCAGTAACCACCCTGGAACGCCCTTCAAACTTCTTGGCTAGGACGGCTTGCTCTGGCCCCACTTGGACGGCTTGAAGTGGCGCCACCATGATCATCGGAGCCACCTGTCGGCTTGACTCGGCCCCAGCCCTTGACCTGTATCTTCTTCTCGATGCCGCTTGAAACGGTGTCCCGTCTCCAGTAAGTCGGCCCTGTCTCACTGATTCCGGCCCATTAGCCCCCGCGTCTCACTGATTCCGGCCCACTGCGGTCCCGGGATCCTGTTCCGGGCTAGCTGGCTTCCATGCACGGATCACTTCGGCTGCGAGCCAGTGCCCGAGGATCTCGGCTTCGGTTTCTATGGATATGCCGTCGCGGAGGTGGTGCGGGTCGGCGCCGCGGGCGAGGAGCAGTACGGTCATTCCGACGTTGAGGGGGCCGCCGTGCTCGACGTGGTCGGCGTGCTCACGGTGGATGGCATGCCCGAGCAGAGTGAGCCCGTCCTGGGTCTCGTCTTCTGTGTCGTTCCCGGCGTCCAGGAGTTTCCGGAGCTGGAGCAGGTCGTGCTGCTCGATTGCCTGGTGTCCTGGCGACCAGGCGGCTTGGTGCGCGGGCCGGGTTTCGGCTGTGCCTGGTGAAGCTGCAACTGGCTGATGCGGCCGCGGTCGCAGGCTGCGCTGGCCGCCGGCGTATCTGGCTACCATTGCGCAGGAGATCCCGGTCGCGTTGTGCTCTGTGATCAGGTGGTCCAGGATCTGCCTGATCGTGCGGGCGGGCCGGCGCGGGTCACGGAGGTCCTCGTCGAGGATGGCATCGATGATGGCGGTGTAGGGGTCCAGCCGTGAGGGGCGGGGTCTGGAGGGCCTGGCGGGTTTGCGTGGCCGCGGGGGCTGGGCCGCGAGCGCCTGCCGGATTACCCGCCGGTGCAGGCCGTAGTCGTCGGCGAGTGCCCGTATCGACCGGTGGCTGGTTCCGGCGTCTCGGCGGATGGCTTCGAACAGTTCCTGGCGTCGCGATCCGGTGAAATAGCGGCGGCGCCTGGCCGGCGTTTCCTGGCTGAATGCGCGCGTCAGTGAGCTGGCGGGCCTGGCGGCCAGGGCGGCGAGCATGTCGATGCTGGGCTGGCCCGTAGCGTCGTCGCGCAGGTAGCGGTTCAGGTAGGCGGGGCGCAGGTGATTGGCGCGGGCGAGCCGGCGGATATAGGTGGCGGGGGTGTCGCCGGCGGCGGGCCGGGGGCGGATTGGCAGAGGCCGCACCGCGGCGGCGGTCACCGGGCGCTGGTCCGGTGCCTGCCAGCCGGCGGGGATGCGGAGCTCTGCTGGGCTGCGTGATCGATGTCGAGGGTCTCCAGCTGTTTCCTGGTGATGCGCTCGGTGCCGGTCAGGATCGCCTCGATCGCTGCGCCGCGGATCAGGTGGGACAGGCTGCCGATCATCCCGCCGGTGCGCTGGTGCAGGTACCTGTCCAGCGTCGCCAGCGTTCCGGGCTGGTGCTGGTGCAGGCGCAGGGCCTCTTCGAGGGTGACGATCACGCTCTGCCACTCCCCGGCCAGCGGGAAGGCGACCGCAGGGATGAGAGTGAACCGCCCGGCGATCTGCCGGCCGCGGATGCCGGTGAACAGGCCCTGCTGCTCCAGGTCGATGCCCGCGTAAACGAATGTTGCCGGCAGGCGCTCGGAAAAGTACTTGAGGGTGTCAGATACTTCCGCGCCGCTGCGGGTGGCCAGTTGCATGTTGCGGATCTCATCGACCAGCACCGCGCTGACGCGCATGTCGACAGCGACACCGCAGACGGCCTCGATGATGTCTGTCATGTTGGCCCGCGGCAGGACCGGCAGGCCCAGGAAGCGGGCGAATTCCATGGCCAGCATCCGCGGGGTCGCCGCGGGCGGGACGGTGGCGTAGATCACCGGGATGCGGTCCTGCCCGGGATGGCGATCGCGGTCGATGGTCTCGCAGGTCTTGCCGAACTGAGCGATCGCGGTGGTCTTCCCGGTGCCGGCCGGGCCGGACAGGATCAGGCCCTGGCGGGCGCTGATCGCATGGCGGTTCAGCAGCGTCAGCCGCCGCCCGGTGGTGACGACCTTCCGCAGCGTCGAGGTGGCGACCACGCCCAGCCGGGTGTGGTAATCCAGCCGCTCGTCGTCATATACACGGCGGGCATCCTCGTCCAGGGCAGCGTACTGGCCGCCGGGCAGCAGGGCGGGCGGTGCGGGCACGGCGCAGATGAAGTCCCGCCATCCTTCCAGCGTCGTCAGGTGCCGGTGCGGATCTGAGCCCGTGACGGCCGGCCGCGGCATGGCCGTCACGGGCTTGCCGGTGCTCACCATCGTTTCCTGGCTTCCCCGAACGGGTCGAAGATGCCGAGCGGGATGACCTTGGCGACGGGCTGGTCATCTTGGGGCAGCACGCAGGCAGCGGCTTCGCCAGCCGGTGCCGCCGCGGCGGGACCGGCCGCGGGTTCAGCGGTGCCGGCGGTGTCCCGTGCTGACGTGGCGCGAGTGCGGGCGGCGACCCGCCGGTCCCTGGCCGCCGGCTGGTTCCTTCCGGCGGCCGTGACCGGGCACGGGCCGTCACGCCGCCCGCTGGACCCTGCTCCGCTTCCGGGTCCTGCGCGGGCGGGCCGTGGTAGGCGCGGCGCAGCAGCTCATCGACTGCCCGTGCGCGTTCCAGCTCGCTGGCATCACCGCGGCCCTGCCCGGCCAGCTGACCCGACACGTGGTCCCAGGCCAGGTCCCCGAACGGCACCGGCACCCGGTCCAGGTACTTCCACGGGCACGTGATCCAGCCGCCGGGGCCGCGGACGAACACCTTCGAGACGTCGTAAGGGTCGCGGTGGACCTCCCACCGGCCATCCCTGACACCGGAAGGCTGCTGCCGGATCGGGTCCAGCTCCGCCGCGTCGTAAGTCCGGTGGCTGATCTTGATGCCGTAGGCGTTGACAGCCCGCCAGACCGCGGGCAGCAGCTCGATGTGATCCTCGGCGCTGAGCGGGACCGGCACGTACCCGGCGGTTTCGATCAGCGCCGCGTACTTCTGGTTCGGGGAGAACGTCCGCTGCGGGTGCAGCGGATCCCTCAGCCCCTCATGCGGCCTGTTCTGCCAGACCGAGATGAGCCATTCGTCCAGAAGATCCTGCATCTGCATCAGCGACCACACCGGCTGCACGGCCGCGCCGCGTCCGCGCCGGTCCGCGCTGCGCCCCAGGTAGCCGGCGGCGAACTGGCAGAACAGCGTGCCCAGCGAGGAGAACATCCTCTCGATATGCGGCTTGTCCGAGCCGGTCGCCAGGTGCGCCGGCTGGATGCTGATCCCCAGGTGCGCGCAGGAGGAGCGGAAGTTGTCCGAGACGAACACCGATCCGTGGTCGATGACGACGGTGTCCGGCACGATCACCGGCCGGGCCGCGGCGTGCCGCAGCCGCTCGTCAATGCCCAGCAGCCGCTCATACGGCAGGGCCGAGTGCGCCATCGCCAGGCTCGCCGGCCACCCGGGCCGCATCGGCTCAGGTGTGAGCGCCCGCGCCAGCAGCACGCTGGCATCCACCGACCGGGCCGAGGGCCGCAGCACCGCCGCGGGCACCGTCCGGGTCGCCACGTCGATCATCCCGGTCAGCTCCACCCGGCCGGGCACCCCGTCATCCAGCATGACCATCACGTCCAGCGGCGTGGAGTCGATCTCCGTCAGCTCGCCCGGTGCTGCCGGGCAGGCCCGGGAGAACATCCGCTGCGGCCGGCCCGCCAGGCCCCGGCGGGTGACCGCGGACCCGGTCGTGTGCCTGCCCGCCGACAGCCGGGAGAACAGCCGGAACATCGTGGCCCGTGATGGCTCCGCGCCTGCCTCCCCCCGCTCGGCCAGCAGCTCGCGGGTGCGCCACATGATGAACGTCGCCGTCCGCGACGACTGGTCGGCCGCCTCGGCGATTGCCTGTTCCATCGCCTCGGCCACCACCGGGCCGCAGCGGCCAGCCGGGCTGCGGCGCCGCGTCGCGCGCCTGTCCACCAGCCCGGGCAGCCCCTCGGCCTGCCACCGCTGCCGCCGGTGCTTGACAGTGGAGGCCGCGACCGGACTGCCCGGCACGGACAGCTCGGCTGCCTTGGCCAGCTCCCGCTGGCGCAGGCTCGTGCGCTCCACGTCATAGGCCGGGCGGGGCGGTGTCCCGGCAGGAGCATCCGGGCGGGTCCCGTCCACGACCTCGATGATGTGCGCCTCCCACCACCGTGCCCGCCCGGCCGCCTCCGGCGGCAGGCCCGCAAGCCCGGTCCCCGCCCCCTGATGACCGCCCGTCACCCGCGGCGCCAGCCGCAGCCGCCCGCTGCCCGCCAGCTCAGCCAGCGCCGCCGCCTCCACGACTCCGTCATCGCCGGCGAACCGGACCGCCGTCCCCGACGCGCCCAGCACCACCCGCGGCCGGCCATCGACAATGACCTGATCCCCGGCCCTGATCCCCGCCGCCCCGGCCAGCCCGGTCATCACGCGCTCCCTTCCGGCGACCGCCACGTCATCGAGGTCCCTCCAGCAGAACCGACAGGTCACAGCTCAGCTCACGCCGCCACAGCAGGTGACAGGCCACCGGCAGGACCGCGACCGGATCACCGGCCTGCCTCACCCCGGCCAGCAACGGCCGGCCCGCCGCGAACACCTCCAGCAGCGCAGCCGCCGCCGGCTCCCTGCGGCACCGCTGATGCCGGTAACGCGACAGCCACCGCACATTCGCCCGCACCACCGGATCGATCGCGCCCGCCCGCCGGAACTCCCAGCCCGCCTGCCCGCAAGCCGCAGCCATCACCCGGAACACCCCGGCGTCCCCCGCCGGGATCCGGTCATCGGGACGCACGTCCACCACCACGCCGCCGCCATCGGCCCGCCGCGCGAAGAAATCCGGCGCATGCCGACGCCGCCGTCCGTCCTCCTCCCGCCAGTGCAGCCAGAACGGCTGGGAAGCGATACCCGTGATGCCCGGATCGAAGTCCATCAGCATCACGTGATCGCGTTCCAGCCACGACTCGAAACCCACGTGCGCCCGCATGGTCGAGGACCACCACGAGCCCGGGAAATGCGCGGACCCCTTCACCCAGTGAAACGACCGCACCGGCACCGCATCCTCGAACCGCTCGCCAGCGCACACCGCGAGCGGCACCCGGCGCAAAGTACCGTCCTCCCGCACGAACTCCACCCAGAACCGCAGCTCAGCACCGCATCCAAGGTCCAGTGCAGCGACATCCACCAGCCAGCCCGCAATCCCGGATCAAAACTACAACCATGTAATTAACGGCCCAAGGGTAGTCAGACCCGGGCCGCAATGGGCCGGAATCAGTGAGACGCGGGGGCTAATGGGCCGGAATCAGTGAGACAGGGCCGACTTACTGGAGACGGGACAAACGGGGCCGTAGCGAACCGTAACTGTGTCACCAGGTGGAGCCACATGGAGCCGTCATGGTGGGGCCGAATGACACCGTCGTAGCCAAACTTCTCCTATCCGTGCAGGTCAGAAACCCCGATGCGGCATATCTGCGGCAACAATGCGGCGCAACTGCTCTGTCGCTGACCGGACAATCTGCCCAGCTCTCGCATCGGACCTGGCCACCTGGGCACACCGTATGCTGAAGGAAGGACCATAAAAGCCTCGCGGCCTTGGAAGGTCAGTGGACCAATGCCCGAACCGGCGACTATCGGCAGCCGCATTCAGTCAGTCCGCAAGCGCCGAGGTATGACGCAGCAAGAGCTGTCACGGCTATCTGGGGTCTCGGCGTCCCTGATCAGGCAACTGGAACAAGAGCAGCGCGAGGATACGAGACTGGAGACACTACGGAAGCTCGCAGTGGCGCTCCGCGTGCCGACCACTACCCTCTTGGGCGGGCCGAGCGTCGAGGCTGAGACCTCCGATGCCACCCCGGACGTATCGGTTGACTGGGAACCAGTGCGACGCGCGCTAGTGGGTAACGCGCCCCCACCAGACGAGCAGCCCACCGTGCCTGGATTGCGCGACGCGATGCACAGCCTCGCCCCGGCGCTGTCCGCTCACCACTACACGGTGGCCCGAGAAGTGCTGCCTAGCCTGCTGCGCGACGCCGACGCCCTTTCCGACGAGCCTGGTGCACGGCAGATCCGCGCAAGCCTTCTCAATACCACCGGCTATCTGCTGACCCAGACCAGGCAGTTCGACACCGCTGAATTCACCCTGACGCTGGCGATTGACGCTGCCGGTGATAACCGCCTCGATGCTGCCGCAGCCGCCGATACCTTGCTCTGGCTTTATCTCCGTCAAGGCCGGCTCGCAGAGGCCCGCGAGTTCGCAGCTCACTGGGCCGACGAGATCGAGCCCCGGTTCTCTCGTGCCACCGTCCTCGAACTCATCTTGTGGGGTCGTTTCCTGCTCAACCTCACCAACGCCGCCGTGCGCGACAACAGATCGGGCGAGGCCGAGGATGCCCTCAGCCTGGCCGCCGCCGCCGCGTCCCGGATCGGTCGCGAAGTGCGCAGACACGACAACAGCCAGTGCGTTTTCGGGCCAGTGACCGTCGCCTATATCCGCGCCGAAACATACGTCCTGGCAGGTGAGCCAGACAAGTGCCTTGCCATCTCGGCCGCTCTCCCGTCCAGCCCGCCATTCCCCGGCCTGGTCAGCAGACTGCGCCATCAGCTTGACGTAGCCAACGCCGAGACTTTGTTGCGCGACTACGGCCGGGCGTTCACCGTGCTTGAACAGGTGCGCGCCCAGGCCCCGCAATGGCTTCAGCAGCAGCGCTACGCCCGAGACGTGCTAGGGAAGATCATCAGCCACCGCCGCACGCTGACGCCGGAAATGCGGGATATGGCCGGCTTCATAGGCATGCCGTACTAGCGGCCGTTGTCACTTCTCGCAGCATCGATTTCAAATTGACAATAGAAGCGGGTAGCCTGCATATCAGTTTGTACATACCGGTTGCGGGCTATCGATGTTTGTTACTTAGCCTGGACCGTCAGTTATTTTTACCAATTGATACTTGCTGCGACCGGTCTTAATCTCGCGGCCATGGCAGCTCCTATCTTGGATGACGCGGAGGTCGGCAAGCGCAAATTACTGTTGGCCGAATTGCAGGCGGTTCTGACTGGCGCGGGACTCCGGTGCGTTGTCGCCGGCCGACAGCGACTGGTGCTTCGGTACACCGATCTGCTGGCAAACGCCCCTTCCGGCCCCGTTGATCCGGCACTGCACGTTATCTCCCCCTCAGCGAACGTCGTCACCACCGATGGGTCTTGCTACCGCCTGAGCGACGGCCGGGAGTTTCCGGTCAGCGAAAGCGAAGCCGTGGCAGCCGCGCTAGTCGCCTACCCACCAGTCCCCGGCCCGCTTCCCCTCCACTCCGCTCACGCCAGGGCGCGGGCTGGTTCCAACGTCCCCGAAAGGACTTCTGCGCATGACCACCGCACCTGACGTGGCAACCGCCGCGACAGCTCTCGCAACCAAGCTGGAGCCCGACGCGATCTGCGGGGCACAGGACACCGTGACCGGCCTGGTCTCGTCTGCGTACCCAGGGCACCACATGACCACCCGTGCGGCGGTGACCGCCCGGCATCCAGCACAGTGCGGCCCGACGAGTGATCGGTCAGAAAGTCGCAGCGGGCTCGCAGGTCCGACAATCCGGCGGCACCGACTTGGCTTGGAGCTGCGTCGGCTTCGCGAGGCTGCCGGGCTTCGCCTCGAAGATGCTGCCGCCGAACTGGGCGTCGCGCCGAGCACCATATCTCGCATCGAGACCGGGCAGGCCCCGGCCAGGACCAGCTACGTCCGGGTGCTCCTATGCTCGGATGCCAGCCGTTGCGCTCCGCTAGCTGCTTGCCGGTCAGGCGCGCATCACGGCGCAGCTCGCGGAGCCGGATACCGAGCGCCTCACGCGCTCGCTGGAAGCTGGACACGGCCTGAGAGCTTATGAGCTTGCATAGCCGTCCAGCGAAGTGGCGTAGTGCCAGGCGGCGTCGCGCCAGTAACTGCGTTTGACAACCTCGGCCGGATCGGTGACTAGTTGCGCTCCGAGCAGGGCGTCATCGCTGAAACGGAGAATCAGGACGCGCGAGGAATCCAGGAGCCAAAAGTCATCCTCAGGCAAGGACAATTCCAGAAACCGGCTACGTGGCAGGTACCGGATATTCTCGCCGGATGGAATGTTAAGCCGGCGAGCCAAGTCGATGCCGAACCGCGTGTAGTCAGAGTGCGGTTCGCTGACGACGCGGACGCGGCTCATCCGCCGACCCTCCGCAGTTAGCCGCTCGACGCTCTCATACCAGTCCATGAACCACGCATCGTCCAGCGGCTCACCAGCCATGAAGCGCCGCAGCGGCTCCCGCTCCTCATCGTCGAGGTAACGGTCACGAGTCTCCAGGCGAAAGGCTGTGTGCTCGAAGGTCTCGCACAGTGTCCGGAATTCCTCCCCGGTCAGGAAGTCTGTCACTTATGTTCCGCGGCGAAGCGCAGCAGATCTTTCGGGATCTCCACGTAAAGCTCGTCCTCTCGCACGTCGACTAGTAAGGAGATCGCCTCCTCGTCCGTGACCAGCTTGCCGTGCACCACATAGGTGCCGCGGTTGGTGGCATATAGCGCTGGGCATCCATTTTTGCCCGAAGGCGTTCCGAGTAACCGCAGTTTCATGACTCATCCTTCTCAAGCGCGTGGAGTTTGACATCTCGATGCTGAAACATGCTCCGTCAACTGGTCAAGATCCTTGCTCGGCTGTGCTTCGTGATGATCTTTCACCCTCCGTTCGGAGCAATCTGGCGCACGTTGCTTCGGCCGACTGGGACATCAAGGCCCTGCCTGTTCTGGCAGGCTGCAGAAGTTAACGGGGAGCGGCTCAGCCAGCGTGCGCGTCATGACCTGAGCGCATGACGGCGTTGGCCAGGTCGGCCCGTACTGGGATGTCCGGGTCGGGCGGGGCGGGAAGCTGACCGCAACCCTGGTCGGCAAGCAACCGCCGCTCGTCCTGACCGCCGACGACGAGGAGAGCCTGCGGAAACAGGTCAAGACAGCCTGAGAGCCACAAGGCGTACCGCACCGACGAGGCCGATTACCAAAGGGAGTCGCCTGCGACGCCCCGTAAGGACGTGCAAGTTCTTGACAGGTTTAGTGCAAGGAGAGACCATGATGATGCAATCTCATGCAACCACTTGAGAGGTAGGCCACCATGTCACTACGGTTCATCGGCGTGGACCCGGATTCACCGTCCAACGGATCACCGACTGTGTGGGTGGATGAGGCTGATGACAGCATCGTGATCCAGGGCTGGGAGCTCGACGAGAGTACGCTTGCCGAGATCGCAGCGGTCAAGCTGATTCCAGGGCATGAGACCGTGGTCCGAATTCCGGCGCGCATGACGCCTTTCCTGCTGGAGGTATGCCGTGGCACCAGATCCGCTGGCCTTCGGCCTGATGCGCTCGGCTGAGCGCACCGCGTGGCATCTGGAGCTGCGAGACCTCTACTCGCCTGGCGATCCGGACTGGCTGGAGTGGCAGGCCGGCGCCCGCTTCGACCCGGCCGAACGCTGGGCCTTCTGGTCAGATCTTGTCCGAGAGACAGTTGCCCGCGGCGTTAACGTGCGCCGCGTCCGGGTCATCTCCGAGCCAGTTAGCGAGTACATCCAGTTCGAGTACGAAGTCACGGCGGCGCACAATGTCGCCGCAGGAGAGCAGGTTCGGTGGCTGCCCAGGCAGACAACTGGCGGGCTCCTGCTTCCTGTCGAGGACTTCTGGGTTTTCGACGGCAAGGTGATGCTGTGGAACCACATCGCCGGGGACGGCTCATGGGTGGGCGAAGAGCGCTCGGACGACTTTGCGCTCGCCCAGGTCTGCTCTGCAGCGTTTCAGTCGGCCTGGGATCGCGCCACTCCGCATTCGGAATACCAGCCAGCTTGACCCCTTCATCCTCATTAGCAACTTACGATGCCGCTACCTCCGCCGTCCTCAAGTGCTTGGCAGGCCCGGCAATCTCTCGCAGCACGGATGAGCGAGATCAGGCAGGACGCCGGACTCACGGGGCGTGCCCTCGCCCAGCTTTGCGGCTGGCATGAAGCCAAGGTCTCGCGGATCGAGCACGCCCGGACTGCGCCTTCGCCAGAAGATATCCGCCTGTGGTGCGGGCACTGCGGCGTGCCCGCCGAGGCTGACGAGCTGATCGCCTTCCTGCGCAACGTCAAGGACATGTTCGTCGAGTGGCGGCGCATGGAGCGCACCGGGCTGAAGCACGCCCAGGAAGCTGTCCTGCCG
Source organism: uncultured Actinomycetota bacterium (assembly GCA_963783935.1). Classification (GTDB taxonomy): domain Bacteria; phylum Actinomycetota; class Actinomycetes; order Streptosporangiales; family Streptosporangiaceae; genus Chersky-822. Next base: position 524,993 of record CAWAPP010000004.1, read on the forward strand.
CTGTGGGAGCGGACGCGCTCGTTCCGCGCATATTCCTCCTGGCTCATCCCAGGGGTGGTCCAGTCGGGCGGGTACACCAGGGCCGCGCTTCAGGCCCTGGCAATCAGGCGCGAGTTGCCTGATGACACCGAGGAGGCGGCGAAGGTCCGGGCCGACCGGCTGCGCTTGCTCCGTGAAGGAGACCACAGGTTCTTCGTGGTTATCGAGGAGTCAGTCCTGCGGAACGTCATCGGCGGCGTCGAGGTAATGGCCGGGCAGCTTGGTCACCTCATTTCCGTAGCGTCTCTCCCGTCGGTTTCGTTGGGCATCATCCCGATGGGCCTTCCGAGAGACGCCATGTGGCCGGTCGAGGACTTCTGGATCTTCGACGAAGCCCAGGTGAACGTGGAGCTGGTGTCTGGATGGCTGACGATCACCCAGCCGCGCGAGGTCGCTATGTACGGCCAGGCATTCAGCCAGCTATCGGACATCGCGGTTCACGGCGCCAAGGCCCGAGCGATCATCACAGGCGCCATTGACGCGCTCGGGTGAAACTGCCCGCGCAAACCCGTGCAAGTTCATTTACCGGGAGTCCCCGCCCGGGGCAACCTAGTTTCGGACGACGGACAGGGAGATTGCGTGCCAGCGAGTGTAGACACAGTCAGCGGCGAGAGCCTTCGCGCATTGATGGTCGATCAGCTGGTTGATGACCATGCGGGTAAAGGGCTGATCATGCGGCCCGAGGTGGAGGCTGCGCTGCGGGCGGTTCCGCGCCATCTGTTCACGCCGGATGTCGCGTTGGAGGAGGCGTACCGCACCGATCAGGCCGTCATTACCAAGCGAGTCGGCGGCGAGGTCGTCAGCTCGGTGTCGGCGTCGTGGCTGATCGCGGAAATGCTCGGTCAGGCGGCCGACGCCGCCGACGGAGGCTTGCGCGGCCGGCACGTGCTGGAGATCGGTTCCGGGGGCTACAACGCGGCGCTGCTGCGCGAACTGACCGGCCCGTCGGGCTCGGTCACGACGGTGGACATCGACCTGGACGTGACCGACCGGGCCACGGCGTGCCTGGCGGCGGCCGGTTATAACGACGTGACCGTGATGTGTGCGGACGCGGAGCAGCGGGTCGACCCCGGCCGCTCCTACGACGTGATCATCGTGACGGCCGGGGCATGGGACATTCCCCCGGCCTGGATCGAGCAGCTAGCGGAAAACGGGATGCTGGTGGTGCCCCTGCGGACCTTCGGGATGACGCGGTCGTGGGCGCTGCGCCGGGTAGCTGACCGGCTGGTGAGCCGCAGCCAGCGTTTGTGCGGGTTCGTGGCACTGCAGGGCGCAGGAGCTCATGAGATGCGGTACGTCGATATCGCTGATGGCGTCCATCTGCGGCTGGACGAGGACCAGCACGTGGACGCCGAGGCCTGCGCCAAACTGCTGTCGCAGCCGCCGACACAGGCGTGGGCCGGGGTAAACCTGCCGCCGCGCACTGTCCTGGCGGACCTGGACTTGTGGCTGGCAGCCAGTCTCAGCAGTGCGGGGGAGCAGTTCGTTGTTCTCACGGCCCAGCAGGAGGCCGTCGACGCGGGCCTCGTCGCCCCGGCGTGGCGCTTCGGCACGCCGTCCGCCCTCGGCAACGGCACCTTGTGCTACCGCTCGGCGCTGCGCTGGACCGACGACGACATGTTCGACCTGGGCGCCCGCGCGCACGGGCCAGACGCTCCGGCGGCAGCCTGGCGGATGGCCGGGCACATGCGCGCCTGGCTGGACGCGGGCACCCCCTCGCCGGTGCTGCACGTCCTGCCCCTCCGTACTCCCGACGGCGACCTGCCCGCCGGGACGGTGCTGGGCAGGCGGCACAGCCGCCTGGTCCTCACCTTCACCCTCGCATAAGAAGGGCAAGCAGATGGACGGAACAGACGCGGCGGAGTTCACCCTGGACATCAGCCTGGTAGACGCGGGTCCCGCGGCGGCCGGCTACGCCACCAGCACCGACGACAACTGCGGCACCGGCAACACGGGCTCGGACGCGTGCACTACCCGCTGCGACAGCGGCTACTAACCGAACCCTGCCCATGGTTCCCGCAGTCGGCGCGGCCCTGATCCGCGTCGCCGCGTACCCGGGCGATCTGGTCCTGCCCCCATGGCCTGACCTGACATCCGACAGGCCAGCGGAATGGCTGGAGTGGCTGGACGCCGCGTGGCAACTGCCGGGGTTCGCGGCGGCCGTCACATCCGCCGCGCCCCAGCTAGCCGCGCAGATCCATCGCGCCGTGACCGGTGAGACGGTGGCGCAGCAGCAGCGGCTGCGCCGCCTGGTGGAGTCAGCGGTCAAGTACCTGCTGCGATGGACTACCCGCGCGACGCCTTTCGGCGCGTTCGCGGGCGTGGCCCCGGTCCAGTTCGGTGCCCGCGCGGTGGTGCGCCTGGGCGACGCACACCGCCTGGTAACCCGCCCAGACGGCGAGTTCATCACCGAGTACACCGCGCGGGCCGAAGCCGACCTCCCCACAATGCGCACAGTCGCCGTGATGACGAACTCGCTGGGGTACCAGCGCGGCGGGAAATGGGTACTGCCCCTTGCCTATACCGATGGCCACTGGCGGTGGGACGTCGAGGTCCGCCTGACCGGACCGGTCCGAGACGCGATCCAGGCGGCACGTTCTCCGGTCGGGTTCTCCGAGCTCGCCGCGAGGATCGCCGGACCCGCCGGCGTGGCCGGGGCCGAGCGGCTGCTGCTCGAACTGGCGCAGACCGGGGTACTGCTCTCGGCGCTGCGGCCCGCTATGACCGTCACCGATCCGGTCGCGTACGCGGCCCGCCACTACGCCATGCCGCGTCCCGGCAGCCGGATCGCGGCCGACCTTCGCGCGGACATCGCGGTGACACTGCCCCCGGCCGTGCTCCGTGTGGCCGGGCAGGCAGCATCGACACTGGCGGCGGTCGCGCCCTCGACGACTAGTGGCTGGGCCGAGTACCACAGCGCGTTCATCGAGCGGTGGGGTCCGGGAGCGGCGCTGCCGGTCCGTCGCGTGCTGAACGTCCTGGGCTTTCCGGCCGGCTACCGGAAGTCCGCCCGCCGCGCCCCGGAGGTGCTCACGGCCCGCGACCAGATACTCGGACGCCTCGCGCAGCAGTCCGCGCTAAATGGCAGCGCCGAGATGGTACTCGACGATGCGTTGATCGACCGGTTACGCGGCGACGATGACCGGCCGCCGGTCCCGCATACCGAATTGCGGTTCACCCTCGCCGCCGACACTCTCTCGGATCTGGACCGCGGCACGTTCACGCTGACGGTACTCAGCGGGTCCCGCCACGCCGGAGTCGCCGCCGCCCGCTTCCTGCACCTGCTCATCCCCGCCGAACGCGCATCGTTCCGGCAGGTCTACCAGCAATTGCCGACCGCCTTGCCCGGCGCTCGTACAGTCCAGCTTTCCGGCCCTCCGCTTGACGCCCGCCTCACGGCTGTGGCTCGGGCGCCCGAACTGCTGCCCGTCCTTCCTGTGGGCGAGTTCCATCCAGCGCCGCAATGGAGTGTCGATGATCTGGCCGTGACCGGTGACGGCCAGCGGCTATGGCTTGTATCGCGGGTCACTGGGCAGCCCGTCGAGCCGTTGTTGTTCAACAGCGTGCTGCTCCCGTCCTTGCAGCAGCCGCTGACCCGGTTCCTGGCCGAGATCTGGACCGCGTGGACAGCGCCGTGCAGTCGATTCGACTGGGGACACGCGAGCGGCCTGCCATTCCTGCCCCGCGTCCGGCACGGACGCAGCGTCCTGCACCCCGCCCGCTGGATCATTGACCGAACGGCGCTTCCCGCCAAGACCGCGGCATGGCCGCAATGGCGTGACGCCTGGCAGCGGCACCGCGAACAGCACCGGCTCCCACATGAGGTCCTGGCCGGCGACGACGACGCGCGGCTGCGGCTGGACCTGGACGACCACACCCACCTGGCGGTATTGCGCAACCAGCTCGACCGGCAGGCCAGCACCCTGATCACCGAAGCTCCGGAGCCCGGCGGGATGGATCAGCGGGCGCCCCGCCGAACTCCTGCTCACCCTCACCCAGGCCGGCCCGGCCACCCGGTCAGCCCGGCCGACCAGGCCCGCCAGCATCATTCAGCACTGGCCCGGACAGTCACGCTGGCTGGAAGCACACCTGTACGGCCGGCCCGACGACATCCTGACCGACCTCGCCGGCCGCCCCGCTGATCACCTGCCGCCAGGCTGGTGGTTCGTCCGCTATCCCGACCCCGAGCCCCACCTGCGGCTGCGCATCCCGATTCCAAATCCCGGCCGGTTCGCCGACATTGCCGGCGATCTCGCCCTGTGGGTGCAGGAACTTGACGACGACGCCGTCCTGCACGACTACAGCCTGCACACCTACCGGCCGGAAACCCGTCACGGAACAGGACCGACACTCGCCTCCGCCGAGGCAGTGTTCGCTGCCGACTCCCGCGCCGCGCTGCGCCGCATGAACGGCGACCGGCAGGCTGCTACCGCCGCAAGCATGATCGCGATCGCATACGGCTTCACCGGTGAAGGCCTGAGCTGGCTCGCCGCAAAGATTCCCCACCGAACCGGACCCCGCCTGAACCCCGCCCAGCTCACCCTCGCCAGAATCCCGTTCCGCGACGAGGAACTCGCCGCAGCGCTGGCCGCCTACCAGTCCTCGGCAGAACGCAGCGGACTCGACACCGACGTAGTGCTGGCTGACCTGCTCCACCTCCACCACGCCCGCATGATCGGCGTCGACACCGCGTCCGAACGGCACTGCCTGCGTTTAGTCCGCGCCATTGCCCATTCCGCGCACGCCAGGCAATCACCATGAGCGCAGGGCAGTCCCTAGCTGACGGCATGGCCGGCGTCGCCCTCCTGCACCAGGAGACAGGCAACCGGCCGGCAGCACACGCCGCGCTGCGCTCCGCTGCCAGCAGCGGTGTCAGCATCGCCGCCGGTGCCAGCCTCTTCTACGGCGCCCCCGCGCTCGCGTTCGTCCTGGCCGGCACCGACGACCCAGGGCTCGGGAACGCGCGGGCGATCCTCGCCGATGGCACTGCCATGGTGACCCGCCGGCGGCTGGACGCCGCTCACCGCCGCATCGACCAGCAGCGACCGCCGCGCTACGCGGAATACGACCTGATCCGGGGACTGACCGGTCTCGGCGTCACCTTGCGCCGACTCGGCGACCACGCCCTGCTCCGGCCGGTCCTGGACTACCTAGTACGGCTCACCGAACCTGTCAACGCACTCCCAGGCTGGTGGTGCCAGAACGGACCCGAGCGCACCCAGCCGCCACCCACGGGAGGCGACGCGAACTTCGGGATAGCCCACGGCATCACCGGCCCGCTAGCACTGCTCGCTCTCACCCTCCGCGACGGCGTCACCGTTGACGGGCACACTGCGGCGATCGCGCGCATCTGCCGGTGGCTGGACACCTGGCAACAGCACACTGACGGCAGGACGTGGTGGCCGCAGACCGTCACCCGCGCCGAACTGCACCACAGCACGCCCGCCCGGCAGGCCCCGCTGCGGCCGTCCTGGTGCTACGGCACCCCCGGCCACTTCCCTATTAACTGAACGTGTTGCGTCTAGGGTTGCTGTGACATGTGAGGTGGCTGGTGAGCAAGTCCTGGAATGTGCACTGGGTGACCAGTGGGGTGGTTGTTTCGTCTGGGGTGCATCCGCTGCTGGAGGAGTGGGGCGATCTGGCGGAGGTTGAGGAGTCGCTGGGGATCGATCCGGGCGACCCGTTCATGTCTGATCCGGATCATCGCGTGGATGCCCGGTTGTCGCGGTATCTGGGGCGCTCGTCGTTCGCGAGTCTGGCGCAGGAGACGAAGCGTTCCTATACCAGCGACTACCGGGTCTTCTTCAACTTCTTGTGGCTGCGGGGCAAGAACTGGGATGAGGCCACGGAGGAGGATCTGCTGGATTTCGAGGACTGGCGGCGCCGGTCTCCGCGTAACCCGGACCGGATCGGCGGCGCGAAGTGGAATCGTGAGGTCGCGGCGCTGAAGCGCCTGTACGGCTGGGCGTTCCGGCAGCGGCATGTGGCGGAGAACCCGGTTGCGGTCCAGGTCGTGCGGACGCGTGCCGGGGACACGGTTGAGGTGCCGGCGGTCAGGGCCCGGGATGTGCGGTCGAGCAACGTGAAGTGGCTGACGCCGCGGGCGTTCCGCCGGTGGCGTGATGTCGGGCTGCGCGGGTTCACCGCAGACGGGCGTCGTGATGAGCAGTGGCGCGGCCGGAACGATGACCGCAACGCCGCTTACGCCGATCTGCTGTTCTCCAGCGGATTACGCAGGACCGAGGGCGGGTCGCTGCTGACCATCGAGTTGCCGTCGCTGGCGGATGCGGCGCCGCGTTACGTCCGGGCCCAGCTGGCGGCGGCGGTTGCCAAGGGCAGGCGGTCCCGCGCCTTCTACGTCGGGATCGAGCCGTTGCGGGCGATCACGGCGTACTGCGCGACCACGCGGCGGGCTGTGATCCGCCGGGCGCAGGCCGAGGGCCGGTACGCGGATACCGCTGGCGTGCGGGTGGTGACGGGGGTGACGGGCAGGGCGGAGCGGGTCGCGCACTGGACAACCGGTTCGGGCAAGCCGGGGAAGGGCAGCCTGGACTCCCTGGATCCCGGCGAGCGCAAGCTCTTGTTCACCGAGGGGCCGGGCGGCATCGAACCGCTGTGGCTCTGGCTAGGCGAGAACGGTCAGCCTTTCGGCAGCCACTCCTGGGAGGCGGTGTTCCGCGCCGCGTCGCAGCGGTGCGCGACCGTGCTGGCAGGGGTAGTGCCCGACCCGCCGTTCGCCACCCCCCACATGTGCCGGCACTCGTTTGCCTTGCACATGCTGATCGCGTTGCAGCATGCGATGGACCGTCGTTTCGGGCTGACCCCGGAGGAGCGACGCGATTACCGGTTGCTCTACGGCGACCCCTGGCGGATGGTGAAGGACCTGCTGGGCCATGCCAGCGAGGAAACAACGCGCAAGATCTACCTCGCCCCCGTGTCTGACCTTCAGGTTCGCTCGCTGCTGACGGAGGACGTCGACACCGACCTCACCGGTCTTCTCGCGCGCCTTGCCCGGGAGTCAGGGCGGGTGCTGGACGTGGCGGGGCCGTGAGCGGCAGGCGCGCGGCGCTCCCTGATCCGCGGTTCCGGCGCCCGGATCCGCTCCAGCCGGGTGAGCGACGGGTGGTCCATGTCAGCGAGAAGGGCGACGACAGCCAGATCTACAACTTCGAGAAGCTCCCCGTTTCCGGGGAGCTTCAGAGGTCATTCGCCAAGATCTTCGCCGGCAAGCTTGGTCCCGGGGGATGGCGCACCATCCAGGCCAGCCGCGGTGGCTTTGAAGCGCTGGCGGCGTTCGCGAGGTTCTTGTCCGGGCTCGACTGTCCGCCGGCCGGGATCACCGAGATCACCCCGGCGACCTGGAACGCCTGGCGGCTCAGCCGGCCGGGCACCGCCACGGGCCAGCGGGCCTGCACCAGGATCGCGGGTCTCCTGCGTCTTGACCCGCGGCTTCCCGCGGACACCTACGCGGCGAGCTGCAAGCCGGTGAAGGAGGTAAAGGCGACAGAGACCGCCTACTCAGCGGAGTACTTCGCCGCCCTGACGAGCGCCGCCGCGCGCCTGCTGGACGGCGCCGTGCGCCGCATATCGGCCAGCCAGCAGCACCTGGCGCTGTGGAGGGCCGGGGCCATCACCGAAGGAACCGAGGAGTGGCGGCTTGGCGAGGCGCTGGACAGCCTGGCCCGCACCGGCGATGTTCCCCATCAGGTGCGCCTGAACGGGCGCGGTCACACGTCCCGGCAGCGGTATCTCGACCACCGCTACGCCAGGGCTCTGGGCGGCCAGGGGGTTGCCGCCGCCGGGTACAGGCTCTGCCTGACTCCGGCCGAGGCGGCCGCCCTGGCCGTGTCGATAGTGGCCGCCTACGGGTGGAACTCCACCACCGTGTCCGAGCTGCGCGTCCCGCAGATCATGTCTGACCCGGATGAGAGGAGCCAGGTCATCTACCGGATGGAACTGGAGAAGCGGCGTCGCTACGAGCCTTACCGCTATGAGAGCCGCAACCTCACCGACTGGGGTCCCCGGTCTCCCGGCCGCCTGATCACGCAGGCGCTGCGGGCTACCGCCCCGGCCCGCGCCATCCTGGAAGGGCTGGAGGCCCCTACGGACCGGCTGATCGTCTGGCGCAAGACCCGGTCTCCGATAACCGGGAACCCGGCGACGCACTTTCGTTCCGGCTTCGGCCCGGTGGAGCTGGTGACCTGGGCGCGTGCCACCGGACTCGAGGTGAACATGCGGCGTCTGCGCCGCACCGTGGTGGTGTTGCACCGCCGCGCTCCGGCCCAGCACAGCCAGGACGTCCACGACAGCGTCTACGTTCTCCGGGAGCCCGCGGCTCAGCAAGAGGCCATGTCCGTCATCGCGTCCGGGGTCGCCGACGCGATCTCGCATGCGCACGAGGTGGTGCGAGCTCGCCGCGGCATGCCGGAAGATGCCGCCGAGCCCGGCGCGGATACCGCGACCGCCAGCTGCGGCGACTATCAGCACAGCCCGTTCAGCCCGCACGGCGCGCCCTGCCGGGTGTCGTTCCTGCTCTGCCTGGCCTGCCCGAACGCGGTTGTGACCTCTCGTCTGCACCTGCCCCGGCTGGCGCTGCACATCAGGCAGGAGTGGTTCACCGCCGCCGAGTGGTCGGACGCCCTTAGCGCGGTCACGGCCACGGACCGGCAGACCATCGGCGATCTTCTCCATGGGGGGCTCGGCGCGTGACCTGCCCGCTGCCGCAGGAGGTTCCGGTCCGCTGGCCGCAGCCGGAGGATCCCCTCGTCGACCTGCAGTCAGTTCCTGAGTACCGCCGCCACCTGGTGCCGAAGTTCGGTGACGAGAGATGGTCGCTGGGGGTGCTGAGCGACCATCCCTCCGCCTCAGGCTGCGGGGTGCGGTGGCGACGGTTTCCCGAGCCCCTGCGGGACGCATTCCGGCTAGCCGGCTGGGCACTGCTTAACCTTCCGCTTCCCGAGCTGGTGGTGTTCCGGGGCGGTCCGCCGATGAGGTCCCGGGTCGGCGTTGAGCAGTCCTACCGCACCATCTGCGTCTGGGCGCGTTTCGCGACCTGGCTGCATGACAACCGCATCTCCCGGCTGGCCGAGGCGGACGGGACCCTCCAGGCCGACTTCTGCGCAGCGCAGATCAAGGGCCGCAATCTCCGGCGAAGCAGCGCCGGCACGTACCTGACTGCGCTGACGCGGCTGCACGGCTACGGCAGCGACCTGCCAGAGCATGCGCGCACCGGCGAGCCACCATGGATCCGCGAAGGGGTGGATGACTACCTGCCGCCGCAGACGCCGAGGGGAGAGAACGCGACCGACCCGATCGACCCGGCCACCATGGGGCCGCTGCTGCTCTGGGCGCTGAGATTCGTTGAGGAGTTCAGCACCGACATTCTCGCTGCCCGAGCTGAAGAACGGCGCCTGCGTGAGGTGCTGGACCGGATGGAAGACCGGCCCGCGCAGGTGACCGAGGCTGCCGAGCTGCAGGCCTACCTCGATCGCCTCATCGCCGCGGGCCAGCCGATCCCGAGCAGCCCGGCCAAGATCGGCGGTCATGGCTTCGCCACCACCTACATGGCCGCCATGACCGGCACGCCGCTGACCGCCGCCTACACGCTGCTCAACAAGCCACGGCTGAGGCGCTTGCGGGACGCCAACCCGGGCCCGGCTCCGCTGGCCGTGCCGATGAGAGGAACTTCCGGCGGCAAGCCGTGGCGGGACTACATCGAGTTCCACGAGGCCGACGGCATGATCCGGTTCCTGAACACGGCCTGTTTCATCGTCGTGGCCTACCTGACCGGGATGCGCCCCGGCGAGGTCCTCGCCCTTGCGGCAGGCTGCTGTCCCGCCCCGGGACAACAGGACGACCGGGCCGCCGCCCGCCGGCACCTGATCTATGGCCGGCAGTTCAAGAGCGCCCGCGATGACGACGGCAGGCACGTCTCAGGGGGCCAGCCCCGAGAGGTGCCGTGGGTGGCCGTTCCCCAGGTGGCCGGCGCGATCGGCGTCCTGGAACAGATCGCGGGCGGCACCGGGCTCCTGTTTCCCCCGATCCTGCGCCCGCGCCCGGGACGGGCGCTGACAGCACGAGCCATGGGCGGCAGGATCGAGGACTTCATCACCTTCGCGAACGAACTGGCCGCCGGCCACGGCGAACCCGGGGCGATCCCGCCCGACCCGGCGGGGCGGGTCGGAACGATGCGGTTCCGCAGGTCGCTGGCGTGGCACATCGCCCGACGGCCGGGCGGGCTGACCGCCTTGGCCGTCCAGTACGGTCACCTGCGCACAGCGATCAGCGAAGGCTACGCCAGCCGTTCGAAGGGAGGGATACACGAGCTCCTTGACGTCGAGACCGCTCGCTGCGCCGCCGAGCACCTCAGCGATGTCCACGAAGCCGTCCAGGCAGGCGAGGGCATCTCCGGCCCGGCCGCCCGCCGCCTCATTCACGCCGCCGGACTCCAGCACGAACGGTTCGCCGGGGTGATCACCACGCCGCGGCAGGCCAGAGCCCTGCTCGCTGACCCGGAGCTGACCGTCTTCGAGAACGCCGGCTCCTACCTCATCTGCAACTACGAACCCACCCGGGCTCTTTGCAACCCGCTGTCTGGCAACGGCGGCCGGGCACGCCCCGCCGCGCCGAGCCTGGACCGGTGCCGGCCGGCATGTCCCAACATCGCGCGCACCGACACCCACGGGCAGCAGCTCCGCCTGGAAGCGAGCCACCTGCGGGGCCAGGCCGGCGCACCGCTGACACCAGGGCCGATCGCGGACCGGCTCCGCAACCGGGCCGATGAGCTGGACAAGCTCGCCGGCACCCATGACCGGACCCGCATCGTGAACACCGGCGAGGACGAGCATGGCCTCAGCCAGTGAACGGGACCTGATCCGGGCTGCCGCCGACCGGTTGCTCGCGGGCACGCCGCTGCGTTCCGACGGCGCCCTGACCGTGGTATCGCTCGCCACCGAGGCCGACGTGAAACGGCACGTCCTCACGCACCGGCACACCGACCTCAAAGACGAGTTCTACGCCCGGGTGCGCGCCAAGGGCAGATCCCCGCCAGCGAGGCCAGGCTTCGTGACGAACTGTCCGGCGCCCGCCGCCGGCTGGCCGAAGCACAGCAGGAAAACCAGCGGCTACGGGCAAGCGTGGAAGCGTTCGCCCGGATTGCGAACGTCCTGACCACCGACAATGATCGCCTCTACCGGCAACTCGGCCAGGACAAGGTGCGGAAACTGGCCCCGCTCCCCCCGCCCGAGGATCACCAGGCATGAGCCCGCCTGAAGCCCGCGCCGCCTGGCCGCGGCGGAGGCCGGGCAGCGGGACCTGTCCCGTGATGACGTCCTGCCCGGCGGCCGCGAGGCCGCCTGACCCTCTTCCCCTTTTCCTTCCCAGGCCGGCGCGTGCCCGCGCGGGCTGCTGACGCGAAACGAAATGAAATGAACCGAAACGAAACGGAAGTTCAGCAGGGTGCTGTCATGACCACGACGACGGCGGTGATACCCGCGGGAACTGGTACTCGCGCAGGTGACGGCGGCTGCTGCAAGCGGGCGGGGTGCGGCAGGCCGCTGCCGCCCGGCGAGCGAGGCAGGTCGCGGCAGTTCTGCAGCGACGAGTGCCGTATCCGGCACTACAACGGGCTGCGCGGCCAGGCGGCCGTGCCGGCGCCACCGCCGGCCGACGGGCCGCAGGCATCGCTGGGAAAGCTGACGCAGCTGCTCGCCGACGCGTCCCGGCTGGCCGCCACCGCATCAGCCCAGGCCGCCGCAGCCGATCCGGGGCGCGTCGCCGCCGTGCTGGCCGAGGCCGAGGCCGCCCGCCGCCGCGCCGAGGCGCACGCGGCCAGCGCATCGGCGCAAGCCGCCGAGTCCGCCGAGTCCGCGGCAGCGGCGTGGGAAGCAGCCGACGCAGCTGATGCCGCCCGGTCGGCCGCGCAGGCCCGCACGCAGGCAGCGGAGGAACGGGCCGGCGAGCTGGAACAGCAGTCCCCGGCCATTTCCGCGCAGCTCGCCGCCGCCCTTGCCCGCACCCAAGCCGCCGAACACGAGGCCACGCAGGCAGCCGCCGGGCGCGAAACGGCCGCCCGCGAACGTGACACCGCGATCGAGAACGCCAGGAACGACGCCGGACGCGCCAGCACCACGCTGGCCGAGGCCCGCCGCGCCGGCGAGGAAGCCCTCGCCCGGACCCGGGAGCTGGCCGAACGCGAGCTCGCGGCACTGCAGGCCTCCTGCCAGGCACAGGCCGAAACCGTCCGCGAGCTCGCCGCCGCCGCGACCGAGCGCGCACAGCGCGCCGAGGCAGCCCTGGACGCCGAGTGCGCCGAGCGCCGCGCCCTCACCAGCAAGCTCACCGCGGCAGCCACCCCGGCGCAGCCCGCCCGGCCCCGCACCCGGACCGCCCCGGCCACAGAGAACCATTCATGAGCAATGACACCGCCAGCCAGATCGCCCGCCCCGGCCCGGGACGACAGAACCTACCCGCCGGAAAAGGGGTCAGTTTTCAAACAGTGCTGACACCGGATGTCCCGACGTTCCGGGAGCCACCCCGGCTCCCTGCACCGAGCACGTCCACACGGCCGCGGTGCCGCATCGCATCCGGCACGCGCCGAAAGAGGCCGCCGAGCACCCCCTGCATGAACCCTGCGCGGCGTGCAGGCGACAGTCGCAGCAACGCTCACCCCTTCCCCGCCTGCGGACAGCTGGTGTTCACCCTTCGCAACACGTGCGGACTTGACAGGGAAGGCATCGCCCGCGCCCAGCAACTAGCCGCGCACGCCCTCGGTGACACCGGCCGCCAGCACCTCGCCGAAACCGCGTTCACCAGTTGCGTCACCGACCCAGTGCAAACCCGTCGCCTCACCGACCGCAGCCTGTGCCACGGCACCGCCGGACTCCTCGCCACCGCCCGCCGCATCGCCGCCGACGCACTCACCCCGACACCCCTCACCGAGATAGAAAACCTCCACAGGCAGACCATTCCCGCTGAAGACGAGCCCGCCGGGCTCCTGGACGGCACAGCAGGAGCCGACCTCGCCGCCGCCGGAACCACCGCAACCTCGTGGGACGCCTGCCTCCTCCTCACCTGACGAAAGGCCCGCCGTGGACGAAACCCCGTGGCAGCAGATCAACATCTCCTACCCCGGCGACACCCGGCAGCAACAAGAACAGCATGCGGTCGCCCATCTCCGGCAGGTGCTTCCCGCCGCCGAGACCGCCGGGCTGGTCAGCTCGTGGTGGTTCATCCGCAAAGGCGCCTGGCGCATCCGCTACCTGCCCACCAATAAACCGGACAACCAAGACCTGGCGCGCCAACTGCTCACGCAGGGAGTCAGCTGGACCAGCGACATCTACGAACCCGAAACCCACGCGTTCGGCGGCACCGACGCCATGACCGCCGCGCACACGCTGTTCCACCACGACAGCCACCACCTCCTCACCTACCTCCGCCACGAGCCAGCTGACCGGCGGGAACGCTCGCTCATCCTGTGTTCAGCGATGATGCGCGCCGCAGCGCTGGACCTCAACGAGCAAGGCGACGTGTGGGCAAAAGTCGTGCAGCAGCGGACAGAACGACCCAACTGGCCGCCCGCCTCCGACACCCGGACCTGGGAAGGGTTTACCGGCGACGTCCGCCGCCTGCTGCTCGGGACCGCCCGTACCACCGGCGCGTGGGACACAGCATTCGAGAACGCGGGCACGAACCTCCGGCAACTGCGGGAAACAGGCAAGCTCACCCGAGGACTACGGGCAGTGATCGCACTACACGTGATGTTTCACTGGAACAGAATCGGCCTGCCCGCCACCACCCAGGCCACGCTCGCCCAAGCAGCCAAGGACGCCATCTTCGGCGAATGATCACTATCTGATCGGTGAACGCCGCTGATGCTAGCGGCCACGGGGTCAGGGGAATGTCACTCTGATCAGAGGCTGTCGCGGACGGCGGTGACGAGACGGCGGGCCTGGTGGCCGCAGATGGCTTCGCGCTCGAGGTCGTCGAACATGGCGGCGTACTGGGATATCTCACGCGGCCTGGTGATCTTGATAGCCGCAGTGGGTGTTTCGAGGGCAACGGCGTTGTCGTCGAAGATCCAGAAGCCGATGGTGGCCACGGCGCGGCGCCGCACGCCGGCGGGGATGATGCTGACGGTGATGAAGTGCAGGCGCATGAGCGAGAGCAGGTGGGCGAGCTGGTCGGCGTGCTCGGCGACGGTGCCGTGCCTGGTGTGCAGCGCCTGCTCGCCGAGAACGACGCGGATGTTCTTGGCCGGGCTGAGGGCGATGGCGGTGCGCTGGGTTCTCATGGCGATGGTCGCGTCGGCGTCGTCGGGGGCGTTGAGGAACTGGTACCAGTAGGTGAGCATCCGGCGGGTGCCGGCTTCGGTCTGGAAGATGCCGGGGAGCGCGATGGGCTCGTGGATGCGGAACGCGGTGGTCCGACGGTAGGTGCTGGCCGAGTGCAGGGTGCCGAGGTGCTTCATCCCGGTTCTGGCTTGCCTGGACCATTCGAGGTAAGCCGATTCGGTGTCCTGGGCGGTGGCCAGGAGATCGGGGATCTGGTCAGCGGCGCCGCACGCGGCGGCCCAGTCCCGGATGTTGCGGTCGGCGGGAGGCTGGATGCCGTTCTCGATCCGGCTGATCCGGGTGACATGCTGCCTCGTGGCGGCGGCTAGTTCCTGGCCGGTCAGGCCCGCGGACCTGCGGATCTGGCGCAGCCGCAGGCCGAGTTCCCTTCGCCGGTCGGCGGCGGACTCAGGGGTGATGATAGTCACCCAGGGGCGTTGCCAGTTCCCACGCGGCCTCGAATGCTTCCCGGCACGTGGCGATGACCGCCGGGTCGGCGGTGGTCTCGAACGAGGCGTTGAGGCCGCTTCCCGCGTAATGCAGGAACATCACGAACTGGTCGTCGAAGACGTAGAAATCGCCGCTGCCCGGCAGCAGGGCGGCGGCCAGCTTCGGCCTCGGCACATAGCGGATGTCCTCGCCGGCGTCGGCGAAGAGCCGGGCGTGGCTGAGAACCCACTGCTGGTAATCGGACAATGGCTCGGACACCACGCGCAGGCGACGGCAGGTGCGGCCGGCTGCCCGGTGCCGCCGGAGCATTTCCAGCCACCACTCCAGCCACGAGTAATCATCGGGCTCGCCGCCCAGCCACCTGGCCAGGTGCGGCAGCTCGGTCTCGGTGCCGTAGGAATCACGGGTTTCCAGGTGCGCGAAAGACGCGCGGATGCCCCGGCACAGCCCGCCCAGTTCCTCGCGAGACGATGCCCGCATTACCGGGGGGTCTGGAAGAACGGGATCAGCCGGTCCGGGATCTCCACGCACGTCTCGCCCTTCTGGGAGATCCAGGGCGGCCAGCACCGCCCGGTCAGTGACCGCCCACCCTTGCACGACCCAGGACGGACGGTCGGTCCGGTAAAGCGTCGGCGAGCCGTCCGGTATCGAATCGGAGTCCTTGGCGACGAGCGTGAGTTCCATCTTCCCGCCTTCCTGGGCTGAAGCTTGAGCTGCTTAGAAGACCCATCCTTGGGCTTTGTACGAATCGGACCAAGTTGAGCCATGGCGTCTGCATCGCTTCGCACACATCCGGAATTTTCGGTTTCGCGAGGTTTCCACTGAGCGTCTCTTCTGTCACCACGACGCCGCGTTTAGACAGCTCATCACGCACTACGTCTACGCAGCGAATGTGCCCGTCCGCGATCATCGCCTCGATGTTGGCCCACAGGCTCGGGAACGTAGCCTGGGGAGCAGGTCCCGGCGGCCGTTCAGCAGGAGCTGGTGTCAAAGGAGTAAAATGCCACGGCCTACACCGCGTTCCTGAGCGCGGCTGCCTGGGCCAGGCGGCTGATCTGGCCAACCTTGACATTGAGGTAGGTCGCTGCGGTGTAGGAGTCGATGACCCGTCGCCGGTAAGCGTCAGACACGAGCCGGACGTAGCCTTTGCCCAGGTCACGTGCAGTGTTGCGGTACCAGTCCCCGCCGCCCTGCGATTTGGCGTCCTCGTCTTCGTACCGTGCCAGGTACTCTTCGCGGCGAGCACTGTAGAAACCCGGATCAACCCGGCCGAGATCCACGAGCCGACGCAGGAATGCCTCTGTGCTGACGCCAAAGGGCGCCGCAGCAGCGGCCAGCGCACTGTAAGTCCAACTCGCCCGGGCATTGACGCGCGCCTGGACCTCTGGCTGGGCTAGCACCGCAGCGTGAGGCATCAGGATCGCGGCCGCGATGGCATTGCACCGCGCTTCCAGTCTCCGATCCGGGCTGGTAGCGCCGGCGTCGGTGACGGTGTCGCACAGCCCGCCGGTGTGCAGCAGCAGGTGAGCGTATTCGTGGAGCAAGGAGAACAGGCGGCCGCGGGTAGCGTCGGCTCCGTTGACCACGATCACGGGAAGCACGTCGAAGAACAGCGAGAACGCGCGCATCTCTGAGGTTGGTACTCGGCCGCCCGAAGCCGCCAGCACCATCACTCCGGCCGTTTCGAGCGCCGCCACCCAGGTATTGAGGTGCTCATAGGCTGTCCCGCTGCCGCCCGGCAGGGGCAGCGGCGCACCAGCGAGCAGGCGCTGGCGCGCAGCCGAGGCCAGTGCATCGTCGGGCGACGGCAGCGGCGAAATCTGCCAGCCAGACGGAGGCTCCGCATCCTCCAGTTCGTAGAGTTCCAGGGCGAGATCGCGCTGGACATGGGCACGGCGGTAGTCCTCATGCAGACCTTGCGACCATGGACCCGCCACGGCGCCCTGGTGGCGGCGGAAGTCGCGCAGGGTGTCGAACCCGGCCGGCGGCGCGGCCAGGAAGAAGACGGCCAGCGACCGCTTGTAGACGTCAGCCGCCTTCCGCAACTGGGCTATGGTCGGGACTTCCTCACCCGACTCCCACGCTGCGACGCGGTCATCAGGCACACCGATCTTCCGGGAGGCAGCAACAGGCGTGAGGTCGATCGACTCCCGCGCCCAGCGCAGCACTGACGGCTCGACGATCGCGGGAATGGAAGCGGGCACACCAACATCCTGCACCAAGAGTCTGTCAGACAGCGCCAGTGCGACTGATGCCACGCAGAACGCCCTGGCCCGCCAGCGCAAACGCGCAACCGGACAAATCCGATCCGCCGTGAGGCGTGACTCCCGGAGGACCGCACTGACCCACAGCTATGCGGGCCTGTATGACTAGGCGGTGCATCACCGTCTGAGCAGATGGCAGGCGATGTCGTGGCCGGCGGAGATCGACGTATTCCTGGCCATTGGCGAACTGTCCCGGGAACGCTCGCTCATCCTGTGCTTCGCGATGATGCGCGCCGCAGCGCTGGACCTCAACGAGCAAGGCGACGCCCCGCAGATGGTCACCAGTACGCGCCGAACAACTCACATTGCCACCCACCCCCGATACCCGGACCTGGGAAGGGTTCACCGGTGACGTCCGCCGTCTGCTGCTCGGCAACGCCCGCGCAACCGGCGAGTGGTACAGCGCCTTTGAGAACGCCGGCACGAACCTCCGGCAGCTGCGGGAGACAGGCAAGCTCACCCGAGGACTACGGACAGTGATCGCGCTGCACGTGATCTTTCACTGGAACCGAATCGGCCTGCCCGCCACCACCCAAGCCACCCTCGCCCGAGCGCCAAGGAAGCCATCCTCGGCGAGTGATCACTATCTGGTCGGTGACCGCCGCTGATGTCAGCGGCCATGGGGCGCCGAACTGATCGGAGCACCGCTTCAGGAACAGCATTCCGAAGATGTATTCCTTGTACTCCGAGGCGTCCATCTTGCCGCGCAGGATGTCTGCAGCGACGAACAGGTGACGTTCGAGCTGAGACAGGGTCAGCTTGGCCATTGGTGAAGTCCTTCAGCTCAGCACTTCTGGAATGCGCAGGCACTCGACAAAACGCCACACATCGGTGGATGGATCGCGCTTCAGCGGGTCGCAGTGAACTGCATGTCCCTCCAGCACCGATCCGGGCTCACGGTAGCGCCTCCGCGAGAGCCTGCGCGATTTCTCCTGATGAAACTTGAGGTGTACCGCCGTAAGTACCAAGCAGGTACTTACGGAAAATGTTGTCGTCTTTCCGCGGCGGTGGATCGAAACTATTCAGCGGATATAGATCAGTGGCCCCATCAGCAGTCTTCTCGGTCAGCCAGATTGCGTCCCGATCCAGCACCCGACCACCGCCGATGAGCGTACGCAGCATGGTTACGTCGTGCGTGGTAAAGATCATCTGAGCGCAACGAGGGTTGGCAACTGGATCATCGAACAGCTGGACAGCCTCGGCGCACATTGCCGGATGCAGGCTAGCATCCAGCTC
The DNA here is from genome assembly GCA_963783935.1 of uncultured Actinomycetota bacterium. GTDB lineage: Bacteria > Actinomycetota > Actinomycetes > Streptosporangiales > Streptosporangiaceae > Chersky-822. The sequence goes on from CAWAPP010000004.1 coordinate 543,312, forward strand.
ATCGACGAGGATCGTAAGCCCGCGGTCGCGGCCGAACGCCTCAAGCAGGGCGCCCACCATGGCGAACCAGGTCCGGGTACCAAGCGACTCACTCCCGAAATCTAGCGCTACCTCGCGGTCACCCGCTCGGTGGGTGAACGCGATCTCGTCAGATGCACCAGGGACGACCTGAATGCCGGTAATGCCCATATCCGCAACAGCCAGCAGCTTGGTGACCTGCTCACGGAACTCAGGATCGTGGATCACACGGTCTTTCGTGTAGTTCTGCCGCTGGCCACGGTGAGGCCAATCAGGGGTGATCAGCCATAGGTTGTCGCGGAACCACTCGAAGACGGGCAGTAGTTGTTCCTGGTTGAACCCCGCGGCGACGGTCAGGTACAACGAGTCGCGTCGGGTACGCCTGGCGAGGTCAAGCTTTTCGCCACGCAGACCCTCGCCGGGAAAGGTGATCTCGCCATCGTCGCGGCGGTCGAACCAGACCTGCGGCGTCTGGGTCGAGCGCGAACGGAATGCGCCGAACCGGGTCCGGCTTGCTGAACCACTCGACCGATGTCAACACCGCGGCCCGCATCATCCTCAGCGCCGCGAGAATGTTGGTTTTGCCAGACGCGTTAGGCCCATAGATCCCGACGACAGGGATGACTGAGACCGTCTTGCCGCTCTCTCTGATGCGAGTCGGGCGCGCGGAGCCGTCGTTAAGCTCGGTGGCGACGAGCGAGAGTCGTTGCTCGTCGTGGATCGACAGCACGTTTGCGGTGCGGAAGCTGAGTAGCACGTAGCCTCCTTCCTCGGCTCATGGTACTCAACTACCATGTTCCCGTGAAGATTTCTCACACGAGAGAACATAAGATGGATTACAGGGCTAGTGCTGCCTGAAGCTCCGTACCGTCGCCACTCGTGGCCGCGAGCTTCCCACTCGTTTTGCTACCGCCAGGGCCAGCCGGGTCTTGCCGACACCGCCTGCGCCAACGATGATCCGCACCGAATGCGCATCCTGAGATGCGCACCACGCCCGCAGCAGAGCCAGTTCGGCTTCGCGGCCAGTGAATTCGACGATCGCGCTGTCCGGGCGCAGCCGGGCCGCAGGGTCGCGCTGAACGGCTTCCGCCGTTGGCTCGCCGACGGCGTCCCATCTCTCCTGCGCCGCCGCAGCCGCCTGCTGCTCGTCCCGGCGACGGAGCGCGCATCGCGTATCGCGGGCACGTACTCAGTCAGCAAGGCCCCCGAGGCCAGCGGTATCCCGCCTCACTACGCCGAGGGACCCGCGACCAGAACCCCCAGAGCAGCGCCGAGCACCGTCAGCGCGATCACCCAGAGCGCTATCCGACGATCAGCCCGGCGCGAACGTGCCGAGACCACTCATCCGCTGCCGCCCAAGACCGCCTTGTGACGTCAGAACCCAATGACAAACCAAATGACAAATGATCAAGGACCCGACCGCCGCATCCGGCGATCAGGCCCTTGACCTGCCTCAACCTAACGTAGCCCCGACGGGATTTGAACCCGTGCTACCGCCTTGAGAGGGCGGCGTCCTGGGCCACTAGACGACGGGGCCAGGAACTTCACACCGAGCGCCAGCCTTGCGCACTCGGTAACTCACATCTCGGGCGCAGCCACCATAACAGCCAGCCACACCCGCATGTACGTCGCTGGGGTACCAGGACTCGAACCTAGACTAACGGGGCCAGAACCCGTCGGGCTGCCAATTACCCCATACCCCAAAGGCAATGAGCCCTGCCGGGCTCGGTCACGCCAGTGAAGTTTAGCTGACGTACGGGACTACCTCCAACTCGCTTCTCGCTTGCATCATCACGTCTCAGTCACGATCAGCCACTGGGTTAGAGAGCGTGCCGATGCCCTCAATCGTCACCGCTACCTCGTCGCCTTTGGCCATCGGCCCGACGCCAGCGGGCGTGCCGGTCAGCAGCACGTCGCCAGGCAGCAGGGTCATCACCCGGGTCACGAACGCGATCAGGGCGGGGATGCCGTGCAGGAGCAGCGAGGTACTTGAGTGCTGCTTCACTTCGCCGTTGAGGGTCGTGGTGAGGGCAAGGTCGGACGGATCGATGTCGGTCTCGACCCAGGGGCCAAGCGGACAGAAGGTGTCGAATCCTTTGGCCCTGGTCCACTGGCCGTCCTTGGCCTGCAGGTCCCTCGCGGTGACGTCATTGGCGCAGGTGTAGCCGAAGATCACCTCGGCGGCTCGCTCGGCCGGCACGTCCTGGCTGATCCGCCCGATTACTACGGCGAGCTCGCCCTCGTAGTCGATGCGCTCCGAGATCGTGACCGGGCGCCTGATCGGGTCACCAGGGCCGCAGACCGCTGTTGACGGCTTCAGGAAGATGATCGGCTCGGCTGGACGCTGGTTGCCAAGCTCCTCGATATGGTCGGCGTAGTTGCGGCCGATGCACACGATCTTGCTGCTGCCGACGACTGGCGTGAGCAGGCGGACCTCGGCTAGAGGGTAGGACGCGCCGGTGAGCTTGGCCCCGCCTTCACTAATCGGATGACCGGCCAGTTGAGCGACGATGAGTGATTCTTCGCCGTCGGCAGCGCCGTGCTCACCGGGCTTGGCCTTGGTTGCGTCGAGCACCAGGCCGAAGCTCGGCTGGCCATCACCATGGGAGAACCTCGCGAGTCGCATGCCCAGAGGGTACCGATGGGCCTGAAGGCCGCCGCTACTGCCAGTACTGTTCGACCTCAGAAGCCGGCCGCTCCTCCGCGTGGCCCGGGTCCTCGCCAAATTCACGCCGCGCGCGGCGCTGCCGCAGCAGGTCCCAGTACCGGTCGAGCTCTTCTTCTGTCGTCCTCAGCGAGGCATTCTCCTCCGCCGAGGTCAGCTCGCCAGCAGCGAGCTTTGTGCGCAGGGCATGCTCGGTCTTAATGAGCTCGTCGATGTGCCCAAGAATCTGCTTGTCGTCCATCGGTACACCCTAACGGCACAACCTAGGAGACGACCCTGCGGCGCGGCGTCGCCGAGCCCGGCCATCGCGCGCCTCGTACTGGATGTTCAAGTTCCTGACCATCCCAGCCGGCAATCTCAGCCGGCGCCTTCAGAACCCCGAGGTCATCCGAGGGCAAGCCGACCCGGAGCGCAGGGCCGCCAGGCCCGAGCACCGGAAGCGGCGCGGCAGCATACCTCCGCAGAACCGACAACCGCTCACATACAGTGACGAGCCGGCCGCAGAATCGGACTCGACGCCGTGAACGTCCCACTTGCGCATGACCGGAAGCCCGCGGGCGAAGGCCGCGGAAGACAACTGCCCCAGGCAGTCGCCGCTGCGCTCACCCGTCGCATCCTCGCGGTCACGTGACGCAACAGTGAAGCCAGCCTGACTACCCTCCTGCCAGAAGAAGCAACATCGATGTCCCAGCGTTGTCGTTACGGCGGACTGCCGCTACCGCAACGATGTCCCATAGATGCGGTCACAACCACAGCGCGGGGCCATCGTTGTCGTTGCCCGCCTGCCCGGTACCGCAACGATGGGCCATCGTAGCGGCCGGACCCAGCCAGTTGCGGCAAATGACCGGAATGCCGGGGTCGGGCCGGGACCGAGCCGGATCGAGGCCAAGCCGGGACCAGCCCGGAGCCGGGACCAGCCCGTGGCCGGGACCAGCCCGTGGCCGGGACCAGCCCGTGGCCGGGACCAGCCCGTGGCCGGGACCAGCCCGGAGCCGGGACCAGCCCGGAGCCGGAACCAGCCCGTGGCCGGAACCAGTTCTTGCCCCCGGCCCAAGCCGGGCCGGCATGACCCTAGATGATCTTGTGGATCCACCCGTGCGGATCAGGCAGCCGCCCGAACTGAATCCCCAGCAGTTCCTCCCGCAGCCGCATAGTCACCGGCCCCGGCTTCCCGTCCCCAATCTGCCAGCCCGTACTCGCACCCTTGACCGCCGCGACCGGAGTAACGACCGCCGCCGTACCGCAGGCGAACACCTCGGTAATCTCCCCAGCCTCACACCCCGCCCGCCACTGCTCCACCGAGATCCGCTCTTCAGAAGCCGGAATCCCGAGATCAGGCGCCAGCGTCAGCATCGAGTCCCTAGTGATGCCAGGCAGCAGCGAGCCGGTCAGCGGGGGCGTCACGATCCGCGCGTCGTTGCCTGAACCGTAGACGAAGAACAGGTTCATCCCGCCCATTTCCTCGACCCAGCGGTGCTCGGCGGCGTCGAGCCAGACGACCTGGTCGCAGCCTTCGTCGAGGGCCTGCTTCTGGGCGACGAAGGACGCGGCGTAGTTACCGCCCGTCTTCGCGGCTCCGGTGCCGCCGGGCGCGGCCCTGGTGTAATCCTCGGCCAGCCACACGTTGACCGCCCGGACCCCTGACCCGGTGAACACGGCGCCCGAGGGCGAGGCGATCACCACGAAGAGGAACGAGTTCGCCGGCCGGCCGACACCGAGAGCCGGCGTGGTCGCGATCATGAAGGGCCGCAGGTACAGGCTCTGCGAGGTGCTGTGCGGCACCCACTCCTTGTCCTGGGTGACCAGGATCTCGAGCGCTTGCACGAAGGTATCCTCCGGCACCGCCGGCATGGCCATCCTGGCGGCGGACCTGGCGAACCTAGCCGCGTTGGCGTACGGCCGGAAAGTGACAATAGGCCCGGACTCCTGCCGGTAGGCCTTCATGCCCTCGAAGATTTCCTGCGAATAGTGCAGGACCGCCGTCGCCGGGTCTAGCACCAGCGGGCCGTAGGGCTCAAGCTTGCCGTCGTACCAGCCCCGGTCTTCTGACCAGCGCAGGGTAATCATGTGATCGGTAAATACCTGGCCGAAGCCCGGCGATTCGAGCATCGCGGCCCGCACCGCCTCAGGCACGCACCGATCGGAGGTATGAAGATCGAAAGTTATCTCGCCACTCATCGCAGATCCTCCCTCGTGCGAGCCAGGCCCCGTTGCGTGACTCGCAGCGGCCTAACGTCCCTGCTGACGCTCCGCACTTTCCATCATGACTGTATAAATGCGGTGTGCCATCCAGTACGCAGGCCCGGCCGGCAGCCGCCTTGGCGTCGCTGCCGGAAGACCCGATCGCGTCGCCTAGCCGGGTACTCGCTCGGCGAGATCGGCGCCGGCTTCCGTCACGCTACGCGCGGCCCGCGCGCACGGCCGGACGACCTGGTCACTAGTGACCAGGTGCTCAATCAGCGCAACGCGTCCGCCCATAGGTAGATGCTCGCACAAGATCGCCGCCGAGACGATCACAGCTCCCGGATCCGTCCGACGGTTAATAATAATGTGATAAAAGTCCGCTACATTCCCCAGTTACCAGTTAACCGGACTGCAAAGCCGGATCTTCGGCCTGGTCCGGTGCCGTGTGGTCCTGCTGCCAGGGCAACGACGTCCCGGCGAGAAGCGGCTTGCCCAGCCAGGCACCTTGTCCGAGCGCACAGCCCATTTTCACTAGCAGGTCGGCTTGCTCGGGCCGGTCGACCCCGGCGGCGATCATCTCGATGCCGAGATCCCGTCCGAGACCGATAGCGGCCGCCACGAGCAGGGTCAGGGTCGGATCGGTCCCGAGTCCGGCGGTAAAAGAGGCATCGATCTTGATCGCGTCGACCGCCAGCCGCCTCAGGTAGCTAAGGGAGGCGTAGCCGGTGCCGAAGTCGCCGATCGCCAGCCGGACGCCGGTAGCACGCAATCCGGCCAGCTCCGCCGCGACCGGCGCGGCCGCCTCGACGAGCGCCCGCTCGGCCACAAGCAGAGTCAGCGCCGAAGATGGCAGCCCGGCGTCCTCGATCGCGCTCAGCACCGACCCGGAGAATCCAGGCGCGGCCACCTGCCTGGCCGTGAAGCCGATCGCGAGCCCCAGCCCGGACGCCCCGGCCCCGCCAGCCGACCCCCGCCAGCGAGCGACCTGACCCGAGGCCTCGCGCAGCAGCCAGTCGCCGAGGCGCCCCGCCAGGCCCGCCTCCTCCGCGACCTCGGCCAATTCGTCGCAGCAGATCTCCTCGTCGTCAACCGTCCAGGCTGGCCGCGCTTGCACCGACGTCACCAGCCCGGTCGCCAGCTCCGCTACCCGCAGGTACTCGATTCGCAGCTCGTGCTCTGCGAGCGCGTCCCCGAGTTGCGCGGCAAGCCTGGCCCGCCGCGCCGCCGCGGCATGCATCCTCGGACCGAACACCTCGACCCGGCCACCGCCAGCCTGCCTGGCCTTCACCATCGCCGCCTGGCCCAGCCGAGCACCTGGTCAGCCTCGGCCGCCCGGCTCGTCGCGAGGCCCACGCTCGCGGTCATCCAGATTTCCCTGCCCGCCACGGCGAACGGCTCGGCCGCGATCGACTCGGCCAGCCGTCCGGCCAGCTCAGCCGCCTGAGCCGGGTCGAGTTCAGTGGCGGGCTCGCCGGCCAGCACCGCGAACTGATCGCGGCTCCAGCGGGCCACGACCGCGCCTGGCGGCGCCGACACCCGCAGCCGACGGCCCGCCTGAGCGAGCACCAGGCCCTCACCCGGCTGCGAGCCAAGGTCGGCCAGCAGCGATTCCTCATCGAGACCGATCAGGATCGCGGCCACGGTCCCCTCGCGCACCTGCTTGACCCGGTCTTCCAGGTAGGCGCGATTCGGCAGGCCGGTCACGCCGTCGTGGAAAGTGAGCTGATTCAGTTGCCGGCGAAGGGCCGCGAGTTCGCTGTCGTCGTGACAGGCGACGAGCAGCCGGCCTGGCTCACCGGGCTGGCCGTAGCGGGACAGCGTCGCCCCGACCTGCCGCCAGGAGCCGTCGGCCGCCTTGACTCGTCCGCTGAAGGTCGCCGTGCCCGGCCTTCCGTGCATCGTGGTCGCCGCCGCCCTGATCGCGGCCGGACGATCATCGGGATGCAGCAGATCGCTCAGCATGCTCCCGGTCAGCTCGTCCCGGCGGTAACCGAACTCGGCCGCGGCCGGGCTGACATACTCGATCCTCCCGGCGCAGTCGCAGACAATCACCGTGTCGCTCGTCGAATCGGCGAGCGAGTGGAATACCCAGTCAGAGGCCTGCACGGACGCCGTGACCGTCACCGCCCGCGTGGTGAACCACGCCAGCCTGATCACCATCAGCACCACTACCAGCGTCCCCGTGATGGCCAGTGCCCGCGTCGCGGTCGGCTGACCGAAGATAGTCAGGCCCGCGACCACCACGGCAGCGGCCAGCGCCGCCGTAGGCCCGGCCATCCTGGCGCCGGCCAGCCAGCCCATCGCTGACCGCCAGGAGGCAACATGGGACCGGTCAGCTTCCCTCGCCAGGTCCACCCGAGGGACAGGCGTCGCAACGAGCAGGCAAAGCGCTGCGGTCAGGGCCAGGTGCGAGCCAAGGCCAGGAGCAGCGCCGCTCGAGCGCTGCGCGACCGCGAGGACATCCGCCAAGGTCAGCGCGGCCAGCGCGAGTACCGGCAGCAAGGCCAGCCTCGGGCTGCGCGGGACGAGCGGCAAGACGAACCCGAGCACCGCCAGGTCGGCCGCCGGACGGATCAGGTAAAGCGCGAACGTGCCCGCCCCGGTCCCGGCCGCGACGAAATCAGGGCCGAAGGCTATCGCCACGCAGATCGCGAACATCGAGACGGCGAACAGGGCCGCGTCAACGAGCATCCCCCTGGTCGGCGGCCAGAATCGGGGCAGGCTGTCCTGCCCGACCCGCCAGCGGCCCGCCTCAGGGTCGGCCGGCCCGCCGTCCCGGCCAATCGTCACCGTGACCAGGCCGATTACCAGCACAGGCAACGCGGCCAGGCTCACCAGGTCGGCGACCCGCAACGGCGGCGCTCCCCCGACGAGCCCGCCGGACGCCTGCTGGAGCACACCTCCGAATCCGGCACACAACGCGGCGACGGCCAGCCAACGGAAACCATCAAGATTTTCCGCCAACGGCTCCCCGGAGCTGGTCAAGCGCCACAGCCTGGCGCCCGCGAGAAGGGCCAGCACGATCCAGACGGCGGACCATGCGAGCGTGGTGGCACTCATCCCCGGCCCTCACATGCCTTAGATCGCGCCATGGTCTCCAGCTCTCCGAAGAAGGTGTCGGCTGTCGCCAATGCCGTCGCAGGCATCACTGAGCCGGGCAATCTTGGCCAACGGACCGTGCCCCCGCCGTTGGGGTTACCGGCCGCTCGCTATCAAGCCGGCGGTCGGCATCGTCGCGGCCCGCCGGAATCTTTACGCACTGAGCAACCATGGCTGACTCTACGTCCACCAGGTCACGCTTCGATTGAGGAAAGAAGTAGGTGCGACGACAAACTGCTGAGAGGTCGCTCAGTATTCGCCGCCGATGCCCTTAACAGCCGGGTCGTCCCCTCGATCGGTAAGTTCGCTGCGCAGCGCTCAAGGATCAGCTCGCGGACGCTGGCGGCGTCGGCCTGTCCCTTGGTCGCCTTCATCACGACACCGACCAGGGCGCCTGCGGCCGCGACCTTGCCGTCGGCGATCTTGGCGGCGATGTCGGGGTTGGCGGCGATCGCCTCGTCGACCGCGGCGGAAAGCACGCTCGTGTCGGTCACAACCGCGAGCCCGCGAGCCGCCACTACCTGCTCAGGTGACCCTTCGCCCGCCAGCACGCCATCGACGACCTGCCTGGCCAGCTTGTTATTGAGCCGACCGGAATCGACGAGCGCGATCACGGCCGCGACCTGCTCAGGCGTGATCGCGAGCTCGGCCAGTTCGAGGCCGGCATCGTTCGCGCGCCTGGACAGTTCCTCGAGCCACCAGTTCCTGGCCTGATCAGGCGCGGCTCCGGCCGCCACCGTCCCGGCCACCAGGTCAAGGGCACCGGCGTTGCGCAGCGCGGTCATGTCCAGGTCGGAAAGACCCCACTGCGCTTGCAGCCTGACCCGCCGCGCGGCGGGAAGCTCGGGCAGCCCAGCCCTGATCTCCTCCACCCACACGCGTGAAGGAGCTACTGGCACCAGATCAGGCTCAGGAAAGTAACGGTAGTCCTGCGCCTCCTCTTTGCTGCGTCCTGAAGTTGTTCTTCCGGTGTCCTCGTGGAAGTGCCTGGTTTCCTGGATGATCCGGCCGCCCTCGTCGAGGACTCCGGCCTGGCGCTCGATCTCAGTCCGCACCGCCCGCTCGACCGACCGCAGCGAGTTGACGTTCTTGGTCTCGGTGCGCGTGCCCCAGGCGGCGCTGCCCGCCGGGGCGATCGAGGTGTTGACGTCGCACCGCAGCGAACCCTGGTCCATCCGGACGTCGGAGACGCCGAGCGAGCGCAGCAGGTCGCGCAGTTCCGACACATACGCCTTAGCGACCGCGGGCGCGAGCGCGCCCGTGCCCGGCACCGGCTTGGTGACGATCTCGACCAGCGGGATGCCCGCCCGGTTGTAATCGACCAGCGAGTAATCGGCGCCGTGGATCCGGCCGGTGGTGCCGACGTGCTGCGATTTGCCGGTGTCCTCTTCGAGATGCACTCGCTCGATGCCGATCGTGAATTCCTGCCCGTCCACGTCGATCGCCAGGTAGCCGTCCGAGCACAGCGGCTCGTCGTACTGTGAGATCTGGAAGTTCTTCGGCATGTCCGGGTAGAAGTAGTTCTTGCGCGCGAACCGGCACCAGGTGGCGATCGAGCAGTTCAGCGCCAGGCCGATCTTGATCGTGTACTCGATCGCGGTCCGGTTGACCACCGGCAGCGAACCTGGCAACCCGAGGCAGACCGGGCAGGTCGCCGAGTTCGGCTCGGCCCCGAACGTGACCGGGCTGCCGCAGAACATCTTGGTGACCGTACCGAGCTCAACGTGGGTCTCGAGTCCGATCACCGGTTCGTACCTGGCCACGGCCAGGTCATAAGGCACCGTCACGGTCATCGTCCGGCCTCCAGTCCGCGGGCCTGAGCAAGGAGCGGCGCGCCGCGCCTGGTGTCGAGCGCGGCTTCTACGGCCGCCCCGACCCGGTAGAGCCGGTCATCGGCGAGCACCGGCGCCATGACCTGGAACCCGACGGGCAGCCCGTCCTCGGGCGCGAGCCCGCAGGGAACCGACAGCGCCGCGTTCCCGGCCAGGTCACTGGGGATCGTGCACAGGTCGGCCAGGTACATCGCCATCGGGTCGTCGGCCCGCTCGCCGATCGGGAACGCTGTCGTCGGCGTAGTCGGCGAGACCAGCACATCGACCTGTTCGAAAGCGGCGTCGAAGTCACGGATGATGAGGGTACGGACCTGCTGGGCCTTGCCGTAGTAGGCGTCGTAGTAGCCGCTGGACAGGGCGTAGGTTCCGAGGATGATCCGGCGCTTGACCTCAGCGCCGAAGCCGGCCGCCCTGGTCTGGCTCATGACGTCTTCCGCGCTTGCCTCACCGTCGTCGCCGATCCGCAGGCCGTACCGCATGGCGTCGAACCTCGCGAGGTTGGAAGAGCACTCGCTCGGCGCGATGAGGTAGTAAGCGGGCAGCGCGTAGGTAAAATGCGGGCAGGAAACCTCAGTGACCTTAGCCCCCAGGCTTTCCAGCAGCTCAACGGTCTCGTTGAACCTCGTGAGCACGCCCGGCGAGTAGCCCTCGCCGCCGAGTTCGGCGACCACGCCAACTCGCAGGCCGGCCACGTCAGCGTTGCGCGCGGCGGCGACTACGGGCGGGACGGGCGCGTTGAGCGAGGTCGAGTCGCTCGGATCATGACCTGAGATCACCTCGTGCAGCAGCGCGGCGTCGAGCACGGTCCGGGTCAGCGGTCCCGGCGTGTCGAGCGAGGAAGCGAAGGCCACGAGACCGAACCTGGATGAACCGCCATAAGTCGGCTTGACGCCCACCAGGCCGCACACCGCACCAGGCTGCCTGATCGAGCCGCCGGTGTCGGTGCCGATAGCAAGCGGCGCCTGATAAGCGGCGACCGCCGCGGCCGAACCGCCCGATGACCCGCCAGGTATCCGGCTGAGGTCCCAGGGATTGCGCGACGGCCCGAACGCCGAATTCTCGGTCGAGCTGCCCATCGCGAACTCGTCCATGTTGGTCTTGCCGAGAATCACCACGCCCGCGTCGCGCAGCCGCTTGGTGACAGTCGCGTCGTAGGGCGGCTGCCAGCCCGCGAGGATCTTTGACCCGCAGGTAGTAGGCATATCGGCCGTGGTGAGCACATCCTTGAGCGCCAGCGGCACACCCGCCAGCGGCCCGAGCGGCTCGCCCGCCGCCCGCCGCTCATCAACCGCCCGCGCCGCGGCCAGCGCCGACTCGCTCCCGACGTGCAGAAAAGCATTCACCCTGACGTCAGTAAGCTCGATCCGGTCCAGGTGCGCCTGGGCCAGCTCGACGGCCGACACCTCGCCGCTGGCAACCGCCGCCGCCATCTCGGCGGCCGTCATCGTGATCAGTTCCACGGCTCACTCCTCCGTCAGGATCCTGGGCACGCGGAACCGGCCCGCCTCGGCGGCCGGAGCCTGGCTGAGAACGAGCCCCGCGTCAAGCGGCGGCACAATCACGTCCTCCCGGTACACATTCTCCAGATCCGCCGCGTGCGTAGTCGGCGGAATCCCCGCCGCCGCGACCTCCTGAACCCTGGCCACAGCACCGATAATCACGTCAAGCTGACCGGAGAAATGATCAAGCTCATCCTCCGTAAGCGCCAGCCTCGACAACTTAGCGAGGTGCGCGACCTCGTCACGGGTAATGGACACGTCGTAATCCTAGTAGCCCCCGCGAGCCGTTTTCCTTCCCCGCAGCCCGCCCCGCCTCCCCCCGCTTCCCCCCGCCCGCCCGAACCCGCCCGCCGAGCCCGGCCACCCCCGCAGGCCCAGCGTTGTCCCGGCGCAGGGGCCAGAGCACCAGCCCAGGAACAACGCTGGGCCTCGCCCCCCGACAAGCCACCCCCAGCTCCAAGCCAACACCAACCCCGCGCCCCGCCAGCCCCGGGCCACCCCCAGCGCCGGGCCAACCCCGGCCCCGCCGGCCCCGGGCCAACCCCGGCCCTCCCCGGCCAGCCCAACCCGGCGTGCTCGCCCCGCCAGCCCCGCCGCACACGCCCCGCCAGCCCCGCCACACTCATTCGCCCCGCATTGCCGCACACGCCCCGCCAGCCCCGCCACACTCATTCGCCCCGTATTGCCGCACACGTCCCATCAGCCCCGTCACACTCGCCCGACCCGACCCGCCCCGCCCCGCCCCGCCCGAAGATCAACTTCAGTTGGCCGGTCACCGTCGCTCCGCAACCGCAACGGTGGGCCATCGATGCTGTTCGGCCGGACTGTCCAACCGCAACGGTGGCCCATGGATGCGGTTGCCACAGCATCGATGGCCCATCGTTGCGGTTGCCGGCCCCGGCAAAACAGCATCTATGGGACATCGTTGCGGTGAGCTGGGCTGAAATATCCGATTAACTGATGCCGTCTGCCTGGCGAGGGTCAGCTGGCTACGGCCGGAGCGAGGGTCAGCTGGCTACGGCTGGGCGGTGGGCCGGGCCCTGGCGGGCTACGGGAGCGGCGGCGAAGGTGCTTTCGGTGGCGGCGGCTAGGTGGCCGACCTGGGGCTCGGGCCGGACGTCTGGCCGGGGGTCGGGGCGGGACGAGGTCGCTGGTTCCTGGCGGAGCGGCTCGGCCAGGGCGGCCGCGTCGGCCAGGGCGGCCGGGTCGGCCAGGGCGGCCGGGTCGAGGGCGGGTTCCCTTTGATAGTTCTCCGCCAGCCACTCCGACGCGAGGCGGGCGTTAAGCGGGCGGGCGAAGTGCCAGCCTTGGGCGCCGTCGCAGCCGACCGTGCGCAGGGCAGTCGCGGCGGCCGCGGTTTCGACGCCTTCGCCGACCGAGCGGATGCCGAGCGACTGGGCCAGCCGGACCAGGGATTTGACCGTGACGTTGTGATCGAGCGAGTCGGGAAGGCCGCGGATCAGTGCGGGGTCAAGCTTGACCTCGCTGATTCCGAGGCTGGTGAGCTGCACAAGCGAGGAGTAGCCGTTGCCGAAGTCGTCGAGGCTGACGCCGACGCCCAGGGCGGCGAGGGCCGAGATCGTGACCGCGGCCTGAGCGGCCTTGCCGGCGAGCAGTTCCTCGTCAATGTCGAGCCTGAGCGCCCGCGGCGGCAGTCCGTGGCGGCGAAGCGCGTGCCTGACCAGGTCGATGAGCCGGTCACCGAGCAGGTCGCGGGCCGGGAGGTTGACACAGACCTGGACCTCAAGGCCCTCGGTCCACCACCTCGCGGTCTGGGCAAGCGCCTTGTCGAGTACCTGCTCGGTCAGCTCGCTCATCAGGTGCGATTGCTCGGCCAGCCCGACGAAATCGGCGGCGACCAGCACGCCCCGGCGCGGATGCGGCCAGCGGGCCAGTGCTTCCATGCCGATGATCTGCCCGTCGGACAAGCGGACCTTGGGCTGGTAGTACAACTCGATCTCGCGGCGCTGAATAGTGCCGCGCAGGTCACCGAGGAGGGCGAGCCGATCGGCCGAGTTCCTGTCGTAGTCGGGCTTGTAGCGCTCGGTACCGTTGCCGCGCTCCTTGGCGACGTACATCGCGACGTCGGCGCGCTGCATGAGCTGCTCGAAGCTGCCCGCGTCGTCGGGGTAGACGGCGATGCCGATGCTGGCCTGGATCTCGAACATGATGGTCTCGAGCCGCACCGGCTCGGCCAGGGCGGCGCGCAGCCTTGACGCCACCTCCCTGGCGGCTCCCGGCTCCTTGACCGAAGGCAGCAGCACGGCGAACTCGTCGCCGCCGAGCCTGGCCACGACGTCGCCCGGCCGGATGCTGTGCGAGAGCCGGTGCGCGACGACCTGGAGGAGGCGGTCGCCGACGGCGTGCCCGAGCGTGTCGTTTACCTGCTTGAGCCCGGTAGCCCGGTCAAGGTCGATCAGCAGGAAGCCCGCCTTCGCGCCGGTGGCGACGGCCTGAGCCAGGACTTCCTTTCCTCGCCTGGCCAGCAATTTACGATTTACCAGGCCGGTCAGCTCGTCGTGATTAGCCTGGTGCTCGCGCTGTACTGACATAGCCGCGCTGAGGTAAATCGTCGCGAGCGGGAACGCGAACAACGCCACCACCAGCGCGGAGCCCGTTCTCATCGCCACCGCGATAAGCGGTGCGGTCGCGAATAGCACGACCGAGGCACCCGCCTGATAGCGCGCGCTCGCACGGAGCACGGTCTTGATCGGCGACCGGGTACGCAGCGACACGGCCGCCGCTACCAGCACGAAGTTCACCACGAAGTAGGCCGCCGCCGCGACCACGAGCGCGAAGACATGCGGGTTGTCAGGAGCCCAGGGATGACCTGGCATGGGATTAAGGCCGAGCAGGAAAAGCGCTCCGCCCGCCGCCGCGAGGCTGAGGGTGAGCTGCGCCACATTAAAAAAGATCCGGGCCGGGGCATGACGCTGAGCAATACCGCCGACAATCACGGCGAGCGCCCGGAGCACGACCGCGATGGGAAATCCCCAGTAGAGCATTACCCCGGCCGTGACCGAGCGGGCAGCCGCGGCCGAATCGCCTTTGGGCCGCCCGGGGGTGGCGATCCGCCACAGTTCCCCCGCTAGGATCATGCCGGCCACTACCCAGAACATTGCGTGCGGCAGTTGCTCGCGGACTCCGCCAAGATGGAACAGCGCAAGCCCAAGCACGCCGCTGCCGACGACCGATATCGCGGTCATATAGATCCACAGCGGAGAGCCGATACGCGGGGCAATGTTCCGCGTGTCGTTCTCGTCTTTCATGGTGTCCTCACGAGCCGCCGGAGTAACCGGGGGGAGCCGGTGCGTGATTCACTGGAGGCCAGGCTACCCGAGAATTACACTTGACGCAGCCAAACGCATACTATCTGTTACTAGCTGCCTTGTCGTACATGGCCGACTACCTGCTCTGATCTGCTACTGGAGTCTCACGACCCCCAGCAGACCCGACGATCCCGACCGTAGCGGCCAACGTGCACCTGCAAGTTAGCCTGCAACAGACCACCTAAATCTGCACAGTGCCTCAAATGCACAGCGCCTCAAAGTCTGCGACTGGAGACATCTAACCGGATACGCTCGCCGCCGCCGCATCGGGGCCATCACTCAGCAGAACCCGGAGCCCGGTCTCGTCGAGCACGGACACCCCGAGCGACTCGGCCTTGTCAAGCTTCGAGCCAGGGTTCTCCCCAGCCACGACGAAACTAGTCTTCTTCGAGACAGAACCTGACACCTTGCCGCCAAGCGCCTGAATGGCTTCGGCGGCTTCTTCCCTAGTCAGTTCGGGCAGCGTACCGGTGAGCACAACCGTCACGCCGGCCAGCGGGCCTGCGCCACTGCCGCCGGGCACCGGCCCGGACCCGGTAAATCCCGGATCGGCGAGCTGAACCCCGGCTTCCCGCCATTTCTCGACGATGCCGCGGTGCCAGTCGACGCCAAACCAGTCGATAATCGAGCCTGCGATTGTCGGACCTACCTCGTCGACCAAGGTCAGCGTTTCGGCCGGAGCCTGCGCGATCGCGTCGATCGACCCGAACGCCGCCGCGAGCGCCCGCGCCGCCGTCGGGCCGACGTGCCTAATCGACAGCGCTACCAGCACCCGCCACAGCGGTCGCGTCCTCGCCTCGTCGAGGTTGCGGAGCAGGCTCGTCGCGTTAGCGGTCAGCGCGCCCCCGATGGTCATGAAGAACGGACTGCCCGCCAGCTTGTCCGCGGTCAGCGCGAACACGTCGCCCTCATCACTGACCAGGTGGCTGTCGAGCAGCGCCGAAGCCGCCTCGAAACCGAGCACCTCGATGTCGAAGGCGCCGCGGCTGGCGATGTGGAACAGCCGCTCCCGCAGTTGAGCCGGGCAGGACCTGGTGTTCGGGCAGCGCCAGTCGACCTCGGTCGCTTCCTTGGCCAGGGTGGTACCGCAACTCGGGCACTCCACGGGGAAGTCGAACGCTCGTTCCGAGCCATCGCGCAGGTCAAGCACAGGACCCACGATCTCGGGAATCACGTCGCCCGCCTTGCGCAGGACGACCATGTCGCCGATCAGCACGCCCTTGCGGATGATCTCGTCCGAGTTGTGCAAGGTCGCCCGCTCGACCGTGGAGCCGCTCACCTTGACCGGCGTCATCACCGCGAAGGGAGTGACCCGGCCCGTGCGGCCGACGTTCACCCTGATGTCGAGCAGCCGGGTGGTGACTTCCTCGGGCGGGTACTTGTAGGCGATGGCCCAGCGCGGCGCCCGGCTGGTGAAGCCGAGCGTGGCCTGCACCGCGACCTGATCGATCTTGACGACGACCCCGTCGATCTCATACAGCGGGTCGTGCCGGTGCTCGGCATAGTAAGCGATGTACTCGCGGACGCCGTCAAAGTCCGGCTTGACCTGGTAGAGCTCGCTGACCGGCAGGCCCCATGCTCGCATCTGGTCATACCAGCCCGACTGGCTGGACGGGTGCTCGGCTCGCTCGCCGTTCACGGCACCGACGCCGTGCACGATCAGGTTAAGCGGCCTCGTCGCGGTGACGGCGGGGTCCTTCTGCCGCAGGGATCCGGCGGCGGTGTTACGCGGATTGACGTAAGGCGGCTTGCCCGCGGCCGCCTGGCGCTCGTTCAGTTCGTGAAAAGCAGCCACCGGGAGGAAGACCTCGCCGCGTACCTCGAGCGTGCCGGGCCAGTCCGCCCCTGAGAGCTTGACTGGCGCGGCGGCGATCGTCCTGACGTTCGCCGTCACGTCCTCGCCGGTTACTCCGTCGCCTCTCGTCGCCGCCCTGACCAGGACGCCGTCTTCGTACACGAGGTCAACGGCCAGGCCGTCTATCTTCAGCTCGCACAGGAAAGGCCCGGTGCCGCCGAGTCGCTCGGCCCGCGCGAACCAGCTGTCGAGCTCCTCGGCCGAGAAGGCGTTATCCAGGCTGAACAGCCGCTGCAGGTGCTGCACAGGGGCGAAGCCGGCCGCGATTACCTCGCCGCCGACCTGCTGCGTCGGCGAGTCGGGCGTGCGCAGCTCAGGGTAGTTCTCCTCAAGCTGCCTGAGCTCGCGGACCAGCGCGTCGTACTCGGCGTCGGAGACTACCGGCGAGTCGAGCACGTGGTAGCGGTGATTATGATCGGCGACTTGCTCGGCGAGGTCGGCGTGCCGGTGCTTAGCCTGATCATCCGCCGGGGCGACGGGAGCGGCATTGCTATCCTGCGCGGCCAGGTCGGCGGCGAACTCTGTCTCAGCCGATTCGCTCACCTGACGCCCTCCTCGATCAGCTCGGGAATGAACTTAGCCGCCGCCTGGCAGCGCTCGAGCGCGGCGCGCGCGTAACCTTCGCTCGCGCCGGCCAGTCCGCAAGCCGGCGTGATCACCACCTGCTCGCTGAGCGTCCCGGCCGGGAAGCCGAGGCGCGACCACAGCTTGATCACGGCAGTCGCCGTCTCCCTGGCCAGCCGGTCAGGCGACGGTGCGTCGGAGAGCCGTCCGACGGCGGTCACGCTGGCCTGCGGCATCGCCGGCACGGCACCGATGAACATGCCGAACCCCGACTCCACCGCCTCGCCGAAGGCGTCCTCGTCCCGGCGGCGGAACTGGCTCAGGTCGAAGGACAGGCCCTTGAGGTAGACCGATGCCGCCGAGCTTTTTGTTAGGGAATTAAAGGGTATTTCCGGCGCGCAGCAGTGAATCACGGCTGGTGCTCCGACGGTGTCGAGCACGGTGCGAAGGCCGTCGGCGACGACCGTCTCGTCGACCTCGGGCACCCGGCGCAGGCCGCTCGCGGTGGGCAGCGACCCGGCGAGTACCCCTGGCAGCGTCGGCTCGTCGAGCTGGAGCAGGATCGTGGCTCCTGGCAGCCGGCGGCGGACGGCGCTGACGTGGGCGGCCAGACCCTCGGCGAGGGAGCCAGTCAGGTCGGCGACGGCGCCTTCGTCGGTCAGGGCAGGCTCGAGACTCCGGCTGAGCTCCAGGGCGGCCGCCAGCGTCCACGGGCCGCAGGCCTGCACCTTAAAGGTGCCGGCGAAGCCTTCCGCGGCCTCTTCCATGGCGTCAAGGTCGGCCGACAGGTAGCCAGCCGCCCGGCCGACGTCGCGACCTGGACGGGCGGCGAGCTTCCAGCCTCGCGGCGTCGTCTGCACCGGCAGGTCGACGAGCAGCGCGGCGGTGCGGCCGATGATGTCCGAGCCAGGCCCGCGCGCCGGAAGCTCAGGCAGGTACGGCAGTTCGGGCAATTCGCCGAGGACGAGCGCCACCGACTCGCGGGGGTCGGTGCCTGGCATCGAGCCGACGCCGGTCGCGCTGCCAGCGGGCCACGGAAAGCCTGAGTTCACTCCGACATCGTAGCGACCAGCACCGACACTGGGCTTACGTCCGGGCGGCCCCGGCAGGTTCGCGGGCGGCGGCGGTAATGGTCGCCGAGCCGAGTACCTTGTCTCCGTCGTAGAGCACGGCGGCCTGGCCCTTCGCGACCCCCCGCGCGGGCCTGTGCAACCTGATGCGCAAATCGCCGCCTTCGGCCCAGCAGGTCGCCCGGTGGACTTCGCCGTGAGCTCGCAACTGGACGTCGGCCTCGATCGGCTCGGCGGGCGCCGCGCAGCCGGTCCAGACCGGCCTGGTGCCGGTGATCTCGTGTACGTCGAGAGCCTCAGCCGGGCCAACCCTGACGGTTCTCGAGACCGGCTCGATGTCGAGCACGTAGCGGGGCCGGCCGTCGCTCGCCGGCCTGCCGACGTGCAGACCGCGGCGCTGCCCGACAGTGAAGCCGTAACTGCCGTCGTGGGTGCCGATGACCTGGCCATCCTCGTCGACGATGGGTCCGGGAGCCTCGCCGAGCCTGCGGCTGAGGAAACCACGGGTGTCGCCGTCGGCGATGAAGCAGACGTCGTGGCTGTCGGGCTTGTCGGCAACGGCCAGGCCACGGCGGGCGGCCTCTTGCCTTACCTCGTGCTTGGTCGTGTCGCCGAGCGGGAACATCGCGCGCCTGAGCTGGGCCTTAGTGAGGACGGCGAGTACGTAGGACTGGTCCTTGGCCAGGTCAACGCTACGGCGCAGGCTCGGGCCGCTTTCCAGCCTGGCGTGGTGCCCGGTGCACACGGCGTCGAAGCCGAGCGCAATCGCCCGGTCGAGCACGGCGGCGAACTTGATCTTCTCGTTGCACCGCAAGCAGGGGTTGGGCGTGTTACCCCGCGCGTACTCGGCGACGAAATCGTCCACGACGTCGGCGGCGAACCGCTCGGCCAGGTCCCAGACGTAGAAGGGCAGGCCGATGACGTCGGCGGCGCGGCGGGCGTCCCGCGCGTCCTCGAGCGTGCAGCAGCCGCGCGCGCCGGAACGATAGGAATTCGGGTTGGCCGACAGGGCGAGGTGGACGCCGGTGACCTCATGCCCGGCTTCAGCGGCGCGGGCGGCGGCTACCGCCGAGTCGACGCCGCCCGACATGGCGGCGAGCACCCGCAGCCTGGGCGTCTCGCTCACCGGTTGGCCCGCCTTGCTCGGTCGGTGACCTCGCCGATCACCTCGGCGAGCGCGTCAACATCGGCCTGCGTGCTCGGGTGCCCGAGTGAGAACCTGAGCGAGCCCTTCGCCCTGGACCGGTCGGCGCCCATGGCGAGCAGCACATGGCTGGGCTGGGCCACGCCGGCCGTGCAGGCCGAGCCGGTGGAGCAGGCGATGCCCCTGGCGTCGAGCAGCATCAGCAAGGCGTCGCCTTCGCAGCCGGGGAAAGAGAAATGAGCGTTGCCGGCCAGCCGCTGCGGGCCCGGCTCGGGTCCGTTGAGCATCGCGTCCGGCACCGCGGCTCTGACCTGGGCGATCAAGTTGTCACGTAGCGCCCCGATCCGCTCGGCGTGCTCGGCCTGGCACCGCGCCGCCCAGCGAGCGGCCACGGCGAAGCCCGCGATCGCGGCGGTGTCGAGCGTCCCGGAGCGGACGTCGCGCTCCTGGCCGCCGCCGTGTAGTACCGGCACAGGATCCTCGCCCCGCGCCAGCAGCAGCGCGCCCGCCCCGACCGGGCCGCCGATCTTGTGCGCGGTGATCGTGAGCGCGGTCGCGCCGCTGGCGGCCAGGCTGACCGGCAGCTGCCCGGCGGCCTGCACGGCGTCGCTGTGGAACGGGATGTCGTACTCGGCCGCGACCGCGGCGAGGTCGGCTATCGGCTGGATCGTGCCCACCTCGTTATTGGCCCACATGACGCTGACCAGCGCGACGTCGGCTGGATCGCGCTCGATCGCGGCGCGCAGCGCGTCTGGGCTGAGGAGGCCGAGACTGTCCACCCCGAGCCAGTCAACGTCGGCGTTCTCGTGCTCGCCGAGCCAGCGGACGGTATCGAGCACCGCGTGATGCTCGGTCGCGGCGGCGAGGACCCTCCGGCGGCGGCCGTCGGCATCGCGGCGGGCCCAGTAGAGGCCCTTGACGGCCAGATTGTCAGCTTCGGTGCCGCCGCTGGTGAAGATGACCTCGCTTGGCCTGGCTCCGTACGTCCGGGCGATCTGCTCGCGTGACTCTTCGACAACCCGCCTGGCCCGGCGGCCCGCGTTGTGCAGCGAGGAAGGATTGCCGGTCAGGGCCAGTTCCGCTGTCATCGCCGCGAGGGCCTCTGGCAGCATCGGCGTGGTCGCGGCGTGATCGAGGTAGACCGGGCGCGCGCCAGCCTTAGCCAGCCCAGTGTTAGCCAGCACAGTGTTAGCCAGCACAGTGTTAGCCAGCACATTGTCAGCCAGCGCGCGGTCGGCAGGCGCGCGCAGGCTACCGAGAGAGTCCAGATTCGCCATGGTTCTACCAGCCTAATGGCCCGGTATGACGCTCAGGCCGCCCGCTCAGGCTAGCCGGTCCGTTAGCTAGTCCGCTTCTCGATTTCGTCCACGAGTTGCGGAACGACCTTGAACAAGTCACCGACGACCCCGAAGTCGGCGAGCTCGAAGATCGGCGCCTCAGGGTCCTTGTTGACGACCATGATCGTTTTCGAGGTCTGCATGCCCGCCCGGTGCTGGATCGCCCCCGAGATGCCGACGGCCACGTAGAGCTGCGGCGACACGGTCTTGCCTGTCTGGCCGACCTGGAACTGGTGCGGGTACCAGCCGGCGTCGGTGACCGCACGCGACGCACCGACCGCCGCGCCGAGCGAGTCGGCGAGCTTCTCGATCAGCGCCATGTTGTCGGCCGAACCGACACCACGGCCGCCGGAGACCACGATCGACGCCTCGGTAAGCTCGGGCCGGGCGCCGCGCTGCTGCACCACGCGCTCAAGGATCCTAGCCTGCCTGGCGGTGTCGCTGATCGCCACGCTCACCGGCTCGATCGAGGCCGGACCCGCGGCCGGCTCGGGGACGATCGCGTTCGGGCGGACCGCGATGATCGGGGTGCCCGTCTTGACCTTGGAGGTTACGTTGATCGCCCCGCCGAAGATCAGCTGTTCGGCGGTCAGGTCGTCGGTCAGGCCGACCACGTCGGTCAGGATGCCGGAGCCGGTCTTGACCGCCAGCCTCCCCCGACTTCCTTACCCTCGGCCGTGCTCGGGAGCAGCACGGCCACCGGGCTCTTCTGCGCTACGAGCTCGGCCAGCAATTCGGCCTTGGGTGCCACCACGTAGTCGTCGTACTCGGCGCCGTCAGCGACGTACACCTTGGCGGCACCGTACTCGGCCAGCTTGTCCTTCGCCGCTTCCGCGCCTGGCCCCGTCCACACGACCGCCGGGTCGCCGAACTTCCGCGCCAGCGTCACGAGCTCAAGCGTGACCTTCTTGACCGCCCCGCCATCGTGTTCGGCGAGTACCAGGATCTCAGCCATTCTCGGCAGCCCAGCCCTTCAGATGAATTTCCTGCTGACCAGGAAGTCAGCCGCCTTGGTGCCGCCATCGCCCTCGTCGGCGACGACCGTGCCCGCCTGCCTGGGCGGCCGTTTGGCGAAGGTGATGACCTCGCACGCGGAGCCGTCCAGGCCGATCTGGCTTTGGTCCACGCCGATGTCGGCCGCGGTCAGGGTCTGGACCGGCTTCTTCTTCGCCGCCATGATCCCCTTGAACGAGGGGTAACGCGGTTCGTTGATCTTCTCGACGACGCTCACCACCGCCGGCAACGTGGCCTCGACCCGGTCGTAGCCGTAGTCCGCCTGGCGGTGGATCGTGATCGTCGTTCCGTCGGTCTCAACCTTGCTCGCGTAGGAGAGCTGCGGGACGCCGAGCCGCTCGGCCAGCATCGCCGGGAGCACTCCGGTCCTCGCGTCGGTCGATTCTGAACCAAGAATCACGAGGTCGAAGCCGATCTGCCCGAGCACGGCGGCCAGCGCGGCCGAGGTACCGAGCGTGTCGGAACCGTGCAGCGCGTCGTCGACCAGGTGGACTGCCTGGTCGCCGCCCATGGACAGGGCCTTGCGGATCGACTCGGTTGCTCGTTGCGGGCCCATCGAAAGGAAGGTCACCTCGCCGCCGTGGGCTTCGGCGAGCCGCAGCCCTTCCTCGATCGCATAGTTGTCGAGTTCGTCGATCTCGGCGTCGGCGGCATCGCGGTCGAGTGTGTTATCCAGACCGTTGAGCGTGCGATCGGACCAGGTGTCTGGCACCTGCTTCACGCAGACGACAATGTTCATGACCGGCGGTCAACCTCCCTGACTACCACTTCTGACCCGCGCCTATACCGCGCCAACCCGCGCCTACCCGCGACCGGGCAAGTGCAAGCCTGCCAAACAACCTCACGGGACCCGAACCGAGGGTCCCCGCAGCGTACTAGGCCCACATGTTACTCGCTAGTAGCCGGGGCGGAGCGCCGGGGCGGGGCGGGCCGGGCCGGGCTGGGCCGGGGCCGGGCTTGCGGGGTGGGCTTGGCCGGGCCGCGAGGCGGCACCGGGCCTTAGGTCAGTTTAATTTTCGGACTCGGAGTATTTCGGACTGGCGAAAGCAGCGAAGCCGGATAGCCGTCGTTCGCAGCGCGACACCGCCCCCTCCCGGCGCCACGAACGGGGCATTAACCGCATACCGGTCCGCCGCCAGCACCTGGAGGATCGGCAAGCCTGCTTGTGTGGAATCCTCAGATGGCATTCCAGTCGGGGATTCCACAATCATGTGGGAGCTCGCCGGTGCACCCCGCGATTGGAGCATCCGGGCCGGAACTAGCAAGTCGGAAACTCAAACTGACCCACCACCCGGCCCGGCAGCCGAGCAGCGCGGCGGACATATCGGTCTTACCGTTTTCCGCTACCGATGGCCCGTCGATGCTGTTCGGTGCCGGGCACTCACCGCAACGATGGCCCTCCGTTGCTGTTGGAACCGCATCGCTGGCCCATAGTTGCGGTAAGTCCCGCCCGGCAAACAACATCCATGGCACATAGTTGCTGTTGGGGCCGCCCGCCCAGCCCCAGGGCCGCCCGCCCAGCCCAGAACCGGCCGCGGTCAGTGCCAGAAGTGCCTGACTCCAGTGAAGTACAGACTCACCCCCGCCGCGTCCGCCGCCTCAATCACCAGCGGATCCCTCACCGATCCGCCCGGTTCGACGACCGCCCGCACCCCGGCCTCGGCCAGCACAAGCAACCCGTCAGGGAATGGGAAATACGCGTCGCTAGCCGCGACAGAACCGTCAGCCCTCGCCCCGGCCCTGGTCACGGCCAGCCGCGCCGCATCGACCCGGTTGACCTGCCCCATCCCGATCCCGACCGAGGCTCCACCGGAAGCCAGCAAGATCGCGTTGGACTTCACCGACCGGCAGGCCCGCCAGGCGAACTCCAGATCCGCCAGCACGTCATCGCCGACGGCCGGCCCGGCAGCGAGTTCCCATCCGGACGCCCGGTCGCCCGGCTCGCTGACCCCGTCGGCCGTCTGCATCAACAACCCTCCGCTGACCTGCCTAAACTCCATCGCAGGTGCAGCCGAAGGCGCGGGACAGAGCAGCAGCCGCTGGTTCTTCTTCGCCCGCAGGATCTCAAGCGCCTTAGGCTCGAACTCAGGCGCGATGATCACCTCGGTGAAGATCTCGGCGATCCGCGTCGCAAGCTCGACGGTTACCGGCCGGTTGGTGGCGATTACGCCGCCGAACGCCGACACCGGGTCGCACTCGTGCGCGAGCCGGTGCGCCTCGGCGATGTCAGCGGCCGCGGCGATCCCGCACGGATTCGAGTGCTTCATGATCGCCACGCACGGCTGGCCGAACGAGTAAACCGAACGCCAGGCCGCGTCCGCGTCGACGTAGTTGTTATAGGACATCGCCTTGCCGCTGACCTGCTGAGCCGTCGCGACGCCCGCCGCCCCGCCGACCGCCCCGGCCGGCCACCGCCCCCCGACCGGGAGGTAAAGCGCCGCCCCCTGATGCGGATTCTCCCCGTACCGCAGCACCTCATGCCGAACCCAGGAAGCCGCCACCACCTCAGGCCACCCACTCTCCGACGCCGTCTCGTCCGGCGCGTAGCTGGACGCGAACCAGGAAGCGACCGCCGCGTCATAGCTAGCGGTGAGCGCGTAGGCCCGCGCCGCCAGCCGCCGCCGCTCAGGAAGCGTGAACCCGCCCTCCGCCAGCGCCCCGACCACCAGGTCGTACGCATCAGGGCTGGTCACGACAGCCACGGAAGCGTGGTTCTTGGCCGCCGCCCTGACCATCGCCGGCCCGCCGATGTCGATCTGCTCGATCACTTGGTCAAAATCGGCCCCGGCCGCAACGGTCTGCTCGAACGGATACAGGTTGGACACGAGCAGCTGAAACGGCGCGATCCCGAGCGAGGCCAGCACAGAAACGTGCTCAGGATCCCCGGCATCGGCCAGGAGCCCGGCGTGCACCCCAGGATGCAGGGTCTTGACCCGCCCGCCGAGGCACTCAGGGAACCCGGTCACCTCCTCTACCGGCGTCACGGGAACGCCCGCCGCCGCGATCGCCGCCGCCGTGCTGCCGGTCGACACGATCTCGACCCCGGCCTTGTGCAAGGCGGTCGCGAGCTCGTCGAGCCCGCTCTTGTCGTACACGCTCACGAGCGCCCTGCTGATGGCCTGCCTGGTCATCAAATTCAATTCCCCTCTTTCCCGGTCTGCTACCTGTCCGTTTCGCTGCCGATGGCGTCATAGTAGAAGACCGCTCTTGAAAGGAGCCCTCATGAGGTTCACCCGCACCCGGACTGTCATCACCGCCGGGGTAGCAGCACTAGCTGGAGCAGCGACCGCGGCCGCCATCGTCCTAGCAGTACCCGCCTCAGCCAAGCCAGCCGCCCCAGCCGCTCACGCCGCCCCCGCCACCAGCGTGCCAGTGCTGGTGCAGTGTAATGGCAAGGGCGCGGTTGGCCCCACCAGCTACGACCCGCCGTTCTGCATGCCATCAAGTCAGTTTATTTCCGGCCTGAAGTGGACTTCGTGGAAGTCGAACGCCTTCGGCAGCGGCACGCTCGAGGTAAATAGCTGCAACCCGAGCTGCGCGGGGGGCAAGTACAACAAGTTCCCGATCCTGGTCGTGCTCTGGGGAGCCAAGGCCTGGCCGCACCACTCAGGCAGCCAGTATTTCAGCCAGCTCACCTGGATCCTCACCGGTAAGCGCCCGCACGGCGTCAAGACCGCCGCCCAGACTTACAAGCTGTCAGCCACCGGCGCGCCGTAATTCCTTCGAGGCCCGGCCAGGCCGCGTCGAGCCGGCCGGGCCTCGTTCTGCCGGTTCGGCGTGCTTGCGAGATAGTGATGAAATAGAACTGAACCTGTTCGCGACTACACCACGACCGGAGGAACGTCCCTGTCCGCCGATACGCCGCCCCAAGCACCCGGCAGCCCGACCCAGCCAGCGGGTCAGGGGCCCGAGGCCGGCAGCGACCGGCCCAAGCCCTTCTTCGCCGGGCTCCGAGATGACGGCACGCCCGACCCTGCGGACGGCGCCGTCCCGCCTCCGGCAGCCGGCCGGCCCTACGGCGAGCCCGCCTCGCGTGGCCCGCATTACGGACCGCCCGCCAGCCAGCTTCCCGGTCAGGGCGAGCCGGCCAGGCAGAGCCAGGTCAACGGCGGCCCGCCCGCCGCTAGCCAGCGGAAACCCCGTACGGCACCGGGGCGAGAGCTAAGGCAGCGAGCGGTTGCGGCCCTGGTATTTGGCGGAGTGAGCCTGATTGCCCTCTTCGGCCTCAGCGCTGATCTGCGCAAGGGCGTCTACGTACTTGGCTTCAGCGCCCTCGTTGGGCTCGCGGCCTGCGTGATCGGCATAACCGCCCTGGTCAAGGCCCGGAAGACGAACTCCTACCGGCCGCGATTCGCCGTAGGCGGCATCGTGCTCGGTGCCTTCGGCATGCTGATCTCGGTGCCGATACTCCTGACTTACCTGACTTTCCCGACACAGCTCACCAATTATGTCAATTGCCTCAGCCAGGCTCAGAACCCCACCGCACAAAAATCGTGCATGACGAAGTTCTACAAGTCGATCGGCCTGGACAGCAGCGCTCTCAATGCTTCAAAACCCGTAAAACCATAGATCTGCCAATATGCATCAGGGCAGTGTCGGCATTAGGGGCAGCGTCGGCATCAGGGCAGTGTCGGCATCAGGGCAGTGCCGATGGCCCGCCGGGACGAGTCCGGGCGGGAGGAAAGCCTTCTTCGTCGTGATCGTCGGCCGCCCACCGATCAACAAAGATCACGTGCGGATCACCCTGGTGATCCGGGCCGGGGCCAGGACGTGGACGCGGCGGCACTGGCCGGGAGAAGGAACGCCGGCTCGCCCCTCCGCGCAGCCAGCTCGCCGCGCCCGCGCTGACCGCGGCGGAGATCCCGAGTTCGAGCGCGCCAACGACACCGACCTGCCAGGCGGAAGGTCCGACCGCGGAAAGCCGGCCGTCGCCGAGCGGCCCGCCCGCGAACGCGGCCAGCACGCCAAGGATCAGGCCGCATCCGGCCCCGGCCGAGAATCCCCAGATCGCCGCCGCGTCGGCCGACGCTTGCGGCGCCAGCCGCACGATCAGCAGCCCGCCGATCACCCCGGCCAGATAAGGGACGGCAAGCCCGACGGCCGCGAGCCAGCCGGGCCCCGAGGCGTGCGGTGCCCCTGGCAAGCCCGCGAGCAGCGGGAAGACTGGCACCTGGCCAAGCACGGACCCGGTCGGTGAGACCACCGTGCCCGCGCCGACCGCGAATCCTGGTCCGAGCAGGTATGCGATCGCCCAGAGCACCGCGTTCGGCAGGTAGGCCAGCTGGGCAAGCAGCAGGAGCAAGGTCCCGATCAGCCCGGGATTAAGCTGGCTGTAAAGCAGGCTGAACTGGCGCTCATGGTTGGCCAGCGTGATCGACGTAGCGAGGAAACCCGCGGCCGCGAGTACGGCGAGCGCACCGGTCGCGGCCGCCAGGATCGAGCGGGACCTAGTCGTCATCGACGCCGCCAGCGCCGGCCACGACGCTGCCCCGCGGGCAGCGCCGAACCAGGTAGCCGCGAACGCCACGGCGAAGCCCGCAAGTACCGCCTGCGGCACCGACGCGCTCGCGAGTGAGGAGCGGCTCACGACGGCGAGCACCCCCGCGATCACCGAATAAGGCACCGCCACCGCCAGCGCGACCGAGACCACCTGCCGGGCCCCGGCCAGCGCATGCCCCTTAGCCAGCGATCGTCCGGCCCACCACAACAGCCAGCCGGGGATGATCACCAGCCCGAGCGGCAGCATCCCGATCCGGCCGGCGCCCTTCACCTGGACGGCCACGTGATGCGCCACCAGCCAGAGCACGGCCGCGGTCCTCAGCACCCCGGCCAGCCCGGTGCCAGGGTGCGGCGCCGCGATCCAGCCGACGAGCACCAGGATCGTCATCGCGGCGAGCCCGGCCCCGGCAGCCGTGCCCGCGGCGCGCACTGCCGCCACGGGCAGCGACCTGAACACGCCACGGCCAGCGTCGGCCGAGCCCTGGCCCTGCTCCTCGGGGTCGGCAAGCGGGGTGCGAACGGCTGAAGTCGTCACAAGAGTCCACAGTGACAACCCAGGAGGGCTAGCCGGTGGAGGCGCGCCGTGGCGCCGGGCTTAACCGCGCATAAGCTCTCTGACCAACTGCGCGGTGCCGCTCGGGGTGCGGCCGACCTTGACGCCGACCTTCTCGAGCGCTTCCTTCTTAGCCTGCGCGGTGCCGGCCGAGCCGGAGATGATGGCGCCCGCGTGACCCATCGTCTTGCCTTCAGGAGCGGTGAACCCGGCGACGTAAGCCACGACCGGTTTGGTCACGTTCGTCTCGATGAACGCGGCCGCGCGCTCCTCGGCGTCGCCGCCGATCTCGCCGATCATCACGATCGCGTCGGTTTCCTCGTCCCCTTCGAAGGCAGCCAGGCAGTCGATGTGGGTGGTCCCGATGATCGGGTCGCCGCCGATGCCGACCGCCGTCGAGAAGCCGATGTCCCTGAGCTCGTACATCATCTGGTAGGTAAGCGTGCCTGACTTGGACACGAGCCCGATCCGGCCCTCGGTAGTGATGTCAGCCGGGATGATGCCGGCGTTGGACTTGCCGGGCGAGGCGATGCCAGGGCAGTTAGGACCGACAATGCGGGTAACGTTGCCCCGGTCGCTGGCGTAGGCCCAGAACTCGGCACTGTCGTGTACAGGCACGCCCTCGGTAATGACGATAACCAGCGGAATCGCGGCGTCCACAGCCTCGATGACCGCGGCCTTCGTCCCCCGTTCGGGCACGAAGACGACCGAAACGTCAGCGCCAGTGCGCTCTATGGCCTCGGCGACCGTGCCGAAGACGGGGACGTTGGTCCCCCCGAGGTCCACGAGCTGCCCGGCCTTGCGCGGGTTGGTGCCGCCGACCACGTTGGTGCCGGCCGCGATCATCCTGGCGCCGTGCTTGCGGCCCTCAGAGCCCGTGATGCCCTGGACGATGATCCGGCTGTCGCTGGTCAGGAAGATCGCCATGTCATGCTCCCGTCGCGGCCACGCTGGCCAGCTCGGCGGCCCGCCTGGCCGCGTCGTCCATGGTCGCCACCTGCTCGACGACTCCGATGTTCGCCTCGTTGAGTATCCGCCTGCCCTCGGCGGCGTTGTTCCCGTCGAGGCGCACGACGATCGGGCGGCTGACCCGCTCGCCGCGGTCGCCGAGCAGGCCGATCGCGGACACGATGCCGTTAGCGACGGCGTCGCAGGAGGTGATCCCGCCGAACACGTTGACGAATACCGACCTGACCGAGGGGTCGGAGAGCACGATCTCCAGGCCGTTCGCCATCACCTCGGCTGAGGCCCCGCCGCCGATGTCGAGGAAGTTCGCCGGCCGGACGCCGCCGAACTCCTCTCCCGCGTAGGCGACGACGTCAAGGGTCGACATGACCAGGCCCGCGCCATTGCCGATGATGCCGACCTGGCCCTCGAGCTTCACGTAGTTGAGGTGCTTCTCCTTGGCCCTCGCCTCGATCGGATCAGCCGCGGTGGGATCGGCGAACCGCTCGTGCTCCTGCCGGAAGGAGGCGTTGTCATCGAGGCTGACCTTGCCGTCCAGGGCGACGACCCGGCCATCCGTCGTCAGCGCCAGCGGGTTGACCTCGACCAGCGTGGCGTCCTCGTCGGTGAACACCGCCCACAGCCGGGTCGCCAGCTCCACCGCGCCGTCGACCGCCTCGGCCGGAAGCTTGCCCGCCGCGATGATCTCGGCCGCCTTGGCCCGGTCAACGCCCGTAAGCGGGTCGATCCCGATCCGCGCCACTGCCTCGGGGCTGGTGTGGGCGACCTCTTCGATCTCCACGCCGCCCTGGACCGAGCAGATCGACATGAACTGCCTGCCCGCCCGGTCCACCAGGAAAGACAGGTAGTACTCCTGCTCGATGTCATAGGCCTGGGCAACCAGCACCTTGTGCACGGTGTGACCCTTGATGTCCATGCCGAGGATGGCGCTGGCCTTGGCGAAGGCCTCGTCGGGTCCTTCGGCCAGCTTGACCCCGCCGGCCTTCCCGCGCCCGCCGACCTTGACCTGGGCCTTGATAACCACGAGCGGGTGCCCTTCAGCGGCGAACTCGGCCGCTATCTCCCGCACTTCCTCCGCCGTAGCGGCGACTTTCCCCGGCTGTACCGGAACGCCATACTCGGCGAAGAGCTCTTTAGCTTCAAACTCGAACAGATCCACGTCTGCGTCCGTTCTTGACCAATGCTGATGCCCGCCATCAGGCAGGGGGTTCGCGGCGCCGGCTCCACCTGGGAAGGCCACGCCAAGCTGAGCCTAGCGGGCGCCGGCGGCGGGACTGATCAGCCGGCCCGGCTTTCCGCCTTCTCGGTGAGCGCCCCGCGCACCCACGCCACAATCTCCTGGGTCGACGCCCCCGGCGTGAAAATCTTCGCGACCCCCATCGTCCCAAGCTCGGCCACATCAGCGGCCGGAATGATCCCGCCGCCGAAAACCACGATGTCGGTCGCGTTCTGCTCCCTGAGCAGCTCGAGCACCCGCGCGAACTGCGTCATATGAGCCCCCGACAAGATCGACAGCCCGATCGCATCCGCGTCTTCCTGAAGCGCGGCCGCGACGATCTGCTCAGGAGTCTGATGAAGCCCGGTATAAATAACCTCAACCCCGGCATCCCGCAGGGCCCGGGCCACCACCTTCGCCCCCCGGTCGTGCCCGTCAAGCCCAGGCTTAGCGATGATGACCCGGATATTGCTCATTCCCGTCGCGCCCTTCCCAGAACTGCTCCCCCCGCAGCGTACCGGGACCCCGTCCCCTCCCGTCCCCGCCCCGGCTCGGCCCAGGCCCGGCCCCGCCATGCCGCACGCGACCCGCCACGCTCCGGCCCCAATGCCCGGCCCGGCCAGGCTCCCCCCGGACCTGGCTTGGCCGACCCGGCTCGGTGGGTGAATCGGGGCTGGCGTGACAGAAGTGACTTGCCCTGGGAAGGCGGGGGCACTTTGCCTCTGTTTTTACCGAGGTAAAGTGCCCCCGCCTTCCGGGGCCGGGCCGGCGGACTGCGTCGAATGCCCGGAATGCCGGATATCTGGGTCGGGTCCGGCCGACGACGTGGCCCGCCCGGCCCACGCTGAGGATTCGACCAGAACTCACTCCATGCGAAACCCATCCATAGCCATGGGACATCGATGCGGTAAGTCCACCTGCTGGCACCCTTGCCCCATCGATGAGCTCACCGAACCGCAACGATCGGCCAAGGGTGGCTTCGTATGGAGTCGGTGCGTTTCCGCTGGAGTGAGGCGGGTGCCGGATGGTCTTGCCCGAGCACCGGGGGCACTTTGGGGTGGTTTTTACGACCGCGAAGTGCCCCCGGTGTCCACGGTCGGAATGGCGGCTGCCCTGGATGTCAGGAAATTCCGGGAATGGTGGGGAGGCTGAGGCCGGGATAGGCTGGAGGACGGCGGGATCGCGGTCCGGGTGGCCGCAGCGGCGCTAACCGCATGGATGGGCCATCGTTGCGGTTCGGCGGCCGGGCGGAACAGCATCTATGGGCCATGGGTGTGGCTCTTCCTGATGGAGGCCGGGTCAGCGGCGGGCGGCAGGCCCAGCGATGGCGCAACGCGGCGGTTCCGAGCCGGGCGGCAGGCCCAGCGTTGTCCCTCTGCGAGCGTTATAGCACCTGCGGAGGGACAACGCTGGGCCTGCCCGGCAGCCTGAAGATCAACTCCAAGCCACCCGGCCCAGCTCCATCAAGGAAGAGCCTCACCCATGGGCCATGGATGCGGTTCCCGCAGCATCGATGGGCCATCGTTGCGGTCCCGCGCCGCCGGGCAACCGCATCTATGGGCCATCGTTGCGGTCGGGTGGGCGTTACGGGCGTTTTGTCCAGCAGGCACGGCGAGATGACGCCCGCCCCGGGTGCTGACAGCATCTATGTTCCACCGTTGGCATGTAGGCAAGGTGGGTTTGGCCCTGTTTATACCGATGCACCAGCGCCGGTCCGCCGGCACGCACGGCAACGAGGGGCCGTCGTTGCCACCCGCCGGTCGTTTGCGTTAAAAGCCCGGCCCGGCCCGGCCCGGCCTGCTCTGGACTGGCGCCATCGTCGTTCGGTTGAGTTACAGCTTCTCGACGGGGGCGTAGCGCAGGAGCAAGTGCTTGATGCCGTATTCCTCGCCGAAGTCGACCTTGGCCTCCGGGTCGTCGCCGCGGCCTTCGACGGAGAGGACCCGGCCGAGGCCGTAGCTGTCGTGGTTGACCAGGTCGCCTGGCTTGAGGGAAGGCACTGGCCGGTTTCCGGCGGCCATCACGCCTGGTCGCCTGGCCAGGCGCTCGGAGGCGGGGGTCATCATCGACGCGGCGGCGGACTCGTCCCGGCGCCAGTCGATCAGCTGGGAAGGGATCTCGCCGAGGAACCTGGACTGCTTGTGATACGCGGGGCGGCCCCACCAGGCACGGGCGACGGCACGGGTCAGGTACAGCCGTTCACGGGCCCTGGTGATGCCGACGTAAGCGAGCCTGCGCTCCTCCTCGAGTTCGCGGTCGTCGTTACTGGCCCGCTCGTGGGGGAAGACGTTCTCCTCCATGCCGGTCAGGAACACGACCGGGAACTCCAGCCCCTTGGCGGTGTGCAAGGTCATCAGCGTGACTACACCGCCCCGGTCGGCGCCGTCCGGGATCTGATCGGCATCGGCAACGAGTGAGACCTGCTCAAGGAAGGCCGCCAGCCCGCCGCCGATATTCTTGTCGAACTCGCGCGCGACCGAGACGAGCTCGTTCACGTTGTCCGTGCGGCCCGCGTCCTGAAGGTCAGCTGACGCCTCGAGCTCGCCGATGTAACCGGTCCGCTCGAGCACCGCCTCGGCGAGATCACCGACTGGAGCGCCAACTTCGGCCGCCTCCCTGAACTCCGCGATCATCTCGTTGAAGGCTTCGATCGCCTTCGCTGACCGGGAGGGCATGCTCGGCACTTCCGATGGGCGGGCAAGCGCTTCGGCGAAGCTGATCCGCTTCTGAGCCGCGGCCGACGCGATGTACTCAAGCGCCCGGTCGCCGATGCCGCGCCTCGGGACGTTGATCACCCGGCGCAGCGAGACCTCGTCGGAACGGTTAGCGATCAGGCGCAGGTAGGCCAGCAGGTCACGGACCTCGCGGCGCTCGTAGAACCGGACCCCGCCGACGACCTTGTACGGCAGGCCGGCTCGGATGAAAACTTCCTCGAAGACACGGGACTGAGCGTTCGTGCGGTAGAAGACGGCCACGTCGCCAGGACTCGCGTCGCCGGCGTCGGTGAGCCGGTCGACTTCCTCGGTGACGAAAGCGGCCTCATCGTGCTCACTGTCGGCGACGTAGCCGACGATCAGCGGTCCGTCGCCCGCGTCGGACCACAGGTTCTTCGGCATCCGGCCGGAGTTACGCGAGACCACCGCGTTCGCCGCGGCGAGGATGTTCTGCGTCGAGCGGTAGTTCTGCTCAAGCAAGATGACGGTGGCACCGGGGAAGTCGCGTTCGAACTCGGTGATGTTACGTATCGTGGCGCCCCGGAAGGCGTAGATCGACTGGTCCGCGTCGCCGACCACGCAGAGCTCGGCCTGGGGCAGGAAGTCGTCGCCAGCGAGCTGGGTCACCTGCCCGCCGCCGACCAGCTCCCTGACCAGCACGTACTGGGCGTGGTTCGTGTCCTGGTACTCGTCGACGAGCACGTGCCTGAACTTGCTGCGGTAATAGGCGGCCATGTCCGGAAACGCCTGCAGCAGGTTGACGGTGACCATGATCAGGTCGTCGAAGTCCATGGCGCCGGCCGCGACCAGGCGCCGCTGGTACTCGCCGTACGCCTCGGCGAGAGCCTTCTCCCGGTAGCCGCTCGCGCTGACGGTGGCCGTCTCGTAATCGATCAGGTCGTTCTTGAGTGTTGACACCCGGTTCGACATCGCCTTCGCCGGGTGGTACTTCGGGTCAAGGTCAAGCTCGCGGCAGACCAGGGCCATCAGGCGCTCGGAGTCAGCCGAGTCGTAAATCGTGAACGATGACGGGTACCCGAACCTGTGTCCCTCCCGGCGCAGGATCCGCACGCACGCCGAGTGGAAAGTAAGCAGCCACATGCCTCGCGCCTGGGCGCCGGTCAGTGCCTGCGCCCGTGCGGCCATCTCGCCGGCTGCCTTGTTCGTGAAGGTGATCGCCAGGATCTCTGACGGTGCCACCTCACGTTCGGCGACCAGGTACGCGATGCGGTGCGTGAGCACGCGAGTCTTGCCCGAGCCGGCGCCAGCGACGATGAGCAGGGGGCTGCCTTCGTGCAGCACGGCCGCGCGCTGCTGCGGGTTAAGTCCGTCAAGTAGGGAGTCAGCCGCCATCGTGGTCACCCGCCCACCCTAGGCCCTAGTACCGACAGCGTGCCCCAGCATCGTCCGCGGAGCGAACAGGGCTAAGACCGCCAAGGTCCGGCTACCAGTTCGGCCGGCACGATCTCACAGGCGAACGGCCGCTGAGCGCGGAACGCATCGCCTCCGTTAATCTCCGCGACTTGCCGGTACTCGCCCTTGCGCAACTCGAAAGCGGTCACGACCGGCTTGTCCCGGTCCGGAGTCACGATCCAGTACGACTCGATGCCGAACTTCGCGTAGACGTCTTTTTTCCGGTTTCTGTCATAGATAGCGGTTGACGGCGAGGCTACTTCGACAACCAGCACGGGCGGCCGGACTACAGAGTGCTCATCGAACGCGACATCGACGGCGTTCACCACCACGATGTCGGGAATCCGATACTGGCTCCGGTTCACCGCGACCCCGAAACCAGGGAATACGCGGAACTTCGGGGGGCAGGCCGCGTCGAGCAGCACCGACAGACGCAGGACTACGGCCTGATGGCCGCCGACGGGTGACGGGGACATCACGAGTAGCCCGTCGTCAAGTTCGTACCTGGTGCCGTCGTCTGGCAGCAGGTCGAGATCGTCGATGGTCAGCGGCCGGTCGACCGGCAGCATCGCTCTGGAGTCGGTCATGGCAACCATGGTGCCTCCTTATTCGCATGACTGCCACTTTGCCAGCGCCAGCCCTTGCCGCACCAAAGCACAAAACCGGCCTGTGGATGAGGAGACTTCCTATCCACAGGCCGGGTGTTCCAGCGAGTGTCGCTCAGTCGTTATCCGGCACCAGCGTCGGCGTTGCCCGGGTGAGGGTCTGCTTCTTGAAGAAGGCCGGGCTGACGATCCGGTTGTAGATGAAGAAGAGCACTCCGATGATCGCCGCGCCCGCGGCTATCACGAACGCGCCGCCCACCTGCCAGTTGATGCCTGGCACGGTCCACAGCGTGTAGTCGTTCTGCGTCTTCACGTCGTAGTCGAGCCAGACACTCCAGCCGCCGAGGAACCACAGGATCGCCGCGCCGGTCACCGGGAAGATTCCTTGCATGAACAGGTTGCGGGCGCTGCTCGTCAGGTTCCTGCGGTAATACCAGGCGCAGGCGAACCCGGTAAGCCCGTAGTAGAACGCGATGTACAGACCGATCGCGATGACCGCGTCGCCGATGACGCCAATGCCGTTCGAGGCGAAGTTCACCGACACGTAAAAGATGATCGAGACGAGGCCCATCACGACGGTCGACACGGTCGGGGTCAGGTACCGCGGATGGATCTTGGCGAACACCTTTGGGAGCGCGCGGTAAGCCGCCATGGATAGCGTGGTCCGCGCCGTGGGCAAGATCGTGGTCTGGGTGGAGGCGGCCGCCGAGGACAGCACCATCAGCAGGAGCAGGTGGTAGAACACCGGACCGACCCCATGCGTACCGAAAATCGCATTTGCCTGCACCGAGAGCACATCGCCGGCGTTGGCCACGTTGCTGAGCCCGTTGCCCTTCGCACCGATGCCAGCGAAGGACTGGATCGAGAAGATCACTAGGGCATAGATGACCAGCAGGATGATCGTCGAGAAGATCGCGGCCAAGCCGGGCGTGCGCGCCTTGTCCTTCGTTTCCTCGTTGACGGACACGGCCGTGTCCCAGCCCCAGTAAATAAAGACCATCAGGATCACGCCGCTGGCGAAAGCGCTGAAACTCGAGATGTGGAAGGGATCCAGCCAGGAGACAGTCGGCGTCAGATGGCCGGCCGGGGCGTGTCCCGACGTGACTTTGACCAGCGCCACGACAGAGAGCACGATCAGCATGACCAGTTCGATCCCGAGCACGACCTTCTGGAAATTGGCCGATACCTCAATTCCGACGTAGCAGATCGCGGTCATCAGGATGATCCAGATGATGCCGCCAATCAGGACCCAGCCGCTAGTCGGGTCACCACCGATGCCCTTGGCCCCGAACTCAAGGAAGACATACTGGCTGGCTACCTGGGCCAGGCTCGCCATGACCAGGACGTCGGCGACGACAATAGCCCAGCCGCCCGCCCAGCCGGTCTTCGGCCCGAACGCGCGGGTAGCCCAGGTGAACGTGGTGCCGCAATCCGGATCGGCCTTGTTCATCTCGCTGTAGCCGATCGACGTGAGCAGCATCGGCACAAAGGCGAGGATCGCGACGATCGGTGACTGCAAGCCCACCGCGACGACCACGAACACCAAAGTCGCCGCGATGCTGTAAGCCGGGGCTACCGATGCCGTCGCGATCACCGTGGTCGACACGAGGCCAAGTGCTCCGGACTTCAGCCCCTTATCGAGCGCTGCCTCCATCGGTTGCCCAGAGCGCTGAGTCGCGGTCATGGCCTAACCCTTCTGATCCTGGCCTGCTCTAGTGCCGGGCCTGCGGGTACATCTACCCAGCTTGCCGGGCTGTCTCGCCTCGTCCGCATCACTAAACGAAGCCTGGGGCACAGCAGACCTTTAGCGCCGAATCCCACGGTTCTAGCACGTATCGGACCACTGGGCAACGATTTCAGTGGGAGAACTGGACAGGTACTACCGGTCTCGTTGGTGCGGGCCGGCCTGGGATTAGGATCGCCGGTATGCGGATACTCCTTGTCGGCGCCGGCGGGGTGGGCACCGCCTTCGCGCGCATCGCAGCTAGGCGGCCGTTCGCCGAGGTGGTAGTAGCGGACTATGACCTGGGCCGGGCGGAGCGAGCCGCCGCCGCGAGCGACCGGTTCACCGCGGTGCGCATTGACGCGCGGGACGAGGCGGCCGTCGCCGACTTGCTCACCGCCCAGTCGGCCGACGTCCTGATGAACGCCACCGATCCGCGTTTTGTCATGCCGCTGTTCCGAGCCGCCCTGGGGACAAACACGAACTACCTGGACATGGCGATGTCCCTGTCCCATCCTCACCAGGATGCTCCTCACCACCAGACCGGTGTCAAGCTTGGCGACGAGCAGTTCGAGCTGGAATCGGCCTGGCAGGACAGGGAGCGGCTGGCGCTGGTCGGCATCGGGGTCGAGCCTGGCCTGTCCGACATATTCGCGCGGCACGCGGCCGACACTCTCTTCGCCGACATCCACGAAATCGGCGTGCGGGACGGCGCGAATCTCGTGGTGGCCGGCTACGACTTCGCGCCCACGTTCTCGATCTGGACCACGATCGAGGAGTGCCTGAATCCCCCGGTGATCTGGGAAGCTGACCGAGGCTGGTACACGACGCCGCCGTTCAGCGAGCCGGAGACCTTCACCTTCCCGGCCGGGATCGGCCCGGTCGAGTGCGTCAACGTCGAGCACGAGGAAGTGCTGCTGATCCCGCGCTGGATCAACGCCAGGCGGGTGACCTTCAAGTACGGGCTCGGCGAAGAGTTCATCAGTGTGCTGGAAACGCTGCACAAGCTAGGTCTTGACTCAGTCGATCCGGTGCTTATTGGCGGCCAAAAAATATCTCCGCGTGACGTCGTGGCGGCCTGCTTGCCGGATCCAGCGCAACTGGGAGCCAAGATGTCCGGCCTGACCTGCGCGGGCACGTGGGTAACCGGAACGGGCAAGGACGGCGGGCCGCGCGAGGTTTACCTGTACCACGTCGTGGATAACGCCTGGTCCATGGCCGAGTACGGATCGCAGGCCGTCGTGTGGCAGACCGCGGTGAACCCGGTGGTCGCGCTCGAGCTGATCGACTCGGGGGCCTGGGCCGGCACCGGGGTGCTCGGGCCGGAAGCGCTGCCCGCCCAGCCGTTCCTTGACCTGCTGACCGACTACGGCTCACCCTGGGCCATCGACGAGCGAACGCCAGCTCGGTAAGGAGAACTGTCATGAAAGAGCTCCGCAACTTCATTGGCGGCAAGTGGACGGATCCGGCGAGTGACACGCGAGCCGAGCTGATCAACCCGTCGACGGGCGAGGCGTTCGCCACGGCTCCGGTCTCAGGACAGGCCGACGTTGACGCGGCGTTCGCGGCCGCGAGCGAGGCGTTCGGCGGCTGGCGGGACGCGACGCCGGCTGAGCGCAGCCTCGCGCTGCTGCGGATCGCCGACGCGATCGAGGCGAAGGCCGATGACCTGGTCGCGGCCGAGTCGGAGAACACCGGGAAGCCGATCGGGCTGACCAGCTCGGAAGAGATCCCGCCCATGGTCGACCAGATCAGGTTCTTCGCGGCGGCGGCGCGGATGCTCGAAGGCCGCTCGGCCGGCGAGTACATGTCCGGCTTTACCTCGATGATCAGGCGCGAGCCGATCGGCGTCTGCGCGCAGGTGACGCCGTGGAACTACCCGATGATGATGGCCGTCTGGAAATTCGCGCCCGCGCTCGCGGCCGGCAACACGGTCGTGCTCAAGCCGTCGGACACCACCCCGGTGACCACGCTGATGATGGCCGAGATCCTCGGCGAGCACCTGCCGCCAGGCGTCTTCAACGTGATCTGCGGTGATCGCGACACCGGCCGGGCCCTGGTATCGCACCCGGTGCCCCAGATGGTGTCGATTACCGGCAGCGTGCGAGCGGGCAAGGAAGTTGCCGCGCAAGCCGCCGTCGATCTCAAGCGGGTGCACCTCGAACTCGGCGGCAAGGCTCCGGTAATCGTGTTCGACGACGCCGACCCGGCCAAGGCCGCCGAGGCGATCGCGATCGCCGGGTACTTCAACGCCGGCCAGGACTGCACCGCCGCGACGAGAGTACTGGCCGGGCCTGACATCCACGATGACTTCGTCAGCGCCCTGGTCGAGCAGGCGCAGGGGCAGACGACCGGCGGGCCAGACGTTGAAGCGGACTTCGGCCCGCTCAACAGCGCCACTCAGCTAGACCGGGTAGCTGGCTTCATCGCCAGGCTGCCTGACCACGCTGAGGTAAGGACCGGCGGGCACCAGACCGGGCCGCGCGGCTACTTCTTCGAGCCGAGCGTGGTGTCCGGGCTGCGCCAGACCGACGAGGCGGTGCAGAACGAGATCTTCGGGCCGGTCATCACCGTGCAGCAGTTCACCGACGAGGCCGAGGCGCTGGCGTGGGCGAACGGTACGGAGTACGGGCTGGCTTCCTCGGTGTGGACCAGTGACCATGGCCGGGCTATGCGGATGGCGCGGCTGCTCGATTTCGGGTGCGTCTGGATCAATACCCACATTCCGCTCGTCGCCGAGATGCCGCACGGCGGCTTTAAGCACTCTGGTTACGGCAAGGACCTGTCGATGTACGGGTTCGAGGACTACACCAGGGTCAAGCACGTCATGTCCGCGCTCGACTAGCGGGAATGAGGGCCGACCGGGCCGGGTTCTACGTCACGTGGCTGACGACAGTGAGTTCAGGCGAGTCCTCGTTATCACCGCGCATCCGGACGATGTGGACTTCGGGGCCGCGGGTACCGTCGCCACCTGGACGGATGCTGGGCTGGAGGTCGTGTACTGCATCGTGACCGACGGCGATGCGGGCGGCAGCGACCCTTCCGTGAGCCGACCGGATATGGCCGTGCTCCGGCGGGCCGAGCAGACCGCGGCGGCCAAGTGCGTGGGCGTCAGCGACCTGCGCTTTCTTGGCTATCCTGACGGCCGGGTTGAGGCAACGATCGGCCTGCGCCGTGACCTGGCCCGCGTCATCAGGCAGGTCAGGCCCGACCGGGTGCTCTGCCCCTCTCCCGAGCGCAACTACGCGCGAATTCCGGCCAGCCACCCCGACCACCGCGCGGTCGGCTCGGCCGCACTCGACGCCGTTTACCCGGATGCCAGGAACCAGTTCGCGTTTCCCGAACTGCTGGCCGATGAGGGACTCGAGCCCTGGACCGTGCGCGAGGTATGGCTGACGGCGGGACCCAATCCTGAGCGCTTCGTTGACATTACCGATACGTTCAGCCGCAAGGTCGCCGCGCTGCGAGCCCACGAGAGCCAGACTGGGCAGATGGAGAACCTTGAGGAATTCCTTCGCGGCTGGCTGAGCCGGTCGGCCGAACTAGGCGGACTTCCAGAGGGACGCCTCGCCGAAGCGTTCCAGGTGCTCGCAACCGGCTGAGTACGACCGCCGCCGGTAATTCGCCCGGAGGCATCATGAATTAACGTTTTCTTTCAGGTGAACCAGCGACTAAGAAAGACCGACTGCCAGAAACTGGCCGGGCCTAAGCCCGACATTTGCTCCGTCCGCCTGACAGTACACATATCGGTCCTACCTGCAGCTTCATCCACAGGATGGATAGCGTTAACGAAAAGATCAGATACCTGCCTGTACCTGTTCCCTTGTCCAGTTGACCCCCTCTAGCGACGCTGAACGCGTATGTCTTGAGGTGCTCCCATTTCGGGCGCGCTTAGTTCTCGTACGCAGGAGGGGCAGTAATCATGCGCACGTTGATCAAGCTGATGACCATCGCCGCCGCGGCGGCGACGGTCACAGCCATGGCTGTGGTCCCAGCGGCCATGGCCGACCCGCCCGCGGGCACCACGCCCAAGGCTGGCGACATCGTCGGAATCGGTTCAGACACCATCCAGTCCGTTATGGACCAGTTGTCAGTTGCCTACAACAAGACCGTCAAGTCAAGCGCCCCGCATCTGTACAGCTGGGACGCGACCAACCCGGTGACCGGTGCCATCGGCGACTCCATCACGCTGAAGAAGGGCTGCGCGGCCTTCGCCAGGCCGGACGGCTCGGGAGCCGGCATCACCGCCCTCACCACTGAGAACGCCACAACCTCTGGCCACCCCTGCATCGACTTCGCCCGTTCTTCGCGTAACCGCGCGCCAACGGACCCGGCGTACAAGACCGGTGGCATCTCGTTCATCACGCTGGCTGGTGACGCCCTGACCTACGCCACCCAGCCAGGCAGCAACGCGCCGGCCAGCCTCACCCCGCAGCAGCTTTTCCAGATCTACACCTGCAAGGCCAGGCACTGGTCGGCGGTCGGCGTCAAGGGCAGCAAAGGCCGGGAGACGATCAAGCCGTACATCCCGCAGTCAGGCTCAGGCACCAGGTCCTTCTTCCTGACCGCCATCGGCTTCCCGTCGGGTGCCGCCCCCGGCACCTGCGTGAGCGACGAGTCAACCAAGGGCAACCCCGGCGGTCGGCTCGAGGAGAACGAGGGCGTCAACGCCGGCCTGAACACCGACAAGGCCAACGTCATCTTCCCGTACTCGATCGGCAAGTACATCGCCGAGCGTTACCACTCAGCTAAGTGCCTCAACCACTTCTGCTCCGCCGAGAAGAGCGGCGCGGACGCTGGCAAGGTCTGCGTTCCGACCGCGAGCCAGAACGAGTTCGGCTGTGACACCCACGGCACGATGGTTCTTAACTCGATCAGCGGCACGCCGCCGACCTCGCCGTTCCCGCTCCCGAGCAAGTGCGCGACGACTTGCCCGATCGTGAACAAGGACTTCACCGCCGTCATGACCCGTAGCCTCTACGTCGTGGTGCCGTTCGGCTCAGACAACGGCATCCCGACCAACCTGGCTCCGCTGTTCGGCCCGTCGGGCTTCACCTGCAGCGCTGCCGCCAAGCCCATCCTCCAGGACTACGGCTTCATCGTCTTCCCGAAGGGCACCAAGAAGATCAAGCACAGCATCACGCTGTGCGGTGACACGCACTAGCAAACCCGATCGAGGCGCGGTGCCGGACTCAAGCCCGGCACCGCGCCCTTTTGTCTCCTCCCACCTATTGTCAACTAACACAGTCGGGATGATAGGATTTGGCCGGTAGGCGAACACCTGGAGGAACACACATGCATGCGTTCACGAAGCTGCTGGCTGGTGCCGCGACCGCGGCCACAGTCACGGCCATGGCCATGGCCCCGGCCGCCATGGCCGACCCGCCGTCAGGCACCACCGTGCACAACTACGACCTGACCGGCATCGGGGCAGACACGACCCAGTCCGTGTTCGACCAGCTCAGCTTCGACTACAACGCCGCGCAGGTGGCAGCGCACAAGACCGACAGCGCGTCCAGTCCTTTCCTCTACAGCCTCGATGCCACTAACCCGCTGACCGGCGTCATCGGCGACTCGGTCACGCTCAAGCAGGGCTGTACCGCGATCCCGAGGCCGGACGGGTCCTCGGCTGGCATCGCGGCCCTGACCGCCGAGAACGCGGCGGACGGCACGGTGGGCAAGAGCAAGAGCAAGCGCACGGCCTTCTGCATCGACTACGCCAGGTCCGCCCGCAACCGCAGCGCCAGCGATCCCATGTACGGGAAGGGCGGAGTAGCCTTCATCGCCCTGGCGGGGGACGCGATCTCCTACGCCACCCAGCCGGGCAGCGCCGCCCCGGCCAACCTGACCACGCTTCAGCTCTTCGACATCTACAGCTGCAAATTCCGCAACTGGCATGACGTCGGCGGCAAAAGGGCGCCGATCCACGCCTACATCCCGCAATCGGGCTCGGGAATCAGGTCGTCCTTCCTCACCGCGATCGGCTTCCCGTCCGGCGCGCCTCCTGGCACCTGCGTCAGCGACCTGGCGAACAAGAAAAACCCCGGCGGGCGGCTCGAGCAGAACGAAGGCGTCAACGTGGCGCTGAACACCCACAAGGCGGACGTTATCTTCCCCTACTCGGTCGCCAAGTACCTCGCTCAGGTTTACCACTCCGCGAAGTGCCTGAACCACTTCTGCACCGCCGAGACCAGCGGCAAGGACAAGGGCCAGGTCTGCCTGCCGACGGCCGTCCAGGATCAGTTCGGCTGCGACGCGCACGGCACGCTGGTACTTAACGAGGCTAACTCGACGCCGCCGGCCACGCCCTGGCCGCTGCCCAAGCCAGGAACGTGCACCATCAAGTGCCCGGTCGTGAACGCCGGCTACACCTCGCTGCTGAGCATCAGCCAGTACGCGGTCGTGCCGTTCTCCACCACGAAGGGCTCGGTCAACGGCATCGCGCCTTACCTGTTGCCGTTCTTCGGTCCCGACGGATACGTCTGCACGAACGCGGCGGCCAAGAGCGCGCTCAAGGCCTACGGTTTCCGGGTCTACAAGGCAGGAACGGCCACAGGTCACAGCATCAACCGGTGCGGTGACACCCACTAACCCTGCCAACTAACCCTGCCAATCGCGCCTGGCGCGACACGCGGCGTGATGCCGGGCCTAGCCCGGCATCACGCCCACTTTTAACCTCTGGTTTGCCTTGCGGATGATCACCGGACATCCTTCGCAGGCATTATGGCTACCAAAACGGTATGTAATCTCAGGATCAGGCAATAGCGCGCCACGGTGGCGCCGTCCGGGGGGATCGGAGGCAAGGCGAGGATGTCAGCCGCGCCAGCGACTACGTCTGCCATGCCCGCGCACTCCGAGGACGTTCCCCGGACGCTGCGCTCCCGGCCCGTGCCCGCCGACCGCCTGTTCCGGGGTCTGCTCAGGGCCGCCGGGCTGGCCGTACTTGTCATTACCGGCTCGATCCTGCTTTTTCTCGTCCTCCAGTCGATACCCGCGTTCCGCGAAGAGGGCTTCAAGTTCTTCACCACGACGAACACGCTGCCGCCTGACGAGTACGGGGTAGCCGCGCTGCTCCCCTATACCGTGCTGATCGCGGTTATCTCGCTCGTCGTCGCCCTGCCGGCCGGCCTGGCGGCGGCCATTTACATCTCCGAGTACGCGCCGCTGGCGCTGAAGCGCCCGCTGATCGCGATCATCGACCTGATGGCGGCGATCCCCAGCATCGTGTTCGGGCTCTGGGGCTTCCTCTATTTCATGCCGAAGATGCTGGGAAACGATAGCTGGCTCTCCCATCACTTCGCCTTCCTTCCCTGCGCGAGCGTCAAGCCGGACGAACTGCAGAGCTACGTCGGATCCGTGTTCATCGCGGCGATCGTCGTGGGCATGCTCGTGACGCCGATCGTCTGCTCGCTGTCCAGGCAGGTGTTCTCCCAAGCGCCGCAGGGCGAGCGAGAGGCCGCCTACGCCCTCGGCTCGACCCGCTGGGGAATGGTTCGCACGGTCGTGCTGCCATTCGGCCGGGCCGGCGTCATCGGATCAGCGATGCTCGGCCTTGGCCGTGCTCTCGGCGAGACCATCGTGGTCACGTTCATCCTCGTTCCCATCACGGGATTCAACTGCGACGTTCTCCAGTCTGGCGGCAACACGATCACCGACGAGATCGCCACGCACGTTGTGGACTTCGGCTCGAACGGGCAGCCGTTCCTTTTCGCTTCAGGACTCGTGCTCTTCGTCATGACCCTGATCATTAACACGCTCGCCGCGATCGTGATCAACCGGTCACGATCCGGCAGCTCCACTCAGGCCGACTGACACGGGAACGACAAGGACACCGAGGACATGGCGCTGACAACACCAGTGAGCACCGACTATCCGACGAGGATCAGGGCGGTCTCCCCAGCCGAGACCGCTACCACCGTCGGTGCCGCGGTCGGATCGCTGTGCCTGGTCTGGCTGATTTACGAGGAGATCTTGCCGTTCAGCGGCGTTGTGGGGTTCTTGATCAGCTGGTACGTGATGTTCATGGTTCTTTACGCGGCCATGGCGGCGATGCAGTGGGACAGGCGCGACGCGGTCAACCGCCTGAGCACCATCGGCTTCGGCAGCGGCGGCGCGCTGGCCATCGCCATCGTCGTGGCCACGGCGTCGTATTCGCTGTTCAAGGGCTTTGGCGCGGTCAGTCACCTGAGCTTCCTCACCCAGACCATGCAGTTCACCACGCCAACCGACCCTCTCAAGGACGGCGGCGTGCTGCACGCCATCGTCGGATCGCTTGAGCAACTCGGGATCGCGACCGCCATTTCCGTGCCGCTCGGAATCGCCGCGGCCCTGTTCCTCGCCGAAGTCGGGGGACCGCTGGCAACGCCAGTAAGGACAATCGTCGAAGCGATGACGGCGCTTCCCGACCTCATCGCCGGATTGTTCGTCTACAGTTTGTTCATTTTGCTGCTTGGTTTCGGCCAAAG
This sequence comes from uncultured Actinomycetota bacterium, assembly GCA_963783935.1. GTDB lineage: Bacteria > Actinomycetota > Actinomycetes > Streptosporangiales > Streptosporangiaceae > Chersky-822. Next base: position 588,076 of record CAWAPP010000004.1, read on the forward strand.
TGGAGTCATGGCCGCCCTCGCGATCAGCGTGAACATGATCCCGATCATCGCGCGCGCCTCAGAAGTCGTGATCCGGCTGGTACCAGGGTCGCTGCGGGAGGCTTCCTACGCCCTCGGCGCCAGTCAGTGGCGCACCGTGCTTAACGTCGTTCTGCCGACGGCCAGGGCGGGCCTCGCCACCGCCGTCGTGCTCGCGATGGCCCGCGGAATTGGCGAAACCGCGCCCGTGCTGTTCACGGCCGGTTTCACCAAGGTGCTTAATCTCAATCCGTTCAGCGGCCCGCAACTGAACCTGCCGCTTTACATCTGGAACTACGTCCGCGTGGAAGGCGAGGTCGCGGCCGACTTCGCCCGCGGATTCGGTGCCGCTTTCGTGCTGGTGATCCTCGTGCTCATACTGTTTACGATCGCGCGTTTTCTAGGCGGATCGACACCCGGCCAGCTGAGCAAACGCCAGCAGCGCAGGCTGACCAAGGAGGCGCAACTCTCATGAGCCCCCGTCGGACTATCGCGATCGCCGGGGCCGTGTCGGTCGCGGCCGGGCTGCTCCTGCTGCCGGCAGCGGTCCCGTCCCTGGCATCGACACAGCACCACCAGCCCAAAGGTACGGCCGTCACCGTGACCGGACCGAAGATGCTCGACTGGCACACCGTCACGCCGAGCGGCTCGGCCCATGACTATTCGCATAAGAGCACGGTGACGGTGAGCGACACGAAGGACATCACCGACCAGACCTTGCGTGTCTCGTGGACCGGATTCACCCCGAGCAACCTGCAGGGCGGCTTCCCTTACTACCAGTACGACTACACGCTGTACCCGGTGATGGTCGTCGAGTGCAAGGGCGCGCACCCGACGAAGGAAAGCCAGTGCTGGCAGGCGAGCAACTACCAGGAACAGTTCGGTTCCAACAGCAACGCCGTCTACACGACGACCGCGCCCAACGGCACCGGCACGGTCGACCTTCAGATCCAGAACGCCCAGCAGAACAACAAGCTCGGCTGCGACTCCGCGCATCCGTGCTCGATCGCGGTGGTGCCCTCTCAGGGCGGCACGGCTAAGTGCGGCAATCACAGCGAGGACTCGCAGAACGCGCTCGGCATCGACTCCTTCGGCGGGAACTCCTCGCGTTGCGCGTGGGCTAAGCGAGTGGTCGTCCCGCTGACCTTCGGGCCGGTTAAGCCCTGCACCTCGATCCGCAATCCTGACCTGAGGATCGCGGGCTCGGCCCTGATGCAGGACGCGATGGCCCAGTGGGACACCGGCCTCTGCCGGTCCAAGGACTCGCTGACCGTCGCCTGGAACTCAGCTATCGGCGAGTCGACCGCGATCCAGGAGACCGTGCAGGACAACCTCGCCGACGTGGCGCTGACCACCAGGCCGGCTTCGACCGTCACCGAGGGCACTCGCACCTACGCCTACGCGCCAGTCGGCGTGAGCGCGGCGGCGCTGGCGTACTGGTTCGACAACCCGGTTAACGGCCAGCCCTACAGCACGATCAGGCTCGACCAGCGACTGCTGGCCAAGCTGCTGACCACCTCCTACACCGACTACGACCTCGCGTGCACGCCCGGAACCACCGCTCCCTGCGACAAGGCCGTCAACGGCAATCCGGCCGACCTGTTCAGCGACAAGGAATTCAGAAAGCTGAACCGGAAGGTACAGGAGCCGGACGGAGCCCTCGCCGAGGGCCTGGCCGACGTCCCGATCGTGCTCGGCGGGCAAAGCGACATCACCTACGAGGTGACCAGGTGGATCGCGGCCAGCAAGAGCGCGGCGTCGTTCCTGGCCGGGCACAAGGACCAGTACGGGATGCACGTCAACACGCACTACAAGGGCGTCAAGTACCCGACCCAGACCTTCACCAGCCAGGACTCCTCCGTCCTGCTCCAGGCCGCGTACACGCCGGTAGCGACGCTGAACCTGGTGACGTCGGCGATGCTGCAGAACCAGCCGCCTGGCAGCAACGGCTTCCAGCCGATCACCATCGGCTGCCCGCCGAACCAGCAGTGCTACAACGCGCTGGCCGGCGAACCGGTCGGGCAGCGGGCGCTATTCGCCATTACCGATGAGGCCGACGCGGCGACGTTCCTTTTCCCGACCGTGGCGATCCAGAACGGCGACGGAAAGTACGTTTACCCGACGCCGGCGTCGATGGCAGCGGCGCTCAAGTCGATGACGACCGCCAAGAACGGCGTCACTCAGCAGGTCAACCTCGCCAGCAAGAACCCGGCCGAGTACCCGCTCACGATGGTGGTCTACGCGCTTGTCCCGGTCAGCGGCGTGTCGGCGAAGAAGGCGGCCGAGATCTCCAGGTGGCTCGACTACGTCGTTGGCCCGGGTCAGGCCAAGGGCGAACTGCCAGGCAAGCTGCCGTACGGGTACCTGCCGCTGCCCGCCAGCATGCGGGCAAAAGCCCGCGCCGTAGCCGTCGAGGTCAAGGACCAGAGCGGGGGCACCTCATCGAGCCCGAGCCCGACAGCTACTCCGACTGACACCGACACGGCTCCGGCGACGACCGATACGGACCCAAGCACCGATACCGACCCGACCCCGACGACATCGGTAACCACGGCCCCGAGCCCGACACCGGCCCCGGTGGCCACGCCGACGATCTCCATGGTGGCGCTCCAGCGGCCCCCGACCGCGGGGATGACTCGTTACGCGCTCCCTGTGGTGCTGATCGTGGCCGGCCTGGCGGCCCTGCTCGGCGCCTCGATCGGCGCCTACGCGCTGGGGCCTGACGTACTGGGCCGGCGCAGCCGGGCGTCGGGGCGCGGCACCACGCGACAAGCAAGGTGAGAAGTAGCATGTCAAGGTTTTCCAGGCTGGCGCTGGGCGGCGGGGCCACGCTCTTGCTCCTATCGGCCGCCTCGGTAGGCGCCGGCACCGCTCAGGCCGCGCCTGGCACTACCTACGTCGCTATAGACGGGTCAGGTTCTTCCTGGGCCGCGCTGGCGATCGACCAGTGGACAAGCACGCTCGCCAACAACGGCCTGACCATCAACTACTCGCCGATCGGCTCGGCTACCGGCCGCCAGCAGTACATCCAGGGGCTCGATGACTTCGCCGGATCCGACCCGCCGTTCCGCGACGGCGGCGACAAGATCGCCCAGACGCCCCCGGAAGTCTCGCATTACGCTTATTCCTATGTTCCGGACACAGCCGGCGGAACAGCCTTCATGTACCACCTGGTCGTGGCCGGCCAGCAGATCAGGAACATGCGCCTGACCGGCCAGGAGATCATGGAGATCTTCACCGGCGCCATCACCAACTGGGACGACCCGCAGATCACCAAGACCTACGGCACGCAACTTCCCAACATCCCGATTACCCCGGTAGTGCGTACCGACGGCTCTGGTGCGACGTTCTTCTTCACCCGCTGGATGGCGAACGTGTTCCCGCAGCAATGGAACGCCTTCTGCCAGAAGGTGACCAGCGGCCGGGTGACGCCGCCGTGCCCGGAGACCGAGTTCTATCCGACCAACGGCCCCGGCTGGAACGCCAAGGGCGAGAATGGCTCGACGGCGGTAGCCGACTACATCACGTCGAGTTACGCCAACGGGGCTATTGGCTATGACGAATACGCCTACGCGATCAACTCGAACTACCCGGTCGTGGAGATGCTGAACCCAGCCGGCTACTTCGTCCTGCCGACGGCCTCCAACGTCGCGGTCGCGCTCACCAAGGCCCAGATCGACGAGAATCCCAAGGATCCCAACTTCCTGCAGCAGAACCTGGACAGCGTCTACACGTTCACCGACCCGAGGTCCTATCCGCTGTCCAGCTACAGCTACCTGATCGTGCCAAGGGACAGCGGCAAGGAGCCCCCGAGGTTCAGCGACGCCAAGGGGGTCACGCTGAGCACGTTCGCCAACTACATGCTCTGCGCCGGCCAGCAGGACCTGGCTCAGCTCGGCTATTCGCCGCTGCCGCTCAACCTGGTGCAAGGCGGCCTGCTCCAGACCGATCACATCCCCGGACACGTTACCGGGCCGAACCTGAAGACCCTCCAGGGCTGCGACAACCCGACCTTCACCAACGGCGTGCTGACCTTGCTCAAGAACGCGCCGCAGCCGTCGCCTTGCGCCAAGGAAGGCGAGCCGCTCGACTGCATCGTCGTCGGGGGCAAGGCCACGACGCCAGGCGGCGATACCAGTTCCTCGCCTTCGCCGTCCACCACGGCGTCGCCCGGCTCAACTAGCTCGGCCGATCCAGGCAGCTCGACCGATCCCACCGGGACCACGGGCACGACCGATCCTGGCACCGGCACCTCAGGAGGCGATCCCGGAGCTGGCCCGGCCGGCACCGACCCCGGCGGCCAGCCAGGGGCCACGGTCGCGGGCACGGTCGTGAATGTCTCCAGCGAGAGCGCCAGCCCCGGAGTCCTCGGCGTGCTGACTGCCGCCGCGATCCTGGTCGCGATCGTGCTGCCGCCCGTGCTTGGCGCCTCGCTGCGCCGACGGCGGCGGCAGTCCCCCGGAGCCAGGCGATCCACAGGCTTTCGATGAGCGCACAGTCGACCGACATAACGGGAGCTAGCCTGCCTGAAGCCGAGGCCGGGGGCGGGGTCGAAGGCGAATCCGCGTCAAGACCGCCTTCGCCGCCCGTGCCCGTGCCTGCCGCGAGGGTCACCGAGCCGCCTCGGGCGAAGCCGGCCAGCGCCCCTGAGCCGCCGCCCGCCCCTGAGCCGACGCCTCAGGCACCGCCGTCCGCGGAAGGCGGGCGGAGCGAACTGCGCATGGCCGGCCTGAGCTTGCTGCTCCTTTCGGCTTTCCTGATCGGATTCGCCGCCTATCTCTTCGGCTTCTCCTCGATCCAGGAATCCCGCGACCAGGCCACCCTCTACGCCCAGCTCCGTTATGAGCTCGCCCAGGCCATCGCGCCCACCGGACCGACTACTCCTGGCGTGCCGGTGGCGATCCTCAACTCCCCGAGCATCGGCGTCAGGAACCTCGTCGTCGTGGAAGGCACGACACCAGAGAACCTGATGGAGGGACCTGGACTGGTAAGGAACACTCCGCTTCCCGGTCAAGGCGGCGTGTCGGAGATTTATGGCCGGCTTGCGAGCTTTGGCGGACCGTTCTCCGCCCTCAGCCGCCTGCGGGTCGGGGACGAGATCAAGGTGACCACCAGCCTGGGCATTTCCACGTACAAGGTCGCGGCCTTCGGCGACAGCAGTGAGCTGGTATCTGATCCGGCTCCGAACCGGCTGATCTTGCTGACCGCGGGGTCTCCTTATGTCCCGACCTACTACAGCTACGTGGACGCCGACCTGATCTCGAGCGTTCAGCCCCAGCCAGGGGGCCTGCCGCCGATCTACTCGGACGAGACCGCGATGAGCGGTGACACCGGAGCCCTGGTGATCGCGCTGCTCTGGGCCCTGGCCCTAGTCGGCGTCTCGGCTGCCTGCACGATCGCCGCGGCTAGGTGGACGCCATGGCCGGCCTACCTGGCCGCCGCGCCTATCGTGATAGTCGTGGTGTGGAATCTTTACCGTAGTCTGGCGGCCGTGCTACCGAACGTCTATTGAGGCAGCGGATCGAAGATGAGCGAGACTGACACCACCCTGGTTGACTTCACGCAACCGGTAGCCACGGCTCCGTCCGCACCGCTATCCCGGCTTGATGCCCGGTCGATCTCGGCCTGGTTCGGCAGCAATAAGGTACTCGAGCGAGTCTCGCTGACCATGGAGCCGGGAACGGTGACCGCCCTGATCGGCCCTTCCGGCTGCGGCAAGTCCACGTTCCTGCGCACGCTGAACCGGATGCACGAAATGATCAAAGGAGCGGCGCTGGCCGGGGAAGTCCTGCTCGACGGCGAGGACATCTACGACCCGGTTAACCGGCCCACCGAGGTACGCAAGCGCATCGGGATGGTCTTCCAGAAGCCCAACCCCTTCCCGGCCATGTCCATCTACGACAACGTGGCCAGCGGGCTCAAGCTGGCGGGCATCAGGGTCGACAGCAAGGACGACGTGGTAGAGACCAGCCTGCGCCGGGCGGGCCTGTGGGAGGAGGTCAGGCGCCGCCTCCGTACGCCTGGTGGCGCCCTGTCCGGCGGCCAGCAGCAGCGGCTGTGCATCGCCAGGTCGCTGGCGGTGAGTCCGGCCGTGCTGCTGATGGACGAACCGTGCTCGGCCCTTGACCCCACCTCGACCAGGCGGGTCGAGGAGACCATCGCCGAACTCCAGGACCAGGTGACTATCGTCATCGTCACGCACAACATGCAACAGGCCGCCCGCGTCTCGCAGAACTGCGCGTTCTTCCTGGCCACCGACCGGAGCCCTGGGCACATCGTCGAGTCGGGCCGCACGGAGCAACTCTTCAACAACCCGATCGACGAGCGAACCGCCGACTACGTACACGGCCGCTTCGGTTAGTTGGCAGGGCCTGACTCGCGGGGAGATTCCCTTGGCCCGCGCACCGTGATCAGCACCAGGCCGGCGGCGATTATTAGGCTGGCGCAGATCGCGCCGCCGCGGTCGTGCGGGAGCCTGGTCGGCCATACCCAGGGCGTGACCGAGCGGTGGGCCAGGGCACCCTCGGTGATCAGCAAGTAGGCCATCGGCCCGGTCCAGCCGAACGCGCCGCCGATTACGGCCGCTGACAGGAAGCCGATGCCGGCCATGCCGCCGAGGTTGCGGAGCAGGGCCAGGTTCCCGCCCGGCATGCCGCCCGCCGAGGCCCCGGCGGCCAGCGCGCCGAACGCGACCGCCGTAATCGCCGCGGCCGCGCCAAGCCGCAGCCAGGGCAGCCACCGGCCGGCGGCCCGTTCCGGCTCCCCGAAGGGGCCGTAGGTCGTGACCGCGATGACCGCCGCCGCCCCGGTCTCGATCGTGAGCGGAATGAATTGCCGCGCGGCGGGACCGCCGGCGATGTTCCAGTGCCAGTGCAGCGCGGCCCACAGCAGCGCGCCGAGCCCGGCCAGCAGCGCCAGCGCCATCGGCACCCGCCTGCTGATGAGGTAAAGCCGTACAAGGCGCCATCCGGCGACAACCTGGCCCGGGCGAAGACCGGCCGACGCAGACGAGGCGCTTCCCGTCGCCTTCCTGTGCAGGCCGGCCGTGCGGTCGATGTTTGCCCAAGCAGTAGTCATGGCAGGTCCTTCAGCGTGAGCCGGCCCGCCCGGATCGCGGCCAGATGGGTGGCGAGCCAGGCGTTCCTTGTCGCGGCCGGCAGGGCGGCGAGCCGCCCCGCCGCCACGTAGGCTGGCCCGGTCACCGGTCCGGGCAAGGGTCTGGGGAAGTTCTCGGCGGTGCTCGCCAGATCCGGTTGCCCAGCGAAGGGGATCCCGGCCCCTCGCAGCAGCAGGCCAGTCAACTCGGCGAGGGCCGGTGCCAGCGCGGCGGTCACGTCAGGCAGCCACCGGCGGTAGGCCGGATTCAGGCACACCCGGACCCCGGCGGCGCTGCCGCAGACCGGAGTGTACGCAACCGGCGTGTCGTTCGCGGCATCGTGCAGGGCGGGGATGACGACGCCGTGCGCGACTGGCTGGCCGGTGCTGACCAGGCCGACGGCGGTCCCCGCCGACGCCACGCCGGCGAGCGTGACGACAACGGCCGCACGCCGCAGCCACCGACCGCCGGCGCGGGCGGGCAGGCCGGTCAGGCCGAGTGCCGCCACGGCTATCCCGGCCAGGAACATGATCCTGTCGATCGGCAGGTCAGGCAGCCAGGGGTAAAAGATCCCTGAGTCAGCCTGGTTGAAGTTGCCGTTGGAGTTGGTCGGCAAGATCAGCGCCCATCCGCTCTGGGCCTGGAACCCGGTCTGCGACGACATCGCCATGGCCAGGAACCCGCCGAACGCGGCCACTGGTGCGGCGAACCGGCTCGGCCAGAAGGCACCGACCGCGAACCCGAAGGCGGTGAACGCGGCGACGGCCGTCGCGCCGACGGCGACCCACCACCAAGGTGGCGCGCCCCCCACGCCCTGGCGGGCATACATCGCGAACATGACGCCCACGAAAACCAGGTAGGCGGCCACCGCCCAGATCGCGGTCGCGGCCCACGTGGTGAGCTGGGCCGTGTTCAGCGCGAACACCGCGAGCACCCGGACGAGCAGCACCATCCGGTCACCGACGGCCATGCTCTGCGACAGCTCCCAGGCCGGGTCGATGCCAGGCCCGTAGGCGTAAGCGATGCCCGAGGCGGCGACCCCGGGCGCGAGCAAGGCCACCCACGGCGCCGCGCGAACAACTCCCGCAGCGCGGCATCGTCGCCGCCCGCCATCGCGGCGATCAGCTCATCGTCGTCCATCGCTCCTCTATTGCGTTCCAGCGGCAATAGGTTCACCCCGCCCGCTACACCCCCCACCCACCACCCATAGCGCACGGGGCTGGTCATAACAGGGTTGGGGACTGGTGCCGCACGTACAGGGGCATCTAGGTTGGGCACCAGGCGTATCAGAAGTTTTTGAGGAGCCAGCGAATGACTGAGATAAAAGTAACCGTCGACGGGGTCAAGTACGTCGACCACGTAGAACCAAGGCTGCTGCTCGTGCACTACCTCAGGGATGTGCTCGGGAAGACCGGTACGCCCATCGGATGCGATACGTCCAACTGCGGCGCATGCACGATCCTGATGGACGGGATGTCGGTCAAGAGCTGCTCGGTGCTCGCCGTCCAGGCCGACGACGCCGAGATCACCACGATCGAGGGCCTGGCCAACGGCGAGTGGCATCCCCTCCAGACGGCATTCAAGGAAGAGCACGCGCTCCAGTGCGGCTACTGCACGCCGGGGATGATCCTCGCCAGCGTCGACCTGCTCAAAGACAATCCTGACCCGACCGACGAGCAGATCCGCGAGGGGCTCGAGGGCAACCTGTGCCGGTGCACCGGCTACGAGCACATCGTCCGCGCCGTCAAGCGCGCGTCCCAGGCAGGAGCGGCCCAATGACTATCACCGAGGAACCACCAGTCGCCGAGCTGGGCCGGCCCGCCGCCGCAAGGAAGACGCCAGGCTGATCACCGGCCAGACGAACTGGACCGACAACATCGTGCTGCCCGGCCTGCTGCATATGGCCTTCGTCCGCAGCCCGGTCGCGCACGCCAAGATCACCTCGGTCGACGTGAGCGGCGCGCTCAAGATGCCAGGCGTCGTGGCGGCGTTCTCCGGCGCCGACCTGGCTGACGTGCAGGGCAGCCTGCCGTGTGCCTGGCCGGTCACGGAGGACATCGTGATCCCGGCGCACCCGCCGCTGGCGGTCGACGAGGTCCGCTACGTCGGCGAGGCCGTGGCCGCCGTGATCGCCAGGGACCGCTATACCGCCGCCGACGCGGTCGCCGGGGTGGATGTCGCTTACGAGCAACTCGAGCCGGTACTCGACATCAGGACAGCACTCGAAGACAGCTCCCCCAAGGTTCACGAAGCGGGCAACAAGAGCTACGAGTGGGTCTTCGCCGCCGGTGACATCGACGCCGCGTTCGCGAGCGCGCCGGTCGTCATCGAGCGCGACTTCAGGCAGCAGCGCCTGATCCCTTGCGCGATGGAGCCAAGGGCCGTCGTGTCGGCGTGGGACGGCGACCAGGTGACGCTCTGGTCGGCGACGCAGATCCCGCACGTGCTCAGGTTCGCGCTCGCGGCCTTCTTCGGCATCCCCGAGCAGGACATCAGGGTCATCGCGCCCGATGTAGGCGGCGGGTTCGGGTCCAAGCTCCAGGTCACCGCCGAGGAGGTGCTTGCCGTCCTGATCTCCCGCAAGCTCGGCAAGCCGGTCAAGTGGACCGAGTCGCGCAGCGAGGGCAACCTGACCGTGCACCACGGCCGGGACCAGTGGCAGCGCATCAAGATCGCCGCCGACAGCGACGGCCGGATCCGGGGCCTGTCGGTCGACCTGCTCGCCGACATGGGCGCCTACCTGATGCTGGTCACCCCGGGAGTGCCGCTCCTCGGCGCGTTCATGTTCCCGGCGATCTACAAGATGGACGCCTACTCGTTCCGGTGCACAGGAGTCTTCTCGACCAAGATGCCCACCGACGCCTACCGGGGCGCCGGCCGGCCAGAGGCCACGTTCGCGATCGAGCGGATCATGGACGAACTGGCGACCGAACTCGGCCTTGACCCGCTTGAGGTGCGGGAACGCAACTGGATCAAGCACGAGGAGTTCCCGTACACGACGATCTGCGGCCTTACCTACGACTCAGGAAACTACGAGGCGGCGACCGCGCGCGCGAAGGAGCTCTTCGGCTACGACCAGCTCAAGGAGGAGCAAAAGCTTCGGAACAGCCAAGAAAGCACCGTACGACTCGGCATCGGAGTGTCAACGTTCACTGAGATGTGCGGCCTGGCCCCGTCCCGCGTCCTTGGCTCGCTGTCGTACGGGGCTGGTGGCTGGGAGAGCGCGTCGATCAGGATGCTGCCGACCGGCAAGGTCGAAGTGGTCACCGGTTCGAGCGCCCACGGGCAGGGCCACGAAACCGCCTGGAGCCAGATCGTGGCCGACCAGCTCGGCGTGCCGTTCGAGGACATCAGGGTGCTGCACGGCGACACGCAGGTATCACCCAAAGGCATGGACACTTACGGCTCAAGGTCGCTGGCAGTCGGCGGCATGGCCGTCGTCGGTGCCTGCGACAAGGTCATCGCCAAGGCCAAGGTGATCGCCGCGGCGATGCTCGAGGCACCGCCGGAGACGGTCGAGTTCGCCGCCGGCAAGTTCAGCGTCGGCGGTGGTAAGGAGGTTTCCATCCAGGAAGTCGCCCTGGCGACCTTCGCGGCCCACAACCTGCCCGAAGGTGTCGAGCCCTCGCTGGATTCCGACTCGACCTATGACCCGGAGAACTTCTCGTTCCCGCACGGTACGCATTTGTGCGCGGTCGAAGTCGACACCGAGACCGGCATGGTCAAGATCAGGTCCTACGTCGCGGTCGACGATATCGGCAAGGTCGTCAACCCGTTGATCGTGGACGGCCAGGTGCACGGCGGCATCGCCCAGGGCATCGGCCAGGCGCTCTACGAAGAGGCCGTCTACGACGACGCCGGCAACCTGCTGACGACGACGCTGGCCGATTACCTGATCCCGTCGGCGGCCGACCTGCCTTCCTACGTCACCGACCGAACCGAGAGCCCGGCCGCGAACCGGCTCGGAGTCAAGGGCGTCGGCGAAGCGGGCACGATCGCATCGACCCCGGCCGTGGTGAACGCGGTCGTGGACGCACTGCGGCCATTCGGGATCAGGGACGTGACCATGCCGTGCTCGCCTGAACGAGTCTGGCGGGCCATCGAGAACGCGCGGGCCAAGGGAGGGGCGGCATGATTCCGGCTAAATTCGACTATTTCAGGGCGACCACGGTCAACGAAGCCGTCGCCGCGCTCGAGAACGGCGGCGAGGACGCTAAGGTCATCGCCGGCGGGCAGAGCCTGATGCCGTTGCTGCGGCTGCGGCTCTCCTATCCTGAGCTGCTCGTCGACGTCGGCGGCGTAGCCGAGCTCCGCGAGGTGATCGACGAGGGTGATTCACTGCTGATCGGCGCCCGCACGACCCATTACGAGGTGACGCGGAATCCGCTCATCGGGGAGTACTGCGGGCTGCTCGCCGAGGCGGCCGCTACGGTCGCCGATCCCGCCGTCCGCCACCGGGGCACCCTCGGCGGCTCGCTGGCCCACGGTGACCCGGCGGGTGATCTGCCGGCCGTGATCCTCGCGCTCGACGCCAGGATGCTCGCCACCGGACCAGATGGCGACAGGGAAATCCCCGCATCTGAGTTCTTCGTCGATTATCTGACAACGGCTCTCGCGGCTAATGAGATCCTGACTGGGGTGCGGGTGCCGAAGCTCGGACCCGACTGGGGTTATCGTTACGAGAAGTTCCACCGAACCGCGCAAGCCTGGGCGATCGTCGGGGTGGCTGCTCTGGCCAGGCGATCGAACGGGAGCGTGGCCGAGGCTAGGGTCGGACTCACGAACATGGGTTCCGTCCCGGTCAGGGCGACCGCCACCGAGGCGGCCGTCGCTGGCGCGGAGGCCACCCGCGCTGCGCTCAACGCAGCGGCCGGAAGCGCGGCCGATGGAACGGAACCACCGGCAGACCTGCACGGGGCGCCCGACTACCGGCGCCACCTCGCGCGGGTACTGACCGGCCGAGCATTGGCAGCGGCAGCAGGAGTTTAGCGACATGGAACTAGAGCACTCATTCACTGTCCCGGTTTCTAAGGAGCGGGCCTGGGATGTGCTGCTCGACGTCGAAAGGGTGGCGCCCTGCATGCCGGGCGCCACCCTCGACTCGGTCGACGGCGACGTGATCAATGGCCGGATAAAGGTCAAGGTCGGGCCGATCAGCATGACCTATACCGGCAAGGCGGAGATCGTCGAGAAAGACGAAGCCGCCGGCGTGATCAGGATGGACGCGTCGGGCAAGGAGACTAAAGGAGCAGGAACGGCGTCAGCCTCGGTCCGCTCCCAGCTCGAAGGCCAGGGCAACGAGACCCGCGTCACCGTCCACACGACGATGAACGTCACCGGCAAGCCGGCCCAGTTCGGCCGGGGCGTCATGAACGAGGTCAGCGGCAAGCTGATCGGCATCTTCGCCGATAACCTGGCCGAGATGCTCGCCGAAAGCGACGGCGGCCAGGTTCCGGTCGCTCCGAGTGCCGACCTGCCGATCGACGATCTGCACCTGAGCACCAGAGCCGTGGCCGTACTCCGCAAAGACGGCATTAATACGGCCAGCCTGCTCGCCGCCAGGACCGCCGACGAACTGATCGCCCTCGACGGCATCGGCCCGGCCTCCCTCGACGAGATCAAGGCCAAGCTAGCCGAGCACGGCCTGACCTTGTCCGCACCGCCCGCCGCACCCGCCGCCAGCACACCCGCCGCCAGCACACCCGCCGCCAGCGCACCCGTACCCGCGAGCACCTCAGCCGCTGCCCCTGCTGCTGCCCCTGCTGCTGCTGCCACGCCCGCAGCGGCCACCCCGGCGGCGGCAACGGCCACGCCCACGGAGAAGGCCGCCACCAACGGCTCGACCCGCCCGGCCGGCACCCCGGTCGCCTCGAACGGCCACGGCGCCACGACCGGATCAACCGCGACCTCAGCGCCGCGCCGGCGACCGGTCCGGCGCAAGGACGACTCGCTCAACCTGCTCAGAGTGGCTGGCGTCCCGGTACTCAAGCGGTCGATCCCCGTCCTCAGCCGGCGTCACGGCCGTCATCATCCTCAGCTGGCGCCGCCGCCTCCGCCGCCACAAGTAGCCCCGCCGCCAGAAAGCAGCCCCCGCCTCCGGAAGTAGCCCCCGCCTCAGAATCTCCGCCTGACCTCCGGCCCGCCGACGCCCCCGCCCGAGGGCTGCGTCGGCTCTCCGGTGCCCTTACCGGGTGCCGAACTGGATAAATCGCCCATAGTGCCGACCTTAGGCGCAACGATGGCCCCAGCGATGCTGCTGCCGGCCAGCGACTTACCGCAACGATGTCCCACCGATGCTGCGGAAACAACATCCATGGCCCATCGTTGTCCTTCGCCCGCCCCGCCGAACCGCAACGATGGCCCATGGGTGTGGTTCTGGCAGAAGGATGGTGTCAGGCAGCGAGGGCGGGCGCACTGGCTCCGGTTCGGCTGTGCGGCTGGTGTTCCTCGTGCGACTGAAGTGGCTGGAGAGACCTGGCCCTGTCCGGGGATTCCATGATCGTGGAAACTTCGGATGGCCTGCCAGTTGGGGATTCCACGATCATGGCCGTCCCTCCCAAAGAGAGCGGCCCCTGGTTATCGTGGCCTGGTGACTGCTGCCTTGCCGCTTGACCGGGCCTATGCCGAGCAACTCGACGCCGCCGACCCGCTGGCCTGCTTCAGGGACAGGTTCGTCACGCCCGCCGACGGCGAGATCTACCTGGACGGCAACTCGCTCGGCCCGCTGCCGCTCGCCACGCAGGCCAGGATCGCTGAGGTCGTGAGCGAGGAGTGGGGCACCGGCCTGGTCAGGTCCTGGGCTCGCTGGGTCAGCCTGCCCCGCGAGACTGGCGACCTGATCGGCCAGCACCTGATCGGCGCGGCCTCAGGCCAGACCCTGGTAAGCGACTCGACCACGATCAACTTGTTCAAGCTAGCGAGCGCGGCCCTGGACGCGAGGCCAGGCCGGACCGTGATCATCACCGATGACGACAACTTCCCGACCGACAGGTACGTACTCCAGGGCATCGCCGCCCAGCGCGGCTGTGAGCTGCGCCTGATCCGCACCGACCTGGACGAGGGCCTCAGCGAGGACGCACTGCTCGCGGCGCTCGGCCCCGACGTGGCGCTGGTCAGTCTCTCCCACGTCGCCTACCGCAGCGGTGCGCTCGCGGACATGCCGAGAATCACTCAGCTAGTGCACGACGCCGGGGCGCTGATGCTGTGGGACCTGTGCCACTCGGTCGGCGCGGTTCCGGTCGAACTTGACGCCAGCGGCGCCGACCTGGCGATCGGCTGCACCTACAAGTACGTCAACGCCGGTCCTGGCGCCCCGGCTTTCCTTTACGTAAGAGAAGAACTCCAGGGTCAGCTGAGGCAGCCGGTCTGGGGCTGGTTCGGCCAGGCCGACCAGTTCGCGATGGGGCCAGCGTATGACCCGGTGCCCGGCATTGAGCACTTCGCGACTGGCACCCCGCAGATCATCGGCACCGTGGCAGTCGCGGAAGGCACGAAACTGCTCGCCGAAGCCGGGATGGACCGCCTGCGCTCAAAGTCGATCGCCCTGACCAGCTACCTGATTCACCTCGCCGACGAATGGCTGGCACCGCACGGCTTCAGCCTCGCCTCGCCCCGTGCCGACGCGAGAAGGGGCAGCCACGTCACCCTGAAGCACATCCAAGCGTGGCGGATCAGTCAGGCGCTGATCGCTGCGGGCGTCATCGGCGACTACCGCACCCCGGACCGCCTCCGGCTAGGCCCAGTACCTATCACGACCAGGTTCGCCGACGTGTGGGACGCCGCCGACCGACTCAAGGCAATCATGACCAGCCAGGCCTATACGGGCATCCCACCCGAGCTTTCCCGCGTCACCTGAGCGAGCAACCGCATCGGTGGCCCATCATTGTCGCTCCGGCGCCCCGCGCGGGCCGGCCGGACTCAGCCCCGCGCGGGCCGGGGCCGACCGGGCGGGCTCAGGCCAGGCCTATTCCCACTCGATGGTTCCGGGCGGCTTGCTCGTGATGTCCAGCACGACCCGGTTGATTTCAGGCACCTCATTGGTGATGCGCGTGGAGATCCGCGCCAGCACCTGATCAGGCACCCGCGCCCAGTCAGCGGTCATCGCATCCTCGCTGGTCACCGGCCGCAACACGACCGGGTAACCGTAGCTGCGCCCGTCCCCCTGCACGCCGACCGACCTGACATCGGCCAGCAGCACCACCGGGCACTGCCAGATCTGCCGGTCAAGCCCGGCAGCGGTCAGTTCGTCCCGAGCGATCGCGTCCGCGTCCCTGACGATCCGCAACCGCTGGGCCGTCACCTCTCCGACGATCCTGATCGCGAGGCCAGGCCCGGGGAACGGCTGCCGCCAGACGATCTCAGGCGGCAGGCCAAGTTCGGCGCCGATCGCCCTGACCTCGTCCTTGAACAGCGTCCGCAGCGGCTCGATCAGCTGGAATCCGAGATCCTCAGGCAGCCCGCCGACATTGTGGTGCGACTTGATGTTCGCCGTGCCGGTGCCGCCGCCCGACTCGACGACATCGGGGTACAGCGTCCCCTGCACCAGGAATTCCGGCGCGTCCCGCCCGGCCGCGAGTGCCCTCGCCGTGCGCTCGAACGCCCTGATGAACTCGCGCCCGATGATCTTGCGTTTGCCCTCGGGGTCGGTGACGCCGGCGAGAGCGGCGGCGAAGTCGGCCTGCGCCGGGACGACGACCAGGTCAACGCCGGTAGCCGCGACGAAATCCCGCTCCACTTGCTCGGCTTCATTTTTTCTTAGCAACCCGTGGTCGACGAACACGCACGTGAGCCGGCTGCCGATAGCCCGCTGGACCAGTGCGCCCGCCACGGCGGAGTCAACCCCGCCGGAAAGACCGCAAATAGCATGACCTTCCCCCACAGCGGCTTTGATCAGTGCCACCTGCTCATCGATGATGCCCGACGTCGTCCAGTCAGCTCGGCAGCCCGCCGCCGCGAGGAACTGCCGCAGCATGGCCATGCCGTGTTCGGTGTGCCCGACCTCAGGGTGGAACTGCAGCCCGTACAGCCGCCGGCTCGCGTCCTCGGCCACGGCTACCGGCGTGCCTGGCGTGCTAGCGGTGACGGTGAAGCCGGCCGGCGCGGTCGTAGCCGTGTCACCGTGCGACATCCAGACCTGCTGCCGCCCTGGCAGCCCCGCTAGAAGCGCCCCGCCGTCCTCCGACCGCTCGAGAAAGGCAGCGCCGTACTCACCGGTCCCAGTGCGCTCAACCTTGCCGCCAAGCTCACTGACCATCAACTGGAACCCGTAGCAAATGCCAAGTACCGGCACCCCGGCCTCGAAGAGCCCGGCGGGCGCAGGCATCGCCCCGGCGGCGTATACGGACGCCGGGCCACCCGACAAGATGACCGCGGAGGGATTTTTGGCGAGAAGGTCTTGCAGTGAAGACGTCGCCGGGACGATCTGTGAGTAAACGTGACACTCCCGCACCCGGCGGGCGATTAGCTGCGCGTACTGGGCGCCGAAGTCGACGACGAGGACGGGGCCTGACTCCTCAGGCGCACTGTGCGACACCACCGCGTCAGCTTACTTGGCTGGCCTGACCGGCACCGCAGGCTCCTTGGAGGCCGCCGCGGCCGAGTCGCTCACCTGCACCCGCGCGATCCGGCGGCCGTCGAGCTCGGTGACGGTCAGCTTGCTGCCGTCGAATTCGGCCGCTTCCCCCGGCTGCGGCAGGTGACCGAGGGCGGCAAGCAGGTAGCCGGCCACCGTCTCGTAAGGGCCGTCGGGCAGTTCTATCCCGGTCTGCTCGGCGAAGTCGTCCAGGTTCATCAGCCCGTCGACCTCGATCTCGCCGGTGCGCAGGCGCCGGGACGGCTTGTCCTCCACGTCGTACTCGTCCTGGATATCGCCGATCAGCTCCTCGACCAGATCTTCGAGCGTGACAATCCCGGCCGTGCCGCCATACTCGTCGACCACGATCGCCAGGTGCGAGCGATCGCGCCGCATCTCAGAGAGCGCGGACATCAGGGTCTTGCTCGTGGGCAGCATTTTGACCGTCCTGATGATGTCACCGACCCTCGTGGTGCCGTTGCGGGCGGGATCAAGCAGGTCGCGGGCGTGCACGAAGCCGATCACGTCGTCGTAGGAGTCCTCGAAGACCGGGAACCGTGAATGGGTCGCCCCGGCCGCGACCGTGATCGCCTGGGCTACCGGCATCGAGGCGGGCAGGAACTCTACTTCCGTTCGCGGCACGAGCACCTCGCGGATCTGCCGCTTCCCCGCGTCGAACACCTCGCTGACAATGTGCCGCTCGTCGGCCGACAATGTCTGGTGTGCGGTGACCAGGTCGCGGAGCTCGTCGCTGCTCATCACGCCCCGGCCGACCTTGGGGTCACCGCCGAGCAGCCGCACCACCAGGTTCACGCAGACGCTGATCAGCCAGACCACTGGCCTGGCGATGACCGCGATCCGGTCAAGGATCGGCGCGGCGATCATCGAGATCCGCTCCTGCCGCTGCAGCGCGATCCGCTTGGGCGCGAGCTCGCCGAGGATCAGCGTGAGGAAAGCGATCGCCAGCGTGACGATCAGGAAGGCGACCACCGAGGCGACGTGGGCGGGCAGGTGATGTTTCAGTACGGCATCGAGATCGCCGGCGAGCGTGGCCGCGCCGAAGGCACCGGACAGCAAGGTGGCCACGGTGACGCCGATCTGGACGGCGGAAAGGAACCGGTTGGGGTCGTGGGCGAGCCTGGCTGCCCGCTGGCCGCGCTTGCCGCGCTTGGCCAGCGCCCGTACCTGCCCTTCGCGCAGTGAGACCAGCGCCATCTCGGCGGCCGCGAAGAAACCGCCAACGAGAATAATGCCGAGAACGATAAGGATGTCCCAGCCGACGCCATGCACGTCGTAGTCCCTGATGTCGGCGATCAGCCCCGCCGATACTCCAGCCGCGGCTCGCACCGCGCGGTCGCGGTGTGCGAACAGTCTAAGCAGTCAGAGGTGGCCGGGCGAACTGAACTATGGCCAGGAATCAGCGGCTGTGCGATGCTACTGCGGGTGTTTGCCTGCACAGTGCGCAGACCAGGCTGGAGGCGCGTCAATGACGACAGCGATTCGGGAAGATGCGGCCGCGATCAGCGGTGAGATCGCCGAACTAAGACACTCGATCCACGCCGAGCCGGAGATCGGGCTTGACCTGCCTAAGACCCAGCACAAGGTGGTGACGGCGCTAGCCGGCCTGCCGCTGGAAATCAGCACCGGCCAGGCGCTGACGTCGGTAACGGCGGTGCTACGAGGCGGCCAGCCAGGCAAGACCGTACTGCTGCGCGGTGACATGGACGCGCTGCCGGTCACCGAGCGCACCGGCGTGCCCTACGCGTCCTCGATTCCCGGTGCGATGCATGCGTGCGGGCATGACCTGCACACCGCGATGCTGGTTGGCGCGGCGAAGCTGCTCAGCGCCCGGCAGGCCGACCTGCCGGGAAACGTGATCTTCATGTTCCAGCCCGGCGAGGAGAGCGTGGGCGGCGCCAGGGTGATGATCGCCGAAGGCGTGCTCGACGCGGCGGGCGAGCGTCCAGTCGCGGCGTACGCCCTGCACGTTGCCTCCGGGCTGCTGCCGCTCGGGATAGCCGCGAGCAAGGCGGGCGCGGTCATGGCCGCGGCGGACAAGCTGCACGTGACCGTGAAGGGGCGAGGCGGGCACGGGGCGCAGC
Organism: uncultured Actinomycetota bacterium; assembly: GCA_963783935.1. Lineage (GTDB taxonomy): Bacteria > Actinomycetota > Actinomycetes > Streptosporangiales > Streptosporangiaceae > Chersky-822. The sequence goes on from CAWAPP010000004.1 coordinate 606,863, forward strand.
CGCACCACGCCGCCGACCCGATCCCGGTCGCGTGCGAGATAGTGACCGCCCTCCAGACGTTGGTGACCAGGAAGTTCGACGTGTTCGACCCGGTGGTCATCACCGTCGGGACGTTCCACGCCGGCACTGCCGACAACGTGATTCCCGATGACGCGAAGTTCGTGGCGACCGTGCGCACGTTCTCGCCGCAAGCCAGGGACCTGGTGAAGGAAGCCTCGGTGCGGCTCGCGCGGGAGATCGCTTCGGCGCACGGCCTGACCGCCGACGTGGAGTACGAAGACGTGTACCCGGTCACCGTCAACGATGGCGGAGAGTTCGAGTTCACCAGGCAGACGGCCGGCGACCTGTTCGGCGAGCACAGGTTCCTGACCGCGCCGAACCCGCTCACCGGCTCGGAGGACTTCTCTTACGTGCTCGAACAGGTGCCTGGCGCGTTCGTGATGGTCGGCGCCTGCCCGCCGGAGACCGACGCCTCAAGCGCCCCGTTCAACCACTCCGCGGAAGCCGTCTTCGACGACGCGATCATCACCGACGGGATCACCCTGTACGCGGAGCTAGCCCTGCGCCGCCTGGCCGCCGCCGCAGGCTAGCGGTGGCCCCTGGAAGCTGCCGCGAGCGCTGGCCCCGGCACCCGCCACGAGCGCTGGCGGGGGCGAGCCGATCGGGGGTGGCGGGCCGACCGGGCGTGGCGGTCGCGGGCCGGGCGGCCGGGCGGCGGGTGGCGGGCCGGGCGGGCGTGGCGGGGACGCGGGCCGGGCGGGCGTGGCGGGCGGCGGGTCGCTGGGCGACCGAGCGAAGCGGGGGCACTTTGCGTTCGTTTTTGCGATAGCAAAGTGCCCCCGCCTCGATCCGGTGTCCGCCCGCACTCCGGAGGCGATGCCCGTCGAAAGTCCCAGCCGCACCAGAAGCTGACTTCCGTCACGCCAGTCCCGGATCGTCCGCCTTCGCCGCCGAGTTGCACGGGCACGCCTTTGCCGATCACGCGGACCGGGCTCTGCCTACTCTGTCAAACCGGACTTTGGGGACGGATCGTCAGCTCGGACCGCATCGATGGCCCACCGCTGTCGTTAGCCTCCGCCGGCCAACAGCAACGCCGGGCCATTGATGTCGTTGGCACAGCATGGATGGCCCACGGGTGGGTTTCCGGACTCGGATATTTCGGACTAGCGAAAGCAGTGAAGCCGGGCAGTCGCCGTCCGCAGCGCAACACCGCCTCGCCCCCCGCCGCCACGAACCGGGCATTCACCGCATACCGGCCCGCCGCCGGCACCCACAGGACCGGCAAGCCTGCTTTAGTGGAATCCTCAGATGGCATTCCAGTCGAGGATTCCACAATCATGCGGAGCCTGCCGGCGCACCCCCGCGACAGGACCTTTCAGGCCGCAACCAGCGAAGCCAGAAACTCAAACCGACCCACCGCCCGGCTGAGGCCGGGAAAGGCTGCAGGACCAGTCCCGCCCGGGCCACGCCGAGGAGTTGACCAGTAACTCACTCCAGCGGAAACGCACCCATGTCCCATCGTTGCGGGTGCCCGATCGGCCAGTTGCGACAAATGCCGCGATAGCCGACCCTGGCCCCGGCCGGGTCCGTGCGGCGACCGGAGCCGACCAGACATGCTCCCTTCCGGGTTCCAGCGTCGCGCTGCCCGGCCAGGCCCGTCCTACAGGTTCGCGACGTCCGCCTGCTTGGCCCTGACGGCCTCGGCGGCCGCACGGAGGCCGGCCAGTTCATCGTCGGTGAGCTCACGCTCCACGACCCGGCGAACTCCGGTCGCCCCGATCTCCGCCTCGACCCCGAGGTAAACCCCGGAGATCCCGTACTCGCCATCGACGAGAGTGCAGACCGGCATCACGTCGCCGGAGTCAAGCGCCACGGCCCGCGTCATCCTCGCTGCCGCCGCGGACGGTGCGTAGTAGGCCGAGCCGGTCTTCAGCAGCGCCACGATCTCGCCGCCGCCGTTCCTTGTCCGGTCGACCAGGGCGTTAATCTCTTCCTCGCTGAGCAGGTCAGACAGCGGAGTGCCGTTGACCGAGCAGGCGGAGGGCACCGGGACCATCGTGTCGCCGTGCGAGCCGAGGGTCAGGGTCTTGACCACTCCCACCGGGACTCCGAGCCTTTCGGCCACGAAATAGCTGAACCTGGCGGTGTCGAGCATTCCCGCCTGCCCGATGACCCGGTGCGCGGGGAACTGCGACACCTTGGCCGCGAGGGCGGTCATCTCATCGAGGGGGTTGGACACCACGATCAGTACCGCGTCAGGTGCGTGCTTGCTGACCTGCTCGGTGACGCCGCGGACGATCTTCGCGTTCACGCCGATGAGGTCCATCCGGCTCATGCCGGGCTTGCGGGCCAGGCCAGCCGTGATCACGACGATCTTCGAGCCGGCGATCGCCTCGTAGCCTTCGCCATCGACGCCGGTCGTCTGCCCGGTGACTACAGTCTCGAACCCCTCGATCGGCCGTGACTGATTCAGGTCGAGTGCCAGCCCTTCCGGCTTTCCCTCGACGATGTCGGTGATCACGACTTCGTCAAATATGTCGTACTCAGCCAGCCGCTGCGCGGTCGTCGAACCGTAGAACCCGGCGCCGACTACGGTCACCTTTCCTGAACGGGCCATGAATTCAGATCTCCTTCGCTTCGTCGCGCCATTATCCCGCGTCAGGCGACTGTGGCCTGGAGGTTCTTGTTCAGCGCGCTGAGGAACTCTTCGGTCGTGAGGTAGGGCTGCTCCGGGCCGACAAGCAGGGCCAGGTCCTTGGTCATCAGTCCGCTGATCACGGTCTCAACGCAAACTCGCTCGAGCGCGTCGGCGAACTGGGTGACCTCGGGCGTGCCGTCCATCTTTCCCCGGTACGCAAGACCCTTTGACCAGGCGAAGATCGACGCGATCGGGTTCGTCGAGGTCGGCTTGCCTGACTGGTGCTGACGGTAATGCCTGGTCACGGTGCCGTGCGCGGCTTCGGACTCGACGCAGGAGCCGTCCGGGGTCATGAGGACGCTGCTCATCAGCCCCAGGGAGCCGAAGCCCTGCGCCACGATGTCGGATTCGACGTCGCCGTCGTAGTTCTTGCAGGCCCAGACGATGCCGCCGTCGCCCTTGATGACCTGGGCCACCATGTCGTCGATGAGCCGGTGCTCATAGAAGAGGCCCGCCGTCTCGAATTCGGCCTTGAACTCGCTGTCGTAGGTCTCGGCGAAGATGTCCTTGAACCGGCCGTCATACGCCTTCAGGATCGTGTTCTTCGTGGAGAGGTAAAGCGGGAAGGCCCGGTCGAGCGCGTAGCGCATCGTGGCCCTGGCGAAGTCGCGGATCGAGTCATCGAAGTTGTACATCCCCATCGCCACGCCGCCGCCGTCGAACTCAGCGACTTCGAGTGCGAAAGGCTTCGCGCCGGTACCGGCGGCCGGCTCGTAGGAGATCGTCACCTTGCCAGGGGCCGGCACCACGAAGTCGGTGGCACGGTACTGGTCGCCATGGGCGTGCCTGCCGATGATGATCGGCTTGGTCCAGCCGGGCACGAACCTCGGGATGCTCTCGATCACGATGGGCTCGCGGAACACGACGCCGCCGAGGATGTTGCGGATCGTGCCATTCGGGGAGCGCCACATTTTCTTGAGCCCGAACTCGGCGACCCTGGCCTCGTCGGGAGTAATGGTGGCGCACTTGACTCCAACGCCCAGGCGCTTGATCGCGTGGGCGGCGTCGATCGTGACCTGATCGTCGGTGGCGTCGCGATTCTGGATCGACAGATCGTAATAATCGAGCTCGATATCGAGGTAGGGCAAGATCAGCTCATCCTTGATGAACTGCCAGATGATGCGAGTCATCTCGTCCCCGTCGATCTCGACGACGGGGTTGGCCACCTTAATCTTGGACATGCCGATGAGTTCCCTTCACGAACCTTCTAACCCGCAACCTATGCCTGCCAGCACGAGTAGCTGGCTAGCCGGGCACCGGAACCGCTAGCCCCGCGACAAGTAGGCCAACGCCGAATACCGCGAAAATCGCTACGTCGAGCCACCGCCGCCGCGATGCCAGCATGCCTGCCCGCCGGTCGGGCAGAACCAGTCTTGCGACGGCGGCAACGAGCAGCACTCCTGCGAGTACCAACGTACCGCTCTTGAGATGATGCGTTCCCAGCCGGATAATCCCGAGTGCGGCGATCGCACCCGTGACGACCAGGATGTAGGGCAGCTGATGCCAACTGGGCGCCTGCTGCGATGGAGCAGCCGCGCCGGGGCTAACCTGGCGCCTGGCCGCTCGCGCCGGCCTGGGCGCGGCGTGCCTCACCTGTGCCTCACCGGCGGACCAGCGCGGTCAAGCCCCGCCCCGCCTCGCCGGTGCCTCGACGCGCCATCCGCTGCCCTTCTTGCCAGTCGCTCTCCCGCCCGATCGAAAGTGTACTTTCCTGTCCTATCCGTTAGCGACGCAGGGACCTGAGCCTTCCGCCCGAGTTGCCCGGATTGGATCTCCGGCCAGCGGGTACGCATGGTGAAGCGGAGCGCCTGCCTCCGGCGCGGAAGGTATCTGATGGAAGGCCCCCACATTCAGATAGTGATCACCGGAGCGGTAGTCCCGCTCCGGCCGGACGTGACGACCATCGGTCGCGGTAGCCATGTGGATATCAGGCTGGCCGATCCGAGCGTGTCCGTGCTGCACGCGGAACTGGTGCGCCGCGGACCTTACGTCTACATCTGTGATCTCGGATTATCCCGCAACGGCACCAGAGTGAACGGGCGGCTCGTTGGCCGTCGGCTGCTTTCCGACGGCGACGCGCTGAGTTTCGGCTCAGCTAGGTGCCGGGTCGGCGGGATCTTCGCCGAGGCGATCGAGGACGCGGAACTGCCCAGGTCGGCGGCACCCGAGCTAACCAGGCGTGAACTCGACGTCATCGCCTCGCTGTGTCGGCCCGCCATGTCCGACGATGCTTTCGTGACCCCGGCGACGGCCCGAGAGATAGCGGCTGATCTCGTCGTCACCGAGGCCGCCATCAAGCAGCACCTGCTGCGGCTTTACTCCAAGCTCAGGATTCCTGAGGGTCAGAACCGGCGGATCCGGCTGGCCAATGAGGTCGTGGCGCTCGGCCTGGCTAAGCCGCAGATGCCCGACGAGCAGCGCGGCGCTCCGGCCGCCCCGCACTGGCCAGCGGCCCAGCCCGCCGCGGTCTCCAGGCAGCCTGCGGCCGTGGGCAGGCAAACTCCAGCCCTGGGCAGGCAAACTCCGGCGTTGCGCGCCGCGGACGCCAGTCCGCAGAGCAGAGCGCCACGCATTCAGAACGCCGCCGGGTGAGCGGTTAGCGTCACGGCGTAAACCTGCGCGCCAGCCTCAGCAGGCTCAACCGGAAATCGGTGATAGCCGTGCGAAGCGTCGGCAGATGCTCAAGCTGCGCGTGCAACCCTATGACCGGCCAGTACGCCGCCGCTGGCGACTGATACCAGGCGGTGATGCCCGCCCAGGTACAGACGCTGAGGACGCCGATATAGGTGACCGCGAGCTGGCTCGGCGTGCGCGCAACCCAGGTGTACAGATTCGCGAGCAAGGCCCTGCTTCCAGCCGAGCCAGGCCCGAGACCGACAATCGCCACCAGCGCTCCCGCCCCGAAGGCGATCGCCTGCGGCAACGGGTGCACTGGCACGGCGATGATAGCGGCCGCGATGGCCACAGCCGCGCCGAGCAGGGCGACGGGCGCCAGCAGGATGAGCCCGAGAACGGCCCGCACCACCGACACAGGGAACAGCAGGAGCGCGGTTCCAGCCGAAGGACTGCCGGCCCGACCAGGGTTAGCGGCCCGCCTGGCCAGCTGCCTGCCCGTAGTAGCCGCCGCCCTGAGGACTATGAACAGTGCGAGGGCGATAGCGGTGCCAGCGATCGGCGCCATCACGCTCACCGCGACGGCCAGGATCACCGAGGCGATGACGAGCGGGCTCCAGGGTGAGATCGCCGCGACGGTGCGCTTTGCCGGCGACCGGGAGACCCCGCCTGCGGAAGCGGCGAAAGCACCGTTAGCGGGCGGGACGTAGGGGGCCATTGGCCCGCCAGGCTCAAGCATCCCGGTCACGGCCCCGGCGTAGCCGTTGCCGGCGCCGGCCAGCGCGGGCAACGGCGTTGGCGCGCCGTAGCTCACTGGCGGGAGCAGGTCGCGGACGTCATCCGGGCTTAGCGGGGACAGCGGCCTGGTAGATACCGGCCAGGCCGCCTGCGCCGCGCCCGTGCCCCAATCGGACCGGTCGGCGACCGTCATCGGCGCGCCGTTGGCTCCGCCCGCGAGCCCTCCATTCAGGCCCGGCTCGCTGGGCACCAGCGTGGCGACGTCGAGTGCCGCCGTCCACTGGACAAGCTCCGTCGCCGTAGGTCTCGCCGCCGGATCCCTGGCCAGCGCTCGCATCACCATCGAGCGGATCGGCAGCGGAAGCGTGTCAAGGTCGGGCTGGCCGTGCACGATCCTGAAGAAGATGGCCTCGTAAGAGCCGGTGCCGAACGGCGGCCGCCCGGTAGCGGCAAAGGCCAGCGTCGCCCCCCAGGAGTGCACGTCGGAAGCCGAGCCGGTGTCCTTGCCCTCGATGACCTCAGGAGCGAGGTAACCGGGGGTGCCCATGAACATACCTGTCATGGTCAGCCGGGTAGTCTCGGCGAGCTGAGCGATGCCGAAGTCGATGACGACCGGCTCGCCGTCCGAGATCATCACGTTGCCAGGCTTGAGGTCGCGGTGCACGACCCCGGCCGCGTGCACCGCCGCGAGCGCCTGAGCCAGGCCGTAGCCGAGCCGCTTCAGCGCCGCCCCGGTCATTGCCCCGCCAGTGGCTATCACCGCGTCGAGCGTGGGGCCAGGCACGTACCTGGTCACGATGTAGGGGGTGGCGCCGTCGAGGTCGGCACCGAGTACCTCCGCGACGTAAGGGCTCCTGACCCGGTGCATGGTCTCGACCTCACGCCCCAGCCGGCGCCTGGCGTTCTCCTCTTGCGCCATGCCCGGATGCAGCGCCTTGACGGCCACCGACTGCCCGGCGGCGTCCGTGGCGAGGTACACGACCCCCATGCCGCCTTGGCCGAGCTGCCTGACCACGCGGTACGGCCCGAGCCGCTCCGGCGTGCGGTCCTGCACCCTCATGACTTCATAGCTTACGTTTCGCCAAGAGAAAAACGTCACCACGATACGAGATGGTGCCGGAACCTCTACCCGGAGGAGACCAGGGCGCGATCGGCTGTCTAGCCTCCGGCAACCAGCCGGCGCAGTGCCGTGGCGGCCTGCGCGTTCTGCTCGGCGTGCTCGACCAGGCCCCTGGCAAGCTCCGCGGCCCACTCAGCGATCGGAACCTGTTTGCGCGACAGCACGATACCTCGCACCTCATGGCAAACCTCAGCAACCGGTACGCCCCTCTTGTTAGTGCCAAGCGTCAGGTTCTTCTCGCCGAGCTGGACCGACACTCTCGTCACCGTGCCAGGCCGGTTCTGCATCCGGTCGGACATCGACCGGTTCCGGTCGATGACCAGGCAGTCAGCAGGCAGCGAGTCACCAAGAGTGTCGGTCAGCACCTTGGCGTAAATCGCGATGTCCGAACTGTCGGCTCGCAACGCCGCCATCACCATCTCAAGCGAGAGACCGTCATCGCCTGTAGTGCCGTCTGTCATGTGGGCTCCGCTACCGTCTCGCCGGGCCGCAATGCCATCCCGCTGGCACCGCTACCTTCCCGCGAATTTTGCCTTCCCAGGTCCATTGTCCACGAAGCTGCGCATGCCAGTGCGCTGGTCCTCAGTCGCGAACAAGCCGGAGAAATGCAGCCGCTCGATCTCGAGCCCGCTGTCCAGGTCAACATCGAGGCCGTCGTCGATCGCCTGTTTCGCCGCCCTGAGCGCGATCGCCGGGCCGGCCGCGTACCTCGCCACGAGCCCCACCGCCGCCTGAAGCACTTCAGCATCAGGTACCACCAGGTCAGCCAGGCCGATCGCCAGCGCCTCCGCCGCGTCAGCGAAGCGGCCGGTGAACACCAGATCCTTGGCCCGGGCCGGCCCGATCAGCCTGGGCAGGCGCTGAGTGCCACCCGCCCCTGGAATTACTCCGAGCAAGATCTCCGGCTGCCCCACCTTGGCGCTCTCCCCGAGAACACGGAAATCCGCGCACAACGCAAGCTCAAGCCCTCCGCCAAGCGCGTACCCGGTAATCGCCGCCACGACCGGCTTGCCGATCTTCGCGATAGCGGTGAGCGAGTCCTGCAGCCGCTTGCCCGTCACTGTCATGTCAGCGTAACTAGCCTGCGCCATCTCCTTGATGTCGGCGCCAGCCGCGAAGACCTTCTCGCCACCGTAGATGACCACGGCCCTGATCTCATCGTCCCCGCTGACCTGGGCCGCCGCCTGCGCCAACTCCAAGGTCACCTGAGCGTTCAGCGCGTTCATCGGCGGCCGGTCAAGCCTGATCGTCGCTATCGCCTGCTCGATCTCCACCCGCACGAACTCGCCCACGCCACACCTCCGCATGTAATCAGGCCCATCCGCCCGTGCACGGCGATCCTACGCACCCCCCCGCGAGCGGCGCTCAGCGGGAACGCCTGAGGGCCTGCCAGGTACTCACCCGGTCAGGCCCTCAACAAGCAGGTTCAGTGGCGCTCGGCAGTCATTCGCCGACCGCGCGCGGAAGAGTGACCCCCTGCCAGCTGTTCAGGAAGCCCCGTACCTCCGACTCGCTGTAGCGGCGGTGACCGCCGGGAGTGCGAATCGAAGAGAGCTTGCCGCCTCGGGCCCATCGGGTCACCGTCTTCGGGTCGACCCTGAGCATGGCTGCGACCTCCGCTGGGGTGAGGAGCCTATTGTCCGGCTTGATCTGAGTTCTCACTTCGACAGATCCTCTCGTTGCTACTTAGGTAATGCCTTTGCTACTGACAGTGACCAGTAATGGCGCTACTCCTTGAAGTCGTCGAATCACAGGATGTCACATGTGACTCAACTTTGCTGGCGTTCTCACCGGCAAGGCGACAAATTTCACCGGCCAAGCCTGATGTCTTTGCTAGCAGGACGTCAGTGGGGTCGCGCTGGTTTACACCTCACAGTAACTTCTCGATCACAATAGGTGCCACAGATCGGCGCAAGAACATGCCTGTAAGGACAGTTCTTCCCCGTTATAACGTCATTTCCTGACGACACCACCAGACAGTGGCATGAATAGAGGGAGACAAAGACAACTGGCCGCGCACCCTAACTGGCCGTGACAGATATCCGTGAGTATCAGCGAGTCGGTCGGCACGGAAAGGCTTAGCTCAGCGCAGGTCGCCGCTCACCAGGCCGACCGGGGCGACCGGGAGCCGCACCAGTCCGAGCTCAGCGGGGCCAGTCAGCAGCCGGTGCCTGGGCAGACCCGTACCGTGTAACCGAAGGCACCGGGCTGGCCAAGCACGGCCTCACCGCCGTACCAGGCGACCGCGTCGGCCCCCGGCTCGGACTCGAGCACCAGCTCCGAGTACACCGGGTCGGTGATCTCGTCATCGCTGCCGACCTGCCCGTACACCACCTCGACGGTCACATCGTCCGGCGTGAGCTCGCCGAGCGCGACCCCGGCCCGCACGGCCAGCTTCTCCCCCGGCGACTGCTCCCCGTCGTCGGTTTCCACTAGCTCGATCCTGACCGATGCCCAGGCCTGCTCGACCCGCGCCTTCCAGGCGGCGAACTCCACCGCCCCGGCGAACCGGGATGCGCCCTCCGCACTGGCCAGCTCCCTGGACGAATGCGCGGCGGGCAGATAAAGATCGGTGGTGTACTGGCGCACCATCCTCGTTGCCTGCGTCTTAGGCCCGAGCACTCTGAGCGTATGCGCGACCATTTCCAGCCAGCGGCCTGGCAGGCCATCGGCACCGCGGTCATAGAACATCGGCGCGACCGATTGCCCGAGCAAATCGTAAAGCGCGGTCGACTCGACCGCGTCGCGCCGGTCCTGGTCGGTCACCGAGTCGGCGGACGGTATCGCCCAGCCGTTCGCGCCGTCAAACCACTCGTCCCACCAGCCATCACGAATCGACAGGTTAAGCCCGCCATTCAGCGCCGACTTCATTCCCGACGTACCGCAGGCCTCAAGCGGTCTGAGCGGATTGTTCAGCCAGACATCGCAGCCCTGCACCAGGATCCGGCCAAGCTCCATGTCGTAGTCGGGCAAGAACACGATCCTGTGCCGCACCGCCGGATCGTCGGCGAACTTGACCATCTGCTGAATCAGCGCCTTGCCGCTGTCGTCGGCCGGATGCGCCTTGCCCGCGATCACGATCTGGAGCGGTCGCTGCGGATCGAGAAGCAGTGCGGTTAGCCGCTGCGGGTCGTGGAGCATCATCGTGAGCCGCTTGTAGGAAGGGACCCGGCGAGCGAAGCCGATGGTGAGGATGTTCTCGTCAAGCGCGTTGCCGATCCAGGCCAGCTCGGCCTCAGAAGCGCCGCGCTGCAGCCAGGAAGCCCGCAGCCTTGACCGCGCGTGCCTTACCAGCCTGGCCCGCAGCATCCGCCTGATCTCAAAGACCCTGACCGGGTCGGCGGCGACTAGATCCCAGGCCGCGGCGTCGTCGGCCAGCCACTGCGGGTCACCAGCAGGATGCCCGTTCTGCGCGATGCCGAGGATCTCGCCCGCGACCCAGCTCGGGCCGTGCACGCCATTGGTGATCGAGCCGATCGGTACCTCGGCGGTGTCGAAACCCGGCCAGAGCCCGGTGAACATCTCCCGGCTGACCTGGCCGTGCAGCTTGCTGACGCCGTTCACCCGCTGGGCGAGCCGCATCCCCATCACGGCCATGTTGAAGACGTCGGGGTCACCATCAGGAAGGCCTCGGCTCCGAACGCAAGCACCTTCTCGACCGGCAGGCCAGGCTCACCGCCATCCGGCCCGAACTGCAGCCCGATAAGTTCCTTGCCGAACCGGTCGATGCCTGCTGGTACTGGCGTGTGCGTCGTGAACACCGTTCCCGCCCGCGTCAGCGCGACCGCCTGGTCGAAGTCCGCCCCTTCCGCCAGGTATTCCCTGATCCGCTCGATCCCGAGGAAGCCGGCGTGACCCTCGTTGGTGTGGAAGACCTCCGGCTGCGGATGGCCAGTGATTTCGCAATACCGCCTGACCGCGCGGACCCCGCCGATGCCGAGCAGAAGTTCCTGGCGCAGCCGGTGATCGCTGCCGCCGCCGTACAGCCGGTCAGTCACCTCGCGCATCAGCGGCTCGTTGTCCTCGATGTAGGCGTCGAGCAAAAGCAGCGGCACCCGACCGACCTCGGCTACCCAGATCTGCGCTCCAAGCTCGGCCCCGCCCGCAAGGCCGACGGTCACCTTGGCCGGGGCGCCGTCATGGTCGCGCAGCAGCCCGACAGGCAGGCCCGCCGGGTCGGACGCCGGGTAACGCTCGGCCTGCCAGCCCTCGGGCGACAGCGATTGCGTGAAGTAGCCGTGCCGGTAGAACAAGCCCACGCCGATGAGCGGCACGCCAAGGTCGCTGGCTGACTTCAGGTGATCGCCAGCCAGGATCCCCAGGCCACCGGAATACTGCGGCAGTGCCGCCGTGATGCCGAATTCAGGCGAGAAATAGGCGATGGCAGCGGGGCCGACGGCCAACTGGCCGGACGCCTGGTACCAGCGCGGACCAGTGAGGTAGCCGTTCAGCTCATCAACGGCCGCCGCGAGCCGACGAAGGAAATCCTCGTCTGAGGCCAGCGCGATCAGCCGCTGCGGCGAGACAAGCGCCAGCATGGCGACCGGGTCATGGCCGCTGCTGTCCCACGCCGCCTGATCGATCTCGGCGAAAAGCTGACGAGTCGGCCCATGCCAGGACCAGCGCAAATTCAGCATCAGGATGCGAAGTGGCGCCAGCGGCGCGGGCAGCGCGGGGTGAATGGTGAACCGGCGGATTGCTCTCACGGTGGGTGACATTAATGGGTGATCGGGCGATTGGCACCCCCAAACGGCAGCCCGATACATGGTTTTGATCACAGTGTTAGCCCCTGGGGCGACCCCCGGGCTCCCGGTGTCGGGCCCCGCCCACCGCTCCTGCCGCCTTCACCGCGCGGCCAACATGCCTGCCACCTGGCGTTAGTACCCCACCCGAGCCAAGCCGGGCCGCACCGGAGTTCCGAGCAGGGCAAGGTTTTCGGCGACAAAGGGTCCCCCCGGCGTGCATGCCTCCCCAGGGCTCCGGGTACTTTTCGGTGGTGATAGGCAGGATCCCGATACTCGACGTCGAGCC
>CAWAPP010000005.1:0-2415000 GCA_963783935.1 uncultured Actinomycetota bacterium
CAAGCTCCTTTTCGGGTTCGAGAACACCTTGCGAAAGGCGTGCTCTCCGAATATCTCCTCGGCAGCGCGCATTGAACGCTCGAAGTCGGCAACGAGAACTCGCTCGTCGTCTGGATGGAGAACGTTGAGTTCCTTCATTCCGTTTCGCAGGAAGGCATCGAGGTCAGGATATTTGTAGTCGGCCATGTTGGGAAAAAGGCGGAAAGAGAGAAATCGGATAATTATCTCCCGGTCCGCCATCCGGTCCGGATTGACGCTTCCTCGAGTGGCAGCGAGGAATGCCTGGTTGCCGGCCAGTTCGCGAAGCAAGTCACGCCCGCGGCCCTTGATGAGCGCGTGCCGGAGCTCTTGCTGCGTCAGCGGCAGGCCACCCGTGTTGATTCGGGCGAAGATGTTGAACATGACCTCTTCCGGCGTGCCGCTCCGGATGAGGTGCAGAACAAGCTCGGTCTCGTTGATCCTGGTTTGCAGCCCAGCGGGGAGTTCATCGTAAGTGCGGCCGTCGTAGCCGGTGAGGTATTCCAGGCTCCTGAGTCGGAGTCGCCCTTTCCGCTCTTCTCCGGCCGGAGCCGGCAGGGAGCCGGGAGCGACGAAGCGGGCGATGGCGGTCAGCCGCTGGATGCCGTCAACAAGCGGTCCAGGTTTCCTCGCCGCTTTCCGCCGCGTAAATGGTCGGGAGCGGGATGCGGAGCAGAAGCGACTCAATAAGGCGGCTCTGCTTCTCGTCGGTCCAGAGGCCGGCCTTCCGCTGGAAATCGGCGTCAAGATCAAGAACTCCACGACCGAGGCGGCTGAGCAATAGGTTCACCGTGGGCGTTCTCGTCTGCACGTCGATCTTGGCCGGGTCAAACGGGTCCTGAATCGTGTCTCCGCCGAGCTCCTCCCGCTCTACATCGGTCCCGCGGCCTTGGGAATCGTGTTCGACCATGATCTTTGGATAATCCGCCACGGCGACCAGACTGCTTCCTTTCCTCGGCTTCCTGCTGGTCACGCTATCAGCGGTGGCCGGCGGAATCATGACATCACGGTTCCGCGCCCGCAACTCGGCGAGGCGCATGATCATCGGGCGGGCTCTGACCGGGCTTGACGTGCGCCGACCTTCGCCTGGCCAGGTGTCGTCGGAACCTTGTTCCCAAAGCCGAGCCCGAGTTCTGCTGAAATACCCAGTCGCCTGGTTACGATGCGAAGAGCGTGCGACTACCTGGGCGCGAGTAGAGGAGCCAGGCCAGTGAAAACCCCGATCTGCGACCTGCTTGGTATCGATCTGCCGCTGCTCGCCTTCAGTCACTGCCGGGACGTGGTCGCCGCGGTCACGAACGCGGGCGGTTTCGGCGTGCTTGGTGCTTCCAGCCATTCGCCCGAGCAGCTTGAGCACGAACTGGCGTGGATCGACGATCACGTGGACGGGCGTCCGTATGGCGCCGACATCCTGGTTCCCGAGAAGTTTGTCGGCAAGGGCGAAGGCCTGGACGGCGCGGCCATGCGCGCTCTGATCGGGCAGCCGCAGCGGGACTTCGTATCGGCGCTGCTTTCTGAGCATGGTCTCGACGCGAGCCTGACCGGCCGGTCGGGGAGCGCCTCGGTGCCGGTGATGATCAGCGACACGGCGGGGGAGCAACTGCTTGAGGTGGCATTCAGGCACCCGATCAAGTTGATCGCGAGCGCGCTCGGCACCCCGCCCGCCTACATGATCGAGCGTGCCCGCGCGGCCGGCGTGCCGATCGCGGCTCTCGTCGGTGCCAGGGAGCACGCGATCAAGCAGGTCAATGCCGGGGTCGACATCCTCGTGGCGGCCGGGACCGAGGCGGGCGGGCACTGCGGCGAAGTCACCACGATGGTGCTGGTGCCCGAGGTCATCGACGCGATCGCGCCGATCAGGAAGGTGCCCGTGCTCGCGGCAGGCGGCATCGTGACCGGCAGGCAGATGGCGGCCGCGATCGCCCTCGGCGCCGACGGCGTGTGGACCGGCTCGGTCTGGCTGACCACGGAAGAGGCCGAGACCGCGCCCTACACCAAGCAGAAGATGATCGCCGCCACGTCAAGGGACACGGTCCGCTCCCGCAGTCGCACCGGCAAGCCGTCCAGGCAGCTCAAGTCCGGCTGGACGGAGGCCTGGGAGAGTGAGAAAAGCCCCGGCGCGCTGCCGATGCCGCTTCAGTCGCTGCTCAGCGAGCCGGTCCTGCACCGGATCGACACGCTGGCCGAGCAGGGCAATCCCGGGGCTAGGGAACTCGCCACCTACTGGGTCGGGCAGGGAGTTGGCCTGATGAACAAGGCCACGAGGGTCAGGGACGTGGTGTACGAGATGGCGTCGGACTTCGCGGCTGCCGCTGAGCATCTCGCTGAGGTGGTCGGGGACTGAAGGTTGGCGGGTGGCCGGGCTGAAGGGCGGCGGGCGGGGCTGAAGGGCGGCGGGTGGCGGGGCTGAAGGGCGGCGGGCTGCCGGCGATAGGCTGCGAGCATGCCAATTGAGGGTGAATACCAGCCAAGTCCGCGCGCGTGGGTGCGCGAGCAGGTCGAGCAGTTTGAGGCGTCCGGCGGTACCGAGGCGACCACGCTGCGGGACACCGACCTGCCGATCGTCGTGATCACTAACCTCGGTGCCAAGTCCGGCAAGGTGCGCAAGACCCCCCTGATGCGCGTCGAGCACGGCGGCAAGTACCTAGCGGTCGCCTCCCAGGGCGGCGCTCCGACGAACCCGCTGTGGTATTACAACTTCGTGGCCCACCCGGACGTCGTTCTCCAGGACGGAACGAAAGCCACCGAGATGGTCGCCAGGGAGATCACCGGCGAAGAGAAGGCTCAATGGTGGGACCGAGCCGTAGCCGCCTTCCCGCCGTACGCCGAATACCAGGCCAAGACGACCCGCCAGATCCCGGTCTTCTTGCTCGAGCCGGCCGGCGACTGAGTTTCCGATCTTGGGCCGGGCTGCTGGCCGGGACGGGACGGGCCGGGACGGCGGCGGCGGGGACGGGCCGGCGGCGGGGCCGGGACGGGCTGGCGGCGGGGCCGGGACGGGCCGGCGGCGGAGGCTGCGGGCGGGCCAGAAGGCCGCGGACCGGGCGGTCGGGCAGGTTGCCGTGGCTGTGGGGGCTGATGTGGTCACAGTGACTGATGTGGGTGTGGTGCTTGTGTGGCTGCCGGGACCGGTATGACTGTTGTGACTGATGTGAATACCGGGGTTGACGGTGTCACGGGATGGTGCGGCGACAGACCCGCCGAACAGCATCGCTGGGACATTGATGCGGTTCGGCGGGCCGGGCGGACCGCAACGATGGCCCAGCGATGCTGTTTCCGCAGCATCTATGGGACATCGTTGCGGTAGCCCGCTGACCGGCAGCAACATCGGTGGGACATCGTTGCGGTCGCGTCAGCGTTATAGGTGATTTGTCCGTACGGCCCCAGGCGATGGGTCAGTTTGACTTTCGGACTCGCGGTATTTCGGACTCGCGAAAGCAGTGAAGCCGGGTAGCCGTCGTTCTCAGTGCGGCACCGCTCCCGCCCGGCGCCATGAACCGGGCATTAACCGCATACCGGTCCGCCGTCGGTGCCTAGAGGATCGGCAGGCCTGCTTTCGTGGAATCCTCAGATGGCATTCCAGTCGGGGATTCCACAATCATTGCGGGAGCCTGCCGCGCACCCCACTCCGCACCCCACTCCGCAGCCCGCACCTCCTCCGCAGCGCGCACCTCCTCCGCAGCGCGCACCTCCTCCGCAGCCCGCCCTGTTCTCCGCAGCCCGCACCCCACTCCGCAGCCCGCCCTGTTCTCCGCAGCCCGCACCCCACTCCGCAGCCCGCACCTTCTCCGTCGGCGGGTTTGAGAGGTAATCTTGTAATCATTCGCTGGAGGAGGTCCCATGCCAACCGCTGACTCACCTCTTGACTCGTACTCGCAGATCGTCACCGGCGTCGCCGCCGAGCTGACGCCTAAGGTCGCCAGCCTTCGGGTCGCCCAGGGCAGTTCGCGCCGCCAGGGAGAAAGCCTGGGTTCGGCGGTTTCCTATACGACTGACGGGTTCCTGCTCACCAACGCTCACGTGGTCGGGGCCGCGACCGGCGGAACCGCGCTGTTCTCCGACGGCACGAGTTCGCCTTTCACCGTCGTCGGCGCGGACCCGCTTTCTGACCTGGCGGTGGTGCGGGCCGGGGCCGGAGCCCCGCCGCCCGCTCACCTCGGCGAGGCGGAGGACCTCGTCGTCGGTCAGCTTGTCGTGGCGGTCGGGAGCCCGCTCGGCCTGGCCGGCTCGGTCACGGCTGGGGTGGTGAGCGCGCTCGGCCGGTCGCTGCCGACCAGGAGCGGCGCTGCGGTTCGGCTGATCGAAGACGTGATCCAGACGGACGCCTCTCTTAACCCGGGCAACTCGGGCGGCGCGCTGGCTGACTCGCGTGCCCACGTGGTCGGGATCAACACGGCGGTCGCCGGGATCGGGCTCGGGCTCGCGGTCCCGATCAACGCCACCACGAGGAAGATCATCGCCGCGCTGATGCAGTATGGCCGGGTCAGGCGGGCCTACCTTGGCGTGGTCAGCGCGCCATCGCCGCTTCCGGCCTGGCTGCACGAGCGCGTCGGCGGCAAGGAAGGCCTTCGGGTAGCCGAACTTGTTTCCGACGGCCCGGCCGCGCGGGCGGGCCTGCGCGTTGGCGACATCCTGATCAGCGCGGGCGGCCGCGCGGTCACGACGGCCCAGGACCTCCAGCGCCTGATGTTCGCCGAGGCAATCGGCAAGCCACTGGAGATTACCGTTTTCCGCAACGGCGCCCTGGTCGACGTCATCGCCGAGCCCGCCGAACTGGCTACGGCCTAGGCTCGCCGCCCGCCGAACTGGCTACGGCCTAGGCTCGCCGCTCGCCGCCTGCCGCCGGGATGGTGATCAGCTGTCTGATCGACTCCGACGGCTCGACGGCCAGGCCGTCCGCCAGTATTTCCTGGCAGCGACGGAACTGGCGAAGCGCCTCTGATCGGTTGCCTTCGGCGAGGTAAGCCTTGATCAGAGCGGCGTGCGCGGTCTCGCGGAGCGGCTCGAGGCGGACCGCCGCCAGTGCGGCCTGGATGGCCGCCGCATGGCACCCGCGGAGGCTGAATTCATGGGTGAGGCCTTCGAGCGCGTGCAGGCGCAACTGCCTTACCCGCTCTCGCTCATCAAGCAGCCAGTCGTCGTACCAGTCGGGCAGCAGTTCGAGCGAGAGCTCCGACCAGGTGATCCCCGTTAATTCGCTGACCGCGCTCACGGTCGCGAGGCTCGCGGTCGCGCGCCCGAAAGCCGTGAGGGCTCGCACGTCAACCTGAACCCCGCGGCGCAGGCACAGCGACACTCCGGCGTTTTCCACGATCGCCGCACGGGCATGGTTGGTGCGCCACAAGGCGGTGCGCAGGTCGGCCAGCGATCGCTCGGCCGGGCAGTCCGGCCAGAGCACCCCCGCGGCAAACGCTCGGCTCAGCGGGCGCTCGCGCAACGCCAGGAGCGCGACGAGGCGCTGAGCGCTGAGCGGAAGCACGATCTCCTCGCAGTCCCCGAGCAGCGTGAATCCGCCGAGCAGCATGAGGCGAATCGGCTGGCCGACGTCAGTTCTCTTTGCCACCGAACCTCCCAGCCATCACTTGTGCCCAGCGTGTCACAAGAGCACTACTCAGAGTGTCCGCGCGAGGTGCTCGTGAATCAAGGGTTTTGAGTGAATTCTGAGGCTCAGGCCGTCTCGGCATCGTCACCGCAAGCTCGTGCGCCAGCCGGACTAAGATCAATGGCCGGAAAGGCGGCTTGTGATAATCTCCATTTCCGCGCCCCGGATTTAGCAAAGTGCATCTGGTATTAACCGGGAATTAGGTGACGATCTCGTGACGAGCCGGTGACGAATCCCGCCCAGAATGGCGAGCATACGGCCGGAAGCCGGTTCCCAGCGAAGTAGTTCGAGGCCCTTTGGGGCGCTTAGCCAGGAGGGAACGCATGCCCGTCGCGCCGACCTATCCAGGGGTTTACGTCGAGGAGCTTCCCAGCAGCGTACATACCATTACCGGTGTCTCCACAGCGGTGACCGCCTTTCTCGGGTATTTCAGTCAGGGTCCGATAAACCAGGCGCAACAGGTATTCAGCATCGCCGATGTCGAGCGAGCCTTCGGCAGCCTGATCGCCAGCTCCGAGGCCGGATACGGTCTCGGGCAATTCTTCGCGAATGGCGGAGCTGAGGCCTACGTGGTTCGCGTCGCGGCGGCCAACCCAGGTACCACCGCGCCGGCGGCCGCGACCTGTCAGCTCCTGGACACCAGCAGCAAGGCCGTGCTGAACGTCGCGGCGGCAAGCCCAGGGAGCTGGGGCGACGGCATCAGGCTCGGGGTCGACTACAACACGTCGAGTCCGGGAAACAGCTTCAACCTCACGGTCACCCAGGTCGATACCAGCAATCCGCCCCGCATCCTCGCGACCGAGGTATGGCGGAACCTCACCCTCGGCGCGACCGATCCGACCTTCGCCTGCGCCGTAGTGAACGCCGACTCGGCCCTGGTCAGCCTCAGCGTTCCGGCGAGCGCCTCGACCAGCCTCCCCGCGCCGAACGGCACGATGAGCGGTGACATCAGCGCGGTGTCGCTCACCACGCTGAACACCGACGATCTGATGGTGGCTTTCGGCACTGGCGGTTCGCCACCCTCGCTGACTCAGATCCCAGGAGTGCAGCTGCCGCGGGCGCCAGCGAACCTGACCGACCTCGCCGGCCTGCTGCAGACGCTGCTGCAGGGCCTCGGAACCCCGCCGGCGATGCCCAGCGCGGCCGTGACCGTGGTGAACGGCACGGGGACTGCTCAGTACCTGCAGATCTCCGCCGTCGTCGCCAACCCCGCGTCCCAGCTTGAATTCACCGGCGCCCTGGCCACGACGCTGAAACTGGATCAGGCCGACGCTAGCACCCAGCCGGTCCAGTTCGCGCTCGGCGCGACCGCCGCGACCGAGGGCAACGACGGCGGCGCTCCTGATGCGGGCGGGCTGATCGGCGACCCGAGCCTGAAGACGGGCCTGTACGCGCTCGATGGCATTGCCTTCAACCTGCTCTGCCTGCCGGACGTGATGAACTTCGACGACGACAACGCCGCCGCCGCCGTGATCTCCGCGGCCGAAACCTTCTGCGCTCCCCGGTGGGCTTTCCTGCTGGTCGACGTGCCGCAAGGCGGCGCGGGCCAGGCCACGCGGGACACTCTGAACGGCATCCAGGACTGGCTGGCCCAGAACGGCACGCTGCGCAGCAGTTACGCCGCGCTGTACTTCCCCAGGCCGCAGATCCCTGACCCGCTGAATAACTACCGGCTGCGCTCGGTTGCCCCGAGCGGCACCTTGGCCGGGCTCTACGCGCAGACCGACGGCACGCGGGGAGTGTGGAAAGCGCCGGCCGGCACCGCCGCGACCCTGGCCAACGTCTCCGCGCTCAACTACCTGACGCCGCCGCCTGGCAGCGTTCAGGCCACGCTGACCGACGCGGAAAACGGCGTGCTTAACCCCCTCGGCATCAACTGCCTGCGCAGCCTGCCGGTGTACGGGAACGTCTGCTGGGGCGCGCGGACGCTGGACGGCGCTGACCAGATCGCCTCGCAGTGGAAGTACGTGCCGGTGCGGCGGCTGGCGCTGTACCTCGAGGCCAGCCTTTACCAGGGAACGCAGTGGGTGGTCTTCGAGCCGAACGACGAGCCGCTCTGGGCGCAGATCAGGCTGAACGTCGGATCCTTCCTGCGCGGCCTTTTCCAGCAGGGAGCATTCCAGGGCTCGACACCGTCAAGCGCCTACTTCGTCAGGTGCGACTCGACGACGACCACGCAGGCCGATATTAACAACGGCGTCGTGAACATCCTGGTCGGATTCGCGCCGCTGCTTCCGGCCGAGTTCGTGATTCTCCAGATACAGCAGATCGCAGGCCAGATCCCGACCTAAAGCTAAAGCTAAGCTAAAGGAGCGAGCTCCATGGCGGAGTTCACGGTCAACAGCACGAGAGTCGACCCGTACAAGAACTTCAAGTTCCGGGTCAAGTGGGATGGCCAGTACGTAGCGGGCGTCAGCAAGTGCAGCATGCTGAAGCGGACGACCGAGGTAGTCAAGCATCGCGAGGGCGGTGACCCGAGCACGAGTCACAAGTCGCCTGGACGCACCGAATACGACGCGATCACGCTCGAGCGCGGGGTAACCCATGACACCGCGTTCGAACTGTGGGCGGACAAGGTATGGAGCCTGGGAACAGGCCTCGGCTCCGAGGTGTCGCTCAAGGACTTCCGCAAGGACATCATCCTTGACATCTTCAACGAGGCCGGCCAGAAGGCGATCTCGTACAAGATCTACCGCTGCTGGCCATCGGAATATCAGGCGGTGCCTGATTTCGACGCCAACGCCAACGCCGTGGCCATCTCGCACCTGAAGCTGGAATGCGAAGGCTGGGAGCGGGACCTGTCGGTGACCGAGCCGGCCGAGCCGGTGCTGAACGTGCCCGTCTCGGGGTAAGCGATGTCGCCAGACGCGGTCAGCGCCGAGAACATCGTGCGTATCTGGGAGCAGGGACGCCGCCAGCATCCGATTGACCGGGCCCTGACCATGCTCGCCGTGCTGTCGAGCCGGCCGCGAGCCGAGCTGGCGGAGATCTCGGTCGAGGCCCGTGACCGCATGCTGCTTGCCTGGCGGTGCCGGATCTTCGGCGACGACCTGGCGGGCGCGGCGGCCTGCCCGGCCTGCGGCTGCGGTGTCGACGTGGCCGTACGGCCCGCCGGCCTGACCGAGCCAGAGGATCACTTCACGGTGGACATCGCGGGGCGCCCGATCGCCGTGCGCTTGCCGAACAGCCTGGATCTGATCGCGGCCGCCGGCTGCCCGAGCGTCGAGGCCGCGCGGACGATGCTGCTCTCGCGCTGCGTGCGCGCCGGGGAGGCCGGCTACGGCGATGATGACATTGCCGCCATTGAGGCCGAGCTTGACCGGCGGGCCGAGATCTCGGCGGCGACGCTCACGTTGTCCTGCCCTGACTGCGGGCGCGGCTGGAGCGTCGATTTTGACGTCGCCGCGTTTGCCTGGCGGGAGATCGAGATCCTGGCTGGCCGGCTACTGCGGCAAGTGGACGAGCTGGCCCGCAGGTACGGCTGGAGTGAGCGGGAGATCCTCGGCCTTAGCTCGGTCCGGCGACGCTTCTACCTGGAGCTCGCCTCATGACGCCGGGCTACCTGACGGCGCTGGCCGCCCGCGCTCTCGGCACCGCGCCTGTCTTGCGACCGCCGACGCCGTCGCGATTCGAGCCGGAGCGACCGCAGGCGGAGCTCAGCGAGGTGACGCAGGTCGTTGACGCCGCAGGGCCGGCCGAGCAGGCCGGAGACGCCGGGGACTTGTGGCCACCGGCCTACAGCGAGCCCGGCCGGTCGCCGCGCGGCAGCTATCAGACGGACCCCCTGACCGAAGATCTCGCCCCGCTGGCGGCGCCGGAAATCCAGGCCGGGCCCGACGCCGGGTGGCCGGAGGCACCAGCCGTCACGATGAGGCGGCGGACGGCCGGTCATCCGCCGGGAGTCAGCGACTCGGCTAGTCCCCACGTGCTCGAGTCGCGTCCGGCTACCGGGGAAGCGGACCAGCGGGCCGCTCCGACCGAGGCAACGCAATTGGCGGAAGAAGGCGGCGGCACACCCGAGCCGGCCAGTGTCGCGGCGCCGCCGCGCCCTGCCCGGCGAGCAGCCGCGAACCAAGAGCCGGCCGGGAACGAGGCCCAGGTGGTCGTGCACATCGGCCGGCTCGAGGTGCGAGCAGTACAGTCCGCACCGGCCGCGCCTCAAGCCGCCGCCCCGCGCTCCCGGCCCGCGGCCCAGCCATCGCTCGCCGAGTACCTGCTTGCTCGTGATCGGGGGCAGCGGTGAGCACGGCGCTGGCGATCGCCGCGACAACGCGGGTACTGAGCGCGCTGATCAGCCATACGATCGAGCATGCCGCCAGCGCCGCCCCGGTGCTCAGCGGACCGCCGTACCTGACTTCCAAGGCGCCCGATCAGGTCGAGACCGAACAGGAGGAGCGAGCGCAGCTTTCTCTGTTCCTCTATCACGTCACGTACAACCAGGGCTGGCGCGAGGCGGGACTGCCCTCGCGCAACGGCTCGGGCACCGGCGTTGACCGCCCGCCGCTGGCTCTGGACCTGCACTACCTGCTGATCGCGTACGGCGATGCCGAGTATGTACCGCAGATCCTGCTCGGCCTCGGCATGCAGGCCCTGCACGAGACCCCGTTCCTTTACCGCCAGCAGATCGCCCGCGTGTTCAGCCCCCCGCACCCGCTCAGCACGCTCGACAGCGCCCTGTCCACGGCCGGGCTCGCCGATCAGGTCGAGATGATCAAGGTGACTCCCGAGCCGCTGACCACCGAGGACCTGTCTAAGCTCTGGACCGCGTTCGGCAGCAAGTACCGGCCGTCGGTCGGCTACGAGGCCACGGTCGTCCTGATCGATGCCGCCGCTCCGGTGCAGGCCGCGCTGCCGGTCCGCACGTACAACATCGACGTGCTCCAGCTGGCCCAGCCGAGCATCGGCACGGTGGCACCGCAGTACCTGCCGTGGAACAGCGCGATCCCGCTGACCCTGACCGGCGCCAACTTGTCTGGCCACGGCGGCCAGGTGGTGTTCGACAACAACCTGGGCGCGCCGCAGGTCCCTGAGCCCGTCGGCACCGGGGGCGGCACGGTCACGACGGCGGTTCCGCCGCTGCCCGCCGGCCTCAACCCGCTGCGGATCGTCCAGCAGGTCGCTATCGGCGCGCCGCCGCCGAAGAACGTCGTCCAGTCGAACGTCGCGCTGTTTTACCTCCAGCCGGTCATCCGCAGGGAAGCCGCCCCGCCTCACGATTTCCTCATCATGGTCGGACCGCCGGACCCCAGCCAGACTCCGGCGACGACCCCGGTCACCGTTCAGCTCGATCCGGTCATGCAGCCAACCCAGCAGGTACAGCTCCTGCTGAACGAGCTGGCTCCGCCAGCCGGAGCCGCGCCGCTTTCTTTCACCTTCGACGCCGGTCAGGCGCAGATCAGCGGCAACAGCGTCACTTTCGCGACTTTCGGCACCAGAGCCGGGGCCTACCTGCTGCGGGTTCGCGTTGACGGCGGCGAGAGTGACCTGGTCTACGACCAGGCGGCGCAGGCTTATACCGGGCCTGAGGTGACGCTGTGACCGCGCTGCTCGCCCCGCCCGACGGCGCCGCCGCCGAAGCGCTGCTGGCCGCCAACCAGCGTGCGCTGATGGCCGAGGTCGCTGCCGTGCGCGCGCTGCTGCTAGGCAAGCCGGGTCCCGAGCCTGCCTCCGAGCCCGCGATCGCGCTCGACGCTGTGTGCCGGTGTTTCGGCTTGTCAGAATTCGAACGCCGGATCGTCGTGATGTGCGCCGGGCCCGATCTTGACGGGGACTTCGGCGAGCAGCCGACGTTCGGGCGCGCGCTCGCGGCTTTTCCCGGCGCGCACTGGAGCGCGCTGGCCCCGTGGGGTCCGCTGCGATACTGGCGGCTCGTTGAGCTGGGAGCGGGCTCGCTGACCGGGGCGCCGCTTCAGATCGATGAGTGGCTGCTGCACGCTCTCACGTGCGTCGGCGGGCTGGACGAGCGCCTCGCGCCGATCGTGGCGCCGCTAGCGGGCCGGCCAGCACTGCCAGCCAGCTCGGAACTCGCCGCTGACGCTCTGGCCACGGCCTGGCTGGACGGAGCGCCCGAACTAGCCGTGCTCGCGGGAGGCGCTGGCCGGGAACTGAAGCGCGCCGTCTTCACCGCGGCCTGCGCTCGCCTGGACCGGCAAGCCTACGTGCTGAGTGCGGCCGACCTGCCCGCCGGTGCCGCGGAGCGCGATGAACTCGGGCGCGGCTGGTCCCGCCAGGCGCTGCTCGGTCACGCCGCGCTGCTGATCGAAGCCGATGAAAGCGACGAGCCGCTGGTGCACGGCCTCGTCGAGCGGTTCACGGCTCGCCTTCAGGTGCCCGCCGCGCTTGCGGG
Organism: uncultured Actinomycetota bacterium; assembly: GCA_963783935.1. Taxonomy (GTDB): domain Bacteria; phylum Actinomycetota; class Actinomycetes; order Streptosporangiales; family Streptosporangiaceae; genus Chersky-822. The sequence goes on from CAWAPP010000005.1 coordinate 11,967, forward strand.
AACAGGAACGATGCGGGTCAGGCGACCGTATCTGGCGATCGACGTCGGCAAGCCGACGCCGGCCGAGCAACGCGATCTCTGGCTCGCGGCGGTCCGCTGGGATCAGGGCAATGACCCACATCAGCCTGACCTCGACCGCCTCGTCACGCAGTTCGATCTGGATCCGGCGGTCATCGCCAGCGTCGCCCGGCGGGTGCCCGGCCGCCAGGAGGGCACGGCCGATCCTGGGCGCCAGCTATGGAAGGCGTGCCGGACAGTGGCCAGGGGAGGCCTTGACGACCTGGCGCAGCGGCTGGAATCCACCGCGACCTTCGCCGATCTCGTGCTGCCCGGTGCCCAGGCCGATCTGCTGCGGGACATGCTCGCGCACGCCAGGAACAGGGTGAAGGTGTACGAAGAGTGGCAGATGGCGGGCCCGAGCAGGCGCGGACTCGGTATCAGCGCGCTGTTCGCCGGGCCGAGCGGTACCGGCAAGACGCTGGCCGCCGAAGTGCTGGCGAACGCGATGGACCTTGACCTGTACCGGATCGATCTCAGCCAGGTCGTGAGCAAGTACATCGGGGAAACCGAGAAGAACCTGCGGCGCGTATTCGAGGCCGCCGGCGACAGCGGCGCCGTGCTCCTATTCGACGAAGCCGACGCCTTGTTCGGCAAGCGCACCGAGGTCCGTGACAGCCACGATCGTTACGCCAACGTGGAGATCAGCTATCTCCTGCAAGCCATGGAGTCCTACCGAGGTCTCGCGGTGCTGACGACCAACCTGCGCAGCGCCCTCGATACTGCCTTCACGCGGCGGCTGAGGTTCGTGGTCACGTTCCCCTTCCCTGGTCCGGCCGAGCGCGCCAGGATCTGGACGCGAGCCTTTCCCCCGGCCACGCCCACCCGCGACCTGGACGTCACCAGGCTGGCGCAGCTGTCGGTGGCGGGCGGCAGCATCAGGGCGATCGCGCTGAACGCCGCCTTCGCAGCCGCGCAAGCAGGCCAGCCGGTCGGGATGACGCAGGTGCTCACGGCGGCGGTCGCCGAGTACGCCAAGCTGGAGCGGCCGCTCACTGAGGCCGAGATCGCGGGCTGGTCATGAGCGCCGCCGGCCGCCGGATCACGGTGAACATCGACGAGCTCGTCTTGCACGGCGTCGACCGCAAGGACGCGGGCCGGCTGGCCGAGTCAATTCGCACTGAACTGGCCGCCGCGCTGTCCGCCGCGGCCGCTGGCTGGGCGCCGGACGCGCGAGCCGGCGTCGCTCGCCTCGATGCCGGCTCGGTCACGATCCCGCCAGGTTCCGCGCCCGAGGTCGCCGGCCAGGCCGTGGCGCGGCGCATCGGGGCCGCGCTCAGCGGGCCGGTGCGCGAGGAAGGGAGATCTTGATGCCGCTGCTGAAAGGAGGCTTCGTCCTCGTGGACTACGCCACCGGGGCCGTCCAGCGGCTGATCCCGCTGCAATACAACCCTGAGACCCTCACCCGCACTCTGCAGGTGCAGGGAGTCGGCCAGGAAAGCGGGCCGCACGTGGACCAGATGCGGCTCAAGGGGCCGCCGATCGAGACCTTCAAGTTCGAGGCGGAGCTTGACGCCACGGACAAGCTTGACTCGGGTGACCCGGTCGCGACCTCGTCAGGCATCCAGCCGCAACTGGCCGCGCTCGAGACCGTGATCTATCCGACCAGCACCCAGCTCCAGCAGGCCAACGCGATGGCGCAGAACGGCACGCTCGAGATTGTTCCGATGGACGCTCCGCTGACCCTGTTCGTGTGGAGCAAGGACCGCGTCGTACCCGTCAAGATCACCGAGTTCAGCATTACCGAGGAGATGTTTGACTCCAGCCTGAATCCGATCCGGGCCAAGATCAGCCTGGGACTGCGAGTGCTCACCATCGATGACATCGACTTCTCTTCGGTGGCGGGCAGCATCTACCTCACCTACCAGCAGCGCAAAGAGCAACTCGCGTCCAGCGCGCCAGCCGGCTCGCTGTCTGCCTTCGGCCTCAGCGCGGTGCCGTCATGACCGATCCCTCGTCGCTGTTGCAGCAACTGCTCAATGCCGGAGCCCTCGGCCAGCAGAGCTTCGGTCCTGAAAGCCGCTACTACGGCCTGCCGCTGCTTGATTACACGGCTTCGGACGGCAGCCAGGTCAGTTACGTGTCGCGGCGGTTCATCCCGCAGCCGGGCGCGTTCGCTGCCCTGCAGCGTTATCGCGTCAGGCAAGGCGACAGGATCGACGTCATCGCCGGAACGGTGCTCGGCAACCCGCTGTCGTACTGGCAGATCTGTGACGCCAACCTGGCCGTCGAGCCCGACGACGTTACCGCGGTGCCCGGCGCCTTCATCGTGATCACGCTGCCAGCCGGCGTTCCCGGCGGGTGAGCGCGTGCTGACCGGGGTGAACCTCACGCTGATGATCGGGCCCGCAGTGCCGGTGCCCGTGTCGGCCGACGTCCTTGACGCCCTGGACTCGGTCAAGGTCATCAGCAAGGCGACCGGCACCAGCGGCTTCGAGCTGGTCTTCAAGATCAGCGTTCAGTCGCCGCTGCAAACCCTGTTCCTGGTGTCGGCCGGTGCGTCCCTTCCGCTGGTACGGGTGATCATCGCCGTGACGTTCAGCGGCCAGACCAGCGTTCTCATGGACGGCGTGATGACCGATCACAGCGTCTCGCCTAATGCCAGGGACGGCATCACGACGCTCACCATCAAAGGCGAGGACCTGTCCAGGGTGATGGACTACATCGATTTCTCCGGCCTGCCCTTCCCCGCGATGCCGGCCGAGGCTCAGGTGCTCGCGTGCCTGGCCAAGTACGCGGTGCTCGGCGTCATCCCGATGGTCATCCCGAGCGTGGCCATTGATATCCCGATACCCACCCTCCAAATACCCCGCCAGCAGGGAACCGATCTCCAGCACGTCAAGCGGCTAGCCGACCTGGTCGGTTACGTCTTCTACGTGGACCCTGGCCCGGCGGTCGGCACGAGCACGGCCTACTGGGGACCGCAGATCAAATGGGGGCCGGTCCAGCCGGCCCTGGCCGTCGACGCCGACGCCTCCACCAACGTCGAGTCGCTCTCGTTCTCGTTCAGCAACGAGGACAAGTCGCTGCCGATCCTGATCATCCAGGAACCGATCACCAAGGCACCGATCCCGATCCCCATCCCCGATCTCAATCCGCTCAGCCCGCCGCTCGGAGCAGTGGAGCCCATACCCAAGCATTTCCCGATCATCAACGGCGTCGCGAAATTGCCGCCCGTACGGGCACTGCTGATCGGGCTGGCCAAGGATGCCCAGGCCGCCGATGCGGTTACCGCCACGGGGACCTTGGATGTCCTGCGCTACGGGCAGGTGCTGACGGCCAGGAAGCTGGTCGGCCTGCGCGGGGCGGGCACGGCCTTTGACGGGCTCTGGTACGTGACCGGCGTCACCCATGATCTCAAGCGCGGCGAATACAAGGAGCAGTTCACGCTGTCCCGCAACGGCCTGGTCTCGACCCTGCCGAGCGTGGCGGTCTAGCGCGAAGGGCCGGGAGATTTCATGACAGATGGCTTGGCGACGCAAGCCGCCGCTACCACGGCCGGCGGCACGGGCCAGAAGTACTACGGCAAGTACCGAGGCGTCGTGCTCGATAACGTCGATCCGATGCAGATGGGCCGGATCCTGGCGATGGTGCCGGACGTGTCGTCCCTGCTGCCGACCTCCTGGTGCATGCCCTGCGTGCCCGCCGCAGGTTTGCAAGCCGGGATGCTGGTGGTCCCGTCCATCGGGGCGGGCGTCTGGATCGAATTCGAGCAGGGCGACCCTGACTACCCGATCTGGACCGGATGCTACTGGGGCAGCGCGGCCGAACTGCCGGCGCTTGCCCTCCTGTCGCCCCCCGGGATGTCGTCGATGACGTTCCAGACCACGCTGCAGAACGGCATCCTGGTCAATGACCTGCCCGGGCCAGCCGGCGGCATCGTGCTGAAATCCGCGACCGGCGCCTTCATCAGCGTCAGCGATACGGGCATCTACATCTCCAACGGCCAGGGGGCCACGATCACGATGGTCGGCCCGACCGTGACCATCAACGAGGCCGCGATGGTGATTACGTGAGCGGCCCGCTTTTCCACGTCGGCGCCGTCGCCACCTGCCCGCACGGCGGGCAGGTCACCACGATCAGCGCCAACGCGCGGGTGCTGGTCAGCGGGATGCCGGTAGCTCTGCTCACCGATCAGTTCATCGTCGCAGGCTGCACCTTCGCGCTGCCAAGCGGACCCCAGCCCTGCGTACTCGTCCAGTGGACGACGCCCGCCGCGCGGAGCCTCGTCACCGGTCAGCCCGCCGTTACCGCGGCCAGCGTCGGCCTGTGCATCGCCGCCAACGGCGCCCCCAACGGGCCGGCGATCGTGGCGTCCACGCAGCTGAGGGCGGTGGCTACATGACCAGCCCGAGCCAGCCTGCCCCGATCACCGCGCCGCTTCGCTTCGACGGGCGCGGCCGCACCGCCGCCACGCCGGCCGACCAGCATCTGCGTGACCTGATCGAGTCTGTGCTGCTGACGGCACCGGGCGAGCGGGTCATGCGGCCCACGTTCGGCAGCGGCCTGCTCCAGCTCTCGTTCGCGCCCGACAGCGACCAGCTGGCGGCGGCCTTGCAGGTACTGGTTCAGGGAGCGCTGCAGTCGAACCTGGGCGACCTGATCGACGTCGCCAAGGTCAGCGTCGCCGGTGGCGGCGGGACGCTCACCGTCAGCGTCGCGTACACCGTGCGCAGCACGGGCCAGGCCACGACCGCGACGTTCGCGCAGCTGTCATGACCACCGGAGACCGGCGCGCGGCGCTGCTGGCGGCCAGGACAGTCAACGGCGTGGACTTCGTCGAGCTCGACCCGGCCGACGAGACCACCCTGGTCGTGCACTTCATCTTGAACCTGCCTGGCTCGCCCGCGGCGCAGGACCCGGTGCCCGCCGATCCTGGCTACGCGCTGTCCGCCGGGAACTTCCTGATCAGCGGCGGGGAGCGCATCACCAGCATCGGCGTGGTCTCGGCCGAACCGCGTCCGGGCACGTACGACCAGATGAACGTGGTGGCGGACCAGGTCGGAGACTTTTCCGTTTACATCCTGACCGTGCAGGACGGCTCGCCGTCCTCGGCCCCGCCGGGGTTCGATCCGGCGTCAGCGTCGGCGAATTTCAGCTTCCATATTGACTGCGCTGGTGACTTCGACTGCCTGCCCCAGGTCGACTGCCCGCCGCCGGTCCTGACGCCGCCGCGTATCAACTACCTGGCCAGGGACTATCCGGGATTCCTGCAGGTGATGCTGGACCGGATGTCGCTGCTGGCGCCGGACTGGCAGGAGCGCAACCCGGCGGACCTGGGCGTGGCCGTCATCGAGATGCTGGCCTACGTCGCCGACCAGCTCAGCTACCGCCTGGACGCGATCGGTACCGAGGCCTACCTCGGTACCGCCCGGCTGCGCACGTCCGTCCGCCGCCACGCGCGCCTGGTCGACTACCCGATCGGTGAGGGCGCTAATGCGCGCGTGTGGCTGCGGGTCCTGCTGGCCGGGGGCGCCGCCGAAGGGAGCGTGCTGCCGGCCGGGAGCCGGTGCGCGACCAGGTTCCCCGGAGCCGCGCCTCCGCTGCTCGCGCACGAGAGCCTGGCGTACGAGCAGGCGATCACGGCGGGCGCGGTGTTCTTCGAGACCATGCAGGACTCGCCGCCGCTGTCGGCCGCGCTAGGGCAGATGCCGCTCTACGCGTGGAGCGACAAGCAGTCCTGCCTCGCGCCCGGAGCTACCCACGCCACGCTGACGGGCGCGTTCACCGACCTGGTGCCAGGAATGGTGCTCGTGCTGGCCGAGGTGATCGGCCCGGTCACCGCGGACCCGGCCGACGCGAACCCGCAAAACCGGCAGGCGGTGCGGCTGACCAGCGTGGCCGTCACGACGGACCCGCTGAACAGCCAGCCGGTTACCGAGATCGACTGGGCGGATGCCGACGGCCTGACGTTCCCTTTGTGCGTTTCTTCTGAGGCCGCCGTCGCCGCGGGCGCCGGCTCGGTGTCGGTCGCCTGGGGCAACGTCGTGGTAGCCGACCAGGGCCGAAGCATCGGCACGGTCAGCGACCCCACCAGCACCGGGCCCGAGGCGATCGGCACCGTGCCGCCGCCAGGTACGGGCTCGTTCCGCCCGTCGCTGGCTATGGCCCGGCTGACCTTCGCCTTCCCGGCACCGGTCGCCGGCCAGCCGGCGATCGCGGCGGTAAGCCCGCCCGGAATGCCCGCCCCGGTGGTCAGCCTGACCAGCGTGGACCTCGACGAGAACACGCAAAGCTGGTCGGCATCGCAAGACCTGCTCGACGCCGGGATCGGGCAGGCCACCCCGGTGTTCGTTCCCGAAGTCGAGACGAGCGGTACGGCCTACCTGCTGTTCGGCGACGGCATTAACGGACTGCGGCCACAGCCGGGGACCGCCTTCTCCGCGACGTACCGGGTGGGGAACGGACCGCGGGCAACGTGGCCCGCGAGACCATCACCCTGATCGACCTGCCCGCCGACCTGCTGGCCGTCGTCACCGGCGTCACTAATCCGCTCGCCGCCTGGGGCGGAACGGATCCGGAGACCGTCGACCACGTCAGGCAGTGCGCGCCGGTCGCGTTCCAGACCCAGCAGCGCGCGGTCACCGCCGCCGACTATCAGGCCTTCGCCTCCGTCTACCCCGGCGTGCAGCGCGCGAGCGCCACGCTGCGGTGGACGGGCAGCTGGCACACCGTATTCATCACCATCGAGCGGGATCAGCAGGCGGCGCTCGATCCGGCCTTCATCGCCGGCCTCGAGGCCTATCTCGACGGTTACCGGATGGCGGGGGTCGACCTTGAGGTGCAGGACGGGACGCAGGTTCCGCTGCTGATCCAGATGTCGGTGTGCGTGAGCGCCGGCTACGTGGCCACCGACGTCGAGCAGGCGCTGCTCGACGTGTTCAACGCCAGGCTTGCGCCCGACGGCGCGCCGGGACTTTTCAGCCCGGACCGGCTCGACCTCGGCCAGCCGTTCTACCTGAGCCCGCTGATCGCCGCCGCCCAGGCCATCGACGGCGTCACCTCGGTCAGGGTCCTGACCTTCGAACGGCAGGACCAGCCCGGCAGTGCGGGCCTGCTGGCCGGCGTGCTCGTGCCGCAGCCGCTCGAGTTCTTCGTACTCGACAACGACCCGAGCTACCCGGAGCGGGGCCGGTTCGAGCTGACAGTGACGGGAGGGCTATGACCGAGCAGATGCCCTGCGGCTGCTGTCAGGGAACCGGACCGGAAACCCCCGAGGCGATCAGCAACCGGCCAGGACTCGACGCGATCTCTTACCGGCCGGGCACCTGGGCCGAGTTCAAGGCCGCGATGCTAGACGCCCTGTCGGCGATCCCGGCCCTGGCCGGGCTGCGGACGCGCGGCGACGACGACTTCAGCATCGCGCTTCTCGACGCCTGGGCGCTCAGCTGCGACATCCTCACCTTCTACACCGAAAGGATCGCCAACGAGAGCTACCTGCGCACCGCTACCGAGCTGGTCTCGGTCGGCGAGCTGGCCAAGCTGATCGGCTACAAGCTGCGTCCTGGCCTGGCCGCGAGCACCGCCCTGGCGTTCACGATGGAGAGCCCGCCGGCCTTGCCGTCCGGGGCGTCAGGCCTCGGCGGCAACCAGAACACGACGCCGAGCGGATCGCCCGCGTCGGTCACGCTGGCCACGGGCACCCGCGCCCAGACCGTTCCTGACCCGGGGGCGCAGCCGGCCACCTTCGAGACCGGCGTCCCGATCTCCGCGCGGGCCGAGTGGAACGCGATCGGCCCGCGCCTGACCAGGCGGCCCGCGCCGGTGGCCGCCAACGCTGACGCCAACGTCCGCCTCCGCGGCCTGGTGACCACGGTCAAGCGGGGCGACTGGCTGCTGGTGACCGCCGGCGGCTCCTCGAGCCTGCAGCGGGTCGCCTCGGTCGGGCCTGATCAGGTGACCAGCACCACCCTGGTGAGCTTCGAGGCCAACCTCCCGCAGGTGCTCGCCTGGGCTCCGGGGCCGCCGGGGACGGCCTCGCCGGGCTCGTCGCTCAACGACGCGTTTATCAACGCCAGCGTCATCGGCCATACCTGGCTGGATCAAAGCCAGCTCGTTGCCTTCGCCGCCGCGCAGGGCTGGTCGCTTGACGCGCTCGAAGCCGGGATCAACGCCCTCCTCGGGACGGCGCCGTCGCCGGTCAGCGTCTACGCGATGGGGATCGACGCGTCGCTGTTCGGCCACAATGCCGTGGACTGGAACACGATTCCCGCCGCGCTCCAGGCCATTTACGCCGACTGGAATTCCTACTCGCTGGCCGACGTCTCACCCGGCCTGCCGGCGCTGGACCTGGACAACGTCTATCCCGTGGTCGCGGGCGCCCGGGCGGTAGTGCAGGACGGCGGCTCTTCCTTTCCCACGACGGTGGCCGGAGCGCAGGAGCTGACCCGTAACAACTACCTGATGTCCGCCAAGCTGACCAGCGTCACGCTGAGCGACAGCCCGGCGGATCCCGGCGGCTTCGGCCTCCGCACCACCAGGGTTCTCGTGCAGACCGCTCAGTTGCCGGTCGCGGACGCCATCCTCGATGAGCCGGTCAGCGGCGGGTCCCTGATCCTGGACGGCGCCTACCTGTCCCTGCAGGTCGGCCAGCTCGTGGCGGTAACCGGGATGCGGACGGACAAGGCGGGGGAAGCGGCCAGTGAGGTAGTGTCCATCACCAAGCTCAGCCTCGTGGACTGCTATACGATCGTCGCGTTCAGCCCCGAGCTGACTAATACTTACCTGCGCCCGACCGTAACGATCAACGCGAACGTAGCGCCGGCCTCGCACGGCCAGACCTGCTCGGAGATCCTGGGCAGCGGTAACGCGTCCCAGGTGTTCCAGCGATTCAGCCTGAAGCAGCCCCCGCTCACCTACGTCAGCGCCAGCACTCCGACGGCCGCGGCATCGACGCTGGTCCTGCGGGTGAACGGGGTGGAGTGGACCGAGGTTCCCTGGCTGTACGGCTCAGGACCGAACGACCGGGTGTACACGGTACTGACCGGAGCCGACGGCCGCACCTACGTGCAGTTCGGCGACGGCGTCACCGGCGCGCGGCCAAGCACGGGCACCGGCAACATCCAGGCCACGTACCGTACCGGCATCGGCAGCGGCGGCCTGGCCAGGGTCGGGCAGATCTCGATGCTGCTCAGCCGCCCGCTCGGGCTCAAGGCCGTCATCAACCCGGTGATCTCGACCGGGGCGATGGACCCGGAGACCATCGATCAGGCCAGGCCCAACGCTCCGGTCAGCGTCCTGACCCTGGGCCGCATCGTGTCACTTGAGGACGTCGGCAACTTCGCCGCCGCCAGCGCCGGCGTCGCCAAAGCCGCCGCGAGCTGGGTGTGGGACGGGTACAGGTACGTCGCCTGCGCGACGGTCGCCGGGCCGGCCGGCGCGACCGTCATGCCGGGCACGAGCCAGTACTCGAGCCTGCTGCAAGCCATGCTCGGCGCCAGTGACGGCACCCTGCCGATCGTGCTGTGCACCTACGTGGCGAAAACGTTCACCGTCGCCGCGAGCATCACTCCAGACCCGGCGCTCGACTCGACCGCCGTGCTCGCCGCCGTGAAGGCGGCCCTGGCGGCGGCGTTCTCCTTTGCCAGCCGAAGTTTCGGCCAGCCCGTGTTCGCCAGCGAGGTAATCGCCACGATGCAGAACGTGCCCGGCGTCGTCGCCCTGACGCTCGATGACTTCAATCGCTCAGGAGTTGTCTCATCGGGTCCCCTCAACGCCATTCCGGCCGCCGCCCCGGCGCTCGGCGGGTACGGCCTGACCGGAGCCGAGCTGCTCACGCTGGAGGCCGGCCCGCTGCCGAGGGTGGTGCTTGCCGGATGAGCTCCACCGACGCGGACGCGCTTTACGCGCTGCTCCCGGCCTTCGTCAGGCTGCGGGACCAGACCGAGGGAAACGGGGCGCTGCGGGCCCTGGTCGGCGTGATCGCCGGGCAGGCTCAGGTGATCAGCGACAGCCTGGATCAGCTCTACGACGACCAGTTCATCGAGACCTGCGCGCCGTGGGTCGTGCCCTACCTCGGCGACCTGATCGGCTTCACTCCGCTGCAGCCGCCCGGACCCGGCCAGCCGTCGGCCACGCGAGCCGAGGTGGCGAACACCATCGGCTATCGCCGGCGCAAGGGCACGCTCGCCATGCTCGAGCAGCTCTGCTCCGACGTGACCGGGTGGCCAGGTATCGCCGTCGAGTACTTCGCGAGGCTGTCGACCACCCAGTACGTCCGCAATCACCTGCGGCCGGGAAACGCCATCGTGGACGTGCACTCACCGATGACGGCGCTGGACATCGGCAGCGCCTTCGACCTTCCTCCGCGCAGCGCGGACGTCCGGCGGATCGACAGCGGACGGGGCCGGTACAACATTCCGAGCATCGGGCTCTTTACCTGGCGGCTGATGCCCTTGCGCTGCGTGGCCGCGCAAGCCGCCGCCGTCGGGCTCAACCAGTTCACCTTCGACCCGTTTGGCCGCGACGTCCCGCTGGTCAACCTGCCGGCGGTCACCAGCCAGACCTTCGCCCTGCTCGGGCGCCCGAACGTGCCGTTCTTCCTGCAGCGCTACCCGCTCTACGCCGGCGTGCAGCCGTACGCCGCCCCCGCGCCGGTGACGATCGCGGTGGACGCGGTCGCCGTCGACCCTGGCTCGATCGCCTGGTGTGACCTGTCGGACTGGACTCCGCCCACGGCCGGCGGGGTCAACGTGGCTGTCGACCCGGTGCTCGGCCGCCTGGTCTTCGCCACCGCCCCGGCCGCGGCCGACGTCGTGACCGTCAGCTACGCCTACGCCTTCAGCGGCGGCTACGGAGGCGGGCCCTACCCGCAGCCGATCCCGGCCGCCGAAGAGGCACTGACGGTGCTGCCAGTGCCGCGTTTCGCCGCGGCGAACCTGTCTGCGGTCACCAGCGGGGTAGCGGAGATCGAGGACAGCGGGACCTTCCACGGCAACCAGGAGCTGTCGCCTGGCGCCGATCCGCTGGTAGTACGAGCTGGTCAGGGGCAGCGGCCGATCCTGACAGGTGACCTCGGCATCACCGGGGCAGCCGGAGCCACCGTGACGGTCAGGGGACTTGGCATCGGCGGCTCCGTCATCGTTTTCGGAGCCGGGCCGCTGACCGTGGTCCTCGAGCACTGCACCATTCTCGGCACCATCGACTGGTCATCGTCAGGGACGCCAGGGACGCTCACCATTGACCACAGCCTCTGCGGAGCCGTCGAGGTCAACCCGGACGTCGAGCTGACGATCACCGACAGCGCGGTCGACGGGGGTTCCGACACCAGCACCGCGATCTCGGCCGGGGCGGGCGCCAGCGCCGGGAGCATCACGATCAGCAGCAGCACGATCATCGGGACAATCTCCGCCAGGACAATCCCGCTCCTGCAGAACATCATCGTCACCGGCTCGGTCGTCGCGGCCGAGCGCCAGGCCGGGTGCCTTCGCTACAGCTTCGTGCCGCTGGCCGGCAGCCAGACGCCGCAGCGCTTCCGCTGCCAGCCCGACCTTGAGATCGATACCGAAGTGGCGGCCGCGCTGGCCGCCAATCCGGCGCTTACCCCCAGCCAGCACGCGGCGATCGGCACGGCCGTCCAGGGCTGGCTGCTTCCCGTCTTCACCAGCCGCAGCGCCGGGCAGCCAGGCTACCTCCAGCTAGCTGACGCGACCCCGGAACAGCTCCGGGCGGGGGCCAGCGAAGGTGACGAACCTGGCGTGTTCTACGGGCTGTTCTCTGGCCGGAAGGAAAGCAATCTCGGCTTCCGGCTGAACGAGTACCTGCGCGTCGGCCTGCAGGCAGGGATCATCCATGCGACGTGAGCGAAGGAAGAGGTGCGACCGCAGTGAAAGGTGACTTCAGCCGGCTCACATTTGCCGAGGAGAACCACTACCGGCGCGTGCTCATGCAGCAAGGGCGGGTGGAGCTCGACGCCGACGCCAACGAGCAGATCGCGATCGACGGCCACATCGCGGCCGCGACCTCGACCGATGTCATCGGCCAGGCGGGCTACCCGCTCGGGACGCTGCCAGGCGGAGCGCCGGCCGGCGGCTTCGCGCTGGCGCTGAACGCGACCGGAACGGATCTGGAGATCTCGCCGGGCCGCATGTACGTCGACGGCCTGCTGGCCGAGAACGACACGCCTGGCGCGACGCTGCTCACGCAGCCGGACCTGCCGGGCGTAACGCTGGACGCCCTCGGCGCCGCCAAGCCCGGCTTTTACCTGGTCTATCTCGATGTCTGGGAGCGGCTGATCACCGCGCTCGACAATCCGGCGATCAGGGAGACCGCGCTCGGCGGCCCGGACACCTCGGTGCGCGCGAAACTGGTCTGGCAGGTCAAGCTGGCCTACCTCGGACCAGTGCGGAAACCGGGCGCCCCGCTGCCGACCTGCTCGACCGCCGGGAAGCCGTGGCCCGCTCCGAGCACGGGCATGCTGGCCGCCGGCACCGGGGAGCCAGGTTCTGACCTGCCCTGCGTGCTTCCTCCCGAGACCGGGTACCAGCGCCTGGAGAACCAGCTCTACCGGGTCGAGATTCACGCTCCTGGCCAGGACGGCACGGCGACCTTCAAATGGTCAAGGGAGAACGGCTCGGTTGTCGCCCTGATCGCGGCCCCGCCCGCCCCCGGCGGGACCCCGCCCGCCACGGTCACCGGGCCGACGTTCTGGGTGACCAGCCTGAGCGACGACCTGACCCTTGGTCTGCAGGCACAGGACTGGGTGGAACTTACCGACGACAGCTCGGAGCTGCTCGCCGGGTCAGGCACGCTGTACCAGGTCGCCGCCACCCCGACCGACGGCCATACGGTGACGCTGAGCGGCGGCTCCACGACGACGGTCGACTTGTCGCGGTACCCGAAGCTCCGCCGGTGGGACCAGAGCGGGGCCGACGCGAGCCTTGGTCAGGGGATCCCGGTCACCACCGGAGCGCCGATCCCGCTGGAAGGCGGGGTGCAAGTGCAGTTCGCGGCCGGGACCTATCAGGTTGGTGATTACTGGCTGATCCCGGCCCGCACGGCGACGAGCGTGCAGCAAGGCTACGTCGAATGGCCGGTGGACGCCGCCTCGAACCCGGTGCCGCAGCCGCCTCGCGGCATCCGGCACCACTACGCGCAGCTTGGCCTGGTGGAGCTCACGGCCGGGGGAACCTTCGGCGGCCTGGGCCCGGCTGCCGAGCCGACCGACTGCCGGCTGCCGTTCCTGCCGCTGACCGGCCTGATGCCGGCCCAGTCGCTCAGCCCGTGCACGATCGTCGTGCGTCCGGGTCCCGGCTGGGAGCAGCCCGTTCTTGATTACTTCCAGGCCGCGAACGCCGACGGCGCCAGGCTTGACGCCGAGATCTGCTTCCCGGTCGGTGACTTCCCGCTGACCAGCCAGTTCGTCATCTCGGGCGCGGGTCATGTGAGGGTCAACGGCGCGGGCTGGGGAACGCGGCTGATCGCCGGCGACGTCGGAGCGGAGTCGGCGCTGGTCTTTTCCGACTGCCTCAGCGTGGGCGTCCGCGACCTTTACGCGGAGAGTTCCGAAGTGATCAGCGGGCGCGTCCGGGCAGGCCGCAGTCATATCAGCGGGACGCTTGAGTTCTGGAACTGCGGCGACGTCAGCGTGGAAGGCGCCTGGCTCCGGTGCGGCAGCGCCATCTCCACGAGAGGGGCCGCCTGCGTCACCGTCGGCAGCGACGTAGTGCTGCCAGACCCGAACGGGGCGTCGGCTGGCAATGTCGCGACGGGCGCGGGTTCGGTGCGGATCCGTGACTGCCGGCTTTACGTCGGTGAGATGCAGGTCGGCATTCAACTCGTCCACCAGGCTAGGGCCAGCGTCGAGGACAACGTGATCGTCGTCGATCCTGGCGCCCGTGCGACCACGCTCGACTACCGGCTGGCGGACCGCGGCTACCTGGCCGTCGCCCGCGGCTACCTCATCTCCCAGGTGTCGCTGGCCCCCGCCCCGGCCACAACAGAAGGCATTGAGCCACCGACAGTTCAGATGCCGATCCCCACGCTCGCAGGCCTGGCCGCGCGAACTAACATCCACGTCAATGTCGGTAACCAGGTACTGAGGTTCGCGACGACCGGCAACCTGCAGAGCACCTGGCAGGCCTATCTCGACGAGCACGCCCCTTCGACCTTCGGCACCCAGGCCGACGCCTTGCGCTACGTAAAGTCGGCCGCCACCACAATATTGACCACCCCGTCCGCCCGGGCCGGCCTGTCCGGGTTCGGCAGCGTGGTGCACATCCTCGCCGAGCACGTGCCGCTGGCCGGAAGGGGCATCGTCGTTGGCGGCCAGGCCATCGGCGACCTGCAGATCACCGGCAACTCCATCTCCGGCGTGCTCCTGGGCATCAGCGCCGGCGTCAGCCACCGGGCGTCGGCGGCCGAAGAAGCGGCCAAGCAGCGGACGCCCGACCACCTGGGAACCGTGCGCATCACCGGCAACGAGATTGACTGCGGCGCCAACGACCTGGCGATCAAGAACGCGCGCTTCGGCGTGTTCGTCGGCAGCGCCCGCAGCCTCACGATCGAGGACAACCGCCTGACCTCGGCGCCGGCCGGGATCTCGGCTGTCCCGCCGGCCGACGGGATCAGGGTCGTCGGCTACCTGGGCGGCAAGGCCGTCATCCGCGCCAATTACCTGACCGGCTTCGCGATGGGCATCAGGGTGGTGCCGTTGCAAGGGAACGGGCCTGGTACCAGGGCGCAGGCGAAGGAGTTTTCCTACGTCGAACCGTTTCGCTTCGGCAGCCAGTGGCTCGTGGCCGACAACGCGATCGAGGGTGCCAGCCGGACAGCGGTCATCGGTCCCTTCTGGCCGACTAAACCGCCCGCCGGAAGCCCGGCGGGCACGTCGGCGCCCCTGCCCTCGGCGTACGTCGACGCCCCCGCCTGCCTGCGAGTCAACAATGCGATCGTATAAGGACAAAGGGCGCCTTATAGGCGCCCCGAATCCTGCGAGTAAAGGTGTAGGGATTCGAACCCCACGCAACCCTACCTTAGGCAAGGACATTGTATCCCGCGCGCACGCCGGGCGACAAGACGAATCGGGTCGCGATGAATGTGCCCGGCCGGGTTCGCGGGGTCGCGGGACGAATCCCTCGAAATGCCCGACCGAGGCGCAACGATGTCCCATCGATGCTGTTCCGGGCCAGCGACTTACCGCAACGATGTCCCATCGATGCTGCGGAAACAACATCTATGGGCCATCGTTGTGGTTGCCGAATTTCCGGGAACAACGTCTATGGGCCATCGTTGCTGTTCCGGACCGGCCAGTTCCGCCAAACGCACTATGAATGGCTACGATGAATAACGTGCGGCAGGGGCTCAGGGTGAGCAGGCCAGGCGACGGGCACGAGCGCCGGGCGACCGAGACCGGCCGGGCGGCCGCGCGCGGCGCCCCGCGAGTCACGTCGTCGCCCGCCGGCACGCGGGCCGCGCTCCCTGACGATCTCCAGGCGCATTTTGGCCGGTCGCTCGGCCACAAGTTCGGCTCGGTACGGATCCACGATGACACAGCAGCCGCGACGCTTACGAACTCCCTGCGAGCATCGGCGGTAACCGCAGGGACCGACATCTACTTCAGGCCAGGGAGCTACCGTCCCGACACTCGCGAAGGTCTCGGGCTGATCGGCCACGAACTCGTCCACGTCATGCAGCAGGCAGGCGCGTCCCGCAGGCTCGACCGGAAGACCCTCACGGAGGAGGAGGCCGAGAACAGCGCCCCGCCGCGCGCTGACCCGTTGTCGGCCACGCTGGGGGCCGATCCTGAACTGGAAAAGTTCACCGCCCTGATGCGCGAGCGGTACGGCACCAAGACGGTGCGCCGCGGCACCCTCAGCGAGCAGGCGAGCCAGATTGCCTCCCAGCGCGCGGAGCTGAATCCGGGAGCAACGAGAGGCACGCTCGATCCGGCGACCTGGAAGGAATGGTCGCCGCCGTCGGGCTGGGAGACCTACAGGAACATCCTGCGGGCCGTAGCGTCATTCGCGCGCGATTTCGGCGGGCTGCCGAAGATCGACCAGGTCATTTTTTACGACGTCGCGTACGAAATTGATCGCACCGGCCGCGTCCAGCCGAATCCTGACGTCGGGGCCAGTTACGGTGCCGGGCAGCTGTCCATTTACCGGGCCGCCGTGCGGTCAGACGCGCGGCCGACGGGCCGCAGCGGCGTTCCTTACCCCGGGCGGCAGGCTGACCTTGAGCAATCCACGTCCGAGCAAGCCGGAATCAGCCGCACTATCACCCATGAGCTCGGCCACGGAGTGGGCGAGGCCGCGGTCGGGCCGGGCAAGCAAGGCCCTGACCCGAACATGTACGACGATTACCGGCTGGTCGCGGGCTGGACGAAGTACCGCCCGGCGGCCGGGAACATCCCGGCGGCAGACCCGGCGCTCTACGACGCGGGAGTGCCCGAGGTGGTTCAAAACCTGAAGGACAACAAGACACCGCCGGAGAATTACCACATCACCCTGTACAACTGGAACGAGGGCAGGTGGGTCGAGCAACCGGTAACCGCCTACTCGACCGTCAGTCCCGGCGAGGACTTTGCCGAGGCGATCATGGCCTACCTCAAGTTTCCTGACGTCCTGCAGGCGAGGTCGCCCCGGCGTTTCAAGTTCATCTCTGAGCGCAAAGCGAAATGGCTGCCCGGCAAGAAACCCTCTGTGCCAGCAGCCCAGCAGGCCTCGCAGGGACCAGGTAACATCAACACCCCTCCACAATGAGCGACGGGAGAGGAGCTAGAAATGGTGCACGAATTCGTTACGGCCCCGCCGGTAGCCGCGCGGCGCCGTTCCCGCCCAGCGAGTTCACAGCGCCTCCATGACCGCCGGCTAGCCGACCCAGGGCGAAAAGAGAAGGTATCTGGCCATGACTTCGGCCAGGTAAGCGTTCACGCCCGGCCGAGCCAGGCGCGAGGGCCTGGAGTCTTGCCGGCTCGCCCCGATCCAGCCCAGGACGCGAACGCCGGCAAGGATGGCGCGCTCGGCGCGGGGATCGGAGCGCTGGCCGGAGCCGGGGCTGGCGCGGGCATCGGGGCGGCGGTCGGTGGTCCTCTCGGCGCCTTGATCGGGGCTGGCATCGGGGCTCTGGCCGGTGGCCTTGTCGGCTACCTGGTCGGCCGTCGCCGCTCTGTGACGATCAACATAACCAAGCTCACGGGAGCTGGAAGCACCGCGGACGCGGACCTGAGCACGGCAAATACTGTCTTCGGCCAGGCGGGGGTATCGGTGTCGCGCGGCGCTGAGCGGACGCTGTCAGCGGCCGAGTCCACCGCGATCCTCGGCGGCGACAATGCCCTTGATGAATTCTCAGGCCCCGTGCTCACCGCGGAGGAGACCAGGCTGCTCGCGTACAACCGCACCCCCGGGCGGATGACGGCCTACTGGGTGCCGAGCCTGAGCGCAGGAAGTCGCGGGGAGTCGATGATCCCGAGCTATCACGGCGTGACCGACTCCTCGATCGTGATCAGCTCCTCGGCTCGCGCGGCGGATACTTTCGCCCACGAACTCGGGCACTGCCTGCTCGATGAGGGCTCGCATTCCTCTGATCCGAGCAACTTGATGGCCAGCGGCTCGATCAGGAACTTCACTGACAAGCTCACCAGCGCCCAGATCGAGAAGATCCAGTCCAGCCGATATGTCTGACGGGCCTCGCGATCCGAAGACGCTCCCGGCCGAGATCGCCGAGGTCTACGAGCGGTTCACCGCCGCGATGCGCGCCGGCGACCTGAAAGCCGCCGGACGGCTGGCGCCGTCGGTAGAGCTCACCGCCGGCATTCCCGGTCAGGAAACTGGACCGCTGCATCCCCAGGCATTCAGTACGGACGAGCGGCACCATCGCCTGCTCGCGTGGTACCGGCAGGCAGACGGTCAGGTTCTGCTGCGGTCTGGAATCGGCTGGTACTTCATTGCCGAGGGCCAGCACGGCTACGAGCTCGTCAAAGCCGGATTGAAGCCCATCGACTGACTTAGGCCGGCGGCTGCGGGCATCGGTGGTCAAGTTGCTCTATTGATGACGTAAGAATGACTTATGAGCAAGCAGCCGATCCCGCCGCCGCCTGGCGACAAGCCGATACCGACGGCACCGCCGCCTCCGCCCGGGTGGCGGCACTGGCTCTGGCCGGTCGCGCTGATCGCGATGCTGGCGCTGTACTTCTTCCTGCCGAGCCTGAGCTCGGCGCCGCAGAATCTGACCTATCCGGTGTTCCAGACTCAGCTGGCCAAGCACAACGTTAAGACCGTTGAGATCGGCAGCACCCAGAACGGCCAGAACGCCACGATTACCGGCACGCTCAAGAACGGTGACAGCTTCACCACGGTCGGCCCGCCCAGCTCCCAGGCGCTCTATAGCCAGATCGCCTCGACCGGCGGCATCAAGCCTGCCTTCGGCAGCGGCGGCTCCTCGCTCGGCGGCATCCTGCTGTACATCCTCGTCATCTTCGCCCCGTTGATCGTCGTGTTCTGGCTGTTCCGGCGCATGTCGCGGGCCAGCGGGGGAGCAGCAGGACTCCAGGGCGTGCTCGGCATCGGGCGATCAAGGGCGAAGGTGTTCGACGCCGAGCGGCCGAGCACCAAGTTCTCTGACGTGGCTGGCTACGAAGGCGCGAAGGAAGAGATCAGCGAGGTCGTCGACTTCCTGCGGAACCCTGGCCGGTACCAGCGCGCGGGCGCGATGGCGCCGCGCGGCCTGCTGATGGTCGGTCCGCCGGGAACGGGCAAGACGCTGCTGGCCCGTGCCGTCGCCGGCGAGGCCAGCGTGCCGTTCTTCTCGGTCACCGGCTCGAGCTTCGTCGAGATGTTCGTCGGCGTGGGCGCGGCCAGGGTCCGCGACCTGTTCGCCGAGGCCCGCAAGCGCTCGCCCGCGATCATCTTCATCGACGAGGTCGACGCCATCGGCCAGCGCCGGGCCGGCTCGGGCGTAGTCGCCAACGACGAGCGCGAGCAGACCCTGAACCAGCTCCTCGCCGAGATGGACGGCTTCGACATGACCCAGGGCATCGTCGTGCTCGCCGCCACGAACCGCCCCGAGGTGCTCGACCCGGCCCTGCTGCGACCGGGAAGGTTCGACCGCCAGATCACGATCCCGCTGCCCACACTCCAAGAGCGCGCCGCGATCCTCGTCGTGCACTGCCGGGGCAAGCAACTCGGGCCCGACGTCGACCTCCAGATCGTCGCCAGGGGCACGCCCGGGTTCTCCGGCGCCGACCTGGCGAACCTGGCCAACGAGGCCGCGATCTTCGCGGTTCGAGGCGGCCGGGAGATCATCAGCGCCGCCGACTTCGACGACGCCCGCGACCGGATACTGCTCGGCCGCCGAGAAGGGTCCAACGTGCTGCTCCCCGAGGAGAAGCACGCCGTCGCCGTGCACGAGAGCGGCCATGCGATCGTGCTCGCCCTGTCCGACCACGCCGATCCGGTCGCGAAGGTCACGATCCTGCCCTCCGGGCAGGCTCTCGGTGTCACCCAGCAGCTCCCGCTGATCGAGCGCCACCTGTACGGCGAGGACTACCTGCACGAGACCCTGGCGGGCAGGCTCGGCGGACGAGCCGCCGAGCTTGTCGTGCTCAACCAGGGCTCGACCGGCGCCGCGAACGACCTGTCCACCGCCACCGACCTGGCCACGAAGATGGTCCGCGAGTTCGGCCTTTCCGCCAAGCTCGGCCCGGTCGGCTACCCGGAGGGCGGGTCCGTGTTCCTTGGCGGTGGCGGCGGAGGGCTGTCGAGCCGGCCGTTCTCCGAAGACACTCAGGCCGTCATCGACAACGAGGTCGCCAGGCTGCTGCGCGAGGCGGAGAGCACCGCCGTCGACCTGATCCGCTCGCACCGTAGTCAGCTCGACGAACTGGTCGCCCTGCTGCTCGACCGCGAGACCGTCGACGCGGCCGAGGTCTACCGCATCGTCGGCCGACCAGTACCCGGCGGGCACCGCCCCGAGGAGCTAGCCCTGGCCCCGGCCGCGGCCTCCATCCCCCCAATCGCCGCCGCGACCGCCACCACGCTCACCGACCCCCCGCCAGAAGACAGTCTCATTTAGGGGGTCCGCCGGCCCATTTAGGCCGACCACGGCGCCCGACCCGCCTCCCGGCGGAGACTTTCTCGCGCCCCGGCCCCGGCTGCCGCTCCCCGCCGAGCACACGCCGGATGCCGGAGCAAGTTGCCTGCCGCGCGCCGGGGCGGCGGCGAACTGGCCGGCGGCTTCGGCTGACCGGGCGGCTGAGGTGTCCGCCTCTAAGTGGAATCCAGCCCTGTAATGCCAGGGCGGGATTCCGCGCAGACCGGTCCGCTTCACCGCCACAGCCGGCCTTCGCTCCCTTAAGTTCCTGCCATTGTGCGGCAACGACATCCATGGGCCATCGATGCGGTTGTTCGGCCCGGCTGAGCAGCAACGATGGCCCATGGATGCGGTTCCCGCAACAACGCTGGGCCATCCTTGCGGTTGCCCGCCCGAGCAAAACAGCATCCATGGGCCATCGTTGCGGCCGGCTGAGCTGAAATGTCCCTTTAGCTGCCGCCGTAGGGCCAGTTCGCGGCGGCCCCCGGCGGCTCGCGCTACCGAAGCCGGGACCAGCCGGGCCGATTTATCGGGACCCCGCCCCCGCAGCAGGTCTTGACCTTGAAACACCGATAATCAAGCAGATGAAGCTTCGAATCCTGTCCGGCCGCGAAGTTCACGACGTGCTCACCTATCCCGAGTGCGCCGACGCCATGCGCACGGCCCTGGTCGCGCGTGCCAACGGCAAATTCTTCCAGCCGCTCCGCACGGTGCTCAAGCCACCGCGAGCCGCCGGCCTGGTCGCCCTCATGCCGGTCTACGGGGACGGCCAGTCAGTTGGCTACGGCCTCAAGGCGATCACGATCACTCCGGGCAACACCGCCCGCGACCTGGACACCCACCAGGGAATCGTCTTGCTGTCCAGTTCGGATACTGGCCTGCCCGTGGCCGTGCTCAACGCCTCCGTCCTTACCGAGATCAGGACCGCGGCCGTCTCTGCCGTCGCCACCAGCGTGCTGGCTAACGAGGACGCCGACGTTCTCGCGATCATCGGCACCGGGGTCCAGGCTCGAGCGCACCTCCGCGCTATCGGCAGCACCAGGAAACTCGCCGAGATCCGGATCGCGGGCCGTACCAAAGACAAGGCCGAGGCGTTCGCCGCCGCCGAGGCGCCGTTCGCTGACGAAGCCAGGCTCGTCGCCTGCGCTAGCGTCGAGCAGGCCCTAGCCGGGCCGGCATCGTCGTCACCGCGACGAACTCGGCGACGCCGGTTTTGCGAAGGGAATGGCTGAGCCCGGGCACGCACATCAACGCCGTCGGCGCCTGCCTCCCCATTGCCGGGAGCTTGACACCGCGACGGTCGCCAGTGCCGCTCTGTACGGCGACAGCAGGGAGTCGATGATCGCCGAGGCCGGCGACTACGTACTCGCGGCCGCCGAAGGCGCCATCGGCCCCGCCCACATCAAGGCCGAACTAGGCGACCTCCTCGCCGCCGGGCCAGGCCCCGCCGGGCCGGGCACCGCCAGGCCAGGCGCGGAAGGCCGCACCGGCGAACGCGAGATCACGATCTTCGAGTCGCTCGGACTGGCCGTCGAAGACCTGGCCGCCGGGCTGCTCGCCTACCAGACGGCCGTCGATCGCGGCATTGGCCACGTGGCCGACTTCGCATGATCGCCAGCAATCCGCGGACCGGCTCGATTGTCGAATTGGCTACACTCGACCGCGTGACACCAACCACATCACCCTGCGAGTGACACCTTGAGACCACTCAACGAGCGCGTCGCTGCCTGCCCTCCATCGGGTATCCGCCGATTCTTCGACATCGCGGCGAGCATGGAAGACGTCATCTCGCTTGGCGTCGGTGAACCCGACTTCGTCACTCCGCTGCGCATACGTGAGGCCGGGATATCCGCTCTGGAGCGTGGCTACACGGCCTATACCTCCAATGCCGGTCTCTTGCCGCTCCGTGAGGCGATCTGCGTTGACCTGAACGCTCGCTACGGTGTCAGCTACCGGCCGGACACTGAGTGTCTCATCACCGCCGGCGTATCTGAAGGACTAGACCTCGCGCTTCGAGTACTGCTCAATCCTGGTGACGAAGTCATCGTCGCCGATCCCTGCTATGTCGCGTACGCGCCGTGCATCTCCTTCGCGGGCGGCACGCCAGTTACCGTGCCCACGTCCAGCCGTGACGGGTTCCGGCTCGTTCCTGAAGACGTCGCCGCCCGCGTGACTCCGCGCACCAAGGCTATTTTGCTAGCGTCGCCGGCCAACCCGACTGGCGCCGTGCAGCGGCGTGAAGACCTCGCTCTCCTGGTGGACCTGGCCGTCAAGCATGACCTGTACCTGATTTCCGATGAGATTTACGCTCGGCTGAGCTACGTATCCCCGCACGTCTGCGTGTCAGGCCTGGACGGCGCGCTTGAGCGGACAGTGCTCCTAGGCGGCTTCTCGAAGGCATACGCGATGACTGGCTGGCGAGTCGGTTACTTGTGCGCGTCGAAAGCGATCGCGGACCTGGCGATTCGTATCCATCAGTACACCATGCTCTGCGCGGCCCACGTCTCTCAGCTAGCCGCGCTCGAGGCGGTTACCGGCGGCGACGATGACGTGCAGGAAATGGTCGCGGATTATGACCGGCGCCGGCGAGTATTTCACAAGGGCCTATGTGAAATCGGCTTGGACTGTGCCGAGCCTGAAGGCGCTTTCTACGCGTTTCCTTCGATCGCCAGTTCCGGTCTGTCGTCTCAGGAGTTCGCCGAGGGACTGCTGAGTACGCAGCGAGTAGCCGTGGTGCCAGGAGATGCATTCGGTCCGGCCGGCGAGGGACATATTCGCTGCTCGTACGCTACCGCACTGCCTGCGCTCGAAGAGGCACTTGATCGTATGGACCGCTTCCTGCACCAGGTACGCGGTCAGCGATCTTGAGGCGGGCCACGGTGGCTCGTTCCCCTGTGCTAGATTTGCGGTAGGCGAAACCATTATACGCAGCTACTTAGGGGGCAGATGAATGTGACTGCGGTTGCTAGCACACCTTCCGGGCAGCCTGCCTCGTCTGAGTCCGACGGCTATTATGGCGAGTTCGGCGGTCGCTATGTGCCAGAGGCTCTTATTCCGGTACTTGAGGAACTAGAGCATGAATTCGCGGTGGCTAAACAGGATGAGCAATTTAACGCCGAATTCGGGAAATTGCTGAAAACATTCGCTGGCCGGCCGACTCCGCTGACCGAGGCATCTGGGCTCAGTTCGCTGCTGGGCGGCGCGAGGCTGTTCATTAAGAACGAGGGCCTGAACGTGACCGGCGCTCACAAGATCACGCACTGTCTCGGGCAAGCCCTGCTCGCTCAGCGCCTGGGCAAGAAAAGGCTCATCGCCGAGACGGGCGCCGGGCAGCACGGCCTGGCGACGGCGACCGTGGCCGCTAAGCTCGGCTTCGAGTGCGTTGTGTACATGGGCGCCAAGGACGTGCGCAGGCAGCGCCCGAACGTGTTCTTGATGGAACAGCTCGGCGCGACTGTCGTTCCCGTTACCCACGGGAGCCAGGTACTCAAGGACGCGGTTAACGCGGCGATCTCGGACTGGATAGCGAGAGCGGACGACACCTACTACCTGCTCGGCTCTGCTCTGGGGCCGCATCCTTATCCGGCCATGGTCCGCTTCTTCCAAAGTGTCGTCGGACGCGAGATCAGGCAGCAGGTGACCGAGCAGGCCGGACGCCTGCCCGACTATGTAGTCGCCTGCGTGGGCGGCGGCAGCAACGCCATCGGCGCGTTCGCGGACTTTATCGCCGAGCCGTCCGTGGCTCTCGTCGGCGTCGAGGCCGGCGGCCTGGGCACAGGCAAGACCGGTGATAGCGCGGTCCGCTTTCCAGGAGGCAGCCCCGGAGTGTTCGAGGGTTACAAGTCGATCTTCCTGAATGACGAAGAGGGCAAGCTTACCGCGACCCACAGCATTTCGGCGGGCCTTGATTATCCTGGTGTAGGTCCAGAGCTCGCGAACCTGCAGAAGCAGGGTCGGATTCAGTTCACCAGTGCCACCGACAATGAGGCGCTGAACGCGTTCACTCTTACCGCGCGACATGAGGGCCTGACCGTGGCACTTGAGTCGGCGCACGCGCTCGCGTATGCGATCAAGCTGGCCCCGACATTGTCACCGAGCCAGATAGTGGTCACGAACCTCTCCGGCCGTGGTGATAAAGATCTTTTCATTCTGGCGCACGCCTTCGCCGATCACAAATTTCGCGATTTTCTTCTCATGGAGACCGCACGTTATGATCAATGAGATCGACCGTCGGCTTGAGCGCATTCATGCGGCCGGCCGCACTGGCATCATGACTCACGTGGTAGTCGGCTACCCGTCTCTTTCCGAGACCGAGGACATCGTCCGAGCTATGGTCAGTGCCGGAGTTGACCTCGTTGAGTTGCAGATTCCATTCTCGGATCCGCTCGCGGATGGTCAGACGATTCAGGACGCTTGCGAAGCGGCACTCGATGCGGGAATCCGCGTCCGTGATGCCTTCACGGTGGCGCGTCAGCTTTCCGACGTTTCTGTCCCGCTTTTGTTCATGTGTTACTTCAATACGATCTTCAGGTACGGGATAGACGCGTTCTGCAAGGATGCGGCTGAAGCCGGAATCTCCGGCCTGATCGTGCCTGACGCCTCGCTTGAGGCGGCGATTCATGATGGATATCTTGAGAGCTGCGAGGCGGCCGGGCTCCACAACATCATCACGCTGTCACCCCTGTCGACGCCGGCGAGGATCCAGAAGAACGCCCCGTACGCGAGCGGTTTTGTTTACTGCATGGCCAGGCAGGGAGTCACCGGCGTCGGTCAGCTGCATGATCAACTGGGGAGCTACATCGCCAGGGTCAGGGAATCTATCAAGACGCCGGTAGCGCTGGGCTTCGGTATCTCCAGTCGAGATCGGCTTGACCTGGTCGCGCCGTACTGCGATGTCGCGGTCGTGGGCAGTGCGGTCATCGACGTCATCAAGCGATCCGCGCCCGGCGAGGCCGCAGCGAATGTGGAGAAATTCGTATATTCACTGACTTCTTAGGATGACGCCCGGCGGCGCCCCGGCTGGCTTCCTCGCCGCTCGCTAGCATGATCACCAAGCTCAGATGTCGGCCTGAACTTCCTTGACCGCATCTGCTACATTTAGCGCTCATGACTGGAGCGAACCTCAGCCCCTCCTCGTGCTGGTGGCGCCGTCCCTGAGGACGGCTAGGTTTGCGTGTACGTAAGCGACCGTCCGGTATCCCGGCGGTCGCTTTACTACATTCGCTGGGGTCCGGGCCTTGGCAGCAAGGGACGGCAAGATGACAGCGAGTGTCGAATACAGTACAGATTTCGGAGCTACGCCCCAGGTTGGAACGAGCGAGTTCACTACCGCGGGCGGCATCGCCGTGACCAGGACGGTTACGCCTTTCGAACCGGATCTGCTCAGTGAGATCACCAGGCAGGCCGACTATCGCCGCGGCGGAATCTTCAGTTCGGGGACTGAGTATCCAGGCCGCTATTCCCGGTTTCACCACGGCTACATCGATCCCTGCGTAGAGTTCGTCAGCCATGGCGCCGCCTGACCGCCTCGGCGCTTAATGAGCGCGGGCTGGTGATCCTTCCCGCGTTGACCGTCGCCTTGCTGGCGGCTGGCGACAGGGTCGAGGCTCCCTCGGGTGACGACGGTACCAGCGTTACAGTGATGATTCCGCGCGGCCGAGCAGATGCCCGAGGAGCAACGGAGTCGGCGTCCGACCGTGTTCAGCGCGATCAGGCAGGTTATCGAGCTATTCGCCAGTAAAGATCCGCGCCTTGGATTGTACGGAGCGTTCGGTTACGACCTGGCCTATCAGTTCGAGCCGATACGGCTGCGGGCTGACCGCGCCGACCGCGCCGACGGCGGCCAGCGTGACCTGGTACTGCACTTGCCGGACGAACTCTTTGTCATCGACAGGAAGCGGGAAACCGCCCTCCGCTACAGCTACGATTTCGCGTCCGGCGGCCGTTCCACGGCCGGGCTGGCCAGGATTACGCCCCGATCGGCACCAGCTCGTCGGCCAGGCACCGGGCCTGAGGCAAATTTGCCGGAAAGTGATTGTCCCCCAGATCCCGTGCTCGGCGAGTATGCCAAGGTAGTCGAGCAGGCGCGGGAACGCTTCGCCGGCGGGCGACCTGTTCGAGGTGGTGCCGAGTCACGAGTTGTCGGGCGCGGTGCGGCTCGCCGGCCGCGTTCTACGAGCGGCTGCGCCGGCACAACCCGGCCCCCTATGAGTCCTTTCTCAATCTGGGTGAGGGCGAGTACCTGGTGGGCGTCGCCGGAAATGTACGTCCGGGTAACCGGCGACCGGATCGAGACCTGCCCAATCGCGGGCACGATCGCGCGCGGCGCGACCCCGCTTGACGACGCCGAGAACATCAGGACGCTGCTGATCGCAAAAGAGGAATCCGAGCTCGCGATGTGCACCGACGTCGACCGCAACGACAAGTCGCGGATCTGCGTGCCTGGCAGCATCAAGGTGATCGGCCGCCGCCAGATCGGCTTCACAGCCGGCTCATCGATACCGTCGACCACGTCGAGGGACGGCTGCGCCCTGAGATTCGACGCGCTTGACGCGTTCTTGACGCATATGTGGGCGGTCACGGTGACGGGTGCGCCCAAGACGTGGGCCATGCAGTTCATCGAGGACCACAAGACCAGCCCGCGCAAATGGTACGGGGGAGCGGTCGGCGCGCTCGGCTTCGACGGCAACATGAACACCGGTCTCACGCTGCGCACCGCCCACATCCGCGACGGCCTCGCCTGCGTCAGGGCCGGGGCCACCTTGCTGTTCGACTCGACCCGGCCGCCGAGGAACTCGAAACCAGGCTCAAGGCCCGCGCGCTGCTCGAGGTCCTGGCCCGGGCCACTGCCGACGAGGCCAGAGCCGAGAAGAACGACAAGCAAGATCCGCCAAATGACCTCGTCGCGGAGCCGAGCCACAGCGGACCAGGCGATGGCGTCCGGGTACTTCTCGTGGACCACCAAGACTCGTTCGTGCATACCCTGGCCGGCTACTTCGCTGAGCAAGGCGCGCAGGTGACGACCTTGCGGGCCGGATTCGACATGGCGTTGCTTGACTCGTACGCGCCGCACCTGGTCGTGCTGTTGCCCGGGCCAGGGCGGCCATCGGACTTCGGCTGCTCTCTGCTTTTGGACGAACTCGACGCGCGGGGACTGCCTGTCTTCGGCGTATGCCTTGGGCTCCAGGCGATGGTCGAGCATTCGGGCGGGCAACTTGGCCTGCTCAGCTGCCGGCGCACGGGAAGCCGGGGGCGGTGCGGGTGCTCGGGGGAGAGCTCCTGGCCGGGCTGCCCGACTCGTTCCTCGCGGGGCGGTATCACTCGCTGCACGCCACGCCAGTCACTGTCGGCTCCGGGTTCCTGGTAACCGCGGTGACCGACGATCCGGCCGCGGCGGACTCGACCGGACAGGTCGTGATGGCGATCGAGGACCCGGTCGCCCGGCGCTGGGGCGTCCAGTTCCACCCGGAGTCGATCCTTACCGCCTCGGGCAACGCGGGGCGGGCGATAGTAGCCAACGTGCTACGACTGTGTCGGACTTAGACGTATTGGGCGCGTCCGCGTTCACTCAGGGTAGCAATCGTTATGCTTCCGTTATTTTTTGCCGCTGGGCTTCGTTATAGCGTAAAAGAGACTCCATCGTTGCAGATAGGGCAACCGGGACAGTTAGGGCACGTCGGTTATGTCGTTTAAGGTACCCAGGACGTTCGCGTTCATCGTGTCTTTATGCGGGAACGTCGCTAAGTTACGTTTTTCGCCGCAACCCACCCCGCGTCTCCGTGCGGTCAGTCCTGCCTGCGCTAGGAAAGGCAAAGAAGTCCCCCTTATGATTCGTCGCTGGATCGTACCCATCGGAACCCTC
Organism: uncultured Actinomycetota bacterium; assembly: GCA_963783935.1. Lineage (GTDB taxonomy): Bacteria > Actinomycetota > Actinomycetes > Streptosporangiales > Streptosporangiaceae > Chersky-822. The sequence goes on from CAWAPP010000005.1 coordinate 39,913, forward strand.
GGCCTGGTCTTCGGGTCGATGCTCATCGCGGCCAACGCCGCCTCGGCAGCCCCGGCTGCTGTTCGTCCTGTCGTCCACGCAAAGCACTTCGTCCCCGGCGGTCTCATAACCAGGCCGGCGGGCGGCGCGCACCTCGCCACCGTTGGCGGGCACACGACGGCTGAGTCAACGAACTGGTCAGGCTACGCCGCGACCGGAGCGAACGGCGCGTTCACCAGCGTCTCCGCGAGCTGGACCGAGCCGACCGCCACCTGCACCTCGCGCAGCGACCTGTACGCGTCATTCTGGGTAGGCCTCGACGGCTACAGCAGCGACTCGGTCGAGCAGATCGGCACCGACTCCGACTGCGTCGGGCGCAGCCCGTCGTACTACGGCTGGTACGAGATGTACCCGGCCAACCCGGTCAACTTCTCCAACGCTGTCTCGCCCGGCGACTCCATGAGCGCGTCGGTGACCTTCTCTGGGACCAGGACCTACACGCTGGTGCTCAAGGACAACTCCAAGGGCTGGACGCAGACCATCACCAAGAACCAGAGCGGCCTTGACCGCTCCTCGGCCGAGGTCATCACCGAGGCTCCGTCGTCCGAGAGTGGCGTGCTGCCGCTGGCCGACTTCGGGACGATCAACTACTCCACCTCAAGTGCCAACGGCTCCTCGCTCGGCGGCCAGAACCCGGTCCAGATCATCATGGATGACAACTCAGGCAACGACAAGGACTCCACCAGCTCGATCAGCTCTGGCGGCGCCTTCAGCAACACCTGGATCCGCTCAAACTAACGCGCCCAGCGAAGTAACCAGCTGATCCCGTGCGGGGGACGCGTCCGGCGTCCCCCGCACTTCAGCGTGAGCCCCGGCAGCCCCGGTCCCGGCAGCCCGGTCCGGCAGCCCCGGTCAGGCGGCTCCGGTCCGGCAGCCCCATCAGCCCAGAGCCCCAGGACCGCCAGCCAGTAGCACCGGTCCATCACCCGGTCCCGGAGCCCCATCAGCCTCGTGAGCCTCGACCCAGCAGCCCCCGCGCCCGGCAGCCCCGGCCCGATTCGAACAAAACGCCCAGATCGGCTGGGCAGCCGCAACGATGGCCCATGGATGCTGTTTACGCTAGGCCGGCAACCGCAACCATGGCCCATCGATGCTGCGGCAACAGCATCTATGTCCCAGCGTTGTCGTTAGCCCACCGGCCCTGACAACATCCATGGGCCATGGATGTGGCTCTGGTGGGTGGACGTGGTCAGGCGGCGAGGGCAGGCGCACTAGCTCAGGCGGGTTGCGCGGCTGGTGTTTCGCGTGTGGCTGGAGCGGCAGGTGAGATCGAATCCTGGCTAGCGGTTCCATGATCGTGGAAACCTCGAATGGCGGGCCATCGGAGGTTTCCACGATCATGAACCTCCACCCCAGAAGAGCCACGCCCATGTCCCATCGATGCTGTTGCGTGGGCTAGGCTTCGGGCCCGGCGGGATGTAGACCTTGACCAGGCCGCGGAAAAGCCGACGATCGTGCTGCGCGTCTCGCCGTAGGAGGACGCCTGGTAGTAGACCCCACCTTTGTGCCAGGTCAGGAACAGGAAGATGTTGTCGGACGAGCAGGATGGCAGGCCCCGGCTGTCACAGTCGCCGGTCAGGTAGGCCTTGACGCCATCGATCTTGTAAGTGCCGAGCGCCTTGCTTTCGCGTAGGCGCGCGCAGGGTGCATTCGAGTTGTTCTCGCTGATAGTCAGGTTGAGCTTGACCGTCGGGCCGTACTGACCGATAACGTTCCGCTTCGATGCCTTTTTCTTACTAATCTCGCACCGGGCAACTATTATGTCGCTTGCCTTGCGCAGACCGTAAGTCTTGGTCGGTTTAAGCAGTTCGAATCCAGCTGCCTTTTCGGCGCGCTGCCAGGTCGCGAAGTGGCCGGTTCCGGCTGGCGCCGCCTGGGCTGCGATCGTGATCATGGCGACTGATGCGACGCTCGCGGCGGCCGCGACGCCAATCGCCATAGTGGCCATGACTGGTTCCTGCCCATGATCCCGTCCTTTTACCTAGTAAATTACGTGAATTCGCCCTGGTCGGGGCCGAGACGATACGCTGCGATCCTAAAAGCCGAACCGGTCCACCGCTATCACAAAATGAACTTGCGCAATTACTTACTGTTATGAGTTGCGTTCCGATCGCCAGGGATTGTCCCCGCCGGGGGTAGGGCGGGCTGGGCGACTACGGTGGGCGGGCAGGATGGCGGGCCAGGCGGGCTGGGTGGGCACGGGCGGGCCAGGCGGGCGAGGCGGGCACGGGCGGGGTGGGCACGGAAGAGACTGTCGGCGGTCGCCGGTAGGGTGCCCGCATGAAGAGCGTGCAGCCTGAAGTGTTCCTGGTGTCCCGTCCGCAGCTTGACTACCAGGCGATGGCCGCCTACCTGACCGGGGTTGGCGGGGACGGCTGGCTGGAGCGGCTGGACCGCGGCGAGTTCGATGATGCCCAGAACCTCGTCGAGTTCGCGGGCAAGCTCTGCTACCGGGCCTGGGAGCCAGGACTCAACCGAACGTCGTCCGGGTTCGCAATGATCACCAGGCCTACCTTGAGAACATCCTGCGGCAGTTGCACGGATCTGTGCTCGAGCACGCCATGTTCGGCTTCGTGCTGCATGACGTCAGCCGGGTCGTGACGCACGAACTGGTCAGGCACCGGCCGGGGGTGGCGATCTCGCAAGAGTCGCTGCGGTTCGTCCGGCTGAGCGACATCCCGTTCTGGTTTCCTGACTGGGCGCAGGGCGATGACGAGTTCATGAACGGGCGACCGTGCTGCTCGGGCAGATGGAGGAGTTCCAGAACTGGATGGCCGGGCACTTCGGGCTCGATGAGCAAGGACTCAAGTTCGAGGAGAAGAAGCACAAGACCTCGTTCATGCGCAGGTTCGCCCCCGACGGGGTGGCTACCGGGCTGCTCTGGTCGGCCAACATCCGTACCCTGCGGCACACCATCGAAGCTCGGACGGATAAGGGCGCCGAAGAGGAGATCAGGCTGGTCTTCGGCCAGATCGCCGAGATCATGCGCCGGGAGGCACCAGCCCTGTTCGCTGACTACACGGTGGAAGACGGCGCCTGGATCCCGCGCTGGCGCAAGGTCTAGCTGGCCGGCCCGCGGTGATGCCTGGACTGAGGAGCGTAGCGACGAGGGAAGGCAGCGCCTTAAGGCGGGTCGGCTAGCTAGACCCGTAGGCGCAAGGTGTAGCCCGCGCTGCCCTCGCCTTCATGAGAAGGTATGTCCGTGACGGACATGTCGTTTGTGGTGCGCGACCGGACCATTCCCGGCTACCTCGCGGTGCCGCCGCCTGACGCCGGGGACACCAAGCCGTGGCCGGGTGTCGTGGTGCTCCACGAGGCCTTCGGTCTCACCGATGACATTAAGGGCAAGGCGGACGAGTTCGCCGCCCATGGCTACCTGGCCCTGCCCCGACCTTTATGAAGGCAAGTCCTGGGCGGGTTGCATCCTGGCGGCGTTCCGGCAGCTCAGGTCCGGCACGGGCCCCGCGTTCGACATCATCGACGGCGCGCGCACGCAGCTCGCCGAGCGGGAAGACTGCACCGGCCGGGTCGGCGAGATCGGCTTTTGCCTGGGCGGCGGCTTCGCGCTGCTTTCCGCGCCCGGTCATGGATTCGACGCCGCGGCAGTCAACTACGGTGAGGTGCCCAAGGATGCCGAGGGCGTGCTGGCCGGCGCCTGCCCGATCGTCGGCAGCTTCGGCGGCCGGGACCAGATGGGCACCAAGCCGCCTGAGCGGCTCGAGCGCGCCCTGGCCGTGCTGGAAATGAGGCACGACGTCAAGGTGTACCCGAACTCGGCCACCGGTTCTTAGCCAGGCCACCGGGGTGGGTGCCGTCCTCGCCAAGATGGCCAGGATGAGCTATAACCCTGACGACGCCGCCGACGCCTGGCGCCGCATCTACGCGTTCTTCGCGGAAACGCTCAGCCGGCCAAGCTAGGCAGTCTGGCCCGCCGGGCGGCCCGGCCGCGCGCAGCAGTTCGAACGGGTCGTGATGGAACCGGTCTGACGGCACCCGAGCCGCGAGCGCACGGGTCGTCGCGATAATCAGTCCCGCCGGCCCGGCTACGTATACCTCGGTGTCACGGAACGAAGCATGCCTGGCCACGACGTCGGGTAGCCGCCCGGCCGGCCGGAGAAACCTCGAGATCAGCCTCGGCGACGGGCACAAGAGTGAGCGCCCGGTAGGCGAGCCGCAGCGTCGCGAGGTCACGCATGTGGTACAGGTCGCCGCCGCGCCTGGCGCCCACGTACAAGGTGATCGACCGGCGCTTGCCCTGCCGGGCGCCGCCGACGATCGACTCGACGATGGCCTTGAGCGGCGCGAGGCCTGTGCCCCCGGCCACGCACACGAGGTCACGGTCGGCATCTGCGGGCCCCCGCAAGTCCCCGCGCGCGGCCGACAACGTGACCGTATCCCCGGCCCCGCTATGGCTGACCAGGGCCGTGCTCACCATTCCGCCAGGCACCGCGCGCACATGCAGGTCGATCAGGCTGTTCTCGCGAGGGGCGTTGGCGATTGAGTACTTTCGCCACACTCGCGGCCACTTCGGTACCTGTACCGACACGTACTGGCCCGGCTGGTAGCTCAGCGGCCGGTCCGGCCTGATCGTCAGAACGGCGACCGTCTGCGTGCGCTGGTCGTGCTGCACGATCTCGCCAATCCACCAGGCTGACTGTTCCCTGCCGTCCGCCTGCGGCGGACGCTTTCATCCGGCCGGCCAAATAACCGAGTACCGTCCGCCACGCCTCGTGCAGTTCCGTCGTCCAGTTCTCACCGCTCACCGGAGCGGCCGTTGCCAGCAGCGCATCGAAGAAGGCCGGGTATGAGGATCTTCCCCGACGCCCGAGCTCCGGTGGTCCAGCCCGAGGTTATCGAGTAGCCGGCCGACAGCGTCGGGATCGTCAAGGCTCTCGATCAGCTCAGCCAGCATCAGGAACGTTCGCGCCCTGGTGTGCTCCATGGAGAGCGGAAATAGCGTCCGCAATTCCGGGTTTTGTGAAAACAGCCGGGCGATAAGTTACTTCATTGCCAATTGAGGACTAAAGGTGAAGCGCCGGAACGAGTCTTTCACCCGGAACCTGTCGATGGCCGCGATCGAGGTCACGGCGGCCGGAGCGGCCTGACCGAGCCGGGCCGAGCTGTCCGTCCTGGCCATTCGCGCAGTCGCCACGAGACGAAGTCTCGCAGCAACGCATGGTATCTGCTACTGAAACCCGACAACACCCGGTGACGTTAAGATAAACCAGTTGATTTCTGCTCTACGATGAACCAGTGACCGAATCGCGGACCGCATCGCACTATCTTCGCTATCCGCATTTGCGCGGAGACCTGCTGACGTTCATCGCCGACGACGATGTCTGGCTAGCCCCGGCAGGCTTCAGGCCGCGCCTGGCGGATCTCCGCTGATCAGGCCGCTGCGGCCTATCCGGAGGCTGTCACCGGACGCCAGCCTGATCGCCTGGACGAGCGGGCGGGACGGTGCTCCGGAGATCGACCTGGCCGCGACCGGCGAGGGCGGTTCGAGCGCGTCACCTACTGGTCCAGTTACAGCACGCGGATGCGCGGCTGGGGACCGAACGGCGAGATCCTGGCCACCACGGCCGCGAACCATCAGCCCGGCCACGCCTGGGGCCACGTCATTCCCGTGACCGATGGCACGCCGAGGTTCGCGGGCGAGCGGCAGTTGCCTTTCGGCCCGGTCGACGACCTCGCGATCGACGCCGAACTCGATCGCGCTGCTCACCGGTGCTGCTGATGAACCCGCGTTCTGGGAAGGGCTACCGGGGCGGGCTCGGCGGGGCGGATCTGGGTCGCCGACAAGCCCGCGGCCGGCATCAGGTGGGGCGGCGGCAGGCGAGACCCAGTCCGCCTTCCGCCGGATCCTCGCCGACCTTCCCGGACAGCTTTTCGGCCCGATGCTGGCCGGCGGCGGCCTCGCTTTTATCACCGACTACGAGGGCACCGGCAACGTGTATTCTTGCGCCCTGACGGTAGTGACCTGCGCAGGCACACCGACCATGACGGCTTTTAGCCCGCAACGCCAGCACGGACGGCACCAGGATCGTCTACCAGGTCGCCGGCGATCTCTGGCTGCTTACGACCTTCGCCCGGACAGCGAGCCGGTGCGGCTCAACATCAGCCTCGGCTCGCCGGCCAACGGCCTGAAGCCGCACCTGATGTCCGGCGAAGACCACCTCGATTGCCTGAGCACCGACAAGACCGGCCGGGCCAGCGCCGTTCAGGTACGGGGCACGGTGCACTGGCTGACGCACAAGGACGGTCCTGGCCGGGCGCTTTCCCAGGTACGCGGCCGCCCTGCCGGCTGCCTCAGGTGCCCGGGCCGACCGGCGAGGTGGTGTGGGTCATCGATGCCGATGGTGCCGACGCCCTGGAGATCAGCTCGGTCGACGGTGCCGGGGACGGCCGGCGGCGGATCGCGAGGGGCGAGATCGGCTGGGTCGCCGACCTGACCGCCTCTCCCGATGGCTCGGTGGTAGCGATCGCGACCCAGGACGGCAGGCTGCTGCTGACCGACGTGGCCTCGGCCGAGGTGACCGAACTAGCCCGCTCTGACCACGGAACGGTGACCGGCCTCGCGTTCGCGCCCGATTCGAAATGGCTGGCCTCGTCGCAGGCGACCAGGGCCGGCAGCGTCAGCTGCGGCTGGCCAGGCTGGCTGACCGCCTGATCACTGACGTGACTGACGGACGTTTCATCGACACCGACCCGGCCTTCACGGCCGACGGGCAGTACCTGGCGTTCCTTTCTCTGCGTTCCTTCGACCCCGTGCACGACCCGCTGGTCTTGACCTGGCTTTTCCTTATGAAAGCCGGCCCTATTTGCTGACGCTGAAGGCGTCGCAGCCTTCGCCGCTCGGTCCTTTCCTTGACGGCAGGCCGGCGGGTCAGGCAAGGACGACGACAAAGACGGAGACGAAGAAGAATCAAAAGATCGTTCAGCCAAGAAGCAGGAGGCCGACTCGCCCGAAGACGACTCGACCACGACCGATCCAGCCAAGACGGACTCTGGTCAGGCGATGCTCGGAAACCAAGTCAGGCAAAGGCGACGAGCCGCCAGCGGTGATATCGATCTGGAGGGCCTTGGCCAGCGGATCGTCACTGTGCCGGTTCCCGACTCCAAGTACATTGATCTTCGCGCCGTCGAGGACGGCCTGGCCTGGCTGCGGGTGCCGCTGACCGGCGAACTCGGCAGCGGCGGTGCCACCCCGGACGGGATCTGCCCCGCGCGGCCCTCGAGCACTTCGACATCAAGAAGTCCAAGTGCAGTGAACTGGTCGACGAAGCCGACTGGTTCGACGTCAGCGGCGACGGGAGCAAGCTGGTGGTCGGCGATCAGCACCGGGTACTTGTGGTCCCGGCGAGTCCAAAGCCGACTCGGACAGCTCCGACGACCGGGTCAGCGTCGACCTTTCCAGGGCCAGGTTCATGGCGAACCCGGTCGCGTTGTGGCGGGCTGCCTTGCAAGAAGCCGGCCGGATGGTCAGGCACGACTTCTGGGTACCCGACCTGGCCGACGTCGACTGGGACGGGGTGCTCGCCCAGTACCAGCCGCTGCTCGACAAGATCTCCACGCCGGACGACTTCGCCACGTGATGCACGAGATCCTGGCGAACTCGGCACCTCGCACGCTTACGTCCATGGTCACGGTGGCCCGCACGGGCACGGGCAGGGAACCGGCCTTCTTGGCGCCGACCTGAAGCCAAGCGAGGAAGGCTGGCGGATCGAGCGGGTACTGCCGACCGAGTCGTCCGACCCGAGAGCGAGGTCACCGCTGGCCGCGCCAGGAGCAGGGCTCGCGGCCGGCGACCGATCGCCGCCGTTGACGGCCAGCCGGTCGACCCGCGACCGGCCCTGGGCCGCTGCTCGTCGGCACAGTCGGCAAGCCGGTGGAAATCTCCGTCATCCGCGCCGCCGACGGGAAGCCGCACCGCGCCGTGGTCGTGCCGCTGGCCAGTGAACGGCGGCTCCGCTATCAGGACTGGGTGTCGAGCCGGCGGGCACTGACCCACGAACTCGGCCACGGCCGGGTCGGCTACCTGCACGTGCCGGACATGCAAAGCCAGGGCTGGTCGGATTTCCACCGCGACATGGGCGCGGAACTGCCCAAGGATGCCCTCATCGTGGACGTCCGCGCCAACGGGGGCGGGCACACCTCAGAACTCGTGCTCGAGAAGCTGACTAGGAAGATCATCGCCTGGGAGGTATCGCCGACCTACCAGCCGCAAAGCTATCCTTCCGAGGCTCCGCGCGGTCCGGTGATCATCATCGCCGACCAGGAGTCAGGCTCCGACGGCGACATCATCACCGGCGCGGTCAAGCTGATGGGCGTAGGACCCGTGATCGGCACCCGTACCTGGGGTGGCGTGCTCGGCATCAACGGGTGGCGCGAACTGGTGGACGGTACCCACATCACGGTGCCGCAGTTCGGATTCTGGTTCAGCGACCAGGGCTGGAACGTCGAGAATCATGGCATAGAACCGGACGTGGAGGTTCTGATCTCGCCGGACGACTGGTCAGCCGGAAGGGACACGCAACTCGAGACGGCCGTAAGAATGGCACTCGAAGCGCTCGAGGCCCGCCCGCCCGCGCAACCCCCGACCACAGCCAACCGCCCCACCAAGCGCCGCCCGCCCCTCCCGCCCCGCCCGTCCCGGCAAAACTAGGGTGACATCCGCCGGGCTGGTTACTGGCGGAAAGGTATTTGGGTTTTCTCAGATCGGGGCGTTATAGCCGGCTAGCCAATGGAGTTTCAGCCACAGGATCGCTGTGGTCCACAGGCCGGTGACCTCGAGCAAGCCGACCGCTATGAGCAGCACCCCGCCGATCCTGGTGATCAGCCGGGCGTGCCGCCTCGCGAAGCCGAACAACGTGACGCCGCGGTCAAAGGCGAACGCCACGATCAGGAACGGGATGCCGATGCCGAGCGCGTACACGAACGCGAGCAGGGCGCCACGGAACGCGGTGCCGGTAGACAAGGTCAGCGCGAGTACGGCGCCCAGCGTCGGGCCGCTGCACGGGGTCCAGCCGAGGCCGAACAAGACGCCGAGCAACGGCGCGCTGGCCAGGCCTGCCCGCGGTCTTACCTTGAGCTTGATGATCCTGCCGGTCACGGTGAACCGGTCGAAGACCCCGGCGAATAGCAGGCCGAGCGCGACGAGGACCAGGCCGAGCACTTGCGACAGGCCGGCCTGGTGCAGCTTCAACGTGACGCCGATGCTGCCGAACGCGACACCGTAGGTCGCGTAAAGCGCGGCGAAGCCGAGCACGAATAGCAGGGCGCCGGTCATGGTGCGCGATCGCGCGGGTCCGACCGCGGCGGCGGGCGGAGGGCGGGCGGCGCGGAAGGGGGGAGAGCCGGGCCGGCGGCGGCCTGGGGCGTGAGAGCCAGGGCTGGTCTGGCCTGGCTCAAGCTCAGGTTCGCGCTCTGGCTCAGCCTGAGCCGCTGATCCTGACATGCCGGTGATGTAGGAGAGATAACCGGGCACCAGTGGCAGCACGCACGGCGAAAGGAAAGTCACCGCGCCCGCGGCGGCCGCGACCGGGATCGCGAGCAGTAGCGGACCAGCGGCTACCAGGCCTCCGATGCTCATCAGGCTCCTCATTCGATGTCGGATCTAACTTATCCGTTACGCATCACAAGAAAGTCGCGGCCCGCACGCAGAACCTCGCGGGCCGTTCCTGCGTTGTACCGTGCGCCGGAACAACGGAGGGCAGGCCGTGGGAAACGAGGCCGAGATTGCCGAGTTCTCTGAGTTCGTCGCGCGGAGCCAGGCGAGGATGGTGCGGCTGGCCGAGTTGATCACGGGTGACCGCGGCCGCGCCGAAGACCTGGCCCAGCATGGATACGTTCAGGCCTTCGCCGCCTGGCGGCGGATCAGGAACGGCGAGCCAGACGCTTATGTACGGCGCTGCATAGTGAACGCCAATACCGACTGGTGGCGCCGCCGGACCTGGCGCGAGCAGCCGTTCGCGGTCCTGCCTGAAGAGCCGTCAGGGGCCGACCCCGCCGCTGTATTCGGCAATCGGGACATCGTGCTCCGGGCGCTGGCCAAGCTGACGAGCCGGGAGCGGATGGTGATCGTGCTGCGTTTCTACCTGGACCTTTCCGAACAGGAGATCGCGGCTCAACTGCGGATCGCGCCAGGCACGGTAAAGAGCGCCGCGTCCCGCGCGATGACCAAGCTGCGCAACGACGGGGCATTGCGAGCGGAGACCGTGTCATGAGCAACCTTGACCTGATCGACCTGGACTACGAAGACGCCGAACCGGTCGAGCTTGATATCAGGCAGATTGTCAGGCGCGGTTCGAGGCTGCGCCGCGACCGCCTCATCACCAGGTCGGCCGCGGCGGTCGTGGTGCTCGGCCTGGTTCCCCTGGCGGTTGCCACCGACCTCGGCAGGCAGCACTCGGCCAGCCACCCCGCGGTCGCGGGTTCCGGGTTCGGCGGGCGCGGCGCGTTGCGGCACCAGGAGGCCGCGCCCGCCAGTCCGCAATACGGCCCGGAGGTAAATGGTCCCGCGATAGCCGGGGCCGCGGGCGCGATCTCGGGTGGCCTGCAGCCCGCGGAGGCCAGGGAATCGGTTACCTTGCCGCGCAGCTACGGACCGGTGCGAGGGCTGACCGCTGACCGGTCGGGTCAGGGGGCCTGGTTCTGGGATTCCACCGCGCGCCAGGTTCGGGTCTTTCACGTGAGCGCGACGGCGGGGCTGGCGTCCTGGCCAGTTCCTTATCCGGTACGGGCGCTGGCCGTCGGTCCTGCTTCGCAGGTGGCGGTGGTGCTGAGGGGTTCTGGCCGTGTGCTGATCCTGTCGGCGAGTAAGGGGAAGGTCAGGCCGGTTCTCCTGGCGTCCTCCGCCGATCAGCCGGCTAGCAAGCCCTTCACGGCCTCGCCGTACGGCTGGACAGTGCGATGCGCAGGGCCTGGTTCCTGCACGCCGACGCCGGAGCGGCGGGCGCCCGATCCCGCCGGGGATCTCTGGATCGCGAGCAGGCACACCGTGACGCTGCTGACGCCAGCTGACCGGCCGCGTTTCCGCTGAGCCCGAGAGAAGGCTGACTGTCAGAGGCATCTGTTACTGATATTGGGCAAGTAGAACAGGAATGCCCCGGGCACGGCGGCAGTTGGGAAATTTACGTGCCGGAGCTGCCCGACATACGCCTTGGAAGCGGTGATTGAGCTGCCTACTGACACCATCAGCACCCCAGCCGGAGTCGGCGACCTGCCGATCTCCGAGCTTGAGGCAGAGCGACTTATCGGATCTATCTGTTTCAAAACCGGTCCACCTGGCACGGTCGGCGCCGAGCTCGAGTGGCTGGTAGCAGACGCCTCTGATCCGCTGCTGCCGGTCCCCTTTGACAGGGTTCGCGAGGTTCTGAGCGATCTCGAGCGACCGGGCGGTATGCCCGGAGCTGGCCTGCTGACCTACGAGCCAGGCGGCCAGGTGGAGCTCAGCACGGCTCCAGCGATCAACCTCCCAGCATGCATCGCCGCCGCAGGCGACGATATGAACGTTCTCAGAAAGGCGCTCGGCTCGGCGGGGCTCACGCTCACCGGCCGGGGCCTTGACCTCCACCGCTCACCGAGCCGGGTGCTCGATTTGCCGAGATATGCGGCCATGGAGGAATTCTTCGACCGGCAGGGCCCTGGGGGCCGGCTGATGATGTGCAGCACCGCCTCCGTGCAGGTCTGCATCGACGCCGGCCTCGACGATGACGGGCCATCCGGATACCCGTTCAGGTGGCGGCTCATGCATGCCCTCGGGCCGGTCCTGGTGGCGGCGTTCGCTAACTCTCCGCTCCGGCGGGGCAAGCCCACCGGCTGGAAGTGCACCAGGCAGCTCGTCTGGTCCAAGCTGGACCCTGGCCGGACCAGAGCGCCGGCCGGCGCCGAGCCGGTGAGCCAGCCGGCCGCGAGCCCCGACCCGCGCGCCGAATGGTCAGGTACGCGCTCGACGCCGAGGTGCTTTGCGTGCGCCGTCCCGAGTGCGGGCCCTGGGCGGTGCCTGCCGGACTGACTTTCCGTGACTGGCTGCGCGGCAACGGGCATCCTGGCCCGACCGCAGACGACCTGAAATATCACCTTTCCACCCTGTTCCCGCCGGTGCGTGCGCACGGGCACCTTGAGCTCAGGATGATCGACGCGCAGCCGGGTGAGGACGGCTGGATCGTCCCGGTGGCGCTCGTCGCGGCCTTGGCCGAGGATCAGGAGGCGGCGCAGGCGGCGATGGCGGCCGCCGAGCGGGTCTGGCACGAGCCGGGCGCGGCTGGCGTGCCGCCGCCGAGGCGCTCGGGGACGAGCAGGGCTTTGCCCTGGTTGCGCGCGGCGAGATTCGGACCCGGCGATCCGGCGATCGGCTTGGCCGCCGCTGAGTGCTTCGCGGCCGCCGATGCCGCCCTGGCCAGGTCGCGGGCACCTGCGGCGATCAGGCTCGCGGTGAGCGACTTCGCCGAACGTTACGTATTGCGAGGCCGGTGCCCGGCTGACGACGTACTCGACACCGTCCGCTGAGGAGAGGGATTTTCATGACTACCGTCAACGACTCTGCCGTGCCCGAGCAGGCCCTCAGGGACGAGCTGGCCGGGCTGCTCATCGCCGCGAGGGCAAGGACGAGCGGGCTGACCGACTGCGTCGAAGAGCCTGACCTGGTGCGCCAGCACTCGCCGCTGATGTCACCGCTGGTCTGGGATCTCGCCCACGTCGCCAATCAGGAGGAGCTCTGGCTGCTGCGCAACGTCGGCGGCCGCGACCCGATGCACCCGGAGATCGATCCGCTCTACGACGCGTTCGAGCATCCGCGTTCCGCCCGGCCGACGTTGCCGCTGCTGCCGCCCGCCGAGGCCCGCCGCTACGCCAGCGACGTCAGGGGAAGGGTTCTCGACCTGCTTGAGCGGGTCAGCTTCACCGGCGGGCAGCTCGTCGACGGCGGCTTCGTGTTCGGCATGATCGCCCAGCACGAGCAGCAGCACGACGAGACCATGCTGGCCACGCACCAGCTTCGCCAGGGCAGGCCGGTGCTGAGCGCTCCGCCGCCCGGCCCGCCGCCCGGCGATGTGCTCAGGCTTCCGGCCGAGGTGCTGATTCCCGGCGGTCCGTTCACGATGGGGACGTCGACCGAGCCGTGGGCTCTGGACAACGAGCGGCCTGCCCATGTCGTGGACGTGCCTTCCTTCTACCTCGACACCACGCCGGTGACCAACGCGAGCTACCTGGAGTTCATCGCCGCCGGAGGCTACGAGGACCCGCGCTGGTGGACCCAGGCGGGCTGGGAGCACCGTCAGCGGGCCAGCCTGTCGGCGCCGCTGTTCTGGCAGCGGGACGGCGCCGGGCAATGGCTGCGCCGCCGGTTCGGCGTGACCGAGCCGTGCCGCCGGCCGAGCCGGTGCTGCACGTCTGCTGGTACGAGGCGGACGCTTACGCCAGCTGGGCGGGCCGGCGGCTGCCGACCGAGGCCGAGTGGGAGAAGGCCGCCAGGCACGACCCGCGAACGGGCCGGTCGAGGCGCTACCCGTGGGGTGACGGCGACCCGACAGCGGAGCTGGCCAATCTGGGCCAGCGGCATCTTCAGCCGGCCCCGGCGGGCTCGTACCCGGCTGGCGCCGCTCCGTCAGGGGTCAGGCAGCTCATCGGCGACGTCTGGGAATGGACCGCGAGCGACTTCCTGCCCTACCCGGGATTCGTCGCCTGGCCCTACAAGGAGTACTCGGAGGTTTTCTTCGGCCCCGAGTATAAGGTGCTCCGAGGCGGTGCGTTCTCCGCCGATCCGGTCGCCTGCCGAGGCACGTTCCGCAACTGGGACTACCCGATCAGGCGGCAGATCTTCAGCGGCTTCCGCACCGCCCGCGACGCGGACTTCGCCTGATGTGCCGGCATCTCGCGTACCTGGGCGAGCCGGTCAGCATCGCCTCGGTCGTATACGGGCCGCCGCACAGCCTCGCCGAGCAGGCCTGGGCGCCGCGCCAGCAGCAGCACGGCACGATGAACGTGGACGGCTTCGGCATCGGCTGGTACGCCGACGGCGACCCGGTACCGGCTCGTTACCGGCGGGAAGGCCCGATCTGGGCCGACGAATCGCTGCCCGACATCGCGCGGGTCACGCGCACGCGGGCGCTGCTCGCGGCGGTCAGGTCGGCGTCGGCCGGGACCGAAGCTGGAGCGGCGGCGGCGGCGCCTTACGCGGAGGGCACCTGGCTGTTCAGCCTGAACGGCAAGCTGTTCGGCTGGCCGGCCGACCCGGCCGTGCTGCGTCTGGCCGGCCAGCTTTCGCCTGCCGAGCTGCTCCAGCTACCGTCACGCTCCGATACGTCGCTGATCTGGGCGCTCGTGCTCAGGCGGCTGCGGGCGGGGGAGCCGCCAGCCGAGGCTCTCGCCGGCACGGTCAGCGACGTGCGAGCCGCCGGGGCGACGGGCCGGTTCAACCTGCTGCTCACCGACGGCTCGGTGATCGCCGCCACCGCTGCCGGTGACACGCTGTGCTACCGGCAGGACGACGGGGGCGTCGTCGTGGCTTCCGAGCCGTCCGACGACGAAGCCGACTGGCGGCAGGTACCGCAGGAGAGCGTGCTCGAAGCGACGCCGGCGGGGGTGCGAGTGCTCCCCCTGTCCGCCCGCTCTGACGGGCCCCCGGCTGGACGCGGGACCAGGAGGAGACCTCAGCCATGACGAAAGTCCAGATCGACCGCCGGCTGCCGGAACGTTTTTTCGAGGCCTCGCTCCGGGCCGACGCGCTAGCCGGGCTCACCGCCGTGCCCAAGGTCCTGCCGCCGAAATGGTTCTACGACGAGCGCGGCAGCGAGCTCTTCGACAAGATCACGCTGCTTGACGAGTACTACCCGACCAGGGCCGAGCGCTCGATCCTGACCGAGCGGGCGGCCGAGATCGCTGCCGCGACCCAGGCAAGCACCCTGGTGGAGCTCGGCTCAGGCACGGCGGAGAAGACCAGGCTGCTACTCGACGCGCTCCGCGACGAAGGCACGCTCACCGAGTACGTACCCGTAGACGTCAGCGAATCGGCCCTGGTCACCGCGGCCGAGCGAATGCTTGAGCGGTATCCGGGGCTCAGGGTGCAGGCGGTGCTCTCCGACTTCACCGAGCACCTCGGCCTGCCGGAGGGCGGCGGTCGGCGGCTGGTGGCCTTCCTCGGCGGCACGATAGGCAACCTGCTGCCTGCCGAGCGGGCCGGATTCCTCGCCGGGCTGCGCGGCCGGCTCAGGGCCGGCGACGCGCTGCTGCTCGGCACCGACCTGGTCAAGGATCCCGCGGTCCTTGTCGCGGCCTACGACGACGCGGCCGGCGTGACCGCCGAATTCGACAAGAACATCCTGAACGTCCTGAACGCCGAGCTCGACGGAAACTTCGACCTCGACCAGTTCGAGCACGTGGCGCTCTGGAATCCGCAAGCCGAATGGATCGAGATGCGGCTGCGCTCCTCGATCGACCAGATCGTCGAGCTTCGGGCCATTTCCCTCAGGGTGCCGTTCGCGGCCGGCGAGGACCTGCGGACCGAGATCTCGGCGAAGTTCCGCCGCGACGGCATCGCCGCCGAGCTGGCGGCCGCCGGCCGACCATGCGGCACTGGTGGACCGACGCCGGAGGCCGTTTCGGGCTGTCGCTGTCCGTCCCGGCCTGATTACAGGCTCATGGTGCCGGCCCTTGGCCCGCTTTCATCCCGTAGCCGCCAGCAATCTTCTGAGCTCCCGGCGAGTCCCGCGCCCCTTACTCGCCGTTAGCTTAAGCTTCAATATGATTACGGAGAGTAATCAAATTGGTCACGTGCTTAGGGAGGCTTACATGCCTGTTTCCACCACGCCAGGTACCGCCTGGGGGACCTGGACCAACCTTGAGGGCAGCATCTTCGATGTCCCTTCCCCGGCGCTCAACGCGGACGACCGCATCTGGGTCTTCGTCAGGGGCGGAAGCAACTCGCTGTGGAGCAGATGCCAGCAGCGGGACCGCACCTGGGGTGCCTGGCAGGCGCACACGGGCTCTCAGATTGACGGGGCGCCGAGCGCGATCCGCGGCCGGGACGGGAAGATCCGGGTGTTCTACCGCACTCCGGATAACCGTATCGAGGTCATCACCCAGACGGCCATCAACGCCGCCTTCGGCCCCGCGAAACAGCTCGCCACCAACGTGGGCGGAGACCCAGCCGCGGTGATGAACGCTGACGGCCGCATCCAGGTATTCTTCCGAGGCAGCGACGGTGGCCTCTGGTACTTTCGGAACACCGATCTGCTGTACGAGCAGTACACGAACGTCACCCTGCTTGGCGGCACCATCTTCGCCACGCCCTCGCCCGTACTTGACGGCTCGGGCCGCATCGTCGTGGCTATGCGCGGCGGCAGTGACACCTTGTACACGATCCAGCAGAAGTCGTGGAACTCCGCCGACATCTGGGAGAACATGCGCAACGAGACAACTGGCGTGACCAGCAGGCCCACGGCGATGGTAGACGCGTCCGCGCACGCGCAGATCTTCTACCGAGGCTCAGACGGCGCGACCTGGCGGGTCGGGCAGACCGCCGACTATGAAAGCTTCGAGACGTCGGTATCGATTGGCGGCCAGATCCTTGGCTGGCCTACCGCCTTCCCCGGTCAGGACGGCCGCCTGAACGTTTTCGTCAAGGGCACGGACGCGGCGCTGTGGGTGGCACCCCAGCAGGCCGAGAACCAGCCGGCTTACGGCACGTTCCAGTCCCTAGGCGGCACCATCGGCGACGTTCATCCTCAGGCGGTCATCGGCGACAGCGAGAACCTGCTGCATGTCTTCGTGCAGGGCTCGGGAGCCCCGAAGGCCCTCTGGGTGGCCAGGCAGATCTGGGCCTAGCCAGCCGTGGCGGCCAGCAGCCGGCATCTGCGACGGTTGCTGGCCGCCATTCAGTTCGTCGGTCACTGTCGCGGGGGTACGGCGGGCGTATCTTCACGGTGTGAGTTCCGTCCTTCGGTCGATGGTCGCGGCGACCTATGTCAGGAACGTCGACCGGTCACGTGCCTTTTATGAACTGCTCGGCTTTCATGAGCATTCATCGGGCCGCGCCGCTACTTCCGCGTGGACTTCGCTGCATCACGGCGCGAATCAGGTGCTGCTGGCCTCGACCACGCCCCGGCTCGCGATGCCCCAGTTGCCTTTGCTGTTCTATTTCTTCTTCGACGATGTCGACTCGGTGGTTACGGCGGTGCGGACCGCCGGCCTGCAGCTACCAAGGGCTTTCCCGGCCTGCTCTTGGTGGCTAGGTTCGCCTCACCGATCCCGACGGAGATACTGTGCTCATCGGCCAGCGTGAACGGTCGGTGTCCCAGCTGCTGCTGACCGACGACGAGGTCAGCTCGCGGTTCTCCTTGCTGCGCGAGGCGGCCGCCCTGGTGACCGCTGGAGGCGGCACGGCGGTCGATGCCAGGCCGCCGCGTTGCGGGTGTGCCTTGCGCCAGCAAAGCGGAAGTCAAGCTCGCCGACCTCGGCGGTAACTCAGCCTGAGTTTGCCTTGACCACCGACGAGATCCTGGTCGTCGTCCGCGCCTTCATCGCGCCCAGGACGAGACCGGAATCAACGACTATCTCGCCGCCGGTCAGCCAGCGCCGTGGCTCGCTGATCGCGAGCCTCGCCTGGGAGTTCGGGCGGCGTACGCGCTTGCGGGCTCGTGGTGCGGTGAGCAGAGCGCGCGAGCGGCTCGTCGTCGGTCGGTGGCGCTCGCCGGTACAGCGGGACGCGGTGACAGGACGGCTCGCGATCGCGGTCGGACAGCAGCGCACCAGCGGCGAGCGTGCCGATGACCACGTGCGATCGCGCGTCGGCGCGGTCGCGGCGGTGTGACGGGGTAGGCGAGGTCGGCGGCGCGTGCCGTCGAGGTGCTGACGTAGGGCCGGGCGCTGATGACGTCTCGCTGACGAGGCGCGGCGAGTTCCGGCAGGCATAGCAGGTAGGCGACGGGCGCAGCGCTGATGGGCGAGCGCCGAGACGCGGGACGCGCCGCGATCGCGATGCAGGCGTGGCCGAGTCGTGAGATCGGCTCCGTGAGTCAGATCGGCGTGCGATGCGCTGCAGCAGCGCGGCCCGTGCGTCGCGAGCGGTCGCGCGCCGTCTGATCCGAGCTCGCGAGGCGATCGTGATCCGTCGTGAGCCCGGCGCAGCCGCGGCGGCGATCTGAGCGGCTTCGTGACTGGCGCCTGGCTCTGGAGGCGCGAGGGGCCGTCCGTCGAGCCTCGGCGACGGTGTCCGCGCTGCCGGCGCGTGCGGCGGGCTCGGCGCCAGGTGGCGCGAGCAGGTGATGGCGATCGCCGCCGCCGCCGTCGGTGAATGGACGCGAGTGGTCGGCTCCGCGATCGCGCGATGCGGTTACCGCCGCGCGCGGCGCACGCGCGTGCGGCGGCGGCGCGCAGGCGCGTGCAGCGGCGAGTGAGCGCGTGCCGCTCGGGGCTGCGATCCGTGAGCCCGGTGGGCCCCGGGCGCGCCGGCTGGGGTTCCGAGCCCGGTCGGACGGCGCCGCGGCTTCGCGCAGGCGCGCAGCCGCACGTCGTGACGATAGGCCCCCGCGGCTGCGATGGGCGAGCGCGTGAGGTCCGGCTGTCCGCGATGCTGATGCGCTGGGTGGCTGGCGACGGCGCGGAGGCGAGCGGCGTCGTGTCGCCGCCGCGGTGCCCCGTGCGGCCGGGCGAGCGGCCGCGAGCGGCGCGCGGTGCCGCCGCGGGGCGAGGCCGGGAGGGGGCGGGCTGCGGTGCGGTGCGCTGCCCGCGCGGCGGCCGCGGGCGCGGCCGAGGCGGCGGCTGAGCTGCCGGCGGGCGGCGGTGGGGCGGCGGCGCGTACGCGTGCTGCGCCCGGCGAGCTCGGCGGCGGCGCGCTCGGCGGTGCTGCCGAGCGGGCTGCCGCCGCTGCCGGTGCGGAGCCGCGGCGCCGTGCGCGCGCGCGACCGGCGGCGCGAGCTCCGCGGGCGCGCGCCGTGCGCGCTCGACGCGCGTGGCGGGGCGAGCCGGCCGCGCGACCCTGGCCGCCCGCCGCGGGACCGCCGCCGCTCGCCGGGCGTCGGCGGCTTCGGCCGCCGCCGCTGTCCGCCGTGACGGCGAGCCCGCTGATGCGGTGGCCGCGCCTGACGAGCGGCGCCGCGCTGGGCCGCGGCGCGGCCGGGTGGCCTCTCGCGGGCGCTGCGCCGCCGTGACCCCGGTGGCGCGCGCTCCGCCGCCGCGCCCCGTGCTTCGGCGCGGGCGTCGCGGCGGTCCGCGGCCTCGCCGCGCGGTCCGCGGCGGTCCGGCCGCCCGGCGCGGGCCGCGACTCGGCCGCCCGCGCTCGGCGCGCGCGCCCCCGTGCGGTCCCGCGTGCGTCGCTCGTTCGAGCGCCCGTCCGTTCGGATCGCGGCGGCGCGAGCGCCTCCCGGCTGCGGATCGCGTGATCCGGCTCGGTGCTGTCTGCGTGCCGCCCGTGGCTGGCTAGACGGCGCGCTCGCCCTAGGGGTGCGTCGGCTCAGGCGGTGCGTCAGGTCGGGTCCAGACGCCGCGTTCGTGCATCAGCTCGATCTGGCGGGCGGTGACCTGGCCGCGGAGGAGATAGAGTTTGTAGACGGCTGCTCGTAGATCAGCTGGTATGCTCGGTAGTCAGTCTTGATCAGTTGTCACCGGCGTGGGCGGATTGCGCGTGCTCGATCGATCGTGCGGCGAAGGAGGAACCCCGCTGTAGTCGTGCTGCGTGATCTGGCGCGTAGTCGATGACGCTGACGCCGCCGAGGTGTCGATCGGACTCGGAGTCGTGTGCGTAGTGGTGGACTTGCGGCGATGAGTAGAGTTGTTTCGAGGCTCGGTTCTGGATCTCGAAAGCCGTTGCCTGCGGTGCGGATAGGCGCGTAGACCTCGGCACCGTTCATGGAGCGCGTTCTCGCGCGTTCGTCGGATCAGGAACCGAGCCGCCGATCTCGTATCGCGACCGGATAGAGGCTAGTTGCCGGACAGCTCGATCACTTGTCGACTTGTGCGCTCACCGAGGCTCGACCGGCGCGCGGCCGCCTGGTGCCGCGGTGGCCTCGCCCCGGCTGAGCCGAGCCGCGTCGAGAGCTGCGGCTCCGGTGGCGGCCGGCCGCGCTGATGTGGCGCCGCCGGGCGAGCCCGCCGGTCGTCCAGTCCGGCCGTCGCGCCCGCGCGACCCGATCGAGTCGAGCCGCGGAGCCGCGCGCGCCCAGGGGCGACGCCGCCGGGGTCGAGGCCGCGCCAGGCCGCCGACGTGCGCGTGCCGGTCCGCGACTCGCCGCGGCGGGCCGCGCAGGGGACCGCCGACGCTGAGGCCGACCGGCCCCGACCGCGGCGACCGCCGCGCCGCGCGGCCGACCCCGCGCCCGGCCGCGCGGCCAGCGCCGCGCGAGCCGGGGCCGCGCCGGCCCGCGAGCCCAGCGCCACCCAGCCACCAGGCCCGCCGCCCCCCGCCAGAGAGCCGCCCGCCGGCCGCCCAGCCCGCCGACCACCGCCCCCGCCAGCCGCCGCCGCACCGCACGAGGCGAGCGCCAGCGCCGCACCGCACGACCGGCGGCGCAGCACGAGCCCGGCGGCCGCCGGCCGAGCGCCAGCACGATGCGACCGCCGGCCACGGCACGGCGCCGGGAGCGCCACCGCCGAGCCCCCCGCGCCAGGGCCCGTGCCGCGACGAGGCGGCGAACGAACGAGCCGGCGAGCGAGAGGGCACACCAGGAGGGCCTGGGAGACCGCCGAGCCGCCGCGCACGAGGCAGGCCCGGAGGCGGCACACCTACGATAGGAAGGCGCTCGGAAGGACCGCACTTAGGAACGAGTGGCACGGGAGGCGATGGAGGACGTGGGCAGAGAAGTGTGGTGAGGGGGTGGTTTGGTTTGGAGGGTGGGGGGGGGGGGGGGGGACGGCGAGCGAGCGGGCGCGGCGCAGGTGATGCAGGTCGTCGCCGTCGGCCTGGCGGCTAGCCGCTCCGCGCCGATGGCCAGGCCGCAGCGCTCGCAGCGGCCGTAAGAACCCTCGTCCAGCCGGCCAAGCGCCGCGTCAACGTCGGCCAGCTTTGCCCGCGCCTGCCCGATGAGCGCGGCCAGGTGCTGCCGCTCGAAGGCACTCGTGGCACCCTCGGGGTCGTGCTCGTCGTCGGTGCCGGCCTGGCCCGCCGCGTCCACGATGCCGTCGAACTCGTGCTCGAGCGCGGCCAGCCGTCGCAGCGTAGCTCGCTTGTCGGCTTGCAGCAGCTCGGTGATCTGCTCGTCCGTCACGTGGGACCAGCGCCAGCCTGGGTGCCGGGCGCCGGCTCGCGGGCCTCGACGGCGCGGAATCTCCATCGGGCCAGCTCGCGGCCGTTGACCTCCAGTTGCGCCACGTAGTCGCCCGGCCGCTCGAGCACGAAACCGGTGGCGTGCACGGCCAGCGGCATGATCGTGAAGTCGCCCACCCGCATGTTCGGCGCCGTCCCCACGCGGAACTGACCTTCGAACTTCCCGGCAAGTATCCCGCCGTCGGCATCGGCGAACGTGATCGCGAACAGGTGGGCCTCATGATGCCGGTGCCAGGGGATGTGCAGCACCGCGGCTACGCTGAACGCCCTTGCCGCCGGGTACGCCGGACTGTGGACCTGGTTCCAGAAACCGCCGTTGACGTAGAGCTTGCCGTTTTCGACCACGGCGTGATCAGCGAGGAAGAAGGCGGCGGCCTGAACTTCGGCCGGCAGCGCC
This sequence comes from uncultured Actinomycetota bacterium, assembly GCA_963783935.1. Classification (GTDB taxonomy): domain Bacteria; phylum Actinomycetota; class Actinomycetes; order Streptosporangiales; family Streptosporangiaceae; genus Chersky-822. Next base: position 61,608 of record CAWAPP010000005.1, read on the forward strand.
TCCTCGGGCGTTGCCGCCTCGCCCGCTGGCTGTTCTGGCTCCGGCTGCTCGGTCATGACCCCTAATCTAGGAGACCCGCAGCGGATGTTCGACTCGCCGGACCGCCCGGCCGTCCACGCGGCCATCGTGGCCGCGGCCTACGACGCGCTCGGGTAGAAATCAGGTCCAGGATGGCGCGGCGCCAGGACCGGCACCAGGCCGGGCAACGCGCCAGTGAAACACGTACACGTGCATTCGGTCGCCTGTTTTCCATTGCACGGCCAGCCGCGAGAAATACCGCAATCCAGCGTGCACTTTCACGCCAGAAAGAGTCAGTGTAGCCGGTGATTTCAGGTAATTACCTGAAGCGCAGTCAGGCGTGCAGCTATCGGCCCACCTGACCCCGCGGCCGACAGCATTTTCCTGCGACCAGCCCGCCCAGCGCAGGCCGCGCACGAAGAGGCTGCCTCCGGCGCCGAAGTCGATCACCTGGGGCTTGACCTGGCCGTGCTGCCAGCCGCTCGACCCGTCGAACCCGTACACGACCGGCGGCGTCTGCGCACTCGACGCCGATGTGATCCGGATCGCCAAAACGGCCATCCCGACCATTATGATGACAATGGATGTGACCCCAGCGACGCCTTTCATGAACCCGACCCCAGTCACTTCTCGATTTACCCCGTCAGCCCATCAGTTCCCCACCTACCCAGCTTCTAGTGTGTCATGCAAAGCAAAAGTAAAGCCGACCGCCCCCGGTTTAGGAAACGGAGCCTGACAAAATGCGTCTTTCAGTAACTTGCCGGTTGGTATCTTCGGCGTATGCCCTCTCCGGCTGAGCTGACCCCCTCGCAAGGCAAGGCCTTCGCGCTGATCAACGCCGAACTGGCCGCGATGATGCGCTACGACGACGAATCGATCGTGCACGGGACCTGGATCAGGCAGCGCTACGCCTGCGGCTGCTACCCGACGTACGCTCCGGCGAGGCGCGCGGTGGTCAGGACCGCCTGGCACGAGGCCGGCCACGCGGTGGCCGCGCTCGCCGTCGGCGCCCAGTTCAGTTCGGCCAGCATCCACCACGGTCGCGGCAGCGAGGGCCGGGTGCACAAGATCAGGGGAGCGGGGGACCTGGCCTTCGTCATCGACGCGGCCGGGCAGATCGCCGAGCGGCTGATGACCTGGACCATGCTCGAGCAAGACGATCAGCTCGCCGAATGGCTGCCGACGTGGCGCTCAGACGGCGGCGACGCGCGGCATTTCCGCCATTCGATGAAGGCCAGGTTCGGCCCGGACGAAGTCGCGGCCTGGCGGTACAGTGAGTCGCTGCTGGTAAATTTGCGGCCGAAAATAAGAAAACTGGCCCGAGGGCTGCTGATTTACCCGCGGCATCTGCCCTATAGCGTGGCGGCCGCGATCGCCGAGGTGCACTGATGCCCGGTTACGCGCTGCTGATCCTGCCGTCGAGCAACCGGGTCTACGCCGACTCCGCGACCGCGCTGACCCAGGCCGAGCTGGCATTGTTCGGCGGCTCGGCGCTCGGCGGGCGCCTGACTGACATCGCGGGCGCGGTCATCGGCGGTGTCAGGTACGTCACGTTCAGCGCGGACGGCGAACTCGGCGAGCGCGACGCCGCGATCCTGGCCAACCTCTCGTCCGCTTACGCGCTGTTCCTGCGCCGTGCCGACGGCGCCCTTCAGCCAGTGGAGCTCCGCCCGCTCGACCGGTTCGACGACGACCTGATCACGATCCAGAAGTACCAGGGAAAGACCAACGAGCAGTTCACCAAGCTCCTGCTCAACGTGACGCTGATGGCGTCGGACTTCGCCGGTGACCTGCTGACCAGGAAGCTGGCTGTCCTCGATCCGCTCTGCGGCCGGGGAACCACGCTCAACCAGGCGCTCATGTACGGCTGGGACGCCTCCGGCATCGACTTGGACGGCAAGGACTTCGAGGCCTATTCCGCGTTCGTCAAGACCTGGCTGAAGCGCAAGCGAATCAAGCACCACGCCGACCTCGGGCCGGTCCGCCGCGACCGGAAGCTAGTCGCCCGGCGCCTGACGGTCAGGCTCGCGGCGGACAAAGACGACTACAAGGCGAGGGAGACCCAGCTGCTTGACGTCGTCTGCGCCGACACCGTCAAGGCAGGCGAGTTCTTCAAGCCTGCCTCCTTCGACCTGATCGCGACCGACGCGCCCTACGGCGTGCAGCACGGCAGCCGCACCGCCGCCGGCGGCCTGGCCCGCAACCCGCTCGACTTGCTCGAGGCGGCCGTGCCCGGCTGGACCAGGCTGCTCAGGCCGGGCGGCGCGCTCGGCATCGCCTGGAACACGTTCGTCGCCAAGCGAGAGGCGGCGGCCGAGGTGCTCGTCGGCGCGGGCCTCGAGGTCCGCGCTGAAGGCCCTTACCTGGGCTTCGCGCACAGGGTCGATCAGGCCATCAACCGCGACCTCATCGTGGGCCGCAAGGCCGAGGGCACCGCCCGCTTACCCGGCTCCGGCGCCAGCCGGCTGCGGACAAATCACCTATAGCGCCAGCCTGAGCGCAACGATGGCCCATCAATGCTGTTGCCGGCGCGCGACTTACCGCAACGATGTCCCATAGATGCTGCGGGAACAACATCCATGGGCCATCGTTGCGGTCCGCTCGCCCCGCCGAACCGCATCGATGTCCCAGCGATGCGGTAAACCGGGGCGGTCACCTGAGCCACCTCGGCCATCGACCCGCGCCCCCGCGACCGAGGCGACCATACCCAAGATTGTTGACGCAGTGTTACTTTCACCGGTCGCCGCCGATAGCGGAGAGTGATAAAACTGTCATGGCGGGCTTATCGATTTGCCCGGCTAGAAGGATCAACATCATCGATTACCGGCATTAGTCGGACAGTATGCCCGAAGGGGCGATAACGTTGCGTTTTCTCAAGCTAGCCCTGCTGACAGCAGCGGTAGCATCGGCGACCATCATGGCGGCTCCGCCCAGCGTCGCCGCGACTTCAGCGCCGGCCTCACCAGCGGTCGTGCTAGTCAACCAGCCAGCTCCCCGGCTCTGCGCCGGGCACAAGTTCACCGTAGGGGTCTGGTACCAGAAGATTTCCGGCGGCTCCCGCGCTTACCGGATCTCGATCTGGGGCCCGCGCCACCGGCAGTTCTTCTACCGGCACGGCGAGGCGTCGGCCAGGAACTGGCGGTTCTGGCACGTGAAGGCCGGCCGCAGGGGCCGTTACCGCATCGTGTACTCAGGCCACCGACCCGGCCAAAAGAAGTGGTCAAGGTACCAGGTCATCGTGCACGCCAAGCGCTGCACCAGATAGCGGCCGTGGCAGGCTAGCAAGATGCCTGCAGAAACCACGCCTAAGGCGACCCTCGGTCCCCGATCCATATCCATGCGGCGGACCGCGAACAGCGAGTACGTCGTCACCAACGATCGCGGCGGCGAGTTGCGGATCGGCCGGGGCGAAGGCACTGACTTCACCCCGGTTGACCTGCTGCTCGCCGCGATCGGCGGCTGCACTGCCATCGACGTCGACCTAGTGACCTCCCGGCGCTCCGAGCCCGACGAGTTCACGGTCACCGTCGAAGGAAACAAGGTCCGCGAGGCCGAAGGGAACCGGGTAGCCGACCTGACGGTGACCTTTCACGTCACCTTTCCCGAGACCGCCGGCGGCGAGGAAGCCCGCGCGATCCTGCCCGACATAATCCGCAAGTCGCACCAGCGGCTCTGCAGTGTCGGCCGTACCGTCGAGACTGGTACCCCGATCGACACCAGGATCGCGTGATGTCAAAAGGGCAAACCTTCGATCTTCCAATAAACCTCCCCGGCCAGCCGGGCGCACCGGGACTAGTCGACGCCCACCAGCATGTCTGGAACCTGGCCGCGCACGACCAGCCCTGGCTGCGCCGGCCGGGCAACGAGCCGCTGCTCCGCGACTACACCGAGGCCGACCTGCGCCCGCTGGCAGCTGCCGCCGGGGTAACCGCCACGGTCGTGGTCCAGACCATCGCCGGGCCGCAGGAAACACCAGACCTGCTTGAGCTGGCCGCGGCCAGTGACCTGATCGCGGCCGTGGTCGGCTGGGTCGACCTGCAGTCCGAGCAGGTCACCGACACCATCGCCGCCCTGCAGGACCGCGACTGTGCTGGTTTCCCCGGCGGCAGCTTCCTTCGCGGCATCAGGCACCCGGTACTGATCGAGCCGGACGAGAACTGGCTGCGCCGCCCGGCTGTCCACCGAGGGCTGGCGGCGGTCGGCGTAGCCGGGCTCTGCTACGACATCGTGGTGCCGTCCGCGGTACTGCCAGCCGCCGTCGACGCGGTCGCCGCCTGCCCGGGCACCACCTTCGTCCTCGATCACCTCGGCAATCCCGAGAACCCGGCCAGCCCAGGCGAGGCCTGGACCAGCGCGATCCGCCGCCTCGGCGAGCTCCCCAACACGTACTGCAAGCTGTCAGGCGTCCTCTCCGAGCCGGTCGATCTCTCTCAGCTCAGGCCGTGCTACGAGATCGCGCTCACCTCCTTCGGCCCTGACCGGCTGATGTTCGGCTCCGACTGGCCTCCCTGCACTCTAACCGCCACCTACGACAACGTCGTGGCGGTCGCCAGAGCCCTGATCGCCGAGCTGAGCCCGGCCGAGCAGGCGGCGATCCTCGGAGGCACCGCCCGCCGCGCCTACCGCCTGCCCTGACCCATCGCCTTACTGGCCGACGCGGCCGTCGATCCGCTCCCGCAGCAGGTCGGCGTGGCCGCAGTGGCGCGCGTACTCCTCGATCATGTGGACAAGCACCTCGCGCAGCGCCAGCGTGGCACCATCCCGCATGGTGCCCTTGATGCCAAGGTCGGGGGAGTCAGCGACGAACTTCTCCGCGAACGCGACCTCCTCGCGCCACGCCCGCCAGGCGTCGTCCACGACCGCCTGATCGGCGACCGCGCCGAGCCAGTCGGCCTCAGGTACGTCATCGGACCAGTAGATCGGCGGAGCGTCAGCGTGCGCCATCACCCGCCTGAACCAGTTGCGTTCGACATCGGCCATGTGCCTGACCAGGCCGAGCAGTGACATCGTGGACGGCGGCACCGACCGGCGGGCAAGCTGATCCGCGTCGAGACCCTCGCATTTCAGCTCCATCGTCAGCCGGTAGACGCGCAGGTAGTCAAGCAGCGTCGCCCGTTCGCCGTCCAGGTCCGGGCTTGCCGCGTACCTCGGGTCCTGCGCCTCATCCATCCAAAGGTCGGAGTCAGCTCCGACAGCATTCCACCGCTCTGGTACTCGCTCATTGTTATCAGTCACGACCGCCATTTTGCCGCACGATCCTTAACCGGCCGACCCCGGCTCACGGCGATCCTGGCTTCCCAGGCAACCTCTCATAACTCCAGTTATGATAACTGGACTTGAGCGCGAGTTTGACAAACCGGACGACATGTTTGACCGGGACGCAGAGTGGATGGAGCTCGTCGCCTTCGCGAACGATCCGCGCCCCGGCACTTCGCACCTGAGGAGACCGTCGCAGGGTTTCCTTCGCGTGTCGATCCCGGCCGTGAGGCGTCTCGCTCTGGTGACCTCCGCCTGCTGACGTCGGCTGACCTGTACGAAGGTGTCCTGTGACCCAAGGGGTCAGGCCTGGGGCCAGCGGGCGTCCTTGGTCGGCGGCGTGGTGATGTAGCTGGCGATGCCTCGGACGATGAGGTCGAGGCCCCACTCGAATCTGTCTTCGGCCGAGCCGCCCACGATCTTGTCCGCTAGACCGACCAGGTTCGGGAACTGATCGCGGGGCAGCGACTTGAGCCAGGCGGCGGCCTGGGCAGCGAAATCACCAGGTTCGGTGATCGGCGTGACCTCCTGCTCGTAGGCGATCCCGCCGACGTAGAGCGACCCGAGATCGCCGACGAAGACGGCGACCTCGTCTGGCACCCCGCCCGCCCGTCAGCCGGCTGAGGATGTACTCGCTTCCGGCGAGCATGCTCGGCCCGAACGGCACCCGGCCCATCGTCAGCGCGGCGACGCCGGGGTGCCGCTTGAAGATGCCGAGCATCTCCCGAGCGAACTCCTTGACCACGTCCGGCCAGGCGAGCTCTCCTTCCGGCACCCTGATTTCCTGGATGATCTGCTCGAGCACGAGCTGGATCAGCTCTTCCTTGTTGGCGACGTAACCGTAGAGGGCGGACGCGGACACGCCGATCTCGTCGGCGACCCGGCGCATGGTCAGCGCGTCGCCGCCGTCCAGTTCGATGACTTTCAGCGCGGCCGCGACGACGACCTCGCGGCTGAGCTGCGGCCTTGGCACGGGCCTGCCGCGCTTCGGCGCGGTGCGCCACGGCGGCTCTGGCATGTCGCTCATGGCGAACATCGTACTTGACGAGAACGTTGTTCTCTAGTAAACATTGTTCATGTCAAGAACGATGTTCTCCAACTGAACGGCGTTAGGAGCGCACGATGACGAGCGCAGTGGAGGCCAGGGGTCTCCGCAAGAGTTACGGGGGAAAGAAAGCCGGCCGGGTGCAGGCCCTGGACGGGCTGAGCTTCTCGGTCGCGACCGGAACCGTGCATGCCCTGCTCGGCCCGAACAGCGCCGGCAAGACCACGACCGTCAGGATCCTGACCACGCTGTCCAGGCCCGATGAGGGCCAGGCCGTGGTCGCCGGGATCGACGTGCTCGCTCAGCCGGGCCTGGTCAGATCGGCGATCGGTGCGGTCAGCCAGCACAGCGGCGCCGTTGGCCTGCTGACCGGAGCAGAGAACCTGGCCTTGCAGGGCGGAATCTACGGCCTGCACGGCCGCGCGCTGCGAAACCGGGTCACCGAACTGCTCGACGTCCTCGGTCTCGCCGACGCGGCGAACCGCCAGGTGAAGACCTACTCGGGCGGCATGCGGCGCAGGCTCGACATCGCGACCGTGCTCGTGCACCGGCCCGCCGTGCTGTTCCTCGACGAGCCGACGACCGGCCTTGACCCGCAGGGCCGTACCGATCTGTGGGCGGTCCTTACCCAGCTGGCCGCGGCCGGAACGACCATCCTGGTCACCACCCACTACCTCGAAGAAGCCGACCAGTACGCGGCCAGGATCGGCATCGTCGACCGGGGCAGGATCGTCGCGGAAGGCACCGCCGACGAGCTTAAGGCCGACCTGCACGGCGATTCTGTAGTGCTCGAACTAGACGGCCAGGACCGCGCCGAGCTGGCCGCGAAAATCCTGACCGGCCTGCCTCAGGTCCGCGGCGCGTCGGCCGACGGCGGCTCGGTCAGGGCGCGGGTCGACGACGGCCCCCGCGCGCTGCCCGTCATCCTGGCCGGGCTCGAGGCGGGCAGCGTCCCTGTCCGCTCCGTGACTGTCGCCAGGCCCTCACTTGACGACGTCTACCTGCACCACGCCGGCCGTTCATTCCTGCAAGCGGAAAGGGTTCCAGCCTGATGAAATTCGCACGCCAGACCTGGGTGATCTTCACCGGGCGTTACCTGCGCGAACTGTACCGCCAGCCGCCGGTGATCTTCATCGCGCTGCTCCAGCCGATCATCTGGCTGCTCTTGTTCGGTGCCCTCTTCAAGGAGGTAGCCAGGCTCCCCGGCTTCGGGACAGGGAACTACATCACCTACCTGACCCCGGGGGTCGTGATCATGACGGCGATCTTCGGTTCGAGCTGGACCGGCATGTCCTACATCGAGGACATGCAGACCGGGGTGCTCGACCGGTTCCTGACCGCGCCGGTCAGCCGGGCCGCCCTCACCGCCGCGATGCTCGCCTACCAGGCCGTCACCACGATCGTCCAGTCGGCGATCATCATCGCGATCGGCTGGGGGACCGGCGCGTCCTTCCCTGGCGGCTGGGCAGGCATCCTGGCGCTGGTCGGGGTTTCCGTGCTGATCGCGTTCGCGATGGCCGGCCTGTCGAACGCGTTCGGCCTGCTCACCAGGCAGCGCGAGGCGCTCATCGGCGCGTCGACGACGCTGGTGCTCCCGCTCACGTTCCTGTCAGGCGCGTTCCTCTCGCTCAGCCTGGTGCCTTCCTGGATCGCCGACGTGGCCAGGTTCAACCCGGTCAACTGGGCCGCGAGCGCCGGCCGCATCGCCGTAGCCGGGCACCCGGCCTGGGGCACGGTCGGCTCCTACGCCGGCTTCCTCGCGATCGCCGCCGCGATCACCGCTTTCGCCGCGACCAGGGCGTTCCGCACCTACCAGCGGGCACTGTAGCCTGCCTCGACGAGCGGGGCCAGTCTCGTTGACCGGCCCCGCTCCTGTCCAGGCTAAACCGGCCCCCGCCCCGGCCCCGGCCCCGTCCCCGTCCCCGGCCCCGGCCCCGTCCCCGGCCCCGGCCCCGTCCCCGGCCCCGGCCCCGGCCCCGGCCCCGGCCCCCGGCCCCGGCCCCGGCCCCGGCCCCCGGCCCAGCCCCGGCCCCGGCCCCGGCATTCCGGGCATTTAGCGCAATCGCCCGGCGGGACAGCAACCATCCGTGCCGGCGAACCGGCGATGTCGTCGCACCCGATGCCACTCGGCTTAATTTGATCTTGATGGCGCGGGTCCGCTTGCCGGGCCGTGGCGTGACTGGCGTGACTGGCGTGGCTGGATGTGATTTCGGGGCTGGCGGGATCGCGGCCGGGGTGGCGGCGGGGGTGCTCACCGCATGGATGGGCCATCGTTGCGGTCCGGCGGCCGGGCGGAACAGCGTCCATGGCCCATCCATGCTGTTCCCGCAGCATCTATGGGCCATCCATGCGGTCCGGCGCCGCCAGGCAACCGCATCGATGGGACATCGTTGCGCCCAGCCGGGCGTTACGGGCCTTTTGTTCCGGCAGGCACCGGCCAGAGCACACTCGCCCCCATTCCATGACCAAACTAAGCCAAATGGCATTGTGTCGGCACCGCATCCATGGGCCATGGGTGTGGCTCTTTGGAGGGAGGACCATGATCGTGGAATCCTCCAATGGCATTCCAGTCGAGGATTCCACAATCATGGAATCCCCGGACAGCACCGGATCTCACCAGCCGCTCCGGCCACACCAGACACACCGGCGCCGCGGCAAGCCGGAGCCGACGCGCCCGCCTCCGCTGCCAGGCACCCCGCCCTCCCCAGCAGCCGCACCCGGGCCTGCCACCTCCAGCAAGAAAGAACACCGCCGCAACCACCGATGCGGTAAATGAGTTGGGCGCGACCACCAGCGTCGGCTCCCTTGACATGAAATAGACCCCTGGCACCGCCGATGCGCTAGGACCGGGCACTATATGCGTTTTGTCCGGTCCCCGGCCCCAACTTTCGGGCAGTCCGGGAAGCCCAACCGGTGCCAGGGGTGATCCGATCTGGTGTCACTGTGACTGAAGTCACGTAGTTCGGTTATATCCGTTTCAGTGCTCTACGGTAATCAATGCGGCATTGTGGCCCTGATAGCACCTTGCGTGTGTTGTGGTGTACCGCCGCCCTGACCTTGCGATCTGCCTGCGCGCGCTTGGGTGGCCGCACGCCGACTTGAGGCCAGGAGTGTCAAGGACATCGCAGCACGGTAAGCCATCGTCGTTCGCTCTCCGGAGTTCAGGCGCGCACCGCAAGATCAGGTCTGGCCGGCGGCTCAAGCCGGGCCGGGTCACGGTCGCGCTCCTTGGCTCGCTGCTCGCCGCCACCGGAGTGACCCAGGTCAGCACGCACGGGTCGTGGCTGCCAGGCCAGGGGGCCGCACTGAACCATGCGGCCGGTCAGGGGCCGGCCGCGAGCCGCCGGCCGGGTACCGCCGCCGCACCCGCGCCGGCCAGGTCAGCCAGCCCGTCTGAGCCCCACGGGGGCCACAAATCGCCAACGCCCAGCCGGACACCGGCCACGGCCGCCTATGCCAACCCGCTGCGCGCGGTCAAGGACCTGTTCCCTGAGCGGATCGACATGGGAGTCGACTTCGGCGGAGCCGGGCCTGTCTACGCGCTCGGCGACGCGGTGATCACCAGTGCCAGCGGCGATGACGCCGGCTGGCCGGGCGGCGGCTGGATCACCTACCGGCTGACCAGCGGTCCGGCCAAGGGACTCAGCGTCTACCTCGCCGAAGACGTCACGCCGGACGTGAGCGTCGGCGACGAGGTCACTTCGGGCACCGTGATCGCGACCATGTTCAACGGGGGAGCCGGCATCGAGTTCGGCTGGGCGCAGGGCGATGGCGGTTCGGCCGAGTCTCAGCTGGCCGCCGCCGGCGGCATCAGCGGCATTGGTCCCTTCCCGACGATGGTCGGCCTTAACTTCGAGGAACTGCTGCCAGGGCCTCGGGGTTCCGGCCGCGAACAACCGCGGCGACTCGCCGCACGGGCTGCTCCCGGCCGGTTACCCGACGCACTGGCCTAGCTAAGGCAGGACCCAGTTCTGGTTGGTGCCGCCGCTGCAACTCCAGATCTGAGACTGCGTCCCTGGCGTCGTCGACATGTTCGTGTCGTCCAGGCACTTGCCCGACTGCGGGTTGAGCAGCGCCCCGTCCGGTTGCGGTTGCCAGTTCTGGCCTCCGGTGCCATTGCACTGGTACAGGTCGATGAGCGTGCCGTTGGCGGTACCGCCTCCGGTCACGCCCAGGCACTTGCCGAGCGCCTGCAGCGTGCCGTTCGGCTCGGTCGTCCACTCCTGCGCCGCGGTGCCGTTGCACGTGTAGACCTGCACCGGAGTGCCGTTCGCGTTGCTGCCGCCGCGCACGTCAAGACACAGGCCGGCGAGCCCGGTCACCGTCCCGGTCACGGCGGCGGAGGAGACCCACGACTGGTTCGAGTTGCCCGAGCAGCTCCAGATCTGCACCTGGGTGCCCGGCGTCGTCGAGAAGCCGGTGTCATCCAGGCAGGCGTTGGACTGCGGGTTGAGCAACGCGCCGTCCGCCTGGGGATCCCAGACCTGGGCGCCGGTGCCATTGCAGGTATAAAGGTCAACCAGGGTCCCGTTCGCGGTACCGCCGCCGGCCACGTCGAGGCACTTGCCGTCGGCCTGGATCGTATTGTTCGGCTCGATGGTCCACTGCTGGCCGTTGGTGCCGTTGCACGTGTAGATGTCGACCTTGCTGCCGTCGGCGTTGCTGTCGCTGGCCACGTCCAGGCACAGGCCTTCGTAGCCGACGAGCGGCGTCGCGGCGATGCCGTCCGCGGCCGGCTCGACCGTCCAGATGAACGACTGTGACGTCTGCGCTCCGTTGCCGTCGGTCGCCGTGACGGTGACGGTGCTGGTTCCGGCGGTGCTCGGGGTGCCGGTGATCGCGCCGGAACTTGACGAGATCGAGGTACCGGCCGGAAGGCCGGTCGCCGAGTAACCGAGAGTCTGCCCTGACGTCGAGTCCCTGGCGCTCACCGGCACCGACACGGCGGTTCCCGCGACACCTTCCTGAGGTCCAGGGTTCGTCATCGTCACCGGCTGCCCGAGCTGCGACGAACTGACCGACAGCGGGCCCGACAGGGGCAGGTTCGCGTCGGAGTCTCCGACCTCGATGCCGTAGCTGCCCGTGCTCACCGCCCAGGCGTTGCTTGACGAGTTCCAGTACTGAAGGTTGCGCTGGGTGAGCTGGAACGTGACCGTCTGGCTCGCGCCCGGCTGCAGGTTCACCCTCGCGAAGCCTTCGAGTTGCCCCGGCGGCTCGCCCGAAGCGGACGGGTCAGTGACGTAAAGCTGCGCGACGTCGGCGCCGGCCCGGCTGCCGGTGTTGGTGACTTTCGCGGTCACGGTCGCCGCGCCGCCCTCGGGGAGCGTGCCGACGGTGAGGTTGCTGAACGAGAACGTCGTATACGAGAGCCCGTAGCCGAACGGGAACATGGGGGTAAGACCCTGGCTGTCGTACCAGCGGTAGCCGACGTCGACCCCTTCCGAGTACTGGACGGTGCCGTTCGTGCCCGTCCACTGCGCGGCCGTGCTGGCCGGGACCTGGGACAGGGAGGTCGGGAACGTGACGGTCAGGTGCCCGGACGGGTCGGTGTTCCCGAACAGGATGGAGGCGATCGCGGTGCCGTCCTCCTGACCCGGATACCAGGCCTCGAGCACGCCCTTCACCGAAGACAGCCAGGGCATCGTCACCGCGGACCCGGTGTTCAGCACCACGACGGTATTCGGGTTGGCCCCGGCTACGGCCGAGATCAGCGAATTCTCCGCGCTTGGCAGGTCGATGCTGGACAGGTCGCTGCCCTCGGTCTCGAAGTTGCTGACGAACACCACGGCGACCTTGGCCGCCGCTGCGGCCGCCGCCGCGGAGCTATTGGATGAGCCGTTGTTAAACGTGACGGTCGTGCCGCTGCCCGCCAGCGCCTGGATGCCAGCAAGCGGCGTGATCGTGCCGCTCGAGTTCACGCCCGCGCTTCCGCCGCCATCGGTCAGCGGGCTAGTCGACGCATCCGCGCCGATCACCGCGATCGAGCTGTCAGAAGAGCCGAACGGCAGGATGCTGCCGCTGTTCTTCAGCAGCACCGTGCCTTCCTCGGAGAGTTGCAGCGCGTCCGACTGATTGGCCGCCGACGTGGCGGTCTGCGCCGGCGAGCCCGATGGCGGCTTGTCGAAAAGCCCGAACGCGAACATCTCGGTGAGGACCTGCGACACCGCCGTGTTCAGCGTCGCCTGGCTTACCGAGCCCGACGAGATCGCCGAAGCCAGCGCACTGCCGTAGAAGCCATCGCTGCCCGGCATGTCCATGTCAAGCCCGGCGTTAGCGGATGCGGCGGTCGAGTGAGTCGCGCCCCAGTCCGAGGTGACGAAGCCGCTGAAGCCGAACTGCTGCCGCAGCACGGTGTTCAGCAGGAACGGATTCTGGCACGCATACGTTCCGTTAACCGTGCTGTAGGAGCACATCACCGAGGAGGCCGCGCCCTGCTGGACGGAGGTCTGGAACGCGGGCAGGTAGATCTCCTGCATCGCCCTCGTGCTGACGACCGCGTTGTCCGACGGGGTGTTGCGGTTGGTCTCCTGGTTGTAGACGGCGAAGTGCTTGACCTGCGCCATGACCCCGGTCGACTGCACGCCCCTGATATAGGAGGCCCCGAGCTGCCCGTTCAGGTACGGGTCCTCGCCGATCGACTCGAACGCCCGGCCCCAGCGAGGGTCGCGCACGATGTTGATCGTCGGGCCGAGGTCGATCGTGGTGCCCTTGGCTGCCTGCTCGGCCCCGATGACCTGGCCGTACAGCTGCTCGGCTGAGCTGTCCCAGGTCGCCGCCACGTCGACGGGCGCGGGCAGCTGAGTCACGTTGGTCATGCCATCGCCGACGCCAGCCGGGCCGTCTTCAAGGTTAATGGCCGGAATGCACAGCGACCCGATCGCCGGGATGAAACCGACGTAGCTCGAACCGCCTGACCCGGTGAGCATCGAGATCTCCTGAGCCTGCGTCATCTTCGACATGAGCTCGCTGACCCGCTGGCTGATCAGAGCGTTCGAGCCGACCCAGGGACAGGCCGTCGACACCGCCGAGGCGGTCAAGGGGGCCGAGCCGACGACCAGGGCCGCCGCCGTCAGTGCGAGTGCTAAGCCAGCGATGCGCGCGCTGAGCAGCCAGTGCCGGACGTTCTTCTTCACCGATGCCTCCTCGCGGCCGGGCCGACAAGTTGAGCGTCAAACAGCCGTGGGTCCGCGTCAATCGGCTGAAGCAGGAAAAAACTGTTAACAAACCTTCGCGATCGCCGCCCGCCCGCCGTCGCCCCATCTTCGAGCCCGCGACCGAGGCTTAGCCAGGACCCGGCTGGTGGTTTCAGTACGGCAGGAAACAGATGCCGGCGAGGTTGTTGACGCCGGCGCAGGCCTGGCTGTCGTCGAAGTCGTCGTTCGCGATCCAGAGGCCGGCGGAGGTGAGCAGCATGTCGTCGGCACCGAGCCCGCGAGCTCTCGTGGGATTAAAAGTGATGGTGCCGCTGCCAGGCGACAGGCCCTCGATTCCCGGCGCGTTGATCGCGCCTGGGCCGGCCGCGTCGCAGCCATCGGGATTCTCTGAAAAGCGCTCGTGGCCGGCGAAGTAAGCGGTACTCAGATCGGCGGCCGCCGCGTAAAGCGAGTCGCAGCCGGTGTAATTGACCCAGAGATGGAGCACGGACTTCTCGGCAACTGGCCAGGCCGAGGCCGAATCGCACAGGCCAGTGCGCGGTCCGGTAATGGGGAGATTCCACGGATGGTAACCGGTCGCGGCCAGGTAAATCTTCTGGTCGTTTGGCGCCCAGGCCGCGGCCCTGATATAGAAAGGCTCATCTATGGCGCACTGATAAGGGTAGCCGGACGGCAGGTTGCCGTCGCTGCCGTCGAACTCTGGTGAGGTCCATCCGGTGACCGTGCCCTTGTTCTTGCCGAGGCTCAGCATGAAGACCTGCTGCCTGGCCAGGCCGCCAACCGAGGTGAAATCGCCCATGACCAGGTCAAGCTTGCCGCTGTAGCTGAGCGCCTGGTTGTAGACCTTCGTCGAGTTGGCGTCGACGTTCGGGTACGAATAGCTGCCCGAGATGTTCAGGTGCAGATAGCCGTCGTCGACGCCAGTCTTCGGGTTCAGGCTCGTCATGCGCGGGTCGGTCTTGCTGCCGTTAATGGTAGAATAATCGCCCCCGGCGAGAATGTGCCCGCCGACCAAGAGCAGCGTGTCGACCGTCTTATTCGCCGTGTGCCCGAACGCCTTGACGACCGCGCCGGTCGAGGTACTAATCTCGGCGATGTTCTCCACCGTGGTGCCATTCACCTTGGTGAAGCTTCCGCCGATATAAGCGTCGGCGCAATTACTGCCGTTGAAAGCGATGGAATCGACCTCGCCGTTGATCTGTGGCGCCCAGGAAGTCATCGTGTACGGGGAGGTCGCGCTGAAACTCATCGCGTTTTCCCTGGGGTAAGTCTTAGTGCCCTGCTCGAACGTGCTGAACGTGCCGACCGCGAACATGGTGCCCTTGCACTGCACGAGCTGGCGGACCTGCTGAGCGGGGCTGGCCGTGGAGGGCAGGTGCGGCGTCGTCTTCGCAGGCGTGAGCTGCACGGGGCCGATCGGCACCGGCGCGGTTCGCTGCGGCTGCAGGCGAGCGGTTTGACCGGCCGTCGCGACCTGAACCGCCGCGAGGGCGACGAGAACCGCCGCGCCAGTGGTCACGCAACCTGCCAGGACCCGCCTGGGCCTCATGAAGCACGCTCCAAGTTGTCGCCTTACGCCCCGGTTGGCCCTCGTGGATCATGAGATTAGCGCACAAAAAGGTCGGAGGTACGTTTCTTCATGAGTGACGGTTCGGCGGCGAAGCCCAGCATTGTCCCTGAGCTGGGGTCCTGGCCCCAACTCCGGGACAACGCTGGGCCTGCAGCCAGGGAGACGCGGCCCGGTATACGTCTTATGCCGGGTTCGCGGAGCCGGGGTCAGCCCGCCCGGCCGGGCTCGACGAGTTAGCGGTCGGTGACCCGGTCGGCGATAAAGACTGCCAGCGTTCTGATTGTCGCCAGGCTGTCCAGGTTCAGGTCTTCGTCCGCGACGTCGACACCGAACCTTGTCTTCATCCTGGCCAGCAGCAGCGCACCGCCCAGCGAGCCAAGGCCGACGCCTTCACGCAGGAGCGGGGTATCCGGTGGCGCGCTGAGCACCGCGTCGTCGGCGGTGAGGTCGGCGAGGGTCGCCTTCACTTCGGCGAGGACCGCGTCATAGGGCATCAGGGCACCTGGATTACCCAGTCGGGCAGGTTGAGGTGCGGAGGCGTGATGCGGTAAGCGGCGATCCGGCCGGGATCGGCCCGTCGCGCCCAGGAAGGCAGCTCGACCGGGCCGGTCTCGCCGCTGTCCGCGCGGAAGCCCGCGCTGGTCAGCGCGATCCGCAGGGGCACGTTCCGCTCGGTGATCACGCAGGTCACGACGACCTCACTGGCGCCGGCCTCGCTGGCCGCCCGGCCGATCCAGGCGAGCAGGGCGCCGATGACGCCTCGGCCCAGGGCCCGGCAGGACATCATCAGCAGCGGTACCTGCCAGGCGCCGTCGGTCTCGGTGATCACGCAGCCGCCCACGAGACCGTCGTCGCCGAATTTGTCGCTGAGCCTGACCGTGGCTATCCGGTCAAGGGCGGCGAAGGTCTCCGTGCTGACCGGAACGCCGGAGGAGTTGAACTGATGGGTGCGGACTGACAGTTCGTGCAGCCGGTCAAGGTCGGCCGGGCTCGCGTCGGCGATCCTGACCTCGGTGCCGCAGTAGCGAAGGAATTCGTCGGGCGAACCGCCGAAGGCAGCCGCCTCTTCTTGCCTGGCCTGGCGCTGCCCGTACAGTTCGCCGCGCCGCCTGGCCTCGTCGGTGATCACGGGCGGGCTGAACCTCGGCCAGTCCGCCGCCTCGGTCAGGTCCTCCGGCGCCAGCACGAGCACGCCGGGCAGCGCGAACCCGACCTCGCCCCGCTCCATCGGGTCGTCGTCGACGAACGCCACCTCGTCCTGCGTCAGCCCGAGTTCGCCGAGAATCGCGGTGATCGCCGCTGACTTCGCGCCCCAGGTGCAGTGAACGGAGGCGAAGGTATGGCCGGTGAGGGCGGCGGCGTAAGTAGCGGCTTCTGACGGGTTTCGGCTGGCGATCGCGTGCAGGATGCCACGGCCGGCGAGCGCAGTCAGTACCCCGGCCGCGTCACGATCAGCGCATGGGCGCTGATCGGGCGACTCCAGGTAGGTGCCGGCGAACAGGGTGTTATCCAGGTCCCAGATCAGGCATTTGATCACGGCAGTTCGCCTGGTGGTTTGCTAAAGAATTTGATCACGGCAACCGGCCTGGACGGTCCGTGGAGAGCATGCGTTTTTCCATGGTGAGGTGCGTGGCGGTGAATCCGAAGGCGCGGTAAAGCGACCGCATGCCCAGATTACCGGCATTCACCTTGCCGGTGAGATGCGTGAAGCCCGCCTCGTCCGCCGCCGCGAGCACGGCCTCCATGAGCAGTTCGCCGACCGCGCTCCGCTCGGGGATGTCGGCTACGGCGAGTGAGCGGAAATTCCCGTACCTGGCGCCGGTCAGCGAATTGGTTCGCGCCGACATCCACGCCCAGCCTGCGGGCGGGCCGGCCTCGCCGACCGCGACGAGGGCAATTTCTCCGGCCTTATCGAGGGACCCGGCGACCCGGCGGCGGTGGAACGCGGCGTCGGTGATGGCCTCGTCGCCGAAGGAGACCACGGCGATCTCGACCTCGAACGCCGCGATCGCGTCGAGGTCGTGATCGCCCGCCGGGCGGATCAGGTACTTCCCGGTCACGCTCAGCATCCTCGCACAGGCCCGTCCGGGGGAGGGTCAGACCTCGAGCGACAGCACCCCGGCGCCGATTGCGACCACGGCGCCTTCCCGTGGCCTGTCGCCTGCACGGCGCGGCCGGATGGCTGGTCTCCGCTCATGTCATCCCTCGCCGCTGGCATAGTGTGAAGGTCTTTTCAGGAGCATCGAACCACGATAATGCAAACTGATCGCAATAGCGTGCTGAGAGTAGCTGCATCAGGGCGGGCTATCCTGAGGTGGTGACTGAAGATGCCCGCGCGGCCGAAAGCCAGGGCCTGATTGAAGATGTCCTGGCCCGCATGCGCGCCCAAGGTGGCCGGGCGACCCCGGCGCGCCGGCTGCTGCTGGGCGCGCTGACGGCGAGCCGCGAGCACCGCAGCGCCGAGGAGCTGGCGGCCGAGGTGCAGGCGCACGCGCCTGACGTGAACCTGTCGACGATCTACCGCAATCTCGACATGAGCCTGTTCGACACCGCCGACGGCTGCTTCATGAACTTCGCGTACGACTGGGCCTTCGCCCGCCCTGTCCGCAAGGTCTACTACAACCTCACCATCACCGGCCTGTCCATCTTCGTCGCCGTGTTCATCGGCGCCATCGAACTCGTCGGCCTCCTCGCCCAGGACACTAGCCTCACCGGATCGGGCTGGACCTGGATCGAGAACTTCAACATCAACACCGCCGGCTTCGTCATCGTCGGCGTCTTCATCGCCACCTGGATCGTCGCGCTCTCGATCTGGCACTTCGGCAAGATCGAGAAGAAATGGGACACCGCCGCCGCGGCCAATGCCACCGTCAACGACTAAGCGCCGATGTAGCGACGAGGGGTGCTGGCTGGCCGAGCTCACTCACAATACACCTGCTCGGATTCGGTCCCTGTACTTACCAGCACGGCTGGTTTATTGGAGGATGAAGGCTTTGATGGCGGCGGCGATGCCTTCGGCGGCGGCGGTGCGCCAGTGCGGGTCGGTGACTTTGAGGGCGTCGCTGGCGTTGCGCATGTTGGCGCATTCGATGAAGATCTTCGGCACGGTGGACAGATTGAGGCCGGCGAGGTCGTTGCGGGGCTGGATTCCGTCCGCGCCGAGGTAGGTGGAGAGCGGCTGGTCGGTGGCTTGCCTGAAGTGCTGGAGCAGGGCGTCGGCGAACTGGGCTGATGGCTTGATGATGGCGCTGTTGTCGGCCTGGGAGTTGACGATTAGTTCGGGGACGAGGGCGGCGAAGCCGTATCCGTCGTCGGGGCCGCCGTCGGCGTGGATGGCGATCGAGGCGTCGGCGTGGGCGCGGTTGGCGATCCAGGCGCGCCAGTCGTTGCAGGGGCCGTAGGGGGTATGGCCGTTCTGGGTCATGATGACGCGGGCGCCGGCGGAGCGCAGGATGATCCTGGCGCGGCGGGCGACGTCAAGGTTGAAGGCCCACTCGGGGAAGCCGGCGTCAGTCTCGGTGCCGACGGTGTTACAGGGCTTGAGGAAGCCGCCGGCGTCGGTGAGCTTGTTGATCTGGGCCACGTGATTGATGTTGTTCGGGTTGTGGCCAGGGTCGATCACGATCACCTTTCCGGCCAGTGGCTTGGGCGGCGGCGCGGGCGTGGTCCTTGGCACGGGCGTACCGGCAGGGCTGGAGCCGGCCACAGGGGCGGCGGGCGGCTCGGCTGCCCTGGCGGTGTCGCCGTGCCTCAGGAGCTTGTCTCCCAGGATGGCGCCGCCGGGAATGGCGACCGCACCGGCGATGAGCCCGGCCTTAAGCAGGCGGCGCCGACCAACCGGCTCAGGTTTGGCGTGCCGCCCGCTGGCTGGATAATCCCCGTAACCCGGCATCAGGTCCTCCGCTGTCGAACATGGCACTAGTTATCGTTCTTTAAATGTACGCAAGATGATGAGACGCTGCCCTTGTGCCAGACCGAATTTCCGGCAGCGCCGGGCTCAGTCTGCCGGTCGCGCCGAACATCTTCGCTAAATGCGCGAGCATGCGTAACGCCTTCGCGCTGGGTGAGCAGCGGGCGCAGATCCCGGACAGCTCCGCGATGATGGTGATGTCTGCGTAGCCGTGCTCGGTGCCCAGGGCGGCTGCCCATTGTGCTAGCGCGGGCGCGGGCGCGGGCACGTCGGCGGCCGCGCCGCACGCCCGGCCGGCGAGTTAGCCTTCGCTGGCCGCGCCGCAGCGTTGTCTCAGCAGTCGATTAGCTCGGGGCTCTGGTTGAGGATCTGCGCTCGCGGGGAAACGAACTCGGCGTACGTCTCTTCGGTCGCTCCGGGTCCGAAGACGGCGACGCGATGGCAGTTCTGGAAAGCGAGCCGGACACCGAAATGCCGTTCGAGTGCGCCGCGCATCGCGTCGCTTGCGAGTGCCCGCAGCAACTGCCCGCGCGCCGTCTCGTCCGGTGGCGGCACCTGGTTGTCGGCGAAGCCGTCACTGGCGGATGGAAGGCCATCCGCCAGGCCGCTGATCACCGACCAGGCGTAGGGCAGTGAGGTGCGGATGCACGCCACGAACTGCTCATCTTCGACTTCGCCGTCGCCTGCCTGCTCGAGCAGTTCCGCGGAGACTGTTAACGACATGACTGCCGTCCTCTCTGTAATGAGCCATAACGTGGGCCATCCCCGGCCCGCACCGGCTGGGAGTGACCCTTGCCGCGACTTGCCTGGAATGGCTTGACCGTGCCTTGCGGCACCGCCACACTAATTATCCTGACATGAAAACGGTTTCCAGTCTAGGGAGAAGCCCAGTGCGAGTCGCATTCGTCGGGAAGGGGGGCAGCGGCAAGACCACATTGTCCTCGCTGCTGATCCGGTACCTGGCCGGCCAGGGGCTGCCGGTGGTGGCGATCGATGCTGACATCAACCAGCACCTCGCCGAGGCGCTCAGGACTGATGGTCAGCCGCCTGCGCTGGGCGCGCGGCTGGCGGAGATCAAAGAGTACCTGCGGGGCGGGAACCCGCGGATCAGTTCGGCCGCCGCGATGGTGAAGACCACGCCGCCGGGCCGCGGGTCCCGGCTGCTGCGGCCGGGGGGCGCGGATCCGGTGCATGCGCTGGCGATCGGCACGCCGTGCGGGGCCAGGCTGATGGCGACCGGGCCGTTCGATGATGATGACATCGGCGTGGCGTGCTATCACTCCAAGACAGGCGCGGTGGAACTGTACCTTAACCATCTTGCTGACGAGCCAGGCGAGTACGTGGTCGTGGACTGCACGGCCGGGGCCGAGTCGTTCGCGTCGGGCCTGTTCACCCGCTTCGACCTGACGTTCCTGGTCTGCGAGCCAACCCGTAAGGGCGTCGGTGTCTGGCAGCAGTGGGCCCGGTACGCGGCGGACTACGAGGTCCCGGTCGCGGTGGTGGGGAACAAGGTCCAGGGGCGAGAAGACCTCGGGTTCTTGCGCGAGCATGCCGGCGGTGCGCTGCTGGCCTGGTTCGGGCACGAGCCCGCGGTGCGCGCGATGGAACAGGGTCGCCCATTCGGCCTCGCCGACCTGAGCCAGGACACCCAGATGGCGCTCGCCGCATTGCGGCGGGCCGCGGACGCGCGGGTCAGGGACTGGGGGAAGCTCACCCGCCAGGCGACCGAGTTCCACATCCGCAACGCCTCGGCCTGGGCCAGCGCGGCCACCGGGCAGGACCTGGCCGGCCAGGTGGACCCGGATTTCGTCATGGGCCCGCTGGCGCAGCCGGTTCAGTGACCGAAGGTGGCGGCCAGCACGGAGGGACGGGAAATCCTGGTGCGCCGCCAGGCCGCGTAGGCGCGGCCGGCGCCGTAGAAGACCGCGGCGAGAGTTCCCACGAAGAAGCCGATCGGCCAGTTGTACAGGTAGGAGGCGGCGATCGAGGCCCAGACCGTGATCAGGGCGATGATGACGGATCCGGTCATGGCCAGGCCGGGGCGGCTGGTGAGGCAGCGGGCGGCTGCGGGCGGGCCGATCATCAGGCTGAAGATGAGCAGGGCGCCGGTGACGGGCAGGGTCATGGCGGTCGCCAGGGCCACGACGAGCAGGAACCAGGTCTCGATGCGGTCACTGCGGACGCCGCGGGCCTCTGCTATCTCAGGGACGACGGAGGACAGCAGGAGCGGCCGGTAGAGAACGGCGATCGCGGCGATGCAGACTATGGCCAGGGCGGCGACGGGCAGGATCTCGGTGGTGCTTACTCCCAGGACCTCGCCGAACAGCAGCGAGTAGATCTCGGGCTCGTACTCGGTGGTCCGCGACAGGAACGCGGCGCCGAGGGCGAGCATCATGACTAGGGCGAGCGCCGTGGCAACATCCTGGCGGCCGCGGCGGCCCAGGCGGCCGATTCCCAAAGCTCCGAGCAGCGCGAACACGGCCAGCCCGATCAGCGTGTTGATGCCGAGGAGGCTGGCGCCTGCGGCGCCGGCGAACGCGCCCTTAGGGATGGCGTGGGCCGGGAACGCCGAACCGCGCAGCACGACGAAATAGCCGACCACCCCGGCCACGACCGCGACGATCGTCGCCACGGTCCAGGTGTTCATCATGAAGCTGGCGAACATGCCCCTCCTTGCCGGCTCTTAGCCTCTTACGCGGGGATCTGGTCGTGGTCGCACGCGCAGGCGGCGGGCGGGACAGTTTCCGGTCGACCGCCGGCGAATGCCCGTGATGCCGGCAGGCCGGAGGCCAGGTAGGCTGCGAAGATGGCGGCGACGATGAAGAAGCTGACGGGCAGGCCTTCCCTCGCCGATCCCCAGTAGTAGCTGTCGTAGGCCAGCAGGATCCCGAGCCACGTGGTGCCGGTGCCGATCACGCAGGCGACAGCCAGCGCCCGGCTCACTCGTTTGGTGAGGCGCAGCGCGGCGGCGGGCGGGCCGATCAGCAGGGCAGTGGACAAAATCGCCCCGACCGCGAGGGAGGACAGTCCGACGGACACGGCCAGGGCAGCCATGTAGGCCAGGACGACCAGGCGGACCGGCACTCCCCGCGCGGCGGCGAGGTCCGGGCTGACCGTGGCCAGCAGCAGCGGGCGGCCGGTCAGCGCCAGGCCGCCGAGCGCGGCCCCGCCGAGGATCGCGACGGCCGGGATGGTGGCGCCGGTGGTGGTGAAGATCGAGCCGAACAAGATCTGCTGGGCGGCACCCGTCGTGGCCCCGGCAGTGGTGTCGAGGTAGAGGAACAGCGCGGACAGGCCGATAGCGGTGCCGAGGACGATGCCGGTGGCCAGGTCCCTGCCGCGGACCCGCTGGACGCCGATCAGGTCCATCGCTCCCGCGCCGACGATGCCCAGGCCCACGAACCCGGTGAGCGGGCTCAGGCCGACCAGCAGCGCGCCCGAGCCCCCGGCTGCGGACACGTCGCCGAGCGAGTGCCCGGCGAACGACTGGCCCCGCATCACGGTGAACACCCCGGTCACGGCCGACACGATGGCGACCACGCCGCCAATCACGACTGCCACGCGGACTTGCGCGCTGACGAAGAACCCTGGCTCGAACACCCACGTCAAGAGCTGATGCACGCCTGGTCAGCCCATCTCGTAGGCTGACCAGGCGGCCAGCGCCGCATCATCGGCCGGCGCCGGCCCGCGACGACCAGGACGCGGCCGTTGACGCGCAGGACGTCGACGCGATGCCGGTACAGCCGGCTGAGGACCTCGCTGGTGACGACCTCGGCAGTGGTCCCGCTCGCCGAGCGGCCGCCGGCCAGATACACGATCCGGTCCATTACCGGCAGCAGCGGGTTCATCTCGTGGGCGGACAGCAGCACGGCGATCTGCTGTTCGCGGGCGATCCGGGCCAGCAGCGTGATGACCTCCTGGCCGCTGCGCAGGTCGAGGTTGGCCAGGGGCTCGTCAAGCAGCAGCAGCCGGGGCCGGCTGACCAGGGCGTGCGCGATCAGCACCCGCTGCTGCTCGCCGCCCGACAGGTTCCCGACCCGCGCGTCCGCGAACCGGTCGGCGTCGACAGCATGCAGCATCTCGGCGACGGCCTGGTCGCGCTCCCGCGAGCGCAGCCGCAGGCCGTACTTATTGCCGTCCGTCCCCAGCGCGACCAGGTCCCGCGCCCGCATCGGCAGATCGGGGTCGAGTAGCACCTTCTGCGGGACGTAGCCGACCGGCTGGTTCCGCGGCGACCTCGGCCGGCCCGCGACGGTCACGCTGCCGTGCCCCGGCTGCTGCAGGCCGAGGATCACCCGCAGCAGCGTCGTCTTGCCCGCCCCGTTCGGGCCGATCAGGCCGGTGAACTCGCCGGGGCCGATGGTGAAGCTGACCTCATCGAGGATCTGCCGTCCCGCCAGGGACACGCTGACCTGGTCGACGTGGAGCGTCTCGGCCCCGTGCCCTGGCGGGGAGGAAGAGTGGTCCTGAGCAGTCATCACAGCTTCTGGGTCGAGATCTTGTCGGCCACCGCCTTGGTCAGGGCGTTCACCTCGGCGAGCATCCAGGACTGGTAGTCATAGCCGGGCGTCGGCATCGTCTCGTAGACGCCGACGACCGGCACTCCGGCCTTGAGCGCCGTTTCCCTGATCGACGTCGTGAGCGCGTCGACCACCTGCTGGTTGTAGCAGAACACCTTGACTTTGTGCCTGGTGAAGAAGCCGTTCTCCAGCGCCACGTCCTCCGGAGAGGGATCCACGCCGTTCATGATGTCAGCCTGGAAGGCAAACGGGGTGAGATTGTCGGTGCCGGCGGCCTGCAGCATGTAGTCAGCAACCGGCTCAGTGGTAGCGACCGGCGTGTCCGGGTACTTCGCCTTGAACGCCGCGATCGCGTGGAACCACGGGGTCAGCGACCTGTCGAACTTCTTCAGGTTGGCCTCGAAGAAGGCCTTGTGCGCGGGCAGCAGCGCCGACAGGTCAGCGGCCATGGCCTTGGCGGCGGCCGGCATGGTCTTCGGGCTGTACCACAAGTGCGGGTTCGGGGTGTCATCAGGCAAGCCGAGCAGGTTCTGGACGACGATCACCTTGCGCTTGGGGTCCGGCGACTCGGACTCGATCTTGTTCATGAACGTGTCGTAGCCGACGCCGTTCTGGACGATGAGCTGAGCGGCGCTGACCTCCGCGGCCACGCTGGGGCTGGCCTCGAAGGTGTGCGGGTCGGTGTTCGGGTTGTTCAGTATTGAGGACACGTGCACGTACCGGCCGCCGATCTGGCTCAGCACGTTCGCGTACTCGTTCTCCGCGCCGATCGCGTTAATGACCATGGTGCCGTTCGCAGCGTCCGTAGTACCGCTGCTACCGCACCCGGCCGCCAGGACGGCCATGCTGGCAATCGCGCCGGCCAGGGCGAGGTTCCGGTTCACCGCGGAAAGCCGCGGGATTGTGGACTGTCGTGATCTGTTCGCCATGAACCGAAACCTATCCTCAGACTGAGTCTCATTGCAAATAAGAGGTTGGCGGACGGCCTCCGGACGGCCTCCGGACGGCCTCCGGACGTTTGCATAACGAGATCATCACGTGCTTACATGACACAAGATCCGGCCCGCGCGATCGCAGCGCGCCGCTGCCGCGCCGCTGAGGAGGAGGCCGATGCCAGCCCGGAACCCGGCCGGCGACGTGCACGACGTCGTCGAAGGACGGCTGCGCCGCATCGACCAGCGCTACACCAGCGGGCGGCGCGCGATCATCAGCCTGCTCGTCGGCGCCGGCCACCCGGTCAGCATCGGCGACATCGCCGACCGCCTCCCCGGCCTGCCGCGCAGTTCCGCGTACCGGCATCTGACCGATCTCGAATCCGCCGGGCTGGTCAGGCGCGTCACCGCCAACGACGAGTTCACCCGGTTCGAGCTCGCCGAGGACCTGACCGGGCACCACCACCACCTCGTCTGCGTCAACTGCGGAAGAGTCACCGACATCACGCTGTCCTCCGGCCTTGAGCACGACCTGACCCAGGCCACCGGCCAACTCTCCGAAGTTGAAGGCTTCGAGCCACATGGCCACCGCCTCGACGTCCTCGGCCTCTGCTCCTCCTGCCGCTAGCCGGCGCGCCAGGCCGGGTCTGTCCCGTCAGTCACCGGCCCAGCAGGCAAGTATCACCGCCGCCACCCCGAGCGCGACCTTGGCAGGCGAGCTTGGCGGCGACCCGACTGCGCCTCGGAGGCCGGCGACATTGACGGTGAGGACCTTCCAGTCCTTGCGGACGACGACCGAGCCGTCCCGCACCGTGAAAGCAGCCTGGCCGAGACCGAGTAGCGGATGTGTCCTGTGCAGCGTCGTGGCCAGCCCGTTGAAGTATCCGTACGTCTGGTTCCAGCTGGAAAGCTCCTTGACCGAGAGCACCATGGTCCCGGCACGGTAGCGGTAGCCGCACGAATAGCGATGATCGGCCCATGTCGGAGCCGTGATGTCCGCCTTGGTGCCCAGCAGATCAGCGATCTCCCCCTCGGCTTCCCGCGCGCAGACCATGCGCGCGATCTCGGAGGGCGACTTGCCTGCTGGCTGCGGCCCCGCCGACGCCGGGGCGCCGCAGCCGGCCAGGCCGGTCAGGAGGCACACGGCGGCTGCGCCGATCCCGTTCCTGGCAGTCCTTATCATGAGATGATACGTTTCACGACAAATGAAGCAGTCCGGTCACCTATGCGAGCGTAGATACGGAAAGTCCAGCGGCCGGATTTCAGCAGCACGTAATTCACGTAATGGTTCGACGCGATACGAAGGTGCTGGAGGAGCTGCGGCGGCTGATCGCCGAAGGCGGCGGTGACCTTCACCCCGGTTATCTTCGTGTGCGAGCGCGGCGGGTAGATATACAAGTGCAGTTCGTTGAGCCCCGGTGCGCCAGGGTTGAGGTAAACCTGGGCGCTTCCGCCGCCGGCCAGGCTCACTGTGGAGATGTACGGAAGTTCGGGCAGCAGGGACTGGTCCCTGGCCGGTGAGACTGCCTGGCCGAGGACCGTAAGCACCGCGAAGAGCACGACCGGCAGCAACACCGACAGGCTGATGCCCCTGGCGCCCCGCAAGAACCGCGGACTTCGCGTTTGGCTCAGCCCCGAGCGGCCGATCCGCGCCAGGCGGAGGCTGTTCGCGACGACGAGCAAGCTGGACAGGCCCATGGCCACGGCCGCTACCAGCGGGTCGATGAGCCCGGCAGCGGCCAGCGGCAAGGCGGCGATGTTGTATCCAATCGCCCACCCGAAGTTCTGCATCATCACGGCATAGGTCGCGCGCGCCAGGGTGATGGCGGCCGGTACGCCGTTCAGGTCGTTGCCGAGCAGCGCGACGTCGCTGGTCGCGAGCGCGGCCTGCGACCCGCTGCCGATCGCGCACCCGATAGCCGCCGCTGGCCTCCGGGCGAAGCGGGGCAGAAACCGCGATGGCGCCCATGACGCGCTCTCCGCGCTCGACGAGCGAGACAGTTTCACCCCGTGCGTAGCAGGTCCCGACCGCATATGCCAGCGACTCCGGCAAGCGCGCCTGCTCAAGCCGGCTCACGCGCACCTGAAACCCGTTGACCATGCCTGCCACGCCCACGCCAGGAACGCTCTGGACATCCGACCCGCGTCCGGCTGAGCTGGCCGCGGCCAAGATCGCAAGGGCGACCGGATGATCGCTCTCGGCTTCGACCGCCGCGGCGGCGTTGAGTACCTCATCCCGGCTGAATCCCGGTGCCGTGATCACGTCGGTGACGACGGCACGGCGCTCGGTCAGCGTCCCGGTCTTGTCGAACATGACGGTATCGGTCTTGGAGAGACGTTCGAGCGCATCACCGTTGCGGACGAAAATCCCGAGCGCCGAGGCGCTGCCGCAGCCGACCATCATCGCCATCGGCGCGGCCAGGCCCATCGCGCACGGGCAGGCTACCAGCAGCACAGACAATGCACTCAGAACCGCCGCGTCGTGGTTGCTGCCGGCGAACCACCAGATCACGAACGTCCCGGCCGCGAACACGAGCACGGCTGGCACAAAGACCCGGCTCACCCGGTCAGCCAGCCGCTGCAACGGCGCCTTGTCCCGCTGAGCTTCCTCGACCAGCCGCTGCAGGCGGGCCAGCACCGACTCCGAGGCCAGCGCCCCGACCCGCACGACGAGCGGGCCCCGGCCGTTATGCGTGCCGCCCGTGACCACGTCGCCGGGACCACGGTCAACAGGCATCGGCTCACCGGTAAGCATCGATTCATCAACCGGAGACCATCCGCTGACGACGGTCCCGTCGAGCGGGATCACCTCATGCGGCCGTACCCTTATCAGAGCCCCGAGGGGCACGCTTTCCGGGGCGACCACGTCGCCCCGGAAGCTGTCAGGATGCGCGACAACCCGCGCGGTGGGCGGCCGCAACGACAGCAGCGATCGCATCGTCCCGGTTGCCCTGCGGCGCGCACCGCCCTCGGCCGCGCGTCCGCTCACGAAAATGGCCACGATAAGCGGCGCCATAGCGAAGTGCAGCCGGGCCGCGAACGCGCCTCTGCCGCTGCCGATGTGGATATGGCTGCCTCCGAGTGCTATCACCTCGACGGCCTGCACGGCGACGGCGGCGAGTGTCCCGAAGGCGGTCAAGGTATCCATGTTCACCGCGCCGTGGCGAAGCAAGCGAGCGGCATTGCGGAGAAACGGCCAGCCAGCGGCGAATTCCACGACAACGGCCAGGATGAGGACGGTCCATCCGGGACCCGCCGTCTCAGGCAGGAGCAGCGACACGAGCAACGCGGCTATCGCCAGCGGCCAGGCGATGATCGCCCGCAACCCCCAGCGGTCGCCCTCCTGCCGACGCGCCGGCGCCGTGGCTTCGTCGATGGTCTCGGCCGCATAGCCGACGTCGGCGATGGTTCGGCAGATCTCGCCAATGCTGATCGCGGAGCTGTCGTAGCAGACGAACGCCCTGGCCGTGGCCAGGTTGGCCGACGCGCTCGCGACGGCAGGCAGCCGGCCGAGCGCACGCTCGATCCGCACCGCGCACGCACCGCAGTGCATGCCGCCGAGCGCCAGCTCAACGGTAGCGAAACCCGGCTCACCTGCCTCCGCCAGCGGCACATGATCGGGGGAAGTCGTCAGCACCCGGCGACGCTCCTGTCCATCATCGGCCCGCGGTGGCCTCTCAGCCGTTACATCCGCAACCGCACCCGGCGGCGCATCCGCAGGACGATCCGTGCCCGCACGAGCAACCTCGCATCGTTCTTTGCTCCCTTCGGCCCCCGCGATCGCCAGCGCTTCCCAGCGAACACCATTCGGGCAGCCCGCGCAACAAGCGCCGCCCCGACCTGATGCCTGGCCTGTTGGTCAATTGGTTCCGCAGAATACCCCCGAGGGGTTTTCGAATTACCCACCAGGGGTTTCCGTGCATACCCCGGCGGGGTTCTCAGGTAGCGCGCAAGAGGCTTTGACATCACGTTTCCGCAGCTCAGGATGGGTTGCAAAGATGGCCTAACGCATTTAAACTTCGGTGCGCTGAAGGCGGACGGTGAGCCACTAATTGCCGCGAGCACGGCTGACAATGGCCGGCGTAACCGCTTTCTCAAGCCGAGTGAACTGGAGCGAGGTCATGGCAACCGACAGCACGGCGCTGGGCCGGGGCGTCCCGCATCCCAGGAAAGCAGGCGCGACCACCGGGAGTCTCGAGCTTTCCGATGCCAGGCGATGGCTCCGGCTCGGGCTGGCACTCATCTGGCTGCTCGATGCCGTCCTGCAGTACCAGTCCTTCATGTTCACCAGAGCTTTCGGGCAGATGCTGGCGGGCACGGCGGCAGGGAACCCGGCGGTCATCGCCGATCCGATAACCTGGGCCGCTCGGATTGTCGAGCAGCATCCGGTCCCCACGAACGCGGCATTCGCCACCGTCCAGCTGCTGATCGCCATCGGCATTGCCTGCCGGCCAACGCTGAAGGCCGCCCTTGCCGCCTCGATCGTCTGGTCGGTAGCGGTGTGGTGGTTCGGCGAAGGACTGGGCGGCGTGCTGAACGGCGTTGCCAGCCCCTTCAACGGAGCGCCAGGCGCCGTTATCCTTTACGCGCTGCTCGCGGTCTTGCTCTGGCCAAGATCCTCAAGCCGACCGGGCCCTTATGTCGCGGCCGGGTCAGTCGGGATCTGGGCGTCGAAGGCGCTGTGGCTAATCCTCTGGGGCAGCCTCGCGTACTTCTCCGTGACGCCGGGCAATCGCTCCGCGCAAGGCCTGCGTGCCATGGTTACCAGCATGGCCGGCGGCCAGCCGCGCTGGCTCTCTGGCTTTGACGATGCCTTCGCTGGCCTGGTGGCCCACCGCGGACTGGCCGCCGCGATCGTCATGGCCGTCCTGCTAGCCCTGATCGCCGTCGCCGTATTTCTCCCAGCCCGGGTCCTGCGGGCGGCAATCGTGCTTGCTCTCATCGTCTCGCTGATCATCTGGATCGTCGGCGAGGACCTGGGCGCGATACTGGCGGGCGGCGCGACCGACGTCAATTCAGGACCGCTCCTCGCACTCGTCGCTCTTTGCTTCTGGCCGATTGCCCGACCCGCTGCTTCGGGCGCCATTACACCTCAGGAGGTTACCGCGTCATGACTCCGTCCTGGCTGCTCGACATCTTCGCCGTGTTGATGCTCGCCGTGGCCGCGGTCAGCGTGGCCCGGCTCGTGATAGCCCGTCCGTGGCTCAGGCTGCCGCCCTGCGCCGATGCGGACTCGGCTCACGTGCTCATGGGCATAGCCATGGCCGGAATGCTCGCCACTGGCTTGCGGACCTTTCCGAATGTCGTCTGGGAAGCAGTCTTCGCTGTTCTGACGCTGTGGTTCGGCGTCCGGGTCGCGGTAGTGCGGCAGCCCGCCCCGCGCTCACTGCGGCGCGGTCACTATCCGACCCACCTGACCCACAGTGCCGCGATGCTGTACATGTTCGTGGCTGCGACGGTGCCCGCGGCTGGAGCGAGCCAGGGCATGGGCGGCATGGCGATGGGCGGCGCGGCGATGGGCGTCCTGCGCCTGCCCACGCTGGCCTTCGCGTTCGCCCTGCTGCTATCTGGCTTTGCCGTCACTGACCTGGACCAGCTTGGCGCTACAGTCCGTGGGGCAGCCGCGCACGCCCCGTTGCTTGTCGGCCAGCCCGCACTCGCCACCGCGTCACTGGCATCAGTCGCGCCGCCGGCTCCAGACGGGCGGGCCGACACCGAGCACGACCTGGACCGCGGCAGCACGCCGGCGAGCGCCAGCCTCAGTGCCAGCGTCAGTGCGGCAGGTAGCGCCAGCGACGGAGGACTGACCAGCTACCTGCTCAGCGATCAGACCGCGGCAATCTGTCGCATATGCATGGGCATCACCATGGTCCTGATGCTCATCATCATGATCTGAGACGTGGAGCCGGGGAGTCCGAGAGTGCCGCGCGGGTCGAGCGGTGAAGGGCGCTACCCTCTCCGGTAAGTGCGGCAGCACCTGAGCCGCTGGAGAGGATCCTGAGATGAGCCCGGCGGTGCGACTAAGCGCGTTCCTGGTGCTACTGGTGGCGATGTTCGCTGGTGCTTACGCCGCTGGCGCGGCACTTGGTCCGGTCTCCGCCACTAATACGCCACAGCATCGCAGCGGACCGATGCACATGACGGGCGCGGGTCCGGCCGGGCTCGGGGCGGGGCGTCGCCCGTGACCAACGCGGCCATCAGGGCTGAAGCCACATTGCTCACCGTGGCCCAGTCGCCGGTGCTTGAGTTCGCCGTGAGCGGCATGACCTGCGGTTCGTGCGCCGCCAGGATCGAGCGCGTGCTGAACCGGGTCGAGGGCGTGGCCGCGACCGTCAGCTATGCCACCGAGCACGCCTACGTGACCAGCGCCGGAGTGCCGCGGTCGCTGTGCTGGTCGTGGCCTGCCCGTGCGCCCTCGGCCTGGCAACGCCCACCGCGCTGCTTGCGGCACTTGGCCGGGGCGTCGAGCTGGGCATCTTGATCAAGAGCGCTCGATCGCTGGAGATAGCAGGGCGAGTGACCGCGCTGGCGATCGATAAGACCGGCACCTTGACCACGGGCCTGATGACGCTGCATCGAGTGGTGACCGCCGGCTGCGCTGAATCGGAGGTGCTGCTCCTCGCCGGAGCGGCTGAGGATGGCTCGCAGCACCCCGTCGGGCAGGCGATCGCGATCGGGGCCTCACGCCGTTACGGTCCGCTGCCGGAGACGACTAACTTCACCAGCGTGGCGGGCGGCGGCGTCCGCGCGACAGTCACTCATCCGGCCCCGGGGGCTCCGCCTGGGGCAGCAGGTTGTGCTGACGCTGCGATTCAGGTACGCGGGTGCCGTCAGTGTCGGCGCGACAGTGACTCCGCCGGGAACGCCCTAGCCGGGGCTGCCCGGCCGTTCGCCGTTACCCGGCCGGCGGCGGCGTCAGGTTCGGCGGAGTGAATTGCGCCAGGTCGTAGATGCCGAGCGCCTGCTCGATCGCGGCCACCCGGGCGACCATGGACATGAAGCCATTCTGGCCGAACTAATCTCGCTGCAGTCCCGCGAACCGTGCGCCAAGCTCAGCGACCTGGGCCGGCCGGAGCAGCGCGCGGAACGCCGGGTAGACCACGGTGTCTTCCCTGGCCTCGTGCGGCTCATACATTCGCGCGAACGCGGCCATCGCGGCTGTGACCCTGGCGGCCCGTTCCCCTGGCAGGATGCCATTCCCGGCGCTGTCGGCAAGGATCAGCTGAGTCAGTTCCCGCCCGCGCGCGTGCTGAAGCAGGAGCGTGCTCACAGTGCCGGTCAGCATGTTCGCGGCCCGGAGCCGGGGAAAGACGTACGCCTCTTCAAGTTCTTCGTGAAAGCCCTCGATGTAGTCGTGGATCACGGTAGCCGCAGCGCGGGAGTGATCCGCCTGGACCGGCTGCCCGGCCGCGTGCTGCCCGGCGAGCTGACGGTAGATCAGCAGGATGTGGATCAGCAGTCCGTGCTCCTGCATCAAGTCCTCGCCGGCAGGCTTAACGTCAATGACCCCACGGTCGTGACGGCCTTCAAGGAGGCGCTGTTTCATCAGGGCCTGCTCATCCTGCTGCTGCTCGCCACGCTGGGGCTGGTCTGGTCAGCGTCAGGGAATGGCGCCGCCAGCCCGGCGGGCCAGACGGCGTTGCCGCGCCGGCCGAGGCCCAGGCCAGGCGGCTGCTGCGGATCAGCTTCGGACTGCTCTGGCTGTTCGACGGAGTGCTGCAGGCCCAGCCCGGCATGGCCGCCGGACTGCCATCCCAGGTCATCGCACCCGCTGCCGCTAGTTCCCCGCACTGGGTTCAGCACGTAGTGAACTGGGCCGGCACGAGCTGGTCGTACCATCCGATCCAGGCGGCCACGGCAGCGGTATGGATCCAGGTCGGCATCGGCCTGTGGCTGCTCACGGGACCGGGAAGGCTGTCCAGGCTGGCCGGGGTCGCGTCAGCGGGCTGGGGCCTGGTGGTCTGGGTGTTCGGCGAATCGTTCGGCGGGGTTTTCGCCCCAGGCCTGAGCTGGCTGACCGGAGCTCCGGGCACCGCCCTGTGCTACGTCGTCGCCGGCGCGTTGCTCGCCCTGCCCGAGCGTTCCTGGCGACCGCCTCTCGGCCGCCTCATGCTGAGATGCCTGGGTGTCTTCCTCACCGGCATGGCGGTGCTGCAAGCCTGGCCAGGCCGCGGTTTCTGGCAGGGTGAGCTGCGCGGCCAGCCAGGCTCCCTGGCCGCGATGGTGCAGTCCATGTCCGTGACGAGCCAGCCGCCGGTCATCGCTGACCTGGTGTCCGGATTCGGCACCCTAGTCCGGGCCCACGGTTTCGCGGTTAATCTCGTGGCGGTCGCGGTGCTCGCGGTAACAGGTCTCGCGTTCAGCTCGGGATGGCGAAGGCTGTACCGTCCAGCCCTGATCGCGATGGGCGTGCTGTGCGCGGCAGTGTGGGTGTTTCATTCGTAAGTATTCGGAAGTGCTGTGACGGTGGCTGTGGAGGCTCGCGCGGCCGACGGCTGCGACACGCCGGCGGGGTGCGTGATTTGCCGGTGACGGCAGTGTTTGCTGTGGTTCGTGGCTGCGGCGGCAGGGGTTCTGGCGGGCGCGGGCGGTGCCTGGGCGCCGTCTGCCGGTGAGGCGTCTGCTGAGGAACTGCTGGCGCGGGCGCTGGAGGTCATTGACCGGCAGTCGGCGCGGATTGATGATCTGGCCAGGCAGAACGCGGAGCTGCGGGAGGAAAACGCGCAGCTGGTGCGGGTGAACGAGGAGCTGCGGGAACTGGTCGGCCACCAGGCCGCCCGGCTGGCCGAGGCGAATGAGACCCTCGCGGTGCTGCAGCGGATGGTGTTCGGGCGGAAGTCGGAGAAGGACCGCCCTGAGCAGGCGGCAACTCGGACATAAACCATGATCATCCAGAGCCCGGCCCCCGGCAAACAAGCCGACACGCCCAGCCAGTCCCGCACAGATCACCCGCCGCCCCCGCAGTCACCCACCGTTAACAAAATCACCGCCGGACCAGGGGTGGTGAATGTTTACCAGGTAGTGTACCGGGGCGAAGTCCTGCGTGATGCCGGCGAGAATGCCGTGCGCGGTGAGTGGGAGCCGATCTTGACCGAGGAAGATCACGCGGCGATCGTGGCGAAATGGGCTCCTGGCGGGATGCCGTCCCGGCTGGGCGGCAAGGGGCAGGGGTCGCGGACGTCGTATCTGCTGTCGCCGTTCCTGCGGTGCGGGAAATGCGGAACGAAAATGGTCGGAGGCGGAATTTCCGATGTCGCTATCCGTGTCCGCGCGGCTGGAGCCTGGCGGATGGGCCGGAACGCTGCAAGGCGCAAGCCGCGCGGTATGCTTCGGCGACGTGACCGGGATATATCACCGGAGGCCAACGGTCTTCCAGTTCTTTTCCGATATGCCCGAGGCCGAGCAAGGTTGGGCAGGCGCGGAAGCGCGCATGGGGTTAGGAGGAATCCTGTCGGCAATGACCTGCTGGCTAGCCCTGTCAGGCCTGGCGAGCTACCCGACCCGGCAATCAGGACTACTTCCCACATGTTCCAAGAATGGATAGACCATACCCACGCCGTCCGGGTCACTGTCGTTGACCAACAGTTCTTTGCCGGCGCCATCTACGCCGGCTCAAAGGCCGCGCACATCGACTGGCGCTCGGACTACGCAAATCTTGGATACGGAATCACCGAAGTCCCGGCAGCAGTCAGACAAGCAACCCTGACGCTGATGGAAGACCTAGGACTGCGTTTCGGCGCGCTTGACTTCCTTGTCCGCCCGTCCGGCGACTGGGTATTTCTCGAAATAAATCCAAATGGGCAATGAGCGTGGATCGAAGACAAGACCGGCTTGCCAATAGCGGCCGCAATAGCCGATGCGCTTGAAGGCAGGAGCAACATATGAGGGGCAGCGGGGATTCATGCGACAGCTCGCACGCAGCCGAGCTGAGATCTGCTCTAGTCACAAGCCTCGTAGCGGACGGGAACCTGCGGTCACCGGGCTGGATCGCGGCGTTCAGCAGTGTGCCGCGCGAGGTATTCGTTCCGAGCTTCTTCCGTCAGCGCGACGGTATTCCGGGATTCGCCCGGATCGACAGCCAGGATTCAGAGAACTACGACTCCTGGCTCCGCTCGGTGTATGACGACGATGTGCTATTCACGCAGATCAACGACGACGGCGTGCCGACAAGCTCATCAACCTCGCCCGGCCTGATGGCGCTCATGCTAGAAGCACTCGACATTACCCCCGATATGAACATCCTTGAGATCGGAACTGGCACTGGGTATAACGCGGCATTGCTCTGCAACCACCTCTGCTCAGAACTGGTGACGAGCATCGACATCGACCAGGAGCTAATACACGCCGCCCGGGACCGGCTTAACTCGCTCGGCTATGTTCCGCATCTGGCCGTGCACGACGGGATGACCGGCTATCAGGGCAACGCACCCTACGCCCGCCTGATCTCGACCGTGGCAGTGCCGGCAATGGCCTTGCGTTAAGCCGATTTAATGTGATCTACATCACACTACGCTGTGTGACAACCCCAGGGACCCCAGTTCAGCGGCAGTTCAGCGGCCACGTGCTGTACCAGAACTTATGTGCTTGACCAGGACAAATATCCCTAAAGCAAGGCCATTGGGCAGTGCCGGCAATTCCGCCTCCTTGGCTCAGCCAGGTCTGCCGGGGCGGGCGGATACTCGCCAATCTCTACCGGGAACTGGGCGGAGGCGCGCTCGCATTGCTGACCGTGCGCGAAGACCAGGCCCAGGGCCGCTTACTGGCGGACTACGGTGGCTTCATGCCCGTCAGGGCAATCCGACAGCAGACGCCGATTTCACTGCTGCACGCGGCCGACATGGACGACTTTAGCGAACGCGAGACCAAGATTACAGGCAAGGTGCTCGATGACCGCTCATTTGCTTTCTTCGCTGCCCTTCGCGTCCCTGCTCAGCAACTCGGCTATATGCCACATGACCAGCCAGAGGAATTCTGGCTCCTTGGAACGGACGGATCATGGGCAAGGCAGACTGGCTACGACATTCAACACCACGTACGGCAGCACGGCCCGCACATGCTATGGGACCTGCTGGAGCAAGCCCACGCAGATTGGATTCGACTCGGCTCACCGCCACGTCAGGATTTCAGGCTGGCAGTGACGGCAACAGGCAAGCACCTAGTCTGGCACACTCAACCGCCAAGACGGTCCTGGGAACTCGCATGCCCAGTGGTGCCTCGAATGTGCCTACCCTTTGCCGACCCCACCGAAGATACATCGAATGGGGGCAAGTGAATCCGGTGTAGCCGCCAGGCCCGGCGACTTAGCCGGGAGCGTTAAGCGCGGCCAGCCAGTTCAGGCTATTGCCGAGATCGCACACGTCGGGATTCTCGGGCCATCTCTGCACTAGATTTGTGGAAAAAGAAGCTAGGATCTCCCGCAATTTCTCTGAATTCGTATGCCGGGCAATGATCCCAATTTCCTTAGCTACTGAGCAAGCCGCCCTAAGATCTCCGGACCTCGCATGATTTATAGCCAACTGGAGCAGGTAATGAGATGCCACATACTCCGTCTGCCTCATGCCGATGGGTATAGCCGAGAGTCCGGCAATAACCAGGTAATTTGCTTTGACGTATTCTCCGAGCAGCCCGTAAGCGAGTCCGCGTTGCAGAATAAGATAGCCGGAGGAGAAGAAATAAATCCACGGCGGTTCGTTCTCAGTATTCTCTGCGGCTTGTTCGATGAGATTCGCGGCTTGATCGAACCGACGGTCAATATCGGAGATATTCGCTTCCCCGGATAGGGCCATTCCCCGTGCTTCCTGCTGTACTGCCAGCGCCCGAACCCCTGGGCTTGTCCTAATGTCGCGCTGCGCCGCGCGAGATAGGCCAATAACTGGGCCGGATTTCGCGCATAGCCATGCAACGTGGCCCTGCATATTCAATGCAGTCGCGACCATATCTGGCCTTTCCGCCTCGGTTGCCCACTCAAGAGCCATAGCATAAAAACGGCTAGCCTCTTCATAGCGACCAGTATTCGCGTGCAGCCATCCGGCAAACTGCGCCCATTGGCTACCGATATCCAGCACCCGGTCTCGCATATCGCCGCGCGCTTCGGTCACGAGTTCGCGGACCACGTTAAACTGTGCCTGCACTGGCTGAACAAGTGGCGTGGATCCGATAGCGTCTTCGATGCGACGTTGTCCGGAAAGTACTACTGCGAGAGAGTCAATTACTCCCGGATCGTAATTCCTCGGGTGTCGAGCAGCGAAAATAAGCCTATCCTCATCATCCTGATTAGGAATCTTGCGAATCGTTACGCCGGCCCCTCCCGGTCCAGACTCCCGTTCACGATTATCGTCGGACATTCCCGCTGCGATTTCGCCTATATCCGATTGCGCTTCGACGAGTCCTGCTGCGATCTCGGATGCAGGTATCCGGAGGGCGTTCGCGAGGGATATGACCATCGAGTAGCGGTCAAGCCTGCGTTTTCCGTTCTCGACCATAGATATGTAAGCGGCCGATACGCCGCACAATCTGCCGAGCGTTTCAAGAGTCATTCCACGCCGTAGGCGCGCAGCCCGCAGGCGGGTGCCGATATCAGCGCCGGGTTCAGGGGCAATCCGTTCGGCGGGCAAGCGGTCATCGGTAGTGGCACAAGGTCCGCAGTAATCGGTGTTGTTGTACCGGCTGAGCGGCCTGTCACATCGGGAGCAGGTCCGCGTGTCGGCTGGAAGGCCGGATTCCTCGTCCGAGTCTGCGGGGTGTGCTTCGGATTGCCGGCTGGCGTGCGGCGGATTGCTGGTTTCCCATTCCCGTTGCCCGATGCCGAGCATCGCGCCTGGTATGTGCAGGCCGTCAGAAACGCGGCAGAAAATGTCGACGTCCTGTGCTTTCCTGGCGCCGAGGATGTATGCCGATACCTGGCCGACCGTCATTTCGCAGCGGCGGGCGAGGTGGCTGCGCATGAATCCGTGGCTGGCCGCGATCTGGAAGACAGTGCCGAGGTCCCGCGTCTCGCAGGCCGCGATGAAATCGGGTTTGCTGAGGATTTCGGCGGGCAGGTGATCGGGCGGGCGCTGGTTCCTGCGGCCCGGCTGGCCTTTGTGCGGCCCCGGCTGGAGAAAATACGAGGCAGGGACATCAAGTGCCTGCGCGACTGAGTCGAGCATTGCCAGGCTGGGTGTCCTGGCCTGCTGTTCGAGTTTACTTATCATGGTCAGGCTTATTCCGGCTTGCTCGGCAAGCTGCTCTTGGGTCAGGCCGCGCTGGCGGCGCAACTTGGCGATCCGGTCCCCGACCGATTCCCGCAGCCTGAGCGTGGCTGTCGGCGCGGATTCCGGTCGGCGGGCAGGAGCATCCTTAGGTTTTGTTAACGGCACGGGCACACGCGATTGCGGGGGCAGGGGAAGGCCGACTATTCCCCGGATATCGCCAGGCATTCCCAGGCCGGCCGCAACCGGCTCGCTCGCGGCAGGATCGCGGCTGAGCGTCGCGTTGCCTTTCATGACATTCAGCACCAGATCCAGCGGCAGCCCGGTAGTGACCGCGATCATTTCCGGTGTCAGCCCGACCTTGCAAGCCAGGTGAAAAACAGCCCGGAAATCATAAGTACGCCACGCGCGGACCATTTCCGGGTTCCGCCATGCGGCAGACGGCAGCCGGGCCGCTGCCGAATTACGACCGGGCACGACACTCACGCCCCTTTCGAAGACTACTCGGGCTCCGAGTTTACTCCCCCGCGCGGAGCCGGCCAGCGCGCCCGGCAAGCCCGCCCCGGTTTGTCTACGTCTATGCCGCCCGCGCGTCTGCACTTATCACGCGCAGACGATAGACATAGATATACCCGTTTCACCGTTCGGTTCAATGTCGGGCTCAGTGTCCGGTTCACTATCCGCTGAAACGGACACTGAACCGGACAGGACCGTGAGCGTGTCCGGGCCGGTCGGGGCCGGCGGCAGCGCGGCCGGCAGGTTCCCGACTGGCCTTGACGGGCCACTGTCGCACCGAGGCGTGCACGTGCACCGTGCACGCCTCGCGCGCGCGTCTGCGCCCTTTGGCGGCCGGCCGTGCACCATGCACGAACCGGCTTGCACGTCCAGCGCGCGACGTGTGACAGTCACGCTCAGTGATCGTCTCGTTGTCTCGTCTCACCGCCCGGATGTCGCCCAACGCGCGCAGACGCGCGCGAGGCGTGAGACAAACAACCGCTCACCCGCGGTCACTGAACTCGTGGGCTGGGGACGGGTACCTGCCGCGCTCGTTTCGGCTCGGCGGGCCGGCGGCCTACAGTCCAGGCAAGCCCAACCTCAGTCACTAAGAACATTCGGGCTATGACGGACAGTAGTCTTTGCTCGATCCATGTCGGTAGCTGGAGTATCCGCAGGTCAGAGAGTCGATAGATGTGCATTAGAAAAAACATGGTCCTGGCCAGGCTGATGGCTTCCGGAACGGCCAGCAGATCGTCTCTGAGCACGAGCAGGTCGGCTGCGCTGATCGCGACGTCGGTGCCGGTGCCCAGCGCGATACCGAGGTCAGCCGCCGCCAGGGCCGGCCCGTCCGGTCGTCACCGTGCCGGTCTTGTCAAGCACGACCGTGTCCGCCGCCCGCGACGACTCAAGCGCGCGGTAGCCCTTGATGAAGATGCCCAGCTCGGCGCCGCGCCCGCACGCCACCATGAGCGCGGCCGGCGTGGCGAGGCCGAGCGCGCACGGGCAGGCGATGATCAGCACGGCCAGCGCGGCGCTGAAAGCCCGCTCGGCCGGGCTGCCCGCCAGCAGCCAGCCAGCCAGCGTAAGCACCGACAACGCAATCACCGCCGGCACGAACACCGCGGAGATCCGGTCCGCGACCCGCTGGACGGCCGCCTTCTCCGACTGCGCCCGGTCCACCAGCGCGATCAGGTGAGCAAGCTGAGTGTCGTCCCCCGTCTTGTCCGCGCGCACCACCAGGCGGCCGCTGACCGCGATCGACCCGGCCGTGACGCTATCGCCCTGGCCCACGTCGACGGGCACCGACTCACCGGTCATCATGCTGCGGTCAACCGCGGAAAACCCTGACTCGACCGTGCCGTCAGCAGCAACCCGCTCGCCGTGCCTGACCACGAACCGCTGGCCAGGCCGCAGGTCAGCGACCGGCAGCCGCCGCTCGCCGCCGTCACCGGACAGCACGCTGACCTCGCTCACTGCCGAAGCGGCCAGCTCGCGCATAGCCTCCCCGGCCGTGCGCCGCGCCCTGGCCTCATAAAACCGGCCGGCCAGCAGGAACGTCGTCACCGACGCCGCGACTTCCAGGTAAATCCCGCCACCAGAAGCATGGAACAGCTCATAGACCGGGCTGACCGTGGTCCGGGAACGGTCAAGCGCGAACATCGCGTAACCCGACCACCCGCATGCCGCGACAACGCCGACCGACACCAGCGTGTCCATGGTGACCGCCCCGTGCCTGGCGTTGCGCAACGCGGCCCGGTGGAACGGCCACGCTGCCCACAGCACGACCGGCGCGGCCAGCGCGATCAGCACCCACTGCCAGCCGGGGAACCGGTCGGCGGGCACCAGCGACAGCAAGACAGAAAGGTCGCTCAGCGGTATGAAGAAAATCCCGGCCACTATCAGCCGCCGCCGCAGGTACCTTGCGGTGCCGGCGTCGGCACGCAAAGCAGTGTCACGGCCCTGCTCCGGCGGCGAGCCCGCCCTCCGAGACGACACCTCAGCGTCGAAGCCGGCGTCCTGGACCGCCCGGATCAGGTCGGCCGCCGTCAGCGCGGCCGACATGACCACCGTCGCTTTCTCCGTCGCCAGGTTGACTGTTGCGGTCACGCCCTCCAGGGCGTTTAGCTTCTTCTCGATCCGCGCCGCGCACGCCGCGCACGTCATCCCGCTCACCGACAGCTCGACCGTGCCCGGCCGCGCCGTGGCCTCACCCGCGACTGACGATGACATTAGCGATGCCACCCCTCTCGGTGACGAAGCCTACTACGACGGTTATGCCCCGATCAGCGTGCTCAAGGGCGACGCGTACGTCAGGATCGCGGTCGGCGTCGCGAACAACCTGCAGCCGGAAATCACCCTCGCCAAGGACGCGCTGCCCCGGATGTGAACGCTCACCTGGCCCGCCTGGGCATCGGGCGGAACGTCGTCCCGGCGCAGGCTGGGCATCCGGCCGCTTTAAGCTGGGCGATCGTCGTCCACGGGCCGGCCTCGGCGCCGGTGCCGGTGATGTGGACCGCGCCGCAGGACGCGCACCGGTAGGGACGGGTCTGCTCGCCCCTGGTCTGGGCTGTGTAGAGCGGGCCTTCGTACGCGCCCTCGATCAGCGGGGAGGTCTCCTCGGTACTGCGCAGGTGGTAAAGGTGACTGGAGCCGGCCAGGATGCCGGCCCCCTCATAGGCGTTGAAGTTGGGCGTCAGGGATCGGGTCACCAGCCCGAGATCGGCCATGAGCTGCTGCGTAGCCAAGGTCTCCGCCGGGCGCCTGGCACCGAAGCTGAAGAACACGTGCCCGCCTGGTCTTGGCCGCAGAGCGGCGACCGCGCGGGACAGGAACAACTCGGCGCCCGGCACCGTATAGGGCGGATCGGTGCAGGCGACGTCGAAGGCGCCGGCGAGTGCGGGGGGCAGCGGCTGGCGCAGGTCGTGCTCGGTCAGGCTGACTCCCGGTGCGCGCTCGCCGATCCAGCTAAGCACCGCCGGATCGGTGTCGACAACCGCGAGCGCGCCGGTCCTGATCCCGGTCAGGGCGGCAAACCTGGCGATCGCGACCGAGATCAGGTCGTCGTCGCCAAGGAGAATGATGTCCTTGCCTTCAAGCGCGCCGGTCTCGTGCAGCTTGAGTACCCGGCGCACCTTAGTGGCGACGGTGCAGTGGGTCTGGTCGAGCTCGGGCCTGGCCTGCGGTTCTCCGGCCGCGTCCGCCTCAAGCTCGACGGCCAGCGGCTTGAGCTCGGCCGGGATGACCAGGCCGAGCCCGCCGCACTGGGGGCACTCGGCGCTCAGCTGGGACCCGGTCAGGATTTCGCGGGCCGCTTCGGTCAGCCTGACCGGCCTGGTCCGGTCGACGACACCGCGCTTGCGCAGTTCGCCGGAGATCGCGGTGACGATCGGGACCGGCAGTTCGGCCATCCGGCTGACCTGGCTCGTCGGCACCGGCTCGGCACGGGCGATCACCCGCAGCACGTCGCGCACGCCTGACTCGCCCTCGGCCAGGCCGACAGCCGCGGCTACCTCGGTCACGATCGCGTCAATGTCCATATCTGCTACCTGCGGTATCCTCGCACATCATGTCGGGTATCCAGCCGGCCAGCAGTTACGTGGCCCTGCGCGAGGCCGAAGCTATCTCGCCGAAGTTCCTTTACGCGGTCGACGCGCGCAGCTATGACACCGACTCGCCCGTCGGCGACCTCGCGGCGCTGACCGCTGTCGCGCGGGCCGCTGTCGACGCGGGCGGCGGCCATGTGCTCGACGAGTCGCACGTGGTCTTCCCGAACGGCGCGATCACGCTGGTACTGATCCTGGCCGAGTCGCACCTGTCCATTCATACCTGGCCGGAAGAGGATCTCGTCGCCATCGACCTGTTCAGCTGCGGCGCGATCGACGGCGAAGCCGTAATCGAGCACCTGATCACGGGCCTTCGGCTCGACTCAGTAACAGTCAGCCGCCTGCCGCGCGGCGTCTAGCCCAGGCAGCTGGGCCTGGGCAACGCGAGCATAACTTACGCCGAGGCCGGGGCTGGGGTCAGGCCAGGCCAGAACACTGGGAGTGCTGTAACTCTCCTTGCCAAATCTAGTCAAAGCTGGCGGGTCACCGTATCCTTTCCGTGACCTTACCGTCGAACTGGAGGAAATCCTCATGTTTGGCTCGCGCCCCGCGTTCCGCCTGCTGCTCGTCTCGACCGTGGCAGCAGCCGCGGCCGCCGTCATCCTCCCGGCCGCCGCCAGCGCCAGCCCGGCCAGCGCCAGCCCGGCCAGCGCCAGCGCCTGCCCCTCGTGCGGTCATAACCTCATCGCCAACCCCGGCGCCGAATCGGGCAAGGGCTCTATTACGGACAGCGTGGTCAAGGTGCCGCACTGGAAGGGGAAGCACGGCTTCACCGCCGCTTCGTACGCCTGGACCAGCGGTGACGTCAGCGCGACCTCGCCCGGTCCCAAGCACCGGGGCAAGAATTACTTCTACGGCGGCCCCGAGTCGGCCAAGTCGACCGGGACCCAGACGGTGAACATCGCCGCGGGCGGCGTCAGCGGCGGCAAGGTGACCTACGCCCTGTCCGGCTGGCTCGGCGGCTTCTCTAGTCAGCGCGACCGCACGACGCTGACCGCGACGTTCGAGAACGGCAAGGGCAAGGCCCTGTCGTCCGTCACGATCGGCCCGGTGACCGAGGCGCAGCGCAAGGGCATCAGCGAGTTCAAGTTCCGCACCAAGAGCGGCAAGGTGCCAGCCGCGA
Organism: uncultured Actinomycetota bacterium; assembly: GCA_963783935.1. Lineage (GTDB taxonomy): Bacteria > Actinomycetota > Actinomycetes > Streptosporangiales > Streptosporangiaceae > Chersky-822. The sequence continues at coordinate 104,426 of CAWAPP010000005.1, forward strand.
CCCGCGCAGTCCAGCTTACGATGGTCATGACCAGGACCGACGGCAGCGACAACGACGGCATGGCCGATAACCTGTCGCTGACCTTCACGAAGTAATCACCAGCCCAGCTCACGCAGCCGCTCGTCGCCGATGCCGAAGTGGTGCGCAACCTCGTGGATCACGGTCTTGCGCACCTGGTCGGCGACCTGCGGTTCCGTGTAGCAGATCGCGCAGATGGCCTGCTGGTAGATCGTGATGCGATCAGGCAGCACGCCGGAGTAGTACGAGGTCCGGCTGGTCAGCGGTATCCCCTCGTAGAGGCCGAGCAGGCCGGGCGGCCCAGGATCGTGCTCGACGACCACGGCGACATTGCGCATCAGCTCGCCAAGGTCAGGCGGCAGGCTGTCGAGCGCCGTGGTCACCATTTCCTCGAACCGCTCAGGCGCGATATTGATCACGGATCTATTGTCGTCTGGCCGCCCAGGTGAGTTCGCGGCCACACGGGTCTTCAGACGGCAGCGGCTTGCGCAGCACGAAAGAGTCGGCAGGCCGGTAGTCAGGCGATCCCGCTGCCGCCGTGTAGTAGGTCACGGTGATCGAGGTCGTTCCGCCTGGCTCAGCCGGCACCACATCGCAGGCCGCGAACCCGAACCCGCCGGCCTCGCCCTGGTACGCCGACCACGCCGCCTCCTCGGTCTCCAGTACCGATGACCGGAAATGCCAGGGATCGCCAGCCTCGACGGCTGTGATCACCATGCCTTCGCCTGGCCCGTGCTTCAGCGTGGCCGCCTCCGTCGCCGGGTGACCGCCGCCGCCGATGGTCAGGTGCACGGTGCCGTGCCTGGTATCCATCTCGGCCGGGTCGCTGCCGCGCGGCGCCGGGGTGAGCACAGGGCTGCCTGGCACAGGACCGCGAACAGGAAAAGTCCGCTCGAAATGATGCTCGTGCCCGGCCAGCACCAGGTCGACCCCGTAAGCGTCAAACAGCGGCAGCCAGTCCCGCCTGATGCCGAGGTCGGCCCCGTTGAAGTGGGCGGTGGACATCGCCACCTGGTGCATGCAGACGATAATCCAGTCGATGTCGCCGCTCGCCCGCGCGCGGCGCAGTACTCGTTCGAGCCAGGCCCGCTGCCGCCCGCCGCTGTACCCGCTGATGTAAGGGTCGATGCCGAGGGCATCGTAGCCGGGCACGTGGTCTCGGCGGTATCGGCTGAACCCGCCGTCCTGCAGGCAGACGTCGTCGTTGTTCAGCGAGATGACCAGAGCCGAGCCGACCGTGAACGCGTACCAGTAACCGGCGAACGCCTCGCTTCCGTTGCCTGGCAGCTCGAACCTGGTCAGGTACGCAAGGTAGCCCTGCGGCCCGTTGCCGCCCTCGTTCTCGTGATTGCCGAGTGCGGGCATCCACGGCCTGAACCGCGCCGACCGGGAGATGTTGCGGAAATACGCGTCCCAGGTCGCCGCCGGCTGGTCACTGATGTTCCCGTACGCGAGATCCCCGTTCGCCAGGTGAAACAGCGGCTCGAGCGACTCCACCGCGTCGACGACATAGCCGGCGTTGGCCGAGTACGGCCCGAGGCCGAGGCCGACCGGCTCGGGAATGCCCTGGTCACCGAAGCTGGTAAATCTGAACGAGCGCGATCGCCCGCGCGGCGCGGTGCGGAACGTGCCCTGGGCTGGCGGCGCGCCGTCATGGATTACCTCGTAGCCATAGCCGGTATCGGGTTCGAGGCAATCAAGCCTGACGTGATACGCGTAGCAGGTCTGCCCGGTCAGGACGTCGGTGTAGCCGCGCTCGGTCGCCCGCACCTCGGCCCCGCTGGACCGCTCGCCGAGTTCGCTGAACCGCAGTCTTGGCCTGGCCACCGCATCCTGCGCGGCCCACGACACGGCGAGCTGCGACGCCGCGTCGGCACCGAATTGCACGTGAAGTTGTTCTGGTTCTGTTCCCACCAAATCGCATTATCGCAGGCCACGTTGGCCTGGAAGTGGACTGGGGGTGAACGGTCAGTCAGTCCCCGCCCGCGATAGTGCTGCCGCCCGGCGTTTTGTCAGAAAATCTTTTTCCGCCAAATTGCCCGCGCCGGTCAACGCGGCGTCGTACGCGGCCACCGCCTCGCGATGGCGGCAGGTCCTGGTCAGGAGGTCAGCTTTCGCGGCGTGGTAGAGGTAGTAGCCGTCCAGGTCAAGCTGGTCGATCGCGGCCAGCCCCGCCTGCGGCCCCTTCACTTCGGCCAGGGCCACGGCGCAGCGGGTCGCGGCCAGGGTCTACGGCGAGAACGGCCTCGGGCCGCCGTTCGACCACCTGGCGCTGATCGTCACCGGCACCGATGGCAGCGGTCCCTGGCTGGCCGATGTCGGTTTCGGCACGCACAGCGTCTACCCGCTGCGGTTCGATGAGCGAGGCCCGCAGGAGGATCCAGGCGGGCTTTTCGCGCTCACGGAGGTCGCCGGCGGTGACGTCGAGGTGGTCAAGGAAGGAAAGCCGCAGTACGTGATCGAGCGCAGGGAGCGCGAACTGGCCGAATTCGAGCCGACCTGCTGGTGGCAGCAAACCTCGCCTCGGTCGCACTTCCGGGCGGGAACGGTCTGCTCACGGCTCACCGAGGCCGGGCGGGTAACGATCAGCGGGCGGACGCTGATCCGCACCGGGACAGAGGGGCGAACCGAGGAGGAACTGACCGGCGACGCTGAGCTGATCGCCGCCTACCGCGAGCATTTCAGCATCGTGCTCGACCGGGTTCCGGCGCTGCCATCAGATGGATAGCTGGCGCTGAAGCCCGCCGCCGGTCCGGCCAGGCTCCACGTACCACTCCTGTCCGAGCAGCAGACCGAATACCGGGGCCGGGAGCCTGATGAGGATCTGGAACGTCTTGCCTGCCCGCCCCACGCCTAGCTGGGACTTGTGCGCGGCGAGGGCCGCCTGCTTGGGGCGGGCGTATTTCCTGACGTCGATCCGGTGCGTGGCCGGGGTGCTGCCAGCCTGCACGGCGCTGGCATCAACTCTCGTGAAGAGCCGCAAGATCCGCGTAAGCCTGATCAGCTGGCGGGCCTGTTCCCTCGGCAAGGTCGCCTCCAGGAGGCGGATGCCCGAAATCTCGGCCGCGCGCCGTCCGACTTCATGGACCCTGACGTGGTCGCGGTGCCCGTGTTCGTCCAGCGCGTCGTAGCTCAGCAGCACGTTGGCCCCGACCTCCCTCAGGACGGAGGCGAGCCGCCCGGCCGCTTCTTCGAGATCGGCCCGGACGAATCGCTGCCGTTCCGGCGGATCAGGAAAAAGGACAGGTCCGTGACCGCTGTCGGCATAGCCGAGATGCACGACCTTGGAGGCGCCGAGGATGGCGGCGCTGTCCTGAAGCTCGTCGAGCCTGCTGCGTGCGCCCGGCCGGTCCTTGTCCCCGGCCGAGTATCACGTCCCCGCCCCGCCACGTCCCCGTCCCGGCCCGGCTCCGGCATTCCGGGTATTTGGCGCAATTAGCTGAGCGGAACAGCAATGATGGCCCAGCGATGCTGTTCCCGGCCGCCAGGCAACGACAACGATGGGCCATAGATGCTGTGAGAACCGCATCTATGGGACATCGACGCGGTAGCCCCAAACCAGCCAACGACAACGATGGGCCATGGTTGCGGTTTGCGGAGTGATGAATGCCAGCCAGGCTGGATCGGTGTCCTTGGCCCGTGCCGGGTATGGGACCCGGCGGGCGGTTTCAGCCTTACTGACGGGTCGCCGCCCCGGCGGCTGCGATCTGATCGTGGATCCGTGTTCACGGCGGGGGCACCTTGCCATGGTTTTTACGCGGAAGTCCGGCATCCACGGTGTCTAAGAGCCGCCGGCGAAAATCAGGGCCTCACGAGCGAGCGGGATCCAGTCGAGGTCACAATCAGGGTCCAGGCTCAGCCATTCCCGCATCGGCGTGCCCTTGTTCGCGTCGAACCTGACTCCGCACCCATCGTCGACCAGCTCGCTGACCCGCTCTTCCGCGAGCTTGACGACGAGCCGGCCACGCACGAACATCACGAAAATCTTGCCGTTGAATTTTACCGCCGACCGGCCGAACCCGCGGGTGCTGGCTGGCGGAGTCACCCCAGGCAGGCCGACAAGCGCGTCAATCAGCTCTTCGTACCGTTCCGACGTGGTCAAGGCAGCAAGGCGATCTTGCCCTGAACATGCTTGGTGCTGATCGCCCGGTGCGCGTCAGCCACGTCACTCAGCGGGAACGTCTGGCTCACGAACACCTTAAGCGAGCCTTCGCCCGCCAGCCTGGCGAGCTGGGCTCGGGCACCTTCCCTGATCTCGGTGCCAGGATCAGCCCCAGGGCCGCCGCCGAGCGACTTGATCCCGGCCTCCCTTGATCTCACTGACGGGACGATCGTGACGATCCTGGCGTGGTCAGGCACGAGCTCAAGCGAGACGTCGGTAGCCTCGTCGCTGCCGACCATATCGACGGCGGCGCTGACCCCGCCGGAAGCCGCTCGCCTGACCCGGTCAGCCAGGCCAGGCCCGTATTCAACCGGAATCGCCCCGAGTTCGCGCAGGAAGTCGTGCCTGGCCGGGCTGGAGGTGGCGATCACCCTGGCGCCCCGGCCGACGGCGAGCTGGACCGCCATGGTCCCCGCTCCTCCTGACCCGCCGTGGATCAGGAGCGTGTCGCCGCCCGCGACGCCGGTGGCCGCCAGGCAGTGCCACGCGGTCGCGCCAGTCAGCATCAGCCCGGAAGCTTCCGCCCAGCCGAGTGCCTGCGGCTTTGGCGTGAGCGAACCCACGGGCGCGATCAAGTCGCTGGCGTAGCCGCCGTCGACTCGGTAGCCGATGACCTCCTCGCCGGGCCTGACTTCGGTGACACCGGGTCCGACCTCGGCAACTACCCCGGCGACCTCTGACCCGAGCCGCATCGGGAGCTGCGCGGGGTCGCTGCCGAACGCTCCGCTGTAACGCTTCTCATCGATCGGGTTGACCCCGGCGGCCCGCACCGCGATCACGGCTTCGCCGGCGCCTGGCCGCCCGACCGGCAGGTCAAGTACCTCAAGTACCTCAGGGCCGCCGTACGCGGAAGCGACCACGACTTGCGCCATAGACGATCAAACCCTTCTTTCCTCCGGCCAATTGGCCTGCCGAGCACCCTACGCTTTCGGGAAGCTAACCGGGTTCACTGCCATGGCCGGGCGAAGTCCCGGCTGATTGTCGGTACCCCGGCGTAACGTGCTTGCGGTAACCGAGATTTCGACATCCAAGGGGTGGTGAGATGGGCACGACACAGACGCTCACCGGCGAGCGCGCTGACCTGCTTGCCGCGCTGAGTAAGCAGCGGCATTTCCTGCGGTTTCCGACCCGAGGGCTGACCGACGAGCAGGCAGCCCAGCGGACGACCGTGAGCCAGCTGACGCTTGGCGGGCTGATCAAGCACGTGACGCTCGTCGAGGGACAGTGGGCCAAGTTCATCACCGAAGGACCATCCGCGATGACCTTCGACGTATCCGAGGCGACGGCGGGTACCTGGGAGGACGGGTTCCGCATGGTCGAGGGCGAGACCCTGGCCGGCCTGCTTGAGAAGTACGACGAGGTCGCCGCCAGGACCGACGAACTAGTACGGACAGTGCCCGACCTGGACGCTTCTCATCCCTTGCCCGAGGCGCCATGGTTCGAGCCGGGCGCGACCTGGTCCGCCCGGCATGTGCTCCTGCACATTCTGGCCGAGACCGCCCAGCACGCTGGTCACGCCGACATCATCAGAGAGGCGCTTGACGGCGCCAAGTCCATGGGTTAAGCGTGGCTAGAGCACGGCGCTCCACGCGCCCGGATCGCCTGGGGCGCCGCTGAAGTCGTAGCGCAGGCCGTCGGATGCGAGGGCGGCGAGCGAGACGGAGGTGGTGCCCCAGATCCGGCCATCGCCCAGGTCGCGCCGGGGAAGGAGCGCCCGGTCATCGCCGGGGTCGATGCCGCCGCCGTTGAGGAGCGGAAACCAGTCGCCCCAGGCTTCGGCGACTGACTGGCCAGGACGCGGGTTCGGCCGGACCGCCGCCGCGAAGCGAGGCAGGAAGTAGGCAATCCTGGCCAGCTCATGAGCCCGTCCGTTGGTGGCGCTGTCGTTGGCGGCGCTGTCGTTGGTGGCGCTGTCAGGGAGGTTGGAAGCCCAGCCGCTGTTGACGGCGAAGTGAAGGCCTTGGGTCAAGGAGACCTCAGTCAGGGTGTCGCCGTCCCAGATCTGAGACAGCGCTCGGCCTGGTTCAACGGTGATGAGGTGAAATGGGTCGAAGTCGGCCAGGGTCATGCGATCGAGCCGTTCGCCGGCCGCGGCCGTCAGCGGCAGCGACCCCCGCGAGCGGCGATTAGCCTCCGGGGCCGGGCGGCCACGGGCGTTAAGGACACAGGCGGCGCGAGAGTCAGCCGGCGCGACGGCGAACCAAGTCCCGCCCGCTTGCAGGTCAAGGCCGCCAATCAACTCCGGGTATCTCGGCCAGTGTCGTCCGGGCGGCTGCCAGGAACGGCTGGTCAGCTCGTCTCTCACTCCGACCAGCACAGTCGGCAATCCCGGCTCGATGCTGAGCAATGCGGTGCACATCAGGAATGCACTGTATCCGCCGTGGATCGGTCAGGTTCAGGTGGCCGGACGGCGCGGGGCCGGGCGGCGCGGGGCCGGGCGGCGCGGGGCCGGGCGGCGCGGGGCCGGGCGGTGGCTCGATGTAGTTTCGGGGCTGGCGGGATCGCGGACCCCGGTGGCGGCGGCGTGCTCACCGCATGGATGGGACATCGCTGCGGTTCGCGGGCCGGGCGGAACAGCATCCATGGCCCATCCATGCTGTTTCCTCAGCATCGATGGGCCATCGTTGCGGTCCGGCGCCGCCGGGCAACCGCAACGGTGGGCCATCGTTGCGTCGGCCGGGGCGTTACGGGCTTTTTGTTCCGGCAGGCACCGGCCAGAGGACACCCGCCCCCATTCCATGATCAAACTAAGCCAAAATTGCATTGTGCGGGAACGGCATCCCTGGGCCAGCGTTGTCGTTGTCCGGTAGCCAGGAACGGCCACCATCCGGTTTCGCCGGGTGGCGGGCCGGCGAGCGGGCGAGCGGGCGCAGACCCGCGCATCAGCCCAGTTAGGCTGGAACGGGACAGCACGGAATGAGGTAGCCGATGTCAGCCGTATTCGCCGTGGACGCTTGCCGGACGCCGGTCGGGAAGATCAAGGGCGCCCTGGCTGGTGTCCGCCCGGATCACCTGACTGCTGATGTCATCGCCGCGCTGCTCGCGAGGAACCCCTGGCTCGACCCGGGGTCGATCGACGACGTGTACTGGGGCGCCGCTAATCAGGCGGGCGAGGACAACAGGAACGTCGCCAGGATGGGGGTGCTGCTGGCCGGGCTCCCGGTTGACGTGCCTGGCGCGACCGTGAACCGGCTGTGCGGCTCGGGCATGGAAGCGATCACTTCGGCGGCCAGGGCGATCGCGGCCGGCGACGCCGACATCTGCCTGGCCGGCGGGGCCGAGTCGATGACCAGGGCGCCGTTCGTGCTGCCGAGGGCCTCAGAGCCTTTTCCCCGTGAGGCCGGAGTCGTGGACACCAGGCTTGGCTGGCGGCTGGTCAGCCCCAAGATGGCCGAGCTTTACCCGCCGATCAGCCTGGGGGAGACCGCGGAGAACGTCGCGGACAAGTACCAGGTAGACCGGCCCAGGCAAGATGAGTTCGCGCTGCTCAGTCATCAGCGGGCCGCGGCCGCGGCGGAAGCGGGCCGGTTCGACGCCGAGCTCGTCCCGGTGGACACCAAGGCCGGACCCTTCACCAAGGATGAGGGGATCAGGTCCGACCTGACCGCCGCCGAACTCGCCTCGAAGAAGCCGGCCTTCCGCAGCGGCGGCACGGTGACGGGCGGCAATTCGTCCCCGCTCAATGACGGCGCGGCCGGCCTGCTGCTGATGTCCGAGCAGGCGATGCGGGCAGCCGGGGCCGAGCCGCTGGCGAGGTACGCGGGCGGCGCGTCAGCCGGGGTGCATCCTGACTACATGGGCATCGGCCCGGTGCCCGCCATGGCCATGGTGCTGCGCCGTTCCGGCTGGCAGATCGGCGAACTGTCGCTGCTCGAGGTGAACGAGGCGTTCGCCGCCCAGGCGGTCGCCGTCATAGACCAGCTCAAGTGCGACCCTGACCTGGTCAACGTGAACGGGGGCGCGATCGCGATCGGGCACCCGCTTGGCTGCTCGGGCGCCAGGATCACGACGACCCTGCTGCACGAGCTGCGCCGGCGCGGCGGCGGCAAGGCGGCCGCCACAATGTGCATCGGCGTCGGCCAGGGCATCGCCAGCCTCTGGCAGGCTGACTGAACCCGTGCCTGGGTACAGGTCCAAGCGATGAGCCGGTCACGAGTGGTCACGATCCCGAACGCCATCAGCCTGGCGAGGCTGGCGGGCGTTCCTGTCTTCTTGTGGCTGGTGCTCGGCGTGCGCACCCAGGCCGGTGACTGGTGGGCCCTCGGGCTGCTCGCGATGGCGAGCCTTTCCGACTGGCTGGACGGCAAGCTCGCCAGGGCGCTGAATCAGCAGAGCCAGCTCGGCGAGGTACTCGATCCGGCCGCCGACCGGCTGTACATCGTGGCCACGATCATCGCGCTGGCGATCAGGGCGATCATCGGATGGTGGCTGGTGATCTTGCTGGCCGCGCGCGAGCTGACACTTGCCATCGCCTTGCTCGTGCTGAGGCGAGCCGGCTACGGGCCGCTCAAGGTGAGCTTCGCGGGCAAGGCCGCGACATTGAACCTTCTTTACGCATTTCCGCTGCTTTTTCTGGGCGCCCACCCAACCTCTTACGCAGACATCGCCCGGATATTCGGTTGGGCGTTCGCTCTGTGGGGAACTGCACTCTACTGGTGGGCTGCCGCGCTTTATCTCCAGCAGATTCGCCGGCTACTCGCCGCTGACCGTGCGGAACGCTCGGGGCGCGGGGACCGGCGTGGCGCCGCGACGGTGCGCACTGGGGGCTGAGGGCGGACAGGGGGCTGAGAGGAGCGCTGTCGACGGTGAGGGCTGTAGTCATGGCAGGCGGCGAGGGGACCAGGCTGCGCCCGATGACCGCCAACCAGCCGAAACCGTTGCTGCCCGTAGTCAACAAGCCGATCATGGAGCACGTACTCCGGCTGCTCCGCAAGCACAGCTTCGACGAGACCGTGGTGACCGTGCAGTTCCTCGCCTCGATGGTGCGGAACTACTTCGGTGACGGCGAAGAGTGGGGGATGAGCCTCCAGTACGCCACCGAAGACATACCCCTCGGCACGGCAGGCAGCGTCAAGAACGCCGAGGACGCCCTGCGCGACGGGCCTTTCCTGGTCATCTCGGGCGACGCGCTCACCGACATCGACCTGACTGACCTGGTCAAGTTCCACAAGGACAACGGAGCCCTGGTCACGGTGGCGCTGGCGCGGGTGCCCGATCCGCTGGAATTCGGCATCGTCATCGCCGACGAGGACGGCCAGATCCAGCGCTTCCTCGAGAAGCCAACCTGGGGCCAGGTCTTCTCCGACACCGTCAACACCGGCATCTACGTGATGGAGCCTGAAGTACTTGAGCTCGTACCGCCCGGCGAGGTCGTTGACTGGTCAGGTGACGTGTTCCCTAAGCTGCTCGACAAGGGCGCGCCGGTTTACGGCTGGGTGGCGGATGGTTACTGGGAGGATGTCGGTACCCACGAGGCTTATCACCGGGTGCAGGCCGACGTACTCTCCCGCAAGGTACAGGCGGATATCGACGGCTTCGAGGTGTCGCCGGGAATCTGGGTCGCTGAGGGCGCCGAAGTCGATCCCGACGCGATCCTGACCGGACCGCTCTGCATCGGCGAGTACGCCAAGATCGAGGCCGGCGCGCAACTGCGCGAATTCACCGTGATCGGCAACAACGTGGTGGTGAAAGAAGGCGCGTTCCTGCACCGGGCGGTGGTGCACAACAACGTTTACGTCGGCGTGGGCGCGACCCTGCGCGGGTGCGTATGCGGCAAGAACACCGACGTCATGGCCTCGGTGCGGATCGAGGAAGGCGCGATCGTCGGCGACGAGTGCGTAATCGAGCCCGAGGCTTATATCTCGGCCGGCGTCCGGGTCTACCCCTTCAAGACCATCGAGGCCGGCGCGGTGGTCAATACCAGCGTGATCTGGGAGTCAAGGGGCCAGCGGACCCTGTTCGGCCCGCGCGGCGTGTCAGGCCTCGTGAACGTGGAGATCACACCTGAACTCTGCGTGCGCCTCGCCAGCGCGTACGCGACCACGCTGAAGAAGGGCTCGGCGGTCACAACCTCGCGGGACGTTTCCAGGGCCGCGCGTGCGCTCAAGCGGGCCGTGCACGGCGCCCTCAACGCGAGCGCGATCAACGTCGTCGACCTTGAGGCCCAGCCGCTGCCGGTGGCCAGGTTCGAGACCGCGCGCAGCGAGTGCAGCGGCGGGATCGCGATGCGCACCACGCCGGGCGACCCGCAGTCAGTAGACATCGTCTTCCTCGACGAGCACGGCGCCGACCTGTCCGAGGCGGCGGCCCGCAAGCTCGAGCGGGTGTTCTCGAGACAGGAGTACCGGCGCGCGTTCCCCGGCGAGATCGCCGAGCTCACCTATCCGCCCCGGGTCATCGAGGCCTACACCCGCGACCTTCTGGCCTGCGTGGACATGACCGGCGTGCGGGAAGCCAACCTCAAGGTCGTCGCCGACTGCGCGGGCGGCACCGCGTCACTTGTGCTGCCAGGACTGCTCGGCCGGATGGGCGTTGACGTGCTCACCGTGAACAACCGGCTTGACGAGACGACGCCGACCCAGTCGCCCGCTCAGATCAGGGCCGACCTGCACCGGCTCGCCGAGCTCGTGTACTCGTCCAGGGCCGCGTTCGGCATCAGATTCGATCCGGTAGGCGAGCGGATCATGCTGATCGACGACAAAGGCGCCCTGGTCAGCGACGACCGGGCGCTGCTCGTCGTGCTTGACCTAGTTGCCGCGGAACGGCGAACCGGCCGGGTGGTGCTGCCGGTGACGACGACCAGGGTCGCCGAGCAGGTCTGCCGGTATCACGGGGTTCAGGTCGGGTGGACGCCGACTTCGCCGCACGGCCTGTACGAGGCCACCGAGCCCGACGACGTGATCTTCGCCGCCGACGGGCGCGGCGGTTTCGTGGTGCCGGAATTCTCCCGGTCGCTGGACGGCATCGCCGCCTTTACCAGGCTCGTCGGGCTGGTCGCGAGGACGAGGCTCACGCTCAGCCAGATAGACGCCAGGATCCCCATGGCTCACCTGCTCAAACGGTCGGTACCGACGCCCTGGGCGGCCAAAGGCGGCGTGATGCGCACCATCCTCGAAGCGGCGGGCGGCCGCGAGATCGACACTACTGATGGTGTCAGGGTCATCGAACCCGGCCGGGGCTGGACGCTGGTACTGCCCGACCCTGCCCTGGCGATCACGCACCTGTGGGCCGAAGGCCCGGACGGCGATGCCGCGCAGGCGCTGATCGATGAATGGGCGAGCGTTGTCGAACAAGCAGGCCGGGAACGCAGCGGGTCACGCTGAAGCGCCCAGGAGGCCAGCATCGTGTTGGCCCTTCAGCGGTAACGCTGAAGGGCCAACACTGCACCTACTGAGCGTGCGACAATTACCGTGGTTAAGTGACGGTTGTCTGTCCAGCGGGTAGCGGCACGGTGTTGCGGCGTCGGAGGTGTACAGCGTGATCTGGCGATGGCGCCGGAAGCGGCAGCGTGCTGAGCAGCAGAAAGTGATGCAACCAGCGGCCGTGCCGCAAATAGCCGTGCCGCAAACAGCGGTGCCGCCCATGGCTCAGGCTCCGACCGGTCGCAATGGCAGCGCGTGGCAAGTCGACCGTCCGCTCCAGCCCCCGGTAACCTGGTCAGGAGCGGGTTACGATGCCCGCACCGATGTTTTCTCGGTCAGCGACGTCTCGTCGGCTATGCCGCCGGTACGTGGGGGGCAGCCGATCAACGGGAGGCTAGGCGGGCACATGGCAGGTATCTACTGCCCGAGATGCGGCGCGGCCAACCAGGACAACGCCAGGTTCTGCTCGCAGTGCGCTACGCCGCTGACCAGGGAACGCGCCACCGCTGGCGAGACAACCTCGATGATCTTCAGCGGGGTGGAAGGCCAGGCCGAGGCCGAGCCCACCGATCAGGCCGCCGCGGACGCGGCCGTCATCGATACGCTCCCGCCGAACACGGCCCTGCTCGTGGTCAGGAGAGGACCGAACGAGGGCAGCAGGTTCCTGCTCGACAGCGAGGTCACTGAGGTCGGCCGCCGGCCGGACAGCGACATCTTCCTTGACGACGTCACGGTGTCGAGGCGGCACGCCGAGTTTTACCGGTCAGGGGGCAAGTTCAGCGTGCGCGACGTAGGCAGCCTGAACGGCACCTACGTCAACAGGGAGCGCATCGAGCAGGCCACGCTCAACGGCGGTGACGAGGTGCAGATCGGCAAGTTCCGCATGGTGTTCCTGCAAGGCCGCCTGTCGCACGCCGAGAGCGGCGTCTAGGCGCACGGGACGGGATGAACGCTTCGTTTGCGCGGTCTTACCTCGGCATTGGCGAGGTGCTCGTTGAGCTGCGGACCGGCTTTCCCGACGTCAGCGTCTCAAAGATCCGGTTCCTTGAAGCCGAGGGCCTGATCAGCCCGGCGCGCTCGCCGTCCGGCTACCGCCGGTTCAGCCCCGCCGATGTTGACCAGCTCAGGTTCATTCTCACCGCCCAGCGGGACGAGTACCTCCCGCTCAAGGTCATCAAGGAACGCCTGGCCGCCCGCGCCGCCCTCCAGGACGACGCGAAGCCGCCCGCGTCAGATCGCACCGAGATGGTGAGCAGGCGCGAGCTGATCGAATCCGCCGGGATCGACGAAACCCAGCTCGAGGAGCTTGAAACGCATGGCCTCATCAAGCGCTCAGGCCGGCTCTACGGGCAGGACGCGCTCGATGTGGCGCTCGCGGTGGCTGGCCTCGCCCGTTACGGCGTTCAGGCCAGGAACCTGCGGACTGTGGCGACTGCCGCCGACCGTGACCTCGCGCTCATCGAGCAGCTTGTCGGCCCGGTACTTAAGCAGCGCGACCCGGCGGCCAGGCAGTCGGCCAGCCGGACCGCGCGCGAGCTCGCCGCTTTGCTGCTCAGGCTGCACGGCGCACTGCTCGAGGCCGGGCTGACCGAGGCCGGCCTGCAGGGCGAAGTGATCACAGGAACGCCGGCTGCCGGCGGTCACGGGCACGCGATGAAAGGGGCCTAGCCATCCACGCAGGTGCGGACCCAGCACAGCCAGGGGTGTACGTTGGCTAGGGAGCGCCCTTCGGCGGAGTGGGTTAGCGCACAGCGGGAAAGATCGGTGCCAGCGGGAAATATAAGGCCAGCGGGCAGAGAACAGCGCAGTACCGACGAGCAGGACCGACTAGCAGGACCGACCAGCATGACGACCGGCAGGACGGAGTCGCGGTGAAGGAGATGGAGGTCGTCGGCGTCCGCGTCGAGATGCCAACGAACCAGCCCATCGTGTTGCTGAAAGAGACGAGCGGCGAGCGTTACCTCCCGATCTGGATCGGACCCATGGAGGCAACGGCTATCGCCTTCGCTCAGCAGGGCATGGTTCCGGCTCGGCCGCTCACTCATGACTTGATGCGGGACATCCTGGTCGCGCTGAAGGTCGAACTGAGGCAGGTCAACATCACGGCCCTGCGGGACGGGATTTTCTTCGCTGACCTCGTCTTCTCTAACGGCACCACAGTCAGCGCCAGGCCTTCAGACTCGATCGCGCTGGCCTTGCGTACCGGGACCACTATCTTCGCTCACGACGACATCCTCGACGAGGCTGGCGTCTCCATCCCCGATGAGCAGGAGGATGAGGTCGAGAAGTTCCGCGAGTTCCTCGACAACATCACGCCGGAAGACTTCGGCTCCGCGACCTAAGCCCTTTATCTCCGTCGCGACGCGCCGGCGGGGATCGTTGACCAGGCCCGGTTAGGGGCCTAGCGTGCATAAGGTGGCGCTCGGAGGTGGACGTGGCGGTAACAGAGGGATCTGATGAGCGCGCGCGCCGGGCTGCCGCGGACTTGGCCGGCGAGCAAGGCCTCCTCTTCGACGACAGCGCCGAGCAAGGCGGCTCGAACGTCAGCGAGGACATCGGCTACCGAGGTCCCACTGCCTGCGGTATCGCCGGCATCACTTACCGTCAGCTCGACTACTGGGCCAGGACCGGTCTGGTAGAGCCGAGCGTCCGGCCTGCGCGTGGCTCGGGTTCGCAGCGCCTGTACGGATTCCGCGACATCCTGGTGCTCAAGGTCGTAAAGCGCCTGCTGGACACCGGCATTTCCCTTCAGCAGATTAGGACCGCGGTGACGGTACTCCGCGAGCACGGCCTCACCGACCTGACCAAGATCACCCTGATGAGCGACGGAGCCACCGTTTACGCCTGCACCTCACCCGACGAGGTCATCGACTTGATCCAAGGCGGGCAGGGTGTCTTCGGCATCACTCTGGGCAAGGTCTGGCGGGAAGTAGAGGGCTCCATAGCCGAACTCCCGACCGCCGCCGACGATGAGCAGGCGTCAGCCTCGCCGGGCGTCTCAGGCAACGACGAGCTAGCCACCCGCCGAGCCCGCCGCATCAGCTAGTCCAGCGTGCGCGGCGATCGCGCCACCCCCGGTTCACAGCCGAGCGGCCGCCGGGCTGGGCGGAACACCCAATTTTTGGCGACCTATTACGTCATATCGTGTTAGGGTCGGGTCCGTGCCAGCTAGCATCTCGGTCAGCGGTCTGCGCAAGAAGTATGGTGACGTCGTCGCCGTTGACGGAGTCAGTTTTGAGGTGGCTCCGGGGGAGTTTTTCGGCATTCTCGGCCCGAACGGGGCAGGGAAGACGACCACGCTCGAGATCGTCGAAGGCCTGCGCAAGCCGGACGAGGGCGAGGTGCGGGTGCTCGGCCTCGCCGCCTGGCCGAGGAATCCCAAGCTGCTGCCCAGGATCGGCGTGCAGCTCCAGGCCTCGTCGTTCTTCGAGCGGCTGACCGCGCGCGAGCAGATCCGCACGTTCGCTTCCCTGTACGGAGTGGCGGCCAAACGGGCCGATGAGATGCTCGACGTCGTCGGCCTCAATGATCAGGCCGGGCAGCGCACCGAGAAGCTCTCCGGCGGGCAGAAACAGCGCCTGTCGATCGCGTGCGCGCTCGTGCACGACCCGGAGTTGCTGTTCCTTGACGAGCCGACCGGGTCGCTCGACCCGCAGGCCAGGAGGAACCTCTGGGACCTGCTCCGGCAGATCGCCGGCCGGGGCCGGACCGTGGTGCTTACCACTCATCACATGGACGAGGCCGAGGTGCTCTGCGATCAGGTAGCGATCATGGACCACGGCCGGATCCTCAAGTCAGGCCCGCCAGCCGCCCTGGTACGCGAGCTAGACCAGCCGGTAAAGATCAGCGTCCAGTCCGGCCTGGTCAAGGCCGAGGATGCCGCCGCCATCGACGGCACTGACGACGGCGTGACGCTGACGATCGCGACGACCGACCCCGCCGACGTCCTCGCCTGGCTGGCCAGGAAGGACGCGCTCACCGGGCTGCGGGTCCAGGGCGCGACCCTTGAGGACGTGTTCCTGGACCTGACCGGAAGGGAATACCGGGCATGAAGCTGGCGAGCCTGTCGCGGGCGATGTTCCTCGGCTTTGTCAGGGACCGGGCCGCGCTGTTCTTCTCGATCTTGCTTCCCGTGCTCTTCCTGCTGTTCTTCGGCGCGATCTACAAGAACAGCAGCACCCCCAAGATCGACCTGATCACCGTCGGCCAGGTCAGCCTGATCCGCGACGCGCTGGCCCGAAGTCCGGCGGAGCTCGGCCAGATCGTCACCCTCCACGCCAGCCATTCGCTGCCGGCCGCCCTGGCCCTGGTGCGCAAGGGCACCGATGACGGGGTCATCCTCCAGCACGGGAATCATCTCGTGCTGCGCTTCTCGATCGCCGACCCGACCAAGGCCAGCATCGTCAGCAGCGTGGTCAGCTCGATCGTCCAGGCCGCCAACCAGGCCGGGCACCCATCGGTCTACTCGCTGACCTCAAGCCAGGTGCAGGACAAGTCGCTCAAGACCATCCAGTACTTCACCCCCGGCCTGCTCGGCTGGGCGCTGGCCTCGGGCGCGACGTTCGGCGCGGCCATCACGCTGGTGAGCTGGCGGCAGGACAAGCTGCTTCGCCGGCTCAGGCTGGCTCCGGTCGGCACCGGCGAGATCGTGACCGCGAGAATCGGGATTAGCGTCGCGATCGGCCTGGTCCAGCTCGCGGTTTTCCTGGCTATCGCGAGCCTGCCGTACTTCGGGCTCAAGCTGACGTACGCCTGGTGGATGGCGATACCGCTGGTAGTGTGCGGAATCCTGGCGTTCATGTCGATCGGGCTGCTCGTCGGTGCCGTCGCCAAGACGCAGCAGGCCGCCACGGCGATCGCGAACATTATCATCTTGCCGATGGCGTTCCTCGGCGGCGCGTTCCTGCCGCTCGACTTCGCGCCTCAGTGGGTGCGGGACGTCTCCTACGCCCTGCCGCTCAGCTACCTGGTCACCGGCATGCAGAACGTGATGGCCCGCGGCGAGGGCCCGCTGTCCGCCCTGCCGGCGATCGGCATCCTGCTTGGCTTCACGATCGTGGTGACCGCAATCGCGGTGCGCGTGTTCCGCTGGGACGACGTGTAGAAGAGGTAAGCTCGGACTAGCCACCGACACCGTCCGGGAGAGTCCGCGCGCACCCAGTGCGCGGCGCCGAAGGGGCAACCTCCCCGGAACCTCTCAGGCCCAAGGACCGGACGGACCAGGCAACTCTGGAGTAAGGCGAACGCCAGCGACAGAGGGGGAGCTACTACTAGCGACCCTCGACTCCAGGAGCGCCAAGGTGAAGTTTTCTGACCGGCACATCGGCCCGGACCACGCCGACCAGCAGCGCATGCTCAAGGCCCTCGGCTACGCCACCCTGGACGACTTGACCTCAGCGGCCCTCCCGGCTGACCTGGCTACCGCCAAGCCGCTGAATCTCCCCGCCGAGGGCCTGACCGAGGATCAGGTGCTCGCCGAGCTTCGCCGCCTGGCGACGAAGAACGAAGTGCTGACCTCCATGATCGGCCTCGGCTACTACGGCACGATCACCCCGCCGGTGATCAGGCGGAACGTTCTGGAAAGCCCGGCCTGGTACACCGCCTACACTCCCTACCAGCCCGAGATCTCCCAGGGCCGCCTCGAAGCGCTGCTCAACTTCCAGACGATGATCGAGGACCTGACCGGCCTTCCGGTAGCCGGCGCGTCGATGCTCGACGAGGCCACGGCCGCCGCCGAGGCGATGACCCTGGCTCACCGCGCGACGAAGCGGGGAAGCGTCTTCCTGGCCGACGCCGGCTGCCTGCCCCAGACCCTGGCGGTCCTCGCCACCAGGGCCGAGCCGCTCGGCTTCGATCTCGTCACGGGAACGGTCACGCCCGAGCTGATCGAGGCGCAGCCGGAAGGAGAGCTGTTCGGGGTGCTGCTGCGGTACCCGGACGCCAGCGGCGAGATCCGCGACCTCCGCCCGGCGATCGAGGCCGCCCGCGCCAAGGGCGCCCTGGTGACTATCGCCGCCGACCCGCTCGCGCTCACCCTGCTGACGCCGCCAGGCGAGCTCGGCGCGGACATCGCGATCGGCAGCACCCAGCGCTTCGGCGTCCCCCTCGGCTACGGCGGCCCGCACGCCGGCTATATCTGCGTCCGCGATGCCCTCAAGCGCCAGCTGCCTGGCCGCCTCGTCGGCGTGTCCGTCGACGCCGAAGGGCACCCGGCCTACCGCCTGGCCCTCCAGGCCCGCGAGCAGCACATCAGGCGCGAGAAGGCGACGAGCAACATCTGCACCGCCCAGGTCCTGCTCGCCGTGATCGCCGCGATGTACGCGACCTATCACGGCCCCGACGGGCTCAGGGACATCGCGCGCCGGGTGGCGGCGAAGGCCGCGACGCTGGCGGCGACCCTGGACGGCGCGGGCTTTGCAATCAAGATTGGCCAATATTTCGACACCCTGACTGTCGCAGTCGCCGATGGCAACGCCGCCGTGGACCGAGCGCGCGCAGCGGGCTACAACTTGCACCTGGCCGCTCCTGACGTAATCCAGATCGCCTGCGACGAGACCACGACCGACCAGCACCTGCTCGACGTGGCCGGGGCGATCGCCGGAAGGCCGCTCGAACTGGCGCCGGCCGAGCCCGCGATTCCCGCGGACCTGGCCCGTTCCAGCGAGTTCCTCACCCACCCGGTCTTCAACAGCCATCACAGTGAAACGTCGATGCTGCGTTACCTGCGCCGGCTCTCCGACTTCGATGTCGCCCTCGACCGGTCGATGATCCCGCTCGGCTCCTGCACGATGAAACTCAACGCCACCGCCGAGATGGAGCCGATCTCCTGGCCGGAGTTCGCCGCCCTGCACCCCTTTGTCCCCGCTGACCAGGCGGCTGGCTACCGCGAGCTGATCGAGGGCCTCGAAAACGGGCTGGCCGAGATCACCGGCTATGACGCGGTCAGCCTCCAGCCCAACGCGGGCTCCCAGGGCGAACTGGCCGGGCTCCTGGCCATCAGGAGCTACCACCGGTCGCTCAACTCGCCCGAGCGCACCGTCTGCCTCATCCCCGAGTCAGCGCACGGCACGAACGCCGCGTCCGCCGTGCTGGCCGGCCTGCGGGTCGTGGTCGTCAAGTGCGGCGGCGACGGCGCGATCGACCTCGGGGACCTGCGGGCCAAGCTGGACGCGCACGCCGGGACCGTGGCCGCGATCATGCTGACCTACCCGTCGACTAACGGCGTGTTCGAGTCGACCGTGGCCACGGTGTGCGACCTCGTCCACGCGGCGGGCGGCCAGGTTTACGTCGACGGCGCGAACCTGAACGCCCTGGTCGGCCTGGCCAGGCCAGCCGAGTTCGGCGCCGACGTCTCGCACCTGAACCTGCACAAGACGTTCTGCATCCCGCACGGCGGCGGCGGCCCTGGCGTCGGCCCGGTCGCGGTCAGGGCGCACCTAGCCGGCTTCCTGCCGGAAAAGGCCGGCCAGGTAGCGGCCGCCCCGTTCGGCTCGGCCGGCATCCTGCCGATCTCCTGGGCATACATCAAGCTGATGGGCGCGACCGGCCTGCACCTGGCCACCCAGGTCGCGATCCTGAACGCCAACTACATCGCCAGCCGGCTAGGCCCGCACTTCCCCGTCCTCTACACCGGCCAGAACGGCCTCGTCGCCCACGAATGCATACTCGACCTGCGCCAGATCACGGCGCAGACCGACGTCACCGCCGAGGACGTGGCGAAGCGGCTGATCGACTACGGCTTCCACGCCCCGACGATGTCGTTCCCCGTCGCGGGGACGCTGATGGTCGAGCCGACCGAGAGCGAGAACCTCGCCGAGCTCGACCGGTTCTGCGACGCGATGATCTCCATCGCGGGCGAGATCGCCAAGGTCGGCTCTGAATACGACGCCAAGGACAACCCGCTCAAGAACGCCCCGCACACCGCGTCGATGCTGACGGCCGACGAGTGGGGGCACGGGTACTCGCGGAGCGTGGCCGCATATCCGGGCGGGGGAGACCGGCGGGGCAAGTACTGGCCGCCGGTCCGCCGGATCGAGGCCGCCTACGGCGACCGTAACCTCGTCTGCGCCTGCCCCTCGCCGGAGGCGTTCGAGTAGCGCCCCTTCCACTCACCACCCCGGCCCGCGTGGTGCCGCCAGCCCGAACTGATCGTCATGCCCGAGTAGAGGGCCGCGATGAGCGGCAGGCCCGGCGCCCGGGCCGGGGAGAGCCGGTTCAGCCTCAGCATCGGCAGGTAGGTCGCCGACATGATCGCCCAGCCGGCGATGCCAGCCCCAGCCAGCCATCCCGCCCTCGCCGTCCCGGCGGCGAGCAGCGCGATCCCGGCCACAGTCGCCGCCGGAGGGAGCAGGTACAGCCAGGCGAGTCCGATCACCGTGCCGGTCAGCATGACGGGGGAGTAACGCAGCTGGGTATAGGCGCTCCGCGCCACCATGTCCCAGATCGGCGCCAGCCCGGTGTACTGGCGGATACTTGTGACTTTCCTCGTGAATCCCAGCCAGCACGAGTTGCCCGCTCGCGTGAGGAGCGTGCCGAGGGCGACGTCATCGATGCGCGCCCCGCGGATCGCCGCGAGCCCGCCCGCCTCGGCGAGCGCCGAACGGCGCACCAGCATGCAGCCCCCGGCGGCCGCGGCGGCGCGTCCTGAGTTCACCCGCCGGAACGGGTAAAGCTTGGCGAAGAAGTACACGAACGCCGGGATGAGCAGCTTCTCGGCGAACGTGCCGCACCGCAGCAGCGCCATCTGCGACACCAGTGCCCGCCCGCCCGCCGAACCCACGAGATCACTCACGACGCCCGGCTCATACGTGATGTCCGCGTCGGTAAAGAGCAGGTACTCGGGCTCGCCGGCTGCCTCGGCTCCCTGCGCCATCGCCCAGACTTTGCCGGCCCAGCCCGGCGGCAGCGGACGGCCAGAGATCACCTTGACGCCCAGCCCGCCGGCGACCTCGCCGGTCCCGTCCGTCGCTCTCGTCATCGACGAGGACGACGCTGAATTGCCCCAGATAGTCCTGGTTCAGCAACGTCGGCAGCGTCTCGGGGAGCACGTCGGCCTCGTTCCTGGCGGGGATAACCGCGACGACGTCGGGCCACGCCTGCGGGGTGCTTACTGGCGGAAGCTCCTGGTCTGTTCTCCAGAAGCCACCATGAAAGGCGGCCAGGTAAATCCAGGCCAGCAACGCGAGACCGGTAGCGAAGATAGCGGCAAACACTGTGTCAGCCTGGCACAGCCGCGGCCGCGAACGGTGCCCCGGTTGAGAGTATCGCTGGCTCTAGCGCACATTACGTGATGGTAACGACACGAGGTGTGGCGGTGCGCGAGCACGCCCGTTGCGCGGTGGGTAGTGCCAGCGGGTAACCACGCCGGTGCCGTGGGCGAGATCACCGGCGGGACAGCCGGGACGCGGCCCGGCCGGGCTCAACAGTAAAACCCGCATTACTGTTGCCGGGCAACAGTAATGCGGGCATTACTGTTGCCCGGATTCCGGGGTCAACTCCAGCCAGCCCATCACCGTCACCGCCGAAAGAGCAGCATCGATGGCACATCGTTGCTGCTAAGCCTAGCCAATTGCACTAAATGCCCGCAATGTCGAGGTCGGGGTGGCAGAGGCCGGGGCGGGCCGGTGCCGGCGGCGCCGGGGCGGGGCGGGCCGGCGGGCCGGAGGCAGTGCTGGGCACGGGCGGAGTGCGGGGCGGGCATGCCGCGCGGGCGGGGCGGGCGGGCGGGCATATGCTGCCGGGATGCAGGTGATTGCCGGAGCCGGTGAGTACAGCAAGCCGGTCGCGCCGTTCGATACGCACTGGGCCGAGCAGTTCCGGGTGCCTGACCTGTCGGTGGGCACGTACTCGATTCCGGTCGGCGGCACCGATGACCAGGAGCCGCATACCGAGGACGAGATCTACGTGATTACCTCGGGCCGGGCCAGCTTCGAGGCGGATGGCAAGCGGGTGCGGGTCGGGCCAGGCTCGGTGATCTTCGTGCCGGCTAAGGAGCCGCACCGGTTCGCCGACATTACCGAGGACCTGGCCGCGCTCGTGCTGTTCGGGCCCGCCGAGGGGTCGAGGGCAGTGACCCGCGTGGTCGCGTTCGTGACGGGTTTCGTCGAGGCCTTCAACGACAGCGCCGCGTCTGGCAACCCCGTCCGCCTGCTTGCCCTGTTCACTGAGGACGTGGTGCTGAAGTACCGCGGCGGGGGTGAGTACCACGGCCGGGAGGAGCTCTTCGCCGCCTATGCACTCAGGTCGGCCGAGGACCAGATCGACCTGGTCGGCGACCCGCGCGAGGAAGATAACGCGGTGATCATCGATTTCACCTGGCGCGGAGACAGCTCACCTGGGACGATGCGCCTGACGGTGACCGAGGACGATCTGATCAGTCAGCTCGTAGTCGGTGGCGCCAAATAGAGTTACTGCGTGGCAGATCCGGCGACTTACCGACCGGCGCCAGGCTCCATTCCTGAATCGCCTGGCGTATACCGGTTCCGTGACGCGCGCGGCCGGGTGGTGTACGTCGGCAAGGCCAAGAACCTGCGATCCAGGCTTAACTCCTACTTCTCCGACTTCGCCAGCCTGCACCCGCGCACTCAGAACATGCTGCTCGACGCGGCCGGCGTGCAATGGACGGTGGTCGGCACCGAGGTCGAGGCCCTCCAGCTCGAGTACTCCTGGATCAAGGAGTTCGACCCTCGCTGGAATATCAGGTACCGCGACGACAAGAGCTACCCCTACCTCGCGGTCACGCTCAACGAGGACTACCCGAGGGTGACCGTGATGCGCGGGGCCAAGCGGCGGGGCGTGCGCTACTTCGGCCCTTACTCGCACGCCTGGGCCATCCGTGACACCGTGGACACTCTCCTGCGGGTCTTCCCCGTGCGCACCTGCTCGGCCGGGGTGTTCAAGCGCGCCGGGCAGATCGGCCGGCCCTGCCTGCTCGGCTACATCGGCAAGTGCTCGGCGCCGTGCGTGGGGCGGGTCTCTGAAGAGGAGCACAGGGAACTGGCCGAGGAATTCTGCGATTTCATGGCCGGGCAGACCGGCAAGTTCACCAAGCGGCTCGAGGCGCAGATGCGCGAGGCGGCGAGGGCCGAGGAGTTCGAGCTCGCCGCCAGGCTGCGCGATGACCTTCAGGCGCTGCAGCACGCGCTGGAGAAGCAGGCGGTCGTGCTGTCCGACGGGACCGACTGCGACGTGATCGGCCTGGTCGAAGATCAGCTTGAGGCCGCGGTGCAGGTGTTCTACGTGCGCGGCGGGCGCGTGCGCGGGCAGCGGGGCTGGGTCGTCGACAAGGTCGAGGACGTCAGCACGGGGGAGCTCGTCGAGCAGTTCCTCGGGCAGGTATATCGAGACGATCCCGTCTCGCAAAGCTTGCCCGAGGTCGAGCCTGACAAGAGCGCCGTGCCCCGTGAGGTGCTGGTTCCCGAGCTTCCGCCGGACGTGGAGTCGGTTCAGGACTGGCTGTCGGCGCGGCGGGGGAGCCGGGTCAGCCTGCGGGTGCCGCAGCGCGGCGACAAGCGCGCCCTGCTCGACACCGTGACGAGGAACGCGACCGAGTCACTCGTGCTGCACAAGACCAGGCGGGCCAGCGACCTGACCACGCGGAGCCAGGCGCTGCACGAGATCCAGGACGCGCTCGGGCTCGACACGGCGCCGCTGCGGATCGAGTGCTTCGACGTGTCCAACTTGATGGGTCAGCATGTGGTCGCTTCGATGGTCGTCTTCGAGGACGGACTGGCCCGCAAATCCGA
The DNA here is from genome assembly GCA_963783935.1 of uncultured Actinomycetota bacterium. Lineage (GTDB taxonomy): Bacteria > Actinomycetota > Actinomycetes > Streptosporangiales > Streptosporangiaceae > Chersky-822. The sequence continues at coordinate 127,711 of CAWAPP010000005.1, forward strand.
GTACCGCAAGTTCTCGCTGAAGGCCGGCACGGACGATCTCTCGGCCGTTTACGAGGTGATCACCCGCCGGTTCCGGCGGTACCTGTCCGAGCGGGAAGCCGAGCGGGCCGCGATCGCCGCGGCCGACGGTGATCTCGAGGCGCTGCTCACCGAGACCGGCAAGCGGAAGTTCGCCTATCCGCCGAGCCTGCTCGTGATCGACGGCGGCGCCGGGCAGGTCGACGCCGCGGTGCGGGCGCTGAGTGACATCGGCATCACCGACGTCGCGGTCTGCGGCCTGGCCAAGCGGCTTGAAGAGGTATGGCTGCCCGGCGAGGACAGCCCGGTGATCCTGCCCCGTAGCAGCGAGGGGCTTTACCTTCTCCAGCGAGTGCGGGACGAGGCCCACCGGTTCGCGATCACCTACCACCGGGCCAAGCGCGCCGCCGCGGCGACGGTCAGCGAACTCGACGACCTGCCGGGCCTCGGGCCGGCGCGGCGGACGGCACTGCTCAAGCACTTCGGCTCGGTGCGCAAGCTGCGGGCGGCGACCGTCGATCAGATCGCGGAAGTCGAAGGATTCGGCCCGGTCTTGGCTCAGGCGGTCGCGGCAGCGCTGGCGGGAGGGCAGGATGAAGGGGGGAGGGCTGATGGCAGCTGAGATCGTGATCATCACGGGGATGTCAGGCGCGGGCCGCTCGACGGCCGCTAAGTCGCTTGAGGACCTCGACTGGTTCGTCGCCGACAACCTGCCGCCCGCCATGCTGGTCACGATGCTTGACCTGGCTCGGCGGGCGAGCGCGGTGCCGAGGGTCGCGGCAGTGGTCGACGTGCGCAGCCGTGCGTTCTCCACCGACCTGAAGTCGGCCCTGGCCGAGCTCGACGCGATCGGCGCGAACCCTTACGTGGTGTTCCTCGAAGCCAGTGACGAAACGCTGGTCCGCCGGTTCGAGAACGTTCGCCGGCCGCACCCGCTGCAGGAGAGCGGCCGGGTCATTGACGGCATCGCGGCCGAGCGGGAGCACTTGCACCTGCTGAGGGACAGCGCCGACCTGGTGATCGACACCTCAGCGCTGAACATTCACGAGCTGCGCGGCCGGATGCGCGACGTGTTCAGCGACGGGCAGGAAACCGCGGTCCGCGTCACGATCGTCTCTTTCGGCTACAAATACGGCCTCCCGGTCGATGCCGACATGGTGGTGGACTGCCGGTTCCTGCCCAACCCGCACTGGGTGCCCGAGCTGGCCCCCCAGACCGGGCTCGACGCCCCGGTGCGCGATTACGTGCTCGGGCAGCCGGGCGCCGGTGATTTCTTGCGGGCCTATATCGAGGCGCTCGAGGTCACGCTGTCAGGCTATGACCGCAGCGGGAAGCACTTCGTCACGCTCGCGGTCGGGTGCACCGGCGGCAAGCACCGCAGCGTCGCCATTTCCGAGGAGATCGCCGCCAGGCTGGCCGGGAACTGGCAGGGAATTCAAGTAACTCATCGCGATCTCGGACGTGAATAACCGCCCCGCGCGCCGGCAGGTCGTCGCGCTCGGCGGGGGACACGGGCTGTACGCGTCTCTTTCCGCGCTCCGGCGGGTGACTCGTGACCTGACGGCGATCGTGACCGTAGCCGACGACGGCGGCTCGAGCGGGCGCCTGCGGCGCGAGTACGGGGTGCTGCCGCCCGGTGACCTCAGGATGGCGCTGGCGGCCCTGTGCGGTGATGACTCCTGGGGCACCACCTGGAGCAAGGTCGTGCAGCACCGGTTCAGCGGCAACGGCGAACTCGGCGGGCACGCGGTCGGGAACCTGCTCATCGTCGCGCTCTGGGAGCTGCTTGGCGACACCGTGCAGGGCCTCGACTGGGTGGGCAGGCTGCTCGGCGCGCACGGGCGGGTGCTGCCGATGACCTCGGTGCCGCTGGAACTACAGGCGGAAGTGGAGGGAGTTGACCCCGAATTTCCCGATCGGATCAGCACCGTTCGGGGCCAGGTCGCCTGCGCGAAGACGACCGGGCGGGTACGGTCGATGTCGTTGGTGCCTGCCGACCCTCCCGCGTGCGCCGAGGCGGTGCAGGCGGTAGCGGAGGCAGACTGGGTGGTACTCGGGCCCGGCTCATGGTTCACCAGCGTGCTGCCGCACCTGCTGGTGCCCGAGCTTGCCGGTGCCCTGGTGGCCACCAAGGCGCGAAGGCTGGTCACGCTTAACCTGGCGCCGCAGCCGGGGGAGACCGAGGGCTTCTCGCCGCACGCACATCTGGAGGTACTCGCCAGCCATGCTCCTGACCTCGCGTTCGACGTCGTGCTAGCCGACCAGGCAGCGGCCAAGGGCACGACCCGTGAGCTTGAGAAGGCGGCCGATCAGCTCGGGGGGCGGCTCGTGCTTGCCGATCTCGCGATGGCCGGTCGTCCTGACCGGCACGATCCGCGGCGGCTGGCGGGCGCGTTCGCGCAGCTTTTCGAAGGTGAGCTTCTTGAGGGGGGACTGTGGCACTAACCAGCCTGGTCAAGGACGAGCTCAGCCGGATCAGCGTGCTCAAGCCATGCTGCCGCAAGGCTGAGGTATCAACGCTGCTGAGATTCGCCGGCGGCCTGCACCTGAACAACGGTCACATCCTGGTCGAGGCCGAACTCGACACGGGGTCGGCCGCGCGGCGGCTGCGCAAGGACATCAGCGAGGTCTTCGGGCAGTCGTCCGACCTGATCGTGCTCGCGCCGGGCGGGCTGCGCAAGGGCAACAGGTACGTGGTGCGGGTGGTCAGGGACGGTGACAGCCTGGCCAGGCAGACCGGCCTGGTCGACGCCAGGGGGCGGCCGGTGCGGGGACTGCCCAAGCAGGTGGTGGCCGGATCCGCCTGCGACTGCGAGGCCGCCTGGCGCGGAGCGTTCCTGGCGCACGGCTCGCTGACCGAGCCAGGGCGGTCGATGTCGCTCGAGCTGACCTGTCCCGGCCCTGAGGTCGCGCTCGCCATGGTCGGCGCCGCCCGGCGGCTGAAGATCGGGGCCAAGGCCCGCGACGTGCGCGGCATCGACCGCGTCGTCATCAGGGACGGGGACGCGATCAGCGCGATGCTGACCAGGCTCGGCGCCCACGACAGCGTCCTGGCCTGGGAAGAGCGCCGGATCAGGCGGGCGGTGCGGGGCACGGCTAACCGGCTGGCCAACTTCGACGACGCGAACTTGCGGCGCAGCGCGCGGGCCGCAGTGGCAGCCGGCGCGCGCGTGGAAAGAGCGCTTGAGATACTAGGGGACGAGGCGCCTGAGCACTTGATCACGGCGGGCCAGTTGCGGATAAAGCACCGGCAGGCCAGCCTGGAAGATCTCGGTCAATTGGCCGACCCCCCGCTTACCAAAGACGCGATAGCGGGGCGGATCAGGCGGCTACTCGCGCTGGCGGATAAGCGGGCAATGGAGACCGGGATTCCGTCGACTGAGGCGCACCTCACGCCAGACATGCTCGTGTAACACGCAAACACACTAGGGAGCAGCAGTTGACTGTCCGGGTAGGGATTAACGGATTTGGCCGGATCGGCAGAAACCTCTGGCGCGCGGTGCACGCGAAGCCGGGCCTGGGGATCGAGATCGTCGTCGCCAATGACCTCGGCGACATCGCCACGTTCGCGCACCTGCTGAAGTTCGACACCGTGCTCGGCACGCTGGACGTCGACGTGTCCGTCGACGGTGACAGCGTCGTGGCGGGGGATTCGCGGATCAAATGGCTGGCGCAGCGCGACCCAAGCACGCTGCCCTGGGCTGACCTGGGGGTGGACGTCGTCATCGAGTCCACCGGGCACTTCACCGACGCCGCGGGCGCCGGAAAGCACCTGCAAGCGGGCGCCAAGAAGGTCATCATCTCGGCGCCGGCCAAGAACGAGGACATCACGATCGTGATGGGCGTGAACGACGGCACCTATGACCCGTCGAAGCACCACATCATCTCGAACGCGTCCTGCACCACGAACTGCGTCGCGCCGATGGCGAAGGTGCTTCTCGATAGCTTCGGCATCGTCCGCGGCCTGATGACGACCATTCACGCCTACACCAACGACCAGGTGATCCTGGACTTCGCGCACAAGGACCTGCGCCGGGCCAGGGCCGCCGCGCAGAACATCATCCCGACGACGACCGGCGCGGCCAAGGCGACCGCCCTGGTGCTGCCTGAGCTCAAGGGCAAGCTGGACGGGATGGCGATGCGGGTTCCCGTGCCTGACGGCTCAGTGACCGACCTGGTGGTGCAGCTCGAGCGCGAGGTCACGATCGAAGAGGTCAACGCCGCCTACCTCGCCGCCGCGATCGAGGGACCGCTGCAGCCTTACCTGCACTACACCAAGGAGCAGATCGTGTCGTCCGACATCGTCGGCACGCCCTGGTCGTGCACGTTCGACTCGCTGCTCACCATGGCCGACCGGGACCAGGTGAAGGTCATCGGCTGGTACGACAACGAGTGGGGCTACTCGAACCGGCTGGCCGACCTGACGTCGATGGTCGCGTCGAAGCTGTCGGAGGGCTGATGCGGTCGGTCTCTGACCTGGAGGTAGACGGGCGGGTCGTCTTCCTCCGGGCTGATCTCAACGTGCCCATGGACGGCACGGCTATCACCGATGACGGCCGGATCCGGGCTAGCCTGCCGACGATCAGCGAGCTGACCGGCCGGGGGGCGCGGGTGCTGATCTGCGCCCACCTCGGCCGGCCTAAGGGCGACGACTTCGCCGCGCGGGCGGCTGGGGGTCCTTCGCTGCGGACGGTCGCTGACCGGCTCAGCTCGCTGACGGGGCAGGAGGTGGCTTTCGCCGCCGACGTGGCCGGCCCTTCGGCGACCGAGGTCGCGTGCTCTTTGGCGGATGGTCAGATTGGCTTGCTAGAGAACGTGCGGTTCGAGCCGGCCGAGACGGCGAAGTCCGACGCCGAGCGGGGTTCGTTCGCCGCCCGGCTGGCGGCGCTCGCTTCCTGCTACGTCGGGGACGGGTTCGGGGCGCTGCACCGCAAGCACGCCAGCGTCTACGACGTGCCCGCGCTGCTGCCGCATGCGGCGGGCTCGCTGGTCCTGGCGGAAATCTCGGTTCTGCGGACGCTGACCGAGAACCCGGCGCGGCCGTACGTCGTGGTGCTCGGCGGCTCGAAGCCCTCGGACAAGCTCGGCGTCATCGCCAACCTGCTCGGCCAGGCCGACCGCCTGATCATCGGCGGCGGCATGTCGTACACGTTCCTCGCGGCCCAGGGCTACGAGGTCGGCAAGTCGCTGCTCGAACGCGATCAGGTCGACAACGTGCGCCAGGTGCTCGCGGACGCCGCCGCGAAGGGAGTCGAGATTGTGCTGCCGGTTGACCTGGTCGGGGCGACCGGGTTCGCGGCGGACGCTTCGCATTCGGTCTATCCCGTGGCTGACTTCCCGGCGGACCGGGAGAGCCTGGACATGGGGCCGGCGACGCGGGAGCTTTTCGCCTCGAAGCTGGCCGACGCGAAGACCGTGTTCTGGAACGGGCCGGTCGGGGTGTTCGAGTTTCCCGCGTTCTCGGCCGGCACCCGCGCGGTCGCCGAGGCGGTCAGCAAGGTGGACGGGCTCACGGTGATCGGCGGCGGCGACTCGGCGGCGGCGGTGCGCCAGCTCGGCTTCCCCGACTCCGCGTTCGGTCACATCTCCACCGGCGGCGGCGCGAGCCTGGAGTACCTGGAAGGCAAGCAGCTGCCGGGGCTGGCGGCCCTTGATGGCTAGCAAGCGCACGCCGCTCGTCGCCGGCAACTGGAAGATGCACAACAATCACCTCGAGGCGCTCGCGCTGACCCAGCAGCTCGCGTTCCGGCTGAACGACAAGGACTTCAACGCGGTCGACATCGCCGTGCTGCCCCCGTTCACCGCGCTGCGCAGCGTGCAGACCCTCATTCAAGGTGACAAGCTCAGGCTCCTCTACGGCGCGCAGGATGTCTCCCAGCACGCCGACGGCGCCTACACCGGCGACATCAGCGGCCGGATGCTGGCCAAGCTCGGCTGCACGTTCGTGCTGGCCGGGCACTCGGAGCGGCGGCAGTACCACAATGAAGACGACGCGCTGGTCAACGCCAAGGTGAAAGCGGCGCTTGCCAGCGACCTGACGCCGGTGCTCTGCCTCGGTGAGTCGCTCGCGGTCCGCGAGGAAAACCGGCAGCTCGGGCACTGCACCGCGCAGCTTGACGCCGGTCTAGCCGGGCTCAGCGGCGATCAGGTGAGCGGCATCGTGATCGCCTACGAGCCGATCTGGGCGATCGGCACGGGCATGGTCGCCAGCCCGGCGGACTCTCAGCAGGTCTGCGAGACGATCAGGGAGCGGATTTCCAGTGTCCATGGTCCCGAAGTCGCCGCAGCTGTGCGTATCCTGTATGGGGGATCAGTCAAGCCCGACAACATGCCTGCCATCATGGCGCAGCCGGACATCGACGGCGCCCTGGTCGGTGGCGCAAGCCTCGATTACGAAGGATTCGTGAGAATCTGCCGGTATCGTGAGGCGTACACCTGACCGTGCGGATCAACTGCCCGGATCGAACTGCCCGGAGGGAACGCATTGATTATCGCATTCTCTATCGTCCTGATTATGACGAGCCTGCTCATGATCGTGCTCGTGCTGCTCCACAAGGGCAAGGGCGGTGGATTGTCCGATCTCTTCGGTGGCGGCATGTCGTCAACGCTCGGCTCTTCGTCTGTGGTCGAGCGGAACCTTGACCGGATCACCATTTTCACTGGTATTTTGTGGTTTGTATGCATTGTCGCGCTGGGTTTGCTCCTGAAGTAGACCTGCTGCTCGCAGTACCAGCGCGGTCTGGGGGTTAGACCATGCTCAGCGCACACGTTTACCTGGAAAGAGGCTTGTAGTGAGTAGTGGTAACGCCATTCGCGGCAGCCGGGTGGGTGCCGGCCCCATGGGCGAGGCAGAGCGGGGCGAGGCCGCACCACGGGTGCGGGTCGCCTTCTACTGCTGTAACGGCCATGAGACCATACCCAGCTTCGCGAACGACGCCCTGGTCCCCGACACCTGGGACTGCCCGCGGTGCGGCGTGCCCGCCGGCCGCGACCAGACGGCCCCGCCGTCACCTCCGCACGCGGAGCCGTACAAGACGCACCTGGCCTACGTGAAGGAACGCCGCTCCGCCAAGGACGGCGCCGCGATCCTGGCCGAGGCGCTCGACCGGCTGAGGCAAAGCGCGAGCGTTCGCTACTGACGGACGTACCGGCAGAGCAGGAAGCCGTTGTCCTCCAGCACCGAGGCTAGCGTGAGCGGCACAGGGAAGGTCGGCCGCGCTGCCTCGGGAGCGGCTAGGATCCTGGCGGCGTAGCCGCCTTCGAGCAGCGGGCTCGTGGTCAGGCAGAGCTCGTCGAGCAGGCCGACCGCGGCGAACTGGCCGAGCAGGGTCGGGCCGCCTTCGACGAGGATCTTGCGGTATCCGCGGCCGGTGAGCTCGTCCAGGATGGTTGACGCGGGCACGTGGTCGTCGTCGATGACGACCACGTCGGCCGTTTCCCTTGCTTTCGCGACGCGCTCGGGCGGGGCCTGGCGCGTGGTCAGCACGATTGTTCTGTTGCTGCGCAGGAGTTCGCTGTCCAGGTCAAGGCTGAGGGTCGCGCTGACGACGACGATCGGCGGCGGTTCCTTGTCGGCCGGGCGCAGTTCCTTGTAGAGGTTCCTCGCCGGGCCGTAGTGCTCCGCGCGGGCCGTGCCTGCGCCGACGACGATGACGTCGGCGAGGCTGCGGAGCACCTTGAACACGAGCTTGTCCGCCGGGCCGGACAGGCCGCCTGAGCGGCCGGCGACCGAGACCGCGCCGTCTAGGCTGGCGATCATGTTGGCCCTTAGCCAGGTGCCTTCTGGGTAGGCGTAGACGGCGCCTAGGTCGGTGATCGGCTGGCTGTCGGCCTGGGCGCTGAGGTCGCGCTCGGGCGCGGGAAAGATCTGGCGCATCCAAGGCATGCTAAGTCACTGTCGGCTGGTGCCGGGCACCAGGCCTGGTGCTGGTCCCGGGGGCTGGTGCTTCCGGGCTGGTGCTTTCCGGGCCGGCGTTTTCGGCATTCTAGGCAATTTTCTTGCCGAGCAACAACGATGGCCCACGGGTGCGTTTCCGTGGGAGTGAGTTCTGGTCGAGTCCTCGGCGTGGCCCGGACGGAACTGGTCCTGCAGCCCTTCCCCGCCTCAGCCTCCACCGGCATTCCCTGCGTCCAGGGCAGCCCGCCGCCCCGGCCGCTGACACAGGGGCGACCCGCGAGCCGGCCAGAACTCACTCCACCCGAAAACGCACCCATGGCCCGCCGATGCTGTACCTGGCAGCCGGGCAACGACAACGCTGTCCCTCCGATGCTGCGGGAACAGCATCGCTGCGCCATCGATGTCGCCCGCCCCGCTCGTCGCACCGCAACGCTGGCCCATCAATGTTGCTGGCCGGGCCGCTCAGCAGCCCATGGTGGATTTCTTTGAAGGGAGTTCTGGTCGAGTCCGCAACGTGGCCCGATCTGGCCCAGGTTCCTGCCCGATGTCCCGGTCCGGCTATCCCGGCATTCGCGGCATTTACCACAATAAACCGAAGGGATCGGTCCCTGGTGAGCCGGACGTGCTCGCCTGACTAGATCTTCTGAAGTCGCTACCCTACGAGAAATGGCCAAGTGCGGCATTCCCAGGGGGGTCAGTGATGATCAGCGGGCTTCGGGATGGTGACCCCGCGCAAGTGGGGCCTTACCGGTTACTTAGCCGCCTCGGCGGGGGCGGGATGGGCCGCGTTTACCTTGCCCGGTCACCAGGCGGTTATCTGGTAGCGATCAAGCTGATTCACGCCGAACTGGCCGATGATCCCGATTTCCGGGCCAGGTTCGCGCAGGAAGTGGCGGCGGCCAGACGGGTGAGCGGCATTTTTACTGCCGCCGTGCTTGACGCCGATGCGGACGCGCCGATGCCGTGGCTCGCGACAACCTATGTTCCCGGCCCGTCACTGGCGCAGGCGGTGCAGCACTACGGCCCGTTGCCACTCGATTCCGTGCTTGCCCTCGCCGCTGGCCTGGCAGAGGGACTCGCGGCCGTGCACGCGGTCGGAGTCGTGCACAGGGATCTGAAACCGGCCAACGTGCTGCTCGCCGGCGACGGTCCGAGGCTGATCGACTTCGGCATCTCCCGCGCCGCCGAGGCAACATCGCTGACCAGGTCAGGCGTCGTCATCGGCTCGCCTGGCTTCATGTCTCCCGAGCAGGCCGAAGGTGGTGAGGTTGGCCAGCCGAGCGATGTGTTCAGCCTCGGAACCGTGATCGCGTTCGCGGCCACCGGCGAGAGCCCGTTCGGCGCCGGCCCGACGCCGGCCCTCCTGTATCGCGTCGTCTACGGTGAGGCCGACCTGAGCAGCCTGCCCGCGCCTCTGCAGCCGCTCGTGCGGAAATGCCTGGCGAAGGACCCGCGGCTCCGGCCCTCTCCCGAGGAGATCCTCGCCGAAGCGAGTTCCGCTGATCTGGGGACCGGTCCGACGGGCGATTGGCTGCCCGCCGGAGTCCAGGAAGCACTTACGCAGTACCGGCCGCAGGTCAGCCAAGATCCGGCCGTCAGCCGGCGACTCCACGATTACGTCGGCGGCACCAAGGCCGGGAGGGCACGGGCTGCGGGTCCCCGGCCAGGCGCTGCCGCCGGCTGGCGGTCCGCCCGCTCGGCCTCGCGGCAGGCGGCTAGCCTGGCTGAGCACGGCGGCGGCCCTGGTGGTGCTAGCTGGTGCGGCCGTTGCGGCTCGCCCGCTCTTCGCGCCTTCGGTACGGAAGCCCTCGATCTCCCTGCCCGTCAGCCATCACGTGATCGTCTCGCCATCACCACGCTCGCCGTCACCTCATAGATCGTCGCCCTTCATCAGCCCGCCCTCCATGCCCACTAACGTCACCGCGACCGCCACCAGCCAGTACCGGGTACAGATCTCCTGGTCAGACACCTCGACGGACGTCAGCGGATATGTCGTCAGCAACGGCTGCCCGCCTGGATCATGCGGAACGGGTGCCACTCTCGACCAGAGAACCGGGCCGGTCACGTCGACCGAGTTCACGGTCACGCCCGGTACCTACCAGTGCTTCGAGGTCTCGGCGATCAACCGAGGCGGCCAGTCACCGTGGTCGCCCGACGCCTGCGTGTCCACGCCAAGTCTCACCGTGCCTGGAAGCGTCGAGTGGACGAGCACCGGGACTGACGTTCATGCCGGAGACGAAGTCGGCATCACAGCGAGCGGGCAGGTGTACTTCGCCGGCCAGCCGGAAGGCCCGGATGGCGACCAGTCCTGCACCCCCTCAGCCGACCATCCTGGCGGCCAGTTCCCGGCCCCGCAGCTGCCCTGCTGGTCACTGATCGCGAGGATCGCCAACGGGCCGCCGATCGAGATCGGCTCGTCGAGACTCGTCACGGTCAGCAGCTCTGGCGAACTGTACCTCGGGGTAAATGACGATAACCCCGCCGGCAACTCAGGAACCTGGATCGCCCGCATCAAGCTCGGCGGGCTCCCGCCGGCGTGACGCCCTGATAGCGGCCTGTCCGGCGCGCTCCGGACCGGCCGGGCCGGCAACTGACCCTATGTCGAGTACGAACTAGGAATCACTCAAGACTTACCAGCCGGCAACGCCAGAACCTCACGCGCATCCCGCACCGAAGCCCGCGAGCCCAACTGCGCCGGAACCGCGCCAATCGCCGCATGCGCCCGCACCACCACGCCCCGAGTCTGCCGCCACTCAGAAGGCAGCGCCTTCAGCACTGCCACGCAATGCCCGGCCCCGCCGTCCACGTCGCCAGCCCGGATCAGCGTCTCCGCCCGCAGCAGTTCCACCCGCGCCCGCCCGCCGGCGTCGCCCGAATGAACCTGGTACGCATCTTGCGCCGCCAGCGCCGCCGCAAGATCACCCACCTTCGTCAGCACCCACGCCTCCACCGCCAGCGCCCGCCGGCCGTCATGCCGCCACTCATTACTCGCCGTCTCAACATCGCCATCCGGAAGACCGTCCCGCGTGCGCTTGTAATCAGCCAGCGCCCCCAGCGCGTCAGCCCGGCGACCCATCCCGGCAAGCACCTGAGCGCGAGCCGCATGCGCCGACGCCGCACCCGCGCACGACGCGCCGCCCGCCGCCAGCGCCTCATCCGCCAGTGCCAGCACCCGCGCCGACGGCCTCAAGATCGACTGATCCGCATGCTTGCCCAGCACCAGCGCAACCAGCTCACCATCTCCCGGCTCACCGGCCACCCGCGCCGCCGTCCGCCACCACCGCGCGGCAGTCAGCTCATCACCCAGCGCCGCCAGACCGATCGCAGTCAACGCCCCAATCCGCGCCGCCGACCGAGTCAACCTCACCCGCACGTTCCCGGACGAGGAGACAACGCGCGCCGTCACCTCGCTAGCATCCGCCAGCAGATGGGGCAGATACATCGCAGGCGGGAGTCCGTCCACCCGCCGCCCGTACTCCGCCGCCACCCACTCCCACTCATCCGCATCCCGCTCGACCGCAGGACCCCCGGCCACCCCGTCCAGATGACGCCTGATCTGCTCCAGATGCAACGCCAGCGGCCCCGCCACCATCGCCCCCAGCAACTCACGGCGGTTCACGTCATCATCTCCCAGATCATCAGCCCACCACACCGGCACCGCCCGCTGAGCCGCCCGCCCGGCATCCGCCGCGCGCACCAGCGCGCCATCCGCCTCCAGCAGCTCATCCAGCCGCGCCGCCACCCTCAAAGACGGCAACTGCCGCCCGCACCGCAACCGCGACACCAGCGCCTCATCACACGGCACCAGCCCCGCCAGCCGCCGCGCCGACAACTCCCGCTCACGCAGCAGATCACACAACACCATCCCGAAATCCATAACACCGCCAATCTCCCCCCCACCAGCCCCCAGAACAACCCCCGAACTCCCCAGAACCCTTGACAGAACTTGACAACAACCCGCCGTCAACCTCGCCCACCGCCCGCACAGCCAGCCACAGTGAAGCCGCACCACCCGACCCCACGGCCACAGGCCCGGAAGGAACACCCGATGACAACCCTCGCCGCCGGCTACGCCTACCCCGGCCAGCCGGGCACCGCCTTAGACGCCATCGCCGACGAACTCACCCACGCCGGCTACACCGTCCAGCACCCGGCCGGCCTCACCATCACCAACGCCCGCCGCGCCCTCACCGACCTCACCATCACCCCCGAAGGCGGAGCGACGACGATCCGGACCCACGTGGCGCGGTCGCCGAGGCTGGAGAAGCCTCAATGGAGCCGCCCGGTTAAGGGCGGAGCGACCAGGAGCGTTCGCGACGCGGCCGGGCCGAGCAGGGGATGCCTCAATGGAGCCGCCCGGTTAAGGGCGGAGCGACCCGGGGGGCTAACCGCGGCGGCGGCCGAACACGCCCTTGCCTCAATGGAGCCGCCCGGTTAAGGGCGGAGCGACCACCGCCCGGCGAACTCGGCTCTCATCGCGGCAAGATCGCCTCAATGGAGCCGCCCGGTTAAGGGCGGAGCGACGGTGACGGGGCAGGAAGGCCGCGACCCCGCCCATCCAGCCTCAATGGAGCCGCCCGGTTAAGGGCGGAGCGACCCGATCGTCCGGGAGGAGACCTGGCGCGCGGCCGCGGCGCCTCAATGGAGCCGCCCGGTTAAGGGCGGAGCGACGGCTCGCACGCCCCGCCCGGCGAAGACTGCGGCAACCCCGCCTCAATGGAGCCGCCCGGTTAAGGGCGGAGCGACCCGGTGCGGAATTCTTCCTCGCACTCCCCGCACCAGCCTCAATGGAGCCGCCCGGTTAAGGGCGGAGCGACATGGCGCAAGTTGCGTGCGGAAAGTTCCGCCACCGCCGGCCTCAATGGAGCCGCCCGGTTAAGGGCGGAGCGACTCGCACACGGGGCCGATCTTCGACGAGTAGACGACGCCTCAATGGAGCCGCCCGGTTAAGGGCGGAGCGACCCAGGCCCGCACCGTTAGCTTCCTCCGGTGCGGGCCTGCCTCAATGGAGCCGCCCGGTTAAGGGCGGAGCGACCTGTTGCGGGTCGCGGGCGGCAATGGCCTGCTCGGCCTGCCTCAATGGAGCCGCCCGGTTAAGGGCGGAGCGACTTCATGACCTGGCGCTCTGGGCAGCGTAAACGCATCAGCCTCAATGGAGCCGCCCGGTTAAGGGCGGAGCGACCTATGATTTCTGGTTTTTCTACGGCCATGAAGTGAAGGCCTCAATGGAGCCGCCCGGTTAAGGGCGGAGCGACATTACAGCGGTGGTGGCTCGCTGCTCGGCCAGGTGCCCTCAATGGAGCCGCCCGGTTAAGGGCGGAGCGACTGCGCACTGCGGACGTGGACCTCCCTGGCCCCGCAGGGCCTCAATGGAGCCGCCCGGTTAAGGGCGGAGCGACCGCGCCTTGAGTCCCGATGCAGTTATCTTGGTGACGGGCCTCAATGGAGCCGCCCGGTTAAGGGCGGAGCGACCCTGGTTACCATTCTCGGGACAACAGGATGGCTTATCAGGCCTCAATGGAGCCGCCCGGTTAAGGGCGGAGCGACGGCAATGCCAGTTGACGACGAAACCCGTGCGGAAATCGCCTCAATGGAGCCGCCCGGTTAAGGGCGGAGCGACCTCACCTTACACCCTGGCCCGACTTGGGGTCAAGCAACGCCTCAATGGAGCCGCCCGGTTAAGGGCGGAGCGACTCTCGCATTCAATAACGACTACCTCGCCGGTCACAAGCCTCAATGGAGCCGCCCGGTTAAGGGCGGAGCGACGGGCGGCTGGCAGGGCAACATTTCGTGCGTCTCGATTTAGCCTCAATGGAGCCGCCCGGTTAAGGGCGGAGCGACGTTTAGCGGCCGTTGCCGTCGTAGCGGTGAGACCAGGCCTCAATGGAGCCGCCCGGTTAAGGGCGGAGCGACTGGCCTCTCCGGATCGCAGCCGGAACTTCCGGAACCGGCCTCAATGGAGCCGCCCGGTTAAGGGCGGAGCGACGCCGGGCGACGGGATCGACCAGGAAAAGGTGACGCAGCCTCAATGGAGCCGCCCGGTTAAGGGCGGAGCGACCTGGCCGACCTGATGATGGTGTCGCCGCGCGACGTGGCCTCAATGGAGCCGCCCGGTTAAGGGCGGAGCGACGTTCAGGTTGTGCGCGCGGACGGAGTCAACGGCGGTGCCTCAATGGAGCCGCCCGGTTAAGGGCGGAGCGACGCGCAGCTAGGGTCCGATATGGAGCCGGTGAGCGGGATCGCCTCAATGGAGCCGCCCGGTTAAGGGCGGAGCGACCGGCGAGCAGGTCGTAATACCACTTGGAGAACCAGGTCTTGCCTCAATGGAGCCGCCCGGTTAAGGGCGGAGCGACCGGGTCCAGGCCAGGATCAACGCGACGATCTCAGGGATGCCTCAATGGAGCCGCCCGGTTAAGGGCGGAGCGACAGGGCCGATCGTAATCAAGTGAAAATAATACTTCCACGGGCCTCAATGGAGCCGCCCGGTTAAGGGCGGAGCGACGCCCCTGGCGTTCCTGTGAGCGCGAGTGCGGTAATGGCGCCTCAATGGAGCCGCCCGGTTAAGGGCGGAGCGACGGGGGAGGGCTGACTGTCGCGCTGAACCAGGCGGACATGCCTCAATGGAGCCGCCCGGTTAAGGGCGGAGCGACAGGCACTTTTCGTTAGCACATGTCCAGTCGGGACCGTAGCCTCAATGGAGCCGCCCGGTTAAGGGCGGAGCGACGCCGCCTGGAAAGTGGCTCCCCGCCTGCGCCGCTGGCCTCAATGGAGCCGCCCGGTTAAGGGCGGAGCGACCACGCCACAAGGGACGGCCAGTCGGTCACGGTGCACGGGCCTCAATGGAGCCGCCCGGTTAAGGGCGGAGCGACACCTGACGACGGGCCGTCCGCACACCGGGCGTAGAGGTGCCTCAATGGAGCCGCCCGGTTAAGGGCGGAGCGACGCGCCGAACTTCCCCGGCGGCACACGGCGGTAGGCCAGCTTGCCTCAATGGAGCCGCCCGGTTAAGGGCGGAGCGACCGCTGTGCATGCATGCAAGATAACACTCGCACTTGCGGCCTCAATGGAGCCGCCCGGTTAAGGGCGGAGCGACGGGACGTTCCTGGCCGGGGAGGCTTCCGGGTAAGCGGCCTCAATGGAGCCGCCCGGTTAAGGGCGGAGCGACGAAGGACGTCGGCGCCCCGCTGTGGGACGACGACGGGCCTCAATGGAGCCGCCCGGTTAAGGGCGGAGCGACAGGACATCGCGATCTACCGGTACGACCCCAAGCAGTGGCCTCAATGGAGCCGCCCGGTTAAGGGCGGAGCGACCAGGTGCGCGAGCGCGGCGGTTGCGGAATCGGAAGGCGCCTCAATGGAGCCGCCCGGTTAAGGGCGGAGCGACGCGGTTATCCACAGACAGCACGCACCGGAAGGGTACACGCCTCAATGGAGCCGCCCGGTTAAGGGCGGAGCGACCGCCGCATGGCTGGTAGTCCCCGTGGCATAGCCACTCGCCTCAATGGAGCCGCCCGGTTAAGGGCCAATGCCACGGGCTTAAGCCGGAACGGTTTGAGACCTGATCGTGCTCCGGGTCACGATGCGTTATTTTCCCTGGCTGGCGCGTGTTGTGCCGGTTGCGGGCGAGGCTCCTGCTAGAAGAGGGAGTGCTTATGTCACCCTTCGTCACAGGAGCCTCTGGTGTCTTCATACCCTGTCCGGCCGCGTTCTGCCAGCAACTGCGCGAATGACGGGGAGGTTCCGGGCGGCGGGTCACTCATGGTGGCGGTGCGGCTGGAGGACCTGGCGTCGCCGCTGCGGAACGGCGGGCCGCTGGCGGACGGCGACCGGTCAGCGCTGGTGATCGGGGGGACGGAGAAGATCCGGACCGGCGAGCCGGTGGTGTTCTGCAAGATCGTGGTGGTCGCGCCCGCGCAGGTCAGACGGGACGGGCGGGTCCAGGCGCGGGGCAGCCCGCTGGACCACGCAAGGCTGGGACCCCTGGAGGACTGGCTGGAGGAGAAAGCGGGGCCGGGCGTCATCGGCGGGATCGCCGGGCGGGCCGTGCTGCGCGATCAGTACGTCAAAGGCGAGCGGGAACGGCTGCTGGCCAGGGCGTTCATGATCCGGGCGCTGGTGCTGATGACCATTGTGGCCGGCGAGGGCGTCCGGGACGCGGTGATCGCGCTGGCCGGTGACCTGGCGGCGGTGCCGTGGGCGCGGGCCTGGGTTCCGGCGTCGGAGCGGGCGCTGGGGGACTGGCGGAACGCGCTCGGCCCGGAGCCGCTGGAGGAACTGCAAGCCATCGTGCTGCGGGCAGCATGGGCCGAGCATGAGGACCGGGACTGGCGGGCGGTCATCATCGGCCGGAGCAGGCCGCTGAAAGCGGGGTCGATCGACGGGACGCTGATCCGGGTACCGGACACCCCGGCGAACCGGGCGGCGTTCGGCTCCGTCGGCACCGACGATGACTCCTCCCCGTTCCCGCAGGTCCGGGCGCTGCCGCTGAACGACGCCTCGACCCGGGCACTGCTGGGGATGCCGCACGGCCCGGCCGGCACGGACAAGGCCGCCGCAGAGCAGGCACTGCTGGATGTGGCCCTGGAGCAATATCCGCACCTATTCACCATGGACCGGATCTGGCTGATGGACAGAAATTATCCCGGCGCGGCCCGGATCGCCCGGCTGGCCGCCCGCACCCACGTGCTGGCCCGGCTGAAAAGCGACATCCCGCTGAAAATGATCTCCCCGATCCTGCCGGACGGGTCCTGCCTCGCGGAACTGTCCGGCGACGGCGTCACCGTGACAGTCCGCGTCATCGAGTACTGGGTCACCGTGGACGGCCAGGACGTACCGGAGATGTTCTGCCTGGTCACCGACCTCCTGGACTGGCGCGAGTACCCCGCCGCCGAACTGGCGGCACTTTACAGGTGGCGCTGGGACGGGTCAGAGACGGGCCTGCGCGAGGCCAAGGCAAGCCTGCGCGGCTCCGGGCCGTCAGCCGGGCCGATGCTCCGCTCCGGCAGCCCGGACCTGGTCCGGCAGGAACTCGCCGCCTGGGCCGCAGGCACCGAGATGACCCGCGGCGTCGCCCGCGCCGCCGCGCTCGCCGCCGCCCCCGCCAGGAAAGGCCGCCGGGCCGGCAAGCCGGTTCAGGCCCGCGAGATCTCCCACAGCCGCGCCCGCCGCGCCGTTACCACCGCGATCCGCGCCGGGAAAACCAGCTATACCGCGCTGACCAGGGAACTCGCGCAGCATCGCACGGTCATCGACCGGAACCGGCACCGCGCCCGCAAGTCCAAATGCGCCAGCACCTTCCCCCGCGCCAGCGGTGCCGACACAGCAACCCGGACCGCGCCGGCCATCATCACCCTCGCCAACCTGCCGGCCTGACCAGCCGAAACACCGCAAGACAGCCCTCCCCGCCGGACCGTGCAACGGCCGTCACCCGGCACGACACGCCGGCCATCCGCATGCCCCGAAATCAGAAACTACCCACCGTAACCAAACCCAGGAAACTCGCATCAACACCCAAATGCCTAAAGCCCGCGGCATTGGGTTAAGGGCGGAGCGACGCGGGCACGTGCTCATCGGCCGGGGCGCCGTCTTCCATGCGGCCTCAATGGAGCCGCCCGGTTAAGGGCGGAGCGACGCTGTGAAGCTCAGCCGCTTGCGCAGGTGGTCGACCAGGCCTCAATGGAGCCGCCCGGTTAAGGGCGGAGCGACATGCCCTCGCGCGCTCGGCTGCCGCCTCCTCTGCGGTGCCTCAATGGAGCCGCCCGGTTAAGGGCGGAGCGACTGGGTCACCACGTAGTCCGACGACTTCGTGTCCTTGGCCTCAATGGAGCCGCCCGGTTAAGGGCGGAGCGACCCGGAGCGCAGCGGCGGCCTGGTCCTCAAGGACGTGCCTCAATGGAGCCGCCCGGTTAAGGGCGGAGCGACTGATCTCGGCAACGTCGCCGATGACGAGACGTTCTGGCCTCAATGGAGCCGCCCGGTTAAGGGCGGAGCGACCCACTGCGGCACGGCCGGCGCTTCGTCGGCATCGAACTGCCTCAATGGAGCCGCCCGGTTAAGGGCGGAGCGACGGGGTGCCGCCGGCGCTGGCGGTGGCGAGGACGGCGAGCCTCAATGGAGCCGCCCGGTTAAGGGCGGAGCGACGTGACAGGAGATGTCAACCGGCTTTTCATCCGTTACGCCTCAATGGAGCCGCCCGGTTAAGGGCGGAGCGACCGTTCTCTCCGCGGCTTGCGTCGCGCGGTGCTTCAGGAGCCTCAATGGAGCCGCCCGGTTAAGGGCGGAGCGACGGAACACATTGCCCTGGATCATGCCATAAGCACTTGCGCCTCAATGGAGCCGCCCGGTTAAGGGCGGAGCGACGTACGAGGGAAATCATCGGCCCTCACTGGGTAGCTGATGCCTCAATGGAGCCGCCCGGTTAAGGGCGGAGCGACGCGGTGACGAGCACGCGCAGTGGGCCGGGGAGATCCTGCCTCAATGGAGCCGCCCGGTTAAGGGCGGAGCGACTTCACTTCGTCCCGGCAGATTCCGGTTGTTCTCTCGGCCTCAATGGAGCCGCCCGGTTAAGGGCGGAGCGACGAGGAGTTCCTGGACCGCTTCGTCCCGGACAGGGAAGGCCTCAATGGAGCCGCCCGGTTAAGGGCGGAGCGACTAGCGGCCCCGGTGAGTGTCCCCTCCGTCACCCGCGTGCCTCAATGGAGCCGCCCGGTTAAGGGCGGAGCGACGACCACAGCTGCAGGTGGTCATTGCCTCCGGACGGCACGCCTCAATGGAGCCGCCCGGTTAAGGGCGGAGCGACCTTGCTGTCGCCAGCTTCGCTCGGACCCGAGTCAGACCGCCTCAATGGAGCCGCCCGGTTAAGGGCGGAGCGACGGGAACTCGCTTATCACCGCGACGCCGCTGCGTCTCGCCTCAATGGAGCCGCCCGGTTAAGGGCGGAGCGACGGAAATACCCTGACGATGAGCGTGTCCCAGAGAGTGGCCTCAATGGAGCCGCCCGGTTAAGGGCGGAGCGACGTCCCCGGACCGCCGGCACCCCGCCTTCCCCAGCGCCGCCCTGCCTCAATGGAGCCGCCCGGTTAAGGGCGGAGCGACGCCGCGTAAGAAGGCGCGGCAATACTCCCTGCGATTGCCTCAATGGAGCCGCCCGGTTAAGGGCGGAGCGACTCCTCGCCGAAAGCCAGCGCCTGCGGGAATGTGGTGTCGCCTCAATGGAGCCGCCCGGTTAAGGGCGGAGCGACTAGCAGCATGGCTGCGTCGGCAGTGTCGAGATGGATGCCTCAATGGAGCCGCCCGGTTAAGGGCGGAGCGACGGAAGGCGACATCCGCAACGACGGGATGCTGAGGGCGCCTCAATGGAGCCGCCCGGTTAAGGGCGGAGCGACTCCGCTGACGAGCCGGCACCTCGGCGAGAGCCCTGACGCCTCAATGGAGCCGCCCGGTTAAGGGCGGAGCGACTCTCGATCGCCGACTCGACCGGCTGGGCCATCCTCAGCCTCAATGGAGCCGCCCGGTTAAGGGCGGAGCGACCCGCCTGCCACGGCTCCAAGACCCCGCCGAACATGAGCCTCAATGGAGCCGCCCGGTTAAGGGCGGAGCGACGGGGAACGGGGCCTATCCTATACCCCGCGTAGAGTGCCTCAATGGAGCCGCCCGGTTAAGGGCGGAGCGACCGACGCCGGTCCGAATGGCGGACGCAGCCGACCCGAGGCCTCAATGGAGCCGCCCGGTTAAGGGCGGAGCGACGTGGACAGAGGATGCGACCTGCATTGTCGCAGTGAATGCCTCAATGGAGCCGCCCGGTTAAGGGCGGAGCGACTTTCTTTTTCACCTTCATCCCGGCAAAGGATACAGGGGCCTCAATGGAGCCGCCCGGTTAAGGGCGGAGCGACACCCGCCGGCGAAGGACGAGTGATGGCCGAGCCGTGGCCTCAATGGAGCCGCCCGGTTAAGGGCGGAGCGACCCGCACCGACCACGCGGTTATGTGCCGCTGGTGGTCGCCTCAATGGAGCCGCCCGGTTAAGGGCGGAGCGACGCTTATGATCTGGCTGAACAGCAAATTGCTTCAGGAGCCTCAATGGAGCCGCCCGGTTAAGGGCGGAGCGACGCCGCAGAACGCCTTGCAACACTAGTACGGGGTATCGTGCCTCAATGGAGCCGCCCGGTTAAGGGCGGAGCGACCGCTGAACTCTGCCTCGGCAGCGGTGGGGCAGCAGCGGGCCTCAATGGAGCCGCCCGGTTAAGGGCGGAGCGACGCGGTCAGGGACGCCACCGACGTGGCGCGCGTCATGCCTCAATGGAGCCGCCCGGTTAAGGGCGGAGCGACCTGAGCGGTGACCGCGAAGCCGGGGATGCCGAGACCGCCTCAATGGAGCCGCCCGGTTAAGGGCGGAGCGACGTGGTGGGTCAAGGACAAGCGCGACGCGGCGGTAGGAGCCTCAATGGAGCCGCCCGGTTAAGGGCGGAGCGACGCCGCCATCCGGGCCGCCTTCCTCTATCGCCACGCATCCAAGCCTCAATGGAGCCGCCCGGTTAAGGGCGGAGCGACTCCGCCTCGCGGTTCACCGGAGTGGGCAACGAGAAATCGCCTCAATGGAGCCGCCCGGTTAAGGGCGGAGCGACGCTGACACTACGGCCCCACGGCTCCGGTGCAGGGATTCGCCTCAATGGAGCCGCCCGGTTAAGGGCGGAGCGACCAAGGGTTCACTCGTTCGGATCATCGCGCAAGAACTCGCCTCAATGGAGCCGCCCGGTTAAGGGCGGAGCGACCCGGCGTGCCGTCCTCTTCCTGGAGGTTCCAGGAGTGGCCTCAATGGAGCCGCCCGGTTAAGGGCGGAGCGACGGTCCGAATGGCGGACGCCGCCGACGCAACCAACATTCGCCTCAATGGAGCCGCCCGGTTAAGGGCGGAGCGACCGGAGATCAACGCCGGGGCCAGGGCCGGGACGCTGATGCCTCAATGGAGCCGCCCGGTTAAGGGCGGAGCGACGCCGCGCACGGTCGCGGCGAGCGAGTAGCCAGCAGAGGCCTCAATGGAGCCGCCCGGTTAAGGGCGGAGCGACGTAAGCACGCCAGACCGTCAATCTGGTAGGGCGAGTTCGCCTCAATGGAGCCGCCCGGTTAAGGGCGGAGCGACCTGCTCGGCCTGCTCCCGGCGCTGGGCGGCCTGGAAGGCGCCTCAATGGAGCCGCCCGGTTAAGGGCGGAGCGACGCGAGGCACGGGCGGCGGTGCGCAAGGTCCGGGCGCCTCAATGGAGCCGCCCGGTTAAGGGCGGAGCGACGCGGATGAATTCGCCGCCCGTTACGGTGCCTGACCAGGCCTCAATGGAGCCGCCCGGTTAAGGGCGGAGCGACGTCGCCCGCACGTGGGCCGGCGACCGGAACCGCGAGCGCCAGCTGCCTCAATGGAGCCGCCCGGTTAAGGGCGGAGCGACGTATGAAACCGGCCTGTGCTGCGGGCGCCAGAACATGCCTCAATGGAGCCGCCCGGTTAAGGGCGGAGCGACCAAGCACGACGTCCGCACTCGCACCGAGCTGATCGAGTGGCCTCAATGGAGCCGCCCGGTTAAGGGCGGAGCGACCTCCTACCCGGCCCTGATCGCTCAGGAAGAGGACGAGCCTCAATGGAGCCGCCCGGTTAAGGGCGGAGCGACGCCAGGCCGAAGTGGTCGTCCTTCCCGCTGGCGTGCTGCCTCAATGGAGCCGCCCGGTTAAGGGCGGAGCGACTGGATCCAGTACCGGCCGTCAAGACGGGAGCGGACCCGGCCTCAATGGAGCCGCCCGGTTAAGGGCGGAGCGACCACTACGCCCGCGATCATGCCGACATCGCCGATTCGCCTCAATGGAGCCGCCCGGTTAAGGGCGGAGCGACGCCCAGTACCCGGCCCAGGTGACGATGTGCATCGTGCAGGCCTCAATGGAGCCGCCCGGTTAAGGGCGGAGCGACGAGGCGGGCCAGCCGTCCCTCGCCGAGCTGGCCGCCCGGCCTCAATGGAGCCGCCCGGTTAAGGGCGGAGCGACCCAGCTCTGCCCCGGTGACGGCGCGCCGGTCAACCTGATGCCTCAATGGAGCCGCCCGGTTAAGGGCGGAGCGACATCGGCCGGTAAGCAGGCTGCCGTTCCCTGAAGAACTGCCTCAATGGAGCCGCCCGGTTAAGGGCGGAGCGACCACCGCTTGACCTCCCTTACTTGAGCAGGTGGCGGGGCCTCAATGGAGCCGCCCGGTTAAGGGCGGAGCGACGCGCCGCCCGGCGTCGGTCTCGCCGTCGGCCTCCCAGCCTCAATGGAGCCGCCCGGTTAAGGGCGGAGCGACTGGCGCATCGAACCTGACGCGGCCGACCAGCTGTACCGGCCTCAATGGAGCCGCCCGGTTAAGGGCGGAGCGACGCTGTGGCCGATCGCGATGGCCCACATGCCCACGGCGAGCCTCAATGGAGCCGCCCGGTTAAGGGCGGAGCGACCCGTAGGCGGCGAGCGCGGTGGTCAGTTGCGCGGGTTCCGCCTCAATGGAGCCGCCCGGTTAAGGGCGGAGCGACGGCCAGGACCGGGATGCGCAGCGCGAACGACTTGCCGGCCTCAATGGAGCCGCCCGGTTAAGGGCGGAGCGACCTGCTCACCGACTGCCGAACCGCGTTCGGCGACGCCGCCTCAATGGAGCCGCCCGGTTAAGGGCGGAGCGACGAGCCGGTGTTGCGGGCGTCGCGGGCCATCGGGGAGCCGGCCTCAATGGAGCCGCCCGGTTAAGGGCGGAGCGACGAAGGACGGCCCGCCGCGCGCCGCGTACCGGATGCTGCCTCAATGGAGCCGCCCGGTTAAGGGCGGAGCGACAACGTGTTATACGTAGCGGTGGCGACACTGTAACGACATTGCCTCAATGGAGCCGCCCGGTTAAGGGCGGAGCGACTTATGAGCAAACACGATAGTCCGTTGCTCAGAATGGCAGCCTCAATGGAGCCGCCCGGTTAAGGGCGGAGCGACCGGCGGCGTCTCGCTCCAGAACGCCAGCGTCGGCACGCCTCAATGGAGCCGCCCGGTTAAGGGCGGAGCGACCTGGCCGGATGGCCGAGATCACGGCCCAGGAACTCGCCTCAATGGAGCCGCCCGGTTAAGGGCGGAGCGACGCGGCGGCGGGCTGGGACTGCACGCCGCCGCGCAACGCGCCTCAATGGAGCCGCCCGGTTAAGGGCGGAGCGACCCGACCTGTACTGCAACGGGTCTCGGCGTACCGCCCAGCCTCAATGGAGCCGCCCGGTTAAGGGCGGAGCGACCGGAAAGCTTTTTGATAACTGCACAGGGGAAACGAAGCCTCAATGGAGCCGCCCGGTTAAGGGCGGAGCGACGCCCAGGGACCGGAACAGGTCGGCATAAGTGATGATGCCTCAATGGAGCCGCCCGGTTAAGGGCGGAGCGACCGCGTCGGCTAAGGCCGTCGCCGAGTGGGAAGCGCTGCCTCAATGGAGCCGCCCGGTTAAGGGCGGAGCGACGCCGAGTCAGAGACGACGGAGGCCTAGCAGTGGACATGCCTCAATGGAGCCGCCCGGTTAAGGGCGGAGCGACGGGTGGGTTGAGTTCGACCTGTCCGGCACGCAGACCCTGCCTCAATGGAGCCGCCCGGTTAAGGGCGGAGCGACGAGCGTGCCTGTGTGGCGGCTCCGGCCGATGTCTCGGCGCCTCAATGGAGCCGCCCGGTTAAGGGCGGAGCGACGCGAGCACGGCACCGGCGGCATCGCGTATGACCTTGGCGCCTCAATGGAGCCGCCCGGTTAAGGGCGGAGCGACACGAGAAGGCCGGGTCGGTGACCGTGAAGATCGAGGTGCCTCAATGGAGCCGCCCGGTTAAGGGCGGAGCGACGGGCTGGGAGTCCTTCAGTTACGAGTGGACGTGGCAGGCCTCAATGGAGCCGCCCGGTTAAGGGCGGAGCGACCCGCTGCCGACCAGGTGAGCCAACTCATCTGTTCTGTCGCCTCAATGGAGCCGCCCGGTTAAGGGCGGAGCGACAGCACGCCGGGAAGAGACTGCCCCCCGGCGCTATCGGGCCTCAATGGAGCCGCCCGGTTAAGGGCGGAGCGACCGGCGGCATGATCGTGGAGGACACCACGGACGGCGTGGCGCCTCAATGGAGCCGCCCGGTTAAGGGCGGAGCGACGTTTGAGATGTGGGATTTCTGGGGCGATGAGTTCACTGCCTCAATGGAGCCGCCCGGTTAAGGGCGGAGCGACGCACCGCAGCCAACCCTGTTCGACACGATCACCAACTGCCTCAATGGAGCCGCCCGGTTAAGGGCGGAGCGACGCCCGCACAACCGCGGCCACCACGACAACCACACACGCACCTGCCTCAATGGAGCCGCCCGGTTAAGGGCGGAGCGACTCGGCGCTCAGCGACGGCGAGCCCTCGACGACGTGGCCTCAATGGAGCCGCCCGGTTAAGGGCGGAGCGACGTAGAGCCTCACGAGCATCAGGAGCGCGGCAGCGAGCCTCAATGGAGCCGCCCGGTTAAGGGCGGAGCGACGAGGAGCGGCTCCGGGTGCTGGAGGCGTTCCGCTGGCCTCAATGGAGCCGCCCGGTTAAGGGCGGAGCGACAGCAAGGGCGGCTTGCTGACATGTGGGCACCAATGATGCCTCAATGGAGCCGCCCGGTTAAGGGCGGAGCGACGCAGTTGTGCGCGGATTCCTGCCACTAGGGGAAGCGGCCTCAATGGAGCCGCCCGGTTAAGGGCGGAGCGACGGCCACGCGATCAGGACCTGGCACCTGGTGGCGGTGAAGCCTCAATGGAGCCGCCCGGTTAAGGGCGGAGCGACCCATCGACCGGAACGGCGCAGCCTGGTCACTGACCTTGCCTCAATGGAGCCGCCCGGTTAAGGGCGGAGCGACGAGCGAGA
The DNA here is from genome assembly GCA_963783935.1 of uncultured Actinomycetota bacterium. GTDB lineage: Bacteria > Actinomycetota > Actinomycetes > Streptosporangiales > Streptosporangiaceae > Chersky-822. Next base: position 152,508 of record CAWAPP010000005.1, read on the forward strand.
ACTCGCCGCGCTCAAAGCCGCCGACGCCGCCTCAATGGAGCCGCCCGGTTAAGGGCGGAGCGACAGCACTGGGTCGGCTACCTCTCCCACTACGACGCCATGGCCTCAATGGAGCCGCCCGGTTAAGGGCGGAGCGACGGGCGGCCTGCAGTCGGAGCTGGCGAAGATCCGGCGGTTGCCTCAATGGAGCCGCCCGGTTAAGGGCGGAGCGACGCGGGCTGGTGACGACGTACCGGTCACCGACCCGCAGCCCGCCTCAATGGAGCCGCCCGGTTAAGGGCGGAGCGACGTGCACGGCCAGGTGCGCGACCAGGTGGGCGGCCAGGGCCTCAATGGAGCCGCCCGGTTAAGGGCGGAGCGACTCGGCTCCGGGTCGGACTTCTCGACGCTGTCGCTGCTGCCTCAATGGAGCCGCCCGGTTAAGGGCGGAGCGACTTACCGAGAATATTACTCGCTGGTTTGGCGACATACCCGCCTCAATGGAGCCGCCCGGTTAAGGGCGGAGCGACGTCGTTTCAGTTGTCGGGCGCTATCCCGTCGATGCCGAGCCTCAATGGAGCCGCCCGGTTAAGGGCGGAGCGACTCCCCTCCGCGCACAAGCCTCGCCGCTTCCTGTTCGAGCCTCAATGGAGCCGCCCGGTTAAGGGCGGAGCGACGCCGATCCTGATTTCGTCAAGATCACGCTTCAAGTCAAGGCCTCAATGGAGCCGCCCGGTTAAGGGCGGAGCGACGCGGGACGGTGACCGTCGCCAACACGAGCATCACGGCGCCTCAATGGAGCCGCCCGGTTAAGGGCGGAGCGACGTGCGAGTGGCCGCACGATCTGCCCCGCAGCAAGAAGTGCCTCAATGGAGCCGCCCGGTTAAGGGCGGAGCGACGTCGTGTATAGGCTGTTGATCAGCTCGACACTGTCGACGCCTCAATGGAGCCGCCCGGTTAAGGGCGGAGCGACCACCACCACCACGACGGCATGAGCGGGCGGGCGCCGTGCCTCAATGGAGCCGCCCGGTTAAGGGCGGAGCGACCTCACCATCTCAGATGCTGCAATTGCCGCTATCGAATCGCCTCAATGGAGCCGCCCGGTTAAGGGCGGAGCGACGAACGCGCTTTACAATGCGATGCGTGACCGTGGCCAGCCTCAATGGAGCCGCCCGGTTAAGGGCGGAGCGACGGCTCGCAAAATACGAGCCACCTGACCTGCGACTATATAGCGCTCTGCGAGCACCTGCCGCAGCAACCCCCAACTCTCAATCCACTGTGGAGTTATCAAGATGCGAAAACGCGGCCTGACCTGCATGCGAGCGCTCCCCGGCGTCAGACTCACTACCTCAGCGCTCGCAGGAAGCTCGGCGATGATCACACGATCACCGCGCTCGACGTAGGTAGTTTCTCATGGTGGCCCAGGAACAAGAACCGACTTGAGTCACCAGCCCGTCCGAGGTCGATGATCATCACGCTGTCGACTGACTGCTTGATTCGCACCTCAAGGTCGCTACGCAGCGCGACCGCTTCCTCATCGGACAGATCACAGATGAAGACCGAATACTGAATCCGGAAGCCATAGCCTTCCATACACGTAGCCACGGTCCTGAGCCGACGATCTTCCCTGATGTCATAGGCGACGAGATACCGGCGGCGAGCCACAGTATTACCTCGTCACCAGAGGCTCATATTCCGGCAGCTCACCGATCAGGTACGCGGCCAGGATCCTGGCCTGCAATTCCACCGCCCGCCGGTAACTCACCTGGTACCCGAACACCGGGTGACGCAACTGCGTCGTCATCCGCCGTTCCCAGGCCCTGATCACCGTCTTTCGGCCTTCTGCCGTCAACCCGACCGCCCCGGCTCGGACTATGAAGTCCGCCGCCCCGACCTCCCTGTTGTTGATCAGCGTGAGCACCGTCGAGTCCGCGAGCAAGGGCCGGAATTCTTCGGCGAGGTCGAGTGCCAGAGCGGGGCGGCCGAAGCGCGGCCGATGGAACAATCCGATGTAAGGGTCGAAGCCGACCGCCAGGCAGGCAGCGAGCAGTTCCTTCGTCAGCAGCCCGTAGCAGAACGACAGCAGGCAGTTCACCGCATCCGCAGGCGGCCGACGATTGCGCAGTCCGGAAAAGGCCGGTCCGGGCAGCTCCGCAGTCCGGCTGACTAGCTGCGGGAAGACTTCGAAGTACAGTCGAGCGGCCGCACCCTCTATCCCGAGCAATTCCGCCGCCCCAGTAGCTTCCTCGGCTCTGCGCGCCAGCTCAGCAAGCTGGCCGACGGTCCGCGCCGCCGAATCGCCACCGTTCCGGCGGAGCAGAACCCGGCAGTTCCTAATCTTTCCGGCAATCATCCGCCTGGGCGCTTCGACCTGACCGCGAGCCGCTTCCGTCGTCTGCCTGATCCGCAGCATCACGTTCTTGCTGGGCAGGCCGGTGGTCAGTCCGAGAAGCCAGCCGCCGTAGGAAAAGTGAAAGACGTCGACGTCCCGCTGGAACAAGCTGCGCATGGCCTGGGCACTCACCTGGACGTTGCCGTACGCGCAGACGTGCAGAACATCAATGAGGCGCACGCTGGCCAGCGGCTCGCGCCGCTTGGATACGGTCAGCCGACCGCCATCTATGCCGATCATCGAGCCCGGCTCAGTGACATACAGCGGCACCGCATCAGGATCAGCCGCTATGAGCCGCCGCGGCTGGCTGTCATTCCGTTTCGTCAGCACGGCGGTCTCATCAGGCAAGCAGATTCCAACCAGCGAGCACCGGGGACACTTGGGGCTCGAGTCGAGCGGGGGAGGCGGCGCCAGGCTGGCAGCGGTTGACCGGGCGTCAGCCACGACCTGCATCGTCCGCTCGACCAGCTCAGGGACCGGATCGACCACGACCCGCTGCTTAGTTTCCGCGTAGTACAACTCGCCGCGCTCGCACGCGTACCCGTGTTCACGCAGCAAGAGCACCTGCGCGCACACCTGGACGGCGTCGGCCTCCCATGGCGTGCCATCCGGTCCTGGATGTCCCTTCTTGAAGTCGACCGGAACAACTGCCCCGCCAGTTCCTTCAAGCAGGTCGAGCTTGGCGGTGATGCCGAGCCGCTCACTCGACAGCTCGACCGAACGCGCAGCCTTAAGGACCCCTTCATCAGGCAGAGGCGCCGCGCCACCGCCTCCGTCTACCCGACGGTGCCGACGTTCACCCTCGGCGACATCGGCGTTGGAAGCAAACAGCCCGTCGACCCACTCAAGGAAGAAAAGCCGAGGGCAGTACGCGTACTCGTTGAGCATTCGGGCCGGGACCAGCTCCGGCAAATCAGCGATTGTCATTCCGGCTCCGGCGCGAAGATGCCGTACCCGAAATGGCTCAACTGCCCGATCAGCAGCGGTCCGTGAATGGGCCGGTCAAACTCAAGCCGCAATCCCAGCCCCGCCCGCGACTTAGCCATGCGCTCCGAGAGGCGGTACCGCCGGAACTCCTGCGCCCACCGGTCAGGCATCCGCCCATCTGACTCGATGGCCGCGACGACCGGGAGCGGCACGTCCTCACATAGCTCCCGGTATCCCAGTTCGGCAGCGATGTCTGCCGTCAGGTACTCGCTGAGCGGTTCACGCTTGCGATGCCTGACCGGCAGATAGGGCGTCAGGCTGCGCCAGGTCTGGGCAGGCCCGCATAGTTCCGGTGCCACCTGCTCGATCGGCCCGGACGCCTGAAATAGCAGCTGCACCTGAGGGAATCCCTGAATCTGATAGGCATCGCCGTTTTCACGACGACGCCCACGAGTGCCTGACATAGGCGGAAGATCAATGAGAGCGGCGACTTCGCTGGATCGCAATCTGCCTGGTGCCCACATGACCAGCGATGTGACAGCAGCGCCGCGTCTCGTGCTCTCCGCGATCGGAATCCAGTGCACATGCCGGTGGTCAGTGCGCGCCCCGTCGGTGCCAAGTAGCACCTTCCGCCGCTCGTCTCCGATTTCATGGCGCTCTAGCAGCCGACCGGCCGCGCGGTGTGCTTCATCGGCGAGCAATACGCCGTGCCCTGAGCGCAGCGGCACGTTTCCGGCGACAGCAAAGCGCATAGCCTCAACGACCGCGACCTCGGGCCTAGCCTCGCTGCGGCGTTCCTTCTGCTCGCCTGAGGTGTAGCCGACGAAGGCGCTGCCCAGCGGCAGTGTTCGGCGGCTCCGGCGAGCCTGCACAGTGGAGATCTCCAGAGCTGGCCGGCTCACGGGGCGAGTCGGAACAAGCAACAGCGCCTGCCGATCTTGGCTAGTAGCTGGCATCCACCAGGTCGCGTCAGGCTGCGGGTCGTCGTCCAGGAGGCGGGCCTCGCAGACCGAGTCGGCCCGGCCAAGGTATGCCAGCAGTTCGACCAGCTTTGCCAGTATTTCCCGCTGCCCGATCGGCAGGTCAACGTCCCATCTGACTAGCAGCTCCTCGGATCGTGACACCGACAGGAAGGGATCTAGAGTCAGGTCGGTGCCGCCAGTTGTGCCTTTCTTGTGGTCAAGATCAGGCAGGTAATGACGCGAGTGACCGGGCCTGGACGGAGGTGTCAGGTAGGCCGGCGGACTACCCAGTGACTCAAGCAAGGCGTCAAGTTCGGGCGCGGGCAGGTCCGGCCAGCGCGTATACCAGGTAGCCACCAGCGCTCGCAACAGCCGCCAGGGCGATGGCGGCCACTCGACGGCCCCCTCATTGACGCTGCGATGCCACGGCGTGGCGTGATACCGGCCAAACAAGAACCGGATCGCGATCGTAGTCGCCATGTCACTTGCCCTTACGACCGGACCAGGTGACTTCCGTCACGGGACCAAGCTCGGCCGCGCAATCGACGGCCAGCTTGCCGATGCGGGTAGCCGCTTCCTGGGCATCGGGCAGTTCCCCGCGTACCGACTTCACTGCCAGGTCGCACGCGGTGCGCAACCGCAGGCCGCCCTCCAGCACAGAGGCGATTTCGAAGTCGGCTAGTGCCTCAAGCAGCGCGGTCGCTGGCTCAGACAGCCCGTAAGAACGGAACTGCTGATGATCAACCGTGAAGTAGGCGGTGATCGTTTGCGCTGTGTACTCCACCCGGTGGTAGGGCACCATGCCGTACCCCTCGGAGGTAGCACCTTCCTTACCTTCGTTGACTACCGAGTCCCGCTTCACCCCGCCGCTCACAGCCGGGATTACTTGATAGGCCTCGACGAAGCTGGTGACCGCGCGAGCGATCTTCGGCTGCCATGGCCATTCCTTGCGGGCGAAGAACACGCCGTGTACCAGTGACACGGGGTCGAGAGCGAAGCAGGCCCTCGCAACCGCACGGTAGTCAAGTGGTCGGCCCGCGACGAGCCCGAGCCGGCCGAGCATCCACTTCCTGCCCTCGTCGCCGTCGATAGTGCCGTCCATGACGTAGGCCGCAGCGAGCCGGTGAGCTTCGATACGACTCGACGACAAGAAGTCGCCGCCAGGGCTGACTATCCGCAGATAGGGCAACGGCGCCAGCGCTTCGGCCTGCTCAGCTTTAGCGTCGTCCCAGGTTGTGGCCTCAAGGCGGTTCGCCATGGATTGCGCGGACTCGACAAGCAGTGCCTTGCGGCCGTCAGCGGTGTCGAACTCCGCAGCACCGAGGTCAGGAAAGCCGGTCGGCTGGAAACGCTGGCCTGCTAGGGGCCTGAGGTCAACCTCGATGATCGTGCGTTGGGTACTCACAGCAACTCCTCTGCTTGTTCGGGGGTGTTGATCTTGGTTGTGAAATGTGCCAGCGTGGCTTTTGGCTCACGGCACCTCGGGACGAGCGCAGCCGCTATAGCCGTGCCCTGGCGGTTCAGCTCACCTGCTCGTAGCCCGCTGGCTGGCGGCGGCGGTGCGACAACGTACTTCCAGCCGGCCTGCCTGACCCGACTGGCGGCATCGCGATGCACGGTGTGTACCTGGCCGGCCGTGAGCCTGACGGCCCAGTCCGGTCCAAGTCCGATCTGCGGTGCGAACTGGTCATCGCTTGCGGACAAGCCAGCCGCGAGCGCGTGCATCAGAGCGAGCCCTGGATTCAGGATCACCGGCTCGGGAGCGGGCCATTGATGCCTCTGACCCCACCAGTCGAGTGCCAGGCAAGCGTGCAGCCAGGTGCCGAGCTCACGTTCGTCCAGCGGGCATCCGCCCTCATTGCCCGGATCAACGGCCAGCAGGTGCAGGTCCTGCGCCGGTACCTCTATCCCGCGCCGGAAGGTGGGAACGCCCCGGAGCGACCCTCCGCCGGCCTCATCGGCCGCGGTCCGGCTGCGCCAGGCCAGCACGTCCGCGAGCACTTGCCGCACCGGCCTGATGTCGTAGCCTGGTACGATCGGGGAATCTCGCCAGCGACCATCCCGGTGCGCCCGGTCCGCCGGATCACCAGGATCGACCGGCAACAGAAGCTGGCGCATGCTGCGCGCGGTTGACCGGCTTGACCCGGTCGCGCACGACGCGATCCCTACTGCGATGCGCAATTCGGCGCTTGAGTGCTCGCCGAGCAGCACGGCGAGGAAATCCCTGGCCGGAGGCGGCTTGCGGACAGGAATCTTTTCCCGCATCCGGCCGCTCCGGCCGGCCGCCTGCTCAAGCGAGGTCAGCGCCGCGAGCAGGTCACGCAACGTGAGGACACCGGGATCACGAGCGAAAAGCAGATGCGCGGTGTCGAACTGGCTGAGGGCCGCGCCCACTGCCGTCGACGCCTCACCTCGCGGAATCCACGACACCCAGTCCTCGACCTGGGCGGCGAGGCGCACGACCGAGTTTTCTCTTACTTGCACCCGGTCAAGCGGCACCGCGAAGAACGCGAGCCCGTTCCGCTGATGGAGACCGTACCGCACGAACTCCGAGACACCCCTGGCCACGCCGAGCGCCCTAGTCGCCGCGTAGAAGTCGACCGAGCGCCTGGCCGGGTGACCACGCCAGGATGCTCGGGCCTCGCCGAACAGCTGACTCACCTCGGCCAGCGTGTACCGGTCATTCCAGAGGGGCACCCACAGCTCACCGCGCGACTCTTCGCCGGCGGCGCCGCTGTCAGAACCATCCGGTGAGTCCCACACGGTGAACGGCATCGCGGCCCGCCCGGCCGTGTGCTGGCACCGCCGGGCGACACCGGCTGCGAACAGCAGCGCCCCCTCGACCAGCAGGACATACTTCCAGGAATTGACTAGGGACGCCGCTGCCCCGAAGGGCGAAGAGCCCTGCCCGCCCGTTCCGGCCGGATCGAATTGTCCCACGGGCGCGGCCGACAACTGCTCCTGCTGGGTACCAGCAAGCAGATCGCGGGCCGAGGCGAGCGACCGCGTTTGCCCGGCCGGTGAGCTGTCGAAAACGGTGAGCAGCTGCTGGTGAAAATTGGTAGAAAAATCGAGGCGCCCATCGTTTCCGCCGGTGCCGAGAAGCGGCGGAAACAGTGCCTTGTCGTCGGCGAGCACGACGCACGCGTCGATCCAGGGCAGCAGCGTTTCTGGACAGCGATTGCGGAAGTCCTGAACTACCCGGCTCTTGTCGGCGATCTTGCCGTCCGCCGTGATCCAGCCGGCGGCACGAGCCGTGCGCACGACATCTTCCGCCACGCTGACCGCTTCCCTGAATGCCGCCAGTCGGGGTGCAGGATCCGCGAGCAGACGGGCCAGCCGGTTCTTCGGCTCCACGTCCTTGGCGCCAAAGCCGCTGCCGCTATTCCACGGGCTCACCACCGGAGTCGGCACGTAGTCGCTGACCAGCCAGCCGGCGATGTCCCCGATGGATGAGTCCACGACCAGGCCACTGCTACTCCACGCGAAGGTCGCCGCCGGATCGGCCCGCCCGATCAGCCGGATCAGTCCGAGACCCGCCAGATAGCCCGCCAGCGGCTCAGGCGACAGCCCGCTTAGGAGCTGAGTCATTGCGCCAACTCCAATCCAGCGCTCGCGCGCCAGTCAGAAACTCGTACCAGCGCCTCCAGGTAGCCGAGCACGAACGGACCGTAGCGGTCGCGAAGGGACAGCACGGTCCTGGTCCAGGAACGGTCACCACCCAGGCTGAATTGCTCAAGATCCACGATGAGTTCGGCGCCAGGCTGACCGAACAGCGGCGGAACTGACCAGGTCGCACCGGTCCGCAGACCGAGCAGTTGCCGTTCATCGAGCTGATCGGGCTCGCGAACCTGGACCCGCAGTTTGCCGTGGTGAGCCAGCACCAGGTAGCGGGTGAGATCCATGTCCGCCTGATCGTCGATCAGCCCGCGCAGTGGTCCGTCGAGCAGCAACAAAGACGCGAGTTCGTGCCGGAACGGCACGTCACCCTTGAAGCGAAGGCGCCCGTCCTGCCCGGACTTGGCCCAGGGCCGGCCGGCTTCGATCGCCGGCCGCTCATCCTCGGTAGCCAGCTCGCAGAGAGCGTCTTGCCAGATCTCATGCGCCTTGCCGGCATCGTGGAGATACGCCGCCGACACCACCGCGCGCTTCGCCGCGTCGGCCAGGTCAGGACGGAGTCCTTCAAGTAGGGACTTCGCCTGGTCCCGAGTTTCCTCGCTGTGCTGGCTCAAGGGCAGCCATTGTCGCTGAGCGACGCTGGCCGGGTCAGCCTTGAAGGTGTCCTCGACGCCGGCGGCGGGCTCGGATACCGGGTCGAGCGTCGGGCAGTCCGCGACCGGGGTCCGGACCGCCGGGTCGAATCCGGTCACCGGGTGATAGCCGCCGTCCGCCGCCGCCACAAGCAGAACCTCCCCCGGCCGGGCACGCTCGCTGGGCGTGACTCGTGTCCACCGTCCGCGAACCTGGTCGATCCGCCAGATCGCTGCGCGTTTCGCGAGGGCGGCCACTTCGCCGAGCGGAGCCCGGCAGCGCCACTCGTTCGCCGGTGCCTTGGCATCGGACGGCGGACGCCCATCGGGGGCCGGACGACCATCGGTAAGCTCAGGCGTCCAGGAAGCCCAGATCAGCTGAGCATCCGATTCATCCGCATCGCGCACGTACGGTGCGATGTCCAGGTCCGCACCACTCAGGTCAGGCGCGGTGTCGAACAGTCCAACCAGGTCAGGCCTGCGCAGCACCGCGATCGCCGGCTCAGTGACGGCGACCTCATGATCAAGCAGGTCCTCGCCGGTCACTGACTCGCCGTCCATCGCCGCCAGCTCGCTTACCGAGGCGGCGATGTCGTTGTCTTCATACGGGAGGTGCCTGGCGGGCGGAATCCACCAGAGCTCAGCATCGGCGAGGAGGCCCTTCCGGTTACAGCGCCCGGCCCGCTGCACGATGCTTGGCCACGGTGCCGCCTCAGTCAGGAGCACCGCCGCATCAAGGTCAAGCCCGGCTTCCACCACCTGGGTAGCGACCACGATCTGTCCGCCGCCGCCCGGCGGCTCGGCCACCTTGCGAGCCAGTTCCTGCCGTTCGCGGCCCCTGAACCGGGAGTGGATAAGCGTGCGGGGCGCGGCACTGGCCGGAAGGGCGGCGTAGACCCGGCGGGCCGCATCCACAGTGTTCAACACGACCAGCGTCAGCGTTCCCGGCCGGTGCCTCGCCGCTATCGCAGCGGCGATAGCACGGTAATCGCCGGGCGGATCAGCCAGCCGACGCACGGTACGAGCGGCCCCGAGCCGTACCGCCAGTTCGCCCGTGCGCTCCTGCGACTCGATGCCGAGCACGTCCTCCGGCGTCAGAATGGGGTTGTCTACGGTCAGGATCAGCGGCTTGCGCACCGTAGCCGACATGCACGTCAGACCGAATGGCTCAGCGGTACCCAATGATCGGGTGAACGCTGCGAGTTGCCGCAGCGTGGTCGTCGACTCCTGGCACAACTGGATCTCGTCGATGACCCAGTGCGCGCCGTTGGTGACCAGCGCGAAATCAACCGGGTAGATCGCCCGCCCGATGCCGTAGCCGCGGTTGAGCGCCTTGCTGACCAGCGAATCAACGGTGCCTATAACGATCGCGGGCTGGTGGATATCCTGCCGCCATTGCCACTGGCTCGCGCCCTGCCCGCCCATCACCACGTGCAGCGCGACCTGCTCGGACAACTCGAGCCGACCAAGCCAGCCAGCTATCTCGGCCTCCACCTGATCCACCAGGCTCCGCTGTGGCAAGGCGTAGATCAGCCGGCGAGGCGTGCCCGCCTGATCAGGTCCGTGCAACCGCCGCCAAAGCCAGGCGAGCACAATCCCCGTCTTGCCGGTGCCGGTCGGCGCCTCAACCACCGCAGGCAAGCCGTCCCTGGCCAGCCTCGCCTGATATCCGTACGGCTCGCAGCCCGACGGGTGATCCTCAGTTGTCGTCGCTTGCCGGTAAAAACTCGCAAAATCATTCACCTTGTTCTCCTCACTCACTGGCGCTCACAGCGCCCGCACCCGATGGTTCGCCAGGTGCGCAAGCACCGCCTGATTGGCCGCCCATCCGTCAGGAAACTTCGCCGGTACCCCGAGATGAACCGGCTCACTGCACGGATGCGCATCAAGCAGTTCAGCGATCCCGGCCCGCGCCACCACGACACACCCGTGCCGATGCCGCGAAGTAAGCACGCACAACCTCCCGGCTTCCAGGTGAAACGCGGTCGCGTCCCGCCGCCCGGACAGCGGATGCAGCACGACCACCAGGTCAAACTCCCGCCCCTGCAGCCGGTTAGCGGTATCGACGACAACCCCGCCCGACGCGAGCGGCCCGAGCCTCGACCGGACGGCCTGCGCCTGGTCCCGGTGCGCCACCCCGATCGCGATCCGCCCCGGCGCCAGCCGCTCACCGCCGGGCGCCCGCTCGGAGTAACACTCCATCCCGCGCTGCAGCGCCCGTTCCGCGATCGACGCGCACGCCTCCACGGCCTCGCCGTCGGTGCGGATGGTCTGCCGCGCCGGCAGTTCGTACATCGCCCATCCCGAGGCGGCAGCCAGGTCAAGCGCATCGTCGGCCGGCCCGGCCCGCAGCGCAGGCACCGAGAACGCGACCCGCCGGTCAGCGGCCGCAGTCCCGGCGACGAACCCGGTAAACGGATAAAACGCTTCAGCGACCACCGGCACCGCCGACTCAGGCAGCCGCCACGACACCGGCAGCCGGAGCACCGGCACTTGCGGGTTATTGCGGAGCAGCACCGCGACCGCGCTCAGCATCGGATCCCAGGCCAGCCCGGTCCACCGGTCGATCTCGAGCGTGGAGAACGGATCGAGCTGACCGGGGTCGCCGACGAACAGCCCGCGCACGAACCGGGCGGCGACCCGCAGCAGCATGTCCGAGCGCATCTGGTACGCCTCGTCAACGACGGCCCACCGCCACAGTCCCTCAGTCACCGTCGCCCATTTGGCCGCCGTCCCGACCACGATCGAGCAGCCGAAAACGTCACGAACCCGCTGCGCGACCACGACGGCCGGGGCATGCCGGGTGATCTGAGGACCGGGGACGTAGTCCTGTCCCGACAGGCGACCGATCCGTAAGCCGGGCGAGGCCTGGGCCAGCCGGTCAGTCAGGTCGTCGACCTGCCCGTTAGTCGAAGCGACGACCATGACGGGCTCGCCCGCCGCCGCGAGTTCCCGCGCGACCCTGACCACCAGCGCGGACTTGCCCGCGCCCGGCGGCGAGTCGACGACAATCCCGCGTTCGTCCCGCCCGGACAAGCTGCCCATCCGCGCCAGCACGTCGGCCTGAGCTGCCGCCGCGAGCTCGGCCGCCGGTCCGGTCATGACCAGGCCTCCGCGACATCCTCGCGCGTGGGAACATAGGCAGGCGGCGGCCCGCCGTGCGTCCACGGCGTGTCCTCACGCTCAGGGAAAGAACCACGAACCTGATAGGAATCGGTCAGCGTGGTGTAGCAAAGCCGCTCGCCGACCGCGGGTACGCTCCCCGGAACCGCCGTCAGTGACCGGCCCATGCCGCCCGCCAGCTCAAGCACGACCTCAGCCTGCGCGCCCGCCGCCTCAGACACCGAGAGCACCGTCGCCGACTGAGACGGCCGGACCGGCGACGTGACGACCGTCCCCGGCCCGATCCGCAGCGGATCACAGGTCTGGACGGTGACCAGCGGCCGGAGTTTACGCCGCCGGCCCGTCTCATCAAGGCGGTCGGGCTGTGCGGCGGTGACCACACCGCCGAATGCCTCTCCGGTCAGCCGGTACTGCGCCATGACCAGCTCGTCGTCGAACGCGCGCTGGGCCGCATAGCTGGCCTGGATCCGCTCCAGGGAATTCAGGCGCCGAGCCGCCGAAACGGCAGAGTCACGCCGGGGCTGGGGCGTGCCGCCATCCCTGAGGTACTCGCCGTATCCGACGAACGCGTCCTTGTCTGACTCCCACCGCCTGAGCGAGCTGGCCCCCGGCGGCAACGCGCCAAGCAGCTCGGCTGCCCGCCAGACCATCCGCCACGTCGGAGCGAGCTGCCCGGCCAGCGCCGCTCGCAGCGAGGCAATGGCAACGTGCCGCTGCGCAGGCGTTATCCCCCGCCGACCGCAAGCGCTGATCAGCGGCGCGAGCACCTCGTTGTCAAAAACGGGGTCGGTCGCCGGTCCAGCGGGCGGGCAGATCGCCGGATCTTCGGCGCGCGCCGCCGCCTCCCAGCCGTTCATCCCGGCAGGCGGATCGATCCAGGCCAGCAACGTGGCGAGGTTCCGATCCTCGACGGCGCTCTGCCCGCTGGCCCAGTGCAGCGCGAGGGCGTCGGTGGCGGGAAGCAGCAGGCACGAGCCCGGCACCTCAGCGCGCTCAGCGAGAAACGTCAGCCAGCGGCCGAGCACGGGCACCGCCGGGTCAACCGGGTAGTCGCCGTCCGGCCGCCTGAACCTCGTGGACCGGCCGAGCAGTCGCAGGAAGGCGACCGTGGTCCGGTTCGGCACGAGAAACTGCGGCATGATCGGCAAATATTCACCGGGCCCGCTGTCGGCACGGGAGAGCACTGCGCGCAGGGCGGAGCCGCGATCGTCCAGGTAGCCGACCACGAGCCGCGCGAGTTCGGCCGCGAACTCGAACCTTTCATCACGGTTGCGAGGCTGGCTGACAACTAGCAGCCGCCCGGAGTCAGGCGAGTCGCCGACCATGGCGGCGAGCGGTGCGTTCGCCTCACCCGCCAGGGTCAGGGCAACAAGAACAAAGGGCCGGTCGGCGAGGTGAGTATGCCGGACGGTAGCGACGGGCTGAGCGATCCCGGTCGCAGCCGCCCGGGCCTTGGCCAGCGCGTGTACCACGCTCATGCCACTTCGCCCAGGCACTCATGGCGCAGTCTCGCGGCCGAGCGGAGCAGCGCGGCCGCCTCTGCCTGTTCCCCCGCCGGCGTCACTGTGCCCTCGGCCAAGCCGAGCACGACAGCTACCGAGTCGATCGCGCCGAGCTCATCCCTGACCTCCCGGCCAAGCGCCTCGGTGCGACCTCTCGCCTCATCCCGGCAGAAGTAGCACATCTCGCAGGCAGCTAGGCACTCCGGCGCGTATCTCGCGTCCACCGTGCGGACGGCGGCGGCAAGCGCGACTGGTGCCCGCCGGGCGACCCCGCTGGCGTCTGGTTCCAGGTCAAAGGTGAGGTCACCGGGCAGAGCGTCGAGCAGTGCGCTGATCGAGGTCAGCCGGGCAAGCTGGCGCCGCAGCACGGTGAGCTGCTTGCGCACGTCCAGCAGCGCGGCCGTAGGCTGATTGGAGAAATTTTCCGGGCAGACCAGCATGACCTCGTCGGCGACGGCCTCAGGTCCGACCCCGAACTCAGCGAGCAGGTCACGTAGCGCGAGCACGTATACCGCGGACTGGATAACGGCCGCGGCTACCTTCTCGCCGTCGGCCTGGCCGTCGATGACCGCGAAGGACTTGATCTCGACGACATGGAAGCGCCCGTTCAACTGGAACGTGAGCAGGTCGGGTTCGAGGTAGACCGGCCGCCCGGCGACTTCAAGCCGAAGCAGCGGATGATCGAACATGGTGCCCGCATCCGGGCCAGACCCGATGGCCAGTGACAGCAAGGTCCTGGTCCGCGCATGCCTGATGCCCAGGCTCGTGTCACCGCCGACGTCCTCGAGGTTGGCATAGGATGCTTCGGCGATCGGGAGGTGCAAGTGCTCGCGGAGCAATCTGAGCAGTTCGGCGCAGCCATTGGCCTTGACCTGAGCCTCGAACGCCACCCCGCGCCCGATGGCGAATTGCGACTGGCCGAAGGGTGCGGGAAAGCCGAGATAGGCAGCGATCCGCTGCTTGTCAATGCCTGCGGCGTCCATCACGGCCCGGCGAGCACAACCGGGGTTACTGGTCAGGGCAGCGACTGTCCTGGCGTTGTGGCTTTTCGGTGCGAGCGCGCCACGGAGGTGGTCAAGTCGTGCTTGAACCGCGTTCATGCGATTTCCCTTTGACAAAGTTACGTTCGATTAGCCGTCAGCGCTCGCCCGCCCGGCGAGTCGCAGGGCAGTACCGAAAAGCTGCTCAGCATCATCAAGCTGATCCCCGGCCCGCCTGGCGGCAGCGGCACGGAGTTCAGAATCCGCCTGTTCGTGAATGTCTAGTTCCGCTCGGGCGGCAATGACGATTTCGTCGGGTGCCATTGTGCCGAAACTTTCGGCCGCGCGGGGAATGTTCGCCGCAAATCGCCACAGCAATCGGCGTGATTCGATGCTAGCGCCGGAAATATCCGGCAATCGCTCCGCAATACGAATGGCAGCGGTCAGGTAATCAACCCGAGGGCTGAGCGGCCCGATTACCCGCCTGGACATCGGCCACGTTGAAACCGCCAGCAGCCCCCGGGCCGGGGCGAGCAGATCCGAGGTGAGTGCAGCGCAGATGTAGTATGGCCGCGCATAGGGCGCGGTACGGAACGATCGTTCCTCATCTCGACGCAAGCTCGTCAGCCGCGCGCCAGGCAACCGTCCCGCGAAGACGGCATCGTGCACGGAGACAATCAGCCTGGGAGACGCCGGCGCGCCGAGCAACGTGAGCACCTGATGCACTTGCTCACGAACCGGCAGGACCGTCGGGTCCCGATGCCCGGTCCGTCTCGCCGGCGTGACCTCAGCCGGCGCCTGCGCCTCCAGGTCGGCCAACTCCTCCTCCCACTTCCGCTGCACCTCCCGCATCTCAGCACGCAAGGCCTTGGCCCGGCCCGGTTCGCCGGAGCCAACCGCCCGTCGCAGATCGGTCCGCAGTTGGCCAAGCCGCCGTTCAAGCTGCTCCATCTCCGCTGTCATGCCGGTACCGTACCGCTCCCCGTCTTTGCTCGCAAATTCCAGTATTGGCCAGTGATGTTCCAGCGGGTAAACCGGCCGGCCGTGCCAGCCGTCTTCTACTAGGCGACGAGCCCAGGACTGGATGTTAAGGAGTCGTGCGATGCGAGGATCGCTTCTGGTTGCCACGATCACGGCGGCCGCATTCGCGCTGGCCGGGTCCGCTCCGGCCGGGGCGGTTGCGTTGCCCGGCCGGGCGGCCCCCGGCTCGCAGTTGTGGGGGGCACGGTTCCCGGCCGGCGGCTTGGAGCAGGAAGCCGCGCTGGTAGTGAGCCCGCACGGGGGCACGGTGTTCGTCACCGGGACCAGCGACGGACGCAGGACCGGCACCGACTTCGCGACGGTTGCCTACAGCGCCGGGACCGGCAGGCAGCTCTGGGTCAGCCGCTATGCCGGCCAGGTGAGCGGGTTCGACGGCGCCAACGCGCTGGCGGTGAGCTCGGACGGGGCCACGGTGTTCGTGACTGGCAACGTCCAGGTCCGGAACTCCAGCGACGGCTACGAGACCATCGCCTACAGCGTCGCGACCGGCAGGCAACTGTGGGCCAGCCGCTACATCGGGTCAGGGAAAGGGTTCGGCGCCGCCCTGGCGGTGGCGGTAAGCCAGGCCGGAGGCGCGGTGTTCGTGACCGGGGACAGCCAGGGCAGCACGACCGGCCACGACTACGCGACCGTCGCCTACAGCGCCGCCACAGGGAAACAGCTGTGGGCCAGCCGCTACAGCGGGTACCTGAACCGGTTCGACACCGCCACCGCGGTGGCCGTAAACCCGGCCGGGACCGAGGTGTTCGTGACCGGGACCAGCACGGGGCGGACGATCAGCGGCTACGCGACCGTCGCCTACAGCGCTGCGACAGGTAAGCAACTGTGGGCCCGTCGCTACCACGGGTTCCAGGCCAACTCGGTGGCGGTCAGCCCGGACGGGAACACCGTCTACGTGACCGGGACCGGCTCAGGAAGCGGCGGCCCGATCAGCGGTTATGCCACCGTCGCCTACAGCGCTGCCACCGGCAGGCAGCTATGGGCCAGCCGCTACCTGGTGAAGGGAAACGTAAGCGGCGGCGCCTTCACCGTGGCGTTGAGCCCGGCCGGTACCACCGTGTACGTGACCGGGAACATCGAGAACCACACCACGGACGCCTACGCCACCGTCGCCTACCGCGGCTGAAGCGCTTGACTCTCACGCCGCGTCAAGGGTGCAAGCTCATCTCATGCTCAGCATCGGAGAGTTCGCCCGGCTCGGCGAGGTATCTGTGCGCACGCTCAGGCACTACGACGAGATCGGCCTGCTGCCCGCTCAGGTGGATCCCGACACCAGTTACCGGAGCTACACCGCCGCGCAACTAGGCCAGCTGCACCGGATCATCGCGCTGAAAGAACTCGGGTTCTCCCTGGCCCAGGCCAGGCAGCTACTTGACGGCATCACCGTCGAAGAGTTGCGCGGCATGCTGCTGCTCAGGCGGGCTCAGCTCGAGCAGCAACTGGATGAACATCAACAGCAACTGTCCGCCGTCGCGGCCAGGCTGCGTTACATCGAAAGCGAGGGTGCCATGCCAGCCGACGACATCACGGTCAAGAAGATACCCGCCCTGGGCGTCGTGGCGATCGCCTCGAAATCGCCGACGTGGAACACCGCGAACATCGTGGCCGCCGTCAACCACGCGGCGGTCCAGATGGACGGAATGGAAATCAGGAAGCTGGTCGGCGCTACGGGGCCGCTGATCATTTTCTTCGAAGCTGAACACGATGACGAGGTGACCGTCTACCTGGGCCTTGAGGTCGACGAACGGCCGGCTGATCTGCCGTCACCGGTCGACTACCGCGTCCTGCCCGAGATCGAGGCAGCGGTAGCCGTACGCAACGGCCCGGCCGGCAACATCTTCCCCGGCGTCTACCAAGACCTCGTCCGTGGGACCGAGGAACACGGCTATCAGCCCGACGGCGCGAACCGCAACGTCTGGCTGCACGAGGTCGACGACATCGACCACGCCAGCGAGCAGGTGTTCGAGATCCAACTTCCCTTCACCCGACCGCATGCCACTTAACTCGGAAGCGGACATTCTCCCGGCATGGCACGGCCGAAGTCCTCCCTGTGGCCGCCGGGGCGGCTCCGGGCTGGCCGGCGGCAACGGCGAAGCGGGCATATCCGCGCGGCGAACCGCAACGATGGGCCACCGATGCTGTCCGACCGGGGGCGTTAACCGCTACGATGGGACATCGTTGCTGCGGGAACGACAATCATGGGCCATTCTTGCGGTTGCCCGCCCCGGCTCAGCAGCATCAATGTCCCATCGTTGCGGTTCGCGGCCAGGGCCGACGGCGAATTGCCCGGTAAACCCAGCCGAGACCGGGACGGCCCGAACCCAGGGCGGCGCGGCGCGGATCAGTGAATCCGGTCTAGCCGGCGCCCGGCGGGCTGACGGGGGAGTAGGCGGTCAGGAAGAACCCCCGTACGGCCTCGCCGATATTGACGTTGGTAGAAAAAGTAGTTGCCTGTTGCGGGGCGGAATCGTCGAACCTGATCCAGACGTCATTGTTCTGCCCCGAGTTCGGGTCATAGACCCGCACCGTCACCTCAGATCCGCTGACCGAGTAGGCATAAGCACCGACCTGATGGTTCTGCCCGAGCACCGCCGGATTAGCCGATTTCACGGTGACCACGCCGAGCGGCGCCGGCACCCCGGCATCAATGCTCGCCTTGACCAGCGGCCATTGCTGCTCAATGGTCCGCCAGGAAACCCCCCGCTGGATCACCACGCTCCGGCCGAGCAGGCTCGCGCTGGCATCACCATCGGGCAAGGTCATCCAGAGGTAGTACTCGGCGACGCCTGCCGGCAGGTGCCACGAGTCGATCAGCCGCTTCACGATGAACTGATACAACGGCGTGCCTGGCGCCGGCTGCTTCGAGGGCGGGGTCTCCCGGGCCTGCCAGTAGTCGAGCGCCGCGAACACCATCCCGCCGCAGAGCCCGTTGGCCGCGTTACCGATGCCGATCGGCCCGAATGGCGTCTGAACGGTCACCGCCGGAGCGGTCGGCCAGGAGTTCGTGAACGCGAAGCCATCCGCTGCGGGGAGGAAAGGGCGTCCTGTGCTCGCCATGTCGTAAGTATGACGCCGCGAAGGGCCATTGTCGCGCCGGTCACTATCCGCGCCGTTTGGGACGCGGTGCCCTCGGCTTCTCAGTGTCGGAGCCGGCGCCGTTCCACGCACTGAACCGGCCAAGCACCATTGACCAGGCGAGTTCCATAAAGCTGGCCTGCGACGAACTCTCGGCGAACTGGTGCACTTCAACCCTGGCGCCATCCCCCAATGGGTAGATCCGCAGATAAGCATCCATTTCCCCGCCGGGAACCGGCACGTTGTCGTCCTCGAAGTCCCAGCGCATGGCGATCAAGTCGGGCGGGCAGATGACCTCATACCGGCCGCGCACCCGGGTACCCCACTCCATCGTGCAGGAGAACCGGCCGCCGTCGATCGTGACCGGCACGCCCAGCCAGCGCGAGTACAGCTCAGGATCGGTGAACGCGGCGAACGCCGAGGCCTGGTCAAGGCCGGCTTCGGCTCTGACGACGACCGCGTAGCCAGTGCGCGCGTTCGATAGCTGCCGCTCGGGCGCGTCGTCAGCGTTTTCCCACTTCGCGGGCGAACTCAAGGCCGCTCGCAGGCCGCGCAGCGCCTCCTGGCGAGCTCGATAGCGCCGGGAGGTTCCCGCTGCCCGCACGGTAACAAGGCCGGCGTCGCGCAAGACGGCGAGATGCTGGGAGATCGTCGGCTTCGTCACCGCGAACGCGGCGGCGATCTCGCCTGCAGGCAGCTCGGCTTCCCAGATCAACGTCAGGATCTCGCGCCGCACTGGCGAAGTCAGGGCGGCCATCACCTTCTGCAAGTCGCGCGGCGCGGTGCGTCCCGGCGGCTCAGGTTGCGGCTTGTTCGGCATCTGACTAATTTAGCCTCTACCGAATTAGACGCCGAACTCAGGAGACTCTGATGGACAAAACGGCCATCTGGTCAGTCATCCACGCCGAGCGCAAGGCACTGACCGCGGATCTCGGGCCGCTGAGCGAGGAGCAGTGGGCCACGACCTCGCTGTCCGCGCCCTGGACGGTCCGCGACACGCTCGCGCACATGACCGCGACCGCGAAGATCACCCCGCCCGCTTTCTTGGCGAAGCTGGCCGCCGCCGGGTTCAGCCTCGCCAAGATGCAGGACGCCGATATCGCACGGGAGCGGGGTACCAGCGCCGCCGACACGCTGGCCCGATTCGAGGCCGTGCAGAATTCGGTGAAGCATCCGCCGGGACCGCTCGACACGTGGCTGGGCGAGGCGATCGTCCACGCCGAGGACATCAGGCGCCCGCTAGGCCTGCGGCACGACTACCCGCCTGAGGCTCTCATCAGCGTCGCGAACTTCTTCCAGGGCTCCAACCTGCTGATCGGGACCAAACGCCGCATCGAAGGCGTAACCCTCCAGGCGACCGACCAGGAGTGGTCCCGCGGCACCGGCCCTGAGGTCAGCGGCCCGATGCTGTCCCTCGTGATGGCCATGACCGGCCGTAAGGCGGCGCTCGACGATCTCTCCGGCGACGGCGTCGCCATCATGCGCGACCGGCCGTAGGACAAGACCCCTCGACGGCATAAATACCCCGCCAATACATTTGGGGGCATGACCAGCGCGGCAGGGGAGGCGCGGCGAATCGCCCGCGTCAGCCTGCATTACAGGGGCGTAAGCAGGGGCAGCCGCGCTATCGTCTTCCCACGGGGGTGTTGAACGCTGGGGGACCGCACACTTACACTCAGGCCGGTAGGCAAAAGTTGTCAAACCACCATAAGGACATCGCTCCTGTGCTCGCGGCGGCTGAACGCCAGGGTTGGCGGGTAAGCCGAGGAAAGAGGTACTACAAGATGTGGTGCCCGTGTTCCGAGAAGCACATGAAAACGGTCCATCTGACACCATCAAGCCCCAACTACGTCCGGAACCTGCTCGGCCAGCTAAAACGAGCAACCTGCTGGAAGGGCTAGGAGGCAGAGCAATGTTCTACCTGACGGCCGCAATGGAGTTCGCCTGCACCGACCCAGCGCGCGACACAGACGGCAACTTCGAGGAGTTCCTCGATGCGGTCATGGAGGCGCTAGCTGACCTGGAGGACATAGACGACGGGATTATCGGGGCCGACCTGACGGCCACGATCACTCGCCGTCGAGCATCCGTGGACATGGGCATCGAAGCGGACTCCCTGAACGACGCAATTCGCCTGTTCCTCGCGAACACGCGGACAGCGCTTCACGCCGCAGGCTGCGGAACTCCCAACTGGCCGGTCTATCGACCCACTACACAGACCCCGAGCGTCAGCGAGGTCGATCACGCTGAAGCCTGAGTCCGTGGGGTGCGTCGCTCAGGGCGCGCCTCGCGGAAGCCGGGTGGTCCGATCAAGGCCGCCCGGCTTCTGGCGTGTTTCATCAAGCCTCCGAGCGTCGCCGCCACGCTGGCGCTCGCTGACCTCACCGGCGACGGCGTCGCCATCCTGCGCGACCGGCCATAGGACAAGACCCCTCGACGGCATAAATACCCCGCCCATACATTTGGGGGCATGACCAGCGCGGCGGGGGAGAACGGGGCGAATCGCCGCCTCGGGCTCGTCCACGGCCTGGCCGAAGAACTCCGGGTCACGCTGGCGGCCGGCGAGCGCGCCCTGCACGATGACGGTGACCTCCGGGCCAGCCGCCAGAACTTCGAGCGCGCCTATCAGCTCGCCGAGCTCGCCGGCGATGCCGCGGCGATGACGATCGCCGCCGTCGGCCTCGCCGGGCTCTGGGTCAGCGAACGCCGCACGGCAACAGGAACGGCGCAGCTGGAAGCCCGGCTCCAGCACGTGCTCACCCTGCTCGACGAGTGCTCGGTGCTCGCGCTGCGGATCAGGATCAGGCTGGCCGGGGAAGCGGACTACCGCCGGGGCGAGCACGCGGGCATCCTGGCGCTGCTCGACGAGGCCAGGGCCGCCGCGGATCCGGTGGCGCTGGCGGAGGCGCTGAGCCTGGCGCACCACTGCGCGCTTGGCCCCGGCGACTTTCCGCTACGCCGGGAACTTGCGGTCGAGCTGATCAAGGTCAGCTTCCTGACCAAGCGCCGCAGTGACCGGCTGATGGGGCTGATGTGGCAGACGGTCGACGCGTATTGCGAAGGGCATCCGCACGCCGGCCGGCTCCTGGCCGAACTGCGGGACGAGCTCAAGACCCGCGATCACCTAGCGGTCAGGTACGTCGTCAGCGCGATCGACGTGATGCTCGCGATCAGGTCGGGCCGCCTCGACGAGGCCGAGGCTCTGGTGACCACCTGCGTCCAGGCGGGCTCGGCGGCCGGCGACATCGACAACGAGTGGTGGCCGGGCTCGCAGATCGCGACGATCCGCTGGTATCAGGGCCGCCTCGGAGAACTGCTGCCCGTGCTGCGCGAGCAGGCCGCCTCGCCGACGCTGAGCGCCGTGGACAACTCGGTCCTGATGGCGCTGGCGGTAGCGTGCGCCCAGGTCAGCGACGACAGCGCCGCCGCGAGCTGCCTGGCCACCCTGCGCGGCCACGATCTCGGCGACCTGCCAAGGTCAAGCAGCTGGCTGGCGACCATCAACGGCATGGTCCAGGCCGCCTACCTGATCGATGACGCCGACCTCGCGGCCGAGGCCTACGAACTGCTCCGCCCCCACGCGCACCTGCCGGTGATCGGTGCGCTCGGCATCACCTGCTTCGGCTCAGTCAGCCAGGCACTCGGCCTGGCCAGCCTGACAACGGGCGATCTCGACGCGGCCATTGATCACCTGCAGGCCGCCGTCAGGCACAACCTCGCGCTGGGGCACTGGCCGGCGGTGGTCGCGTCCCGGCGCCGGCTCGCGGAAGCGTACGCGCGCCGCGGTCAGGCCGGAGACGCCGAGGCGGCCAGGCATTCCCTCGACGCGGCCGCCAGCGAAGCCAGTGCCCTCGGACTTCCAGGATCTGCCAAATTGCCGGGGCCAGACGACGAAGCCGCAGAAACTAACGCCGCCGGGTACGCGGTCTGCGGCCGGGCCGGGCGGAATTGGCGGATCACATGGCGAGACCGGAGCGTGACAGTCGATGACAGCATCGGCCTGCTCCACCTCGCCGTCCTGATCGCGAACCCGAGGCAGGAGATCGCCGCCGCCGATCTGGTCGCCGGGCTCGCCTCCCTCGGCGGGCCGGTCAGCGACAGCGGGGCAGCGCAGCCAGTACTCGACCGCGCCGCCATAGCCGGGTACCGGGCCAGGCTGGCCATCCTCGGAGAGGAGCCGGGCACCCTCGATGACGCGGCGCAAGCAGAACGTGACTGGTTGCTCTCCCAGCTCGCCAGAGCGGCCGGACTCGGCGGCCGCACCCGGTCCTTCCCCGACGAGCACGAACGCGCACGGGTCGCCGTCGGCAAGGCCATCCGCCGCGCCCTCACCCGCATCACCGAAGCCGACGAGACGATCGGCCAGCACCTGCGCGAAACAGTACGCACCGGCGTGCGCTGCTCCTACTGGCCCGGCTGACCTCCCGCCCCGGCGGCTCGGGGGCGGCCGAGCTTCGCTAGCAGCAACGGTGGCCCACCGTTGCTGTTCCGAGCCCCCGGCTAACGACAACGATGGCCCCGCGTTGCTGTTGGGGCAACATCGCTGGGACATCAATGCGGTAGCGGCAGGCCGCCCAACAACAACGATGGGCCACCGATGCGGCAGAGCCGATTCCCGGAATCCTCCGTGCTGCCGACAAAGTCACACGGACATCACCAGACTCATCTGTAACGGGAAAATCCGACTCCGGCCCCAGGGCGGAACGAGATGGAACATAATGGACCGCCGTATGCATGTAGGCCAACTACGGCACACGAACTTGGGGGACTTATGGGGCTCAGTTACCGCATCAGGTACGCCGATCAAGACCAGAATCCCGGCCGGAAGCGGCCGAGACGTACAGTTTCTGTCTTGCTAGTCCTGCTCGGAGCGCTGGCGCTGAGCGCGGCCAGCGAAAAATGACGGATCACGCGAATAGCCGGTCAAGCTGATGATCGAGTAGTCCGAGTGCGTCTTCGGGGCTGAGAATGCCGACGAGGATCGGGCCGATGAGGCCCTGGATCATGAAGAACAGCATCGCCGCCTCGCTGTCGACTTCTACCCCAGCCGCGAGCTCGCCCGCCTCTTGCGCGGCTCGCAGAGTATGCCTCGACACCAGCAGCAGCCGGGCGTATCCCTCCCGCAACGGCTCAGCGTAAACGGAATTGACCGCGGCTACCGTAAAAAACGAACCCGCCACGATCGCCTCCTGCCGCCCGGCCTCTCCGATCGGCAGCATCACCCGGGCGGCCGCCATGATCGTCTGGCGCGAGGTCGGCTGGGGAACAGCCGCGAGCTCCGCCTGCATGCGCGCGAGCGCGCGGTCGCGCATGTGCCCGAGCGCGAACAGCAGCATCTGCTCCTTCGACTCGAAGTAGTGCTGCACCGCGCCCATCGAGACGCCGGCCTGGGCCGCCACATCCCGCAGGCTCACCGCCTCAAGCCCCCTGCTGCCGATCACCTCGAAGATCGCCTCCGCGATCGCTACGCGGCGCGCCTCGTGATCGACCAGCCTGGGCACGGCGCTCCCTCCGCGTCGGTTACAATGCAGCTGCATTGTAAAACGTCTGAGCCGACTTGGAGCCAGCTATGCCGATCGAGACCAAGTTCGCGCACCACGGCGACGTCACCGTTGCCTACGAGACCTTCGGAGATCTCGCCGCAGGGGAGCCGCTGCTGCTCATCACCGGCCTGGACTTCCAGATGGTCTGGTGGCCGGACGCCTTCTGCGAACTGCTCGTCGACCGTGGTTTCTCGGTCGTGCGATTCGACAATAGGGACAGCGGCCTGTCGACGAAGTTCGACTCCGCGAAAAGGGAGAACCCGTTCCTCGCCCTGCTCGGCCAGACCAAGCCGAGCTACAGCACGCTTGACATGCTGGACGACGCGATCGCGGTCATGGACGCGGTGGGGTGGAAGAGCGCGCACGTACTCGGTGCCTCGATGGGCGCGGCCCTGGCCCAGGCCCTGGCCTTGTATCACCCGGACCGCGTCCGCACGCTGACCTGCGCGATGGGCATACCCGCCGACGCCAGCGGCCCGAAGCTGATGACCTACATCAAGTTCGGCCCCTTCGCGAAGCTGCGCAAGATCAAGGACGGCCCGATCCGAGAGCAGCAGATCGACAATCTCGTGGAGATCTTCCGCACGTTCGCCTCTCCCGGCTATCCATTCCCCGAGGAGTGGGTCCGGGCAACGGCAACGCTGAGCCACGACCGCAGCCCGCGAGACCCGAAATCCACTCAGCGCCAGCTCGCGGCAGGCCGGGCCAGAAGATCCCCCCGATCAGCGGCATCAAGGTTCCGACCCTCGTGTTCTGCGGCGAGGACGACCCGCTCATCAAGCCAAAAGGCAGCCGGGACATCGCGAAGAAAATCCCCGGCGCGACGCTCGTCATCTATCCCGGCATGGGGCACAACCTGCCCAGCGAACTGTTCGCTGACGTAGCCGACCGGATCGCGAAGCTAGCCGGCCTCTAACAGGCAACCGTTTACAGCATCGATGTCCCATCGTTGTCGTTGGCCGGGCTACGGCTACCGCATCGATGTCCCATGGATGCTGTAGCAACAACAGCGCTGTCCCATCGTTGTCGTTGCCCGGCTGCCGCGAACAGCATCGCTGTCCCATCGTTGTTGCCTCGCCTGGACAGTTGCGTTAAAAGCCCGGAATGCCGGAATAGGCGAGGGGCGAGGGTGAAGCCGGGTCATCTTGACGGGACCAAAAGTTAGCGCTAACAATTAGCCACCCGCGAACGCGGCGATCATCCACCAGGACGGCGCCCGTCGCGGCCCGTAGACCGTCGTCCCCGAGCGGAGTTCGCACCTGATGGTTACTGGCAGCCGTGAAGTTTGGTTCCTGACCGGGAGCCAGGGACTGTATGGCGATGAGACGTTGCGCCAGGTTGCCGCGCAGTCGCAGCACATCGCACGGGGGCTGACCATCGACGCGGAGCTCGGCGTCGGCGTCGTCTGGAAGCCGGTGCTGACCGACGCGTCCGCGATCCGGCGGGCGTGCCTGAACATGCGCGACGTCGCCGTCACCGAGGGCGACAAGGTTGCTGCGCAACTGCGGTTCGGCGCCTCAGTGAACACCTACGGCGTCAACGACCTGGTCGCGGTCGCGGACACGGTCGCCGACGAGCGGATCACTGACCTGGTTAAGGAGTACGAGGACGCCTACCTCGTCGCCGCCGAGCTGCGCAGGGACGGCGCCAGGCACGAGTCGCTTCGCTATGCGGCGAGGATCGAGCTCGCGCTGCGCGACTTCCTGGCTGGACGTGGCCCTGACTGCCCGCACTATGGACGCGCTGGCGCCGCTCACCGCCGACCTGATCGCGGCGCGGCGCAACGCCCACCCAGCCAGCCGCCGAGCTGCTCACCATCAAGGAACGACACGGCTCGGTGCGGCGCGACGGCCGATGGGCGCTGCCGCACCGGCTAGCACTGCGCACTACGTGGTGCGACGTGTTGCTGGACCTGACCAGCGCGGTGCGCAGCGGACCCGAGCTGGTTATCGAGCTGCGGGTGAGCGGCGGTGACGTAGAACTGGTCCTCGCGCCGGGCATGGTGGTGGACGCCAACGAGCTGGCGGTGCGGTACACCAAACTCGAGATCAGCAGGGACGCGGGCGATGACACGCCGGAGATGTTGTGCGTCTGCCTGGCAGGCCGGATGCGGCACGGCCGGATCATCACCCGGTGGCTGGCGCCGCCGACGGAAAGACGCGAGGCGTGACCGCGATCGCTTCCGAGCCGCTTGCCGCTTTCACGGCCGGCGGAGTTTTGGGTGTGATCGTTCCGGTGGCCGGGTCGATGTTGTACTGGGAGATCGTGCCGTCGTTCTCGTTGGCCACGTAGGCGCTCTTGCCATCGGGCGTGATGGCAATCGCCTGGGGGCCGCGCCCAGTGGCTGCGGCGGCCAGCCGCTTGAGGCTGAGCTTCCCGGTCGCTGTACTGATGCGGTACCAGGACACTGTGCGATCGACCACGTCGGCTACGTAGGCGTTCCTGCCGTCGGGCGTGATGGCTATCGCGTTGGGGCCGTGCCCGGCGGCCACGGTCGCCAGCGGCTTGGGGCTGAGCTTCCCAGTCGCCTTTTTGATGCGGTACTGCGCGACCGTATTGCCGACGACGACGTACAGGTACCCGCCACCGGGACTGATCGCCATAGCACCCGGCTCGTCCCTGATGGCGACGGTGGCCGGAGACAGGGGGATAAGCTTCCCGGTCGCCGGGTCGATGCGGTACTGCGAGACCGACTTGCCTTCGATGTTGGTGACGTAGGCCCTCCTGCCACCGGGCGCGATCACCACCGCGTCCGGCAAGCTTCCGGTAGCCACGATCGCCAGTGGCTTGGCGCTGAGCTTTCCGGTTGCCGGACTGATGCGGTACTGCGCGAGGGTATTGCCGACGGTGATGTACAGGGCCTTGCCGTCAGGGCTGGCCGCCATCGCGCCTGTGTTGCTGCCGGTCGAGACGGTGGCCGGGGACAGGGGGGTGAGCTTCCCGCTCACCGGGTTAATGCGGTACTGCGAGATCGTGTTCCCGTCGGTATTGATGACGTAGGCGCTGTTGCCTTTCGGGCTGACCACTACGGCTATCGGGAAGCTTCCGGCGACCAGGGACCGCGGGCTGAGCGGCCGGAGCGCCTCGTGGCTGGCCAGCGGCGCGGCGAACTGGGAGACATCGTTCCTGCCGTGGTTGGCGGTGTACACGAAGAACGCCGCGCCATGGATGCCACCTCCGCCGGCGCGATCTGGCAACGGCACCGCCGCGGCAGGGACTGCGCCGCCCAGCGCACAGGCAATCGCAACTGCCAGCGCCAGCCGCGGACCGCGGAACCGGAACCTGCCTTTGGCGTCATGGTTAATGCGCATTCATGCACCCTGCCATCGGGACGTGTCCATGCCATTCGAATGGCGTGCGAACTCCATGTGAACTGCGCTCCAGGCGACCGGCCAGCACTCAAGACCTCGAGGCCTCGATCCCGCAGCCCAGCACCGGGCAACGGCGAATCGTTCGCCATTAAAAGTTCCAGCCGGTAGTAATGCCCCGGCTACGCCCGCCCTGCTCAGGCGGCGATTGGGTCGGGCGGGCTATGGCTGTGGAAAACTTTGCCGCCGTTGGGGCTGGTCATGGTGGTGGTGCCGTCGGCGTTCAGGGTAATGGACCAGCCCCACCGGTGAATCAGGATCAGATGGTGGAAACTGCACAAAAGCAAAAGGTTGCCGAGTTTGGTGCGGCCGCCTTTGCTCCTGGGCCGCACATGATGGACCTGGCAGGCAGCCGGCGGCTGCTCGCAGCCCGGCGCGGCGCAGTGCCGGTCCCGCGCGATCACCGCGCGGCGCAGGTGCGCCGGGATGGTCTCGGTGGCGGTGCCGGTGTCCAGCGGCAGGCTGACCGACCCGCCGACCCCCGCAAGCTCGCGGCGGCGCAGCCAGGACGCCAGGCCCCGGGGCCCGAGAACAGGGCGCCGGCGTTGGCGATGATCAGGTCCCGGACGCTGTCAGTGTCCAGCCGCACCCGGGCGGTGCCGTCCAGGGTCAGGTCCGCGCCCCGCAGCGGCCCGTTCACCGCCTCGACCAGCCGCGCCAGCAGGTCATGATCCAGGGCGCCGGTCACGATCGGGACCACCGAGGCGTCGCACTCCTCGCCCGCCGCCGCCACCGGCCACCCCGGCACCGGGCTCGGCACCGGGTGATCGTCCCCGGTCCCGTGACCGTGACCGGCGCCCGCTGAACCGTTCTGGCGGCGGAGCAACTCTTCCAGCGACATGCAGAGCTGGATCTGGGTGGGCTGCCCGGCCCGGTCCGGCAGCCCCCCGGACGCGACCAGGCGCCGCAGCCCCTCGTGCAGGGCGTCGTGCTGGCGCTGCGGCAACGTCCGGGTGTCCTCCGGCCCGGCCTTCTTGCCCAGCGACTCCAGCAGCGCCGCCAGCGCCGCCGAGCACCCCGCCGACAGGTCACCCTCCAGCCGCCCCGCCCCGCCCGTCGTCGTCCCGAACCACACCCGGCCGTCCCTCAGCGGATCACTGCCATCCGGGCGCCCCAGACCCCCCCTCAACAACCCACCAGCCCGCTCGGCTGGCTCAGCATCTCAATCCCGGCGATGCCAACTCTCTCAACTACCAATTACCCTACCGACCCCCACTGACAATTTCGATCGGCGAGTCGACTGTGCCAAGCCGGGCGGTGCGGCCTCGGCTGCGTATCCAGGGCATTCCGCCAGGGCCGATTCCTACTGGACGCGCAGTCCCGCGATGAGAAGCTCGACGAGATGGCGAGGATTGTAGCGAGGGTCGCTGCCTCCCCCGGCGCAGAGACTCCCGACGCCGCGGAGCAGTTCGTAGGGATCCAGACCTGGCCGGATCTGGCCGGCCTCGGCGGCAGCCTCGAGAAGTTGCCCGCACACCGGGACCAGCCGGTCGATGAAATAGGCATGCAGGGTCTGGAAAGCGGCGCCATCGGACTGCAGCACTTCGGCCAGGCCGTGCTTGGTGGCCAGGAAGTCCACGAACATGTCGATCCAGTGAGCAAGCGCCTGATGCGGTCGCTCGTGTTGCGCCAGCAGAATAGGGCCGGCCTCGGCGCAGGCCTCGACCTGGTGCCGGTAGACGGCGACAATCAGATCGGCTCGGGTCGGGAAGTGCCGGTAGATCGTGCCGACGCCGACGCCTGCCCTGGCCGCAATGTCCCGCACCGGCACGCTGACGCCTGACCAGGCAAACTCCGCAGCGGCCGCGTCCAGCAGCGTCGCTTCGTTTCGCCGGGCATCGGCCCGCTTCCGTGGTGCCGCCGCGCTCCCGCCGCCAGCCACTGCCCAGTTACCTCCACCGCGTTGCTTGTCAAACGGAACGAAGTTCCGTATCGTTCAAGCCGGAACATGGTTCCGTTTAACTAGGATGCCAGACCGGGCCAGCCGAGGCCAAGTCGCCCACCCACGGAGAAACCCATGCCGCAACCAGCTAATCCAAGCTTCGGGATCGCGACCGCTCCCATGCAGGTCAGCTACGAGGACATCCTGCGGGTCTGGCTCGAGGCGGACGCGGTGCCGCGAATTGAGCACGCATGGCTGTTCGATCACCTCATGCCAATCGCTGGCGACCCGAACGGGCCGATCTTCGAGGGCTGGACCCTGCTGTCGGCCCTCGCCGCGCAAACCGAGCGGCTGCGCCTGGGCCTGCTGGTCACCAGCAACAGGTTCCGGCCGCCCGCGATGCTGGCCAAGATCGCTACGACCGTCGACATCGTGTCCGGCGGACGACTCGACTTCGGTATCGGCGCGGGGTCACGCCCCGACCACCCGATGGCCCGCCGCGAGTACGAGGCCCACGGCCTGCCCTACTATGACTTCCGTCGCTCCGTGGAAGACCTCGCCGACGCCTGTACGATCATCCGGCGCCTGTGGGCACAAACCGAGCCCTTCGACTTCCACGGCGCCCACACCGACCTCACCGGCGCATTCGGCAACCCCAAGCCCGTCCAGCACCCGCACCCGCCGATCCTGATCGCCGGACGCTCGGCCGCAGTGCTCCGCGTGGCCGCCGAGCACGCGGACGTGTGGAACATCGCGGGCGGCGATATCGCCGACGCGTCGCAGCGTAGTGCACTGCTGGACCGATACAGTGTCGAGGCGGGCCGTGATCCAGCCGACATTATCCGCTCGATCCACCTGCCCGTCTCCTACGACCAGCCCGGCACCACCAGGGACGCGATCAGCCAAGCGCTCGACGCCGGCTTCCGTCATTTCACCCTCGGCCTGCCCGCCCAGCCTTACCCCGCCGGCGCCGCGCAGTGGGTAGCCGATGAGATCATCGCCAAATCAGAGTAGCGACTGCTTCACCCAACATGCGCAGCAGGAAGCCACGCCACCAGGCGCTTGCGCCGACGGAGTTTGTAACCCACAACTGCTACGACGTGGGCTTAGTCATCTACCCGCTGCTTCTCCCTCGTTGCGCGCTCCCTCCGCTGCGATGGACTCTGACATAGCACGCGCCAGCAGTTCATAATGCTCATCCGACAACTCGCCGCGATGGTAAGCAGCCGTCACGTCATCGAAAGACCCAGGGATATATGGCGCGGGATCTTCCAGCTCAGCCGAAGCTATCTCGGCATACGTCGCCGTGGGCGCCGACGTTCTTCGCGGCCACGAACGTGTCCTGAACTGCTCAGTGACTTCTCGAAGGCTCATCGTGCCGTCGCGCAGAGCCTTCAGAAGATCGCTCACCTCGGAAGTAGCCATCGGCGACCTTTCGTATTACCTGTCACGCGGATCGTGGCCAGTCCGATAGCCGCCCTCGTCGACCAGCACCGCATCACGACCCTTGATAGAATTGTCATAGACAGCCCAGTGACTGAGTTGGCCCTTTATCTCCTCAAATGCCCTACGGTTAACGCTACCGTAGTCCGGATCAACCTGAGATCTTATGATATCTCCGGACACGTAACGGCCGCCCATGCCATCTCCGGACAGGTAGCGGTCGTGGCCTCGTCGATGACGATCAGCCGCCCTGGTCACGCTTGTTTCAACAGGGATATCAACAAATATTCCCTCCACCGATTGATACCCGGCTGATCGCAACTCCTGAACTCGCGATGTCGCTGATCGAACCGATGACAGGGTAACGTCCCAGATGATGTTCTTGCCCGCGGCCATGGCGCGAACGGCAAGTGTTCTGGCGATGTGCGAAGACTCCTCATGGGCCAGAGAGGAGCATTCCATCGGCGAGAGGCCAGGAAGCCGAGGAACCAGCCGCCGACTGGCTAATTCCTCCTTGAAGCTATCAGGATTAATGGTGAGAAAACTTGACCTGTCAATCCCGACCTGGTTCTCGAGGACAGTCGTCTTGCCAGCTCCCCCTAGGCCACCGGCTATCACGGCCTTGTACTCACAGGGTACGTCCGCGGCAGATTTTATGATTTCGCTAATTATCTGATCGTGGACCTTGCGTCGATCCGCGACCCAAGCTTGCCCATCCTTGTCGATAGCGAACTGATCCTTGGTCGTAAGCTTCGCTGCGCCCGCCTCGGTCAGCGCTTTTACGACATTGTCCGTATGAGCTTTGTAGTCCGCATCGCTGAGCGGCGGCTCAGGTGTCTCTAGGTCCGACAGTCGGGGCTCGGGTGGCCGGGGACTGCCGTCTTCGTCGTACGGCGAGGACGGATGCCCAGCCTCAAGGTGACTGAGCCGTTCGGTCAGTCCTTCCCGCCCGCGCGCAAATACCCGCTCTAGCCGCTCTACCACGACGCAAATCTAGTCAATCGTTGTTCGAGAAACGCAAGAGGGTGAGAGTGGCCAGGGCGCGGCCACTAGTTGCCGCATTGGTAGCACTCCGTGGTGGTTCCCGACACCCTTGGTAGCAGACCAACATTTGACCCCGCGTTGCTGTCCCACACAATGCCACTTGGCCTGAGTTGATCTTGACGGACAGGGCCTGGCTTACTGAGGGGGCCCGGCTTGTGTGACTGAAGTGATTGCCGGTGCTGGCGGGATCACGGTCCAGATAGCGGCGGGCCTATCAACCGCATCGCTGGGCCGTGGGTGGGTTTCCGCTGGAGTGAGGCGGGTGCCGGACGGTCTTGCCAGAGCACCGGGGGCACTTTGGGGTCGTTACTACGGCGGCGAAGTGCCCCCGGTGTCCACGGCCGGGTGGCGGGCTGCCCTGGATGTCAGAAATGCCGGGAACGGCGGGGGAGGCTGAGAGTAGCGGTCAATCCGATTTTCGGACTCGGGTATTGTTGGCGGTCACGGGAAACTCCAGGTAGGCGGACACAAAGCCCGCGATCACCGAAAGTAACGAAGGGAACCGCCGGTGACCGCAAGTTCCGGGATCGCCCGAGCCAGTAATCTCAGCTGGCGCCTTCAGAATCCCGAGGTCATCCGAGGGCAAGCCGACCCGGAGCGCAGGGCCGCCAGGCCCGAGCACCGGAAGCGGCGCGGCAGCATATCTCTGCAGGACAGATTACCGGTCACATTTAGCGACGAGTTGGCCGCGGGACTGGACTCGAACTGGCCGCCGACCGGGAAGGCATGTCCGCGTACCTGGATTTTCTGGTGTTCTGCCGCCCATTTTGTGGTTACGCTGGGTGAAGGATGATGCGGGCGTGGAGCAGGTCGAATGTAGCTCGCCCGTACATCTGGCGCTTGAGCATCTTGATCTTGCAGGCGGTGCCCTCGACCTTGCCGGAGCTGCAGTCCTCCGCGAGCCTGCTTTCGTGGAATCCTCAGATGGCATTCCAGTCGGGGATTCCACAATCATGCGGGAGCCTGCCGGCGCACCCCCGCCACAGGAGCTTTCAGGCCGCAACCAGCAAAGCCGGAAACTCAAACCGACCACCACCCGACCGAGGCCGGGAAAGGCTGCAGGACCAGTCCGCCGGGCCACGCCGAGGAGCTGACCTGTAACTCACTCCAGCGGAACCGCAACGATGGCCCATCCATGCGGCGCGGCGGCCGAAGCTAACGACATCGATGTCCCATCGATGCTGTTTCCGCAGCATCTATGGGCCATAGATGCTGTCCGGCGCCCCCTGTTAACCGCATCGCTGGTCATCGTTGCGCGTCGGGCGCGCATAATAGGCGTTTTGTCCGACACGCACCAGTGGGCACCGCCAAGGGGACGCCAGGCCCAGGTCAAATACCCGTCATACCCGAATTGCGAAGAAATCCAGGGGCGGGAGAGGGCCAGGGGGCGGGAGGAGGCCAGAGGGCGGGAGGAGGCCAGGGGGCGGGAAGGCCAGGGGTGCCGAACCCAGAAACGTCGAGTCCTAAACCGCTGGCTTAGCCGCCCGAAGCACGATCATCGCCCTCGACGTGACCTCGACGGCGCACCCGGTCGCCTCGTCGACCGTCACGCTGCTCCCGGCCGGCGCACTCCCGGCCAACGGCCGGCTACTGGCCTCAGCACCAGCACCAGCACCACCAGCACCAGCACCAGCACCAGCACCACCAGCACCAGCACCAGCACCACCAGCCCCGGCAACAGCGCCCACCAGGCTGGCAGAACCCACAGCCAGCGCCGAAGCCGACCCGGTGTTCACCACGATCTGCCAGGAAACCCCCGGCGACCCGATGCCCGGCGGAATGGTGAAGGTCACGGGGTCAGTATGCGCGTTGAGCAGCAGGATGAAGTCCGCGTCGGTAATCCGCTCGCCCCGAGGTCCTGGCTCGGTAATCGCGTCGCCGTTGAGGCAGACCGCGAGCGACCGGGCCCAGCTTGCGTTCCAGTCCGAGTCGCTCATCTCCGTGCCGGACGGCGTCAGCCACAGAATGTCTCGCTGGCCGTCCTGCGACCCGCCCGATAGCCCGCTGAAAAACCGCCGCCGCCGGAACAGCGGATGCGCCCGCCGCAACGCCGACAAAGCACCGACGAACTCGACGAGCTGAGCCGCGGAGGGGGAGGCAGCAGCTTCCCAGTCCACCCAGGAGATCTCGTTGTCCTGGCAGTAGCTGTTGTTGTTGCCGGACTGCGTGCGCCCGAGCTCGTCCCCGGCGAGCAGCATCGGAATGCCCTGCGAGAAAAACAGCGTCACCAGGAAATTCCGCACCTGCCGAGCCCGCAACGACTCCACGGAAGCATCATCCGTCGGCCCCTCAACGCCGCAATTCCAAGACCGATTGTCGTCCGAGCCGTCCCTATTCTGCTCCTTGTTGGCATCATTATGCTTTTGGTTGTAACTCACCAAGTCCGCAAGCGTGAAGCCGTCGTGGCACGTGACGAAGTTCACAGAGGCAACCGGCCGCCGCGCGCTGGTCTCGTAAAGGTCGCTAGAGCCGGTGAGCCTGGACGCCAGCTCGGGCAGCTGCCCGGGCTCACCGCGCCAGTAATCGCGCATCGTGTCGCGGTACTTGCCGTTCCACTCGGTCCACAGCGGCGGGAACTTGCCGACCTGGTACCCGCCCTCGCCCACGTCCCAGGGCTCGGCGATGAGCTTGACCTGCGATACCAGCGGGTCCTGCTGCACGAGGTCGAAGAAGGTGGACAGCCGGTCGACATCGTGGAGTTCCCGTGCCAGCGCCGAGGCGAGATCGAACCGGAACCCGTCGACGTGCATTTCGTCGATCCAGTACCGAAGCGAGTCCATGATCAGCTGCAGCGCGTGCGGGTGCCTGACGTTCAGGCTGTTACCGCAGCCGGTGTAGTCCAGGTAAGCGGAAGGGTCATCATCGGCGAGCCGGTAATAGGCCGCGTTGTCGATGCCGCGGAAGGACAGCGTGGGCCCGAGCGCGCCTGATTCGGCCGTGTGGTTATAGACCACGTCGAGTATGACCTCGATGTCGGCCTGGTGCAGCGTCTTGACCATCGACTTGAACTCGGCGACCTGGCCGTGCGGCGCGGTAGCCGAGCCGTAGCCGTTGTGGGGCGCGAAGAAGCCGATCGTGTTGTAGCCCCAGTAGTTGGTGAGCCCCCGGTCGACCAGGAAAGGCTCGGGTACCGACTGATGCACGGGCATCAGCTCGATCGCGGTCACCCCGAGCCGCTGCAAGTGCTCGATGATCACGGGGGAGGCGAGACCGGCGTAGCTGCCCCGCAGTTCCTCTGGCACGCCGGGATGCCGCAGCGTCAGCCCCCGCACGTGCGCCTCGTAGATGAGGCTGTCCTGGTAGGGCGTGCGAAGCCGCTGGTCGCCGTTCCAGTCGAAGTACGGGTTGATCACCACGTTGCGCGGCATGTAAGGAGCGCTGTCATCGGCGTTCAGCGAAGCGGGATCGTCGCTGCCGAAGACGTAGGAGTACAACGCCGGATTGGCCTTGACCTGCCCGTCGACGGCCTTGCCGTAGGGGTCGAGCAGCAGCTTGGCCGGGTTGCACCGGTGCCCGAGGCGCGGCTCGTACGGACCGTAGACCCGGAAACCGTACCGCTGCCCTGGCCCGGTGTCGGGCAGGTAGCAGTGCCAGACGAAGCCGTCGACCTCCGAGAGCGTGATCCGCTCTTCCGCGCCTTCCTCGTCGAACAAGCAGAGGTCGACCTGTTCGGCGACTTCAGAGAAGATCGCGAAGTTCGTGCCGCTACCGTCCCAGATCGCTCCGAGCGGATAGGCGTTACCGGGCCAGACTCGCATTCAGTCGACCTTACCTGGTGCGGATCCGGTCGAGAACGGGCGTTAGTTCAATCCGCTCCGGCACCATCCCGAACGACACTCCCGGCCCGCCATACCCCCACGTCCCGTCCAGCCGTGTCTTGAGGAACGCGTCGCTCACCGCCGCCGGGGCATTTTTCAGAATCAGTGAACCCTCCAGGGTGACTGTGATCAGGCCGGCTAGCCGACGGGCCCGGCGCTGCGAGGTTTCTCCGTCGGCGCTGGACAGTTCCGCAAATTCTTCAAATAGACGATCGGTAGCCCCATCGAGCCTGCGCTCCGCGCCTGCCGTGGCAGCCAACTCCCCGCGCAGCGCCTCAACGCCCTCAGGAGAGCGGGAGAGCGCCCGCGTCAAGTCAAGCGCGGTCACGTTGCCAGAGCCCTCCCAGATCGAGTTCAGCGGCGCGTCCCGGTACAGCCTCGGCAGGACGGACTCCTCGACGTAGCCGTTGCCGCCCAGGCACTCGAGCGCCTCGCCGACGACGAACGGCGTGCGCTTGCAGATCCAGTGCTTGGCCGCCGGCAGGACGAGCCGCAGGAGGGCCGCCTCGGCGACGTTTCCTCGAGCGGCCAGGTCCGCCGCGGTGGCGAGCCGCATCGCGAGCTGGGTAGCTGCTTCCGACTCGAGCGCCAGATCCGCCAGGACGGCAGTCATGGCCGGCTGATCGGCCAGCGTCGCGCCGAAGACCTCACGGTGCCGCGCGTGGTGAGCGGCCTCGACGACGGCCTGGCGCATCGTGGCGGCGCTGCCGAGGACGCAGTCAAGCCTGGTCGAGCTGACCATTTCGATAATCGTCCGCACGCCGCGGCCGAGTTCGCCGACCGGCCAGGCCACCGCCTCTTCGTACTCGACCTCGGACGAGGCGTTGGAACGGTTGCCGAGCTTGTCCTTGAGGCGCTGCAGCCGCATGGCGTTCCGCGTGCCGTCGGGCAGCACGCGGGGGAGCAGGAAGCAGCTCAGGCCCTCGGGCGCCTGGGCCAGGATCAGGAACAGGTCGCACATGGGTGCCGAGCAGAACCACTTGTGCCCGGTGATCAGGTAGCTGCCGTCGCCCGCCGGCACCGCTCGCGTGGTGTTGGCCCGCACGTCGGAGCCGCCCTGCTTCTCGGTCATCGCCATGCCGGCGAGGAGGCCTTGCTTGCTGTCGGGCACGGCGAGACCGGGCTGGTAATCCTGGCTTTCCAGCAGCGGCTCGTACCGGCCGGCGAATTCGGGCGCGTGGCGGAGCGCCGGGACGACGGAGTAGGTCATCGAGATCGGGCAGCCGTGGCCGGCTTCGGCCTGGGTCCAGACGTAGAACTTGGCCGCGCGGGCGACGTGCGTGCCTGGCTTGTCGCTCGCCCACGGGGTCGCGTGCAGGCCGTAGCTGACCGCGGTCGTCATCAGCTCGTGCCAGGCGGGGTGGAATTCGACCTCGTCGATCCGGTGCCCGTACCGGTCGTGGGTGCGGAGCACCGGCGAGTTGACGTTGGCCAGCCGCCCAAGCTCGATCACCGCGGCCGAGCCGGCCAGCCGCCCGAGTTCGTGCAGCTCAGGCAGCACCCAGTCAGCCTCGCCGGCGGTGACGGCGGTGAGCAGGGCCTGATCGGCGGCTACATCATGCCCGGCAAGCGGAGGAACCTGATTCCTGACCTCGTGGGTGCTCAGGTGTGGATTCCGCATTCAGTCTTCGCGGAACCAACCCAGCGGCCGCTTCGCGGGTCTGATCCTGGCGCCACCTTCGCCGTGCAGGTACGGCAGCCAATCGACGGGTAGCCGTCATAGACCAGCGGGTTGACCAGCACGCCATTGCTGGCGATGTAGTCATCCACATCCTGCTGAGTCCACTCGACGATCGGATTGACCTTGACCATCTGCCGCCGGGGGTCCCACTGGACGACCTTGGTGCTGGTGCGGGAGTCGGTCTCTTCCCGGCGCACGCCGGTGATCCAGGCGTCATACGGTTCGAGTGACTGCTCGAGCGGGATCACCTTGCGCAGGTAGCAGCACAGGTCAGGGTTCCGCGCGTAGAGCTTGGGACCCAGCTCAGAGTCCTGTTCCTCGACCGTCGTGGACGGTGTGACGTTGAGCACATTGACCGGGTAGACGACGGAAACGGCGTCCCTGGTGCCGATAGTCTCGGCGAAGTGATAGCCGGTGTCGAGGAACAGCACGTCGATACCCGGCACCTCGCGCGAGACCAGGTCGATAATGACGGCGTCGGTCATCGATGAGGTGATGCACAGGCGGTCGCCGAAAGTCTCGGCGGCCCACTTGATGACGTCGCTAGCTGGTGCTCCGTTGAGAGCCTCGGCGGCCTGGGCAGCCAACTGCTCCATCTCCCGTGCCTCCATCTCGCCCGTCATGCGGACACCGCCGGTATACAGCTTACACGGCCATTTGTAACACAGTAGGCCAAAAAGCCACAGAACACAGGTGTTGAACGACGGTTCACGGCCATCCTCCCAGCTGCGCAGGCTTCAGACCAAGCATGGCGGTAACCAGTGCGGGATGCTTCCTATTCCGAAGTTAACCCGTTAACCCTGCCGCGGCCAGACGAGCTTAGGCTCGGCCGACTGGGCCGCGGAGTCCGGGCCAGTTCGCGGCTTGTGCTGGCAGTCGCACCAGGAGCCGCCCGGACAGGACTCATGGTCCTGGTGACGGCAGCTTCGGCAAATCATGAGATCTATTCTCGCCCGCCCGCCGCCTAACTAACGCAAGTGGCCCGGCCGAAACCGGCCGGGCCACTTGGCAGGCTAGTGGTGATCAGGCCGCGTTCGCGTTCGCGCGGCGCATGCGGCGACGGCGCTCGGCCGACCGCTCGTCCTCGTTCAAGCCACCCCACGTGCCGTACTTCTCCGGCCGGCTGACCGCATAGCCAAGGCAGTCCATCCGGACCGGGCAGGAGGCGCACAACGTCCTAGCCTGGCTTTCCCTCTTGTCCCGCTCGGGCTGCCGCTCGCCATCCGGGCCAAAGAACAACACAACGTCCTCACCGCGGCATGCGGCGCGGTCCTGCCAACCCCAGTTAGGCCGCGGCAGCAGCACGGCCTGACGGCGTACCTCAGACATGAAAAGCTCTCCTCAACCAACGTGCCGTAACGTACTTACTAGCTAGCGGAGCACCCGGCTCGCTAGACAAAACACCTCGCTACCCAAACTCAAGGAAATCGCGCGATACGGCAACCGCCCCGTCGCATCATGCAAACGCCTTGCAGCGCTAAACTGTTCCCTGGCGAGGCCAGCTGGCAGTCACTCGCGCCTGGACCCGGTAAACTCCGGTCGGCTGCAGAGCGACCACGTCAGTGCACCGCCGGACAATCATGGCACCGCTAGCGCGTCCGCACAGCCGAGATGACAATTCTCGTCCGATTTTGAGCGCGCAATCCTGACCCAGGCCGCTCCCGGCGATCCCGAGTCCCTCTCAATCCGTCCATTGGCTGGACAACCTGGTCAGGACGGGGCGACGATAGGCACCATGGCCGAGCCGGATGCCGTTCCCTTGCCCAGAGAAGGCGAGGTCTTCTTCGATGTCCGTGGCGAAGCCAGATGCATGCGGCTGAGCTGGTACGCGAACAGCAAGGTCGCGGTATTCAGCATCTGGCAGGGTAATCGCTGCACAGGCACGTTCCGGCTGCCCCTAGCTGACCTTGAGCGGATGGTGGGGACGCTGCAGGCGGGCCCGCCGGTTCCATCGAACCCGCGCGGGCCGGTTAGCCGGGGATATGGCGCGAGTTACGCCGCCGAGCCCTCCTACAGCGAGAACCGGCACGGCAACGACGGCCGATACGCCGATGGGCCATACCGCGACGGCCGTTACGGTGAAGAGCGGTACAGCGACGACCGATTCGGCGGCGGCTACGCGGCGGAACCACCCCCGCTGACCAGGGAACAGCCGGCTCAGGAACAGCGGCAGCCGGATTACGCGACGGCGAGTTACCAGCCGGGCCCCGGCTACGGTACCGAGCAGCCTTACAGCCTCGAGCAGCCCTACGGCACCGGCCAGCCTTACGCCGCCGAGCAGCCCTACACCGCCCAGCAGCCGTATACAGCGGAGCAGCCGTACACCGAGCAGCCGTACACCACCGAGCAGCCGTACACCACCGAGCAGCCGTACACCACCGAGCAGCCTTACCAGGCTGACCCGGGCTACGACGTCGCCCAGCGCTACAGCGCCGGTTCGGCTCCCTACGGGACCTACCAGCCCGCGGACTACTCGCCGATCCTTGCCGAGGATGGAGCGGAAGTCCAAGCCGGCTCGGGCGCCCCGGGCGGCGGAGCGCATGCGGGCTACGGCCCGAACGACTATGACCCGCCTAACTACAGCGAGTCCGAGCGCTATGCCACCGCCGATCGGCAGGGATCGCACCGGCGCGCAAGTCATAGCGATGACTACGGCGATCCTCGCTCCAATCGGAGCGAGCCGGGTCTCAGGCAATCTCAGGGACCGCTCGTCCTGCCTGAGGATCCTGAATCGATACCGGATACAGCGATGCTGAGCTTCCCTTCGGTTCCGGCTAGGAACGGGCCAGGCGCTTACCGATAACCGATCCGCCAATCAATGCTTCCTTCCGCCCCCACTGATCCGGCTACTCCCTGAGATTGTCTCACCACGCACTGTTACGACCGGGTGAACGCGGGAATATTGTCGCGGTTGGGGAAGGGGGGAACAGACGTGGCACAGAAGGTCTCAGTCACATTCGCTTGTGACTACGACTCAAAGGAAATTCCCAGCGGCGAGCAAGTGACTCGCACGTTCAGCCTGGATGGCCGGGACTACGAGATCGATCTCTGCGTGAAGCACAGCGAGAAGTTTGACGAGTCTGTGAAGCGTTTCGCCGACCATGGCCGCCGGGTATCGGGGCGCGTCGGTCGCACGAAGCGGCGCACGACAGCACACCGCCGGCGCAGCGCGGAGATCAGGGCGTGGGCAAAGCGCTCAGGCATGGAGGTCAGCGACCGAGGCCGGATTCCGGCTCAGGTCATCTCCGAGTACGAGGCGAACCACTAGCCTGCGGACTGAAGTGGCCGGCATCGCGGGGGTGCCGGCCACTTCGCCGTAGGCCCGCCAGTCCCGCCAGTCCCGCCAGTCCCGCCAGTCCCGTCAGTCCCGTCAGTCCCGTCAGTCCCGCCAGTCACGGCTCGGCCTCTTGCCGACGCCGGGTGGACAAAACACCTATAGCGCCATGGACAGGCGCAACGATGGCCCACGGGTGCGTTTCCCTGGGAGTGACGAGCGACGGTCGGTCCGTGGAGTCGCGGTCGGCCAGACCGGGCGGCCGGGCGATATGGACGGTTTGAGTGAGTCCGGAAAGTGAACCCGTGGTAAGCCGCCTCAGCCCGGCGGCTTACCACGTTTTACCTAGCGACCGCGGATCGTTATACGTGGTTTACACCGATATTTTCTGAGCTAAAACGTGGTAAGTCACGGTCGCCGGCCGACTTACCACGGGTTCACTTTCTGGACTCACTCCCGGCCCGGCCCGCCCCGGACGAAAACCTCACGGGCTAACCCCGCGAACCAGGCATCAACCGCATACCGGTCAACGCGTCGGCCCGCCAGCCCGCGCTGCATGCCTGCCGATCACCGTCACTCCAGAAGAAAGGCACCCATGGCCCACCGATGCTGTTGGCAGGCGAGCCCCAACCGCAACGATGGCCCATCGATGCTGCGGCAACAGCATCCGTGGGACATCGATGTCGTTGGCCGGGCCCGGCGAACCGCAACGATGGCCCATCGATGTGGCTCTTGTCGAGGGCAGGGTGTCAGGCAGCGAGGGCGAGTGCACTGGCTCCGTTCTGCCGTGCGGCCGGTGTCTCTTGTGCGGCTGAAGTGGCTGGTGAGACCCGGCCTTGTCCCGGTATTCCATGATTGTGGAATCCCCGACTGGCAGGCCATCGGAGGTTTCCACGATCATGGTCCTCCCAAAGAGCTCCGCACCTGACCCAGCGATGATGTCAGCACTCCAGTCACACCAGTTCCAGGCACCTCGTCCGGGCGGGGCCGAGTCCCGGCAAGATCAACTTCTGGGTGGGCTGCTCGGGCGCCTGGCGTGGGTTCCTGGGGTTCCTGGGGTTCCTGGGGTTCCTGGGGTGTCTGTGGCGGCTGGGGCTCGGGTCGGGCCAGGGCCGCTGTTCGCCGCTACGGGTGCTCGTTCTCCGGGTGGCTGTTGTCGGGCGGCGCGCTGCCTGAGGGCGCGCTGTCTGAGGGTGCGTGGTCTGAGGGTGCGTGGTCTGAGGGCGCGCTGCCTGAGGGCGCGCTGTCTGAGGGTGCGTGGTCTGAGGGAGCGCGGTCGGGCGGGGGGCGGTCGGACATTGGGGGTTTCGGGACGGATCGGGAGAATCGGCCGCTGTAGCGGTGGGCTAGGAGGCCGTCTTTGGGGGCGGCGCGGACCTGGCTCACGGCTGAGGCCAGTACCACCGCGTTGGGGAGCAGGACCCGGCCTTCGTCGTTTTCCACCGTGATGTAGGTGATGCTGATCTCGGCGACGACGCCTTCGATGGTGCCGGCCAGGGAGCCTGACCTGACCCAGATCGAGTCGCCGACCTTGAACGGGTGCGCGAACTGGAGCAGCATGCCGGCGAACAGGTTGGACAGGGCCTGCTGAGCGGCGATCGTGACCAGCACGGCCGTCACGGTGCCGCCGAGCACGAGCTGGCCGACGCGGAATCCGAGCATGCTCAGCGCGACCACGAGGACCACGCACAGGCCGAACAAGATCAGGATGTACCTGACGATGGAGCCGTAGGCGGTGCCGACGACGTGCCCGAGGAGACCGCGCGCCCAGCTGGCCCAGGAGAAAACGGAGATAAGACCGAAGACTACGAACGCTGCCGAGGCACCGATCGTGATGAGGTGGCCGGTCAGGATCGAGACAGTGGTATCGATGCCTGCCCGCTTGGCGCCTGCGAGCGTTTTGACGGAGAACGGAATGCCGTACAGGTTGACCGCGACAGCGGCCGCGGCGGCAAGCACAAGGCTGGCGACAGCCCGAAAGGGGCGGCTGCGAGGCCGTTCGGCGGAAAGATCGGCGGCTAGGGGATCTTGAGTCACGGCCATAACCTACCGAACAAAGCGATCGCCCCGGAGGCGATGCGCACTCCGGGGCGATCGAGGCCAAACTCCGCTAGGCGCTGCTGCCGACCTTGATGACCTTGCCACCGACCGGGAGCAGGTTCCAGCCCAACCCGGCGCCGACGACGGCCGCTGAGGTATACCAAGCGCAGAGCGCGGTCAGGATGCCGACGTAGCCACCGATCTTGATGATGTTGCTGTTGCCGGAGAAGAATCCGATGAACAGCACGATCTCGGTGATCTCGAGGGTCAGGAAGACGGTGAACACCGCCGCGTTGACCTGCGTGCTCCACAACAGCATGTAGGTGTTAAAGATGGCGAAGGCCAGCAGGATCCAGCCCAGGTCGTTGGTGACGTTCTCGCCCTTGGTCGCCGCGACGTGCGTGATGAAGTAGCCGAGGCCAAGCCAGAAACCGCCGTACGTCGAGAACGCGGTCGCACCGAAGACGTTCGCGCGCTTGAACTCCCACATTCCGGCCAGGAGCTGGGCAAGGCCACCGTAGAAGAAGGCGTAGCCGATCCATTCACCGCCATTAGCGGGGCCGGCGGGCCTGGTCAAGCCGGCGTTAACCGCGGACAGCAGGAACGTGGTCAGCGCGAACGCGGCCAAGCCGAGTGGCGCCGGATCGGCTACCGATAGGGGCCCTTCATTTGGACTGCTCACATGATCCTCCTCAGGAGGTCGATCGGGGGGTGAAAACTTCCCGGAACCACATACAAGCAACGCCGGAGACCATGAAGGTCGTAACGGCGTTATCGGCAGAATGCCGGAACCAGCGGAGACTTAGCCCATCAGGGCTGCCACCCGAAATACGCCGCTGATCGTGACCCTCGCCCATGATCCGGCCTTTCAGACTTCCATGCCCGTATCCTCACCAGACTCATATGGAAGATCTGCCCTGAGCGTAACTCTGGTTGTCAATTAACGGGAGACCCCGATTTCAGCCAGAATCCGCCCGTGAGGTCAGGGTGACGCGGGCCTGCTGAGCTGGGCCGGGAGTTCCGCGGCGGCGGCGC
Source organism: uncultured Actinomycetota bacterium (assembly GCA_963783935.1). GTDB lineage: Bacteria > Actinomycetota > Actinomycetes > Streptosporangiales > Streptosporangiaceae > Chersky-822. Next base: position 195,867 of record CAWAPP010000005.1, read on the forward strand.
GGTCGAGCAGGAACAGGGTCTGCTGGCTGCCTCTGCGCGCCGGCCGCCGGTACCTGGAAGGGGCCGGCGCCGGACAGCGCGAGCCTGACGGCGCCGGCCTTCTCCGCGCCGCTGGCGAGGATCCAGACGTCGGACGCGGCCTTGATGGCGGGCATGGTGAGAGAAAGCCTGACCGGCGGCGGCTTAGGCGCCCCGCGCACGGCCACTACCGTCCGCTCCTCCTCGTACAGGGCGGGCAGGCCAGGGAACAGCGAGGCTACGTGGGCGTCAGGGCCGATGCCGAGCAGGAGCACGTCGAACCTGGGCACCCCGCCGCGGTCCTGGGGCTGGGCGGCCTCCTTCAGCTCGCGGGCGTACCGATCCGCCGCGGCCTCGGGGTCCGGGCCGTCCGGGCCGTCGGGGCCTGACATCGGGTGCACCCGCTCGATCTCGACGTGGTCGAGCAGCGCGCTGCGGGCGCTGGTCTCGTTCCGCTCAGGATCCCCGCTGGGCAGGAACCGCTCGTCGCCCCACCAGATTTCCACCCGCCGCCAGTCCACCGCGTCCCTCGCGGGCGCGGCCGCGAGCTCGGTGAGCACCTTGGTACCGATGCCGCCTCCGGTAAGCACCAGGCTGGCCAGGCCCTTGGCGGCGACCGCGTCGACGAGCCTGGTCACGAGCCTGGCCGCGACCGCCTTGGCCAGCAGGTCGCCGTCACGGTGAATGAGGATCTGGGGAACAGAAATGGCGTTACTCCTCGCTAGCAAGCTCGACTTCCGCTTCAGCCTTCTCGGCGTACTCGGCCGCGGCGGCCAGGGTCGCCAGCGCCTCGCCGTACACCTCGTCGGGATCGAGCCTGCGCAGCTCTTCGGCGACCAGTTCGCCGACGTCGCGGCGGTGCAGGGCCACGTGCCGGTCGGGCTCGCCCGGCCTTGACAGCGTCGCGTTCCTGCCGTCGCCCCGGCTGATCACGATCTTGCCGGCATCGGTCAGGAAGCTGACCTCGGTCACGCCCGGGCCGTCGGACACCTCCCGCCGGACCGGGATGCTAAGCCGTCCGGCCAGCCAGGCCACCATCAGCTCCGCGCTCGGGTTGTCCCGCTCGGCGCCAATGGTCGCCTCGTAGATCTCGCCAGGCGGCCGGTCCAGGGTCGCGGCGAGCAGCGACCGCCAGTTCGTCGTCCTCGCCCAGGCCAGGTCCGTGTCGCCTGGCCGGTAGCTCGCGGCCAGCTGGAGCAGTCGCCGAGGCGGGTCATCGCTCGCGGCTACGTCGGTGATCCGGCGCTGGCCGAGCACGCCGAGCGGGTCAGCGGACGGTGCCTGAGGCCCGGGGCCAGGCCACCAGATGACCACCGGGGTGTCGGCCACGAGCAGCGGCGTCACCACCGAATCCACGTGCTCGTTGAGCTCGCCGTAAATGCGAAGCAAGACGATCTGGCCCGGCGCGTTCTCGCCGACCGCGATCTCGGCGTCGAGCCGCCGGGGCCCGCTCGGCTTGCGAGCGATCACGCCGATGATCTGGCACGGGTGCTCGAGCCCGGCCTGGGCGGCTGACTTCATCGCGTCGTACTGCTCGCCCTCATCGGTCATCACGACGAGGTTGAGCACGACGCCGGTGGTCAGGCCGCCCATCTGCTGCGAGGCCCGGACCAGCGCGTTCCGCACCGCGCTGGCCGTGGTGTCGGTCAGCTCTATTCGCATGGCTGGCTCCGGTCGGTTACAGCCGACGCCAGGCCCGGCCGTCCCGCGCCATCAAGGCGTCGGCGCTGGCCGGGCCGGCCGATCCGGCCAGGTACGGTTCCGGACGACCGGCGTCGGCCCAGAATGACTCGATCGGATCGAGGATCTTCCATGACAGTTCGACTTCCTCGTGGCCGGGGAATAGCGGCGGGTCGCCGATCAGCACGTCGAGCAGAAGCCGTTCGTAGGCTTCCGGGCTTGACTCGGTAAAGGACTCGCCGTAGGCGAAGTCCATGTTCACGTCCCTGACTTCCATGGCCGAGCCTGGCACCTTCGAGCCGAACCGCAGCGTGACGCCCTCGTCCGGCTGCACCCGGATCACCAGCGCGTTCTGGCCGAGTTCCTTGGCGTCGGTGGCGTTGAACGGCAGGTGCGGCGCGCGCTGGAAAATGACGGCGATCTCGGTCATCCTCGTGGCCAGCCGCTTGCCGGTACGCAGGTAGAAGGGAACGCCCGCCCAGCGCCTGGTGTCCACACCCAGTCTGACCGCCGCATAGGTCTCGGTCGTTGAGTCTGGCGCGATCCCGTCCTCGGCGAAGAAGCCAGGTACGGGGATGCCGCCCTGCCAGCCGGCCGTGTACTGGCCGCGGGCGGTGCCCTCGTTCAGGTTGTCGGGGATCTGCACGGCCGACAGCGCCTTCTGCTTCTCGGCGCGAAGCGCGTCGGCGGCGAACGAGACCGGCTCTTCCATCGCCGTCAGCGCCAGCAATTGCAGCAGGTGGTTCTGGATGACATCCCGCGCCGCGCCGATGCCGTCGTAGTAGCCGGCCCGGCCGCCGATCCCGATGTCCTCGGCCATCGTGATCTGGACGTGGTCCACGTAACCCCGGTTCCAGATCGGCTCGAACAGCTCGTTGGCGAATCTGAGCGCGAGCAGGTTCTGCACGGTCTCCTTGCCGAGGTAATGATCGATGCGGAACACCGAATACGGCGGGAAGACGGTCGCCAGGAGGTCGTTGAGGTCCCTGGCGCTGGTCAGGTCGTGCCCGAACGGCTTCTCGATGACGACCCGCCGCCAGCCTTTCTCTCCCTGGGCGGCCATTCCTGACCGCTCAATCTGGCCCACGACCACAGGGAACTGGCCCGGCGGGATCGACAGGTAGAAAGCGCGGTTACCGCCGGTACCACGGTCGGCGTCGAGTTCGCTGACGCAAAGAGCGAGCCGGTCGAACGCCCCAGGATCGGAGAATTCGCCGGAAACGAACCTGATGCCTTCCCTGACCTGCTCCCACACCTCATCGCGGAACTTGGTCCGTGCGTGAGCACGGACGGCCTCGTAGGTCAGCTTCGCGAAGTCCTGATCTTCCCAGTCCCGGCGGGCGAAGCCGACCAGCGAGAATCCGGGCGGCAGCAGGCCCCGGTTAGCCAGGTCGTAGATGGCCGGGAGCAGCTTCTTCTGCGCCAGGTCGCCAGTGACGCCGAACATGACGAGCACGCAAGGCCCCGCGACTCTCGGAATCCGGCGGTCGCGCGGATCCCGGAGCGGATTGGGGCTAGTCACTTCTTGCCTGACTCAAGCTGCCCCTTGATCGTGGCGAGCATGTCGTTCCACGAGTCGGTGAACTTGCTGACGCCCTCCTCTTCGAGCACCTTCACGACATCGTCGTAGCTGACGCCGAGGTTCTCGAGGTCGGAGAATACGGCCCTGGACGCCTCGTAGGTGCCGTCGATCGCGTTCGGCACGACGGTGCCGTGGTCAGCGACCGCGTGGATCGTCGGCTCGGGCATCGTGTTCACGGTGTCAGGGGCCACCAGGTCATCGACGTAGAGCGTGTCCTTGTAGGCGGGGTTCTTAGTGCTGGTCGACGCCCAGAGCGGACGCTGCACCCGCGCGCCCCTAGCCACCAGCGCCTGCCAGCGCGGGGTCGCGAGGCTCTGCTCGAACAGTTCGTAGGCCAGCCTCGCGTTGGCCACGGCGGCCTTGCCGCGCATCGCGTCGACCTCGGGCGTGCCGATCGCGTCGAGGCGCTTGTCCACCTCGGTGTCCACCCGGCTGACGAAGAACGAGGCCACCGAGGCAAGCTTGGCGACGTCGGAATCCGCGGCCTGCTCAAGGCCGGCCATATACGCGTCGATGACCTCGCTGTAACGCTCCAGGGAGAAGATCAGCGTGACGTTGATGCTGATGCCCTCGGCCAGGCAGGCGGTGATCGCCGGCAGGCCCTGCGCCGTCGCCGGGATCTTGATGAACAGGTTCGGCCGGTCAACCAGCCACCACAGCTGCTTAGCCTCGGCGATCGTCTTCGCGGTGTCCCTGGCCAGGCCGGGAGCTACCTCGATCGAGACCCGGCCGTCCACGCCCTCAGAGGCGTCGTAGACCGGCCTGAGCACGTCGCAGGCCCACCGGATGTCGTACGTGGTGAGCATCCTTGCGGCCTCGTCGACGCTCACCCCGCGCAGGGCGAGGTCGTCGAGCTGGCTGTCGTAGGCGGCGCCCTTGGCCATGGCGTGCTCGAAGATCGTCGGGTTCGAAGTGACGCCCCTGACGTGGTCTTCGGCGACGAGGGCCGCCAGGTTCCCCGTATTCAGCCGGTCCCTGCTGATGTCGTCGAGCCAGATTGACACGCCGGCCGACGTCAGATCTCCGAGAATGTCGCTCACTGGTCTTCCTTCCCGCCCTGCGCCCGGCTCAGGCTCTGCCGCGCGGCCTGGACCATCCGCTCTGGGGTGATCCCGAATTCTTCGTATAGCTTCTCGTAAGCGGCCGACGCCCCGTAATGCTCAAGGCTGATGATCTCGCCGGCGTCGCCCACATATTGCCGCCAGCCGAATCCGACCCCAGCCTCCACGCTAACCCTCGCGGTGACGTGCGGCGGAAGCACCTGGTCGCGATAGGCCCTATCCTGCTCCTCGAACCACTCGACGCACGGCATCGATACCACTGAGGCGGGTATTCCCTCGCGCTCGAGCTCGGCCTTCGCGGCCAGCGCGATCCGCACCTCGCTGCCCGTGCCGATCAGTATTACCGCCGGGTCGCCGCCGGACGCTTCCGCGATCACGTAGCCGCCGCGGGCGGTACCTTCAGCGCTGCCGATGCCGGCCGCCTTGCGGTCGAAGACGGGGATCTTCTGCCTGGTGAGTACCAGGCCGGCCGGCCGGTCCGAGCGCTCGAGTATGGTCCGCCAGGCGATCGCGGTCTCGTTGGCGTCGGCGGGCCTGACCACGTCGAGTCCAGGGATCGCGCGCACCGCCCAGAGGTGCTCGACCGGCTGGTGGGTCGGGCCGTCCTCGCCGAGCCCGATCGAGTCGTGCGTCCAGACGAAGGTGACCGGCTGTTCCATCAGCGCGGCCAGCCGGACCGCCGGCCGCATGTAGTCGCTGAAGACAAAGAACGTCGCGCCGTACGGCCGGGTCAGGCCGTGCAGCGCGATGCCGTTGAGGATCCCGGCCATGCCGAATTCCCTGATGCCGAAGTGCAGCGTACGGCCGTAGGGGTTACCCGCGTACATCTTGGTCTGGTGCTCGACCGGAATGAACGAGGGCTCGCCCGCCATCGTGGTATCGGTGCTCCCGGCCAGGTCAGCGGAGCCGCCCCAGAGCTCGGGCAGCACGTGGGCGAGAGCGTTGAGCACCTTGCCTGACGCCGACCTGGTCGCCATCGGGCCGCCGTCGGCGGGGAACTCGGGGATCGCGTCCGCCCAGCCCTCGGGCAGGTCGCGGGCGGCGAGCCGGTCGAAGAGCGCGCGCTGCTCTGGGTGCGCGGCCGACCAGGCGGCGAACCGCTCGTCCCACTGCGCGTGCGCGAGCTTGCCCCGCCCGGCGACCTCACGGGCCCGGCCGACGGCTTCGTCCTCGACCGGGAACGTCACGTCAGGATCGAAGTCGAGAATCCGCTTGGTCGCCTGCACCTCGGGCACCCCGAGAGCCGAGCCGTGGGCCTCGCCGGTGTTCTGCTTGTCCGGGGCCGGCCAGCCGATGATCGTGGACAGGCCGATGATCGAGGGCCGCCTCGTCTCGGCCTGGGCGGCCAGGAACGCGTCGTGCAGAGCCTGGACGTCTTCTTCGTAGCCGCCAGGCTTGTGCCAGTCGATCCGCTGCGTGTGCCAGCCGTAAGCGGCGAACCTGGCCAGCAGGTCTTCTGACTTGGCGATCGCCGTGTCGTCCTCGATCGAGATCCGGTTGTCGTCGTAGAGGACGATGAGGTTACCGAGCTGCTGGTGCGCGGCCAGCGAGCTGACCTCGTGACTGACGCCCTCCTCCATGTCCCCGTCCGAGGTGAACACGTAAATGTAGTGATCGAACACGCTCTCGCCCGGCAGGGCGTCGGGGTCGAGCAGGCCTCGCTCCCGGCGGGCGGCCATGGCCATGCCGACGGAGTTGGTCAGCCCCTGGCCAAGCGGCCCGGTCGTGGTCTCGACGCCCGGAGTGAGCCCGTGCTCGGGGTGGCCAGGGGTGATGCTGCCCCAGGTGCGGTACCGGCGAAGGTCATCGAGCGTGACGCCGTACCCCGACAGGTACAGCTGAATATAGAGAGTAAGGCTGGAATGGCCGCAGGAAAGGACAAACCGGTCGCGACCCGGCCAGTCGGGATCATTAGGGTCATGCCTGAGCAGTCTCTGGTACAGGAGGTAGGCCGCCGGGGCCAGGCTCATCGCCGTGCCGGGATGGCCGGATCCGGCCTGCTGTACCGCATCCATGGCCAGCACCCGGATCAGGTCAACCGCCCTGGCGTCGGCAGCTATCCATTCGAAGCCGTTCGTCTCGCTGCTCAACTCACGCACCAGGCCTTTCCACTCGCGTCCTTGCCCCGACCCTATCGCCAGTCCAGGCCAGAACATGATCAGGCCGCAGGTATCAGTCCAGCGTTCGCAAGAAGTTCAGTATTGCTTCGTTGACCGCGTCGGGGTGACTGACGTTCGAGGCGTGGCTGCCCTGCTCGATGGCGGCGAAACTCACTTCCCCGGCCAGCCCGTCCCTCAGTTGCTCGGCCTTAGCCATCGGAATCGCGGCGTCCGCGGTCCCGTGCACGATGAGGGCGGGCACGCTGATCTCGCCCAGCCTGGACGTCAGGTCATCGCGTTCCATCAGAGCGCCGAAGGCCAGGCTGAACTGCTCCCGGTCGGCCGCGGCCCACCTGGCGTAATAGTCGCTCCAGTCACCGGCGCCGAGGATGATGGCGGAGACGATTTCCTGCACCGGCTCGGGACCCTGGGCCATCCAGATCTCGTGCAGTTGCTGATAGCTCTCGGCGCCCGCCGGATCCTCGATGCCGGCCTGGGTGTCGATGAGCACCAGGCCGCGGACGCGCTCAGGGGCGGTCAGCGCGGCCCGCAGGCTGAGGAAGCCGCCCTGGGACATGCCGGCGAGCACGGCGGTCTCGATGCCGAGGTGATCAAGCAGCCCGAGCACATCGGCGGCCGAGTCCCAGTAGGAGAACGGGCCGGCCGCGGCCGTGCCGCCGTGTCCGCGTTCGTCCCAGGTGACGACCCGAAAATGCGGCGACAAGGCCGTAACCTGAGGATCAAACATCGATTTATCCATCAAAATGCCGTGGCTGAACACAATCGGCGGACTATCGCCGCCAGAATCAGTAAAGCTGATCTTGACCCCGTTAACGTCTGCTGTCGGCATGAGCCGGACGTTACACCGATAGCAACTTTCCGTCGACGGCGCCGGAAACCGGACCGGTCACCTCGCCCCGGTCCCGCAGCGCGAAGTGCAGCCGGAGGACGGCGATCCAGATCAGTGCCGAGTTGGCGACGTGGAACCAGACGAGCCCGGCCGGCAGGCCAGAGAAGTACTGCACGTAGCCGAGCAGGCCCTGGATGCCGACCAGCCCGAGCACCACCCGGCCGAGCCTGACCGCCCGAGTGGGCGCGGGCAGGAAGTGCAGGCAGGCGACCAGCATGAACGCGATCGTGCCGAGCACCCAGCCGACGTCGGCGTGCAACTGCGTGACGGCGGCCAGCGACAGGAAGTGGTACCGCCGCACGTCGTGCGCACCCGCCAGCGGGCCTGTCCCGGTCACCAGCGTCCCCGCTAGCAACATCACCGAGGTGACCGCGACCAGGACGCGCGACACCAGGCGCACTAGCGGCTGCACGAGCGGCTTAGGCGGACCGGTGCCCTCGGCGACCCGCACGTGCAGCGCGACGGCCGCCGCCAGGACCGGGAAGGTCGCGATGAAGTGCAGCGACACCCAGAATGGCGCCAGCTTGGTGAGCACCACAATGCCGCCGATCACGGCCTGGGCGAAGATGCCGGCGGGCTGAGCCGCGGCTAGCCAGACCAGATCGCGGCGGCGCTTGCCGTCCTGAGCCCGGTACTGCCAGACCGCGATGAACACGAGGACGGCCACGACCTCGATCAGCCCGGTCGCCATCCGGTTGCCGAACTCGACCCACCGGTGGATCAGCGGGTCGCCGGTCACGCCCGCCGCGATCAGGCTCGCCGACGTGCACTTCGGCCACGTAGTGCAGCCCAGACCTGACTCGCTCAGCCGGACCGCGCCGCCGGTCCAGATGATCAGCGTCGACGTGATGACGCCGGCCAGGGCGATCCTGCGCATCCCGGTCGCTGTCGGATGTATGAGGGAATCAGCCGCTCGCCTGAACACGTCACTCATCGTATGACCTGCCAGATTTTTGCGGCACAGTGTCGGCCGGCGCGGTGATCGCGGCGCCCGCGGTCGCGATCGTCACGCAGGCGATGGCCAGCCATTGCCGTATGGCGAGGGCCTGACTGAGCAAGACCACGCCGACTAGCGCCGCCACGGCGGGCTCCAGGCTCATCCAGATGCCGAATACCCTGGCCGGCACCCGCCGGAGCGATTCGAGTTCGAACCGGTAAGGGATCACCGAGGACAGGAGCGCCACGATCACGCCGGTGCCGAGTACCGCGGGCTTGAGCAGGGTGCGGCCCGCGCTCACCACCGCTACCGGGGTAATCAGCACCGCCGCGATGCCCATCGCGATCGTAAGCCCCGTTCCGCCGGTGAACCTGCGCCCGGTCGACGTGGCAAGCATGATGTAGCCAGCCCAGGTGAACGCCGCGAGCAGCGAGTAGAGCAGCCCGGCTACGACGGTGCCTGGCCGGGAGCTGGCGAAAGACGCCGCGCTGACTCCAGACGTCCCGAGCAAGATCACGCCCGCCGCGGCGAGCACGATCCAGAGCAGGTCAATCCGGCGCCTTGACGAGGCGATGGCGACGCCGAGCGGCCCGAGGAACTCGATCGTGACCGCGATCCCGAGCGGAATCCTGGCGAACGCCTGGTAGATCGAGAAGTTCATGACCGCGAGGGTGAGCCCGAACCCGCCGACGACGGCCGCATCGCGCCAGGCTCGCTCGGTCACGATGCCGCGCGCCGCCCGGATCGCCGGCCGGGTCCCGAGCCCGATCAGAATCGCGGCCGCGACCCAGAGCCGCAGCCCGGTCAGGCCGGCCGCCGACACCGTGCCGAACATCCGCGCCGCGATGCCGGCCCCGATCTGGACGCTGAGGATGCCCGCGCTCAGGAGCAAGGGTGCCGGAATCCGGCCCAGCGCGTCGTGCTTGCGTTCGGCGGTGGCTTCCCGAGGTGGCGAAATCAGGGCCAAGTCACTCCCAGCGGAACGTGCGGGCAGCGATCGCGATCGCTGCAACCGCCCAGACCGCGAGAACGAGCAGGTCCTTGCCAGGCACGCCGACTCCGTAGCGCAGCACGGACCGCAGGCCGTCGGAGATCGCGCCGGAAGGCAGGAGCAGCAGGACAGGACGCGCCCCGGCCGGGAACTTGCTCAGCGGGAACAGGATCCCGCCGAGGCCGAGCAGCATCAGGTAGATCAGGTTCGCGCCGGGCAGGACCGCTTCCGCCCTGATCGTCCCGGCCATCAGCAGCGCCAGCCCGCTGAACGCGGCACTGCCGGCGATCAGCACGGCGAGAGCGGAAAGCACCGAGGTCGCCGTTACGACCGGATGCCAGCCGAGCAGCAGGCTGATCACGACGATCAGTACGACCTGGCCCGCTTCGACGGTCAGCACCAGCACGGACTTGGCCGCGATCAGCCCGGCCCGCGACAGCGGGGTCGAGCCAAGCCGCTTGAGTACCCCGTACCTGCGCTCGAAGGCCGTGCCGATAGCCAGGCTGGTGAACGAGGTCGACAGCACCGCGAGCGCCAGGATGCCAGGGGCGATGAATCCGATCCTCGAGCCGCGACCGACGCTGATCAGCGACTCGGAACTGAATACCACAAGCAGCAGCACCGGAATGATGAGAGTGAGCAGGAGCTGCTCACCATTGCGGATGAGGATCTTGACCTCAAGGCCGGCCTGCGCGGCGATCATTTTCGGCAGCGGGGCCGCGCCGGGGGCGGGGGCCGGCCAGTCGGTCATGACCTCAGCTCTCTTCCGGTGAGATCGAGGAACACGTCTTCGAGGGTCTTTGAGTCGAACCGCAGGTTTCTCGCCAGCACGCCCTGCTCGGCGCACCACGCGGTCACGGTCGCGAGCACCTGCGGATCGACCGCGCCTGGCAGTTCGATGAGGTAGTGCCCGGCCGGCGACTCCTTGGCCAGGCTGTCCGGCGGCAGCGCCGCGAGCAGGCCAGAGGTGTCGAGCGCGGGCTGCGCCGCGAACCTCAGCTGGCCCTGCGAGCCGGTGAGCACGGCCGGAGTACCTTCGGCGACCAGCGTGCCCTGGTCCACGATGATCACGTAGTCGGCGAGCCGCTCGGCCTCCTCAAGGTAGTGCGTGGTCAGGATTACCGTCGCCCCTGAGGCTCGCAGGCCGGTGATGAGATCCCAGGTCGCGTGCCTGGCCTGCGGGTCGAGACCCGCCGTGGGCTCATCGAGGAACACAAGCTCAGGCCGGCCGATGATCGCGGCGGCCAGCGACAGCCGCTGCTGCTGCCCCCCGGACATCCGGCGGAACGTGGTCCTGGCCGACTCGGTCAGGCCGAGCCGGTCGAGCAGCATCGCCGGGTCAAGCGGTCGGGCGTAGAAGCTGGCCATCACCTTCAGGTAGTCGGCGGGCCTGGCCATCGTCGGGATGCCGCCCGACTGGAGCATCACGCCGACTTTCGGCCGCAACGCCCGGCCGTCCCGCTGCGGATCGAGTCCGAGCACGCGAACGACGCCCTCGTCGGGGCGCCGGTAACCCTCGCAGATCTCGACCGTCGTGGTCTTGCCTGCTCCGTTCGGGCCAAGGACGGCCGTGACCTGGCCGCGCTCCGCCCGCATGGACAGGCCGCGCACGGCCCTGGTGCGCCCGTAACTTTTGACCAGGCCGCGGATCTCAACGGCCGGTACGTCGTTCACGCAGGCGAGTCTAGGGGGACGTGCCGCGTGGCTGGCGCTTCGGGCGTCCGTGCTGTGAGGTATATATGGTGCTTGCTCCGGTCAGGAGAGTCGTCGGGGAGCTGTGATGACGCGGGTGATGTGGGACGTAGACGGTTCGGTGCGCCGTGCGCTCCGGGCTATCGTCCGCGATCCGCAGCTCGGCGAGGCGGCGCTTTCCCATCCGCAGATGATGACGAACCTGCTCAAGGACCTGCTGCCTGACTCGCCTCGGGAGTCGGCGGTGGTGATCGCGGCGGCCCAGGCCGGGCTGCCCGAGGTGCTGCAGGCACACCTCACCGACGGGCTTGACCTGGGCACGGCCTCCCGGCTTACCGCGGGCTGGTTCGCCAAGCGGATGCCGTTCACCAGGGACGCCTGCAGCTGGGTGGTCAGCGAAATGGCGATCGCGCTCGGCGTCGATCCAGCGGCGCTGGCCGACAGCACGCGACCGGACACGGAGCCTTACTCGGTAAGCCTGGCCGACGATGACGATTACGAACCGGACGAGCTCGGGGCCGTGATCGGCTGGGGCGACAACGACGAGGGCGAGACCTCGGTGCCGCGTGGGCTCGACAACGTGATCGCGCTCGCGGCGGGCTGGTATCACAGCCTGGCCGTGATCGGCGGAGGCCGGGTCATCGCGTGGGGGAGCGGCGCCCGAGGGCTGACCGAGGTTCCGGCCGGGCTCGCGCACGTCACCGCCATCTCGGCCGGCCGCTACCACAGCCTGGCGCTCACCGCCTCGGGAAACATCGTCGCCTGGGGCGGCAACGGCTACGGCCAGTGCTCGGTCCCCGCCGGGCTTTCTGAGGTGACCTCGGTCGCCGCCGGCGCCGACCACAGCCTGGCCGTGGCCGACGGACGGGTGATCGCCTGGGGCGGTGACGGCTCAGGGCAGATCAACGTGCCGGCCGGCCTGCCCGAGGTCACCGCGGTCGCGGCGGGCTCCGGGCACAGCCTCGCGCTGACTTCGGCGGGCACGGTGGTCGGCTGGGGCCTGAATGATTTCGGCGAGGTGTCCGTGCCGGCCGGGCTGACTGACGTGGTCGCGATCACGGCCGGGGTCAGCCAGTCCGCCGCGCTCAGGTCGGACGGCACCGTCGTGGCCTGGGGCCGGGACGACTACGGCGTCACCGAGATCCCGGCCGGCGTGGCGGACGTCGTGGCGATCTCCGGCACCGGCACCCACTGCCTGGCCCTGACCTCGGATGGCCTCGTCCTGGCCTGGGGCAGCAATGACTGCGGTGAGGCCGACGTGCCCGACGTACTGGCCGGCGTGACGGTCATCGCGGCGGGTTACGGGCACAGCCTCGCCGTCATGCCCGACTGACGAACTCCGCTAGTCGCGCCGACTGGTCGAGGCGGCTCGGCTCGTGCACGTACATCATGTGCCCGGCCTCGTAGTAGGCGAACTCGATGTTGCCGGCGAGCTCGGGCGGGATGGCCAGGTGCGCGAAGTCGCGCTGGGCCGCGAAGTAGGGGGTCGCCGCGTCGAAATATCCGCAGGCGACGTGTACCCGCAGGTGCGGGTTGACCCGCATCGCCTCGGCTAGCTTGTCGAGAACGTACAGGTGCTGCGCCTCGAACTCCTTGTAGGACCAGGGATACACCCGGTCGGTCAGCACCTCGTACCGCAGGTCGCTCTGGTAGCCGAGCTCGGCGCGCACGTAGTGGTTGAGCACGGCGGAGTAGGGACCCATGATCGCGTCGATCGACGGGTCGGTGGTCAGCATTTCGCGGCCGTAATCGCTGTCCCAGCCGAGGAACCTGCCGTCGATCCGGCCAACGGTGCGGCGGCTGTCCCGCAGCAGTTCGGTGAGGAACCTGATGTGCTCGGGCCGCAGGTTCACCGCGTCCACGTACTGGGGCGACAACCCGGTCAGCGCGGCGGTCCTGGCGATAGCCGCGTCCCTTTCCTCCGCCGATGCCCGGGCGCCGAGGCTGAGCACGCGCGCGTAATCACCCACGGCATATTCCTCGGCCTCGTCGAGCACCTCGCGCAGCGGCCGGTCACCGTGCTTGCCGTGGTAATGCGCGATCGCCGCATAGGTCGGCAGGTAGTTGATGTAGGGGTCGTCGTTGCCCGGAGTGAACATGATCGACCCGCCGTCGAGGAACGTCGAGAGCAGGATCAGCCCGTTCAGGTAAAGGCCGGCCTGCTCTTCGAGGTGCCTGGCTATGGCCGCCGCCCTCGTCGTGCCGTAAGACTCGCCGCAGAGGTACTTGGGCGACATCCAGCGCTCGTTGCGCGTGGTCCACAACCTGATCACCTCGGCTACGGACTCGACGTCACCGCCGTAGCCGTGAAAGTCCTTGGACTTCTCGCCCTTGACCGCGCGGGAGAACCCGGTGGAGACCGGGTCGATGAACACCAGGTCAGAATGCTTGAGCAGGGTCTGCTCGTTGTCGGCGATGCCATAGGGCGGCGGCAGGAGCGCGCCCGCATCGCCCATGAGCACCCGGCGCGGCCCGAGCACGCCCAGGTGCAGCCAGACGCTCGACGAGCCAGGACCGCCGTTGAAAGCAAATGTAACCGGCCTCGTCTGGTCACCGCCATCCAGCACATAGGAGGTGATGAACACCTCAGCCTTGGGCTCGGCGCCGTCGAATTTCTCCTCGGTGTGACCTTCGGCCCGCAGGACGATGCGGCCGGAGGTCGCGGTGTAGCTGAGCTCCGTGCCTTCCGCCGTGATCGTGTGCTGGGTAGTCACCAGGTCATCGGCGGGCTGCGGCTTCGCTGGCTTATCTGGCTCTGGCTTGTCTGGCTCAGCCTTGTCTGGCTCAGGCTTGTCTGGCTCAGGCTTCTCAGGAGTCTCGTCGGGCATGGCAGGATGCTAGCCGGTGGCCGAACCAAGTGATGAAGGGGCAAGCTGCTTCACCTGGGCGCCGAGGTTGCCCGACTTCAAGCCGGTGCCAAGCCCGTGCATTTTCGCGGCGAGGACGTCAAGCGGCGCAACGAGCTTGCAGAGCGTCTTATTTCCTTCGGCGGCTTTCTTGGCCTGCTTAAGCTCATGCAAGGTAAAGTGCGGCGCCGCCGCCGATCACCATGGACTTGATCCGGCTTTTCGCGCCCTTCCTGAGCCTGCCCGCTTTAAAAGGCTTGTAAAGAAACTTATAGAACGCTCCCGCGCCCAGCCCGGCATGCGGCACGAACTTCGTCTTCGCGAATCTCACCGAGCCGACATGCGCGCAGGCCACGGTAGTCGCCGAGTTTCCGCCCGCCGGGCTCGATCCGGCCCCGACCGAGCTTGAACTACTGCCCGAGCACCCGGTCACAGCCAAGCAGAAGACCATTGCCGCAGCTACTAGTGCCGGGCGTTTTCTTGCCCTCCGCATGCCATTGCTCCCAGTACCGCCGCTAATTCTGGTGCGATGGTAACGGCCAATAACGAGGAACAGCCGCCGGAAAGGAAAGCCCGTTCCAAACCTTGACCAGAGAATGACTGACCGCACATCCCGTTCCCGCCCGAATGGCGCCCGCCGGGGCGCCGGGGCCGGCGGGGCGCCGGGGCCGGCGAGGCGGCGAGGCCCAGCGTCGTCCCTACGGTGGGGTCCTGGCCCCTGCGCCGGGACAACGATGGGGGTGCGGCCGAGAGCTCGCCGTCCGGTATAGGGCATATGCGGAGTTTGCGGCCGGAGAGGCAGCGGTGCGGCCCGGGCAGATCCGTGTCCTGGCCCGGCCGTGCTCGCCTAGTCCGGCATTCCGGGCATTTGCCGCAACCGGGTGCCTGTGCCCTCACACCGGGGGCACTTTACAGTCGTAAAAACGACAGCGAAGTGCCCCCGGTGCGGCGGCCGAACCCGCCGGGCCGCAGCTGATCCACCCCCGCGCCCATGCTCACTCCAGCGGAAACGCATCGATGGGCCATCGTTGCGGCCCGGCGGCCGGGCCGAACAGCATCCATGGGCCATCCATGCTGTTTCCGCAGCATCGATGGGCCATCGTTGCGGTTGATCGCTGGCCGCCGACAGCATCGATGGGACATCGTTGCGCTTCCGGCTGGCATTTAGGTGTTTTGTCCGCTCGATTCGGACCGAGCCCGCGCCCAAGATCTGCCGTCGCTCTGGTCCGGGACAGTACGACCGATATGTCCGTCTGAGCGTCGCCCGGTGCCGGGCTGCGCGTCTGAGCCGCCGTCCCGGCTGCGGGTCTGGGCCGCCGTCCCGGCTAGGCGCCCGTCCCCGGCTACGCGGCCGAGGCGGCGGCGATCAGGGCCTTGAACAGCTCTTGCTGGCAGCCGGCTTCCGGGTGCCACTGGACGCCGATCGCGAACGGGTGGGAGTCAAGTTCGACGGCCTCGATGATGCCGTCCTCGGCCCAGGCCGTCGCGGTCAGGCCGTCGGCGAGCCGGTCGATGCCCTGGTGGTGATGGGTCGGCACCGCGAGCGATCCAGGTCCGAAAATCCCGGCCAGCCGGCCGGACTCAGCCACGTCCACCTTGTGCTCGCCGTACCCGCCGGACACTGGCGAGTGCTTTTCATGACCGACCACGTCGGGGAGATGCTGGATCAGCGTGCCGCCGAGCACCACGTTCATCACCTGCAAGCCGCGGCAGACGCCGAGCACCGGCTTGCCGAGCTCGAGCGCGGCCCGCAGGAGGGCGAACTCGGCGGCGTCCCGCTCTGGCCTGATGATCGTCGTGTGCGGTCCTGGTTCCTGCCCGTACCGCTCCGGGTGCACATCGGGTCCGCCTGAGATGATCAGCCCGTCCAGGTGGCTTACCGCCGCCTCGACGCCGGGCACCGGCGGCAGCAGCGCGGGGATCCCGCCCGCCTGCGCTACCTGATCAACGTAGGTCTGCGGCAGCAGCGTCGCCGGCTGCTCCCACTGCCGCCAGCGCGCGGTTTCCGCGTAGGCGCTGATCCCGATAACTGGAGTTGCACTCATAGTGGTGTCACATACGCTCCGGTAATACCGCCATCGACAAGGAACTGCGAGGCGGTGATGAATGATGAGTCATCGCTCGCCAGGAACGCGACCGCGGCCGCGATCTCCTCAGCTTCGGCGAACCGCCCCATCGGCACGTGCACAAGCCGCCTGGCCGCTCGCTCAGGGTCCTTGGCGAACAACTCGCGGAGCAGGGGAGTGTTGACCGGTCCCGGACAGAGCGCGTTCACTCTGATCCCCTCCCGTGCGAACTGAACTCCAAGCTCCCTGCTCATCGCGAGCACGCCACCCTTGGACGCAGTGTAGGAGATCTGCGAGGTCGCGGCGCCCAGGACGGCGACGAAAGAGGCCGTATTGATGATCGAGCCCTTGCCTGCGGCCTGCATGTGCGGGATCACGTACTTGCAGCACAGGTACACCGAAGTCAGGTTCACTTCCTGAACCCGGCGCCAGGCGTCGAGGCCGGTGGTGAGGATCGAGTCGTCGTCAGGCGGCGAGATGCCGGCGTTGTTGAACGCGATGTCGATCCGCCCGTACTCGGCCGCGACGCCGTCGAACAACTGCCTGACGTCGTCTTCTTCGGCCACGTTGGCCCGCACGAACTTACCGCCGACCTCGGCGGCGGCGGCCTCGCCAGCCTCCGCGTCTATGTCAGCGACGACAACCTTGGCTCCCTCAGAAGTCAGCCGCTTCGCGCTGGCCAGCCCGATGCCGCTTCCGGCTCCCGTGATGACCGCGACCCGGTCTTGCAAGCGCATTAAGTCCCCCTGCTCAGTCAGTCGCGAAGAAAACGTTCTTGGTCTCAGTGAAGGAGTCGAGCGCGTCGGGACCGAGTTCCCGGCCGAGCCCTGACTGCTTGAACCCGCCGAACGGCGTCCAGTACCGCACCGAGGAGTGCGAGTTCACCGACAGGTTGCCGGCCTCCACCCCGCGCGCCACCCGGATCGCCCGGCCGACATCGCGGGTCCAGATCGAGCCTGACAGCCCGTAAGGCGAGTCATTGGCCAGTTCGACGGCCTGCGCCTCGTCGTCGAACGGGGTGACGGTCACCACCGGGCCGAAGATCTCCTCGGTATACGCCCGGTCGGTGAGTGCGACTGGCGCGAGCACCGTCGGCGGGTACCAGTACCCTGGCCCGGCCGGCCGGTGCCCGAGGAACGCGACCGGCGATCCTTCAGGGACGTATGAGGCGACCTGCTCCCGGTGCCCGGCCGAGATCAGCGGCCCCATCTCGGTATCGGCCGAGGCCGGGTCGCCGACCTTGACGCCCTTGATCGCGGGCTCAAGCAGTTCCATGAACCGTTCGAACGCTGATTTTTCTACCAAAATTCTCGACCGGGCGCAGCAATCCTGGCCGGCATTGTCGAACACGGCGTTAGGTGCCGTTGCCGCGGCTGCCCCCAGGTCAGAGTCGGCGAACACAATGTTCGCGCTCTTGCCGCCTAGCTCGAGCGTGAGCCGCTTGATGTGCCTGGCGCAGCCGGTCATGATCTGCTGGCCGACCTCGGTTGACCCGGTAAACACGATCTTCCTGACCCAGGGGTGATCAACGAGGCGCTGGCCCACGACCGAGCCCTTACCAGGCAGGACCTGGAAGACTCCGTCCGGCAGCCCGGCCTCGAGCGCCAGTTCGCCGATCCTGATCGCGGTCAGCGGCGTTAGCTCGGCCGGCTTGGCGATGACGGCGTTGCCGGCCGCGAGCGCTGGCGCCAGGCCCCAGGAAAGGATCGGCATCGGGAAATTCCACGGCACGATCAGCCCGACCACGCCGAGCGGCTCATGGAACGTGACGTCGAGCCCGCCCGCTACCGGGATCTGCCTGCCTGCCTGCCGCTCGGGCGCGGCCGCGTAGTACTGGATGACGTCCCTGATCTGCCCGGCCTCCCAGCGAGCGGCGCTGACCGGATGCCCGGAGTTAGCGACCTCGAGCTGCGCGAGCTCTTCCCCGGCGGCGTCCACGGCGGCGGCGAAAGCGCGGAGCAGCCTGGCCCGGTCACCGGGGGAGACGGCCCGCCAGGCCCGCTGGGCGACCTCCGCCTTCGCGATCGCCGCGTCGGTTTCCTCGGCGGAGGTGCCTGGAACCGTGGTCACCGGCTGTTCGGTGGCAGGGTTCAGCACGGTGTAGCTCGACATGTGTCCCCTCTAGTTACAGCCGCTCGAAGCCGCGGCGCAGTTCCCAGTCGGTGACCGCGGAGTCGTAGGCGGCCAGTTCGACCTTCGCGTAGTTCGCGTAGTGCGCTACCACCGGCGCCCCGAACGAACTGGCGGCCAGCTCGCTGGCCTCCCACAGGCCGAGTGCGTCGCGCAGCGTGTGCGGTACCTTCGGCCCGTCGTCGGCGTAAGCGTTGCCTCCGAAGGCGGGTTCGAGCGGCAGCTCGTTGTCGATGCCGTGCAGCCCGGCCGCGATCATCGCCGCCACGGCCAGGTAGGGATTCACGTCACCGCCCGGTGCCCGGTTCTCGACCCGCAGCGAGTGCCCGTGGCCGACGAGGCGAAGGGCACAGGTGCGGTTGTCGACGCCCCAGCGGATCGCGGTCGGCGCGAAGCTGCCAGGGACGAAGCGCTTGTAGGAGTTGATGTTGGGCGCGTAGGCGAGGGTCAGCTCGCGGAGCGCGGTGAGCTGACCGGCTACGAAGTGCTCGCCGAGCTTGGAAAGCCCGTGCGGTCCGTCGCCCGCCATGATGGCGTCACCCCCGGCGGTTCGCACCGACAGGTGAATGTGACAGGAGTTGCCTTCGCGGAGGTTGGGCTTGGCCATGAAGGTCAGCGACATTCCCTCCAAGGCGGCGATTTCCTTGGCGCCATTTTTGTAGATCGAATGATTGTCGCAAGTAGTGACTACATCGCTGTAACGGAACGCGATCTCGTGCTGGCCGAGATTGCATTCGCCCTTGGCCGACTCGACGTACATGCCCGCGCCGGTCATGCCGCCAGTGATGCGGCGCAGGAGCGGGTCGACCCTGGACGTGCCGAGGATCGAGTAATCGACGTTGTACTGGTTGGCGGGGATCAGGTTGGCGTAGCCCTTGTCGCTGGCCTGCTCGTATGTGTCCTTGTAGACGATGAACTCGAGTTCGGTGCCGGCGAGCGCGACCCAGCCGCGCTCGGCCAGCCGCGCCACCTGGGCCTGAAGGATCTGGCGGGGCGACGCGATCACCGGGGAGTCGTCCAGCCAGGTGAGGTCGGCGAGGACTAGGGCGGTGGCGGGCAGCCACGGCACGCGGCGCAGTGTCTTGAGGTCAGGCTTCAGTACGAAATCACCGTAACCAGACTCCCAGGACGACATGTCGTACCCTGTCACCGTGTTCATTTCCACGTCGACTGCTAGGAGATAGTTACAGCCTTCGGCGTAGTTGGGGATGACCTCGTCGAAGAAGTACTCCGCGCCCAGGCGCTTGCCCTGCAGCCGTCCCTGCATGTCGGTGAAGGCGAGGATCACCGTGTCGATCTCGCCCGCGTCGACGGCGGCTTGCAGTTGCGCCTCGCTCAGCATCCCTGGTCGCGGGTAGCTGCTCAGGCCGTGGCTGTCCGTCATGCCGTCCTCAGCTCGCTAGCTCGCGCTCGATCGCCGCCAGTTCCTCGGCGCTGCCCTGAACCTTAGGCCCGGTGAACCAGTTCTTCGCCGACACCATCCAGTAGATCCAGGCGTAGCCGATCACCACTACGACGGCGATGACGGCGTAGTTGAACGTGTCCAGGTCGAGCGTGCCGCCGCTGATCACCGGACCGAACTGCGGCAGCATGAACAAGATCGTGATGAAGGCGACCCAGACGATCGCGATCCAGCCGATCGGTGCGCTCCACTTGCCCAGGGTCCACGGTCCCGGCTTGAAGTTCGAGCCTTGGAGCCGGCGCAGCAGGGTCGGCAGTACGTAGGCGATGTAGAGGCCGATCACCGCGATCGAGGTCACCGCGCCGTAGGCGACTGCGCTGAACAGGTAGGGGAGGCCGAGGATCAGCGCGCCCGCCGCCGCCAGCCAGATCGCGTTGGTCGGGGTCCTGGTGTGGTGGTTCACCTGGTGCCAGATCCGTGACCCTGGCAGCGCGCCGTCGCGCGAGAAGGCGTAGATCATCCGCGAGTTCGCGGTCACCGAGGACATGCCGCAGAACAACTGGGCACCGATCGCGACGAGCAGCAGGAATTTCGCGCCGGTCACGCCGAGCGCGTCCGACCAGATCACGGCCGGCGCCGCGGTGCCCCCGGCGGCCTCGCCGGTGTAGAGCGTGCCGCCGATCGTGCCCTGGATCGCGAACACCATGCCGAGCAGCAGGATCCACCCTGCCACGAGCGAGACGACGATCGACATCACGATCCCTCTCGGGCCGGCAGTAGCCGCCTTATGCGTTTCCTCGGTCAGGTGGGCCGACGCGTCGTAGCCGGTGAACGTGTACTGCGCGGTGAGCAGGCCGACCGGGATGATGTACCACCAGCCGATGTTCAGGCCGCTGCCGTTGAAGAGGCCGGTGAAGACGGAGTGGGCCGGGAGGTGGTGGACCGGGGCGATCGCCACGACCGCGACGATGATGATCACGCCGACGATGTGCCACCAGACGCTGACGTCGTTGAGCAGGGAGACCAGCCTGATGCCGAACTGGTTGAGCAGGCCGTGCACGGCCAGCACGATCGCGAAGATGAGGATCGTCTGCCAGTGCGCCTCGCCCATGCCGAAGGTCAGGTTGAGGAACGCGTTAATGAAGAACGCGCAGCCGAAGTCGATGCCGGCCGTGACCGCGACCTGGCCGATGAAGTTGAACCAGCCGGTGAACCAGGACCAGGCTGGACCGTGACTCGGGGCCAGCTTCGCCGCCCAGTAGTACAGGCCGCCCGCCGTCGGGAAGCTGGAGCAGACCTCCGCCATGGCCAGGCCGACGAAGAGCGTCATGACACCGACGCCGAGCCAGCCCCAGATGATGACCGCCGGGCCGCCGAGATCCATGCCGAAGTAGAACAGGGTCAGGCAGCCCGACAGGATCGAGATAATCGTGAACGAGACGGCGAAGTTGGAGAAGCCCGACATCCGCCGCACGAGTTCCTGGGCGTAGCCGAGCTTGTGCAGGAGCTCCTCGTCGCTTTGCGCGGCGGGAAGCGCTTGATCATCAACTGCCACGACATACTCCTCGGGGTCTGGTCGCGGGCGGGCTTTAATGGTCTAATAACAGACCAATTGATGACCTCGCAGGCCCCGAAGTCAAGAGGTAGGAGAGAAAAATCGACCTGAGTGCCCTGCTGCGTCCGGTACGGGAGGGCAACGCGTTCGAAGAGACCGTCGAGCGGCTGCTCACGATCATCAAGCTCGGCCTGGTGGCCCCAGGCGAGCGGTTCCCGGCCGAGCGCGAGCTTGCCGCTCAGCTCGGCATCAGTCGGCTGACGCTCAGGGAGGCGATCAGCGAGCTTCACCAGGCCGGCTACGTCGAGTCGAGGCGAGGCCGGACCGGCGGGACGTTCGTGACCTACACCAGGCCGGCTCCGAGCGTCAGCGAGATCAGGCGGCTGGCGACAGAGAACGCCGAGAGCCTGACCGACGCACTGACGTTCAGGTTCGCCGTGGAAACCGGGGCCGCCGACATGCTCGCCCAGCATTTCGCCGGCTGCGACGCCGGGGACGCCTGCGGCCAGCGCGAGATGCTGCTGAGCCGGCTGACCGACGTGAACGGCGCTGAGCTCAGGGACTTCCGCCGGCTTGACACGCTCTTCCACTTGTCGATCGCGGAGCTGACCGGGTCTAGCTTGCTGTCCACGGCCAGCACCGACGCCCGGATGCGGCTCAATGACCTGCTCAACGCCATCCCGGTGCTGAAGCTGAACATCGCGCATTCGGCCGCCCAGCACGCGGCCATCGTGAACGCCATCGTGACGGGTGATCCTGACCGGGCTCGGGCCGCCGTGGCCGAGCATCTGGCCGGGACCGGCGCCCTGCTGCGCGGTTTCCTCACCTGACCTTGATCAGCATCCGCTCAGGACCGCGGAGGTTGAAGTTCGGCTTGTACACGAGGGAGTCCTCGTCGAGGACTGGCTCTTTGAATCGCCTGGCCATGGACGCCAGCGCGATGGTCGCCTCCAGCCGGGCCAGCGGGGCGCCGAGGCAGAAGTGCGGTCCGGCGGCGAAGGCCAGGTGCTCGGCGTTGGCCCGCCGGATGTCGAAGACATCGGGGGCGCTGAATGCCTTCTCGTCCCTTCCGGTCGAGGCGAGCAGCAGCAGGAGAATCGCGCCGTCGGGGTATCCCATCTCGCCGGTGGCGATCCTGGCGGTGAGCTGCACCGGCGAGTCGAACCTCAGTGTCTCCTCCACGGCAGCTCCGGCCAGGCCGGGGTCGGCGGCCAGCGCGGCGTACTGGCCGGGATTACGGAGCAGGGCCAGCATCGCGTTGCTGATCAGGCCGACCGTGGTCTCGTGCCCGGCGACGAGCAGGAGCACGCAGGTAGCGATCAGCTCGCCGATGGTCAGCCGGTCGCCCTCGTGCTCGGCCCTGATCAGCTCGGTCAGCAGGTCATCGCCCGGGCTCGACCGCTTGGCGGCGATCAGGCCTTCAAAGTAGTCGCGGAACTCGGCCGCGGCCTGGTCCGCTTCGGCGATCTCGGCCGGGTCAGCAGCGCCGAAGCTTGGCTGCACGGAGTGGGCCAGCTGGGCCGACCAGCCGGCGAACGTAGCGTGGTCCTCCGGCGGCACGCCGAGCAGTTCGGAAATGATACGGACAGGAAGCGGGTAGGCAAGCTGGCTGATCAGCTCGATCGCGGCGTCCTGCTCGCCCGCGCTGGTCAGCAGTTCGCTGGTCAGCTCGGTGATGCGCGGCGCGAGCCCGGCGACTCGCCGCGCGGTGAAGGCCTTGGCGACGAGGCGGCGCAGCCTCGTGTGGTCGGGCGGGTCGAGCGAAAGGAAGGACCTGTTACGGCCCCGGCGCTCGGTCTCTGGCGGCGGCGCGATGGCAGAGCGGTCGCGCTGGCTGCTGCCTCTCGGGTCGCGCAAGATGCGCGAGCAGTCCTCGTACCGGCCGAATACGATCAGCTTTCCTTCGAGCGCGCTGAACGGCGACGCCTCGCGCATTCGCGCGTACAACGGGTAAGGGTCGGCGATGACGGCGGGGTCGGCCAGGCTCATCAGGTCCGCGAGGCCAGGAACGGCAGTCATCTGGCCGTCCGGGCCGCCTGGACGCCGATCGGGTTGGGGTAGGGCAACTCGGCCGCGCAGGCAACGGCGACCGGCGTGATCGCGTCCACGAAATCAGCCGCCAGCGCCTCGTCACGCCAGGGACGCGCGGCGGCGAGATCGGTCCGGTGCTCGACGTCGGCCAGGAGCGCGGCGCCCTCGTCGGTGGGCGCGCCGTCACTGCCAAGCAAGCCGCGCTCCGTCATTCTCGCGGCCGCGGCCGCCCACTCCTCGTCGGTCCAGCCCCTGATCGGCTGCATCAGCGCCTGCGGCCGCGCCGATTTCCCGAGCGCCGACTTGGCCTCCGGCGAGAAATATGTCACAGCGTGAACGGGTTCGACCAGCGTCCAGATCTGCCGCGCTACCTGGGCGGCCTCTGACCTAGCGGCCCCAGCCCTACTCGCCATTGCGGCTCCTCTCGGATCCCACCTATCCGACATTATGCGCAACCGGCCCGGATACCGCCGGGGCTGGCCGCCATTGTTGCTGGCTACGGGGCCTCTGGGACGGAAGCGGCGGGGTGGTTTGCGGGGCGGGAATGATTTACGGCACAATGATGTTGTGAAAAACATGGGACAGCCGAACGAGCATGGGCAGCGCCAGCATGACCAGCGCCAGCATGCTCAGGACCCAGTGGCGCGAGCTACGGGTGCCGAGCAGGGCACGCGTGCCCGGATTGCCCGGCTGATCCTGGAGAACGGACCGGTCAGCGCGGCGTCGCTCGGCAGCACGCTCGGGCTGACCCCGGCCGCGGTCCGGCGGCATCTCGATCAGTTGCTCGAGGGCGGCCTGATCGAAAGCCGGACGGCACGGGTGTACGGTAACCGGGGCCGGGGCAGGCCAGCGCGGGTGTTCGCGATCACGGACGCGGGCCGGAGCGTGTTCGAGCACGCCTACGATGACCTGGCGACGAGCGCGCTGCGGTTCCTCGCGGAGCGCGCGGGCGGGGAGGCCGTGGCCGAGTTCGCCCGCCGTCAGGTCTCTGAGCTTGAGCGCAAGTACCAGCCGGTCGTCGACGCCGCGTCGCCTGAAGGTAAAGTCAGGGCGCTCGCCGAAGCGCTCTCGGCCGACGGTTACGCGGCGACCGCCAACGCCGTGCACGCCAGCCGCGTTCCTTCTGGTGAGCAGCTTTGCCAGCATCACTGCCCGGTCGCGCACGTCGCGGCCGAATACCCGCAGCTATGCGAGGCAGAAACAGAAGCGTTCGCGCGTTTGCTCCATACGCCGGTACAGCGCCTGGCCACGATCGCTCGTGGCGACGGCGTCTGCACCACTCATATCACCGCCGCATCACTGTTTCACCAAGCACCGCTTCACCAAGCACCGCTTCACCAAACATCGCTTCACCAAACATCGCGAGCCGCACATCCGGATCGCAGTACAGATACCGAGGTCGGAGGCCTGTCCGCATGACAACTACCGCCCGCCCAGAGCTAGATGGCCTGGACCGCTACAAGTTTGGCTGGGCCGACTCGGACCTCGCCGGCGTCAGCGCGCGTCGCGGCCTGTCTGAGGAGGTAGTACGCGACATCTCGGCCAAGAAGAATGAGCCGGAGTGGATGCTCAAGCTACGCCTTCGCGGCCTTGAGTTGTTCCGGCGCAAGCCGATGCCTTCGTGGGGCTCTGACCTGTCGGGCATCGACTTCGAGAACATCAAGTACTTCGTCCGCTCGACCGAGAAGCAGGCCGCGACCTGGGACGACCTGCCCGCCGACATCAAGAGCACCTACGACCGGCTCGGCATCCCCGAGGCGGAGAAGCAGCGCCTCATCGCGGGCGTGGCCGCGCAGTACGAATGTCTGGCCGGCGAGACCAAGGTATGGACGGCTAATCGCGGCCAGATCAGGATCAAAGAGGCAGAACCCGGCGATCTCGTCTTCGCCTATGACGAGGAAACCGAGAAGTTCGTTACCGCACCAGTGCGGGCGATGGCTGAGACCGGTGTGCGACAGACCTTCGAGGTCATTGTCGGCAAGCGCGGTGAGCGGCGTTTCGTCGCCACCGACAACCATCCAGTGCTAGCGCTACGCGACATGCGCTTGCCAGGTGCCGCACGGGCACGGTGGGCCAGGCAGTGGCTCACCGTTGGTGAACTGCGCGAAGGTGACCTGGTCGCCGTTCCGAGGTCACTACCGGAGTTCGGCGCGGCGCACCGACTGCCTCCGCTCGCCGTGCAGGCTGATCATCGCGAGAATCCCTGCACGGTCCCGGCCGAGACCAACCCGGATCTTATGTGGCTGCTAGGGCTCTTCACCGGAGACGGTAACCTGCGGGACGCGGGCAAGACGCACCGGATTCAGTTCGCGATTCCCGAGACCGACACCGAGTTGCGGTCGGAGATCACCCGGGTAGTGTCCGATCTTTTCGGACTCCGGGCAATCGCAGCCGACGCCTACCGACTGGTCATAAACTCCAAGGCACTCGTCGACTGGTTTTACAAGATCGGCTTCCACGGGACATTGAGGTCCAAGCGGGTACCGGACTGGGTATTCGGATTGCCCTCCGACCAGCGACTGGCCTTCCTTGGCGGCTGGATCGACGCTGACGGATATGTCCAGCCAAATGCTGATGGCTCGGTAATGCTGACGTGTGTCAGCGCGCCGCTGATCGAACAGGCTCAGGAGCTAGCCGTATTGAGCGGATTGATCGCCACCGGGCCGTGGGGGTTCAGCCAGCCATATCGACACGCTCCCGAGCGGCTGGGCGGGGCGTTCCGCATCGGCATCAGCGGTGACTTCGAACGTCTTGGCTGCCGCAACCCCAAGCGCCTTGAGCGCTTCGGGCGGCGCCAGTATCACCACTCGTTCACGAGCGGCAAGGGCCTTACCTTCAAGGCGCATTGCAATGATTGGCTAGGTTTCACGCCAGTCAGCTCGGTCAAGCCCTTCGACGTCGAACCGGTCTACGACATCGAGGTAGAAGGGCCCACAACTTCATCGCTGAGGGTGTCGTCGTCCACAACAGCGAGGTCGTTTACCACAAGATCCGCGAGGATCTTGAGGAAAAGGGCGTTATCTTCCTGGACACCGACACGGCGCTCAAGGAGCACCCTGAGTTGTTCCAGGAGTACTTCGCGACCGTGATCCCGGTCGGCGACAACAAGTTCGCCGCGCTGAACACGGCCGTGTGGTCCGGTGGTTCGTTCATCTACGTGCCGAAGGGCGTGAACGTCGAAATACCGCTTCAGGCCTACTTCCGCATCAACACCGAGAACATGGGCCAGTTCGAGCGGACGCTGATCATCGTCGACGAGGACGCCTACGTGCACTACGTCGAGGGCTGCACCGCGCCGATCTACTCGTCGGACTCGCTGCACTCCGCGGTCGTGGAGATCATCGTGAAGAAGGGCGCCCGCTGCCGGTACACGACGATCCAGAACTGGTCGAATAACGTCTACAACCTGGTCACGAAGCGGGCGATAGCCCAGGCCGGCGCGACGATGGAGTGGATCGACGGCAACATCGGCTCGAAGGTCACGATGAAGTACCCGGCTGTCTACCTGATGGGCGAGCACGCCAGGGGCGAGACGCTGTCGGTCGCGTTCGCTGGCGCGGGTCAGCACCAGGACGCCGGCGCCAAGATGGTCCACCTGGCGCCGAATACCTCATCCTCGATCGTGTCCAAGTCGGTGGCGCGCGGCGGCGGCCGCACCTCGTACCGTGGCCTGGTCCAGGTACAGGAAGGCGCCGAGCACTCCAAGTCGACCGTGAAGTGCGACGCGCTGCTCGTCGACACGATCAGCCGCAGCGACACGTACCCGTACGTGGACGTACGCGAAGATGACGTCGAGATGGGCCACGAGGCAACGGTCTCGAAGATCTCGGACGACCAGTTGTTCTACCTGATGAGCCGAGGCATGACCGAGGACGAGGCGATGGCGACGATCGTCCGAGGCTTCGTCGAGCCCATCGCGCGGGAACTGCCGATGGAATACGCGCTGGAACTGAACCGGCTGATTGAGCTTCAGATGGAAGGATCGGTCGGCTAATGAGCCTGCTTGTACCCACTGGACGAGAAGAGGCGTGGCGGTTTACGCCGCTACGTCGTATTCGGGGGCTGCATTCCGATGCCGCGCTTGACCTCGGGAAGATAGTTACGGATGTCAAGGCTGACCCTCGGGTCGCCATAATGCATCCGCAACATGGCGACCCGAGGGTCAGCCTCGACTTCCTACCTCAGGATCGGGTGAGTGCCAGGGCATTTGACTCGTTCCGGGAGGCTACTGTCGTCTCAGTTCCTGCTGGGATTGCTGCTTCGCAGCCCATCATGATCAGCGTCCACGGAGAGTCGGCTGAGCATGCGTCCGCCGCTCATACCGTCGTTCAAGTGGGCGCGAACGCATCGGCTGTGGTTGTGCTCGAGTATTCGGGGTCGGCGACGCTGGCGGACAACGTTGAGTTCGTGGTCGGTGAAGGGGCCTCGCTTAGCGTGGTGTCGCTGCAGGACTGGGACGAGGATGCGGTGCATTTGTCGCATCACGTCGCGGTGGTCGGTAAGGATGCGATGTTTGCGCATACGGCGGTGACTCTGGGCGGTTCTGTGGTGCGGCTGGCGCCGTCGGTCAAGTACGCCGGGCCCGGCGGTAATGCTGAGTTGCGCGGGGTGTATTTCGCCGACGCGGGGCAGCACTTGGAGCATCGGCTGTTTGTTGAGCACAATCAGCCTAATTGCCGTAGCCGGGTTACCTATAAGGGAGCGCTGCAGGGGGACGGGGCGCATGCTGTCTGGATCGGGGATGTGCTGATCCGGGTCGAGGCGACCGGGACTGACAGCTATGAGGCCAATCGGAACCTGGTGCTGACTGACGGGACGCGGGTTGACTCGGTTCCTAACCTGGAGATCCTGACCGGGGAGGTCGTGCGGGCCGGGCACGCCAGTACTAGCGGGCGGCTTGAGGACGAGTACCTGTTTTACCTGATGGCGCGGGGGATACCGCTTGCCGAGGCGCGGCGGCTGGTGATCAGGGGATTCTTCGGTGAGCTGATCGGGCAGATCGAGGTTCCTGAACTGGCCGAGCGGGTGATGAGCGCCATTGAGGCTGAGCTTGACAGGGGACGGTCATGACCAGTGCACCTGAGTTCTTCCGTGCCTGCGCCGTCGGCGACGTGCCCGATCTGGGGACCTTCGGGGTCGAGCTCAACGGCGTCCCCCTGGTGCTGATCAAGAGCGCAGGCGAGATCTTCGCGCTCGATGAGTTCTGCACCCACGAGGACGTGTCGCTGGCCGACGGCGAGATCTATGACCACACGGTCGAGTGCTGGCTGCACGGTTCCTGTTTCGACCTGCGCACCGGCAAGCCGACCGGCCCCCGGCGACCAAGCCCCTCAGTACCTATCAAGTCCGGGTCGATGGCGACGACGTGTTCGTCGGCCTGCCCGCGAGCTAAAGACCAGGAGATAGTTAATGTCCACCCTTGAGATCCGTGACCTGCATGTTTCGGTAGCCGGTCAAGCCGGTGCCGGCGGGCAAAGCGAGCCGCGCGAGATCCTGCGCGGGGTCGACCTGACCGTCAGTTCCGGGGAGACCCACGCGATCATGGGGCCGAATGGCTCGGGTAAGTCCACGCTGGCCTACTCGATCGCCGGGCATCCCAAGTACCTGGTCACCAGCGGCACCGTCACGCTTGACGGCGAGGACGTCCTGGCGATGAGCGTGGACGCCCGAGCCAGGGCCGGGCTGTTCCTCGCCATGCAGTACCCGGTCGAGGTACCCGGCGTGACCATGTCGAACTTCCTGCGCACCGCCGTGACCGCCGTCCGGGGCGAGGCGCCGAAGCTGCGCGAGTTCGTCAAGGAGCTGAACGGCGCGATGAAGAGCCTGTCCATCGACCCTGTCTTCGCCCAGCGCAACCTCAACGAGGGCTTCTCCGGCGGCGAGAAGAAGCGGCACGAGATCCTTCAGCTTCAGATGCTCAACCCGAAGATCGCGATCTTGGACGAGACCGACTCGGGTCTGGACATCGACGCGCTCAAGGTCGTCTCCGAGGGCATCAACGCCTACCGCGAGGCTCCTGACCACGGTGTCCTGCTGATCACCCACTACACCCGCATCCTGCGCTACGTGAGTCCTGACTTCGTGCACGTGTTCGTCAGCGGCCGGATCGTCGAGGAAGGCGGCCCTGAGCTGGCCGACGAGCTCGAGGCGAACGGGTACGAGAGGTTCCTGGCCGCGGGAGCACGGTCGTGACCTTCGACGTCGCGCGGATCAGGAAGGACTTCCCGATCCTTGACCGCACTGTCAGGGGAGGCAAGCCGCTTATCTACCTGGACAGCGCCAATACCTCGCAGAAGCCGCGCCAGGTCATCGACACCATGACCGAGTTCTACGAGCGGCACAACGCGAACATCCACCGCGCCACGCACGAACTCGGCGAGGAAGCGACCGAAGCCTACGAGGGCGCCAGGATCAAAGTCGCCAGGTTCATCGGCACGCCGGACGAGACTGAGGTGGTCTTCACCAAGAACGTCTCCGAGGCGATCAACCTGGTCGCGTACAGCCTGGGGAACTCAGGACGGCTTGGCGAGGGCGACGAGATCGTCATCACCGAGCTGGAGCATCACTCCAATATCGTTCCCTGGCAACTGCTCTGCCAGCGGACCGGGGCGAAGCTGCGCTGGTTCAGTGTCACCAAGGATGGCCGCCTCGATCTCAGCCAGGCCGATGACCTGATCAGCGAGCGCACCAAGATCGTGGCGATTTCGCATCAGTCGAACGTGCTCGGCACGATCAACCCGGTCAGCGAACTGGCCGCCCGCGCGCACGCCGTTGGCGCGCTGGTCCTGGCGGACGCGGCCCAGTCGGTACCGCACGGGCTGATGGACGTCAGCAGGCTCGGTGCTGATTTTGTCGGCTTCACCGGGCACAAGATGTGCGGCCCG
The DNA here is from genome assembly GCA_963783935.1 of uncultured Actinomycetota bacterium. GTDB lineage: Bacteria > Actinomycetota > Actinomycetes > Streptosporangiales > Streptosporangiaceae > Chersky-822. The sequence continues at coordinate 225,751 of CAWAPP010000005.1, forward strand.
ACCGGCATCGGCGTGCTGTGGGCCAGGCGCGAGCTGCTCGACGAGCTTCCGCCGTTCCTCGGCGGCGGCGAGATGATCGAGTCCGTCTGGATGGACCACTCAACCTACGCGCAGCCGCCGCACAAGTTCGAGGCGGGCACGATGCCGATCGCGGAGGCGGTCGGCCTCGGCGCGGCTGTCGATTACCTGAGCGACCTGGACCTGGCGGCGGCCTGGGCGCACGAGCAGCAGCTTCTCGGTCACGCGCTCAGCGCCCTTTCCGAGATCGACGGGGTGCGCATCCTCGGCCCGGTCGAGCCGGTCGATCGCGGCAGCGCCATCTCGTTCACCGTCGAGGGCGTGCACCCGCACGACGTCAGCCAGGTGCTCGACGACGGCGGCATCGCCGTGCGGGCCGGGCACCACTGCGCGTGGCCCCTGCACCGCGCGCTCGGCGTCCAGGCGTCCACTAGGGCCAGTCTTTACCTGTACAACACCGTCGACGAGGTGGACGCGCTCGCGGACGGGATACGTACCGCTCAGCGCTTCTTCGGCGTGGCATAAGGCAGGATGCCCGAATGTTGAAGGCGGTGTGATGCAACTCGAGTCGTTGTACCAGGAGATCATCCTGGATCATTACCGTCACCCGCACCACAGGGGCTTGCGGGAGCCGTTCGATGCCCAGGTTCAGCACGTCAACCCGACCTGCGGCGACGAGATCACGCTGCGGGTCACCGTGAAGGAAGCGGACGGCGAGCCGGCTATCGCCGACGTGTCGTACGACGCGCTCGGCTGCTCCATCAGTCAGGCGAGCGCCTCGGTGCTCACCGACCTGGTGATCGGCCAGCCGGTCAGCGAGGCCATGCGGATCAGCGACGCTTTCCTCGACCTGATGCACTCGCGCGAGTCCGAAGCTGACGATGAAGTGCTCGGCGATGCCGTCGTGTTCGCGGGCGTGGCCAAATATCCGGCGAGGATCAAGTGCGCGCTGCTCGGCTGGATGGCGTGGAAAGACGCGACGGCGCGCGCGCTCGGTTCGCTTGAGCTTGAGGAGCAGAAATGACCGAAAAGACCGACCTGGCCGACACCGACACGGCACCCGAGAGCCTAAACCCCGGCTCGAGCCCGGAGATCGAAGACCTGCTCGAAGCGATGCGGGATGTCGTGGACCCCGAGCTCGGGGTGAACGTCGTGGATCTTGGCCTGGTCTACGGCGTCTCGATCGACGCAGACCGGGTGGCGATCGTGGACATGACGCTGACCAGCGCGGCCTGCCCGCTCACTGACGTCATCGAGGACCAGACCCAGATGGCCCTCGAGGACCTGGTCAGCGACTTCAGGATCAACTGGGTGTGGATGCCCCCGTGGGGGCCGGAAAAGATCACCGAAGACGGGCGCGAGCAGCTCCGAGCACTTGGCTTTAACGTCTAAACTTCCTGCATGTCATCCAGTACGGTTGCGCAACCCCGTCGGCTCGATATAGCGCCACCCCGGTTTATTGGCTGGATCGAATCTTTTCATGACCGGCACGGAGCGCTGACGGTCGAAGCTGGCGATGAGACCGTCACGTTCGCGGCCGCCGATGGGTCCGTGGCCGAGTGCCAGGTGCCGTTTCCGCCGCTGCGGGCCGAAGGGAACCCCGAGGAGCTCGCCAAGCTCGTCGCGGCCCACGCGGCGGCCGATCGCACGGTCGGCGTGTTCCTGGTCAGGCTCGGCGGCTACGCGGCCGGCGTGTTCACCGGCCCTGAGCCGGTGCTAGCCGCGTCCAAGGTCGGCAGCAGGCTGGTACACGGGCGCAGCGCGGCCGGCGGGCAGTCGCAGCAGCGGTTCGCGCGGCGCCGGGAGAACCAGGCGCAGCAGGCGGTCTCAGCCGCCGCTGACACCGCGGCCGCCGTGTTCGGGCCTTATGAGCTTGACGCGCTGGTGCTTGGCGGTGACCGGCGGGCGTTCGCGGGCATCAGGACCGACCCAAGGCTGGCTCCTTACTTCAAGGTCGCCGTGGAGGCATTCCTGACCGTGCCTGACCCGAAGCTGACCGTGCTCAAGGAAACGCCGAGGATGTTCCGCGCCATCAAGATCAAGCTCACCGAACCGGCGTCAGAACCTGACACAGTTCGCAATACTGCCTGATTCGTCTCATCCGGCTCATTCCGCTCATTTGCCCAGCTACCATTTATTGAGCGCGGACTTTTTTTAGCCGGACTGATTTTTATCGCTTTCTTGGTTGTTGTCGCTATCATTAGCGACAGTTACCGCTAGGGGAAAGTCGCAGCACCGGACAGGCCGGCTGGCCGTCGCCGGGAGCAAGCAGTGGGCCTGGTCAACGATAAGGTTCTGGCCGGGCTCCGCCGGCGCTACGTTGAAGTTGACGGCTATGCGGCCCTCGGCTGGCCGGGCTGCTGGCCGCAGGTAGTGCCGCGACCATCAGGATGGCGCATGATGTGGTGACTGCCTGTTACTCGCGCTACCTTGAAGCCGGCTTTCTCCAGTGCGCGGACGACCTTGTCGCCGCGTGCTGAGGGAACTGGCGGCATCAGGCAACGTCCACCATGAGCGTTAGTTCGTCCGGCACGCCGAACTCGGCGATAAGCCCGGCTAGGGCTTCCCGCAGATCGGCGATGGCAGTTGCGGGGCTATCGCCCTCGCCGTTGGCTCCCACGCCCGGGCGCAGCTGAGCGTGAGCGCACCATACGCCGTCTTCGTCCTGCTCGACGGTGTAAAGGACATGCACAGCCTTTGTCATCGCACCTGACTCACTTGGAAGTAGCAGTGCCCTCTATCGTAGCGGTCGGCTGGACGGCAACATCATCCCTGCGACCACGCCGACGCTGCTTCGTGCGGGCGACAGCCGGGGGGGGTGAGCCCGGTGCCGAGGCTATCGGCCTCGGCTTGCATGCGGGCCATCGCCAGCTCCCTGGCGTTGTACATCGCCTGGGTGAGCACGCCGAGTTCCTGGTTCTGCGACCAGCGGCCGACCTGAATGCCGACGTGGTAGATCGAGGAGCCGATCACGAACCCGAGCGGCTCGAACCCGGCCTCGCCGAGCAGCACGTACCGTACTCGGACACGGACAGGTCAGAACTGAACAGGCCGGCTTCGGTCGCGCCGGCCGTGTGGCTAAGGCGGCCGCTCGCGGCGGGCGGCTGCCACACGCCCTGGTTCGGCTGGGACATCAGGTGCACCTCCGGTTATCAGCTGACACGTTACTGATAACCGGAGGAGAGCACCATCAACTAGCCGTCAAGCGAACGGTAGATCCCTTCGATAATCGCCATCTTGCGAGGATCGTCGGCCAGGTTCATGCCCATCCGGTTCATGACGTAGCCGAAGGCCACGCCGGCCTCGGGATCGCAGCCGACGGCGGAACCGCCGAAGCCGTCGTGCCCGAAGCTCCACGGGCGCGTACCGGCCGGATCAGCCGAACCCGCCCAGAGGTTCACTACCGGCGTGCCGTCGGCCACGACCGCGACGCTCGCTCCGATCTCGCCGCGCTCGTCGAAGTTGGCCGCGAACGCCTCGCGCACCGGCTCGAAAGCGGCGTCGCAGATCCCGTTGATCTCGGTCATCAGTTCCCTCCGATTCCCGCGAGCGCCCCGGCTAGCGGGGCCAGCACCTCCGGGGTGAGCGGCGGTCGCAGGTAAACGATCGCGAGCTGTAGCCCCTCGGCCGCCAGTGCCTCGATCTGGCTCACGGCCCCGGCGTAGTCGTCACCTTCAAGCCGGATGTGGCTGGACAGGGTGATCTCGGCCGGGTCCCGGCCGACGGCCTCGCAGTGCCCGAACAGGACGTCGCGCTTGCGGGCGAAATCGGCCGGAGCCCCGCCGACGAAGTTCCAGTGCTGGGCGTACTTGGCGGTAGTCAGCAGCGTCCGGCGCTCGCCGCTGCCGCCGATGGCGATCGGAGGGTGCGGGCGCTGCGGGCCTTTGGGCTCGTTCCTGGCGTCTTTGAGCTGGTAGAATTTACCGTCGAAAGTCGTTGTCTCTTCCGATAGCAGGCCAATGAGCACCTGGCAGGCTTCTTCGAACCGGTCGCTGCGCTCGCGCGGGGTCCCGAGTTCGATGCCGTAAGCGCCCGACTCCTCCTCGTTCCAGCCAGCGCCGATGCCCAGCTCCAGGCGGCCGCCCGAGATGATGTCGATGGTCGCGGCCATGTTCGCGAGCACGGCCGGGTGCCGGTAGTGAATGCCGGTCACCATGTTGCCGATCCGCAGCCTGCTCGTCGCCTGCGCGAGCGCGGCCATGACGCTCCAGCCATCCAGGCACGGCCCGTGCGAATCACCCACGATCGGGTAAAAGTGATCGAACACCCAGCCGGACTCGAAGATCTCGATCTCGTCGGCCTCTTTCCAGACGGCCAGCAGGTCGGCCCAGGTGGTGTTCTGCTGCGCGGTCTTGAACGCAAAGCGCACGATCGGTCTCCTTCGCAAGGTCTCGACCAGGATGCGAATTTTGGCTATTTCAGGCGGGCTGCTCAGATCCGTCGCCCGCCCACAAGGTATGGAATGCGCCTGCCTTGTCGGTCCGGTGGTATGTGTGCGCGCCGAAGTTGTCCCGCAGACCCTGGATGAGCGCCGCGGGCAGCCGGTCCCGCCGTAGCCCGTCGTAGTAAGCGAGCGATGAGGAGAAAGCCGGGGTCGGAACCCCGGCCCGAGCCGCGTCCGCGACCACCCGGCGCCAGCTCTCCACGCCCGCCGAGACCACCTCGGCGAAGTACGGCGCGACCAGCAGGCTCGGCAGGGCCGGATCGGCGTCGTAGGCTTCGCGGATCCGGTTGAGGAAACGCGCCCTGATAATGCACCCGCCGCGCCAGATTGTCGCCATCGCGCCGCGGTCGATGTCCCAGCCGTATTCCTCGCTGCCGGCCTGAATCTGATCGAACCCCTGGGCGTAGGCGACGACCTTCGACGCGTACAGGGCTTTCCGTACGTCGTCGACGAACTCATCGTCAACCGCCCACGCGTTCAGGTCAGAGCCGTAGGTTCGCCGCGCCGCCGCCCGCTGGTCCGCATGTCCGGACAGCGACCGGGCGAACGTCGCCTCGGCGATCCCGGTGATCGGGATGCCCAGGTCGAGCGCGCTCTGGACGGTCCACCGGCCGGTGCCCTTCTGCTCGGCTTCGTCGAGAACAATGTCGATGAAGGGCCGGCCGGTCGCGGCGTCGACATGCCCGAGCACGTCGGCGGTGATCTCGATCAGGAACGACTCAAGGTCGCCTTCGTTCCAGGTGCGGAAGGTCTCCGCGAGCTCCGCCGGGCTCGCGCCCGTGCCCGACCTCAGCAGGTCGTACGCCTCGGCGATGAGCTGCATGTCGGCGTACTCGATGCCGTTGTGCACCATCTTGACGAAGTGCCCGGCCCCGTCAGGACCGACGTGCACGCAGCACGGCGTGCCGTCGACCTTGGCCGCGATCGACTCGAACATCGGCCCCAGCGTCTGGTACGACTGCGCCGACCCGCCCGGCATGATGCTCGGCCCGTTCAGCGCGCCTTCCTCGCCGCCGGACACACCAGAGCCGACGAAGTGCAGGTCGTGTTTCCTTAGCTCGGCCTCGCGCCGCCGGGTGTCGGTGTAGTGAGCGTTCCCGCAGTCGATCACGATGTCCCCGGCATCGAGCAGCGGCACAAGCTCGCTGATCACCGCGTCGGTCGGCTCGCCGGCCTTGACCATGATGATGATCGCCCGCGGTCGCCTGAGCGAGGCGACGAACCCGGCCATCGATTCGGCGGGCACGAATGTCCCCTCGTCCCCGTGCTCCGCCACCAGGCTGCGGGTACGCTCAGCCGACCGGTTATGCAGCGCCACTACGTAGTCGTGCCTCGCGAGGTTACGGGCCAGGTTCCGCCCCATCACGGCCAGCCCGGTCACGCCGATCTGTGCGGTCGCATCAGTCATACGGACATCATCTACCCCGCTGAAGGCTCAAAGGGAGCCGGTCCCGGCTGCCCGCCCGGACAAATCACCCAGAAGCCTGCCTTGGAGGCCCCTTGCCAGGACGCCTGTCCGACAAAACACCTATTAGTGCCCGGTCGTCCGCGACGATGGCCCAGCGAGGCCGGGTCAGCGGCGGGCGGCAGCCTGAAGATCAATTCCAGCCCGGCCGGTCCAGCTCCATCAGGCAGCCTCGGCCCGACGCCGATCAATTAACCCCATTCCCTTCTTTCAAAGAGAATCCGACGTACGCAGGGCAATGGAGAGCCGGCCGTCAATGGATTTGTCGGAATTATCGATGAAGGCACCCCAGAAGGGGACACGTTGGCATCGGACGGCTCTTGAGGGATGGTCAGGGCGGCGGCTGCCGACCTAACACTAAACGCGACGTTTGTACACGCCGAGGCGAAAAGTCAGCAGAGGTCGGGGAGAATACGTTTCGTTTTGCGCGAAAGCGACCGCCATTCTGCCCCGCGCTGACTGAGGAGGAACGGTTAGACATAATGGCTCCGGGCGCTGAATGATTCGCATGGGGGCAGCCCAATCCCTGCCCGGCGAATCTTCGCGCCCGCTGCATGACCACACCGGTGCGGGACAAGGGACTCTTCCTGGTCCTCGCCGCGCCAGTGCGGATGGAAAGAGGGGGGACCTATGTCCTTCGGCACCGTTTCAGTACGCTCGTTCGGCCGCAAGAAACCATTAAGGCGCGTCGCAGCGGCCCTGTCCGCCAGTGCCCTGCTCGCCGCGCTCGCCGTGGCAACGCCCGCGCAGGCCAGCACCGGAGACCGGCTGGCTTACGTCGGGAACGTGATTGACGGCACGGTCTCGGTCATCGACACCGCGACGGACACCGTCACCGCGACCATCCCGGTCGGTGCCGACCCGATCGACGTGGCCGTCTCCCCGGACGGCTCCACCGTCTACACCGCCAATGAGGGCAGCGGCACCGTCTCCGTGATCGACGCCGCGACGAACACCGTGACCGGCACCATCCACGTCGGCGTGGTCCCAGACGTCGTGGCCGTCTCCCCGGACGGCTCTTTGCTGTACGTGGGGTGCGATCTCAGTCTCGGCCCGCCCGTCGGCGGGATCGACGTGATCAACACGAGCACCGACGCGATCGTCGCGAGCGTCCCGACCTCCAACCAGCCGGACGGCGTCGCGTTCACTCCCGACGGCACGCAGGCGTACGTGGCTAACTTCGTCGGCAGCTCGGTGTCAGTCATCAACACCGCCACGAGCACGGTCACCGCGACCATCGCCAGCTCGAGCGCCGAGACCCCGAGCGGGGTGGCGGTCACCCCCGATGGGCAGTTCGCCTACACGGCCAACTTCAACAGCAACAACGTCTCGGTCATCAGCACCGCCACGAACACGATCGTCGACACCATCTCCGGCCTCGACGGCCCGGGCGATGTTTCGATCACCCCTGACGGCGCCAACGTCTACGTCACCAACGAGAACAACAACACCGTGACGGTCATCGACCCGGCCACCAACACCATCACCGCCACCATCCCCGTCGGCTCGACTCCCGACGGCATCGTGGCCGATCCGGCCGGCGGCGCCGCCTTTGAGGTCAATCTCGGCGGCAACAGCGTCTCGGCCATCGACACGGCCACGAACACTGTTACTGCCACGATCCCCGTGGGCAGCCTCCCGTTCAATATCGCCATGGCCCCGGCGCCGCCCGCCGTGACCGCGGTGAGCCCCAGCCAGGGAGCGCCGTCCGGCGGCGGCACCGTCACGATCACCGGCACCCAGCTGGCCGCCACGAGCCAGGTGATGTTCGGCACCACCCCGGCCACCAACGTGACCGTGGTCAACGCCCTCAAGGTCACCGCGACCATCCCGGCCCACGCCGCGGGCACAGTGGACGTCACCGTGACCACCCCGGCCGGCACCAGTGCCGTCAGCACCGCCGACCAGTACACCTACGCCAAGGTGGCCCCGACCTTGACCTGGGCGACACCGGCACCCATCACCTTCGGCACGCCGCTGTCCGGCACCCAGCTGGACGCGACCGCCTCCGTACCAGGCAGCTTCAGCTACAGCCCGCCTGCTGGCACCGTCCTGCAGCCAGGCACCCAGACGCTGACCGCCACTTTCACGCCCACCGACACCGCTGACTTCAGCTCCGGCACCGTCAGCGTCCAGATCACGATGACCTTCTCCCAGCCGTGCATCACCACGTCCCACAACGGCCCGCTGACCATCTCCAATGGCCAGTCGATCTGCGTCGACAACGGCGGCTCGGTCAACGGCCCGATCACCATCTCCGCCGGCGGAGCGCTCTACGTGAACAACGGCACGATCCACGGCCCGGTGACCTCCACCGGAGGGGCCGCGCTGACCATGTGCGCGGCGAACGTCTCCGGACCGGTCACCTCAAGCAAGTCCCCAGGACCAGTCCTCATCGGCGGCTCGAACTGCGCCGGAAACAGCATCTCCGGCCCGGTCACGATCACGAAGGGCACCGGCGGAGTCAGCTTCGTCGGTAACACCGTCCACGGCCCGCTGACCATCACCAACAACACTGGCGGCTTCACCTACTCGGGCAACACCGTAACCGGCCCGATAACCGTGTCAGGCAACAGCTAACAACTCGCACCAGGCCTGATCCAACACCAGCAAGGGGCCAGCGCCGCTTTCTCGGAAGCGGCGCTGGCCCCGCTGGCGTTTACCGCCTGCGGGCGGGCGCCTTACCACCCGCACTGGCCGCTGGGGGCGGCGCCGGGCTGGCCGGCTCCTACGGCGAAGCGGGCATATCCGCGCGGCGGACCGCAACGATGGGCCATGGATGCTGTTGGGCCGGGGGCGGTAACCGCAACGATGGGCCATGGTTGCTGCGGGAACGACATCCATGGGCCATTCTTGCGGTTGCCCGGCCAGGCTGAGCAGCATCGATGGCCCATCGTTGCGGTTGTGGCCCCAGGGTCGGCGGCGAATACCGCGAGTCGGTACCGGGTCGGCTCTCGCACCCGGCCCGCGATCCGCTAGGCTAGGTGAATCATGATGTGGCGGCTGCTTCTTCGGAGCCGCGGCGAGGCCCGGTAAGAATCCGGTCGGCCCCTCGTCGCGGGGGGTTTGCGCTGCCGACCGGCCTGTGTGAGCCAAACAGCCCGAGCCGAAAGTGAGCAGCATCGTGACCACCTTCCAGCAGGTACCTTCCGGCATGCCCTGTCACAGGTACCGGCCGTTCCCGCCGGTAGACCTCCCTGACCGGCAATGGCCCGCCCGCAAGACCACTAAAGCGCCCCGCTGGCTCTCGACCGACCTGCGCGACGGCAACCAGGCCCTGATCGACCCCATGAACGCCCCGCGCAAACAAGCCATGTTCGACCTGCTGGTCCGGATGGGTTACAAGGAGATCGAGGTCGGGTTCCCGTCGGCGAGCCTGACCGACTTCGACTTCGTCCGCGGCCTGATCGAGTCCGGGGCAATCCCCGACGATGTGCGGATCTCCGTGCTCACTCAGGCGCGGGAGGAGCTCATCGAGCGCACCGCCGAGTCGCTCACCGGGGCCAGGCAGGCCACGATCCACATGTACAACGCCGCTGCCCCGATCTTCCGTGACGTGGTGTTCGGATGGAAGGGCGACGGGCGGGAGGAGTGCAAGACCGTCGCTGTCGCGGGCACGCAGGCGATCATGAAGTACGCCGAGTATTACCTGCACGAGGTCGACTTCGGTTACGAGTATTCGCCCGAGATTTTCATGGACACCGAGCTGGACTTCTCGCTTGAGCTGTGCGAGGCGGTGATGGACGCCTGGCAGCCGGGGCCTGACCGGGAGATCGTGCTCAACCTGCCGTGCACCGTCGAGCGGTCGACGCCGAACGTGTATGCGGACCAGATCGAGTGGATGAGCAGGAACCTGAGCCGCCGGGAGCACATCGCGCTGTCGGTGCACACGCACAATGACCGGGGGACCGCGACCGCGGACGCCGAGCTGGCGATGCTGGCGGGGGCGGAGCGGGTCGAGGGGTGCCTGTTCGGCAACGGGGAGCGGTCGGGGAACGTCGACCTGGTCACGCTGGGGCTCAACCTGTACAGCCAGGGGATCGACCCGATGATCGACTTCAGTGACATCGACGAGATCAGGCGGACCGTCGAGTACTGCAACCGGATCTCGGTCCACGAGCGGCATCCGTACGCGGGCGACCTCGTCTACACCTCGTTCTCCGGATCGCACCAGGACGCGATCAAGAAGGGGTTCGACCGGCTCGAGCGGATCGCGGAGGCGGCGGGCAAGCCGGCCAGCGAACTGCCGTGGAACATGCCTTACCTGCCAATTGACCCGAAGGACGTGGGCCGCTCCTACGAGGCGGTGATCAGGGTCAACTCCCAGTCCGGCAAGGGCGGTGTCGCCTACATCATGAAGCAGGATCACCACCTGGACCTGCCGCGCCGCCTCCAGATCGAATTCAGCCAGGTTATCCAGCGCCACACCGATACCGAGGGCGGCGAGGTGGACGCGACCCAGATGTGGCAGGCGTTCGAGGACGAGTACCTGTCGCCCGGCGCGTTCGAGCTGGTCAGCTTCACCTCGGTCAGCGAGGAAGGCATCGACCGGATCGCGGCCGCCGTGCGGGCGTTCGGCACCGATCACGAGCTGACCGGCGTCGGCAACGGCCCGATCGCGGCCTTCTGCTCGGCGCTTTCCGAGCTTGACATGGGCCTCGGCGGCGTCGGGGTGCGCGTGCTCGACTATGCCGAGCACGCGCTGTCGGCTGGCCGGGACGCCGAGGCCGCCGCCTACCTGGAGATCGAGATCGGTGACCGGGTCTACTGGGGCACCGGCATCAGCGAGTCGATCGTCCAGGCCTCGCTGCGCGCCGTGATCAGCAGCCTGAACCGGGCCGCCCGCCGCCAGGCCGTCGGCTAGCCAGCGTCGATCCCTGCCGTTGTCTTCCCGGCCTTGACCCTGATGACGGCGGGATAACGCCGGGTGCGGAACTGGCTGTCCCCGCACCCGGCATTCCCGGCATTCCCGGCATCCCTGAATGTCAGGAACTGCCGGGAATGGCGGGGAGGCTGAGAGTAGCGGGTCAGTCCGATTTCCGGACCCGGGTATTTCGGGCTAGCGAAAGCAGCGAAGCCGGGCAGCCGCCGTTCCCAGTGCGACACCGCCCCGCTGCCCGCCGCCGCGAACCGGGCATTCACCGCATACCGGTCCGCCGCCGGCACCTACAGGATCGGCAAGCCTGCTTTAGTGGAATCCTCAGATGGCATTCCAGTCGGGGATTCCACAATCATGGGGGAGCCTGCCGGCCCGCCCCCGCGACAGGAGCATTCAGGCCGGAACCAGCAAAGCCGGAAACTCAAACCCACCCACCGCCCGGCCGAGGCCGGAAAGGGCTGGAGGAACAGTCCCGCCCGGGCCACGCCGAGGAGCTGACCAGAACTCACTCCACCAGCAACGCACCCATGGGCCATCCATGCGGTTCGCACGGCTGCCGCCACCCCGGACCGCGATCCCGCCAGCCATCGAAGTCACATCCAGCCACACCGGTCACACCAGCCCCGGACGCGCCCTCCGGGGCTGCCGTCCGGGTGGCCGGGGCATCCGTTCCGGCGCCAGGTGGCCTCAGGAGTCCCGCGACCTGAGCGTGGCGCAAATACGTCGCTTCCTCCGGCGCGCGTCAGGTAACATTGCTCCATGCATTCCCTCTGCTCGTAGCTGACGGGTGACGTCGCTTGGCGACGTCCGACCGGCGATGCCCCTTTTGTCGGAAATGCCCGTTAGAATATCTGGAGCGAGTGGATTCACATGATCTCGGTAGCGGACCTTGAGTTGCGCGCGGGCGCGCGGCTGCTGATGGACGGCGTTTCCTTTCAGGTCGCGCCCGGCGACAAGATCGGCCTCGTCGGCCGGAACGGCGCGGGCAAGACCACCTTGCTGCGAGTGCTGGCCGCGGAAGGCCAGCCGGCCGCGGGCACCTCGCGGAGCACGGGCACGATCGGCTACCTGCCGCAGGACACCAGGGTCGGTGACCTTGACGTGCTGGCGACCGACCGGATCCTGCAGGCGCGCGGGCTCGACGAGATCCTGGCCGGCATGCGGCGGGCCGAGGCGGGCATGGCCGACCCTGATCCGGTAAAACGAGACGCGGCGGTTCGTAAATACGGACAGCTTGAGGAGCGGCTGACGGTACTCGGGGGCTACGCGGCCGAGTCAGAGGCGGCCTCGCTGGCGTCCAGCCTGGGACTGCCCGCGAAGGTGCTCAGGCAGCCGATCGGCACCCTGTCCGGCGGCCAGCGCCGACGGGTCGAGCTGGCGCGGATCCTGTTCGGCGACAGCAAGACGCTGCTGCTCGACGAGCCGACTAACCACCTGGACGCCGACTCGGTCACCTGGCTCAGGGAACACCTGCGCACGTTCCGCGGTGGCCTCATCGTGATCAGCCACGATACCGACCTGCTCGAAGCCATCGTCAACAAGGTCTTCCACCTGGACGCCGACCGTACCGTGATCGACATCTACAACGTCGGCTGGAAGGCCTACCTCGACCAGCGCGAAACCGACGCCAGGCGAAGGCGCAGGGAACGGGTCAACGCCGAGCGCCAGGCCGCCGTGCTGAACGCCCAGGCCGACAAGATGCGAGCCAAGGCGACGAAAGCCACCGCGGCCAAGAACATGGCCAAGCGGGCGGAGCGGATGCTCGCCGGAGTCCAGGCCGACCGGGCGACGGACCGGGTCGCCAAGCTGCGCTTCCCCGAGCCCGCGCATTGCGGCAAGGTACCGCTGACCGCCGAAGGGCTTTCCAAGTCTTACGGCAGTGCCGAGGTATTCACCGACGTCGACATGGCGGTCGATAAAGGCGCGAGAATTGTCGTGCTCGGGCTGAATGGCGCCGGCAAGACCACGTTGCTTCGGCTTCTCGCCGGGGTCGAGGAGCCCGATACCGGCGAAGTCCTTCCCGGCCATGGTTTGCGGATCGGCTACTACGCGCAGGAACACGAGACCCTGGACAATAGCAGGACTGTGCTCGAGAACATGCGGACGGCCGCTCCCGAGCTGACCGATGCGGAACAGCGCGGGATTCTCGGCTCGTTCCTATTCTCTGGCGACGATGTTGCCAAGCCTGCCGGAGTCCTTTCCGGCGGCGAGAAGACCAGGCTGGCGCTGGCGCTCCTGGTTGTCTCTGGCGCGAATGTGCTCCTGCTTGACGAGCCGACCAACAACCTTGATCCGGGAAGCCGGGCCGAAATACTCTCGGCGCTCAGGCGCTTCAGCGGCGCGATCGTGCTGGTGACGCACGACGAGGGAGCGGTCGAGGCTCTTGGGCCGCAGCGGGTTCTGTTGCTGCCTGACGGAGTGGAAGATCTCTGGAGCGCCGACCTCGCCGATCTGGTCGCGCTCGCCTAATCCCGGCGGCGGCGCTGACCAGCTAAAGCTTCTGGCCCGGCGATAGCGGATGGGATGTCAGATAAATGTCCTAATTTTTTTGCTGCCGTGTGGTAGCCGATCACGACTTCATGCGTGATCATGGCGAGATACGGCAGCGAAGCTGCGGCCGGAGTTCACCGGGAGGAAGGCGTGACCGAAACTCTCAAGAAGGGCACCAGAGTGACTGGTGCCGACCGCACCAAGCTGGCGTCTGAACTGCAGAAGCGGTACAGCGCCGGAGAGAGCATCCGTGCACTGGCCGCTTCGACGGGAAGGTCGTACGGATTCATCCATCGCATCCTCGCCGAGTCCGGGGTCCCGCTGCGCAGCCGAGGCGGCGCCACCCGTGGCCGGAGCAAGAGCAAGAGCTAGAATCATCCAAATGACCAGCCAGGCTGAACTGGCCGCAGGCGCGGTCAAGCTTGCCATCGACGACCGGGTAGCCACGATAACCCTGTCCAGGCCCGAGCGCAGGAACGCGCTGACGCCTGCCGTCTGGCACGCGCTCGCGAGCATCGGCACGGACCTGCCCGAACAGGTCAGGGTAGTCGTCGTGCGGGGCGAAGGTCCCTCGTTCTGCGCTGGCATCGACCTCAAGCTTCTCACCGGGCAGGATCCAGGCCGGGTCGCCAGGGCCCAGGATGAGGACTTCGATCAGCAGGTCGCCGGGTACCAGGCGGGGTACCTCTGGCTGCGCGATCCTCGCATTGTCTCGATCGCGGCGGTGCACGGGCACGCGATCGGGGCCGGGTTCCAGCTCGCGCTGTCCTGCGACCTGCGGATACTCGCCGATGACGCCAAGCTCTGCATGAAGGAGCCCGCGCTCGGGCTCGTGCCCGACCTGACCGGGACCAAGCCGCTGGTCGACCTCGTCGGGCTGCCGAGGGCGATCGAACTTTGCCTGACGGCCAGGACGGTGGCGGCGCCTGAGGCCGTGATGCTGCGGCTGGCCGAGCTGATGGTGCCTGCTGGCGAACTGGACGGCGCGGTCGCTGACCTGGTCGCGGCGCTGCTGTCCACCGACGCGGCCGCCGCGCGGGCGACCAAGGCGCTGCTCGCCCAGGCACCCGGGCACACGCTTGAGGAGCAAGCCGCCGCCGAGCGGCGGGCGCAGCGGGAGCTGCTCTTGGCTCGCATTACGCCCTGAGCGGAGCAGGGAACGCGGGCTCCGGGCGCCTGGTTTCTGTAGAGCATGAGCTACGCCACCTGGCATGCGATGCGGGGGTTCTCGCGGGACCGGTCGGTCGCGCATCAGCGGCTGAAGCCCGGCACGGTGCGGCGGGTCTTTTCCTACGCCAGGCCATACCGCACGGAGCTGATCTTCTTCCTGGTGATCGTGGCGCTTGACGCGGTGGTCACGGTCGCGGTGCCGCTGATGCTGCGCGGCCTGATCGACGACGGGATCCTGCCGCGCAAGACCAGCGTGGTGCTGGCGATCGGGGCGGCGGTCGCGGGGCTCGCGCTCTTCGACTCGGTGCTGACTATCGGGCAGCGCTGGTTCTCCGCCAGGATCGGCGAGGGCCTCATCTACGACCTGCGCACTGAGGTGTTCGCGCACGTGCAGCGTCAGCCGATCGCCTTCTTCACCAGGACTCAGACAGGCTCGCTGGTCAGCAGGCTCAACAGCGACGTGATCGGCGCCCAGCAGGCGCTCACCTCCACGTTGTCTTCCGTGGTGGCGAACGTGCTGTCGCTCGCGCTTGTCTTCGGCGCGATGATCCTGCTGTCCTGGCAGGTCACGCTCGTCGCGCTGGTACTGGTCCCGGCGTTCGTGCTTCCGGCCAGGTTCGTCGGCCGCAAGCTCCAGCGGCTCACCAGGGAGTCGATGCAACTCGACGCCGCGATGGGCTCGACGATGACCGAGCGGTTCAACGTCGCCGGCGCGATGCTAGTCAAGCTGTTCGGCCGGCCAGGCGACGAGCTCGGTACCTTCCGCGACCGGGCCGGGCGGGTGCGCGACATCGGCGTGACGACCGCGATGTACGGGTCGACGCTGGTCATCTCGCTGACGCTGCTCGCCTCGCTGGCCACGGCCGTGGTGTACGGGCTCGGCGGCGTGCTCGTCATCGACAACTTCTTCAAGATCGGGACGCTGGTCGCGCTGGCCGCGCTGATCGGCCGGCTCTACGGGCCGATCACCTCGCTGTCGAACGTCCAGGTCGACGTGATGACCGCGCTGGTCAGCTTTGACCGGGTGTTCGAGGTACTCGACCTCAAGCCGCTGATCACCGACGCGGACGGCGCGGAGCCGCTGCGAGTCGGGGCGGCGCCGGCGATCGACCTTGACTCCGTTTCCTTCAGGTACCCGACCGCGGCCGAGATCTCGCTGGCCTCGCTCGAGTCGATCGCGCTGCCCGTGCCCGAGCGGACCGACGCGAACGCTGACGTGCTCAGCGACGTGACCTTCCACGCGCCGGCCGGGCAGCTCACCGCCCTGGTCGGCCCGTCGGGCGCCGGCAAGACGACGATCACCCAGCTGGTGGCCAGGCTGTATGACCCGGACTCTGGCCGGGTGCTGGTCGACGGGGTAGACGTGAAGAGCGTGACTCAGGATTCGCTGCATGAGGTCGTCGGCGTGGTGACCCAGGACGCGCACATGTTCCACGACACGATCAGGTCCAACCTGACCTACGCCAAGCCGGACGCGACCGAGGACGAACTGATCGAGGCCTGCCGGGCCGCGCAGATCTGGTCGCTGATCTCCGGGCTGCCCGACGGGCTTGACACGGTGGTGGGGGACCGGGGTTACCGCCTGTCCGGCGGAGAGAAGCAAAGGATCGCGCTGGCCAGGCTGCTGCTCAAGGCGCCTTCCATCGTCGTGCTCGACGAGGCGACCGCGCACCTGGACTCCGAGTCAGAGGTCGCGGTACAGCGGGCGCTGAAGACCGCGCTCGCCGGCCGGACGTCGCTGGTGATCGCGCACCGGCTGTCGACGATCATCTCGGCTGACCAGATCCTGGTCATCGACGACGGGCGGGTCGTCGAGCGGGGGACCCACGCCGAGCTGCTCGCGGCCTGCGGGCTGTACCGCGACCTGTACCTGACTCAGTTCGCCAGCCAGGAGGGGATATTGGCTGGCGAAGTTCCCGCGTCAGATGCGGCGGCGGCGGCCCTCTAGGCCGGTCATCCGCATGAAGATCAGCACGATAATCGCGCCAATGATCGAGCCGATGATGCCGACTGAGTGGATCGGCGTGAGGTGATGGAACTCGATCAGGTTCCACAGGAACCCGCCGACGAACGAGCCGACGATGCCGAGCAGGATCGTGCCGAGTATGCCCATGTGGTCTCGGCCGGGCACCAGCAGCCTGGCCAGGGCACCGGCGATCAGGCCGATGATGATAAGGACAACAATGTAAGTGAGCATGGCCGTTAACTACCACGTTTCTGCCCAGGTATGCGCGGGTGGCGGCGTCCCGGCAGCCCCCGCCCAGTGCCACACTTAGTCCCAGCCATGCCAACACGCTCTTACGTCCTCGTCGTCAACGGGCGAAAGGTCCGCCAGCCGGTCTTCGTGATCGGCGCCCCGCATTCCGGGGCGGACCTGCTCGCGCGTGCGCTGAAGCACGGCGAAGGATTCCACTTCACGACCGGTCAGCCGAGCGTCGTCAACGTCGTCTACGCCTTCGCGAGGACGCCTTCGATCCAGGAGGGCCGAGGCGAAGCGGCCGCGACCGTGCTGAGGGACGCATTCGCCCAGGCCTGGCGAGTAACCCCGGAAGCCTGCCTGACGTGCGGCGCCGACTGCCAGCAGGCCAGGCGAGGGCCTGGCATCTGCGTGGACGAGCGCGGGATAGCAAGGTACGGCGACGCGACGCCCGCGCTCATGTACTGCGCGGAAGCGCTGGTCGAGGCATTCCCTGACGCCAGGATCGTGCAGATCATCAGGGACGGCCGCGACGTGGTCGCCGCCATGCTCTCCGATCCGGCCGAGCTCGCCTGGTTCAGGAAGGGCATCGCGAACGTGGACACCGAGTTCCCCAACCCGTTCTTCGGCACGGAAACAGAAGAAGAACGGGACGGCTGGGCCAAGCAGTCGCCGGCCGGCAAGTGCGCGCTGCGGTGGCGCGGTTCGGTGCACAAGATGGCAAGGCTCCGCAATTCCATGAGCGCCGAACAGCTCACCACGTTCAGGTTCGAGCAGGTCATCGCCCAGCCAGCCGCCACGAGAGCCGCGCTCTCTGAGTTCGTCGGCGCCGACATCGGCAAGCTCGAAGTGCCGAGGGTCAGGGACAGCACCAACTGGCGGCGGCTGCTCAGCCCGGCCCAGCTCGCCGATGTACAGCGCATCGCCGGCCCGCAACTCAGCCGCGTCGGCTACGGTTCCTGATCGAGCGGGCTGCTGCGCCACGTGCCCGACACCCGCCTCCCAAACCCCCCACCTTCCCCGCCTCCCCGCCTTCCCCGCCTCCCCGCCTTCCCCGCCTCCCCGCCTTCCCCGCCTCCCCGCCTCCGACCTCAGCATCTCCCTCCCCCCCTGGACAAATCGCCCGTAACGTTCGGGTGCGCGCATCGATGGCCCAGCGATGCGGTTGTCGGCCAGTGCTTTACCACAACGATGGCCCACCGATGCTGCGGAAACAGCATCCATGGGTCATCGTTGCTGCTGGCGTCGGTCGGGTTACAGCATCGCTGGGACATCGTTGCGCCTCGCGTCGGCGTTTTAGGTGTTTTGTTCGAACGCGGATGGGTGGAGGGTCGGGTTTGACTTTCCGACTTGCTAGTTCTGGCCTGGCAGCTCCTGTCGCGGGGGTGCGCCGGCAGGCTCCCGCATGATTGTGGAATCCCCGACTGGAATGCCATCTGAGGATTCCACGAAAGCAGGCTTGCCGATGCTCTGGGTGCCGACGGCGGACCGGTATGCGGCTAATGCCCGGTTCGTGGCGGCGGGAGGGAGGCACTGACGCACTGCTGCGGCGGACGTCGGCGCCTTCCGCTTCGCCGCCTAAGCTGTACGCGTGATTAAGTCCCCCGCCGCGGCTAAGTTCGCTGCGCTCGCCGGTGCTGGGCTCGTTCTTGTCGCGGGCGTCAGCGGCTGCGCCCAGTTCGACAAGGAGCTCGGGCAGCAATGGATCGTCGTGACCTTCGCGCCTGACACGTCCGTCGCGACGGCTAAGCACGTCACCTCGGTGTGCTCGCACATACCGAACTTGCCGCTGATGGGCAAGGTCAAGCCGGACACGGGGGAGCCAGGCGTGGTCGACGAGGTCAACTTCAACTCGACGCACGCGACCGACGCCGAGACGGCCGAACTGCAGGCAGTGCCTCCAGAAGTTCCCCAAGATCGTCCAGGGTTTCACCCAAACAGACGAGGGCGACAGCTAGCCGGCCTGCGACTAGCCCCAACGTTGTCCCTCGGCGGGGGTTAGGGCACCTGCTCCGGAACAACGCTGGGGTTCGCGGTGGGGCGGGAGCCATCGGGCTGGGGCTTTCTGGGCCGGGAGCCTGGGGGCGGGGCAGTTGCCAGCCGCGCGGGGACCGGGGCCAGCCGCGCGGGGACCGGGGCCAGCCGCGCGGGGACCGGGGCCAGCGGCAGAGGGCAGCCGCGCGGGGCGTTCTGGAGTAGTTCACCACGAGTTCACCTGGTGCGGGAACCCCGGACCCCCTATTATAGTTCCCTAGTATAGATACCTAGATAGTATCTAGCTAGTAAAAATTCGCAGGCGGCAAGTCCCCCCACTATCAGGAGGCATTATGAGGCGCGCGCTCGTCGCGGCGGCCGCAGCAGGGATCGCGGCAACGACCGCCCTGGCGGCCGGCTGCTCAACTTCTTCGTCGGGCTCTGGCGACCCGAGCTCGAGCGCGCCGGTCGTGCTGCGCCTGGGTTTCCTGACGAACATCACGCACGCGCCGGCCCTCATCGGCATCGACAAGGGGTTCTTCAGCAAGGAACTCGGCAAGAACGTCACCCTGGAGCTCAAGCCGTTCTCGACCGGCACCGAGGAAGCGACCGCGCTGCTCGCCGGGCAGCTCGACGCCGCCTACGTCGGGCCCAACCCGACGATCAAAGCCTGGCAGACCTCCGACGGGAAGCTGATCAAGGTCATCTCCGGTGCGGCCTCGGGCGGTGCCGCACTGGTCGTGAAGAAGGGGATCAGCACCCCGGCCCAGCTTAAGGGCCAGAAGCTGGCCACGCCTTCGCTCGGCAACACCCAGGATGTCGCGCTCCGCTACTGGCTCAAGCAGCACGGCCTGACGAGCAGCCAGACCGGTGGCGGTGAGGTGCCGATCACGCCGATCACGCCGAACTCCGCGGCGGTGCTCGACTTTAAGTCGGGCCAGATCGCCGGCGGCTGGGAGCCCGCGCCTTACGACATCGAGATGGTGGCCGACGGCGGGCATGAACTCGTGAACGAGGCGACCCTCTGGCCGCAGGGCCAGTTCGTCACGACGAACCTCGTGGTCACTGAGAAGTTCCTCTCCGCGCACGCCTCGACGGTGAGCGACCTGCTCAAGGGCCAGATCGAGGCCAACAACTACATCCACAGCGATCAGGCCGCCGCCGAGGCCGCCGCCAACGCCGAGCTCACGAAGCTGCTCGGCAAGGGCCTCACCTCCAGCGTGGTCGCGGCATCGTTCGAGCAGATCAACTTCACCGACGACCCGGTCGAGTCCTCGCTCGCCACGGACGCGCAGCACGCGGTCAGCGTGGGCCTGCTCAGCCCGGTGAAGGACATCGGCGGGCTCTACGACCTCACCCCGCTGAACGCCTTGCTCAAGGCGGACGGCCAGTCCCAGGTGAGTTCGTGAGCATTATCCAGCGACAGGGCGCCGCGCCTCCGGAGCTAGCTCCGGAGGCGTCAGCCTTGCCGCCAGACGATTCAGCGATCACGCTCACCGAGGTATCCAAGGTATACGGGCGCGGGCCGACCGCCCTGCTCGCGGTGGACCGGCTGTCGCTCACCGTCAGGCCAGGGGAGTTCGTCTGCCTCATCGGCGCGTCGGGGTGCGGCAAGTCCACGCTGCTCAACATGGTCGCCGGACTCGACACGCCGACGTCGGGCGTGGTCGATACCGGCGGCCGGCGGATATCGATGATGTTCCAGGAGCCTGCCCTGTTTCCCTGGCTCACCGGGAGCAAGAACGTGGAGCTCGCGATGCGGGCCAGGGGAGTGCCCAAGGCCGAGCGCGGCCAGCGGGCCCTTGAGCTGCTGAAGATCGTGAACCTCGGCGGCTTCGCCGGCAAGCGCCCGCACGAGCTTTCCGGCGGCATGCGCCAGCGGGTGGCGCTCGCCCGTGCGCTGGCCCAGGACGCCGACCTGCTGCTGATGGACGAGCCGTTCGGCGCGCTTGACGCGATGACGCGTGACCTGCTGCACGACGAGCTTGACCGGATCTGCTCGGAGCGGGCCCTGACCGTGCTGTTCGTCACCCACAACGTGCGCGAGGCCGCGCGGCTCGGCGACCGGGTGGTCGTGCTGAGCAGCCGGCCTGGCACCGTCATCGAGGAGTACCAGGTGCCGAGGACCGGACCGCGCCGCATCGACTCGATCCAGGTCGCCGAGCTGGCCAGCACTGTGACCGACCGGCTGCGCGAGGAGATGAGCCGTCATGGCAGTTAGTACTAACAGCAGGCAAACTGCCATCTCCGGCCTTGACAGCCTGGAGCTCGCCCAGGAGCAGGCCGGCAGCAAGTCAGGGCGGTTCGCGAAAAAGACCTGGGCCGGGGCCTGGCCCAAGCTGCTCGCGATAGTGATCGTGCTCGCCGCCTGGGAGCTGTTCTACCTGTCCAACTTCCGCGGCGACACGGCCGACAACCTGGTCAAATCCCCGGCGTACACGCTCGGGAACCTGGGCCACCAGCTCGGGCACGGCCAGCTCTGGCAAGCCATCGGCAACACGGCGGAAACCGCGGTCATCGGCTATGGGCTGGCGCTGCTGATCGGCACGATTCTCGGTGCCGTCGTGTCCCGTATTCCGGCGCTGCGGTCCGCCGTCGGATCGATCATCAGCGGGCTCCAGACCATGCCGTCGATCGCCTGGTTCCCTTTCGCGATCATCTTGTTCGGCACGAGCCAGTCCGCGATCTTGTTCGTGATGGTGCTCGGTGCCGCCCCGTCGATCGCGAACGGCCTGATCACGGGTGTCGACTACACCCCGCCGCTGCTGCTGCGGGCGGGCAAGACGATGGGTCTGCGCGGCGTCGCGCTGTACAGGTACCTGATCCTGCCCGCGTCGCTGCCCGCTTACGTGGCCGGGATGAAGCAGGGCTGGGCGTTCTCCTGGCGCAGCCTGATGGCCGGCGAACTGCTCGTGATCATTATCGGGCATATCTCACTCGGCCTCCTGCTCAACGACGCGCAGGAGAATCAGGACCTGTCGAGCGCGATCGCCATCATGATCGTGATCCTGGTGATCGGCATCGTGGTCGACACGATCTTCTCCAAGGCCGACCTGGCCGTCAGGCGCCGTCGCGGCCTGCTCGACCCCGCCACTGCCTAGCTGAGTTTCAGCGGCCCGGCCGGAGAACAAGGGTGCACCGGCCGGCCGGGCTGATCACTACGACCTGGGGAAGGGCGACCCCTGCCTTCGCGCGCGGGGGGATAGCCTTGATCGCAGGCACAGGAACAGCGCGGCCGCGCGGCCTGGTCACCTGAATCTGGCGCTGGACACGGACGGCGCGGGCCTTGGTGAATGCAGCTCTAGGAATGGCCGGGACCACGACGACCACCTTGGCTCCCTTTCGCAGCCGGGCGACCCTGATCCGGAACGTGGCCTTCGTGAACTTGTGGTATCTGAGAGTCCCGCTCGGCTTGACCAGCACCGGCTCGGGCCCGCAATTGGTCGGTGGCGCGGCCTTGACCAGGGCGGGGACGCCGGCCGCGTGCAGTGCCCGGCTCAGGCCGATCATGGATGCCTTGGTTTCGCGGTGGTCGCGGATACTGACGTTGACCGTGTGATGGGCGCCGGCCGTGACCGACCAGTCGGTCAGGGTCGCGTGCGTGGTCGCTGGCTGCGCTCCTGGCACGACTAGGCCCAGCGTCAGTGCGACGGCGGCTACGGCGCCGGTCCCGGTACCGAGAACGGGCAGGAGGCGCCTGTTCCTGTGCCTCCGGCGGCCGCTGGCCAGGATGTCTTCGATCGGAGTGCCGAGCCTGACGTCGGCGAGTTCCGCTCGCAGGCCTTCGAAGAGATCGTCGTCGCTGGTCATCGTGATTCCTGTTCTGTGAGCTGGCCTCGGATGGCGCAGGTGGCTCTGGCCAAGTGGGCGGTGACTGTGCCGGGGGCGATGCCAAGAACTTGCGCCGTGGTGGCCGTGTCCAAGTCGAGGAACACCCGGAGCGCTATGACCTGGCGCTGGCGGACCGGGAGGTTCCTGAGGATGGTCATCAAGGCGGGTTCAGGTTCACTGGGCTGTTCGCGGTCCGGCTCGTCTTGCCATTCGCCCAGCGGAACCTCGCGCCGGCGGCGGCGCCAGGACGAGACGGCGAGGTTCAGCGCCGTCCTGATCACCCAGGCCCTGGGCAGCGGATGCTGGCTGACCTTCCGCCAGGACGCCCAGGCCCGTGCGAACGCCTCGGCGACGCAGTCCTCCGCGGCGGGCCGGTCGCCGGTGCTGGCGAGCACCACCCGGAGGCAGTCGTCCCTGGCGGCGGCGTAGAACTCGGCGAAGCTCGCTTCCGCTGTGGTCACGTGAGCTATACGCCCGGGGCGGCTAATTCGCTTACCACCCGCTGAACTTCCGTGTAGACGTTCATCGAGCCGCCGCGCAGAAAGCCGACCAGCGTCAGCCCGTTCTGCTCGGCCAGGTCGGCCGCCAGCGACGACGGCGCCGACACGGCCGCGAGGACCGGGAAGCCGGCCAGCACGGCCTTGCTGACCAGCTCGAACGAGGCCCGGCCGCTCACCAGCAGTACGCAGCCGCTCAGCGGGAGCCGCCCGGACCGCAGGGCCCAGCCGATCACCTTGTCGACCGCGTTGTGCCTGCCTACGTCCTCTCGCGCGCAGACGAGCTCGCCGTCAGGCGTGAATACCCCGGCGGCATGCAGCCCGCCCGTGCTGGCGAACACCCGCTGGGCGTCTCTCAACCGGTCGGGCAGTTGCGCCAGCAGGCTTGCTCGGATCACCCCGTGATCTTGGCTGAGATCAAAAGATTTTCCGACAAATAGCTCGGCGGCACTCGCCTTTCCGCACACCCCGCAGGCGCTCGTCGTCAGGAAGTTCCGGCGCGGGGCCGGTCGCGCGCCTGCGGCGAGGCTGACGTCGGCGATGTTGCCGAGGCCTTCGTGCCCGGCGTGGCCGCAGGTCGTGCCGTCGCAGATCTTGATCTCGGTGATTTCCTCAGGGCCGGTGACGATGCCTTCTGTGAACAGGAAGCCCGCGACCAGGTCGATGTCGTCGCCGGGGGTGCGCATGGTCAGGTTCACGGCCTCGCCGGCGATCCTGATGCCGAGCGGTTCCTCGGTGGCGAGCACGTCGGCTCGCTCGGTGACGCCAGCGTCGAGCCTGATGCGCACGACCTGTCGGCGCGTCGTTCTGCCGCTCATCGCAGGCCTCCTTTCGCAGACCTGAGCGTACGTGCTTGGATGAAAAGCGTGGAGCGCCCCGGATGGTTGGTTAATTGGCCGGTTTACCGGCAGCTGACCGGTACGGACAAGCTGGGCCGAGGGTCCGCTGTCCGGTCGCCGCACACCGAGCATTCGGCGCCGCGTACGCAGGACGCGATCCGGGTCGTGTCCTCGATCTGCCCGTATTGCGCGGTCGGCTGCGGGCAGAAGGTCTACGTCGGCATGATCGGCGGCCGGGAGACCGTTACCCAGATCGAGGGCGATCCTGACTCGCCGGTGTCGCGCGGGCGGCTGTGCCCTAAGGGGGCGGCGAGCAAGCAGCTGGTGACCCATCCTGGCCGGCAGACCAAGGTTCTTTACCGGCGGCCGTTCGGCACCTCGTGGGAGTCGCTCGACCTCGCGACCGCGATGGACATGATCGCGGACCGGGTGCTGTCGACCAGGGCGGCGACGTGGCAGGAATCGGCCGGCGATAAGCGGGTCGCGCGGACGCTCGGGTTCGCCTCGCTCGGCGGGGCTACGCTGGACAACGAAGAGAACTACCTGATCAATAAGCTGTGGACGGCTCTGGGAGCGATCCAGATCGAGAACCAGGCCCGGATTTGACACTCCGCGACCGTCCCCGGTCTGGGGACTAGCTTCGGCCGCGGCGGCGCCACGACCTTCCCTCGGGACCTGATCAACTCGGACTGCATCGTCATCTGCGGCTCCAACATGGCCGAGTGCCATCCGGTGGCGTTCCAGTGGGTGATCGAGGCCAAGAAGCGCGGCGCGACCGTGTTCCACGTGGACCCCAGGTTCACCAGGACGAGCGCGCTGGCGTCGATGCACGTGCCGACGCGGGCCGGAGGCGACATCGTTTTCCTCGGCGCGCTGATCAACTACGTGCTGTCCGGCGAGCACGAGTTCCGCGAGTACGTGACCGCATACACGAACGCGGCCGACGTGCTGCCTGAGGACTTCGTCGACGCCGAGGACGGGGACGGGCTGTTCTCCGGGTACGACCCGAAGACCAGGACTTACGACAACGCGACCTGGCAGCCCACCGGGGAGCGCGACGTCACCTTGACCCACCCCCGGTGCGTGTTCCAGGTACTCAAGCGGCACTTCGCGCGCTACACGCCTGAGCTGGTCGACCAGGTGTGCGGGCTGGCGCCCGCTGACTTCGACCAGATCGCGCGGGCCCTGGTCGCGAACAGCGGGCGGGAGAAGACCACGGCGTGGGTGTACGCGGTGGGCTGGACTCAGCACTCGACCGGGGTACAGCACATCAGGACCGCGTCGATCCTGCAGACGCTGCTCGGGAACATGGGGCGGCCTGGCGGCGGGATCCTGGCGCTGCGCGGGCACGCCAACATTCAGGGCGCGACCGACATCCCGACGCTGTTCCACCTGCTCGGCGGGTACCTGCCGTCTCCGGCCGCCGGGCTGAGCCTGGACGACTATCTCACGGGCATCCCCGATACCGGATTCTGGGGTAACAAGCGTGCGTACCTGGTCAGCATGATGAAGGCCTGGTTCGGTTCGGCGGCGACCGCTTCTAATGATTTCTGCTTCGGATATCTGCCCAGGATCACCGGGGACCACGGGACGTACCGGACCACGCTCGACATGATCGACGGCAACGTGAAGGGTTACTTCCTGCTCGGCGAGAACCCGGCCGTCGGCTCGGCGGGCGGACGGCTGCAGCGGCTGGCGCTGGCCAACCTGGACTGGCTGGTGGTCAAGGACCTGACGCTCGTGGAGTCCGCGACCTTCTGGAAGCGGGGTCCTGAGATCGAGAGCGGTGAGCTGGTCACCGAGCGGATCGGGACCGAGGTGTTCTTCCTGCCGGCCGCGTCGCATGTGGAGAAGGACGGCAGCTTCACTAACACCCAGCGGCTCCTGCAATGGCACGAGAAGGCGCTGGAACCGCCGGAGGACGCGCGGAGCGACCTGTCGTTCATCTTCCACCTGGGGCGCGCTATCCGTTCTCGGCTGGCCGGCTCTTCTGATCCGCGTGACCGGCCAGTGCTGGACCTGACCTGGGACTATCCGGTCTCCGGTCCGGACGAGGACCCGTCGGCGGAAGCCATTCTCGCGGAGATCAACGGGTACGCCGCCGACGGATCACCGCTGTCCACCTTCGTTCAGCTGGCCGATGACGGGTCGACTACGTGCGGGTCCTGGATCCACGCGGGCTGCTTTGCCGGGGGAGTGAACCAGACCGCGCGGCGGAAACCGCAGTCCGAGCAGTCCTGGGTCGCGCTCGAGTGGGGCTGGTCCTGGCCCGCGAACCGGCGGATCCTGTACAACCGGGCCTCGGCTGACCCGGAAGGCAAGCCGTGGAGCGATGCCAAGGCGTACGTGTGGTGGGACGGCGACGCCAGCGAGTGGACCGGGTACGACGTCCCCGACATCGAGAAAAAGAAGCCGCCGTCGTTCGTGCCTTCGCCGGGGGCGCGCGCCCAGGCGGCGCTGAGCGGCGCCGACGCCTTTATCATGCAGGCCAACGGCCGGGCCGCGCTGTTTGTGCCCAAGGGGCTCGCCGACGGGCCGCTGCCCGTTCATTTCGAGGCGGCCGAGTCGCCGCAGCGGAACCGGATGTACGGGCAGGATACTAGCCCGGTGTCGATCCAGTACCGGGGCCGGTGGGAGACGAGGCGGCAGGTCGCCGGGCACGACGCGGCCTATCCCTACGTCATGACGACCTACCGGCTGACCGAGCATCACACCGCCGGGTCGATGAGCCGGACGCTCGGGCGGCTCGCCGAGCTTCAGCCCGAACTGTTCTGCGAAGTATCGCCGGCGCTGGCGGCCGAGAGGGGTCTTTCGAACGGGGGGTGGGCCACGATCGTCACCGCCCGGGCAGCGATCGAGGCACGCGTGCTCGTCACCAGGCGTAACCGGCCGCTGCGGATCCCTGGCGAAGGCGTGATCCACCAGGTCGGCCTGCCGTATCACTGGGGCGGGGAAGGCCTGGTGACCGGCGACTCGGTCAATGACCTGCTGCCGCTGGTGCTCGACCCGAACGTATTTATCCAGGAGAGCAAGGTAGCGACCTGCGATATCCAGCCGGGGCGGCGGCCGAGGGCCCCGCCCGGCTGGACCTCGTGCGCCAGTACCGTGAGCGCGCTGGACTTGGCGCCGAAGGGGAGCGGGCGACGTGAAAAGCAACAGCCTGTACGGGCCGCTTGAGGATGTGTCCGGGGACGCCGGGTACGTGGCCGGGCATCCTGAGCGGGTCGGGTTCTTCACCGACACCAGCGTGTGCATCGGCTGCAAGGCCTGCGAGGTCGCCTGCAAGGAGTGGAACGGGCTGCCTGATCCCGATGACGACCGGCTCAAGCTCACCGGGATGTCGTACGACAACACCGCCGAGCTCGGGGCGGACTCGTGGCGGCACGTGGCGTTCATCGAGCAGGCCGTTCCCCCCGCCTCGGCCCTCTCACGGGACGGGGACGGGCAGCTGATCATTTCGGCCGGGGATACCGACGACGCTGGTTCTGGCACCAGGTGGCTGATGGCGTCGGACGTTTGCAAGCACTGCACGCACGCGGCCTGCCTGGACGTCTGCCCGACCGGGGCGCTGGTGCGGACTGAGTTCGGCACCGTGATCGTGCAGCCCGATGTCTGCAACGGGTGCGCTTACTGCGTGTCGGCGTGCCCGTTCGGGGTGATCGACCGGCGCGAGGACGATGGCCGGGCCTGGAAGTGCACGATGTGCTACGACCGGCTGCGCGGCGGCCTCGAGCCGGCCTGCGCGAAGGCGTGCCCGACCGACTCGATCCAGTTCGGGCCGCTGGATGAGCTCCGCGTTACCGCTGCCGCCCGGCTCGCCGAGCTGCACGCGGCCGGGGTTACCGAGGCGCGGCTTTACGGTGACGATCCCGACGACGGGATCGGGGGAGCCGGGGCGTTCTTCCTGCTGCTCGACGAACCGCAGGTGTACGGGCTGCCGCCCGATCCGGTCGTGACGACCAGGGACCTGCCGGGGATGTGGCGGTGGGCCGGGGTCGCCGCCGGGGTGCTGGCCGTCGGGGTGGCGGTCGCGTTCGCGGGGCGGCGTCCGTGAGCGAGGAGCGGCCTCGTGGTGAGCGTCGCGGCGCCGAGGAGCTCCAGGTGCCGCCGGCCGAGTTCGAGTCGTATTACGGGCGGCCGATACTGAAGGTGACGCGGTGGCGGGAGCCGCACCTGCCTGCGTACCTGTTTCTCGGGGAATTGTCGGGCGCGGCGGCGGTGCTCGGGGTGGCCGCGTCGGCGACCCGGCGTCCCGCGCTGGTCACTGCCGGGCGGTTGGTCGCGGCGGCGGCGGCGGCCGGCGGATCCGCGTTCCTCACCGCCGAGCTCGGACGGCCGGAGCGGTTCCTGCACATGCTGCGGGTCGCCAAGCCAACCTCGCCGATGAGCATGGGCTCGTGGATCCTGGTCAGTCACAGCGCGCTCACTTCCGCCGCCGCCGCGACCAACGTGACCGGATGGCTCGGGCCGCTCGGCGGCCTGGCCGCGGCCGGCTCGGCGGTGACCGGACCGCTGCTGGCGGCCTATCCAGGCGTGCTGCTTGGCAACACCGCCGTGCCGGCCTGGCATTCGTCGTACCGGGAACTGACGCTGCTCTTCGCCGGGGGCGCGCTGACCGCGGCCGCGGCCGTCGGCCTGGTGGCGGGGGCGGTGACCGGCGACCCAGCCGACCTTGGTCCTTCCCAGCGGCTGGCGCTGGTAGGGGCGGCGCTCGAAGGCGGGGCGGAACTGGTGCTCGAACGCCGTCCCGACATCGCCGCCGAGCCGTACCAGACGGGCGAAGGCGCCCGGCTGTTCAAGTACGCGCGGGCCGCGACGATCTCGGGGGCGGTGCTCGCGCTCGCCGCCCGGCGCAGCCGGGTCGCGGCGCTCGCCTCGGCGGCACTGCTAGCCGGGGGCGGGCTGACCGCTAAGTTCGCCGTGCACCGGGCCGGAGTCGAGTCAGCCCGCGATCCCAAGTACGTGGTGCAAACGCAACAAAGGGCCGGTTAGACCATAAGCCGCTCGCTGAGCAGTTCCCTGATTCTCGGGTCGCTGAGTGCTTCTACGACGTCAGCGCCAGGAAAGCATTGAGTCGCCCCATGACAAGGTCGGTCCGGTTCAGGCCGCCCCGTCAGCCACATCGGCCTCGGCTCTGCCCCGGCCCTGCCCCGCCGGCCCGGTGCCGCCCGCCCGCCCGGTCAGGTCCCGGCGCGCGGCTACTCGGGTTGCGGGAGCGGCACGGGCGCGGGCGGCACGGGCGGCGCCGCCGGGGGCCGGGCGGTCGCCAGGTATTCGTCGCTCAGGCCGGTGATGAGGGGGGAGCGGGCGAGCACGGCTATGCCGAGGCACAGGACCCCGATGGACAGGACGTCGAGGGAGATGAACAGGCCGCCGGAGCGGATGCGCTCGCCGAAGGCGGTGAGGCCGATCACGATGCTCACGAGCGGGTTCACCACGACGTTGGCGGTGCGCGAGGCGGTGACCGGGCCTGAATGCAGCGAGCCTTGCAGTACGAAGAGGCCGGAGGCGCCCGATAGCGCGATCAGGTAAGGGTCGGGGGTAGCGAACAGGTGCGCCACGCCGCCATGTCCGAGCAGATAGGTCAGGGTCTTGGCCAGAGCGGCGTTGTAGGCGAAAAGCGTGGCGGCGCCAGCGCCGAGCACCGCAGCTCGCCACCAGCGGGGACCGATCCGGCCGGCGACCACTAGGGCGAGCGCCCCGGCCACCACCGCGGCCGAGACGACGACCCAGGCGGTATTGCTTGGCTGGCCGGTGCCGACCGCCGGGGAGGCGGAGGCGAAGAAGGCGGCGAGGCCGACCACGATCGCCAGGATCCCGAAAACCTCGCGGCGGCCGACCCTCCGGTGGAACCCTGCGACCAGGATCGCGACGAGGAAGACCAGTTCCAGCGTCAGGACCGGCTGGACCAGGCTGAGCTGGCCGAAGTGCAGCGCCGAGGCCTGGAGGACGAACGTGCCGAGCATGAGGGCGAAGCCGATCAGCCAGCCGCGCTTCTGAAGCGCGTGCACAATCAGCCGGGGGTTGAGGTCACCGGTATCAGGCGCGGATTCGAGGGCGACCCGCTGAAACACGACGGCCATGGCCGACAGGAAGGCAGCCCCGGCCGCGAGGAGTATGGCGATGGCCATCGCATATTCCTCTCTTTGGCTGACCAAGCCTGGCAGCTAGTCATAAACCGGCCAGGCGATCGTTGTCAACCTCGGGTTTGTGCCGCACTATGACTTGATGGCCTCGACAATGCGCGGGCACGACAAGCACAACCAGCGCCGGAACAGTTACCACCACGGTGACCTCCCGAACGCCCTGACCGACGCGGCGACGGAGATGGCCAGGGAGGGCGGACCCGACGCGGTGGTGCTCAGGGCGGCTGCCCGCGCGACCGGCGTGTCGGCTGCGGCCGCCTACCGGCACTTCACCGACCACGGCGATCTGCTGCACGCCGTACGGCAGCGGGCGCTGAGCGCGCTTGGCGACGCCATGCGGGCGAGCCTGAACTCGGATGAGCCGCTCGATGATCCCGCGCAGGAGTCGATCCGCCGCCTTCGCGCGCTTGGCCGTGCCTACATCGGCTTCGCGCTCAGCGACCCGGGACTATTCCGCACCGCGTTCTGTCGGCCCGACCGGCCGATGTCTGACGTCCAGGTCCGGCTGGCCCAAGAAGGACCGTTCGCACTGGTCAGCGGAGTGCTCGATGACTTGGTGCGGCATGGCGTTCTCGAGGCGCATCGGCGGCCGGGGGCCGAGATCGCGGCCTGGGCGGCTGTGCACGGGCTGGCCACGCTCCTGCTCGACGGCCCGCTCGCGATGCTCGATGACGAGGAAAGGGCCGGCGCCATCGCCAAGGTCAGCGAGTTCGTCCTCGTCGGCATCACTGGTCGCGAGGCCGCCGTTCCCGGTCAGTAGCGGTACGTCCTGGCCGGGCTGGTACCGCCTGCGGCCTGTACTGTCACCTTCACTGATCCGCTGCCCGCCGGGGCGGTCACGGTCAGCTCGTCTCTTGACTCGACCCGGATGCGGGTACCCGCCTTCTTGCCGAAGCGCACGGTAACTGTGCCGTAGAACGCGAGCCCCCTGATCGTCACCGTGTTACCGCCGTGGGCAGGACCACTCGCCGGGGTCAGCGAGCTGATCTCCGGGACCCGGACGCGCTGGTAACGGTCGGCCTTCACGATCTTGCTCGCGCCCAGGTCCTCGGCATTGATCCTGATGTCGACCGTGCCGAGCGGCCCCTTCGGGGTCGTGAACGTGCACTGAGTCGTGCTGGTGCAGGTCGCGGGCACGTTCGTCTTGCCGAGCTCGGCGAAGTCGGCGCCGGCGATCGGCACGAACCCAGAGCCGGTGACAGTGATTAGCTGTTTGCCGCCGGGCGGGCCGAAGCGCGGCGACACGCTCGTCACGCTGGCTGAGGACACGTTCTGGCCGTAGACCAGGCACATCAGGGCGGCCAGCCCAGGGTAGAACGTGCTCGCCCGGCCCCTGTTGATCCCGCTGAGCAGCGGGGTGCCAAAGCCGGACGCGAGGTCATAGCCCTTCGTCGCGGGGTAGAGCTTGCCGGTGTAGCCGGACGGGCGGTAGGCGTTGCTTCCGGTCGTCACGTCCTGCCAGCCCTCCGGCTGAGTCCCGGCCACGTAAGCGGCGAAATGAGCCGCGATGAAATACAGGCCGGGAGGCAGCACGCCGGGATCGGGGGAATGCCACACCTGGCAGAACGGCGAGGCGTCCACGAGAGCGGCGGCCGAGGCCCAGAGCGCTCCGGCTCCGCCGGTTCCGTGCAGGACCGTCCAGCCGCCGTTGTAGAAGACCAGGTAGCCCGACTCTGGGCTCGCCGCCGCCGATACGTCAGGAACCTGGCGCAGGTACTTGATGCCGGTGCCTGACTTGCATGACTGGCTGACCTGCGAGTCGGGGCCGATCAGGCCGGGCACGGCGGTCCTGTCCTGATAGCCGGGCATGCACACGGCAGCGGAGACCCCGCCGCCGCCGGCTCCTTACTGGACGCCGAGTCGTTCCACACCGTGTCGGCGGAGCCCGTCAGCGTCGTGCCGCCGACGGCGAGCACGTTCTGCTCGCTGGCCGGAACCCTGACGCTGAGCGCGGCGTTAGTCGGGTCCGCACCGAAGCAATCGGTTGACCCGGTGTCGCCCGCGGCCGCGATCACCGTCTGCCCCTGAGTCGCGGCCTGGGCGAAGAGGGTCTGCTCCGTGCTGATCAGGGCCTGGTTAGTCTCGGCCTCGCAGGTTCCCCACGAGGTGTAGAGCACCTGGTCCCCGCTATCGACCATGGCCTGATAAATATCCGCCGTGTCCGCGTCCGTGCTATCCGGTCCCTGGTACACATCGATGGTGGCGCCCGGGCTGAGGCCGGCGATGTTCTCAAGGTCGAGCGTCGCCTCGCCGCTTCCGGCCCCTGTGCCCGCCCCGCCATCGACCGGAAAATAATCGACCGGTGCGGTGACATTGAAACAGCTCTCATAGGCGGTGATATCGGTGGTCAGATCCGGCTCCTGCTCGAATACGGCGACTTGTACTCCGCTGCCGGTATCACCCATTTGGTACAGCGGAGTCATCCCGTAATGGCCGGCAAAGACATTCACCGCGTGCGGCAGGTCAATGCTAGGCACCGAAGAGCACGGCATCGGCCCGGCCGCGCCGGGACGAGCCGCGCCAGGACGAGCCGCGGCGTGACTGGCCTGGCGCCGCCCAGTTGGGGCGGATTCAATCGCGGCCTGGTCAGGGTAAAGATCGCTGAGACCGAGTACACCGCCCACGTAAGGAGCGATCGCGGCAGGAACGCGGGGTGCGGCGGCGTTGGCGTACGCGATCCGCCCGCCGGGCAGCCGGTACCGCAGCAGCGAGACACCGAACGCGCGCCGCACCGCCGAGGCCGCGGCCTTGACCGGGATGAGCAACCGGTCGGCGGACGTCCGCCCTGGTGACAGCCCCGCCTGCCGCAGCCAGGCCCGCACGGAGGCGACCGAGGCGAGCGTCGGGCCAAAGCGCGGCCCGAACTGACCGCGACGCAGGAAGTGCCCGAACAGCGGCGACCTGGGGTTGCCCACCGCGGCGACGAAGGCGGAAAGCGCGGCCGGGCGGCGCACTTTCATGGCAATGTCCAGCCGCAGCCTCGTACCCGGAGCCATTGTCCCCAGCCGCAGCGACCCTGGTGGCACCGGCCTGGCCGCGCTCGCGGCCAGTCCGGTCGGCGCTTCGTGGCGCGGCGGCGGTTGCGCGGAAGACGGGTATCCGGAGATCGCTACGCGGGCGAGGCCGAGGGCGGCAGTCACGCTAAGGGCCAGTATCTGGTGACGGATACGCACGATCAGAGCATCTCAGAAATAACTCGCGCTCGCATGTTGACAACGTTCACTTCAAGAGGCACTATAGAGATGTAAACAACGTACACATCGGATCCCTGAAGGAACCGAGCAGAAGACTTGAGTAGGTGGACGAGATGGTGGACACGCACCTGATCAACATCGCACTGGCCGGCCTTGGCATCAGCGCGGGCGTCGCACTCGCGATCGCCGTCGCGATCATCGGGATCAGCGCGATCGTGCTGCACGGCCGCGAGCAGCGCCACAGCACGCCGCGCGGGGCGCGGCTGAGCGTGGCGCAGGCCGCGGGCGCCGAGCGCGTCCCGGTGACATCAGGCGGGCGTCAGGCCGCCTGACCTCGACGAACCGAACTCCGGCCGAAGGTGATCAGCCTTCGGCCGGTTTTGCTGTCTTGCGCGCTGCCAGCGACTCTTGCGACCTCAGCACCGCCTCGGCCCTGGCAAGCACCGCCGAGATCGGACTGGCCCGATCCGGTGCGGTCTTGGGCGGCGGGGCCGGCGGCTCAGGAGGCTCGGACGGCTTGCGGCGCCTGACCAGGACAGCCGCGGTCAGCATGATCAGGAAGAGCACGATCCCGTACAGCACGTACAAGTTGTAGGTGACTAGCTGCCACCCGTGCAGCGCCGTGACGAGATACGAAACCGGCGGTCGCACGAACCAGCCGAGCAGCCCTTTCTCCGGCACGAAGGCCAAAGGGCCGCTGTAGGTTCCCGGCCAGGAGCCGAACAGCGCCGCCGTGCCAAGGCCGGCGAGGACGAGCAGCCAGCGAAGGACCCCCCGGCCGCTCATGGCGAGCCCGCCGATCATCGCCAGCACCGGCACGATCCAGACCCAGTGATGGTCCCAGCTGATCGGCGAGACGAGAACGCTGGTGATGCCGATCAGGACCCAGCCAGGACCCGGCTTGCCAGCGCGGCTGAGCAGCGCCGCGCCGGCGATGCCGCCCGCCGACACCGCGAGCGCGACCGGCAGCCAGAGAGGCGACGCGGCGCTGGCAGTCCCCGCGTGCCTGGCCAGCATGCCGAGCAGCGACTGGTTCACCAGCGAATCCACCCCGCCGGTGCGGCCAGGCTTGAAGAAGTACCCGGTCAGCCAGTACTGCTCGGATGGTCCCGGCAGCACGATGAAGCCAGTCAGCACGCTCCCAAGGAAAACGCAGCTAGCGACGATCCCTTGCCTGACTTTTCCCGAGGCGAACAGGTAGGGGATGAACAGCAGCGGCACCAGCTTGATCCCGGCCGCGAGGCCGATGCCCACGCCCTTCCACCGCCGGCTGTCATCCCTGGTCACATCCCAGACCACCAGCAGCAGCAGGAGCGGCTCGATCTGACCGAGGAACATCGCCTTGGTCACCGGCTCGAGCCAGATCGAGACGGCGGCCACCGCGAGCGCCATAGCCGCCCGGCCCGTCCCTCGCCTGCCCATGGCGCCGAGCGTCAGCCAGGCCGTGACCGGGATCGAGGCCAGGCTCGCGATGGTCATCGTCCAGCGCAGGTACGCCCAGCTCAGGTAGGAGCTGCCGGCGAAGACAAGGCCGGCGAACGGGGTGTAGGTGAACTTCACGTTCGGGCCCTGCTCCCAGATGTACAGGTACGAGGGCAGCTGCCTGGTGATCAGGCCGGCGTCGTTGTAGACATTAAGGTCGAACCAGTCGAGTACGACGCCAGAATGGGCGACCGCATCGTCCAGGTACGCGATGAGCGCCACGCAGAAAAACAGGATCGCCACGACCAGGCTGGCGAAACCAAGCGTCCGCTGCCAGGGCAGCGACCGTCGGTCCAGCTGAGCCTGGACATCGGTCAGTGCCACCTCTGCCTGCAACGGGGGAGCCCTCCGGTGTGCGGAATACTACTAATGGTAGTCGCTACTTGACTTTAAGTATTGTATTTGATCTGGGAACAAGCTCGCCAATTACCGGGGCTCCGGGAATTTCGCCTGCCACAAGCAGTCCGCCTGAGGTCTGAGCATCGGCGAGCAGGAGCAGCTCCTCGTCAGATACGCAGGAAAAGTCCGAGTGCGGCGCGACCCAGGTCAGGTTACGCCGGCTGCCGCCAGGTACGTAACCGTTCCTGGCCGCTTCCCGCGCTCCGGCGATAAATGGAACCTCATCGTGATCGATGACCACGGTAACGCCGCTGGCTCTCGCCAGCTTGAACGCGTGGCCGAGCAGCCCGAACCCGGTGACGTCGGTCGCGCACCTGGCGCCCGCCGCCAGGGCCGCCCGGCTGGCCGCCGCGTTCAGGGTCGTCATCACCTCGATCGCGTCCTCGAACACCTCGCCGGTCGCCTTGTGCCGCGCGTTGAGCACCCCGGTGCCGAGCGGCTTGGTCAGGCTCAGCGGCAGGCCAGCCACTCCGGCGTCGATGCGCAGCAGGTGATCTGGGTCGGCCAACCCGGTCACCGCCATGCCGTACTTCGGCTCTGGATCATCGATGCTGTGCCCGCCGGCCACATGGCAGCCCGCCTGGGTAGCGACCTCGAGCCCGCCGGCGAGCACTTCGGCCGCGAGGTCGGCGCTGAGCACCTCTCTCGGCCAGCCAAGCAGGTTAAGCGCGACCAGCGGCTCGCCGCCCACCGCGTAGACATCGGAAAGCGCGTTCGCGGCCGCGATCCGGCCGAAAGTGCGGGCGTCGTCGACGACCGGCGTGAAGAAGTCGGCGGTGGCGACGACCGCCCGGCCATCGCTGATCCTGACCACCGCCGCGTCGTCCCCGTGCTCCACGCCGATCAGCAGGTCAGGGTGGCGGTGCTCGGGAATCAGCCGGGCGACCGCCTCCTCGAGCTCACCGGGCGGGATCTTGCAGGCGCAGCCGCCGCCGCGCGCGTACTGAGTCAGCCGGACGCTCATGGCTGAACCATATCCAGGCTGGGTTGCGTGCTTAGCTGTGCCGTGGTGGCATATTGCAAACACACCGGAAGGCAACGCACGTGAGCGGATCAGTTCTGGAAGAACGGGCGGCGATCGAGGCCGAGGTCAGCGGGCGCACTCTCCCTGACGTGCTGGCGTCGACGGTAGCCAGGTACGGTGACCTCCCGGCCTACTCCGACCGGGACGGGGCGGACCCGTGGCGGACGGTAACCTGGCGCGAGTTCAGCGACGCCGTCCAGAAGCTGGCCGCCGGCCTGGTGCAACTGGGGTTGCAGCCGGGGGAGCGGGTCGCCATGATGCTGCCGAACCGGCTTGAGCACCTCCTCGCTGACCAGGCGATCCTGCACGCTGGCGGGACTCCGGTCACGTTTTACGCGACGCTGGCTCCTGACCAGATCAAGTACGTGGCCGGCGACTGCGACGTGCGGATCGCGGTGATCGACGGCGAAACGGAGCTGACCAGGTGGCAGCCGCTGATCGACGACCTGCCCGGCCTCAAGAAGGTAATCGTCAGGGACGCCGCCGCCTGCCCGGCCGATGACCGGTTCCTCAGCTGGGCTGATTTCGCCGAGCTGAGCGAGGAGGCCGCCGCCGGTGACGCGGCCGCCGAGGTAATCAACCGGGTCGGCGCGATTACCCCGTCCGATCCCGTCACCCTGCTCTACACCTCGGGCACGACGGGCAACCCGAAGGGCGTCATCGTCACTCATCGCGGCGTCCTGTACGAGTGCGTCACCGCGACCAATTCCGGCAGCGCCTCGCTGCACACCCGCTGGGTCTCCTACCTCCCGCTGGCGCACATCGCGGAGCGGATGTTCTCCGTGTACCTGGCGGTCTTCAACGCCACGCACAGCTACTTCTGCCACAACGCCTCCACCGACCTGATCAGGACAGTCGGCGAGGTCAAGCCGACCGCGTTCTTCGGCGTGCCGAGGGTGTGGGAGAAGATCCAGGCTGGAATCCAGGCCCTGCTCGCGGGCGAGCAGGACGAGTCGAGGAAAGCCGCAGTCGCGGCCGCCATGGACACCGGCCGTCGCTACGTCCAGAGCCGCCAGTACGGCCGCACTACCTCAGAAGAGCTGGCCGCCGAGTTCGCCGCCGCCGACGCGGGCGTGCTTAACCTGATCAAGAGCCTGCTCGGCCTCGGCGAGGCGACGGTCGTAGTCAGTGCGGCCGCTCCGCTGCCGCCCGAGGTAGGCGCCTTCTTCGCCGGCCTCGGCCTGGCGATGCTCGACGTCTACGGCATGACAGAAACGACAGGAGCCTTTACAACCAATACACCAGCGGAGTTCAAGCTCGGCACTGTCGGCAAGGCCGTCGGCGGCATCGAAGTGATGATCGCTGATGACGGCGAGATCCTGGCGCGGGGCCCGCTCAACACTCCCGGATACTGGAACCTGCCGGCCCAGACCGCTGACCTGCTCGACGAAGACGGCTGGCTGCACACGGGTGACATCGGCTCGATCGACGAAGACGGCTTCGTCGCCGTAGTCGACCGGAAAAAAGAGCTGATCATCACCTCGGGCGGGGAGAACGTCTCGCCCGCCGCCGTGGAGAACGCGCTCGTCGCTCACCCCCTGATCGGCCAGGCCCTGGCCTTCGGCGACCAGCGCAAATACGTCGTCGGGCTGCTCACCCTGGACGGAGAGGTCGCGCCGGCCTGGGCTAAGGCCCGCGGGATCGAGGCGACCTCGCTGGCCGAGCTGGCCGAGCACGCGGAGGTGCTCGCCGCCGTCAGCGCGGCGGTCGACGACGCCAACGAGCACCTCGCCCGCGTGCAGCAGGTCAAGCGCTGGCGGCTGCTGCCGGTCGAGTGGACCGCCGAGAGCGAGGAGCTCACGCCCACGTTCAAGCTCAAGCGCCGCATCATCCACCGCAAGTACGCCGACGTCATCGACGCCCTGTATTTCGAGGAGCAGGGCTGACCCGAGTGACGCGCGCCCTCGCCGGAACCCAGACCGAGCCGGCCGCGAAATAGATTTCCGAGCACGGCTGGCCGCAGGACCCGGCGCCCGCGACGATGCCCTGCGGCTTCCCGGTCGCCATGCTCACCCTGAGCACCGAGGTCGCGTCCGAGTGATCGTCGTCGAGGAACCACAGTGAGCCGCGGCCGGCCGTCATGAAGTCAAGCCCCAGCGAGTCACTCGGGTCGTAGTCCGCATACGTGTAGAACCGCGTGACCCTCGCGGTCGCGGGGTTGATCTCGGCCACGCTCTCGTCGTTGGTGAACGCCCAGAGCATGCCCGCCGCCGACACGAGCGAGTTAGCGTAGGCGAATGACACCGGATAGCCAGGGTCGTTTACCGTCCGCCAGCGGAGCCTGGTGCCTTGGGCGACGAAGCCGCTGAGACCTGACTGGTTGGTGTACCAGATTGCACCGGGCGTGGCGGCGATGTTAAACACGCTGCGCACCCCGCCGGCTCTGGCGACCACGCGCCCGGTGGCCGGGTCAACCAGGGCGAACTCGGTGGCGCTGGTGCCACACGCCAGCCAGAGGTTCCTTCCCGCGGCCGCCACCTGACCCCGCTCGCAGGGACGGGCCAGGGCGAAAGCGGCTTCGACCCGGCCAGTCACCGGGCTGAGCTTTACGATCTGGCCGTAGGGTGCGCTGGCGGCCTTCTCGCTAGTGAGCACCCAGAGCGCGCCGATCCCGGCCGCCAGGTCGGTGGTGCCTGGTATTCGTTCACTGCCCATAACCCGGTTGGTCGCGGTATCAACCCTGATCAGCGTGTCGGGATCGCCGAGCACCCAGACCTGGTGGCCGTGGCCAGTGACCACGACGCCTGCGCCGGCGATCGGCAGGCGGGCGGTGATCGCCAGGTGGCCGATCGCGGGCCGCGAAGGACCGGCACCGCCGGGCGCGGTTACCCGGAACAGGTCGTGCCCCACGACGGTCAAGGACGCGATCAGCGCGACCGCCGCCATAGCGGCCGCGGCCGCGACCAGCCGGCGGCTATTCCGCAAGGACCGAGCGCGCAGGCGCGTGAACTGCCGCCAGGATTCCGCCGTGTCGATGGGACGGCCGGCGTACCGGCCGAACATCTGGCTGAGCCTTTGCTCAAGATCCGTATCTGTCATGGCGTGCCCGCTTCCTGCATCTGTTCAGATTCGCCTAGCACGGCTCGCAACTGGCGCAGGGCCTTATGGGTCTGGCTCTTGACCGTGCCGACCGACACGCCGAGCACCTCCGCCGTCTCGGCCTCGGTCAGGCCGACCAGGTAGCGCAGCACCACGCAGGCGCGCTTGCCGTAAGGCAGTGACTCGATGGCGTGCCGCAGCGTCAGGTCGGTCGCGAGGTCAGCGTTTGGCTCAGCCTCGTTGTCCGGCCCGCTGCGCAGGAGTGCGCGGCGCTCGGCCCCTCGGCGGCGGAGCCAGGACTGGCCGAGGTTCACGACCGTGCGCTGCAAATAGGCCGGGGCGGCGTTCTGATCTCTCAGCCAAGCCCATCGCCGCCAGAGCCGCAGGAAGGCGTCCGCGGCGAGTTGCTCGGCCACCTCCCAGTCACCCACGAGGCCGAACGCGGTGCGGGCCAGCCTCGGGTAAAGCGCGAAGAACAACTCTTCGACGGCCTCGTCGCGGCCGGGTACAGAGCCCGACTTGTCATTGACCACACTGGAGAGATGCGCCTAAAGCACAAAAGGTTGCCGGGTGTCGTTCAGCGCGGAGGCGTCTGGGTACCTGGTGGAGGCGCGCGGGCCGCTGCGGTGGCCGCCAACTGGCCGCGGCGCCGGGTAACCGGGCAGCTCAACGATGTCCTAGCGATGCTGCCGGGCGGGGGCGGAGGCGCGCCAATGGGCCATCGTTGCTGCGGCAACGACATCCATGGGTCATGGGTGCGTTTCCGCTGGAGTGAGTTCCTGGTCGGCTCCTCCGCATGGTCAGGGAGGGGCCGGGTCCCCGCCCGATCCCGCCCGGATATCCCGGCATTCCGAGCATTCGGCGCAGCCCGCCGTCCCGCCCCCGGAAGGCGGGGGCACTTTACCCACGTAAAAACCATGGCAAAGTGCCCCCGCCTCCCCAGCAAGACCCACGGGACCCGCCTCACTCCCACGGAAACGCACCCATGGGTCATCGTTGCGCTTGCCGGGCCTGGCTGGGCAGCATTGATGTCCCATCGTTGAGGTTGCGGCCCTGG
This sequence comes from uncultured Actinomycetota bacterium, assembly GCA_963783935.1. Classification (GTDB taxonomy): domain Bacteria; phylum Actinomycetota; class Actinomycetes; order Streptosporangiales; family Streptosporangiaceae; genus Chersky-822. The sequence goes on from CAWAPP010000005.1 coordinate 265,896, forward strand.
GGGATGGCGGCGAAGTGCCCGGTATGCCGGGAGCCGGGAGCCTGAACGGCGGGCACCGGTTCCCTTGGGCCGGAAAGAGCCGGGAACTGGGTCGCCAGGAACGGCGCTGCCGCACCTGACGCCGTTACCTTCACGTTATATGTGCCAGAGCCGCAACGGTGGCCCACCGATGTCGTTGGCCGAGGGCCGCAGCCAACAACGATGTCCCATGGATGCTGCGTCAGTAGCATCGATGGGACATCGTAGTGGTTGACCCCGGCCTGCTGAACAGCATCGATGAGTCGTTGTTGTGGTTCTTCTCGTGTGACGAGCGGCAGGTGGTTCGGCGGGCCACTGCTGGCCGGGCCCGGCAGCCCGCTCCGACCGCCGCAGTGCCATGGAGTGAGGCGGGTTGGTGCGGGGCGGTAGTGTCAGCGCGTAACCACGCCGGTGCCGTGAGCGAGATCATAGCGGGACACTCGGGGACGCGGCCCTTCCCTGCCGACCGCCCATGGCCGGCGCCGCCGAGCAGCAACGATGGCGCAACGATGCTGTCGCGGGCTTAGGTCTGGCTTCGTCGTTCGCTGGGCAAGCCGCTCGCACGGACTGGTGCCGGGTATGGTTCTGGGCGGAGGCGTCTGGGTTCCTGGTGGGCCCCCCGGTCTTCAAAACCGGCGGACGGCGCGCAGCGTCGTCGGCGGGTTCGATTCCCGTCCGCCTCCGCTGCCCTTCTTTAATGCCCGGCCCGGGACTTCTGTCATCTTATTGGGCTATTAACGAGCCAATGCTTTGAATAGGGTGCTGCCCTGGGACCGCGGTGCACGGGGAGGGGCCAGCATGTTCACTACAGCGACGGGGAGCAGAAGAAGCCGGACGTGGAAAATGAGGGGCGCCACCGCCGCACTGACTCTGGCGGCCCTCATGAGCCTCGGGATTGCGGGTGCGGCGGTGGCGGCGCCCGCGCACCCGGGTAACTCGGCGCCGCGTAACGCCATCCGGTCGGCTGAGAGTTCTTCGCGGCCCGCCGCTGCCAGCGGAAAGCAATGCTTTTACGAGGTTCCTGACTGCGTGAGTTCCAATACGACGGGGGCCTTCGGCGTTGTCGCCCAGGGTGACAATTCGTCCTGCACTTTCACGGGAACGGTCACCTGGGGCGACGGGCAGACAACCAGCCAGTCCTACTCGGGCGGCAGCGCCGGCTCGGTGCTGGCGGAATTCAGTCACACCTACACGGACGGCCCCAACGACTACAGCATCAACTGGAGCGAGGTCGTCAACTCCGGGTCGTGCCCGGCGGGCTCGGCGACCCTGCAATTCACGCTGTTCCCCTGCCCCGACGGGGGTACCCACGTGACACTCCCGCAGGTCAACGCCCCCGTGCTGCTATCCGGCAAGCCGTTCAGCCTGAGCTACGGCCGGCTGCCGCTCACGTTCTTCACGGTTGCCGGCGCATCAGATTCCGTCTGCCGAGCCACGTCGAACATAGGCGCGCTTCCCGTGATCCTCAATGTCAAGGCAGGCTCGTTCCACATCGGCGACAGCGTGGCGTCCGCGACGCTGGACTTCCTGCCGGCCGACGACCCGAGCACGGAGGTGCCCGCCTGCGACTTCAGCGCGCTCAAGGCGCTGATCTCCGCCGCCTCCGCGCTGACACCGGGTGATTTCATCGGCACCAGCAACTGCCTGCTGACCGGCGACAGCAGCCACACGACGGGCACCGTCATCGTCCGCTGGTCGATACCGGGATTCGCGGAGTACGTGCCGAGTTACCCGTCGGGCGACAAGCTCTACCAGACACCGGCGCTCACGTACTATGCCGACCTCACCCAGCTCGGCCTTACGCCCACGTCCTCGTTCCAGGACGACGTGCAGAAAGCCGAGACCTTCATTCACACCACGCTCGTCAGCAACCTCCCGATGGTCGACCGGCTCGGGCTCGTCCAGGACCCGCCGGCCAGCCTGCTCGTGACCGATCCGCTCGGCCGCACCGTCGGGCTCGACGCGAGCGGCAAGGTGGAGACGTTCCCCGGCGCCGGCTACGCCAAGATCGGCAATCGGACCCTCGCGTGGATCTTCGAGCCGGTGCCTGGTACCTACCACGTCACCGCAGACGGCAAGCCCGACTCGCAGTTCCACACCGACTTCACGGTTCTCCAGTTCCTCGGCCACGGGAAGGACCCGCTGCGTGCCAACACTTCCTGGCGCGGCACCCTCGGCCATAACGGAAAGTCCAGCCGCATGTTCTCGGCCAAAGGCGCTTCACTTCAGCCTCAAATCAAGGCCAGCGAAAGCCGGACCCGGGCCGTGCGGCATCAGGTGGTGCGCTTCAGCCTGACCGCCATCTTCCCGTTCGGGAAGCTGAAGAAGGCGGTCTGGGCCTTCGGTGACGGCAAGCAGGCAACCGGCAAGACCGCGTCGCACCGCTACGCTCACGCCGACCGGTTTACCCCCGAGGTCACCGTTACGGACGCACTCGGAACCAGCGTCACGATCAAGCTCAAGACCATCGTCGTCCGCCGCTTGAAGTAGTCAACTCACTACCGATAGTGAGCGACTGGTCACGCTCGCAGGAAACTGGAGGTCAGCCCGGACTCATTGCTCCGGTGTTGGCCTGGTCATCGGATTGGTCTGCTCCATGGCGCCGGGGTACTGCGTCTGCCCGGCCGTGTAGGTAATAGGGCCGGGCGGGTAGCCGCTGCCCGCGTTAGTGTTCGCCGGGTTACCGTACTGGTCGAAGGCATCAGGATACTGACTGGGGTACTGCGACTGTCCGCCGACAACCGGGTGCGAACCGGTGACCGGCTCGGCCGACTGGTACCCGCCGCCCGCCTGGTACTCGGTGGGCTGATTGTATTCGGTCGGCTGGTGGTATTCCGTCGGCTGGTGGTACTCGGTGGGCTGGTGGTACTCGGTCTGCTGGTACCCGGCCGGCTGCTGATATTCGCCCGGCTGGTACTGAGTGGCCTGATAGTCGTATTCGGTCGGCTGCGGCTGCGGCTGCTGCGCCGTCGGCTGGTATTCGGTAGCGGGGTAGGCCGGCGACTGGAATGGATCCTGAGCGGGTGGAGTCTGGGACAGGCCGACGGTGGCCAGGCCGCCGGCCGGGATCGCGGCCGGATCGCCGAACTTCACGAAGTCCTTGTGCGAGCCGATCGACTGGCGTCCGAGCGCCAGCGCGGCGAAGAAGATGATCAGGGCGCCGGTCCCGGCGAAGCAGGCCAGGCTGGTCAGCAGGATGATCTTGGGTGAGGTCGCGACCGGCGCGCCGTCAGTGTAGGTAGTCCCGGTCAGGATCAGCAGGGCGGCTTGGCCGATGATGAGCCACGCGCCGCCGAGGGCTGCGATAAGCGCGCAAAAACCACCGAACCACCGGCTTCTGGTAATCAGCACAACGAGGCCGGCTAGCAGCACAACGCCGCCTGGCACGAGCGAGAGGAACAGCCGGCCCATGCTGTAGTGCCAGGCCTGATCGGGCTGGAACCCGAACTTGAAGTACGGCCCGACCAGCGGGGCCAGGCCGCCCCAGGCCCCGAGCAGGACCAGCATCAGCCCGGACAAGGTGCCCCGGCTGCGAGACATCCGCGCTCCAGCGCCCATTTCAGCTCCCCACCTTTAAGTCATCAGTTAATCAAGTTAATCAAGCGTGGCACATCAGCGCGGATGCCGCGTGAATTGAGATACCGATGCGATCCGTGTCGCAAGCTGCGACAGCTTTGCCGGGCTCGCGGTATGTTCGTGGGTCGTGGACGACGCCCGCAGGCTGGTGCCGAAGACCGACGCGGTACTCGCCGATCCCAGGCTCGCGGCCGCCGAGTCGCGCCTTGGCCGGGCGCTGGTCAGGGACGCCGTGCACCGCGCCCAGCAGCGGGCTAGGGACGGCCTCATCGAGCCCGCGCGGGTGCCTGACGCCGCGGTGGCCGAACTTCCGGCTCTGGCGGCCAGCCTCACTCAGGTACTTAACGCCACTGGCGTCCTCTTGCACACCAACCTCGGCCGGGCCCCGCTTTCCGATGCCGCCGAGGCGGCGGTTCAGGCCGCCGCTGGCTACACGGACCTGGAGTTCGACCTGGCCACGGGTGCCCGCGGCCGGCGAGGCGCGGCCATGCTCGCCGCGCTCGCCCGCGCGGTGCCCGACGCCGAGGCCGTGCACGTGGTCAACAACAACGCGGCTGCCCTCGTCCTCGCGGCGACCGCGCTGGCGGCCGGACGCGAGATCATACTCAGCCGGGGCGAGATGATCGAGATCGGAGCCAGGTTCCGGCTGCCTGACCTGCTCGCCAGCACGGGAGCCGTGATTCGCGAGGTCGGCAGTACGAACCGGACGACCGCCGCCGACTACGCGGCCGCGATCGGCGAGCAAACGGGCTTCGTGCTCAAGGTCCACCCGTCCAACTACCGGGTCGAGGGCTTTACCGCCAGCGCCAGCATTGCCGAACTCGCCGGGCTCGGGGTTCCTGTGGTCGGTGACATCGGATCAGGGCTGCTGGCTCCGCATCCCGTGCTGCCGGACGAGCCGGACGCGGCGACCTGGCTCAAGGCCGGCGCCGCTCTGGTCACGGCCAGCGGCGACAAGCTGCTCGGCGGACCCCAGGCCGGCCTGCTGCTCGGCCGGGCCGACCTGATCGGCCAGCTCGCCAGGCATCCGCTGGCCCGCGCGCTGAGAGTTGACAAGCTGACGGTGGCGGCGCTTGAAGCGACACTGCTTGGTCCGCGGCCTCCCGTGCAGCGGGCTCTGGCCGCCGATCCGAGTGCGCTCAGGCAGCGAGCTGAGCGGCTCGCGGAGGTGCTTCGCCGGGGCGGACTCGACGCGGAGGTGCTTGACTCGCAGGCGGCCACAGGTGGCGGGGGAGCTCCGGGGGTGCCGCTCGCCAGCGCGGCGGTCAGCCTGGCCGCCGAGCTCGCCGGGGAGTTGCGTTCAGGCGACTCGGTCAAGTCGGGCCGGCATCCGGCGGTGATCGGACGGATCAGCGAGGGCAGGCTGCTGCTCGACCTTTACGCGATCGATCCGGCCGACGATGAGGCTCTCGCCGCCGCCGTGCTCGCCGCGTCGGAGCGCTCGTGCAGGTGATCGCCACAGCCGGGCACGTGGATCACGGAAAGTCGGCGTTGCTGCGGGCGCTGACCGGGATGGAGCCCGACCGGTGGGCCGAAGAGCAGCGGCGGGGGATGACCATCGACCTCGGCTACGTCTGGATGCGGCTGGATTCCGGGGAGCGGCTCGCGTTCGTTGACGTGCCGGGACACGCCCGGTTCGTGCCGAACATGCTCGCCGGGGTTGGGCCGGTGCCTGCCGTGCTCTTCGTTGTCGCCGCCGACGGGGGCTGGATGCCGCAGTCGGCCGAGCACCTCGCGGCGATCGACGCGCTCGGCATCGACCGCGGGCTGCTGGCCGTGACCAGGTCGGATCTGGCCGACCCGGCCCCGGCGATGGCGCAGGCGCGGCAGATGATCAGTCGCAGCAGCCTCGGCGAGGTCGGCGCGGTCGCGGTCAGCGCGGTGTCCGGGCTCGGGATCGCCGAGCTGGCTGACGCCCTTGACCGGCTGGTCGCCGGCCTGCCTCGTCCCGCCGAGCAGGCGCCGGTCCGGATGTGGGTCGACCGCGCGTTCAGCATCACCGGGGCAGGGACCGTGCTGACCGGCACGCTGCCGGCCGGTCAGATCAGCCGGGGCGACGAACTGCTGCTGACTCCGTCGATGCGCCAGGTCCGGGTGCGCGGGCTTCAGTCGCTGGGCGAGGACGTCGCCTCGGTCACCGGCGTCGCGCGGGTCGCGCTCAACGTCCGCGGGGTCGATGCGCGCGAGGCCGGGCGCGGGATGGCGCTGGTGCGGGCTGGTCAGTGGACGCTGACCAGCGTGATTGATGTCCGGCTTCTGGCCGGCGAGGCCGAAGCGCTGCCGAGGCTGGTGACGTTGCACGTCGGGTCGGCGCGGCTTCAGGCCAGGATCCGCGCGCTCGGGGCCGGTCTGGCCAGGCTGACCCTGGCCGGGCCTTTGCCGCTGCACGTCGGCGAACGGGTGCTGCTGCGCGATCCGGGAGCGGCTGAGGGCGGGCTGACCGGCGCGGTGGTGCTTGACGTGGCTCCGCCACCGCTGGACCGGCGGGGCCGCGCGGCGGCCGCGGCCGCCGAGCTTTCTTCCTGGCCGGACCGGCCTGCTGCGGCCGACGTGCTCAGGCGGCACAAGGTCATGCGAACCGGCGACCTGGCCGCGATGGGAGCCGGCCAGCTTCCCGACCCGGTTGTGCCCGGCTGGGTCGCCGATCCTGACTACCTCGGCGGGCTCAGGTCGGCCCTGACGGCGCTGGTCGCCTCGCACGCGGCGGCGAATCCGCTGGCGGGCGGGCTGCCCGTGGAGGCGGCGAGGTCGGCGCTTGGCCTTCCTGACCGGGAGTTCGTCCGTGCTCTCTTGTCGGATGATTTGAAGTTTGATGGCGGACTGATCGTGACGGCCGGCGGCTCGCGGGCGACGCCGGCCGGGTTGCCTGGCTCGCTGGCTGAGCCGGTTGGGCTGCTGCTCGCTGAGCTGGCCGCAAGCCCGTTCCGTGCGCCTGAAGCGGGTCGGCTGCGTGAGCTCGGGCTTGACGGCCGGGCGCTGGCGGTGGCGGCGAGGCACGGGGCGCTGTTGCGGATCGCGGATCAGATCGTGCTGGCGCCGGGCGCCGACGTGGCGGCCGGGCGGATCCTGGCCGGGCTGAGTCAGCCGTTTACCGCCGCGCAGGCCAGGGAGGTGCTCGGGACGACGCGGCGCACGCTGATCCCGCTGCTCGAGTACCTGGACCGGGTGCGGATTACCAGGCGGCTGGCCGATGACCGGCGGGAGGTGCGCTAACGGTTCGTCCTGGCGAAGCGGGTGGCACTCCAGGCACCAGTTTCCGGCGGCGGCTTGCCGGCCGAGATCCAGCGGGCTAGAGCCATGCCGGTAGCCGGGGCGTTGAGGATGCCGGTGCGGAAGTGTCCGGAAGTGAGCCAGGCGTTGGTGAGGCCAGGCACCCGGTCGATGACGGGGCGACCGTCCGGGTGGCGGGGCCGGAAGCAGCACCACTTGTGCGAGACCCTGACGGCCCGCAGGCCAGGCAGCGCGGCGCGCAGGCCGGCCACGATCGCGTCGACGACCTCGTCCCTGACGACCGGGCTCTCGTCGCCGTAGTCCAGCGTGCCTCCGGCTAGGAGCCTGCCGTCTTCGAGCGGCGTGGCGACCGGGACGATCGTGCAAGGCAGGTGCACGTTCGCTGGCTCGGTGACGACGAGATGACCTTTGACCCGGTCGGCCGGGATGTCGAGGTCAAGGCCGTCGAGCACCGGAGGCTGGCCGGTGGCGAAGACGACGGCGCCCGGGCTGATCTCGCCTGCGGACGTCGTGACCGACGTGATCTTGTCGCCCCTGATGGTGACCGCGGTGGCCGCGACGCCGGTTCCGACTGCTGGCAGGGCCTCGGCCAGGCCGACGAGCGCGCGCAGCGGATTGATCCTGGCCTGATGCCTGATCAGCGCACCACCTAGGTGCCAGGCCAGGCCGGGCACCAGCGCCGCGATCTTGGTCGCGTCCAGCCACTCCACGTTCTTCGGCTGATGGGCGGCGAGGCCGCCAGGGTCAGGGGCCAGCCCGATCCAGTCAAGTTCGACCAGGCCGAGACCGCCAGGCGTCACCTGGTCGAGATAACGCCAGCGCTCCAGGCTGGCCCGCTCCAGGTCGACGAAAGTCTCAGGATCGCTCCACTGGTGCGGCTCAGGAACGAGAAGCCCGGTTGCGCCGCCCGTCGCTCCCGAGCCGAGCCGTCCGGCGTCGATGAGCTGCACCGAGCCGAGCCCGGTATCCCCGATAGCGGCGGCCGTGGCCACACCGAGGATCCCGCCGCCAACCACGAGCACGTCCGGCCGCGCGTCGGCGATGTGCCCGGCATCCCGCCCCAGCTGCTGCCGCTGCTCGTTGGTGAGCTGATCCCGCCAGATCGCACCCGTCACTGTCACAAGCACACAATAAGCTGAGGTAGTAGTGCTGGGGCTGTGTGCCGGCCCTAACAGGTCCAGAGACCGCCGGCGCGCGGCGCCGTCTGGACTGAGGAGTGATGAGCGAGGAACGAGCGAGGGAGCGACGAGGGAAGACGGCGCCTGAAAGCGCGCCGGCCCGCGGGGGGTTCCGGGGGGTCGTCCCCCCAGGCTAATGCAGCGCGCCGGCCCGCGGGGGGTTCCGGGGGGTCGTCCCCCGGGGCTAACCGGCCCTAACAGGTCCAGAGACCGCCGGCGCGCGGCGCCGTCTGGACTGAGGAGTGATGAGCGAGGAACGAGCGAGGGAGCGACGAGGGAAGACGGCGCCTTAGAGCGCGCCGGCCCGCGGGGGGTTCCGGGGGGTCGTCCCCCCGGGCTAATACAGCGCGCCGGCCCGCGGGGGGTTCCGGGGGGTCGTCCCCCCGGGCTAATACAGCGCGCCGGCCCGCGGGGGGTTCCGGGGGGTCGTCCCCCCGGGCTAATACAGCGCGCCGGCCCGCGGGGGGTTCCGGGGGGGTCGTCCCCCCGGGCTAATACAGCGCGCCGGCCCGCGGGGGGTTCCGGGGGGGTCGTCCCCCCGGGCTAATACAGCGCGCCGGCCCGCGGGGGGTTCCGGGGGGGTCGTCCCCCCGGGCTAATACAGCGCGCCGGCCCGCGGGGGTTCCGGGGGGTCGTCCCCCCGGGCTAATACTGGGGAAGGATTAAGCGGCTGCGTTGATTGGTGCTAGTTGAGGCTAAGTAGGCTGGGGCACACAGGGGATGAGGAGGTGGCTGATGCTCGCCGACTCTTATGGCCGTGTTGCTACTGATCTGCGAGTTTCACTGACTGACCGGTGCAACCTGCGGTGCGCGTACTGCATGCCGGCGGAAGGACTTGACTGGCTGCCGAGCGCTGATCAGCTTTCCGATGACGAGCTTATGAGGCTCCTTGCCATCGCGGTCGGTCAGCTCGGGATTACCGAGGTCAGGTTCACCGGGGGAGAGCCTCTGCTTCGGCGCGGCCTGCCCGCCATCGTGGCGCGGACGGCTGCCCTGACGCCCAGGCCTGAGATCTCGCTCACCACGAACGGGATCGGGCTTGCCCGGCTGGCGGGACCGCTGCGCGATGCCGGGCTCGACCGGGTCAATGTTTCACTCGACACGGTTGACCCTGACACGTTCGTGCGGCTAGCGCGAAGGAACCGGCTTGATGACGTGCTTACCGGGCTGGAGGCCGCGGCCAGCGCCGGGCTGACGCCGGTCAAGGTCAACGCCGTGCTGATGCGGGACGTTAACGACCACGAGGCGGTTGACCTCCTTCAGTTCTGCCTTGATCACGAGTACCAGTTGCGGTTCATCGAGCAGATGCCGCTTGATGCTCAGCACGGCTGGCGGCGGGAGAACATGGTCACCGCCGACGAGATCCTGGCGGCCTTGTCGGCGAAGTTCTCGCTGACTCCTGATGATCCGGCCGACCGGGGGTCGGCGCCAGCCGAAGTTTTCCTCGTCGATGGCGGGCAGGCGCGGGTGGGCGTGATCGGCTCGGTGACCAGGCCATTCTGCGGCTCCTGCGACCGGGTCAGGCTGACGGCCGACGGGCAGGTGAGGAACTGCCTGTTCGCCAGGGACGAGAGCGACCTGCGGACGCCGCTGCGATCAGGAGCGGACGACGGCGAGCTTGCCGAGCGGTGGCGTAAGGCCATCGCGTCCAAGTTGCCTGGCCACGGCATCAATGATCCCGGGTTCTTGCAGCCGGCCCGGCCGATGTCCGCCATAGGCGGATAGGCGCATGGATGACCGGCAGCAGGGCGCGGCGCACCGGCCACTCGCGACACGCTCGGCGGTCGCTCACGGCCGGGGCCTCGCCGCGATAGTACTGGCCGGCGGGGCGGGACGACGACTTGGCGGAGTGGACAAATCTTCGCTCCTGGTGGGTGGGCGGGCGCTGCTCGCGTCGGTTGTCGTGGCGGCGGTCGCGGCCGGGGCTTCTCGGGTAGTTGTGGTCGGGCCGGTCCGGGCTGGCCTGATCGGACTGGTTTGTTTTGTTTCCGAGGAACCTGCTGGCGGAGGTCCTGTACCGGCGCTGCGGGCCGGACTCGGTCTGGTCAGCGAGCCTTGGGTGCTGCTGCTTGCCAGCGACCTGCCGTTCCTGACTGGTCAGGTGCTTGGCGAACTGGTGGCGGCCGGCCCCGCGGTTGTCGTTGATGGCGAGGGCAGGCCGCAGTGGCTGACTAGCTGCTGGCGGACGAGTGCCCTGCGGGCCGCGCTGGCGTCGTATGACGGCGACTCGCTGCGCGGTTTGCTGGCTTCGCTGCCCTATGCGGAGGCTGTGGTCCCGGCCGAACCGGGCGTGGCACCGTGCTGGCTGGATTGCGATACTCCTGAGGACCTGGCTGTCGCCCGGTCCTTTGCCGAGGGACCGGGCTGAGCCGCCGGGCTGGAGCCCGGCAACTGAGTGAGGTGCCCGCATGCCGGTGCTTGATGAGTGGATTACTGTAGTTTGCGGGGAATTCGGCATCGACCAGGACGCGGTCGACGTGCGCGCCATACTTGACCTGGCCCGCGACGTGGCGCATCAGGTTGACCGGCCCGCCGCGCCGGTGACTGCCTTCCTGCTCGGCGTGGCCGTGGGGGCCGGGCATCCGCTCATCGAGGCGGCGGCCCGGCTGTCGGCACTGGCGGCCGACTGGGGCGGCGACGCAACATCGGATTAGCGCCCGGCGGGCCTGCCACGGCGTGCCCGCCCCCGGCGGGCCCTGCCCGTGCCTGTGGCCGTGGCCGTGGCCGTGGCCGCAGAGCAGCAACGGTGGGACATCGTTGCGGGAAAGCGCCGGGATAAACCGGCATGGAGGAGGAGATGGAAGAGCTCTACGCCGAAGGGCTAGCGACCCACGGCGGCCCTCAGCCATGCGTCGACGTCCCGCGAGGGCGTGGCGAAGCGCAGTCATGGGCACGTGCAGGCCGGGCTATTGAGCCGCGAAATCATCCTTCCGGGGTGCCCACGTTGTCCGCAAGGCGGAAGGCAATACCGCTGGCGGCGCTATCGCGAGCCGTCAGGGGCCCCGCGCGGTCAGAGATCCATGGCATGTGCGGAACCTTCATGCGCGAGAACCGGGAGATCCCGTGTCTCGCCCGTCCGGGCTGATCACCGGGGCGGGCCGTCCAGGAAACGCCGAGGCGGTAACCCTGGGATGAACGAGCGCGGGAAGTCGGATCGCTTCGTAGTACCTGCGAACCTGCCGGACAAGGCCAGGGCTGCGGCTGCGGCTGCGGAGGCGGGGGAGGAAAGGGAGCGAGCCAAGGGGAACACGGACGGTGAAACACGTCCCGGACGCAGTGCCGGGCCTGGCGTGTCAAGCGAACTGGACCGTGTGCGTGAGGTAGCGGTTAGGGACAAGGAAGCACGGTTCACCGCGCTTTTGCACCATGTCAGCCTGCATCGCCTGTGGCAGGCCTGTCAGGCGGTCAGCCCGAAGGCCTCGCCGGGAGTAGACGGGGTGACGTGGGCGGCTTACGGGCAGGACCTGGGGGCTAATCTCCGGGATCTGCACGAGCGGGTGCAGCAGGGGCGTTACCGGGCGAGTCCGTCGCGGCGGGCGTTCATCCCGAAGGCGGACGGGCGGCTGCGTCCGCTCGGCATCGCTGCGCTGGAGGACAAGATTGTCCAGCGGGCCGTCGTCGAGGTGCTGAACGCCGTCTATGAGACGGATTTCCTGGGTTTCTCTTACGGGTTCCGGCCGGGGCGCAAGCCCCATGACGCGCTGGACGCGCTGGCGGTCGGGATCGAGCGGAGGAAAGTGAACTGGGTGCCAGCCGCGGATATCCCGGGTTTTTCGGTCAGCTTGATCGGGGCTGGCTGGAGAGGTTTCTCCGGCACCGGATCGCGGACGAGCGGGTCCTGCGGCTGATCGGGAAATGGCTGGCCGCGGGAGTCATCGAGGAAGGGGTCTGGAGCGAAGGCGCCGGGGCACCGCAGGGAGCATCGGCGTCGCCGCTGCTCGCGAACGTGTACCTGCACTACGTTCTGGATCTCTGGGTCGTGTGGTGGCGGCGCCGCGCTCGCGGCGAGGTGATCATCGTGAGGTTCGCCGATGATTTTATCGTCGGCTTTCAGTACGAGCAGGACGCGCGGCGGTTCCTGAACGAGCTCCGGCCCCGGCTGGCGAAGTTCGGACTGGAACTGCACCCGGATAAGACCCGGCTGACCGGGTTCGGGCGGTTCGCCGCCCGGGACCGGGCGGCTAAGGGCCGGGGCAGGCCGGAAACGTTCGATTTCCTGGGCTTCACCCACATTTGCGGGACGTCCAGGGACGGGCGGTTCGCGCTGAAGCGCATCACGATCGCCAGGCGGCTGCGGGCCAAGCTGGCCGAGGTCAAGGCCCAGCTGAAACGCCGCATGCACGACTCGATCCCGGAACAAGGCCGCTGGCTGGCCAGCGTGCTGCGCGGGCACACGGCATACTACGCCGTGCCCGGCAACATCGCGGCGGTACAGGCCTTCCGCGATCAGGTGACCTGGCTCTGGCTCCGGGCGCTGCGGCGCCGCAGCCAGAAGCACCGGGTCACCTGGGCGCGGATGAAAGGGATCGAAGCCCGGTGGCTCCCCCGAGCCCGCATCATGCATCCCTACCCGAACGTGCGCTTCGACGCCAGAACCCAAGGCAGGAGCCCGGTGCGGTAGTACCGCACGCCGGGATCTGTGCGGGGGGCCGGTCGCAAGACCGGTCCCTACCGCAACTTCCCGGCCCCGAAGTAACGACAACGATGTCCCAGCGTTGCGGTCTGCGCAGCATCTATGGGCCATCGTTGTGGTGACTGGCCCGGCGGGAACAGCATCGGTGGGCCATAGTTGTGGCTCTCTCGGGTCAGGGTGTCAGGCAGCGGGGGCGGGGCGCGCTGGCTGCGGTTCTGCTGTGCGGCTGGTGTTTCTTGTGCGGCTGTAGTGGCTGGTGAGACTCGACCAAGTCCCAGGACTCCATGATCGTGGAAACTTCTCGTGGTCAGAGCGCCCGAAGTTTCCACAATCATGGCCTTCCCTCCCAAAGAGCCACCCGACCGCGGGCCGTCGCTGCGGGTGAGCCGTGCGGTTCGGGTGATTCGGGTTGTTTGCCCGGATCGCGGTCTCGGCCGTTGGTGAATTCTCTGAGTTCGTGCCTTTGGCAGTCCTTGCCATCTTGAAGTTAACGATATATCGTTGAAGTATCGCGACAGTCAGAAGAAGGAGATAGTGATGGATGAGCGCAACATTGGCGGGCGCCAGCATGAGCACCCGCACCGGCATGAAGGCCGTCGGCGGTCAAGGGCCGAGCGGTTCAGCGGCATGGAGGGTTTCCCTGGCGGACACGGGTTCGACCTTGAGTCCGATGACTCCGAGTTCGGCGGCCCAGGTTTCGGCCGAATGGGTTTCCGTGGCGGCCCAGGGTTTCCCGGCGGGCCAGGCCCCGGCCCTGGCGGGCCCGGCTTTCCAGGTGGACCCGGCTTCCCTGGCGGGCCAGGCGGGCCGGGTGGGCCCGGCGAGTTCGGCCCGTGGGGTCGTGGCCGGCGGCGCTTCGGACGGGCCAAGCGCGGCAACGTCCGGGCGGCCGCACTGGCCTTGCTCGCCGAGGAGCCGATGAACGGATACCAGATCATTCAGCAGATCAGCGAGCGCAGCGGCGGCCTGTGGCAGCCGAGTCCCGGGTCCGTGTACCCGGCCCTCGCTCAGCTTGAGGACGAGGGGCTTATTGCTCAGCAGAGCAGCGAAGGCACCCGCCGCGCTTACGCGCTGACCGACGAAGGACGTGCCTACGTCGAGGCCCATCCCGACGAACTGAGGGAGCCGTGGTCGGCGATGGCCGGCGGAGCGGCGAACGCGGTCGCGGAGATCAGGATGCTTGAGCACCAGGTACACATGGCGGCTACGCAGGTCCTGACGGCCGGGACCGAAGACCAGCTGAGCGAAGCTCGCAAGGTACTGGTTCAGACTCGCCGGGCGCTTTACCGCATCCTGGCCGAGGACGAGCCTGGCTCCACCGAGCAGGCCGGCCAGGCAGATAGCGCCGGCCAGGCAGATAGCGCCGGCCGGGCAGACGCGGCGCCAGCCAGCTGAATAGAACTCAGGTAAACCAACCCCCGAATCGTTATCGGGGTTCCCGGCGGGAACGCATTGCGGCCGGCGGACTTCGGGTCCGCGGGCCGCAATGCCGGTTTGCCTTACGCGGTACGGTCTGCGGACTTGCGTCCGCAGTCCGCAATGCCGGTCTTTGCCTGCACAGGTGCAGGAGATGCCATTGTTCCAGGCGACCGGAATCACGGCGCCTATACCGGGCCTATGCGGCGGCTATGCGGCGGCTATGCGGTGCCAGCTAATAAATAGGAGGGCGACGCCGGGTGGCTACGGGGGCAAACCACCCGGCGTCGCGTTCATCGGCGCTCCGACGGGGGCCCGGAACGCCGGCAACGGTGCCCCGGCGGGGGACCAGAGCACCGGTAAGCATGTTACACCGAACCTCCCCCATGTGCGTCAAGAGCGGAATGAAAGCGAATCTGCGGATCGAGAGGGTAGTCAGTAGCAGCCCGCTTCGCCGTTTTGCGACCGGCATTGGTGCCTAGCTGCTCCGTTACGGAGAAACACGCCGACGTTGCCCGCTGTGCCCGGCAAGTCGGGCAACACGAGGGAACGTCCGTCTAATCAGCCAGTTCCAGGACTATGGCTGTCATCTTCGGGTTTGCCAGCCGAACTTCCGTTCGCTTGGTAGCGCTCAGGAAGGCTTGGCTCATAGGGCCTGAAGCCCGATGAGCTTCCCGGTTGCCTGCTGTTGGCGATAACAACCGCGAAGTAAGGCAGCGCGATAGCTCCAGCGGCCGGGATCACCGTAAGCCAGCCGCCATGATTGAGAAAAAGCACGACGGTCACCACAAAGCAGACCACCCGCAGGCCCATCATCAGCAAGTACCTGCGTTGCCGCTGGTTTATCTCGGCGGCGCGGGACAGAGGGGCCTCGGTTACCAGATGTGCCTGGTCACGATGGGCACTTGGACGACTTCGCACTCTCTCACGTTAGGCCCGAACCCGGCCGGAAGCTAATCCGGACCCCTGGCGGGGCAAAACCTCGCCCCTGACAGGCTAGGGGTACTTCAGGCTAGACGCCGCGCGATGAGCAGGAGGACGCGATGACTGACCGCACTTACCGGGTCACCGAGATAGTAGGCACCTCGCCGGACAGCGTCGAAGCGGCGGTGCGCAATGGCCTGCGCCGGGCCGCCCAGACGCTGCGGCACCTTGACTGGTTCGAGGTAACAGAGATCCGCGGCCAGCTCGACGGTGGCGAGATCGCTCACTTCCAGGTCGGCATGAAGGTGGGTTTCCGCCTCGAGGACTCCTGACCGCGGACTCCTGACCGCGGTCCTGGCCGTCTGGCATACTTACGCGGTCAACCCGAATCAGCCCCGGAGGTACGCAGATGGGCCGTTCCGTGCTGGTGACCGGCGGCAACCGGGGTCTCGGGCTGGCCATCGCCAGGCGTTTCGCCGCGGACGGCGACAGCGTCACGATCACCTCACGGTCCGGCGAGCAGCTCGACGGCTTTACCGTGGCCAAGTGTGACGTGCGCAGTACCGCCGAGGTCGACGGAGCCTTCAAGCTCGCCGAGGAGGCCCAGGGACCCGTCGAGGTCGTCGTGGCCAACGCGGGCATCACCAGCGACCAGTTGCTGGCGCTGATGAGCGAGGACGCCTTCACCAGCGTCATCGACACGAATCTGGCCGGCACCTACCGGGTCGCCAAGCGCGCGGTGCGCCCGATGATCAGGCTCAGGCACGGCCGGCTCATCTTCATCTCCTCGGTCGTCGGCCTGCTCGGCCAGGCCGGCCAGGCCAACTACGCGGCCTCCAAGGCCGGCCTGATCGGCCTGGCGAGGTCGCTGGCCAGGGAGCTTGGCAGCAGGAACATCACCGTCAACGTCGTCGCGCCCGGCTTCGCCGACACCGACATGACCGCGAAGCTCACCGACGAGCAGCGGAGCGCGATCAAGACCCGCATACCGCTTGGCCGCACCGCGTCCGCCGATGAGGTCGCCGGGGTGGTGCGGTTCCTGGCCGGCCCTGACGCCGCGTACATCACCGGAGCCGTGATCCCCGTGGATGGCGGCCTCGGGATGGGACACTGACCGGCGGCTGGTCGCAGAAAATCTAACTTCCTTATCTTCCAAGGGCAGGTGGGCAATGGGTCTGCTGGATGGCAAGCGAATCCTGGTGACGGGCGTGCTCACCGATTCATCGATCGCCTTCCACGTCGCGAAGATCGCGCAAGAACAGGGCGCCACCGTGGTGCTGACTGGCTTCGGGCGGCTGAGCCTCGTCGAGCGGATCTCCAGGCGGCTGCCGGATCCGCCGCCGGTGATCGAACTCGACATCACCAGCGAAGAGCAACTCGCCTCGCTCGCCGAGCGGGTCAGTGAGCACGTCGACGGGCTCGACGGCGTCGTGCACAGCATCGCCAACGCCCCGGCCGGCGCCATGGGCGGTAATTTCCTCAACACGCCGTGGGGCGAGGTGTCGATGGCGCTGCACGTGTCCACGTTCTCGCTCAAGTCGCTGGCGATGGCGGCGCTGCCGCTGATGAAGGACAACGGGGGCTCTGTCGTCGGGCTCGACTTCGACGCGGCGCTCGCCTGGCCGTCCTATGACTGGATGGGCGTCGCCAAGGCCGGCCTTGAGTCGTGCGCCCGCTATCTGGCGAGGTACCTGGGCGAGCACCAGATCAGGGTCAACCTGGTCGCGGCGGGCCCGCTGCGCACGATGGCGGCCAAGTCGATCCCCGGCTTCGAGCGGTTCGAGGAGATGTGGGACGTCAGGGCGCCGCTCGGCTGGAACCTGTCCGACCACGAGCCGGCGGCCAAAGCCTGCGTCGCGCTGCTCTCCGACTGGTTCCCGGCGACGACCGGTGAGATCGTGCACGTCGACGGCGGCGTGCACGCGGTCGGCGGCTGACCTCAGCTGTACCCAGTCAGCGCCCGGTCGGTCACAATCCGTGAGAACGAACCTTAATCAACACGAGCCGCATTCGTAACGCTAGCTTCTCCAGCAACAGGACGCCGGATTAGGCGCGCTTCGCCGTGCTCAAAAAGGCTGTTCAAGCGGGACCTAAAGCGGCAGATCAGCGGGCGCACGTCGGGTAATTCGCCGGCAAACGATCAGTCCGGCAAACCCGCATCGATAACAAGTTGTGACAGTTTCGCCCTAGGAACGCTACCGCTTGGAATCTACGCTTCCCACAACCCTGCAGTACACGTACTGGTCATCTTCCGACTGGCACGCGCGCGGCGGGGCCACGACAACACAGGCGGCGAGCGAGTTGCTCGGCTGCGGAGTATCAAGGGCGACACTCACGGCCCGGCTCGCCGGGTCAGCGGCGATCGTCACATGATCCAGGAGGATTGACAATGACATTTGCCCGTACGGCCGCGAAGATGACGGTGCTAGCCGTCGTCGGCGTGACCGCGCTGGCCGCCTGCGCCAAAAGCAGCACCAGCACCCAGAGTCACGCCGGAAGCAAAGGCTACGGCACTATCCCGCCGGCCTCTAGCAAGAAAGTGGCCGGCGGCACGGTGACCTTTGGCATGCCTGCCGGGGACACGCCGACGTACATCTTCCCGCTCACGCCGGGGGCGAACTCCTCGGTGTACACCATCAGCTTCTTCCAGAGCCTGATGTGGAAGCCGCTGTACTGGACTCCGGTCGGGCACGCGCTCAACATTAACTACGCCCTCAGCATGGCCAGCGCGCCGAAGATGTCCAACGACAACAAGACCGTCGTCATCAACATGAAGCAGAACTTCAAGTGGTCGTCGAACGGCGCTCCGGTCGATGCGCAGGACCTCGTGTTCATGATCGACCTCGCCACGGCCGCCGTGAAGCTGAGCCCGGCCAACTACGGCAACTTCTCGCCTGGCTTCTTCCCGCAGAACGTCGCCAGCGCAAAGGCGACAGGCAAGTACCAGCTCACGATCAACTTCACCAAGTCTTACAACCCCGGCTACCTGCTCTACGACCAGATCCTGCTGCTCACGCCGCTGCCCAGCACCTCATGGGACATCGACGCCGTTGGCGGCAAGCCGGTTGACTACACCACGCTCGCGGGCGCCGAGAAGATCTACAAGTTCCTCAACGCCCAGTCGCTGAAGACCTCGACCTACGCGACGAACTCGCTCTGGCAAGATGTTGACGGCCCGTTCAAGATTTCGGCGTTCAACCCGAGCACCGACGCGAACACCCTGATCCCGAACCCGACTTACGGCGGCCAGAAGGCGTCGATCACTAAGTTCGAGGAAGTAGCGTTCACCTCCGATGACGCCGAGTACAACGCGCTGCGCACTGGTCAGCTGACCTTCGGCATCATCCCGGCGACGAACTACCCGCAGATCCCGACGCTGGAGAAGCAGGGCTTCCACACGTTCGGTGAAGCGGACTTCGGCTGGGACTACATCGATTTCAACTTCAAGGACACGACCGCCAGCTGGGACAAGATCATCGGCCAGCTTTACGTCAGGCAGGCGCTCGCGCACCTCGTTGACGGACCTGGCTACGTCAGCGGTGTCTTCCACGGCTACGCGGCCACCGCCGACGGCCCCGTGCCGCCGGTTCCGCCGAGCCCGTTCACTCCAACCAACGCGCTCAAGCCGGTATACCCGTTCAGCATCTCGGCCGCCAAGGCACTGTTCGCGTCACATGGCTGGAAGCTCGTGAACAAGGTCCAGACCTGTGAGTCGCCTGGCACCGGTGCGAGTGATTGCGGCGCCGGCATTCCCAAGGGCGCCACGATGGCCTTCACGCTGGTCTACAACAACGGCTCGCCGCCCATCCAGGAGGAGGACACCGCGCTCGCGTCCGACGCCAAGCAGGCCGGCGTTCCGATCACCCTGGTCGGCAAGTCGTTCAACTTCATCCTGTCGAACTACTACGACCTCGCCGCGCCTTCGAACATCAACAAGTGGCAGGCCGAGGACTTCGGCGGGTTCAGCACCGCGCTGTACCCGACCACCAACTTCATCTTTAACACCGGCGGTTCGTTCAACATCGGTGACTACAGCAGCCCCGAGGCCGACAAGCTGATCAACACCTCGGTCTACGGCCCGAGTGCGGCATCGGTGAAGGCCGAGGCCGCGTACATCGCCGAGAACCTGCCGGCGCTGTTCCAGCCGGACTCCGACCACGTGTACGCGTGGAAGGACACCCTGTCCGGTCCGCAGTCCTCGTTCTGGGAGGTCCCGCAGTTCTCCCTGAGCCCGGAACTGTGGTACTTCACGAAGGCCACTAGCTAGACAGCATCATGAGATAGGGCTCAAGATGCCTGCCGGTGGCCTTTCCGGCCGCCGGCAGGCATCCTTGCAAGCAGAGAACAAAACCGACGGACTGACGCCGATCAATACGTGAACTGACCGGGTCGGCCCAGCCGTTACAGATTTACTGCGTCACCAGTTTTACGACGGTCAGCGAGGAGAACCAGATGGGCACGTACCTGATCCGCCGGGCGGCGACTTCGGTGGTCATCCTGTTCGGCATCTCGATACTGGCGTTCTGGATGCTTCACGTGATCGGTGGTGCGCCCGGCCGGGCTGTTCTCGGCCTGAGGGCTCCGCAGGCCTCGGTGAATGCCTGGAACCTGACGCACGGATTTGACCGCGCAGTGCCCTTGCAGTACCTGACCTACATCAACCAGTTGCTGCACGGCAATCTCGGGGAGTCCTACAAGCTCAACGAGTCGGTCAATACCGTGATCGCCCAGCACGCGCCGATCTCGGCCTACCTGTCAGGCCTCGGCTTGTTCTTCTCGCTCCTCATCGCTTTCCCGCTCGGCATCTTCCAGGCGGTCAGGCGGAACTCGGTCGGCGACAACCTGATCACGACCGCCGCCTTCGTCACCTACTCGATGCCCGTGTTCCTGCTCGGCCTGCTGCTAATCCAGATCTTCGCGATCTCGCTGCCCATTTTCCCGGTCGGCGCGAACGCCGCGGTAAGCCAGAACAGCTCGCTGTGGGGCGCGATCAGCGACCCGAGGTCGATGGTGCTGCCGGTCGCGACGCTCACGGGGGTCTCGGTGGCGAGCTACTCCAGGTTCATGCGATCCTCGGCGCTCGACACGCTGGCGCAGGACTACATCAAGGCCGCGCGGGCCAAGGGCCTGCCCGAGCGACTCGTCCTCGTGAGGCACCTGCTGCGCAACGCGAGCCTGCCAATGGTGACCCTGATCGGCCTGAGCATCCCGCTGCTGCTCGCCGGAAACCTGATCACCGAGGCTGTGTTCAACTACCCCGGCCTCGGCATCATGTTCATCAACGCTCTGCAGAACGAAGATTATCCGGTTCTTCTTGCTTACACCCTTATCGGCGGTGTACTCACGGTGATAGGCAATTACGTCGCGGATATCGCGCTGACGGTTGCCGACCCAAGGATCAGGCTCGCGTAACGGGCCCGGGAGGCTCACATGTTCAGCAACGTACCCGTCCCCGGTCTCGCCGCCGCCCCGCCGCCCGCGGTTGCCGACGGCGGTGAGGTCACCGTCATCCAGAGCGGCTGGCGACTCGGCGTCCGCTCGTTCATGGAGAACAAGCTGGCCGTTGTTGGCGTGGGCATCCTGGTGTTCTTCGTGCTTTTCAGCTGGATCGGGCCATTCTTGTACCACGGGAACGTCTCGGTCGCGAACGTCCTGCAGACCGACTCGCCGCCGGTGCAAGGACATCCGCTCGGCACGGACGGCGACGGCTTCGACGTGCTCGGCCAGCTCATGGTCGGCGGCCAGGCTTCGCTGGAGATCGGGTTCCTCGCCGCCTTGATCGCCACCGTGGTCGGCACGCTGTGGGGCGCGATAGCCGGGCTCATCGGCGGCTTCGTCGACGGCCTCATGATGCGGATCGTCGACGTGATCCTTTCCATTCCGATTCTGTTCGTGGTGCTGATCGTCGGCGCCAGGTTCGGGTCTACCGTGGTGCACCTGGCTTTGATCGTCGGCATTTTCTCCTGGCTAGTGCCGGCCCGCCTGGTTCGCGGCGAGGTGCTGACGCTCAGGGTGCGCGACTTCGTCGCGGCCGCGCGGGCGGCCGGGGCGAGCCGGTCCAGGCTCGTGCTGCGGCACCTGATCCCGAACGCGCTGAGCGTGGTCGTGGTGAACATCACCTTCCAGGTCGCCGACGCCATCCTGATCGTCGCGATCCTCGGCTTCCTCGGTTTCGGCCTGAACTACCCCACGTTCGACTGGGGCGACCTGCTCTCAAGCGGCACCATGCTCCTGCTTGACGGCTACTGGTGGCTGATCTACCCGGTAGGTCTTTGCATCGTGCTGACGGTCATGGCGATGAACCTGATCGGCGACGCGCTAAGGGACGCGCTCGACGTCCGGCTCAGGCGCAGGTAACGCTCTACTAGGATCCCCCCGAACCCCCGCGAACGAGGAGCACCCGTGGCCCCTGTGCTTGAGATCAAGGATCTCTCTACGCACATTAAGCAGAGCAGCACCACTGTTCAGGCGGTCGGCAACGTCGACATGTACCTGAATCCCGGTGAGACGCTCGGCCTGGTCGGCGAGTCCGGCTGCGGCAAGTCGATGACCGGCCTTTCGATCATGGGGTTGCTGCCGCCGGGCGGGCAGATCGTGGGCGGCTCGATCAAGCTCGAGAACCGTGAACTAGTCGGCCTGGCGGACAAGGACCTTCGCAAGGTACGCGGCAACGAGATCGCGATGATCTTCCAGGATCCGCTGACTTCGCTCGACCCGACCAAGACCATTGGCTCCCAGGTCGCCGAGCCGGTGGCTCTGCACAGGGACGCCAGCAAGAAGGAGGCGCTCGAGCGGGCCACCGAGGTGCTCAACCTGGTCGGCCTGCCGCGGCCGAAGGAAAGGCTCGGCGACTACCCGCATCAGCTGTCGGGCGGATTGCGGCAGCGCGTCATGATCGCGATGGCGCTGTCGTGCGAGCCCAAGGTGCTGATCGCCGACGAGCCGACGACCGCGCTCGACGTCACGATCCAGGCTCAGATCCTTGACCTGCTCGATGAGCTGCGCAGCCGGCTGCAGATGGCGATGGTGCTGATCACGCACGACATGGGCGTCATCGCCGGGCACGCCGACCGGGTCAACGTCATGTACGCGGGCCGGATCGTCGAGACGACGGAAACTTCCCAGCTGTTCGCGCACATGCACCACCCGTACACCCAGGCATTGCTCGCCTCGATCCCGCGGCTGACCCAGGACCGCGCCGAGCGGCTGCTCAACATCCCTGGCCTGCCGCCCGACCTTGGTCACCCGCCGGCCGGCTGCCGGTTCGCGGCTCGCTGCGGCTACGCGACCGACCGTTGCCGGGTGGACGAGCCTTCGCTCATCGGGGAGACCGCCGACCACCTCTACTCGTGCTGGCATCCGGTCGACGGTCCGCTGGCCCCTGACGAGATCGAGGCGGCGGCGCGGGCGGCCAGAGCCGCACAGGTCGCGGCCGGCGTCGAGCTCGTGGCGATCGCCCCGGTCATAGCTGAGGAAGGACTTCCGCTGGCGGACCGGCCGGTCATCAATGACCGGGCTGCTCAGCCCTCTGATCAGGGGACTTTGCTCGAAATCAAGGCACTGGTGAAGGAGTTCCCTGTCACCTCGGGCATCCTGCAGCGTTCCGTGGGCACGGTAAAGGCCGTGTCTGGCGTCTCTTTCTCCGTCGCGGCGGGGGAGACCTTCGGCCTGGTGGGCGAGTCCGGCTGCGGCAAGACCACGATCGGGCGCATGATCGTCGCGCTTGAGCGCCCGACCTCTGGCGAGGTCACGCTGCAGGGCGTCAACATTTCCAAGCTGCGCGGCCACGAGCTGCGCCGGCGTCGGCGTGACCTGCAGCTGATGTTCCAGGACCCTTACTCCTCGCTCGACCCGAGAATGCGGGTAGGCGCGATCATCAGGGAGCCGCTGGCCATTCAGGGCATCGGCTCGGGTAAGGAGCAGCAGGAGCGGGTGTTCGAGTTGCTCGGCGAGGTCGGCCTGCCGCGCAACGCGGTCGAGCGGTTCCCGCACGAGTTCTCAGGCGGCCAGCGGCAGCGCATCGGCCTGGCCCGCGCGCTCACGCTGAACCCGCAGGTGATCGTCGCTGACGAACCGGTCAGCGCGCTCGACGTGTCGATCAGGGCCCAGGTGCTCAACCTGATGAAGCGGCTCCAGGCCACGCACGGTCTCACCTACGTGGTGATCTCGCACGACCTGGCGGTCGTGAAGTACATGGCCGACCGGATCGGCGTCATGTACCTGGGCAAGCTGGTCGAGCTTGGCACGAGCAATGACATCTACGAGCGGCACGCGCACCCTTACACGGCTGGCCTGATCGGCGCGATCCCTGTGCCTGACCCCGTGATCGCGCGGACTCGCCGTGGCATCGGCATCACCGGTGAGCTGCCGAGCCCGATCCATCCGCCTTCTGGCTGCCGGTTCCGCACCAGGTGCCCGCTGGCCCAGGACATCTGCGGGGAAGAGGAGCCGGTCCTGCGTTCGTTCGGACCTGGCCACATAGCCGCCTGTCACTTCCCGCTGCAGACGGCAGCGTCGGATGGTGCGAGCACGGCCGCTCAGGCGGCGGTGCCGTCAGCAGGGGCGGTGTGACGCTGGTCCAGTCACTGATAAGTCCCCGATTGCCTTGTGCGCATTGCGGCTTCGACCGATACTTTCGCTATGTGGGCGTCGTCTAGCGACCGGCTGGCGGTTCGTCAACCCATGCCCGGAGATCCCGCGCCGGGGAAACCAGCACCGGGCCAGGACGAGTTGCGTGCCTCTGACGCTGACCGTGACCAGGCCGTCGGCAAGCTGCGCGATCGGTTCGCCGAGGGACGGCTGAGTCAGGAGACGTTCCTTTACCGGATGGACGTCGCGCTGAACGCGAAGTTCCCCTCAGAACTCTCCGAGCTATTTACCGATCTGCCGCGCGAGGCGGACGCCGTCGTCCCCGGCCCCGGCCTCAAGGGCCGGCTGAGCCGGCTGTGGCGGGGTATTAGCGGCCGGCAGCGGATCGCGCGGCCCGCTATCGCCCCGGCGCGGTCGGTAGTGCCTTACCAGGCTGTCGCGCCTGTCCAGGTGGTACGCGAGCCCGCGCTGATGGTCCAGGTGCCTGTGCCGAATCCGCTGTTCCTGCCCAGGCAGGAGGACCGCAGGTTCAGCATCGGCCGGGCGCCCTCGTGTGACTTCACCGTCTCGGACATCAGCGTGTCGCGGTGGCACGCCCGGCTGTACAAGCAGGACGACTGCTGGCTGCTTTCTGATCTCGGTTCGACCAACGGCACCAGGCTTAACGGCTGGCGGGTTACCTCGGCGGTGCCGGTCCGCCCCGGTGATCAGATCATGTTCGGAAACGTCGCGTTCGTGGTCAAGGACAATCCTGGTCCTGTGGCTCCGCCGCAGGACGGCCCTAAGCTCCCGCCCGTCTGAACCCGGCCGGGCACGAGCGCCCCCGGCGTAGCCGTAGAGTCAGTGCGTGACCTTGGTGCTCGTAGTGCGGCACGGACTGACCGCGTCGACCGGATCCGCCCTCACCGGCCGGACGCCAGGTATCTCGCTTGACGACCGCGGTCGCGCCCAGGCGAAGGCAGTAGCTGCCCGGCTGGCCGAAGTCAGGCTTGACGCGATCGTGTCAAGCCCGCTTGAGCGGTGCTTCCAGACCGCCGAGGCGATCGTGGCCGACCAGCGTACGCCGGGCCTGACTGTACAGACCGACGACCGGCTGATTGAGGTCGGTTACGGTGATTGGACAGGGAAGTCCCTGCGGAAGCTTTCGCACGAGCCGCTCTGGCGGGTTGTCCAGGCGCATCCGAGTGCGGTGACCTTCCCTGGCGCCGAAGGCGAGGCGCTCGCGGACGTGCAGCGCCGCGTCGTCGCGGCCGTCCGCGACTGGAACGACCGAGTCGGGCCGAAGGGCGTCTACCTGATCTGCTCGCACGGCGACGTGATCAAGGCGCTGCTGGCCGATAGCCTTGGGCTGCACCTCGATTTGTACCAGCGGATCATCATCGATCCTTGCTCGCTGAGCGTCATCCGCTTCACGCCACTCCGCCCGTTCGTCGAGCGGCAGAATGACACCGGCGGCAGCGTGACGGCTCTCGCGAGACCAGATAAGGCTCCGGCCGGGCCCGCAGGCCTCCGGCCGGGTGATGCGGCCGTGGGCGGCGGCGCGGGAGGATAGGTTTATGCCGGTCTACACGTACGACCCGCCGGATAGGTTCATTGCCGGAACCGTCGGCCAGCCCGGCGAGCGCACTTTCTACTTGCAGGCTAAGGGCAGCGGCAGGATCACCAGCGTTGCCCTGGAAAAAGGCCAGGTTAGCCAGCTCGCCGAGCGTCTGGACGAACTGCTTGATGAGGTGCGAAGGCGGACCGGGGGATCTCCGTCGGTCCCGGCCTCGGCCCCGGAGTCGCTCGCCGACGACGGACCGCTCGAGCAGCCGCTGATGGAAGACTTCAGGGTCGGTGCCATCGCGCTCGCCTGGGACGGCGAGACCGAAAAGGTGATCATCGAAGCGCAGGAACTCAGCGACGAGCCGATCGAGCCGCTGAGCGAGGATCTGCCCGACGACGGGCCAGCGATCCTGCGCGTGACGATCACCGCGGCCGCGGCCCGCGCCTTCGCGAAGCGGGCGACCCAGCTCGTCGTAGCGGGCAGGCCGCCCTGCCCGCTGTGCGGCCTGCCGCTTGATGCCTCAGGCCATGTCTGCCCCCGTCAGAACGGACACAGGATTGGCCGCAACTGAACGATCCCCTGACCGCCCGGTCAGGCGGGCCAAGCGGAATAAGGACGCGGCTCCGGCCGTGACCAACGAGGACGAGGCCATAGCGCTGCTGACCGACGGCGAGCTGACCGTCGCAGGACGACTGGCCGAGGCGTCCAACGCCACGCTGTACTGCCAGGTAACCGACGGCGACCGCGAGGCCGCCTGCGTGTACAAGCCCGTGGCGGGCGAGCGGCCGCTCTGGGACTTCCCCAACGGCACGCTGGCGGGCCGCGAGCTCAGCGCCTACCTGGTCTCGAAGGCATCAG
Organism: uncultured Actinomycetota bacterium; assembly: GCA_963783935.1. Lineage (GTDB taxonomy): Bacteria > Actinomycetota > Actinomycetes > Streptosporangiales > Streptosporangiaceae > Chersky-822. The sequence continues at coordinate 291,865 of CAWAPP010000005.1, forward strand.
GCTGGGACATCGTGCCCCCCACGGTCTACCGTGAAGGACCGTTCGGCCCCGGCATGTGCCAGCTGTGGATCGACGTTGACCCTGAGCTTGACCTGGTCGCCTTGGCCAGGAGCAGGAACAACCTCAGCCTGCGGGCGATGGCCGTCTTCGACGCCGTGATCAACAACGCGGACCGCAAGATCGGTCACCTGCTTCCTGACGCGAAGGGCCACCTGTACGGCTGTGACCACGGCGTCTGCTTTTCTGAGGAGTACAAGCTCCGCACGGTCCTCTGGCAGTGGCGAGGGAACTCGCTTACTGAAGCGGACGTCGAGGCCCTTACCCGGCTGAGCGACGGCCTCACGACCGGTAACCTCGGCGCTGAACTAAGTCAGTGGCTGACCGAAGAGGAAGTCCAGGCGACCCAGATCCGGGTCGAGTTGCTGCGCGAGCACCGGGTGCATCCTTACCCGCCCGACGACTGGCCCGCCGTCCCCTGGCCTCCCATCTAGGGCCTCTGCCTTAGACCTTCCGTCGTTCCCGCCCCTGCCTTAGACCTTCCGTCGTCCCCGGCCCGTGGCCCTGTCCCGGCCCGCCCCGCCCCCATCCCCGTCCCGTCCCCGCCCCGGCTCCAAGCTCCTGGCTCTCGGTAAACCGGGCAATTCGCCCGACTTCGTGTTGCAACAGCATCCGTGGGCCATGGGTGCGTTTCCGCTGGAGTGAGTTCCGGTCGACTCTTCGGCGTGGCCCGGACGGGACTGGTCCTCCAGCCCTTCCCCGTTTCAGTCTTCCCGGTATTCCCGGTATTCCCGGTATTTTCTGATATCCTGATATCCTGATATCCGGGACAGCCCGCGATCCTGGCAGCAGACACCGGGCAAGACCGTCCGGGACCCGCCTCACTCCGCGAGAAACGCATCCGTGGGCCATCGTTGCTGCCCATAGATGCTGCTCGGCCCGGCTGAGCAACCGCAACGGTGGCCCATGGATGCTGTTGCCGCAGCATCGATGGCCCATCGTTGCGGTTGACCGCCCCGGCCTGACAGCATCTATGGGCCAGCGTTGCGGTTGGCTTAATTGAAATGTCCGGATAGCTGGTGCCGTAGGAAAGCTCGCGGCCGCGGGAGGAGGCTCGCGCTACCTCCGGCCCCGGCTAGCTGCTGCCGTCGGCTAGTCCGCGACCGCCGCGGGCGGCTCGCGCCACCGAAGCCGTGGCCAGCCTGGGACGATTTGGCCGCTTTGTGTTGTCTGTACGGCTGTCGTTCGCGCACTGAGATGGGGTCCCTGGTCCGTGTCGCCAGGCAATTGCTGAAAGCAGCCGGGCGGCACGCGCCAGGGACCCCACCACCCCCGTCGAAGGTCTTGACTTACCTCGACCCGCCCTGCTGCCCCCCACGCCGGCGCAGGTAGCGCTCGAATTCTCGGGCGATGGCGTCGCCGCTGGCTTCGGGCAGGTCGGTGGCGTCCTTGGCCTCTTCCAGGGCCCGGACGTACTCGGCGACCTCGGCGTCCTGCTCGGCGAGTTCGTCCACGCCGCGTTCCCAGGCCCTAGCCTCGTCCGGCAGGTCGCCGAGCGGCATCGGGGCGTCGAGTATGTCCTCTATGCCGCGAAGCAGGGCCAGGGTGGCCTTGGGGCTCGGCGGCTGGGCTACGTAATGCGGCACCGCCGCCCAGAGCGACACGGACGGGATATTCGCGGTCGAGCAGGCGTCCTGAAGGACGTTCACGATCCCGGTCGGGCCCTGATAGTCGACGGGGTCGATCTGCAGCGCCACGGCGAGTTTCTCGTCGGAGGCGGCGACTGTCACCGGAACTGGCCTGGTGTGCGGTGAATCCGCGAGCAAGGCGCCGACCAGGATGATCATCTCGGCCCCGAGTTCGGTGAAGCCGTCCACCAGGTCACGGCAGAAGCCGCGCCAGCGCATATTCGGCTCGATACCGTGCACAAGCACTATGTCGCGGCCGAGGCCAGGCGGATGAGCCACCGCCAGCCTGGTCGTCGGCCAGGTCAGCCGGCGGGTCTGGCCGTCGGCTACTTCGAGTACCGGCCTGGTGACCTGGAAGTCGTAGTAATCCTCAGGATCGATCTCGCCGATCGCGGTCGCGTCCCAGCTGGCGCTGAGGTGAGCCACAGCGGCGCTAGCCGCCTCACCCGCGTCGTTCCAGCCTTCAAAGGCCGCGATGACCGCGGGTGAGTTCAGTGCTGAGATGCCGTCGAACTCGATCTGAAGCCACCTCCACGACCCGTCTCTGGCGCCGGCCTGCTTCGGCGCCCCTCCAGCCTACGTGCCCGGCGACCTCGCTTAGGATCGCGACGCCCCTTAGGATAGAGCCATCATGCCGTCAGACGCTGATCAGCCCCTGGACCACCGCCCGCCGATTCGTGCTGCGCTGAAACAGCACGTAATTATCGCAGATGGCGCCATGGGCGTCATGCTGCAGAGCAGCCCGGCGACCCTCGATGACTTCGACGGCTACGAGGGCTGCAACGAGATCCTGAACCTCACCAGGCCCGATATCGTGCGCTCGATTCACGACGCTTACCTGGAAGCCGGCTCGGACTGCATCACCACGAACACTTTCGGCGCTAACCTCAGCAACCTGGGCGAATACGGCATTCCCGAGCGGATCTACGAGCTGAGCCGGGCCGGGGCGGACCTCGCGCGGGCGAGCGCCGACGAGGCCGGCACGGCTGAGCGTCCCCGCTGGGTGCTCGGCTCGATGGGCCCTGGCACCAAGCTGCCCACGCTCGGTCACGTGTCCTATCCCGAGCTCCGCGACGCCTACGAGGTCAACGCCAGGGGGCTGCTTGACGGCGGCGCCGACGCGCTGATCATCGAGACCTGCCAGGACCTGCTCCAGGCCAAGGCCGCCATCGTGGGCGCGAAGCGGGCGATCGCCACGGCGAAACAAGCCGAGCCTGACCGCGACATTCTTCTGATCGGGCAGGTCACGATCGAGACCACCGGCTCGATGCTGCTCGGCACCGAGATCGGGGCGGCGCTGACCGCGCTCGAGCCGCTCGGCATCGACGTGATCGGGCTCAACTGCGCCACCGGGCCGGCCGAGATGAGCGAGCACCTGAGGTACCTGGCCGCCCACTCGCGGGTGCCGCTCTCATGCATGCCCAACGCCGGCTTTCCCGAGCTGACCTCCAACGGAGCCTTCTACCCGGTCACTCCGGACGAACTGGCGAGCGCGCACGAGAATTTTGTCAGGGAGTTCGGGCTCGCGATCGCCGGGGGCTGCTGCGGCACGACGCCCGCGCACCTGGCCGAGGTCACCGCCCGGCTGTGGCGCCGTCCGCTGACCAGGCGCAAGCCCAGGCCCGAACCAGGTATTTCCTCGCTTTACCAGCACGTGCCTTTCCGCCAGGACACCGCGTTCCTTGCGATTGGCGAGCGAACCAACGCGAACGGGTCAAAGGCGTTCAGGGAAGCCATGACCGTCGGCGACTTCGACGGCTGCGTGGAGATCGCGAGGGCGCAGACCAGGGACGGCGCGCACCTGCTTGACCTGTGCATTGACTATGTCGGGCGGGACGGCGTCACCGACATGCGGGAGGTCGCCAGCAGGCTGGCCACGGCGGCGACGTTGCCGCTGATGCTCGACTCCACCGAACCTGAGGTGGTGCAAGCCGGGCTCGAATTGATCGGCGGCCGGACCGTGGTCAACTCGGTGAACTACGAGGACGGCGACGGTCCTGACTCGAGGATCGCCAAGATGATGCCGCTCGTGCGCGAGCACGGGGCGGCCGTGGTCGCGCTGACCATCGATGAGCAGGGCCAGGCGAGGACGGCCGAGTGGAAGGTGGCGGTAGCCGCCAGGCTGATCGAGGACCTGACCGGTAACTGGGGCATGCTCCAGTCCGACATCATCGTGGACTGCCTGACCTTCCCGATCGCGACCGGGCAGGAGGAGACCAGGCGGGACGCGCTCCAGACGATCGAGGCGATCCGCGAGGTCAAGCGGCGCTATCCGGCGGTGCAGACCACGCTCGGAGTCTCCAACGTCTCGTTCGGCCTGAACCCGGCTGCCCGCGCGGTGCTGAACTCGGTCTTCCTGAACGAGTGCGTGCGGGCCGGGCTCGACTCGGCGATCGTGCACGCCGCGAGGATCACGCCGATCTCGCGGATCCCCGACGAGCAGCTTCAGGTCGCGCTCGACTTGATCTACGACCGGCGCCGGGAGGGCTACGATCCGCTCAGCCTGCTGCTCGACCTCTTCGAGGGCGTCGATACCAAGTCGCTGAAGGCCAGCCGGGCAGCCGAACTGCTCGGACTGCCACTTACGGAACGGCTGAAGCGCCGGATCATCGACGGCGAACGGCAGGGTCTCGAAGCCGACCTCGACGAGGCGCTGAGCGACCGGCCGGCGCTCGAGATCGTCAACGACATCTTGCTCGACGGGATGAAGACCGTCGGCGAGTTGTTCGGCTCCGGGCAGATGCAGCTTCCTTTCGTGCTGACCTCGGCCGAGGTCATGAAGGCCGCGGTCGGCTACCTCGAGCCGCACATGGACAGGACCGACGAGTCGGGGAAGGGCAGGATCGTCCTCGCCACCGTCAAGGGCGACGTCCACGACATCGGAAAAAACCTGGTCGACATCATTGTTTCCAACAACGGCTACGACGTCGTCAACCTCGGCATCAAGCAGCCGATCTCGGCGATCGTCCAGGCCGCATTGGACCATAACGCCGACGTGATCGGAATGTCAGGGCTGCTGGTCAAGTCGACCGTGGTGATGAAGGATAACCTGTCCGAGCTGAACTCACGCGGGCTCGCGGAGCGGTGGCCTGTCCTGCTCGGCGGGGCCGCGCTTACCCGGTCCTACGTGGAGCAGGACCTGGCCGAGTTGTTCGACGGCGAGGTTCGGTACGCGCGGGACGCGTTCGAGGGACTGCGGCTGATGGATGCCGCGATGGCGGTCAAGCGGGGAGTTCCGGGAGCGAGCCTGCCCGCGCTGCGGGAGCGGCGGGTACGGCCGGCCGCCAAGCTGGTGACCGGCCCCGTGGTGCAGGACGGAGGCGGCCGGGGAGTCGCGGGTGATAATTGGCCATCCGATGTTGCGAAAGACGTGCCCGTGCCGACACCCCCCTTCCTTGGCACCGCCGTGGTGAAGGGGATCCAGCTCAGCGAGTACGCGAACTACCTCGATGAGCGGGCGCTTTTCCTCGGGCAGTGGGGTCTTAAGCCGACCCGGGGCGGTGACGGGCCTTCGCATTCCGAGCTTGCCGAGACCGAGGGGCGGCCGCGGCTGCGGATGTGGCTTGAGCGGGCCCAGACCGAGGGGCTCCTGCAAGCGGCGGTCGTGCACGGCTACTTCCCCTGCGTGAGCGAGGGGAACGACCTGGTCGTGCTCGACGACGACGGGCGGGAGCGTGAGCGGTTCACGTTCCCGAGGCAGCGGCGGGACCGGCGGCTGTGCCTGGCTGACTTCTTCAGGTCGGCGTCATCCGGGCAGACCGACGTGGTCGCGTTCCAGCTCGTCACGATCGGGCCGAAGATCAGCGAGGCGACCGGCGAACTGTTCGCCAAGCACGCTTACCGTGACTACCTGGAGCTGCACGGGCTTTCCGTGCAGCTGGCCGAGGCGCTGGCCGAGTACTGGCACACTCGGGTAAGGGCGGCGCTTGGGATCGGCGAGGCCGACCCGGCTGACCTCGACGACATCTTGAAGGTCGGATACCAGGGCTGCCGGTACTCGTTCGGATATCCGGCTTGTCCCGATCTTGAGGACCGGGCTAAGGTCATGCGGCTGCTCGACGCCGAGCGGATCGGGGTGCACTTGTCCGAGGAGTTCCAGCTCGATCCCGAGCAGTCGACCGACGCGGTGATCGTGCATCACCCAGAGGCCAAGTACTTCAGCACCTGATGGACAACACCGACTGCGAACTCCAGGCCGTCCTGTTCGACATGGACGGCCTGCTCGTCGATACCGAGCCGATCTGGTTTGAGGTCGAGCGCTCGGTCATGGCCAGGCTCGGCGGCTCGTGGACGTCCGCGGATCAGGAGACCCTCGTCGGCGGGTCGCTTCGGCGCAGTGTTGACTACCTGATCAGCCGGTCGGACCGGCCTGAGCAGGCGCCGCCGTTCGAGGTCGTGGCCGAGTGGCTGGTCGGCGGGATGGCTGAGGTGCTCGGCTCGCGTGACATCGAGCCGATGCCAGGCGCGGTCGAGCTGATTAGCGATGTCCGGGCGGCCGGAGTGCCGTACGCACTCGTCACCTCGTCCGAGCGGATCATCGCTGAGGCCGTGCTGAAAGCGCTGGCCAGGTACGGCGTGAGCTTTGACGTGGTCGTGTGCGGGGCGGATGTCAGCCAGCCTAAGCCTGATCCTGAGCCGTACCTGCTGGCGGCTCGGCTGGTCGGAGCGGATCCCAGGTCTTGCGTGGCGCTTGAGGACTCACCGAACGGCGTCGGATCCGCCCTGGCCGCCGGCTGCGTGACCGTGGCCGTGCCCGGGCTGGCAGCTATCGCCGAGCGGCCAGGCCTGCTGATCGTGAACTCACTGGCTCAGCTGGACCTGGCCACCCTGCGCGGGCTGGTAGGCGGCGCGTTAGTCGTTACGCGTTCTCCTTGATGAAGGCGCGGCTCGCCAGCCAGAGGCACGCCGCGGCGAGGCCGACGGCGACGCAGATGCCCTCGACCATGACCGAGTTGAAGTAATGCCCAGCGAACGCGCCGCGCATGGCGTTGATGATGTAGCCGAACGGGGTGCACTTCGCGGCGATCCGCAGCCAGTGCGGGCCGAGCGTCATCGGCAGCATGATCCCTGACAGCAGCATCAGCGGCACCATGACCATGTTGAGCAGCGGTGCCAGCGCGTCTTCGCTCTTCAGCAGCAAGCCGACCGCGTAAGACACCGAGGACAGGCTGACCGCGACCACGGCCACGAATCCGAGCCCGACCAGCACGCCGCCGACCGGTGCGCGAAGGCCGAAGGCAAGCCCGGCGAGAACGAGCACGACCGCCTGCACGGTCAGGGTGACCACGTCGCGAAGCACCCGGCCGGCGAGCAGCGCCATCCGGCTCACGGGAGTGACCCTGAACCGCTCGATGACGCCCGCGCGCCAGTCGGAAATGATCGTGAACCCGACGAACGCCGCCCCGAACAGGCCGAGCTGGATCAGCAGGCCGGGCACGAAGAAGCTGTAAGGGTTGTTGGCCGGGACGCCGAGGGCTCCGCTCTTGGCGACCCTGGACAGCAGCGGGCCGAAGAACGCCAGGTAGAGGATGGGCTGGATCAGGCCGATGATGACCCAGGCCGGATTGCGCAGCGAAAGGCGCATCTGCCTGGTGAAGATCAGCCAGGTGTCGCTGAAGAACGTGAGAATCCGGTTCTCTGGGGGCAGCGCGAGGTCGCTTGGTTCGTCCGAAAGCGGCGTGGCGGTTTCCGGCGTGGTCGTTACCGTGCTGGTCATTGGTCGGTTGCTCCGTCCTGGCGGCCAGCCCCGGAGCTGGCGAGAGCGTCTTGCTTGTCGCCTGCTTGGTCTGGATTCTGGCCGGCTGACGGCGAATCGTCGCGCAGTGACCGGCCGGTGAGGGTGAGGAAGACATCATCAAGAGTTGGCCTTGCCAGCTGGATGGACGCTAGCGAGATGCCGTGGCTGTCGAGCGCGCGGAGCATCGAGGGCAGGGCTTCCTCACCGTGCTCGACGGTCATCCTGATCGCGCGCCCGTCGAGCGCGATCTCGCGCACGGCCGGATGCTCGGCGAGGATGTTCCTGGCCTGAAGCTGGTCACCGGTCACGGACAAGGTGACCACGTCGCCGGCGATCTGGCGCTTCAGCTCGTCGGGCACTCCCTCGGCGATGATCTTGCCGTGGTCGATGACGAGCACCCGGTCGCAGAGGGCGTCCGCCTCTTCCAGGTAGTGCGTGGTGAGGAAGATCGTGGTGCCGAGCTTTTCCCTCAGGCCAGTGATGTGCTCCCACATGTTGCTGCGGCTCTGCGGGTCAAGACCGGTCGTCGGCTCGTCGAGGAACACGACGGCGGGGGAGTGAATCAAGCCGAGCGTGATGTCGAGCCGGCGCCGCTGGCCGCCCGAGAGGGTCTTGCAGAGCCTTGACTCAAGGCCCGTGAGCTCCAGTTGGTTGGTCAGCAGGCTGGCGCGTACGGCCGTCTCAGCGGCGGACAGCCGGTAGACCCGGCCCTGGATGGCTAGTTCCTCCGCGACGGTGCAGTTCGGGTCAGTGCCGCCGGCGGTGACCCCGATGGCCTGCGGTACGTAGCCGATCCGCCGTCTGACGCCCAGGGGGTCGCGCAGCAAGTCACAGCCGGCGACCGTGGCGGTCCCCGCCGTCGGGCGGAGCAAGGTGGTCAGCATCCTGAGCGTCGTCGTCTTGCCTGCTCCGTTCGGGCCAAGGAAGCCGACGATCTCGCCGTTGCGCACGGTCAGGTCCACGCCGCGGACCGCTTCGACCTTTCGTCCCCTGGTACCGAAGGTCCTGGCCAGTCCCTTGGCTTCGATTATCGACATATCTCCTCGTTGTGCTTCCGTCGGACCCGGTTCGGGCTGTGCTTCCATCAGGCCCGGTTCGGGCCGGGCTTCCATGGGGCCCGGTTCGGGCCGGGCTTCCACCAGGCCTGGGCAGTCGGGCCGGAGTCGGGTTTCGGTTCTTATTAAGTACTATCGCGATCTTCTAGTCAAGTAGTATCGCGTTTGTCGCCGGGGCGCTGGGCCACCGCATCGTCGCCGGGCAACTCGGCTAGGATCTTGGCGAAGTAGTCGTGCCAGCGCACCTCGGTTTCCGCGTGCAATTGCGAGCGGTACATTGCCGCGGCGGCGAAAGCGTCAAGGTAGCCCTTCTCCTTCAGGCGCCGCAGGTCGGCTTCGATATCGGCCGCGGCAAGTGCCATCGCCTCTCTTCGCGTGGCCATCCAGCCGGCTAGCTCAGCCTGGTCAGGCAGCGGTCCGGCGAACGTGAGCGCGACGGCCAGCTCGTCTGGCCCCCACCGGACAGACCTCACTGCCTTCTCCCTGAGCATCCCGAACTCAAGCCAGCCCTCTTTAGTGATCGCGTAAATCGTCCTCGCCGGCCGTCGACCGACCTTCTCCGTTCGCACCGCGTCGACGAGGCCTTCGCCTTCCATCGTGCGCAGGCATAGGGTCCTGGCCCCAGCTCGGGAACAATGGGGCTGCGGCCGGGGACAGGAGGTCCGATATAGGTTATATGCCGGGCTTGCAGGCGTGGGGGGCACGGTACGACCGGTCGGGCAGCGGCCGACGGGACCGCAAATCACTCGTTGCTCGAAATGAGAGGCAACGATGGCCCATGGGTGCGTTTCCGTGGGAGTGAGGCGGGTCTCGTGGGTCTTGCTGGGGAGGCGGGGGCACTTTGCCATGGTTTTTACGGGGGCAAAGTGCCCCTGCCTCGCGGGGCGGGACGGCGGGCTGCGCCGAATGCCCGGAATGCCGGGATATCCGGGCGGGATCGGCCGGCGACACGGCTCCTTCCGGATCATGCGGAGGAGCCGACCAGAAACTCACTCCAGCGGAAACCCACCCATGGCCCATGGGTGCGTTTCTGGTGGAGTGAGGCGGGTCCGGGACGGTCTTGCCTGAGCACCGGGGGCACTTTGGGGTCGTTATCGGCCCCAAAGTGCCCCCGGTGCCCGGGGCCGGGGCGGCGGGCTGCACTGTATGCCGGGAATGCCGGGAATGCCGGTGGAGGCTGAGGCGGGAAGGGCTGGAGGACGGTTCCGTCCGGGCCGCGCCGAGGAGTCGACCAGAACTCACTTCCACGGAAACGCACCCATGGCCCATGGGTGCGTTTTTTCTGGAGTGACGGTGATCGGCGGGCCCGCAGCGCAGGCTGGCGGGCCTGCGCGTCGGCCGGTATGCGGCTAATGCCTGGTCGCGGGGTTAGCCCGTGAGGTTTTCGCCCAGGGCAGGCCGGGCCGGGAGTCAGTCCAGAAAGTGAACTCGTGGTAAGCCGCCCGGCGACCGCGACTTACCACGTTTTAGCTAAAAAAATATAGGTGTAAACCACGTATAACGACCCACTGTTGCTAGCTAAAACGTGGTAAGCCGCCGGACTGAGGCGACTTACCACGGGTTCACTTTCCGGACTCACTCAAACCGTCCATATCGCCCAGGGCGGCCGACCCGGCCGCCCGGCCCGGCCTGGCCGACAGCGACTCCACGGACCGACCGTCGTTCGTCACTCCCACGGAAACGCACCCATGGCCCACCCATGCTGTTCGGGCGGGTGTGCCGACGACATCGCTGGGCCATCGATGCTGCTCCCACGGCATCCATGGCCCAGCGTTGCGGTACCTGGCCGGGCGGGAACAGCATCGGCGGGCCATCGTTGTTGGTCGGCTGATCGATCCGGGCGATTTGTCCGGAGCGCCGGACTAGCGGCTGGCGTGGCGGGTGGTGGCACCCGGATTGTTCTCGCCGAGCCCGTCAGGTCGGAGGATTCCGGTGTCATGCTCCCCGAGGACTCCGTCCTAACGGACCCGAAGCGGCGGAATCTACAAGTCGACAAAGTCGGCCAGGTGGGTCAGGGGCGCGGCTGCCGTCGCCTCGGCCGGGTCAGGCCCGCTTTCCTGCCCCGCGACGCCCGTGCTGTCCGCGACTGGCAGGGGCGGGGGAGTGCCGCCGAACTCGGGGCAGAACTGCTGGTGCGCGCACCAGGCGCACAGCCGGCCCCGGCGAGGCCGCCAGTCCTCGGCGTTGCGGGCCTTCTCGATCGCGCGCCACAGGGCCTCGATCTTCCGCTCGGTCGCGAGGAGGTCGGCTTCGTCCGGCGCATACCGCACGATCTCGCCGTTGCCGAGGTACATCAGCTGGAGCATTCTCGGCAGCGTGCCCTCGCTGCGCCACAGGACGAGGGCGTAGAACTTCATCTGGAACAGGGCCCTGGCCTCGAACTCCTCGCGGGGAGCGGTGCCCGTCTTGTAGTCAACGATCCTGACGTCGCCGGCCGGCGATACGTCGAGCCGGTCAATGTACCCGCGCAGCCGCAGGCCAGAGGCCAGCACCGTCTGGACGTGGAGTTCCCTGTGCGCTGGTTCAAGCCTGGCCGGGTCTTCGAGCGTGAAGTACCGGTCAAGCATCGCCCGAGCCTGCGTCAGCCAGACCTGGCGTTCCGCCTCGTCGCCGAAGACTTCGGCGAGCTCTGGCTCGGCCGCGACCAGGCGGTCCCATTCGGGATCAATCAGCCGGGCCGCTGCTTCCGGGCTCCTCGCCTGGGGCGGTGCGTCGAACAGCCGCTCGAGCACCGCATGGACGAGGGTGCCCCTGGCCGCGGCGGCACTCGGGGCCTCAGGCAGCCTGTCGATGACGCGGAACCGGTAGAGCAATGGGCAGGTCATGAAGTCCGCGGCTCGCGACGGCGAAAGCGACCACTGCCGGGGTGCCCGCGCCTCGGGGGTGCCGTCTCCGGCGCCCGCTGTGTCAAGATCCGCTGCCTCAAGGGTTGCCACTACTACCTGACTATCGTCCACTCTTGGCAGGGTAAGCCAGAGCACCGACAGAGCGCCCGGCATTGGCGCGGCGCGTTCACGGTCAAGCAACTAGCCTGTAAACCACGTAGCATCGTGTGGTGACAACTAGTGCGCCAGAACGCGGCAGCGCCGACCCGGGGCAAGGCCAGCCCGGCGGCCCGCGGCGCCGTGATCCGAGACTTGGGCTGGTCGTGGCCAAGCCATTCGGGATCCCCGTATACATCTCGCCTTACTGGCTGCTCTTCGCGGTCGTGCTCGTCTGGATCTACGCGACCGAGGTCGAGAGCAGGCGCCTCACGACCACCGACCGCTACATCGTGGCCGGCGCCTTCGTCCTGCTGCTCTACGTTTCCGTGCTCGTGCACGAACTGGCGCACTGCGTGGTGGCGAGGGGTTTCGGCCTGCCCGTGCGCCGGGTGCTGCTCTACCCGCTCGGCGGTTATTCAGAAATCGAGCAGGAACCGCAGACCCCGGCCCGCGAGGCGCTGGTCTCCGGGGCCGGGCCTGCCGTGTCGCTTGTGCTCGCCGCGATCGGGTTCGGGCTCGCCAAGGTGGTCCCCGACGGTATTCCTCACGACCTGATCGAGCAGTTGTTCGCCGCGAACCTCATCGTCGGGATCTTTAATCTGCTGCCCGGCCTGCCGCTTGACGGCGGAAGGATATTCCGGGCCGGCGTCTGGCGGATCACTGGCAAGCCGTTCACGGCCACGGTCGCCGCCGCCTGGGCTGGCAGAGTACTCGCGATCGCCCTGGTCGGGCTCGCCATTTACGGCCAGAGCCGGGCAGCAGGCTCTGGCTTGAACATTTCCTGGCTCTGGCTGCTCTTCATAGCCGGATTCATGTGGCTGCAGTCAAGCCAGGCGATCAAGGCCGCGAAGATCAGGGAACGGCTCCCGACCGTGAGCGCGCGGCGGCTCGCCCGGCGGGCGATCCCCGTGTCCGCGAGCGTGCCGCTGGCGGAGGCGGTCAGGCGAGCTCAGTCCGCTGGGGCGCGGGCACTGGTGATCGTGGACCACGAGAACACCCCGACCGCGATCGTGAGCGAGGCCGCCGTGCAGGCCACGCCGGAGGAGCGGCGGCCCTGGATCGAGGTCGGTTCGCTGGCGAGATCCCTGGAACCCGGCCTTGACCTATCGGCCGACTTGTCCGGCGTCGAACTGCTCCAGGCCGTGCAGCAGCATCCGGCTACCGAGTACCTGCTCACCGAGGCTGACGGCCAGGTGTACGGCGTGCTTGCCGCCTCCGACCTGGATATTGCCTTTGCTGGAGTCTGAGAGGCGCTGCGGAGACGCTAACCTGTGCGGCGTGATCAAACCCCATCGCGGACCTTTCCAGCCTGGAGACCAGGTCCAGCTGACCGACGAGAAGGGCCGTAAGCACCGGCTGGTGCTTTCGATGGGCCAGGCGTTCCACACCCATCGCGGCTCCGTAGCGCACGACGACCTGATCGGCCAGCCGGAAGGCAGCGTGGTCAGGGCGTCAGGCGGTACTCAGTACATAGCGCTGCGGCCGCTGCTCGCCGACTACACGGTCTCGATGGCCAGGGGCGCGACCGTCGTGTACCCGAAAGACGCTGCCCAGATCATCGCCATGGCCGACATCTTCCCCGGTGCGCGGGTCATCGAGGCCGGGGCCGGCTCGGGCGCGCTGACTTGCTGGCTGCTCCGCGCTGTCGGTGAGAGCGGCACGCTGGTGTCCTATGAGCGCAGAGCGGACTTCGCCGAGATCGCGCGGCGGAATGTGGAGGCGTATTTCAGCGGGCCGCACCCGGCCTGGGAGCTGGTTACTGGCGAGTTGCCTGCTAGCGAGGACGACGAGGGGCTTGCTGACTTTGACCGGCTCGTACTCGACATGCTCGCTCCGTGGGAGCATGTCGGCGGGGCGGCGAGCTGGCTCGCACCGGGCGGGCTGATCTGCTGCTACGTGGCGACTACGACCCAGCTTTCCCGTGTGGTCGAAGACCTGCGCGGGCACGGCGGCTTTGACGAGCCGGCTTCCTCGGAGACCATGGTCAGGGGCTGGCACGTCGAGGGCCTTGCCGTGCGGCCAGAGCATCGCATGGTTGGTCACACCGGCTTCATCGTCACGGCCAGGCGGCTGGCCAACGGCGTGACCGCGCCGCCGCGCCGCCGCCGCCCGGCCAAAGGTGCCCAGGACGACATGCAAAGGTAAGGAAATTGTGACCCGGCAGTGTCGCTACTAGTCTCAAGGAGGCAGGCGACATAAATTAGAGCACAGCTTCCGATACCAGATATGGTGGAAATATACAGATACCGGACTCGGTCAGGTTTAGCCGCGGAAAACCACGAAATGCTACTAGCTGGGATCGCAGCCAGGTCGCCGGTCCCTGAACGGTGGTGCTGAGGCCGCGAGGGAGCAGCGTACCGGTAGCCGGTCCTGGCCGGTGGTCTCTGCAGAAAAGACAGGACGGATGCCCCGGCGAGGTTACGGATTGACCGGGGCTAGGTAGGGTCTAGGTAAGTCCGCTCTAAGGAGGGGGTGAGGGGCATGGCCTCTCGTGACGACAGCGCTCGCGCCGCGCGCCATGATGACGAGGTCAGGGTCAAGGTCCTGACGGACCAGGTCTCCTTCCTTGAGGAGGAGGTTGCGGCGCTACGCGGCAAGCTCGCCGATTCTCCTCGGACGTCGCGCCTGCTGGAAGACAGGCTGGCGCAATCCGAGGCCGCGCTCGCCAGCATCACTAGCCAGAATGAGCGCCTGGCCGCGACCTTGCGCGAGGCAAGGGATCAGATCATCGCGCTGAAGGAGGAGGTCGACCGGCTGGCACAGCCGCCGTCTGGCTTCGGCATCTTCCTCCAGGCCAACGAGGACAGTACCGCCGACGTGTTCACCGGCGGGCGCAAGATGCGCGTATCGGTCAGCCCGAGCATCGAACTCGAGGACATCCGTCCCGGCCAGGAGCTCGTGCTCAACGAGGCGCTTAACGTCGTCATCGCGCTCGGGTACGAGACGATCGGCGAAGTCGTGATGCTGAAGGAGGTGCTCGAAGGGGGCGACCGGGCCCTGGTCATCTCGCACGCGGACGAAGAGCGGATCGTCAGGCTCGCCGAGCCGCTGCTGTCAGGCACGCTGCGGGCAGGCGACTCGCTGCTGCTCGAGCCGAGGTCAGGTTACGTGTACGAGCGGATACCCAAGGCCGAGGTCGAAGAGCTGATCCTCGAGGAAGTTCCCAACATCACCTACGAGCAGATCGGCGGCCTGGGCCCGCAGATCGAGCAGATCAGGGACGCCATCGAGCTGCCCTACCTGCACGCTGACCTGTTCAAGGAGCACATGCTGCGGCCGCCGAAGGGCGTGCTGCTCTACGGCCCGCCTGGCTGCGGGAAGACGCTGATCGCCAAGGCGGTAGCGAACTCCCTGGCCAAGCAGGTCGCGCGGCGTACCGCCCAGCTGGCCGCCAGCGCCGACGGCGAGGGCACCCCGAGCTCGGCCAAGGAAGGCAAGAGCTTCTTCCTCAACATCAAGGGCCCTGAACTTCTCAACAAATATGTCGGGGAGACTGAGCGGCACATCAGGCTGGTGTTCCAGCGGGCCAGGGAGAAGGCCAGCGAGGGCATGCCGGTGATCGTGTTCTTCGACGAGATGGACTCGATCTTCCGTACCAGGGGCTCGGGCGTGTCAAGCGACGTGGAGAACACGATCGTCCCGCAACTGCTCAGCGAGATCGACGGCGTGGAAGGCCTGGAGAACGTCATCGTGATCGGCGCCTCCAACCGCGAGGACATGATCGACCCGGCGATCCTGCGCCCCGGCAGGCTCGACGTGAAGATCAAGATCGAGCGTCCTGACGCGGAGGCCGCGCGCGAGATCTTCTCCAAGTACGTGGTGTCCGGGCTGCCGTTGCACTCCGACGACGTGGCGGAGCACGGCGGCTCGCAGGAGTCCACCGTCGTCGAGATGATCCAGCGGGTCGTCGAGCGGATGTACAGCGAGACGCAGGAGAACAGGTTCCTCGAGGTCACCTATGCCAACGGCGACAAGGAAGTCTTGTACTTCAAGGACTTCAACTCCGGCGCCATGATCCAGAACATCGTGGACCGGGCCAAGAAAATGGCGATCAAGGAGTTCCTGGAGACCGGCAGGAAGGGCCTGCGGGTCGCGCACCTGCTCTCGGCCTGCGTCGATGAGTTCAGCGAGAACGAGGACTTGCCGAACACCACCAACCCGGATGACTGGGCTCGGATCTCCGGCAAGAAGGGCGAGCGCATCGTCTACATCAGGACGCTGGTCTCAGGCAAGAGCGGCAACGAGGCGGGCCGGTCCATCGACACCGTGGCGAACACCGGCCAATACCTGTGACAGTCGCCCTCAACCCGGCGCGAGGTCATCCTGACCTCGCGCCGGGGTACTTTAGCCGTGCCGCCTACGGCGGGGCGCGAGGTCATCCTGACCTCGCGCCGGGGTACTTTAGCCGTGCCGCCTACGGCGGGGCGCGAGGTCATTCTGGCCTCGCGCCGGGGTACTTTAGCTGTAAGGCCAGCAACGGCGCGGCGGGCAGGAACGCGGTACGTGATGCGACACGTGCTCGTGCAGTGGCGCTGAGCCACGGGACTGGCCACGGCGCGGCACTAGTGTGGGAGTCATGAGCGTTCGCCGAGTGATGGGCATCGAGACCGAGTATGGCGTCTCCGTACCCGGCCAGCCTGGCGCGAATGCGATGGTCACCTCGTCCCAGGTGGTCAACGCTTACCACTCGGCTACGGCGGCGCGAGCCCGCCGGACCAGGTGGGATTTCGAAGAAGAAAACCCGCTGCGGGACGCGCGAGGGTTTGATCTTTCCAGGGACACCGCGGACGCCAGTCAGCTGACGGACGAGGACCTTGGCCTGGCCAACGTGATCCTCACCAATGGCGCCAGGCTCTACGTGGACCACGCTCACCCTGAATACTCAGGCCCAGAGTGCACCGAGCCGATGGCGGCCGTGCTGTGGGACAAGGCCGGAGAGCGGGTGATGGAGGAGGCCGCCGCCCAGGCCTCGGCGATACCAGGCAGCGCCCCGATTCAGCTCTACAAGAACAACACTGACAATAAGGGCGTCTCGTACGGCTGCCATGAGAACTACCTGATGAGCCGTTCGACCCCGTTCGCGGAGATCGTCAGGCACCTGACGCCGTTCTTCGTCACCAGGCAGGTGGTCTGCGGCGCGGGCCGGCTGGGGATTGGCGCCGATGGCAGGGAAGACGGCTTCCAGATCAGCCAGCGAGCTGACTTCTTCGAAGTCGAGGTCGGCCTGGAGACGACGCTCAAGCGCCCGATCATCAACACCCGCGACGAGCCGCACGCCGACCCGGAGAAATACCGTCGGCTGCACGTCATTCTCGGCGACGCCAACATGAGCGAGATTTCGACCTTCATCAAGCTGGGCTCGACGGCGCTGGTGCTTTCGATGATCGAGGACCGGTTTCTCGGCACCGACCTGGCGATCGACGGCCCGGTGGCCGAGTTGCGCGCGATCTCGCACGACCCGACCTGCCAGCACCTGGTGCCGCTCAGGGACGGCAGGAAGCTGACCGCTGTCCAGGTTCAGATGGAATACCTCGAACTGGCCCGTAAGTACACCCAGAACAAGTTCGGGGCCGACGTCGACGATCTCACCGCCGACGTGCTCGACCGCTGGGAATCGGTGCTTACCCGGCTCGCCGACGATCCGATGCAGCTCGCCGGCGAGCTTGACTGGGTCACCAAGCTCCAGCTCATGGATGGCTATCGCAGCCGGGACAACCTGCCGTGGAACCATCCGAGGCTCGGGCTCGTCGACCTGCAGTACTCAGACGTGCGCTCCGACCGCGGGCTCTACAACCGGCTTGTCTCTTCTGGCCGGTTCAAGCGCCTGCTTCGCGAAGAGGACGTGCAGCGGGCGGTCACCGAGCCGCCCGAGGACACCAGGGCTTATTTCCGTGGCCGCTGCCTGGCGAAGTACCCGGACTCCGTGGCCGCGGCGTCCTGGGACTCCGTCATCTTCGACATTCCGGGCCGGGAATCCCTCCAGCGGGTGCCGACTCTCGAGCCACTGCGAGGCACCAAGGCCCATGTGGGTGCTCTTCTCGACCGGTGCTCCACGGCCTCGGAACTGGTGAGGGCGCTTACTGGGAAGTAACGGCTCGGCTGGCCTCGGCTTCGGTAGCGCGAGCCGCCGGGTCGGCCGCGAACTGGTCGACGACATCAGCTAGCCGGACATTTCGGCTCACCCATCAGCAACGATGTCGCATAGATGCTGTTCGGCTGGGGCGGGCAACCGCATCGGTGGGCCATCGTTGTTGCGGGAACCGCATTGATGGGTCACCGTTGTGGTTAGTTGGCTTGGCTGAGCAGCATCGATGGCCCACCGATGCTGTTGCGGCCCCGGCCCGGCACCACCCGGCACCACCCGGCACGCCCCGGCCCGGTACCGCCCAGGTCCGCCTCGGTGAATTGCCCGTTTTGTTGGAATACAAGGCGGTCGCCGGGGCGGACCGGCCTCCGGCATACCCGAGTCGGCGGTGGATCACGGTTGCGTGTCCGAGTGACGACACGGGGCGACCATGCGAGCACTGGTTCTGGCGGGCGTGATTAGCTTGGGCACGCGTGGGCGAGGATAGCTTTAGGTTCGGGCAAAGAGCATGGAGGGCGTCGGTATGGCGACTAAGGACACAGGCGGACAGCGGCATACCTCTCGGCGGGACCAGGACGAGGAGGCCGAGGTCGAGCAGAGCACCGAGGAAGTCACGAAACGGAACGACAAGCTGACTGATGACGTGGACGCGATTCTGGACGAGATCGATGAGGTTCTCGAGGAAAATGCCGAGGAGTTCGTCCGGTCGTACGTGCAGAAGGGCGGCGAGTGACCGGGCGCCAGCGACCGGGCGCGGTCCGGTGGCAGTAGGGTCAGGTGAGTACCCGCTCAGCGGATGGGCGGGATAAGGAAAGGATCGCCAGCAAAAATGCACCGCGCTGACTCCAATGCCAGGCTGACGGGAACGGCTTACCTCACCGCTAGGACCTCGTCATTCAGCGAGTTCCTCTCCGCGACCGCGCCTGAGCTGCTGGCGGGAGCGCGCGACCTGCAAGTGAACGCTGACCTGGCGAGAGAGGTGCCGCACGGCACCACGATCGTTACCGCCGCGTTCAATGGCGGCGTCGTCATGGCTGGTGACCGCCGGGCGACCGCGGGCAATATGATCGCCCAGCGCGACATGGAGAAGGTGTTCCGCAGCGACGAGTATTCCTGCATCGGGATCTCGGGAGCAGCCGGCATCAGCATCGAGCTTGTCCGGGTGTTCCAGCTTGAGCTCGAGCACTACGAGAAGCTCGAAGGGCGGCTCCTGTCGCTCGAGGGCAAGGCGAACCGGCTGGCCGGGCTGGTACGCGGCAATCTCGGGGTGGCCATGCAAGGGTTCGTGGTAGTGCCGGTCTTCGCCGGTTATGACACCGATGAGGACACCGGCCGGATCTTCAGCTACGACCCGACCGGCGGCCGGTACGAGGAGCAAAGGTTCTATTCGATCGGGTCAGGGTCGGTCTTCGCGCGGGGTTCGCTGAAGAAGCTGTACTCAGACGGCATGAGCGAGTCCGATGCGATCACGGCCTGCATGCAGGCGCTCTATGATGCCGCCGACGATGACTCGGCGACGGGCGGACCCGATATGAGCAGGCGGATTTACCCGACCGTGGCATCCGTGACCGCCGACGGCTACCAGCGGCTGACCGACGCCCAGGCCGGGGGTTACGCGGAGGCCGTGGTGGCGGGCCGGATGGCCGCACCCGATGGTCCGTCGGCCGCGTCGCGAACCGAGTAGCTGTCCAGAAACTGACAACAGACCCGACCCGCACACACACTTAAGGAAGCGCCACCGGTGTCAATGCCGTTCTACGTGTCGCCAGAACAGGCGATGAAGGACAAGGCGGACTACGCGCGCAAGAACATCGCGCGCGGCCGCGACGGAGTGGTGATCCAGTACGCTGACGGGATCTTGTTCGTCGCGCCGAACCCGTCGCGGGCCCTGCACAAGATCAGCGAGATCTACGACCGGATCGGGTTCGCGGCGGTCGGCCGTTACAACGAGTACGAGATCCTGCGCAAGGCGGGCGTCAGGTACGCCGACGTGACTGGCTTCCAGTACGACCGCCAGGATGTCACCGCCCGCGGGCTCGCGAACTGGTACGCGCAGACGCTCGGCACGATCTTCACCGACAGCCCGAAGCCGTTCGAGGTGGAGATCGTCGTCGCCGAGGTTGGGCTGGCGCCGGCCGATGATCAGATCTACCGGATCACCTTCGACGGCTCGGTCAACGACGAGCACGGCTACGTCGCGGTCGGCGGACGGGCCGACCGGATCGGCACCGTGCTGAAGGAACATTACTCCGAGGACATGTCACTCCCGGCCGCCCTGGCGACGGCAATCGCCGGCCTCGCCGCGTCGGCTAACGGCGACCGCGTGGAGATCGCCGCCAGTCAGCTTGAGGTCGCCGTGCTCGACCGGGCGCGGGCGCACCGCACGTTCCGCCGCGTCACGGGAAGCAGGCTGGACAGCCTGCTCGCTGAGGTGGCCCAGATCGGCGCGGCAGCGGAGGCAGCTGAAGCGGGCACCGAGACTCCGGCTGGCGGCGAGCAGCCGGCTGGAGGCAGCAAAGGACCCGGCGAAGGTACCCCTGACGCCGGCCAGGGTAACGGTTCAACCGCCACCTGAGCGGGCAAGTCGGCGTGAATCCTTACCTTCCATGATCGAGTGGCTTGGCTTCGCGGTTGGCCTGATCCTCATCGGAATCACTGGCGTCAGCGTCGTCAAGACTTTCATGCTGCCTCGCGCGGCGCGCACCAGGATTAACAAGATCGTCTCCGGCGCCGTGCGCGGCTTCTTCTGGATAACCACGAAGAGGATTACCGACCTGCGGCGGCGCGAGGAGTACTTCTCGGCGGCGGCGCCGGTCTTCCTGCTCAGCCTGCTCGCGTCCTGGCTTGTCTGCCTCTGGATCGGTTTCGCGCTGCTGCTGTGGCCGACGTCGACCAACTTCGAGCTGGCGATGCGAGAGTCAGGTTCCTCGATGTTCACGCTCGGGTTCGCGTACCCGCACGGGTTCAGCAGCAACCTCATCGTGTTCGCCGCCGCGGCCTCTGGGCTCGCCGTGCTGGCGCTGCTCATCGGCTACCTTCCGTTGCTTTACGCCGCGTTCAACCGACGGGAGACGCTGGTCGCCGCTTTCGAAGCGCTGGGCGGCGCACCACCATGGGGACCTGAGCTGCTGGCCAGGCAGGTTCTCATCGACAACACCGAGATCCTGCCCGAGCTGTACGGGCGGTGGACGGAGTGGACCGCGGACATCTCGGAGAGCCACGTCAACTACCGGACACTGGTGTACTTCCGCTCGCTCGATACTTCGACGTCCTGGCTGCTCTCGCTGCTAGCCGTGCTCGATGGCGCGGCGCTGCACCTGGCCCTGAACCCGTCGTCGGCGCCGCATCAGGCCAGGCCGCTGCTCAGGGTCGGCTACATTACGCTGCGCCGCATCGCCAAGGCCCTTGACCTGCCGGTTTCCGATGATCCCAAGCCCACCGACCCGATCGCCCTGACCAGGGACGACTTCGAGAACGCGGTGCGCTGGCTGCACGACGCGGGCTGGCAGACTGAGCGGCTGGCCGAGGACGCGTGGCCGCATTATCACGGCTGGCGGGTGAATTACGAAGCCGCCGCTTACCAGATCGCCTATCATCTCGACCTGCCGCCCGCGCTGTGGTCGGGTCCCAGGCGGCCGGGCCGGCCGTCGGCGGCGCTGCCGGTGCGGCCGACGGACCGCAAGCCAGGTCTGGCGAACTGACCGCCGGGGCGCAGACAACGTAAAGCGTTCCGTGCCATACTTTGACGTCCTGTCCGCAAAGGCGTCAGGATAATAGGGAAAACCGCTCCCGCATTGCGAGACAATCTCAGAAGTCTTCCGGCGGGCTAGGGGGAGGGGGCTGGTTTACCGTTGAGCGGCTTGGATATCCACTACACGCCGACCAGGTCGGTCATGCCTGGTGGCGGCGTGGCCCGTCGCCCGTTGCATGTGATCCTCCTGGCGGACTGTTCCGGTTCCATGATGGGCGCGAAGATCAAGGCATTGAACTTCGCAATCGGTGATATGTTGCAACATTTCGCCTCTTGGGAACGCGAACAGGAAAAGACGATTCTCGTCCGGGCGATTGCCTTCGCCGACGAGCCCCGCTGGCACATCAAGGAGCCGACGCCCGCGAACAACATGCGGTGGCGGGAACTCGCCGCGGTTGACCGCGGCCGCACCTTCATGGCGCCGGCGTTCCGCATGGTCGGCGAGGCGCTACTCAACGATCAGGCTAGCCGGGGGCTCCGTCCGGTGCTCGTGCTGATCACCGACGGGCTTCCGACCGACCGGCCGGCGGACTTCGACTCCGGACTGCAGGCGCTGCTTTCGGTCCCCGCGGCGCGCGATGGCATGCGGATCGCTGTCGCTATCGGCAGCACGGCAAGGTCAGAAGCGCTGACAAAATTCATCGGCAACTCAAGCCTTCCTGTGCTGGTCGCCAGCGATGTCGAGCAAATCGCCGACCAGTTGCACCGTGCGTCACTCTGGGTGACCAATCCGAACGTCAGGTCGGCCCCGTTGGCGGGCGATGACGACCGGCGGGGACCCATCATCGCCGATATCTCTGACGTGGTGTTCTAACCAATGGCACGCCATGGCCAGGCAAGCGAGACGACAAGACCCGTCGATTCCGATGGCCCGTGGGAGATGTATTACGCGAGCGCCATCGGAGCCGATCATGTGCGGGCGCAGATGCCTAATCAGGACGGCGTGCTCACCAGCCGGCTTGAGCGCGCCGACCGCCCGAGCCTGCCGGTGTTCGCGGTCGCCGACGGCCATGGCCACATCCGCCACTTCCGCAGCGATCGCGGATCGCGTTTCGCCGTCAACGCCGCCTGCTCGGTCGCCGGGCAGTGGGCCGCCGGGCTGCCGGCGGCGGAGGCACCGTCCGCCGCCGCCGCGAGCCAGCTTGTTTCTGACATCGTCGCCCGCTGGCGCGAACTCGTCGCCGAGGACCTGGCGAACAATCCGATTACCGACTACGAGCGCGTGGCGATCGTGGCCAATGACCCGCCCGAGATCCCCTACGGCTCCACTTTGCTGATCGGCGTGCTGACGCCGCAGGTGGCCGTGCTCGGCCAGGTAGGCGACGGCGAGATCGTCCTGATCCTGCCTGATGGCAGGGAACTGACGCCGGTGCCCACGGACAGCAGGCTCGACGGTACGTCGACGACCAGCCTGTGCCAGCCCGACGCGGTGTCATCCTTCAGGGTCGCGCTCGTGAACCTGGGGAAGACACCGGTGTTCGGCGTCTTCGCCTCGACCGATGGCTACAGCAACGCGCAGGCGGAAGACAACTGGCGGCAGACCCTGGCCGCCGACCTGGTCCGCCTGGCCAGCGCGAACGGCACAAGCTGGATCGGCGACGAACTGCCTGGCTGGGCCGCGACCTGCGCCTCGTCCGACGGCAGCGGCGATGACACTACGGTCGCAATTGTGCTCAACACGTCGGTGGCACTGGCGCCGCCGGCGAGGCGAGAGCGGCAGGCGCCATTCGCCGGTCCAGGCCGGACCCTGGCCTACGAAACGGTTCCCGGCGACGCGCCGCCAGGCCGGCCGGGTCAATCGGCCGCTGAAGCCGAGACCGCCGACCAGCGAAGGCCGGCCCACGAGCAGCGGCGGCCGGCCGGGGAGCCGCCGACCAGGCCCATGCAGCCCGCAGCACCCCGCGCCGACGCCGCCGCAAGCCGGCCGGGCGCAAGCCCGCCTACGGCTCCCGCCCAGCCCCCGTACCGGCCGGACCGGCTGCCCTGGGAGCCGCAGGGAGGGCAGGGGCCGCCGGCACCGGGAGGGCAGGGGCCGCCAGGGCCGGTCTCCTGGTCGGCGCCGCCAGCAGGGACCGGCATCAGCGCATTTGTGCTGCAGCCCAGGGTCTGGCTGTCTGGTGCTCTTGTCCTCGGGCTCGCCGTGGCCCTGGTGCTTGTCTTCGGCTTTCACAATTCCCCGGCTAAGTCCCCGCTCCCGCAGACCGGCGCGACGACCTTGCCGCCTTCGCACCCGTCCCGTTCAGGCAGCCCGGTGGCCACGCCCACTACGAGGAACTCAGCTAGCTCTTTGCCCGTGCCGACGCCCTCGATTCCCTCGGGGCTGATCCCGGGAGTAAGCCAGCCGATGGCCACGTATTCCGGGTGCCTCGTGCCGCTCCCCATTTGCCTCCCCCTGCCGCCAGGAGTGACGGTTTCGCCCGGCCTCCTGAATACGAATTCGGACTCGAACAATGCTGGAGCAGGCCGAAAGAATGACTGAACTCAAAGAAGGCGACTCGGTCTTCATGCGCTCGGCGGCCGACCCCCTCCAGATCGGTCAGCGTCTGGGACGCGGCGGCCAGGGTGCGGTCTTCGCCACCGAGTTGCATGGTCGCCCGCTAGCCGTCAAGTGGTACCGGCCATCGGGCAGCCGTGAATTCGACGACAAGATCCGCTTGAGCCTCACCAGGCTCGTCGAGGGCGGCCGGCCAAAGAGCCACGCGTTCATCTGGCCGATCGACATGGTGTCAAGCCCAGGGCGAGACGGGTTCGGCTATGTGATGCCGCGGATGGAGCCGCGGTTCATCACCTGTTTCCAGATGCTCTCAAGCAACCAGGCGCCCGACTTTCACATCAAGATCAAGATCGGGCTTAACCTGGTCGACGCCTTCGCCTCGCTGCATACAGAAGGACTGTGCTACCGGGACGTCAGTTTCGGGAATCTTTACGTGGACCCCGGCACCGGCGATGTCGCGATCATCGACAACGACAACGTGGGCACCACGGGCGCGGAGACCTTCATCAAGGGAACGCTGCAGTTCATGGCACCCGAGGTGATGCTGAACGAGGCGCCGCCCGGTGCCGAGAGCGACCTGTACTCGATGGCGCTCTTCCTGTTCTACCTCTTCTGCCACGGGCACCCGCTCGAGGGCTCCTCGGTCGATCAGTCGTACAACTCCGATGATCGCGAGCGACTGTCCGACGAAGAACTGCTGCTGAAGCACTTCGCCAAGGAGCCGTTGTTTGTCTTCGACCCTGACAATCCGACGAACCGCCCGGCGTCCGGTCATCCGGTCAACAACTGGTGGCCGGTCTATCCGCGCTTTTTTCAGCAAATGTTCATCGCGTCGTTCACTACCGGCCTGAAGGACTACACGCTGACCGGACGGATCATCGAGAGCCTGTGGCGCCGGGCGCTCTACCGGCTGGCGGACTGCATCTGGCAATGCGCCAACTGCAATGCCGCGCTGCTGTTCGACCCGGGTGACAGCGGCCGGGCGTGCTGGAACTGCGGCCGGGTCCCGGCCGCGCCGCTGCTGCTCAAGACCACCAGCTACGCCCTCGTGCTGGCCGAGGGCGCCGTGCTGACCAATCGTCATCTGATGCTGCCTGGCCAGCCAGAAGAACCGCTCGGGGTGGCCGAACACGACCAGCGTGTCCCCGGGCACTTGCTGCTCCGCAATGTCACCACCCAGAACTGGGAGATCGAGACGCCTGGCGAGGACGCGCAGCAGGTAAAGCCCGGGCACAAGGTGGTAGCGAGGCCGAGGAAGATCAAGATCGCCGGCAAGATGGCGTCTATCGTCCATGCACAGGAATGACGCGAGAAGCTGACCGCAAAGGGAAACCAGATGGAACCAGAGCAGGACGCCAACGGTCAGGCCCAGTCCGCACTGGCGCGCGTGGTGCAAAGCTTCGGCGTGCCGGTGCTCGGACAGCCTGACCTGCTCGAAGGCCTGCTGAATGACGACGTGCCGCAACTGACCCGCCAGATCGCCATGCTGACGGAGGCCGCGCGCTGTCGCATGGCCGACTTGCTGGCCGGTCGCATCAAGGAAGGCGCGTCGGCGCAGGTCGCGGTCTCGATCGTGGCCACCGAGGTGACCTCGCGATCGGCGATGGACACGGCCGGAGCACTCTGGGCGGCTTATGCCTTCGCCGCTGCCCTCGGGTACGCGGCGGCCGGCGAGCCCGCGCCGGCGGCCGACAGCCGGCCGCCTGCCCGGGACGCGGGGACCGCGCCGCCAACCCAGGTGGTGAACCGGGGCGGGGCCGTCCTGCCCGACCCTGGCCAGCCGGCCGACATTCAGCAGACGATCAGGCCCGGAGCCCAGCCCTGGCAGACCAATCCCGACTTCCCGCCCGCGCAGCCGGTCACCTCGGCGCCGCAGGCACCGCCAGGTTCGGTACCGCCCGGCCAGGCCGCCCCTGAGCAGCCCACCGCGCAGCAATGGGCGCCGCCCGCACCGCCATGGCCGCAAGGGCAGCAGCAGTGGGCGCAGGGGCAGCAGGGCCAGCAGCAGTGGTCGCCGGGGCAGCAGCAGGGCCAGCAGCAGTGGCCATCACAGCCCGCGCCCCCGTGGCCGCAAGGGCAGCAGCAGCAACCGCAATGGCCTCAGCAAGTATCGCCGTGGCAGACCGCCCCGCAGTGGGCCGCCCCTCAGGTGGCGGCCGATCCGCGCTGGCCGGTCGGTCCGCAGGGCACGCCGCTCGCGGCGATCGCCACGGGGGCCGCCGTGTGCGCGGCGCTGGCCATCGGCCTGTCCGTGATCCTGCAGCTATTCTGGGCGACCGTACACCGTACCCATTCTGGCGAGGTAGTGTTCTGGCTGAGCACGGCCGTCCTGATAATCGCCGGAATAGTGATAGCGATCCTGACCGCCCAGGACCGGCGCAGCGGCGCGGGCCTCGCGGCGATCATAGGCCTGGCGGTGCCGAGCATTTCGTGGGACATTTACGAGGCGGCTTTCGCCCCGAATGTGAGTGCCGCGGAGACCCAGCGGCACGAGTTGCTCGGCACTTCGGTGATATCGCTGCTCGCGGCCCTGGTCGCGGCCCTGATCGCGCTGGCGGCACTGGCCAGCCGACGTCAGCTCGGCCGGCAGAAAGCTGACCCGATCGCGATCATCTTGCTCATTGCCGGCCTCATTTACCCGCTGACGAACATCGTCGCGCAGGAAAAGATCAACGGCTTTGAGTTCGGTAATGTGCTCGGTTCTGGCGTGCAGGGATATTACATATTCTGGGGCATTATCTTCCTGGTATTGTTCGCGCTTCCGCCGATTTTGTCGGTACTGCTCGCGCCGGGTTCGCGGGCGCACGTCGCCCTGTGGGTCGGCTGGGTGATCCTGGTACTTGGCTGGCAGATCTCCGGCAGCCCAGTCGATGGCGAGAAGCCGGCGACTGGCCTGGTGCTTTCCTGGCTGAGCTGGGTACTTGTTCTCGTCTTCACGCTGATCCTGGCCGTCCGAGGGCCGCGGACGCGGCCGGCGGCTGCCTCCCTGGGCCAGGTCCCCGTGGCGGGCAATCAGTGGCCGCCGAACCCGGTGTAGGCGATGAGCGAACCATGGGATCAGCGAGCCGAGGCGCGGGCTGCGCTGCTCCGGGTGGTGCAAGGCTTCGGCCCGTCGGTGCTCGGGCAGCCTGACCTGCTTGAAGGCCTGCTCAACGACGAACTTCCCGAGTCGCCGCGCGAGATCGCCATCCTGATCGAGGCGGCGCGCCGTGACCTGGCCACCCGGCTGGCGGAGCGGCTCAGGCAGGGGATCTCGGTTTCCGCCGCCGCGTCGATGACGGCCGCCGAGGTGACCGCGCGCTCGGCGATGGACGCCGCGGGTGCCAGGTGGGCGGCGGAGGTCTTCGCGGCCGCGCTCGGTCATCAGCTGCCTGACCTGGCGACCACCGAGAGGGAGCAGGAGACCACGGAGTGGGAGGGCGGGTCAGGCGAACATGTGACGGTCAAGCCCCCGGAGGAGAGGGCAACGCTCAGGCCAGATGAGCAGGTCGAGATCAAGCCTGTCCCGGTACCGGTCACCGGGGCGGCTCAGGTCCAGGGCTTCGCCTTCGCCGCTGCGGCCTGCCTGGGACTCGGGGCGGTGTTGCAGTTTTTCACCGGTCTTGCCTCCGGACTTCACCAGGCGAATGCTGATACTGGCTGGAAACTAGCGTGGACGCTCGCGGTGCTGCTGATCGTGATCTTCACCGGCTCGGCGGTCGGCCTGGCGAGGACGAAGTCCGCGACCGCGTTCGCGCTAGCGCTCGGCGCTAGCCTCCCTGCTATCGCCTTCGGCGGGTTCGTCGCCTTGGACCTGCCGATCTTCGCGCCTGATCACCTGCAGGAAGACTTGCTGCGAACCACGATCCTGGCCTGGATGGCGGCGATGGTGGCCGTCGCGATCCTCGCGTTCGCGGCTTTGCGCCGGTCAAAGACAATCGGCCGATACCGGGCGGACCCGGTGGTGGTGCTCACGACCGCGGCCGGGATCGCCTTCGCCCTGTCCTTTACCCTGGACCAGGTCAAGTACCGGGATGGCTCCGGGGACTTCGAAAGCTTGTTCGGCGGCGTGACGTCGATCGAGGCCTTCCTTGGCGTGGTCTTTGTCCTCCTGGTCGCGGCGCTGCCTGTGCTGACCGGATGGCTGTCGGCTGGCTCTGACGCCCGGCCCGGGCTGCTGTTCGGATGGCTGCTCGGCGGCCTGGCCTGGCTGATATTTGAGACACCGCTTGGCCCGGCTGAGGCGCCGGCCCCCGGCTCGTACCTGGCCTGGGTGCTGTGGCTCGCGGTGCTGGCCGGCACGGCCGTCATCGCCTTCCGTGGCCAGCCCGCGCGATCGGTGACTTAGTTCCCTGGCGGGGTATGAGATCTCGCATTGGTAATGTCTGGCATGGGCGAGCCGGTGCGGCCCGCGTGAGATCTTGGAGGAGACGTGGCTGCCGACCTCGCGAGCATTACCGGAATCAACGCGCCGACCGGGCTGCTGATCGGCGGCCAGTGGTCACCAGGGCGGGCCGGCTTGCTCGAGGTGATCGACCCGGCGACCGAGGAGCCGATCGCCGAAGTCGCGGACGCTACCGCCGATGACGCGCTCGACGCGGTCGCGGCCGCCCATCAGGCGCTGGCCGGCTGGGCCGCGACGCCGCCGAGGGTGCGCGGCGAGTGCCTGCGCCGCGCTTACGAGCTCATGGTCGCCGACGCCGAGGCCCTCGCCCGGCTGATGGTGATGGAAAACGGCAAGGCGCTGCGCGACGCCAGGGCCGAGATCACGTACGCCGCCGAGTTCTTCCGCTGGTTCGCGGAAGAGGCCGTGCGCATCGACGGCAAGCTGTCGATCGCTCCCTCAGGAGCGAACCGTATCCTCGTGCAGCACCAGCCCGTCGGCGTGGCTGTGCTCGTCACTCCGTGGAACTTCCCCGCGGCGATGGCCACCCGCAAGATCGGTCCCGCGCTCGCGGCCGGCTGCACGGTCGTGCTGAAGCCAGCTAAGGAAACCCCGCTGTCCGCGCTGGCGGTCGCCCGCATCCTGACGGAGGCAGGGGTGCCTGACGGCGTGGTCAACGTCCTGCCGACTACCAAGCCAGGCCCGCTCGTCGGCGCCATGCTCGCCGATCCGCGCGTGCGCAAGCTTTCCTTCACCGGCTCGACCGAGGTGGGCCGGACGCTGTTGCACACGGCGGCCGACACGATCACCAACTGCTCGATGGAACTTGGCGGCAACGCGCCCTTCCTGGTCTTCGCCGATGCTGACATCGACGCGGCCGTCGACGGCGCGATGATCGCCAAGATGCGGAACGGCGGCGAGGCCTGCACCGCGGCCAACCGGTTCTACGTGCATGATGCGGTGGCGGGGGAGTTCACGCGGAAACTGGCCGCCCGGATGGCGGCGCTGAGTGTCGGGCCCGGACTTGAAGATGGCGTTGATCTCGGGCCGCTGGTCAATGCCGACACCAAGTCCAAGGTCGCGACCCTGGTCGAATCGGCGGCTCGGGACGGCGCCAGGACCGTGACCGGCGGCGGGGCGCCCGACCGGCGCGGTTACTTCTACACGCCGACCGTGCTCGACGACGTGCCGTTCACCGCGGGGATCCTCGGTGAGGAGATCTTCGGGCCGGTCGCCCCGGTCGTCAGGTTCACCGACACTGACCAGGCGATCGCGATGGCTAACGGCACGGAGTACGGGCTGGTTTCCTACCTCTACACCGCTGACTTGCGGCGGGCGCTGCAGGTCGCCGAGGCGCTCGAGGCCGGGATGGTCGGCATCAATCGCGGTGTGGTCAGCGACCCGGCGGCACCGTTCGGAGGGGTCAAGCAATCAGGCCTCGGCCGTGAAGGCGGGCACGAAGGACTGCTCGAGTTCACGGAGACTAAGTACATCGCGGTGGACTGGTAACGGTCCCCATAGGGAACTGAGAGATAAGTGGACAGGCGAATCTTCGGTCTTGAGAACGAGTACGGCGTTACCTGCACGTTCCGGGGCCAGCGCCGGCTGTCACCCGATGAAGTAGCGAGGTACCTATTCCGGCGGGTCGTGTCGTGGGGGCGCAGCAGCAACGTGTTCCTCCGCAACGGCGCCCGGCTTTACCTCGACGTCGGCAGTCACCCCGAGTACGCCACGCCCGAGTGCGACAGCCTCGTCGACCTGGTCACGCACGACAAGGCCGGCGAGCGGATCCTCGAGGGCCTGCTCGTGGACGCGGACCGGCGACTGCGCGAGGAGGGCATCGCCGGTGATATCTACCTGTTCAAGAACAACACCGACTCGGCGGGTAACTCCTACGGCTGCCACGAAAATTACCTCGTCGCCCGGCACGGCGAATTCGGCCGGCTGGCCGACATCCTGATTCCTTTCCTGGTCACCAGGCAGATCATCTGCGGCGCCGGCAAGGTACTCCAGACCCCGCGCGGTGCCGTCTATTGCGTCAGCCAGCGGGCCGAGCACATCTGGGAAGGCGTCTCCTCGGCGACGACAAGGTCGCGCCCCATCATCAACACTCGTGACGAGCCGCACGCCGACGCCGAGCGATTCCGCCGCCTCCATGTGATCGTCGGCGACTCGAACATGAGCGAGACTACGATGCTGCTCAAGGTCGGCTCAACCGACCTGGTACTCCGCATGGTCGAAGCGGGCACCGTCATGCGCGACCTGACCCTGGAGAATCCGATCAGGGCGATCAGGGATGTCAGTCACGACATGACGGGAAGGCGCAAGATCAGGCTGGCCAGTGGACGCGAGATGAGCGCGCTCGAGATCCAGCACGAATACCTCGCCAAGGCGCGCAGCTTCGTCGACGCCAGGGGAGCGGACAAGATCACCAGCCAGGTACTCGAACTCTGGGAGCGCTCCCTCCGCGCGGTCGAGACCGGGGACCTTGACCTCATCGCCCGCGACATTGACTGGGTGACGAAGTACCAGCTCATCGAGCGCTACCGCGCCAAGCACGACCTGCAGCTCTCGTCGCCGAGAGTGGCCCAGCTCGACCTGGCCTACCACGACGTACACCGCGGCCGCGGCCTTTACTACCTGCTGCAAAAACGCGGCGCGGTCGAGCGGATCTGCCAGGACCTGGCCATCTTCGAGGCCAAGTCGGTACCGCCGCAAACCACGAGGGCCAGGCTCCGCGGCGACTTCATCAGGCGCGCGCAAGAGCGCCGCCGTGACTTCACCGTCGACTGGGTCCACCTCAAGCTCAATGACCAGGCCCAGCGAACCGTCCTGTGCAAGGACCCGTTCCGCTCCGTCGACGAGCGCGTGGAAAAGCTGATCGCCGGCATGTAGGCCGCCCGGCTAGCCCGGCGCGAGGCGGGCGGGGCTGGCGGGCGGCCGGGCCGGGGCGCGCAGAGTTCCTAGGTCCCGATCCCGACAATCGGGGCATCTGACGCAACTATCCGGGGCCTGAGCATGGCGTGGGACGAGGTTGCCCTTTGCTGACGTGGCCTCGGTGGACAAATCACCTATAGTGCCCGGCCGGGGCGCAACGATGGCCCACCGATGCTGCTGCCGGCCTGCGGCTAACCACAACGATGGCCCATCGATGCGGCGGGAACAGCATCCGTGGGCCATCGTTGTCGTTCGCCCGACCCACCGAACCGCATCGATGGCCCATCGATGCGGTTGCGCCGCCCGGGGCCGCCCGCCCCGCCCCGCGCCAGCCCGCCCCGCGCCGGCGCCACGCCGCCCAGCCCGCCCCGGCGCCAAGTTGCCTGCCAAGCCCGGCCGTCCTTGGCGATTGGAGTTCCTCGGCTACTTGGCGTTACTAGAGTCAGCCCTGTTCGCTTGGGCGTCGGGGTCGGGGGACCATGATCGCGGAGGGTTCGCAGCGGAAGGCCGGGGTGGCACGCCGGCTTTCGCGCGGCGGGGGCACTTTGCTGCTGTTCGTGCGACAGCGGGGGCACTTTGGGGTCACGCGGCCCGCCGCCGATGCTCGGGCCGGAGTCCGGGCCGGGGCTCTGGCCGGGGCCGGGATTCTGGCCGGGACCCGGGCGGCGGCGCGCGGGCGGGTCAGGGGCGTGGCGACTCGCGCGGGTGCCTGGGTGCTCGCCGGGGTCACGTTGTTCGTGTGCTACCTGCATGTGGCGAGTAGCACGCCGGTCACGTCGGACGGGGCGTCGAACGCGCTTCAGGCGTGGGACATGCTGCACGGGAACCCGCTGCTGCGCGGGTGGCAACTGTCTGATGTGTCGTTCTACACCACCGAACTGCCGCAGTTCGGTTTGCTCGAGCGGGTGCTCGGACTGACGCCACAGGTGGTGCACGTGGCCAGCGCGATGACTTACACGTTGCTTGTGCTGCTCGCGGCCCTGGTCGCCAAGGGACGCGCGACCGGGAGGGAAGCGCTTTCGCGGCAGCTGATCGCGGCCGGGATCATGCTGGCGCCACAGGCAGGCAACGGGGTCGCGGTGCTCATGGGATCGCCGGATCACGTCGGCAGCACGGTGCCGGTACTCGCCGTGTTCTTGCTGATCGACCGGGCGGGGCGGCGCTGGTATGTCCCGGTCATCACCGGGCTCGCGCTGGGCCTTGCCCTCGTCGCGGACAGCATCGTCATGTACACGGGCGTGCTTCCGGTCATCGGCGTCTGCCTCGCTCGCGGCTACCAGGCCAGATTCCGCGAGCCAGAACCGGCGCGGCGCGGTTCGCGGTTCGAGTTCGCGCTCGGCGGGGCCGCGTTCGGCGCGGTGCCGCTGGCCTCCGCGGTGCTTCACCTGATCAGGAGCGCGGGCGGGTTCCTCGTCTGGCCGCTGCCGACCGCCCTGGCCGCGCCCGCGGACGTGCCGAGGTACCTGATGACGACCGGGCGTGGTCTTTTGCTGCTGTTCGGCGCTAACTTCTTCAGCCACGATGTCGGCTTCGTGGCCGCGCTCGCGGCGGCCCACCTGACCGGCCTGGTGCTCGCCGCGGTCGCCACCGGTCAGGTAGTCAGGCACTGGCCAGTCATGGATTTTGCCAGCCAGTTGCTAGCCGCCGGCGTCATTGTCGTGCTAGCGGCCTTCGCGCTCGGCAGCCGCGCCGACAGCCTGCTGAGCGCCAGGGACATCACGGCGGTGCTCCCATTCGGCGCGGCGCTGGCCGGGCGCGTGCTCGCCGGGCCGATGGCCAGCGCCCGGCTGCTCCCGGTCCTGGCCATCGTGCTGGCCGGGTACCTGTGCAGTCTCGGCCGGGTGGTGACGCTTCCGGCCGCCCCGACCGATGGAGCGCAACTCGCGCCCTGGCTGGCGGCGCACCACCTGGACTACGGGCTGGCCGGTTACTGGAACGCCAATATCACCACGCTGGACACCGGGGGGGCCGTAGTACTGCGATCTGTGCTCGCCGACGGGAGCCAGATCACCGGCGACTACTGGGAGGTGCGGTCCGGCTGGTACGACCCTAAGGCCTATGACGCGAACTTCATCGTGCTCGTGCCTGGCCCGCCAGGATTCAAGCGGTACCCGACCGTCGGCTCGGTCCGTGCGACCTTCGGGCAGCCGTCTCGCATCTATGACGTGGGGATCTACACGGTTATCACTTACGACAAGAACCTGCTCGCCGACCTGGCTCGCGGCGCGCCGCCGGCTCCGAGGCTCCCCCCGGCCATCCCGGCTCCCAGGCCGCTCCCCGGACCGGGCGACACCACCCGCAACCTACGGAAGACCTGAGTGTTCGCTGTTGAGTTCCGTAAGGTTCCGGCAGCCGAGCGCTGGCCGGCCAATACGTCCTTCGTAAGCCGGTAGGCTGACCGCACCGACGTTCCCAAACTTCAAGGACTCCCATGCGACGTATGGCCGTGGCGCTCGTCGCCCCGATTGCCATTACTTCCGCGCTGCTAGCCGGCTGCGGCAGCTCAGGTCCCGCGAAGACCGCTAGCGCGGTCGGCGGAACCAACGGCACGGTCAAGGTCTCCGGCACCGCCGGCAGCGCACCGACGGTCGTGATCCCCAAGGCCAAGCCGAGTGCGAGCCTGGTCACCAAGACGGTGGTCAAGGGCTCAGGTCCCGTGCTCGCCTCGACCGATTCCTACCTGGCGAATTTCCAGGTGTACATCTGGCGCGGCAAGACGCACAAGCTCGTCTTCTCCAGCTACACAAGTACCCCTGAGGTGCTGCCTGTGACCATCGGCCTGTCCGGGCTGCAGAAGGCGATCGCCGGCGCGCATGTCGGCAGCCGGGTGCTGGCGGTGCTGCCGCCCAAGTACGGCTACGGCGCCCAGGGCAACTCGCAGATTGGCGTTAAGCCCACCGATACGCTGGTCTGGGAGATCGACGTGCTCCAGGCGTTTACCGCGACCGAGGGCGCCACCGGCCAGCAGATCACCAGCGGTGGCGGCAGCCTGCCGAAGGTCAGCTCGAGTTCGGTCACAGGTCCGGCGATCGCGATCCCCAAGAACGCTCCGCCGAGCAAGCTGGTGGTGACGACCCTGATCAAGGGCTCCGGTGCTCCGATCAAGTCCGGGCAGGCACTCGTGGTCAGGTACGTTGCCTCCATCTGGCGTAACGGCAAGGTCTTCAACGACAACTGGCCTACAACGCAGTCACCCACTACACCGCCGAACGTCTTCCAACTCGGACAGCTCATCCCGGCGTGGAACACCGGCCTGGTCGGAGTTCCGGTCGGCAGCCGGGTGATGCTCGTGGTGCCGCCCGCAGAAGGTTACGGCAAGAAGGGCCAGTCCTCAGCGGGCATCAAGGGGACCGACACCCTGGTCTTCGTCATTGACGTACTGGCCGTCGCTTAGACGTTCTCTGAGCGCAGCGAGCGTAAGAGAGTCGAGGTAGTCGCCCGGATGGAGTTCCGCGAGGATACTTCCATCCGCGGCGATCGCCTTGATTTCTGGCCGCGATGTAAGATCATCACGATCACGCGATCTCCAGGTGATGATCGAATATCCATGCGGAGAAACTGTTACTGGCCTATGCGCGATTTCCAAATGTGCTACTTCCGCTGACACCCGATAAATTTCATAACCGACCCAAGTAACGTCATTATTGTCATGCCGGGTCGTCAGAGCAATTGCGGATCGGGCAAGGCTGGTATGACTTGCGTTATTTCGCGAGCCACCGGAAGCACCGCGAACCAGCAAATTGGCCGGGCCGCTACTTGATAGCGAAGGGCGCTTATCCAGGAACCCCGGCTCCGGCATTGGATTACAAACACCCAGCGAAGACCATCTCCCGCGAATCTTCTCATATTGACATATATAGGTAATCGGTCGAGAAGACGACAAAGGCGACAACACCAGCCGGGGCCATATAGCGATCCAGAGTACTGCGATATTATCGTCCGGCGGGGCATGGCTAGCGAGAAGCACTACCCGGCGGACCACAGTCGACGGTGACGGTTTGGCTTGCGCGTTGAGTAGTTGCAGTCCGAGCAGCTCGGGATCCAGGATCTCCGACAACCAAGCGCTGACGCGGCGCTTGAGCCGAGTCTCTAGCCTGCTCAGG
Source organism: uncultured Actinomycetota bacterium (assembly GCA_963783935.1). Lineage (GTDB taxonomy): Bacteria > Actinomycetota > Actinomycetes > Streptosporangiales > Streptosporangiaceae > Chersky-822. The sequence goes on from CAWAPP010000005.1 coordinate 327,059, forward strand.
ATCTTCATCAGGTACTCGCATGCACGAATGACAGTCTAGCTCAGCCCACGAGTACGGCATCCGGGGGCCAGGAACATAGCCTGCCAGTTCCCCTTGGCCGTGCCTTGACCTCAGTACCGGTCGGCTATAATATTCGATCCATGAATTTAATAGCAATATTACGATTTATAGCGGTTACGCCCCTAGCTGTAAGCGGACCCATGGCAGGAGCGACCGCTCACACCATCGAGATATCAGCCTCACCCGTGCGGCCATACTAGAAGTCCAGCAATTACTAAAGGTTGCTTCTTCAGTGCCGAAGAACCTTTCTTTCTTACTAAGAAGAGTCGTAAGATGTATGGAGAAGCGCGCATTACGCGATGCACGAAACCGCCTCCTGACTCCTGTAAGCTGACGGTAGATCTTGAGTCCAAGCTGTCAGCTAACTTCGTATGGAGCACAGTGGAATCCAAGACCACTGATTGGCGTTCCTGCAAGAAGCTTACTTTGCGTACGCCGCCTTACACCTGCCACGCATCGCCCGAGAAGTACGAGTTTGCTTCACTCGCGACATTGCAGATCGAGGCCTTTGGTCGGCACAAGAACCATATGGTAAGAAGTGTGATCGTTAAGTTCTACTGTCAGGGCTGAGGTCCGCCATTCTCGCTCTGGCCCATAACTACTGTGCCCGGCCCTCGCGTCGGCCTCTTGATCCGCCGGCCCGCGACCGGGTGGCCGCCGAGCACGGTGGCCGCGAGACCACCGTGCACGGTCACCGCGTCAAGGTCACAAGGACGCCGGCGACTGTCACATCGAGTTCGGTCGCACCGCTTCGCTGGCGCCTTTCCTGGCCCCAAGCGTCCGGCGTCCGCGCACTTGCGGCTGAGGCAAGGTACCGTCAATGCGGGACCGGCACTTTGTTGCCAGACCGGCACTGTTGCTATCCGGGCACGGTCGGGAAAGGTGCGCCATGTCGAAGCAGAAGACCGAGCGGCTGCTTAGCCTGGTTGTCTGCCTGCTGTCCTCGCGACGGTACCTGACCGCGGGACAGATCCGCGAGGCGGTGCCCGGCTATCCCGACACCTTCGACGCGTTCAAGCGCATGTTCGAACGGGATAAGGACGAGCTGCGCGAGCTCGGCATCCCGCTGGAGATCGGCACCAACGCGAGCAGCGAGGAAGAGGTCGGGTACCGGATCTCGCGCCAGGCCTACGAACTGCCTGAGATCATGCTCGAGCCCGACGAGGCGGCGGTACTCGGCCTGGCCGCGAAGGTGTGGCAGCGAGCCGAGCTGGCCGGGGCCGCGGCGGGCGGGCTGCTCAAGCTCCGTGCGGCCGGGATCGAGGCGGATGAGACCGCCCGTCCCGGCATCGAGCCGAGGCTGACCACCGAGGAGGCGTCGTTCGGCCCCTTGTGGAGCGCGGTCAGGGATCGCAGGCCGGTTACGTTCGGCTACCGTGCGGCCGGCCGGACGGCCGTGCAAACGCGCAACCTGGAGCCCTGGGGCGTGGTCAACAGGAACGGGATCTGGTACGTAGTCGGCTTCGACACCGACCGGGCCGACGAGCGGGTGTTCCGGCTGAGCCGGATCGAGGGGCAGGTCAGCCTGACCGGACCGGCCGGGTACGTGGTGGTGCCGCCTGGCACTGACGTCCGCAGGGCAGTGCGCGACTGGGACGGAGCACCGCCGGCGGTGCGGATCGCCGAGCTGAAGGTCCGGTCCGGTGCCGGGTACGGGCTGCGGCGCCGCAACAAGTCAGAAGTGCCCGGCGGCGCTGGCGAAGGATGGGACCTCGTGCGAACGGAGTTCTCCGACGTCGGCTGGTACGCCGACTACATCGCTTCTTTCGGCGCGGACGTGATCGTGCTCGAGCCTGTCGACCTCCGGGAGGCCGTGATCAGGAAGCTGAAGGGGGTTCTGGCGTGACGGGATCAGGCCGGCCCACGGCGACCGACCGGCTCCAGCGGCTGCTCGCGCTCGTGCCTTACGTGGTCAGCAGGCAGGTGGTAGGGGTCGCCGATACCGCGGCGGCGTTCGGGATCAGCGAGGCTGAGCTGGTCGACGACCTGAACATGCTGTGGTGCGTCGAATTGCGGGCCCCTGATCCTTACTGCCCGATTGACCTCTCTTATGAGGGCGGCGAGATCATGGTAACCGAGGCCGAGTCGATGTACCGGCCCCTCAGGCTCGGCACCGACGAGGCCAGCGCGCTCCTGATCGGCCTGCGGCTACTCGCCGAACTGCCAGGCCAGCAGGACCGCTCGGCGCTGCGTCGTACTATTGCCAAGCTCGAAGCGGCGGCTGGCGATGCCGGGGCGGCGAGCGCGCAGGTCGCGGTCCAACTCGACGGCCGGGCACCGGCCGACATCCAGGCCGAGGTGGCCGACGCGCTGGCGCGGGGCAGGCGGCTGCACCTGTCCTACTACGTTCCCGGCCGGGACGAGGCCACCGAGCGCGACGTCGACCCGATGCGGGTGGTGTTCGTGCAGGGCCGCGCCTACCTGGAAGGCTGGTGCCGGCGGGCCGAGGCGGTGCGGCTGTTCCGGCTTGACCGGGTGCTCAAGGTGACCCCGCTTGACGTGCCAGCGCAGGTGCCCGACGAGGCTGAGCACGTGGACGTAGATTCGGGCCTGTTCCGCCCGTCGGCCGGCGACATCCAGGTCGAGCTCGAACTGAGCCCGCCCGCGCACTGGGTCGCCGACTACTACCCCTGCGAGCAAAAGACCGATCTTGGCGAGGGCCGGCTAGCCGTCACGCTGCGAACGCCCGACACCCGGTGGGTAAAGCGGCTGGCGCTCAGGCTCGGAGAGGACGGCCGGGTCATCGCGCCCGTCGGCCTGGCCGAGCAGATCGCGCAGGACGCAGCGACCGCTCTGGCCCAGTACTCCTAGCAGCACAGTACTCGTAACCTGCGCGATACTTCTTGGCCCGCCGACGACATGTAGAATAACGTCCGGGCGGACCTTGAACAGGGAAACTCCTACCGACGGCGGATCTTGCTTGTGGCCCGCCCGGCGACCGAAATGGGGACTGACATGTTTGATCCCAGCGCACCGCACATCATCATCTTGCTGGTCGTGGTGCTGCTCCTGTTCGGCTCGAGCAGGCTGCCAGGGGCCGCCAAGGCGATCGGCAAGTCCATGCACATCTTCAAGAACTCGGTCAAGGGCATGGACGACGACGACGACACGTCGGCCGCTAACGGCACGAACGGCACCTACACGCAGGCGACCGTGCTGCCGCAGGCCCAGCCGCCCGCACAGCAGTGGCCGGCGAGCCCCCAGCTGGCCGCGACCCAGAGCAACCCGGCTCAGCAGGCCCAGATCGACGAATTGCAGCGGCAACTCAACGACTTGCAGCGGACGTCCGCTGGCAACGCCCCGCAGGACGCGCCGCCTAGCTCGCAGTCGAACTAAGCGCAGGGCCGGATGTCCGTGTCGGAGGACACCCCTGTGTCGCAAACTTCCGCGTCCCAAGACGACGGTGACCGCAAGCGCCGTCGCCTGAGAAAAGAACCGAACCCCGAGGCGCGGATGCCGCTCATCGAGCACATCCGTGAGCTGCGCAACCGGATTATCAAGATCACGCTGCTGCTCGTTATCGGGTCGGTGCTCGCGTGGTTCTTCCTCTACCATCCGGTCTGGAAGTTCATCGAGGCGCCGTACTGCAACCTGCCGAAGTCCACGCTACAGAACGTCACCGCGATCAAGGGCCAGGGTTGCACGCTCTACGTAAGCAGCATCTTTGACGGCCTCTTCCTGAAGCTCAAGCTGTCGATCATCATCGGCGTCATCGCGACCTCACCGCTGTGGATGTACCAATTCTGGGCCTTCATCGGGCCAGGGCTGCACGTCAGGGAGAAGCGCTGGGCGTTTTTCTTCGCCGGCTCGGCCGTCCCGCTGTTCGCGGTCGGCGGCACCTTCGCTTACTTCGCGATGACGAGAGGATTGCATTTCCTGCTTGACCTGCTTCCATCCGGTTCGAAAGCCCTGATCACGATTGACTCGTATATCGGCTATGCCCTGGCCATGCTGCTGATCTTCGGACTCGCGTTCGAGATTCCGCTGGTCATGGTCTTGCTCAACGTCATCGGGGTGCTGACGCATAAGCGTTTCGTCAAGTGGCGGCGGATGATCATCTTCGCCGTATTCGCGTTCGCCGCGATCTGCACGCCGAGCCCTGACCCGATCAGCATGCTGCTGCTTGCCGTGCCCTGTGTGCTCCTGGTCGAACTGGCCGAGGTCTTCGCCTGGGCTAACGACCGGCGGCGCGCGAGGCTCGCCACCGCTTACCCCGGCCTGACCGCCGAGGAAATCAGTAGCTACGGACTTGATCAGGACATGTCGATGGCCGGATCAGACGACGAGGACTCAGACAGCTAGCAGGCGGTTCGGCCCGCGCGCAGCGGGGGCACTTTGCGGTTGTTCTTACGCCCGCAGAGTGCCCCCGCTGTTTCATATCTCCGGCCGTGGCGGCCGAGTCCTGACTGACCGCATTGCTGCGCCATCGATGCGGTTCGACGGGCTTGGCGAACGACAACGCTGGCACAGAGATGCTGTTCGCACACTTGGAATGGGGGCGGGCGTCGTCTCGCCGGTGCCTGCTGGACAAAACGCCCGTTCCGTGCGGCCGGTCGCTACGATGGCCCTTAGATGCGGTTGCCCGGCGGCGCGGGACCGCAACGATGGCCCATCGATGCTGCGGGAACAGCATCCATGGCCCATAGATGCTGTTCCGCGCCGCCGGGCAACCGCAACGATGGCCCATCCATGCGGTTAGCGCCGCTGCTGCCACCCGGACCGCGATCCCGCCAGCCCCCTGAACCATCTTCAGCCACACCAGCCACACCAGTCCCGGACGAGCGCCCTGCGTTCCGCGTCGGTCCCTACCAGCGCGGCCAACAATTGCTATCCCCCGGAGAACGACGCATATGACACATACCGGACCGCCGAGTTCGGGTCGTGCCCCACCATTGTCCCGGAGCGGGGGCCAGAACCCCACCGCAGGAACAACGCTGGGCCTGGCAATCCGGCGAACCGCCCCAGCTGAGCCCCGCCCACGGGGCTGACAGCCCAGCCAGGCGCGAATCCGCTGCCGCCGCCACCATCACCCAGAAAGAACGCATCCGAGGGCCACCGTTCCGCCCCCTAGCACCGGCCCCAATCCGCCGTTCGCAACACTACGCAAACCGGGCGATACGTCGCGCTGGTTGCGCTACCCGTAATCTTGTCAGCATGACCACGTCGGCTGGTGCCGCTGACCGGTATGCCTCCTACATGCGCGGCCTGCGTGAGGAGGGCGCAGCACTGGCCACGTTCAGGGCCTTGTACGACTTCGAGTTCGACGAATTCCAGATCGAGGCGTGCCGGGCGCTGGCCGAAGGACACGGCGTGCTGGTCGCTGCGCCGACCGGTTCAGGCAAGACCGTCATCGGCGAGTTCGCTGTCCACCTGGCCGTGACCAGGGGCCGCAAGTGCTTTTACACGACCCCGATCAAGGCCCTGTCGAACCAGAAGTACGGCGACCTGGTCAAGCGCTATGGACAGGCCAAGGTAGGCCTGCTCACCGGCGACAACGCGGTCAACGGCGACGCGCCCGTAGTCGTCATGACCACCGAAGTGCTCCGCAACATGCTCTACGCCGGCTCGCCCACCCTCGCGGGCCTCAGCCACGTCGTCCTTGACGAGGTGCACTACCTGGCCGACCGGTTCAGGGGCGCCGTCTGGGAAGAGGTGATCATTCACCTGCCCGAGTCGGTGACACTGACCGCGCTGTCGGCGACGGTCAGCAACGCCGAGGAGTTCGGCGACTGGCTCAGCTCGGTGCGGGGCGGCACCACGGTCATCGTGGACGAGCACCGGCCGGTGCCGCTCTGGCAGCACATGCTGGTCGGCAACCGGCTCTACGACATGTTCGCGGTCGAGCCTGACAGTGAGGCCAGCGAGCGGGGACGACCGCAGGTAAACCCGGAGCTGATCAGGGTGGCCCAGCGAGACGCGACCCGCTGGCGGAGCCAGCCGTCCGGCGGCCAGTACCGGTCAAGGGGCGCGGGCCCGCGCAACCGGCCAGGACAACGGAACACCCAGCCCAGGTTCATCCCGGCCCGCCGGGCGGACGTGATCTCCAGGCTTGACCGGGCCGGCCTGCTGCCCGCGATCACGTTCATTTTCAGCCGGGCCGGCTGCGATGCCGCCGTCCAGCAGTGCCTGGCGGCGAACTTGCGGCTCACGACCCCGGCCGAGGTCGCCGAGATCGAGGCCATCGCAGCTGAGCGGACCGGCGACATCCCCGACCGTGACCGAGCTGTCCTTGGTTACGACGACTGGCTGGCCGGCCTCACGCGAGGCGTCGCCGCCCATCACGCCGGCCTGCTGCCGACCTTCAAGGAAATCGTCGAGGAACTGTTCGCCGCCGGACTCATCCAGGCGGTGTTCGCGACCGAGACCCTCGCGCTCGGCATCAACATGCCCGCCAGGACCGTCGTGATCGAGCGGCTGGACAAATGGAATGGCGAAACCCACGCGGCGCTCACGGCGGGGGAGTACACCCAGCTCACCGGCCGGGCCGGCCGCCGGGGCATCGACGTGGAGGGCCACGCGGTCGTGCTCTGGCAGCCGGGTGTTGACCCGATCGCGGTCGCCGGGCTGGCCGGGACCCGTACCTACCCGCTGAACTCCAGCTTCCAGCCGTCCTACAACATGGCGGTGAACCTGGTCGGCCAGGTGGGCAGGGAACGGGCTTCCAAGCTGCTCGAGTCCTCGTTCGCGCAGTTCCAGGCCGACCGGGCGGTCGTCGGCCTGACCAGGCAGTCCCGCAAGCTCAAAGACCAGCTGACCGGTTTGTCGTCGAGCTGCGACCGAGGTGACTTCCTTGAGTACGCCCGGCTTCGCGCGGAGCTGTCCCAGCTAGAGAAGGAGCAGTCGAAGAACCGGTCGGCCACGCGCCGTACCGCCGTGATCACCTCACTCGCCCAGCTCACCCGGGGCGACATCATCGTCGTACCCGGCGGCCGGCGCGCCGGAACGGCCGTCGTGCTCGAGCCGGCCGCCGACACCGCCGCGCCGGTGCCGCTGCTGCTGACCGAGCACCATCAGCTCAAGCGCCTGTCCGCGGCGGAGTGCCCTGACCCGGTTGTGCCAGTGCGGCACATCACGATCCCGGCCAGGTTCAGCCCCAGGTCGCCGCAGCAGCGTAAGGACCTCGCGTCGACGATGCGCAACAAGCTCGCCGGGGTCGACGTGCGCCCGCTGAGCCGCGCCGCCTCGGGCCAGGCCGGGAAGGGCAAGGGCACCAGCGGCCAAGATGCCGGGCAGGAAATCGCTGATCTGCGCCGGCGGCTGCGCCAGCACCCGTGCCATGGCTGCGGCGACGAGCAAGCGCACGCGAGGGCGGCCGAGAAACACCTGCGCCTGGAACGCGAGGCGCAGGCACTCGATCGCCGGGTAGCCGGGCGGGCCCACGTGATCGCGAGGACGTTCGACCGGGTCTGCGCGCTGCTCGGCAAGCTCGGCTATCTCGACGGTGACGACGTGACCGCGGACGGGCGGATGCTGGCCGGGATTTACTCCGAGCTTGACCTCCTGACCGCCGAGTGCCTGCGGCGCGGGGTGTGGGACGGGCTCAGTCACGCTGAACTGGCCGCGTGCGTCTCCGGGCTGACCTTTGAGTCGCGCCGGCCTGACGACGCCGGCCCGCCCAGGCTGCCAGGCAACCGGGTCTCCGCCGTTGTCGCGACCATGACCAGGCTCTGGGGCGAGCTGGCCGGGGCGGAACACGAGAACCGGCTGTCGTTCCTGCGGGAGCCTGACTTCGGATTCGCGTGGACGTCACACGCCTGGGCTTCCGGCCGGCCGCTTGAGTACCTGCTGTCCGACGCTCTTACTCCCGGTGACTTCGTCCGGGCGGTCAAGCAGCTTATCGACCTGCTTGACCAGGTGAGGCTGGCCGCCGGCGAGGGCGAATTGGCAGAAGTAGCCGGGTCATCGGTTGCCGCGCTGCGGCGCGGTGTCGTCGCCTATACGTCGGTTCAGTAGGAGGCGGGCACCTGTCATGACCAGCGGCGCACAGATCCGGCGGGTCAGCGCGGATGAATGGGCGACCTACCGGGAGGTGCGCCTGGCGGCGCTCGCCGATACGCCCGAGGCTTTCTTCGCCACGCTGGAACGGGAACGCGAACTCGGCGAGCAGGCCTGGCGGGACCGGCTGGATTCCGCCGCGACGTTCCTCGCCTGGCGGGACGAGGCCCCGGTCGGCGCCGTTACCGTGCTCGGCTACGAAGAAAGCCATGGCCACGGCTTCGCCGGCGCCGCCCACATCGTCGCCATGTGGGTCAGCCCGGCCGCGCGCCGGCTCGGGATCGGGCGGCAGCTGGTCCGGGCAGCGCTCGACCACGCCAGGTCAGGCGGGGCACCGGCCGTTGTCCTCTGGGTGTTCGATGACAACCTGCGGGCGAAGGCGTTGTACGAGCAGCTTGGCTTCCGGCGCACCGACCTGCGCCAGAGCAGGCCGGGCAAGCCCGAGGACGTCGAGTTCCTGATGGTCGCCGAACTGGGCTGACGATTTCTGGCAGGATCATCAGGGTGGCTCCGATGATGCTGCTCGACTCGGCTTCGATGTACTTCCGCGCGTTTTACGGCGTGCCGGAGACCATGACCGCGCCGGACGGCACCCCGGTGAACGCGGTGCGCGGATTCCTCGACATGATCGCCCGGCTGGTGAGGGACCGGCGGCCCGGCCGGCTGGTCGCCTGCCTGGACGAGAGCTGGCGGCCGGCGTTCCGGGTCGCGGCGATAAGCTCCTACAAGGAGCACCGCGCCAACCCAGACGGATCTGAGCAGGTACCTGACGCGCTGACCGTCCAGATCCCGCTGATCATGCAGGTGCTGGCCGCGGCCGGGGTGGCGACGGCGGGCGCTAAGGGCTACGAGGCTGACGACATCATCGGCACCCTCGCCGCGCACGCCGACCAGCCGGTCGAGGTCGTCACCGGCGACCGTGACCTGTTCCAGGTGGTCGACGACGAGCGCGGCGTGCGAGTCCTCTACATCGGGCGGGGCCTGGCCAAGCTCGAGGTGATGGACGAAGCCGCGGTCACCGCGAAGTACCAGATCCCCGGCCGGAGTTACGCCGCGTTCGCGGCCCTGCGCGGCGACCCGAGCGACGGGCTGCCCGGCGTGTCAGGGGTGGGCGAGAAGACAGCCGCGGCACTGGTCAGGTCGTTCGGGTCGGTCGATGGCATGCTGGCGGCGATCGACGCCGGCCACGGCGGCTGGCCGACCGGCAGCCGGGCCAAGCTCGTGGCCGCCCGGCCTTACCTTGAGGCCTGCGTGCCGGTAGTAGCGGTAGCGCAGGACGCGCCGCTCCCCGAAATCGACGGCCGCCTCCCAGTCCGCCCCCCCGATCCAGCCGCACTCGCCAGCCTCGACGAGCGCCTGGACCTCTCAAGCTCCCTGGGCCGCCTAATGTCCGCCCTAGCCAGACGCCCCGCCGACTAGCCCCCGCCCCCCGCCGGCGCCGCGCCCCCGCGCCGCCCCGTTCCGCGCCGACCTGCGCCACCCGCGCCGCGCCACCCGCGCCGCTCTCGACCAGCCCGGATCCCGCCCGAGCAGTTCGGACTGGCCGTACGTCCGATATTTCGGTTATTTGCTATAACTCTCCACGCTGAACCGCAACGGTGGGACATCGTTGCGGTTCCCGGCCCCTCAGTCACGACAACGATGTCCCAGCGTTGCGGTCTGCGCAGCATCTATGGGCCATCGTTGTGGTGACCGACCCGGCCGGAACAGCCTCGATGGGCCATGGGTGCGTTTCCGTGGGAGTGAGGCGGGTCCCGTGGGTCTTGCTGGGGAGGCGGGGGCACTTTGCCATGGTTTTTACGGGGGTAAAGTGCCCCCGCCTTCCGGGGGCGGGACGGCGGGCTGCGCCGAATGCCCGGAATGCCGGGATATCCGGGCGGGATCGGGCGGGGACCCGGCCCCTCCCTGACCATGCGGAGGAGCCGACCAGGAACTCACTCCAGCGGAAACGCACCCATGGGCCATCGTTGTGGCTCACCTGGGGGAGGGGGGTCAGGTAGCGATGGCCGGGCGCATCGGCTCCGGCTGTCCGTGCGGCCGGTGTTTCTTGTGTGGCCAGGGCGGCTGGTGAGATCCGGCCCTGTCGGAGGATTTCATGATCGTGGAAACTTCACGTGGTCAGAGCGCGGACGGAGCGGTAGAGCTTCCCGCTGGCGCTTGCCGGCGAAGCCGACCAACCCAGGATGGACGTTACGTGAATGTTTGGCCTGAATGGTGGGCACTACTCGGCTTTGGCCGACCGTGAACTTATTCTGTTGCCTGATGAATCCCGTGCCCGCTCACGACCATGCTCCCGCCGCCCGGAAGCAGTCAGCCGCCCGAGGCTGGCGATCGGGTACCGCGCTGTTCTCGGCGCTCCTGGCGGCGGCCGCCTTGTGCGGGGGCTGCGCTACCGCCAGTGGCTGGGCCAGATCGGCTAGCGCGGCCGAGCCCGTCATCGCGTTCAACAACGCTCAGTGCGGCGGACGCTGGCACGCCCCGGCCGGCCTGCGAACCTTCCAGGTAGAGAACCAGGCCGGAGCAGCGGCCGAGGTCTACCTGATCAACCCGGCCAGCAACGCGATCTTCGGCTCCATCGACGGCATGGGCCCGGACACGACGAGGCCGATGCAAGTTGATCTCGGGTCGGGTACCTACGCTTTCCAGTGCGTCATCGATGACGTCGATCCGTTCACCGGCCCGGTCGTTCACGTCGCTGGTCACGTTAAAGGCCAGCCTGGCATCGTGCCGGTGACGAATGACGACCTGCTCGGTCCTTCGGTGAAATACCACGCGTACGTCACGGTCGGCCTGGCCCAGTTGGCGACCCAGACCGCTGCGCTCGACGCGGACGTGAAGGCGGGCAAGCTGGCGGCCGCGCAGAAGGCCTGGCTGGCGGCGCACCTGACCTATGAGCGGCTCGGCGCCGCTTACGGCACCTTCGGCGACTTCGACGACGAGATCGACGGGCGAGCCGACGGGCTGGCGGGCGGGGTGCACAGTTCGCAGTGGACCGGGTTCTACCGGGTCGAGTACGGGCTGTGGCACGGACAGAGCGCGGCCGAACTGGCCAGGCCGGCCGCGCAACTGCTTGGCTACGTTCGCGGGCTCAAGTCCGCTTTCCCCGCCATGGAAGTCGACCTGCTCGACCTCGGGCTGCGCACTCACGAAATCCTGGAGAACGCGCTCCAGTTCCAGCTCACCGGGCACGACGACTACGGCAGCGGCACCACGCTCGCGACGGTCGCGGCCAACATCACGGGCACGCGGGAACTGCTGACGATCCTGCACCCGCTGCTGGTCACCAGGTATTCGGGCCTGCCAGCCGCCTATTCCTGGCTGAACCGGCTGCAGCGGCTTGTCGACGCGCAGCGGAAGCCGGACGACACCTGGACGCCGGTGAGCAAGCTCAGCACCGGCGACAGGGAGCAGATCGACGCCGCGGCCAGTCAGGCTTTGCAGGAACTCGCGCCGATAGCGGCCATCACCGAGCCGAGGAGAGTCTGATGGCACCGGAGCAAGCGCGGGGAGAAGAGCAGCGGCCAGGTCGTCACGGCGGGACCAGGCGCGCGTTCCTGGGCGGCACTGTCGGCGCTGGCCTCGCGGGCGCCGCGACCGCGGGCTACGCGCTTCGCGCCGAGCCGGCTCAGGCCGCGTCGCCGGGCGGGGTAGCCGCAACCGCGCAACTCGAAGGCCGGCTGCCAGCCGTGCCCTTCCACGGCGAGCACCAGAACGGCATAGTGCTTAAGCCGCTCCCGGACACCGCCGTGATCTCCTTTGACGTCACCGCGCAAACCAAGGCCGACCTCATCGGCCTGTTCCAGACGATTACCTCCCGTGCCAGGTTCCTGACGGCCGGGGGAGTACCGCCGCCGGTCGGCATCGCCGCGCCGCCTTCCGATTCGGGCGTACTCGGCCCGACCGTGGTCCCCGACGGGCTCACCGTGACTGTGGGTGTCGGGTCGACCCTCTTCGACGACCGGTACGGCCTGGCGCACCTGAAGCCCGCCGGCCTGACCACGATGCTGCCGTTCCCCGACGATGCGCTTGACCCAGTCCAGTGCGGCGGCGACCTCAGCCTTCAGCTCAGCGCCGGGCACGCCGACGTCCTGCTGCACGCGCTGCGGGACATCGCGAAGAACACGCGCGGCGGCATGCAGGCGCGCTGGCGGATCGACGGGTTCGCCAGCCCGGCCCGGCCGACGGGAACCACGCCGCGCAACCTGCTCGGCTTCATGGATGGCATCGCCAACCCTTCGGTCGCCAGCAGGAAGCAAATGGAAGAACTGGTCTGGGTAGAACCAGGCGGCGGCAATCCCGCCTGGACGGCCGGCGGCAGCTTCCTGGTGATCAGGCTGATCAGGATGCTGGTTGAGTTCTGGGACCGGGTGTCGGTCGAAGAGCAGGAGAACATGATCGGGCGCCGCCGGGACACCGGAGCCCCGCTTGACGCCAACAGCGAGTTCGCTCACCCGGATTACGCGCTCGACCCGACGGGTGCCGCGATCCCGCTGACCGCGCACATCCGGCTGGCGAACCCGCGAACACCGCAGACCGCGAACAACCGGATCCTGCGCCGCGGGCACAACTACGACCGCGGCATCGACGAGGTCGGCGACCTGGACATGGGCCTGATCTTCACCTGCTATCAGCAGGACATCAGCCGCCAGTTCCGTCAGGTGCAGACCAGGCTGATCGGCGAACCGCTTGTCGACTACATCAGCCCGTTCGGCGGCGGCTATTTCTTCGCCTTGCCCGGCGTCAGGGACGCCAACGACTACTTCGGCCGGGCCCTGCTCACCTGATACCCGGACTTAGCGCCATGTTTGCCGGAACTTTAGATATCTGGTGCCATTGAGCAGCCAAAGTCCGGAATTGTGACCTTCAACCCAAGTCCCCGGAACGAAGAGAGGCAATTATGGCGGAGGAGCAAGTGGCGGGGCCGGGCAAGACCCGGTCCGCGCGACTGCGGTTCCGGCGCACGTCGGCCATCGTGGCCGCCGGAGCGCTGGTAGCTGCCGGGCTCACGACGTTCGCGCTGACAAGCGCGTCGGCCAGGGTGACCAGCGCAAGCAGTCCACAGGGCAACCCAGTGTTCAAGCTCAGTCACTCAAAGACGCCGATCAAGCACGTGGTCGTCATCTTCGACGAGAACGTCAGCTTCGACCACTACTTCGGCACCTACCCGAACGCGGCGAACACGGACGGTACGTCCTTTACCGCGAAGCCGAACACGCCGAGCGTCAACGGCCTCACGCCCGCGCTGCTCAACAACAACCCGAACGCACCGTTCAACCCCGAGCGGCTCTCTCATTCCGAGGCGCTCACCTGCGACCAGAACCACAGCTACCTGCCCGAGCAGGAAGCCGGCAACAACGGCGCGATGAACAAGTTTGAGCAGTTCACTGACCACGACACCTGTACCGGCCAGCCGATTCTCTTCGGCACGCCCGGCCTGGTCATGGACTACTACGACGGCAACACCGTGACCGCGCTGTGGAACTACGCGCAGAACTACTCCATGTCCGACAACAACTACAACACCGCCTACGGGCCCTCGAGCCCAGGCGCGATCAACCTGATCTCGGGTGACACCGGCGGCGGCTACGCGGTCGCCCCGTCGACCCAGAACCCGACTCCGGCCAATGCCGTCAGCGACCCGGGCAGCGTGGGCTCGGTCAACCCGACCACCCACCTCGGCACGATCTACGGCGACATCGACCCCTACTACGACCAGTGCTCGGATAACAGCCACACCTCGACCAATCCGCTTGGCATCATGACCGGTGAGAACATCGGAGATCTGCTGAACGCCAAGGGCGTGACGTGGGGCTGGTTCCAGGGCGGTTTCGCCCCGACCGGCACCTCCAACGGTTTCGCGGTCTGCGGTTCCTCGCACCAGAACATCGGCGGCATCCCGGTGCAGGACTACGTGCCTCACCACAACCCGTTCGAGTACTACAAGTCAACCTCCAACCCCGACCACCTGCCGCCGTCGTCGGAGTCAATGATCGGCAAGACGGACCAGGCCAACCACCAGTACGACCTGTCGCTGTTCTACGACACGCTGAAGGACGGCAACCTGCCGGCCGTCAGCTTCCTCAAGCCCCCGGCGTACGAGAACGGCCACGCGGCCAACTCCGACCCGCTCGACGAGCAGACCTTCCTGGTCAACACCATCAACCAGATCGAGGAGTCCAAGGACTGGTCGTCCACGGCCATCATCATCACCTACGACGACTCGGACGGCTGGTACGACCACCAGGCACCGCCGACCATCAACGGTTCCCAGGACCCGGCCAACGACGTGGCCCCCTGCTCGACCGTGACGTCGTGGATCGCTGTCGGCCAGGGTGACAGGTGCGGTTACGGCCCGCGGCTTCCGCTGGTCGTCGTCTCGCCTTACGCTCCCGACAACTACGTCAGCCACAACCTGACGGACCAGTCGTCGATCATCAAGTTCATCGAGCAGAACTGGCTGCGCGGCGAGGAGATCGGCAACGGTTCCTACGACACGATCGCCGGCAGCCTCGACGCTCCTGGCGGCGTGCTCAACTTCGGTATCCCCAAGCACAAGGCCAAGCTGATCCTGAACCCGACCACGGGCGCAATCGTCAGCGGCGGTTAAAACCCGGCCTGGCCCGGCGCGCGGACTCAGCTCCGCCCGCCGGGCCATCCCGGCCTGAGGCGTCAAAGGCTGGTCCGCCAGAACAGTTCGTAGTCAAGCTTGGACGGCTGGGCGGCGAGGTCTTCCTGACGGAGGTTGAGCGCCGAGGCCTGACTGCGGTAGGCCTTGATGATCTTGGTCTTCAGCTCACGCTGGTCGGGACTGAGCCTGATCACCTCGGCCGTTCGCACCGGGGTAGCGAGACCGGCCGCCGCGAGTTCGTGAGCGAGCCACGGCTCGGACTCCAGGTAGCGGTCGCCCGGCCGCCCGGTAATCCAGGCCGGCCAGCCGTAAGAGATCACGTAAGGGAAGTCGGCGTAAAGCACGACGGCGCGGTGCCCGGCTAGCCTGGCCGCGCGCAGTCCCGCATCCCTGACGATGATGTGATCCCTGTGCTTGCCGATAGCGACGGGAACCCAGACCTCATCGGCGCTCGTCAGGTAGCCGGCGATCCGCTCAGCTAGCCGACCGGTGTCCGGATCGGCCCCTCGCGCGCGGAACTGTGCTTCCCGCTCCTCCAGGTAGCAGCCGCGCGTTCCGAGCAGCCGCATGACCTCTGCATCCTCGTCTAGCCGTTCGGCCTGCCTCACGGCTGAGCTCGCCGCGCCCGTGAGCCGGTCCCACAGGCTGACCTCGAACCCGGGCGGAGGCATCCCAGCGAACACGGTAAGCACCGTCGCGGCGGCACCACTCAGGCTCGCACTGGCGGAGAGAGCCGCGTCATCGAGATGCGGTGAGATCGCCACGATCGCCAAGACGGCCTCCTGAGCTGATACCAGGACTGTCACACTGACCGCGTGACTAACGTAATGATCCCCGAACTGCCCTTTGCTCTCGAACCAGCCGGCAGTCCGCCCTGCGAGTACGAGCTGACTGACGGTTCCCTCGTCCTGCGCAGCGCGGCCAGGACCGACCTGTTCATCGACCCGGCCCGAACCGGCAAGGAACCGCCGGATGCCGGACGGCTCGCCGGCCCGCCGCCGGCAGGCGATTTCATGTTGTCGACCAGGGTAGTCGTAGATTTCGCCAGCATGTTCGACGCCGGCGTACTCTTCGTTTACGTCGACGATGAGCACTGGGCCAAGCTCTGTTTCGAATACTCGCCGCAACGCAAGCCGACCGCGGTCACCGTGGTCACCAAGCAGACCTCCGATGACTGCAACTCCTTCGAGGTTCAGGGCAACGAACTGAGAGTGCGCATTACCAGAGCCGGCCGCGCATGGGCATTCCACGCCTCGAAGGACGGGCACTGGTGGCATCTGCTACGCTACTTCGCGCTCCCCGGCGAGGCGCAGATCGAGTACGAACATGCCAGCAGATGATTCAGCCAGTCAAATGTGCGGAGAGGATTATGGGCGATAGGCTCGTAATGATCGATGTCAGTGCCCTGATTGTCACCGCAATACATGCAATATTCGCGGCCAGCGGCCATACGACGAAGCACCTCAGCAAGCGGCTGTCGCGCGCTAGTATTGTGCCACAGGATTCGTGAGTTTTTCGCGCGATCTGGCTCAGGAACCGCTTTAATCCTCTTGGTGAGATCGGCTAGTCGCAAGCTGAGCGGTACCGGAAGTTGCTCGCGGTTGATCCGGATCACGAATCGGCGTCCGTTGCCAGCGTGAGCCTAGCCGCTACCTCCCCGGTTCTTGCCACCGGCGAACTGCTGAGCCTGCGCTTAAGCCGCTGGTATTCATCTATTTGCTCGGCAGTTGCCTTGCCGGCTATGACTTCGACTTCCAAAGCCACGAGTTCTCGTCTCAGCTGCTCCGCGCGGGGTGAGTACGGAGTGTCCAAGCCGAAAAGCTCCGAGAGAACGGCGTCGTCACCGCTCCCGAATACGACGCGTTCGTACAAATTCTTGTCCACGACCCGCGGCGCCTCATCTTCATCCGGTCCAGGTAGTCTGATAAGACCACCTTCATCAGCCGCCTGGCAGATATAAGGGCTGTGCGTCGTCACAATGAACTGCATATTGGGAAAGTGTTCCTTTAGCCAGCCCCCGATGCGTTTTTGCCACGAGACATGCAAATGGGCATCAACTTCATCGATTATTACCACGCCAGGCCGAGTAATTGCCGGGGGCTCAGACTGCGCTACTGACAACGACCCGAAAGTGTCATTAACCTGCTTGATAAGATCAACAACCAGGGCCGCGACAGTACGATAGCCGTCGCTCATCTCGCGGAGCGGGAATCTATGGCCTTCGTTTACTACCCAGAGTCCGTCTGAGTCAACGTCCGCGATCTGATAACCATCAGGGAGCAGCCCGTCTGAGAGAACTCTGATAGCCGTCTCCTTGAGTTCCCGCGCACCTGGGCGGCCTTCGAGCGAGCGAAGATGCTGCTCGATCAGCCAGCCGACGCCTTCGGTCAAGGACGCGTCTTCGTGGAAGAGGCTTGCCATCCTCGCCACTGGTCCTGGACTGAGCATCAGGCGCTGAGCTTCTCCTGAGCCGCCGACGAGTCGGCGGAACGGTCCGTAGGCGGCGCAGAACCAGCCGGTGGGGTTATCTTGCCATGGCCCTCGGGCCGGAAAGTTGCCCCTTCCCGTACTGCTGAGCGCTGGCTGGATACCGCGACGAAAGTCCAGCTCAGGACTCCGATCGACGGTCCACTTCAAGCTTGCCCAGAATCCTTTGGATGTCCGGAGGGAACCCGACCAGCGATCGGCTTCGTTGTCGGATCGGAGCTGAACCTCGGCAGTCGCTTCCTCTTTATCAACCGTGATCCAGTCCTCGAAGTCAGGAACCAGGTTCCTGGTTACGGCTGGCCCGCTCACGGCGAGCGTCATGGCACGGAGCAGCGAGGTCTTGCCTGAGCCGTTGCGCCCGGCGATAACCGTCCATCCCGCATGCGAGCCGTCAGGCCTGGTCAGGCTCAGGTCGACATCCCTGCCGTCATGGAAGCCGCAGATGTTGCGCAGCCTGACTCGCGAGATGAACATACTTACTCCGGCCTCCTTGAAGCGTTATAGCAAGCTACCGGACTGCAACATCCGTCGTGCCCCGCCACGCCACCCAGCTTGGCGCGAAGCATGATGAGATAATGCGAACAGGGGATTTGCTGATACCAACCGATGCGGACACTGCCACAGCGAGGTGGAGCGTGAGCATGTCGGACGACCTTTACCCGGCCAGCAGACTCAGCGACGCGGCGGCCGCGGCCGGTCGAGCCGGCCTGGGCGCGCTGCTGCTGACACCAGGACCTGACCTGCGCTACGTCGTCGGCTACGACGCCCATGCGCTTGAGCGGCTGACGTGTCTCGCCGTTCCGGCCCATGGTGACCCTTTCCTGGTCGTGCCGAGGCTGGAACTCCCCGCCGCGCAGGCGTCCCCGGCCGGCGCGCTCGGCCTTGAGCTCGTGCCGTGGGACGAGACCGAAGATCCCTATGCGCTGGTCAGCAAGCGCCTGGGCCAGCCCGAGACGGTCGGCCTTTCTGACCGGATGTGGGCCCTGATGGTGCTGAGGTTCAGGTCCGCCCTGCCCGGCGCGAGGCAGGAACTGGCCAGCACGGCGCTCAGCCCGCTGCGCGTCCGCAAATCACCGGCCGAGGTAGCGGCGCTTCGCGCGGCCGGGCAGGCGATTGACCGGGTGCACGCGCGGGTTCCCGGCTGGCTGCGGGCAGGCAGGACCGAGGCGGAGGTCGCCGCCGACATCGCCGAGGCGATCCTGGCCGAGGGACACAGCCGGGCCGACTTCGCCATCGTCGCGTCGGGACCCAACGCGGCCAGCCCGCACCACACGGCGAGCGACCGGGTACTTCGCGCCGGCGACGCCGTCGTGGTCGACATCGGCGGCACCATGCCGAGCGGCTACTGCTCGGACTGCACAAGGACGTACGTCATCGGCGAGCCGCCCGAGGACTTCGCCGCCTATTACCAGGTGCTGAAGGACGCCCAGGACGCCGCCTGTGCCGCTGTCCGGCCCGGAGTGAGCGCCGAGTCGATCGACGCGGCCGCGCGCGAGCCCATCAGCGAGGCGGGCTACGGCGACTTCTTTGTGCACAGGACCGGGCACGGCATCGGGCTCGAAACCCACGAAGATCCTTACATCGTCTCCGGCAACACCGAGGCGCTGAGCCCGGGCCACGCCTTCTCGGTCGAGCCTGGCATCTACCCGGGACCGCACGGCGCCAGGATCGAGGACATCGTCGTCTGCACCGACACCGGCGCCGAACGCCTCAACCTGGTTACCCGCGACCTCGTCTCCGTTCCGGTCTGACATGCGTGCCGCCGAGCGGGAGGCCCGCGACGAAGACGCCAGGGCGCTGTTCGAGCTGACGGCCGAACTCGCCGAGAAAGAACTCAGCCCGTTCGCGGCGGCCGCCGAACGCGACGGCCAGTTCCCGCGCGATAAGTTCAGGTTAATAGGCCGGGCTGGCTTGCTCGGGCTGCCGTATCCGGCCGAACTCGGCGGCGGCGGGCAGCCTTACGAAACCTACCTCCAGGTCGTCGAACAGCTGGCCAGGGCCTGGCTTACCATCGGGCTCGGCGTGAGCGTGCACGTGCTGAGCTGCTTCCCGATCGTGACAGCGGGAACCGCCGGGCAGCGGGAACGGTGGCTGCCCGGCCTCCTGGGCGGCGAGCTGCTCGGGGCCTACTGCCTGTCCGAGCCCGGCAGCGGGTCTGACGCCGCTTCGATGCGTACCACCGCGACCCTTGACGGCTCCGTTTTTACCCTCCAAGGGACCAAGGCGTGGATCTCGCACGCAGGGCAAGCCGATTTTTACACGGTCTTCGCCCGGACCTCGGGCAACCCGGAAGGAAGAGACCGGGCCAGGGGCATCAGCTGTTTCCACGTCCCGGCGGACACGCCTGGCGTCACGGCGGCCAGCCCCGAGCACAAAATGGGCATGCGCGGCTCCGCCACCGCGCAGGTGGCTTTCGATCAGGCGCGGGTGCCTGAAGACCAGCTGATCGGAGAGGCCGACCGGGGATTCGCGATCGCGCTTACGGCTCTGGACGCCGGGCGTCTCGGCATCGCCGCGTGCGCGACCGGAGTCGCCCAGGCCGCACTTGACGCCGCCGTCGCCTACGCGGCGCAGCGGCGCCAGTTCGGGCGGCCGGTCATCGAGTTCGAGGGCCTCGCCTTCATGCTCGCCGACATGGCTACCTCGGTCGCCGCGGCCCGTGCGCTCTACCTGACGGCGGCTAGGCGCAAGGACGCCGGGCTGCCCTACGGCCAGCAGGCCGCCATGGCCAAGCTGTTCGCCAGTGACACCGCGATGAAGGTGACGACCGACGCCGTCCAGGTGCTCGGCGGGTACGGCTACGTCGAGGACTTCCCGGTCGAGCGCCTGATGCGCGAGGCCAAGGTGCTGCAGATCGTCGAGGGCACCAACCAGATCCAGCGGGTCGTCATCAGCCGCGGCCTCACGTCGCGGCGGGCCGATTGACGCTCCCGAGCGGGGCAACGGATACTGCACCCATGAGCGCTTTAGCGTACCTTGTCGGCGATGCCGAAGAACTGCAGGCGAACTGGGAACGGGCTCCGTTCGTCAGTACGCCGTCCGCCGACCTCAACGAGATCTTCTCGCTGGAGACGATCGAGTCGCTCCTGCGCTCAGGCAGCCTGCCGCTGCCGTGCCTCCGGCTATTCCGTGACGGTGCCGTGGTCCCGGCTGACCGGCTCGGCCGCCAGGCCGAGCGGGGCGGGGCCAAGCGGGACCGGCTGGCCGACCCTGGCGCCGTCTTCAGCGAAGTCGCCGCCGGCGCCACGCTGCTTATCGACGAACTGCAGACCTACTGCCCGCCGCTGGCCGAGCTCACCAGGTCGCTGACCGGGCAAAGCGGCTATGCGACCTACTGCGCGGCCTTTCTCACCCCGGCCGACGCTCCGGGAGTGAAGGCGCACTTCGACACGGCGAGCGTGTTCATCAGGCAACTCGACGGCAGCAAGATCTGGCGGATAGCCGAGCCGGTGATGCACTGGCCTGCGGGCGGCTGGTCGGAGACGACAGACGCGCGGACGCCGGTCGTGCTCGAGACTGAGCTCAAGGCGGGGGAGTGCCTGTACGTGCCGCGCGGATTTATCCACTCGGGCGTCGCCACCTCGCACGCCTCGGTGCACCTGTCGGTCGGGATGATCCCGCCGACGTGGACCGCGGTGCTGAAGCAACTGGCTAACTCGGCGCTGCAAGACGAAATGTTCCGCGAAGGACTGCCCTACGCTTACCAGGACCTGCCGCCTGACGAGCAGCGCAGGCTGCTGACCGAGCGGATGACGGTCCTCACCGAGCGCCTCACCAAGCTCGCGAGCACGACCAGTCCGGCCGCCGCCCTGGCCAAGGCCACGCCCAAGACGCCGGCCAGCCCGCCGGCCGCCGGGTCGCTGCGGTCGGCGCTGCTGACCGGGTCGTTCTGATCGCAAACTGGTCCCGGCCTGAAGGTCCAGAAGAACCGCAAGCTAGGTTGGCGGCCGTGGAGGACATTAACAGGCAGATCCTGCGGCTGCTCGCTGAGGACGGCCGGCTGAGTTTCACCGAACTGGCCAGGCAGACAGGGCTTTCTGTGTCGGCGGTTCAGCAGCGGGTGCGCAGGCTCGAGGAACGCGGCGCGATCCGCGGCTACTCGGCCGTTATCGACCCTTCCGCGGCCGGGCTGCCGCTGACGGCATTCGTCTCGATCACGCCGTTCGACCCGGCTGCGCCCGATGACGCGCCTGAGCGCCTGAGGCACCTGGAAGCCATCGAGGCCTGCCACAGCGTGGCCAGCGTCGAGAGCTACATCCTCAAGGTGCGCGTAGCCGGACCAGCGGAACTCGAGGATCTCCTGCAGCGGGTCAGGGCGGCGGCCAATGTCTCAACTCGCACCACGATCGTGCTCAGCACCCCCTACGAAGGCCGCCGCCCGGCAATCTAGCAGGGTTACGACCCCGGATCCGCCGACTGGCCGCCCGCGCCCGGAACAGCGGGGGCACTTTGGGTTCGCAAAAACGACAGCAGGGTGCCCCCGCTGTCATGACCGCAACGCTGGGCCATGGTTGCGGTTCGGCGGGGCGGGCGAACGACATCGATGGCACAGCGATGCTGTTTCCGTAGCATCGGTGGGCCATCGTTGTGGTTAGCTGCGGACTGGCAGCAGCATCGGTGGGCCATCGTTGCGCCCTGACCGGGCACTATAGGCGATTTATCCGGTCGGCAAGGGGGCGGACTAGCGAAAGTAGTGAAGTCGGGCAGCCGCCGTTCGCGGTGCGACACCGCCCCGCTCCCCGCCGCCACGAACCGGGCATTAACCGCATACCGGTCCGCCGCCGGCACCCAGAGGATCCGCAGGCCTGCTTTCGTGGAAACCTCAGATGGCATTCCAGTCGGGGATTCCACAATCATGAGGGAGCCTGCCGGCGCACCCGGCGCCTGGCGATCTGGAGCACGTGCCGCTGTCTGCCCGGCCGCCGTCCACGGCCGGCAGAGGCGACTCCCCTCCGGAGCAAATCCTGATTCTGGCGCCGGCTAGCTGACGGCCAGCACTCGCACGCGGTCAGGCACGACCGCGACGGCCTCGCGCGGCACGATCGCGATCGTGCCCTGATGCGCGATCGAGGCCATGGCCACCTCCTGTTTCCGCACCGCCACCACGGTCGCGCCGCTGAGCAGGGCGCTGTCGAGCAACGTCGTGTACTCCAGGCCGTCGCCGACGGGCGGCATCGCGAGCACGAGGTCATGATCGGTGATGCGCGCCGCCTCGTCAGCGCGTCCGAGTGCCTCGATGTAGTTCCTGTGCGTTACCGGTACCGGCCTGAGCCTGTCATCCTCGCCGCGCGCGAACGGGAGCAGCGCGACGTCCTCCGGCCGGCCCCTGGACGGTCGGATCAGGTCGAGCCCGAGCAGGTCGCTGAATCTGGTCGTCCCGGCCGCGTCAGCGAAGGAAAAGACCTGCCTTACCCAGGAGCGGTCAGCCGCCGCGAGCGCGATCTCGGCCAGCGGCGGTGACGTCAGGACCATCCGGGCGCCGCTTTCCGCGAGCTGGCCGGCGGTCTCGACGGCGCACAGCGCCGAGTTCACCGGCGAGGGGACCCCGCCTGCGGCCCGGATCGCGTGCACGGCGACCGCAAAGCTCACCGCGTCAGGCACCAGCACGCCGACCACGTCCCGCGGTCGCAGCCCGCGCCAGGTCAGGCCGGCCGCTGCCGCCTGCACAGTCGCGGCGAAACTGGCATAACTATATGATTCGCCGCCGGGCCCACCGTCATGCCTCGCCCCCCCGACGAAAGCAATCCGGTCGGCCCGGTCGGCAGCTGCGCAGACCAGCCGCCGCGTCGCCGAAACCTCGGCGGTCAGGTCATCCACCGTCAACATGCCCTTCCCCCACCCCAGCCCGCCTCTTCTTCTGGCCTCGCGTTGCCCGCCTCATCCTCGCCCTGTCCACCCCAATGACTAGAAGGTACGCTCTACTACGCCGTTCACGCATCGTCAGTTCTATGCAACTCAATGTGCAGATTCGGATGGTCAGGCTATGTATGAGCGGAGGCGAGGTATGTAGCCGGGCCAGGTCCTATGCAGAACGCTGCCCGGCACCATGTACGGCCGGCAATCCCTGTGTAGGCGGATTCGCCCCCTATGTAGTTGGTCAGGCGGCAGGTAAGTCGCCCCGGCCCGCGCTGAGCACCCAGGCGGTGAGCTGGGCGCGGGAGGTGAAGCCAAGCTTGCGGTAGATGTTGGCGACGTGCCTGGACGCGGTGGGAAGCGTGATGGAAAGCTCCTCGCCGATGGCGCGATTCGACCAGCCCTGCGCCACAAGCGCCGCGACCTCGCGTTCGCGGTCGGTCAGCGGGCCTGGCCAGGTCGCGCTGTCGCCCGGGCCGGAGGGCGCGGTTCGACCGGGCTGGGGGCCTGCAGGCCCCTCGGGCTCGAGGCCAGCCTCACCCTGGCCGTACCGGCGGCGCAGCCAGGCCGTCGCCTCGCCGGCTATCTCGTCGGGACTGCGCTGGCGGCCCTGGGTTATCGCGGTGAGCACGGCGTCAGGACCGAGCGTGGCCGTCGCCGCCGTCGCGAGGTCGTTCAGCTTGCTGAGAGCGGAGTCGCTGAGTGTGCCGATCGTCTCGAAGAGCTGGCGGGCCGCGCCCGTCAGCCGCAGCGCCTCGGTGACCTCGCCGGAGGCCATCATGACCATGGCCAGCGCGGCCAGTGCCCGTGCGATCGCCGGGCGCTGGCCGCCGAACAAGCTAAGTTCCATGCATTCGGTCAGGTTCTCGCTCGCGCCGGCTAGGTCCTGGCGGGCCAGCGCTAGCTGGCCGATCCCGGCGAGGCACCTGGTCATCTGCAACCTGGCGTCAACGTCCCTGTACAGGGCGAGCGCACCAGCGAAGTACCGGCTCGCGCTGGCCTGATCGCCTGAGGCCCAGGCCAGCCGGCCGAGGCCGTAGCGCACGTTCGCGACCGCCCAGCCCCGGCTCTCACCCAGCGTCTCCAGCGCGAGCTGGTAAGAGCGCTCTGCGGCCTCAGGCTCGCCCTGACTGACGAGCACCGCGGCCCTGACCGCGTAAGCGACCCCGCCTTCCCAGGAGTCCGCGGACTGCCTGGCGGCGCTGATAGCGGCGTCGGCGTGCGCCAGCGCCTCGGCCGGGCGGCCGGCGGTGAGCGCGGCCAGCGCGAGCATGCGCTCGGCGCCAGCCAGATTGCCGTCTGGCGCGGTCATGGCCAGTTCAAGCGCCTCGGCCGCGTAGCCGCCGATCGCGTGGTACTCGTGCTGCTCGAAAGCGATCTCCGCGCGGACCGCGAGGGAACGTGACCTGACGCCGGGCGCTACCTGCGAAGTGCTGTCAAGGAACCCGTCCATCCAGGCGGAACCTCGCAGATCGCCGGTCACCAGCCAGGCAATCCGCAGCGCGATGCACAGCCGCAGTCCTTGCTCGGCGTCGTCGCCCTCGTCGCAGTACTCGAGGGCAAGCCGGAAGTTGGTGAGGTCGGTCATGGCCCGGCGGTAGGTGCTCACCCGCTCAGCCCACGGCACGTCGTCGCGCAGCACCGCGCTGTCGATCATCGACTCGACCAGAGCCACCATGCAGTCCCTGTGCGCCTCGCGCATCTCGCCAAGCTCGGCCGGATCC
Organism: uncultured Actinomycetota bacterium; assembly: GCA_963783935.1. Lineage (GTDB taxonomy): Bacteria > Actinomycetota > Actinomycetes > Streptosporangiales > Streptosporangiaceae > Chersky-822. Next base: position 351,806 of record CAWAPP010000005.1, read on the forward strand.
GAATGCTCAACCGCGAACTGCCTGACCGTGTTGAGCAGCCGGTACCTCGCGTCACCGTCGGTCTCGTAATCCACGGTGACGAGTGACTTGTCGATCAGCGCGGTGAGCAGGTCAAGCACCTCGGCTGGCGGTAGCTGCTCGTCACCGCACACCTGTTCGGCCATCTCCAGCGACCAGCCCTGGAACACCGACAGCCTGCTGAGCAGCAGCCGCTCGGGCTTGGACAGCAGGTCGTAGCTCCACTCCACGGTCGCGCGCAAGGTCTGCTGCCGCGGTGGCGCGGTGCGGTCGCCGACCGCGAGCAACTCGAACCGGCTCACGAGCCGCTGCCTGATCTGCTCCACTGACAAGGTGCGGAGCCGCGCCGCCGCGAGTTCGATGGCGAGCGGGACCCCGTCAAGCGTCTCGCAGATCTCGGCGACCGCCGCGTAATTGCCTGGCGCCAGCGCGAACGCCGGCCGCGCCGCCGTCGCCCGTGCGACGAACAGCCTGACCGCGTCGCTGCCTTCCGCTGCGGTCAGTTCAAGCTCGCCGTCGGGGGCGTTCCCCGCCGGTTCAGGCAGTCCGAGGGGCGGCACCCGCCAGATCACCTCGCCGCGAGCCCTGAGCGGTTCCGTGCTGGTCGCGATCACCGCGAGCATCGGACAGTGACCGAGCAGCCACTCGGTCAGCGACGCCGACTCCGCCACCAGGTGCTCGCAGGTATCAAGTATTAGCAGCATCGTTCTCGGCCGCAGCGCTTCGGCCAGCGTGTCGGCCAGCGGCCGGTCTGGCTCGGCGTGCACGCTGAGCGACGCGCAGATCAGGGGCGCCAGCTGATCGGGCGACTCGGCGGCGGCAAGGTCCGCGATCCAGGCCCCATCGGGGTAGCGGTCAGCGAGATGGCTGCCAAGCCGGATCGCCAGCCTGGTCTTGCCGATGCCTCCAGGTCCGCAGAGCGTCAGCATCCTGGCGTGATCAAGAATGCCCTCAAGATCAGTAAGATCGCGCTCCCGGCCGATAAATGGATTCGACTCAGCCGGGAGATTGCCTGCGCTCACTGCAAGTTTCGATATCACGCTCGTCGGTATCACATTCGCCGGACCCTGAATTCGGTCCATTATTGCACTAGCCGCGCGTCAAATCAGGCCTGGCCTGATCTGACTACCCACGCGATGACCTGTGCGCGCGAGCTGAACCCGAGCTTGCCGAAGATGTTCGCTACGTGCCTGGCGGCGGTCGCTGAGCTGATGAATAGCTCGAGCCCGATGTCCTTGTTGGACAGGCCGCGAGCGACCAGGCGGGCGACCTCGCGCTCGCGCCCGGTCAGCGGCCCCGGCCAGGCCGGTTCCCGGCTCGCCTGGACGACGCCGCGGGCGTGATGGGCGCAGGCCGGCGGTACCTGACCGGCGTCCCCAGCATCAGGGGGCTCAGGCTCAAGCGGGCCTACGGCGGCCTCAAGCGCCTGATGCGGGCTCATGGCCTGGCCTTCCGCGGCCAGCGCCGCGGCTTCCTGCTCGCCGAGCTGGTCGCTGGCGACCTCAAGCAGCTGGCCGAGGCGGCGGATCGCCGGCGCGGACTGAGCGCCGCCGGTCGCGCTGAAGCACGCGAACGCCGCGCCCGCGACCCTGGTCGCCCGCTTAATGTCGCCTTCCTGCACCGCGAGCGCGGCCAGCGCGGCCAGGCCGCGGGCGACGCCGAGCCGCTGGCCGGTGGCGAGGCTGAGGCGGGCGGCCCTGGCCAGGTTCACCCTCGCCACCTGCAGATCAGGCAGGGACAGGGCCACCACCCCAATAGCGCCCAGGCATCGCGCCATTTCCGTACGGGCATCGATCTCGCCGTAGATTGCGAGCGCTTCGCCGAAATACCTGACGGCACCCTCGGCATCGCCTCGGGACCTGGCCAGCCTGCCCAGGCCGTAAAGCACGTTGGCGACGCCCCAGCGATTGTTGCCCTCAAGGGATTCGAGTGCCTGCGCGTAGGCGAGCCGCGCCCGCTCGATTTCACCCTGCCCGGCCAGCACAGCGGCCCGCGCGGAAAGCGCGACGCCTTCCTCCCACGGATCTGACATCTGCCTGGCGGCGGCGACCGCGTCATCGGCGTAGCTCAGCGCTTCGGCGGCCTGACCGCTCATCAGCATCGCGAACGCCCGCATCCGCAGCGCGCTGGCCGGGTTGCCCTCGCCGCAGGCAAGGCTCAGCTCGACGCCCTCGGCGGCGAACCTGGCCGCGCCCTGATAGTCCTCCTGCTCGAATGCCAGCTCGGCCCGGAGGGCAAGAGCCCTGGCCCGCAGCCCGGGATGAGCCTGCCCGGCCAGGGCGAGGAACTGGTCGACCCAGTCCGCGCCATCGGCCACGTCGCCGCTGCCCAGCCAGTAACCACTGAGGGCGATGCACAGCCGCAGGCCTTCCGCGGACTCCTCGTGCTGCACTGAGTAGGCGAGGGCGAGGCGGAAGTTGGCTCGCTCGGCGAGCACCTGGTGATACATCGCGACCCGGTCAGGCCAGGGCGGATCGCCGCGCCTGAAGGCGACCCTGGCAATGTCTTCCGCCATCGCGAGCAGGCAGTCCCTGTGCACCCCGCGCAGTCCTGGCAGCTCGGCGGTGGTGGCCGAGACCTCGGCCGCGAGTTCCCTGACGGTGTCGAGCAGCCGGTACCTCGGCTCGCCGTCAGTGTCGGCTTCCACGATGACAAGCGACTTGTCGATGAGCGCGGTGAGCAGGTCAAGCACGCTGGCGGCCGGGATCAGGTCATCGGCGCAGACCTGCTCGGCCATGTCCAGGCTCCAGCTGTGGAAGACCGAGAGCCGGCTGAGCAGCTTGCGTTCGCGCTCGTTCAGCAGGTCATAGCTCCACTCGACCGTGGCGCGCAGCGTCTGCTGCCTGGGCGGCGCCGTCCGGTCACCGCGCGCGAGGAGCTGGAACTTGCTAGCCAGCCGGGTCCTGATCTGCTCGGCCGAGAGCGTGCGGACCCGCGCGGCCGCCAGTTCGATCGCGAGCGGCACCCCGTCGAGGGTGCGGCAGATCTCCGCGATGACGCCCGCGTTGCCCGCGTCGAGGCTGAATCCTGGCCAGGCGGCCGAAGCCCTGGCCAGGAACAGCCTGACGGCCTCACAGTCGGCGATTTTCTCGGCCAGGTCAGGCGAAACGACGGCCTGGCCCTCCGGCAGGGCGGGCAGGCCGAGCGGTGGCACGCGCCAGATGACCTCGCCGCGCACGCGCAGCGCTTCCCTGCTCGTCGCGATGATCCGCAGGTTATGGCAAGCACCGAGCAGGTCCTGAACTAGCTCGGCGGACTCCTGCACGATCAGGTCGCACGTGTCGAGTACCAGCAGCATCGCCCGGGGGCGGAGCGCCGTGGTCAGGGTGTCGAGCAGGGCCCGATCGGGCTCAGGCCGGATGCTGCAGCGCCGCGCTGACCAGCTGGACAAGCCGCTCGGGGGAGTCCGCCTCGGCCACGTCCGCGATCCAGGCCCCGTCGGGGAAGTCCGGTGCGAGCACGCCAGCGACTCTCAGCGCGAGCCTTGTCTTGCCGATTCCGCCCGGGCCGCACAGCGTCAGCGCCCTGGCCCGGCCGAGCATCGACACAAGTTCAACCAGGTCACGCTCCCGGCCAATGAAGACGTTCGGCTCGGCGGGGAGGTTACCTGCTGGCTCGTAGCCACTGAGGGCCATCTTGATCTCTGATGTCATAAGCTGTCAGCGCATGGGTGGCTTTCCGTGACTCGTGAAGTCATGAATTGCAGCTATTATGGCAGTAAGTCCGTCCTCAAGTCAGCATCTTCCCGGTGTTCTCATCTCACGCTGATCCACACCGGCCGGCTGTACCTGAGCCGCCCGAAGTACATCACCTTGACCAGCGCCCACCAGCGTTGCCCGCGTCGCGCATCACCAGGCAGGTCGACGCGGAACGACATGACCGCCGCTTCGCCTGGCGCGGCCGCGAAGCCCATGGTCCAGGGACCGGTCGCCTGCCAGCTGCCGTGCGAGGAGATCAGCTGGGCCTCGCCGCGCAGCTCAGAGGCCGTGTGATTGGTCAGCTTCACCGCGATCTCGCGCGTGCCCGCCCGGCGCGACCTCAAGGTCGCCGGTCAGCTCGGTGAGCTCCGCCTCGGCCGCCTCAGCCTCGGCCTCGGCCGCTACCTCGGCCACTGAGCTGATCTCGGATATCGTGCCTTCCGCGATGGTCACCTCGCCGCCAACCGAGATGGCGGCGGCATCTTCAAGCAGCTGGCCGGCGTCGTCGATGATCATGGCCGTGACGAAATGCCGGCCTTCAGGCGAGCCGGGCGGTACCTGGATGACCAGGTCCCAGGCGGCGAAGCCGTTCGCGTCCAGGTGATAGTGCAGCAGGACCAGGCAGGGCCTGGCCGGTGGCCGTGAGCAGTCCTGATCCGGCTGGCCGACCGCCGGCCTGACCGAGGTCAGCCGGAGGCCAGGGGGGATCGCGAGGGTCACGGTGCCGGAAACCGGGAAGGGACCGCACGCGACGGTGAGCCTGATGGCCGTGCTCTCGCCTGGCGCGGCTCGGCGAGGCCGGGGGACAGGTGGACGGCGACCGGGAGATTGCCGGCCAGGGCCGGCCCTTTGCCGTGCAGCCAGTACCTGGTGAATATTGGCTGTGCGGGTTCTGGAGCATTTCCGTTGGCGAGCACCGACGTGCCTGGCGCAGGGAAGCCGGGGCGCGCCTGGCTGAGGTCTCCGGCATCGACCGCGAGCGTGAGAACGCCCACGGGAGGCACGGCGACCCTGACGACGCCGTCCGCACCGTCGGAGCGCGCGCCCTCGCCTTGCTCGAGCACGCTGGTCACGACCGCGGACGCGGCTCCGGTGAAGATCCGCACGGCCGCGTCGCCGGCCAGCCCGGTCAGGCCGCGCAGCCTGACCGTCACGCCGTCGGCGACGGCGGGCTGGCGCACGGGCTCGAGCGGGTTGCCGCGCGGCTTCCATGTCATCACGTCAATGCCGGCGGGCTCGACGCTGATCAGGCTCTGCGCGGCGGCCAGCGGCCCGGCGTGGCTTCCGGTCTCGAACGCGAGCAGCTGGTGGCTGTACTCCTGACCGGTGACGGGAAAGCCCGCGGTTCTCCAGTCGCCCTCGCCGGCCGCGAACGCGTACTCGAAAGTGTGACTCCAGTGCTGGAACGCGAAGCTGCTGCCATCGGGCACCGTGCGTTTCTCGCCGTCCATCCAGACGCCCGCCGGCCAGGCGCTGCAGGCCCGCATCAGCGCGATGCAGGCCTGGCCGGCCGGGGTCACGATGCTGCCAGGCAGGCCGCGGTTCAGCAGGGCCACGCAGTGCCCGGCCAGCGAGGGGCCAACGCGGCGCGAGAAGCTCGCGAGCGGCCAGCTCACCTCGATCTGCGCGTCCGCGAGGTCGTCGTTCAGCGCGGCAAGCGCCGCGTCGGTGTCATCGCCGGCCACGATGAGAACCGGCAGGTCGGCCGCGCCGCGGACGTCGGCGGCAGCGCCGAACGCCTGCTCGTGGCCGCACCGGCCGGGCACCCAGGTACGGGCGCTTCCTGTCTCGGCGAGCTGGCGGTCGAAGTCGGCGGCGATCGCCGGATCCGCGGTGTCGAGCACCGCCGCGGTGAACGCGTTCTCGTCCCGGCCGCCGATCGAGATGCGCACGTCAGGCAGGTTCGAGTCAAGCTCGATCGAACCGTACCTCGGTCCGGCCGGGGCTGAGCACGTCGCGGTCACGCCCTGCCTGGCCAGTTCGATGATCAGGTCCCTGATCGGTTTCCTCGCGCCCCGGCCGATCAGCGTGTCCCTGGGCGCGTAAGCGTCGGTCGGCGGCCCGGCCGGGACGATGACCTCGGCCACTCCGATCGCGAGCCGCCGCTGCTCGCCTGAGGGCGAGGTCAGCGCCACCCTGGCGGTTGAGCCGACGCCGAACCACTCGTGCGCGGGGTTGTCGAGCGTGAAGGTGTGCTCGGCGACGTCCACGTCGGTCTGGCCGAGAGGGCGGCCGATCACCGAGAGCCCCGTCTGGTAAACGGGCAGCCCGCCGGGCACCGCCACGTCGAACCGCACGCGCAGGAGCCGGTCCTGGCCGATCGAGCCGTCTACGTGGGTACGGAACTCGATTGTCTCCCTGCCCTGCCACAGGAGGGTCTCCTGAGTGAAGTCCTGATCCCCGATGGCGAACTCGGCGACCAGCCTGGTGCCGATCGGGCAGCGTTCCGCCCGGACCTGGGCCTTGCCGTCCGCCGAGGTGCGGGACTGGCCGGTCGGGCAGAGCATCCAGGGTCCCTCGCCCCAGCGGGGATGCGAGGGGTACTCCTCTTGCAGCAGGATCTCGTTACCAGGACCGTCGAGAAGTTCCTTGCCCGTCCGCAGGTCGGTGATCGAGATGAGCGCGCCGCCCCTGGCCGGGTCGGCGGTGACGCGGAACGTCTCGTTGGCGATGGTCTCGCCGTCGGCCGGCTGCCAGGCAGCGCTATCAAGGCCGCCCTCTCCCTTGAGCGCGGGCACGGCCAGGTAGCGTGCGGTAGCCGACCCCGGGTACCTCGCGGGCCGGGAAGGTCAGCGTCACGGCGGCGAGCGAGCCGTCCTCGTGGCGGCGGACGCCCTCGGCGAGGAACGGCACCTGCGTGCCTTCGGCGTCGGCCAGCCTGAGGTCGGCCGCGGCACCCTCGGCGAACTTCAGCTCGATCCTGGCCAGCGCCGACCTGGGCCAGGCCAGGGTGCTGAACACGACGATCGGCCGGGCGCCCGCATCCGCGCCCGCGGACCGCGTGTCCGCCAGTCCGGCTAGGTAGCTCGCGGCCTGGCGGCGGGCGTCGTCGCCGCGCTCGAACGCTTCCCGCCAGCCGGCTAGCAGGTCAAGGTAGACCTGGTCGCCCTCGGTGCCGGTGATCGCGTCGTGATGCGCGCCGAACGCCATCAGGCGCCAGGCCTTGTCCAGGCTGGTCACCGGGTACTGCGCTCCGGCGAGCCAGGCCGCCGTCGCCAGGCGCTCGGCGTCAAGCAGCGCGATCTCCGCGTCCCGCTGCGCTTGCTTGGTGTCGATGTAGGTGACGTCCTTGCCTGGATAGACCGGGTTCATGTCCCTGGTCTGCGGCATGATCCAGGCACCGGTGGCGGTGGCTTCAGAACGCACGGCGGCGAAGAACTCGCTCGGCACCGCGGTCACGAACCTGGGCCATACATAGCGTGAGTTCCAGTCCCTGTGGATGGCGGTGGCCCACCGCGCGGGTACCACGTGGTCGCCGCCGACCGGGAGCATCACGTTGCGGGTCGCCGCGACCGGTGCGAGCTGGCGGAACTGCGTGAACGCGTCCTGCTCGGCAGTCGCGAGGTCGGCGGCGTGCTGCGTGATCCAGCCGGCCGAGTAGTGGTTCGGCATGTAGCTGGTCAGGAGGCTGTTGCCGTCCGGCGAGAGCCACTCGAACTCGGAAGGGAACTGCATCTTGGCGTTCCCGCCGGCCGCCTTGCTCGGGCCCCACTGGTGGAAAGGCCCGCGCGCCCACGACGACTCGGTCATCCCGGCCTGGGCCATGAGCCCCGGATAGGAGGGGTCGAATCCGAACGCGTCGAGCATCCAGGCGGCGGTCGGCTCGGCCCCGATCACTCCCCGCTGGTAGCTCAAGTCCGTGCACGGCGTTGCGGATCGTGGATTCCGCGCAGGTCAGGTTCGTGTTCGGCTCGTTGTAGCTGCCGCCGACGATCTCAATGCGGCCGGCCGCGATCAGGGCGAGCAAATCGGCCCTGTCCTGCGGGTAGACGTCGAAGTACGGCTTCAGGTAGTCGATCTCGGCGAGCACGAACTTGTAGTCAGGATCGGACCTGGCCTCGGCCAGGTGCAGCCTGACCAGCTCGAATACGGTCCTTACCTCGGGCATCGAGCCGTCATCGGCCGGCAGCAGCGGCCAGGTCTGCGTGAACCGGCCCTGGGTATTCCACCAGACCGGGTCGTAGTGAAAGTGCGAGACCATCCACATGGTCCAGCCAGGTTCGGCCACGGTGATCTGGCCAGGCGCCTGCCATCTCCCCGACGCGCTGTCCGCCACGACGGTGACGAGCCGCATGGCGCCCCGCGCGGCCATGGCGGTGATATCCACCGGTACTTCCGCGATCCGCTGCTCGCCGTGCACCAGGCCGCCGACCCTGGCCGGCACCGGGGTGGTGACGCCGGCGCCGCGGACGCTGACCGTGACCACGGCGGCCGGATCGCGGATCATGCCAGGGCCGTCGTTCACGAGGGTCACTCGCACGATCTGCAAAGGGTGCGACGACGTGCCGCTGAACAACTCGGTCGAGGCCACCTCGGTGATCCGCATGCCTCATCGTGGCACGCTCCCGCCGGGATGATCTACTACCGCCTCCGCCACTCGCTGCCGAGCAGGCAAGCACCGGCAGTGACGCTGAGCAGGCCCAGAATGTTTCGATAGAGTCTCAGGTTGGCCCACGCGTCGACATGAGCGAGCACTATGGCGCCATAGCGACCGCGGGTCGATACTATGTCGCCCTATGGAGGTGTTGTTCAGGAGGATCATCCCGATTCTTTTCGTCAGCGATCTGCGAGCTGAGCGGGACTTTTACCTCCGTCTTGGGTTCAGGGTCACTTACGAGGGCCCTGAGTACCCGTATTTCCTCGCGCTCGGGCACGGGCCGGTGGAGTTTGGGATCGAGTGGCACGAGGGTTTCTCTCCGGCTGGGCCCGACCGGGTGCTCACCTGGCAGTTCGGCGTGAGCAACCTGGATGAGGCGAAGAAGCTGTTCGACAATGCCGGGGTGCCTTACCGTGAGGAACTGATGACCCCGAGCCGGGACTGGCAGTACCGGGTCCTGCACGCCAGGACGCCGAACGGGTACCACCTGCTGCTTGAGGAGGGCAGCTCTTAGCCCTACCGGCGGCCGGGGACTTCGTCATAGCGGCGAGACTCACCAGGGAGCCGGGGCCATGGGTACCAGTACCGAGCCTGTCTATTTGCGCGTACTTGAGGACCTGCGCTCCAGGATCCGCTCGGGCACGCTCGAGCCGGGGGCCAGGGTTCCCTCGCGCAACGCGATCATCACGAACTACGGGGTCGGCGAGACGGCGGCCAAGCACGCGCTCGCCGTGCTCATGGCCGAGGGGCTCATCGAGGCCAGGCCGGGTTCAGGCTGTTACGTGCGCAAGGCACCGAACGCCGGGTACCTCGAGCACGACCGCCCCCAGTTCCCCGGCTCTCCTTTCGGGCTCGCCGAGACCGCGGCCGACCCCGGCCAGGTCGTCGCGCGGCGGCTGGCCTGGGAGCACCAGACCGAGCAGGCGCCGGCGCCGCCGGGCGTCAGGAAGCGGCTCAAGCTCACGGCCGGCGCGCTGGTGACCATGACCAGGTACCTGCTGACCTGCGACAGCGAGCCGGTGCAGCTGGCGACAAGCTGCGAGCCCGCCGACCTGACGGCCGGCACCCAGATAGCGGTGCCCGAGCAGGGGCCGCTGGCCGGCCGGGGCGTCATCGAGCGCATGCGGTCGATCGGCATCGAGATCAGCGAGATCAGCGAGGACGTGTCCGCCCGGGTCTGCGACCGGGCCGAAGCCGCAGCCCTGGCCATCCCGCCGGGCACGCCGGTCCTGGCCATCGACCGGGTACATCAGGCCGGCGACCGCCCCATCGAGTACACCGAGATCCTCGTCCCGGCCGAACGCTACCGCCTGAGGTACCGCTTCCCCGTCCCCGGCTAAGCCCTCGGCCCCGCCGGCACGCGACCCCGGCTCTCGCCCCGGCCCCGGCTCTCGCCCCGGCCCACGCTCGCGCCTCTTCCGGCATTCCGGGCATTTGCCGCAACTGACCGGGCGGCGCAACAACGATGGCCCATGGTTGCTGTTCGCGGCCGGGTGGCAACGACAACGATGGGACATCGATGCGGTGAGCGCAGCATCCATGGGACATCGATGCGGTAGCCGAAGCCCGGCCAATGACAACGATGGGGCATCGATGCGGTAAACGGCGACGTCGGCGTGCTCTGCAGGTGCGCTGGGCTGAAGGACGGGGCGTGGCTTACAGTGGCGGTATGTTGCCTGATGCCGGTTCTGCGCTAGTTCGGGTCGCTGCTTGCCAGCTTGAGTTGCGCATCGGAGAGCTCGAAGCCAACCGGGCGGCCGCTGCCGCCGCTGTCGCCGAGGCGGCGGGGCACGGGGCGCGCATTGTGGTGCTGCCCGAGCTGACGCCCTCCGGGTACGTGTTCGCCGATGCGGCCGAGGCGAGGTCGCTTGGCGAGCCCGCCGACGGTGAGACGGCGCGGCAGTGGGCCGGGCTCGCCGCCGAGCACGACCTCGTGATCATCGGCGGGTTCGCGGAGCTGGCGCAGGACGGCAAGCTTTACAACAGCGCGCTGCTCGCGGACAAGTCAGGGGTCCGCGCGATCTACCGCAAGGCTCACCTCTGGCACGCCGAAGCCGACTCCTTCGCGACCGGCGATCAGCCGCCTCCGGTTATCGATACGGAACTGGGCCGTATCGCAATGATGATCTGCTACGACGTGGAGTTCCCTGAGTGGGTCAGGCTGCCCGCGCTGGCCGGGGCCGAGTTGCTCGCGGTGCCTACTAACTGGCCGGCCGAGCCGGTTCCGGCCGGTGAACGGCCGATGGTCACGGTGAACGTTCAGGTCGCCGCCTTCGCGAACCGGATGTTCATCGTCGCGGCCTGCCGGTGCGGCACCGAACGCGGGGTGCCCTGGGTGGGCGGCAGCATCATCGCCCGGCCTGGCGGCTACCCGCTGGCCGGGCCGGCCAGCGTTGACGGCAGCAGGCAAGGAGCAGTGGGCGAGATCCTCATCGCCGACTGCGACCTTAGTCAGGCGCGAGACAAGGCGACCGGGCCGCGCAACGACGCGCACGCCGACCGTCGTCCCGAGTTGTACGGGGGTGTCGTGTCGGCGGAACCCGGCCGGGCGCGCTGAGGGCCGGTGGTGAGGCCCAGCGTTGTCCCGGAGACGGGGTTCTGGCCCCTGCGCTGGGACAACGCTGGGCCTGCCGGCTTGGGACAGGCGGCCCGATATGGGTTATATGCCCTGGGTACGCCGAACCGAGGCGAGAGCGGGCGGGGCGCGGGCGGGGCGCGGGTGCGGGCCGGGGCGCGGGTGCGGGCGGGGCGAGGGTGCGGGCGGGGCGAGGGCGAGGCTAGAGCTTGCGGGCCAGGGTCAGGCCGTCGCCGATCGGGAGGAGGACTAGTTCGACGCGGGAATCCGCCACGGCATGGCCGTTGAAGCGCCTGATGCCATCGACGTTCGCGCCCTGCTCCGCTAGGTCGATGACCCGGCCGTGGGACAAGGTGTTGTCGACGAGGATCACGCCGCCCGGGCGCATCATCGGCACGATGAGGTCCCAGTAGTCCACGTAGCCGGTCTTATCCGCGTCGATGAACGCGAAGTCGAAGCTGGTACCTTCCGGCAGCGTCGCGAGGGTGCCCGCGGCCGGGCCGAGGCGCAGCTCGATCTGGTCGGCGAGGCCCGCGCGCAGCCAGTAGGCTCGCGCGACGGCCGTGAACTCCTCGCTCACGTCGCAGCACAGCAGCCTGCCGTCCGGTCCGAGACCGCGGGCCACGCAGATCGATGAGTAACCGGTGAACGTGCCGACTTCGACCGCGTTCTTCGCCCCCGTCAGGTCGGCCAGCAGCCGCATGAACGTGCCCTGCTCAGGGCCGATCTGCATGCCGGCGTCGTCGCCGAACCGCCGCAGCGTCTCGTCGGCCAGGTCACGCAGGACCTCATCGGGCTGGGAACTGTGCGCTAGCACGTACTCGTGCAAAGCTTCGCTGAGCTGCTCGCTTCTCCTGGTCACGATCCGATCCTAGTGAAGTACAGGCACATTCCAGCCGGCCAGCGGGTCTAGTCTTCCTAGCATGGCCCCGCATCGCCCGAGCCCGCTGAGCTTCATCCCAAGCCCGTCGATCAACGGGTTCCACATTGGCCCGCTGTTCATACATTTCTACGGGCTCATGTACGTCATCGGGATCACGCTCGCCGTGATCATCTCCCAGCGCCGGATCAGGAAAATGGGCGGCGACCCGGCGCTGATCGGCGACGTCGCGCTGTGGGCGGTCCCGGCCGGCATCATCGGCGGCCGCATCTACTTCGACATCACCACGCCTAATGACATCCCGCACGTCTGGTACGGGCCGTTCGCGATCTGGACGGGCGGGCTCGGCATCTGGGGCGGGATCGCACTCGGCGGGCTGGTCGGCGCCTGGCGGGTTCGCCGGTCCGGCGCCAAGGTCGCGCTGTACGCCGACGCGATCGCGCCGGCCCTCCTCGTGGCCCAGGCGATCGGCCGGATCGGCAACTATTTCAACAAGGAACTGTTCGGCAATCCGACCACGCTGCCGTGGGCCCTGGTCATCCCGAACGCTTACCGTCCGACGGGCTACCACCACTTCCGTACCTTCGAGCCGACGTTCCTGTACGAGCTGATCTGGGACCTGGCCCTGGCCGCGTTCCTGGTCTGGCTCGGGAATCACCGCTCGATCAAGCCGCCTGGCCTCTTCGCGCTCTACGTCGCCGGCTACTCGGCGTTCCGCATTTACGAGGAGCTGATCCGGATCGACAGCTCCGAGCGCTTCTTCGGATTCCGGCTGAACTTCTACATCGCGACCGCGCTGACCCTGGCCGGCATCATCTGGTTCGTGATCTCGCAACGGCGCGGAAAGACCGTCGAGGAACTGGCGGCCGCCGGCCGGAAGGACAAAGACGGGGGAACGTCAGCAGCAGAAGCAGACGACGAGGCACCGCCGGGCGCGAAGGAAAGCGAATCCGTGGCTGACCAGGCCCCGGAGGCCGACGCCGGTGCGTCCGCTGATGAACAGGCGGTGGCCGGCGACCGGAATTAGGGTCGACACGATCCCCGGGCCTGCGGCAACATGGTCAGTTTGTGACCTCAGAGCACGCATCGAGGCTGGCCAGGCTCGCCGCCAGGCTGTCGCCTGACCTGGCGCCGATCAGGCATTCGCGGGACTTCCGGCTGCTGTACGCGGGTCAGGGCGCGAACACGACCGGCTCGATGATCTGCTTCGTCGCCCTGCCTTATCAGGCGTACTCGATCAGCCACTCGTCGCTCGTGGTCGGCCTGCTCAGCTTTGTCGAAGTGATCCCCGTGCTGCTCGCCGGGCTGCTCGGCGGCGCCCTCGCCGACGCGGTCGAGCGGCGCAAGCTGATCCTGATCACCCAGATCCTGTCGTCCCTGTGCATCGCGGCGCTTGCCGTGAACGCGCTGACCCTGCGGCAACTCTGGCTCACGTTCCTGCTCGCGGCGCTGCTAACCGGCTCTTACGGCGTCCAGCGGCCTTCAGTCGAGGTGATCGTGCCCAGGCTGGTGCCGCACGAGGACCTGCCAGGAGCCTCGGCGCTTTCCTCGCTGCTCGGCACGCTGGCGATCACGGCCGGGCCGCTGATCGGCGGCGGCCTGCTCGTCGCGGGGCTGCCGGTCGCTTACGCCGCCGCGGCGGCGGTCAACGCCCTGGCCCTGGTGCCATTCGCCCGGATGGCGCCGAACGCACCAGCCGAGGACGCGGACGGGCCGAGCTTCCGTGGCATGGCCGAGGGCCTGCGGTACGCCAGGAGCCGTCCTGACCTGCTCGGCACCTACCTGATCGACATCGGCGCGATGCTGTTCGGCGCGCCCTACGCGGTGTTCCCGCAGATCGCGGCCGGGCTCGGCGGTCCCGCCGTGCTCGGGCTGCTCTACGCGGCGCCTGGCTTCGGTTCCCTGGCGGTCAGCCTCACCAGTTCGTGGATCAGGCAGGTGCATCATCACGGGCGCGGCATCGCGTTCGCGGTGTGCGGCTGGGGGGTAGCGATCGCGGCCTTCGGCTTCGCACCTGACCTGCCGCTGGCCGTGCTGGCGCTGGCCGCGGCCGGCGGTGCGGACACGGTCAGCGGGCTGTTCCGCATGACCATGTGGAACCAGTCGATCCCGGCGCGTGTGCGCGGGCGGATGGCCGGGCTCGAGATGATCAGCTACTCGACCGGCGAGCCGATCGGGAATCTTGAGGCCGGCGCGGTCGCGACCCTAACCGGTTCGGTGCGGATCGCGGTCGTGTCCGGCGGGCTGCTGAGCATATTCGGGGCCGCGATGGTGGCGCTGGCCCTGCCCGCGCTCTGGCGGTACGACGCGCGGAACGTCATGCCGGCTAAGGAACCTGAACCGGCGGTGAACCTGGCTTAAACGCGTCCGGTTCAGCGACAATGCGATCATGCATCGTCGTTCGCTGACATCCAGGCTGATAGTCGTTCTTTTCGCTGCTGGCTGCGGCCTAGGGGCGGGGAGCGCAGCCCTGGCGGGCAGCATCGTCGGCTCGGGACACGCGGTACTGTCGCGGCTCGGGCCTGCGCCGGTGTTCGCCAGGGCGTTCGGCGCGCTTGACCAGCCCGACGCGATCGCGCTCGACCAGGCCGGACACGTCTGGGTCGCCGACCTGGCCGCGAACCAGGTGGCCGAGTTCTCCGGCGCCGGGCGGCTGATCAGGAAGTTCGGCGGCGCGACGCTGCGCGGTCCGGAAGGCATCGCTACTGGTCCTGGAGGCAATGTCTGGGTGGCCGACACCGGGCACGACCGGATCGTCGAGTACTCGTCGCGCGGGGCCAGGATCAGGGTCGCCCGGCTCGGCCGGGACGGCGCGCGGGAAGCTGAGGAATCCGGCCGGACTTGCGGTGGCGCCCGACGGCGACGTGTTCGTGGCCGACAACGGAAACAACCGGGTCGAGCGTTTCTCGCCTCGGGGTAAGTTCCTGTCGTCGTTCCCGGTCGCGACGCCGGCTGGGGTGGCTCTCGACAGTCGCGGGCACGTGTGGGTGTCGAGCCCAAGTTACGCGAGCGGCAACTCGATCTATGAGTTCACTGCTCAGGGCAGCCAAATAAACCAGTTCGGCAGCACGCAGGCCACGTACGGCGCGCTGTCGAACCCCGGCGGCCTGGCGGTCGGGCCTGGCGGGCGGGTCTACGTCGCGCAGCCTGATTACGGCCTGGTATCGGTTTTCGGTGCGGGCGGGAGTTTCCTGACGGAGTTCGGGCTGGTCGCCAAGACGTCGCCGGCCGGAAGGGATCTCGCGTTTCCGCAGGCCCTGGCCGTTGCCACGGGCGGCACCGTGTTCGTCGCCGACACCGGCCACGGGCGGGTCGTCGAGTACTCCCCGGTGAAGGCCAGTGCCTCGGCCGGATTTCTGGCCGGCCCCCGGCAGGTCCATTGGCGGATATTGATCTTGGCCTTGCTGACCGGCTGCGTGCTCGCGTTCGCTTACTTGCTGCTGACCAGGCGGAAGACGTCCGAGGCGACTGCCCCGGTGCCGGCCGGGCCGAGCCGGAGGACGCTGATCGCCGGGGCGACCGTGTTGACCGGCGCGGCGGTGGGGGCGGGGGTGCTGCCTGCCAGCGTTCGGCGGGCACTCGCGGCGGCGGCCGAGCGGCCGGCGGCCGGGTCGCTGAGCGACATCAAGCACATCGTGATCCTGATGCAGGAAAACCGGAGCTTCGATCACTACTACGGCACCATGCCGGGCGTCCGGGGCTTCGGCGACCCCACCGCGATCAAGCTGGCCAGCGGGCGGCCGGTGTTCTTCCAGCCGGACCACGGGCACAAGCAGGGCTACTTGCTGCCGTTCCGCTACGACACGCGGAAGACCAGCGCCCAGGCGACGCCTGGCACTGATCACTCGTGGGAGACGCAGCATCAGGCCTGGAACAACGGCAAGATGGACCAGTGGATCCCGGCCAAGGGCCCCTTCACGATGGGGTACTTCGGCCAGGAAGACATCCCGTTCCACTGGGCGCTCGCCGAGGCGTTCACGATCTGCGACAACTATCACTGCTCCGTCTTCGGGCCGACGAACCCCAACCGGCTCTACATGTGGACAGGGATGATCGACCCGGAGGGCAAGCACGGCGGGCCGGTGATCGACAACACGCCGGCGTTCGACAACGTGATCTTGTCGTGGAAGACCTATCCTGAGCGGCTCGAGGCGGCGGGGATCTCGTGGCAGGTGTACCAGGAAGAGGATAATTTCGACGACAACGCACTGGCCTGGTTCACGCAGTTCGGGGGAGCGCGGACCTCGTCACCGCTTTACCTGCGGGGGATGCGGAAGCTGTCGGCCGGGTCTTTCGAGTTTGACGCGAGGCATGACCGGCTGCCGCAGGTGTCGTGGCTGGTGGCGCCGACGGCTCAGAGCGAGCACCCTGATTTCCTTGTCGCTGCCGGGGCGGAGTACATCGCGCAGAAGCTTGACGCTCTTGCCTCGAATCCCGAGGTGTGGGCTAAGACGGCGGTCATTCTCTGTTACGACGAGAACGACGGCTTGTTCGATCACGTCGTGCCGCCGACGGCGCCGCGCGGGACGGCGGGGGAGTACGTTGGCGGCGAGCCGATCGGGCTCGGCTTCCGTACGCCGACGACGATCGTGTCGCCGTGGACGGCGGGCGGGTTCGTCTGCTCGGACGTGTTCGATCACTCGTCGCTGATCCGGTTCATCGAGGCCAGGTTCGGGGTCGGCGAGCCGAATATCAGCGCGTGGCGGCGGAAGACGTGCGGGGACCTGACATCGGCGTTCAGGTTCGGGTCTGGGGCAGCGGCCTACCCCCGGGGTAATACTCGGCTGCGGCTGGCGACTGCGGAAGCCGGGCTTCTTACGGCGCAGCATCAGGTCAGCGTGAACCCGGCGCCAGTGATCCCGGCCCTGAACCAGCCGCTGCCGTAGCTTCTCGCTGTAGGCCGACTACTCGCCTGGCATGATGAGGCCTGATTCGTAGGCCAGTACCACGGCCTGGGCCCGGTCGCGCAGGTTGAGCTTGGCCAGGATGCGACCGACGTGGGTCTTGGTGGTCTGCTCGGCGATTACCAGGGTCTCGCTGATTTCCGCGTTCGACTGGCCGCGGGCGATCAGCCGGAGCACTTCGGTCTCCCTGGGAGTAAGCGGGCCTAGCGTTGCCGCCGGCCTGGGCGCGGACCGGCGCTGCCGCACGACGAAATCGGCGATCAGCCGTCTGGTCACCGAGGGGGCCAGCAGCGCGTCGCCGGCGGCTATCACCTGGACCGCGCGGATCAGCTCGGTGGCGGGCGCGTCCTTAAGCAGAAAGCCGCTTGCCCCGGCTCGCAGCGCCTCGTAGACGTAGTCGTCGAGGTCGAACGTCGTCAGCATGAGCACGCGCGGCCGGTGCTCGCCCGCGTCTGGCCCGAGAATCTGCCGGGTCGCGGCCAGGCCGTCAAGTACCGGCATCCGCACATCCATCAGCACGATGTCGGGCCGGAACTGGCTCGACTTCCGCACCGCTTCGGCGCCGTCCGCGGCCTGGCCGACTACCTCGAGCCCTGGCTGGGCCGCGAGCACGGCCGCGAAGCCCTCGCGCACCATCGCCTGATCATCGGCGATCAGGCACCTTGTCCTTGGCGTCACGGCGCACCGCCAAGCGGGAGCACCGCGGACACCACGAAACCGCCGTCGGGGGCACGGCCGGCCGACAGCGAACCGCCAAGCAGCGCCACCCGCTCGCCCATGCCAGCCAGGCCATGGCCGGTCCGAGGGCCGGTGTCCGCCAGGCCCGATGGTCCGTTGGCCACTCGCAAGACGACAGTGCTCGCATCCAGGTCCACGCACACGCTCACTGGCGCTCCTGGCGCGTGCTGTCCCGCATTGGACAACGACTCCTGCACGATCCGGTACGCGCAGATACCCACGCCGGCGGGCACTTCGGCCAGGTCAGCGGAGACCGAAAGCTCGACGGGCACGCCCGCGCGGCGCGCGGCGCCGATGAGCACAGGCAAGTCCGTCAGCTGAGGCTGCGGTGCGCGGTCAGCCGCCTGGTCCTGGCGCAGCACGCCGAGCAGGCGGCGCATGTCGGTCAGCGCATCCCTGGCGGCCGCGCTAAGCGCGCCGAACTCGGCGCGTACCGGCTCAGGCAGGTCATCGAGCCGGTACGGGGCTGACTCGGCGCGGACGGCGATGAGCGACATATGGTGGGCGACCACATCGTGCAGTTCCCTGGCGATCCTGGCCCGCTCTTCCAGCACCGTGAGCTGCGCTTGCTTCAGCTCGGTCCGCTCAGTCAGGACGGTCAGGGCAGCCAGGGCACTCCGCCGGGAGCTGATGCTGTCCACAGCGACGGTGAGAGCGGTGAGCGCGGCGGTTCCGAGCAGATGAGCTACGAAGTCGGGGCGTCCGGTGCCCGACCACAGCCACCACACCGCGAGCGTCAGTCCCCACATCCACCACAGCACGGCGCGCCGGTGACGCATCCCGGCCACGCAGAACACCGCGAGCAGAATAGGCAGCTGCACCGGATACCAGGGCCAGCCGCCCCACCAGTAGGACGACGAGAGCGGCATTACCAGGAACGCGAGCCAGGCGATTCGCCAGCCAAGCAGCGGATACCTGGCCGCCAGCAGCACCGGCAGAACCGCCAGCACCGCCAGCGCCACGAGCGCAAGCGGCCGCGTCTCGCCAATGCCTCCCTGGTGGATCAGCCGAGGAAAACCAGGCACAACCCGCCGCACGACAAAGTTCCGGCTGTTAGGCCCATCGGCCAGGCTCACCAGGCCGAGAACGAGTGTGGCCGCGCCCAGAGCTGAGTACACGGCGCGGCGCTGCCGCGGCGCTCCCCATGGCCAGGCCAGGCGCTGGATCAGGCGCGGTCGCCGTCTGGATCAGGCCCCGCCACGCGACCTGCGCCGCAGCGCGCGCCTTGACGGGCACGGCGAAGGCCGGTCTTGGTTGCACGATCCCCAGGCTAAGCCGCCAGGGCTGCCAGGTCGTCCCTCTGCGGGAGTCATACCTGGGTATGAGTCGCAGGCCTGCTCCGGTCGTTGTGGTCCCGAGGTATGAGTGCTTATTCGGCGCCCTGGTGTGACGACGCGCCGCTTGCCCGCCGGGCAATCTTGCGCCTACTGATGCCAGCAGCGCGGCCGGATGGGTCGCCGGAGGAGGCAGGGAACCATGACCGCCGTCCTGGAAGCACGGGGACTTGGCAAGAAATACCGGCGCCGCTGGGCGCTGTCTGACTGCACGCTGAGCGTGCCCGCCGGCCGGGTAGCCGGTCTGGTAGGTCCCAACGGGGCAGGCAAGACAACCTTGCTGCAGCTGGCGGCGGGCCTGCTGCAGCCGAGCGCCGGCACGATCCTGGTCGTCGGCGGCAGGCCTGCCAGCAGCAAGGAGCAGCGCGGCAAGGTCGGCTTCGTAGCCCAGGACGCGCCGACGTACGCGACACTCTCAGTCCGTGATCACCTGCGCCTGGGCGCTCACCTCAACCCCGGCTGGGACGAGAAGCTGGCCAGGAACCGGATTGACGCCCTTGGTCTCGGCCTGGCCCAGAAGGCCGGCAAGCTGTCCGGCGGCCAGCGCGCCCAGCTTGCCCTGACCGTGGCCATCGCCAAGCGCCCTGAGCTGCTCATCCTGGATGAGCCAGTGGCCAGCCTCGACCCGCTGGCCAGGCGCGAGTTCCTGCGGCAGCTGACCGAGACCGTCGCCGAGCAGAACCTCAGCGTGGTGCTGTCCTCGCATCTAGTCTCTGACCTGGAGCTCGTCTGCGACTACGTCATCGTGCTGGCCGGCTCACAGGTCCAGATAGCCGGTGACGTCGGGGAGCTGCTCAGCAGCCACGACCAGGCAACCCTTGAGGACATCGTGCTGGCCTACATGAGCAGCGCCGGTACCAGCACCGCCAGCACGAAGGAGGTGACCAGATGATCTGGCTGACCTGGCGCCAGTTCCGCGCCCAGACTATCGTCGCGGCGGCCGCGCTGGCCCTGACCGCGGTCCTGCTCGGGCTGACCGGCCTGCGCGTGGCTCACCTGTATGACACCAGCGGCGCGGCCAGCTGTGCCGCGAGCCATGACTGCGGCGCGGCCACGACCACGTTCCTCAACGCGGTCAACGCCAGCCTGGGCAACCATTTGCCGCTGATCTTCGGCACCGCGCTGATCGTCGTCCCCGTAATCCTCGGCATCTTCTGGGGCGCGCCGCTGGTCACCCGCGAGCTTGAGGCGGGCACCCAGCGGCTGGTCTGGAGCCAGAGCGTCAGCCGCACGACCTGGCTGGCGGTCAAGCTCGGAGTTATCACTGCCGTCAGCATGGTGACCGCCGGAGTGTTCAGCCTCCTGGTCACCTGGTCAGCCAGCCCCATCGACAAGGTGAACCAGAATTTGCTCCAGCCGTCAGTGTTCAGCGAACGCGGCATCGCCCCGGCCGGCTACGCCGCCTTTGCCGTCGCACTCGGCGTGATCGCAGGAATGTTGATCCGCCGTACCGTCCCGGCCATGGCCGTCACCCTCGTCGTCTTCACCGTGGTCCAGTTCGCCATGCGCGCGCTCCGCCAGTACCTGCTGACGCCGGTCCGCCTGATCTCGGCGCTCGGCCGGGGCGACATCCTGACCGCTGGCGTGCAACATGGCGCTGACGGCACCACGCATACGATCCTGACCGGGAACGCGAACATTCCGGGCGCCTGGGTCCTGTCCACCCAGGTCATCAACACGGCCGGGAAGGTCGTTGGCGGAGTCGCGCTGCCAGGCGGCGGCTCTGCCTCGGCATGCGCCGGCCCGGACGGGCCTGCGCACGGCTGCTTCGCCCAGCTCGCTAGCCACGGCTACCGGCAGCTGGTGATCTATCAGCCCGCGAGCCGTTTCTGGGCCTTCCAGTGGTACGAAACCGCGATCTTCCTGGCGCTGGCCGCCATACTGGCCGGCTTCTGCTTCTGGTGGATCCGACACCGGGCATAGCGGATAAAGCAAACAAATTGTCAGAAGCGACCGCAACGGTGGCGCACCGTTGTCGTTGTCAGGGCGGAAGCAACGACAACGCTGGGCCATCGTTGCTGTGCCGGCAGCATCGATGGCACATAGTTGCTGTTGACCGCCCGCCGGGCAACGACAACGGTGGGCCATCGATGCTGCCGGCGGAACTCCTAACATGACCGTTATGGGTTCCGGACGGCGGATAGGCGTGTTCGTTGAGGCGGGGAAGACGCGAGTGTTCGCGTCAGCGGTTGACTGGCCCGGGTGGGCGCGGCGGGCCAAGACCGAGGAGCTGGCAGTCGCGGCACTTGGTGAGTACCGGCTCCGCTATGAGCTGGTGGTGCGGCGGGCCCGCCTGGTGCTGCCTGACGGTGAGTTTGCCGTGACCGGGCGGCTTAGCGGGGTGGCGAAGCTGGCTGACTTCGGGGCGCTGAGCGGAATGGCGGCTGGCGAGGAAGAACCGATCAGTGCCGAAGAAGGCGGTCGGCTGGCGGCGTTGCTTGAAGCGGCATGGGATGAGCTGGACGTGGCTGCGGCAGTAGCGCCGGCAGTGCTGCCCAAGGGCCCGCGCGGCGGCGGCCGGGATACAGACGCGATCCTTGAGCACGTGACCGAGACCGAGCTGATGCATGCGGCCAAGCTCGGCCTCAAGCTGCCGCGACCTAAGCCATCCGGTCGCGCCGCGAGCGAATGGCTTAGGTCAGCCGTCCCGGCCGCGCTCCGTTCGGGCCTCGCGGACTCGGTTGGCGCTAACGCCAGCTGGCCTGCCAGGTACGTGATCAGGCGCAGCGGGTGGCACTTGCTCGATCACGCCTGGGAACTTCAGGACAAGTCAGCCTGACTAGGCGGTTTTCCGCGAATGCCCTCCCTCGGCCTTCTGCTTGCCTGGCGTCGCGGTCCATCACAGCGGCGCCGAGTTTATCGTGGTTGCTGGGCGTTTCCAGGAAGGCGCAGAGCTAATGCCTAGGTACTCTCACCGCTCCGCCGCCCGGCCGAGGACAGTCTCGACGTCCCGGAGAGCAAGGTGAGCTTCGGCAGCCCGCGCGAGGTAGATGGCGCGGCTGCGCGGGTACTGATCGTCGCCGCGGTAGTCGGCGCTGATCGCGAAGGACAGTGCGTAAGCACCGCTCACCGGGTCGTCCGCTGTCGCGGACGACCGCAGGGCGAGCTCGAAGTAGCGCTGGGCAACGGCATGACGGTGCTGGTCGAAGTGAGCCCAGGCGACCTGCCTGCTCGCCTCGGCAGCCAGGGAGTACAGCCGGCGGCTGATCTCCTCGGAGTACCTGCCCGCACGCGCGAGTTAGCCGCGAGTGGGCGCAGCGAGATCGCCGCTTCCGAGTTCATCGTCGAGGTGGCGCAAATGGTTGAGACGTTCGTCGGTGTGACCGACCAGCTAGGGCGTGACCTGCCTGGAACCGGCCGGGATCAGCGGACGGTCGTGCTGAGCGCTGACGGCCAACTGCTTGCCACCACCTGATTTTGTCGTGCTTACGTCGTTAGTATGGAACCTTCACGGCGCCGCAGTCGAACACTGCCTCGTCGAGCAGTTTCGGCGTGATCACCACACCAAACATCGCTGTCATCAGCATGGCGGCTGCCGCGCACGGATCGTCCGTGCGATTATCGGGACCGAGTACGGTCAGCCCGGCCCGGCGGATCATGTCGGCTGGACCTTGCTCATTACCATTATACAGCGTGTCGGTTCCGATCCACAGACTGAACTCGGTCTGAACGACGCCATCCACGGCCCACTTGAGCCAATCTTGACCCATGTTGTAATGGAAAGCGAGGACCTCACCGCCACGCTCAGAAAGCCGGGCGGCTGAGTCGTAGCTCATGATTCCGGGACACTCGGCCCCGAAAAACAAACCTTCGATAGTCCGGCCATCTTTGTCGAGCGCCGGGGCTACACCGACCAGACTGCGGCCGGGAGGGCTCTCCCTTGAAAGGGCAAATACGCCGCGTACCGTCTGAAACGGCGACTGGGCGCCGACTAGCGCGAGGAATCTCCCCGGGGAGTCGATCCTGGCGACGGTGAGGCCAATGACACCAGCGAGTTTCTCCTCGGCAAGGACCCATCCCTCAAGCCATTGATAGTCAGGCGTATCACTTTCCTGCGGAGACATAGAAGGCATCGCTCCTTAGAACTCGGTTATGCCGATAGAAGGTCGACAACACGACTCCCTGCCTCTGGTTCTCGTGCGCTGGAACCCACTGGATTATCCTGTCGATCGGAGGCAAGCTTGTGCCGCCCTCCATCGTTGAGGCAAAGGGGTACTCATCACAGGAGGATCCCCTCGGTCTCCGGAGGTGCTTCGGGCACACTAGGTGCCTGTTGTGCTTCGCGGTTACTCCGCTGGAGGCACGGTGCAACGGGTGACTGCCGCCGGGCCTGCCGACGTGGTCTCCTCGTCCCTGTACCTTGCGTATGCCACGGGCGATATGCGGAAGTCCGGACATGTCGACTGTCGGAACATAGCCTGGGAACACGCATCCCGCTCGCCAGACTCCAGGGTACATGTGGTCGCGCCGGATAACCGGCACGACCTGCCATGAGACAGTGTTGGATTCGTATCCGCCGTACTCGGCGTAGAGCGAGACCACTGGCTCCGGCCAGGCAACCTGGTTGGAAGGAACGTCTACGCCGTTGCTGGCACCGCCCGCAGCAACCTGGGGCGTGCCCACCGCGAGGATCTGCGGGGACGTATCCTGACAGGGTTGGTCACACTGCGATGTAACTGTGATGGTTGGGTCCAACCCTGGGTCATCGCCTGAGGTTGTGAGTCCAACCACCGCCACGCTTTCAACGAACTTCGCCGCCGCCGCTGATAGATCCACGAGGGTCTGGACACCGAACTTGTAAGCTTCATCGCCTACGGGCTCACCATTCTCTAACTGGACGACGGTGACCCTCACTGGGAAAGTCAGGCATAGGCTCTCCCTGTCGAATCCGATGATCGGGGGCAAGCATCCGCCTCCCCCGTTCGACGCACTGGCTGCGGCGGAGGGGGCCTTGGGCTTGCCCGCGTGAACTTTGACCTTGTAGGTTTTCTTCTTCTTCGCGATGACCGCGTGGCCGTCGTGTGGATTGCTACCCTGGGCAGTGGCCGAGTCGACCGTTACCAGTAATCCTGCGACTAACAGGATTCCGGTAGCTGCGGTACCTACACGTATGAAACGCCTGAACGGGTTCATTCTTTCGTTCCCTTCATTTCTTCTGTCTTTCGGCTTAATGAGGTACTTATCAACGTAGTAAAGTACGCATAAAGGACCTACACAAAGGCGTTGGCGTCGCGGTAGCACTAACTGTAACGCAAACGCCAGCCGCTAGCCCAAACTCCTCATCTTCCGCGAAGAGTACGCACCGACGTCGCCGAGCCGCTTGCCGCAATGGCCAGCCCGAAAACGCCCACAGACGTCGTATTGACTTAAACATTTCGCTTGACGACAGGCGCTCCAGCGGGAGCGTATAAAATCTGAGTTTCGCCAAGTTAAGTGCGCACTCAGGCTCGGGCGACCGAACGGGATGCCGGGGTTGCGCCCGAATTTCGGAATCTCACGGTCTCAGAGGTGATCTCCCTGACATTCCCGACCGTCGGCCACCGTGCTATCACGCAGGGCGTCACGTCGCCTGAAGGCAGGATGGCGGCGATCCCGTGCCCGCAGTTATCGCACAGCTAGGTCACATCCGGCTGTCCCGCGCCTGCGGCGCGGCCCGGGTGGCGGAGCCGGTCGGTCCCGATGCTGGTCACGCCGAGCGTTTCCGGCTCGGTAGACGCCGAGCGCGGTCAGTGTGCGGGCGGGCGGCTTCCGTCTGCCAGTTTCACTGGTTGGCGAGTTCGGCGATAAGCGCGGCTGACTCTTCTGGTGTCAGGGCGGCGTGGCTGAGTGCTTCCCAGGTGGTGTTCATGGCGCGGGTGTCGGCGAGGCGGCGGGTGATGGCGATCTGGCCGGCGGGGCCGTGGTAGCAGCCGGTGTCGTGGGGTTTGGCGGGGAGGGTGAGCAGGGTGAATGGCGGGCTGAGGACGAGTTGGCTGGCTGTGTGCCTGATTACACAGATTGTGATGGCGGGGCTGGCGGCGAGTTCGGCCAGGTGGCGGTACTGACCGGCGATGACGGGCGCGGGGGCGGCGAGGCGGTGGAGCGCTGCTTCTCCTATGAGGATGTGCTGTCGGCATGGGTGCTGGCTCAGCTGGTCCTGGCGCGCGAGGGCGAGCGCGGCGACGCTTGCCGAGTGGCGGGGTTTCAGGTCGGGTCGGCTGGCGGGGCTGGCGGCCTGGGCGTATGCAGCGGTGACGAGCTGATCGGGGATAAGGGTGGGTGCGTAGGTGCGGAGGGTGACGGCGGCGGCTTCGAGGGCGAGGTAGTGGGCTGTTCCTTCCGGGATGATGTCGTCGTGCTCGGTCCAGTAAGGCTGTGACTGGGCGTGATGGGCTAGTTCGGCGAGCTGACGGCGCTGGTCGGGGTCGGCGATGCCGTAGAGATCAAGGAGCATGTACAGGTAGCTGGTGCGCGTGGGGGCTTGCCCGGTTTCGATGCGTGACAGGGTGGACGGGGCTATGCCGACGTGTCCGGCGGCGCGGGCGATGTCGAGGGATCTCTTGCGGCGGAGCGTGCGGAGGTAGCTGCCGAGCTGATAGCGGGCGGCGGCCGGGGCAGGAAGCGGGGGGCAGGCGGGCAGGACGTACATTCCGGGTCACCCGGTCGGGGCTTGCTGGTCGAGTGCCTGGGTGGCGAGTGCGTGGAGGGCATGGCGGTATTCGCCGACGACGATGTGCAGGGCGCGTCGGGTTTCGGGGAGTTCGCAGGTTCCGGCGAGCAACCGGATCGCGAGTTCGGGGGTGTAGTCGGTGGGCTCTTCGGGGACCTTGAGCGCGGCTTCGTCAAGGTGCTGGACTTCGGTATCGCGATCTTGCGAGGTGCGGGGGCTCTGCCTCGGCTGACACAGGTCGACCGGACGGTTGGCACGCCCGCCTATATGTCACCGGAGCAGTGCCTTGGGCAAGCGGTAACTTCGGCATCCGACATCTACTCGCTCGGTTGCTTGCTTTATGAGTTGCTCATCGGCGACGTACCGTTCCATGGGACTACGGACATGCCTGTACGTGCCCGGCATATGCAGTCGCCGGTGCCATCAGTACAGGCTCGGCGTACTGATGTCCCGGATGCCGTTGATGCGCTTGTCTCATCTATGCTGGCCAAGGATCCGCTGGAACGGCCGTCCGCCGAGGGAGTGTACGAGAAGCTTCTCCCGCTTACGTTGACACCGGGCTCGTTGCCAAGCAGCGACGAACCGCGAGACCCAACACAGCCGTTCCGGCGGCCGCTGCTCGCAGCGGGCAGGCGCCGACAACAACCCGTCGGCGGCCCTGCGCTAACCGACGCCGAAGCCGATCGGCTGAAAGGCAATGTCCAGGCACTACTCGACAACGACCGGCCCTCCGAAGCGATCAGGCTTCTTGAGGACAGCATCGCAAGAGGCGTTCACGACTCGGTTCTTGAGTTGCAGCTTCGTCACTTGCTAGCTGCCGCGATGTTCTACGCGGGGGAGTACACGCGTGCCGCCTCCCTGTTCGACGTCGTAGGGCGCGATTACGCGAGATACCTGCGGCCGACCGACTCCTATGTCCTCGACTCCTCTTACTATGCGGGTCACGCATACGCTGAGATCGGCAAGCCAGACAAGGCCCTGCCGCATCTCCGGTTCTACGTACAGAATGCCGACGCGTCAGCGAACCAGGACGAGGCGGATGGGGTCCTGGAGTCCCGATTCGTCATCGCCCAGATGCTCGCGGCCGCCGGGCACGCTGACGAGGCACATACCGAACTCGAAGCAGTTCGCCCGCTGCTGGCCCGCACCTTCGGCGCAGACTCGACGCAGGTCCGAAATCTGGATAAGCAAATCGGACGGCTACATTCCGATCAGGATGAGGCGCACTGCCCTTTACTTCCGTGACTTCTGTTCCTGCATGTCCGGTTCTTAGTGTTGTGTTACGGGTGAGTCACGATTGCGGCCGGCGCTGCGGCGCGTCCGGTGAATGCGGCGAGGCCCCTGCTATGACGTGGGTGTCGAATCCATGATCGCCAGTCACAGGAGCCTCGTTGCCTGCGCATTTTGCCATGCCCGTCGCTGTACCGTCCACTGCCGGCGATGATGCGGGCGGCCCGCCGGAGGCGGGCCTGGCCGCCCGGGTGGCGGCCGGGCCGGGCCTGCGGGAGGACGGGGAATGGCTGGCTGACCTGCGGCGCGAGAGCCTGCTGGAGTCGCTGCTGGCTAGCGGGGCGATCGCCGCGGCCGCCGGGGCCGGGCACCGTCACAAGCTGGAGCGGGCGCTGAACGCGCAGGTCACGGCGCTGTGCCTGGTCACCGGGGCGCTGTTCCCGGTCCTGGGCTACGACGCGGTCCTCGCCCTGGTATTCGCCATGCCGGGCGCAGGTGTCAGGCCCGGCACCCCGGTGCCGACCGGCCCGGCTTACTCCAAGGCGCGGGAACGGTCCGGCGAGGCCCCCGCCCGGGCCATGTTCGCGGCCGACGCGGCCCGGGACGACATTCCCGCGGGCCAGGACGGGACCGCGTTCGGCCTGGAAATCACCCAGATCGACGGCACCACCTTGGAACTGTTCAATGACCCGCTGCTCGCGGACGCGTTCGGCACCCCTTCCCCCGCCGCGAAGCCGCTGCTGCGCCTGGTCGGGCTGCTGCACTCGGGCACCCGCCGCTGGAAAGCCGCCGTCATCGGCGGCTACCTCGACGGGGAGAACGCCCTGGCCGACGGGCTGCAGGACGCGTTCGGCCCGGGGCAGCTGAACCTCGCCGACCGCGGCTTCTTCTCGATGGACCGCTGGATCCGGTTCTCCGGCACCGGCGCGCACCTGGCCTGGCGCGTGAAGAACGGCGCGAAGTGCGTCCCCTTCAAGACCCTTGACGTGCTGAAAGACGGATCGGAGCTGGTGCTGCTGCGCGAGAGCGCCGGGCATGCGGTCCCGCCGCCGCAAGAACGCCGGCGATCCCGCCCTCCCGTCCCTGCCGGACACGATCGCGCGGCTGATCTGCTTCACCGTGCTGACCCGCACCCGCAGCGGCCGCACGAAAACCACCCAGATCAGGCTGCTCACCACGCTCCTGGACCCGGGCCTGTACCCGGCCGGCGAGCTCGCCGTCTTGTACCAGAAACGATGGCTCATCGAGATCGCGTTCCTCCACCTGAAGAAGACCGTCCGCGGCACCGGCCGCGTCCTGCGCGGACGCTCTGCCGTCCTGGTCCGCCAGGAAGCCTGGGCGCTGCTGCTCGCGCACAACATGATCGCCGGGCTCGCCGACCGCGCCGCCGCCACGGCCGGCCTGACCCCCGGCGAGATCTGCTTCACCGCCGTGCTGTCCCTCGCCCGCGCCGCCATCACCGCCGACACCTGCTGCCCGCACTGCCACAAGCGCCCCGCCAGCCAGAACGCCCCGCTCGCCAGCCTCGACGCCGCGATCACCGCCATCCCGCCCGGCCGTGCTGACCGCCAGCGAACATCCGGCCGGACCGCCGCCGAACGACGGAGATGGATCAGCGAGCCAGCTGATTACACCCTCACCATCGTCTCGTCAAATCTCCCGGAAACGGACGTAAGTCCCGGAAGTTAAGGGCAGTGGGATGAGGCGAGAGCAGAACCGGAACACACTACTACGTGATCACATAACGTATTAGAACGCAATCACCGATCTGCCGGATTTCCGCTACGTCCATCCTCTTCTCTGGACTCTGAGGAAAGGCGCCGGAGTTGACGAAACGCGGCGCCTCAGGGTCGCCAATGAAAAACGGCGCAATAACAAGGTGGATTTCGTCGGCCAGTCCTTGGGTTAGAAACTGCGTATGTATGCTGGTGCCGCCTTCGACCATGAGTCTCCGAACACCCCGATCATACAGGTCGGCCAGAATCGTCGTCAGTCCCACTTGCGCACCTGCATCGACGACTTCTGCCTTCCCCGCCAGAAGCGCAGAAAGCTCCGCTTTGAGGGATGACGAGGTATAAACCAGCTTCCGACTTTCGCCTGCCGCAAAGAACTTGCCACCTGGGTCAACATGACCAGTCGCAGTTACCGTGACCTTGAGCGGGTTTGAGGGAAGACCCTTTGCGACCCTAGCGGCCTGACGCACTTCGGAGCGTACGAGCAACCGCGGGTTGTCCTGTCGGATGGTGTTAGCTCCGATCAAGATCGCATCGACCGTGGCGCGAACCGCGTCCACCCGATCGAAGTCCTCGTCATTCGACAACAAGAGGCGGGACTCGGTCGCGTCGTCGATGTAGCCATCTACCGACGAGGCGACGCTGAGCAGAACGTAGGGCTTCCTAAGCATTGATCTCCTCATGACCGAGCGCAAGAGCCTGTTCAACAATATGTACATAATTTTGCGCATCTTCGCATTCCCTAAGGGCGGCGAAGAGATTACTGCCAAGCCATTTATGTAGTCGGGGATTCTCGCGCATCACGGTGTATGCATGCGCGGCTGTACCGCCACTTGCAGGGAAAGGGATAACTTTGAGTCTCAGCGAAAGCGCCATGTCTACCTCGTCCCTGGTGCCCGAGCCACCACCAAGGACCAAGATGTACTGCGCCGTCGATACGATATTGTGCCGTCCTAGAACGCCGACGATTACATCGAGATTCTCCGGATGATAGTGGTCAGCCACAAAGGTCAATATTTCGATGCCGATACCCACTGGACCGTGGATGACGCATAGCCGCCGAGTCATAAGCCAGCGCGCCAAGGCGTGGACTGTTTCGTCGATGATGGACTGAACGGTCCCGCGTGCACGACTGCCGCATAAGGCCACGCGCGTTACGGGATCACGGGTGACGACGCTCGACCATCCGGTAACTACTCCAACTTCCGGCACCATCGGGCCAAATCGGGATTCGGGATCCGTGTCGCTGGCCCGCGAAACTCGCGCGTTAGCAGGCGCAAGCCCAAGCAATCGTCGAGATTCGTCAGGGAAACACATTCCATCTGCTATCCGCACGAGGACATCTATGTCCGCGACATACGGTGATCGCACCCCCCGAACGAAGTTAGAGATTTCCGACCTGTCATGCTGAGTCATAAGTGCCAATTGCGTTTGGGTGCAATCTGGAAACTCGCTCAGATAAAGGCGAAATAATGAGCCGACATCTCGACCAGCTAGCATTGTCTGTACGTCATTGCGGCCCCAAAACGAACGCGGCACCTGAGACACGCTAAACGCTCTACGTTTGGTCACCTTGAGTGTCCTCTCGGGAAGTATCAATAGTAACGGTTCTGATGGAGTCAGTCCACGGGCTCAGCCCACGGGGTCAGCCGATTTCGCTCACGTCGAGTCCGTGAGAAGCTTGCCGATGTGACCAGGGAGAGACCAACATTCTAAGTGAGAGCCTGGGAACATGACCCAAAGGAGCATCAGAATGGACAACTGTAACGTGGACGCCACCCGAGGAGGAAGTGGTGACGACCCGTCAATCACTAGCAGCCTGATCCACTTGCGCTCGGTAATTAACGCAGCCCGATCCCGTGCCGACCAGACCTCGGACGGCGGTTCTACCGGCCGTAGCGATACGAACGACTGACCTATGACCGCGACCCAATCGGTCGTTGCGCACCTGAGCGAGGATTTCCTCGCTCAGGTGTACCAACGCACCTACCGTCTCATGCCCTTGGCTGTACCGGGGCCGGGCGAACTGCTTACTTTCAACGATCTGAATACGATCCTCGCAACGCATCGGCTGGAACCTCCGCGCCTTCGGCTCGCAATGGGTGGTGAAGCCCTTCCCCTGCACCGCTACTCCCGGCCCCAGGTCACCCGGCGCAACACGGTTTGGCATCGTCTCCAACCGGCCGAGTTGCATACCTGCCTGGCCGAGGGAGCTACCTTGGTCCTTGACGCAATTGACGAGATTCACCCGGAGATTGGCGAGCTTGCTGGCAGCATGGAGCGCGTCCTGCATACCGGAGTGCAGGTCAACGCGTATGCGTCGTGGACCGCAACTGAGGGCTTCGGTGTGCATTGGGATGACCATGACACCTTGGTCATTCAGATCTCGGGAGCTAAGCGCTGGCGGATCTACGGGCCAACACGGCTGCACCCGACCTTCCGCGACGTCGCTCTGCCGGCTGAGCCGACAGACGAACCTTCTGACGAGTTTGTGATCAACGCAGGAGACATGCTTTACGTGCCGCGCGGTCACTGGCACTCTGTCTCGGCGAGCGAAGGTGTGGCATCCCTGCATCTCACCTGCGGGCTCCAGACCATGACCGGCGCTGATCTCATCGGCTTCCTCGTCGACGAGCTGCGAAACCGCGAGTCGGTTCGCGCCGACCTGCCGCAGTTCGCTGCCTCAAGAGTCCAGCGGCTCTACCTGCATCAGCTCGCCGACGAAGTCGCTTGCCTACTGGACGATGATGGCCTGCTCGAACGTTTTTTCACCCATCGAGACGTCACCGACCATGGCCGGAATGCGATCAGCCTTCCCTATGTCTCGAATGTTCCTGATGACCCAGAACTGGCGGTGCGTCTGACGACTCCGCGTGCTCGCCTAGACAGCTTGGGGAACTCGGTCAGATTGCGAGCCGGGAACGAAGAATGGCAATTCGACCTCGCGGCTCAGCCAGTTCTTTCCGCATTGATCGGAGGGCAAGCCCGACCGTTGTCCGAACTCGCTGCGCTGTCGGGCCTTGAGATCTCAGCTATCGCGGAGCTCGCCAGCGAACTGGTTGACCATCAAGTTGCGGCAATTAGCGAGGAATCATGACATCTCATTTGGGCTGGGGCACCTATCGAGTGCCAGATATCGCCACTGCGAGCAAGATTATTGTGGCGGCAGGATGCGACTGGATTGACACTGCGCCTAACTACGCAAACGGTCTCGCGCATAGTGCACTTGCCTCGACACTGGCAGCACATTCCTCCATCTCCATCTCTACCAAAGTCGGACTTCTGCCTCGCGCTTTGATGGCGGACGTGCTAGACGCCGGTATCATCGGGGCCGAATCCGAGGCAACCGGTCGCTGTATTGAACCAGGTTATGTCCGCTGGCAGACCAGGCGATCGTGCCACGACCTCGGTCGCTCCCGAGTCGACGTGATGTTCCTTCACAATCCGGACGAGTGTTACGTTGACAAAAACGAGCTGGCCTCTGCAATAATTGCTGCTTTCACGGCGCTGGAGGCCGAAGCCTGCGATCAGACGATTGACGGGTATGGAGTGGCTACATGGAGCGGGCTCACCGACGGAGCATTTACCGTGCCCGATTTGGTTAGTTACGCCGAGCAAGCGGCTGGCGGGTCAGCTCACCATTTTACTGCTATTCAACACCCTGTCAGCCTAGTATGCATGGAATCTTTGATTAGCGCTCTTGAGGATAGGGGGCACCTAGTCCAAGCTAGGGACTTAGGGGTGAATAGCTTTGTCTCGGCACCACTACACGGTGGTGAACTACCTCGAATAATTGATCAAGAACTCGCTGACCATATCGCGCCTGGGATGACCCCGGCCCAAGCGGCTCTCGCTATTCTAGCGGGCATAGCGGGCATCGACCGGGTGTTGCTTTCTACGAGTCACGCCAGGCACTGGGAAGATGCCCGCAGCGCTCTTGCTGCCCCGGTAGACTACGCCACTGCGCGAAGGGTTCTTGATGTTCTCGCCGCCTGACCTTCATACCGAGAAACGGATGCTCGCCGCCCGTGACGACGCAGCCTTCGCCTTCGCTGTTCGCTCGGCTGGTGGCCGCATCGCCTGGGGCTGGCGCGGTCGTACGGTCGGATGCGAGGTAGACGCGTGCGGTCGCCGCGCCTGGCTGCGCATCCAGACCGCCTCAAGTGGCAAGGGTTGCGGCCGGATCTGGGACGGCACGCTCGCTGCTGCCCAAGCGATCCCGAACTTCGTAAGAAGACCCGCCTTGCTCGGCTGGCACGATTGGGTTAAAGGAGCCGACGACTATCGTGCCGAGCTTACCGAGTTTGTGCCCAGCCCGATCTGTTCATCGGACCCATTTCTCAAGCGTGAGCTGAACTTGCCCGACCTTTGGTGGACATCGCTTCGGGTCAATCTCTCGACTATTAACGATGTAATGACAGACCGGATTGCTGTTTCCCAGGATTATCTGCACCGGGCACTGCCCCGATTTCTCGAAGATGCCGAACTCCCGACAACCCCAGCAAAATGGGCAACATCACATGGTGATTGCCACTGGGCGAACCTCACATTTGATGGACCGATGCTTCTCGACTGGGAAGGCTGGGGTCGCACTCCAGCAGGCTACGACGCTGCGCTGCTCGCCATCCACTCCATTCGCGTCCCTAATACCGAGGCGCGCGTGCGGGCCGAGTTTGCTGAGACGCTCGGCACGCCCGAGGGCCGCTTCGCGGAACTAACGGTTCTCGCCGAGCTGATACAGACCACTACACGAGGCGACAACCTCGATCTGGAAGACGCGCTGCGCGCCAGGGCACGCAAGCTATTGCGCTCTGCATGACGCGCCGGGTACGTGAATTAGGCTACTTGGAGCGGCCGATGATGAGTTCATTTTCGGCGGCGGCACCGTCAGCGACCCGGCTCAGATCCGCCTTCAGCGCGACGAGTTCGACGGGGCACAGTTCTGGACATGGGACGACGCCGAGGCCAAAGTGCCACGGGCTACTGCCGCGCGTGTCCCGGCCGCCCGCCTGGCCCGAAGAACCAGCGCGCCGTTTACCTGCCGATCACATTCTTGAGAAGCGGTAGTGCCGGCGGCCAGCCAGGTACGTGGTGAGACGCAGCGGTTGGCTTGCTCGATGACGCAGGGAGCTTCCGGACAGCAATCACTCGCGACCTGGCGCGGGTACGTGCGCCCGGTGTGAGAGCGGTGTTAGCGGTGTGTCAGGGGCTGTTCTGAGCGTGGTGTGCGGCGACCGCGGGCCACGTTCTGAAAGGACCGGACATGCGCGTATTGAAGGCCAGGCTCTGGTTGACCGCTGCCGGGTTGCTCGGCGCCCCGCCGCAGTAGCCGAGCAGCACCTTCGTGTGCGCCAACGGCGGCGCGGCGCGCACGTGCCCGGGCTAATGCTGGGGCCCGAACGCCGGTTAGCAAGGTCAGTGCGGCGGCGACCTGGCCGGCCGCCGCAGCGCCGCTTTCCTGACTTAGTCATAACAATGTAGATTTGGTCGGGATGAGCGTCGAGTCCTGGGATACGGAATACGGCCTTCTCGGCTCGTTAACGGTTCGCCGGGGCGGGGCAGCGGTCGCCATCCCGGCGGGGGGACAGCGGACCGTGCTGGCTGCGCTGCTGCTCGGCGCGGGACGCCTGGTCCGCCTCGATGAGCTCGCGGAGGCAGCGTGGGGCCCCCTAAGGACCGCGCATGCACGTTCCCGCGCACGCGGCCCAAGCAAGCCGCCAGGGCGGTTCAGGTCGTCTGCTGCAGTACGGTGTTTCCTGCCAGCCGGGGCGGTTGCCTGCTCCGGTGGCAGGTGGCGTGCACGAGGTGTGTCCGCTGGTTGCGCGCGGCGCTGGGCGTGTCGTGGTGGACCAGGTAGTCCGCCTTGATCGCCTGTTTGGTGACCCACAGGAACCATTGCTCCCAGCCCTGGGGGGACTGGGGCGGCTGGTCAGGGGTCAGCAGGTTCTCCCCGCACAGGCTGCACTGCCCGTCCTGCCTGGACAGCAGGCGCACGGTGTAGTCATCGAGCGGGGGTTTGACCCTGCGGCGGCGCTGCGCCCAGTACCCGGCCAGGACGGGGTCATCAGGTGATGCCCCGCCTTTGACCATGGTGTGCCGCACGATGTCAGTCCAGGCTGGTTTCGGCAGGTAGGCGCCAGTGTCTTTATCACCGAACACCCACCGGTCATTCCTGAACTTCTCGAACTTCCGGAAATAGCGGTCGATGATCCAGCGTTTCGGCTTATTCGCGTGGCTCCAGCACGCCCACTTATAGGTGACCTTCCACAGGTAGTCAGTCAGGACAGAGAACACCCTGGACGACACCACCGTCCGGTAAAAGGCGACCCATCCCCGCACGATCGGGACGATCTTCGCCAGCACCGCTGCGACGTTGGACCCGCGGAGCGCGCGGGAATTCCTTCGCAAGCCGTTCCCGGAACCTCTTGACGGCCATGGCGTCCGGTTTGATGAGCAGCTTGCCGTTAGGGTAGCGGCGGAGATTGAATCCGAGAAAATCGAAACCCTCAGACAGAGGGACGATCCGGGTCTTGGCCTCATTGAACGCCAGCCCTCTCGGCTCCAGCCACCCGGCCAGCCGCGCCTTGACCTCCTCGGCCTGCTGCCTGGAGTGACAGCACACGACCAGGTCATCAGCGTATCTAGTGTACATAGAATTGGTCATCTTTACGTTGAGCAAACACCTTTTTTACTACCCGCCATGTGCGATAATGGGGGTATGAGTCTTTCGGATGAGCAACTCAGCGAGCTGCGGTCGGCAATCATTCCTGGTATCTATTACGGATCTGTTTCAGCAAGGGCGCAAATCGTCTTGTGGCATCACGAGGGTCGCCGGAAAATTGAGATCGCGGAGATGTCCGGCGCGTCGCGGCCGACCATTGACAAGTGGATCAGCCGGTATGAGATCTATGGGATCGGCGGGCTTGCCAGCGGGGTATCTCCTGGCGGGCGCAGGACGATTCCGGGGCGGATCCGGGGTCGGGTGCTCGCGCTGACCAGGCAGACGCCGCCGGAGGAGCTCGGGATTTCGCACTGGTCGGCGGGGAAGATGGCTGCCTATATCAGGAAGACCGAGGGTGTCTCGGTTTCTCAGCCGTGGGTCTCGCGGCTGTGGCGGGACAACGGGCTTCAGCCGTGGCGGCAGGGCACGTTCAAGATCAGCAAGGACCCGGATTTCGAGGAGAAGGTCCGCGACGTGACCGGTCTTTACCTGAATCCGCCGGAGGGCGAGGCGGTGGTGTCTGTCGATGTCAAGTCGGGTATCCAGGCGCTGGACCGGACGCAGCCGATGCTGCCGCTTGATTTCGGGAAAAGCGAGAAGCGCACGCATGACTATAAGCGCAACGGTACGACTGACATGTATGCCGGATTCGATATTGTGACGGGCAGGGTGACGGTGGAGCTGTCGCCGACGCATAACGCTCAGGATTTCCTTCGGCTGATGAAGAAGATCATGCCGCAGTATGCGGGCAGGAAGAAGATTCATGTAGTGCTGGATAATGCGTCGGTGCATACCGGCGGGGAGACCGGTAAGTGGCTCGCGGAACAGGGTGGCCGGGTCGTGCTTCATTTCACGCCGACCGGGGCGTCCTGGATGAATCAGATTGAGATCTGGAATGGGATAATCACCCGCCAGCTTATCCGTCGGGGGACCTTCCCGTCAGTGAGGGCTGTTAATAATGCGATCAAGCGGTTCGCTGCCGACTGGAACGCTGACGCCAGGCCATTCAGATGGGTGGCAACCGCCGACGAGATTATTGACAAGGTCCGGGCTGTCACCAGCCGGATGAGCAAGCTTCTCGGTGCGACCGAGATCGGGCACGTAATTCCACGTGCAGCGTAAACACGATCAATTCTTCCTACACTAGTGAGCGCCGGGCTTCCGCGCTTTACCTCTCCGGCATGAGTGCCGGAGAGGCGGTAGCGGACGCCCGCGGCCTCCTCCAGCCCGTGCAATGCGATATTCAGCAGCAAGGGCGAAATAACACCGCCTTATGAACAGTGCCGGATTATGCGGAGCACCCGGCGGTTGACGCTGGCAGGGCCGGTGGCAGCGGCCGGACGCTGCGCATAATGCAGGCGGGACTCCGATCGCGGCTCGGCATGGTGCCGGGCCTTCGTGTTCGGAGGTCGGCCGCGATGGCGGCGGTGTCCGAACTGGTGTCCGGGTTGGATGCCGAGTTTGTGCGTCTGGAAGCCGTCTGCGCCGGCTTCGTCACCGCCGGCGTGGCCGAATGGAACCAAACCCGGAACTGCTCAGCTGGCTCGCTTGCTGCTGACCCGCCCGGATTATGCGCAGCGCTCGCTCGCCGATCCGGCCCCTGACAGGCCCGAC
Organism: uncultured Actinomycetota bacterium; assembly: GCA_963783935.1. GTDB lineage: Bacteria > Actinomycetota > Actinomycetes > Streptosporangiales > Streptosporangiaceae > Chersky-822. Next base: position 388,497 of record CAWAPP010000005.1, read on the forward strand.
AGGCCAGCGCTGCGCATAATCCGGCACTGTTCATAAGGAGCATTATGTTCAGCTGAACATAATGCTCCCTGGGGAGTTCCCTCCCCGGTCGGCGCGAACCCTTTCCCGGCCTCGAAAACCCCTGCCTTCAGCCACCCGGCGATCATCGCTTTCGCGGGGAAACCGCCGAGAATTTCCAGCAGGTGCTCGTGGCTGATCTTGTCGAACGCAGCCGCCAGATCGGCATCAAGAATCCACACCCGCTTAGATTTCCCGTGCAGGGTAATAAACAAGGATTCTATCGCGTCGTGACAGCCGCGGCCCGGCCGGAACCCATACGATCGGGGCTCAAACCGGGCCTCCCACTCAGGTTCCAGCGCATTACGTACCCGTGCCTGATGACACCGGTCCGCGATTACCGGAATTCCGAGCGGGCGCATTTTGGTCTTATCACTGGCTTTCGGTATATACACCCGCCGGACCGGGGAAGGCTGATGCGAGCCGATGCTGGCGTGCACCTGCACCGCCATCTCGGCCCGTGCCTGGCTGGTCAGCGCGACCAGCCCGTCGATCCCCGCAGTCCGGCGGCCCGTATTGCGCTGCGTCACCTGCCGCACGCTACCTAGCGTATTGGCCCAGCTCCGCAGCATTAGCTTCTGCAAGTTCCTGGCCGCAGGCCAGTCACCTTCCTGCACCGCCTTGAAGATCCGCCCGCGCAGCCGCCGTACCTGCTCCTCCTGATGCCGCCAGTCCACGCAATCCCAGGCGTCACCATCGAACCGGGGCAGGCCCTCAGGTCCGTTCACCGAAGTGTCCAACGTGCCCGTCAGTTCCGGCATTTACCCTCGCTTCTCCTCAAAGGCCCACCTGACTGCGTCAGCGCTCTTTCGAGCCCGGTCGCAAGACCGGCATCCGGGCCAGTTATACGAAGACCATCCGGGAGGAGTTCCCGGTCCTTCGGCCCCGCTTTCCTGCCGCCTTTCAGCTGCCCGGCATCCGCTTCTCAGTCACCCTGTCCTGCCAGGGAATTCAGCCCCCATTACTGTCGGCTTACCGCACCGCCTGCGCATACCCGCGCCTGGGATGCGGACCCATAGCAGGGTTTCCACGTTCCGCACGCATGAGACCCGACCGGGCCGGGCACCTTCTATACCCCGAGGACAGCGGTGTTCACCGGCCATCGCGTGGTCCGCAGCCGTCGCCTGCCGCCTCACAACGGCTGGTCCCTGCCACCCCGGCGGTGCAATCCAGCCCGGGATGTTCATCTGACGAGGCATCTGCAAAGGTTTCCTGGTAGTCGCCCTATCGGTCTTCCCCGCACCTGTGGCCACCATGGCTGGTGCAGCGGCCCTTGGGCTCTTCCGTGAGCTCCGCACCCGACCGGTCAGGAACCGGCCACGCACGTCACGGCGGGGACAGGTCGAACACAACCTGGCTAGCTATGTCTCCGGCATTAGCCGGACCTCCTCCGACTAGCAGCACTCATCTCGTGCGACCTCGTGTCGCAACCACGTCGATGACCTGCGCCCACCGCGGCTTCATGGCCTCCGCGCCGTCCAGGCCCGCGTTGCAGCGCCGGCACTGCGCCGGCGGCTCCGCGTCCTTGCGGTCATCCGGATCCGGATCCCGCTGCAGGCCCTTCCCCTCATGCCCGGGCTGCCCGCCCCTCTTACGGTCCTTTCTGCGCTCCCGCTCTGATTCCTGCCGCCTAGCCCGCCGCGCCTCTTTCGCCCCGATCCGCTCCTTCGAGCTCGGCGTCCCTGAATCCGCGCTGTCCATTCCCAGCCGGCGCTCCAGCTCCGCCAGCCGCAGCTCCAGCCGCCGCCTCAGTTCCCGCTCCGCAGCCAGCTCCTGCCGCAGCGCCGCGTTCTCCGCGTCCTTCGCCTTCAGCACGCCCCGCAGGCGAGCCAGCACGTCAGGCTGCTGCTCTTCACCGCCAGGCTCATCGGACACAAACCGCAAGCATGCTCAACCTGAGCTAAAGGTTCAACCACCCGCTACTACCGGCGTGGCGCGCCAGACCCCGTGAATGGACACAGCTCGATCTGTTCATCGGATCCATTTCTCAATCGTGAGCTGAACTTGCCCGACCTCTGGTGGACATCGCTGCGGGTCAATCTCTCGACTATTAACGATGTAATGACGGAGCGAATTGCTGTTTCCCAGGACTATCTTGATCGGGCTCTGCCCAGATTTCTCAAGGATACAGAACTTTTGACAACCGCGACAAAATGGGCAACATCTCATGGTGATTGCCACTGGGCGAACCTCACATTTGATGGACCCGTACTTCTCGACTGGGAAGGTTGGGGTCGCGCTCCGGCAGGCTACGACGCTGCGCTGCTCGCCATCCACTCCATTCGGAGCCCTAGCACCGAGGCGCGCGTGCGGGCCGAGCTTGCTGAGACTCTCGACACGCCCGAGGGACGCTTCGCGGAACTTACTGTTCTTGCCGAGTTGATACAGACTACGACCCGAGGCGACAACCTCGATCTGGAAGACGCGCTGCGCGCCAGAGCGCGGAAGCTATTGCACTCTGCATGACGCGCCGGGTACGTGAATCAGGCTCCTTGGAGCCGTCGGTGACAATATCGTGAAGAACAATGATCAGCCGCTTCCTTGACCCGCGTGAGTGGTACGCGAGCCTGCCGACAGTACGCGTGTCAGCGTGCGCGCTGCTCACCGACTCTGAGGACCGGGTGCTGCTCGTCAAGCCGAACTGCCGCCCCTACCGGGCAGTTCCTGGCGGGATCATGAACGAGGGCGGGAGTCCGCACGAGTGCGCGGCGCGCGAGATCGCGGAAGAACTCGGCCTGGTCATCCGGGCGATGGCGCTTCTCGTTCTGGACTTCGCCGGCCTCAGGGAGACCGGACGCGTCCCATGATGAATGAGAGGTTGTCGGAGCGATCTTGGACGACATTGCCTGAGCAGGCGATTAGTTCTGGGGACCTCGTTCGTCCACACTCTCGATGATCCCGTCGCTGCCTTGGCCGCCAGGCGAAACGCAGTCAAACCGCGCCACCACGTGAGAACACCCGGAGGATTGACATGACCGGCAATCGGAGTGAGGACACTGAGGACCAGGTTCTGCTGGCCTTCCTCGCCGCGCAGCGCGAAGCGGTGCTTTCCATAGTGACAGGCCTGGATGAGGATGCCTGGCACCGCACGGTCGTGCCGTCGGGCTGGACGCCGGCGGGGCTGGTCGAGCACCTGGGCGGGGCCGAGTGGCACTGGTTCCAGGGTGTCGTGGCGGGCGCGCAGCCCGAGCCGTCGCCAGGGGAGGAACAATCTCCTTACGACCCGAGGACGGCGCCGGCGTTCGCCAGTGACCTGCCCTCAGCGGAAATTGTCGCCTTCTATCGTGAGCAGTGCGCTGCCTCGGACGCGGTGCTGGCGGTGACGCCGCTGTCGGCGCGGCCGCGCGGCAAACACGGGAACCCGGACAGTGAACCGCCGGACGTGCGCTGGGTCGTGCTGCACCTGATCGAGGAAACCGCGCGGCATGCCGGCCATCTCGACATTGCCAGGGAACTGATTGACGGCCAGACCGGCCTCGGCGCGCGCTAGTCGCGCGGTCGTTTTACCGCGTCGATGTCCCATGGGTGCGTTTCTTGGGTAGTGAGGCGGGTCCGGGACGGTCTTGCCTGAGTACCGGGGGCACTTTGGGGCTGTTTTTGCGACCGCGGCGTGCCCGCGGTGTCCTGGGCCGGGGCGGCGGGCTGCGCTGGATGTCGTGAATGCCGGGAATGCCGGGAATGCCGGGGGTGGCTGAGGCCGGAAGGGCCGGAAATCCAGTCCGCCCTGACCACACCGAGGAGTCGACCGCAACTCACTCCAACGGAACCGCATCGGTGGGCCATGGGTGCGTTTCCTTGGGAGTGAGGCGGGTCCTTGAGGGTCTTGCTCGGGAGGCGGGGGCACTTCGCCTTTGTTTTTGCCGACGTAAAGTGCCCCCGCCTTCCGGGGCCTGGCTGCGGGCTGCGCCGAATGCCCGGAATGCCGGGATACCTGGGCCTGGACCGGCAGGCGCCATGGCCCCGCCCGGCAGCCCTTCCCGCCTCAGCTTCCACCGGCATTCCCGGCATTCCCGGCATCCAGGGCAGCCCGCCGCCCCGGCCGCTGACACCGGGGGCACCCTGCGGTCGTAATAACGACCCCGAAGTGCCCCCGGTGCTCGGGCAAGACCGTCCCGGACCCGCCTCACTCCACCAGAAACGCACCCGTGGGCCATGGGTGCGTTTCTTTGGGAGTGAGTTCCGGTCGACTCCTCAGCGTGGTCCTAGCGGGGCCGGGTCGCGGCCGGTCCCGGCTTATGTATCCCGGCATTCCGAGCATCGGTGCAGTCCGCCGCCAGACCCCGGGAGGCGGGGGCACTTTACGTCGGCAAAAACAGCAGCAAAGTGCCCCCGCCTCCCGTGCCCGCCGGACAAAACGCCCGTAACGTACGGTCGGCCGCAACGATGGCCCAGGGGTGCCTTTCTTCTGGAGTGTGACGGTGATCGGCGGGCCTGCAGCGCAGGCTGGCAGGCCTGCGCATCGACCGGTATGCGGCTAATGCCTGGTTCGCGGGGTCAGCCCGTGAGGTTTTCGCCCAGAGCCGGCCGGGCCGGGAGTGAGTCCAGAAAGTGAACCCGTGGTAAGCCGGCTTAGCCCGGCGGCTTACCACGTTTTACCTAGCGACCGCGGATCGTTATACGTGGTTTGCACCGTTATTTTCTTAGCTAAGACGTGGTAAGGCACGATCGCCGGGCGGCTTACCACGGGTTCACTTTCCGGACTCACTCAAACCGTCCATATCGCCCGGCGCCGCCCCGCCCCAGCCTGGCCGACAGCGACTCCACGGACCGACCGTCGCTCATCACTCCCAGGGAAACGCACCCGTGGGCCATGGGTGAGGCTCTTTTGGGTGGAGTTTGGGGGTGGTGTGGCTGCGGCGTGGTGTGGTGCGGGTGAGGCTTCCGTTCCTTATGGTCCTGAAGTGCGAATCCGGAACCATGGGAAGGGAAGCCTCGGTGGAAGAGTACGGGCTGGAAGCGGTGGCGGCTAGGGCGGGTGCGGGTCCGGCGGCGGTGCTGCCGGAGGCGGCGGGTGCGGTGGCGGTGCTGCCGGGTGCGGGCGGGGTGCTGCTGGAGGCGCTGGGGGCGTGCGGGGAGGCGGTGGCGCCGGGTCTGGGGCCGCTGGTGGTGGCGGTGGCGCGGGTGGCGCAGGGTGCGTGCCGGGTTCAGGCGCTGGATGAGCTGGTGACGGGGGTGGTGGAGGGGATGCGGGAGGTGGAGCGGAAGGTGGCGCAGCTGGGGCTGGACTGGATGGCGGAGAACGAGGTGCGGGTGGAGGGGGTGACGGGCGCGGACGGGGTGCGGCGGCCTCGGGTGGAGCGGGGCCGGCGGCGGAAGGTGGTGACGCGGGTGGGGCGGCTGGTGGTGCGGCGGATGGGGTACCGGGCGGCGGTGGCGGGGGTTCCGATGCTGTTCCCGCTGGACGGGGTGCTGAACTTGCCGGCGTCGTCGTATTCGCATGAGCTGGCGGAGCTGGTGGTGATGTTCTGCCGGGAGGTGTCGTATGAGAAGGCGCGGGGGATGCTGGCGGCGGTGACGGGGGTCACGGTGGGCAAGCGGCAGCTGCAGCAGGTCATGCGGGCGGCCTCGGCCGACGCGGAGGCTTTCTGCGATGCCGGGCGAGACGGGGAGCCGGTGCCGCTGCCGCTGGCGCTGCCTGCGGGCGGGCCGGTGCCGGGCGGGCCGGGCGGGGAGGCGGTGCCGCTGGCGCTGCCTGCGGGCGGGCCGGTGCCGGGCGGGCCGGGCGGGGAGGCGGTGCTGCCGCTGGCGCTGTCGGCGGACGGCAAGGGCGTGAGCATGCGGCCCGGATCACGGCGCAAGCGGACCAAGGCGCCCGGCAAGAAGGTGCAGACGTACCAGAAACGGGCCGTGGCCGGGGAGAAGAAAGGCACCAAGCGGATCGCGCAGGTCTCGTGCGCGTTCGACGTCATCCCCGTGCCCCGCACCCCTGAGGAAGTCATGGCCAGCCACTGCGGCGCCGGGACGGCCGGGCCCGCCCCGGCAGGAGCAAAGAAAAAGAAGAAGGGGAAGAAGCCGGCCCCCGAAGCGGTGAACCGCCGCTACCGGGCCGACATCGCCGCGGACCGGTCCGAATCGGTGAAATGGCTGTCCGGCGAGGCCGGGCGCCGCGACCCCGCCCGCGAAAGAGAGCGGATCGTCCTGGCCGGCGGCGACAACCACCAGATCGCCCTGATCAGGAAAGAAGCCGCCCGCCGCGGCGTCACCGTCACCCTCCTCACCGACGTGATCCACGTCGCCGAGTACATCTGGAAAGCCGGCTGGGCGCTTTTCCCGGCCCGCGACCCCGCCATCGAGGAATGGGCCGCCGCCCAGGTCCTGGACATCCTGCGCGGCCACGCCGGCCAGGTCGCCGACCGGATCGCCGCCCTCGCCGCCGCGAACCCGCCCCGCAGCCCCGAGCACGCGAAGAACATCGCCAGGACCACCGGCTACCTCCGCGCCAAAATCCCTTACCTGGACTACCCCCGCGCCCTCGCCGCCGGGTGGCCCGTCGCCACCGGCGTCATCGAAGGCGCCTGCCGCCACGTCGTCCAGGACCGCATGGGCATCACCGGCGCCCGCTGGACCACAGACGGCGCCCAGGCCGTCCTGTGGCACCGCGCCATCGACGCCAGCGGCGACGCCAGAACCTACTGGGCCTACCACCTCCAGCAAGAAAAACACCGCAACCACCTCAGCAAATACCAGAACCCCGGCACCCTCGACCTCGCCGCCTGACCAACTCCACCCAGAAGAGCCTCACCCGTGGGCCATCGTTGCGGTCCGGCGGGCCGGGCTGACGACATCCATGTCCCAGCGTTGCGGTTCCCGCAGCATCAATGGGCCATCGTTGCGGTCCCGCGCCGGCGGGCAACCGCATCGATGGGCCATCGTTGCCGTCCCGTCCGGCCAGTTGCGGCAAATGCCCGGAATGCTGGAAAAGTCGCGCCGTCAGCCTGAGCTGGCCAGGACCGGGAGCGGAGCCGGGACCGGGGCGGCGGCTAGTTCGGCTGCCTTCGACCGCCACCACTGCTGCCCGGACTCTGGCAGCAGGTAGATCGGGTCGTAGTACTCGAACTCGTGGGTCAGGGCCAGCTCGTCGTCGGCGTCGACCGCGGTGCGGTAGTTCTTGGTCCAGTACGAGATGCCCAGCTCAGTGTCATAGCGGGAAACCTGGTGGACCCAGCGCTTGCCGACGTAAGGCACGTCGCAGAGCATGCGCGGGGTGGCGAAGCCGGGAAGGTAGCCCATGATCTGGTGCTGGAGGTACTGGGCCTCGGACAGGCCGAGCCGCCAGTGCTCGGCGTTCGGGATCATGTCGCACAGGTAGAAGTAGTACGGCATGATTTTCGCGTCGTCGAGCAGCGCGAAGCAGAGGTCGAGCAGCGCCGAGGTGGAGTCGTTGACCCCGCGCAGGAGTACGCCCTGGTTGCGGACGTCCCTGATGCCGGTCGCCAGCATCGCCTTGCTGGCCTTGGCGACGAGCGGCGTCACCGACTGGGCCGCGTTGACGTGGGTGTGGATCGCGATCGAGATGTCCCGCTCGAGCGCGGTCGCGGCGAGGCGCTCCATTCCGGCGCGGACCTCGTCGGTCAGCCAGTACTGCGGCAGCCCCATCAGGGCCTTCGTCGCGAGCCTGATGTCGCGGACCGAGTCGATCGTCATCAGGTCAGCGACGAACGCCTCGAGCCGGGGCCAGGGCAGGTTCGCCACATCGCCACCGGACACCACCACGTCCCGCACGCCAGGATTCGCGCGCAGGTAAGCGATCATCGCGCCGAGCCGGTCGTCGCGGGCGAGGCCGAACTTGAGTTTCTCAAAGGTCGGAGTCGGGTTGCCGACTAGGTCCATCCTGGTGCAGTGACCGCAGTACTGGGGGCAGGTCGGCAGCACCTCGGCCAGGACCTTCGTCGGGTAGCGGTGCGTGAGGCCCTCGACCGCCCACATCTCGGCCTCGTGCAGCGAGTCCCTTGACGAGCAGGGGTGCGACGGCCAGTCCTGCCTGCGGTCGCTGAAGACCGGGATCATGTAGCGGCGGACCGGGTCGGCGTAGAGGGCCTCGGTGAAGCCGGGGTCTGCCGGGGCCAGTCGCGGCGCGATCGTGTTGACCATCTGCGGCGGTACCAGCATCGACATCGTGGCTCGCTCGGCCTGGTCGCGCTCGAGGTCGGCGTAGAACGCCTCGTCCACGCCCGGGCCGAGCACGGCGCGGAGCTGGCGGATGTTCTTGACGCAGTGCGCGCGCTGCCACTGAGCTGACTCCCAGTCGGCGGCGGTCACGTCCGCCCAGCCGGGGAACCGGCGCCAGTCGGGTTCGACGAGCTCGGTATGCCGGTATACGTATGGCTGCTCGATCATCTCGCCACCATCCTTGCTTCTACCCAGACATGAAACCGGACGATAACCTGTCAGGCAAGCTTGCAACGCAAGATGCTCTCGTAGGTATAGTTCGATTCAGGAAATTCTACTGCTTAGAGCCAATATTTCGGAAGGGACGCGTCGCGTGGGCATTTCTGGCCGGCCACCGGGTTCCGCGCTCGGGCTGCACCGGGTCATCGAGCCGCGAGGTGTGCTGCCGCAGGCGGCATGGCGGCTGGACGCCGATCCGGAGATCTGGCCGGACGAAGTGCGGGTCGACGTCGGGCGGCTGAACCTGGACGCGGCCTCGTTCCGGCAGCTCCGCGAGTCGGCGCACGATGACAAGGACGCGATCAGGGAGCAGGTGCTCGGCATCGTCGCCGAGCGCGGCAAGATGCAGAACCCGGTGACCGGCTCGGGCGGCATGCTGACCGGCGTGGTCAGCGAGGCTGGCCCTGATTCGCGGCTCGGGCTGAAGCCGGGGGACCGGATCGCCACGCTGGTCTCCCTGAGCCTGACCCCGCTGGTGATCACGGACGGGCTCGCTGGCTGGAATGGATCTTCGGAACAGGTGCCCTGCCACGGGCATGCGATCTTGTTCGGGCGGTCGATCGCGGCGGTGCTGCCCGATGACCTGCCGGTGCCGCTGTCGCTCGCGGTGATGGACGTCTGCGGAGCGCCGGCGCTCACGCACCGGGTGGTGTCCCAGGTCGCGCAGGTGTCGGCCGGCGGCCCGGTCGTCGCCGTGCTCGGCGCCGCGGGCAAGAGCGGGTCGCTTTCCTCGGCGGCGGCCAGGCGGGCGGGCGCCGGGACCGTGATCGGAGTGGTGCCGCACGAGCGCGAGGCCGACCAGCTCAGGGCAGCGGGCCTGGCCGACCGGGTGGTCATCGCGGACGCGACCGATCCGGTCGGGGTGTCCGAGGCCGTGCGGGCGGCTGGCGGGCCTGCCGACGTGACTGTGGTGTGCGTGGACGTGCCCGGATGCGAAGGCGGCGCGATACTGGCCACAGCTGATCGCGGCAGCGTGATCTTCTTCTCGATGGCCACGTCGTTCACGGCGGCGGCACTCGGGGCCGAGGGCGTGGCGGCGGACGTCACGATGCTGGTCGGCAATGGTTACTCGGCCGGTCACGCCGAGCTTGCACTTGACCTCGTCAGGACCGAGCCTGGAGTGCGGCAGATCTTCGACGCAAGGACGCGGGGAGAGTGAAAACGTGGTACCTAAACTGACGATCGACCCGCGAGTCGTCGCCGAGGCGCGGCTGCTGGCGAGCCAGGCGGGACAGCCGATCGTGGAGATGGCGAGGGCGCACACCACGGTCTCGGTCGAGCGGGCCGTGCTGCGGCTCGCCGGGCTGGCGGGCGCGGACGCCGAGGGCATGCCGCTGGTGAACCACGTCGTGGACACGGTACGCGCGCAGGCCGGGCTCGAGCACGGCATCGCGCTGCCCGTCTGGGACGCGCTCCGCACCGGTGGCTACTCGGGCCTGGATGAGCTAGCGATCGCGACGGCGGGTGGCCGGGTCTCTTTCCGGCTGCCAATAGGCACCCAGGCCGATGAGGCACGGACGATGGCCAGCGCGGCGGTAGCCGCCGGATTCGCCCGCATCGCGGCGAACCGTACCGCTCGCGAGCGCCTCATCGGGCAGACGGCCGAGCCGCGCAAGCCGTGGATTTACCTGATCGTGGCGACCGGGGACATCTACGAGGACATCCCGCAGGCCCAGGCCGCCGCCAGGGAAGGCGCCGACGTGGTCGCGGTCATCAGGTCAACCGGCCAGTCGCTGCTCGACTACGTGCCTGAAGGCGCGACGAGGGAAGGCTTCGCCGGCACCTACGCCACGCAGGAGAACTTCCGGCTGATGCGGGCGGCGCTTGACGAGGTCTCCCGCGAGCTCGGCCGGTACGTGCGGCTGACGAACTACGCGTCCGGGCTCTGCATGCCTGAGATCGCGTCGCTCGCCGGTCTCGAGCGGCTCGACATGATGCTGAACGACTCCATGTACGGGATCATCTTCCGCGACATCAACCCCAGGCGCACGCTCATTGACCAGCGGTTCTCCCGGCAGATCCACGCTAAGGCCGGCATCATCATCAACACGGGCGAGGACAACTACCTGACCACCGCCGACCCGGTGGAAGGCGCGCACACGGTGATCGTGTCGCAGTTGCTCAACGAGTTCTTCGCCAAGGAAGCCGGGCTGGCCGACTGGCAGCTCGGGCTCGGGCACGCCTTCGAGATCGGCCCGGACGTGCCCGACCAGTTCCTGCTCGAGCTAGCCCACGCCCAGCTCGTGCGGGAGCTCTTCCCGAACGCGCCGCTGAAGTACATGCCGCCGACCAAGCACATGAGCGGCAACATCTTCGCCGGGTACCTGCTCGACGCGTTCTTCAACCTGGCCGCCGTGATGACCGGGCAGGAGATCCTGCTGATCGGCATGATGACCGAGGGGATCCACACGCCGTTCCTCTCCGACCGGGACCTGGCGCTGGAGAATGCCCGCTACGTGAAGAACGCCGCCGGGCGTCTCGGGGAAAGCTTCAGGCCGGAGCCGGGCGGGTTCATCGACCGGCGAGCTCATCAGGTGCTCGATGAATCGGTCGGGCTGCTGAGGCGGATCCGCGACGACGGACTTCTGAACGCGATCGCCGACGGCACGTTCGGCATCACCAAGCGGCCCTCGGATGGCGGGCGCGGGCTCGAGGGCGTGATCGTCAAGGCCGAGGGGTACTTCAACCCGGCGACTAGTTTCCTCGAACGCGAGTCCGAGCCCGAGCTGGTCGCGAGCCAGAACGGGGTGGCGCTGTGAGCGGGGAGATCGTGCGGCCGTACGGGGACACCACTGGCGACGGCAGGGTCCAGGTCTCGTTTACGCTGCCCGTTCCATTCGGTACCAGCGACGAGCGGGCCAGGGCCGAGGGCGCGGCGCTTCAGCTCGCCGCGAAGATGGGCCTTGACCCGGCGATGGTCGTGCACGCCAAGGGCATGGGCCCGAGCTTCACGTTCTTCATCGTCTACGGCCGTTCGTCGCACCTCGTCGACCTGTCCGAAGTCAAGATCGCGAAGCGGGAATTCGAGTTGCTGTCGCCCGCCGAGGTGAACTTGCGGATCAGGTCCTCCCTCGGCCGCAAGCTCGTCGTCGTCGGCGCCACCATCGGCACCGACGCGCACACGGTCGGGATCGACGCGATCCTCAACGTGAAAGGCCACGCGGGGGAGAAAGGCCTCGAGTACTACCGCGAGATCAAGGTCGTGAACCTGGGTTCCCAGGTCGAGATCCCGCGCCTGGTGACCCGCGCGCAGTCCGAGCACGCCGACGCGGTCCTGGTCAGCCAGGTCGTGACTCAGCGGGACGCGCATATCAAGAACACGTCTGAGCTGGCGGCGGCCTTCCGCGCCGCCGGGCCTGACCGGCCGCTGCTGATCATCGGCGGGCCGAGGTTCGACCCGGCGCTGGCCGGCGAGCTTGGCGTGGACAAGATCTTCGGGCGCGGCACCACGCCGCGAGACGTGGCCAGTTACCTGGCGCACGCGCTGGCCCCCGTCGGGACTCCCGTATGATCTCCGACGATCCCCGGCTCGGACTGTCCGTCAGGCACCAGCGATATGTTCCCTACAGTCACGCGCACTACGGCGGGAACCTGGTCGACGGTGCGTACGTGCTCGGCTTGTTCGGCGACGTGGCGACCGAGGTGTGCATCAGGGCCGACGCGGACGAGGGACTGTTCGCGTCCTACTCCGAGGTCCAGTTCAAGGCTCCGGTGATGGCCGGCGACGTGATCGAGGTGACGGCGACGATCACGAGAGTCGGCCGGCGCAGCCGGGAACTGGCGTTCGAGGCGCGCGTACTGTGCCGGGGCGAACCGGTGAACGGTCCTTCGGCGGCCCGTGTTCTCGCCGAGCCGATCGTGGCGGTCACGGCTCAGGGAACGGTCGTCGTACCGTTCCCTGAATAGCGTTGCTGAGCTTCGTGACTCGGGCTCTGGTCCCCTTGGCCACCTCAATTCGCGTGGCCGACTCGGCCGTCCGGGTTCCGGCTCGCGTGTCCCTGGCAATTCGCCGCCGGTCCGGCCGCGAACCGCAACGATGGGCCATCGATGCTGCTCAGCTGGGGCGGGCAACCGCAAGGATGGCCCATGGATGTCGTTCTCGCAGCTACGATGTCCCATCGTTGCGGTTACCGCCCCCGGCCGGACAGCATCCATGGCCCAGCGTTGCGGTCCGCAGCGTGGGTATGCCCGCTTCGCCCGTTGCCGCCGGCCAGCACGGGGCCGCCCCTGCGGCCAGAAGATCTACGGCCGACGCCAGCGCGGGTGATTTGCCGGTTTTGCGGAGTAACGGCATGATGATCAGATGCTGATGCGTGCCGAGATAGCCGCCGCCAGGCGCACGACAACTACCTGGGCATGCTTGCTGATCGCGGCGACGGGTTCACGCTCGGGCCAGACGGCCATCCGGTGCAGACCAACCCGGCGGGCGACGGATCGGCCTCGGGCTCCGCCATCTCGAGTCAACGGTGCAGGTCAAGCACGTGCCCACCCAAAGCTGGGCGGCCAGCCATCTCCAGTGCAACGACGGTGCCTGCGACGGGTTCGTGACCAGCCTGGAGCTACTCGACGCCGGCTCGGACCCGGCGGCTGCAGTTACCTGCCGAGGCGCACGACACCGTGAGGATATGAGTGCTGAACATATTCGCGGTGGCCATGCCCGGTATCCTCCGGGCCGGGCCAGGTTCCGCCCGGCGTGCCCGCCCAGGCGGCGAGCGCCATCGCCAAGCAGGCCATCACCGCCAAGCCCGTGACAGCCAACATGCCGTAGTCACGCCTGACATTCGTACCCATACTCCGTTATACAACTTCCGGCATGCCTCGGCCGCCGCCTCAGGCACACACCACCCGTCGTCGGCCCGGCGGCATTATCGCCGGAGCCGACAGGGGCCGGACCGGAACCGCGACGATGGCCCAGCGATGCTGTTCCCGGCCGCCGGGCAACGACAACGATGGCTCCGCGTTGCTGTTGCAGCAGCATCGACGGGCCATCGATGCGGTTGCCCCGGGCCAGCCAGCGACATCGATGGGTCACCGACGCGGTTCGCCGGCCGCGCCGAACCGTCCCCGCTCCCGTGCAGGGAGAGCAGCCCGGGCGTCACCCGCCAGCTGGCCGGTCCTTGGAAAAAAGGGACCATGATCTTCCAGATGACGCCAGCATTCAGAGTTGCCCGGCCTGAGCGACTTCACCAGGGCATCGTGCCGTCGCGGTCGGTGAGCGTGCCGGTTGGGCCGTCGGGCCGATGGTCGCATCCTCACGATGATCTGGGCGCCCTCGGCCACGGACTGGTGGCCGCGGTTGTCGTTCAGGTCGGTAGCGGTGAAGCCGGGCTCGACCAACTCCGTCCGCAAGACCGTCAGCCACCCGCTCGTCGGGCCCATCACCGTAGACTGCGACGTCCTCACCGCACCAGACACCGAACTGCATGTCGTCGTCTTCACCGTAGAACCCGGCTCCCCGGCTCGACACATGGACGCCGTCATCCTCGTCGACCCGATCGAGTACCAGCGATCCACCGGCGAACCTGGCAAATCGCTGCGAACCCTGTATTTCGGCCCCAAAGCCAAGGCTTAGTAACCAGGATGAATTAGCGCGTCGCGGGCCGGGCCAGCGAGCGCGCTTTCGCAATCGCGCGAGCGCGGGTCAGGTCGGCACGCAGTTCCGGTTCCGCTCCCGACCAGTTGCCGTCCCGCTCGATGATCACCGCGATCGGCGATGACCGCGCGAGCAGGTGGTCCAGGAGATCGAATACCTCGTCATGCACAGCCTGGGAATGGCTGTCGATCCACTCGCCGCGGACCAGGATGCCGCCCGCGAGATGGATGTAGCCGATCCGGTCCGCCGGGAGCGCCTCGATGAACTTCACCGGGTCGACGGCGCGGTTGCGCGAGTTGATCCAGATATTGGTCAGGTCGAGCAGGCAGTCCCACTGGTCGGACTTTTCAAGAAGGCGAAGATAGAATTCTTCCGGCGTATACGGCGAGCCGGAGATCGTGGTCTTCACGGCCAGGTTCTCCAGGCAGACCCGGCGGCCGGTCTCGCCGGCGATTCTCGTGATATTGCCCGCCGCCGCGGCGAGGAGTTCGTCGTCGAACAGGTTCGGCGCCAAATGACCCAGTGCCCGGCCGGGAACGCCGGTAAAGGCCAGGTGATCGCTGTAGGCGATGGCATTGATCGCGTTTCCTAGGCGCCGGACCTGGGCCAGGTAAGCCTTGTCAGGCCCGTGCGCCGAGGCGATATTTCCGCACAGTCCGTGGATAATCGCCGGCACCCCGGCGAGACGCCGCAACTCCCAGGCCCGGCTGAAGCCTTTCTCTCCGAAATAGCGGTCGGCGATCAGCTCAACGCAATCGACCTCCGGGTTGTCGGCCGCGAACAGGCCGGGGAGCTCGGGACGGTAACTGACACCTACGTAGGTCATGACGCGGCCCCCCTGACCACTCCGAGACTGACCAGCTTCCTGAGCGCCGACCGGCTCGTTCCGGCCCCGGTTAGCTCGCGGGGAGTGACATCTCCCGGACGGCGCGCGATGAGTTCGGCCATGCGGGCGCTCTCCTCGTCCAGGCGCACGACCACGACCTCACCATCACCGGGTCGCTGGAAACACAGAAGGCAGGCCGGGTCGGGGCGCAGCCGTGAGTGCCTTCCGGCCTGCCGGTCGGCCCGCACGGTCCGAACGTCGAAACCGAACCGCTCGATGGCGGCGCTCCGGCACAGCCAGAGCGGGCGATCCTCGTCCGGCTGCCGAGGATCAAGCGGATCTTGCTCGGGCTCCGGCCGGAGCGGCCATTCGGTGTGAAATGCGCGGAGTCGCATTCCCTCAAGCCGGGCGATGTCCAGCGTTATTTCCCGGTGAGGATATTTATCCGGCAGCTGACTGATGGCCGAGACTAGATAGTCGGCGAACCTGAGCGAGTCCGCCGCAGCCGAGTCGGCCGGCGGGAACGCTTCCGTGTAATCCTCGACGTAATCCTCGACTAGGACCGTCGCCTCATCAGCGAGCACCGACAACGTGATGGCCATCGCCCGGCGGAGGCCCCGTTCACGCTTGTACACGAATCCCGGCATGAGTTCGGCCAGATCAGCGGCCATCGCCGCCAGTTGCGCAGTTTCTTCTGCGGTTAGCGTGAAATGAGCTGCGAAATCGGCGGGTGCCCGGAGAATGAGGTCTCGTGCGGCCCGACTGGTCAGCGCGGCGCCCATAGCCGCCTCAAGATCAGTGCGCACGGTAAACCATTCCAGGCAAGGAATTCTCGGCCAGACCCCGAAACTTGCGGTAATCGTACGTGATCTGCGCACACTACGCAATTACCGTCGGCCGATGCGGCGACGGCGGTCTTGGCATCGGCATCGGCATCGGCACGGCCACTCGGAGCCGTTCGGGTTCGCGCCGAGTGGCTGGACCGTTGTCGCGTGCGGGAGCGCGACATCGATGTCGCGGCGATGTTGATCCAATTTGATCTTGATGGCGTAGGTCTGCTTGCCGGGGCGGAGCGGGGCAGAGCGGAGCGGGGCCGGGCTGGCGTGACTGATGTGGCTGGAGGTGGTTTTCGGGGCTGGCGGGATCGCGGCCGGGGATGGCGGCGGCGTGCTCACCGCACGGATGGGTCATGGGTGCGTTTCTGGTGGAGTGGGGCGGGTCCGGGACGATCTTGCCTGAGCACCGGGGGCACTTCGGGGTCGGTCGTTATTACGACCGCGGGGTGCCCCCGGTGTCAGCGGCCGGGCGGAACAGCATCTATGGCCCATGGGTGCAGTTCTTTGGAGGTAGATGGGCCGGTCGGCCTAGGAGTTGATCTTCAGGCGGCGGGCGGCTGGCCCATCGTCGTCCCGGCGCAGGTGCCCTGGCCCCAGCGCCGGGACAACGCTGGGGCTCCAGACCGTCCTTGAACGCCCGCGTCGTGCCATCGCGGGGGCTCCGGCCCGGCCCATGGACCACCACTTTCTGTAGTTGTCGCTTTCTGTGGGTGGAGGGTTCTTGCCGGCGGAGACCGCGCTCTCCACCTGAAATTACGGATCGTCGAGGTTGGGTTACTGTTAGTAATAAGACCATCGTCATGAGGTTAATCTCGTCATGAGAACGATCCCTTCATGAGATCAATGCTGTGCCCGGTCCTGGTCAGCCGCGACTTCGAGCTCAGGCAGCTCGTCGCGGGACTCGGTGATGCCGAGGGCAAGCGGGGGAGCATCGTGTTCCTTGCCGGTGATCCTGGTGTGGGCAAGTCCCGGCTGGCGTCTGAGCTCTGCGACAGCGCCGGGGAACGCGGCTTCCGTATCGTGGCCGGCCGGGCCGTGGAGTCGGCGGCCAGGATGCCTTACCGGCCGATCACCGAAGCGCTGATGAAGATAGCCAGAGCCGATGGCATCCCGCACGCACCGCAGATCGCCGACTACCGGCCGGCCCTGGCCACGCTGGTCCCGGTCTGGGGACAGTCAGCCGCCAGCGTCCAGGCGGAGATCTCGCCGCTGATCCTCGGCGAGGCCATGATCAGGCTGCTCTCCCTGTACGAGGGTCCTGGCACGGTGCTCCTGCTCGAAGACATCCACTGGGCCGACCCTGAGACGCTGGCGATCGTCCAGTACCTGGCTGACAACCTGACGGGCAAGCAGATCCTGTGTCTTTGCACCCTGCGTGACAGCGAGCCGTCAGCGGGCCTGAACGCGGTCAGGTCGATCCACGCGAGGCGCGCGGCGCCGGTAATCGAGATCCCCAGGCTGACTGACCGTGAGGTCGGGCAGCTCGCGGCCTGCTGCCTGGGCACTCGGGAGGTACCTGAGGCGGTCATGAGCAGGCTGCTTGCCCATTGCGACGGCCTGCCGTTCGCCGTCGAGGAGATCCTCGCCGCGGCCGCGTCGTCAGGCGAGCTTGTTCGCCAGGGCGAATCCTGGCGGGTCGACGAGAGCATCACCACCGCCGTTCCGGCGTCGATACTCGGGTCGGTGCGGAACCGGCTGGACGCGCTCGGACCGCAGGTGGAAAACGTGATCGTGGCCGCCGCGGTGCTCGGCAAGAAGTTCGACTGGACGCTGCTGCCAGGCCTGGCCAGCGTCACCGAGTCCCAGGCGCTGGCCGCGCTTGACGAGGCGCACGCTGTCCAGCTCATCAGGCCGTGCCCTGATACCCCGCTCTTCGTGTTCAGGCACAGCCTGACCAGGGACGCGATCGTCTCTGATCTTCTTCCGCCCGACCTGGCGAGCCGGTCGGCCGCCTCGGCGGCCGCGATCGAGGACTCGCATCCTGGCCTGCCGGGCCTCTGGTGCGACCGGACCGCCGAGCTGCACAAGGCGGCTGGCCATCCCCGGCGGGCGGCCCGCCTGCTGCTCGAGTCAGGGCGCCGCGCGCTCAGTCAGGGCGCGCTAAGCAGCGCCACCCAGACGCTGGGCGGCGCCCGTGAGGTCATCACCAGCGCCCCTGGCGCCGAGCCATCGGTTGGCATCGCGATCGACGAGGCTCTTGCCGAGGCCTTCGAGCTGGCGGGGGACCGCTGCAAGCTGGCGCCGCTGGCGGCTGAGCTGATCAGGAAACTAACCTCAGCCGGAGCCGACCCGAGGCGTGAAGCGCTGATCAGGATCAGGGTCGCGCGAGCCGAAGCAGAGCATGACCCGCGCGCGGCCGGCCAGCATATCTCGGCGGCCCGTGCTATCGCCGACAAGCTTGCTGACCAGGCGCTGGCGAGCCGCATAGACGCCGCTGCCGCCAGGTGCGCGCTGGTAGCGAGGGATCTCGACCGTGCGGAGGAGCTGGCAACGAAGACGCTGGCGGCCGCGGAGTTCGCGATCGCGCAGGCCGGGCAGCAGGCCTGGCTGACCGGCTGGGCCGCGGACGTCGCTTTCGACTCACTTGAGGTGATCGGGCGCCGTGAACGAGTCAGGGATGTCAGCGGCGCCCGTGCCGCCTTCCAGCGTGCTTACGAAATGGCCAACGGACCTGAATTCTCGATCAGGCGGATCAGGGCGCTACATGAGCTCGGCAGCCTTGACATGCTAATCAACGGGTCACCTGACCGTCTCGTGGAGGCCAGGGCACTGGCCAACGAAGCGGGGGCCATCTCGGTTGCCACCGTGGCCGACCTGCAGCTGGCGAATATCTGGAGCATGGGCAACGATCTTGACCTGGCGATGTCAGCGGCCCGGCAGAGCGAGCTCGCGGCCAGGCGGATCAACGCGCGCAAACTGGAAGCCCTCGCCATCAGCACCCAGGGCATGATCAGCGGCATTCTCCATGACCGGGAGGCGGCCGAAGCCTCCGCGGAGCGGGCCGAGGCAATCATGCCCGGTGAGCCTGAGGTTCTCTTTACTACCTGGGGCCAGGCACGGGTATCGGCCTCGCTCTTCGCCGACGAGGTCGAGCGCGCGCTCGAGGAAAGCGTGATCGCCCGCGCCCACGCCGGCAACGCGGTTCTCACCGCCCCTCGCCGTGCCTGGGGCTTCTACGCTCTCCTGGCGGCCATTGCCGGCCAGGACGGCCGGGGAGCCGTGCAGGAGGCCAGGGAATCTGGCGCCGACCTCGGCTGGATCAAGGGCTGTCTTTGCTTCGCCGAGGCCGTGCTCGAAGGCAGCGCCGGGCATGCTGACCGAGCCGGCGAACTCGCCAGCCTTGGCCAGCGGCTGCTCTCCCCGTACGCGGGCTGGTGGACCCACCTGATGAGGCGTCTCGTCGCCCCGTCCGCGCTTGAGCACGGCTGGGGCGAGCCGGCCGCCTGGCTGCGCGTCGCCACCGCGGAGTTCGAGGCCAGCGGGCAGCACAAGCTGGCCTCAGCCTGCCGCGGCATCTTGCGCAAGGCGGGAGAGCGGGTGCCGCGTTCCGGTCGCGGCGAGGCCCGCGTGCCATCGCAACTGCGGCGCCTCGGCGTGACCAGCAGGGAAATGGACGTCTACTTGCTGATCGGACATGGGCTTTCTAATTCTGAGATAGCCGGCAAACTGTTTATCTCTCCTAAAACAGTTGAAACTCATGTCGCTAGCCTGATCAGCAAGACCGGCAAAGCGGGCAGACGCGAACTGGTCGCGCACGCGGCGCGCCTGGGTTCTTAACTCAGGGTTCAGTCCCCCCTAGCTCAGGGTGGTCCCGATGCGCCCAGCCGTGCGGGCAGCGAACATTGAGTTGTAGGAAAACCTGACAGCGCCATCGCCCCCGCGTTCGGCGCGGCACGCAAGCCGGCATCCAAGGCAGAGGACATCACCTCCTGCGGTGCGGCGCAGTGGCGTGGCTTGCCGTCCGGGGGCACCGGCAGGGGAGGGACACATGGATTCGCTGGCCACCGCCCCCGTGGCACACGCGAGGAAAGAACCAGCCTGGAATGAAGAGGGCGCGCCAGATCAGCAGCGCGCCAGGTTCGAAGAGGAGGCGATCCCTTACATGCGCCGCCTGTATCCGGCCGCGCTGAGGCTGACCCGCAACCACTGCGACGCCGAGGACCTGATCCAGGAGACGTTCGCTAAGGCCTACCTCGCCTTCCACCAGTTCAGCCAGGGCACCAACCTGAAAGCCTGGCTGCATCGCATCCTCGTGACCACTTTCTACAGCTCGTGCCGCAAGCGCGAGCGCGAGCCGCATCAGATCCTCGCGGCCGACGCCGGCGCCAGCACGGACCTCCACGACCGGCTCGGCTCGCACTCGAGGTCGGCCGAGCTCGAGGCGCTTGACAACCTCACGGATTCCGGCGTGATGCGGGCGCTGACCGACCTGCCCGAGGTGTACAAGACGGCGGTGTACCTGGCCGACGTCCAGGGCTACCGGTACGCGGAGATCGCTGACATCATGGGCACCCCCCTTGGCACCGTGATGTCGCGGATCCATCGCGGCCGGCAACTGCTGAAAATGAAGCTCCTGGCTGGCGCCCCCGTGCAGCCAAGGGCAGCCCAGTCAAGGGCAGCAGGGACGCCCGTGGCGGCGTGAGGAGCAGGCGGCGCCAGTAAGCCCCCCGCGCGCCGCAACCCCCGCCCCGAGGCCGGGTCCGGTGAGTGAGAGCACTCTCCGGCCCGGCCTCCGTCCCTCGGTCCTGGCTACTCGGCACCGTCCTACTCGGCACCGTCCTACTCAGCGTTGCCGTACTTGGCGATCTCTTCCTTCTCGGCGTCGGTCAGCTCACGCGGCTGCTCGCCCTTGGCGACCTTGGCGCTCTGCACCTGCCGCCTGATCGTCTCGACGACCTCGGGGTTGGCCAGCGTCGTGACATCGCCCACGTCAGTGAAGTTGGACACTGAGGCGATGACCCGGCGCATGATCTTGCCCGACCTGGTCTTCGGCATGTCGGCCACGATCCAGACGTTCTTGGGCCTGGCGATCTTCCCGATCTCCACCTCGATCGCCTTGGTGACCTTGGCCCCCATGCCTTCCGGGGCGACACCGGGCTTCAGCGAGACGTACATCTCGACGACGCGGCCCCTGATGTCGTCCATCACGGGGACGGCCGCCGCCTCGGCGACCTCGTCCACGGTCAGGGCGGCCGACTCGAGCTCCTTCGTGCCGAGCCGGTGCCCGGCCACGTTGATCACGTCATCGACGCGCCCGAGGATCCTGATGTAGCCGTCGGCCGACTGGAGCGCCCCGTCCCCGGCGAAGTACGGCCAGTCGTGCCAGTCCCGGCTGGCCGGGTTCCGGTTGTACTTGCGGTAGTAGACGTCGATGAACCGCTCGGGCTGGCCCCAGATCGTCTCCATGATGCCCGGCCAGGGGTTCCTGATGCAGATGTTGCCCGCCCGGCCGCTGCCCGGCGGCACGACCTCGCCGTCCTCGTCGTAGATGACGGGGAAGATGCCGAGCGCGCCAGGGCCGCAGCTTCCCGGCTTCATCGGCTGCAGGCCTGGCAGGGTGGCGCCGAGGAACCCGCCGGTCTCGGTCTGCCACCAGGTGTCGGTGATCGCGGCCTGGCCCTTCCCGACCTCGGTGTAGTACCAGCGCCAGACCTCAGGCTCGATCGGCTCACCGACCGTGGTCATGGTCTTGAAGTGATAGTTGTACTTCCGCGGTTCCTGCGGGCCGACCTTGCGGAGCATCCTGATCGACGTCGGTGACGTGTGGAAGATATTGACGCCCAGCTGCTGGGCGATTCGCCACGGCCGCCCGGCGTCCGGGTAGTTCGGCACGCCCTCGTAGATCACCGTCGTCGTGCCGAGCGCGAGCGGCCCGTAGACGATGTAGGAGTGACCGGTGATCCAGCCGATATCGGCCATGCACCAGTAGACGTCGTCGGGGTGAATGTCCTGGTAGTACTTCGAGGTCCCCGCCACGTACGACAGGTAGCCGCCCGTCGAGTGCTGCGCGCCCTTCGGCCGTCCGGTGGTGCCCGAGGTATACATCAGGAACAGCGGCGCCTCGGCCGGCAGCGACACCGGCTCAACCTTCGCGCCCTGATAGCCGGGGAGCACCTCGTCGACGAAGAAGTCGCGTCCCGCTGCCATCGGCGTCTGGGAGGCGTACCTCCCGGCGTGCCGCCGCCAGACGAGCACCTTGTCGACTTCCTGGCCCTGCCGAAGCGCTTCCTCGACCGCCTCGTCGGCCTTGACCTTATGGTCGATGAGGTCGCCTGCCCGGTAGTAGCCGTCCATCGTGATCAGGACCCTGCTGCCTGAGTCGGCGATCCTGGTACCGCAGGCGTTCCCTGAGAAGCCGCCGAACACCTGGGAGTGAATAACGCCGAGCCGGGCGCAGGCCAGCATCGTTACGGGCAGGTCAGGCACCATCGGCAGGTGCAGCGTCACCCGGTCGCCTGCCTGCAGCCCGCAGAAGTCGCGCAGGACGGCGGCGAACTCGTTGACCCGGCGGAGCAGCTCACCGTAGCTGAGGTGCTCGTGCTCATCGGCTTCCAGCTCGGGCACCCAGATAATCGCGGTCTTGTCCGCGTCGCTCTGCGCATGCCGGTCAACGCAGTTATAGGACGCGTTGAGCTTGCCGCCGGTGAACCACTTCCAGAATGGCGGGGTCGAGGTGTCAAGCACAGTGCGCCAGCGCTCGTCCCAGGTCAGAAGGTCGGCGTACTCGGTAAAGCAGTCGGGAAACTTGTCCTCGGCGAACCGGCCGAAAATCGCGGGGTCCGCGGCGTTGGCCTGCGCCACGAAGTCAGGCGGCGGCGGGTAGTAATCCTCTTCCCGCCAGTGGACGGCGATCTGCGCCTCAGACACCTCGGTCTGCTGAGCAGCCGCCTCGGCGCCGTCGTTTTCTGCCATAACCCGACCTCCAGCTTCGCCGCCAGTCCAGTGGCGAGTAAATGGTATCGCCAGGCCCCGATACCCGACAGGGCAGCGGCCGCCCCCGGCGGCTGCCGCTGCCGAAGCCGGGGCCAGCCGGGCCGATAGGTCCCGGGCTTGACATCAGTACGAGGGACGGTATCTTCTAGCAAGTTACGCACCATGTCGCTCATCGGTGCTAGTGCCGCTCATGACGGGGCAAGACCAGTGGCACAAGGACCTGGAAGGGGCACAGTCACCCAGTAGACAACGGAGGGCGAGCCCGCTGCCAGCTGGACGCCTTCCGGTCCGAAGGATGACTGTGCCCCTTCCTCGCTCCAGGCCATAGAGCCCCGCTCCAGGCTGCGGCGCCCCGCTTAGCGTTCCGATCGGCTAATCTGGCCGCGGTCGTGATGTGCCGGCGGGCGAGCAGCAGGCTCTCGGGGACGGTCGGCGTCCCGGCATCGTTGTAGCTTTGAACCCACAGACACAGTCGTTATCGAGGCAGGACAGGTTGACATCATCTGAGCGGCTGACCGCCCCGCTTGGCCCGGTGGCCGTCATCATCCCGACGTACAACGAGCGCGACAACCTTGAGCTGATCGTGACTCGGGTCAGGGCGTCGGCGCCGCCGGTGGACATCCTGATCGTGGATGACAACAGCCCGGATGGGACGGGGGAGATCGCGGATAAACTCGCCGCCTCCGATACCCGGATTCACGTCATGCACCGGCAGGGCAAGTCAGGACTGGGCACGGCCTACATCGCCGGCTTCAACTGGGCGCTCGACAACGGTTACGGCGTGATGGTCGAGATGGACGCGGACGGATCGCACGACCCGGCCGACCTGGCCAAGATGCTGACCGCGCTCGAGTCGGCCGACCTGGTAATCGGGTCGAGGTACGTTCCCGGCGGCACGGTCGTGAACTGGCCGAAATCTAGGGAGGCCCTGTCCAAGGGCGGGAACCTTTACGTGCGGCTGATGCTCGGCATCTCGGTGCACGATGCGACCGGCGGCTACCGCGCGTACCGGGCGGATACCCTGCGCGGCCTCGGACTCGGCGACGTCGACTCGCAGGGCTACTGCTTCCAGATTGACCTGACGGTCCGCGTTATCAACACTGGCGGCAAGGTCGCCGAAGTGCCGATCACCTTCACCGAGCGCACCAGGGGCGCGAGCAAGATGAACCGGTCGATCATCGTGGAGGCGCTCTGGCGGGTAGCCAAATGGGGCCTGGCGGCCAGGTTCCGCGGCCAGCGCCGCGGCGTTACGGCCTGAGGTCAGGCGCTCTTGCGATGCCTCGCCTGGGTCACATCGGGTGCCGGATCTTCGCCGCGCTTGCCCCTGATAATCGCCAGACGTTCGGCGAGTACCTCCTCGAGGTCCGCGATCGTGCGCCGCTCCATGAGCATGTCCCAGTGGCTGCGGGGCGGCTTAGCCTTGGCCGCGGAGGGCTCGTCACCGGTCGCCGTCACCGCGATCGCTCCGCAGACCCGGCATTCCCACTTCGCAGGCACCTCTGCTTCGGCCGCGAAGGGCACGCTGAACCTGTGGCCCTTCGGGCAGTCGAAAGCGACCTCCTGACGCGGAGCCAGGTCGGTGTTCCGGTCGTTCTCGTAGCTCGTGGCGCCAAGGCGGGTTCCACGTAGTGCGCGTTCGGCCATAGGGTCTTTGCCTCCGGGCGCTCGACAGTCGTTCATGTCAACGGCGATTACCTGAACAAGATTCCCGCCTGGGCCGAGCGAAAACCCCGGGCGGCCCCCTTAGGCCGGTTCGCCCGGCCTTGGGTGCCACTGGCCGCGGGCGGTGAGGACCTCGCGGAGCAACTCGGTCTGGTCGGTCATGATGCCGTCCACGCCAAGATCGAGAAGCGAGTTCATGACCTTGGCGTCGTTCACGGTCCACACATGCACGGCGAGTCCGGCATCGTGCGCGCGGCCGATCAGCGGCGCGGTCGCCAGGCGGACCGGAATCTGGGCGCACCTGACCCACCGGCGGGCGAATCGCGGCGCCAGCAGGTGGCCGGGCAGTCCTGAGCGGAGCGCGGCGGCACCCACGGGCGAGGCGGCCATGCACACCGGCTGTTCGAGCAGTTTCCTTGTGGCCCTGAGCCGTCCGGCCGAGAACGAGGTGAGGTTTACCCGGTCCCAGGCGCCGGTCCTGCGCAGCAGCTCCGCCACCGGCCGCACGGCCGGCCAGTCCTTGACATCGATGTTGAACCGCATGTCCGGCCAGGCGCCGATCAGTTCCTCAAGCAGCGGTACCGGGTCGGTTCCGGCGATCTTGGCCTCCGCGACCTGGCTGGCGGTCAGGTCGGCGATGGCGCCAGCGCGATCCGTCACCCGGTCCAGCGTTTTGTCATGGAACGCGAAGAGTACCCCGTCAGAGGAGGCCTGGGCGTCGGTTTCCAGGTAGGCGTAGCCGAGCTTGACCGCGTGCTCGAAGGCTCGCCACGAGTTCTCAGGAAAGTGCGCGGGCCCGCCCCGGTGGGCGAACGCGACCGGGACCTGGTGATCGAGGAAGTCAGGCACGTTCGCCCTCCGTCACGGTACAATGTTCATCGCCTCGCGCCCACTCGCGGCGCCGCGCTTCGGCCAGCGCGATCGCGGTGGCCGCCGCCACGTTGAGCGAGCCGACCCGCCCTACCTGCGGAATGTATGCCACCTGATCGGCTGCGGCGAGAAGCGCGGCCGTGCAGCCGCGATCTTCATGGCCAAGGGCCAGGCACACGCCACCGGACAAGTCCGCCTCATGCAGCGGCACCGCATCTTCGGCGAGTTCGACCGCGACGAGGCGCAGGCCCGCCGCCCTGATCTCGGCGGCCGCCTGGCCGGGGCTGGCTGCGTGCCGGAACGTCAGGAACCTGGCGGTGCCAAGCGCCGTCTTGCGGGCCGAAGGGTGCATCGGGTCCGCGACCTCACCGCACAGCCAGACCTGCTCCACCCCGAACGCGGCCGCGGTCCTGACGATCGAGCCGAGGTTGAACGGCTGGCTGACCGATTCGAGCAGCAGGCAGAGACTGGCTTCCGTCCGGCGCCGCCAGTCCCTGTTCAGCCGCTTGACTTCCGTCGGCCCGAGCTGCCGGCTCACCGTTTCACCTCAAGTACCCGGTAGCCCGACCTCGCGGCAGCGCGGCGGACCGCCCAGCCGGACTCGGTGAGCCACTGGTGGAGCGAGTCGGATCCGAGGTTCCGCTGCACTACCAGGTACGCCGCGCCGCCAGGCGCGAGCCTGGCCAGCCAGCGGGCCATCAGTTCGTGCAAGGCAATTTTGCCGATCCTGATCGGTGGGTTACTCAGGATCAGCCCGAATTCGGCTGGCAAGCCGGGATCGTCCGGCCCGGCCGCGGTGACGTTGCCGAGCCCGGCCCGCTCGGCGTTCGCGGCGGTGAGCGCCAGGGCGCGCTGGTTCACGTCGACCGCCCAGACGCGCGCACCGGGGGAGCGGGCCGCCAGGACCAGGGCAAGCGGGCCGTAACCGCTGCCGAGGTCGAGCAGGTCGCCGGCGGCGGGCGGCGGCGGCGCGGTGTCGAGCAGGATCCTGGTGCCGGGGTCAAGCCGGCTGGCCGAGAACACGCCGGCGTCGGTTTCCAGCTCAAGGTGCACGTCGGGCAGTATCACGTGGACAGACCCGTAACGGTGCGCGGCCGTCGGCTCGGCCGCGAAGTACTGCTCGCTCACTGGCTGACGGCCGCCCGCGGGGTAGCGCTCGCAGGGCTGGCCGCCAGGACGGGGTCGATGTAACGGCGGCTGATCCAGCGCTCCACGACGAACGTGAGGACGGGGATGGTCCCGGCGAGCAGCACGATGATCGTCGTCACGCTGGCGGTCCTGATCCGCACGAACCTCGTCATCGTGAAGGCCACGACCAGGTAAATGATGTAAAGCACGCCGTGAATAGCGCCGACTACCTTCGCGATCGCGTCGTAATGCGCCCACACCTGCAACGGGATTCCGACAAAGCACAAGATGATCAGCATGGTGCCGGTCACGTAGGCCATCACGCGGTAAGCGCGCACTACCACCGGGCGTAGCCGGTCTACGTCCACCTAGCTGTCCTCCTCATCGGCCTTGTCAGCGCAGGCCGTGCCATTGGCCGTGGCCCTTGACTTCCTTATTGAGCCTGGCCAGGTAGGCGTTGTATTCAGCGAGTTCCGCGTCGGCCGGCTCGTCGTCCTCGTCCTCGGCACCGTCGTTTCCGAGCAGTGCCCGAGCGGCACCGTTGATGCCTTCGCCAGCTTCATATCCGACCAAGGCGTCGCCGGCGGCGGCCGCGCGGGCGGCGCCCGGCGGAAGGCTGACTTCCCTTGCCTTCGCCGACTCGGACGGATGCAGCTCGTCTTTGATTGTCTTGACCCAGAACACGGCGCCGAAGATCGCGAAGACCGGCCATTCGAAAGTATAGGCCCAGCTCAGGGCGTTGCCGTCGATGGCGCGATGGAACTGCCAGTCACCCAGCCACCACATGCCGAAGAACGCGACCACGGCGAACAAATGCCAGCTGATCCAGCGCGGCGTGACCAGCACCCGCCAGCGCGGCGCAACTGAATTACCTGACATGTCCCGAGCCTATCTCCGACACTGCGTAGTCGTCACACCGGCCGCCGCGGATCTGGGTCTCCGCGTGCCACTACTGCGAGTCACCACACACAGTAGCCGGGTACTCAGTAATAATGCAGGTTATGCCTATCGCAGACTTGCTGGCTTCGCGGTTCGGGCCGGCTGGCCGGCTGCCCGGCCAGCTCGGTGACCTCAAGGGCCCGGCCAAGGGCGTGGTCATGCTGCCCATGCACCTGTCGTGGCCGGGGATGCGCGAGTGCGACATCAGCGACGATCGCACGAGGCGCAGCATGTACGGCATGCTCTTGTCGCAGGGCAAGCGCAATGACGTCGTGCGGTTCATCAACGCCAGCCTGCTCGCAGCCGACTGGCCCGAGATCGCCGACTCGCTCGACCCGAGGCTGCGCCGCTGGTGCGAGCGCCAGTTCGCGCTGGGGACCGGGGCCGGCGAGGAATCCGAGACGCAGGAGGTGACCGGCCCGCGGTGCCGCCGTCAGTGGTGCCGCCGTCAGTGGCGCCTCCGGCGGCGGAAGGCGGTCAGGCGCAGGCGGCACGATAGCCTGACCGCGTGCGCAAATACGTCATTCTCGGCGTCCAGGGGAGCGGCAAGGGCACCCAGGCCGTCATGCTCGCCGAAGACCTTGACCTGGTGCACATCGCCTTCGGCGACATCTTCCGCTGGAACGTGCAGCATCACACCAAGCTCGGCGCCCAGGTCAGGCGCATCATGGCCGCGGGCCTGCTGATCGGCGACGACCTGGTGGAAGGCGTGGTCAGGCAACGGCTGGCTGATCATGACTGGAACTACGGCTTCATCATCGACGGTTTCCCGCGCAACGAGCGCCAGGCCGAGTTCTTCCTGGAAAGCTATGACATCGACGGCGTGATCCACCTCGACCTGCCCGACAGCGAGGTCCGCCGCCGGGTGCTGGCCAGGCGGCTTTGCTCGGGATGCGGCATGGACTACAACCTGATCGCCAACAGCCCGAAGCAGGCCGGCCGCTGCGATGTCTGCGGTTCCGCGCTAGTGACCAGGGAGGACGACACCGAGGAAGCCCTGGCCGTCCGGCTGCGCGAATACCACGAGAAGACGAACCCGGTGCTGGACATCTTCCGGCGCAAGGAATACGTGATTACCGTCGACGCCCGCCCTGACAGCGAGACGGTACAGCAGGAGATCAGGAAGGAACTGGCCCTCCCGGCCTACCCGTCCGGCGAGTCGCACCAGCCCGGCTAGGACCTCGGCCACGGGGGGATATTTGCCGGTAATTCAGTGGCAGTTCACGCGTCTCCGGCCGGAGGAATGCCCGGCTGAGCTTGATCACCTCGGCGTTCTGGAGTGGCGGCCCCGCACATGGCCATAATCTGGCCATGTGCGGGAAATCTCGATCTTCAGCGGCAGCGCGCACCGGGACCTAGCGGCCGAGATCTGCGGGCATCTCGGCGTGCCGTTGCACCCGGCCACGATCCGCCGGTTCGCGACCGACTGCCTGGAAGTGCAGTTGCAGTCGAACTGCAGGGAACGCGACGTGTTCCTGATCCAGCCGCTGTCCGCCCCGGTGCAGGAGCACCTGGTGGAACTGCTGCTGATGCTGGACGCGGCGCGCGGGGCGTCGGCCGCGCGGGTGACGGCAGTGATCCCGCACTACGCCTACGCCCGTTCGGACAAGAAGACGATGCCGCGGGTCTCTATCGGCGGCCGGCTCGTCGCCGACCTGCTGGTCACGGCCGGGGCCAGCCGGGTGCTCACGATGACGCTGCACTCGCCGCAAGTGCACGGCTTCTTCTCCGTGCCGGTCGATCACCTGCACGCCCTGCGCGAGATCGCCGCCCACTTCCGCACCCTTGACCTGGCCAACTCGGTCGTGGTCTCGCCCGATCTTGGCAACGCCAAGACGGCGGCGGCGCTGGCCTCGATGCTCGGCCTCCCGGTCGCGGCCGGCGCCAAGGAACGCATGAGCGACCAGGAGGTGACGATCACCTCGATCATCGGCGAAGTCGCCGGGCGCAACGTGATCGTGCTCGACGACGAGATCGCGCGGGGCACCACGATCATCGAACTCCTCGGCAAGCTCCGCGAGGCCGGCGCCCGCTCGGTCAGGATCGCCTGCACGCACGGCCTGTTCTGTGACGGCGCGCTCAAGCGCATCGCCGCCTGGCCCGAGGTCGAACAGGTCGTCTGCACCAATAGCGTCGCCATCGGCGATTCAGAGGACAACGAGAAACTCCACGTGATCTCCGTAGCGCCCGCGCTCGCCGAGGCCATCAGGCGGATACACGGAGGCGAGTCGGTCAGTGCCCTGTTCGATCCCCATTGAGTTTCGTCCCTGGAGGTACCGCCGATGTCCGCGCTTGACAGCAAGCTTCAGATCAGGCCGGGGCAACGGATCGCCATCGTGGGGTCAGGCCCGGCACTCGACCTGACCGCTCCGGCCGCCGAAGCCGCTGCCGCCGAGGCCGTGCTGGTATTCGCGAAGGACCGGTCCGAGCTTGAGCCGCGGCTACCGCTGCTGGCGGACGTCGCCGGGCGGGGCGGGATCGCCTGGCTCGCTTACCCGAAGGCGCGGCAGCTTGGCACCGACCTGAACAGGGACATCATCAGGGACCTCGTGCCCTCGGCCGGCCTCGACCCGGTGCGGCAGGTGTCGCTCGACGAGACCTGGTCGGCGCTTCGCCTGAAGGTACTAGGCGGCTAGGCCTGCCGCCGCGGCCCCGTGCCCCGGCCCGGCCGGCGGTTAGCCGGTCACCCGCAGCGATTTGGCGTTGGAATAGCCGTACATCAGGTAACCGGCCAGGTCAGCGGCAACCGCGCGGTACTTGAACGAGCCCGCCGCGCTGCCCTTGATCGTGAAGCTAAACGATCCGCCGCTCTTGGTATGCGCCGTCGCATGGGTCACGTCGAACCACTTGCCGCCCGCCCCCTGCACCTGCAAGGTGATCAGCCTGCCGATCGCGGCGGGGCTGATCTTGCCGGACGCCATTACCGACTTGCCCTTCCTGATGCTGGCCGGCTTGATGCTGAACGACACGCCCTGCGCGGCCAGCACCGGATAGGCCTCCCCCTGGTCGGTGCCGAGCACCAGGCCAGCGCCATGCGAGTCAAGCGCCGCGGTGTAGTAATCGCTGTCGATCGCGTTGCCGAGATTGACCGGAGCCTCCCAGCGCGCGCCGCCATCGGTACTCGTGTGCTCGATCAAGTCGTAGCCCTGGGCGGCGCGGTCGGCGAACACGTGCACCGCCCCGCTCGGGTCCTGGTCGACAGCGAACCATTCGGGTTCGCCGCCGGAAGTGCCAGGAACCGCGTGCGCGGGGCCGAAGCTCGTGCCGTTGAACAGCCTCAGCTCAACGGCACGCTGGCCGCCGGTCTGGATCGTCAGCAGCGCGTCGCCGGCCATCCCGATCAGGTCTTCTTTGCTGACGGCTCCGACCTGGTGATAGGAGTTAGTCGCGTTGAAGTCACTGCCGGCGGTTGCGTAGTCAACGTACGTCGTATCGAACGAGGCGCCGTCAGACTGCGACGCGATGAGCGCTCCGCTGTGGTAACTGCCTACGGCGAACTCGTAGGACGTCTTGGATATCGGGGTCGCGGTGGCCGGCGGCGGACCGCTGGCATTGACCGGAATACTCTCGACCTCGGCACCGTCGTGACCACCCTGGCCGAAGACGACCTGGCCGCCGATCAGCGCCGACGCGTCCACGCTCAGCGAACCGACCCGCACCGGGGGGCCGAACGTCTTGCCGCCGTTCGTCGAGGAGAACAGCACGTCGCCGCCGTCGGCTGAGCCGTCACAGCAGGTCGCCTGCAGGACGGTCACGTGATTCGCTGACGTAACGAAGACCCCGGGGGTTCCGAAGGTGTCGTCCTTGCTGCTCGGCGGGCTGAGCACTGTCTTGCTCGCGCATCCCCGCGCGCCCCGGTCGAGCACGCACACTTGAAGCCTGCCGCTGCCGACGCCGATGTCGTATACCGCGACCAAGCCGCCGTCAGGCTCCATCGCGATGCCGCCGCCGGGGGAGTTGGCCTTCAGGACGCCGAGCTTGAACGGATTGAGCTCGGGCTGCGGATCGCCTTTGACGCCCCCCGCCGGGCTGGCCATCGCCGTCCCCGCGAACGCCGCCACCAGGCATATCGCGCTAGCGGCACTGACCGCAAGACCGGATCGCCGACCACGCTTCATAAACTTTTCCTCCAAGAGGAGCCCGCATCAGGGCAGCCAGAGCGGATTTTTCGAATCAGTCGATGAGCGCGAGCGTAGGCCCCGCATACCGTCATAAGCCACTAACAGTTGCAAAGGGATACCGAACACTCAGGAAGCGACCGGACGGGCCACGCCAGCACAGAGGCACAGCAAAGTGTCCGTCTGGCTCTGGCGGCGCGGGACCGCAACGATGACCCATCGATGCGGTTAGCACGCTGCCGCCACCCCGGGCTCCATGCCGGACGCCAGCGACATAACAGCCATGGCCGGACGCGCCCGCCAGTTCACCCAGTGGCAGTGGATCACCTCGCGCCCGCAGGCGCACGGCTTCCCGTTCTGATCGCCTCGGGGGCGTGGCCGCCGCCCCGTGGTCACACGCCGGCTTTGATGCGCTGCCTTATCGCGTCGGCCTGCTCGGGGCTGAAAGGCCCCTCGGCGATCAGCCGCTCGGCGTACTCGAGCGCCAGCCTGACCCTCCACTCGTCCGGCGGCACCGGGGCAACCGCAGGAGCGCCAAGCGCTTCGCCGATGACGGCGGCGATGTCCTCAGAGGCCGGCACGTGGTCGAAGTCAAGTTCCGCTTCGTCCGGCTGGCCAGGCGGCACCATCACGGGAACCCAGCCGCCCAGCCTGACCACGCCGTAGGAGCCATCCCGCCAGGCGGGCCGCCGACCACCGAGCTTCCGTCGGGCAGCACGATCAGCATCGTGGTGCCCACGTTGTACTCCGCGCCTGGCGCGGCCGGCGGAGTCAGGATGAGCGCACGCGCGGGGACGCTCTGCGGCCTGTCCTTGCGAGCCAACTGGCTTACCTCCGGTCTGCCGGTCACGGCCGGCTGCGAGCTTGACAAGCATGAACCCTTGCGACCCGCTGGCGCTCAGGGCTGCTCGCCTGGGGCACCGGCCTGCTCAGCGGCCCAGGCGGCGATCTGGGCGCGGGAGTTGACGCCCAGCTTGGTCATGACGTTGGCGACGTGCCTCGCGGCAGTCGCGGTGGCGATGCCGAGTTCGGTGCCAATGGCACGGTTGCCGCTGCCGCCGGCGACGAGATGAATGATCTGCAGTTCCCTGGCGGTCAGCCCGGCCGCGGATCCTGGCGCCCCGCCGTCCGCAGGCGGCCCGGCCGCTTCCTGGCGCGTGCCAGAGCCGAGCGCGAGCGCCACGGCGTCGTCAGCAGCCAGCGTGAGACCTTCCGCCCAGAGTTCGGTTACCTGCCCGGTGCTGAGCCCGGCGGCATCGGCCGCTTGCCTGATCCGGCCAAGCCGGCCGGGATCCGCCTCGGCGAGGCCCGCCGCCTCGCGCAGCCCCGCCGCGGCAGCCGCCAGCCGCACGGCCGTACCCGCGTCACCCTCGTGCGTCGCCAGCACCGCGAACGAGTAAAGACCCCTGATCACGCCGATCCGGTTGCCCGCCGACTGGCTGATCTCCAGGCTTTCCCCGAAGTACG
The DNA here is from genome assembly GCA_963783935.1 of uncultured Actinomycetota bacterium. Classification (GTDB taxonomy): domain Bacteria; phylum Actinomycetota; class Actinomycetes; order Streptosporangiales; family Streptosporangiaceae; genus Chersky-822. Next base: position 421,314 of record CAWAPP010000005.1, read on the forward strand.
CCCGCGCCTCGGCGAGGTCATCCTGGCCGATCGCGACCCGCCCGAGTCCGGCGAGGCACCTGGCGATCTCCTGCTTCGCGCCGATTTCGCGCACGATCACGAGGGCTTCTGAGTAGTGCCGCCGGGCCTGAGCGGGCTGGCCGGTGATCCTGGCCAGGTCACCGAGGCCGAGCAGCGCCCTGGCCGCGCCCCAGAGCTGATCGATCGCCCGCATGATCGCGAGCGCGGTCTCTGCTCGTTCCCTGGCCGCCTCGAAGTCGCCGCGGAAGGCTGCCGCCGTGGCGAGCGTGCCGAAGGCGTAGCCCTCGTTCCACCGGTCGCCAGCCCGCCTGGCTACTTCAATCGCCTCGTTCGCGCTTGACTCCGCATGGTCGAGCTGGCCGTGATGCTGCGCGACCTCAGCCAGCAAGTTCAGCGCGGACCCGGCCCAGAATGCCAGCCAGGGATCCTGGCACAGCCGCAACCCGCCGGCCGCGTAACCACGGGCCGCGTCCGGGTCGGTGGCCATGGCGAGCTGCGCCCGTGTCACCAGCGCGGGGCCGAGCACCCGGTCGGGCAGGCCGTCGGTGCCGAGCGCGAGGAAGTCATCCGTCCAGCGGGCGCCTTCGGCCGAGGAACCTTCGATGATCCAGACCGGCCGCATCGAGGCGCACAGCCGCAGCCCGGCGTCCCGATCGCCCCGCGCGAGGGCGCGGCCAAGTACCTGCCGCAAGTTCGCCCTGTCCCAGTCGAACCTGTGGATTGTCTCAACGCGCACGGCCCAGGTCGCCGGCACCTGAGCCATCCCGATCAGGGCGAGTTCCTCGGCGTTTCGCAGTGCGTAGTCGCGGAACCTGTCCTCGAGCTCTTCCGACTCGCGGGCCTCGGCGAGCGTGGCGGCCGCGTACTCGCGGACCGTGTCGAGCATCCGGTACCTGATCTTGCTCCCGGACTCGGTGTCGGTGATCACCAGCGACTTGTCGGTGAGCGCGGTCAGCCGGTCGAACACCTCGCCGGCGGTAACGCCGTCCCCGTAGCCGCAGACTTCCTCGGCCATCTCAAGCGGCCAGCCGGCGAATACTGACAGCCGGCGGAGCAGGATCTTCTCGCTCGGTTCCAGCAGGTCGTAGCTCCAGTCGATCGCCGCCCGCAGCGTGCGGTGCCTGGGGGGAGCGTTCCTGTCCGCGGAGCTGAGCAGCCGGAAGCGGTTCGCGAGGCGCGAGGCGATCTGCTCCACGGTCAGCGCCCGCACCCAGGCGGCGGCGAGCTCGATTGCCAGCGGCAGACCGTCAAGTGACCGGCAGATCTCGTTCACCGCGCGGGCGTTCGCTGACGTCACGGCGAATCCAGGCCGCGCGGCGGCGGCCCGGTCGCTGAACAGGCTGACCGCGTCAGAGCTGGCCTGGTCGGACGCGGCCGCCGGAAGGGACAGGGGCGGCACCGGCCAGGCCGTCTCGGCCGCGACCCGCAGCGGCTCCCTCGAAGTCGCGATTACCCGCAAGCCGGGCGAGGCGGCAAGCAGCCGCTGGCAGACCTGGGCACACGCGTCGATGAGGTGCTCGCAGGTATCCAGGCCAAGCAGCAGCCGCCTTGACCGCAGCGCGTCGGCGAGCGTGGCAAGCACCGGCCTGCCCGGCTCCTCTGACACTCCGATGACCGCCGCGATCCGAGAGGCCACCAGGTCAGGCTGGCGCAGGTCCGCTAGCTCCACCATCCAGGCGCCATCGGCGTAACCGGGCGCCAGTTCCCTGAGCAGGCGGGTCGCGAGCCTCGTCTTGCCGATGCCGCCTGCCCCGCACAGCGTCAGCGCCCTGGTGCCAGGCACCAGGGCGCGCAGCTCGGCGAGCTCACGGACCCGGCCGATGAACGGAGTCAGCTCCGCACCGACATCGCCGTGAATAGCTGGTTCCATTGATCGCTGCCCGGCTTTCCCCGCCAGTCACCAATTCGCTGCTTACGTGATGGACCAGTAGCCCACCGTATCCCGGAGGGACAGGTTCAGGCGAGGGTCTGGCCGCTCGCTTTCTGCTCGAGCGCGAGCAGGTAGCGCTTGCGGTCAAGGCCGCCGCCGTAGCCGGTGAGGCTGCCGTTGGTGCCGACGACCCGGTGACAGGGGACGACGATCGAGACCGGGTTGCGCCCGTTGGCCAGGCCGACCGCCCGCGACGCCGATGGCTGCCCGATTCTCCTGGCCAGCTCGCCGTAAGAGATCGTCTCGCCGTAGGGGATATCGCAAAGAGCCGACCAGACCGTCCGCTGGAATCCGGTACCCGCCATGCTCAGCGGAAGGTCAAAAGCCATCAATTCTCCCGCAAAATAAGCGCCGAGCTGACTCGCCGCCGCGCGGAGCACGGCGTCGTCCTCGACGGTGCCCCGATGCCCGAGCCCAGCCGGGTCAGGCTCATGACCCCGTACCTCCATGTAGAGGCCGGACAGCTTGCCGTCATCCGCGACGAGGGTAAGCGGCCCGATCGGGCTGTCGACCACTGTATGGACCGGCACCGTATGGACCAGAGAGCCCGCGCGCGTGCTGGTGGGGACTGTCATCAGTTTTTCCCTTCCTTTTTCCTATCCTGCCGCTAATTCAGGCGGCAGGAAGCTTGTTGATGGCGTGATCCGAGGTAGCCCACAGGTACTGGACCGCGTATCCGCGCCAGGGCCGCCAGGGCTCGGCCCGCTTGATCAGGGCGGCGGGGGAGCCGGGCAGCCCAAGCTTCTTCGCCCCGTACCTGACGCCCAGATCGGTCGCGGGGAAAGCGTCGGGGTCACCGAGGCCGCGCAGGGCGATCACCTCGATCGTCCAGGGCCCGAGCCCCGGTACCTGCCCGAGTCGGCTGCGGGCGAGCTCCCAGTCGGCTCCGGCGCCGAGGTCGACGTCGCCGGCGGCGAGCGCCCCGGCCAGCGCGACCACGGTACGCTTCCTGGCCTGCGGCATCGCGAGCACCTCGTCGGGATCGGCGGCGGCGATCACGGCCGGCTCAGGGAACAGCCTGGTCAGGCCGCCGCCCGCCGGATCGGTCACTGGCTCGCCAAGCCTGGCGGCCAGGCGCGCCGCGTGAGTGCGGGCGGCAGCGGTCGACACTTGCTGCCCGATGACTGCCCTGATCGCGAACTCGGCGCCATCCACGGTACGCGGGATCCGCCGGCCTGGTGCCTTGGCGATGAGCGGCGCGAGCGCCTCGTCGGTCCTGAGCTGGTCACCGACCGCGACGGGGTCGGCGTCCAGGTCAAGCAGCCGCCGGCACCGGCTGATCGCCATCGACAGGTCACGAAGGTCGGTCAGCGCCAGCTGGCAGGATACGTAGTCGGGGGTCGGCGCGAGCGACACGATCCCCGGCCCGTGGCTGAGCCGCAGGGTACGGCGGTAGCTGCCGTCCCGCCATTCCTCCACCCCCGGCACGGCCGTCGCGACCAGGTGCCCGAACAAGTTGTCCGGGCACATCGGCAGCCGGAAAGGCAGCCGCAGCGAGAGCACGCCAAGCGAGGCCGCCTCGGGCGCCGGTCGCGCGGCGGCCCGCTTGCGCAGGTCGGTGGGCGGCAGGGCGAACACTTCGAGCACCGTGTCGTTGAACGTCCTGATCGTCGGGAACCCGGCCGCGAACGCGATGTCACCCATCGGCAGCGCCGTTGTCTCGATCAGCAGCCGCGCGGTCTGCGCTCGCTGGGCCCGCGCCAGCGCCAGCGGCCCGGCGCCAAGCTCGGCCCGCAACTGCCGCTCGACCTGGCGCACGCTGTACCCGAGCTTGCCCGCCAGCCCGGCCACGCCCTCCCGGTCGACCACCCCATCCGCGATGAACCGCATCGCCCGCGCGACGAGGTCGGCCCGCTCGTTCCACTGCGGCGACCCGGGGCTCGCATCCGGCCGGCAGCGCTTGCAGGCACGGAACCCGGCCTGCTGCGCCGCCGCCGCGCTCGCGAAGAACCTCATGTTCCCCGACTTGGGCGTCGTCGCCGGGCAGCTCGGCCGGCAGTAGATCCCGGTCGTCAGGACGGCAGTGAAGAACCACCCGTCGAACCGGGCGTCCTTGCTCTGAACTGCCCTGACGCAGCGCTCGGTATCCTCATGCACCTAGCCAGCATCGTCGCTGCCGGGCCGCAAAGCTAGCGAAAAAACGACAGCGCGGTGCGAGCAGTGCCCGGCCGGGCCAGGACCCAGGCGAGCCGGGGCCGGGGGAGCCGGGGCCAGGGCCGGGGCCGGGGGCGGGGCCGGGGAGCCTACCCCCAGTGCCCCCGGCCCGCGCCCCACCCCGCGTGTCGCAGCCCAACGTGAACCGGGCATTAAGTCACATACCGAGCCAGCGTCGGGTGCGCCGGTCCCGGTCGGAGGCCCACCGTTGGCACGACGCTGGGGTCAGGACACCAGTACCGGGACAACGCTGGGGCTCGCCGTCCGGCGGCCCGCCTGGGGTCGGGGCAATGGCGGCCCGCTCTCGTGGAGAGTTCTTGCGTAACCCGCAAATTTGCGTGACACGTAAGTTTTGCCCTACCATTCAGGCCGTGAGTACCGCGCCAGCCGATCAGCGCTCCGGCCAGGAGCAGCAGGATCTTGATGAGCTGCGCCAGCACCTCGAGGAGATGCTGCGCGAGCCGGACAGCCTGCGCGAGCGGAAGAAGCTGGCGACGCGGCGAGCCCTCGGAGTTGCCGCGATGCGGCTGGCGATCGAGCGCGGCCTTGAGAATGTCGTCGTCGACGATATCGCGGCGGCAGCCGGCGTTTCCGCGCGGACCTTCAATAACTACTTCGCCAGCAAGTACGAGGCGATCTGCTCGCTCAGCATGGATCGCAGCCGGTTGATCGGCTGCGCGCTGCGCCGGATGCCGCACGGCCTGCCGCTGATGGACGCGATCACCGACGCCGTCCTTGGCGGGCCGTTCGGAGCGGCGGAAGAGCCACCCGACCGGGAGTGGATCGAGGGTATCAAGCTCGTAACGTCGTCTCCGGAGTTGCAAGGCGAGTACCTGCGCACACTGCACGCGACTCGGACGGCGCTGACGGAAACTATCGCCGACCGGCTCGGCGCCGATCCTCGGACTGACATGTTCCCTGCGGTACTGGCCGGCGCGGTCACTGCCGCCATCCAGGTAGCGATGGATCGCTGGCTGACCGCTGACCCGCCGACTGCCCTCGCACCGCTGGTCAGGCAGGCCCTTGGCCAGCTTCGGTGCGCCCTGCCCACCGTCATGCCAACAGCGAATCCGGTTGCGATTGTCGGCCGGCACGCCGATCCTTACCTAGGCCAGCCAGAACTTGACCGCGAACCCCCTGCGAGTGACCTTTGCTGATCAGATTGCTCAGAACGCACCTCCGTCCATACAGAAGGGACCTGCAGCTCGTTATCGCGCTGCAGCTCGTGCAGACGCTGGCCACGCTGTACCTGCCGACGCTCAACGCTGACATCATCGACAACGGCGTGATCACGGGCGACACCCACTACATTCTGAAGACCGGCGGGTTCATGCTCCTGATCGCGGTCGTGCAGATCATTTCCGCGATCGGCGCGGTGTTCTTCGGCGCGCGGACGGCGATGGCGCTCGGCCGTGACATCAGGGCCTCGGTGTTCGGCCGGGTCATGGCCTTCTCGGCCAGGGAGGTCGGTCGTTTCGGCACTCCGTCGCTGATCACCAGGAACACGAACGACGTCCAGCAGGTCCAGATGCTGGCGCTGATGACGTTCACGCTGATGGTGTCGGCACCGATCATGTGCATCGGCGGGATCATTCTCGCCCTTAACCAGAACGTGAAGCTGTCCGCTCTGCTCCTGGTCTCGGTGCCCGTGCTCGGCATCATCGTCACGCTGATCATCTCGCGAATGAGACCGTTGTTCCGGATGATGCAAGAGCGCATCGACGAGATCAACCGCATCATGCGCGAGCAGATCACCGGCGTCCGGGTCATCAGGGCGTTCGTTCGCGACTCGGCCGAGCGGGAGCGGTTCGGCGAGGCCAACGGCGACCTTTACGACGTGGGCCTGGGCACGGGCAGGCTGATGGCGCTGATGTTCCCTTCGGTCATGCTCGTGCTGAACTTCTCGTCGATCGCGGTGCTCTGGTTCGGCGGCCACCTGATCAACGACGGCGCCATGCAGGTCGGCGCGCTGACCGCGTTCCTTACTTACCTGCTCCAGATCCTGATGTCGGTCATGATGGCGACCTTCATGTTCATGATGGTGCCACGGGCCGAGGTCTGCGCCGAGCGGATCGTCGAGGTACTCGACACCAAGCCTGACATCGAGCCGCCGGCGCAGCCCGTGCCGACCGGCGCGGTCCACGGGCGGCTCGAACTGCGGCACGCGGAGTTCCGTTACCCGGGAGCGCAGCAGCCAGTGCTATGTGACATCAGCCTGCTGGCCGAGCCAGGTCAGGTCACCGCGATCATCGGCGGCACCGGCAGCGGCAAGACGACCCTGATCAGCCTGATTCCCCGGCTGATGGACGCGACGGACGGGTCAGTGCTCATCGACGGGGTCAACGTGCGCGACCTTGATCCCAAGGTGCTGTCTGACCTGGTCGGACTCGTACCTCAGAAGCCCTACCTGTTCTCGGGGACGGTGGCCTCGAACCTGCGGTACGGCAACCCGGAGGCCACCGACGCCGAGTTGTGGCGCGCGCTGGAGATTGCCCAGGGGCGCGACTTCGTGGCGCAGATGCAAGGCGGCCTGGATGCGAAGATCGCCCAGGGCGGCACCAACGTGTCCGGCGGTCAGCGCCAGCGCCTGGCGATCGCCCGCGCGATCGTGCACAAGCCGGAGATCTACTTGTTCGACGACTCGTTCTCGGCGCTTGACTACGCGACCGACGCCGCCTTGCGCACCGCGCTCAGCCACGAGACGGCCGACGCGACCGTCCTGATCGTCGCCCAGCGCGTCGCCACGATCAGGAACGCCAGCAAGATCATCGTGCTTGACGGCGGCCGGATCGTCGCCTCCGGCACCCACGACGAGCTGATGGCTACTGACGAGACGTACAGGGAAATCGTGCTCTCCCAGCTAACCGAGCAGGAAGCCACCGCGGGGAGCACGGCATGAGCGAGAACGTGAGCGAGAGTAACGGGAAGGCCGTCAACGGGCATGCCGCGGACGGGGTAGGGGAGCGGGTCACTCCGGCACGGGACTTGCGGCCAACGGGTACCGGGATGGCCGGCCGCGGGCCTGCCTCGTTCATGGGCGGGATGTCGACCCAGAAGCCACTGAACTTCAGCGGGTCGAGCAAGCGGCTCCTGCGCATGCTCTCCCCGCAGCGGGCGCTCATGGCGACCGGGGTAATCATGGGCGCGCTCAGCGTGGTCTTCTCGGTGATCGGTCCCAAGATTCTCGGCAACGTCACCAACCTGATCTTCGACGGTTACCTCAGCAGCAAGATCCCCGCCGGGGTCACCAAGGCCGAATTCGTCGCGCACCTGCGGGCCACCGGCGACAGCACCGAGGCCAAGCTGGTCGGCGCCCTGAACCTCAACCCTGGCCATGGCATCAACTTCGACAGCGTCGGCCGGGCTCTGCTCGTGGTCGCCCTCGTCTACATTGCCTCGGCGGTGTGCAGCGCCATCCAGGGCCGGGTCGTGGCCAAGATGGTGCAGCGGGCGATCTTCAAGCTGCGGCAGCAGGTCGAGGAGAAACTGTCGAGGCTCCCGCTCAGCTACTTCGACCGCCAGCCGCGCGGCGAGATCCTCAGCCGGGTCACCAATGACATCGACAATCTGGCCCAGTCGCTGCAGCAGACGATGAGCCAGGTCGTGCTCTCCTTGCTGACCATCGTCGGCGTGATTGCCGTCATGTTCTGGATATCTTGGCTGCTCGCGCTTATCGCCTTGGTAACAGTTCCCGCGTCGGTGCTGATCGTGACCCGGATTGGCAAGCGGGCCCAGCCGCAGTTCATTAAGCAATGGTCGGTGACCGGCAAGCTTAACGGCCACGTCGAGGAAAATTTCACCGGGCATTCACTGGTCAAGGTCTTCGGCCAGTCGGACGCCTCGACCGCCGCGTTCACCGAGCAGAACGACAAGCTGTTCCATTCCAGCTTCCGCGCTCAGTTCATTTCCGGCACCATTCAGCCGGCCATGATGTTCATCGGGAACCTGAATTACGTGCTCGTCGCGGTGGTCGGCGCGCTGCGGGTCGCGTCCGGCGCGCTGTCGCTCGGCGACGTGCAGGCTTTCATCCAGTACTCGCGGCAGTTCAGCCAGCCGCTGACTCAGGTGGCCAGCATGGCCAACCTGCTCCAGTCGGGCGTGGCGTCGGCCGAGCGGGTGTTCGCCCTCCTCGACGCCGATGAGCAGGAGCCGGACGCGGCCGAGCCGGTCAAGCCCGAACTGGTGAACGGCCGGGTGTCCTTCAGCGACGTGTCGTTCAGGTACTTCCCGAACCAGCCGCTGATCGAGCACCTCTCGCTGTCGGTCGAGCCCGGGCAGACGGTGGCCATCGTCGGCCCGACCGGGGCGGGCAAGACGACGCTGGTCAACCTGCTGATGCGCTTCTACGAGCTGGACAGCGGGACCATCACGCTTGACGGGGTCAACATCGCCGACATGACCCGCGAGGAACTGCGAAGCCAGACCGGCATGGTGCTGCAGGACGCGTGGCTGTTCGGGGGCACGATCGCCGACAATATTGCCTACGGCGCCGACAATCCGACCAGGCAGCAGATCATCGACGCCGCCAAGGCCACCTACGTCGACCGTTTCGTCCAAACTTTGCCAGACGGGTATGAAACGGTCATCGACGAAGAAGGTTCGAACGTCAGCATGGGGGAGCGGCAGCTGATCACGATTGCCCGCGCCTTCCTGGCCATGCCCGCGATCCTGATCCTCGACGAGGCGACATCATCGGTCGACACCAGAACCGAGGTGCTGATCCAGAGGGCAATGAATTCGCTCCGCCAGGGCCGCACTAGCTTCGTGATCGCGCACCGGCTGTCCACGATCCGCGACGCGGACACGATCCTGGTCATGGAGCACGGCGAGATCGTCGAGCAGGGCACCCACACCGAACTGCTGGTCGCCGATGGCGCCTACGCCCGCCTGTACGCGGCGCAGTTTGCCCAGGCGACCGCCGAGCTGGACGCGCCGCCGGTGCCGGGGGCTGCTCTCAGCTAAGGCTGACCGGCAGGTGCTTGATGCCGTTGATGAAATTGGACCGCAGGCGACTGGCTCCGCCGGCGGGCGGTATCAGCCTCGTTGAACGATCGCTGGCGGGCAATTGGGATGACCTTGGGGCCTGATCGCGGAGCCGAGTTGACGGCGGGGGCACTTTGCGTTGGTTTCTGCGAAGGCAAAGTGCCCCCGCCATCCCCGCGCGGGCGACCAGCCGAGCGGATCCAGGTGTGAGCGAGGGAACTCCCCGGAGTCCTGGGGTTCAGCCGAAGATCACCTTGAGAAGAGCCACATCGGTGGCCCAGCGATGCTGTTCCGCCGCAGCGCTGAACAACAACGATGGGACAGCGATGCTGGCGGCACAGCATCGCTGGGCCACCGATGTCGTTCCTCCGCCGGGCAAACAGCAACGATGTGCCACCGATGCTGCTCCGGTCGGGGCGGTCCGGGTTGGACTGGCCGTCAGCCGAAGATGCTCCGGGACTACCGGGACTCGAGCATCCGCCGCTCTCCCGCCTGTCATCCAGAGCGCCGATAATGCACATTATGTAAAGCTGAACCTGGAACCGAGGGCTCTTAGACGAAGGCAAGGATCAACCAGAGGGCCGCCAGTCCGAGCAGTGCCGCCAGCACGCAGCCCGTGACGATGAGAACCAGCAGACGCGAGCCGAGGTACAAACGCGAGGTCCGCCCAGCCTCAGCTTTACCCAGGTTAAGCAGGTCATTCGGATCAGCGGGATCAGTCGGGTCAGCCACGGAGCGCGATCCCCCCGGAGCGCAGCAGCCACAGGGCCAGACCGCGAACGCCATCTTCGGAATGGTCGGACCCGGAAATGGCGGCAGTCTCGAAGAACCCGACCTTCCTGAACTCTTTCCTGAGGTCCCTCCCCGACCCGATAACCTGACGGAGCGCCATGCCCTCTGACCCGACCACAAGTTTCTCGGTATTGTCCCAGGCCAGCCCGCCAACCCGGGCCTCGGCGAGAAGATCGCTCTTGCTGACCACGAGGGCCAGGGACGCGGGCACTTGCTTCATCCCCAGCGCTGTGAGTCTCTCCCGCGTCTGAGTAAAAGAGTCAGCGGGCGGGGGACGTTCCGATCCGAATTCAACTTCCAGTTCCCGGCGGCGCGCAGGCGTGAATTTCTGCAAGACGTTACGAGCCAGTAGCGGATCGATGACGAATATGAATGCGGTGACTTTATCGAGATAGGTTAGGTCACTGGGAAATGATTCACCGGCGGGGTCGAAGAGGTAGATGAGCCGCTTAGCTGACCTGATAGATACGCGAAGTACATACGCCCGCGGCATGTCCCTCAAGGTCCCGCGAATCTTACCTTTAGTAAGCTGCCTTTTCATCTCTTCCACCCGAGCACCGGTGTCGCCGGCGAGAGTCACCTGGCCGCCATGTGATTCGATGAGCTGGCAGACAGTGAGGATTAGCGCATAAAGCAACTGCGTTTTCCCCGAATTAATACTGCCGGCGAGGCCCAGATCAGCTCGCCGGTGACACCGAACCCCTCGGGCAGCAGCTCGCCTTTGCAGTTAATATTCGAGCATACAGCCTTCAGGCTCGCCGATGTCACGGTCAGGAAAGTAGGCAATATCGTCCCGCACTGACAGGTTCTCCGTCGCACTCCATAACGGCCTGACCTGATGTTATTATGCTTGTTGGCGGTGCATTCCTTATTGGGACAGAGATACACCGGCCATGGCCGGACTAGCTCGCCGCAGTCAGGACAAGCCATCCTGACCTTCCTGGTTACGATGATCAGGCGCTCACACCCGCGCCTGACCTGGCAAGAACCGCAGGCGATAAGGACAGTGACGGCAATGACGGCCAGGTAAACCAAGGCCACGGGGATCGCGATGACCAGAGCGAGAACAGCTCCGGCAGGCATGCCGATCCAGACGCCAAGCCAGATGGCCGGACCGACTAGGAACACCTCTGCCAGCCGGCGGGACGTGCTCGACCCGTAGCGCATTGCTTCGATAACGTCCTCGATGACTTTCGCCGAACCGTAGCGCACATCGTCGAAGATTGGACCGAAATAGTAACTCGGCCAGGCCGGCTCACCATCAGGGACGGCTGCTGCGGATCTTTTAAGGATCTGCAGCATTCCGGTGAAACAGCAAGCGGGAATTCTCCCGGCGAAAAAGAAAAACGCGGCCAGCGTTGCCACGACCAGCGCGATAATGCTTCCGCCGATGAATCCAATCGCGGTAAGCACCCACATGGGGACGTCGAGAAAGATTACCATGCCGCACCCTGGCTCAGTCCTGCCGTCATCTGAGTCTCCGGTTGCGCTTCTCCTGGTACCACATCTTCAGCAGGGCTGTTCCGGTCGGTTTCAGCTGATCGACTATAAAGAAAAGCTCGGTACTCTGCTGGCGGGTCAGTTTCGCCGGAAGCCGACGGGTCAGAACCTGTTTTTCGAACTGCTCCGCCTTCTTGCGCTCGCGCCCCTCACTGAGATCGCAGTAGATAGCGAACAGCCTGGCGGCAGCGGCGGCATCCCAGTCGCCGCCGGACTGTGCGAGCGTAAGGTCGCAGAAGAGCGTCAGCAGCCGCTCCGGGGCCATCTCGAGTACCTTGCCTGGCCGCGGATACCTGACGAGCCGCCACGCTATCTGCGTATCGACGAAACGCTGCAGGTCCGGCGCCTCGGCCTCGGCCAGCTCCGCCAGGTGCGTCACGATAGCGGTGAGCTTGGCCACCGCGTCATTGCGGGCAGACTTGACCGCCTCCGCTTCGGCTAGCGACGATACGATCTCGTACATTCTCAGCACTTCGGCGTCTAGTTCAGGGCCGAGATACCGGTGCGGCACGGCTGCCAGGGCGGCCACGTACGCCATCCATTCCCCGGCCTGGCCTGTTGCCGCCTGCGGCACAAGGCGCAATGCGGAAGCAAGCCGTTCGAGGACCGCCGTTGTGTTCAGGTCCCTGCGGTCCAGGCCCGCGAGCACCTGCCTGGCTTCGCCTACCGTCCACGGCTCCCGGCCCCAGAGATCCTGGACCAGGGCATTGTCGACCACCCGAACTCTTCCGGCGGACCGGCGGAAACCCGCGATGTGAGTCAGGGCGCTGAGTCTGGATACCCAGCCGCGTTCGGCCGCTGTCATCAGCCACCGTTCGCCCAGCTCCGGGTAGCGGGCGAAGTCTCCCGGCTCGAGGACCGCGATCGCGTCATTCGCCAGCGCCTGGCGCTGGAGATCAGGCGTCAGTTCGCCAATCTCGCTGACAAGCACCGCGCGCAACTCTGGCCACGCCGAGCAGGCTTCCGCCAGGCCAGCCAGCGCCTCGGGCCTGGCCAGGGCACTGGTGACCTTCCGGCCCGCGGGCACGGTCACCAGGTCGGACAGCGGCACCTCAGCCGCGCGCGCCCAGACCAGCAGCCGGAGGGCGAACCCGGCGTCGGCCGTGCTGATCAGATCTTCACATTCCGCGCGAGCGCGAGTTTTCCCCCGCCCGGTCCTGAACACGATCGAATCCCTGACCGTCCCGCCCTCGCTGAGCTGGTGCAGCATTCCCTTGAGAATCGCGTCCTCGACGTCCGCAGCGAGCTCTTCGTCGCCAAGGCGCAGCATCATGTCCCGCCAGGATCCCTGAACCCGGCCCGCGACCTCGCCGATCGGCTGGGTCAGTGACTGACGGCCAAGTTCAAGAAGCTGGTCCCTCGCCAGGGATTCCTTATCGGCGGTCAGCCACTTGAGCGCCGGCCCAAGCTCGTCCGGGCGCAGCCCGCAGCCAAGCCCGATCGCCGCACAGGCCAACAGCGGAAACCAGGCGTCGAGGGAAACCGGCCGCTTCGGGCTGAGTTCCCGCGCGCGCCGCCACAGCTCGGGCGCGTCAAGCACGTCGATCCTCGACAGCAGCATGGCGGAGCTAGTCGGCGAGACCCTGAGCGGATTGACTCCGGCCTGGTCGTGAAGCCCCAGCCAGGGGACCGGTTCGCCATGGATGTCGCGCGAGGCCGACATGATTCCCACGAGGTGCAGTCGGCTCTGACGCGGATAGACACAGTAGGTGGCGAACGTGAGCCGGCGCGCGATTTCTGGGCCGAGCAGATAGCTCGCCGCCGCGATCCACAAGCTCACCTGCTCAGATCTCGCCTCGGCGAGACGGACCTGGCTGTCATGGGACAGGACGTGGTCGATCGCGGTCAGCAGGGCCGCCAGCCGGGCCGCCTTCTCTTCCGATCCGCTCAGGAAGGCGCTCACGGTCCGGCGATCGAGCGTTCCCTTGCCGAGCGGGGGGTTCAGGACAGGCAGCTCAGTTCCAGGCGCGGGCGATGAACGCCAGAATGGCGCCATCCAGAACTCAATCGGCAGGTCATCACCCAGGTCTTCGGGCGGCGCGTCGGTAACGACGGTATGAGCGAAGTAATTCCCCGGCCGATTGGAGAAGTCCAGGCCCGTCGACCTGACTTGCGCGATGATCACCTGACCGGATGGCGAACCTGCGTACACGAGGTTGACCGGCTCAGAATCGTCCCGATACGCCCCGGCCGGAAGTTCGTAGAACGTGAGCTTTTCTACTTCACGCATTAGCTCCGGACCAACACCAGGGCTGACCGCGCTGAACTGGAATCCTGAATGGCCGCTGATCCCCTGCTCACATGACGTGTAATGCAGCTGCTTGAAGGACAAGTTGCCTCACTGACGCTGGATCAGGCCGAAGTTACTCAGCAGCCAGAGGAAAGGATCGGCGACCCGGTAAGGGTGGACGCCGCCCGGCCCGACACTGGTGCCTTGCGGCGGATCCCCCAGCGCCGACACCGCGAAACACGCAGCCGTCTGGTAATACTCCCCGATCACCCGGCTGATCTCGCCGCCGCCCAGGTCGCGGAGCAGTCCGTGAACTTGCTCGTTTACTTCGGCACCGTCTTCAGTGTCGAAGTACGGCCGCTGCGGCTGGTCCCGCCGAAGTGCAGATCCGGTGGGCAGCAGGTCCCTGATCATGTCGAGCTTGGAGACCACGAAAGCTACCGGCTTCTCGACCAGCCCGCTGACCGGGCTTGAGGCGAGAAGAAGCTGCGTGATCCGGTCGCTCGCCGGTACCGGCCGTTCGTCGCCGGCCAGCCGTTCCGGCATCGGCAGCGCCTGGTCGACTCGCTTGCGCACCTTGGCGAACTGAAGCGGGTCGATCAGCACGATGACGCCGTCGGCAGCGCTCAGGTACCTGCTCATCTGCTCGATCTTGTCGGCCGACACCAAGTCCTCGCCGGCGCTGTCCGCGAACGAGAGCAGGATCTCCGCGAAGGGCGCCGCGGGCGCGGACTCGGCATGGTGAACCGGAACACGAGCGGGGGCACGTGCAGCTGGCTTCGCGTCGTGGTGCGCCCGGGCAGCTGCTGCTGGTCATAGAGCCGCCCTTCGAGTTCGTTGGCATAACGTCGCTCAGAATCACGATCGGCGCCCCTGACCCTCGAATTTAGAATCTCGCCGACCTCATTCCTCAATTCGTGAATAAGCACGGTCATGAACGCCGTCTTGCCCGACTGGCTGGGACCGGCAAGCGCGATAAAACGCCCCCTCGTGCTCCGGAAGGCGGCCGGAAGCCGACTATGGCAGGCCGGGCAGACCTGGGTACGGCTAAGGAGCTGGCAATCGGGACAGGGAGCGCTGTCGCGCCGCGAATTGATCTTGAAAACCGGCGGCAGGAATTCGCGCTCGCCCATTTCCTTCTCAAGCACCCGGTCGATCTGGCGCTCACAGGTCTTGCCGCCCGGCCCAACCCTTCCTTCGCACCGGAACAGGATCTCCCGGTCGCTGAAGCCCGCGTAGCAGTAAGGACATGCGAGCGGCCGACGCGGATCTCGGGGAGCAGCGGGGATCTGCAGGTCGACCCTGGCGTAGCCTCCGCTCTCGGTCTCGGCGTCATGCTCGCTGTCAGCCCCGGCGAGCGACCAGGTCACGGCACCCTCGGCCGGCAGTTTCCGGATATTCTCGATGCCCTCGCCGAGGTGTCCCTCCTCCCCCAGCGCCAGCGCCAGCGCGTCGGCTGCTGCCCGGTAATGCCCGCCGACCATCCGCAACACGTGCTCGGCGACCTTGGCGAACGGCCGGCTTTCCGTACTGATCGTGAACTCCCCCGCGGCCAGCCCGCCGACGAGCAGCGCCCGGAAGTCATTCGCCTGGCCGAACCGGCTGGCAAGGTACTCGGATACCAGGCTAATCACGTTGACGGCAGCCCGCTTGTGCAGCCGGCCAAGCAAGATGTCGCGGACGCCAGGCAGGAAGTCGTACTCCACCTCCTCAGGACCGAGGTTCCCCCAGCTGCCGGTCCGGCCGAGCAAACCCCCGAGCAGCACTTCGGCCAGATCGGATTGCCTGGTCTGCTCAAGTACGGCGTCCTGCACGAGCCGGATCACGGGGAGGCTGACCGGCGCCGCCGACAGGTATTCGGCCAGGCGCACCGCGTCGGGCGCGGCGCTGGCGATGAACCGCCTGACGATCACGTCGGCCAAGCCGGACGAGTTGTCTGCGGCGGTCCCGGCCCGCTCGCCGCCGCGGCCGTTCACCCGGTCTTTCCGCCCGATTTCTTCAGAGACAAAGATCACCATCGCGTCTACGCCCACTGGGCCGGACGATGCGGCGACGAGCCTGCCCCAGGGGTAAAGCCACTCAGGATCGAGCTCAAGCAAGGGGACGGGCATCAGAAGCTGCCCGATCGCCGGCCGGTACTGTTCGCCGAACCCCAGCGTGCTCCAGGTCAGGTTCGTGTTCGGGCAGCCGGGTTTCGGCGCGTAAAGAACCGCCGCGGCCGGCTTGACGTGCGACCGGCGCCAGAGTCGCTGCGGAAGGGGCTGGATGACCGCCACCGGCCCGTGCTTCGCCCAGCCCGCGAGGGTCTGCTGGGCGACCTGGTCCTGCCAGGCTGGCCCCAGGCAGTCGCTGACGACCACGATCACCCGGCGGCCGGTCGGATCGACAAGCTCCCGGACGCCGCGCCGTTCCGATTTCTGGCCCCGGCGGCTCAGGGCGACTCCGGGCTCGGCTCCGGCCAGATAATGAAGATCCCAGGACCGGACGTCGCTGAACGCGCCGAGTCGCTCGAACACCGCCCGCAGCTCATCGGCTGACCGCTGCCAGATGGCCATCGACTCGCTGCCGTCGACCACCAGGGCCAGGTCAAGCCAGCGTCCGAGAGCAGGACGCAGCACCGGCAGCCAGCGCCCGGTCTCGGCGACCCGGACCGCGGTCGCTTCCTCGTCAAGCACAAGTTCATGCCGCGAGACGACCTTCCGCTTGAACGGACGCAGTGCCCCGGCGAGCTCCAGGTGCTCCCCCAGCGCCGACGCAGCAGGAACGCGCACCGCGGCGGCGTCGAGGCCGGCGGTCACCGCCGAAATGGCGGGCTCCAGGTACAGCGAACCATCTTGGAGGCCAGATCTGGCCGCAGCCGCGGCCGGGCGCGACCGCGGCGCCGCGCCGGGCGGGCCTGAAGTATCGTCCTGACCTGGCTGGTCGGCCTGCGGCAGGCTTTTCCCGCCCGGGACTTCTTCGGTTACCTCCGGTACCGGCGCTGGCGGAGTTCCGCTTATCTGCGCGGCCAGCCAGACCAGGTCAAGGATGTCTTCCTTGGTTGGCTCTAGCTTCAGCGCCGACAGCACGGTCGCCAGCCGCTCGATCTGCACTCAGACACTCGCGTTGTTCAGGTATTGGAAGATCGTGTCAACGAGCCTGTCCTTATTGCCGGGCCAGACGTGGTTAAAGTTCAGGTAGATCGCGTTAAGCAGCTGATCGGTCGCCAGGTCGCCGCGATCACGCCGCTCGACGAAACGCCTGATCAGATCTTCGATCTCTGTCTCGCTCGCTCCCCCGTCCGCGAAATCGAGATGTGCGCGCACGATCTTCTCAAGGCGGTCAGGGCGAGGGGGATCTATCCTCAGCCGGAGGCAGCGCCGGAGAAACGCCGGAGGAAAATAGCGTTCGTCGTTGCTCGTGATTATGACGAGCGGAAACGCACTACACCTGACCCTGCCATCTTTAATGGCTACCTCGACTGAGCCGTCGTGCACCCGAACCGTGGCATCCGCCTCTTCTCTCGCCCGCCTCGATAGCTCGGTAATCTCGTACTCGCCGTCCTCGAAGATCGTCAGCAGGTCATTCGGCAGGTCAATGTCGCTTTTGTCAAGCTCATCAATGAGGAGTACCCTCGGAACCCCAGAGGGAAGGAGTGCCGTCCCCAGCGGCCCGAGCCTGATGTAACGGCCGATATCCGTGCCCTCGCCTCGGCTCGAGTCCTGCAGCCGCGCCAGCGCGTCATATTGATACAACCCTTCCTGCCGGGTGGAACGGCTCGTCACCGGCCACTTGAGCACTGGCCCGAGCTTGAGTTCCCTGGCGACGCTGTAAGCCAGCGTCGACTTGCCGGTGCCCGGCTTGCCGGTCAGCAGCAGCGGGCGCCGCAGGTACAGCGCCGCGTTGACCAACTCGACCTCGTCGTCGCTTGGCAGGTAGGTAGCCGCGCGGGCCAAGTCGCCGAGCCGGCGGGTCGCGGCCGGGTCTGACTCGTGGTCAGGATCGCTCGGGAATGTCCGCCAGTCCGGCGGCGGCGGAAGCTCCCCGATGCCATCGTGGGGATCGCGCCCGCCGTGGTAAATATGCCAGTCAGTCACGTCACGCTCCCAGGTAGGGCGGTGCTTCAAGCGGCTGCGGTTCTCCGTCTTCCGGGAGCTGGTACGGATCGTCCCAGAGCAGCGTCAGGTCACGGTCGAGGCCATTCCGCATGGCTTCCAGCCGGAGCTCGAGAATTATCTTCTTGAGGTCGGCAAGCGACCGGTGCGCCAGCCTGGCGATCAGTTCATCCTGGAGCCTGAGCCCGGTGCAGGCATGTCGTCCATGACCGGCCGCAGTGCCGCCGGCCGGACCGCGCATCCAGACCGCGATCGGGTAGCCGGCATCAAGCACGTCGTGAAGCTCGGACGTAGCGCCGTTCTCAGACGGCAGATAGGTCATCCCGAGCCAGGCGTAACTGCTGTCCATCAGATCCGCCCAGCGCGCCGCAGGGTCCACTGGCCGTTCCCGGCAGGTGAGCCAGAGCCCTTCACTCCCCCGCTGCTCACGGCAAGTGCCGCAAAGCCTGTCGTTGCCGGCCGGCCGCACAAGGCAAGCAAGGCAGACCCACTCCGCGTTGTCCGGCCGATCGCAGCAGGTAAGCCAGAGTGACTGAGCTCTGCCCCGTCCATTCTGTGCGATTTTCCATCTGTTTTCCCA
This sequence comes from uncultured Actinomycetota bacterium, assembly GCA_963783935.1. Taxonomy (GTDB): domain Bacteria; phylum Actinomycetota; class Actinomycetes; order Streptosporangiales; family Streptosporangiaceae; genus Chersky-822. The sequence continues at coordinate 439,598 of CAWAPP010000005.1, forward strand.
GTGCGAACGGGTCTCCGAGCCGGTCGGCAGCTGGCGCAGGCGCTCGAGGCCCCTGACCGCGACTGTGTACTGGAGGCCAAGCTGCTTGTACCACTGGTCGCCGTGCTGGCATTTCTCGAAGTCATGACTTAGCAGCCGTTCGGGCACGATAAATTCGATATCAAGCCCAGCCGAGCCGGCATCCAGGGACCTGAGTATGACCCAAGCCTCGCCGACTAGGCGCCTTACCTCCTTGGCAACCCCGGCAAGATCAACTGCGGCCTGACTATTATTGTCTATTCTTTCCGTTATGATGTCGTCGACGTGTAGCCAGCAGGTCAGATAATAATGGTCGTGCTGAATGCCTTTCGGCTCAAGCTGGAAACAAAGCGTCGCCCGGTCCCTGACCGGAATTAATGTCTTAAGTCCTCTTTTTCGCCGCTCCGCGAGCATCGCCTGCTGAGTGTCCTTACCGTGACTGCCTGTGCTGGCGTCGATCTTCGCGGCGATGACCAGAGACCAGTCCCGCGTCCAGGTACCCTCGCCGTGTACCGTGTTCGCGATTTCCTCGGTGAGCACGATCAGCGGATGCAGCGATGCGCCCGCCATCAACTGCTCAAGCTCCCAGACCAGGTCGCTAAAGTCGCCGAATTTGCGAGGCGCGATTTTGCCAGATGCCGCCCAGTAGCGGGCGTCTAGCTGTCCGTCCGGAACCTGCGGCGCATTCTCGTTGCGATACTCAATACGTTCTTCCGGGCTCAAGATCAGCCGTACCGGCCGAAAGGGGACATCAGGCGCCTGCGGACGAGGCGGGGCGTCCGGTGTCTCGGTATCAAGCCTGGTGAACTTCACTATTTCAGGCGGCTCGTCCTGGCTGGCAGCCAAGTTCGCGATCACTTCATCAAGCTGGCGCATCGCCAGGCTGTCGCCCTCCACCAGGGCAACGGCCTGGATGAGTTCCTGCAGGCCATCCGGATAGTTTTGCGCTGCCATAATCAGGCCGAATATCTCGGTCCTGAGATTGGGACCCCGGTCAACCGCCTGACTGAGTTGTCCGGGCAGGAGATCGAGAACGATCGTGCGTGACCTTTCATGCTTCAACGTGGGCAGGGCGGCGAAAGCATCGACCAGCCGGTTCATGATGGCGGCCCTGGCTTGCGCCCCGCCCCGGCTGGCCGTTTTCCTGCGGTCTCTGATCCTGATGTCACCGCCGGCCGGATTCTGCTGCTTCAGCGCGATGAGGATCTGATCGAGCTTTCCGATCGCCTCGTCCGCATTGAGCTGATTCATCAGCGACTGAAGTTCCGGTACCGAGGTAGCGACCTGCTGCAATGCCGTAATCGTTGACTGCGCCAAGGCGAGGATGAAGCTGTCAGGGTCGAGACCCATGGCCGACAGATACGACTGACCCCCCAAGTCCGGGTCGGGCTCAGCCAGCGGTGCCAGCTGATCCTGGATCGCCAGGATCAGGCCAGCGCGAACCCTGGTCTCGCCGTCAAGCTCGCTGACGGCGGACAGCCGTTTAAAGTTCTCGCTGAGAGCCAATTCGAGATCAGCTCGGTACGACTGAGGCACATTTTTAAGTACGGTCTTGATGGCGGCGTCGATCGCGTCGCTCAGAGCACCTTCTTCAGGAGTGCCGAGGATCGCGGACGTCGCCATGCTGAGAACACGGTCCCCCAGTAAAGCGACAAGCCAGGCTACGAACGCGGCGGCAAGCATGGGCCGATTCTGCAACATAGGCCGACATGCTGTCTAACTAGCAACCAAAACTTGATCATGTAACGCGCATAACGTCTCGCGATGTCGGGATAATCGGGGAATATCGCTATCGGGCAAGGTCCGCCTCGGCACCACTTCGCCTAGTGCCTGACGACACTACGGAACTAGTCAGGGCCGGCCACGCACGGCGTTGCGGCGCTGGCGCTAGCACCGGAGGCGAGATCGATCGACGCGCCGGCCCGGACGCAGCCGGAGGCGGTCAGGAGGATGTTGCCGTAGATCTCGGCTACTTGCCGGTACTTAAACGCCAGGCGCCTGTGGTCGGCGGGCCTGACCACGTAGATCACTGCCGCCCCGAGTCCCGGCGCGGCGAGGGCGGGTATCGGGTTGAGCCTGGCCCAGGCGGCATGGCAGGCCGGTGAGTAGCGAAGCTCGACGGCGCCGACGACGGTGCCCGCCGGGAACTGCCGCCCGTGCACGGTCACCGGCCGATTCAGGCGCAGCGGCACGGATTCGAGGACAACGGCGTCCAGGTTGCACTGCGAGCGCTCGGGGTCGATGTTGTCGGTCAGCCGGGTGCCGTTCGGGCTCAGCGCGGTGGCGGCAGCGGTGTGGCCGCCGCTGCCGCTGGCCGCGATCAGGCCGGCCGAAGCGACGATCACGGCGCTGATGATGGCGAGGCTGACCGGGCTGAGCAGGTGCCTGCGCCGCAACCGGAACCGGCGCCCGGCCGGCACCGCGTCCGGCAGGCCGGCGGCAGCAGGCGATGGCGAGGGCAGCTCGGCTGAACGGGATTTGGCGTCGGCGTCATCGGTGCTTTCTGGCGAATCTTGCTGTTCTGCTCTCTCGATGAGCGCCGCCGATCGCAGGTCTTGAAGTGAGCCGCCGGTGACGCCGAGGACGCGCTCGAGATCGGTCACGATGTCCGCCGGCGGGATGCGGCGGCAGGCTTCGTACTCGGCCAGGTTGCTGTGGGCGGACAGGCCGATCTGGCGAGTCAGTTCCCGCTGGGACAGGCCGCTCCCCCGTCGCAGCCGCCTGATCTCGGCGCCGAGTGAGACTGGTGATTCTTCGTACATTTTGCCAGCCTCGCTCAGCTGTCCCGAATTCCCGGCAGCAGGCTATCGGTCCTGGTCGGTGATTGTTCTGTCCTTGGTCGGTATTACGGCCATGTTTCGGTACGGGGGTTCTACTGCTCGCATGGAGTTCGGGATCCTCAGGCCGCTTGAGGCCTGGCACGAAGGTCAGCCGGTGGGGCTGGCCGGGCCTCGGGTCCGGCTGGTGCTCGCGGCGCTCCTGGTTGACGCGAACCAGGTGGTGACCATTGAGCGGCTGGCCGACGTGCTCTGGGCCGGGGATCCGCCCGCCAAGGTACGCCGGCAGGTACAGAACTGCGTCTCTCAGGGCACCGGGCTTGATCCCGGTCACCGGCTGGCCGTTCTTCAGCAGGCCATCCTGTGCCACTCTCCGTGACAAAGGGAACCGGGATTCCGTTCAGAGGGGACGGCGACTCATATAGTCGTTGAACTCCGGGCTGCCGGGCGGATAACCGCATTCCGCGCCTGGCGTGCGCGTGGTGCGGCGCTAGCGGTAATACAAGTCGTGGCGAAGCTGGCCGAGCATCCGCCGCCAGAGGGGGGCGTTGCGGAAACTCGCTGGACCGGCAAGAGCACCCCAGCCGGCCTCCTGCTCAGCATCACGCCGGCCCTCAGCCATCGCCACCACCCGTCCTCGCCAGCACCGCTCAGGCACCTCGATAGTACGGCCACGCATCACGACAGGTTCGGACGGCATTACGGTGTGCATAGGCCACAGCCGCACCAAGGGGGCACTGCCGATGAGCTCGGTTCCGATCGCCGATCACGGGCTGCTGTCGAACTGCCGCTCGGCGGCGCTGGTCAGCCGGGAGGGCTCGGTGGACTGGCTGTGCTTTCCGAGGTTCGACAGTCCTTCGGTGTTCGCGCGGCTGCTCGATGACCGGGCCGGGCACTGGTCGATCAGGCCGGCCGGGGCGTTCCACACCGAGCGCCAGTACCTGCCGCAGACGATGGTGCTGCAGACGACATTCGCCACGGCCTCCGGGTCAGTCTCGTGCGCCGACGCCCTCGCGCTCGGCGCCGGCACCCGCGGCCATAAGCTCGGCGAGAACGCGCCGAGCCTGCTGATCAGGCAGTTGCGGGGCGTCAGCGGGCAAGTGGACCTGGACGTCGAGTACGTGCCGCGTACGGAGTACGGTCTGGTCTGGCCGCTGCTCAGTGACGGCGGCGGCGGGGTGTTCGGCCGGGGCGGCGCCGATGTCACCATGCTGTCCGCACCGGTCGCGCTCACGATCGCGAACGGCGCGGCGACGGGGCGGCTGCGGCTGCGGGCCGGGGACCGGGTGACGTTCGCGCTTGAGCACGCGCAGCCCGGCGAGCCGCCGCCCGCGGTGCGGGCCCAGGATGAGCTGGCCGGGATGCTTGACGACACGATCGCGGGGTGGCAGTCCTGGTCGCGGATACATCAGAGCTACCAGGGACCCTGGCAGGATCTCGTGCACACGAGCGGCCGGCTGCTGCGCGCCCTGACGTTCTACCCGACCGGCGCGATCATCGCGGCAGCCACGACCTCGCTCCCTGAGGTAATCGGCGGCGGGCGCAACTGGGACTACCGGTACTCGTGGGTGCGGGACGCCTCGCTGACCATGGACGCGCTCTGGGTCGCGGCCTGCCCGGACGAGGCGGGCAAGTTCTTCGCCTACCTGAGCACCGCCGCCGCGACGTCGCTGCTGCGCGGAGCCGACCTGCAGATCATGTTCGGGGTGCGGGGCGAGCACGACCTGACCGAGCGCGAGTTGCCGCACCTGACCGGCTGGCGCGGCAGCATGCCGGTGCGGGTCGGCAACGGCGCCTGGACCCAGCGCCAGGTCGACGTCTACGGCGAGCTGCTGGCGGCCGTGTACCGGCTCCGCAAGGAGATCGGCGTCCTCGATCCCCCTACCCGCGACTTCCTGATCTCTGTCGCTGACGCGGCGGCCCGCCGGTGGACCGACAAGGACAACGGCATCTGGGAGATCAGGGGGTCCCAGCAGGACTTCGTGTACTCGAAGGTGATGTGCTGGGTGGCGCTCGACCGGGCGATCGCCCTGGCCGGGATGCTCGGGGCGCAGGACCGGGTGCCCGGCTGGCAGCAGCTCAAGGACCAGATCAAGGCGGCCGTGCTCAAGGACGGCTGGAGCGAGCGGGCGGGCGCGTTCACGCAGTACTTCGGCTCCGACGACCTGGACGCGTCCAACCTGATGCTGCCGATCATGGGGTTCATCCCGGCCGACGACCCGCGCATGCTGGCCACGATCAACGCCACCGAGGAGCGGCTCACCGACTCGCGCGGCCTGGTGTACCGGTACGACCCGCGCAGCGGGGTCGACGGCCTGGCGGGCACCGAGGGCACGTTCCTGGTGTGCACGTTCTGGCTGGCGCAGGCTCTCGCCCTGGCCGGGAAGGCGCGGCGGGCCAGGCGGGTGTTCGAGCGGGCCATCGCCTATGCCAACGACCTCGGGCTCCTCGCCGAGGAAGTGGACCCGGCGACCGGCGAAATGCTCGGGAACTTCCCGCAGGCGTTCAGCCACATCGGCCTGGTAAACGCCGCCGAGGCCATCTTCGAAGCCGAACAGCATCAGCCAACAATCACCATGAACCGCCCGCCAGCAGGCTCAGCGTAAAACGGGGAGAGGCCCCCGCCCGGCGTTACGCCGTCGCGGGGGCCTCTCTTGGCCGGGGTCGGTCAGGAACCTACGGTGTAGGAGTAAGGAATCAGCGCGATGGTCTGCGTCCCGTTGCGGACGCTGTCGTTGCTGATCACGCTGAGAGTGCCGGTGATGACGGTGCTGACCGCCGCCTTCGGCGTGAGGGTAGTGGTGAGAACGCCGGTCGCGCCGGGCGCGATGAAGACGCCCGTGGTAGCGGCGCCGCCGGTGATGTCACCGGCTGAAGCCTTGAGCGTGAACGTGCGGCCGACGGCCGAGGTGTTCTTGACGGATACGGAGATCGGGGTGCCGCTGGCCTTGGAGACCGTGGTGGCCGAACTGCTCGGCACGCCGGTCGGGGTGACCTGCTGCTGGTTGAACGTCACGTCGCCGGCGACGTTCTGAGTGAACTCGAGTCCGCTCGTCGTCAGGTTCAGCTCGACGTCGATCTCCCACGTTCCCGCGACCGGGGCGACCGTGATCAGGTTGGCCAGGGCCTCTGCTGGGCTGCCTGCAGCGTTCGTGGTGGTCGGGGTGGCGTCCTCGGCCGCGACCGTTGTCCCGGTCGGGTTGACGAGCCAGAAGGTCATCGGGTTGTCAGCGCTCGCGTCCGGAGTCGAGAAGCTGACGTCCATGTCGCTTTCGCCGGCCGGAACATTGATGTTGAAGGTGCTGATCTGGCCGACTCCACGGCCGACCGTGCTGGTGATGGTGGTGTTGAAGGCGCCGCCCGCGGACGGGATGAGCACCCGGCGGTTGAGCGCGTAGGACAGCGAGGAGCCGTTGTCACCGCTGAACTGCACCGACTCCGGGTAATCGCCAGGAGCCGACGGCATCGAGATGTTCAGCGGCACGGTCACGCTTGACCGGCCTGGGATGGGCGTGGAGCTGAGCGCCGAACTGGTGACCCAGTGCTGGCCCGTGACGCGGAACGAGATGTTACCCGTGTAGGTGCCAGGCACGTTCGGCGGCGACTGCAGGTGCGAGCGGCCGTTGGCCCAGAGGATCTCGGCCGTCCAGGTGCCCGCGGTCGGGTCAGCGATCTCGGCGTGCTGGATGTTCGGTACCGAGCCGAGCGAGCCCACCCTGGTGGCCGGCGTGCCGTAGTCGTACGAGATCGTGGCGAGCCGGTTGTGCGGGGCGATGAGGTTGTACGACAGGATCGTGCCGTTCGTCGGGTCAGGCGTGATCATGTCGACGTTCATGCGGGCGAGGCCCTTCGGCACCTTGAAGGTGATCGGGGTCGCCGCCGGGGCGCCTTGGGCCGGAACCGGCAGGCTCGGGTTGGGGGCACTGACGGGTTCGGTGACGGTGCTGCCGATCTGGGCTGCCGCACCGAGTGAACGATAGGTGCCGGTGACGTTGGTGGAGCTCGGGCTGGTGTTGTAGAGGGTGACCGTCTGGGCGCTCGTGCTGCCGCCGGTGCCAGTCACGTCGAGCTGGGTCGGCGACGGGATCAGCGACGACGAGTCGCTGCCGCCCGCCATCGTGGTGCCTGGCATCGCCTGCGCGGCGCGAACGGCCGCGTAGATGTTGACCAGGCCGGTGCCGCCCTGGTCAGCCGGGGCGTCGATGTCCTGGGCGGTGCCGACCAGGATCTCCTTGACCAGGGCCGGGGTCGGCTTGACGCCACCGTGAGTGGCCGCGTACGCCTGGATGACGTCAGCGGCGGCACCGGCGGTGAGCGGCGCGGACTCGCTGGTGCCGCCGAAGGCCTCGGTCGTGGTGTTGGTCGGGCAGCCGCTGCCGGCCGGGTTGCACTCGGCTTCGCCGCCGTAGCCGATCGCGACGAGGTCGGGCATCCGGTTGTTCGGCGCGACGCCGCCGGAGGACAGCGGGGTGATGTTGTTGTTGATCCACTTGTGGAAGCCGTAGGCCTGGGCGTTCTCGCGCAGCGAGTTGGTCGCGCCGGCCTCGATCACCAGCGGGTCGGTCGCGGGCGAGGACGTTGTGCCCGAGTCGCCGCTGTCACCGGATGACACCACAACGGTCACGCCCGCCGCGACGGCCGCGTCGTTGGCCGCGTAATCAATCGAGTAACGGCCTGGGCGCTGGGTGAACCCGTAGGACTCCGAGATGACGTCGGCGTGCTCGTCGACGACAGCGTGGTCGAGGCCCTGGATGACCTGGGACTCGCGCTGGTGCATGAAGCCGTCGGGGTCGGTCGGGGTGTCCACCAGGGACGCGTCAATGAGCGAGGCGCCTTGAGCGTCGCCTTCGATCTTGAACGTGCAGCCGGCCGGAAGGCCGGAGTACGGCAGTTCGGTGGAGTAGTCGTAGGTCACCGTGCCCTGGCCGGCGACCGAGCTGGCGTCGCCGTAGGCCTCGTCGTCGCTGTTGTCCGCGTTGGGGGTCGGCGAGTCGATGACTACGTGCGAGCCGTCTTTCCTGATGAAGTCAGGGTTGCCGGCCAGCTGGTTCATGCCGTCGATCGCGACGAGCACGCCGGAGCCGTTGGCGATCTTCGAAGCCTCGTCCGCGTTGCGCTGCGGCCCCTGGTAGTGCATCAGGGAGAGCGCTTCCGGCTCGACGAACGGCTTGCTCGGGGTGGACGGGCAAAGGCCGTGGAACAGACCCCCGGAGTGGTGCGCCGGGACCTGCGGGACGGGGGGGCTGGCCTGAATCGCGACCTTCAGGTCAGGGATGATCTCCTTGACCGCCGGGTCGTGCCGCAGCTTGCCTACCTCCGCCGCTGACATCTTGGCGGCGACGCCGTTCACGCTGACCAGGCGGGCGATCCCGGTACCGCCGCTGGCCCTGATGGACGCGACGACCGGGTTCTGGGTGGCACGAGTCGCCGCGATCCTCGCCGCGCCGCGGGCCCTGAGCGTCAGGCTCTTGTACTGGTCCTTGAAGACCACGATGACGTGGCCGCCAGCGGCCGCACCGTCATAAGCCGGCGCGATCGCGGGTGATGTACGGGCCGGAGCCGCCGCCGCGGGCAGCAGCTGAACCCCAAGTGCTGCTGTCGCGACGGCTGTTACGCCGGCGATGGAGATGCGCAGCATGCGCCTTTGCATGAAACCCCCAACAAGAGGCATACGGACGGGCGAGCCATGCCTGCCCCGGGGAGCCCTCGCTCCAGCATCGACTCGCGTTGCCTTCTCAGACAGGTGCATTCACCCATACCAACCATTTGATGTCAATAGTTAACCGAATCGGTCCACTGGATTTGCGGCAAAGCGCTTTTATTATCATGAAACGGATGTGTCGCCCGTCCCCGGGGACCCAGGCGGGGGCGGCAGTATTTAGCTAGCCAGCAGATTAACTAGCCAGCAGAAAGGAACCAGCCGTGACCGAGTCCCGCCCGCCGTGTGGGAACGCGAGCTCGACTACGTCCTCCGCAAGAGCCTGTGGGCCTTCAGCGGCAACCGGATCGCCGTCCGCTTCCAGTACGAATGCCATGATCAGGCCGGCCAGTGGTTCCGCTGCTACGGCAACGAACTGTGGGAATTCGACGAGCGCGGCTTGATGCGGCGCCGCGAGGCAAGCATCAACGACGTGGCCATCACTGAAGCCGAGCGCCGCTACTTCGGGCCAAGGCCAGAGTCCGAGCACGAGATCCCGCTCCGGTAAAGCCAGCGCCGGCCCAACCCTCCTACGCGCGCCCCGATCAGGCAGGACGAGCGGGCAAGCGGACCGAGTCGGTGTGACTTCAGCGGCCCTCGTGACTGTAGTGACCGGCGGGATCGTCGGCTTGAGCACTGTACCTCGTCCGGGGCGGTATGGGCCGGTGGTGAGGCCCAGCGTTGTTCCGGCGATGGGGTCCTGGTGCCTGCGCCGGGACATTGATGGGCCTGCGGCCGGGGCGGCGGATCCGGCGTGGGAGTGGTATGCGCTTATGCCCGGTTCGGGGAGGCCGGGGCGGACCGAGCGGACTGCTCGGCCCGGGCCAGCAGTGGCCGCCGAACCGCCAGCCGTTCGTCAGACGAAGAACCGCACCGATGGCCCATGGGTGAGGTTTCTGGTGGAGTGAGGCGGGTCCGGGGCGGCGGGCTGCCCTGGATGCCGGGAATACCGGGAATGCCGGTGGAGGCTGAGGCGGGAAGGGCTGGAGGACCAGTTCCGTCCGGGCCACGCCGAGGAGTCGACCAGAACTCACTCCCACGGAAACGCGCCCATGGCCCATCGATGCGCTTCGGCGGGGCGGGCGAACGATATCTATGGCCCAGGGATGCGGCTCTGGCTCACATTTCGTGATGGTAATGATGAGGGCAACCGGACATTTCATCTCAGCTCACCGCAACGATGGGACATCGGTGCTGTCCGGCGGGAGCGGGGAACCGCATCTATGGGCCATCGCTGCTGCGGCAACGACATCGATGGGCCACCGTTGCGGTTGCCCGGCCCGGCTGAGCCGCATCGATGTCCCATCGTTGCGGTTGCGGCCGGGGGCTGGCGGCCAGGTGCCTGGTGCTCCCGGAGCGGGCGACCTCCGCAGCGGGCACCGGGAGCGGAAAGAGCCGGGAACCGGGCCGCCCCGAACAGCGCTGCCGCACCTGACGCCGTTACCTTCACGTTATGTGAGCCAGAGCCGGGGATGCGGTAACCGCGGCCTCGCTGGGACATCGTCGCTGGCGGGGCACGCCTGGCGGCAGCGGGCCGGGTACCCGGCCCGACCGAGCCGGACCTCGAAATTCCCGGCCAGCGGCGCGGCCGGAATGGCCACGTGTTTTGGTGGAGGTCTTTCGCATGGCGGAGTCCTTCATGCGGCCTAGCGGATCAACATTCATTTCGGCGGGCGCGCTGGCATTGGTGACGAAATCTTGGTGTTCGGTGCCGGCCGGGGTAGCGTGGCCCGTGGTTTTCTTCATCGAGCGCACCGGCGGGTGGCGATGCCCTGTCGGGCGCCAGGGCAGGGGCGGTGGACATGATGACCAGGATTTTCCGGCTCAGCCGGGCGGCGGCCGTGCTGGCGGCTGCGGTCGCGGCCGCAGGCAGTCCGGTAGCAGGCTGGGCGGCCGGAGCGCGGCCGGCTACGGCCGGAGCAGTGCAAGCCGGGGCGGTGCAGGCCGGGCGGGTGAACGCGTCGGCGGGGGCGGTCGCCGCTAGCGCACCGGGGACGCGGCTGTGGGTGGCCAGGTATCAAGGGAGCGCTGGCGACAGCCGGGCGGCGCAGGTTGTCGTCAGTCCGAGCGGCTCGACGGTGTATGTCACCGGCTCGGACGAGAACGCGAACCCGACGGAGTCAGCGCCGGCTTCTTTCATGGCCACGGTGGCCTATAACTCCGGCACGGGAAAACGGCTGTGGGTCGAGAACTTCCACGGACCTGACCGGGGCGCCAACGCCAATTCGGTCGCCGTGAGCCCGGACGGCTCCAAGATTTTCGTGACCGGGCAGACGTACATCGGCGACCCGATCCAGGGCACGGACCTGGCTACCGTCGCTTACAACGCCAAGACCGGGCATTACCTCTGGTCACGCCTCTACAGCGGCCCGATTTTCGGTGCCGGGGAGGCGAACGCGGTCACGGTCAGCCCGGACGGCACCAAGGTATTCATCACCGGCTCGACCTTCGGCAACAGCACGGGGAACTTCTATCTCTCCACGGTCGCCTACAACGCGAGCACGGGCACGATGCTGTGGAGCAAGCGAACCGTCGCCAACCCTGGTACCTCGATCGCCGCTAGCCCGGACGGCTCAAAGGTCTACGTCTCCAGCAGCAATCAGGGCGGCGGCGGCACCGGCGCCGCCGAGCCGAGCATCGTTGCCTACTCCGCGGCTACCGGTCACCAGCTGTGGATCGGCAGCTTCTCTGGGAAAGGCAACCTTCTCCGGTGCGAGGTCGCCGCTGATCCTGACGGCACCAAGGTATTCAGTACCTGCACGACCGACCTTTCGCCGGCTAGGTACCTGACCATCGCTTTCAACGCGGCCAACGGCAAGCAGGTCTGGAGTGCCACCTATCAGCACAGCGGCATCCCGAGCAACGACAACAGCACGTCGGCCGCCATTACCGCCACCGGGTCCCAGGTCTTCGTGACCGGCACCGCCGTCGGGCATGTCGGCACTGTCGCTTACAACGCCAACACCGGCAGCCAGCAATGGGTCTCGCTCTACCCCACGCCGGGAGGCACCTCCGCCGTCGGCACGGCGATCACGCTGAGCCCGGACGGCTCAACCGTGTACGCGGCGGGCGGCGCTAACAGCTCCTACGCCACCGTCGCCCTCAACGCGGCCAGCGGGGCCCGGCTGTGGGCTAAGCAGTGGTTCGGCGACGGCGGCGGCGGCGCCTTCGGCATCGCGGCCAGCCCGGCCGGCGACAGCGTGTTCGTCACCGGCGTGACCTCGATACCCGCAGGCGACGATTCCTTCTCGGCCGGCTACGGCACGGTGGCCTACAAGGCCTGACGACCTTTTAACCGGTTGCCGAGGCCCAGGATGCCCGCCATCCTGGGCCGATGGCAAATCCCCCGGAAGAGCTCAGCTACGGCCAGGTCCGCCTCAGGCGATGGCGCCCCGACGACGCGCCGGCACTGCTGGCCGCGATCATCGAGTCCCAGGAGCACCTGCGCCCCTGGATGGAGTGGGCGGACGGCTACGACGAGGACAAGGCGGCGGATTACCTGGGCGGGTGCGACGAGAACTGGACATCGGGCAGCGACTTCTCTTACGCGATCATCGTCGGCGATCAGGTGGTGGGCAGCGCCGGCCTGCACAACCGCCTGGGTGACGACGCACTGGAGATCGGTTACTGGGTGCATGCGAGCTGGACCGGCCGGGGCATCGCGACCGACGCGGCCGCCGCGCTGACCGAGGCCGCGCTAACGCTGTCCGGTATCAGCCGGGTGGAGATCCACCATGACGCCGCCAACCTGGCCAGCGGCCGCGTCCCGGCGAAGCTTGGCTACAGCAGGCTCGGCGAGCGTCCGGCCGGCGACGACCGGCCGGACACGCCTGGCCGGTCCGGCATTCACATCATCTGGCAGTTCACCCGCTGAGGTCCGGCCAGCCTCTCGTCGGCGGTCCGCCCGCGCCGTTCGGGCCGAGCAGCGCGACCGTCTCCCCCGGCGCAATGGCCAGGCTGAGGTCACGGACCGCCGTCATTGCTCGTGGCCGTCGCGCGCCGGTCTCCCGCCGGCGGGGACCAGCTCCAAGACCTTGATCCTGCACTGGAACGGCCATTCCTGGAGCTGATCCGGCCGCCTTGCCTGGTGGGCTAGCTCACGTTGGCGGCGGTGTCGTCGATGACGAAGGACGTCTGGAGCTCGCTGTCTTCGGCTCCGGTGAACTTGAGGGTGATCTTCTGGCCGGCGTAAGCGGACAGGCTGAAGGAATGCTGGACGTAGCCGGTCGCGGCGTTGAGGTTGCTGTAGGTGGCCAGGGTGGCCAGGACCGTGCCTGAGCTGTTCAGTACCTGGACGTTGAGGGTGTCGTAAGCCGTGGTCTTGGTTGTCTCGGCGGTGTCGATGTGCAGCCAGAAACTGAGCTGGTAGTTCGTGCATCCGGCGGGCAGCGTGATGGCCTGGGACAGCGTGTCGGTGGTGGTCTTGCCGTAGCCGTCCAGCCAGGCATCCCACTTGCCAGAGTGCGGCGGTTCCTTGGAGTTGTCGGCGATGACACCGCTGCTGGCCGTCCAGGGGGCAGCCGTGCCGGTCTCGAATCCCGGGTTGCCGAGGAGCTGGGCAGCGGTGCAGCTTCCGCCAGAGCTGGCGATTGTCCAGGTGAAGCTGGCCGAGCCTGAGGCCCCGGTGGTGTCGGTCGCGGTGGCCGTGACCGTGTAGGTGCCGGCCGTGGTCGGGGTGCCTGAGATCAGCCCGGTGGTCGAGCTGACGGAGAGCCCGGCGGGCAGGCCTGAGGCCGAGTAGGTCAGGGTCTGGCCTGAGGCCGAGTCGGTGGCGTGAAGCTGCAGGCTGGTCGCGGTCCCTGCCGTGCCCGACTGGCTGCCGGGGTTTGTCATGGTCACCGTGTTAGTGCCGCCTCCTCCGCTTCCGCTGATGGTCCAGGTGAAGCTGGCGGAGTTGGACGCTCCGGTCGTGTCCTTCGCCGTCAGCGTGACGCTGCTGGTGCCGGCCGTGGTCGGGGTGCCGGAGATCAGGCCGGTGCTCGCATTGACGGAGAGCCCGGTCGGGAGGCCGGTGGCGGTGAAGGTGAGCGCGGTGTTGTTCGGGTCCGTCGCCTGCGCCGGAAGGCTGACCGGGGTGCCGGTCGTCCCCGCCTGATTGCCGGGGCTGGTGACGCTCGGGATCCCGGCGAAGTCGGCGTCGAAGGTGGTCTCGAAGCCGCTCATGACCGCGGGGTCGCTGATGATCAGGCCGAGTTCCCTGTTGTCGTTGAGCGAGTTGTCGGAGAAGTTCTCCGAGCCGAGGAAGATCTTCGCGGTCGGGAAGCCGTAGTCGACGAGGATGCCCTTGCCGTGCACGTAGAAGCCGGTCGAGGAGGAATACCCGGTCCACTTGCCGCCCGCCGCGGTGACCTCGTTCAGCTCCGAGGTGTAAGACGAGGGACTCTCGATGACGACCCGCACGGTGACGCCGCGCTTGGCGGCCGCCACCACCGCGTTCACCAGCGTCGTGTCGCTGAACTCCTCCTGCTCGATGTCGAGGGTGTGCTGCGCGCTGTTGATCAGGTTCAGCAGCTGGGTCTGCGAGTCGGTGGGTGACCAGACGAGGTCGGTGCCGTCCGACGGAGTGATCGAGGTCTTGGCGTAGTCCGCGTTGAACACGGCCACGATCGCGCTCACGTCGGCGGCGTTGGTGTCGAACACGCCGTAGTCGCGGGAGGTTGAGTAGTAGCGGGAGTCCAGGTTGCCGGTGGAAATGTAGGACTCGGCGTTGTTGACGGTGACGGTCTTCTGATGGGTGTACGTGAACGCGGTCGACGAATAGGTCACGCCGACCCCGCCCGCCTGCAGAGCACTGAACGCGCTGGAGTTCGTGCTGGTCTGCGCGCCGTCAAGGATGACGCGGACGTTGACCCCGGCCTTCTCGCGCGCGATCAGGTCGTTGATCAGCGTGGTGTCGGTCAGCTCGTACATGGTCATGTCGATCGAGCTGGTCGCGGAGTTCACGAAGTTATAGATGGCGCTTTCCCCCTGATCCGGCAGGATCAGCAGGGTGTAGCTGCTGGTCGCGGCCTGGGCGGGAGCGGCGGTTAAGGCGGCCGTCAGGGCCAAGCCGCCGGTGGCGGCGGTGACCGCTAAGCGTCGGACAGTTCGGACAGTCATGCGGAACACGACGTACCTCCAGGTGAGTCAGGCGAGCGCTGGGAACCTGGCACTCAGCCGTGATAATAAACTGCCGATCTCGTCCCGTTAAGTCCCTAAAAGGTTAAGTTCTCTATATTTGACGGCGAACTACAGGCCTAGGGATCCCTACGAGTCAACGGATCACGAGACGCCGTCGGCGAACGCTGACCGAGGTCGCAGGCGTGAATGCCGGGCCTGGCGAGCCTGCGGCCGTGGCGGCCCGGGGGCGGGTTGCCGGCCGACCCGGAGCGCAGGGCCGCCAGGCCCGTGCCCAGGAAGGGGCGCGGCAGCATCGATCCGCAGGACGGGCGGCCAGTCACACTCAGCGACGACCGGGCCACAGAACTGGACCCGGACGCGTACCTGGATCTTCTGGTGGCCGCTATCAGTTCCCGCTGCCTGCCGTTCAGGTCCCCCGGCTCCCGGCATACCGGGCACCTGGCCGCCGGCCCCGGACCGCAACCGCAACCGCCGGCCCCGGCACCGCAACCGCAACCGCCAGCCCCGGACCGCAACCGCAACGATGGGACATTGATGCTGCTCAGCCGGGCCTGGCAACCGCAACGGTGGCCCATGGATGTCGTTGCCGCAGCAACGATGGCCCATCGTTGCGGTTGCGCGCCCAGCCGGAGCAGCATCGCTGGTCATCGATGCGGTGAACTGGGCAGAAATGATGCCCGTTTAGCCGGTGCCGCCGGTCAGTTCGCGGCCGCCGCAGCGGCTCGCCTGCCCTGGCTGCGTGCCGATGCGGGCGAATTGCCGGTCTTGCGGGTTGCCCGGGCGGCTGCCGCAAGCCGGATCGGCGCCTGGCCGCCTCACCGCACCGCAGTGGAAGTCGCCGCCGACTCGCCCGACTGTCAGGTCAGTATCGCCACCGCGGCGTTGAGCACGGACAGTTGATTGAGCAGGCATTCCATCTGATCCGCGGGCCTTCCGTTGGGGAACGGCGGGCAGTCACCGATCGCCTGACAAGCGGCATCGGCATTGGCTTGGATAAAAGCCTTGTACTGGGGTGAAGATACATACTGCCTGAGCGTCGGATTATCAGAATTGTAGACATACAACAGATAGCGCATGAACACGCCTATGCCCGTCAGGTAATCAGAATAGTAGGTCTGATCGATGGAGTCCGCGGGCATCCAAGGCTGGAGGATCTGACGGTCGTCAACCAGGCGCGTCCGCACTCCCTCAAGAATGCGCCTGGCATTGCCGAGGTACTGGCTCTGCCCCGGCGGATCAAGCGAGATCATCTCCAGCAGAGCCCCCAGGAGAATGCCCTGGTCACCCGCCCAGTGCCGATCCTTGTCATGGTTGGGCGCCTGCGGGTAGGTGCCGTCCTGTTGTGCGAATGTACTGACGCGTTCCCTGACTAGCACCCAGTCATCGCCGCCGGCGAGCAGCGACTGATCCGGTGCTAGCGAAGGGTCAGAGAACCAGCGTCTGAGCCAGCCATACTGTCTTTTCGCGTCGTCGGCCTGCAAGAGACGCGCGGCCGATACGAGGTACTGCGTGTTGGTGACGGTATTCTGGATCGCGCAGACCGGCCATCTGTCGGTCGACTTCAGCGGATTACACTGGCTTGGCTCGGAAGCTCCTGGCGCGAAGTCGTGATTCCAGCAGCCCCCTCCGAACCTCGGTTCCGCCCTGGCATAGCCTCTCTGGTCAGCCTTCGCCCAGACTTGAGTCGCCGGGCTCATCTCGGTCCAGCAGGTCCGCGCAAGGTCCTTCCAGCTCGTTTTGTAATCTCCGACGAACTGGTTGTACTCGGCGGCCCGCAAGAGGGCCACGATCCACCAGCTGTAGTCGTCGTACCACCATCCAGGGTGGTTTTTGTCATGGAACGCGTCGTAGGTGCTCTCCCCTATCATGAGATTGCCATGACCGGTAATCACAAAATAGTCGATCAGCGTGCTAAATGCGTTGGCAATACGCCAGAAGTTGTTATTATCTGGTGCGATATAGTCGGTCCATGTAGTCGGATCCGTGATGAGTGCGGCGACTTTCTGAGCGCACTCACGGTAGGTGTCGATTGCGGCCCCCATAGCGTTCCCCCTTGCTGCTCTGAAACCATTAAGAAAAGCGTTTCAGAGCCTGAAGCCAACGTCAAGGAGACACGTGCTTCTGGGCAGGGCACCGATTCCGGACTTCATTTGCGATGGCGCCTCTGATCAAGCCTGTGATCTGCTATAAGGTCCCCGGCCACGCGTCCGCTGATCGCGGTCCCGATCACCACCAGCCCGGCGACCCGGTCACGGGCCGCGAACGCGGCGCCCAGCGCAAGTCCGCCTCCGGCCGACGCGCCGGCGCGCCGGCCAGCCAGGCCGGCGCCCCGGACGCAGTCGTCGTGAAGGCCGCCCGGACGCCGCAACCTAATTTGGATCTGCGCTAGTTATTCTGGCCCTGGCCGGGCAGATAATACTGATGCCGCATGGCGGAAGGAGAGGCATGCCTGGAATCGTGGTTGGCGTCGATCAATCTGAGCACGCTCATCTGGCCCTGGACTGGGCGATGCGGGAGGCGGGCATCAGGGGCGAAGCTCTGACCGTGATCTCGATCGTGACGGCTGAGGCGAGCCCGTGGACTGGGCATCCGCTGACCGTCCCTGACGCCGACAACGCGGTCGCGCGTGCTCGGCAGGCCGCCGAGGAGGCGGTCGCCAAATCGGCCGGGCAACTCGGCGACCGGCAGCCTTCCTCGGTCACGGTCAGTGCGGTCGTCGGCTTCCCCGTTCAGGCGCTGGTCAATGCTTCCCATGACGCCGACCTGCTCGTGGTCGGATCACGCGGCGCGGGGGGCTTCGGCGAGCTTCTGCTCGGCTCGGTCTCCAGCCAGGTCTCGCACCACGCGACCTGCCCGGTCGTCATCGTGCCGTCGCGCCGTCGTCTCAAGCGCGGCGCGCAAGCCTGACCTGGTCGGCTTGAAGTCAAGAGGCGGCCCGGTCCGTTCTTCGGCACCGGCTCCGGCGGGGTTAATTACAGCAAATGCCCGGAATGCCGGGTAGCAGTAGCAGGACCAGGGATAAGCCTGCCGGCGGTTCCGTCGTCTGCGGATGGCAAGGCCGGGTCGTCAGCGCTGCTGTGTCCGTCGTCACGAACCGGGCATTAACCGCATACCGGTCCGGCCGCCGGCCGCGGAGGATCGGCGGGCCTGCTTTTGTGGAAACCTCCGATGGCATTCCAGTCGGGGATTCCACAATCATGGCAAGAACCGGCCGACGCCGAGACCGCCGGGCATCACTTCAAAGGAAGGCACCTATGGCCCATCGTTGCGGTCCGCCTGAGCACTATACGTGTTTTGTGCGGTTTGTGCCTGACAAGTACGCCCGGAGGCCGTCACGTCTGGGGGTGGTGTGGTCTGCGGGGCTGGTGGTTCGCGTGGCCGGTCGAGCCGCGGCGAGGTCGCTTCGTCACGGTGGTGATTTGTAGTCACAGTGTTACCGGTTGTAACCTCTTAGACGATGAAGTCCATGCTGTGCCCGGTGCTGATCGGGCGTGAGGCAGAACTCGGCGTGCTCACCGCCGCGCTCGACAAGGCAGAGGCGGGCGAAGGCGGCGTCGTCTTCCTGGCCGGAGAGGCCGGGGTTGGCAAGTCGCGGCTGGCCAGGGAACTGAGCGCCATCGCGGCCTCGCGCGGGTTTGCCGTGCTCACCGGCCGGGCCGCGGAGTCGGCGGTGCCGGTTCCTTTCCGGCCGGTCGCGGAGGCCCTGATGCGGGCGGCTCGCGGCGGGCTTACCGCCGATGCGCCGCAACTGGCTGATTACCGGCCGGCTCTTGGCTCGCTGGTACCTGAGTGGAAGCGGCCCGGAGACGGCGGAGCCGAGATCTCAGGGATCATTGTCGGCGAGGGCATACTGCGGCTGCTGACGCTGCCAGGCCGGGCGGGCGCGTTGCTGGTGCTGGAGGACCTTCAGTGGGCTGATCCTGAAACGTCGACGATCGTGGAGTACCTGGCCGACAGCCTCGGCGACTCACGGGTGCTTTGCCTGGCGACGGTCAGGGATGACGAGCCATCCGCTGGCCTCGATGCCGTCAGGTCCATCGTCGCGCGACGGGCCGCCGCCGTCATCGACGTGCCCAGGCTGACGGGACCCGCGATGAAGCGGATGGCGGCGGCGTGCCTGGGCACCGCGGAAGTGCCAAGGACGCTGAGCGGGCTGCTAGGTGAGTGCGACGGGCTGCCGTTCGCGGTCGAGGAGATGCTCGCCGCGGCCGGGGCTCCCGGTGCGCTCTCCGGCCAAAAGGACGCCGGCGGCCTGACCGCCAGCGTGCCCGACTCGATCGCGGGGTCGGTCAGGAACCGTCTCGCCGCCCTCGGCCCGGCTGTGGGCAACGTGCTCGCCTCGGCGGCGGTGCTCGGCCGCCAGTTCGACCCGGCTCTGGTGCCGCCTGTGGCTGGCGTGGCCGAGTCGGTGGTGCTCGAGTCGCTTGACCAGGCCTGGCAGGCCATGCTGATCGAGCCGGCCGAACCTGGCGGGTGGATGCTGAGGTTCAGGCACAGCTTGACCAGGCGGGTCATCTTGGATGATCTGCTTCCGGCTGACCGGGCGGAGCGGTCGGCGAGGGCCGCGACCGCGGTCGAGGCCGCGCACGCCGGACTGCCAGGCGACTGGTGCGAGCTGGCCGCAGAACTGCACCAGGCGGCGGGCGGGCAGGAGCGCGCCGCCGAACTGATGCTTGACGCTGGCCGCCGCGCGCTTGGCCAGGGCGCGCTCGGCACCGCGAGCGCACTGCTTGACACCGCCAGCGAACTGGCGGCGAAGGCAGCTGGCGCCGGCCAGGTGCTGGCGGTCGAGATCGATGAAACCTTGTTCCAGGCCCTGGCTCAGGCGGGGGACCATAGCCGGCTCACGGCGACGGCCGACCGGCTGATCGCCCGGCTCGACCAGGCCGGCACCGATCAGCGACGACGGGCCCAGACGATGATCATGACCGCGCCGGCCAGGCACCGGTCCGATCCCCGCATCGCCACCGAGCAACTTGTCGCTGGCCGCGGCATCGCCGCTGGGCTCGGTGACGCGGAGCTGCTCGGGCGGGCCGACGCGGCGGCAGCTCGCTTCGCCATGGATCACGGTGACCTCGAGGAGGCGGGCGAGCTAGCGTACCGAGCGCTGGCCGCGGCCGAGTCAGCTGGCCTTTCCGGCTGGGCGACTGATGTCGCGGTCCAGTCGCTGCTGGTCGTCGGCCGTCGCGAGCGGGTGCGCGACGTCACCGCCGCCAGGTCCGCGTTCGAGCGGGCCAGCGAGATCGCTTGCGGCCAGGACAGCCCCATCGGGTGCATCGACGCGCTGCACGAGCTTGGCACGATCGAGATGTTTGCCGGGGCAGGAGAACGACTGGTTGAGGCCAGCACGCGTGCTCATGCCGCCGGGGCGCTCTCGGCCGCCACGGCCGTCGACCTGAAGCTCGGGTTCTTGTGGAGCTTCGGAACCGATCTCGAGCGCGCGCAGGACGTCCTGCAGCGGTGCGAGCAGCAGGCGAGCCGGATCAAGGCCCGCCGCGAGCAGGCCTTTGCCGTCAGCGCGCAGGCTCTCGTCAGCGCGATCACCTCCGGCCTGCCGGCCACCGAACAGCACGCCGAGCGGGCCGAGCAGATTCTGCCTGGCAATCCAGAGATCTTGTTCACCACCTGGGGCCTGGCCAGGGTGGCCGCCTCGCTGCTCGACGATGACCTTGCTCGTGCCCTGGAGGAAAGCAACGTGGCAGCGAGGTACGCCGAGCAGATGCCCGCGAACGCACCCCGGCTGGCCTGGGCGTTCTACCCGCTCATGCATGCTGTCAGCGGCCGGGAAGGTTCAGCCGCGCTCGCCCTTGCCCGCGCTACCAGCGCGCCGGTGAGGTGGAACCACGGATTCTTCGCCTACGCCGAGGCCGTCCTCGCCGGACGGGCCGGAGACGGCGACCGGGCCGCGGCGCTGGCCGACGAGGGCCGGGCGCAACTGGCCCCGTTCGCCCCCCGGTGGAATCACCTGGCGCGGCGGATGATCGCGCCTTGTGCCCTGGAAGACAACTGGGGCGATCCGGCGCGCTGGCTGCGGGAAGCGGCCGCCGAATTCGACGCCAGCGGCCACAACCGCCTCGCCGCCGCCTGCCGGGCCACGCTGCGCAAGGCCGGCCACCCCGTGCCCCGCTCGCCTCGCCACCACGCGCACGTACCCGCTCAGCTGCGGAGCCTGGGGATCACCAACCGGGAGATGGACGTGTTCAGGCTCGTCGCCGAGGGCATGCCGAACGCCGAGATCGGCCGGCGGCTGTTCATCTCGCCCAAGACCGTGGAGACGCACGTCGCGAGCCTCGTCAACAAGACCGGCCAGCACTCGCGCCGCGAACTCGTCGCCCACGCCGCCCGCACCGTACCAGCGCAGGCCAGCTAGCCGAACGTGAAGACGGGGCGGGTGTCATCTCGCCGGCGCCCGCCGGACAAAAAGCCTGTAACGCCCGGCCGGCCGCAACGATGTCCCGCCGATGCGGTTGCCCGGCGGCGCCGGACCGCAACGATGGCCCATAGATGCTGCGGGAACAGCATGGATGGGCCATGGATGCTGTTCCGCCCGGCCGCCGGACCGCAATGATGTCCCATCCATGCGGCGAGGCTCTTCTTGGAGGGAGGGTAATTAGGCAGCGGGGGTGGGCGGGGGTTCATGTGTGGCTGGAGCGGCTGGTGAGATCCGGCCTTGTCCCAGTATTCCATGATCGTGGAATCCCCGACTGGCAGGCCATCGGAGGATTCCACGATCATGGTCCTCCCTCCCAAAGAGCCCCTCCCAAAGAGCCCCACCCATGGGACATCGATGCTGTAACCGCAGCCCCGGCCAACGACAACGATGGGACGGGTCAGCGATGCGGTAAAGCGGCCTCCGCACCACCACCGGCTCCCTTCCAGCGTGTCGGCCGACTTCGAGCACAGAACTAGCGTGGCACCAGGCCTGGCGATTGGTCGGCGACATTGATGTGGACGCCCGTCTTATCGACGGCAATTCGGATTAGTACGCACGGTCGGGCGGATCGCATGCTGTCGGTCAACGAGGATAGTTACCTGGCCAGATTCCCTGTGTAAGCGGTCGCCCACGGAATGGGCGGTCATGGGTCAGGCGAAGTAGCCAGCGCGCTGGCAATCAGCGCGCTGACTGCGTGTTCTGGCCTGGCCGATTTGTCAGTAGAAACTCACGTCGTCACCGGTGAACATGGCCCGGCAGATCTGCACCGCTTCCTCGAGCATGTCCAGGCGCACCCGGTCGCTCGGATAGGTGATCGCCGGTGAATGGGCGCAATGGCTCGCTGGCTCTCTCGCGGATCAGGGGAAACGACAGGCGGACGAACTCGTTGTCACTCAGATCGGAGCGGACTTCTTCCTGACCAGGAGCTGCCTGACCGGCCTGACTCCGCTGGAGGCCCGGCACGCCATGACGCTGCTGGCCAGGAACTGGGACCACGAGGCGGCGCGGCAACTGGCCGCCGACGGCCCTGTTCTCAGTGCCAGCGGATGCCGGCGTGGCCCAGGGCATCACCGACGCCCTGCCGGAAGGCAGCGTGATCCTGGCCGAGGCCCGCGCTACAATCGCGCGGCGTGTCCTCGCCGACCTGGCACCGGACGCGGATCAGGCAACGACCGCTCGCTGGTGCCGCCGGGCCGCGTCGGCATTCGCCGACGCCGGATGGTTCGCCGAGGCCCTTGACCCGGCGGAGCGGGCCGAGAACTTGTACCGCCAGCTCGACGCTCCGAGCACGACGGACAGCCAGGCCGACCTCGCGGCGGCGCTGTACACGCGGGCCAGGTGCCTGTGGGGGGCCGCGAATCAGCCGGGCGCCCTGGCCTGCTGCGCCGGGCGCGCCACGTCACTGCCCTCACGAACCTGGCCGCGGTCTTGTACGCGACCGGGAACCGGGCCGGCTCGGCGCAGGCTCAGGCCGCCGCGATCAGCCGGATGCGGTGAGGAGCCGGCGCGACGCGGGCGGGTACCCGTGTCCTGGGTTCGGCTCGCGCGGTACTGTCGCTGAAATGAGTGAGCCGATTCCACGCCGGGCCGGCCGCGTGTTGGTCATTGACGAGGCAGGGCGGGTCCTGCTGCTGCACGGTTTCGACCCGGCCAGGCGAGGCGAGCCCTACTGGTTCACGGTCGGCGGTGGCGCCGAGCACGGCGAGACCCTGGCGCAGGCCGCCGCCCGCGAACTCGCCGAGGAGACCGGCATCCAGGCCACCACGGCCGATCTCGGCAGTCCGGTCTGGCACGAGACCACCGATTTCAGCTACGAGGGCAGACAATACCGCCAAGAGCAGGACTTCTTCCTGCTGCGCGTCACGTCACCGCAGATCAGGAGCGACGGACTCGACAACGAGGAAGCCGCCACGGTCGACGGTCACCGCTGGTGGATTGCGGCCGAGCTTGACGCCACCGAGGAGAACTTCTACCCAGCCGAACTCCCTGATCTGGTCCGCGCCCTGGCTAGGCGCTGAGGCGGCAAGCGGGCCTTACCGACTGGGCCACTGGAAGTGGGCCATGCGCAGCTGCAAACGTGGCGCGTCGCTGTGCATGCTCACGCGCAGACCGACGTTAAGGTGCTTCCATGGCCGTTGAGGTAGGAGTGCGGGATCTAGTCCGGAGCTATGCCACGCTCCGACAGGATGCTGCTGCCCAAGTGGACTCTGCAGCGCGCTTGCTTCAGTTCTACAGCGTTGAATGTGGGCTGAAGGCCGCAGTCCTCGGCAAGAATGGGTTGAACGCTCTTACCACGAGAGAACTTCATGCGGATTTGCGCACTCATGACCTCCGTGCGCTAGCCAAAACGCTGCGGCTTGGTGCCTCAGTCGCTCAGCAACTGCCAAGCTGCCGCCGACGCTACAACCCGGAAGAAAAAGTAGAGCAAGGCCAGCTCCACGAGGCTTGGCGTTACGGGGCAATGCTGAATGAGGACGACGAGAAAGCATCCGATACGGCCCTCAGCGGGCTAAGCGAATGGTGTCGAAAGGAGCACGGCCGATGACAGCCGTTGAGAGAACACCTGCGCCCGCCCACTTTTATACCTGGGTGGATGTCGACGAGTACTTCGCCAAGCTCGCCACCAAAGGAGAATGGGAATCCTGGTTGCTCGAAGTGGATGCTTACTGGGATGGCGTCGAACTCACACTTGCCGAGGATACGGAACACGAAGCGGTCTGGAATTGGCTCGCTGAACGACTCGGTGCACTGACTGTTGACAAGAGCCAGCAAGTGATCTTTCTTGAGTCACTCGATGGTCAAGAAAATATACTTGAAGTACGCATGCGCACTGCGACGGAACTGGCTGAGGTTATCAGACGCCCGCAGTGGGGCGAGCGGCGCATAGTCAGACAGCTAGTTGACGGCCTCCCCGCTCCAGTCGCGGAAACGTTTCCTCATGACGTGCGACTTTGCGCTTTCCATTCTTTTAAAGGAGGAGTCGGCCGAACCCTGCATTGCGTCGCACTTGCTCTGGAGCTCGCTAAGCGAAGGGCGAGCCCATCGGGCCAGGGCAAGCGCGTTCTCCTGATTGATGCTGACCTTGAAGCGCCGGGCATCAGCTGGATGATCGCAGCCGAGGGGAGCCAGGTCGATATTGCGCTGGACGATTTCCTCGCACTTCTGCACGGTTCCTTGCCGAATAATCGCGAAAGTGTCATAGCACTTTCGCGAAAATTCCTGGTTAACCAGGAGCAGGAGGGAATTCTTGTACTTCCTACCACGAGGGACATTTCGCGGCTAGGACCTCCGCGGATTCAGCCTGCTAACTTGCTTGCCGACGGTCGGTCTCCTTATTTCCTTACTGAGGCATTCGCGGAGCTAGCCCATGCCGTGGGGGCGGATACGTGCCTGATCGACCTGCGAGCGGGCACAGGCGAGTTGAGTGCTCCTATCCTTCTCGACCCTCGTGTACAGCGTGTTTTTGTCACTACGCTCAGCGACCAGTCGGTGCAAGGTACATTTAACCTGTTGGATCAACTGGCTCATAAAGCTCCTTCTCGGAAATCGACTGATCCGGCCTGCGCTGTCTTGATCACACAGTTTCAAGAAGAAGAACACAGTGTTGAGTTGGCAAATGCAACTGCGGTGCTTGCTGAGGCAGTTGCTGGCACTGTCGATTTCGCATCAGATCACGAAGATCGGGACGAGGCATCTGCAGTCGACCGTGAAGTGGTATCTGAGCCTCTTCGCAGTCCTTTTGCCGCTTCACTGCTTGCTCTCCCCAGAGCGTGGACGGACGTTCGCGACAGGATTGAGCAGACCATACTTTGTAACGCAGTCTCCGCTCTTGCCGACTCTCTGCCTCCGCTTGAGCCCGCGCCCAAGGTTTCTGACTCACTTGAAATCCAGAGAGAGCGCCGCAGGAGTTTGTCTTCCCTGGCCCAGAGTTTGACCTTCGCAGAGACCGCGGAGGTGCAAGAAGACTTCCTGCCGACAGAGGCTCTTCAGAATCTGGTTCTGACTCACCGGACGACCGCTCCGGTAGTAATCGCAGTGGGCGCTAAAGGATCCGGCAAGACATTTACCTACCTATGGATGTGCCGGCACGAGAACTGGAAATCCTTCGGGAATGCCGCTGGAGTAACTGGTGTAGAGCTTGTGGCTCCGCTCGTGCCAGTGTTCGCATCACAGAATCTGGCCGAAAAACTCAGGGCTGACGTGGAAGCTGTGCGGAGAACAGCAGCTGAAAAATTGACTGGACGTGCTCCAGCCGAGTTCTTGTCACTAGGAGATTTCATAAGCGATGCTCTCGGCAGAGAAGTAGGCGAGGTGGAGTGGAGGCGCATTTGGCTCGCTTGCATGGCACGGGCAGCTGGCCTTGATGCATCGCCTGAAACCGCCGAAGAAAAACTTACAGAACTCGCGCGGAGCCAGCGCGCTATCTTTGTTATTGACGGTCTTGAAGACCTATTCCAAGATTTCAGCAACGATGTTCGCCAGCAGCTGGCACTTAGGTCTTTGATGACGGGATGTCCCGGATGGTTCCGATCACTCCGTGGTCTGCCGCTGGGTATAGTCGTATTCGTTCGTAGAGACCTCGTGGTTAATTCGGTGCCGCAGAACACCCAGCAGTTTCTTGACCGGTATCGGTCCTATGCGCTTCGCTGGAATCGACCTGAGGCACTTCGCTTGGTTGCTTGGGTCTGCGAGCGCGCAAGTGCCCTGCGAACCGCAGCAGATTTCGATATACAGCGTGCCGAAGAAAAGGAATTGTCAGACCTCCTTCTTCGGGTCTGGGGCCAGAAGCTGGGATTGGATAACTCCCGCGAAGCGCGCTCCGAGGAGTGGTTCTTCGCCGCGCTTTCTGACTACAACTTGCAGATACAGGCCCGAGATATCGTCTTCTTCCTCGGCCAGGCTGCGAGTATATCTAGGGAAGAGAATACGACACGGTGGATCGACCGCCTGCTCACCCCGCAAGCGATGCGCCGGGCTCTTCCGATCTCAAGCGCCGGGAAAGTCGAAGCCATAGCACAGGAAAATGCACCGGTCAAAAGAATATTCGATCACCTTCGGCAGTTGTCGGTAGATACCCTCAAAGTGCCATTTACCCTCAAGTCGGTGGACCTTGATTTGGCTGATGCACAACTTCTCGAAGCAAACGGCATTCTCTTCAGAGAGGGAGATCAGTATTGGATCCCGGAGATTTATCGTCACGGACTCGGTTTCAGCGGCAGCAAGGTTGGCCGCCCGAGGATGGTGTCCATAGCCAAACTGATTCGCGACAGGGGAGACATTAGCTTACTATAAGTTTTGTTTAGGGCAGAAGCTCGTCAGGATATCCGGCATGCCTTTGCCGCGAAGATGCCGAAGCTGAAGCCCTCTGCTCGCAGCACGCCGTCGCCAGCCGAGACACCACTCGCGACAACAGATTCGACCGGCCGATCGGCCCACGGCAGCTCAAGCGACGCTGGCTCCCGGCCAGGATTGATCACCACCAGGTGCGACCCGCCGCGCAGGTAGACCAGCGGGTACCCCGCGTGCAGTACCCGCAAAGAACCTGAAGTCCGCAGCGCCGGCTCCGACTTCCGCAGCGAGATCAACCTCCTGACCTGGTGCAGCAGCGAACCGGCGTCCGCTCGCTGCGCTGCGACCGACGGGCGGCTGGGGTCCGGGTCGACCGGGAGATAAAGCGAGGATCCGGAAGAGAACCCGGCGTTCACCCCGTCGTCCCACTGCATGGGCGTCCGTGACCCGGCCCGGTTCCAGCCGGGCCAGATCTGGCTGCCCTCCACGTCAGGCAGGCCGGGCACGTACCGCATCCCGATCTCGTCGCCGCAGTGAATGCCGGGCAGCGACGGCCAGGTCAGCAGGAACGCGAACGCCGGTCCCAGTTGATCGGCCGTCCGGTCCCCGCAGGCCAGCCGATTGAAGTCATGGTCGGAGGAAAACAGCGCGATCAGCCCGGCTTCGCCGATCGCGGTCGCGTCGGCTTGCCACGTGGCCAGAAACAGGTCCGGCGACCCGGACGCGCCGGCGTCGAAGAAGCAAGGACCATCCGGCGTGGCCTCCGGCAGTCGCATTCCCTGGCCGTTGTTGAACAGAGACCCGTGCTCAGGCCCCACTGCGAGGTAGAAATCGGCGTGGAAGCCGGCGGGCACCGCTTGCGAGGGCCGGTTCCACTCGGACAGCAGGGCGGCGTCCGGGTAAGCACGTTCCAGCCAGCGGCGCACCTCCCGCCACAGCCCGGCCGTCTCGCCCCGCCCCGGATCGTCCTTCACCAGCGTGTTGGCCAGGTCCACTCGGAACCCGGCAACGCCGAGATCCAGCCAGTACGAGATCATCGCCATCAGCGCGGCCAGGTTCGCCCGAGGCCCGGCCGCGTCGACCGGCTGCCGCCAGGGCTCGGTGTCCTTCTTCCGCGCGTACCCGAAATTCAGCGCCGGCTGGAAAGGGAAGAAGTTCGGCAGGTACCAGCCGGGCCGCGACCCTGGCGACGTGACCCACTGCGGCCCAGGGGACCCAGGCTCCGGCGAGCCCTCCCCCGGCCAGGGGACAGAGTCAGACTCAGAACTGGCCGCGTGTCCCGGCCGAGGGCAGCGAACCGAACCCGTCACCTGATCAGGCGACGCGAAGATATACCGGTCATCGGCCGGATCTGAGCACGCCGCGAGGAACCACGGATGCTCGGTCACGTGCGCGGCCCGGACGCCCGCGACCGCCCGCGGAACTCGGCGATGACCTCGTCACCACGGCGGACGGTCACGTCGTAGATGCCGCTGCGGCCCCAGGTGACCCGCTCCGCCGCGGTCGCTACCAGCAGGTCGCCCTCGCGCGCCGGCGCGATGAAGCTGATCTCGGCCCCGGCTGCGACGGTGACCTGGCCCCGGCTGTTGCACGCGCAGGCGAACGCCGTGTCGGCCAGCAGGAACACGTAACCGCCGTGCACGATTCCGTGACCGTTGATCATGTTCCTGGCGACCGGCATCCGGGCTACGGCGGTGCCATCGCCGACGCTGACCAGTTCGATGCCTATCCCCTGCGAGGCCACGTCGGCGGCGAACATGGCCTCGGTGCCGGACAGCGGCTGACTGGGGACCATGGAAAGTATCTTGCCGCATCGCCTTCAGGCGCGGGACGTAAGGGAACCGGCCGCTAAAGCAGGGTTCAGCACGTCGGAGTCGCGGTGTAGGGGGGTGCCCCGATGCAGAACTGCTTGCGAATCCCAGCGGGAACGCCGGGACCGGCGGCAGCCAGGAACAACTGCCCGCCCAGGCCGTTGACCCTCAGCACGACTGGATTCCCGGCCGTACTGCCGCCGTTGTACCAAGGGCACCAGCCGTTAACGAGGCAAGATGCACCTGCAGGGAGGCCGCGAGCGCTGTCGTAGACCCACAAGAATGTATTGGACGGCGACCCATTACAGGGCACGAGGATGACACGCTGACCGGCGAGCGCCTTGGCTGCGCCTACGCACAGCCCCGTTTGGTTGCCGAACGGAGCCCAGACCCACTCGAATACTGGCAGGCTCGCGGCGAAGTGGATGCAGACGTACGCATTCTTCGGTATCTCGCCCGGCACCCCGCACGCCGTGCCCAAGGTGGCCACCTGGACGTTTCCGAAATCCCCGACCCCCCCGGCTGCGTTCGGCAGTGACGCCGGGCCTGGCAGCAAGGTCACGCCGCCGGGGACAGTCTGCTGGATCTGCGTCGGCCCGAGCAACAGGCTGTACAAGTCGAAGCAGCCAGTACCGCACGCGATAGTGGAGTCAGGGCCGCTCCGCGCTCCGGTCCCGGCGCTCGCCGGGGCGAGGCCCGCGAGGCCCGCGAGGCTCAGGGCGGCGGCTGCCAGTACTGTGAAGGACCTGCCGATGATTGCGTGACGCACCGTACCCCACCGTCCGTTTATGTAATCGAGCAACTACTGAGAGTAATGATTGTGGCACGGGAAGACGGAACGCAGGTTCGAAATAGCCGTCCCGGCCCGCTGGCGCGGGCGGCTTTGTGGGTAACGTGTCGGTTATGCCGCCTTCACTCCCGAGAACTCCAGTTCGCATGCCGGGCGTCGTGATCGCGAACCACTACTTCGAGGTACCGCTCGACTACGCGCGTCCCGACGGCGAGCAGCTCACCGTGTTCGCCAGGGAACTAGTGGCGGTGGAGCACGCCAGCCGCACGGACCTGCCCTGGCTGCTTTACTTGCAAGGCGGCCCAGGCCGGCCCAGCCCGCGCCCGGCCAGCAGGAAGACCGGCTGGCTGGACCGCGCCCTGCGCGACTACCGTGTCCTCCTGCTCGACCAGCGCGGCACCGGCCGGTCCGCGCCGGCCAACCGCCTGACGCTCGCCGCCCGCGGCGACGCCAAAGCCCAGGCCAGGTACCTGACCAACTTCCGCGCCGACTCGGTCGTTGCCGACGCCGAGCTGATCAGGCCCAGGCTCACCGGCGGCAAGCCGTGGAGCGTACTCGGGCAGAGCTTCGGCGGCTTCTGCACGGTCACCTACCTGTCCAGGGCACCAGAAGGCATGGCTGAGGCGTTCATCACCGGCGGCCTGCCGGGCCTCGACACGACTGCCGACGACGTCTACCGCGCCACCTACCAGAAGGTCCTCGCCAAGAACGAGCAGCACTACGCGATGTACCCCGGCGACGTCGGGCAAGCGAAGGCCATCGCCGCCCACCTGACCGGCCACGACGTCCGGCTTCCCTCAGGCGCTCCGCTGACCGTGCGGGTGTTCCAGGCGCTGGGCATCGGGCTCGGCATGAGCACGGGCAGCCAGCAGCTCCACTTCCTGCTCGAAGATGCCTTCGACGGTGACGAGATCGGCGATGACTTCCTCTACCGGGTCCAGTCAGCGCTCACCTTCGCGAACGGCCCGCTGTTCGGCGCGCTGCACGAGGCCTGCTACGGCCAGGGACCAGTGACCAACTGGGCCGCCCACCGGATCAGGGCCGAGTTCCCGCAGTTCGACGGCGACGATCCGGTGCTGTTCACCGGCGAGATGATCTACCCGTGGATGTTCGAGACCGACCCGGTACTCAGGCCGCTCGCCGACGCGGCGGAGATCCTGGCCGGCTACGAGGACTGGCCGCCGCTGTACGACGCGGCCAGGCTCGCCGCCAACGAGGTGCCCGCCGCGGCGGTGATCTACTACAACGACATGTACGTGCCGCAGGAATTCTCGGTGCGGACGGCCGCCGCGATCAAGGGCCTGCGCTCCTGGGTGACCAGCGAATACGAGCACAACGGGCTCAGCGCGAGCAGTGACGCGGTACTCGGACGGCTCATCGGCATGGTGCGCGGCAGCGTCTGACCGGCGGGCTACGCTGAGCCGGTGACGATCAGGACCTGCTTGTGCCTCATCACCCGCCCAGCGCACGGTCCGGCCGGGCCGGTGTCAAGGGAAGTTCTTCTCGGCTACAAAAAGACCGGCTTCGGCGCCGGCCGGTGGGTAGGGATCGGCGGCCACGTCGAGGAGGGCGAGAAGCCGGCCGAGGCCGCCGTCAGGGAGGTCGCCGAGGAGACGAGCCTTGTCGTGCCCTCAGATTCGCTCAGTCACATGGCCAGCCTCACGTTCGTGTTCCCTTACCGCCCGGCCTGGGACCAGACCGCCGACGTCTTCCTGACGACGCAGTTCTCCGGAGACCCGGCCGAGTCGGACGAGGTGATCCCGACCTGGTTCGCCGAAGACGAGCTGCCGTTCGACGGCATGTGGGACGACGCCAGGTACTGGGTTCCTGTCGTGCTCGGCGGCGAGCCGGTCACGGCCACGATCACCTTCGGCGAGGACTGCGCGACCGTGACCGGCATTGAGACCCCGCTTGGTCAGCCCGAGTTCCAGGTACATAGTTAGCCGTGCTAAGTTTAATCAGTGCTGCGACTAGGGACACGACGAGTAGATACCGAGAAGCCTGAGCGATCTGACGGCGACAGGTACAAGTGGATCGCGCTTTCTAATACCACGCTGAGCGTCACGATGGCCACGATCGACGGCTCGATCGTGATCATCTCGATGCCGGCGATCTTCCGCGGAATCCACCTTGACCCCACGGCCCCTGGCAACATCAGCTACCTGTTGTGGATGATCATCGGGTATCTGCTGGTCACGGCCGTGCTCGTGGTCACACTTGGCCGCCTGGGCGACATGTTCGGCCGGGTCAGGATCTACAACCTCGGCTTCGTAGTCTTCACGCTCGCCTCGATAGCCCTGTCACTTGACCCGCTGCTCGGCCCGCCAGGTGCCCTTTGGCTGATTCTCTGGCGGATCGTGCAGGCGTTCGGCGGCGCGATGCTGATGGCCAACAGCGCCGCGATCCTCACCGACGCGTTCCCGGCCAGGCAGCGAGGGATGGCGCTCGGCATTAACCAGATCTCAGGCATGGCCGGGCAGTTCGTCGGCCTGCTGCTCGGCGGCGTGCTGGCCGCGTGGGACTGGCGGGCGATCTTCTGGATCAACGTGCCGATCGGGATCTTCGGCACCTACTGGTCCTACACCAAGCTGCGCGAGATCTCGAAGAGCAACAAGGCCAAAATCGACTGGTGGGGCAACGTCACGTTCGCGCTCGGGCCGGCCTGCTCCTCGTCGCGATCACCTACGGCATCCAGCCTTACGGCGGTCACGCGACCGGGTGGACTAGCCCCCGCGTGCTTGGCGGGCTTGGCCTTGGCGTGCTGCTGCTGGCCGCGTTCTGCGTGATCGAGACGAAGATCGCCGAGCCGATGTTCCAGCTCGGCCTGTTCAAGATCAGGGCGTTCGCCGCCGGCAACGCCGCCAGCCTGATGGGCTCGATCGCCCGAGGCGGCCTGCAGTTCATGCTGATCATCTGGCTTCAGGGCATCTGGCTGCCGGAGCGAGGGTACAACTTCTCCGAGACGCCGTTGCTGGCCGGCATCTACCTGCTGCCGCTGACGGTCGGTTTCCTCGTCGCCGGGCCGATCTCCGGGTACCTGTCCGACCGGTACGGCCCTCGGCTGTTCGCGACCAGCGGGCTCCTGGTCTCGGCCTGCGCCTTCGCGGGGCTGCTGCTCCTGCCGGTGAACTTCCCCTACTGGGCGTTCGCGGTGATCATCTTCGGCAACGGGGTCGGGTCAGGTCTCTTCGCCTCACCGAACACCTCCGCGATCATGAGCAGCGTCCCGGCCAGGTACCGGGGCTCGGCGTCGGGCATGCGGTCCACGTTCCAGAACTCGGGCATGTCGCTGTCCATCGGGATCTTCTTCTCGCTGATGATCGCCGGGCTCGCGGCGTCCTTGCCGAAGACGCTCAGCGCCGGGCTGCGCTCGCACGGCGTGCCCGCCGGGGTCGCCGCCCACATCGCCGGGCTCCCGCCGGTCAGCACGCTGTTCGCCTCGTTCCTCGGCTATAACCCGATCGGCAGCCTGCTGAAGCCATTTAATGTCCTCCCGCACCTGAGTAAGCACAACGCCAGCGTGCTGACGAGCAAGGAGTACTTCCCGCAGCTGATTTCCGGTCCATTCCACCAGGGCCTGATAATCGTCTTCGGGGTGTCAATCGCGATGTCGGTGGTAGGCGCGTTCGTGTCGCTGCTGCGCGGCAGCCAGTTCTATTACGATGCCCCTGAGGGCGTGACGGCGCCTGCCGTGCCTGAGCCAGCCAAGGCCTGAGCCGACTGCAGGCCAACGGAACTCAAGGTAGGCTCGCCGCTATGCCGAGATATGAATACCGTTGCCGTGCTTGCGGAGACACCTTCGAGCTGACCCGCCCGATGAGCGACTCCTCCGCGCCGTGCACCTGCCCGCAGGGCCACGGCGACACGGTGCGCTTGCTCTCGACGGTCGCCGTCGGCGGTCGCGCGGGCAACGCGGCCCCGGCGAGCGGTGGCGGCTGCTGCGGCGGAAACTGCGGCTGCCGCTAGGCGAGCGGCCTCGCCGCCTTCCTAGGGGCCGGTGATTTTGAGCAGGGCGGCTAGGCGGGTCACGCGGGCGTCGGCGGTCGCCGTTCCCGGGGCGCGGCCGTCCTTGCCCGCGTAGCGGAGGTCGCCGCGGCGGAAGGCGACGCCGAGGTTGCCGGCGCCGGTTAGTACCTGTTCCCAGGCGAGCGCGGAGCCGGTCACGCTCCAGTCAGAGTCGGCGGGGCGAGGACCGGTTCCCGCGATGAGCGTGGCCGAGCCGTAATCGAGATGCCACCAGGTGTCCTCGCCCTGGTCGCCAGTAGCGAACAGCAGCACGGATTCAGGCTCGGGAGCCGGCTGGCCCTGGCCGCGCAGGCGCTCAAGGCCGACGGCGATCCGGTCGGCCAGCAGCAGTGCGCCGGCCAGACGTGCGGCCTTGCTGTCCCCCGGCGAACTGCTCTCGCTCCCGACCCTGACGTCGGCCGGCTTGTTGCCGGTGCCCCAGTCCTCTTCTATCCGCAGGTAGCCGAGGCGGTCAGCGAGGTCGTTGAGGCGGGCAAGTACCGGCGCGCTGATCAGCCTGGCCGGGATCGACCAGCCACGGCCCACGGAACTGGCAGTCACCTGGTTCGTGCTCCAGATTTTGTAGTCTCCTGGCCCGAAGCGCTGCTGCGGTACGGAAAACGAACGGGCGATGACGTCGGGGGCCTCGCTGACGCCAAGGAAACCGAACAGGCGGCCGGCTTCCCGCTCAGGGTCGGTAACCAGGTCCTCGTACCTGAGCCGCAGGCAGGCCGGGCCGAATTCCTCCTCGGTCTCCGCAATGGCCTCGGTATGATCCGCCCAGTACCTGGCCAGCGCCGCGACCGTAGTGGCCGAGCCGGAGACGTAACTGTCGAATCCGTAGCCGGTCAGGCCCCACGGTGATGCCTCTATCCCTGAGGCGATGACATCCATGGGATGCCGGTACAGGCAGATGAACTTCGATTCCGGCCACACCTGCGTGAGCAGGTCAACGTGCGCGGCCGCGCCGAGGCTCTTGTCGCAGAAGCGCTTCTTGCCCCGCCGCGCCAGGTACGAGCCGATCATCGGGTTCACGCTCTGGCGCAGTCCCGCGATCACGGCATCGGGGAAGACAGGCGGCTTGTCGGCATCTTCTGCTTCGGTCGGAGCGTCTTCAAGCACCGACCAGGCACCAGCAAGCTGCCTGCACAACCAGGCCAGCCTGGTTTCCGGCGGGCAGGCGAGATCCGGATGAGCGTCAAGCAGGAAACGAACCAGCGTGGACCCCGACCGGCCGGTGCAGAGCACGAACACCGGGTCGGCGGGCGCGGTTTCCGGTGCCGGCGACACCGGGATCAGGCGGTGATGCCAGACGGCGCGGTGCCTCGGCCCTGGTGCCTGATGCGCGCGTCGTCCGAGTCTCCGCCGTCGTCGCTGCCGCCGCCACCGCCGCTGTCGTCGCCGCTGTCATCTCCGCCGCTGGTGCCACCACCGGTGGTCCCGCCGCCGCCTCCGCCGTTGTTGTCGCTGGTGTCCCCGCCGCCGCCGTCCCCGCCGTTATCGGTGCCGCCGTTATCGGTGCCGCCATCACCGTTACCGCCGTTGCAGCCGGCGAGCAGGCCCCCCGTGCCGACGGCGAGAGCCGCACCGCCGGCTAGCGCCAGCAGCCTCCTCCGCGCGATGCCGCGTACCGGCCGACCGACTCCCTCGTCCGCCAACTCATCCATTTTGCACCTTATATACAATTATTAGGGTCTAATTATGATCGCCGTGTTATCCAACTGTAGTGATCGCCTTCGGTGATCGCAATGTCGCTGAGGGTACCTTCTCCCAGGCCACTAGGGTGCGATTCCGGGCGGCTCGCCGGGCATTGGATCTGAGCGGAATTATCCATGATTTTTGCGTGAACCCGCCGTCCCGGATTCGCGTCTAGGAGGCAATAGCGACAGCTTTTTGGGGTCAGATGCCGGTCAACTGGAGCCCGTACAACAGCGAGTCAGCGCGCCCAGCCACGATCGCGGCCGTGGTTACCGCGCTTGCCCTCGTGTGCACGACGCTGACCTGCACGGCGCTGACCGCAAACCCTCACGGGACCCATCCCGGCGTCCCGGCCGCGGTCACTACTGCGGCCCTGATGCCGCCGACCGGAAGACGCCTCGCCTCGTTGCCCGGGCAGGGGCCCGACTGGCGCCTGACCGTCGGCGCCTGTGCCAGGCTTGGCGTGGACGCTGGCTGGCCAAGATGTCAGGTGGTCCGCGAGCGCTAGCCTGAGTGTTGCGCCGTCCTCCGCTCGCCGAACCGGAGTCCTTCATGCTGAAGCTTCCCGCCGAGCTTTACTACGCCGAGATCGACGCGAGCACGGCGTCGCTGGCCGCTCTGGCCGAGTACGCCGATCCCATGCTGCCGATCCCGTCCTGTCCTGACTGGACGCTCAGCCAACTGGTCGCCCACGTCGGCCGCGTGCAGCGCCGGTCCGCGGAGATCCTCGCCACGAGGGCGAGGGGACCCATCGACCTCGACTTGATTCCTGACGTCGAGCTTCCTGCCGATCTCTCTGCCCGGGGCCGCTGGCTGACCGCTGGCGCGGCCCGTCTCACCGGCGCGCTGCGCGAGGCGGGCGAAACGGAGGTGTGGGCGTTCGGCTCGATCAGGCCCGCCTCGGTCTGGGCCCGCCGGATGGCCAACGAGACCATGGTGCACGCCGCCGACGCCGGTTTCGCGGCCGGCGAAGAGGTGAGCATGGCGCCCGAACTGGCGGCCGACGCGATCGACGAGTGGCTGACCTTGCTCAGCGGCCCGATTTTCGGCCCTCCGGACCGGCGCGCCGCGGTCCTTCCCGTCGGAGCAAGCCTGCAGGTCCAGGCGACCGACTCCGAGCTTGGCGACGCCGGCCGCTGGCTGGTCACCCACGAGCCCGACGGCGTCCGCGTGACTAACGGCCACGCCACCGCCACCGTCGCCCTCTCCGGGCAGGCCGCAGCGGTGCTCCTGGTGCTCCTGGGCCGCTACGAGCCATCGGGCGGGCTGGTCCGCGTCTCCGGTGACGCCGACGTCCTCGATCGCTGGCTCAACGGCACCCGCTTCTGACCCGCGCCCGGCAACCCCACGTCCAAGCCCACCAACGGTCGGGAGATGGGCCGATCGGCTAGATGCGGGCAGATCCGCGCGGCGGACCGCAACGATGGGCCATGAAGCTGTCCGGCCGGGGGCGGTAACCGCAACGCTGGGCCATCGATGCTGCGGGAACGACATCCATGGGCCACCGTTGCGGCTACCTGGGCCTGGCTGAGCAGCATCGATGGCCCATCGTTGCGGTTCGCGGCCAGCGCCGGCGGCGAATTGCCCGGTCTGCCGCGGGCCGGGACCCGGCCACCGACGGTCCCGCGATGAACGTCGCGCCGGCCAGCACGGTCGTGAGCGCCGCCAGCTTGCCGTTGACGCTCCGCGAGCGACCTGCTGATGGCGTCATCGTGATCCCTTTCCTTGGCCCGAGGTCAGGGAGCCGAGCGTGGCATCCCGCACCGGGAAGGGATCGGCAGGGCCGGGCTCTAGAAATGAATATTGCATGTATTCTTGGTTAACTACCCAGAACGAAGACCGTGAGGATATGCCCTTGCTGACCGCTCTGCGAGAGTTTGTACTGGTCAGCGAGTCGGACCCGGCTGATAAGTGGCTTCAGGAGACTGGCGATCCGAGGTTCGGCGTTCTTCCTGGCGGCCGGTCGCGGACCGTGCGCCGGACGTGGCTGGACAGCTTCGACTGGCGCTTGTTCCGTGCCGGGCTGACGCTTGAGTTCGTCACCGGGCGCGGCACCGCCGAGCTGGTGCTGACCGGGCGAGATGGCGAGCTCGTGGCCGCCGTTCCGACCGGAGACGAGCAGCTGCGCTGGCCTGGCCTGGTTGACCAGCTGCCGGTCGGCCCGCTGCGCGAGCAGCTGGCACCAGTGCTCGGAGTGCGCGCCTTGCTCCCGGTCGTCAGGGCGACTAGCGCGCTGACTGAGCTGCGCGCGGTCAACGCCGACGAGAAAACTATCGCCATCCTCGCGCTCGACCGGATGCAGGTCGCACAGCAAGTAAACGGCGCGCCGCCGCCCCGGCTGGCGGTGCGGCCGCTGCGCGGTTACCAGGTGCAGGCAGGCAAGCTTGCCGATGCCTTTGAGCAGTCAGGGAGCATGGCCAAGGCCGCCGTCTCGCCGTTCGAGGCGGCGCTCGCCGCCGCCGGGCGCCGTCCCGGCGATTACACGAGCAAGATCGACGTAAAGCTGGCCGGCCCGATGCCTGCCTCGCAGGCGCTCGGGGTGTTGCTGACGCGGTTGTTCGATACCGTCGAAGCCAACCTGCCCGGCACGATCAGCGACATCGACACCGAGTTCCTGCATGACTTGCGGGTCGCGGTCAGGCGGAGCAGGTCGGTGCTCAAGGCAGCGCCGCCGGTCCTGCCTGGCAGCCTCCTTGACAAATACCGGCCGGCGTTCAAGTGGCTTGGCGACCTGACGACGCCGACGCGCGACCTCGACGTGTACCTGCTCAGCTATCCGCAGATGAGGTCGACGCTGATGGCGGCCAGCGAGGAAGAGCTCGAGCCGTTCAGGCAGTTCCTGCGGCAGCAAAGGGCGAGCGCCTACCGGCAGCTGGCCGCGGGCCTGCGCTCGGCCAGGTTCAAGTCGCTGGCCAGCGACTGGCGGCTTGATCTCGAGCACCTGGTCTCGGCGCCGCCAGGCCGGCGGCACACGGCCGGCGTCTTCGCCGCGAGCACGATCGCGAAGGCGCACAAGCGGGTACTGCGCGGCGGCCAGGCCATCACCGCCGCCTCTCCCCCGCAAGCCCTGCACGACCTGCGCAAGCGGTGCAAGGAACTGCGGTACCAGATCGAGCTCTTCGCTTCGCTTTATGATCCGGCCGAATCGTGGCGCGCGGTCAGCGAGCTCAAGTCGCTGCAGGACTGCCTGGGCGAGTTCCAGGACACCGATGTCCAGTCCGGCGAGCTGCGAGCCTTCGCTACGGCGATGATGGCTGACCAAAGCGCGCCCGCTGAAACCTTGCTGGCCATGGGAGAGATCGCCGCGGCTCTCGCGGTCAGGCAGCGGGCGGCCAGGCAGGAGTTCGCCGGGCGGTTCGCCGAGTTCTCCGGGTCGCGAAGCCGGGCCAGGATCGAAGCTCTCACCAGGGCAGCGTCATGAAAGTCATCGCGATGTACAACATCAAGGGCGGAGTCGGCAAGACGGCCACCGCCGTCAACATCGCCTGCCTGGCCGCCGCCGAAGGTTACCGGACACTGCTGTGGGACCTCGATCCGCAGGCCGCCGCCAGCTTCCTTTTCCGGGTCAGGCCCAAGGTCAAGGGCGGCGGCAAGGCGCTGATCGCGGGCAAGCGCCCGATGGATGACGCGATCAAGGCGACCGACTTCGACAACCTTGATCTTCTGCCCGCTGACTTCACCTACCGGCACCTTGACCTGCACCTGGACGGCGAGCGCAAGTCGGGCACCAGGCTGCGCAGCCTGCTGACCCCGCTGCGCCGGCAGTACGACCTCGTCGTGCTCGACTGCCCGCCGAGCATCTCGCTCCTGTCAGAGAACGTCCTGCATGCCACCGACCTGCTGCTGGTGCCGCTGATCCCGACGACCCTGTCGGTGCGGACGCTTGACCAGCTCACCGGCTTCATCGCCGATTTCGACGGGCGGCGGCCCGCGATCCTGGCCTTCTTCTCGATGCTCGACCGGCGCAAGCGGCTGCACCTCGAGACCGTCGAGCAACTGCCGACCGAGCGGAAGGACATGGCCACCGCCTATATCCCGGCGCTGTCCGCGATCGAGCGCATGTCCGTGCAGCGCGCCCCGGTCACGGCCGCCGCTCCGCGCAGCCAGGCGGCCAGGCACTACCGCGAACTGTGGGCAGAAGCCCGTGCCCGTGCCGACCTGCCGCCGCCCCCTTCAGGGTCCGCGTCCGGGTAGCTGCGCCTCAGGACAGGCCGGCGATGAAGTCGATGATCGCCTCGTTGACTTCACCCGGTCGCTCCTGCTGAGTCCAGTGACCGCAGCCCGGCAGCAGCCTGGCGTCGCGCAGGTGAGGGATCGTGTCCTTGAGCCCGTTGGCGCCGCCCGTGAAGCTGACCGCCACATCCCGGTCGCCGGCCAGGTAGAGGGCGGGCACGCTGATGTGCGCGTGCGTCCAGGCCGCGGTCAGCTCCCAGCTCAGGTCCAGGGTGCGGTACCAGTTCAGCGGGCCGGTGAACCCCGAGTTCGCGTATTCCGCCACGAAGACGTCGATGTCCGCCTCGGTGAGCCAGGGCGGCAGTTCGGCTGGTTCCGGGCAGAGGTCGAGGAAGCCGCCGCCAGGCGGGACTACGGGGATGTCGGCGCGCGACATCTCCCCGCCGCCCGATGCGAGAATCCGGCGGAAGGTCGAGCGCGGATCGCGGCTCAGCTCGGCGTCGGCGACTCCGGGCTCCTGGAAGTAGCAGATGTAGAAGCCGTCAGAGAACACCGCGCGCAGAAGCTCGACCGGCGGCGTGCTGCCCCTCGGCGTGTAGGGGACACTCAGTCCGGCGACGCCGCGGATCCGGTCGGGCCGCAGCAATGCGGTGTTCCACGCGACCGGAGCGCCCCAGTCATGGCCGACCACTACCGCCTGCTCGTCACCGAGCGCGTCGATCAGGCCGATCACATCGCCGACAAGGTGCAGCATCGTGTAGCTGGCGATCGTCGCCCCGGGCGGGTTCCCGGTCCGGCCGTAGCCGCGCTGGTCGGGAGCGACAACGTGGTAGCCCGCCGCCGCGAGCGCGGTGAGCTGGTGCCGCCAGGAGTACCAGCACTCAGGGAAGCCGTGCAGGAGCACCACGAGCGGCCCGGTGCCGGCCTCGGCGATGTGCAGGCTGAGCGGGCCTACGGGCACGGTGCGATGAGTAATGCCGGCAGCTGAGCCGTTCGTCGGGGGCATGACCGCACAATAACCTCTGTTCCGGCCGTCCGCCCGCAGCAGCCTCGGACGCGGGCCGGGTTACGACTTCCCGGCCTGGCCTGAGGCCCTGGCGGGCTGGCCGGCGGCCGGGGACGGCTGCCTCGCGCCGGAACCGCCTGACGATTTCCAGCCCGTGCAGTGCGTCGGCGTGACGAGAATCACGCAGCGCGGCGTCCCGGAAAGCCGGACGGTCCTGCTGGCCTGCAGGCTGCGGGGAGGCTGGACGCTCGCCGCCTGCGAGGTGCGCAGGTTGTGCGGGGTCGGCGGCGGTCCGGTCTGATGGAACACGTTGACCATGTAGACCACGGCGGCAACGCAGGCGATCAGGCTGAGCGTCAGCAACGAGAGCGCTGCTCTCGCTCGCCTGGTCCGCAGGACGTGTCCCACGCCGGGCTGACCGAACGCGGACAGCCTGGCGGCCAGCCTCGGATCGTCAGCGGCGAGCATGCGCTCCATCTCCTCAAGAATGCGCTGCTCATCCATCGGAAGCGCCACGCGTCACCTCCACCGCCGCTGTCCCGCTGACGACCATTCGGACGGGACTGCTACTAACTATCCCCAGTTGGAAGATTTTTTACCTGCTCAACATCAAGACTAATCGCGACCATACCCTAGTTGAAAGATTCGAAATTATGTTCTAGTCTGTTCGCCGTGCGATGGGACGGGCTACGGCTACACGAGCAGGGCGCCGAGGGGCAGGCGGCGACGCAGGCGCCCCTGTTCGGGCGGGACGCGGTAGCGCGGACCTTCGACACCCCAGGGTTTCGCGGGATGACGTTCTACGAAGTTCACGCACGATCAATTATCAATAAAGTGCCTGATCAATCACGCGTGCCGTTCCGGTGGACTATCAACCCCTATCGCGGCTGCGGTCATGCCTGCGTCTACTGCTTCGCCAGGAGCACGCATTCCTACCTCGACCTGGACACCGGCCTTGACTTCGACTCCAAGATCATCGTCAAGGTCAACGCCGCCGAGCTGGCCAGGAAGGAACTCGCGCGGCCCCAGTGGGCGGGCGAGCACGTCGCCATGGGCACCAATGTCGACTGCTACCAGCGCGCCGAGGGCAGGTACCGGCTGATGCCCGGCATCATCGCCGCCCTGCGTGACGCCGGCAACCCCTTCTCCATTCTGACAAAGGGCACCCTGCTGCTGCGCGACCTCGAGTTGCTCGCCGAAGCCGCCGAGGTTACGAGCGTCGGCCTCAACGTGTCGGTCGGCTTCACCGACGCCGAGCTTTCCGCGTCCGTCGAGCCGGGGACGCCGGACCCTGGGCGCAGGCTCGACATGGTCGCGGCGATCACCGCCCGCGGCCTGCGCTGCGGGGTGCTGATGGGCCCCGTGCTCCCCTACCTGTCCGACTCGCCGGCCATGCTCGAGGAAACCGTTCGCCGGATCGCCGGGTCAGGCGCCGCCAGCGTGAGCCCGATCGTGCTGCACCTGCGGCCGGGAGCGCGGGAATGGTTCCGTTCGTGGCTGACCGAGCATCATCCGGAGCTGGCCGGACCCTACCGGGAACTCTACGGCTCCGGTGCCTACGCCCGCCGTGACTACCAGCAGCGGATCTCGGCGACGGTCGCCGACCTGGCGGCCAGCTACGGCGTAGGCCGCGCCAGCCCAGCCGACGCCGGCCGCATCAGGCGCCCGAGCCCGCCGCCGGCCCCGGCCGGTCCGCACGGTTCGGCCTGGCCGCGACCGCCGGGCGAAGTCGGCCGCCGAACCCGCCGAAGGCCAGCTCACCCTGCTGTGAGAGTGCAGGTGCGCCAGCCGCAACGTTGGCCCACCGATGCGGCTCTAGGTGCATGTTCTGAACGTGCCATTTCGGCGGTGGTGTCGGTGCTGGCTGGCGGGGCGGCGATGGCGGGTTCGGGTGGTTCGCTGTTGTTGAGGATGTCGGTGAGGGTGCGGGGGGTGGCGGGGGTGATGGTGGCGTGGCAGGTGACCTGGTCTCCGTCGGGGTTGCAGAGAATCTGGATCTGGAACGCGCGGTAGAGGTCTTGCTGGAGGCGGGCGGGGGCGTGGGCGAGGATGCCGGCGAGTTCGGGGAGCTGGTCCAGCAGTGCGGGGTCGGCGGGGGCGGGGGTTTCGGCGGCGAGTTTGATGAGGCGGGTGTTGATCTGGGCGCGTTCGTCTTCGAGTTCGGTGAACCTGTCGAGTATCCGGCTTCGCAGGGCGGTGATGGCGGGTGATCCGGCGGGCATGGTGGCGAGGTTTTCGATTTCGCGTGCGTGGGCGTTCTCGGCGGTGTCGATGTGGCGGATGCGCTGCCGTAGCTGGCCGGTTTCGGTGTCGCGCTGGGTGGCGGCGTCTGCGGCGTGGTCGGGCATGGCTGCGGCGAGGAGCTGCCGGCGTTCGGGGCCGAATATGCGCTCGTCGAAGAACTGGGCGATGCAGGCTTGCATGAGTTCTTCCCGCACCTGGACGGTGACTGGGTGGTCGGGGCGGGCGGTGGCGTGGCGGGGGTTGGCGGGGTTGTGGGTGCAGGCGTAGTAGGTCAGGACGCGGGCTCCGGGTCGGCCGGTTTTGCGGTGGCCGGTCATGCGGCGGCGGCATTCGCGGCAGAAGATGATGCCGCGCAGGGGGTAGTTGTACTTGGCGGCGGCGAGGGGCTGGCCGGGGTCGCGGGTGTTGCCGTGGGCCTGGCCGGCGGTCTGGGCGGCGTCCCACAGCGGGCGGGTGATGATGGCGGGGTGGGAGGGTTCGGGTGACCATAGCCACTGGTCCGGGGGGACTTTGCGGCCGCGCCTGCCGCCCTGGGTGCGGGTGCGGCCGTAGACCATGTGGCCGGTGTACTTGGGGTTGGCCAGGATCGCGGCGACGGTGGAGACGAGCCAGCATCCGGCCTTGCCGGGCGGGGCCGGCACGGCGGGGTCGGCGTTGAGCCGGTTCGTGATGGTGACCATGCCGAGCCGGTCAATAACGCGCCACTCGAAGATCCTGGCCACGACGGGGGCGCGGCCGGGGTCGAGCATGAGCCGGGTTTTGGTCTTGCCTTCGGCTGCCTTGGCCGGCGCGGGGTGCGGGATCCGGTGGGCGGCGTACCCGTAGGGTGCGGGTCCGACGTTGTAGCCTTCGAGCGCGTGTTCCCTGAATCCCTGCCACGCCTTCTCCTTGAGCTGGAGCCGGTACCACTCGGCCACGCCTTGCTTGACGCGGCGGACTAGGAGGGTGGTGGCGTTCATGCCGGCGATGTCAATGGGCTCATCGGTGGCGAGGAGCGGCACGCCTGCGGCGGAGAGCTGCCTTTCGAGCTTGAGCGCGTTGAACGTGTCGCGGCCTGATCGTTCGATGTCTTCGCACATGACGGCGGCGAACCGGGGGCTGGGTGATGCGGCTTCGGCGAGCATGGCGGCTAGTCCCCCGTCGCGGGGGATGCCGGTGTCTACCTGCTCGTGCGCGGTGCCGTGGCCCCGGTCTTCGATGTCCATGCCGCCGGATTCGATGTCCCAGAAATAGGCGGTGATGAGCCAGCCGGCCGGCAGTGCCTCTTCGACCTTGCGGAGCTGCCGGCGCATCGATGCGCGGGCGTCCTGCATGCCCAGCGTCGATGTCCTGCCCAGGAACGCGACGGGTACCCGCCCGCCGAACTCTGCCGTGATCGTCATTTCCGGTTCCATTTCCCTGTCCGCCCTGCTTATTCAGTTAACTCATTCTATCATTCATTGCGGGCGAATAGAATGGTTCCGGTGAATTACTGTCCTGTATTTCGGGGGCTGGCCGGGCCTTTTCTTGCGGTTGCTGTTTGTGTTTTCCTGCCCAGGTCAGGAGGTTGATAATGGCCTGCTGCTGGATCTGGTCGAGTCGTTTTGCTTCGGCTCCGGTGGCTATCCGGATTTTCCAGCGGACTTTCAGTCCGGCCGGGGTGGTGGCCTGGTCGAGGTTGTGGGCAAAGATCCGGGCGTCGTATTCGGGGTGCGGGTCGCTCATTTCCTGCTGGTCTTTTCTTTCTGGCGGCGGTCGTGGCGTCCGGGTGGCGGTGTCGGCTGGCGACGGGGGGCGGGTTGCGTGGTGCGGCGTCGTTGCCGATAGGTGCCAGCGCTTTTCGGCCGGCCGTGCGGGTGTCAAGGTGGAGCGCCCGGACGGAGGAGGACGTACGACCTTGACGCCCGTGCGGCCGGCTGAAACACTCCGCGTCCGGCGAATGTGCCGCCAGTAGCCGGGATGGTCGAACCCCGGCCCGCCCTGGCGTGACCGGCCCGGCGCGATCGCGGCACGGGTCACCGGCCGGGCGGCGGGGCGAGGTCTGCCCGCGCGGTCAGCGCGAGCCAGATGATGATCCCGGTCACGGTCCCGGCTTCGGGTGCGGTGCCGTCGCCACAACGGCTGTAGCACACGTGACCGTGCACCTGCACTACCAGAGAGCAGGGTCACGACAGCTCAACGAGAGGGGTGGTGCCCGGCTTCGGCCGGGTGCCGCCCCGCCTTCTTGCGGATGAACCTTTGCTGACGTTCAATCCCTGTCAACATCATCACGCTAACGCAGATCATGTTAAGCGGTTGAATCATGTCATGTTGAGTAGGGTCAGATTTTCGTGCCGGCGAGTCGTACCTATGAAGTAGGGACAGGCAACGAGGACCACGGATCATCTCAGGCGAACTCTGGCCGCTGCCCAGTGAGGGGCTAACACCAGCCGCTCATGGCCGCGCCGTGACGTGATGGTTTGGACGGGTTTGATCTTGACTTCGGGCGGGGCACGCGGCGGAGCCGTCGTGCCCCGCCCGAGGTGGCAAGCAGCGGCATCGGGCCTGCCTTTCTATTCGATGGGTGATGGCCGTCGCCGGTTGCGGCGGGCTGAGGTGCCGAGCGGGCGGCGGGCGGCGGGCGGCGGGGGGTGGTTAGTTCTGAGGTGGTAGCGGTGGCTTGGGGCGCATGTCGGTTACCGGGTGGCGTCGGGTTGTTGGGAGAGTGCCTGGGTGGCGAGGGTGTGGAGGGCGTAGGCGTATTCGCTGAGGATGATGAACAGGGCGTGCTTGTTTTCGGGGAGTTCGCTGGTTCCGGCGAGGAGTTCGAGGGCGAGTTCGGGGGTGTAGTGGGTGGGTTCGTCGGGTACGCGGAGGGCCGGGAACAGGGC
This sequence comes from uncultured Actinomycetota bacterium, assembly GCA_963783935.1. Taxonomy (GTDB): domain Bacteria; phylum Actinomycetota; class Actinomycetes; order Streptosporangiales; family Streptosporangiaceae; genus Chersky-822. The sequence goes on from CAWAPP010000005.1 coordinate 484,509, forward strand.
GGTGATCCTGGCGGACAGGAGGGGCCGGGGCGAGCTGGGGTGGGGGCGGCGGAGCCGGATGCGGGCCAGCCGGGAGTGGTTGCGGTAGGTGACGTGGATGGTCCGGTGGGTCTGGCGGTCCATTTTGGGTTTCCTTTCTTCTGGCTGCTCGCCCGGCGTGATGGCCATGGCTGTTTCCTGACGCTGAGTGCCGGATGTGGCTGCGTAGCGCGGTGGCCGCGCCGGATGGCGGTGGTCGGCTATGGCTGGGTCTGAGGCGGGGTGGTCGTGCTGGATGTGGGTTGCGATGAGCCGTGCTTGCTGGCCGGATGTCATGGTTACGGGCGGCAGCGGATTTCGAACCACACGGTTCTGGCCTGGTCGTTTCCGTGGTGACCCCATTGGGTTGCGAGGGCTTGGACGAGGGTGAGGCCTCGCCCGCTGGTGCTGAGTTGGTCGCTGTTGGTCAGGGCCGGCGTGGTTGAGGCGCCGGCGTCGATGACGGCGACGCGGAGCAGCGCGGAGCACTGATGCCCGATGAGGACGTGAATGGTCCGCCGCGTGCTGACCGGCTGTGCTGTACCGAGTTGGTGACTAGTTCGCTGGTCAGGAGCACGGCGTCGTCGGCTGCGGCGCAATCGGCGAGAGTACTGCGCACGAATCGGCGCGCGTGGGTTACCTGGTGAGGATCAGCTGCGAAAATCCGGTGACGGGGCGTGAGGGCCGGGTCTGGGCTTAAGAAGGCCATCAGGGCGGGGGTAGGGATGCCGTCGCCTTCGATCGCCGTGGCGGGCGCGGCAGTCAATTGCGGACCCATGTTGATTCACCTCGTTGTTGCAGTCTGATAGAGGATAAGCGCCGTGCGTAGCTGTAAGTAGGATGGTGCTGACGGCCGTCGCGGGCCGTGCCCTGGATGTATTCCTCTGTATGCAGGTGGGTGACAATTTGGACGCGGAGTCGACTGCGGGCCAGAATATGAGGGTCGCCCGGGAGGCGGCAGGTCTGAGCCTGTCAGTTATGGCGGCGCGGACGCATTTCACGCGGGGTCATCTCGGCAACGTCGGGACAGGGAAGCGCCCGGTGTCGCGTGAGGTTGTTTTGGCTTACGTGCGGGTGTTGGGAGACGACGTGGATCGACGAGGGTTGCTCGCGGGGCTTGGTGCTAGTGCCGTGGCTCCGATGGCGACGGCTGAGCTGCTGCTGAAGGGATTTTCGGCGGCTATCGGGAATCGGCCTTCGCTGGATGAGTGGCAGGAAAGGGTTGAAACGTACGGTTATGACTATATGACGATTGGTGCGTCAGAGCTTCAGCCTCGCCTGGCCGGTGATCTTGTGGTGCTGCAACAGCAACTGGACTGTCCCGAGCGGTGGTCGGTGGCGGCGCGGCTGCTTGCTTTGTATGCGAAGACGACGCCGGGTGCCAGGGAGTCGGGGCGCTGGTACAACCTGGCGGTGGTCGCGGCGGATCGTTCGGGGGACCGGATGGTGCGTGGTTGGGTGCGGGGCCGTGCCGCGCTGGCGATGGCGTATGAGGGGAAGGGGCTGGGGATGGCCGGGAGGCTGGCTGATCAGGCCGTCGGGCTGTCGGATGGGCCTTCGCTGGGTGGGCTGAATGCTGTCGTGGCGCAGGCTCACGTGGCGGCGTGCGGGGGTGATCGCCGGGCAGCGCTTGACACTCTGGAACGGGCCGGGAGGATATTCGAGGTTGTCGGCTCGGCGGAGCAGATTTCCGATTATGCGGTACCTGAATGGCGGTTCCGTACGTTTACGTCGATGCTTCTGTCTCGCATGGGTGATGAGCGGCGGGCCGTTCGGGCGCAGGAGTCGGCGGATCGGGCGCGGCCGAAGGCCCTTCAGCGGTTTGCGACGCACATCGAGATGCATCGTGGCCTGATGATGGCCAAGGCCGGCGACTCTGAGGGTGGTCTGAGGTATGCGCGGGGGGCTATGGCGAGACTGCCCGCGAATCGGCAGAGCCTGACTCTGAGGATGCTTCTTGCGGAGGTCGAGCACGTCTAGCGTTGAAGGAAGCGTTCCGCGCATTTATGTCGGGCTTAGATATTGATGCCGTGATGGGGGGTATTGGCGCAAGCCGGCGGCTGGTTTTGCACTTTGCCGGGCAAAGAGCTTCGGGAGGTTGAGCGCCCGTAGGGCTCCGATCAGGGTTCTTGGTGGGCTGGGCGCGGGCTTGCGTGACTGCGCCGGCCACGGACGGCCGGGGGCGGGTGGGCGGGCCGCCTTCGTCGGTTGGCGGATGTTCCTGGCGCGCGGGTGACGTCGAGTTGCCAGGGGTTTTGCAGGCCGCGCGGGTCGCAGGATGCGGGGGCCGCGCGGCTTCGCCGATGGCTGGTTAGCTGATCTTGCTGTTGCGGTGGCTGGCTGCGCGTAGTGGCTTGAGGGTAGTTGTCCACTCGATGATTAGGCGTCGGGTGGTGTCGGGCTCGCTGATGTTGTCATGTTCGGTAGATGTACCCTGGCTCACATTTCGTGATGGTAACGGTGATCCGGGTTCGGGCCGTCGGGGTCCCGGCTCGCGGCAGGCCGGGCACTTCGCCGCCGGCCCCGGCCCTGAACCGCGACGATGGGCCATCGATGCTGCTCAGCCAGGCCGGCCAACCGCAATGATGACCCATGGATGTCGTTCCCGCAGCAACGATGGCCCATAGATGCGGTGACCCGCCCCGGCCGGACAGCATCCATGGCCCAGCGTTGCGGTTCGCCGCGCGGATATGCCCGCTTCGCCGTCGCCGTCGCCGTCGCCGCCGGCCAGGCCAGGACCGCCCCCGACGGCCAGGCAACCCGCGGTGATCATGAACTGTGCCGGGCCCGGCCGCCGGGCCCGGCTGCGGCGCCCGGACCGGGCCGGATCACCCCAGTCACCGCGGTCACGCTGGCCCCCCCCAGTCCGCTGCCTGAGTCAGCCGACCGGCCGGTGTTACCACCCGGTCGCTCGGGCGTCACCACCCGGCTACCTCGCGGCGGGCTGATCCCGTGTGAAAAGAAGCACAAGCGCGGACGTACAGTTGAATGCCGTGGACTCTGAGCACGATGAAGCAGCCAGCCGAGCGCCGGGGCGGCTAGTTGTCCGGACCAAACAGGTCGCCGATCCCGGTGAGCTTATCGGTCGGCTGCCCGAGCCGGAAACCTTGGCCTGGGTCAGGCGCGGCGACGGCCTGGTCGGCTGGGGCACTGCCGCTAAAGTCACCTTGCCCGCAGGGCCTGATCGGTTCGCGGCCGGCGAGAAATGGCTGCGCGAGCTCTTCGAGAGTGCGCTCGTTACCGACGAGGTTGACGTTCCGGGAACAGGGCTGGTCGCCTTCGGCAGCTTTACTTTTGATCCGACTTGCGACGGGTCCGTGCTGGTGATTCCGCGAGCGGTGCTCGGCCGGGCCGGCGGTCGGTCCTGGCTTACCACGATCGAGGCTACGCCGGAGTCAGGTGCGGCCGCGCGGGCTCAGGCAACGGCAGCGAGCCAGGAACGGAAGCCCACTGGCCAGGTACTGCCCGACGCGGTTATCCCTGACCCGGCGCCGCTCGCGCCGCCGTCTGGCCTGCGCTGGTCCGATGGCCGCCTCACCGCCCCGGCCTGGGAGGAAGCGGTCGCCACCGCGGTCGCGGCGATCCGCGACGGCCAGCTGAGCAAGGTCGTGCTCGCGCTTGAGCTGAACGCCACGGCCGCCCAGGACATCGACTCGCGGGTTCTGCTCGCCCGGCTCGCCGACCGCTACCCCGACTGTTACACCTTCAGCTGCGCCGGGCTGCTCGGGGCGACGCCCGAGTTGTACATCAGGCGCACGGGACGGCAGATCTACTCCCTCGTCCTAGCCGGCACCGTGCCGCGCGGCGGCACGCCTGACCAGGACGCGGCGCTCGGTGACGCGCTGCTGGCGAGCGCGAAGGACCAGTCCGAGCACCAGTACGTGGTGGCGGACGTGCGAGCCGCGCTGCGGCCGCTGTGCGCCGACCTCACCATTGACGAGCAGCCGTTCCTGCTGCGGCTGGCCAACGTACAGCACCTGGCCACCGAGGTGAATGGCGAGCTCGCCGAGGGCGAGGCCGCCAAGCACTCAGCCCTCGCCCTCACTGCCGCCGTGCACCCTACCGCCGCCGTGTGCGGCACGCCGACCGAGACGGCGATGGAGCTGATCAGGGAGCTTGAGGGCATGGACAGGGCCCGGTACAGCGGCCCGGTCGGCTGGGTGGACGGCAAAGGGAACGGCGAGTGGGGCATCGCGCTGCGCTGCGGCGAGATCAAGGGCAAGAACGCACGGCTGATCGCCGGCTGCGGGATCGTGGCGGGCTCGGAGCCCGCGGTGGAGCTGGCCGAGGCGCAGGCCAAGTTCTGGCCGATGCGGTACGCGCTCGAGGGCTGACCGCCGCCAGATAACTGCCCTCTGCCGACCCCCCGCCCGGATGATGGCAGGCCGGCCGTTTTGCGCGCTCGCGAGGCTATGGTCACGGAGTGATTTCGTTGGTCACAGGCCGATTGCGGTTGCATAAATGCTCCAGACCGCTTCCGGTCACGAGGTAGACATGGCCCGGCAATACGTGTACTCACGGAAGGTGACCATGGATACGCCTGTGCCCAGCGCCAGGCTAGAAGGAGTCTGCTCATGACACGTCGTTCCCAGCGAATTGCCGTCATGGCTATAGCTAGTCTGGCTGCGGCCGGGCTGGCGGCCTGCAGCAGTTCGTCCAGCACTTCAGGAGGAGGCACGACAGCACCGTCTAATAAGCCGGTTGCTGGCGGGACTCTCAAGCTGGTAGCGGCTTCCGGGCCTGACCACATCGACACTGTGCCCGCCTACTACACGGCGGACTACATTCTCGAGCGTGCCTACGCCCGGCAGTTGCTGACCTACCCGACCGTCGTTGACCCGTCCCTGACCTCGGCGGGCTGGAAGACGGACACCACGCCAGTCGCCGACATCGCAACCACGGTGCCGACCGCGGCCAACGGCGGCATTACTGACAACGGCCTGACTTACACCTTCCACATCAAGTCAGGCGTTGACTGGGACACCACCCCGCCACGCCAGGTCACCGCCGAGGACTTCATGCGCGAGTTCAAGGCCTTCTGCAACCCCGCGCCTGGTGGCTTCGTTGGCAACCTCGCCTATTACAGCTCGACGATCAAGGGCCTGACCCAGTACTGCGACGCTGAGACCGCGTACTTCGCGAACGCCAAGAAGCACCCGGTCACCGCGGCTAACATCGCCGGTTTCCAGAACTCGCACACCATCCCCGGCATTGTCGCGGTGAGCAGCTCCGAGCTGCAGTTCCACCTGATCCAGCCGGCGAGCGACTTCCTTTACATGCTCGCCATGCCGTTCACCTCGGCCCGTCCGGTTGAGTACGACTCGTACCTGCCGAACAGCCTGCAGCTCGACGAGCACACCATCTCGGACGGCCCGTACCAGATCAGCTCCTACCTTCCTGGCAAGTCCATCACCTTCATGAAGAACCCGGCCTGGAAGGCGTCCACTGACTCGGTGCGGCACCAGTACGTTAACGAGATCACCCTCACCGACGGTGTCACCTCGTCCCAGACCCAGCTCGCTGACATGCAGGCTGGCCAGTACGACATGGTCGACGACACCGGCCTTGAGCCGACCGCTATCCCGAACCTGCTCGCTACCAAGGACCCGAAGTTCAACATCTGGCCCTGGAGCTCGACGCTGCCGTACATCGTGTTCAACCTGCGCAGCCCGAACTCGGGCGGCGCGGCTGGCAAGCTTGGCGTCCGCCAGGCGATCGAATACGGCGTCAGCAAGATCGCGGTGCAGAAGGCAGAAGGCGGTCCTGAGGTCGCCAAGATCATCTCCACCGCCATCCCGCCGGGCAACGTTGGCTACGAGCCTTACAACCTGTACGCGGACAACAACGGTGCGGGCGACGAGGCCAAGTGCAAGTCGACCCTCGCCAAGGCCGGCTACCCGCACGGCGTGACGCTGACCTACCTGTACGCGAACGACTCGGTCAACTCCAGGATCGAAGCCGCGATCGCGGCCAGCCTGGCCCCGTGCGGCATCAACCTGAAGGGCAAGCCCGAGCCCGGCTCGAGCTTCTTCGTTGACCTCGGCAACTCCCCGGTCAACAACAAGGCGGGCACCTGGGACCTCGGCCAGCCTGGCTGGATCCCCGACTGGTTCGGCCCGAACGGCCGCACCATCATCGACCCGCTGTTCAGGACCCGCTGCGTGGTCAACACCAACAACTACGGCTGCTACAACAGCCCGACCCTTAACAGCCTGATCACCAAGGCCGAGACCGCGTCAAGCCTGACCTCGGCCGCGTCCCTCTGGCACCAGGCCGACGAGAACGTCATGCAGAACGCGGTCATCGTGCCGCTGTGTGACGGCCTCGCACCGTTCTACTCAAGCAAGCGCGTCGAGAATGTGGCCCCGGGCTCATCCGCGGTCGTCTACGCGCCGAACATCGGCGGTCCTGACATCACCAACGTCTGGATTAACCCGAAGGCTGGTTCCTAGGTATTAACAGACATGGGTCCGACCGGGTGTGCGCGAAGCGCTCCGGTCGGACCCACGTCTGTAATAGGTGCGCTCTTTCGTCACGCATACTCTCAGTTATGATCTATATCGGGTGGCCGGGCCTATTTGCGCTGCCAGAACCCGCTGAGACGGGCTCAATCGCGGCGGTGTATCTGTGGAGGGACATATGAGCCTGCTCGAGGTGACCGACCTGCGGGTCAGTTTCCCGACAGCTGATGGCGTTGTACAGGCCGTTCGCGGCGTGTCATTCAGTGTCGAGCGAGGTCGAACGCTCGGAATCGTCGGTGAGTCGGGCAGCGGCAAGACCGTGCTGACTCAGACGCTGCTCGGACTTACCCCCGGCGGCCAGGTTTCCGGATCCGCTATGTTCGAGGGCAACAACCTGGTGGGACTAGGTCCCCGCGCGATGCAGCGCATCCGCGGCAAGGAGATCTCCGTGATCTTCCAGGACCCGCTGACTAGCCTGCACCCGCTGTATAAGGTCGGCTGGCAGATCAGCGAGATGATCAGGTCCCACGATAAGTCGGTCACCAAGAAGCAGGCGCTCGAGCGGTCCGTCGAACTGCTCGGCCACGTGGGCATACCCCGGCCGCGCGAGCGCGTGAACGACTACCCGCACCAGTTCTCTGGCGGTATGCGGCAGCGGGCCATGATCGCGATGGCCATTTCGCTGAGCCCCAAGCTGATCATCGCCGACGAGCCCACTACCGCCCTGGACGCGACCGTCCAGGCCCAGATCCTCGACCTCCTGCTGCGGCTGCAGCAGGAGTCGGACACCGCCCTGCTGATGATTACGCACGACCTCGGCGTCGTCGCCGACATCGCCGACAACGTCATGGTGATGTACGCGGGCCGGGCCGCCGAGAAGGCCACGAAACGTGACATTTTTTACCAGCCCCATCACCCGTACACAAAGGGGCTGCTTGAGTCTATCCCGCACAGCTCGGCCTCCCGCGACCGGCTGAAGCCGATCACCGGCCAGCCGCCGAGCCTGATCAACCTGCCCGCTGGCTGCGCTTTCCACCCGCGCTGCGCGTACGTGATGGATCGCTGCCTGGCCGAACAGCCGAACCTGGTCCCGGTCGGCGACGCGGGCGAGCACAGGTCGGCTTGCTTCCTGCCTGCCGCGGCGATCGGCCTGAGCGACGAGGCCGAGGACCTGCGCAAGCAGACCGTGCAGATGGGGCGCCACGCCGACGCCATGCAGGTCGCCGAGGCGATCGCGGCGGCACCGGAATCTGAAGGAAGCGTGATCGCATGACCGACTCGGTCACCATGAAGGCAGACAGCGTCTTCCCCGCTGAGCACGATCTCGGCGACGATACGCTCGTCCGGGTCGACAATCTCGTCAAGTACTTCCCGGTCAAGGGCAGCGGCATGCTCGCTCGCACGGTCACCCACGTCCAGGCGGTTGACGGGGTGTCGCTGACGATCAAGCGCGGGCAGACGCTCGGGCTGGTCGGCGAGACGGGCTGCGGCAAATCCACGCTCGCCAGGTGCATCGCCGGCCTGATCCCCATCACCAGGGGCAACGTCTTCTTCGAGGGCAAGGACATCACGAACCTGTCCCGCCAGGCGATGCAGCCCTACCGCCGTGAGATCCAGATGATCTTCCAGGACCCGTACGGCGCGCTCAATCCTCGCCGCCGGGTCGGCTCGATCATCGGCGAGCCGTTCGCCATCCACAAGACCGCGACTGGCGGTGAGCGCAAGCGCGCGGTACAGGACCTGATGGAGCGGGTCGGGCTTAACCCCGAGCACTACAACAGGTTCCCGGCCGAGTTCTCCGGCGGCCAGCGCCAGCGCATCGGGGTCGCCAGGGCGCTCGCCCTGCGGCCCAAGCTGATCATCTGCGACGAGCCGGTCTCGGCGCTCGACGTGTCCATTCAGGCTCAGGTGCTCAACCTGCTCGCCGACCTTCAGGCCGACTTCGGCCTGTCCTACCTGTTTATCGCCCACGACCTGGAAGTCGTCAGGCACGTTAGCAATTCGGTCACGGTCATGTACCTGGGCCGCGTCGCTGAGTCAGGGCCGGGCGACCAGGTGTACGACCACGCCAGGCACCCGTATTCGGTCGCACTGCTTTCCGCTGCGCCGGCCGCTGACCCCGATGCCGCCGCTCAACGGCAGCGGATCATCCTGACCGGCGACGTGCCCTCGCCGATCAACCCGCCTTCCGGGTGCCGGTTCCATCCCCGGTGCCCCAAGGCGCAGGATCTCTGCTCGGCTTCCGAGCCGCTGCTCGAGACCAAGGCAGGTGACCCGAGCAGTCACCTGACCGCCTGCCACTTCCCGGTGGATGAGGGCGAGGATCTGGCCAGGGTGGCCCGGAGGGAACAGCGATGAGCGTTACCGAACTCCAATATCAAGCCTCACAAGTAGGAAGTGCCCCCGCCGTTGCCATCGAGGGGCGCAGCCAATGGCAGCTCACCTGGCGTCGGCTCCGCAGCGACCGGGTCGCCGTTGCCTCCGTCGGGGTCATCATCCTGATGATTCTTTTCGCGATCCTGGCTCCGGTGATCGCCCACCTGACCGGGCACCCGGTTGACCAGGAGTACGTGGCCACCGGTCAATCCGTCGACGGCCTGCCGGTCGGTCCCGGCGTGCACGGCTTCATTCTCGGCACCGACTGGGTCGGCCGGGACCTTCTCGTCAGGATCGCCTACGGCGCCAGGATCTCGCTGTTCGTCGGGCTGCTTACCACGGCCCTGGCGACGATTCTCGGCGTCACGCTCGGACTGGTCGCGGGGTATTTCGGCGGCGTCATCGACGGCATTCTCGCCAGGTTCTTCGACGCCGCGCTCGCGTTCCCCTACATCGTGCTGGCCCTGGCGCTGGCTTCGGTGTTCAACCCGAGCCTGCTCATCGTCATCGGGGTGATCACGTTCTTCTCCTGGGCCGGCATCTCCAGGATCGTCCGAGGCCAGACGCTGTCGCTTAAGGAGAAGGAATACGTCGAAGCGGCCAAGTCGCTGGGCGCGGGACCTTGGCGGATCATGTTCATCGACATCCTGCCCAACCTCCTCGGCCCGGTGCTGGTGCTGGCAACGCTGTACATCCCGGCCGCGGTTACGTTCGAGGCAACGCTGTCTTTCCTCGGGATCGGCATTCCTGAACCGGCTCCCAGTTGGGGCAACATTCTGAGCGAGGCCACCGGGTTCTATCACGTCGCGTGGTGGTACGTCGTATTCCCCGCTCTGGCACTGCTCATCACGACGCTGGCCTTTAACCTGCTCGGCGACGGCATCAGAGACGCCATCGACCCGCGCACCGAGCGCATCTTCGCCGGAAGCAAGGCCCGGCGCCGCAAGCGCGGCAAGCGCGGCAAGCGCGGCGGCCTCAACCTGGACCAGGGCATCCTGGTGGGCCAGGAACGCGATCTCACCGTTGACAGTCCGCTTCCCGCGACTGAGGAGGGCTAACAAGCCATGGGAATGGTGCGCTTCCTCGTCAGGCGGATCCTGACGGGCATCCTGGTCCTGTGGCTTGTGGCCACAGGCACGTTCTTCCTCTTCTTCACTGCTGTACCAGTCCAGGCGGTGGCCCGTAACCTGGCTGGCCGGTCGGCGTCACCCGCGGTGCTCGCCGAGACCATCAGGTTTTACGGACTGGACCGGCCCTGGTACGTGCAGTACGGGCATTTCCTCGGCCAACTCATCCAGGGAAACCTCGGCAAGTCCTTCTACTTGGACGAGTCGGTTAACTCGATCATCAAGCAGGACCTGCCCGCGACGGTCTCTGTCGTCATCGGCGGGGTGATCCTGTGGCTGGTCGTGGGCCTCGCGGTCGGCATCCTCAGCGCCACCAGGGCGCGCAGCCTGTTCGACCGGCTGGCCACGGTCAGCGTGCTCGCCGGGGTCTCCGCGCCTACTTTCGTCGTCGGCGAACTGCTCATCATCTTCGTCTTCGTGCAGCTCAGCGACCGCGGAATCACGTTCATCCAAACCGGCTACAACCCGATAACCGCCGGCTTCGTACCCTGGCTAGGGAGCATGATCCTGCCCTGGATCACGCTGGCCATCGTCCAGGCCGCCGTCTACACGAGGCTCTCCCGAGGGTCGCTGCTCGACACCCTCGGCGAGGACTACATCAGAACAGCTAGGTCCAAGGGCCTGACCGAGCGCCGGGTTCTCTACCGGCACGCTGTCCGCTCGGCGATGACCCCGGTCGTGTCCCAGCTCGGCATCGACATCGGCGGCCTGCTCGGCGGCGTGATCGTGGTCGAGCAGGTATTCGGCCTGCACGGCCTGGGCTACCAGGTGGTCAGCGCCATCGCTCAAGGTGACCAGCCGACCGTCATCGGCTTCGTCATCGTCGCCTCGGCGTTCGTCGTGGCCGCCAACATCATCGTCGACATGTCCTACGCACTGCTCGACCCGAGAGTGCGCATCAGCTAGCAATTCGTTTCGATCAGCCCCGGCCAGGTATTAACCCGGCCGGGGCTGACCGTTGCGCGACTGACGCGAAGGCCAGGCCTCGCGCCTGGCCACGGCTAGCTCCCGCCCTAGTCCGGCCTCGCGCCTTCCGGCATTTCGGGCAATAGGGGCAAGCGTTCAGGAGGCGCAGCAACGATGGCCCATGGTTGCTGTTCACGCCCGCCCGGCAACGACAACGATGGCCCGCCGTTGCCGCGGCTACCGCATCGATGGGCACGCGCCCGAACCCGGCCACCGAGATCACGCGCTGCCACCGATCACAAAATTCGCGCAAGAGCCATATTTCGTGATGGTAACGATGAGGGCAGGGGCAGATGGGCTGGCGCTTGAAGGTCAGGAACTGCCACGGGGTGGCGGGGCGCCGGTCCTGGGTGCGGCAGCCGCCCCGGCCAACCCGCAAGACCGGCAATTCGCCCGCGCCGGCCCGCCGCCAGGGCACGCGAGCCGCTGCGGCGGCCGCGAGCTGGCCGGCGGCACCGGCGAACCGAACATTTCAGCTCAGCTCACCGATGTCCCAGCGATGCTGCTCAGCGGGGGCGGGCAACCGCATCTATGGGCCATCGTTGCTGCCCGAGTGACATCCATGGGCCATCGTTGCGGTTGTCCGGCTCCGCCGGACAACATCGATGTCCCATCGTTGCGTTTCCGTGGGAGTGAGTTTCTGGTCGGCTCCTCCGCATGATCCGGAAGGAGCCGTGTCGCCGGCCGATCCCGCCCGGATATCCCGGCATTCCGGGCATTCGACGCAGCCCGCCGTCCCGCCCCGCGAGGCAGGGGCACTTTACCCCCGTAAAAACCATGGCAAAGTGCCCCCGCCTCCCCAGCAAGACCCACGAGACCCGCCTCACTCCCACGGAAACGCACCCATGTCCCATCGTTGCGGTTGCGGCCCGGGCTGGCGGCCCGGTGCCCGGTGTGCCAGGAGTTGGGGGACCTGAACGGCGGACACCGGGATCCGGGCCGGGAACCGGGTCGCCCGGATCCGCGCCGCCGCGCCTGACGCCGTTACCTTCACGTTATGCACGCCAGCACCAGAGCCGCGATGCGGTAAACAGCCACGCGGAACGGGCTCACTCCAAAACGAGGCACTCATGGCCCTCCGGTGCTTTCTTTCCGAGTGACGGTGATGGACCGCAGCGAAATCGGGACCGGTAGCCCCAGCGTTGTCCCTGAGCTGGGGTTCTGGCCCCTGCTCCGGGACAACGCTGGGCCTGCGGCCAAGGACGGGCCGCCCGGTATGTGTTATATGTCGGATGTCAGGTCCGGTCCGTGCTCGCGGCCGGGCCCGGCGCGGTTCATGATCGCGGAGCCTTTCGGGTGATGGAGCCTTTTCCGGGAAAATCCCTGACGGCGGTCCATCACGCGCAAGCCCTCCACCGAAATCACCCCGACGGCCCGTCAGCACCACATCACCTCGCGCACTGCCGCGCACTGCCGTTCCCGGCAGAGTTGGTTGGCGAGGGCGGGCTGGCGGACTGCGGAGTGGTTAGCGGGTTAGTGCCTTTTTGCGGCATTTATTAGGGTATCGCGGAGCGTGGTCTGGGTTGCGCGGTCGGTGCGGAGCTCAACTAGGTGAAGGCCCTGGCCGAGTGGGAGGTCCGCCACTTCGGCTGGCGTTTCCAGCCGCCGGTAGTTCAGGCCGGCGGCGGCGGCCAGGCTGGCCAGGCTGGCGTGATGGGGGGTGCCGAAGACGCGCTCGAAGGGGGCGGGGAAGGCTGCTTGCTCGAGCATGGAGAAGATGCCGCCGCCGTCGTTGTTGACCACGATGAGGCAGAGGTCGGGGCGGGGTTCATCCGGGCCGAGCATCAGGCCCGGGGCGTCGTGCAGGAGAGCGAGGTCACCGAGAAGGGCGACGGCCGGGCCGCCGCCGGCGGCCTGGTGGGCCAGGGCCGCGCCGATGGCGGAGGAGACCAGGCCGTCGATGCCGCTCGCGCCGCGGCTGGCGACGACTTTCAAGCCGGTGCGGGACCGCATGTGGTGGTCGAGGTCCCTGATCGGCATGCTGGACGCCACCCAGAGCAGTGCGCCGGCGGGCAGCCGTGCCGCCAGGTCACGGGCGAGCCTTGGTTCGCTGAGCCCAGATTCGGCGTCGAGCAGTTCGTCGATTGTTGACCGGATCAAGGCGTCGGCCGAGCGCCAGGAGTCCAGCCACGGGCTAGAGGCGGCCCCGGCTCCCGGCCTGGCTGCGGCTCCCGGCCTGGCCCCTGCTTCGGGCGTCGCCCCTGCTTCGGGCGTGGCGCCGGCTCCCGGCGTGGCGCCGGCTTCCGGCTTGGAGGCTCCGGGCGCCGGCGGGGGTTCGGGAGTTGGCCGGTTGTTGGTTAGCTTGATTTTCCTGGTCACGTGGGTCGCGGTGCGGGTCGGGTCGTACCAGCGGGCTGGTCCGGCCCGCAGTACCACGTGCCGCTCCGTGCCGCTCGCGCGGAGGAGGGCGGTCTGGCCACGGGACAGGCCAGGGCGGCCGGCCGAGATCAGGATGTCGGGGCGGTGCGCGGCGAGGAACTTCTGGTCGGCGAGGAGGTACTGGTAGGCGGAGAGGGCGTTACCGCCCGACCTGGCGCCGGACGAAGGCTCAGCGAGTACCGGCCAGCCGGCCCGCTCGGCCAGCCCGAGCAGCGGCCGGGGGTCATAGTCGCCATCGCCGCAGATGATAAGGCCGCGCTCGGTCCACGGGAGTTCCACGGTGTCGGTGAAGCTGGTCCAGGGGGTCCGGCCCGGACGGCCAGACAGCGGCTCGACGGCGGCGGCGAGCACGGAGGCCGGCACGAGCGGGTCGCGGAACGGCACGTTCACGTGGACCGGGCCGGCGACTCCCCCGGCGGCGCCGGACGCCAGGCCCCAGGCTCGGGCCGCTACCGAGCGCCAGTAGCCGGGTTGCGGCTGTTCTTCGGCTACGCCGAGCTCGCAGAACCAGCGGACGGCCGAGCCGTAGAGCTTGAGCTGGTCGATGGTCTGGCTGGCGCCGGTGCCTCGCAGTTCCGGCGGGCGGTCGGCGGTCAGGACGAGGAGCGGTACGCAGGACTCGTCGGCCTCGATGACGGCGGCGTGGAAGTGCGCGGCGGCGGTTCCTGACGTGCAGACGATCACGGTCGGCTTCCGGCTGACCTTCGCCAGGCCGAGGGCGGTGAATGAGGCGCTGCGCTCGTCGATCCTGACGTTCAGGCGTACCTCGCCGAGGGCGGCGCGGCGGTAGAACTCCATGGCCAGGGGCGCGCTTCGCGACCCAGGCGACAGCACGACCTCGTCAAGGCCGCACCGCAGCAACTCGTCGACAAACGTGGCGGCCAGCGCCGTCGATGGGTTCATCGCGAGCAACCAGGGCGGAGAGACCGGCCGGCCTTTTCGGGGGCCGGTTGCGCTAGCTCGCCGGTCACAGGTACTCCGCCGCCGCCAGGGCCCGCTCGCGCCAGGGGGCCGGGTCTGACTCCCACTGGTGTGCTAGGTCCAGATCAGCGGAAGCGCGGCGGACCGGAAGCTGGCCGCCCTCCGCTACCAGCGAATCGGCGGTCACGTCCGTGGTGAGCAGGCTCATCGTGGCCAGGCCGCAGTCGTAGTCGAGTTCGGGCAGCGCCGCCGCGAGAGCGACCCCGGCGGCGAGCCCGACCGAGGACTCGACCGCGCTTGAGACGACCGCGGGCAGGCCGCAGGCCTCAGCTACGGCGAGGGCGCTGCGGACGCCGCCGAGCGGGGCGACCTTGATCACCACGATGTCGGCCGCGCCGGCCGCGCGGACCTTCAGAGGGTCCTCGGCCTTCCTGACCGACTCGTCGGCGGCGAGCGGTACGTCGACCAGGCGCCGCAGGGCGGCGAGCTCGTCCAGGGTCGCGCAGGGCTGCTCGGCGTACTCGAGGCCGAAGCGGGCGAGCCGGGTGAGGATCCGGGCGGCGTGGTCGACCTCCCAGAGGCCGTTCGCGTCCACCCTGATGCGGCCGGACGGGCCGAGGGCGTCTCGCACCGCCTCGACGCGCGCCAGGTCGTCGGCATCGGTCTGGCCGGGCTCGGCGACCTTGACCTTCGCGGTGCGGCAGCCGGAACCGGTCACGAGGTCGTGCGCCACCTGCGGGCCGACGGCGGGCACGGTGACGTTGACCCCGACCGACGTGCGGACCGGGGCCGGCCAGCCGACGGTGGCCGACTCAAGAGCGCTGGCCAGCCACCGTGAGCTTTCCGCCGGGCCGTACTCGGCGAACGGCGAGAACTCACCCCAGCCCGCGGGCCCGCGCAGCAGTGCGCCCTCCCGCACCGTGATGCCGCGGAACTTGTTCCGCATCGGGATCGAATAGGCGCGCAGCGTGGGCAGCAGTTCGCGGAGCACGCTGGCCGGCGTCACGGGCGGTGCGGGAACCTCGCGAAGTCCGGCTTGCGCTTGCCGACGTAGGCGTCCCTGCCCTCCTGCGCTTCTTCGCTCATGTAGTAGAGCAACGTCGCGTCGCCGGCGAACTGCTGCATCCCGGCGGCTCCGTCGGTAACCGCGTTCAGCGCGCCCTTCAGCATGCGCAGCGCGAGCGGTGACTTCTCGAGCAGTTCCCTGGCCCACGTGACCGTCTCCGTTTCCAGGTCGGCCAGCGGTACCACGGTGTTCACCAGGCCCATGTCCAGGGCTTCGGTGGCGGAGTACTGGCGGCAGAGGTACCAGATCTCGCGGGCCTTCTTCAGGCCGACCGTGGCCGCGAGTAGCCAGGAGCCGTAGCCGCCATCGAAAGAACCGACCTTGGGACCGGTCTGGCCGAAGATCGCGTTGTCGGCCGCGATCGTGAGGTCGCAGCAGACGTGCAGCACGTGACCGCCGCCGATCGCGTAGCCGGCCACCATGGCGATCACCGGCTTGGGCGTGCGGCGGATCTGGATCTGCAGGTCAAGCACGTTGAGGCGGCCGATGCCCTGCTCGTCGACGTAGCCGTCATCGCCTCGGATCTTCTGGTCTCCGCCGGAGCAGAAGGCCTTGTCACCGGCCCCGGTGAAGATGATCACGCCGATCGCCGGGTCGTCCCTGGCCACGTTGAACGCGTGCTGCAGCTCAAACAACGTCGTCGGCCTGAAGGCGTTGCGTACCTCAGGCCGGTTAATGGTGATCTTCGCGATCCCCTCGGCCGTGGCGTAAAGAATGTCGGTGTACTCCTGATCAGGAGCCGGTCCTGACGGCTGCCAGTCGATCACGCTTCCCCCTTTTGCTCGCACCGCCCGAGGTGTTCCTAATCTGCCGGTTAACCTTACGACCGTGAGCTATCGCGATCTCCACGCGGTCCTGCTGCCCGAGCTTCCGCTCGCCGCGCTCGTCCAGGCCCTCGAGGGCTCAGGACCCGCGCTGCTGGTGCTCGACCCCGGCCTCCCCGAGGCCAGGCTGAACGAGATGCTCATCTTGTTCGCGCCGACTGCGCTGATAACGCGGAACGGGACGGAATCGTACGCGCGGCGCGGCATCTACAGCCACTCGAGCCCTGGCGTGGCGCCGGACGTGGCGGTCGTGCTCGCGACCTCGGGATCGACCGGGCGTCCCAAGGCGGTCGAGCTGACCTCGGCCGCCCTGCATGCCTCCGCGCGGGCGTCGCTGGCGCGGATCGAGCGGCTTTCCCCGGCCGGTGCTTACGGCGGGCGCTGGCTGTGCTGCCTGCCCAGGCATCACATCTCGGGGCTTGGCGTGCTTGTGCGGTCGCTGGTGGCCAGGTCATTGCCTGAGATCACCGACGGGGTCGACGCCGCCCTGATTGAATCGACGAAGTGCAAGTACGTGTCGCTGGTGCCGACCCAGCTCGGGCGGCTGCTCGCGACCGGCGCGCCGCTGGACAAGTTTCACGCGATCCTGCTCGGCGGGGCCCCGGCCGCGCCGGAACTGCTCGCCGAGGCCAAGGCCGCGGGCGCGCGGGTGGTGACCACGTACGGGATGACGGAGACCTGCGGCGGCTGCGTGTACAACGGGGTACCGCTCGACGGCGTGCGGGTCGACACCGGTGCCGACGGGCGGATCAGGATCGGCGGCACCGTCCTGTTCTCCGGGTACCGGCTGGCGCCTGAGCTGACCGCCGAGAACTTGGCCGGCGGCTGGTTCCTGACGTCGGATCTAGGGGAATTCGGCGACGATGCGCGGCTTGTCGTGCGAGGCCGGGTTGATGACGTGATCAACACCGGGGGCCAGAAGGTGGTGCCCGGCGAGGTTGAGGCGGTGCTGCGGGAATGCGCTGGCGTTGACGAGGTAGTCGTCGTCGGGGTGCCTGACCCTGACTGGGGCGAGGAGGTGACGGCGATCGTGGTGCCGGCCGCAGGCGGTGCTGAGCCGGAACTCGCCGAGCTCCGGGCGGCGGTCCTGGCCAGGCTTCCCCGGTACGCGGCCCCGCACCGGGTTGTCTGCGTGAGCGAGATCCCGATGCTGGCCTCAGGGAAGCCTGACCGGCTCGAGTTGCGGAACATCGCGGCCAAGCCAGCCGTTAACTAGGCGGTGTTTTCTACCCAGAACTGGCTCCTGCGGCCTGGATAGTTTGAGGAATCTCGGGCAGGCTACCGCCGCGCGGGAAACAAACGAGGCCATCACGCGTTATACGTAGCGCCCGCACTGCACAATACCAAGCGAAGCAAGTCTTGGACAGTGCCCGGTAGGACGAGCGGGTGACGGAACGGAGGTGTCTTCATGCGCAGGACCGCTAACGCGCCCGTGAAGGGCAGTGGCACGGGGTCCGTTGTCCACGACGTGGACGAGCCTTCCACGCGCGGACGCCGCCGCCAGGGTTCAGATCCTGAATTGGAGCATGCTGAAGTGACCCAGGCCCAGACTGAGCTCGACGAGTCCGACCTCGAAGAAGTGGCCGAGCTTGACGAGAGCGAACTGCAGGCGATGCTGACCGACGCGGCTGGCGACGTGGCCAGCGAAGCCGACGACGAGGACGAGCCGCGCCGGCCCCAGGCGGCCGGCCGGGCTGGTGCCCGCGCGCCAGGCAAGGCCGCCGCAGTTGCCACTTCCGCGGACGACGACACCGAGATCGACCTGGATGACCAGACGTCAGTCATGGGCGACTCGGTGCACACGTACCTGAAGTCGATCGGCCGGACCAGCCTGCTCACGGCCGAGCAGGAAGTCGACCTGGCCAAGCGGATCGAGGCCGGCCTGTTCGCCGAGCACAAGCTCGAGACCGAGACCGACCTGTCCCCGGAGTACGCCTTCGACCTTGAAGAGGTCGCCGAGGACGGGCGCCGGGCCAAGGCGCACATGCTCGAGGCGAACTTGCGGCTGGTCGTGTCGGTCGCGAAGAAGTACAGCGACCGCGGGCTTTCCCTGCTCGACGTCGTGCAGGAGGGCAACCTCGGCCTGATCCGGGCGGTCGAGAAGTTCGACTACACCAAGGGCTACAAGTTCTCCACCTACGCGATGTGGTGGATCAGGCAGGCGATCCAGCGCGGTTTCGCCGACTCGGCCCGCACGATCAGGCTTCCTGTCCACGTGCTTGAGATGCTCAGCAAGCTGAGCCGGGTCGAGCGCGACATGCACCAGCGGCTTGGCCGGGAGCCAACTCCCGAGGAGCTGGCTGTCGAGCTTGACCGCACTCCTGACCAGATCGAGGAACTGCTGCGCACCAGCAGGCAGCCGATCAGCCTGGACTCGACGATCGGCGAAGACGGCGAGACCTCGATCGGCGACCTCATCGAGGACACGGACGCGCCCGAGGCCTCCGAGCTGGTCGACCGGCAGCTTATGGCCGAGCAGCTCAGGCACGCGCTCGACGCGCTCACCCCGCGCGAGGCCACGATCATGGCCATGCGGTTCGGGCTGTACGACGGTAACCCGCACACCCTGGACGAGATCGGCAAGGCGCTCGGCCTGACCAGGGAGCGGATCCGCCAGCTTGAGAAGCAGTCCCTGTCCAAGCTGCGCCACCCGAGCCGCGCCCAGCCGCTGCTCGAATACGCTGTGTAGACCCGGGGGGCGACCCCCGGACCCCCGATATGCCGACGCCCTTTAGGGCGCCGTCTTCCCTCGTCACTTGCGCTTCGCGCTTCGTTCCTCAGTCCAGACGGCGCCGGGCGTCGGCTCTCGGGCTGAGGTTAAAGACGCGGTATAGACCCGGGGGGCGACCCCCCGGACCCCCCGATGTGCCGGCGCGCTTTAAGGCGCCGTCTTCCCTCGTCGCTCGCGCTTCGCGCTTTGCTCCTCAGTCCAGACGGCGCCGCGCGCCGGCTCTCGGGCTGAGGTCAAAGACGCGCCGTCTCGCTCGCGCTTCGCGCTTTGCTCCTCAGTCCAGACGGCGCCGCGCGCCGGCTCTCGGGCTGAGGTCAAAGACGCTTCGCGCTTTGCTGCTCGGTCTCGGGCTGAGGTTAAAGACGCGGCGTTACTCCCAGACTTCCTTGACGGCCTCGGCTTCGGCCGCGGCCTGGGCGTATCCGGCTCGGGCGGCGGTCGGGCGGTTCGCGGGGTCGAGCACGTTGCGGCCGATTGCGGCGAGCGCTGCCTTGTCCGGCTTGATGAGCACGGCTCGGGCGCCCTGGGCCTTTAGTTGCTTCACCTGCGTGACCGTACCGGGGATCGGGCCGAACCCCTGGGTCAGCGGCGCGATGACCACTACCTGCTTGTACCCGGCCGCCAGGTCGGCGTTGGCGGCCGAGCGCATGCCGCCGTCCATGTAACGCTTCCCATTGATCGTCACCGGTGGCCAGATGCCCGGCACCGCGCAACTCGCGCCTACGGCGTCAATGAGGCTGGCACCGCTCGCCGCGTCGAAGACCGCGAACTCGCCGGTCAAAGTGTCCACCGCCGTGAGCTTCAGCTTCCCGGCCGGCCACTCGCTGACCGGCATCCGGGTCTCGAAAACCTTCCGCCTCAGCGCCTCGGTCTCGGTCTTCGCCTTCAGCGCCACGGCGCCGATCCGTTTCCTGGCCCGCACCGGGCTCTGGGTGAACGCCACCGCCAGCACGTACCGCAGCGTCACGGCCACTCCCATCCGGGCGACGACCTCATCGGCACCGACCGGCGACGTCTGGAGCTCGTAGAAATGCGCGAGGCCAAGCCCGGACCGCACGTCCACGCCGACGACAGATCCCGCGGAGGTACCGATGACGAGATCGGCGTCGGTGAGGTCAAGGCCGTGCTCGGCCGCGAGCCCGGCCAGCATTCCGATCTCCCACGCGATCCCAGTGATACCGCCGCCGCCAAGAACCAGAGCTTTGTCCGCCATGGGACTATTTATACCTCGCCTTGAACGGTCATGCCCGCCGGGCCGGTGCCGGACCGGGTAGATTGCCCCGGTGGACGTCCAAGTCGAAGTACTCAGCGAAATCACGGATGAGGTCGTCGGGGCGTTCAACGCCCTCCTGCCTCAGCTCTCGACGTCGGCCAAGCCGCTGGACGCCGCCGCCCTGCGCGCCATCGTGGCGGCGCCGGCCAGCACGGTGCTGATCGCGCGGGCCAACGGCCGGATCGTCGGGTCGCTGACGCTCGCTACCTTCCCGATCCCGACCGGCATCAGGGCCTGGATCGAGGACGTGGTGGTCGACGAGGCCGCTCGCGGACAGCGCGTCGGAACCCTGCTGATCGACGAGGCGATCAAGGTCGCGAAGCAGTCAGGCGCGCGGACCGTTGACCTCACGTCCAGGCCGTCACGCGTCTCGGCCGGGCAGCTCTACGAGCGGATCGGCTTCGAGCAGCGGGAGACCAGGTTCTACCGCTACAGCCTTATTTAACCTGCCCGCCCAGCCCGCCCTTGAGCTCCGCCACCGCCTCCAGCAGCCTGGCCACGTCGGACTCGTCGTTGTAATGCACGAGCCCGGCCCGGACGGCGCTCCCCGAATCCCTGATCCCCAGGACCCCGGTCAGCTCCCAGGCGTAGTTGTGCCCGTTCCAGACGTTGATCCTGCGCTCGGCGAGGTGCGCGGCCACCTCGGCCGGCGTGTGCCCGGCGACCGTGAAGTAGGCGGTGGCCGTTCGCCGCGCCGCTTTTCCGTAGGTCGTCACGTGCTCAAGTTCGTCAAGGCCGCCAATTAGCACCGCGAACTGTTCCTGTTCGTAGGCCTCGGCGGCCGCCATGGAACTGAGCAGCCGTTCCCTCCTGGTCCCGGCGGCCGCGCCGTCGAGCCCGGCCAGGTGCTCGACCGCCGCCGTCACCCCGGCGAAATCGGCGAACGGCGGCGTGCCGAGCTCGAACCGGTCTGGCACGTTGTCAGGCGAGGGCGCCAGCTTGTCTGGCCGCAGTGACTCGAGCAGTTCAGGCGCGGCGATCACGGCGCCGATGTGCGGTCCCGACCACTTATAGGCGCTGGTCGCGTAAAAGTCGGCCCCGAGCGCGGCTACGTCAACGGGTCCGTGCGGGGTCGCGTGCACCCCGTCGATATAGCTCAGCGCGCCGGCGTCCTTCGCCATGGCCGTGATCGCGGGCACGTCCGGCCGGGTGCCGATCACGTTGCTCGCGGCGGTCACCGCGACCAGCCTGGTCCGGTCAGAAAGCAGGCCGGCGTACTGGGCGGCCGGCAGTTCGCCGGTCACCGGATCTGGCTCGGCCCAGCGGACCACGGCACTGGCCCTGGCCGCCGCCTGCACCCAGGGACGCACGTTCGCGTCGTGATCGAGCCTGGACACGATGACTTCGTCGCCAGGCGCCCAGGTGCCGGCGAGCGCCGCCGCCATCCGGTAGGTCAGCGTGGTCATGTTCGGCCCGAGCACCACCCCGGACGGGTGTCCCCCGACCAGATCGGCCACCGCCGCCCTCGCCTCCGCCGTGATCTCGTCGGATCTGGCGCTGGCCGGGAACGCCCCGCCCGCGTTGGACAGGCCGCCCTCGTACGCGCCCGCGATGGCGGCGATGACCGAGGCTGGCACCTGGGTGCCCGCGGCCCCGTCCAGGTACGCATAGCCGTCACCGAGCGCCGGATAGCTAGCGCGAACCTTCGAGATGTCGAAACCCATGGCGAGTTGCCCCTCTCCGCCGTGACCAGTACCGACCTCAATCGTCGCATCTGGGCTACCTGAGCCGCCGGCCGACCTCAGCACGGTCACCCAGGGATCGCGGTCGGGCAACAAGGCCAGATGCGGGATCCCGGCCATCCAGCCGGCGAGCACCGCCTCCGGGTCGGCCGGGCGGTAAAAGTCGCCGAGCGCGACGGCGAGGTCCCAGGCGTGCACGTGCCACTCGACGAGGGCCATGCCGCCCATGCCGGCCACGGTGATCAGCCGGTCCTGGTAGGAGTGGTGCGGCAGCGCGATCAGCGGCCCGAGCCTGGCGGTGTACCTGGTCGCCGACTCGGCGAACGCCCGGATGTGGTCGGCGGGCGGCACGTCTGGCAGGGCGGCAAGCTCGGCCGAGTTCTGCCTGGCCAGCTTCCTGGCGATCCGCTCGGGCGTGCCGCCGGTCGCCATCAGGTGGGCAAGCCGGCTCTCGGGAGCGTTGTCCAGGTACTCGTGATAGTCATCGGTCACGCAGCGAAGGTGCCCGGCCAGATCGGCGGCGCGCCATTCTGAGCAGGGAGTCTGGGCGTTCCACGTGGCCTCGGTGAAGCGCCCCGCGAGTTCCACGATCGCCTCGATGCCCTGCCGGTACGCGGCCGGAGCGTCGATCGCGGTCGCCTGCCCGTGCTGGCCGGCACCGTTGTCCTTGGAATCCACCGGCAACCTCCCGTGCGCGCACCATCAGGCGGGCGACTATCTCCCCCCTCTGCCCAACTTGATGCGCTTCGCCAGAGTGCCAGAAGTACCGGCCGTTCGCTACTCGGCCGGAAGCCGGAGACGAGAAGGGACGGATGAAGCGACCAGAGATGAGGAGGTCGGAGAGGGGACTGTGGCCAGAAAACAAAGTGACAGTGAACCGGCCTCGCGGTTACCATCCAGCGAGTGGCTACTAAGGATGCTTTGGAACTGACAAGCGTCCCCAGGTCACAGATTCCCCTCCAGGCACTCTGGCGCCTGCGTGAGTACCTCAGGCCGTACTACGGCCGGCTCCTCCTGATGCTGATCACCGCCCTCATCGGCTCGGGCACCGAGATCGCCATTCCCCTGCTGGCGAAGTCCGCGATCGACGGCCCGATCAAGGCGGCTGCCGCCATCAAGACCGGGCACGTGCACGGGGACGGGCTCATCATCGTCATCGGGATCGCCGCGCTGGCTATCGGTGCCGTTGATGTGGCCTGCAACGTCATCAGGCGCTGGGTCCAGGCCACCGCCGTGGTCGCGCTCGAGCAGTCCATGCGCGACGACCTTTATCATCACCTGCAGGAGCTTGAGCCGAGCTTCCATGACGCCTGGCAGTCTGGGCAGTTGCTGTCCCGCGCCACGACCGACCTGTCAGCGATCAGGCGGTTCTCCGGTTTCGGCGTCGTGTTCCTCATCACCAGCGTGGCGAGCTTCGTCGTCATCATCGGGCTGCTGATCAATCTCAACCCGCTGCTCGGCCTGCTCACCGCCGGCGTCTTCGCGCCGGTGACCGCGCTGTGCCTGCGGTTCGAGCGCCGGTACCGCGTCATGTCCAGGCGCGAGCAGGACCAGCAGGATTACCTGGCCACCAACGTCGAAGAGGCCGCCGCGGGCATCCGGGTGCTCAAGGCGCTCGGCCGGCGGGACCAGGCCGCGGCCGCGCACACCAGGCTGGCCAAGGTCGTCTACGGCACCCAGGTCAGCAAGGCCCGCCTGCGGGGCACCTTCTGGGCTGGCCTCGACCTCGTGCCCAACGTCGCGATCGCGCTGATTCTCCTGCTCGGGGCCTTCGCCGTCAGCACGGGCACGCTCACCACCGGCGGTCTGGTCGCCTACATCGCTCTCGTGCTGCTGCTCGTCTGGCCGATCGAGGCCCTCGGTTACATCTTCGCCATGGGCGAGGAAGCCGCTACCGCGGCCCAGCGCGTCTACGAGATCCTCGACACGCCGCCGGCGATTACCAGCCCGCTGCCGAAACAAGCCGCGATCCCGGCGCCCCGGCGCGCGGCCGAGGCCACCACCGGCTCGCTGGTGCTCGACCACGTGAGCTTCAGCTACCCTGGCGCCAGGATCCCCGTCCTGCGGGACGTGTGCCTCGAACTCGCAGCCGGCGAGACCGTCGCGCTCGTCGGCGCGACCGGCTCGGGCAAGACCACCTTGCTCGACCTGATCGTCAGGCTCGCCGACGCCTCCTCGGGCACCATCCTGCTCGATGGCACCGACATCAAGGACCTGCCGCTGTCCGTCCTGCGGACCTCGGTCGCGTGCGCATTTGAGGACCCGACGTTGTTTTCCGTGAGCGTCAGGGAAAACGTGACGCTCGGAAGACCGGACGCCAGCGAAGCCGACATCGAGACCGCGCTGGCCGCGGCCCAGGCCGGCTTCGTCAGCGACCTGCCCTGGGGCCTGGAGACGAGGATCGGCGAGCAGGGCATGTCGCTGTCCGGCGGGCAGCGGCAGCGGATCGCGCTGGCCAGGGCGATCCTGGCCCGGCCGTCCGTGCTCCTGCTCGACGACCCGCTCTCCGCGCTCGACGTGCACACCGAGGCCAAGGTCACCCGCGCGCTCGGCGAGGTGCTCGCCCGGGCCACCGCGCTGGTCGTGGCCCACCGGCCGTCGACCGTGGCGCTGGCCGACCGGGTCGCGATCCTCGACGGCGGCGAGATCATCGCGACCGGTACCCATCACGAGTTGCTGCGGACCAGTCCGCAGTACCAGCACCTGATGAGCACCGACACCGACGCCGACAGCGGAGCCAGGCGATGACGCAGGTAACTACCACCTCGCCGGGCCAGGCCCAGAGCTGGCGCGGCATCGCCGCCGAGGAGATCGACGAACTGCCCAAGGGCCTGTCCCTGATCCTGCGCCGGAGGAGCCGCGCGCTGCTCGCCGACCTCCTGCGCCCGCACCGCAAGAGCGTGGTCCTGATCACCGCCTCGATCATCGTGTTCAACCTGGCGGTGCTCGCCGGGCCCTGGCTGGTCGGAGTCGGCATCGACAAGGTGCCCGCCCTGATCAGCACCAAGGACCCGGTGCCGATCATTATCGTCGTCATCGAGTTCGCGATCGCCGCGCTCGTGCAGGCCGCCGCCAACTCCTGGTTCATCGCGGCGATCGGCACCATGGGCGGCCAGGTCGTGCTTGACCTGCGGCAGCGGCTGTTCATGCACTTCCAGCGGCTGCCGGTCGCGTTTCACGAGAAGTACACCTCAGGCCGGGTGATCTCGCGCCAGGTCTCCGATGTCGACTCGATCTCCGAACTGTTCGACGAAGGCCTGGACTCTCTGGTCAGCGCCGGATTCTCGATGCTTTTCATCGGGACGGGGATGCTGCTGCTCGACTGGCCGCTGGCGCTGGCGATCCTCGCCGGATTCGTGCCGCTGACCTTCCTGATCGCCTGGTTCAGGCGCGAGTCAGCCCTGGCCTACCGGCGCACGAGGGACACCATCGCGCTGGTGATCGTGCATTTCGTCGAGACGTTCAACGGGATCAGGGCGGTACAGACGTTCCGCAGGGAGCCGAGGAACGAGGAGATCTTCGGCGAGCTCAACAATGACTACAGCGTGGCCACGAGACGCTCGATGCGGCTGGTCGCCCTGTTCTTCCCCGGCGTCACGCTGGTCGGCAACCTGGCGATGGGGGTCGTGCTGCTGTACGGCGGAATCCGGGTCATCGACCACGACCTGCAGATCGGCGTGCTGGTCACGTTCATGCTGTACCTGACCAGGTTCTTCGAGCCGTTGAAGGATGTGTCGCAGTTTTACAGCACGTTCCAGTCGGCCGCCGCCGGCCTGGAGAAGATCTCTGGCGTGCTCGACGAACCGCCTTCGGTGCCCGAGCCGGCCAGCCCGGTCGCCCTGCCGCCCCGCCGGGCCGGCGAGGCAGCGGGCCGGGAGCTTGTCATGGCCGACGTCAGGTTCGCCTACCGCGACGCGGTCGTGCTGCCCGATTTCAACCTTGTCATCCCGGCGGGCCAGAAGGTCGCCCTCGTCGGCGCGACCGGCGCGGGCAAGACGACGATCGCCCGGCTGCTCGCCAGGTTCTACGACCCGCGCGAAGGCCGGGTACTGCTCGGCGGCGTGGACCTTCGCGACCTGTCCGACGCCGACCTGCGCGCCGAGATCGTCCTGATTACCCAGGAGAACTTCCTGTTCAGCGCCACGATCGCCGAGAACATCACGCTCGGGAAGCCGGGCGCGAGCCGTGCCGAGATCGTGGCCGCCGCCGAAGCGGTCGGTAGCGCCGACTTCATCGCCGCCCTGCCTGACGGCTACGACACCGAAGTCGGCAAGCGCGGCGGGCGCCTGTCGGCCGGCCAGCGCCAGCTCATCTCGTTCGCCAGGGCCTTCATCGCCGCGCCGAGCGTGCTCCTGCTCGACGAGGCGACCTCGCTGCTCGACCTGCCAAGCGAGCGCGTCGTCCAGCAGGCACTGGAAACAGTCCTCGCCGGCCGCACCGCCGTGATCATCGCCCACCGCCTTTCCACGGTCCGCATCGCCGACCGCGTACTCGTGCTCGACCACGGCGAGACCATCGAGGACGGCTCGCCCGAGGTGCTGCTCGAAGCCGGCGGCGAATACTCCGACCTGCACCAGCGCTGGCTAACCTCGCTCGCCTAGTACGGCAAGGACCCCTGTCTTGCGATAACACCGGGCAGACTCCGCTAAGCTGGCGGCCGTGATGGTGGGACGTAAGCAGGCGAGCGCGGACGCGCAGACGCAATACCTGGCGGATGTCGCGCTGGCCGCGAACTTTGACACTCTTCTCGATACGGCTAAGACCGCCGAGCAGGAGTTCAGGCGGGCTCAGGCGACGGTACAGCCGCTGGACGTTCGGTACCAGCTGGCGAAGAGACTGGACGCCGTGCTGACCGACGCTATGCGGTCAGCGTTCGCGGCGGTGCGGGCCGAGATCGGGCCGCGCGGTTATGACGACCGGATCTTCAAGCGCAAGGCGATGGCGACGCCGGTGGTGCACGCGCTCAACACCGAGGCGGAGCGGCTGCTCACGTTGCGGGAGACGCACCGGCTGACCGGGATACCTCCGCTGCCTGGCGGCGTCGGGCTCAGTCCTGACCGGACTTCTTCACATGGATCACACGCGGCGAGCTAATGAACTTCATAAAATTAACCGAGGAATTTCTTCGCCGGGGACTCGCTCAGCGGCATCGAGCGTTGTAACCAGTAGTAGTGATTTGCTAGCCCAGGGTCGGCATGGACTATCACGAAATCTACAAAGATCGTGACCGAAAACCATCCCGATGTGCCATGTTGGCAGTGGCGGCAGACCTGGCAGATTAGACAGCGTGTCTCAGGCCGCGCACATCGGACGCGCGCGGATTGAGCATGATGATCAACATATCCCCCGAAATTGATCAGGAGGCGCACAATGTGCCCGCACACGCCCCCGTGTCCGGCCGCAAGCGACCTGGACCACGAGGCGGCCCGTACCCTCATTAACCACCCTGAGCAGGGCTGGAGCCTGCTTTGCAACGGCATAGTGGTGTTCGAGGACACCGGTGAACTGCTCCCGGGCGGAGCTGTCGTCGCACCGCACCGGCCTACCGACCTAGTCCTGACGAGCCCCGTAATACCTGCCCCTGTTGGCAGCAGTCGCGGCGTCAGCCTTCCTTCAGTACCAGCCTCGCCCGCTGCCTGAGGCCAGCCATGAGGCAACGGCGGTCGTCACGGCCGCCGGATGGCGGGACAGTGAATGCGTCTCGCCGGGCAGGACGACTAGAGTATCGGCATCCCCGGTCGCCGGAACCCCGAAAGGGTCGTTCTCGCCGTTGATCACCAGCACTGGCACCCCGGCCGTGCGCAGCTCACCAGCCCGCGACTTGTCCGGTTGGTCAGCCTTGCCCGGCGGGTGCAGCGGGAAGGCAAGCGCAACCGCCGCGACCGCGCCGGCCGCCTGAGCAGTGCGGCAGGCGACCCGGGCCCCGTTACTCCGCCCGCCCTGGATCAGGGGCACGTCGCGACCAGCCCGCAGTGCGGCGATGATCTCCAGCCAGGCGGCATCCTGCCGGAGCGCCGATCCTGGCGCGCGAGCCCCGGCGACCCGGTACGGCTGGTCAACGAGCGCTACCGTCCCGCCGCACTCCAGCCCGGCGTTCCTGGCGGCCAGCACGTCCGCGCTGGCTACCCCGCCGCCCGCTCCGTGCGTGAGGACGAGCAGGAACTTCGGCGAACCAGCGGCCTCATCAACCGTGACCCTGGCCGGTCCCGCTGCGGTGCTGATCTCCATGAGCAGTCATGTTACGTGGCCGCGGGTCCGCGCTCGGTGATCAGCTTCTCCAGGTGCTCGAACCGCTCATCAAGATCCCGCGTCGTCACCACGTCGGCCAGCGCCAGCCGTACCGCCGCCAGTTCCCTGGCTAGGTACTCCGCATCGTCCTGCGTACGCTCGGCGACTTCCCTGTCCCGCTCGATGTTGGACCGGTCCCTGTCGTCCTGCCGGTTCTGCGCCAGCAGGATCAGCGGGGCCGCGTAGGCCGCCTGCGTGGAGAAGGCCAGATTCAGCAAGATGAACGGGTAAGGGTCCCAGTGCCGCACCAGCCCGACGGTGTTCAGCGCGATCCAGATCACCACGAACACGCTCTGCCCGACGAGGTACCGCCCGGTGCCGAGGAACCTGGCGGTCGCCTCTGACACGCGCCCGAACGCGTCGGCGTCGTACCTGGCGCCCATCCGGGGCGAGAGGCCGCGCGGAGCACTGAGGTCTCCCCCGTCGCCGAACCGCCTGGGCGAAAGCAGCGGTACCCTCATGCGGTGACCTCACTCGGCTGCGCGCTGGTCCGCCAGCCAGCGGGAAGAACCCGGTCAAGCACGTCGTCAACGGTGATCGCGCCGAGCAGCCGGCCAGCCTCATCACAGACGGCCACCCCGATCAGGTTGTAAGCCGCCATCCGCTTCGCGACTTCCTTCTCAGGCAACTCGGGCCGGACGAAGGCACTTTCCTCCACGCACTCCCCCACGCTCGACCCAGGCGGCTCCCGCAGCAGCCGCTGGAACCCGACGGTGCCCAGGTAGCGCCCGGTCGGCGCCGCCGAAGGCGGCTCGCATACGTAGACGAGCGCCGCCACGGTCGGCGCCGTCTCAGGATCCCGCATCTGGGCCAGCACCTGGGCCACGGGCGCGTCGGGCGGGACGATCAGCGGATTCGAGGTCATCAGGCCGCCCGCGGTAGTCCCGTCGTACCTGAGCAGCCGGCGCAGGTCGGCCGCCTGCACGGTCTCCATCGCGGCGAGCAGCCGCTCCCGCTGATCCGGCTGCATCGCCGCCAGGAGGTCAGCCGCGTCGTCAGGCTCCATTTCCTCGACTACGTCGGCGGTCCGCTCAAGCCCGACCCCGGCCAGCAGCCTGACCTGGTCCTCCTCGGGCATCTCCTCGAGCAGGTCAGCCAGCTCCTCATCCTGAAGCGCCTCGACCAGCTGCCGCTTCCTAATCGCGGGCATGACCTCAACCGCATGCGCGAGATCGGTCGGATGCATTTCCCGCAACTGGATCAGCTGCTCGGCCAGCGGCCCGGCCTTGAAGAGCTCGGGGTACTTGTCCCAGGGCACGATGGTGGCCGAGCTTGACCGCATGCCGAGGATCCGGCTCTGGCTGACCGCCAGCGCCGAGACCTCCCAGCCACCCCGGCGCCGCTCGGACGGCGCGAGGCCGACGTCGAGCACCCGCCCCACGCCGGCAGGCTTGCCGTACAGCTCGGACGCCAGGAGCTCGCCCGTCCGCCGGCTGAACCGGCGCAGGTCGATCGTGCCGCCCCGCAGGTGCGCGCCATCGATCGAGATCTCGGCCACCCGGCCCAGGTTGACGAAAATATCGCGCCGCTGCAGCGTGACGACCAGCCCGAGCACCCAGGGCGGCTCGCCGTTAAGGGACGGCAGGATCACGACATCACGGACCCGGCCGATCGCCACGTCCTCGCCGTCAAGCAGTTGCCGGCCACTGAGCCTGGACGTGAAAACTGGCGCCACGGTCATCTGAGATACCCCAGCCTCCATCGGTCGCTTTTCCTCTCCCCATGGTGGCGTGACCATGCCAGCCGCGAAAGAGCCCTCCGCCTAGCGTTCGCGCTGTTCCGGCCGCCACCCGCGCTGCGGAGGGGCTCGGCCGGCCTGGCTCGGAGGCCGCCACCCGCGTTGCGGAGGAACCGCAACTATGTCCCATCGATGCTGTTCCCGGCGCGCGACTTACCGCAACGATGTCCCACCGATGCTGCGCGAACCGCATCCGTGGGCCATTGTTGTCGTTCGCCGGGTCTGCCGAACCGCAACGATGGGCCAGCGATGCGGTTCTGACTCACATTTCGTGAAGGTAACTGCATCAGGTGCGGCGGCGTCGTTCCGGGCGACCCGGTTCCCGGCTCTTTCCGCTCCCGGATCCGGGTGCCGGCTGTTCAGGCCCCCCGACTCCTGGCCTACCGGGCACTTGGCCGCCAGCCCCCGGGGCCGCAACCGTAACGATGGGACATTGATGCTGTTCAGCCGGGCCGGGTAACCGCAACGATGGCCCATGGATGTCACTCGCGCAGCAACGATGGCCCATGGTTGCGGTTGCCCAGCCCCGCCGGACAGCATCGCTGGGACATTGTTGCGGTGAGGTGAGCTGAAATGTCCGGATGGTCGGGTGTACGCGGTGAACTCTTCCGGGCTTGCGGAGGGGGCCGACTTCGCCGGGACGCTGGCCGATCTGGACGAGGTGCTGGCCGTCGCCGACGTGCTCGTGATCTCGCTGCCGCTGACCAATGCCACCCGCGGGCTGATCGGTGCGCGGGAACTGGCCCTGATGAAGCCGGCCGCGATCCTGGTCAACGTGGCCAGGGGCGCGATCATTGACGAGCAGGCGCTGTATGAGCACCTGGCGGCTAATCCCGGCTTTCACGCCGGGATCGACGCCTGGTGGCACGAACCTCGGGCCGGCTCAGGGTTCGGCGTCGGTGTTAGGTGCCCGGTCAGCGCTGCTGAGCAACTGCCGCAGCACGCTGGTGTAGTGATCAAGTGCCTTTCTGCCAGCAGGCGTCAGGGTCACTGTCGTCGTCGCGTTGACGCCGCTTCCGGTTTTCTTCGTTTCTATGTAGGCGGCATCTTCCAGTTTGCGCAGGTGCGTGATGAGGTTGCCGGGAGTGAGGCCGAGCATGTCCTGAAGCCGGGTGAAGGTGAGAGTGTCACCCTCGCTCAGCGCGGCCAGGGTCACCATCACCCGCAGGCGGGCCGGGACGTGGATCAGCGGATCGAGTTCTTCTGTATTCATTGCGGCCGGTTATCCGCGCTGGCTGAGTGCCCGGACCGTCAGGCTGGCGACGATCGCGGCCGCCAGGCCGATACCCATCACCAGCCAGGCCGCGATCGGACCGGCATAGCCGGCTACCGCCGCGACGCAGGCCGCGCCGAACGCGCCGGTAAAGACCGGCCAGTCCTGACGCATCCCCGAGATCGCCGCGCCCACGAGGCCGACGATCAGCAGCGGAGCCGTCGCCGGGTAAATGCCCGCGGCGATCGCCGGGCTGACGCCCTCATGCTCAAGCGCGCCCGCATACACGTAGACCGAGATCCAGGCCGCCGCGCCCACCGCGACAATAGCCCGCGACTGCAGCGGGTTCTTCTTGCCGACGCCGGCGCCCGCCCGCCGCAGACCCGTCAAGGCCAGGATGACAATGATCGCCACCGCCGAGAACACGACGGCGAGGGCCCAGCCCTGTGGTCCCTTGTACGGGTGCTGCCCGAGTACCGAGAGCCAGAGCGATCCGTACCCGACCAGCACGGCGGCCACTATGACCAGCATGAGCACGGGCGGGTGCGGGTTGAACTGCCGCCGCGCCTGGCGTCTGGCCTGCTCGATGAGCTCCGCCGCTTCGCGGGGGTCGAGTTCGCGGCCGTTGTCGTCCGCGGTCGCGGTGCCGTTGCTGTCTCGAGTGCCGTTCATCCTGACTGCCCTTCGTCTGGGGCCGGGCGGCTTACGGCCTCCCGGCTAAGTCGCCGTTGACTTTGTGTCACAAAGATAATTGTCTTTGCCTCGCAAAGTCAAGCGGGGTTTTGGGTCAGAGCAGCGGAAGTGAAACCTGTTCTAGTTCGGCTGTACGGCGTAGAGTTGTAGTCACCCGGCCCTTAGCTGCCTGTTCCAAGGAGACCACGATGCGCGATCACGACCGGTTCTACATTGGCGGGCAGTGGGTCGCGCCGGCGGGCACTGACATCATCGACGTCATCTCGCCGCACACCGAGGAGGTCATCGGCCATGTGCCCGAGGGCACCACGGCCGACATGGACCGCGCGGTGGCGGCGGCGAGGGACGCGTTCGATGAGGGGCCCTGGCCGCGGATGGAGCCGGCCGAGCGGGCTGAGGCGATCAGCAGGCTGGCCGACCTTTACGCGGCGAAGCTCGGGGACTTCGCCGACATCATCACCGAGGAGATGGGCTCGCCGATCACGTTCTCCCAGCTCGCGCAGGCGCCTCAGCCGCACATGATGCTGACCTACTTCGCCGAGCTTGGCAAGACGTTCACTTGGGAAGACGAGCGGCCCGGCCTCTTTGGTCCGGTGATCGTGCGGCGCGAGCCGGTCGGCGTGGTCGCCGCGATCGTGCCGTGGAACGTGCCTCAGTTCACGATCATGACCAAGCTCCCGGCGGCGCTGGTCGCCGGCTGCACGGTCGTGGTCAAGCCTGCTCCCGAGACTCCGCTCGACTCGTACCTGCTGGCCGAGCTTATCGACGAGGCCGGCCTGCCGCCCGGCGTCGTGAACATCGTGCCCGCCGGCCGCGAGGTGGGCGAGCACCTGGTGTCCCACCTCGGCGTCGACAAGGTCGCGTTCACCGGCTCGACCGCCGCCGGCCGGCGCATCGGCGCGATCTGCGGTGAGCAACTCAAGCGGTGCAGCCTGGAACTCGGCGGCAAATCGGCCGCGATCATCCTGGAGGACGCCGACCTGGCGGCGACGGTTGGCTGGCTGGAGATGGCCTCGCTGATGAACAACGGCCAGGCGTGCGTCGCCCAGACGAGGATCCTGGCTCCGCGCAGCCGTTACGCCGAGACCGTGGACGCGGTCGTCGGCATGGTTTCCGGCCTGAAGGTCGGCGACCCTTCTGATCCTGCCACCCAGATCGGCCCGCTCGTCGCGAAGCGTCAGCAGGACCGGGTCGAGGGCTACATCTCGATCGGCCAGGATGAGGGCGCCAAGGTCGTCACCGGCGGCTCCCGCGCCTCGGGCGAGGACCGGGGCTGGTACGTGGCTCCGACGGTGTTCGCCGACGTGGACCCGGACATGCGGATCGCCCGCGAGGAGATTTTCGGTCCTGTACTTGCCGTGATCCCCTACGAGGACGAGAAGGACGCCATCAGGATCGCCAACGACAGCGACTACGGGCTCGCGGGCACGGTCTGGACGGCGGACAATGAACACGGCATGGACGTCGCCCGCAAGGTGCGCGCCGGCACCTACGGCGTCAACATGTACATGATCGAGACCTGCGCGCCGTTCGGCGGCTACAAGTCAAGCGGCATCGGCCGCGAACTCGGCCCGGAAGGGCTCATGAGCTACCTGGAATACAAGTCGATCACCCGGATGGCGGGCTAAGGGCGCCTTACGTTCGCTCGTGGGCGGGGCTGGCTGTGCCGGTGCCGGGCTGGCGGCTGAACAATACGGATAAAACACCTATAACGGCCGTGGTGGCCGCAACGATGGCCCAGCGAAGCTGCTGTCGGCCGACGACTGACCGCAACGGTGTCTGACGGGTGCGTTTCTTGGGCAGTCTGGCGGGCGGCGAGGCCCAGCGTTGTCCCGGAGGTGGGG
The DNA here is from genome assembly GCA_963783935.1 of uncultured Actinomycetota bacterium. Lineage (GTDB taxonomy): Bacteria > Actinomycetota > Actinomycetes > Streptosporangiales > Streptosporangiaceae > Chersky-822. The sequence goes on from CAWAPP010000005.1 coordinate 518,109, forward strand.
TCCTGGCCCCTGCTCCGGGACAACGCTGGGTCTGTAGTCAGGGACACGTGGTCCGGTATGCGTTATATGCCTGGTTCGCGGAGCCGGGGCCGGCAGGGCGGGCGGGGCAGGCGGGCCTGGCGGCGCACCGGCTGGCTCACTTTTCGGGCTCTTGCGCGAATTTTGTGATCGTGGTTACGCAGGGTGGAGGAGTCCGCGTTTGCGCAGGAGGCCGGCACGCCGCGTTAAACCTGGATCGTCACAAACAGGGTGCGTTTCCGTGGGAGTGAGGCGGGTCCCGTGGGTCTTGCTGGGGAGGCGGGGGCACTTTGCCATGGTTTTTACGTGGGTAAAGTGCCCCCGCCTTCGGGGGGCGGGACGGCGGGCTGCGCCGAATGCCCGGAATGCCGGGATATCCGGGCGGGATCGGGCGGGGACCCGGCCCCTCCCTGACCATGCGGAGGAGCCGACCAGGAACTCACTCCAGCGGAAACGCACCCTCACAAACAGCACGCAGGAACCGCCCGGCCAGCTGGCAGAACGCGCCCGAACCCGGCCACCGAGATCACGCGCTGCCACCGATCACAAAATTCGCGCAAGAGCCACTTTTCGTGATGGTGCGACGAGGGCAACCGGACATTTCAGCTCAGATCACCGCAACGATGACCCAGCGATGCTGTCCGGCGGGCGCGGGCAACCGCAACGATGGGCCATCGATGCTGCGGCAACGACACCCATGGGCCACCGTTGCGGTTGCCTGGCCTCCCCGGACAGCGTCGATGTCCCATCGTTGCGGTTGCGGCCAAGGGCATGATCGTACATAGCTTTGATATCGGCGGATCGTCTGTTAAATCCGGCATAGTGCGAGTCGCGAGGAATCGGGCCGCGCTCATGAGCCCGGTCCGATCGATTCCCGTGACGACAAAAATGTTCTCCGAACACAAGCAGGTCGTTCTCGGTGAACTCGCCCGTGGCCAAGCGAGCAGGCCCGCACCCATCGCTGTGGCTATCAGCACGACGGGCCAGCTGAGCGCTGATGGCACGGTGCTTAATTCCGGGTTGATTCAGGGCTACACCGGCGTGTCCTGGTCTCGTGTCCTGGCCGGGTCCTTCGGCCAGTTCCCGGTGACGATAGTGACCGACGGGCAGGCTTCCGCGCTCGCCGAATACTACGCCAATGGCGCCAGGGATCCCCACGTGCATGCCGTCATTGGCACTGGAGTAGGCGGTGGCATAATAAGCGGAGGCGAACCGGTTCTGCTTTCCGAAGAGGCCGGCGGGCGATTCGGTCACATCAAGGTTGCGGGTGGTTCCGAGTTGCCCTGCAGTTGCGGCTCGCGCGGCTGTTGCGAGCCGCTGGCGGCAGCGCCCGCCATTATCCGGCTTTACAATTCCGTGGCTCCCGTTTCCGAACGGTGCCTGACCCTCAGCGAACTCGCCGGCCGGGCCGCCGCGGGCGATCAACTCGCCTTCGGCGCCTTCGAACGATCGGGGTACTGGCTCGGCCGGGCGCTCAGCGTTGTCATGAAGTCGCTCACGCCAGCGGTCATCACCGTCGGAGGAGGCGTGAAACTTGCTTCGCGGCTCGCCGGCTCTGGTCACGCGGATCCGTATCTAGCTGGTATTGAACGCGGAATTCTGATCGCTCGCCCTGGGCAGGCAGTGCCCGCGATTTCCGTCAAGCGAGGAAAACTCGGCAATGACGCCGGAGTCATCGGAGCGGCAATTCTGGCTAGCCGGACAGCACGGTGAAGCCGGTCAGCGTGCGCCGGCGGACGCGCGGACAAAACGCTCATCTTGCCCGGCCCGGGCGCAACGATGGGTCATGGGTGCGTTTCCGCTGGAGTGAGTTCTGGTCAGCTCCTCGGCGTGGCCCGGGCGGGACTGTTCCTCCAGCCCTTTCCGGCCTCAGCCGGGCGGTGGGTGGGTTTGAGTTTCCGGCTTTGCTGGTTCCGGCCTGAAGGCTCCTGTCGCGGGGGCGGGCCGGCAGGCTCCCCCATGATTGTGGAATCCTCGACTGGAATGCCATCTGAGGATTCCACTAAAGCAGGCTTGCCGGTCCTGTGGGTGCCGGCGGCGGACCGGTATGCGGTGAATGCCCGGTTCGCGGCGGCGGGCAGCGGGGCGGTGTCGCACTGGGAACGGCGGCTGCCCGGCTTCGCTGCTTTCGCTAGCCCGAAATACCCGAGTCCGGAAATCGGACTGACCCGCTACTCTCAGCCTCCCCGCCATTCCCGGCAGTTCCTGGCATCCAGGGCAGCCCGCCGTCCCGGCTGCGGACACCGGGGGCACTTTGGTGCCGTAAAAACCCCCGAAGTGCCCCCGGTGCTCGGGCAAGACCGTCCGGCACCCGCCTCACTCCAGCGGAAAAGCACCCATGGCCCAGCGACGCGGTAAAATCCGAACGACCCGGTCCCCGGCCTGGGCGCGGCATTCGTTTTTCGCGGATCGGCGGCCCGGCCAGGGTACGGTGCTTATGTCAATCCTCAGTCTTTTGCGGGGAGGTCGCTCATGGCTTTGTCCATTTCGCTGACGGTGAGCCGTGACGTAGGTTTGTTCGACTACCTGGGCGTGCCAGCTATCGTTGGTGGCGGCTTGGCTGTCTTACTGCTGATCCTGTCGCTCATGCTCGTCCCCGCTTATGATCTTCAGGGTCGCAAGAAGCGACCGGGGCGCAGGCCGTACTGGCAACATCATGTCCTGGCCTCAGGGGCATGGACCGCCAACGACAGCTGGGCGACTAACATCACCACGGTCGTGGCGGTTATAGGTTCTGTTTACGGAATAACGTCAGCGGCTAATTCCATCTTCCCTGGCGTAAGCCTCGACAGGTTCGCCATATTGATCTCGTTCGCCGGCGGAATCACAGCCGCTGCCCCGCTGCTGTTCAGCATCATGTACTCGCTATGGCTAGGCCGCAATCCTGGCGCGACGATCAATGCGAGCATTGACCTGCCGGGGGATATCCTGGCCACGCGGCCAGAGGGAAACCTCGTTCTGACCCGAGATAACGTGATCAGGCTTGCTGACAAGACGACAGCTACCCTCCCGGCAGGCACGGCAATGACGGTGCGACTGGACGATAAGGCCACATCGGTATGGCTTAGTGCGGCAGCCAGGGTCGGGCTGCCGCACGGGACGATTGTCTCCGCGCCTATCAGCGGATGGGTGACGCTTCCTGGCCCCAGCCCTGACGTCGTGCTTCCCGAAGACCTGGTAGTGCTGCGGTCGGGCGGCAGCGAGGTCCTGCTGCGAGCCGCCTCAGTCGCTACCCTGCCCGCTGGCGCGCTGGCCTTGCTTCCGCTGGGCGCGGGGGTTACCGGAGTCGCCGAGATGCCCGCTGATGCCGATAGCCTGGCGGATTTTACGCTGAGCATCGACTCGCTTGAATGCAGGACGCAGGCCACGATAACGACGCCGGCCGGGGCCGCTATCGCCGTTGCAGGAGGAGCCATATTGTCTGCGCTGACGAGCGCGGATGAGCGTTCGGAGTACGTGAAAGCCGGCAACACGGTTCAGGTGCCGCTCGGCAGCAGCATCGGCGTATTCGGTCAGAGGATAGCTCTTCCTGGCGGTTCGGATTTCATCGTGCAGGACGAGAGCGTTCTGCTCATCAGCAATGATGCGGATTCCGCTTCGCTGACCATCGCGGAAAGCTCTATTCTCGCACTTCCTGGCCAGACAGGAAGGGACACGAGCCTGCAGTTGCCGGTGCGCATGGATGTGCCGGGTGGCGCCAAGATCACGGTGGCGGGAGGCGCAGAGGTCACGCTGCCAGAAGGCGCTGCGGTGAGCGCGCCGAGCCGCCCGCCCTTCACGCTTTCCCCGCAGAGATCGCATTTCCGCCTGCCTCAGGGCTCTAATGTCCTGACCGGCACGCTCGGCATGGTCATCGTCACGGCTCTGGTCACGATTTTCGGCATCGGGGCCGAGCTCGGCATAGCGGCAGTGCTCGCGGTCGGCTTGTCCGACGCCAGTTCCGCGGGCCGATGGTTCCTCGGCGCCGGCGCCGTGGGCCTCGGAATTTTCGCGCTGTGCTACAGCGTCACGGCGCTTCGGACAATCGCCGACCCGCAGCCCGGATCGTCCATGAGTTCCACGGACGGCACGTCCTTCACCCTCTGAACCGCGTCAGCGTCAGGAGGGGCGAGAGCCGGTCACTTCCTGAGCGCAGCGGTAACCGCTGCGCAGCGCTCCCTCGATGTAGCCCTGGAAGTTCATGGAGGTCTGCTCACTGGCGAAATGCAGGTTCCCCCTTCGGCCGTTGAACTCCGGGGAGACGTGCGGGAAAAGCAGGTCATAGTCCCGGAGGAAGGCATTAATCATTGTGCGTGGCGGCCTGCCTTTATAGGTTGTCAGGCCGTAACGCCGATGGCGGCCTTGGGTCCCATGTAGCTGCCGGCGCCGGGGAACCCCGCCATGGCTAGCTCACCGAACCGCTCGCTGAACCCCAGCGATGGCAAGTCCGCGAGCTTGACAAACTCAACTCCCCGGATCGGACGGGTATCAACACCAGCGGTCACCTGGCCCGCACTCCCGCCGGTCCGCCGGGCTTCGAAGGTGAGGTGAACAACGTGGATGCCATTACCAGGCAGGTGATCGCAGACATACAGCAGCCGACCTGGCTCGACTTCCAGGCCGGTTTCCTCCCGCATCTCCCCGCAGCGGCCCACGGCATGAGCGGGACCGATCCCATCCGTGTCGTGGTATGCGCTGGCGGCCTGGGCACCAGGATCGCCGGCTGGGCGCGATACATCCCGAAGGAGTTCTACCCGGTCGACGGCCGCCCCGGAGTCGTCTACCTGCTTGAGGAAATTGCAGCCCTCGGCCCAGCAGAAGTCGTGATCGTCTGCCACCCGTACTATGACTGAGTAGGATTGCCGCATGAAGGTCAGCTATCTGTGTACCGGCGTGGCCGCGCGAGCTATCTGCTCGCCGGCCGCGGCTGCCTGACCTTCCTCACCCGCTGGCGACCGGAGACGGTTCGCCGGCGTCGCCTCCTGCCCGGGCCAGGCATTGTCGTTCTCCCTTGCGATAGCTGCGCCAGCCGCGTTTCCGGTGCCCTTGACCGATCCGAGGCGCACGATGGATACCAGTACCACGATCCGCACTTTCACCGATTTCTTCCGCGACCGCGGCCATGAGCTGATCGAAGGCAGTTCGCTGATACCGCCCGGCGGTGACCCGGTGATGTTCACCACGGCCGGGATGCATCCGCTGACCCGCTACCTGGAGGGAGAGCCGCATCCGCTCGGCCGGCGGCTGGTTGGCCTGCAGCGCTGCCTTCGCACGACCGACCTGGATGAAGTCGGCGACGACAGCCATCTCACGGTGTTCCAGATGCTCGGGTCCTGGTCACTGGGTGACTATCGGCGCCCGCGGAGCCTGCGCTGGGGCCTGGAGCTGATCCGCGACGGCTTCGGCCTGCGGCAGGACCGGCTGCATGCGACCGCGTTCGGCGGCGACGACCAGGCCGGACCGGACACCGACGCGCTGGAGACCTGGCGTGAGCTTGGCCTGCCAGTCGAGCTCACTACCGGGGACAACTGGTGGTCTAACGGGCCGACCGGGCCGTGCGGGCCTGACTCTGAGATCTTCGCGTGGACGGGCGAAGGACCGCCGTCAGGCACGCCGTCCGCCAATGATGGCTGGCTGGAGCTCTGGAATCACGTCACCATGCGGTACCGGCGGCTGGAGGACGGCAGCCTGGTGCCGCTCCCCCAGCCGAGCGTGGACACCGGAATGGGCCTTGAGCGGCTGATGATGGTCTCGCACGGCGTCCGCTCGGTGTACGACACCGACCTCTTCTTCCCTTGGCTATTCGCGCTTGACGACCTCTGGCAGCCAGGAACCCGCGCGCTGCGCATCATCGCCGACCACGTCCGTTCGGCCATCGTGGTGATCGGCGACGGTGTCCGGCCGGCAAGTACCGGGCGAGGCTACGTGCTCAGGCGACTGCTGCGCCTCGCGCTCACCGAGATGTGGCGCGGCGACGCGTCGCGAACCCTGGCCAGCCTGCCCGAGACCCTGGTGCGGGACACGCTGACTACATTCGGCCAAGATGCACCGGCGGAACTCATCCGCGAGGTGCTGCTCGCCGAGGAGGTCAAGTTCAGCGAGCTCGTGTCGCGCGGAAGGTCACTGCTGCAGCGGCTTTACCCGCAAGGGCAGCTCACCGAGGATGACTACTCCTATCTGCACGCCACCCACGGGCTCCCGCGCGACCTGGTAACCGAGCTGGCCAGGCAGATGTAACCGGCCGAAGATAACCAGGGGCGGCTGAGCGGCGGCACGCGGAGTGACCGCTGCCGCCCAGCCGCAACACCCGTCAATTGATCACCAGCAATGTAACCCTGTCGGCCTTGCTCGCGAGTCGAAGTTCCGCCACCGGGCGGATGAACGCCCACTCGCACACCGCCCGCACCGCCTTCGTGGCGACACCAGCCCGACGGGCAACGGGATCCACCCAGTAGCCGATCTCGGCCTCGCCGAACCCACGCAGTCCCAGGCCGACCCGGCCAAGCCTCCTACCTGTTGTCGTCTCCGTCGCGAGGAATTCCGCTCGCTGCCCGCTCTCCCAGCCAGCGATGGCCTGCCGCTCGACGAAGAAGGCGGCATGCTCAAGCTCGTAGGGCGACGGCACAGAAACGAAGTGCTGCACGGCCGCGTCCCGCGACACCTCCCATACCCAGGGAATGTCCTCACGCGTGAATGGGCGCAGCGTGAGCCAGTCCGCCGAAATCGCTTCCTGGTCCATGGAACACATTGTCCATAGTTCGGCGACCCCATCACAGAAGGGCCTACCTCGACGAGGGCTTCCCGGCCATGGCCGTCCGGCTCTCGCACACCTACGGCAAGACCCTGATCCCTCTCGACGGCGGGCCGGCTTGGGGGCACGGACCTGGCCGGGCAATGCGGCGTCAACCGCATACCGGTCCGGCCGCCGGGCTCCGGTGGATCGGCGGGCCTGCTTTTGTGGACTCCTCCGATGGCATTCCATCCGGGGCTTCCACGATCATGACCGGAACCGGCCGACGCCGAGACTGCCGCCCCGCGTCACTTCACAGGAAATGCACCCCGTCACGGCGGAACCGCGTGGGCGGTCGCGTAAGTCAGCAACCGGGCGTTGCGAAGCTCGCGGCCACCGCGTGTGTCTCTTCAAGCTTCCTGACGGGAATTCGAAGATGATCACGCGGTGGCCGTATCACGTCACGGGACACGTCGGGCTACATCGACAGTCCCGGCGTCTGCCTACAGCGGTGATTAAAGGCCAGGCTCAGAGCGAAACGCATATCGGTTTTAGTGTTGGGTATAGCGGACTTGGGATGCACAGCTGCTCATAGAGGGAGATGGTGTTTCCCAGGGAAGTGTCGAGCTGATTCTGGATGCTCCTGATGTTGCTCGCCTGCGATGCGGCGACCTGTCCGAGCGTGGACGCATAGGAATCGACGACGTCTTCAAGCTGCCTGAGCGTGCTGGTGATCGGTGGCGTGACGCCAAATTGCGCGAAGATGTCGTGTTTTTCGCTGATGGTCGAGAGCAGCGCTCCAGTGGCGCTGGCCGCATTCGAAAAGGCATTTGCGGCGCTTTGCGCGTCTGCGGAACTCAACGCGCCGCAGCCGCTAATGTCGGCGCCAGCCGCGGAGAGTCCGCTGGCCATGGCATTGAACTGGCCAGGCCACCGGCGGCCAGTGCGGGGACGACCACGAGGGCGGCGGCCCGAATTCGGAGAAGGGCCGCGGAAGTTGGGCGGATAATTCGGGTGCTCATCATTTGCTCCTATTGAGGTGACTAGTACTACGGCAGCGCTTAGTGATTTCTTGTGCCGGCCGACGCTCCGGGAATCCTGGCGAAACGGACTAACCGGTTTCATGATCGCGGAGAGTTTTCGGTTGGCGGAGATTTTTCCGTGATAATCCCGGAAAAGTCTCCGCCAGCCGAAAACTCTCCGGTATAAGGGGAACCGGGATTCCGGTTAGTCGGCTAGCGCTGCAGGGAGCCGCCTGGTTCGCACGGAATTATGCGATATATACGTTCCGGGACATGGGATGGCCAGCTTGTCGCGCCCCGCAGATCACGGCGCAGCCGATACCGTCACGGCCCGCTGCTGTAGTCCTAGCGAAGCAAATGTTTTCAGAGATGGCGCTTACTCGGGTACTGGGCGATAGTGCCGCTTAATAGCAGATTTCGCAAGATCCCGCACGGGCAGCATCTGCCTTGATAGGCTAACAAGCGGCAGATGAGATTTTCTTTATTACAGCAAAATGGAACGCCGACGAAATTCTGGCATCCTTATCCGGGTACCGGAAAAGGAGATTAAGAAGCACATGTCGACCTAATAACCTGAAGGACCCTACGGTTAGATCACCGGCCTTGATCGTCGCGGCCGCAGGCGGCGCCCGGTGCCACAATCCAGGGTCGTCTTACCATTATGTGAGAGATGCTGAGAGGCCTCAGATAATTCGGAAGCCCACCGATGCGTTTCAGCAGACCCAACCCTCGGCTCACTCCAAAAGAAACGCACCCATGGCCCACGGGTGCCGTTCCGTCATGCCGATCCGCCCCGCCGCTAATCTTTAAGGTCAACTTCGTCATTGTCGACAAAATTGCGTCCGATGGAAGGCCCGGCCGCGCTTAAGGGGGGAGGACGCGGCTCACGGGTTCACGTCGACGATGGTGCGGCGGCCACCCGCGCCGATGACGCGGATGTTGCTCCTGGCAAAACCGGACTCGGCTCGAAATGAGGCGGGCAGCAGGCTGAGGGCTAGCTGCCGGTGTTCGGCGTCGCGCCGTACCCGCCGGGATTATCGTGATTTTGCACCAAATCCGGAATGGGTTACTGGTCCGGATTCTCGGAAATTCCTAACCGAATTTACGGCCGCTGTTGACAAAGGCATAAGGCGGACAGAAGCTCAAGTTAAGGCGCTGAGGGCGCGGTCGGAGCGTCATCACGCGCCGCCCGTAGATATGAGCGGCGGATATACCGGCGACCACAGGAGACGCGATCATGGCACACGACCGCAGGCTACAGCCCGGAAATGCCGGCGCAGGCAGTCCTGAGCTGATCGTCGGCGGTATTTTCCAAGGCTATAACTCTTTTCTCGATCAAGCGGAGCTACCCGCCTTGACGGGAGTGACCAAAAAGGTTAGCGGGCCGACTCAGCTAGCCTCGGTGACAATCTGCGCGTCGTTTAACGAGTATCTGCAAAGCATCAATGTCGACTCATCGGTGAGCTACGGCAGCCTCGGGTCAAGCGCCAGCGCGAAGCTGAGCTACGCCTACGACCTCAACGTGACCGAACAGGCCGTCTACTTCACCGTGTATGCGAGCAAGACCGAGGCGACTACGCAGGCAGACAGCGTTTCTCTCCTCAGGGGCGTGGCCGTCCCGAGCACCCAGGCGGAATCCGAGCAATTTTTCACCAGCTACGGGGACTCCTGGGTCGACTTGGTGACGACGGGCGCCGAGTACATCGCTACCTACACGTTCTACTGCCAGACGGTGGCCGAGAGCCAGAGCGTGCAGACCTCCCTGGCGGCTAAGAACGTAACGCTGTCGGCCACCATGGACGGCGATCTGACCGAAGTCAGCAGTGAGACCGACGTACGGGTCGAGATATCGCAGTTCCTGCGGGGCGTAAGCTTGCCAATGCCGTCCGATCCCAGCGATATCTGGGACTTCGCCACTAGCACGTTCATGGCCGCGACCCCGGATGGCGCCACTGTCATCGATTACAGTGTCCAGCCCTACGAGAAAGTACCTGCGCTTTACCCTTTCGAGCCCATCGCGTCGACGCGGGATCTGTTCTCAGGGACCGCGGCCTCCCCGAACGTGAGCGAGCAGCTTTGTCAGCTGCAATCGCTGTACGGCCAGGTCACTGATATCCAGAATGTGTATGGCCGCTACGGGTACTCCGGCGACTCGCTCCTGCCTCAGCGGGCAGCGCAGATCGCGGCCGATCTTCAGGACGTGACTAATCTCGTTAACGAGATGGGCACTGACCCGACGCAGGCCTATACCGCCCCTGAACCTGAGAGCCTCACATACGGCACCCCGAGCCTCAGCTACCAACTGCAGTACTCTGACCCCTCATGGGGTGGCACGGGGGGCGGGCCGTTTAATGATGTGGTCGACGGTCTCTGCCCCGCCTTTGTCGAGAGCGGCTGGGCCATAACCAGCATCACGCTCGCCGGCAACGGCTGGATGAACTTGATCCAGGTCACCTACACCGCCCTGGACGGAAGCTGGGTCCAGATCCAGCATGGCGACTACCAGACAGCAGAGGTGATAAAGGAATCCCGGGTCATAAGCCAGCCGGCCGGGGCGGCAGCGCAGGCGACGCAGGCCACAAGCCCAGCTGGCTTCTCGTACTCGAGCCCGCTGACGTTGAATCCGCCCGGCGACGTGATCACGAGCATCTGGGCGATGTGGGGGAACTACCTCAATCAGCTGAAAATTTCCACGACCAGCTCCCCGAACCAGCTGGTGTGGCCACCGAACCCTCAGGAAGCGGTGAACACGGATACGTGGGGTGCGGCGGACAACCGGATGCTCCTCGCTTTCCGGGGCCGCGTTGGCGAGTACGTGGACCAGCTCCAGCTGATAACCCTGACATTCTCGCCGGCGACCTGGGCACAGCCGACGACCAGCCCCGATGATGAGCGCTCGGACGGCACGCACTGACGCATCCGGGTGACACCGTGGTGCCGCTGCTTGTACCAGGTACCTCCGAACGGCGGGCTGGTACGGCCAGGATCGAGGTCAGCACGGCCCCGAGCACCAGCCACGCGGCGCAGGTCGCCAGCTCTCCCCAGCTCACCACGGCCGGGCTAGGAATGTGAGATGGAGATGGCCCGTAGTGCCAGTCGGGTTCCTCGCCTTACTCACATGACCAAGGTGAATTGAGAAAGCTGCTGACCCGGTCCGGATCGCGTGGCGTCTCCAGGATGACCGTCGGCTTGTCGTCGGTCGGTCCTCCGCCGGCATTGATGACGATCCAGCTATTGGCGAGCGCGACATTGACCGGATCTCCGGGACGTTCCACCCTGCCGCCGAGTACTTCGGTATAGAAGCGCTTAGAGCGCTCGACATCGTCCGAGACTAGACGACGTCGGGCTTGACGCCGAGCCGGGCGGCGGCCTCGGCGATGGTGATTTCCTGCTCGCGGCGGGGCGCGGGGTCGGTGTCGCGGTGCTGGTGGGGCGGAGCCGGCGGCGCGGTCACGGCAGGCGGCTTCCGGCGCGGACCGACCCGCACAGGGGCGCGGCGACGTGGTCGGCCCGTGCCCGGCTGACCAATGTCCCCGCAACGGAATCGATCACCTTCGCTAACGCCCTAGACGAGGTGCTGTCCCCGCTGGGCCAGCCCCGGTACATCGTGCCGCGGCTCGTCGTCACCCAGCCGCCTGGCGTGATCCCCGCGTTCCGGCTGGCGGCGCGCCGGCTCGTGACCGGGCACATCCCGGCCGCGGTGATCTACCACGCGATCCCCTCGGTCCTCAGCGGGAACAAGAAGACGGCAGCGCTCTTCGCTCAGGCCTGGAACACCCGGGTCAGTCCCGGCGAACTGCTCTTCACGGGCTCGCCGGAGGGAGCCGGCATCCTCGCGGTCCAGCGCGGCGACGATCCCTTCGCCGTCACCACCCAAATCCGCACCCTGTGGCGATAACCCGCCCGCAGGCCCGCAAGGCACTACACGGTGGCGACACGATGAGGGAATCCGAGGTTGCCCTCCTGGAACTTTGCCTCTCCTGGCCACTTCTGGGTGGACACCGCATCGGTAATGACTCCGCCGTTAGCCACGATGTACTCAAGTGAGGCACCTCTCGCACTGTTCTGCGAGATGGAGTTCGTTCCTACCAGCCGTGCCGCACGGATTTTCTGGCCGGGCAGGCCACCGCTCTGGCCGCTCAGAGACACCTTCTAGCCCGTCGCTCAACCAGGCATCGATAGCCTGCTTGACCACACGCCCCTCCTGATGTCCTGGCGCAGGACTCGCACGTGGGCTTCGACCAGCTCTTGACCCGGATACAGCCCAAGCTCCCGGTCGAGTCGTGATCGCAGGTCCTCGTAGATTCGGATGGCTGCCGCCTGCTGACCCGAACCAGCCAGCGCGATCATGAGGGAAGCGTGCGCCGACTCATTCAGCGGGTCCGCCGCGGCGAGCGCCTGCATCCGCGGCAAGACCCGGCGGTACTGGCCAAGGGCGCATGCGACCTCTGCGTACCGGAGCAGCACGCCGGCGACCTGCGTCCGCAATAAGGTAGTGCCGGGATTACCGGCGAGTACGTCCACGTCGGCGAGCGGGTCACCCCGACACAATTCGACCGCTTGCTCATAGAGCTCGCAAGCCGTCACGTCGTCGCCAGCCGCTCGCGCCGCGGCTGCCCGAGCGGCTAGGTCCCTGAACGCCAGGAGATCCACTTCGCCGTCGGAGAGGTTGAGCCGGTAGGCGCCTCGGACCGAATGAAATACGCCGTCATGGCCAGCTGGGCAACCTGGGGGTTCAAGGATCTGGCGCAGCCTGCTCACGTGGGCCTGGACGAGGCTCGGCGCGGTTCGTGGCGGCTTTTGCCCCCACAGCACATCGATGATGGCGTCCCGGCGCACCAGCGCACCTGGATACATGAGCAGCAGCCCGAGCACAGCGCGGCGGGCCGGCGGGCCGATGGACAGCGGCCTGCCGTCCCGCCATGCTTCAAGCGGACCCAGCGCGGCCGCCCATAGTCCCTGGCGCGACCGTCCCGGTTCGCGGGCCGACCCGGAACGGGACTCAGGCGCGGGACGCGACTCAGGCCTGGGACGGGACTCAGGCCCAGGGCGGGACTCAGGCCCTGGACGGGACAGTGCCGGGCGGCGGCCCGCGCTTACCAGATTGGCTGTGTGCTCGCTATCTATGCCAAGCGCATCGGACAGCGCCGCCAGCGTCCTCGGCCTGGGCCAGTGCCGGCGGCACTGTTCGATGTCCCGCAGGGCGGCTACGCTCAGGCCAGCCTTCGCGGCCAGTTCCTGCTGGGTCAAGCCCGCCTCGTGACGATACGCCTGCACCAAGGCTCCGAACCGGCTATCCGGCTCGCGGTCCCCATGTCCCATAAATCCCACCGGTCATGCTGGCTTGATCGCAGGTCAGAGAACGAGTCTCTCCTGTCTTCTGCGCTTATCTTCTGCGTTTGTCTTCTGAGTTCGGTGCGCCCGAGCGCAAAGGGAGAACCCAATTGACCTCTACGCCGTGACCACGCGAAATGCGCCGCTTAAGAGCAGAGGTCCAGGACGATTTGAACATTACACCTCCATTACGTCCGTTGCATAGGCTATTCTGTGGTTAAGGGTGGCTTCGTGGCCTCGTCCGTCTGTGCCTGCCTCCAGCCGGGAACGGCTCGGGCCGGGAACGGCTCGCTGAGCGGGATGAGGCAGCAGGACTAGCAAGTGACGGCCGCCGGCGGCGGCGGCGCACCGTACTACGGCAGCAGGTGAGTGCCCTGGCGCACGCCGACCGACTTCCAGAAGGCGAAACGCCCGCGTAACGGGGTTATCAGATACGGCAATTTGCCGCCAGCCGATCGCCAGTTCGGCGCCGACCGGGTGACTGAAACTGAAGGCAAGTCGCTCACGACTTGACCATGCGAAGGGTCGTCGCCGTGGAACGCTCAGATCACCACCTTTCATCCCAGCCAGCAAGCAATGGAGCGGCTCGCGGCTCAGGGGCGCGCGGTCCTGACGTGGTGGTAACCGTCCCCGTGCTGTCGTTGCGGCCGGCTGACTCGCCGCGGCTTAACGGTGAGGACAGAGCGCACATCGCCAGGCTGGCCGAAGTGGAAAATACGTTACCGCCGGTTTTGGTAGAGCGGCGTACAATGCGCGTGATCGACGGCATGCACCGGCTGATGGCCGCGTCTATGCAGGGTCATGAGATGATTGACGTGATTTTCTTTGACGGCAGCGAGGCGGATGTTTTCCTGCACGCTGTCCAGGAAAACGTGACGCACGGCCTGCCGTTGTCCCAGGCGGACCGCCGGGCCGCGGCCGAGCGGATCGTCGCTTCCCATCCGCACCTGTCCGACCGTGCGATCGGCCAGGTCGCTGGCCTAGGGGCGAGGACCGTGGCCACCATTAGGAAGCGTTCAACCGATGGCGTGCCGCAGTCAAACGCCAGGATGGGAAGGGACGGGAAGGTCCGCCCGCTGGACAGCGCGCAGGGCCGGAGGCGGGCAGCGGAACTGCTGACGGAGCAGCCGGCGGCATCGCTGCGCGACGTGGCGCGGGCCGCAGGCATATCCCCGGCGACAGTGCTCGATGTGCGCAAGCGCCTAGAGCGCGGGGATTCGCCGACGCCAGAGAAGCCGGAGGCGGCCAGGAGCACCGCGGTTTCCGACAGTGACGCCGGCAGAGCGGCCGCAGGGCCGGGCTCAAGGACGGCTCCCCGGTCGGCGGTACCCCTTGACCCGGCCGCCATGGTGGAGAAACTGCTCCGCGACCCGTCGCTGAGGAATAACGAGCTTGGCAAGGGAATGCTGCGGCTGCTGCACGTCAACGCGCTCGGCGCCGGCCAGTTGCCTGACGTGGCCAGCGCGGTGCCACCGCATTGCGTGGCGATCATCGTGGAGCTCGCCCGGCAGTACGCCTGGATGTGGCAGGACTTCGCCAGGGAACTTGACGGACGCGCGCGGATCATCGACCCCTCGGCGTCCGGCCGCTGACCAGCGGCGGATACTCCGGCCGCGGCTATGGGCCGAGCAGAAAGCACCCATTGCGAATCAGCAAGAAAGCCATGAGTATTGTCACGCGGCGTCCCGCTTGATTAGGAGTGCAAGCATTTTCCTAGTAGGAGGTTGTTCATGAATGAACTGACCGAACGTCTGAGCGTCGATCAGCCGATTATCATGGGCGGGGCGGATCCCACCGTCGAAGAGTTGCGTAACCGGACGGGAGAAATGGGGTATGTGCTGATCAAGTTCACCGAAACGCGAGGCGGCACGGAACTCGGATTTCCCCTGGACCGCGACAAGATTGATCTCAGCGGTGTCGACTTCGACAATGGCACCGGAATTGTGCATGTCGAGGGCAGCCTGACCTTTAACGAGGATCCCGTGCGCTGCATCGCCAATATTGATCTTTCGACGCTCAGGGGCACCGGTCGGCTAGCGCTCGAAGAGATCACGGCGTGAAGACAGCGGATCACTGAACCGCCGTGCACTCAATTAGCTGAGCCGGCTTACGGCATATCTCGACCCCGCTCGCCAGTGTGTTCAACTGTGGCACGGAGGCAGTTGAACGTCACCGGACCGCTCGCATGATTTATAAGGAGGTTCGGTCGCCATGATCAGCAGCGGTCCTGGTTTGCGGCTGCGAATGGGCCAGGAAGAACTCACCCGGCAGCAAGTGAAGCGCGGAACACTCCGGCGGATAATTCCGTACGCCCTGAAGTATCGTTGGTCACTGCTGGTGTTAATTTTTTCCACCACGATCGACGCGGGTACTACGGTCGCCGGTCCCCTGATACTTGGGCTGATCGTTGATTACGCCATCCTGCCGCATAAGATCTCAGTTCTCATAGAACTCAGTCTCTTTGCCGCCGGGCTGGCACTGCTCGACGCGCTAGCTGAGTACGTGGAAACCTGGTGCTCCGCCCGGGTCGGCCAGGGGCTCGTCTTTACCCTGCGCACCGAGGTGTTCAGGCATGTTCAGCAGCAGCCGCTGGCATTCTTCACGCGCTCGCAGACCGGATCGCTGGTCAGCCGCCTGAACAGCGATGTCTTGGGTGCTCAGCAGGCGGTTACTTCGCTGCTGACCCAGGCCTTGTCCATTGGTCTTACTCTTATCCTCTCGCTGATCGCGATGTTCTTCCTGTCCTGGCAGATCAGCCTCATCGCTGTCGTGGCCATCCCGATGTTCGTCATTCCCGGCAAGATGATCGGCAAGAGGCTGCAGCGGCTCGCCAGACAGCAGATGCTGCTGCTCGCCGAGGTCGGGTCGCTGATGAACGAACGGTTCAACGTGGCCGGAGCAATGCTCAGCAAGCTCTACGGCCGGCCGGAAGCCGAAGCCGACCTGTTCACGAAACAGGCTTCCCGGATCCGCGACGTCTCCATAGTGACCAATGTGTATTCGCGGATGTTCTTCATCGGCATGACCCTGCTCGCGGCGCTGACGACGACTCTGGTGTACGGCCTGGGCGGCAGCTTCGTCATTTCGGGGGCGCTTAAGCTCGGCACGATCGTGGCCCTTGTCGCCCTGATCACCAGGCTGTATGGCCCGATCAACCAGTTGACCACCCTGCAAGTCAATTACCTGACGATGCTGGTGAGTTTCGATCGCGTATTTGAAGTTATGGACCTTAAGCCGCTAATTGTCGAAAGCCCCGGCGCTTCCCCGCTCACGGCCGAAGGAACAGAGCCGCCGATGGCCCCGGATATCGAGTTCGACCACGTGTGCTTCCGGTATCCGGCCGCCAGCGAAGTATCGCTTCCCTCGCTTGAATCGGTCATGCTGCCTGTGCCAGAGCGGAGCAATGACACCTGGGCGCTTCAGGGCGTGAGCTTCTGCGCGCCCGCAGGAAAACTGACCGCCCTCGTCGGCCCGTCGGGCGCCGGCAAGACCACGATCACGCATCTGGTGCCTCGCCTGTACGACCCGACCTCTGGGGTTGTGCGGATCGGCGGCCACGACATCCGCGACGCGACGCTTGGCTCCCTGCGCGACACGGTGGGCGTGGTCACCCAGGACGCGCACCTGTTCCACGACACCATCAAGGCGAACCTGTTGTACGCCCGCCCCGATGCCACCGAGGATGAGCTCATCGAGGCCTGCAAGGCGGCGCGCATCTGGGAGCTGATCGACGCCCTGCCTAACGGTCTCAACACCGTCGCCGGCGATCGCGGCTACCGGTTCTCCGGCGGGGAAAAGCAGCGGATCGCGCTGGCGAGACTGCTGCTCAAGTCACCGTCGATCGTCGTGCTCGACGAGGCCACCGCGCACTTGGACTCCGAGTCAGAAGCGGCGATCCAGCGCGCGCTCAAGAGCGCGCTAACCGGCCGCACCTCACTAGTCATCGCACACCGGCTGTCCACCATCCGCGAAGCCGATCAAATCCTGGTGGTCGACGCGGGCGAGATCCGCGAACGCGGAACCCACGACGAGCTGCTGGCCCTGGGCGGGCTCTACGCGGAGCTCTACCGCACGCAGTTCTCCCTCCAGCTGGTGCCCAATGGGGACTCTCCGTTCAGCCACGGCGACGGCGGCACCGCAGTCGCGGTGCCCGTGACGACGTCTTCCAGCGGCCCATCGCGTGATCCCGGAGGAGACGTGCGAGGCAAGCAGCCACCTCAAGCATCGCCGCAGCCCTGACCAGCGGCATGGAATCAACCGGCGAGCCGCCGTTCAGCGCACTGGCCACGATGAGCGGAGAACACGCGGAACCTGCCGCGGTTTACGCCGACCGCGACTGCCTGCTGTTGCGCCAGCGGCTGGCCGAGCACCTGACCGTAGCGGCCGACATGGTGGCGGTCGGCAGCAGCGTCGCTGAGCTGGTTCTGCTCATCACGCTGACCTTCCTCAGTGAAGGCGACATTATGCTGGTGACGGGAGCGCCGGCTTCAGAGTGCAAGACGGCTGCGGCAGCGGTCGGCGCGCGAGTGCGGACGATGCCGCTCCGGCGCTATCAGGTAGCGACCGCCGCGGTGATCGCCTCGCTTACTGAAAACGTGAATCTCGCGTTCATCTCCAACCCGGCTGAGCCTAGCGGGACAGCTCTGAGCGCGGCCGAAGTTGGCCAGCTCGTCACAGCGGCCCAGGAGAACGGTGCCCTCATTGTCTTCGACGAGACCCGGATTGATTTCGCCGATCCGGAGCTCTGGCACACACTGGCCGTCATCAGCGCCAGTCGTCCGGCGATCATTCTTCGGACGTTTTCACTAGCCTGGGGCCAGACAGCCTTGCCGGTGGCGTACGCCGTAGGCGACGCCGCGCTGGTTGGCAGGCTGCGGGGAACGCGGGACTCGCTGCCGTTTAACGTAAGCCCCGCCGCGCAGCGCGCCGCCGTGGCGGCGATCGGCGACCTGAATTTCATCGGCACGGCACGCGAGCGCACCGCGAAGGCGCGTGATCGGCTCTGCCGGGGACTCGCCGACCTCGGTGTCGAGTCGGTCCAGTCGGTTACGAACTTCGTGATGGTGCCTGGGGTACGCGAAAGCGGCGTGGTAGCCGCGCGGCTCGCGGCGGATCACGACCTCCAGGTGTGCGACCTGGCTGACTCCGGCTTTCCTGATTGCCTCCGCATCGCTGTCGGCGAGCCGGAAGAAATGGACCGGTTCTGCCAGGCGTTCGCCAAGGTGATGGCATCGCGGCACGCGCCAGCCTACGACGCGGCCGCGCTTTTCAACGGAAACGTCGGCGCGCACATCGTATTCGCGCTGCAGGACCTCGGGATCTGGGAGTTGCTGGCCGCTGGCCCAGTTCCCCTGGCCGGGCTTAGCGCCCAGGTGGGCGCCGCGCCGGATTTGCTGCGGGCACTGCTGGACGGAGCGGTGCGGTTCGGTCACGTCGAGATCATGGGAGCAGTCGGCGGAGCCGCGGAGGAAACTGCCCGCCTGTCCAAGGCCGGCCACGAACTCGTGCTCAGCCGCGGCTTCTTCACCTGGGCCGTCGGTGGCTATGGCGCACTGTTGCGGGCCCTGCCAGGGCTCACGACGGGAAAAGTCGCGTGGGGGCGCGATGTTCGGCGCGACGAGGAGAAGGTCGCTTCCGGCTCGGCCCAGGTCGGTCTGGAGCTGATGGCGCCGGTGGAGACCAGGGTTCTTTCCGGGCTCGATTTCACCTCGGTGGCCGACATAGGCTGCGGAGACGGGTCGCGCCTGGTGAGACTGTGCGGAGGGGAGTCGCGACGGCGCGGGCTTGGCCTCGACATCAGCGGAGCGGCCTGTGACATGGCGACCAGGCGGGTGGCCGCGGCCGGCCTGGCTAACCTTGTCAGCATCAGGCGCGAGAACATCTTCGAACCCGGAAATAGAGCGGTGTTCACGGGCTTCGACCTTGTGTCGAGTTTTTTGATGCTGCACGATCTTTTCGCCCTGTACGGCGACGGCCAGCTTGTGATCAGCGCACTGCGGACCGCATTTCCTGATGCGCGCTACTTCCTGCTCGCCGATACGAATGCCTATCCATGGGCCGAGCACGAAGGGCCGCTGCCAATATTTTCCCTAAAATTCGAACTCGTGCATGCCTTCATGGGAGTGAAGATCCTCCCCAGGGAAACCTACGAGCAAGCGTTCAGGGCAGGCGGGCTCGAGGTAGAACGCTGCGAGCCACTTGGAGTACCATCCACCTGGCTCTACCTGCTGCGGGTTCGCGACCTCACCTAATAGTCTGGCCGGTGCCCGCTTTGCGTTTCGTGGCATTCCGGGCATGTGCGGCAACTGACCGGCCAGGAACAGCATCAATGGCTCGGGCAAATATAACGTGAAGGTGACGGCATCAGGTGCGGCAATGCCGTTCCGGGCGACCCGGTTCCCGGTTCTTTCCGCTCCCGGTTCCCGGTGCCCGCCATTCAGGTCCCCAGTTTCCGGCCTGCCGGCCACTTCGCCGTCAGCCTCCCCGGCCGCAACCGCAACGATGGGACATCGATGCTGTTCAGCCGGGCCCGGCAACCGCAACGGTGGCCCATGGATGTCACTCGGGCAGCAACGATGGCCCATAGTTGCGGTTGCCCGCCCCTGCCGGACAGCATCGCTGCGACATCGTTTGCGGTGAGCTGAGCCGAGATGAACTGAAATGTCTGGTTAGTCGGTGTTGCCGGCCAGTTCGCGGCCAGTTCGCGGCCACCCGCGTCGGCCCGCGTCGGCTCGCGGGCCTGGCGGCGGGCCAGGACGGGCGAACTGCCGGCCTTGCGGGTTGCCGGGAGGCTGCCGCCAGCGGAATCAGCACCCGCGACCCAGCGGCAGGGTCTTGACCTTCAAGCACCAGCCCCATCTGCCCCCGCCCTCACCGTCACCATCACGAAATGTGAGCCAGAGCCGCAACGATGGCCCACGGTTGCTGTTCAAGGCCGCCGGGCAGCGACAACAATGGCCCATCATTGCTGTCAGCACCGCATCCATGGGACATCGATGCGGTAGCCGCAGGCCGGGCAACGACAACGATGGGACATCGATGCGGTAAGACGCCCGGCCGGCTGGTCCTGAGGCCATCGGTGGCCTATGAGGGTTGGTCTGATCCTGCCACATTCCGGTCATACGCCCGGTCGACCGGCATGGAAATGGGCGTACTAGTTTGATCAAACTTGGACAGCTTATAGTCCCAGCCAGGAAGATATACCGGTCCAGACCTCGGCTAGTATTTCCGGCTTGAACATCTCCATGTGGGTGCATGGAAGATGAATTTCCGATATCTCGCCTGAGATGTAAGGATCCCAGAGAACAGCCCGGCTATTCTCGCCGTCATCTTCGGCCGTCGGCATCTGCTGGTTTCTTACCGTGACGAAGATTAGCGCGTCTCCGTCGAAACGGCTGTAGTCATGGTGCGTCATGAGGCGCCCGTTCTTCGCAAAGGCTGACGCGAGTAGCAAGACTTCATCGTCTGAGATGGCGCCGAGAACCTCGCCCGCTTCCCGGCGAATCCGATCCGTAAGATTAGCCGATGCGGCATCCGGGTCGGCTGGTTTCCGCTCGGGCTTATTCGCCTCTTCGCCTGCTGAGCGTTCCTGAGACTCGCCGTCGCCACCCGGCCCCTGAACGCTCGGGGGGTAGGCGTCCATGATCACGAGAGCCGCGACTTCCTCGCCCTGGGTTTGCAGCTGAACCGCGATCTCCTGGGCCACGGCGCCGCCGAATGAGGCGCCAAGCAGGTAATAAGGACCGCTCGGCTGCACGGTGCGGATTTGCTCAATATAGTCCGCTGCCATTTCGCGGAGGGAACCGGCGAATTCGCTTTTTCCGTCAAGGCCGCGTGCCTGCAGTCCGTACAACCGGAAGTCGTCGGGGACACAGCTCGCCAGGGGCATGTAGCACCAGCTCAGGCCGCTGGCTGGGTGTATGCAGAACAGCGCCGGCCCGCTAACCGCGATTCGGATCGGCAGGAGGACGCTGAACGCGTCATGTACCGACGACAAGCTCATTCCCGCCATGATTTCCCGCACGGTCGGGGAGGTAATCACTTGCCGGACCGAGACCGACACTCCGCTCGCCCGCAGCCGTTCCGCCAGCTTCAGCGCTAGTAGCGAATGCCCGCCGAGCCGGAAGAAGTTGTCGTCGACCCCGACCCTCTCGATCCCGAGAACCTCGGCGAAGGTCTCGCACAAGAGCTGCTCAAGCTGGAACCCGACTCCAGTGCGCGCAGGCCCGTCCGCGACCATGTAGTCGGGGGCGGGCAACGCGGCCTTGGCTACCTTCCCGTTCGCCGTCAGCGGCAGCGCCTCAAGCACGATGATCGCGGCGGGCACCATGTACTCAGGCAATCGCCCCGTGAGGTATTCGCGGATCCGGGCGATCAGCCCGCCATCGACGGCGGCCTCGGCGGGGACCAGATAGGCGGCCAGCCGCCGGTCGCCTGGGTTGTCTTCACGAGCGGTCACCACAGCCTGCGCCACCTGCGGGTGCGCGGTCAGCACGGCCTCGATCTCGCCTGGCTCGATCCGGAACCCGCGGATCTTGACCTGGTCGTCAGCGCGCCCGCAGAACACCAGCTGCCCCCCGCCGGCCTCCCCTTCCCCCTTGACGGTCCACAAGGCCAGGTCGCCGGTACGGTACATCCGCTCGCCGGCGCCAAACGGGCAGGCAGTGAACCGCTCCGACGTGAGAACGGCCCGGCCCAGGTAACCGCGGGCTAGCCCGGCGCCAGCGATGTACAGCTCGCCGACCACCCCGGCGGGGACCGGGCACAGCCACCGGTCAAGCACAAACACCCTGGTGTTATCTAGCGGCCGTCCGATCGGCGGGGGATCCTGCACCTCGCCGGGGTGCCGCATGAGGAAACGGGTGGCAAATGTGGTCGTCTCCGTCGGGCCGTAGACGTGCCCGAGTACCGCCTGCGGGCAGGACTGGAGCATCGCTCGCATCGCCTGCGGTGAGGCGAGCTCACCACCAGTCAGCACCACGCTCACCCCGGCGAGCGCCGTCGGCTGCTCCGCCACGACGAGATTGAACAGCGCCGTAGTCAAGAACAGCGCGCTGACTTGCTCGGCGGCGACTAGCCGCCGCAAGGACGCCACGTCCAGCTGACCTGGCTGCGCCACCACCGTGCCGCCGGTGAGCAGCGGCACCCACAACTCGTAGGTGGCAGCGTCAAAGGCGGGCGGCGAATGCATCAGCACGCGGTCATGCGCGCTGCCTAGCCAGCATCGGTCCGATGCCAGCGCCACCACGTCACAGTGCCGCACGGCCACGCCCTTGGGCTGCCCGGTGGAGCCTGAGGTGTACATGACATAAGCCAGCTGATCGGAGTAGCCGACTACCCCGAGGTCAGTTAGGTCAGCGTCGTCGGCTGGCGGCGACTGGTCCATCGTGAGCACCCGCACTCCCTCACCTGGCTGGTCCATAGCGCGATCAGCCAGCAGGAGACGCGCTCCCGCGTCGGCGAGCATCCACCTTATCCGCTCCGGCGGCGCGCCTTCGTGAACGGGCAGGTAGGCCGCTCCGGTCTTCAGCACGGCCAGCAGCGCGGTGACCAGCGAGACGGAGCGCTCCATCGCCACCGCGACCACGGTCTCGGGTCCCGCCCCATACGCTGCCAGGACCTGGGCCAGCCCGTTCGCACGGGCGTTCAGCTCCCGGTAACTCAGCCTGGCCCGGCCGCAGGCCACCGCGACCGCGTCGGGGGTCCTGGCTACCTGGGCCTGGAACAACTCAGGCAGCGTCCCGGCCGGGACGGCCGCCGCGGTGTCGTTCCATCCAGACACGATCTGCGCCCGCTGCTCCTCGTCCAGCACCCGCACCTGCCGTAGCGGGGTACCCGGGGCGTGCTCCAGCGCCGTGGTCAGGCTGGCCAGGGCAGTGTGCAGCAGCGCGCACACCATCGCCGGGTCACCCGGCGCGACCACATCAGCGGTGAGGACGAACCCAGTCCCCGTATCGTCCACCGAGATGGTCAGCGGGTAGTTGGTGTGCTCGCGGGTGGGTATCTGGTGGATGCCAGCGCCGAGCTGCGGGCTGTTGCCGGGCTGCGGCTGGGGCTGACGCTCGGGCTTGGACTGGTTGTGGCGGTAGTTGAGCAGCGTAGTGAACAGGGGGAGCTGGGGCGGCAGGCCGCTGGCCTGCTGGGCCAGGGCCAGCGGGGCGTGCTCGTGGGCCAGCAGCCCGGCGAGCTGGGACCGCATCGCCGTCATGGCCCCGGCCACGTCGGCGGCGCTGGTGTCGACCCGGACCGGGAGGGTGTTCATGAACATTCCCAGCGCCCGGTCCGCCCCGGCGCCGCCTGCCATCCGGCCGAACAGGACGGTGCCGAATACGACGTCATCCCGGCCCGCGAGCACGGCGAGGACCCGCGCCCACGCCAGGTGGAACACCGTCGCCGCCGACACGCCGGCGGCCCTGGCCTGTTCCCGCGCCCGGCCCGCCAGGCCTGCCTCCACCCGCAGCCGTGCCTGCACCGCCGCCAGGCCATCCTGGCGGGCATCGAGAAGCCCGAACGGCGCCGTCGGCTCGGTCACGTCGGCCAGCAGCCCCGCGAAGTACTCCTGGTGCTCCTCCCGCGATACCCCGAGCCGGGCCTGCGCGACGAAGTCACGGAACGGCACCGGCACCGGCAGCCGGTCCTCCCGCCCCGCCAGGAACGCGCCGATCTCCCTGATCACCACCTCAAGCCCGGTGTGATCCAGTACCAGGTGGTGACGTTGCAGCAGCGCCAGCCACCGCCCGGTGCCCGGCTCAGCCGCCACAAGTACCCGCAGCAACGGCGCCCGGCCAAGATCCATCCGCGACCCCGCCGCCACCGCCAGGGCATCCGCCGCATCCGCCGTACTCGTCCCTGGGTCCAGCACCATCTCGGTTACCGGCAGTTCGGCGTGCCGCCATACCACCTGGACTGGCTCGGGCAGGTCCTGCCAGGCCAGCGAGGTGCGGAAGATGTCGTGCCGGGCGATGACCTTGCCGAGCACGGCCGTGAACTGGTCAAGCAGGGCTCGGGAGTCGAACGCCAGCATCGACGACTCAAGGTACACGTCGGGCTGGCCTGGCCGGCCAGCAGGTGATGGAACAGCATGCCTTCCTGCAGCGGTGCCAGCGGATAGATATCGGCCACGTTCGCCGCCCCGCCATCGACTCCCGCCGATACCGCGGCGATCTGCCCGGCATCGAGGTCGATCAGCGTCAGCATCTCCGGGGTGATCCGCTGCGCGCCGACCGGGATCAGGTTCGGCGGCGCTGCCTGCCCGACCGGGACCGCCGCCGCTGCGAGCCCGGCCGGGGTGGGCGTCTCGAACAGTGCCCGCACCGGTACCCGCAGGCCCTGTTCGCGAAGCCGCTCTACCAGCCGCAGCGCCAGCAGCGAGTGCCCGCCGAGCTCGAAGAAGTTGTCGTCGGCCCCGACGCCAGGCAGCTCGAGGATCTCGGCGAACAGGCCGCACACGATCTCCTCGGCCACCGTCGCCGGACCCCGGCCGCCGGCCGCCGCCGCGTAGTCAGGAGTCGGCAGCGCGGCCCGGTCCAGCTTCCCGCTCGGAGTCAGCGGCAGCGCGTCAAGCATCACCATCGCCGCCGGCACCATGTACTCAGGCAGCCGCTCCGCCGCATGCCGCCGCGCGCGCTCCGCCAGCCCATCCTCGTCCCCGCCCGACGGGACCAGGTAGGCCACCAGCCTGCCCCCGCCCGCATCTTCACGGACCGTCACCGCCGCCTGCGCCACCCCTGGACACCCGGCAAGGACAGCCTCAATCTCACCAGGTTCGATCCGGAATCCCCTGACCTTGACCTGCCCGTCCGCCCGTCCGAGGAACAGCAGCTGCCCGTCGCCCCGCCACCGCACCACGTCCCCTGTGCGGTACATCCGCTCACCAGAACCGAACGGGCACGCCACGAACCGCTCCCCTGTCAGCCCGGCCCGGCCCAGGTAGCCCCGTGCCAGCTGCACCCCGGACACGTACAGCTCCCCGGCCACCCCGGCCGGCACCGGGGACAGCCATCGGTCCAGCACGAACACCCGCGTATTCGCCATCGGCGCGCCGATCGGCAGCACCGCTCCAGGCATCAGATCGGCGGCTCCCGCCACGTAGTCCGTGCACCCCACCGTCACCTCGGTCGGCCCGTAATGCGACACCACCACGACCCCCGGATGCCGCTCCGCCCACCCCGCCAGCAGCCCGGGCCGCGCTGCCTCACCGCCCGTCATCAGCCGACCCGACGGAGCCGCCGCCGCCAGCCCCTCCAGCACCGGCAGATGACTCGGAGTGATCTTCAAGAACCCCAGCCGCGCCCCGGCCAGCAGCCCGGGCAGATCCTCATCCAGCCCGGCCACCACCACCCGGCCCCCGCTGACCAGCCCCCCGAACAGCCCCGTCACCCCGGCGTCAAACGACACCGGCGCGTGCAGCAGGCTGCTGACAGCGACCTCTGGATATGCCTCCCGGCACCACGCCACATAATTCGCCAGACCCTCGTGCGTCACCACGACGCCCTTCGGCACCCCGGTCGACCCCGACGTATAAATCACGTACGCGGCACCCCCCGGCAGCGCCCCCGCCTGACCCGCCGCCGACGGCGCGGCCCGCGCCGCATCACCATCGGCTACCACTACCGGCATCCCGGCCCCTGCCCGCCCTCCGGCCAGGGCGCCACTCGTCAGCACCACCACAGGACCCGCGTCCGCCAGCATGAAGGCCACCCGCTCCGCCGGGTACCCCGGATCCACCGGCACATAAGCCGCGCCCGACCGCCACACCGCCAGCAACGCCGCCACCAGCATCACCGACCGCTCCAGCACCACCGCCACCAGCCGCTCCGGCCCCGCCCCCGCCGCCGCCAGCACCCCAGCCAAACGCCCGGCCAGCGCATCCAGACCCGCATACGTCACATAACCATCAGCCGCCACCACCGCCACCGCATCCGGCGTCCGCACCACCTGCTCCCCGAACCAGCCCAAGACCGACCCCTCCGCCACCGGCCGGGCCGTCTCATTCCACCCCGACACGATCCGCTCCCGCTCCTCCGAGGTCAGCACCTCCACCCGCCGCAACGGGGCTTGCGGGTCAGCGGCAAGCGCGGTCAGCACCGCGGCGAACCAGTTGCTGATGGCACGGGCCGTGGCCGCATCGAACAGGCTGGCCGCCGCCGTGAGCGTGCCGCGCAGCCCGCCGGGCTGGCCGCGGGTGTCTCGCACCTCGCCCAGGCCGATGTTCAGGTCATACCGGGCCGTTCCGGTTCCGGCCGGCAGCCCGGTGGCGCGGAGGCCGGGCAGGCTGATAGTCGCGGGGGCGTTGTTCTGCACCGTGAGCATCACCTGGAAGAGCGGGTGGCGGCCCAGCGACCGCTCCGGCGCCAGCACCTCCACCAGCCGCTCGAACGGCACATCCTGGTGATCAAGGGCGCCCAGCCAGTACTCCCGCACGCGGCTCAGCAGGCTGATGAGATCCGGGTCACCCGACACATCCGTGCGCAGCACCAGCGTGTTGATGAAGAACCCGACCAGGTCATCCAGGGCCTCATCAGAACGGCCCGCCACCGGCGTCCCGACCGCGATATCCTCGCCCGCCCCGAGCTTGCTCAGCAGCACCGCCAGAGCGGCCTGCACCACCATGAACACCGTCACGCCCAGCTCACGAGCGAGCCCAGCCAGGGTGGCGTGCACCTGGGGAGATACCGCCACCGGCACGGTGTGCCCCCGGCGACCCGGCGTCAGCGGACGCGGCCTGTCCGCGGGCAGCGCCAGCTCAGCAGGCAATCCGGCCAGCGCGTCCCGCCACCAGGTCACCTGCTCAGACAGCAAGCTGCCTGGCTCGTCTTCATCGCCAAGCAGCTCCCGTTGCCAGATCGCGTAATCGGCGTACTGAACCGGCAGCGCCGTCCACCCTGGTGCCTGGCCCTCCAGCCGGGCCGCATACGCGGCACTCAGATCGCGGGCCAGCAGCGCGGTGGACCAGCCATCGGTCGCCACATGGTGGATTACCACGACTAGCACATGGACATTGGCCGCTACGGCCAGCAGCCGGGCCCGGACCGGCACTTCCGTCGTCAGGTCAAATGGCTGCCCCGCTGCCGCCGCGACGAGTTGCGTCAGCTCGTCATCGTCGGCGACCGGGGTGGCCGGCAGCGCCCAGCCAAGCTCGGCCAGGTCGATGACCTGCTGGCCGGGCTCGCCGTCCACAGCCGGGAAGATAGTGCGCAGCACCTCGTGCCGCCCGATCACATCGCCGAGCGCCGCTTCCAGCGCCGCCTGGTCCAGCTCGCCCTCGAGCCGGACGGCCACCGGGTTGTTATACATCGGGCTCGGGCCTTCAAGCTGAGCCAGGAACCACAGCCGCTGCTGAGCGAACGACAACGGAACCCGGTCAGGCCGCGGCCTCGGGCCAAGCGCCAGCCGCGCCGGGCCCGCTGACCCCAGCCATCCCGCCAGAGCGGCCGGGGTCGGCGCCGCGAACAGCGCCCGCACCGGCACTTCGACCCCCAGCACCGACCTGATCCGGCTCGCCAGCCGCACCGCCAGCAGCGAATGCCCGCCCAGCTCGAAGAAATCATCCTCCGGCCCGACCTGGGCCAGGCCAAGGACATCGGCGAACAAGCCGCACATGATCTCCTCGGCTGCCGTCTGCGGTGCCCGTCCGCCGGCCGCGGCCACGCCATAGTCGGGGGCGGGCAGCGCCGCCTTGTCGACCTTCCCGTTCACGGTCAGCGGCAGCGCCGGAAGCACCACGATCGCGACGGGCACCAGGTAGTCAGGCAGCCGGCCCGCCGCATGCTCTCGCACCTGAACGGCCAGCCCGTTTGTGCCGTCGCCATCATCGGCGGGGACGATGTAGGCGACCAGCCGCCGGTCGCCGGGAATATCCTCGCGGGCGGCCACCACGGCCCGCTCGACCTGCGGGTGCGACGTCAGCACGGCCTCGACCTCGCCGGGCTCGATCCGGAACCCGCGGATCTTGACCTGCTCGTCCGCCCGCCCGCAGAACACCAGCTGTCCCCGCCCACCCACCTCCCCTTCCCCCTTCACTCCTTCCGCCGGGGCCGTCCACCTGGCCAGGTCCCCGGTCCGGTACATCCGCTCCCCCGCGACCCCGAACGGGCACGCCACGAACCGTTCCGCGGTCAGTGCCGCCCGGCCCAGGTAGCCGCGGGCCAGCTGCACGCCCGCGATGTACAGCTCCCCGGCCACCCCGGCAGGCACCGGAGACAGCCACTGGTCAAGTACGAACACCCGGTTGTTAGCCGCCGGCGACCCGATCGGAACCGCGCCGGGGACGCTCTGCCCTTCGGTGACCTCGAACGTGCAGCACCCCACCACGGTCTCGGTCGGCCCGTACTCGTTGACGACTACAGAAGCGGGCGCCTTCTCCAGCCACGCCCGCACATCAGCCCCGGTCAGTGCCTCTCCGCCGACCACCAGCCGCCGGGCCGCCGTCGCCAGTACCTGCGCCGGCACCAATCCGGCCAGCAGGGGCAGATGCGCGGGAACCACCTTGACCAGGCCGAACTTCCAGCCTTGCCGCAGCAGCGCGGCCAGGCCCTCAGGGCCTCCTTCCCGGCTGGAAACCACCATCGCCCCGGTTGCCAGCGGCACAAGCACGCTGGTCACGGTCAGGTCAAAGGCCATTGAAGAGTGCAGTGGCGCGCCCGGCCCTTCACCGACCCGGTAAGCCGCCGCCGCCCACGCGACGTAGTTGAGGAGCCCAAGATGGGTGACCGTCACGCCTTTGGGCCGGCCGGTGGACCCGGAGGTGTAGATCACGTACGCCGGGTGCTCCGGCCGCAGCGCCAGCGCCCGGTCGCTGTCGCCCAGGTCGCCGCCGGACAGCGCGGCGAGGCGCGCGGCCAGTTGCGGACTCCCGGTGACCAGCACTGGCACCCCGGCCAGGACCGGCAGGTCCTCAGCGGCTTCCTCCGACGCGATGATCACCGCCGGACGCGCATCACGCAGCATGAACGTGATCCGCTGCGCCGGGTAGCCAGAGTCGACCGGCAGGTACGCCGCCCCCGCCTTCAGCACCGCCAGCAACGCCACTACCAGCGCGGCCGAGCGGTCAAGCACTACCGCCACCACCGACTCAGGTCCCGCTCCGGCCGCGACCAGCAGCCGCGCCAGCCGGTTAGCCTCCGCGTTCAGCCGCGCATAGCTCACCGCCACGCCGTCGCCCGCCACCGCCACCGCGTCAGGCACCCTGGCCGCCTGCGCCTCGAACAGCTGCGGCAGCGTCCCGGCGGGCCCGGCCATGGCGGTGTCATTCCACTCGTGAAGGATCTGCGTGCGCTCGTCCTCGCCCAGCAGGCGCACCTGCCGCGGCCGGGTGCCAGGATCGGCCGCCAGGGCCGTCAGCACCAGGGCGAACCAGTCGCTGACCGCGCGCGCTGTAGCCGCGTCGAACAGGTCGGCCGCGGCGATGAGGGTGCCGCGCAGCCCGCCGGGCTGGCCTTGCTGGTCCCGCACCTCGCCCAGGCCGATGTTGAGGTCGAACCGGACGGTGCCGGTCTGGGCCTGCATTCCGGTCGCGCGCAGCCCTGGCAGTGCCAGTACCGCCGGAGCGTTGTTCTGCACGGTCAGGTTGACCTGGAATAGCGGATGGCGGGCCAGGGATCGCTCTGGCGCCAGCGCCTCCACCAGTTGCTCGAACGGCACGTCCTGATGATCAAGAGCGCCCAGCCAGTACTCCCTGACCCGGCCGAGCAGAGCGGTGAACTCCGGGTCGCCGGACACGTCGGTGCGCAGCACCAGCGTGTTCACGAAGAAGCCGACCAGGTCATCCAGGGCCTCATCGGACCGGCCGGCCACACCGGTGCCGACCGGGATGTCCTCCCCGGCCCCGAGCTTGGCCAGCAGCACGGCCAAGGCGGCCTGCACCACCATGAACACCGTCACGCCCAGCTCGCGAGCCAGCACCGCCAGCCGGGCATGCACTTGCGGCCCGACGGCCAGCGGCACGGCGTGCCCGTGGTGGCTGGGCACCGGGGGACGCGGGCGGTCCGCCGGCAACGTCAGCTCAGGCGGCGATCCGGCCAGTGCTTCGCGCCACCATCCCACCTGCGCCGACAGCAGGCTGCCAGGGTCGTCTTCATCGCCTAGCAGCGTCCGCTGCCAGATAGCGTAATCCGCGTACTGCACCGGCAGCTCCGGCCACCCCGGCTCCCCGCCCGCCAGCCTGGCCCCATACGCCACGCTGATATCGCGGGCCAGCACCCCGGTCGACCAGCCATCGGTCGCGACATGGTGGATCACCACCACCAGCACATGGACCCCAGGCCCTGCTGCCAGCAGCCGCGCCCGCACTGGCACCTCCGCCGTCAGGTCAAAGGGCTGCGCCGCCGCCGCCGCGATCAGCCCGGCCAGCTCATCGTCAGCAACCGCCGTCACCGGCAGGCTCCAGCCGAGTTCGCCCAGCTCGATGACCTGCTGACGAGGCTCCCCGGCCAGCGCAGGGAATATTGTCCGCAGCACCTCGTGCCGGCCGATCACATCGGCCAGCGCCGCTTCGAGTGCGGCCGGGTCAAGCTCCCCTTCCAGCCGGATCGCGACCGGGGAGTTATCTACCGGGCTCGGGCCCTCCAGCTGAGCCAGGAACCACAGCCGCTGCTGCGCGAACGACAACGGCACCTGGTCAGGCCGTGGTCGCCGTTCCAGTGCCAGCCGGGCCGGACCCGCCTGCCCCAGCCATGCCGCCAGCGCCGCCGGGGTCGGCGCCGCGAACAGCGCCCGCACCGGCACCTCGACGCCAAGCACCGCCCTGACCCGGCTCGCCAGCCGCACCGCCAGCAGCGAATGCCCGCCCAGGGCAAAGAAGTCATCGCCAGGGCCGACCCGGTCAAGTCGCAGGACATCGGCGAACAAGCCGCAGACGATCTCCTCAGCCGCGGTCTGCGGCCGGCCGCCGCTCACCCCCGCGGCGTGATCCGGCGCGGGCAGCGCCTTGCGGTCCAGCTTCCCGCTCGGAGTCAGCGGCAGCGCCGCGAGCACCACGAACGCCGACGGCACCATATAGTCAGGCAGCCGCCCGGCCGCATGCGCCCGCACCCGCACCTCGATCGGGCCGTCCTCGTCCTCGCCCGTATCGTCGGCCGGGACCAGGTACGCGGCCAGCCGCTTGTCTCCCGGAACGTCTTCACGGACGACGACGGCGGCCTGCGCCACCCCAGGGCAGGCGGCGATGACGGCCTCGACTTCGCCGGGCTCGATCCGGAAGCCCCGGATCTTCACCTGATCATCGGCCCGCCCCGCGAACACCAGAACCCCGTCGCCCCGCCACCGGACCAGGTCCCCGGTCCGGTACATCCGCTCCCCGCCGCCGAACGGGCACGCCACGAACCGGCCCGCCGTCAGCCCGGCCCGCCCCAGATACCCACGGGCCAGGCCGACTCCGGCGATGTACAGCTCGCCCGCTACCCCGGCCGGCACCGGGCACAGCCACCGGTCAAGCACGAACACCCGCGTGTTCGCGATCGGCGCCCCGATCGGCGGCACCTCACCACCGCCATCGCACGCATAGAACGTCGAGTCCACCGATGTTTCCGTCGGCCCGTACAGGTTATGCAGCAGCCCCGCCGAGAACCGCTCCCCGAACCGCCCCGCCAGCGGTCCCGGCAGCGCCTCGCCGCTGCAGAACACCCGCCGCAGGCTCGAGCACTGCGCCGGGATCGCCTCAGCCAGGAACGCTTCCAGCATCGAGGGCACGAAATGCATTGTCGTGACCGCATCCCGCCCGATCAGCTCCGACAGGTACCCCGGATCCCGGTGACCCTCCGGGCGGGCCAGGACCAGTGCCGCGCCCTGCAGTAGCGGCCAGAACAGCTCCCAGACCGACACGTCGAAGCTCACCGGCGTTTTCTGCAGCACCCGGTCACCCGCCCCGAGCCGATACGCCGACTGCATCCACGCGAGCCGGTTCACGATCCCCGCGTGCGGCACCGCCACGCCCTTCGGCACCCCAGTCGACCCGGACGTGTAGATCACGTACGCCAGGTCACCCGGCCGGGCCGCCCGTGCCGCCGCGCCCTCAGAGCCCTCCAGCCGCGGCCCATCCGCGACCAGGACCTGAACCGCGCACGACTCCCGCAGACCCTCCGCATAAGCCTCGTCCGCCAGCACCACTGCGGGCTCCGCATCGGCCAGCATGAACGCCACCCGGTCCACCGGATACCCAGGATCGACCGGCAGGTACGCGGCTCCCGCCTTCAGCACCCCAAGCAGCGCCGCCATCAGCGCCGCCGAACGGTCCATCACCACCGCCACCACCGAACCCGGCCCCGCCCCCAGCCCCGCCAGGACCTCCGCCACCCGACCCGCCGCGTCATCAAGCCCCTGGTAACTCAACTGCACACCCTCGCACGACACCGCCACCGCATCAGGCGTCCGCGCGACCTGCGCCTCGAACAACACCGCCAGCGTCCCCTGCGGCACCGGCGCCGCCGTGTCATTCCACCCCGCCACCAGCTGCCACCGCTCCGCCCCCGACAGCACCCCCACCCGCCGCAACGGGACCTGCGGACTAGCGACAAGAGCGGCCAGCACCCGCGCGAACCGGTCGCTGATAACCTGCGCCGTAGCCACGTCAAACAAGCTCGCCGCCGCGGTGACCGTGCCGCGCAGGCCGGCGGGCAGGCCCTGACTGTCGCGCGCCTCGGCCAGCATGATGTTCAGGTCGAACCGGGCCGGCGGCTCCCCGGACGGCATCCCCGCCACGCGCAGCCCGGGCAGGCTGACCGCGACGGGGGCGTTGTTCTGCACGGCGAGCATGACCTGGAACAGCGGATGCCTGGCCAGCGACCGTTCCGGCGCCAGCGCCTCGACCAGCCGCTCGAACGGCACGTCCTGATGGTCGAGAGCGCCCAGCCAGAACTCCCGCACCCGGGCAAGCAGCCCGGTGAACTCCGGGTCGCCGGACACGTCGGTGCGCAGCACCAGCGTGTTCACGAAGAACCCGACCAGTTCATCGAGCGCCTCATCAGAACGGCCCGCCACCGGCGTGCCGACCGGGATATCTTCTCCCGCTCCCAGCTTGGAAAGCAGCACGGCCAGCGCGGCCTGGACCACCATGAACACGGTCACGCCCTGCTCGCGAGCCAGCGCAAACAACCGCCCGTGCACCTCCGCGTCCACGGCCAGCGGTACGGCGTGCCCGCGGTAACCCGGCACCGGCGGGCGCGGGCGATCCGTCGGCAGCGCCAGCTCAGGCGGCAGCTCGTCCAGCGCGCCTCGCCACCACGCCACCTGCCGGGACAGCAGGCTGCCGGGATCGTCCTCATCGCCAAGCAGTTCCCGCTGCCACATCGCGTAATCGGCGTACTGCACGGGCAGCACACCCCATCCCGGCGCCTGGCCCTGCGCCCGCGCCGCATACGCGACGCTCAGATCCCGCGCCAGCACCCCGGTGGACCAGCCGTCGGTCGCCGCATGGTGAATCACCACCACCAGCACATGCAGGTCCGGTGCCACGGCCAGCAGCCGGGCCCGCACCGGCACCTCCGCCGTCAGGTCAAACGGCTGAGCCGCCACCGCCCCGACCACCCTGGCCAGCTCATCCTCGTCGGCCACGGCGGTGACCGGCAGCGACCAGCCCAGCTCGTCCAGTTCGATGACCTGCTGGCCGGGTTCGCCGTCCACCGCCGGGAAGATCGTGCGCAGCACCTCGTGCCGGCCGATCACATCGCCGAGTGCCGCCTCCATCGCGCCGGCGTCCAGTTCGCCCTCCAGCCGCACGGCGACCGGATTGTTGTAGACCGGGCTCGGGCCCTCGAGCTGCGCGATGAACCACAATCGCTGCTGCGCGAACGACAACGGCACCCGATCGGGTCGCACCCGCCGCCCAAGCGCCAGCCGGGCCGGACCGGCCTGCCCCAGCCAGGCCGTCAGCGCGGCCGGGGTCGGCGCCCCGAACAGCGCCCGCACCGGTACCTCTACGGCCAGTACGGCCCGGACCCGGCTGACC
This sequence comes from uncultured Actinomycetota bacterium, assembly GCA_963783935.1. GTDB lineage: Bacteria > Actinomycetota > Actinomycetes > Streptosporangiales > Streptosporangiaceae > Chersky-822. The sequence goes on from CAWAPP010000005.1 coordinate 552,133, forward strand.
AGGCGCACCGCCAGCAGCGAATGCCCGCCCAAGGCAAAGAAGTCATCCTGGGGCCTGACGTTCGGCACGCCAAGCACTTCGGCGAACAGCCCGCAGATGATCTCCTCAGCCACCGTCTGCGGTGCCCGGCCATCACCAGCGGTCGCGTAGTCCGGGGCGGGCAGCGCCTTGCGGTCCAGCTTGCCGCTCGCCGTCAGCGGCAGCGCCTCCAGCATCACGATCGCGGCCGGCACCATGAACTCGGGCAACCGCTGAGCCGCATGCTCCCGCACCCGCCCCGCCAGCCCGCCATCGCCGGGACCGGCAGGCACGAGATAGGCAACCAGCCGCTTGTCCCCGGCGGTCTCCTCCCGGACGGTCACTACAGCCCGCGCCACTCCCGGATACCCGGCCAGGACGGCCTCGATCTCGCCGGGCTCGATCCTGAACCCCCGGATCTTCACCTGCTCATCCGCGCGCCCGCAGTAAACCAGCTCTCCCTCGCCCGTCCACCGGGCGACGTCTCCCGTCCGGTACATCCGCTCTCCGCCCGAACCGAACGGGCACGCCACGAACCGTTCCCCGGTCAGACCGGCCCGGCCCAGGTACCCGCGCGCCAGGCCCGCACCCGCCACGTACAGCTCGCCCGCCACCCCGGCCGGGACCGGGCACAGCCACCGGTCAAGCACGAACACCCGCCACCCCGCCACCGGCCGCCCCACCGGACTCCCGCCCGCACCCGGAACCGCCGCGCCCGCCTCCAGGGCCAGCGCCGTCACATGCACCGTCGTCTCCGTGATCCCGTACATGTTCACCAGCACCGGACCAGCACCCCACCCGGCCACCCGGCCCGCGTCCAGCGCCTCACCCCCGAACACCACCCACCGCACCGCCAGCCCCCCAGCCGCCCCGGCCTCCATCAGCTGGTAGAACGCCGACGGAACCTGCGACAGCACCGTCACCGCCTGCCGGACCAGCAGCCCTGCGAACTCCTGCGGAGACCGCGACACCGCAAACGGCACCACCACGACCCGCCCGCCCTGCAGGAGCGCCCCGAACAGCTCCCACACCGAGAAATCAAACGCGAACGAATGGAACCAGCTCCACACCTCACCCCCGCCGAACCCGAACCACTCCCGCGTCCCCGCGAACAACGCCGCCACCGACGCGTGCGTCACCGCCACGCCCTTCGGCACCCCCGTCGAACCCGACGTATAGATCACATACGCCGGATGCGCCGGCACCAGCGCACGCCCCGCACCTGGACCGGCGTCCACACTGTGTTTGCCGACACTGCCTGCCAGCAGCCAGCCCCCGGTCCCGTCCTCCATCAGGACCGTCACCCCGGTCAGCGCCGGCACCTCCCGCGCGGCCGCCGCCGACACGATCGCCACCGCCGGGCTCGCGTCCGCCAGCATGAACGCGATCCGCTCGGCTGGATAACCAGGATCCACCGGCAGGTACGCCGCCCCGGCCTGCAGCACCCCCAGCATGGCGATGACCAATTCGACGGACCGGTCCATCACCACGGCCACCACCGACTCCGGCCCCACCCCCGCCGCAACGAGCACCCCCGCCAGCCGGCCCGCCGCCGCATCCAGCCACGCGTAACTCACCTGCACGCCCTCAGACGCCACCGCCACCGCATCCGGCGTCAGCCCCGCCTGGGCCGCAAACAACTCTGCCAGCGTCACCTCTGGCATCGACGTCGGCGCCGCGCCACCCCACTCAGAGAGGATCTGCGCTCGTTCAACCTCAGTCAGCACCTGCAGGTGCCGCACCGAAACGCCCGGATGAGCAGCAACCGCGGCCAGCACCCGGACGAACCAGCCGGACACCGCTTCCGCCGTCACCGCATCGAACAGGTCCGCCGCGGCACTCACCACGCCGCGCAGCCCGGCGGGCTGGCCCTGCTCGTCCCTGACTTCGCCCAGGCTCACCTCCAGGTCGAACCGCGCCGCCCCGGTCCCGGCCGGCATCGCGGCGGCCCGCAACCCCGGCAGCGCGAGCGCCACCGGGGCGTTGTTCTGCACCGTCAGGCTCACCTGGAACAGCGGGTGGCGGGCCAGCGACCGTTCCGGCGCCAGCATCTCCACCAGCCGCTCGAACGGCACGTCCTGATGATCAAGGGCACCGAGCCAGTACTCCCGCACCCGCGCCAGCAGCCCGGTGAATTCCGGGTCACCCGACACATCCGTGCGCAGGACCAGCGTGTTGATGAAGAACCCGACCAGGTCATCAAGGGCCTCATCCGCCCGGCCGGCGACCGGCGTCCCGACCGGGATGTCCTCGCCGGCCCCGAGCTTGGACAGCAGGACGGCCAGCGCGGCCTGCACCACCATGAACAACGTCACGCCCTGCTCACGAGCCAGCTCCGCCAGCCCGGCCTGCACCTGCGCGGGAACGGCCAGCGGCACCGTATTCCCGCGATGGCTCGGCACCGGCGGCCGCGGCCGGTCCGCCGGCAACACCAGCTCAGACGGCAGGTCAGCCAGCGCATCCCGCCACCACGCCACCTGCGCCGACAGCAGGCTGCCCGGATCGTCCTCATTGCCAAGCAGCTCCCGCTGCCACATCGCATAATCCGCGTACTGCACCGGCAGCACCGCCCACTCCGGCGGCCGCCCCGCCAGCCGCGCCGCATACGCCACGCTCAGATCCCGCGCCAGGACCCCCGTCGACCAGCCATCAGTCGCGACATGGTGAATCACGACCACCAGCACGTGCACATCCGCCGCCACCGCCAGCAGCCGCGCCCGCACCGGCACCTCCGCCATCAGGTCGAACGGCCTCGCCGCTTCCACCGCGACCGCCTGCGACAGCTCACCCTCCGCTACCGCCGTCACCGGCAGGGCCCAGCCCAGCTCCGTCCGCTCGATGACCTGCTGGCACGGCTCGCCGTCCACCGCTGGGAAGATGGTGCGCAGTACCTCGTGCCGCCCGATCACATCGGCCAGCGCCGCTTCGAGCGCAGCCGGGTCAAGCTCCCCCTCCAGCCGCACGGCGACCGGATTGTTGTAGACCGGGCTCGGACCCTCGAGCTGGGCGATGAACCACAGCCGCTGCTGCGCGAACGACAACGGCACCCGCTCCGGCCGCAGCCGCACCGTCAGCGCCAGCCGGGCCGGACCGGCCTGTCCCAGCCACGCCGCCAGCGCCGCCGGGGTCGGCGCCGCGAACAGCGCCCGCACCGGGACCTCCACGCTCAGCACTGCCCTGACCCGGCTCGCCAGCCGCACCGCCAGCAGCGAATGGCCGCCGAGGGCAAAGAAATCATCGTCCGGCCCGACCCGGTCCAGGCCAAGGACACCGGCGAACAGACCGCACACGATCTCCTCGACCGCCGTCTGCGGCCCCCGCCCATCGCCGGCGGCCGCCGCGTAGTCCGGGGCCGGCAGCGCGGCCCGGTCCAGTTTGCCGTTCACCGTCAGCGGCAGCGCCTCCAGCACCACGAACGCCGACGGCACCATATAGTCCGGCAGCCGCCCCGCCGCATGCGCCCGCACCCGCTCCGTCAGCCCGCTGCTGCCAGCGTCTTCCCCGCCGGGAACCAGATAGCCGACCAGCCGCTTATCCCCAGGACGGTCCTCGCGGACGGTCACCACGGCCTGTGCCACTTCAGGATGCGCGGCCAGCACGGCTTCGACCTCGCGAGGCTCGATCCGGGCTCCGCGGATCTTGACTTGATCATCGGCCCGCCCGCAGAACACCAGTCGCGCCGCTCCTGGCTCTCCGTCCTCAGGCGCGGTCCACCGGGCCAGGTCCCCGGTCCGGTACATTCGCTCCCCGGCCACCCCGTACGGGCAGGCCGCGAACCGCTCCGCCGTCAGCGCCGCCCGGCCCAGGTAGCCGCGGGCCAATCCGGCCCCGGCTACATACAGTTCCCCCGCCACCCCGGCCGGCACCGGGCACAGCCATCGGTCAAGCACGAACACCCTGGTATTGACCACGGGCGCGCCAATGGCGACTTCGCTCGCGGCGGCGTCGCACCGCCACAGCGTGACATCGATCGTGGTCTCGGCCGGGCCGAAGGAATTGAACATCATCCGGCCGGCCGACCACCGGGCCATCACCTCGGGCGGGCAGGCCTCTCCCGCCGTGATCAGTACGGTCCCAGCGCCCACCGGTCCGTCGGCCAGGGTCGCCAGCACGGTCGGCGGCAGCGTCGCGTGCGTGATGCCCGCCCGGCCAAGGAAGCGGGCGAGCTCGTCGCCGAGCCGCTGCTCCGGCGGGATAATCATCAGCTCCGCCCCGGTCAGGAGCGCCATGCACCACTCCCAGCCGAAGGTGTCAAATCCCGGCGACGCGAACTGAGCTATTCGCATCCCCGGCCCGGCCGCCAGGAAACGGCGATGGCCCTCGGCCAGGCTGGCGAATCCGGCGTGGGAGACCGTCACGCCCTTTGGCTGGCCGGTGGATCCGGAAGTGTAGATCACGTAAGCGGGATGCTCGGTTCTCAGCGCGGAAGCCTGGCCACGATCGTCAGGGCCGAGGCCGGGCAGTGCGGCCAGTTCCGCGGTCCCGATGACGAGCACCGGCACCTCGGCCAGGTCCGGCAGGCACGTCAGGTCCCGTGCATTTAGCTCGGTCGCGATGATGACCGCCGGGCAGGCATCGTTCAGCATGAAGGCGATCCGTCCGGCCGGGTAGGCCGGGTCGACCGGCAGATAGGCCGCCCCTGCCTTCAGCACGGCCAGCAATGCGGTGATCAGCTCGGCCGAGCGGTCCATCACGACCGCCACTACCGCTTCCGGCCCGGCTCCGCGCGCGGCGAGAACCTTGGCCAGCCGGCTCGCCACCGCATCGAGGTGCGCATAGCTGACCGTGACGCCCCCGCAGGACAACGCCACCGCATCCGGGGTCCTGGCTGCCTGCGCCTGGAACAACTCGGGCAACGTCAGTTCAGGCACTGCTACCGAAGTGTCGTTCCACCCCTGCAGGACCTGCACTCGCTCGCTGCCGCCCAGCACCCGCACCTCCCGCAGCGGGGTGGCCGGGGCGTGCTCCAGCGCCGTGACCAGACTGTCAAGCGCGGTGTGCAGCAGCGCGCAGACCAGGGCCGGGTCACCCGGCGCGACCACTTCGACGGTCAGGCCGAACCCGGTCCCCGTGTCATCGATCGCGATGGCCAGCGGGTAGTTGGTGTGCTCCCGAGTGGCTATGCGCTGAATACCTGAGCCGTTGTGCGTGCTGTCGCCGGGCTGTTGCGCAGGCTGCGCCGGCTGGGGCTGGCTGTGCCGGTAGTCGAGCAGGGCGGTGAACAGCGGAAGCTGGGCCGGCAGGCCGCTGGCCTGCTGAGCGACCACCAGCGGAGCATGCTCATGCGCCAGCAGCCCGGCCAGCTGCGAGCGCATCGCCACCAGCGCTCCGGCCACATCGGTCCCGCAGGTATCCATCCGCACCGGCAGCGTGTTCATGAACATCCCCAGCGCTCGGTCCGCCCCGGCCCCGCCGCCCATCCGCCCGAACAGCACCGTCCCGAACACCACGTCATCCCGGCCGGCCAGCACCGCCAGCACCCGCGCCCACGCCACATGGAACACGGTCGCCGCCGACATCCCCGCCGCCCGTGCCTGCTCCCGCACCCGGCTCGCAAGCCCGGCACCGACCAGCGCCCGCGCCTGCGCCGACGCACGACCGTCCTGGCGGGCATCAAGCAAGCCGAACGGCGCTGTCGGATCGGTCACATCACCAAGCAGCCCCGCGAAATGCTCCCGGTGCTCCTCCCGCGACACCCCCAGTCGCGCCTGCGCCACGAAATCACGGAACGGCACCGGCACCGGCAGGCGGTCCTCCCGCCCCGCCAGCAGCGCGCCGATCTCCCCGGTCACCACCTCAAGCCCGGTGTGATCAAGCACCAGGTGATGGTGCTGGAGCTGCGCCAGCCACCGGCCGGTACCTGATTCGGCAGCGACATGCACCCGCAGCAAAGGCGCCCGCCCAAGCTCCATCCGCGACCCCGCCGCCGCTGCCAGCGCAGCCGCCGGGTCCTGCCCGGCCTCCACCAGCACCTCGGTGACCGGCAGCCGCACGTCCCGCCATACCACCTGCACGGGCTCAGGCAACTGCTCCCACGCCAGCGACGTACGGAAAACCTCATGCCGGGCGATGATCCGCTCGAGCGTGGTGGTGAACTCCTCCAGCCGGGCACGGGAGTCAAACATCAGCATCGAAGAGCCCAGGTACACGTCGGTTTCGTCGGGTCCGGCCAGCAGGTGATGGAACAGCATCCCTTCCTGCAGCGGGGCCAGCGGGTATATATCGGCCACGTTCGCCGCTCCGCCATCGATGCCGGCCACTACCGACGCGATCTGCGCCGCATTCAGGTCGACCAGGGTCAGCATTTCCGGCGTGATCTCCGGTGCCCCGGCCGGGATCAGGTTCGCCGGCACCGCGACCCCTGGCGGAGCGGTTACCAGCGCCAGCCCCGCCGGCGTCGGCGCTTCGAAGAGGGCTGTTATCCCGACCTCGGCGCCGAGCACAGCGCGGATCCGGCTGGCCAGCCGGACGGCCAGCAGCGAATGCCCGCCGAGCTCGAAGAAGTTATCTTCCGGCCCGACCCTCTCCACGCCAAGGACATCGGCGAACAGGCCGCACATGATCTCCTCAGTCGCCGTCTGCGGCGCCCGGCCGCCGGCCGCCTGACCGGGCGCGGGCAGCGCCTTGCGGTCGAGCTTGCCACTGGGGGTCAGCGGCAGGGCCGGGAGAACCACCACGGCCGCGGGCACCAGGTAATCCGGCAGCCGCCCGGCGGCGTGCTCTCGCACTCTGCGGGCGAGCGCGCCGTCCGCGCTCTGCACGTCGATGGTGGCGCCGGCGGCGGCGACAATATAGGCGGCCAGCCGCTTGTCCCCCGCGTCCTCGCGGACGGTCACCGCGACCTGTGCCACCTCGGGATGCGCGGCGAGTACGGCCTCGACCTCACCAGGCTCGATCCGGAATCCCCGGATCTTCACCTGCTCATCCGCGCGCCCGCAGAACACCAGCTGACCCCCACCCGCCGTCGCGGTCCACCGGGCCAGGTCCCCCGTGCGGTACATCCGCTCGCCGCGGCCGCCGAACGGGCACGCCACGAACCGGCCCGCGGTCAGGGCAAAGCGCCCCAGGTACCCTCGCGCCAGCCCCGCCCCGGCGATATACAGCTCTCCGGCCACCCCGGCCGGCACCGGCCCAGCCACCGGTCAAGAACGAACAACCGCGTGTTCGCTACCGGCACCCCGATCGGCGGCACGCCGCCCCCCGTGCCCATTACCGCCGTGGCCGCGATCACCGTCGCCTCCGTCGGCCCGTACGCGTGCACCAGCCGGCGGCCAGGCGCCCACACCTCCGCCAGACGCCCCGACAGCGGCTCGGAACCCGCCACCATATGCGCCACCGGCACCCACCCCGCCGGATCGGCCACTTCAAGCAACGATGGCGCCACGCTCGCCGCTTGCACCCCGGCCCGGGCCACCAGCCCCGCCACCAGGCCAGGCTCCGCCCGATCCGCCGCCGACGCGATCACCAGGGCCCCGCCAGAGACCAGCGTCACCACCAGGTCAAGAACGGACGCATCAAAACTGAACGACGCGAACTGCAGCACCCGCACCCCAGGCCCCGCGCCCAGCGCTCCCCGCAGTGCTCCGGCCAGATTCACCACGGCACCATGAGCCACCCCCACCCCATTCGGAATCCCCGTTGACCCCGAGGTGTAGATCACGTACGCGAGCTGAGCGCCCGACACCTGCCCAGGTGGCGGAACCCCGGGCAACCCCCCCAGCGCACCGGCATCATCCAGCCGCACCACGACACCACAGAAGCCCGCCGCCAGATTTCCGCCCGCGCCGCCCGCTGTCAGCAGCACCTCGGCACCGGAATCGGCCAGCATGAACTCCAGCCGCTCCGCCGGGTAATCCGGATCCAGCGGCACGTACGCCGCACCCGCCAGCCACACCCCCACAATCGCCGCCACCATCAGCGGCCCCCGCTCCACGCACACCCCCGCTACCGACTCCGCGCCCACCCCGGCGCGACGCAGCAGCCACGCCACCCGTGATGCCCGTACCAGCAATTCCCCGTAACTCACTCGCTCCTGGTCGCACACCACCGCCACCGCATCCGGCATCCGCGCCGCGCGAATCGCGAACAGCTCCGCGACCGTGACTTCCAGGTCGAACCCGCCCCCCAGGGTGGCAGCGGATTCCGCCGCTGCGGTGTCGTTCCAGCCCGATACGATCTGGGCCCGCTCTTCCTCGCCGAGTAGCTGTACCTGCCGCAGCGGGGCCTGCGGGCAGGCGGTGAGGGCGGTCAGCACTCGCGCGAACCGGTCGCTGACCGTCTGCCCTGTGGCCGCGTCGAACAAATCGGCTGCGGCGGTGACCGTGCCGCGCAGTCCGGCGGGCCGGCCCTGTTCGTCCCGCACCTCGGCCAGGGCGATGTCCAGGTCAAACCCGAGCGCCCCGGTCCCTGATGGCATCCTGATGACGCGCAGCCCCGGCAGGCTGACCGTCGCCTGGGCGTTGTTCTGCACGGCGAGCATGACCTGGAACAGCGGATGACGGGCCAGCGACCGTTCGGGAGCCAGCGCCTCGACCAGCCGCTCGAACGGAACGTCCTGATGGTCAAGCGCGCCCAGCCAGAACTCCCGCACCCGCGCCAGCAGCCCGGTGAACTCGGGGTCGCCGGACACATCGGTGCGCAGCACCAGCGTGTTCACGAAGGTCCCGACCAGGTTGTCCAGGGCCTCATCAGACCGGCCCGCCACCGGCGTCCCGACCGGGATGTCGTCTCCTGCTCCTAGTTTCGACAGCAGTACCGCCAGGGCGGCCTGCACCACCATGAAGACCGTCACGCCCTGCTCACGGGCAAGGGCGGCCAGATCGGCATGCACCTCCGCGGCTACAGCCAGCGGCATGACGTGCCCGCGGTGGCTGGGCACCGGCGGACGGGGGTGATCGGCCGGCAACGCGAGCTCAGGCGGCAGCTCGGCCAGCGCGTCCCGCCACCACGCCACCTGAGCCGACAGCAGGCTCCCCGGTTCGTTCTCAGCTCCCAGCAGCTCTCCCTGCCACATCGCGTAGTCCGCGTACTGCACCGGCAGCGCCGCCCACGCTGGCGGCTGCCCGGCCAGCCGCGCCGTGTACGCGACGCTGAGATCCCTGGCCAGCACCCCGGTGGACCAGCCATCGGTCGCGACATGATGGATCACCACCACCAGCACATGCACGTCCGCCGCCACGGCGAGCAGCCGGGCCCGCACCGGCACGTCCGCCGTCAGGTCAAACGGCCGCCTTACCACTGCCGCGACCACTCCGGCCAGCTCATCTTCCGCTACGGCCGTCGCCGGCAGTTCCCAGCCCAGCTCGTCCACGCCGATGACCTGCTGGCACGGCTCGCCGCCGTCAGCCGGGAAGATCGTGCGCAGTACCTCATGCCGGCCGATCACATCCGCTAGCGCGGCTTCCAGCGCCCCGGTGTCCAGCTCGCCCTCCAGGCGCACCGCCACCGGGCTGTTGTAGACCGGGCTCGGACCCTCAAGCTGGGCCGTGAACCAAAGCCGCTGCTGAGCGAACGACAAAGGCACCCGGTCTGGCCGCGGCCGCCGCGCCAGCGCCAGCCGGGCCGGGCCTGCGTGGCCCGCCTGCCCCAGCCACGCGGCCAGCGCGGCCGGGGTCGGTGCCTCGAACAGCGCCCGCACCGGCAGTTCCGCGCCGAGCACTACCCGGACCCGGCTGACCAGCCGCACGGCCAGGAGCGAATGGCCTCCGAGGGCGAAGAAATCATCGCCGGCCCCGACCTGGGCCAGGCCGAGGATCTCAGCGAACAGACCGCAGATGATCTCCTCGGCCACGGTCAGCGGGCCCGGGCTGTCACCGGCCGAGGCAGCGGCGTAGTCCGGAGCGGGCAGAGCGGCCCGGTCCAGCTTGCCGTTCGCCGTGAGCGGCAGTTCGTCAAGCACCACGATCGCCGCCGGCACCATGTACTCGGGCAGCAGCCCGGCCGCGTACTCCCGCGCCCTGGCCGCCAGGGCGCCGTCGTCCTCGCTAGCGGCGACGATGTAGGCGACCAGCCGCCGGTCTCCTGTGTCTTCGCGGACGATCACTACGGCCCGCGCCACGCCAGGACACGCGGCCAGCGCTGTCTCTATCTCGCCGGGCTCGACCCGGAACCCGCGGACCTTCACCTGCTCATCAGCCCTCCCGCAGAACTCCAGCACGCCATCGGCCCGCCACCGGGCCACGTCCCCCGTCCGGTACATCAGCATCCCCGGTGCACCGAACGGGCACGCCACGAACCGCTCTGCGGTCAAAGGGGCCCCGGCCAGGTAACCCCTGGCGAGTCCCGCCCCGGCGGTATAGAGCTCTCCGGTCACGCCGGTGGGTACCGGGCACAGCCACCGGTCCAGCACGAACACCCGGGTATCGGCGACCGGCCGGCCTACCGGCACCCCGAACCCGCCGTTCAGGTCCGCGGCCCTGACCGGCCACGTCGCGGTGAACGTCGTGTTCTCCGTCGGCCCGTACCCATTGACCAGCCGCACCCCCGGCGCCCGCTCAAGCACCGCCCGGCACGCCGCCGCCGGCAGCACATCGCCCCCGGCCAGCAGCACCCGCAACCCCGCCAGCGCCCCCGTGTCCGTCTCCGCGACCTGACCGAACAACCCCGCCGTCAGCCACAGCACGCTCACCCGCAGCTCAGCCAGGAACCTCCCCAGCTCCCCCGCCGACAGCACCCCGCCCGGAGCGACCGCCAGCTGCGCCCCGCTAGCCAGCGCACCCCAGATCTCAAACGTCGCCGCGTCAAACGACACCGACGACGCCAGCGCGACCACGTCACCGCCGCCCACGTCAGCGAACCCGCCGCCGCGCACCAGCCGGTCCACGCTCGCGTGCGTCACCACCACGCCCTTCGGCGCCCCCGTGGACCCCGACGTGAACATCACGTACGCGGGATGCGCCGGCCGCAACGGCCCGCGCCGGTCCCCGTCACCCAGATCAGCGTCCGCCGCCCCCGCCAACCGCGCCGCCAGACCCGGATCACCCCAGGCCAGCACCGGAACCTCAGGCAACACCGGCAGCGCCGCGACGCTGTGCTTGGAGGCGATGACCGCTACCGGATCCGCCTGGCTGAGCATGTAGGCGATCCGCTGGACCGGGTAGCCAGGATCGACCGGCAGGTACGCCGCCCCCGCCTTCAGCACCGCCAGCAACGCGGTCACCAGCTCAGCGGACCGGTCCATTACCACCGCGACCACGGTCTCCGGCCCCGCCCCGAGCCCCGCCAGCACCCGCGCCAGCCGGTTCGCCTGCCGGTTCAGCTCCCCGTAACTCAACCGCGCGCCACCACAGGTGACCGCCACCGCATCCGGCGCCCGCGCCACCACCGCCTCGAACAACTCAGGCACCGTCACCGCCGCGACCTCCCGCGCCGTGTCATTCCACCCCGACACGACCTGCGCCCGCTCGCCCTCGGCCATAACCTGCACCCGCCGCAGCCGCACCCCCGGATCAGCCGCCACCACAGCCAGCACCCGGGCCAACCGCTCCCCGATGGCTTCGGTCGTAGCCGGGTCGAACAAGCCCGCCGCCGCGGTGACCATGCCGCGCAGCCCGCCGGGCCGGCCATGCCCGTCCCTGACCTCGCTTAGGCTCACCTGCACGTCGAACCGGGCCGCCGGCTCGCCCGACGGCATCGCGGCTACCCGCAGCCCTGGCAGGCTGACCGTCGCCTGGGCGTTGTTCTGCACGGCGAGCATGACCTGGAACAGCGGATGACGGGCCAGCGACCGCTCCGGCGCCAGCACCTCGACCAGCCGCTCGAACGGAACGTCCTGATGATCGAGCGCACCCAGCCAGAACTCCCGCACCCGTCCGAGCAGCCCGGTGAATTCCGGATCGCCGGATACATCGGTACGCAGCACCAGCGTGTTCACGAAGAACCCGACCAGGTCATCCAGGGCCTCGTCAGAACGGCCCGCCACCGGCGTGCCGACGGGGATGTCCTCCCCGGCGCCGAGCTTGGACAACAGCACGGCCAGGGCGGCCTGCACCACCATGAACATCGTTACGCCCTGCTCGCGAGCCAGGGCAGCCAGCGCGGCGTGCACCTCCGCCCCGACGGCCAGCGGCGCCGTATGCCCGCGATAACCAGATACCGGCGGGCGCGGCCGGTCCGCAGGCAACGTCAGCTCAGGCGGCGATCCCGCCAGAGCGTCCCGCCACCACGCCAGCTGACCCGACAGCAGGCTCCCAGGATCGTCCTCATCGCCCAGCAGTTCCCGCTGCCAGATCGCATAGTCGGCGTACTGCACAGGAAGCGCCGCCCACCGCGGCGGCTGTCCCGTCAGTCGCGCCGCGTACGCGACGCTGAGATCTCGCGCCAGCACCCCGGTGGACCAGCCATCGGTCGCGACGTGGTGGATGACCACGACCAGCACGTGCACGTCCGCCGCCACGGCCAGCAGCCGGGCCCGCACCGGCACGTCCGCCGTCAGGTCAAACGGCTCACTCACGGCCGCCGCGACCGCGCCGGCCAGCTCACGGTCATCCGCCACCGCGGCAGCCGGCAGCTCCCAGCCAAGCTCGTCCACGCCGATGACCTGCTGGCACGGCTCTCCGCCGTCAGCCGGGAAGATAGTGCGCAATACCTCGTGCCGGCCGATCACATCGCCAAGCGCCGCCTCAAGCGCCGCCGGGTCCAGGTCGCCCTCCAGCCGCACGGCGACCGGATTGTTGTAAGCCGGGCTCGGACCCTCCATCTCGGCGATGAACCACAGCCGCTGCTGGGCGAACGACAGAGGCACCCGCGCCGGCCGCGGCCGCGGTGCCAGCGGCAGCCGCGCCGGGCCTGCTTGTTCCAGCCACGCCGCCAGCCCGGCCGGGGTGGGCGCCGCGAACAGTGCCCGTACCGGCACCTCCACATCCAGCACCGACCGCACCCGGCTGACCAGCCGCACCGCCAGCAGCGAATGCCCGCCCAAGCCGAAGAAGTCATCTTCAGGCCCGACCGAATCCAGGCCAAGGACAGCGGCGAACAGGCCGCAAAGAATCTCCTCAGCCACAGTTTCCGGCGCCCGGCCGCCACCAGCGGCCGCCGCGTGATCAGGTGCGGGCAGCGCGGCCCGGTCCAGCTTGCCGCTCGCCGTCAGAGGCAGCGCATCCAGCACCACGAACGCCGAGGGCACCATATAGTCCGGCAGCCGCCCCGCTGCATGCTCTCGCAGCCGACCCGCGAGTCCGGCATCCGCACCAGCAACAACGTAGGCGGCCAGCCGCTTGTCCCCGGCCGTGTCCTCTCGGACGGTCACCACTGCGCGGGCGACCTCAGGATGCGCGGCCAGGACTGCCTCGATCTCACCAGGTTCGATCCTGAACCCCCGGATCTTCACCTGATCATCGGCTCGCCCGCAGTAAACCAGCTCGCCGCCCGGCGTCCACCGGGCCACGTCTCCCGTCCGGTACATCCGCTCGCCCGCACCTCCGAACGGGCACGCCACGAACCGCTCACCCGTCAGACCGGCCCGGCCCGCATATCCCCGTGCCAGTCCCGCTCCCGCCACGTACAGTTCGCCCGCCACCCCGGCCGGTACCGGGCACAGCCACCGGTCAAGCACGAACACTTGCCACCCGGCCACCGGCCGGCCCACCGGGCTCCCGCCCGCGCCCGGCCCGGCCGCGCCCGCCTCCAGGGCCAGGGCCGTCACGTGCACCGTCGTCTCGGTAATCCCGTACATGTTCACCAGCACCGGACCACCCGCCTGACCAGCCACCCGGCCCTCGTCCAGCGCCTCGCCGCCGAACACGACCCACCGCACCGCCAGCCCCGCCCCGGCCTCCATCAGCTGATAGAACGCCGACGGAGTCTGTGACAGCACAGTCACCGCCTGGCGGGCCAGCAACGCCGCGAACTCCCCTGGAGACCGCGACACCGCGAACGGGACCACCATCACCCGCCCGCCATGCAGGAGCGCGCCGAACAGCTCCCACACCGAGAAATCAAACGCGAACGAATGGAACCAGCTCCACACCTCGCTGGCACCGAACCCGAACCACTCCCGCGTCCCCGCGAACAACGCCGCCACGCTGGCATGCGTCACCGCCACGCCCTTCGGCCGACCGGTCGAACCCGACGTGTAAATCACGTACGCCGGACTCGCGGGACGCGCCCGTACCAGCACCCCGCCCGCACCGGCATCCTCGACGCCGCCCCGGTCATCCACCACCAGCACCGCCACCCCGGCCAGCGCCGCTACCTCCCGCGCCGCCGCCTCCGAGGCGATTACCACCGCCGGGGCCGCGTCCGCCAGCATGAACGCGACCCGCTCCGCCGGATAGCCAGGGTCAACCGGCAGGTACGCCGCTCCCGCCTTCAGCACCCCAAGCACCGCGACGATCAGGCCGGCACAGCGGTCCATCACTACCGCCACCACCGACTCAGGTCCTACTCCGTGCGCCGCCAGGACCCGGGCCAGCCGGTCAGCCGCCGCATCCAGTTGCCCGTAAATCACCCAGGCACTCCCGGACGTCACCGCCACCGCATCCGGCGTCCGCGCGGCCTGCGCTTCGAACAACCCCGCCAGCGTCACCCCCGCCGGCGCCGCCGGCGCCGCGCCACCCCACTCCGACACGATCTGCGACCGCTCCTCCCCGGTCAGCACCGGCAGCCGCCGCAGCGAAACCCCAGGATCAATCGCAACCTCAGTCAGCACCCGGGCAAACCAGCCGGACACCGCCTCCGCCGTCGCGACCTCGAACAAGTCCGCCGCAGCACTCACCGCGCCGCGCAGCCCGGCAGGCAGCCCCTGGCTGTCCCGCGCCTCGCCCAGGCTCACCTCCAGGTCGAAGCGCGCTGTCCCCGTCCCCGCCTGCATTCCCGCCGCCCGCAACCCTGGCAGCGCGAGTACCGCCGGGGCGTTGTTCTGCACCGTCAGGCTGACCTGGAACAACGGATGCCGGGCTAGCGACCGCTCCGGCGCCAGCACCTCGACCAGCCGCTCGAAAGGCACATCCTGATGATCAAGGGCCCCAGCCAGAACTCCCGCACCCGCCCGAGCAGCCCGGTGAACTCCGGGTCGCCGGACACATCGGTGCGCAGCACCAGCGTGTTCACGAAGAACCCGACCAGGTCATCCAGCGCCTCATCAGAACGCCCCGCCACCGGCGTCCCCACCGGGATGTCCTCACCCGCGCCCAGCTTGGACAGCAGCACCGCCAGCGCGGCCTGGACCACCATGAAAACCGTCACGCCCTGCCCGCGAGCCAGCGCAGCCAGCCGGACATGGACGTCGGCGGGAACGGCCAGCGGCGCCGCATGCCCCCGATGGCCCGAGACGGGCGGCCGTGGCCGGTCCGCAGGCAGCGCCAGCTCCGGCGGCATTCCGGCCAGTGCATCCCGCCACCACGCCACCTGCCCGGACAGCAGGCTGCCAGGATCGTCCTCATCCCCGAGCAGCTCCCGCTGCCATATCGCGTAGTCGGCGTACTGCACTGGCAGCGCCGACCACCCCGGCGCCCGCCCCGCCAGCCGCGCCGCATACGCGACACTCAGATCCCGCGCCAGCACCCCCGTCGACCAGCCATCCGTCGCGACATGGTGGATCACGACCACCAGTACGTGCACATCAGCCGCCACCCGCAGCAGCCGGGCCCGGACCGGAACTTCCGCCGTCAGGTCGAAGGCCACGCCCACCGCCGCCGCGACCACCCCGGCCAGCTCGCCCTCCGCTACCGCCGTCACCGGCAGGCTCCAGCCCAGCTCTGGCAGCTCGATGACCTGCTGGCACGGCTCGCCGTCCACTGCCGGGAAGACCGTGCGCAGCACCTCGTGCCGCCCGATCACATCTCCCAGCGCTGCCTCAAGTGCAGGCGGGTCAAGCTCACCCTCCAGCCGCAGTGCTACCGGCGTGTTGTAGACCGGGCTCGGGCCTTCGAGCTGGGCGATGAACCACAGCCGCTGCTGCGCGAACGACAGCGGCACCCGATCTGGACGCGCCATCGGCGCCAGCGCCAGCCGCGCCGGACCTTCGTGGCCCGCCTGCGCCAGCAACCCCGCCAGACCCGCCGGCGTCGGCGCCTCGAACAACGCGCGCATTTCTACATCGACACCCAAGGCGACCCGGATCCGGCTGGCGAGGCGGACGGCGAGGAGTGAGTGGCCGCCGAGCTCGAAGAAGTCGTCGTCGGGCCCGACGGTGTTCAGGCCAAGGACGTCGGCGAACAGGCCGCAGATGATCTCTTCGGTCACGGTCTGCGGCCCGAGGCTTGCCCGGCCCGAAGGACCCCCGGCCGCCGGCTGCCGCTGCGGCGTAATCGGGGGCGGGCAGCGCACCGCGGTCCAGCTTTCCGCTCGGCGTCAGCGGCAGCGCCGGCAGAACCACCACCGCCGCGGGCACCATGTAATCCGGCAGCCGGTCCGCCGCGAACTCTCGCACCCGCCCGGTCAGGCCGTCTCCGCCATCGCCAGCGGGGACGACGTAGGCGGCCAGCCGCCGGTCCCCGGCGGCATCATCGCGGGCGACCACAGCGGCCTGCGCCACGCCAGGGCAGGCAGCGATTACGGCCTCGACCTCGCCGGGCTCGATCCTGAACCCCCGGATCTTCACCTGCGCATCTGCCCGCCCGCAGAACACCAGCTGCCCTCCGCCGGTCCACCGGGCCAGATCCCCCGTCCGGTACATCCGCTCTCCCGGGGCGCCGAACGGGCCCGCCACGAACCGGCCAGCGGTGAGTGCGGCCCGGCCCAGGTAACCGCGCGCCAGACCCGCCCCCGCGATATACAGCTCCCCGGCCACGCCCGCCGGCACCGGGCACAGCCACCGGTCCAGCACGAACAACCGCGTATTCGCCACCCCAGAACCGATCGGCGGCTGCCCGCGATCCTCCGCGCCCACCACCGCCGTCGCCGAAATTACCGTCGCCTCCGTCGGCCCGTACCCGTGCACCAGCCGCCGGCCCCGCGCCCACAACGCCGCCACCCGCGCCGGCAAGGGCTCAGAACCCGCCACCATATGCACCACCGGCACCAGCTCCGCCGGGTCAAGCACCTCAAGCAACGACGGCGCCACGCTCACCGACTGCACACCCGCCCGAGCCACCAGACCTGCCACCAGGCCCGGCTCCGCCCGCACCCCGGCCGGCGCCACCACCAGGGTCCCGCCCGCCGCCAGGGTCACCGCCACATCCAGGACCGACGCATCGAAACTGAACGACGCGAACTGCAGAACCCGCACCCCAGGCCCGCCGCCCAGCGCACCCCGCAGCCCGGCCACCAGATTCACTACGCCGCCATGAGGCACCCCCACTCCGTTGGGAACCCCCGTCGACCCGGACGTGTAAATCACGTACGCCAGCTGACCGGCCGCCGCCCGCCCCGGCGGCGGAACCCCCGGCAACCCCGCCAGCGCAGTTGCATCGTCCATGCGCACGACATCGCTGAAACCCGCGGCCAGGGCACTGCCCGCACCCTCCGCCGTCAGCAGCACCCCGGCCCCCGAGTCGGTCAGCATGAACTCCAGCCGCCCCGCCGGGTAATCCGGATCAAGCGGCACATACGCCGCCCCCGCTAGCCACACCCCGAGAACCGCCGTCACCATCAGCGGGCCCCGCTCCACGCACACCCCTACTACCGACTCGGCCGCCACCCCCGCACCCCGCAGCAGCCACGCCAGCCGCGACGCCCCCGCCAGCAGCTCCCCGTACGACATCCGCTGCTCACCGCACACCACCGCGACCGCATCCGGCATCTGGGCCGCGACGAGGGCCACCAGCTCAGGCAGCATCACCGCCGGTACCGCCACGGCGGTGTCATTCCACCCCGACACCACCTGCGTCCGCTCAGCCTCCGATAGCACCTCCACCCGCCGCATCGGGGCCTGCGGGCTGGCGACGAGAGCGGCCAGCACCCGTGCGAACCGATCGCTCACGTCCTGCGCCGTGGTGGCATCGAACAAGTCCGCCGCCGCGGCCAGCCCGCCCTGCAATCCGGCAGGCAAGCCCTGCCCGTCCCGCAACTCGACCAGGCTCACCTCCAGGTCAAACCGGGCCGCCGCCCCGGCCCCTGACCCCATCCGGCCGACGCTCAGCCCTGGCAGGGTGATGGTTGCCTGGGTGTTGTTCTGCACGCCGAGCATGACCTGGAACAGCGGATGGCGGGCCAGCGACCGTTCCGGGGCCAGGACCTCGACCAGCCGCTCGAACGGCACGTCCTGATGGTCAAGCGCGCCCAGCCAGAACTCCCGCACCCGCGCCAGCAGCCCGGTGAATTCCGGATCGCCTGACACATCGGTGCGCAGCACGAGCGTGTTGACGAAGAACCCGACCAGGTCATCCAGCGCCTCATCAGAACGGCCCGCCACCGGCGTCCCGACCGGGATGTCCTCTCCCGCTCCCAGTTTCGACAGCAGCACGGCCAGCGCGGCCTGCACTACCATGAACACCGTCACGCCCTGCTCGCGAGCCAGGGCAACCAGCCGCCCGTGCACGTCCGGCGGCACCGCGACCGGCACCGTATGCGCCCGGTGACTTGGCAACGGCGGACGCGGCCGGTCCGCCGGCAGCACCAGCTCAGGCGGCATCTCTTCCAGCGCGCCCCGCCACCACCCCACCTGGGCGGACAGCAAGCTGTCCGGATCGTCCTCAGCCCCTAGCAGCTCTCGCTGCCACATCGCGTAATCGGCGTACTGCACCGGCAGGGCCGTCCACGCTGGCGCCTGCCCTTGCGACCGGGCGGCGTACGCGATGCTCAGATCCCTCGCGAGGAGCCCCGTGGACCAGCCATCCGTCGCGATGTGGTGGATCACCACCACAAGCACATGTACCCCGGGCCCCGCTGCCAGCAGCCGCGCCCGCACCGGCACCTCCGCCGTCAGGTCAAACGGCTGACCCGCCGCCGCCACGACCAGTTGCGGCAGCTCATCCTCCGTCACCGCCGTTACCGGCAGGCCCCACCCCAGTTCCGTCATCGCGATAACCTGCTGGCACGGCTCTCCTTCCAGGGCCGGGAACACCGTCCGCAGCACCTCATGCCGCCCGATCACGTCGGCCAGCGCCGCCTCAAGCGCCCCGGCATCCAGGTCGCCCTCCAGCCGGACGGCTACCGGGGTGTTTTCCACCGCGGTCGGACCATCCAGCTGGGCGATGAACCACAGCCGCTGCTGGGCGAACGACAACGGCACCCGGCCGGGTCGCGGCATCGGCGTCAGCGCCCGCCGGGCCGGGCCGGCCTGCCCAAGCCATGCCGCTAGCGCAGCCGGGGTCGGTGCCGCGAACAGCGCCCGCACCGGCACCTCGACCCCTAGCACCGCCCGAATCCGGCTAGCCAGCCGCACCGCGAGCAGCGAGTGCCCGCCGAGGGCGAAGAAGTCATCCCGTGGTCCGACGCTGAGCACGCCAAGGACATCGGCGAACAAGCCGCACACGATCTCCTCGACCGCCGTCTGCGGCGCCTGGCCTTCACTGGCCGCGCCCGAGGCGTAGTCCGGGGCAGGGAGCGACTTACGGTCGAGCTTGCCGCTCGGAGTCAACGGCAGCGCGTTCAGCACCACGATCGCGGACGGCATCATGTATTCAGGCAGCCGCTCCGCCGCGTGCTCCCGCACCCGCGCAGCCAGCCCGTCCTCGTCCGGGTCGCCACCGCCGGCCGGGACCAGGTAGGCGGCCAGCCGCCGGTCCCCGGCGGCGTCCTCGCGGGCGATGACGGCCGCCTGGCCCACGCCAGGGCAGGCACCGAGCACGGCCTCGATCTCGCCGGGCTCGATCCTGAACCCCCGGATCTTGACCTGCTCATCCGCCCGCCCGCAGATCACGAGCTGCCCGTCGCCCGCCTCGCTTCCCCCGCCCGTCTCCCCTTCCCCCTCCACTGTCCACCTGGCCAGGTCCCCGGTCCGGTACATCCGCTCTCCCGAGCCGCCGAACGGGCACGCCACGAACCGCTCCGCCGTGAGGCCGGCCCGGCCCAGGTAACCGCGGGCCAGGCCGGCCCCGGCGATGTACAGCTCCCCGGCCACCCCGGCCGGCACCGGGCCCAGCCAGGAGTCCAGTACGTAGAGACCGGTGTTCAGGATCGGGGTGCCGACCGGCTCAGGGTCACCGCCAAGACCGGCCGACGCAGTTGCCGACCACACAGTGGTCTCGGTCGGCCCGTACAGATTCGCTACTTGCGGCGCCAGCTCCCGCATCCTGGCCGCCAGCGCCGGCGGCAGCAGTTCCCCGCCGGCCAGCATCCGCAGCCCAGCCGCGGCCTGCGCGTGTCCGGCCAGCAAGGCCTGCCACAACGCCGGGGTGGCCTGCATGATGCTCACCCCGGCCCGGCGGATCAGCCCGGCCAGCAACGCGGGATCCCGCACCGCCTCCTGTCCGGCGACCACGACGCTCGCGCCGGCCAGCAACGGCAAGTACAGCTCGAGGACGTGAATGTCGAACGACACAGTCGTCACCGCGAGCAGCCGGTCTCCGCTGCCCAGGGGGAACCTGACCGCCATCGCCGCCGCGAAGTTCACCATCGCGTGCTGCGTGACCACGACACCCTTGGGGACTCCGGTCGACCCGGAGGTATAGATCACATAGGCCGGATGCGCTGGCAGCGACGCCGCCCGGTCCCGCGCATCCAGGTCATCGCCTGGCCGTCGCGCTAGTTCGGCGCTCAGCTCCGGCTCATCGACTACCAGGAGCGGTACCTGGCCCGCCTCCCGCAGCCCGGACGCCGAGCGGCTGTCGGTGAGCACGCACCGGGGACCGGCATCCGCCAGCATGGCCGCGATCCGCCCGGTCGGGTAGGCCGGGTCGACCGGCAGATACGCCGACCCTGTCTTCAGGACCGCCAGCAGCGCGGTAATCAGCGCGACGGAGCGGTCCATCGCCACCGCGACTAGAGTCTCTGGTCCCGCCCCGCGCGTGAGCAGAACCCTGGCCAGCCGGTTCGCCGCATCGTTGAGGTGCGCGTAGGTCACGGTGCCGCCCTGGCCGGACAGCGCCACCGCGTCGGGGGTCCTGTCCACCTGGGCCTGGAACAACTCAGGCAGCGTCCCGGCCGGGACCGCCGCGGCGGTGTCATTCCAGCCCCGCAGGATCTGCGCGCGCTTCGCCGCGCTCAGCACCTGCACCTGCCGCAGCGGGGTACCCGGGGCGTGCTCCAGCGCCGTGGTCAGGCTGGCCAGGGCCGTGTGCAGCAGCGTGCACACCAGCTCGGGGTCACCCGGCGGAACCACTTCGGCCGTCAGCACGAACCCGGTCCCTGTGTCATCTACCGAGATGGCCAGCGGGTAGTTGGTGCGGTCACGGGACGGCAGCTGGTGAATGCCGGAAACGGACGGCATGCCGTCTTCCTGGCGCTGCCGGCGGGGGGTGTACCGGTAGTCAAGCAGCGCGGTGAACAGGGGGAGCTGGGGTGGCAGGCCGCTCGCCTGCTGGGCCAGTGCCAGCGGAGCGTGCTCGTGGGCCATCAGCCCGGCGAGCTGGGACCGCATCGCGGTGATCGCGCCGGCCACGTCGGCGCTGCCGGTGTCCACGCGGACCGGCAGGGTGTTCATGAACATCCCGAGCGCGCGGTCCGCGCCGGCCCCGCCCGCCATCCGGCCGAACAGGACGGTGCCGAACACGACGTCGTCGCGGCCCGCGAGCACGGCGAGTACCCGCGCCCACGCTAGGTGGAACGCGGTCGCCGCCGACACCCCGGCCGCCCGTGCCTGCTCCCGCACCCGGCCGGCCAGGTCTGCCTCCACGCGGAGCCGGGCCGGGATCGCCGCCGACCCGTCCTGCCGGGCGTCGAGCAGCCCGAACGGCGCGGTCGGCTCGGTCACATCGCCAAGCAGCCCGGCGAAGTACTCCCGGTGCTCTTCCCGCGAAACCCCCAGCCGCGCCTGCGCCACGAAGTCACGGAACGGCACCGGCACCGGCAGCCGGTCCTCCCGGCGCGCCAGGAACGCGCCGATCTCGCCGACCACCACTTCCATGCCGGTGTGGTCAAGCACCAGGTGGTGACGTTGCAGCAGCATCAGCAACCGGCCGGTGCCTGGCTCAGCCGCTACCCGCACCCGCAGCAGCGGCGCCCGCCCAAGATCCATCCGCTCCGCTGCGGCCGCCAGCGCCGTCGCCGGGTCCTGGCCGGCCGCCACCGCTACTTCTGTTACCGGCAGCTCAGCGTGCCGCCACACCACCTGGACTGGCTCGGGCAGGTTCTCCCAGGCCAGCGAGGTGCGGAAGATGTCGTGCCTGGCGATTACCTTGCCAAGCACCGCAGTGAACTCGTCAAGCAGGGCACGGGAATCGAACGCCAGCATCGACGATTCGAGGTAGACATCGGGCTCGTCCGGCCCGGCCAGCAGGTGATGGAACAGCATGCCTTCCTGCAGCGGGGCCAGCGGATAGATGTCGGCCACGTTCGCGGCCCCGCCATCGACTCCCGCCACCACCGCGGCGATCTGCCCCGTGTCCAGCTCGACCAGCGTCAGCATCTGCGGCGTGATCTCCGCCGTCCCGACCGGGATCAGGTTCGGCGGCACTGCCTCCCCACCGGGGGACGCCACTGCCGCCAGCCCGGCCGGGGTCGGCGCTTCGAACAGCGCCCGCACCGGTACCTGCAGACCGTGCTCGCGCAGCCGTTCCACCAGCCGCAGCGCCAGCAGCGAATGCCCGCCAAGCTCGAAGAAGTTATCTTCAGCCCCGACGCTCCGCACCTGGAGAACCTCGGCGAACAGGCCGCAGACGATCTCCTCGGCCACCGTCCCCGGCCCCCGGCTCCCGGCCGCCGCCGCGTAGCCAGGAGCCGGCAGCGCGGCCCGGTCCAGCTTCCCGCTCGGAGTCAGCGGCAGCGCGTCCAGCACCACCACCGCCGCCGGCACCATGTATTCCGGCAGCCGCTCCGAGGCATGCCGCCGAGCCCGCTCCGCCAGCCCGTCCCCGTCTGCGGCGTCAGGGACCAGGTACGCGGCCAGCCTGCCGCCGCCGGCATCCTCCCTGACCGTCACCGCCGCCTGGGCCACGCCCGGGCACCCGGCCAGGACGGCTTCGATCTCGCCGGGCTCGATCCTGAACCCCCTGACCTTCACCTGCCCGTCCGCCCGCCCGAGGAACAGCAGTTGCCCGTCGCCCCTCCACCGCACCACATCCCCCGTGCGGTACATCCGCTCACCCGCCCCGAACGGGCAGGCCACAAACCGCTCGCCCGTCAGCCCAGCCCGCCCCAGATATCCCCGAGCCAGCTGAACCCCTGACACATACAGCTCCCCCGCAACCCCCGCCGGCACCGGATGCAGCCACCGGTCCAGCACGAACACCCGCGTATTCGCCATCGGCGCCCCGATGGGCAGCACCGCCCCCGCCGCCAGGTCCTCTGGACCCGCCACGTAGTCCGTGCAGCCCACCGTCAGCTCAGTCGGCCCGTAATGGGAGACCACCGCCACCCCCGGATGCCGCGCCGCCCACTCCGCCAGCAACCCTGGCCGCGCCGCTTCACCCCCCGTCATCAGCCGCCCCGATGGTGCGGCGTCCTCAAGCCCGGCCAGCACCGGCAGATGACTCGGAGTGATCTTCAAAAAGCCCAGCCGGGCCCCGCCCAGCAGCCCGGGCAGATCCTCATCCAGCCCGGCGACCACCACCAGGCCCCCGCTGACCAGACCCCCGAACAACCCGGTGACCCCGCCGTCGAACGACATCGGCGCGTGCAGCAGGCTGCTGACGGCCACTTCCGGATACGCGCCCTGGCACCACTGCACGTAGTTCGCCAGGCCCGCATGAGTGATGACCACCCCCTTCGGGGTGCCGGTCGACCCGGAGGTGTAAATCACGTACGCCGGATTCCCCGGCCGCACCCCCGCCCACGGCACAGCACCTGCGCGGCGCGTCGTCATCAGCCAGGACCACTGGCCCGGTCACCGGCGGCAGCGCCTGCGCCAGGACCCGGCTGGTCAGCACTACCGCCGGATCCGCGTCCGCGAGCATGAACGCGACCCGCTGCGCCGGATACCGCGGATCGACCGGCACGTACGCCGCCCCCGTCCGCCAGACCGCCAGCAGCGCCGCCACCAGCAGCACCGACCGGTCAAGCACCACCGCCACCAGCCGCTCCGGCCCCGCTCCCGCCGCCGCCAGCACCTCGGCCAGCCGGCCAGCCAGCGCATCAAGACCCGCGTACGTCAGGCAGCCATCCGCCGCCAGCACCGCCACCGCATCCGGCGTCCTGGCCACCTGCGCCAGGAACGATTCCGGCACCGACCCCGCTCGCACCTCCCGCCGCGTCTCATTCCACCCCTGCACCACCAGAGCCCGTTGCGCCTCCGACAGCACCTCAATCTCCCGCAAGGCCAGGTCAGGGACGTATTCCAGTGCCGCGGCCAGGTTGTCAAGCGCGGTGTGCAGCAGCGCGCACACGAGCCCTGGGTCACCCGGCGCGACTACTTCGGTGGTGAGCCAGAAGCCGGTTCCTGTGTCATCGACCGAGACAGTGAGCGGATAGTTGGTCCCGCCCTGGCCGGACACCTGATGGACACCAGGGGCGGAGGCGGCGGCACCATCGTGCGGCCGAGGCTGGCTGTGCCGGTAGTTGAGCAGGGCGGTGAACAGGGGCAGCTGGGCGGGCAGGCCGCTGGCCTGCTGAGCCACCACCAGAGGGGCGTGCTCGTGGGCCAGCAGCCCGGCGAGCTGAGACCGCATCGCCACCAGCGCCCCGGCCACATCGGTCCCGCCAGTGTCGATCCGCACCGGCAGCGTGTTCATGAACATTCCCAGCGCCCGGTCCGCGCCGGCTCCGCCCGCCATCCGCCCGAACAGCACCGTCCCGAACACCACGTCATCCCGGCCGGCCAGCACCGCCAGCACCCGCGCCCACGCCACATGGAACACCGTCGCCGCCGACACCCCGGCCGCCCGTGCCCGCTCCCGCACGCGGGCCGCCAGCCCTGTCTCTACCTCCAGCCGCGCCTGCTCCGCGGCCAGCCCGTCCTGGCGGGCATCAAGCAGCCCGAACGGCGCCGTCGGCTCGGACACGTTGCCAAGCAGCCCCGCGAAGTACTCCCGGTGCTCCTCCCGCGACACCCCCAGCCGCGCCTGCGCCACGAAGTCACGGAACGGCACCGGCACCGCCAGCCGGTCCTCCCGCCCCGCCAGCAGGGCGCCGATCTCCCCGGTCACCACTTCCAGGCCGGTGTGATCGAGCACGAGGTGGTGGAATCGCAGCAACGCCAGCCACCGGCCGGTACCTGGTTCGGCCGCGACCTGCACCCGCAGCAAAGGCGCCCGCCCCAGCTCCATCCGCGACCCCGTCGCCGCTGCCAGCACCGTCGCCGGGTCCTGCCCGGCCTCCACGATCACCTCGGTGACCGGCAGCCGCACGTCCCGCCACACCACCTGCACCGGCTCGGGAAGGTACTGCCACGCCAGCGACGTGCGGAAAATGTCGTGCCGGGCGATGACCCGCTCCAGCGCGGCGGTGAACTCGTCCAGCCTTACCCTGGAGTCAAATTCGAGCCTGAACCAATCCAGGTACACGTCGGCTTCGTCGGCCCGGCCAGCAGGTGATGGAACAGCATGCCTTCCTGCAGCGGGGCCAGCGGGTAAATATCGGCCACGTTCGCCGCCCCGCCATCGACGCCGGCCACCACCGACGCGATCTGCGCCGCATTCAGGTCGACCAGGGTCAGCATCTCCGGCGTGATCTCCAGCGCCCCGGCCGGGATCAGGTTCGCCGGCACCGCCACCCCCGCCGGGCCGGCTACCAGCGCCAGCCCCGCCGGCGTCGGTGCCTCGAACAACGCCCGCACCGGCACCTGCAAGCCCTGCTGCCGCAACCGCTCGACCAGCCGCACGGCCAGGAGCGAATGGCCGCCGAGGGCGAAGAAGTCATCGCCGGCCCCGACCTGGGCCAGGCCGAGGATCTCGGCGAACAGGCCGCAGATGATCTCCTCGGCCACGGTCCGCGGTCCGCGGCCGTCTCCGGCGGCGGCCGTTCCGTAGTCCGGGGCGGGCAGCGCGGCCCGGTCCAGCTTGCCGCTCGCGGTCAGCGGCAGTTCGTCAAGCACCACGATGGCCGCCGGCACCATGTACTCGGGCAGCCGCGCCGCCGCGTACTGGCGCACGGTGCCGATGAGGTCGCCGTCGTCGCCGCTAGCGGGGACGACGTAGGCGGCCAGCCGCCGGTCTCCGGAGTCTTCGCGGACGGTCACGGCGGCCCTGGCCACGCCCGGGTGACCGGCGAGGACGGCCTCGACCTCACCGGGCTCGATCCGGAAGCCCCGGATCTTGACCTGCTCATCGGCCCGCCCGCAGAACACCAGCTCCCCCCCGCCCGCCTCCCCTTCCCCCTTCACCGTCCACCGGGCCAGGTCCCCGGTCCGGTACATCCGCTCCCCGCCCGAACCGAACGGGCACGCCACGAACCGCTCCCCGGTCAGGTCGGCCCGCCCCAGGTACCCGCGGGCCAGGCCCGCGCCCGCCGCGTACAGTTCCCCGGCCACTCCGGCCGGCACCGGGTACAGCCACCGGTCAAGCACAAACAGCCGGGTATTAGCGATCGGCGGCCCGATCGGCGGCTGCCCGGCGCCGTCCAGCGGACCGCTCGCCGCCACCATGACTGTCGACTCCGTCGGACCGTACGCATTGACCATCCGCCGGCCACTGGACCAGAGCGCCGCCAGACCCGCATCACAGGCCTCGCCGCCGACGATCAGCACCCGCAGGTCGGGCAGGTCAGCGGTCCGCATGCTCGCCAGGACGCTCGGCACGATCAGCGCGTGCGTAATCCCGCGCTCCCGCAGCATCCCGGCCAGGGCCTGGCCTACGAGCGGCCCGGGCGGCGCGACTACCAGCACCGCCCCGGCCGCGAACGCCATGCACAACTCCAGCACGCTCGCATCAAACCCGGCCGACGCCAGCTGCAGAACCCGGCTCCCCGCCGTCACCGCGAACCGCTCCAGCTCCGCCGCCGCGAAACTCGGAATCCCCGCGTGAGTAACTACCACGCCCTTGGGCCGCCCCGTCGAACCAGACGTATAAATCACATACGCCGCCTGCGCCGGCAGCACGCGCCCGTCCTGGGCCTGGCCGGCCTCAGCCTCCGGCAGCCACGAGGTTCCGGGGACCAGCACCGGCACGCCGTCCGAATCCGGCAGATCACGGGCGACTTCGGCCGAGGCGATGATCATCGCCGGGCAGGCGTCGTCGAGCATGAACGCGATCCGCTTGGCCGGGTAGCCGGGATCGACCGGCAGGTACGCCGCCCCGGCCTTGGCCACCGCCAGCACCGCCGTCACCAGCGCCACGGAGCGGTCCATCACGACCGCCACCACGGTCTCAGGCCCGGCCCCGGCCGCGGCCAGCCGCCGCGCCAGCCGCCCGGCGGCGAGGTCCAGCCACGCATAACTCACGCACTCGCCAGTACCGGTCACCGCGACCGCATCCGGCACCCGCGCCGCCTGCTCCTCGAACAACCCCGCCAGCGTCAGCTCAGGGACCACCGTCGCGGTGTCATTCCACCCCGACACGACCTGCGCCCGCTCATCCCCGGTCAGCACCTGCACCTGCCGCAGCCGCGCACTCGGATCAGCCGCCACCGCCCCCAGCACCCGCGCGAACCGGCCGCTGAGAGCCCGGGCCGTGGCCTCGTCGAACAGTCCCGCCGTCGCGGTCACCGTGCCCCGCATCCCGGCAGGCAGGCCCTGTTCGTCCCGCGCCTCGCTCAGGCTCATTTGCAGGTCAAACCGGGCGGGCGGCTCCCCCGACGGCATCCCGGAGACGCTGAGCCCAGGCAGCGCGACGGCCGCGGGCGCGTTGTTCTGCACCGCGAGCATGACCTGGAACAGCGGATGGCGGGCCAGCGACCGCTCCGGGGCCAGCACCTCCACCAGCCGCTCGAACGGCACATCCTGATGATCAAGAGCGCCCAGCCAGAACTCGCGCACCCGCGCCAGGAGCCCGGTGAACTCGGGGTCACCCGACACGTCGGTGCGCAGCACCAGCGTGTTCACGAAGAACCCGACCAGGTCATCCAGCGCCTCGTCCGGCCGGCCCGCTACCGGCGTCCCCACCGGGATGTCTTCTCCCGCCCCCAGCTTGCACAGCAGTACCGCCAGGGCGGCCTGCACCACCATGAACACCGTCACGCCCTGCTCACGGGCCAGGGCAGCCAGCGCGGCATGCACCTCCGCCGAGACAGCCAGCGGCGCCGTATGCCCGCGATGACCAGGCATCGGCGGGCGCGGCCGGTCAGCGGGCAGCGCCAGCTCAGGCGGCGAACCCGCCAGCGCGTCCCGCCACCACGTCACCTGCGCGGACAGGAGACTGCCCGGATCGTCCTCAGCCCCGAGCAGCTCCCGCTGCCACATCGCGTAATCGGCGTACTGCACCGGCAGCGCCGCCCACTCCGGTGCCTGCCCCGTCAGTCGCGCCGCGTACGCGACGCTGAGATCGCGCGCCAGCACCCCCGTCGACCAGCCGTCGGTCGCGACGTGCTGGATCGCTATCACCAGCACGTGCGCATCCGCTGCCACGGCCAGCAGCCGGACCCGGACCGGAATCTCCGCCGTCAGGTCAAACGGCTGCCCGGCCACCGCCGCGACCGCGCCGGCCAGCTCGTCTTCCGCTACCGCTATCACCGGCAATTCCCAGCCCAGTGCGTCCATCCCGATGACCTGCTGGCCGGGCTCCCCGTCCACGGCGGGGAAGATCGTCCGCAGCACCTCGTGCCGGCCGATCACGTCACCGAATGCGGCTTCCAGCGCCGCGGCGTCCAGGTCGCCTTCCAGCCGGACCGCCAGCGGATTGTTGTAAGCCGCGCTCGCGCCTTCGAGCTGGGCGATGAACCACAGCCGCTGCTGGGCGAACGACAACGGCACCCGGTCTGGCCGCGGCCGCCGCGCCAGCGCCAGCCGCGCCGGACCCGCCGTCCCCAGCCACCCTGCCAGCGCCGCCGGCGTCGGAGCACCGAACAGCGCCCGCACCGGCACCTCAGCCCCTAGCACCGCCCGGACCCGGCTGACCAGCCGGACCGCCAGCAGCGAATGCCCGCCCAGAGCGAAGAAATCATCGTCAGGCCCGACCCGGTCCAGGCCGAGGATCTCCGCGAACAGGCCGCACATGATCTCCTCGACCGCCGTCTGCGGCCCGAGGCTTGCCGGCCGAAGGGCCCCGGCCCTGGCCAGCCTCAGCCGCCGCATAGTCAGGGGCGGGCAGCGCGGCCCGGTCCACCTTCCCGTTGGGAGTCAGCGGGAACGAGTCAAGCACCACCGCGAGGGCGGGCACCATGTAGTCAGGCAGCCGGCCGGCCGCGTGCTCCCGTACCCGGACCGCCAGCCCCCCCGCCTCAGCATCTACGTCGACGGGGACGAGGTAGGCGGCGAGCCGCTTGTCCCCGGCCGCGTCCTCGCGGACGGTGACCACGGCCTGCGCGACTTCGGGGTGCGCGGCGAGGACGGCTTCGACTTCGCCGGGCTCGACCCGGAAGCCCCGGATCTTGACCTGGTCATCGGTCCGCCCGCAGTACACCAGCTCCCCGGCCTGGGTCCACCGGGCCAGGTCCCCGGTCCGGTACATCCGGTCCCCGCCTGAGCCGAACGGGCAGGCCACGAACCGTTCCCCGGTCAGCGCGGCCCGGCCCAGGTACCCGCGGGCCAGGCCCGCTCCCGCTGCGTACAGCTCGCCGGTCACGCCGGCGGGCACGGGGGAGAGCCACTGGTCAAGGACGAATACCCGCGTGTTCGCGATCGGCCCGCCGATGCCGGGGTCGCCGTCGCCGGCCAGCGGCCCGGTCATCGTGGCGCATACCGTCGTCTCGGTCGGCCCGTACGCGTTGACCAGCCGCCGCCCGGCCGCCCACCGGCCTGCCAGCGTCCCGTCCAGCGCCTCGCCGGCGGCCACCAAGGTCCGTACCGACCCCAGGTCCCCGGCCTCCAGCCCCGCCAGCACGGCCGGCGGCACGGTCAGGTGCGTCACCCCGAACCTGGCGGCCACGCCAGCCAGTTCCCGTCCCGCCAGCAGCTCACCGGCCCCCGCTACTACCAGCGCTGCCCCGCTCCCCAGCGCCATCACCAGCTCCGACACCGAGGCGTCGAACCCGGCGGAGGCGAACGCGAGTACCCGGCAGCCCGCCGTCACCCCGAACCGGGTGATCTGCGCCGCCGCCATGCTCCCGAGCCCCGCGTGAGACACCGACACGCCCTTGGGCCGCCCGGTCGACCCGGACGTGTAAATCACGTACGCCGGATGCCCCGCCCGCAGCACCCCGACCCGCTCACCCGCACCCAGATCACCACCCGGCACGCTGGCCAGCCGCGCGGCCAGCCCTGGATCACCCGCTACCAGCACCGCCACCCCCGGCAACGCCGGTACGTCCTCAGCGGCTTGCGCCGAGGCGATGATCATTGCCGGGCGCGCGTCGCGCAGCATGTAGACGATCCGCTGGGCCGGGTAGCCAGGGTCGACCGGCAGGTACGCCGCGCCCGCCTTGGCCACCGCCAGCACCGCGGTCACCAGTTCGGCCGACCGGTCCATCACCACCGCGACAACGGTCTCCGGCCCTGCTCCGAGCCCCGCCAGCACCCGCGCCAGCCGGTTCGCCCGCCGGTTCAGCTCCCCGTAAGTAACACTCCCGGCCGCCGCGGTCACCGCGACCGCATCCGGCACCCGCGCCGCCTGCGCCTCGAACAACCCCGCCAGCGTCGTCTCAGGGACCACCGTCGCGGTGTCATTCCACCCCGACACGACCTGCGCCCGCTCATCCCCGGTCAGTACCTGCACCTGCCGCAACCGCACCGCCGGATCAGCCGCCACCGCCCCCAGCACCCGCGCGAACCGGTCACTGAGCACCCGCGCCGTAGCCAGGTCGAACAGACTGGCCGCAGCGGTGAGCGCGCCGCGCAGCCCGGCGGGCTGGCCCTGGTCGTTCCGCACCTCGCCTAGCGCGATGTTCAGGTCGAACCGGGCCGGGGGATCCCCAGCCGGGATGGCGACGGCGCTCAGGCCGGGCAGCGTGAGTGCCGCCGGGGCGTTGTTCTGCACGGTCAGGTTGACCTGGAACAGCGGATGACGGCTCAGCGACCGTTCCGGCGCCAGCACCTCGACCAGCCGCTCGAACGGCACGTCCTGATGATCCAGGGCACCCAGCCAGTACTCCCTGACCCGGCCAAGCAGAGCGGTGAACTCCGGGTCGCCGGACACGTCGGTGCGCAGCACCAGCGTGTTGACGAAGAACCCGACCAGGTCATCCAGCGCCTCATCCGAACGCCCGGCCGCGCCCGTTCCGACCGGGATGTCCTCACCGGCCCCCAGCTTGGACAGCAGCACCGCCAGCGCGGCCTGCACCACCATGAACACCGTCACGCCCTGCTCACGGGCCAGGGCAGCCAGCGCGGCATGCACCTCCGCCGAGACAGCCAGCGGCACGGTCCGCCCGCCGTGGCCGGGCACCGGCGGGCGCGGCCGGTCAGCGGGCAGCGCCAGCTCAGGCGGCGAACCCGCCAGCGCGTCCCGCCACCACGCCACCTGCCCGGACAGCAAACTGCCAGGGTCGTCTTCGGCGCCGAGCAGTTCGCGCTGCCAGATCGCGTAGTCGGCGTACTGCACCGGCAGCGCCGGCCACCCAGGTGCCTGGCCCTGCACCCTGGCCGTGTAGGCGACGCTGATATCGCGGGCCAGCAGCCCGGTGGACCAGCCGTCGGTCGCGACGTGGTGCATGACCACGACCAGCACGTGGATCCCGGCCGCCACGGCCAGCAGCCGGGCCCGCACCGGAATCTCCGCCGTCAGGTCAAAAGCCTGCCCCGCCACTGCCGCGACCGCACCAGCCAGCTCATCTTCCGCGACCTCGGTCACCGGCAGTTCCCAGCCCAGCTCGCCGACCTCGATCACCTGCTGGCACGGCTCACCGTTTACCGCCGGGAAGACCGTCCGCAGCACCTCATGCCGCGCGATCACATCGCCGAGCGCCGCCTCCAGCGTCCCGGCGTCCAGGTCGCCTTCCAGCCGGACGGCGACCGGGGTGTTGTAGACCGAGCTCGCGCCTTCGAGCTGGGCGATGAACCACAGCCGCTGCTGGGCGAACGACAACGGCACCCGCCCAGGTCGAGGCCGCCGCGCCAGCGCCAGCCGCGCCGGACCCGCTGTCCCCAGCCACCCCGCCAGCGCCGCCGGCGTCGACGCTCCGAACAGCGCCCGCACCGGCATCTCGACCCCGAGCACCAGGCGGATCCGGCTGACCAGCCGGACTGCCAGGAGTGAATGCCCGCCCAGAGCGAAGAAATCGTCGTCGGCGCCGACCCGGTCCAGGCCAAGGATCTCGGCGAACAGGCCGCACATGATCTCCTCAGCCACGGTCTGCGGTCCCCAGCCCTGGCCAGCCTCAGCCGCCGCATAGTCAGGGGCGGGCAGCGCCCGGCGGTCCACCTTGCCGCTGGAAGTCAGCGGAAGCGAGTCCAGCACCACGACCGCCGACGGCACCATATGCTCCGGCAACCGCCTGGCCGCGTGCTCCCGCACCCGCCCCGCCAGCCCCCCCGCCTCAGCATCTACGTCGACGGGGACGAGGTAGGCGGCGAGCCGCTTGTCCCCGGCCGCGTCCTCGCGGACGGTGACCACGGCCTGCGCGACTTCGGGGTGCGCGGCGAGGACGGCTTCGACTTCGCCGGGCTCGACCCGGAAGCCCCGGATCTTGACCTGGTCATCGGTCCGCCCGCAGTACACCAGCTCCCCGGCCTGGGTCCACCGGGCCAGGTCCCCGGTCCGGTACATCCGGTCCCCGCCTGAGCCGAACGGGCAGGCCACGAACCGTTCCCCGGTCAGCGCGGCCCGGCCCAGGTACCCGCGGGCCAGGCCCGCTCCCGTCACGTACAGCTCGCCGGTCACGCCGGCGGGCACGGGGGAGAGCCACTGGTCAAGGACGAATACCCGCGTGTTCGCGATCGGCCCGCCGATGCCGGGGTCGCCGTCGCCGGCCAGCGGCCCGGTCATCGTGGCGCATACCGTCGTCTCGGTCGGCCCGTACGCGTTGACCAGCCGCCGCCCGGCCGCCCACCGGCCTGCCAGCGTCCCGTCCAGCGCCTCGCCCGCGGCCACCAAGGTCCGCACCGACCCCAGGTCCCCGGCCTCCAGCCCCGCCAGCACCGCCGGCGGCACGGTCAGGTGCGTCACCCCGAACCTGGCCGTTACGCCGGCCAGTTCGCGTCCCGCCAGCAGCTCGCCCGCCCCGGCCAGCACGAGCGCGGCCCCGCTCCCCAGCGCCATCACCAGGTCCCACACCGAGGCGTCGAACCCGGCCGAGGCGAACGCGAGTACCCGGCAGCCCGCCGTCACCTCGAACCGGGTGATCTGCGCCGCCGCCATGCTCCCGAGCCCCGCGTGAGACACCGACACGCCCTTGGGCCGCCCGGTCGACCCGGACGTGTAAATCACGTACGCCGGATGCCCCGCCCGCAGCACCCCGACCCGCTCACCCGCCCCCAGATCACCACCCGGAAGGCAGGCCAGTTCCGGGGTCCCGGTAACCAGCACCGGCACCCCGGCCAGGACCGGGAGGTCCTCAGCGACTTCGGCCGAGGCAATGATCATCGCCGGGCGCGCGTCGGCCAGCATGAACGCGATCCGCTTGGCCGGGTAGCCGGGATCTACCGGCAGGTACGCCGCCCCGGCCTTGGCCACCGCCAGCACCGCCGTCACCAGCGCCACGGAGCGGTCCATCACGACCGCCACCACGGTCTCAGGCCCGGCCCCGGCCGCGGCCAGCCGCCGCGCCAGCCGCCCGGCGGCGAGGTCCAGCCACGCATAACTCACGCACTCGCCAGTACCGGTCACCGCGACCGCATCCGGCACCCGCGCCGCCTGCTCCTCGAACAACCCCGCCAGCGTCAGCTCAGGGACCACCGTCGCGGTGTCATTCCACCCCGACACGACCTGCGCCCGCTCATCCCCGGTCAGCACCTGCACCTGCCGCAGCCGCGCGCTCGGATCAGCCGCCACCGCCCCCAGCACCCGCGCGAACCGCTCACTGAGCACCCGCGCCGTAGCCTCGTCGAACAAGTCCGCCGAGACGGTGACCGTACCGTGCAGCCCGGCGGGCATTTCGGTCAGCATGATGTTCAGGTCGAACCGGGCCGGGGGTTCCCCGGCCGGGATCGCGGCGGCGCTCAGGCCGGGCAGCGCGAGTGCCGCCGGGGCGTTGTTCTGCACGGTCAGGTTGACCTGGAACAGCGGATGACGGCTCAGCGACCGTTCCGGGGCCAGCACCTCGACCAGCCGCTCGAACGGCACGTCCTGATGATCCAGGGCACCCAGCCAGTACTCCCTGACCCGGCCGAGCAGAGCGGTGAACTCCGGGTCGCCGGACACGTCGGTGCGCAGCACCAGCGTGTTCACGAAGAACCCGACCAGGTCATCCAGCGCCTCATCCGAGCGCCCGGCCGCGCCCGTTCCGACCGGGATGTCCTCTCCGGCCCCGAGCTTGGACAGCAGCACCGCCAGCGCGGCCTGCACCACCATGAACACCGTCACGCCCTGCTCACGGGCCAGGGCAGCCAGCGCGGCATACCTCTGCGCCGAAACAGCTAGCGCCGCCACGTGGCCACGGTGACTGAGTACCGGCGGGCGCGGCCGGCCAGCGGGCAGCGCCAGCTCAGGCGGCGAACCCGCCAGCGCATCGCGCCACCAGGCCACCTGGCCGGACGAGAGACTGCCTGGATCGTTCTCATCGCCGAGCAGTTCGCGCTGCCAGATCGCGTAATCGGCGTACTGCACCGGCAGCACACCCCACCCCGGCGCCTGCCCCTCAAGCCGCGCCGCATACGCGACGCTGAGGTCGCGGGCCAGCACTCCCGTGGACCAGCCGTCGGTCGCGATGTGATGAATCACCACCACCAGCACATGCGCACCAGCCCCGAGGGCCAGCAGCCGGGCCCGCACCGGAGTCTCCGCCGTCAGGTCAAACGGCTGCCCGGTTATCGCCGCGACCGCACCCGCCAGCTCGTCTTCCGCGACCTCGGTCACCGGCAGCGCCCAGCCCAGGTCGTCAAGCTCGATGACCTGCTGGCCCGGCTCCCCGTCCACCGCAGGGAAGATCGTCCGCAGCACCTCATGGCGGCCGATCACATCCCCGAGCGCTGCCTCCAGCGCTTGGGCGTCCAGGTCGCCTTCCAGCCGGATGGCCACCGGATTGTTGTAGACCGCGCTCGCGCCTTCAAACTGAGCCAGGAACCACAGCCGCTGCTGGGCGAACGACAACGGCACCCGCCCAGGTCGCGGCCGCCGTGTCAGCGCCAGCCTGGCCGGCCCGGCGTGCCCGAGCCAGGCCGCCAGCGCCGCCGGGGTCGGCGCCGCGAACAGTGCCCGTACCGGCACCTCCGCGCCGAGCACCGGCCGGACCCGGCTGACCAGCCGGACGGCCAGCAGCGAATGCCCGCCCAGGGCAAAGAAGTTATCGTCAGGGCCGACCCGGTCCAGGCCCAGGATCTCCGCGAACAGGCCGCAGATGATTTCCTCGGACACCGTCTGCGGTCCCCGGCTATCAGCGGCCGCAGCCGCGGCGTAGTCGGGGGCGGGCAGGGCCTTGCGGTCCAGCTTGCCGTTGGACGTCAGCGGCAGCGCGCCGAGCACCACGATCGCCGACGGCACCATATGTTCCGGCAGCCGTGTCTGCGCGTGTTCCCGCGCTCGCCCGGCCAGCCCGCCAGCCTCGCCGTCCGCGCCGGCGGGAACCACGTAACCGACCAGCCGCCTGTCGCCGGGGACATCCTCGCGGACCGTGACAGCGGCCCGGGCCACGCCGGCACAGGCCGCGAGCACGGCCTCGACCTCGCCAGGCTCGACCCGGAACCCGCGGATCTTGACCTGCTCATCGGCCCGGCCGCAGAACACCACCTCCCCGGCCGCGGTCCACCGCGCCACGTCCCCGGTCCGGTACATCCGCTCCCCGCAGCCGAACGGGCACGCCACGAACCGCTCACCCGTCAGCGCCGCCCGGCCCAGGTACCCCCGCGCGAGCTGCGCCCCCGCGACATACAGCTCCCCGGCCACCCCGGCCGGCACCGGGCACAGCCACCGGTCAAGCACGAACAGCCGCGTGTTCGCCACCGGCGACCCCACCGGCACTGTCCCGCCCGCCACGCCGCCCGCATCCAGCCGCGCCGTCGCCACCCCGATCGTCGCCTCAGTCGGCCCGTAATGATTGAACACGGCCCGGCTCCCGGCCGCGGCCACCACCTCAGCCACCCAGCCCGGCGCCGCCGCCTCCCCGCCGAGCACCAGCGACCGGCCCGGCAGCACCCCGCCCGCACCCAGCGCGGCCAGGTGACTCGGCACGACCTTCAGGAAATCAATCCCCCGCCCCGCCACGAAACCCGCCACCGCCACCGGATCAGTGACCGCATCCTCCCCCACGACATGCAGCACCCCGCCCGACGTCAGCGCCGCGAAGATCACCGTGTTCCCCAGGTCAGTGAACGGCGCCTGCAGCAACCCGTACCGGCCCCCCGGCACCCCCCACCCCACCCGCCCAGGCACCGACCCCGCATAATTCGCCAGGCCCCCGTGCGTCACCCCCACGCCCTTCGGCACCCCCGAAGAACCCGACGTATACATCACATACGCCAACTGCCCCGGCCGCACCACAGACCAGCCCGCGCCACCACCAGCCGCCCCCGCCAGCTCCCCGGCCCCGGCCACCAGTACCGCCACTCCCGGCAGATCCTCCGCCACCTCCGCGGAAGCAATCACCACCGCCGGACGCGCATCACGCAGCATGAACGCGACCCGCTCTGCCGGATACCCCGGATCCACCGGCAAGTAGGCCGCACCCGCCTTGAGTACGCCAAGCAGCACCGCGATCAGCTCCGCCGAACGGCCCAGCACGACCGCTACTACCGACTCCGGCCCGATCCCCCGCCCCGCCAGAACCCCCGCCACCCGACTGGCCGCCACATCCAGCGCCGCGTACGTCAGCCACCCATCCCCCGCCGCCACCGCCACCGCATCCGGCCGCAGCGCCACCTGCTCCCCGAACCAGTCCACCACCGACCCAGCCCGCACCACCGCCGCCGTGTCATTCCAGCCCACAACGACCTGCGCCCGCTCGGTTGCGCCGAGCACCTGCACCTGCCGCAGCCGGATGCCCGGATCAACCGCGACGACAGCCAGCACCCAGGCGAGCCGGTCACTCATGGCCCGCGCCGTGTCCGCGTCGAACAAGTCAGCCGCAACGGTGAGCGTGCCGCGCAGCCCGGCGGGCAGGCCGTCACCGTCCCGCGCCTCGCCAAGCAGGACGTTCAGGTCGAACCTGGCCATCCCGGTCCCAGCCTGCATTCTGGTGGCCCGCAGCCCGGGCAGGCTGACAGTGGCGGGCGCGTTGTTCTGCACGGTCAGGCTGACCTGGAACAGCGGGTGACGGCCAAGCGACCGCTCCGGGGCCAGCACCTCCACCAGCCGCTCGAACGGCACGTCCTGATGATCGAGCGCCCCCAGCCAGTACTCCCTGACCCGCCCGAGCAGCTCACCGAACTCCGGGTCGCCTGACACGTCCGTGCGCAGCACCAGCGTGTTGACGAAGAAGCCGACCAGGTCATCAAGGGCCTCATCCGACCGGCCCGCGACCTGCGTCCCGACCGGGATGTCCGCCCCGGCACCTAGCTTGCACAGCAGGACCGCCAGGGCGGCCTGCACCACCATGAAGACCGTCACGCCTTGCTCACGAGCCAGCAGCGCCAGCCGCGCATGCACCTGCGGCTCCACGACCAGCGGCACCGTATGCCCTCGGTGACTCGGTACCGGCGGGCGCGGCCGGTCCGCGGGCAACGCCAGCTCCGGCGGCGCCCCCGCCAGCGCGGTCCGCCACCAGGCCACCTGCACCGACAGCAGGCTCCCTGGCTGGTCCTCATCCCCGAGCAGCTCCCGCTGCCAGATCGCGAAATCGGCGTACTGCACCGGCAGCGCCGGCCACTGCGGCACCTGTCCCCGCAGCCGGGCCGCATACGCCGCACTGATGTCCCTGGCTAGCACCCCGGTTGACCAGCCATCGGTTGCGACGTGGTGGACTACCACGACCAGCACGTGGACATCGGATGCGACGGCCAGCAGCCGGGCCCGCACCGGAATCTCCGCGGTCAGGTCAAACGGCGCCGTCACCGCCGCCGTGACCAGCCGCGCCAGCTCAGCATCCTCCGCCACCTCCGTCACCGGCAAGGCCAAGCCCAGCTCGTCCAGCTCGATGACCTGCTGGCACGGTTCCCCCTCCACCGCCGGGAAGATGGTGCGCAGCGCCTCGTGCCGGCCGATCACATCCCGCAGCGCCGCCATCAGCACCCCGGCATCCAGTTCGCCCTCCAGCCGGACGGCCACCGGGTTGTTGTACACCGGGCTCGGCCCTTCGAACTGGCCGATGAACCACAGCCGCTGCTGAGCGAACGACAACGGCACCCGGTCCGGCCGCGTCCGCCGCCCCAGCGCCGGCCGCGCCGGGCCTGCGTGGTCCGCCTGCCCGAGCCACGCCGTCAGCGCGGCCGGGGTCGGTGCCGCGAACAGCGCCCGTACAGGAACTTCGGCGCCGAGCACCGACCTGACCCGGCTGGCCAGCCGCATCGCCAGCAGCGAATGCCCGCCCAGGGCGAAGAAATTGTCTTCCGCCGTGACCTGACCAAGGCCAAGGATCTGGGCGAACACGCCGCAGATGATCTCCTCGACCGCGG
The DNA here is from genome assembly GCA_963783935.1 of uncultured Actinomycetota bacterium. Taxonomy (GTDB): domain Bacteria; phylum Actinomycetota; class Actinomycetes; order Streptosporangiales; family Streptosporangiaceae; genus Chersky-822. The sequence continues at coordinate 590,735 of CAWAPP010000005.1, forward strand.
TCTGCGGTCCGAGGCTTGCCAGCCGAAGGCCCCGGCCGCCACCCGCCGACGTTGCGTAGTCCGGGCCGGGCAGAGCGGCCCGGTCCAGCTTGCCGTTCGCCGTGAGCGGCAGCGTGCCGAGGACGAAGATCGCGGACGGCAGCATGTACTGCGGCAGCAGCCCGGCCGCGTACTCCGTGACCCGCGCGGTCAGCGTGGTGTCGCCGTCGGCGGCCTGAGCGGGAACGACGTAGGCGGCCAGTCGCTTGTCGCCTGGCGTATCCTCGCGGACGGTTACCGCTGCCTGTGCTACCTCCGGGTGCCCGGCGAGCACGGCCCGCAGTTCGCCGGGCTCGACCCGGAACCCGCGGATCTTCACTTGCTCATCCGCCCGGCCGCAGAACTCCAGCACGCCATCGGCCCGCCACCGCGCCAGGTCCCCGGTCCGGTACATCCGCATCCCCGGCGCCCCGAACGGGCACGCCACGAACCGCTCGCCGGTCAAGGGGCCCCGGCCAGGTAACCCCGAGCCAGGCCCGCCCCGGCCGTATAGAGCTCGCCGGTCACCCCGGCCGGCACCGGGCACAGCCACCGGTCCAGCACGAACACCCGGGTATCGGCGACCGGCAGGCCTACCGGCACCCCGAACCCGCCGTCCAGGTCCCCGGCCCCGACCGTCCAGGTCGCCGTGAACGTCGTGTTCTCCGTCGGCCCGTACCCGTTGACCAGCCGCACCCCTGGCGCCCGCTCAAGCACTGCCCGGCACGCCGCCGCCGGCAGCACGTCACCGCCCGCCAGCAGCACCCGCAGCCCCGCCAGGACTCCGCTGTCGGCCTCCGCGACCTGACCGAACAACCCCGCCGTCAGCCACAGCACGCTCACCCGCGAGGCCGCCAGGAACCTCCCAAGCTCCCCCGCCGACAGCACACCGCCCGGAGCAACCGCCAACTGAGCCCCGGCCGCCAGGGCACCCCAGATCTCAAACGTCGCCGCATCAAACGACACCGACGACACCAAAGCGACCACATCATCGCCGCCTACGTCCGCGAACCCGCCGCCGCGCACCAGCCGGTCCACCGCCCCGTGCGTCACCACCACGCCCTTGGGCACCCCCGTGGACCCCGACGTGAACATCACGTACGCGGGATGCGCCGGCCGCAACGGCCCGCGCCGGTCCCCGTCACCCAGATCAGCATCCGCCGCCCCCGCCACCCGCGCCGCCAGCCCGGGATCACCCCAGGCCAGCACCGCCGGCAGCGCCGCGACGCCGGCCTCAGGGGCGATGACCGCTACCGGGTCCGCCTGGCTGAGCATGTACGCGATCCGCTGCGCCGGGTAGCCAGGATCCACCGGCAGATAGGCCGCCCCCGCCTTCAGCACCGCCAGCAACGCCGTCACCAGCTCAGCGGACCGGTCCATCACCACCGCGACCACGGTCTCCGGCCCCGCCCCCGCCGCCGCCAGCACCCGCGCCAGCCGGTTCGCCCGCCGGTTCAGCTCCCCGTAACTCAACCGCGCGCCACCACAGGTGACCGCCACCGCATCCGGCGCCCGCGCCACCACCGCCTCGAACAACTCAGGCACCGTCACCGCCGCGACCCCCCGCGCCGTGTCATTCCACCCCGACACGACCTGTGCCCGCTCGCCCCCGGTCAGGACCGGTACGCGCCGCAGCCGTGCCTGAGGATCGGCCGCCAGGACGGTCAGTATCCGTGCGAACCGTTCGCTGATGGACTGGGCCGTGGCCGGGTCGAAGAGGTCGGCCGCCGCGGTGACCGTGCCGTGCAGCCCGGCGGGCTGGCCTTGCTCGTCCCGCGCCTCGCTCAGGCTGACCTCCAGGTCGAACCGGACCGCGCCCGTCCTGGACGGCATCCCGGCGGCAAGCAGGCCGGGCAGCGCGAGCACGGCGGGGGTGTTGTTCTGCACGGTGAGGCTGACCTGGAACAGCGGGTGCCTGGCCAGCGACCGTTCCGGGGCCAGCGCCTCGACGAGCCGCTCGAACGGAACGTCCTGATGATCAAGCGCGCCCAGCCAGAACTCCCTGACCCGCTCGAGCAGTTCCCCGAAGGCCGGGTCGCCGGACACGTCGCTGCGCAGTACCAGCGTGTTCACGAAAAATCCGACGAGGTCATCCAGAGCTTCATCCGCCCGGCCGGCGACCGGCGTGCCGACCGGGATGTCCTCCCCGGCGCCGAGCTTGGACAGCAGCACCGCCAGCGCGGCCTGCACCACCATGAACATCGTCACGCCCCGCTCCCGAGCCAGGGCAGCGAGCCCGGCATGCACCTGCGCCGGGACTGTCAGCGGCACCGCATGCCCGCGGTAACCCGGTGCCGGCGGGCGCGGCCGGTCCGATGGCAGCGCCAGTTCCGGCGGCATTCCGGTCAGCGCTTCCCGCCACCAGGCCACCTGCCCGGACAGCAGGCTGCCGGGATCGTCCTCATCGCCGAGCAGTTCCCGCTGCCACAACGCGTAATCGGCGTACTGCACCGGCAGCGCCGCCCACCCCGGCGCCCCGCCCGCCAGCCGCGCCGCGTAAGCGAGACTCAGATCCCGTGCCAGCACCCCGGTCGACCAGCCATCAGTCGCGACATGGTGGATGACCACGACCAGCACGTGGACATCGGCAGCTACCCGCAGCAGGCGAGCCCGCACCGGAATCTCCGCCAGGAGATCAAACGGCTCGCCCGCCGCCGCCGTGACCACCCCGGCCAGCTCATCATCGGCTACTGCCGTGACCGGGAGCGCCCAGCCCACCTCGTCCAGGCCCAGCACCCGCTGGCACGGCTCCCCGCCATCGGCGGGGTAGATGGTGCGCAGCACTTCGTGCCGGCTGATCACATCGGCCAGCGCCGCTTCGAGTGCAGCCGGGTCCAGTTCTCCTTCGAGCCGGATCGCGACCGGGTTGTTGTAGACCGGGCTCGGCCCCTCGAGCTGGGCGATGAACCACAGCCGCTGCTGCGCGAACGACAACGGCACCCGATCTGGCCGCGACGCGGGCGTCAGCGCCAGCCGGGCCGGACCTGCCTGCGCCAGCCATGCCGCCAGGCCGGCCGGGGTCGGCGCGCCGAACAGTGCCCGTACCGGCACCTCGACTCCCAGTACTGCCCGGACCCGGCTCGCCAGCCGTACCGCCAGCAGCGAATGCCCGCCGAGCGCAAAGAAATCATCCTCAGGCCCCACCGAGTCCAGGCCAAGGACGCCGGCGAACAAGCCGCAGACGATCTCCTCGACCGCCGTCAGCGGGCCCCGCCCCTCGCCCGCCGCGTAGTCCGGGGCCGGCAGCGCGGCCCGGTCCAGCTTGCCGTTCACCGTCAGCGGCAGCCCGTCCAGCATCACGAACGCCGACGGCACCATGTAGTCCGGCAGCCGCTCGGCGGCATGCTCCCGGACCCGCCCCGCCAGCCCGCCATCCCCGCCGTCAGGGACCAGGTAGCCGATCAGCCGCTTATCCCCGGCCGTATCCTCACGGACGACGACAGCGGCCTGCGCCACTCCCGGACTGGCGGCGATGACGGCCTCGACTTCGCCGGGCTCGATCCGGAACCCCCGGATCTTCACCTGATCATCGGCCCGCCCGCTGAACACCAGCACCCCGTCGGCCCGCCACCGGACCAGGTCCCCGGTCCGGTACATCCGCTCCCCGCCGCCGAACGGGCACGCCACGAACCGCTCCCCGGTCAGGGCCGCTCGGCCCAGGTACCCCCGCGCCAGACCGGCGCCCGCGATGTACAGCTCGCCGGCCACCCCGGCCGGCACCGGGCACAACCAGGCGTCCAGCACGAACACCCGCGTATTCGCGATCGGCGCCCCGATCGGCGGCACCTCGCTCCCGCCGTCGCACGCATAGAACGTCGAGTCCACCGACGTCTCCGTCGGGCCGTACAAGTTATGCAGCAGCCCGCCCCCGAACCGCTCCCCGAACCGCCCCGCCAGCACCCCTGGCAGCGCCTCCCCGCTGCAGAACACCCGCCGCAGGCTCGAACACGACGACGGGACCGCCTCAGCCGCGAACGCCTCCAGCATCGACGGCACGAAATGCACCGTCGTCACCGCCTCGCGCCCGATCAGCGCCGACAGGTACCCCGGGTCCTGATGCCCGCCCGGACGCGCCAGCACCAGTTGCGCGCCCGCCAGCAGGGGCCAGAACAGTTCCCACACCGACACGTCGAAACTCACCGGGGTCTTCTGCAAAACCCGGTCACCCGCACCGAGCCCGTACATCGACTGCATCCACGCCAGCCGGTTCACGATCCCGGAATGCGGCACCCCCACGCCCTTCGGCACCCCCGTCGACCCCGACGTGTAAATCACGTACGCCAGATCACCCGGCAGCACCGGACCCCGCACACCACCGGCACCCTCAAGCCCCGGCCCGTCCGCCACCAGAACCGGAACCCCGCACAACTCCTCCAGCCACCCCGCCAGCCCGCCATCAGCCAGCACCACCGCGGGCTCCGCGTCGGCCAGCATGAAACCGACCCGCTCCGCCGGGTACCCAGGATCCACCGGCAGGTACGCCGCCCCCGCCTTCAAAACCCCCAGCAACGCCGCCATCAGCGCCACCGAACGATCCATCACCACCGCAACCACGGTCCCGGCCCCGACCCCCAGCCCCGCCAGAACCCCCGCCACACGGGAAGCCGCCCCATCCAGCCCCGCATAACTCAGCAGCACACCCTCGCACGACACCGCCACCGCATCCGGCGTCCGCGCCGCCTGCGCCTCGAACAACCCCGCCAGCGTCCCTGCGGGAACCTCTACCGCCGTGTCATTCCACCCGTGCAGCACCTGCGACCGCTCATCCGCCGACAGCACCGCCACCCGCCGCAACCGCATCTCCGGACTGGCCGCGACACCAGCCAGCACCCGCACAAACCACTCACCCATCGCCCCGGCCGTCGCCGCGTCGAACAAATCCGCCGCCGCGGTCAGCCCGCCCCGCAGGCCCGCCGGCCGGCCATGCCCATCCCGCACCTCGCCCAGGCTCACCTCCAGGTCGAATCGGGCGGCCGGATCGCCAGCCGGCTCCGCGGCGGCGGTCAGTCCGGGCAGCGCGAGGGTCACCGAGGCGTTATTTTGCATGGTCAGGTTGATCTGGAACAGCGGGTGGCGCGCCAGTGACCGTTCCGGCGCCAGGACCTCAACCAGCCGCTCGAACGGCACGTCCTGCTGATCGAGCGCACCCAGCCAGAACTCCCGCACCCGGCCGAGCAGCTCACTGAACGTCGGGTCACCCGAGGTGTCCGTGCGCAGTACCAGCGTGTTCACGAAGAACCCGACCAGGTCATAGAGGGCTTCATCCGAACGCCCGGCCACTGGCGTGCCCACGGGGATGTCATCCCCCGCCCCGAGTTTCGACAGCAGCACCGCCAGCGCGGCCTGGATCACCATGAACACCGTCACGCCCTGCTCACGGGCCAGATCCGCCAGCCGCGCGTGCACCGGCGCCGGAACCTCAAGCGGCACCGTATGCCCGCGGTGACTGGGTACCGGCGGGCGCGGGCGATCCGCGGGCAGTACCAGCTCCGACGGTGACCCCGCCAGCGCGTCCCGCCACCACGCCGCCTGGGCCGACTGCAAGCTGTCAGGATCGCGTTCGTCGCCTAGCAGCTCCTGCTGCCAGATCGCGTAGTCGGCGTACTGCACCGGCAGCGCGGCCCATTCCGGCGCCCCGCCCGCGAGCCGCGCCGCATACGCGACACTCAGATCCCGCGCCAGCACTCCGGTGGACCAGCCATCGGTGGCGATGTGATGGATCACCACCACCAGCACATGCGCCTCCGGCGCCACGGCTAGCAGCCGGGCCCGTACCGGAATTTCCGCGGTCAGGTCAAACGGCCGCGCCACCGTCGCCGCGACCACCGCAGGCAGCTCATCCTCGGCGACCGGCGTCACCGGCAGCGCCCAGGCCAGTTCGTCCAGCTCGATGACCTGCTGGCGCGGCTCACCGTCCACCGCAGGGAACACGGTTCGCAGCACTTCGTGCCGCCCGATCACGTCGGCCAGCGCTGCCTCAAGCGCCCCGGCATCCAGCGCGCCCGTGAGCCGGACGGCTACCGGATTGTTGTAGACCGGGCTCGGCCCCTCGAGCTCAGCCAGGAACCACAATCGCCGCTGGGCAAACGACAACGGAATCATCAAGATTCCTCCTGCCTGGGCCTAGGCCGCAACGGCGGCCGAGCGGACTTTCGGCTTTCAATTCGACTGGCAATCCCTGCGACCGTTGGCATTTCGAACAGGGCCTTGATGGAAAGGTCGGCATCAAATACCTGCCTGACCCGGTTCACTAGCCGGATGGCCAGCAGCGAGTGCCCGCCGAGTGCGAAGAAGTTGTCGTCAGGTCCGACCGAGTCCAGCCTGAGAATTTCAGCGAGGACTCCGCACAGAATCTCTTCCTGGATGGTGGCGGGCGCTCGCCGGGCCGCGCCGGCCGCTGAGGCATAGTTCGGGGCGGGGAGCGCGGCGCGGTTCAGCTTGCCGCTAGGGGTCAGCGGCAGCGCCGGGAGCAGGATCACCGCCGACGGAACCATGTAATCGGGCAGCCGTTCCGCTGCGTGCTCTCGAACACGGGCGGCCAGCTCGCCGTCCCCGTCCCCGTCCCCGTCGGCATCGGAGTCGCCGTCGGCGCGGACGATGTAGGCGGCCAGCCGCTTGTCCCCCGGGCTGTCTTCCCTGGCCACGACCGCTGCCCTCGCCACGCCTTGGCAGGTGGCCAGGACGGCTTCGATCTCGCCGGGTTCGATCCGGAACCCGCGGATCTTCAGCTGCTGGTCGGCTCGCCCGCAGAAGACCAGCTGCCGGTCAGCCCGCCACCTGGCGAGGTCCCCGGTTCGGTACATCCGTTCTCCCGGCTCGCCGAACGGGCAGGCCACGAACCGTTCCCCGGTCAGTCCCGCTCGGCCCAGGTAGCCGCGAGCTAGCTGCGCCCCGGCCACATACAGCTCGCCAGCTACTCCAGCCGGTACCGGGCTCAGCCACCGGTCCAGGACGAACACTCGGTTATTCGCCATCGGCGCCCCGATCGGCAGCACCTGTCCTGATGCCAGGTCCGCGGGCCTGGCCAGGTAATCGGTGCAGCCGACTGTTGTCTCGGTTTGCCCGTAGTGGTTGACCACTGCCACCTCGGGATGCCGCTGATGCCATTGCGCGAGCAGCTCTCCGCCCGATGGCTCCGCACCGGTCATCAGCCGCCCCGATGGTGCGGCGTCCTCAAGCCCGGCCAGCACCGGCAGATGACTCGGAGTGATCTTCAAGAACCCCAGCCGGGCCCCTCCCAGCAGCCCGGGCAGATCCTCATCCAGCCCGGCGACCACCACCCGGCCGCCGCTGACCAGACCCCCGAACAATCCGGTGACCCCGCCGTCGAACGACATCGGGGCGTGCAGCAGGCTGCTGACGGCCACTTCCGGATACGCGCCCTGGCACCACTGCACGTAGTTCGCCAGGCCCGCATGAGTGATGACCACCCCCTTCGGGGTGCCGGTCGACCCGGAGGTGTAAATCACGTACGCCGGATTCCCCGGCCGCACCCCGGCCCACGGCACAGCACCTGGCGGCGCGTCGTCATCAGCCAGGACCACTGGCCCGGTCACCGGCGGCAGCGCTTGCGCCAGGAGCCGGCTGGTCAGCACTACCGCCGGATCCGCGTCCGCGAGCATGAACGCGACCCGCTGCGCCGGATACCGCGGATCGACAGGCACGTACGCCGCCCCCGTCCGCCAGACCGCCAGCAGCGCCGCCACCAGCAGCACCGACCGGTCAAGCACCACCGCCACCAGCCGCTCCGGCCCCGCTCCCGCCGCCGCCAGCACCACGGCCAGCCGGCCAGCCAGCGCATCAAGCCCCGCGTACGTCAGGCAGCCATCCCCCGCCAGCACCGCCACCGCATCAGGCGTTCTGGCCACCTGCGCCAGGAACGATTCCGGCACCGACCCCGCCAGCGCCGGCGCGGCGGTGTCGTTCCAGTTCTCGAGGATTCGCGCACGCTCGGCCGCGCCCAGCACCCGCACCTGCCGCAGCGGGGTGGCGGGAGCGTGCTCCAGCGCCGTGACCAGGCTGTCGAGTGTGGTGTGCAGCAGTGCGCAGACCAGTTCAGGGTCACCTGGCGGGACCACTTCGACGGTGAAGACGAATCCGGTCCCTGTGTCATCGACGGAGACCGCTAGCGGATAGTTGTTCCGTCCTCGGGTGGGCAGCTGGCGGATGCCGGAGTCTGGCTGCGGGCGGTCGGGCTGGGGCTGGCTGTGCCGGTAGTTGAGCAGGGCAGTGAACAGGGGCAGCTGGGCGGGCAGGCCGCTGGCCTGCTGAGCCACCACCAGAGGGGCGTGCTCGTGGGCCAGCAGCCCGGCGAGCTGAGACCGCATCGCCACCAGCGCCCCGGCCACATCGGTGCCGCCGGTGTCCATCCGCACCGGCAGCGTGTTCATGAACATTCCCAGTGCCCGGTCCGCGCCGGCCCCGCCCGCCATCCGGCCGAACAGCACCGTCCCGAACACCACGTCATCCCGGCCAGCAAGCACCGCCAGGACCCGTGCCCAGACCAGGTGGAACACCGTCGCCGCCGACACCCTGGCCACCCTGGCCCGCTCCCGCACCCGGCCCGCGAGCTCCGCATCCACTGGCGACCGGGCCTGCACTGCCGCTGACCCGTCCTGGCGGGCATCGAGTAAGCCGAACGGCGCCGTCGGCTCGGTCACATTGCCAAGCAGCCCCGCGAAGTACTTGCGGTGCTCCTCCCGCGACACCCCCAGCCGGGCCTGCGCCACGAAGTCACGGAACGGCACCGGCACCGGCAACTGGTCCTCCCGCCCGGCCAGCAGGGAGGTAATCTCGCCGATCACTACCTCCAGACCGGTGTGATCCAGTACCAGGTGGTGGTAGGTGACCAGAGCCATCCACCGGCCGGTGCCCGGCTCGGCGGAGAAATGAACCCGCAGCAGCGGCGCCTGTCGCAGATCTATCCGCTGTCCCGCTGCCGCCCCGAGTGCGGCCGCCGGGTCCTGCCCGTCGGCCAGCACCACCTCGGTCACCGCCAGTTCCGCGTGCCGCCACACGACCTGCACTGGCTCTGGCAGGTCCTCCCAGGCCAGCGAGGTACGGAAGATGTCGTGCCGGCCGATCACCTGGCCGAGCACAACGGTGAACTCGTCCAGCGTGGCCAGGGAGTCAAAGGCCAGCAGTGCCGATTCCAGGTATACGTCGGCTTCGTCGGCCCGGCCAGCAGGTGATGGAACAGCATCCCTTCCTGCAACGGGGCCAGCGGGTAGATATCGGCCACGTTCGCCGCCCCGCCATCCACCCTGGCTACCACCGACGCGAGCTGACCGGCGTCCAGCTCGACCAGCGTCAGCATCTCCGGCGTGATCTGCTCCGCCCGGGCCGGGATCAGGTTCGCCGGCACCTGCACCCGGGCCGGACCGGTCGCTGCCGCCAGCCCGGCGGGGGTTGGGGTTTCGAAGAGGGCTGTTATCTCTACTTCGGCGCCGAGCACGACGCGGATGCGGCTGGCGAGGCGGACGGCGAGGAGTGAGTGGCCGCCGAGCTCGAAGAAGTCGTCGTCGGGCCGACCGAGTCCAGGCCGAGGACCTCGGCGAACAGGCCGCAGAGGACTTCCTCGGTCACGGTCCGCGGTCCCCGGCCCCCGCCGGCGGCTGTGGTGTAGTCAGGGGCGGGCAGCGCGGCCCGGTCGAGTTTCCCGGTCGGGGTCAGGGGCAGCGCCGCGAGCATCACGAACACTGACGGCACCAGGTAGTCAGGCAGCCGCCCGGCCGCGTAGTCCCGTACCCGCCCGGCCAGCCCGCTGTCACCGTCGCCGGCCGCGGGCACCAGGTAAGCAGCCAGCCGCTTGTCACCGGGCAGGTCCTCCCTGACCGTGACGGCGGCCTGGGCCACGCCGGGGCAGGCAGCGATCACAGTCTCGATTTCGCCGGGCTCGATCCTGAACCCCCGGATCTTCACCTGCGCGTCCGCCCGCCCGCAGAACACCAGCTGTCCCCCGGCCGCGGTCCACCTGGCCAGGTCCCCCGTCCGGTACATCCGCTCACCAGCGGACCCGAACGGGCACGCCACGAACCGGCCCGCCGTCAGCGCGGCCCGGCCCAGGTAACCGCGGGCCAGCCCCGCCCCCGCGATATACAGTTCCCCGGCCACCCCGGCCGGCACCGGGCACAGCCACCGGTCAAGCACGAAGATACGGGTGTTGGCGACCGGCGACCCGATCGGCGGCTGCCCGCGGTCCTCCGCACCCACCACCGCGGTCGCCGAGATTACTGTCGCCTCCGTCGGCCCGTACCCGTGCACCAGCCGCCGCCCCGGCGCCCACACCTCCGCCACCCGCGCCGGCAGCGGCTCAGAACCCGCGATCATGTGCACCACCGACATCAGGCCCGCCGGATCAAGCACCTCAAGCAACGACGGCGCTACGCTCACCGCCTGGACCCCGGCCCGCCCCACCAGGCCCGCCACCAGGCCAGGCTCTGCCCGCACCTCCGCCGGCGCTACCACCAGGGTCCCGCCAGAGACCAGCGTCACCACCACGTCAAGCACCGACGCATCGAAACTGAACGACGCGAACTGCAGCACCCGCACCCCGAGCCCCGCGCCCAGCGCCTCCCGCAGCCCTGCCACCAGATTCACCACACCGCCATGGACCGCCCCCACCCCATTGGGCACCCCGGTCGACCCCGACGTATAAATCACATACGCCAGCTGACCCGCCGACACCGCCCCCGGCGGCGGAACCCCCGGCAGCAACCCCGCCAGCGTCCCGGCATCATCGGCCCGCACCACGACACCACAGAAACCCGCCGCCACAGCCCCGCCGGCGGCCCCCGCCGTGAGCAGCACCTCCGCCCCGCTATCGGCCAGCATGAACTCCAGCCGCCCCGCCGGGAACCCCGGATCCAGCGGCACATAGGCCGCCCCCGCCAGCCACACCCCGAGAGCCGCCGTCACCATCAGCGGGCCCCGCTCCGCGCACACCCCGACGACCGATTCCGCGCCCACCCCGGCGCGACGCAGCAGCCACGCCACCCGCGACGCCCGCGCGACCAGCTCCCCGTAACTCACGTGCTCGCCGTCGCATACCACCGCGACCGCATCAGGCACCTCCGCCGCCCGCGCCACGATCAGCCCCGGCACCATCACCGGCGGCACCGCCGCCGCCGTGTCGTTCCACCCCGACACGATCTGCGCCCGCTCGCCCCCGGTCAGCACCTCCACCCGCCGCAGCGCAACCCCAGGATCAGCCGCCACCACCGCCAGCACCCGGACGAACCAGCCCGCGAGCGCCTCCGCCGTCCCCACATCGAACAGATCCGCCGCAGCGGTCAGCCCGCCCGTCAGCCCGCCCGCCCGGCCCTGCCCGTCCCGCACCTCGACCAGGCCGATATCCAGGTCGAACCCGGGCGCCGCGATCCTGGCGGGCACCCCCGCCGCCCGCAGCCCCGGCAACGCGAGTACCGCCGGCGTGTTGTTCTGCACGGCGAGCATGACCTGGAACAGCGGGTGCCTGGCCAGCGACCGTTCCGGCGCCAGCACCTCCACCAGCCGCTCGAACGGAACGTCCTGATGATCAAGAGCCCCCAGCCAGAACTCCCGCACCCGCCCGAGCAACCCCGTGAACTCCGGATCACCCGACACATCCGTGCGCAGCACCAGCGTGTTAATAAAGAAGCCAACGAGGTCGTCCAGGGCCTCGTCCGCACGGCCAGCCACCGGCGTCCCCACCGGGATGTCCTCACCGGCCCCCAGCTTGGAAAGCAGCACCGCCAGCGCGGCCTGCACGACCATGAACACCGTCACACCCGTCTGCCGGGCCAGAGCAGCCAGCCGCCCATGCACCTCCGCCGGAACCGCGACCGGCACCGTATGCCCCCGGTGACTCGGCACCGGCGGCCGCGGCCGGTCCGCCGGCAGCGCCAGCTCAGGCGGCGACCCGGCCAGCGCCTCCCGCCACCACGCCGCCTGCCCAGACAGCAGGCTCCCCGGATCGTCCTCAGCCCCCAGCAGCTCCCGCTGCCACAACGCGTAATCGGCGTACTGCACCGGCAGCGCCGCCCACCCCGGCGCCTGCCCGGTCAGCCGCGCCCCGTACGCCACGCTCAGATCCCGCGCCAGCACCCCCGTCGACCAGCCATCAGTCGCCACATGGTGAACCACCACCACCAGCACGTGCACGTCCGCCGATACCGCGAGCAGCCGCGCCCGCACCGGCACCTGCGCCGTCAGGTCAAACGGCTGACCCGCCGCCGTCCCGACCACCCCGGCCAGCTCTTCCTCCGTCACCGCCGTTACCGGCAGGACCCACCCCAGTTCCGTCATCGCGATGACCTGCTGGCACGGCTCTCCGTCCACGGCCGGGAAGATCGTCCGCAGCACCTCATGCCGGCCGATCACATCCCCGAGCGCTGCTTCGAGCGCCCCGGTATCCAGTTCCCCCTCCAGCCGCACCACCAGCGGACTGTTATAAACCGGACTCGAACCCTCCAGCTGACCCAGGAACCACAACCGCTGCTGCGCGAACGACAACGGCACCACCGCCGGCCGCACCCGCCGCCCCACCGCCAGCCGCGCCGGACCCGCCGACCCCAGCCACCCCGCCAGCCCGGCGGGGGTTGGGGTTTCGAAGAGGGCTGTTATCTCTACTTCGGCGCCGAGCACGACGCGGATGCGGCTGGCGAGGCGGACGGCGAGGAGTGAGTGGCCGCCGAGCTCGAAGAAGTCGTCGTCGGGCCCGACCGAGTCCAGGCCGAGGACACCGGCGAACAGGCCGCAGAGAATTTCCTCGGCCACGGTCTGGGGCCGCGGCCGCCGGCCGCGCCGGCGGTGTAGTCCGGGGCGGGCAGCGCGGCCCGGTCGAGCTTGCCGCTGGGGGTCAGCGGCAGCGCGTCAAGCAGGACGACCGCTGAGGGCAGCAGGTAGTCAGGCAGCCGCCCGGCCGCGTAATCCCGCACCCGTCCGGCCAGCCCGCTGTCCCTGTCCCCGCCGTCCGGGACCAGGTAGGCGGCCAGCCGCCGCTCTCCGGTGGTGTCCTCGCGGACGATCACCGCGGCCTGCGCGACCTCGGGGTGCCCGGCCAGCACGGCCTCGATTTCGCCGGGCTCGATCCTGAACCCCCGGATCTTCACCTGCGCGTCCGCCCGCCCGCAGAACACCAGCTGTCCCCCGGCCGCGGTCCACCTGGCCAGGTCCCCCGTCCGGTACATCCGCTCACCAGCGGACCCGAACGGGCACGCCACGAACCGGCCCGCCGTCAGCGCGGCCCGGCCCAGGTAACCGCGGGCCAGCCCCGCCCCCGCGATATACAGTTCCCCGGCCACCCCGGCCGGCACCGGGCACAGCCACCGGTCAAGCACGAAGATACGGGTGTTGGCGACCGGCGACCCGATCGGCGGCTGCCCGCGGTCCTCCGCACCCACCACCGCGGTCGCCGAGATTACTGTCGCCTCCGTCGGCCCGTACCCGTGCACCAGCCGCCGCCCCGGCGCCCACACCTGCGCCACCCGCGCCGGCAGCGGCTCGGAACCCGCGATCATGTGCTTCACCGGCACCCACCCGGCCGGATCAAGCACCTCAAGCAACGACGGCGCCAGGCTCACCGACTGCACGCCCGCCCGCGCCGCCAGCTTCGTCACCGCACCCGGCTCTGCCCGCACCCCGGCCGGCGTCACCACCAGGACCCCGCCAGAGACCAGCGTCACCACCACGTCAAGCACCGACGCATCGAAACTGAACGACGCGAACTGCAGCACCCGGACCCCCGGCCCCGCCCCCAGCGCCTGCCGCAACGCCCCCGCCAGATTCACCACACTGCCGTGAGCCACCCCCACCCCATTCGGCACCCCGGTCGACCCCGACGTGTAAATCACATACGCCAGCTGACCAGCCGACACCGGCCCCGCCGGCGGAACTCCAGGCAGCGCAGCCGCATCATCCATGCGAACGACACCGCTGAAACCACCCGCCCAGGCACCGGCCGCCCCCGCAGTGAGCAGCACCTCCGCCCCCGAATCGGCCAGCATGAATTCCAGCCGCCCGGCCGGGTAACCCGGATCCAGCGGCACGTACGCCGCCCCCGCCAGCCACACCCCGAGAGCCGCTGTCACCATCAGCGGGCCCCGCTCCGCGCATACCCCGACGACCGATTCCGCGCCCACCCCGGCGCGACGCAGCAGCCACGCCACCCGCGACGCCCGCGCGACCAGCTCCCCGTAACTCACGTGCTCGCCGTCGCATACCACCGCGACCGCATCAGGCACCTCCGCCGCCCGCGCCACGATCAGCCCCGGCACCATCACCGGCGGCACCGCCACCGCCGTGTCGTTCCACCCCGACACGATCTGCGCGCGCTCGCCCCCGGTCAGCACCTCCACCCGCCGCAGCGCAACCCCAGGATCAGCCGCCACCACCGCCAGCACCCGGACGAACCAGCCCGCGAGCGCCTCCGCCGTCGCCACATCGAACAGATCCGCCGCAGCGGTCAGCCCGCCCGTCAGCCCGCCCGCCCGGCCCTGCCCGTCCCGCACCTCGACCAGGCCGATATCCAGGTCGAACCCGGGCGCCGCGATCCTGGCGGGCACCCCCGCCGCCCGCAGCCCCGGCAACGCGAGTACCGCCGGCGTGTTGTTCTGCACGGCGAGCATGACCTGGAACAGCGGGTGCCTGGCCAGCGACCGTTCCGGGGCCAGCACCTCGACCAGCCGCTCGAACGGAACGTCCTGATGATCAAGAGCCCCCAGCCAGAACTCCCGCACCCGCCCGAGCAGTCCCGTGAACTCCGGATCACCCGACACATCCGTGCGCAGCACCAGCGTGTTAACGAAGAACCCGACCAGGTCATCAAGCGCCTCATCAGAACGCCCCGCGACCGGCGTCCCGACCGGGATGTCCTCACCCGCCCCGAGCTTGTCAAGCAGCACCGCCAGCGCCGCCTGCACCACCATGAACACCGTCACGCCGTGCTCACCAGCCAGCGCAACCAGCCGGACATAAACCTCCGCCGGAACCGCGACCGGCACCGTATGCCCCCGGTGGCTCGGCACCGGCGGCCGCGGCCGGTCCGCCGGCAGCACGAGTTCTGGCGGCGACCCCGCCAGCGCCTCCCGCCACCACGCCGCCTGCCCAGACAGCAGGCTCCCCGGATCATCCTCAGCCCCCAGCAGCTCCCGCTGCCACAACGCGTAATCCGCGTACTGCACCGGCAGCGCCGCCCACCCCGGCGCCTGCCCGGTCAGCCGCGCCCCGTACGCCACGCTCAGATCCCGCGCCAGCACCCCCGTCGACCAGCCATCAGTCGCGACATGGTGGATGACGACCACCAGCACGTGCACATCAGCGGCCACGGCGAGCAGCCGCGCCCGCACCGGCACCTCCGCGATCAGGTCAAACGGCCTCGCCGCTTCCACACCAACCGCTTGCGGCAGCTCTTCCTCCGTCACCGCCGTTACCGGCAGGACCCACCCCAGTTCCGTCATCGCGATGACCTGCTGGCACGGCTCTCCGTCCACGGCCGGGAAGATCGTCCGCAGCACCTCATGCCGCCCGATCACATCCCCGAGCGCTGCTTCGAGCGCCTCCGGGTCAAGCTCCCCCTCCAGCCGCACCACCAGCGGACTGTTATAAACCGGACTCGAACCCTCCAGCTGACCCAGGAACCACAACCGCTGCTGCGCGAACGACAACGGCACCACCGCCGGCCGCACCCGCCGCCCCACCGCCAGCCGCGCCGGACCCGCCGACCCCAGCCACCCCGCCAGCCCGGCGGGGGTTGGCGCCGCGAACAGCGCCCGCACCGGCACTTCGGCCCCGAATACCGTCCGAACCCGGCTGGCCAGCCGCATCGCCAGCAGCGAATGGCCGCCGAGGGCGAAGAAGTCGTCGTCGAGCCCGACTCGGGCCACGCCAAGCACATCGGCGAACAAGCCGCAGATAATCTCCTCGACCGCGGTCTGCGGCCCCCGGCCACCGCCGGCAGTCGCGGCATAGTCCGGGGCGGGCAGCGCGGCCCGGTCCACCTTCCCGTTCACCGTCAGCGGCAGATCCTCGAGCACCACCACCGCCGCAGGCACCAGATGCTCAGGCAGCCGCCCCGCCGCATGCTCCCGCACCCGCCCCGCCAGCCCGTCCCCGTTCCTGTTCCCGTTCCCGTTCCCGTCGAGAGCAGTGCTGGCGGACGCCACATAGGCGACCAGCCGCCGGTCCCCTGGAGTGTCTTCGCGCACGGTCACGACGACCTGGGCCACCTCGGGGTGCGCGGCGAGCACGGCCTCGACCTCGCCGGGCTCGATCCTGAACCCCCGGATCTTCACCTGCTCATCCGCCCGCCCGCAGAACGCCAGTACCTTCCCGCCGGTCGCTGCTTCTCCCGGCCCCGTCCACCTGGCCAGGTCTCCCGTCCGGTACATCCGCACCCCGGAGCCCCCGAACGGGCATGCCATGAACCGCTCCGCCGTCAGGCCGGGCCGGCCCAGGTAACCGCGGGCCAGCCCGGCCCCGGCGACGTAGAGTTCCCCGGCCACCCCAGCCGGCACCGGGCACAGCCACCGGTCAAGCACGTAGATCAGGGTGTTGGCGATCGGCGTGCCGATGTGCGGATCACCGTTTCCTGCCAGCGGCCCGGTCATCGTGCTGCAGACCGTGGCCTCGGTCGCCCCGTACACGTTGATGAACCGCCGGCCGGCCGCCCACTGGCCCGCCAGTCCGCCGTCCAGCACCTCACCCGCGGCTACCAGAGTCCGAACGGTCGCCAGGTCGCCGGCTTCCAGCCCGGCCAGCACCGCTGGCGGCATCGCCAGGTGCGTGACCTGATACCTGGCCACCACCTCCGCCAGTTCGCGGCCGGCCAGCAGTTCGCCGGGCCCGGCCACCACCAGCGTGGCCCCGCTGCCCAGGGTCATCACCAGCTCCCACACCGAGGCATCGAACCCCGGCGAGGCCCACTGCAGCACCCGGCCGCCCGGCCCGACCTCGAGTTGTTCCGTCAGTGCCGCCGCCAGGCTGCCCAGGCCGGCGTGGGAGACCGTCACGCCCTTCGGCCGGCCGGTAGACCCGGAGGTGTAGATCACGTACGCCGGATGCGCCGGCCTGAGCACTGGCAGTTGATCGCCGTCGCCCGTGTCGCCATGACGCCGGGCGGATAGCTGAGGGAGAGTGGTAACCAACGCCGGCACCTCAGCCAGGACGGCCAGGTCGTCAGCAGCTTTCTCGGAGGCGATGATCACCGCCGGGCCAGCGTCGTCGAGCATGAAAGAGATCCGCTGGGCCGGGTAACCGGGATCCACCGGCAGGTACGCCGCCCCCGCCTTCAGAACTGCCAGCTCCGCCACCACCAGCGCGGCGGAGCGGTCCATCACCACCGCCACCACGGTCTCTGGCCCTGCCCCCGCCGCTACCAGCCGCCGGGCCAGCCGGCTGGCCTCGGCATTGAGCTGCCCGTAACTCACAGCGACCCCTTCGCAGGCCACTGCCACCGCATCAGGCACTCGGGTCGCCTGCGCCTCGAACAGCTCAGGCAGCGTCCCGGCCGGCACCGCCGCCGCGGTGTCATTCCAGTCCCGCACGATCTGCGCCCGCTCGTCCGCGGCGAGCACCGCCACTTGCCGCAGCCGTGCCTTCGGATCAGCGGCAAGCGCAGCCAGCACCCGGGCGAACCAGCCGCTGACCGCCGCCGCGGTGCTTAGGTTGAACAGATCAGCAGCGGCGCTCACGACGCCGTCAAGTCCGGCAGGCAGGCCCTGCCCGTCCCGCACTTCGGTGAGGCTCACCTGCAGGTCGAACCGGGTCGCGGGGTCCTCGGACGGCAGCGGGGCGGCATGCACCCCCGGCAGCGCAAGTACCGCCGGGGCGTTGTTCTGCACGGTCAGGTTGACCTGGAACAGCGGGTGCCTGGCCAGCGACCGTTCCGGGGCCAGCACTTCCACCAGCCGCTCGAACGGCACGTCCTGATGATCAAGAGCCCCCAGCCAGAACTCCCGCACCCGCGCAAGGAGCTCACCGAACTCCGGGTCACCCGACACGTCAGTGCGCAGCACCAGCGTGTTGACGAAGAAACCGACCAGGTCATCCAGGGCCTCATCAGAACGCCCGGCCACGGCGGTGCCGACCGGGATGTCCTCTCCCGCGCCGAGCTTGCACAGCAGCACCGCCAGCGCCGCCTGCACCACCATGAACACGGTCACGCCGTGCCCGCGAGCCAAGGCGGCCAGCCGTCCGTGCACTTCGGCTGGCACCGTCAGCGGCACCGTATTCCCGCGATGGCTCGGCACCGGCGGCCGCGGCCGGTCGGCGGGCAGCGTCAGCTCCGGCGGCGACCCGGCCAGAGCGTCTCGCCACCAGGCCACCTGAGCGGACAGCAGGCTGCCAGGATCGTCTTCAGCTCCGAGCAGCTCCCGCTGCCAGATCGCGTAGTCGGCGTACTGCACCGGCAAAGCGCCCCATCCCGGCGCCCCGCCCGCCAGCCGCGCCGCATACGCCACGCTCACGTCCCTGGCCAGCACGGCAGTCGACCAGCCATCAGTCGCGATGTGGTGGATGACCACGGCCAGCACGTGTACATCCGGTGCCGGCGCCAGCAGCCGGGCTCGCACCGGAATCTCCGCGGTCAGGTCAAACGGCTGCCCCGCCACCGCCGCGACCACCTCAGGCAGCTGATCAGGCGCCACGACCGTCACCGGCAGCGCCCAGCTCAGCTCCGTGAGCCCGATGACCTCCTGGTACGGCTCGCCGCTGTCAGCCGGGAAGATGGTGCGCAATACTTCGTGCCGGCCGATCACCTCGCCAAGCGCCGCCTCAAGCGCCGCCGGATCCAGGTCGCCTTCCAGCCGCACCGCCACCAGAGCGTTATCAACCAGGCTCGGTCCCTCGAGCTCCCCAAGGAACCACAGCCGCTGCTGGGCGAACGACAACGGCACCCGGTCTCGCCGCGGCTGCGGTGCCAGCGGCAGCCGGGCCGGGCCGGCCTGTCCCAGCCACCCCGCCAGCGCCGCCGGGGTTGGCGCCCCGAACAGCGCCCGCACAGGTACCTCTACGGCTAGCACGGCCCGGACCCGGCTGACCAGCCGCACCGCCAGCAGCGAATGCCCGCCAAGCGCAAAGAAATCATCCTCGGCGCCGACCGAGTCCAGGCCAAGCACAGCGGCGAACAGGCCGCAGATAATCTCCTCGGCCACCGTCTGCGGTCCCCGGCCATCACCGGTTGCCGCCGCCGCATAGTCCGGGGCGGGCAGCGCGCCGCGGTCCAGCTTGCCGCTCGCTGTCATCGGCAGCGCGTCCAGCATCACGATCGCGGCCGGCACCATGTAGTCAGGCAGCCGGCTGGCCGCGTGCTCGCGTACCCGGCCGGCCAGCCCGCTGTCACCGGGACAGGCAGGGACGAGGTAGGCGACTAGCCTTCTGTCCCCGGCGGTGTCCTCGCGGACGGTCACTACCGCGCGGGCAACCTCGGGGTGCCCGGCCAGCACCGCCTCGACCTCGCCGGGCTCGATCCTGAACCCCCGGACCTTCACCTGGTCATCGGCCCGCCCGAAGTAAACCAGCCCACCGTCCGGCGTCCACCTGGCCAGGTCCCCGGTCCGGTACATCCGCTCGCCGTCCGCACCGAAGGGGCACGCCACGAACCGGTCCCCGGTCAGCCCCGCCCGCCCCAGGTACCCGCGCGCCAGTCCCGCTCCCGCCACGTACAGTTCGCCCGCCACCCCGGCCGGTACGGGGCACAGCCACCGGTCAAGAACGAACACCCGCCACCCGGTCACCGGCCGACCCACCGGGCTCCCGCCCGTAACTCCCGCGCCCGCCTCCAGGGCCAGCGCCGTCACGTGCACCGTCGTCTCGGTAATCCCGTACATGTTCACCAGCACCGGCGTACAGGCACCCCACCCGGCTACCCGGCCAGCGTCCAGCGCCTCACCGCCGAACACCACCCACCGCACCGCCAGCCCGGCACCCGCCCCGGCCTCCATGAGCTGGTAAAACGCCGACGGAGTCTGAGACAGCACCGTCACGGCCTGGCGGGCCAGCAGCGCCGCGAACTCCTGCGGAGACCGCGACACCGCAAACGGGACCACCACTACCCGCCCGCCCTGCAGCAGCGCCCCGAACAACTCCCACACCGAGAAATCAAACGCGAACGAATGGAACCAGCTCCACACCTCACCCCCGCCGAACCCGAACCACTCCCGCGTCCCCGCCACCAACGCCGCCACCGACGCGTGCGTCACCGCCACGCCCTTCGGCCGGCCAGTCGAACCCGAGGTATAGATCACGTACGCCGGACTCGCCGGATGCGCCGGGACCACCACTCCGCCAGTCCCGGCCCCCGCGGCCACCAGGCCCAGGTCATCAACTATCAGCACCGCCGCTCCCGCCAACGCTGCCACCTCTCGCGCCCCCGCCGAGGCGATGACCACCGCCGGGGCCGCGTCCGCCAGCATGAACGCGATCCGCTCGGCCGGGTAGCCAGGGTCGACCGGCAGGTACGCCGCCCCGGCCTTCAGCACCCCAAGCACCGCGACGATCAGGCCGGCGGAGCGGTTCATCACTACCGCCACCACCGACTCCGGCCCCGCCCCCAGCCCCGCGAGCACTCCCGCCAGCCGGCCAGCCGCCCCATCCAGCCACCCGTAACTCACCTGCGCGCCCTCGCACGCCACCGCCACCGCATCCGGCGTCCGCGCCGCCTGCGCCGCGAACAACCCCGCCAGCGTCACGTCCGGCGTTGGCATGGGCGACGCGCCACCCCACTCCGACACGACCTGCGCCCGCTCATCCCCGGTCAGGACCTGGACCCGCCGCAGCCGCGCTTGAGGATCGGCGGCCAGAACGGCCAGCATCCGGGCGAACCGTTCGCTGATGGACTGGGCCGTGGCCGGGTCGAACAGGTCGGCCGCCGCGGTGACCGTGCCGTGCAGCCCGGCGGGCCGGCCCTGCTCGTCAGGGACCTCGCCGAGGCTGACCTCCAGGTCAAACCGGACCGCGCCGGTCCCGGCCGGCATCCCGGCGGTCCGCAACCCTGGCAGCGCGAGTACCGCCGGGGTGTTGTTCTGCACGGTGAGGCTGACCTGGAACAGCGGGTGCCTGGCCAGCGACCGTTCCGGAGCCAGCACCTCGACCAGCCGCTCGAACGGAACGTCCTGATGATCAAGAGCCCCCAGCCAGAACTCCCGCACCCGCTCAAGCAGCCCGGTGAACTCCGGATCACCCGAGGTGTCCGTGCGCAGCACCAGCGTGTTCACGAAGAATCCGACCAGGTCATCCAGGGCCTCATCAGGACGGCCAGCCACCGGCGTCCCCACCGGGATGTCCTCGCCCGCCCCGAGCTTGGACAGCAGCACCGCCAGCGCGGCCTGCACGACCATGAACACCGTCACGCCCTGCTCCCGAGCCAGGGCAGCCAGCCGGACATGCACGTCGGCGGGAACGGCCAGCGGCACCGCATGCCCCCGGTGACGGGCTACCGGCGGCCGCGGCCGGTCCGATGGCAGCGCCAGTTCGGCCGGCATTGCGGTCAGCGCTTCCCGCCACCAGGCCACCTGCCCGGACAGCAGGCTGCCGGGATCGTCCTCATCGCCGAGCAGTTCCCGCTGCCACAACGCGTAATCGGCGTACTGCACCGGCAGCGCCGCCCACCCCGGCGCCCCGCCCGCCAGCCGCGCCGCGTAAGCGAGACTCAGATCCCGTGCCAGCACCCCGGTCGACCAGCCATCAGTCGCGACATGGTGGATGACCACGACCAGCACGTGGACATCGGCAGCTACCCGCAGCAGGCGAGCCCGCACCGGAATCTCCGCCAGGAGATCAAACGGCTCGCCCGCCGCCGCCGTGACCACCCCGGCCAGCTCATCATCGGCTACTGCCGTGACCGGGAGCGCCCAGCCCACCTCGTCCAGGCCCAGCACCCGCTGGCACGGCTCCCCGCCATCGGCGGGGTAGATGGTGCGCAGCACTTCGTGCCGGCTGATCACATCGGCCAGCGCCGCTTCGAGTGCAGCCGGGTCCAGTTCTCCTTCGAGCCGGATCGCGACCGGGGTGTTGTAGACCGGGCTCGGCCCCTCGAGCTGGGCGATGAACCACAGCCGCTGCTGCGCGAACGACAACGGCACCCGATCTGGCCGCGACGCGGGCGTCAGCGCCAGCCGGGCCGGACCTGCCTGCGCCAGCCATGCCGCCAGGCCGGCCGGGGTCGGCGCGCCGAACAGTGCCCGTACCGGCACCTCGACTCCCAGTACTGCCCGGACCCGGCTCGCCAGCCGTACCGCCAGCAGCGAATGCCCGCCGAGCGCAAAGAAATCATCCTCAGGCCCCACCGAGTCCAGGCCAAGGACGCCGGCGAACAAGCCGCAGACGATCTCCTCGACCGCCGTCAGCGGCGCCCCGCCCCTCGCCCGCCGCGTAGTCCGGGGCCGGCAGCGCGGCCCGGTCCAGCTTGCCGTTCACCGTCAGCGGCAGCCCGTCCAGCATCACGAACGCCGACGGCACCATGTAGTCCGGCAGCCGCTCGGCGGCATGCTCCCGGACCCGCCCCGCCAGCCCGCCATCCCCGCCGTCAGGGACCAGGTACGCGACCAGCCGCTTATCTCCCGGAACGTCCTCGCGGACGACAACAGCGGCCTGCGCCACTCCCGGACTGGCGGCGATGACGGCCTCGACTTCGCCGGGCTCGATCCGGAACCCCCGGATCTTCACCTGATCATCGGCCCGCCCGCTGAACACCAGCACCCCGTCGGCCCGCCACCGGACCAGGTCCCCGGTCCGGTACATCCGCTCCCCGCCGCCGAACGGGCACGCCACGAACCGCTCCCCGGTCAGGGCCGCTCGGCCCAGGTACCCCCGCGCCAGACCGGCGCCCGCGATGTACAGCTCGCCGGCCACCCCGGCCGGCACCGGGCACAACCAGGCGTCCAGCACGAACACCCGCGTATTCGCGATCGGCGCCCCGATCGGCGGCACCTCGCTCCCGCCGTCGCACGCATAGAACGTCGAGTCCACCGACGTCTCCGTCGGGCCGTACAAGTTATGCAGCAGCCCGCCCCCGAACCGCTCCCCGAACCGCCCCGCCAGCACCCCTGGGCAGCGCCTCCCCGCTGCAGAACACCCGCCGCAGGCTCGAACACGACGACGGGACCGCCTCAGCCGCGAACGCCTCCAGCATCGACGGCACGAAATGCACCGTCGTCACCGCCTCGCGCCCGATCAGCGCCGACAGGTACCCCGGGTCCTGATGCCCGCCCGGACGCGCCAGCACCAGTTGCGCGCCCGCCAGCAGGGGCCAGAACAGTTCCCACACCGACACGTCGAAACTCACCGGGGTCTTCTGCAAAACCCGGTCACCCGCACCGAGCCCGTACATCGACTGCATCCACGCCAGCCGGTTCACGATCCCGGAATGCGGCACCCCCACGCCCTTCGGCACCCCCGTCGACCCCGACGTGTAAATCACGTACGCCAGATCACCCGGCAGCACCGGACCCCGCACACCACCGGCACCCTCAAGCCCCGGCCCGTCCGCCACCAGAACCGGAACCCCGCACAACTCCTCCAGCCACCCCGCCAGCCCGCCATCAGCCAGCACCACCGCGGGCTCCGCGTCGGCCAGCATGAAACCGACCCGCTCCGCCGGGTACCCAGGATCCACCGGCAGGTACGCCGCCCCCGCCTTCAAAACCCCCAGCAACGCCGCCATCAGCGCCACCGAACGATCCATCACCACCGCGACCACAGAACCCGGCCCGGCCCCGAGCCCCGCCAGCGCTGCCGCTACCCGGCCCGCCGCCTCATCCAGCCCTTCGTAACTCAGCACCGCGCCCTCGCACGACACCGCCACCGCATCCGGGGCCCGCGCCGCCTGCGCCTCAAACAACCCCGCCAGCGTCCCCGCCGGCACGTCCGCCGACGTGTCATTCCACCCCGCCAGCAACTGCGACCGCTCCTGCTCAGACAGCACCTGCACCCGCCGCAACCGCGCCACGGGATCAGCCGCGACACCAGCCAGCACCCGGCCAAACCAGCCACAGAAAGCCCTCGCCGTAGCGACATCAAACAGGCCGGCCGCGGCCGTGACCGTGCCCCGCATCCCGGTGGGCAGACCTTGCCCGTCCCGCACCTCGGCCAGGGTCACCTGCAGATCGAACCGGGCCGCCGGGTCCCCCGACGGCATCTCAGAAACACGCAGCCCCGGCAGCGCGATGTCGGCCGGGACGTTGTTCTGCACGGCGAGCATGACCTGGAACAGCGGGTGCCTGGCCAGCGACCGTTCCGGGGCCAGCACCTCGACCAGCCGCTCGAACGGAACGTCCTGATGATCAAGGGCCCCCAGCCAGAACTCCCGCACTCGCCCGAGCAACCCCGTGAACTCCGGATCACCCGATACATCCGTGCGCAGTACCAGCGTGTTAACGAAGAACCCGACCAGGTCATCCAGGGCTTCATCAGAACGCCCCGCCACCGGCGTCCCCACCGGGATGTCATCCCCCGCCCCCAGCTTCGACAGCAGCACCGCCAAAGACGCCTGCACCACCATGAACATCGTCACGCCCTGCTCACGAGCCAGCGCAACCAGCCGCCCGTGCACTTCCGGCTCCACGACCAGCGGCACCGTGTGACCCAGGTAGTCGGGAACAGGCGGCCGCGGCCGGTCAGCCGGCAAAGCCAGCTCGGGTGGCGACCCCGCGAGCGCGTCCCGCCACCACGCCACCTGACCTGACAGCAGGCTGCCAGGATCGCCCTGATCGCCCAGCAGTTCCCGTTGCCAGATCGCATAGTCGGCGTACTGCACCGGCAGCATGCCCCAGCCCGGCGGCTGTCCCCGCAACCGCGCCCAGTACGCCGCACTCAGATCCTGGGTCAGCACCCCAGCCGACCAGCCATCGGTTGCGATGTGGTGGATGACTATCACCAGCACGTGGACGTCGCCAGCTACCCGCAGCAGCCGCGCTCGCACTGGAATCTCCGCCGTCAGGTCAAATGGCTGCCCCGCCACCGCCGCCGCCACCCCGGCGAGCTGATCCTGCGCGACCGCCGTCACCGGAAGCCGCCACTCCACCTCCGCCATCCCGATGACCTGCTGACACGGCTCACCGTCGACAGCGGGGAAGATGGTGCGCAGCACCTGATGCCGGCCGATCACATCTCCGAGCGCTGCCTCAAGCGCCCCGGCATCCAGCTCGCCTTCCAGCCGGACGGCGACCGGGGTGTTGTACAGCGGGCTTGGCCCCTCGAACTGGCCGATGAACCATAGCCGCTGCTGGGCGAAGGACAAAGGCACAGCCGCCAGCCGCGGCCGAGGTCCGAGCGCCAGCCGGGCCGTACCGGCGTGGCCCGCCTGCTCCAGCCACCCCGCCAGTCCGGCTGGCGTCGGCGCGCCGAAGAGCGCTCGCACGGGCATCTCCACGCCAAGCACCGACCGGATCCGGCTGACCAGCCGCACCGCCAGCAGCGAATGCCCGCCAAGAGCGAAGAAGTCATCCTCCGCCCCCGCGTTCAGCACGCCAAGGACGTCAGCGAACAGCCCGCAGATGATCTCCTCGACTGCGGTCTGCGGTCCCCGGCCAGCACCGGTCGCCGCTGCGGCATAGTCCGGGGCGGGCAGCGCCTTGCGGTCGACTTTCCCGTTCGCCGTCAGCGGCAACGCGCCGAGGACCATGATCGCCGACGGCCGCAGGTACTCGGGCAGCCGCCTCTCCGTGTACTCCCTGACCCTCGCCGTCAGCTCGCCGTCACCGTCGCCATCAGGGTCGGCCGAGACGAGATAGGCGGCCAGCCGCTTGTCGCCTGGCGTGTCCTCGCGGACGGTTACCGCTGCCTGTGCTACCTCCGGGTGCCCGGCGAGCACCACCTCAAGCTCGCCGGGCTCGACCCGGAACCCGCGGATCTTTACCTGCTCATCAGCCCGGCCGCAGAACTCCAGCACGCCATCGGCCCGCCACCGGGCCACGTCCCCGGTCCGGTACATCCGCATCCCCGGCGCCCCGAACGGGCACGCCACGAACCGCTCGCTGGTCAAGGGGCCCCGGCCAGGTAGCCCCGAGCCAGACCCGCCCCGGCCGTATAGAGCTCGCCGGTCACCCCGGCCGGCACCGGGCACAGCCACCGGTCCAGCACGAACACCCGGGTATCGGCGACCGGCCGGCCTACCGGCACCCCGAACCCGCCGTCCAGGTCCCCGGCCCCGACCGTCCAGGTCGCCGTGAACGTCGTGTTCTCCGTCGGCCCGTACCCGTTGACCAGCCGCACCCCTGGCGCCCGCTCAAGCACTGCCCGGCACGCCGCCGCCGGCAGCACGTCACCGCCCGCCAGCAGCACCCGCAGCCCCGCCAGGACTCCGCTGTCGGCCTCCGCGACCTGACCGAACAACCCCGCCGTCAGCCACAGCACACTCACCCGCGAGGCAGCCAGGAACCTCCCAAGCTCCCCCGCCGACAGCACACCGCCCGGAGCAACCGCCAACTGAGCCCCGGCCGCCAGGGCACCCCAGATCTCAAACGTCGCCGCATCAAACGACACCGACGACACCAAAGCGACCACATCATCGCCGCCTACGTCCGCGAACCCCCCGCGCCGCACCAGCCGGTCCACCGCCTCGTGCGTCACCACCACGCCCTTCGGCACCCCAGAAGAACCTGACGTGAACATCACATAGGCCGCGCTCCCCGGCACCAGCACCCCGGCCCGGTCACGCACTCCCAGGTCACCGTCCGCCATCCCCGCCACCCGCACCGCCAGTCCCGGATCACCGGCCACCAGCACCGCCACCCCCGGCAACGCCGGTACGTCATCAGCGGCTTGCGCGGAAGCGATAATCACCGCCGGGCGCACGTCGCGCAGCATGTAGACGATCCGCTGGGCCGGGTAGCCAGGGTCGACCGGCAGGTAGGCCGCCCCCGCCTTCAGCACCGCCAGCAACGCCGTCACCAGCTCAGCCGACCGGTCCATCACCACCGCGACCACGGTCTCCGGCCCCGCCCCCGCTGCCACCAGCACCCGCGCCAGCCGGTTCGCCCGCCGGTTCAGCTCCCCGTAACTCAACCGCGCGCCACCACACGCCACCGCCACCGCATCAGGCGCCCGCGCCACCACCGCCTCAAACAACTCAGGCACCGTGGCCGGCCGCACCGGCCGCGCCGTATCGTTCCAGCCCTCGACGACCTGCGCCCGCTCGGCCTCGGTCAGAACCTGCACCTGGCGCAACCGGACTCCCGGATTGGCTACCACAGCGGCCAGCACTCGTTCGAACCGGTCGCTGACCGCGTGCGCCGTGGCCGGATCGAACAGGTCAGCCGCAGCGGTGACCGTGCCGTGCAGCCCGCCGTTCGGCGTTTCGGTCAGCATGATGTTCAGGTCGTACCTGGCGAGCGGTTCCCCGGCCGGGATCGCGGCGGCGCTCAGGCCCGGCAGCGCGAGTACCGCCGGGGCGTTGTTCTGCACGGTCAGGTTGACCTGGAACAGCGGGTGACGGCCCAGTGACCGCTCCGGGGCCAGGACCTCCACCAGCCGCTCGAACGGAACGTCCTGATGGTCAAGCGCGCCGAGCCAGAACTCCCGCACCCGCGCCAGCAGGCTGGTGAAGACCGGGTCACCGGACACGTCCGTGCGCAGCACTAGCGAGTTCACGAAGAAACCGGCCAGATCGTCCAGCGCCTCGTCCGACCGCCCGGCCACTGGCGTGCCGACCGGGATGTCCTCTCCGGCCCCCAGCTTGGACAGCAGCGCCGCCAGCGCGGCCTGCACCACCATGAACACCGTCACGCCCTGCGCACGGGCCAGGGCGACCAGCCCGGCATGCACCTGCGCCCCGACGACCAACGGCACGGTATGCCCGCCGTGGCCGGGCACCGCCGGGCGAGGCCGGTCGGCGGGCAGTGGCAGCTCGGGCGGTGTCCCGGCCAGCGCGTCCCGCCACCACGCCACCTGGCCGGACGAGAGACTGCCAGGATCGTTCTCATCGCCCAGCAGTTCGCGCTGCCAGATCGCGTAGTCGGCGTACTGCACGGGCAGTGCCGCCCACTCCGGTGCCTGGCCGGCCCTCCTGGCCGCATACGCCGCGCTGATATCGCGGGCCAGCAGTCCGGTGGACCAGCCGTCGGTCGCGATGTGGTGGATCACCACGACCAGCACGTGGATCCCGGCCGCCACGGCCAGCAGCCGGGCCCGCACCGGAATCTCCGCCGTCAGGTCAAACGGCTGCCGGGCAATCGCCGCGATCAGCGGCGCCAGTTCGTCTTCCCCTACGACGGTCACCGGCAGGGTCCAGCCAAGCTGGTCGAGTTCGATGGCCTCCTGGCCAGGCTCACCGTCCACCGCCGGGAAGATCGTCCGCAGCACCTCGTGCCGGCCGATCACATCCCCGAGCGCCGCCTCCAGCGCCCCGGCGTCCAGGTCGCCTTCCAGCCGGACCGCTACCGGATTGTTGTAGACCGGAGTCTGTCCTTCAAGCTGGGCGATGAACCACAGGCGCTGCTGGGCGAACGACAACGGCACCCGATCCGGCCGCAGCGCAGGCGCCAGCGCCAGCCGGGCTGGCCCGGCGTGCCCCAGCCACCCCGCCAGCTCGGCCGGGGTCGGCGCCGCGAACAGCGCCTGCACCGGCACCTCCGCGCCGAGCACCGCCCGCACCCGGCTCACCAAGCGGACGGCCAGCAGTGAATGCCCGCCCAGGGCAAAGAAATCATCGTCAGGCCCGGCCTGAGCCAGGCCAAGGACATCGGCGAACAGGCCGCAGATGATTTCCTCGGTCACGGTCTGCGGCCCCCGGCTATCACCAGCCGCAGCCCCGGCGTAGTCGGGGGCGGGCAGGGCCTGGCGGTCCAGCTTGCCGTTCGACGTCAGCGGCAGCGCGTCGAGCACCACGATCGCCGGCGGCACCATATAGTCCGGCAGCCGTGCCGCCGCGTGCTCCCGCACCCGCCCGGCCAGCCCGCCCGCCTCGCCGTCCGCGCTGACCGGGACTACGTAGCCGACCAGCCGCTTGTCGCCGGGGACATCCTCGCGGACCGTGACAGCGGCCCGTGCCACCTCGGGGTGCGCGGCGAGCACGGCCTCGACCTCGCCCGGCTCGACCCGGAACCCCCGGATCTTGACCTGCTCATCGGCCCGGCCGCAGAACACTACCTCCCCGGCCGCGGTCCACCGCGCCACGTCTCCCGTACGGTACATCCGCTCCCCGCGCCCGAACGGGCACGCCACGAACCGCTCACCCGTCAGCCCCGCCCGGCCCAGGTACCCCCGCGCCAGCTGCACCCCCGCGACATACAGCTCTCCCGCCACCCCGGCCGGCACCGGGCACAACCACCGGTCAAGCACGAACAGCCGCGTATTCGCCACCGGCGACCCCACCGGAACCACGCCGCCCGCATCCAGCCGCGCTGTCGCCACCCCGATCGTCGCCTCAGTCGGCCCGTAATGATTGAACACACCCCGGTCACCGGCCGCAGCCACCACCTCAGCCACCCAGCCCGGCGCCGCCGCCTCCCCGCCCAGCACCAGCGACCGCCCCGGCAGCACCCCGCCCGCACCCAGTGCTGCCAGGTGACTCGGCACCACCTTCAGGAAATCAATCCCCCGGCCCGCCACGTACGCACCAACTGCCACCGGGTCAGTGACCGCATCCTCCTCCAGGATGTGCAGCACCCCGCCCGTCGTCAGGGCCGCGAAGATTACCGTGTTCCCCAGGTCAGTGAACGGCGCCTGCAGCAACCCGTACCGGCCCCCCGGCACACCCCACCCCAGCCGCCCCGGCACCGACCCCGCATAATTCGCCAGGCCCCCGTGGGTCACCCCCACGCCCTTCGGCACCCCCGAAGAACCCGACGTATACATCACATACGCCAGCTGCCCCGGCCGCACCACAGGCCGCCCCGCGCCGCCACCAGCCGCCCCCGCCAGCTCCCCGGCCACCAGCACCGGCACCCCCGGCAACGCCGGCAGATCCTCCGCCGCCTCCGCGGAAGCAATCACCACCGCCGGACGCGCATCGCGCAGCATGAACGCGACCCGCTGGGCCGGATACCCCGGATCCACCGGCAAGTACGCCGCCCCCGACCTCAGCACACCCAGGAGCATCCCGATCAGCTCCGCCGAACGGCCCATCACCACCGCCACGACCGACTCCGCCCCGATCCCCCGTCCCGCCAGCAGCCCCGCCACCCGACCGGCCGCCGCATCCAGCGCCGCGTACGTCAGCCACCCATCCCCCGCTGCCACCGCCACCGCATCCGGCCGCAGCGCCACCTGCTCCCCGAACCAGTCCACCACCGACCCGCCCCGCACCGCCGCCGCCGTGTCATTCCAGCCCTCAACGACCTGCGCCCGCTCGGCTGCGGACATGATCTGCGCGTGTCCCGCTGACCCACCGGGCTCAGCTCGTTCCACCCAATCCAGGATTCCGAGGAAACGCCGGCTTATATCTTGCCCGGCGGCCTGGTCGTAAAGATCAGGATTGACGTCAAACGCCACCTGTGCGCTACCGTCAGCCGAGCTGGCATACACAGATATTCGAAGGTCACTGACCGGCGTGCTTATCAAGCTATGCGGAATAACAGAACAATTGCCGAATGTCATGCTGTAATCGAAGGCCATAACATTGACAACTACAGTGAATAGCGAATCCCTGTCCTGTAGCCTCAGATCTCTCAGTATGTCTTCGAACCTGTACCTCTGATGCTTGAGAGCGTCGCCGACTTTCCTGGATACCTGCCGTGCTAGTTCGTCGAGAGAGGTCTCATGACTAACGCTAAGCCGGATAGGCAAGACATTAGCCGTCATCCCTGGGATGCCGCGCTGCCGTCCCGTCCGGCCCAGAGCAGAAAGGCCAAGCACGATGTCTTCCTGGCCAGTCTGCCGGTGCAGGTAAATAGCCGACGCCGCGACGATGAGCCCACTCAGGCTGGTCCGAACACGGCGCGCGGCCGCGCTAAGACGGGCGGCGTGATCCGGGTCGAGTTCCAGCAAGTTCCGCGTCGGCAACTGCGGTTTCCGGCGGATTTCCTGGCCGTTTAGGCTGACCGCCTGCGGGACGTCAGACAGGGCGCCGAGCCAGAATTCCCGGTCGCTGTCAAGCTCGGGCGAGTTACGGTACTCTGCCTCGCTTTCCAGCAGAACCGAGATAGGTTCCAGTGCTCCTTCCGCCGGTGATCGCCCGGCTAGGAGCAGGGTGTAGATCTGGGCCTGCCTGGCAGCGATGATCGCGCCACTGAACCCGTCGATGGCGATATGATGCGCGCGATAGTACCAGAGGAACCTTTCTGGCCCCACCTTGAACAACGCCGATGAAAAGAGCCAGCCTTCGAAGTTGACCGGATGCCGCATATCATCTTGCATCCACTGCCTGGCCGCGGCCTGCGGGTCAGCGCCGGCACTGAAGTCAACAACATTTAGCTGCCAGTCGCCTGGTTCATAAACGTATTGCTGCGGCAGTTCGTCATCTTGGCATATGCGAATGCGAGCGCCCTCGGCTTCGCGAAAGGTAAGAAGCGCAGCCGTTTCGAACAAGCCGACGTTCAGGTCACCGATGATCTCCAGATACTCACCGGTGTTATAAAGCGAACTATCAAGGCCAAGTTTCTGGGCATGCCAAATCTCAAGCTGCCCGGCCGTCAGGTCCCAGCGTTCACCAGCAGAAGCAGGCATCTTATCCATTCCCACTACGTGTTCAACTGCGGTCCTAACATCACTTGAACGCTCCAGGTGACGGATTCCACGGCTCAGGCCGCCGTAAATACCAGTGTCACGTTATGGCCGCCAAAGCCAAATGAGTTACTGAGCGCCGCCCTCGTACCCTGGCAGGCGCGCAACTCAAGCGGCTTGGCGGCGATGCGAATACCGGCTGCAATAATTTCATCGTCAGGATCTTCCAGATTGATCGTCGGCGGCGCTACCGAGTCGCGCAGGGCGCAGATCGCCGCTATTGACGCAATGACACCTGCACTGCCCAGCAAGTGACCTGTCATTGACTTGGTAGCGGATACGACTATCCCGCTGACGGCATCGCCGAGAGCGCGAGCGATGGCCAGTGCCTCCGCGGTGTCGCCCGGCGGCGTGGAGGTCGCGTGCGCACTGATGTGAACAATGTCCTCGGGCGTGATTTCCGCATCGGCGAGCGCCCGCCGGATCGCCATGGCGGCCCCGGCCCCATCCGGCGCGGGCATGGCCACGTCGTAAGAGTCGGCCGAGTACCCCACTCCGGCCGCAGTAGCACGTACATTCGCCGCCCGCCTCGCGGCGTGCCCAGCTGATTCAAGTACGATCGCCCCGGCGCCCTCGCCTAACACGAATCCGTCCCTGGCCTTATCGAATGGCCTGGAGGCATGTTCAGGGTCGTCGTTGCGGCAGGACAGGGCGCGCATCACCGCGAACGCGCCGATAGTCTCCGGCAGGATAACCGCCTCGGTGCCTCCGGCTAGCACTACGTCAGCCCGGCCGGATCTGATCATGTCCATGCCGTACCCGATCGCCTCGTTGCTTGACGCGCAGGCGCTGACCGCCGCGTGGACGCCGGCGCGGGCGCCAAATTCGATGCCAATCAATGCCGCGGCGCTATTGGGCATGAGCATGGGCACGGTAAACGGAGAGAGCCGCTGCCAGCCCTTCGTAGCCATCGTTTCTCGCGAACCGAGTACCGACCCCAGGCCGCCTATGCCGGTAGCAATCGACACACCGAGCCGCTCCGGGTCCACTTGCGGCGCACCGGCGTCCTGCCAGGCTTGCCTGGCGGCCAGCAAGGCTAGCTGTCCTGAACGATCCATGTGCCGCAACTGGAAGGCGGGGAACACGGTCGCGGGATCGGTAATGACGGGCGCCGCGATCCGCACCGGGAGCCCGTCCGCCCAGCCTTCGGTGAGCTTGCGCACGCCAGACTTGCCCGCGAGCAGTGCGGTCCACGTGGAGGCGGCGTCCTCGCCCACCGGGGTGAGGGCGCCGAGGCCAGTTACGACGACGCGTTCGGCATTGTTACGGTAATTGCTCACGTTGCCACTGATGGCTGGGCTCGCTGCACGTAGCTGACGACGTCCTGGAAAGTCCTGAGGTCCATGAGAGCCGAGTCAGGGATGTCAATATGAAATTCGTCTTGCGCGGCAACGATGATCTCAACCATCGAAAGCGAGCTTATTTGCAGGTCATCGACAATACTCGCCTTGCTGGTCACCTTGCTCGCAGGTATCCCAGTGTACTCCTCGACGATCTTCGCGAGGCAGGAGAGAATTTCTTGCTCGGTCATCACCATAGTTCCAGCTTTCAAGAGAAATAGCGACACTACCTTTGAATGCCTCGGCAAACTATGGTCGGTGACGTCTGGGCTTGCCGCAAGGTTAGCTCGTCGTTCAACTGGCGCCCTGCCGCAGTTGCACTCTCTGGATCGAGGAGTCGGTATGAATAGCGAGCCAAGATATCTCAGGCCGGACGTTATCATTGAGCCACTGGTCGACCGGTTTTATGCATGGCTGCATGTAGTGTCACCAGTACAGGCCGCGATGAACCTGGCGTTCGTTCAGGTTCCTCTTCTCGAATCGTATGTCCAATCTCCGCAGGTTCATATCACCGCAAGCGCCAATCCCGAGTTGAGGGGCGGCCTCTTCGTCAATATCGAGGAAGCCAGGAGCGGAGAAGTACGCGAACTGCTTGCCTCCATCAAGCATGACCGCGCCGACATGCTTAACTTCGCCGCGGCGATCGCAGAAGCCGAGGATCTCGTGCGGCAGAGCGCGACCGGGTTTGACCTCACTCCGCTGTACCCGAAGCTGCCCCCGATCCTGTCGGGCCTGGTGGAACTCGCCTACGACAGCAGCAACCAGCCAGCTATGCGGTACATCGAGCCCCTGGCCTACGAGAGCAGCGCCTACATCGAGGACCGGCAGTCGGTTCAGCTCTCACTGGAAACCGGGATCGAGCGGCCATTCATCCTGAGCACACCAAGGCTGAGCTCGGAAGATGCTCTTGACCTGCGCATTCCGTTCCGGCACCCGTGGCTGGAGGAACTCTTCGCCTCAAGGGTCCGCGGCACGACGCTCAGTCGCCTCAATGAACTGCTCGAGCTCAGCGACGACGAGACCGCCGCGCTTAGCCGCCTGCTATCCGCGGAGCCTGACCTGGCCGCTGATCGCCACATTACTGACGGGGGCCGTATCCGCTATTTTGGCCACGCTTGCCTGGTCCTGCAGACTCAGGAAGCAGCGGTCATCACCGATCCCTTCGTCAGCTCAGACTCCCTGGCCACGGACCGGTTCACCTATCGGGATCTGCCCGATTACATCGATCTGGCCTTGATCACTCACGGCCACCAGGATCACATCGTTCTGGAGACCCTGCTGGCGCTGCGCGGCCGCATTGGCACGGTCGTGGTGCCTCGCTCATCGCGCGGCAACCTGGTCGACCCGTCGCTTGGCCTGTACCTGTCGCATCTCGGCCTGCCGGTAGCTGAGGTGGACGACTTCTCTGAGGTGGAGTTCCCCGGCGGGAAGGTGATCGCGACCCCGTTCCTTGGCGAGCACGCCGACCTGGACATCAGGGCTAAGTCAACCTACTGCGTGCAGTTCGCGGGCCGGACGGTCTTCGTGGGCGCTGACTCCTCCGGCATCGATCCCGTCCTCTACAGATACATGCGCGATCATGTCGGCCAGGTCGACCTGGCGTTCCTCGGCATGGAATGCGCGGGCGCCCCGCTGACCTGGCTGTACGGGGGGCTGTTCACTCAGCCTGTTACCAAGAAGATGAGCAACTCGCGCACGCTGTCAGGATCGAACGCCGACCAGGCGGCCGCGATCATGACCGAACTGGGTGCGAGCGAAGCTTATGTCTATGCCATGGGCGAGGAGACCTGGCTAGGCCACGTCATGGCCACGTCATACAACGAGGACTCGTACCAGCTTAAGCAAGTCGAGCAGTTCATGACCTGGTGCGCCGGCCACGGCCTCAAATCGGATCATCTATTCGGCCAGCATGAATGGCGCTGGTAGAGAAAGCGAAACCCGTTGACGGAATATGTCAGGCCGCTCAGGTCAGTGCCTCTCGGCCCGCTCCCCGACGACGTCACCAGTGCACAATCCCCGATACAGTGGGCCGTTGCCCCCAACGGCAACGGCTGCTGGCTGATATCCGATTACAAGCTAGCCAGGCAGGTTCTCGCCGACCGGCGCTTCCGTCGAAGCGAGGCGGTAAGCCAGGACGTCCCCGCGCTCACCCCCTACAATTCGGCGCCGGACGCGATCATTAGCCTGGAAGGCGCCGAGCACGCACGCATACGCCGTTTAGTGGCGCCAGCGTTCACGGAGCGCAGAATCGCCCAGCTCGCTCCGTTCGTGACGCAGTCGGTAGCGGACCTGCTTGACGGTCTTGAAGCTCAGCGCCCGCCCGCCGACTTCGTATCTCAGGTTTCCTCGCTGCTCCCCTTCGGGGTGCTCTGCCATCTTCTCGGAGTGCCGCTGGAAGACCGGGAGATCTTCGGCTCCTATGTGAACGTGCTTTTCCGGCTCGAGGACAATGATGCGGACAGCAGGCCGCAGAGCCTCGCTCTAGTGCGGTACATGGTGCGGCTGGTCGCCGAAAAGAGGCGGAATCCCGCCGCCGACCTGATCAGCGCGCTAATCAAGTCGGCGGAGGGGAACGGCAGCCTTACCAATCAGGAGCTAGTGACGCTATGCCTTTCACTTCTGATGGCTGGATTCGACTCTACGGTGGATCAGATCACCCTCTGCGTGCTCACGCTGATACTCGATCGCTCTTTGATGAAAAATCTGCATGACAACCCTGAGCTTGTGCCTCAGGCCGCTGAGGAGCTTATGCGGATTAACCCTGCCCCCTATCTTACTTTTCCCCGCATGGCGGCAGAAAGCGTCCGCATCGGAGATGTCGTCGTCAATGCCGGGCAGCTTGTAGTTGTTTCCATCGTGGCCTCCAACCGGGATCCTGCGGCCTTCGAACTGGCCGGCGAGATAGCGCCTGAGTACTCCCTGCCCGCGCACCTCACCTTCGGCCACGGCGTGCACCGATGCCTGGGGGCTCCGCTTGCGCGCCTGCAGCTAGCCTGCGTGCTCGCGGCGCTGGTGCGGCGTTTTCCTCAGTTGCGGCTCGCCGAGGACGTGAACTCGCTCCACTGGAAGTCCGGGATGGCGACCCGCGGGCTCCGCCAGTTGTGCGTGACGTGGTAGCCAGCCGCTCGGATGGTCCCCGGCCGCTCAGACGGTCCACAGAGCTTCCGTAGGTGACAGGCGGGCGGCGCGGACAGCGGGCAGCAGCCCGGCGAGAGCGCCGATGACGAGGGCAGCGGCCAGGCCGCCCGCCCACGCCTGCGGCGGAATGACGACCGGCCAGCCCTTGATCTGCGCGTAGATGCCGGTGGCGACCGCGCCGGCGATGTCACCGGCGACCCCGCCGATGAAGGCGAGCAGGACGGCTTCGGCGAGGAACTGGGTGCGGATCTGGCCTCTGGTGGCGCCCAGTGCGCGGCGCAGGCCGATCTCCTGGCGGCGCTCTAGCACTGAAATGATCATGATATTGGCCACTCCGACGGCGCCGACCAGCAGCGCGACGACACCCAGGCCGAGGAACAAGGTGTCGAAGGCGCCCGCCGCGTCGGCTTGAGCGGTCAGCGCGTCCGAGGGCTGGGAGACGCCGACCTCGTCGGGGTTTCCCGGATTGGCCTGGGCGGCGAGCAAGTAGTCCACGGCCGTGGTAGCGGCCTGGGTGTTCACGGTGCGGACGTAAATTTCCGATGGGTGCCCGTCGAGGCTCAGATAGCGCTCGGCGGCGGGGAAGCCGATGAGGACCGAGGTGTCGATCTGCGGGGCGAGCGGGGCGGGCTTGAGTATTCCGGCCAGGTAGAACCACATGCCGCCCACCCAGATCCGCTCCTGCGGCCAGATCCGGTCAATGCCCATGAGCTGGGCGGCCTGGGCACCGAGCACGGCGACCGGCTCGCGGGCGGTGGCGGCGTTGAGGTAGGTGCCCTGGGCGACGGAGGTGCCGACGACGGCGGGCAGGCGCAGGCTGGAGGCGTCCACCGTCAGCGCGTCGGTGTCGACCGAGGGGATCAGCGGGCTGCGGTAGGCGTTGGCGCTGCTGACCGCGGCGGTGTACTGGACCGCCATGACACCGTTCAGCCGGCCGATCATTCCCGGAGAGGCGTCGGGCAGCTCGGCGGCCTGGCCGGTGAAGCTCTGCCCGTTGGTGACAGTCAGGAGGTTAGTGCCCAGCCGGCCGATTTCCGCCAGCAGCACGGCCTGCGAGGATCGGGCCAGGCCAAGGACCGCCACGATCGCCGCGATCCCGATCGCGATGCCCAGCGCCGAGAGCGTGGCGCGCAGCTTGCGGGTCCGCAGCCCCACGCTGGCCAGTCCGGCCAGGTCGCTCAGGCGCAGCCGGGCCGGGACCAGCACGGCGCGGGTCGGGGTGGTGGTCATGACTTTCCTTCCCGCTCCGACCCGGCCGCGGCCTCCGCCGCGCCGCTGTCGCGAGTGATGCGGCCGTCAAGCATCTCGATGCGGCGCCGCGTCCAGGCAGCGACCGCGTGGTCGTGGGTGATCACGATGATCGTGGTGCCGGCGGCGTTGAGCTCCTCAAGCAAGGCCAGCAGCGAAGCGCCGGTCGCGGAGTCCAGGTTGCCGGTCGGCTCATCGGCCAGCACCACCGGCGGCCGGCCGGCGATCGCCCTGGCGATCGCTACCCGCTGGCGCTCGCCGCCGGAGAGCTGGGTCGGCCGGACACCGGCCCGGTGCCCCAGGCCGACCCGCTCGAGCGCGGTGGCCGCCAGGCGGCGCCGCTCAGCGCGCGCGACTCCGGCGTAGAGCAGCCCGTCGGCCACGTTGTCCAGCACCTTCTGATGCTCGGACAGGAAGAATTGCTGGAACACGAACCCGATCCGGCGCGCCCGCAGCGCTGACACCTCCCGGTCGCTCAGCCGCGCCACGTCCAGGCCGGTGACCCGCACAACCCCGCTGCTCGGCCGGTCCAGCGTGCCGATCACGTGCAGCAGCGTGCTCTTGCCAGACCCGGAAGGGCCGACCACCGCGGTCAGCTCCCCGGCCGCCACGACGACGCTTACATGATCAAGCGCCCGCACCGGCGGCGTTCCCTGATAATCCTTCGTCACCCGCTCCAGCTCGAGAACGGCGCTCATGAAGCCGGCACCACGACTCGTTGGCCGGGCGTCAGCGCCCCGGTCACCTGCACAAGACCGGAGTTGTCGTCGAAGATCCCGACCGTCACCGGCACCAGCCGCCGGGTGTTATTGGTCCCGATGATCTCGACCGCGTACCCTCCGCCGGAAGCACCATGGCCTTTCGCTGCCTGGGCCAGCAGCGCTGCCACCGGTACCACCAGCGCGTTGGTTACCTTGGCGGTGGTGATGTATACCGTCACCGGCGCTTGGTCCAGGGTCCCGGCCGCGGACGGGTGCGCCAGCGTGACCGTCACCTGGATGGTCGCCGCGGCTGCCTTCCCTGATGCCACCGTGCCCACCGAGGAGATCTTTCCTGGTGTGCTGGTACCGTCCGGCAGCGTGACCGTGACCGGATCCCCCACCGCCACCTCTGACTCCTGGCCGGTGCTCAGCGGGATTGTTATTACATGCTTGTTAGACGTGGCCGCCAGGATTGGCCCGGCGGCCGAGGCGCCGGGGTTGCCAAGCACTTCAGTGACCCGGATCGCGGTCGGCTCAAACACCACCGATCCGACCGGCAGCGACCCTGAGGGGTTCGAGACCCCGAGCGCCGACTGGAGTTGCTGCACTCCGGACGCGGTTTCCGAGGAAAAGTAATCCCAGCCGGCCGCGCTTATATCCGATCTATTGGCGTCTTTGAGCGCTACCAGGTCATGATTAAGTTCGGTCACATCCCGCCCGGTCAGACCTTGATCCAAGGTCCGCCAGGCCGGCAAGGGCCCGTTCAGCAGGACCACGGGGACGCCGTTGTCTACCCGGTACAGCGCCTGCCCCGACCTGATCACCTGTCCGGGCGACGGCAGCGATGTCAGCGTTCCCCCGCCTTGTCCCCTGATCGTGTAAGAACCCGCATATCCCAAGGTCGCGTTCACCGGCGTCGTCGAGGACAGATTCTGCCTGGTCACCGCCCTGGTCGCCGGCGGCAGCGCGCCCGACCTGGTCCCGGACGAATTGCGTGACCGGAACGCCCCGGTCACCCAGGCGATGCCCGCAGCGGCTGCGACCACCACGACCACCAGCACTACAGCGACGGCAAGGTGGCGTCGTCCGTGCGGCCGGACATCACCGGACTTCTCGGCGTCCATCTCATCCTCCTGCTGGCCAACCTGCGTAACTATCTGGCTCACGGCGCGCTCGAGCCTTTGGGCAGCAGGGCCTTACATGCCTTCGCCGCAGCCAGGAACTGTGGCGACCTGATGTTAATGCCGGAGTCTTTCAG
This sequence comes from uncultured Actinomycetota bacterium, assembly GCA_963783935.1. GTDB lineage: Bacteria > Actinomycetota > Actinomycetes > Streptosporangiales > Streptosporangiaceae > Chersky-822. The sequence continues at coordinate 630,073 of CAWAPP010000005.1, forward strand.
GGTCTCCGGAGGTTCGGGGAAGTTCGGCTCACCGTGAGTATGCATGCACTGGATGAACGGAAGCAGGCTTACGTTGGCCTTCTGGATCGCCGCGTTGGCCTTCTGGATCTCCGCTTCGATCGCTGCGACAGACGGGCCGCCGCTTGGCAGCAGGTGATGGCAGGTGGCATAGGCTGACTGAGCTGCGGTGGTGTTTATTGTCAGCCCTTTACCTCCTACCTGCACGGTGAAGCCCCCCGATGAATTGGGGTCGGGGAAATTCGTGACGCCATTGCTGCGCATGCACTGAGCGAAGGCAACCTCCTTCGCCAGCGCCGAGGCAGAGACGGAGGTGGACGAGGAACTGCCGCTGCACCCAGCGGCCAGCAGGGCAGCGGCGACGACGACAGCCAGGGCTCCAGCGCGCTTCAGGCGCCGGATCTTGCCGTTCATGACGGTCTCCTCCGGAAAGCCGATGTGGGTCATGGTGTCGTTCTCCTGTCTCCCCCGCAAACTGTTCTACGGACCGTTATACGGAACGGGTGGTGACAGGACGGTGACCGAAATTGTCACTTGGCTGTCACCTGTGGCCTGCGATCCTGGGAGGCAGGCGGTTGGCGTGCCGTGGGCACGCGAAGCGGCGGGAGGGCGATGCGCGTTCTGGTAACCGAGGACGACGAGGTTCTGGCCACGGCCCTGGCGACCGGGCTGCGCCGGGAGGGAATGGCCGTCGACGTGGCCCTGGACGGCAATGCGGCCCTTGAGCACCTGGCGGTCAATCGTTATGACGTCGTGGTCCTCGATCGGGATCTGCCCGGCGTGCATGGCGACGACGTCTGCCGGGCACTGGTCGCGGACCGTTCAGAGAGCCGGGTGCTGATGCTCACCGCGGCGAGGTCGGTCAGGGAAAGGGTCGAGGGCCTCGGACTGGGCGCGGATGACTACCTGGCCAAGCCATTTGATTTCGCCGAGCTAGTAGCCCGCATCCGGGCGCTTAGCCGCCGCGCCGCCGCTGCGCTGCCCGCCAGCCTCGAACACGGCGACCTGAGCCTGGACCCGGCCCGCCGGGTCGCGATCCGCGCCGGGCGGCGGCTGCCGCTGACCCCCAAGGAACTCGCCGTGCTCGAATGCCTGCTCACCGCCGACGGGCGACCGGTCCCGGCCGAGGAACTGCTCGAGCGGGTATGGGACGAGGCGGCCGATCCGTTCACCAGCACCGTGAAGACCACTATCCGCCGGCTGCGGGCCAAGCTCGGCGACCCGCCGTTGATCCAGACCATCCGGGAGAGCGGCTACCGCATCGGAGAGCCATAATGCACACCCCTGGCCCGCGTTCCGGTCCCGCCCGCTGGCTCCGGCTGCCCCGCCGTACCGCCAGGCTGCGCCTTACTGTCCTGTACATCACGGCATTCCTTGCCTGCGGTGCGGCCGTACTCGCTTTTACCTACCTGCTCTACGGGCACACACTGCACCTGCGGAACACCAAGCCAGCGCCGCGCGCGGCTCCGTACGAAGTACTACTCAAAGTCCCTGTCACCGCCGTCAAGCGGGCAGGCCGCTACGACACGGTCACAGTCCCGGTTAGCCGGAGCCAGGCCGCGGCGGCGATCCACAGCGCCGGCCTCGGGCAGATCGCCTCCGACCGGCAGCAACTGCTGATCGCCTCGGCCGTCGCCCTGGCGGTCTTCGCGGTGGTCGTCACCGCGATCGGCTGGATCCTGGCCGGCCGGGTGCTGCGTCCGCTGAGCACGATCACGGCCGCCGCCCGGCGGATCTCCGCCAGCAATCTCCACGAGCGACTAGCCCTCGACGGGCCCGACGACGAACTCAAGGAACTTGCCGATACTCTCGACAATCTCTTCGCGCGGCTTGAAGCCTCGTTTGAGGCCCAGCGGCGTTTCGCCGCCAACGCATCACACGAGCTGCGCACGCCCCTGACCAGGGAACGAACCCTGCTCCAGGTCACACTGGCCGACCCGGCCGCCGCGACAGGCACCTGGCAGGCCGTCAGCAGGGATCTGCTCGCATCCAACGCCGAGCAAGAACGTCTCATCGACGCACTGCTCACCCTCGCCAGCAGCGAAACCGAACCCGCTGAGCACGAGCCGGTCGACCTGGCGGCCATCACCGGCGCGGCCATGGCTGTCCCCCGCCCCGAAATCAGCCGCCTGCACCTGAACGTCAAGACCGCCATCCAGCCAGCTACCCTCGACGGCGATCCGCTCCTGGTACAGCAACTGGTGACCAACCTGATCGACAATGCTGTCCGGCACAACATCCCGGACGGCGACGTACAGATTGCCACCGGCACAAGCGCCGTCGGCACCGTCCTTTCGGTGGCCAGTTCCGGGCCGGTCATCCCGCCCGCCGAAGTTGAACGCCTGTTCCAGCCCTTCCAGCGACTCGGCCCGCGCCCGTCCCGGCGCGGCCACGGCCTTGGCCTGTCCATCGTCAGGGCCATCGCCAGCGCCCACACCGCCACCATCACGGCCGCGCCACGGCCCGGCGGCGGTCTGGCGATCGATGTCGTCTTCCCCAGGTCAAACCCGCCGCCGACTCGCCTGCAGCACGCCAAACGCGCGGCCGGAATGTCCGCTCGCAACCACAGGGCCTGAAGACTCGGGACATTACTCTGCTGCTCGGCGCAGGCGCGGCGACTGACCGGCCAGAACCGCATCTATGGCCCATCGTTGTCGTGGTGGTGGGCGGGACAACGACAACGATGGGACATCGTTGCGGTCAGCACCGCATCCATGGGACATCGATGCGGTAGCCGCAAGCCGGGCAACGACAACAATGGGACATCGTTGCGGTTAGCCGCTCGCCTGGCTGGCACCGCCGCGCCCGGCCGGGGTCCTGGCGAGTCAGGACGTTCAACTACGGCGGCTTAGCAGTTGAACGCCGGCTGCGGAATGTCACCCCAGGTACCCAATACCTAACCAGTTACCAACGCCGGCGATTCTGTATTAAACTGGAAACGCTGGGATCAGCGTCTGATCCATTCGCGTCGCGAAACGAGAAAGCGGTCATCAATTCAATGCCCCACTCGGATCATTATTTCGATGCGCTGGCTCGTCTCGTAGGCAACACGCCCGTGCTGAGAATTCCTTCCCCCGGAGCCTCATCTGCTCAGCTATTGCTTAAGCTTGAGGGTTATAACCCAACCGGGAGCGTAAAGGATCGAGCCTGCGTGTCTATGCTGAAGGCCATGAAACGTGATCCTCGCTGGGATCAGTCTAAAATTCTGATCGACGCTTCGAGTGGCAACATGGGATGCAGCCTTGCTTATTTCGGCAAAGCCATGCGAGTAAATGTGCGTATTGTAGGCTCAAGTAAACTGACTGCCGAGAAGCGTCAATTCATGGAATACTTCGGGGCTACCGTGGAGACTACCGGAGACTTCACTATCGAAGGCAGCATGTACTGCAGAGAGCTTACGGAATCGGATCCCGGCAAGTGGTACTTTCTCGACCAGCTGCATAATGCGGAGAATCCTGCAGCGCATTTCAAGGGTACTGGCCCCGAAATCCTCTCGAAGGTACCAGGAGTTACGGCCGTAGTCGGGTCTATCGGATCGGGCGGCACGTTGCTGGGGATAGCGCGCTATCTGAAGCAGCAGGATGAGAGGATCAAGGTCTTCGCCGTCGAGGCCGCACCAGGTACGCGCCTGCCTGGAACCGCAGCCCTGGTCGACGGCGACTACAGAACCCCGTTTATCGAAGAAGGATTCGCGCATAACCTCTTTGATCTCTCTGTTCAGGTGTCAGAAGCTGAAGCTATCGATGTGGCTAGATCGCTAACCTCGGCAGGAGTATTCGGTGGACTGCAGACTTATGCGGTGATAGCTGCAGCCTGCCGGCTGATAGAGTCACATGCGCTGCGCGGCGATATAGTTGCGATCTCAGGCGATACGGGATGGAAAAACATGGACTCGCTGATGCAGAAAGTGCGCAGCTGCTAGGACAGAGGCGACATGCTCCAGGACAACAGGCCTGCACATGCAGGATCAGCTTCAGCGCATCATGGCGAGATACTGCAGGGCGTCTTTCATGATGACAAAGGCCACCTTAAGAGAGCGCTTGTTACGCTGCCATGTCCGGCCTGGAAAAGTTATGCGACATTTTACCCTTCACCTCCGCCGGCCGATATTACCTGCACTCCGGGAATGTGGAAAGCACGCCGCGCAGCCACATTGTCGATGCAGGAATTCTCTACGGACAGGTCGCCGGTAGCCGGCGGGTTCATGGAGATCAGCAGTGACGTGCCGTGCGGCATTGGCATGGGATCGTCGACCGCAGATGTAACGGCAGCCATTCGGGCGATTGCCGACTTTCACGGTGTGACGCCCACTGCTGAGGAAATTGGGAGAATTGCCGTGGCGGCTGAGAGCGCATCCGACCCGATAATGATCGATGACCGGGTGGTTCTGTTCTCTCATCGTGAAGGCACCGTGCTCGAGACCTTCGGGCGCCATCTGCCCGCGATGATAGTGGTTGGGTGTGATGCCGATCCCGGCACAACAATTGTCGACACCATAACGCTGCCGTCTGCCGTCTACTCCGCCGCGGACATCGACACTTTTCGCTCGCTCAGGTCCGAGCTACGCGCCGCGGTCGCCACTGGCGACGTCGCCAGGCTCGCTAAGGTCGCAACAGCAAGCGCTCTCATCAGTCAGCGTTTCCTCCCGAAATCGGCCTTCGATTTCCTGCTTGACCTCTGCGAGCGAACCGGTGGCCTTGGCATTCAGGTGGCTCACAGCGGCACAGTGGCCGGCCTGATCTTCGATTCCCGCCGCGATGACGTTATGGGATCCGTCAATCGCTGCGCTACCGGCATAGAGAAGGCCGGGCTCTCGCTGACCGGGATCATTTCCTGCCATCAGGCTGCCGTGACCCTGGAGGTAAGCCGCTCGTAATCCGGCCATATCCGGGCTATTGTTAATCAAGGACCAACCGGAGTTAAGAGACAGCCGATGAATACTGATGGCGTTAGCGACACCGACGTTGTCGTCGTAGGTGGCGGGCCAGGCGGGTCGACGCTGGCCACGATGGTGGCGATGCGCGGGCACAGAGTTGTTCTGCTGGAGAAGGAGAAGTTCCCCCGGTACCAGATCGGCGAGTCGCTGCTGCCATCGACGATCCACGGCATCTGCCGCCTCACCGGGGTCGCGGACGAGCTGGCCAGAGCCGGATTCACCAGGAAACGCGGCGGTACCTTCAGATGGGGGGCCAACGAGGAGCCGTGGACCTTCGCGTTCTCGGTATCACCGAAGATGGCCGGCGAAACGTCTTACGCTTACCAGGTCGAGCGGAGCAAGTTCGACCAGATCCTCCTCGATCACGCCCGCCGCAAGGGCGTGGACGTTCGCGAACTGCACACCGTCACCACCGTTCTCGACGACGATGACCGGGTCAAAGGCGTGTCCTTTACCGACGCCGCTGGCAATACGGGCACGATCCGCGCGAAGTATGTCGTGGATGCCTCGGGCAACAAGAGCCGGATATACCAGCATGCCGGGGCGACCAGGGAATACTCAGAGTTCTTCCGCAGTCTGGCGCTGTTCGGCTACTACGAGGGGGGCCAGCGCCTGGCCGAACCTAATTCAGGCAATATCTTCTGCGCGGCCTTTGACAGCGGCTGGTTCTGGTACATCCCGCTCAGTCCGGAGCTCACCAGCGTAGGCGTAGTAGTGCGGCACGACCTGGCCAGTAAGATCCAGGGCGATCCCGAGGAGGCCATGACTAATCTGATCGCCGAATGCCCGCTGATCAACGACTACCTCAAAGACGCCAAGCGCGTCACGGAGGGCCAGTACGGCGAACTCCGCGTGCGCAAAGACTACTCGTATGCGAACACGAAATTCTGGCGACCGGGCATGGTACTTATCGGCGACGCCGCCTGTTTCGTTGATCCAGTATTCTCGTCCGGCGTCCATCTCGCGACCTATGGCGCCATGCTCGCTGCCCGCTCCATTAACAGCATTTTCGATCAGACCACCGACGAGGAGACCGCGTTCAACGAGTTCGAACGCCGGTACAGGCGCGAGTTCGGCGTGTTCTACGAGTTCCTCGTATCCTTTTACGACCTGCATGTGGACGAGAATTCATATTATTGGTCCGCCAAAAAGGTGACCGATGACACCAATTCCGATCTTGAGTCATTCGTGAACCTGGTCGGCGGAGTGTCCTCCGGCGAGGATGCGCTGGCCCAGCGCTACAAGAACCGGTCCAGCGAGTTCGCGAAGGCAGTAGACGACGTCGTCGCGAACAAAGCACAGAGCATGGTGCCCCTGATGAAGTCCTCCGTCGTCAAGCAGGCGATGCAGGAAGGAGCGAAGGAACAGGCGCGCGTCCTGCTCGGGCAGGACTTCGGGCCTGACACTCCGGTCTTCCAGGACGGTCTGATCGCCTCGCCTGACGGTCTGAGCTGGTCACTGCCCAGCTAACGATCTCAGCCAGCGAACCGGCCCGAGTTTGATCAAACTAGTGTGCTCATGTCCATGCCGGCCGGACGTATGCCCGGAATGTGACGGGATCCAACCCGCCCGCAGACCACCGATGGCCTGAGGGTGCCCCTTTCTGCGGTGGTGCCAGCCAGGCGAGCGGCTAACCGCAACGATGTCCCATCGTTGTCGTCGCGCGGCCCGCGGCTACCGCATCGATGTCCCATGGATGCGGTGCTAACCGCAACGATGTCCCATCGTTGTCGTCGCCCGGCCCGCCACCACGACAACGATGGGCCATCGATGCGGTTCTGGCGCATATACCGTGAAGGTAACGGCGCCAGGTCCGGCCGGGCCGATCCGGGCGACCCGGTTCCCGGTTCTTTCGCTCCCGGGTCCGGTGGCTGATAGCGGCCACCAGGAGATCTCGGTACGCGGGCGTGCCCTCCGGTCGGCGGCCAGTTCCGAGCCCGGTTCTCTGGCGAGGTTGTCGCTGAATGTGACTGGTCGGCTGTCCTGCGGAGGTATGCTGCCGCGCCGCTTCCGGTGCTCGGGCCGCAAGCGGCCCTGCGCTCCGGGTCGGCTTGCCATCGGATGACCCGGGTTCTGAAGGCGCTGGCTGAGATTGCCGGCTGGGGTAGTCGCGGAGCTTGCGGCCGGCGGTGGTTCTCTTCGTCGGTGCGGGTGATCACTGGCTTCGTGTCCGCGTACCTGGAATTCCAGTGACCGTCAACAGTGGCCGCCGTTCAGGTCCGCCAGTTCCTGGCCTACCGGGCACTTCGCCGCCAGCCCCTGGGCCGCAACCGCAACGATGGGACATCGTTGCGGGAAAGCGCCGGGATAAACCGGCATGGAGGAGGAGATGGAAGAGCTCTGCGCCGAAGGGCTAGCGACCCGCGGCGGCCCTCAGCCATGCGCCGGTGTCCCGCGAGGGCGTGGCGAAGCGCAGTCATGGGCACGTGCAGGCCGGGCTATTGAGCCGCGAAATCATCCTTCCGGGGTGCCGGCGTTGTCCGCAAGGCGGAAGGCAACACCGCTGGCGGCGCTATCGCGAGCCGTCAGGGGACCCCGCGCGGTCAGAGATCCAGGGCATGTGCGGAACCTTCATGCGCGAGAACCGGGAGATCCCGTGTCTCGCCCGTCCGGGCTGATCTCCGGGGCGGGCCGCCCGGGGAACGCCGAGGCGGTAATCCCGGGATGAACGAGCGCGGGAACCCGGCGGTCCCGTAGTACCTGCGAACCTGCCGGACAAGGCCAGGGCTGAGGCTGCGGCTGCGGAGGCGGGGGAGGAAAGGGGACCGGCCAAGGGGAACGCGGACGGTGAAACACGTCCCGGACGCAGTGCCGGGCCTGGCGTGTCCAGTGGGCCAGTCCGTGTGCGTGAGGTAGCGGTAAGGGATAAAGAGGCACGGTTCACGGCGCTTTTGCGCCATGTCACCGTGAGCCGCCTGCGGCAGGCCTGCCGGGCGGTCAGCCCGAAGGCTTCGCCGGGGGCAGTCGGGGTGACGTGGGGTGCCTGGGGGCGGGACCTGGAGGCTAATCTCCTGGACTTGCATGAGCGGGTGCAGCAGGGGCGTTACCGGGCGTCGCCGAGCAGGCGGGTGTACATCCCGAAGGCGGACGGGCGGCTGAGGCCGCTCGGCATCGCGTCGCTGGAGGACAAGATTGTCCAGCGGGCTGTCGCCGGGGTGCTGAACGCCGTCTGCGAGGCGGATTTCCCGGGTTTCTCCTGCGGGTTCCGGCCGGGGCGCAAGCCCCGCGACGCGCTGGATGCGCTGGCGGTCGGGATCGAGCGGAAGAAGGTGAACTGGGTGCCAGCCGCGGATATCCCGGGTTTTTCGGCCAGCTTGACCGGGGCTGGCTGGAGAAGTTTCTCCGGCACCGGATCGCGGACGAGCGGGTCCTGCGGCTGATCGGCAAGTGGCTGGCCGCAGGAGTCGTGGAGGAAGAGGTCTGGAGCGAAGGTGCCGGGGCGCCGCAGGGAGCATCGGCGTCGCCGCTGCTCGCGAACGTGTACCTGCATTACGTTCTGGACCTGTGGACCGAGTGGTGGCGGCGTCATAATGCTCGCGGCGAGGTGATCATCGTGCGGTTCGCCGATGATTTCATCGTCGGCTTTCAGTACGAGCAGGACGCGCGGCGGTTCCTGAACGAGCTCCGGCCCCGGCTGGCGAAGTTCGGACTGGAGCTGCACCCGGACAAGACCCGGCTGACCGGGTTCGGGCGGTTCGCCGCCCGGGACCGGGCGGCCAGGGGCGCGGGCGGGCCGGACACGTTCGATTTCCCGGGCTTCACCCACATTTGCGGGACGTCCAGGGACGGGCGGTTCGCGCTGAAGCGCATCACGATCGCCAGGCGGCTGCGGGCCAAGCTGGCCGAGGTCAAGGTCCAGCTGAAGCGCCGCATGCACGAATCGATCCCGGAGCAGGGCCGCTGGCTGGCCAGCGTGCTGCGCGGGCACACGGCATACTACGCCGTGCCCGGCAACATCGCGGCAGTCCAGGCCTTCCGCGATCAGGTGACCTGGCACTGGCTCAAAGCGCTGCGGCGCCGCAGCCAGAAGCACCGGGTCACCTGGCAGCGGATGAAAGGGATCGAAGCCCGGTGGCTCCCCCGAGCCCGCATCATGCATCCTTACCCGAACGTGCGCTTCGACGCCAGAACCCAAGGCAGGAGCCCGGTGCGGTAATTCCGCACGCCGGGATCTGCGCGGGGGGCCGGTCGCAAGACCGGTCCCTACCGCAACTTCAGCCGGGCCGGGCAACCGCATCGGTGGCCCATGGATGTCACTCGGGCAGCATCGATGGCCCATGGTTGCGGTTGCCTGCCGCCGCCGGACCGCATCGATGGCCCATGGTTGCGGTTAGCTCAGCTGAGATGTCCGGTTAGCCGGTGCCGCCGCCAGTTCGCGGCCGGCGTGGAGCTCCAACCGCCCCCGCGCTCACCGTTACCACCACGAAATGTGGCTCTTGCGCGAATTTTGTGATCGTGGTTGGCCCGCCGGGGTCAGCGCGCCCGCCCTCGCTACCCTGACGCCCCTTCCCCCGAAGGAGTTGCACCCATGGGACATCGATGCGGTAAAACACGAACGTCGACCACGGGATCGCCTTGCGGTCCCTGGTGCTGGCTGCGGGTGAGCGGTTGCGCTCCCACGTCCGGGAGTGAGATGCCCTTCTGCTGGCGGTCACGGGAACTCCAGGTAGGCGGACACGAAGCCCGCGATGACCGAGAGTAACGGAGGGCACCGTCGGTGACCGCAAGTCCCGGGACCGCTCCAGCCAGTGATCTCAGCTGGCGCCTTCAGAATCCCGAGGTCATCCGAGGGCAAGCCGACCCGGGGCGCAGGGCCGCCAGGCCCGAGCACCGGAAGCGGCGCGGCAGCAGACCTCCGCAGGACAGATGACCGGTCACATTCAGCGCCGAACTGGCCGCGGAACTGGACTCGAACTGGCCGCCGACAGGGAAGGCATGTCCGAGTACCTGGATTTTCTGGGGCTCTTGCGCGAATTTGTGATCGTGGTTACGCAGGGTGGAGGAGTCCGCGTTTGCGCGGGGAGGCCGGCACGCCGCGTTAAACCGGATTGTCACGAACAGCAGGCAGGCACCGCCCGGCCAGCCGGCAGCACGTGCCCGAACCCGGCCACCGAGATCACGCACTGCCACCGATCACAAAGTTCGCGCCAGAGCCCGAAATGTGAGCCAGAGCCATCGATGCTGTTTCTGGCCGGTCAGTCGCCGCGCATCCAACGACGAGACGGCAAAGCTGGGCCGGCGTTGGCGACGGCCCAGCTTTCTGGTGGGTATCCGCAGGCTACTTACTGCCGGAAGAAGCCTTGTCCTTCTTCGGGGGCGTACGCCGCTTCGTCTCGCTGGCCCCGTTAGCCGCACTGGTCCCGCCGGCCGCCTGGCCGTTACCTCGCGCTGCCGCGTCCGCCTCCATGGCCCTGATCAGGCTCTTCGGCCGCATGTCAGTCCAGTTCTTCTCGATGAAGTCAAGGCACTCCTGGCGCCCTTCCGCACCGAAGATGACTTCCCAGCCATCGGGCACGTCTGCGAAGACAGGCCACAGCGAATGCTGTCCTTCGTCGTTGATCAGGACGAAGTACTGCGCATCCTCGTCTTCAAACGGATTAGTAGCCAACGTCCATTCCTTTCACCCTGTTCAGTCCGGGCCAGGCGTTCAACTGCAGCACGGTGCCAGTTGAACGTTGCTCGGCCGACCCCTTTAGAGCATAACTCAGGCTCGTGCTCCGCGAAAATAGTCAATGATCAGCGAATTTACCTTCTCAGGCTGCTCAAGGAAACCGTAATGTCCGCTGTCGGCAATTTCTTCGTACCTGCAGCCTGGGATAGCGTCAGCTACCTCGCGACACAACTTAGTGGGCGCTATCAGATCATCACGGAAACCAATGACGAGGCACTCGGATCTTATCTTCCTATACTCTTCCAATCGGTCGCCAACTAGCTCAACGCCATGCTGGGATGGGTTAGCCGATGGCGCGATCCGCGACATCTCGAAGATATCAAGCCAGTCCCTGATAAGACTTTCTTCATTCTGGCTTCTAGGCGACAGGAACTGCATCGCATGAACGACCGCAGCATAACGCGGCGGCAATGTGATGCCGCTTTCCGCGAGCTCAGAGTCCGACGCGGATATTGCAATTCGCATCGCATCACTTCGGCCGCGTGTCGCACTGAGTACCGCTTGCGTAATCAGGTCCTGATGCGTCAGGAGCAACTCCTGCAGCATCATCGCGCCTAGCGAGAAGCCCACGGCGCGGCACGGGCCTATGCCGAGAAATTCAATCAGGCCGACCGTGTCAGTCACCATGTCCTGGATGGTGAACCCCTCCATGCACAAGTCCGATGGCGGCATTCCCCGGTTGTCGATAGTGACGACGCGGAAGCCGGCGGCGGTCAGCGCGGGGACCTGATGGGGAGTCCACATCTTGCCCGTGACACCGCTTCCCGTTATCAAGACAACAGGGTCGCCAGAGCCGTAATCGTTATAGTTAATATTAATGCCATTTACGACTATTCTCGGCATTAGCGTCCTTCCGTAGGGCGGGCTTACGATGCCCCGCACAGCGCCGCGACCTGGTGCACCGCATCTTCCGTGCAGAATCTTCTGCTGAGCCGTAGCTTCGGCTCCGCCGGCACCAGGGAATAGTCCATGGCCATCCGGCGGCGGCCACCACCGGTAATGTTGAGCAATATAACCGCTTCTCGCTCAACGCGTCGCCGGGCAACCGCGTCCTGCAGGCATGCGACCGCTACTCCGGCGGCCGGTTCTATGTCTATTCCCTCCAGTTCAAGGAACGTATCGGCGGCTTGCTTGGCAGCCGCGTTGCTAGCAACCAGCACGTCGCCATGGCTCTCCTTCAGCGAATCGTAAACTCCGCCCCTCGTCGCATACGGAGGCAGCCAGTTGGTCAACTCGTCCGCGTAGACCTGTTTGACAGCGCGCCGGAAATTCTCAATCGGCCCGGTCGGTTCGCGCTCTCCCAGTCGCCAGGCATCAAAAATTGGCGTAAAGGGAAGATTCTGGCACAGCATGAGCTTAGGCAGTGCCATCTTGGGATGTGCAATGCCGCCCGCCGCGGCTTGCACGCGCTTAGCGCCCTCAAGGATAGCGATCGCCCCTGTGCCGCTGCCGACAGCCTGAAAATAATAAGATGGCAGTTGCTTCATCTCCTCGAATGCCGACAACAGCACCGTTGCCAGGCCGTCCCTGCGCCCGACGTTCTTCACCCCGCCCTCGGGCAGGAAAGCGGGTATACGGGAGATCGCGGATGCGATCTGCATGGCGTCAGGGTATTCGCCGTCATCGATAACTACGAGATTAACGCAAGGGTGAAGTGAGTCACGGAACTTAAATCGTCGCAGGCCTTTTTCCGGAATGACAATCAGACATGATAGCTGCCGCTGCGAGCACGCCCAGGCGAACGCCGCGCCGGTGTTACCTGATGAAGCCACCGTCAGGATGAAATCCGGTCCAGGTATCCGGCCGAGTACCGTACAGGCCTCAAGCTCCTTAAAAGTCGCGGTCTCAAGCGTGGCACCGCGCTCAGGCCAGAACCCGTTGAAGGCTATCCACAGGTTCGCCAGGTGCAGCAGGCCGGCGAGCCCGCTGCTGCGATAGACAACCGTACGACCGCAGTCCTGCTGCGCACCGGTGACAGGCAGCCAGCGCTGATAACGGAATATTCCTTGCCGGTCAGTTAACGGGTAGAATCCTTCGTCGGCGTACTGCGTTCGGAGAAGTGCGGGCTCATGGCCGGCCGAGCATTCCAGGATCAGCCCGTCGTCGTCATACTGCCGCCCGCAGTAAGAACAGCCAATCGTGTAATGCCGCAGGGCAGGCGTATTCGCATCGTCCATAAAATGGTACCCATCTGTCGTGTTCAACCAGGTCAGCGTCGCCAGTTGAACGCGCGGTAATTTTGCCTGCCCCCAGAGCCAGTATAATGACTTAATAGCTTCTAATTATGTATCAGCGTAGTGATTGAGACGTGGCTGATGGGGTCTGGGAACAGTGACACGGCCTCCCAGTTCGGATTCTGGGTGCGCACCTACCGCCGCGAGGCTGGACTAACCCAGCGGGAACTCGCGGCCAAGTCAGGTCTCAGCATCGGTGCGCTGCGAGACATCGAACAGTCTCGCCGAACCAGGCCAAGGGCGACTTCGCTGGCCGCACTTGTCAGTGCTCTTGACCTCCGCCCGGCCCAGACCGCAATCCTCACCAGGGCCGCCGCTTCCCCGCGGCGACGTCGCCATGCGCCGCCGTTATCCCGCCCGCGGCCGGGCGAGTCCGACTTCACGCCAGCCGCGCGGTCGGGCGCACGGGGTAAGGGACTGTGGCTGGCTGCGCTTGGCCCCCTTGAGGCATGGCGGGACGGGATGCCGCTGTACCTCGGGCCTCCAGCGCGGCGCGTGGTGCTCGGGCTGCTGCTAATGGAGCCAGGGGCCTTTGTACGCCGGGACAAGATCATCGACGTGCTGTGGGGAGAATCACCGCCTTCCACCGCCGTCGGTCTCGTACAAGCACATGTGAGCAGGATTCGCAAGCTCCTGAACTTCCGCGACTACGGCAGCGGCAATGACGCGGTGATCGATTCTGCCGGCGGCGCCTATCGGCTAAGACTCGCAGGCACCGAAGCGGATCTACTGGCCTTCAGGGAGCTGGCAGCGCAGGCCACAGCGGCGCGCGCACGCGGTGACGATGCCGCTGCGGTCGAGGACTACGAGCGTGCGGTCAGCTTGTGGCGCGGTGAGCCCTTCGCCGATGTGGAACCGCTTTCCCGCCACCGTGGCACCATCGCGATAGGGCAGGAACTAACCGACGTGCTTTTGCTGTACGCGGAGGTCGCCCGTGCACTAGGCCAGCATCACAGGGTACTGCCCCGGCTACGGGCCATCGCCGACGCGGAGCCGCTCAACGAGTCGGTGCATGCCAATCTGATGATCACGCTAGCTGGCTCAGGACAGCAGGCGGCCGCCATCTGGGTATACCAGGAACTGCGGTCGCGCCTCGATCGGGAGTTTGGCCTGTATCCGACCGCAGAACTGGCGCAGGCGTACGCAGGAGTGCTGAGGCAAGACTTCCGCGCGGGCAGCCAAGCCCGCCCGCCCGCTCGTGCGCAGGCGCTGCCCGCCCCGGCGGCGGTGATCCCGAGACAGCTTCCCGCCGCCCAGCCGCACTTCACCGGCCGCCGGGGGGAGCTGGGCGCGCTCTCTGCCCTGGCGGAACGGGACCTGGTGGAACGGGACCTGGTGGAACGGGACCTGGCGGCAGCGAACGGCGTTGTCATCGCGGCGCTGACCGGGATGGCCGGGATCGGCAAGACCGCGCTGGCCGTTCAGTGCGCGCATCAGGTCGCTGACCGCTTCCCCGACGGCCAATTGTTTATCAACCTGCGGGGCTCAGGACCTTCTGGTCCCCCGGTCCCGCCGATCGACGCGGTGCGAGGTTTCCTGACCGCACTCGGCGTGCCTGCTGCGGAAATCCCCCCGGACACCGGGAGGCAGGCCGCGCTCTATCGCAGCCTGGTTGCCGACCGGCGGATGCTGATCGTGCTGGATAACGCCTTGGGCGCGGAACAACTACGACCGCTGCTGCCGGGATCGCCGGAATGTCTGGTACTGGTCACCAGCAGGAATCGGCTCGCTGGCCTGGCGACCGCGGATGGCGCGCACCTGATCACGCTCGGCGTGCTGACCAAAGCCGAATCGCGCAGTCTCCTAGCTTCGCACCTCGGCGCCGAGCGGACGGCAGCAGAGCCAATGGCAGTTAGTGACCTGATCACGCTGTGCTGCCGCCTACCGCTGGCGCTGCGGGATGCCGCCTCTCGGGCCGCTGCCCAGCCTGGTATGCCGCTGGCCGCACTCGTGGCCGAAATGCGGGGCGCGCGGCGGCGGCTGGACGCTTTGGAGACGGGAGAACCGGTCACCAGCGTCAGAATGGTGTTCTCCTGGTCGCGAGCCAGGCTTGGGAGCTCAGCGTCACGGATGTTCCGGCTGCTTGGGGTCCATCCAGGTCCGGATATCACAATTCCGGCCGCTGCTAGTTTAGCCGGACTGCCGCCCGAGGAGGCGTACCTGGCACTGACGGAATTGTGCGACGAGCACCTGCTCACGGAACACGCTCCCGGCCGCTATGCGCTTCACGATCTGCTACGCACCTACGCGGCTGAAGAGGCGCTCACCCGCGAGAATGAATACGACCGAAGAAGCGTCATTGACCGCACGCTCGACCACTATTTGCGCGCTGCCATAACGGCCTTGAGATTTATTCATCCCGATCGGGTTCAGATCGCGAGAACCTCGCCGCAGAATGGTGTCACGACTGAGAAAATCCGAGGACCAAGACAGGCTGCCGATTGGTTTGAGGCAGAACAACATGTCCTGCTGGCCCTGATCAGGCAGGCAGCCGAAGGTAGTTATGCTCCATACGCCTGGGAACTGCCCTGGATTACAGGGTGGTATTTCCAGGGCGAGGCCATCTGGCGAAGGCTCGCGACCGCGCAGGAATCCGCGCTCGACGTCGCTGCCGGCCTCGCTGATCTCACCGGGCTGGCGATGGCCAGTGAGCACCTGGGCTGGCTAAGATTCCTGCTCGGCGATATCGTCAGCGCCGCCCGTCACTGGGATGACGCGGCCGAACTGGCGAGGCATCTTGACGCTAGGCAGTTCCGCGGTCTAGCGAGTCTTAGCCGCGTTTATGTCCAGCAGTCGCGGGATCGAATCCCGT
The DNA here is from genome assembly GCA_963783935.1 of uncultured Actinomycetota bacterium. Classification (GTDB taxonomy): domain Bacteria; phylum Actinomycetota; class Actinomycetes; order Streptosporangiales; family Streptosporangiaceae; genus Chersky-822. Next base: position 645,744 of record CAWAPP010000005.1, read on the forward strand.
GCGCGGACGGTCTCCTGGCCGCCGTCAAGTGTCGTTTAACCAGCGATATTAAGCAGTTAAACGCATTCTGACGATCGGGGCTTAGCGGTTACGATTCTCGAATCGCGGTAACCTCCGCTGCCCTTTTCTCAGGAATGCATTAGTAGGCCAGGTGATAGAGTTAATTCTGCCTCCGCAAGTCAGTGGGGCTGATTCATTCGGAGACGATGCCGCCGCAATGCTCTTCCCGCAGGAATATGCCGCCATTTCCAGGGCCACGGAAAGCAGGCGAAGGGAATTCGCCACCGGACGCTCCTGCGCCCGTGCTGCACTAGCCCGGCTCGGCCTGCCCCCGGTCGCCGTGCCGCCTGGACCTCAGGGCGTACCGCTGTGGCCGGAAGGAGTGGTCGGCAGCATCACGCACTGCCCCGGATACGTCGCCGCCACGGTCGCCCTGACCGGGGATGTCGTATCGCTAGGAGTAGATGCGGAGCCGGACGAGCCGCTGCCCAACCATGGCATGCTTGACTTGATCGCTCTTGACACCGAGCGTGCGCACCTTAATGAACTTGCCGCTACGTTGCCCGGCATCAGCTGGGACCGGCTGCTTTTCAGTGCCAAGGAATCAATCTACAAGACGTGGTTTCCGCTAGCTAGGCGCTGGCTTGATTTCAAGTCCGCCGAGATTGTCATCGATCCGCTTGCGGGTACGTTCATTGCCCGCCTGCTCGTGCCTGGTCCTCTTGTCAATGGGGCGCCATTGGTAAGGCTGAACGGACGCTGGCTCGCCGATCACGGGCTCCTTGCGACCGCGGTCGTGCTTGGGGTTCTCGCGTCCTAATCTGCGGGCGCGGCCGGAAGAATCTGGCGCAGGGTCCGCGGTCGTTCCGGATTGAGGTCGAGCTCTTCGGGATATCCGAGCGAGACTTCCTCGAACCGCACCCCATCCTGCCAGGTCGTTCCCGGTATGTGGAGATGCCCGTACACGACGGCCTGGGCCCTGAACCGCAGGTGCCAGTCGGCTGTCCGTTCGGTACCGCACCACTGCGCGAACTCTGGATATTTCAGAATTCGCGTAGATTCGCGGGTCAGCGGGAAATGGTTAACCAGCACAGTCGGGATTCGCGTCGACAGCGCCGCCAGTCGTCGCTCGGTCACCGCTATGCGCGCATGACACCAGGCGTCGATGCTCACATAGGGATCAGGGTGGAGTACTGCCTCATCGGTGCACACAATGCCTGTCTCGTACGCCAGCGCGAGAGACTCGGCCTTCGTGGTAGTACCGTCCGGGCGGAACGAGTAGTCATACAGCACGAACAGGGGCACGATCGTGACCGGCCCGCCAGCCCCCTCCCATACCGGAAACGGATCCTCGGGAGTGATCACGCCGATCCGGCGGCACATCTTGACCAGGTACCCGTATCGGGCCGCACCGCGCAACTGGACCGGGTCCCGGCTGACCGTCCACAGCTCATGGTTGCCTGGCACCCAGATCACGGCCGCGAAACGGGCCTTGAGCGTGCGCAGCGCCCACTCGATGTCCGCGGCCTTCTCCGCCACGTCGCCTCCCACCAGCAGCCAGTCTTTCGAAGTCTCCGGCCTGAGGCTCGCGACGAATTCCCGGTTTTCACGGAAAGTGACGTGCAGGTCGCTGACCGCTAGAAGTCGCCCTGGCTGGTGGACGCTCAGTCTGCCTCCTCTTGGCTGGCATCGGCCTCGGCTTCGGTGAGAGCCGTGAGCAGGCTGTTGAGCCGCAGCACGAAGGTGGCGGGGTCCTCGATCCGCGCGCCAAGGGTAAGCACCGCCTGGTTAAACAAGACTTGAGCCCACTCGCCGATGTGCTGGCCGCCTTGCCTTCGGTTGAGCCGCTGGATGAGGGGATGGTTCGGGTTAAGCTCAAGCACCGCCTGGCGTGGCAACCCGGTTCCGCGCAGTCGCTGCATCAGATTTACGTCTATTTCGGGTTCATTACTGACAATGCAGGCCGGGGAGGTGGTAAGCCTGGTGGACAGGCGTACATCCCAGGCTTGCCCGGCTAGGTAGGCCTTCAGCTTCGCCAGCAGATCGGCGTACTCGACGTCGGCTTGCTCCTTGGCCTGCTTTTCTTCCTCGTCCGCCAGGACGCCTAGATCCCCCGCGCCTTGGGCGACGGACTGCAGCTTTTTCCCGTCGAATTCACGCAGGCTAGAGACTACCCAGTTGTCGACGCCCTCGCCGAGCAGCAGCACTTCGACGCCCTTTGTGCGGAATCCTTCAAGGTGCGGGCCGGACTTGGCCGCGGCCAGCGAGGGGGCCAGCAGGTAGTAGATGTCCTCCTGGCCCTCTTTCATCCGCGCTACGTACTCGCTCAGCGAGGTGTCCTGGTCGTCGGTCGCGGACTTGGTGGAGTTGAACCGCAGCAGCTTGGCGATCTCGTCCCGGTTCGAGTAGTCGTCGGCGACGCCCTCCTTCAAAGTGGCGCCGAACTCCTTCCAGAACGTCGCGTACTTCTCCGGCTCGTTGTCCGCCAGCTCAACTAGCCGGCGCAGCACCTTCTTCACCGCGTTGGCGCGGATGTTGTCCACCGCGCGGCTGCCCTGCAGGATCTCCCTGGAGACGTTCAGCGGCAAGTCGGCCGAGTCGATGACGCCGCGGACGAACCGCAGGTACTTCGGCAGGATCTGGCCGGTGTCCTCCATGATGAACACCCGCTGCACATGCAGCCGCACCCCCCGGCGGGCATCGGTCACCCACAGGTCGTACGGCGCGCGAGAGGGGACGAACAGCAGAAGGGTGTACTCGTAGGTCCCCTCGATCTTGGCGTGCACCCAGGCCAGCGGGTCGGTGAAGTCGCCCGCGATGTGCTGGTAGAACTCGTTGTAGTCGCTGTCGGCCAGTTCGTTCTTCGGGCGGGCCCACAGCGCGGAGGCCCGGTTGACGGTGATGTCCGGTTTCGGAGTGCCCGCCTCTTCCTCGGCTTTGTCTTCGGGCTCGCCGGGCATCAGGATCGGCACGCTGATGTGATCGGAGTACTTCTCGATGATCGACCGCAGCCGCCACCCATTCAGCAGGTCGTCTTCGCCTTCGCGCAGGTGCAGCATGATCGTGGTACCCCGGTCCGGCCGGCTGACCGTCTCCAGCGTGTACTCGCCTTTGCCATCGGATTCCCAGCGCACCCCCTCATCCGATTGCAGGCCGGCTCGCCGCGTCGTCAGCACTACGCGCTCAGCGACGATGAACGAGGAGTAGAAACCCACGCCGAACTGCCCGATCATGGCCGCGTCTTTGCGCTGGTCGCCGGTCAGCGACCGGAGGAACTCCTTAGTACCTGACTTGGCGATCGTGCCGATGTTCTCGATCACCTCCGCCCGGCTCATCCCGATCCCGTTGTCGGTGATGCTGATCGTGCCCGCTTCCTTGTCATAGCCGATACGGATCCGCAGCGGACCCTCCCCCTCGGGAAGCTCCGAACGCGACAGCAGTTCAAGTCGCAGGCGGTCGGTCGCATCCGAGGCATTCGAGATCAGCTCGCGCAGGAAGATCTCTTTATTGCTGTACAGAGAATGGACCATCAGGTCCAGAATCTGTGCCGCTTCCGCCTGGAAACTGAAGATTTCCTGGTCGACCTGCTCCGTTGGCGCGGCCATTTGACTCCTCCACAAAGGACTGGAACCTGCGGCGCCTAGCGTAACTCGGACCTTTGCCGCTCACCAGCCGAGCGGGTGCGCGCTGGTGGAACCAGCGGGATCTGGCCTGGTCCTTGAGCCTCTACCGTGTCGGGTGTCGAGCTGGCCGCTTGGTGGTCATGGTGCATTATCCGATGAAACCGGGCGTTTGGCGGCACTTGCAGCACCGCGTACACCGCCGCTGTGGGCTGGCGCGGCCAAGAACGGGCAAGCTCAGCGGCGCGCGTACTTGAGCCTCGATTCCCAGCACCCACTCGGTGGGCGTAAGGCGGATGCGGTCGGAAAGCCACTCCAGCACCGCGCCGCCCGTCGCCTGATCCAGCCAGCCCGCCGCGAACCGGCGAACCGGCGATCGTCCACCCGTTCCGCCGCGGCAAGTCACTTGTCAGCGCCGACACGTACCTGCCCGCCTGCAGCCACGGCCCGGCCTGAACGCCTCCATCAGCTCCGCCCGTATCCGGGCTGCCGTCCTTACCGCTACCCTGACGACGGCAGCCACCTCCGAGTCAAGTTTCGTCACACAAACATGATCACGAGGCGGCTGCGTCATTCATGGCAGCCACGCCGAATCTCCGGCAAACGCGCCGTCGCAGCTCAACTCCTATTGGCGGCTGCCGTACTAGCCAGCCAGGGCAAGGTTACGAAGTGAATAACCAGAACTTCCGAATAATCTGTGAGATTGACCCGCCAACCAAGCCCGATTTGATGCAGGTCCGCCATCAGATCGGCACGCTTAGCAAGGTAGCCGGACTTTATATTCGTCCAGGTCAACTTTTCTGTTGACGCCCTGCTCCGGTGGCGGGCGGCGGGGCGGCGAACCCAGTCGAGGAATTCTGGTGGATTTGACGGAATCCACCTGCGGATTCCGATTTGCTGACCATCGCGGAAAGCTCTATTCTCGCACTTCCTGGCCAGACAGGAAGGGACACGAGCCTGCAGCTGCCGGTGCGCATGGATGTGCCGGGTGGCGCCAAGATCACGGTGGCGGGAGGCGCAGAGGTCACGCTGCCAGAAGGCGCCGCGGTGAGCGCGCCGAGCCGCCCGCCCTTCACGCTATCCCCGCAGAGATCGCATTTCCGCCTGCCTCAGGGCTCTAATGTCCTGACCGGCACGCTCGGCATGGTCATCGTCACGGCTCTGGTCACGATTTTCGGCATCGGGGCCGAGCTCGGCATAGCGGCAGTGCTCGCGGTCGGCTTGTCCGACGCCAGTTCCGCGGGCCGATGGTTCCTCGGCGCCGGCGCCGTGGGCCTCGGAATTTTCGCGCTGTGCTACAGCGTCACGGCGCTTCGGACAATCGCCGACCCGCAGCCCGGATCGTCCATGAGTTCCACGGACGGCACGTCCTTCACCCTCTGAACCGCGTTAGCTTCGCAATTCAGCCAATAATGCCATCCCGGCAATCGGCCATGCCCGGCATCATGCGCAAATAGGGCCAGGGCCGTAGTAGGCTTGCTGCCTGACTGTGGCATAGGGGGAGCTTCGCTAAGATGTCTTATTCGAATACGCTGATCGATGTCATCAGTGAAGTAGTGGTCGGAAAACCCGAGGCCGTTGAGCTGACGGTCATCAGCCTTCTGGCCGAGGGTCATCTGCTGATTCAGGACGTTCCTGGTACTGGCAAGACCACGCTCGCTCGCGCGCTGGCGGCGTCCATCAACGCGAAGTGCAGCAGGATACAGTTCACTCCTGACCTGCTGCCGGCCGACATCACCGGCACGACCATACTTGATCAGCGCACCTCGGCATTCGAGTTCCGGCCCGGGCCGGTCTTTGCCAATGTCGTGATCGCCGACGAGATCAACCGGGCTTCGCCGAAGACTCAGTCTGCGCTGCTTGAAGTCATGGAAGAACGCACGGTCACCGTTGACGGCACGACCCATCCGGTCGCGCGGCCGTTCCTGGTTGTCGCCACTCAGAATCCGGTCGACATGGAAGGAACTTACGCGCTGCCCGAGGCCCAGCTCGACCGTTTCCTCATGCGGATCAGCCTCGGGCACCTGTCAGCCGAGGACGAGCTCGCGGTTATCCGCGGCCACAGCGCGGGCAGAACAGTCGACCAGCTGAGGCCGGTCGTCGATGTCTCGGAAATCCAGCAGCTCATTGACGCGGCCCAGCAGATCAGGGTGACCGACATCCTCGCCCGCTACATTGTGGCGCTGGCTAACGGCACGCGGCGGCATCCGCAGGTACGCCACGGCGCGAGTACCCGCGCGACCCTCGCCCTGGTGCGAGCCATCCGCGCTCGGGCCGTGCTGCGCGGGAGGGCCTACGCGACCGCCGACGACGTGCAGGCGCTCGCGATCCCCGTCCTGTCGCACCGGCTTGTCGTCGCGCCGCAGGCTGAACTCGACGGCGTGCGCCAGGAGGACATCGTGCGCGAGGTGCTCGACCGCACGCCGACTCCTGACACAGTCAGCAGCCGGTAGCGACGATGCCGGCCAGCGAGGGAACGGTCACGCCGTTGCGCTCGGCGCTCACCGCGCGGGGGATCACGGTACTTGCGGGCTCGGCCGTGACGGCCGGCGCTGGTCTCGCGCTTGGCTATCCAGAACTGGCCGCGCTTGGCGCAGCGGGTCTTGCCGCCGTTGCCGCCGCGGTCCTCGCGGTCGCGCGGGCACCTTCACTGCGGGTGGAGCGGCTGGTAACACCGTCACGGGTGGCCAGGGGGGCCAAGGTCACGGCCAAGGTTACGCTCCGCAACGATACGCGCGCGACCGCGCCCGCCGTAACGGCGCGTGACGTCGCCGGACCGAGGTCCGAGCCATTCCCGATCCCCAGGCTACGGCCGGGCCAGGTTCACGTCGGCGAGGTCGAGCTTCCCACCAGCCGCCGGGGCGTGGTCATGAGCGGCCCACTCCTGATCGACCGTGATGATCCCTTCGGCCTGGCGCACCGGCGCCTGGATACCGGTACCGCTGAGCCTTTGTTCGTGCGGCCGCGCCCTGTTCACTTGCCGGAAATCGCGGCGAGCCTCGCCAGGTCCGTGGACGGACCGCAAGCGGACACCACGATGGAGGGCACCCTTGCCTTCCACGCGCTGCGCGACTACCTGCCAGGCGACGAGTTGCGCCACGTGCACTGGCGTGCGTCAGCGCACGCAGGAAAGCTCGTCGTCAAGCAGCATGTGGACACCGCGCAGCCCACGCTCGCGGTCGTTCTCGACGAACTTGTCGCGGGCGGCGAGCAGGCGGCTCAGCCTGATCGCGGCTCCGAGGCCGGCTCGCTGCCCGCCGAGGTGGCCGAGGCTTTCGAGATAGCGGTCGACTGCGCGGCCAGCGTCGCCGTGGTCGCGGCTCAGCACAGCTACCCGCTGATCCTGACCGGCAGTTCAGGACGGCCGCTGATCTCTGGCGGCACGCGCCGCAGCGCGAGCCACTCCGTGGACGACGTGCTCGACTCGCTGACCGCGGTCAGGCCGGCGGCCGGCCAGCCGCCGGAAGCGGGCGATCCGCTACCGGGAACGCTGCGCAGGCTGGCCGGCCAGGGGCGGGGTGGCCTTGCGGTTGTCGTCAGCACCCGCCCGACTCAGGCCCTGGCGGCGCCCCTGCAACTGCTGGCCGGATCCTATGCCCGCGTGGTTGCCGTGCACGCCATCGCCGGGCCGGTGAGGACAGGTGGCGCGGCCCGTGCTGGCCGCGTCATGTGGGTGAGCGTCCGCCGGCCGGAAGATCTGGCGGCGGCCTGGATCAGAAGCAGGTCAGCGGCATGACCGCGCCGCCGGTGAACCGACCGCCCGCCGCCACGGCGGGCACGGCGGCCCTGCTTCTCAGCATGGCCGCCGAGCTTCCCTTGCTGCGCGTCTTCGGCTCGCCTGGACTGCGGCTGATAGTGCTCTCCGTGCCCCTAGCTGTCGTGATCGCGACGATCGCCTGGACCGCGAGCGGGCGCCTGTTCCGCGGTCGGCCGTCCGCCGGCCAGGCGATCGTCGGTTTCGGCGCCGGGCTGATCATCGGGGCGTTTCCTGGCCTGCTGCTGGCTACGGCCGATCAGTTCGGGTCGGGTAGCTGGCCGGCCAGGCTAGGCTCGGCGGTCAGGGACGGCTGGTTCAGGATCTTGTCCGTTCCTGTGCCGGTACCTGACACCCGCAGCTTCACTGACCTGCCGGTACTACTCGCGGCCGCGCTCTCGGCGTTGATCGCGGTCATCGCCCTCACGAGGCGGCCGCTCCTCGCGCTGATCCCGGCGACCCTAGGCTTCGGCGGCCAGCTCGTGCTCGGGATACACGGACCTGGATCAGCGTTCCTGCTCGCCGGGGCGTACGTGCTGGCGGCGGTTATCTTCCTGATGACGCTGGGCAGCCCGGTCGCCCGCCGGCCCTTCACCACGACCGCGTTCGCCGTCACCGTGCTGCTGACGGCAGCGCTGATCACCTCGGCCTGGCGGCCGGCGGCCCCTTACGATCCGAGGACCGCGCTCCGTGTCCCCGTCAGGTCCGTGCAAGCGCAGGATCCCCTGGCCCTGCTTCCGGCCCGCCTTCAAACCCCCCACGTGCTGGTATTCACCGCCCGGCTGTCCGGGGCGCTGCGAGCGCATCCTCGCAACTGGGTCGTGCTGGCGTACGAGAACTACGACGGAACCGGCTGGCTGCCTGCCGGCGCGGCCAGCCCGGTGGCAGGCGGCCTGCCCGCGCCTGACGCCGCCGGCACAGGGACCGCCGTGGTGTCGCTGCGTCACCCGACGACCTTGCTGCCGCATCCCTCGTACGTTCTGAGCGCGCTGCCCGCTGATCTTGGCTACGGCTCGGAACCAGAACTGCTGACCTCGCCGGCGGTCATCGCCAGGTACACGGTTAGGGTCTCGGTAACCCAGCCAAGCGCACGGGCGCTGAGCAGCGCGACCGTGCCGGCGGGCACCCCCGCGCTGCTGACTCAGGTACCGGCCTGCGTGCCCGCCGCCGTCAGGGACCTGGCCGTGCAGGCCAGGCAGCAGGCAAGCCAGGCACCCGAGCAGGCCATCCGGCTCGAGCAGTTGCTGAAGTTCGGCCGGTTCCGTTACGACCAGGCCGCGCCGCCCGGCGAGGGGTGCGGCAACCTCAGCCGGCTATTCGCCACCCACCGAGGGACAAGCGCGCAGTTCGCGACCGCGTTCGCGCTGGCGGCGCGGATGCTCGGCCTGCCGGCCCGAGTCGCGGCCGGATACCTTCCCGGCCAGGTCACCGGCACCAGGGACACGGTCACCGACGCTGATGCCTACGCCTGGCCGCAGGTGCTGCTCGCCGGAGTCGGCTGGGTCGATTTCGATCCAACTCCGCGAGCCGGCGCGTCGTCGACGTCGCCTGCCCGCGAGAAGCAGCCGGCTCTGACGAAGGTCAAGATCCAGAAACCCAGCCGCCAAGCGACCAAGAAGGTGCCCAAGATCACGGCGCCGACGCTTAGCCCCAGATCAGGCTCAGGGCTTGCCCGGTGGATAGTGCTCGGGGTGAGCCTGGCCGTGCCAGTGCTGCTTGTACTGCTGGTCGGCTGGTGGTTCCGGCCCAGGTGGCGCAGGCTGCGGCGGCGCCGGGCGCCCGAGCCGGCGATGCGGGCCTTGGCGCCTGGTACGAAGTGCTGCCCCCGCTTGAGCGAGCCGGCGTGCCGGTTCAGGGCCGCAGCGCGACCGGAATCGCGGCCTCGGCAGGGAACCTGTTCCACGACGACGCTTACGCGATCCCCCGGCTGGCGGTTCTGGCCGAGCGGGCACTCTACGACGAGGTCGCCGAACCGGACGCGGACGCGGCCTGGCAGCTGAGCGATCACGCGCGAGCGGTGATCGCCGCCGCGGCCCGATCAGGCACGGCCCGATCAGGCCGAGTGAAGGTCAGCCGGTAGGCACGCCGCCGCGAATGCAAGCCGGGTGGGCCGAGTAGGACACCGCGCCTTGCAAGCTGTAGACGTATCCGACCGCGAAGCAATAGGGATCGGTCGGATTCAGGCCTCTGACTACCTGCGGGCTGCGATCAGGGACGACTAGCGTGCGCTGTCCCGAGCCTAGGCTGATGACAACCCGCCGGAAGCTGCCCTGAGGCGCAGCGTCCTTCCATGAGATCATCACCGATGACCCGGTCAGCACGGTCGCCTTGACGCCAGTTGGCGGCGAGGGGGGCCGGGCGGCAGCCGAAGCGGAGGGTTTCTGGTTGCCGTTTCCGCCGCCCGCCGCCGTCTTCGCCGGATGCCTGAGCGCGACGAACGCGTAGACGCTCAGGCCAAGCACGATGACGACCAGCCCGCCGCCGACGGTGATGGCGGCCGTGCGCCAGGCCGGCCACGGCCTCGCCGGTGCGGGCGTCGCTGGCCGGGCGATTCGGTACGCCTCCCCGGTCGGCAGATAGCCGGTGTCAGCCGACAGGTAGGCAGGCGCGGGGGCGGCCGCCGGGTGCGCGGGGGAAGCGTGAGGGGCCGCGACCGGCGCGGGAGATGCCGCAAGGTAGGCGGGAGGTGCCTGCATTTGCGGCTGGGCCGGATCGAGGCCGGACGGCGGAGGTGGCAGGCCGAGCCTGGCGAGGTCGTCTCGCAGGTCGTCGTGCAGCCGGCGGGCCGAGGCGGTGCGGTGATCGGGTTCGCCGATCAGCGCCCTGGTCAGCGTCGCGAGCACGTGGTCAGGGACATCGGCCCGACCGATCGGGGGGAGGGGGCCGGTGAGCGCCCGCAGGTTCGCGGCCGCATCCGGCTGCGGGAAGTCGTAGAACGGCGGCCTGCCCGCGAGCAGCGCATAAAGAGTTGCCGCCAGCGACCAGACGTCGCTGACCGGCCAGCCTCCGCCGTGTCGCACTACTTCGGGCGCGGCGTAGGCCGCCGTCATCTGATGGCGCAGGCCGTAGTCCGCCGCGTCCCTGTCGATGGCGATCCCGAAGTCGGTCAGCACAGTGTCGCCGAACGCGTCGCTGAGGATGTTCTCCGGCTTCAGGTCGCGGTGAAGAATGCCGAGGTCGTGCGCGTACTGCAGGGCGGCGGCGATTCGCGTTCCGACCAAAAGGACCTCGCCGACCGGAAAACGGTACCCGGCCTTGAGCTTGCTGGCGAGGCTGCCGCCGGCGTAATACTGCATGACGATATAAGGCCGGTCGGCATCGAAACCGCTTCGGTAAATCGTCGCGATGGCCGGGTGCTCGCCGAGTTGCCCGGCGCGGGCGCACTCACCTTCGAAAGCCTGCCGGACGGAAGCGTCACCGATCGGTGCCCGCATCACCTTCACGGCTACCTTGCGGTGCATGGCGAGCTCATCACCTCGGTAGACCGTCGCATTCGCGCCGCTCGCCAGCCGGGCCAGGCCCGTGACGCCGGCGATCTTCGGCACCCTCTCAGGCTCAGCCCCGTCGGCAGGCTTCCGCGAGCGCAATCGGCGGCCGTTCATGGTCAGCAGTGGGGCAGACCGTTGACAACGGTGTACGGGCTGGGGAACCACAGGATCGACATGTAGCCGGGCTGACCTCCTGGGTTGCCCTGAGGCATGAAGACCCATTGAGTGGAAGGTGCCGTGTACGGGGAGACAGTGCCGTGGTCCACGCCGCCAGTAGTCCAGCAGCTGGCAAGTTCCTGCGTGCCCTGAGTCACCAACGGTGCGCCGTTGTTCGGCGCGAAGTTAGGCGTCGACTCCAGGTGACTGTTCCCGCCGCAGTACGTCGGCGGATTCACGGTAGGACACGTGCCGAAGGCGTCGGTCGCGTCGGCGGTCAGGGCATCAAGCCCGCTTGTGCCTGTCCCGGTAGCCGAGGCCGTGCCGTCAGCATTCGTCGCCGTCAAGGTAGCGGTGTAGCTCGTGTTGTACATAGGCACCGGCACCGGAATGGTGCTGCCGCACGTGCCGGTAAATGTCCCAGTCACCCCGGCGATCGTGACGCTGCACGTGGTAGCTGACAACTGGCCTTCGTTGACCATCGCGGTCACGTTCAGCGTCAGGTTATCGCCGGCGGCGATAACCTGCACGCCGCTGACAGTAGGCGGACCAGGTGTGGCGATCGGCACGGATGCTGACGCTCCGGCGACGCCGGCCGTATCGGTCGCTGTCACGGCGGCGGTGTAGGAATTATTGGGATTCAGACCGCCGACCGAGATACTGACCGGCGCGCCGCTAGCCGGGGCCGTGACTGTCTTCTGGCCCGCCGAGCCGACGGTCACCTGATAGGTGGCCGGAGGCCGGCCCTCCTGACAGGTCTGCACCGGGCAGCTCACGGACAAGACGGCCGAGTCTCCGTCCTGCGCGACGGATGCGAGCTCCGCTGTCGGCGCCGCGGGCGGCAGGTAGGGGACCACTGCGGTGCTCGGGACCGACTTGGCGCTCGATACCTGATTGCTGGACTGGGCCGTGACCTCGAACTGGACCGGGACACCGACCGCGAGCTGGCCTAGGACGGTGCTCGTGGTCGTAATCCCGGTCAGCAGGGGCGTGGTAACGCCGACCTCCCAGACCGTGTAGCTCTTGATGTCGTAGCCGTTGTCCGGCGCCTTCCAAGCCAGCGTCACGGAATCATTGTCCCGCGGGGTGGCGGCGGTCAGGCCCTGCGGCGTGGCCGGCACCCTGCTCGTCGGCGTGACCTGGGAGCTAACGGCCGGAGGTCCCGCGCCGACGGCGTTCACTGCCGTGACGGTGAAGATGTAACTGGTGCCGTTCTCCAGGGGCGTGATGGTCGTGCCGCCGGCGGTTCCCGCGACCTGACCGTGCCCGGCCGGGACGCCGTTCGCCGTCCAGCTCACCAGGTACTTCGTCACCAGACTGCCGTTCGGTTCGGCCCGGTCCCAGCTGAGTTGCACCTGGCCGTTGCCGGCTTGCGCGGTCAGGTCTCCGGGGGCGCCGGGGCGTTTTGGCGGACCTTTCTGCTTTTTGGGGCGCCCGCCAGTGACCGGCGGACTTGACGAGTGCACGGGAACCGGAGTCTGCACGGGGGTTTGCGTGGGGTTCGGCACCGGCGTCTGGACCGGGGTCTGCACGGGCGTCGGGGCCGGCTTGGGCGCGTGGTGCTGTACCGGGGGCGGCCCGGTGTACTTGGTGATCCGCCGCACGTGATTGCCGTTGATCACCAGCGCGGAAGGACTGCCGCTCGCGTTCACGAATACCAGCCGGTCTGAAACCGTGAGCTGATCTGGTATCTGGTGCTTTGGCAAGGTGAGCGGCGGCCGCACCATTCGCGTCGCCGTGTCTACGATCAGCACATCGTGCCGTGAGTTGTCGATGAGCACGACGTCCGTGCCCCGCATGACGGCCGGCCCGGCGGACACCGGGTGCGGCAGCGGAGTGCTGGTCACGGCCGCCGTGATGGCATTGGCGCTGACCACTGACTGGGCGCTCACCAGGCCGACGAGGCCGGGCACCGTGTCGGAGCCCGCTGCCCTGACCGCGGCAAAGCCCCTCGGCACCCTGACCACGCTGCCGATGGTGCCCGACGGGCCGACGCGCACCAGCGTTCCCGCGGTCAAGTCGGCCGCGACTAGCACGGTTCCGGCCAGCACGAGTTGCAGCCGATCGCCATGGTGACCGATCCGGCTGACTGTGACGAGCCGGCTTCCCGACAAGCGCGCGACCGTGCCCGAGCTCGGAATGGTCACGTAAAGCGATCCGTCTGGAGCAATAACCGGGCTGGCTACCGGCGCATGGGCCGAGATCACCGGGCCGGCCGGGATGAGCTCGGCCCCGAGTCGTTCAGCCGCTGAATCTCGCCGGTCTGCAGGTCGACCGCGTAAAGTACGTTGCCGCTGCCGACCGCGGAGGCCGATCCGCTGCCGCCGAACAACTGGATGGGCGTGCCGGTCGTGAAGTTGTCATCGCTCACCTTGACCATGCGCCCGTCTGGGCCGGCGACGATCGCGCCGTTCTGGCCGTTGACGACTTCCGGTCCGTTCCCGGTGCCAGGCACGCCGACCTGGGCGGAGACCTTGCCTGAATATCCGTCGATGAGAGACAGGCTGCGATAGACCGAGTTGAAGAGCCAGGCCTCGCCGTTAAGCGTACGGACGGCGACCGCGTTAAGGCCGTGACCGGTAAATCCCACCAGGCCGGCCACGACGACAATCGCCAGGCCCGCACTCGGATAGCCGAGGCGATGGGTCAGTTGACGCCGCTTGAAGAGGCCCGGCTTGAAGAGGCCCTTCGTGAAACGTGCCATTCCCGCCCCCGCACCATTTACTGTGGCGCTTTCCCTGCAGACACAGAATCTAGCATGTTCAGGGCGCTGAATTGGCGTCAGTCCGAGGCGGGCAACCACTAGCTTTGGGGTCGGCATGGGGTAGAGCATGACCATTGAGTCTGGCCCGAGGAGCTTTAGGTGGAATTTCAGATCACGCTGGCTGACCGGCGCTACCTCGACCGCTACGACTCTTCCGGATCTATCCCCCAAAAGGTTGATTGTGTGGTGAGCGCGGCGCCAGCGCATTCCGTGGCCGATCTCGCGTCGGCGCTCGCCCGTTTTTGCGATGAGCATGCTGGATTCGCCGGGGCGAGTACTGACCCGGCGCAAGCTTCGCCAGCGCTGTGGCTTGATGACAACAGGCTTGATCCTCGAGACCTCATCGTGGGCACCGGCATCAGCGACGGCGGCTGGCTCGGCCTCGGCGGGCAGGTAACCGCGAGCACTCACCTGCCTGGGCACGGACTGGCGGAGATCAGAGTGGTAGCCGGGCCGGATACCGGCCTGGTCGTGCCCGCCGGTCCCGGCCGTTACATTGTCAGCCGGGGCGGCGGCGAGGTTTCGCTCACCGACAAGGACGTGACTCGCAGCGGGCACTGCGCGCTTACGTTCGCCATCAGCGGTGGCGGACTCGACTGCACAATTCAGAACCTCGACGTGAAGAATGGCACGGGAATCGACCGAAGGCCCGTCGGCGGCGATCCTGAGCCGCTGCGACCTGGCCAGCTCGTCGGCGTTGGCGTGAGCTTGCTGACCGTAGCGCTGCCTGCCAGCGACAAGGCCGTCACGCAGCCAGGCGACGATGGCGACCTGCTTGGCCGGAAGCTGAATCGCCCGCCGAGGATGCCGGCCGGCGCCGCCGAGCGGGCGATCGTCGAGTTCGGCGCGGAACCTGCCAGCCACCAGCGAGTTCCTTCGTGGCTGACCGCGCTCATCGCGCCGGTGGTATCGCTCGCGGCCGGCGCGGCCTTCGTCGCGATCACCGGGCAATGGCTCTTCCTGCTGATCGGCCTCGGCGGCATCGCCGTTCCTGTAGTCACCCAGATCACCAGCCACCGGGGCGCCAGGCAGAGCGCGCGCGCGGCGCAGCAGGACTACAAAACCGTCTCCGCGACGGCCAGCAACCGGCTCGCTGACCTGCTCGAGGCCGAGCAGCGGCGCCGGCGCGATGAGTCACCTGATCCCGCGCACCTGCTCACGATCGCGACCGGGCCAGGCACGCGGCTGTGGGAGCGCCTGCCTGACGACGATGACTTCCTGCACGTCAGGGTTGGCTTCGCCGACCTGCCCGCGGACTCGGTCGAGGTACGGGTACCGGCCGGCCAGCCGGAGCGGCCTGACGCCGTGGCGCGCCTGGTGCCGGCCTCGGTCGCCTTGCCCGAGGTCGGCGTGCTCGGTGTCGCCGCCGGTCGCGAGCCAGGCCGGCGCGCACTGGCCTGGAGCGTCGGCCAGCTAGCTGTCCTGCACAGCCCGGCCGACCTCTGCCTCGTCCTGCTGACCGATGATGCCGTGCCGTGGGAGTGGGTCCGCTGGCTGCCGCACCTGAGCCCGCTGCCGGGCTCAGCCGCCTTCGCCGCGATCGGCACCGACACCGCGAGCTGCGCGGCCCGTGCCGCTGAACTGCGCGAGCTGATCGCGGCTCGCCGGGCGGCCGGCCAGGAATCCCGCCGCTCGACCGGTCGGGCCGAGGCGGCCTCCGCGCCCGCCGTCGTGGTCGTGCTTGACGGCTCCTACGGGCTGCGGCAGCTTCCTGGTATCGATTCAGTACTGGCGGACGGGCCTTCGGTCGGCGTGTATTCGATCTGCCTGGATCAGGAAAGGAACCAGCTGCCCAGGCAGTGCCGGGCCGAACTGATAACTGATCGCGCCGCGCCCGGCAAGGCGACGTTGCGTGATCAGCGCAGCATCGTCGCCGTTGACAAGCTTGACCTGGTCAGCGCCAACTGGGCCGAACGGGTCGCGCGCGCGCTCGCGCCGGTCCGTGATTCCTCGGGCCGCGGCCCTGGCAGCTTGCCGCCCCTGGTGCGACTGCTTGACCTCTGGGGTCTTGGGACCCCGGCCGCCGCTGAGATCTCCGCCGGCTGGTCGGCGGGCGGCCGAACCACGTCGGTGCCGCTTGGCCGGACGCTAACCGGCCGGTTCGATCTCGATCTGGCCGCGAACGGGCCGCACATGCTCGTAGCGGGCACGACCGGCGCGGGCAAGAGCGAGTTCCTGCAGGCTCTCGTCGCCTCCCTGGCCATCGGGAACCGGCCTGAGTCCCTGGTCTTCATCCTGATCGATTACAAAGGCGGTTCCGCCTTCGCCGGCTGTAAGGATCTGCCGCATGTCGTCGGCTACCTGACCGACCTCGACGAGCACCTGGCGGTCAGGGCGCTCAAGGCGCTGGAAGCCGAGGGCAAGTACCGTGAGCGGCTGCTGCTGAAAGCGGGAGCCAAGGACATCGACGCTTATCACGCCGCGGATGAACCTGAGGGACCGCTGCCGAGGCTGGTGCTCGCGATCGACGAGTTCCGGTTCCTGGCCGAGAAGATGCCTGAGTTCCTCGGCCGGCTCGCCGATGTCGCTGCCCGGGGCCGGTCGCTTGGCATTCACCTCGTGCTGGCGACGCAGCGGCCGGCCGGGGTCGTCACTCCCGACATCGTCGCCAACATGGGGGTGCGGGTCTGTTTCAGGGTGCAGGATCCCGAAGACTCAACGGCCGTCGTTGACGTCGTCGATGCCGCGGGCATCGAGCCCAGATTCGGCGGCCGCGGCTACGCGCGCACCGAGCGCGGTTCTTTCACGTTGTTCCAGGGCGCCTACGTGGGCGGACTTCGTCCCGATCTGCCGGCCGAACTGGCCCCGCTGACCGTGACAGAACGGTCGTTCACGGGCCTCGGAGCCCGGCCGCCTGACCGTAAGGGAAGTGAGCACAGGGATCCCGGCGACGTGAGAACTGACCTGGCGGCGCTGGTGCACGCGATCGGCGAGACTGGGCAGGCGGCACCGCCGCACCGGCCCTGGCTCGAGCCGCTGCCTGAGCTGATGCCGCTGGCCGACGTCACTGTCGCGGGCGCCGCCCAGCTCGGCTGGGAGCTGCCGCCGCTCGCTTACGGGCTGCAGGACCGGCCCGCGGAGCAGGACAGGCAGCCAATATCATTCCGGCTCGACGCCGCCGCCCATCTGCTTGTACTCGGCGGTGCCCAGTCGGGCCGCACGACCGTGCTGCGTACCATCGCGGCCAGGTTCGCCAGCGGGCTCGCGCCCGCCGATGCCCACCTCTACGTTCTCGACTGTGACGCGGGCGGCCTGATGCCGCTGGCCAGGCTGCCGCACTGCGGCGCCGTGGTCAGGCGGGCCGAGCGGGAGCGGGCCGCCAGGCTGCTCGACCGGCTAGCGGCCGAGCTGACCCGCCGGCAGGATTTGCTCGCGGAGCAAGGGTTTGCCTCGGTGACCGAGCAGCGCAAAACGGCTCAGGCCGCCGGCCGGCTCCCCTACCTGGTGCTGCTGGTCGACCGCTGGGAGGGGTTCCTCGCCGACCTCGGGCCTGTGGACAACGGCCGGCTGCCCGATCTGATGTACCGGCTGCTTAACGAGGGGGCGAGCGCGGGCCTGCGGGTGATCATCACTGGTGACCGGTCGGCCTTGTCCAGGTTGCCGTCTTACGTGCCCGACCGGCTGGTGCTGCGGCTCGCCGACCCTGGTGACCTGATCGTCGCCGGGGTGCCGAAGAACGCCATGCCCGCGAGTCCGCCTCCCGGCCGCGGCATCAAGGTCCCTGAGGGCGTGGAGGTTCAGGTCGGGTTCGCTGGCAGCGTCCCTGACGGCGCGCAGCAGAATGCCGCGCTTGAGACGATCATCGGTGCCGCGGTCAGTGCCCACCCCGAGGTCACGCCGGCGCCATTCCGCGTCGATCAGCTTCCGCGCCGGATCAGTTACCAGGCCGTGCTGGCCCTGGACGGGCGGTCAGCAGCGCCGCTTGGGCCGGTGCTTGCGGTCGGCGGGGACGAACTCGCGCCGCTTCACCTGGACCTGGCCAGGTTCCCCGCGGCCACCATCGCCGGACCGCTGCTTTCCGGCCGTAGCTCAGCGCTGCTCGTCGTCGCCCATTCGCTGCTGAGCGGGGGCGCGTCGGTCGTCTGCCTCCTGCCGCACGAGTCGCCGCTGCGGGAACTCGATGGCAGGCCGGGAGTGCTGGCCGTGCTGGATGCTGCCGCCAGTCCGGCTGGGCTGGCCAGTCTGCTTGAGGCCGCGCACGGCCCGGTCGCCGTTCTGGTCGACGACGCGGAGGCGCTTTACCAGGCGCCGGTCGCTGAAGTGCTGGCGCAAGTGCCCGCCGAGCGCCGCACCCGTGCTCACGCGCTCGTTATCGCCGGGACCAGCAGCGAGCTGACGAAGATACAGCGCGGGTTCATCTGGGCCGCGAGGCAGTTCCGCTGTGGGCTGCTGCTGACTCCCGACGCGCCAGGGATCGGCCAGGAATTGTTTAATACCAGGCTCCCGAGGAGCGCCGCCTTCGACGGACCTCCAGGACGCGGTTACCTGATCACGGCCGGCCGGGCCGTTCTCGCGCAAGTGCCAGAGCCCGAGTCCGTTGAGCCGGGCCCCGGCTAGCCGGGACTGGCTCAGAAGATGCTCTCCACATCGTGGGCCCAGTGATCGATCGTGGCGCGGTTGTGATCGACGACGACCTGAACTACGGCGCCGACGCCCGCCACGACCACGCCGCTGAGGGCGACCACGCCGACCGCGACCAGGATCTCTGGTGCGCCCGGCCGCGACCGTTATGCCCGCCGCGGTGAGGGCAAGGCCAACGCCCGCATCGACGGCCGCCTCGGTCAGAATGCCGACTTCAGGAAAGGAGGAGACCAGAGCGCCAGCGTTATTTTCGATGCTGGTGAGGTAACCCTGGGTTCTTGCCTCGGTGCGGACCTCGTTGAGCGTGTAAAGGAAAGCTGCGACGCCGATCACTGTGCCGGCCTTGTCGCCGATCTCACCGATCTTCTTATCCGTTGCGCTGAGGCCCTCGCCCCCTACCTTTTTCACTATGTCGGCGGTGCCGCCAAGTACCGTGAGCACGTCACCTCCGACGTCCTTGAAGCCGCTGACCAGGTCGTGTTCGAACTCGCGTCCGTATCGGGCCAGGAAGGCCGCCCCGAAGCCGGCGAGGCCGAATTCCTCGAGCAGCAGGGCGACAGGAGTGAGCGAGACCAGCAGCGCGCCAGCGGCGCCTTCGGATACCAGATTCAGGCTGCCGACGTCCCTGTTGGCGTCTTCGAGCGCCCGCTCGAACCGCAGGCGCGCTTCGGGCGTGAACGCCGCTGCCCCGGCGGGCAGGGCGAGATATCCGTCGGAAGCGACGACGAGCCCGGCCGCGCACCAGGCGTATTCGAGCGTGCGCGCTCGCTCCTGGCTTTCCAGCAAAGCCTGACCGTAGGCGGTGATCGCGTTGGCCGCCCGGCGGATGAGATCGATCAGCTCCTCGTAGCTGGTGCGCTGGGATCCCCAGGATGCCGAGAAGGCCGAGGAGGCCGGGCCGTACCAAGCTTGGTCAGCCACGCTGGCCCCGGCGCCGCTGGCCTCGTTAAGCGAAGCATCAAGCCGGGAGGCCATCGCTCCGACGGAGTACCCGGCGTCAAGCAGGCCGCGCGAGTCGCCGTTAATGAGCAGGCCGCTCATGGAGATCCGCCCGCGGCCGAGCCGCCTCCCGGCACTTTCCAGGCGGAAAGCAGCTGCTCAGTTCTGGCGTACGTGGCCGCGGTGGAGGCCAGCTGATCGCCGGTCTGCCGCAAGCTCGTTTCGGCCCGGCTCAGGGCTCCGGCGAGGGCCGCGAGACTCCTCGCGAGCAGGGCGGTAGCCGGCTCGGTCGAGCCAGCGGGTTCAGCCATCGACCTGACCTGAGCCCCGGCCCCGCCGAAATCGGCGGCGACGTTCGCCAGGACGTCGGCGGCCGACTCCAGGGCCGCGAGGTCAACCCCGAGATTGGTCACTCTTACTCCCCGGAAACTTGCTCCCCTGACAGCAGGCCGGCCAGGTCCGAGGCCCCGTCCGCCGTCCACCACGCGCTCGGCCGCACCGGCAGGTTGATCGCGGGGCCAGCCAGCTGCCGGTCGCGAAGGTCGGTCATCAGCGCGTCCAGCCTGATCCCCAGCCAGGGCTGGTGCTCGCCGCAGCATTCCACCAGTCGCTCAAGGCTGGTGTAGCCGAGCACGCAGCCAACTCCCCCGACGTCATGCAGCAGATAGGCCGGACGGCCGCCCTTGTCATCGGTAATCACGCTCGCCAGGACGTAAAGAATCGCGATGTCCTGACCATGATCAGCTTCCCGTGACGCGGCCGCCGCCAATTCCTCTTCTGGAGTACTGGCTAGGTCCACTGGCTGCGCAGGGTGTTTTCTGTGTCGTCGTACTGAGTGCCGGCGTTACGCAGGCTGGCGCCCAGCTCTTCGAGGGTTTGCCTAGCCTGCTGGGCCGTGCCTTTCCAGTTCTCGTAAACGCCCTGGAACGCGGCCGCCGCCGGGCCGGTCCAGGTCCCGGCCAGGTCAGACATCGCCGCGGTCAGCGCGGCCAGGCGGGCCTCAAGATCCGCGGCTTCCCGCTGAATCGTCGCGGCTTTATCGGCGACATCGCCGGTCGACACCGTCACATTATAAGACATGTCGTTTTTATACCTTTTCTTAGTGACGCCGATACCCGAAATGGAATACTCAGATTAGCATGATTAAGCGCAAGCTTTCCGGTCGAGAGGAAACGGCAACATGTCCTTATGATCGCCATTGCGAGTCATAGGCGCCGCAACGGATCTTGCAATGGCGATAGCGCCAGGGCCGCGGGCTGGCTGACCGCTCCTGTGGCGAGGTGCCCGGCCGGTGCCGACCGGATAAATCATTGTGGCGCCAGCCCAGCGCTGAGTAGGATTGCCGCATGAAGGTCAGCTATCTGTGTACCGGCGTGGCCGCGCGAGCTATCTGCCCGCCGGCCGCGGCTGCCTGACCTTCCTCACCCGCTGGCGACCGGAGACGGTTCGCCGGCGTCGCCTCCTGCCCGGGCCAGGCATTGTCGTTCTCCCTTGCGATAGCTGCGCCAGCCGCGTTTCCGGTGCCCTTGACCGATCCGAGGCGCACGATGGATACCAGTACCACGATCCGCACTTTCACCGATTTCTTCCGCGACCGCGGCCCGCGGGGACTACGTTGCGACTAGATGGAGACTGCTGGCGGGTCTCCAGGCCGCGCGACTGTGCTGCACTGGGCTGACCAGCCCTAGTGATGAAGCGAGCGACAGATCATGAGCACAAGTGATTCCGGTTCGGCCCAGGAGAAGTCGGACCAGGCCGCCGACTCCTCATCCACGACGGACACGTCGGCAGGCACTAGTCAGGACGCACCGGGCGCGCCTGGCGGGTTCAGCTACCAGGCGGTCAAGGTTTCAGCTACCAGGGCACCCCGACCCCGACCGGCTACCAGGGCGACCCGAGCCAGTATCCGGCGGGATACACCGGAAATCGGATCAGCGGGCCCGGCGGCGTGACCGGCCAGCGGATCTCCGGCGGCATCAACCGCGCGATCGTCGGCGCCATGTCCGGACCTGGCCCGCTAACCGGGCGGCGCGGCCGCCGCTCTCGCATCTTCCGGTACATCAAGATCGCGTTTTGGCTTATCGGGATCGGCGTGCTGCTTTATATCTTCGTCTTCAGGCACAACTCGTTCGTGAGCTGTACCAACTGTGATCCCGGCGGATGACGCCCGACCGCACCGGAGTTGGCCGCGTTGCCGTGGGAGATGCTGGGCCCTGGCCGCCAGCCCCGGACCCCAACAACAACGATGGGACATTGATGCTGCCCAGCCGGGCCGGGCAACCGCAACAATGGCCCATAGATGTCGCTGCCGCAGCAACGATGGCCCATCGTTGCGGTTGCCTGCACAATGGCGGGAACTTAAGGAGCGCGGGCCGGCTGCGGGTGGCGGGCGTCGCCCTGGCGGCGGTTGCGGTCGGGAGCGGGCGGTGACGCGCGGGGCTGGTGTTACCTGAGTGATGTCCCCGCGTCCGTGGCTGGTCCGCCGGCCGGTCTGCGTGGAAGATAGCACTGGTATTCCAGGGCAGGATTCCACTTAGAGACGGACACCTCAGTCCTTAATCTCCTGCCAGGCTCAGAGCGAGATGCAAATCGGCTTTAGCGTTGGGTATAGCGGACTTGGGATGCAGAGCTGCTCATAGAGGGAGATGGTGTTTCCCAGGGAAGTGTCGAGCTGGCCCTGGGTGCTCGCGATGTTGTTCGCCTGGGATGTGGCGACCTGTCCGAGTGCGAAAGCATAGGAATCGACGACGTCTTCAAGTTGCCTGAGTGTGCTGGTGATCGGTGGCGTGACGCCAAATTGCGCGAAGATGGGATGCTTTTCGCTGATGGTCGAAAGTAGTGCTCCGGTGGTGCTGGCCGCGTTGGAAAAGGCATTTGCGGCGCTTTGCGCGTCTGCCGCGTTCAATGCGCCGCAGCCGTTCAGGTCGGCGGCAGCCGCAGAGAGTCCGCCAGCCATGTCATCGAGCTGACCAGCGAGAGTACTCGCCGCCGTCTGCACCTGCCCTGGGCCAGAGGTGAAGCTAATGCCGCCGAGCCCTCCATTCGCGTTCGTAGCTTGACCCGCGAACACGTTGATATTCGCGACGATTGCGGTGATTCCGCAGGTGGGTGCGGCGTAGGCAGCCGAGTTCCCGGTGGCAAGCAGACCGCCGGCGGCCAGTGCGGGGACGACCACGAGGGCGGCGGCCCGAATTCGGAGTAGGGCCGCGGAAGTTAGGATTCCTCGGATTCTCATCGTTTGCTCCCATTGAGGTAACTGGCGAACCAGATGTTTTCAGGACTGACGCTCACCCAGGAACTGGGCGATAGGTGACAGGTTAACAAGTGGCAGATGAGATTTTTTTATTACAGTGGGAATGGATCGCGAGGAGGGCCTGGCTTCCTTATCTGGTACCGGAAAAGGCGCTAAAAGAAGCGCAGATTGACCTGACGGCTGAAGGGCACGGCGGGGCGCGGAGCGCGGCGGGAGACCGGACAATCGGGACGCGCTCCTAGACTGATCGGGTGAGCATCGCCCTGACCCTGCTGGCGGAGGTGCGCTGGCGGGGCAGACTGGTTGCGGGCGCTCGCCCGCAGGCGCTGCTGGCCGCTCTCGCGGTGCGCGACTGCCGGCCGGTGCGGCCCGTGGAGCTGATCGAGCTCGTCTGGGGAGATGACGCCCCGAGCAATGGCCTCAAGAGCCTGCAGGTGCTGGTGTCGCGGGCCAGGAACGCGTGCGGTGCTGACGCGATCGTCAGCGACGGCTCCGGGTACCGGCTGGGGGCCGCGCCTGGCGAGGTCGACAGCTCCAGGCTCGCGGAGCTTGTGCGCGCCGCCTCGGCTGAGCTCGACCGGGACGCGGCCGCGGCCGAAGGGCTGGCGCGGGAGGCCCTGGCGCTGACAGCTGGCCTGTCCGGGGTCGCTGACGGGGACGACGGCCCGCTCGCGGACGTACGGCGGGCCGCCGCCGCTGACGGGGCCGCCGCGCGGGTGATCCTGGCCAGGGCGTCGAGCCGGGCGGGTGCGAACGCGGCCGCGCTCCCGGTGCTCGCGGCGGCGCATGCGCAGTGGCCGCGCGACGAGCCCCTGCTCGCGGACCTGCTGCGCAGCGAGGCCGCCGTAAGCGGCCCGGCGGCCGCGCTCGATCGTTTCGAGCTGTACCGCCAGGACCTGCGCGAGCGACTCGGCGCGGATCCCGGCGAGCTGCTGCAGCGCACGCACCGCGGCCTGCTGGCGCTCGACCGGCCGGTCCGGCGGGGAGTGCGCTACGAGGCGACCGAGTTGATCGGCCGGGACGGCGACCTGGCCCGGTTGCGGGCACTGATGGCCAGCGCGCGGGTGGTATCGATCGTCGGCGCCGGCGGGCTGGGCAAGACGCGGCTGGCGCACGCGCTCGCCAGGGACGCGGAGCAGCCGGTTGTCCACGTGGTTGAGCTGGCCGGAGTCACCGCGGCCGAGGATGTCGCGGTCGAGGTCGGGTCCGTTCTCGGTGTCCGCGACTCGGTCAGCGGCCGCCGGACCCTGACGGCCGAGCAGCGAGCCGACATCAGGGCGCGGATCGCGCAGAGGCTCGCGCAGTCGCCGGGCCTGCTGGTCCTTGACAACTGCGAGCACCTGATCGAGGCGGCCGCGGAACTCACGGCATTCCTGGTCTCGGCCGCGCCCGACCTGTGCGTGCTCACCACCAGCCGGGCGCCGCTCGCGATCGCCGCCGAGCGCGTCTACCTGCTCGGCGAACTGAAGACGGGCGACGCGGCGCAGCTGTTCCGTGAGCGGGCGGTCGCCGCACGGCCGAGCGTCCGGCTCGCCGAGCAGGCCGTGGCCAGCATTGTCAGCCGGCTTGATGGCCTGCCGCTGGCGATCGAGCTCGCCGCCGCCCGAGTGCGCGCCATGTCGGTCGAGGAGATCGACCTCCGCCTTGAGGACCGGTTCGCGCTGCTGCGCGGCGGCGACCGCAGCGCTCCCGACCGGCACCAGACCCTGCTATCGGTCATCGAGTGGTCCTGGAACCTGCTGGACGCCGACGAACAGCGCGCACTGCGGCGGCTGGCGCTGTTCCATGACGGGTTCACGCTCGAGGCGGCGGAGACCGTGCTCGGCACCAGGGCCTTCGACGCGGTTCGCGGCCTAGTCGACCAGTCGCTGCTGAGTGTCAGGGAGGCCACCGCGGGGGTGCGCTACCGGATGCTGGAGACGGTGCGCGAGTTCGGCCGGATGCGGCTGGCGCTGGCCGGCGAGGAGGCCAGTGCCCGTGCCGTCCAGCGCACCTGGGCTGTCGGCTACGCGTCCGCCCATCAGGCGGGCATCACGGGCCCTGGCCAGTTCGCCGCGATCGACGCGCTCAGTGTCGAGGAGACCAACCTGGCCGACGAGCTGCGCGGCGCGATCGCCGACGGGGACCGCGACTCTCTCGTCCGGCTGCTCGCCGCGCTCGGGCTGTTCTGGATGATGCGCGGCGAGCACCTTCGGCTGGTCGTCCTGGCCCGGGCGGTCGCCGAGGCGGTCCGCGGCTGGCTGCCGGCGCCGGACCTGGCGGATGCCGCCCGTGCCGCCGTCGCGATCACTATCAACAACTCGATGATGATCGGCGGGGGCGAGGCCGACGGCCCGCTGATGGCCCTGCTGCGTCAGCTTGGTCCCGATCCGTGCGGTAACGTGCTCATTTCTGGCCTGGTGCGGGTGCTGCTCGCGTATGACTCGGCCGGAACCGGCGGCTTTCCTGGCCGGCTCGCGGCGCTGGCCGACGACCCCGACCGGCACACCGCGGCCGCCGCCAGCCAGTGGCTTAGTCACGAGCGCGAGAACGCCGGCGATCCGGCCGGCGCGATCGAGGCCGCCCAGCGAGTACTTGACCTCGTGCGCGACGAGGATGGCCCGTGGTTCCGCGCGATGCCGCACGGCCTGCTGGCCGAGCTGACGATGCACGTCGGTGACTACGCGGCGGCGGTTGAGCATGCCGAGGCCGCCTTGCCGGTGATGCGGCGGATCGGCGCCAGCGATGACGAACTGCAGCTGCGCACCCTGCTGGCGTTCTGCGCGATCGGCGAGGGGCGGCTCGGGGACGCGGCCGACGAGCTCGGCCGGGTTGATCAGATCGCCGCGAGCGCGACGGCGTTCGGCTGGGCCGTCTTCGGGCAGGTGGGCCTCGCCGAACTGGCGCTCGCCTCCGGCGACCTCGGTGCCGGGCTGGAGATGTACCGGGAATGCGCAGTCCGGATGAGCGAGATTCAGCTGCCGGGAATCACCCGGACCGGAATGGAACCGTGGGTAGTGTTCGGCGAAGCGATGACGCTGAGTGCGCTTGCCCGCTACGCGGCAGGCGACGACGTCGCGCACGGGGAGGCGCTGTTCCGTGTCTGCCGGGCCGGCGCGCTGCGGGTGATGACCCCAGAGAACCCGCACCTCGACTACCCGGCATCGGGGCTGGTGCTATTCGCCCTGGGGGCGTGGAGCCTGCTTCGCGGGGCCGCGCCGGCCGAGGACGCACTGCGGCTGCTCGCCCTGGCCAACCGGTTCGCCTATAACCCGATGGTCCCCACGATGCGATGGGAGCGGATCACGCCCGCGGCCGAGGAAGCAGCACCTGGCCTGCTCGCCCGGCTGCAGGCTGAGTACCAGGACTGCCCGCAGCCGGGCCTGCTGACGCAAGCCCGGCTGGCGGTGGAGCGGCTTCCCGGCTGAATAGCGGCGCGTTACAGGTGCCGTCGGTAGCTCCGCACTGAGAGCGGCGCGAAGATCGCGATCACCACGAGGCCCGCGACCAGCGTCCAGCCCGCCTCGCCGGTGACGACGCCTTGGTTGGCCAGGGCGCGGGTAGCGGACACCAGGTGCGAGACCGGGTTGACCCTGACGAACGCCTGCATCCAGCCCGGCAGGGTGGTCACCGGCACGAACGCGTTGGACAGGAAGGTCAGCGGGAACAGGAACAGGAACGAAATCCCCTGCACGGCCCTGGCGCTCTTGGCGATGGTGCCGATGAAAGTGAAGATCCAGGCCAGCGCCCAGCCGGTAAAGATCGCCAGCACGATCGCGCCGAGCACGCCGGGGACGCCTCCGCCGGGGCGGTAGCCGATGATCACGCCCATCACGAAGGTCAGGCCGGCGGCGATCAGGTAGCGCACCAGGTCCGCGACCATCGGGCCGGCCAGCGGGGCGATCCTGGCCATCGGCAGCGCCTTGAACCGGTCGAAGACGCCCTTATCCATGTCCTCGCGCAGCTGCACGCCGGTGGACATGCAGGTGGTCAGCACGGTCTGGGCGACAATGCCGGGAATCAGCAGCGGCAGGTAGCTGTGCACGTTGCCGGAGATCGCTCCGCCGAAGATGTAGGCGAACATCGCCGTGAACAGCAGCGGCTGCAGCGTGACGTCGAAGAGCTGCTCCGGGTTGCGCCGCATCTTCTTGAGCGCGCGCCAGGCCATGATCAGCGTCTGGCTGATCGTCTCGGTGATGGTCGTGCGCGGGCAGGTGCCGGCCGCCGCGGCGGCCGGGTCGATGGCGCGAAGCTGGGCGCTGCCGGCGGACGCCGGGCTCGCGGTCATGGTACTCACTGGACCTCCAGAACGGTCTCGTGGCCGGTGATGGCGAAGAAGACTTCGTCGAGGGTCGGCTTGTCCACGTTCACCGACGTGATCGCGATCCCCGACTGGCGGAATCCGATCAGTACGTCGGCGGCCCGGTCGGCGGTGTCAAGAGGCACGTTCATCCGCCCCGACTCGGGTGTCAGGACGGGCTCGGCGCCTGCGACTTTCCTGACGATCTGCCGGGCGAGTTCCTGATCGGCGCCCTCGGCCAGCTGCAGGCTGCAGCGTCGAATTGCCCACCGAGGCTTTCAGCTCATCAGGCGTGCCCTCGGCGACCTTGCGGCCACGGTCGATCACGGCGATCCGCCCGGCGAGCTGATCGGCCTCGTCGAGGTACTGGGTGGTGAGCAGGATCGTGCAGCCCTCGGTGACCAGGCCGCGGATCGTGTCCCACATCTGCCCGCGGGTGCGCGGGTCGAGGCCCGTGGTTGGCTCGTCAAGGAAGATCAGCGGCGGCCGGGTGATCAGGCTTGCCGCGAGGTCCAGGCGGCGGCGCATACCGCCGGAGAACTGCGCGATCGGCTTGTCTGCCGCCTCTTCCAGGTCGAACCGCGCCAGCAGCCGCTTAGCGGCCGCGCGCGCGTCGGCTGACCGCAGACCCTGCAGCCGGCCGAACATCCACAGGTTCTCGGTGGCGGTCAGGTCCTCGTCGACCGATGCGTACTGGCCGGTGATGCCGATTAGCTGGCGGACGCGGTGCGGTTCGCGGCTGACGTCCACGCCGAATACCCTGGCCTGCCCGGCATCGATCGGCAGCAGGGTGGCGAGCATCTGAAGGGCCGTCGTCTTCCCCGCGCCATTAGGTCCGAGGACGCCGAAGATCTCGCCCTGGCGTACATGAAGGTCGATTCCGTCGACCGCCCGGAGCCGGCCAAATGTCTTGACCAGGCCGGCGGCGTCAACGGCTGCTGTAGCTGTCATGCCAAGAACGGTAAGCAGCCGCGGCTTCACGCCGGCTACACGGCGGTATCACCGACGACTGACCGTGAAGGCGCCCGTTACCGGCGGCAGTGATCGGTGCGGTACGCGCTGGCAAGGTATCGATGGGCGCGAGCCTGCTCCGGCAGCAGGCGCATGTTGCCGATGTCGCCCAGGATCAACAGCTTGCCGGAGCGATCATCGACCTCCTGGGCGGCGGCGAGTGCCCGCCGGTAAAGGCCGATCGCCTGCGGGTAGCGGGCTTGCGAGCTGTACAGGCTGGCGATTCGATCCAGGTTCCTGATCTGGGCCACGTGGTCACCGCAGTCGTGAGCCGCCTGTACAGCACCGGTGTAAACGGCAAGAGCCTCAGCGTGGTATCCGCCGTCGAGGTACCGGAACAGCGTTTCCGCCAAGCGGATGGCATGGCCGGGCCAGCCGTGCCTGGCGGCATACGCGACAATCGCGACAAGCGAGGCGCGCTCGGCGTCCAGCCAGAGCCGCGCCAGCGGGCCGGTCAGTTCGGGGACGATCGTCTCGGCCGGCCCTCCCGTGCCGTCGTGACCGGGCAGATCGCCCTCGGCAGCAGCAACGGCCTCGCGGTCAGCGGGCAGCTGGGAGTGTGCTATCAGCAAGGCGCCGGCCCGATCATGTGCGCAGATTGCACTGCTTTAGTGAGTACGGCAGGCGCTCACAGGAGAGGGGCCAGGAGAGGTTGCGGGCATCACAGGTCTCGGGTGCGGTGGCTGCGGCCATGTCGATCGCCTCATCACTTGGCCTGAGAGCTGATGACGCGATCGTTCTTCAGGACTCGAACAAGCTCACTCTGCGTTTGCTGCCTGGTGATGTGCTTGCCCGGGTGGCCCCTGTGGCGCATCAGGTCGCGCAGTTCGAGATCGAGCTTGCTCAGCGGCTCGCCGGATCCGGGAGTCCCGTGGCCGCTCTTGAGCCTCGGGTCGAGCCACGCGTCTACGAGCGTGATGGTTTCGCGGTCACGCTGTGGACCTACTACGAACCCGCGTCACCTCAAGAGGTCCCGGCTGCCAGCTACGCCAGTGCGCTCGAGCGGCTGCATGCGGGCATGCGCACGCTCGACATCCCGGCGCCGCACTTCACGGATCGAGTTGAGCAGGCTCAGCAACTCGTCGCGAGCCGCGACCGTACTCCGGCGCTCGCCGACGCGGACCGGGAATTGCTCGGCGGTACCCTGCAAGACCTGAGACGAGTGATCGGCGGTCGCGGCGCCGCCGAGCAGCTACTGCACGGCGAGCCGCACCCGGGCAACGTGCTCACCACGAAGAACGGGCTGCTGTTCATAGACTTCGAGACCTGCTGTCGCGGGCCGGTCGAATTCGACCTGGCCCATGCGCCCGAAGAAGTCAGCGAGCACTATCCGGGTGCCAGCCAGGGCTTGCTGCGCGAATGCCGGATCCTCATGCTGGCGATGATCACAACGTGGCGCTGGGAACGGGACGACCAACTCCCCAACGGGCGCCAGTTGGGCGCAGAATGGCTCAGCCAGATCCGGACAGCGCTTGATCACCACGCGCTGGATACCCCAGGCTGAACGCGGGCGGGACCCAGCTGCTACTGGCTTCCCGCGCGGCCGGCGAACAGCATCGGTGGCCCATGGGTGCGTTTCCGCGGGAGTGAGTTCCGGTCGACTCCTCGGCGTGGCCCGGGCGGACTGGATTTCCGGCCCTTCCGGCCTCAGCCACCCCTCGGCATTCCCGGCATTCCCGGCATTCAGTGCGGCCCGCCGCCCCGGCCCCGGACACCGGGGGCACCTCGCGGTCGCAATAACAGCCCCAAAGTGCCCCCGGTGCTCAGGCAAGACCGTCCGGGACCCGCCTTACTCCCAGAGAAACGCACCCGTGACCAATCGTTGTCGCTGGCTGGCCCTGCGCAGCCGCATCGATGGCCCATCAATGCGGCTGCAACAGCAACGCGGGGCCATCGTTGTCGCTGCCCGGCGGCCGGGAACAGCATCGCCGGGCCATCGTTGCGGTTCCGGGCGGCTGGCCATGCCATCTACTCTTCAATGGCGCCGCCTTCGCTGCGCAGGTGCTCGCGGAACGTCAGCCCTGGCTCCTGCCGGCGGCGTTCAAGGTAAGCAGTGAACCGCAACTGGGCGCGCAGGGAGGTGCCGGCCCTGATCTGGGTCGCCTGGTGCCGCTCGGTATCCCTGATCGTCTCGGCCACCGCGAAGACATCGGAGGCCCGGTCGGCGGGTACGAGGATCACGCCATCGTCATCGCCGAGGACCAGGTCGGCCCGGGTGACCGCCCAGTTTCCGAGCGCCGCCGACCCGAGCGGGTCTTGAGCGCGATCCCGAGGCCGCTCGGGTCCGGTCGGAATCGTGCCAAGGCTGAAGACCGGCAGGCCTATTTTGCTGATGTCCGCGGCATCACGGTGCAGGCCCCAGATGACGATCCCGCTCAGCCTGGCCGCCTGAGCTTCGAGCGCCACGAGGTCACCGACGCACGCCTCGTCGAGCCGCCCGCCGTTGTCGGCGACCAGCACGTCGCCGGCCGACGCGACTTCCAGTGCCTCGAGAAAGATATCGACGCTGCCGGCATGCCTGGCTGGCAAGGCCTTCCCAGCCAGGCGGCAGCCGGGATCCGCGGGGCGAAGTCCGGCTGGCCCGCAGCGCAGCGGTACCCGCGCGCGAAGGCACGCATCGGCGATGTGCGCCGTGGTCAGAGCCGCGAACCGGTCCTGGAGCTCGTGCTGGTCCATAGCCGGTAAATCTACGCGTCCTTGACGCCGGGCGGCACTCGGATAGCGGGTGGCCAGCGCGTCATCGGAGCCGGGCGATGATCGTGGAATCCTCGACTGGAATGCCATCTGAGGATTCCACATAAGCTGGCCTGCCGGTCCTCCAGGTACCGACGGCGGACCGGTATACGACTTAATGCCCGGTTCGTGGCGATGGGGAGCGAGCGGTGTCGCACTGACCCATCGCCCGCCCGTGATTAGGCAAGCCACGGGAAACCTCGATTAGTTTTCGGCGTCGTAGGCAGCGTTCAGGGCGGCGGCGATGGGCTCGAGGTCGGTGATGAGCTGGGCGAGTTCGCTTGGTTTGAGGCTGTCGTAGGCTGGCGCGGCGAGTTCGTCGGTGAGCGCTTCGATCCGGGCTTTGGTGGCGCGGCCGTCGGCGGTGAGCCAGCCGTCGGTGCCGATCAGGCCGTTGTCGCGCATGCCGTTCACGACTGCGGCCAGTTGCGCGTGCGGCAGGTGCCAGACCCGGCCGAACTTCTCGGCCGGCATGCCCTGCGACAGGGCGAGCAGCACGTGCGCCTGCGTGCCGCCGATGCCGTTGGCGACCAGCGCGATGGTGTGGCCGTCGCCGCGGTGCTCGCGCAGCAGGTTGCCCGCGTGCCACAGCCGCGCGAGCGGCTGTTCCGGGACCGGGAGCGTTCGCAGCGCTGCGTAGAGGGGACGCCCCTCTGTTCGGGCGCGGGTGGCCGCCTTGACGGCGAGGTCGGCGGCCCGCGTGACGCCGGGGTTGCCGGCGAGGTCGCCGAGCATCCGCCGTAGCGCCATGACGCACCCTGCGTCGCGGGCCGCCAGCGCCGCCTCGGGCGTGATCAGGTCCCAGACGCGCGGGATATGGCGGGCGACCTCGCCCGGGGCGAAATTGTAGAAGATCGCGTGCACGACGCCCGCCGGCACGTCGCGGCCCAGCGGGGCTGCCCGCCCGGCGAAGTAGGTGTCCCAGTAGTTGCGCAGACCGAGCGCCAGCAGTGCCTGGGCAGGCTCGTCAGCCGCATAGGGGATGAGCCCGATCGGCTCCACAAGCCCGTACATGCGGCGGGCGGTGGCACCCGAGGTGAGCGGTGTCATGATCGCGACCTTTCGTCCGGAGCGTGTCCCTCGCCTCTACAACGAATCACCCGACCGCGATCCGACACTCAGCGTCCCGGCGCGGGATGCCAGATGTCGCTATCGAGCCCGCCCGCTGTAATCGGAAGGCCAGGCTCATACGTCTAAGTATCATGACGAATAGCTCCCCCCGTCTAAGCCACCGTTCCCGCTCCAGGCTTGGTGCTCGGTCCGCGATCATGGCAACCGCTGTATGCGCCGCCGTCGGCTTGCTGGCCGCCGTCCCAGCCTTGGCCGCCGCCCGCGCCCCGGCCAGCCAGTCAGCCGCCGGGCACATCGACGGCCTGGTCACCGGCTCAGGACATCCGCTCACCGGAATCTGCGTCGATGCCACCGAGAAACATACATATCAATTTTACCATACTAAAACTTCAAAAAAGGGTCGATATTCGCTGAGTGGCCTACAACCTGGACGTTACTACGTGACCTTCGCCGGCTGCTCGGACCAGAGCAACTGGCTGGACCAGTGGTACAAGAGCGCTAACTCACCGCACATACCTCCGAATCAGCCGCCACCGGGGGCGGTTCTCCTGCGCATCAAGGCCGGCACGACGCTGACCGGCATCGACGGCCGCCTGAAGTCCGGCGCATCGGTATCCGGCACCGTGACTGACGCGAGCACCGGCAAGGGGGTCAAGGGCGCCTGCGTGGAAATGACCGCGCCCAACCTCGACCAATTCGGCTTCGCTTTCCACCTGCCCAAGAACGGCAACTACACCATCCACGCGCTCTTCCCCGGCGCCTACGTGGTCAGGTTCGGCTGCGGCGACGGCAACTACGCGCCGCAGTGGTGGCGATACTCGGCCACCACCGCGCAGGCGACGCCGCTCCGCATTACCGGAGTGCGGAACCGGCTGAACATCGACGCCAAGCTCGGACCAGGCGGCGTGATCTCAGGCACGGTCTACGGCGCCAATTCCTCCGGACCGCCGGTACCGCTTGCGAGCGTGTGCGTGTACGCCGCCAGCACCAAGCCGAAAGGAAACGGCTCGGACGGCGACAGCGCCTCCGACGGCAGCTACACCCTGACCGGCCTGGCGACCGGGACCTACACGCTCACCTTCGACCCGCTCTGCGGCGGGGGGGACGGCTACTCCCCCAGTACGGTCAAGGGAGTCGAGGTCACGGCCGGGGCCACCACGTCAGGGATCAACACAGACCTCCCCGTGTGCACTAAAAACTGCATGGCTGCACGGCGCACCTAACGTGAGGGCCGGTTCTGATGGACTTGCCGCCACAGCGCCAGCCACAGCGCCCTGGCGATCGCGACACCGGTCTTTACGTGAGATCAAGGGGTTTTTCACCTCGTCATTTCCCTGAGTCGATGGTGGCGGCATCGATGAGCCCGGCGGAGTAATTCTTATAAGACTGAGTACAAGGGATCGCTAGTACTTGAGAGTAGGCCAATTGCAGCCAACTTCGCTGAATGCCGCCTCAGGCGGCTGCCCTATCAGCTCGGCGCTATGCCAGAGCAGCGCCAGCACTACGACCAGATCTTGATGCGGGTAGACGATCCACGCGAGTATCATGGCCCGGAGCCCGGAGCCCGGAGCCCGGAGCGTATGCGGCCCTTATTGTTCTCGCGAACCGCGAGAACCGCCATGCGCTGCGCGAACGGCGGCAGCAAGTTCGCCTCCATCCCGCTCAAGGCAGCCGCCATGATTTCGTAATCGCTCTCGCGGCGGAGCGCGTCGGCGACCTGCCTTCATGCTTTGACGGCATGGCGGTGCGCAGGTAGTTCTCTCTCCGATTTACCTGAAGATAACTTCGCGCATCGGCCGTCAAGTCTGTCACGGTGTCCCCGGTATGAGGTATTGCCCGTCCGCTGAGAACTGATGTCCCGCCGACGGATCCAAGATGGCGTTCAACTCCGACTGGAACACCATGGCGGGCGCCCATGTAATGTTCGCATGAGTGCGCCCGCTGGGGTACCTGGCCGCGGGACTGGCTTGGGACTGGCTGCGCGTCGGGTCCTGACGCTCATGCTCATGTCAAGGGTCAGTGTCCTGATGCAGGAAGCCGCCCGGTGAGACAGGCGCTGTGGCTGGGGCCGGCTTCGTGTTATCAGGGCACCACTTCCACCAGCCTGGCCCCGGGCCACACCTCGATGTCGGTGCGCAGCTCGCAGCCGAGCACCTCTGTGTAAAACGTCAGCGCCCGGTCCTGATCGGCCACCGGGATCGACACGCTCTGGACCCTGGTCGTCATAGTCATGCTCGGTAAGACGGAGGGCCGCCAGCAAAATCATCGCACCGGAAGGCGGGCGTGCAGCTCCGCCGTCGCCTGCCCGCCCGCCCGTGCCACCGTCCGGGCGGCTCCCCGCCGCCTTCTGACGCCTGGATTTAACCCCTGGATCCGCGATCGCACCAGGAGCTAGAAATGGAGCTAGAAATGTGACGCGACACGGCGGCCCTAGATGCCCGCCTCGGTTTGGAGCGTGAGGAGGCACGATGACGGGGACGGGATCCGGTCGGGAGCGGGAGGCGCTCCTGGAGTGGCTGAGCGATCAGCGCGCCCATGTGCTCGGTGTCCTCGCGGGCCTTTCTGAGGAGGAGTTGCGGCGGCCGGTACTGCCGTCGGGGTGGACGTGCCTGGCGCTAGTGCGCCACCTCGCCGTCGATGATGAGCGGTTCTGGTTCCGGGCCGTGGCGGCGGGCGAATCACTCCCTCTCGACGACGACACCGGCTGGCAGCCGTCGCCGGACGAGCCCGCCCAGGCCGTCCTAGACCTTTACCGGCGGGAGACGCAGGCCTGCGACGTTGTCCTGGCCGGGCTCGATCTGGACGCGCCGCCGGCCAGGTGGCCGGACTATTTCAGCAGTTGGCGGCTGCGGGATGTGCGGGAGATAATCCTGCACGTCATCACCGAGACCGCGGTCCACGCAGGCCACCTGGACGCGGCGCGCGAGCTGCTCGACGGCCGCACCTGGCTCGGGCCGGAGGACTCCCGGGTTCCCCGCGGCTGAACGACACCGCACCCAGATACCGGGTAATGAGGAAAGGCGGGACCGTAGCGGACTGGGACAACAGCTGATCAGGGCGCTGGATGCCTCACAAGCCAATAGCTGCCTTGGGTCCCATGTCGCGGCCGGCGCCGGGAAACCCCGTCACGGCTAGGTCACCGAACCGCTCGCTGAACCCCAGCGACGGCAAGTCCGCGAGCTTAACGAACGCCACTCCCCGGATCGGACTGGTATCAACACCAGCGGTCACCTCGCCGCCGGTCCCGCCGGTCCCGCGGGCTTCGAAGGTGAGGTGAACCACGTGGGTGCCATTGCCAGGCGGGTGATCACGATCTGGCCGAGGTACCACAGTGTCGCCTCGTCCCGGAACGCATCCTCGTCCGGAGCCCATTGCCAGCCTCCTCGCGATCCCAGTCTGTCCTGGCTCTGAGCAGCTCCCGCATGAGCTCAGCCGGGGTCTTCGTGTTCGGGTGCACCGCCGCTGGCGGCTCAGGTGGCAGCGGGGACCCAGTGTGCAGCCCGGTGAGACCAGCGAGTGTTCGCCTGCGCGCGGGAGTTCGGCGCGCAGCACGTCATCCACCGCGGCGGCCCCCTCGACGATCTCCTCCAGTTCGCCGTACATCCGCCCGAACTCGCGGACATGCAACGCCACGGAGCGCTCCGGATCCCAGAAGGCGTCAGTAACTTCGAAGTAGCCTTTACGGGCCGACGAGCCTTGCGAGTCGGCAATCCCGTCCACGGACGCCAGCCCACCGGGCAGGTCCCCGCGTGCGCAGTTCCCTCCGTTGGCTCCGGGTCAGGGTGACCCGTACAGGCGGGGTCGCCACCCACATTAACGGCCCGCCAGAACCACCTTTGGTGGTGGGAGGCGGTGGGTTTATGCAATTCGGTGAGCGGATGCACTGGTGGCCGCGCACGCCGCCCCGGTGCCGGTTGAGCCAGCCGTAAACCCGCCGAGCATGACGGCACGGTAGGACATCATGTTCTACAATGTGGTCATGACGCAGATTGGGATCCGGGAGCTGAACCAGCGCACCAGCCAGGTCCTTGCCCGGGTGCAGGCAGGGGAGGAGATCGAGATTACCGATCGCGGGGTTCCGATCGCGGAGTTGCGGCCGGTCCGCGGCGCACGCGCCGGACTGGCCCGCCTGGTTGCGGCCGGCCGTCTCTCGCCGGCCACAGTCGACCCGGCGATCCTCGACTCCCTGATCACGGCCCCGGCCGACGGCGTGAACGTGGCTGACCTGCTCGCCGCCGACCGTGAGGCAGAGCGCTGGTGATCTACCTCGACTCCGCCGCGATCGTCAAGCTCGCCCATCCCGAGGCAGAATCGGCAGACCTGCGGTCATGGCTCGCTGAGCGGGCAGGCATACCTCGAGTCACCTCTGCGCTCGCTGAGGTCGAAGTACCCCGTGCCATCCAAAGGCACGCCCCGGCCAGCCTGCCTCACGTGCCCCTGGTACTGGGGACCATTGCCAGGTTCGAGATCGATACTTCGGTCCGCGCCCTGGCCTCTTCCTACAGCGAACCCCTGCTGCGGTCGGTGGATGCCATTCACCTGGCCACCGCCCAGGTACTCAATGCCGAACTCGGCGGGTCTCTCCAGTCCTTCGTGACCTACGACAGGCGCCTGCTCACGGCAGTCCAGCTCGCGGGCCTGGAGACGGCCAGCCCGGGTCAGGCAGCGAGCTGACCCCGATCCAGCGCATCCCGCCGCTCGCCACCTGACCAGCGGACATCTAAACTACGACGCCGCCCGCGTGGGAACCCGCGGCCGGCTGGGTAACGGCGGCAGGCGGAACTCGCTGACCAGGCCGGTGCGGGTCCGTTTCCCGCACGGGTGAAAATCGCGTCGATCCCCATCGACGTCATGCCCTACGACACGGCGCTCGCCGTCGACACGACCGGGCATGCCTGTGGCTGGGGCCTGAACTCGTTCGGCCAGCTGTGCCTGGGAAACCGGTCTGCCCGCGCTCTCCCTGCCGAGCTGCCGTTCTCCGGTGTGACAGTGCTGGCCGGAGCCGGCCTGCACGCGATCTACGACGCTCACGGCCGGGTCTACTCCTGCGGCAACAACACCTTCGGTGAGCTAGGCGACGGGACCACCACGTCAAGCACTGTCCCGGTCCGGGTCACCGGACTTGGCAACGCCCATGTCACCGCGCTGGTGGCCGCTTTCGCCAACTCCGGCGCGCTGCTAGCTAACGGGCAGTACTACGACTGGGATACGACGGCCAGGGACAGCTAGGCAACGGCACCATCGGCGAACACTCACCGGTGCCGGTCCGGGTGAATCTGCCTGGCCGGGTGCGGCCGATCGCCGAGGGAGGGTCAGCGCCCGGCAACGGTCAGACCCTCACCGAGCTGGCAGACGGCGCCCTGTACGCCTGGGGCGACAATAGCGACTACCAGCTCGGCAACAACCAGACCGGGACCGAGCCGTCCCCCGTACGGTTCTTTCCGCCCGCTGACGTGCGATACTCCGCGCTCGCCACCGGCGGCGACACCTCCTATGCCATCTCCGCCGACGGCAACGTCTACGCATGGGGCGGAAACAAGCTCGGGCAAATCGGGAACGACACCACCAGCACCGCCATCACCCCGGTCCTGGTCGCCTCCGTGGCCACGTCCATCTCCTCCGCCGCAGCCGACGTGATGATCACCTCATAATTCGTGCCCCTGCCGGTACAGACGGCTCCGCGCCATGGCGGACACTGGCGGAACCGCGCCTAGGCCAGCACGAGCCGCACGATCACCTCGCCGTTCACGTCAAGGTCACCGGTCCGCTCGAACCCGAGCTGCTCATAGAACCCGGCCGGGCTGCCGTCTCCCGGAACGTAACTGGTCAGCAGTTCCGCCGCGCCCTCAGCGCGCACCAGCTCCGCGACCTGCCGGACAACCTCAGCGCCGTACCCCCTGCCCTGGTACCGCTCGCCGATGAGAAGCTTCCACAAGAACCACGGCCCGATGATCTCCGGCGGCCGCGGCTCCACGTTCCAGCTGACCATCACGAACCCGACCGGCTCACCGCCCGCCAAGACAGCCCGGTACCACGGCCGGGCATGCCCGTACACGGCGGCCAGGGCCAGCGACTCCCCCACCGACGAGACGAACCGCTCCTGCCCGGGCGCGACGCGCAGCGCAACAACCGACTCGCGGTTCCCATCCGTGATCTCACCAAGCGTCACGATCACGGCGGTCAGCCTACAGCTCAGCCTGCACAGCCCTGAGTGGTTTCCAGCCTGTCCTGGCACGGAAGTGTCACGACCGAGAACCTGGCTGCCCGATCACTCGTATCCGAGCAGTGAGCCAACCCACACGTCGACTCGCACGCCGCGGTGCACCTGGCGTTTGCGCAGTGTCGCCTTGATAAGGAAGCCCGCTTTCTCCGCGACCCTGCGGGAAGCGACGTTCCCCACCTCGGCACGCCATTCGATAATTTCCAGGTCCAATGTCGCGAACGCCCGCTCAGTCAGCGTCCGTACCGCCTTCGTGGCGACTCCACCCCGACGGGAAGCGGGATCTACCCAGTAGCCGATCTCGGCCTCGCCGAACTCGTGCAGGCCCAGACCTACCCGGCCAAGCCTCCTGCCTGTGGCCGTATCCGTCGCAAGGAATTCTGCTCTGTGCCCGCTCTCCCAGCCAGCGATGGCCCGCTGCTCGATGAAGAAAGGCGGCATGCTCCAGCTCGTAAGGCGGCGGCACTAACACCACCTCGACGGACTGCAACTGCCTGCTGTGCCCGTGCAGGATCCCCGGATCCCCGTCTGGATCGGCGGCGACCTGGGCCGCTCCGGAGTCCGCCGCCGGCTCACCCAATGGGACGGCGCTTGCGTCTACCGAGACCGCCGAGCCTATGTTTAGGGATGCCATTGCATGCCGTACGCGAAGCCGACGCGGAGATTCGTGAACCGGACGCGGATCTCGCCCGCGCCGTCTGGCCGAAGTATTTCCGTGTCTGGCTGACGGTCCTCGATCTCCCGGTGGAAAGCGGCGGTGATCCGGCGGATGTCGGGTGGGATGGAGTGCTCGCCGAAACGGACAAGGAGTTCGAAGATGTCGCAGCGCCGGTACGGCACGTGGACGTAGTGGGGGGTCATCTGCTGGCCGTCAGGGATCCGGTAGATGACCGCGTACCGGTGCGTTTCACCGGGCTGCAAGACGCGAGGAAACTGGACCTTGATATCGAACCTGGAATCCGACACTCGTTCGCTGGCGACGAACTTGCCGCCGAACAGCATGTCCGTTCGGAGTTCATGGGTGCCGCTGTGATCGCCTGGGTGCCGCGGGAGCGTGAACGGCAGCGAGATCCCGCTTAGCGGTGATCCCTGAACGACGATCTCGCGTTCGTCCACGGCCTCGGGGTTCGGGAGGTCCAGCCGCAAAATTGCCCGGATGGACTTGATGTACCACTCATCGGCGGACTCCTGGCGGTCCATCTCAGCCCAGTTTTCCTCGGCAATCACCACGTCAGCCAGCCGGTTCATGGCCTCCTCGATGTGTCGCCGGATGGTCCGCGGGACGCGGGACGTCAGCTCAGAAAGGCGCGAGATCCGGCCCTCCAGCAACTCCGACGCACCATCGTCCTCCCACCCGATGTTCAGCGCTACCCTGGCAGCTTGACCGAGGTCACCGGGAAGTTCCTCGATCAGCCGGCCGAGCACGGCCCTCAACTGTTCCAGCGCCTCCTGGTCGGTGGCCTCCGGTCCGGCTCCGGACAGGGCGCGAAGCGAAGGACTCAGCATTCTATGACTAGCGCCGATAAGGCCCCTTCCGCGCCGCAGGCGCTTGAGGTCTTCCAGCAGCTGATCCCGCTCGATAGACATGAACATCTCCCAGCCCGGCTGCAGTGCGATACTTGACACCACCTTGTGTCAGTTGACGCTCTCATGTCAGAAGCATACGGTACTGGACATGGAAACGCATTTGCTGTGGGCCAGGTCCGCCATGATCACCACCGGCTGACACTGTCAACAAGGGCCGCCATGCCGGCCATCAGGTCGTTCCCCGCTCGCCGACAGGAGGCGCCTCGCAATGTCCACTGGACTCGCATTGCAGGCACTGCGGGTCGCCGTTGTTGCCGTGCCCGCTGTGCTCATCGTGCTGTTCGCAGGACTTGTCGCCGCGCTCGCCCTAGTGATGGACCGAGAGCGGCGGGATTACGCGCTCGACTTCGCGAGCGTCTGTACCAGCCTTGCGGCAGTCTTGGTAGATGGCAGTCACAACAAGCTTCCGCCACGAAGGCAACGACCCAAGTCAGTTCGGTGAGCGGCCACGCGGCGGTAGCCGGCAGGCGACTCGGCGCGGGCCGCTCACGACGGCGCCCGCGTCGTGTGCAGGCACTGCTAGCGCGGTAGCTGAGGCGCGTGATCACAGGTGAGCTCGATGGTGGCATTGTATGACCCGTCCCCGGCGGCCCTGGCGCCGCTGATGGACACCTTCTGGTCGCCGAAGGGGTGGCGGAAACCCGTGGCCTGGCCCGAGCCTGAGATCATGTCGCGCGCTGTCGAGGCGGGCGTGATGTTCGACCGGCCGCTGTCACGCGATCATGACGGCTGGGTCAAGGCAGTCCGCGACGCCGTGCGTCCGCTGTCGGCCACCGAAGTCGCCGGCGCGTTCCTGGCTAGCCTGACCAGTCATCGCCTTGACCTGCGGTCGGCGCTCGGATCCTACGCGGTCGCGCGGTACCTGCCCGAGCACGACCGGGCACCGCTGGACCGGTCAGGCATGTGCCGCGTCTGCGGCCTCTACGCCGAAACGACAATCGATCCGAACGTGCTGAGCTTCGAACGCTTCAAGTGGGGCGGCGTCCGCAAGGACAAGCTCGGCTACGTCGCCTTCGATCTGGCGCAGTTCGCCCGCGCGCCCAGGCTGCAGCCGACCCAGGCCGACACCGGGACCTGGCAGCAGGTGATCGATCAGCTCCGCGACCTGCCCGCCGGCACCTCAGCTGCCCGCACCGCGCCCTACCTGAAAATGATCCCCGGAAACAAGGGCGAGCGGAACACGGTCCTGGACACTTTCGGCATCTGCGGCATCCTCGGCACGGACACGTACCCAGGCTACGAGAACGGCTTCATCCCCTGGATTGACCGCGCGAGCCGGCCGCAGCGGTACGCCTTCGGACATTACCCGGTGGGATGGTGGCACGCCGAAGACGGAATCAGCACCTCCGCGCTCCGCGAGTTC
Organism: uncultured Actinomycetota bacterium; assembly: GCA_963783935.1. Classification (GTDB taxonomy): domain Bacteria; phylum Actinomycetota; class Actinomycetes; order Streptosporangiales; family Streptosporangiaceae; genus Chersky-822. The sequence goes on from CAWAPP010000005.1 coordinate 686,563, forward strand.
CTGCCCCAGCTCCGCTGACCCACCTCGACCGGGTCTCGACCCAACCGTCCCTCTTCAGCGCCGCAAGGACACGCGCAGCCTTGGCCATGCCAAACACCGTAAAGCACGGCTACGTCAATTCCGCCGACCTGCACGTAGGTCCACGGCCAGGATTCCGGCGCTCAGTCCGATGGCGAGCCGACCGCGGACCCACGCCACGGCAAGCGCTGCGTGGCGAACGGGGGCATGGGTCGGATAGATTCGGCGCGGAACTCTCCCGGCGACGCGCGACATGGGCGTGTCCGATCCGCGCGCCTATGCTAGATCGCATGAGTACCCCGCACGACATCATCGAACTGCTCCCCGATGACGTCCATGCCGAGGTGGTTGAAGGAGAAGTGATCGTGAATGCTGCGACGCCAGCGGGCCGACACGCGAAGATCGTCCTCGCGGTACGTCGGGCGTTCGCGCGCCACGGCATCGACAACCTCTTCGAGAACACGACGCTCCTCGTCGAACACGACGAGGCCGAGTACGTACCGGACCTCGCGCGCTGGCCAGAGCACCTCATTGAAGGCGAGACCCGGGAGTTCCCGGCACCGGAGTGCTTGTTCGCACTTGAGGTAGTGTCCGGCGACCGGCCCGCCAGGCGGCAGCGGGATTATCAGAAAGCGTCCGGTTACGCCCGCGGCCAAGTGCCGGTCTTCCTGCTTATCGATCCTGTGGAGCAGTCCTGCACGCTGTTCACTGAGCCGAGGTCCGGTGAATACCTGGTGAAGCAGATCGTAAAGTTCGGGGAACCCGTTCTCATCCCGGCCGATGAGAACTCGATCGAACTCCGGACTGAGAACCTCTAGCCGAGCTGACTATGCCTAGCATTCTCACCTTGACCGAACCGAGCGAGCGCGCCTGGCGGGGATCGAATCTGCGACCGAAAGCTTAGAAGGCGATGCCGCACGGTAACCGCCCCTTTAGCCACCTGGCCCAGCCCGCCAGCCAGGCGGCCCGGCAGTCACCACCGCTACCGGATGTCACGAACAAAGAAACGCGCGCTCGGCTCGTTCTGTGTGCGCCCGGCTGACGATTCGCGCTGACCCTGCCGTTGGCCCCGCGCGGGGGTTGCCAGGCTGGGACGTAACCCCGGCGTCGTCCCGCAGAAGGGGTCAGGGCACCCTCGCAGGAACAACGCTGGGCCTTGCCTTCCGCTCGGGTAACCCACCGTCGTCCCGGAGCGGGCCTGACCGAGGCAAACCAGCTCACCCGCCGCCGCTGTCCGACCATTCAGAATCGGCAGGGCGCGTGCAGGCCAAGTCGTGAGCATTCAGGTCATCTGGCCCTTTGGGGACATCGACAAGTCGCCACGCCCGGCCAGCTACCAGGGCATCCGCTCACCGAACCGCATAACCCACCGCCCCTACCGCCACCTGATCGTCGTCCACGCGATCCTGGTGCACCGCCGCGCGGAGTGGCTCGGGCGAAGATTCCGGCGTCTGTCGGAGCCGCCGGTACGGCTGTCTGTGCTCGGCCTTTGCTCTGTGCTATCTGGTGATCTTGGTGCGGGCGGTGGCGGCGTTATTGCCGGGCCGGGGGTCGGGGGTGACGCTGGCGAGGTTGGCCTTGTCGCGGATCGTCTGTTGACTGGTCTTGGCGGTGGCCTTGATCTGGATGCGCCAGGTGGCGCCGGCCTTGAGCGCGGCGAGGCGGCAGGTCACCGTGGCGCGGCGGGTGCCGGCGCGCGGGCGGGTGCATTGCCCGCTGGCAGTTGTGGCGCTGCGGAAGGCTGCCCCGGCGGGGAGGTGGTCGGTGAGCGCGGCCTGCCACGCCTGTGAGGGCCCGGCGTCGGCGTCGGTGATGGTGTAGGTGAGTGTCTGTCCGGGCTTGGCTGTGGCCGGGGCGGTCAGTTTCGCTGCCAGGTCCGCGGCTGGGGTGATGGCCAGGCTGAGCGAGCCCCCGTCGCTGGCCGTGGTGACGGTGGCTGGTGTCAGGGGCGTGATCTTGCCGGTCGCGGGGCTGATGGCGAACTGGGCGAGGACGCCCTTGTTTTCGCTGGTGACATAGGCGTTCTTGCCATCGGGCGCGATGACGATCGTCTCGGGGTTCAAGACGGTGGCCGCGGTCGAGGCGGGTTTGGGGCCGAGCGCGCCCGTGGCCGGGTTGACGCGGTACTGGGAGACCGTGTCATTGGCCGCGGTCAGGACGTAGGCGTTCTTGCCGTCCGGGGTGAACTCGATGTCGTGGGTTCCGCGACCTGTGGTCACCGACGCCGGCGACATGGGGCTGAGCCTGCCGGTCGCCGGGCTGATCCGGTACTGCCAGATCTTCCCGCCCTCGGGATCGGTGACGTAGGCGTTCTTGCCGTCAGGGGCGATCGTGACCGACTGAGCGCCGCCGGTGGCCACGGTCGACACGGGCTTAGCGCTGAGCGCGCCCGTGCGGGGGTTGATGCCGTACTGCGCGAGGATGGGCTTGGAATAGCTCAGCACATAGGCGTACTTACAGTCGGGGGCGACCACGATCCAGGCAGGGGCGCTGCCGGTAGCCACTGTCCTGGGCGACATGGGGGTCAGCTTCCCGGTGGCCGGGCTGATGCTGTACTGGGAAATGGTATGCGCGGTGGCGTCGGCGACGTAGGCGCTCTTGCCGTCCGGAGCAACCGCGATCGCGATGGGTTCGGCGCCGGTGGCCACGGTCGCGGGCGATTTGGGCGTCAGTTTACCGGTAGCCGGATTGATGCTGTATTGCGAGATCTCATTCACGGGGGTGCTGAATGAGCCGGCGTCGGCGATGTAGGCACTGTTGCCCTGGGGGGTGACGGCGGCCAGGACCGGGACTGGCCCGCTGGCCACGGCCGGCGGGCCGAGCGGCCGGAGCGCGCCGGAGCCGCTAGGGGCGCTGCCGAACTGGGAGACGTCGCTCGTGCTCTTATCGGCGATATACAGAAACGGGCCCGCTGCTGCGGCCGACGCAGCGGCCATCGGCTTGGCAGGCGCGGAGCCGGCAGCCAGCACCCAGGCAGCCATCGCCAGCCCCGCGGCCGACCCGATCCGCAGCCCTCGCCTTGGGTGACCGCGCTTCCGAACTGCGCTCGACGGCACCGCGGCCCGCCGTCCTGCTGGTTTTCTGTTCATGTCAGGCTCATTTGCTCGCTTGGCTGATGGCGTCTTCTGCGCTGGATAGCGCGCTGGCGTCGCTGGCTACGCGGCCGTCGAGCAGCTGCACGGTCCGCTTGGCGTCGCTAGCGGCCAGGTCGGGGCTGTGAGTCACGAGAACGAGTGTCCGCCCGGCGCGGTTGAAGTCCCTCAGCAGCTGGCCGATCTCCTGGCCGGCGGCGGTGTCCACCGCGCCGGTCGGCTCGTCGGCCAGCAGCACCGCCGGGGTGTTGATCAGCGCGCGGGCGATGGCTACCCGCTGCCGCTCGCCTCCCGATAGACGGCCGGGATAGCTGTCGCGGTAGCGGCCGACGCCGAGCTGGTCGAGCAGGTCGGCGCATGGCTGACACCGCTCGATAGAACCACGTCTCGCCAGCTGCCGGCGATTCGACCCCGGGCAAGCGCAGGTCCGGCCACATATCCCTGGCCACGGTAAGATCCGCGTATGGCCGAGGAGAACGAGCAGTATCGTGAGTCCGACCTGGCCGCGCTGGCGGACAGCATCCGGGCCACGGTGCGGCGCTTAGATGAGTCCGCGCTCGCGGCGGCTGAGCGTATCCGTGACGCGGAAACGCGGCTCGGCGAAGGAACGCTGACCCAGGCCGACGCCGAGGCGAAATCGGCTGCGGCTTATGCCGCTAGTCCTTATGCGCGCGGCATCATTACGATGCTAAGTAATCTCGAAGGCCTGCCAGGACGGATTCAGCGGGCGCTTCCTGAGCTAGTCAATGACAACAGCATTGCCAGGATCGCGGCCGCGCTGCGGTTCATTGATGACGAACTGAACGACTACTTTGCCGATTCCGATCCCGGTCACCTGACGAAGGCGCTCGGCCCGGGGCTTCAGAGCTACCATCGGGCCCTGCGGCGCAGCTTCGGCTACTGGCAGATGGGGCGGGACCCTGCCGGTTGGCCGCCCGTCGTGGCCGACCTCGATCTTCGGCCTGAGCGGCGCGACAAGCCACCGGCAAGCTGCTCTCGGCGTTGCAGGGCTGGGTTCCCGGCTCGCGGGCCCAACTGCGCGGGTCGCTAGCTGACGGCACCGACGACGATTACAGCGACATCGATATCTGCTGGCTCGTGCCCGACCAGGATTTAACCGAAGCCGCCGACACCCTGCGCCCCGCCCTGAGCCAGTGCTCTTCAGGAGCCCGGCCTCACGAGGATGAGCGCCGAAATCCGCCAGCTAACCGACCGCCTTCTCGCTTAAGCGGTTCCCGCCGCCACCACAGCATCGACAGCAGCCAGGTCCAGTTGCGGCGCCGGTACCACGCGGCATAGGAGAGGCGATCACCCTGGGGGGTCGGATGCGGTGTTCATGGCGGCGGCGATGGGCTCGAGTTGGGGCGATCTCCGCCGGGTAGCAACATCCATGCCGTGATCCGTGAACGAGGCTCGGATGAGCAGAGCCTGTTCTCACCCGCCATGAATGGGTTCAGGTGACCTGGCCAGCTCGCCGCGCTGCCACTGGCCTGGGGGCTGTCCGTGGTATCGGCGGAAGGCCGCGGCGAAGGCGTTCGGCGAGGCATATCCGGTCCGGCCGGCTTCCTGCAAGATGTCCACAAGGTGAGAGTATCTCGTAGCAAAATGAGCGTATGGCACCTTGATTAGCTCGACCATGGGTCAGAAGCTGGAGGCATGGTGACCTCCGCTTCTCTTACGCCGCCGACGAGCTTCGCTGACTTCGCCCGGCGCGCCGTCGTGGCCTGGGCCATGGATGAGACCCGATGACGACGGTCAGCAACCTCGCCGACTTCCGGGCACTGGAACCGTTTTTCCGGATCATCGAGGAAGGCGTGGCCGGGCTGGCGGACGGTGAGCACTTCTTCGACCTGTTGGCCGAGGACGTCGTCTTCGAGTACATCATCACCGTCCCCGGCTACCCGCGCCGCGTCGAAGGGCGCCTGGCCGTAGCCGAGCTGTATCGCCCCTATGGCGCCACATTCTCCCTCGAGCGTTGCGATGACCTGGCCATCCACCACGACCAGGTGACAAATGTCGTCGTTCTCGAATACGCCTCGCAGGGCCGCGCTATCCCGACTGGAAACGCATACCGCAACCGTTACATCTCGGTGCTGTCGATCACCGGCCGCAAGGTCTCGCACTGGCGGGACTACCTGGACCCGCTAGCAGTCTTCGACGCGATCGGATGGCCCGCGGCGGCAACAGGCAAGCACTGAACTACCCCAGGTATTTAAGTCTGGATCAGCTTGTAGACGGGGACGACGCAGAGTGCGCGAGCGATGCGCTGGACCAAGCGCTCGCGCCGCCGGCTGGGTTCGTCGAGGTCAGCACGTTGCCGTCGGCGTCACTGGCCACGCACATGGAGACCGACGGGCAGGATATGCTCACGATCCGCCGACCGCCGTCAATCTGCGTGATCTGCCAGGCGGACGACCCGTCAGTCGGGTCGGTGCTCGTCAGCACGTCGCCGTTCTTGTCAACCGCGGCGCAGAATGAACTGGCCGGCAGGAGAATGCCTGGATGCCCGGCGTCACGCGACCCCCTGACCACCCGCCAGGCGGCGAATCCCCCGGCCGGATGAACGGAAACGAACACCGCCCCGGCCCCGTCGGAGCCGTGCCCGAAACCCGGCCTTGTCACTGTCTTCGTGCTGCCTGCCTCGGCTAGTTTTCGGCGTCGTAGGCGGTGTTCAAGGCGGCGGCGATGGGCTCGAGGTCGGTGATGAGCTGGGCGAGTTCGCTTGGTTCGAGGCTGTCGTAGGCCGGCGCGGCGAGTTCGTCGGTGAGCGCTTCGATCCGGGTTTTGGCGGCGCGGCCGTCGGCGGTGAGCCAGCCGTCGGTGCCGATCAGGCCGTTGTCGCGCATGCCGTTCACGACTGCGGCCAGTTGCGCGTGCGGCAGGTGCCAGACCCGGCCGAACTTCTCGGCCGGCATGCCCTGCGACAGGGCGAGCAGCACGTGCGCCTGCGTGCCGCCGATGCCGTTGGTGACCAGCGCGGCGGTATGGCCGTCGCCGCGGTGCTCGCGCAGCAGGTTGCCCGCGTGCCACAGCCGCGCGAGCGGCTGTTCCGGGACCGGGAGCGTTCGCAGCGCTGCGTAGAGGGGACGCCCCTCTGTTCGGGCGCGGGTGGCCGCCTTGACGGCGAGGTCGGCGGCGCGCGTGACGCCGGGGTTGCCGGCGAGGTCGCCGAGCATCCGCCGTAGCGCCATGACGCACCCTGCGTCGCGGGCCGCCAGCGCCGCCTCGGGCGTGATCAGGTCCCAGACGCGAGGGATATGGCGGGCTACCTCGCCCGGGGCGAAATTGTAGAAGATCGCGTGCACGACGCCCGCCGGGACGTCGCGGCCCAGCGGGGCTGCCCGCCCGGCGAAGTAGGTGTCCCAGTAGTTGCGCAGACCGAGCGCCAGCAGTGCCTGGGCAGGCTCGTCAGCCGCATAGGGGATGAGCCCGATCGGCTCCACAAGCCCGTACATGCGGCGCGCAGCGGCACCCGCGGTGAGCGGTGTCATGATCGCGACCTTTCGTCCGGAGCGTGTCCCTCGCCTCTACAACGAATCACCCGACCGCGATCCGACACTCAGCGTCCGCTGTTGGCTGTCTGGGACGCCAGAGCTGCCTGGCCTGGCTCGCACCGCTGCCGTACTTTGTCCAGGTCCGGTTCTGGCAGCCTGGTCGCGGCGCCGGCCCGGCGTGGGTCAAGTGCGGCCGCGCCGGCACGGAGCCACGGGCCGGGGGCGGTGACGCCGATGAATGTGGCGAGTTCGCGGAGCCGTTCCCGCGGATCGGCTATCAGGTCCTCATAGGAGAGCGTCATGGACGCTTCGGCCGGAAGACCTGACAGCGCGGAGACCCCCGTCCGCACCAGCTCAGACCACAGGGTGGCGAACCGCGCCACCGGGAGGTCCAGGCTCATCAGGTAGTCGCGGTCATAGCGGTCACCGAGCACCGGCGCAAGCCCGACGGGCAAGGCGGCGGGGTCGAATGCGGCCATGCGTTCGGGCGCGCCGTCCTCCAGCGCGCGCAGGTCGAGCGCTCCCATGGACTCCAGGAAGACCAGCAGCAGCCGGAAACCGGTGTGCCGGCTCATCGAGAGCGCGCTGTCGGGGCCGTTGCGGTGCAGGTGGACGAAGCGCGCGCCGGGGAAATTCCGGCGCATCCAGGGGATCGAGCCGAGGGAGAAACCCGATCGCTCGACCGCGACGGTGCCGCCGAACCGGGCCGCTAGCCAGGCGAACAACCGGACGCAGTGCCGCGCCGCTGGCTGATCCGGCCAGGACGGAACCTCGGCGGCCAGCTCGTCGAGCACCCGGTCGGGATCGTCGGTCAGGTGCGGCAAAACCGTCATGCACACACCAGGGATACCACCTGACGCGGCGCTGAACCGCGTTCCGGCCAGCCCGGGGTAGAGGAACTCGGGCATTCCCGCGCCGCCGCGCACGAGTGCGTCAAAGACCGGATGGGGTGCCGACAGGGCTTTCCAGAACGTCGCCGCGGAGATCACGCCGGCGCCGGGCGGCAGGATGGTGCGCAGGCAGAGGAAGAACTCGCTGAGGCTCAGGACTTCGGGATGGGATCGGAGAATGGCCGAGACCGCGGTCGACCCGCTGCGCCCGGCAGTGACCACAAAGGTCAGTGCCCGCAGCGGCGGCGGTGCGGGAGCCGGACTGGCGCCGGCCGGCTCCCTGGCCGCGGCGCGCCCGTTCTTCAGGCCTGCGCTCTGCGTGACGAGCCCTGGCCTCGGCGGTCCGGCGAGCTCATCAGAACCGGGGAGCGGCTGGTCTGGTGCCCTTGCGGCCGCCGGCCGGGCCGGCCGTGGTTCGCGCCCGCCAGGTCGAGCCCGGACAGCAGATATTCCAGGTTGACGTCGATTTCCCGGCCGGGTTCCCCGAGCGCCTTGCGGGTGCGGGTGTCGTCGAACGTGCGCTGGTGCCGCAACAGCGGCGCGATGCTGCGGTGCAGCCGTGCGTAGCGTTCCAGCAGCGTCGGATCGGCCGGCGGATCCGGCACCAGCCTCAGCCGCACCGGCGCCAGTCGCTGCATCACCTCGACGACAACCGGCACCGGCACCTCACGGCCGTGCACCACGTGATACGTGTCGACCCCGCCAGCTGGCCGCCGCCGTGACAGCGCGACCATGGCCGCGGCGGCGGCCTCGACCGGCATGAAGTTCAGGTGCCCGTCGCGGCATCCGGCGAGCCGGATCTCAGGAAGCTCATGCAGTGCCCGGGGCCCGCTAGCCCCAGCAGCCGGCGGGCGGGCGCGAACGAGCGGTTGACGAACTCCAGCGGATGCGCCGGCAGATCAAGGTGCGGCGGCCGTCCGGTGACCAGGATGCCCGGCCGCAGCACCACCACCGGGCGATCATGGCGAGCCGACCACTCCCGCACCAAGACCTCTGCCTCAAATTTCGACTGCTCGTAGGGATTCTCAAAGCCAGCGCCGTGATCCAGCTCATCCTCATACACCGTGCCCTGGGTCCGCGAGCCGGCCACGAAGGCGGTGCTGACATGAAACAGCACTGGCCGGCCAGTCCCGGCCGCGACTAGATCCAGGACATGCCGCGCGCCGTCCACATTGACCCTGCGCAGGCCCGCGAGACTGTCGTTCAGCCGGACATTGCCCGCGCAGTGCCACACAGCGTCCAGCCGGCCGGCCAGCCGCCGGAACTCCGGCCCGGCCAGACCCAGCCGGGGAGCCCTGACATCGACGGGGACCACCCGCACCCGCCCGCGCGCCTCCGCGATCACCGGCGGCGGCACGCCGGTCAGTTCAAGGAAGGCCACCACCCTGCTCATCGCGTCAGCCGACCCGGCATTGGCCAGCAGGATCAAGACGTTGCGCTGATCGCGCAGCAGCTCCCGTACTAGGTGCAGGCCGAGGAAACCCGTCGCACCCGTGACAGCGATGTTCACCATCCCCGCGCTGCCAGGACGGTCCGTTGCCGTGCGGTCATGGGATTGACTCCTCCACCGGGAATGCTGGTCCATTTCGATCAGGTAAAGGCAGGATACACGGGCAAAATATGCTTATCAAAGCCATGATCTAGCATTATCATGACTCGACAGGTGCCATTCAAGGTGCCGGCATCAGGCACCTGCTCATGGTCGATCTGACCGAGAAGCCTGCTCCTCACGCGGCCCGCGCTCTCGAGCGGCGGAGGACCATACCCGTCATACCGGCCGCCCCTTAAGTGGCATTCTGCCGGTGAACCCTCACTTGTCATTACCGATGGCAAATGTCATTGTGAGAGACGTATACGGCAATGACCGCGGGGGGAATGTTGAGTGCTGTAGCAGCAAGCCATCCGGGCCGGCTGGCCAGGGTCGTCACGATCGTGGCGACAATAATTCTCCTGGCCGGCGGCGCGTTGGGTCCAGCCCGGGCCGAGTCCGCTCCAGCCCGGGCGGCGGCCACGCCGACGGCGGTCCTGGGGTCCGATGCGGCCGCGAAGTACGTCGACCCGCTCGGCTTCGGCTCAGACCAGGTCGACAAGCCTTACGAGTCCCTGGTTCAGATCGGCACGATCGCGGCCTCAGGGAAATCCGGTCAGAAGTCCGTGTTCCAAGCGATCTGGGACAAGTTCAGGTCGCGCTCGATCACCCACCCGATCCTTGACACCGCGACCGGGCAAGTGAGCTACGGGCCGGCCTTCAAGTACTACGACGACAGCTACACCACCATCGCGGACTACTTCAACGATGACCCGGGCAGTTGCCCGCTCTTTACGGGCATGCTGGCCACAGATTCCGGCCACTGCGGTAACTTCGGAGCCTTCTTGACCGGCATGCTCGCCTTCCAGGGAATTCAGGCCAATGCCATCAAGCTGGGTAATGTCCCGGCCTTCGAGGCCGGTCCTGACCCGGCCCGCGGATACAGCCCGTTCCGCTTCTCGTACATGCTGGTCGGACCCGGCCTGTGGAAGTTCGGGACGAAAAACGCGTCCGGCCCGTTCCCCCACCGGGACAAAGTGACCGTCGGCGCCCACGGCGACGTCACGATCAGCGGCCCGGGCGTGAGCTACAAATCGTCGAAACCGATCGCCCAGGGTCCTGTCTCCGACCCGCCGATGATGTTCCCCGACGGCGATCACGTGATCGCCAACGTGCTGCTCAAGGGCATGACGACCGCCCAGCTCGTCGACCCCTCTTACGGCAAACCGCAAAGCCTGCGCCCGTATACCGACTTCCCGGCTTACGAGAAGTCAGCTATCGCGGGCTTCGCAGTCGTCTACAAAACGACGACCGCGAAGGGCAAGACGACAACGGTCCCGCTCAGCAACCTCGCCACCATCGGCAAAGACTGCGCATCCTCGGCCGGCAAGCACGTCGTCTGCTACTTCCAGGCTACGCCCCTTAAATGATTCTTCTGGCGCTCCCGACACTCGGCGGTCCGATCAGCATCGCTGGCCCGGAGATGCCGTAACTTTTGCCACCCGCGCTCCACTACCGAAGGTCACCAACAAGAAGCACGCCGACGGCTCGTTCGCCGCCGGCCCCGGCCGCAGCAGCAACGATGGGCCATTGATGCTGCTGCGCCGGGCCAGGCAACCGCAACGGTGGCCCATGGATGTCGTTCCCGCAGCAACGATGGCCCATCATTGCGGTTACCGCCCCGGCCGGACAGCATCGGTGGCCCATCGTTGCGGTTCGCCGCGCGGATCTGCCCGCTTCGCCGTTGCCGCCTTGGGGCGCAGCGCCATTTCGGGCTTGGGCCAGGGCTCGGGCTGGCGCTTGGTTCCGGAGCGCAGGATTCCGGCGGTCGCGGCAGCGATCACCAGGAGCAGGGCCGGGACTCGCTCTGCTGCCTTAACTGCGCGACAAAGCCGGGAAACGTTCGGTCGGAGCGCTAAGCATTGCTATCCACCCCTTCCGGCAACTGTAGGGGCACGTCAGCTTGGCCCGCTGCCCGCGGATAGGGCGATGACCCGGCGTGTCCTCACCGGCTGCTGCGGACTCAGGGGCTGCGAGCCGGGGTAGCCCGGCAGCGAGTCCAGAGGTCCCGATCCCAGGTAGCGGAGGACGGCGGCATCCGTACGTCCACGACGGCGGCGTCCGGGTGGTGTTCGCCGACCGCGGATTGCAAGTCCTCGGCGTTGCCCACGGCGGCTACCACCACGTGTCCCCGGTCGGCCAGGATCTCGGCGAGGCCCGCCCGGATGACTGCGGAGTCTTCCGCGATCACGATGCGCATCTCAGGCTCCGGTTCGGTCAGGCGTGGGAGGGCAGCTCGATGGTGACGACCGTGGGGCCTCCGGCGGGGCTGGCGACGTGCAGTCTGCCATCGACGGCCTTGACCCGGTCGGCCAGCCCGGCCAGGCCGCCGTCGCCCGCGATGCGGGCGCCCCCGGTGCCATCGTCGCTGACCCGCAGCCTTACCCGGCCCGGATGGTGCGCCGTCTCCAGCATGACACGCCGGGCGCCGCTGTGCTTAGCCGCGTTGGTGAGCAGCTCCGCCGCGCAGAATAGGCAATGACCTCGATCGCGGCAGATCAGTGCCGGGCGCTCTCAGCATCGAGAGCCCGCTTCCAGCTTGGCATCAGGCAGGCGAACCAGAGGTTCAGCGCCGCCGGAACGAACAGCAGCGCGCCCCACCAGTGCCCGGAAACGCAGAGGACGGACCCCGCGGTCACCGCTGCGATAGCAACAAGCAGACGTGTGATCGCCACGCCCTTGACATGACGCCGGCCAAAGTCCGTGGAGACGCTGCGGGCGATCCGCGGAGCTCGCCTGGTCGGTGGTTGCATGGTCTTCTCGCCTTGCCGGCGTCCAGGCCTTCCGGTTAGCTTGCGCATCGGGATGCCTCCTGTACTCGTCGGCGCCGGCTGACCGCGGTCGCCTGCATCTCGATCCTCACCCCCGGTGAGCGAGAATTCGACCGTGGCCGCACCCGGATTCTGAGGTACGGCTAGCACGGTCCTTGTCGCGTGCCAGCACGCGGCCGGCGCTTGACCAGGCACGACGCGTGAAATCGCCATTCGGGTCGTCCTGGCGGAGGACGCACCGCTAGCTAGCAACCGACTGTCGGCGGCAGGGCAGCGGATAGCGAGCAAGCACATCCGTCGCCACCCGGCCCTCTCAATGCCCTCAGCAGCTCTGGCGCTCTCGCCGCAGTTGTCAACCAGGACACCGGACTCTGCGGTAGCGTCGCGGTCGGCATCGGCGAGACCCCGCAGAGGTGCAGGTAGTCGCAGGTCAATTGGCGCCAGAGCCGACCTTGGTTACGCGCCTGTGACCGTCTTATCGGGCACGCAACGGGCACGGGCCGGAGGTATCCTGCCCAGAATCAGTGCTATCACCGCGCCCAACGCTACCCACCCCGCTAGGACTGCAAGCTCTCCCCAGCTCACGACGGCGTAGCGGTATCCGGCCAGTACGCAGCCGCCTTTCCAGCAGTTGCCCCTTATGACTGCTGGCGCGGATGTCTGCCAGTTCGCGATCGGGATCATGAGCAGCAAGCCTGCGATCCACACAGTGAGCCACCAGCCGGCCCATTGAGTTCCTCGCAGCCGGACCAGCCCGGCGGCCAGTACCGGGATGTTCAGCAGCAGCCATGCCGCGGCACACAGGAAAGCGCCGTTGAGGATCAGGCCAGGCTCACCGACCCAGTTAGGAATGTGGGTATAGGCGGGAACCTCGGACACGTGCGTGGACACGATGAAGTCGTAGCCGGCTCCTGCTCCTCCAAGACCTGCCCACAGGATCGTCAGGAAGAACGCCCAGCCGCGGGCGCGCAGGCCGCCGACAACCAACGACCGAGTGTCCCGGAATGACGGCCATCTCGTGTCTGAGGGGCTGGCCTCCAGCAGGGTGCTTAGCATCTCCTCGGCTCGCCCGCGCCGGTACCAGGCGGGGTAGGCGCGCAGCAGCCACTGGCAATGGCGATCTAGCGGGGTCACGCGGGGTTCGCCTCCCGGGCGGGACCGCCTGCCATGAGGCGGTGGCTGCGGTTCGTCACCAAGCGAGCGGCTTCAGCCAGGCGCGAGGCCTCGGCCCGCAGAGTGCCAGCACCAGAAGGCGTCACGCCGTAGGAACGGCGGGCCCGGCCATTGACGATCTCCTCGCGCACCAGTTCCACGGAACCGTCCGCAGCGAGCCGGTCCAGCGCCGTGTACAGCGTCCCGGTGGCGAGCCTGACCCGGCCGCCCGACAGCTGCTCCGTGCGCTGGATGATCGCGTAACCATGCAGGGACCCGTCCAGCAAGGACGCCAGGACGAAATAGGTTGGCTCTCTCATCTGAGGTCTCGGCTATGCACGATGCTACGATAAGTAGCGGACCGACATATAGCAAGCCCGTTAGCTCAGATCGACTTTCGCGCCCGTCATCCTCGTAGGCACCGAATAGAGAAACCCGGCCTGGCCTGGGCCGGAAGCGAGCGCGCCTGGCAGGGATCGAACCTGCGACCAACTGCTTAGAAGACGATTTGGCAGCGTCGCCCGATGATGCCGGACATGGCCTTATGTTGCTCTGACCTGGGAGTTCGGTCGCCTGACGAGGCTGGACGTCGCCTGGATCCTGTGGTCGTTGGCTCCCAGTTTGGCTCCCCCTTCCCGACAGCCGGGAGGGGGCCGTTAGCATCGCGGTCTCGAGCGGCGGTTCGTGTTCTGGTCTTGCGTACGGCAGACTGGGGATGTGACAACCGAGCAGATGCAGCTGATCTCCGCTGACCCGCGGGTGATGCACGGCCAGGCCGTGATCGCCGGAACCCGGGTACCCGTCAGCGTCGTCCTCGACTGCCTCGCGGCCGGCATGAGCGCCGACGAGATCATCGCCGAATACCCGGTCGTGACCGTAGCCAGCCTGCGAGCAGCCGCCGCCTACGGTGCGGAACTTGCCCGGGAAGAACTCCTGCCGATCCCGCTGAGCCAGTGAAGTTCAAGCTCGACGAGAACCTGCCTGCCTCATCGGCCGCCAAGCTCACCGACGCCGGGCACGATGTAGATACCGTGGCCGAAGAACACCTCACCGGCGCGCCGGACCCCGATGTGGTCGCTGCGGCAGCCGCCGCCGGGCGGATCTTGATCTCACTCGACCGCGGTCTCGGGGACATCCGCGCCTACCCGCCAGGAAGCCACGCCGGGATCATCGTTCTGCGCCTGGCTGACCAGTCCGCCGCCACCGTCACCAAGGCGATCGGCGACCTGGCCAGCGCTCCCGATCTGGAAGGCCTCACCGGAGCCGTAACGGTCATGCAACGCGGCCTGCTGCGCATCAGGCATCCCTGACCAGCACTGTCGCTCAAGCGATAGCTATTGCTCTATACCGAGCGTTGTCAACGGGGAATGCCCTGATCGTCGCCGCTGAGACCGTGCCAGGCATGCCGGAGGGCGAAGCGCTCTAATGACTCCGAATCGTCTGCAGCAGGGCTTCCGCGTGCTTCTCAGGCACTCAGACCCCTAAAGTCAGCACTAAACCGGCGGGTCCGCCGCCCTCCTGCCGCGCGCCCGTCCCATGGACAATCAGGGTTAGCATCAGCGCCGTCAATCGAGGCAGGGACCCTGGCGGATGGGCCGGCCATGGCACGGCGTGATTGTTTGAGATCAGCTGGATGCGGCCCGGCCGCCGGCTGGGCGCGTCCAAGGTGCATGATGCTGGTGCGCCGTGCCTGCCCGGTCCTTCTTGCTTGCGCCTGCGCTGTCGCCGGGCTGGCCGGCTGCGGCAGGGTGCCCGTCCCGGTCTGTGGCTGCCCGGCGGGGCCTAAGCCTGCGTATGCCCTCGATGTGACGGCGGCGGGCCGGGTGCGCTGGAGGGTGCGGCTGGCCATGCCCGCGCTCGGATACGGGAACCTGTCTCCGCTGGCGGCCGGCGCGGTCGCGGTCTTCGCTCAAGGTGACTTCCTATCTCAGGGCGATGTCCTTTCCGGGCTGCGCCTGGCCGACGGGCACCTGCTGTGGTCCAGGACTGTCAGCCAGGGCATTGCGGGCATGTGGCGGTGGCAGGACCTGCTCGTCGTGCTCACCCGGGACAGCGGGCGGCAGCAGCAGGCCGCACAGGCCAGGCGCACGCCGACGGCGCGATCTGGCGCAACATCGCTCGTTTAGATGAGGCGACACGCATGCACAGATCAGGTAGTTCTGTAGTCGACGATTCCCACGAGCGGCCGGGGAAGCTGGCTCAACGTTTAAGTCCGCTAATTCAAGAATTAGGTGATACGACTCGCCTCGGAACGGCGCCTTGCTAAGCATCCCCTTGATGGCCGCGGTCTCCGCGTTGCCCTCAAGTCCAAGCCGACGCGGGGTTAGCGGGCGACTGACCAGACTATCCGCCGGAGGCTGTCAGTAAAGCGCATCGACTTGCCCTGCATCCGGAATTCGGTACTGCGATCCTAGCTGGGCGTGGCGTCCTTCTCAGCGTTGGCCCGCGAAAACCTGAGATCTCGGACCATGCGATCAGGGTGACATTGGGTCTCGCCACGTCCGCTGACGGTGACCACGCAGACGCGGTGATCTGTCCGTTGCTCAACGTCGGGACGTCCAGGATCCGCTCCCATCTGACTCCCGCAGCCGGAAATGTAGAGCGCGACTCGCGGAAACTAGTGCATGGAACTAGAACCCTGGACCTCTTCCATACGGCGCTGAGCACCTTGCTGACGAGGGTCGTCGCGAAGCAGGCCTGAATTTCCGGCGGGCCACCGGCGTGGCGCTCTACCTCGTGCTCGACCTCCGCCACCAGCGTTCAAGGATCAAAGACTGAGGGCCTGTCTCTACGTGCCGCAAGATCCGTCTGCTGACGCTCGATGTCATCGGCGCACGCCCGATTCCCGGTGACATCTGAGTGACAAACGATCTTGAAAGCATCAGGTAAGCCAGTTAACAAGCCTCTGACCTGCGGTTTTGAGTGGAGCTGATGGGATTTGAGCCCCTGACCCCCTCGGATGCGAATGCGGGTTGCTGATGTTCAGAGGGTGATCTTGTGCCAGGTGCGGCCGCTGTCGGTGGTGTGCAGGAGGGTGATCGGGGGGCCTTTCTGGAGGAGGATCCAGCCGTCGGTGCGGCTGGTGTAGGTCAGGGAGCCGAGGTCGTTGCCGTGGACTGGCAGGGTTGTCCAGGTTCTGCCGCTGTTGGCTGAGCGGTAGATCCTGGCTGCCGGGCCGGCGCGGTCCCGAGTTCGGCGAGGGTGATGACGGCGGGGTTGCCGGGCGGACTGGCGAAGCCGACCAGGAAGCCGGTGTCCGGGGCCGGGCCGGCCAGGTGCACGGTCCGGCCGCCGTCGGACGAGGTCAGGATCTCGTTGCGGGCGCTCTGGCTGGTTCGGGCCGGGCGGGTGCACAGGAATGCCACGTGTGAGGGGCTGGCCGCCGCGACGGCGGCCAGGTGGTAGCCGGCGCCCGGGCAGCGGGCCGGGTAGCGGTGCCAGTGAGTGCCGTCGGCGGTGGTCCACAGGCGGGTGCGGCTGGTCAGCCAGACGGCGTGCCCGGAGGCGGCCAGGCCGGTGAGGATGTTCGCGGTGACCTCGGTGATCCGGGTCCAGGCGGTGCCGCTGGCTGGCCTGGACCACAGTCCGCGGGCACCGGAAGGAAGCGGGGCTACCGCGTAGAGGGTCGCCGCGGCGGCGGCCATGGCGATGGCGCCTCTGTTTCCCGGGGCGTCCCACTGCCAGGTCGCGCCGCCGTCGCTGGTGTGCCAGCGACCGACGAGCCAGCCGTCGTCCGGGCTGGTGAACAGCACGCCCGGGTCATCTGGCGGATCGTCGAGTTCAGGGGCGACCGTCAGGCCGGCTGCGGGCAGGAAGCTCCAGCGCCGCCCGCCGTCGGAGGTTTGCATCAGCACGGTCGGGCTGCCGGGTTCAGCGGCCGCCAGGACGCACTGGGCCGGGGACGCGAAGCTCGCCCCCGTCGGCTGGAAGCCGGCCGCTATCTTCGCGCAGCCGGTTCCCGGCGAGATCAGGACGCCGCTGGCGCAGGTCGCGATGACGTCCAGGCCGTAGACGTCAAAGCTCGGGGAGTACGACACGTAGACGGTGCCGGCCATCGGATCGACCGCCACCGGCAGCAACCTGCCCGGGTTTCCCCCCTGGCCTCCCAGGCCAAGTCCGGCCACGAACTCGTTGGTCAGGCCGCTCATGGCGGAAAAGCCGCCGTCCAGGTCAACCAGGTAGATGGTGTCCGTCTGCGGGTCGGCCGCGATGCTGGCCGCGCCCGCCTGGACGGTGGCCGTGACGGTGTTCGTGGTGCCGCTGATCACCGAAACCGACTCCGGGCCCGCCGCGTAGATGATGTCCGTCCGCGGGTCGGCCGTGATCGCGTCCAGGTTCGGGCCGGCGCTGACCGTGGCGGTCACGGTGTTCGCGGCGCCGTCGATCACCGTGACCGTGCCGTCCGCGCCCGAAGCGGCGGGGCCGTCGCTGACGTAGACGGTGCCGGTGAGCGGGTCAACCGCGATCCCGGTCGCGGGATCGCCGACGGCGATGGTGGCCGTCACGGCTTTGGTCTCGCCGTTGATCACCGTGATCGTGTCGCCGCCGAAGCTGGCGAGGTAAATGGTGTCCGTGCCCGGGTCCACCGCGACCAGGTCCGGGGACGAGGCGACGGCGATGGCGGCCGTCACCTTGCCGGCCTGCTCACTGACCGCGTACACCGCGTGGCCGGCGGCGACGTAGATGGTGCTGGTCGCCGGGTCGACCGCCGCCAAGGCCGGCATGGCCGGCAGCGGGATGTCCCCCTCCTGCTTGCCGGTCAGCCCGCTGATCACCTCCAGGTCGTCGCCTCCGCCACCGATATAGACCGTGTCGGCCGACGGGTTCACCGCCATGACGCTGCTGTCGGTCGCTGGGATCTGAGCGGTCAGAGTCCAGGCCGCCAGCTGGCCCCCGCCCTGCGCCGGCCGCGGAGCTGCCACCGCCGCCCCGGCAGTAGAGAACCGCACGCCCCCGCCCCCAGCCAGCGCCGCCACCACGACCGCCGCGACAGCCGCCTTCACGAACCGGGATCTCGCCGGCAAAGCCGCAGCACGGGCCACGCTCATGACAGGTACCTCCGCTACGTGACGCCCATCCGCTCACCCCAGTGCCGGACAGCTCACCAGTAAGACGCCCACGGGCACCTGCCGGTTTACCGCCCGCCCGGCCACCCCCACACGGCGCTACCGCGTTGAGAGAGCACTTCCCCCGATGACCGCTGACGCCAATTCCGTGTTCAACACCAGGAGTCGACAGGCCGGCCGCAGCTGCCACGACATCCCGATCTATGACAGCCCCTGTCGCTGATCCTCGTTCAAGTCGACGGTCAAATGACGGTCAGACGATCTTGCCAGCACCTCGTATACCGCGACAGCGACCCGCTGACCTGGGCGAACAAGGCGCGCCTGGCAGGGATCGAACCTGCGACCAACTGCTTAGAAGATCGTCATAGCGGTGCCTCTGACCTGGCATGACGCAGGTCAGAGGCACCATGACGTGCCCATGAGCGACCGTGATCCCCCGCCGATCACTGCCCGATCGGGCACGCTACGGGCACGCCCGAGAACCGTCGCTGTGCCCAGCACGGCGGCACCGACATGGCAAGATTACCGGTCTGGTATCCCCTACTGGAATGGGCGCACGAGCTAGAGGGCGCGACGATCTCAGCCGACAAATACCAACGGGTCGCCGAGCTGACCCAGCCGAAAGGCGGCGAGATCCATGAGCAACACCCCATCCGAAACCATCACGCCCGAGGACGACGACGACCAGAAAGCCACGGTCGAGAACCCACGCAAGACGGGGATCATCCCCGACGCGGCTTCGTTCCAGCAGTTGCAAGCCCTCGAAGACGCCATCGACTTCCGAACCGCTCGCGTCGAACTGCCCTGCGCGAACTGCTCATCAGAGTCCGAAGATGGCAGATGTGACGACCACGCGATCGACCTCAACCTGATAGCCGCGTACCAGCGCACTGCCAAGAACCTCGACGCAGCTATGACTGCCGCACGCGAGCGCGCCCGAGCTGCATAAGCCGTGGTCCCAAGGAGTCACTAGCTTGGAAGATCGGTAGCCCACCATGCCAGGTGACCAGCGGAAACGTCGGAGCAGGCCAACAAGGTGCTTTGCCCGCCAGTCACCGTGACCGACCGCTGGTCACCTTGGGGTGGCCACGTATGTGGCACGCCCGTCCAATTCGGACGCAAGTTCGCTCAGCGCATCAACTGTGCGTAGGGCCGTTTTTGGTCACGGCGTGGCGGTTGTTGCTGAGCGGTTTGTGCGATGCCAGCCGCTCCCTTAGTGAGCGGTGGCGCCCGAAGGCCTCGAGCAACGGCTCCTGTGGTATTACCCGATTTCGGTAGATACGTCCGCATTGCGCCTGGTATTTTGTCAATGTATAGAATCGGCATAAGGCCATCTGTCAACATTAGCGGAGTATCATGGTATCGTAAACGCCCATGATAGAATTCCTTAAACTTATAATCGATGTCGTCAGTAAGGCGGTACCAAATCTCAGCGCTCGGCACGATAATAAACGCATGCGCGAGATTGGTTCCGAACTATTCTTGTTTTATATCCAGGTCAATGAAGCAATGATGACTGGGTACGAGATTGTTCGATCACTTGAAGTTTATGTCGCGCGCATGGGTAATCATCTGGCTGATGACGGAGATCCGTACGCCCTTACGGGGGGACACTGGATTCGCCACAATGTCCAAGTGCAGGGGATCAATCTTGCCCGGATCGGCAGAACCATGCAGCGCTGGGGGGTGCAGCTTCAAATTATTGACGGAGAAGCGTTCGCTCGAATTAAACCGCTCTTGGTGGGGAAGCGCAACGCCCTGGACGTTCTGCTTGACATCATGAGTCGGGGAGATCTCCCGATTTCCGGGACATGGGAGCAACTTCTGGGCTTGGTCGGTTCAGACGCGAATCTGGCTACCCGGATTAAATCTCCTCAGCCCGCGCCTAACGCAAATGAGATTATAAGTAATGCAAGAAATAAGGCTATATCTACTGACGCGTCTTGGGATCGAGAAATCTATGGACAGATTAAACTCTATCTGGAGCTAAGGGATCCCAAGGAGCAACTTGATGAGATCCGGCGGGAGCTAAAGATATCCGAGAAGCAATTGAGCGCAACTTTACCCTGAAGGACATCTTGCTCCATGTTGGAGATGAGCGATTTTCGCTCGAATACAATGGCAAGTATTTCTGGTAGACTATTATTTGGAGTCTCGATCCGGCACAGCACTTGATTTATACACGGATGTCTAATATTCAGCTACCAGACCTCCGCGACCTGCAACTATGCGGTCAATCCGCAGATCAGGGACCGGAGCGTGTGCGGCTCATTGCGATCCGTAAAAGACTTCCGTGTCAGGGTGTCGCGTTGTCGATCTAGGTAGCGCGTTGGGCGGTGCGACCTGCAGCGACTCTCGTACGGCCCTAGTCGATACAGCCTCATTACCCTGGATTACCGTGATATACCCGGTCCTGCCCCGTTCTGACACGTTCCGCACAGGAACCTGTCTTAAGCCCGAAACTAATTCTCTAGAATCAATCGATCTGCTCGTTCGCCGCTCTTGGCCATAAGAAGATCGGTGGGTCCGGAAAGGATGGCCGCCAGACTTTTCAGGCCGATCTCAATGGCTCGATCGACAGCACTATCAACTGCAGGCTGGTCCAGTGGGTCGCCGTGTACCACGCGACTCCGCTGAGCGTAAATTCCACTGAGTTCCTTTCGGAACGCACGTCGATTCCGCGCATCAGGTTCGATTAGCTTCGATAGAGCTGCCGTGACTCGAAAGGAAGTCTCAGTGCCAGTGCCGACCATACTCTCCCAAGCCGTAACCGCGTCTATTAGAGAGTCAGCTCTATCAATCCGCTCGGCTATTGCTGAGACTATCCGGCGTCCAGCGACATGGAGGTTCTCTGGATATTGCTGCTCCAATCGACGACTCCAGACCTCGAAATCGACAATCTGCGAAGCTGTTGGTTCAACTGTCGACCGGCTTGCTCCTCCGACAAAGAAATTCTGCCAAGACGTTCCGTTGCTGAACGGGACCAGTGTTGTTTGGAATGTCGCCAATGGCGCACATCTCTCACCGTTAGCTGTCGCCAGCGCGAAGGCCAATGGTAGTAGTTGGCGCGTGCGGGCTGAAGCAACCGCATGGCCCGTATCAGGTCCGGGCAACGTCATGCCAGGCCCTGCCTGAATGACAATGTTCGCCAATCTCGGCTTTACTAGCAATGCCGTCGTCTGTGGAACGAACGACATAAATATGCCTGTCGGAGGGGCAGAAGGAGCAGGATAAATCGTTCCCCACGGAGTCTCAACTCGTTGCTCGTCAGTAAGCTTTACACCGGTGAGTCCGATTACATCGTACGCTCTTACCGGCTCACCGCGGCCGGCGCGCCTGACTTCCTCATAGTTTTCCAGAACTAGTCCTACGAATGAGGACATGTTGTCCGGCAATCGCATCACAAGCGATCGCCGAACTGCGCTAACTAGCAGCGAACTGGCAATAGATTCAATATTCATCCCCGTTCCAGAGCCATCGGGACCAAACACCATGACGGTCGATCCATCATCTTTGCGCTTAAATGGCGTCAGGTCAGGTTCGGCCGCGAGCGCACTCGTAGCCGCCGTTAGCTCTTCGTCCTGGAAGCGTGTGGATACTGAATGAGCCAAGGAGTTAAGAACTCCATCAGCGCTTATAGGCATGGTAATAAAGTCAGGGCGACCTTCTTGCGACATTTTGTCATAACAAGACTGAGCAAGCTTGCTCAGGGCATCTATCGCATTGTTCATGCCACTATTATGGGCCAACATTGCCGCCCTCCGCTGCAACTTCGCCCGGATTCGAGAGCGCTACTCCCCCCGCCTTCAGTTCAGGCGGCGGCCCCAGCGTTGTTGTGCAGCCTGGCGGGTGACGCCGAGCCGGGTTCCAATCTCGGCCCAGGAATAGCCAACGGCTCGAAGTCCATTGACGGCTTGCTGGATGGCGTCGTTGATGTCGTCGGCCAGGCTGATCAGGTGGGCCAGTGACTCGACATCGCCGACTGCGATGCGGCGGCTGTAGGCGCGCAGGATGCGCCGGGCGAAGGCAGCGTACTCGGAATTCTCGGTGACCGGGCGTCGGCGTTTTGGTGTCAAGACGTCGTTGACACTGTTTCCAGCGGGGCTTGGGCGGGTTTGTCCGTGGCTGGGCTGTCCGGAGCTGGCGGTCATGGCGTCTCCTGGCCTCGTGGCGTCCCATCTGGTGGGCTTCACCCGATAGGCGCCGATCACCGCCTGGAGCGTGAGCTGTCAAGGGCCTGGTCCCGCAGGGACTTCCAAGATGCTCTGGCCGTCAGCAACCCCGGCCAACGTCATGCTGAGCTAATACAGGAGTAGTGCGGCCAGAGGATCTTGGAACCCTTGACGGGTCACGTGGAAGGCTGATACTTCCGCGCCGGGTGAGGCCACCCATTCCGCACCAGCGCTTCGGGCGACAGTTGCGCACGTAGCTGCGCTCGCCACTCTCACCACCCAGGGCCGCGCGGTCGGGTACAGCGTCGTCGCCGCGCTGCAAGACCCGCGCAAGGAAGTGCTGAATATTCGCAACCTGTTCCCCGACAAGGTCGCGCTGCGCCTCGATGAACCGTCACAGGTCGACCTAGTGCTAGGTGATGGAGCACGCGACCGGGGCGCACTGTGCGATCAGATCTCATCCGACCCCGCCACCGGGGCTGGAGTCGGCTATCTGCGCGTCGAGGCTGATCCCGATCCGGTGCGGGTCCGGGCCGCGTTCGTCTCCGACGACGACATCCGCGCCATGACTGCCGACTACGCGCCGCGCCGCGTGACACCGATCACTGCGCCGGAAGCGGAGGTCGCGTGATCACTGGATGGCTTTCGGACGATGACTGCCCGGATTGTGGCGGACCGCTGCTCGACACCAGTACCGATGACCGACTGCTGGCGCTCGATTGCCCCGGCTGCGGCTACCACGCCTCCTGGCACATCAACGACCGCCCGGCCGCGCCGGGAGAAACGGAGGACGAATGATCCAATCCCGCCTGACGAGAGCACAACGGCTGTCGATGCCGCTGGCCCGGCACGTCGTCCGAGACCTGGCCGTCGAGCACGGCGGCTGTATTCGACCCGTTCAGTTGCGGCGCACCGACCTGGACACCGGCCAGGTACAGCAAATCCTGGTCCCCTGCGGCCACACCCAAGCCGATACCTGCCCTGCCTGCGCTGAACACGCCAAGGCGCTCCGCGCTGCTCAGTGCCGCGAAGGCTGGCACCTGGACACCGAACCGTCATTCGACGCTGACGAGCCCGACGAGATGCAGAAGTGGTGGACGGTCCTGTGCAGCGAAGCCCAGCAGATGCGCGACCACGCCGCACAGGACGGGCACGACACTGGCGACCTGGACGAGCTGACCGGCGAGCTTGACACTGAAATGTCAAACGCGGGCATCCGGGGCAACGTCCTGCCCGCCCGGCCGACACGGCGGCAGCGGTCTACGCGGCGGCGGCAAGACGCACCGGACCTGCCCCGGCGGGAGATGTCGGCCCGCACGATCGGCAAGACCTACAACGCACCGGACGGCACGACCTGGCGGCCGTCCATGTTCATCACCTTGACCTGCGACGGCTACGGCCGCGTTAGCGCTGACGGTGCTCCGGTCGATCCGAGCGGCTACGACTACCAGCGGGCGGGGCGCGATGCGATCCACTTCGCCGCGCTGTTCGACCGCCTGATACAGAACCTGCGCCGCTACCTCGGCTACGACGTGCAGTACTTCGCTGTCATCGAGCCGCAGAAACGGCTAGCTCCCCATGTTCACGTCGCGATCCGGGGCACGATTCCCCGCGCCGAGCTGCGCCAGGTACTCGCCGCCACCTACCACCAGGTGTGGTGGCCGCAGGCCGATCGAGTCATGTACGACGACGGGCAACTCCCTGCCTGGCACGAGGCCACCGGCCGGTACATCGATGCCGGAACCGGCGAGTTCCTGCCGACCTGGGATGACGCGCTAGACGCCATCGGCGCCTATGACCTGCCGCTGCACTCGGCCCGGTTCGGGGAACGGTTCGACGCTAAGGGCCTGCTCGCCGGAACCAGGGATACCAACCGGGCTATCGGCTACCTCACCAAGTACCTGACCAAGCAACTCGGCCACTGCCAGCAGACCGCCACCGACCGGCAAGCCGACCACGCCGACCAGCTCGCCGACGCTCTCCGTTATGAGCCGTGCTCGCCAACCTGCGCGAACTGGCTCCGTTACGGCATCACGCCAAAGAATCCGCGCGAAGGTCTGCGTCCTGGCCGCTGTACTGGCAAAGCCCACCGCCGCGAGCACCTCGGCTACGCCGGACGCCGTGTCCTGGTCTCCCGCAAATGGTCCGGCAAGACCCTCGCCGACCACCGGGCCGACCGCAAAGCCTGGCTACTCGACACCCTCGGCATCACCGAGCCCGACCCGAGCCGCTTCGCCTGGCAGCTCGTCTCCCCCGGCGACCTTGACCACATGCCCCAGGCACAACGGCTCATGCACATCGTCGCCGACCGGCAACGCTGGCACACCGCGATAGTCGAAGCACGCGCCAGAGCAAGCGGACCACCAGGCCCCGATCTTTCGGCAACTGGGCGGGCCGCATGACCAGACCTACCGAACCCCCGACCGATCGCCTGCTCACCGTGTCAGAAGCCGCCGAGATCCTGAGCACCAGCGAACGATTTCCTCGGCGGCTCATCGAAGAACGCCGCATCCGCTTCGTCCGGGTCGGACGCCACGTCCGCATCCCCGAATCCGCACTCCGCGAGTACATCGCGGCCGGGCTCGTCGAGCCCATCACCACGAGAAAGGTCAGGAGATTCACACGATGACGAAACGAAGATTCGGCCGAGTCCGGAAGCTGCCATCCGGCCGGTACCAGGCTCGCTACCCAGGACCGGACGGTGTCGACCGGCCCGCGCCGGAGACCTTCGCCACCAAGGGCGAAGCTGATGTCTGGCTCGTCAAGACCGAGGCCGAGATCCTGAGCGACGACTGGATCAGTCCGGACGCTGCAAAGGTGCCCTTCGGCGAGTACGCAAACGACTGGATCGGCGAGCGTCCCGACCTGCGGCCTAAGACGGTCGTGCTGTACCGCTACCTGCTACGCCGTCATCTCAACCCCACGTTTGAGACCAAGGCCATCGGCGAGATCAAAGAGCCACAGGTACGCAAGTGGCGTAAGGAACTTCTCGACAACGGCGTCAGTGAAGTCACAACCGCCAAGGCGTACCGGCTGCTCAAGGCGGTCTTCGCCACGGCGGCCGACGATGGCGCGCTCAAGCGCAACCCGTGCCGTATCAAAGGCGCGGGACAGGAAGAATCGGCGGAACGTCCGGTCCTGACTATGGCGCAGGTCTACGCCGTCGCCCAGGCCGCAGGCCAGCGATACCAGGCGCTCATCTTGCTCGCGATGTTCACTAGCCTGCGCTGGGGCGAACTAGCAGGCCTGCGCCGCTGCGATCTCGACGTGGACGCCAAAACCGTCCGAGTCACCCGCCAGCTCACCGAAGTCAACGGCCGGGGCATCGAGTTCGGCCCGCCCAAGTCCAAGGCGGGCCTGCGCACCGTCCCGATACCGGCCCTGATAATCCCCGGCATCCGCTGGCACCTGAACTGCTTCGCCCAGGACGGCGACGAAGGCCTGGTCTTCACCAGCCCGCGCGGCCTGCCGCTACGGCACAGCCAGTTCCGCCAGCGCGTCTGGCTGCCTGCGCTCAAGGCGGCCGGACTGACTAACATACATTTCCACGATTTGCGACATACCGGAAATACCTTCGCCGCCAATACAGGAGCCAGCCTCCGCGAGCTGATGGATCGCATGGGCCACGACAGCGAGCGCGCCGCCATGATCTACCTGCACGGCAGCGACAAGCGCCAGCAGGCCATCGCCGACACCCTCGACAAGCTAGCCCGCGCCGAACTCAAGCGCGCTGGCACCCGCAAGACCGGCCTACCGACCACAAACCCAACGGGCACGCAACGGGCACGCAAGCGCCCGAAGGCTTCTTGAGAGTGATCACGAAAGGGTCTGGAACCCCGTCTAGCTGTGGATATTCCGAGCGCGCCTGGCAGGGATCGAACCTGCGACCAACTGCTTAGAAGGCGATTTGCCGGCGAGGCTGAGCGTTGCTCGATGTCGCCTGGCGTGGTCGTCACCTTGGATGACGGTCGCCTGACGGCGCCAGGCGTCGCCTGGATCACGTGGTCGCTGGCTACCAGATTGGCTACCAGCGCAGCGACCGTGAATCACCGTCGCAAGCGTCCTGGAAAGTCGGTGGAGCTGCGGCCGCCTTCGTCTGGCAGTACCGAGATTCGGCTGCTGTTCGCGTTCGACCCGAGGCGCGAGGCGATATTCCTGGTCGCAGGCGACAAGGCGGGGACTTGGCAAGGCTGGTACAGGCGCGCGATCCCGCTGGCAGACGAGCGGTTCGCCCGGCACCTGATCGATCTGGAATCAGAGGAAGCGGAGAAGAGATGACCAGCGGCTACGTCAAGTGGAGTGAGGTCAGGGCTGTGGGCCGCGAGACTGACCCGCGAACCGCCGAAGAGCAGGCCGCGGGGAAGATAGCGGCGCGTGACCGCCGGGACGCATACGTGCGCGGCCATCAGCTGGCTGAGATGCGCACCGCCGCCGGGCTGACCCAGGCGGACGTGGCCGACACGCTCGGTGTGGCGCAAGCGCGCGTCTCCAAGATTGAGCACGGAGAGGTATCGGGGATCGACATAGTTCGCGCCTACGTCGCCGCGCTCGGCGGAAGCATCGACGTGGTCGCCCGGCTAGGTGACCGAAGCTGGAAGGTAGCCTGACCCGCACCCCGGCCACGCATATCCTGACCGTCGGGGCGCTCAGGGTAGCTGAGATAGCCGCTGTGCACGGGCAGTGCGAAGACGCCCGCCAGCGGCTGTTGTGGAGGACCGGAGGCGCTGAATAGCGACAATGTACTACTGGAAGCCAGCAAGCAGTTTCTGAAAATCTGTCACCAGCCGTCGACGCGATATGCGGGCAAATCAAGATAACAACTCCCGGCAGGAATTTGATTCACCGATGCATAGATACTGCAGCCGTAGATCGTGATCCGGGCCTGGCCGCTTGTCATAGGCGATCAGGGCTATCGACGGAATGTTACTTCCATGTCGCCTTCCGTCATGTTCCCGTCATCCAGCCGGTACCGGCCGCCAGTCAGGGCAAAGATGATCAACATCAAACCGCACATTGATGCCCGAAAACGAACACCAAACCGCACATTGATGTTGATCATTTCCGGGCAGCGGGCAGTCTGGGCACCGCCGGCTGACCGGAACGCAGCCCAAAGATCACGATCTACGGCTGTAGTATAATAGTACGAAGAACTCAAAAAAATCTTGGAATGATAATTGCGACCACGCAATCCGAGTATCGATATATGAGCCCAATGCCGCTATGCCCTCTATGCGAGGATCTTATATATGGCACATGGCTTGACACCCCTGGCAGAACCAGATGCAGATAGCCTCATCGGACTTAGCGCGGCAGATGACCTATTCAAGAGCTCCAAAGCGCAGAACACTACTCGTCAAGAGTTACACCGTTGAAATTACAGCCCCTTTTGGGATGGTGCGGAACTGGCTGCACTCAGAATATAGCTGGTAGTACGCGGTGCTATCAGTCGCGTAGAAAAGAGCGTCGAGCGTTACTTGCCGATCGCTATCGCGAAGACGTGCATGCAGATGTTGATGGGCAGGGTGACCGACACGACGCGCTTGCCGCGCTCGAGCGGCAGCGTGGCCGAGTAGACCGAGACCTGGTGCTGGCCAGCGCCTGGGACCTGGTTCCACGGCACGGTCGCGACGACCGTGCCGCCCTTGGCCGCATCGGCGGCGCGCCAGCTGGCGAAGGTGAGTACGGCCTTCTGGGTGGAACCGTTGCCGTACTGGATCGTGACGGTGCTGCGCTGGGTTCCGAGCGTGGAGGAGCCGAGGAAGCCGAGCACGCTGCCCTTACCGGTAACGCCGATGGTCTGGCCTTGAGTACGGATGTTGTCGAGGTCGCCAGGGCCGTAGTCGGGCCAGGTGAACGTCACGCCCTGCGCGGTCACGGACGCGTGCGGGGTCAGGCCCTTGGCGGCCAGCGCGGTCGCGTTGTAGCTGTGGGCGGCGCCGTCGTAGTTACTGTCGCTCGCCGTTGCCGGGGTGGCCAGGCCGCTGTCGTTAAAGGCCGATGAGACGGTCGCGTAGGCCGCCGGCGACGGCGTGCCGATGTCGAAGAAGTGCAGGTTCGGATTCCTGGGCAGGGTCACCGACGCGATCAGCTTGGACGGGTTGACTGGGATCTGCGCGTAGTAGACCGAGACCGGAGCCGACGGGTAGGAGGCGGTGTCCGGGACCGGCACGTTCCACAGCGCGGTCGCCGCTATCACCGTCCCGGGCTGGGCCACGTCGGCGTACCAGTCCGACAGGTGGATAGTGGCCTTCTGGGTCGATCCGCCGACGTAGTTGATGGTCACGGTGCCGCTCTGGATGCCGAACTCGCCGGCTCCGAGGAGCGCGAGCCTGGCCGTCTTGCGGGCTGGGTCGAGGCGAATCACCTGCCCCCTGGCGGCGACCTCGTCGGGCGCTCCGGCGGCGACCGGCGGCAGCGTCAGCACCTTGCCATCGACCGCCACCCTGTCACCGGCCGCGAAGCCGTCGGCGGCAAGCTGCTCGGCCTGGTAGCTGAAGCCAGCACAGTCGAAGTTGGCCAGCGAGACGTCGTCCGCGGGTGCGATGCCATTCGCGTCGAAGGCTGCCTGCACCGAGCCGAACGTGGTCGTGACCGGGGCGGCCTCTGACTTCTTGCAGCCGCCGTCCACGCACTTGCGCGCGGGGGCGCACGGGCCGGGGTTGTGAACGAACTCCGTGGTGGTCTCGGTGATCTGGGCACCGGTCAGCTTCGGTACCTTGAGCAGGGCCTTGCTGGTCTGAGTAGCCGGCTGCACGGTCGGGGTGGCTGTGGGGCTGGCCGTCGGCGAGGTGGTCGCATGCCCGCTCCGATGGCTGGTGCTGACGTTCGTCGGCGTTCCGGCCGCCGAGCGCTCCGCGCCGGGGGCCGCCGTCAGGCCGATGACAAAGAGAGCGATCACCACCAGCCAGCCCGCCGCGACCCCGATGACGGCCATGCGGAAGGCGCGCCGGCGGCGCTGCGGGGGACCGGCAGGGACCATCGGCGGCGCGGCTGCGCTCGAGGTGCTGGGCATGCCCGCGTCCTTGGGTCTCTCGACAGGGTGATGATCCTTCGACTGGCGCTACGAGCGGCGTGACCGCTCCCGTTCAACTCGGATCGGTCTTTATAAAGTTCTTGCGCTGGCGAGGGGAGAAAGTTCATTCCGAACGAGGAGCGCCTGGCCGGGTTCGGCCCGGACCGGAGATCGGCCGAGCTCGCGGGAGCGGCCGGCAGCGTGGTCCGTCTGCCCGGCTTCTTGGGCCTCGGCCAGGCGGCTCGCGAAGACCGCATGCCGTGAGGCTCCACTCGGCGAGCCCCTCCCCCATGCCAGGGAAGATGTCAGCGAGCCCGGCCGCTTCCTCCTCGCGCTCGACTTCGAAACCCGCATCGCGCAGCGCCGCCTCGACTGCGCCGGCGGCCGCCTCCACGCCATGCTCCTGGTCAGTGAACAGGTCAACGTCCTGGGTCGGCCGACTGATGACCCCGTGCGCGAGCAGTGCGTTACCGCCGCCCAGGGCGAACCCAAGGCCCGCAGCCGCAGCCAGGGCAACCGACGCGACCCGGGCATGCAGATCACTGACCGGCATCAGCCCGACCCGGCCGCAGCGGCCCGCAGAACCGGGTGACGATCTTCCCATGCCTGCCGCACTCCAGCAGGCAGGCGCAGGTCCGGCCACAACGAAATCAGCGTGCCACGATCCAGGTACCCGATCAGGTCATCCGGCCTGGACGCCTCGCGCAGCACCGTCTGGTACAGCCACCGACGCATGAACGGCTTGCCCAGATCGAAGGTCCGGTTCGGACTGCTCCAGAACAGCCGTAGCGGCAACTCGACTGTGCCGCGCACCGGGCCGCGCAGGCTCGCCAGGTCCGTCACCACGATCGCCCGGCGCCCTGGACGTGCCTGGTATTGCGTCCGCACCGCGACAGCGCTGGCTGCATCCACACCCCAACGATAACCCCTAGCCCATCCCGACGAAACTCTGTTCGAGCGGCACGGCTGCCAAGTCCTTCGCGCTACACGCCGCTCCGGCGCGTGTTCCGCATCAGACCGGCTACGTTCTGTAACCGATGCCGCAGAATAATCACGCTCGGCGTGGCACGACCCGTGGAACGAGCCGTCTCGAAGCACCTGGGCGAGCAGGCTCCGTTCCCCGGCCGCATGCAGCAGGACGCGCGGAACGCCGGCCGGGGACAGCAAGGCCAGCACCTCCATCACCGCCGTCCCGGCCCCGGACGAATCGCCGGCGCTGACGGCGTCCAGGGCCAGGAGGATAGCGGCCGCGGTCCCTTGCCGGTACGGCCCGGCCGCGACCGGGCCGAGCAGTTCCGCGACCGGAGACCGCCGACACGGCAGTGCTCCTGATTTCCGAACTCGTAACGAACGCCTGCAACGCCTCGGCGACCAGACTCCCCCACGCTGACCACGAAACCACCGTCACGCAGACCCTGCTGCGCCACCCCGACCACATCCTCATCGAAGTCTCCGACCCAGACCCCACGCCACCCAGCGAGGAAAGCAGCGGCTTTACGCGCATCGGTCCTGTCCGCAATACTCCGCCCTTCCTAATCCCCTTTTGCGGGGCTGCCTTCTGTTCGGAATGCTACGTCCGCAGCCCTGGCGGGCGACCGGCGCTACGACGCCAGGCCGGGGTCGAGGCGCACCTGTCAGTCGTTATGCCAGCACAGCAGGCCTCTGTCTCTGTCACCGCGCCATCCAGATGAGAAATGCCCTGGAAATCTGAAGTCATGTATCTCTTCAGTATTAGCGGCCCAGCTACTGGGGGAATGTGAGACAGCTTCAGCAGCTTTTCTGCCTCGCCGCCGTGATGATATTGGCGAAGTAGTTCTTGGCGACGTAGCTGCCCGCCGGGTCGTGATAGCAGACCAGGATGCCCCGCGATGTTGCGCGCGCAGGGGTGGTGGCGATTATGCCGAGCGCCATGCCGAATGTCCGGCCTGGTGCTAGCCGGAAGCCCTGGACGGGCTGCCGGTGCCTCCAGCCAGGCGGCAGGGGCGCGAGGGTATGCTCCGGGGGCCAGTCGCGACGCGCGCCAACTTCGGAGTTGCCTGGGACTGCATAAGAGCCGATCAAGCGCTCGCGTTGCGGATGCAGCAGGACGACGCGGTCCAGGACCACGACGGTACTGCCGTAGTTGGTGAATGTCTGCTCGCCGAAAGTATCGGGTGTGCCCCCTGGTACGCATTCCGAGCCATCGGGGATCGGGCCGTACCTGCTGTTGCCGCTGCTGAGCGGGCCGTCTGCAGGAGGACTGCTGGCGCCCTGGCATCCGGCCAGGGCTAATGCCAGCGCGAGCGCAATTGCCGGCACCCAAAGCAGCGGCTTCACGCGCGTCGGTCCTTTCGGCAATGTTTCCGCCTTTCCTTACCCCTGTACGGGTTGTCTCCTGTTCGGAATGGTCTGTCCGCACTTCTCGGCCA
This sequence comes from uncultured Actinomycetota bacterium, assembly GCA_963783935.1. GTDB lineage: Bacteria > Actinomycetota > Actinomycetes > Streptosporangiales > Streptosporangiaceae > Chersky-822. The sequence continues at coordinate 718,226 of CAWAPP010000005.1, forward strand.
TCATCCCCGGAGCCGGAGACCCCGCCGGAGGCGTCTTGCTTATGGTTCGAACACTGGCCATCTGATCCGTAGATCAGAGAGGCGACAGTCCGGCCAGTACTCCGGAGTCCGTTCCCGCAGTTCAGGGTCCGCCAAGGGTCCGGCCTGGCTGCCCTAGTCCGATGCTGGCCAGCCAGTTTGTGAGACAGCCATGAGAGGGCAGGTGTGGATCAGCACAGGTTAAGTCATCCGGGAGCAAGCCGACCCGGACCGCAAGGAGCGCCAGCGAATGAGACCGGAAGCGGCGCGGCAGCATGCTTTTGGCACTGCAGATCGGCTCATCCGATCTGAGGGTGTAGCGGCGGTGCGAGACTTGGTACGTGTACGACCAACCAACACTGTTCGTCGGCGAGCCGGCAACCGATCCGGCGCTGCTGAGGACGCTGGCGGCCGCTCGCCTGCCAGCAACCGGGCCTTTTCTTCCAAAGGCCGGCTGGGTTAGCCGCGTATGGGTCGGTGACGAATGCGTCGTACGACTGAACAACAATGAACAGTTCCGCGACGCATATCGCCACGAGGCTACAGTCGTCAACCTGCTCGCCGGCAGCGAGGTCCCACACGCCCGGATCCTTGCCCACGGCGACGGCCCGGACGGGCCGTGGTACATCTCCGAGCGCCTGCCCGGCCGAACCCTGTACGACGCATGGCCGGTGGCGGACTCGCACACGCGCCAATCAATTATCGAGAGCCTCGGCTTTGCGTTGCGCGCACTTCACCACGTTCCTGTCACCGCCGACCTGCTGCCGCCCTGGCTGGCCGCCGCGCTCTCCGGCAAACCGTGGCCTGCGTACCACCCACCCGTAGTGGGTGCGGCGCTCCAGCAGGTCGAGGCTGCCCGACGACTGCCCGGTCATGACTCGCGCCTGCTCGCGGACGTCGCCGACTGGCTCCAGGAGCGGCTGGTGTTGTTCGCCGCCGACGAACCTGTCCTCGTCCATGGTGATCTACATGGATCCAACGTGATCGTCGACCAAGGACGCGTCACCGGTCTTATCGACTTCGCGGAGGCGTTGGCTCAGCCAGCGGATGTCGAGCTCGATACCATCCTGCGCTGGTGCGCGAAGGCGCGAGAGTACCCACCCACACCCGACGAACGAGGGCTCGACGAGACCACACTCACAGAGGTCCCCGGATGGCTGCGCGGCGCGTATCCGGAGCTGTTCGAGCGCGAGCATCTGCGCGAGCGGTTGAACTTTTATGACATGTACGTGGAACTCGCGCTATACGCACACCACGCCCAGCCTGACATACGCGAAGCGGCGCACGACCGCATCGCTCTCCTGCTTTCCGGCCATAACCATCTAGATGGACTCGTCTGGTAGGTCGTCGTCTTCGCGCCTACACGGGACAACGTGAGCCGCACCCGAATCTGGGCGCGGGGCTCATCCGATCTGAGATCGTGGCCTGAGTACCTGGCAACCATGCCCTCATGTGCCTGGGAACCCTTGAGGATCAGACCTGCGCTGATTTTCACCAGCCCAAGCGGCAAGCAGATGCAGCACAGCAACTTCTACCACCGCTTCTGGATCAAGGCCGTGGCCAAGGAAGGCCCGGAAGGCGCGCACTTCCACGACCTGAGACATGCCGGAAACTCCCTGACCGCCAACGCGCGCGCGAACCTCCTCGAGCTGATGGACCGCATGGGCCACTCCACTACCAGGGCCGCGCTCATCTACCTGCACTCCACCGACGAACGCCAGCGCACGATCGCCGACCTGATCGACAAGCGCACCCGCACGGAACTACGCAAGATCAAGCGACCCAAGAATCAATCTGGCACGGAAGAGGAACGTCGGCGTCCGTCGTCTGGCAGTGCCCGGGCGGCCCTCACCTTTGACCGCCGTCAGCTGACCTTGCTGGCAAACCGGTGCCTGGCCGCCTGACGGGACACGCCAAGGGCTACCGCGATCCGGTTCCAGCTGCGCCCGCGCGCCCGAGCCGCAGCCACCTTCTCGGTGATCATGAGCTCGGCCTTGCGGGCTTGCTCGGCCGCTTCGGCAATCGCCCGCAGATCAGACAGATCCTCCGCCACAGCGGCAGCAGGGTCGAGCTGGTCAGCCAGCCGCTCAAAGCGGCGGGCCGCATCCTCGATCTGAGCGTCAGTGTGCTTCATGTCCTCAACCCCGGCTGATGAACTGGTAGAACTTGCGGCGCAGCGGCATCGCGTGGATCACCACCGGGTCGTCCCCGCCTAGGTCCAGCACGCCGATCTCCAGTAACGCCCCGGCCGCGCCGACCCGATCAACATGGTCAAGTCCCCGTCCATGTCCACCTTGCGCGTCGCGTTGCGCACCGCATGCCAGATGTCCGCATCGGAGATCCGCCTGCTGTTCGCGTTCGACCCTTGGCGCGAGGCTATCTGCTGGTCGCTGGCCGCCGCCATGGGAGTTAGCCAGGCGCGCATGTCCAGGCTCGAGAAGGGCGAACTCAAGCCGGCACCCTCGCCGCCCACGTCAAAGCTCTTGGGGGCGAGCTCAAGATCACCGCCGACTTTCGGCGACGAGACTTACGTCCTCGGGCCACAGAGCAACAGCTTCGCGCGCGCGTACGGCTCGATCTGGCGTGTTGGCTGCAGTTCAGGGGCGATTCGCATCGAGCGCAGAATAGATATTTCTGCGGCAGTCGCGGCACCCATTGACCGGCACCCTGACTGACAACTGCCCAGGACTCGCGCTAGCCGAATTAACAATCAGCTAAGACCCTCGGGGCTTTGACAACGGGAAACGGTAGCGAAAAAGGGATAGGTCCGGTTTGGGCCGCGGGCCAGTTCTTGCTGACCGGGAGCCGTGAGGTGGAACAGGCGGCTACTTCGTGCGCTTGCGGGTACCGCAGAGGAACAGGGCAGAATCCATGAACTTGGTGGTGATCCTCATGCCAGTTCCGTGCGCCAGCAGCGCTAGTCCTGCGTCGTCCGGTGCGGCCTGACCACTGCCGAGGACAACTCCGGCCGCTTGCAGGCCTTCTCTGAGAAATGGCGCGGCGGCGGCCTCGAAATCCAGGGCTTCCGACGGCGTGCGAAGAGCAGCGACCAGGTCGGGGTCTCCGTCCAGCACGCTGGCGGTGAGGAGGTCGATCCTGATCCTGATCTTGCGTTCCAGAGCCCAGGTGAACTGATATAGCTCGCCCGGGCGATAGGCAACGGCATAAACCTCAGCGCCGCGAACGGCCAGCGAGGCAGCTTTCTCGGAGACGACCGCGGAGCCGGGTTCAAAGGTACAAACCCACTCCGTGCCCGCGTCCCAGACGGAACGGGGAATCTCGGCGACGCCGATGAGCGATGAATTACCGTAACGCGGGGCTTCCTCGAGCATGACGGAGAAACTGAGCGTTGTCTCAGCTATCAGCCCGGCCCTTAGCCGACCGAGAAGCTCACCCGGACCCGGACCCCCGACTACGGCTACGCAGTAGCCGTCCGGGATCCCGGTCCACAGATTCATGCTGCGACGAAGAACTTGTCGTGCGGCAGCAGCCGGTTGATCTTGTAGAAGCTGCCGAGAATGCCGCCCTGCTTGCTGTTCTCCGAGCGCGGAACCCAGGCGGTGCTCCGGTTGACCGCGGAGACCGAGGTGCCGCCCTGCGCCGTTGAGGCGAAGGGGTACTCATCGCAGTTCCAGCCCTTCTTCGGTGGCTTGCCACGGCAGACCTGGCGCCGGTTATTACGCGCCTGCTGCCTGCCGGTGCCCTTCGAAAGCGGGCTGTTGTAGGCAGCGTTGCCCAGGTGGGCGCCCCTGCCCTCCACCAGGAGGATATGAGGTGCGATATGGGGCAGCCCCGACATGTCGACGGTCGGCCAGTACTCCGGGAAGACGCACCCGGCGCGGGCGAAGACATGGTCGCAGCGCACTTCGGAATCCCCGAACCAGGTGATCCCGCCGCTGCCGCCCTCGGCCGATCCCGTCATCTCGTACTCCGGCGTGGCGTTGAGAACCTGCCTGGTCCCGACGTGCGCCATGTGATGCAGGCTTCCCGCGAGTGCGTTGCTCAGCGTCCCGGCCATGATGATGCCGCCGTTCGTCGAACTACAGGGGCAAGTGGCCGTGACGCTGATCGTCGGTTCACTGACGAAATCATCCCCCTCACGAGACAGGCCCACGACGGCCATGGCGTCCGAGAACGTCTTGCTGTCCCGGCGGGTACTGATGTAGTCGACGGCTGCGAACAGCCACTCCTCGGTACCGTCGGGCACGTCGTCATCTAACCGGACGAGGGATAAGCTCAGTCCCTCAGCACCGCAATTATTAGTGCGGTTCATCACGCCGCATGAACTGCCGTTGGAAGGCGCCTGGGCCGCGCGGGCAATCGCGGCCTGCTGGGCCTTGGTCACCTTGTGGTGGCGAATTCTCACCTTCCAAGTGTAATGGTGCCTGGCAGCGGCGCCCGAGCGCACCGCCGGCAAGGAAGCCGTGGCCCGCCCTGCCCTTCCAGCGACAGGGCTCGCGCTAACCTGCGTGTGAGGCGATGAGGTGCTTGCCTGCTGTTGACGGCCTGATTTCCTGAGCATCCCGGCTGGGTGTCCGGCCACGATCTTTCGCGATGCCTGCTGCCCGGCGGTCACGGGCGGGTCATGATGCATCTGTCCCGTTTGAACGTTAAAAGATCCCTCCTCGCCTTCGTTGGTAGCGGTCGCGAGGAGGGATCCGAGGCGGTGTGTCGCCCGTGTCCATCGTATGGCCGTGCGCGCTTTCGGCCGGTGCGTATGCGGCGGCCGGCCGGGAGGTGGAGTTCCCGCGTCCGGACTGCCCGTCGTGCGCCGTCCCGATGGTGTTCTGGTTTGCGACACGAGGTCGCACGAGTGAGTGAGCTAGTCCGAGGAGGTCCGGCTGATGCCAGGGACATAGCTACAGGTTGTGCTCGACCTGTCCCCGCCGTGACGTGCGTGGCCGGTTCATGACCGGTCGGGTGCGGAGCTCACGGAAGAGCCCAAGGGCCACTGCACCAGCCATGGTGGCCACAGGTGCGGGGAAGACCGATAGGGCGACTACCGGCGTCATGAGGAGCAGGTACGGCGGCTGCGCGGGCGGATTTTCAAGGCGGTGCAGGACGGTGACTGGCCGCTGGCCAGGAACCTTCAGAAGCTGATGCTGCGGAGCTGGAGCAACACGCTGATAAGCGCGAGGCAGGTAACGCAGCGGAACACGGGCCGCCGGACGGCGGGGATCGACGGGCTGGTCGCGCTGACCAGTCAGGCACGGGCCGAGGTGGCGGTGCAGGTGCACGCCACGATCGGCTCGCATCAGCCTTCCCCGGTCCGGCGGGTGTACATAGCAAAGGCCAGTGATAAAACAAAAATGCGCCCGCTCGGAATTCCTGTGCTGATCGACCGCTGCCACCAGGCGCGGGTGAAGAATGCGCTGGAGCCAGAGTGGGAGGCCCAATTTGAACCCAGATCGTATGGGTTCAGGCCGGGCCGCGGCTGCCACGACGCGATAGAGTCCTTGTTTAACACCTTGTGTGCGGGCCCTGCGAGGTGTCCCATGCTCTGCTCCCGGCGTTCCACACCCACGAGCGCGCGACGACCTCGCGCCAGCCCTGCGCCAGGTTGCTCAGGTACCGCGACTTTTCCTGCGGGGACTCGGCGATGGGTGTGTCCGAACGGAGCGGAAGGCGGCTCAGCAGCAAGGCGCACGCTGCGAAGGAGAGCCCGTCACCGACGATGGCCCAGCCCGCACCGACCGTCGCGACGAGGATGCCCCCGCTGGCCGGGCCGAGGACGCTCGCCATGCTCCGCACCATCGACAGGAAGGCGTTCGTCTCCTGGAGGCGGTCCTGCGGCACCGACCTCGTCGTGATCCCGAGCAGCGTAGGGAAGTAGCCACCGAGAGCGGCTCCTGTGACCACCTGGAGTGCCGCGGCGGCCGGCAGGGAGTAGTGGCCGAGAACGAACAACGCTCCCAACGTGAGCTGACTTGACGCGGCCAGGACGTTGCACCACACCGCCAGCCGCAGCGGCTGGACGTGGCCACCCAGGCCTCCCCCGAGGATGAGGAAGGCAAATGTCGGGACGCCCCCTGCCGCGAGCACGATCGCGAGGTCAGTCTGAGAGCCGCTGATCTGGAGGACCCCGAACGCCAGCGCGACCGGGCTCAGAGCGCTGCCTGCGACCGAGACGGCCTGGGAAGCGACCAGGCGGCGGAAGCCTGCATCCCTGAACAACGACCGGGTGGCCGTGATGCCCTCAGACATCCGCGCCCGCAGTCTTGTCGTGGTCAATCGCCAAGAACTCGGTGACGAAAGCGTCAAGCGAGTCGTGCGTGGCGACCCTCTCGCGTTGGGCCGGCGTGAGACCTGCGCTCTGGGTGGCTCCGCGCCCGGTGAGCACCAATGTCGGGGTGACCCCGGCGGCTTCGGCGGCGACGATGTCGGAGACGGCGTCCCCCACCATGAATGAGCCGATCGGCGCGGCTGCGAGGTTCCGGAGGGCGTGCTGCAGCATCCCTGGCTTGGGCTTGCGGCACTGACAACGAGCAGACGCTTGGTGCGGGCAGATGTAGCTGGCTGCGATTGGCGCACCGCTCGAGCCCAGGGCGTCAGTGATCCGCTCGTGCACGTCGATCGCCGCCACCTCCGAGAGCAGCCCCCTCCCGATGCACGCCTGATTGGTGACGATGACCAGCGAGAAGCCTGCAGCCGCCAGGCGGCTCGCCGCCTCGATAGCACCCGACACGAACCTGACGTCTTCCCGCGACCTCACGTAGTCGTCACGGTTGTGGATGATCACGCCGTCGCGATCGAGGAACGCAACCGGGCGATCGGGAGGGATGGGCTTGGTCTCGAGCGCGATCATGCCGGGTTGAGGTCGACCGCAGCGATGATCTCCGGGCGGGCGGCCTCGACGAAGGCCTGGTCCCGTGTGTAGATCCCGCAGTGATCGTTCTCGACGTGCGTATCGAAGGCAGGGTCCCCTGCCTCTGCACGGGAGAGGATCCAGTCCTTCATCTTCTGCAGTCGGGCGACGATGAGCTCGGGCAGCTCTTGCCAGCGTGGGTCGGGGTACAGTTCCGCAACTCGGCGCAGCCGGCCGAAGCGATCCACGTCCAGGTCCCAGCCGCCGTCGTCGAGGTTCGAGTCGTCGCACAAGGGTGCGAACCGGTACGCGAAGTAGGCCAGGTCGTCGATCCTTCGCCCCGGACCGGCGTTGTCGAAATCGATCAGTCCGACCGCACGGGTGTCGTCGAAGACATAGTTGTACGGGGCTGCGTCCCAGTGGCAGACGACCTCCGGGGTGGTTCCTCTGACTGCATGGTCCGCGTAGCCGGGGGGAAGCTGGAGCCCCCGGGTCGCGTCATGAAGGGCACGGAGGATCGCGGTCGCGGACTCTAGTGCCTCTAGGGATCGGGCGCCGGCGTCCATGGGGTAGGTGCCCACCTTGCCCTCGACGAAGGTCAGGATCTCGCGGCCTCGGTCGTCGATGCCCAGAAACCGCGGGCTAGCCTCGAAGCCCGCGTGCTCAAGGTGTCGCAACAGGCCGTGCACGGCCTCCGAGTGCGGGCCGGTCAGGCGGCGAACCGTGGCGCCGACCTTGACGACGACGTTGCTGTTGCCACCCTCGAGGACTGTCTCGTCGTCCACTGCGCGTCCTCAGCTCCTTCGATCCGGAGGCTCTGCTACGAGCAGCGTCGGCTGCAGGTCACTGAGCGACCGGAGATGTTCGTGTGCCTTATCCTTACACCAGCCGACGGGGTCGTAGTGGTAGGCGGTCAGCCCCGCTCCGCGAGCACCGTCGACGTCTTCGATGACCGAGTCGCCGATCATGACCGACGTGGCAGCGGAGCAGCCGAGCTCTCGGAGCGCATGCTCGAAGATCCGCGGTTCCGGCTTCACCAGGCCGACCTCGGCGGAGTCGACGATGGTGGCGATCTGGCCAAGGGCACGGCCGAACGACGCGTCGAGGCGCCCGATCCTCTCCAGAAGGTCGCGCGCCATCGGCCGGGTCGAGTTGCTCACCACCGCGATCCGCATGCCCGCCTCGCAGGCCCTGGACACCAGCTCCGCAGCTCCGGGGACGGCCCGTCGCCAGACTGCGGGATCGGTGTAGGCCGACCTGAGGAACGAGCAGTAGGTGCGGACCCGCTGCTCGGTTGTGCCGACACGGCGCGCCACGTCCGAGACGGACGTTAGGAGCGTCGAGGTGTCGCCGCGCACGCGGAGGAGGTAGGGGACCACGTCCCAGTCCTCGTCGCCTTCGACGTCAGACCACACCGAGCCAGGCTCGGGCAGGGCCAGCACGCAGCCGGAGTCCAGAAGGAGGCCACGAGTGCCGACGGACGTCGGATATCGGTCAGACGTGTCTGCCGGGTGCGCCGCCACCATGTCAGCTCGAGACATCTCGGAGGATCTCCTCGATGTCCGCAGCACAGTCGCCGCGGCTGGTGCAAGCCCGCGTCCGTGCCCGCACCTCGTCCAACGTGCGTGCGCCGTCACGGCAGGCCGCCTCGATGCGGTCCTCACGGACGTGCTGGCACACGCAGATGATCGGACTCTGGCTCATCGGTGTGCAGTGTCCGGGACCCCGGCGACACCCGTTGTCGTCCCGATCCCGAACACCCGGTGCGCCGTGCCTGCTACCAGCTGCCAGATCTGCCGATCCGAGAACCCCGACCCGCGGGCATTGGTCACCTGCAGTGACAGCGGCTGCGACCCGGCCGCGACGACGCCTTCCTCCTGGTACCACAGGGTACTGGCGTCCAACTGGTGCAGGACCTGGCCCCCGAGCCTCGCCGAGTCGCAGCGATCGGTCATGATCATGGAGTTCTCGACGCCCATGAGCTCGATGACTCTGCGAGCGATCGCGAGGTCGACGTGCTCTCCGTCGAAGTTGATGCACGCACCCAGTCTGCCGGACGCCGCGTTCCTCATGATGGCGCTCGGCACCGGACCGAGCCGCTCCTGGATGGTGGCGAGCGACCAGGTCTCCAGGGCATAGCCCGCCACGACCTCGTCGCGGCCGGCTCGCGCTCGCGAGGTGCGGAAGGCGTGCTTAATGTTGAGAGGCATGTCGTTTAACAGGTGATCGGTGATGACCGGCAGCCCCGCGCCCGTCCACCCGCCCGACCATGCGAGGTCAAGGATCTCCTCGACCTGGGCCGCGCTGTCCTCTGGGTGCGCCCGGCTGAAGTGGCCGAGCGCCGGCCTGATGCCGGCCTCCACGAGGAGCGGCACGATCGTGTCGAACCCTGGCGTCTGGGCATCGATCTCGTCGGCGAGCCCGGACCCGGGCGCGAAGGCATCAGGGGACATCACGCTGTAGAGCAGGCCCATCGGGCCGAGCCGTGCGAGCCGCTCCCACTCGCGCTGCGTCGGCATCCACACGGTCGCGGCCGGCGTGCCTCCGTGCGAGGCTAGGAGCGGTCCTTCGAGCGCGATGCCGACTACGTGGCGGAACTCCCCTCTGTCTCGCCTGTCCGCATAGCTGCGCATCAGCTGCTCGAAGCTGTCGAGGGCGTCGCGGTGGAGGTACAGCGTGGGGATGGCGACGACGCCCTCCGCGACGCACGCCTGCTCGAGGGCGTCCAGGTCGAGGGCGCCGAGATCGGAGAAGTCGACCGACCCGAAGCCGTGGCAATGGACCTCGACCGGCAACTGGCCAGGTGAGATGACAGAACTCTCGAACAGGTCGACCACCCTGCAAGAATCGTCGCTCATCGACACCTCCTGAGCCATGAGCTGGCCACGGCTTCCACGACTGGAACGCCGGATTCGCCGACGATAGCACGCAGTCGCGACCGGCAGTGAGGGTCGCGGACGGGTTGCCTGACGGCTTCGCCGGACGAGGTTCGTCAGTCGTCTCTCAGCGCACGACGGACGTCATCGATGACCTCCAGGACGTCTCCGACCTGTGACTGGTGCCGGGTCAGCTCCCCTTCGGAGTCGGCCTCGAGGAGCCGCAGCGCGGTGCGCAGTGCGTGCTCGTACCGCATGCTCGCGGGCGGTCGCACATGCATTGGCGGCGGGAGGGGGACCTCACGTTGCTCCTGCCGCGGCAGCGTGTAGTCCCAGAGGGAGATCCAGGTGGGGACGCCCTCGCCGACGGTGGCGCTGACGTTGTATCTGGTCTCCCTCTGGGCGTCGTAGGCGATCGAGAGGCGTGCGCTGCGCCCCTGGCTCCAGGCCAGGTCGAGCGTCAGGTCGCAGACTTGGACGGTCCGCGGCTGCGGGGCGCCGGTATCCTCCCCGCGAATGAGCAGGTGGAGGTCCCGTTCGTGGCTGCGTGGCTCGATCCGGTCGGGTCTCCCCCACAGGCTCACGAGGACCGCGAGGCCGTAGTGGCCCAGGTCATCGAGCGCCGCGAGCTCCGAGGAGAAGAACCACATCCGGGACGCGGCGATCGCGCCGTTGGCCAGCGGACCACCGCGACACAGGTTCACGTCGAGGTGCGCAGGCCCGGTGAGGGCGTCGCTGACGAGCCCCCGCAGTCCGGCTACTGGAGGGCTGGCACCCGTGAAGGGGGCGCTCACGATGCGCCTGGACCTGTCACGTGCGACGCGCACCAGCTCGCGCCACTGCGCGGCGTCGGGCGCCGCAGGCTTCTCCGTGAGGACGTCCCAGCCCTGGGCCAGCAGCTTCCGGCTCACCTCCGCGTGGAGCGGTGCCGGGGTCAGGTTGATCGCCAGGCAGCGGTCCGCCGGCCCGGTCGCGAAGTCCGCTGCTGGGGGAACGTCGGCGAACGCAGATGCGGTCCGCGACGCGAGCCCGCGCGAGGCGTCGTCGCTCTCGACGATCGCCTCGACACCGAGGCCGAGTCTGAGCAGGGCGGGAAGGTATCCCGCCCGCGCGACGTCGCCGTGCCCTGCGACCAAGATCCGCGGCCGCGGCCCCGGGCGGGTCACGCCTTGGTCACCCAGAAGGGACCGATGGCCAGGGCATCGAGCTCACTGGTGGAGAACGTCCGCACCGCGTCGAGTGGCGAGTTCACGATCGGCTCGTTCTCAAGGTTGAACGACGTGTTTAGCACGACCGGCACCCCCAGCCTCGACTCGCACTGGCTGAGCAGGTTGGCGTAGAGCGGCTTCACGGAAGGATCGACGAGCTGTGGACGGACGCTCCCGTCCTGGTGGACCACCGCCGGCACCTCCTCCCGCGCCTGCTCGGTGGCCTGATGGGCGACGATCATGAAGTCAGCGGAACGAGGGTCGTCGACGTACCGGTAAGCCGCACTAGCCAACATGCTCGGCGCGAGTGGGCGCCATGCGTCCCGGTGTTTGATTCTCCGGTTGATCCGCTCTCGTGTGGCCGACGACGTGGGGTTGCCGAGGATGCTCCTGCTGCCCAGTGCCCGGGGGCCGGCTTCCGACCGCCCCTGGAACCAGCCTACGATGCGGTTTTGCTCAAGAGCGCTGGCGCACGCGTCCGCGATGTCTGCGGGCTCGCTGAACGACACACCCAGGCGCTCCAACTCCTGTCGCAGAGTACCGGCGTCGAAGCCCGGCCCGAGCGCAGTGTCACGCAGACGCCGCGGATGCGCCGTGTGGCCGGCTCTGCGCGCGAGCTCCTGGGCGGCCCCGATCGCGACACCGGCATCGTTGGCGACCGGCTGTACGAAGAGGTCCACCGGCAGTTGGCGACGGACGAACCCATTGGCGGAGCAGTTCAGCGCCACGCCCCCGGCCAGGCACAGGTTGTCGCTCGCGGTGAGCTCCAACGCGCGTCGGCAGACCGCCAGAATGCATCGCTCGAGCGCCTGCTGGGCCGAGGCCGCGAGGTCGGCATGGACCTGCAGATAGTCCATCTCGAGCGCGAAACCGCTTCTGGTCCTCGACCACGTGGGAGGGCGCACGAACCGGTCGACGCCCAACTCTTCGATCGCCTTCCCGTAGGTGCCCTTGAGGGTGCGCAGGTAGGTGAAGTTCTCGTAGTCGAGCACCTCGGGCCCGCTCGGCGGGAGCCCGTAGCGGGTGAGGTCAAGGTGGTAGGTGGTCTCGTCTGTGGTGACGAAGTCGAAGTCGAAGCGTGGCGTCCCGTAGGCCGCCAACCCCATCATCTTCCCCGCCCCGGAGCGACCTCCCAGTCCGATGTGTCCAGAAAAGCTCTCGTAGAAGAACCCCAGCGACTGCGAGATCGGCATGGACTCGAGCAAGGTCAGACCGGATTCGTCGCCAAGGTAGATGCTGGTCGACAGGCCGTCGCCTGAGCCGTCTACAATCACGACCGCTGAGCGCGCGTACCCACTGCAGTAGAACGTCGATGCAGCATGTGCGAGGTGATGATTGACAATCTCAATCTGCCTGACCGTGCCACCCACCATCAGCGGAGGCAGCATTTCGGCGATCAACGAGTCCGAGGTGATCGGCCTCTCGTCCTCGGGCCAGCGATAGTTCCAGCCGACAGCGACGCCCTGAAGGTCATGGAGGCCGATGCCGGCCTCCTCCAAGCAGTAGCGCGCCGCGTGGCCTACGGCGCGCGAGCCGACATTGCTCTTGACTCTCGTAAAGCGCTCCTCCTCAGCGAAGGCAACGATCGTGCCCGACTCGTCGATGAGTGCGGCCGACGCGTCGTGTCGATATGGGCCTCCAAGACCCAGGAAATAGCCCATATGTCCTCTATCGCTAATGATCCTTAAGTTGACATCCCCGTGGAGTGGCACTCGACCGAGTGACGTCTGCATCAGAGTGCCACACGGCTCGAATCGCAAGCCAGGGACCAAATCGCGCGCGTCGGCGATGCTAGTACGGTCGGTCGATGAGCCGGTCGCCGGCGCCGGCGGTACGTCCTGCCTCGTCGACTGGGCCTGCTCCGCCCGGCGGCCGCGCGACCGGTCCACCGACGCCGGGCACGACGTAGACACCGTGGCCGTAGCTCCGTGTGGCTTTGGCCTGGGTTCTTGGCCGTCTGACGTTGCTGGACGTCCTCGTGGGCCGCCAGACCCCCCGGCAGCTACACCGCGCGGCGAAGCGGTTTCGTGATCCTGAGGTGCTCGACCAGGCGCCAGGTCCCGGCCGGCTGGCCGGCGCTGGAGAACGTTCCCCAGCCGGCCAGGGTTGCCAGCGCGTTCTTGGTCACGCCTTTAATGAGGGGAGCGGCCCCGCCGGAGTCGATGAGGAACGTGCCGTGGGTTAGGCCGTTCGGTGACGTGGTCCCGTAGAACCGGATCAACACGGCGCCGGCCTGTCCGCCGAGACTGCATTTGCAGGTGTCGTAGGCGATGAACGACTTCGAGCCGTTCGGATAGACAGTGGACAGGACTCCCTCGCCAGGTTGGGTCGGCGACGGTGGCCCCGAGCCGGTCAAGCCCGTACCGGCTAGGACGATGTTGTTGATGTCGGCGGTGATCGTGTAGCCCGATTCCGTTCTCACCGGCCGCAACGATGACAACCTGGTTGCCTTGTGCGTACCGTGGTAGGCCTTCAGGCTCCCGGTGCGCACCGTGATGGGCTCGGGGATACCGGGACCTTGACCAGCTCCCGGCGCCGGGCTGGGCAGGACCACGTTGAAACCGCACTCGCCGAACGCGTCCCGTCTGACAAGGTTCGTGGCGTCATCGCTGTCCCCGAACTGCGCCGCTGGGTGGTTGCCGAAGCAGGCAATGTTCTCGCCCATGAGATTGTTGGCGACCTCATTGCCGTCGGGGTCACTGGTGACGTTGTCGGCCCAATTGAGGCTGCCCCCGACCTGGAGGTTGAACGCCCCCATCCAGCACGTCCGCACGCCAATGACGGTGAGATCGCCGCCAATCGACCCGTCCTCGAAGTCAGTGAACTGGGGCACCTGCTTCGCCAGTGCGGCGTCTTCGGACCACGGCGCCGGAATGGGATGGACCTTGGTCTTAAAGCACCCCGACGAGGCAGGCCCGCCGGCAGCCCCGCCGCCACCACCCACGATGGTGGCGTTGCCGCTGATGGAGGTTCCGTGGAGGACCTCCGCGAGCGCATCGACAGCGGTAAGGCTCCCCCCGATGCTGTCAAAGGTCAGGCCGTGTGGGCAGATACCGAGAAGGTTCGGTGAGCAGCCGAGCACCAAGACGGCGCCTTTACCTACGAAGACGTTGCCTCCGACCCGGACGGTCGCCGTAACGACTGGCTTCGATCGCGGGTCACCTGGGTTGGCGCCGGCGTCGAGCAAGGCCCGAGGCCCGACGGTGAGGTCGCCGCGGATTACGATCGTGCCGGCTCTCATGTAACACAGGCCGGTGATGAGCATCGACTTGTAAGTGCCGGGAGGGATATTGCCCCCGGTGCAGGTGTATGGGCCGCCGCCCCGGAGGGGCGCGGCACTGATCGAGGATGCCATCGACCAGCTCGCCAGTGAGGGCCCGGCGTTGCGGCGGCCGCTGGCTGACCGGGTCAAGGGCAGCAGGTATCACAACATGAAGGAACTGCGGCCGCCATCGTCTGGCAGCACCGAGATTCGGCTGCTGTTCGCGTTCGACCCGAGGCGCGAGGCGATATTCCTGGTCGCGGGCGATAAGGCGGGGAACTGGCAAGGCTGGTACAGCGCGGCGATCCCGCTGGCGGACGAGCGGTTCGCGCGGCACCTGATCGATCTGGACTCAGAGGAAGCGGAGAAGAGATGACCAGCGGCTACGCCAAGTGGAGTGAGGTCAGGGCTGCGGGCCGTGAGACCGATCCGCGAACCGCCGAAGAGCAGGCCGCGGGGAAGGCCGCGGCGCGTGACCGCCGGGAGGCATACGTGCGCGGTCATCAGCTGGCGGAGATGCGCACGGCCACCGGGCTTACGCAGGCGGACGTGGCCGACGCGCTCGGCGTGTCGCAAGCGCGCGTTTCCAAGATCGAGCACGGAGAGGTATCAGGGATCGACATAGTGCGCGCCTACGTCGCCGCGCTCGGCGGCAGCATTGACGTGGTCGCCCGGCTAGGTGACCGAAGCTGGAAGGTAGCCTGACCCGCACCGCGGTCACGCAGATTCCTAGCCGTAACTAATCCGTGATTGCGGTCTCTCCCCCGTTACCTCCTTTCGTGTCCCCGCCGCAAGGCCGGGAGCCAGTCACCCGGCCCAGCATGACTCAAGCCTTGTCGCAGGAATGATCCGGGGGAGCTGTCACCGGTGCCGGTGGCGGCGGACCGCTGATAGGGATACAGGTCATCATCTGTGACCAGGGCAAAGGCTAGCCGAAACGTGGATGTCGGCAGCCGTCGCCAGATCTGCGACCAGGCCGTATACGACGTCATGAGGTGGGATGAGCCCGGAGTACGCGGCTTCCTGCGCCTGGACGTCTGCAAGGGCGAGCATCACACCTGCGCCCTCGACCTTCCGGCAAGAAGCTGCACGATAAGCCCCTGCCGAACGACGAGCAGCGCCTGCCGAGCTGGGAATGAGATCTGATGAGTGGCTAAAGGCTCCGGTCTCCTCTGGACCACAGCACGCCTGCGACTTTTCGATCAACCGCCGAATTAAACCTTACCTGTACAAGGCGGCGCGCAAGCGCGCCGCGCTAGCAACGCGGGGCAGGCTACAACTCAGAAACGTAACGACCGCGTCACAATCTTATTGCTCTTCGACAACAGAGTCCCGGAAACTTGCGGGTTGCGGGAGTTCCGCAAGTCCCCACTTGGACCTTACATTACTCACAGTTATCCAAGAGAGTCGGCTATTTACGGCCAACTGTCGGCGCGCCAGCGCCAGGACATCGAATTGCTCCTTCTCGGATTCGAAGTGCTCCTCGCTGATATCGCCAAAAATCTGAAGCAACGTCGCACAGAAGTACATGTGACCTAGGGTTGCATTCTGATACTCAACAAGTTCCCGAATAGAATCGGCGAGGCCATTTACCTGCCCGGCCAACCTAATGGGGGGATTGCCGACTGCTACCAGCAGGTCATCCGCTACGAAAGAAATATTTGAATAAGCATAAACAAGTAGGTCGCAAGTCATGTCGACTGCCCTAACGTCTTTAAGGACAAGCGTCTCTAGAGATCGCGCAGCTTCGATCATTTCTACTTTGACCAGATTCTTGGCGACCTGAGCCAGATCCCGTCGTCGCACTTAACGATATCCCGAACGTATCTTATCAATTCCCTGGGCAAACCTCCGCTTAGGCAATAGCCGAGGCATATAAAAGGATCCGGGAGTCTCGCGCCTCTGTTTCTAACAACAAGCATAGCATCGGCCAGATTCAAATAGTCGACGCGCAGAATGGTATCAAAAGTACTGTCGAAGGCATCGCGAACGCTTAGACCCCTACGGTCGAATCGGGCCAGTGCTTCTTCAGATACTGAGACGAGGAACAAGCACCCCGGTTTATTCAAAGCGAAAAGGGCTTTGACTTCGTTTAGAAATTCCTGGACCCGCTCCGCGGCGTCAATCTTGTCAAGTTCATCGAGTATAATTGCGACCGGAATTGAGCTAATTCCGGTATCCCCTTGGAGGACTTTAACCACAAGATTGAGAAATCTCTTGAAATCGTTAACGACCTCTGGATAGGTCATTGGTTGGGTAGCGACCTCAAGTGTCGCACTGCTCCCCCCTTGAATACCTAGCGGTAGATTCACGGCACCAGACCAGCCAGTGGTCTGGCTTAGTTGATAGCGAAGAGATCGAAGCTTCCAATCGGCATGTCTCTGCAGAGCGGGGAGATCGGTGATGACTTCAGCGGTCGCCTGAAAATCTACATCGTACGGCCTATTTGAGAAAAGATACGTCAAGGTCCCTAGTATCAGGATTGCCGCAGGCAGCCACCAGAGTCTGTGTATCCAAGTAATGTGAACCGACGGTCCAATGGCACTGACAAGTACAAGATAGGCGATAAGGACCCAGGACACTAGCATAACGATCTGCGGTCTTTTCCTTCGCGCCGATCGACTTATGCGGGCAGTAGACGGAGACTCGCCTGCTGAAGTCTTGAGACGGAACTTGCTAACCTGTTCGCAAAGTGATGCATAGAGATAAAGTGCATATTCTCGGGCGTCGTATCGCACTGGAACGCTTTCCAAAAGCATGATCTGTTCCTTGCCGGCCGCGGACAAACGACCCGATCGGTAGTACTCCAGTAATGTGGATTTACCGGTGCCGCGTGGCCCTGCCATGCCGATTGCGCCTGCGTCAAGAGCGTTGATCAACGACCTGAGCTGACCGAAAGCGGGCGTCTCGATTACGTCGTCGTCGTTTCTCATTAGCCTGAGCCCTCGTGGGCTGATTTTTTCCTTAACGGTCGAGAAAGGTGGCACTGACATCAGCTGAATCTGCTCAAGCATCAGAGTCCGGATTGCTTCGCTAGCGGCTTCTGTCCAAAGGCGCTCTCGATCTTTAGCGGCCTGCTCCAGGTCTCGTTTGCGCCGAAGCCAGCCCCGGGCTCCCGGTCGTTCTGTACTAGGAGACACCGACAGTACAAGGCTACGGGTAATAAACCTGAGGCTGCCTAGAACAAGCGGATAGGCGGCCGAGGCAGTCAAGCCGAGGCCGATTCCAACAACTGCGCCGAGATGCCCGGCCAGAATCGCCGATTTCTTATGTGAGACCAGGTAGTCATCGGTAATTATCCACACGATAACTGCCGTCGTCCACGCGACTAGAGATGCTAGTGCGCCACCAGCCCAGTGTTCGGGGGCTTCGAGAAATCCGCTTAGGGTGAAGGCGAGACCTAGAAGGCCAATTACGCAGCCCGATATTACCCATACGGCGAGCGCCCATCCTGGGCCTATATCGTGAGCAAATGGGCCATTTAGGCGCCAGACAAGGAGACCGTAAACAACTAGCACGTCAATAGCCGCTGCGAGGAATGCTGCATTGCCGACTGCCTCGCTGCGACGTTGCAGTCCGGGCGGTGCCATGAAGAATGCTATCGCTGCCGTTGGTGCAATGATGAATCCACAGCCAAGCAAAAGCGATGCCCAATTACCTCCGAGTTCAGATGATAGCCATGGCCACACCTGCCACACTGCGACAGGCCATGTCGCTATGATCCATAGGCCAACGCTGACCGCACCGAACTTCCGTTTCTGGCGCAGATCCTCTATCCAGCCCACGAGCCTGCCGCCAGGATGTTTTTGATAACTGGCCAGCATGGTCTGAGCTTCCCGGAGCTGGGAGATCTCTGGATTTGTCGCCCTTAGTGCCTCTTCAGATCTTTCTCTTACACTGGCAATAACAGCACTGGGGTCGAGTTCGGATTTCTCGATATCGTGATTCATCTCGGCGTCGTCTGCTAGCACACTCGCAATGAGGTCTGGTAGCTTCCCATCAAGGTACGCGACCAGAGCGTCTGGTATGGCCGATTGGCCGGCTGCCTCTTCAGTTTGGTTGGTCGGCTCTGCCGAAAGTGTCATGGTTAATATATTGGGGGCTAAGCGGGCTCAACGGTAGAGTTTTCCGTATTTCCGGTGATCGGATGGCTTTCGCCGCCCCTGCGCGGGCTAGGCGAGGCTACCCAACGCCGCTTTGTGCGGTCACTCAGTTCCAAGTTCGCGTTGGTCGATCAGAGCCATAGATGGATGCGCCGACGCAGCTGCATTCGAGCCGGGACGCTCGACCTTGAGGGATGAGGGATTATCGTGACAAGACGGTTGTTGTCACCAAGGTCTCGATCGAGTCTAGGACGGTAGTATCAGTTAGTGATATCGGTCATTTCGCTAATGGCAGTGGCGGACGATGGTCGGCTGACGGCGGTACTCTCGTGATCGGCTCAGCTGCCTTTGTGTGAGCGGCCCTCACCTATTTGATCAGTGGCGAGCCACCCGCCGACGATGAGGTCGGCGAGGGTGCTCGCGACCTCGCGACCTCGCGGTCGGCAGCTAGTGGTGCTCGAAGGAGGCGACGACCCAGCGCTGCGGTTTGGCGGGCGCGAACCGGGTGATGCCGGCTTTCTGCATGAACTCCAGCGTGGCGTAGTTGGCAGCCCAGGCCCGTGACCAGGTTCCTTCAAGGTCGTGCCAGTGCTGCTCGGCGACCTGGATATATTCCGCCTAGTGGGCGTCGATCGCCGCGTAGAACGCCCGGTTGTGCTCAGCCACGATGTCGGCCGGTGCTTCCCAAATCAGGTCAGCGACCCCCTTTGGCTACCAAGCGACCGCGTAGCCCCACCACCAGGCCTCTGACCTGCGCGCCTGGCAGGGATCGAACCTGCGACCAACTGCTTAGAAGGCGATTTGACAGCGTCGCCCGATGACGCCAGGCCTGGCCTTATGTCGCTCTGACCTGGACGTTCGGTCGCCTGATGGGGCTGGGTGTCGCCTGGATACCGTTGGTTGTTGGCTCCCAGTTTGGCTGCCCCCTGCCCGACGGCCGGGAGGGGTCGTTAGCGTCGCCGCCTCGACGAGAACCTGCCCGCCTCATCGGCCGCCAAGCTCAGCGACGCCGGGCACGACGTCGACACCGTCGCCGAGGAGCACCTTAGCGGTAATAGTCGTCCACAGTCGCCGCGTCCGCGCCCATGGCCTGGTGCGTTTCGGCCAGCATCATGGCCGCCAAGCTCGTCTTGCCACGCGCCTCAAGCCCGCTGGTGCCTGCCCGTGGGATCAGTCCTCCGGTCAGCTCAACTAAAGGAATGTGATTAAGGCCTTGTGCCGACGATCAGCTCGCCGTAGCTGTCGCCGGCGACGCACAGGCTGGTGCTAGGGCAGGCGAGCGCGTTGATCACGCCGGCGGTACCGAGATATGACCAGACGTTGTTGCCGCTCGCGGTCGGGGTCGTCGTCCAGCCGATGCCGCTGAAGCCGGCGGCCAGGCACAGTGAGGCGGCGGGGCACACGAGCAGTTTCGCGTTCAGATTAGTCCCGGCATGCTTCCACGCCGCCGCGCCGCGACTCGGGTGGCGGGTGAAGTAGGTGGCCGGGAAGCCCGAGGCGATGCACAGCGAGGCGCTCGCGCACGTCATCGCCCAGTAGCCGCCGCCGGCCTTCCAGCTGATGTTCCAGGCGGCCTTGCCTTTGGCCGGGTAGTTCGCGGTCAGGATGTTGCCGCCTTCGGTGTCATAGCCGACGCACAGGGTCGTGGTGGGGCAGGAGATGGAGACGATGGTTTCTCTCTGGTCGAAGGTGAATGAGTGCCAGGCGCTCGCGCCGCCGCCCGGATCGGTGGAGTAGAGCACATGGTGGTGGCTGTCGGCCGCGACGCACAGCGCCGCCGAGGGGCAGGACAATGCCGTGATCGCGGCGCCTGGGTCCAGGCTGCTGCCGTGCCAGGCCGACGGGCCGGCGGCGGGCCTGGTCGAGGTGGCGATGCGGCCGGGGCCGACGGCGATGCAGAACGCGCTTGTCGGGCAAGTCAGGTACGAGATGGTGGTGATTACCCGGTGCAGCGAGGTCCGGTGCCATTTCTGGCCGGCTGGATCGGATGAGGTCATGATGTCGCTGCCGTAAACGAAGGCGCAGAACGTTGTCGCCGGGCATGAGACCGCCGAGATGGAGGTGTATACGTCTACCCTGGCCGAGTGCCAGTTGCTGGCTCCGCCGGCGGGACGCGTCGAGGTCAGGATGTCGCCGGCGCTGTCGGCGGCGACGCACAGTGTCGCGGTCGGGCAGGACACGCCGACGGGATTGGCTGATCCGGCGACGCTGAAGGCGCGCCAGGCCGAGCTGCCGCCGGCCGGGTTAGTGGAGATGACCAGGCGGCGGTCGCGTGAGCTGCGGGTGAGGCCAGCGCACAAGGTGGCGGTCGGGCAGTCAAGCCGGAAGATCGACGCCGAGTGCGCGAGCGATGCGCTGGACCACGCGCTCGCGCCGCCGGCTGGGTTCGTCGAGGTCAGCACGTTGCCGTCGGCGTCACTGGCCACGCACATTGAGACCGACGGGCAGGAGATGCTCACGATCCGCCGACCGCCGTCAATCTGCGTGATCTGCCAGGCGGACAACCCGCCAGTCGGGTCGGTGCTGGTCAGCACGTCGCCGTTCTTGTCAACCGCGGCGCAGAATGAACTGGCCGGGCAGGAGAATGCCTGGATGCCCGGCGTCACGCGAACGCCCTGCCAGGTTGGCGCGGCATCGGCCGGGTCGGCAGAGGTATAGACAGTAGACGCGTCGCGCCCTCCGGCACCCACGCACAGCGACGTGCCCTGGCAGGTGATCGACCCGATCGTGTCGTTGGCATAGTGCCAGGCCGGCTGACCGCCGCCGGGATCGGTCGTCGTGAGGACTCCGTAGCCGTTGACGGCGACGCACAGGACCGGCGAGCCGTGCACGCACGACAACGGCGCGCCGATGTCGCTAGTCAACGACCCCCTGACCACCCGCCAGGCGGCGAATCCCCCGGCCGGATGAGCGGAAACGAACACCGCCCCGGCCCCGTCGGTCGCGACGCACTGCGCCGCCGAGGCGCAGGAAATCCCGGCGAACCCGGTATCGGAGGCGAACGGCGGTTGCTCAACAGACTGCGGTGCCGACCAGGTCAGCGGCGCTCGGCCAGCAGCACCCCGTGCCTGCGCCGCCCACGGCGCAAATGCCAGTGCCACCACGCTGACCACGCTGACAACAACAGCAATGGCCAGGCGGAACTGACCTGGGACCCGCGCTCCGCGGAGCCGTACGCTCACCATCAGAGGCCTCCAGAAACGACCGCAGCCAGCGCGCCGGAAGCACGCCACCGACAGGAAGACGCCCGGCGGAAAGCCCCGGTTTACACCAGGTACCTACAACCGGCCAGCCCACCTGCCTGGCGCGGACCTACGGGAGCAGAACGCGCTGCTTGACGCGAAGACCGGTGAGCCATCCCGGTACCTGGATCATCAGACTCCTCCATTCGCTCCGAGGTGGTGGTGAAGGCCTGGCGGATGACCGTGCCGAAGAAGGTATGGCAGCAATACCTGGACGGTCTGGACTGAACCGCCAGGTGGTCAGGGGCGCAGCGCCATTTCGGGCCTGGGCGGGCTCGGGCTGGCGCTCGGTTCCGGAGCGCAGGATCCCAGCGGTCGCGGCAGCGATCACCAGGAGCAGGGCCGGGAACAGAAAGGTGTAGTTGAGCGTCACAAGGCGGGTCATCCAGCCGATCACTGCCGGGCCGGCGAGCATTCCGAGGTAGCCGAGGCCGGCGACTCTGGAAACGTTGGTGCCGGCGGCGGCTGGGTCGGCGTGCCCTGCGGCGCTGAACAACTGGGGGACGCAGCCGGATAGGCCCAGGCCGAACAGCGCCCAGCCCGCCAGCGCCATCCAGATCCACGGCGAGAGGGCCACGACGGCCATTCCGGCGGCGCCCATGGCTGCGCCGTAGCGGAGCACGGCCGCCGATCCGAACCGCCGGGAGACGCGATCGGCAAGCAGCCGACCAATGGTCATCGAGGCTGCGTAGGTACCGTAGGCGAAAGCGGCGGTACCCGCCGGTGCGCCGAGTATGGTCTTCAGGTCCAGGGTGCTCCAGTCGTTGGCGACCCCCTCGCACAGCATGCACATGAGTGCCAGGGCGGCGAGGATCCAGATGCGGGCGGGAGCGGTGCGCGGCTTCGCGCCCAGGTCCGCCTGGCGCTGCACGGTGGCGGGGGAATCCGGCGCGGCGTTGATCCGGGAGGTCGGCGTGGTCGCCAGCAGGCCACGGGACGGCAGCAAGGCGATCACAATGCCTGCGGCTCCGGCGATGCCGAGCGTCGTGGCGGGACTCGCAGGCGCTCGTGGCCCTTGCCCCGACGAGCGCCGCGATGACCCCGCCGACGGAGAACGCGGCATGGAAGGCCGACATGACGGGCCGGTTGTAAGCCCTCTCCACGTGCACGGCGTGGGCGTTCATGCTCACGTCGAGGCAGCCGGTGCCGAAGCCCAGGACCAGCAGCGCGCCTGCCAGCGCCTCCGGATCGCGGGCAAGGCCGGGCAGCACGAGGGCCGCACCGCACAGCACGCCGGCGGCGGGAACCACGACGCGCGTGCCGAGGCGGTCGACCAGCCGGCCGGCGACCTGCATGCCGATGAAGGCGCCGATGCCCAGCAGCACCAGCAGGCTTCCCAGCGTCGCGTTGCTGATTCCGGTGCGTTGCTCGACGACGGGGATCTGCACCAGCCACATGCCCATCAGGGCGCCGTCAAGGACGAAGTAAACAAAGGTCGCCACACGGGCGGCTCGGAGCGAATGTTCCATGCAACTACCTTAACGAACATTTTTCGTGTTTGAATAGTGCCTCTGCGCACGACAGAAGTGTTCGTTAAGGGATGGTGTTCAATCGCGGTATGAGCAACGCAGACCGTCACCGGCTGATCGCCCAGGCCGTCAAGGAGTCGGGCAGCGCCACGGTCCCTGAACTCGCCAAGCTGACCGGCGCCTCGGAGATGACCATCCGGCGTGACCTGGACACACTGGCGGCGCACGGTGCTCTTGAGCGCGTCCGAGGCGGGGCGCGCACCGTGCTGCTCAGAGGCGAGGAACCGCCCTTCGCGCTGCGCACTCACGATGCGGCCGACGCAAAGCGCCGGATCGCCTCCGAGGTCTCCCGGCTCATCGCCGACGGCGAGACCGTCGTGCTCGACAGCGGCACCACCTGCCTGGAGGTAGCCCGCCTCCTGCGCGGACGGCAGGTCACCGTGATGCCCCTGTCGCTGCAGGCCATTCACGTGTTCAGCGTCACTTCCGGTCCCACCACGCTGATCGTGCCCGGCGGACGGCCCCGCGCCGCCGAGGGCGCCCTGACCGGCCCCCTCACCCTCGCCTCCCTGGCGGCATTGCGTTTCGACACCGCGATCCTCGGCTGCTGCGGCCTGAGCGCCGCCGAGGGCCTGACCGCCTACGACCTCGACGACGCGGCGGTGAAGAAGGCGATCATCGCCTCCGCGCGTCGCATCATCGCCGCCGCCGACGGCAGCAAGCTCGGCCGTACCGCCCACGCCTACGTCGGCCCCTCCGCACTCGTGCACACCCTCGTCACCGACACCACCGCGCCCGGCACAGAAGTAGCAGCGCTCGAAGGAGATGGCACTGTCGTCAAAACCGCCTGACTAAAGCCCCACACCACAGCAGCACCGGACCGCCGACCCTGAGCCGCCGTGTGACCAGCCTCGCAGTCCCCTGACGGCGTCGCTGCCCTTGCCGCGTCCGGCCTCGGCGACGGAGATCGCCGGGAATCGGCCCTTGCCGTGCTCGGCATGGCTAAGCGGGATGCAGTAGCCGGGTAGTCATATCGCCTGACAAGCCGCTGCAACCGGAGGTGCCGTGAACGCCGATGCTGAGGCTTTCGCGCGGTTCATCGAAGCGCGTGAGCGAGCGTCGCAGCGTTCAGCCTGGCTGCTGACCAGTGACTGGGCGCTGGTGGAAGATCTCGTCCAGACGGCGCTGGCCCGATCGTGGCCGTACTGGGGACGGATCAAGCGCGGCGACGATCCCGAGATCTACGTGCGCCGAGTCATGGTCAACACCTGGGTGACGTGGCGCCGCCGCCGGTGGACGGCTGAGAAGCCATCCGCGATGCTCACGGACCGGGCGGCGCCAGGCGATCTAGCCGGAGAGGTGTCCACTCGCCTGGCGCTGAGCAGCCTTCTCGCGGTGCTCACGAAACGGCAGCGGGCGATCGTGGTCCTGCGCCTGTTCGATGACCTGTCCGAGGCCCCCGTTGCCAGCCGTATGATCAGCAAGTACGGTTGCTAACCCGGCCGAAAGCGGCGGTGTGCTCAGTGACGGCCGGATCATCCTGCGCAGAATCTGCACGGGCACACGTACATCACCGACGCCATACTCAGCGACGACGGCTCCACCCTGACGGTTCTCAACCAGTTGATTCCGCCCAAGGCGGGGCGGCCTCGGGAGCACAAGTAGTCCAGATAGCGCTCCGCAGTGGCAAGCAACGGGTCATCTATCAGCTTCACGGCGCCTACGGAACGCCGCCCGTGCTGGGGTTCAGTTTCTGACGCCTCTGGCCGGCATTTCCTAATCACGACCGGACCGCTCAACCGTCACGTGTCTGGCCGGCTCGCCCACGGCAAGCTCATCAAGATGAGACCGTTCGGCCTGAACTCCTATGACGCATGGTGAATGCCCTCGCCGACTGAAGTCTCTCAAGACTTAGAAGTATGTAATGAGGGGGTATAACAATGACCGCCAGCTACAAACTCCTACGATGACCTCGCCGGCTCGGGATTCGTAACATGGGCATGAGAGGCTTGCGCAGCTATGGACTCGATTGAGCGCGATGCTCGCTTAGTGGATCATCTCGGTGCCGCTGACCGGCGCCAACAGGGTAGCGCTGGTAGTTGATCTGATTGTCTGAGGAGTCGTGCCCGGAGTAGTTGGCGAAGGCCATGATCGCGGTCGCGCCGGCTGGGGCGATGGCCGGGTAAAGCGGTGTCGTGCTGTCGTTGTCGTAGTTGTAGTCGGCCTGCCAGATCGGGCTGCCCGCGGTCCGCCTACCGTTCCGAGCGAACGTCTCAGGAGTTGGGTCCCAGGCGGCGGCATGGGGGTGAAGCGGCATGGGGGTGAAATGGTGAAGTCCGGGCCAGCGTGTCTTGCCCGCCTGCGTAACGATCTGCTCAATCAGGTGCTCGGCTTGCTGAAGGCCGACCCTGCTGTCGATGGCGTCGCGCTGGTCGGCTCTTTCGGCCGCGGGGAGGCGGACAACTGGAGTGACGTTGATCTGCTGATTCTCATGGGTGCGGCCGACGTCGCGCAGTTCGCGGATCGGCCAGCCGAACGGCCCTGGGCCGAAGCGGACCTGCTGACGGACGGCCGTCACAATTCCCCGGCCGGTGCTACCTCGGTAGGCACAACCCACATACGGTCAGGTCTTCCGATCTGGATTGACCTGCACGTCCACCCCGCGCCGCGCACGAGCTGGCCGGCTGACAGCCGCGGCCTCTTCGAACGCCGGCCGATCGAGACAGGGACGCTGTCATTTGACCAGCTCAATGCCAGCGGTCCCCGGCAGCCCCCGATGGCGAAGACCGCCGACGTAATCCGGAGGACCTACCTCGCCTATGTTCCGATCGCAGGCAAGTACGTAGGCCGCCGGTCGCCTAGGGCTTGCGAGATGATCCGATTTATCGGCATGCCACATTTCAGTGACACCGATCCGTCCGCTCAGCTACGTGCCCTGCGCAATATCGCAGGCAACCTGTCAGATCCGTCCTGGACCTCGCTTTCCAACGCGGTCGCCTCATACCTCGATCTGGTCGAAGCTGCCGTTTCCCCGATGACTGCGCGCGCGACGAATTCAATCGAACGAGATGTCGGTCGGCATGGTGGTGACTCAGCTGGGAACTTATCGGGCCGCCGATCTCCTGGCCAGTGCTGATATCCCACAGTCTCGCGGTGCCGTCGACGCTGCCCGTGACAAGAATCTGCCCGCCATGGCTGAACGCGACCCCGATCACTGACATGTCGTCGGCCTCGAACGGCTGCCGCAGCTGACGATGGTGGCTGTGTCCCAGAACTGGACGACGCCTTCCTGGCTGGCGCGCCCGGCCCGCCGCCGCGCCCGCGAGCCGCTGCGGCGGCCGCGAGCTGGCCGGCCGCACCGAGATAAACGGACATTCCAGCTCAGCTGACCGCAACGATGGGACAGCGATGCTGCGGGAACAGCATCCATGGGCCATCGTTGCGGTTACCCGGCCCTGCCGTACAGCATCTACGGGCCATCGTTGCTGCCGCGGCCCGGCACTGGCAGGCAAGCGCCCAGGCATGGCACGGGAGCCGGAGACCGCAACGGCGGACACCGGAAACCGGGAAGAACCGCGAACCGGGTCGCGAGGAACGGCGCTGACCCGCCGGGCGCCGTTACCTTCACGTTATGTGCGCCAGAGCCTGCGGTACTTCGGGCGTTCGCGCGCCACGGCATCGACAACCTCTTCGAGAACACGACGCTCCTCGTCGAAGGCGAGACCTGGGAGCGAGGTCCGGTGAATACGTGGGTGAAGCAGATCGAACTCAGGACACAGAACCTCTAGCCGAGCCGGCTATCCCGGGAACGCTTCAAGGTGTGCGCTTGCCGGGGCTTCCCCTGCGCGGTGGATGTTGCCGGGGCTGGTGGTCAGGTGATCATGATGGTGAGGGTTTGGGCGGCTTTCTTGCCGATGCCGTTGGATGCAGTGATCTTGATCTTGTAAGTCTTGCCCTTGTCCGCAGCGGGCGGGGTGCCGCTGATGACGGCGCTGCCTGTGTTGATCTTGATCTTGAGGCCCTTCGGCAGGCTGCCGGACTCGGTGAGGGCCGGGGCGGGGAATCCGGTCGTCTGGACGGTGAAGCTGGCCTTCTTGCCGTGCTTGAAGGTGACCTTGGCCGGCGAGGTGATCTTCGGAGCCTTGCCGGCGGCGAACTTCAGCTCGAAGCCGCTGGTTACCGGCTTGTCGTAGGCCCGGGTGACCGCATTGGCGGTGACGAGGTCAAAGCGGGCCGGTGATTTGGCGCCTTGGGTCGGCGTGCCGGTCAGGAGTCCTGACTTGCTCACGGTGAAGCCGGCCGGCAGGCCGGAGCCCTGGAAGGTGATCGGTACCGGGGCGCCCGTCGCCTGGAGCTGAATCGAGTTCTTCACGCCGTAGGCGAAGGTCGCCGACGTTGTCGTGAGGACCGGATCGGAGCCGACGTGCGCGGTGAAGGATTGCCGCGCCGGGCTGCCGGTGCCGTTGCTCGCCGTGATCGTGATGGTAGCCGCGCCAGGCTTCGACCTGGCGGTCAGCCTGGCCGTGAGCACGCCGCTCACGCTGCCGATGGCCAGCCAGGACGGGGCGCCGGAAATGGCGTAGCTGACCGGCGGGAAACCGCTGGCGGCCACCTGGAAGGAGCGCTGCGCTGAGTTGTTACTGGCGAACCAGGCCGAGCTTAGCGAGGTGATCTCCGGTGCCGAAGGGAGGAACGGGATCACGTTGCCTGAGGTGCCCTGGCTGGTGATGTTCTCGGTCGCCCACAGCTGGCCTGTGCCCGAGTCGGTGGCGACGCCGTCGACCTCGCTGCTCAGGGTCAGGGTGCCGGTGACCGAGGGCGGCGAGGTCGCGCCGCTGACCTCGTAGATGGCACCGGACTTGGTGCCGACCCAGGCCCGGTCGAATGTCGGGTCGAGGTCGATCGACGCCGGGATACTGGCGAGCGTGAGCGTGTGCACCGTGCCAGGGCTCGATTCGCTGAACTCTGAGATCGTCCCGTCGGCGGCGCCGACCCAGACGATTCCCCTGGCCGGATCGACCGCGATCTGACCGGGGTCCGCACCGACTGCCGCCGGGTTTCCGATCGGGTCGCCGGTGCTCTCGTCGTAGCCAATCACCTGGTTGTCAGTGCTGTCGAGCACCCAGATCGTGCTGGTACCGCTGTCGATCGCGATGCCGGAGGCGGCCGTAAGTGACCCGGTCACCGCCAGGGACGGCGCCTGCGCTGGATGATGCTCGTCGATCGCATAGACGTCGCCAGCGCGATCGAGCACGAAGACCAGCTGTTCCTGCGAGTCGACCGTGAGCCCGGTCAGGTCGGTGGCCGACGGGATGGTGACCGTGTTCACCGAGTTGTCGAACTCGTTGATGTAGGTGACGGTGTGGGTGCCGCCGTCGCTGCTGTTGCCGATCGTCCACACCAGCCCGGTAAGCGGGTCGGCCGCGATGGCGGTCACACCCGAGGTGACGCTGAACTGGCTGATCGTGTCGCCGGCCTCGGTGATCCCGCTGACGACGTCGCTGGACTGGCCGGCGTCACGCTCAGCGACCCACATGGTGCGCGATGACTCGTCGGCGGCAATGCCCGCCGGCTGACCGGCGACCGTCAGGCCCGGCGCATCGCCCGTGCCTGCGGTGGCGGGTCTGGCGGACGCCGATGACGGGACGGCCAGCGCGCTGGCCGCGCACGCTGCCGCGATCAGGACGCAGACCCGGCGCGCAGTCAGGGCCCGTGCGGTCCTCGGTGCTCGTCGCTTCGCGCGCATTTGCAGCTCCCCCTGAGGGTCGGAGCGCCGGACCTGGAAAGGCTCTGCACCTTTCCGACAAAATTCATCTTCGGGCTTACGCGGACATATCGACACTAGGCCATTGCCGAGGCGCCAGCGCACCAGGGGTCACTTTCCGGGCTGGCGCCAGCTACCCCGCCAAGGTATCCCCCGGCGGTGGCACGGCGACGTCCTGCCCTCGGTGTCAGCGGCTGAGCGCGTCGATGCTGGCGACCTCAGCCGCGGTGAGGCTGGAGCCGAACAGGTCGAGGTTCGCCGCGATCCGGTCCGGTCGTGACGACTTGGGGATGATGGTCACGTTGTGCTCGAGGTGCCAGCGCAACACCACCTGGGCTGTCGTCACGCCGTGCGCGGCAGCGATCTTCGCCAGCACCGGATCGCCGAGCCGGGTGTTCTTGAGTCCGCTGTATCCCTCGACCGCGATGCCGCGCTCGGCGAGCCCGGCGAGCATCCCGCCGTCGTGCAGTGCCGGCCCCCAGTCGATCTGGTTGACCGCCGGGGCCTGGCCGCAGGACCGGGTCAGGTCATCGATCTCCGGCAGGCTGTAGTTGCTCACGCCTACGTTCCTGACCTGGCCGCCGGCCTGGAGCTCGATCAGCTCGCTCCACAGGCGGCGGCTCGCGTCCCTGCCCGACGGCGGCCAGTGGATCAGCCAGAGGTCCAGGTAGCCGGTCCCGAGCGCGCGCAGCGAATCGTCCAGTACCGACCGCGCCCGGCTGGCATCAGAGGGGCGGATCTTCGTGGTCATGAAGAGTTCCGCGCGGTCGATGCCGCTGTCGCGCAGCGCCTGGCCGATCTCAGCCTCGTTGCCGTACATGGTGGCCGTGTCGATATGCCGGTAGCCGGCGTGCAGGGCGGCGATCGCGCTGGCCCGTGCCTCGCCGCCGCGCAGCTTCCAGGTGCCGAACCCGACCATCGGCATCTGGTCGCCCCCGGCCAGCGTGGTCGCGGGAACTGCGCGCGCTGATGTCATCAGCCCATTATCGGCTACGCGACGAGAGCGCCGCTGGCCGCCGTAAGCCCGCAAAACAGATCCGTGAGCTGGGCCGTCACGCCGCCGAAGTGGCGAACGGCGCTGGAGGTCCCTGGCACGGGGGCGCTCAACGGAGGCGGGTACGCGGAGGTCGACTCGCTGTCGTGCCCGCCGGGCGGAACCGATGCCGGCACCGCCGTCGGCTTCTACACCACGGCTGACTTCAACGCCGAACCCTTCATCGCCGACCAGGGCGCGGGCGGCGCCTGGGGCACCGCGCTGGCGGTTCCCGTGGTAGCTGACCTGAGCGACTACGCCGCGATGACAGGCGTGTCGTGCCCGTCGGCGGGTAACTGCACGGCGGTTGGCGCCTACTCGGACTGCCAGAGTTCTTTCGAGTCCGGCGACGGCGCGTTCACCGTCACCGAGTCCGGCGGTACCTGGCAGGACGCGGCGGCCTTGCCAGGAATCCCGCCGCCTGACGACGGCGGCGACGCCGAGGCCGATCAGGTCTCGTGCTCGTCCCCTGGCAACTGCGCCACCGCCGGGTTCACCTACGACGGCGACTACCAGGTGTTCGTCGCCGACGAAAGCAGTGGCACCTGGCAAGACGCCTCCGGGGTGCCCGGCCTCGCCGTGCTCAGCACCGGCGGCGAAGCCGACCTGGGCTCGATGTCTTGCGGCGGCGACGGTGACTGCGTTGTGGCCGGGGACTACGACACAGGGACCGGCCTCTCGCAGGCCTTCGTCGCCACCGAGACGAGCGGAACGTGGGGAACCGCGCAGCAGGTACCGGGCACCGAGTACCTGAACACCGGCCAGGAAGGCGGTGTCAACGCGGTGTCTTGTCCCGCCGCCGCGTACTGCGGATCCCGACCGGGAGCGTAACCGTCAAGGCCGGGCCCGCCGTGCTGTGCGTGGCCACGCTGTCGGGCGGCCAGGCGAACTGCCCGGTCGCAGCGGTCGAGTTCCCGCGAGGCACCGTCACCCTTCTAGCGGTGTCGCCCGGTCCAACCACGACCACCCTGTCCGTCTCCCCCGCCGTCGTCACCTACGGCCACGAGCAGGCCGCGCGGCTGGGCGTCAAGGTAAGGGGAAAGAACATCACCGCGACCGGGAGCGTCACCGTCCTCGCGGGCAGCACCACGGTGTGCGTCATAACCCTCAAGTCCAGCGCCGGCACCTGCACGCTCTCGCCCCGCGAGCTGCGGCCCGGCACCTACGGCCTCGCCAGCGTCTACGCGGGCAGCGCCAGCTACGAAGGCTCGACGTCCGCTAAGGAGACGCTGACCGTGCGCTGACGTGCTCAGCTGCCGCAGCCGCGTGGCCGGCAGATCAGTCGAGGTCGAGGCCGTGTCGGCCGGCCTGGTTGAGGTCGCCGGGCTGGAAGCGGTCGGGCCAGTCACATTCGTAATTCTCGGCCGGGAAATCGCTCGGGCTGGCGCCGGTGATGAACGCTTCCCGGACAGCGGCCGCGTAGCGCTCGTTGCGCGGACACCAGGGGGCGGCCGGGATGTACATAACGTTGCCCCAGCCCTTCTGATCCTGGACCGGAGCGACGCTGTGGATCATGTCACAGTGCCACCAGACCGAGTCGCCGGCACGGACGTCGGGGATGCCGGTGAGCGCGCGCAGGAGCTGCGGATGCCAGGTGTCACTGACGGGGAACACCTTGTTGGTGGTCACGCCGCACATGTCGTCGCCGGGGACGTCGGACAGGAGCGGCCGCAGCATGAGGCATCCCATGGCCTCGGGGATCGGGACGGTGTGGAGCACGCCCTGGTCGTGGGCCATGTCGGATAGGGCAGTCCAGCCCTGGAAGGTACGGAAGGCCGAGCACATCGTCGTTCCTGGATACTGGGGCCCGGCCGTGCGGTAGGCGGCGTCCCACGGGTCATAGGCCTCGACAGTGCCGTCGAACAGGTGACGGAAGGCCCGCTGATACGCCTGCGTCATCCACAGGTCCAGGGTGCCGGGGTCGAGGTGCGCGCCCAGGCCCGCGGAGTCGGCCCCTTCGGGGCGGCGGCGGATCCGGTCCGGGTACAGCGAGTC
This sequence comes from uncultured Actinomycetota bacterium, assembly GCA_963783935.1. GTDB lineage: Bacteria > Actinomycetota > Actinomycetes > Streptosporangiales > Streptosporangiaceae > Chersky-822. The sequence continues at coordinate 750,001 of CAWAPP010000005.1, forward strand.
GCGCTTCGGATCGAACCACCGCACGCCATCGGACTGGCTTGTCCACTGGGCGTTGAGGAACGCCTGGACGCGGGCCATGCGCTCGCTCTGCCGGGCCTGCATCTGGGCGGGCGACCAGTAGATGGGGTAGATCTCTGGCCTGGAGCCGACGCTGCCGAAGAAATCGTCGCCAGGCCCCCGGTAGGTCTGAAAGAACCGGTTGGACTCGACGTAGCCGACGATGTCCTGGTCCCAGCCGAGTGCCTGGTCGCGGTCGAAGTGGCCGCGGACGACGAGGCAGCCGCGCTCCCGGAGCCTGGCGAGCTGATCCGCTGGCACGGTTCCGGTAGCGATGTCGGCGTAGTCGATGACGGGCCATACGGTCTCGCCGCGGGCTTTCTCAGCGCCGATCTGCTCGACTTGCGCGCGCACGCGCTTGTCGATGACAGCGAACACGTCCTCAACAGACCGGCCGGAGGCCGTGATGCGGGCCTGCAGCGCCGCCTTGACCTGCCGGATCGCGCCGGGCAGGTCATCGGGCGTCGTCTCCCAGTGCGGCAGGGCCGGCAGGTCAGTGCGCGCATGCGCGGCGATTACCATGTCAGCTCCTTTGAAAGGACCCCTTACCAGAACGACGCTACGCTCTGGCTCGTATTTGGGCAAGAGTCCTGTCTAAACTGGTACCGTGACTGCCGCGAAGCCTTCGCTGGAGCTCTTGCGCGAGCTCAGCGACGAGCATGTCCTGCGGGCGCTCATGGACGAGACGCGCCTGACCCGGGCAGAGCTGGCGGCACGCACCGGGATCTCCAAGCCGACGGTCGGCGAGAGCATACGCCGTCTGGACGCAGCGGGAATCGTCGTCGATACCGGAGCCAGGAGCACGGGCCGGGGACGGGCCGGCTCCTACTATGCGCTGGCTGACGGCATCGGCTGCGCCCTTGCCGTGAGCATCGCCCCGGCAGGCATTACCGCCGAGATCGTCGATGCCCACGGCGATGTCGCAGCGCAGGCCGCCGAGCCGCTCGGCCGGCCGGCCCGGCCAGCCAGCGTGACCGCATCGGTGCGCTCGGCGTGCCGGCGGGTCGCGGCGGAGGCCCGCGGGCCGGTCCGGCTGGCCGTGGTCAGTGCGGCCGACCCGGTCGACCGGGTTACCGGGCGACTCGTGCAACTGCCCGACGCTCCCTTCCTGGTCGGTGAGCTGTCACCCGCCGATGCCCTCGACGGGCTGGTCTGCGGGCCAGTCCTGACCGACAACGACGTGAACTGGGCCGCTCGCGCAGAACGCTCAGCTGGCGAACCCGGATTGACGGACGACTTCGTCTACCTGTACCTGGGAGAAGGCCTAGGCTCCGCCGTCGTCAGCGACGGCGAGGTCCGTCGTGGCCACGGCGGCATGGCCGGCGAGATCGCGCACCTGGTCACGGCCGGCCCCGGCCACCGGGCGATGGCATTCATCGACGTGTTCGGCGAGCTCGGCCTGCGCCGGCCGGACTCAACCGCGATCGACGTCGCGAAGCTGGCAGCCTCCGTCACCGGACCAGCGCGAGCTGCGCGGACAACGCGCCTGGTCCTCGGCACCGCAGTGGGCGGCGTCATATCCGCGGCCGTCGCGCTGACCGATCCGGCAGTCGTCATCATCGGCGGCACGTGGGGCACTAACCCGCTCATCCTCGAAGCAGTCCGCGCCGCGCGCGAGCGTCTCGCCCGCCCGGTCACGATCCGCCCCGCCCTGGTGACCGGGGACGCACCGCTCGCCGGCGCACGCGCGCACGCCGTATACGAACTTCAGTCAGCCATCACCCAGTACCGGGCGACGCTGCGCGAGAACCCCGAGATCGAGATCGGCTCGGCGGGCGGAAGCTAGAGGTCAATGACGATCTTGCCGTGCACGTGCCGGTCGGCTTGAAGCTTGACTGCGGCGCGGATCTGGTCGACCGGGAAGCTTGCCGCGATGGGCACGCGGAGCTGGCCCGCGGCGACTAGGCGGGCGATCTCCTCTATGGCGCCCGGTGCGGCGTTAGCGCCGTTTGCCGGCGTGATTCCGTCGACCTGCGCGGCGATGGTGGTGATGCGCTAAGAGTCGCCGTTGGCTTCGGGGAACTCTAGCCAGAAGAGGTCGCCGCTATTTGTATCACTCCATACCGTTCCGTCGGAAAGTGCGACCGCCGAGCCGGTCACGTCGAAATGGGGCGGAGTGAAAGCGTGCGCGGATCCAGTTCCTGAGGATGACACCTCCCAATAATACGCGCCCGTCTTCACGTGCCCGTTATCGGTTCCTGCTACCGAGATCCAGAGATTGCCATTCTGGTCCATGCTCATCTGGTAATTCGTTGAGTAATTGCCGGGGAAATCCGGGATATGATTGATAATCGACCGGGTTCCGTCCGCCGCAACGCTCTCGACGCAGAACGAGTCGAGGCTGCTCGGGCAAATGCCGACCTCGTCAATCTCGCCAGAGCCGTTCCCGACAACCCCGTCGTCATATAGTCCCAGGTTATCGGCGTAATAGGTCTCACTGCCTTCTGCGCTGATCTTCACGATGCCCTGCGGATCGAGACCACCTGGTGAGGTCGCGATTGCCCACATCGTGCCCCCCTTGCCCTGGGCAAGGAAGAACACGAGGCTCTGCGGTATATAACTTGGCGGCTTGAACGTCGCCATCTTTCCTTCCGGGGTGATCCGCACCAGTACGGTCGAACTGAAGGAGTTACCGCATTCGGCCCAGACATCGCCGTTAGTCGCACCGTACATAGCGATACTTCCGGCGTCTCCTACTTGCGCTTTGCACGCCGGCGGGATCGGGTAGGTCTTGAGGGCGCCGGTCTTCGGCACGAACCGGCTGAAGCTTACATACTGGCCCGAGAGCAGGGTCAGCGGGTCCCAGATCCCGCCCGCGCCGTCGAAGGCCGGCTGAGAGCCGAAATAATGACCGGCTAGCTTGCGCGGTGCGTACTTGCGCACGGCCATCGTGCGCGAGTTGACCATCCCGTAGCCGTCATTGTGCTTCAGGTAAATGTCGTACCAGATATTGCCGTCTGGTCCGCGAACTACCCCCGCACCGAGGCTTATCGTGCGAATGGTGGCTTCGCCTGGGTTGGATCCGAACGCCTTGAGGTCGGCCTTCGCATAGGCGACCCTGGTGTTTTCGTGGCACTGGTCGGTATCGCACCTCTCGTAGCGCTTCTCGAACACGCTAGCGGCCTCGGTGACATTCTGCGCCGACCGCAGGGCGGCGAGCCCGTAGTACGGCTTCTTCTTAGAGTTATTGAAGCTAGTCAGCTCATACCAGATGAAGTTGAGCTGCGTCTTCAGGTCCAAGAGCGAGGCGTGCGACTGAGCGGCGTACCAGGTAACGTTGTCTTTCCGGTCCTTGTCCCATCGGCCGCCCGTCCACTGCGCGATCCCCATTCCGCAGGGGTCGCAATTGCCCTTCTCTTTCTTGGCCGGATCGTCGTGAGATTCCCAGTCGAGGTTCCCGACTATTCCGGCGGCCTGATAGTCAGGCAGTCCCTTGTCGAGGAAGAACCGGTAAGCGGTCCGGCCATTGGGAAGGAAGGGGGCGCCTGTCTTCTGGGCAGCGAGCGCGGCCGGCGATCCGGGCACCGTTGCGAGGCCAAGAGAGCTAAATACGGTTATCAGCGAGACAGTGAATGATGCTACCGATCGGGACCTTCGTGGCATACGTGCCATGCTCGGCTGCCGGGCGGGGCGGTGTCAAACCGCTCTCCGGTCAGGCGCGGCTATCGACGAAGCCCTGCGCGTTCCTGTGCTTGTCCTGGTAGTAGCCGCCGGCCGCGCAACTGCCCGCCGGGCTGCAGGACACCGAGGTGACCTGGGCGGTGCCCGAGTTCAAATGACGCCAGGCCAGGTACCTCGGCCGCGTTGCCCCACTGGCCGCTCACCTCGATGATCACGAACCCCTGCCGGAGACCCTTAGGGTTCAGGTAGCTCCCAAGGACACCGCGACCATCAGGGCCCCGCGAGAGATCTGCGCCCAGGACGCCAAGTAGTCGCGCGCCGGCGAGTCCAGGCCCCGGGGTCCTGCCCCAGCGTTGTCCCGGAGCTGGGGTTAGGACGCAATGCCAGGAACTTAAGGAATGGGCGTTTGGCCAACAGGGGACCAGCCAGGGTCTGAGTCCGGCCCGGCTGGGCACGGTCGCTGGCCTGCCCGGTTATCTGGGAAATCTGGGGGCACCAGATGACGCGACGATTCCCGTATCACGCTTGCCACCCGACCCGGACAGTGCACGTCCGGGCGCCGCAGCCTGTTCTCAGGCCGTGACCAGCGCAAACGGCTCCAAACAAGCCAGAATCCGGCGCCTTAAGTTCCCGGCATTGGGTTAGGACCCCAGCGCAGGAACAACGCTGGGTTCCCCGCCCGGTTCGGGCCGGGTTTGGTTCGGCAAATGCCCGGATCGCGTGGTCGGAAGGCGACTGAAATAGCATGCTTATGTGTATGAACATGATGCAGAGGAGGTAGCAGTCCTCGGCTGGGATGAGTTTGCGCTCAGGCAGTGGGAGTCGATATTCCTGGGTTACCGGTCCAATGCCGGGATTCGTGCGGTTGGCCGGCGGTGGAGCGACCTGATCCAGGCTGGCATCGGCTGCTCCCAGGAGGTCGCCGATCAGCTAGTGAAGGCCGAGTTCATAGATCGCGTCGATCGCGATCTGGAAGGGGCCCGCAGTCAGACCGAGTTGATCGCCAGGATGACCGACGTGCTCGTTGGCCTCTGACCCGCGCTGAGCGATATACCGCAGATCCCGCCGGATCGGCTCGCCGGACTGGTGGTGCAGCACGCGCTGCTCCTGGATACTCTGGTCGGCTCGTCCTCGGCCGACCAGGCCCGATAGCCCGACTCATTTCAGAAGCGGATCTGGTGCCAGGTTCGTCCGGCGACGTTAACGGCAGGCGAGCGCACGAAGCGCCACCGCGCGCCGCTATCGGCGGTGACCATCAGCCGCGCCACGCACGGCTTGCCAAACGTGCACAGGCCACGCCGCCCAGTGCCATCCCTCGTGCGGGGGACCAGAAGCTGACCGAGGCCACCGCGAAGCCGCCGCCGGAACCAGACGCCGCGCCCGCCACCAGCCTGCCGGCGCCCGCGGCGTCAGCCGAGCTCGCGCCCGTAGCGGCCAGCGCGCCCGTAGCGGCCAAAGCACCCAGGACACCGATGATTCGTGCACGCACGGCAGATCCCCCCTCCAAGCCACCTCACGCCCGCAGCCTAATACTTCAGTCGTAGATCTGAACCGCCACGCGTGCTGGCTAGCGGCCGTGCGGATCCCGGTGCGGGAGGACGGCGGTCCACTTGGGCGTTCCGAATAGCTCATAGGAGAACAGGCCGCCGGGGGCTGACCAGGTCTGACCGTGCGGAAGCTGGCGGAACCTGAGTTCTTGCGAGAGCGGCAGGCCGGTTACCGGATTGATGACCAGTCAGGAAGCTCCAGGTCATCCCCCATACGCCAATGATGCGGGCCATTCCAACTTGCGGCACGCGATCATCGACAAACTCACCGCGAACATCAGCTCCCAGAGCTGGGCGAGACCACCGCGCATCAAGGAACGTGCAGCTCACCGCTGAGGGCAAGGCCTATGGCGCGCCTCAGCGACGTTCCGCAACTAAGCGCAATGAAGTCTCTCTCGCCACGGCCACCTCGGCCTGCTTGGATGAAATGCGTGTCGGCCGGTCGGGTCCGGCGAGCGGGAAAGGTATCGGTAAATGAGGAGCCCAATGTTGCGGCGACTGGCGTTCATGTCGGCCGCATCGATGCTCGGAACCCTGGTCTTTTGCGTGATCCCGACCTCCAGCGCTTCAGCCAGTCCCATCAGCGGAGGAGCACTCACCAGCGGCAAGGCCGTTAAGGGCGTCGTCTCCACACAGGATGGCATTGACTACACCTTCACCGCCGTGGCCGGAAAGCACTTCACCCTGGCCATCACCAGCCCGAAGGTATCTCCCAGCGGCGGCGCCCTGGCGATGACCCTCTACACCCACGACGGCACGAACCAGGGAACAGCCGACTTCTCCACCGGCCCCGCCAAGCTCGGCTTCACCCCCGGCAAGGGACAGGCAGGCACCGCCACCGTCATCATCAGGCCCGTCTACGACGGCAACTCCACCGGCAGCTTCACCCTCACCTACAAAGCCAGATGAATTCATAACGGCCGCGTGCGGGCGTCAGCGTCACTGCGACGCAATGGCCGTGTCGGGAATTTCGTCCTACAGGGAATGGTGACCGCGATGGGCAGGGGCATGACGCGCACTTTGGGCACGGTTGCTGCGGGTTCGATACTGGCCTTGCCGGGCCTGGTCGGCGCCAGTGCTGCCAGCCGGATCGGTGCTGCGGATGCGGCGGCATCTTCGCCTATTAGCGGGCAACTCCTCGGACTGGCGGTCACATCCGCCCGGAGTGCGTGGGCGGTCGGAGGTGACGCTTCCGGCAAGGCCTTGATCCTTCGCTGGAACGGGGCTACCTGGAAGCGGGCAGCCAGCCCGGCCACAGCCGGCGGCACTTTCCTGACCGCCGTGACCGCGACCTCCGCGCGTGACGCCTGGGCCGTGGGCACGACGGGAGACCAGAAGACGCTGATACTTCGCTGGAACGGCAGGGCGTGGAGGCGAGTGCCGAGTCCGGATCCCGGAGGCGGCGGCCAGCTCTACGGCGTGACCGCCGCCTCGGCTCGGAACGCGTGGGCGGTCGGCTTCACCGGCGGCATGACGGCCCTGATCCTGCACTGGAACGGCTCCGCGTGGAAGCAGGTGTCCGGCCCCAGCGCCGCAGACAGCGGCTTTTTCGGCGTCGCCGCCACATCGGCTCAGAACGCCTGGGCAGTCGGCATCCAGGGCACCCAAGGCAAGAGCCTGATCCTCCACTGGAATGGCACTACGTGGAAACAGGCACCCACCCCGGCCGCCGCTGGCAACGGCTACCTCACCGCCGTGGCTGCCACCTCCGCCCGCAACGCCTGGGCCGTCGGCAATGCCCGCAGAACCCTCATCCTGCACTGGAACGGCACCGCATGGAAGCAGGTACCCGGCCCCATCCCGCCAGGCGGCGACTACCTCGCCGCCGTGGCCGCCGCCTCCGCCGGAAACGCCTGGGCGGTCGGCTGGACGACCACAGGCAAGACCGTGATACTGCGCTGGAACGGCGCCATCTGGAAGCGAGTAACCAGTCCGAGCCCCGGTGCCGACGACGAGCTGGCCGGCGTCGCCTTCACCTCCGCCCGCAGCGCCTGGGCGGTCGGGTCGCGCGACGGCACCCCCGGCGAGCCATTCATCGTGCGCTGGAACGGCGGCGCATGGAAATGACCTCTGCGTTAGAGTCCCGTATCGAGCAGCCAAACGCTTAGCCTCCCGGCGGCGGGGCATGGCTGTCCTGGTCGCAGGCGCGGTGGTACTAGGCGCCACAGTCGCTGATCGCGGCGGCGTGATGCAAGTGGCCGCCGCAGGTGCACTGGTCGTCGTGCCGGTGGCACTTGATCGGATTGATCGGATCCGGCTGCCCGGATCATGCCTGGATGGGCAGCTCGTGACAAGGGGGTGACTTGCAAGGGAGGTATTCACGTTTAGGGCTGACCTGCGGGAACAGGGCCTGACTGGGGGTGTGCCCACGGGTTAGCAGGCTTAGCCCACATTTTTCTTGGGTCATGGTCCGGTTCGGCTGCGAGCGCGACTGGCCTTGGCTAATCCGGACACGTTGGCTACGTCGAGCCGAACAGTCGCTCCATGTCGCGACAGAACTTGTCGAAGGATGGCGCGTGAGCGCGCGCTAGCTTCAAGTCGAAAGCTGAACTCAGCAATGCCTGGTCCACGGTCGGCTTGTAAGGTCGGCCGTTCTGCCTGTTCTGGCTGAGCCATTCCTTCGCGCCCCTGATTCCTTCAGGGTTGCTCGGCCGAGTCAGGTTTTCTGGAAAACCGTGCTTGCCGGCCAAAGACAGTGCTGCGGCCAAGAACCACGACTCGAATTCGCGGTTGGCCAACACTACGGCCACCGCAAGATCGGATCGTGCCGCCTGAGCGCGTGCGAGCAGTACGGGTCCAAGCTGAGCCGGGCAGTCGTCGTCGGCATCCAGGACCACCAAGACCCCACCAGCCTTGTTAACGCGCCCAGCCGCTGCCGAGACTGCACGTTCAAACTGACCCGCCGCTACCAGTCTGCCTCTTGACACCCGCATCGGCTCCGGCACTCGCAAGTCAGGTACTGAGAACTCCTGAGCGAGGCGGTATAGCAGCTTGGGAAGCGCCTTAACTTCTCCCTCGCCTTCGACGACCGAAGCGATGGTGACAGGTTGGTTCCAGACCACTCACGCCTCCGCCGTTTGCCCGGGCGGCGCGCTGTCGGGGGTTAGCTGGTTGCCGCGCATAAGCTCGCCGAGCGTATAGAGCTTGTCCCGGACTATCTGGCGGCTTGCCTGATCTACCTCGCCGATGATCGTCAGGCCGTCGCGCATGGTCACGGCCCGCACCATCGAAACATCCACGTCATCTCGGTCGAGCAGATCCGGGCTCTGTGTTGTTACCAGAACCTGCACGTGCTCGCTGGCCTCAGTCAGCGCGTCGAATAGCACACCCGCCGCTGCGGGATGCAGCGCGATCTCGGGTTCCTCGATCCCGACAAGCTGAATGCGCCCGTCTACTGCCGCGAGCTGGAACAGAGCTACGAGTACTCCGGCCGCTCTGATGGTCCCGTCCGACACCGCCTCTGGACCGAACTCAATCTCCCCGTCCGCTCCGGCATTGGCTGAGCGGAATACCACGCCTACGTACCGGCCAGCCAAATATCGATCCACGCCCTCAATCCCAGGTGCTACTGCGCTCAGGTACGAGTCAACCCGCTCTTTGAGCTCAGGCCGCACAGCACCGAGCGCACCCAGTGCTTCTCCGAGATGCTCCCCGCTCCGCTCCAGGACCGCGCCTGGCAACGGATTCGCGAGCTCACGCAGCGATTCGAGGGTCAGGTTATAAAACTGCATCCCGGACAGGCCAAGCAGCAGGGGGCTGTACTGGGTCTGGCTGGCGGCTACGGGCAGATACAGCCGGTCATGCTCGATCCCTGAAGCTGGCGGAACCCGCCCCTCCTCGTGCACCGAACCTCGGGCTGCGGCGAAGCTCCATGTCCGGTCGCCGGAGCGCACCACACAGCTCTCTCGTAGCACATCAAAAGGCCGCAGTGCGCGGCGGTTCGGGAAGCCGATTTCGAAGCCATACTCGGCAACCACCGCCTGTCTTGTTGTACCCCGGAGCCAGGTCGTCTCGACGTCAATGCTGAACGATTCCGCTGGCTCGGGCACGCGGCGGACGATCTCATCCATTCCGCCGAGCCCATCAATTGCCTCGTACGGCGTCGTGTTCAATGCCCGGCCGAGGAGCGCCAAGGCCTGCAGGAAATTGCTCTTGCCGCTGCCGTTAGGTCCGACCAGCATGGTCAGCGGACCAAGCCTCACATCGCACGCGGCGATGCTCTTGAAGTTCCTCAGCCGTACCCGGCTGAGGAACGGCACCGGTCGCTCCATCTAGCCCCCTCGGCCAAGGCGCCTCTAACGGCTCCACGTGTCCTTGTGTGGAGCTTAGGGGATTGAAACCGCTGACTTCTTGCATGCCACGCCTGACGACTTCGTCCCGGCTCGTAGCAGCAGGTCAGCTACCTGCGACTCCACAACGAGCGCAACTCCGGGCCGTATGACCAGACACGATGAGGTCTGACGGCGTAATCACCGGTTTCCCTGGCCATGTCCGCACAGAGGTGAGGCAAGCCGGTCGTCCAGGTCCACGACGATTCACGACACCTGAGATCCAGAGGCACTGCCGCCCGCCGTCTTAGACACCAAAACCGCTGGCCAGCCGACGCGAGCTGCCGGACAAACCGTGCCAGCCTCCGCCGCGGAGAGGGCTCACGAAACCGGCTCCCAACAAGTCCCGCTATGTGTGCCACCCGTGTTCAACTCCGACCGCCGCGAGCCCGCCGACCCTGCCGCCATCAGCCGATCCGTGCCGGTCCATGCCGCCGGTCAACGTTCTTTCCGACGGTCAAATGACGGTCAAACGATCTTGAAGCACCTCTGACGGCCTCTGAATCAGGTCTCTGAACTGGGAAAACGAGTGAAGGCGCCAGATGAGATCACCGGCTGGGACGATCCCGGAACTTGCGGTCGCCGGCGGTTCCCTTCATCACTGCGGGTAATCAGGGGCTTCGTGTCCGCCTACCTGGAATTTCCCGTGACCGCCAACACACGAGTGAGGTATTCACGTTTGGACCTGACCTGCGGTAATGGGGCCGGGCTGGGCGGGTGCCCACGGGTTAAGGACTGGCTGCCTACGGTGTTATGGGTGGTTACTGGCCTTTTACACGGTCGTCCGGGATTTCAATGCCGGGCAGTCGGCTGCGCCGCGCTTGATTCGTCTGCTCTGCATGGCAGTCCCGCGCGGACGGGATTGGTGCCCGCTTTAGGCCCTCCGGGCGGTCCGGGAGACAGAAGTAAGGAGATCTTGCTGATGAATTTGCAGGAGTTCAGCACCCCTGGTACGTACACGGTCACCGTGCCGCCAGGTTCCAATGTGCTCGTAGAAGCCTGGGGGGCTGGCGGAGGCGGCGGCGGAGATGTCGCTGACGTCCCTGGGTCATTCGGCGGCGCCGGCGGCGGCGGTTCGGGTGGGTACGTGCGCGGCGTCGTGACCACCTCGGCCACCGACGGCACCCTGACGGTGTCCGTCGGCGCGGCCGGGCCGGCGGCGCGGGCGCTCCGCATGCCTCAGGAACGCACGGGACTGCGGGCCCAGCCGGCCAGCCAGGCACCGGCGGCGGTGACAGTTCCGTCAGCAACGCCGGCTCCGTCATCGTCGCCGCCCATGGCGGAGCCGCCGGCACCGCCGGGGGCGGCGGCAGCACCACGGGAGCGAACGGCGCCAACGGCCAGGGGGGCGTCGGCGGTACCGGCTTGTGCCCGGCCGCCAGTGGCTTCACCAGAACCGGTGGCAACGGTGGAAACGCCACCACAGACCCCGTCAACGGCCCTCAACCAGGCGGTACGGGCGGCTATATCAGCAACGGTCTGCTTCCGCCCACTCCCAACACCGGCGGCACGGGCGGCGGCTTCACCCAGAGCACCACTGCGCCCGCGGCAAACGGCGGCGCCGGCCATCCCGGCTACGTCGTGCTCACCGTGCTCAGCGGCCCTGCTGTCAGCGCCAGCACGCAGCAGCTCCAGGTCTTCTCCGGCAACTCGGTCGGGCAGACCATCAATGGCGCTGCCAGCTACGCCTCCCTGACCTGCGCGGGGTCAGTCCTCACCGTCCACGTCAGCCTCAGCCAGACCAACCAGCCCAACGCCAGCTTCCAGATCTTCTACAAGCTGGACAACGGCGCCCCAGTTGCCAGCGCCGTGTTCATCGCCACCGACGGCTCAGGCAACGGCACAGCCAGCTTCAATATCCCGAACATAACGGCCGGCTGACACAACCTGATAATCGAGATCAACAACACCCCAGCCCCCGGATCCACCTACTACATCAGCGCCGGAGCCAGCGGCATCCCCTTCACCTGCTAGCCCGGCAGGGTCCTGGAAGCCGGGGCCGGCGCGGCCGCGCCAGGGCCGGTGCTCCGGCGGGCGGTTTCGATCACGCGGTCGGATCGTTGCCGGCGCGGTTGCGGTGTCTTGGCCGCCTGACCGCGGACCCGGGATCGCAGCGGGGGCACTTTGCGGTGGTTCCTACGAACGCAAAGTGCCCCCGCTGTTCCGGGGCGTGGACGGCCGGCCGCATCGGTGGGCCAGCGTCGCGGTGCGCAGCGGGCCGGGTCGGCCAGCAATGACAGCCTCAAGCCAGGCAACGTCCCCGGCGTGCGTGACACTCCCCCGTTAGACCCGTGAAACCTGGCCTGACCTGGGCCGGAGTCTGAGCGCGCCTGGCAGGGATCGAACCTGCGACCAATCGCAGGTGTTCGGCAGGCCAAGCTCGCCGGTACGCATGGCATCAGTTCCAGCCGCCTGCAGGTGCCCGGCAACCCGGAACGAGGCGTACTCATTCGACGCTCCGACCGGTGACCGGCTGACCGCTGGACGTCCTGACTTCTCGACTGTATGACTGTGGCGCGAGAGGAACTCCATCACCTGGTAGATGAGCTTGACGACGAATCCGTGGCCCCCGCGGCCGAACTGCTTCGCGAGTTGGCCGCGGGGAGAGGCAGGCAGCCGAGCCGCCCGTCCTGGTTCGGCGCGCTTCAGGCTGGCCCGGACTTTGCCGAACGCTCGGAGGAGATCCTGCGCACCGAGCTTGGCCGGTCAGCCTGAGCCGCCTGGCATGATCATCGTGGACACCGGGCCGATCGTGGCGATGGCCAATGAGCAGGACCCGTCATCATGCGAGCTGCGTGAACTGGTTCGACGCTGCCCCGCGGCCTTTGCTGATGCCTGCACCGATCCTCACAGAGGTCTGTTACCTGCTGGAGCGAGAGCGGGGCACTGCGGTCGAAGCCGCATTCCTCCGGTCTGTGCGCGGCGCACGCACGCGGGATTCCTCGGCGGCGGGTTGGCGGCTTGTTTCCTGGGCGGCGAGGGTAAGGCCGACGCCCGATGGTCAGATGACTGCAAGGGCTCCTCGAAGAGGACCGCCCGCGGCGGTGCCCATGCCTCGACGAGCACTGGTGCACCAGCCAGGTCCTTGACCGGGTGCAGGCAGGGGAGGAGATCGAGATTACCGATCGCGGGGTTCCGATCGCGGAGTTGCGGCCGGTCCGCGGCGCACGCGCCGGACTGGCCCGCCTGGTTGCGGCCGGCCGTCTCTCGCCGGCCACAGTCGACCCGGCGATCCTCGACTCCCTGATCACGGCCCCGGCCGACGGCGTGAACGTGGCTGACCTGCTCGCCGCCGACCGTGAGGCAGAGCGCTGGTGATCTACCTCGACTCCGCCGCGATCGTCAAGCTCGCCCATCCCGAGGCAGAATCGGCAGACCTGCGGTCATGGCTCGCTGAGCGGGCAGGCATACCGCGGGTCACCTCTGCGCTCGCTGAGGTCGAAGTACCCCGTGCCATCCAAAGGCACGCCCCGGCCAGCCTGCCTCACGTGCCCCTGGTACTGGGGACCATTGCCAGGTTCGAGATCGATACCGCGGTCCGCGCCCTGGCCGCTTCCTACAGCGAACCCCTGCTGCGGTCGCTGGATGCCATTCACCTGGCCACCGCCCAGGTACTTAATGCCGAACTCGGCGGGTCTCTCCAGTCCTTCGTGACCTACGACGGGCGCCTGCTCACGGCAGTCCAGCTCGCGGGCCTGGAGACGGCCAGCCCGGGCCAGGCAGCAAGCTGACCCCGATCCAGCGCATCCCGCATCCCGCCGCCCGCCACCTGACCAGCGGACATCTAAACTACGCCGCCGCCCCGCCCCTGGCGGGCCAGCTCCAGACCGCTCCTGGAAGCCGCGGCGCGGGGAGATGTCGTGCGGGGCGACAAGGCCATTCGCGCACTGCTCGATGAGCGACGTGGCTGAGCCGCAGGACCCCTACGAGATCGCCGTCACCGCGGAGACGCGTACCGGCGACGCTGAAGCAACAGGCGGCGTCGCACTCAGGCCCTGCGCGGCGTCTGCTGATTGACTGATACCGCCAGTTCTGTCTGTACCGCCGCTGGTGGCAGCCAGGTCGTGTAGGCATCGGTTCACCGCAAAGTCGTCATGGCCTGGCGTGAATGACTCAGTTGCCTAGGGTGCTCAGGCCGCCGGCAATTACCAGGGCGCGATCGGGCTATGGGACGTCACCGATCCCGCCAACCCCCGCCGGCCCGCAATGCCCCTGACCGCCAGCCGCAGCACCAGGGTGGTGGCGTTCACGGCGGTGGCGTTCAGCCCGGACGGCCGCGCCATAGCAAGCGGAAGCAACGACAGCGCGACCCAACTCTGGAATCTGGACGTCAGCTACGCCATCAATTGGATATGCAGCACGACCAGGCTCACCCGCCAGCAATGGCACCAGTACATGCCGCAGCTACCTTACAGGCCTCCCTGCCTGCAATAACAATTCCGGCGGCCAAGCCCACCCCATACTGGATCGCACGTCAACGACGATGGGGGCGCGACGGCTACTCTCCGTAAGCAGCGAGAACTGCACCGCCAGAGCCGCGTGGAAACATTCGTGGAAACACACCCCTGATCCGGTTAGAGCGTCAGTGTGTCGATCAGAAAGGGCGCGCGACGTGAACTGCGACTGTCTCGCCGGGCTCGAAGTCGAATACGGCCCTCTCGCCGGGCTCCAAGTTGCGCACGAGTCTCTGGCCGAGGTTGTTGTCGAATATGAGCGTCTCGCTGGCGTTGGCGTCGCCGTTGGATTCGACCGTTCGCCCCGCGGTGGTGCCGCCGTAAACGACTGTCTGGCCAGGGTTGATGAACCTCCGGGCATGCTGGCAGGCGTCACTCGAAAGGCCATTGAGCACGCCGAGCACCACGCCTCCCGCGAGGCCGAGCACAGGGTTGTGTATAAGATCCCCTACGTCTAGTCCTGTGCGCAGGTTATCGGCAACGCTACTGATTATCTTCTTAGTGCACTTGCACGCTGAACGCTCTTGGCTGGGCACGAATCGGGCCGAACCAATGACACCTGCCGGCAGGTGCCGGGAAACGGAAGGCACTTGAGCCTGGTGCTGGCCGTCGCCCTCGTCCCCCTGAGCCCTGGCGGTGGCGATCGTAGGTCGCCGTGGTCCCGCCGTTCCCGCCGTCCCGACCTCGCCGCCCCGCAAGACGACTCCTTCGGAGTTCTCCAGCACCGCCTCCCCGAACAGTTCATCAAGACATCGGAGTCAATGACAACCGCCGTCAAGATGGTCGCCGCCAGTGTGAGAGCGTCCAGCCCGACCCCAGCGAACCTATCCTCGCCAGCCCGCGCCTGGTCGAACCCCACTTGAGTAACAGGCTGCCAGCCAAGCACGTCGTCGACCCACACGACGACGTCATCCCAGCGAAGCACCCGCGCCTCCTCAGTCCTGATCCCCGCGAGCAAGCTCAACGTCACATACGCCGCCCCTTTCGCCGCCGCCAGGACCGCCCGAGTCTGATCAACGGTGAAACTCTTCGACGGCCCGCCCTTCCCGCCCCCGAGGTGCCTTCACCAGCGCAGCGACATTCCGCCCTACCAGATCATCGGCCTGGGCGTGAGCGATAGCCCGCTCCAGCGAGTTCCGCGTGATCTGCAGCGACCGGGTCGAATACCGCTCGGTCAGCTCACCAAGCCCCTCCCGCACATCGCCGGCACTGAGCTGACGGAGCTGCCGCTTCCCGATCTCATCCATGAGCGGCCCGAGCAACCCCGAGTAAAGCTTCTTAGTCCGCTCCGACTTGCCGTCTAACCCATCCCGCAGCCAGGCGCCAACGACACCCAGCGACCGATTAGGAGAAAGTTGGCGCCCGATGTCGCGATCGCCGCGGGCGGCTTCATCACCGGGACGCTCCCGGGCAGCCCGAAGCGGCTCGGCAAGCCGTTGCATGCGCCGCTGGAAGGCATCTGGAGCGCCCGGCTCACGCGAGACTGGCGCATACTCTACAAGATTGACGACAACAAGCACGAGGTCCTGGTCGCCGACATCCGCCACTGCGGAGACGCATACCGGCGACGCTGAAGCAGCGGACGTGCAAGTGCCACAAAATGGAGGAACGTCGGCGTCCGTCGTCTGGCAGCCCTCACCGTTTGACCGCCGTCAGCTGACCTTGCTGGCGAACCGGTGCCTGGCCGCCTGACGGGACACGCCAAGGGCTACCGCGATCCGGTTCCAGCTGCGCCCGCGCGCCCGAGCCGCAGCCACCTTCTCGGTGATCATGAGCTCGGCCTTGCGGGCTTGCTCGGCCGGTTCGGCAATCGCCCGCAGATCAGACAGATCCTCCGCCACAGCGGCAGCAGGGTCGAGCTGGTCAGCCAGCCGCTCAAAGCGGCGGGCCGCATCCTCGATCTGAGCGTCAGTGTGCTTCATGTCCTCAACCCCGGCTGATGAACTGGTAGAACTTGCGGCGCAGCGGCATCGCGTGGATCACCACCGGGTCGTCCCCGCCTAGGTCCAGCACGCCGATCTCCAGTAACGCCCCGGCCGCGCCGACCCGATCAACATGGTCAAGTCCCCGTCCATGTCCACCTTGCGCGTCGCGTTGCGCACCGCATGCCAGATGTCCCGCATCGCTTATCCCGTGCCGCCGGGCCGGACCGCCGATCCTCACCGGCGCAACGATGCCCGCCCCGACAGGTCATGTCAACAATTGTTGTCTACTTCCTGTTCCGTGTCCATGGCCGGGCCGGCGGAAATGCGCAGAGCACCATGTCGGTTTAGCCGCGGAGCGGCGAGGAGAACTGTCGGCGACCGCAAGTTCTGGGATCATGCGGTCGCCGTGGTCTGGCAGCAGGAGATCCGCCTGCTGTTCGCGTTCGACCCTTGGCGCGAGGCTATCTGCTGGTCGCTGGCCGCCGCCATGGGAGTTAGCCAGGCGCGCATGTCCAGGCTCGAGAAGGGCGAACTCAAGCCGGCACCCTCGCCGCCCACGTCAAAGCTCTTGGGGGCGAGCTCAAGATCACCGCCGACTTTCGGCGACGAGACTTACGTCCTCGGGCCACAGAGCAACAGCTTCGCGCGCGCGTACGGCTCGATCTGGCGTGTTGGCTGCAGTTCAGGGGCGATTCGCATCGAGCGCAGAATAGATATTCTGCGGCAGTCGCGGCACCCATTGACCGGCACCCTGACTGACAACTGCCCAGGACTCGCGCTAGCCGAATTAACAATCAGCTAAGACCCTCGGGGCTTTGACAACGGGAAACGGTAGCGAAAAAGGATGGGTCGGGTTTGGGGCCGCGGGCCAGTTCTTGCTGACCGGGAGCCGTGAGGTGGAACAGGCGGCTACTTCGTGCGCTTGCGGGTACCGCAGAGGAACAGGGCAGAATCCATGAACTTGGTGGTGATCCTCATGCCAGTTCCGTGCGCCAGCAGCGCTAGTCCTGCGTCGTCCGGTGCGGCCTGACCACTGCCGAGGACAACTCCGGCCGCTTGCAGGCCTTCTCTGAGAAATGGCGCGGCGGCGGCCTCGAAATCCAGGGCTTCCGACGGCGTGCGAAGAGCAGCGACCAGGTCGGGGTCTCCGTCCAGCACGCTGGCGGTGAGGAGGTCGATCCTGATCCTGATCTTGCGTTCCAGAGCCCAGGTGAACTGATATAGCTCGCCCGGGCGATAGGCAACGGCATAAACCTCAGCGCCGCGAACGGCCAGCGAGGCAGCTTTCTCGGAGACGACCGCGGAGCCGGGTTCAAAGGTACAAACCCACTCCGTGCCCGCGTCCCAGAAGGAACGGGGAATCTCGGCGACGCCGATGAGCGATGAATTACCGTAACGCGGGGCTTCCTCGAGCATGACGGAGAAACTGAGCGTTGTCTCAGCTATCAGCCCGGCCCTTAGCCGACCGAGAAGCTCACCCGGACCCGGACCCCCGACTACGGCTACGCAGTAGCCGTCCGGGATCCCGGTCCACAGATTCATGCTGCGACGAAGAACTTGTCGTGCGGCAGCAGCCGGTTGATCTTGCGGAAGCTGCCGAGAATGCCGCCCTGCTTGCTGTTCTCCGAGCGCGGAACCCAGGCGGTGCTCCGGTTGACCGCGGAGACCGAGGTGCCGCCCTGCGCCGTTGAGGCGAAGGGGTACTCATCGCAGTTCCAGCCCTTCTTCGGTGGCTTGCCACGGCAGACCTGGCGCCGGTTATTACGCGCCTGCTGCCTGCCGGTGCCCTTCGAAAGCGGGCTGTTGTAGGCAGCGTTGCCCAGGTGGGCGCCCCTGCCCTCCACCAGGAGGATATGAGGTGCGATATGGGGCAGCCCCGACATGTCGACGGTCGGCCAGTACTCCGGGAAGACGCACCCGGCGCGGGCGAAGACATGGTCGCAGCGCACTTCGGAATCCCCGAACCAGGTGATCCCGCCGCTGCCGCCCTCGGCCGATCCCGTCATCTCGTACTCCGGCGTGGCGTTGAGAACCTGCCTGGTCCCGACGTGCGCCATGTGATGCAGGCTTCCCGCGAGTGCGTTGCTCAGCGTCCCGGCCATGATGATGCCGCCGTTCGTCGAACTACAGGGGCAAGTGGCCGTGACGCTGATCGTCGGTTCACTGACGAAATCATCCCCCTCACGAGACAGGCCCACGACGGCCATGGCGTCCGAGAACGTCTTGCTGTCCCGGCGGGTACTGATGTAGTCGACGGCTGCGAACAGCCACTCCTCGGTACCGTCGGGCACGTCGTCATCTAACCGGACGAGGGATAAGCTCAGTCCCTCAGCACCGCAATTATTAGTGCGGTTCATCACGCCGCATGAACTGCCGTTGGAAGGCGCCTGGGCCGCGCGGGCAATCGCGGCCTGCTGGGCCTTGGTCACCTTGTGGTGGCGAATTCTCACCTTCCAAGTGTAATGGTGCCTGGCAGCGGCGCCCGAGCGCACCGCCGGCAAGGAAGCCGTGGCCCGCCCTGCCCTTCCAGCGACAGGGCTCGCGCTAACCTGCGTGTGAGGCGATGAGGTGCTTGCCTGCGTCGCGTTAGGCGCTGCAAACGCAAGCACGGTGATCGCTCCGAAGGCTGGCATCAGCCTCCGCGCGATCTTCGTTGCTGTCATCTTGCTCCCCGATCTTTTGTCGAGCTTCGCTCACCGCGCCTGACGGCAGACGCAACCATAATTCCTATTGTCCGTTATTTTGTCAAGAAAGGATCAGATTAAACTCATGCCGGTCTTTCACGGGGTCGCCCGGGACTTCAACGTAAACATTCAGGTCTTCCGACCTGCCGTTGTTGAGTTACTCTTTTGTCGCTGTGCGTAACGGGTTCCGGGCGCGGTTCAGGCGCTGGCGGGGATGGGTGGTATCCAGGGGTTCCCGGCGAGGGCGTCGCGGATGGCGGTGAAGACGTCGTGTCCGTGCTTGGCTGCGGTCGATGCGTACCCGCGGACGGCGTACCGGTGCCGGGTGGTTTTCTCCGAGCGGAGCCGGCCGCTGATCTTCTGCTGGGTTTTCGCTGGTCTCGCGTCCCTTTCAGCCTGGTTGTTCGTGGCGGGAATCGCGGTGTCGGTCAGGAACCGCAGGACGTCGGCTTCGCGGTGCTTGAGGCATTCCAGCAGGAGGCGGGCCGGGGGCTGCTTCTGGCTGGCGCCGGGGACGCGGCGGACCTCGGACAGCCCGGCGAGCACGCCGTGCCGGAACAGCCTGCGGTGCTCTGCGGTCGCGGCTTCGGGTACGGCGGCCAGGCCCTGGTCGCGGGCGAGGTTGGCCTGGTGGATGAGGGCACGCAGCTCGCGGGCGATCTGGGCTGTCCAGATCGCGTCCGGGTAGGACTGGGCGGCGTCCTCCAGGTCGCGAAGGAGATGGGCTGTGCAGAGCTGGTGCTGCACGCCGTCGAACTTGTCGTAGGGTGGGCTGCACGGCGAGGTTCCCTATCCATGGGGATATGGGTCTTTTCCGTGCAGCCTCCCTCCAAACCGGACGTGCCCGCTTTCCGGGCATCCGGCTTTCCAGCGATTTATGCCGCTTGCGTGACCGGGTTCGCGTGGATCCAGTCATGGCAGGCTGCGCAGACGATGAGAGTCTTGCGCCGCATTCTCGCCATGAGGGCGGCCCACGCGGGCTGGCCCGGTCCCGGTTTCCCGAGCGTTTTGAGGCCGGTGACCTGGTGAACTGTCACTGTGGTGCCGGTCTCGCATAGCTCGCATTCCCGCCTGCGGAGCCGTTTGATCAGTTCCTTGCGGGGATAGGGCACCGGGGCGGGCGCGGGGTCGGTGATGACCGCCCGCCGGTCTTGCCGCAGGATGATCCCGCCGAATCGTGCTGTCAGGTCCGGCTTGCCCTGCCGCGTCCGGCTGGCCTGGAAGCAGGTCCGGGGGCCGTCGCCGGTGGTGACCTTCGCCTTGTAGCGGGCGGCCATCTTGGCGACGGTGGACCGGTGCTTGGCGGCCAGGGTTTTCAGCATGGACGTCTCGGCGTTCCACCGCAGCGGGCGCAGCCGCCATACGTCCTGGGCGAGCAGGTAGTAGCCGGTGACACCCCTGTACTCGGCTCCGTAGATCCTGACGATGTCGTAGTCGTCGAGGTTCTGGAGCCGGGGCCGGTGCGAGGCTTTGCCCCGCCGCCGGTAGCGGGCGCACTGGGCCTTGATCACGTCAGGCGGCACCCGCAGCGCGATCGTCCCGTTGACCGACCTGCGGCCTGCGGTGATCTTCGTGCGCGAGTGCTGGACGATGATGTCATAGCCGAGGAACCGCGCAGGCTGGCTGCGTGCGTGGGTGATCAGGGTTTTCTGCTGGTTCAGTTCCAGTCCGAGGGTTTCCCGGAGGAACCGCGCGAGCCTGGCCTTGATCTCCTCAGCCTCGGCCCTCGGCCCGGTAAACCCCAGTATGTGATCATCGGCTTATGCCGAGGTCCGGGTTATGCCGACCTGGCTTGAGGGCTTCCTGCTCCGTCAGGGGCGGGATGTTCGCTGGTCGGCATAACCCGGTGTTCGGGCGGTGGTCAGAGGTTGTCGAGGAAGGCCAGGAGGGTGTCGGGCGGGCGGTAGCGGCCGGGGGTGGTGCCGGGTGGCTGGAGGCGGGCGAGGGCTTGTTCCTTGATGGTCATGTCGGCGTGGAGGTAGACCTGGGTGGTTCCGGCGTCCTCGTGGCCTAGCCACAGGGCGATGACCGAGGTGTCGGTCCCGCCTCGCAGGAGCGACATGGCGGCAGTGTGCCTGAGGGTGTGGGGGGTGACGTTCTTCTCCTTGATCGACGGGCAGGCGGTTTGCGCGGTGGCTGCGTGCCTGGCGACGAGCCGCTGGACGGCGTCGGGTGAGAGCGGGCCTGCGGCCCGGGTGGGGAACAGCGGGCTGTCCGGGGCGGGCCTGCACTCGGCGAGCCAGGTTCTGAGTACCTTGACGGTCTGGCCGGTCAGGGGTGTTGCCCTGTCCTTGCGGCCCTTGCCGTGGCAGCGGACGTGGGGTCCGGTGCCCAGGTGCGCGTCCTGGCTGGTGAGGCCGGTGAGTTCCGATACCCGCAGTCCGGTCTGGACGGCGAGCAGGAGCAGGGCGTGGTCGCGGCGTCCGTGCCAGGTCTGCCGGTCGGGGGCAGCGAGCAGCGCGTCGGTCTCATCGGGGGTGAGGTAGCTCACGATGGCGCGCTCGCGCCGCCGGGGCGGGATGGCCAGGACCTGGCTGATCACGGCGGCGTGCTCGGGTGCCCGCGGGGCGGCGTAGCGGAACAGCGAGTGGATCGCGGCCAGCCGGGCGTTCCGGGTGGCGCTGCCGTTCCCGCGTTCTTCTTCCAGGTGGTGCAGGAACGCTCCGATCAGCGTGGCGTCGAGGTCGGCGAGGCTGAGCCTGCTGGGCGGCTTGCCGGTCTTGTCGCGGGCGAAGGTCAGGAGGAGCCGGCAGGTGTCGCGGTAGGCGGCGACCGTGTGCGGGCTGGCTTTTTTCTGCCGGGCCAGCCGGTCGGTGAAGTATCCCTGCAGGAGGGGGGCGAGGTCGGTCACGGGGCCGCCTGCCCGTCCGCCTGCCGCTCGAGCCGGCCGGCTGCCAGGGCGAGGAGCTCGGGGACGGCCTGGAGGTACCAGTAGGTGGACTTCGGGTCGGCGTGGCCGAGCCAGGCGGACAGCAACGGGAGGCGGGCCTGGACGTTCCCGCCGTCGCGGTACCAGTCCAGCATGGTCGCGACCGTGAACGCGTGCCGCAGGTCGTGCAGCCTGGGTGCGCGCCGGCCGGGCGGGGCCGCGATTCCCGCTGCCCTGACGAGCACGGCGAACGTGTAGGGGGTGTTGCGCCCGTCCAGCGGCCCGCCGCGGCTGTTCACCAGGAACGTGGCTGCTTGCGGTTCGGGGAAGGCCTGGTCGCGGGCCTGCTCGTAGGCGCGCAGTGCCGTGATCGCGGTCGGGTGCAGGAACACCAGCCGGGACTTGCCGAACTTGGAATCGGCGATCAGGATCGTCCCGGCGTCCAGGTCGGTGTCATCGCGGCGCAGGCGGCATGCCTCGCCCTGGCGCATGCCTTCTGTCGTAAAGCAAAGCGAAGAAGAACCGGTCCCGCAGCCGCGTGCACGCGTCCAGGATCGCCTGCGTCTCAGTGACGGTGAGGATCCGGGGCAGCTTCGCCGGAACCTTCAGCGAGATGGCCCGGCCCCGATACGGCTTGCCCTTGCTGACATGGTGCAGGAACGGCTTCCACCCGAGTGTGTCAGATTTTTTGTGCGCGGGCCTTTTCGCTGTCCGGTAGCGGATGTTTATCCGTTACTTTTCGCCTGCGCTATCTGGCGCCGTTGTGCCGGTTTTTTCTGCGGGCCTTGCGGAATCGGGCTTACCGTGCCGATCCGGGGCTGAGGCTGCGCGTCCCGGTTTTCGCGGCTTGCTGTGTTATTCCGGACGGCTGCTGCCTGATCTTTTCGGATCGCCGGGCGGCCGCTGCTTTCTGTTATCAACAGTAGCAGACGGTAACGACGGGGGCAGCGCGACACGCCGTGCCTTTTCCCTGTTCATTTCTCAAGGTGCGTGCGGGCGGTGCCGCGCGGGCCGGCCTGGCCCGGTCAGGGGTGCAGGATGCCGGTGCAGGCCTCGATCGCCTCGTCCAGGTCGGCGGCGGCGATGGCCAGGGCGATGTGGAGCTCGGCCAGGTCCGGCCAGTCCGCGGCGAGCGCCGCGAAGGCGGCCTCGGCCTCGGGCTGGCCGGCCAGCGCGCCGGCCAGGGCGGCCGCCGCGGCGAGCAGGTCAGCGGTCTGCTCGGCGTCCAGGGCGTCGAGCGGGACGCTCCCGGCGCGCGTGCCGTTTCCCGGTACCGGCATCCTGCACCCCCGTGTTCACGTGCGGCCGGCGAACCGTTCCGGCCACCGGGCCGCAAGCTCGCCCCAGGCCTCATGCCAGCCCTGGGTGTTAACGGTCCACGAACGGGTTCCCGAACCGGGGACCACCACCGGATGCACGAGCATCGTCTTCCTCCTTGAACAACGTCACGGACAAGGCAGGAGATAACCATGAAAAAACCGCCATCCGAGCACGTCAGGATGCTCGTGGCGGACGTCAAAGACACGCGGGCTGAGGCTCTAGATAACGATCGCATTCGTGGTGTACAGGACTTTCCGCAGCGCAGGCCCGTATTCCAGGAACGGCGTGAACTTGTCCCAGGCCCGTTCCCAGACCGCCACCGCCGCCGGGTACTTCTTCCCCAGCGGGGTGCCGGAGAAATCAGCCAGCGCGGCGTAGGCGGCGTCCGCGTCGCACGCGGTGCAGACGGCGCGCAGCCCGGCGGCCATCGCCGCGCGGTCGTTATAGGAAGCGTAGCTCAGGCTGCGGCGGATCAGGTGCACCGTGCAGGTCTGCACCGCGGCCCCCGGCCACGTCGCGGTGATCTCCTCGCCCATGCCGCTCAGCCCGTCGCAGCACACGAACAGCACCTCCTCCAGGCCCCGGTTCCGCAGCTGGGCCAGCGCCTGCGCCTGCGCTTTCGCGCCCTCCGCCGGCGCGACCCAGATGCCCAGCACCCACTTCGCGCCGTCAGCGTCGATCCCGACCGCGATGTTCACCGCCTTGTTCCGCACCGCCGACCCGTCCCGCACCTTCGCGACCAGCGCGTCGATGTAGATCACCGGGTAGAACGGCTCCAGCGGCCGGGCCTGCCACTTGCGCATCTGATCCAGCGCCTGATCGGTGACCCGCGAGATCGTGTCCGGCGACAGGTCCACCCCCGTCGTCTGCCGGACATGCCGGGCGATATCCCGCACCGACATCCCCTTCGCGTACAAGCTGATGATCACCGCGTCCAGGCCGCCGGACCGGCGGGCCTGCCTGGGAACCAGGACCGGCCCGAAACTGCCGTCCCGGTCCCGCGGCACCGCCAGCGGCACCGGCCCCACCTCGGTATTGAGGATCTTCACCGACGACCCGTTCCGCCGGTTCCCCTCCCCGCCTCCCGCATCCAGGTGCGCCTCCAGCTCGGCAGCCAGCCCCGCCCGCAGCACCTGCCCGATCATCCCCGACAGCAGCCCGCCCGGCCCGGTCAGCATCACCGGCTCCCCGGACCGCGCCCGCGCCGCCAGCTGCCCTGCCAGCGACACCAGCACCTCCTCCGGCAGGACCAGCCCCCCCGCTGCGGCCCGGTTCGATGAACTCAGCGACGCTCACACTGCCCAGCTCGCGTTCGCGTAGCACGCAGTCGTCGCGCTGGGCGGGCAGGGAGATGCCTTCGGGGTTGTACTCGGTCTCGACCTGGCCGGGTGAGGACACGCGCAGGTAGCGCACGCTGTCGGTGCTGGTGATCCGCGATGCTTTCGGTTTAGCCATCTCCTTCCTCATTCTTATGTCTCAGACGGAACTCAGGGCTTCAGCGGTGGCAAGTAGCGGGCTCTCCACCCGGAACAGGGCCTCGACTGGCTGCCGGGGATCGTCCAGGAAGCCCAGATTCGTCAGCCGGATAGTCATCGACTCGGCGGAGACCCGGAACATAGAGGCCAGGGCTTCGGGGTCCTGGATGCCGCTGGTCCAGGCTTGCTTGAGCAGCCGGCGGGGCATCAGCAAGCAGGCAGCGAAGTGATACCGCCCACGCAGGTCACAGCCCTCTTAGGGCGGGAAGAGGTCATCTGTAAGAAGCGCGTGGGGGGCAATTTCGATGGCTCGTATCCTAGAGACCCTGATCAGCGCACCGCACGTGATCGGAGTGCTGCACGACACGCTGACCTGGGCCCGCGAATGGGTGGCGACAGAAATTAACTCCTCCAACGACAATCCGCTGTTCGATGCCGACAGCGAAGAGGTACACAACAGCGGGAACTTCTACGGCGGTCACATCGCGCAGGCCGCAGGGGCGCTCTCCGCCGCTGTCGCCAGCGTCGCTGATCTGCTCGACCGCCAGCCGGCCTTGCTGGTCGACGAGAAGTTCAATCTCGGGCTGCCAGCGAACCTGGCCTCACCCGTACCCGCCGGCGACCCGTCGGCCGGCACGCATCACGGGTTCAAGGGCGCACGGATCGCTTCGTCAGCCCTGACCGCAGAAGCGCTTCACCTGACCATGCCCGTCAGTTCCTTCTCCCGGCACCCCGCCCCCAGGGCGGACATCAGTTCGGGCGCGACCTGGAAGTGCTTACTGACCTTGGGCTGTACCTGCCAGCCCGCGCCGATGACCTTCCCGGGCATGCGCGCGCGGAACTGGTAAGCGACATGCGCGAGGTAGTGGAGGCGCTGCCGGGCGAGGACATCGTTCCGCTGCCGGGCCCGCTCTCGGCCAACAACCGTGTCTACTGGGGCAAGCTACCGCGCGAAATCGAAAGTGACCTTGTCGACATCGGAGCACTTGTCCCGGATGCCGACATGCTCCGCGCCTCTCCCGTGCTGCTCTCGCAGTGGGGCGGCGTCCTCGAGGCCGCCGCCCCACCTTCGACCATGATTGTCGGTACCCACGTCCCAGGGCATCTCGCCGGAAAGACCAGTGTCGTCGGACGAGTTCCGTCTGCCAGCGCAGCAGGGTTCACGGCGTAACGATCAGGCACAACTGGCGAAGCTGAGCCGGGCAGGTGGGCCAGTGCTTCCAGCACCGCCCGGTCAGCCGACGACAGCCTCTGGGCCTTGACCTGCCGCCGGAGCACGGAGATCCTGACGCCGCAACATCGGGATCTCCGCATCCTCGGGCACGGTCTCAGCGGGCAGAGTGCAAGCCAGCCGAACAACCCGGAGCACCGCAAGATAGGCGAATCACTCAGCGCGCGGCCATTAGCTAGACGCTGCTAAATGGGCACGAGTCGGGGCCTGAATAACTGGTGATGTTGACGTGGAGAATCCTGAAGGGTTCGAGGTTTCCGATGTCGTAAACCTTGTCGCTTTGCGTGAAGTCCTTTTGGTAATCGCTGCCGTTGTAGACATACTGGAAGTAGCCGGCGTTATTCCCCGGGCAGAAGACTGTAGTGGAATTATCGGGGAGATCGGTGATACCGACAAAGCCGACGCAGTAGTTCCCCCCGTCATCGGAAACCCAGTTCCCGAACGACCACATATGGAACCACTGCGCCTGCCCGGTGCTGCAGCCATTTGTGTAGGCATCCGGATGCATGTATCCCTTCGCCGAGGGCTCGATCTTGAGTTCGTGCCAGACGGGCGGAACCTGGTGAGTGGCGATGCGGCTTGTGTAAGTTGAGGCAGGCTTCGTGCTTGCAGACGCAGCGTCCGGGGTGGTGAGTGCCCAGGAGACGGCCGGATGGCCCGCGGCGGGCCTGGCCGCCGGAGTCGTCCCAGCCGATGCCGCGCCCATGCTGGCGGTGGCCAGTGCCGCTGCCGCTGCCATTGTCACTAGCAGCCTCAGGCCGAATGCTGGCGCAGTGACGAGAGTTCCGAGGCGGGAAGAGCGTCCTCTCGCGATCATGATTACCTCCGTTGCTAAGCGCCGGCGCCGCAGTGGCGCCGTTCGGCTACCACCGTGTACCGCCGCGGAGGTCAGAGCTTGCGACACCGAACCGGGCCGAACCGTTATCATGGCTGTGCTGGTGGCGCCGTAAACTAAATCCGAAAATTCCGAATGGCACCGAACGCCGATGGGAGTGGCGCCCACGGCAGGTGAAGCGCTACCTGAGGGCCGGTCGGGGATTTCTGCGCGCAGCTCAAGCAGTTGCACGCCGGTAGCGGGCTAACTCAGAAGGAGTTAGCCCTGCGGGTCTGAGCCTGGGCCTAGCCTGGGCCTGAGCCCGGCGCAGGTGTCGGCGGTGCCGAATGGCAAGATTGCCCGGCCGCCGCAGGCAGGCCTCGCGCTCCTCCAACAGTTCCGTCAGCAGTACCGTGAGACGACGTCTAGTCTCGCGCTCAATCGCCGCACCTGATCCCCGCGAGGCTGTCCAGTTCGGCGGCGACGTCGATGGCCTCGTGCGCGCCGATCCGGTGGAAGATCTCCCGTGCCTGCGCGAGGTTCGCGATGCCGTCGGCGCTTTGCCCGGCGGCGAGGGCGCAGCGGCCCAGGCCGGCCAGCGCGTGGGCCTCGTCAAAGGGGGCGGAGAGGTGGTGCGCCATTTCCAGGGCTTGCCGGTAATGGCATGCCGCCTGGGCGTGGTCATCAGATGCGAGGTGCAGGGCGCCGGTCTCGTTCAGAGCTTCCGCTTCACCGCCCCGGTCACCGGTGTCCTGGTAGATCCGCAGCGCCTCTTCCAGGTCACGTGCCGCGGCCGGGTAGTCCCCGGCCAGGCGCCGCACGGCCCCCAAGGACAGGAGGGCGTTAGCCTGGCCCCCCCGGTTACCGCCGCCGCGGTGGATCCGCAGCGCCTCTTCCAGGTCACGTGCCGCGGCCGGGTAGTCCCCGGCGTGCCTGCGGGCGTCGCCCAGACTGCGAAGGACGTTGGCCGCGCCGGCGCGGTGGCCGATGTCCTGGTAGATGGCCAGGGCCTCTTCCAGGTTCCGGGCCGCGGCCGGGTAGTCTCCCGCGTGCCTGCGCACCCATCCCAGGCCAGCGAGAGCGTAAGCCTGACCGCGCCTGTCGCCGAGGTAACGGGAGATGCCCAGCGACTTGGCCATCGCGTCGCCGCCGGCCGGGTAGTCTCCTGCCAGCATTCGCACCTCTCCCAGGACGCGGAGAGCGTAGGCCTGGCCGCGCCAGTCGCCCAGCTCGCAATAGATGCGCAGTGCGTCTTCCAGATCCCGGGCCGCGGCGAGGTAATCCCCCTGGCTTTTCCGCACGTACCCGATGCTGGTCAGGGCGGTGGCCTGGCCCGCCCGGTCACCGAGGTCGAGGTAGATGCCCAGCGCGCCCGTCAGGGCCTCGGCGGCCCCGGGGCAGTCGGAGGTGATCCTGCGGATCTCGCCCAGGCTGATCAAGGCGCCGGCCTGGCCGGGCCGGTCGCCCAGGGCGCCAGCTGCCAGCACGGCCGTGACCTGCCGCGCGGTAGCATCCGCCCACGGGCCGTCGATTTGCAGCAGCCCTCTGATCCCGGTGGTCAGCGCGACGACGCGGGCGTGCTGCCCCGTCCGGGCGGCGTGGTCGAGGCAGGCCAGCAGGCTGGCCCGCTCGGCCCGCAGCCACGCCAGCGCCTGGTCGTCAGCCGGCCAGGTTCGGTACGGCGAACGGCGGTTCCGCTGCCGCCGGCCCGGCGGCAGCGGCGTGACGGGCCAGCAGCGCATCCGAGACGGCGGCGGTGACCTGGTAATAGTCCAGCAGCCGCCCGGCCGCGGTCTCCCGGGCTCCGGCGGTCAGGTCGGCCTCCGCGCGCCGGGCGGCGTACTGGCGGATCAGGTCGTGCATCCCGTACCGCCGGTAACTGGTCTCGGTGACCAGGCCCTCGCCGTGCAGGGCGTCCAGGTGCGCGGCGGCCTGGTGCAAGGTGGTGCCGGTGAGGGCGGCAGCGGCGTAAGCGTCGGTGGAAGTGCCCGGGTGCAGGCCCAGACAGCGGAAGAACCGCTGCCGGTCCGGGAGCAGGTGTCGGCAGGACACGTCGAACGCAGCGGTGACGCTGGCCTGCTCGGCCGCCAGCGTGAGCAGGCTCGTCCGGGTCTCGGCGGTCAGGTCGGCTAGGGTCCAGGACGGGTGCCGGGCATGCACGCGGGCCAGCAGCGAGATCGCCAGCGGCAGGAAGCCGGCCAGCCGGCCCAGCTCGGCGATCGCCTGTTCCGGGGCGGCGGCGGCGCGGGGGGCCAGCCGCAGGAACATCTCCCGCGCCGCCTCCGGAGCCACGACCTCCAGCCGCACCGCGGCGGCGGTGCCGGGCAGGTCGCCGAGGTGGCGGCGGCTGGTGACCAGCACCAGGCAGCTGCCGCCAGGCAGCAGCGGGGTGACCTGGGCGCTGCTGGCCGCGTTGTCCACCACCAGCACCGCCCGCTGCCCGGCCATCTTGTCGCGCCACAGCGCGGCCCGGCCCGCCAGGTCACCGGGCAGGTGCCGGGGGTCGACCCCGGCAGCGGTCAGCAGCCCGGCCAGCGCCTTCTGCGGAGTGACCGGATCGTGGCCGGGGGTGTGGGCGTGCAGGTCGATGAACAGCTGCCGGTCCGGGAACCGGTCTTTAAGCACGTGCGCGGCATGCACGGCCAGGGCGGTCTTGCCCACCCCGGGCATCCCGCCGATCGCGTGAATCCCCGCCACCCCGCCCGCCCCCGCAGCGTCAGCTACCGCAGCCACGATTTGGTCCAGCTCGGCCTCCCGGCCGGTAAACTCCGCCGTATCCGGCGGCAGCGAATACCGCACCCCCGCCAACGACAGGAGCGCCGACTCAGCCGCAGAACCCGCCGGCCATGCGGGATCCGCCGCCGGGCTACCGGCCGGGGCCGGGATGTCCTGGCGCAGCATCCGCTGGTCGGCCCCGGCAAGCTCGGCGCCCGGGTAGACCCACAGCTCCTCATCCAGCCGCCGGCGCAGGCCCTCATAGGCCGCGACGACAGCCGCCTGAACGCCCGCCCCGGTCAGCCCGGCATCCCCACCGGCCTCCCCTGCGAAGGCGGTGACCCGGCCCGGGATGGGACGCGCGTGCTGGCGGCGCCGCTGGAAAGCCTCTTGCAGGCCACCGTGACGCCCCCGCCACCGCGCCAGCACTCGCGCCTTGTCCTCAAACGTTAACTCGGCACGCCCACCCCGGGTATGGCAGGCGATCACGATCTGTTCCACCAGCTCCCACGACGGCGGCCGGGCAATCTTGCCATTCAGCACCGCCGACAGCTGCGCCGGGCTGAGACTCACCCGCCGGGCCAGCTCCTTCTGGGTCAGCCCGCAACCGGCGTGCAACTGCTTTAGCTGCGCGCAGAAATCCCCCACCGGCCCCTCGGGTAACGCTTCACCCACTGTGTGCGCCACTCCCATCGGCGTTCGGCGCCATTCGGAATTTCGGTTCTTTAGTGTACGGCGCCACCAGCACCGACACGGCCTTCGTTCGGCCCGTTTCGGCGCTACGAGCGCAGGCGCCCCCGGCTGGTACACAGTGGTAGCCGAATGGGCACCACTGCGGCCACATCCACCAACAGCCACGTCGACGAGCTGGACGGTCCCTTTGATAACCGCCTGGCTGAGGCGGATCGAATACCCGCCGGGATTGTGCCATCTCGCGCCGATTTCTCCGCCGAGCGCTGGGACCGGCGTCTTGGAGCCCTTGAACGACCCTGCCTACTCCGCCCGGGTCACTGTCAACGCAGAAGCAGGGACCCCGACGCACCCCGGATCCGGCCCGACCGCAGCTACTTCGCCCCCTGTGACCGCAACTACACCTTCCTCCCAGGCGCCACCGAATGGCAGCACAGCATCGTAGACGTCTGCCAGCACACTGCGGCCAGGAAGGTGCAGGACGGCAAGGTTCTTCGCATGGGCGTCGTTGTCGCCGAGCGGGACCGTAAATGTGAGCCTACGCAGAAAGTCAGCGACCGGACGCC
This sequence comes from uncultured Actinomycetota bacterium, assembly GCA_963783935.1. GTDB lineage: Bacteria > Actinomycetota > Actinomycetes > Streptosporangiales > Streptosporangiaceae > Chersky-822. Next base: position 780,297 of record CAWAPP010000005.1, read on the forward strand.
CTTCCCCCTGGAGGGAGCCAAGAAGCTCGGCGATTAGGTAGGCGCTCGGGCGGTGGGAGTCGCGAGTGGCGTCGGGATTCTGGACTTCGCGTTCTCGTCGACCCAGTCGAGCCCCATTGAGCGGCGTCCTCCTGATGAGTCAACGAGACCGTCTCGTTCTCGACGGCCCGGTCGTAGCGCTCGATTACAAGAAACTGGTGGACGGCCTTGCGGATGAGCTCATTCGTTCACTGATCGGGGTCGCGGCACGGGAGGTTTCAAGTACTCCAGCTGTCCGCTAGGGACCGCCCAGTAGATGCTTACGCGAGGACGCCGCCTGTGTCCGGCATCGCAGTCGAGTTCTGCGCGGGCGCAGCAGCGTTCGCCCAGACGGCGTCTCTTGACCAGTTGGGAGGAATTTGGGAGTTCGCAACTAGCGCGACCCTCGCTGAACTCCGCTCAACCGCGCTGAACGAAGGCACCTGACCTGGCCGTTTAACAAACCCACTGGTAGCCAGCCTGCCTGGACCGGCTTTGGGAGCAGGAGGCCGCAGGTTCGAATCCCGCCATCCCGACTGGGAGGTCTTCACGTTTCAGTGGAGACCATTTTCACGTTTGGGTCTGACATTCTGGGTGCTGTGATGGCGTGGCCGGGCACGTTGCCGTGTCATTACCGGTTTCGTGGTCGCGTGGTGGCTTTCTGGGTGTCCGGCTTTGGTTTGCGGCGTGCTGCCGCTGTCTGGGTGGCGGTGGTGGGCGGGCTGGTGCTTGCTGTTCCTGTGGCCGGGTTATGGCGGTGCTGCGGCGGTGAGGGTCTTGCGGCGGCGGCGCCGGGTTTTCGGGGGGAGGCCGCGGGCGGCTCGGCGCTGGTTTTCTTCCTGGCGGGCGTTCCAGGCGGCGAGGATGCGCTGGTTGCGGACGATGGGCAGGCAGGTTACCGCCAGCATGAGGGGGGTCAGGCCGGTCAGGCGGCACCAGCCGCGGGCGGTGTTGTTGGCGGCGGGGTCCTTGAGCGTGGCGAAGCCGCGTTCGGCGCCGGTGCGGCGGGCGTAGGGGCGGCGGTGGGCTTTTGACGGGTAGTCGTGTTTCTGCCTGGTCTTGGCGGCCGCGTCTGCGGTGACGGTGAGGGTCTGCTGGGTGCAGCAGGCGGGCGGGTTTTCCGGCGGGGCGAGGATTTCGGGGCGGTCGCGGTCCAGCAGCATGGAGGCCGGGCGGAGCGGGTAGCGGATCTTGCCCATGGCGGCCGGGCACTGCACCCGGTGGTAGCCGTCGGCGTCGTCAGCGGTGAGGCGGCCGAGCTTGTAGCGGGCGAGCTCAGCGGTCTTGCGGTCGTGGTCCCCGGCTTGTTCTTTCGTCGCGCTGGGGGCGAGCGGTCCTAGTTCCATGAGCGTGCGGGGTGTCTTAGGGCAGTACAGGTTTCCGTTGCTGATGATGGCGCCGTGGTGCGTGCCCTTGGGGCCGCGGTCGTTGGGGTGGAGGTCCTGAACCAGCTGCGCGCCGGCGGCGCGGAGCGGGATGGCCCAGGCGCCGGCGTCGCGGTAGGCGTAACCGGAGTCGGCGAGGATGTCGCCGAGCGGGATGCCGTGGTCCGGCATCGCGGTCAGCACCGGGGCGAAGGCGCGGACCGGGTCGTGCCAGGCACGACGAGAGCGTCGCGCGGCGGGCCAGTTCCGGCAGCGGCGGGTTCCAGGCCGGCGACCAGGTCGCCAAGCCTCTGGGAGCAGCTGATCCCGGCGGCCTGCATGAAGGCGGCCAGCCCCAGCCGGTCCGCGCAGCCGGCCAGCCAGGTGGCGCGCAGCCTGCTGGTGTCCAGCCGGGGCAGGCCGGTCCCGCCGTCCAGCGCGGCGATCAGCGGGTTCGTCAGGTTCCGGCGGCCGGGATCGGCGCCGCCACAGATCTGCCCGGTCCCGGCGAACCGGGACCCCGGCTGCCACAATGAGAACGTGTCGCCCACCCCGGCCCAGCAGGCCCAGGCAGCCCGCATCGCCGCCGAGCTAGGAGGGCTTGGCGAAACGGTTGGCGAAACTCAGGGAGTCGCCCCATCGCGATAGAAGATCGATACCAGCCGCTTCGCCCGATGGGGTGAGATAAGCCCCCATGCCAGCGCGTACCGGATGAGCCTGATGTAGGCGACGGCGATCAGCACGCCCGGCGTGATGCGGTCGCTCACTGGACCAGCCTGCCGCCGTTGCGCTCTACCCGCGTGAGCGTGGCCCGCATCGCGTCAGGATGCGCTTCAAGGATGTGGTAGGCGCGGTGCGGTTCCGCTGCGGCGTCAAGGTCTCCGCAGCGGTGCCGGGTGACGTGCCACCGGCCGGCCAGTTCCTCGTTTAAGGCTGTGACCTCGGCGTCTTCGCCCGTGTCTATCGGCTCCATAGCGGGCAGCATACGTCAGTAAGGTTCAGGTTGCATCAGCTACCGTCGCTATGCATCGTCTAGATACCGAGGACGTCAGCAGGCAGCATTCATGGTCATGACACTGGACCGGAGCGCGCCGGAACTCCTGCGCGACCAGCTTGCCGAGCTGATCAGGAGGAAGATCAGCGACGGAACCTGGCCCAGTCGCACCGCGATCCCGTCCACCACGGCACTCGCGGCAGAGTACGACGTGTCTACCGATACGGTGCAGAAGGCGATCGCGATCCTCAAGGCCGAAGGACTACTGTTCGGCGTGACAGGCAAGGGCACCTTCGTCAGTCAGGCTACGCACCAGCCCTGACCAGCGCATCTCCGAGCGTGGCCAGAATCGTCAGGTCTACGTGCAGCTTGACGCCGGCGATCCTGCGGACGCGGAGCGGCAGCAGGCCCCACTGGTGCTTGAGAACGCCGAACTCGCGCTCTACCGCGCCGCGCTGGGAGTAGAACTCCCGGAAACGGTCTGTGCTGCGGGGCACCAGCAAGTGCAGCCTTGACGCCTTCACCCATACCGACTTGGGCGAGCACTCGCCGGTCGGGCAGCGCCACTTCGACGCGCCCCGCTTGGCGTCGCTGCCGGCAAACGTCCATTCGCCGTGGTCGCACGCGGGCGGCTTGTGCTTGCCGGCCTTCACGCCGGGAGCGGTTTACCAGGCGCTGGCGCCAAGTGAATAAGTGACTGGCCCGGCTCGGTCTGTGCCCGATCTGGCTGCTGTCACCGGTGGTTGTTGTCGTAGTGCAGGGTGTACTGGTGGAGGGGGCGCATCCATCGTTCGTAGCAGGCTTTGCACATGACGATGATGTGGCCGCCGCGGGCTTTCTGCGCGGCGGGGCAGTCGCAGGGGTCCCAGAAGATGGCGACGGTGCCCGGGCCGCCAGGGATGACGGCTGCGGCACTCTTCGGGAAGAACGGCCACGGCTCGCGTCTGTTCTGGGGCACCCTCTTATTCAAACATAATATCGAAAACTACGCCTATACGGTGCGGAGTCTCAGGTCGGCTGGCCGGTGCGGGCCGCTCCCCGGTAAAGGCCCTGCTGGCCGGAGTGCGGGCGAAGCATCACTGGACAGCAGGGCCGGCCTGTCGCGGCCGCCGGGCGGGGCGGTTCGCTGACTGCCGCGTGGCTTGAGCGTGGCCGGGGCTGCCGTTGGGGTATGCGGCTGGGACGTCCTGTCGTGCTGCCAGTACGCCCTGATTGCCGGTGTTCCGGGAGCCGACGGCGGGCTGCTGGAGATCTCCGGTGGCGCGGTCACGGCGGCGGATTCTGATTCCTGCTTCGGTGGTGAGGGCCTGGGTGGCGTGGTCGAGGACGGCGGCGCGGAGGTGATCAGCGATTTCCGGGTGATCGGCGATCAGGGAGACCTGTTCGGGCCGGTCGCGTCGGTGCCGACGTGCTGGCGGACGCTGGAGGAGATCGCCTCGGGCGGCCCGGCGACGGCCCGGCGGATCACCGCGGCGGTGAACGCGGCCCGCCGGTCCGCGTGGGCCCGGATCGAGGCCCGGCACGGCGCGCTGCCGGGGATCCGGATCGCGGACAAGACCCTGGACGGCGTGACGTGCATCCGGCTGGACGCGACCGTGGTCCCGGCCCACTCGGACAAGCAGGGAGCCGAGCCGAATTTCAAAGGTTTCGGCCATCATCCTTTACTCGCGTATTGTGATAATACGGCCGAACCGCTGGCCGGGATGCTCCGCCCGGGCTCGGCCGGGTCGAACACGGCCGCGGATCACCTGACGGTGCTGGATGAGGCGATCGCGGCGGTGCCGCCGAAGTACCGCAGGCGGCTGATGATCACCTGCGACGGGGCCGGGGCCAGCCACGACCTCATCACGCGCCTGGACGCGCTGGCGTCGCGGCGGGGTTACCAGGTCACCTGGTCAGTGGGGTGGGAACTGGGTCAGCGGGAGAAACGGGCGATCTCGGTGGTGCCCGCGCGGGCGTGGCAGATCGCCGTCGACGGTTCCGGCGAGGTCCGCGAGCGCCGGGCTGAGGGCGCGTGCGGGGACCGGGACTGCGGGCACCGTGCCTGCTGGATCGAGGAAGCTCACGTCACCGAGCTGACCGGGATCCTGCGGGGCGGCCGGGCCGACGACATCGCGACCTGGCCGGAGGCGATGCGGATCTTCGCCCGCCGCGAGCGGCCGCATCCCGGAGCGCAGCTGACCCTGATGGAAGCCGAGGACGGCTGGCGGTACACGCTGCGGGCCACCAACCTGCCCGTGAAGACATACGGGTGGCGGGGCCAGGCAGCTTATATTGACGCCGGCCACCGAGTCCACGCCCGGGTCGAGGACCGCATCCGGACCGGCAAGGACTGCGGGATCGGCAAGTTCCCCAGCCACCAGCTCGCCATGAACCAGGCCTGGTTCACCGCCGCGCTCACCGCCGCCACCCTGATCGCCTGGCTCAGGCTCATCGCCCTGGACGGCGACCTGGCCCGCGCCGAACCTAAAACCCTGCGCCCTGTTAACTGAACTAGCGGTGCGGGTTCCCTGGTCCTCGGGACGGGCTGCCTGGGTCGGTTCTAGCGTCCGGGGTCATGATCGAAGGTGATGGGCCGCTGGACCTGACGGGCCTGACAGTGCCGCTGGCGGGCGCGGTGCGGGCCACAGAGGATCCGTTCGAGCCTTACCGGCTGACGGATCCTGCGGGTGATCCGGTCCTGCCAGTGACGGAGTTCCTTGCCGACTTGCAGGCGTGCGGGCGGGCGGCGGCCACGCAGCGGTCGTATTCGATGGCGCTCCTGCGGTGGTTCCGGTTTCTGTGGGCCGTTGAGGTGCCATGGGATCAGGCCACGCGAGCGGAGGCACGCGACTTCGTCCGGTGGGTGCAGGTCGCTGGCAAGCCGGCCCGCCGGCACTGGCGTGGCGATCCTGACGCGGCCGGGGTCCGTCCGGGCGTTCCGGTGCCGAACCGCGTGACAGGGAAGTCGCCGCCCGGGCCGCAGTTCGCCTGCGCGACGGTCGCGCACGGCGAGACGGTCGCGCGGTCGTTCTACGACTTTCACCTGCAGGCCGGGACGGGACCGCTAGTGAACCCTTTCCCGCTGGCCAGGGCCGGCCGGACGCACGCGCATCACAATCCGATGGACCGGTTCGACGGGCAGCGGGCCGGATTGTTCCGGCCGCGGGTGGCTCAGCGGATCCCGCGGCAGATCCCGGACGGCAAGTTCGATGAGCTGTTCGCCGCTCTGTGTTCGCACCGGGACCGGGCGCTGCTGGCGTTCTGGATCTCGACCGGGGCACGAGCATCGGAGCTGCTCGGGGTGCTGGCCGGCGGGATCGACCCGGGCCAGCAGCTGATCACGGTGATCCGCAAGGGCTCGCGGGCGGTCCAGCAGCTGCCGGCTTCGCCCGACGCATTCGTGTGGCTGCGGCTCTACCAGCAGCAAGTGCATGGCCTGGTGCCTGCCAGTCCCGCCGATCCGGTGTGGTGGACGCTGCGTCGGCCGTTCCGGGCATTGTCCTATCCAGCGGCCAGGGCGATGTTCAGCCGGGCCAATCAGGTTCTGGGCGCCAACTGGACTCTGCACGACCTGCGGCACTCAGCGTCCTACCGGCTGGCCAGGGATCCGCAGGTGCCGCTTACCGATATCCAGTGGATCCTTGGCCATGCGCATTTGTCGACGACGGAGCTTTATCTCAACACGACTCCGAAGGACGCTATCGACGACGTGCTGGCTTATTACCGTCGCCGCGCCGGCGCGAAGCAGGCGGCACCCCCTGCGCGGTCCGCCGGCGATCTGCACTACCGGCCCGAGGCCCTGGATGCCCTGTTCGGTGATGTCTGGTGACGCCGGAAGGAGCTGGCATAGCCGCGGCGAGCCGGGGGGAAACAGGGCGGGCGCGCCGCCTGACAGCAGAGGCTGCCGCCTTGTGGCAGACGTTCCCGCCGAGGGTTCCCGCGACCAGCTGGCCGGCCACCCTGGCTGGCCGGCACGCCGTGGTGCGGGAGGCGATGGCCACTCCGTACGCGGCTGGTGAAAATGACCACTCCCGTTACATCCGCCGCCTGGGCCTGGTCAGGACACTGGACTGGCTGGAGGCCCAGCCGGGCTCGAGCTGGCAGGACCGCTGGCTTGCCGCCAGCGGGTCCGCCGCGGAACAGGACTGGCGCGACGTCGCGGTGCAGCAGCTGAAGGGCACCGGGCAGATCGCGGCCGCTAACCGGAACCTGCGGGGCAGCCTCGGCGGTGCCCTGGGAGTGCTGATCGGATGCGATGTGATCCGGCCGGGCCTGAGCTGGCTGCTGGCCTCGGCGACGCCCGCGCACCTGGCCGCCGACATGGCCCGCATCCGGGATCCTGACGGGTTCGCCGCGCTTGAAGTGATCGCCGCCCCGGCACCGGTCAGCGTCGCCACCACGCGCCGCGCGATGCTGCAGGTCGCGGTCATGATGGCGGCCAAGGGCGGCACGGCCGCCGACATCACCATCGGCGACTGCCTGGAGCTGCTGGAAGCCCGTGCCGCCGGCCCGGGGGAAAAGGACAACGGCGGAACCTACTTCTACCAGCTGCTGCACGCGGCTGGCTTCCTCCCTTCGCAGGCCCCGCGAAGGGTGCGGATGCTCGACCCGCGGGTCCGGGGCCAGCAGACCGCTGCGCAGCTGATCGACCGCTATGACCTGGCCTGCCGCCCGGTCCGGGACCTGCTGACCGACTACCTGAACGAACGCAGCCCGGCCGTCGACTACGTGACCATGGGCGATCTGGCTTACCATCTCGGCCTGCTGTTCTGGAAAGACCTGGAAGCTCACCACCCCGGGATCAGCTCGATCGATCTGGCACCGGACGTGGCAGTGGCGTGGAAACAGCGGATGCAGTACCGGACCGTGCAGACCACGGCTCCCGACGGAACACGCACGCAGGCCCGGGTCCCCCGCTTGTCGGTAGTCGATCACCTGACGAAGGTGCGCAGCTTCTACCTTGATATCGCCGAATGGGCCGTCGATGATCCGTCCCGCTGGGCACGGTGGGCTGTTCCCTGCCCGGTCCGGCCCGGCGAACTCACTCACCGGCAGGCGCTCACCCGCCGCAAGTCACGCACCGACCAGCGGACCCGCGAACGCCTGCCCGTTCTGCCCCGGCTGGTCGCCGCAGCGGAAAGGGAACGCGCCGCCGCCGCGGCGCGGCTGGCAGCGGCCGCCGCCGCCCGGCCCGGCCAGGAATTCACCGCCGGGGGCCAGGCACTGACCCGGGCCGTCCTGAAGGAGCCGAGCCCGAGGACCTGGGCTGATGACCCCGGCACCGGGAAGCGCCGCAACCTGACTGAGGAAGAAGAGCACGCCTTCTGGGCATGGGCCGTCATCGAAGTGCTCCGGCACTCCGGCATCAGGATCGAGGAACTCACCGAACTTTCCCATCACAGCATCATCCGCTACCAGGTCCCCGGCACCGGCCAGCTGATCCCGCTCCTGCACATCGCCCCGTCGAAGACCGATATCGAGCGCATGCTGGTCATCTCACCCGAGCTCGCCGAGGTTCTGGCCGTGATCGCTGCCCGGGTCCGCGACCACCAGAGCGGCGCTGTCCCCCTGGTCACGGCCTACGATCCGCTCGAGTGCGTGTGGAACCCCCCGTCCCCGCTTCTCCTGCAGCACCGCGCCGGGGTAGAAGACCGCCCGTTCAGCCGCAACTACATCAAACGGCGGCTCGAGACCACCGCGGCAGCAGCGGGCCTCACGGGCAGCGCCGGCACGCCACTCATCTTCACCCCTCACGACATGAGAAGGATCTTCACCACCGAAGCGCTGCAGAACGGCCTGCCGCCGCACATCTGCCAGCTGATCCTCGGGCACAAGAACCTCAACACCACCATGGGCTACAACCGTCTACCCCGAGAAGGTCATCACCGGGCACCGTGCCTTCCTCGCGCGCCGCCGCCAGCTCCGCCCCGCCGAGGAATACCGCACTCCCACCGACGCCGAATGGGAGGAATTCCTCGGCCATTTCGAACGGCGCAAAGTCGCCCTGGGCGACTGCGGACGAGCCTACGGCACCAGCTGCATCCACGAGATGGCCTGCGAACGATGCTCGCTGCTGCGCATCAGCCCCGCCCAGCGGCCCCGCCTGATCATCATCCGCGACAGCCTGGCCGCACGGGTCGCCGAAGCCAGCGACCAGGGATGGCTCGGCGAGCTCGAAGGACTCCGGGTCTCACTCGCCACGGTAACGGACAAACTCCAGGCCCTGGACGCACGCCTGTCCCGCCCGCCCGCTGTCACCGACTTGGGAATGCCCTCCTTCGCCCCCGCGCCGCCAGCCGCCGGCAAGGCACCGCGATCATGACCCGCCCCCGGCAGCGCCAAGCCTGCATCACCTTGTCTGCCCAGACCGTGGCCGGCCTCGCCGAGCTGCTCACCGCCATCGACGGGTTCCTCCACACCGCGCACGCATCTGCCAGCCTCGCTGCCTACCTGCGCAGCCATGGCACGCCCTTCCCTGATCACGACGCGAGCACCCTGATCGACTGGCTGTCGTTCACCGCCCTGACGTTCCGTGACCTCGCCACCCGCCAGCACCCCCAGGAGAAACCATGACCGCACCCCGGCTCGACGCCGCGCTGCTTGCCTGCGCCGCCGGGCTTCACCCCGCCGAAGCCGGCGTCGCCCTGCTCATCCGCCATGGCACATTCCTGCACCGCAGCGACTTCACCAGCCGGTTCATCCAGCACGGCACAAGCATCAGCGACGGAACCACGCAGATGGCCGACATCGACTGGACCGCGGCCATCACCGCCCTGGACGCAGGCGAACTCCCCTGCTCCGGCGGCGAAAAACGGGTCCTCCGGATTGCCGCCAGCCTCGCCGGCGGCATACCGGTCGATCTCCGCGACGCCGTTCCCGGCCTCGACGAACGCAACACCACCCTGCTGCTCTCCGCGATCGAACACGCATCCGGTAAACTTAAGACCACCTGGGCAAACTCCTGACCCACCCTAGTTCAGAGAAGCTACAAGATCTTCCACGCCGCCGCCCGCCTGACCCGCGGGCGGACGCCGCAAACGGCTCAAGATCGCCGCGACCTGGCCCTGGGCTCAGGCCATCGTCACCGCCTGGGAACGCCTCACCACCCTGCCCCAAGCCCCCTGACCAGCACCGACCCGTCCCGCCACCCGAAAGGAACTCACAAGGGGCCTGTGGAAACCCCGGCGACCCGGCCGCAACCGGGCCACTGTCATACCCAGAGGCAGAGATGGCACTCACGTCGCAAAGTTGCCAGTCCGAAGCAGAGACGAATGGCTATCGGACTGAACTCGCGGGTTGGAATTGCCAAGCGGCTGTCCTTGTGCGCGGTCTCCCCTGGCAGCTCTCGAAAGCTTTCCGGATGAGGTAACAACTTTCAGTATCCGCGATGCGCTGATCCTGAGACGGCGTCACCAGGCGCGGCCAATGCCGACGGACTCAAAGATCCAGCCGCGCAGCAGTAACGGCCGTAGCCTTCCGGCCGGGATGGAAACTAGCAATTGCGTGTCATCAGCGGTCCCAGGCATATCTATGGCCTCGTTGCCGGTCTGAGCGTTTGCGAGGGATGCTGACCGGCGGCTGTCGTGACCTGCGTGCTAGTTCCTGGTCATTATGACAGAGATGGTGCCGCTGTCTTCGTTGGCGACGTAGATGGACTTGCCGTCGGGGGTGATCGCGATGGCGACTGGGTCGTATCCGGTGAGGTGCGGGCGGCCGGGGGTGCGGGTGGCCAGGGTGATGGGGGTGACCCAGCCGCGTACGGTGGGGCCGTCGCCCTCGGATCCGGGCGGGCTCTCCAGCACGTATAGTGTCCGGCCGTCAGGTGCCACGGCCAGCGCGACCGGGTCGTGAATCGCGATCTCCTGGCCGGTGACGCCGGTGGCGGCATTGATCGGCAGCGCTTCGGCCGGATGTCCCGGCTTTCCTGTGCCGGCGACCGCGACGTAGAGGGTGCGGCCATCCGGAGTCAGCGCCAGCGCGACTGGATAGTGCTTCAGTTCGACCCGCATCTTCACCTTGCCGGTGGCGAGGTCGGCCGCGACGACCTCCTTGCTGACCGAGGCGTACCACAAAGTCGCGTCGTCACGGCTGAGCACCATGGCCACGGGCAATGAGGCCTTGATATCCGGGCCGAACCGGCCCGTGGCCAGGTTGTACCTCCTGATCCGGGCCTGCCCGGCGATGTACAGGGTCCGGCCGTCGCGGCTCACCAGGAGCAGAGAGTTCGATCCCGCCGCGAGTTCCGGCCGGATCAGCGCCCCGGTCTTGCCGGTCGCGAGGTTAACCGGGGTGATGACCTGGCCGTCGGTGGCGTACAGCATGTGCCCGTTGGGCTTGAGGGCCAGCAGGAACGCCGGGCCGGTGACCCGGATCGCCGGGCCCTTGCGGCCGGTGGCCAGGTCAAGCGACCAGACCTGCCCGTTCGCGGTGGGCTCGCTGCCCGTGGCCTGATCGGCCACGTACAGAGTGCGGCCGTTCGGGCTCATTGCCAGGGAGTCGGGCCAGTTGCCGGCCGGGATCAGGCCGGCGGCGGGTCTGCTGACGACCGCCGCCATGGCCACGGCGCCGGCAGCGACCAAAAGAACGCTCCCGCCAACAGCGATTCCCGCTCGCAACTGACGCACGTACCTCATCACCGCATTCTCCTTGCCTCAGGCGGTGTAATTCCTGCAGCCCTGAAATATCGCTGCGGCGCGGGTATATGGGAAGGGTTCCGCGTCGCAGTGCTTGCTCAGATTATGAAGTCGCATGAGGATTTCCTTCAGGATATCGCCATCATCGAGCGTGTTCTGATCTGAATAGTCGCTCTTCAGCGCGAAACCCATGTCCCGCTCGATATCGTTTCCGGGTGTATTCTGGCCAGTTCCCAGAAGCCCGCCGCCGCTGGCTGCCGCTTGGAGGAACCATGACGGGAAACCCGCTTTGTTGCCGACGTAAGAATAGAACATGTTCGCCCATACGTTATAGTATATTTGCCTGTTCTTACTTACCCGGGCGTACCAGTCCAGCTCGCCGCCGCCTTTTGCGGTCTCGGCTTGTACATTGTCGATATCATGCGAGCCGCAGGACTTGCATTTTTTGCGCTTCGGACCCAGCTGCTGCTTGAAATCCCAGACCCCTTTATTGTGCACGGCCAGCCACCACACGCCGATACCTTCGAAGCAGGCAACCGGGTCCGTTGTTCCGCAGCTACTGACTCCCGCTTTAGTCAGATTGAATATGCTCTTGGAATTCGTATTGTCTATTGCCGATTGAATCTGGCCGACGATATAAGTCGCGGCGCTATAGAAGCGGCCCGAGGGAATTCGGCTGCCGCCGCCGCAGGAAGCCACACAAGGCCGATCAGGGTCGTCGCCACTTGGATCGGTTTCGCTAACCGGGTTGCTCGCCGCGTAACTGTACGGGTCACCCGTATCGTCGACGTCGGGGTCGAGCGAGGTGAACTGCCCGATGCCGGGGTCGTAATAGCGGTTGTCGAGGTAGATCAGCCCGGTCGGGTCGGTGTATCCGCCCGCGAAGCCGAACGGCGTGACCGGGGTCAGGCCGCCGGGAGTTTCCGGGTTGCCCCAGGCGTCGTAGCTGGTACTGCCAGTGAGCGTCCCCGAACTGCTGATAGTGCCCCGCACGGAACCGAGTGAGTCCGTGCTCAGGTAGGTAATGGCGCCGGTAGAGAGGCTGACCTGCTCGGCGGGTGCCGTGCCGCCGGTGTAGATATAGGCGTTGGTGGCGTCCATCAGCAGGTTATCGCCATCCCAGACGTAGCTCTCAGTGTGCGGCGATCCGCCCGCCGGGGTCATGGTCGTCGAGGCCCGCATGCCGTTCCCGTCATAGACGGCGCCAGTCATGTCCGCTGAACTGTCATCGTAGGAGGTCAGATCGTTGGCGCCGTTCCAGGTTCCTGCTGTGATCGTAGTCGAACCCTGTTTCTCGTTGAGCTGCTGACCGTCGGCGTCGAAGTCAAACGAGGTGTTCGCATCGCCGATGGTCGCGGAGGTGAGCTGGCCGGCGGCGTTGTAGGTACCGGTGCCTCCGCCTGGCAAGGTCGCTAGGTTGGACGAGGCGTCGTACGTGTAATTCAGGGGGCTGCCGCTGCCAGGGGTCATTGAGGTGGTCCGGCCCTGGTCGTCATAGGTGTAGACCGCGGGCGAGAACGACGATGAGGGCGCGTCGGTCTCGTTGAGAATCGTTTCGTCGGGAGCGTAACTATAGGTGAACGACTGAAGCGTCGACGTGCTGTTCTCGAGTTTGATGAGCGACGGCGAGTCGGTGTTGTCGAAGGTGGTATCGATCTTGTCCCCGGTGGAGCCCAGCGTCGTGGTGTTGACCAGGTCATCGGGGCTGTATCCGATGGAGATCCGGTTGCCGTTGAAGTCGGTGACGCCAGTCAGGTTGTCGGCGTGGTCGTAGAAGTCGTCGACGGTGTCTGTAGCAGCCCAGCTCGCGCTGCCGGGCAGCGGGTACGTGGTGCTTTCGACATTGCCGTCGGAGTCGTAAGCCCAGGTGACCGTCTGCCCGGCGCCGTTGGCCGCGGTTAGCTCTTCGCCGAATGGGTCATAGGTGAAGCTCGAGGTGCCGCTGCCGTCGGTCATGCCAGTCAGGTTGCCATCGGCGTCGTAGGTATAAGTCTTGGTCGGAGCCGAGGAACCCGAATAGCTCACCGAGGCGGTTTGCCCGCTCGGCGTGTAGACCGTCGTAGTCGTGGTGCCGTCGGGATCGGTCGAGCTGACGAGATCGCCGTCGGTGTCGTAGCTGTAGGTCCAGGTGCTGTTTCCTGGCCGGGTGACTGACGTCAGCTCGCCGGACGAGTCGTAAGCGTAGGTGGTCTGGTACTGGCTTGGGTCGGGTACGAGGTAGGGCTGACGATCCACGGCGAGGTGGATTCGCAGGGCGGGACGCTGGAAGCGTTGCCGTCGCCCGCCATCATCGAGGTCTCATCACCGCTTGGGTCATAGCAGTACGACGTTGTGGACGCGGCGCTTCCGGTGCCGGTGGTGACGGTCGCGAGTTCGCCTGCCGCGTTGTAGGTATTGGTGGTGACCTGCGGCTGGCCGCTGTTAGTATTGGCCGGCTGGGTGGTCTGGAGCAGGTCTCCGCTGCTGTCGTAGGTGTTGCCGGTCGTCTCGTAGTTCGGCGAGCCAGATTGCCCGGCTGGCAACGGGGTGTACTCGTCGGTGTTTTGCCCGAGCCCGTTGTAGGCGTCCAGGGTCGCGTCTGAAGCCAGCCAGTCGCCCGACCTGGTCGGGTCATAGTCGGCAGGGTAGCTGGAGGGGCAACTGGCCGCGGTAAGGCTGTTCGCGGCGACTCCGGTCGGCGGTACGGTCTGGGCGATGTTGCCGTCGCCGTCGTAGCAAGTGAGCGTCGCGTTACCGTCAGGGTCGGTGACTAGCGTCGGCTTGTCGTCGGCGTTGTATACAGTCATCGTGGAGTAGCCGCGGGCGTCTTCGACTGACGTCTGATTGCCGTCTGGGTCATAGCCGTAGGTGGTGGTTCGCGCGGGGACGGTGCCTCCGCTTCCGCCTTCGGTTACTGACGTCGCTTGCCCGTCCGCGTTGTAGGCCGTGGTCTGGGTGTAGTCGATGGCATTGGCGTGCGGCAGGCTGCCGTCCGGTGATGTTTCCGTGAGCATCTTGCCGTCGGCGTTATAGGTGTAAGTCGTAGTGGCGGTCTGGGAGCCGTTGCCGTCTGGCGCAGACGTGGAGATGAGGTTCCCATCGCTGTCGTACGTCAGTTGCTCTACCGCGCCGGATGCGTCGATGTCGGCGCATGGCAGCATCGCTGAGGGCGCCTCGGTGCCGCAGGTGATCGGCGTGGTGGTCCCTGGCAGCGTGACGCTGTTGTTGTTGAAAAGCTGATAATTCGTTTCCGCGACCGGAGTACCGCCGCCCGCGGGATAGACGCCGATGGAGCTGTACAGCTGGTCGCCCAGGTTGTCGTACAGGGTGAAGGTGTCGCCTTGCGGAGGCACCGAAGACGGCGGGCTGATGGTCTGTCCGGCCGATACAGCCGACGGCGGACTGACCTTCTGGCAGGCCGCTGACGCGGTGGCCGCGTAGTCAGAGGTGCAGTTCGGCTCACCGAGGGAGGTGACGGTCTGGGTCTGGCCGGCGAATACCGGACTGCCGTTGGAATTGGTCTCGCCGTCCGGGCCGCTGTACGTTGCCACCGCGTCGTTCGCGTAAGAGATCTGGGAGATCAGCCCGGCTGGGCTCTCTGCCGTGGTCACTTGTTCGGTGCCGGCGCTGGCGTCGCCCGTGCTGTCGCTCTGGTCAGGAATGCTGTCTCGCTCAGTCAGCAGCGTGGAACCCACTGTGCCGTCCCAGACCGAAGCGGCGCCAAGGGTGCCCTGGCTGTAGAAGTAGACGGTCGCGTTGCCGTCCGGGTCGGTGACCGTAGTGATCCCGTTACCGGTGACCGGGTTGAGGCCGGTCCAGTTAAAGCTGGTCTCGTTGCCCATTGGATCCGTCACCGAGGTGACCTGTCCCGCGGAGTTATAGGTCAGGGTCGTCTGCGCGCCGGGGTCAGGTCCGGTGGACTGGCCGTTGGGGTTGGTAACGGCGCGTATGTCATTGACGAGCAGCGGATTGCTGTTCCCGGTGTCGTACGTGAAGCTGGTGACGTTGCCCAGCGGGTCGGTGACCGAAGTCAGGTCGGTCAGCGCCGGAGCCCGTGTAGCCGTACTTCCACTCGTTGCCCATCGGGTCAGTCACGAGGTGATCAAGCCCGCCGAATTCAGGCATGGTGAGGGACCGGCCCGGTCCGCGAGAGTCTCGCAGCTGTACGCCAATGACGGGCACCGCCCAGATCCGGGGGCCGGGATGTGTCCTGATGGTGATGGCGCTTCGGGCTTGGTTGGATTCGCCGGTGATGACGCCCGGGCGCTGTAGGTATAACTGTCATCGTCTGCCTGCGCGGTGAACGTGTAGGTCCCGGTGGTGCTGTTGTAGGTCAGGGTTGCGCCTTGATTCTGAGGCAGCACGCAGTACTGACCGGAAGCGCGATAGGGCCCGGGACAGGAACTTCCAGTCCTGGTATAGAACGTGACCTGGTCGCCGCTCGTCTGGGTTACCGTGATGCGCCCGCATACGTGCACGCCGTCTCGTGTGGACCGGGCGGGGGATACAGAGCGCTGAGGCTGCCGAACGCGGGATCGATGGTCGCGGTCGTGGTGGCGGCGACTTCGCGGAGGGTGGTTCCCCGCCCAGTCAGTGATGTACAGATCGGCCTGGGAGTCGACGGAGAGCCGATGACATAGGACATGAGGGCGCCGCTGGTGCCGGTGGCGGGGCCGCCGTCACCGGTTTCGCCTTCGTGCCGATTGCGCGCCCGCGACGGTGTACATGTCACCGGCGGTCATGGCGGCGCCCCACTGGGTGCGTGGGCGGGGACCCGGACTCGGAGTTGATGACTTGGCCGGTGATCCAGGCGCTGTCATCGCTAGCCAGCCCGTAGCGAACCAGAAGGGCGCTGGTGGCCAAGCCGCCGTCGCCGGTGTTGCCCTGGGTTCCGGCGGCGGATCCAGCGATCGTGTAGATGTCGTACTTGGTCATCTGCTGGCGGTACTGGACACCGTTGGTGACGGGGATTTCCTGGATCCGGTTGTTCCAGCTGTCGGCGATGAGCACGTCGCCCTGGCGGTGTCGACGGCGACGCCCTGGGGCTGGTTGAGCAGGGCGGACGACGCTGCGCCGGTATCGCCGATGCTGCTGGCGATACCGGTGGGGCTGCCGGCGATGACGTAGATGTCGTTGCCGATCATGGACTGCCCGAAGGTCTGGCCGCCGCCGGCGCCACCGGTGTAGACCTCGCGGATCTCGTTGGACTGGTTGTCGGCGATGAACAGGTCGCCCTGGCTGTCGATCGTGATGCTCGACGGCGCGCCGAGTTCAGCGGCGAGGGCCGGGCCGCCGTTGCCCGACAGTGCCGCCGTACCCGTTTCCTGCGATGGTGGCGATGTCGCCGGTGGCGGCGCTGACTTTGCGGATCTCGTTGTTGCCCTGGTCGGCGATGTACAGGTTCCGGCTGAGTCCAGAGCCAGCCGGCCGGGGAAGTTGAGCAGCGCGCGGTCGGCCGGAACTGCCATCGCCGGTGTTGCCGGCCCAGCCCGACTGTCGACCGGCGATCGGGATAGAGTCGCCGCCGTTCACGGTGATCCCCACTGCATGTGGGTGGTAGCGGCGATTTCCTGGACCCGGTTGTTCCCGGCGTCGGAGATGTAGATATTCCCTTCAGTGTCTTCGACCTGTCCGGCCGGGCGGAACAGCTCGCCGTCGACGGCCGGTCCGCCGTCGCCCGATGGATGCCAGTGTCTGGCCGTCTCCCGCGACTTCGCTGATGTCGTAGGTGGAGGAGGAGACTTCGCGTTCGCGGTTGTTGTCGGTGTCCGGTATGTACATGTTCAGGGAACCGTCAAGCGCGACCTGGCCCGGGTTGTCCAGCAGCGCGGAGGTGGCAGCACTGCCGTCGCCGGAGAAACCGGCCGTACCTGACGGCGGACCCGGCGATCGTGTAGACGTCGTCTGCGGTCATGGAGATGCCCCACTCGGTGTGGGAGGTTCGGGCGACTTCCTGGATCTGGTTGTTCTCCGAGTCGGAGATGTACAGCTGCTGCCCGTTGTATGCCTGGACCGACACCGGCGCGTAGAGCATCGCCGATGTCGCCGCGCCGTTGTCACCGGATGTCCCTGAGACCCCGAGCTGCGATCCTGCCACCGTGTACAGCTTGTCGGCTGTCATCGAAATGCCCCACTGCATTCCCGACGACGGCGGGATCTCGATGATCCTGGAGTTCGCGGTGTCAGCGAGGTACATGTTTCCCGCGGAGGAGAACGTGAGCCCTTCCGGGCCGTCCAGTTGCGAGCGCCCCAAGCCCGCTGGCGTTCTCTGCCAGCGTCCGTTCGCGATCCCTCGGCCCCGACTGATGACCCCGCGACCGTGTACATGTCGTCGGCCGGTCAGAGCCGTCCGGCCCCACGACCGCCGCTCTCTGCGGGGACTCCTGGATCCGCTTGTTTCCCGCGTCAGCGATATACAGATCCGAGCTCCCGAGGCCGAAATCCAGTCTCACGGCTGGTCCAGGAACGCCGCCGTCGCCGCCGTGCCGTCCCCCGAATGCCCCGCGCCTCCGCCACCATTGCCAGCCACCGTGTACAGGTCATCGGCTGTCATCGTGATCGATCCCCACTGCGTCCCCCTGGCGACCGGGATCTCCATCACCCGGTTGTTGCCCGTGTCAGCGATGTACAGGTCACCGGACGGGTCGAACGCGATCCCTTCCGGATGGTTCAGCAGCGACGACGAGGACGCGCTGTGCACGCCTGCCTCGTCGGGGGTCCCGTTGCCTGAGGAGCCGTACGCGCCGGTCGGGCTGCCCGCGATGGTGTACATGTTTCCTGCGGTCATCGGCATCCCCCACTGGGACCCGCTGCTGCCCGGCGATTTCCTCGATCCGGTTCCCCGCCGTGTCACTGATGTAGACGTTGCCGCCTTTGAGAATCGACATATCCGGGTAATCCAGCGGCCCGCTCGTGGCCGGTCCGCCATTTCCGTCGGGCGTCGCTAGCTCGTCCATGGAGTAAATGTCCCCTGGAACCGGGCTCACCGACGACAGCGAGGACGACCAGTTATCCGTCCACCCGTAGCCCACTGCACCAGGTGCGCCGGTCTGAGTCTGCGCCTGAGCCGCCTGCGCGTCGTAGTTACGGTAAAAGCCCAGGTCAGGACCGAGCGTCGGAATCGACAGGTCGGTTGACTCCAGGCTGAAGTCCCCGTTCTCGGTATTCACCCCGTTCACTGATTCCTGGTCGACCGCGCTGGCCGCTGGGTTGGAGCCACCGCCAGTCGTCGTGCCCGGCGGCACCTGCCCTCCGGCCGACGGTGACAGCGCGGCGGTCGTGGCCGACACTGGCGTACCGGCGAGGACATAAGCCTGGCCGGTCGCTCCGTCGGAGGCGGTGAAGCTCGCCGGGGTGGCGCTGGTGACGTGAAGCCAGGCCGTTCAGGCCGACTGGCCAGGCGGTGAAGGACTCCTGAACCGAGCAGGCCGGCAGCGCCCACGGCGGCCCAGGTTGGCCGAGACTAGGCCGTTGAACTGCGTGTCCGCCAGTGCCTGCCAGGTGTTGACCGTCCCGGAATCCGGGCACGAGCCGCTGCTGTTCCGCCCGGTCACCGTGAAATTGCTGTTGTTTCTGCACTCCGCTGTCATCCACGTAGGCCAGCATCGGCACTGGGGAGCCCGCCCCAGCGTATTCGTATTCGCAGTTCAGCGACATGTACAGGCCGGTCTGGCCGGGCGTGGCCACCGCGTATGAAAGCGCGTCGTCCAGGAGCGCCGAGCCCGCCGATCCGGCCAGGGTGGGCGCCGTGCCCAGCACCGCCACGTTGCCGTTGACCGCCGGTCCCCAGGTGCCTGCCGTCGATGCGGCCTCGGTCGGCACCGTGGTCGCGCAACTTCCCGAGGACGGGTCCCCGATCACGATCGCCTCATAAGACGCGAAATCTGCCTCGGTCATCCCTCCCCACTCGGTGTCGGTCACCAGCGTGGGGCTACAGCCCAGCGACGCGAGCTCCTCGTACTCGGCGCTCGCGGTGCCGCCGTTCACGGACGACGCCAAGATGAGCACGTTGCCGCACGAAGACGTCGACGCCTTAGCCGGCGCGGCCGTCACCGTCACCGCCACCGTCGAGGCGATCGCAGCCGTACCGACGACCGTCACCAGGCCGGAGCCCGAAAGCGATGAGACCGTGATTAGTACCCCGGCGCTGCGCAACCTGCGGGGCATCAATCCGAACCAGCTCATCAGGCGCAGTAATCGGTGCATGTCACCTCTGGTTTGGACCTCAAGTGTGATCTAGCTCACAGAGCGGAAAGAGCGTCCGGGAATAGCGGCGTCCAGGTAGTCCTCACACGTTTGTTAGCGCGTCGAGCGGTGCGGGACCTGACCGCTGGACTTCGCGGAGTTCTGACGCCGGTTCCCCACAGAGAGCCTGCGCACTTATGGCGGCTCTAGTACTCCAGCCGGTGCGTCCAGAGATCACGGAGGTGATTGTCCAGCGGTCATGACCTGATCGGAAGCTCGTCGTCGCCTGCCGGTGGAAGTCCGGTCCGGGTAATCGCCAGGGAGCCCGGTAGCAGGCTGGCGGTCTGGTCTGGAAACGGGCCGGGCCGGAGCCCAGCGTCGAAAGCCCTTTGAGGGGGAGCAACTGAGCGGTCCGCAGCGCAAGCGAAGCCTGCCGCGTCGTTAGACACCGAAGAGAGAGCCGAGCCGGGCGGTTCACGGCGAAGGCCATGGAAGCGGTGAAGATCCTGGTATGCAGCCGCGAGGGACTCTCCGGCGTAAGAGGGCGCGGAACGTTCAGATGGTGGCGGCGGGAACTGGAGAGGCCCTCCCCGGACGAAGCGTCCTGCGGAAAGGCGCGGAAAGCGCGGTCTTATAACCGGTGTGGAGCCGGGAAGTGGGCGGCGGCCGGGAGGGAGTCGGAGGCGGCCGTAGTACCGCTCGATCCGCAGGACAGTACAACCTGCGGGGAGGGAAGGGCCGCTGCTTCGTTCGCGCGCGAGCTGGGAGGCTTCTGGCTGGTGAGTGCCGGTTCTATACGGCTAGGTCCACCCTGGCGGCTGTCTGCGGGGACAGAGTCCGAGCGCTTCAGCATGCGCTATACCGGGCGGTCAAGGCTGATCCCGGAGCGACGGTTCCATGCGCTGTTCGACAAGGTCCACCGCAGGGACGTGCTGGACAGGGCGTGGGAGGACGTGCGCCGCAATCGCGGCGCTGCTGGCATTGATCGTGTCACGCCTGGCGGACGTCGAGGAGTACGGGGTGTCCCGGCTGCTCGGTGAGCTGGCCGCGGAAATGCGGGAGAGACGGTACCGGCTGTTGCCTGCCCGGCGGGTGTTCATCCCGAAGCCGGGAACGGAGGAGCAGAGGCCGTTGTCGATTCCTGCTGTCCGCGACCGGATCGTGCAGGCCGCTGCTGAAGATCGTGCTTGAGCCGGTCTTCGAGGCGGATTTCCTGCCGTGCAGCTTCGGGTTCCGCCCGAGGCGGTCGGCGCACGATGCCCTGCAGGTGCTCATTGATGAGTCCTGGCGGGGCCGCCGCTGGGTTGTGGAAACCGACATCGCGAGCTGTTTTGAGTCGATCCCGCACTGACCGGCTCATGCAGGCGGTCGGGGGACGCGTCTGTGACCAGTCTGTCCTGGCGCTGGTCCGCACGTTGCTGCGGTCCCGGGTGATGGAGGACGGGTCGCTGCGCCGCAGGGCTAGGGCACGCCCCAGGGCGGCTTATGTTCAGCTGAAGATAAGCCGCCTTATGAACAGTGCTGGGTTATGCGCAGCGTTGTGGTGCTGGCCCTGGTGACAGCGATACTGGCGGTTGAGCACTGCGCATAATGTGTCGAGGCTTCTGATCAGGCGGTTCGGCATGGTGCCGAACCCTTGATGATCAGGAGGTCGGCGTGATGACGAGTGTGTCTGCGCTGGTGTCGGGTCTGGATGCGGAGTTGCGGCGCCTGGGCTACGAGGACTCGACGATGAAGTGGTACCGGGGCGCCTGGCGGCGGATGGGGAGGTACTTCGCTGCCCGTGGCGTGCAGGAGTTCTCCCTGGACGTGGCGATGGCGTGGGTCGACGAGGCGTGCGGATTCTTCGCCAAGGAGCAGGCCGGGACGCTGAAGCAGACCGACGTGTACTTGTTCAGGGTCGCCCAGATGCTGGAGGACTACGCGGTCCACGGGGCGGTGCTGCGCCGCTACAACCGGTCGGTGAGCAAGATGGACGGCCGGCGCCGAGGCGGTAGCCCGGTTCCAGGCGCACCTGCGTGCGGAGAACCGCGCCGTGTCGACGGTGAAGACGTACGGGATCCTGGCCGGGGAGTTCGTCGCGTTTGCCGGCACCGCGGCGGGCTGGCCCGCTGCGACGCCGCCATGATCGGGGCGTTCGTCGCGACGCTGGCCGGATACCAGGTCAAGACCGTCGAGCAGAAACTGTGCGCGGTGCGGTCGTTCCTGCGGTTCGCGTCCGCCGCGGGCCTGGCCGACGCCGCCTGCCTGGACGCGGTCCGGCAGTACGCTCCGGCAAGCGAGCCAGGATCCCGTCGGTGCGGGACCCCGGGCAGGTGGCCAGGATCGTGGAGGCGATCGACCGGGACAATCCGTGCGGGAAGCGGGACTACGCGATCATCCTGCTGATCGCCAGGCTCGGGCTGCGCGGCGTCGACATCCGGCGGCTGGAGTTCGCCGACTTCGACTGGGCCGGCAACCGGCTGGCGGTGACGCAGGCCAAGACTGGTCACAAGGTGTGGCTGCCGCTGCTGAAAGAGGTCGGCTGGGCGGTGATCGACGACGTCCGCCACGGCCGGCCCGGCAGCGACTGCCTGGCCGAACTCCGGGAACTACGCGAAGACCTGCGGCGGGCACACCAGCGACTCGACCGCCTCGAAGCCCGAACGCAGCATTCCGGCGAGCCTGGTCTCTGACACCGAGCCCGGACCGGCCGCGCGCCGACTGCCGGTCGAACGCCGGCAGTTCCCGCATCCCGGTGAACCGCCGGGCCTGCCGGGAAGCGAGTCACCGCGCGGGCCTGCCTAGGCGTGATCCCCGGTCCTCACGCCGGATCCCGGCGCACAGGACGACGAACGCGACGATGCCCGCGACCGAACCGAGTCGCTGCTATTGCGATAACGATGATTAGCATTGCGGCTCACCGCCCTGAATGGTCGGCGTGCATGGATGGATTTAACTAGCAGTCGGTAATGAGAATCCGCGCTCGGGGCGGCACAGTTTCTTTAGATTGCTCACAACCAACCTCCGGATTGGGTATGGCTGGAGCGTAAGAGCGATTGGCTGGCTGTTTTATGACAGCTTGTCCTGGCGAAGGCAGAGTTTATGACAGCCTGTCATAAGGGTGCTGGGGGTGACGGCCGATGCCGTCAGCAAAGGATGGCCCTGTCCCGGCTCTCCGAGCGGGCGCGACATCTCCCTGCCGCGCGGCCTGGTCCGGCTCCAGCTCGTGATCAATCACGGCGCCTCTTCGGGCTGGGCGCGAGCTACGAACCGCTTCTCGCCGCGGTGACGTTCGTCGGCATGATCCTGCTCGGTAACCTGGGCAGTCCGGGCTCCGAACCGGGCCAGCAAAGCGGGCGTCGCGCTGGCCGCCGCAGGCGCGGCAGGCAACCTCCTCGACCGCCTGGCGCCGCGCGCCCGCCGTACTGCATGGCGGGGTTGTGGACTGGCGTGCATGTGTCGTTCTACGGGCCGACTTTCAACCTGGCGGATATCTGGCTCTGGGCTGGCCTGCTGATCGCCGCCGGCGGGTGGCTATGGCAGCACCGGACCCCAGAGCATCCTCACGTTCACCGACCCCGCCGCTCCCGGCAGAAACCGCGAACCAGGCAGGTCAGCAGACCGGCGAACGAAATTTCGTGATACTGGCACTAGCCCGGACAGCTATATCAGCGACCGGGCGGGCGTCAGGCGAGCCTGAGCACGGCCGCCCGGCCGCCTGCATCGGCGAGTCGCTCGCCCGCTAGCCGGTCCACGGTCTGGGCCGAGAACTCAAACCCGGTAGCGGCGCCGTCGTTCACGACGTCTCCCTCGGCGTTCTGCGGAGACCAGCCCGCCGAACAACCGGTCGAAGACCTCGGAGTCGAACACGGCCACGGTCAGCAGATCGCAGACAAGCGCACAAGGGGTTAACGCCAAGCCTCACAACCGACACCCGAACCCGGCCCTCCTGCCGGGCCTGGCCGAGCTGGCGGAAGAAAGGCCACTGCTCGTACGCGACCGGCGATCCCAACGGCCGTAAACCTCGGACTTACCGAGCAATTCCTCGCTGAACTCGCGGACCATGCACTGCCCAGGCTCAGATCAGGGCGAACCGACGTCGGATTCTCATCAGCGGGCTGGAAAATGCCGACCGGCATCACTTGATACATCCCGCCCGCGTGAGTGACCTTCGCCGGATCCCGCCAGTGCAGCAAAAATGAAGCCCGCCCC
This sequence comes from uncultured Actinomycetota bacterium, assembly GCA_963783935.1. Lineage (GTDB taxonomy): Bacteria > Actinomycetota > Actinomycetes > Streptosporangiales > Streptosporangiaceae > Chersky-822. The sequence continues at coordinate 803,645 of CAWAPP010000005.1, forward strand.
GGACCCTCCCGCCGCAGCGTCAGTGTAGTAACGGCCACGCTCACCGGCCGCCGCCGCAGCTCACACGGATCCCCGACCGCCGCCCGCAACGGCAGCGCATCTAGCTCAAGGAACACCGCTCCGCCTGTGAACGGCGCAGCGAACCATGAACAAGTGCCTCGCTCACGCTGATGGAGTCGAAGTAATGCCCGGAGGCCAAGTCCAGGCGCTCAGCACCCGGCGAGCTGAAGTCAGCACCGGTCAGCCGGTACAGGAGCCGGTTCTCGAACAGCGCGGCCGGTCAAGCGCTTCCACCGCCTCCGCATAAGACGCGAACCGCGTCCCATCGGCCCTCAACGGACGCACGGCAACGGACTCAGGACCGGACCCGGCAATCACTGGCCCAGCAGCCCGCCCGTCCCAGACCAGTTCCGCCTGATCCAGCTCGACCGGCCTGGCAGGCAGCCACTCGGGCCTGGCTCAGGAGTCCAGTACCCTCGACCCTGGGCACGTCGGGGTAAAGCTCCCCCGGCCAGGAGCGAGAGCTTGTGGCGTTTCTCCTTGAGTGCCCGCCGGACGAGTCGCCACTGCTCCTGGCTCTGCTCGCTGGTCAGGCCGGACTGCTCCCCCGCCGCCACTAGCTGGCCCCTTACCTCGCCGCCGGTCCGCTCACGCTCAGCAGGCTACTGGGCGAGCAGCGCCATCCTGCTCCGCCATGCCAGTGCCAGACACGCCTCTCCAGGCGCGGCCATCGGCTCACGTTCGAGCAGGCGCTTCACATTCCGCTCCGAGAACTCGATCCCGTTGCCGCTGTCCCTGCCGTCCTCTCCGAAGATCGTCATTCCCTCCGAGTTCACCCGCACGGCGCCGCCGAACAGATCATCAAAGTCAGCGGCATCAATGCCGAAGCCGGTCAGGACCCTCGCTCGCCAGCGACAGCGCGTCCAGCCCGGCCCGAGACACCCGGCCATCGCCCGGCCGTCCGCACGGGCCTGGCACAGCGCCCGGTACAGCGGCCACCCCCATAGCCAATCGGTTCACTTCGCGACCCGTCATGCTCAGGAGCACCCAGCAGTTCCTCGCTGAACTCCCGCACGATGTTCTTCCAGATATCAAAGTCATTTGCCAGGTCATGCGGCGCGATCGAGGACGGCTGGAACTCCCCGCCGGGATCACATCAAAGATCCCCGCCGGCAGTCGCGACTTTCTCCGGATCCGCTAGTGCAGCAGGAAACTGCCCCCGCCTTCGCCCGGCGCAACGTCAAAGTCGTGATCGCCAGGCAACACCGCCCGCCGCCGGAAATCAAATGGATCATCAATCAGCGACCGGAACGGCAGATCCCGCCCCCCGATCTTCCCCTCACCCCGCGACGCCACCTCCGCCATCTCGTGCCCGATCGCCTCGCTGATATCAAGCTTCCCGAAATACGTCCCCAGCCCGAACCGCATCGCCCCCGACTCGCCAGTCCACGCGAGCCCGGCCAGCCGGTAACTCGGCCGGTTCTCGAACAACCGTCGGCGGATCCAGATACCGCACCGCCGACGTATACCGGTCAAACTGCTGTCCGGAACCCGCAAGGGCCGCAGCGCCCGAGTCTCCGGCTCACCGCCCGTCACCTTCGGCGTCGGCATGTCCGGAACCCACGCCATCGCGATATCAGCCAGGTCACCGGCCCCGCAGGCAGCCACGACGCAGGCGCGATCAGCGTCGTCCGCCCAAGCCGCATCTCAGCCGGATACAACTCGACGGCCTGCCCGGCCAGCGCGCTGCGGTGATGATTCAGGTACCGGCGGACCGCCCGCCAGTCACTCTGATCCGACATCACCGCTTCCATCGGACCAGACAGCCGCGCCCCGTCCTTCCGGCGCCACTGCCGCGCGTTCGGGCTCGCCGCCTCCGCCAGCAACTTATTCGACAAACCCAAGTCCGACGGCGGAATCCCCAACAGCCTGGCCACCCGTCGCAGGAAACTCACATCACGGACAGACCGGGTCCCGCGTTCGATCATCGAGATATAGGTCAGATCAACCTGGAGCAACGCGGCCAGCGCCGTCTGCGTCAGGTGGTTGGCCTTGCGGTACTCACGCAGAACCTGGCCGAGAGCAGGTAACTCGGCGGGATGGTCATCGCCCTTAGGCCACAGCTACCCGCTCGGACTGTCCGACATGCCCACCAGCTTCCGCCAAATAGCACCGCCTGCCGCTCGAATCCTAAGGCAAAGCCACGTCGAATCACTGTGACAATCTGAGCGCTACGGCTCAGGAACAACGAACCAGCCGCGGCCAGGCACCTGCCGTATCAGCCCCTCGTCGGCGATGACCCGCAGGGACTTCGCGGCCGTCGCCCGAGCGATCCCGTACGTCTGGCACAACGTCCGGATCGACGTCACGGGGCGCCGCGCTCGATCACGCCCGACTCGATTGCCGCCGCAAAATCCTAGCCACCTGATGGTACACCGGCTCATCCCACTCCCTGTCGATGACCATGCGCGCACGGTAGCTACCTGCAGCGGACCAACCTCACAGCAGCGCATACCATGGTACGACCATAGACTAGGGTAGGACACCAGGCTGACCAGCAGTTACGGCGCCGAACAGACCGCATCCCGGCCGGAGGCACACGTGAACAAGCACCCTGCACCAGGACACTGCGGCTTAGAACAGGATCTCGCGGATCTGCGCTACACATGGGGCGGCGCCTACAGGATCACCTGGCAGAACCACTTCCTGGCCACACACATCGCCAGCGGCGAAACCGTCGGCGCGGACACTGCGGCAGGTCTGCACGCCGGCCTGCGCGATCACTTCCGTCAGACGAGAAACGTCAAAGATGATCAATTCTGCTGACGGCGGAGACCGACTACTATCACTGAACGTAACCGTCAGCGAGCGCACGTTTGCCTTTAGTCATGTGCCAATTGCGCGGTGCCGCTGCAGGTCGCTTGAGGCCGACCGTCGCGGGAATCTAATGAGCAGGTCACTTCGCCGGTTTCTAACGTAAGCCAGGCAATCGACGGGCTAGTGGGATCGCACCCGTCGAGGTCAGGGCCGCAATCATCAGGTCCGCAGGGGCGGCGGCGGCGCTTGTGCGAGGCTTCCCGCGTCGCCTCTGTCCCGATCACAAGCGCGCAGAGCAGTCCGTCCGGCGTGCCATCGACATCATCACGCGCCGGTTCTGGTACGCCGACGCCAGGAGCCGGAAGAGCAATCGAAGGAACGTTAAAATTCCTAGTCCAGGACCATCGAACCAAGAAAATCATTAGGCTAGCTTGAGGTCTACCACTGGGCGGGGACGATGTCTGCATTGCCAACACAGCCTCATCGGACGAGAACGCGGTCGCTGTTCTATCTGCTTGTTCTGTTACTCGCGGTCACCGTGTCGTCTTGCCTTAGCAGCTCTCCAAGTTCCGGAAGTAAAAGCGTCGCCGCGCCGCTCAGCACGAGGGCGGCGCACGTCTGGTCAGTCTCCGAGCGGCTTCCTCGTTTCTCGGAACTGACAGCTGTCTCGTGCCCGACTAACCAGGACTGCGTGATCCTCGGCAACACCACGCTCGCTCCGATTTCTGGAGCCTCAGGCAGTCTTGGTGCAGGCACTCCCGGCGGCCCGGCTGTCCTGATAACCACTGATGGCGGAAGGACCTGGAAGATGCGCACGCTTCCAGGATTCCAGCCGTCACTCGACTCTGATAACAACCTGCTCGGCAAAGGCCTCGCCGATCTGTCATGCCCGTCGGTGAAAGTATGCGTGGCCGTCGGCGATACTGGCGGCACCTCTTACCAGTCAGAGCCGTTGATGGAACGGACATCCGACGGGGGGCTCACTTGGACTGCTGCGGCTCTCCCCTGGAGGCCGCAGGTGCCGGTTCCCGGAGGAGTGCTGGCTCTTGGCAGTGTCGCCTGCTCAACTGTCAGCGACTGCATGATCGGAGCCAACTACGGTCAGATCGGGCACCTCGTGCCGAGCCCGCTGATTACAACGAACGGCGGTAGCACCTGGCAGCAGATCGCGGTTCCAGCTGACCTGGCTGACAGCGGTCCGAACGTTACCTGCGTAACTGTCACAGAGTGCGTAGCTTACGGTCCTGACTACGCCCTGCCCGGAAGTAAGATGATCATTGCCGGAACAAGCGACGAAGGCGCAACCTGGAGTGAGCCGCGCATCGTCAATGAATGCGACAGCGACTGCGGTTATGTCGTCTGCATTTCACAGCTAACCTGCCTGTCCGTTAACCTTGCTGCCTACTCAGCTCTCTCCGCGGTTCTGCCGGGGACGAAGCTGGTACTCCACCTAGCGCCGCGCAGCCCGGTGCACACTCAGTTTCTAAATACAGAGTTCGCCTGCCCGACCAGTAAATTGTGCCTGGGCGTCATCACATGGCAGCACGGGAAGAACGGCGCCATCAGTACAGGAATCAGCACAATTACCACCAATGGCTGCCGCACCTGGATCACATCGCGATTGCCAGAAGCGACCGTCCCCATAGAAATGGACGGTATAGCATGCCCGTCCGCCACTGCCTGCGTCGCGATAGGCCTCTACTCCGAGCAAGCACCCCGGCATCCTTCTTCGTTGTTGCAATCCGTCGGCTTGGTGCTATCGACTACCAGCAGCGGACGTCCCTGACTCACGACACGCCCGACTCCTGCGAGAGGTCGGCCGTCAGTATCTGAGGGGCGCTGCCTGCTTACTTGATCTTGATTTACCCGCTCGTGATCGGCGATCGGCGCTAGTAGGTCTGGCGACAGTCACTCAGAGTGATCAGCACTCAACCATCGCGCCGCGCGGCGGCGGCTCGCTGGGTGCGCCATACCGGCGGTACGGATTATCAGAGTTCGACCTGCAGAATGGTTGTTCTGGAGCGCTCATAGAGCACCGAATTGCGCAGTTGTATCCCTTGTCTCGGCTAGCTATCGGCTGTGGTGCCTTCCTCCGGGCCGAGGCTTGCGTACCGGCCATCAGAATCATGCTGCCGCGCTCTGCGGAGTCCTTGACCTGGAGAAGGTCCACTCGGGTATACACGCTGCGCGGGAGGTGAGTTCTGGCGGCTTTCCTGATCCGGCCAGGGTGGCAGCAGGGTCCATCATCAGCATGACCGGCTGCTTGTCCGGGGTGCGCTGTGCCGTGCGGACCGGCAGGGGATGCTTGATCATCCCCATGACCGGATTCGCGGCACCTGAGATCGCATCGAAGGCCAGATCCGTCAGCGAGTCCGCGCGGGCCAGGCCGACGACCAGCAGCCGACCGCCAGGAGCCAGCAGCCGCGGATACTGGCCAGGGCGTCGTCCAGGTCGAGATGCCGGTGTTTCATGGGCGCACGACGGAGCTTGATGCGTGGAGAGAATTCACCTGACACCAGCCATCACATGCGACGGCAGGACTACACGCACGACTCCCCAGGAAAGCCCGCCTGGACTACTCGATCTGGTCGGCACCGGAGACGAGTAATGCCCTGACGAAGTCCGGCAAGGGATATTCTGGCGCCCATGAGTCAGCTAGCTTCCACTTCGCGTAGCCGTCCGTACGAACAATGTGCGCGACGTCGCCGTGCTCACCGACCAGAATGGATGCGACTGGGCGGCGATCCGCGCCTCCTCCGCGCAAGTTCACCTGCTCCTCATGTCGGAAGTCGATCCGAAGGTGCTTCTAAGGCGGGACCGCCATTTCGCGGCCGGTCGCATGGCACCACCGAGCGCCAACATAGAAGCCGGATAGCCCTGGCTGCTCCAGACATGGGCCGGCAGTGCGCTGATGGCCTGACGGCGGCGAATTGGGCACCAGTCGAAAGCTCGGCGATCCGTTGTTGCCGTACCTGCCTGCGTTCAGCGTCCACTCGGACGCGCTTGAGCGCCTCCGCTTCGGATGCCGCCTCCCGCTGAAGGCGAAGTGCACTGTCGAAATCTGCCGCATGAGTTAGACAGAGGCGATGGTCGGCCCGGACCGCCGAATGGTCGCCGCAGAAATGAGTCCCGCATTCGGTGCATTGCCCGATGGAGAACAGGCCGCAAGCGCAAGCACCACTCACATGGTCTGATCTGCGGTCCGCCAGGTGATATCTGTGTCCGCAGGAGTGCCACTGAGGCTGATGTCCGCCGTAAATGTCCGGAACCATCACCTCCCTGGAGCCGGTGCACTCAACATACCCAAGGGCGATTGGCCGATAACTTGTCGCTCCGCAGCTCGGGCATGCCACGAGTCTGTCCTTCCTGGCACCGGACGAACACTTTCGCCCAACACGACATGATAACCCCTGCAACCTAACGAACTAAAGGAGGTGCTGTAATGCGCATCTCTGACCAGAGTTCCCTTACGGAATCGAATCGTAGACTTTCTCCGTAAAATGGACAAAAGGTAGATTACTCCGGACCTAGACGCGGCAGCCAAGCCTGGCCGACCAGCAACCTAATGGGCCAGCAGCTGAGCCCTATACGTCCAGGCGAGTGCCAAACATGCTGCACCAGGAGCTGCTAGGGGCTCATGTTGAAACAGGCGCGTGACATTGGCCTCGGAAAATTCGATGCCCTGCCCGTCCTCGCCACCCCTCAAGATGACTCCTTCGGAGTTCTCAAGTACCACCTCCCCGAACAGCTCATCAAAGACATCGGCGTCAATGACAACCGCCGTCAAGATGGTCGCCGCCAGCGTAAGAGCATCCAGCCCGACTCCGAGGCACAACGCCGATGCTTTGCCATCGGCCCGCGCCTGAGTCAGCTTTTGGTACAGCCGCCAGGCCGAATAGTCGATCGGCTCACTGCGGGACCCGTCGAACTCAGGCGCTCCGAGCAGCTCCTCATCAAGTTCCCGAACGATGTTCTTCCAGATATCAAGGTCCCCGGCGAGGTCACGCGGCCCAATCGACGACGGCTGGAACTCCCCCGCCGGGATCACGTCGTACATCCGCGTCGCCGTCGCGACCTTACGCGGATCACGCCAGTGCAAGAGGAAGCGAACCCCCGACTTTCCGCGCCGCAACGTAAGCGTCGTAATCGCGGGCAGGACAGCGCGCCGCCGGAAATCAAACGGATCACCGATCAGCGACCGGAACGGCAGATCACGCCCGCTGACGGCATCGCGTCGGCCGTTCTTTGCCATCGCGAGCTCGTGACCGACAGCCTCGCAGACGTCGAGCTTGTCGAAATATGTGCCCAGTCCGAACCGCATCGCTGCACCGCTGTCGCCCCAATCCAGGTCGAGCAGCCGGTAACTGGTCCGGTTCTCAAACAGCCGCGGCGGCTCCAGATACCGGACAGCAGCCGTGTACCGATCGAATTGATGTCCCGGCGCCCGCAAAGGTCGCAGACCCCGCGTCTCCGGCTCGGTCCCGTTCACCCGCGCAGCCTGCTCATCGTCCACCCACGTCAACGTGATGTCAGCAAGGTCAACGGGCTCCGAAGGCAGCCACGACGCAGGCGCGATCAACGCAGTCCGGCCAACCCGCCATTCAGACGGGTAGAGAGTGACCGCGTGCTCAGCCAGAGCGCTCCGATGGTGATTCAGATACTGGCGCACCTCGCGCCATCGATCTTGATCTGCAGAGCACTGCCTCCATCGAACCGGAAAGAAGACCACCGGCACCGCGATGAAAGCGCGAACTGCCGCCGTCTCTATCCATGTCGGATCTGCCGAAGATACTCAGTCCGGCAGGATCAGCCTCAAGCTCCGCGACTACGGTCAGTGTTCTGGCCGACGATGACATCAGCGGCCCGGAACCGACGAAGTCCTGGTCAAAACCTGCACCTGTACCGGCTAGCCCGCCGAGCGGTGTGAACCACAAATGTTCCGGCGGTATCCGCAAGACCCGCGCCCAGTGTCCGAGCGTGTCCAGGTTCCTGACCGGCGCCCCATTCTCAACCCGGCTCACCTGCGCCTGAGTCAGCCCCAGCCAACCGCCGAGTAACGCCTGCGAGATGCCGTCCCCGCCATAAGCCGCCACGTGAAGCGGGTGACGCCGGTACGCCCTGGCCACCCGGCCGATGTGCTGCGCCGCGAACGCGTCGCGGAACGCCTGCGTGACCCAGAAACCAGCCGGCACCTCCGGCGGAACGGCCGCTCGCTCTATAGCCCGCCGCTCGCAGACCGCGCATCGCGTACCCACGTGATCGCGTGCCAGCCGCTGACCGCACTGGCAATACCGAACACCATTGACCGCCACTGCTACCGCCCGCCCGCGCTCCCGACTCGGCCGTATCCCTGCTCACGCAGTCTAGCTGCGCACATGCCACCTGAAGGTCGGCGACGCGCATGCCGCATACCGCTCATGCGCGGTCTGTCATATCCAAGCTCGGCAGAGGCGTTCGACACTGCCAGGTAGCCAAAGCCCGGCGACCAACGCGAAGGAACAACTCGTGGGCGACCTCGCCGCAGCCAAGAACCGACCAAGCCGATGCGCGCGCTCGGCCTTCGCCTCAATCGAGTTCGCCGCCCGACCCAGCAACGTCGCCTTGGCGCGCCGCCACGCCAAGGATGCGCTCAGCGCCTGGAACATCGCGCCGGAAACCGTCGACACGGCCGTGCTCCTGATCTCCGAACTCGTCACGAACGCCTGCATCGCCTCGGCGACCAGGCTCCCCCAGGCTGACCACGAAGCCACCGTCACGCAGACCCTGCGACGGCACCCAGACCGCATCGTCATCGAAGTCTCCGACCCTGACCCTAGGCCACCAGTCCTCACCAACGCAGGCCCCGAAGCCGAATCCGGCCGCGGCCTGATCATCGTCCAGGCGCTGAGCAAGGAATGGGCCTGGTTCTATCCGCCAGCCGGCGGCAAAACCGTCCGTTGCACCCTCGAATATCACGAAACAGAAAGCCAGAAATCATGAAGGCAACGCCCGACCACGCACAACTCATCCCACTGCAGAAACTCCGCTTCATGCCGATACGCACTATCGGAGTCACCGCACGGAGCAGCTCCCGATTCGCCCGTCTCAAAGTCCGCTTCCCCCAGGACTACCGGGGAGACCGTCACTACGACGCCGACCTGGCTCGCGAACTCCTAGCCAGGACCAGCGACTTCCCGCAATCCAAAGACGACCTCGAAATCGTCCTCACCGAATACCGCTACGCCCTCGACGACCTCATCACCGCCCTCCTCAGCCAGTCGACCGCATCCGACAATGACTAAACCATCCGCACCATCTGCCTTCCGCCAGGTCAGCAATCCGGCCCCGGCGATCTGCCGCCGCGAACTCGGCAGGCACCTGCGCCACCTCCGCGAGGCCCACTCACTGCGTCTCGAAGACGCCAGCGCCACCCTCGGCGTCGCGCCAAGCACCCTGTCCCGAATCGAAACCGGCCTGGCCCCCACCAGAACCGCCTACCTCTACACGCTGCTCAACCTGTACGAACACACCGGCGAAGACCAGCGCAAGCAACTCGCCGACCTAGCCCGACAAGGCCAGCGCAAAGAATGGTGGCACGACGACGCCGACCTCCTACCCCCAGGTGCAGGCCGGTACTTCGGCCTCGAACCGGCCGCATCGAAAATCCGCTCATACGAGCAGCACCTCATCCCAGACCTGCTGCAGACTGAGCCTTACGCCACCGCCGCAATCCGCGCTACCCAACCCGACCTCTCGAAGAACGTAATCGCCAAGCTCACCGCGATCACGCTGCGGCGACAGCAAGTCATCCGCGATCACGGCCAGCAACTGCACGTGGTCCTCGACGAATCAGCCGTGCTTCGCCAGATCGCCAACCCCGCCACCATGCGCGACCAACTCAACCAGCTATGCGAGGCGACGGCCAGTCGAGCGTGACGATCCAGATCGCAACCCTCAACCAACCTGGACTCACGCCGACCTGCTCTTTCACCATCCTCAGCTTCGACGGACCAGCCGACCTCGACATAGTCAGCCATCAGAGTCCCCGAGGACAGATCGTCAGCAGTCACGCCCCTGATGTAGAAGCCGCGCGGGCCACCTTCGACCGTCTGACCAGCACCCAGCTAGTCCGCGAAGATCTTGTCCATGATCTCGGCGCCCTGAGTCAGCGCTGGCCTGATCTCATGGCGGTAGACCATTTCGGTAGTCGCCGTCCGCTCATGCCCTACTAGCAGCGCGATGCTCTCTACCGGCACCCCGTTGGCCGACAGCACCGATACGAACGTGTGCCGCATCTCCCGCGGCACCCAGTCCTCGCCCAGCCCGGCCTTCTTCGTGATGATCCGGAACGCCCTGATCACATTGTTCAGCCGTCAACGCCGTGCCCGACCCGCGACGCGAACAGCAGCCCGTTCTCCTGCCACAGCTCCCCGGCCCGCTCCCGGTCCCTCTGCCTGCTGCGCCCACAGCTGCCTGAAGCACCTCGACGCACTTCTGCGGCAACGCCAGAGTCCGCCGCGACTTCATGCGTCTTCGTATCCCCGCCAGCCCGCTCGGCCCGCCACACGTAGATCGCGAACCGAGCCTCACCAGCCCGAGCGCCGTCGAACCCCACCTGAGTAACCGGCCGCCACCCAGTCGGCGTCATCCACCCACACGACAACGTCATCCCACCGAAGCGCCCGCGCCTCCTCAGTCCTGATCCCGGCGAGCAGGCTCAACGTCACGTACGCCTCAAGCCGCGTCCCCTGCAGCCGCAGCCAGCACCGCCTGCGCCTCCTCGACGGTGAAGCTCTTCGACGGCCGCCCCGCCCGCCCCCGAGGCGCCTTGATCAGCGCCTGCGACATTTCGCCCCACCAGATCATCGGCCTGGGCGTGCGCGATAGCCCGCTCAAGCGAGTTCCGCGTGATCTGCAAGACCGAGTCGAATACCGCTCAGTTAACTCAGCAAGCCCATTCCGGACATCGCCGGCACTCAGCTGGCGGAGCTGCCGCCTGCCGATCTCATCCATAAGCGGCCCGAGCAACCCCGCGTACAACTTCTTAGTCCGCTCCGACTTCCCGTCTAACCCGTCCCGCAACCAGGCCTCGACCGTCTGCCGCACCGTATAAGTCGTAGGAGTTTTGAGCCCGGCATCCAGCTCGGAGTGCGCAGCCTTGAGCTTGTCGCGCACCTCCTGCTTGGTGCGCCCGGTCACCTTCCGACGGAACCGCCGACCGTCGGCCCGGAACCCAGCCGAGATCTCCCCGATCCACCGGTCCCGGTCAGCCGAGAAGAAGATCGAGTCTTCGCGGTGTCCACGACGCGTGGTTTTGGTAGCGGGCATACCAAAATGCTACGCCCCTTTGGCTACCAGTTTGGCTACCAAGGACCCGCGTAGTCTCACGATCAGGCCTCTGACCTGCGCGCCTGGCAGGACTCGAACCTGCGACCAACTGCTTAGAAGGCAGTCGCTCTATCCGCTGAGCTACAGGCGCTTGCATCACATTCTGCCCGACCTAGATTACGCGCCGTCGCTCCGCGAGTAGTACCGATTGTCACGGCCGCGTTCCCTGCTAGCGAGCAGGATGACCTCGGGTTGGTGCCCATGGGAAACCCAAGCGCCAGACAGGAAGCCAGTGATCACCCAGAGTGGTGAAGAGAAGCGCAGGAAGACCTTAGGTTCCGGGCGGGCCTAAACCCCAGCACCCCGGCCAGTGTCAACAGAACCCAGGTCATCGATGGCAAGCCGACCCGGCGCGCAGGGCCGCTCGCGGCCCGAGCACCGGAACCGGCGCGGCAGTCAGTGCCCGCGGATCGCGTCGCAGTCACAGCTGTGGCGGCCGGGGCTGGTGTGACTGCAGTGAACGCTGGTCCGGGGCGGGACGGCGACCCGACCGACCTGGCCTCCTTGGCGTAGTCGCGGTAGGGACCGGCCTTGCGGCCGGCCCCCCGCGCAGATCCCGGCGTGCGGAATTACCGCACCGGGCTCCTGCCTTGGGTTCTGGCGTCGAAGCGCACGTTCGGGTAGGGGTGCATGATGCGGGCTCGGGGGAGCCACCGGGCTTCGATCCCTTTCATCCGCGCCCAGGTGACCCGGTGCTTCTGGCTGCGGCGCCGCAGCGCCCGGAGCCAGAGCCAGGTCACCTGGTCGCGGAAGGCCTGTACGGCGTCGATGTTGCCGGGCACGGCGTAGTATGCCGTGTGCCCGCGCAGCACGCTGGCCAGCCAGCGGCCCTGCTCCGGGATCGATTCGTGCATGCGGCGCCTGAGCTGGACCTTGATTTCGGCCAGCTTGGCCCGCAGCCGCTTGGCGATCGTGACGCGCTTGAGCTGGAACCGCCCGTTCCTGTCCGTCCCGCAGATGTGGGTGAAGCCCAGGAAATCGAACGTTTCCGGCCTGCCCCGGCCCCTGGCCGCCCGGTCGCGGGCGGCAAACCGCCCGAACTCGATCAGCCGGGTCTTGTCCGGGTGCAGCTCCAGGCCGAACTTCGCCAGCCGGGGCCGGAGCTCAACCAGGAACCGCCGCGCGTCCTGCTCGTACTGAAAACCGACGATAAAGTCGTCAGCGAACCTCACGATGATCACCTCGCCGCGAGCGTGATGACTACGCCACCACACGGCCCAGAGGTCCAGAACGTAATGCAGGTACACGTTCGCGAGCAGCGGCGACGCCGACGCTCCCTGCGGTGCCCCGGCGCTTTCGCTCCAGGTCTCTTCCTCCACGACTCCCGCGGCCAGCCACTTGCCGATCAGCCGCAGGATCCTTTCGTCCGCGATCCGGTGCCGGAGAAACTTCTCCAGCCAGCCCCGATCAAGCTGACCGAAAAACCCGGGATATCCGCGGCTGGCACCCAGTTCACCTTCTTCCGGTCGATCCCGACCGCCAGCGCGTCCAGCGCGTCGTGGGGCTTGCGCCCCGGCCGGAACCCGTAAGAAAAACCCAGGAAATCCGCCTCATAGACAGCGTTCAGCACCTCGACGACGGCCCGCTGGACAATCTTGTCCTCCAGCGTGGCGATGCCGAGCGGACGCAGCCGCCCGTCCGCCTTCGGGATGTACGCCCGCCGCGACGGACTCGCCCGGTAACGCCCCTGCTGCACCCGCTCGTGCAGATCCAGGAGATTCCGCTCCAGGTCCTGCCCCCAGGCTGCCCACGTCACGCCGTCCACCCCCGGCGCGGCCTTCGGGCTGATCGCCCAGTAGGCCCACCGCAGGCGGCTCACCGTGACATGGTGCAAAAGCGCCGTGAACCGTGCCTCCTTGTCCCTCACCGCTACCTCACGCACACGGTCCAGCCCATTTGACACGCCCAGCCCGGCACTGCGTCCGGGACGTGTTTCACCGTCCGTGTTCCCCTTGGCCGGTCCCCTTTCCTCCCCCGCCTCCGCAGCCATGGCCGCAGCCCTGGCATTGTTCGGCAGGTTCGCAGGTACTACGGGACCGTCCGACTTCCCGTGCTCGTTCATCCCGGGATTACCGCCTCAGCGTTCCCCGGGCGGCCCGACCGGAGATCAGCCCGGCGGGCGAGACACGGGATCTCCCGGTTCTCGCGCATGAAGGTTCCGCACATGCCCTGGATCTCTGACCGCGCGGGGCCCCCTGACGGCTCGCGCCTTAGCGCCGCCAGCGGTGTTGCCTTCCGCCTTGCGGACAACGTCGGCACCCCGGAAGGATGATTTCGCGGCTCAATAACCCGGCCTGCACGTGCCCATGCCAACGCTTCGCCACGCCCTCGCGGGACGTCGACGCATGGCTGAGGGCCGCCGTGGGACGCTAGCCCTTCGGCGTAGAGCTCTTCCATCTCCTCCTCCATGCCGGTTTATCCCGGCGCTTTCCCGCATCGCTGGGCCATCGATGCGGTTCGCAAGGCCGGGCGGAACAACAACGATGTCCCTGAGATGCGGTTCCCGCGACATCGCTGGGACATCGTTGTCGTTGATTGGACGCCCGGTACAGCAACGGAGCGACATCGTTGCTGTCCAGCCCGGCCAGTTGCGACAAATGCCCGCAATGCCGGGATAGTCCAGCCAAGGACCTGGCGAGGGCAGAGGCCGACCGGCCCAGTCCGGCCCGACCAAACCAGTCCGGCCGACCAAACCAGTCCGGCTCGACCAGGCCAGGGCTTACTCGACAAGGAAAGCACCCGAGTGGCCATCGCGGCGCCAGCGTTGGCACTGTGGACAGGGGCGGGCCGCGCACCGGCCACGTACCTGGCAAGAGCACGCCGCCCCAGACAAGGCCGGCCGGGAAGGCTAGCTCACCGTTGAATCGCCACGAGTGTAGGCCTCGAGCACGCCTGACCAGTTCCGCCAGCCACCGCGCGAGCCCCCACCGCCTGTCCCACCTTTGCGCAAGCCGCCAGCAGCACCATCCCGCTTGCCGGGTCGATGCTCCCCCCGATGCCAGACAAGTCCACGAAGAAATGCGGCCAGGGCAGCTTCCGGCTAGTCCAGCTCACCCGCTTGCGAGCGATGTTGTACCCCCAGGCCGCCCCGTCCGCCCCAGGGTCAAGCCCGAGCGCGACCCCGCCACGCACCCCGTAAGTCCCAGGCGGCCCCGGATAAGACCTGCGGCGCTCGTTCTGCCCGGTCACCGGATCGACCCCGATCAGCGCCCCGTTCACGTCCGCGTAGAGCACCGGCTGGACCGCGTCGATGATCTCGGGCACCGCCCCGGCGCGGAACCCGGTCAGCTTCCCCGTCGCCACGCTGTAGATACTCAGCCCATCGGCGCTTGAGAAGAACAAGGATCCGTCCGCCGCCCCGCTCAGCCTTCCGGCGAATGTGCGCCCCTCCGTCTGGATCTCCAGTTCACGTCCGGTCTTCAAGTTGATCTGGATCACCGCGGTGACCGGCGCCGTGCTGGTCTGACCTGCTGCCGACCTCGTGACGAACAGGGAGTTACCATCCGCCTGCCAGGCCTGACCTGGCGCGACGGTCGGGTACCGCCAGAGCACCTTGCGGGTGGAGTTGTCGTAACCGGTCACGCTGCGGGAGCCGACGATCACGGTTTGCTTGCGGTTAGCGCTGACCGCGCCGCCAAGCCAGGCTGAGGGGAACACGGCGATCTGCTTGCCGGTAACCGCGTTGAGCACGAACTCCTCGCGCGCGGCGGGTGCCCCGGCGCCTGAGCCGCTGCCGGCCACCGAAACCCCGGCGGTCACCACCCCCGGCCATACCCGCACCGAAATGATCGAAGACCCGAGGGGAACGCCCCCGAGCGTGGCCGTCCAGCGGGGAAAGCCAGTCGCCTCGTCGTAGGCGTCGAGCGCCGTACCGAACCCGATAGCCGCCACTCCGCTGCCGATCGCCGCGTAGGCCTGCCCGGCTGCGGGCACGGTCCCCTCAGCACCGTTCTGGACTTGCCAGGATCCGGTCAGCACCCGCGACCAGATGACCGCCCCGTGCGCGGGGCAGTCAAGCTCAGGGCAGGTCTTGCTGCGAAGCGCGACGGCTCCGCTGGGAAACAGCACCACGGCGACGAGGATCAGCCCGAGCGCCCCTCGGCGCGCCGATGCTGAACGCAACCACCTGACCTTCACGGCAGCAACGGTAGCCCCAGTCAGCAGGTGCCCATGTTCGCGCTGCGGCAATTGGTGCGCGGAGTAGCGTTGCCCCCAGTTGCCACAGGCCTTAAGAGCAAACTTCAGGAGGACTTATGTCCGACCAGGCACCGCTGCCCTACGATTTCATGCCCCAGGTGCCGTCGTTCTCGGTGACGAGCACGGACGTCACCGAAGGCGAGCAGATGGGCCAGGACCAGGTCTACAACGGCTTCGGCATGACCGGCCCGAACCGCTCGCCCCAGCTGAGCTGGAGCGGCTTCCCCACCGAGACCAAGGGCTTCGCCGTCACCTGCTATGACCCCGACGCGCCGACCGGCTCGGGCTTCTGGCACTGGCTGGTGCTGGACATCCCCGCCTCGGTCACCGAGCTAGCCGCTGACGCTGGCCGGGCCGACGGCTCCGGCCTGCCGGAGGGCGCCTTCTCGGTCCGTAACGACTTCGGCACCAAGGACTTCGGCGGCGCCGCTCCCCCGCCGGGCGGCCCGCCGCACCGGTACGTCTTCGCCGTGCACGCCCTTGACACCGACAAGGCGGGCGTTGACTCCGATGTCACTCCCGCCGTCGCCGGCTTCACCCTGGGTTTCCGCACGATCGCGCGCGCGATGATCATTCCGGTGTACAGCCACTAAAAACTTCGGCAGCCAATTGGCACCGGCGACTGTGGTGGTCGCACGCACGGGCCACCACAGTCGCCGGCCGCTGAGACCGGAGCAAGGGCCGGGATGGCATGATCGGGGCGGCAGTGATTGTTGAACGTTGATGTATCTCCCCCGACTCGCCAGGAGTGAGCACCGTGCCTCTCGACCAGGACACCCTCCGCCTCGCCAAGAGCAAGAACCTCGCCTCCGTCGTCACGCTGATGCCGAGCGGCCAGCCCCAGGCCCAGCTCACCTGGATCGACACCGACGGCGAGAACATCCTCGTCAACACCGAGCCAGGCCGGCAGCGCGGCAAGAACATCCGCAGGGACCCGAGGGTCACCGTGCTGATCCACTCCGACTCGGACGCGTGGGACTGGTCGGAAATCCGCGGTCAGGTCATCGAGACGATCGACGGCCAGAAGGCCCGCGACCACATCGACGAGCTTTCCCGCCGGTACTCGGGCCAGGATTACCCCCGTGCGATCGGTCCCGAGGGCCGCGTCATCTACGTGATCAAGCCAGACAAGGTGATCACCCCGCGCACCCGCGGCCGCCGCTAACCCAGGCTCGCGAGAATCCCGCGCTCCTTCTCGGGGTCGATGCCGTGCGCCGGTCGGCCAGGCGTGACCTCAGGGTCGCCTTCGGCCTGCAGCCAGTGCCAGGTATCGGCCACGGTCTCCCCGACCGGGCGGCAGACCAGGCCCGCCGCGTAGATGGCGTCGACGTTGCCGTCGTGCAGGCTGATGGCCTCGCCCTGCGCCGGGACCCAGACGGGCAGCTCGGTCCACCCCTGCACGTCGGCGGCCTCGAGCACGTCGGGGTCGACCCAGACCAGCCTCGCATCCGAGCCGGTCGCGGCGACGGCGGCGGTCAGCAGGCTCTCCATGGTGGCGTGGCCGGGGCGGCTCACCGTGTTGAAGGCGCCGCTGATCCCCTCGTCGGCCGCGTGCAGCATCCAGCGGGCCAGGTCGCGGCAGTCGATGTACTGGAGCGGCAGGTCGCGAGGCCCTGGAGCGAGCACATCACCGCCGCGCTCGATCCGGCGCAGCCACCACGGCATCCGGCCGACGCCCTCGTAAGGCCCGAGGATCAGCCCGGCCCTGGCCAGGACCGAGCGCCCGTCAAAGTACCTGAGCACCGCCAGCTCCCCGCCCATCTTGGCGGCCGCGTAGTCCGAGGCGTCGTCGCTGTCGGCATCGGCCTCGACGACGGCCGCACTCTCGTCGGCGCGGGAAGGAATCGGCCACGAGTACACAGACCGGCTCGACACGTAGCCGTAATGCCCAGTCCGGTCGGCCAGCAGTTCCGCCGAGTCACGCACGACCCGAGGTGCCTTGCTCCAGGTATCGATCACGGCGTCCCAGGTATCCTCCCCGAGGGCCGCCCGCAACTGCTCAGGCTCGGTACGGTCGGCGTACCTGGCGTCAGCCCCAGAGGCCGGGGCCCCGCTCACGCCCCGGGTCACCGTGGTGACCTCGTCGCCCCTGGCCAGTGCCTCTTCCACGACCGCCCGTCCGACATGATGCGTCCCGCCAAGTACCAGAAGTCTCATGCGTCCATCGTGGCCGATGAGCGCCTCCCCCGGTCAACGTTTCCCGCTAGCTTTAATCTGCCCAGAGCAGAGCACTCCCCGAGCTTGCGTTAAATACGCACTAGGCGGTGTGTTAAAGTGACATCGGAAGCCGTGTTAGATAGGGATTCGAGGAGGTTCGCAACGGAGACTTCTTCTTACATTCCCAGAATTATCGACGGCTTGCTCACCGAACTGCTGGCCGATCATCCCGCCGTGCTCATCGTCGGACCGCGCGCATGCGGGAAAACCACGACCGGGCGGCGCCATAGTGCCGGCCGGCTGCAGCTCGACCGCCCTCCCGAGGCAGCGGTCGCCCGCGCGGATCCGGACGCGATCCTTGCTGCGGGCCCGTTTCCGCTGCTCATTGACGAATGGCAGGCAGTGCCCGAGGTGCTCGGCGCGGTGAAGCGGGCGGTCGACGAGCGCCGGGGCAGTGGCCGCTTCGTCATTACTGGTTCCACCCAGGCCGACCTGACCAGCGCCGGATGGGCGGCTACGGGTCGGCTGATCCGAGCACCCATGTACGGGCTGACCGAACGGGAGCTAGCAGGCAAGTCGGCTAGCCGTCCGCTGATTGACCGGCTGCTCGAGGACGGTCCGGCGAGCTTGCCGCTGCCGGCCGAAGTACCCGACATCCGCGGCTATGTCGAGCGTGCCTTGCGCGGCGGGTTCCCCGACGCGGCCATGTCCAGCAGCGTCCGGGCGGGGCAGCGGTGGATGTCCAGTTACATCGATCAGCTCGTGGGCAGGGACGTCACGGCGCTCGGATCGGTACGGGATCCGGTGCGGCTTCGCCGCTACCTGCAGGCGATCGCCGCGAACACCGGCGGTATGCCGTCGATAAAGACGCTCATCGACGCGGCCGGGATCGATCGCCGTACCGCGGTCGCCTATGACAGCCTGCTGGAGAGCCTGATCGTTACCGATCAGCTGCCGGCCTGGTCAGGCAACCGACTCAGTCGGCTGACCCGGCTGCCCAAGCGGTACCTCATCGACCCGGCTTTCACCGGGCCGCTGCTGAGCGTCGACTCACGGGTCGTCCTGCGCGATGGTGACCTGCTAGGACGCCTTCTGGACAGTTTCGCCATGGCGCAGTTGCGCGCCGACTGCGTCGTCAGTGAATACTCCCCCCGGCTCTTTCACCTCCGAGACGCCGAAGGCCGCCATGAGATCGATGTGCTAGCCGAACTGCCCGACGGCCGGATCATCGGCATCGAGATAAAGGCGGGCGCCGCCCCTGTCCAAGCGGACGCCCGTCACCTGCTCTGGCTCAGGGAGAACCTGGCCCGGCCTTTGCCGCCGGGATAGTCCTGCACACTGGACCAAGATCATTCCGCCTGGCAGGCGACATCTGGGCAGTACCGATCTGCGCCCTCTGGGGTTGACCCGCAGGTCATCACCTCTTGTCAGGCTCCCGGTCGGCCGAGGGCTGGGCGGGAGCCTGCAGTTGCGTCTTGACGGCCAGGGTGAGCGGATGGTCAGGCCCGTAGACCTGGCCACAGAAATCCACCGCCCGCTCGTAGATCTGGCCCGAAGTAACCGCCTCACGTTGCCCTGAGCTGAGGTCGGCCAGCCGGCCGTACGAAATGCCGAGATCGCGCTGGTAGCCGACGTTGCCCGGGTCCAGGCGGGCCAGCTCCTCGCGGATGGTCAGGGACTGCTGGTAGCGGCGGGCCGCCTCGGCGGCATCGCCCGCGTCGCGGGCCAGGTCACCCAGCCGCTCGTGGGAGACCGACACGTCGCGGCGGTAGCCCGCGTTGCCCGGATCCAGGCGGGCCAGCTCCTCGGCCACGGCCAGGGCCTGCTGGTAGCGGCGGGCCGCCTCGGCGGCATCGCCCGCGTCGCGGGCCAGGTCACCCAGCCGATCGTGGGAGACCGACACGTCGCGGCGGTAGCCCGCGTTGCCCGGATCCAGGCGGGCCAGCTCCTCGGCCACGGCCAGGGCCTGCTGGTAGCGGCGGGCCGCCTCGGCGGCATCGCCCGCGTCGCGGGCCAGGTCACCCAGCTTGTTGTGGGAGACCGACACGTCGCGGCGGTAGCCCGCGTTGCCCGGGTCCAGGCGGGCCAGCTCCTCGGCCACGGCCAGGGCCTGCTGGTAGCGGCGGGCCGCCTCGGCGGCATCGCCCGCGTCGCGGGCCAGGTCACCCAGCCGCTCGTGGGAGACCGACACGTCGCGGCGGTAGCCCGCGTTGCCCGGGTCCAGGCGGGCCAGCTCCTCGGCCACGGCCAGGGCCTGCTGGTAGCGGCGGGCCGCCTCGGCGGCATCGCCCGCGTCGCGGGCCAGGTCACCCAGCTTGTTGTGGGAGACCGACACGTCGCGGCGGTAGCCCGCGTTGCCCGGGTCCAGGCGGGCCAGCTCCTCGGCCACGGCCAGGGACTGCTGGTAGCGGCGGGCCGCCTCGGCGGCATCGCCCGCGTCGCGGGCCAGGTCACCCAGCTTGTTGTGGGAGACCGACACGTCGCGGCGGTAGCCCGCGTTGCCCGGGTCCAGGCGGGCCAGCTCCTCGCGCACGGCCAGGGCCTGCTGGTAGCGGCGGGCCGCCTCGGCGGCATCGCCCGCGTCGCGGGCCAGGTCACCCAGCCGCTCGTGGGAGACCGACACGTCGCGGCGGTAGCCCGCGTTGCCCGGGTCCAGGCGGGCCAGCTCCTCGGCCACGGCCAGGGCCTGCTGGTAGCGGCGGGCCGCCTCGGCGGCATCGCCCGCGTCGCGGGCCAGGTCACCCAGCTTGTTGTGGGAGACCGACACGTCGCGGCGGTAGCCCGCGTTGCCCGGGTCCAGGCGGGCCAGCTCCTCGGCCACGGCCAGGGACTGCTGGTAGCGGCGGGCCGCCTCGGCGGCATCGCCCGCGTCGCGGGCCAGGTCACCCAGCTTGTTGTGGGAGACCGACACGTCGCGGCGGTAGCCCGCGTTGCCCGGGTCCAGGCGGGCCAGCTCCTCGCGCACGGCCAGGGCCTGCTGGTAGCGGCGGGCCGCCTCGGCGGCATCGCCCGCGTCGCGGGCCAGGTCACCCAGCCGCACGTGGGAGACCGACACGTCGCGGCGGTAGCCCGCGTTGCCCGGGTCCAGGCGGGCCAGCTCCTCGCGCACGGCCAGGGCCTGCTGGTAGCGGCGGGCCGCCTCGGCGGCATCGCCCGCGTCGCGGGCCAGGTCACCCAGCTTGTTGTGGGAGACCGACACGTCGCGGCGGTAGCCCGCGTTGCCCGGGTCCAGGCGGGCCAGCTCCTCGCGCACGGCCAGGGCCTGCTGGTAGCGGCGGGCCGCCTCGGCGGCATCGCCCGCGTCGCGGGCCAGGTCACCCAGCCGCTCGTGGGAGACCGACACGTCGCGGCGGTAGCCCGCGTTGCCCGGGTCCAGGCGGGCCAGCTCCTCGGCCACGGCCAGGGACTGCTGGTAGCGGCGGGCCGCCTCGGCGGCATCGCCCGCGTCGCGGGCCAGGTCACCCAGCTTGTTGTGGGAGACCGACACGTCGCGGCGGTAGCCCGCGTTGCCCGGGTCCAGGCGGGCCAGCTCCTCGGCCACGGCCAGGGACTGCTGGTAGCGGCGGGCCGCCTCGGCGGCATCGCCCGCGTCGCGGGCCAGGTCACCCAGCCGCTCGTGGGAGACCGACACGTCGCGGCGGTAGCCCGCGTTGCCCGGGTCCAGGCGGGCCAGCTCCTCGGCCACGGCCAGGGACTGCTGGTAGCGGCGGGCCGCCTCGGCGGCATCGCCCGCGTCGCGGGCCAGGTCACCCAGCCGCTCGTGGGAGACCGACACGTCGCGGCGGTAGCCCGCGTTGCCCGGGTCCAGGCGGGCCAGCTCCTCGGCCACGGCCAGGGACTGCTGGTAGCGGCGGGCCGCCTCGGCGGCATCGCCCGCGTCGCGGGCCAGGTCACCCAGCCGCTCGTGGGAGACCGACACGTCGCGGCGGTAGCCCGCGTTGCCCGGGTCCAGGCGGGCCAGCTCCTCGGCCACGGCCAGGGCCTGCTGGTAGCGGCGGGCCGCCTCGGCGGCATCGCCCGCGTCGCGGGCCAGGTCACCCAGCTTGTTGTGGGAGACCGACACGTCGCGGCGGTAGCCCGCGTTGCCCGGGTCCAGGCGGGCCAGCTCCTCGGCCACGGCCAGGGACTGCTGGTAGCGGCGGGCCGCCTCGGCGGCATCGCCCGCGTCGCGGGCCAGGTCACCCAGCTTGTTGTGGGAGACCGACACGTCGCGGCGGTAGCCCGCGTTGCCCGGGTCCAGGCGGGCCAGCTCCTCGCGCACGGCCAGGGCCTGCTGGTAGCGGCGGGCCGCCTCGGCGGCATCGCCCGCGTCGCGGGCCAGGTCACCCAGCCGCACGTGGGAGACCGACACGTCGCGGCGGTAGCCCGCGTTGCCCGGATCCAGGCGGGCCAGCTCCTCGGCCAGGGCCAGGTACTGGCCGTAGAGTTCGGTGGCTTCTCGTGTGCGTCCCCGGCCTCTTGCGATGTCAGCTAGCTGCCCGGCCCATCGGTAGCGCAAAGCCGGTTCCAGCGGGAGTTGGTGGAGGGTGTCGCGGATGAGCGCGTCCTCGCGGTCCCAGGCACCTTGATCGTGGAGCACGCTGCAGATGTGCTCGGTGATGCGGTTGGCATCTTTTGGCTGGCCTGCCGCGAACAAGTGATGCCGGGCTTCGGTCCTGTCGGCGAGGTCGGCGTCTTGGTCCTGTGGCCAGACCCGGACGCGCCAGATCCAATAGCCGGCCGCGTTCTGGTGCGCGAGGGTGATCTCGTCGGAGTGTCCTGAGCGAATCCAGCGGGTGTGGAGCTCGCTTGCGGTCCAGCGGTGCACGAAGAACTCCAGCCGGTTCTGATCGGGCAGCAGCGTCAGCAGACTGGAGCCGGCGCAGGCGTATACCGTGCGGCGCAGGCTTTCTGGTGCTCGGCGGGGTGGCGTGGGCAGCCGTCCCAGTTCGGCCAGGTGAGGTCTGAGCTTCGCCTGGATGCCGGCCGGCAGGGCGGAGAGGTCAGTCGGCTGCTCCAGCTCGATTTTGGCAGCGGCCAGGATGGCGGTGATCTCCTCGCGGGCCTTACGGCGGTCAGGAATGCTCTCGGCGTCCGGATCGGGAATGCCGGCCTGGAACAGGAGCCCGGCTTCGTCGACGGGCGTGCGGTAGACCGACAGGCCCAGCAGGAGGCTCTCGGCTCCGGGGTAGGAGCGAAGGCTGGCGAGGAGCTGGTCGAGGAGGATGTCGTCGGCGGCGAGGGTCAGGGTCTGAGCGATGGCGGGTTCGAGCGAGCCAGGGGTAGTGAACCAGTCGCCCTGGGCCGGGAGGCCGGGCTGGTCGTCAAGACGGGCCGCTAGCCTGGCGGTGACGTCCGGGTAGGCGCCGCGACCGCCGGAGAGCAGGGCGTCGAGGTATTCCAGGCAGCGGGGGTGCCCGCCGACGAGGCGCCAGACTCGGTCAAGCTCAGAGGCGGTGAGCTTGTCGAGAGCCGGCAGGGCCCAGGCCAGTTTCATGGTCTCGGCGATGGTCAGCGGGCCGACCGGGTGGAACGACAGGGCTTGCTCGGTGTTGCCCGGCAGCGTGAAGGGGTAACGGCTGGTGACCAGCAGCCGCCAGCGTCCGGGTCGCACGACCAGTTTCGCCAGGAGGCTGGCTAGGTCCTGGTCGGTAATGGTGCGCGAACCGGGACGGGCGGGAGCGTCGTCCTCGATGAGGTTGTCTTCGAAGTTGTCAAGGACGATCAGGACCGGGAGGTCGCCCGCCTGGTCCTGCAGGACTTGCAACCGTAGTTGCCAGTCGAGGTCGGGCTGTTCGGCTACTCGGGCGGCCTGGTCCAGGTCCGGCCGGGTGCCAGCCGAGCGCAGGCGCAGGGCTCGGGCGATGGCGGTCAGGATCTGGTCCACGGTGACCTGGCCTCGCGACAGCCCGCTGGAAGCGATAACGGGCAGGCGAGCGGGTTCGCGTTCGGTGATCCGCCGGATGAGCTCGGCGGCCAAGGTGGTCTTGCCGACGCCGCCGATCCCGTGCAGCACCAGGCCGGTCCCGCCCGGCGCGAGAAGCTCGGCGGGCCAGCGGCGCTGAGCTCGGCGGCGCCCGACGAATTCGCCGGTATCGCGCGCCAGCAGGCCGCTGGGTACGGCGCGGCCAGGTTCCGGTCCGGATGGGCCTGAATCCGGCGCCGCGCTCGGGTCAAGCAGGCTCACGGTGCCTGAGGCGGCCAGCACCGTCAGCACCGCCCACTCTCCGAGCACGGCGAGGTGCTGGTCGCGCCGGTCCTGGGAGGCGCTGAGCTGCTGCTGGACTACCCGGCGGGCCTGGCTGACCGCTTCGATGACCTCAGGCGACCCGGCGGCGGCCAGTTCGCCGTACACGCGGGCGAATACGCGCGTGGCGTAGACGTCGGTGACCGCCGTCTCGGTGCCGATGACTGCCAGCGCGCCCTGGTCAAGCAGGGCCGCGGCGAAGGACTGCGCGTCCGCTGAGGCGGCGGCGTCGGTGTGGCAGGCGGCCAGCGCGACGAGCGGCGGCATCCGGCCGGGCGGGATGGCCTCGGCTGCGAACGTCGCGGCGTCCAGAATCCTGGCGTTGCCTTCGTCGTCCTCAAGTTCGATCCGGCCGGGCAGGCCGTGCCCGGACAGGTGCAGGATGTGCGCGGGGGCGGCGGTCAGCGCGGCGCGGATCTCGGCCGTGGTCGCGAAGTGGACGATCCTGACCTGAGCCTGGCCCTGCCGCGCGCCGCGCACGGCCGCGAGGACGTTCCGCAGCTCCCGCTCGTAATCAAGCACCTGCCCGCCGCCGCTCAACGGTGCCGATACCGCGACCACGATCCGCAGCGGCCCGCTAAGCGCCGGGGCCGGCGAGCCCGAGCCGTGCCGGCGATAAGCCACCACGAGCGGGTGCAGCACCAGCGGGGTCCGGCTGCCTGGCACGCAGAGCGCTTCCCACGGCAGCTCGCGCAGCGGCCCTTCCGCCTCGATGCCGAGACGGACCGGCGTCCACCGGCTTTGCGCCCCGGCGATCGCTTCGGCCAGCGCGGCCGCGACTGGCACGGGCAAGAACGCCTGCGCCATCAGCTCGCCGACGGCGGCCGGCGTGGCGTGCAGCCGGGACGGCGGGGCGTCCGCCAGGTCCTGGCTCCGCACTCCGGTTAGCCGCGCCCGGCCCGTCCGCAGGCCGTGGATGGCGTCCGCGAGCTCGGCGGTGACGCCCTGGTGCCCGGCGCTGACCTCGGTTCCATGGCCAGTGAGCCGCACCTGCGTGTCCGTCACCGACAAGACCAGTTCGATCGCGTCAGACCAGGCCGGCCTGACCATCGTGACCTCACCGAGCCCGGCCAGCAGCGGCATAAGGTCCTCGGTCCTGGCGACAAGCACCGAGTCCCGCGCCCATCCGTCCGGGCTGTTATACCTGGCCGACACCACCCCGGCGACGTACCGCTGGCCAGGATCGGCGTCCTGGACGATCACCGGAGCGCCGCTCATGCCCTTCAGGACCGCGCTGGCCTCGACCCGGCCGAGCGGCACCTCGTTATCCCGTGTCGTCCCGCCGGCCCACGTCCCGGCCGCGTCCCAGTGCCGGTACTCGTGATCGGGGTCGTACAGGTCGGGCACACCTGTGATGACGACCGGCGCCGGTATCGCCATCTCATCCGTCGCCGTCAGCCCGGCCACGCATCCGGACAGCACCTCGCCTGCGGACAGGACCGCGAGGTCGTGCAGCGGATCCAGCCTGACCACCTTGGCCGGCCCGGCCGGGCCGCCGCCCAGCGGATCGACCATCACGAGCGATCCCTCGTCGGCGGCGCCAAGGTCATCGAGCACGTGCCACGCGGTCACCACGACACCGGGCGAGACCTGGAAACAAGTACCCGCCGGCCCGCCGTCGCTGGTGAGCACCCGCCCTAAATAGGGCGCCACCCGCCCGTCAGCCATCGCCGTCACCAGCACCTGCCTCCGCCTGCGGCTCTACGTCGCCGGAGACCTCGGCCTCCTCAGGGAGCCTGCGGTAGGTAAGCGTCACCTCGAGCGTGGCCTCGCCCGCCGCCCCGGCCACGATGACATTGCCCTGCGCCGAGAACTTCAGCCCGAACGTCACCGTCATCTCATCCGGATGCACGGACCGGTGACCGAGCTGGGCGATCGTATTCACGGTCGACGTCGCGACGGCCACGATGGCCGACTGGGCGCCGTCGAACGCGTGAGCCACCGCCCCGGCCGCCTTGCCGAGCGCTGACGTCTGCTCCGAGCTGGCCACCGTGCTCGTTTCAACCAGCAGGTCAACCCCGCCCACTTGCATGACCACAGCCCGGCCAGCCACGATTCCCCCTCCGGCCAGCAAGAAATCCTTACGGAACCGCCGTTCCTGCGGCCAACAGTACAGCGATCGCGACCTCAGGTGGGGGGCTGGCCGCACGGCGCGGGATCGTAGCCGGGCAGGCTCGCTAGCTGGTCGAGCAGCCAGCGCGACGACAGGACCTTGACCAGCGCCTGCACCTCGCGGGAGGCCGCGTGCGCCGCCGGGATGACGAGGTCGAAGCGCTCGGTCGCGAGCGGCAGGAACGCGAGCCCGTAGGCCAGCGCGGCCGGCGTCACTGGCCACGCCCGCGTCAGCCAGCCCGGCGGCGACGGCCTCGGCGACCTGAAGATGCCCGGTCGCCCTCGTCTCATAGCCGGGTACCTGCTCGCCCGGCACCCCGATCGCCGCCAGTTCCCGGTCGAGCACGCTGCGGGCCTCAGCTCCCGGCTCCCGGTTGACCAGCCGCAGCCCGGACTTGATCACGTCAGTGAGGCTGGCGATGCGGCCGGCTTGCGCCGGGCGGAGCACGAGGCCCTCCCGCCAGGCGCTGAAGCCGATGACCTCACCTCCCTCGGTGACCAGCTCCGCGACCTGCCCGGCGTCCGACTGGCCGCTCAGGTGGACCCCCGCGACGTGCACGAGCCCGGCCGCCGACAGGCGGAGCGCTTCCCGCGTCGCGCACGGCCACCAGCTGAACGCGATCGGCGGGTCGAGCAAGCTCAGCGGCTCGGAAAGCAAGGGCAGCGCCGGATCACACCCGGCGACGACCAGCGTAGGCTTCGGCGGCCCGATCGGCCGGACGCGCACCTGCCCGGACGCGGCGGCCCCGGCGGGCACCGCAGGCCCGGTGATCCGGCCGCCGGCGGGCAGGAATCCGGCCCGGCTTGCCGTAGGGCCAGCCAGCGGCAGCGCGACGAACGAGTCGCCGACCGGCGCCAGCGTCACTCGCTGCGGTCCGGCCGCCGGCGCGATCAGGCTGGCCGTCACGGTCGGGATCGCGCCCTCGGCTCCGAAGAGCTCGTCCACAGTCAGCCCGAGCGCACTGGCCAGCGCGAGCGCGACGCGCAGCGAGGGATCGGACTGGCCGGACTCGACCGCGGACACCGCCTGCCTCGACACCCCGGCCATGCCGGCGAGCTGCTGCTGCGAGAACCCCCTGACCTGCCTGGCCAGTCGCAGCCTGGTACCGGTGACCAGTTCGGCGGCCCGGCTCATCGCGCTATCCCGTCCGGGCCGAACCTGGGCGGGTCAGTCACCGTGACCGTGGCTTCCTCGTCGGCGGGCACCGGCTCAGGCAGCCGGACAGGGACAACTGCCCCAGAGGAAGTGCGCAGGCTCAGTTCCCACCGGGCGCCGGACGGCCGGCAAGAAGTCACTGTCCCCGTCAGCACAACGCCATGCTCGGGGTGATGGCCGCCGATGACCCGGTCAGGATGAACCCCGACGCTGTCCTGATCACCGTCGACCTGAAAGAAAGCGTGGTAACCGACTAGCTCGGCGACCCGGCGCGAGGCCGGGCGCAGCACTACCTCGGCGGGGGGACCGTCCTGCAGCAGGCCGCCCCGGTCGATCACCACCAGCCGGTCGGCGAACGCCTGCGCGTCGGCGAGCTCATGCGCGACCAGGATCGCAGGTATCCCCCGCTCGGCCACCAGCGACATCACCAGCTCAGTCAGCTGACGGCGCAGGCTGAGGTCAAGCCCGGTGAACGGCTCGTCAAGCAGAAGCGTGTCGCAGCGCGAGAGCAGCAGCCGCCCGAGCGCGACCCGGTGCGCCTGCCCGCCCGACAGCCTCGCTGGCATCGTCTTCAAGAGCGTTTCGATGCCGAGCGCCGCCGCGAGCGTAGTCAGCTCGCGGTCGGTGGAGCCGCCGGAGTACTTCAGGTTGTCCGTGACTGACAGGTGCGGGAACAAGCCGGGATCCTGGCGCAGCAGCCCGACCTTGCGCCGCCAGGGCGGCAGCGCGACGACCGGCGCCTGCGTACTGGTCAGCACTCTCCCGGCCAGCGCGATCCGGCCCCGGCGCGGCGGTACGAGCCCGGCGATGGTCTCGAGCAGCGTGGTCTTGCCCGCGCCGGAAGGACCGAAGAGCGCCAGCCGCTCCCCCGCCGCGACCTCAAGCTGAGCGCGCACGGTAAAACCCGGCCGGTCAACCTCGACGTCGGCTTCGAGCACGGGCGCTCCAGAGATAGGCCGCGAGCGGCAACGGCAGCGCGACCACCAGCAGTACAAGGGCGAACGGCAGCGCGGACGCCAGCCCGGTCTCCTGCAATGACGTCCAGATCTGCAGCGGAAGCCCAGTTGGATGGTAAGCGATGATCACCACGGCCCCGAAGGCGCCCATCGCCCTCGCCCACGCTACGGCGAGTGACATGGCGAGCCCGGGCGCGGCCAGCGGCACCGTCACCCGGCGGAACACCCGCCGCGGCGGATCACCGAGCAGCGCGGCCTGCTGTTCGAGCCTCGGCTCGACGCTGGCGAACGCCGCCTGCGCGCCGAGTATGTAGTACGGCGCCGATTCGTAGACCTCGGCGATGACCAGCGCAAGAAACGTATTGGTGGCGGTAAGGTTAAAATGCGAAAGAAATTGGCCAATAAACGTGTATGGACCGACTAGGAAAATTAGCAGCAGCCCGATTACCAGGGGCGGAAGCAGGAGCGTGGCCAGCACGCCGATCTCCCAGATACGGGGGAACGGCAGCGTGCCGCGGGCGAGACCCCAGGCGAGCGGGGTGCCGAGCAGGAGCAGGATGGCGAGCGTGATGGCGCCCGCCTCGGCGGAGACGATGAGCGGATCCCACGCCCCCGGTGCGGTCAGCGAGCCCTTGATCGCACTCCAGGACAGGTGGGTTGCGAGCGCGATGACCGGGCCGAGCAGCGCGATCCAGATGACGCCCGTCCCGGCGATGCCGAGGTAGCCGTAGGCCTGCCGCAGCGCCGGGCCCGAGGCCGCCCCCGGCCCGGCGGGCGGGGGGCTCCGGCCGGCCCGAGCGAGCCGGCCGGAGCTACCTGAGATTGCGCGCTAGCCGCCCAGCTCACTTTGCACCGCGGCCGGGACTCCCGTTCCTGTCACCGTAGGCTTCAGGATCGTGAACCCGCCCTTCTTGTAGAGGGCGACGCCCGCAGGCGACAGGACGTACTTCTCGAACGCGATCGCGGCCGGGGTCGGCGTGCCGATCGTGGTGATGTCGATGACCAGCGGCGAGCCGGTCTTCAGGGTCTTC
This sequence comes from uncultured Actinomycetota bacterium, assembly GCA_963783935.1. Lineage (GTDB taxonomy): Bacteria > Actinomycetota > Actinomycetes > Streptosporangiales > Streptosporangiaceae > Chersky-822. Next base: position 832,664 of record CAWAPP010000005.1, read on the forward strand.
GCGCCGTCGGACGTGATCGTGACCGTGGCCTTGCTGTACGCGGCCGCGTCGGCGAAGTCGCCGAGGTTGATGTCGGGCGGCAGCGGGATGTAGGGCAGGCCGAGCTCGATCGCCTGGGTGACGTAAGCGCTTGACGCGTCAAGCTGGCCGGACTGCAACGTCGAGTCAAGGGAGGCCTCGGCGAAGATCTCCTTGGAGTTCGCCGAGCCGAGGTCATTGGCCGGGACATCGAGGATCTTGGAGACGGTGCTGGCCGGCAAGTGGTACTTCATCTGCGCGAGCTCGAGCATGTAGATGAAGGACCTGCCCTGCGGGTCGATGTTCGGGTCGGTGCGGCCAAGCTTAAGCCCTGGCGTCTGAAGCAGCGTGAACAGGTCAGAGAGCGGCTTCTTGCCGTCGGCGATGGCCTTGAACTGCGGAGCGTACTTGCTCTTCGGGTTGTAGGCCACGACCATCGAGGTGCCCGCGTACTGGATGTAGTACTTGGTGAACTTGGGCTCGAGCGGAGTGATGTTGTCGCCGCCCACGCTCTCGAACACGTTCGGGCTGAGCTCGCCGGCCGCGATGTCGGACTCGAGTTCGCCGGACGCGCCGGAGTGACCTGAGTACGTGAACCCCTCCGCCGAGGTGAAGGCCGGCCCGAAGGATTTCTCGTTGAGGAACTCAAGCGAGGACGCGTACGCGACATTCGCCGTGCCGGTTGGCTTGGCCGACGACGATTTGGAAGAGCCCGGGCTCTTACTTGTGGAAGACGATGAGCTGCATCCGGCCGCTGCGAGGCCGATGCACGCGACAAGCACGAGGCCGCCGCGCCAGCCAATAGGGGGCTTAATCATGTCTCGGACGATAGCCATTCTCAGTTGCGCAAGGCAAGAACTCTTGACATCAGGGAACGCGGCGCGCCCGGCCGCCAGCCGAGCCCCGTCTTCCGAGCCCGCCCTGAGAGCCTCTTCAGCGAACGTTCAGGTACGTGGCGTTACATTGGATGGTCGCCAAGGCCGGCGGGGCCTGCCCGAGGGCTGCGCTTGGATAACAAACGCAGACCTGAGGCTGTGCTGGCCCTAGCATGGTCAGCGGCGGACGGACCCGGTTAACTTCCTCGTGGCAAGGCAGGATAGGAATGGGCAAGGCGGAGCGAAACCGCGCGGCGAATGCCAGGCAGCGAATCGCCCTTCAGCAGGCCGCGGCCAAGCGCGCGGAATCCCAGCGGAAGATGCTGATCGTGGGCGGCAGCGCGCTGCTGGTCATCGTGATCGTGGTCGGCCTGGTCATCGTCAAGTCGCTGAACAAGTCGTCAGCGGTGGCGGCTACCAGTACCAGCAGCACCACGGCACAGGCCAAGCCGGCCGTCGCGAACCTGGTCACGAGCGTTCCTGAAGCGGTGCTTAACCAGGTCGGCGCCGGTCCGACCGGTACGGCCGCGGTCGCGCCGCTCAAGTCGATCACGGACAAGCCGCTGACGCTGGACGGCAAGCCGGAGATCCTCTACATGGGCGCCGAGTACTGCCCGTTCTGCGCGGCCGAGCGGTGGGCGCTGGCCGAGGCGCTGAGCCGGTTCGGCACCCTGTCCAACCTGCACTTCATTCACTCGTCAAGTACGGATAACTACGCGGGCACGCCGACCCTGACCTTTTACAAGTCGAACTACACCAGCAAGTACATCGCCTTCAAGGGGATCGAGCTTGAGACGGTGACGGAGAAGCCGCTGCAGAAGGCGGACTCGGCCGAGACGGCGCTGATCAACAAGTACACCCAGGGCAGCTTCCCGTTCGTGGACATCGCCGGCAAGTACATCGTCGACGGCGCGCAGTACCAGCCGAGCCAGCTCGGCAGTGTCGAAGCAGCGGGACAGATCAGCAAGTCCGCCCTGACCTGGTCGCAGGTCTCCAGCGACATGCAGAATCCCGATAGCGCGGTCGGCCAGGAGATCATCGGCGCCGCGAATCACATCACGGCCGCGATCTGCAAGGCGACTAACGACCAGCCGAGCACGGTCTGCAAGTCGCCGAGTGTCACCTCGATTGGCGGGGATATCTGATGGCACCGCAAAAGCAGCAGGCCAAGCGCCGACGCCAGGCCGTCAGCGCGAAGCAGCGCGCCAGCCACGGCAACAACCGCAGCCGGTCAAGGGCCGACTTTGACCCGCCGCCCGCGCCGGCCGGCAAGGGCGCACCCGCCGGCTCAGGCCCTGGCCTGGGCCAGGCCGTGTTCCGGCCCCGCAGCAAGGCCTGGACAGCCGGGATCTCCTCCGACGCGGACGCTATGGCGACTGGCGTCGACCTGGCGGGCCTCGGGTCAGACGCTCCGTTTCCGCGGCGGGCGCTCGACTGGGTCCGCGATCACCCGCTCGCGCTGACCACCTGGATCCTGTCGATCTTCGGCCTCGGCGTGTCGATTTACCTCACGATCGTGCACTATGACACCGCCGTGACGATCGCGTGCTCAAGCAAGGGCATCGTCAACTGCGAGAAGGTCACTACGAGCCCGCAGTCCATGGTTTTCGGCGTCTTCCCGGTGGCCGTGCTCGGCCTCGCGTTCTATGTTTTCATGTTCGCGGTCAACTCACCGCTGGGCTGGTCGCTGAACCGGATACCGCTGGTCAGGTGGCTGCGGCTCGGCTCGGTCGTCGTCGGCATGGGCTTCGTGCTCTATCTGGTGTACGCGGAACTGATCCAGATCGGGAACATCTGCCTGTGGTGCACCAGCGTCCACGTGGTCACGTTCCTGATCTTCGTGCTGCTCGTCTACGACGCCACTTCGTGGACCTCGGCCGCCGCGAACCGTCGCTACTGACCCCTAACTAACTAAGGCTTCGAGGCGAATCACGCATGTCCAAGGGCGACCGCAGGAGAGACCTCAGCGCGCGGGCAAGGATCGCGGAACAGCAGGCCCAGCAGCGCCAGGCCGAGCAGCGCCGCCGGCTCCTCCTGGTGCTCGGCTCGACGCTGCTCGTGATAGTCGTCGTCGGCGCCTTCATCCTGTTCAAGGTTCTGCAGAGTCCGGCGAAGCAGGCCGCGGCCAGCCACGGAGGCCTGCCCACCAAGGTGGTCAACGACGTACTGAACGTGCCCGTCAGCACGCTGACCAAGGTCGGTACCGGCGGGCTTCCGCCGGTGACCAGTCTCCCGCTCAAGTCGATCAGCGACACCGCCCTGACGACAGCCGGCGGCAAGCCGCAGATGCTCTACATCGGCGCCGAGTTCTGCCCGTACTGCGCGGCGATGCGCTGGTCCATGGCCATCGCCCTGAGCCGGTTCGGCACTTTCGGCACGATTAAGGGCATTCACTCCTCGAGCACCGACGTCGACCCGAACACGGCCACGCTGACGTTCTACAAGCAGCAGTACACAAGCTCGTACCTGACCTTCACCCCGGTCGAGAACGAGACCATCACCCACGCTCCGCTCCAGGCGACAACGAAGCCGCAGCAGGCGGTCTGGGCGAAGTACGACTCCCAGGATGGCGGTACCGGCTACCCGTTCGTCTACTTCGGCGGCAAGGTGATCCTCACCGGCCCGCTATACGACCCGGCCGTGCTCAAGGGCCTCAGCTGGTCCCAGATCGCGAGCCAGTTGAGCGACCCGAACAGCCAAGTCTCGCAGAACGTAGTCGGCGCGGCGAACTACGTCACCGCGTCAATCTGCAAGATGACGAACAACTCCCCCGCCAGCGTCTGCACTGCCGACCCGGTCAAGTCCATCGAGCCAACGCTCTAAAACCGCCACGTCAGCCGCCCCCGGCCGACTCGCAAACCCGGCAATTCACCCAGATGGGCCCGGCCGGAGGGTGCGAGCCGCCAGGGGCGGCCGTGCGCTTGCCGACGGCATGTGCTAGTCGGACATTTCGGCTCGGCTAACAGCATCGATGGCCCAGCGATGTTGTTGCGGCCCACGCCTTACCGGCCTCGCCCTACCCGGTGCCGGCCCACCCGGCGTCCGCGCGGGGCGGCCGAGGAAACGGGAATTTGTTAGCGGCGGTAGTTGTTAGCCTGGCGAACAAATATCGACTACGATGAGGGCAGAGAGATGCCTCAGGCAGCGGTGATCGCAGCGGGGCAGGAAGACGGCGGGCTGGATCCAGCGCGCGTCGCCGAAGCCGCGGTAACTATCGTGCGGTTGTTCCGCGCGATGGAACGGGTTGATGCCGGGCTGACGCCGCAGCAGTACCGGGTACTCAAGCTGGTCGGCGCTGGGGGCGAGCGGTCGGCCAGGCTGGCCGAGAAGCTCGCGATCGCCAAGCCGACGCTGACAAGCACGGCCGACGGCCTCGTCGCGGCCGGGCTGCTGACCAGGGAGGCGGAGCTCAGCGACCGGCGGGCGGTCCGGCTGCGGCTGACCGACGCCGGGCGGGCGGCAGTACGGCAAGCGGACGATACCTACGCCGGCTGGCTGGGCGAATTGCTGGCCAAGGCAGGCGATCCCGAGCGGACGCTCGGGGACTTCGCCGCGCTTGAGCAGGTGATGGAAGAACTGTGGCTGGCCAAGCAAACGGCGAAAGTCAGCCGGAACAAGGGAGACGCATGAAATCACCGGCCGACCCGCACCAGGGTAGGCAAACGGTCAGCCGGCCCAGACCAGGGCTGGCTGCGACGGCTCATCGGATACTGCTGGCGGCATCCGCGGGCCGTCCTTCTTTCGCTCGGCGGGTCGCTGCTCGCCACGCTGATCGCGGTGATTATCCCGCTGATCCAGCGCGATGTCGTCAACAACGCGATCCTGACCAGGCACCAGCCGATCTGGATCGGCGCGACCGCGCTGATCGGGGCGGCGGCGCTGAGCTTCGTCGGCGTGTTCACGAGGCGCTATATCGGCAGCCGGATCTCGCTCGACGTGCAGCACGACCTCCGCACGGAGATGTTCGCCTCGCTGTCGCGGCTGGATGGCGCCCGGCAGGATCAGCTGCACACCGGCCAGGTCGTGAGCCGGTCCATTTCTGACGTCAACATGGTGCAGGGGCTGCTCGGAATGACCCCGATGCTGCTCGGCAACGTGTTGCTGTTCCTTTTGTCGATCGTCGTCATGGCCTTTCTCTCACCGCTCCTGACGATCGTTGCCCTCGCGGTCGGGCCTGCCCTGGTCATCGTCTCCCTGGCCTCGAGGAACAAGCTGTTCCCGGCGAGCTGGGCCGCCCAGCAAGAGGCGGCTAACGTCGCCGCCGTGGTCGATGGTGCCGTCACCGGCGTCCGGGTGGTCAAGGGCTTCGGCCAGGAAGAGCAGGAGGTCGATCGCCTTGAGGGAGCCAGCGCGCTCCTGTACGCCATGCGGGTGCGCGCGGTCAGGCTGACCGCCAGGTTCAATCCGACCCTCCAGGCCGTGCCCGCGCTCGGGCAGGTCGGGGTGCTGGCGTTCGGCGGCTGGCTGGCGATTCACGGCGAGATCAACCTCGGCACCTTCTTCGCCTTCTCTTCCTACATCGCCCAGCTCGTCGGCCCGGTGCGGGCGCTGACCAGCCTGATCACGATCGGGCAGGAAGCAAGGGCCAGCGTGATCAGGGTGTTCGAGGTGATCGACTCCACTCCGGTGATCACCGAGAAAGCCGGCGCGATTCCCCTTCCCTCCGGCGCCCGTGACGTGGAGCTTGCCGACGTGACGTTCGGCTACCTTCCGTCCGAGCCGGTGCTGCGGGGTCTCTCGCTAAAGGTCTCGCCGGGCGAGACGGTCGCGCTCATCGGGACCTCAGGATCTGGCAAGTCCACGATCTCGCTGCTGCTGCCCAGGTTCTACGACGTGACCGGCGGCGCGGTCAGGATCGGCGGCCATGACGTCCGTGACCTGACCATGGACTCGCTGCGCGCCTCGATCGGCCTCGTGCTCGAGGACAGCTTCCTGTTTTCCGATTCGGTGCAGGCCAACATCGCCTACGGGCGGCCTGATGCCACCGAGGAGCAGATCGTCGCGGCCGCGCGGGCGGCCGAGGCGGACGAGTTCATCAGGGACCTTCCTGACGGTTACGGCACCGTGATCGGCGAGCAGGGCCTGACCCTGTCCGGCGGCCAGCGGCAGCGGGTCGCGCTGGCGCGGGCGCTGATCACCGACCCGGCGGTGCTGGTACTTGACGACGCCACTTCCGCGATCGACGCGCGCGTTGAGGCTCAGATTCACGAGACGCTGCGGCGGGTGATGGCCGGGCGGACCACGCTGCTGATCGCGCACCGCCGGTCCACGCTGCAGCTGGCGGACAAGATCGCCGTGCTGGACGCCGGGCGGCTGGTTGACCTGGGCACGCACGAGGAGCTCAGCGAGCGCTGCCCGCTTTACCGGCTGCTGCTTTCCGGTCCTGGCGATGACGCCGAGGGGGTCGACGCCGGCGAGCTGGCCTACTACGAGACGCCAGAGCTAACGGCGGACCTCTGGCCGTCGGAGTACGCGAACGGCGCCGTCGAGGACGGGACAGCCGCGACCCGGCAGCTCACCGGTCAGGCGAGCGCGGGCATCGGGCGCGGGATTGGCGCTGTGGCCGGACGAGCCCGCACGAGCGGCAGCCGGCCATCGGGGTCGGCGACACGAGCATGCTGGCCGGCATCCCGCCGACGCCCGAGCTGCTGGCGAAGGTGGCGGCGCTTCCTCCGGCCAAAGACCAGCCGAACGTGGACGAGGCGTTCAGCCGGGCACCTGATCCTAAGTTCAGCCTGTCCAGGCTGCTGAAGCCGTTCGCGATCGCGCTGATCGCCGGGCTCGTGCTTGACGGGCTCGACGCGATCGCGGGAGTGGCCCTGCCCTGGCTGATGCGGGGCGGCATCGACCACGGCATCGAGGTCAAGGCCTTCCACGTCATCGTGCTCGTGTCGGCGGCCGCCTTCGCGATCGTGGTCGCTGACTGGGTGGTCAACGCGGTGCAGACCGTCGTGGTCGGGCAGAACGGCGAGCGCCTGCTCTACACGCTGCGGGTGAAGATCTTCGCGCAGCTTCAGCGGCTCGGGCTCGATTTCTACGAGCGCGAGATGACCGGCCGGATCATGACCAGGATGACGACGGACGTGGACGCCATGTCCACGTTCCTGCAGACCGGGCTGATCACGATGGTTAACTCGCTGCTCACGTTCATCGGCGTGCTGGTCGCGCTGCTGCTGATCAACGTGCGGCTCGGACTGACCTTGTTCAGCGTGCTGCCGATCCTGATCGTGGCGACGGTCTGGTTCCGGGTGAAGTCGAGGAAGGCGTACGCGGACGCGCGGGAGAAGGTCAGCATGGTCAACGCGGACCTGCAGGAGAACGTGGCCGGACTGCGCGTCGCCCAGGCGTACCGGCGCGAGCTCGTGAACCAGAGCAAGTTCGCCGGCCTGTCGAACGCCTACCTGACATCCCGGCTGCGGGCCCAGCGCTACATCGCGGTGTACTTTCCTTTCGTCCAGGCCCTGTCCACCATCGCGGGCGCGCTCGTGCTGTTCGCCGCCGCCAGCGAGGTGCACAACGGCCTGCTCAGCGCGGGCAGCCTGATCGCCTACCTGCTGTACATCGACCTGCTGTTCTCGCCCGTGCAGCAGATGTCCCAGGTATTCGACGGGTACCAGCAGGCCGCGGTCGGCCTCAACCGGATCACTGGCCTGATGCAGACGGAGACGAGCACGCCGGAAGCCGAGCATCCGGTGAAGGCCCGCCGCCTGCGCGGCGAGATCAGGCTGGACGACGTGCACTTCAAGTACCAGCAGGCGAAGACGGAGGCGATCGGGGGCCTCAGCCTGCGGATCGCCCCCGGCGAGACGGTTGCCTTCGTCGGCCAGACCGGCGCGGGCAAGTCCACCCTGGTCAAGCTCGTGGCCAGGTTCTACGACGTCACCAGCGGCCAGGTGCTGATCGACGGCACCGACGTGCGCGACTTCGAGCTGGCCAGCTACCGCAGGCAGCTCGGCGTCGTCCCGCAGGAGCCTTACCTGTTCGCGGGCACGCTGCGGGACGCGATCGCCTACGGCCGTCCCGAGGCGTCCGACGCCGAGGTCGAGGCGGCCGCGCGCGGCGTCGGCGCGATCGAGATGATCTCCCGGCTGCCGGGCGGTTTTTACCACCAGGTCTCCGAGCGCGGCCGTAACCTGTCGGCCGGGCAGCGCCAGCTCATCGCGCTGGCCCGCGCCTACCTGGTTGACCCGGCGATCCTGCTGCTCGACGAGGCGACCGCCGCGCTTGACCTGGCCGCCGAGGCCGAGGTGATCAGGGCCACCGAGCAGCTGGCCGCGAAGCGGACGACGTTGCTGGTCGCGCACCGGCTGACGACCGCCGCCCGGGCCGACAGGATCGTGGTGCTTGATGGCGGAAGGATCGCGGAAGTGGGCAGCCACGCGGAGCTAGTCGCGGCGGGCGGGACCTACGCGGCCCTGTGGATCGCCTTCATCGGCGACACCGCCCTGGCTGCCTGACGACGGCGAAACGGCGGGGGCACTTCGCGTGCCCCCGCCGTTCTAGCCCTCGACCGCGACCAGGTCCCCGAGGTCGGCCGGCACCGTATCGGGCACGATGACGGACCGCCCCTGCCTGATCTCGCGCGGGATCAGCGCCAGCGCCGAAGCGATCAGCGTGATCGCGGCGGCGCCGTACTGAGTGGCCGAGACCCCGATCACCGCGGCGATCGGCCCGGCGACCAGCGCCCCGGCCGGCATGCCCATCGAGCTGCCGAGCGCGTCGTACGCCGACACCCTGGCCAGCATGTCCGACGGGATCCTGGTCGCCATCGTGACCGTCCAGATGACTGACATCATTTCGACGGCGACGCCAACTCCGAACGCGACCACGCAAATCGCCGGCAGCGGCAGCAGCAGGGCAAGCGCCAGCGAGGACGCCGCGATCGTCGCCCCGCTCACCGCCACGAACAGGATCGGACGCCTGGGCGACCAGCGGAGCGAGACGACGCCGCCGACGATCAGCCCGGTCGCCTCGCAGGCCGAGATCAGCCCCCAGGCCGATGCTCCGCCGAGGTGCGCCTTCGCGACGGCGGGCCCAGCACCTGGAACCCGGCGTACCAGGCCGCGAGTACTACCGTGAACTGGAAGACCGTCACCCAGAGCCAGGTGTGCGACCAGAACTCCGACCAGCCCTCCTTCAGCTCCCTGAGCATGCTCGGCTCGGCCGCGGCGGGCGGAGCCGCTGGCCCGAGCTTGATCATGAACATCAGCGGGACCGCGCCGAACGTGCCGAGCCCGCACACGGCCAGCGCCCAGCCCGCACCGAACAGCGCCACGCACTCACCAGCGAGCGCCGCGCCTGACATCATCGCGACGTTCATGACCAGCCTGCTCACGGCGCTGGCCTCCTGCAGCTGGCCAGCGGGCACCAGCCTGGGCAACAGCGCGGTCGACGCGGGATAGAACAGCGCCATGCCGGTCCCGGTCAGGACTTCAAGCCCGATCATGACCGGCAGGCCCGGCCGCCCGGTCAGCACGAGCAGCCCGAAGGTGCCCTCCCCGATCGCGATCATGGCGTTCGCGGCCACGATGACCAACTGCGGTGCCACCCGGTCCGCGATCACACCCCCGATCAGCAAAAAAACCAGCGACGGCGCGATCTGGGCCGCGAGGACGTAAGACAGGTCGGTGGTGGACCCGGCCGGATGAGCGGCCGACGTCGTAGCGCCGAGCACGGCGAAGGAAACCCCGACAAGCGAGAAGGAGAAGGCCATCGGGGCAAGCAGCCGGTCGGCAAGCAGCAGCCTGAAGTTCCTGTTGCCCAGGACAGGGAAGCGGCGCGTCAGCGCGCGCGTAAGCATGACTACATTCCTTTACTGATCGGGAGAAGCCCAGCTGGCCGATCCTATCTGCGCTGCCAGGAAGTACCCAAGTGGTTTTTGGTCCTTACTCAAAACCACCCGAAGCTGTTCAACATTCCCAGCGAGTGCGCAACCCGACGTAACCCCGATGGGAGGCCCGCATCGCGAAGGTGCCCCGCTCGGCTCCACTGGCGGTCCCGGCACCCGTATACCGGGGCAATTCGCCGCAGGCCCGGCCGCGCCGATATGCCCGCTTCGCCGTCGCCGCCGGCCAGCACGAGCCCGCCCAAGTGCCACCGGGAGAGGTCGTCCCCCCGGATAGTAGAGTCACTGTGCGAGGCATCGCTGACGACATGGCACCTAACGGGTGATTTGTGCATCAAGATGGCCGGAGTAACCGCAGATGCCTGAGCAGCAACTGTGACCAGCGCGGGCCGGACAGACTGAGGAGGACAGCCGCCGATGAGCATTCTTGGCACCAGGGTGCTGCGGACCGAGGATCCGAAGTTCCTGACTACCGGCGGCGTCTACACCGAAGACGTGACCGACGACCGGCTCGCCGGTGCCTGTCACGTGTTCTTCGTCCGTTCCCCGGTCGCGCACGCCAGGATCACCAGCATCGACACCAGTGTCGCGCTCGGCGCCCCCGGCGTGCTCGCCGTGTACACGGCTGACGACCTCGCCGGGCTGGCCGCGGTCGCGCCGCCCGCGGCCGGCGTGCTCGTGGATGCGGCGATGCCAAGGCCGCTGCTGGCCAGCGACAAGGTCAGGTTCGTCGGCGACCTCGTCGCCGCCGTCGTCACCGAGTCGCAGTACCAGGGCGAGGACGCCGTCGAACTTGTCGACGTGGACTACGATCCGCTGCCTGCTGTTATCGATTTCGACGACGCGATCGAGGGTGAGGTCCTGCTCTTCGAGGAGGCAGGTACCAACGTCGCCGCCTACTTCGGCAGCAGGGACGATCTGAAGGCGGACCTGTTCGACGGCTGCGAGGTCGTGGTCAGGCACACCATCATCAACCAGCGGGTCGCGCCGGCCCCGATGGAAAGCCGCGCCGCCGCCGCGGCCTGGGGCGACGACGGCCGGCTCGTCACCTGGATTCCTAACCAGGGCGCCCAGGGCACGCGGTCTTCCCTGGCGAGGATGCTCGGCGTCGAGGCGTCCCGGGTACGGGTGATCACTCCGGACGTCGGCGGCGCGTTCGGCGCCAAGTTCGGTACCGACCCCGAGCACGCGCTCGTCGCCTGGATCGCCGGGCAGCTCGGCCGCCCGGCGAGGTGGACGGAGACCAGGTTCGAGAACCTCGTCGGGATGACCCACGGGCGCGCCCAGCGGCATGACATCACGATCGGCGGCAGCAGGGACGGCGACGTTCAGGCCTACCGGATCGACATTATCCAGGACTCGGGCGCCTACCCGAGGCTGGGCGCGATCTTGCCTTCCCTCACGATCCTGATGGCCACCGGTCCCTATGACATTCCCAGGGCCGAGGCCGTCGCGCGGGCGATCGTCACCAACACCACTCCCGTGGGCGCCTACCGGGGGGCCGGCCGTCCCGAGGCGACGGCCGCGCTCGAGCGGGCCTTCGACCTGTTCGCCGCCGAGATCGAGCTGGACCCGGCGCAGGTGCGCCGCCTTAACTTGCTGCCGCCGTTCACCGAGCCGCACACGACCGCGTTCGGCGCCAAGTACGACAGCGGCGAGTACGTCAAGGCGCTCGACCTGGCGCTCGAGGTCGCCGGCTACGACAAGCTCAGGGAAGAGCAGGTGCACCGCCGTGCGAACGGCGATGTCGTCCAGCTCGGCATCGGCATCGCTTCCTACGTCGAGATCACCGGCGGCGGTGATGAGTCAGGGCCGCCTTCTGAGAACGCGACCGTCGAAGTCCACCCGGACGGCACCGCCACGATCCTGACCGGCACCTCGCCGCACGGCCAGGGCCACTCAACGGCCTGGGCGATGATCGCCAGCGAGGAACTCGGCATTCCGGTCGACAAGATCACCCTCAAGTGGGGCGACACCGACCTGATTCCGGTCGGCGGCGGCACCGGAGGCTCCCGCAGCCTTCAGCAGGGCGGCGCGGCCGTGCAGCAGGCTTCTCGTGAGCTTCTCGACGTCGCCCGCGAGCGGGCGGCCGCTGAGCTCGAGGCCAGTGCCGATGACCTGACGTATAACGTCGCCAGGAGCGCGTTCGAGGTCAAGGGTGACCCGGATGCCTGCGTCCCGCTGGTCAAGCTGGCCGTCGAGGAACGGCTCTTCGTGCACACGGTGTTCACCGCGCCGGGCGCGACCTTTCCTTTCGGTACGCATGTCGCGGTCGCCGAGGTCGACACGCAGACCGGCAAGGCGGTGCTCCGGGCGCTCGTGACCGTGGACGACGCCGGCATCGTGCTGAACCCGCTGCTCGCCGAGGGCCAGCGGCACGGTGGCATCGCCCAGGGAGCCGCCCAGGCGCTGCTCGAAGAGGTCGTCTACGACGCCGACGGTAATCCGCTGACGGCCAGTTTCGCCGATTACCCGATCGTCTCCGCGACCGAGCTGCCCAGCTTCGAGCTTGCCACCATGGAGACGCCGACGACGTACAACCCCCTCGGCGCGAAGGGCATCGGCGAGGCGGGCACGATCGGTGCCACTCCGGCCGTGCAGAACGCCATCGTGGATGCGGTTGCCCACCTCGGCGTTCGCCACGTCGACATGCCCACTACCCCCATGCGAATCTGGCGAGCCATCAGGCAGGCGGAGCAAGCGCGATCGGAGCGTGCGTAAATGCGAGTCGAACTCACCGTCAACGGCGAGGCGAGGTCCGACGAGGTCGAGCCGAGGCTTCTGCTCGTGCACTACCTGCGCGAGGTGTGCGGGCTTCGGGCGGCGAACATCGGCTGCGACACGACCTCCTGCGGCGCCTGCACGGTCCTGCTCAACGGCGAGTCGGTGAAGTCCTGCACGGTGCTGACCGCGCAGGCGGCCGGGGCGAACATCACGACCGCCGAAGGCCTGGCCGCGGACGGTGAACTCCACCCGGTCCAGGCCGCGTTCCGCGCCGAGCACGGCCTCCAGTGCGGCTTCTGCACCCCAGGCATGGTCATGGCCTCGGTCAGCCTCCTCGCCGAGAACCCGAACCCGACCGAGCAGGAAGTCCGCGAGGGCCTCGAAGGCAACCTGTGCCGCTGCACGGGCTACCACAACATCGTTCGCGCCGTCCTGGCCGCCGCTGCCGCCACCGCCGCCGTGAAGTCGGGGCGCGATGCCGCCTGGACTGACGAGCGAGGAACGAGCGAGGAGGGAAGGCGGCATCCTGAAGCGCCCCGACACGCGGGGGGCTCCGGGGGGTCGTCCCCACGGGAAGGCAGAGTGAAGGCATGATTCCGGCTCAGTTCGATTACGTGGCGGCGTCCTCGGTCGCGCAGGCGCTTGACCTGCTGGCCGAGCACGGCGACGACGCGAAGGTGCTCGCCGGGGGTCACTCGCTGCTCCCGATGATGAAGCTGCGGCTCGCCGCACCGGAGATCCTGATCGACATCACCCGCGTATCAGAGCTCGGCGGCATCAGGGTAGATGGCGACGAACTCGTCATCGGCGCGACGACCAGGCACGCGGACGTCGCGTCATCCGAGCTGGTGAAGAACGGCGCGCCGTTGCTGGCCCACGCCGCGTCCCTCGTCGGCGATCCGCAGATCAGGCACCGGGGCACGATCGGCGGCTCGCTCGCCCACGCCGACCCGGCCGCCGATCTGCCGATGGCTGTTCTGGCACTGGGCGCGACGCTTGAGCTGACCGGGCCAGCCGGTACCCGGTCGGTTCTGGCGGATAACTTCTTCACTGGCTATTTCGAGACCGCCCTCGAGGAAGGTGAGCTGCTCACCGCGATCCGGGTGCCCCATCGCCCCGGCGAGCCCTGGGGCTACCAGAAGTTCGTCCGCCGGGCCAACGACTGGGCCATCGTGGGCGTGGCTGCCATCGCGGGCCGGATCGCCCTCGCCAACCTGGGCCCGACCCCGCTCCGCGCGACCGCCGCCGAGGAGTCGCTGGCGGCGGGCAACGGACCTGACCAGGCAGCCGAGCTAGCCGCCGAGGGCACAAGCCCGGCGACCGACATCCACGCCGACCCTGACTACCGCAGGCACCTCGCGCGAGTGCTGACCGCCAGGGCACTGGCCGGCCAGCGTTCCTGACGCCGGGCAAATCCTTCAACTGCCCCGCACGTACGACCGCCCGATGGCAATGTGTCGGCCAGCCCGTATTTCGCGCCAACAGGAGGACACCCATGAGCCAGGACTCGTCGGACAGCGACCTGCGAGCTCAGCTGAGCGAGGTCGATCGAGACCTGGAAAACCTGCGCCAGACCGCCGCCACCGTCCGCTCCGGCGTAGCCGATGAAGACGACCCGACTGACCGCGGTGCCCTGATCCAGCAGGCCGACGAACTAGACGGTCAGGTAGAAGACCTGGAAGCCCGCCGCGACAACCTGGCCAAGAAGCTCGGCAGCTAACGGTCAGGTTTGCGGGCGACGCCGACCAGGTTGCCGTAGGTGTGCGCGTCTTCTGGTACGTCGCCTGGTGACTCTGGTCGCCACTCGGGGATGAAGACCAGGCCAGGCTCGACTAGTTCGAAACCGTCGAAAAGGCGCAGGATCTCGGCACGGGAGCGCAGGTTGAGCGCCGTAGTGACGCTGCGGTCGTAGACGTTCTTGACGGCTTCCGCTGTCTGCGGCATGCGGTCGGTGGTGCCGTGGCAGAGCACTAGGTAACTGCCCGGCGCCAGGGCGTCACGGAGGCGCGCGACGATCTGCCAAGGATCGTCGGTGTCAGGGATGAAGTGCAGGACCGCGAGCAGGAGCAACCCGGCCGGCTGGCCGAAATCAATCAGCCGCCTCGTCTGCTGGTGCCCGAGGATCTCCCCGGCCGCGCGCAGGTCTCCTTCCAGCACAGCGGCCCGGGCGTTCCCATCTAGAATCGCCTTGCTGTGCGCCACGGCAACCGGGTCGATGTCGACATAGACGATCTTTGAATCCGGATTGGCACCTTGGGCGACTTCGTGCACGTTCCCCTGAGTCGGAATACCAGATCCGATATCGAGGAACTGGGTGACGCCCTCGGAGACGAGGTACCGGACCGCCCGGCTGAGGAACGCCCGGTTGGCCTTGCCAATGAGAGGCGCCGTGGGCGCCACCGCCGCGATCGCACGGGCAGTGTCCTGATCGGCGAGGAAGTTATGCGTGCCGCCCAGCCAGTAGTCATACACCCGCGCGATGTTCGCCCGCTTAGTGTCAATCCCCGCCGGCACCCAATCCGGTCCGGCCGTCACACCCAGCTCCCCAATACCGACATGCCCTAATCCTGCCCCATTCCTCTTCGTTCCGTGCGCCCGCCGCCCCGCCACCCGCCGAACCGCAACGATGTCCCACCGATGCGGCAAGACCGGCCCCCGGCTGCCCCGCCCTGGAGTCTGCCAGGCCCAGGAGGCAGACCTACGCTGACAACTCGCGCTCCGTCGGCGTCCTGAACCGGGGGGTGAACCTGACCTCCCCCAGCCACTCGCCGATCGCTCCGGTCTCGGCATCGACCCGCGCTGCGCCTTCCCGCCCCACGTCCTCGAGCAGCTTCACCGCGATCTCGCCGCTCTTGCGCTGCGCCCAGCCGCCTACGACCCGGCCATCCAGCCACACCGTAGGCCCGGCATTCCCGTTGGTGTCAAACAGCGCCTTGCCGTGACCGCCGAGGAACCATCCCCGGTCCGCCCAGCCCATCACCGTCGGGTCAAGCGCCGGCAGGAACGCCACCCAGGGCCCAGAGTCGGCGCAAGCATCCAGATCATCGGCGAGCACCACTCCCGGTCCTTCATCCAGCGAAACCTCCACCGCTCCGACATCACCCAAAGCCTGCCTCACCTGTGTCATCGTCCAGCCGGTCCACCACTTCAGATCCGCCGCCAGCGCCGGCCCGAACGCCCGCAGCCAGAGCCGCGCCAGCTCAGCCTTCGCCTCGCGCTCGGTCCCCTCGTACGGGGCGACCGACGGCAGCCAGTCTTCCGTACGGGACCACCGGTACTGCTGGGACAGCCAGGTCCCGATCGGCCGGCCCCTGACGATATGACCGTGCGCGGCAAGGACGAGCAGCACCCGGCTGGTGATGTTGGCCGTGGCCTCGTAGGACTTGCCCTCCGCCATCCGCAGCACCGTCTTCAGCCTGGGCTCAGCCGCCGAAAGCTCAGCCGCAGACATCGGCTCGCAACGGGCCGCGAAGATGGCAAGCACAGACTCTTCCACGTCGGCGAGGAACGGCTCAGGATCCGCGACATCACCGTACTGCTGCAGGTGCTGGAGCAGCCTGGCCCGTTGATCTCGAGCCACGCGCGCCGTGGCCGCGAGCTGGACTACCGGCACGGACCAGGCGGGCACCACGAATACCGTTCGCCGCATGGCTAGCATCCTGACCAGGTCCCGCCGGACATAGAGCGAGTCCTCGATGCCCGCCGGGCTGATCTTCCCCGCCGACCTCGCCCGCAAGGAGAGAAACACCGTCACCGGATCGGTAGCGTGCAGCGCTACCAGGCGCTCAGCGACCTGCGCGGGTTCCTCGCTCGCTTGCGCGGCGATCAGTCCGTGCCGTGCCGCGAGGCGGCGGCGGCGTTCGGCGGCGTCGATTCGTGGCATAGCGCCATGTTATTTTCGACCGTGCCGAACAACAGCGGCGCGGGTGCTGCGGATGCAGCTAGGAGGCTGGCCGGATGGGCGATGTTACGCGGGCCCGACTGCTGGTCATCATGGGCTCAGGCGAGACCAGCCCGACGATGGTCACCATCCATAAGGCTCTCGTGGAGCGGCTCGGGCCTGGGCACCACACCGGAGTGCTGCTGGATACCCCCTATGCGTTCCAGGAGAACGCGGCCGACATCTCGGCCCGTTCCCAGGCGTACTTCGCCCGCAGCGTGGGCCTGACTGTCGGGGTCATCGCGCATTCAGGCGATCACGCGGCGCCGGACGTGGCCGCGATCCGCGGTTCAGACTGGGTATTCGCCGGCCCTGGCAGTCCTTCTTACGCACTGCGCAAGTGGCGGGGCACGCAGGTACCTGAAGCGCTGCGTGACCGGATCGCCGCGGGCACCGGCATTACGATCATCGCCTCAGCCGCGGCGGCCGCGATGGGACTCTTTGCTGTTCCTGTCTACGAGATCTACAAGGCCGGCGAGGACCCGCACTGGCTGGAAGGACTCGACCTGCTCGGCGTCCTCGGCCTGAAGACGGCGGTGATACCGCATTACGACAACGCTGAAGGCGGCACGCACGACACCAGATTCTGCTACCTGGGGGAACGCCGCCTGGAGATACTTGAGCGCGAGCTGCCCGCCGACTGCGCCGTGCTCGGCGTCGATGAGCACACGGCCCTGGTCCTCGACCTGGAAACCCAGCTCGCGGAGGTGCTAGGAAAAGGCGCGGCTACCGTCCGCAAGGCCGGCGTCAGCACCGTGCTGCGCCCGGACTCGGCGATCACGCTGCCCGGCCCTTCGCGACCTGATCACGAAGGGACCAGCCGCTCGCCCGGCAGCCCGAGCGCAAGCGGAGCCGCCCGTGGCTGTTCCCGGGGAGGCGAGCGAGCTCCCCGAGCTCACCATCGCGGCCGAGACTCAATTTGAGGCCGGAATTCGCGACCGGAGCAGCTCGGCCATGGTCGCCGCGATCCTTAACCTCGAAGCCGCGATCGAGGCCTGGGCCTCGGACACGGACGAGAACGACAACGCTGACCGGGCCAGGGCGGTTCTGCGCGGTCTCGTGGTGAGGCTCGGCAAGAGCGCGGACGGCGGCCTCGCTGACCCGGCGGAGCGTCTTATCCCCGCAGTTGAGCCGCTGATCAGGCTCCGGGCCGCGCTCCGCGAGGATGGCGCCTACGCCGCCGCCGACGAAATCAGGGCGGCCCTAGCCGCTGCCGGCGTCGAACTGCGCGACTCCCCCGACGGCACCCAGTGGACGCTGACTGATTAACCGGACGCCGAAGCCGCCTGCCCGGCCAGCGTCGCCCGCCCCGCCGTAGCGGCGATGTTCCGCAGCATCGCGCCGAATACCACGTCGTGAACCGGCCGAAGCAGCCACCAGTAGGCTTGCCCGACCAGCCCGACGGGCCGGAAGATGGCCCGCTGCCGGTACACCGTGCCACCCGCCTGGTCAGGCCGGATGGAAAACTCAAGCCAGGCCTTGCCTGGCAGCTTCATCTCGGCCCGCAGCCGCAGCAGCGACCCTGGCACGATCTCCTCGACCCGCCAGAATCCCACCACCGGGAGCGTATACCACCGCGCCGAACTGCCGATGCCCTCGATCGTCCGCCACATCTCCTCCGGTGCGGCCCGCACCCGCCGTACGCGCTCATCCAGGTAAAGCGAGCCGCCCGACCAGGCCGGATCGGTCCGCTGGGGATCACTGGGCAGCCACCCGCCTGCTCCGCCCCCGGCCGCCGACGACCAGCGCGCGGCCACCTCGCCGGTCCTGACGTGCCGCAAGGCCAGCGCCAGCGCCCGGTCGAGCGAAATCAGCCCGTACGGCGGTTCGGGCAGGTAGCTGGCGATGTCATGTTCCGCGCACACCACCTCATTACGAAGCGACTCGACCAGCGGCCTGGCCAGCCCGGCAGGCACCGGAGTCACCAGTCCCACCCACAGCGACGACAAGCTAGGGCTGAGCAGCGGCACCGGCAGGATCAGCCGCGGCCGCAGGCCGGCGATCCTGGCGTGCGAGCGCATCATCGCCTCGTAGCTGAGCACGTCGGGCCCGCCGATGTCGAACCGGCGGTTGACGTCCTCGTCGAGTTCCGCGCAGCCAACCAGGTAACGGAGCACATCGGTGACGGCGATCGGCTGGATCCGCGTCCGCACCCACCGAGGGGTGACCATCACGGGCAGCCGCTCGGTGAGGTACCTCAGCATCTCGAACGAGGCGGAACCGCTGCCGATGATCACCGCGGCCTGAAGTACTACGGCAGGCACGTCGCCGGCCAGCAGGACGTCACCGACCTCGTGCCTTGAGCGCAGGTGCGCCGACAGATTCGTGTCGTCCTCTCGCGCGATTCCCCCGAGGTAGACGATCCTGCGCACCCCGGCCGCCGCCGCGGCCTGCGCGAACACGGCCGCGGCCGCGCGATCACGCTCCTGCCATCCATCCTCGAGGCCGAGCGAGTGGATCAGGTAGTAGGCGACCTCGACACCGTCAAGCGCGGCGCTCACCGCCGCCTGGTCCAGCGCGTCGGCCGTCGCGACCTCGACCTGAGGCGCCCACGGTCGCTGGTGCAGCCGGCCGGGATCACGCACCATGCACCGCACCCGATGGCCGGAGGCAAGCAACTCGGGTACTAGGCGGCCACCTATGTAGCCGGTCGCGCCGGTAACCAGACAGTGCTTCTTAGATGACACAGAGTAATTGTGCTAGCTAGACTCCGCGACGGCAGCAGCGGCCCCGACTTCCGCCGCTTCACCTTCAAGACCTTTTCAATTCATCAAAAATTCGCTAAAGCGCAGCTCCGCATATCAGGCGATGTGACTGTCGGTAGCGCGATATTACTTTCTGTAGTCTAGCTAATCGTGGGAGCGCAATCCGCACAGACCTTGCCCGACGACGCGTTCGACGCACTGGACGAGTCGAGGGTCACCAGGTTTCAGTGGAAGATCATGTTCGTCTCCGGCATGGGGTTCTTCACCGACGCCTACGACCTCTTCATCATCGGCATAGTCGTCGCCCTGCTTCAGACCGAATGGCACCTGTCGATCACGCAAGTGTCGCTGCTCAACTCGGTCACGCTGGCAGCCTCCGCGCTTGGCGCGGTGATCTTCGGACGGGTCGCCGACATCCTTGGCCGTAAGCGGATCTACGGCTATGAAGTGCTGATCCTCGCGATCGGGGCCATCGCCTCGGCCCTGGCGCCCAACTACATCTTTCTCCTGGTCTGCCGGGCCGTGCTTGGCGTCGGCATCGGCGGCGACTACCCCGTATCCGCGACGATCATGAGCGAGTACGCCGGCAAGAAGTCACGGGGCCGCATGGTCGGGCTGGTCTTCGCCATGCAGGGCGCGGGCCTGATCGTCGGACCGCTGATCGCCTCGATCCTGCTGGCCTCGGGCATCTCGAACGGGGCAACCTGGCGGATCCTGCTCGGCCTGGGCGCGATCCCAGGACTTGCCGTCTTTTACTTGCGCCGCCAGATTCACGAGACGCCCAGATTCGCCATGGCCGGCGGCGCGCACGACGAGGCGCAAGCCGCGATCGCCCAGGCCACCGGCGGGAAGGCCAGACAGGGGCCGGCGCCAGAGTCCAAAGCTCGAGTGCCCCAGGGCGCCCTGGAAGGCTTCAGGATATTTGCCAGGCACCGGCGGATGCTGCTCTGGCTGATCGGATCGGCGAGCGCCTGGTTCCTTCTCGACTTCTGCTACTACGGCAACTCGATCTCGACCCCCGAGATTCTCAAGGTCCTCAATCCGCATGCTTCTCTCCTGCACAACACCCTGGTGCAGCTCCTGATCTTCGTCTTGTTCGCCGTGCCCGGCTATGTCGTGGCCATCCTGCTGCTCGACAAGACCGGCAGGAAGAGCATTCAGACGGTCGGCTTCTTCATGATGGGCGCGATGTTCCTGCTCATCGGCCTGATCCCCGGCGTTACCGTCAACGCGGTCCCTTTTGTTCTGTTGTACGGCATCAGCTACTTCTTCACCGAGTTCGGGCCGAATACCACCACGTTCATTTACCCGGCGGAGATCTTCCCGCTCGAGGTACGCACCACTGGCCACGGAATTGCCGCTGCCGTCGGCAAGCTGGGAGCTTTCGCGGGCGCATACCTGTTTCCCGTGATGCTCGCGTCGTCACTTGGCATCAGGGGAGCCGAGATCGTGGCCGGCATAGTCGCGCTGACCGGCCTGGCCGTGACCGCTGCCCTGCTGCCCGAACCCAAGGGCAGAAGCCTCGAAGACCTATCGGAGCAGGCGTACGCCTCACCCGCCGTAGCAACAGGAAACCCATGACCTACAAGATCGTCGTCGGCGTCGACGCGTCGCCGCACAGCAAGTCCGCGCTGGCCTGGGCGCTCGACGAGGCCAAGAGCAAATCGGGCGAGGTAGTGGCCCTGCTCAGCTGGCAGATACCGTTCTTCGGCATGCCGGGCGGCTTCGACCACGACGAACTGGAAGCCGGCGCCAGGGCACTCCTCGTGCAGACGGTCAACTCCGTCGCCCCGAACCCTCAGGTGCCCCTAAGCACGGTCCTCGCCGAAGGCGACCCGATCGAGTCCCTGCTCGCCGCTACGAGGGACGCGCAACTCCTGGTCCTCGGCACCAGGGGCCGCTCCCCGTTCGCCGGCCTCCTGCTTGGCTCCGTCAGCCAGGCCTGCTCAGCCCACGCGACCTGCCCAGTCGTCCTAGTCAAGCACTCCGTATAGATCAACCTGAACGGAATCTGTATAGTTCCACCTGAACAAGTACCCCAGTGAGGAGAGCCGGTGAAACCCGAGCGGCTGATCGACCGTGACACCGAGTGGGCGCTGCTTCACGGCTTCGCGACCGACCCCGCGCCTGACTTGCGGATTGCCATCGTGTCCGGCCGTCGCAGGAACGGAAAGTCGTTTCTCCTCGATGCGCTGGTCAACGCCGTCGGCGGCATGTACGTCACCGCCGTTCAGGAAGAAGGGCCGGTGCTGGCCCTGATCCGGTTCGCGGCTACTATCGCGGCCTATGCCAAAGTCCCCGTCGACGCCTTGCAACTGTCCGACTGGGAACAGGCTCTGACTACCGCGCTGGACGTCGTCAACCGGGTGCCAGGCTCGCCGGTGCTGGTCATCGACGAACTCCCCTACCTGCTTGAGCACTCACCGCAGATCACTGGCCTGTTGCAACTCCTTTATGACCGCTCCCGGCTGGGTTCGGGTCCGGGCGGGCGCATCATCTTGTGCGGCTCAGCCTTGAGCGTCATGACCGACCTGCTGTCAGGCACGAAGCCGCTGCGCGGTCGCGCCGTGGTCGACCTGCGGCTGCCTGCCTTCGACTTCCGTACCGCTCGCTCTTTCTGGCAGATTACCAATCCAGAAACGGCCCTGCTTGTCGATAGCTGCATCGGTGGCGCTCCCGGCTACCGCGCCCTCTCGCCAGGCGCGAGTCCGCAGACCAGGGCCGAGTTCGACGGCTGGGTGACCGACACCCTGCTTAATCCAGGGCTGGCGCTCTACTCGCGCTCGGAAGCTGAGTACCTGCTGCGCGAGGATCCCGAAATTCTCCACAAGGCGCTGTACTACGACGTGCTCTCGGCCGTCGCCCGCGGCGCCTCAACTCCGTCGCAGATCGGTGCCGTGCTGCAACGTCAGCGGTCGGCCATGATGGGGCCGCTAGAGACCCTGGAGTCCAGCGGATATATGCAGCGAGCTGAAGATCTGCTCAAGACCCGTAAACCTGCCGTTAGCGTCGCCGACCCGATTATCCGCTTCAACCAGCTGATCACTCAACCGCAGGTCGATCTGGTAGAACGCGGCCGGGCCAGGGCGGCCTGGGACGCTTCGCAGCCGACGTTCCAGAGCAAGATCCTCGGCCCGCACTTCGAGGCCATCGCCGCCGAATGGACGAGGGCGTTCGCTTTCGACGACCTCGGCGCCCGGCTTGGACCGGTCGGCCAGGCTGAGGTCGATGATCAGGCTGCCCGAATGAAACATCAGGTCGACGTGCTGGCCCTGGCACCGGGCGAGCGACCAAGAACAGCGCAGGCGAAGGTCGCGCTCATCGGCGAGGCCAAAGCCACGATCCAGCCCAGAGGCCTGAGCGATCTGGCCCGACTTGAGCGGATCAGATCGCTGCTGTCGGCCAATGGCCATTCGTCCGAGAACGCCAAGCTAGCGCTCTTCGCGTTGCACGGCTTCCGGCCCGATCTGGAACGCACCGCGTCACAGCGGGACGACGTCGTGCTAGTGAGCCTCGAAGCCCTGTACGGCGACGAGCCGGTGCCCGGACACTCAGGCGGGTGACCAGGCGAGCGGCAGGGACTCGATGTTGTAGATCCCCTCGACCCCGCCAAGCTCCTCCGTCCCGGCCGCCCGCAGCCCTGGCATCCGGGGGGCGAGGAACGCGAACGCCTCCTCGAGTTCGGCCCGCGCCAGGTTCTGACCGAGGCAGAAGTGCGTCCCGGCGCCGAACGTCAGCGCCCGCTCCCCGGCCCGCCCGGCGGTGATATCGAAGGACTCGCCCTCCGAAGTCTCCCGGTTGGCCCGCTCCGACGAGATCGCCACTATGGTACCGGCCGGGAACACGACGCCCCGGTGCTCGATCTCGTCGGTGCAGATCCGCGCGGTGAACGGGGTAATTGGCTCGAACCTGAGTACCTCGTCGACCGCCCTCGGCCCAAGCTCGGGACGCTCGCGCAGCAGTTCCCACTGCTCGGGATGCCTGGCGAACAGCCTGAGCCCGTGCGCGAGCTGCGCCACCGTCGTGTCGACCCCGCCCGCGAGAACGTTGAGCACCAGGTTGACGCACTCCTCGCCGGACAGCCGGTCGCCTTCTTCCTCGGCCCGCAGGAGCGTGCTAATCAGGTCATCGGCTGGCTCGCGCCGCCGCCGGTCGAGCAACTCGGTCACGTAGTCGTACAGTTCGCTGACCGCCTGCTCGATCCTGGCCGGCTGCTCGGCCAGCGCCTTGATGTCGAACTGCCGCTGCACCCAGCTCGACCAATCCTGCAACGCGGCCGCGTCTTCCTGCGGCGCCCCGATCACCTCGGCGATGGTTCTCGCCGGGAACGGCCCGGCGAACGCGGTCACGAACTCGCACTCGGTCCGCGCGCCGAGCCCGGCCCACAGCGAGGCCGCGATCTCCCGCATCGCCGGCCGCCACTGCTGCGCCGCCCGGGGCGTGAACGCGGGCGAGACGAGACCGCGCAGCCGGCGGTGCCGGTCACCGGTCAGGTTGAGGATGTTGGCCTCTATCTGCTCGGCCAGCCGCCCTCCGGTGATCCCGAACAGCTCGGCGATCTCCTGGCCAGGGAACCTGGTCTGCCTGGCCCGCAGGAAGAACTCGCCGGACTCCCGGTCGAGCACTACGTAAGCTATCGGCGACTTAGCCAGCCACCCGCGCTCGCCTACGGCCGCCAGCCGCTCGTGATAAGTGTCGCCGTTCAGCAAGGGATCACTGATGTCGAATTCCGCGAGGTCAAGATCCCCGACCAGCTCAGCCATGGTTTCCCTCCTGCAACGCCGCCGTGATCGCCCGGGCCGCGGCCAGCGTCTGATTGAACAGCCGTACGCTCAGCGCGACCGGCCAGCTGGAAAGCTTCACGATGACCGTACGCGAAGGTCCGTCCACGAATACATGCTGCCCGTTAATGCCGTTCGCGTAAAAGAACGGAACTGAGGGCTCCCGTACCCACCAGCAGTTGCGGTAGTGCGCCCCGGCTGGGTATCCACGGACGGCGAACGCCTGTGCCCCGTCCTGAGCCCCGAGAATCGTGTCATCGATCCAGGCAGAAGGCACAACCCGCCCGGCACCAGGCAGGAAAAGCTCGCCGAACCTGGCCAGGTCCCTGAGCGTCGCGCTCATCCCGCCATCGGCCAGCGCGTTGCCATGCGCATCCACCGTGATGTCGGCGTCGAACTCGGCCCCCATCGGCTGCCAGATCTCCCGTGAGATCAGCGCAGCCAGCCGCTCCCCCGCCGCCCGCTCGAGCACCAAGCCGAGGACGTCGGTCAGGATCGACTGGTACCTGAAAGGACCGCCGTGCGTGCCCTCGCGGCCGAGCGTGGCGAAATAGCTGATCGCATCGGGGGCCGGAAGGTCATCGGTGGCCGGCCGCCACAGGTACACGGCCTCGCAGCGCCTGGCGTCGGACCGGGGATCAGCGTAGTTCTCGTCGAACCTGATGCCCGCCCGCATGTCGAGCAGGTCCCTTACCCTCGCCTCCGCGAACGACGTGTCACCGAGTTCCGGCGCGATGTCGCTGACCCGCGCGGTTACCTCGAGGTCGCCCCGCCCGGCGAGGATACCGGCGACGGCGCCGACGACGGACTTGGACACGGACATCAGCAGGTGCGGCGTATCGGGAGTCAGGCCGTTGAAATACTGCTCGGCGATCACGCGGCCCTCGTGCAAGACGAGGAATCCGTCGGAATAGCTGGTTGCCAGCACTTCCGCGACGCTCATCTGCCGGCCATTCAGGGTCAGCAAAAAATCACCGACCGGCTGTTCGACCGTGGGCAACTCCCGCACCTGGGCGGCCCGGGCGATCCTTGCCGTCGGGATCAGCTCGCGGACGCGCTGGAAGGCCCAGCGATTGTAAGGCGGCTCCTGCCAGTTCGCCAGCGTCGCCCGGCACTGCGCCGGATAGGGCGGAGCTCCGGCCATCGGCGCGGGCTGCTCGGTCACGGCCGGGTGGTGCGGATCGCCCATGACCGATTAGATTACGGGGTCGTGACAGGCAGGCTGACTCGGAGCACAGGCGGACCGGCCAAGCTTCGGGAGTTGCTCAACTCGGGACAGACCGTCCTCGCCCCTGGTGCGTTTGACCCGCTGGCGGCCAGGTGCATCGAGGCGGCCGGTTTCGCCGCGGTCTACATGACGGGATTCGGCACGGCGGCCGCCATGTTCGGCCGCCCCGACGTAGGGCTCGTCACGATGACCGAGATGGCCGACAACGCGGCCAGGATCGCGGCCTGCGTGGACATTCCGGTCATCGCCGATGCCGACACCGGCTACGGCAACCCCCTCAACGTGATCCGCACGGTGAGCACCTACGAGGCGGCCGGCGTCGCGGCACTCCATCTCGAGGACCAGGTCGCGCCGAAGAAGTGCGGTCACCTGGAAGGCAAGCAGGTGATCAGCGCCGAAGAAATGGCGCAGAAGATCCGCGCCGCGGCCGAGGCGCGGACCAGCCAGGACTTCGTGATCATCGCAAGAACCGACGCGGTCGCCGTCGAGGGCCTCCCGGCCGCCATCGACCGGGCCCGTCGCTACCGTGACGCCGGCGCCGACGTGCTCTTCGTCGAGGCGGTGCGGACCGAGGAAGAGGCCGCCGCCGTCGCGGCCGCCTTCCCGGACACGCCGCTGCTCTTCAACTGGGTCGAGGGCGGCAAAACACCCCCGATCCCCCTCAGCCGGCTGACGGAACTCGGCTACCGCATCGTCATCTTCCCGATCAGCACCCTGCTCGCCGCGACCGGCGCCATGCGAGCCGTCCTGGCCGAGATAACCGCGACCGGCACCCCGTCCGCCGCGTTGCCCGCGTGGCCGACCTTCTCCGACTTCACCGACTTCATCGGCCTCGCCGAGATCAAGGCCGCCGAGCACCGCTACCAGACCTAACCCGCGCCCCGGGCCAGCCCCTCCTCCCCGCAGCCCACGTGGAGGCTCACCCCAAAACCGCAACGATGGCCCACCGATGTCGTTCCCGCCAGGCCAGTCACCGCAACGATGGCCCACCGATGCTGCAGAAACAGCATCGGTGGGCCATCGTTGTCGTTGCACACCCGCACATAGCAACATCCATGGGCCATCGTTGCGGCTCTTTGGGCGGAGGTGGTCAGGCTCCGGGATTGCCGTGCGGCCGGTGTAGCTCGTATGGCCGGAGCGGCTGCTGAGATCCGGTGCTGTCCGGGGATTCCATGATCGTGGAATCCCCGACTGGAATGCCATCCGAGGACTCCACGATCATGGTCCCCCATCCAAAGAGCCACACCCATGGCCCATGGGTGCGTTTCTGTTGGAGTGAGTTCTGGTCGGCTCCTGGGCGTTGTCCGGGCGGGCAGTGCCGGGCGACTGCTAGCGGCCGGTCCCGGCCCAGGCCTTCAGGCATTCCGGGCATTCGTCGCAGCCGGCCGCCCGGCCCCCAGAAGCGGGGGCACTTTGCGTTCGCAAACACGACAGCAAAGTGCCCCCGCCTCCCGGCAACACTCTCCCGGACCCGCCTCACATCGAAGGAAACCCACCCCATGGCCCGTGGTGCGTTTCTCTGAATGTGACGAGCAGCCGCCGGTCCGCGGGGGCGCCGCCGGCCAGGCCGGGCGGCCGCCCGGCCTGCTCAGCTCCCCGGGGTGCGCCAGCGCGGAATCGCGGGACGCCGGGCGGCGAGGCGATATGCGGCTAATGAGTAAGTCCGGAAAGTGAACCCGTGGTAAGCCGTCCCGGCCCGGCGGCTTACCACGTCTGGGCCAGCAACCTCGCGGCGCTGTACGTAATTTACGCCGATATGTTCGTAGCGAAAACGTGGTAAGTCACAGCCGCCGGGCCTCTTACCACGGGTTCACTTTCTGGACGCACTCCCGCCCCGCCCAGGACGAAACCAGCGGCGGGCGGCAGGCTGAAGATCAACTCCTAGCCGATCGGCCCGTCGCCCTCCAAAAGAGCTGCACCCATGGCCCATCGTTGCGCCGCTCGGCGCGATACGGGTGGTTTGTCCGGCGGCCAGCTCGAACGACGAGTGCCGGGCACGGGCCGGCAAGCGCGCTCGGTATCATCGCCATGGCAGCCGGACCTGACGAGGGAGCCAGCGACGTCTACTTCTGACGCCAGCGAGCACGGCCCCGATGCCGGGGAAACTGACGCTGGAAGCAATGAAGGTCGGGGCACCGAGCCTGACGCCAGGTTCACTCTCGCCAACGAGCGGACGTTTCTCGCGTGGAGCCGTACCTCGCTCGCCCTCGTCGTGGCCGGCCTGGCGATCTCCCAGTTGCTGCCGCCGTTCCCGCACGTGCCCTGGGGGCGGTCGGTGATCGCCACGCCGTTGATCCTGCTCGGCGCCGTTCTCTCGGCGCTCAGCTTCTTCGAATGGAAGCGCAATCAGCGGGCGCTCCGACTCGGCGGTCCGATGCCGCACACAAGGATGCCGCTGATCCTCGCCTGGGCCGTAGGCGCAATTGCCCTCGTGGCGGTCGGAGTCGACCTCTACTCGAAATCAGCAGTCCATTGACGAGCTCGCCGGATGACATCGAATTCACCGACCCCGGCCTGGCAAGGGAACGCACCCGGCTGGCCTGGACCCGCTCTTCGATCTCGTTCGCGGCGATCGGGGTCGCGATCCTGAAGGACCGGCCGGTGATCGGCGCCCCGTTGCTGATCTTCAGCGTCGCGATCTGGGCGATCGGCCGGTCGATCCGCGGACCGAGCACCGAGGCGATCGCCCGCCGCCGGGCGTTCCTCGTGACCTCGGGCATCGTCGTGATGGCCCTGGCGGCGCTGGCGATAGCGATGCTCGGCCACTCACCGCACGGTCTGAAGCTGTAACTCAGCAGACCGACGCCGCGCCGGCAGCGGCCGGTGCAGACATCAGCCCCGCCTGGCGGACACCGGCCCCGGCGGACACCGGCCCCGGCGACCGGGTCAGGGGCGGCGGGGGCGACGATCCTTGTCTGGTTCGTCCGGCGGGCTGACGAGGCCGGCGCGGCGCAACGCTGCGGCCATTGCCCCGGTCGGCTCTGGCTCCCGGCCGGCGGAGCCGCGGGGGCGATTATTGGTCGATGCTGAAGATCTTCCCTGGCGCTGGCCTGGACGATCGTCGCGGCTCGCGGGCGGTGAACCGCCGGGGGACCCAGTTTCTTCGTCTAGGCGCATGGACAGGGAGATCCGCTTGCGCGGGAGATCGACGCTGAGGACTTTGACCTTGACGATGTCGCCGGGCTTGGCGACTTGCCTTGGGTCGCTGACGAAGGTACGTGACATGGCCGAGACGTGGACAAGGCCGTCCTGGTGCACGCCGACATCCACGAAGGCGCCGAAGGCGGCGACATTGGTGACCACGCCTTCGAGGACCATGCCTGGGGTCAGGTCATCGAGCGACTCGACGCCTTCCGCGAACGTCGCGGTGGTGAAGGCGGGCCTTGGATCGCGGCCAGGTTTTTCCAGCTCCCGGAGGATGTCGGTGACCGTGGGCAGGCCGAACCTCTCATCGGTGAACTCGGCCGGCTTCAGCGCGCGGAGCACCGCCGTGTTGCCGATCAGGCCGTCGATCGGCGTGTGCGCGGACTTAATGATGCGCCTGACTACCGGGTAGGCCTCTGGGTGGACGGCCGAGGAGTCGAGCGGGTCGTCGCCGCCGGTGATTCTGAGAAATCCCGCGCACTGCTCGAAGGCTTTCTGCCCGAGTCTGGGGACGTCCTTGAGAGCCTGCCGGGTCGGGAAAGGACCGCGGTCGTCCCGGTGGGCAACGATGGCTCCGGCCAGGCCTTCGCTGATGCCTGAGACCCTGGCGAGCAGCGGTACCGAGGCCGTGTTCACGTCGACGCCGACCGCGTTCACGCAGTCCTCGACGACGGCGTCAAGCGACTTGGAAAGCTTGGACTGCGCGAGATCGTGCTGGTACTGGCCGACGCCGATGGACTTGGGGTCGATCTTGACGAGTTCGGCGAGCGGGTCCTGCAGCCGCCTGGCGATCGAGACCGCGCCACGGAGGGAGACGTCCATGCCCGGCAGCTCTTTGGTGGCGTAAGCGGACGCCGAGTAGACCGACGCGCCGGCTTCGGAGACCATCACCTTGGTCAGCGTCAGCTCGGGCTTGGCCTTGATCAGGTCGGCGGCGAGGCGGTCAGTTTCCCGTGAGGCGGTGCCGTTGCCGATCGCGATGAGATCGACCTTATGGGCGGCGGCGAGCTGCGCCAGGATCGTGATCGACTCGTCCCACTTGCGCTGCGGCTCGTGCGGGTAAATGACCTTGGTCGCGACCGCCTTGCCGGTCTTGTCGATGACCGTGACCTTCACGCCGGTACGGAAACCAGGGTCAAGGCCCATCGTGGTCCTTGCCCCGGCCGGAGCGGCGAGCAGGAGGTCGCGCAGGTTAGCGGCGAAGACCCGCACGGCCTCGTCCTCGGCCGCCTGCCATAGGCGCAGCCGCAGGTCGGCGCCTATGTGGACGCTGATCCTCGCTCGCCAGGCGAGCTTCACTGTCTCGGTCAGCCAGCGGTCGGCCGGACGGCCCTGGTCTTCGACACCGAAGGCCGCGGCGATCTGGGATTCGGCGTCGGTAAAGGTCTCGCCCTCGGCCGGCGGGAGGTCGCCGACGTCCATGGTCAGGTCGAGTATGTCCTCCTTCTCGCCTCGGAACATGGCCAGGATGCGGTGCGAAGGGAGCCTGGTGTAGGGCTCGTCGAACTCGAAATAGTCGGCGAACTTAGCGCCTTCCGCTTCCTTGCCCGGCTTGACCTTGGCCACGAGCTTGCCCCGTGACCAGGTCCGCTCGCGGAGCACGCCGATCAGGTCGGCGTCTTCAGAGAACCGCTCGATCAGGATCGCCTGGGCGCCGGCCAGGGCGGCCTGGGGATCGGCTACTCCCTTGGCCGCATCGACAAAGGGCTGGGCTGTCGTCGCCGGGTCTTTTCCTGGATCGGCTAGCAGCTCATCGGCCAGCGGTTCCAGGCCGGCTTCGCGGGCGATCTGGGCTCTGGTGCGGCGCTTGGGCTTGTAAGGCAGGTAGATGTCTTCCAGCCGGGCCTTGGTTTCCGCCGCCATGATCTGGGCGGCCAGCGCTTGGTCAAGCTTGCCTTGCGACTTGATCGAGTCGAGGATCGCGCTGCGGCGTTCTTCGAGCTCGCGCAAGTACGTGAGTCGTTCGGTGAGCGTTCTGAGCTGCTCGTCGTCGAGCCCGCCGGTCGCCTCCTTACGGTACCTGGCGATGAAAGGAACCGTCGCGCCGCCGTCGAGCAGCTCAATCGTGGCGACGACCTGCGCGTCCCTGACGCTTAGCTCACCGGCGATGCGGAGGTGAACAGGTACAGGGTCGGGAATCTTGATGTCAGTGTCGGTCACGTCCGGGACTCTATCCGCTTGCACTGACACTGAGGGCCTGTGGTCCTCGGAAAGAGATGTTCGGGTGGGACCTTAATTCCTGGCCTGGGGCGAGGCGCAATTGCGAGTAGCGTTCGGCGAGTTGGCGCTCGGCGATCTGGGTTCCAGCTTGCCGAGGTTCGCGTCCAGGCATGTAGTACAGGCCACGGCCGAAGGCAAGATGCTGATCGGCTTCCTGGCGGTGCAGGTCGAAGTTGTCGGGACTCGGGAAGACGGCAGGGTGCCGTGTGCCAGCTAAGGAAACAGCTCCGGATCGGCTTGCCACCGGATGATCTCGGGGTTCTGGAGGCGTCAGCTGAGATTACCGGCTGGGAGGATCCCGGAGCTTGCGGTCGCCGACGGTTCCTTTCGTCAGTGCGGGTAATCCCGGGCTTCGTATCTGCCTGCCTGGAATGCCAACATCAGGGCAGCCGAACTCCCGCGCAAGCATCCACACCACCCGCGCCTGGCCCCGCCGCAGGCACGCTTTGAGCGCCGCCGACGCCAGCGACTTAAGGGCTGAGGTGTCAGCCCCTAGGTGGAAGGCAGCCCTGTAATACCAGGGTTGCCTTCCACGCTGACCGGCCGGCAGAGCCGCAAAGGCCGCGAGAACCTCACTCAGGCAACACCAGCCCCGCCCGTCACCGACCGCGCCGGACCGCGGCGGCCGCCAGGACGACGCCCGCTACCCGTAGCATGCCTGCCCTACCTTAAGTTCCTGCCAATGCGCCAGAACCACATCGCTGGCTCTGGCTCATATTTCGAGGTGGTAACGGTGGTCAGGGTTCTGGCCGTCCGGGTCCCGGCTCGCGGCAGACCGGGCAATTCGCCGCCGGCCCCGGTCGCAGCAGCAACGATGGGACATCGATGTTGCTCAGCCGGGCCGGGCGACCGCAACGATGACCCATGGATGTCGTTCCCGCAGCAACGATGGGACATCAATGCGGTTATCCGCCCCGGCCGGACAGCATCGCTGGGACATCGTTGCGGCGAGACGCTGGCCGCCAGCACGCCAGGAGCATCGCTGGGTCATCGTTGCGGCCGGTCCGGACACTTTAGGGTTTCTGTCCCCACAGCCCCAGCCTGCCGCCGGCTCGGTGCGGCAGCGATCGGGCGAATTGTCCGCCCCGGAGCCGCCTGGGTCGGACCGAGCGAGCCGCCTCTGCCCCCGAATGCCTCCGTGACAGCCGCGACCGGACCCACCACGAACGCGTTCGGTAACCGAGAGTCCAGAAGCAGGTCAGGTTTGATCTTGAAGTGCCTGTTCTTAGTAGTTAAATTCGATCAAATATCGCGACTGTCAGTGGCATTCGCTAGGGTGATCGATAGATCTGATGACCAGGGAGGTGACCATGACAGAGGTAATAACAGATGCACAGCGCGACGCACCGCTAGAGGGTTCCGAGGTCCGTGAGGGCCTGTCGTAGAAATGGAACCTGGACGTCGAACCCTGCTGAGTGCTGTGTCCGAGCCCGCACCCCGGAACCACCTTCCTCCACGCCCCTCCAGTCCGCCCGCCTCGTCCGCGACCTCCGACGCCGAGCCTGCGATCTGGGCGCGGAACAGGCGGCCGACCTGCATATAG
Organism: uncultured Actinomycetota bacterium; assembly: GCA_963783935.1. Taxonomy (GTDB): domain Bacteria; phylum Actinomycetota; class Actinomycetes; order Streptosporangiales; family Streptosporangiaceae; genus Chersky-822. Next base: position 864,687 of record CAWAPP010000005.1, read on the forward strand.
AGGGAGACGGCCACTGCGGTTCGGCCGTGGCCTTGACCGCACTGTCCTTCTGACAGCGAACTACATCACCGTACGGCGTTCCTTCAGCCAATGCGTGGTGTCAATTCCGGCGCCCGATCAGCCATGCTCCGCCTTAGTGAACGGTTCCGTACGCAGCGTCGCGATGGTGTCCCTTCGCCGCAATTGAGCGCGACAATCTGGCCGTTATCCCCACGTAGTCGGCAGTTAATTCGCTAGGGTTTCGCCCAATGGCTGGCTTACTGACCTTAACCCGCGCGCCCATCGGTGCTGGCGGACTCGTTTCCCTGTGTTCGGCTGGCGGTCGCGTGCCCGGTGGAGTTGGCACCGGGTTTCTTTGCCATTCAGTTCGGATGCCAGGCGAACTTCGGAAGGATGGCATATGACCGATTACACCGCTACTGCCGGAACTGCGGTGGCCGCGCCAGCCGCGCGGCTGGAGCCTGACGCTATCGGCGTCGCCCAGGACACCGTCATCGGCATGGCGTCGTCGGCGCCGGCGGCGTCAGTGGGGCTGACGCTCGGCGCCCTGGCCGTGGCAACGGCTTACGGCAGCGGGCTCGTCATCGTGCTGACCGCCATTCCGATGCTCATCATCGCGAACGCTTACCGCAGGCTGAACTTGTGGAACGCGAACTGCGGCGCCTCGTTTGAGTGGGTGGGCCGGGCGATCAACCCCTACCTGGGGTTCCTCACCGGCTGGCTGATGATCGCCGCGTACATCATCGCGACCGTCAGCGGTGTCGAGGTGCTCGGCCCGAACGTGCTCGCGGTCTTCGGCTCGGATTCGACGAGCACCGTGTCCAATATCCTGATCGGCACGGTCCTGGGTCTGGTGATGCTGGTGATCGCGGTGGTCGGCATCAAGATCACGGCCAGGACCCAGGTCGCCATGGCCGTCGTCGAGTACGGGATCTTGCTGGGCCTGTCCATCGCCGGGATTTTCTTCGTCCTGGGCCATCATCCCGGCACCGTGCATTTCTCGGCCGGATGGCTCAGTCCCTCCGGTGTCGCCGGCAAGGGCACCGCGGCGGGCGGCTTCCTGATCGCTGTCTTCGCGTTCACCGGGTGGGACGGCACCTTGTACGTCAACGAGGAAGTCAAGCACCGGCGGGTCAACCCCGGGCGGGCCGCCATCATCGCGGTCGCGCTGCTCGCAGTCATCTACACCCTGTCGATCGTCGGCCTGCAGGGCGTGCTGCCTCCCGGCAAGATGGCGGCGGCCGCGAATAACGGCGTCGTGCTGACGGCAGCGGCGCAGGCCATCGGCGGGAGTTTCTGGGCCAAGGCGATGGCCCTGAGCCTGGCCCTGTCCGTCATCGCCACGACCGGCACCGGGATCGTCCTCAGCGCCCGCATCGTGTACGGCATGGCGTCTTACCGGGTACTGCCCGAGTTCCTCAGCAACGTCTCGCGCCGGTTCGCTACCCCGGTTGCCGCCAGCGTGATCGTCGGGCTGCTCATCGTCATCCTCAGCGCGTTCTACTACATAGTGGCCTCCGTGCAGGGCGCGTTCACTGACATCGTCGACGTGACCGGGCTGCTGTTCGCGATCTTCTACGTCCTGACCGCCCTGGCCACCCTCGCTTACTACCGGCGGCGCCTGACCGCAAGCTGGCAGAACGCGCTCAGCCTCGGCATCCTGCCCGCGGCGGCCGCCGGCTTCCTCGTCTGGATCTTCGTGCGCTCGGTAGGGACCGCCACCTGGACCCAGCGCTGGTCCCTGATCGGCATCGTCGCCGTAGGCGTCGTCCTCATGCTGATCGCCAGGTTCGGCCTCCGCTCCTCCTTCTTCAGGATCCCTCTCGAAAGCGAGGCCAGTCAGCGGTAGCCGACCTGGCTAGCTGGATGTAAGCAATACGCGAGGGATCCCGGCTCTCTACGAGGGCCGGGATCCCTCGCGCGTGGATACCGCCCGCTCCAACCGGGGTTGGCATCCGGTGCAGACCCGCCTGTCCACGCCACAGGACCAACCAAACGGATCTTCGATGCACGTCAGATCAGATCATACGCAAAGTGCACCTTTCAGTGCATCTGCACATGCAAATGACGAGCACGTGTGAATCACATTACCTGACCCTTGTGTCGTGTACTAGAGGGCAGAATAGAACACAAAACATGTCACAAGCTGTCTAACGTTGTCATCGAACAGCAATGGCCCTGTACTACGGCGGTCAAATCTGTCCTTAAGCGTGCATGGCATCGGAACGCTGGAGTACCTTGCGAACTCAGTAGACACCGCTGGTAACTACTCCAACTAACGCCAGCGCTTCAAGCTGTCCACGCCACGGGGCCTCGGCCTGAGCGCCTCGTCCTGGACCAGTCCAACCGGAGGGCAGAATGCCCCTTGTGAAACCGTTCGTGGCAGTGTCAGATGCAGCAGTACGAGATTCAACGAGGTCAGATTCTTTCGGGCTTACGTCGCTGGCACCGCAAAGCGACATTCGCCGAGGTGTCCATTGAACCGGCGCTCAGGACCCAATACCCCTAAGGAGGTCCATGCAGCCGCTGATGCCGAGGTCGCGATAACTACTGCCGCTATCGCCGGACTCTGCCGGCTGCTCGCCGGCCCCGGCGTTGCCGAGCATCCGCTCGTCCGCCGGCAGTTGCGCAAGCTTGAAGACCTTCTCGCGGCGATCGAGCCGGCCGACCATAATCCCGGCCGGCACCGCGCTCAATCCGGCGAACGGCGCCGAATACGCGAAATGACCATCGCCAAGCCCAATCCGGCTTCCGCGCAAACCGCAGCTGAGTACGTCACCGTTCTGCGGCAGCACATCGCCTGGTCGGGTGGCGCATCTCTGCGGACGATCGCCGCACGAGCCAAGCAGAGCCGAGTCCATTCGTCGATCGCGACCGCGCTGCGCCGCGACAAACTACCCACTCTCGAGGTCGTCACGGCCATCGTCGTCGGGAGCGGTGGGACGGAAGAGGATCTGCGGGTCTTCACGCTGGCCTGGCAGCGCCTGCACTCAGTGAATGCCGCAGGCAATGCTGATTACCGAGGTCCCCTGCCGGCACCTGTCCCAGCTCTGCATCTCGCCACAGGCGCTTAGCTGGGACAAGCGGGGCCCGCGCGCGTCGCGTCCGGGCTCCGCCAGCCGCCCGGCTAGCGACCGACTTGCTCAGGGGTTGATCGGGACTACCGCTTCCGGGGTGTGCGTCATGAACGTGAAGGCTTCCTCGAAATACAGGGTCACGGTCTCGATGTCGTGGGACAGGTAGCCGATGGAAAGGTCCTGGCCCAGGTAGAGCTCGAAGTCGCCGCCTCGGGTGGACATGACGAAAGCGCCCTCGATGGCGGGGGCCCAGACAATCGGGCCGTCTACCAGCTTGGTGAGATGCTGGCGGACCGGGTAGCCGTGATCGGAGGTCTCGTTGACGGCCGTGTAGGCCCTGGCGCTGAGCACGAGGGCAAAGGGGCCGCCGACGCCGGCGAGCCGCAGGGTTTCCAGGGCACCACTGACCAGGTCTGGGTACTTGGTGGCGTCGGCGGGGAGGGCAAGGGCCGCGTTCGAGGCGGACTTCCTGATACCTGGGATGCTGGCGGCGGCGTAGCCGTCGAAGATGGCGCGGTCTTCCGCCATGGCGATCGTATGGGCGGCGTCCTTGACCGGCTGCCAGTCCGGGTCTTCAGCGCCGCGCTCGACGTCGTCCACGGCTTGCCGGCTGACCGCGAAAGGCACTCGGTACTCGATGACCGGCTGAGCAATCCTCGCTCTGGCGATGACTCCGTCGGCTGGCGCCTTGATGCTGCTCAGGTGCCCGGTGCCCACCGCTGACAGCACCTCGTCGCCCGGCTCGGTCACGTCGATGATCCGGCGGCCGGCTAGGTGCAGCGTGAACGTGCGCTTAGCCTCCTCCTCGATGCTGGCCCAGGCCGCAGCCGAGATGGGGGCGAGCTCGCGATGCAGGTTGTTCATTGCTGGGCTCCTATTCAGGGCTGAGTTCGGATCTCGGGCGCAGGCTGCCGATCCGGAGTGAGCCGTCCCGCGCGGACGGCGCTGCTTGTGGCGGCGCTGCTTGTGGCGACACTGCTTGTGGCGACACGGGCGACTGCGCTGAATCGGACGGGGCGTCGGGCAGATCGTCAAGAAAATCTACTGTCGGCACGAAGAACAGGCAGCCGGTGACCGCGGTCGAGAAGTCGAGTATCCGGTCATAGTTTCCCGGCGGTCGGCCAGTGAACATGTTGACAAGCATCTGCTCGGTGATGCTCGGGGTCGCCGAGTAAGCGATGTAGTAGGTGCCGAATTCGCCTCGGCTCGGGACGCCGAATGGCATGTTGGCGCGGAGGATCTGACGCTGAGTGCCGTCAGGGTCGATCAGGGTGTTGGCGGCGACGTGGGAGTTACTCGGCTTGAGGTCATCGGGCATCTCGATGTCGGACAGCTTGCTGCGGCCGATCACTTTTTCCTGCTCCTCCACCGGGAGCTGGTTCCAGGTCTGGAGGTTGTGCAGGTATTTCTGGATGATGACGTAGCTGCCGCCGGTGAAATCCTGATCCTCAGGGCCGACTATCGCCGCTGCGGCGGCGGCCGGTCCGGCGGGATTCTCGGTTCCGTCGACGAAGCCGATGAGGTCGCGCTCGTCGAAATACCTGAAGCCCTGTACCTCGTCGCACACTGTCACCGAGCCTGACAGCCGGAACATCACCTGGGCGATGAACTCAAAGCACAGGTCCATCCGGTTGGCCTTGACGTGGAACAAGAGGTCCCCTGGCGTCGAAGGAGCCCGGTACCTGGCTCCTTCGACGGGCACGGAACGGGTGCAGTTCAGCGGGACGTGGGCCGGCGAACAGGCGGTCCCAGGCGTTCGAGCCGATGCCGAGCACGCAGGCGAGCTTCCCCTCGGGAAGGCGGAAGCCGACCGAGCGCTCAAGACCGGTCAGGTCAGACAGCAGGTCCCTGGCCGTGTCCTCGCCACCGGGGTTGATGGTCACCACGAGGAAGATCGCCGCTGCGGTCAGCTGAGTGAGAACAGGCTGCGAGACCGGCGGTGAATCCGGCGCTGTCATCGACCCGCTCCCTTCCAAGGCACAGGAAAGTCTCCCACACCCGAGCTGGCAATCTGAGGAAGGGCACAGGCGAGCTGATGGAGGGTGCCCTTCCTTCGGAGGGAGCAGGCGCTGGCGGTTCCACGTGGCCGCCATACCGCATCGATGGTTCTGGCGTATATAACGTGACGGTAACGGCACGAGGTGCAACAGTCCCGCATGCACGCCGCCGCGCGGCAGCGGCCAGTTGCACAGTTGCCAGGTCCTGCGCCCGGTGTCCGCCTCACAACGGAGTCCTTTGGTGGCCTGGCTCGGCAGGACTCCGGGCTGACTCGCCCGGGTAACACCAGCCCAGACACCCTTACCATCACGAAATGTGCGCTAGAACCGCATCGATGTCCCATCGTTGTCGTTACCTGGCTGCCTCGAACAGCAACTGTGGGCCATCATTGCGGCTCTGGCTGATATTTCGTGATGGTAGCGGGGGCGGTCAGGGGCCCGGGAGTAGGCGTTAGCGGAAGAGTTCGGAGCCGGCGCGGCCGTGCATCTGGCGCAGGAACCAGCCAGGCAGGCCGCTCCGGGCGGTTGGTGAGGCGGTATGGGCGGGTTTGAGTGGGTCCGGAAAGTGAACCCGTGGTAAGTCGTCTCGGCTCTGCGGCTTACCACGTCTTACCTAGGAAATCCGACGAGTTATGCGTAGTTTGCACCGGTATATTCTTAGCTAAAACGTGGTAAGCCGCAGCCGCGGAGCGCCTTACCACGGGTTCACTTTCCGGACTGACTCCTGCCATGCGCGGCCCGGCCTGCAGGCCGGGGCCGGGGCCGGGGCCGGGGCGGGCTGTCATCCGGGGCCGGGGCGGGGCAGAGGAGGGCGCCGCCGACCCCGGGGATTTTACGGCACGATGCAGGTAACGGTGATCTTGGCGGTGTGACCGGCGGTGACGGTGACCGACAATGGCTGGGAGCAAGGGACTTCTCGGCCTGGGCGGCCGTTGCCATCAGCCTCGAGGATGGAGGGCGTGCGCCCCGAGACTGAGTACTTTCCTGGTGCCAGCGAGACCGCGAAAGTGCCGTGCTTACTGACGTGGACCTTGACCAGCTTCCGGCCGGAGCCGGTGAACTCGATCAGGCCGCGCAGCCTGACTACGGGCGGCTCCTGACCGCCGGGGGCTTCAGGCCCACCCTCGCGGATGAAGGTGCCGGTTACGTGGCCGCTGACCGGGGCGTCCTGGCCGGAAGCCACCCCGCACGCCGTAACGGCGACCGGTACCGCCACCGCAATGGCGGCTAGGGCGGCGACCCGCCCGAGCCTGGAATTCGGCTGTTGCTCCATGATCTCCGTCCATCCTGGTCCCAGTCCGAGGTGGACTGTCCGCTCTGGACGGGACCAGCATTTGGACGGCGAAACGGCGGTGCGGGTTCCCTTGGAAGAAAAGGACCTTTGCCTTTCACAAGGACCAGCACCGAGACAGCCGGCCGGGTGTCAGCTGGCTTTGCGTACCGGGCGGGCTGTGCCGGCGACGGCGGGCTCGCCGCAGGCCTCGCAGACTACCTGGGCGGTGAGCCGGTGGCCGCACTTGTGCTCGAGCACCATCGGCGGCTCGTCCCCGTCGCCCAGGTACTGATCGCCCCAGCTCATGAGCGTAAGGATCACCGGATACAAGTCGAGCCCGGCCTTAGTGAGGTAGTACTCGAAGCGCTCAGGGTGCTCGGAGTACGGGCGCCGTTCGAGTATCCCGGCGGCGACGAGGGCACGCAGCCTGGCGGCGACGGTGTCCCGCGGAGCACCGATCCAGCGCACCATCTCGTCGAACCTGCGGTTGCCGAGGAAGACCTCGCGGATCACGAGCAGCGCCCACTTCTCGCCCACGATCTCCAGGGTTCGCGCGATCGAGCACTCTCGAGGCTGGCCGGCCATCACCATGGAAAGCAGGCTACCACCTCAGTCCGAAAACTGGACGCACTCCGCCCGGCCCAGTACAGTGAGTCCAGATTTCGGACTCACCTGATCAGAAGGACGGCGACGTGGTCTCCTGTCTACCGAAAGTCGAAGGCGCGGCTGGGGCGGGAGCGCGACCTCGCCGGACCGGCGTGATCGTGGCCGTGCTGGCGCTGGCGGTGTTCATGTCCAGTCTTGACCTGTTCATCGTCAACCTGGCGTTCCCCTATATCGGCCGGGAGTATCCGGGTACCACGCTCAGCTCGCTGTCCTGGGTGCTTAACGGCTACACGATCGTGTTCGCCGCGGTGCTCGTGCCGGCCGGGCGCTGGGCGGACCGGATCGGCCGGCGTAAGGTCTTCACGGTCGGCCTGGCCGGATTCACGCTCGGCTCGCTGATCTGCGGACTCGCGCCGGGAGTGCCCGAACTTATCGGAGCCAGGATCATCCAGGCCGCCGGCGCCGGGCTGATGGTGCCCGCGTCACTGTCGCTGTTGCTCGCCTCCGTTCCCGCGGCGGCAAGGGCGAGGTCCATCGGCGCGTGGGCGGCGATCGGGGCGCTCGGAGCCGCGCTCGGACCCGTCATCGGCGGCAGCCTGGTCCAGCTGAACTGGCGCTGGGTGTTCCTGATCAACCTCCCGGTCGGGCTCGTCGCGATCGGGCTGACGGCGAGGGCCGTGCCTGAGAGCCGGGACGAGCACGTCACCGGGCGCCCTGACCTGGCGGGAGCGGCGCTGCTCGCGGCGGCGGTCGGGCTGCTGGCGTTCGGGCTGGTCAAGGCGCCGGACTGGGGCTGGGGATCGGCCGCCTTCGCCGGCACGCTGGCCGGGGCGGTGCTCTGCGGAGCGGCGATGGTGCTTCGGTCGCGCGGGCACCACTCGCCGGTGATCGAGCTCGGCCTGCTCAGGCTGCGGTCGTTCAGCGGCTCGTTCGCGGCGTCGATCTTGTATTACGCCGCGTTCGGGGCGTTCGTGCTCTGCTCGGTGGAGTTCCTCACCGGGGTGTGGCAGTACTCGGCGGTGCGCGCCGGGCTGGCCATCGGCCCAGGTCCGCTGATGGTGCTGCCGTTCGCGAGCCTGGTCGCGCCGCGACTGGCGGCGCGCCTCGGCGGGCCGGGGCGAGTCGCGGTCATCGGATGCCTGGTCAACGCGGGGTCGATGCTGCTCTGGTACAGCCAGATCCAGGCCGCTCCCGCTTACCTGACTCACCTGCTGCCCGCGCAGTTGCTTGGCGGCGCCGGGGTCGGGCTGAGCATTCCTTCGCTGCTCGGGGCGGGGACCTCCGAGCTTCCGCCTGACCGGTTCGGTACCGGCAGCGGGATCCTGAACATGGCGAGGCAGATCGGGACGGTGATCGGGGTGGCCGGCCTGGTGGCGATCCTGGCCAGGCTCAACGCCGGGGATCCGGTCGAGACGTTCAGGCACGCGCTGGTGCTGATCGTGGCGCTGTTCGCCGCGGCCGGGGTGGTCGCTGGCGTCCTGCTGGCGGCCCGCCCGGTCCGAGGGCAAAGCAAAGTGCCCCCGCGTTCCGCGGGCTTCGCTCCCCCGCCTTCGCAAAAACGAACGCAAAGTGCCCCCGCGTCCCGCGGGCTTCCTCCCCCGCGTCCCGCGGGCTTCCTCCCTCGCTGCGCGCGGACTAGGAGAAACCCTGTCCTGATGGCGATACTTGGGATCTACGAACCGCCCAAAGAGGAACATCGCCAATGGACCGTGCCATTCGCAACACCGCCCGCTTCCGCAGCCTCACCGTGACCGGCGCGATCGCCGCCGCCGCGATCCTCCTGCCAGCCGCGGCCCTAGCCGCCTCGGCCGCGCCAGCCTCGCAATCCATCATGGCGGTACCACAGTGCAAGTCAGCCAACATCGAGGTCTGGCTGGGCCTCAATCCGGACGGAGCCGCCGCCGGCACCACGTTCTACCCGCTCGAATTCACCAACAACGGGTTCAAGACCCACACGTGCTACCTATCCGGCCGCCCGAGCGTTTACGCGATTAACGCTAAAGGCCAGCGACTCGGCCCGGTGCTGAAGGGATCGACCAACGGCAAGAAGATCGTCCTCGAGCCCGGCCAGACCGCTAACGCCGTACTCGGCATCGTCGACGCGGGCATAATCTCCGGCTGCGGCCAGACCACCGGTGCCGGCCTCAAGGTGACGCCGCCAGGCCAGTCGGCCAGCCAGCTCATCGCCGACTTCACGTTCCCCGTCTGCAAGAACAAGCCGTACATGCACGACCAGAACATGGTCGCGGGAGTCGGCATCCCGTAAGGAGAGGCTCAGCCCCGCATCCCGAGGTAACCGGCGAACCGGTCATCGACCTGTTCGCCGGTCAGGCCGAAGTCGGCCAGCGAGTACTTGTGCCTGGATTCGCGCCCGCCCGGCGCGGTCCCGGCCGACTCCGCCTGCGTCGCGTTCATGGCGTCGATGGCCGCGCCGGTCAGCTCGATGCCGAAATGGGCGTAGACCGACTCGATGGTCCCGAGCGGGTCCGCGACGAAATCCTCGTACCACACGTCGCAGAACCTAGCCTGGTCGTAGCGGTTCCTGGCCTCGAGGAACTCCTCAAGCCCGCGCGCCCACAGCTCAAGCTGGTCGGCACCGATGACCGCGCCGGTGAACCGCTCCGACCAACCTGAGGTCGCGTGCGCGGACAGGCTGCAGGCTGAGGCGATGGCGACCCTCGGCCGCCGGTGGGTCTGGATCACCAGCGCGTCCGGGTAGACGGCGAGCATCTCGTCAAGCGCGAACAAGTGGCTGGGGTTCTTCAGCACCCAGCGCCGGTCCGCGTCGTTCAGGCCGATGAGCTGGAGATTGCGCTTGTGCCTGCGGTAGGCGTCCCGCCAGCCCTTCGCCTGAAGCCAGGAGGAGTACGTCGGCAGGTGGGCCAGGCACTCGAAGGAGATAGACCTCATGGACTGGCTGAGCAGCCGCCAGCACTCCTCGACCTGCTCGGCGGCCAGGTGATGCAGCCCCATGAACTCCGGGTGCTCGACGTGATGCTGCTGGTAAACCGCCTGCATGGCGACGAAGAAGGCGTCGTTCTCCCACTCGTCACGCGGCGGCCTTGGCTGCGGAGCCTGAGTCAGCCACAGTTCCAGGCCCTGATGCCGCGGGTCAGCCGTCAGCAGCCGGTGCAGCGCGGTCGTCCCCGTCCTCGGCAGCCCGGTGACGAAGATCGGCTGGGTGATGCTGACCTCGGCGTACCCAGGATTCTTCTGCCAGGCCGCTTCGCTCAGCAGCCTGGCCACCATCGCCTCGCGCAGGAACACCCTGCTCATCTTGCGGCCGAACGGGGTCAGCTTCTCGTCCCGCTCGTAGGAGGTGAGCAGCACCACGAGGCCGTCAAGGTACTCCTCGTCGCCGAAGTCGTTGAGGCCGGTGAGCCTGGTCGCCGAGGCGTGCAGGTCACCGACGGTTCCGACATTATCGCGGGCCGGGCTGGCCGGAACCGTGCCGTCCCCGGAGTCCGGGTCACGGCGCACCGACGCCGCGAACGCCGGATTCATCCTGGGCAAACGGCTCAATGGTGATACTCCCCGCAGTTGACGTCGAGGCACTGGCCGGTGATGGCGCGTGCCATCGGCGAGGAAAGGAACACGACCGCGTCGGCGATCTCATCGGGCAGCGGAAGCCGGCGCAGGTCGGTATTGGCGGCGGTCTCGTCGTAGATCTCCTGCGGGTCGACGCCGCGCTTCTTGGCCAGGTAGCCGAAGTACCACTGAAGCGAGTCACCCCAGATATGGCCGGGCGCGACCGAGTTCACCCGCACCCCGTCCGGGCCAAGCTCGGACGCCAGCGAACTCGCGATCGCCAGCAGGGACGCCTTCGTGGCCTTGTAGGGACCCATCCCGAGTTGCGAGAAGCGCACCACCATCGAGTTGATCATGGTGACCGAGCCGGACGTTTCCTTCAGCGCGGGGACGAACAGCCTCGTCATTCGGAGGGCCCCGACGACATTGGCCTGGAATGCGGCCGTCATGGCGTCAAGGTCGACCTTCAGCAGTCCCTTGATCGGCGGCATCGCCAGCGCGTTGTGCACCAGGGCGTCCGCCCGGCCGAACTCGTCGAGCGTGGCCCGCATCAGCCGCTCGGAGGCCTCAGCGTCGGTCACGTCGGTCGGCACGCTCAGCGCGCGGCGGCCGAGCGCCTTGACCTCGGCGGCGACCTCGTCAAGCCGGGACTCCGTGCGCGCGGCGAGTACCACGTCAGCGCCCTGCTCGGCGCTGCGGATCGCGATGGACCGGCCGAGCCCTGGCCCGATCCCGGAAACGACGACGACCTTGTCCTGCAGCAGCATCATGGTTCTCCCGCATCAAGTACAGCGGATTCAGAGCAGAGTGTCACGTTTCTCGGCATTCTGACCCAGGTGTACTAAAATCGACGGCACTGACCTCGGCTAGCCGAGCATTCGCCGGGCGACAGCGGCCTGACGGCCGGCGATCCTCTTGGCGAATCCCGACGTTGTGATCTTGGACTCTTCGTGGAACGGCAGGCGCTCAGGAAGCTCGCCGAACCCGACGACCTCGACGCTCGGGCCGTCCGCGGGCGTCAGCGCCCGTGCCAGCCGCTGCCAGCGAAGTTGCAGGTAGCCGCGCTGATGCCCGGTGCACTCCAGCCAGTTGACGACGCCGGGATCCCGCTCGCTGACCACGAAACGGAGCATGCCGTCTGGGTCGGCGCGGGCCTGGTCGGCCGTCAGGCTGGTCTGGTGGTTGATGTAGTCGAGCGAGATGTACCACATGGTGCCGAGCTGGATGCCCTGGTAAGGCGCGACGTCCCCGGGCGCGGCCGGGACCGTGATGATCATGGCCTCGTCCGGCCCGAGGTCGTAGTGACCGACCGAGGAGAACTGGGTGGTCAGGCCGCCGGGCGTGCTTCTCGGCTCGGTCAGGGTGTTGACCGGGAGCTTCAGGTAGAACCATTCGGGAAACTGCAGGAACGTGCGCAGCCGCGAGATCAGCATCTTTCCGGCGACGCCGTAGCGCTTCGCGAGCGCGCTCGTGTCCGGCGGAACCGGCGCCTGGCCCTCGGCCCCCGCCCGGCGGATGGTGATCATTCCGCGCCGCTCGGTCGCCCAGTCGCTGTAGACCTCGCGGACGATCAGCATCGCCGAGCCTTCGCCGAGCGTGAAGTAATTGCGGCCCGCCCGGCCCGGACCGAACCTGACCTCGAAAGAACCGTCCGCGTCGATCTCGATCTCGCGGTCGTCGAACGCCGAGAGGCTGTCGGGCACCTGAACCGGCGAGTAGTCGCCGCCGAGCACCTGGAAGCTGAGGTCAGCGGTGGTGCCGCGCTGTCCGGTCACGATGTACTCGGACTCGGGCCGCAGGTAGGCGTGGAAGTAAAGCGTGTCCGGGTTGTCAAGGCCGAGCTTGGTGTACGGGCCGGTGGACGCCACGAAGAAAGGGAAGTCCCGCTGGTACGCCCACGCCATCTGCAGCGACGCCCGGATCGAGCCCGCGAGATAGTCGTAGCCTTCGGCGAGGTCCTGCTCGGTCCTGACGTGCGGCGCGGTGCGGATGATCTCCTCGGCCTCAGCGATGGCCTCGGCGAACTTCGAGGTGAGCTGCTCCACCGCTAGCTGGCCCAGCGATTCGCCGTCAGCTTCCAGCTCGGCCAGTCATCCAGCGACATCGAGGACTCGTAGATCCGCACGTACCCGGTGTGCGAGATCCGCCACTGCCCGTCCTCGCCCCGCTGGTACTTGTCCTCATAGAAAGCCGCCCCGCTGATCACGACCTTGAAGTCGGGGACGATCACGGTATCGGTGAACCGCCAGGTCCCGGTCGCCTCATCGCCGTCGATCTCGATTTCCGGCTGACCGGCCGCGTGCAGGGTGATGATGGCATTACCGAGGCTCTCGCGCAGGAACCCGACGATGTCCTCCCGGCTCTTCAGGTCAAGCGGCCGGCCCGCCGACGGGGTGCCGTAGTCGGCGACCGCGTCGTCGGTGAACAAGTCGCCGATCTCGTCCCACAGCTTGAGGTCAACGCAGCGCAGGTACCGGTACTTAAGCCGCTTGATCTTCTCCAGCTCGACAAGGTCCATCTGCCAGCCTCCAGCCGAGATCGCCCTAGATGCCCGAACATTACTAGAACCTGTTCTACCTGCAACCGCTGGCGCGGGACAAGCATCCGTCCGGCATGATGACTTTATGGTTACCGACGGGCGCAAATGGATCTCCGAGCTTCCTGAAGCACTCGATCGCCAGCGCCAGATCCTGGCGAACCTGCTCGACTGGTGCGAGTCTGACCAGCGGGTCACGTTGTTCGCGGTCGCCTGCTCGGTCGGGCGGGGGGCCGGTGACTGGTTTTCTGACCTGGACACTGGCCTGGCTATCGACGTCGCGGAAGCGGACTTCGACGCGGCCGTCGCCGAGGTGCAGGAGGCAGTGGACCGCGCGGGCGAACTGGTGGAGAGCTACCACCACAAACTGCCTGGCGTGAACTTCATCCACGAGCGCATCTTCGCCCAGTACGCCAACCGCTGCCAGATAGACCTGGTCGTCGTCCCGGCCTCGGTGGATTACGGCGGCGTGAAGGACGAGGTCGTGCTCTATGACCCGCAAGGCTTGCGCACCACAAAGTTCGAGCCGCGCGTGGTCACGCCTGAGCAAGCGAGGGAATGGGCGTTCAATGCCTGGGCTTGTCTCGCTGACGTGGGCAAATACCTGCACCGCCGGTCGTACTGGGAAGCACTTGAACGCCTGCACCAGGCCCGCAACGACTACTGGCGCCTCCTCGCCACCGCCGTCGATGTCCCGAACCCGCAGTACGGGATCACGAGCCTGCTCGACTACGCACCCGAGCTGGTGCTGCCGGATATGTCGGACACGGTGCCGTCGTTTGACTATGACGGCCTGCTCCGGGCGGCGCAGGAACTGGCCGGCCGCCTTAACGCCATCGGCAGCGAACTGTCACCCGAGTTGGCCGCGGCCCTCCCTGAGGCGATGGCCCGCTACATCACCGCCGACCTGGATCAAGCCGAGGCGCGCTAACTAGAACACGTTCTACCTTTTTCCCTTCGCGCCTGGCAGGATCGGACCGTGCGATTCTCCTACGCCGAGTCGATGACCGACCCGTCCTTCTACCTTCCGCTGGCCAAGGCCGCCGAGGCCGCCGGCTACGACACCATGGTCGTGCCGGACAGCATCTGCTACCCGGCCCAGGCCACAAGCACCTACCCTTACAGCCCGGACGGCACCCGCGAGTTCCTGGACGGCAAGCCGTTCCTCGAGCCGTTCTCGCTGATCCCGGCGCTCGGCGTGGTGACAGAGAAGCTGAGGTTCGTCACGTTCGTGCTCAAGCTTCCGATCCGCAACCCGGTGCTCACGGCCAAGCAGGCCACCTCAACCGCCGTCCTTACCGGCGGCCGCCTCCTGCTCGGCGTCGGCACGAGCCCCTGGCGCGAGGACTACGAGATCATCGGCGTGCCCTGGGAACGCCGGGGGCGCAGGCTAGACGAGGAAGTCGACATCATCCGCGGCCTGTGCACCGGCGACTACTTCGAGTACCACGGCGAGATCTTCGACGTCCCCGCGATCAAGCTCTCCCCCGTGCCGGCCGAGCCGATCCCGATCCTGCACGGCGGCCACAGCGAGGCCATGCTCCGCCGCGCGGCCCGCACCGGCGACGGCTGGATGCACGGCGGCGGCGACCCGGCCGACCTGCCTGGTCTCCTGGCCAGGCTCGCCGAGCTCCGCCGCGCCGAAGGCACCGACAGCCGGCCATTCGAGATCCACGTGATCTCAGTGGACACCTACACCACCGACGGCATCAAGCGCCTAGAAGACCAGGGCGTCACCGATGTTATCGTCGGCTTCCGCTGGCCCTACGACGTCAAGCCAGACACTCAGCCGCTAGCCGAGAAAATCGCCGCCCTCAACACCTACGCGGAAAAGATCATCAGCAAGGTCCGGCCGTGAAGAAAGATCAACCCCAGGATCTTCCAATAAGCACCCAAGACTCAGCGTCGCCAGGAGCGGCCGAAACGGCCGGCCGGGAACCACCGACCACGCCAGCCTCGCCCGGCGTGCCAGCGCCGCCCGTGGCCGGTCAGCCACCGACCGCGCGGGACCTGGCCAGGCGATCGCAGGCCGCGGTGCACGCCAAGGATCGCGAGGCCTGGCTGAGCCTGTTCGCGCCCGACGCGGTCGTCGCCGACCCGATCGGTCCTTCTCCCCTCGACCCGGCCGGCCAGGGTCACCGCGGCCCCGCCGCGATCGCCGCCTTCTACGACAAGGTGATAGCGCCGAACGAGTCGATCAGCTTCGAGATCGAGCGCTCCTACCTGTGCGGCGATGAGGTCGCCGACGTCGGCATCATCCGCACCACGCTTCCTGGAGGCCAGCACGTCGTAGTCGTGCGCGGCGTCTATACCTACCGTGCCAACGGCGCCGGCCAGCTCGCGGCGCTCCGCGCGTACTGGGAGTTCGACGCCGCTGAGATCACGCCGGCCTCAGCCTGAGCCCTTGCAGACCGTCTTCGACTGGGCGATCACCGGCCCGGCCGTGCTCTTCAGGCCGGTCAGTTCCTTGCTCAGGCTCTTGGCGGCCGAGGTCGGGTTGGTGCTCAGCTGGGCCGACGCTTTCTTGATCTGAGCGAGCGATGAGTTGAGCTGGGTCGCCTGGCCGGAGAACGAGCCGAGGTTCTGGCCCTTCAGCGCGGTCAGCTGCCTCTGGATGTTGGTGAGGTCAGACGTTAGCTGGCCGGCTGACCCGGAGCTGACCTTGACCGTAGTCAGGTGAGTTAGCGACGTCCGCAACGACTTGATGTGCACGCAGGCGGCCTGGCTCACCCCGCTCATTGACCCGGAGGGAGAAACGGTCGGCGTCTTGATGCTAGTCGTGGTCGTCGAACTGCAGCCCGCGACCAGCATGGCGCCGCCAGCACCGACGGCCCCAACTGTCAGCAAAGCGCGCCTGGCCTTCAGTTTCCCGCCCAGAGCCCTGGTCACAGATTCCTTAGTCATGGGCCATGCCTACCCAGCCACCAGGGTGATGGCCTCACCCGAAACGGGCGATGTCCGCGCCGGCCGCCCGTCCTATGGCCGGGCCATTCCCGAGGCTCAAGTACGACCGGCAGGGGCTGCGTTCACTACTCTGAGTCCATGACGTCAAGCCGTTTCTCGGCCCTGTCCCACCTGGAATGCTCGCGTTGCACCGGGCGCCGCTACGAGGCCGGCGAGGTGCAGGGTACCTGTGAATGCGGATCTCCCCTGCTGGCCAGGTACGACCTTGAGCAGGTCGCAGCTCAGCTCAGCAAAGACGAATTGGCGAGCAGGCCGCCCGATTTGTGGCGCTATCACGAATTGCTCCCGGTCGCTCAGCCGGGCAGCATCGTGAGTCTCGGCGAGGGCCTGACGCCGCTGCTGCCCCTGCCGGCCCTCGGCAAGGCACTTGGCGTACCTGAGCTGCTGATGAAGGACGAGGGCCTGATTCCTACCGGCACGTTCAAGGCGCGCGGCGCCGCCGTCGGCGTGTCCCGTGCGGCCGAGCTCGGCGTGAGGGGCGTCGCGATGCCGACGAACGGCAACGCCGGCGCGGCCTGGGCGATCTACGCCGCGCGGGCTGGCCTGCCCAGCCTGATCGCCATGCCGGTCGGGGCGCCGGAGATCACCAGGGCCGAGTGCGTCGCCGCCGGCGCCGAGCTTTACCTCGTCGACGGCCTGATCAACGATGCTGGCCGGCTGATCGCCGCCGCGATCAAAGACCGCCCTGGCTACCAGGACACCTCGACGCTCAAGGAGCCCTACCGGCTGGAAGGCAAGAAGACGATGGGCCTGGAGATCGCCGAGCAGCTCGGCTGGCGGTTCCCTGACGTCATCGTCTACCCGACCGGCGGCGGCGTCGGCATCATCGGCATCTACAAGGCAATGCTCGAACTGCGCGAGCTCGGCTGGGTCACCGGTGACCTGCCCAGGATGGTCGCTGTCCAGGCGACCGGCTGCGCGCCCATTGTCAGGGCATTCGAACGAGGCGCCAGGGAAAGCGAGCTCTGGCCGGATGCGAAGACGATCGCGTTCGGGATCACCGTGCCCAAGGCACTCGGCGACTTCCTGGTGCTCGACTCGCTCTACGCGACCGGAGGCACCGCGGTCGCCGTGGAAGACGACGCCCTCCTGGCCGACCAGCGCGAGGTGGCCAGGCTGGAGGGATGCTTCATCTGCCCGGAGGGCGCGGCCTGTTTCACCGCCGTCCGCCAGCTGCGGGAATCTGGCTGGCTGACCGAAAGGGACGAGGTCGTGGTCCTCAATACCGGTACCGGGCTCAAGTACCCGGACACGATCGCCGTCCGGGCCGGCAGAGACATTCCGGTACTAGAGAGCTCAGGTTCGATCCCGCGATGACCACCGCCGATCCTTTCGGTCTTGGCCGGTTCCTCGAGGCTCAGGACACGGGCGGAACCTACGAGCGGGCGGCCGCCGAACTGCGCCGGGGCAGGAAGAGCGGGCACTGGATGTGGTTCGTGTTCCCGCAGATCGCCGGCCTCGGCTTCAGCGAGGTTTCCCGGCGGTACGCGATCCGCTCGCTTGCCGAAGCCAGGGCCTACCTGCATCACCCCGTGCTCGGCCCGCGCCTGGTCGAGTGCGCGCAGATCCTGACCCGGACCGAGGGGAGCGCCGAGCAGATCTTCGGCGGCATCGACGCGATCAAGCTGCGCTCGTCGATGACCCTGTTCCGGCACGCGGACCCCGGCCAGCCCCTCTTCGAGGCGGTGCTCGACCGGTACTTCGACGGCCAGTACGACCCGCTCACCGACGAGGCGGTCCAGGCCGCCGGCGAAGGAAACTTTCCCGGTCAGTGAACGGAGCGAGAACCGCACCGGAACCGGTCGTGCCCTGGTGGGGCGTGGCCTCGTCGCTGGCCGCCCCGTTAATCCTGTTCGTGGGCTGGACCATCGCCGGCGGTCTTCAGGAACATTCCTACGACCCGGTACGCCAGACCATCAGCGTTCTCGCCGCGCACGGCGCCACCGATCGCTGGGTGATGACGATCGCCTTTATCGCCGTCGGTGCCTGCGATGTGATCACCGGGCTGGCCCTGCGGCCGGCCGCGCTGCCCGGCCGGATCGTGCTCATCGCGGGCGGTTTCGCGGGCATGCTGGTCGGGCTGAGTCCTGAAACGCTCGGCGACGGTGCCCCGGCCAATCACCTGCTGTTCGCTGGCCTTGGCTTCGTGACGCTGACGATCTGGCCGGCCGCCGCCGCCCGCCGGGACGAGGCACCGGCCGTGCCCTGGGCGTTCCGGCCGGGGATCGCGGCCGGCGCGAGCGCGGCGACCCTTGTCCTGTCCGTCTGGTTCCTCGCCGAACTCGTCGCAGGCGGCAGCCGGCTCGGCCTCGCCGAGCGCGCCCTCGGCGAGTTCCAGGCCCTCTGGCCGCTCGCCGCGGTGCTAGCTTGCCGCGGCGTTCTTCAGCGCGCTTTCGGCCACCAAATCCCACGAAGCCGGCTCTAGGCGGAAAGCTTGCCGAGCCGCGGTGGAATCCATCACGAAATCCGCGCTGAACTGGTACTCGGTTTCCCTGAGCTCACGCATCAGCGGCGACGCCACGCCCAGGCCGTACAGCACGGCCCTGGGTACCGTCCGCACCGGTACCGTCTTGACCCCGGCGACCCTGGCCAGGTCGTCGATGGCCTGGCGCTGCGTGCGCGGCTCGCCGGACGGCACGTGCCAGGCGCTCCCCCAGGCCTTGGAGTCGTTGCCCGCGATGACCGCCATCGTCACCACGTCCTGGGTAAACGACCAGGTGTGCGGCCGGTCGGCCCGGCCGAGCACGCTGACCGCCCGGCCGCGAAGCAACGGGGTCACGACCCGCTCGCCCAGCGCCGAGTTCGCGCCGGCGCCGACGTAGTCCGAGGCCCTGACCTCAACTGCCCTGATCCGCCCGGCCTCGTGCGCCGCGAGCGCGTCCCGCCACATCTGGGCCCTGATCATGCCCTTCTTGCCCGTGGCGGCCAACGGCGTCTTCTCGGTCATCGGATGCTCGGCGTCGTAGCCGCGCTGGCCGATGGACTGCGCCGCTGGCCCGTAGCCGTACAGGTTGGAGACGGTGACGAGTACGGCACCGGAACTTTCCGCCGCGGTCAGCAGCGACCGGGCGATTGGCGGCCACAGCTCCGACCAGTGGTGATACGGCGGGTTGGCGCAGTTGTAGATCGCCGTCGCCCCCGCCGTGAGCCCGGTGAGCGCCGCCGGCTCGGAAGCGTCCGCCGCCGTTAGCTCTATTCCTTGGCCGGCCGGTCCTGACCCTGACCTGGTCACGACCCTGACCCTGTGCCCAAGGTCAGCCAGCGCCTGGGCCACGCCGCTCCCGATCGGCCCAGCCCCGACCACTACCTGCAACCCGCTGTCCTGCCCGGCCATCGCCGTCGCCTCCGCTTCGACTCGAATGCTCTCAAATAAGAGCATCGCTCTCATGACAGAGCATGCCTCCCGGCGCCCGTTCCGTCAAGAGCATTGCTCTCGTTTGTTTCATGCGCTCTTGCTTTGTGGCAGGATGGTGATATGCCGAAGACTGACTCTGAGCGGCCCTACTCAGCACCGAGGACAGCGCGCGAGCGAGCCAGGGCCGAGATCACCGGGGAGATACTCGAAGCCGGGCGCCGTTACCTGGCCACCGACGGCGCGGCCGGGCTGAGCCTGCGCGCGATCGCCCGTGACCTCGGCATGGCCTCTTCTGCCGTCTACCGGTACGTCGCCAGCCGGGACGAACTGCTCACCAGGCTGATCATCGACGCCTACGACTCGCTCGGCGCGGCCGCCGAGCGGCGCGAGGCCGACGTGGACCGGACCGACCTGTTCGGACGCTGGTCGGCGGTCTGCACGACGGTCAGGGACTGGGCGCACGCGAACCCGAACGAGTACGCGCTGATCTACGGCTCACCGGTACCTGGCTACGTTGCCCCGCAAGACACGATCGGCCCGGCCAGCCGGGTGTCCAGTCTCCTCGTAGGGATCCTCGCGGATGCCGAACCGCCGTCCGGCGACGCGTCCGGCCCGGGCGAGGGCTCGTGGCAATCAGCGCTCGGACCGGTGCGCGTGGTCTTTCCGCCGCAGCTTCCCGACGGCGCCATTCAGGCCGGCCTGATGGTGTGGGCCGGCCTGTTCGGCGTGGTGTCCTTCGAGCTATTCGGCCAGTTCCACAATGTCGTCAGCGAGGAGCCCGCTGACCGCGCCGCCTTTTTCGCCGAATGCGTCCGGCGCTGGGCGGTCCAGCTCGGGCTGGCCGATCGAGTAATTCTCTCGGAGTTAACCGCCAGTTCAAGCCCGGCCCGTACTTGTTGTTAAGTCCTGGCAACTTCCAATCTGGGAGTGCGCAATGACGGCGGCGCGGGGTGCCATAACCGCATCAATGGCCCATCGTTGCTGTTCTGCGGGTGGGACCAACGACAACAATGGCCCAGCGATGTCGTTACCGCAGCATCGATGGCCCATCGTTGTCGTTGCCGCCTGCCCGTCTACCGCATCTATGGCCCATCGATGCGGTTCTTCTCGGGCAGGGTGTCAGGCGGTGAGGGCGGGCGCACTGGCTCCGGTGCTGCTGCGCGGACGGTGTTTCTTGTGTAGCTGGAGTGGATGGTGAGACCGGCCCTGGCCCGGAGTTCCATAATCGTGGAAACTTCGGGTGGTCAGAGCACGCGAGGTTCCCACAATCATGGCCCTCCCTCGTACCTAGGCAGGGCACGCCGGCCGCCCGCCGCCTAGCTGAAGATGATCTTGATGGCGTTGTCTGGGGCGGTGTGGCCTGCGGGGCTGGCGTCGTCTGGGGCGGGTGCGGGGTCGGCGGCGATAAGCTCGCAACCGAGGCCAGCAGCTCAGCCTGCGCTCGGTCCACGGCCTCAAGGATCGCCCCCCGCAGCACCGGGCCGCCGGTGATCCCCGTGGATACTACCTGGGGACGGCACGGGCAGATCCGGCCGACCTCCGCGCCCACTCGCTCGGCCAGCGCCGCCCCTCCGGCCAGTCCTACCTCTCCGCCGAGCACTACCAGGCCGGGATCGAGCACGACCGAGATCGCGGCGACCCCGGTCGCCACCCGGCCGGCCAGTTCGCCGAGGAAGTCGCTCCCGCGCTGGTCACCGGCGGCGGCCGCCTGGGCGGCGGACCTGACCGCGTCGGCGGCGGTCGCGCTCGCGAACCCGAAGTCGGCGGCCAGCGGCAGCAGAGCCTGAGCCCCGACCAGCGACTGGAATCCGGCACTGGCCGGGTGCGAGAGATCGGCAGGCAGCTTGGCGCCAGGCACGGGGAGGTAGCCGATCTCGCCGGCCGCCCCGCCCACGCCCCGGTGCAGCCGACCGCCGAGCACCGTCGCGAGGCCGAGACCAACCCCCATCCAGACCAGCACGAAATCCTCCGCGCCGGCGGCGGCGCCGAAGGCGCGTTCGGCCATGGCCGCCAGGTTGACGTCGTTCTCGATCGTCACCGGGCGGCCGAGATCGGCGCGCAGCGCGTCGTGGACGCCCTCGTGCCAGGCCGGCAAGTTCACCGCGAGCCGCAGGTCGCCTGTGCGCGGGTCGAGCACGCCCGGCGTCCCGATCACGAACGCGCGCAGGGCCTCCGGTGAGATCCCGGCGGCGCCGCAGACCCTGACCACGACGCCGCGCACCAGTTCGACCGGGTCGGCCGCGTCGTTCGGGTCGACCGCGATCTCGGTGACCACCCGGCCGGTAACGTCGGCCACGGCCGCGCTGACGATGTCCTGTTCCACGTGCAGGCCGGCCACGTACGCGGTCGAAGGGACGACCGCGTAAAGCTCAGCGTTAGGTCCCCGGCCTCCGGCCAGCTCGCCGGCCACCTCGACCAGTCCGCGTTCCTCCAGCCTGGACAGCAGCTGCGAAGCCGTCACCTTGGACAGCCCCGTGCGCTCGCCGAGCTGAGCCCTGGTCAGCGGCCCCTCGGTCAGCAGCAGTTCGAGCGCCGCGCGGTCGTTGAGCTCGCGCAGCAGCCGGGGCGTCCCTGGCCGGCGCTCAACTCCGGCTGTCATCGATCGCTCCCCACCGGTCGGGACCTTCCCGCCTGACCCAGCCAAGCCGCCCGGCCGCGGCCCGTCCGAGGACAGGCACTGCCGCCACTCCCGCCACCATGATCCCACCCGTGTTTTCTGACTTGGCCAAGCTAACTTTCGCCGGTTCCGACGTGCCCGTCCAGCCCAAGCTCCTCCGATATCTCAATCTGGCAACGAACCCTATCTTATAGGAAAGTTTCCTGTTAGTTTCGGCAGCAATTACGTTGGCTCCCGGGCGACAGGGCCGGGAAGGGAGATCGAGCAGTGAAAATCACCAGATCGGCAGCCGCGATCGGCGCTGCCGCCGTGCTCGCCACCACTGCGGCCGGATGTGGCGGGAGCAGCAGTTCCGGTACGACTGCTGGTTCCGCCGCGCCAGCGAAACTGGTCGTCTGGCGGATGGGCTCGTCGGTTCCGTCCCAGGTCACCTGGATGAACGGCGTGGTCAGCCAGTTCCACAAGAAGTTCCCCGCCTACAAGAACACGAAGGTCGTCGTCGACTGGATTCCGTGGGGCGACCGGGTCACCGACTGGACCAACGCGCTGAGCAGCGCGCCGAGCGACTACACGAACGCGATCGTCAGCTTCATCTGGGGCGCTGGCGGCCAGGTTGCCGTGCAGAAGAACGGCCAGTGGGCCGCCGAACTTGACAGCCCGGCCTCGGAAGCAGGCATCAAGTTCTACGCCGATCTCTACCTGACCGAGCACCTCTCCCCCGCCAAGTACATCGGCCAGACCGAACTCGGCGCCCCCGGTGCCACGTCCGGCGGCTCTGACCAGGACTTCGCCGAAGGCAAGCTGGACATGTACATCGACGGTCCCTGGGCGCAGGCTTCGCTTGAGACAGTCAGCAAGAAGTACGAGTCCGACTGGGCCTCGTTCCCGATCCCGAGCGAGAACGGCCCGAGCCCTGCCCCCGCGTTCGCCGGAGGATCGGACCTCGGCATCTGGGCCAAGAGCCAGAACAAGACGGCCGCGTGGGACCTGATCACGCTCATGGACGCCCCCTCCAACGCCACCACGTTCGCGAACTCCCAGGGCTTCTTCCCCGAGTTCACGACGGCTCTCGGCAACCCGACGTACGCGGCCAGCCCGATCCTCTCCGGCTTCGCCAAGGCCGCCGGCTACACCCAGATCTCGCCCCTCAACTCGAAGAACTGGGCCACCGCCGACGCCACCGATGCCATCATCCCGACCATGATGAAGGCCCTAATGCAAGGCGCCAACTTCAAGTCCACCATCACCAAAGCCAACACCGAGCTGCAAAACGTCCTGAACACCGGCAACGAATTTATTGTCGCGCTGACCTTCCTCGGCCAGACGCACTCGCTTTACACCTTGCCAATTTACGTGACCTATTTCTTCGGGCGCGGCGGAGCGGAATGGGGGCCGATCATGGCGGCGTCTACCTTGTACACAATCCCGGTAATGATCTTCTTCCTGATAGTGCGGCGCCGGCTGGTCGGGGGCCTCGTGGCCGGGGCGGTGAAAGGGTAAGCACGCCTTCCGTCGCCGACCCCGCGCTGGCCCGGCTCGCCGAACAGTTGCTTATCCCGCCGTTTCCCGGCCCGGCGGCGCCGCCCTGGGTGCTTAACGCGCTGGCTGACGGGCTCGCCGGGGTCACCGTGTACGGGTCAAATATCGCCGGGTCAGGGCAGTTGCGGTCGCTGATCAGCGACTTGCGGTCGAAGGCGGCCGAACCTGTGGTCGCGATCGATGAGGAGGGCGGTGACGTCACCAGGATCGCGCACCTGACCGGGTCGCCCTATCCCGGCAATGCCGCGCTCGGCGCCGTCGACGACCTCGCCTTGACCGAGGCGGTCTACCTGGCGCTCGGCACCGATCTCGCCGGGCTCGGCGTGAACCTCAACCTGGCGCCCTCCGTCGACGTCAACACCGCGACCGACAACCCGGTCATCGGCACCAGGTCCTTCGGCGCTGACACCGAACTGGTAGCCAGGCACGGGGTGGCGGCGATCAGCGGACTCCAGGCGGCCGGCGTGGCCGCGTGCGCCAAGCACTTTCCCGGCCACGGCAGCACGAGCAAGGACAGTCACGACGTCATCGCGCGAGTCGACGGGTCGCTCGCCGAGGTAATGCGCCGTGACCTGCCGCCGTTCACGGCCGCGATTGCCGCTGGCGTCCGCGCGGTGATGCCAGGGCACCTGCGCGTACCCGGCCTGACCGGCGACTTGCCCGCCTCGCTCTCCGCGGCGGCGCAAACCGGCCTGCTTCGCGGCGAACTTGGGTTCGACGGCGTGATCGTGTCCGACGCGCTCGAGATGCGCGCGGTCAGCGAGCCTTACGGGCTCGCCGGGGCCGCGGTGCTGGCCGTGGCCGCCGGCACCGACCTGCTCTGCTTCGGCCGGGACCAGGATGAGCAGACCTACCTGGCTGTGCGGGGCGCCCTCGTGACAGCGGTGCGCTCGGGCCGGATCCCGGCCAGCCGGCTGAGGAGGCCGCCGCGCGGGTCGCCGGGCTCCGGGCGTGGGCGGCTGCCACCCGGGTGGCAGCGGCAGGCGGTCAGGACGCGTCCGGCGTGGGGATGATCGCGGCCAGGCGGGCCATCAAGCTGCACGGCCGGCCGCCGGCGCTGGCTGGCCCACTGCTCGTCGAGATCGTGCCGCCCTCGAATATCGCCGTCGGCACGGTGCCCTGGGGGCTAGGCAACTTCGTCCGCGACGGGAGCGTGCGGCGGATCAGCACCTCAGGGGATGCGGCTTCGGAAGCGGACGCCGTCCTGACCGCGGCGGGCGAGCGGCCGTTGCTGGTGATTGTCAGGGATGCGCACCGCTACCCCGTGGCACGAGAAGTAGTGCGAAAGTTGCTCTCAGTGAGACCAGATACCGTTATTGTCGAAATGGGACTACCTGTGTGGCATCCGGCGGATCTAGTGGATAATCCCGCTCAGGTGTTTGTCGCAACCTACGGCGCTACGAGTGCGAGCAGCCGGGCGGCGGCCGAGCTGCTCGGGCTGGAGAGTAAGGGGAACCCCATTGGGCCAGATCGTTCTTGACCGGGTCACCAAGGCCTACACTGGCGCCGTCCGAGGCATCGACGAACTCAGCCTCGAGGTCGCCGACGGCGAGTTCATGGTGCTGGTCGGCCCTTCCGGGTGCGGGAAGTCGACCGCGCTGCGATCCGTCGCCGGGCTCGAGGAGATCACCAGCGGCACGATCTCGATCGGGAACCGGGTGGTGAACGACCTGCCGCCCAAGGACCGCGACATCGCGATGGTGTTCCAGAACTACGCGCTTTACCCGCACATGACGGTGGAGCAGAACCTGGCGTTCGGCCTCCAGCAGCGCCGGACGCCCAAGGAAGAGATCAAGCGCCGGGTCGGCGAGGTCGCCGGGATGCTCGGCCTTGGGGATTACCTGAAGCGCAAGCCGGCCGCGCTGTCAGGCGGGCAGCGGCAGCGGGTGGCGATGGGCCGGGCGATCGTGCGGGAGCCGCAGGCGTTCCTGATGGACGAGCCGCTGTCGAACCTGGACGCCAAGCTCCGGGTCTCGATGCGCGCCTCGCTGTCCCAGCTGCACGACCGGCTCGGCGTCACCACGATCTAGGTCACGCACGACCAGGTCGAGGCCATGACCCTCGGCCAGCGGGTCTGCGTCATGCGCGACGGCAAGCTCCAGCAGGTCGACAGCCCGCAGACCCTGTTCAACTCGCCGGTCAACTTGTTCGTGGCCGGGTTCATGGGCTCGCCGGCGATGAACTTCGCGACCGCGAAGCTGGTACGCGACGACGGCGCCAGCGTAGTCTTCGCCGACTGCAAGCTCCCGGTACCCGAGGCTTTGTTCAGCGCCAGGCCCGGCCTTGACGGCTACTTCGACAAGGATGTTATCCTCGGCGTTCGCCCGTCGGACTTCGAGGACGCGGCACTGGCTGAGGCGAGCTGGCCGCGCCTGCATGCTCGGGCCGACGTGACCGAGGCCCTCGGCACCGAGATCCACGTGCTGTTCCGCATCGACGCTCCCCCGGTCAAGCACGCCGCCCTGGGCCAGGCCACTTCCGCTGGCCTGGACGCCGAAGAAGAGGCGCTTCCGCTGGAGGCCGGTAAGTCGATGTGGACCGCGCGGGTCGCCGCCCGGAGCACGATTACCGTCGGCCAGTCGGTCGAACTAGCCGTCCAGACGTCGAACCTCCAGTTCTTCGACGCGACGACCGGCCTGTCCATCGGCCTCCCGCAGGCGCAGGCGCACGCTGAGGACGCATCCGCCGCCTGACCCCGGCCGGGACCCGGCCGGCTCCCGGCCAGCCCCGGCTACCTTGGCATTTCGGATATTTCGGATATCTACAAGGATTTCGCGGGACCGCGCAACAACGATGTCCCAGCGTTGCTGTTCCCGGCATCCTCGCAACGACAACGATGTCCCAGCGTTGCTGCGGCAACAGTTAGTGGGTCTTGGCGGCGTGGGGTTCCCGCGAAACTGGGGTGGCGGGGTTGTGCGGGTGGTCACGGGCCGGGTTTGCGGCGGTGGGTGCTGCCCGTGCGCCGGCCCGGCACCGTGACTGGTTCCAGGGTGGCGGATGCGGGGGCTGGTTGTCGAGCCGGGGGCGCGGGATGATCGGGGTGCTGCCCGTGACGCCGTCGATGCTTGGTGCTGTAGTGCCCGTGCAACAGTTTGGCGCTGGGGGCGATTTGCGGGCTGGGGTACTGTCGCTCTTCGAAGCACGCCGATCAGATTCGGTTTTTCCTGTGCCGCTCCCCGGGCAGCTGGTTCCTGCTGGTTGCGGATGGGAAAGCGAGGCGGCGATGCCGGAAGGGCACGAGAACGAGAACGGGAACGCGGACGGCGGGGTGCCTGCGGGCGCGGCGGCCGGGCCCGGCGATGGCGCGGAGGTGGCCGAGGACCTGGTGCAGGTGGTCGGGTACGCGGCGGCGGTCGATGTGGCGAAGGGGTTCGGGATGGTGTGCACCCGGGTTCCGGGTTCGCGGCCGGACCGGCGGCGGCAGAAGGTGTGGCGGGTGGAGGCCACCTTCAAGGACGTGATCGCGCTGATGGATCACCTGCGGTGCGAGGGCATTCAGCGGCTGGTGCTGGAGAGCACCAGCGATTACTGGCGGATCTGGTACTACCTGGCCGAGGCGGCCGGCCTGGAGGTGTGGCTGGTCAACGCCCGGGATGTCAGGCACCTGCCCGGCCGCCCGAAGACCGACAAGCTCGACTGCATCTGGCACTGCAAGCTGAACGAGCGGGGCATGCTGCGCCGCTCGTTCGTGCCGCCGCAGGAGATCCGGGACCTGCGGATGCTGACCCGCACCCGGGCCCGGCTGGCCCAGGACCAGGCACGCCACCAGAGCCGGGTCGAGAAGATCCTCGAAGACGCGCTGCTGAAGATCTCGGCGGTGATCTCGGACCTGTTCGGGACCAGCGGCCGCCGGTTCCTGGATGCCCTGATCGCCGGGGAGCGCGATCCCCGCGCGCTGGCCGCGCTGGGGGACCGCCGGCTCAAGGCCAGCCGCCAGCAGCTGGCAGACGCGCTGACCGGCCGGTTCCGCGACATCCACGCGCTGGAGATCAGCACCCACCTGCGGCTCATCGACGCGATCAACGACGAGATCACCCGCCTGGACGAGGCCATCGGGGAGCAGCTGGCGAAGGTTCCCCGGACCGCGCCGGCCTGCACCGCCTGCGGGCTGATCGGCGGCGGGCACGCCCCCGGCTGCGCCGATGACGGCACCCCCCTGCTGGCCCTGGCCGACCGGCTGGACGAGCTCACCGGAATAGGCCAGGACGGCGCCCGGGTCGTCATCGCCGAGCTCGGCACCAATCCCTCCCAGTTCCCCACCCCCGGCCACGCCGCCTCCTGGGCCCGGCTGACCACGCGCGCCGACCAGTCCGGGGACACCACCCGCAACGGCCGCGCCGGCAAGGGCAACCCGTACCTGCGCGCCGCGCTCGGCCGGGCCGCGATGACCGCCGCCAAGACCGACACCCGCCTCGGCGCCCAGTACCGCCGCATCGCCCGCAAACGCGGCAAGAAGAAAGCCATCGTCGCGGTCTCCCGCGTGATCTGCGAACTCGCCTGGATCCTCATCTGCGACCCCGGCGCCCGCTACCAGGAACCCGGCCCGGACTACTACAGCCCCCGCAGCACCGCCCGCCAGACCCGCGACAAGATCCGCGAGATCGAGCGCCTCAACCCCGGCCGCAAAGTCATCCTCGCCCCCGAAGACCCCGGCACCCGAGCCCGCCAGGCCACCTGAAAACACCTGACACACGGTAACCGCACCGTCACCCGCTACCATCCGGAGTGTCACGCCACTCACCGTAAACACGCCAGGTCACCCCCAGCCCGACCCGCCCCACCGCGCCGGGCAGCTCCACCATGCCATCCGCCCATGGTTAGTTTCCGGTCAGCATCTATGGGACATCGTTGTTGTTCGGCGCTGGCCGACAACAGCATCGGTGGGCCATCGTTGCGCCCAGGGCTGGCGGTTTAGGTGCTTTGTCCGGCGCGACAGCCGGGATGGTCGCGCAGGCGGTGAGCATGGGTCGTGATGCCGGTCGTGGGCGCTAGAACACCGGGCCGTTTCCGGGCGGAGTGCCCTGAACCGGTTGCTGCCTGAGGTCAAAGGTGTACTGCGCGGAGCCGTAACCGCCTGCGCCGGGATGCTTGCGGAGCTTTCCCGCGCCACCGACCATGGGGCACCCCCTATTCACTCCCGACGTTGCTGCGTTGTCGTTCTGCCGCTCTCGCGCACCTCCCCGAATCTCGCTCTCGGTGCGATACTCCTGACAACCACCCAGGGAGGGCGATCAAGTGACTTTCGTGTCATATGACCGCCCGGTGCGGGCAGCTTTCATCGGCCTCGGCCGGATTTATGACCTGAATGTGCTCGGCTACCTGAACAATCCTGATGTCGAGGTGGTCGCGCTAGTTGATCCTGATGAGGAGCGCCGCGCTCAGCGCCAGGCCGACTGGCCGACCGCGAAGACCTTCTCCTCGGCCGCCGGACTGGCGGCGAGCGGGATCGAGGTCGACGCCGTCGAGGCGCTGCTGCCGGTGCAGTTGCACCCGGACGGGGTGACCGAGTTGCTCGGCTACGGCTGGCACGTGAACCTGCAGAAGCCGATGTGCAGCGACCTGCCGGACGCGTACCTGATGATCGAGGCGGCCAGGGCGAACGACCGGGTCTTGCGGGTCATGGAGAACTACCTGTTCTACCAGCCACTGCGCAAGCTCAAGGCAATCGCGGAATCGGGGGAAATCGGATCGGTCGTCGGCTACCACATGAAGATGGTCGGCAGTGCCCACGGCGGCTGGGACGTACCGTTCAGTAGCTGGCTGTGGCAGTGGGAGCAAATGAAGCGCAACCGCGGCATCATGGTGTTCGACGACGGCTGGCACAAGCTGGCGACCGCGCTCTGGCTGTTCGGACCGGTCAAGGAGGTCAGGGCCTGGATCGGCGCCACCGAGGTGGGACCTGGCGTCGTGCTCGACGCGCCGACGATGATTACCTGGGAACACCAAAGCGGCCTGCGCGGCGGCTGGGATGTCAACGTCGCGATCGACCTTTACCTGCGTTCTGACTACTACACCAACGACGAGCGGTGGGAGATCACCGGAAGCAAGGGTTTTGTCCGCCTGAATCGGTGCACCGGGCGGGGCCTGCAGCAGCCGAGCGTAGAGGTCTACGCCGACGGCGAGCTGCGCGGCTATCATGCGCTCGACGACGACTGGGGCAGCAGCTTCAGGGACTCGGGCAGGCACTGGCTGAACTGGCTGCACTCGGGAGAGGGCCCGTTGCTCTGGGACGCCGAGGCCGCCGTGGACGTGCTGAGGTTCGCGCTCGCCGCGTACGAGAGCAGCGCCGCGGGCGGGATCGGGGTCGACCCGCGCCAGATCGTGCCATAGCCGGATACTTTGATCCCGTGCGGATCTTGCCAGCGCCGACTAGGCGGCTTGCGGTGACCGTGGCCGCGGCCATAGGGCTTCTGAGCCCGCTAGCGTGCACCGCTGCCCGGCCCGCCAGCCTGCCCGCGCCGGGCCTGATCACCTTGTCGTGCCGGCAGTCGGCGGGCCAGCAAGGCCCTGACCCCGATGCCCTGGAAGTTGACGGGATAGAAAGCGCCGCGCTGCGCGGCTACCGGCGGCATCCTTGTCACCCGCCCTGGCTGCGTCACGCTCTCGGTCACGGGGCGCGGGGGCCGGGCCTACCGGATGGTAGTTCCGGTGCTCGTCGCCCGTTGCTGACCGGAGCGGCTGTCTGAGCTGACCAGGCCGGGGGTATGGCCTGGCCGGAGGCTCAGACGGGGGTGGGCTGGTGGCTTGGGTTCTCATCGTGGCGGCCGGGATCTTCGAGACCGGGTTCGCGATCTTGCTTAAGCTCAGCAATCACTTCACCAGGCTGTGGCCGACCGCCGGGTTCGCGGTCTGCGCGCTGATCAGCTTCGGCCTCCTCAGCATCGCGGTCACCAAACTTGAGATCGGCCCGGCTTACGCGGTCTGGACCGGCATCGGTGCGGCCGGCACGGCCGCGGTCGGCATCCTGGCCCTCGGCGAGTCGACCTCCGCGCTCAAGCTGGTATCGATCGGACTGGTGGTGGCTGGCGTGATCGGACTCAACCTGGCCGGGGTGAACCGCTGAGGATGCGTCGCGACGTGACGCTGACCTGCGTGCCTGTTCGATCTGAGGGGCTGCGATGCTGGATTCATGACTGATCCGGTCCGGCTGATCAGGCGGATAGCCGTCACCATCGCGGGCACGGCGCTGCTCGCGGTCGGTGCGGTCCTGCTCGTCGCCCCTGGCCCTGGCATCCTCGTCATTTTGCTGGCCCTGACCGTATTCGCGCTGGAATACGAGTGGGCGCGGCGGCGGCTGGTCGTGCTTCAGGCCCTCGCCCGCTCGGCCGCGGAGAAGACCGCCGCCAGCCGCGTCGCGCAGGCGACCGCCATCTTGTTCGGGACCGCGGCCCTGGGACTCGGCGGCGTCCTCGTCTTCACCGACCTGCTGCCGTTCTCCGGGCTGTGGACCGGTATCAGCATCGCGGTGGCCGGGCTGCTCGTGCTGGGGACCACCGGCTACAGCGTCAGGCAAGTGCGCCAGGCCCAAGGGAAGGCCGCACCCGAGCAGGAACCGGAGCCAGCGGGTCAGCGACCGCGCTGAAACCGCCCTGTCCCCACCGGCAGTAAGCAGGTTACCGACCGCGCGCCGCGCACAACATGTGAATTGCAACTTTGTGCGGACACAACCACGGCCCCGAACGCCCCGGCTACGATGCTGAGGTGACGCAAGGCAAGGAAGTTTCCTTCGTGCTCGCGTCGTCGTCGGCCGGCCGGCTCGGGGTGCTGCGCAACGCCGGGATCGACCCCGAAGTCATCGTCAGCGGAGTCGATGAGGATACCGAGCCTGGCCTGGACACCCCGGCGATCGTCGCGCAGCTGGCCGCGCGCAAGGCCGCCGCCGTCGCTCAGGTAGTCGCGAAGAGCAGCCCAGGCGCCCTGGTGCTCGGCTGCGATTCGATGCTTGACCTGGACGGCACCGCCTACGGCAAGCCGGTATCGGCCGAGGCGGCCGCTGACCTGTGGCGGCGGATGTCCGGCCGGGAAGGCACCCTGTACACCGGCCACTGTCTCATCGTGGCCGGAGCGGACCGCCAGGTTGACGCGGTTGGCCGGACGTCCGTGCGGTTCGGCACCCCCACCGACGCAGAGCTCGCCGCTTACGTGGCTAGCGGCGAGCCGACCGCGATGGCCGGGGCGTTCAGCCTCGAAGGCCTAGGCGCCCCGTTCATCGAAGGGATCGACGGGGATCCGACTAACGTCATCGGCCTGTCCATGCCGTTGCTGCGGCGGATGCTCGCCGAACTTGGCGTGCCGATCACTGACCTGTGGCGCGACGGCTAGTCCGCCAGTTCGGGAATTACCTTGCTGGCGAACAGGTCGATGCTGCCCCGGTCGTACGCGGCGTCGACGAAGTACCCGATCGCGTACGTGAGGCCGAGCGCCCGCAGCTCAGTTAGTTTTTCGATGATCTGCTCAGGCGTGCCCGTGAGGCCGTTGGTGTACAGACCCAGGTACCCCTCGACCTGCTCGGGCGGGACCAGCGGCTCGTAGTGAGCCTTCACCCAGGCCAGCTTGTCGGCGACGTCCTTCTCGGTCTCGCCGATCGTCACGTTGAAGTTCGACGACCTGACGATCGAGCCGAAGTCGGTGCCGACGTCCTTGCAGTGCTCGGCGAGGATCTCTGACTTCCGCGTGAACGTCTCCGGCGCCCAGTCGAAGTTGGTGTACCTGGCATATTTGGCGGCTATCCGCAGAGTGCGCTTCTCGCCACCGCCAGCGATCCACAGCGGGATGCCGCCTTCCTGGAGCGGAAGCGGTCGGCCGATCGCGCCGTCAACCTGGTAATACTTGCCGTCGAGCGTAGCCTTGCCCGTGGTCCAGAGCTGGTGCATGATCTGCACGCCCTCGTCGAGCAGGCCGAGCCGGTCTCCGGCGCCGGGGAACCCGTAGCCATAGGCCCGCCACTCGTGCTCGTACCAGCCCGCGCATCAAGTCCCATTGCTCGCCGGCAGGCACGCCCACCAGGTCGAGTCGCCATCCCTGAGGTACAAACACGCCGAATCGCATAGACCTCATCCTATTGACCCCCTCGCCAGTGACCCCATCCTCGCCGACAGCAGCGGCGAAGCGGGCATACCGGCGCAGCGGACCGCAACGATGGGCCATGGGCGTGGCTCTGGTGGGTGGAGGTGGTCAGGCGGCGAGGGCGGGCGCACTGGCTCCGGCGTGTTGCGCGGCTGGTGTTTCTCGTGTGGCTGGAGCGGCTGGTGAGATCAAGTCCTAGGTAGGGGTTCATGATCGTGGAATCCCCGACTGGCCGGCCATCGGAGGATTCCACAATCATGGTCCCTCCATCCAAAAGAGCCACACCCATGGGACATCGTTGTTGCTGAGGCCGGGGCTGGCGGCGAATTGGCCGGTATACGCGAGCCGGGACCCGGACGGCCCGAACCCCGACCACCGTTACCATCACGAAATATGAGCCAGAGCCACCGATGGCTGTGACCTGGTCGGCTAGGATGAGTGCATGACCTGTTCGAAGTGCGCTAGCTGGTGGCCGTCTTAGGACGGCTGCTGAGTTACTTACGCACGGGCCGTCCGGCTGGACGGCCCTTTTGCTTGCCTCAAGCGGGTCGCGTCACCGGATGGAGCCCCGGCTAGACAAGGAGCCCCACCGTGAATCAATCAGATTCTTTGCTCGCCTCGATCGAGCGCAGTGCTGAGCTTGAGGCCCTCATCGCGACCGACGCGTCACGGTTCACCGTCCTCACCGGCGACCGCCCGACCGGCCCGCTCCACCTCGGCCACTACTTCGGCACGCTCGCCAACCGGCTTCGCCTGCAAAAGGCCGGGGCGCGGCTGTTCATCCTCGTCGCCGACTACCAGGTTCTCACCGACCGTGACGTCGCCGACCGCCTCTCCGAGCACGTCTACGACCTCGTCGCCGACTACCTGGCTATCGGCGTTGACCCGGCCAGCGCCACGATCTTCGCCCATAGCGCGGTCCCTGCGCTCAACCAGCTGCTGCTGCCGTTCCTGTCGCTCGTCTCTGTCAGCGAGCTGCAACGCAATCCCACGGTCAAGGAGGAGATCAAGCTGTCCAGGCAGTCAACGGTCAGCGGCCTGATGCTCACTTACCCGGTCCATCAGGCGGCCGACATCTTGTTCTGCAAGGCCAACCTCGTCCCGGTCGGCAAGGACCAGCTGCCGCACGTGCAGATCAGCAGAGCCGTGGCCCGCCGGTTCAACGAGCGCTACGCCGACCTGTTCCCAGTTCCCGACGCCCTGCTTTCCGCCGCCCCGAACCTGCTCGGCACCGACGGGCAGAAGATGTCCAAGAGCCGCGCCAACTCCATCGCGCTCGGCGCCACCGCCGACGAGACCGCGCGGCTGATCAAACGGGCCAGGACCGACGAGATCCGGTCAGTCAGCTACGACCCCGCTACCCGCCCCGAGGTGTCGAGCCTCGTGCTGCTCGCCGCCCTCTGCCAGGGCCGCGACCCCGCTGAGCTGGCCGCCTCGATCGGGGATGGCGGCTCGGCCGAGCTGAAAGGCGTCGTCACCGAGTCGGTCAACGAGTTCCTTCGCCCGGTCAGGACGAAGCGGGCGGCCCTGATCGCTGACCCTGGCTACCTGCGCGCCGTGCTCGCAACCGGCAACGCGACCGCCAACGTGATCGCCAACCACACCCTCGCCGAGGTCGCCGAGGCGATGGGTACCCGTTATGAGCGAAGCACCTTCAGGGGGTGACTGCCGTCCACGTAGCCGACGAAGGGCGGGTAGATGTTGTAGCCGAGCAACTCGGCCAGGCGCTCGGGCAGTTCCCTGACGACGCTGCGCGGTACTGCGAGGCAGTGGTTCTCCTGCGGCCTGAGCCAGGCGGCGGCGTACTCGAGGATCACGCCGAGCCTGGGCCGGTCCGTCTGGTTAGCCCCGCCACCGTGCCAGAGGCTGCCCAGGTAGAACATCGCCTCGCCCGGCGCGAGGAGGGCGGCGCCGACCGGATCGGCATCGGTCGGATGCCGCCCAGGGTCCCACTTGTGGCTGCCAGGCACGAACCTGGTGGCCCCGTTCTCCTCGGTGAAGGGGTCGAGCGGCCACATCGTGTTGACCACGACCGGCGGATGCGGCTTGGGCAGCGGGTACACCGCGTCGTCGCAGTGCAGGATCTGCGCCTTCTCCCCCGGCCCGATCCTGATCCCGACCGGGGCGCTTAGCTGGTAGTGCCCGAGCACCCGGTCGAGCACGTCGAGCAGGAGCGGGTGCGTCGCGGCCACGTCGAACGTGCGCGTCTTGGCGAACAGCGCGTAGATACGCTGGGTGGAGAATCCCTCGAAGGCGTTCCTGCCGGCCTTGGTCGCCGCGAGGATCCGGTCAAGGTCGTCCCGCGCGGCCTGGACGTCGTCGGCCGGCATCATGCCGGAGACCACGACGTAGCCGTCGGCAAGCATTCGCTCCGCGATCTCTGAGCCCGTCGCGGTCGCGGCCGGTACCGGCGGTCTCACCGGACGACCGAGAGCCGGCGGGCCGGCGGCGCTGACCGGCCGAAGAACCGCCGCCGGCCAAGGCGCGGCCGGTGCGCGGCCTGCTCGGCACCGTGAGCTCGGTACCCCCACTGGGCGCGGGCCGAGAAAATCGTGCCGATGCTGATCGCGGAAAGAACCGACAGGATCGAGCCGGCCGACCCGACCGACAAGATGGAAGCGGTCGAGCCGATCGACAAGATCGAACCCGCCGAACCGATCGACAAGATAGATCCGGCCGAGCCGATCGACAAGATCGAACCCGCCGAACCGATCGACAGGATCGAACCGGCTGAGCCGATCGAACGGGGTGTGATTCCTGCTGCTTCCATACCAGCATTCTGGCAACTCTGGCAGGCCAGCACCACTGCCGGACGGGGATCCCCGAGCCGCACTTGACCAAGACCGCGCCATACGGTTACCCGCCGTAGTGTTAACCGCGAAGCGGGCCAGGGTACGCCAACGGGGACTTGACTACCGCTAAGTACGGTAAGTTATGGCAGGTGCATCGGATGGACAATGGTCGGGCGGTACTGGACAACGGCGCCGGGGTCAACGACCCTACGGTCCACGGTGGCTGGGTCCACGGTGGCGCGATGGCCGGCGGTTACGGTCCCGCGCCCTATCCTGCTCCCGGCCAGTCGCCCGGCGCCTCGAATCGCCAGGTGACACGCTGGGGCCGGTTCCGCCGTGTCGTCCGGGCTGTGATCATCACAGTGCTGGTTCTTCTGATCGGCTTCGCCCTCGGCCTGGTAATCGGCGCCATCACCGGCCTGGTCTGAGCTACGTACCCGCACCTTGAGATTGCGCAGGCCCGCGTATCTGGCCTAGTCCTGCCTGAGCCCGGTCCCGGTCCCGGCCCTCGCCTATTCCGGCATTCCGATCATCTGCGGTAGCTTTCTACCGGATCAACATCGACACTGACGGCGACAACCACGCCGACATCGCGTTCACGTTCACCTTCTCCGAGTACGAGAACGGCAGCCAGACCGGGATGATCTGGCACGCCACCGGCGCCGACGCCCGCCGGCTCGAGCCAGCGGGCGAGGTGCTCGCCGCGGACTTCCCTGTCAGCTTCGACGGCACGGCCAAGCCCGTCCAGGCGGGCCGGATCCGGTTGTTCGCCGGGCTGCGGAGCGACCCGTTCTTCGCCGACGTCGAAGGAGCGCTGCACGGCTTCCAATGGACCGGGCACGACGATTTCGCCGACAACAACGTCGACTCGATCGTGCTTGAAGTGCCCGACGACCTGCTCGGCGGCCCGGTCATCGGCGTGTGGGCCTCGATCAGCCGGTACCGGGACGACGAGCTCGAGCAGCTGGACCGAGGCGGGAACCCGACCATCAACCCGTTCATCAACCCCGACGGCGAGAAGAACCTGTTCAACTCCCGGCAGCCCGCCGACGACGTCGCCAACTACCTGGAGCCGTGGTCCAAGATCCTGGAAAACGCCGGCGGCTACTCGCCCGAGGCGGCCAAGGGCAGCCGCCCTGGAGGTGCTGCCCGACATCCTGCACTACGACCGAACCAAGCCTGCCACCTACCCCAACGGACGCATCCCCACCGACGACGTCTACAGCTTGCGGTTCGCCTGGCTGACTAACGGCAAGGTCCCCTCGGCCGGCCTCAAGCCCCACGACGACCTGCTCGCTGAGTTCCCCTACCTCGGCCCGCCCAACCCCAGCCGCTGAGACGCCTGCACCGCGCCGGCGACAGGACGTGGATCCCGTCGCCGGCGCGGAGGCCGGCAAGCTCCGTGCGTTTGCGGCCCGCTCGCGGGGGCGGGTAGCGTAAGCGTCTCCGTCGAGCCTTCATTTCGGGTGGTGGACGTGGCAGTACATCCTCCGTCCCTGTTGCTCGGACGGACCAGTGAGCTGGAGATCCTTGGACGGCTGATCGCTCACGCGCGAAACGGTGAGAGCGCCGTCATGGTCGTGCGGGGAGAGTCGGGGATCGGCAAGACTGAACTGCTGCGGCATCTGATCACCGAGGCGTCTGGTTTCGCGGTGGCCCGCGTGGTCGGCGTCGAGTCGGAGATGGAGCTGCCCTTCGCCGGGCTGCACCAGCTGTGCGCGCCGATGCTCGGCCGGCTCGGATCGCTGGCTGAGCCTCAGCGTCGCGGGCTCAGCGTCGCGTTCGGGCTTGCCTCAGGAGATAGCCCCGACCGGTTCCTGGTTGCCCTCGCGGTGCTCAGCCTCATGGCGGAAACCTCCGAGGAGCAGCCGATACTCTGCGTCGTGGACGACGCGCAGTGGCTCGATCAGGCCTCGGCCCAGGTACTTGGACTTCGTCGGGCGCCGCCTGATGGCGGAGCCGATAGCGCTGGTATTCGCGGTCAGGACTCCGGCCCAGGGAGATTCCTCGCCTGATCACCTGGCGGGCCTGCCTGAGCTCCGGCTTGGCGGCCTTGACGAGAGGTCGGCTCGGGCGCTGCTAGCGACGGTCATCTCAGGTCCGCTCGATGATAGCGTCCGCGCACGGATTCTCGCGGAGGCACATGGCCATCCGCTGGCCCTGCTCGAGCTCTACCGGGGCCGGAGTAACGCCGACCTCGCTGGCGGGTTCGCTCTTCCTGACGCGGGAGACCTGCCCGGCCGGATAGAAGATCAGTACGCAGTGCGCCTGGGTGAGCTTCAGGAAGAGGTGCAGCGGCTGGTCCTGCTCGCGGCGGCCGATCCGGTCGGGGACCCGGCGCTGATCTTCCGTGCGGCTCGGGTGCTCGGCCTCGATACCGGGACCGTGAACCGGGCCGCCGCGGCCCACCTGCTCGGGTTCGGTGCGAACGTGCACTTCCGGCATCCCCTGGTGCATTCGGCCGCCTACCGGGCCGCCTCCGCGCCGGAGCGGCGAGCCGCGCACGGGGCGCTGGCAGCAGCGACCGATCCGCTGACCGACCCCGGCCGCCGGGCGTGGCACCGCGCCCACGCGGTGGCCGGGCCGGACGAGGCGGTGGCGCGGGAGCTCGTCAACTCGGCCAGCCGGGCCCTGCGCCGAGGCGGGGTAGCGGCAGCCGCGGCCTTCTGGCAGCGAGCCGTGGCGCTCACTCCGGACGGGGACGAGCGCGTCGCCCGGGCACTGGCGGCGGCCGAGGCGAAGTACGCGGCCGGGGACTTCGAGGCCGCGCAGGCTCTACTGGTAACCGCTGAGGTGGGACCGCTGGGCGAACTCGGGGAGGCCCGCGTGCAGCGGATGCGGGCGCAGAGCGCGTTCGCGCTGAGACGGGGCGGTGACGCGCCGCCGCTCATCCTGCGGGCCGCGCAGCGGCTGCAGAGCCTGGACGCCGAGCTGGCCAGGCGAACCTATCTCGAAGCCCTGGTAGCCGCGATCTACGCCGGCCGCCTCGCTCACGGGCAGGACGTCAGGCAGGTCGCAAGGGCCGCGAGATCCGCGACGCCTGGGCCTGACGGTTCTGAACCGTCCTCGCAACTGCTCATCCACGGCCTCGCCGTGCGGCTGGCCGACGGGTACCTGGCCGCTGCCCCCGCTCTCAAGGAGGCACTGCGCGAGCCGGGCGCCCTCGGACGAGCTTGACTGGCTGTCGGTCTCGTACAACCTGGTCGCCATGGACCTGTGGGACGACGAGGCGTGGTACGAGCTCGCGGCCGGCCAGGTGCAGGCTGGCGCGAGCGAACGGCACCCTCAGCTGGCTTCCTTTCGCGCTTGACTATCTCGCCGAACTCCACATCCAGGCCGGCGAGCTGTCGAAGGCGGAGGCATTGCTGACGGAGCGCGAGCGCGTCGACCCTGGGACCAGGGAGGCCACCTTGCCCTACGTCCCGCTTGCTGCTCGCCGCGTGGCGGGGGAACGCGCCGGTCGCGGCCGAACTGGCCGGGGAGCTGGCCCGTGGCGCCTCGGACCGAGGGGAGGGCGCGGCCCTGACCTATTCGGACTACGCGCAGGCGGTGCTGTATAACAGCCTCGGCAGCTACGGGCCTGCCGCCGAGGCGGCGAGCCGGGCCAGCGCCGTCGACGAGATCGTCATCTCGCCCTGGGCACTGTATGAGCTGGCCGAAGGCGCGGCCCGAAGCGATCAGCAGGAACGTGCCCGCGCGGCGGCTGATCGGCTGTCGCAGCTAGCCGAGGCGAGCGGCAGCAACTGGGTTCGCGGCGCGGCGGCGCGGTCCCGTGCCCTGGTATCCGGGGGACGTGCCGCCGAAGAGGAGTATCGCGAAGCGAACGAACTGCTGAGCCGAACCCGGATGGAGACTCACCTGGCCCGCACCCGCCTGGTCTACGGCGAATGGCTGCGCCGGGAGAAGCGGCGGGTCGATGCCCGCGTCCAGCTGCGGTCCGCGTTCGACGTGCTGGCGTCCATGGGCGCCGAGGCCCTCGCCGAACGCGCGCGGCGCGAACTCCAGGCGACCGGCGAGACGGCACGCA
Source organism: uncultured Actinomycetota bacterium (assembly GCA_963783935.1). Classification (GTDB taxonomy): domain Bacteria; phylum Actinomycetota; class Actinomycetes; order Streptosporangiales; family Streptosporangiaceae; genus Chersky-822. Next base: position 904,064 of record CAWAPP010000005.1, read on the forward strand.
AGCGCAACGACGCGACCCGCGCGGACCTGACTCCGCAAGAGGAGGAGATCGTCCAGCTGGCCCGCGACTACGAAGACCACGGCACCGGCCAGCCGGTCGTCGGCGCTGGACCGTATGGCAACATCATCAAGATGATCGTGAACCAGGACTTCTCCTCGGGGCTCGAACCAGGACCGGTCCTGGATTACTTCCCGTCATCTCTCCCCTCCGCCGGCCAGCTGACCCGCCAGCGGGCGCCCGGCGGAGCGTCTCCGTGCTCCGCCGGGCGCGCTAGCCTGAGGCATGACACCGGCGGAGGCGCTGCGGCACATCGCGTTCCAGCTTGAGCGCGCGAGCGCGCCGACCTACCGGGTCCTGGCGTTCCGCCGGGCCGCGCAAGCCCTTGACGAGCTTTCCCCGGCCGAGCTCGAGCGCCGGGTCGCGACCGGAACCTTGCAGGACCTGGCCGGGATCGGGCCGGCCACGGCCGCCGTCATCACCCAGGCGGCCGCCGGCGAGCAGCCCGAGTACCTGACCAAGCTGCTCGCCGAAGCGCCAGCGCCGGCGCCGAAGGCCGGCCTGCGGGCCGCGCTTCGCGGCGAATGCCACACCCACTCGGACGCCTCCGACGGCGGGAGCCCGATCCGCGAGATGGCCGAAGCGGCACGGGATCTCGGGCACGAGTGGATGGCTCTGACCGATCACTCCCCCAGGCTGACCGTCGCGAACGGGCTCTCGGCCGACCGCCTGATCGCTCAGCTCGAGCAGGTCGCCAAGCTCAACGCCGAACTGGCGCCGTTCCGGGTTCTCACGGGAATTGAAGTGGACATCCTTGAGGACGGCGGCCTTGACCAGCGCGACGACCTGCTGGAACGCCTCGACGTCGTCGTGGCCAGCGTGCATTCCAAGCTGCGCATGCCTGAAAAGGAGATGACCAGGCGGATGGTCGCCGCGGTGTCGAACCCGCTCGTGGACGTCCTCGGGCACTGCACCGGCCGGATGATCATGGGCCGGGGCCGGCCACAGTCCCAGTTCGACCCTGACCAGGTGTTCGGCGCCTGCCGCGAGCACGCAGTGGCGGTCGAGATCAACTGCCGGCCCGAGCGGCAGGATCCGCCTCAGCGGCTGCTCGAACTGGCCGCGCAAACCGGGTGCCTGTTCGCGATCGACACCGACGCGCACGCACCCGGCCAGCTCGACTGGCTGCAGAACGGCTGTGACCGGGCGCAGGCCGCGGGCATCACCGCCGACCGGGTGATTAACACCAGGGCGCATCCGTGCCCCTGATCGTCGGAACCTCGGGGTGGCAGTACAAGCACTGGCGGGAGAAGTTCTACCCAGCCGGCGTACCGCAGCGGAGCTGGCTCGAGTACTACGCGGAACGATTCGGCACGGTCGAGAACGACGGCACCTTCTACCGGCTGCCCGCACGGGAGACCTTCGCGAGCTGGCAGGAGCGAACACCGGACGGCTTCGTGATGGCGATCAAGGCGAGCCGCTTCCTCACCCACGTCAAGCGCCTCAACGATCCGGCTGAGCCAGTGGCCAGGCTGCTCGCGGCGGCGGATGGCCTCGGCTCAAGGCTCGGACCCGTGCTGCTGCAACTGCCGCCGACACTGCAGGCCGATCCGGCCAGGCTGAGCGCTTGCCTCATTGAATTCACCAAGAAAGCACCGGGTCCCGGTCCCGTCCGGGTGGCAGTCGAGCCACGCCACGCATCGTGGTGGAGCGAAGAAACCCAGCGCGTGCTCGCCGACCGGGGCGCGGCCTTGTGCTGGGCTGACCGTTCTGGTCAGTCGCCGACGCCGTACTGGGCGACGGCCGACTGGGGATACCTCAGGTTCCACGAAGGCGACGGCCGCCCGTGGCCGCGCTACCGGGATTCGACTCTGCGGTCCTGGCTCGACCGGATCGCTACGGCCTGGCCCGGCGGCCGCGCCGACGTCTACGTCTACTTCAACAACGACCAGCAAGGTGCCGCGATCGCCGACGCCGAGTCCTTCGCCGGCCTAGCCCGCGAAAGAGGCCTGACCGTCACCCGCACCCCCAACCCGACCTCTCTTCGGGAGGGGGGACCATGAATCCCGGGACAAGGCTGAGTCCCACCAGTCACTCCAGCCGCATGAGGAACACCGGCCGCGCAGCAGTACGGAGCCAGTGCACTCGGCCTCGCTGCCTGACACCCTGACCCGAGAAGAACCACATCGATGGGCCACAGATGCTGTACGGCGCAGGCGAGCAACAACAACGATGGGACATCGATGCTCCGGCAGCGACATCCATGGGCCACCGATGCTGTTACGACGTCTGCCTCGGCCTCACCACGTGATCATGAGCCAGGAGTCACGGGCAGCGGGTTAGCTTCCGGGCCGGTCAACCGATCGGGCGCGGCAGGCGTCGACTCAGGGTAGGCAACGGCGCGGCGGAGGAGACAAGATGACCTGGCGCACGGCAAGCATCGGCGCGGTGATCGTCCTGGCGGGCGCGGCGTTCGGCAACGTTCAGGCGCCAGTGCGGTCCGCGGAACCCGCCAGCGGGCACGGGTACTCGACCCTGGCGCAGATTACCCAGCAGAACGTGACCAAGCTCGGCGGCGCCTGGCTGGATCACCTGGAGAACGGCGCGGCTAGCCGGGCCCAGGAAAGCACGCCGGTCGTCGTCGGCGGGATCCTGTACGTGCAGACCGCCCAGGGTGACGTGTTCGCGGTCAACGGCGCGACCGGCAAGGTCAACTGGGAGTATCACTCGGGCTTCCCCGGTACCGAGCGGGGCGTCGCGGTTGCTGGCGGCCGGGTCTTCGCGGCTGTTGGCCAGGAGCACGTCGTCGCGCTGAATCAGCAGACCGGGGCGCTGATCTGGCGGGCTCAGACCGGCACTCCTGGCCAGGACACGTCGGCCAACGGGTCGGCGACGCCGTGGACGGTCTACGAGAACGGCCTGGTGCTAGTCGGAACGGAGAACGGGGGCGCGTCAGGTATGCGCGGGCACCTGTACGCGCTGCACGCCACCAACGGCTCGCACGCCTGGACCTTCGCCGGAACCGCCGGCCCCGGCCAGGCGGGGCACAGCACCTGGAAAGGTAACTCGTGGGAGCTCGGCGGCGGTGACGCTTGGATGGCGCCCGCGGTGGATAGCAAGCTCGGGCTGATCTACCTGGCCGTGGCGAATCCCGAGCCCAGGGTCGACGGCGCCGGGCGGGCCGGGGCCGACTTGTATACGAACTCCCTCGTCGCGCTCAACGACAAGACCGGCAAGCTGGCCTGGTACTTCCAGTCCGTGCGTCACGACCTGTGGGACTACGACAACACGATGACGCCGGTCATCGCCAGCATCCGTTATCCCGCCGGCCAGACGACGGTTGTCATCTACGGCAGCAAGACGGCCTGGCTCTACTACCTGAACGCCAAGACCGGCAAGCCAGTCATCCCGGTGCACAACGTCAAGGTGCCGCAACTCGCCTCCCAGGCCACCGCCGCCACCCAGCCGATCCCGGCCGGTGACTCGCTGGTGCCCACGTGCCCGCAAGCCACCGGCCCGACCCAGCCGATCCCCGACTACACGACCGGCTGCGAGTTCACGCCGTACCTGAATAACCCCGTGCTGGTCACGCCGGGCGGAGCTGGCGGTGCGGATTGGTCGCCGATGTCTTATGACCCGAAGACCGGACTGCTGTACGTCCCGGCCGCCGAGCTCAATTTCGGCTACAGCGACGGCCTCCCGTACGGTCAGCCAACCTTCTGGAAGCCGGAAGGCGAGTTCCGGGCCGGGCTGCTCGACGCGGTCAACCCCAGGACCAACAAGATCGCCTGGAAGGTGCCCGCTCCTTTCGGCCTGTCCAACGGCGACGGCGTGCTGACCACCTCGACGGGGCTGCTGTTCGAGGGCGCACCGGACGGTACCTTCACGGCCCGCGCGGCGTCGACCGGCAAGGAGCTGTGGACCTGGCAGACTGGCACCGGCATCGCGACAACGCCGGTCACCTACGAGGTGAACGGCGTCCAGTACGTGGCGATCCTGGCCGGCGGCAACAAGGCGTACGACACGACCCTGGGCGACAGCCTGTGGGCCTTCAAGATCGGCGGCAAGATCGGCCAGGGCACCGCGCCGCCCGCGCTCCCCGGGCGGGTACCGGTCACCGGCGCGACGGTCGCGGGAAGCTCGGTCAGCGACACCGTGGTACTCGGCCAGGCCTGGGACGCCAGCACCAGCCAGCCGAGCGGGACGGAGAACCTGGCCAGCGAGACGGCGATGGCCCCGGAGATCATGACCGTGCCGACGGGGACCACCGTCACGTTCGAGAACCCGTCCTCGAACACCAAGGACCACTGCGCGGAGTCCTTCTTCGATCCGGCATCATTCAAGATCGGCCCGCTAGCCCCCGGCCAGTCAGGCACGTTCCAGTTCACGAAAGCCGGAACGTACTTCTACAACGACTGCGCGGGGTTCCCCTGGAACACCGGCGAAGTCATCGTTGGCGGCTGACCCGGCCGGGTCCGGCGCAACAGTAAACCTCGCATTACTGTTGGCCAGCAACAGTAAATCCAGCATTCCTGTTGCCCGGTAATGCGGCCTCTCAGCGGATGTAATTTCACGTCACTGTCCGTCACGCTTCTGGCGCCCGGCCGGGCGCCGGGCGGCCGCCAGGCCAAAGATGATCACCACCAAACCGCACATTGATGCCCAAAAACGAACACCAAACCGTACGTTGACGTTGATCATCTCCGGGCACTGGGGAGCCCGGCGCCGCCCGGTGACCGGACGCAGCCCAAAGGTCACGATCTATTCACGATCTACGGCTGGAGAACTAGACGTTGGCGGCCTGGCCCTCCCAGTACGGGGCCCTGAGCTGGCGTTTCAGGATCTTGCCTGAGCCGGTTCTTGGCAGTTCGTCGGCGAAGGCGACGGAGCGGGGGGTCTTGTAGCCGGCGAGGTGGTCGCGGGAGAACGCCACTACGTCGTCGGCCGAAAGCTCCTCGCCCGGCGCGACCACGATCGTCGCGTGCACAAGCTCGCCCCACTCCTCGTTCGGGATGCCGAAGACGGCGACGTCGTAGATCTTCGGGTGCTGTTCGAGTGCGGCCTCGATCTCGGCCGGGTAGATGTTCATCCCGCCGGAGATGATCATGTCGTTCTTGCGGTCGCAGATGTAGTAGAAGCCCTCGTCGTCGCGGTAGGCGATGTCACCTACCGTGTGCCACTCGCCGCGACTCGCCGCCTCGTAGCTATCGGCCTGCTTGTAGTACTCGCTGAACACGCCGCCCGAGCGGACGAACAGCTCACCGGGGTGCTCGGGGCCGATGCCGGTCACCTCGCGGCCGTCCGCGTCGACGAGCATGATCTCGTTGTACGGCGCCGGCTTTCCGCAGGAGCCCGGCTTGCGCAACTGATCCTTGGGCTCGAGCAGGCAGTTCACGCCAAGCTCGGTCGAACCGTAGATCTCCCAGAGGGAGTCGGCCGGGAAATCGGCCAGGTAGGCCTGCTTGAGCGCGAAGCTCCAGGGTGCCGCGTTGGCGATCATGCGCTTCATGGAGGTCTTGTCGTAGCGGTCCTTGACCTCCTTCGGCAGCGCGCAGATCATCCGCACCAGCGCTGGCGCCGAGAACGTGGACGTGACCTTGTACTTGTCGACGATCCTTAGCCAGTCTTCCGGTTCGAACCTGCGCTGCACGATAACGGTCTGGCCGAGCGCCAGCCCGATCAGCAGGAACGAGCCAGGACCGCTGTGGTAGAGCGGGCCTGAGGTGATGTAGATGTCGTCCGGCTGGTAGCCGATGAACGTGATCAGGCCGATCACCACGTTCTCGTCCCTGGCCCGCCGGACGGCGCCCTTGGGCCTGCCGGTCGTGCCGGAGGTGTAGATCATCGTGCCGCCGCCCGCGCCCTGGTCCACTTCCTCGGGAGGCTCAGCTGACGCGGCCGCGACCACGTCCTCGCCGACCATGCCGTCCGGGGCCGGCCCGCCGAAGACAAGCACGGCGCTGAGCGACCCCGGCAAGCCAGTTTCGCCCTCGGGCGGGCTGAACAGGTGCGCGTACTCCGCGTCTACGTAGGCGACCCTGGCATCCGAATGGGCGATGATGTACCTCGCCTCTTCGGCGGTCAGCCGGTAGTTGAGCGGGACCGAGACCGCGCCGATCTTCCTCGTCGCGTTCATGCAGGCGACGATCCGCGGTGAGTTCGGGCCGCACCAGATCACCTTCTGGTCAGGCCCGGCACCTAGCGAGGCCAGCGCGTTGCCGAGCCGGTTCGATTCGATTTCGAGTTCGGCATACGTCCACGACACGATGGTGCCGTCCGGACGGTCCTCGATCACCGCGATCTTGTCCGGCTGGGCAGCCGCGTAGGCACTCAAGATGTCGGGCATACGTCCCCGTCCTCCGGTCTCGCCTTGTCAGACCACTAGCTTGTCGTCCTTCGCGTCAGTTTGTCACGCCCTCGGCCCGGCTCCGAGAGGGAGCCGGGCCGAGGGCGTGACAGTAAAAGGGGCTAGTACCAGCGGGGGCGGGATACGCCGCGGAAGACGCTGCCGGTGATCAGGGCTATCAGGCCGACGATGAAGGGAATCGCCGCGCTGTTGGCGATCTGGGTCCCGCAGGTCGACGAGCACAGGTAGGTAAGCGAGCCTGACTGGACGAGGATCGCATTGATGACCGAGGTGCCGAGCAGGTAGAACCCGCCGGTGACGAGCAGGGCGCCGATGATGGCCATGATCAGCCGGCCCACGCTCGCTGACCGCCGCTGGCCGCCGATGCCGGCGACGTTCCCGACGCCGCCAAGGACACCGACTCCGCCGGTCGGCTGGGTCCAGGACGAGCCGCCGAACGGAGTCGTGCCCGGCATGTTGGTCGGGGTGCCGTCGGCTGCGCTCGGCCCGCCGAAGCCGCCAGCGCCGCCGAAACCGCCAGGACTAGCGAAGCTGCTCGGGCTCGCGAAACCGGCCTGGTTGGCGAAGCGGCCAAGTCCGTTCCAGCTGAAGTAGAACCGCCTGATGGTCGAGGCGATCATGCTGATCAGGATCACCGCGCAGAAGCCGAGCAGGTACAGCCGCAGGTCACTACGGCTGACCGGGCTCTCGGTCGCGCTTGACCCGTCCGTGCCGGTCGCGCCGCTGCCAGGCTGGGCGGCCGACGCGGGTGCACCGGTCGCGCTGGTGAAGTTCGCGCCCTTCAGCTTCGCGCCCTTGAACTGGGCCCCGGTGAGCGTGGCGGCGGTGAAGTCGGCCCCGGTCAGGGTCGCGCCCTTGAAGTTGGCGTTCTGCGCTCCCACTTCCTGGAGCGAGGCCTTGGTGAGGTTCGCCGATCCCAGGTTCGCGTGGGTCAGGGTCGCCTGGTCAAGGTTGGCGGACTGGAGGCTGGCACCGGACAGGTTCGCCCCGGTCAGCTCAGCCTGGCCGAGCTTAGCCGACTTGAGGTCGGCCCCCTTGAGGTCCACGCCGTTCATGGTCGCCTGGATGAGGTTCGCGCCCGCCAGGTTCGCGCCCGCCAGGTCGGCGCCGGTAAGAGTGGCCTGGCCGAGGTTGGCGTTGCTGAGATTGGCTTTTTTGAGGTTAGCCCCGGTGAGGTCAAACTGGACCAGGCTGAGACCGCTCAGGTTCGACTTGGCCAGGTCGGCACACTCAAGACCGCTGGTGCCCAGGTAGGGCGCGAGCTTGGCGGCCGTGATCTTCTGGCCGGCCAGGTGCGGTCCTGAACCTTGCTTGCACGTGGCCGCCGTCGCCGCGCTGGCGGTACTGGCGGCGGTGAGGCTCAGCAGCGTGGTGAATCCGATCGCGCCGACCGCCAGCGCGCCTGCCAGCCGGCTACGGCGCCCGAAGCGTCCGCTACAGCGCGTTACCCACATCATCGGCTCCTTAGCAATGGCCCGCCTGGCGGGCTCGGTGAACTGCCCCCCACGATAAGCAGCAAGCGAGCCGCGCAGCAGGCTTCCGGCCAACGTATATACGCAGGTGAGACCAGGAAGGGACTCAAGCGGGACTCCACTGGGCACACCGAGCGCCTTCGGCTCAGCTATGGCCTTGCCGCGCCGGCTGGGTCAGTCTTAGCAATAAAGAAAAAGGAGGCGGAAATGCGCACGACAGCTAGCCTCGTCCTCGGCGTGACGCTGACGGCGGCCTTCCTGACCGCCGCGCCCGCGAGTGCGTCCTCCGCCCCGGCGCGCAGTGGCTCACCCGGCGTTACCACGGTCACGGTCAGCGTGGCCTCCAAAGGGATCGGGACTCTGCCCGCCGACTACCTTGGGCTGTCCTTCGAGAGCGGCACGACCGTGAACACCGGGGACCTCGACACCAAAGGCAACCTGGCTCAGTTGCTCGAAGACCTCGGCCCCGGCGTCCTCAGGTTCGGCGGCGTCACCGTGGACGAGGGAGGCTACACCGGCGCGAGCAAGTCAGCGCTGGCCGGGCTCGCCCGCCTGACCAGCGCCTCGGGCTGGAGCGTGACCTACACCGTCGACCTTGGCCAGTTCAGCGCCTCAGGGGTAACGGCCGACGCCAAGGCGGTCGCGACCGCACTCGGCAGCCACCTCAGCTCGATCGCTTGCGGCAACGAGCCCGACGGCTACGACAAGCATGGCATCCGGCCTTCTGGCTACGACGAGTCGCAGTACCTGACCGAGGCGGCCGCCTGCATAAAGGCTGTGCACAAGGGTGCGCAGAAGGAGGCGATCTCAGGGCCAGACACTTACCACCTGGGCTGGCTGCCTCCTTACGCGGCCGCGGAGAAGGGGAAGATCAGTCTCCTCACCGAGCACTACTATCCGCTGACCAACTGCAGCAAGCACAATCGCACCGCCGACGTCCTGCTGTCCCGTCAGACCGCGAAGACCGAGGCCACCACGATCAGCACCGCGGCCGCCTCGGCCAAGGCGGCCGGCGTCCCGCTCCGGATGACCGAGACCAACTCCGCGTCCTGCTCGGGCATCAAAGGGCTCAGCAACACCTACGCCGCCGCGCTGTGGGCCGTTGACTACCTGCTGATCGGTGCCGAGCACGGTGCCAGCGGCATGAACTTCCACGGAAACCTGATCGGCGACTGCGACGGTTATACCCCGCTGTGCGAGACGAGCCATCGCGAGTACACCGCTCAGCCGGTGTTCTACGGAATGCTGTTCTCCCACCTGCTCGGTACAGGCAAACTGCTCCCGGTAAAGATCCACTCGAGCGTCGACCTCGCCGGGCACGCCGTGCGGGCCAGCAACGGAACGATCCGCGTGGTCATCGAGAACCTGTCGGACTCGACAGCGACGATGACGCTGAACGCAGGCACCGTTTCCGGCCGGGCCTCGACGACGAGCCTGACCGGGCCATCCTTGTCCGCGACGAGCGGCGTCGAGATCCAGGGCTCATCGGTGCAGTCGGACGGCACTTACTCGCCGCCGCCGCCCACCTGACCTGCACGGCCGGCCAGTGCCCGGTCACCCTGCCCGCGAACAGCGCGATCATCATCACCCTGCCAGGCAAGCCAAAATAACCCTCGCCCGTGCGGGCGGAGCGGGCTCCGCGGGGCGGAGCGGGCTCCGCGAACCCGATATATAGCACATACCGGACTGCATGTCCGTGACTGCAGGCCCAGCGTTGTCCCGGAGCAGGGGCCAGGACCCCAGCGCAGGGACAACGCTGGGCCTCGCCGCTCCGCCCGCCCCGCCCCGGGCCTGGCCATCCCGGACCGCCCGGCCCGCCCGCCCCGTGCCCGGCACGTGCTCCGGCTTGCCGTGCGGCCGGCGTGTCTGGTGTGGCCGGAGCGGCTGGTGAGATCCGGTGCTGTCCGGGGATTCCATCATTGTGGAATCCCCGACTGGAATGCCATCGGAGGATTCCACGATCATGGTCCTCCATCCAAGAGAGCCACACCCATGGGACACCGATGTCGTGCAACCGACCGGCCGAACCGCAACAATGGCGCACCGATGCGGTTCTGGTGCATATTTCGTGAGGGTAACGGTGGTCCGGGTTCGGACCCGGGCCGTCCGGGGTCCGGCTCGCGGCAAACCCGGCAATTCGCCGCCGGCCCGGGTCGCAGCAGCAACGATGGGACATCGATGCTGCTCAGCCAGGCCGGGCAACCGCAACGATGACCCATCGATGTCGTTCCCGCAGCAACGATGGCCCATAGATGCGGTTGCCCGCCCCGGCCGGACAGCATGCATGGCCCATCGTTGCGGTTCGCCTCGTTGATATGCCCGCTTCGCCGTCGTCGCCGGCTGGTCCGGGGCCGCCCCCTGGCGGCCAGAGGACCTGCGGCCGCCGCCAGTGCGGGTGATTTACCGGGTTTGCGGATTGTCTGGCCGATGCTGTCCCGGTGTCACCGGGAGGGACTTGACCCTGAACGCCAGCGTGTTCTCTCGCTGCTCGTCGTTACCATCACGAAATGTGAGCCAGAGTCACCGATTCTGTTAACCGGGTCCCCGGCCGCAACGCCAGCCCGGCCCACGATTTCGCCCGATTCGGCATTAACGCCAGTCATATAGGCCGACATGGTCGGGCGGCGCGGGCATTCGCAGAAGTTTTTCGAGCACGGCCCGCAGGTCTCGCCATCGAGCTCTCGCCTAGCGGTGAACGGTCCGGCCAATAGCCCGGGCTGAATCCTCGCCGCATGCGGCCGGATTGGGACGAATGGCTAACTTAGTTCGCGCCTGGCCAGCAACTCGATGTTTATCGCGGAGATTTCGGCGAGTATTGCTTCTGCCTGCCGGCCGCAGGCTAAGCAGTCCTCGACGACGGGAACCAGGGCGGCCGGCACGTACCGCATGCCCCGGCGGCCGCGCCTGGGCGTGAGGTAGGCGTAAGGGCCGTGCGGCTCGCCGCCCGCGCACCGGCAGCCGGCTCGGCCACACCTCCTTACCTGCTCTACCAGGGATCCGAGCAGTACCTGCTCAAGGTCGCCGAGGCTGGCCACGAGGCCGCTGCGGAGCTCGATCAGGTCCTCGGTGGACAGCTTGAGGAACGAAGACTTATGTGGGACCACCACACAAGACTAGCCTTGACAGCCAATCGGACACAATGGATCGTTCCAGTCATAGCCACCTTGAGACACCCGAGAAGGTAGGTGCGGGCCGCCTTTCCTGATACATTTCACCACGGATTATGGCGTTAGCGAGCCCGAAGACGTTCTCCGAGAGGTCAGCAACTGTGGTAAAGGAAGCGGTAGCTAAATCACGGCACTATCACTGTGTGGGCGTTGGCGTCGGTCCGGCGAACCTTAGCCTGGCATCCCTAATGCATGGTCACGCCGAGATAACGAATCTTTTCTTAGACAAGAAGGAAAGCTTCGGCTGGCACGACGGCCAGCAGATCCCCGGTGCTACCATCCAGGTGTCCATGCTGAAGGATCTCGTCAGCCTCTCCGAGCCGACGAACGGTTTTTCTTTCCTTGCCTACCTGTCAGAACTCGGCCGGATCTATCACTTCCTCAACGCGCAGTTCGAGTCGGTGCCGCGCGAGGAGTTCCGCAACTACATGCAGTGGGCCTGCCGCAAGAACGAAAACATAGTCTTCGGCCAGGAAGTGCTCTCGGTCGAATTCGCGGGCGCGAGCACGGGCACGTTCACCATCGTGACCCCGTCGATGAGCGTGACCGCCGATAACATCGCGATCGGCGTCGGCGTCCAGCCGGCCGTCCCCCCGGCCGCCTCCCCGCATCTCGGTGACCGGCAGTTTCACGTGTCCGAGTTCCTCGGCAAGGCAAGAGGGCTCGGCGGCCTTCGGGTCGGTGTCGTCGGCGGCGGCCAGTCAGGGGCCGAGGCGTTCCTCGACCTGATCTCGAGGCCGGGCGCTGACTTACCGCGCCGCGTCGTCTGGATCTCCCGCCGCCCTAATTACCTGCCGCTCGATGACTCCCCGTTCACCAACGACTACTACACTCCAAGTTACTCTGACTATTTCGCCAGCCTCGACCTGACGACCAGGTACGGCCTCAATGCCAGGCACATCCTGACCAGCGACGGGATCTCCGAAGCCACCCTGCGGATGATCTATCAGCGCCTGTACACCCGCCGCTTCATCGACGGCTACGCGGACCTGGTGGCGCTCTATCCGAACCGCACCGTCACGGCCGTGACCGGCGCCCAGGCCCGAGCCTGGAACCTGGTGCTCGCCCACAACGAGCACACGGCGGTGCGCGAGAACGTCGAGCTGGACGTCGTCATCTGGGCCACCGGGTACCGGCCGACCCCCCTGACATTCCTCGCGCCCATGGACTCGCGGATGGAGCGCGACGGGGACGAGTACAAGATCGACGACAGCTTCGCCGCGGTGTGGGACGGCCCGGCCGACAACAACATTTTTCTCCAGAACGCCGTCCGCGGCCAGCGCGGTCTCGCCGATCCCAACCTGAGTCTCAACTCGTGGCGCAGCCAGCGGATACTCGACCGCTTGCGCGGCGTTCGCACCGAGCCGCAGCACGACTCTTTCATCGAGTGGGTGACCAAGCCGGCCACCGGCGACCTGCAGCGGCGAGGGCACCCCCGGCCGGACGGCCAGCTATGACGTCGGTCGCGGTCATCGGCGCCGGGATCATCGGCTGCCTGATCGCCCGCGAACTCGCCGCCGCCGACCCCGAGGCCTCGATCACCGTGCTCGACCGTGACCTGGCTGGCTCTGGCACGACCCGCCGGTCCGCGGGCTTGTCGCTCGTGCGCGGCGCGACGGCGCCCGCGCGGGACCGGTCAGCCTTCAGCGACCGCTACTACGCGGACCTGATGGCGACCTACCCTTACCTGCCCAGCTACCCGGTCAGGGCCAAGCTGGTACTTGACGCCGGGATCACCCCGGCCGACGCTGGCTACCTGCCCGCGGATGCTGATCCGGCCGGGGCCGACACCTCAGGTCGCGCGCTCTGGGAACTCAAGGGCTGTCATTACACCGATGTGTACGCGCTGACTCAGGCGCTCGCGGCCCTGGCCCGGCCGCGAGTCAGCTTCCTGGAAGCCACCAGGGTCACCGGGCTGACCCCGCGCCGCGACTTCGTCGTCTTGCGCACGAGTACCGGCGAGGACCTCGTCGCTGATCAGGTTGTGCTCGCGCCAGGACCCTGGCTGGAGGACCCGGCCTGGCGCGACCTGGTGCGCCCGCTCCGCCTCCGGGTCAAGAAGATCGTCGCGATGCACCTGGAGCGCCCCCCGGCCCCGGACGACGAACTGCTCATTCTCCACCAGGAAGACGCCTTCCTTGTCCCCCTCGCCCACCGGGGCCACTGGCTGTTCAGTTACACCAGGCTTGAATGGGACGTCGACCCGGACGCTATCGCGGCCGGCCAGGGCCTGTCCGCTGCCGACGTCGGGGCGGCCAGGGAATGCCTGCGCCCGTACTCCCCCGTCCTGGCCGCTGAACTGCGATCAGGCCGGGTGTGCTGTGACGCCTACAGCGAGAACAGGGAACCGGTCGTGACCGCCCTGGACGCCGGCGGCCTGATCATCTTCGCCGGAGCCGCGAACGGCTCCGGCTACCGCCTCGCCCCCTCGATCGCCCGGCAAGCCGTCGACCTGCTGCGACCCGGCCGACCCTGCCAGCAGACCTGGACTGACTCCCAGAGCCAAGGAGCCACAGATGATCATCAGCACGTATGACTCCGGCCATCTGCACCGCTCGTTCGGCATCGAGCTCGGCGACATCGATCTCGGTGCCGTGGAGTCGTTCGGCGTCGGCGCGAACTTCGCGCGGGTGGCCCCCGGCCGGCACTCGGACCCGCACCAGCACGACGAGACCGAGACCTTCGTGATCTTCGCGGGCGAGGGCGACATCGTCGTCGACGCCAAGCGCACCCCGATCACCGCCCCGATGGTCGTGCAGTTCGAGCCGTTCGAGACCCACTACCTGGACAACACCGGCGACACTGACATCTTTTTCACCACGTTCTACTGGCGGGACGCTCCGCGCGCGGTGAAGAAAGCGCCGCGCCTCAAGGAACGCCGGCGGTTCGGTGACCGGCCGGTCTTCGTGTTCTCCACGCCCCCGACGCCGAACGGCGGCCTGCACATCGGGCACCTGTCCGGGCCCTACCTCGGTACCGACGCTTTCGTCAGGTTCCAGCGGATGAACGGTGCCAACGTCTATCACCTGGCCGCGACCGACGACTTCCAGAGTTACGTCGCCGAGTGCGCCAGGCGCGAGGGCCGCTCCCCCGCCGAGACGGCCGAGCTCTACGCCACTGAGATCGCGGAAACCCTGGCCGCGATGGACATCCACCCTGACCAGGTCAACCACACCAGCCGCGAGCCCGGCTACCAGGAGGCACTCCAGGCGTTCTTTACCGCGCTAGTCGACTCAGGCAAGGTCACGAGGCAGGAAGGCCAGGCCCTGTTCGACGGCGAGACCGGCAAGTACCTGTACGAGCCCGATATCGGCGGGGGCTGCCCTGGCTGCGGTAACGAGACTGGCGGCAACATCTGCGAGATCTGCGGCGAGCCCAATTTCTGCGTGGACCTCACCGATCCGCGGCCCACGACCGGCACGGCCACCCCGAAGCTCGGCCCGATTACCAGGTACACGCTCCCGCTCCACGAGCTGCGCGCCGAGTTGCTCGAGCATCACAGCGTCGGCCGGGCACCGGCGAAGGTCAGGGAACTGGCCCACCGCCTCTTCGGCCGCGAGCAGCTTGAGATGGCGCTGACCCACCCGTCGGACTGGGGGGTAAGGCCGGTGCAGGACGACGTGCCCGGCCAGGTCATCTGGGTCTGGATCGAGCTCGCCTTCGGCTTCATCTACGGCATCGAGACCCTGGGCCGCAAGCTCGGCACGGGCTGGAAGGCGAGCGACCCGCAGGACGACTGGAAGATTGTCCATTTCCTCGGCTACGACAACACGTTCTATCATTCGATCTTCAGCCCGGCCCTGTACAAGCTGGCCAGCCCGCGGTGGACCCCGGACGTCGACTACAACGTCAACGAGTTCTACCTGCTCGACGGCGACAAGTTCTCGACGAGCCGCCGCCACGTGATCTGGGGCAAGGACATCCTGACGCCGGACAACGTCGACGCGATCAGGTTCTACCTGGCGCTGACCAGGCCGGAGACCCGCCGCACCAACTTCACGATCGAGCAGTACGAGGCCACGCTCACCGGCACCCTCATCGGCAAGTGGCAGCGCTGGCTTGACGACCTCGGCGCCAGGGTCGAGCAGTTCTACGGCGGGACCGCCCCCGACGCCGGCATCTGGACCCCTGAGCACACGGCCTTTTTTTCTTCCCTCCAAAATGCGCGGGGCGTACTCACCGCCAGCATGGGACAGGACGGGTTCTCGCTGAATCAAGCCGCCCAGGCGCTCGATGACCTGGTTACCAGCACACTGCGATTCCGTGATTTCGAGGCGCTCACCGCCGGCCTGGCGGAGTGGAAGGACGAGACCCGTACCGCGATCGCGCTTGAACTCGCCGCCGCGAAGCTGCTCGCCCACGGCGCCGCCCCGATCATGCCGAGGTTCGGGGCGAAACTTGGCGAGGCCCTCGGTATCGGGGAGCCGGCGCAGTGGCCAGAGCTGGCGACGCTGGTACCGCCCGGCACCGAGATCAGCCTGGCCGGCCAGGTGTTCTTCCGCGCCCCCGCGCCCGCTGGCGACTTGCTTCCCTGGCTGACCGGCGCGGTCGCCGAAGCGCTTCAGCTTGATGGCGTGATTGATCCGACCTCGACGCTGGCCGGGCTCGGCAGCACGTCCATGCAGGCGATCGCGCTGCAATACCAGATACTTCAGCGCACCGGCAGGGACATCGCGATCGACGATCTGCTCGGGGATCGCCCGCTGGTTGAACTCGCGGCCCTGCTTGACCAGCCAGCGGAGGAGGACACCGAGGAAGAGGTGGTCGTGTGACGCACCTTGAGGTTCTGCGGGAGGTCGAACGGCGCGGCCTCAGCCTGACGCTGGCTGGCGCCGACCTGAAGCTGCAAGGCCCGCGCCAGCGAGTCGACGCTGACCTGGTCGCCAGGATCAGGGCAGCCAAGCCGCAGCTGATCGAGTACCTGACCGCGACGGAGGCAGCGAGGGCGAATGGCTTCGGGCTGACCTTGCTCCAGCGTGGTTACCTGATCGGCCGCGGTGACTCCATCGAGATCGGCAACGTGGCCAGCCACGTCTACCACGAATACGACGGCTGCTGGGAGCTCGACCGGCTCGAATCGGCCCTGCGCCTCGTCGTGGCCAGGCACGGCATGCTCAGAACCTGCTTCACCGACGACGGCCGCCAGGTCACCCAGCCCGAGGTGGACGTCAGGATCGAGCGGCTCGACCTGCGGGACCTACTCCCCGATGAGCAGCAGGCCAGGCTGGCCGAACTGCGAGCCGAGCGCTCGCACCGGATGCTGCCGGTCGACCGGCCGCCGATGATCGCGGTGGACGTGACGCTGCTTGCCGCTGACCGGCAGCGGCTGCACGTGAGCACCGACGGCCTGGTGCTCGACGGCATCAGCATGTTCATGTTCTTCATCGACTGGCACCGGGCCTACCTTGAGGGAACGTCTCCGCCAGGCGAGGACGTGCCGTTCGCCAGTTACATCGCCGCGCTCGAGACGGCCAGCGGCCAGGCTCCCGCGAGAAGGTCACGCGACTACTGGCTCGACCGGCTCGACGACCTGCCGCCGCATCCCGGCCTGCCGCTGCGGGTCAACCCGTCCGCGATCAGCCAGCCGAGGTTCGCGCAGTACGCGGCGAAGCTCGGCCCGCAGGCGTGGAGCAGGGTCAGGGCGACGGCCGCGAGCGCTGGCCTGACCCCGACGACGGTGCTGCTCGCCGCCTACGCCGAGACCCTGGCGCGCTGGGGGGCCGGCGACCGGTTCACGCTCACCACCACGGTCGCCAACCGTCCGCCGATCCACCGCGACATCGCCAGTGCGCTCGGCAACTTCTCCTCAACCCTCCTCGTCGAAATCGGGATCGACCGCAGGCACGGCTTCACCGAGCGGGCGCAGGCCCTTCAGGCCAGGCTGCGCCGCGACCTGGACAACCGGCACTTCTCCGGCATCGAGGTCCTCCGCGAACTCGCCCGCCGCCACGGCGCCGCCAGCGCCCGGATGCCTTACACGTTCAACAGCACGATCGGATATCTCAGGGAAGACGTCGACGGCTCGGCCGTGGAGTTGTTCGGCCCCGAGGTCTACACGTCGAGCCAGACGCCGCAACTCTGGCTGAACGCGTTCGCGTTCGAGTCGCACGGCGGCGTCGTCATCCAGGCCGACGCCGTCGAACGACTGTTCCCCGACTGCCTGGTCGAAGCCATGATGTCCGGCTACCAGGACCTGCTCAACCGCCTCGCCGGCGACGAACTCGCCTGGTCCGCCGAGACGTTCGACCTCCTTCCAGCTGATCAGCGAGCCCGCCGGATCGCCGCCAACGACACGGCAACCCCGCCGGACGAGCAACTGCTGCCCGAGGCGTTCCTTGCCCAGGCGGCACGCGACCCGGACGCGCCGGCAGTCCTCACGGCGGCGGGCACCCTCGCCTACGGAGAGCTAGCTGCCCAGGCGACGAGTGCCGCCCAGTGGCTGCGTGAGCACGGTGTTTGCGGCAGCCGGGCGGGCCGGGATGAACTCGTAGGCCTGATCATGCGCCGAGGCCCCGAGCAGATCACGGGCATCATGGCCACGATCCTGGCCGGAGCCGCGTACCTCCCGGTCGACGCCGCCCTGCCCGCCGAGCGCATCCGCTACATGCTCCGCGACGGCCGGGTCCGCCTGGTGCTGAGTAACGTCGGCTGGCAGGACGACGAGGTGACCGGGCTCGACTCGCTGGAACTCGGCGGCAGCAGGCCCGAATTTAAGGCGAGCACCGAGGCCAGCGAGACCAAGACCGTCGCCGGCTGGCGCCCGCTGCCTGGCGCTAACCCTGACGACCTTGCTTATGTGTTGTACACCTCGGGTACGACAGGCGCGCCCAAGGGCGTGATGATCAGCCACCGCAGCGTGGTCAACGTGGTGACCGACTGCAACGAGAGGTTCCGCGTCGGGCCTGGTGACCGGCTTATCGGCGTCAGCGCGTTCAACTTCGATCTGTCGGTCTACGACGTGTTCGGTGCGCTGTCGGCGGGCGCGGCGCTCGTGCTTCCCGACGCGGACCTGGCCGCCGACCCCGCGCACTGGCTCGACCTCTGCGACCGCTTCGGCGTGACGATCTGGAACTCCGTCCCGCAGATCGCGGGCCTGATGGCCGAGCAAGCCTCGGCGGAGCAGCGCGTTCCTGCGTCCCTGCGGCTCGTGATGATGAGCGGCGACCGGATACCACCGCACCTGCCTGGCATGCTCTGGCGGGTCAAGCCTGACCTCACGCTGATGTCGCTCGGCGGCCCGACCGAGACCACGATCTGGAACATCTCGCACCCGATCGACCGGGCCAGGGGCGACAACGACGTGATCCCCTACGGGCGTCCGAACCGGAACAACCGGGCCTACATCCTCGACGAGGACGGCCTTGACTGTCCCGACTGGGTGACCGGCGAGATCTGCGCGGCCGGAACCGGGCTCGCCCGCGGGTACTGGGCCGATGACGCCCGCACCGCGGAGCGGTTCTGGTCCGACGAGCGCCGCGGCGAACGGCTGTACGGCACCGGCGACCTCGGCCGCTACCTGCCCGATGGCAGCATCGAGATCGCCGGGCGCAGCGATTTCCAGATCAAGGTCAACGGCTACCGGATCGAGGCCGGCGAGGTCGAGACCCGGCTCGCCGCGATCGGCGCGGTCAAGCAGGCGACCGTGGTCAGGCAGGCAGGCGCTCGCGGCGACCGGCTGGTCGCGCACCTCGTGCCCGCCGGCGACGCCCGGCCCACCGAAGAAGAGATCAGGGTCGCCCTGCGTGCGCACCTGCCCGACTACATGACCCCTTCCAGCGTGATCTGGCACGACAGCCTCCCGCTGACCCGCAACGGCAAGGTAGACCGGGGCAAGCTGGTCGGGCTTACCCCTGAGGCGGCCGTGCCTGGCCAGTCAGAAGACGCGGCGAACCCGGAACTCGAGGCCAGGCTCGCCGGCCTGTGGGCCTCGGTGCTGCGGATACCCGCCGAATCGGTCGGCCGGGACAGCGACTTCTACGACCTGGGCGGCGACTCCCTGGCCGGCGCCAGGATCTTCACCGGGATCCGCAAGCAGTTCGGCGTCAGCATCACCCTGGACCGCCTCTACGAACTGCGCCACCTGCGCACCCAGGCCGCCTGCGTAGCCGAACTGGCAGGCACGCCGTGACCGAAATGAGGGCAGCCAAGCGCCGCGGCCTGGAGCCTAATGGACCGGACGCCGCCGTGCCCGGCCGGCCGGGCACGACAACGATGGCCCAGCGTTGCTGTTCGGGGCATCCGGGCAACGACAACGATGGGACATCGATGCGGCTGGAACAGCATCCATGGGACATCGATGCGGTAACCACAGGCCTGGCAACGACAACGATGGGACATCGATGCGGTAAGACGCCCGCGCTCAGGCACCGCCACCCGCCTCACCCAAAAACAAAGGCACCCCTGGCCCATCGTCGTCCCGGAGCTGGTGTCCCAGCCCCCGCTCCGGGACACCGGTGGGCCTTCGCAGGGGGCTCGCGAGCGGCCGGGCCTGCCAACAGCGCGCCGTCGTTGCCGTGGGCCGGAAGGAGCTGCCCGTAATGGCCGGCTCGGTGATCAAACGGATCGTGGCGGGTCCGCCTGTGGCCGGGCATACGATCACGTTCGCTACCTTGGGCGGCGTTGCCGCGATGCCGCTGACCGAACTGCGTGACCAGGCCGGCTGGCGAGCGCCCTTCGCGCGGAAGGCATCGGGCCTGGTGACCGGGTCGGGATCCTCGCCGCTAACCGGGTCGAGTGGGTGCTGCTCGACCTGGCCGCGCTCCGACTCGGCGCCGTCACCGCCGGATTCGAGCCGACCAAGTTCGACCCTGATCCCGAGCTGCTCAGCCGCTACGACCTCGCGGCCCTGTTCACCGACCGCGACCCGCAGCGGGAACTGGGCATCAGGCCGATTGAAGACGTTGCCCGCCTGATCGCGAGCGCCGATCCTGCCTGCACCCCGCCGTCGGCTCAGTACGGCCCGGCCGACGTGACGACGATCAAGTTCACCTCGGGCAGCACCGGTCAGCCGAAGGGCCTCGCCGCGACCGTCGGCAGCATTGACGCCTCGATCAGCGCCGTGCAGGAGATGTTCGGCCACGGGCCAGGCGACGACATTTTCATCTTCCTTCCGCTGTCCCTGCTTCAGCAGCGGTACTGGGTGTACTCGGCGCTCGCGTTCGGGCACGACGTCACGATCAGCAGCTACGAGGCGGCGTTCGCGATGATGCGGCGCACGAACCCGACGGTGGTCATGGGCGTGCCCGCTTTTTTTGAGACCGCCAAAAAGCACCTGGAAACCCGAGCCAAGGATCCGGACGGCCTGCGAACGGCGGCGCAAGCGTTGTTCGGCGGGCGAATCAGGTACCTGTGGACAGGCTCGGCCCCGGCCCGGCCGTCGGTGCTGCGGTTCTTCACCGGGCTCGGCCTGCCGATCTACGAAGGTTACGGTCTTAACGAGACCTGCATCGTGGCCAAGAACTACCCGGGCGCGCACCGCGAGGGCAGTGTCGGCAAGGTGCTGGCTGGCAAGAAGGTGCTGATCGATGCCGACGGCGTGGTCAGCGTGCGCAGCGAGCACCCGGTCAACTGGCGCTACGAGTACGCCGCCCCCGGCGAGTCTGAGCGGGTGTTCGCGCCTGACGGCACCGTGCGCACGGGCGACCTCGGCTATCTCGACGAGGACGAGTTCCTGTACATCAGGGGGCGGGCCGACGACGTGATCGTGCTCGACAACGGCAAGAAGGTCATCGTGCGCCCGCTCGAGGAATTCCTCAAGGCGAGCCAGGCGATCGAGGAAGCGGTGATCTTCTGCCCGGCCCAGACCTCCCTGGTCGCGGTCGTCTCGCCGGCCTCGAGTCCGCCGGACGCTCACGCGATCAGCGAGCGCCTGGCCGAGTGCAACGCCGCGTTCGGCCGGGATGAGCAGATCAGGGAACTTGTAGTCGCCGCCGAGCGGTTCAGCATCGAGAATGGCTTGCTGACGTCACAATTCAAGCCGCGCAGGCAGAAAATACTCGACCATTACGCCGGTCAGATCAAGGGGCAATAGGAATGGCTTCTGATCAGATCACCGAGGTCACCGCCGGGGCTCCTGGAGCGCGCCGGCGGAGTACTCGGCAACCGTGACTTCGCCCGGCTGTTCGCCGGCGAGACGATCTCGCAAATCGGCAGCCAGGTCACCCAGTTCACGATGCCCCTGGTAGCGATCATCACGCTGCACGCCTCCGCGTTCCAGGTCGGCGTGCTGAACGCGCTGAAGTTCGTGCCGGTGATCGTGGTAGCGATCTTCGCCGGGGTGTGGCTTGACCGCAGCCGGCGCCGGCCGATCATGATCATGTGCGCGCTCGGGAACGCGGTGCTGATCGGCCTGGTCCCGCTCTCCTCGGCGGCCGGGTTCCTGTCGATCGGGCTCTTGTACGTGGTGATCACGCTGTCAGGCAGCCTGACGGTGATCTTCGACGTGGGCGCGCTCTCTTACGTGCCGTTCCTCGTCGACCGTGATCACCTGACCGAGAGCAACAGCAAGCTCCAGGCCAGCACCGCGTTCGCGGGCATCGCCGGCCCAGGGCTCGCCGGGCTCATCGTGGGGCTGATCACCGCGCCGATCACGCTGTCGATCGACGCGGTGTCCTACCTGTTCTCCGCGGGCGGGATCCTCGCGATCAGGAAGCGCGAGCCAGTTCCCGAGCGGCAGGCCGAGCGAACCTCGATCAGGCATTCGCTGGCCGAGGGGTTCCGCGCCGTTTACGGCACCAAGCTGCTGCGGATACTGCTCGGCCAGTCCGCGGTGCTCAACGTCGGGTTCGGCGCGGTTTCCACGATGTTCGTGATCTACGGTGTCCGGGTGCTGCACCTGAGCCCTGACCGGCTCGGCGTCGCGATCGGGGCGCTGGCCGCCGGCGCGCTGTTCGGGTCGCTGCTCGCGGCCAGGGTGCAGCGGGCGCTCGGCATGTCCAAGATGATGGGCCTGGCGATCATCCTCGTCTGCGCTTCGCCGATCCTGCTGCTGATCCCCCGCAATGCCAGCTACCTGTCGATGGTGTTCCTCGTCGCGGGCTGGCTCGGGCACGGGTTCGGCATCTCGATGTGGAACGTGAACACGATCACGCTCCGGCAGGTGCTTACCCCGAACCGGCTGCTGGCCCGGATGAACGCCACCTACCGCATGATGCTATTCGGCGCGCTCCCGGTCGGCGCGTTCCTCGCCGGGGTGCTCGGCAGCACGGTGGGCCTCTGGCACGCGATGCTGATCTCGGTGATCGCGCTGACGCTGCCCATAGCCTGGCTGACCTTCTCTCCCGTTTTCCGGCTCAAGGAAATGCCTGCCGGACCGCAGCAGAACGGATAGCACGGTGACTACCGCCCTTACCGCCAATCAGCAGCAACTGTGGTTCATCGACGAGTTCCACCATGGCCTGCCCGCCCACAATCTGGCCTGGCAGATCGAGCTGGCTGGCGAGCTCGACCTGGCGGCGCTCCGGCGCGCGCTCGATGATCTGGTAGCCAGGCACCCGGCACTGCGGACGCGCATGCCCGCAAGCCAGGATGGCAGGCCGATCGCGGTTACCGATCCGCCCGGCCCGGTACGGCTCGAACTGTCCGACGCGTCGCCAGACCACCTAGGTAGATCAACACTGCGCGCCCTGGCGATCGCCGAGGCGGTCCGGCCTTTCCACCTGGCCGCCGACTGGCCAGTGCGAGCGCACCTGATCAGGGTGCGACCGCGCGAGCACGCGCTCGTGCTCGTCGCCCACCAGGTCGCATTCGACGACGCCTCGTTCGGCATCTTCCTCCGCGACCTCGCCGCGCTCTACGGTGCCGAGGCTGCCGGCCGCCCGTCGCCGGGCACCGGCGCGATCACGGCCGCGCCAGCCGAGACCGAGGCGGGGCCACGCCGGGCCGAGCAGACCGAGGCTGACGCCACGGAATCAGGCAAGTACTGGCTGGAGACGCTGGCGGACTTCCCGGTGTCGCGTTTTCCGACGGACCGCCAGCGCCCGCTCCTGGCCAGCCACGACGGGGCGGTCGAGAGCATCACGGTGCAGCTGGGATCAGAAGTTTCCTCGGTCGAGCTCCTTTCCGCCTTGTTCGCGCTGCTCGGCCGCTATACCGGGCAGACCGACCTCATCATTGGCTCTTCCTTCCCGCGCCACGATCAGCCGGGCCAGATCGGATACCTGGAGAGCGTTCTCCCGATCAGGGTAGATCTTGCCTCTGACAATTCTTTTGCGGACCTAGTTGCCCAGGTCAGGCGGTCCGTCGACGACGCGGTTGACCACCAGGACCTGCCGTTCGCATCGATCGTGGACGTACTCGGGGTGGAGCGGGACACCGGGCGGTTCCCGGTCTTCCAGACCTGGCTCGGCTGGCACGAGCCGGTCCCCGACGTGACCGCGGCCGGCGTGACGTTCCGCGCGCATCCGGTCGAAGTGCATGCGAGCAGGTACGACGTGGGATTCGACGCCTGGCCAGGCGAAGGCACTCTCCTGATCACCGCCACCTACTCGCCGGCCCTGTTCGACCAGGCCACGATCAGGCGGTTGCTCGGCCACCTGGAAGTACTCCTGCGCGGCGCCGTCGCGGAGCCCGCCGCCCGGCTGAGGGATCTTCCCGTGCTGACCGAAGCCGAACTGCACCGGGAAGTCACCGAGTGGAACGACACCGCGCGCGAGTTCGCGAAGATCTGCATTCACGAGGGCTTCGAGGAACAAACCGCCCGTACCCCTTTTGCCATCGCGGCCGAGTACGAAGACCAGCGGGTCAGCTACGCCGAACTCGACCGGCGCGCGGGGCAGATCGCCGGGCAGCTGCGTGACCTCGGCGTCGCGCCGGAGACCCTCGTCGGCGTCTGCATGCGGACCAGCATCACCAGGCTCGCCGCGCTCCTCGGCATCTGGAAGGCGGGCGGCGGGTACGTGCCGCTCGACCCTGGCCTGCCCGCCGAGCGGCTCGGTTACCTGATCGGCGACACCGCCATGACCGTGATCGTCACCGACGAGGAGAGCGCGCCCAGCCTTCCGCAGACCGCCGCGTCGGTCCTGCTCGGAGACGGGCCGGTCACCGGGCCACTGGAGAGTGAGTTCGAGCCGGTCAGGGCGACACCATCGAACGTGGCCTACGTGATCTACACGTCGGGGTCCACCGGGCTGCCGAAGGGCGTCGTGGTAGAGCACCGCCATGCGATCAACTTCCTGCAGGGCATGATCGGCGCCTGGAACATCACGCCGGACAGCGCCGTGCTTTCCTTCGCCGCCTACACGTTCGACGTGTCGGTGATGGACATGTTCATGCCGTTGCTCGCGGGGGCGAAGGTCGTGCTGGCCCCGGCGGAGACGCTGCACTCGCCGCCCCGGCTGGCGGCGCTGATCCGAGACAGCGAGGTCACGTTCGCGTGCCTGCCGCCCGCGGTGCTCAGTCTCCTCGTCGGGGAGGAGTTCGGTGGCCTGCGGACGCTGCTGTCGGCCGGCGAGGAGCTGACCAGCGAGCTGCTGCGATCCTGGATGCGGGACGGGCTGGAGATCTACAACGGGTACGGTCCGACGGAGTGCTCGATCGGGTCGACGTTCATGAAGCTCGAGCCGACCACGCAGTTGCCGCCGCCCATCGGCCGGCCGAAGCCCAACTACCAGGCTTACGTGCTTGACGAGCACCTGAACCCGGTCCCTGTCGGCGTCACCGGCGAGCTGCACGTCGGCGGCGTCGGTGTCGCCCGCGGCTACCTGAACCGGCCGGAGCTGACCGCCGAGCGCTTCATTGATGACCCGTTCCGCGCGGGCGGACGCCTGTACAAGACCGGCGACCTGGTCAGGCGCCGGCCTGACGGCACGCTGGTGTTCGCCGGCCGGATCGACGGCCAGGTCAAGATCAACGGACTGCGCGTAGAGCTTGGCGAGATCGAAGCCGCCCTGCTGAGTCACCAGGACGTCGGCCAGGCCGTAGTCACGGTCACCGAGCGCGCTGGCCGCAAGCAGCTCGCAGGTTACGTGCGCCCCGATAGCGGATCGCGGCCCCAGGCCGCCGACCTCCGCGCTCACCTGGCGAATACGCTGCCCGGCTACATGATCCCCAGTTACCTGATCGTGCTCGACGAGTTTCCGCTGACGACGAACGGCAAGGTCGACAAGTCCGCGCTGCCTGCACCTGAGTCGGCAACGATCAGGGCCGAGCCGGTGCCGCCGCGCACGCTGATGGAAACCATGCTGGTCGACCTCTACGCGACCATTCTCGGCCGCGAGGAGATCGGGGCGGCGGACAGCTTCTTCGACGCGGGCGGCAATTCCCTGCAAGCGCTTCAGCTCATCGCCAGGCTCTACTCCGAGCTCGCGGTCGACCTGGACGTCAGCGCCGTGTTCCTGAACCCGGCGGCGCGGCAGCTCGCCGCCGTGCTCAGGGACAAGCACGGCTTCGACGACGCCGACCTGGACACCGAGAGCCTCGAAGACCTGGAACGGCAGCTTGGGTAGCCGCCGATGCTGACCGACACGCAGCGAGCAGCGCTGGCCGCACGGTTGCGCCGGGGCCGGGACGCGGCCGGGACCGGCATCAAGCGGCGCGATCCCGGCCTGGCCGACCTGCCGTTGTCCTTCGGCCAGGAACAGCTCTGGTTCATCGACCGGTTCGCCCCCGGCCAGGCCATGTACAACATCCCGCTGGCGCTGTCGGTCAGGGGATCACTCGACGAGGCGGCACTTGACCTGGCCGTCACGGCGCTGGCCGGCCGGCACGAGGCCCTGCGCACCAGGCTCGCGGCCGGCCGCGGCGGCCGTCCTGTCCAGGTCATCGACGCGCCCAGGCCGGTGCCGGTGGCGCGGGACAAGGTGCCACGGGCCGGGTTGCGCGACTACCTCGACGCCGAGGCGGTGCGCCCGTTTGACCTCGCGGCCGGACCGCTGGCGCGGTTCAGCCTGATCCGCACGGAGAACGGCGACCAGGTACTACTCGTCGTGGCGCATCACGCGGTCTTTGACGGCTGGTCAGCCGGGATCCTCCTGCGCGACCTGGCCGCGCTTTACCGCGCGGCGGCAACCGGGGAGCCGTCAGGGCTCGGTGAGCTGCCGGTGCAGTTCGCGGACTACGCGCTCTGGGAGCGGGCGCGGCTGGGCGGGGAGGTGCCCGCCGAACTGGCCGGCTACTGGCGCGGCGTCATGGACGGCTTCGAGACCGTGCGGTTCCCGGCCGACCGGGCGCGGCCCGTGGTCGAGGACTGGGCCGGCGGGCTCGCGACCAGGACGTGCGCACCCGAGCTGACCGGCGGCCTGCGGGAACTCGGGCACCAGCGCGGCACGACGTTGTTCGTGGTGCTGCTCGCCGGGCTCCAGGCCCTGCTGCACAGGTACACCGGGCAGAGCGACCTCGTCGTGGGCACGGTCAGCGCGAACCGGGGATGGCCAGAGCTGGCACCCATGATCGGGTTCTGCGTGAACACGCTGCCCATCAGGGTCGACCTGGCCGGCGATCCCTCGTTCGCCGAGCTGACAGGTCAGGTCAAGGACGTCACCACCGGGGCGTACGGGCACCAGGACCTGCCGTTCGGCCGCCTGGTCGACATGCTCAAGGTGGAGCGAGATCCCGGCCGCGCGCCGGTCTTCCAGATCGCGCTCGCGTTCAACGAGCGGGACAGCACGCCCGTCGAGGCCGCCGGGGTCTCGTTCACACTGACGGAGCTTGTGGCCGGGATTCGCTCCGCTAAGTTCGACCTGAGCTTCACCGCCGAGGTGCGGGCTGGCGACCTATGGGTCGAATGCTCCTACAAGACCTCCCTGTTTGACCAGGGAACCGTGGAGCGGCTGCTCGAGCACCTTGAGGTACTCCTCGCCGGCGCGGTCGCCGATCCGGCTGCGCGGGTGTCTGAGCTCCCGCTGCTCACGGCGGCTGAGCTGCACGCAGAGCTGATCGAGTGGAATGACAGTGCCCGTGAGTACGCTGGCGGCTGCCTGCACGAGCGATTCGAGCATCAGGCGCGGCGCACGCCCGATGCCATCGCCGCTACGTATGAAGGAGCAGGGGCCGAAGGAGAGGAGGTCAGTTACGCCGAGCTTGACCGGCGGGCCGACCGGGTCGCGGCCTGGCTGCGGGGCCGGGGAGTCGGTCCCGAGACGCTGGTCGGCGTCTGCATGCGGGCCGGGATCTGGCGGCTCGCGGTACTGCTCGGGATCCTGAAGGCTGGCGGTGGTTATGTGCCGCTCGGCTATTCGCTTCCGCGCGAGCGGCTCGGCTACATGATTGCCGATACCGGCATGACCGTCATCCTGGCCGACGAGCACGGCGCGGCGGTGCTGCCTGACCAGCATGGGACGGCGGCCCGGCCCGACGACACTGGCGCCGATGTCGTTCTGGTCCCCGAGGTGCTTGATCTGGAGTCCGGGTCTGAGCCGGGGCCGGGACGCGGAGCGAAGGCCAAGCCGGAGAACGTTGCCTACGTGATTTACACGTCCGGGTCGACCGGGCAGCCAAAGGGGGTGGTGGTCGAGCACCGGCAGGCGGTCAGCTTCGCGGACAGCATGATCGAGCCCTGGCGGGTCGGGCCTGGCGACGTGGTGCTTCAGTTCGCCGCCTACACGTTCGACGTATCCGTCTTCGACATGTTCGTGGCACTGCTCTCGGGAGCGAAGGTGGTGCTCGGGCACGACGACACGCTGCATGCGCCGAGGCGGCTGGCCCGGCTGATGCGGGAGACCGGCGTGACGCTCGCCTGCGTGCCGCCGGCCGTGCTCGGGTTGCTGACCGGGTACGACTTTCCCGCGCTGCGGACGTTGCTCGCCGCTGGCGAGGAGCTGCCTTCCGAGCTGGCCGTGCAGTGGGTGCGACCGGGGCTGCGCTTCGTGAACGCGTACGGCCCGACCGAGACCGCCGTCATCGCCACCTACGGTGAGGTCAGCGCGTCTACGCAGCTGCCGCCGCCGATCGGGCGGCCGGCCGCGAACTATCAGGCCTACGTGCTCGACCCTGGCCTGCGGCCGGTGCCCGTTGGCGTGATCGGCGAACTGCACCTCGGCGGAGCCGGGGTGGCCAGGGGGTACCTGAACCGGCCCGAGCTGACCGCCGAGCGCTTCATCAATGACCCGTTCAGGCCCGGCGGGCGCCTTTACAAGACCGGCGATCTCTGCCGGCGGCGAGCCGACGGCAGCATCGTCTACGTCGGGAGAACCGACCACCAGGTGAAGCTCCGCGGCCTGCGGATCGAGCTCGGCGAGATCGAAGCCGCGCTCGGCGCGCACCCCGCTGTTGCCCAGGTGCTTGTCATCCTGACCGCCGATCCGGCCGGCGGCAAGCAGCTCACCGCCTACCTGCGAGCCTCGGACAGGCACGTGCCGCCGACGAGCACCGAGCTGCGCGGGTATCTCAGCGACCGGATTCCCGCCTACATGATCCCGGCGTGGTTCGTCTTCCTCGATGAGTTCCCGCTCAACTCCAGCGGGAAGATCGACCGCTCGGCGCTTCCTCCGCCCACGGCCGAGGCGAAAGCAAGCGCCGCCGAGCCTGACCCTCCGGAGAGCGAACTCGAGGCCGCGCTCGGCCAACTGTTCGCCAGCGTGCTGTTTGGGCAAGCACCGCGCCGGCCGCAGGTCGGCCCGCCGACAGCTTCTTCGAGCTCGGCGGGAACTCGCTCCAGGTCATGACGCTGCTCGATCTCATCTCCAGTCGGCTCGGCGCCAACCTTTCGCCGGCGACGGTGTTCCTCCATCCGACGCCCAGGCAGCTCGCCGCCTTCGCCGCCCGCCTGGACGCCGAACCAGGCCAGGCGAGCCCGCTGGTGCCGCTCAGCCCGGCCTCAAACGGCCCTTCGCTGGTGCTGATCCACGCGATCGGGGGCACGATCACCGACTACCGGCCGCTGGCCGCCGAACTGGCCGGGACGCTTGGCGTGCACGGGCTCGAGGCACCCGGCCTTGGGCGGGCGCGGGCGACGCCCGCCTCACTAGCGGAGCTGGCCGCCGATTACACGGCGATGATCCTGGCCGCCAATCCGGCCGGGCCTCACTACCTGGGCGGCTGGTCCATGGGCGGGGTCATCGCGCATGAGATCGCGCGCCTGCTCGAGGCGCAAGGGGCTAAGGTCGCGGTGCTTGTGCTGCTCGACGCTCCATTCGACGTGCCGCCCGACCGGTTCGGCGGCGAGAGCGACCTGGCCGGGCAGTTCGTCGCCGACGCGGCCCAGAGCCTTGAGCTTGACCTCAGCGACGCGCCCGATCCGGCCAGCACGACCGCGGGCGGACAGCTCGACTGGCTGGCGGCGCGGCTTGGCGGGACCAGCCAGGCCGCCCTGGATAGGCAAACATCGGCAGTGCGGCCTGCGGGCGCCAGTCCGCAGGCCGCACTGCGCGCCCGGTTCGAGCTGTTCCGCGGTCACTCGCGGATGCTCGCCGGTTACCGCCCGGACGCGGACGCCGACCCGGTCAGGGCCAGGACGCTTATCGTCGAGGCCGGGGACTCGCCGAACGCGGGCGCGGGCGGGTGCTGGGCCAGGCTGCTCGGCGACCAGGCGAGCGTTCTCCGGGTCGCCGGCGACCACTATTCGTTCCTTCGCCCGCCGGTAGTGAGCCAGGTCGCGGACAAGATCCGGGCCCTGGCCTGATGACTACCGCCATGATCGCTTCTGCCCTGGTCAGGTTAGGCGATGCTCACCAACTCACAGCGAGCGGCGCTCGCGACCAGGCTCCGCCAGGGGCGGCCAGCGGCCGACGGGCAGATCCCGCGCCGTGGGCCCGGCCACGGTCCGCTGCCGCTGTCGTTCGGGCAAGAGCAACTGTGGATCATCGACCGGCTCGCTCCCGGGCAAGCCACTTACAACGTGCCGCTGGCGCTGCGCCTCGCCGGGCCGCTCGACGTCGCCGGGCTCCGATCGGCGTTGGCCGGGCTCGTGAGCAGGCACGAAGTGCTGCGGACCAGGTTCCTGACCGGCCCGGACGGCGAGCCGGCCCAGGTCATCGACCCGCCAGGACCGGTCAGCCTGGCGACTGACGACCTGTCCGTGCTCGGGCCAGCCCAGCGGGAGCTCCGGCTGCGCGAGCTGATCGAGACCGAGTCGCTCCGGCCGTTCGACCTCACCACCGGGCCATTGTTCCGGGTCAGCCTGGTCAGGCTCGGCCCGGTCGACCAGCTCCTGCTGGTTAATTTGCAGCATGTGATCTTCGATGGATGGTCAGCCGGGATCCTGCTGCGTGATCTGGCGGCACTGTACGGGGCGATGGTCAGCGGGGAGCCTTCCGGACTCGATGAGCTTCCTGTCCAGTTCGCTGACTACGCGATCTGGGAGCGAGAACGGCTGCCGCCCGCGGCCGTGACCGAGCTCGAGGCGTACTGGCGGGAGGTGCTGGCCGGGCTGCCGGTCGTCGCGTTCCCGGCCGACCGGCCGCGGCCGGCCGGAGAGGACTTCGGCGGCGGGCTGGCCGAGCGGCTGAGCAGCCTGGCGTTGCTCGGTCGGCTTCGCGAACTCGGCCGGGAGCACGGCACGACCCTTTTCGTGGTGCTGATGGCCGGGCTGCAGGCGCTGCTGCACCGTTATACCGGGCAGGATGACCTCGTCGTCGGCACGGTCACCGCCAACCGGAGAAGGCCGGAGCTCGCGCCGCTCATCGGGTACCTGGTCAATACGCTGCCGCTGCGGGCCGACCTGTCCGGCGATCCGCCGTTCGGTGAGCTCGTCGCGCGAGTGAAGGCCGGCGTGATCGGAGCCTATGCTCACCAGGACCTGCCGTTCAGCCGGATGGTCTCGGCCCTCGGCGCGACCCGCGATCCGAGCCGGGCGCCGTTGTTCCAGATCGCGCTGACCTACGCGGAGCGGGACGGGACGGCGGTACGGGCCGCGGGCGTCGACTTCTCGGTGACCGAGCTCGTGGTCGGCATCAACGCGGCGAAGTTCGACCTGGACTTCGCCGTCGAGGCCAGGGACGACGGCTTGTGGGTCGAGTGCTCTTACAAGACCTCGCTGTTCGACGCCGGCACGGCGGAGCGCTTGCTCAGGCACTATGAGGTTCTCCTGACCGGGGCGGCGGCTGATCCGGCGGCGCGGTTGTCTGAGCTTCCCGTGCTGACCCCGGCCGAGCTTGACCGGGAGATCTTCCTGCTGAACGCCACCGGGCGGGAGTATCCGCGCCTCTGCGCCCACGAGGGCTTCGAAAGGCAGGCCGGCCGGACCCCGGACGCGGTGGCGGCTGAGTGCGGGGAGGATGAGATCAGCTATGCCGGGCTCGACCGGCTGGCTGACCGGATCGCCGCCTGGCTGCGCGGGCTCGGGGTCGGGCCAGAGAGCCTGGCCGGAGTCTGCCTGGCGACCGGCATTCCCCGGCTGGCGGTGCTGCTCGGCATCTGGAAGGCGGGCGGCGGGTATGTCCCGCTTGACCCCGCCCTGCCGGCGGAGCGACTGCGGTACCTGATCACCGACACGTCGATGACAGTGATCGTCACCGACGAGGCCAGCGCGGCCCGGCTGCCGTCGACTGAGGTGCCGGTGGTGAGGTTCGAGCACCTGCCTCCCGGAGACGTCGCCAGGATCCCGGCCTTGGTCACTCCTGGGAACGTGGCGTACGTGATCTACACGTCAGGGTCGACCGGGTTGCCCAAGGGCGTGGTCGTGGAGCACCGGCAGGTGGTGAACTTCCTGTACGCGATGGTCGACGCCTGGAGTGTCGGTGCTGATGACGCCGTGCTCCAGTTCGCGTCGCTGAGCTTCGACGGTTCCGTGCAGGAACTGTTCATGCCGCTGCTGGCCGGCGGCCGGGTGGTGCTCGCCCCGCCCGACGTGCGGCACTCGCCGCGGCGGCTGGCGGCGCTGCTACGCGACCGGGCGGTGACGTTCGCCTTCTTTACCCCTTCGGTGGCCAGCTTGCTCGCCGGGCAGGAGTATCCCGCGCTGCGGATCCTGCTGTGCGGAGGGGAGGAAGTGCCTGGTGAGCTGGCCGGACGCTGGCTGAGGCCGGGCCTGACGTTCGTCAATGACTACGGGCCGACCGAGACCACGGTCACCGCCGTCTGCGCGGAAGTCGACCAGGTCCCGGCGGCCGGCCAGCCTCCGCCGATCGGGCGGCCGCTCGCGAACTGCCAGGTTTACGTGCTCGATCCCTTCCTGCGGCCGGTGCCGGCCGGGGTGGCCGGCGAGCTGCATGTGGGCGGGGCCGGGGTGACCAGGGGTTACCTCGGCCGGCCTGAGCTGACGGCGGCCAGGTTCATCGCTGATCCTTTCCGGTCAGGCGGGCGGTTGTACCGTACGGGCGACCTGTGCCGGCGGCAGGCCGACGGCAGCATCGTCTACCTGGGGCGGACCGACCGGCAGGTCAAGATCAACGGGCTGCGGATCGAGCTCGGGGAGATCGAGGCGGCGCTGAGCGGGCATCCGGCTGTCGCCCAGGCCGTCGTGCTGGTGACCGCCGGGCCTGGCGGCGACAAGCAGCTCACCGGCTACCTGCTGGCGGCCGCAGGCTCGGCGCTGCCGTCAGGCCCTGAGCTGCGGGGGTACCTGGCCTCGCGGCTGCCCGCGTACATGGTGCCTGCGTGGTTCGTGACGGTGGCCGAGTTCCCGCTGACGATCAGCGGCAAGATCGACCGGGCGGCGCTGCCTGAGCGGAGTCCAGTTTCTGTTTCGGCGCGGCCGGATGAGCCACCCGCGACCGAGGCGGAGGCGGTGCTGGCCGAGTTGTTCGGCGAGGTGCTGCACCGGACGGGGGTAGGTCCGGCCGACGGGTTCTTCGAACTCGGGGGGAACTCGCTTCAGGTGATGCGGCTCGTTGACCTGATCGCGGCGCGTACTTCGGCCGAGATCCC
Source organism: uncultured Actinomycetota bacterium (assembly GCA_963783935.1). GTDB lineage: Bacteria > Actinomycetota > Actinomycetes > Streptosporangiales > Streptosporangiaceae > Chersky-822. The sequence continues at coordinate 936,808 of CAWAPP010000005.1, forward strand.
GGCGGCGGCTGTATTCCTGCATCCTTCGCCCAGGGAGCTGGCGCCACTGCTCGCGCTCGGGCTCGGGTCTGGTGACGGGCCGATCGTGCCGCTCAGCCGGGGGCCTGGCGGGCCGGTGCTCGTCCTGATTCATGCGGTCGGCGGCACGGTTACCGACTACGCGCACCTCGCCGGCGCGCTCGGGAGTTCCTTTGAGGTGCGGGGGCTTCAGGCCCAGGGAAAGCAGCACGCATCACTGGCGGGGCTCGCCGACGACTATGCCAAAATTCTCAGCGCGACGGTGCCGCGCGGGTCCTTGTGCCTGGGTGGCTGGTCGATGGGCGGGGTTATCGCGTTCGAGGTCGCGCGGCGGCTCGAAGCCGCTGGCCGGACTGTCGGGCTGCTTGCGCTGCTTGACCCGCCCTACGCTGTGCCGTCGGGCGAAGGAGTGACCCGCGAGGAGCTGGCCGGGCAGTTCACGGCCGATGTGCTCAGCAGTCTGGGCCGGGCGGTTGGTGCGTCGCCGGGGGCTGGTGGCTGGCCAGGGGCTGGTGGCTGGCCAGGGGCTGGTGCCGGGCCGGGGGGCGGTGGCTGGCCGGAGGGTGGGACGGCTGGCGGGCGGTTTGACTGGCTGGCGGGCGAACTGGATGCGGACGTGGATGTGATCAGGGGACGGTTCGAGATGTTCGCTGGGCACTTCCGGCTGCTTTCCGGCTATCGGCCTTCTTCTCTGGCGGGCGTCGCGGCGCCGACGCTACTGGTCACGGCCAGGCGCTCGCTGAACGCCGCTGATGGCGCGGCCTGGTACCGGCACCTGACCGGGCCGGTGCAGACGATCTTCCTTGACTGTGATCACTACGAATTCCTCCGGGTTCCGCTCGTGGGCGACATCGCCTCCGCGCTGGCTCACTGGCGTCCCCTGCATGCGGCAGACTGGCCACGATGACGGATAACTCACCGCTCCAGAACCGGGTGCTCCCGACCGGGGAGATCGTCGCACATCCGGGGCGGGGCCTGCTCATGGGCAACCGGGGCTGCATCCACCAGCCGGACCGTACGCTGGGGGTCACCAGGTGGCGCACCAAGATGTGGATCTCTTGCGTGCTCGACTGGCGCGGTCGCAAGCGCGACGTGATGCCGCCAGGACGCTGGACCGCGCTGTTCTTCCTCGACGAAGCCACCGCCCTGGCGGCCGGGCACCGTCCGTGCGGCTACTGCCGCCGCGCCGACCACCGCTGGTTCGGCGCGGCCTGGCAGGCCGCGCAGGGGCTCGACGTCCGGCCGTACGCGTGGGAAATGGACGTCGCGCTGCACTCCGAGCGGGTGGACCGGGCCAGGACCAAGCTCACCCGCCCGGCGAGGTTCGGCGAGTTGCCCGACGGCGCGATGGTGATCAGGGAAGGGCAGCCCGCGCTGGTCACCGGCGGGGCGCTGCTCCGCTGGTCGTTCGACGGGTACGGGCCGCCTGAACTGGTCAGCGCGGAAACCAGCCTGACGCTGCTCACTCCCCCGTCGATCGTCGCCGCCCTGGCCGCAGGCTACCTGCCCTACGTACACCCGACCGCGGGCCAGACCGCCATGCGCTCCTTCGCGCCCTAGCTACGACAGCCGTAGAACGTGATCCGGGGCCTGGCCGCTTGTCACAGGCGATCGGGGTTGTCGGCGGAATGTTACCTTCGTGTCACCTTCCGTCAGGTTCCGTCATCCGGCGGTACCGGCCGCCCGTCTGGGCGAAGATGATCAACATCAAACCGCGCATTGATGCCCGGAAACGAACACCAATCCGCACATTGATGTTGATCATTTCCGGGCAGCGGGCAGCGGTCAGCGGGCAGCGGGCGTGCGGGCGTGGAGAGGTACAGGCCCGGCTGAAGTTGATCTTCAGCCGACCGGGCCGCAGGCCCATCGTCGTCCCTGCGCAGGCGCCCTGGCCCCAGCGCCGGGACAACGCTGGGGCTCCAGACCTTCGCCGAACGCCCGCGTCGGGACAACGCTGGGGCTCCGGCCCGCCCATGAGCCCTCTCCACCCAAAGGAACCGCATCAATGTCCCAGCGATGTCGTTGCCATGGTCGGCGCAACCGCAACGATGGCCCAGGGATGCTGCTGGAGCCGCATCGATGGCCCAGCGTTGTCGTTGCCGGGCGGCCAGCAACAGCAACGATGCGACATCGATGCGGTGCCCGGGCCGGTTTCGGGCCGGGGCCGGGGCCGGGGCCGGGATCTCAGGCCTCGCGCCATACCCGCCACAGTGCGGTCGGGTCGCTTAGCGGGTCACCAGAGCACCCCGTCCCCGCCGCCCATCAGGTGATCTCGGCGAGCTGCGCGTCGAGCAGGTCCCTGAGCTCTTTCGACGACAGTTCGATGCCGGCCAGCGGGTCACCCGAGCTGATGTCCACGAATTCTTCCTCGAGCACGCCAGGATCCATGACGATCCTGGCCCGGCCGATGAGGTCGACCGGCGAAATGGCGCCGACGATCAGATTGTGTTCTGTTTTCAGCACCTCGGGAGACACCAGCTGAAGGGACCTGGCGTTCAGCCATTTCCTTGCCTTGCTTGACTTGAGCTTGCGGTCACCGGAAAGGAGCATGGCCACGAGTTCGCCCTGGTCGGTCTCGCCGATCATGCACTTGACGATCTGGCTCAGCCGGACTCCGCGTTCCTCAGCGGCCAGCTCGCAGGTCAGCGCCGGGCGCTGATGCGGCTTCAGCGTGTAAGGAACATGACGCGAATTCAGGTAATCTAGCGCTGCGCTGGTGAGATTCTCGTTGTTCATGCACGACCTTATTGACCGGGGTATCCGGCGATATCGCCGACGTTATATGGAACAGGATATCGTAGCCGAATTGGGCGGGCACCAGCCTGGACAGCAGGCCGTCACCGGCGCCGATCGCGGCCTTGCTGGTCACGGTGCTCTCGCCAAGGACGGACTCGGCGGCCAGGCTCAGGCAAGTCCAGCCGAGCGAGGCTAGCTCCGCCTCAAGTTCGCCCGGCGCGAACGCGGTGTACTGGAAGGTGTGCTCGGCCCCGCCGAACTCCCGCGAGTAGCTGAAGCGCCTGGCCAGGCTGGCACCGTCGTCGATACGGTGCCTGACCTGCTCACGGCGGAACCGGCGCAGCCGATTCGGAACCGAGCCGAAGGCCTCGGCCGGCTTCCGCATGACCTCCCTGAGCCGCAGCAGGGTCTCTTCGCGCTCCGCGAAGCACATGTGCCCGAGGACGCCGAACATGAACAACGCCAGGTCCGCGGAGCTGATGACCGCATCGTCGACGTCGGCGAGCGTCTTGAACTGGCTGATCCTTTCCGACAGGCCAAGCGCCGCGGCTCGTTCCTTCAGTTGGTCCCTGGCGGTATCGCTCGGCTCGACCGCGACGATGTGATAACCCTTGCTCGCGAGCGGAATTGCATAACGCCCGTTGCCGGCGCCGATATCGAGGAGGATGGCGCCTGGCCTGGCGCGGCGCGATACCCGACTGAGCGTTAGTTTATTCGGCGCCGGATATCTCTCGTCATAGTGCATGACTCCGAAATATTGCTCGTAGACCTCATGCATGGTCACGTACAGCTCCTTCTGGCAAGCTGCCTGGACCGTCTTCCCCGCCTGACATGAGGAATTCATTACGGTCCACCGGGTAAGTAGTAATCGTCAGTCGCAACGCCGGTCCTGATTTCTCGAACAAAGTGCGGTGGATCTCGAGGACCGCGATCCGCCCGTTTTCCGGCAACTTGAAGAAGAGCGTCTCACCGCTGTCCGGGCGCCTGACCGTAATGCGGTCCCGCCAGGCCCCTGGCTGGATGCCGAAATCCTCGGCCAGGTAGGTCAGCACGCCATCGGGCATGTCTGCCGCTTCGATCAGGCGCCGGGCTCCGGCTTCGACATACCGCATGGCGTAGTAAGACGTCTGCAGCGACCACGGTGTCTCGTCGATGAAACGGCGCTGCGCCCGGCTGACGACCAGTGCCCCTTCCTCAAGTCCGAGTTCTCCGGCCACGTAGGCATCGGCCTGATGGATCTCGATCTTGGGGTCCGACACCCTGGCCTTCCGGCTGTGCGCGGCTACTTCCGAGGCGTAACTAGCCGTCCCCTCTCCGGCCCCGAAGCCCGCCCGGGAATCGACGACCATGACAAAAGGGTCGATTTTCTCGACAACAAAGGTACCCTGCCCTGGCCTGGTTTCCAGCAGGTCGCGAGTAATCAGCCATTTCACGGCATCACGAACGGTATTACGGGATGCGTCGTAGATTTCCCGCAACTCGAGCTCCGTCGGGATCTGCTCGCCCCGGCGCAGCTCACCAGACTCGATCTGCTCGCGCAGGCTCTCAGCTATCTGCCGGTATCTGGGGTCAGCCACCATTTACCTCCCTTAACTTCGCCCGGTTACTCAATGGATCGGTACTGATGGGCTGGTTGGGATAAACCCTCTCGTTGGTGCTGCCAGAATATCTGGGCTTATCCCATTGACCTGGCCAACTTAAGCAGGTCATGATGGGTACTGTACCAAAGGTTGGGATGGCTCGGACTGTTGGTTTCATCAGGGCCACCCTAGCAGTTGGGACGGAGCTGGCAAGGGCTTCAGTCGGCGATGGCGGCGGCGATCCTGATCGGATCAACGCCGCGGACTGACCGGGACCCGCGAGCCAATCAGGAGGTAGCCCGTCATGGCCCAACTAGTCCCTTTAGCCGTCATTGTCGTAGTCTTCATCGCCGGAGTCGTAGCCGGCGCGATTTTGCTGGTGAGCCTCGCCAGCGTCAGGGAAGACAGGCGTCCGCTTCGCGGCATGCCCCCCACTAAATTCGCCAGGGCCGGTCGGCTCGTCACCGGTCTCCAGATCAGGCAGCTACCGCCCCAGCCGCAGCCGCGCCGCCGGCCCGTCAGCGAGCCCCGGAGTGACGCTCGCCCCCCAGAGCCCGCTGCCTGGTCGGGAGGAACCACGATCAGGCAGCACGGGATCTACAACTAGTGAGATCTGATCACCCAGAGTCACAACTACGCTAATGGCGCGCGTACGCTGACGACGCATGACGCCTGGTCGCCAGCAGCCCGCCGAGCCAGCCGATCACAGTCACCGAGAGCACACCCGCCGGAAGCCCGTGCAGCCGGTCGGCGTCCGAGCGACGCTGGCCGCGGCCGCACGGGCCGGGAAGCAGCACTGGTGGCGGATCCTCATCGTCGCCGTGACCGTGTCCGTCGTCGCGTCGCTGGCCGAGATCCTCGTCGAGGAGTTCGTCGACCGGGCCAACCTCCCCCTTGCCGTCATCGCTGACCTGACCGCTTCCGGATTGAGCCTGCTCGGCTCGGTCTTTCTTTCCGGGTTTCTGTGCCGCTTGCTCGGCGGTCCTTCCGGGCACAGCGAGACCTCGATCCGCCGGGTCATGCGCCTGCTGCCGTGGCGCCGCCTGGTCGGGGCCGACCTCCTGGTAACCCTCATCGTCGTGATCGGAGCGATCCTGCTGATCATTCCCGGTCTGATGGCGGTGACCTACCTGGGCATCGTCGGCCCGGTCATCGAAGTCGAGCACCTGACGGTCCGCTCGGCCCTGCGCCGGTCCGTGCACCTGGTCCGCGGCCACTTCTGGACCACGGCCCTCCTGGTGACGCTCCCCCTGGTACTGGCCGGAGAGATCGAGAGCGCGGCGCCGCACCTGTCCGACCCAGCGTCGGCCGTCGAGATCCTCGCGATCAAGGGCGTCGCCGACGGCCTGGCCGAGGCGGCGATCGGGCTCGTCGTGGTCAAGCTGGCCGGGCGCCTGATGGTCATCGACCGCCAAGCCCGAGCCGAAGCCGAGGTTACCGCTCCGCCGGCGCCGTAGGGACGGTCACGGTGTAGCCGGGCGGCACTTCTGCCCGCGATATGACGGCGATGCCCGGATACTCATCGCGGGCCGCCAGGTAGACCGCCCGCCGTGCGCCTGGTGCCGCGAGCACGAGCAGGCCCTGACCGTGCTCAAGCGCTGCCGCGAAGGACTTCAGGAAGGCCGCGCGGGCGGTGTCCTGCTCACCGGACTCCAGCCAGGTCACCGCGAGGGCCTGGGTTTCTTCCCTCAGCTCGAGCGGCGCGAGCTGGCGGAAGCCAGAAGCGCAGGCTCCCGCGATCGTCTCGGCCAGCCCGGCCCTGATCCAGGCCAGCCGGTCGGTGGTCACCTCGCAGGCCTGGTGCTCGAGCATCAGGTCCGTGATCAAGGCGAGGTTCCTGACCGGCACGCCCTCCTCGGCGAGCTCGCGCAGCGACCTGGTCAAGGTCGCGGCCGGCAGCACCTTCCTGGCCATCGCGGCCTGCGCCGGGCGCCATTGAGCCAGGTGATCAAGCGCTGCCGACACTCGATTGGTATCGACGAGCCGCGCCAGCTGGCCTCTGAGCACCCAGTAAAGGCAGACAGCCAGGAAGTCGGACGGGGTCAGCGCGGTAAGGCCAAGCGGCTCAAGCTCCGGCCGTCGCGACGCGGGCAGCAGCACGCCCGGCTGGCCGGACATCTGCTCCCCGACGGCAGTCGCATCGATCAGCTGCTCGGCGCCAGGTCCGAAGGCGAAAACGCGGTCAGCGGGAACACCGCGGACCGGAACGGTCATCGTCAGGTTCACCCGGAACCTGAAAGATCCCTCCAGCAGGGTCGGGTCAGCCTGAAGCCGGAAATCGGGGAGCGGCATTCCCAGGTCGAAAGCAGCCGCCCGGCGGAGTTCGGCGATGAAGCCGGCGCCTGAGGCTACCTCGGACAGGGTCAGCTCTCTCAGGTAATCGGGTGCTACCAGCACCAGCCAATAAGGCAAGGCCCGGGCGGCGGCCAACTGCTCCGCCGCGTCCGCACCGAAAGGAGCAGCCCGCACGGCGTCGGCCACCTGGTCGGGATCACCGGCGAAAAGCCCGAGATCAAGCAGGTCCCGCACGACCGACTCAAAGACCAGGGGGTCGACCTGCGCTCCCTCGGGCGCCCTGACTCCGCCGCTTGGCACCAGCAGGGAAGGCCGCGCCTCGAGCGCCTGCCCAGCCAGCAGGCCAAGGTAGTTCCCGGCCAGCACCGATGCGGGATCACCAGGCTGCCTGGCCTCCGGTAGCAACTCGGCGAGCAGATCCTGCGGCGACGCGCTTACTCCGAGATAGCCAAGCAGGCTGGCGGGCAGGCCAGCCGGGTACCAGCAGTTCCGGCCATTCACCGTGACTGTTATCCGGCCGCCTGGCTCAGCTTCGGTCAGGGTGACCGCCGGCGTCAGCGCCAGGCCGAGTCGTTCGCCGAGGCTTGTCAACCGGGTCGCGACCATGCCGGTCACCTGCCCGGCGACCTCGGCGGGCAAGCCAGCCGCGCCCGGTGCCGCGAGCTCCACGGGCACCGCAGGCTCCACGACCAATGGGACACCGCTCGCGCCCGTCATGACCCCTCCTGACCGGCGCCGACGGCGGAAGCCCGGGTTAGCGGCTGCCGGAGCGACTCGGCGGCCGCGGTGAACCTGGCCAGGTCAAGCTCGCCCGCGCCGATCGCGGCGAAGATCTCCGTCCAGTTCAGCGGGATGCCCTCGGCGGCCAGCCGCCGCGCGAGCGCCCCGAGACGTACCCAGGCCAGGTCATCGGGCAGCACCGAATCGAGCTGGTTCTCCTTGTCATCCTCGCGGGCCCAGTCGCGGACCAGCGCCCTGACCTCCTCGGTGCCAAGGAACTGCGCGAGGCTGGCCATTGCCAGCGTCTCAAGTGCGTCCGCGACCTGGCCGAACGTCTCCGCCCTTGCCTTCTCCACGAGCAGCCCGCTGAGCCTGATCTCAAACTCATCGGCCGCCAGGCCGGCATCGTCGAGCAGGTGAACGGCGGGAAGGATCACGCCGCGACTGGCCTTGATCCTGACCCGGATCTCGCTGACGTGCCCGAGCATGGTCTCAGAACCGCCGCCAGCTTGCTCACCGACCAGGCCGGTACCGAGAGTCACGGTGACCGGCTCCTCCCCTCGCTTCCTGGCGTCCTCGTCAAGCTTCGGCGTCAGTCCCAGATAGTCATCGAGGAAGCGCCAGGACTCAGCGGCAGCGGCGCCCAGCGGGCCGGAGGCTCCGTCGCCGGGCGTCGCGGACCTGCTATTGGCCGCCTGGTCGGTGATCTCCCAGGCCGCGGCGGGCGAACCGACACTCTCGCGCCAGAGCGAGCCGATCGTGCCAGCCGGTTCCGGATCGCCTTCCCTCGCGAGCAGGGAACTCGCCGTGTCCATCAGCCGGTACGCCTCACGGTGCTCGCCCAGGCGCAGCTCAGCGACGCTGCCCAGGCCGGCCAGCAGCGCGACGCCACGATCAGGGCCTGCCGCTGGCACGCTGGTGAGCTTGTCCATCGCTTGCCTGACCGCGTCCGCGGCTTCGCGCGGCCGGTCACCGCGGAGCAGGCTGAGAACGTGCGTGCGGACGGCGAGCAAGTACGCGTTCCTGGCCTCGGGGTACAGGTCCTTTTCTTCGAGCAGGTCGCCATAGGCCCCGGCGGCCCGGCCCGCGTCACCCGTCTCGAACCACATCCGCGCGCGGGCGGCCATGCTTGCCACCCTGGCGACGGCCGGCAGGTCGTGACGCTGAAGCAAGCCGCCGAGCTCGTCTTCGGCCGCCTGGTTGTCGGCCGTCCTTGACGCGATCTGATCTGAGCGATCGGCAAAGACAGCGGCGAGCGCCGCCGCCTCGGCGGTGCCGCTTCCCCTGAGTTCCCTGGCGACCTCGGCGGCGTGCCAGGCCGACGTGAGGCCGGCCGCGCTCCTGGTTAGCAGTTCGGCCGCGTCAGGCTGGCCGAGTGCCAGCAAGCACAGGCCGAGCAGCGCGTCAGCATTGGCGGTGTTCACCCCGTCCGCGCGGTAGGCATCGGAGAGCGCGCGAAGCAGCGGTACCGCCTCTTCGTGCCGGCCAGCACGCATCAGGGCGTCGGGCCGGTCGCCGAGCCGCGCGGCGGCACCGGGATAGCCGGGAGCCGTCTGCTCGAGGATAAGGTCGTTGTAGCGTTTCGCGGCCTCCAGGTCACCCTGCCTTCGGCAGCAGGTCGCGAGGTGGGTGAGCACCTCGAAGTTGCCCTGGCTGTCGGCTAGCGACCGCTCGAGAATCTGCCTCGCCGCCGTCAGGTCGCCGCTGACCATCGACACGATGCCGGTGACTTCGGAAAGCAGCACCGGCGTCAGGAGGGTCTTATCCACCTCGGGCTTGGCGATCTCGTCGAGCGCTATCCTCGCCTGGTCGTACCGGCCCAGGTAAAGCAGGTCGACCGCCTTTTCCCACAGCACCAGCGCCGCGTTCCAGGTACCGTCGCGGGTCAGGCCGCGGGCAAGGTCGGCGTCCCAGATCAGCTCGGCCGCCGTGGCCGAGTAGCCGAGCGAGCGGTAGATCGAGCTGAGTTCTGACCAGCACCGGCCATCGGCTCCGAGTTGCAGGCACCGCTCGCCGAGCACCGCCGCCATCCACAGCCGCCCGGCGGCGGTCAGCGAGTCGATCTTGGACAGGGCACCGTAGATGGCCATGGCTATCTGGTAAGCCCAGCTCATGTCGGCGGAAGGCGGCCCGAGGCGAGCTCCGTTCTCCCAGATCCCGAGTGCCTTGAGCATCGCGCCCTCGTCGACGCTGGTCACGTCCTGCCCCACGCTCAGCAGCACGGCCGCGTAGCGGGCGTTGGCCCAGAGCCACCAGGCTTCCTGCACCGTCTCGTCAAGCTCGGTGACCTGACGAAGCAGCGCCTCGCTCTGCTCCCAGTCCTCCCGCCAGCTGTACCGGCGGGCGGCCTCGAGCAGTGCCCTCGCCGCCTCTGGCTTGCGGTCAAGCGCCGCCAGGGCCTGGCCGCGCAGCCGGTGAGCCGACGCCTGCTCAAGCAGGTCGCCGCTGTCGGCCAGCCCCGCCCGCAACGCGGAGTCCACCCGCCCGAGCGCGTCCTCGCAGTGGCCGAGCATCAGGTCGAGCTGGGCAAGCAGCACCTGCATCCGGGGTCCGGCCGCCGGGTCGTCGAGGGAGGTGGCGATCCAGTCGCGCAGGTCAGACGCCATCGCGGCCACGTCCTGGTCCGAGGCGGCGATGGCTTCCCTCAGCGACTGCGCCGCCGCCGCGTGCTCGCCGCGCAGTGCGTGCACGTGCGCGAGCAGCACGGCCAGCTGGGCCCGCTGCCGTGAGCTGTCTGCGAGCTCGTCGAGTGACTGGCCGACCGCGCTCGCCCAGTCGCCGGTAATCCACGGGCCGAGCGCGTCGGCGCCGCGCGGGGTCAGCAAGGCGTTAAGCCGGGCGGCCGCGTCGCCGATCATCGGGCCATCCAGCCGGACGGCGTCCAGGTAGAGCCGCAAGGACGCGTTGGAGGCACCAGAGTGGTCGAGCGCGTAGGCCTGCATGAATTTCAGGGCCGCCTGCTCGGCCTGGCCGGGCGCGGGCGCTTCGCCGAGCGCCGCCGCGAACTGGTCGGCGGCGTCGCCGTACCGGCCGGCCGCGATCAGCGCCGCGCCAAGGTCGGCACGAGCCTGGCTGAGCGGCACGCCGGCCACCGAGTCAAGGCGCTCCTGCACGAAGCGGATGTTCACACCGTCACATCCTGGTATCCGCTGACTGACCATCGGTCAGAGAGCGCGCCGACGCCGCCAAGCCCGGCGCGCATCTTCGGTGCGGTCGGTTTCCCGCAGCCCTGGCAGAACCGTGCCTCCGCGTTATTCCACTGCCCGCACTGGGAGCAGGCTTGCTGTTCTTGCGAAGGGGCGCTGACACGGGACGGCGACGGCAGCGGGCGGCTGACCAGCGGCACGTCCTGCCGCAAGTAGACGACCGGAGTGCCGAACAGCCTGGTCGACCAGTTCTGCCTGACGCCGGTTGTCTCGCTGCCCTGGGCGAGTTCCCTGCGTCCGGCGCTGACCGCCTCGCCGACCGAGCGGCCGTCGGCGAGCACGCGGTAGAACGCGCCCACGAAGCGGCTCGCGTCCCCGGCCTCGATCTGGTACTGCATGGCGACGACCGCGGGCACCGACTTGTACACGATCTCCCTCGCCGTGCCGTAGACCGCGCTGAGGTTGGCGGCACCGTCGCAGGAGTGCAGGAATACCAGGTAAGGCTGGTGCACGGCGAACAGCGTGCTGAAGGTCGCCGCGAGCACGATGATCCGGTCATCCGCCGAGCCGTTCGCCGCCGGCACCTGGTTCGCCAGCCCGCCGCCGGCCAGGCTGAGGGCTTCGGCCTCGGCCGCCGCTCCGGGATTCGGCGCCCGCCGCATCTGCAGTCCGCGGGGTTCCCCGTGCCCGACCAGGTGCAGCACATGCGGCCAGCGCGGCCCGTTGATCGCCTCCTGCAGTTCGCTGAAGGTCGGGTCCTTCAGCGACCTGACCTCGACCGGATCGGACCGGCCGAGCTCGGCCACCTTCGACATCACCGGCTCGACGTCGGTCAGCGGGCTCAGCGAGGCGACTAGGATCCGCAGCGGCCGCTGGGCCGAGGCCAGGCTGACGCCGGCGGTATCGGCGGACATGGCGACCCTGGTCAGCACGATCTCGTCGCGCTGGCCGGCCAGGAAGGAGCCGCCGGTGTCGGTCGGAAGGTAGAGAAATTCCCAGGGCAGGTCGGCGACTTCCCAGGCCCGGTATTCGAAGTGGAGTTCCACCCTGAACTGGCTGGTCCAGTTGCGGTACGCGGCCCTGAAAAGCTTGCCGATATCGCCGCCGAACAATAGCTCGTACAGATGACGGCCAAGAAGTTCGATTTCCGCGTTGTGAGCGCGGTCGCTGTTATCGCGCACCCAGCCGCTCAGCAAGACCGCGGTTCTCCAGGACAGGCTGTTCTGGTCGATGATTCCGCCGACCGGCGGATCGGGCCGGTCACCTCGCCTGATGACCGTGTCTTCGTAAGTAAACGTCTCATGGGAGGTGAACCGGATGATGCACACCACGTCGCCGGTCATGGCCGCACCTCAGCGGGCCATGATCGCGGCGAGGCGAGCCAGCACGGGATCGGTCTCGGCCGGTTCAGGGCCGAGCACGACCCGGTCGAGCGCGCGCCGGTGCAATGCAACCATCAGGTCGGTGTAGTGCGCGACCATGCCATCAGCCTGGTCGTAGATCAGATCGGGGCTCGCGTACACGGCGTCCGCCAGGGAGGTCATCATCGCCTTGGCCACATCCCAGGAGTCCGGGCTTGGCTTGTTGGCGTAATTCATCACTACCCGCCACAACCGCTGGAACTCGGCTTGCCCGGTCGCATTGTCCCAGTTGCTCGTCTGCCCGAGACTGAACAGCACGAAATCAGCGGCCTCCGCCGGGGCCAGATGCTGCTCGTCAGGGCCGACGCAGAGCCGGTTCTCCCGCACCCAGAGTTCGTCGGCTGGCAGCGAGCCCGCCTGGCAGAGCACGTACCAGCCGGGACCGAACCCGTCGAGCGAGTCGAATCCGTGCAGCACCCCGAGCAGCGGGACGGTGTCATCGAGGCCAAGCACTGACTCAAGCGCGTCGAGCCCGGCCTCGGCGTACCTGACGTAAGGCCCGGCCATTTCGGAAAGGCCAGGCAACGCCACGCAGCGCTCCGCGATCGACAGCAACTGCCGCACGACGTCGCTGACCTTGCTCTGGTACAAGACCATCGTGACCGTGATCGCACCGCCACGGTAAGGCCGCACCTCGGTGGCCCGCACGTCGGTGAAGTTCATGCCCGCCGGCGTCGGATGCCCATCGGTCTTGAACGTCGAAGGACCGACGAGGAAAGGCTCCCGCTGCTGGGCGCCATCTGAGTCGTATTCGGTCAGCGCGAACAGCATCGGATCGTACCGCGCGAACCATTTCCTCGGGTCAGCGAGATGCGCTTGGTGCACCCGAACTACGAAATAATGCTCATTCGCCCGGAACGGCACGCCCTGGCTCACCGCCCCGCCGGACCCGGCAGGCGGGATAACCCGTTCGGCTGGAACCTGAATCCAGGCCGACGAGGGCGGATTCCCCCGCCTGATCGACCCGAGCAGGCTTGCCCAGCGCTCAGCGAGCGACGCCATACATCCCTCCCGTGCGACCGTCAGCAAACATCAAACTACAAATCGCACAAAAAAAGAAAGCAGCCCAATCAGTCGCGTGCCCGGCCATGTAGTCGCCCAGGATCGATCAACCCGGCATTTCCCGCATTTGCCGCAAAGAGCTTGCCGGGCATGACGCGGGTCCGCTTGCCGGGGCCGGGCCGGGCCGGGCCGGGCCGGGCCGGGGCGGGCCGGGGCGGGGCGGGCCGGGGCGGGCCGGGGCCGGGGCGAGGCCGGGACTGGTGTGACTGGCGTGACTGGATGTGATCTCCCGGGCTGGCGGGATCGCGGCCCCTGGGTGGCGGCGGGGTGCTGGCCGCATGGATGGGCCATGGGTGAGTTTCCGCTGGAGTGAGTTCTGGTCAGCTCCTCGGCGTGGCCCGGGCGGGACTGGTCCTCCAGCCTTTCCCGGCCTCAGCCGGCGGTGGGTCGGTTTGAGTTTCCGGCTTTGCTGGTGCCGGCCTGAAGGCTCCTGCTGCGGGGGTGCGTCGGCAGGCTCCTGGATGATTGTGGAATCCCCGAATGGAATGCCATCTGAGGTTTCCACGAAAGCAGGCTTGCGGATCCTGTAGGCGCCGGCGGCGGGCCGGTTTGGGGTTAATGCCCGGTTCGTCGCGGCGGGGGGCGGGGCGGTGCCGCGCTGCGAACGGCGGCTGCCCGGCTTGCCTGCTTTCGCTGGTCCGAGATACCCGAGTCCGGAAATCGGACGGACCCGCTGCTCTCAGCCTCCCCCGCCATTCCCGGCATTTCTGACATCCAGGGCAGTCCGCGATCCCGGCGTTGGGCACCGGGGGCACTTTGGTGCCGTTGAAACGACCGCGAAGTGCCCCCGGTGCTCGGGCAAGACCGTCCGGCACCCGCCTCACTCCAGCGGAAACCCACCCATGGGCCATCGTTGCGGTCCGGCAGCCGGGCGGAACAGCATCCATGGCCCATCCATGCTGTTCCCGCAGCATCGATGGGCCATCGTTGTGGTAAGGCCGAGCACCGTAACCGCAACGATGTCCCATCGATGCGGCTCTTCTCAGGCGATCATCGGCCGATCCCGTGATTCCGAGGAGTCGTCGCCCCGGATCCTCGGTCGGCCGCCCGTGCCCGGCCCAGCGGGGGCACCCCGCGGTCGTAAAACCACCCCAAAGTGCCCCCGCTGTGGTCCAGGATCCACGATCAGGCCGCCGAACTATCGCGTCCGCTCCGGTAGTGATCCGCCATTTGGGCCGAAACCACCCGCCGGACCTGATACCCGGCACCGGCCCCGGGCACCGGCCCCGGGCACCGGCCCCGGGCACCGGCCCGAGCCGAAGGCCGCCGCTCATGACTCCGGAACAGCCGCCACCGGCCCGGCCCACGACCTCAGTGCTGCGCAATTGCCGGGGTTGCCGTCGCTCCGGGCCTTGAACCTGGCCCCCGCCCGCGGAAGGCCGTCAGATCAGCAGGCTGAGCGACTCATCGTCGGCGTCCTGGCCGCCGCTCTCCCGGTCGGCGACCGGATCGTCGGACGACTGCTTGAGCAAGGCATGTTCAACGAAGTATGCGAGCGACGCGTAGCCTCGCCAGATCCGGCGCCATTCCCGGTCGACCGCGGCCTCGCCAAGCACCCGGCGTACCTCGTCCAGGTAAGCGACGATTATGTCGGCCGCCTGACGGCTATGCCCGGCCGAAATGTTGTCGATGGTCAGATGCGCCTGCTCGTAGCAGTCGTCGAAGCCATAATAGTTAAGCTTCTGAATTTCATGCAGCCGCAATTCGCCGAGGCCGAACATCTCGATCGCCAGGTTATACCCGAGAATTTCATTAAAATAGCTGTCGGGGAACAACGCCATGCACAGCTGATGCAACGAGAACCCGTACAGCGCGTCTGGCAGGTCGCCCTGCCGCATGAAGGCCTCGTCCCTGATATGCGGGAGCTTGACTTCCATGCTGTGCAGCGCCCGGTGAATCAGGCTGATATGGTTCTTGCGCAGGTCACCGTAGCCCATCTCATCGGCGTAGATGGAGAACAACGCCGCGTCGCAGCGCCGGTCCGAGCGACCGGTATTCGCCGTCCTGTGAATCCAGGTCGCGTCGATAAGCGCGCCCAGTGCGTACGTGGTCTGAAGGAATACGACCTCATCGCGGTCGGGGATTTCGGTGAGCGGCTGATAGGGCTTGACGAGCTTGTTCCAGTACACCTGCTCGGCCCGCTCGTACAGTGCCTCGGCGCTGTACTCGAAATAACTGGCATCGGTATACCGGCCGCCGGCGCCGCAATCGAACAGCACCTCGCTTTCTTTAAACAGCCGTTTCGCTCGTTCCCTGGCGAGCGGAATAGTATTGGCGAAATTCTCTATATTGACCAGCCGCCAGAAAAGCTCGCGGTCACTCGCCGATTCAAGCTCGCGCAAGACGACGTCAGCCGGGCAACTCGCCTGGATCGCCGCCGTCCTGGCCGCCGCCGCTCGATCGCCTGCGGTATTGGCCACGACCTCAATCTCCGGGCGGTCGCCGGCCTGGATCGCGGCGACCCAGTCTCCGAAGATCGTGGCCTCCCGCTCGTCGAAGATGCCGAACATGGGCCCGCCGAACTTGATGGCCCTGATGAACCTGGACAGCCCGTCCGGAGTGCGGCGCACGTGCCCGGATTCGCGGAATTCGGCCAGGAATCCGGCGAGGTCAAGCTCGGGATCGGTGAAGGTCTCGGCCAGCGGCCGGCCGCCTACCTTGATGCCCTGGTGATGTCGCCCCGCGTACGGCGCGTGCCTGGCGATAACCCCGGCGACCTTGGACTCAAGCGGCAGTCGCCGATGCCAGTCGGCTAGTTCGCACAGCATGGCGACGTGTTCCCGCTCAAGCTCGACCGCGCGCCGGACGCCGGTGACCAGCCGGGCAAGTTCCACGGGTCCGGCTAGCTCCAGGTAAGCACCAAGGACATCGCGGAGGTCAGCGTCGCCGAGCGGACGCGGCCGACCGAGCAATTCGTCGTCAACGCCGAGCGCGAAAAAGGCGTAATGCACCCCGGTGAGTTCGGGCAGGAAGTTGCCAGGCAGCCGGGACAAGGCCAGGTAGAAGCAGCCGTGAAGGCAGGTCAGCGGCCGGGCGTCGGCCGCGCTGAGAAAGTCAGCCGCAGCGACCTCAGGCAGGTAAACCCCGGCGCCCTCAAGTGCTTGCCGACGCCGGCCGGCGAGCGACCGCTTCGGGTTACCTTCTCCCCGAAGCGCGAAGTGCTGTGCGAACAGGCGGTTCACGATCAGCGAAGGCTGCGTAGCCGGCTGGGAGAGGACATCCAGCCAGCACCCGGCCAGCAACCCAACCGGCGCCCGCTGTCGCAGCACAGCATCCAGAACACCAGGGTCACCGTCCACCAGCGACCCCACCCTGCCCGCAAGTTCCTCCCGAACCCCCGCCACCCAGTCGGCAATCCCAGCCAGCCCGGTCCCGATTTCCCCCGCCTCGAACAGTCCCGCCTCCGACAGTCCCGCCCCCAGGAACGCTTCGAGCAGGCGGCGGGCCACCAGGTAACTGGCTTCGGATTCCTGGTCGGTGATTAACGTCTGGTAGAGGGTCGCGGCGGGCTTGGCCAGGATCGCGTCGGCGGCCGGGGCTGCGCTCGGGCTGAATTCGAAGGGGCGGGGCGGCAGGGCGGCGATCGTATCTGGCGGCTCGAACACCGGGAGCTTGGCCGCGGTCATGGGTGTACCTCTTTCAGCAGGACGCCGATTCTCGAGCCGGGCACGCTCGAGGCCAGCAGGCAGTAACCGCCAGCTTCAAGGTGACCGAGCGCGGCCCGGTCGACCAGGTTGATCAGCGGGTCCGCGGCGAAGCAATGCCCGATCCGGCTGATGTTGTCCAGGTAGAGCTGCCCGGAGCTGAAACCCGCTTGCCGTTCCTTCATCACCACCAGCGGCGTGTACAGGTTCGCGTGCAGCAGCGCGCCCACATCGCTTAGCTTCAGCCCTGATCCGGCCAGCAGTTTCGCGTTGACCGTCCTGGCCAGGTCCGAACTGATCTGGTTGGTCCACTCAAGCGTCGCCGTCTCCTGAGCGGTCGCGCAGCCAAGCAGTTCGAAGCTCGCGGCCGGGCCGGGCTCGGCGCCGGGCTCGGCGGAGATCACGCAGCTCGCGGCGCCGTCGCTGAACAGGGCGAACTGCGACATCCGGTCGGCGCCCTGCGCCACCTTGTCGGTAGTGACCACGAGCACGCACCGGTACCGGCCGGCAGTCACGAAGGCCCTCGCCACGTCAATTCCGGCCAGCAAGTTCACGCAGCGGTTGAGGTTGACGCCATACGCAGGGATGTCGCCGAGGCCGATGCCGCTGAGCACCTCGGCGACGAACTGGCCGTGGCCTTCAGCCGGGCCGGGGATCCGGTTGGAGCAGAGCACGAGCGCGTCGACAGAGAGCGGCTCAAGGGCCGCCGCTGCGAGGGTGATCGCGCCGGTCTCGGCGGCGAGGCTGGCGAGGTCGCGCTTCGTCGTCCTGATCGTGCCCCAGCCCCACAGTCCGGGCTGCGGGGCCAGCTTGAACTGCGCGGCCAGTTCGGTCAGGTTCTCGATCGCGGCGTACCCGAGCTCGTTCTCGCCGAGAACGTAGCCGGGTCCGCACAGGAAGACTGAAGGGCCGGGGCCGCCGCCGAGGGTGCTCATCAGATCAGCTCGACGTGCTGGTCGGCCTGGACGATCCCTGCGAGGATGTCGGTGATCACGGCCAGGTCGCGGTCAAAGTAGAAATGACCGCCGTCAACGAGGTGCAGCTCAGGCGGCCGGCTGAACTCCGGGCCCAGGGTTCGATCTGCGGCTGCCGCACGTGCGGGTCATCGCGGCCGACGACCAGGGTGGCGGGCACGTCAAGCGGGCTAGAGGGCTGGTAACGGTAGCCGACGGCGAGGTGGAAGTCCGCGATGATGCCTGGCAGGAGGAGGTCCCGCAGTTCCTCATCGGCGAAGACCTCGGCCGAGAGCCCGCCGAAGAAGCCGACCGCCTCGGCGAATTCCCGGCCATCGAGCCTCGCGATGTCTTGCACCCGCTGGGAAGGAAGCAGGCAGGGAGCCGAGCAGCCGGAGGCGATGAAGTGATTAGGCAACCCGAAAGACGCCAGCTCACGGGATACCTCAAACGCGATCAGCGCGCCTAGGCTGTGCCCGAACAGATAGCAGGGCCGAGGGTCGTCCGCGGCCGCGGCACTGATCGCCGCGGCGGCGCCCGCGACGTATTCGCCAATCGTCGGGGCAGGCTCGGCCGATCGGTGCTCGCGGCCAGGACGGCAGATCGCCACGACCTCAACCTCTCCCGCCAGCCCGTCCTGCCAGTCAAGAAAGGCACGCGGGCTCCCGCCAGCGTGCGGGAAGCAGAAGATCCGCGCCGGGTAAGAGTCGCCGCTCGCCTTGGTGATGAACCAGTCGTTCACGACGGCCCGAGCCTGAACGTAAGCGTGCCGCTCGCACGAGGGTCACCGGGCCGGACGTGCAGCTCCCCTCGGTCGGGCAGCATGACCACGGCGGCGACCGTACGCTCGCGCCTGATATCCCCGGTATCCCCGACGCAGATCGGCGGCGCGGCGAGCAACGCGAAGTGCTCGTCGACCGCAGCCGGGGAAGACGAACTCAGGCCGTCCAGGCACGCCCGCAGCCGGCGCACAGAAGAATTGCTAGCGAAGATGTTCAGCTCGTCAAAGGCGGCGAACTCGGGACGCAAGTAGTGGTTAGTGTGCGCCACCGCCGGTCCGCTTCCCGAGATCAGGATCTCGCCCCCGAGGATCTCGACGCAGGCCACGCTGGTCGGGTCGCACAGCGTCAGCGACCGGGAACTGGCGAGCGGCAGGTCGCGCAGGATCGTGAGGGCGTCCTTGACGCTGCTGGCCGTGTCAAGCAAATGCCGGATCGCGAGGTAGGGCGGGAGCCCGGGGTGCCAGTCGCCGCCGAGCACGAGATTGAGCCCGATCGCCAGGCCGTCGCTGTTGAGGCCCAGGTAGCCGAGCAGCCCGCCGAAGCTGAGCACCAGGCTGCGGCGCGGCGATCCCGACAGCTCGACGTCGAGTACCGCGAGCTGGTCGTCCAGGTTACCGTTCAGGTCGACGGTCTGGGCCAGGACCGGTCCGCCGTCCGGGCCAGCCGACAGGCTCGCGTACGTAGTGCAGTCGCCGCGAGCCGGCACCGGGATCTTCTGGTAACCGATCAGTTCGCGCCTGACCTGCAGCAGCACCGCCTCAGCTACGGAGATGCCCGCGCCCGAGGCGAGGCCGGCGATCTCCGTGCTCAGCGCGGGCGTGGCCGCCGAGATCGCGGCCGCGTACTCAGAAAGCACGGGTCCGAGCGAGTCAAGCGTGACCGGCGCCGGGGCAAGAACACTGATCCTGGCGACGTCGTCAGCTAAGAACGCTCGCAGGTCAGCCGCACGGGCTAACCCGTGCTTGTACCCGACCTGGAATGGGTCCCCGGCGACGCGAATGAAGGGGACGATCATGTCAGCACGACCTTCGGCCCGGCGAGCAGTTGCGCCTTCACGTCCGGCCACTCCCCCGCCAGCACGCTGTAATACACGGCGTCGCGCCTTCGCCCGTCGGGCATCGGGTTGAAGCTGCGCAGGATGCCTTCCTCGCGGGCGCCGATGTTACTGAGCGCGTGCCTGGCCTGCACGTTCAGCTTGTCGGTCTTGAACTCGACCCGTTGCGCTTCCATTTTCTCAAAGGCCTGGCGCATCATCAGGAATTTGGCCCAGCGGTTTATGCCCTTGCCCTGCGCGTTAATTCCGAGCCAGGACCAGCCAATTTCCAGCCGCCCGTCTTTTTCCATGATGCTGCAGAAGCTCATGCTGCCGTGCGTCTCGCCGGTCAGCTTGTCCTCGATGACGTACACCACCCTGGTGCCAGCCTCCTGGTCCCGCAGGCCAAGGTCGAAGAAGGCATCAAAATCGGCATCGGTGTCAATTCGCATCACGAAATAGCGCCAGATCTTCGGGTCCATCGCGATCGCGCGCAGCGCCGCCCTGTCCTCCGGCTCGACCGGCCGTAGCAGCACGTGCTCGTTCTCAAGGAACGCCGCCCCGATCTCAGCCCACGTCACTCGGCACCAGTCCCTTCTGCGTATCTGGACAACGCGGTGACGACGTCGCGGACGGTACGCATCTGCGCTACGTCGGACTCGGTGAACTCGGCCAGGCTAACCTGCGAGTCATCACACACCGACATCAGGAAGATCACCTTATTGAGCGAGGTCAGGCCGTAGTCACCGGCGAGGTCGAGATCAGGATCCAGGTCGGCCGGATCAACGCCGGAATCGAGCACGGCCGCCAGCCCGTCACGAACTAATACCTCAAGGTTCATGCCGATCTCTCCCGACCCTTCAAGACAGGAAGCCCAGGTTATTGATTACCCTGGTGGTTTATTGGCAGAAATCTTTTAGGTGTTTTGTGCCGATTACCTCGATGCTAGTTGCCGACCTGGGACGTGTCAACGCACCGTATAGGCGTTTTTCGACGCTAAGCCCGGAGTTACGGTAGGTCACGTGCAAGATACTGAAGAACGACGGATCCCGGCGGCTGGCGCCTGCGAACTCTGGGCGGTACGGGCGGCCGAGGAACCCGGGTACGCCGGGCTGCTTGATCCGGCCGAGGCGGAGCGGGCCGGACGGTACCTGGCGGAGGCGGCGCGGGTCACGTTTGTCACCTCGCGGGCGGTTCAGCGGCTGGTGCTCGGCTGCTACCTCGGCCTGGCGGCTGGCGACATCGCGATCGCGCGGGACTGCCGCCACTGCGGCGAAGATCACGGACGGCCATATATCACCGGGGCGGCTCTTGACTTCAGCGTGTCGCACGCCGGGGGCTTCGTTGTCGTGGCCGTCGTGGGCGAGGGGAAGGTCGGGGTCGACATCGAGGCCGTGACGCACGCCAGGGGCAGCGAGGATCTGGCCAGGCAGGTACTCGGCCCGGCCGAGCAGGAACAGTTCCTGATGGTGCCTAGGGCCGGACGGGCGGCGACGTTCGTGCGGCTGTGGTCACGCAAGGAGGCCGCGGTCAAGCTGACCGGCCACGGGCTCGCGGCCTCGCTCAGGCAACTCGACGTCACAGGTGAGGCGGCCGTCGCGTACGGTCAGCCGGCCGGATGGCCTGCCGACCCGATTTACCTGCGGGATCTGCCGACCGGGGAAGGGCTCGCCGGGGCACTCGCAACCACGGTGCCGGTGCGGTCGGTTTCCTGGCTGAAGCTGGCCGGGAATGCCGGGTCGGTCGGGGGACTTTGAAGAGTGCGTGAGTTCTGAAGAACAGTCGCTCCCGCTGGCCATGCTTGACTTCGTCGGGATCGAGTACGGCGAAACCGCGGCCTCGTCCATCGCCGGAGCGGTCGGTATCGCGCAGACCGTGGAGGCGGCCGGGTACCGGCGGTACTGGGTGTCCGAGCACCACAACATGCGCAGCCTGGCGTGCAGCGCGCCCGAGTTGCTGGCGTTCGGGTCGCAGGACCCGGAACAGGTGCTGACGTTCGAGGCGGCCTGGACGATGATCATGCGCAACCTGCGGCGCGGGATCAGGGAGCCGCTGCGTCCCGAGACCGTGCACGAGTTCGCGCGATCTTCTGAGTTCCTCTCGGCCCGTGGTAACGACGAGCGCATAGTGACCGGCGAGCCCAAGGCGGTCGCGGAACGGCTGCTCGAGCTGAAGGACCAGTCCGAGGCAGACGAGATCGTCGTGGTGACCCCCGCGCTTGACCGGGAAGTACGCAAGGCAAGCTACCGCGCGATCGCCGACGCCTGGCGCCAGGTGGCGTAAGACGGCCTGGGCCAGGCCGTGGCCGGGCCCAGGCGGGCCGTGGGCGGGCCGGGCCGTGGGCGGGCCGGGCCGGGGCCGGGCAAATCGGACTTTCTGCCGCACTCATCACAACGATGGCCCAGCGTTGCTGTCCCGGCCGGGAGGCAACGACAACGATGGCCCCTCGTTGCTGTTCACGCAGCATCCGTGCGACATCGTTGTCGTTCCACGTGCGCGGATTACCGCATCGATGGGCCACAGATGTGGCTCTTTGGGGAGGGAAGGTGCCAGGCAGCGAGGGCGGGCTCGCCGGCCCCGGCTTGCTGTGCGACCGGTGTTTCTCGCGTGACCGGAGTGGCCAGTGAGACTCGACCCCTGCTCAGGAATTCCATGATCAGGGAATCCTCGGCTGTTATACCCACGGCAGGATTCCCCGATCATGGTCCTCCCTCAAAGAGCCCCACCCCGTGGGCCACCGACGGGGGCCAGAGAGCGGATCCTTTAGTTGAGCGTTCAGCTATCATGGCGATAACGGAACTTGCTTTCTTTACCTAGCCGGGGCAAATATCACATATGCGCAATACAACCGAGTCAGTCGTCGGCAGTAGTCACGCGGTTACCGACACCTTCGCTACCGTCGAGGCCGATGCCGTCGATCAGGCGCACGGCCCGTGCCTGCCTGGCGGGCAGGTCTGGGACGAGTCCACTCGGCCGACGGCTCCGGCCGCTCCGGAAGGCTACGTTTACTCCCGCATGGGGCGGGCGGTCGGCGGCCATCTCGAGCAGGTTCATGATCATCTCCGCGCCGAGCTTGAGCAGATCAAGGACGTGCTGCGCCAGGTGAAGGACGGCGCGCTGGCGGCGGGTCAGGCTCGGGCACGGGTCAATGAGATGGCCCTGCGGCAGAACAACTGGACGCTCGGGGCATACTGCGCCTCCTACTGCGCAATCGTGACCGGGCATCACGGAATGGAAGACCACGCCATCTTCCCGCACTTGCGCGAGTCCGACGCGGGGCTGGCGCCGGTCATCGATCGGCTCGAGGCCGAGCATGTGATCATTCATGAGGTCCTGCAGGAGGTTGACCGGGCGCTGATCAGGCTCGTCTCCGGGGACGAGGGCTTCGCCGAGGTTGAGGAAGCGGTCGAGACTCTAACCCAGACACTGCTTTCCCACCTGGATTACGAGGAACGCGAGATCACCGAGCCACTATCCAGATTCGGGTTCTACGCCGGGCAGGTCTAGACCCCTCTGTGGGCTGACCACATCGATGTCTCATCGTTGTCGTTGCCGCCCGGCGGGGAACAGCAACCATCCGTGCCGGCGGACCGGCGCTGGTGCATCGGTATAAACAGGGCCAAACCCACCCTGCTTATAGACCAACGCTGGGCCATCGTTGCGGTGCCCCTCTGCGAGTTGCCTTAAATGCCCGTAATAGCCGTGGCCGGGCCGGGGGCGCTCCGGGACCCGGCCGCGGCGCGGCTGGACCGGGCAGCAGCCGGGCCGGGGCCGGGGCCGGGCAACATTCTTCTGGCCGCCTTACCCAAGGCGCTACTAGACCGTGCAGAGGATCTCGCCGTGCGGGATGCAGAACCAGGCGTCCTCGCTGGCCGCCCAGCGCCGCCATCCCGCGGCCAGCCGTTCCAGGTCCGCCCTGGTCGCAAGGCCGTGCTCGACGGCGCGGTCGCCGAACGGCGACTTGGTCAGCCGGTCAGCCCAGGACTCACTCCACCAGGATCTGTCCTGCTCAGAGGTGTAGCACCAGGCACCGGCCGAAGCCTCCACACCGCTGAACCCGGCTTGCCGGCCCAGGACAGCATCCGCCTGCCCGCGTCCGGCTCGCCGCCGAGGGCGCGCGCGACCTGACGGTAGAGCGCTTGCCACTGCGCCAGTTCCGGCTCGGCCGGATACCAGAACATGCCGCCGTAGTCGCCGTCCCGCGCGGCGACTATGCCGCCGGGGCGGCAGACCCGCCGCAGCTCGCGGAGGGCCGCGACCGGGTCAGAGAGGTGCTGAAGTACCTGGTGGGCGTGGATGACGTCGAAGCTGTCGGCGGCGAAGGCCAGCCCGTAGACGTCGCCGACCTCGAAACTGATGTTGGTGAGCTCCCTGCGGCCGGCTTCGGCCCTGGCATCGCGGAGGATCGCCGGAGCCAGATCGATCGCGATGACCTCGCCGTCAGGGACCAGAGCCGCGAGGTCAGCGGTGATCGTGCCAGGTCCGCAGCCGATGTCGAGCAGCCGGGCGTCGCGAGGCAGCCTGGGAAGCAGGTACGCCGCCGAGTTCGCCGCTGTTCGCCAACGGTGCGAGCGCAGGACGCTGTCATGGTGGCCGTGCAGGTAAGTGTCCGAGGCGGGAGGCATCTGCTAATCATGCTCGCTGTCGCCGGGAGCGAACGTCACCGCCGTCGCCGCCGCGAGCAGTTCCTCACGACTGGCGGGCAGCACGAAGCCAGCCTTGATCGCGGCGTCCAGGGACTCGGTGAAGGCGCGGACGTAACCGGCCGCATCACCGTACCGGCCGGCCAGGTACTCGGGCGGCAGGTCCTTCGTCGAGCCGAACAGCCAGCCGACGGGCTGGCGGGTGCCGGCCGGCGGCTCCCCGCTCAGCGTGACGACCGGGACGTCGAGCACGGGGGTGCGGACTCCGCCGACGGCGTTGCCGGCCTCGTCGCGGGCGATCACCAGGGGGTCGGTGCTCGCGAGTTCGATCGGCTTCGCCTCCGGTGGCGGCGTCCCCCTGGTCACCCATTCGTTCAGCGCGCGCAGGGCGGCCTGGGCGACGTAACGGTGCGGGCCTTCGTTGATCCGCCAGTCGATGCCGAGCAGCGGCGCCGCGGCGCCGATCAGGTAGCTGTCGGCGTGCGAGGTCCCGGCGATCTCCCAGACCCTGACCAGGTCGCAGGCCGGCTGCCTGGCCATCCAGTAGGCCAGCGGCGGCAGCACGTCGCCTTCGGTCTGCAGCACGAGCACGGGCACGTCGTTGTCGGTACGGATCTTGATGCCTTCCCTGACGCCGAGCGGGTCGATGGGCGCCCCGTTCAGCGGACCGCCGCCGGCACCCCGGCTATGCACGAGGAAGCCGTCAAATCCCTGCGGGCCGACCAGCGGCTGGACGGCGTTGAGGTAGCTGGTCAGGTACATGGCCGACTGGGACTCGCCGACCGCGATCACGTGCCCGGGCCGCAGGCCACCGAGCGGCGCTTTGTCCTCCCTGAGCGCGGCGCCGATCTGGCCGAACAAGTCAAACGAGTAACGGTCGCCTGGGTGAGTGAGCTCGCCGTAGCGTTCAGGGTTGCTCCCCCGCAGGCCAGGCGCCGGCGGTGCGGCCGGGTCGATCCGGCCGGTGCCGCCCATCACGCCGACTTCCTGCGCGGACACGGCCACGTAGGCGTGACCGGCGCGGACGATCTCGCGGTGCAGGAACGCCCAGTCGGGGTCGGCCTCGAAACTGCTCGATACGTTCAGCCACTCGACGAGAACCGTCCCGCTGAACCGGCCAGCATCAGCCGGACGGCGCACGACCACCCTGGTGCGGAACGGCGCCGGCTCGGCCGGCACCGCCGCCCACCGGCCGTCGCCCGCCGGCTCGCCGGCCAGGTCGTAACCGACAGCCGTGCCCTCCGCCGCGAACTCTTCCTCGGTGTAGCCGTGGGCGGCCAGCTCGAACTGGACAACGCACGCCGGCTCGACGATCGCGCCGGCACTGAGCGCGCCTGAGAAGGTGACCATGTTGTCGATGATGACATCAGGCGGGCGGAAGTCACCGGCACACCCCTATTGACCAGCAAATTACCCAGTCGGCACGAAGACGGCCCGCTGGTAAGTTGATGCGGGGGGCGCGTCAGTGAGCCGCGGCTTGGCGCTGGCGATGATCAGCGAAGATCAGCGAAGAAAGGCACGGGGCATGGATCGGACGTTGAGCACGGTGGACACGGAGTTGCTCCGCAAGGATTTCTCGGCCAACCCGGCATACAAGGTCGTGCAGAACGCGGTGACCAGGGTCTCCGTAGACGACGTGGCGCTCAACCACGAAGTGGTCGCCGGCACGGACCACTCGATGTCGACGTCGCTAGACGACTGGAAGGTCACTAACCAGGAGCGCAGCGGCCGGTGCTGGCTGTTCGCCGGGCTCAACCTGCTCCGCGTCGGCGCGATGAAGAAGATGAACCTGAAGGAGTTCGAGTTCTCCCAGAACTTCGCGATGTTCTGGGACAAGATCGAGCGCGCGAACTACTTCCTCGAGGCCATCATCGAGACCGCCGACCGCGACATCGACGACCGTACGGTCGCGCACTTGCTGCGGGCGAGCGTGGCCGAGGACGGCGGCCAGTGGAACATGTTCGTCGCCATCGTGAACAAGCACGGCCTGGTGCCGAAATCGGTCATGCCGGAGACGGCCAGCTCAGCGAACACGGGCCGGATGAACTCGGTGCTCCGCACTCTGCTCAGGCAGGGTGCGACGTCGCTGCGCGCCACGGTCAGGGCGAGCGGCGCCGACGCGGCCAGGGCCGAGAAGGCCGACCTGCTGCGGGTCGCCTACCGGGTGCTCTGCATTCACCTGGGCACGCCGCCTGACCGGTTCGACTGGCAGTGGACCGACAAGGACCGTGAGTTCCACCGCGACGGCGTGCTGACGCCGCAAGAGTTCGCGGCCAAGTACGTGGGGCTCCCCCTGGACGACTTCGTATGCCTGGTGCACGACCCGCGCCCGTCAAGTCCGGCCGGCCGCACGTTCACCGTGCAGTACCTCGGCAACGTGCTCGGCGCACCGCCGGTCACCTACCTTAATATCGACATGTCGCTACTTAAGGACATCGCCGCCCGCACCATCGAGGCCGGCGAGCCGGTCTGGTTCGGCTGCGACGTGGGCCAGATGATGAGCAGCGACTTCGGCCTCTGGGACGTCGGCCTGTTCGACCTCGCCCCGGTCTACGACACCGAGTTCACGCTGGACAAGGCCGACCGGCTGCTCGTCGGCGAGACCGAGATGACCCACGCGATGCTGTTCACCGGCGTCGACGTTCTCGACGGCTCGACCCGCCGCTGGCGCGTCGAGAACAGCTGGGGTTCAGATAAGGGCAAGGACGGCTTCTACACGATGAACGACTCGTGGTTCGACGAGTACGTCTTCGAGATCGCCGCCCGGCGGGACTCGCTGCCCGAGGAACTGCAGCAGGCACTGGCGGCCGAGCCCATCGTGCTTCCGGCCTGGGACCCGATGGGCGCCCTGGCGAAGTAAGTCTCAGCACGAAGTAAGTCTCGGAACGCGGAAGCGGGGCCGGCCATCACGGTCAGCCCCGCTTCCGCGTTCCGTCGGCCAGTCGCCACCCTGTCCGCCTCCGACCGGCGGCGAACCTCAGCCGGAAGCTGAAGTTGATCAACATCAATGCGGGATTTAGTGTTCATTTCCGGTACCCGATGGCCACATTGATGTTGCTGCCTCTGGCCGTTCCGCCCGCCCGTCCGCTGGCCGGTACCGGTTCGCCGCTAATCTCACCCGGCGCAGTCACGTGAGCACTCACCGCAACTCGCAGGCCCGCCAGGCCGTGCTCACTCCCAAAGAGCCGCAACGATGGCCCACCGATGCTGTTCCGGCCGGGCCAGCAACCGCAACGATGGCCCATCGATGCTGTGGCGACGACATTGATGGCCCAGCGATGTCGTTGGCTCACCGGCCCGAACAGCGTCGATGGGCCATCGTTGCTGCTGCCTTGGAGGGAGAGGGTCAGGCGGCGAGGGCGGGCGCGCTGGCTCCCGGCTTGCCGTGCGGCCAATGTTGCGTACGTGGCCAGAGCGGCTGATGAGACCCGGCCCTGTCCTGGGATTCCATGATCGTGGAAACTTCGCATGGCCGGACGACACGAAGTTTCCACGATCATGGTCCTCGCTCCATTAGGGCCACACCCGTGGGCCATGGTTGCGGCTGCCGGGCACCCGGCCGGCCTTCTCCCACCCGGTTTAGCCCTGCCACGGCACCTCGCACTGTCCCAGCACTCGGGCTACTAGTCATATCTAGTCATTTCCCGCCCCGCTAGTCGCACTGGCAACACTCGCCACTTCCCGGCACCGCCGCTGCGAGCCTGGGTCGGCCGGACGCCAGAAACTCTTGCCCCGTACCTGAAGTCGGCACCCGCTCCGCCGCGCCCGTCACCCGCACCGGCATCGACCGCAGCGCCCGAATGCGATTAATCCCCCGAAGGCCACCCCTAGTCCATCCGGGTGATCTAGACCTATATCAGCACTATACGACTGATTTGAACTACTACGGTGATTCATGAGTTCTCGCCAGGTACGACCGGCACGACGGGCGAAAACGGGCAGGCCCGGCGAGAGGCAGAGCGGAGTTTCTGGCTGAGTAGCCGGGCGCGGATCGGCGTGAGGCAGGTTCTTGAGCCCAGCAGGTGCACACAGCAAACGACGCGGCTCCCCCCGCGCCGGATCGGCCAGCACAGGACCCGCCAGCACAGGACCCGCCAGCACAGGACCCGCCAGCGCAATGTCCGCCAGCGCAATGTCCGCCAGCACAGGGCACACCAGCCGCCCCGGTAGGCACGCAGCCCCCTCGGTTGCCCGCACGGGAAGGCACGCGGCGCCTTCGGCGCGCACGAAGACAGCGAAGCTAGCGGTCCGGATTGTCCCGGCCGTCGCCCTCGCCGGAGCCCTCCTCGCCGCCCCGCACCTGCTCGATCTAGGGGCCAGCTCCCCAAACCGCCTGGCCGGCGATGTCGGCGCCGCTCACCGGTCCGGCACTCCGCACGCGAAGCACCTCACGATCCCGTCCCACATCGCAAGCCCGACCCCAACTGGGTCATTCAAGAGCCCTGAGAGCTCTAAGAGCGCGACCAGCGAGCCCCGCCCTAAGCCCCGCCCCAAGCCCAAGCCCAAGCCAGCGGCCACCACCCCAACCACATCCCCCGCACCAACCCCAACCCCAACCCCAACCCCAACCGGCCCCACCTGCGACGGCACAACAGGTCTCTTGCCCGCCAACTACGCCACCATCGTCAGCTTCCTGATGTCGCACGGTTACACCGGCCTGGCCGCAGCCGGCGTAGCAGGCAACATCTACCAGGAATCCAAAGGCAACCCCGAGTCCGTAGGCACCGGCGGCGGCGGCCTGATCGGCTGGACCCCGCTCCCGGCCGGCTTCGTCACCGGCAATCCCGCCGCCGACCTGGAGACCCAGCTCAACGAGCTGCTCACCTACAACAACCACTGGTCCGCCTACCTCCCGGCCCTGAACGCGGCCACCACCGCCACTGAGGCGGCTTACATCTACATGACCGACTTCGAGCGCCCCGGCATCCCTGCCGCCTACAACAGGGAGACCGCCGCCGACGACGTAGCCGCTGCCTGCCACCTGTAATCGCGCCCGACGGCCAGGCACGGCAAGATGCCGGAGTATGGCCGACCCCATCAGAAGCCCTATCAGCAGCCCAGCCAACCCCCTCGTCAAGCGCGTCCGGCTGCTATCAGGCCAGAACCGCAAGTACCGCCGGGAGCAGAACGCGTTCGTCGTCGAAGGCATCCAGCCGGTCTCGCGCGCGGTCGCGTCCGGCTGGCCGGTCGAAGCCCTGATCGCCGACGCCGACCTGCGGGAAGACTCCCCCGCCGCCGTGATGGTGACGGACCAGGAAGCCGCCGGCGTCAGGGTCGCCCGCCTCACCCACGACCTGTTCCTCCGGCTGGCCAACAGGGAAGGCTCCCCCGGCCTGATCGCCATCGTGAAGGCCAGGCCGACCGCGCTCGAGGATCTCAAAGTCGGGAGGGAATCGGTCTTCGTCGCCCTCCACGAGATCGCCAACCCTGGCAACCTGGGCACGATCATGCGGACCCTGGACGCGACGGGCGGCGCCGGCGTCATCCTGATCGGCGACAGCGCCGAACCCTACGCGCCGACGGCCGTCAAGGCCAGCATGGGCTCGCTCTTCGCGATCCAGCTGGCACGGGCAAAGACCGCAGACGCCTTCTTCGACTGGGCCAAGGCACAAAATGTCACCACCGTAGCGACCTCGGGCACTGCCACTGAGGACCACTGGAACGTCAGCTACAAGGCCCCGCTGGCCGTGCTCTTCGGCAGCGAAGGCACCGGGCTGCCGCCGGAAACCCTCGCCCGCGCGACCAAGCGCCTCCGCATCCCCATGACCGGCACGGCCGAGTCCCTCAACGTCGCCGCGGCCGCCGCCGTCATGCTCTACGAGATCAGGCGCCACGCGATCGGTTAGCCGGGGAGCCGCCGGGCAGGACGTTGACATGGCTAACGCACCCAAACCCGTAGTGTTCGTCCACGGCCTCTGGCTGCACGGCACGTCCTGGGATCCCTGGGTTCAGCTCTTCACCGAGAAGGGCTATCAGCCCGTCGCCCCCGGCTGGCCAGGCGACGCCGAGACGGTGGAGCAGACCAGGGTCAGCACGGACGCTATCGCCAACCACGGGATCGAAGACGTGACCGAGAACTACCGCCGCTACATCGAGGAACTACCGGTCAAACCCGTCGTCATCGGCCACTCGTTCGGCGGCCTGATCGCCGAGAAGCTGCTCGGCGAGGACTACGCCGCCGCCGCGATCGGCATCGACGCCGCCCAGATCAAGGGCGTGCTCCCGCTGCCGCTCTCCTCGATCAAGGTCACGGTGCCGGTGTTCAAGGATCCATCGAACATCCACAAGGCCGTCGGCCTGACCGCCGACCAGTTCAAGTACGGCTTCGGCAATCAGCTGACCGACGAGGAAAGCAACGCGCTGTGGGAGAAGTGGGCGATGCCTTCCCCGGCCCGGCCGTTGTTCGAGGCGGCGGAAGCCAACTTCGTCCTGCACTCCCCGGCCAAGGTCAACACCCGCAACGCCGACCGCGGACCGCTGCTGCTCACCATGGGCGGCGAGGACCACACGGTTCCTGAAGCGATCACGAAGGCAACGGTCAAGCAGTACAAGCACTCGGTCGCCGAGACGGACGTGATCGAGTTCACGGACCGCGGCCATTCGCTCACCATCGACCACGGCTGGCGGGACATAGCGGGAGCCTGCCTCGACTGGCTCGACAACCACGGCCTTTAGGCGTCAACTTTGTCAGGTGACGTCCTCAGGTAACCCGCCGCCAGCCGCAGCGGACGCGCCCTCGCTCACCTACAAGAGCGCCAAGGGCCGCTGGGTGCTGCTCGCGACGATCCTCGGCTCGGCGATGGCGGCGATCGACTCCACGGTCGTCGGCATCGCCCTGCCGGTGATCGGGCGTGACTTCCACGCGACGCTGGCGTCACTGCAGTGGGTGTTCACCGCGTACACGCTGACGCTGGCCGGGTTGCTGCTGTTCGCGGGAGCGCTCGGCGACCGGTACGGCCGCAAGAAGGTCTTCGTCATCGGCGTGATCTGGTTCGCGCTGGCCTCGCTGCTCTGCGGGGCCGCGCAGAACGCCGGAGAGCTGATCGCCGCCCGCGCCCTGCAGGGCGTTGGCGCGGCCCTGCTCACGCCGGGCAGCCTCGCCATCCTCGAGGCCTCGTTCGTCAAGGATGACCGCAGCAAGGCCATCGGCGCCTGGTCGGGCTTCGCCGGCGTCGGCACCGCGATCGGCCCGTTCCTGGGCGGCTGGTTGATCCAGGCGGTGTCCTGGCGGCTCATCTTCGTCATTAATCTTCCGGTGGCGGCGCTCGTCGTAGCGGTGAGCCTTCGGCATGTGCCCGAGTCCCGTGACACGAGGGCAACCGGCCGGGTTGACGTGATCGGAGGTGTGCTAGTCACGCTCGGTCTCGTCGGCCTGACCTACGGCCTCATCGACGGGCCGAGCCAGGGTTTTACCCGCCCGCTGCCGCTCACGGCGCTGATCGCCGGAGCGGTCCTGCTGGCGGCGTTCCTGTGGTGGGAACGCCGCGTGGAATCCCCCGTCCTGCCGCTGAAGCTATTCAGGTCAACGCAGTTCAGCGCGGGCAACATCGTCACGTTCATCGTCTACGGCGCGCTCGGCGGAGCCTTGTTCCTGCTGCCGATCCAGCTTGAGCAGGTGTCCGGCTACACCCCGCTCCAGGCCGGGATCTCGCTGCTCCCGGTGACCGTGATCATGCTGCTCCTGTCCGCGCGCTCCGGTGCCCTGGCCGCCAGGATCGGGCCGAGGCTGCAGATGACGGTCGGCCCGGTCGTGATCGCCATCGGCCTGGCGTTGTTCGTCAGGGTCGGCGCGTCGGGCAGCTACGTCACCGACGTCCTTCCGGCCGTGCTGGTCTGGGGCTTCGGCCTGGCGATCAACGTCGCCCCGCTGACCGCGACCGTGCTCTCCGCCGTCCCGGCCGAGAACGCCGGCGCCGCCTCGGCGGTCAACAACGACGTCTCCCGTGCCGCCGGCCTGATCGCGGTCGCCGTCCTTCCGGCCGTCGCCGGCCTGACCGCCGCCTCTTACCTGCATATGAACGAGTTCTCCACGGGGTTTCACACCGCGATGCTCATCTCGGCTGGCCTGTGCCTGGGCGGAGCCTTGCTCGCGGGACTCACCATAAGAAACCCGCCAAGAGCCGCCAGAGAACCTCTCGGGCCAGCCCCGGCCGGCAGCGAAGCGCTACATTGCGCGCTGGATGCGCCGCCCGCGCGAGCCAACTAAAACCAATAAGGAGGACCGAACATGGAGCTTGACCTGGCCGGCCGGGTTGCCGTGGTAACCGGCGCCAGCAGGGGCATAGGGCTCGCCGTCACCAGGGCACTGACCGAGAACGGCGTCCGCGTCATCGCCGGAGCCAGGCACACGTCCCCGGAACTCCACGAGCTCGCCCGCGCGGGGCTGGTCAACGTCGTCGAGACCGACCTCTCCCACCTCGATGGCCCAGGGGAACTCATCTCGGAAGCCGGCGACCAGATCGACATCCTGGTCAACAACGTCGGCAACGCTCCGGCCCGCACCGATGGCTTCCTGTCCATCAGCGACGACGAGTGGCAGGCGACGCTCACCCTGAACTTCCTGGCTGCCGTCCGGACGATTCGCTGGGCGCTGCCGGTCATGCTCGCCGCCGGAAAGGGAGTGATCATCAACACCGGATCAGTGAACGCCGTACTCGCCGACCCGAACGTGATCGACTACAGCGCCGCCAAAGCAGCCCTGACCAACTTCGCCAAATCGCTCTCGAAGGAATTCGGCCCGCGCGGCATCAGAGTCAACACGGTCGCCCCTGGCCCGGTGACCACGGACCTGTGGCTGGGCGAGCACGGGGTGGCTCAGACCGTCGGCAAGGCCACCGGCCTGCAAGCGCCCGACGTCGCCAAGCAGGCGGCCGCCCAGTCGCCCACAGGCCGGTTCACCTCTCCTGAGGAAGTCGCCAACCTAGTGCTGTTCCTGGCCAGCGACCGCGCCGCGAACATCACCGGCGCTAACGTCACCGTCGACGGGGGCCTGGTACCGACCTGGTGATCCCAGGGATGCGGCCAGTCACCTGACGGATGCCGTGTCACGCCGACGTACCGCCCAATTAAGCTAGTCATTTGCCCCCCTCGCACAGGAAGGCACCCGGATGCCCCCCACTCGCCACACCGGGTCACTACTAGAAGACGCGGACCTCAGCAAGCAGCGCTTCCTCGAACTGCTGTCGCTGGCGGCCAAGCTGAAGCACGACGAGCGCCACGGCCCCGAGAACCCCCGGCTAGCTGGCCTGGCCATCGTGCTGGTCTTCGAGAAAAACTCGACCAGGACGCGGGCCGCCTTCGAGGTCGCCGCTCATCACCAGGGCGCCGGTTCCACGTACCTGGGCCCGGAAGGATCGCACATCGGCAAGGAAGAGTCGATCCCCGATACCGCCCGGGTGCTCGGCCGGATGTACGACGGCATCGCGTTCCGCGGCTTCGCGCAGGCTACAGTCGAGCAACTAGCCGATTACGCGGGCGTGCCGGTCTGGAACGCGCTCACCGACCAGTGGCACCCGACGCAGTCGCTCGCCGACGTGCTGACGATGACCGAGCACTACGAAGGAACGCCTGAGGACATCGCCTTTTGCTTTACCGGCGACGGGCGGAACAACGTCGCCAGGTCGCTGCTGATCACGGGCGCGACCCTCGGCCTTGACGTGCGGATCGCCGCCCCGGCCGCGCTTCAGCCGCCGCCGGACGTGGTCGCGGCGGCTCACGCGGCGGCCGCTATCAGCGGTGCCCGCATCCTCATCACCGACGACGTCGGCAGCGGAGTGCGCGGCGCCGATTTCATCTACACCGACGTCTGGCTGAGCATGGGCGAGCCCGATGACCAGTGGGCCGTCCGCGTCCGCGAACTGCTCCCCTACCGGGTCACCGCCAAGCTGATGGCCTCGACCGGCAAGCCGGGCACGAAGTTCATGCACTGCCTGCCCTCGTTTCACAACGCGCAGACCACGGTCGGCGCGCGGCTGCTCGCGCAGTTCGGCCTGGACGGCGCCGAGGTCACCGACGAGGTCTTCGAGTCCCCTAGCTCGATCGTCTTCGACCAGGCAGAGAATCGCCTGCACACGATCAAGGCACTGATGGTCTCGGCGCTCGCCGGCTAGCGTCAGGCCTATGTCTCCCGCCTGGCCGCCGGCCTCCTACGAGCAATGGTCCGCGACGTGCGACACGCTGCACGCGCACTCCCAGGTACTCGGCAAGCTGGCGGTCAAGCTGGCCCCGCCCGAGCCGCAGTTGCAGCACGCGGCCTTGCGCCTGACCGCCAGGGGCTGGGAGACCTCACCGCTGCCGGCGCCCGACGGTTCAGGGTCCGTCGTGGTGGCGCTCGACCTGCGCACCCACGAGGCCGTGGTCGACCACAGTGATGGCCGGATCGCGCGCATCCCGCTGACCCCTGACCGCCCGGTCGGCGCGGTCACGCGCGAACTGCTCGCCGCGGTCGCCAAGCTCGCTGGCCCGGTGCACATCGACCCGACCCCGCAAGAAGTACCGTGGACCGTCCCCCTCGACGCCGACGACGAGCACGCCAGCTATGACCCCAGCCAGGTAACCGCGTACTTCGCCGCCGCCACCCAAGCCGCCCTGGTACTGGCTGAGTACCGCGCGCCGTTCCGGGGCCGCTCGACTCCGGTCAACGCCTGGTGGGGGTCCTTCGACCTGGCGGTCAGCCTCTTCTCAGGCAAGCCAGCCGACCCCCCGTCCACCGACTTCATCATGCGCAACGCGATGGACGCCCAGGAAGTCGCCGTCGGCTGGTGGCCAGGTGACCCCCGCTACCCCCACGCCGCCTTCTACGCCTACGCCCACCCGGCCCCGGACAACTTCAGCAAGCACGACCCCGCCGCTCCCGGCGCCAACTGGAACGCCGCCGTGGGGGAATTCATCCTGAACTGGGACGACGTCCGAGCAGCAGAAAACCCCCACGCCACCGCAGTAGGGTTCGCCCGCGAGATCTTCCTCCACGCCTGCAACGTCTGCGCCTGGGACCCCAAACTAGCCGCCACCGCCGAAGGCACCCCCCCGCCCGTCACCTGACCCGCGCCCGTCACCTGACCCGCGCCCGTCACCTGACCCGCGCCCGTCACCAGGCCCCGCCCGTCACCTAGTCGGCCCCCGCCCGCCCCGCCCGCCCCGCCCGCCCCGCCCGCCAATGGCCCCGGTCGGCGCTGGCCCCTTTTCCGCCGACCCCGATTCGGGTAAACCGCCCGAATCGTCGTAGCTGACCGCAACGATGGCCCACCGATGCTGTTCCGCCCGGGCCAGCAACCGCAACGATGGCCCATGGATGTTGCAGGAACCGCATCCATGGGCCATCGATGTCGTTGCACGCCCGCACCGAACAACATCGATGGGCCACCGATGCTGCTGCTCGGACGAAATCTCCCGTTTGTCGGCTAGACCCGAGCCAACATCGCCCTCACCGACCGCAACTCCAGTCACCCGCCGCCTGATCAGCCGTCACTCGGGCCGCCTGTCCCAGATCGCTGGGCCTCGCCGCCCGCCTCGCCGCCCCGCCCAGCCCGCTGCCCGCCCGCTGGCCGCCCGCCGCCTGCCTCGCCGCCCGCCCGCCGCCAGGCCCGGCCGGCAGGGGTGCCGCAGGCGGGAGCAAAACGGGTGAGAACCCTTGACACCTGGGCACAACCGCTGACAGCATGCGCAGAGAGCGTTTGCGCAATCGTTCCCAGATCCAATGACCGTCACCAAGCCACCCGAGCGCCGTGGACCTCACCTCAGGTAACGACCCAGGTCAGCGACTGGCACGAGTTGTTCACCAAGGGCTGCGTGAACTCCGACGCGCTCACTGATACCAGCAACGTCGGGCAGTTCGTGTCCGGCAAGGCGGCGATGGTCACCGGCGACGGCAGCTGGGACGTCGGCCAGTACACCCAGCAGATGGGCAGCGACGTCGGCGCCTTCGTCCCCCCGTACTCGAACAGCCCGCAGCACGGCGTTGTCTACTTCCCCGGCGACGCGATCTCCGTACTGTCCTGATCAACAACGGGCTGCTGCTGCTCGCGATGCCGGTCGTGATCGCGATCCCGCTGGGGGTGGCGTTCCTGCTGCACGAACAGATCTGGGGCTGGAAGTTCTTCCGGTCGGCTGTCTTTTTGCCGACAGCGATCTCCTGGGTCGTGATCGGTGATCACGGCGTTCACCGCCGACTATAGTCGACGTAGCGCAGGTCCCCGAGCTCCGGCCGGGTTATCTCGGCTTCATGCCAGATGAGGTTACCGGGGACGCCGTCGAACATTTCCCGGTCCTGCTGGTAGCCACGATATGCGCCAAGCACCTGAGCACGTAGTTCGTTTTCACGCCCATCAGTAATATCGGGATACGTAATCACGGATTCCGCCGCGCTCGACGAGAGCATAGCTTCCCTCAGCTCACCGCTAAACCTTGGCGAGGAGAATTCTGCCTTCAGAAAGGCAGCGACCATCGCCGCTTCAGTAACCTTCCTGATGAGCTTCATCTCTCCGCTTCGAGCCCCGGCATGAAGTCGTAGCCGCAGCCGCAGGAGCGGCGCTGCACGAGTTTCACGCTGACCCTGACCTCTTCGTACTTCGGATCCTCGGTCTCGATCGCGTTGATCAGCAACTGCGCGCTCCGCTCGCCCATGTAGGGCGTGTCGTAGCTGATCGCGGTCAGGGCCGGCTCGAGCAGCGGCGCGAAGTAGGTGTCGTCGAACGACGCGATCGCCAGGTCCCCCGGCAGCACAAGGCCGCGGCTGCGGGCAGCGGCGAGGGCACCGAGGGCAAGCTCCGCGCTCGCGGCGGTAATAGCGGTCGGCGGAGTTTCGCTGTCGAGAAGCGCCAGCGTGTGATCGATGCCGCTGCGCAAATTCCATTCACATTCCGCCAAAAGGCTGGGGATAATGTCGAGTGAATGGGCAGCCATCGCCGCGCGGTAACCTTCGAGCCGCTCCCGCCCGTCGGTACGATCGCGCGGTCCGCCGAGGAACCCGATCCGCGTGTGCCCGTGCCCGGCGAGATGCCCGACCAGCGCGCCGACGCCCTCGCGGTTCTCCAGGAGCACGCTCCCCACGCCCACGTCAGCCACGGTCTCGTCGATGAACACGCACGGCGTCCCCCGCAGCAGCTCGGCGAACCGCGCGGCCGGGAACGGCGTGATCGAGATCAGGATCCCGTCCACCCAGTGGTCAAGCAGGGTATTGATGGCGTCGGCGACGCTCTGCGGGTCCTCGCCTGAGTCGACGAGGATCACGCGGTAGCCGGCCCCGCGCAGGAAGGACTGGGCGCCCTGCAGGATCGAGGCGTAGAACGGGTGCGCGACGTGCGGCACGATCAGGCCGACGGTGTGCGACCGCCTGGTACGCAGTGACTGGGCGAATGGCGATGGCCGGAAACCAAGCTGCGCGGCCGCTTCGAGCACGGCCGTCCTGGTTTCCTCGGTTAGCTCGCCGCGCCCGTTGAGCGCCCGCGAAGCGGTTGTCGTCGACACTCCGGCCAGTTTCGCCACGTCGGCGAGGCGGATTCGGGTACTACGCGCATCCAAGATGCGACACCCCCAGGAACCTTGATGACACTTGCCGTGCCCCCTGCAGACTCGCGTCCGCAGAGCGCACGGTTGGCGCTTGCCAATAGTTAGCGACATTAAGGTACGCAAATTTGGCCGCTAAATCCCATAGGCGCGCAACCAGTCACGGTTGGCTGCCTGCCGGGCCGAGAACTCAGCGGCGGATTCGGACGGATCAGGGAAAATGTCCTGCTCAACGACGAGCCAGCTGGAATAGCCAGTATCACCGATGGTCGCGAGCACCTCCGCCATTCCGGCATCGCCCGCCCCGAGCGCGCAGAAGGCCCGGCGCCGCCAGATTTCCTCCATGGGCGCCCGCTCCGCGACGATCTGTGCGAGCAGCGTGGTGTCGCAGTCCTTGAGGTGGATGTGGTTGACGCGGCCGGCCCAGTCTCGCAGGCCGGTCACCGGGTCGCCGCCACCGGCCAGCAGATGCCCGGTATCGAGGCACAGGCCGACGTCCGACAGTTCGAGCACGCGCTCGATCTCCCAGACCGCTTCCACGTAAGTGCCGAGGTGGTGGTGGAAGGTGGGCTCGTAGCCCCTTTCGCGGCACTTGCGTACCGCCAGGTCAAGGCCGGCGCCGAAGCGCTGCCAGCCTTCTTCGTCGAGGCCGAGGTCGCGGTTGACCGCGGCGACGCCGGGGTTGGCGAGCCTGTCCGGCGACCCGGCGTCGGCGAGGGTCGGCCTGGCCTTGAACTCGCCCGGCTGGGTCGCGTCGAGGATGTCGAGCATCGAGTCCAGGTAGCTAATCTGCTCTTTGAGCGCCCGGGGGTCAGAGAACGGCAGCGGGACGTAACCGCCGGCGAGGGTCAGGCTGCGGGCGGCGAGCCTTTCTCCCAGCTGGGTCCGGTCACCTAGGCGGGGTCATTGGGGTGAGCGGATACGCCTGGATGTAGGGGTTCATCGGGGACTCGAGCGTGGTGACGCCGACCAGGCGGAGATCCTCGAGGGGCATCAGCTCGAGCAGGCGCTCGTAGGCCGGGTCGTAGCGCTTCATGGTGCCGACCATCAGCCGCACGTCCGCCGCGCGGGCGGCCTCGAGCATCTCCCTGCCCTCGTCCAGGCTGAGGCACATCGGCTTCTCGACGAACACGTGCTTGCCCGCCCGCGCGGCCGCGACCGCGATCGGGGCGTGGCTGCCCGAGGTCAGGACCATGACCAGGTCGAGGTCGGCGGCCACGAGGTCGTGCCAGTCGGTGTAGACGGCCTTGACGTCGTATCTTTCCGCGCAGGCGTTGGCCGTGGGCTCCGATACATCGCACAGCGCGGCGATCTCGAACCGGTCGTTCAGCTCCCACAAGTAGTTCAAGTGCATGACCTGGGCGATCACGCCGCAGCCCACCACCCCGACGCTGAGACGATCCCGGTGCTCCGCCACGTGCCGCCCTCCGCCTGGACAAGAAACCCGAGTAGACAACGATTGCGCAACCGATTTCTGCAGTCGCGAAGAATGCTTGCACGGCAGCGTGCCCGGCGTCAACCACCAGGAAAGCCACGGACTGACCCGCCCCAGCGAACGACCCCCAGGCTCAGCGAAACCTGGCCGCCGGGCTCGGCGACGCCGGCCCGTCCTCCACCCGGACGGGCTGGAGTGACTGGTGTGATTGACGTGGCCAGTGTGAATACCGCGACCCGGTCAGGGCAGGCTGCCGGGCCGACGCACCGCATCCATGGGCCATCGATGCGGTCTGACGCCCTGGGCCAACGACATCGATGGCCCATGGATGCGGTTGCCGCAGCATCGGTGGGACATCGTTGCGGTCGGGCGCCCGTCGGCAACAACATCGCTGGGCCATCGTTGCGACCGCCGGGCCATTATAGGCAGCTTTGTCCGTACGACCCCTGCCGGACGGACCCCCAGGACCGCCGGCACTCGGCCGACGATTGATATAACCGACAGAACGGACACAAGTACCAGCGTGGCGTCCAGCCATCGTCCCAGGCGACCACGACCAGCAACCAAAGGACTCACCGCCCGATGAGCCAGCACGCAGCCAGCCCAGGCCAGCACGGCCCGCCGGCCGAGTCGAGCCCGATCGGCAAGTCGAGCCAGCCCGGCCCGCTCGCCGGGCTGCTCGTCGCCGACTTCACCCGCGTGCTGGCCGGTCCCTACTGCACCATGCTGCTCGCCGACCTCGGTGCCGACGTAATCAAGATCGAGAGCCCGGCCGGAGATGACACTAGGTACTGGATGCCACCCGTCACCCCCGAAGGTACCTCTACCTATTACCTGTCGATCAACCGCAACAAGCGCTCGATCGCCCTGGACCTCACCGACGAAGCCGATCTGGCAATCGCCAGGGATCTGGCAAGCCGTGCCGACATCGTCGTGGAGAACTTCAAGCCAGGCGGCCTGGCCAGGTTCGGCCTGGACTACAACGCCGTAAGGACCGGCAACGGCTCCGTCATCTACGCCTCCATCAGCGGCTTCGGCTCCGCCGGCGGGGCCGGCCTGCCTGGCTACGACCTCCTGGTCCAGGCCATGTCGGGCCTGATGAGCCTGACCGGCGACCCGGAAGGACCGCCGTACCGGGCCGGCGTGGCGATCTTCGACATCGTCGCTGGCCTGCACACGGCGATCGGCATCCTGGCCGCGCTCAGCCACCGCCAGGCTACCGGCGAGGGCCAGCACGTCGAGGCGAGCCTGCTGGCTTCGGCGATGTCCGGCCTGGTCAACCAGGCCAGCGCGGTCATCGCGGGCGGCGTCGTCCCGTTCCGCATGGGCAACGCGCACCCGAGCCTGTTCCCCTACGAGCCCCTGCCGACGGCCGACGGCCAGCTCGTGGTGACCGCCGGCAACGACCTTCAGTTCCGCAAGCTCTGTGACTCCTTGCGACTGCCGCACCTGGCCGTCGACCCTAAATTCTCTTCTAACGTCCAAAGGACAGCCAACCGCTCTGAGCTGAAAGAACTGCTCATCGCCCGGCTCAGCCAGCGCACCTCGGCGGAGTGGTTCAGCGAGCTGACTGCCGCCGGGGTACCCTGCGGCCCGATCAACACGATCGATCAGGGCATCGAGTTCGCGACGGAGATCGGGCTCGACCCGGTCGTCCTGTCCGGGGAAGGCGCGGACGCCGTGCCGGTGACCAGGCACCCTGTTACTTACTCGCGCACGCCACCCAGGTATGACCGGCCGCCGCCGAAGCTGGACGAGCACGGGGCAGAAATCCGGGCGTGGCTCTCTTCAGGAAGGCTGAGATGACGACACTCCCCACCTCGCTGGGCACGTCCGACCAGGACTCGATCACGTTGCTTGGCCAGGACCTCGCGGCCGACCTGATGGGCAAGGTCACGTTCGGTGAGCTGGCCCTCTGGCTGGTCACCCAGCGGCGGCCGACATCCTCGCAGGTCAGGGTCTTCGAGGCGGTACTGGTCGCGCTGGCCGACCACGGGTTCACCCCGACGGCGATCGCCACCAGGGTGACGTACCTGAGCGCACCGGACTCGGTGCAGGGCGCGCTGGCGGCCGGGCTGCTCGGCGGCGGGTCGCGTTTCCTCGGCGTGACCGAAGACGCTGGCCGTTTCCTGGCCGACACCCTGGCGCGGGTAGAGCCGCCGGCCGATGATGCCGGGTTCGACGCGCTGGCGCTCGACGCGGTGCGGGACGCCCGTGCCGCCGGCCGGCTGGTGCCAGGCCTCGGCCACCCGGTGCACAAGGTCACCGATCCGCGCACGCCCGTCCTGATCGGGATCGCGCAGGAGGAAGGCCTGTACGGGCCGCATCTTCGCCTCTTCGAGGCGATCGGCCGGGTGCACGCGCAGGTGCTCGGCCGGCAGCTCCCGCTGAACGGGGCGGGCACCTGCGGCGCCGCCCTGGCCGACCTGGGGCTCCCGCCCGAGCTGCTACGCGGATTCGCGCTGCTCGCCAGGACCGCCGGACTCCTCGGCCACATCGCCGAAGAGCAGCGCCGGCCGATCGGCATGGACATCTACCGGATGGTCGAAGAGCACGCCGACTACCAGCCCCCGCCGGAACCTTAGCCAGCCCTCGATCAGCGGTTCCCGCCCGTCCGGCCTGAACGACCAAACAGTATCCGTGGCCTAAGTCACCACAAGTCCCCGCCGGTCAAGACGTAGACAAACGGGATCAGCGGGATGATCGCGAATATCGCCCAAGCGAGCTTCGCGCCGCCCGAAATGTCGCGCCGAGTGGCCAGGTCGATCCAGATCAGCACGACGGCGATCGGGTGGAGGATGCACACGAGAACTTCGAGAAGTTTCTTCACTGCTCCCTGCTGCCCAGACCGCCCGCGATCCCACCTCAACCGGCCTGAGACGTTCGTCTCGGTATCCGGTCAAAGGCCGTGCGTCAATGGTTGAGCGTTCACGCAACCTGCTAGGGTGACAGTCATGCGCTTGATCAGAGCACGTGAGATTCCCGGCCGCCTCGCCACCGGCGCGTACATCTTGCATGCCGGCCTGGAAAAGTGGAAAGGCGACGAGGCTCGGGCCGAGGGTGTGCACAAGGCAGCCTCGAACGCGTTCCCGTTCCTCAAGGACATTCCGCCGGCCCAGTTCCTCAAGTTGCTCGCTGGGAGTGAGATCGCGGTCGGGTCCGCGCTGCTTTCGCCGTTCGTGCCAACCGCGCTGGCGGGGGCCGCGCTGACCGGATTCTCCGGCGCGCTCCTGGCGATGTACGCGCGGACTCCGGCGATGCGCAAGCCGGGCAGCATCTGGCCGAGCCAGGCTGGCACCGGGGTCAGCAAGGATGTCTGGATGCTCGGCATCGGACTCGGCCTCCTCACCGACGCGGTGATCGACCGGAAGTGAACGTCGACTACGTCTTCGCCGGCCTGGTGGTGAGCGACCGTGACCAGGCCGCGGACTGGTACGCGCGACTGCTCGGGCGCCCGGCCGACATGTTCCCGAACGACGCCGAGGCGACCTGGCGGCTGACCGAGTCGGCCTCGCTTTACCTGCTGGCCGACCCGAGCCGGGCTGGTCGCGGCGTGTTCCTGCTGATCGTCCCCGATCTGGACGCGGAGCTGGCCGCGATCGCCGCCAGGGGAATCTCCGCGACCGCGATCAAGGAAATGCCCGCCGGCCGCAAAGGCATGTTCACCGACCCGGATGGCAATAGCGTGGCCCTGGCAGAGCTCAGCCCAGGCTATGGAGGCCGTCGTGCCTGATGCGCGCGTGTTGCTCACCGGACTCGCGATCGGCGAGTCGCCCCGCTGGCACGACGGCAAGCTCTGGCTGTGCAACTGGTGTACTCAGGAAGTAGTGACCGTCGGCGAAGACGGCACCAGGGCCGTAGCGGCGATGGTCCCGACGGCGTTCCCGTTCTCCATCGACTGGCTGCCAGCCGGGCCGATGCTGGTCGTCTCCGGGCGGGAGGCCCTGGTACTGCGCCAGGAGCCGGACGGATCCATGGTGACGCACGCCGACCTGACCGGCATCGCCTCTATCTGCAACGAGATCGTTGTAGACGGCCGGGGCAACACTTACGTCAACGGCGACGCCATCATCGCCCTGATCCCAGCCGACGGCCCGCCCCGGCTGGTGGCTGACGGCATCAGGTTCGGCAACGGCATGGCCGTGACGCCGGACAACTCAACGCTGATAATCGCTGAGTCGCACGGCCAGTGCCTCACCGCCTTCGACATTTCCGCCAATGGCTCGCTGGCGAACCGCCGCACCTGGGCCGACCTTGACGGCGACAACCCGGACGGGATCTGCCTTGATGCCGAAGGCGCGGTCTGGTACGCCGACGTCCCCCACAAGCACTGCGTGCGCGTCGCCGAGGGCGGCGAGAAGCTGCAGACCGTGAGCACTGACCGAGGCTGTTTCGCCTGCATGCTCGGCGGTCCTGACGGCAAGACGCTGTTCATCCTGGCAACCGAGTGGCGCGGCATGGACAAGATCGACCCAGAAGCGCGCACCGGCCAGGTACTGGTGACCCCCGCGCCCGTCCCGGCCGCCGGCTGGCCCTAAGCCGTTGGAGGGAGGCCGGATCAGCTGCGGGCGGCTCCGTCCAAAAGAGCTGCACCGATGGCCCATGGGCATGTTTCTTTGGGAGTGAGTTCAGGTTGACCCCTCAGCGCGGGCCTGGCGGGGCCATGCCGCCGGCCGGTCCCGGCCCAGGTACCCCGGCATTCCGGGCATTCGGTGCAGCCCGCCGCCAGGCCCCCGGAGGCGGGGGCACTTTACATCGGCAAAAACCTAGGCGAAGTGCCCCCGCCTCCCCGCGCAAGACCGTCGGGCACCCGCCTCACTCCCAGGGAAACGCACCCATGGCCCATGGGTGTGTTTCTGGTGGAGTGAGGCGGGTCCGGGACGGTCTTGCCCGAGCACCGGGGGCACTTCGGGGCCGTTATTACGACCGCGAGTTCAGGCCCCCGGTGTCAGCGGCCGGGGCGGCGGGCTGCCCTGGATGCCGGGAATGCCGGGAATGCCGGTCGAAGCTGAGGCGGGAAGGGCTGCAGGACCAGTTCCGTCCGGGCCACGCCGAGGAGTCGACCGGAACTCACTCCCACGGAAACTCACCCATGGCCCATGGCTGGCTTTCTTTTGAAGGGAGTTCTGGTCGGGTCAAGGCTCGGTCCTCGAGGGCGAGGGCAGCTACCAGGATGTCACCGACGCTTACGAGAGCGTTCGGCTGACCGACGACCAGTATCCTGCGCTGCTCGAGGCGATCATGGAATCAGTGGAAGCCGACCACTAACGCGAGGTCGGCAGCCGGCCGGGGCACTTCGCAGCCGTTTCTGTAACAACAAAGTCCCCCGCCGTGGTCAGTTGTTCGCCGTACCATCCTGCCAGCCCGGCGAGCGACGCCCGCGCGATGGCACAACGTGGGTACCTGAAACCGTGATGTTTTCAGGTAGCGTGCTCAGATGAAGGTGACGGCCGGGCTAAGTGCCTTCCTGATGGCTGAGCGCCAGCACGCTCACTGACAGTGCCGTAGTGGACAATACGAGATAGTAGGCGGGAGGAGGTCAACGTGGCCTATTCAACGAAGATGGCGGCCGCGCTCACTGGTGCCAGCGTCAGCCGGCTCCGCCATTGGCGGAGCCCTAGTACGGGTCCGCTCCTGAGGCCAGAGATTCAGTCCTCGCCGAGGGCCATGTATTCCTTCCGGGACATCCTTGCGCTACGCACTTGCATGCGGCTGCGCGAATATGCTTCTCTGCAAAGGATCCGAACGGCAATCGGCAACTTGCGCGATCTCGGCGACCGTGACCATCTGGCGTCTTATACCATCGTCTCTGACGCTGCTGGGAACATACAACTCATCACGCACCGCGAGGCGCTCGACCTC
This sequence comes from uncultured Actinomycetota bacterium, assembly GCA_963783935.1. Classification (GTDB taxonomy): domain Bacteria; phylum Actinomycetota; class Actinomycetes; order Streptosporangiales; family Streptosporangiaceae; genus Chersky-822. The sequence continues at coordinate 981,641 of CAWAPP010000005.1, forward strand.
ACGAAGTATCCCGGTCAGCAACAACTCTTCGCGCTTGACATCGCAAGAGTGATCGAGTCGTTCTCCCCCCGGACCGGCGTTCTGGTACCTGACTTGTTCCAGCCACGAGCCAACGTGGCCGTCGATCCGCAGATGCAAGGTGGCTTCCCTGTGATTACAGGCACCCGCGTGCCCTACGACCTCGTTGCTGGCCTCGTCGCCGATGGTGTACCGCCCGAGGAGATCTCCCAGTACTACCCGGCCGTTTCGGCGACCGCTGCCCGCGATGCGATCGACTTCGCTCGCTACGTCGATAGTTTTGAGCCGACGAAACGGGCCGCGTGATGCGCATCCTCTTGGACGAGGACACACCTATTCAGATCCTGGAACCGTTGCGGCACGTCCTCAGAACACATGAGATATACGGCATACATGAGATTGGCTGGAGCGGCAAGAAAGATCCGCAGGTCCTGCGTGATCTCAAGACCAGCACCCCGCGCTACGAACTCTTTCTCACCAACGACAAGAGCCAGCTCACCAGCCCGGACCTATGTGACCTGATCAAGAAATCCGCTGTGCATCATGTCCGCTATGACCAAGGCCGTGGGACATTAGGTCTGGCCCTGGCGATGGCGGCGATTATAGCCGCAATTATAGCCGCAATGCCCAAGGTAGTGGAAGACCTAGAGGCGGCTAAGGGACAGCGACTCGTCAGGATAAGGACAATGGATCGGGCTGTTGTCCGACATGAAATTGTCGATCCGGCTAAGCGCCCGCCATCGCCTTACTGGCCCCGCTGAGACCTGACTAGGGCCACCTTCGCGAGTTGACAGGACGCGGCTCAGATTCCAGGCGTTGCTAAAGGGTCAGTTTTAAGGCGTCACCGACGCATCTCGGCGGATCACCGCAGCGGTCGTGACGCCGGGCGGGGCAGTTGGCGTTGGGAGTGCTCGGCTGGGGTATCTGGGCCGCGGCCCCATTCGGCCCAGGAGTCGTCGTAGACCCGGACAGGCTCGCGCCCGAGCAGGCCGATCCGTGCGGCCCGGCCAGCTAGCTTACTGATCGCCGTCTTCTCTTGGCGTGGTGCCTGGTAACGGCATGGTGGTGCTTGATTACGACGTGGTGACGAACTGGATTATGACCGAGCGAATGAATCCAAGCGGTGACTGAATGCCACCACCCTTCTACCGGCACTCGATCATGCGAATGATACGCCAGCGCATTGGAAATAACCAATACAAGAACAACGGACAAGAACGCCAGTCGGCCAGCGGGCAATCGCGCCTTGATCATCGCCGCGGCGATGCGCCGCGTGCTGCTCTCGCTAGTTTCTGATAGCCCGGCGATCAGTTCACCGTAGGCGAATGACGCCGGTATGGTGCGACTGAAGTGCCCGGCTATCCGCGTTGCCAGGTACTCGGGCAGCAAAGTCAGCCAGGTCACTAGCCAGATGAGGACGAGTGTCACCGGTCCCGCTATTCGCCCGGCGGCCGGCAGGCCCCGGCGGAACAGCAAGCGCAGCAGCAGATATCCCACGATCACGAAAACTATGTCTCGCAGGAAACCAGGAAGCCAGCCTAGCCAGTCCCGCCACAGGCTCGTAGGCCAGCCCAGGATTCCGCCCGCCGCCCAGGCCCTCATCATTGCCCTTATCGCTCAGTCACTCGCGGCCGGCTTGGCGTCGGCTATCTCCGCCGAGGCGCCCGCCTGATACAACGCCTTCGCCAATTCCTGCGATGGTGCGGCGATTCCGGGAAGCTTGAGCGCCATCGCCAGGTCCTGGAGCAACTGCTCTCTCATATGCGGCTCGATCGCTTCGCCTCGCAGCAAAGCGATAAGGACATTGAATCTGTTCGCGGTGTCCGCGTGCCGCTCGTCCTGCAGTCGCTTCAGGAAGGCGGGTATCTCGGTTTGATCGTTCACGCTTAGCGCGGCGTAGATCTTGGCTAGTTCCGGACCGAATTGCCCCGCGTAGGTGTCGCTCAGATCCTGGAACCGCTGAGCTTTGAGTTTCTCTGACAGGGTCGTCGCTCCCTCTTTGGCGACGGTCTCCTGATCGGCCAGCCTAAGCCGGACCCGCAGTTCCCTGATTTTCAAGCCAGAAAAGCTCAGGCGCTGGCTGTCCGTCTGGAGCCGGGCGAGAATCTGCTCGGCCAGGCTGGCCAGACTGCCGCCGGCGACCTTGAACCCTGATGTCAGTCTCGAAGCGTTATGCTGAGCCCAGCCCTCAAGCTGGTCCTTGAGATAGTCGGACCCGCGGCGGTCGATGACCGCCCGCACGCAGTCCTCCACGCTCATCTCCACGTCTATCTCCGCGAGAAGGTCGACGCCAATGTCGCTGGTCTGAAGCCGGGCGCTGAACGTTCGCGAATGGGCTCCGGCGCAATCGACGTAGTAGGCCTCGATGAAACTGCCGCCCCGACGCTGGCTGAATGTCGGCGGCACCCCTCTGGGCAGCGCCACAACCTGGCCGGAGCGAGATCGCAGGACCATGACCTCGTGCAGGCCGGGGAGCAGGTTATGCGGCAGCTTTCCGCGCTTTGGCAGCTCAACTGGCCCCCTGACCGGATCAACTTCCATGTGCGTCCCCGCTTCCTCATCGCTCACTTGCCCGAGCTAGCAGCCGGCTACGGCAGGCGGCCGCCGCTCCCTCGGGATTCTTGTTGGCCCAGGCCTCCAGGTAAAAGGCGAGCCGCCCCGCCTCTCTTTCCGTGGCCGACAATGCTCCTATCAAGTCGGCGAGCGGAGTAACCAGGTAGGCCCGGTCATCCGCGCTTTCGAACCAGTCCTTGAGCGTGTCCAGCGCCGGAACGGACCATGCCGCGTCATCGAGCACGCTTCGCCACAAAGCCACGACCGCGGATCTGGTGTCCTTTGACTCCGCCGATACGAGCAGGCTGGGCCAGGTCTGGCTGACCGCTGGCCCGCCATCAGCCTCAGGCCCGTCATGATCTTCCGCGATGTGATCGGCGATCCACAGGAAGGTTGACCTGGCCAGTTCCACCGCGACCGGCTTGTCAGAGTCATTCCAGGACAAGAGCGCGCTAGTTACCTCAGTCGCGAGGCCGCGCAGAAACATTCCGACGATGCCGGTAGCGGCAGCGTCCAGGCGCCAGTACGCGATATCGGGCAAGTCGACTCTGGCGACCTGCTCAAGCCCGGCGATGGAATCCGCGACGTCTTCTGGCGGGACCGCGAGCCCGTAGACCATCGCCGCGGCGAAGACAACGTCATGGTCGTTCGAGTCGACCCACTGCTCAAGCACGCGCGATATGCCCGGCGCGGTCTCCGGGGAGCGAAGGGGCCCGACGAGCGCGCAGGCGACCCGCAGAGCGTATTGCACGTCGGGCTGACTGGCCCAGGGCTCGATTACTTGCTTCAGCAGCATCGGCTGACCGTCAGTGACGAAGCCGCCGATCGCCATAGCGGCTCTGAACTGCACCTGATGGTCCGCGTGGGTGGCGGCCTCGCAGAGCCACCTGACCAAGACGGGGCGTGCCCTGGGGTAGGTGACCCGCAGCAACGAGGCGAGCCGGCGTTCCAGGGTCGCGTCGGCGAACTCGGCTACCTCGGTACGAACGTCACCGTGTTCATACTTGTACAAGCAAGTTCACACGGTCGCAGAAACCTCGTGCAGCCGGGATGCCAGTGACGGCTCGAAGAGCTCCCTGACCGACCGGTCCTTGGCCGCCTCGCTGAGCAGGTCACTCAGCCGGGTCTCCAAGTCGAGCAGCGTGTGAACGGGCAGGCCGCCGAAGAAGCTCAGCGTGACCTTGAGGGATCGCAGCGACTTCGCATCCGTGTTATCGAACCAGGATCGCATCCGATCGCCGGTCGCGAGCTCCAGGTGATTCGGCAGGTCGGCCTCGTCTATGCGACCGGCGACCACGTCGGGAAAGATCTTGGCCACGAGGTCAAGCTCGGCCATTGACCTGGGAGGTTCGCACCACTCCGCGACTTGCGGCTTGGCCAGGAGCCGTTCGCCGAGCGATCGCTCGGCGTCGTCGGCCAGCGACCTGAGCACGTGCTTTCTGAGGATCTCAATCTGGGGTACTGACGGCGGCCTGACCGCGAAGACGGATAGCCCGCTCGGGAACTCGGGTCGGCCGAGAGGAGCTATAAGTATGACATAGCATTCTTCTTTGGCGCAGATAGTGCGCAGCAGGTTCAAGTCGAAATCACGGCACCTGTCGCTGGCGTCGACCGTAAGGAAATAGCCGAGAGATGAGACAAGTCCGGCCTCAGGAATTTCAGCTACGGGAGTGCGCGGGCTAATTTCCCAGACGTCATCGCCTAGTCGCTCGTGCAAAAGCCAGGTCGCCAGGCTGGTACGCCCGCAGCCTTCGGCGCCTCGCAGGCAGATGAGCCGTTCAGAAGTCAGTGCGTCATAGGCCGCGGCCGCGTTATCCTGCGGCACCATAATGTCAGCCAGCTTACTCAGTTGATCTGGTTTAACCTGGCTGACGGCGATCTTGCGAACCGCCGCGCCGAGGTTGTCGCGGCCGGTGAAGGTACCGGCGCTGATCCAGCAGTTATTGAAGGTGACGCTGTCCTTGAACAGGCGGTCCTGATCGGCGGCAATCGCCTTGACGTCGCCGCGTCCTACCTGACGAGGCCGGGCCTGCTCCTTCTTATTGCCGCCTCGCTCCGCTTCCTGAGCGTCGGAACCAGGGGTCGCGGCTTCACCGGGGCGCTGACGCGGCTCCTCTTCAGCGGATTCAGCGCCTGCGGGCGGCTGGGCACCAGCCGCTTTGGCCTCGGCTGCCCCCGGAACAGCGCCCAGATCGCCTGCGGACGTCTCCTCGGGAGATGCTGGGCTCAAGACTGATCTCCTCAAGCGTGATGATCGCGGGCTACGAACGTGTCAGCGGCGATGCTGACATTGTTAAAGATCACGCTGTCCTGGTAGACGACCTGACCGGTTTGGTGTCCTGCTCGCGGGGGCGGACCCGACGGCGCGATCGTGCTCCCTGATTCTTCGCGGGCCAAGATCTGCCTGATTGTCTCCGCCAGCCGGGAGGTCGCCAAGTCGGAGTATTCACCGAACAAGTCCGCCCGCTGGATCCAGCTGAGCGTGCGGCCGGCGCCAATTTCGAGATCCGGTATGTCGCAATCATCGAATCTGACCGGTATCAGCCAGGGCAGATCCTGGCGCCGCAACCGGGCTGCCTCGATCACCTGAGCAAGTTCTTCATTCTGGTAACTCGCCTCGCGAGCCAGGCTACGACGAGAGAAGCACACCAGGACAACGCGGGCGTTACGAGAGATCACGCGCCGGATCGTAGCTCGCCAGTCATCGCCGGGCCGTAAGTCTTCTGTGTCGCGCCATATCTCTATCCCTGCCGCCTGAAGCGCCTGCTGCAGTAGATCTACGTGATGAGTATCTTCATGAACATATGAGACAAAGACATCGCGCATGCCAAAGTATAGCGCGCAAAACGTCACCACCCGGCAGCCGCCGCCATGCCGCAATCGCCCTATTTGCCGAGGACCTGGCCTCACTGACGGCCTGCGGTTCGCGAGTTAAGCGGCCTTTACCGCGCCCTGGTCCGCCCCGATCTGGCCGCCTCCTGGGCGGGCGTCCCGCCGGGAGAGCCCGCAGATCCCTGTTGCCGGGCAAGGTACGGGCAGGACTAGGCCGAGCCTCAGACGCGGGCTGCTGGCCGGCCTCCGGCGACCAGGCGTCTGGCGTCGCGCGGCCGACCTGGATGAAGCGCCATTTGCCGAAACCGATGCGCACGTAATCAGGATCGCGGACGCGGAACAACGCGGCCAAAGCCAGAATGACGAACGCTACGGCAGGAACCAGGAGAAATATGGCCACCAGCATGCGCACGCTCCCGCTGGCCATCTCCGCGTCCGGTGGAACACGATCTCTCGGTTACGCGCCCCGGGCTTGAGGGGTCATGCGGTTGACGCGAGATGGCCGATCCGGGTTAATCACAGCATGTCTTTACTCGGCCCGAGGAGCCTCCTCCCATAGTCGCAGGATAGCTGATTCCGCAGGTCAAGCACATGATCGCAACGCTAGGTGTGCTTGGCGAAGCTCGGCCTTGGCGGCTGGCAGGTTAGTCGTCCGGCCTGTCATCGCCGGTTACACGCAGAGTTGCGCGACATGCAGAGCCCGCACAGTCGACATATTGCGCAAGTCCGGGCGTAACGATGGCCCCCCGAGGCGGCTCTGGCTCACATTTTCGTGATGGTAAACGCTGAGGGCAGAGGCGGATGGGGCTGATGCCCGGAGGTCAGGACCTGGCGCGGGGTGGCGGAGCGCTGATCCCGGTGGCGGCAGCCGCCCCGGCAGCGCGTTGAGGCGGCAGTTCGCCCGCGCCAGCCCGCCGACACCGGCTGAACCGGGCATTTCAGCCCAGCCCACCGCAACGATGGGACATCGATGCTGCCCGGCGGGGGCGGTCAACCGCAACGGTGGCCCATAGATGCGGTGCACACGACATCGATGGCCCAGCGTTGCGGTTGCCGCCCCCAGCCGAACCGCATCCATGGGACATCGATGCGGTGAGCGGAGCCTGCCCCGTTAGCCGACGGCGACGGTGAGCCCGCTGCCGCCCTGGCGGGGTACGGGGACTGTGTCGTCCGCCTGCGCCCCGCAATTGCCTGGCCTGAGCCAGAGCCACCGATGCTGCTTGCCCGCCCGCCGCCCGCCAGTAATCCCCGTCAGCACCGACATTCGCTCTAGTAACACCAGCCCGCGCCGGCACTCGCTAAGGGCGCAGTCCGAACGACGGCCGGCCGAGAAGCGGCGGCAGGACGCGGTACGCGTCGCGCACCCAGGCGCACAGCAGCGGCCTGGTGTCGCGCGGGTCGATCAGGTCCTGTACCCCGAACCGCTCGGCTGTGCGGAACGGCGAGCTGACCGCAGCCAGTTCGCGGCGAAGCCGCTCGAGTTCGGCCTCCCGGTCGGCGGCCTGCTCAAGCTGAGCGCGGAACGCGGCCTCTACGCCGCCGCGCAGCGGCAGCGAGCCCCAGTCGCCTGACGGCCAGGCCCAGCCGCGGCCGGACCGGTGCCGGTTGACCTGGCCGGCGCCGGCGACTCCGTACACCCGCCGCACCACGATCTCGGCCTGCGGCACCCGCGCCTGGTACACGGCGGCGATGGCGCGCGCTCCGTAACGCACGGTGCCGCGCTCCTCGGCGACCCGGCCGATCGTGATCCCGCCCTGATCGGTCAGGCTGACCAGCGGCAGGTGAAACGCCTCGCAGAGGTCGACGAGGCGAGTGATTGCCTGGGCGCCTTCCAGTGACATCGTGGTGCCTCGGTACGGATCGGTAGCGAGCACGCCGACCGGGTGCCCGTCGAGCCTGGCCAGCGCCGTCACGGTGGCACCGCCGTATTCGGCATAAGCGAAGACCGAGCCAAGGTCGAAAATAGCTTCAAGCATCGGCCAAATCCGATACGGAAGTCGAGGATTGCGGGGTACGGCACCGACCAGCATCTCTTCCCGCCTGTCTGGGCGGTCGGTCCCGGCGGTGACCGGCGGAAGTTCACGCACGCTGGACGGAAGGAAGGCAAGGAACTCGCGGATCACGTCGAAAGCCTCGTCCTCTGAGGCGACGAAACGCTCGATCGTGCCATTGCGCCGGTGGATCGCGGCGCCGCCGAGTTCCTCTTTGGTCAGGTCCTCCCCCGTGCCGCCGAGCACGACCGGCGGCCCGGCGGTGAACAACTGCCCGACCCCGGTCACCATGACGGCGAGGTGCGACATCACCAGCCGGGCCGCACCAAGCCCGACGACCGGCCCCAGGCCCGCGGCGACCACCGGTACCACCGACAGGTTGTCGACGACCGTGTCCCAGCCAGGATTGACCGGCAGGTACGTGTACCCGGTTTCGTACGTCGTCTTGACGCTGCCGCCGCCGCTCGCCCCGTCGAGCAGCCGCACCACCGGCAGCAGCAGTTCGTTCGCGTACTCCTCGGAGAAGACCTGCTTGGCGTGGATAGCCGCGTCGCCCGAGCCGCCCCTGATCGTGAAGTCATCGGCGCCGAGCATGACCGGGCGGCCGCTGATCCTGGCGGTGCCGGCCACGAAGTTAGCTGGCTGAACCGAAATGAGCTGGCCTTGATCGTCGTAGCTGGCGAACCCGGTGAGCGCCCCGATCTCGGCGAAGCTGCCGGCATCGGCGAGCCGCTCAATGCGCTCACGAACGGTGCGGCGCCCCGTGGTCCGCTGGCGCTCGATCTTGTCCGCCCCGCCCATCGCGAGCGCCAGTTCGCGCCGCCGCCTGATCTCCGCGATCTCGGGCGACCAGTCCGCAGAGTCGCTCACCCGCTAACCGTATAGTGACGCCATGTCCGAGCCGCCGGTTACCTCCATCGCCGAAGTCATTTCGAAAATGGAAGCGATCAGCGCGCAGCTCCCTGAGTCCGACGGGCTCGCCTGCTTCAACCGGATGTACCTCGAAGTGACGGAGAAAGTCGGCGCGCAGGTAAAGGCGGACTTCTTCGCGGACCCCGATTTCGTGACCCAGCTTGACGTCACGTTCGCCAACTTGTATTTCGCCGCCGCGGACGTCGCCAGCCAGCCGAAGACCGTGCCGGCCGCCTGGCGGCCGCTGGTCGAGCAGCGGGCCAACAAGAAGATCGAGCAGATCCAGTTCGCCCTCGCCGGCATGAACGCCCACATCAACCACGACCTGCCGATCGCCGTGGTCCAGACCTGCCTGGCCCTGGGCACCTCGCCGACGGCCGGCGAGCACCTCCGCGACTACCAGAAGGTCGACCAGTTGCTCGAAACCATCCAGCAGTCGGTCAGGGAGTCCTTCGAGGACAGGCCCGAGCTTCTGCTCGACCGGCACCTGCGCGCGGTCGGCAACCTGATCTCCACCTGGTCGATCTGCTCGGCGCGCGACCTCGCCTGGGCTAACGGTCTCCTACTCTGGCAGGTGCGCAACGACGCGCTCGCTTATCAGCTGGTGTGCGACGGGCTGGCCGCCAACACCGACCTGGCCAGTCACCTGCTACTAGTCGAGGTATGAGCATGCCTGATCAGGCCGGGGCACCCCATCTGCTCGACGTGCTCACGCTCGAGCGGCTCGACGCGGACCTGTTCAGGTCAGCGGTCGTGTTCGATGACCCGTTCGGCTTGTACGGCGGGCAGGTCGCGGCGCAGGCACTACGGGCCGCCGCGGAAACGGTAGCGCCCGACCGGCAGCCGCACTCGCTGCACGGATACTTCCTCAGCCGGGGCGACCCGACGAACCGGATCCTGCTGCACGTGCACAGGGACAGGGACGGGCGCTCCTACTCGAACCGGCGGGTCATCGCCGTGCAGAACGGCGTCGTCATCTTCAACCTGGCCGCCTCGTTCCACGTGGAAGAGGAAGGCTACGACTACCAGGCCCACGAGGCGCCGGCCGTGACCCAGCCGGACGACCTGCCTGACTTCACCTTCCACACCCGGATGCTCGGGATCGAGATCAGGGTTCCCGAGCAGGCCGTCGAAGGCCAGACCTGGCCGTCGCGGGTCTGGATGCGCTCGGCGGAGAAGCTCGCGGACGAGACCATGCACGCCTGCGCGCTCGCCTACGTCTCCGACATGTTTTCCGGCCTGGCCGCGGTCCGCGGCATCGCTGACGTGGGCATCCTCACCAGCCTTGACCACGCCGTGTGGTTCTACCGCCGGGTCGCGATGGACGACTGGGTGCTGATGGACCTGCAGCCGGAATCGACCGCCGGCGGCCGTGGCATGTACACGGGGCGGATTTTCGGCAAGGACGGCAAGCTGGCGGCCGGGATCGCGCAGGAGTCGCTGTTCCGCCCCGGCAGCAGGCGCCCGGAACGCCGCCCCGGCTGACCGGTGTCGCCTGATCGGCGAAGACGGTGGACGGTCCGTGACATTTGTCCGCCTCAGGCGGCACTTGCTCTGGGCAGAGGGCACCTGATAGCTGTTAACCATGTCAATCGCCATCACGGACGAGCACCGCGCGCTCGCCAAGACCGTGTCCGATTTTGCCAGCAAATACGGGGCGGTTGCCGCCAACCGGGCTCTGCTGACCGCCGAGACCGAGGAATTGCCTGAATTCTGGCCGGAACTGGCCGGGATTGGCTGGCTCGGGCTGGCCGTGCCCGAGGAGCACGGGGGGTCGGGGTTCGGGCTGCCTGAGCTTGTCGTGGTGGCGCAGGAACTTGGCCGGGCGGTAGCGCCAGGTCCTTTCGTGCCTACCGTGATCGCCAGCACGGTGCTGGCGGCGATCGCACCCGACGACGTGCAGGCCGACTGGCTGCCGGGACTCGCCGACGGGTCCGTGATCGGAGCGGTCGCTCTTGGCGGGGACGTCGAGGTGCGGGACGGGACGGCTTCCGGCTCGGCGGGGGTGGTGCTGAGCGGGCACCTGGCCGATGTCCTGCTGGTCGGCACCGGCGACGATGTCGTGGTAGTTGACTGCCGTGGCGGCGGAGTCACCGCGAAGGTCCCCGCCAACCTCGACCCGGCTCGCCGCGCGGCGCGAGTTGCCCTTGATGGAGCCTCCGCCCGGGTGCTAATTGGCGGCCGGAAAGTACTCACCGATGTCGCGCGGCTGATCTTCGCGGCCGAAGCGGCCGGAGTAGCCCGCGAGTGCACCGACTCGGCGGCCGAGTACGCGAAGGTGCGGCAGCAGTTCGGGCGGCCGATCGCGATGTTCCAGGCGGTCAAGCACCATTGCGCGAACATGCTCGTCGCGAGCGAGCTGGCGACCGCGGCGGTGTGGGACGCGGCCCGGGCGGACGTGTCCGACCGCGACCAGCTCGGCTACACGGCCGCGATGGCAGCCACGCTGGCGCTCGCGGCAGCCGATCAGAACGCCAACCTCAACATCCAGGTGCACGGCGGCATCGGCTTCACCTGGGAGCACGACGCGCACCTGTACCTGCGGCGGGCCACCGCGATCGGCGCCTTCATCGACGCCGAGGCGGCGGCGCTTGACGTCACCGACGCGGTGCGCCGCGGGGTCAAGCGGGACCGGCACGTCGACCTGCCGCCCGAGGCCGAGCCGGTCAGGGACACCGTCCGTGCCTTCATCGAGCAGGTACGTGACCTGGACGACGCCGCGAGGAAGAAGGCGCTGATCGAGTCTGGCTACGTCGTGCCCAACTGGCCGAAGCCGTGGGGCCGCGACGCCGGCGCGATCGAGCAGCTGGTGATCGAGGAAGAGTTCAGCAAGGCCGGGATCAAGCGGCAGGGCTACGGCATCACCGGCTGGGTGATCCTCACGATGATCCAGTACGCGACGGCCGAGCAGGTCAGCCGCTTCGTGGAGCCTGCGCTTAACCACGAGGTGATCTGGTGCCAGCTCTTCAGCGAGCCTGAGGCCGGCTCGGACGCGGCGGGCATCAAGACCCGCGCCGTCAAGACCGAGGGAGGCTGGGTCATCAACGGGCAGAAGGTCTGGACCAGCGGGGCGCACATAGCCCGCTACGGCCTCGCCACGATCAGGACCAAGCCGGACGCGCCCAAGCACGAGGGCATCACGATGATGGTCATTGACATGCACGCGCCGGGGGTGACGGTTCGGCCGCTCAAGATGGCGACCGGGAACTCGGATTTCAACGAGGTGTTCTTCGACGACGTGTTCATCCCTGATGACGGCGTGGTCGGAGAGGTCGACCGGGGCTGGACCGTCGCCCGGGCCACGCTCGGCAACGAGAGCGTCAGCATCGGCGGAGGTCAGGGCGGGATGTCGCTGCCGGCCGAGTCCTTGATCGGGCCGCTCGACGCGCATCCTTCCCGGCTGCCGGGGGGCGCCGGGCGGGTCGGCAGGCACATCGCGCGGCTGCAGGCCATGAGCGCGCTCAACCTGCGGAGCGCGCACAGGGCCGTGGCCGGCGGCGGGCCAGGTCCTGAAGGCAACGTCACCAAGCTGGTGCTCTCCGAGCTCGCGCACGAGGCGGCCGCGATCCTGACCGCGCTGGCCGGGCCTGACCTGGCGTTCCTTGAGGGTCCTGGGATGCTGGCCGGAATGATGGAGCTTGGCAACCGGGCCTTGTCCATCGCCGGCGGCACCTCAGAGATCAAGCGCAACCAGATCGGCGAGCGTATCCTCGGCCTCCCCCGCGACCCCCTGATCAAATAGCGCTCCCCGCGCGAGCGGGCCTGGCCCCCACCAGCCAGACCCGCTCGCTCCACCCCCGCCGCGTCCGCAGCGACCGGCGCGCGTTGCTGACGGAGACGGACCAGAGCGACGACTCGGGCTTGCCGTGCTGGAACCGGCACCTCAACGGCAAACCCGAACTACGTCGCCACTCGGCGTCAGCAACGCGCGCGAGAGTCGGCGCTGCGACCGCGGCTATAGAGTGAGACTGGCCTCCCGTCCCGCTATGACGCCAATCCGGCTGGATTTTTTGCGCAACGCCACCTATCTGGTGTGCTTCCCGTTGGCGAAGTCCCGGCCGAAGACGCTCACGATCCCGGACAGCACCGACGGGGTACTCGTGATCAGGCCAAGCTCACGGTTCTCGTTCAGCGAGGTGTTGGAGAAGTTCTCCGAGCCGATGAACGCTCGTTCGTTCTTCGAGCCGTAGTCGGCCAGGACCACCTTCCCGTGGATGTAGAAGCCGGTCGACGAACTGTAGTACGCGATGTGGACTCCGTCGCGGGCCATCTTCTCGAACGTGCTTGTGTACTCGCCATCCGAGTTCTCGCCGCAGACCGTGACGTCGACCCCGCGCTTGGCCGCGGCGATCAGGTCGTCGATCACGGTGCTGTCGCCCATTTCCTCGCTGTAGATGCGCAGGCTCTTCTTCGCGCCGTTGATGACGCCGAGGATCTGCTTCTCGGAATCGGTCGGCGACCAGACCAGGTCGGCACCGTCGCCTGGCGTGATGGCCTGGTGCACGAAGTCGGCGTTGAAGACACGGACAATGGCCGCCACGTCGGCCTTGTTGTGGTCGACGACGAGGAAGTCGCGGCTGGTGGCGTAGTACCTCTGGGTCAGGTTCGCGGTCTCGACCACGGAGGTCGCGTTGTCGAAGGTCAGCGTCTTCTGGTGGGTGTAGGTGTAGTGGGACCAGGACCAGGCAACCTTGATGCCGTGGGACTTGAAGTAGTCGTAGGCCGGGGTGTTGGTGCTGGTTTCCTTCTGGTCGAGGATGACCCTGACCTGGACGCCGCGCTTGGCCGCCGCCGCCAGGTCGTGCTCGGCGGTGGTGTCATCGAACTCGAACATCGTGATCTCGATGCTGTGCTTCGCGTGGTTGATCAGGTTGTACACAGTGGAGAAGCCGCCGCTCGGCTCGATGACCAGCTGGTCCGCGCTTGAGCCGCCGCCGTTGCCGCCGGACGGGTGATGCGGCTTGGGGTGGGATTTCCTGTGACCCTTGGCGTGGCTCTTGCCGTGATGCGCCGGGTGGTGCTTGCCCTTCTCCGGGTGCTTGCCCTTGGCGTGCGAGCTGCCGTGGGCCTTCTTGTGCTGGTTGCTGGTGGTCTTGGCGTGGCTCTTGTGTGACTTCGAGCCGACCGACACGAATACTGGCGTGCAGCCGGCGATGCCGAGCGCCACGACAGCGAGGGCGACGGCGATCAGGCGAGCGGAACTGAAAATTCGGGGGCGAGGCACGTGCGGATCCTCCACGCAGACGGCGCCAGCTCGGCATTCGGCGCACTGGCCATTAACTACCCCCGCTACGGTAACCAAGCACCCAATCCAGGCGGCCGAACCACGCCAGACAACTGCGAAGTATCTCTTCAGTTGCTCCGCCAATCCCGCTCGCCCCAGCAGCCCCACGCGGTGGCGCTCCCGCTGAGCCGAGCCGGACCGGGCCGGACCGGGCCGGACCGGGCCGGACCGGGCGCGACAGGCCCAGGTTCCACTCTGACCGGACCAAGGTAAGTGTGGCTAGCTGGGAACTTTCGGTAGCCATGGCGTCACCGTCCTGGGACAATCGACGCCTACGAGACGCCGGGGCGAAGGATTGATATATGTCGGGGATGCCAGGAACTAGTGCCTACACCTGCCCTTACTGCCGGCTGATGAGTGACGGCGGCGGGCAGAGTTGCCCGCACTGCGGCGCGCCGGTCGACATCAGGCTGAGGGTGACCAAATCCGGCTGGATCAAGCAGCCGGAGATCCGCGACATGGCCAGGATCAGGTTCAACCGATCGACCTGCCAGATCAGCGGTACCTTCGTGCCGGTCGCCGAGATGGCGCTGTCCCCCGAGGACTGGGTTTACTTCAGCCATCATTCGCTCCTGCACACCGACCCGCGGATCAGGCTGGACCAGCTCAAGATGGCCGGCGGCTGGAACCGTAAGCTCGCCGGGATCCCCCTGTACATGATGAGCGCCCGCGGCCCTGGCCACATCGCGTTCAGCGCCGACCGCCCGGGCGACACGCTCGCCATCCCGCTCCCGCCCAATCATTCCGTCGACGTGGTCGAGCACCGGTTCCTCGTCGCGACAGGAAACGTCACCTACCAGTGGCTGAAGTCGGGGATCTGGTTCACCACGAAGAACGGCGACGATACCGAATGGCACTACCCGCTCGGCCGCTTCGTCGACCGGTTCACGGCCCAGGGCGGGCCGGGACTGCTGTTGCTGCACGGCCCGGGCAATACCTTCATCAGGGACCTGCGGCAGGGCGAGTCCATCCTGCTTCAGCCGGGCGGGCTGATCTGGAAAGACCCGACGGTGCGGATGTCGCTGCACTTTGAGTACCCGAGGGGCATGTACTGGTTCTCCTCGGCCAGGTGGCAGGCGAAGTCGATCTGGCTGACGGTAACCGGGCCAGGCCGGATCGCGATGCAATCCGTCTTCAAGCGCCCTGAGCCGGTCGGAGCGGTCCGCTCGAGTTCCCGCTCCACCCGGCATCAGTGGTAGTCCGGCGCTTAGCTGCTCCGGCTAGGGCTCGCTTGAGACCGCAATAGGTTGCCCGGCCCGTCAGACCGGCAAGGCCGCGCCGTTCACGAGAGCAGAGGCCGGGGAGGCCAGGTAGAGGTAGCTCTTGGCGATGTCGGGGATCTTGGGCCAGGCGGAATGATCGGAGTTGGGCAGGGCTGCTCGGTTGGCCGGGGTGTCGATGATGCTCGGGACGACGCAGTTGACCGTGATCTCGCTGCCTCGTACCTCGTCGGCGGCCATCGTGACGAGATGGAGCACGCCGAGCTTGCTGACCGAGTAGGCGAACCCGTTGCCTTTGCTGACGACCGCCGCCCGGCTCGCGGTGTGCACCACTCGCCCCGTGCCGGCAGCCTGGAGCGCTGCGAGTCCGTGCTTGGTGATCAGCGCCGCGCTCACCAGGTTCAGATTGAGCTGTACGGACAGCTCGGCCGGGTCAAGCTCGGTCAGCGGCCGGCTCGGCGCGTACCCGCCTATCGTGTTGACCACCGCCCACGGCGTCGGCCGGCCCGCGAACACCGCCGCGACGTCGCTGTCCTTCGTCACGTCGGCCGTGAGGTACTGAACGCCGGCGAGGCGCCGGTCCTCAGGTGGCACGTGGAGGTCAACCCCGGTGACCGACGCACCGGCCGCGGCGAACGCCCCGGCCACCCCGTGACCAAGCGCACCGCTAGCGCCGAATACCAGCACCGCCCGGCCGGCAAAGCTCTCATCAGGCATCCAAGGCCTCCCGCAGTCGAACCGACGCCGCCAGGTAGGCAACGCCGAACGGATCATCGCAGTACCTGACCAGTGTTTCCACTTCCGCGCCGGCCAGCGCGCCGGCCAGTACCTGCCAGGCCACCCGCCCGGTGACGAGCAGTTCGCCGGCCAGCACGGGGTCAACCAGGAGCAGCGCCGGCAGGTCGCCGGCCCGCACCGCCCGCTCGACCTCGGCGTCGAAATCGAGTCCGCGCTGGTCAAAATACCCTGGCGCCTTCGATCCCCGGCACGCGCTCCCGTCCCCAAGCGCGAGCAGCGCGACCCGGCTGCTCCCCTCCGCAAGGCCGGCGCCGATCCGCGCGCAGCCGGCAGCCGGTTCATCGCAGTCAACCGACAGCAGCAAACGTTCGCCGGTGTACCCCGATTTTTCAAGCAACCAGCAACCAGCAAGCACCGACGACGGCAGCCCGCCAGGGGCCAGCCCCGCGCCGGGCGCAAAAGGCGCCAGACCGCAGGCACTGTCAGCCGGCCAGCGAGTCGTGTCCTCGCCGGCGCCCACGACGGCGACCACATCGGGCCGGGCGGCCAGCAACTCGCCGACGAGCTCGAGGCAGGCCTGGCGCAGTTCGGGCAGCGCGGGCTCAGCCCCGTTGAGCGGCGACATCAGCAAGGGCGGTGCCGGGCAGAGGGCGGCAGCAATGATCATGGGTCAGGTCATGCCCCTGACGGCACGGGCCGGAGGCCGGTCGCCCCGGATGGCGGAGACCATGTCAAGAACCTGGCGGGTCTGGGCGACGTCGTGAGCGCGGAAGATTCTCGCGCCCTGCCAGGCACAGACCGAGGTGGTGGCCAATGTGGCTGATAGTCGATCTTGAATTTCAAGGTCAAGCGCTTCGCCGATGAAATCCTTCCGCGACACCGACACGAGGACCGGCCATCCGGTCGCCGCGATCTCGGCCAGCCGCCTGGTCACCTCAAGCGAATGCCAGGTGTTCTTTCCGAAGTCGTGAGCGGGGTCGATGATGACGCCAGCCGGGTCGACGCCCGCCGCCACCGCACGGGCCGCGAGGCGCCGCGTCGTCGCCAGCACGTCCGCCACGACGTCGTCATAGCGGACACGGAACGGCCTCGTCCTCGGGCGCTGCCGCCCGACGTGCGCGCAGAGAAGGCCGGCCCCGAACTCGGCCGCGACCTGCGGCAGCCCGGCATCCCAGCCGCCCCAGCTGTCGTTGATGAGGTCGGCCCCGGCCGCGCAGGCCTCCCTCGCCACCTCGTGCCGCCAGGTGTCGGCGCTGATCGCTACGGCTGGATAGGCCGACCGCACGGCGGCGATGAACGAGGCCGTGCGCTTGATGTCCTCGGCGATGTCCACGTCCAGGCCGGGCGCCGCCGGAACGCCGCCGATGTCGATGATGTCGGTGCCTTCCGCGACGACTTGGTGCACCCGGTCCATCGCGGCCGGCTCGTCCCAGGTCCGCCCCGCGTCGTAGAACGAGTCAGGGGTCCGGTTGACGATCGCCATGACCAGGAGGCGATCCGGCGCGAACGTATGGTCCCGCAGGCGAAGGACCCCCGGCCGGCCGGCGGCCGGGGGCGTGGTCGTCGGGGGCACCGGGCCAGCCTAGCGCCCGGCCGTTCCTTAGCTAACTTCGTTCAGCTTGCCGGTAGCGACGTCGAAGACGAACCCGCGGATCGCGTCCTTGTGCGGGACGAACGGGCTGGCCTTGATCCTGGCGACGGACTGCCGCACGTCGGTGTCCAGGTCAGCGAAGGCCTCGGCGGACCAGGCCGGCTTGATTCCGGTGTCATCCTGGATCGACTGCTTGAACCCGTCGTCGGTGAACGTGAGCATGCCGCAGTCGGTGTGGTGGATCAGGATGATCTCCCTGGTGCCGAGCAGCCGCTGGCTGATCGCGAGCGAGCGGATCTCGTCATCGGTGACGACTCCCCCGGCGTTCCTGATCACGTGCGCCTCGCCGTCGCCGAGCCCGAGAATCGCGTAGACGTTGAGCCGGGCGTCCATGCAGGCGACGACGGCTACCTGGCGGGCCGGTGGCATCGGCAGGAGTCCGGTAAACGACTCGGCATAGCGCGCGTTGTTGGCCAGGTACTCGTCGGTAGCTGACATGTGGAGTCTCCGTCTCAGCCGGGTTGGGTGGTATCTAGCAAAGTCCTATTGATGCGCTAGGTATTCCCGCGGGTTTTAAGATGTTCCACGGGCTGGGTGGGGAACCGCAACGATGGGTCATCGTTGTCGCGGGAACCGCATCCATGGGCCATCGTTGCGGTCAGCCGACGCCTGGCAACAGCATCTATGGGCCATCGTTGCTTGCCTGGCCCGGTTATCCCGTGTCGATGATCTGCTGTAGTTTCGCCGCTTCTGACGGCCGCACATTCCGGTCGGCGATCCTCAACGTGGCCACTGCGACCAGGTAAGGACCTGGATCGGCGCTGACGCTAGCTTCAAACCGGCGGATGACCTGTCGCCGGACGACTCCGGAGACCGTGCGGATCACCGGCGACACCAGGTCCCCGACCTCTGAGGTCCGCATGATCAGCGCGGCCATCGCCACGTCCGCACCCGGCGGGCCCGCCGCCCCGTTCGACCAGTCGATCACGACCGGGCCATCGGCCGTCAGCATGATGTTCCCCGGATGCAGGTCAAGGTGCATGACCCGGTCCCCTTCGCCCAGCGGCCGAGGCAGCCACGGCGGCGCCTCGATCTCATGCAGCCGATCGTGCGTCCCGGCGAGGATCGCGCCGTACCATCCGGCCCGCCAGGGCCGTTTGGCCAGGTCGGAGAGCAGGTCAAGGCCGCGCACCCGATCCATCACCATGTCGGTGCCTTCGGCGGAGTACACCTCGGGCACAGGAAAGCCAGCCGAGTGCAGATAGCTCATCAGCCTGGCCTCGCGCTCGACCAGGGCATGGAGGCCACCAGCGACCGAGCCGTCGAGACGGTACCGGCGCAGGACCTTCTCGCCGTCGAGTTCGTACACATCGGCGGCTCGGCCCTGGCCGATCAGCCGCCCCGGCTGGGCACCGGTTGTCATGAGATCATTCCATCACCCAGAGGTGGAGGAGCGGCACGAGATGGACTACGCCAGCTACCAGCACCTGCTTTTCGAACGGCACGACAATGGCGTCCTGCTGATCACCATGAACCGCCCCGAGGTCTACAACGCGGCCGACGAGGTCATGCACGGCCAGCTGGCCAGGCTCTGGACCGACGTAGCCAGGGACGACGAGACCAGGGTGGCCGTGATCACCGGTGCGGGCAAGGCGTTCTCGGCCGGCGGTGACCTGGCGATGGTGCAGCGGATGGCCGGCAACTACGAGGCCACCGCGCACATGCTCAGCGAGATGAGCGACCTCGTGTACAACCTGGTGAACTGCGAGAAGCCGGTCATCTCGGCGATCAACGGCGTCGCCGTCGGGGCCGGCCTTGTCATCGCGCTCCTCGCCGACATCAGCATCTGCGCGCAGGACGCCAGGCTCGGCGACGGCCACGTCAAGCTCGGCGCCGCCGCCGGCGATCACGCGGCGATCATCTGGCCGCTGCTGTGCGGCATGGCCAAGGCCCGCTACTACCTGCTGACCGGCGAGCTGGTCGACGGTGCCGAAGCCGAGCGGATCGGCCTGGTCAGCAAGGCGGTGCCGAGGGAAGACGTACTGCCGGAAGCGCTCAGGGTCGCCGCGAGCCTGGCGACCGGGTCGCAACTGGCGATCAGGCTGACCAAGCGGGCGCTGAATAGCTGGCTGCGCACGGCCGGACCCATCTTCGACCAGTCGGCCGCCTACGAGATGCTCACGTTCCTTGGACCCGACCTGGCCGAAGGCGCCGCCGCGCTGCGCGAGAAGCGCCCGCCTAGATTCGCCTGACCTGGTCAGCCGCCGGTGCCCCGACGAGCGCCATCGACGCGGGCAGCCGGAGCTCGAACCATGATCCCTGACCCAGGGTGCTGGTGACCTTGACCGTGCCGCCGTGGGCCTGGGTGATCGCCTTCACGATGGCGAGGCCGAGACCGAAACCACCCGCCGCCCGGTTGCGACCTAGGTCGATCCGGGAGAACCGGCTGAAGATACGGTCAACCTCGGTGGCCGGGATCCCCGCGCCCTGGTCGATGACTCCGATCACGACGCTGTCACCGTCCCGGCGGGCCGTCAGCTTGATCAGGTCCGCCGCCTCGGTGTGGTCGACCGCGTTCTCGATCAGCGCGTCGAGCGCCAGAGTCAGCCGGTCGGCGTCACCTAGTACCCAGGTCTCTTCGAGGTGACCGAGTTCCCACCGCCTGGGAATGTGACTCCACCGGCGGAACGCGGTCACGATGATGTCTTCGACGTCGACGAGACTCGGATGCAGTGACTCAGGACCTTCAGTAGAGGCGAGCAGCAGCAGCCTGCCGGTCAGCCGCCGCATCCGGAGCAGTTCCTCGACCGCGATGCGGGCGTCGGCGGCGATCTCGTGGTCAGTGGCGGCCCGCTCGATCAGTTCGGCGTGGCCGAGCGCGATCGCGATCGGGGTACCTAGTTCATGCGAGGCGTCCTGCAGGAACTGGCGCTGCTGGTCAAGCAGGAGCACATTGTGATCAGAGACCCGCCGCATCTCCTCGAGCGCGGCCAGCCGGCGGCGCGAGTGCCAGACCATGACCACGAACAGCATCGCGAGCAGCGGGACCTCCGCCAGGTAGTCAAGGTCCTGCTCGCCGCGCAGCACCTGGAAGCCGATCAGCCCGCCCGTAGCCAGGGTCACGATCAGCACGGTCACCAGGGCCGAGCCGAGCCGCCAGAGCCGCACGCCGTAGACGGTAGTCAGCGTGATCCAGATGATCAGGAACGGCACCGTCTGCCAGGCCGGGATCAGCTGCATGGCCAGCAGGTTCAAGCCGACGAAAAGCACCCAGGCGAGGTCGGCCCGGTAAGTTCTGGCGAGCTGGAGAGTCCGCCGCCAGGCTACGTGTCCCATGTGCCATAGATTGCCACATCGTGCCTGCTCAGAGGAGCTTGGATCACTCCTGTTCGTGCTTTTCCAGGAACGAGTAGATATCTGGCTCGTCAACGCCGGGGAAGCTGCCGGACGGCAAAGCCGACAAAATATGGGAATGCGCTCGGGCCGAGGGCCAGGCCATGCCGTCCCAGCGAGCGGCCAGCCTGGCTGGCGGGCGCCGGCAGCACGCCGGATCCGGGCAGGCCGATCTGGTGCGCTTCGTGGTGTCCCGGCCACGGAACCAGCGGGCGTCATCGAAGCCGACGCCGAGCGTGATCGCGTACTCGCTGCCGTGCTCGACCAAGGCGACACAGTAATAGGTGCCCGACGGGGTGTCCGAGTACTGATAGTGCGGGCTGAACCGGTCGCCTGAGCTGAAGACCTGCCGTCCTGACCAGAGCCGGCACATCCGCTGGCCTTCGATCGCCCCGGTGCTGTCCGCCGGGAAGATCACGCCGTCGTTCTCGTACGCCTTGTAGATCGTGCCGTTCGCGTCGTTCTTGACGAAATGGCAGGACAAGTCCAGGTGGTGGGTCGCGAGGTTGGTGAAGCGATGCGCCGCCATCTCGTAGGAGACCGAGAACACGTCCCGCAAGTCCTCGACCGACAGGTTCCTGTTGTCCTTCGCGCCGCGAAGGAACGGCACCGCGGCGGACTCGGGCACCAGGACCGCGGCGGCGAAGTAGTTGGCCTCGACGCGCTGGCGGAGGAAGTCGGCGAAGTCGGCCGGCGTGCTATGGCCAAGGACAAAATGCCCAAGGGTCTGCAAAAGGACCGCACGGGGAGTGTGCATGCCGAGCGACTCCTGCCGCAAGTAGATCCTCCGGTTCCGCAGGTCGGTGACCGACCTGGCGGAACGAGGCAGATCGGTCACGTAGCGCACGGAAAAGCCGTGGTGGCTGATCACCGAAAGCAGCAGGCCCTGGGACAGTGCTCCGCCGGGGTAGCTGACCGGAGCCAGCGCCTCGGCGGCGGCTCGCTCGATCGAGGCGAAGTAGTTACCCCGGTCGCGCATCATCAGCCGCAGGTCGGCGTTGGCCAGCCGGGCCTCTTCCGGCGTGGCGGTGGGCTTGACCTGCTGCTTGCGCAACTCGTCGAACAGGGCGAGCAGGTGCTCGATGACCTCGCTCGGCAGCCTGGGTCCAGGCCGCAGGTAAGGCAGCCCGAGTCCGCGGTAGACGGGGTCTCGCTGGGCCTCATCGAGGGCGAGCTCCAGCTGGGCCCGGCGACTTGGCGGCTCATGTTTAAGAAGTTCATCGACCGGCACCCGCAAGGCGCTGGCCAGCGATTCGATCAGCGAAAGCTTAGGCTCCCGGCGCCCGTTCTCCAGCAGCGAGAGCACGGAAGGAGCCCGGCCGACCCGCTCGCCGAGCTCGGTCAGCGTCAGGCCGCGGCT
Source organism: uncultured Actinomycetota bacterium (assembly GCA_963783935.1). GTDB lineage: Bacteria > Actinomycetota > Actinomycetes > Streptosporangiales > Streptosporangiaceae > Chersky-822. The sequence continues at coordinate 1,003,533 of CAWAPP010000005.1, forward strand.
GCGCCTGACGTGCCGGAGCCGCTGGCCGAAGAGATTGAGATCGAGTCGGCCTTCCGGCAAAGACTGTGTTTCTTTCTCGACGAAGCTTGTCATATCTTTAGCTTACGAGAAGATTCTCAGATTTTCGTCAATAACCTCTCTAGCGCTGGGTAGCTGAGGCGGTGAGCCTGGGGATAACGCACCGGGGACGCATCAGGAGGGCCAGTGAACACTCGTCGCCTCGAGGGCAACCAGATCAGTCTTGAGCACCAGGCCGAGCAGCTGCAGGCCAGCTGGGGCGCTGACCCGCGCTGGGCAGGGACCGAGCGTACCTACACGGCCGCCGACGTGATCAAGCTGCGCGGTTCCGTTCAGGAGGAGCACACCCTGGCCAGGCTCGGAGCGGAGCGGCTCTGGTCGCTGCTGCGGACCGAGGATTACGTCCACGCGCTCGGCGCGCTGACAGGTAACCAGGCGGTGCAGCAGGTCAAGGCCGGCCTGAACGCGATTTACCTGTCCGGCTGGCAGGTCGCGGCCGACGCCAACGTGGCCGGGCAGACCTACCCGGACCAGAGCCTCTACCCGGTCAACTCCGTCCCGCAGGTAGTCCGCCGGATCAACAACGCGCTGCTCCGCGCCGATCAGATCACCTGGGCCGAGTCCGCCAACGCGACCGCGCCGTACTGGATGGCGCCGATCGTCGCCGACGCCGAGGCAGGCTTTGGCGGGGTGCTGAACGCGTTCGAGCTGATGAAGTCCATGATCGCGGCCGGCGCGGCGGGCGTGCACTGGGAAGACCAGCTAGCATCAGAGAAGAAGTGCGGTCACCTTGGCGGCAAGGTCCTCATCCCTACCGGTCAGCACATCAAGACCTTGAGCGCGGCCCGCCTGGCCGCCGACGTGTGCGGGGTGCCCTCGATCGTGGTCGCCCGCACCGACGCCCAGGCGGCGACGCTGCTGACCAGCGACATCGACGAGCGCGACCAGCCGTTCGTGACCGGCGAGCGCACCGCCGAGGGTTTCTACCGTGTCCGCAACGGCATCGGTGCCTGCATCGCCCGCGGGCTGTCCTACGCGCCCTACTCCGACCTGCTCTGGATGGAGACCTCGACTCCCGACCTGTCGGTCGCGGCCGAGTTCGCCGACGCGATCCACTCGGTGTACCCGGAGCAGATGCTGGCCTATAACTGCTCGCCTTCGTTCAACTGGCGGGCCAACCTGGACGACGCCACCATCGCCAAGTTCCAGAAGGAGCTGGCCACGATGGGGTACAAGTTCCAGTTCATCACGCTGGCCGGCTTCCACGCGCTGAACTACTCGATGTTCGATCTCGCCCGCGGCTACGCCGCCGACGGCATGTCCGCCTACGTGAAGCTCCAGGACGCCGAGTTCGCCGCCGAGCACGACGGCTACACCGCGACCAGGCACCAGCGCGAGGTCGGTACCGGCTACTTCGACCAGGTCACCTCCGCGATCAACCCGGACTCCTCGACCACGGCGCTAGCCGGCTCCACCGAGGCCGACCAGTTCGCCGGCGCTCACCACTAGGCGTTTTCCGGCTAGCCGCGATCAGGGGGACGCCGCCGGCGTCCCCCTCTCGTCGGCTTCTAGCCGCATTCTCCCCTACGCTCCAGATCCCGAGACCGAGCCCGAGCCGGGCTCCGGCCGGGCATTTCGGGGCTCGCCGGCGGCAACGGCGAACCGGGCATATCCGCGCGGCGGACCGCAACGATGGGCCATCGATGCTGTCCGGCCGGGGGCGGTAACCGCAACGATGGGCCATCGATGCTGCGGGAACGACATCCATGGGCCATCAATGCGGTTGCCCGGCCCGGCGCAGCAGCATCGATGGCCCATGGGTGGGTTTCCGCCGGAGTGAGTTTCTGGTCGGCTCCTCCGCATGATCCGGAAGGAGCCGTGTCGCCGGCCGATCCCGCCCGGATATCCCGGCATTCCGGGCATTCAGCGCAGCCCGCCGTCCCGCCCCGCGAGGCAGGGGCACTTTACCCCCGTAAAAACCATGGCAAAGTGCCCCCGCCTCTTCAGCAAGACCCACGAGACCCGCCTCACTCCCACGGAAACGCACCCATGGCCCATCGTTGCCGCTGCGGCCGGGGCCGGCCGATGCGGGTCAGGCGAGTGAGTTACGGAGTCAGGCCGAGTGCGTGGTGCACGTCGAGGTCGTCCAGGTCGTCTTCGTCGGTGTCGGCATCCCGGCGGCGCCACCGGGACGGGACTGCCAGCGGGATGATCATGGCTGCGCCGAGCAGGGCGAGCACGCCGTCGAAGAGCAGGTAGGACAGGCCTGTGGTAAAGGAGCTGCCTGGCAGCGGCAGGTACCTGGTGGCGTAGGCGCTGTGCACCACGACCAGGGCCGTCCAGCCGAGCAGGACAAGTCCTGGCAGCCCGGTCGCGAGCGGGGAAACGCGGGGCGCGGCGAGCAGGATGCCGAGCAGCAAGCCGGTGCCGATGACGGCGCCAACGGCCTCCAGTCCGGTCGTACTGGTCAGCGCGTGCGCCGGGCCCAGGCGTCCGATGTGACCGCCAACGGCAATGATCTTGTGAACGCCCCAGCCGCCGGCGAGGAACAGCGCCGCCGACAGTGCGAGCGCGAGAATGAGTCCGATGACGTGCCGCACTTCGCCACATCCCTCCGGTCGAAAAGCATCCGAGGACCTGGCTCCCCAACGCTGGCCGACCTAACCGCTAGGACCGGCGAGCGGCCGCCGGCGGCGGCACCCGCAGCCGCGCAAGTCGCGCACGGCTTAGCCACCTGGCACATTACCGACGAGCCTGGCGGGCGGGCAGCGATATGCAAATAGTAGATACTGCCCGTTACCGGGTAAATCTACGGCGTCGCTCTGGGTTAAGCAGGCTGACCCTCAGCCGGTTGAGCGGCTCGAGCAGTTCGTAGGCGAGGTAGTCACCGCGCTTGATCAACGCGAACTTGACGCCACGGGCACCGCCGGGGAGCCGGTAACCGTCGGGTTCGTAACGCTCGAAGTCGGCGTGCATGCGCTCGAAGAAACGCCGGCGCTCGCCGCGCGGCACCAGGCCGGGCCGGCCGATGCGGCCGATGCCGGGACCGGCCGTCTGGAGTACGGCGCTGTAATGCCAGATCGCGCGCTCGAAGACCGCCGACTGCACCGCGGCGGTCGCGACCGGAGCGTTGTCGGCGACGAGTTTCTGCAGCAGGCCGAAGACTTCTTCGTAGGCGCTGAAGACCGCGAGGTGGTCCCTCGTCGTCGTGGCCATGAAGGATCCTGGCCGCGACCGCCGGTAGCAGTAACACGCCTGGTCAAGCGCCGCGATCCGGCCGCGAAGCAGGGCCGCGCAGCTTACCGGTATGTCCTCGTGAATGCCTGCGCGGAAAGGCTCGGCGAGACCGGTGAGGAATTCGCGGCGGAACAGCTTGCTCCAGGCCGTCATGGTCAGCTCGATCGTCCGCGGATCTTCGGCCAGGGTGAACAGCCCGGACGGCGCCGACGCGAGCACCTCACCGCCTGGACCCGGCCGCGACGTGCCGTCGGGGAACATCTCCAGGTAGCCGATCACGAGCACGTCCGGCTGGCTGGTTTCCAGCTTCGCGCTGATCGCGGCGATCGCTCCCGGCGCGATCACGTCATCGCCGTCCGCGAACCAGACGTAGCGGCCGGCCGCCTCAGCCAGGCCTGCATTGCGAGCGTTACCAGGGCCGGCCGTACGGTCAAGGTGCAGGACCTTCAGCCGCGGGTCAGAACGGGCTCGCTCGTCAAGCAGTTCGCCGCACCCGTCGGGTGATGCGTCGTCCACCGCGATGACCTCGACGAGGCCTGTCGCGCCAGTTGCGCCTGGGCCGGTGCCGGAGCCGGCGTTCTGGCCGAGCACCGAGTCCAGGCACTCGCCCAGGTAGCGGCGCACCCCGTAGACCGGGATGACGACGCTGATCAGCGGGCTCGGGTCAGCCGACATGATCGGCTTGCGGCTCCATTAGCTCGGGCCTTCCCGCCGGAACGTCAGGCTCGTCCACGGTGACCTTTGAAGGCCACCAGTTCCATCTTCCAAGAAGCACCACGGTAGACGGCACCAGCAGGGTACGGACCAGGAAAGTGTCCATGAGGATGCCGAGCGCGAGCCCGATCCCGATATCGAGGATCTGGCTGCTGCCGCCAGGGCCAGTTCCCCCGACGAGCGCCAGCACGAGGAAGGTGCCCGCCAGCACCATTCCGGCCGACGTGACCGTCGTTCCGGTGACGCCGATCGCGCGGGAGACCGCCTCGCGAAGCGGAAGCTTGTGCGCTTCTTCCCTGATTCTCGTCATGACGAGAATGTTGTAGTCCTCGCCCAGGGCAAGCAGGAAGATGAACATCAGGAACGGCAGGAAGAACACCAGCCCGCCGGAGTTACCGAGCTTGATGAACAACAGCACGGACAGGCCAAGAGCCGCCAGGTAGGACACCCCGACCGAGGCGATCAAGTAGAGCGGTGCCACCAGGCTGCGCAGCACCATCGCCAGCAGGAGGCCGATGACCAGGATCGCGATAGGGATGATCCGCTTCAGGTCGCTAGTGGAAATGCTGCTGATGTCGTAGAGCGCGGGCGCCTCGCCCGCGACCCCTGAGGCGTTCGCGTGGGCGGCGTTCGCCACTGAGGTGGTCTCGGTGCGGATCGCGGGCACGGCGTTGATCGCGGAGGTGCCACCTGGGTCGCCGGCCGAGAGGCCGACCGAGAAGCTCACCGTACGGCCGTCGAGGCTGACGTAGTTCCCGGTCGCACGGAAAAGCTGGTACGCCTGGACCGGGATCTTGGGGTTCAACCCGGCCGGCGGGGTCGGTGACAGTGCCCTGGGCGAGCCGAGCGCGGCGTGGAGCTCGGCGAACTGAGTCGGGGTCAAGGTCACGCCGACCGGGTTGAGCGGGCCGGTTACCTGCGTAAACAGCTTGCTCGCCTGAAGCTGCGACGTCGCGGTGCCGAGCACCGCCGGGTCGCTCCAGACCGGCTGGCTGAACCGGAAGATCAGGTTCGTCGGATTAGCCGAGGATTGCGGGAAGTATTTGCTGAGCAAATGCTGGCCCGCGGCCGAGTCACTGCCCGCGGGCGGCGCGGTGCTTCCGCCGAAGCCGCCCGCCTTGTAACCGCCGACGCCGACGGCGAGCCCGCCGAAGAAGACCAGGCCGATGACCAGCGTCGGCAGCGGGTGCCTGACAATGCGGTTGGCCACCTTGCCCCAGACACCCTGCTTGCCCGCGATCTGAATGGTCCACGGCACTAGCTTGGGCCGCCCGAACATGGACTGGAACAAGGTGCGCTTGACCCCGAGCAGCGAGAGCCTGATCGACAGGAGCGCCGGGAGCAGCGTGAGCGCCGCGAGCAAGGTCACGACGAGCGCGATCGCGAACGGTATGCCGAGGTCGGCGTAGAACGAGAACGTGGCGAGCAGCAGCGTGAGCACGGCCGCGATAACGGTCGCCGCCGAGAAGGCGATCGACTCACCGACCCTGGTCACTGCCATGACGATCGCCGTACGCGCCGGGTCACGCGGGCGCCTCAGATCGGCCCAGAGCGCGCGCGCCAGCCCGCGTTCCGCATTGAGGTCAAGCGGGCCGCCGTCATAGTCAGCTACCCGCAACTGTTCTCGGACCCGGAAGACAAGGAACAGCCCGTAGTCGGTACCCGCCCCCAGTACCAGCACGATCATCAAGAGCTGCGCGATCGGTGACACCTGAAGCCCGTGATGCGCCGCCTCGGCTACGAGCGGTCCTGAGATTAGCACCGACACGAACGCGGGAATCAGCGTCGTAAGCGCGAGGGTCAAAGACCTGAAGATAAGGACAAGCAGCAAGATGATGAAGAGCGCCGACAGGTTCTGTACCCGGCCGCCCTGGTTGCCGTTGGCTTTCTGCTGGTCTACCGCCGTGGCCAGGCCTCCAGCCAGGTGCACGCTAAGCCCGGCAGGCAACTGGGCGGCGGAGATCTTCGCGCGCATGCCGTCAATGAGATCGGTAGCCGCGTTGGCATTGGAGCCGATCTGGCTCGCGAGCGCGAGCAGCTGATCGGCCTGACCTGGCCTGGACGACTTGAGCGGAGAAACGCCCAGGTCAATGACCCGCTTGATGCCAGAAACGGACCGGAGATCGCCCTCGAGCCTGGCAACCGCCGCAGTGTCCGCAGCGGTAAGCGAGCCGGTCGTCCTGGCGATCACGACAGGGATCGGCATGAGATTCTGGGTGCCGAACGGCGCCGCCAGCGCAGTCGCCTTCTCAACCGGAGCGCTCGCGGGCAGGAACTTGGTGTTGTCATTCTGGGTAACGCTGGACAATGAAGGCAGAAAGTGAGCCGCAGCTACCGCACCGATAATCCAGACCACCGTCATGAGCCAGCGAAACCGCACGCTGAAGCGTCCGATGCCGCCAAAGATCGCGTCAACGTCCATGCCGCGAAGCGTAGTAGACGCTGCCGACAGCTCAGTTCACCGGGCTAGCCGGTCGGCCGGTTAGACGAACGGCGCGGGGCCGACGAGCGGTGCGAGCCCGGGTCTGGTGTGACTGGAGTGTCTGAAGGTGAGGGTGGGGCTGACGGGATCGCGGTTCGGGTGGCGGTGGTCGTGCTGACCGCATCGGTGGGCCATCGATGCGGTACGGCGGCCGGACGGCACGACATCGGTGGCCCATGGATGCTGTTACCGCAGCATCTATGGGCCATCGTTGTCGTTGCCGCAGGCCAGCCAACGACAACGCTGGGCCATCGTTGCGGCCGACCGTGCGTTACGGGCAGGGAGGCAGGCATGGGCAAAAGGACACCAGCCGGCGTTCCATGATCAACTTAAGCTAAGTGGCATTGTGCGCGGACCGCATCTATGGGCCAGCGATGTTGTTTGACGGATTGCCCCGAACGACATCGGTGGGCCAGCGTTGCGGTTCCTCTGGAGTGAGTTCTGGTCGGCTCCTGGGCCTTGTCCGCGAAGGCCGTGCCGGTCGACCAGTGCCGACCCAGGTATCCGGGCATTCCGGGTATTCGCCGCAGCCTGCCGCCCGGCGGCCAGAGGCGGGGGCACTTTACGTTCGTAAACACGACAGCAAAGTGCCCCCGCCTCCCGGCAAGACCCTCCCGGACCCACCTCGCTTCGAAGGAAACCCATGCCTGAGCCATGGGTACGTTTCCGTGGGAGTGAGTTCTGCTCAACTCATCGGCGTGGCCCGGACGGAACTGGTTCTCCGGCCTTTCCCGCCTCAGCCTCCACCGGCATTCCCGGCATTCCCGGCATCCGACGCCGTGGGCGCCAGCTCACCCACCCTCACTCCGGAGGAAACGCACCCGAGGGCCATTGATGCGCCTCGCTCGTGCGGCCGTCCGGTTCTCGGCGGGCCGGGTTCTCGGCGAGTGCTGGCGGCTGGGGCTATTGGTGCGTCAGTGATTTCGCGGACTGGTGAGCACGGAGTCCTCGGGTGGCCGCCTGTCCCAGGACTCCGTTTGCGGCGGGCACCCGGTCGTTCCGGCAGCGGCGCTGCGGCACGACCTCGCCCCGCGCTGCGGGCGCATCGTGCTCGGCCAGGCTTCCGGTGTGCCTTGGTCCGCGTTGCTTAATTGCTGGCATTGCGAATAGCCGGGCTCGGTGGGCCGCGGTCTGCGAGGATGAATAACGTACCCGTCGGCCCTGGCCACGGGGTAAATCGGTGACCAGTTACGTGACTCACCGGCCACGGTGCTAGCTAGTCGGGCTTTCGCCGGTCAGACTCTGGTGCGGAGGTGTCCAAGCTTCGCCCGGGGCGGCGGGTCCAGGGAGGGCCAGGGCGGGGTTGTGAGCAGGCAAGCGCGGAACCGCCGCCGAGAACAGCGCGAAAGGGGCGCTGATGCAGGAACTGCGACTCGTCGCAGTCAGCGAGGACGGCAGCTACGCGGTCCTCGTGGTTCCCGGTCGTAGCGGGCGTTTTGCGCTGCCTATTGACGAGCGGCTGAGGACTGTGGCGCGTGGGCAGTTCTCGCGGCTAGCTCAGTACGAGATCGAAGTGGAGAGTCCGTTGCGTCCCAAGGAGATCCAGGACCGAATCCGTGCTGGCGAGACTGCCGAAGAGATCGCCGACGCCGCTGGCCTGCCAGTGGACCGGATCCGCCGGTTTGAGGGCCCGGTGCTAGCCGAGCGCGAGTACCAGGCGACCCAGGCGCAGCGGGCGACGGTGCGCGCTCCTGGTGAGTCGGGTTCAGGACAGCGACTCGGCGACGTGCTTACGCAGCGACTCGCTGACGTCGGGGCGAGCTCGGACGATCAGGTTTGGGATTCAAGAAAGCGCCAGGACGGCAACTGGCAGGTGCAGCTCGCCTACACGGTGGCCGGCCGGATGTACGTCGCCGAGTGGGTGTATGACCCCAAGAGCAGGCACGTCACGCCGGCGGACGACGAAGCGATCAGGCTGAGCCTGGACGAGGCGTACTGGCCGGAGCCGCGTTCTGTGGCTTCCGCGGTCAAGGCGACAGTCACCCCAATTGGCTCGCGGATGGCTGGCGGGCAGCACCACCCCGCTGAGCATCGCGGCGATTCCGACCGGCTTGCGGCCGGCAGGTCGCTCCAGCACCCGTCTCGCGGCACCTCGGTCACGCCGGTCGCGCATCCGGCCAACACGCCGCCCCATTCCGCGCCCGCGCCCGCGCCGCCGGTACCGGCCCAGCCGCTGCCGGTTCAGCCCGTGCCGGTTCAGCCCGTGCCGGTTCAGCCCGTGCCAGTTCAGCCTGGGCCAGTTCAGCCTGGGCTGGCCAAGCCCGTTCATTCCCGGCCCATTGCGGGCCAGCCGGTTACAGGCCAGCCGGTTACAGGCCAGCCGGTTACAGGCCAGCCGGTTACAGGCCAGCCGGTTACAGGCCAGCCGGTTACAGGCCAGCCGGCCGCCAGGACAGGACCGGCCGAGCAGGCTGATTCTGAGCAGTCGGTCGCGGAGCGCACCGATCACGACGACCGGCCAGAAGAGCAGGAGGCTCCGCCAGAGCCACAGGAAGCCAGCCAGGAAGGCGCTCCCGCGCACGACGATCAGCGCGGGCAGGACCAGCGCGGACCTGAGCCGCGGGCGCCTGAGCAGTCGCCCCGCCCGGCTCGGCGCGCGAGCGGAGGCCGGTCGCGCCGGTCCTCGGTGCCGTCTTGGGACGAGATCATGTTCGGCAATTCAAGGCAGCCTGAGTAATAGGCTTGCTGAGCGGGTCAGGCGTGCCGACCGTACCCGCAGGTCCCGGCCCGATTGGCGTCGGCCGCACTGGCCGCTCGCGTAGGATCCGGGCGCAAAGCCGCACCATTGATCAGGTTAGGGGACGATGCTTGGCCCGTTATGTCCGCCGCGTCGGCGTCAGGCGCCGATTGGCGATACTCGCGGCGCTGGTTCCGTTGCTCAGCGGGTGCGGAGTGCTCAACGGGCTGAGCGACACCCGGTTGAACTCCCCCGATTCAATAACGGTGACCAGTCCGGTTTTCGGCGCCAACGTCGGGCTCCCGCGGATCTACACCTGTCACGGGCCTGGCCTGAGTCCGCCGCTTCAGTGGTCTGGCGCGATAACGCCCGCGCCTAAGTCGTATGCCATCGTCGTTGACGACTCAGAGGCGCCGATCAGCCCTTACGTGTACTGGCTGGTCTTCGATCTAAGTCCGAACACGGTCGCGATCGGCCAGAATCAGCTTCCCACGGGTGCGAGGCAAGCTCAGAACAGTGCCGGCCGGGCCGCCTACGATCCGCCATGTCCGCAGGGCAAGGGGCACAAGTACCGGTTCACCGTCTACGCGCTCAACGCGAAGATCAACTTGCGTGCCGGCACGGCGTTGCGCACGGCCTGGTCGGCCATTGCCAGTCACGTGATTGCCTCTGGGCGGCTGACCTCTCGCGCCTAACCGTAATCGATACGTTACGTAGAGTAGACAGAGGTGGTTAAACTTCTCGAATCTCCTGACACAGACGATAGTTCTCCGACAGAATCGTTGTTTAACGATTGATCCGGAAACTGTCCAGGGCGCTTGAGGTTACTGGCGTGCTCGTGCCGATGGCCGGCGAGAGCGCCACGAGCGCCATTCTGAGGCCAAGACCGCGACGGATGGTGCGATGCACAAGACGGTGCTGATCATTCTGGCAGCTGTAGTTGCCTTGATTGTGATCGTCGTCTTGACTGGAATGAGATTCCTGCGGGCGGACGACGAGGACGACTTCGACGACGAGTCGGCAGGCGACCGGGGGCATTCCCGCAGCCGTGGCGAGCACCCGTCACGTGATCACTGGCGTGGCCGGCACCACGACGACGACCGGGATGAGCCGGCCGGGCGGCGATCCCGTGGTGACCACGATGACTCACCGTCCACCGCGGGCCGCGCCTCGACTGGCCGCTCGAGCGGCCAGGGACGTGGCGCTACCGGGCGGGGTGACGCCGATAGGGGCAGTGGCGCTGATAGAAGCGGCGGTGCTAGGCGTGGCAGCGGAGGTGGCCGGAGCGACGCTAGCGACGCTGCTGGCCGGAGCGACGCTGCTGGCCGGAGCGACGCTGCTGGCCGAGGGGGCAGCGCCGGAAGCGGTGACGACAGCAACGCTGACGGCCGGAACAGAGTTAGCCGTGCTTCTGGCGGGCGTTCTGGCCGGGACGGTGTCGGCAGAATCGGGTTCGGCCGAGATGGGTCCGGGCGCGATGGGCTGAGCCGTGACCGGGCCGACAGGGACGGGGCTGCGGGCAGGACCGGTGCGGGCCGCGCCGGTTTCGCACGCGATGACGCGCGGCGTGGTTCCGCTGATCTCGACGACCTCACTGCTACTGGCCCTCGTGGCTCAGGACGTGATGACCAACCGCGGCCCGCGGCCAGCCGAGGCTTGAGCCGTGGCAGCGCCGGCCGTGACCGTGCGGGTCGAGATGCTGCGGATCGTGATCCTGCGAACCGTGACCTAGCCGCGAGGGACGGCTATGGCCGTGACGGCGCCGCCCGTGACGTTAATGGCCGTGACGTTAATGGCCGTGACGTCGTCGGCCGGGACAGTTTGGCTAGGGATGGCGCAGGCCGGGACGACAGCTTGCCTGGCACCGAGCGACGTGGCGGCCGATCACAGCCGGCACCTGAAGTAGCAGCGCGCGCGGGCGGACGGGATGGCCGCAGTGCCGACCGGGGCCGGGATGATTTCTTGCCTGGCGGCCGCGATGAGCGCGGCAGCCGTAACACCGGTCCGCAGCGCCGGGCCGCTGGCCCGCGTGACTACGACGATCGTGACTATGAAGGTGCCCGCGACTACGACAGTGCCGATGATCTGCTGTCCGGTAAGTCAGGTCGCGGCAGTCAGCGGTTCGACGACCCGGAAGAGCGAACTATCCGCACCAGAAGCAGAAGCAACCAGGACAGGTCCCAGGCGGCCGGCCGGGAAGAGACCGCAGCCGGGCGTGAGCGCGGTAACACCGGACCCCACGCTCGTCCTGACAGCCGGAAGAGCACGAGCACAAGTCGTCGCGAAGACTCGCTTCCCGAGGTCAAGCCGAGGCCGAGCCGCAGCAAGCGCGACGATGACGGCGAGTGGCCGAGCACAGAGTGGGACGAGCTCTCCGACGTCGACTACTGGGCCGAGCTTGCCTCTGACAAGCCGATCACGCCTGCTCAGCCCGTGACGCCTCCGGTGCGAGCCGAACGTGAGCCGCGCTCAGAATCCGACCCCGGATCTCGTCGCAGCGAGCGCCGCGAGGCCGCGGATCGGAAAGACGCCACCGAGCGCAGGGACAGCGGCGAGCGACGCGACTCCCGCGAAGGATCAGAGCGCCGGGACACCACCGAACGCCGGGAGAGTGGTACCGAGCGCAGAGAGCAGCCGCTCCTGCCCGCGGCGAGGAGTTCGCGGCCGGGAACTGGTGCGACTTTCACGCCGGCTGTGAGTCCGGCAAGTGAGGCTGGCTTCGGCGGCCGGGGCGACGGCTACGGATCGACTGAACTGCGGCGGTCGATCGCAGCTGGCGGAGATCCGCTGCGATCGCTGCCGGCTGTGCCCTCAGTACCAGCCGCTGCGAATCGCCCGACGGATGACGACCCGCTGACCAGCCCGTCTTTCCCGCGGATCACCGACGACAGCCGGTCGTACCGGCGAGGTCGGGCCGACTCGCCGAGCGGCACGCCGTTCCGCGCCGATGACAGCAGCTATCACCCGGTCCCGCCGGTCGTGCCGCTGCCAACGGCTGACAGCCAGGTAACGGCGGCCTATTCGAGGCCGGCCCACGGAGATGCCGGATATGCGGCTGCCCCGCTCGAGCACTACTCGCTTCCGGGCACGCCAGCATCCGACAGTCACCTAACCAGTGCCCCGTCGGCTAGCTACACACCTCCTGCACCGGCCGGCGGGTACTTGCCCGCGGGCGGCCTCGGTTACCACACCGAGTCGGGCACAGGTTCTTACTCCGCCTCACTGCCTGCCCCTTACCCGCCAGAGCCGCCGGGCACGGCCCCCTACGCCACCCACGAGCCAGTCGGCTACAGCTATTCCACTGGCCAGGACCCCGGTGGTTACGCGGCCCCGGCGTACTCTCCGGCGAGCCTGCCCGGCTATCCCGACTACGCGGCCGGATCAGCCGCTGGCCAAACTCAAGCGGGGCACGAGCAGGGCAACGGGTACTCCTACGGGCACCAGCCGTCAGCTGGCTACCCGGATTACCACCAGCCCGATCCGGCGGATTCGACCGCGGCTTACCCGGCCCACGAAGGGCTGTCCGCGGATCTCCGGCCCGAGGCACCCGTCGCCTACCCGCCGACCCAGTACACCTCGCAATACGAGCCCGCCGGGTATGCGGCCGGCGGTTACGAGCCAGAGGGCGGCTATCCCGCTGACCCGTACGCCGTCGACCCTTATGGTTACCCCGGCTACGGCGCGGCCCGGTTATCGGAGGAGTACCCGGCCGACCAGCCGCGCTTATCCGAGAATGAGCGAGCTGAGCCGTCGTGGCAGGCTCAGCAGTGGGACGACCAGTTATCCCGTGCCCGGTTCTGGCCGCTCGATCGCGACTACGCGGCGCCGTGGGGCGAGACAGCCGATGAGCAAGACCGGGGTGACCGGTCGTGGGAAGACGAAGACTGACCGAGGTACGTTTTCGCTGTGGCTGATGAACAGGTTCGACTGGTCGTCAACGGAGTCGCCAGACTGGTCCCGCAAGAAACGCTGTTGCTCTCCCTGCTTCGTGATCAGCTTGGCCTGACCGGCGCCAAGCCGGGTTGCGGCGAGGGTGCTTGCGGCGCTTGCACAGTCCTGCTTGACGGGGAGCCGGTGCGGTCCTGCCAGCGGACCGTGCTGTCGGTGGCTGGCGGCGAGATAACCACGATCGAAGGGCTGGGTGCCGGTGGCGGCCTGCACCCGGTGCAGTTGGCCTTCTCCGAGGAAGGTGCCGCGCAATGCGGCTACTGCACACCGGGGTTCGTGCTGTCAGCGGCGGCCTTGCTTGAACATGACGCGGATCCAGACGACGACGCCGTCGATGCGGCGCTTGCGGGGCACATTTGCCGGTGCGGCGGGTACCCCCGGATCCGCCGGGCTGTGCGCAGGGCGGCGGCGCTGGCCGATGCGGGGCCGGGCGCGGACCGGCCAAGCGGACCTGACGACCGGTGGGGACCGCCTGAACCAGGTGACCGGCACTTCCGGCCCGAACGCCCGTGGGACCTGACTAGCCCGAAGGACAGGGACTGGTTCACGGCGCTTGGCGATGGGCTGGTCGTAGTGCTCGAGGCGGCGCAGGCCGAATCTGGCGGCTGGACGACAGCGCGGGGCGCCTGGCTGCACTTGGGAGCGAACGGTGCCACCACCGCGTTTACCGGCAAGGTCGACGTTGGCCAGGACAACAGGACCGCGCTGCGGCTGCTCGTGGCCGAAGAGCTTGGCGTGCCTGCCGTCACCGTCAGGCTCGCGATGGGCGACACCGACGTCTGCCCGCAGGATCTTGGCACCTTCGGCAGCCGGTCAATGCCGGACGCGGGCAGCGCGTTGCGCCGGGTCGCGGCTTTCGCCCGCGGCCTGCCGCGACCGAGGGCCGGCGACCGCCTGATCGAGATCGTCACCGGCGAGCCCGCGCTCAGCGATCCGGCCGGCTGGCGGCAGGCGGGCCGGGCTCACCCGGATCAAGGCCTGGCCACCGCGGTGACCGGCGCCCGGTGTTTTGTGGCCGATCTGACAACGCCAGGAATGCTGCACGGAGCGTTGCTTAGGTCGCCTGTACCAGAGGCAGCGCTGCGGTCTTTCGACCCTGGCGTTCTGGCCGACTGGCCAGAGGCGACGCTGATCAGGGACGGCGAGCTCACCGGAGTCGTCGCACCCGACCTCGCGACGGCCAGGAGCGCGATCGCCGCGCTGGCGGGAACGGCGCGCTGGGACGCTCAGGCCGCGCCATCCGATGCCGACCTCAGCGAGTACCTCCGGTCGCATCCGGCGAAGGCCGCGCCGGGCCGGGACCAGCAGTTCAGGCAGCAGGAAGGCTCGGCCGCCACCGCGCTTGAGATGGCCGAAGTGCGGTGCGAGGCGACCTACGAGGCCGCCTACATCGCGGCCGCCGCGATGGAGACCAGGGCGGCGGTGCTGCGGGCCGTGTCCGAGCGGATCGGCTGGCGGACGCGGCTTGCGCAGGACGGCCTGGACGGGTCCGGTGCGGGCTGGGGAATCGCGTGCGGCACTGAGAAGGAAGGTCGAGTCGCCACGGCCGTGCGGGTAGCGGTCGGGCCAGACCGCACGATCAAGGTGCTCAGGCTGGTCAGCGGCTACGAGTGCGGTGCGATCGTGAACCCGCGCGCGGTCACCGCGCAAGTCGAGGGCGCGGCGGTGATGGCGCTCGGCGGTGCCCTGTACGAGAAGATCGAGTTCACCGGCGGGGTGATCACCAACGCGGCGTTCTCCAGGTACCGGGTGCCGAGGATCGGCGACGTGCCGCCAATCGAGGTTGTCCTGCTTGACCGGCCCGACCTGCCGTCGGCCGGGGCCGGCGAGACGCCGATGATCGCGGTCGCACCCGCCATAGCCGCCGCCGTGTTCGACGCTACCGGGCAGCGGCTTCGGTCGCTGCCGCTGACGCTGGCGAAGGCGAGCGGGGCGGCCAGGTTGCCCTGGCCGCCCCTTACTGCCTCTCGCTTATCAGCCGGTGGTGACGGCCGTGTCGTCGACGACGAACGACGTCTGCAGCGAGCTGTCTTCCTTGCCGGTGAACAGGAACGTCACCGACTGGCCTGCGAGGTTGCCGACCGAGTAGGTGTGCTGGGTGTAGCCAGTGTTGTGGTTGAGGTTGGAGAACGTGGCGATGGTGGTGCCGTTGGCGGTGATGGTCAGGACGTCAAAGGCCGTTGTCCTGGTCGTCTCGGCCGTGTCGATGTGCAGCCAGAAGCTGAACGTCGTGTTGGTGCAGCCCGCGGGAATGGTCACGGTCTGCGAGAGCGTGTCGGTGTGGGTGGTGCCGTAGCCGTCGAGCCACGCGTACCAGCTGCCGCTGTGCGAGGTCTCGCCGTCACCGTTTTCCTCGATGACCGCGGGGGTCGAGGTCCACGGCGCGGCCGTGCCGGTCTCGAAGCCCGGGTTGCCGAGCAGCTGGGTGACCGTGCAGCCGCCGCCGGTGGTGCTGATCGTCCAGGTGAAGCTGGCCGATCCGTGCGCGCCGGTGGTGTCGGTAGCGGTGACCGTGACGTTGCTCGTGCCCGCGGTCGTCGGGGTGCCGGTGATGAGGCCGGACGAGGAGTTGATGGACAGGCCCGCGGGCAGGCCGCTCTGCGTATATGTGAGCGTCTGGCCAGAAGCGGAGTCCGTGGCGTGGATCTGGAGGCTGACGGCCGTGCCGACGGTGCCGGTCTGGTTGCCAGGGTTGGTGACGGTGACCGTGTTGCCGGTCCCCCCGCCGCCGTTGCTGAACGCCGCGATGCCATCCGGGGTACCCAGGCCGGTCGGGCCGTCGTAGCCGGTCTCGGCGGTGCATAGGTACGCCGGGCTGCAGCTTCCGTTGGCGCCTGAGGTGACGTCGAAGAAGTTGCTGGTGTGCTGGTAGAGGTAAGAGGATGGCAGGGTTCCGGCCGCCGGGGTGCCGGCCAGCGCGAAGACCGCCGCGATCATCGGTGACGACGCGCTCGTGCCGCCAACTTCAAGCCAGCCGCCCTCGCTGTAGGTGTCGTACACGGCGAGGCCGGTGTTGGGGCTGGCGTCCGCCGATACGTCGTTGTCGGTACGCCGGGTGCAACCGGTGTCGGTCTGCCAGGTCGGCTTGGCACTGTCGGCCGAGCAGCCTGAGCCAGTTCCCTCGCCGCCTGAGCTGCTTCCCCACACGGTCTCGGTCCAGCCGCGCGAGTTCGACGCGGTGCTCAGCGCCGTGCCGCCGACCGACGTGACGTCGGGGGATGCGGCCGGGTAGGAGACGCCGTAACCGTCGTCACCGGCCGACGCGGTAACCGCGACGCCCGGGTGGTTGTAGTAGCTGGTGTCGAAGGAGTTGTCCGAGGATGACTCGCTGCCGCCGTAGCTGTTCGACACGAACTTCGCGCCGAGGGAGACCGCTGAGTTCACCGAGGTGCCGAGGTCAGCCGTGCTGGCGGCGCTTGCCTCGACCAGGATGATGTGACAGAGCGGGCAGATCGCTGACACCATGTCGACGTCCAGCGATTCTTCGACGTCCCAGCCGTTGGTCCCGGCGTTCGCCGGCAACGGGCTGGTCGCGCCGTTCTGGTTGACGACGCTGAAGCACCCGGTACCGCAGGCGGGCAGGCCCCAGTCGGATCGGTAGGTGGCGAGGTCAGACACGATGTTGGGGTCGTTGAAGGCGTCGACTACCGCCACCGTCTCCCCCGAACCCGCCGTTGATGAGGGCAGGGCGTACGCGGACTGCAGGCTGGACGGGCCGTAGCCGTCGCCCACCGGCGCCGCGTCAGGTCCGAGCGCACTCTGCGAGTGATGCGCGACGTTGGTGCGCTCGAGCACCATGCAGGCCATCATCCCTGGCTTTGTGGTAACCGGGCAGGCGCGCTTGTAGTCAACGTGCACTGACGAGGGCGCGAGACCGGTGGCGGCTACGTGAGCCACCGTCGCGGTGTGGGCGGGGGCGGCCTGGGCGGCGACCGAGCCTGCGAAGCTCAGGGCGCCGGCCGCGAGGGCCGCACTTGAGGCTAAGACCAGCCAGGCGCGGGACATGCCCGGCCGGTCTCCAGAGATGAATCGCAAAGGACGTGACCTCCTGGAACAGGGACCCGAGGCCGCGACATTGCGACCGGTGGATACGTCGCTCTGCACGCGGGCACAGGTCCAGGCGGACGAACCCCTGGTCATGGGGGTGCACCCAGAACATAAACAGCGCCTCGGTAACCGTCAATAGGCAAAAACCTCAGCAAGCCGGACATCAGGCGCCTGGCTTGGCGGCGTGATCGCGGGTTCGGGCTCGCGGCAGGGCATCTTGCTGTGGCTTTGCGAAGTAAAACTGGGCCTCGCCGCCGGTCTGGCTCACTCTTCAGTGATGGAAGCCCGTGGTCCTGCGGCCTTCGCGAGGCAGCGGCCCCGTCAGGCCGTCGAGGTACTTCACTGCCTCGGCGATTCGCTCGAGCAGGAGGTCGGCGAGGTCGAGTGACAGGCCGTTGCGTACGACGATGCGCTGCACGGTCACGTCGGCGAGGTTGTCGGGCATCGGATAGGCAGGGACCTGCCAGCCGCCCTGGCGAAGCTGGTTGCCCAGGTCGTACAGGTCCCACTTGCCGGTGTAGCCGCGCTTCAGCCGCCAGGCGAAGACCGGGAGTTCCGGCACGTCGCTCCAGAGCTCGAACGGTGCCATCGCGGCGATCTCCCCGGCCAGGTGCCTGGCCACGTCATGGCTGGCCTGCTGGACCGCGCGGTAGCCGTCGCGGCCGAGGCGGAGGAAGTTGTAGTACTGAAGCAGCACCTGGGCGCCCGGCCGGGAAAAGTTCAGGCCGAACGTCGGCATCGAGCCGCCCAGGTAGCTGACCTTGAAGATGAGGTCCTCTGGAAGGTCGCCGGCGTCGCGCCAGATCACCCAGCCAAGGCCCGGATACACCAGGCCGTACTTGTGCGCGCTGGCGCTGATCGAGTGGACCCGGCCGACGCGGAAGTCCCACTCGAGCTCAGGCTGCAGGAACGGGGCGACGAAACCTCCGGACGCGGCGTCCACGTGAATCGGGATGTCGAGGTCGGTCGCGGCCTGAATCCGGTCAAGCGCGGCGGCGATCTGCCCGACCGGCTCGTACATCCCCGTGTAGGTCACTCCCAGGATCGCCACGACGCCGATCGTATTCTCGTCGACGTATTTCTCCAGGTCGTGACCGTCCAGAGCCTTGTGCTCCTCGGTGATCGGCACGAGCCTGGGCTCGATGTCCCAGTAGTTGGCGAATTTCTCCCAGCAGACCTGGACGGCCGAGCTCATCACCAGGTTCGGCTGGGCGGCCGGCTTGCCCGCGGCGCGGCGCGCGTGCTGCCAGCGGCGCTTGAGCGCCAGGCCAGCCAGCATGCACGCCTCGGACGAGCCGACCGTCGAGGTGCCGATGGACGCGCCCGGGTCAGGCGCGTTCCACATTCCGGCCAGGATCTTCCAGCACCTGGTCTCCACGGCGGCGGTCGCCGGGTACTCGTCCTTGTCCACGATGTTCTTGTCGAACGTTTCGCGGTAGAGCCGGGAGGCGGCCTCGTCCATCCACGTGCCGACGAACGTGGCCAGGTTCAGCCTGGCGTTGCCGTCAAGCATGGCCTCGTCGTGCACGACCTGGTAAGCCGTTTCTGGCAGCATCGAGTCGTCGGCGAGCTCGAACCTCGGCCGCTCGGTCGCCTCGCCTGGACGGGAGAAGAGCGGGTTGATCTCGATGCTGCTTCGCCTCGGGGCCATAATGATCTCCAGAATTTCGTGGATTGCCGATACGCCGGCCGCTACCGGTCGAGTAGCAGGCCGCGGACGTAGGCGGCCTGGCCCGCGTGCTGGGCGTCATCGTCGATGACGCTGACTAGCCGGACGCCAAGCGTGACCGGCGGATCCCATCGCTCATCCACGATCCGGTCGAGGTCAGCGTCGGTGATAGTGCGCACGAATCCGAGGGTCTTGGCGTGGACCGCGTCGAAGTAGCCGGTCAGCAGGTCACCGGAGGCCACCCGCACCTTGGCCACGTCAGCGGAGTTCTGGCCGTAACCGGTTGCTGAGGCGTCAAAAGGCAGGCCGAACCTGGCCGACCAGCCGTCTCCGGTCCAGACCTGCTCGGTGTCAGCGACCTCGGAGACGTGGTCGTCCTGTACGCGGGTCAGGTGCCAGATCAGCCAGCAGATCGAGTTGGCGTCCGGGCCCGGACGGTACGCGAGTTGCACCGCGGTGAGCCCGCGCACTACATCGTGCACGACCTCGCGGACCCGGCTTAGCCCGTCTTCAAGCAGTTCGGCTGTCCTCATGTAGATGCGTTTCCTCCGAAGTCAGTTCGCGTGGCGGCCAGCTCCATGGCCCTAGTCTCGCCGCCGTGCCGCCGGATCCGGGGCGCTGTTCGCTCACCGGGGAACACGGAGCCGGGCCGAGGCCGCGCCAGGAAAAAGGCGTCGGGGGCTGGGGCGGCGGGACGATAAACTTCGGCGCATGTTCCCTGACCTGTCTGACAAGCCAGACGCCGATTCCCTGGAGCTCGCGATCCTCGATCTGTGGGATCGCCAGGACATTTTCGCCAAATTGCGGGCACGCAACGCGGGCGGACCCAAGTTCAGCTTCATCGACGGACCGGTCACGGCGAACAAGACGCTCGGCGTGCACACCGCATGGGGCCGGACCCTCAAGGACGCGTTCCAGCGCTACAAGGCGCTGCGCGGCTTCGACCAGCGGTACCAGAACGGCTTCGACTGCCAGGGGTTGTGGATCGAGGTCGGGGTCGAGAAGGAACTCGGCCTGAACTCCAAGCGCGAGATCGAGGAGTACGGGCTCGAGGCGTTCGCGGCCAAGTGCCGTGAGGTCGTGGAGCGGTCGTCGAAGAGCCTGACCGACGGGTCGGTCAGGCTCGGCCAGTGGATGGACTGGGGCAAGGACTACTTCACCTTCTCCGACACCAACATCGAGTACATCTGGAAGTTCCTCAAGATCGTCAACGACCGGGGCTGGCTGTACCTTGGCCACCGACCCACCGAGTGGTGCCCGAGGTGCGGCACGTCCATCTCGGCGCATGAGCTCGTCGGCAGTTACGTAGACAGAGAGGATCCGGCGCTTTCCGTGCGGTTCCCGCTGCTCGACCGGCCGGGCGAGGCGCTCGTCATCTGGACCACGACCCCCTGGACGCTGCCGGCTAACGTCGCCGCGGCCGTCCGGCCCGACGCGGAGTACGGCCGTAAGGAGAACGGTGACTGGGTCGCGGTGCAGCGGGCACCGGAAGGCGAAAAGTTCTCCGAGGTG
Source organism: uncultured Actinomycetota bacterium (assembly GCA_963783935.1). Lineage (GTDB taxonomy): Bacteria > Actinomycetota > Actinomycetes > Streptosporangiales > Streptosporangiaceae > Chersky-822. Next base: position 1,023,837 of record CAWAPP010000005.1, read on the forward strand.
CTCCGGGGCGAAGACCTGGTCGGCTGGCGGTACGAGGGTCCATTCGATCACCTGCCGCCCGGCGGCGGTGTCGATCACCGGGTCGTCGGCTGGGAAGAAGTCTCGATGGAGGATGGCACCGGGATCGTCCACATCGCGCCCGGCTGCGGCTCAGAGGACTTCGACCTCGGCCGGGAGTGCGGCCTGCCGGTGCTTACCCCGGTGGACGAGTCCGGCCGCTTTTACCCTGAGTACGGGGTGCTCGCCGGCCACTCCACTTCCGAGGTCGCCGGGCGGATCATCACGTCGCTGGCCGAGCGCGGGCTGCTGGCCAAGGACGAGAAGATCACGCACCGCTATCCGGAGTGCTGGCGCTGCCATACGCCGCTGATATTCCGCATCTCCGATGACTGGTTCATCTCGGTCACCGAGATCAGGGACCCGATGCGGGAAGCGAACCGCACGGTCGAGTGGACCCCCGCCTACATGGGCAGCCGGATGGACGACTGGCTCGTCAACATGTCCGACTGGAACATCTCCAGGCGCCGGTACTACGGGCTGCCGCTGCCGTTCTACCCGTGCCAGTGCGGGCACCTGAACGTGATCGGCTCGAAGGCCGAGCTGGCTGAGCGGGCCGCCGCTCCCCTGACTGACCTGCCGCAGCTGCGCCGCCCGTGGATCGACCCGGTCAAGATCAGGTGCGAGGACTGCGACCGCGAGGTGGAAAGGATCGCCGAGGTCGGCGACGTCTGGCTGGACGCCGGGATCGTGCCGTTTTCCACGCTCGGCTGGGAGAACCCCGAGTGGGCGCAGGAGGGCTACGCGACCGGAGCGGCGCGCGGGCTGACCACGGCCGACCTGCCCGACGAGTCGTACTGGGACGAGTGGTTCCCGGCCGACTGGGTGTCTGAGATGCGCGAGCAGATCAGGCTCTGGTTCTACAGCCAGTTGTTCATGTCGGTCACGCTCACCGGCCGCGCGCCGTACCGGCGGGTGCTCGGGTACGAGAAGATGCTCGACGAGACCGGCCGGGAGATGCACGGCTCCTGGGGCAACATGATCACTGCGGATGAGGCGTTCGCCAAGATGGGCGCCGACGTCATGCGCTATCAGTACAGCCAGCAGCCGCCAAACCAGAATCTGCTGTTCGGGTTCGGCCCAGGCAAGGAGATCCAGCGCAAGCTGCTCACGCTGTGGAACAGCCTGTCGTTCTTCGCCAGCTACGCGAACACTTCTGGCTTCACGCCGAGGTATGCCGACCTCGAGGCGGTCGGCGAGGCCGCTGGTGACCCCTGGCCGGGCATGCAGCCGCTCGATCGCTGGCTGCTCGCGAGGACGGCCAGGCTGGTCGCCGACGCCACGGCGGGCTATGAGGAATACCTCACGGTCAACGTGATCCGCACCTTCGAGTCCTACCTCGATGACCTCTCGAACTGGTACATCAGGCGGTCGCGGCGCCGGTTCTGGAACAGCGATGAGGCAGCGTTGCGGACGCTGTGGACCGGCCTTGTCCAGACGCTGCGGATGATGGCGCCGATCACGCCGTTCCTTACCGAGCACCTCTGGCAGGCGCTCGTCGTGGGAGGCGGCCAGGACGCGCCCGAGTCGGTATTCCTGGCCGGCTGGCCGTCCGCCGGGCAAATCGATGACCGGCTCGTGACCGACATGGCCGCGGTCAGGACCGTCGTGGATCTCGGCCGCCGGGTGCGAGCCCAGTCCAAGCTGAAGCTCCGCCAGCCGCTGCGCACGTTGCTCGTCGAAGGCATCGAGGGCATCGAGGCCTACCTCCCGGAGATCTCCGACGAACTGCGGGTCAAGGAGGTCAGGCTCGAGCCGATCGAAACCAGCGGGCTGCGGGTCAAGCCCAACTTCCCGGTCGTGGCGCCCCGGCTCGGCAGCAGCATGCCCCTGGTCAAGAAGGCGCTCGACGCCGGCGAGTTCCGCGAGCTTGATGGCGGCCGGTTCGAGGTCATTGGCTTCGTCCTCGATCCGTCCGAGGTGATCGTCGAGCGGCTGGAGAAGGCCGGCTGGGAAGTCGCCTCCGAAGGCGGCGTGACGGTCGCGCTCGACACCGCCCTCGATGACGAGCTGCGCAGGGAGAGCCGGGTCTACGACCTGATTCACCACGTCAACACCATGCGCAAGGACGCCGGCCTCGGCCTGTCCGACCGGATCAGGCTGTACCTTCCCGAATCTGACGGTGACCTGCTCGGCTACCGGGACTGGGTCGCCGCCGAGGTGCTCGCCGACTCGATCGAGGTCACGTCCACGGAGAAGGTGGCGTTCGAGAAGTCCTGAGCAGCGATCGGCCCGTCGGGCGCGTCTGAATTCTAGCCAGCGATTCAGACGCGCCCCCGGCGGAATAGGGTCGATTCATGCCAAAGCGAAAGATTTGCGGTGTCCTGCTCAGGATGATCTTCTCGGTCGCCGTGGCGGCCGGCGCCGTCGCCGGGGTCTCGGCGGTCTGGCCTGCCCACGCGGCCGGAGCCCACCACACGGCCGGAGTCGCGGGCCGGGTGGCCCGCGAAGTGGCCTTCATCGCGCCGGTGGCCGCGCGCAACGTCTGGCTCTCCCCCGCTGCGACCGGAAAAGCGGTCAAGACGTGCGTCTACTACGCGACCAGGGCGGGTTGGGCCGACAACGGCTACTACGGCGGTGACCTGGTCACCGCGGCCGCGATCTGCGTCGCGGAGAGCAAGGGCAATCCCAACCTGATCGTCTGTGACAACCAGGCGGGCGCCGTTACCGGCCAGGGCAACTATCCTAAGTTCACCTGCCCGAAGGGCACGGTCTCCTATGACCGCGGCTTGTGGCAGCTCAATACCGCAGCGGCGAAAGGCACCACGAACACGTGCGCCTTCAACCCGGTCTGCAACGCGGATCAGGCGTACCTGTACTCGGGACGCGGCACCAGTTTCGCGCCCTGGTCGTCTTACGACACCGACGAATACGCGGGCCCTTTCCTTGACCTCGTTCAGGCCGCAGTCCTCAAGGTCGGTGCCGGCACCGTCACGAGCGCTCTGCTCGGCGAGTGCCTAGCGCAGGCCGGCGCGCGGGTTGTCGTCGCGAACTGCGGCACCGGCGCGGCTACTCAACTTTGGTCGTTCGCCGGCGGCAAGCTCAAGGCCGGGCTCCCGGTGCGCGTCGATCACGTCCCGGTCGGCTAAGAGCCCGGCCGTCGTCCTGGGAAAGTGCGCTCGCAGCCGCACCCAGGACTGGACCGTCACCGGCCGGTTCGAGCTCAGGAACTCCGCCGACGGCAAGTGCCTCACCGATCCGCGGGCGAGCCTCAGGGCCGGCACCCAGGGCGAGGCAAGCACCTGCCGCAACGCCAAGGATCAGACTTGGTGGATGCCCTGACGGGTTAGGGTGGCTTTTTGACCGGCCATCGACGAGAAGAGGTCAAATATGCGGCGCCGCCCCGGTCTAGGCCGATCGGCCCTTGCGACACTGCTTGGCGGACCAGTTCTCGCGGTCTCTTTGATGGCTGGTGCTCTCGTCCCTGGAGTCGCCCGCGCCGCGCTGCCTCAGGCCGCTAGTCCGCGCCCGGCGGCGGCGACCGCGCCCAACCCGGTCGGCGAGCTCGACTGTAACGGCCTGAGCCCGGTCCAGCAGCCGGCCCGCGTGAGCATGCAGTGCGCCGACCCGCGCGGTTCCTCGGGCGGCAGGCTCTCAGACAACGGCCATTACATTGGCCACGACGAGCCTTCGGTCAGGTTCATCTCGAACGTGGCCGGCTCGGGGCGGAACTTCAAGATCACCGAGAAGCTCCCGGTCGACCCGGTGGCGGCACCGACGGTCGCGCACCCTGGCAGCGACGTCACGGACTTTTTCGAGCTTTCGATCGCGCCGTGGATCTCCACTGTCGTCTGCGACCCTGAGTCGGCGCCGCTGCTCCCGTGCACCCCGGCCTCGGACGCGAACGCCCCGCACGGCAGCTACCCGGGGGCGGGCTCGGCGTTCGTTGAGCTTCAGTTCTACCCGCCCGGCTTCGCGCCGATCGACGACAACATCAGCTGCGACGACACGCACTGGTGCTCGGCACTGACCATTGACAGCCTCGAATGCACAGGTAACGGAAGCGGCTCGTGCAACAACAAGTGCATCGAGCCGGTCAACTTCGCGTTCGTGCAGACCAACGGGGTGCCGACCGGACCGCCGGGTCCTCAGCTCTCCGACACGGCTACGTTTGCACCGAACTCGAAGACCTTGCTGATGAACCCGGGTGACTCGATTACCGTGCGGATGTTCGACGCGGCGATCAAGGGCGGCAACGCGCTCGAGGTAGTCGAGACCGACCACAACACCGGCCAGAGCGGCTTCATGATCGCCTCGGGCGCGAATGGCTTCATGAACACGAATCCGTTCGACTGCTCGGGCACCAAGTTCAACTTCCAGCCCGAGTACAACACCGCCAAGGCCACCAACGACCTGCCCTGGGGCATCGGCCCTTACATGATCAACGACGAGTACGAGATCGGCCATTTCGAGGCTTGCACCAAGGTCACCGGAGCCGGATCGATCATGATCGGCAAGGTCAAGGACACCTACTACAAGAACTGCTCAGGCCCGTACGAGACCGCTAAGGACGGAAAGGACGCCTTCGAGCCCAACGACGCCCCGTGCTTCCGGTCGGGCGACACTCACTCGGGGCTGGCCGCGAAGAACCTGGTCACCGGCTGCGGCGTGTTCTTTGACGCGATCGGCGACCTCGACTATGACGGCTCGTCTTACTGGCCGGACTGGCCGGACTCGACCACGGCGAGCGCCAAGAACCCGTTCCCCACCCCGTTCGAGCAGCAGCAGCCGACGACCACGAACGGCGCGCACTTCGGCTCGATCCAGTTCGTGACCGATTCGAGCGCGACGCAGTTCAACACCAAGTGCGACCTGACCACCGGGAGCGGCTGCGTGCTCCCGCCCAAGGGCCCCGGCCATTTCTATCCGTACTTCACGCTCGCGAAGGTCGCGGGTACGTGCGTGTGGGAGTTCGGCGACATGAGCAACGGCAACTCGTTCGGCGAGGACAAGCAGTACGGCTCGGTCAGGGCCGGCACGATCGGCGCGTTCGCCGGCCGGGTCCAGACCAACCCCGGCTGCTGAGCTACTTTCTGCTCCGGTACTCGGCTAGCAGCAGTTCGCCCATGCCCTCGTCCAGGTTGTTCGAGCAGCGCCATTTCCTCTTGCCAGAGACGTCGATGTGGCTCGGGTCGTCGAGGTTCTTGCTCTGGATCAGCAGGCCGTCCTTGAGCTGGTACGCGGTCAGCCCGATGCCGCGAACCCGCAGGTAGCGCAGGAACGCGGGCACGGCCTTGGGCGCGTCCGGCCAGCACTCGGACTTGTTCGCCGCGTAGTTCGTGAACTCGGCGTCCACGACCGCGCCGACGTGCCTGAACAGCACCCAGCCGAAGTCCCTGTACCACTGGGCGGCATTGTGCAGGCCGTGCGGGTGCTGGAACGCGTAGACGATGTCGTGGCCGCTGATGCGGTGCGAACCGAGGCCGCTCAGCGAGTTGGCGAAGCACGGGCCCTCGATCCAGAGCACGTTTTCCGCGCCGTCCCGCCGCACGTCGTCCGCTAGCGCCTGCATGCCGAGATAGGACTTCCCTTGGAAATGCCCTCCTTTTCGCCAAAATGACCAATCGCTGTTGAGCCCGCAGCGAGATTGCTTCTCGACCCTTGGCTGATTGAAAAGGTCGAACATGATCTGCGGGTCGTGCCCGTACACGCGGCTCAGGACTTTCCAGAAGGCCACGGTGACCTTCGTAGGCATCAGCTGGAAGCCGACGTCCTCGGTCTGGTCGTTAAGCACCACGACAAGGCCGAGCTTTTCCGCTAGCTTCACCTCGGCTTCGATCGCCTTCAGGTATCGCTTGGAGAACGCGTTGCCGTTGCCGCCGACGAGCGTGTCCTGGCTAAGCTGAAGCCTGACCGTGTTGGCGCACCAGAAGCCAGCGGTGGCCATGATCTTGGCGTGATCGACCGGAATGGAGGCCTGGTAACCGGGATTGGCCAGGCCGGCGACCGTGATGCCCGCCGGGACGAACTGCGTCTTCTTCCGGCCGGTCATCTGGGTGCGGGTGACGTGGAAAGGACCGCGCGCCTTGGGGCAGGAAGTGGCTGGCCTCGCTGGCCTGCCTGCCGGTGCCGCCTGCGTTACGGCGGCGAACGCGACCGCCGCAGACAGCAGGGCCAGGACGGACAGCAGGGCCATGACCGCCCGGCGGGTGACTGAGTCTGCCACTAAAACAGACCGGGCAGGTCGGCGTGACGTCATCGGCGTATCCCTCTCGTCAGGCACGCCCCCGGCGGGGCCGCGCGACTTTCGGCGCTCTGGTCGTCACCGTAGCGGGCGTCCGGGTTCCCGTCGAGATCCCTCAAGCCGGCCCGGTTCGAGCCGCAGCACTGGCGCGCCGGCGTGACTGAGGTGATTGTCGGGTCTGGCGGGATCAACGAGCCGTCGCCGCCGGGGCGGCCGGGGCGGCCGCAGCGCCCAGCCTGGTTTAGTCGCGGTAGGGACCGGCCTTGCGGCCGGCCCCCCGCGCAGATCCCGGCGTGCGGAATTACCGCACCGGGCTCCTGCCTTGGGTTCTGGCGTCGAAGCGCACGTTCGGGTAGGGGTGCATGATGCGGGCTCGGGGGAGCCACCGGGCTTCGATCCCTTTCATCCGCGCCCAGGTGACCCGGTGCTTCTGGCTGCGGCGCCGCAGCGTTCTGAGCCAGGCCAGGTCACCTGGTCGCGGAAGGCCTGGACTGCCGCGATGTTGCCGGGCACGGCGTAGTATGCCGTGTGCCCGCGCAGCACGCTGGCCAGCCAGCGGCCCTGCTCAGGTATCGATTCGTGCATGCGGCGCCTGAGCTGGGCCTTGATTTCGGCCAGCTTGGCCCGCAGCCGCTTGGCGATCGTGACGCGCTTGAGCTGGAACCGCCCGTTCCTGTCCGTCCCGCAGATGTGGGTGAAGCCCAGGAAATCGAACGTTTCCGGCCTGCCCCGGCCCCTGGCCGCCCGGTCGCGGGCGGCAAACCGCCCGAACTCGATCAGCCGGGTCTTGTCCGGGTGCAGTTCCAGGCCGAACTTCGCCAGCCGGGGCCGGAGCTCGCCCAGGAACCGCCGCGCGTCCTGCTCGTACTGAAAACCGACGATAAAGTCGTCAGCGAACCTCACGATGATCACCTCGCCGCGAGCGTGATGACTACGCCACCACACGGCCCAGAGGTCCAGAACGTAATGCAGGTACACGTTCGCGAGCAGCGGCGACGCCGACGCTCCCTGCGGTGCCCCGGCGCTTTCGCTCCAGGTCTCTTCCTCCACGACTCCCGCGGCCAGCCACTTGCCGATCAGCCGCAGGATCCTTTCGTCCGCGATCCGGTGCCGGAGAAACTTCTCCAGCCAGCCCCGATCAAGCTGACCGAAAAACCCGGGATATCCGCGGCTGGCACCCAGTTCACCTTCTTCCGGTCGATCCCGACCGCCAGCGCGTCCAGCGCGTCGTGGGGCTTGCGCCCCGGCCGGAACCCGTAAGAAAAACCCAGGAAATCCGCCTCATAGACAGCGTTCAGCACCTCGACGACGGCCCGCTGGACAATCTTGTCCTCCAGCGTGGCGATGCCGAGCGGACGCAGCCGCCCGTCCGCCTTCGGGATGTACGCCCGCCGCGACGGACTCGCCCGGTAACGCCCCTGCTGCACCCGCTCGTGCAGATCCAGGAGATTCCGCTCCAGGTCCTGCCCCCAGGCTGCCCACGTCACGCCGTCCACCCCCGGCGCGGCCTTCGGGCTGATCGCCCAGTAGGCCCACCGCAGGCGGCTCACCGTGACATGGTGCAAAAGCGCCGTGAACCGTGCCTCCTTGTCCCTCACCGCTACCTCACGCACACGGTCCAGCCCATTTGACACGCCCAGCCCGGCACTGCGTCCGGGACGTGTTTCACCGTCCGTGTTCCCCTTGGCCGGTCCCCTTTCCTCCCCCGCCTCCGCAGCCATGGCCGCAGCCCTGGCATTGTTCGGCAGGTTCGCAGGTACTACGGACCGTCCGACTTCCCGTGCTCGTTCATCCCGGGATTACCGCCTCAGCGTTCCCCGGGCGGCCCGACCGGAGATCAGCCCGGCGGGCGAGACACGGGATCTCCCGGTTCTCGCGCATGAAGGTTCCGCACATGCCCTGGATCTCTGACCGCGCGGGGCCCCCTGACGGCTCGCGCCTTAGCGCCGCCAGCGGTGTTGCCTTCCGCCTTGCGGACAACGTCGGCACCCCGGAAGGATGATTTCGCGGCTCAATAACCCGGCCTGCACGTGCCCATGCCAACGCTTCGCCACGCCCTCGCGGGACGTCGACGCATGGCTGAGGGCCGCCGTGGGACGCTAGCCCTTCGGCGTAGAGCTCTTCCATCTCCTCCTCCATGCCGGTTTATCCCGGCGCTTTCCCGCATCGCTGTCCCATCGTTGTCGTACGGCGGACGGGGCGAACAACATCGATGGCACACAGATGCTGTATCCGCAACATCGGTGGGACATCGTTGTCGTCGGCGCCTGCCGGGCAACAGCATCGCTGGGCCATGGTTGCGCCTCGGGCGAGGCGCTCTAGGCGTTTTGCCCGGACCGGGCCATCGCAAAGACGCACCCCACCTAAGGGCTTGCAGATTAATGACACGTAGTTTCGCTAGCTTCCGGCCCTTAACGTGCTAAGGACGCCGTCTGACCGGGCGGTGAGCCGGGTCCGGGGGCCGGTGTCCGGGGAGCTGATCAGCAGTAATGCGGGCATTACTGTTGCCTAGCAACAGCAATGCCGCATTACTGCTGGCTGCCCGCGCCTTCCCGCCCGCCAGGTCAGGCAGCACCGCCGCAACCGGGCCACCGCCGGCACCTGTAGCAGGCGCAGAACACAAAAATCCGAAACTACGTGTTATTAATCTGCGAGCCCTAAACTGAAGATGATCTTGCTGGGGTTCCTGCGGCTGACTTGATCCGCGGGGCTGGTGGTTCGCGTGTTCTAGGCCCGACCGAGGGCTGAGATCGCCGGGCCGAGCAGGGGACGCTTGACCAGGGCGGGGAACGCGAGTTCGCCCCGGCAGAACTTGGTGAAGACCCGCCAGCCCGGTGCCGAGGCCACACCCGCGTGCACGATCGCCGGGTGCCTAGTGAAGAGAGCCAGAATGCGCCGGCCCGCGTCCATTTCCGGCACCAGGCTGTGCTTGACGGCCGTGACGTAATCTTCCAGGGCTTCCGGCCCGCCACCGGCGGACGCCTTGGCCGCAGCATTTCCCGCGAGCGTGCCCGACCGCAAGGCAAAACTGATTCCCTCCCGTGTCCAGGGCTCGAGGAGACCGGCCGCGTCTCCGGCGACGATGATCCGGCCGCGCCGCAGCGGCGAATCCGCCGACCGGCACCTGGTCAGGTGGCCAGAATCGTGAAGCACAGGAAACGAGGCCAGACCGAGCCGGTCGACGAAAGTGCGCAGGTACTGCTTGGTCTGCTCGCTGGTGCCGCGCGGCGCGATCACGCCGACGGTCAGCCGGTCGGCCTTCGGGAAGACCCAGCCGTACGAACTCGGGATAGGACCCCAGTCAATGAGGATCCGGCCGCGCCACTCCTCCTGCACCGAGGCCGGAGCCGTCACCTCGATCTCCAGGCCCAGGTCGACCTGGCTGAACTCGACGCCGGCGTACTTGGCCGTGACACCGGCCGAGCCGTCTGAGCCAATGAGGACCTTGGCCCTGACCTGCGCGCCGTCTGCCAGCCGGGCGAAGGCGCCCTGCTCGTCCTCGCCAACCGACCGGACCACCGTATGCTGGCGGAGTTCGGCTCCCGCCGCCACGGCCGCCTGCCGCAGAGCGTCGTCGAACTCGTCCCTCAGCACCATCGTGAGAAGGCCGTCGTGCTGACGCCGCGTGAACGAGCGCTGACCGCGCAGCGTGAACGTGGCGGCGTCGACCCGTTCCCTGACCGGGACCTTGAGGTCGGGTCCGAGCGCCGCGAGCGACGTGCCGATCAGCCCGCCGCCGCAGGTCTTGTACCTGGGATGAACCGCGCGCTCAAGCACGAGAGTGCGGGCACCCGCCCCGGCCGCTGCCGTAGCGGCCGCCAGGCCGGCCGGGCCAGCGCCAACTATCGCCACATCCCATTCCTCGTTCATCGCAGCCCAGCGTAGGACGGCGAGACCTCTACCGCGACACCACTTGTCACTGCTGCCAGGTCGTGCCGTTCCAGTGCAGGACGATGCCGTCTCCTCCTACAGCCCAGGCGCTGCTGGCAGAGGCGGCCGCGACGCCGGTGAGGACGTCGCTCGGGCCAAGCTGAAGGAAGCTGGGGCTGGCGATGTGCCGCCAGGCCCAGCCATCCCAGTGCAGGATCAAGGTGGACCAGTCGTTGCTGCCGTTGACGTAGGAGCCGACCGCCCAGGCGCTGCTCGCGCTGGTTGCGGTCACGCCGGAGAGTACGTTCAAGATTTTCCCGAATTTGGGGCCAGGCTGGTCCGGAGTCCGCTGGCGTCTCCAGGCGTGGCCGTTCCAGTGCAAGATCACCGTGTGAGTGCCGCCGGTTATGACCTCTTCATTCCCGATCGCCCAGGCGTTACTGGCAGAGGTCGCGGCCACGCCGGTGAGCTGGATGAAGTGTGAGTCGTTGGCCAGGACTTGTTTCCAGGACCTGCCGTTCCAGTGCAGCACGATGGTCCCCACCGCGCGGGTCCAGCCGACCGCCCACGCATTGGCGGGCGAGGTGGCGGCCACGGCGGTGAGGGTGTTGAAGCGGGCCTGGCCGGCCGGGTCGGGGCTGCGCTGCCGGGTCCAGGCATGGCCGTTCCAGTGCAGGATCAGGGTCTGGCGCATCCGGCCGTTGTAGTAGCTGCCCACGGCCCAGACATTGCTGGCGGAGGTCGCGGCCACTCCGGTGAGCTGGTTGGCGTGCGACGGGTCGCCCTGAGGGCTTGGCACCTGGGTCCAGGTGCTGCCATTCCAGTGCAAGATTAGCGTCCGGTCGTGGCGAGTTTGCCCATTCTCTGAGGAGTAGCCGACCGCCCACACATTCTTCGGTGATATCGAGGCTACCCCGAGCAGACTGGCCTCCTCTGGGCTAACCGGGGTGGGCTGCGGCGTCCAGTCCGGCCCGTTCCAGCTCTGCGAGAACGTCTCCGCGCCCTCGTTGCCGACTGCCCACGCTCCGCAGGACGATGACATGGCCACCGCGCTGAGGTCTGCGAATTCGTGCTCGACGCCATTCCAGGGCTGGCACCCGGCCGCTAGGCCCCCTGGCTGGGCGGTCGCAGCGGGCGCCGTGCCCGCGGTCGCCGTGCCTGCCGTCGCCGCGACTAAGGCCAGCGCCGCCGCACTTGACTGAACCGCGCGCCTGATACCTCGCATGATGACCTGCTTTCTCCGTCAATGCGGATCTGCTCCGGCCATCAGTCGGGAGAGGATGACCACGCACAGGTAAGACGCCCGGCCGGGCTTGGCGGATGACACCAGCCACGGGACGGCTTCGGCCGGGACCCGCCCGGCTAGGGTGCGGTAGATCCCTCCCCATCCGAAGACCCCTCCCCACCCGAAGACCCCTCCCCATCCGAAGACCCCTCCCCACCCGAGCAGGTGACTTGATGATCATCTGGATTAACGGCGCCTTCGGCGGCGGCAAGACCACGCTGGCCGACGAGTTGCACCGCAGGCTTCCTGACGCTTTGCCATTCGATCCCGAGTACGTCGGCTACATCCTGATTAAGTGGGCACCGCCCGCCGACAGCGGCGATTTCCAGGACATCCCGCTGTGGCGCAAGCTGGTGGCTGAGTTCGCGATCGGGCTCGCTGCCAACTACGGCCGCCCGCTGATCGTCCCGATGACGCTGGTCAAGGCCGACTACCGGGACGAGATCTTCGGTGCCATCGCCAAGGCGGGCCACGAACTGCTGCACGTGTTCCTTGACGTTCCCGCCGCCGAGCTTCGCCACCGGATCGAGGCCCAGATCCTGGTCGAAGACGATCCGGGAGCGGACGACGAGGCCCGGCGGTTCCGGCTTGGCAATGTGGACCGCTGCGTGGCGGCGCGAAACACGCTCTCCGGCGACACGCTCGTGCTGCGCGGTGATCAGCACTCGCCGGCTGAACTGGCGGACCTCGTGCTTCAGGCTCTGGTCAGGTGACGGGCAAAGAAACGCTGCGAGCTTTCCACCTCATATGGCGGCACCTCCCTGTGCCCGCCTGGGTTGGCGTGGAGCGACTTCTCCGGCGAGCGGAAGGCATCGAAGAGAGCCAGCCCGGAGGCGCGCGGGACTAGCTCGTCGTCCCACTGGAGCAGGAACTCGACCGGAATGCTGACCTGGGCCGCCGCGGCGGCAATAGCGTCGCCCCCCGCCAGGCCGAAGACGGCGGCCCTGATTCTCGGCTCGACCGCCGCGAGCGGGATCCCGATGCCAGCGCCCATCGACACGCCCCAGTACCCGACGGGCCGTTGCCCGCTCATGGGCAGGACATCGAGGACGGCTCGCCATTCGGGAACGGCCAGTTCCGCGAGCATGGCATTGTACCTGGTCATCAGCGGACCGATGGATCGCCCGGCCGCGAACTCTTCGCGAGCGCCGTTCAGTACCTGCTCTCCCGCCTGGAACTTCTCCCGGTCGCCATGTCCAGGCGCGTCGATAGCCACCACGGTGAAGCCACAGTCAGCGACGTAGCGTCGCGCCCTCGATACGACGGCCGGACCCGTCTTGTGGTGACCGCCACCGTGCCCGAGCAGCACAAGCGGGTCTTCGTCGCCGGCCCCGGCTGGTGACCAGAGTGCGCCGGGGATGTCAGCTACGGTGAACAGGCGCTCGACGATGCCGTTCGAAGTTGATTCAGAAACAACCTGCATAGGTCTTGCCTTTCGGGATGCCTGCGGGCACTCCCCGGCCGCCTAGGTCAGCTGAACCGCTACGTAGGGACCGAAGGAGAGGACCCGCCCTGATACAGGGAAATTGGTCTCACCTCCTCGGTTCGCTGCGTGCACGACGAGATTATCAGTAGCAGGGGGCAGCAGCGGCCTTGATACCTCTCGAAGGCGGCGACCGCACGCGGGTGCGCCGGATGGGAACGTAGTTATCCGCGACGCCGGACCCTGGACGCCCGCGGTCCATCTTCTGCTGCGTCACCTGGAGGATGCGGGGTTGATGCCGCACCGCGGCTGGTCGGATCTGGCCTTGGTCCTGATCGCCGCGAAACGCTCACATTTATCGAGGGCGAGTTCGCCGAGCCAGGTCCGTGGACTCTTGACGGTGCCGCCGGGCTCGGCAGCATGCTCAGAAGGCTCCATCAACCGACTCGGTCCCTCTCCGGCCGACCGCCAGATGCGACGTGGTTTCCCTGGCATGGCCGCGACCTTGGTGACGACGTGAAGGTCATCGGCCATTGCGACGTAGCTCCATGGAACATCGTGGCCCGGAACGGCCTGCCGGTCGCGCTGATTGCCGGGAAACAGCCGGGCCGGTTGACCCGCTGACCGAATTGGCCCAGCTGGTGTGGGCTCAACGCCAAGCTCCACGACGACATCCTCGCCGAACTCGAAGGCCGCCCCTGGCCGAGCGGGCCCGCCAGGCCGCGGTCATCGTGGATGCTTACGGCCTCACGGCCCGGCAGCGCTCGGCGGTTTCTTTGACCGGATGGTCGATTTCGCGGTCCTTGACACGGCCTGGGAGGCCGACGACGCCGGGTTGCCCCCGAGATGACCTCGCATCCGATCGCGTTGTGGGCGATAGCGTGGCGCGCCCGCTCGGCCGCCTGGCTGGTGCGTAACCGCGCCGTGATCGAGGCAGCGCTGAGTCGCGGGGGCTGACGCTTAGGCGTCAGAACAGCCGTTGTCGTGCCGGCGAGCTGGCCTGTAAGCCGGGTCATGTGATGCTGGAGCCCAGTGGGGTCTGCGAGCACGGCGAATATGGGGCGGACCGGGGCAGTGATGTCTCGGCGTTCCGCGTGGTCTACGTCCGGTCGCGCGACGCGCCCTCAGTCATCTGGGACTTAGAGCACCGTCTAAGCATGGTTTCGAAGTTAGAGTACGTTAACAATATATTTGTGCAATTGTTTACGATGAAATCGTCTGCACTACATAAGCGCACGCAATACGTCATGGTGTGCCGGGGTCGGCGGGAAGTGTTTACAAAATAGAACATCATCCTCCGCAACTTTTGACCGCCTGACACTTGCGCGTGTGTCACACTGCTCATGTTGCGTCACTACCTGACATCTATTGCCCTTCTCTGAGTCAGGTCTAGTGGCTCCGTGCCCAAGGGTCCTTGGCTGCGGGACTCCTTCGGTCGACATCGAAGAGCTAGCGGCTTCCAAGGTAACTAAAAGATCTTGGTCCGCCTTTCCCGGTTTCCTCTGCGTGAACACACTTATATGCAGAGCGGGGCGGCACTAGACGGACCGGGGAGGGTTGAACATGACAAATAGGACATTCGCAACTACGAGTGTCATCAGATCCAGGCGCCACTTCCGGCGGCCGTCCAGCCGCATGCAATTCGTGCAGTCGACATGCCCGCAGCTTTGACGAGCGATCGGGGCAGCGCCAATGCACTCGACTGAAGGGAGCTACAGCAACCAGGAGTCCGATCGGCCATCGTGGGCTCCGTCGCGCATCGTGCAGTTCACCCCCGATGCCGCGCGGGAGGCCTATCTCGATTTTCATCAGCACGAGTTCTGGTTTGTCGTCGCCTTTGTGATGAAGTGTGGCGCGCTACTAGACGACGCGGAGGATGCGACACAAGAAGCATTTATTGATCTCTGGCGACTGACGGAACAGCCAGGCAGATGGGAAGCTATTGAGGCGCCCAGAGGCTGGATTCGGACAGTGGCGGCTCGAAATACTTCTCGTCTCCAGAAGGAAGGCAGTCTGCGGCAAACCGTTGTTGTTAAAGAGCTTACAGTATCCTTTCCCGTGCGCCAGGTTACCGATCACGCTAAAAACTTACGGTGCAGACGGAGTTCGTTAGATCGACCCTGCGTGAACTGGACCTGGATACCAGAATAGTGATGGCATTTCTGCTCGACGGCTTCAAACCCGCTGAGATAGCTCGACAGCTTGATGTGGAGTGATCAGAAAGTCCGTGATCAGATTAAGAAAGGCAGGAAGGTGCTCAGGGTGGTCTTGGCGCCCTTGGGGGGAGAATGATGGAGGGCATCGGGTGATGAAATCTCTTAGCGGAACAAATGACGCTTACGAACTAACCGAGGACCAACTGGACGCCATCTTGGAACGTGCGCACGATGACATCGTTGCTTACGTCCAGGCGGTGGTGGACCCGAGCAAGTCCCTCGTCGCAATTATGCTGGACAGCGAACGGGGGAAGATCCCTGGGCATGATCTCGTGCGAGAAGAGCGGCGATTCCTGCCCGAACGACTCGCCGCCGTCATCGAGACGCGCTCCAGGGCGGCCGAGATCCATCAGCGGCTCAGTGAGGTGGTGAAGCAGGCTCGCAAGCTGGCGTGTGATCTCGATCATGAGTTTCTGTGACCACGGTGATCTCACGATCGCTGTTCTGGCCGCTATCGCCTTTGCGCGTCAGCGTGACCGCCACCTCAGCCAACTTCTGAGCCATGCACGTGATCTGGCAGTTCAGATCGCATATGACCTGATCCGCATTCAGGCGCTTGACAGAACACTGGCTGCCGACAAAGACGCTGAGGTCGTAAGGGAACACTCGATAAGTAATGTTATTGGCGATCAGGAATTCGACGGGATAAGGGAGCTCGATCGCTACTTCGCCGCCAATCGCCAGGTCCTTATAGATGAACAGATCAAAGACGCACGTGAGCTGTCGATCCGGCTTGAGAACGATGTCGTCTGCAGCGACTTCCGTGAGCGCTGGCGGAATCTTGACAGAAAGCACGCCCATGACCTGGCGCTGTCAATCGACGTAGCGCTCGTGGGCGCCCGGGACCTGGCCACTGCGGTTATAGGTCACCTCAACGCGGTCGAAGTCATCGCGGTTGCCGCCGAGTCGCCGCGCGTTAAGATTTGTGATGCGTCTAAACGAACCGGCGTTATCTGGGAGATACGACTATCTGGCCATCGGACATTGCCGGGGATGTTGAGTCGATATCCAAAGAACTTGCAACAGGTATCTACCAGATCGACCTGATGGCGAGCGCCCGGCTGTTGGCCAAGGGCAACATGCCGTTCACCGGATGCCGATATCGACACCGGGCTTATATAGCGAGCATGAACTTTAAATGACGGCGACCGCGGGACCGTCCATATAGACCAGCGAAGTACGTCGGGAGGTCCGGTCGTAGATCTCCACCGGACCTCCCGAACGAAGAACCCGTCCGCTCCAACCGGGCATCGGTCCTCCTCGTACTTCCAGCCCTGCTGAGGTCCAGGCCACCGGACCAAGCCACGGGGCATGCAGCGCAGATCGGGCTAATCACCCGAGGTGCGCCGCTTGGTTCGCATGATACTCAAAGACCTGGCTGCCTTGAGGTACAGAACATTGGCCAACGAGAGTTAACGGATGTGAAGGAGGTTAAACGAAGCAGGCGACTGTAAGGATCTTCGTAAAAAACATGTTCATCATGTTGATCAGGAACCGCAGGCACTAACTATTGACAGACTCAGATACCAGCGGATAACGGCTCCAAATCTCCCCGTTGTCGCTGGCGTCGAAATGGTCCCAGGCCACCGCTTAACCCCAGTAGACCCCGAATCGGGATCTCAGTGAACCAGCTCAACAGGAGGGCAGTATGCCCACGCTTTGCATCACCTGGCGACAGCCAGTCCGACGAGTACGCGTAGTCGTCATCATAGTCATTTACGTCTGCATCTTCCGTTTCGTACCTCACGAAGCAGCTCCAGTGGTTCTAGGCAGCACACTGGGTCGCCTGCTTGCTATCGAACCCGCCGCGGTATTGCCTGTGGCGCCGACTCCGGAGAGTGGTCGATGACTTCGCAGAGAAGTTACATGCCCGTTGGTAGCCAAACGCAGCTGAGGCGAGAAGTTCTCAGCCGAGGCGACCATGAAGTCGAAGCACTTGTCTGCGACATCCGCAGGATTGGGCAGGTCCTTGAAAGCCCCCAGACGGTTAATCATCCTTACGTTAAGAGCGCGGTTACCCAGCTCGACAAGCAGCTTGCCGAAGCGCTGGGCGAATGTCAGGGCCGTCACCGCGCGCGCACCGGAGACGGCACCGCAGCTGTAAAGGCCGCTCGATCGAGGACGCGTGGGGCTATAACCTCAAGCCCGATCCGCTGACCGCGATGACCCCAATGGAGCTGATCGACGCACTTCGCCGTTACCGGGGAGTGGGCCGGAAACGTGCCCTTCCGTCACATGGCGGCGGCATCACACCACGTAGTGGCTCACTCCACAATGTGCGTCTCCCTGAACCGCAACGAGCTGCCAGCGTTGAAGGTGGTCCTCGCGATCGTCGTAGGATGCGGCGGGAATGCCGGAGATCAGGAAAAGTTCGCTACGGCCTGGCGGCGGATCCAGGCAATCTGCAAAATCCAGCAAGCTCACATCTGGTCAGCGGGACCACTGACCAGTCTTGATGGTTCTTTTGCTGCGGGGCCGTGACGCTTCATTACGTCACGGCCCCGATAGGGTCGCAGCTGTTTCCTGATGCCGAAGACCTCGGTCGGGGAACGATCGATACTGTGCTCAGGCACCGCCCTGGCGGAACAGGAGCAGAACCTCGATGCTCGGTGAGCACATATATGCTGCTCAGGACTCTAGACGACGGGCGAGCTGGCCTGTAGGCCGGGTTCTGTGCACCCGCTTGCGCGGGCCGGCGGTCATCCATCTAGGGCTGCCGTTGCCGACAGCCTCGTGCGGTCTACCCGCGAGCTCGGGCGGGCCGCCCTCAAGCGCTCGCGCAGGCCGGGTGCCGCGCTGCGGCGCCTGGCCCTTGTGACCTTGCTCCGGGTGGGGTTTACCGAGCCGCCGCAGTCACCTGCGGCGCTGGTGGTCTCTTACACCACCGTTTCACCCTTACCGCCGACGCCCGGCCGAAGCCGTGCGGCCGGCGGCGGTCTGTTTTCTGTGGCACTGTCCCGCGGGTCGCCCCGGGTCGGCGTTACCGACCACCCTGCCTTGTGGAGCCCGGACCTTCCTCGGCGATCCCGGTATTACCGGAACCGACGCGACCGCCCGGCCAACTCGCCCGTCGCCAGCTAAGTCTAGCGCTGACCTCGCTTCTACAATTGCCCGATGAACGCGCGCAAGGCCTCGGCCGCGAGACGGCGATCGCATCAGCTTGCCGGGGCCGAGCTTCCTGAGCCGTTCGTCGCCAGGCAGCGCGGTGCTCTGGGCGCCGATGCCGATGCCTTCCTGGCCGCGCTCACGGCCGCCCCGGTGCGAGCATTGCGAGTCAACGAGCACAAGACCAGCTTGAGCCAGGTCGCAGACCGGCTTGGCCTGACCGTTGACCAGGTGCCCTGGTGCCAGGCCGCGACCTATCTTCCGGCCGAAGTCCAGCTCGGCGACACTTTCGAGCACCGGGCCGGTCTTTTCTACCTGCAGGAGCCGTCTTCGATGGCGGTCGTCGAGGCACTTCGGATTGAGCCGCAGCATCGGGTGCTCGACATCGCGGCGGCACCGGGCGGTAAGGCTACCCACGCGGCATCGAAGCTCGGCCCGGACGGAATGCTGCTCGCGAACGAGATGGTGTCGACGCGCCTCGGCCCGTTGCTGGCCAACCTGGACGCCTGGGGTTATGCGGAGGTGGCCGTCGCGAGCGCCGCGCCGCCCCGGCTCGCCGACGCGCTCCCGGCCAGTTTCGACCGCGTGATCGTGGACGCGCCCTGCTCGGGCGAGGCGCTGTTTCGCCGCCAGCCGGCTCTGCGAGCGGAGTGGAGCGAGGCCCAGGTCGCGGGCGCGGCGCGGCGGCAGGCCAGGCTTCTGGCTTCGGCGGCCAAGACCCTCGCGCCCGGAGGACTGCTCGCCTACAGCACCTGCACGTTCGCCGTCGCCGAGAACGAGGAGCTCGTGCGCTCCTTCCTCGGCCAGCATGAAGACTGGACGCTGGATGACCTCAGGAGCCTGCCCGGCGGCCAGCCGTCCCTGGTCGGAGACGACAGCCACGGCTACGCGATGCGCTTCTATCCGCATCTGTGCCGGTGCGAGGGCCAGTTCGTCGCCGTGCTTCGCGCCCCCGGCTGGCCCGGCCGCCACGAGCCGGCGCGGCGTCGGAGGAAAGGCTCGGTGCCGCGCTCGCCCTGGACCGAGTTCGCTGCCCGGATCGTGCGCAAGGACATCGACGCCTCGCGAGTGCAGTTCAGGGGCACCACGTTCTACCTGCCACCGGCAGCCATGAGCTTGCCCGCGAACATCACGCTGCGGCCCGGGCTCCCGCTCGGCCGCCTCGTCGGCACTGACTTGCGTCCTGCACATGCCCTAGCTATGGCATTGCGTCCAGACGAGGTCACCGCGCACGAGGAACTCAACGCCGATGACTTGCGGGCGTTCCGGGAGGGCAGGGAAATTCCCCGACTTGGACCACCAGGCTGGGTGCTGGTGACAGCCGGTTCCTGGCCGGTCGGCTGGGGCCGACGCAAAAACGACATTCTTACCCCGAAACTGCCAAACTACGCCCGGTCGCGCGCCCAGTTACCCGGCCGAGTGGAGCGTCCGACTGATCGTGGCACTCCCCGTGGGGTTGGTGACCGCATCGATGTCCCATGGTTGTCGTTGGGCGGCCTGCGGCTACAGCATCGATGGCGCAGCGATGCGGTTGCCACAGCAACGTTGGGCCATCGTTGTCGTTGCCCGCAGGCCGGGAACCGCAACGATGGGCCATCGTTGCGGATCAACCTGATTATTTGCGTTAAATGACCGAAATGCCGGAATGGTGATCCGGGCGAGGGTCCGCCGGGCCACCGGGCGAGGGCCGGGGCGAGGGGCCGCCGGGGCGAGGGGCCGGGGCGAGGAGCCGCCGGGACCAGGGCCGCCGGGCGAGGGGCCGCCGGGCGAGGGGCGGCCGGGCGAGGGGCGGCCGGGCGAGGGGCGGCCGGGCGAGGGGCGGCCGGGCGAGGGGCGGCCGGGCGAGGGGCCGACCTACTTCAGCCGCTCCCGTGCTGCTCCCGCAAATGCGCCACATCGTTCAGCGAGCGCACCACCGCCGACCCGTTATCAAGCCAGTCGACGTGGCACAGCGACGCTACCTCAAGGTTCATGCGGAACATAGCCTCAGGCGGTGCCAGCAACGCCCGGCACAGCAGCGTCTTAATCGGCGTCACATGACTGACCACGACAACTTTCCGCCCTCCATAGTCCGCGAGCAGCCGCTCAATCCCGGCCACCACCCGCAGAGCCACCGAGGCGAAGCTCTCGCCCTCAGGCGGCGACGCATCAGGACTCTGAAGCCAGGCGGCAAGCTCTTCCGGCCACTTCTCCCCCGCCTCGGCGAAGCTCAGTCCTTCCCAGGCCCCGAAGTCCGCCTCGGCAAACTCGTCATACACGATCATCGGGGCGCCGGTAGCTTCGGCGACCGCCTCGGCCGTGCGCCTGGCCCGCTGCAGCGGCGAGCTGACGATGACATCAATCCCCGAGTCAGTAAGGCGCCGCGCCGCGAGCCCCGCCTGCCTGACCCCTTCCTTCGTCAGCGGGATGTCACCGCGTCCCGCGAACCGCCGCTCGGTCGACAACTCTGTCTGCCCATGCCGAAGCAGCAGCGTGGCCGTCGGCTCGCTTAGCCGGCCGCCCCAGCCCGTCACAGGCCCGACTCAGGCGTCCTGACCAGGATCCGGCGGCACTCCTCGCAGCGCAGTACCTCATCGTCCGCCGCGGCCTTGATCGCGTTCACGTCGACGGTGTTGAGCGTCAGGTTGCAGCCCTGGCAGCGGCGCAGGCGGAGGGCGGCGGCCCCCACCCCGCCGTGCTGCGCGCGCAGCTTGTCATACAGCTCGAGCAAGTCACCGGGGACCGCCGCGGTCACTTCCGCCCGCTTGACATCGGCTCGCCCGGACTGCGAGTCGAGCTCAGCGAGCGCCGCGTCCCGAGTGGCCGTCACCGAGGTCAGCAAGGAGCCGGCCGACTCGAGCTCGTCGGCCGCCGCCTTGAGCTCGCCAGCCGCCGTCTCCCTGCGCTCCATGACGTCGAGCACGATCTCCTCGAGGTCGGACTGCCTGCGCTGGAGCGACTGGATTTCCGACTGGAGATTCTCTAGCTCCTTGGGCGAGGCGATCATGCCGCCGTCAAGCCGCTGCCTGTCCCTGTCGATGCGCGAGCGTACCTGCTCGACGTCGGCCTCGGCCTTGATCTGCTCTCGGCCCAGGTCACTGGCGCGGGCGGTCATCGAGGCAATGGAGTCGCGCAGCTCGGCGGCGCGGCCTTCGAGCCTGGTGATCTCAGCGTGTTCGGGCAGCGATCGCCGCCGGTGAGCGATCCGGCCTAGCTCGGCGTCAATATCAGTTAGCTCAAGCAGCTTCAGCTGCGCCTCGGGTGAAGCTTTCACGGTGCCACGTTAGCCTGTCGGCCGGCCTCCGCGCGCCGCAGACGATGCGGACCGGTCCTTATCTGGGCGGCAGAAGCACCCGGTCGATGACGTAGATCGTCCCGTTGGCCGCCCTGATGTTGCCGCACACGACTGTCGCCTGGTCTACCCGGAAAGAACTGCCGCTCTTGGCCAAGGTCAGCTTGCTGCCCGCCAGCGTGGTCACGCTTCCGCCCCTGGCCATTCGTGTCGGCGTGATGCGGGCGGGCACGACTTGCCTGCGCACGACCTTAACCAGATTGGAATGCTGGCGAAGAAAGCTGAGGTCCGATTTCTGCAGTCCGGCGAACGCGCTGTTCACCGGCACGAACAGGGTGAATGACCTCATCTTGTCGAGCTCGCCGGCCAGCGAGGCTGACCTGATCGCCGAGCTGAAGACCGACAGCTGCGGATTGCTAGCGGTCGCGGTCACGACGCGCTGGCCGGAAATCGAGCCGAAGCTGCCCGCACCGTGCCTCGGGATGAATCCGCAGCCAGCTCCGACTGGCTTGGTCCCGGTCTGCTTCTGCGGACTGCTCAGCGGCAGCGGCGGCGCTCCGGTCGGCGTGGCCGGGGCCGGAGGCGACGTGCCGCACCCGACTGCGGCGAGGGCGACCAGGCCAGCCGCCACTGACGCAAAGAAAAGCCTCACGCCGCCGAACCCTGCCCAGCCGGACGCGGCTCTAAAAGCCAGGTCCGGCCTGCTGACCGGCTTATTGCCCTGGCTTGAACACCACGACGAGCACCGAGGTCGGACGGCTGGCTCCGCCGGCGGGCTCGACCGTGACGCCGATGACGTCCCCTGGCCGCAACCCGAACACGATCGCCGGACCGGTCATGCCGCTGGCCTGCGGCCTGAGCATGCCTGCCGCCCGCGCACCGCCCGGCCCCATCAGCCAGATCTCATAGCCTTCCGTGCTCGGCAGTGCCACCAGGTCGCGCGCGGTGAACACCGCCGCCTTCGCCTTACGTGACATGACCACGGTCGCGGTGCCGCCGGTCGTGACCCGCGCGGTCAGCATCACCTTGTCCGGCGCGCTGAGCACCGCCGCGATCATGTGCTCCTGGCGCCGTGAATGGTCGAGTTGCCGCATCGCGTTGCTGGTCGTGCCGCCAAGCACGGCCGCGGCCACGGCCAGTACCATCGCGGCGGCCAGCGAGATCCGCACGGAAGGCCGCAGGGACCTGGCGCGCCTGACCAGCCGCCGCCACCCGGCTCCGGCCGCGAGCGAACCGGCCCGCCGCTGCGGCGCTTCCTTTTTTTCTTCCGTCAAATTGCCCGGCCGGCTGACGTCCGCACCGGAGACGAGCGGCGCCAGCTGGGTGGTGGCGAACGCCGCCCTGATGGTCTGTTCCCTCAGCTCAGGCCGGGGCCTGACCGCTGCGGCGAGGCCGAGCCTCGCGGTGGCCTCGCGCATCTCGCGGACGTCGTCCCCGCATTGCTCGCAGTCGGCGAGGTGCGCCGCGAAGCTGGCCCGCTCGGCGTCGCTGACCGCGTCCATCGCGTAAGGACCGGCCAAAGTGTGCAGCTCATGATCGGCAGTCGTCATCACGACACCCCCAGGCAATCCCTGAGCCTGATCAGCCCGTCCCGCATCCGCGTCTTGACCGTGCCAGGCGGCACGGCCAGCAGTTCGGCGACCTCGCGGTAGGTGTACCCGCTGTAATAGGCCAGGCCGAGGCATTCGCGCTGCAGTTCGGTGAGCGAGCCGAGGCAGCGCTGTACTCGTTCGCGGTCAAGGCTCGCCTCGACCGCCTCGGTCACGTCGTCGTAGTCGATCACCGCGGTCGCTGCCCGCTGCTCACGGGACGCGTGGCTGCGTTCTGACCGGACCCGGTCGACGGCCCGGCGGTGCGCGATCGTCATCACCCAGGAGATGGCGCTGCCCTGCGCCGGGTCGAACCGGCTGGCCGTGCGCCAGATCTCCAGCAGGACTTCCTGCATGACCTCCTCGGCCTGCGCGGGGTCGCGCAGCACCCGGCGGACGGTGCCGAGCACCCAGCCGGACGACTGGTCATAGAGGGCCTCGTAGGCGCGCTCGTCGCCCAGCGCGACCGCGCCGATCAGTTCGGCCAGCCGGCGGCCGCCATCGGGCACCTGCGGTGCCGGCAGCCGGCCGTGGTCCGGCCCGCTTTCACCGTCGGTCATCCTCACACTTCCTATTCGTTGCGAAGAGCGTTCCGGCTTGGGTGGCATCCGCCACCAATCCCCGGCTCTCCCTGGTACGAATATCCAGTGTGATCAACTTCTCCCGCGCGCGGGTGCTCGGCGCGCTAGCCGGCTTGCTGGCCGGGGCCATCGGCGTGAGCGTGGGCTTCGTTGTCGCCGGGTTTACCGGCCCTGACAGCTTTCCCGTTGTCGCGGTCGGCGAGCTATCCATCGACCTGAGCCCGCCCGCGGTGAAGGACTTCGCGATCAAGGAGTTCGGCAGCCACGACAAGGTGGCGCTGCAGATCGGCGTTCTTATCATCCTGGCCCTCTTCGCGGCCTTCATCGGCCTGATGGCTCAGCGCAACCGCAGGAACGGGCTGATCGGGGTCGGTGTCTTCTGCCTGGTCGGGCTCATCGCCGCCGCGACGAGGCCAACGTCCAACGCGGCCTACTTGCTGCCGACGCTGATCGGCTCGGCCGCGGCCGCCTTCACGATCGACCGGCTGGTGGCCCTGGCCGGCTATCTGCCGAAGGAGCCCGCGCCATCCGAGCCATCCGAGCCCGCGAGCCGGCCAGCAGGCGTGCACCGGGCCGGGAAGCCGCGCACGGCCAGCCTGTCGGTCAGGGAGCGGCCAAGACGGGAGTTCATCAAGGGCGGCGCGACCGCCGCGGGCGTCGCCGCGGTCGCCTACCTCGGAGGCCGGCTTCTCAGCGAGCGCGAGAACGTCACCAAGGACGAGGAGACGATGAAGCTGCCGCGGCCGACGGTCGCCGTGCCGCCGGTGCCGGCTGGCGCTAACCTCGGCGTGCCCGGCCTGGCCTCGTTCATCACGCCGAACTCACAGTTCTACCGGGTCGACACGGCGATCGTGCTGCCGCAGATCCCGCCGTCAAGCTGGCAGCTTCGCATCCATGGCCTGGTCAGCAAGGAAATCACGCTGACCTTCGACGACCTGATCAGGCGGCCGCTGATCGAGGACTACATCACGCTGACGTGCGTGTCCAACCCGGTCGGCGGACCCTATATCGGCAACGCCAAGTGGCTGGGCGCCAGCTTGCGGTCCCTGCTCCGCGAGGCCGGCATCAAGTCCGGTGCCAACCAGCTGTACTGCACCTCCTTCGACGGCTTCACCTCGGGCACCCCGGTAGCGACGGCCATGGACGGCAGGGACGCGATGCTCGCGGTCGCCATGAACGGCAAGCCGCTCCCGGTCGAGCACGGCTTCCCTGTCCGCAGCGTGGTGCCCGGCCTGTACGGCTACGTCTCGGCCTGCAAGTGGATTACCGACATCAACGTCACCACCTACGGCTCGAACCAGGCTTACTGGGCGCAGCGCGGCTGGTTCCCGCAGGCGCCGATCAAGACGGAGTCCCGCATCGACGTTCCCACCGGGCAGAGCCCGATCAAGGCGGGCCGCACGGCGATCGCCGGCGTCGCCTGGGCTCAGCACAAGGGCATCGACGCCGTGCACGTCCGGGTGGACAGGGGCGCGTGGCAGCAGGCCACGCTGGCCGCCGTCCCCGGCATCGACACCTGGCGCCAGTGGGTTTACTACTGGGACGCCACGCCGGGCGAGCACGTGATCGAGGCCCGTGCCACCGACGCCACCGGCTACACCCAGACGGCGCTTCAGGAGCCCCCGGAGCCCAATGGCGCTTCCGGATACCCGATCATTCAGGTGAGCGTCAACGGCTAACGTGGCGAAGTGACTGAACTGACGATCTCCACGGTCGTATTCGACATCGGCGGCGTGCTGCTCGACTGGAATCCTCGCTACGTCTACCGTGAGCTGTTCGATGACGAGGCCGAGCTTGAGCGGTTCCTCGCGACTATCTGCACCAGTGACTGGCACCACGCGCATGACCTCGGCGTGGACACCGAGGAGTCCTGCCGGGAACTGGCGCTCGCGCACCCGGAGTACGCGACGCAGATCATGGCCTGGTCACGGCGCAGCGAGGACATGGTCGCCGGGCAGTTCTCTTCCACGGTCGAGATACTGACCGAGCTAGCCGAGGCCGGCGTGCGCTGTCTGGCGCTGAGCAACATGGAACCGGATAAGTACGAGCTGCGCCGGGCTCGGTTCGGGTTTTTCGGCTTGTTTGCTGGCTGCGTGATTTCCGGTCTTGAAGGCGTAGCGAAACCGGACCGTAAGATCTTCGAGATCCTGCTGACCAGGTACGGCCTCGAGCCGGCCGGAACGGTCTTCATCGACGATAACGCCGCCAACGTCGAGGCGGCGGCCGAGCTGGGCGTGGCCGCGCTGAGATTCACGACCGCCGCCCAGCTCAGGACTGAACTTTACGACCTGGGACTGCCGGTCAGCCTTACCAGCCGCCACCCCCGCCACTGCCCGACGCCTTAGGACACGCGCCGGTTTTGACCTTGGCGACGAGGAAACCTGCCTCGCCGTTGCCGGTGGGAGTGCCGCTGGTGTCATCGGCGAACGTGTACAGCCGGTGCCCTCGGTACGTGACCTGCTGGCGCTTCGCGAACGTGGCGGTCCCGAGGCATTTCACCCCGGTCGGCGTCGCCATGGAACCCGAGGGCAGGAGCAGCGGCGGCCAGACAGCCAGGCACTCGCCGCGGCAGGTACCCGTAGGCAGGTAGTACAAGCTGCGGCCGCTCTTCTTCTTCACCAGTATCTTGCCGAAATGCTTGGCCGTGACGACCTTGACGACTTGCATCTTCTTCGCTTTGGCCGGTGCGGCGGCCTGGGCCGTAGCCAGGTCAGCGGCAACGGCGGTGATGGTGGCGGTCGCGACGAGGGCAGCTGCCCCCCGCATGACCCAGCGCCTCCGGCGCAGGCTGGCATTCGGTTGAGTCAATTCGCACCCCTTACTCGCATTGATTTGGCTCACCAAGGACACGTTGACGACCCCGATCTGGTTCAGCGCTGGCCCAGGGGGACGCCCCCCGGATGCCGGCGCCCCGCCCGTGGCGGCCGCGAGCTTGCCCACGGCTTGAGGTAATCGGAGATTTCAGCTGGGCCAACAGCATCGCTGGCCCATAGATGCTGTTCCGGCCGGGCGCGCAACCACAACGATGGGTCAGCGTTGCTGCGGGAACCGCATCGCTGGGCCGCTGCTGCGGTCAGCCGGCCTGGCTGACCGGCATCGATGGCCCATGGGTGTGGCTCTTCCTGATGGAGGCCGGGTCAGCGGCGGGCGGCAGGCCCAGCGATGGCACAACGCGGCGGTTCCGAGCCGGGCGGCAGGCCCAGCGTTGTCCCTCTGCGGGGGTTATAGCACCTGCGGAGGGACAACGCTGGGCCTGCCCGGCAGCCTGAAGATCAACTCCAAGCCAACCGGCCCAGCTCCATCAGGAAGAGCCACACCCATAGCCCACCGATGCAGCTCTGGCTCACATTTTCGTGATGGTAACGGTGGTCCGGGTTCGGGCCGGGCCGTCCGGGTCCCGGCTCCCGGCAAACCGAGCATCAATCCGCCGCCAGCCCCGGCCGCGAACCGCAACGATGGGACATGGGTGCGTTTCTGGTGGAGTGAGGCGGGTCCGGGACGGTCTTGCCCGAGCACCGGGGGCACTTCGGGGTCGGCTATAACGACCGCGGGGTGCCCCCGGTGTCAGCGGCCGGGGGCGGCGGGCTGCCCTGGATGCCGGGAATGCCGGGAATGCCGGTGGAGGCTGAGGCGGGAAGGGCTGGAGGACCGGTTCCGTCCGGGCCGCGCCGAGAAGTCGGCCAGAACTCACTCCCACGGAAACGCACCCATGGGACATCGATGCTGCTGCGCCGGGCCGGGCAACCGCATCTATGGCCCATCGATGTCGTGCCCGCAGCAACGATGGCCCATAGATGCGGTGACCCGCCCCCGGCCGGCAGCATCCATGGCCCATCGTTGCGGCTCGCCGCGCGGATATGCCCGCTTCGCCGTCGCCGCCGGCCAACCCAAGGGCCGCCCCGGCGGCCAGGGAACCCGCCGCCGGGACTAGCGCGGGTGATTTGCCAGTTTTGTGACTTGTGCCGGCAGTACTTTCCCCGTTCCACCGCGAGGGACTTGACCCTGAAACCGCCGACCGCCAGGTCCCCGGAGGGCGGGGGCACTTTAGGTCGGTGAAAACAAATGCGAAGTGCCCCCGCCACCCAAGCGAGAACCTCCGGGACCCGCCTCACTTTAAGAAAAGCCATCCAAGGCACCACCGATGCCGTCAAATACCGGACATCTCGGCTTCGCCTTTTCTACAAGAGCTGGTCCCTGACCTGGCCGTACATGTACGCGCCGAGCCAGCGGCCCATCTCGTCGAACAAGCGCCGGCGCTGCGGCGCGGGCAGCGCGCCCGGCGGACCGTCCTGGCCAGCCGCGGCGTCGATGTGCAGCCAGGTCACGTGCTGCCCGAGCCTGATGCCGCTTCCGCGCCGCTCCCTCCTGGTATCCCGCCACGGTTCCGCGGCCGAGATCACCAGTACCGGGCAGGTAATGTCCAGCCGGGCCCGCAGGTTACCGAAGTCAGGGTTCGACAAGATCAGTGCCTCGGCCGGCCGGTTTACCGGGCGGGCGTCGCACCACAGCGCGGCCGACAAGGCAGTGGGTCCCTGGGCGCTCAGGATGATCGCGTCGATCCCGTCCGCCTCGCGCAGGTGCTCGCAAGCGGCGTCAAGGGCCGCGAAGGCGGCCTGGTGTGATCTGGCGCCCCGGCGCCTGGCCGGATGCGCGGGCGCCGCGCACTCGACGTCGGTCAGGTAGAAGTGAAAGCCGCGCTCGTTGTACCAGCGGACCAGGTCGGCCGGGGCGAGCGAGTCGGAAAGTTCGTGCAGGTGAAGCACCGCACGCCTGCTCGGCCGCGCCGAGCGCCTGACGAACACCGCCGATCCTGCTGTGCTCTCCACAGGCAGCGCGATCGCCTCGTACTCGTCCGCCGGCCCATCCTGATCGGTGATAAGGCCCATTTACCTGGCTGTTCCTGCCCGCACGCCCGGCCGACTCCTGGTAGTCCTGAGTGTCTGCACGCTGCGTCGTGCGCGGATCGTCACATCTCAGTATCGCACCGTAACCAATCCCCCGTCAGGCAAACACGCGGAGTGATCGCGCCAGCCAGTGACCACCCGGCAGCGCAGCCCTAGCCGACAGCGCGGTCCCGGCGGCGCGGTCCCAGGGCGGCGCGGTCCCCCGGCGGCGCGGTCCCCCGGCGGCGCGGTCCCCCGCGGTGCACTGTCTGATCATCGCGCGCGTGGCGCATCCCGCCGGGTGCCACGATCCTGGTGGCTCGTTTGGCGTCCGGCCTGGGTGCGTCCAGAAAGCCAACCCGTACAACGTCGCCCCGCGATCACGACCTTGTACGGTTAACCGTACCGTGAAAACAAACAAACCCGCCCATAACACCACCGCCCTGCCACGGCAACCCGTACAACGTCACCAGATCACGGCGACCTTGTACGGGTTCACTTTCCGGACTCACGCAAACACCCCAAACCTCACCCGCCGCGCCCGGCCCTCTTCACAACCAAGCCCACCCACCCAGACAACCACGACGCCAAACAAGCCACCAGGATCTGCCACCGCGACAAAACACCTATTTGGCTCGGCCGGGCACAACGATGGCCCACCGATGCTGATGCCGGGCCAGCACCAACCGCAACCATGGCCCACCGATGCTGTGGCAACCGCATCCCTGGCCCATCGATGTCGTCAGCCCGGCCCGCCGAACCGCAACCATGGCCCATGGGTGCGTTTCCGCGGGAGTGAGTTCCGGTCGACTCCTCTGCGTGGCCCGGACGGAACTGGTCCTGCAGCCCTTCCCGCCTCAGCTTCCACCGGTATTCCCGGCATTCCCGGCATCCAGGGCAGCCCGCCGCCCCGGCCGCTGACACCGGGGGCACCCTGCGGTCGTAATAACGACCCCGAAGTGCCCCCGGTGCTCGGGCAAGACCGTCCCGGACCCGCCTCACTCCACCAGAAACGCACCCATGGCCCATGGGTGCGTTTCCCGGGGAGTGACGAGCGACAGTCTGTCCGTGGAGTCGCGGTCGGCCAGGCTGGCGGCCAGGCGATATGGGCGGTTTGAGTCAGTCCAGAAAGTGAACCCGTGGTAAGCCGCCTCAGCCCGGCGGCTTACCACGTTTTAGCTAGCAACCGCGGATCGTTATACGTGGTTTACACCGGTATTTTCTGAGCTAAAACGTGGTAAGGCACGGTCCCCGGGCGACTTACCACGGGTTCACTTTCTGGACGCACTCCCGGCCCGGCCCGCCCTGGACGAAAACCTCACGGGCTAACCTCCGCGAACCGGGCATTAGCGGCATACCGGTCGACGCGCAGGGGCGCCAGCCCGCGCTCCATGCCCGCCGATCACCGTCACTCCAGAAGAAAGGCACCCATGGCCCATGGGTGCGTTTCTGGTGGAGTGAGGCGGGTCCGGGACGGTCTTGCCCGAGCACCGGGGGCACCCTGCGGTCGTTATTACGACCGCAGGGTGCCCCCGGTGTCAGCGGCCGGGGCGGCGGGCTGCCCTGACTGCCGGGAATGCCGGGAATGCCGGTGGAAGCTGAGGCGGGAAGGGCTGCAGGACCAGTTCCGTCCGGGCCACGCCGAGGAGTCGACCGGAACTCACTCCCACGGAAACTCACCCATGGCCCATCGATGCGGTTTGGGGGGCGCGGCATTCACGGCAGTCACGCCGGCCCCGGCCCGCTCACCTTTATCAGATCCACCCGCCAAGCTAAAGCGGTCGCCGTTGTTTGCAACACCAACCCGGTACCACATCAATGTTCCGGCGATGTCATTAGCCCGTTTATTCGCTCTGCGGGAGCCCATTTCGGATTTAGCAATAGCGGGCCGAAAAGCAGAGGCCCCTCCACGTATGAGATGGAGGGGCCCGCGGCCCCGCGCGCTCGCGCACCGATGACTCGGCGGCAGGTGTGCTGCATGACCGCCCACGGGCAGAGTCCGCCGAGGTCACCGGTGGTCCGGCCGTCCCAGCGATCTGCCACTTCAGTGGTGAGAGCAGTTCTACTGCCTGTCCGGTTGCTGGCACAAGGTGTTCGGCCACTAAATACAAGATTCTCTTGCTTATCCACAGCGCAACCCACGCTTATCCACCGCAGGCGGGCTTCAGACACACATTGTCCACAGGGATATGCACAGAGGTTGTGGATCCTTTTCTGCTGTTGTTCCCTCCCGTATAAGGGGGGTGGAGGTGGTTACTTTCCGTGCCAGGACTGCCACAGGGCGGCGTAGGGGCCGCCGGCGGCGACTAGGGTGCGGTGCGGGCCTGACTCGGTGATCTCGCCGCTTTCCATGACGATGACGCGGTCGGCGTCATGGGCGGTGTGCAGGCGGTGGGCGATCGCCACCACGGTGCGGCCGTCGAGTACAGAGGAAAGCGATTGCTCCAGGTGGCGGGCCGATCTCGGGTCGAGCAGGGAGGTGGCCTCGTCGAGTATCAGGGTGTGCGGGTCAGCGAGCACCAGGCGGGCCAGCGCGATCTGCTGTGCCTGCGGGGCCGACAGCCTGACGCCGCCCGAGCCGACCTGAGTGGCGAGGCCCTCGGGGAGCGCCTCCGCCCAGCCGAGCGCGTCAACCGCCGCGAGTGCCGCCTCGACGGCGGCGTCGTCGGCTTCGGGATGGCCGAGGGTGACGTTGTCGCGCACGCTGCCCTGGAAGATGTGATGTTCCTGGGTAATCAGGGCGATCTGGCCGCGCAGCTCACCAAGCGGAAGTTCGATCAGCGGCACCCCGCCGAGGCTGACTTCACCCCGGTCGGGGCCCTGGATGCCGGCCAGCAGGCGGCCGAGGGTCGACTTGCCCGCGCCGCTCGGGCCGACGATCGCGATCCGCTCGCCGGGTGTAACGTCCAGGCTGATCTGCCTGAGCACGTCGTGACCTGGCACGTAGGCATGCGATACCCGGCTGGCGGAAAGCCGGTCGTCAGCCGGCGCGGCCGCTCCGGCCTGCCGGTCGGCCGGGATCTCGGCGAGGCCGAGGAGCCTGGCCAGCGCGGCCGTGCCGACCTGAATGTAGTCCAGCCACTGGATCAGCTCGTCCATCGGCGCCACCAGCGCCCTGGCGTACAGCGCGGCGGCGGTTACCTGGCCCAGCGTGCACCAGCCATTCAGGTAAGCGACGCCGCCGAACGCGAGCACGCCGACCAGCGGGAGCACGTAGGAGGCCTCGGCGGCGGGCAGGAAGATCGTCCGAAGCTTCAGCGTGTACATCTCGGCCGCGTAGGAGGCGGCGATGTCAGCGTCGGCCCGGCGCCGGCGGGCATGGCTAAGGCGCAGCGCCTCGACGGTCCTTGCGCCTTCCACGGTCTCGGCGAGGCTCTCGGTCACGACCCCCCACGACGCGCTCTCCCGCAGGTAGCCGGCCGGCGCCCGGCGCAGGTACCAGCGGGTGACCGCCCAGATCGGCGGCACCACGATCAGGCAGGGCAGGACCAGGACAGGACTGTCGAGGGCGATGGCGGCGATGGTCAGCGTTACGGTCAGCGCGGCTGTCAGGATCGCGGGAACGCCCTGCCTGGCGGCGAGGCTCAGCGAGTTCACGTCGCGCGACGACCTGGTCATGAGGTCACCGCTGCCCGCCCGCTCGACAACGGAGAGCGGCAGGCCGAGCACACCGTCGATGAAGTCCTCGCGGAACCTGGCCAGCAGGGCCTCGCCCAGTCTAGCCCCGGCCAGTGCGCCGAACCTGATCAGCACCGACTGGGCGAGCAGCGCGGCCGCGATCCAGGCGGCCAGCACGTCGATCCGGCCGACGTCGGCACTGTGCTGCACGTCGGTGACGATCGACCCGAGCAGTCTCGGCGGGATGAGGCTGGCCGTGGTCGCCGCGAAGTACAGCGCGATCACGGTGACAAGCTCGCGCTTGCGGCTCGCCAGGACCTTTCCCGTAGCCTTAACCACCTGCCGGCCGGTAGCGACCGGAAGGATCTGGGGCTGCGTCACGAGTTACCTTCTCCCCTGGTGACCGCGACCGCGTACGCGGGGCTGCTGGCGAGCAGTTCCCTGTGCGTGCCCTGCGCGGCGATCGCCCCTTCGCGGAGGAAGACGACCCGGTCGGCCTGGTCAAGCAGCAGCGGGCTGTTACTGATCACCACGGTGGCGCGCCCTTCGCGTGCGCTCCGCAGATTGCGCGCGATCGCGGCCTCGGTATGTGCGTCGACCGCGCTGGTCGGCTCGATGAGCACCAGGACCTCCGCCTCGGTGAGCAGCGCCCGCGCCAGCCTGACCCGTTGCGCCTGCCCGCCGGACAGGGTGCGCCCTCGCGCCGCCAGCTGCCCGTCAAGGCCGACCGTATCGAGCACGTCGCCCGCCGAGGCGGCCGTGAGCGCGGCTAGGGTGGCCGCGCCGGTGACCGTCCCCGCTCCGGCGAGCTGCTCGCTGAACTGGCCGCCGAACAAATGGGCGTCGTTGGTCGCGACGAGAATCCTTTCCCTGACCTCGCCGACCGGCAGTCTGGCCAGCGGCACGTCGCCGAGCCGCGGTCCAGGTCCGGCTCCGCTCCCGCCCCGGTAGCCGCCGATCCGGTCGGCGAGCTCCGCCGCCTCCGCCGGGTCCTCCGCGGCGAGGCCGACAAGCTCGCCGGCCGCCACGGTCAGCCCCGACTCCGGATCGTGCAGCCAGGTACCCGGGGCCGGCGCCGGAACGGGGTCGGCCGGGTCGGTGATGTCGGGCTCGAGCCGCAAGATGGCCACCACCCGGCTGGCGGCGACGACCCCGCGTACGATGCTGTCCGCCGCCTCGGTCACGGTGGCCAGCGGGACGGCGAGGAACGACGCGTACGCGTAAAACGTCACCAGCTGACCGGGCGTGATCACCTTGTGCAGCGCGTAGTGGGCCGCGATCCAGGTCGCCGCCGTCACGAACATCCCTGGCAGCAGGATCTGCGCTCCGTACAGGTAGGACTCGGTTCTGGCCACGTGCACGCCGGTCAGGCGCAGGTCCTGGGACTGGCCCCGGTACCTGGCGCCGAAGGTCTGCTCACCGCCGATCCCCCGGAGCACCCGAAGGCCGGCGACGATGTCGGCGGCCCTGGTCGCCAGCGCCCCCTGCAGATCTCTGTACTTCTGCTGGCGCTCGTGCAGCGGCCGGAGCAGAAATCCGACCAGCGCGGTCATCGCCGGACCGCCGATCAGCACGATGAGCCCGAGCGGCAGCGACCTGACCAGCAAGATGGCCGCCACGACGATGAGGGCGGCGACCGCGCCGCTGCCGCGCCCTGTTACTTCGATCGCGTTGCCGATCGCGCTCACGTCGGAGGTCCCGACGCTGACCACCTCGCCCGTGGTGAGCAGCCGGGCCAGGGTGTTCCCCAGCCGGGCGGTGTGCTCGGTAACCAGCTGAATGATGCGGAAGGCCGCGTCGAGGAAGTTAAGCACGACCATGCGGTGGCGCAGCACCCCGGTCAGAGCGGTGATCACGCCAAGGGCAAGCACTGCCGCGCAGTCCTGCGTGAACGCGCCGGTGCGGTGCCTGGCCAGGGCGTCGATCGCGGATCCGATCACGGCGGGAACAAGGGCCTGGGCGATCATCCAGGCGCAACCCCAGGCGATGCCGAGCAGAACACTGCTGCGCTGCCTGGCCATCAGCCAGAGTACGAACCGGGACGCGGAGGCTAGTTCGGGCGTGCCGGGATCAGGTACCGGCAACTGGCGCATGATAGTGCAGACTACCTGGACAGCCAGCTGGAATGCATCTGAATATTGGCTGGTGGGAAGGCTCCCGGCTACCGCGCGGCGGCCGCCGCTAGTTCGCCGAGTATCTGGCCAAGGTGGTTCACGACCAAACTGAGGTGCCCTTCGCCCGGCAGAAGCCGCGCGCTTGCTCCCGTGATATGCGCCGCCAGCCACTCTCCGTGCCCCAGCGGTACCATCGCGTCCTGGCCGCCTTGCCAGACCGTCACGGGAACGGCGATCTCGCTGACGCTGAAGCCCCACTCGGCGACGAAAGAAAGATCATCGTCGCGCCAGCCAGCGACACCGAGCGCGACGGCCGCCCTGAGCGACTCGGCCAGGTAGCCGGCGAAGTCGCCGGTCGGTGTTTGCCTACCCAGGGCGGCCACGTCGGGTGAGGTCACCAAGCCGCCGAACGAGTCAGCGACCTCAGCGGCGGTCACGCCGCCGAGCAGGGAAGCCGCCGCCGTCAGCAGCTCCGACAGCGCGGCCTCGCCGACGGCCGCCGCAGCGAACTCCTCGAGGTTCTCTTCACCCATGCCGGCCAGCCAGTCGAGCCCCGCTGCCGAGCGCGGCGCGACGCCGGCCAGCGTCGTCGCGGCCAGGCAGCGATCGGGCAGCAGCGCCGCGCAGGCGAGGGCGTGCGGGCCGCCGCCCGACCAGCCAGCGGTCACGAAACTGGTGCCGCCGAGGTGGTCAACTATCGCCGCGACGTCAGCCGCGGCGTGCGCCACCTGGCGGCCGGGAAGCGGGTCTGAGCTGCCGTAGCCGGGCCGAGAGTAGAACACGCCGCGGAGCTGAAGGCTGGCGGCGAGCTCGAATAGGGGCTCGTAGGGCACCAGGCCGGCCGGCGTGCCGGAGTGAAACACCAGCGGCAGGCCGTCGGCCGCGGGCGCGGCAATAACCTCAACCGACCGGCCGTCGTCGACCTTGATGCTGAACCGTTCCCCCGCCGCGCTCGCCATGATCCGCTCCCATCGACACATTCCCGCCTGCTCATTGGGAAGTATTCACTCATAGGCGTGCCCGCCGTGAGCAAGGAGACCCCGTGCCGCTCTCGTCCGCGACCGATCGCAACAGCTTTGCCCAGGACTTGTTCACCCCGCTCCCCTCCCGTTATGACCGGCTGGCCGAACTGCTGTCGTTCGGGCAGAACGGGCGCTGGCGCAAGGCCATGGTCGACCGGGTGCTGCCCGCCGGCGAAGCCGACATGGTCCTTGACGTCGCGTCGGGAACAGCCGGGGTCGCCATTCAGCTGGCCAGGCGATCAGGCGCGCGCATCGTGGGCGCTGACCTCACGGAGGACATGCTGCGGCAGGGCCGGCTCAACGTAGCCGCCGCTGGCCTGGCCGACCGGGTCACGCTGGTTACTGGCCGGGCGGAGCAGTTGCCTTTCCCTGACGCCAGCTTCGACGCGCTGACGTTCACGTACCTGCTCCGCTACGTCGAGGATCCGAAAGCCACCCTGGCCGAGCTCGCCCGCGTGGTGAAGCCGGGCGGCCGGGTCGCCAGCCTCGAGTTCTGCTCGCCGCCTTCGCCGTTCTGGTACGGAGCCTGGTGGCTTTACACGAGGACCCTGCTGCCCGCCGGCGGCCTTATCACCGGCGGCCGCGAATGGCTCGATGTGGGCCGGTTCCTCGGGCCGAACATCAGCGCGCATTACCGCAAGTACCCGGTCAGCTGGACGGTGGACGCCTGGCGGGAGGCCGGATTTACCGACGTGGGCACCGCGCTGATGAGTCTCGGCGGCGGCCTCATCATGTGGGGCACCAGGTCAGGTGGCATAGGTGGGTAGCCCGCAGGCCAGGCCGGCCTTCTACGCCGCCGGTCCTGGCCGCTGGCGCGACTGGTGGACGCTCTTGCATCCGCCGTTCACCGCCTGGCACCTGGCTTACGTCGTGCTTGGGGCGGCGATCGCCCCCGAAGTACGGCTGAACCGGATGCTTGCCGCCGTCGGCGCCTTCTTCCTCGCGGTTGGCGTCGCGGCGCATGCGCTCGACGAATGGCAGGGCAGGCCGCTGCACACCTCCATCCCTTCTTCGCTCTTGATCGCCGCGACGGTGATCGGGCTGGCGGGCGCGGTCGGCCTCGGAGTCTGGGGGGTAACCAAGGTCGGCTGGGTGCTCATTCCTTTCATGATCATCGGACCGCTGCTCGTCGTCGGCTACAACGCTGAGTTGTTCGGCGGGGTGATTCACACCGACCTCGGCTTCGCGGTCGCCTGGGGCGGATTCCCCGCGCTCACCGGTTACGTCGGCCAGACCGGGCGGATCGCGATCGCACCGGTCATTCTCGCCGCGGCGGCGACTGGGCTCTCGCTCGGGCAGCGGTACCTGTCGACGCCGGCGAGGACCTTGCGCCGCCGCACCTCAGCCGTGGCCGGAACCCTCACGCTGACCAGCGGCGAGGTCGTCGCGCTTGACGGTGCCACGTTGCTTGAACCGCTGGAACGGGCGCTACGTTCACTCTCCTGGGGAGTTGTGCTACTGGCCGCCGCCCTCGCGACGGCGAGGCTGGCCTGAACGGAAGGTCCATGATGCGAAACGTAGTGCTCGGCGTGGGCGGGGTCGTGCTGCTTGCCGCCGGAGTTTTGTTTGCGCTGCAGGGATTCAATGTCATCGGCGGCAGCGCCATGTCCGGCAGTTCAACGTGGGCTATTATCGGTCCCATCGTGGCCGTTGTCGGATTGTTTCTTGCTCTCCTCGGCCTGCGCGGGGCGCGTTCCGCCAGCTAATCCTGATTGGGTTTCGCTAAATTGCGGATTATGGCCGGACCAATGTACCGGCAACCTGCATACTACTAGCCTGCCTAAAACACTTGCCGGTAAACTCACCCGCGGGGGGCTCGCGGGGGGTGCAATTGCTCACGTGATCCGCCAGCTAATTTAGCGCTGTCAATCACTTAAGGATCGATGAGTGCCGTGCAAGCAGTAAATATCGGGTATTCGCCTAAGCACGCCGCTCCGCCGCCGGCACCGATGCCGCCTGGTTACCGTCGCCGGCGGCTGCGGACCATGGTGTTCATGGTCGTCGGGATCGCGCTGCTGGCTAGCGGCACGGGGTACTTCACCTTGCACGACGATCACAACGCCGTCACCTGCCGCGATGGCGTCGCCGGGTGCCAGGGGCCGGCCAAGCCGTCGGAGGCGATCGGCGTGCGGATCGACTCAGGACCCAAGTTCGGCCTGTTCAAGCCAACCGCCATGACCATCGGGCACGGCCGGCTCTGGATAGCGGACGCCGATCGCGATTCGGTAACCGAGTTCGGCTGGAAGGCCGGCGCACCGGCGCGGATCCTGTCCGCGAAGAGTTACGGCTTCAGTCAGCCGAGCGCCATCACGGCCAGCCGGAAGTACATCTGGGTCGCGAACTCGCACTCGCTCACCGAGCTGAGCTCGGCGAGCGACCAGGTAATGCACGTTGTGAACGGAGGGCACTGGCTGAATGCCCCGCGCTCCCTGGCACTATTCGGATCGCAACTCTGGGTCGCGAACGCAGATTCAGTCGCCGAGGTGAATACCACGACCGGGCGCCTTATCGCAGTATTCCACGAAAGCAGTTACGGTTTCGACAAACCGTCCGCGCTCGCCGTCAGTCACCACCGGCTCTGGGTGGCCAATTCGGCGAACGACTCGGTGACCGAGATGGACGCCGTCAGCGGGGCCCTGATCGAAGTCCTGCGCGGTAAGCAATACGCCCTCGGCGACCCGATCTCCGAGATTGCCGGCCGCACGAAACTATGGATCGGCAGCGCGGCCGGATCGGTCAGCGAGATCGACACCACGACCGGTCACCTGGTCAGGGTCATCGGCGGACCTGACTTCGCCGTGCCCGCGGCCCTGTCGCTGACGGGCGGCAAGCTCTGGGTGGCCAACGCCGGCAACGGCTCGGTGACGGAGATTAGCGCCTCCTCCGGCCGGGTGGAACAGCGTCTGACCGACCCGAGGTACAAGTTTGCCAGCCCGGCCGCCGTCGTCGCCTACCACGGCCGGATCTGGATCATGAACAGCGCCGCCGCCAGCATCACCGAACTTCTGCCTAACAGCCACGGACAGTGAGCGGCGGGATCCGAGCGGTTCGCTTCCCCGGTGACGGCGGGCACCGACGACGGGCGGCGGCGGGCAGCAACGGGCAGCGGCGGGCGGACGGACGGCGGGCGGACGGCGGCGGCGAGCAGCGGGCACTGGCCGCGAGCAGAGACGGGCAGGCGCGTCTTTGCCGACCACCTGGCCCCGATTCCCAGTAAACCGGGCAATTCGCCGCTTGCTCCAGGTCGCAACCGCATCGGTGGGCCATCGATGCTGTTCGGCCGGGTCGGCTAGCCGCAACGGTGGCCCATGGATGCGGTTGCCGCAGCATCGATGGCCCATCGTTGCGGTTGCCCGCCCGGCGCGAACAGCATCTATTGCGGGACGCATCCGGGCGCCGCCGCTACGCCCCCACCCCTCCACTCCCGCCCGCTTCACCCCCAGCCCCACCCGCTACACCCCCGCCCGCTACGCCCCCCACCCGCCACCCATAGCGCACGGGGTTGGTCTTTAGAGCGCGCCGGTTTTCTGCAAGTGGTGCAGGGCTAGCCAGCCGGCCGGGGCGGGGAGCCAGAACGTAAAGGTCCTGAACAGCAGCACGGCGGTGATCGCTGATCCGCCTGGCATGCCCGCCGCGGTGAGGCCGAGGGACATCGCTGTCTCGATTGCCCCGATACCGCCGGGGATCGGCACGATCGATCCGACCGCGTTCGCGGTCAGGAAGACGACCGCGACGCTGGCGAGCGGCACGTGGCTGACGCCGACGGCGCGTATCGAGGCGGCGAGGCACAGGATGTAGGCGACCGAGATCAGCGCCGTCCCCCCGATGCCCTCGACGAGCCGGCCGCGCTTCTGGGCTACGTCGAGCAGCCTCGGGATCACCTGGCTGAACACCGGTCCCAGCCGCTTGCGGGCCTGGCGCCGGCCGGCCGGGATGGCCACCACGACGGCCGCGATGGCCGCCAGGATCCCGAGCGCGATGTACTCCCATTCGTGCGGCCGGAGGGCGTTGGCCGCGTGCGACTCGCCGGTGATCGCGACCGAGACCAGCACGAGCACGACGTAGATGAGCAGCGAGGTGACCTGGCTGGCGCCGACGGTCGCGGCCGCGTCGGCCGCGCTCAGCTTGGCCCGCCTCAGGTAGCGCACGTTGAGCGCGACTCCCCCGACCGCCGCCGGGGTCACCAGGATCACGAACGAGCCGGCGACCTGAACGAGGAAGGTTCGCACCCAGCTCAGGCGTTCGAGCACGAAGCCGGAGATCGACCAGGTCGCGCCTACGTACGAGGCGGCGGACAAGGCCAGGGCGAGAAAGCTCCAGCCGAGATTAGCGTGCTCGAGCAATTTGGAGAAAGAAACGTTGGCAAGCTGCGTCGCCAGCAAGTAGGCCGCGAAGACGCCGGCGACCAGGGTAATCACGGCGCGCGGCCGGATCCGCTCAAGCTGCACCGGAGGCACCTCGCCGTCCGGTGCCGCCTCGGTCAGCCGCTTGCGGAGCGCGGTCAGCAGGCTCTTGCGGCCGCGCAGTTCCGACCGGGTGGAACGGTAGAGCACGACGGGCTGAAGCAGCGGCACCAGGGCGGGAAGCTCGGCCTTCGCGACCTTCTCGATCGCCACGCCGGCCGCTCGCTCCGGGCCGACGATCAGCGCGGTCTGCGCGATCAGCTGCGCCAGGTCGAGTCGTGACTGCAAGTCGCTCGCCGCCACGTCGCCGTTTCCCGGATCGAGAAGCACGACCGGATCGGTGTCGGCCGGCTCGCGCAGGTGCCCGTCGGGGGCATCAGTGCCGGCCGGGGCGAACAGGATCCGGTCGGCGGTCAGCGCCCGGTGCGTCACCCGGTGCTCGTGCAGCCTGAGCACCGTGTCCCAGATGTCCCTGAGCTGGTCATCGCTGGTCTGCTCGCCCCAGTCGGCCAGCGTCGTGCCGTCGACGTGGTGGATCGCGATGGCGGCGGCGTCCGGGCCGACCTTGGTGACAGCGTGCAGCCTCGGTGTCCGCACCCCGGCGTCTTCCGTGGCGTAAATCAGCAGCGCCTGCCGCTCCACGGCACCCTCGAGCGTGAGCGGCGCACTGCGGGACACGCTCGCGCGCACCCTGATCCTGCGGTAAACGCGGTAGAAAGCGTCCGCCGCTTGCTGGTCGCGGTCGAACACGGTGACGTCAAGCAGCCGGCCGTCACTCAGGGTTGCCGCGTACTTGCGCACCTCCGAGCCGCCGTTGCCGACCCTGCGCATGGCGACGATGCGTTCACTGCCCAGCCTGAGCGCGTGCGCGATCGTGGTCGCGTCCGGGCGTCCTGAGATCGTGCCGAACGCGTAGCGCAAGCTCGACCCGATCGCCGATCCGATCAGGACGGTGATCAGGAAGGAGAACACCGTCGAGCGGCCCTGGGCCAGGCTCGCCAGGCCATACAGGCTGATTCCGGTCAGGAAGGCAGGGCGCCAGTGCGCGTAGCCGCGCAGCCCGATGATCGTGACGTAGGCGACGAGCCCGGCGAGATAACCGTCAAACGCCGCCTCAGGCTGCGCCGCGGTGCTCGCCGTGTGCAGCGCCGAATGCAGGTGGCTCATCGGCGCCAGGTTCAGCAGGGTGTTGACCAGCGCCACCACGCCGACCGTGACCCCGCCCGTCAGCACCGCCTCGGCCAGCCTCCTGAACTGCCCTCGCAGCCCGAGCCTGATCGCCAGCCCCAGCGGCAGAATCGGAAGGGCCAGGTCACCGGCCAGTTGGATGAAGTGAAGCACCGCGGCGGGCAGCTTCTCGCTGGCGCCGACAAAGTCAACGTCCACGCCGGTCGCGGTCGCGCTGGCCAGCAGTGCGAGGCCGACTAGCAACCCGATCTCAAGCAGCGCGATGACGCTGCGGAGCATGTCGGCGGGGATCCTGACCCGGGGCTCCAGGTGATCGGTGACCAGCACGCCGTCTCGATCGCCAGGCGCCCGCGTCCCGCTATCCGGGCGCGCCGGCGCGGCCATCGGTGCAGGTCGCTGCTGTTTTCGGCGCGACCTCATTTGATGATCGTTTCACTCGCGTCCAAACCCCGCCCAGCCGCTAGCACGAAATCGCACGTCGGCGGCAAGCTCCGCCAGCACGCCGGACGCGGCTGGCCGTCGGGAAATATTATCGGTCACTGGTCTATCAGTCGGGAAAACCTGCCTAGATCGCTGCCCGCACAGCGGTGTCGCAAACGACCTAGCCTGAATCAGCGGTCAATTAGCTGCCGGTAGAGCGCGACCGTGGCGGGCTCTGGCTGCCCGTCAGCCGCGATTTCGGCGACCGCCTCGGCGCAGCGCGACCACGCCTCCCGCACGCCGGCCAGGTTGCCCGCCGCGTGTTCCGCGCGCATGAGCACCCGCCAGAGCTGCTCGGCCGTGCCGTCAGCCATCAGCCCGGTCCTCGCGGCGCGGGCCGCCGCGCCTGGCTCCTGGCCGGCCAGCGAAAGCCCGGCGAGGGTCGCCGCGGCAGCGACAATCCTGGCCGCGACCGACTCGACGAGCTCGATATCCAGCCACCAGTAGTAGCAGCCAGTGAAGGGCTGGCCCCTGATCATCCCCAGCGCGACCGCTAGCTGTCCGACGTCCTTGGTCTTGATTCCCTCGCTGGTCACAGCACGGAACTCATCCCAGTCCAGCCTGCTGTCTTCGTGCAGGGCGTACTGGCCGTGGCCGCGGTGCTCGACCCACTCAGCGCCGTCCGGGGCCCGGCCGAGCTGCCTTCTGGTCCTGGCGATGAGCTGCCGCAGCGAGTCGGCGGGCTTCGGGTGGCTGGAGTCGGCGCCTAGTAGCTGGCAGAGCTCGCGATTGGGCAGACCGCCTTCCCTGTTCAGGGCAAGCGCCACGATCAGCTGAGTCTGGGCCGGCAGGAGCGCGCCTGGCTGGCCGTTGATGGTGAGCTGGCCGAGCACGCCGATCCTGAGGCTGGGAGCCTGGCTGGAGGTCGGCGCGGGTTCCTTAGCAGGGGCCTGGCCTGGCCTGAGTCTGGGCTCGGCGGGCGCCTGAACGGTGATGGCGACCGGCGCGCTAGCGAGCACGGGAGCAGGCGGCGGCTCCTCGCGGCGGCGGCGCGTTCGGACCGCCAGGCCTCCTGGCCGGTCGGACGGGTAGCTCAGCTCCACCGATGAGGTGGAGGCCTTGGCCCCTGACCCGGGAGCAACGCAGCGATCCGGCCAGGCTCTTCGGTCAGGTCAGTGAGCAGCGAGAGCTGGCCGGGGGTCGGTGCGACGCGGCTGAGCAGCACGGTTCAGCCGGCCGTCGCTGGCCGGCGCCGCGATCTCCTCGCTGGCTGCAGCCGGCGAGCTCGCGGCGCGCTGATACCGCTCCTGCCGTGATCAGGTCAAGCGCGGCGGCCAGATCCCCGCACCTGGCGATCCGGTCGTCAGGGTCGCCGGCCGCGCCGAACCCGGCCAGCAGCAGCAGGATGCCAGGATCAGCCGCCAATTCGACCTGCGCCAAGGTCATCAGGCGCTCGATCAGCGGCGGTGGCCCGGATGCCAGCGTGACCTTCAGGTCTTCGAGCTCGGCCAGCAGTTTCCTGACAATCGCCAGGTCGCCAAGATCTGGAAGCGCGGCATCTGAAAGCACGGCCGACCTGGCTTCCTGCGTACTGGCTGGCGCCGCCTGGGGCGATCGCTGGCGTCCCCGCAATCGCAGCCAGCCTCGGGCGGCGAGCACGATCACGACGCCGATCAGCATTCCGACGCCGAAGATTACGGGGTTGGGCAGCAAGCCAAAGGCCACCGGGGCCGCGTTCGCGTCTGCGGTCCTTAACAGCAGCGAGGCCGCAGGCGGCAGGCCGTGGCTCTGGGCAAGGCTAACGACGGCGTGGCTGACGAGGGCATGGCTGACGACAGCGCTGGTGCTCGGGCATAACTGCATGGACTGCTGGGTTCCCGCCGTCTAGTCGGTGCGATCAGATGGGCGCTCGAACAGCATTCCGTAGCTCCTGTGACCGCACAACCGCTTTGGCGCAGAATGCTCCCGGCGATGCCGGCGCCTGCGGCTCCCGCGGCGCCCGCGGCCGGACTTCACCCTGCGCGGGTGACTGGCCAGCGGTGCGGGCGGGGAACGCTGATGGTCTGAGCAAGACTGACATCGGGGGAATCATGGGAAGCACCGGGTCTTCGATGACTCGCATTCAGATCGGCTCGGCTAACTCCAAGGCGCTCGTCACGGGCTTCGCCCTTGTCGCCGCCGGGGGCCTGATCAGCGTCTGCGGCATGGCGATCAGCGGCACCGCCGCGATCACCGCGATCAGGCGCTGGCTGATGGCGCAGGAGGAGCCGCCGAGCGCGATGGTCAAGCGCAAGGTCAATCAGGCCAAGGCCGCGACCTCAGCAGGCACCAGCGCCTGGCAAGACGGCATGGCCAGGACGCACTGACGCGAAAGACGATTTATCGACTTACTGTTCAGTAGGTCGAGACCCGGAGCATCGGGTACTCCTTCGCGCTATCTTGCGGCTGTGCAGGGCCACACTGCGACTGGTGGCCGTAACTGGCGCGAGGGAGGGAGCCGAGCGTGACCAGGTCCGAACTGATCAGCTACTGCCTAGCGAAACCAGGTGCGTGGCAGGACGAGCCGTGGGCCGACGACGCCGTGGCGAAGGTGGGCAAGAAAATCTTCGCATTCCTCGGTTCGGCCGAGTCCGGCGGTTCAGTCGGGCTCAAATGCGGACCGAGCCGGGAGGTGGCCGACGAATGGCTGCTTCGCTATCCGGAGGACGCGTCGGTGATGGCCTACATCGGCCGATCGGGGTGGAACACCCTGAGACTTAACGGCGCCATCGGCGACGACGAGTTGCTCGAGGCGGTTGACGCCTCCTACGAGGCCGTGGTCGCCAAGCTGCCCAAGAAGGACCGCCCGGCATGAAAACGACGACCATCGGGGTACGCACGGGCGGTCAGGACCGGATCTTTGACCTCACCAGGCGCTGCGCTGAGTTCGCCCGCGACGCGGCGGCCGGCGGTGACGGATTGCTGCACGTCTTCGTACCGCACGCCACGGCCGGGCTCGTGATCATGGAACTCGGTTCCGGCAGCGAGGAAGACCTGCTGGCCGTGCTCGCGGA
The DNA here is from genome assembly GCA_963783935.1 of uncultured Actinomycetota bacterium. Classification (GTDB taxonomy): domain Bacteria; phylum Actinomycetota; class Actinomycetes; order Streptosporangiales; family Streptosporangiaceae; genus Chersky-822. Next base: position 1,068,119 of record CAWAPP010000005.1, read on the forward strand.
CTTGCTGCCGGCCGACGACCGGTGGCGGCACGCACACGGGTCGCGCGGTCACGGCCGGTCGCACGTGCTGCCGGCCTTCGCTCCGCCGTTCGCCGTCGTACCCGTGCTCGGCGGCGGGCTTGCGCTGGGGACCTGGCAGTCGATCGCACTCGTCGACCTGAACGTCGACAACCCTGACCGCCAGGTGCGCCTGTCCTTCCTTGATTAGCGCCGAACGGCCTGGACTGACAGCGCGCCGGCCCGCCCGAGGCCAGCCCGCCGGTAGCTGGTGTGGCTCCTTTGGGTGGTACCGGGCCGCAGGCCCATCGTCGTCCCGGCGCAGGTGCCCTGGCCCCGGCGCCGGGACAACGCTGGGGCTCCAGACTGTCCCCGAACCCCCGCGTCGTGCCATCGCGGGGGCTCCGGCCGCCCCTGAGTCCTCTCCACCCAAAGGAACCGCATCGATGGGACATCGTTGCTGCTTGGCGGGCCTGGCGAACCGCAACGATGGCCCAGCGATGCGGTTCCCGCAGCATCAATGGGACATTGTTGCGGTTGGCCGCCAGTCGGCAGCCGCATCGATGGGACATTGTTGCGCCTTGGTTTGGCGCTATATGCGTTTTGTCCGCACGGCTCCCCACTGCCTCGCAGCCTTTCACGGCCAGAACGGCCCGCCGGGCACCGGCCAAGGGGCGCACAGCGGCTAAGCGCGGTTGTTTCCCGGTCGGCGACGGGTTTATAACGGTCAGATCTCGGTTTTCTGGCTGTGGGGCCGTTTTGCTCGCGGTAAGGTGGGCAGCCGAATGCCTGAGTCCCACCCCCAACTCTCAGGATCAACCTGTTTATGGCGAAACACCGACGCGCACGAAGTGCGCGCTCCCGGCTGGCGGCCGTTTTGCGCGGCGGCGGCATTGTCGGCGCTCTGGTGCTGTGCGTCTTCGCGGGCGCCAAGCTGGTCTCGTTCGCGGCTGGCTCAGCGAGCGGCGGGCACGCGGCCGCGCTGGGCGGCTCGAAGCACGCCGGGCTGAGCCCTCGGAGGTCGGCAGGCGGGGGCGCGAGCGGCCAGGGCTCGGCAGGCTCGGGCACAAACGGCTCGGGCACCAACGGCTCGGGCACAAACGGCTCGGGCACAAACGGCTCAGGCCAGCCGGTCACCTCCGCGCGAGGTAATGCCAGCGCCTCCCCGTCAGCCTCACCAAGCCAGTCACCGCTGGCGCACGTGTCGGGCAGCGAGATCACGGCGGTTGGCGATTCGGTGATGGTCGCCGCGACTCCTGCTCTTGACCAGGCACTGCCGGGGATTTACATCGACGCCATGGTCGGCAGGCAGTTCTACACCGGCTTGCAGGTGATTCAGGAGCTGAAGTCGGCAGGGCAGCTGAGGCCGATCGTGGTCGTCGGCCTGGGCACCAACGGCACCGTCACCACCGACGAGATCAGCCAGTTGTTCGCCTTGATCGGCCCTGGCCGGCGCCTTGTCCTGGTCAACACCTACGAGGCCAGGTCCTGGGAGCAGGAGGTCAACTCCACGCTGGCCGCCGCGGCGACGGCCCATCCGGACAGCGTGACGCTCGCGAACTGGTACGACACCATCGAGCACCGCACGGACCTGCTCTGGCCGGACGGCATCCATCCGCAGCCTGCTGGCGGAGTGGTGTACGCGAAGATGCTCAAGACCGCGGTCGAGAAGGTCGCTAGCCTGCCTGGGTGAGGCGGCGAGGCTGACCTGACCCGAAATCGTAGTCAGCGCCCTGCCACAGCGGTACAGGAAGCGGCTGCCTGCTCAGCCACTGCCAGAACGTACGGCGCCGTCGCTTCGGTGAGACGACGATGTTGCCGCTCCCCACCTTGCCAGTTAGGTTCACCTGCAGCTGTACCGGCACGTCTGTGCCCCACGGCGACCTGACCCTGACGTTACCGCTTCGGATCTGGACATCGTCGGAGTCAACGGCCACGCCCGGCTTGGTGACGATCCGCAGGTTCCCGCTGCGTACCTCGGCATCAATCTCGAGCACGGGATGGGTGATGACCGCGCGGGTCAGGTCGAGCTTGACGTTCCCGCTGGTGACCTTCAGCTCGATCCGCTTCGGCACCACCCAGCGGCCATCGCGGACGGCGTTGCCGCTTCGGCAGTCGATCCGCACCACGTCCTTGGGCACGACTGGGGTGACCTGCGCGGCCGCCGCGACCATGGGAGCGGGCGCCGCTCCGGCCGGCAGGTCGGCGGTCAGCCTGGCCAGCTCGCCGTAAGTACGCGCGTTGAAAGCGATCTCAAGCCGTTCGTCGAGTTCCTCGGCAGTGAGCCGGCCATCACCGGCGGCGACTCGCAGGACCTCGATGACCGCGTCCCTGTCCTCATGCGAGGCGCGCAACTGATTCGGCGTCGGCTTGGCCTCTTCTGGTTCGCGCGGCGCTATTTCGCCCATCATGGACAAACCTTAAGCCTCCCTCCGGGCATCTGGCACGCCCGGCTGCCGAGTTGTGCAAGTAACGTTATTACTCGTCGCGCGGCTCCACGAAGGTTACCCTGACCTGCTGCTCGGGCACGCGCTGGTTCTGCAATGGCTGGAGCGCGAGAGCGGTCTGGTCAGCGGCGGTGTAAGGCGGTGCCACCAGCGAGCGGGGGTACAGCTTCCGCGCCCTCACCACGTTGACCTCAGCCGCGTAGATGGTGATCTGCACGACCAGGTAGATCCAGGCGATCAGCGCGAGCACGATCCCGAAGATGTGGTAAACCGAGCTGCTCGTGAGGAAGTGCGACACGACGAGCGCACCTCCGGCTTGCAGGGCGGTCCAGAGCACGCCGGCCAGCATGGCGCCTGGCACCAGGTCCCGAATCGGCACGCTGCCCGGCGTCAGGACGCGATATCCCAGCACGTACATCGCCATGTTCACGATGACCGCGAGTGCGTCCGCGGCGATCAGCAGGATCGGGCTGTGGTGCCCGAAGGCGCTCAGGCTGGCCAGCGCCGTCGTCACGATCACGCCGACGAGCAGCACGAGCAGGAACTGGCCGGCCCGGCTGAGCCGCTGCGCGTAGCCGGGCCGGTCGGGGCCGGGGATGTTCCAGATCTGCTCCATCGTGAACATCGCGGTCTGAGCCAGTCCTGAGGTGCCCCAGATCACGATCAGCAAGCCGACAACCAGCCCGATCAGGCTTGACCTGTGCAGCGCGCTGACGTTCTGGGTGAGCTCGTCTCCGATGACAGGAAACTGCTTGGCGACCGCTGTGCTGACACTGTTCCTCAGCCCGGGATAAATCGAGGCCACCAGGCCGAGGATCGTCGTCAGCACCAGCAGCAGCGGAAACAGGGTGACGAAGCCCGTGTAGGTGAGGCTCGCGGCCAGCTGGCCGCCGTTATCGTCCCCGTACTTCTTGATGACGCCGTAGCCGAAGGCGACAGGCTTGTGCCGCTGCTGGAACTGGTCCGCGCCGCGAATCGCGCGCCTGGCCAGTTCGGCCGGAGCGGGACTCACCGGACCTGCCAGTCGCGCACCTCGGTTACCATGCGCTGTCCAGCGCAAACACCGCTTGGGCGTTTAGTGCTTGACCTGCGGGTTCATGCGAACTTATCATCTACTGTTTGCCTTAGTGTCACGTTGTCGGAGTCTGCCGCTGCCTTGAATCGGCGAAGGTGTTGGTGTGCGGATCGCCTATGTAACTGAGTCCTTCCCACCTGTCGTTAACGGCGTCGCCATCACCGCGATGCGCGTCGCTGAGCACCTGGTCCGCCGGGGCCATGACCCTATTGTCATCGCACCGGAAGCGGCACCGGGATCCTCCTGGCCGGACGCCGATTTCTGCTACCCGGTAGCGCGGATGCCATCCGTCGGGCTGCCGATCTATCCTGACTTCCGGTTCGGTTTGCCTGGACCGCAGATACGTAAGGTAATCGCCGATCACCGCGCTGACCTGGTTCACCTGGCCGGCCCGGTGTTTTTCGGCGCCAGCGGCGGTACGGCGGCGAGGAAGCTCGAGCTGCCGTGCGTCGCGGTATACGCGACCGACATGGCGGCCTACGCCCGTACTTATCACCTCGGCCCGGGCGGCGAGAAATTCGCCTGGTGGCTGACCCGCCGTACGCACAATCAGTGCGACCGCACGCTGTCTCCCTCGACCGCGACCGCCGCCGACCTGGTGTCCAGGGGGTTCGAGCGGGTGAGCGTCTGGGGCCGCGGCGTGGACACGGACAGGTTCGACCCGGCTAAGCGGAGCGAGAAGCTCAGGGCCGAGCTCGCGCCCGACGGCGAGCTGATCGTCGGCTACATCGGGCGGGTGGCCGCCGAGAAGCGCCTCGACCTGCTGGGCCGGGTCGCAGCCTTGCCGGGGGTGAAGCTGGTGATCGTCGGCGGCGGGCCGAGTCAGGCGGCCGCGAAACGTCAGCTGCCCAAGGCGCTGTTCCTCGGCCAGCGCCAGGGCGAGGAACTCACCAGGCTGTACGCGAGCCTCGACATTTTCGTGCACTCAGGTCCGCATGAGACGTTCGGCAACACCTTGCAGGAGGCAGCCGCCAGCGGCCTGCCGGTCGTCGCGCCCAGGGCGGGTGGCCCGCTTGACATCGTGGAGGACGGCGTGACAGGGTTCCTCGTCACCCCCGGTGACTCAGGCGCGATCGCGGACGCGGTATCCGCGCTCGCCTCTGACTGGCAGCTGCGAACGGCCGCCGGGCACGCGGCGAGGCGCAGCATGCTGGTTCGCACCTGGGCCGCTAAGGGCGATGAATTGATCAGCCATTACGAGGATGTGCTAAGCCGGCCGGAGACGGCCGGCGTCGTGGGAGCGGCGGCATGACGACCTTCACCGCGCTTGGTGACTCCATCACGCTTGGCGTCGGCGATCCCGTCCGTCCGGCGGGCCAGCAGCGCCGGGCCTGGCGCGGCTGGGCGGCCCTGCTCGCCGAGTCCATGCCCGAGCCTGAGCTGCATAACCTGGCCTCCAACGGAGCCACCGCGGCCGACATCGCCCGCGATCAGCTTCCGAGGGCGCTGGCCAGGAACCCTGATGTGGCCAGCGTCGTCTTCGGCATCAACGACACGCTCAGGCCCGGCTTCGACCCGGGGCGGATCGAGGCCGCGGCCGCCCGCACGGTGGAGGCCCTCTGTGCCTCAGGCGCGCAGGTCCTGACCATGCGACTGCCCGACGCCGGCTGGATGCTCGGGCTGCCCGACGCCTTCGCCAAGCCGCTCTCCCGTCGCACGAGCGCGGTCAACGCGGCGCTCGACTCGGTGGCCAAGCGCTACGGCACCCTCCATTTCGACGCCGCGGGCAACCCGACGACCTACGAGAAGAGGATGTGGGCCGTCGACCGGCTGCATCCCAACGAGCGCGGGCACCGCCTGATCGCCAGGTCCTTCCACGACCTGCTCGCGACGGCTGGCCTGCCGATGGGCCGGAGCCAGACCCCGAGCCGCAGAATCCGCCCCCCAGCAAGCTGGCCCAGTTCGCCTGGATGTCGACGAAGGGCACGGCGTGGGTGATCAAGCGGTCTACCGACCTGGTGCCGTACCTGGTCGCGATGGCCGTCCGCGAAATGTGGACCGGTGGAGACGAAGACGACACGCCGCATCCGGACGAGGAGCAGGCTGTGGCGGCCTGATCTGGGGTTGGTGTTTTAGGGTCAAGACCTGCTGCGGCGGTGGTGGGGTACCGGCCACGTGCCGCCCGGCTGCTTTCTGCAATTGCCTGGCGACACATGTCCGGTACCCCATGTCAGTGCGCGAACGACAGTCGTACAGACCACACAAAGCCGATAAATCGGCCCGGCTGGCCCCGGCCGCAGGCACGCGAGCCGCCGGGGGGCGGCCGCGAGCTAGGCGACGGCACCAGCTAAACGGACAGCTCAGCCAACCGATGTCCCGTAGATGCTGTTCCGGCGGGGGCGCGTACCCGCAACGATGGGCCACCGTTGCTGCGGGAACCGCATCCATGGGCCATCGTTGCGGTTAGTCGGCCTGGCTGAGCAGCATCGATGGCCCACCGATGCCGTTGCCGCTTGGAGCTGGCGGCGAATTGCCCTGCTGGGGTCGCCAGACGCCGGGCCGCGGTCCAGGCTGGGGCTGGTGTGACAGTTGCGGCTGATGAGGTCCAGCTTGGGCGGTGACGCCGGGCCAGGGTCATCAGAGTGGAAGATAGCTGTGGCAGAGCACAGCAGGAGTCCACTTTGTGGGGCTGAACACCCGCCCCGGACGGGGATCAGCGTTCGGAGCGAGTGTGCAGCCCGCACGCCGGCGGGCCGAGTCCCCCGTACGTCGGCCAGCGTCCGGGGAACTGTACAGGCGCCTACACTTCCCCCCGCGCCGCCGACCTGGCCAGTCGGCGCCCGGCGGGATCCAGGTCCCGGCCTGGACGCTCGCCGCTGGCGGCGAGTTCGTGCGTGATCTCCTTCAGCAACTCAAGCAACGACGAGTGCAGCTCGGGATGCCACCCGTCAAGTTCCTTCGCGATCCGGGCCTCCCGTGCCGCGAACAGCCGGGTGTAGGCGTCCTCCCCCGCCACGGTCAGCCCGGCCGGCGCGGCCGGATCAGACGTCACGTATCCGGCCGAGACGAGCTCGGCCAGCCGCGTATCAAGCTCGTCGACGCTGATCATCAGCCGCCGTGCCAGTTCATCCCGCGAGTCCCCGCGGTGCTCCCCCACCCGCAGCAGCAGCCAGGCCGCGCGCGGCGTCAGCGAAAGCCCGGCCACCTCGACCAGCCCGCCGTAAATTGTCCGCCGCGCCTCCCGCCCGAGCAGCGAAGAGATCGCCCGGCGCATCTCCTCGTCCGAGGTCCTGATCGTCGGCCGGGCCGTCGGGGCCAGGCGGTCGGCCGGGTCGACAGCTTTCGAGGTTGCCCGGAGCGGCAGTTCCTTCAGCGTCCACGTCAGCGCGAACGCCAGCGCCCCCACGGGCACCGCCGCGAGGAACACGGTACGGATCGAGGCGGCGTAACCGGACACCAGCGCCAGATGCAGCGGCGCTGGCAGTCGAGACAGCACGGCCGGGCTCGCCCCGCTGGTGATGCCCACTCCCGGCGGCAGCGTGAGCCCGTGCAGCGCCGAAGTGATGTTTCCTGGCAGCACGTTGTTGAAGATGGCGCCGAACACCGCGGTGCCGAACGAGCCGCCGATCGACCGGAAGAACGTCGCCCCTGAGGTACCGGCGCCGAGGTCGCGGTACTCGACCGCGTTCTGCACGGCGATGACCAGGACCTGCATGGTCGCGCCGATGCCCACGCCAAGAACGAACATGAACAAGGACGACGCCAGCGTGCTCGTCGAAACCCCGAGGCGGGAAAGGAGATAAAGCCCGAGCGTCAGCAGCGCCGTTCCGAACACGGGGAAGACCTTGTACCGGCCCCAGCGCGAGATCGCCTGCCCGGTCCCGATCGAGGTCAGCAGCAGCCCGGCCATCAAGGGCAGCAGTCTGATCCCCGACGCGGTCGGGCTGATGCCCCGCACGACCTGCTCGTACTGCGGCAGGTAGGTCAGCGCGCCGAACATGGCGAATCCGACGACGAACCCGATCGCGGACGACGCCGCGAACACCGGCTGCCTGAACAAGTGCAGCGGGAGCACGGGCTCTTTCGCCCGCCGCTCCGCGATCACGAACCCGATGACGAACAGGACCCCGAGCACGCCGAGCGTAATGATCGGCCCCGACGACCAGGCGAAGGTGACCCCGCCGAGCGAGGTAAGCAGCACCAGGCTGGTCGCTGCCCCGCCGATCATGATCGTGCCCAGGTAGTCAATGCTGCGCTTCACCCGGCTCAGCGCACCGGGCAGCACGGCCGCCACCACCACGAGCGCCACGATCCCGACCGGCACATTCACGTAGAACACCCAGCGCCAGGACAGCGAGTCGACCAGGAAGCCGCCGAGCAGCGGCCCGACGACGCTGGCCACGCCGAATACGGCACCGAAGAAGCCCTGGTACCGGCCGCGCTCCCGTGGCGGCACCACATCGCCGACGATGGTCTGCGCACCGACCATGAGCCCGCCGCCGCCGATGCCCTGGATCGCGCGGAAAATGATCAGCTGGGTGATCGACTGCGACAGGCCGGAAAGCACCGAGCCGATCAGGAAGATCACGATCGCGGCCTGGAAGAACGTCTTCCGCCCGTACAGGTCGCCGAGCTTGCCCCACAGCGGCGTCGACACGGTCGACGCGAGCAGGTACGCGGTCACGATCCAGGAGAGCTTGGAAAGGTCGTGCAGGTCACCGGCAATCGTCGGCAGCGCGGTCGCGACAATGGTCTGGTCAAGCGCGGCGAGCAGCATGCCGAGCAGCAGCGCGCCCATGATGACCAGCACCTGCCGGCGGCCGAGCTGCGCGGGAACCTGGGGGGCGGACGGCGCCTGCGTAGTCTGGGTCATGGTTACCTGCTACCCAAGATCTTCCACGGCCGGACAGTCGCTCGCCCGCGCATCAAGCCAATCCCGCAGCGCCCTGGCCGCCAGCACGTCGCCCTCGTTGTAGGCGAGCAGCCATTCCCTCGCCTCCTGATCGGCACCGTCAACGGCGGCATCGTACTTGACCAGCGCCATCGCCCCGCCAGGATCAGGAACCGCCCACCGGAAGCCAGCCAGCCCGGCCACGTTCTTCAGCCCGGCCGCCTCCCCCGTGATCACCTGGGACCTGAACACGGCGAGCAGGTCCACCCAGGCCGGCGAGCCGATGAAGACGCCGATCTCGCTTTCCCGCCCCGTCGCCAAGCCAAGGCGGCGAAGCTGACTGTTCTCCGCGGCCGCGTGAAAGCAATAAGCGTTCAGCCAAATATCACCAGCGGCGGCTGTTGTCCGAAGGCCGGTCAGCCAATCCCAGAATTTCAGCGAACAACCCGGCCTCGACGGAAGGAGTCATCGGCTCCCAGGTAACGAACGGGCGGTAACCGGCGTACTCGCCGAGCCGGCCGGTGCGATCGGTGACCAGGGCGCCCCACAGGTACACGCCGTCCTCGGTATTCTCCATGTCGATATCGACCTCGACGTCGGCGCGGGGCACCACGACCCGTGCCACGCCCCGCCGCCGGTACGCGGCCGCGGGCCAAGGCGGCCCTGGCCAGGTCGATCTGCTCGGGCAGGTCAGCCATCGGCGCGTCGCAGTACGCGGCTGTGCGCGGGTCAAGCGCACGGACATCGCCAAGCACGCGTACCCCCGCCTTGCTCAAGCTGGCGTGCGTGCCGTGCTTCGACGGGCCGGTGATGTCCCCGACGGCAGTGTCGTCGGGCTGAAGGTCCAGGGCGGCGAGCAGCGGCCGCAGGTCGGCCTTCGCCGCCACGAGCGCTGCGGTGCGGTAGTCGAGCGCCGCCAGGGCCGCCCGGTCAGTCACCCCGTGATCCCTATGCGTCCGCCAGGCCCGCCAGCCGACCCCTGGCACCAGGCTGACGTCGCCTGGTCCTGCGGTCAGCTGCGGCCCGCACCATGACCACCAGGGGCAGTACTCGCACTCGCCGATCCTGACCGGAACGACAAGCAGCGGCACCTGCGGGTCCTGGAGGTGCCTGGCCGCGACGGCGCTGATGTCCAGCCGGAAGTCGAACTCGAAGTCGTACACCGCCATCGTGGATCTTTGCTTTCGCTGGCCGCTCGCCGACGGCGTTGACCAGATAGGAGCGTCAAGGTCGTACCAGGTCACGACGCCTTCCGTGCCGACGATGCCGCCGAACCGCCCGGCCTGCGCCGCCATTCCCGCCGCCTCGAGCATCCGCTGGTAGTGCGCGAGCTGAAGAAGATCGGCGAGGTTCTTGCGTGCGGTCAGGTCAGCCGCCGGCGTGGCCGCCTCCAGCCAGGGCTCGCTCAGCTCGCTGACGGCCGCCGGGAGCCCGCCCGGCCGCAAGGTCAGCGTCCTGTGGTGCTTGATGTCGGCCGGGCGGTATCCGGCGCCGTCCCTCGCCGCGATCAGCAGGTCGGGTTCCCCTGAGCGCCGGCCGGTCACGTCGACCGGTAGCCGGCCAGCCACGACGACGGGTACCCTTTCCGCCATTGCCTGGGTCGTGGTGGTTTCCCTTAGCTGCTTATGATCTGGATTTTCCCTGTCGCTGGCCTCGACGAACGTGGCTTCCTGGTGGCATGCCCGGATGCGGGCGACGATCTGGCGCTCGAACTCGATACCGCGGGCGAAGCGGCGGGCGAGTACAGGAGGAACCGGCAGTGGCTCGCACGGCCAGATCACGTCCCACTGGGTCCTGACCGGGCATTGCTTAGCCGGGTATCCGCCAAGCGGCGGTACCTCGGAGACGTCGTAACGAGTGGGCACGCGCTGATCGTACGGGTTGGTACCGACAAGCAGCGCTGACTGGACGGCATTCTCTCGGCCGCCCAGCGCCTGCCTCTAACACCCAGCAGGCCGCAACGATGGCCCAGCGATGCTGTTACGCCGGCGCCGCGCAACCGCAACGATGGGCCAGCGTTGCGGCGGGAACAGCATCTATGGGCCACCGTTGCGGTTCGCCGGCCTGGCTGAGCAGTATCGATGGCCCATCGATGTTGTTGCGGCCTGAGGGTGGGCGACGAAGTGCCTGGTGTCCAGGGAACAAGGTCATTCTTCCAGCGCGGGCGGCACGACGGGCACGGGAAGAGCGGCGTGCACTGGGAGCAGGGCCGCGATCACAGGTTCGGGTTCGCCCATGGGGACGGGGGCCGCGCTTGAGCTGGCGAGGCGGGCGATGCCCCACGTGGCGATGATCGCGGCGGCGGTCTCGATCACGATCCTGACCGGGCCGCCGCCGAGCCGCTCGTGGTAGACGAACAGGCCGAGCAGGGAGCCGATCACCGGGTCAAGCACGGCGAACGTCGGCAGGAAAGCCGACAGCGCGGCCGCTCGGTAGCCGTTCTGCTGCATCGTGTAGGTCATCAGGCCAACCACGACGAGCAGGTAAAGCCGGGGATCAGCGAACACCCCGAGCTGGCGGCTTCCGGCGAGGAACGCCACGGTTTTGGTCAGCGCGTCGGTCACGCCGGCGGCGATCCCGCCGCCGATGCCGAGCACCACGGCCCGGCGGACCGAGTGCAGCCTGATCGCGATCAGGACGGCGATTCCGGCCAGGGCAAACGCGCCGATGGCGGCGAAGCCGAGTTGCCTGGTGCCAGCGATTTGCTGGCCGCCTGATGGCTGGGAGGCGACGAGGAAGACGGCTAGGCCGGCGAAGGTGGCGATCGCCGCGGCCCAGTGCACCGGGTGCATCGGGCGGCGCTCGACCCAGGCTGAGAGGGCGAGGGCGAACAGGAGGCTGCTGGCCAGCACCGGCTCGATGACGACGAGCCTGCCGGTGCCGAGCGCCGCCGCCTGCAGGGAGATGCTGGCAATGATCGCGGCGAAGCCGAGCAGCCAGAGCGGCCGCCTGAACAACCTGAGCAGGACGCCAGTGTCGAATGCGGCCTGCGAAGGCAGCTTGCAGGCGACTCGCTGCTGCAGCACGTTGGCGGTCGCGAAACAGATCGCAGCGGCCAGGGCCAGCACGACGGCTACGGGCTGAGCGAGGAGACCCGTCATTCGGGGTCCGCATACGCCATAGCCGACATCATGACCTGTACCACGCGGATAAGGCTAGCCTCGGTTCACACCGACGTTCCCGCAGGCCAGCCTTATCCGACATAGGGTCATCCCTACCAGTAATGCGTCGTGGACGGCGAGCTGTTCACGACGGCGCCGACCATCTCTGGCGGCTCGAAGACCGACTGGATGGCTATCCGGCCCGGGCCGGTCAGGCGCAACCACATCGACTTCGCCTGCCACCGCGACGAGCTGAACCAGTACTGGCCTCTTGGGTACTCGAAGTGCAGGTGCATGCGCACCGTCGGGTCTTTCCAGATCAGCGCGTTCGGCTGGACCAGGATGCTCTGCCCCTGGTTCAGGTCCCTGATGAACGAGTTGCCGGGACCGTGCAGGAGCAGCAGCCCATGGCCATCGGTGGCCGAGAACCTGTCCATCATCTGGCCGAGGGGGTAGTGCCACTCCTCCTCGTCGCCGTCCTGAGTCGTGAACCAGACGCCCGCTCGTTCCCACTGGTACTTGACGTTGGTCGTGGCGACGAGGAAGCGGTGCTCGACGACGTCGACGGCGTGGCCCTGCGGGAGCGGGATCGCCAGCGTCTCGCCTGGCTTGTCGGCGCTGAACGCGATGTGCCCTGGCCCGGTGGCCTGCATCATGATCAGCGGCATGCCGGACAGCACCCGGTTCCAGCCGCCGCCCATCTTGAGCGCCTCAAGGTGCACGTTGGGGTCGGAGTGCAGGAAGACGTGGTGACTGAAGTACATCGAGTCAGCCGCGTCGAGCTGCATCTCGGCGACCGGCACCTGGGTACCGCTGATCTGGGCCGTGGAGCGGTTGAACTTGATCCGCGCCATGTCCTTGATGGCCGGCTGCTTGACCCAGCCTGAATCGCTGACCTTGAGCCGGATGTCGACCGGGGCGCCGCAGCGATCGCACGCGTAGCCGTTGCCGTCGGTCTGGTTCCGGCAGTACGGGCAGGTATAGCTGCTCGTTGTCGTAGGAGTCGTCATGAAGGCTCCTACTCGCTGCCGTGATGCACGTACATGGACTGGATGCCCACGCGGCCAGGGCCCACCATCTCGGCGAGGAACATGTTGTGGCTGCCGAGCATGCCGGTCTTGAAGGACTGCTTCACCGTGTTCATCTGCACCGAGGAGTCCTTGTACAGGTAGCCGCCCGGCTCGACGAGGATCTTCTCGCCCGGCTTCAGCGTCTTCTGGAACACGTTGCCGTAGCCGTGCAGCAGGAGCAGGCCCTGCTCCTGGTGCGTGACGAAGCGGTCCATGTACATGCCGCTGCCGCCGTGCAGCACGTTGGCCAGGCCCTTGATCCGCACGAACGAGTAGTTGAGCGAGTGCGTCCCGGCGAGGAACGCATGCTCGCGGACATCGATCTCGTGCGAGGGGTGAATCGGCAGCACGACGACCTCACCGGTCGCGTCCCTGGAGAACGCTATCCGGCCGGGTCCGTGCGCGACGCTGACCACGTGCGGCATGCCGCCAATCGTGCGCTTCATGCCGCCGCCGGTGTTGAGTGCCGACATCGGCACGTTCGGCTCTTTCCACAGCATCACGTGGTGCTCGAAGAACACCGAGTCACCCTGAGCCAAGTTCATTTCGGCGACCGGGACGATCTCGCCCTCGACCTGGCAAGTTGAGTTCGAGAACTTGAACTCGGTCATGTCCCGCAGCCGAGGCGCTTCGGTCCAGCCAGAATCGGACACGATGTTCCGCTGATCCAGCGGCGCGCCGCAGGTGTTGCAACTGGTCCGGCTAGCCTCATTCTGCGCCTGACACCACTGACACTCGATCCGATCCATAAAGCCTGGCCTTTCTTCTCGTGTAAGCCCTTAGCAGACGAAGAGCCCGTTAGGAGGATCAGATCGTAGCTCAGGACGAGGTTGTCGCACCCGGTTATGCCTCAGTTACCCGGGGCTAGTCCGGAATCGGACTAGCCCCAGGTGGTGCCGCAAACCCTGGGGCTAGTCCGGAATCGGACTAGCCCCAGGTGGAACCGGGGGTGTTTCTTCGCGGGGCTGTCTCAGCCGGACGCGGTACCGCACTCCGCGCAGAACTTCGCGCCGGGGTTCATGCTCGCGTTGCAGTTCGTGCAGTGCTTGGCGGTCGGGGTACCGCACTCGGGGCAGAACTTCGCGCCGGCCACGAGCTGGGTCGAGCAGTTACTGCAGGCAACGCCGGGGACGGCGTCTTGCACCGGAGCCACGGCCGCCGGAGCCGGAGCCGGAGCGGGCGGCGGTGCCTGCGGGACGGCCTGCGGAGCCGGGTACGGCGGCTGGCCGGGTGCGGGCGGTGCGTAGCCTGGACCACCTCCGGCGAAGCCGGGAGCGGCAGGCGGCGGGTAGGGAGCCTGCTGCGGTGCCTGCATCTGCCCGGCGAGGCCCATGCCCGCACCGAAGAAGATCGGCGCGGTCGCGCCGCCGCCCTGAGCCAGGCCCTGACCAGCGCCCTGCATCATCTCGGCCTGCGCGGCCTGCTGGAAGCCGCCAGCCAGGCGGCTGTAGGCCGTGTCGCCAGCCAGCTTCTTCAGCCGCTTGCTGTCCTCTTCGTCCAGGTTAATGTCGACGTTACCGAGCCTGGTGATCACGATGCCGTAATCCTGGAGCTCGGAGTTGGCGCCCTGCATGGCGCCAGTCTCGATCTCCGGGCTGTGCATGGACAGACCGAGGATCTGCCAGGCGCCCGACATCAGCTGCGTGGTGACCGTGGTACGGGCCGACTTGAGCAGCTGCTGCGTCACCCAGTCGGTGACCGCGTGGTTATCGGTCACGTCGACGGTACCGACCAGGTTCGTGATCACCTTCGTGGGCTCGACGACCCGCATCGAGTACTCGCCGAACGAGCGCAGCGTCACGATCAGGCCGGTCTGCGGGTCCTGCACGTCGTCGAGCCGGCCGCCGAACCGCTGGCTGGGGTACTCGCGGGCGCCGACAAAGTAGATCTCAGCCTTGAACGCGTTGCCGCCCGTGGCCCAGTCAACGAAGAGGCCGAGGAACGGCAGTTCCCTGGCGTCCAGCGTGTGCTGGCCGGGCGGGAGGGTCCCCATGACCTGACCCTGGCTGATGAACACCGCCTGCTGGTCAGGCTCGACGATCGCGCGGGTGAACTTGCGGATGTTCGTGTCGGGCCACTTATAGACAATCTGGCCCTTCGCAGTATCAGGCGCCGCGATGAACTCACGGCGGGCCTCGTTGAGAATGCCCATCAAATCGCTCCTTCGTACCATCGCGGGCATGGCGGCACTTGCCGCCGCGTCTAGCGGGATCATACCTACGCTCGGGGCAATCTGGGTTCTAACCGAGTCCCGATTGAGTCCCGCTCCAGTCCCGACTAGCTGCGCGTTCGTCCCCGCCGGTGGCAATCACCCCGAAATCACCCACCTCACGATCCCAGGCGGCGGTGTTTACAATACGAGGCGGATGTGTATCGTATTTATGCTGTTGCTGTCGGGCCGGGCTTCGGGCCGGCCGGGCTTCGGGGCGGGCGCCTGCGGGCCAACCTCGACCTCGGTGCCGTTCCGGTCGTGGTTCGCCAGACAAATGGGTCTTATCGACTTGGCCATCACAACGATGGCCCACCGATGCTGTTACCGGCCAGGCCGTCACCGCAACGATGGCCCATAGATGCGGCTGGCTCAGCATCGATGTCCCATCGTTGTTGTTGCTCCCCTGGCGGGAACCGCAACGATGGGCCACGGGTGCGTTTCCGTGGGAGTGAGTTCTGGTCGACTCCTCGGCGTGGCCCGGACGGAACTGGTCCTCCAGCCCTTCCCGCCTCAGCTTCCACCGGCATTCCCGGCATTCCCGGCATCCAGGGCAGCTCGCCGCCCCGGCCGCTGACACCAGAAACGCACCCATGGGCCACCGATGCTGTAAGGGCCAACTCTCGGAGCGGGAAAATGGAGCCTGCCACAGGAATCCTCCACCTTGACCACACTCATGCCGCCGCAACGCTGGCCACGCGCACCACCAGCCCCGCAGATCACACCAGCCCCTGATACTCCATCAAGATCATCTCTGGGCCGGTGGCTGGCGTGAAGAGTCCGGCGGCTGGCGCGAAGAGTCGGGTGGCTGGTGCCCAGAGACCAGGCGGCTCGGGTGAAGGGCCGGGCGGCGGGTTACTCGTCGGCGACTATTGAGCCGGCCCGTTCGCCTAGGGAGGGGTTGATGCGGCTGAGAATGAAGGCGATGGCCAATGAGACGACGATGATGCCGAGCGCGGCATAGGGGAACCAGTCGTACGGGGCTTCCTGACCGGGCTTGACCAGGTAATACATCGGGACGCCGATTGCGACCATGCCGAGTACCGGCAAGACGACGTGCTTGAACGGGTTGAACTCGGTCCGCCGGTACTTCAGGTAGTAGAACGGCAGGGCCAGGTTGGCCAGGAAGTAGACGACCAGGACCAGGATCGTTCCCATCGTCGAGGACTCGACGAAGAAGTTCAGCGGGTTCATGGTGGCCGAGTTCTTCGGGCCGCCGATGAGGTGCAGGAACGCCCAGACCAGGATGATCAGGGACGCGATGCCCACGAAGGCGTAGATGGCGTTGACGGGAGTACGCCGGGTCGGGTGGACCCTTCCGATCCAGGACGGCAGCAGGCCCTCGCGGCCGGCGTTGAAGATCAGCCGGGCCTGGGAGTTGACCGCCGAGATGAGGACGCCGAGGGTCGAGGTCAGGCCGGCGAGGAAGGCGAAGAACGCGAAGCCGGCGAGGACCGAGTGGGCCACCGTAATGAACGGGATCGAGGCCGCGCCGAGCTTGGCGCCGTTGTAATCGAATCCGGTTACCGTCGCGTACGAGAACAGCACGTAGCTGACGACCATCAGAGCGGTGGACAGGAATACCGCCCTGGGCACGTTGCGGCGCGGGTTGCCGGTCTCCTCGGCCAGCGCGGCGGAGTTCTCCCAGCCGATGAACAGGTAGATCGCCAGCGGGAAGCCGGCCGCCAGGCCCTGGGCACCGTTAAGGATGTGGGAAGGCTCGAACGGGACGAGGGACAGGTGCCCGCCTCCCTTGATGATCGCGGCCACGGAGACGACGATCAGGACCAGCATCTCGAAACCAAAGAAGAGACCGGCGAGTTTCGTCGAGACGGCTACGCCCCTGATCGTCATCAGCACGGCGCCCGCGGTGAGGATCACCGACAAGATGATCCACGGGATGTTCCAGTGGAAGTAATACTGCAGCGTGTCCCCGAGGAACCCGCCTGCGATAGCGAGCACCGAGGAGATCGCGATGATGTACCCGGTGCCGGTCAGCAGGGCCGTGGTAACCGCGCTGGTGCCGCCGAAGGTCTTGCCCACGAACGAGATGAAGCCGCCGGTTGACGGGTGTGCTCGGGAGAACTCGGCGAGAGTGTTCCCGAGGAGCGCGATCGCGATGCCGGCGACGATGATCGTCAGCGGCGCGGCGACCCCGGCGGTCAGGACGAGGAAACCGAACCCGAAGTAGAAGCTGTACGCCGGGCCGATGTTCGCCATCGTGGACGCGGAGATGTCGACCAGCCGCAACGCGCCGCGGTTCAGCCGGTCGGCCGACTCGGGTGCCTTGGTCTCAGAGAACGGCACCGCTGCTTCACTCATGGTTCACTCCCGTTAGGGCCACACCGGCTGGTGAAAGTGATCTTGCACAGAATCCGGGCAAGATGCAAGAGTTCGGGCACGCCGGGAATCGGCTAGGGAATCAGCCCGAACACGGTCGCCGGCGAACCGGATCCGCCGAGAGTCCTGATGCCGCCCACGATCACCCAGGCCCCGAGCGCGGGCAACGCGGCCAGGCCGCGCAGGTTCTCCAGGTGTATTCGCCGCCCGCCGAGCAGCGCGGTATTGGCGGCGAAGGCGGCATCGACCCCCGGATCGATCCCCATCGTGTCGGTGCCAAGCGCGCCGATCCCGCGCTGCTCGACCAGCCACCGCGCGGCCGGGCCGCTGAACCCCGGATAGTGCAGGTCACCGCCCGTACCCAGGTAAGCGGACTGGTCGTCCCAGTGCTGGTCGTAGCCGGACAGCAGCAAGACCGCCGCGCGCGGCGGGATCACCCCGTGGATCGCCTCCCATCGCTCGACGTCACCGACGCCGACGGCGAAGTCAGCGTCCGACGCGGCCTGAGCCCGGTGATCGAGAACGACAGCAGGGAAGAAGAAATCGGCCGCGGCCAACTGGTCGGCACTCAACCCGTCCGGGCGGAAGTGCGCCGGGGCGGCCCAGTGGGTTCCTGACTGCTCACCGCAGGACATCCGCTGGAGGTAGTAGCCGTCTGGTTCGATGGAAGCCGCCTGGGTCAGCTCGACGGCCGGGTCACCGGGGAACACCGGCGTCCTGGGGCCGAGCACGTGGCTGAGGAATACCGCCCGCCGGAAGCCGAACGGGGCTCTCGTCAGATCTGGTCCCACTCGACCGACTCGTAGACCTTCGTGATCATCGTCGTCCAGCGCGGGTCGGCCGGCATAATGACGTCGTCGATCTGGCCGACCAGCGCGATGCCGCGGGCGTTGCAGACAAAGGCCCCGGCGAAGTCGCCCAGGTCGGACAGCCTGATCTCCTGCCGGGCTGGCCCGAGCCCCGCCGCGCCGAACTTAGCCTCGATGAGCTGCATCGTGACCCCCGCCAGCATCGGCGCGCTCGGCCAGGTGATGCGGCTGCCGTCGATGAAGCCAATGTTGGTCACCGAGCCTTCTGACACCAGTCCGCCAGGACCGGTGAGCAAGGCCTCGTCGAAGCCGTTCTGCGCGACCCGGCGCTGAAAATAGGCCTGCCCGAAGTCACTGAACCGCTTCACGTGGGCGACCGGCCGCTGGTAGGGCACGGATTGCAGCCGCCAGGGCTGACCGCCGCCTGGCATGTCGCCGGGCTCGCGCACGGTGACCATGATCGACGGCCGGTCCTCGACCTGGCGGACGTAGGCGCGGACCGACGCATCGGGTGAGCCTGAGCTGAGCGCATGGCCGAGGCGGGTCCTCACCAGTTCGGCGTCCAGGCTGGTGCCGAACAACTCAAGATGCGCCGAGGTCAGCCTCTTCAGGTGCAGGTCAAGGCCGCGCACGCACAGGTTCCTTACCTGCATGGCGGTGAAATGACCGTAGTTATCGAGCGCGGCGACGGCCAGTTCGTCGGGAGTAGGCGGAAAGCCATCGATCTCAATGCGCGTCACTGGCTTAAGATACGCCGCATAGCACGTGATTGGCAGTTATCTTGAGAGCTCCGCGGAGCGGCAGTCCGTTCAGGGCCGACGAGTCGCCGACGAAAACACGGAACGTGCCCGCCGGAACAACCCAGCCGTTGGCCGCGTCGCTCCAGTAGGACAGGTCGTGCCTGGTCAGCGGGAAGCTGACCGTCGCGGATCGGCCGGGCCGCAGGCTCAGCCGCCTGATGCCCTTGAGCTGCCTGGGCGGCTCGCCTGCCTTGGCCGGATCGCCGAGATAAAGCTGCGCCGCGTCCGAGCCTGCCACGCTTCCGATGTTGGTCACCGTGGCGGTCACGAGATGCTGGCTGACCCGCAGGTCGCTGAACCTGAACCTGGTGTAGGACAGGCCGTAGCCGAACGGGAACAGCGGAGTGAGGTGCTTCGCGTCGTACCAGCGGTAACCGACGTCGATGCCCTCGGAGTAGTGCACCTTGCCGTTCACGCCGGGGAACCTCGCCTTCGCGGCCGCCGGTACCTGGCCGAGACTGGCCGGGAAGGTCACCGGCAGGTGACCAGAAGGGTCGGTGCCGCCGAACAGCACGCTCGCCAGCGCGGTGCCGTTGCTCTCACCCGGATACCAGGCATCGACGACGCCTGCGACCTTGCTCAGCCACGGCATGCTCACCGGCGCCCCGGCGTCGATCACCACGATCGTGCGCGGGTTCGCCGCGGCGACCCTGGAGATCAGCTCGTTCTGAGCCGACGGCAGGTTCAGGCTGAGCCGGTCGGACGCCTCGCTCTCGGTGTCGTCAGAGACCACGACAACCGCCGTCCTCGCCGACTTCGCGGCCGCGACCGCCTGGCTGAGGTCAGGCTTAAGCGACGATGGCGTCGCCCAGGTCAGGGCCGACGACGCGCCGTTCACGCCGAGCGCGTACTTCTGCCCGGCGACCAGGTGAACCGCCACCGAGTAGGTATGGACCGGCGGCGTGCTCGGTACGTCGAGTATCTGCCTGCCGTTGAGCGTCAGGTACGCGGGCGTGTAGCAGCCGCAGTTGTTCTGCAGCGCCAGCACGTAGGTGCCGGTCTGGGGCGCGGTCAGCGTGCCCGAGTAGCTGCCGCCGAACGGGGTCCGAGCATAGGCGGGCGACAGATTGGCCGAAGGGATGCCAGGGAGGGCGGTATCGAGCGGCAGCCCTTGGGTGTAGCTGACGGTCGTGCCTGATCCGGCGGCGGACCGCAGGCCCGCAAGCGGCGTCACGCTGAACGGCGCCGTCACGTGGGCGCTGCCTCCGCCGGTGTCCACCGGCGCGGTCGAGCCGGCCGGGCCGATCACCGCGACCGAGCCGCCGTTACTGGCCGCGAGCGGCAGCACGCTACCGGCGTTTTTCAGCAGCACCGTCCCGGCCTCGGCGACCTTCAGCGAGACCGCCTGGTGCGCGGAGTTGGTGACCGTCAAGCCGGTCGTCCCTGTCGGCGGATGATTAAACAGGCCGAACCTGAACATCTCAGTGAGGATCCGGCTGACCATGCCGTTCAGCACCGACACGGGAATCGTGCCGTTCTGAACCTTGTTCCGCAGCGCGGTGCCGAAGAACTGGCTGAACGGCTGCTCCATGTCGGTGCCGTCGAGCGCCGCCGAGGTGTCGTGAATGGCGCCGTAGTCCGAGGTCACGAAGCCCTTAAAGCCCCAGCGCTGATCGAGCGTCCTGATTTCCAGGTAAGGGTTCTCGCAGGCGTAGTCGCCGTTGATCGTGGAATACGCGCACATTACCGACGCGACCTTGGCCTTGGTCACCGACTGCTCGAACGCGGGCAGGTAGATCTCGTGCAGCGCCCGCGTGCTGATCAGCGCATCGTCCTGCGGCCTGTTGCGGCTGGTTTCCTGGTTGTACACCGCGAAGTGCTTGACCTGCGACATCTCGCCAGTGCTCTGCACGCCGTCGATCTCGCTGACCGCGAGGGCGGCATTGAGGAACGGATCCTCCGTGAACGTCTCGAACGATCGGCCCCAGCGCGGATCGCGGTCGATGTTCACGGTCGGCCCGAGATTCACCGCGGCGCCCTTGCCCCGCTCTTCCGAGCCGATGACCTTGCCGTACTGGCTCGCCATGGCCGGGTCAAAGGTCGCGGCGAGCGCGACGCCCGCCGGCAGCTGGGTCACGCCGGTCAGGCCGTCGCCGACGCCGTTCGGGCCGTCCTCCAGGCCCATGGCCGGGATGCACAGTGACGGCTGAGCGGCCGTGTAGAAGACGTAGGGCTCACTGGTGCCCTGGCCCTCCACCATCGTGATCTTGTCTGCCAGCGTCATGGCCGCGAGAACCATGCTGGCCCGCCTGGCCGCCGTCAGGGACTGATTCAGCCAGGGGCAGCTCGCCTGCGGCTTCGCTTTCGCCAGTACAGGCCCTGAAGTCGAGGCGGAGACGATGATCGCGCTTAAGGCCAGGGGTACGCAGGCGGCCAGGGACACGAGGCCGATGACCGCTCGCCGCCTTCTCGGCTGGTGATGAGTCATGTGATGTCATCCATTCACGAGTTCAGCGGTTGTCGGCTCTCCTGGGCAGTTCATCGTAAACATGGGATAAACGGTCTGCTGTGCCCAGGTAGTCGTGCTGGTCGGAAGATCTGTACCGATCTGGTTGATGGAGCGGACTCCGCCCGGAGGTGGCCGTGGAGGTTGAGGTCGACGAGTTCGCGCAGTTCGTAGCGGCGCGTCAGCGGTCGCTGCAGCGGACGGCGTGGCTCATTACTGGTGATTACGGACAGGCCGAGGACCTGGTTCAAACCGCCCTGGCCAAGGCCTGGCCGCGCTGGGACCGGATCAGGCGGCGCGACGATCCTGAGATCTACGTGCGGCGGGTGATGCTGAATACCTGGCTGACGTGGCGACGGCGGCGCTGGCGGGGCGAGAAGGCGACTGAAGCTCTTCCCGAGACCGCCGGACCTGGAGATCTGGCCGGCGATGTCGCCGTGCGCGTTGCCGTGCAGCGGGCGCTCGGCTCGCTAACCGACCGGCAGCGGACGGTCATCGTCCTGCGCGTGTTCGATGACCTGACGGAGCCGCAGGTCGCCCAGGTGCTCGATTGCGCGGTCGGCACCGTGAAGGCGACCGCGGCGCACGCGCTCGCCAAGCTCAGGGACGATCCGGTCCTGGCCCAGCTGATGGAAAAGGAAGCGAGGTGACCAACATGTCCGGCATGGACGGCCAGCTCAGGGAGCTATTCGACATCGCGGCGGGCGAGCCGCCTCGTCAGGTGACCGTCGGTGCGGTCCGGCGCACTCTGGTCAGGCGCCGTATCACCGCCAGCGTGGCGGCGGCTCTCGCGGTCATCCTCGCCGGCGGCGGCGGCGCGGCGCTCTCCTCCGTAGTGGCCGGCCCGGTCGCTACGAGCGGGACGAGCGTCAAGCCGGCCTACTACCTGCAGGTCGGCAACGGCGTGGCCCGTGACGCGACTCTTATCAGGTCCACCGCTACCGGCGCGATCACCGGGCGCGTGCACTGCCCCTGGCACCGATCGCAGTTCTTCGGTGCGGCGGTCGCCAGCAAGTCGACGTTCTTCGTCGCCTGCGAAAAGCTGCTGAAGGTTGGTCCTAAGACACACGCGGAGACCACCAAAATTTACCGCTTCACCCTGACCGCCCAGGGAAGGATCACTGGGTATGTCCTGCTCAGGGGCGGGACTCTGCCGAAATTCGGGGGCTACGGCCTCGCGGTCTCCCCCGACGGCTCGCAACTGGCGATCACCGGGGAGCCAGGTGGCATAACCGGTCCGCCGACCGAGATCGTAGTGCTCAATACCAGGACAGGATCACACCGCGTGTGGAAGCTGGCGTCGGCGAAATCCCCGCGGCTCGGGTATTCGTTCAACGGGCTTTCCTTCACGGGCAACGGGCGGGAGCTTGTGTACCTGCTGTACGTCACCTGTCTGGGGGGCGTGGGGCCGCCAGGATCATGCAAGGGGGCTGGTGAGGAGGTGCGAGCACTCAACCCGGCGGACCAGGGCAGCCTGCCTGGCAGTACGACCCTGCTGTTCAACCTAGACGCGGTGGCGTCGCCGAAGAACAACAATATTCAAGCCGCCCAGGTCAGCCCAGACGGCTCTGAGGTAACGCTGGTCTTGCAAACCAACTACCCGCCAAGCAGGAAAGGTCCGCTCGGTACCATTTCTGTGCTCCAGGTGTCGGCCCGCTCCGGCAAGGTCAGGCACGTGCTGTACCGGACAACCACGTCGAAGACCTATCCGACTGTCCACTTCTTCAGCGCCGACCCTTCCGGCCGGTACCTGCTTCTTGGCTATGACTTCGGCGACGGGCTGATCTCGGGCTGGATCGACCAGGGCAAGCTCAGGGCTTTGCCGCATGCGGGTACTCAGATCGGTACCGAGATCTGGTAGCGGGGCTAACCCCGAGCGGCGATGGGACGGCCGAGAAATATCAGCAACGCGATCAGGAAGGCTGAGCAGACGATCGCGGAGTCGGCGATGTTGAACGTCCACGGGAAGTGCGGCAAGTTGATCCAGTCGACGACCTGCCCGCGGAAGGGGCCTGGCGACCGGAAGATCCGGTCGCTCAGGTTCCCGGCCGCGCCCCCGAGCAGCAAGCCGAGCGCGATCGACCAGCCCAGGCTGCGCAGCCGCCTGGCCGTCCTGATCACGAACGCGATCACGCCGCAGGCAACGAGCGCGATCACGACGGTGTAGGAAGTGCCGAAACCGAAGGCCGCCCCGGCGTTGAAGGTGAGCCTGAGCGTGATCAGCCCGCCGAGCAGCCGGACCGACTGGCCGAGCGGAAGCTTGTCGAGCACCAGCATCTTCGAGACCTGATCGGCCGCGAGCACGAAGGCGGCGACCCCGGCCATCGTGAACAAGGCCCGCGACCGGCGCGCTCCGTCGCGATCGGTGGTCGCAGGTTCCGGCGTTTCAGTCTGGGCAGGCCGCATCAGCACTCACCGTACCCCGGCGCCCGCACTGTCCGGTGACTAGCCTTAGGGAAGAAAGCCGCTGCCCGAATTGAAGGAGTATGGCGTGCCTGTGGTCATTGATGTCGACGCGCCGATTACGGCAGTCACTGTCTTCCTTGACGGCGCGCGGGTTGTGCGGACCGGCACGTTTGCCGCCGATCCCGGAGCCGTGCGCGCGGTCGTCGGCGGGCTGCCTGCCGACGCTGATACCGCGTCCGTCCGGGTCGCCCTGCGCGGGCACGCGGTCACGCTGGTCGACATCGAGGTGCAGCGCAAGTACGCGACCGATCCGCTCCGCGCCGACACCGGCAGGCTGCGGGCCGAGCTGCAGGCGGCCAAGGACGCGGTCCAGGCCCTCGACGACGAGGACACGGCCGAGCAGGCGTCCCTTGACTTCGCGCGCCATCTGTCTACCGCCGCCGCCACGTCGATGGCGCGAGCAGTGAGTTTCGGCCGGGTCGGTCACGACGACCTTGACCAGATGGCGGCGCACCTGTCCGCGAGCACCGCTAGCGCGCTCGGCCGTCGCCGCGAGATCGCCGGCCGCAGGCGGGACGCGCACCTGGAGATGCAGGCCGCTGAGAGGAGGCTGGCCGTGGCGGAAAAGCGGACTGGGACCGTGTCATACCTCGAAGTCGCCGCGATCTGTGAAGTCAGCGCCGCCGACGAGGCGCAGCTTGAGTTGTCCTACCACGTGTCAGGCGTTTCGTGGCGGCCGCTCTACGATCTCGGGCTGAGCGGTGAGACGCTCACACTCGGCTACCTGGCCGAGATTACCCAGCGCACCGGCGAAGACTGGCCAGAGATCGACCTCGCGGTGTCCACGACCAGGCAAGGGCGGCATCAGACCCTGCCTGAGCTTCAGCCCTGGTACGTCGGCAGGCCCGCGCCGCGTGGCGCGATGATACCGAGGTCAGCGGCTATGGCGCCGTCCTACGGCGGGGGCGAGTCCGAGGCCGAGGTTCTGCGCGGGCCTGGCGCCATGATGCCGGCGATGGCCGCGCCGCAGCAAGCCGCGGCGCTCTCGGCCGAGGTCGACGAGTCGGGCGCGGGCCTGGTGTACCGGATACCCAGGCCGCTCGCCGTGCCCTCCGACGGCAGCCCGCACAAGACCTCCATCGCGAGCATCGACCTGGCCACCACGCTCGACCACCTCGCGGTGCCGGCCCTCGCCTCCGAGGCCTACCTGCGCGCGACCGTGACCAACAGCTCCAAGCTGCTCCTGCTCCCCGGCCAGGCCCGCATCTTCCACGACGGCCAGTTCGTCGGCGAGACCGCCATCGAGACCGTGGCCTCAGGCGAGGAGTTCGAGCTCCAGCTCGGCGTCGACGATCAGATCAGGGTCGAGCGCGAGCTCCGCCGCCGCAGCACGAGCAAGGCGGTACTCGGCGGCAGCCGCACCATCGACGTCGCGTACGAGATCAGCGTGCAGAACCACCGGCCGGTCAAGGCCAGGATCAGCGTCAAAGACCACATCCCGGTCGCGGCGGACGGCGATGTCAAGGTCCGGCTCAGGGAGACTACGCCGGACCCGGCGGAGCGCACCGACCTAGGCGAGCTCACCTGGAAGCTAGAGCTCGATCCTGGCAAGACCGCCACGGTCAGGTACCGCTTCACCGTCGAGCACCCCGCCAGCGTGACACTCTCAGGAATCTGAGCTGGCCGCGGCCCCGGCTGGCTTGCCCGGTCCGGCTGGCTCGCCCCGGCCCCGGTGGCTGCACCCGCAGGCGGGCTCCCTAGCTGACTTCTTCCATCGACTGGACGTGCGCTTCCTGCACGCGCAAGATGGCGTCGTCGCCACGGAAGAGCACGACCCAGCCGTCCTCGCGCTCGACGTCGGAGATGTTCTCGAACGTCTCGGTCACGACCTGCTCATCGTCTCCGTAGACCAAACGGTATGTAGCCATGAGCAATGCTCCCTATTCTTGCGGTGGCTAGCCACGCGGTGGCGCTGGGCCTGGGTGCTGAGCTGACTTGGGCACTGTACTAGGCCGCTCGGTGGACGCGACTTGGAGGGCGCGGCATGCCGTTTTGCACGATCGTCGAGTTTGAGTGGGATGACACCTTTGACTACGACGGCTTCGCGAAGGTCACCGAGTCTGACGAGATACCCGAGGGCCGGCTGAGCAAGCTAGCCAGCATCGACGCCACCGGCGCCCGGATGATCGAGGTCTGGCGGTCAGGCGAGGACGCCATGGCCTTCGCCAAGAAGTCCGCGCCCAACCTGGCGGCGGCCCAATTGCCGGCACCGAGCCGAGTGTCGGGCTTCGAGCTGACGTCTTACGTGGTGTCTTAGCCAGCTGGCCACAGGTCCATGGCGAGGCCAAGAGTGGCGAGCTTTTGCTCCGTCGTTTCCCCGTGCGGATAGAGCCGGGCCGTGGTGACTCCGGTGTCGCGCCAGACCTGAAGCCGCTTCCTGACCATGTCCCGCGTGCCGATCAGCGTGGTGGCCAGCACCATGTCGTCCGTCACCAGGGAGGTAGCGCCTTCATGGTCTCCGGCCTGCCAGCGGCGCTGGATTTCCGCGGTGACTTCGGCCCAGCCTTGCCTCGCGTATGCGGCGTTGTAGAAGTTGGCATCGGCTGTGCCCATCCCGCCGATGCTGAAGGCGAGCTCCTTCTTCCTGCCTGCGATATGCGTGCGCATCCGGTCTTCGTCATCGAAGATGGCTACCTCGGCACCCTGGCAGATATCCAAGTCGGCGCGCGACCGTCCGGCGGCGGAGAGCCCGGCGTCGAGATAGCTGAAGTAGGCGGCCGCGCCTTCAGGTACGAAACTGGTGCCGAGCCAGCCGTCCGCGATCTCACCAGTGAGTTCGAGCATCTTCGGCGACAGCGCGGCCAGGTAAATCGGAATAGCCGGATTCGGGGCGATGGACAGGCGCATCGGCTTGGTCCGCTCCGACCTCGGAATCCGCACGGTGCTGCCAGCGAAGCTGATCTTCTCGCCCGCAAGGGCCTGCCTGATGACTTCTACTGTCTCCTTCATCCGGGTCAGCGGCCGGGCGAACGAGATCCCGTGCAAGCCCTCGATGACCTGAGAACCCGACGCGCCCAAGCCGAGCAGGAACCTTCCCTGCGATAGTTCGGCGAGCGTCAGCGCAGTCTGGGCGATCGCCACCGGGCTGCGGGTGCCAAGCTGCATGACGGCCGACCCGAGCTTGATCCGTTCCGTGCGCCCGGCCAGATAGCCAAGTACAGACGGGGCATCACTGCCCCAGGCTTCGGCGACCCAGCACACGTCGAGTCCGAGTTTCTCGGCTTCGAGCACGAAGTCGATGGCAGACCTGGCGTTCCTTGATACCTCGATAGTCGTCGCGGTGCGCATCAGCGAGCCGCTTCGGCGCGCTGCTTGATCGCGGCCACTGTCGCGGTCATCGCCCGCTCGAACTCGCGCAACCGCACGAAGACTATCTTCTCCTCTTTATCCGGCCTGGCGTCGATGGCAAACGACAGGCCGGATCGGGCCGGACCAAGCCGCATCCACTGCTCGAGCACAGTACCGCCGTCCGCGGGCCGGAGCATGAATCGCCAGCTAGCCGACGGAGCATCCGGATCCCCCACTGCCCAGGCGAACACTGACGGCTCCTCGCACTCCACTACATAAGACACAGTCGACCACTCGCCCAGGGCCTCATGCCTGCTCGTTCCCGCGAAGCGACGGCCGACCGCAGGCACTGCCCCGGTGACGGCCGAATCGTCGCACCATCGCACCTCCTGAACCTCGGTACTCATCGCCGGCATCGCCTCGACATCGGTCACGATCGGCCAGACCACCTCGGGAGCAGCGTCTATCCAGGTCTGGACCTGCACTGTCGGCGCGTCGGCGTACTTGGCTCCAGTCCACTCCATCTGCTCATTGTGGCCCCCTGGTTGCCAATCCTGAGCAGGCTTGGAGAGCATATGAGGATGGCACTTGAGATCGCCTTGGCCGTATTGCTCGCCGTGCTGTGCGTCGGTGCGCTGGTCATGTGGGCGCACCTGGCTCATTCCAACACGAGGGTCATCGGCATGCCTGCCGGCGAGCCCGAGGAATTCTTCTGGGGTGGCGTCATGTGCCGCTATGTGATCACCAGCGGCCTGACCAGGCTTGAGTTCTTCGACTGGGGAGTCAGGCTACGCGGGACCGCGATCAGCCGCTGGATCGTCCCCACGTGGGAGGCGAAGTACGACGAACTGGCCATCGCGGGCCTGGTGGCTTTGCCTCAGAGCCGGATCGCGGTCTGGCTGAGACTGCGCGGGGAATCTGTCGCCATCGCCTTCCTCTCCGACCGCACGAGCCAGATCCTTCCCGTACTAGAAAAGCACGGCGTCCAGGTAAACAAGGCAGTGACCAGAATCCGGCGGGTGGAGGAGTTGTACCAGACGACCCAATGACGCCGGCTGAGGTATGTAATCGTCCGCCGGTGCTCAAGGTGGACGGCGATGGCCGTCCCGCCGCCAAGATATGCATCCGCCGGGGCGAGCGGGGCGATGGCATCCCACGTTCCTGCCGTGTCCGGCGGGAGGATCTCCCTGACGCGGTCAGAGGGCATGGGGAGCGTACCTGGCGAGGTTGTGCGCGAGCGCACGCTTGGCCGGCTGAAGACCGCGGGTTGCGGCGGCATGCTCCCAGGCGCTCGCGGGCAGGTTCGCGGTTCCCCAGGCGAGGCCGTCGGGGTCGAATGAGGTGATCAGCCGCCGGGCGATGAACGGTGCCGAGGTAGCGACGTCGAGCTGGGCTGGGGCCACGTTCCAGAACAGGTGCAGCAGACGCGGGGGAACGCGCTTCGCATGCGGCCCTTCCCTGCGTGCTGGCAGCCGCACTCTCGCGATCGCCTCGGCGATCGCGAGCCACTGCGGCGACCCGAAGAGGATCTGATACACCGTCACCTCTACGGCGTGGCCTTGGGCGAGCATCATCGGCGTCTGCGCGATGAGGCCCTCCGATGTGAGCCCGGCGAGGGCGTGCGCGGCGGCGGTCGGCGAGACCCCTGCCCGCCGCGCGGCCTCGCGCACCGACGCCACGCCCCGCGGTGACCGCGACAAGCCGGCAAGCACCTGGGACTCCACCCGCGAAAGCTCAGGCATCGACGGCGCGACGCCCAACTCACGGGCAAGCTCGTCCACCTGCCGCGACGTCAGCCGGAAGACACCCGAGGCGGTGCGCTCCACGGACATGCCCAGGCGCTCCACGGCCCGGCGCACCCGCGGCGACGAGGTCCCCAGAGCCCGCGCCGCCACGGCGAGGCTATAGGTGTCCATATCGTTATGGTACCGGTTTCGCGTCCGCGACGGCCGCGGGGACGACTGAGACATCAAGCCAGAGACGATCCGCGGGGGCGTCGGGTGAAGTCGGCGGACCGCA
The DNA here is from genome assembly GCA_963783935.1 of uncultured Actinomycetota bacterium. Taxonomy (GTDB): domain Bacteria; phylum Actinomycetota; class Actinomycetes; order Streptosporangiales; family Streptosporangiaceae; genus Chersky-822. Next base: position 1,097,017 of record CAWAPP010000005.1, read on the forward strand.
GAATTTCCGGACTGGTCAGGACGGAGTCCTCAGGTGGTATGGAGGCTGTCGGGTGACTCTGGATGGGTTGTTGTCTTAGCGGTGAGTGGGTGCTGGCGGCGTTGTGGCGTCACGCGGGTTCGGGGTCGTCAGGGTGGAGGATTTGGGTGTCCTGGCACCTCAGGATTCCGCGTTGTCGGGGTGGACAGCCCGCCGGGCGCTGATCGGTATCGGGGCCGAAGAGGGGTCGGCTGATGCCGTCCAGATCGCGGAACGCCCGCCGCGAGCCACCGCGAAACTGGTGACTCAAAAAACTCGCGCAGGCGACTTCACGGAAACCGCTTGACGAGATCACGAGAAGAGTCACCCGACAGCCTCTATGGGGCGACGTCGCCAGCCAACCCACCCACCCGCCCAAGCCAAGCGCGGGAAACACCCATGCAGCGGAACATCCCGCCCACCCCGCCCGTCGGCGGCGGGCGCGGTCACGCAGCCCACGCCCAGCACACCCAGAACGCTGACAGGAGCCCTGCGGGCACTCACCATCAGAAAGCCCGGCGCCCTCCGGGCACCAGGCCAAACCCGCACACGCACAGGCAGTCTCGCGCCCCAGCCGGAACGGCGTCCTCAGGGCGGCAAGCCGCTCTCGGTCTTCGCGCAAAATACCGCTCAATAGCGGCATCTCGGCCACGCTTCAAGATACGCTCACGCATATGAACAGGCAGTCCCGTTTGGAGAAACGCAGGAACATCGGCGGAATAGCGACTATATGGGTGATCGTTCTTGCCGCAATTCTTTTTACGGTCTCCGTCGTCCTGGAGCTTATTAAGCCCAAGGCAACGGCAATAAATGATGTCCTTACAATTATTATTTTCCTAATTCCCGTCCTGATCGCGGCTAGCGCCTTTTACTCCGTGAATGCGTTCCTTGCCTTTATGGAAAAGCGGCGCTCGATACGGCAAGCGGCAGATGCGCGGCTCCAGGCGGCCGAAGAGAACTTCGCCCGCACGCTCCGCCTGGACCGAGAGCCAGACTCAGGCAACGGACCACGCCATCATCTGTCTTGAGATTCATACGACGGCAGGCAGTGTCAGCACCGCTGTCCTGGGGACGGCATCCGCAGCATTCGCCGGCTACATCGGGCGCACTTTCGTGCGTTCGGAGGAATTTGCCGCCGCCCAACTCCCCTACTATTTCGATCAGTCACGAGAGTTTGCGAAGTTCCTCGCGGCAGAGCGCCTGCTCGCGAGCCAAGAAGGACTCCTCCCAGAACAGACGGCGGAAATCCTGGTGAATCTAATCACCTCAATGGTCACAGTGGACGCTGCCAGCACGGCACCCCGGGCCAGCAACTCCGTCGCCTCCTCACGGAGGCGACGAGCCAACCGGACGGCAAATCGGGACGAAACCTGAGCACCCGGAACCCGCACGACACGCAGACCGCCGAAATTCAACCCTTGCCTTAGCCGCTCGGGCCATTCCGGCTCAGCCTGATTTGAGATACCGGACCTGCTCGACCGGCTCGGACCCGCATTCGACCACCCCGAAGCGACCCTCGCCGAACCGGACGCCTGGTACTGCATCCTGGAAGGTACCTCTGAGCCCTCCGTCGCGCAGGCTTAGGCTCTCGCCCTGACCGAGTTGCTCGGTCGCGCCGCGACCAGCATGACTACCGATCCCCGGCGCCATCCGCGTTGTCGGCCAGCCAAGCGAACCGCCGATCTCGGCGTCGCGAACCGTGCATATAGCACATACCGGACTGACAGGTCGCGGTCGCACCCCATCGTCGTCCCGGAGTTGGGGCCAGGACGCACCACAGGAACAACTCTGCGGCTGGCCGCCTCGGCCAGGACCGCCGCCGCCACCGTCACTCAGAAGAAGCGCACCCCGCTGACGTAAATTCGGGTGCACAGTCAGCGGTAACTTCGGACTCGCGGAGAGCAGCTGCAGAGGGCCACGGGTATCGCCTCGAACGCTGGCTCCGGGACGGGCTTGCCGGGCGGGGCAGGCTCTGCGGGCTGCGGGACCGGCTCGGCGGGCCGGACCGGCGCCGGAGCGGCGGCCTGGGCGGGAGCGGCGGCGGCCTTTCTGAGCTCCGCCAGCTGGTGCTTGGACGGGAGCAGGATGAGCGCGAGGATAAAGCCGAGCCCGAGCAGCGCGGCCGACACCGTAAAGGCAACCGTGTAACCGCGGGTGGCCGCGATCGCCGGCGCCAGCGGGCTGGCGTGGTGGGTGATCAGGTAGCTGGCCGTGGTGCTGAGCGCGATCGTGCTCAGAGCCGAGGTCCCGATCGAGCCGCCGACTTGCTGCATGGTATTGACCAGCGCGGAGGCGACGCCGGAGTCCTGGCGGGCGACGCCGAAGGTTGCGGTGTTGATGGCCGGCGCGAAGATCAGGCCGAAGCCCAGGCCAAGGATCAGCAGGGCGGGCAGTACCGCGCTGGCGTAGCTAGAGGTCACGGTTACCTGCGTCAGGTACGCCATCCCGCCCGCGCTGAGCAGCATGCCGCCTGCGATCAGGACCCTTGGCCCGAACCTGGCCAGCCCCACGATGCTGGACAGGTTGGAACTAATCAGGATGCAGCCGATCATCGGCAGGAACAGCAGCCCGGTGGCCAGCGGGCTTTCTCCCTTGACCACTTGCAGGTAGAACGTGAGGAACAGGAACGTGGCGAAGATCGCCACTCCCGAGATGAAGACCGAGACGTACGAACCGCCCCTTGTCCGGTCGAGGATCACCCGCAAGGGCAGCAGCGGGTGCGGAGACCGCTGCTCGGCGACCACGAATCCGGCGAGCAGCACCACGCCCGCCGCCAGGGAACCGATCGTCAGCAGGGCCGTCCACCCGGCGGTTTCGGCACGGGAGAAGCCGAAAACGATCAGGAACAGGCCCGCTCCCGCCAGCACGGTACCTGGCCAATCCATCCGCGGCCTGACCTCGGGGCGGCTGGGGCGGATCCAGGCCAGCGCGCCTGCTACCGCGATCGCGGCGAACACCAGGTTGACGTACAGGGTCCACCGCCACGACACGTACTGGGTGAGCACCCCGCCGAGGATCAGGCCCACTCCGCCGCCGCCGGCGGCAACCGAGCCGAAGACGCCAAAGGCCCGGCCCCGCTCGCGTGGCTCCCGGAAGGTGCTGACTAGCGTGCCCAGGGCAGACGGAGCGAGCACCGCGCCGAAGGCACCCTGCAGCGCCCGGGCCGCGACCAGCATCGTGAACGAGACAGAAGCGCCGCCGATGGCCGAGGCGACGGCGAACCCGATCAAGCCAGTGACGAAGACGCGCTTCCGGTTGAACATGTCCCCCAGGCGCCCGCCCACAAGCAGCAAGCTGCCGAAGGCCAGCGCGTAACCCGTTACCACCCACTGCCGGTCACTGTTCGGAAACCCGAGCGCATGCTGGGCCGACGGCAGCGCGATGTTCACGATCGTGGCATCAAGAACCACCATGAGCTGAGCGAGGGACACCACCACCAGGATCAGCCAGCGCCGGTCACCAGTCGCGGTCTGGCGGCCTCCGTTTGCCGGCAACGTCGCCGAAGACGGCATGCGATCCCCCAGTGATAAGACGCGGGGAAGCGCCCCCCGGCCGCCCGGCCAGCCCGCGTCGGCATTGGTCTTCCCCGGGGGAACTGCGCATCAAACGGCGACGAGGGCCAGATCCGCGCCGGATGAGCGCGCGGATCTGGCCCTTGCTCTTACGGGTGCGGAAGCCGGGGCTTACCTGGTGGGTGAGCTAGCGGCTCTCACTTGGGCGGCCTTGACTGCTCGCGAGGTGAATGGCCAGGGTACGCCGAGCCCGAGGTTGAAGTTGAAGTCAGCCGTGTGGGTGCTGCCGTCGTTCAGTCCGAGGCTGAATTCCTGGCAGGTGCCCCTCCAGGCGCGAGATGTCTGCCACAGGTAGGTGTAGGTGTCGAGGAAGCCGATGTAGTAAAGGCCTTGCCCGACGGGCTGGGCCGGTGAGGCGGCGCCGATCGGTGCCCCGGTTGTGCAGTTGATCTGCTGGACGGCGGGGTCGCCGGCGTTGAAAATGTTCAGCCCCTGGTTGCCGTCTAGCTTGAACGTCAGCGGGATGATCCATCCGGCCGCGGCGTGGTTGACGGCGGGGCTGTTGCGGACCGGCGGGAAGAAGCCAGTGAATGAGTAGGAGTTCGTGTGCTGGCTGAGGAGGTAGGGAACGCTGAAGCCGCTGATCGTCGCGGTGATGGTGCCGGTAGCGATGTTCAGCACCTTGACGGTGTTGTCGCCGGCGTCGCTGACGTAGGCGGTGGCGCCGTTCGGGGTGAGGGCGAGACCTGTGGGCTCGCTGAATCCGGCGATAGTGCTGGTGACGGTATCGGTTGCCGTGCTGATCACCGAGACCGAGTTCGATGACTGGTCGGACGTGTAGATCGTGCTGCCGTCCGGTGAAAGCGCCAGCCCGATCGGGAAGGTGTTAGCGCCGAGCGGGATGGTCGCGCTGATGGTATTCGTGGCGGTGTTGAGTACCTCGATAGATGACTCGGCTCCGGGCAGGCCCAGGTTGAAGCCGCTGGCGATGTACAGGGCGCTGCCGTCCGGGCTGAGTGCCATCTCCCAGTTCTGGCTGGCGTTCAGGTTTACCGTTGCGGTCACGGTGTCCGTGGTCAAGTCGATCACCAGGACGTTGCTTTGCGCCTGCTGGTCGACGTACATGGTGGTGCCGGCGGAGTTGATCACCATCTGGTTCAGGCCGGGTGCGCCAGGGATCGTTCCGGTCACAGTGTCGGTCGCGAGGTCGATCACCGAGATGACGCCGCCGCCGCCGAGGCTGCTGGCGTACGCGGTGGTGCCTGAGGGGGCCACCACGACCCCGTCGGGGTCGGCGGTGACCGGAATGGTCGCGGTCACGGTGTCGGTCGCGGCGCTGATCACCGATACCGTGCCGGCGCCCTCGTTAGCCGAGAGAACCTGGCTGCCGTCTGGCGTGACCGCCGTGTCGATCGGGTCGGCGCCGACCGGGACCGTGGCCGTGATCGTGTTAGTGGAGCCGTTCACTACCGAGACTGTGCCGGCGGTGAGGTTGGGCACGTACACGGTGGTGCCGACCGGGCTGGCAGCCGCGTCCGCGGGGCAGGCCGTCATGGCCATGAGCCCGGCGAGCACGCCGAGCGTGGTCAGCGAAACTCCGATCGCGCGTACCCGGCCGCGCGGGCCTGCCGTGTGAAAGATCGGACTAGTTAACATATTTAATCTCCCGTGTCAACCATTGAACGAATCGTGTCAGCTATTGAATGGATCGTGTCGCCTTGACTGTATTCATGCCATATCGCGCGTCGGCACCCTCCCCATTTCTGCCGTCCAGCTTTACTTTATCAGAATCCCCTCGCTGATGGTTTTCCTTGATTGTTCATATTTATGGTCAGCTAATTTCCGGTGATGTCTATCCATAGCGGATGATGTTGTCGCAGTTCGTATTCTGAAGGCTGCGGTGAGCAACCAGTTGCCCTGGAATGCATGGCGTGTCACGATGAGAGTCGCCTGGCATGCGCATGTGCCGCGCATCCGTCCTGATCGTCGCCGCCCGCTGGTCCGCCGTGAAGGAGCAGGCATTGGATGTTCGTCCTTTGAGATTCGGTCTCATAGGCACCGGTGCCCGTGCTCGCCTCGCCCAGGCCCCTGCTCTCGCATCCGCTCCTGGCATCGAGTTCGCCGCCGTCTGGGGCATCGACTGCGATGCGGCGGATCGAATAGCGGCGAAATATGAGATCGCGGTTTACCGGGACTTTGCCGCGTTGCTGCGGGCGGTGGATGGTGTGGCCTTTGCTGTGCCGCCCGGTGTGCAGGGCAGCCTTGCCATGCGGGCAGCCAGGGCGGGTAAGCACTTGCTGTTAGAGAAGCCACTCACTGCTTCTGGCCCGGCGGCCGAGGAACTGAGCCAGTTAGTGGAAGAAGCGGGAGTCGCGTCGGTCGTCTTTTTCACCGCCCGCTTTCAGGCTGACACCAGGGCGTGGCTGGCCGAAATTGCCGACCTGGGCTTCTGGCTTGGCGGATCAGCGATCTGGCTTGGATCAGCCTTGCTGCCTTCGAGTCCGTTCAATACGCCGTGGCGGCGGGCGCTTGGGGGTCTTTGGGACCTGGCGCCGCACGCGGTGTCCATGTTGTGGGCGGCCCTCGGACCTGTCCGGCAGGTGACGGCCGATGCCGGACAGGGCGACCTCACGCATCTGGTGCTCCATCATGAAAGCGGGGCAAGCAGCGTCGTGACGACCACTCTGGGGGCGTCAGAAGCCGCCGCACGTTACGAGTTAAGCGTCTGGGGGGAACACGGCCAGCGGTTGCGCCTCCGCAGACGTCAGATCCGGTCTCCGCCATTAAGGTCGCGCTGAGCGAACTAGCGGCCAATGCGAGGCTGGGGCTCACCGCTCATCCGTGCGATGTGCGGTTTGGTCGCGATATCACCCTTGTTCTCGCCGACGCTCAGCGTCAGATTGACGCCCGCAGGCGTGTGAAGGAAGCCGAATGACTGAGGTAGCAGGCCGGGTCGCGGAGATCGCCGCCGCCCGCACAGTTGTGATCCGCGAGGAAATCTTCCCTGCCCCGGCACCCGGGCAGGTTCTGATCAAGGTCGGCCGGGTTGGCGTATGCGCCAGTGACCTGCTTCAGTGGGAATCCGGTCCGGAACCTGGCCAGCCGCCGCTTCGGCTTGGGCACGAGCCAGTGGGGCTCGTGCATGCTGTTGGCGCCGGCGTGCCCGACCTACGCCCGGGGCAAACCGTCACCGGCCGCTTAGTGCCGGCCTTCGCGGACTACGTTTATGCACATCCATGCGATGTCGTACAGGTGCCGGACTCAGTCGACCCTGCCATTGCCATCGGAGAACCGCTGGGATGCGTAGTGGATGCCTACCGGCGTATTCCCCCTGAGGTCGGCTCTGTTACCGCCGTCGTCGGACTGGGCTTCATGGGACTTCTCATGACTAGCTTGCTTGCCCTCAGCCCGGTCGCCGCCATCTGGGGGATCGGGCGCGGACCAGAAACCCTGATCGCCGCCTCCAGGGCAGGCGCTACGCACACCTACGCCCCGGATGATCCGTATTTAGTCGCTGGTGCCGCCGAGCTGGTAGTGGAGGCAACCGGAGTTCAGTCTGGCCTGGATATCGCGTCGAACCTCGCCGCCGAGCATGGAGCGCTTTCCGTTCTTGGCTATCACCAGGATGGCAGTCGTGTTATTGACCTGCGCGCCTGGAATTGGAAGGGCCTGACCGTTATTAACGGCCATGTTCGCGACCGGCATCAGCTGGCCCGCAGTACCCAGGCCGGGATGCGGTTGCTAGCGTCCAGCCGGCTGAGACACCAGGCCGCTCTTCACCCATCAATATTCGCTCGAGCAGCTTAATGACGCCTTCCAAGCCCTCATCAGCAGGCCGGCCGGTTTCATCAAGAGCGTGATAGTCCTTTAGGTAAAGTTGTTTCGCGGGTTCAAAGGAGCACGCCAGCCGAGAATAGCCTCGACCATCCGGACGGCGGATACAGCCTCGCGGACATCATGGACACGGACAATTCGAGCACCTTGCAGAATGCACACAGAAAGCGTCGCCATGGTAGCGGCCACCCGGTCGTCTTGCGCCCGGTCAACGCTCTCGCCGATAAAGTCCTTGTTGGAGATCGAAGCGAGAACCGGATATCCGATTTCCGTAATCTCGGCAAAGCGGCGCGTCAGTTCCAGAGAGTGAAAGGTGTTCTTATTGAGATCGTGGCCAGGGTCGATAATGATCCGCGAGGCCGGTACGCCCCTGCTCGTGGCCAGTTCGGCGCGCTCGCGCAGGAGTGCGGCAACTTCGGTGGCGACGTCTTCGTACTGAGGGCGAGGCAACGGAGTTCGGGGCGGAGCCAAGCTGTGCGTGATGATCAAGTGCGCGTCCGCGGCGGCGACGACATCAGCCAGAGCCGGATCGTGCAAGGCAGTCGTGTTGTTGATCACATCCGCGCCGGCTGCTAAAGCCTGGCGGGCAACCTCGATCCGGTACGTCTCCGCCGAGATTACCGCGTCCGTCCGTTCACGTGTCGCCTCGATCAGGGGAAGCAGCCGATTGAGCTCCTCGCGCTCTGACACCTCTGGTACATCGGGCCTGAATGGCACAGCTCCGATATCGATCCAGTCTGCGCCGTCGGAAATAGCACGCTCCACCGCCTCGACCGCTTTGGGCCAGGCGAATGTTCGGCCGCGATCATGAAACGAGTCAGGCGTACGGTTGATAATGGCCATCACGGCGACCTGGCGCGAGAAATCGAACTTTCTCTGACCGATGACTCGCTGCGGACTCAGGAAATCGGGGTAAAATATCTGGCTTACCACAGTGCCTCGCTTACCACAGTGCCTCGTTACCAACGGCTAGTGAACCCGAGCGTACAGCGTCGATCCGATGACGAATGAACCTGTCTTGCTGTTCTCGCCAGATATCAGGCTTCGCCGGGTGGGTCGTCTGCCCGGCATGCTTCCGGTAGAGCCAGGTCACCGCCGGTTCCTGATACCCGTCGTAAACCCCGCCCAGCCCGATCAGCAGTGCTACATCGCCCCCCCTGGGGATCGCCCCCCAGCCGCCGAAGGCGCGGACGATGACAGTCGGAATCACCAGGCCGGCGCACGCCACCTGACATAGCCCGGTCTCTTCGTAGAGCTTGCCAATCAGTCCGGCCGGTACGATGCCGCACGGATACCTCAACTCAAAAGGCACGCGCCGGCCGTCCACCAGGTCATCAGCTTGCCCCACCGCCCAGCCGATTCCCGGATGCTTATCGAAAGCAGGGATCAACGTCGCCAGCGCGGCAGGAAGCAGCACATCGTCATAGTCGAGGACGGCCACGAGGTCGCCCTGAGCCCGGCTCAAGGCCAGATTCCGGGTTACCGACGGCCCGAGGCGCGCTCCGTTCGCTTCGTAACGTGCTCCGTCACACAGACTCTCGGCTTCGGGCGCGTCCCCGTCCTCCTGCACAAGCCACTCAAGATCCCAGCCCGCTGGGAGGCGCTGAGCGGCCACGCTGACGGCCGCCTCCCGCAGATACTCTTCGACCGGCTGGTACACAGCGGTAATTACCGAGATCGCCGGCATCTAAGTAGTCATTCTCCTTAAGAAAACGAGGATCCGGGGCCGCGGTTTTTGCGGAAGTCTTCCAGGCCTCGCCGGAATGACTCCTCTTCTCCAGCTTTGCGTTCCGCCAGGAGGTTTACTCGTTCCGTGTCATCGGCCAGAAGTTCCGGCGTCCAGGCCAAGAGCAGCATGCTCGCCTCGGTGTAGCCACGCTCAAGCCAGGAGCGCCAGATCGCGTCCCTGTCCTCCTCCTGCCCAGCGAAATATTCAACCCGGCGCGGGCGCGGTCCGGCCGGCCTGGCCACGGGCGAGTCAGGATCGCTGCGCAGGGCGATCCGCCGGCCGGCGATGTAGGCGATCCTGATGCCCTTTCTGATGCAGAAGGTCAACGCCTCAGCAGCGGTGTCCACGATCGGCTCACCCTTGTCGTTGAGCGAGGTGTTACACAGGATCGGCACGCCGGTCGCGGCGCGGAACTCGTCAATAGCCCGGTAGAGCAAGGGGTTGGCCCGGGCGGAAACGGTCTGATGGCGGGCCGATCCGTCGAGGTGCAGTATTGCCGGAACTCGGTCTTGCATTTCCCGGCGAACCTGCACCGCCTCGAGCATGAAGGGTGAAGGCCGGCTCTGCTCGAACCACTCAGCCGCGTACTCGGCGAGCACGACCGGGGCGACCGGCCGCCACCACTGACGTTGCTTGTAGCCGTTGAGCAGGTCCTTCACCTTGCCCGACCTCGGATCACCCAGCAGGCTGCGGTGCCCGAGCGCGCGCGGCCCCATCTCGGCGGCGCCGTCCGCCCAGGCCACCACGTTATCGCTGACATCCTCGACAAACTGCGCTGGCGAGAACTCGGTCACACCGACCACCCACGCCGCGAGTTCGGCCAAGGCGGCGTCCACGTCCGTCAGCTCGCGACCGTGGTACGCCGTCTCGATCCGCAGGTCAGCGTCACCGAACGCTCCGCGCTCATACAGCCAGAGCAGGCCAAGGCCAAGCGCCTGACCAGAATCGTTCGCGCAGGGCGGCGCCAGCAGGCCCCGGAAGCCGAATCGGTCAAGTAGCAGCGTGTTGGTCGGGCAGTTCAGCGCGAATCCACCGGACATGGAGAGGTAGCAGTCCTCCGTGCGTACACCGGACATCGCGTGCAGACGCTCGATATTGCGGACGGCGATCAGCTCGCAGCACCGCTGGACGACCTTCATGACCGCGCTCTGCCGGTTCTCCGCCGGGGTGAAGCGGTCGTCCGGCGGAGGTCCCGCTAGCTGCCGTTTCGCCTCCGAATTGACCAGCATCACCAACTCGAACGCCGCCGTCCATGGCTCGGCCTGACCACCGAAAAGCTGCAGTTCAGCGACTGCGGCGGTGGCATCGAACGTGATTTCAGCATCGGATGCTGTCGCCAGGGCCATCAGCGTGCCAGGTTCCTTATGAAACAGCCTGGCGGCCGCCTCGTACAACGGTCCTGGCGATTCCACCGGCGCAAACGTCAATTGCCCCTTCCTGGACACGCAGCCTGCCCACCAGTAGTCCGGGGACTGATTCTCCAATACGAAATCGGGACCGCCGTCCATGGCCAGCCCGATGATGTTCTCTTCCTGGAAGATCTTGGTGTCGAGCAGTATTCCGCTGAACAGGTGCGCCAGGCTGTGAATGGAAAGGCCCTCGGCACCAGCAGGCACCGGGATCGGTCGGTAACCGGGCAATCCAGGGGTACCCCAGCTGGTGCGGACGTCAGCGAGGCTCAGCCCTTCGCCGGCGAGCAGCAGGTTCAAGAAGGCTTCCGCGCGCGGTAAAGTATATAATGGCCAGTAATGATGCTTTCGTCCGCTGATGCGCTCAAGCTCCCAGTGCCTGACCAGTTCAACCGACTGAGCCGAACGCCTCCAGAGCGCCACATTGTGATCGTGCCGCAGGGAGAGTACCGAGCGGTCACCGGGCGGAGTCAAGTATGTCGAAAGGAAATACTCTTCTTCGCGCTCTTTCGCCATGATCACCTAAGCCGGGTCGATATCTGGAAGTAGCCGCTTCAGCTCGGCCAGAGCCTTCTCAGGCTGGTCCGCGAGTGCGAGCATCCTGGCGCGATCCAGGGTCTCCAATGCGTCCATGAGCTCGAGCGTGACCGTGAGGCGTTCCTTCGCCACCGCGGGCGGCGGATAGCGGGTGAGTGCTTTTTCGTTCTTGCGGGGGTTCTCGGTGGGGCCTTGCGCGACGGCACTGACCGCGTGCTCGAAGAACCGGTACAGGCTCTCGAACGGCTGGGCCGGTACGTCGCCGGCCTCTAGCGCCAGGGTCTTGATGTTCCACGAGTACAGGGGTTTCTCGTCCTGAGCGTTCCGCCAGTGCTTCACCAGGCGGACGGTCTGCGAGAACGACCCCCTCGACGTCTCTTCGGCCTGCTTCAGCCGGTCGACGTGCCATTCGGGGTCATTCTGGTCCCATCCCGTGCTCAGCTCGGTGTTGGGGATCAGCAGGTCGTCTTCGGGTCCGGGAAGCGCGATTATGACATCGCAGGTGAAGTCCGTCCCGCCAGGTCTTTCTGGACTGTTGAACTCCAGGACGATTGAGCGCTTGTTTTTCGGGTCGGCCGTCAGGTCAGGAAACTTAGCTCGAAGCTTTTCCTGCAGTCTCGCGGCGGTCCGCTCCATTTCGTACTTGGGTCCGGTCTGGCCGGGACCGATGCCGAGGTCGGGCCGGTCCATCAGGATCACGCCGAGGTCGACGTCGTTCAGCGGGGACATCGCGTCGCCGTGGGCGATGCTGCCGGTCCGGTAGACCTCAGCTCCCGGATAGATCTCCCCTAGGGCGGCGATGACCGCCTGGGCGCGGCTTTCGGCTAGTTCCAGCTCGGTAGGTGTCGCCGCCACCTCGGTGGCGCGCTGCGCCAGCCACTCGTTCAGGGGCTCTAACGCGCTAGCACGCAGATCTGCGGCCGGTCGGGGGCCGGGGACTGCCCGGTCAGGGTCAAGAAACGGCAGTCCGTACCTGATCTGCCCGAGCCGCTGCCGGTAGGCCGTGTCCTCATCCAGGCCGCGAGTAGTCGTGAGCCCGAGCCAGGGCGGGGCCTCGCGCCGGATGCGCGCGGCGGCGGCGGCCTGAGCCGAGGATTCCCGGCCGGGCGGCAGGACGGACTCGGCTTTCCGCGCCTCGCCTGCGCTCGGGGTCATTCCCAATGTTTCCCGACATAGGTCACCATCAGCTGGTCTCCTGCGGTCGAGAAAGCCTGACCAGTCCGCTCATCCTGAGAACCACCTCAAGGGCCAGGTGGGGCTTTCTGTCGATCAGGGAACTCAGGCCGTGAGCAACGATGACAAGCGGAAAGCTCCACTCCTCGCGGATGTCATCGAAGGCGTCCTCGATCGAGTCCCAGTTCGAGCCGCACCAATCGGGAAAGGGAAGAACTGTCTTGAGCGCGTCGATCACCGCGGCGACGTCATTCGCGCTGCCGAAGTCAACGTCGACCGACCTGGCCTCCGCCGAGGCGATATAGCTCAGGAAGTCATCCAGCCTTGACTCAGGTATGAGATAGGGCTCAGCGGGGTCAACAAGAATTGGCGCCGGAGGGAGCGGGAACCAAGCATTCACGAAGGCCACTCCAAAAACGTCCCGTAATGATCTGGTGAATACCATGCCTCGCTCGGCCCGCCGACGACGATCCGTTCAGCTCCTCGTGGGCCGGGCCCCGGCCAGACATCGCTTTCCTTATAGTAACCCGCAGGTTGCACGGGCAGCGCCCCGCTCCGATTGCCATAGACTCCGGGCTGTTTCGGCAAGCCGCCCCGGCGAACCCCCTGCGGCGGGCTGCCGGTCTGGTTCAGTGACTCCACCACTGCGTCAATCTGCTGTCGTAACTCGGGGGCCGGAGCGTCAACCTGCCCGAGCCAGGGCGGGGGCGGCCGCCGGAGTTGCGGGGCAGCCTGCGCCGAAGGCCCCTTGCGTGACAACATCGCGGACGAAGTCTCCCGCTTGGCGACGCCTAGGTTCGGCATGCCCTTACCTCCTGATGACCGGCGGCGCCATGGCCTTTCCTTGCATCATGCCGCGTATTCTTCCCGGCGGGTAGTCTCCTTTCCCCTGATGCCTGAAGGGACCTATTCTCGGCCCGAAAGGGCAGGAGACCGGTCCTTGCATCACCTGGGGAGCGGTTCGACACTGATCAGGGGTTCCGAAGGAGGAGCGCATGAGCGATTTCGTTATCGTGGACGGCGACAAGCTCACCGTGAATTTCGGCGCCACCGTCATTCCGAAGGCCCAGCAGCCGCAGCCGCTCACGGGATCGAGCCCTGATTTCTTCGTCAAGAGTTCCGCGGCCTGCCGGGCCGGCGACGAGATACCGCCGACGCTGAAAGGCCCCCTGGACTACACCGAGCCGGCGTACCCGACTCCTGGCAAAGGCACGCTCACGGTCTCACCGAAGACCACGACGGTACTGAAGAACGGCGGGCTCGCGCTCCTGCTGAAGGGGACACAGTTCAGCGCCACGTTCCAGGTCGCTGAGCCGGCCAAGAACCCGGTCGGAGTGCCCGATCCGAACCTAGTCAAGCAGGGAACGGCCTCGTACAGCACCAGCAACACGATCCTCACCGCGAGCTGACCCGTTGGCGCGGCCGAACTCGGCCTCGTCGATGACGCGGCCCAGCTTGCGGTATTCGGTCCGGACGGCGGAGTACAGACCGGAGGTGCTGACCGGCCGGCCGGTGCCGGCCGCCTGGTAGGCGGCGGTGAGGGCGGCCGACCGGATGGAGCCGCCGGTCAGGTCGAACGCGGCGGCGACGGATGCGAGGTCAAGATCGGGCGCGCGCGGCACGGACGGGCCCAGGCACAGGTCCCACAGGCGGGTCCGTTCGGCGGCCGCCGGGCGGGGGAAGTGAATAACCGCGTCCAGGCGGCGCAGGAATGCCTGGTCCACGTTGCCGGATAGGTTAGTCGCCAGGATCGCCAGCCCGTCGAAGGTCTCCAGGCGCTGCAGCAGGTAAGCGGTCTCGATGTTCGCGAAGCGGTCGTGGGCGTCGGACACCTTCGAGCGCTTGCCGAACAGCGCGTCGGCCTCGTCGAAGAAGAGCATGCCCTGCACTCCGGCCGCCGCCGTGAAGATCCGTTCGAGGTTCTTCTCGGTCTCCCCGATGTACTTATCGACCACGGTCGCCAGGTTGACCACGTACAGGTCGATCCCGGCCCTGGCCGCCAGCACCTCGGCGGCCAGGGTCTTGCCGGTCCCTGACTCCCCCGTGAACAAGGCCGTGACCCGGCCCGCGCTGCCGTGCGCCGGGCGCAGCCGCCAGTCGGCCAGTACCGTGTCCCGATGGCGATGCCGGCTGGCCAGCTCGCGCAACTGCTCCGTCGGCGCCGGCGCCAGAACGAGGTCTTCCCAGGTCGCGGATGGCTCCACCCGGCGGGCCAGGCGCTCAAGATCGGCGGCGTTGTGGCGGCGGGCACTGCGCAGCAGGTCACCGGTCGTGACCGGCCGCTGCTCGGCCGCGGCCTGGGCCCAGGCGGCGTCGACAGTGCCGCGCACCTGGTGCGGGGCAAGGCGATAGACGCCAAGGGCCTCAGCGGCGCCAGCCGGGCCGTCTGGCCGGCGGCTTATCGCCGTGCGCCACCAGAGATCGCGTTCGTCATGACCGGGGGCGCCGGTGGCGGCCAGCAGCGGCGGGTCGTCCGACCACCGTGCGTCCCAGGCCGCGGCGCCGAAGAGTACGACGGGCAAGGAAGGATCGGGCAAAGCGCGCAGGACAAGTGCCCGTTCAGCCGGATCCGGGGGAAGGCGGTCCACGGGACCGATGACCAGGCCGCACTCGCGCAGCCTGGCTTCCCTCGCCGCGGCAGCGAGGACCGGCAGCGGGTCGTGACCAGGCGGCAGCCTGGTCAGGTCGACGAGCAGGGTTCCGGCCGGCCCGCCCGCGCGGGCCGGCCGGGCCGCCGCCGCGACCGCGACGTCGATGACCGCGCTGTCCGGCGTTCCGCGCAGGTAGGCCAGGCGACTGCGGGCCGCGTCGCCGGTCAGGTAGCCGGCCAGCCGTTCGGCGGCCTCTCGTGCCTGGCCGCCCGCAGGCAGCCCCGGCGAGCAAAGAAAGCGCGCGAAGCCAGTCAGCGCCGGATCGATCCGGTCGTCGCCGAGCAGATAGCCCGCGACGCGGTCGTCGGCCCGCAGCGTGCGCGCGGGGAAAGGCTGACCCTGGTCGATCACGGTGAGCAGCCCGGACGCCAGCAACGGCGCGCCCGGCACCAGGCGGAACCGGCCCGCCGGGTCCGCGGCCGTCATTCCGCACAGTTCGAGCGCCAGGGCGATGGAGACGTGCGGACGGCCGGCGTCATCCTGCAGGTAACCGTAGAAGATACCGAACCGGTGATCGACCTCCGGCGCGACCGCGATGACCAGCAGCTCAGTGTCCAGCTCGGTAAGGGCGAACGCGCCGGTTAATGACAGCAGCCGTACCGCCGACCCGGCCGCGTGCGCCGTCCTGGCGACGACCTCGGCGGCGGCCAGTCCCGAAGCGATCACGGCCGCGTGCTCGCCGGCGCCCGCGCCCAGTGCGGCCGGCGGACGGTCAAGCAGCCTGGTGACCGTCTGCTCGGCGACGTACCAGCCGCGGTAAGGATCGGCGTCGGCACCAGGATCGCGGCGGCGGCGTTCAGCCAGTGCGCGCCGGACTCGCTGCTCGACGACGTCCAGCCGGGCCCGCAGGTAGGCCGTCACTTCGGTCCCTTTCGGCTCGCCGTCCTCGCTCACGGCGCGGTTGGCCTGATGTCCAGCTGGACCTCGCGTACGAGCGGATCGGTAAGCGGGGCCGGTTCGTCCTTGCGATAGCGGTCAAGCGGGATCGTGACCGTGCAGTTGATGTTCGGCAGCGGCGTATTGCCCAGGGAGCTCCACAGTTCAGACACGGTCCTGGTGTCCGGCGGGTCGGCGATGAACATCACCGCGGTCGGGTTCAGCGGCTTGAGCACGTCGCTGAAAGGTACGTCGAGGGTCGCGTACGCGGTCAGCTCGATCAGGATGTCCTGGAGAATCCTGTGCATGTCGCCGGGGTCGGAGTACCAGGCGGTGATCATGTAGGACAGGACGTAGGTCTCCGGCGGGTCAATGGTATGGGTCGGCGCGCCGGCGGACTCCCAGCCGCCAGCCTGCTGCCGCAGCCCGATCGCGCCGACCGAGCTGTAGGCCGGGTCCTGCCGCAGGTCGTACAGGAACACGTTGATGGCCTGCGTCGTGCCGATCCGGTCCGACCAGGCACGGGTCGGCGCGTCGAACACCACCGGTGTGCCGGGAACCGCCTGCTCGATCAGGTCCTTGAGCGCCTTGTCGACATCGGGGATCACCGCTGTGCCCGCCTTCCGGCCGTCCCGGCCACGCTCATCGGACCTGCCCCTGGCCCAGGTCCTCGACGGTGACCTGGTGGTCCACAGAGAACACCGTGGACAGGTCGGTCACGTCGACCCGTTCGGTTTCCCGGCCGCGCTCGCCGGTCAGCACGCTCATCGGGTAGAGCAGGACCGTGCGGACCCGTCCGACGCCGGGAAGCCGGTCGAGCACGCTGTAGGCGTCGCCGAGGTGCACGGGCCGGCCGAACGGCCAGCCGGTGTAATCGGGGCCGCCGCTGACCGGATTGAAGTAGGCGTACAGCGCCTCCTCGGCCGCCTGCTTCAGTACCGCGCGCTCGGAAGGCAGCAGCGCCCGCGTCGGGATCACCGTGGCGACCACGCCGATGCCCTGGTAGCCGGGGGCGTGCACGCCGACCTTCGTGCCCGGCGGCATCAGGGGCCGCACGACTCGCTCAACGCTATCCCGCAGCGTCGGTGAGGGCAGCAGGTCGTTGTAGTTAAGGCGGCCCGCGGCCTGCGCGGCCACAGCCGGCACCACCAGCAGCCCGTAAGGCCCGCTGGGCGAGGTGACCACGGTGTCACCGTTCACCCCGTCCTGGGCCGGGACATTGTTGGTCACGGCCAGCCCCGCCGGCACGCTGACCCGGGTGATAGTGCCGACCGGCACGTTCCCTTCCTCGCCTCGGGTGGTCTGGTAGTCCGTCCCGACCGCGAAGGTCGAGCCCGCGACCGGGATGGCACCGTACTCCCCGACGCCGAAGGCGATCTCCCCCGTCGTCGCGTTGACCATGACGTGACGGTCGGTCGGGGTCGAGGCGGTGAACGTCTCGACGACCGTCCACAGTTGCGGACCGGTGCTCGGAGTCAGCACCATGATCGCCGGTTTTATCCCGGTAATCGGGTAGTCAGCGAGCCGGAACCGCTGACCTGGGGCGCCGTTAGAGACGCCGCTTGGGACCGGGGTGCCAGCCGGGATCGTCTGCCGCTGCGTCACGTAGGCGTCCGCGTATCCCTGAGCGTCGACCGTCACCGCGTGCGTGGTGGTGAACACGATGCCGTCGGCGGTGCTGACCTGGGTGCCCGCGGGCACGCTCACGTTCCCGCCGCCGCTCGGCGCCTTGGTGAACCTGACGACCGAGGTGGCCGGGGTCCAGGATGCCACTTCGGTGAACGGCGTGAGCAGTTCCCCGCCGCCGCTGGCCACGTGGAGGGCGCGCAGCACGCCGGTCGGGGTGGACAGTACCGACCGTTCGATGTCGGCCGCGGTCACCACCCGCTGCGGGCCGATCCAGCCAAGCGGAAGCCGGTCGGAGAACAGCTCGGTGTTCTCGGCGGCCGTGCCGCCGGTCGCGGCCGACGGGTTCGACACGCTGGAGATCGGGGGCAGCGGCTGGCGCAGCGCCGTGATCGACCGGGCCGGGACGTTCCCGGCGGCCCCGCCGCCGGTGAGGTAGCGGGTGATCCTGACCTCTGCTCTCCTGGGCGGGATCGCGCCGTGGCGGCGCAGGCCTCCTGGCTCCTTGGCCTCCAGACCGAACACCGCTTCGCCAGTCGCCGGGTCCAGCCAGAAGTCCAGGTCAAAAGGTCCAGAGGCGGCCAGGGAGCTGACGCTGTTCCACAGTTGCGGCAATTCCCCCGGCACGGCGGTCTGCGCGGTGATCTGTCCCTGGTCAAGCAGCGGCGGGGCAGGCAGGGCGAACCTCTGGCCCGGCTCCCCGGTGGAGACGCCGACCAGCGCGTCGATGACCACGTCCGCCTGCACCACAGGGACAAGGACCGACATCTCGGTGCTCAGGGCCAGGCCGGTCAGCGCCACGGTCACGGCCGCGTCGCCGGCCTGACGGCACCGCAGCAGGCCCACGTCCTCGGCCCGCCACTGCTGCGGCGCCTGCGCCGTGCCGAGGTTCAGCTCGACGGCGGTAGTCGTCTGCTGCCGGGGAATGTGCAACGTGACGTGCCCGCTGCGGGTCAGGGCGGACGTGCTGTCTTCGGCAACCTCACAGGCCACCCAGCGGGTGCCCGCCCACACCTCCCAGACCAGTTGCCCGGCCGCCGACGCCGGACCGGACGTGCTGGCAGTTACCTGCAGGTCGAGCGTGATCTGGGTATCGGGCACCGGGCGGGACAGCACGGCCAGGAGCACGTCGTCGCCGGTCAGCACGATCTCCTGGCTGAGCGCGGACAGCAGGCCCGTGAACGTCTGCTCCTCCGCCAGGTACTGCCCGCCTCGGTACATGCCGCTATTCAGGAGCGTGCAGGAGTACAGCAGCGCGTCCTCGGTGGTGACAAAGCCCACCCCGGCCCCGCCCGATACCTCGGCGGCCACCTGCGTGCCCGCCGGGATCTCGACCGGGGCGGGCCGGGCCACGGTCAGGGTGAACGCCACGTTCGTCCGCGCGGGCGACGCCGGACGCGGCCATACCCGCAGATCGGACAGCACCGCGAGCCGTTCCTTGTCCGGCGCCCGGTTCACCCGCTCCACCAGCGCGGCGACCATCGCCGCGCACGCCTCGACCAGTGCCGTCCCCGGATCAGGTCCGTCGATCCCGGCCCATTCGGGTACCAGGTGCCGTACCACCGCCTTCGCCTCGAAAACGAGGCCAGGCAGCTTCTGCCGGTCAATGGGGGGAACGGGGAGCGTCACCGCTTGGCTTCCTTCCGCTTGGCCGGATCAGTGGTTCCACACGGACCTGGCCGCGTCGTTCATATTCTGGGTTCCGCCCTTGAGCGTGGCGTTCCATTGGTTCGCGGGAACGTTCCAGTTCCAGCCGGAATAATCGTCGTTCCAGTACAGCCAGGCGCCCACCGGAGTGGCGTTGGCCCCGCTCGACACCACGTTCGCCGCATTGATGTCCGAGAGCCTGACCCTGGCCCCTTGCGCGAATACCCACTGGATCCCGGCATAGTTCTCGTGCTCGAAGAGGCAGAAGTAGCCCGACCGCAACGTCGAGCGGTTACCCGAGTTGATGATGTGGAGCCTGGCGTACTGGGCCCTGTCGTTGAACGAGCCTGCCGCGACAGTCGTCATGCCTGGATAGAACATCTGCTTCATCCCGGTCGCGTTGGTCTCAGAGAAGAGCTCCAGCGTGTACCAGGTGTTGTTGCGCACGTTGGAGATGCCGACGGCGCCGATGCCTGAAGCGGTCAGATTCACCTCGGTGGAGGATTCGTGGAACAGCCACTGCCGGTACGAGTCGCCTGGAGCGCCCTCGTACAGGCAGTAGTAGCCCGACCAGCCCGGCGGCGGACCGTCGTGGACGGTGACGATGGTGGTCTTGTTGTCCAGATTGGACTGCACGTTCGCGTTCTGCGACGGGTAGCAAAGCTGCCAGACCCCGCTCGGGCCGGGATCGGCCCAGAGCTGAATTGTGCGGTTGGTCAGGTTGCGCACGCTGGAGATCATGTCGTTGGCACCGATGTTCCGCAGGTCAACGTTCCCGATGGTCGGCGGGAGCACGTACTGGTTTCCTGACTGGTTGCCTCCCTCGAAGAGGCAGTAGTAGCCGTTCGGGCAGCCGTTGTAGCACGCCACGGAACTCGCCAGTTTGTTGATCGTGGTTACGTTCGCCCTCGCGTTCTGGCCCGGATAGAAAAGCTCGCCCCTCATGCCCTGGCCCGTGGCCTCGAACAGCTGGAGCGTGTGCGGCGTCCTGTTGTAGACGCTGGAGATCTTGTCGTTCCAGTTCTGGTCGGCGCCGGTCGCGTCCCACCACGACCCAGGGGCATCGCGGAACACCCACTGGGTTCCGGTCTGGTTCGTTCCGTCGTACAGGCAGAAATAATTGGCGGGCGGCCCGTTGTAGCACCGGGCGAGCTTGGCGCGGTTCTGGAAATCCGACTTTACCGAGACGTTTGTCTGGGGATAGAAGAGCTGGTACGTACCCGTGCCGTTGGTTTCGGCGAACAGCTCGATCGTGTAGGTGGTCTTGTTCTGTACCTGGGTCACGGTGCTGGCGGCGCCGCTGGTAGCCAGGTTGTTATCGGTGCCGGGCGCCGATTTGTATACCCATTGCTTCTGCGGGCTGCCGCCGTAGAGGCAGTAGTGATCATTCGGGGGGCCGTCGTAGACCGTCGCGGACTGGGCCTTCTTATCGAGGCCGGACACGGTGACGGCGGAGGTCGCTTGAGGGTAGAAAAATTGGCTGTCGCCGGTCCCGTTGTCGTTCTTGAAGAGAACGAGCGTCCGGTTGGTGTTGTTTTCCACGAGGGACGCGGCGTTGCCGGCGCCGATGGTCGCGCTGGTGAGCGGCACGGTCGTCGCGGTGTCGCGGAAGACCCATTGGTTACCGGTCTTGTCCGGGTTCGCGTAGAGGCAGTAGTAGCTGGCGGGGGGCCCGCTATACGCCACTACCGACCTCGCCAGGCCGGCCAGGCCGGCCGTCGTGACGTCGACCGCCAGGCCCGGATAGAACAGCTGGCTCGTGCCGGTGCCGTTGTCGTTCTTGAATAGCTCCAGCGTGACCGAGGTCAGGTTCATGACCGACGACACGGCATCCCCGGCCGCCACCTGCGGCCTGGTGAGGTTGACGGCGGGGCCGCCGACCTCCTTGAACACCCACTGCTTGCCGGTCTCGGCCGGGCCGCCGTACAGGCAGTAGTAACCAGCCGGCGCTCCGTTGAGCACGGTGACCAGGCTCGCCTGCCCGGTGAGAGGCGCGGCGACGTCAGCGAAAGCGCTGGGATAGAAGAACTGGCTGACGCCGGTGCCGTCGCTGTTCGCCCACATTTCGAGGGTGACGGCGGTCCGGTTGTAGACGGACGAGACGAGGTCGTCCGCGCCGATAGCGGCCAGGCTGACGCTCTCGCCCGGCTGGGTCCACAGGATCCACTGCCTGCCGCCCTGCTGGGCGAGCTCATAGAGACAGAAAGCGCCGTCGGGCACCTGGGTGTAGACCGTGACCCGGCTCAGGGCCAGCGCCAGGCCGGGGTCCAGAGGGGCGGTGACTCCCGGATAAATGACCTGGCTCGCCGCCTCAGGCTGCGCGCCGGCCGCCCCGATCGTGTGGATCGTGTTGTTCACCAGCGACGCCGCCGCGGAACCGACGCCCGCTTCCAGGTCGCTCATGTCGCTGTCGTAGACGCCGAGCAGGTTGCCGTCGGCGTCGAGCAGTCCCCAGGAGCCCGTCGGCACCGTGGTCAGGAACTTCACCGACGACGTCCGCTTGTTCATCGACTCGATCACGTTCACGGCCTGCTGGGCCGGAACGATCTGACGGCCGCCGCTCTCGCCGAAGTCCTTGTCCTCGTACAAGGCGAGGATGCCCTTGGTGCGGTTCCAGACCGAGGAGGCCGTATTGTCGAAGCCGCTCGTCGCCAGGTCGGCGACATCCTGGCTGAGCAGCAGGGCCCGGCCAGTCGAATACGGTCCTTCGTAGAGCGCGCACTTTCCCGGTGGCGGAGCGAGGATGCGCGGTGCGGACGCCGGGACGTGCGCGGCGATGAGCCGCTCAAGCGAGCCCTGGTTGTAGCTGACCGGATCCCACCCTGACCGCACCGGTTCGAGATCGACGTAAAGCGTCCCGTCGGCCGGCCAGGTGAGCGCGTCGTCGGGCAGCCGGACGCCGCCGGGGTCGGCAACCGTCAGGGTCCAGCCATAAATGACGCTGGCCTCGCGGAACAGAGCGGCGGGAGTGCCCCGGTGGACCGCCAGCCAGGCGGCCAGGTCGATGGCCGCCCGCACGGCGCGTTCCGGCCACGACGGTTCGACCCTGGCCTGGCTCACCCGCACCAGGTAAGGCAGCAGCTCAGCCGGGGCCGCGAAAGCGTCGAAGTTGTCAGGAAGCCGATCCAGGGTCCGGTCGACCGGGATCAGCATGGCGTCGATAGCGGTCGCGAACGCCTGTGCCGTCGGGTCCGTCGCGTAGACGGCGGGCAGCCCGCTACGGACTGACCGGGGATCACGGGCGTGGCTGACCGGTTCGCTCGGCACGCTCACCTGCGCCGCTCCTTGTCTTGGCGTCGGATCTTCAGGTTCTGTCATTGGGTCACGCAGATGGCCAGGGAGCAGGTCTCGCCGGCGGCGATCGCCACGGAACGGGCGGCTGTGGACGCCGGGGCCGCGAACGGCTGGCCGCTGCCGGCGTCGGTGCCCCAGGCGACAATGGTGCCGTCGGCCTGCAGGGCCAGCGACCGCGTCGCGGCGGCGATGGCGACGACGCCGGTCAGGCCGGCCGGAACCTGGTTCGCGCCGCCGTCGCCGGTCTGGTCGCCCCAGGCGGTCACGGTGCCGTCGGCCTCCAGGGCCAGGGAGAACCCCGTCCCGGCGGCGACCGCGATGACGTCGCCGAGGCCGTCAGGGACGGCGGTCTCGCCGTGGCCGCCGGAGCCCCAGGCGGTGACCGTGCCGTCGGCGTTGACGGCCAGCGAGTGCCCCGTGGACGTTGCGATGGCGACGACATCAGTCAGGCCGGCGGGAACCCGGTTCGCGCCGCCCTTGCCGGTCAGGTCGCCCCAGGCGGTCACGGTGCCGTCGGCGGTAAGCGCCAGCGAGTGCCCGCCGCCCGCGGCGATGGCCGCCACGTCGCTGAGCCCGGCCGGGACGGCGGTCTGGCCGTCGCTATCGTCGCCCCAGGCGGTGACGGTGCCGTCGGCGGTGAGCGCCAGCGAGTGCGAGGTGCCGGCTGCCACCGCGACGACGTTCCTGAGATCTGGCGGGACTGACGACTGGCCGTCGCTGTCGTCGCCCCACGCCGTGACTGTGCTGTCGGCGCGGAGCGCGAGGCAGTGACCGGTGCCGGCGGCGACAGCACAGACGTCGGTCAGCCCGGCCGGGAGGTCGGTCAGCCCGGTGGCCGGGTCGCCCCAGGCCACCACCGAGCCGAGCGGCCCGATCGCCGCCGACGCCACCTCGCCCGCCAGCCCGTCGCGCACCTGGGCCGTGGACCGGGGCGCGACGGACTGGAGGCCGGCGGAACCGGTCATGAGTCCGGGCTGCGGGTAGAGCGTGACCTGATACCGGGTCTGGTTAGCGGCGGAGATCACCGTGCGGCCAGGGCCGAGCACAGCGGGCAGATCGGCTACGCCGCGGTTGAACACCCACTGCTCGGCGCCTGCGGTCCCGCTGACGGTCAGGCCGAACTGGCCCTCGCCAGGACCGTTCAGCAGGGTCACGAAGCGCGCCTGGTCGTCGAGCGCGGAGCTGAGATTGGCCGCTTCGCCTGGCCGGACGAGTTGCTCGGTGTCGCCGTTGGCGGTGTCGCCGCGCAATTGCACGGTGCGGGCGGTCCGGTCAAGCGCCGACGACACGGTCAGGGCCGCGCCAATGCGGCGCAGCGCCAGGTCAATCGGGCTGTCGGCGGGCCAGAAGAGCCATTGCTTCCCGGCGAGCGCCGGGTGCTCGTACAGGCAGAACGTCCCGTCGGGAACCTCAAGGTGGACGATCGCCGAGCTCGCCACGCCCCCGAGGTTGACGACGGTTCCCGGATAGGCGACCTGGCGGAGAGGCGAGCCGGCTTGGGCCGATTGCGTCCGGCGGAGCGAGAAGACCTCGATCGTCTGGGAGGTGACGTTGACCAGCGACTTCGCGGTGTTGCCAACGCCGTTCTCCAGGTCGGCGGCATCGCCGGGGAAGGTGGCAAGCAGCTTGCCGCGTCCGTCGGCGCCGTCGAAGAGCCCCCACGTCCCCGGCGGCACCCGCTCGAGCTCCTCCGTGCCCGATGCGACGAGGACGATTTCGGCCTGGCTCAGCAGCGGCAGCCCGTGCTCGGGCACGTCGATCCAGCTAGTCGGGATGCCCGCCTGGTTGGCGATCGCGACGGCGACGACCGTGATGGTTTCCGGCAAGCCAGCCAGCACCTCGTAGGCGTCCCCGACATGGACGGGGCGGCCAAATGGCCAGCCCGTGCCGCCGGGACCGCCGAGGGTCGGATGGAAGTACCTGAACAGCGCGGCCTGAGCGCTCTGCTGGCCGGCCTGCCCGGCGAGGCTGTCGCCGCCGGCCCAGGAGTACACCGTGGCGGTGACGCTGAACGGGATCCAGGCCGGGTCGGCGATCTGTACCCTGGCGCACAGCAGCCGGACGCTTTCCGCGCGCTGGTCGGCGGCCGCCGCCGTGGCATCTGACAACCGCAGGTCGGAGTCCGGCAGCGGTTCGCCGGGCCGGCCCTTCGGCGTGGGAACCACCGTGACCTGGAGGTATCCGGGATCGGCCGAGACTTCCTGGCCCGGTACCGCCGAGGTGTGCACGCGGGCGATCCCGGCGACGCGCCTGGTCAGTATCTGAGCGTAGTCGCCGGCGGTGACGGCGCGGTCCAGCGGGACCAGGACCGCGTTGGTGCGGGCCACGGCCTCGGGCACGCTCTCCGCGTCCACGCCGCCCGCCGTCGGCTCCAGGTTGGTCACCGCGATGGTGCCTGAGCGTTCCCAGGCGACCAGGGTGCCCGCAGGGATGTTGCCGAGCGAGCCCTGGCTGGTGTCGAAGCGGGCGTGAACGCTGGCGCCCCGCACCGGTACCGCCCCGTGCTGACGGCGGCCGGCGGCGTACGGGGTACGGGGGCCGAAGGCAACCTGGTGCGCGACCGCGTCCCACAGGAAACACGAGTCGTACTCGTCGACATCCGCGAACGTAGCCACCTGAGTCCAGGGAAGCACGGTCCCTTCCTGGTCCACCACCGTGATCGTCAGCACCGCGAGCTGAGTGCCGTCCGGGTTCTCCGCGACGAACGGCGTGCCGCTCAAGGGGAAGCGCTGGCCGGGTTCGCCGGTCGAGACGCCGACAACCTCGTCGGCCGTGACGACGTTGACGGCCTCGACGCTGCCGCCCGGCGTCCCCTTGGGCACGACGAGCGCCTGCACGGTGCGGAAGGTGATGGCCGGGCCTGGATAGGCGGGCGTGGTGGAAACGACCGTGCCGGCCGGGATGGTGAAGCCGCTTCCCGACCGCCGGCGGCCGATCCGGCCGAAGGTGAGCTGGGCGAGGGCGCTGGCCGGCGGCGTCGGCGCCAGCCCGGCGAGGCGCAGCAGCCGGTCCCTGACCGGGTCGGGAACCTGGTTGACCCGGTACGAGAGCTGGTCGACGCGGGCCGCGCACGCCTCGATGAGCGTGATGCCTGGATCGGAGACGTTGTGATCGGTCCACGCCGGGGCGCGCACCGGCACGTAACGCTTGGCCTCGTCGACCAGCTCCTGGAACCGCAGGTCGTCCAGGTAAGGCACGGGCACCTCGGTCA
The DNA here is from genome assembly GCA_963783935.1 of uncultured Actinomycetota bacterium. Lineage (GTDB taxonomy): Bacteria > Actinomycetota > Actinomycetes > Streptosporangiales > Streptosporangiaceae > Chersky-822. The sequence goes on from CAWAPP010000005.1 coordinate 1,122,534, forward strand.
CGGCGCCTCCTGAACCGCGCCGGGTTCGCCGGGCAGCGTGTAGAACGGGAAGACGAGGTTGCGCGGGCTGTTGGTGGTCAGGATCGTGTAGCTGATGTCGATGTAGAGCAGGCCGGAAACCACGTCGTCGGCCGAGACCTCGACTACGTCGACCGCGATCCGAGGCTCCCACCGCTCGAGCGCGGACCGTACCGCCCCCGCGATCAGCCCGCCGGTGGCTGCGTCCACGGGGGCGAAGATCAGGGCGTAGATGCCGCAGCCGAACTCCGGGCGCATCGGCCGTTCGCCGGGCGCCGTGGTCAGGATCAACTGGATGGAGCGGTCGATGTCGGCACCGCCGCCGATCAGGGCGATAGTTCCGTCATTGGCGACCCGGGTCGGGAAGGTCCAGCCCTGACCGATCAGCGGGTCCGTGGCGCTGGTCATTTCACGTCCACCTTGGGCGCGCTGATGATGATGCTGTCCGTGGCCTCGAAGGTGATCTTCTTCGCGGTCAGCGACAGGGTGCCGGATTCGCGGTCCAGGCGGACCTGTACGTTTCCGTCGCCGGTGGTGAGCAGGACGCCAGGCTTCTGATCGGTGTCCAGCAGGTCGATGCGGTCCCCGCCCCGTGAGGACAGGGAGCGGCGGTTGACCTTTCCCGCGTCGGTGGTGAGCGGGACCGCGTCGTCGCTGGGCTTGTCCTTGCCGTTGTACAGGCCGCCGAGCACGTAGGGGCGGTCCAGGCGGCCCTGCTCGAAGCCGACGAGCACTTCGTCGCCCTGGCTCGGGCTGATCACGCCGCCACCGCCGACTCCGCCGAACTGCACGGTGCGGGCCCAGTCCGAGGTGTACTTGTCGTCCAGCCAGGGGAACGTGACCTTGACCGCGCCTGACTGGACGCCGTCGGGCTCCCTGACGTCGGCCACGATGCCGATGGCCAGGCCGGGGATCGCCGCCGTAGCCTGGCCAGCCGCCGGCCCGCCGGATCGCTGGCGGGAGCTGACCGATACCTGGGTGCGGTAGCTCCGGCCCGGCTCGAACAGGTGCCGGGTCCCGGTCACGGTGTACCGGCCGGTAAACGGCGGCCCGACGCCGGCGAGGGCGACCGGCACGCCGGCTTTGAGTTCCGGCGTACCGGTCACGGTGGCCTCAAGCTCCGCGAACGCCGCCGCCGCGAAACCGGCGAACGACTTGGCCGCGGCGGCGAGGTGATCTTCCAGCGCGTACCCGGTCGCGACCAGTTCGGTGATGCCGTCGCCGGTGAAAGCCTTGGCCAGGTCCCCCGCCGTGGTGCCGATCTCCACCTGGTCACTGGCGGCCACGGCGGCCTGTTCTACCAGCGCCTCCTTGGCGTCGGCGTTCCAGCCGCGCACCTGGATCGCGCCGACCGGCCCGGTCGAGTCCACGGCAACGTCCAGGGCGAGCAGATTCTCGCCGTAGGTCAGCAGGTAGGGGTCCTGACTGTCGCCCCGCGAAGGATCGGGGGCCAGCCCGGCCGACATCGGCGGGGCCAGCGAGAGCACGCCATCCTCGACGGTGACCACGGCGCCGTGCAACTCGGCCAGCGACCTGAGGAACTGCCAGTCGGTGATGTTCGGCTGGACCAGCCGGGGGTACTTGGCCGCCGACGCCGTGACCTGCCCGACCTTGAGCGCCGCCTGCCCGGCGAGGTCGCTGACGACCTGGCCGACGGTAGTGCCCTGCCAGACCGCCAGTCGGCGGCCCTGGGTCAGCCGGTGCGCCTGGTCGTGGGCGCGCAGCACGGTGAAGGTGCCGTCGTCGTCGTACTCGCTCGCCAGCCCGGTCACCTCGCCGCTGAAAACGCGCGCCGGCCGCCGGCTCGCCACGCTTACCGCCGAGATCGTCAGCGGCGTCCCGATGCCGATACCGGTCCCGGTCAGCAACTGGTGAGCCGGGTCGCGGAATCTGAGCGTGGCGAAGGCCGGAGCCGCGTCACTGGTGTCCACCCGCACCGCCACCAGGCGGTCGGCCCACTGCGCCGGCAGCGGCCGGTCGGCGGCGACCACGGGCACCGCCGAGTAGGCACTGGCGCTCACCGGGTCCGCCCCGCCCTGGCCGCCGGCGTAACCCCGATCGCGGGCCGTTCCGGCGGCAGCGGCGGGAACACCAGGACGGTGCCCGGTGACAGCAGCCCGGGGTCGAGGATGCCGTTGGCGTCGGCGATCACCCGCCATTGCCCGGCGTCGCCGTACTGCCGGAAGGCCAGCGACGCCAGGCTGTCCCCGGCCTGCACCACGTGCGCGACCCCGGACTCCGGAGATCCTGACGTGGGATTCTGCTTCGGGACGGTCCCGCCGATCTCCTCGAGCTCTACCGAGCAGGTCGCCCGCGTTGGCGAGCCGTCGGCACCGAACAGCGTGTAGGCCGCCTTGACCGAGGTGACGCAGGCGGTGAACGCCATGCTGCGGCCCAGGCCCCATTCCAGCCGTACCCATGGCGGCGACGGCCGGTCGGCCTGGATGCTCTGGTTCGTCGGGACGCAGCAGCCCAGGAGGGCCTCCACCTGATCCTCGACGGTGTTGCGCAGCGCGAAGGTGGCGTCAAGGAACAGGTCAACCGACAGCACGCGGGGAGCGGCGCCGAGGAACTCCGGCATCGTCGTCGTCGCTGCCTTGCTGGCCAGGCTGCGATCCCAGCTGGCCGTCTTGGACAGGCTGACCCGCTCGGGGTTGAACTGGAGCGGGATACGGCGGCGGATCGCGATCGGCTCGTTGCTCAGCGACGGCGGCGGCTCGAACAGCAGCAGCACGGCGTGGGTCAGGCCGATGGCGGACAGCGACAGCACCGGGCAGCTCCGTTCAGGGGGTGACGATGAATCCGTGGTGGGCTAGTTCGAGGGTCTCCATCGCCGGGCTGGACGCCTCGGCCGTGAACGACGGGCCCTGCCAGCGCACCGGCAGTACCCGGTCAAGGCTCCACCTCGCGATCGTGCGGCGATCAGGGGCCAGCGCGGAGATCTGACCGATGGTGGGCACGGGCAGGAGCACCTGGCTCCGCAGCCACAATCCCAGGGACACCGTTGCCGCCGTCAGCGGCCGGGTCAGCACGATGTTCGAGTAGTGCAGGCGCGACGGCAGGATCCATGGGTGGGCGTTGAGGCCGCCTTCCCAGTGCTCCTCGTACTGCACCTCGCAGGCCAGGCCGTCACAGGTGGTGAAGGACCCCAGGTCGATGGCCCCGATGAACACCCGGAACAGCACGCTGGTCGCGAAAACCTGCTCGGTCACGTCGAGCACTCCTCTCGGTCTCGTTCCGCGGCGGCGGTCGGGCGGGTCACCGGGTCACCTGGGCAGTTCCGCAGGCGACTCGTCGCGTTCGGCGGTCCGGTTCCTGGGCGGCCGCAGCAGCCTGGCCAGCGCCGGCGCCACCGCCTTGGCCAGCTCGTCGCCATGGTGCCGCGCGATCTCGCGGGCCAGGGCCGCCGCGTTTACCGGCTGAGCGGGCTGGGCCGAAGAAAAGCGCGGCCCGGACGAGCCGATCGTGACGGGCCCCGGCGGAACCTGACCGCCCGGCACCGAACCGCTTCTGGCCAGCGGTGGCGCGAGGCCCGCGGTCGGTGCGGCAACCGGCCCAGCCTGGCCCGCCTGCTCGAATCGGTGGACGACGGGCAGCCCGTGCCTAGGCTCCTGCGAACCCCGAGAGGTCCGAGGCGCTGCCCAGGCCGGCGGCGCCGGCTCCGCAGGCCGCGGCGAAACCGGTGCCTGAGGCGGCAGCGGCGGCGGCGAGCCGCCGGCCACGGGACTCAGCGGCCGGGCCGTGGGTGGCAGGCTGGCCAGCATCGGTCCGATCCCAGCCCTGGGATACGCGCTCGCGTCGGCAGGCGTCGGGGCGGTTCCGGCTGGCGGGCCCAGCGGACCCGGCCGACCAGGCATTGCCGGCCAGCCCAAGTCGTCTGGTGCTCCTGTCGCATAGGGCGGGCTCGGTGCGGTCGGCGCCGGCGGTTCGCCGAGGTCAGGACCCAGCGGCCGAGCCGAGCGCGGAAGGCCGGGCAGAGCCGGCCCCAGGCCAGTTCGAGGCCGCCCGGGCCGAGCCGCGTCTGGTGTCCAGGCGGCACTCGCCCGCCGCAACGGCCCCGCGAACGAGGGCCGCGGCGGGGCGGTGGCCAGATCCGCTCCTGGCTCGGTGACTGACCGCCACCGGACCGAACCGGCGTCCGGCGCGAGCCTGGCCGCCGCCAGGTCGGCTGAAGTGAGCGCGCCGCTGCGGCGCCTGGTCCAGGCCGACGGGGTCAGCGGCGTCAAGCAGGTCCAGGTGCGCACCGGCCTGGTCGCGACTGTCATCTCCGCCAGGCGCCAGGTGGCCAGCCGATTGGTGAAGCCAGGCGCGATGACCGGGGGCACCGGCTCGCTCAGTGCTCGCCGCAGCGGGCGCGCGGAGCGCCAGGCTTGCTGAGTCCGGCCCACCGGGATCTCGGGCGGAGGGACGGTGCCGGCTCGCCGCGCACGGGAAGGACGTCGCCACCGAGCCACCACATCACCCTCCTGCATTCATCCGGGTATTGATCCGCGCGACCTCCGCGACGTAGCGGAGCCGTTCGCGGTGGTCGAGGTCAAGCAGGTCATCTGGTGGCCAGTGGAAGTGGTAGGCGAGATAGGCGACCTCCTCATAGAGCCGCGCCGCCGGGCGGATCAGTATTCCCCCAGGCGGTCACCGGCCCCCGGGCCGAGCGGGTCGATGCTGTTGATGCGCTCGTAGAAGTCCTGGAGGTAGGCGACATCGGCGGCGAAGAACTGCTCGACGATGTCCGGATACACCTCGCGCAGGTCACCGAGCCTGGTGATTACCAGGCTGAGCAGCACTACGCCGAGGTAGGCCGGATTTTCCTTGACCCGCTGGTCGATCAGCGGTGCCAGCTCGTCCCTGGCTGTCGCCAGCCGCATCGTGCCCCGGCGGTGTACCTTGCCCGCCGGGTCTACGTAGCCAAGCGGCAGCTCGAACTCGAACTCCGTCCGCAATCCCCGATCGGCGGCCTCCGCTGGCTGCTGCCGCGCCGTCCGTTCCGCCGTCCGCCCGTTCATACGACCGTGATGTCCTCGAACTCGATGGTGACCGTCTCCACGGCCGGCCCTGAGCCGCTGGCCTGAAGCGAAGGGCCTGTCCCACCGCGAGGCCCAGGCGTTCGACATGCGGATACGGCGGAGCACCCGCTTGGTCGGGTCCATCAGCGACACCGTGATGTCCTGCCTGGCCGCGGCCAGGTCCTTGTTTTCCATGGTCGTCTTGATCCAGTCGGTGAAGGCCTGGCTCTTGTCCATGCCTCGGGTCACGGTCAGCTGCCCGCTTTGCCGGGCCCCTGGCTGTTTGCGGATCAGGAGCTCTCCGGTGGAGGTCACCTGCCGCACCTCCACCACGTCCTGCTCGATGACCAGGCCGCTGACGTCCTGAACGGTCTCGACCTGGAACTTTCCCAGGTCGATCGCGTACTGGAAGGCCATGAGCGTGTCGCCGGTAACCATAGGGATGTGCCCTCCTTCGGGTGCGGCTTGCCTCAGGAATATGTTTGCGTGACGCGGAAGTAGACGAACTCGGCCGGCCGGGTGAGCGCCACCCCGATGTCGCAGAAGAGGTTGCCTTCCGCCATCGTGGTCGGCGTGTTGTTCGTCGCGTCGCAGACCACGTAGAACGCCTCGGGAGCGGTGGCCCCGACGAGCGCGCCGGTTCGCCACTGGTCGACGAGGAAGCTGCTCACCGCGCCGGCGACCTTGGCCTGCAGCTCGGCGTTGTTCGGCTCGAACACCGCCCACTTGGTGGACAAGGTGATCGAGTCGTCAAGGAAGCAGATGTACCTGCGGATGTTCACGTACCTGAAGTCCAGGTCGCTCGAGTCCTGCGCGGCCCTGGTCCTGGCGCCCCAGACCAGGCTGCCCTGGCCGGGGAAGGTGCGCAGGCAGTTGATGCCGACCTGGTTGAGCGGCGCCTGATTCTGGTCGGTGAGCGTGAACTCCAGGCCGAGGATGCCGAGCACGGTCACGTTCGCCGGTGCCTTGTACACGCCGCGCTCGGTGTCCGTACGCGCCCAGGTCCCGGCGACGTGCCCGCTCGGCGGGACGTACCTGGCGGTGGAGTTCTTATAGACGCTCGGCGCCAGCAGCCAGGGGTAGTACACCGTGGCGAAGGTGGCCTGGGTCGCGCTCAGAGTGATCGTGTCGGCCGCCTGCGCCGCGCCGGGAACCGGAGCGCTCGGTACCGGATCGCCGTCGCCGCCGGAGGCGCCGTCCGGCGCGGCGTCCGTTGTCTGCGGCGGCGTCCCGCCCGGCAGGTCGAGCAGGGCCACCCGGTTCCCCATGGACTGGCAGTGCGAGACCACGAGGCTCTGCTGGACCGGCTGGTTCTGGGGCAGGATGCCGGCGATGTCCCACAGGCCAGGCACCGCGACCATCGTCACGTCCGGCTTTTCCTCCAGGGCGGTCAGCGCGGGCTGGAGCGTGTCCGCCGTCGCCAGGATCCGGCACACATAGCACGGACCGCCGCCGTTGGTGAACCACCCGTACACCGCGTCGGTCAGCAGCGGGAGATCCCCGGTGCTTTCCAGGTCGACGAACTTGTCTTCGTACTCCTGCCAGGAGCTCACCCAGATCGGGGTGTTCGGCGGCTGGTCCTTGTCGGCCGTACCGAGGAACGCCGCGATGGACGTGCCGGCCGGCGCGATGACCCGCATGCCGCTCGGGATGTAGCGGACGTAGACGCCGGGGGCCTGACTCGCGGTCGCCATGGGCTGCTCCTTTGACGGCGGGGTTACTCACCTCACCTCAGCTTGGCCGGGCCGGCCCGGCCCGGCCATGCCCCGAGCGGGGCCTATGAAGGCAGCCTGTTCGCCCTTTAGGGCAACCGAGCCGAGACCGGCGAGCCGGGTGCGAATTCACCACTGATCGCCATGGCAAAAAGCGCACGGACGATGGCAGACTGAGCACATTACGGAGTTTCCCGGTGGATCAGGTCCCCGTCCTATCCGGAGTTCTCCGTTGACACGCGGCGCCCTCGACCCTCTTTGTCATGCCTGTCATGCGGGAGGTGAAAGGCGCCCATGGTCGGGCGTGATGCGAGCTCGATACAGCTGCGCAGCTGGGTAATAGTGGCTGGGGAGGCATAGGTGGCTCGGATTGCCGTGCGCATATACGCGGATGACTCGATTCTGGAAGCCGGGGTGACGAGCCACCTCAGAGCGCGCCCGGAGATCACCATTCTCGGCGCCTCTGGCGAGACCTCCGACGAACCCGCCGTCAACCTGGTGGTCTCGGAGACACTGAACGAATCCACCGTCCAGACCCTGCAGCAGATCCGAGGTACCACCTCGGCCGTCTCCATGCTCCTGATCGGCCGCATCGAAGTGAACGATTTACCTCAGGCCGCCGCCTGCGGCGTCCGCGCCCTGCTCTATCGCCACCTCGCCACCCCCGAGCGGATCGTCTCCACGATCATCGCCGCCGCCAACGGCGAGGGCGTCATGCCCGGCCAGTTGCTCGGCCACCTGCTCACCCAGGTAGGGCACCTGCACCACCAGCTGCTCAGCCCGAACGGCGTTACCTTGAGCGGCCTCACCACCAGGGAGACCCAGATACTTCAGCTGGCCGCCGAGGGCTACGACACCGCCGGAATCGCCCGCCGCCTGGGATTCTCCGAACGCACCGTCAAGTCCCTGCTGCACGGCGTAGTCGTCCGCTACGGATTGCGTAACCGCACCCACGCGGTCGCTCACGCCATCCGCGAGGGAATGGTCTAGGCGGCCGCCGGCCCCGGGCGCAGCAACAACCATGGCCCATCGATGCTGCTCAGCCGGGCCGCGCAACCGCAACGATGGCCCATGAATGTCGTTCCCGCCGCAACGATGGCCCATCGTTGCGGTTACCGCCCCCGGCCGGACAGCATCCATGGCCCATCGTTGCGGTTCGCCGCGCACCAGCACTCATCCGGGACATTGTCCAGGCCGCCGAACTAACAGCCGCCCCGGTGAAATTTGTCGGAAAGAAAGAAGATTTTTCATTGGCATTTATCAAGGCCGGCCGACCTGGCCTGCCGGGCGATCTCGACGTCCTCGCGGGCAGTGATCCGCAACGTAACCACGGCGGCGCCGGCGGCGGACAAATCCTCGTCACCGGCCGCCTGCTCGTTCCTCTCCTTGTCGATGGCGACGCCGAGGAAAGCGAGCCTGGCGGCCGCGCCTGCCCTTATCCCGTAGTCGTGCTCCCCCACTCCCCCGGTAAACACCAGCACGTCGAGCCCGTTCATGGCGGCGGCCATCGCGGCGATCTCGCGGGCGAGCCTGTGCAGGTAGACCTCGATGGCCAGGGCCGCCTGCTCATTACCGGCCGTGGCGGCGGCACGGACATCCCGCAGGTCTCCTGACCCGCTCGGCAGCTCAGCCAGGCCAGCCAGCCCCGAGCGGGTCTCGAGCCCGTCGCTCAGCTCAGCGGCGCTGAGCTCGGCGTACTGGCCGAGCCAGACGATGAGGCCAGGATCGACGCTGCCGCTTCGCGTCGCCATGACCAGTCCTTCAAGCGGCGTGAACCCCATCGTCGTGTCGACGCTGAGGCCGTTCTTCACTGCCGCCAGTGAGGCACCAGCGCCCAGGTGGCAGGTGACGACCCGGTCCCCGCCGGTCAGTTCGAGCGCCCGGCGCGACGCGTACGCGTGGGAAAGGCCGTGGAAGCCGTAACGACGGAGCCCGAACCGCCTGGTCCAGGCGGCGGGCAGCGCGTAGCTGGCCGCCTCCGGCGGCAGCGTGGCGTGAAATGACGTGTCGAAGCAGGCAACGGCGGGCACTCCCGGCAGCAGCCGGCGGACGGCCCGGATGCCGGCCAGCGCCCGCGGCTGATGCAGCGGCGCGAGGTTGGTGAGGCCGGAGATCCTGGCGATGACGTCGTCGTCGATAAGTACCGGGCCGGTAAAGACCGAGCCGCCGTGCACCACCCGGTGCCCGGCCACGGTAATCCCGGACTGGCCCGCCAGGAACGAGCTGAGTTCCTCCTCGTCATCGCGGCCGTCCCAGCGCTCAAGGTCGAGCGCCGCGATGACGTCGTCACGGTCGCCGAGAACGCTGACCTTCAGGCTGCTCGACCCCGCGTTGACGACGAGGACGCTCACTGAGCGATGCCCTCGTCAACACCGGTATTCGCGGCCCTGATTTTGGCGGTCTCCCCGGCGGCGGCGCCCGGCCAGGTCCAGCCGGCCACCTCAGGCAGGTCCTCACCGTGCTCGCGGGTGTAGGCGTGATGCCTGGTCAGCAGGTCGAGCATGAGCTGCCGGAGCCGGGCGGCCCGCTGGCCGAGACCAGGAACCCGGTCGATCACGTCGATGACGAGATGGAACCGGTCCAGGTCGTTGAGCACGACCATGTCGAACGGCGTCGTCGTGGTGCCTTCTTCCTTGTAGCCGTGCACGTGGAAATTGTCGTGACCGGCCCGCTTGTAGGTGAGCCTGTGAATCAGCGACGGGTACCCGTGATAGGCGAAAATGACCGGCGCGTCGGTGGTGAACAACGCGTCGAACGCGGCATCGCTCAGGCCGTGCGGATGCTCGGTCGCCGCCTGGAGCCGCATCAGGTCAACGACGTTGACCACCCGAACCCGCAGGTCGGGCAGGTGCTCACGGAGAATGCTGGCCGCCGCGAGCACCTCGAGCGCGGGCACGTCGCCCGCGCAGCCGAGCACGACGTCTGGCGTCGCGCCGTCGTTGTCGGTACTGGCCCACTCCCAGATCCCCGCGCCCCTGGTGCAGTGCAGCACGGCGGCGTCCAGATCAAGCCAGTCGAAGGACGGCTGCTTGCCGGCCACGATCACGTTGACGTAATCCCGGCTGCGCAGGCAATGGTCGGCGACCGACAGCAGCGTGTTCGCGTCCGGCGGCAGGTAGACCCGGATGACCTCGGCCTTCTTGTTCACCACGTGGTCGATGAAACCGGGATCCTGGTGCGAGAACCCGTTGTGATCCTGGCGCCAGACGTGCGAGGTCAGCAGGTAGTTCAGCGACGCCACCGGCCGCCGCCAGGGCAGGTGCCGCGACACCTTGAGCCACTTGGCGTGCTGGTTGAACATTGAGTCGACGATGTGAACGAACGCTTCGTAGCAGGAAAACCAGCCGTGCCGTCCGGTGAGCAGGTAGCCCTCGAGCCAGCCTTCGCAGGTGTGCTCGGACAAGATCTCCATGACGCGGCCATTAGGCGCCAGATTGATGTCGACCGGAAGGGTACTCTCCTCCCAGGTCTTGCCGGTGACCTCAAGCAGTGCGTTGAGCCGGTTCGACTCGGTTTCGTCCGGACCGAAGACCCTGAAGTTGCGGTGCCCGGCACTGCGGGCCATGACGTCGCGAAGGAACCCGCCGAGTACCCTCGTCGGCTCGGACGTGTGTGCTCCTGGCGCGGGCACTGGCGCGGCGTAGTCCCCGAAATCGGGCAGGTCGAGGTCCTTGAGCAGGAGGCCTCCGTTCGCATGCGGCGAGGACCCGAGCCTGGCGTCGCCGCCGGGAACCAGGCCGAGCAGTTCCGCCCGCGGGCTGCCGCCGTCGTCGAACAGTTCCTCAGGGCGGTAAGAGCGCAGCCATTCCTCAAGCTGCCGCAGGTGCTCTGGATTGGCGCGCACGTCGGCGATCGGGATCTGATGCGCCCGCCAGGTGCCCTCGACCGGCAGCCCGTCCACGATCTTCGGACCGGTCCAGCCCTTCGGCGTGCGCAGCACGATCATCGGCCACCTGAGGCCGGTTTCCGGCTGGCTGTCCGGTGTCCTGGCCAGCTCCCAGATCTCCCTGATCCGGCCGACCGCCCCGTCAAGCGCGGCCGCCATCGCCGGATGCATCACCGAGGGATCGTCGCCCGACACCCACACCGGCTCGTAGCCATAGCCGCGCAGCAGCGCGTCAAGTTCGTCGTCGCCGATCCTGGCCAGGATCGTCGGATTGGCGATCTTGTAGCCGTTGAGGTGCAGGATCGGCAGGACCGCCCCGTCGGTCACCGGGTTGATAAAGCGGTGACCGTGCCAGCTGGTCGCCAGCGGACCGGTCTCGGCCTCGCCATCTCCGACTACGCAGGCGACGATCAGCTCAGGATTGTCGAACGCGGCGCCGAACGCGTGCGCCAGCGAATAGCCGAGCTCGCCTCCTTCGTGGATCGCGCCCGGCGTCTCCGGCGCGACGTGACTTGGCACCCCGCCGGGGAAAGAGAACTGCCTGAACAGCCTCTGCATCCCGCGGCTGTCCAATGTCACGCTCGGGTACACGTCGGTATAGGTGCCATCGAGCCAGGTACAGGCCAGCACCGCCGGCCCGCCGTGGCCAGGGCCGGTCACGGACATCATGGTGGCGCCTGACCGGGAGATCACGCGGTTCAGGTGGGCCCAGACGAAGTTCAGGCCAGGCGAAGTGCCCCAGTGGCCGAGCAGTCGCGGCTTGATGTGCTCAGGGCGCAGTTCGCTGGCGAGCAGCGGGTTGTCGAGGAGGTAGATTTGTCCGGCCGTGAGGTAGTTCGCCGCCCGCCAGTAACGGTCGATCGTAGCGGCGTCTTCCGGTGACAGCTCCGAGGTGTCCACAGCCAGGACGCTAGCCGGCGGGCAAGCACGGCAAACTAGCCGGTGTTCTGCAGGCCAGCCGCGACGCCGTTCACGGTGAGCAACAGGAATCGTTCCAGCGAAGCCGGGTCCTGCTGGCCGTCATCGGCCCGCACGGCGCCGAGTGCGCGAAGTTGCAGATGGGAGAGCGCGTCCACATAGGGGTCGCGCAAGGTCACGGCACGGGAGAGCACCGCCCGGCCTTCGAGCAGCCGGGCGTGGCCGGTGACTTCAAGCACGAGCTTCCTGGTCAGGTCGTACTCCTTGAGTACCTGCCTCGCTAGCTCGTCATTCTGGCCGAGGGCCAGGTATCGCGGCGCGATCCGCCTGTTGGTCTTGGCCAGGCTCATCTCGGCGTTGTCGAGCAGCACGGAAAGCAGCGGCCAGTCCAGGTAGGCCGTGCGGACGGCCGCCAGGCCCGCTTTCTCGATCGCCGCCGCGAGCCCGCTGCCCAGGCCGTACCAGCCCGGCAGGTTGAACCTGGTCTGGGCCCACGCGAAGACCCAGGGGATCGCGCGCAGGTCGGCCAGCGCGGAGGGCGCCTGGCCGCGGCGGGCCGGGCGGGATCCAAGCCGCATGTTGCCGATTTCGGCGAGCGGGCTGAGCCGCGAGAACCACTCGGCGAATCCTTCGGCCCCGACGAGCGCGCGGTAGGTCCGCAGTGAGCCGGCTTCAAGCGGGTCCGCCACCTCGGCGAACGCCTTCGCCGGAGCAATGTGGCCAGGCGCAGGGGAGGCGGAAGCGAGCAGTACCGCCGACGTGACTTGCTCAAGGTGCCGCTGGGCGATCGCCGGATGACCGTACCTGGCGAAGATCACCTCGCCTTGCTCGGTGACCTTGAACCGGCCATTGACCGAGCCAGGCGCCTGCGCAAGCACCGCCCGGCCCGCCGGTCCTCCGCCTCGCCCGAGGGCACCGCCCCGGCCGTGAAACAGCACCAGGTCGATGTCGTTCGCCGCCGCCCACCCGGCCAGCCTCAGCTGCGTGTCGAACAGCCGGACCGTGGCGCTGACCATGCCGAGTTCCTTGGCCGAGTCCGAGTAGCCGAGCATGACCTCAAGCCGCCGGCCGGTCTCCGCCAGCCGCCGGGCGATCGGCGGAAGAGCGATCATCTCGTCCAGGATCGGAACCGCACGGGCCAGGTCGTCTCCGCTCTCGAAGAGGGGCACGACGTCGAGTTCCGGCGGCCGACCGTGGCAGGCCAGGTACGCAAGCTCGTGCACAGCGGCGAGGTCGCCGGCCGAGGTGGTGAAGCTCACCACGTACCGGCGGCACATCTGCGGGCCGTACCTGCGCTGGATCGCCGCTATCGTCGCGAACGTCGCCAGGACCTCGCTGGTCTGGGCCGATGGAGTGAGATTGGCCCGAAGCTCATTCAGCGCGGCCGCGTGCACCGCGCTGTGCTGGCGGACCTCAAGCTCGGCGAGGTGGAATCCGAAGGTCTCGGCCTGCCAGATCAGGTGCTGCAGCTCCCCGTAGGCCTGGCGAACCGCGCCGGTGGCCGCGACCGCCCGCTGCACCAGCCGCAAGTCCGCGATGTAGTCGGCGGCTGAGCTGTAGGCGAGGCCCTCAGCTCCCGCGGGCCCGAGCCTAGTCGCGCTCAGCCGCCGAGCCAGATACAGGAGAAAGGCTCGGAAGGGCTCACCCGGTGACCGGGAGCTGAGTTCGCTCACGAGTTCCCGGTGCGCGATCGCGGCCGCTGCGAGTGCCGTTTCGAGTTCGGCCGGGATTTCGCCCGGCGCGAGGTCAACGGTGAGTGACCCGCCGATCCTCGTCGTCGCGTTTTCCAGTGCGCTGAGCGCATGTTCGGCCTGGATTCGCGCGGTTTCCTCGGTGACCGCCGCGGTGACAAACGGGTTACCGTCCCGGTCGGCGCCGATCCAGCTGCCGAAGCGGAGGAAGGCAGGCGCCCTGGGCGGCGCGCTTCCCGACCCATCGGCTTGCAGGGCACGGTCAAGTTCCCGGTAGACCCTGGGCACGAGCTGAAACAGCGTGTCGTCGAAGACCGCGGTGCCTGACCGTACTTCGTCAAGCGGCTGCATCGCCTGGATGCGCAGCGGCGAGGTCCTCCACAGGAGGTCGATCTCCTCCCTGAGCCTCCGGCTCGCCTCGGTTCGATCGGTCGCCCCGAGCTTGGCGTCATCCAGCCTCGCCAGCTGGGTGTCAATCCGCCGCAGGGCCTGCGTCACGGCCCGGCGCCTGGCCTCGGTCGGATGCGCGGTGAGCACTGGATGCACTTCGAGCCGGTCAAGCAACTCGTCGCGCTGCGCGGGCGCGAGCACTTCGTCCAGTCCGGCCAGCGCCGCACTCAGTGAATCAGGCACCGGCTCCTTGCCGGTGTCCCTTTCCCGCAACGTGCGCACTCGCTGGTGCTCCTCGGCCAGATTGGCGAGGTGGAAGTAGATGGTAAAGGCACGGGCGACGGCTTGCGCCCTGGCCAGTGGCCAGCTGGCGATCAGGGCCGCGATCTCATCATCAGCGAAGGCGGCCTCCTCCTCGTCGTCGGAGTCATGCTCGCGCGCGGCGATCACCAGGCACCGCAGGTCCTCGACGTCCTCAAACAGGTCGTCGCCCTCAGACTCGCGTATCACCTGCCCGAGCAGGTCGCCGAGCATCCGCACGTCTCGGCGCATCGCGGCAGGCACTTTCCTGCTGTCAGCCGTTCTGTTTCCCGCTGTTTTGGCCACCCCGCTAGCGTAAGGGAGCATGCCGGAGCTACCTCGCCAGGTTCTCGCTCACCTTCGCGGACGGCGGTGCGCTGATCCTCATTGACCCGAGGCGTCTCGGCCGCGTTCGCCTCGATCCGCCGGTCGACGCCCTCGGTCCCGATGCCCGCGAGATCACGCCCGCGCAATTCAAGGCCGCGTTCGCGCGCGGAACCGCGCCGGTCAAAGCCAGGCTGCTTGATCAGGACGCGATCGCCGGCATTGGCAACTTGCTGGCCGACCAGGCCCTCTGGCAGGCCAGGATCCATCCGGCGACGCCAGTCGGCGAGCTGACCGGTGCCGAGGTCGACCGCCTGGGCCGGGCCGTACGGCAGTCGATCGAGGCATCGATCGCCGACGGCGGAGTTCATGTGCTGCCGATCGTGGAGTTCCGCCGGGACGGCGCTGACTGCCCGCGCGACGGTGCCCCGATGGTGCACGGCAAGGTCGCCGGCCGGACAACCTGGTGGTGCTCACGCGAGCAAACGCTGCCTGGCGGTTAGCCGTCGCAGCCGCTGGGCCAGGCGCCGGGGATATGATGCTTGCTGACAGGCAACTATCTTCAAGACCGGAGGGTGAGTCGTGACGACGGGCACGGGCACGGGCACGGAGCGGCTGAAGGCCCGCGGCATGTTCTCGTCTCTTGGCACCCGCAACTACCGGCTGTTTTTCTGGGGTCAGCTGATCTCGATCTGCGGTACGTGGATGCAGACCGTGGCGCTGTCGTTCCTTGTGCTTCAGCTCACGGACTCAGGGACCGACCTCGGGCTGGCGACGGCGGCGCGTTTCGTGCCGATCTTCTTGTTCGGTCCCTGGGGTGGCGTAGTCGCTGACCGGCTTGACAAGCGGCGCGTGCTCTACGTGACGCAGACGCTGTCCGCACTGCTGGCGCTCACCTTCGGCGTGCTGGTCGGCACGCACGCCATCGAGATGTGGATGGTATACCTGCTCGCGGTCACGCTGGGGTTCGTCAACGTCTTCGACAACCCCGCCAGGCAGTCCTTTATCTCCGAGCTCGTGCCCCGCGACCAGCTGCGCAACGCCGTCACCCTGAATTCGGTCACGGTCAACCTGGCGCGAGTGCTCGGGGCGGCGGCCGGAGGCGGGATCGCGGCGATCCTCGGCCTGGCGCTTTGCTTCGACCTCAACGCGGTCTCGTTCGCGGCGGTCGTGATCAGCCTGGCCCTGATGTCAGTGAGCCAGCTGCGCCCGAGCCAGCGGAGCCGGCGCGAGCCAGGTCAGGTCCGGGCCGGCCTGGCCTATGTCAGATCAGAACCCGAGTTGCTCGTGCCGCTGCTCATGGTGGCCATCATCGGAACGCTGGCCTGGGAGTTCCCGATCAGCTTGCCACTAGTGGCCGAGCACGTGTTCCACGGTGGCGTCGGCACTTACGGGGTGATGACCTCGGTCATGGGGGCCGGGGCAGTCATTGGCGGCCTCATCACCGCCTCCCGGGGGAATGTCCGTCCAAGGGGCCTCGCCATCGCCGCGATCGGCTGGGGAGTCGCGATTACCGCCGCCGCCCTCGCGCCCGACCTGCCAGTCGAGTTCGCCGCCCTGATCTTCGTCGGCTACGGCAGCATCTCGTTCAACTCGCTCGCCAAGACCGTACTCCAGCTTGTAGCTTCGCCCGCGATGCGCGGTCGCGTCATGGCTCTGTGGGCCGTTGCCTGGCTCGGGTCGACGCCGATCGGAGGACCCATCGTCGGCTGGGCAGGGCAGGAACTCGGCGCCCGCTGGTCGCTCATCATCGGCGGCGTGCCGACTATCATCGCCGGGATCGCCGCCTACCCCGTACTTGCGCGCATTGAACGCCGTCGCGCCAGTGTTCAACCGCCGGCGGTCGTAGCCTTGAAACATGACCAGGGACAGGCGGGGCGAGCCGGAGCTGCCGCCCGGCCCGGCCCGTGATCTCGTCGACTTGTTCAGGCGGCTGCGCCAGGCCAGGAAGCTTTCCGGGGGCCAATTGGCCGTTAAAACCGGGTTGTCACCTAGTTACATCAGTGATGTGCTGCGCGGCTGGCGAGCACCAAGCCCGGACGTCGCGATGAAGGTCACGAACGCGCTTGGCGGCAGCCTTGACGAACTTGCCTGGGCGAGCAGGCTGGCCGAGGAGTTAGCTGAACTCAACCAGTTCAACCGGCGGCGCCAGGGTAGTCAAACACCCGGCGAGCCGGTCAGGAGGGCCGGCCGCGAGCCGGCCGTACTCGAGTACAGCGAGGTTCGCCGCTACCAGGTCGGCGGCCTCGCCGCTCGGGCTGAGCGCTATCTCGGCATCGTCACCGGCGACATCCGCCGGGTGCGGTGCGCCGAGGTCTGGGTGAATCCGGAGAACACCGAGATGGAGATGGCGCGCTTCAGCGAATTCTCCGTGTCGAGCATCATCCGCTACGAGGGCGCGGTGCGAGACGACCTGGGGAAGGTCATCAGCGACCGCATCGCCGACGAGCTGACCAGGAAGGTCGCGGGCCGGGCTCCTGTGCTGCCTGGTACCGCTATCCGTACCGGGCCAGGGGAACTCACGCGGTATCAGGTCAGGTACATCGTGCACGTGGCCGCGGTGCGAGGCGAGCCTGGAGCCGGGTTCAAGCAGATCAGGGAGGTCGGCCGGTGCGTGACCAGTGCCATGGCTGAGGTGGACAAGCTGAACGAGCAGCCGCCAGTATCGACGGTCCTGTTTCCGCTGCTTGGCACCGGCCAGGGCGGTGGTGACCTGAAGGCAACCATCAGCGCGCTGACCGGCTCGGCCATCGACTACTTCGCTTCCGTTCCACGGACGCGTATCACCACGGTCTACTTCCTCGCCTATACGGACATCGAGCTCGCCGCTCTCGAAAGCCTGCTCAGCACCAGCGACCGGATGCTCAGGGACCGGCCCGCCCGGTCGTTACCAGATCACTGAGGTGCGCTCCTGCGAACGGAGGGCATTCCGCGAGCAGTGCCCTGGCGTAGGCGGCGGCGGCCAGCGCCGCGTACTTGCGCCAGGCCGGGGTCACGTGCGCGTCCCCGTAGTCGCTGACGCCGCGGACGACCAGGTACTCCACGCCTTCGGAGAACCCGGTGTTGCCGACTCCCTTTCCCTCCATCTCGATCGCGTGCACGTCAGGATCGCAGGCAACGATCTGGTCCCGCCAGCGAGCGCTGCGCAAGGACCGGTCACCACTCGCGATCACCCCGCAATGCACCTTTGGCCAGCCGGGCCGGTGCCCGCTGATCGCCGGGTCTGGATGCGGAACCAGTTCGTCGGTATCGTCGCTGGCGAACAGCACATCGGTGCTCTCAGGCGGGCGGCCGAAGGCGGCCAGATTTCTCGCCCCGAGCGTGATCCACTCTTCCCACGGTCGCAGGCCGATCATTTCACCCGCGTCAAGCATCTTCGCCCGCCGCTCGAGCAGGGGCGAAGCCGGCGGGAAGTCACGGCGCTTGCGCGGGCCCTGCGCGGTATTCGTGACGCTGTCGTACTCGGCTATCCCCCACCGCGAGGTCACGATGTCACCTAGCCGCACGTGCCGGTCCGGCCGCCGGACGTTGGGCACCCCGGCCGCGATCCCCGCCATCAGCACGCAGCGCACCGACCAGAAGCTGCGCAGAAGGTTCGCGCAGCCGCATGACGCCGCGTCGTTGCCGGTCCCGCCGAGCATCGTCAGCACCACCGGGTGCGGCCGCGCCGGATCCAGGCTCGGCATGCTGCCGACCACGTAGTCGGCCCGGTCCCCCGCCTTGTTGCGCCGCTCAGGATCGTCGATCAGCGCCCGCACCGCCGCGAACTCCTCGGACAAGGCGGTGATGATGCCGAACGCGGGCTCCGCGGCGGCTGGCCGCCGCCCGGGCTCGGTGCACTCTGCCTGCGACGAGTGAGATCCTGACGTTCGCCGCACGATGTCGACTAGCCTGCGTGCGCCCTGCTCCGCGCCTGGTCCGAAGAGGTCGACCGGTTGCAGCGAAGTTAGCGTGCGGGTCCCGTCGATGGGACGATCGGGGATCTCGCAGTCATCGAGCCTGACCGGTATCAGCCAGGTCTCGTGCGCGGGAAGCTTCCTGATCTCGTCGATCGCCAGTGACAGTTCCTCGTTCTGGCGATCCGTCCGCTTCGCGATGCCGTAACTGGAGAAGCAGGCGACGAAGATCAGCGCATCCCTGCTTATCGCCCTGCGTATCTCATACCGCCAGTCCGCGCCCGGCCACAAGTCGGCCGTGTCCCGCCAGACCTTGATGCCTGCCGCCTCGAGCAGGTCCTGCAGCCAGTCGACCGCACTCGAGTCTTCCTTGACGTACGAAAGAAAGACTCGGCCAGGTTTAAGGGAATCCTCGCCCACGCTTCCACTTTAGGGATCCGCTGCCCGCCGCTGCCATTCACTAAAGGTGGCAAACCTGGCCCCGAAATGACAAAAAACTGTCATCCTGCCGGCCGTACTCCCGCATCCCGCCCCGGCTGGCCGTACTCCGGCCCCGGCCAGCTACGGCTTCCTGCCCGCCCCGCCTCCGGGGTTCCCGGCGCCGCAAATCGGGCATTTTGCCCCCCGGTTAGCAACGATGACCCATAGATGCTGTGGCGCCAGCACGAGCAACCGCTACGATGGGACATCAATGCTGCGTCAACGACATCCATGGGCCATCGATGCGGTAGCCCGAGGCCGACGAACGACAACCATGGGCCACCGATGCGGCTCTTTCTGGGTGATGGTGATGCCGGCGGCGGGCTTTGCTCCTGCCAGGGGCCGGCGGCGCGTTGCTGGGACGTAGCTGGGGCAGCCTGGCGGGCGGCGAGGCCCGGCGTTGTCCCTGAGTGGGGGTCCTGGCCCCTGCTCCGGGACAACGCTGGGCCTGCAGCCGGGAACGGGCGGCCCTGTATGTGTCGTATGCCGGTTTTCTCGGTGCGAGGGCAGGCGGTCCGGCCCGCCGGCATGGACCCGGCGGGGGGGCGCGGGTCGCTCGGCGCGGGTCGCTCGGCGCTCGGCGCTCGGAAGGAACGGCATCGCTGGCCCGTGGGTGCCTTTCCATGAGGTGAGGCGGTCCCTGAGGGTCTTGCCCGGGGAGGCGGGGGCACTTCGCCTTTGTTTTTGCGGATGTAAAGTGCCCCCGCCTTCCGGGATCCGGCGGCGGGCTGCCCGGAATGTCGGGAATATCCGGAATATCCGGGCCGGGTCCGGCAGGCGATACGACCCGCCCGGCCCGCGCTGAGGAGGCGACCAGATCTCACTCAGAAAGAATCCACCCACGGCCTGACGGAAAGCGCCGCGAAATTTGACGCCTCCATTCGCACTGGAGCCGGCGAGCGGGTCGCGGTCAACCAGGACACCGGCAAGATCGACAGCAGAGCCGAACCGGGTAAACCCCGTGCCACGACCCGGGCGGGGCTCTGGGCGGCTCTGGCCAGGCACCATTTTACTTGTTGCGCGGGTCGTTTTCCTTGTCTAGGTATTCGAGGCTGATCGGGCCGATCGCCGTTACCTGGGTGATGTACTCGCCGGATTTGGCCCAGTGGAAATGAGGGGTGCCGGCGGGCAGCACGATGACGGCGCCCGGCGGGTACGCCTGCAGTTTTGCTTCGTCGAACTGCTCGCCGAGGCCGATGTAGAACACGCCAGACATGACCGTGTAGACCCGGTCCTCGTGGTGCCGGTGCGGCATCAGCCTGACGCCGGCCGGCAGCTTAACCCTGACCACGTAGGGAGCGGGCTGTGAAGGCTCGCCGACCACGACGGCGAGACGGGCCGACGGCGGGAACGCGGGGAATGGCTCCCAGTCGAGGTCCTCTGACAACGTCGACCTGAAGACGGCCTGATCGGGCAGGTGAGTGCTCATTGTCGTGAACCTTCCTGTTTCTGGCCGGGCTCAGCAGGCACCGGCCGGGCCTGGCAGCACGTCCCTGAGGTGCCGGCGCGAGGTGATGCCGAGTTTGGCGCAGACGTTGCGCAAGTGCCACTCCACGGTGCGAGCGCTGAGGAACAGTTCGGCGCCGATTTCCCTGTTGGTCTTCCCTTCCCTGGCGCGCATGGCGATCTGCGTCTCTTGCGGAGTCAGGTCCCGGTCGGCCCCGATGATCCGCTTGCGGATGGTCTCGCCGGTGGCACGCAACTCGCGGCGGGCACGCTCGGCGAACCCGGCCACGCCCATCACGTCCAGCATCTCGGCAGCGCGATGAAACTGCTCGCGGGCGTCGGCCCGGCGGTTCTCCCGACGAAGCCACTCTCCGTAGCGAAAAGCCCGATGCCGACATCCAGGAATCGCACGTCCGGCAGGCGGTGGCGGCGCTCGCTCCGATCGCCCGCGCTCACGATCTTGTCCTGGCCCACGGAAACGGGCGCAGGTTGGCCTGCTTGCCCTGGAGAGTGCGCGTGACCCCGCGCTGACCCGCCCGTACTCGCTCGACGTGCTCGGCGCGCAGACCCAGGGGATGATCGGATACTGGCTAGCCAGGGAGCTGCGCGGCGCTGTGCCTGGCCGGCCCGCCGGATGCTTGGTCAGCCAGACGAGAGTTGACCCCGGCGATCCCGCCTTCGCCAATCCCGCGTAGTTCGTCGGCCCCGTCTACGAGGAGCAGGAAGCGAAAGACTTGGCCGCGGAGCGCGGCTGGACGGTACGCCGCGACGGCGCGTCCTGGCGCCGGGTCGTGCCCTCGCCTGAGCCGCTTGAGCTGGTGGAACTGCCGTTCATCCAGATGCTGGTCGACAACGGCGCGCTGGTGGTGTGCGCGGGGGGCGGCGGCATCCCGGTCGTGGCGGACGCCTCGGGCGCGACGCTCGCCGCCCACCAGTAAAACGGACATTTTGCCTGAACCCGAACAAGGATGGCCCATCGATGCTGTTCCCGGCGGGCTAGCGACCGCAACGGTGGTCCATGGTTGTCGTTGGCGCAGCATCTGTGTCCCGTCGTTGTTGTTGGTCGCGAGCAAGGAACGACAACGGTGGGACATGGCTGCGGCTCTTCCTGATGGAACTGGGCCGGTCGGCTTGGAGTTGATCTTCAGGCTGCCTGGCAAGGCCGCCCCGCTCGGAACCGCCGCGTTGTGCCATCGCCGGGCCTGCCGCCCGCCGCTGATCCGGCCTCCATCCACAAGAGCCGCACCCATGGGACATAGATGCGGTTGCGGGTCGCCGAAGCCCCCTGGCCGTCGATGTCGTGGAACGTTGGGCTAGCTGGTGACCCAGGCGAGGATGTGGCTGTTGACCTCGTCGGGCTTTTCCAGGTGCAGAAAATGGCCGGCGTCGTCGATCACGCTCATCCGGGAAGACGGGGCGAGGAAGGGCCTGGCCCGGGCGGCCAGACTTGCCGCGATGCAGCCGTCGTTGGCCCCGTGCAGGTACAGCGTGGGCTGCGGTGCCTGGCGGCCGACCGCGTCCAGTTCGGCCAGGTAGCGCGTGCCGCCCTCCGAGGTGCCCGGCGGGCCGGGAGCGGCGGCCCGGTAGTAGGCGATCGCGGCGGCCAGATTCGCCGGCGATCGCAGGGACTCCTTCACCCGGGCGAGATGCTCGCCCGGCTGATAGCCGGGTGACCCGAAACCCGGCCCCGGCCAGCACCGGCAGCAGCCCCCGCCAGGTATGCGCGGTGTCGGGAAACCCGTGCAGGCACAGCGCCAGCCGGCCCGACCCAGCCTCAAGCAGCCCGAACTCAAGGCCGTTCGCCCGCACCGTGCTGGCCCGCACCGCAAATGAAACAGCCACCCAGCCACGGTATCCCCGCCGCACCGGCCATGTACCTAATGCCGGGACCGGGCGGTAAACCCCGGAGCGCCCGCCGCCGTCTTCGTAATGGTTATCCAGTGGGGAGGTACCTGTGTCAGAGACGCAGCCAGCCCGCGGAACATCCCGCGCGGCCAGATCCCGCATGATTAAGGTCACCGTCGGCGCGGCGGTGATGGTTGCGCTGGCAGGTGGCCCGGGGTTGCCTTCCTCGCCTGCGGGGGCGGTGGCGGTGGCGGCAGCGCCCCCGCCAGTGTCGGCTGGCTCCCCGCTAGCGACCTGGATTTTGAGCGCTCAGATCCCGGTGCAAGGCACTTCCGCGCTGGCTGTGAACCCGGCGACCCATACCGTGTACGTCGGCGGCGATAGCAACGCTGTCGAGGTGATCAACGGGCTGACCGGCAAGCGGACGGGCGAGATCTCCCTTCCTTCTGAAGGCCTGGCGTCCTCAGCAGCGGTCAACCCTTCGACTGACACCGTCTACGTCGTTGCCGCCTTCAGCAATGCCGTTTACGCGGTCAGCGGCAAGACCAACAAGGTGACGGCCACCCTCGCGGACACCATGTCCCCCGCCGAGGTCGCGGTGAACCCGAGCACGAACACGGTCTACGTCGGCAACGCGGGCAGCGACACAGTTACGGTGATCAACGGCAAGACCAACGCCGTGACCACCACGATCAACATCACCAACCCCATCGACGGCATCGCCGTCGACCCGCTCGCAGATACCCTCTACGTCGCCGACGGCCCGGCCGCTTCCGGAGCCGACGGCGAGGTCACGGTGATCAGCGGCGCCACGAATATGATCACGGCGACAGTCAGCACGGGGCCGAACCTGGACGCGATCGCGGTTAATCCGCAGACGGACACTATCTACACCTCGGGGTACCTCGGCTGGATGTCGGTGATCAGCGGCACTACCGACTCCGTCACGGGCACCGTCAAGAGGGTCGCGACCGGCATCGCGGTTGACCCGCTGACCGATACCGTCTACGTGACCACCGACTATCCCTGGCCCGCCGTTCTGGCGATAAGCGGGCGGACCAACGAACTCATTTCCGGATTCCCGATCGGGAATAGCACGGCCGGGGTGGCCGTGGACCCGGCGGCCGGCAACGTCTACGTGTCGTACATCCAGGGCGAGGACGACTCCCAGGCGCCCTATCTGGGAATCGCCGCGACCTGCGCCGCCGGCGTCGTGATCACGCCGGGAACGGGCTGCGCGAGGGTAGCCGCCGCATACCAGCCCGTCGCGGTGAACTTCACGTCCCCGTCCCGTGGCGTCCTCCTCGGCAGCGATTCGAGCCACGATGTCGTGCTCCTGGGAACCTCAGACGCCGGCAAGCACTGGAGCTTCCTCCCCGCGTCGCAGCGGGCATACGCCGGTACCACAGACCGCGCGGACGATCCGGATGTGTTCTTCAACAATCCCGATGACGGCTGGCTATACGGCTACTGGCACACCAGCGACGGCGGCGCGAGCTGGCAGCGGGCCGGGCCTGACGGCAGAGCCACCGTAGCCATGGCTGCCACGGCGAAGACGGTCTACGGGGCGGTGCCGCTTGGCGATGGTGCCCGCGGGCTGTACTCCCGGCCGACCGCCGGCACGCGCTGGACCCGGATCCTCGAAGTCAGCGCGAACATCACCGGCCTCGCCGCCGACGGACCGGCTGTCTGGCTGACCAGCCCCACTCACCTGTGGACCACGACCGGGGGCCGCACCTGGCACGAGTACCCGGCTCGCTGCCCTGGCACCGGCTACCACCTGGCCTTTGTCGCCGCGGCCAGTCCGTCCGACGTGGCCTTCCTGTGTACCCGGCCAGGCGGAACCGGCCCGGCCGATCCCAAGGAAGTGCTGACCTCCGCCAACGGCGGCCGGACCGTGCACCTGGCCGGATCAGCGCCCGCCACCGGAATCCCGGATAGCGTCGCCATCCCGCCCGGCAACCCCAGCGTGATCACCATCGCGGCCGGCACGACCCTCTACCGCTCAGCTAACGGCGGCAGGACCTGGACGACCCTGCCGTTCAAGGGCTTTGCCCTGGAGTCGCTGACCTACTCCAGCCGCACGGACGGCTGGTTCACCTTCGCCAGTTCGGCCAGCTCGCCGTCGAGCACGCTTTGGCACACGACCGACAGTGGCCGCGCCTGGCACAAGATCCGTCCCTAGTCCATGACGTTCGTGCCGCGGCCCGGGCTCGCTGCCGCGGGGAACGCGAGCGCCCCGGTGCCGCAGGCAAGCGCAGCCGCGATGACTACCGCGATGGGAGTGCTGGATTTCATGGTGACCTCCGTACCGTTTGCGTCCTCATTGCTGCGGATTCCGGAACACCGTACTGAACATTGACCAGTTCGGCCGAGCGGATCAATGAGATCATGAGGGCGCAGTTAGCGACTTGCGCTGACGCGGTGATCAGTGGGCTGGACGTTCTATGGGCAGTGCTGACGCAGCTGGCGGCGAGCTTGGCATGCTGTTGCGTCGCCATCGCATCGCGGCCGGGCTCACGCAAGAGGAGCTGGCCGAGCGTTCGGGGCTGAGTGTACGAGCGATTAGCAATATCGAACGTGGCCGGACGGCCGGTCCCCACAGCACCTCAATCCGGATGCTGGCCGAAGCACTGAAACTGCCGGCTCACGGACGCGAGCAGCTCCTGCTGGCGGCCAGGATCGCACCGAACGTCCAGCGGCCGGACAGTCCCGCCAGCACTAATGGTTATGGCGATCAGCAACCTCAGCCGCCCGCGGCGCCTTGCTGGCCAGCTCCGCGCCAGTTGCCCGCCGCAATCGGCCATTTTGTCGGCCGTGCGGATGAAATGGCGGCGCTCAGCGCGACGGCGGGTCAGCTCGGCCGTGAGCTCTCAGGGGCAATGGTCGTTGTGGCGATCGTCGGGACGGCCGGAGTCGGGAAGACAGCGCTGGCGGTGCGGTGGGCCCACGAAGTCTCCGGACGTTTCCCTGATGGCCAGCTGTACGTGAACTTGCGTGGCTTCGATCCTGGCGGCATCCCTTTAACGTCCGTCCAGGCGATCCGCGGGTTCCTCGACGCAGTCTCCGTGGCACCGGCGCGTGTCCCGGTTGACCCTGATGCCCAGGCCAGCCTGTACCGCAGCCTGCTGGCCGGGAAGCGGATGCTGATCATCCTGGACAACGCCCGCGACGAGCAGCAGGTCCGCCAGCTGCTGCCGGCAGGCTCAGGCAACCTGGTTATCGTCACCAGCCGCAACCAGCTGGCCGGGCTCGCGGCGACCGACGGCGCGCGGCTGCTCACCCTCGACGTCCTCACGCACGCCGAGGCCGTGCGACTGCTCACCGCCCGCCTTAGCGGCTACCGGAGCGCAGCGGAGCCGGCGGTTATCGACGAAATCGCCGTTCTTTGCGCGCACCTGCCGCTGGCGCTCGCGATCGCCGCGGCGCGCGCGGCCACCCGGCCAGGCTTTCCGCTCGGTGCCTTGCTCGCCGAGCTCCGCCGGACCGCGGGCCACCTGGACGCTTTCGACGGCCGTGACCCGGCGGCCAGCATCAGCGCCGTGTTCTCCTGGTCATACCAGCAGCTCAGCACGGGGACGGCGCGGCTCTTCCGGCTGCTTGGCCTGCATCCGGGCCCTGACATCTCCGTACCTGCGGCGGCCAGCCTGGCGGACCTGGAGATACCCCAGGCTCGCCAGATGCTAGACGAGCTCGCCCGCGACTGCCTGATCGCCGAGCACGTTCCCGGCCGGTACGCCTTTCACGACCTGCTTCGTGCCTACGCCGCCGACCAGGCCAGGACCCTCGACAACTCCGGCGAGCGCGATGCCGCCATCCGGCACGCACTCGATCACTACCTGCATAGCGCCTGCCACGCCGCCACGATCCTGAACCCGGGACTCGAGCCGGTCGGCATCGCGCCTGAGGGCCCCGGCGTCGCGCCCGAGCATCCTGCGGACTTCCAGCAGGCGCTTGCATGGTTCGACGCTGAGCACCAGGTCCTGCTCGCCGCCATCACCGTTGCCGCCCAGTCCGGGCGTGACCCCCATGCCTGGCAGATTCCCTGGACCATGACGGCCTTCCTGGCGATACGGGGGCACTACCTCGAATCGGCCACTACGCAGATGACCGCGCTCGCCGCTGCGGCACGCCTCGACGACACCGCCGGCCGCGCGGTGTCCAGCCGTCTCCTCGCCGATGCCTACAGTGCCCTCGGCGACTATGACCAGGTCTCCGTCCACTACGCGACCAGCCTCACCCTGTACCGGCAGCTCGGCAACCGTCTTGGCGAGGCGAAGGTCCACCGGGGTCTCAGCTTGCTCGGCTACCGCCGGGGACAACACGCCGATGCGCTCAGCCATGCCGAGCAGGCACTCCGCCTGTACGAGGCCGTCGGCCACAAGGCAGGTGAGGCAGAAACCCTCAACGACGTTGGTTTCTACCATGGCCTCCTCGGCGACTTCCAGCAAGCCCGCACCTTCTGCCGGCGATCACTCACGCTCACCGCGCAAACCGGTGACCGCATTCTCGAGGGATATATCTGGGACAGCCTTGGCTATGCCGAGCACCGTCTCGGCAACTTTGCCGAGGCCACCGCCTGCTATCAGCGCGCACTTGGCATCGCGAGGGAACACGGCGACCGCCCGGCCGAGGCGGTGTCCCTCTCCAACCTCGGTGACACCCAGCATGAAGCCGGCGAACTGCGGCAGGCTAAAGAGAGCTGGCAGCTAGCGCTCGCCATCCTGAATGACGTGCGTCATCCCGACGCCGCCAAAGTCCTGGCCAAGCTCACCAGCGGGCCTTCTTACCGGCAGAACTGCCGGTAAGACGCGGGTCAAACTTCATGGTCCCGATCCGGCCGCGCTATCTACCGTGGCAAGGCGTCGTAATCAGAAACGCACCCGGTAACCACGAGGAGGACAGATCCCATGAGGCCGGTCCGTTCGATTTTTACAATCGTGATGGCTATTTTGGCCAGCACGCTCGGCGTCGCCTCGGTCGCCGCATTGCCAGTCGCAGCCAATGCTGCCGTCCACGCCACCGCTAGCAGCACCATGGGGACGCCACACGGAAACATGCCGACCGACGACGTCGTCTGCTCGTACGAGTCCGGTCACTGGACAGCCTGGTATGGCACGTGCGTGACTCACACCAACCACTCCTGCACTCAGGGGACCAAAGGTAACATGACGCCGCCGAACTACGTGTCAAACGCTTGCGGTAACAATGTCGATCTATACCCGCAAGCCAATCAGGGCGGCACTCCCTTGTGCATTGCGCACGACAGCAGAACCCATCATCTCGCTACCTACCGGTCGTACCGGGTAGTAGTCGGCGGCTGCTAGCCGCCAGCTCGGGCCGCAGCGACTGAGCCGTCCCGTGACCGGGACGGCTCAGTCCAGTAATTTGCTAGCTGCAATTATCCTCGTTGCTGGTGACCTGATAATAGTGGTAACTCGTCTTGAAGGTTCCGTTATTACCAGTAAATGGACTAATGCAGATGCTGGTGCCGGTCAAGTCTCCCGTGAACAGCCACACCCTGGTCCCGCACCCGTTGAAGATGTACACGGGAGAGAACGGCATCTTGCCGCTGGCCGGAGGACAGTGTGAGTCGAGGCCGGTCGCGTCGGTGCAGTTAGCCTTGTAAATCGTGACTTCGACGCCGCCGCGAGTGCAGTGAGAGTCGGGGATCATCGGGCCACCGAGCCGCTGCCCACGGGCCTGAGTAATTGACGTGGCCGTACTGAAAGTCGCCGGATGCGAGGCGCGGGCCTGCGCCACAGCCGCGATCGTCGGCGCCGCACCGACGGCCAGCCCGGCTGCCGTGATCGTTGCGATGACGATCATGCGGAATCTGTTCATGAATTTACCGCTTTCCCTGGTGGTGATGAAGAGCGATCAGGTCATGACCTGCTGCCAATGATCCAACCCAGCTAATGCCTCCGCCAGGCAGTTTCGCTGGCATTTTGACCGGCAGAACTGCCGTCATTGGCCGGGCGGATGCGCTGATGTCTAGTCGGTGGCTGGCTCTGATTGCGCGGCGGAGAGCTGGGCGATCTGGGCGCGGGCGGAAGCGATGAGCTCGGCGTTGGTATTGGCGTGGCCAGCCAGTCCCCAGCCGCCGTCGGGTGCTTCGGTGAGCAGTACCCAGGTGCGGTCGGTCAGGGACGGGTCGCCAGCTGCCGCGGCGATAAGGTCGGTGAACTGCCTGACGACGGCGAGCTGCTTGTCGCGGTCGAGTGCGCCGGCATTGGTGAGAACCTGAACCCGGACATAGGTACTGTCGCCATCCACGTTGGACAGCGAGTCGGCAGGCAGTTCATGGATGAACGCGGCGGTGTTCTGGCGGAACATCGGGATGTCGGGCACCTGCTCGATGCGCATCAAGCAGCCAGCCAGATCCGCTGCCAGTTTGTGCTTGCCGGCGAACGTGCCGGCAACAGCGTAAACGTCGATCATAGGCATTGCGTAGCCCTTCCTGTTAGGTGGTGGCGCTGGTGGCGGCCCCGGCTGAGCCGCTGCGAATGGTGTCCGCGGCTTCCTTGATCAGCTTTGTGACAGCATCAGGGTTGGAGACCATCGCGAGATGACCCGACGCCACCTCGATCGTTGTCGCGCCCATCCGGCTGGCGAACATCCGCTCAGCGTCCGGCGGGATAGCCTGGTCACCGGTCGCGACCAGATACCACGACGGCCGCGACTTCCACGCGGGCTCGCCCATGACGTCCTCGAACGTGCTCATCGCAAGGCACTGCTGTACCGCGCACAGGACCCGAGCTTTCGCCGGATCCACGTCGGCGGCGAAATGGTCGACGAAGTCCGCCTCGGGCACCCATCCGAACCCGTGCTCGTCGACGACCAGGTGGGCCAGCGCGGGTTGCGGCGGTCCCGCGCCGAGGAGCGCGCCAAGCGACTCGCCCTCCTGGAGGGCGAATGCGGCGATGTAGACGAGCCCGGCGACCTTCGGTTCATCGGCGCCGAGGGCCGTGATGATCTGCCCTCCGTAGGAATGGCCCACGAGAATCGTCGGGCCGTCCTGCCGGCCCAGAACCTGCCGCAGCCGTGCGGAATCAGCAGCGAGTGAGGTCTCGGGGAATTGGGGCGCTGTGACCTGGTAGCCGTCCGACTGGAGGGCCTTGATGACGTCGCTCCAGCAGGACCCGTCGGCCCAGGCGCCGTGGACGAGGACTATGTTCGGCAGTTCGCTCATCTGGACTCCTAGGGTGGGGGCGGTGCGCTCTCCACCGTGCCCTGGCCGGGCCGGGCTTCGCTTGAGTCAGGTGACTCGCTCTCAGACTTCGCCACCGGCGTGCGGGAGAGCGTCGCGCAGCTGGGCGCGCCCGGCGATCCCGAGCTTCGGGAAGATCCGGTACAGGTGGCCGCCGATAGTGCGGTGCGACAGAAAGAGCCGCTCTGCGATGTCGCGGTTGGTAAAGCCCTGAGCGGCGAGCTGGGCGATCTGCAGCTCCTGGGCAGTGAGGCGGTCTCGGGCGTCAGGAACCCGTGGTCCTATCCGTTCACCCGTCGCCCGCAACTCCTGTCGTGCCCGCTCGCTCCAGCGGATCGCCCCGAGCGCGTCGAAAAGCGCGATAGCGTCCCGAAGGGGCTGACGCGCGTCGGCGCTACGGCGCTGGCGGCGCAGCCACCGGCCGAAAGAAAGGAGCGTCCGCCCGCGCAGGAACGGATGCCCGCTTAGGTCTTGTCCCAGAGCCACGGCGAACAACGCCTCCGCTTCGCGGTCGTCGGCCAAGAGCGGCCTCGCGCACGTCAGTCCGGCGACCAGGATCGGCGGCTGCGCGCGCCTGGCGACCTCCTCCAAGTCCGGCAGAACGCCGGTCAGCCGGCCGGAGTTTCCGCTGTGCACGCCGGCTTCGACCAGGTCGAGCACCACCGGCCAGCGCATGAAGCGATGGAACGCGGGCGCGGATTCATCGAAAACCGGCCATAGCTGGCGGAAGGCGTCGTCGTAGCGTCCGTCGCCGAGCGCGCTCGCGGCCCGCGCCAGGTGCGCCGGAGCGAGCATGGGCCCGCTGTTAGTGGCCACAAGCAGCTGCTCAGGTCCAGCGAGCAGTTCGTCAAGGTGGCCTTCGCGCCCCCGCAGGCCTTCAACGATCGCGGAGAGCAGCTCGCTCGTGACCCCGAACTGCGGCTGGCGGGTTTCAGCGGCCAATCTGGCCGCCTCAGCGGCGGCCGTGGCGGCCGCACCCCAGTCGCCCGAGTAAATGGCCGCCCAGGCATAGTGAACGAGGGCCTGGGTGAGCATCCCCAGCCTGCCCTGCTCCCGGAGACGATTGATCGCCCGGCCAAGCAGCCGTGCCCCCAGCGCGAAATCTCCGGCCTTTTCTGCCGCCATGCCGACGTACATCGCGCCAAGGGGATCGGCAAGCTCCTGCGGCTCGATCCCCGAGATACTCCGGAGGACCGAGGGACCGGTCGCCTCGGGATGAGCCATGGCCATCACAGCGAGCAGGCGCGGATCGTCCATGGCGGCGCCCATGCCTCGGGCGGTGTCAACGAGATAGTCACGGGTTCTGTCCTGAGTACGCGTCCACCAGCAGCGATGAGCGATCGGTACCAGCGAGCGCAGCGCCAGGTTCGCGTCACCGCCCGAGAGCATCTGCCCGGCGATGCTGACGAAGATCCTCGCGGCCCCTTTCTCGAACCAGACGTCACCGTTGATCATCTGCCTCAGCCAGGCGGCGCGTGCCGTCTCCAGCGGTTCGAGTTCTAGCGAGTCGGCCTGCTGCAGCAAACGGCGGGCGACATCCGCAAGCCCAAGCTCGTCAGCCACTTCAGCCGCCTGTACGAGGCGCTTGCCTTTCCTTCGCGGCTCTGCCGTCAGCGCCGCCGCCCGCTCAAGCGCAGGGGCCGCCACCGTCATAGCCCCGCGCCGCCGCGCAGCCTCGGCGTGATCCTCAAGGTCGGCCGCAAGGTCTTCGTCGCAGCCGACGGCCGCCATGGCCCGATGCCACAACTTGCGCTCCGGATCAACGACGACCTCAGCCAGAGCCGCATAGGCCGCGATTCTTTGCGCCACGGTTGCCTTCTGCCGCAGTGCCGATCGGATGAGCGGGTGACGGAACCTCAGCTCCGGAGCATCAACCTCAACCAACCCAACCTCAACCGCCGGGTCGAGCGCCGAAACCGGAACGACGATTCCCGCAACCGTCGCCGCGCAGCGAACGACCTCATCAAGCGAAGCCCTCCCGTCCAGCGCGGCGGCCAGCAAGCAGGCGCGCGTGCGCGCCGGCAACTCGTCGAGCCGGGCGGTGAACGCCCGCTCAAGACGCACCGTCAAAGGCAGGGCCGGGAACGACAACCGCTCGTAGATGCCGGCTTCCGATGGCAGCGAACGAGCCAGCTCGACTAGGGCCAGCGGGTTCCCTGCGGCCGCTGCGAGGACCCGTGCCCGCATGACCGGATGAAGTTCCGGCTCTCCGCGATCCAGCAGGCTGGCCGCTGCCCCGGCGCTCAGCCGCCCCAGTTCGATCGTCGGCATCCCGCCCTCTGCCAGCGTCGTCGCATAGCCAGATCGAGCCGCGGCCAGGAATGCCACCGGTTCAAACTCCAACCGCCGGGCGATGAAAGCCAGCGCACCGAGGGAGGACTCATCGAGCCAGTGCGCATCATCCGCAATGAGGATCAGCGGAGCGGACTCCGCCGCTTCACAGACCAGCTGATGCGCCGCCAGCGCCACTCGGAACGGGTCGGGCTCAAGGTCGCCCGAGATGCAGAACGCCGCCTCGAGCACGCGCCGGGGCCGATCGGGCAACGCCTGCCTGATCCCGAGGATCGGCTGAAGCAGCTGATGCAACCCGGCGAAGGCGAGCTCGGCTTCCGACTCGACACCTGTGGTCACCAGCGATCGAATCCCGGCGGCATCGGCGCGCAACCGTGCGTGCCGCAACAGCGCTGACTTACCGATTCCCGGGTCGCCAACGATGAGCAGTGCACCGCCACCGCGCCCGAGACGGTTGAGCATCGCATCGATCTGCCCGGTCTCGGGCGACCGGCCGACCAATTCGGCCGCTGGCTCCGCTCCCGTGGCCACGATCACCAGCCGAGGATAACCGGATTGAAATGGCGTAGTGAATCGCCTGAGAGTTCTGTTTGTCGGCGGCAGCGGCGTGATCAGCTCGGCGTGCTCCAGGCTTGCGGTCGAGCAAGACATCGACCTGTATGTGCTGAACCGCAGCCGTACCAGGCTCCGGCCGCTGCCCGAGCAGGCCAGGGTCCTGCGCGGTGACATCCGCGATCGCGCGGCCGTGGCGAAGGCGCTGGGCGGCCTGGAGTTCGACGTCGTCGTGGGCTGGGTCGCGTACACGCCCGATCAGGTCCAGGCCGACATCGACCTGTTCCGCGACCGCACCGGACAGTACGTGTTCATCAGCTCGGCGTCGGCTTACCAATCCCCGCCGGGCCGGCTGCCGGTCCTGGAGTCGACGCCGCTGCGCAACCCTTTCTGCCGTTGCTCCCGCGACAAGATCGCCTGCGAGGACCTGCTGGTCAGGGCCTATCGCGACGAGGGGTTCCCGGCCACGATCGGCAGCCGCGGGGGTGGATGGGGCCTGGCGAATTGGTCATGGTCACGAAGCGGCGACGCATCGCAGGTCAGGATCCCCTTCGATGCGGACGGACCGGTCCGCACCTGAGGCAGCGTACCGGGCGAATTCGGCTCCCAGAATGTCATCAATGTAGTACTCGTCGGGTCTCGCGCCAAGTTCGTCATACGGCCGGCTGACGATCTTGCTGACAACTTCTGGCTCCACCCGTACAACGGTCAGGCCATATTCGGCGCCGGCCCGCGCGACGGCAGCGGTCGCGATCTCCGCGCGGGCACGACCATCCAGCGGGCGAAAGACAAGGAACGCGCCGATACGGCCGACTAGTTCTGGGCGCATGCCATTCGCCGCCAGGTGACGCCGACATATCGTGTCGGCGGTCTCGGCAGGCCCGCTGGCCTGATCAAGCTCGGTCATCGCGGCGCTGACGTCAATGTTGGAAGTGAAGAAGAAGATCGCACGACGGCAGTCCACGGTGTGACCATGCGCCGAGGGCGCCGGGGAGGTCAGTTCGCCTGTTTCCATCGCACCCATCAAGGCAACCACGATATCGGGGTGCGCCTTCTCGATCTCGTCGAAGAGCACGACGCTCTCAGGCTGAGCGACCAGCCGGTCAATGAGCTGGGTGCCGTCGCCATAGCCGACGTAGCTCGGGGGCGCGCCGAGCAACTGGCTGACGCGGTGCTTTTCCTGGTACTCATTCATCCTGAGCAGTACGAAGGAGGACCAGCGCCCGTTGAGCAACGCTCCGAGCGACTTGGCCAGCGCCTCCGATGTCCTGGTTTTCCCGACACCGGTCGGCCCGACCGCGACGAGGGTAATGGGCTTACGCGGTTGAGACCGGCCAACGTGACGTGAAACTCGGCGGGCCACCACCCCTAGGGCCTCATCTTGCCCGTAGACCCAGGTCTTCAGCTCCCTGAGCAGATCGTCCTCATCCAGGAGCGCGGCCGTGTGAGCATCCGTACGTGAAGTGACCGCCTCGAGGTCGGTCAGATCATGAGGCCGCAGTACTGCCGGGCGTACGGGAGCACTGACCGTGCCCGTCTGCGGGCGGTGCGAACGGTTGCCGTTCGCGTAACCGGGCGCCAGTTCGTCGCGCAGCCATTCGCGCAGTTCCGCGAGGATCGAGAAACGGAGTTCGCCCGAACTCAGCCAGGAGCGGATCGAAGCGCCTGGCCCGTCGTATGTTATTCCCTTGTCGACTAGCAGCGTGACGGCTCCCGCAGCGTTGATCTCGAATCCCACCCGCGCGGTGGCTGGCGCGCATCCGGGCGGGAGCGCGCAGTCAGAAAAGACCACGCATGCCCGCCGGGCTCGTTCGGCCAGATTATCCCAGGACGCCTGGTCCCCGTTAATAAAGCGCAGCATGATTACCTGCCCGCGTCTCTTATCTTCCTAGTATCATCAAAAGTCCCGATGGCATCGCGCAAATCCCCTGTCCCATGGCAGTCGGGGCACCTCGGCGAGCCG
Source organism: uncultured Actinomycetota bacterium (assembly GCA_963783935.1). Classification (GTDB taxonomy): domain Bacteria; phylum Actinomycetota; class Actinomycetes; order Streptosporangiales; family Streptosporangiaceae; genus Chersky-822. The sequence continues at coordinate 1,156,460 of CAWAPP010000005.1, forward strand.
TCCTGGCCGGACTCGACCTGCTGCGGCAGCCATACGGTCTCGTCGAAAAACAGATAGGGATTATCTTCATCGCCGAAGACCCTGCGGAATGTCCTTATCCCTGGCATGGCGACCGCCAGGTCGGGGTCCATCCTGATCTGGAGCATGTTGCGGTTGCCGATGCGCCCGGCCAAGCCGGCAAAACGCGACGAACTCCCAGTGCTGTCGTGATGCAGCAGGGCGAGCGCGATGAACCCTTTAATCGCGTTCAATCGCGTGGTCGCGAAAATCGGCGTTCCGTGCGAGGTGACGGTATTGCGGTATCCGTCCTTGAGGTACGCGTCGTAGCGAGCGGAAAGAATGCACCGGTGGCAGGCGCTGGTAAGGCCGGGGTAGGTGAAGGTCACTTCCGCGCCGCGTCCCTCCTGCCAGACCTGAGCACAAAGCGACGGCAGGCCGAAATTCAGCGCCAGCGCGTTGACCCTGGCCTGAGCCAGGAAGTTGTCAGTCAGGCCGCAGAGCAAGGTGACGGATGGCGACCGCCCGTCCGAATGGTCAACCGGGTCGAGGCAGATAGCCCGGATCGCGGAGTCGTCAAGACTATCGAGGCTCTCAGGTACCGTGGTCACCCGAACCCACGGGTTTATGTCGCGCAGGCGATCGGCGAGCGCTTCCACCTTCGGGCGTCCGACATCTTTCAGATAGACCTGCTGAGTGGCTATATTGCTCACGCTGACCCTGTCATCATCGATCAGCACGAATTCCCCTGTGCCGCACCTGGCTAGATCTTCGGCGAAGCTCGCGGCTCCGCCAACGCCCACGATGACTACCCGCGCTCTCGCCAGCCGGTCGAGGTCATAAGCGTTCTTGACCCGGTCGAACACATCGCCGGAGATATCCGGGACCATGACCTGCGCAGCGTCGGCCTTCGCTGCTCTGGAGTTCGCCTCATCATCGACGATCTCAAGCTCGACTTCATGATCGACGAGTTGGCCGTCCTCCCGGAGCGCGACGAAGGCTCTGAGCTTGAAGGAGCGGGTATCAGGCACTGTCTGCACTATCGGCAGGAACAAGGCAGGCAGATCAGGAATGGCCGCCAGGATACGGTCCGCGTAATAGAGGTCTCCGCGCGACGGGCGGGTAAAACCCGCCGGGTGTGAGTGAACGAACCCGGCTAGCCGGATGCCGCGCGGGTTCCAGTTGGACTTGAACATCTTGTTCAGCAGCTCATGATTGGGCGAGTAGGTCGCCCCTGTCTTGTGCGCTGTGTCGTCGAACACGTAATAGCGGATGACGTCGTCGTCTTCCTCCCTGCCCAGAGCGCCGCCGTTTTCGGCCGGTCTGAGCCCGATAGTCTGCCTGATCTCGTCATATACTTCACGGGTCATTCTGAGAAATCGCGTAGGCATAACCTCGTCCCTCGGGCTCGATATACGTGACAGCGCGCGAACCTGGCCGGGCGCCCGACCCGCGCTATTTCTTGATCGGCGTGCCATCGGCGATGTATCGCTGAGTAAGGTCGCTCCACAGGGCGACTACCTTCTTCAGGTCCTCTTGATTCCATAGCTGCTTGGTCCAGCACACGTAGTACCTGGACCCGTCGATCAGCCGGTGGGTGTCATTCAGCGAAGTGCTGCGCGCTCGATACGAGGGCTGGGACACGATGTAAGCCCTCCACTCGCCGTTGCGCTGCTGCTCGAAGGAAAACGCGTAGTCCGCGCGGCCATCCTTTGTTCGGTATTTGATGGTCATAATCTGCGTGCTCCCGATTTATAGAGAAGATTCGAAATGACGGGCCGCGCCGCTACGTGAGACGCAGCCCGTCATCCACCTGCATGTGCCACGTCAGTGGAACGTGCCGGCAGGGATGTCATCGCCTCCATGGAACGTGCCGGCAGGGATGTCATCGCCCCCGTGGAACGTGCCGGCAGGGATGTCGTCACCCCCCTGGAACGTGCCAGCAGGAAGGACGTCGAAAAGTGCCGGATTCATGATCTCACCTCCTCATCGATCAGCTAGCGCAACGTGAATCTATGGCTAGATCCACTTACATCATAGCCCGCACGGGAGGAATAATGCGTCCATAGGAGAAGTCAATATCCATCATTCGGAACGCCATTTATGTAATTTCTCCGACAAGCACGGCGGAGTTATTGTCTTGCATGACATGAATTTGTCATTTCATGCCTGGCGGGCTGGCCGGCTGTCGGCTGGTCGGCCAACGTGAACGGCATGGTGACCTTGTGACCAGCTTTCTCCCGTGCCTGCCATCCGCGCCGCCGTTACCCGCGCATGCCCGGCGACTCGGTGATCGACTTGGCCCCGAAGGCAGCCAATGACGGAAGGAACCGGCAGCGCGAGCACGGGGGCTGAACGTCCGGGGACGGACGAATCCGGGGCGGATGACCTGGGGCCGTCGTCGCTCGCGGTAGGTTAACGCCACCGTAGGCCGTGACGAGTTTGCTCGGCATGAGGAGGGCCAGGTGATACTCGCATATGAGCGCGCGCTCCTGCTGGGGAGGCGGCCGGGTCGCGACGGGCGATGCCCCCACGCGAGGATCTCGCGCGGTTCCTCGTCTAACCACCACTAAGGAGCTGACCCTATGGCGGCCGAGATCCCTGCCGAGGCCCTGCAACTGCGGTCACTTGTGCGGGCCGAGAACATGCTCGAGCTGTTCCTTGACACCGTCGCGGTCGCCGAGCCGGGCCCGAACGAGGTCCTCATCCGGGTGGAGGCGGCCCCGGTCAACCCCTCCGATCTGGGCCTTCTCCTGGCCGGCGCCGATATCACGGCGGCGAGCGCGGCCGGAACACCGCAGCGGCCGGTGATCACCGCCCCCATTCCTGACGCGGCGATGCGCGGCCTGACCGCACGTATAGGGACGCCCATGCCCGCAGGCAACGAGGGCGCGGGCACCGTCGTCGCGGCCGGTTCCAGCCAGGCGGCGCAACGCCTGCTCGGGAAGAAGGTCGCCGCGGCCGGCGGCGCCATGTACTCCCAGTACCGAACAGTCGACTTGTCGCTGTGCCTGGAACTGCCCGAAGGCCTGTCAGCCGCCCAGAGTGCGTCGGCGTTCGTGAACCCGATGACGGCGCTCGGAATGATCGAGACCATGCGGATGGAAGGCCACGTCGCGCTGGTGCACACCGCGGCCGCGTCGAACCTTGGCCAGATGCTGAACCGGCTCTGCCAGGAAGAGCAGGTCCCGCTGGTCAACATTGTCCGCAGGCCCGAGCAGGAGGAACTGCTTCGGGCAGCGGGCGCCGCATTCGTCTGCGACTCCGGCAAGCCCGGGTTCATGAACGAGCTGACCGCAGCGCTCACCGCTACCGGCGCCACGCTGGCCTTCGATGCCACCGGCGGCGGCAGGCTGGCCAGCCAGATCCTGACCTGCATGGAGACGGCGGCCAGCGCCAGCGCGGATAGCTACAGCCGGTATGGGTCAGCGGTGCATAAGCAGGTCTACGTCTACGGCGGGCTGGACCGCAGCCCGACCGTGCTAACCAGGAACTTCGGCATGGCCTGGGGCATCGGCGGATGGCTGCTGACCCCGTTCCTCGGCAAGATCGGGCTCGAGGGCATCATCCGGCTAAGAGACCGGGTCGCGGCCGGCCTGACGACAACGTTCGCCAGCAGTTACACCGCGCAAGTGTCACTGCGCGGAGCGCTCCAACTCGACAACATCACCGCCTACGCACAGGAGGCAACCGGCACCAAGTACCTCATCAGACCAGACCAGGAAGTCGAATAAGGCGCTTGACCTGGCCCTCATAGCAAGGCACCGGACACGAAGATTCGTGGGCGCAGATGGGTTCGAACCATCGGCCCCTCGCTTGTAAGGCGAGTGCTCTACCACTGAGCTATGCACCCCACGCCGCACCGCGCGACCGGTTAAGCCTACCGCCTCAGCACCCGGCCCGGTCGCCTCAAACGCTTGCTATCCGGGCGGTCAGCTCGGACGCCGTGCAGGACCCGGTCGGAACGCTTAGCTTGATCGACCCGCTCCAGTTTGAGACCAGCCATTGCGCTCCGGCCGGGCTGGCTCCCGTCACCTTCAGCTTGATCGTCAGCTCGCGTGCTGGGGAATGCCATTGCAGTGGAAGAACTTAGTGGTGCTCGTTTCGCCCGAGTACCAGGCTCCGGTCCTTCGCAGGATGATCGTCTTGAAGGCCCGCGTCTCGAAGGCGCCGGTCAGCCGGACGGAGCAGTGCCCTGACGAGCACTGCGGGGTCATGGTCCAGGTGTCAGGGACTATGCGCGTCGTTGTCATGTCTATCTTGACGACGTGGGTGTAGGCGACGGTAAACGGGCCGCTGAGTACCGAGGCGTCGAGCGGCGGCAGCGCCCTGGTGCTCGCGTGCAGTGGCGCGGACTTCGGCGAGCGTAGCTTGCCTGCGATCGCTACCACCTGGAACGAGTAAGAGCTGCCCGGTGTGAGCCCGGCGGCCAGGTAGGACCTCATCGTGCGGCCAGCCGAGTTGACCAGCAGACCGTTCTCGAAGATCTGATAGCCGGCCGGAGCGGGACCGGTATTTGGCTCAGACCAGGCAATAACGAGCGAATTGAACGTCGCCTTGCTGACGGTGACTCCAGCGGGCCGCTGAGGAGGAATCGGGCGCCATAGCGCCCAGCGGGCGACCGCCACGCCTCCGCCGGCGAGCAGAACCACGACGGCTATCAGGAAGGCGGTAAGCACCCTGCCCTTCGACCGGCGCCGCGAGACAGCGAGGACCGGGTCCGACCCCAGCCCGGCCGGAGATTCCGCCCTTCAATCCTCCCTATTTCATGACGCATGCCATGAACGGAACAGCGAGGAAAATATAGCGGATAACCCGCAAACCGTCGCCTCCAGAACTCTGACCGGACACAAGACGGGCGCCAAGGACGCGCGCTGACGTATCCCGGTCGGACTCCGGCCGGACAAAACGCCCATCATGCCTGGGCCCAGGCGCAACGATGTCCCGCCGATGCGGTTGCCCGGCGGCGGCGGACCGCATCTATGGGCCATCGATGCTGCGCGAACAGCATGGATGGGCCATGGATGCTGTTCCGCCCGGCCGCCGGACCGCAACGATGGGACATCAATGCGGTAACCCGAGCCGCCCCGCCCCGACTGTCAGCTCCCGGCCAGGCGCGGCACTCACTGGACAAGCGGAACCGGCGCGGATCAGTCAGGACCCGATCGGGCCGCCAAGCTGCGACACTGAAGCCGAAGGCCCGTGAGTACCCCCGCCGGCCGCAGCACCCGCGCGAGCGCCCGCTCGACTTCCTCGGCCAGCCCAGGCAGCGCCACGTCAAACGTCAGTCCCTCCGTGGTCGGTGCGCCTGCGGCCCTGGCCCCGGCCCCGGCGGCACCGCAGTCGCGGCACTCGACTTCGCCGAGCCGGCGGACCAGGTGCACGCTAGCGCACAGCGAGCATCGGTCAAGATCGGTAACCCACTCACCGCCGGCCTGGCACGAGGGGCAGATCAGCACCTGCCGATCGGCCCTGACCCCGCGCAGCCAAGGGCTGCTGCCGCGGTCAGGATCGACCGGCCTGGTGCCGCACCGGTAACAGGGCATCAGCCACCTGTCCGAGGAGAGCTCAGGAGAGCTCGGCCAGCGCCTTCGAGTAGTCGGCGAGATCGCGGGCCTGGGGGATCGCGTTGACGACCTTCCACCGGACGACGCCGTTCTTGTCGATGATGAAGGTGCCCCGCGTCGCGATGCCTCGCTCGTCGTCGAAGACACCGTACGCCCTGGCGACGTCGCCGTGCGGCCAGAAGTCGGACAGCAGGCCGAATTCGTAACCCTCGGTGTCAGCCCAGGTCTTGTGCACGTAGACGGAGTCAACCGACACCGTCAGCAGTTCGACGTCCTCGCGCTCGGCCTCGGGGAACGAGTCGCGCATCTCGCACAGTTCGCCGCTGCAGACCCCGCTGAACGCCAGCGGGTAGAACACGAGCACGACGTTCTTCTGACCGCGGAATCCGGACAGCTTTACCGGGGTACCGTGCTGGTCCTTGAGTTCGAAGTCCGGTGCTTCGTCGCCAATCTCTACCGCCATTTCGGTCCTTTCAGCGGTTCGCGTGCGGTTGCCCAGCCAGGCCGTGGTGAGACTGGGGACCGCGGATGGGATTCTCGTCCGCGACTGGCCTGCGCCCCTGGCGCTGCCGCGCGGTATGTAACCCGAGTCTGCCACGACCACGCCATCCGTACCGCATCGCGCACAGATTAAGGGAACACAGTATGAGGCCAGCCAAGTCTGACCCGGCGGGTCAGGCGATGAGGCAGTTGCCCAGCCGGGCTCAAGCCATGCCAGAGCCGCGCCAGGAACCTGCCCGGCCGCACCCCGCGCCGGGCAGCACCACACCTCGGCCCGGCGCATACTCCACCCAAGCCAGTCCCCACCGCTCCGCCAAGCGGATAACGGCGATACCTCGGTCAAGCGCACCGTGGTCAAGCGCACCGTGCCCGGCGCCAAGGCTCAGCGCCGAGCTTTCGGCGCGACCAGACGGCTAGCCGACCAGTTCCTCCCGGCGCTCACCGTAGAGGTCTGCGAAAGGCCCGCGGTCGGTGCCGCTTCCCCGATCTCGCTCGGTTCGACGTGGCCTTCGCGGCCAGCCTTCGGGGTCAGCAACACGATGTAGCCGCCATCGGCCAGCGGGGTCAGCGCGTCAACCAGGGCGTCGACGAGATCACCGTCGTCGTCCCGCCACCACAGCAGCACCCCGTCCACGACATCGTCGTAGTCCTCATCGACCAGCTCGACGCGTTCGCCGGCGGCGATCAGGTCGCGCAGCTGCTCGTCGGAGTCTTCGTCCCAGCCGATCTCCTGGACTACATGGCCCGGCTTGATGCCGAGCCGCTCGGCCAGGTCATGCTGATCGGCCGCCTGGCCAGCGGTCGCGCTCACTAACGTCCTCCCTGTCCCAGCCGCGCGCCTGGCCGGGCCAGGACCATGCCACCGTTTGATGACACTGCCACAAGCCGACGACGGCCTTGCGCGATCGTCTGTACCTCTTGCTGGGACAGTTCACACTCGCTCGGCGTCTTGCGCAAGTCACAATTCGTGCAGAGCCAGTTAACCAAGGTCATCATTCGATCTTCCCCCGTCAGCCGTTAGCTTACTCAGCTGAACTTGGCCACCTGATTTAAGCTATTAAGTACGGATTAGCCGCCCGGTCTTAGCAGACGAGCCGCGCGCCTAGCCTGGGCGGAGATGCGCTCAGGCGATCGACGTATCAGGATTGACCTGTAACCCGCAACGACGCGAAAGCCAACCCGACAGCACCGCCTGGAAGGCGAGGATTTACCCGTGGCCTCAGGACGCCAGCAGTACTCGATCATCACCGACGGCCTGCCCAACCAGCTGCCCGACATCGATCCCGATGAGACAAGGGAATGGCTCGAGTCGTTCGACACGGTGGTGCGGACCCGCGGCCGGTCCCGTGCCAGGTACGTGATGCTCAGGCTGCTCGAACGCGCTCGGGAGCAGCAGGTGGGCGTGCCCGGCCTGCGCAGCACCGACTACATCAACACGATCCCGCCCGAGCGCGAGCCCTGGTTCCCCGGCGACGAGTACGTCGAAAGAAGGATCAGGGCCTATATCCGCTGGAACGCCGCGATCATGGTGTCCCGCGCGAACCGACCCGGCCTGGGCGTCGGCGGCCACATCGCGACCTACGCATCCGCGGCGAGTCTGTACGAAGTCGGCTTTAATCACTTCTTCCGCGGCAAGGACCACGGCGAGTCAGGCGACCAGGTCTTCTTCCAGGGCCACGCCGCCCCCGGGATTTACGCCCGCGCCTTCCTTGAGGGCAGACTGTCAGAAACCCAGCTCAACGGCTTCCGCCAGGAGCTTTCCAGCGCCGGAGGCGGCCTGCCGAGCTATCCGCACCCGAGGCTGATGCCCGACTTCTGGGAATTCCCCACGGTTTCCATGGGTCTCGGCGCGATCAACGCCGTCTACCAGGCGCGATTCAACCGGTACCTGCTCGCCCGGCAGATCAAGGACACCAGCCGGTCACGGGTATGGGCGTTCCTGGGCGACGGCGAGACCGACGAGCCCGAGGTGCTCGGCTCGATCGGCGTGGCCGCCCGCGAGGAACTGGACAACCTCACCTTCGTCATCAACTGCAACCTCCAGCGCCTCGACGGCCCGGTCCGGGGCAACGGCAAGATCATCCAGGAGCTCGAGTCCTTCTTCCGCGGAGCCGGCTGGAACGTCATCAAGGTCATCTGGGGCCGCGACTGGGACCCGCTGCTCGCCAAGGACGTCGACGGCGTCCTTGTCAACCAAATGAACAGCACCCCTGACGGCCAGTTCCAGACCTACGCCGTCGAGTCGGGCGCCTACACCCGCGAGCACTTCTTCGGCGGCGACCCGCGCCTGCGGGCCATGATCGCGAACCTGACCGACACTCAGGTACGCAACCTGTCCAGGGGCGGGCACGACTACCGCAAGGTCTACGCCGCCTTCAAGGCCGCCACCGAGCACGTCGGCCAGCCGACGGTGATCCTGGCCCACACGATCAAGGGCTGGACCCTTGGCCCCGACTTCGAGGCCCGCAACGCCACCCACCAGATGAAGAAGCTGACGGTCGCCGAACTGAAAGAGTTCAGGGACCGGCTGTACCTGGACATTCCTGACTCGGCGCTTGAAGCCGACCTGCCGCCTTATTACCGCCCGGGCGAGAACTCCGACGAGATCAAGTACATGCAGGAACGCCGCCAGGCGCTCGGCGGCTACCTGCCCAAGCGGGTCGTGCGCTCCAAGCCGCTCTCCCAGCCCGCCGACAGCGTGTTCGATGAGCTGAAGCGGGGCTCAGGCAAGCAGGCCGTGGCTACCACGATGGCGTTCGTCCGGCTGCTCAAGGACCTGATGAAGGACGAGGGCATGGGCGACCGGTTCGTGCCGATCATCCCCGACGAGGCCCGCACGTTCGGCATGGACTCGCTGTTCCCGACCGCCAGGATCTACAACCCGCACGGCCAGACCTACGAGGCCGTCGACCGCGCGCTGCTTCTTTCCTACAAGGAGTCAGAGCAAGGACAGATCCTCCATGAAGGGATCAGCGAAGCTGGCGCCATGGCGTCCGTGGTAGCTGCCAGTACCAGTTACGCCACGCACGGCACCCCGATGATCCCGGTTTATGTGTTCTATTCCATGTTCGGTTTCCAGCGCACCGGCGACGAGATGTGGGCGCTCGGCGACCAGCTCGGCCGGGGCTTCCTGATGGGCGCGACGGCCGGCCGGACCACGCTGACCGGTGAGGGACTGCAGCACAACGACGGCCACTCGGTACTGCTCGCCTCGGTAAGCCCCGCCTGCGTCGCCTACGACGCCGCCTGGGCCTATGAGCTGGCCTACATACTGAAGGACGCCCTGCGCCGGATGTACGGGTCCACGATCGAGCACCCGCACGGCGAGGACATCTTCTACTACCTGACGGTCTACAACGAGCCCTACGTGCAGCCGCCGCTGCCTGATTACCCCGGCGGCCCCGAGGCACTCGAACAGGCCGTCCTGCGTGGCTTGTACCGGTACGCGGAGGCAGCCTCGGTCGCCGGTTCAGACGAAGAGCCGACAAGCTTTTCTTCCAATGGGCACCCGCAAGCCAGAGTTCTGGCCTCGGGGGTAGCCATGCGGTGGGCACTGCAGGCCCAGCGCCTGCTGGCGCAAGACTGGAACGTCACGGCTGAGGTCTGGTCGGCGACGTCATGGACCGAGCTGCGGCGGGACGGCCTCGCCTGCGAAGAGTGGAACCTGCTGCACCCCGACCAGCCGCCCAGGGTGCCCTACGTCACGAGCACGCTCGGTGACCAGGCGGCCCCGGTCGTGGCGGTCAGCGACTGGATCAAGGCCGTGCCTGACCAGATCGCCCGCTGGGTGCCGGCACCATACAGCTCGCTGGGGACGGATGGGTTCGGGTTCTCTGACACGCGGGCGGCCGCCCGGCGGTTCTTCCATGTGGACGCCGAGTCGATCACGCTGGCTGTGTTGAGCCAGCTTGTCAAGCAGGGGGAACTCAAGCCTGAAGTGCTTGACGAGGCGATTAGTAAGTATCAGCTGAATGTCGACGTAAGCGAGCTGTAGCTGTATTAGCCCGGGGGGGCGACCCCCCGGACCCCCGATGTGTCGGGGCGCTTTAGGGCGGTGTCTTCTCCTCCTCGCAAAAACCGCGAGGAGGAGAAGACGCCGCCGCGCCCCGACTCTCGGGCTGGGGTTCAACCCCCGCCGCTGGGCTGACTCTCAATCCGCACCGCCGCGCCCCGACTCTCGGGCTGGGGTTCAACCCCCGCCGCTGGGCTGACTCTCAATCCGCACCGCCGCGCCCCGACTCTCGGGCTGGGGTTCAACCCCCGCCGCTGGGCTGACTCTCAATCCGCACCGCCGCGCCCCGACTCTCGGGCTGGGGTTCAACCCCCGCCGCTGGGCTGACTCTCAATCCGCACCGCCGCGCCCCGACTCTCGGGCTGGGGTTCAACCCCCGCCGCTGGGCTGACTCTCAATCCGCACCGCCGCGCCCCGACTCTCGGGCTGGGGTTCAACCCCCGCCGCTGGGCTGACTCTCAATCCGCACCGCCGCGCCCCGACTCTCGGGCTGGGGTTCAACCCCCGCCGCTGGGCTGACTCTCAATCCGCACCGCCGCGCCCCGACTCTCGGGCTGGGGTTCAACCCCCGCCGCTGGGCTGACTCTCAATCCGCACCGCCGCGCCCCGACTCTCGGGCTGGGGTTCAACCCCCGCCGCTGGGCTGACTCTCAATCCGCACCGCCGCGCCTCCGACTCGCTTCGCTGCGAGCCGACCGCTGCGCGGGTAGCGGGCAGTCGCGCCGCCAGTTGCCACGGCCGCACCCGGTGCCCGCATCAACGCGGAATCCTGAGGTGTCATGCCGCCCTGGGACTCCGCGCTGACCAGCCTGTGCGGGACCTGCAGATTCGGGCACTTCACCACCGGTAACACCAGCCCCACCCGCCGGTGCCTGCGCGCGATCGGATCCACCGCCCGGGCGAAAGCCCACCATCGGCAGCCACCCCGTCCGCCCGACACCGCCTCAATCACGAAATACGCACCACAAGTTGCGGTAGGGACCGGTCTTGCGACCGGCCCCCCGCACAGATCCCGGCGTGCGGTACTACCGCACCGGGCTCCTGCCTTGGGTTCTGGCGTCGAAGCGCACGTTCGGGTAGGGATGCATGATGCGGGCTCGGGGGAGCCACCGGGCTTCGATCCCTTTCATCCGCTGCCAGGTGACCCGGTGCTTCTGGCTGCGGCGCCGGAGCGTTTTGAGCCAGAGCCAGGTCACCTGATCGCGGAAGGCCTGTACCGCCGCGATGTTGCCGGGCACGGCGTAGTATGCCGTGTGCCCGCGCAGCACGCTGGCCAGCCAGCGGCCTTGTTCCGGGATCGAGTCGTGCATGCGGCGTTTCAGCTGGGCCTTGACCTCGGCCAGCTTGGCCCGCAGCCGCCTGGCGATCGTGATGCGCTTCAGCGCGAACCGCCCGTCCCTGGACGTCCCGCAAATGTGGGTGAAGCCCAGGAAATCGAACGTTTCCGGCCTGCCCCGGCCCTTAGCCGCCCGGTCCCGGGCGGCGAACCGCCCGAACCCGGTCAGCCGGGTCTTATCCGGGTGCAGTTCCAGTCCGAACCCCGCCAGCCGGGGCCGGAGCTCGTTCAGGAACCGCCGCGCGTCCTGCTCGTACTGAAAGCCGACGATAAAATCATCGGCGAACCTCACGATGATCACCTCGCCGCGAGCGCGGCGCCGCCACCACACGACCCAGAGATCCAGAACGTAGTGCAGGTACACGTTCGCGAGCAGCGGCGACGCCGATGCTCCCTGCGGTGCCCCGGCGCCTTCGCTCCAGACCCCTTCCTCGATGACTCCCGCGGCCAGCCATTTCCCGATCAGCCGCAGGACCCGCTCGTCCGCGATCCGGTGCCGGAGAAACCTCTCCAGCCAGCCCCGATCAAGCTGACCGAAAAAGTCGCGGATATCCGCATCCAGCACCCAGTTCACTTTCCTCCGCTCGATCCCGACCGCCAGCGCGTCCAGCGCGTCATGGGGCTTGCGCCCCGGCCGGAACCCGTAAGAAAAACCCAGGAAATCCGCCTCATAGACAGCGTTCAGCACCTCGACGACGGCCCGCTGGACAATCTTGTCCTCCAGCGCAGCGATGCCGAGCGGACGCAGCCGCCCGTCCGCCTTCGGGATGAACGCCCGCCGCGACGGACTCGCCCGGTAACGCCCCTGCTGCACCCGCTCGTGCAGATCCCGGAGATTAGCCCCCAGGTCCTGCCCGTAAGCCGCCCACGTCACCCCGTCTACTCCCGGCGAGGCCTTCGGGCTGACCGCCTGACAGGCCTGCCACAGGCGATGCAGGCTGACATGGTGCAAAAGCGCGGTGAACCGTGCTTCCTTGTCCCTAACCGCTACCTCACGCACACGGTCCAGTTCGCTTGACACGCCAGGCCCGGCACTGCGTCCGGGACGTGTTTCACCGTCCGTGTTCCCCTTGGCTCGCTCCCTTTCCTCCCCCGCCTCCGCAGCCGCAGCCGCAGCCCTGGCATTGTTCGGCAGGTTCGCAGGTACTACGAAGCGATCCGACTTCCCGCGCTCGTTCATCCCAGGGTTACCGCCTCGGCGTTTCCTGGACGGCCCGCCCCGGTGATCAGCCCGGACGGGCGAGACACGGGATCTCCCGGTTCTCGCGCATGAAGGTTCCGCACATGCCATGGATCTCTGACCGCGCGGGGCCCCTGACGGCTCGCGATAGCGCCGCCAGCGGTATTGCCTTCCGCCTTGCGGACAACGTGGGCACCCCGGAAGGATGATTTCGCGGCTCAATAGCCCGGCCTGCACGTGCCCATGACTGCGCTTCGCCACGCCCTCGCGGGACGTCGACGCATGGCTGAGGGCCGCCGTGGGTCGCTAGCCCTTCGGCGTAGAGCTCTTCCATCTCCTCCTCCACGCCGGTTTATCCCGGCGCTTTCCCGCAACGATGTCCCAGCGATGCGGTTCGGCGGGCCGGATGTGCGACATCGATGTCGCAGCGATGTCGTTTCCGCAGCATCTATGGGCCATCGTTGCGGTTGGGTGCCGACCTGGCACCAGCATCGGTGGGCCATCGTTGTACCTGGGCCGGGCATGATGGGATGTTTTGTCCGGCCGCCGCGCGGCGGTGGGTCAGTTTGATATTCGGACTCGTGATATTTCGGGCTAGCGAAAGTAGTGAAGCTGCGTAGTCGTCGTTCGCAGTGCGGCACCGCCCGCTCCCGGTCGTCACGAACCGGGCATTAAGTTGCATACCCGTCAGCCATCGGCACCTGGAGGATCGGCAGGCCTGCTTGCGTGGAATCCTCAGATGGCATTCCAGTCGGGGATTCCACAATCATGCGGGAACCTGTCGGCGCACCCCGCGATAGGAGCTTCCAGGCTGTAGCCCGCCGCGCCGCCCGCTCCTGGTTGCCGTGCCCTCGCTGCACGGCCGCCGGGAAACGGGGGTCGCTGCTGCCGCCGGGAACGGGGGCTGCTACGGCACGGCCAGGAAGCCGTCGGTGTTGCCGTGGGAGTCGGTGTAGAAGCCGACTACGTCGCCGGCGTTGTTGATTCCGTTGACGACGGTGCTGCCGGTGGCGTTCGGGTCGGTCAGGGTGCGGAACTTGCCCGCTTGCCAGATGAAGCCGAACGAACTGCCTCCGACGGTGTAGGCGCCCACGACGACGCCGCCCTTGTTGATGCCGAAGGCCTGGGTCTCGTCGGCGCCGGCCTTGGAAAAGGTGACGAGCTGCCCGTTGGACCGCCGCAGGAACGAGATGATCCGGCCGCTGGCGTTCGTGTAGTAGCCCACGACCGTGCCGACCGCGTTGATGGCGGTCGCGGTCAGGCTGTGCACCCCGGCTATGGCGAGCTCAGTGAAGCGATGGTTGTTCGTGTTGTAGCGGTAGCCGTGCAAGGCGCCGCCTGAGTCCTCGAAGTCGCCGACCGCGATGCCGGCATTGTCGATGCCGAGGAGCTCGTTGAAGGACGGAGTGGCGTTGTTCCCGGTCGGGAACGCGACCTTGTGCGCCGCGCCATTCTTCTGGTAAAAGCCGGCGTATCCGTTCACGTCGCTCGGCCGGTTGGTACGGGAGAAGAGCCCCACAAGCACGCCCTTGTCGTTCAGCCCGGTGACCTGGGTTTGCGCCGCCCCGTGCACGTTCACCGGCGCGTAGCTGACCTGGCCGTATGGCGGCGTGATCGTATAGCCCTGGTTCGGGTCGCCGTGTACGCCGGAGCCGAAATAGCCGACTATCTTCCTGTGGTTATTGATTCCGAGCAGCTCGTTGAACGTCCCGTCCGCGGGGTCATTGAGTTTCCTGAACGTGTAACTGGCCGACATGGGGGTTCCGGCCACCGCTGGAATGGCGGATGCCGCTAGCCCGATGGCGAGTCCAGCGATGACGGCCGCCCCGGCGCGCACCGCACGGTGCTTGCTCATGACTGACGTTCCTTCCTGTGAGCTGGTGCGGACCTAGGTCCGCAGGTCGCACTGTGTGTATGACGCCGTGCAAAAACACTGTGCTGCATAACCTCGTGCAGTTACAACGCCCAGGCAGGCCCCGCTGTTGGCAAGCCGTCAGGCATGGCACCCTGAACACGTGAGCGGGAACGCTGTTACTTCGTCGCAGGCCGCCGGCCGGATCAGTGCCGACCGGCTCAGTGCTGGCCGGGTCAGGGCTGAGACCATCACCAGGCTCGAGCAGTCCATGAGCGCGCTCGGCAGCGCGGCCATGACAAGCATGGAGGCCAGGCTGCCATGGTTCCGTGCCATGTCGGCCGAGAACAGGTCCTGGCTGGGCCTGGTGGCCCAGGCAGGCGTGGCTGCGTTCGTCGACTGGCTGAAGCATCCGGAGCGTAGTCGGCCCGCGGTCGCGGGCGAGGTTTTCGGCACCGCGCCCCGCGAACTGGCCAGGGCAGTGAGCTTGCAGCAGGCCGTCGAGATGGTCAGGATCATCGTCGACGTAGTCGAGACCAAGACCGACGATCTGGCGGCGGCTGGCGACGAGGCCGGGCTGCGCGAGGCCGTGCTCAGGTACACAAGGGAGGTCGCGTTCGCGGCCGCCCAGGTCTACGCGAGGTCGGCCGAGGCGCGCGGCGCCTGGGACGCGCGACTTGAGGCGCTCGTGGTCGACTCCCTCGTTCGCGGTGAGATCGACGAGAGCCTGCCGTCCTGGGCCTCGGCGCTGAACTGGCCGACGGCGCCGGTGACGGTGCTGGCCGGTCACGCGGAAGGCAACGAGCCAGAAGGCCCGATCGACGAGCTGCGGCTGCTCGCCCGGCGGGCCAAGTTCGATCTTCTGGCCGGCGTGCACGGGCACAGGCTCGTGGTCGTGCTCGGCGGCCCTGGCGACCCGATGCCGGTCGCCAGGCAGCTCGCGGCCAGATTCGGGCCAGGCCCGGTGGTCGTCGGCCCGGCGGTGCAAAGTATCG
Organism: uncultured Actinomycetota bacterium; assembly: GCA_963783935.1. GTDB lineage: Bacteria > Actinomycetota > Actinomycetes > Streptosporangiales > Streptosporangiaceae > Chersky-822. The sequence continues at coordinate 1,171,900 of CAWAPP010000005.1, forward strand.
AGAGCGCGGGCGGATCGGCGAAGGCCGCGCTGGCCGGCCTGCGCTCTGCGGCCGCCTGGCCGGACGCGCCCAGGCCAGTGCTCGCCGCCCACTTGCTGCCCGAGCGGGCGCTCGACGGCGACGAGGGCGCGAGAGCCGAACTCATCGAGCACATTTACCTGCCGCTTCAGCGCGGCGGGGCGGCGCTGCTCGACACGGTCACGACCTACCTTGAGCAGGGGCACTCGCTCGAGGCCACCGCCAGGATGCTATTCGTGCACCCGAATACGGTTAGGTACCGGCTGCGCCGGGCGACCGTGCTGACCGGCTTCAACCCCGGCGACGGGCGCGGCGGCTTCGCGCTCTGGCTGGCCGTCGTGTATGGTCGGCTGGCCCACAAGCGGGTCGGATAGTCTGCTGATTGTTGGGTACCTACAATTTTCCCGTCGGGAACTTCGTAGATTTTTCTATTCGTATGGCGGACTCCTACAGTGCAAGGTTAGAAGATGCTCGTGATCGCCGCGCCTGGGCAAGGCGCACAGACCCCAGGGTTCCTCAGCCCCTGGCTGGAGTTTCCCGGCGTGGCCGAGCGAATCGGCATCTGGTCACAGATCGCGGGCTGCGACCTGACCAGGTACGGGACCACCGGCGACGCCGAGGAAATCAGGGACACTGCCGTCGCTCAGCCGCTGCTCGTCGCCGCCGCGCTGGCGGCAGCGCACGTCCTGCGCCTGGCGGAGGTGCCGGCGGCCATCGCCGCGGGCCACAGCGTCGGCGAACTGGGAGCCGGCTCGATCGGCGGGATCATCTCCGCCGACGACGCGATGCGCCTCGTGGGGGTCAGGGGCCGGGCGATGGCCAAGGCGGCCGCAGCCGAGCCGACGTCGATGACCGCCGTGCTCGGCGGCGAAGAGTCCGAGGTACTAGCGGCGATCGAGAAGCACGGGCTGACGCCGGCCAACATCAACGGCTCCGGGCAGATCGTCGCGGCCGGCTCGCTAGCCGGTCTCGCCGCGTTCGCGGCCGAGCCTCCGCCCCGGGCCAAGCTGCGCCCTCTGCAGGTCGCGGGCGCCTTCCACACCGCCTACATGGCCTCGGCCGTGGCTGATCTTCAGGCCGCGGCGGCCTCGGTGCGGGCGGGCGACCCGGTCCGCACCGTGCTGTCCAATGCTGACGGCACGGCAGTCAGCACCGGTGGTAGCTGGTTGGACCGGATTGTCAATCAAGTGAGCGCGCCCGTGCGGTGGGATCTTTGCCAGGCAACGATGCGCGACCTCGGCGCCACGGCATTCCTCGAGCTACCGCCGGCCGGCACCTTGACCGGCCTGGCCAGGCGGGCGCTCCCTGGCGTGGAACTGCTCGCGCTCAAGACCCCGGCGGAGCTTGAGGCCGCCAGGACACTGATCGCCGGACATTCCTAACTACCAGCGCCGCAACCTAGCGGCCACTCAAGGCAGCAGATCACCACGCAGGGGAAGGGCTAGTAACGGATGCGAGTGCACCACGGTAGCTCGGGCGCGAGAGTGCTGGCGTTCGGCGGCTACCAGCCGGCCAAGGTAGTGACCAACGATGACCTGTCAGCAACCGTCGATACGAATGATGAGTGGATCCGCAGCCGGGTGGGCATCGAGAGCCGGAGGATCGCCGGACCCGACGAGACCGTCGCCGACATGGCGGTAGCCGCCGCGGGAAAGGCACTGGCGGGCAGCGGGCTTTCTCCCGCCGACATTGACCTGGTAATCGTCGCTACCTGCACCCCTGAGGTGATGATCCCGAACACGGCCGCTGTGGTCGCGCGCCGGCTCGGCATCAGCGCGCCGGGCGCCTACGACCTGAACGCGGCCTGCGCCGGCTTCTGCTACGCGCTGGCCAGCGCGAGCGACGCGGTGCGAGCCGGATCGGCTCGGCACGTCCTGGTGATCGGCGCCGAGAAGCTGTCCCAGTGGGTGGACTGGACCGACCGCTCCACCTGCATCATCTTCGCCGACGGCGCCGGGGCGGCCGTCGTGGGTCCCGCCGAGGAAACCGATGACGAGCCCCCGGGCATAGGTCCGGTCGTGTGGGGCAGCGACGGCGGCATGGCGGACAAGATCTTCATCAAGGACCGCGACTCGTTCATCTTCCAGGAGGGCCAGTCAGTGTTCAGGTGGGCGACGACCGCGCTGCATCCGGTCGCGCTCAAGGCCTGCGCCGACGCCGGGGTTGACCCGTCCGAACTCGACGTGTTCGTACCGCACCAGGCGAATTTGCGGATCATCGAGGCGATCGCGCGCAAGCTCGGCGCACCGCAGGCGAAGGTAGCGACGGATATCATTCACGCGGGCAACACTTCATCGGCATCGATCCCGCTGGCCCTGTCAAGGATGATTGAGCGCGGCGAACTGTCGAGCGGCGACAAGGCGCTGCTCATCGGCTTCGGCGCCGGCGTGTGCTACGCCGGCCAGGTGATCACGCTACCCTGACGACCCAGATTCCCCAGATCCCTTATTTAGCGATTCCGCATTTACAGAAGGAGTGAACAGCAATGGCCATGACCACCGCTGAGATCCTCGCCGGCCTGAGCGAGATCATCGACGAGATCGCCGGCGTCCCCGCCGACGAGGTGACCCCGGACAAGACCTTCGTCGACGACCTCGACATCGACAGCCTGTCGATGGTGGAGATCGCGGTCGCCGCGCAGGACAAGTTCGGCGTCGAAATCCCCGACGACCAGCTCAAGGACCTCAAGACCGTCCAGGACGTCATCGACTACGTCGAGCGCGCCTCGGTATCGGCCTGAGCCAAGCCCCGGAGGCGAAAAATAGCACAGCGCCGGCGGCGATAATAAACACAGCTAAGGAGCTCTCGAAGTGGTCAGTGCATCGACACGGGTCGTGATCACCGGTGTTGGCGCGATCACGCCGGTCGGCGCGGACGCCCCGACTACCTGGCAGTCCATGCTGGCCGGGCACAGCGGTGTGCGCGCCCTGACAGCTGACTGGGCGGAGCGGCTGCCCTGCAAGATCGCGGCACCCGCCGCGGTCGAGCCAGGTACCCTCATCGACCGGGTGCAAGCGCGCAAGCTGGACAGGTGCGAGATGTTCGCGCTGGTCGCTGCCAGGGAAGCCTGGGCCGACGCGGGCAAGCCCGAGGTGGATCCGCAGCGGCTCGGCGTGGTGGTGGCGAGCGGCATCGGCGGCATCAGCTCGACCCTGACCGCGTACGACACGCTCAGGGAGCGCGGCTGGCAGCGGCTCTCGCCGTTCACGGTGCCGATGCTGATGCCGAACGGCGCCGCGGGCTGGCTCAGCATCGAGTTCAAGGCCCAGGCCGGGGTACACACGCCGGTCAGCGCCTGCGCATCCGGCGCCGAGGCGATCGGCTACGGCATTGACATGATCAAGTCGGGCCGCGCCGACGTTGTCATCGCCGGCGGCACCGAGGCCGCGATCATCGAGCTGAACATCGCTGCCTTCGCGGCCATGCGCGCGCTCTCGCTGCGCAACGACGAGCCCGAGCGGGCGTCCCGGCCGTTCGACCGGGGCCGGGACGGGTTCGTGCTCGGCGAGGGCGCTGGCATCGTGGTGCTCGAATCGGAGAGCTACGCGGCCAGCCGCGGGGCCAGGATGTATGCCGTGGCCGCCGGAGCCGGGTACTCCTGCGACGCGCACCACATCGCGCAGCCGGATCCTGAGGGCACGGGCGCCAAGCTGGCCATCACGCGGGCGCTGGCCAACGCCGGCGTCTCGCCCGCTCAGATCGCGCATGTCAACGCCCACGCCACCTCGACTCCGGCCGGGGACGTGCTCGAGGCCAGGGCCATCGCGGCGGCTCTCGGCGAGGCGGCGGCCGGCGTCATCGTGTCGTCGACGAAGTCCATGACCGGGCATCTGCTCGGCGGAGCCGGGGCCGTCGAGTCGGTCGCGGCGATCCTGGCCCTGCGGGACCGGATCGCGCCGCCGACGATTAACCTGGACGATCCCGAGGACGACCTGGGCATCGAGATCGCGGTCAAGCCGACAGAACTGCACCCGCAGAGCAGCGATCCGATGGCCGTGCTGAACAACTCCTTCGGCTTCGGCGGCTCGAACGTCGCCGTCGTATTCACCACGCCCTGACCACGGGCCTTCCCGCTGGGCAAAACCACCTAAAGCGGGAACGTGCGGCCGGGAATTTAGGGAGCGGACGCGGACCGCGGCCCGCGTGGTGGGTTTGCGGTCCGGCCGGGAGTGGCGGGTGGGGCTGGTGTTGCCTGAGTGGATGCTCGCGGACCCGGGTTCGGCAGCGGCACCTCGGTGCGGCCGCCTCACCGCATCGCTGGCCCATCGTTGTCGTTGCCTGGCCTGCGGCTACCGCATCCATGTCCCATAGATGCTGCCGGAACAGCAACGCGGGGCCATCGATGTCGTTGCCGCGCGCCTAGGAGCCGCAACGATGGGCCATGGTTGCGTTTCTTTTGAAGGAATTCTGGTTGGGTCTGCGAATGCGGCCCGGCTACCCCCCGCGGCCCGGCTCGGTCCCGGTTCCCCAGCCGGTATTTCGGGCATTTGCCGCAATTAACCGGGCCGGGGCCGCTGCCCCGGCGGTAGGCCGGCCGGCGCCCTGATGGCGGGGGCACTTTGCCTTCGTGAAAACCCATGGCAAAGTGCCCCCGCAGCGGCAGCGAGACCCGCCCAGCCGCAACTGGTCCGCCACAAAGTCGCCCCGCACCGCAGCGAGCCTGTCCGCCCTAGCACCTCAGGCCGGCGAGGACATCGCGTCCGGCCGTGGCCGGGGGGATGCCGTGGAAGGGCGATGGCAAAATGGCGGCATGGCGAATGAGAGCGATCAAGGGCAGGCCGGCGAGAAGGCCGAGCGTTTTGAGGTACAGCGGACGATAGCGGCCGAGCCGGCGGCGATCTTCGCGGTGCTGTGCGATCCGCAGGGACACGTGGCGATCGACAGTTCCGGGATGCTCCAGTCGGCCGACGGGGAGCCGGTCAAGGCGGCCGGCGACACGTTCGTGGTGCACATGGACAGGGAGTCGCTGAACGACTACCCGCTCGGGCGTTACGACGTGACCGTGAAGATCTCCGCGTTCGAGCCAGACCGTGAGATCGCCTGGACGATCGACGGGCAGCTCAGGCCGCCGATCGGCCACATTTACGGGTACCGGCTTGAGCCAGGCGCGGGCGGCACGGTCGTCACGTCCTACTACGACTGGTCAGGCATTCACCAGCAGTGGCGCGAGGCGAACATCTTCCCTGTTCTCTCGCAAGGGGCGCTGCGGGCGACACTTGGCATTCTCGACCGGACGGTGCGGCGCGGCTATCCTGGCCAGTCCGCCTCGTGACGACCGCGTTCGTGCTGGGCGGCGGCGGCCTGCTCGGAGCGCACGAGGTTGGCATGCTCAGGGCGCTTTCCGAGGCCGGCATCAAGCCAGAACTCGTCGTCGGCACCTCGATCGGCGCGATCAACGGGGTCTTCGTCGCCGCGGATCCGGCCGGCGCGGCCAGCCGGCTGCTTGACCTCTGGGGCGGCGAGGCGATGCGGCTCGCGTTCAGCGAAACCGTGTTCACGCGGGCGGTCAGGCTCGCCCGGTCAGGCACTCATCTGCACGCGATCGAGCCGCTCGGGCAGATGCTCGGGGAGAAACTGCCCGTCACCGACTTCGCCGACCTGTTGCTACCGTTCCAGTGCGTGGCCGCCAGCATCGAGCGGGCCAGCGCGGTCTGGTTCACGTCGGGGCCGATCGTGCCGGCCGTGCTCGCGTCCTGCGCTGTCCCCGGCCTGCTTCCGCCGGTCGAGATCGACGGCGAGCATTACTTCGACGGAGGCCTCGTCGACTCCATCCCTGTCGGTCACGCGGTCGCGCTCGGCGCGAGTACCGTGTACGTGCTTCAGGTCGGCCGGATCGAGACGCCGCTGACGGCGCCGAAGCGGCCGTGGGAGGTCGGGCTGATCGCCTTCGAGATCGCGCGCAGGCACCGGTTCCACGAAGAGATGTCGGCGCTGCCTTCGGGTATAACCGTGCACGTGCTGCCCACCGGCGGAGGCGGGAAGTCTTCCGATCGGTCGCAGCTCAGGTACCGGGATAAGGCTATGGTGCAAGAGAGCATCGAGCGCGCTTACCGGGCGTCGGCGAGGTATCTCGCCGGGGCTCAGCACGCCTAGCGCGCTCCGCGGCTTCAAGAGCGAGGAGTCGGTCATGCTGCCACCTAGGCTGATCCGCAGGCTGGTGCTGGCGCCCCTGGTGGTCGTGATCGCCCTCGCCCTGGCCGTGCTCTTCCCCCTGCTGGCCATCGTGACCACGGTGTTCGGCTGGATCGTGCGCCGCAAGCCGCGCCGCACCCGCGCTCTGCGGCTCCTGATCTTCGCGCTGGTCTGGGCGTTCGCGGAGACGGCCGTGCTGTTCATGTGCCTCGGCATGTGGGTCGCCAGCGGGTTCGGCGGACGCTTGCGTACCGAGCCGTTCCAGGCCCGTCATTACGCGGTGATGCAGTGGTTCCTTGATTCCGTGTATCACGCGGCGGTCAGGTCCTTCGGGCTGCGGATGGAAGTGGACGAGCCGGCACTGACCGAGCCGGAGCTCGCAGCCAGGCTGGCCCGCCCGGTCATCGTGCTCAGCAGGCACGCCGGACCCGGCGACTCGTTCCTGCTCGTGCGCCAGTTGCTCAGCGTCTACAAGCGGCGGCCCCGGGTCGTAATGAAGGCGACCTTGCAGCTTGACCCTGGCATTGACGTGGTCGTTAACCGGGTGCCCAGCGTCTTCATCAACCATGCCAAGACCGGCGATCGCCTGTTCACCGAACAGATCGAGCGCCTGGCCAGCGGGCTCGACCAGGTAGGCGCGCTGGTCATCTTCCCCGAGGGCGGTAACTGGACGCCAAGCCGCTGGGAGCGCGGAATCAGGCGGCTCGAGCAGATCGGCCGGCGTGACCTGGCCAGCCGGGCCAGGCAGATGCCCAACCTGCTGGCGCCGCGCAGCGGCGGCGCGTTCGCGGCGATCAACGCCTGCCCGGAGGCCGACGTGATCTTCGTGGCGCACGCCGGGCTTGACCGGCTGGTCACGCCGGCCGACGTCTGGCGGCACCTGGACCTCGGGCAGGTCATCAAGGCCAAATGGTGGCGGGTACCGGTCGGCGAGGTACCGCGGGACGCCGATCATGAGGCTCAGTTGCAGTGGCTGTACCAGTGGTGGGAGCAGATCGACAGCTGGATCTCGGAGAACCGTCCCGACCAGGACCGGCCGCTTGCCCAGGTCGGCGAGGAGGGTGTCTGAAAAGTCGAGATGCCGCTCGGCCCGGCGAGTGACAGCAGCGAAGCGCCTGCTGTCTGGATGCTGCAGACAAGCGATGCCGCAAGGCTTGTACTAGGCGGAAAGCCTCATCCTTTAGCTATCGGATCAAGGGTCGTCCAGCCCTCGCAATCCTCTCGTAACCATCGATCACAGGGCGCCTGCAAGGTCCGTGATCCATTGAGTGAGTGACGGGTTGCTGCTGGTCAGCGGTGTCGGCCTGGCCCGATCCGCTAGCCGAACAAGAGACCTTGCTGGCACCCTGCCATCGATCACGACGAAAAAACATTTACTGGCAATTCGCGTATACCACTTGCGTTAACAGAACACTCCAGTTCTGCTCTGCCAGAGCATAATACCTCGAATCCGAACGAATAGGGTTTCATTCATGCGAAGGCTTTCCGTCTTAGCTATAGCGTCATTAGCTTGTGGCGTGCTCTCGGTCGCTCCCGCAGCCAATGCCAAGCCTACGGCTGCCGCGAAGATGGCAATCGAAGGCAATCTCGCCGGACCGGCCTGAAGACACTCGATGGAGTGCGACTGGCTCTATATGCGATGCCGCCACAGCCGGTGATGAACAACCTCAAGGTCGGCGGTAAGCTTCAAGGTCTTCTCGTCGGAGAAACCACCTCCTCGCCCAACGGCAGCTATGCGATTAGGATATCCCATCAGGCAGCAATCACCTCCTCGGCTTTCAACGGAGCCGTCAACATGGAGCTATGGGCGGCGGGCAATGGCTACATATCTCAGTTCGGTTATTCACAGGCGGTCGGTGCTGGAACGAGACGCGCGAACCTTATGATGCGCAAACTCGACAAAAAAGATAGTTCGGTGTCGCTCTCGGCCGCTACTAGCGGCTGCTGGGTCCTGATTTCAAACGACGGCTCCAAATGGGCAAGCCTCGAAGGGCTCTGGTCCACCATTTTGGGTGTCCACAAATCCCTAACGTATACCACGGATGCGACCAGTAGCGTCAGCATCGCCATTAGCGTATCTGACGGCGCGTACTCGACGGCCAGCACTGGCACCACCAATGTTACGGAGACGACCGGGAGCCAGGGTTTCCCAACGCTTAATGGCAAAACCAGCAGGATTGGCCAGACTAGTGTAGGAAGAATTGATCGTGTTTACGCTGCACGTGGAATTACGTGCCCGATCTCGGTCGCACCGAGAAGCTTGCTCATCCGGCTGGTGACAGCCCGGACCTTGTCAATAATCTCGTCGGCGGTTGCCACCCATCTGAATGGCCTGGCGTCAGCATTCCAGTCGGCAGCGAACCGCTTGATCGCATTATTAACAGCCCTCACTGACGGGAAGGTCCCCCGACGGATAAGCTGGCGGGTGATTATCCCATTCCAGATCTCAATCTGATTCATCCAGGACGCCCCGGTCGGCGTGAAATGAAGCACGACCCGGCCACCCTGTTCCGCGAGCCACTTACCGGTCTCCCCGCCGGTATGCACCGACGCATTATCCAGCACTATGTGAATCTTCTTCCTGCCCGCATACTGCGGCATGATCTTCTTCATCAGCCGAAGGAAATCCTGAGCGTTATGCGTCGGCGACAGCTCCACCGTCACCCTGCCCGTCACAATATCGAATCCGGCATACATGTCAGTCGTACCGTTGCGCTTATAGTCATGCGTGCGCTTCTCGCTTTTCCCGAAATCAAGCGGCAGCATCGGCTGCGTCCGGTCCAGCGCCTGGATACCCGACTTGACATCGACAGACACCACCGCCTCGCCCTCCGGCGGATTCAGGTAAAGACCGGTCACGTCGCGGACCTTCTCCTCGAAATCCGGGTCCTTGCTGATCTTGAACGTGCCCTGCCGCCACGGCTGAAGCCCGTTGTCCCGCCACAGCCGCGAGACCCACGGCTGAGAAACCGAGACACCCTCGGTCTTCCTGATATAGGCAGCCATCTTCCCCGCCGACCAGTGCGAAATCCCGAGCTCCTCCGGCGGCGTCTGCCTCGTCAGCGCGAGCACCCGCCCCCGGATCCGCCCCGGAATCGTCCTGCGCCCGCCAGGAGATACCCCGCTGGCAAGCCCGCCGATCCCATAGATCTCATACCGGCTGATCCACTTGTCAATGGTCGGCCGCGACGCGCCGGACATCTCCGCGATCTCAATTTTCCGGCGACCCTCGTGATGCCACAAGACGATTTGCGCCCTTGCTGAAACAGATCCGTCATAGATACCAGGAATGATTGCCGACCGCAGCTCGCTGAGTTGCTCATCCGAAAGACTCATACCCCCATTATCGCACATGGCGGGTAGTAAAAAAGGTGTTTGCTCAACGTAAAGATGACCAATTCTATGTACACTAGAATGGAAGTCCGTTTCTTCGAGCCATGCGAGATCGCAGTTGAGACTGCCGTATTTCCGTATAAAGTCAACGGTGGCGACAATTACATAAAGAGTGCGCCACCGAAAGCCAAGTTCTGCGTGAAGGAGCTAAAGGGATCCGTACTTGCCGTCAAGAAAACGGTGTCCTTTACTTTCTCAGACGGCATTAGCCTGAAGTCTGACATCGGCGTCAACCTTTCGGCTCTGACTGGATACAGCAAGAGCGCCTCGATTTCATACACCTACACGGCGAACGGGTTCGGGTGCGGAACCAAGAATTTCCCGTTCCGTGATAACGTGCTTGGCATAGTCGCCGATGCCAAGATGTCTGGTAACAAGTGATCCATGGCAGAAGAATTGGAGGGCTGGTCGCCGGACTAGCCCTCCTGCTAGCCGCATGTACCGCAGGCGGTACGACAGTCAAGATAGCCGGGCCGTTCGGGGGACCCGATACCTTCAGCAGCGGCTATCAATGCCTGCCGGTACCGCGCAACGATGTGGTCACTTTCGGCGCGATCTCTTTCGACAACAGCGGGGGGCGAGCCCGGATCAGCAAGGTCACGCTCGTGGGCGCCGATCATCTGGACCTCGCCGCGGCCTGGGTTGTGCCTATTACCTGGCATGCGCTGCTTGGCAATTTCCTGGGGTATCCGCCTAGCGGTCGGGATGGCCAGGCCGGGCCGCCTGGCCCAGGCGTGCGGTGGGCGGACCGCCAGCGTGCGGACGGCGCGGTTATCCCACATATCCCGAGCAAGGAAACGATCAACCTTGTGCTCGTGCTGAAACCTTCTGGCGAAGCAGGCACTGCGAATTCAGAGCGCGTTTACTACCAATCCGACCACACTCGCTACCTGCTGGTGATACCCGTCAGGCTCAAGGTGCTTAACGGCAAACCCAGCTGCTAGCCCTTCCCGGCAACGAAGGCCGACAATTCGCCCACGCTGGCCCCGGCTAGGCAAGCGAGCCGTCGGGACAACCGGGAACTTGCCAACGGCATCAGCTAGTCGGACATTTCAGCTCAGCTAACAGCATCGTTGGCCCATAGATGCTGTTCTAGGCGGGTGGGCAAGCGCAACGATGGGCCATAGATGCTGCGGGGAACAGCAACGCTGGGACATCGATGTCGCAAGCCCCGCCCGCCGGACCGCAACGATGGCCCATCGATGCGGCCCGCGACCGCCGCCGCCGCGGCCCGCGACCCCGTCAGCCCCGGAAGCCACTAAAATCACGCTAGTCACACCAGCCTCGGTCCACTCCCCGGGGGGCCGGGATCAGGCCCGCCAAGATTAGCCGGTGGCGTGGAGCCAGCGGACGGGGGCGCCTGGCCGAGGCGTGCCTGAAGGGTTCGAGTTCGGCGTCCCAGGGCTCGCCTAGCAGGAGCGAGAGCTCGGCTTCTAGCGAGCCGCCGAGGGCCGGATGGCGCGGCCGGTGGAGTTCCTTGAGGCCACCGCCAGCCACATCGCCGGCGTTCGCGGCCAGCGTCATGACCGCGCGCAGCCGGTTCTCGCTGATCATGATGTCGCCGTTCGCGCTCATCGTGGCCGAGAAAATGCCCAGCTCCGGCGTGCAGCTGTACCTCACCGCGTCGCAGCCTGGGCTGGCGTCCTCGGTGACCTCGAACCTGAGCAGCTTCCAGCCGGCCAGGGCTGAAGCGATCTCGCCAGAACTGCCCGGCCGTCCTTCCCAGGCCAGCTCTGTCCGCACCGCTCCTGGAGCGGCCGGCTGCTCGATCCAGAACAGAGCGACAGGGATGCCAAAGATCCCGGCCACCGCCCACTCGATGTGCGGGCTAAGCGCCGGGGGCGCAGAGTGAATCTGCAGCACGCCGCGAACGGTCACCAAACCTCCCTGCAAGCCGGACGAGGTACGTCTTCCCCAACGGACCTCACCGGGCCACGGACGGCTCGGTAGCGATGCTGCTGATACTCCAGAGACATTGTGCAGTACGCACCCCGCCAGCGCCAGCACCGGCCCTCCCCCGGCGATTCATGCCCCGGGCTGGCAGTAGGCGAGACAGGGGCCGGCGTGCTGAAATAGGGGCATGATCCGGGCACAAGACGCTTCGGACTTAACGGCCGACCGCGGAGCCGATGCGGCGAGCACGCGGCGGGGCACAGGCATGGCCAGCAAACCGCTGCGGGCCGGGGTTGACGCGGAGAGCCTGACTTTCGCCGGCGAGATGTACGGCCTGCAACTTGATCACCTCGCCCAGCTGCTCGGCGGTTCCCAGCGGAGCGCGACGGTCACCGTGTCACGTTGGGCGCGAGCGGGCTTGGCCGATTCTGACCAGCTCGGTCCTGGCCCGCGGTGGATCTGGCTCACCAGGGCAGGCCTGGCCGCCTGCGGCCTGCATTACACCGCGACCTCTCCGGCTCCTTCTCAGCTGGCCCACTTGCGCGCGGTGACGTCCGTGCGGCTGGCGCTCGCCGCGACCGGGCAGTTCGCTCAGGGCCAGGCGTACTGGCGCAGCGAGCGCAAGCTCAGAGCCAGGTTCGGCCGCCGGATCGCGGTGCGCGAGCATATTCCTGACGGCGAGGTGCACTGGCCGGAGGTCGGCGGGCTCGCCTGGGCGGGCGAATGCTGGGCGATCGAGGCCGAGCTCACCCCGAAGACCGTCGCCAAGACGACCACGATCATGCGCGAGCTGCTGACCAGGACGGGTGACTACGGCTGCGAGGCCGACGCCATCATCACCCCCGGCCAGCTGCCCAGGCACTCGCGCGCGATCTACCTGTGCTCGCCGCGAGCCCGCCACGTAGTCGCCAAGGCCCGTGACGCGCTCGGCGAGCTGGCGGACCGGATCGAAATCCGGCTGCTGCCGCAGGACGCCCAGTGGCGGTCAGAACCGTGATCCGACGGTGGCTGAGCCTTCTGGTCGCCCAGGCGATCTTCACGGCGGCAGTCCGGCTGATCGGCCTGGTCCTCTGCGCCGCCGTGGCGCTCGCGTTCGCACCGGTCACGCTCGTGGCAGCCGGCGCGGTCCTGGTCGCCTGGTACCGTGGCCAGTCGCCTCGCCGGCTCCTGACCGCGACCGCCTGGTGCGCGCCGATGGTGATCGCCTGGCTCGCGGCCCTGGCAGTCACCAGCGGCTGGTCGGCCGCGCTCACCGCGCCTTATCACGCCTGGCTCACGTTCTGGGCGCTGGCGAGAGCGGGGCGCGTACTGGCTGCCGCCGCGGTCGCCGCCCCGGCTTCGGCACCGCTTGGCCTGCTCGCGGGCGCCTTCGCCTGGGCGTACCTGGTCCGCGCGTTCCGTACCGGCGCTGGCGGTTTCGCCCCGGACTCGGCGGTCGCCTTTGACCGCAGGCAATGGCGCCACCAGGCCCGCACAGCGAGTGCCAGCATCTCGGCGCCGGGCTCGATGCCCCTCATTTTCGGCAAGAACGACCTCATCGCCGTCGGGGCCGTGATCCGCTCCGTCGGCCATCGCACCGGTCGCGTCGCCGCCATCAGCTACCAGCGGATGCGGTCTCATCAGGTCGTCGTGGGCACGACCGGGACGGGCAAGACCACGTTGCTGCTCAGGTTGTGGGCCGGGTTCATGGCGGCGGGCCTGCGGCGGCACGCCGCCGGCCTTGGCGATCCGCCGCTGCTCGTCGTGCTCGACTGCAAGGGCGGCTCCGACGCCCGCCGGATCGCCGACCGGACCCGGCGCGTACTCCGCGAGGCCGGCGCCAGGTCAACGGCGATCTGGCCGGACGAGGTCAGCCTTTCGCTCTGGACGCTGCCGCCGCGCCAGCTCACCACGACGCTCGTCGACCTGATCGAGCACGGCACTGGCGCGGCCGCCTATTACACCGACGTGATGGAGGCGCTCATCGGCCTGGCCGTCGAGGCCCCGGGCGGCCCGCCGCGCTCCAGCCAGGAGTTGCTCGCCAGGCTGGAACCAGGCTGGCTGGCCACCGCTTACGCGGCGGCAGGCACCGCGGCCGACCTTCACATGATCAAGTCCTCCGGCCGCCACCTCGCCGACGTCGCGCTGCGCTTCCGCACCTTGTTCCGCCGGCTTGGCGACGGCCTGGATGGCAACTCAGGCTTCGAAGATGCCGATGCCTGGTACTGCATCCTTGAGGGCACCGACCAGATCTCGGTCGCTGAGGGCCAGGCCAGGGCGCTCGTTGACCTGCTGGCCAGCTTCGCCGCCCGAGGTCAGGTCAGAAGGGAGATCCTGCTCGCGGTCGATGAGTTCAGCGCCGTGTCGAGGCGGCTGCCAATCTGGCAGCTGTACGAGCGGGCCAGGTCGCTCGGCCTGGCCGTGCAGGTGTCCGCCCAGTCCTGGCACGGCCTGGGCGTGGCCGAAGACGAGCGCAACCGGATCGCGGCTACCGCGGAGGGCGGAATCTGGCTGCTCAGGACGCCGCAGCCGGAGCCGGTCGGCGCGCTCGCCGGAACTCGCAAAGAGGTCGACACGACGCGGTCGCTCCGCCGGTTCCCTTTCTGGTCGCGCCGGGGCTCGTCCAGGCTGCGGGAAGTGCCAGTCGTCGATCCGGCGCTGATCAGGACCCTCGACACCGGCCAGGTCGCGTACCTCTACCGTGGCGGCGTCACCTACGTTCAGGTCAAGCGCCTCGTCGCCACGGCCGCCCCGGTGGCAGCCCCCTGGCCGGTCACGCCGGCAGCTGCCGTCACCAGGGCAGCGCCCGCCCGGCCCGCGCTGCCCGAGGTCAGCGAACTGCTCGACGTCGCCTTCGGACCGGAGCCAGCCAGGTGAACCCTTACGACGTGCTCGGCCTCAGCGCCGGTGAACAGGCGACCGACGACGACGTGCGGGCCGCCTGGCGGCGGATCGCCTCAGCGACGCATCCCGACCGCGAGGACGGCGGCGACCCCGAGCGCTTCGCTCAGGCCGCCGCCGCGTACAACGAACTGCGCACCGAATACCGGCGCAACGCGGCCAGGGAAGACGCCAGGCCCGCGGCCGCACGCAAGCCCGCGAGGTTCCCGGCCTGGCCCGTTATCCTCCTCCGGATTGTGATCGCGGTGATCGTCGGCCTGGCGGGGGCGCTGGCCGCGCCTAACGATGCGACCGGGCTCGCCATAGTGGTCGGAGCAGCGACCTGGCTAGGGGCAGGCCTGGGGCTGTTTCATGGTGCTGGCCGCCGGTTCAGGTAGTAATAACCCTCGGTCCTGGCCAGTGGCTACCGGGCGGGCCGGGTCCGCTGACCAAGCCGACCAGGAACCTACGTAGAGGGCTGCGGGCAGGCCCGCTAGCTGGAGGGCCAGGACCTGGTGGGCGGCGGTCACGCCAGAACCGCAGTAGGCACCGATGACGGGCTCGCCTTCGACGTCACTGCCTGAACCCGGCAGGCCAAGGTCAGCGAACCGCGCGGCTAGCTCGGCCGGAGGCAGGAACAAGCCGTCCGGGGCGACGTTCTCCCTGGTGGGAGCGCTGATCGCGCCAGGAATGTGCCCGCCGGTCCTGTCGACTGGCTCGACCTCGCCTCGGTAGCGCTCGGGCTGGCGCGAATCAAGCAGGTAGCCTGAACTGGCCAGCCGGGCCGCTCCTTCGTCGTCAAGCATAGGCATGCCCCCGGTGCTCGCGACGGTGAAGTTACCTGGCTCCGGGCGGCGGATCACCTTGGTGATCGGCAGGCCGGCCATGGCCCAGGCCCGGTAACCGCCATCGAGTACCGCGACCTGCTCGTGACCGAAGTACCTGAGCATCCACCAGAGCCTGGCCGCGATCGTGGAGTCCCCGTCGTCGTAAGCGACGGCGAGCTGGCCGTCGTGCAGGCCGGCGATCCGCATGGCTTTCTCGAAAACCCGGCTTTCCGGCAGGGGGTGCCTGCCGCCCGAACCCGGCTGGCCTGACAGTTCGGTGTCCAGGTCGACAAACATCGCGCCCGGCAGGTGCCCTTCCAGGTAACTGTTGATCCCCGGCGGGCCGCCGAGGCGCCAGCGCACGTCAAGTACCGCGGGCGGGGCGGGAGATTCGAACAGGCTGGCTAGCTCGCTGGTGCCGATCACCGGCCCGACGTTCCCGGCACCAGCGGCCTCCGACTGGCTGCGCACTGTGGATAACCTCCGGCTTTCGGTGGATAACCCGGCCTACGGCGGTGCGGTTCCCGCAGCTGCCTGTGGACAAACGTCGGCCACTCAGTTGGTGCTCAGTTGATCGCCACGGTCAGCAGCGGCACAAGCTGATCGGTCTGGGTCAGGGAGCCGTGCAACCCTACCAGGGCCGATTCGTGCGGCTCCGCCTTGGTTGCCACAATCGCGCTCGCGCCGGCCGGCGCGGCGATCACGTCGCCGATCCTGGCCAGGAACTGACTGGCGACTTCACCGAACCACCCATCGGCCACGGCCTGCTCCCGCGTGACCACCCAGGCCCGCTCGCCAAGTATGCCCTGCCAGTTAGCGACCACGTCGGCGACGGCACCCGGCCGGCAGTAGACGTGCCGCGCCCTCGGCTCGCCGCCAAGCAGCGCTACGCCTTCGCGCAGCTCGGGAACCTCGTCGACGTCGATGCGGTCGGCGGCAGCCACGTCGACCATGCCGTGATCGGCGGTGATGTGCAGCACGGTGCCGTGCGGCAGCGCCGACGTCAGTTGCTCGGCGAGCTTGTCGACGTACGCGAGCTGGTAACTCCAGGCGTCGGACATGCAGCCGAGCGCGTGCCCTGTCGAGTCGAGGTCGCCGTAATAGACGTACCCGAGCACGGGCGTCGTCCCGGCGAGCCCGGCCGCGGCACGGGAGACAAGGGCGCCCAGCGTGTCGGCGGCGAGATACCCGGCGCCGCGCATCGACGCGGTGGACAGACCGGTGCCGTCAAGACCCCTCGGCCCGACCCGCACCGACGCTACCCCGGCCGCGGCCGCCCGCTCAAAGATCGTGCTGCCAGGCTGCCAGCCGCGCGCGTCCACGTGCCGGTCCCAGCGCAGCGCGTTCAGCAGCTTCAGCGGACTGCTGCCAGGGACGGCGACCTGGTAGCCGAGAATGCCGTGCTGGCCGGGCGGCCGGCCGGTGCCGAGCGAGGCCAGGCTCGTCGCCGTGGTAGCCGGGAATCCGACCGTCAGCGGGGCGGCGGTCACGGCGAGCTCGGAAAGAAACGGCGCTGCCGCCGGGTGAGCTCTGAGCAGCTCCCAGCCGAGCCCGTCGACGAGCAGCACGCAGACCCGGTCGGCCGGGGCAAGCCGCAGGGGGTTCGCCTCGCCAGGCACCCCAAGGGAGGCAAGTACCGACGTTGCGAACGCGTCAAGCGACGACTCGGCGTACCTGGGCAGGGTGGGCTCGATGGCCTGGGTAGTCACAACTAGCTGGTTGCCGCGGAAAGCGCGTGGGCAAACGCGAGTACCTGGATGACTGACTCAGGGCCGTCCGCCGCCTCGCTGATGCGCATGGTCACGTCATCCGCGCTCATCGCACCGGTATACCCATGATCAGCTTCGCAGTTCTCGTCCGCGCAGCGGGCAGGCTCAAGCTCGATGTGGCTGACGGAGTTCCACCCGATCGTCAGGACCACCTCTGACGGCGTGGTGACGCCGCGCTTGTAGGTAGCCGGGTCAGGTATGACCCGAGTCAGGGCCACCGAGGTGATCCTCGCGCAGCGGATCGCCTCGGTCGCTGTCTCGGCGAGCGGCCTGGTATCCACCGAGTTCTCGTCGGCCGGGTACTCGTCGGTGTGCGAATAGACCAGCCTGGTCGGGGTGAGGGCAAGGACCGTCATGTGACGGCGCACTTCCATGCCGGGGTCGAAATGAGCGTCATGGTGCACGAAGTAGGAAACGACCGGTTCTGCGCCGATCGCCGAGAACATGGCGTCAGCGACAATCCCCGGGTAATAGCCACTCCGCTCGATCGCCGCGAGCATGTCTTCTGCTGGGGCTGTGGTACTCATGCACCCATCCTGCACCGCCGGGAGGCATGACTTGCGCGGTGGGCAAAGATCGGCGAAGGATCCGTTCTTTCCGACCATCCCTCGCTAGGCGGGCGGGGCGGGCGGGGCAGGCGGGGCGGGCGACCACGGGGCGGGTTTACCGCATCGGTGGGCCATCGTTGCGCCCAGGTCGGCAAGATAAGTGCTTTGTCCGTTTTCTTCGCCCGGCGCGGGTCTAGCGGTTTAGACGTAGGCGGAACTGCCAGGACCCGAGCGGCCGACGAGCTCGGCCACGGTCAGGTCCAGTACTCGCTCGTCCGCTGGCTCGGGCAGGGAAATCGCCCCGGCGCCGGCGGTCGGCTTGGGCCGTTTCGGCTGCCTGGCGCCAGCACCGCCGCCCCGGCCACGGTAGATGAGCAGGCCGTGCACCGGGTCAGGGACGCTGTCGAGGGCCGCTATCACGGAAGGCACACCTCGGAAAACATCCCACTTGGCCTCGTCGGCGAAGCAGACCTCGAAGACGACGCCGCTCTTGTGCTCGATCCAGGCCCATTCAAGGGCACCGGTCGTGATCGCCGCCTCGACCAGCGCCGTGCGATAGGAATCCTTCCATCGCAAAGCGGCCTGGACTTCCGAGTCAAATACCTCGATTGACCACCACTCCGCCATGCGATCCAGAGTATCCCCGTATCGGCGGCCCGGCAGTTCGCCGTTGGCATAATCCGTGGCGGGCCACGGCCCTATGGTGCCTGCTGGCGGGCCCTTGTCTTGACTTTACTGATCAAGCGCGGCCTTGATGCGTTCTGCGTAACCGGCCGCCTCTTCGTCGGATTCGTAGCGCAGCCTCGGCCAGAAGAACCCCCTCAGGCCATCGCCCTTGGTCCTCGGAACTACGTGCGTGTGCAAGTGCGGGACGCTCTGGCTGACGATGTTGTTCATGGCGACGAACGTGCCCTGCGCCCCGAGTACGGCAGGCAGCGTCGCGCTGACCCGCTGTACCACGGCGAAGAAGGGCCCGAGCAGTGTCGCGGGCAGGTCAGCCAGCGTCACCACGTGCTGCCTGGGCACGACGAGGACGTGGCCCTTGAACACTGGCCTGGCGTCGAGGAAGGCGACCGTGAGGTCGTCGGCGAACACGGTATGCGCGGGGATCTTTCCGGCCTCGATGTCACAGAACGCGCAGTCTGGTCTATTTGCCCGGCCGGCCACATTGTTCGTCACGAGGGCACGGTAACGTGTCCCGGTGGCAAAAGACGGACGCCGGCACGTGCTGGCAATGGGGGGCCTGCGCGGTCCCGCGCCGGGCGACGCCGACGGTGTGCCGCCGTTTGTCCGCTTCGCGGCGGAGCTCTCGGGGAGTGCGGCGCCTAAGGTCTGCGTGCTCAACACGGCGATGGGCGATGATCCCGGCGGGTTCCTGCGGGCTTACAGCATGCTGGCGGGCCTGCCTGGCCGGGCCAGTCACCTTGAGCTTTACCCCATGCCCAACGTGCCAGACCCGGCTGAACTGCTTCTGAGCCAGGACGTGATCTTCGTCGAGGGCGGCAGCGTCGCCAATATGCTGGCGGTCTGGCGAGTGCACGGGCTCGACGAGATCATGCGCCGGGCCTGGGAATCAGGAATTGTGCTCTCCGGCGTGAGCGCGGGGGCTATCTGCTGGTTCGAGAGCGGCACGACCGATTCTTTCGGGCCGCTGCGTCCTTTCACCGATGGCCTTGGCCTGCTGAAAGGAAGCTATAGCCCGCATTATGACTCCGAGCCCGGGCGGCGCCCGCTTTACCGCAGGCTCATCGCGGAAGGCAGCCTGCCGGGCGGAATAGCCTGCGACGACGGGGCGGCCGCGCACTTCATCGACGACACCCTGGCCGAGATCGTCACCGACCGGCCGGACGCGGCCGGGTACCTGGTCGAGCGCGGTAGCGACGGAGTGGTCACCGAGACAACGGCCCGGAGTCGACTGCTTGGGGATTAGGTATACTCTGGGGGTATTTGTAGCTCTATAGGGCTGGCTCTGGGTAGTTGCCGGATATCGTGGCAGAGCACTTTGGCCAGGAGTAGGCTGACTTGCGCCTGGTTACGTGATCTGGTGACCGAGTGATTCCACGGAGACCATCCTGATGCTTACCGTTCACAACTTTTCCGTGGGCATAGTGACGCCCGCGCTTGCTTATCTGATGTCTTTCATCGGGGCATTTCTTGCTTTGCGCTGCACCACTCGGGCTCGGGTGAGCACCGGACGGCACCGGGTCGGCTGGTTGCTGGCGGCGAGCGTTTCGCTTGGCGTGACCGGTATCTGGGTGATGCATTTCATCGCCATGCTCGGATTCTCCATTCCCGGGCACTCCATCAAGTTCAATGTGCTGATCACGCTGGGCAGCATGCTTCTTTCCGTGCTGTTCGTGAGCGGCGGGCTGCTTTTCGTCGGCTTCGGCCGAGTGACGACCTGGTCGCTGGTCGGAGCCGGGGTCGTGACCGGCTTCGGGGTCGCGGCCATGCACTACTCAGGCATGGCGGCGATGGACACGAACGCCAGGATGAGCTACAACCCGCTGCTCTTCGCGGTCTCCGTCGTCATCGCCATCGTCGCGTGCACGGCGGCGCTCTGGGCGGCGCTGCGGCTGCACAGCGTCTGGTCCACGTTCGGAGCCGCGGCGATCATGGGCGTGGCGGTGAGCGGCATGCACTACACGGGCATGGCGGCTATGCACGTCTACGCGGGGCCGCCGATGACCATGGGCGGGGCAAGCGCGGTCGATTTCGTGCTGCCACTGGTCGTCGGAGTCAGCGCGCTGACCTTCGTGATGACCGCGACCGTCGCGCTCGCGCCGTCCGGGGAGGAGATCGCCCGCGAGGCCGAGTTGATGCGCAAGATCGAGGAGGTGCGGGCGCGCGAGCCTTACTCCGCGCCGCCGCCCATCGTCTCGAGCCCGAATGACCGGCGGACCGGCAGGTTAACCGCTTTCCCCGCCGACGAGGACGCTGTACCGCCCCGACCCGCCAAGACCGGCAGTGAGCTTTCGCTGACAGAATGAGCCGATGGCTGCGAACGACGTTGACCAGGCTGGATGGCTGCTGCTCGTCTACCGGGTACCGTCCGAGCCGACGCGCCTGCGAGCGGCGGTCTGGCGCCGGCTGAAGAGCATCGGCGCGATCTACCTCCAGAATTCCGCTGCGGCCCTTCCGGCGAGCACCGCCGCCGAGCGCGCACTGCGCAAGCTGCGCAGCGAGATCCTCGACATGTCGGGAACCGCGACGCTGCTGTCCTGCGCGGTCCTCGCCGGGGAGAAGGAGATCAGGGCCGCGTTCCAGACGGCCAGGAATGACGAGTACGAGGAGATCGTCGACAAGTGCGAGGATTTCCAGGGCCAGGTGCGCAAGGAGTACGTCGCCAGTCACTTCACCTACGCCGAACTCGAGGAGAACGAGGTCGACCTGGTAAAGCTGCGCAACTGGTTCGCTAAGGTCGCCGACCGGGACGTTTTCAGTGCGTCCGGGCGGGCCGCCGCCGAGGTCGCTATCGCCGGCTGCGAGCAGACGCTCGAGGAGTACGCGGCGCGCGTCTACGCCGAAGAAGCGGAAAGCCGGTAGCGGGCTAGCGGGCTAGCGCTTGCGCAGGGCGCGGCGGAGGCTGAGCGGGAGCAGGACGAGGAGCGCGACCGGGACCAGCCACCACGCGGCAGCGTTCATCGCGTGGCTTACCGCGTAAGTGATCGCGAGCGCGACGACAACGCCGACGGCGATCAGCCAGTCATCGCCGACGACAAAGTCGTACGCGAATTCACCGAGCGCCTTCAGCCGGCCGAGCATGTCAGCTCGCCCTCGCGGTGACGAGGGCGGCGGGCGGTTGATCGCGGCGCCGGGCGCGGCGCAGGGCGGCCGACGAGTATCAGCGCGAAGACTCCGATCGCCGGGGCGATGACCAAGAGCGCCGCGTCCGAGCCCGGCCACTTCGCGCCAGCGCCTTCGACACCCCAGAAGGTGCCGAAAGTGGTCAGCATGATCCCGACGACGAACTTGATCACGTTCTCAGGTACCTTCGCCAGCGGGGCGCGCACGGCCAGGCCGGCGACGGCGACGAGCAGGACCGCGACGGCCGCGGCCAGGGCGGCAAGCGGAACATCGCGAGCGTTCCCACCGAAAGTCAGCACGATGAACACCACCTCGAGCCCTTCGAGCAGCACGCCCTTGAACGACAAGGTGAACGCGTAGGCGTCGGGCACGGGGCCGAGCTTGCGGGCTTGCGCCGACTCGGCAGCGGCAAGTTGCCTGCGGTAAATGGCGTCCTCGTCATGAAGATCTTTATGACCGCTGGCGCGCAGGATCGCCTTGCGCAGCCACTGCAGGCCGAAGATGAGGAGCAAGGCGCCGACAACGAGTCGCAGAGCAGGCAGCGGCAGCTTGGTCACCGCCGGACCGAGCGCGGCCGTGATCACTGCGAGCACGACGAGACCAGTCGCGACGCCAGAGCCGGCCGAACGCCAGTCCCTGGCGGTTCCGGCCGCCAGCACGATCGTGGTCGCCTCTACCGCCTCGACCGCGCAGGCAAGGAATACCGCGACAAATAGGGCAGCGCTAGCGCTCACTCTCCCCCTCCTTGCCGGGTTGCCCGCTCTCCTGAGGTAAGAGTAACAGCTGTCACGGCTGTTGGATAACTGCCGTTAGATACCACCCGCTGCGCCGCTTAGCTAGCCCGGGACTCCCGCGACGCTGACCCGGTGACCCGCGTAAAACAAAACGCCTGCTGTTATGTCGGGACTCTGGTGTAATTGCGGTTTAACGCTTAGCATGCGGCTCGTGGCGGGGCTTTTCGGAACGACCAAACGGCTGCTCGTCGGACGGCCGATGCAAAGCGATAATCTCGGGCACACGCTGCTGCCGAAGAAGATCGCGCTTCCGGTGTTCGCTAGCGACGCGCTGTCCTCCGTCGCCTACGCGACCGAGGAAATCCTGCTCGTCCTGTCGGTCGGCGGGCTCGCGCTGATCCATTACACGCCTTACATCGGCGCGGCGGTCGCGCTCCTGATGCTGGTCGTGGTGGCGTCGTACCGGCAGAACGTGCACGCTTACCCCTCGGGCGGCGGTGACTACGAGGTCGCGAGCACCAACCTGGGACCTAAGGTCGGGCTGGCGGTCGCGAGCGCGCTGATGGTGGACTACACGCTGACCGTGGCGGTGTCGGTGTCGGCCGGGGTGGCGAACCTCGCCTCCGCGTTCCCGGTTCTCAACAGCCATGTCGCTCTGATCGCCGTGATCATCGTGGCGGTCATCGCGGTCATGAACCTGCGCGGCGTCCGCGAATCAGGCACCGCCTTCGCGATTCCCACCTACGTCTTCATCGGCGTGGTCGTCCTGATGATCGTCTGGGGATTTATCAAGATCGCGCTCGGGCACCCGCCGCAGGCCGAGAGCGCGCACCTGCACGTCCCCCCGGCCGGCACCTTCACCGGGCTCGCGCTCATCTTCGTGCTGCTCAAGGCGTTCTCCTCCGGATGCACCGCACTGACCGGAGTCGAGGCGATCAGCAACGGCGTGCCCGCGTTCCGGCCACCGAAGAGCAAGAACGCGGCCACCACGCTGGCGCTGCTCGGCGATCATCGCCGTCACCATGTTCGCGGGCGTGACCGCGCTGGCCCTGATCAGCCACGTGCACGTCATCGAGGGAACGGTCCACCGCACGGTGATCGCGCAGGTCGGCCGGGCCGTGTTCGGCGACAGCTCGCCGCTGTTCTACCTGCTGTCGTTCGTCACCGCGCTGATCCTCGTGCTCGCCGCCAACACGGCGTTCAACGGGTTCCCCGTGCTGGCCTCGATCCTGTCCCGTGACGGGTACCTGCCCAGGCAGCTGCGCAACCGCGGTGACCGGCTCGCGTACAGCAACGGGATCCTGCTGCTCTCCGGGTTCGCCATCCTGCTGATCATCGTCTTCAACGCCTCGCCGACCCGGCTGATCCAGCTCTACATCATCGGCGTGTTCGTGTCGTTCGTCTGCAGCCAGACCGGGATGATCAGGCACTGGAACCGGCTGCTGAAAATCGCCACCGACCCGGCGGCCAGGCGAAGCATGATGCGGATCAGGGTGATCAACTCGATCGGCGCCTGCTTCACCGCGGTCGTGCTTGTCATCGTGCTGACGACTAAGTTCGCCAGCGGCGCCTGGATCGTCGTCGTCGCGATGCCGGCGATCTGGCTGACCATGCGCGGGATCCACCGCCATTACGCCAGCGTGGCCGTGGAGCTGACGCCGCAGGAAGACGAGACGATCACGCTGCCGGCCAGTAACCGCGCCATCGTGCTCGTCTCCAAGCTGCACCTGCCGACGCTGCGGGCGGTCGCGTACGCGCGGGCGACCCAGCCGAGCTACCTGGAAGCGGTCACCGTCAGCGTGGACGCCGCCGAGAGCGACCGGCTGCGGGAGGAGTGGGAACAGGCCGACATCCCCGTGCCGCTCACGATCGTGGCCTCCCCCTACCGCGACATCACCGGGCCAGTGGTGGCTTACGTGAGCCGTCTGCGGCGGCAGAGCCCGCGTGACGTGGTCACCGTGTTCATCCCTGAGTACGTCGTCGGGCACTGGTGGGAGCAGTTGCTGCACAACCAGAGCGCGCTTCGGCTGAAGGCCAGGCTGCTGCTCCTGCCCGGCGTGATCGTGGCCAGCGTGCCTTACCAGCTGCGGTCGGCGCCTCGCATCGGCAAGGCCGCCGGCCCCCGCCGCGCACTGCCCATCACCGAGCAATTGCAGATCGCCGAGCTGCAGCAGCACGCGGCTAATCTCAACGCCACGCCGATCGGCGCGTGCCAGGACAGGGACCAGGTACTGGTCGCCGGAACGGTGCGGGCCGTCACGGCCGGGGTGCGCGGGATCAACCCATCGGTGCGGGCCGACCTGTGGGACGGATCAGGCAGCCTGACCCTGATCTGGCTCGGGCGCAGGCACATCCCCGGCGTAGAACCAGGACGGCGGCTGGTGGCCAAGGGCAGGATCGCGACGGTCAGGGGATCGCACACGATCTACAACCCCGACTACGAGCTACGGCCCTCCGGTGGCGACGCTGCCGCTGGGCCGCGGGCGGAGTCGCCGGGACCTCATTGCAGGTGAAGCGGTAGCCGATGCCAGGCTCGGTGAGCAGGTAGCGCGGCCGGCCAGGGTCGGGCTCGAGCTTGCGGCGCAAGTGCGCCATGTAGACCCGCAGGTAGTTGCCCTCGGTCTGGTATTCGGGTCCCCAGACCTCGGCTAGCAGCTGACGCTGGGTGACCAGTTTCTCGCGGTGCCTGACCAGCACTTCGAGCAACTGCCACTCGGTCGGGGTCAGTCGCACGTCGGCGCCGTCGCGCCGCACCCGCTTCGCGGCCAGGTCGACAGTGAAGTCCTGGTTGGTGACCACCGGCTCGTCCGGGGCCGGAGCGGCGCGGCGGACCGCTACCCGCAGCCGCGCGAGCAACTCCCCCATGCCGAACGGCTTGGTGACGTAGTCGTCGGCGCCGGCGTCAAGCGCGGCCACCTTCTGCTTCTCCTGGCCCCAGGCGGATAGCACGATGATCGGCATCGAACTCCAGCCGCGGACGCCGCTGATGACCTCCGTGCCATCCATATCGGGCAGGCCGAGGTCGAGTATCAGCACGTCAGGACGATCCCTGGCGATCGCGGCGAGTCCGGACCTGCCGTCGGCGGCGGTGCTGACCTCAAACTTGTGCGCGGTCAGGTTGATCCGCAGCGCGCGAAGGATCGGCTCTTCGTCGTCGATGACGAGTACCCGCGTCACTAGTCGGCTGCCAGCATCGCGTCGGTCTGCGGGGCGGCGACAGGGAGGGTAACCCGCATCGTGAGCCCGCCGCCAGGTGTATCCCTCGGCTCGATCGCGCCGCCCATCGCGGTCAGGAAGCCGTGCGCGACCGCCAGGCCAAGCCCGACTCCCGTGCCCGTGTTGCGCTCGTCGAGGCGCTCGAAGGGCTCGAAGATCCTCGGCTTAAGGTCATCAGGTACTCCGCGCCCGTGGTCGATGATGTCGAGCACCACGACGTCGCCCCGGTGGTGCGCGACCATGAGCGGCGGGCGGCCGGGCGGCGAGTGCGCCGCGGCGTTAGCGAACAGGTTGGCAAGCACCCGTTCGAGCAGGCCAGGGTCGGTGCGGACCAGCGGGAGGTCGTCGGGGACGACGAGCCGCACGTGCGGGGTGTCAGGCTCGGCGTGCGCGAGCGGTGCGACCTCGTCGATGGAGGCCGGCCGCAGGAAAGGCTCGAGCGAGCCGGCCGCGAGGCGGCTCATGTCGAGCAGGTTGCCAATCAGGGCGTTGAGACGGTCGGCCGACTGCTCAATGGTCGCCAGCAAAGCCTGCTCGTCCTCAGGAGTGAGCCGCACGTCCGGCTCGCGTACGGTGCTGACGCTCGCCTTGATCGAGGCCAGCGGGGTGCGCAGGTCGTGACTGACGGCGGCGAGCAGCGCGGTGCGCATCCGGTTGCCCTCGGCCAGCGCCTCGGCCTGAGCGGCCTGGGTGCGCAGCCGGTCCCGGTCGAGCGCCGCGGCGGCCTGGGCGGCGAAGCCGTTGAGCAGCCTGGGCGTGATCGGCTCTGCCTGGCCGCTGACAGTGAGGGAGAGACCCGCGCCGACGAGTACCTCGGTCGGCTCGGCGTCATCCGGCGCTGTGCCGGCTCTGGAGACCTTGATCCACTGGCCGGCCACGCGTTCGGACAGCTCGGCCCGGCCGCCCCTGGTCCCGGTCAGGTGCCGCAAGATCGCGGCCGGGGTGTCGTCACCGCCGAGCACGGTCTGAGCGAGCGCCAGCAGGGCGGCGGCGTCCTCGGCGGCGCGGGCGGCCTGGTGGGCACGCCTGGCCGCCAGGTGCACCACGCTGCTCACCGACACCGCGACCGTGACGAACAGCAGCAGCGCCAGCATGTCTCTCGGGCTGGCGATCGAGAGCGTGTGCACGGGCGGCGTGAAGTACCAGTTCAGCAGCAAGCTGGCCGTGATGGCAGCCAGCACGGCCGGCCAGAAGCCGCCAACCACTGCGACCCCGACGACGCAGACCAGGAAGATCAGCGAATCGTCTGGCAGGCTCAGCGAGCGGGAAGCTGGCAGCAGCGCGGCAGTGAGCAGCGGGAACAGGAGCACGAGCAGGACGCCGGCGAGCTGGCGGCGGCCGGCGATGCCGCCGGTCCGCAGCGGCTTCTGTGCGGGCGGGTTCTTCGGCCGGGGCAGGCCCTTCTGGCGGCGGATCGCGGGCACGGGCTGACCGGGAACGACCGCTTGCCCATCGGCCTGCGCCGCACTGAATTCATCCGCGTGGTCCGCGCCAGGAACGTCCACAAAATACAGTGTGTACGACGATGACCACGAGCGCATCCCCGCGCCCAGTGCTAGTCCGCGCAGTGCTAGTCCGCGCAGTGCCAGTCCGCGCAGTGCCAGTCCGCATAGGGCGCAGCCTGCCAGCACCAGTGCCGCCCTTGCTCCGCCCAGCCAGGTCACGTGCAACTGGGCGTAAGGCGGCGAGGAGAAACCCGCGGTCGTGAACCAGGCCGCCATGGCGACGAAGAGAGTCACGCCGGGCTCGGCGAGGAGGCCGACCACCGCGACCACGATCGCGGCGAGCACGAGGACCCAGCCGGAAGACAGCAAGCCGTGCGTTGCCGCCGCGATCGCGCCGATGAGCAGCAGGATCCCGCAGCCAGCCGGCAGCGCGTACGGCGCGGATACCGTACGACGCCGCTCAGCCTGGCTAACCGGAACATCCAACATGGCGCTTACCAGTCGACCGCATCAGGCGGCTGCCGGCCAATGATCTTGACGCGGTCTTAACACCCGCGACCGAACTATTGACGCGCCCTTAGCGCTCACCCGTGCTGCTAACACCGCGCTGCCGGGCAGGCACTAGGCTCTGATCCGTGACAGCTACCATTCGGACAACTAACTCACCCGCTAAGGACGTCGGCGCCGACGTCATAGTCATCGCGGTCAGCCAGGGACCGGATGGGCTTGTGCTCGCCGAGGGCTCGCATGACCTCGACGCCGCGCTTGGCGGCACGCTCACCCAGACTCTCGCGGCCCTCGGGGCCAGCGGCAAGGCCGAGGAACTGACCAGGACGCTCTCGGCCGGCCTGGCCGCCACGCCGCTGATTGCCGCGGTCGGCCTCGGTGAGGCCCCGGCCGGCGCCGGGGCACCGGTTGACCAGGAAGCACTGAGGCGCGCGGCCGGCGCCGCGGTGCGCGCGCTCGCGTCGGCTAAGAACACCAGGATCGCCCTGGCCCTGCCGGCCGCGGACGCCGCGTCGGCGGAGGCCGTCGCGACCGGCGCGCTGCTCGGCAGCTACTACTTCGGCCGGTACCGCAGCAACGGGCACGCCGCACCAGAGGTGACCCTGATCACCTCGGCGGAGGGATCGGCGCAGGCGGTCGCCAGGGCCGAGGTCATCGCGACGGCCGTGAACCTGGTCAGGGACCTGGTCAACACCAGCCCCTCTGACCTGTACCCCGAGTCGATGGCCGCGGAGGCTGAACGGATCGGACGGGCGGCCGGGCTCGACGTCGAGGTGCTCGACGAGAAGGCGCTGACCGACGGCGGCTACGGCGGCATCTCGGGGGTCGGGCAGGGCTCGGTCCGCCCGCCGCGCCTGGTAAGGCTCGCCTACCATCACCCGGACGCTGCCAAGACGGTCGTCTTCGCGGGGAAAGGCATCACTTTCGACTCAGGCGGTCTCTCGCTGAAACCGGCGAAAGGCATGGAGACGATGAAGTCAGACATGGGCGGCGCGGCCGCCGTGCTGGCGGCCCTCCAGGCGATCGCGGCGCTCCGGCCGGCCGTGAACGTCGTCGGGTACCTGCCGCTTGCCGAGAACATGCCTGGCGGGCACGCCCAGCGACCCTCTGACGTGATCACCATTTACGGCGGCACCACGGTCGAGGTGCTGAACACCGACGCTGAGGGCCGCCTGGTGCTCGCCGACGCCCTGGCCAGATCGGGCGCAGACTCCCCCGACCTGCTCATCGACGTGGCGACGCTGACCGGCGCCCAGGTCGTCGCGCTCGGCACCCGGGTCGCCGCCGTGATGGCCAACGATGACGCGGTCCGCGACGGTGTCGTGAAGGCGGCCGGGCGGGCCGGCGAGGCGATGTGGCCGATGCCGCTGCCAGAGGAGCTGCGCCGTGGCCTTGATTCTAAGGTCGCTGACCTGGCGAACGTCGCGCCTGAACGAGACGGCGGAATGCTCACCGCCGGCCTCTTCCTGCGGGAATTCGTGCCCGATGGGGTCAGGTGGGCCCACCTGGACATCGCCGGACCTTCCTTCAACAGCGGCGACGCCTACGGCTACACCCCGAAGGGCGGAACAGGCAGCGCGGCGAGAACGCTGATTCAGGTGGCGCTTGACGTAGCCGACGGGCTGCTCTAGGAACGCCGGCGGCGATAAGAACGAGGAGTAACTGGTGATCCACACGTTTGACCTGGTAATTCTCGGCGGCGGCAGCGGCGGTTACGCCTGCGCGCTGCGCGCGGCTGAGCTTGGCAGCCGGGTCGTGCTGATCGAGAAGGACAAGGTCGGCGGCACCTGCCTGCACAAGGGCTGCATCCCGACTAAAGCGCTGCTGCACGCCGCCGAGGTCGCCGACCTCGCGAAGGAAGCCGGGCAGTTCGGCGTCGTCGCGAGCTTCGACCGGATCGACGTGCCCGCCGTGAACGTCTACAAGGACAAGGTCGTCGACCGGCTCTGGAAGGGCCTGCAGGGACTCCTGGCCAGCCGGAAGGTCGAGATCGTCGCCGGAGAGGGCAGGCTGGTCTCGCCGACGCAAGTGGCCGTAGGCGACGACGTCTACGAGGGCTCGCACGTGGTACTCGCGACCGGCTCGGAGCCGCGCAGCCTGCCTGGCCTCGCGATCGACGGCGTGAAGGTCATCAGCAGCGACCAGGCCCTCGTGCTCGATCACGTGCCGGCTTCCGCCGTGATCCTTGGCGGCGGCGTTATCGGGGTGGAGTTCGCGAGCATCTGGCGTTCTTTCGGTGCCGAGGTGACGATCGTCGAGATGCTGCCCAGGCTGCTGCCGCCCGAGGACGAGGCGAGCTCGAAGCTGCTCGAGCGGGCGTTCAGGCGGCGCGGCATCAACTCGCACCTCGGCGTCAGGTTCGCCGACGTCAAGGACACCCAGAACGGCGTGCTCGTCACGCTGGAGAACGGCAAGACGATCGAGGCCGAGCTCATGCTCGTCGCGGTCGGGCGGGGACCTGTTTCCGCCGGCCTCGGCTACGAAGAAGCCGGCGTAGCGATGGAGCGCGGGTTCGTGCTCGTGGACGAGCTCTGGCGGACCAACCTGCCCACGGTCTCCGCGGTCGGTGACCTCTCCCCTGGCCCGCAGCTCGCGCACGTCGGCTTCGCCGAAGGCATTGGCGTCGCCGAACGGCTGGCCGGCCTGCACCCGAAGCCGATCGACTACGACGGCGTGCCCAGGGTGACGTACTCCGATCCTGAAGTGGCCTCGGTTGGCATCACCTCGGCCCAGGCCGCCGAGCGAGGCATCGAGGTCGAAGAGGTCAATTACAACCTCGGCGGCAACGGCAAGAGCGTCATCATCCAGACGCAGGGCAGCGCCAAGGTCATCGCGAAGGCGGGTGGCGGTCCCGTGGTCGGCATTCACCTGGTCGGCGCCCGGGTCGGCGAGCTGATCGCCGAGGGCCAGCTGATCTACAACTGGGAGGCGTACCCGGTGGACGTGGCCAGCCTTATCCACCCGCACCCGACCCAGTCAGAGGCCATCGGAGAGGCGCACCTCGCCTTGGCGGGCAAGCCGCTGCATTTTCACTCCTGAAAGCACAGCCACTCCTGAAGGCACGGCCATTCTTGAGAACCTAACTGAAGCAACGTCTAAGCGAAGGGGTCAGCCGAAGCCATGTCGGTCTCCGTATCCATGCCGCAGCTTGGCGAGAGCGTCACTGAAGGCACTGTTACCCGCTGGCTGAAGCACGAGGGTGAGCATGTCTCGGCCGACGAGCCGCTGCTCGAGGTGTCGACCGACAAGGTGGACACCGAGATCCCCTCGCCCGTTTCCGGCATTTTGCGCGGCATCACCGTTGCCGAGGATGAGACGGTCGCCGTAGGCGCGCAGCTCGCCATCATTGACGAGGACGGCGCGGCCGGCGGCACCGCGGCAGCGGACACCTCAGTGGCGCCGTCCGCCCCGCCCGCGCCCGCTCCCGCGGCACCCGCGGCCAGTTACGACGCCGGCGGTTACCAGCCCGGCGGCTACGAAGCACCCGCCGCCGGGTACCAGTTCAGCCAGCCCGGCTATCACGCGCCCGAGCCAGGCCAGCTGCCCGCGCAGCCAGCCGGCGAGGGTTTCCATGACTCCGGCTACCAGTTCACCGAGCCCGAGGCGCACCGCTACGATCCCGCGCAGCATCCCGAGCCCGGCGCGGGTCAGGAACCCGGCTACACCACCTACCAGCAGCCTGAGTACGGCGCGTACGGTCAGGCACCGTACCAACAGCCGCCGGCCGAGCAGGCACCTTACGAGCAGGCCGAGCAGGCGCCGGCCGAGCAGCTCGCTGAGACTGGGCCGGCCGACGGGTACGAGAGTGCCGATGGCCCCTACGTGACGCCGCTGGTCAGGAAGCTCGCCGCCGAGCACTCGATCGATCTGGCCACGCTCACCGGCACAGGAGTCGGCGGCCGGATCCGCAAGCAAGACGTGCTCGAGGCCGCGCAGGCCAAGCGCGGCGACGAGGCACCGGGCCTGGCCCCAAGCTACGCACCGTCCGCCAGCCCGCCTCCGTCGGCTCCGTCGGCTCCGTTGGCTCCCAGCCCGGCTCCGTCGGCTCCGCCAGCTCCCGCCGCCCCGGTCGCGCCCGCCGCGCCGCCCGAGCCGCCGGCCCAGGTCCAAGCACCCCAGCCCGAACCGGCCCAGGCGCCATACCCAGCGGCTGCGGTGCCAGCGCCGCAGGTACCTCCTGGCCTCGGGGCCGTCGGTCGCCCGAGAGCCCGGGCTGAGGCCGAGGCCCAGACTCAGCCCGCAGCTGACCAGGCGACTGCCGCCGCGGCCAAGCGCGGCAGCACCGAGCGGCTTTCCCGTGCCCGCCAGGTGATCGCGCAGCGCATGGTGGAGTCGCTCCAGACCTCGGCCCAGCTCACCACCGTGGTGGAGGCCGACGTCACCGCGATCGCGCGGCTCCGCGAGCGGGCAAAGGGCGCGTTCGAGGCCAGGGAGGGCGTCAAGCTCTCATTCCTGCCGTTCTTCGCGCTCGCGACCGTCGAGGCGCTCAAGGTCCACCCCAAGCTGAACGCGGTCATTGACACCGCGAACGGGACGGTTACCTACCATGACGCCGAGCACCTGGGCATCGCGGTCGACACCGAGCGCGGGCTGATGGTCCCCGTGGTCAGGAACGCCGGCGACCTGAACATCGGCGGCCTGGCGCGCAAGATCGCCGACTTGGCCCACCGGACCAGGAGCGGCCAGGTCAGCCCAGACGAGTTGTCTGGCGGCACGTTCACCCTCACCAACACGGGCAGCCGGGGCGCCCTGTTCGACACCCCGATCATCAACCAGCCCCAGGTAGGCATCCTCGGCACCGGCACGGTGAACAAGCGCCCCATCGTCGTCGATGATCCTGACCTCGGCGAGGTCATCACCGTCCGGTCGATCGTGTACCTGGCCCTCACCTACGATCACCGCCTGGTCGA
Organism: uncultured Actinomycetota bacterium; assembly: GCA_963783935.1. Lineage (GTDB taxonomy): Bacteria > Actinomycetota > Actinomycetes > Streptosporangiales > Streptosporangiaceae > Chersky-822. Next base: position 1,203,958 of record CAWAPP010000005.1, read on the forward strand.
CGGGGCCGACGCCGCGAGGTTCCTGGTTTCGGTAAAGAGTCGGCTTGAGGAGGGCGCGTTCGAGACCGAGTTCGGCCTCTAGCCAGCGCCCGCGCTGTAGCTTCGTCTCATGATCGCGGGCGTGAGAGGGTTGCTAGGACCCGGCTTTCCCGGCAATCCGGGCATGACGGGCCTAGGTCGGCCGTCGGCATCGGCATCGGCTGCAGTCGGTTGCTGCGTCCCGGCCCGCCGGTCACCGTCTCGATCGCGGCTGGTTACCGAATCGGTGGGCCATGGGTGCGTTTCTGGTGGAGTGAGGCGGGGCCGGACCGCTTACGCCCGTTCCACGAGCCCGGCATATATCACATACCGGACAGCCAGTCCCTGGCCGCAGGCCCAGCGTTGTCCCGGAGCGGGGGCCAGGACCCCAGCTCAGGGACAACGCTGGGGCTCGCCGCCCGCCAAGCGGCCCCGTCACAGGCCCAGTGCAGGGGCGACCGGTCTCGGCCGGACGCAACTCCGCCGTAGCCATCACCTTCACTCGGAAAGAAACGCATCCATGGCCCATCGTTGTGGTTGGTGCAGCCTGCCGCTACCGCAACGATGGCCCATGGATGCTGCCGGAACAGCAACGCCGGGCCATCGTTGTCGTTCCCGGGCCACAGGGAACCGCAACGGTGGGCCATCGCTGCTGCCAGCGTTGGTCAATTGCCAGGAATGCCGGGATCGGGGCCGGGGCCGCCGGGATCGGGGCCGGGGCCGGGGCCGAGCTAGCCGGGGCCGGGCTGGCCAGAAGGGCGCAACTACTCCATGACGATCGCCAAGGTCGCAATATCTGGGGCGTCCGGCCTGATCGGCTCGGCGCTGGCGACGGACCTCACCGCGTCGGGCGCAGAGGTCGTCAAGCTGGTCAGGAGGCCGGCCAGCGGACCCGGCGAAATCAGCTGGAACCCGCTCGCGCCCGCAGACGGCACAGCCGCAGAAGGCCCGCCCGCACTTGACCCGGCCGCGCTTGACGGCGTACGGGCGGTCGTGCACCTGTCCGGCGCTCCGATCGCCGGCGGGCGCTGGACCCCGGCCAGGAAGGCCGAGCTCAGGGCCAGCCGGATCACCTCGACCCAGACGCTGGCCGCAGCCATGGCGGCGGCTGCCAGCCAGTCACCGCAGTCCAGCCCCGGAATCCTGATCAGTGGTTCAGCGATCGGATTTTACGGCGATACCGCCGGCCGCGAGGTCGACGAGGGGTCACCTGGCGGTACTGGCTTCCTGGCGGAACTTGTACGCGACTGGGAGGCGGCGACCGAGCCAGCGGCGGCGGCCGGGATAAGGGTCGTCAACCTCCGCAGCGGCGTGGTCCTGGCGCCGCGCGGCGGCATGCTCGGATCGCTGCTGCTGCCGTTCAGGCTCGGGCTTGGCGCCAGGATCGGCCCGGGCACCCAGTACCTGAGCTGGATCAGCCTCGCGGACGAAATCAGCGCGATCAGGTTCCTGCTCGACCGCAAGGAGCTTGCCGGACCGGTCAACCTGACGGCACCTGAGCCGGTCACGAACGCCGAGTTCACCGCCGCGCTAGCCCGGACGCTGCACCGGCCCGGGTTCCTCCAGCTGCCCGCACCGCTGGTGCGCGCTGCTCTCGGCGAGCTTGCCGGCGAACTGCTCGGCAGCCTCAGGGTCAAGCCGGCCAAACTGCTCCAGGCCGGCTTCGCGTTCCGCGAGCCCGACCTTCGCTCCGCCCTCGCGGCGATCCTCGCCTAACGCTCGAGCGGAGGATCGGCGTTCTCCGGCTCCGCCTCCGGCCAGATCGCCTCACCAGCGTCATCAACGGACTCATCGGACTCACCCGACTTGGCCGCTCTCATCAGGCGTTCAAGTGGCGTGCCGTCTCCGCTGCCGAATAGCGGGATTTTCCAGAGCGAAGGTACCGGACCGCGCCCGCCTTCGTACCTGATCACCTGGCCGATAGCCAGCCGCAGCAGCCGTCGCGCCACGATCACGGCGATCACGGCGATCGGCACCTCGATCGCGAGCGCCGACACGAGGCTCCCCCAGAACCCGGCCGTCCGCGCGTCAAGCACGACATCGAACCAGGCGTCGCACAGCAGCAGCGTCGCCAGGACGATCAGGCAGATGATCAGGATCTGCCTTCGCTTCCACGCGGCCCAGCCGGTCACGGCGAACGCGACCAGTTCGGCGATGTCAAAGCCAACCCAGGCGCCCCGCCAGCTGCCCGCACGGTAGAACGCCGGGAGGCTCACGACCAGGTACCCGATCCAGCCTGCCAGCACGATGCAGCCTGCGATGATCAGGACCAGCAGCAGGTCCCACCGCCAGCTCGTACCCGGCCTGCGCTCAGAACGCTGTTCCGTGCCGACGAGCAGCCTCAGCAGCTGGCGACGCTCGTCTGCGGTGAGGTTCTTCAGGACATCGGCAGCAAACTTCTCGTCCATTACCTAAATAGCCTAACCAACGCCGGAATCCGGGCGGCGGGCGAGGGACGGTGCGGGGCCTGGCGCTGGCACGAGCGGAGAGCTTGGGGCTTACGCTGGCATTGTGCAGAGCGAACTTGTCTTCCAGGTAGCCGGGATCGGGCCGGAGGCACTCCCGTACGAGCAGGCCCTCAGCCTCCAGCGGGAGCTGCACGCACGACGGGTAAACGATGAGATACCCGATACGTGCCTGCTGCTTGAGCACCTGCCCGTCTATACGGCCGGCCGCCGCACCGAGCCGGCCGACCGCCCGGTCGGCGACCCGGGCGCCCCGGTAATCGAGGTCGACCGGGGCGGGAAGATCACCTGGCATGGCCCCGGCCAGCTGGTCGGCTATCCGATCATCAAGCTCGCGGACCCCATCGACGTGATCGCCTACGTGCGGTCCGTCGAAGACGCCATGATCGGCGCCTGCGCCGAGTTCGGCCTGCGCACCGGCCGAGTCGAGGGCCGCAGCGGCGCCTGGGTAGCGGGTGGGAGCACCGGCGACCGCAAGGTGGCCGCCATCGGGATCAGGGTCGCCCGTGGCGTCACCATGCACGGTTTCGCCCTCAATTGCGACAACGACCTGAGCTGGTACGACCGGATCGTGCCCTGCGGCATCAGCGACGCGTCGGTCACCACCCTCACCGCCGAACTCGGCCGGCCGGTCACCGTAGCGGACGCGGTCGAGCCAGTGAAACGTCACCTGATGGCCGCTCTCGCAGCCACGGAGGCGCTTAGTCCGGTGAGCTGATCTCGTGCGGCAGGAACACCGCCAGTCCCGAGGTCAGCGCCCGCAGCGCTCCCGCGACTCTGGCGAACCCGCGCGGCGGCAGGTGCACTTGCAGTTCGTCCGGCGCCGTGAACCGGAATCCTTCCAGCTCAGACTCCTGTACGACGATACCGTCGCCACCGGTAATTTGGCCGCCGTCAAAAACGAAGTGCATGATCGGCCTCGCCTGCGGTCCGTAAGGCCGCGACCAGTCCAGGGCGAGAAGCCGTCCGATCGGAACCTCAAGGCCGATCTCCTCGGCCACCTCGCGGGCGGCTCCGGCGTGCGGCGCCTCGCCGAACTCGCAGATCCCGCCCGGCAGTGACCAAAGTTCCCGGTAATTGGGCTTGACCAGCAGCACCCGGCCCGCCGGATCAGTGATCAGCGCGCCGGCCGCGATGACCACCCCTGGCAGTCCCGCGAACCAGACATCAGGCTCGGTGAAACCGGACTCAGGCATCCCCGGTTCCTGCTGACGCGAGAAGGTGAGCTCCGAGATCGCCGATCGGCACCGCCTCCTGCTCGGCGCTGGCCAGGTCGCGCACCGTCACCGTCCCGGCCGCGTGCTCTGCGCTGCCGTAGATCAGGCACCAGCGGGCGCCCGAGTCAGAAGCCCATTTGAGCTGCTTGCCGAGCTTGCCTGAGGCACCAAGGTAGACGCTGGCGCGCAGCCCGGCCTCACGGGCGACCGCCGCGAGCCCGAACGACTGAGCGGCCAGGTCGGCGTCGAGCACCGGCACGGCGACGTCGATTCTGCCCCTCGGGCCGGCCTCCTGCTCGGGAAGCAGCATGAGCACCCGCTCGGTCCCGATGGAAGTCCCGGTACCGGCGAGATCGGGCCCGCCGAGCTGGGCGATCAGGTGATCGTAGCGCCCGCCCGAGCCGATGGCGCCTGGCACTCCGGCGGCGGCGAGCTCCCAGATCGGCCCGGTGTAGTAGCTGAGGCCGCGCACCATCCGGGGCGTGAACCCGATCCGCTCGGCCGGGATCTGCCCGGCAACCAGGCTGAGCACCTCGTCAACCTGGTCGAGGCCGACCGTGCCCGTGTCACTTTCCTTGAGCGCGGTCCTGATGCGATCGGTGGCATCAGGCGCCGTCATGGCGGTGACAAGCTCGGTCGCTGCCGTGGCCGCCAGTCCTCGCCCGATCAGTTCGTCAGTCACCTCGGCCGGACTCAGCTTGTCCAGCTTGTCCAGCGAGATGAGGACGCTCTCCCCCAGTTCCCCGGGAATGGCGAACACCTCGAGCAGCCCGAACAGCACCTGCCTCGCGTTAAGCAAGATCCTGAAGTCGGTAATGCCAAGCCGCACCATCGCGTCGTGGTGCGCGCACAGCACTTCGGCATCGGCCAGCAGCGAGGCACTTCCCAGCGTGTCGACGTCGCACTGGGTGAACTCGCGGAACCGGCCCTTGCCCGGCCGGTCAGCCCGCCATACCGGCCCGATCGCGTACCGCTTGTAGGGCGTCGGCAACTGGCTGCCGTAGGCGGCCGCGACCCGCGCCAGCGGCACGGTCATGTCGTACCTCAGCGCCAGGTCGGCCTCACCCGACGCCTCATGCTCTCCCCTCCGCAGGATCTTGAACACCAGCTTGTCGGCCTCGTCGCCGTACTTGCCGAACAGCACGTCGAGGCGCTCGAACGACGGCGTCTGGAGCGGCTCGAAGCCGTAACTGCGGAAAACCGAGCGGAGTTCGCCGAACGCCCGCTCGCGCTTGTCGTATTCGGCCGCCAGGAAGTCGCGCGTGCCCGACGGCGGATCGAATTGGGTTGGCATGCATCCATGATCCCCGAACGAAGGACCAGTCGGCACCTTGGTTTAGCCTTGGGGCGTGGTACTCGCACCGGAAGGACGGCGCCTGCTGCGCGTCGAGGCAAGAAACAGCGCAGTTCCGATCGAACGCAAGCCCGAGTGGATCAAGACCAGGCTGCGCACCGGACCCGAGTACACCAAGCTCAAGGACCTGGTCAGGCGCGAGGGGCTGCACACGGTGTGCGAGGAGGCTGGCTGCCCCAATATTTTCGAGTGCTGGGAGGACCGCGAGGCGACGTTCCTGATCGGCGGCGAGGAGTGCACAAGGCGATGCGACTTCTGCCAGATCGCGACCGGCAAGCCCGGCCCGCTGGACACCGACGAGCCGCGCCGGGTCGCCGAGTCAGTCGCCACGATGGGCCTGCGGTACGCGACCGTCACCGGGGTGGCGCGGGACGACCTGGCTGACGGCGGGGCCTGGCTTTACGCGGAGACGTGCTCGGCGATCCACCGGGCCGTGCCAGGCTGCGGGGTCGAATTGCTGATCCCTGATTTCAATGCCGAGCCAGAACTGCTCGCCCAGGTATTCGCGGCGGTACCCGAGGTTCTCGCGCACAACATCGAGACAGTGCCGAGGATCTTCCGCCGGATCCGGCCCGGCTTCAGGTACGACCGGTCGCTTTCCGTGCTGACCGCCGCCAAGGCCGCCGGCCTGATCACCAAGTCCAACCTGATCCTCGGGCTCGGCGAGGAACGCGCCGAGGTCAGCGAGGCAATGACCGACCTGCGGGCCGCCGGCTGCGACCTGCTCACGATTACGCAATACCTGCGCCCGTCGCCGCGGCATCATCCAGTCGAGCGGTGGGTGACTCCTCAGGAATTTTCTGACATCGGCCAAGAGGCAGAAGAACTCGGGTTCGCCGGGGTGATGTCTGGACCGCTGGTCAGGTCGTCGTACCGGGCGGGGCGTCTTTACCGGCAGGGGGTGTTGGCTGTGTTGACCCGGGGGGGCGACCCCCCGGACCCCCCGGGGGTCGGGGCGCTATAGGCGCCGTCTTCCCTCCTCGCAAAACCCGCTCGTCAGTCCAGACGGCACCGCGCCCCGACGATTCTGGCTGGGGTTCGGACGACTAGGCCGGGTCGCCGCGCCCCGACTCTGGGGTTGGGGTTCTGACTTGCCTGGGTCGGTTCGCGTCGTTGGGCTGGGGCTCGTATCCTCAGGGCCATGGTAAAGATCCCTGGCCGTCGCTCGGCTCAGACGCCGGAAGCCCCCGCGAGTACCTCGCCGGCCGATCAGCCCACGCCTAACCGGTTCAGGCAGATCATCATGGTCGCCGGAGTCGTGCGCAAGCACGATCCGAGGGCGCTGCCCATCGTGATCGGCGCCGGGATCGGCGTGATCGTAGTGTTCATCGTGGTCGGCTTGATCACGAATCACGCCGGCTTCCTTATTCCGATCGGCGTGCTTATCGGGATCTCCGCCATGATGATCTTGTTCGGGCGCTACGCGCAGGCGGCGCAGTACGCGGCGATCGCCGGCCAGCCGGGGGCCGCCGCGGCGATCGTGCAGTCCATGCGCGGCAACTGGACCGTCACCCCGGCCATCGCGGGTAACAGGAACATGGACATTGTCCACCGGGTCGTTGGCCGCCCCGGCGTGATCCTCATCGGCGAGGGTGCTCCCAGCGGCCTGTCCAGCCTCATGTCGACCGAGAAAAAGAAGATCTCCCGCATCGCCTACGGGGTCCCGATCACCGAGCTGCAGGTGGGCGAAGGCAACGGCCAGCTCCCCATCAGCAAGCTCCAGCGCAAGCTCATGCGCCTGCCGCGCGAGCTGAGGCCAGGCGCGGTAACCGACCTGAACACCCGCCTGAAGGCCCTGCCATCCTCCCTGCAGGCGCCAAGGGGCCCGATGCCCCGCCAGGGAAGGATGCCCAGGCCCCCCCGCCCGAAGGTGCGCTAGCCAGCACAGCCCGAAGGTGCGCTAGCCAGCACAGCCCGAAGGTGCGCTAGCCAGCACAGCCCGAAGGTGCGCTAGCCAGCACAGCCCGAAGGTGCGCTAGCCAGCACAGCCCGAAGGTGCGCTAGCCAGCACAGCCCGAAGGTGCGTTAGCCACCCGAAGTGCGCTAAATCCGGACTACGACCGTGTTGGACGCGCGGTCATGCAGGGCCCGCTGATCACCGTTGAACACCAGGGCCGGGATCACTAGCAGCAGCAGCGCGGTGCGCACCAGGCCCCAGACCGGGCCGACCCAGCTGGCATCGAGCCTCGCGACCCGGATGCCGAGCAGCCGCTTGCCGATCGTGAAGCCGGTCAGCGAGGTCAGCACATAGTCCTGGGCCGAAAATATGAGCAGCGTCCACAGTTCGACGTCAACCTGAGTGTGCGGACGGATCAGTGCCACCACTATGAACGAGCACAGCAGCCAGTCAATGATCATGGCAACGAGCCTGCGGCCCTGCGACGCGACGGAGCCCCGGCCTGTCTGAGGCAAGCCAAGGTCCTCGCCGGGGTAGCCTGAGCGGCTAGGGGAGTCGTCGGAGCCGGCGGTACGCAGCGAGCCGGAGGGCTGGTCGGTCACGAACTCACAGTACCTAGTTCGGGCGGCGGCGCCGAACCGGGTGCGCTCGTAACGCGGCTGAAACATAAGGGACACGGACAGGAAACGGCGTTTCGCTAACATAGTGCAGATTCCGACGGGCCACGCAAGCAGAAGCGGATCGCGCCCGCCGGTTACCCGTGGGTCAGCCACCTTCGACGATGGCAGATACGTGAGCGAGCAAGGGAGAGCCGATGTTCACAACCGGCGACGAGGTCCTGCGGTACCTGGCGGACAACGAGGTGGAGTTCGTTGATGTCAGGTTCTGCGACCTGCCAGGAACGATGCAGCATTTCACCGTCCCCGTCGGGAACTTCGACGGGAAGGTCTTCACCGACGGGCTCATGTTCGACGGTTCGTCCATCCGTGGTTTCCAGGAGATCCACGAGTCGGACATGCTTCTGCTGCCCGACCCCACGACCGCGGTTGTGGACCCCTTCAGGGCCAGGAAGACGCTGAACCTCACGTTCTTCGTCCACGATCCGCTGACCGGCGAGCCCTACAGCCGCGATCCGCGCAACATCGCGAAGAAGGCTGAAGAGTACCTGCGCGGCAGCGGCATCGCGGATACGTCCTATTTCGGCCCGGAGGCCGAGTTCTACATCTTCGACTCGGCGAGGTTCTCTACCAGCGGGAACGAGGGCTATTACCACCTTGACTCCGTCGAAGGAGCCTGGAACACCGGCCGGGACGAAGAAGGCGGCAACCTCGCCTACAAGCCGCGCTACAAGGGCGGGTACTTCCCCGTACCCCCGACCGACCATTTCACCGACCTCAGGTCGGAGATGGTGGCCAAGCTGATCGAGTGCGGCATCGAGACCGAGATGCAGCACCACGAGGTCGGCACCGCGGGCCAGTCGGAGATCGACATCAGGTTCGACACGCTGCTGCACATGGCCGACAAGCTCATGCTCTACAAGTACGTGGTCAAGAGCGTCGCCAGGGCCGCGGGAAAGACCGTCACCTTCATGCCGAAGCCCTTGTTCGGCGACAACGGCTCGGGCATGCACTGTCATCAGAGCCTGTGGAAAGAGGGCGAGCCGCTCTTCTACGACGAGGTCGGCTACGCCAGCTTGTCGGATATCGGCCGCTACTACATCGGCGGCCTGCTCAAGCACGCCCCGTCCCTGCTCGCCTTCACCAACCCGACCGTCAACTCCTACCACCGCCTGGTGCCTGGCTTCGAAGCCCCGGTCAACCTGGTCTACAGCCAGCGCAACCGGTCCGCCTGCGTCCGCATCCCGATCACCGGCCCGAGCCCGAAGGCCAAGCGCATCGAGTTCCGCGTCCCTGACCCGGCCTGTAACCCTTACATCGCGTTCGCGGCGATGCTGATGGCCGGCCTGGACGGCGTGAAGAACAAGATCGAGCCGCCCGAGCCGGTCGACAAGGACCTGTACGAACTCCCGCCGGATGAGGCCCTGGCAATCCCGCAGGTCCCAGGCTCCCTCGACAAGGTGCTCGACAACCTGGAAACCGACCACGACTTCCTCGTCGAAGGCGGCGTCTTCACCCCCGACCTGATCGAAACCTGGATCAGTTACAAGCGCTCCCACGAGATCGACCCGGTCAGGCTCCGCCCCACCCCGCACGAATTCGAGATGTACTTCGACTGCTAAAAAGCTGCTCACAGGCGACTGATCCGACGGCTACCCAGGCCAGAACCAGGCACTCTCCTGGGTAGCCGTCTTCGCGTCGCCGTCAGCTCACTTCAGTGTGGGCGCCGTTCTTCGCTCACGAGGCGAGCTGCGCAGAAGCTCCAGGTCAAGCTGCATCAACTGCTCAAACCGCCCCGGCTTGGCCTCAAGCAGCGGCTGGGGCCCAGCAGTACAGACGAATCCGACCCGCTTGTAGAGCCAGGTAGCCGGGTCGTTGCCGTCAAGCACGTACAAATAAATCGTCTTTATCTGGTCATCGATAACGTCAATGACGTAATCGAGCATCTTCTTCGCAATACCTGCTCGGCGGTGCTCAGGCGCCACCCACATGTACTCAAGGTATAGTTCCGACCCGGACTCTTTCTCGTACGGAATGAGCCCGACAAGACTGATCGGGGCGTTCAGAGTGCCGACAATCCACCTGCCGCGCCGCAATTCGGCGCGCCAGGTACTTTCCTCAAATTGACGTTCCCGTCTATAAGTAGCGAGAAAATTATCCGGAGAATCATGAAGCGCCCGGAGCCTGATATCGCGCAGGCTGTCCCAGTCGGCGGCTTCCAGCTCCCTGAAATTCACCATGGAAGTTGATCTTCCCACCCTGCTGGTCATCTAGGCAAGCCCATCGTCTGCCTGCACAAAGGAGTGCTGGACTCAACCTTCTGCCAGCTCGCGCCGTAGACCAGGCAGGAGCCCTAAAGATGAACCAGGAAGGCCACGACCAGCACCACGGATATCACGATGGTACAGAGCGTACCCGTCATGATAGATGCAACCTTCAAGATCGGGGCAACCAGCTCCGCGAGCGCGCGGGCGGCGCGGGTCAGCGCCATCATGAAGGCAAGGACAACGATCAGGGCCAGGACAGCCACGATGCCAGCCGCCTCGGACGGAACCGACCCCGACGAGGCGGTCCTGGTGAGCTGGAGATGCGGCGAAGCGAGGGTTGCTGCCGTCACCAGGTGCACCGATATTCTGTTCATGGGGCTTCCCTTCGTAGCGAGCGTTCGTGGGTCCACTTCGCGGGCATCCTTGTTGACGCAAGGATGCCCGCAACTGCGCAAGATCCGGTTTCCAGAAGACTGCCGACTTCTCGAATCCTTTTCTATTAGCCTCATGATGCGGCGAGCGCATAAGCCCTGTCGATAGCGCCGGGATTTAAGGTTGCAATCAGGCCGTTGCACAGTAAAGTCAGCTGACCGCCTTCAGCTTGAAGTAAGTTAGCCTCAATCTTCTGCAGCTCAGCAAACTTGGCGTTTCTTAAGTTAAATGTAGCTCGCTACTTGAGCAGGGCAGAAATTTGTGAAAGTCCGTGACTTCGGACGGCTTACAGCCAGGTCGAGCCCGTCCTCAGGGTGACATCGATCGGCACGAGACGCGCATGCCAGACATTTAGCTTGAAGTTTGCCAGAACACTGTTAAGCTCGCATCGTTGGCGGATTACCTGGCATTTGCCCGATAAGGCGACATAATGAAGCTAGAGCTTTGATAGCTCTAGCTTCACACTCATCGCTCGTTGTGGGTGACCTCTTCCTGCTGTGAGGCGAGATTGGCTGAACTTCAGCTGCTTCGCCTATAGTTCACTATGTTTCAGCGGTTTTACCGGACCTTCTGGCGTGGTATGAAAGGTCTACCTAACCCGACATGGCCGTATAGGCGCACGTGCGCCATACGAACAGAGGCAGCGCGTGAGTAGCCCTGATCCGCATACTGGTCTTGCTAGGAAGCTGCGCGCCCTTCGCGAGGATCGCTGGTCTGGCCGCAAAATGACACAGGCACAACTCGCCCGCGTGCTCAAGGTGAGCGTTCCGCTCATCTCATCCTACGAATCGACCACGAATCCGCGCATCCCGCCGCTTCCGCGCGTGGATCTCTGCGCGAGGTTCTTCGCGTCGCTCCGATCATTCGAATCTGACCCCCCGGCGGCCCTTGGCGAAGCTGACCTGACCGGCGACGAGAAGCGAGTCTACGAAGACCTGAAGAACGAGCTACGGCGACTGCGGAACGACGCTCTGCGGGCCCGCGTCACGGATCCCCAGACCATCCGGTCCGCTGCAGGCGCGCTCAAGCCTAGTCCCTGGCACTTCGCAGACGGCAATCCTGTGACGATCGTCTGTGCCGAGTGGCCTCAGGACATGCTCGCCCAGATGCCCTATACAGACATCAATGAACCAGATTATATAGAACTGCTTAAATTCTCCGATCTAGACGCGTTGTTTGAACTGCACGGGCACCTGCGTGCCTCAAACCCGACGACTCAGATCAGGGTGAAGGCGCCGCACAATCTCTCGTCTGACGATCATCACTCGCATGTCGTCGTGATTGGAGGAGTCGATTGGAACAAGATCACTAGCGCCTCGCTGAACAGACTCCAGCTTCCGGTCCGGCAAGTCGCTAACTGGGAACGCCCAGACGGCCAATATTTTGAGGTCGACGACAACGGATCTTCTCGCCGGTACATGCCAGTGCTCAACCGGGCTGGTGACCAGGTTACCTTGGATGAGGACGTAGCCCTATTCGCCCGGGCACCCAGCCCGTTCGATCGAAGGCGTACTATCAGTATCTGTAATGGCATGTATGGCAGGGGCACTTACGGTGTGGTGCGCGCTCTGACCGATGAGAGCATCCGCGACCGGAACGCAGAGTGGCTGCAGTCCAGATTCGGTGACGGCAACTGCTATTGCATCCTGAGCCGGATACAAACCCTCAATGGCGCCACTTTGACTCCGGACTGGGAACTTGGCGAGGACGTTCACTTCACCTGGTCTAGGTAACCCGATGCCAGACAATCAGACACCGTACCACCACGGGTCACATAAGGGGCTACTCCAGCCTGCGCTAGACACTGCCCCAGGCGGGGTGGGAGTTGACGCCATCTTGGTGCCGACCCGTCGGCCTTCCATCTTCCTGACCGCTGCGTCCAGACTCGCCCAAACTATGTCGTGCACGCTCGTCACTCTGCATAGCGGAACCTGGACATCGCCGGAACTCGCGGCCGAGGTGGTGGCTCCGGACGTCGATCTTCTCTCGATCGAAGTACCTCAAGCTTATCGCCTTAATCTTCCTGAATGGGAGACTTCGAAGCTGTTGTCACGCACCATATTTGCCTGTACGGCCGACATCAGCCCGAAGAGAAATATTGCGCTAATGCTCAGCCATATGCTCGGCTGGTCTCGAATACTATTTCTGGATGATGATATTACCAGTCTGGATCCTCGTGACATACACCGCGCAAGTAATTTGCTTAGTGATCACTGCGCAGTCGGTCTTGGCCTGAGCGGGTTTCCAGATAACTCAGTTGTGTGTCACGCTTTTCGGATGGCAGGAGGGCGACAGCAGACATTCATCGGCGGCGGAGCACTCGTCATAGGCTCTGGCATCGCAAGAACGTACGAGACGTTCTTTCCTAACATATATAATGACGACTGGTTTTTCCTGCTCAGCGGCGAGAAGGCAATGCTGCCGACAACGGTAGTCGGAGAAGTTGTCCAATATCCTTATGATCCATTCGGGAGGCCTGATCGCGCCCGAGAAGAGGAACTTGGCGATGTACTCGCCGAAGGTATCTTCTGGCTACTCGATCAGGGCAGACCAGTAGCCGATGCCGACGAGCAGCACTGGACAGAGTTCCTTGAAAGGCGACTGCTATTTATATCTGGTGTTCTAGCGATGCTTGAAGACAGCCGGCTTCATCCATATGAAAAAGAACGACGCAGAACGTCACTTAAAGCGTCGCTAGAATACCTGGCAAAGATCAGCCCCGATTTGTGCCAGGGCTACGTAAAGGCATGGATCGCAGATCGGATCAGATGGCGGCACCACCTCGACCTGTTGCCCACGCAAGTTGAACGAGCACAAGCTCTGGCCACCTTGTCCCGCCGTGGATTCCCGAGACTGAGATACAGGTCAGCGGCACCTCGCAACACTTCAGGCCCAATCAAAACTGCCAGCTAGCCGCTTATCAGGAACCATCCAGTCGGGAGTGATCGCGACACCGCCTCGATCACTCAACCCCGAAACTCATGGATGCCTGCCGGGACGCGCCTTTTGCCTCCCGGCAGCTATCCAATCCGGGCCTGCCGTTCCGCTGCCATTTACCGCATCAATGTCCCATCGTTGTCATTGGCCAGCCCGCGGCAACCGCATCGATGGCCATGGGCGTGGCTCTTCTGGGTGGAGGTTCCATGATTGTGGAAACTTCCGATGGCCCGCCATTCGAGGTTTCCACGATCATGGAACCGCTAGCCAGGACCGGATCTCACCTGCCGCTCCAGCCACACGCGAAACACCAGCCGCGCAACCCGCCTGAGCTAGTGCGCCCGCCCTCGCCGCCTGACCACCTCCACCCACCAGAGCCACACCCATGTCCCATGGATGCGGTGCCGGCAACAACGCTGACCCATCGTTGTCGTTGCCCGGTGGCCGCGAACAGCAACCATGGGCCATCGTTGCGGCCCAGCCCGGTCAGTTGCGGCAAATGCCAGGAGTGCCGGGATAAGTGGGACCAGGACCGGGCTGAGGACCCTGGCTGAGGAGGGGGCCGGGAGCCGGAGTCAACGCGTACGGTAACTGATTGACGACAATCCGTGACTGGCGCTCCATCTTCCCGCACAATGGCGAGCATGACGAGGATCCGGCCTGGGGAGCCCGGCCATGGGGGCAGCAGCGCCTGCCTGCGGCGACGACCACTGCGCATCATTAATGGCGTTGCCCAGGGCGGCTGGACCGATCTATGGGAGATCATCTGCCCCGCTTGCGGCGATGACATTGACCTCGACTACGTCACGATCAGCCCATTTCTGCAGCACGTTCGCGGGCCTTACGCCAGCGAGGCCGCCGGACTGGCAGCCCTCCGGGACCACCGCGGCGAGGCGGCGGCAGCGGCGGCGGCGGAGCCGGACTCCGAGCAGACGATCCCGAACCGCATCCTGCTGCCGCCGGAGACGCCGGCACCGGCCGCGGAGGAGCCAGCCGGCGCCGGCGTCACTACCGACTCAGGAACCGGCCAGCGACTCTAGCGGCGTGCCCTGGTCAGCGAGCGCGGCCGGATCGACCGGCTTCCGCGACCGTACGAGACCGGCGAGGGCGTCATTGACGTCCCAGATGTTGACGTTCATTCCCGCCAGCACCCGGTTCTCAGAGTCGACCCAGAACGCGATGAACTCCCGGCCAGCCACGTCGCCTCGGAACACGACCCGCTCATACCCGCCGCGATCCACGTAGCCCGAGTACTCCATGCCGAGGTCGTACTGGTCGGTGAAGAAGTAAGGAATCCGGTCGTAGCTGACGTCCTGGCCGAGCATCGCCTTGGCTGCCGCCCGTGGCTGGTGCCTGGCGTTCGACCAGTGCTCGACCCTCAGGTGCTTGCCGTAGAACGGGTGGAAGGCGCTCGCCACGTCGCCGGCGGCGAAGATCGAAGGGTCCGAGGTCTGCAGCCGGGCATCGGTGACCACCCCGTTGTCCACGGTCAGCCCGGCGTCGGCGGCGAGCCCGACGTTCGGCGTGATGCCCACGCCCACCACCACGGCATCGGCGCGGAGGTGGCTGCCGTCGGCCAGCCGGACGCCGTCAGCCCGGCCATCGGTGACCGTGATCGAGTCGACCTGCGTGCCGAGCGCCAGCGTGGTGCCGTGATCGGTGTGCAGGTCAGCGAAGACCTTGGCGACCTCTGGACCGAGGACGGCAAGCAGCGGCAGCTCGGCCAGCTCCACCAAGGTCACCTCCCGGCCCGCGGTCCTCGCGGCCGCCGCTACTTCCAGGCCGATCCAGCCGCCGCCGATCACCGCGATCGCGGAAGACTGATCGATGGCCTGCTTGATCGCGTCGCTGTCGGCGATCCGCCGCAGGTAATGCACTCCGTCCGCGTCACTGCCAGGGACGTGGAGCCGGCGGGGCGAAGAGCCCGTCGTCAGCAGGAGCTTGTCGTAAGGCACCGTCGATGCGCCCGCCAGCAGGACTTCCTGGGCGCCGCGGTCAATCCCTATCGCGGTCTCGCCAAGCCGTAGTTCCACGTCGTGCTCGGAGTACCACTGGTCCGGTTCCGCGAACAGCTTTTCCCGCCCTGACTTGCCCAGCAGGTAGTCCTTGGACAACGGCGGCCGTTCGTAAGGCAGTTCGGTTTCCTCGCCGACCAAGATGACCCGGCCGTCGAAGCCTTCATCCCGCAGGGCTTTCGCCGCGTTCGCCCCGGCCAGGCTCGCGCCGACGATAACAAAAGCGTCATCCTTAGCCATACTCAGCTCCTCACTGGTTACGGGCCACGCCAGGTGCCCGAATTAGTTTAAGAAGGAGCCAGCGAGTCGAGCACCTCGGCCGCCGGCCGCGCGACCGCCGACCGGTACCCGATGCCTGCCCACAGGCTCATCCGCTGCGCGTCCCCGGCCCGCTGAGCCGCCGCCCGCAGCGGCCTGGTCGCGTTGTTGATCTCCGGGTAAGCGGCGGGCGCGTCAGCATGCGCCGCCAGGAACTGGTTGACCAGTCCTCGGGCGGGCCGCCCGCTGAACGCGCGGGTCACCTCGGTCCGGTCGAAGGCCGGATCGGCCAGCGCGGCTTTGTGCGCCGGGTGCGCTCCGCTCTCCGGGCAGCGCAGGAAGGCCGTGCCGCACTGCACCGCGACCGCACCGGCCCCGAGAGCCGCCGCGACCCTCGCGGCCGAACCGATGCCCCCGGCCGCGACCAGCGGCAGCGACGTCACCGCCCGCACCGCGCCGAGAAGTTCGAGCACACCGCGCGGGTCACCAGTGCTGTCGCGGTCGTTCAGGAAGGTGCCACGGTGCGCCCCGGCCTCGACGCCCTGCACGACCAGGCAGTCGGCTCCGCTGTCCGCCGCGATCAAGGCCTCCGCCTCGTTCGTCACGGTGACCCAGACCCTCGATCCGGCCTCGCGCAGCCCGGCGACCACCTCGGGCGCGGGGCAGCCGAACGTGAAGCTCACGACCGGCACTGGCCGGGCAGCCAGCTCGCCGAGTTTCGCCGGGAGGTCGTCGTCATCCCAGCACGGCTCGCCAGGCTCAGCCCCGAGCACGCGCGCGTCCTCCCCCAGGCTGGCCACGTACCTGAGCAGGCCGGCCCGATCAGGTGCCGCCTGACCAGGCAGGAACAGGTTGACACCGAACGGCTCCGCCGTCGCCGCGCGAACGGCGTCGAGCTCCCGGCGCAGCGCCGCCGCTGTCTTGTAGCCGGCGGGCAGGAACCCGAGCGCGCCGGCCAAGCAGGCGGCCGCCACCAGCGCGGGCGTCGACACTCCCCCGGCCATCGGAGCCACGATTACCGGCCGCCTGATCAGTTCGGTCACCCTCCTACCTTGCCGTACGGTTCGGGTGTGCACGAACTTGAACACACCCTCCGCCAGCTCGGCGAAACCGAACGCGCCTACAGCGAGATGGCCTACCTCAAGATCGACCTCGAGTTCGCCGGCGACATCACGCTGATCGAGCACCTGCTCCGCCACAGCGGCACCTGGGCGCTCGTCGACGGACTCGCCTGCAATGTCGCCGGGGAGCTGGCCGAACGGCGCGCAGCGAAGATCGCCCCGGTGCTTGATGGTTGGGCCAAAGATCCTGATTTCTGGATCCGCAGGTCCGCGATGCTGGCGCTGCTCAGGCCATTGCGCCGCGGACAGGGAGACTTTGACCGGTTCGCAGCGTATGCGGACGCGATGCTCGAGGAAAGAGAATTTTTCATTCGCAAAGCGATCGGCTGGGTACTGCGCGAGACAGCGAAACGCCGGCCGGAACTAGTCGCCGCTTGGCTCGCCCCGAGGGTGCACCGTGCCTCAGGCGTCACGGTACGCGAAGCGGTGAAACCGTTGCCTGCGCCGGTGCGCGACGAGCTGCTGGCCGGTTACCGGGAGAAACGCCCGGCCGATGTTAACAGTGCTAATCTCCGCTTAGCTGACGGGTTTTGAGCGTGAACGACGGACGGGGGGCGCCGTGACGACTTTCGATGGCTTTGACGGGGTTATCGCACCGACGATCGCCGACTCGGTGCCTTCCTGGCCGACCCGGCCGCATCCGGGTCCTGACGCCCCCAACGTCGTCGTGATCCTGCTCGACGACACCGGCTTCGCCCACCTCGGCTGCTACGGCGGGGCGATCAGCACGCCGAACATCGACCGGCTCGCCGCCGACGGCCTGCGCTACACCAACTTCCACGTCACGCCGCTGTGCTCGCCGACTAGGGCCGCCCTGCTCACGGGCCGCAATCACCACGCCGTCGGCATGCGATCACTCGCCAACTTCAACACCGGTTACCCGAACATGCGCGGCCACGTCTCGAATCACGCCGCGACCATGGCCGAGGTACTGCGGGACCAGGGCTACGCCACGTTCGCGGTCGGCAAATGGCACCTGGTCCAGATGGAGGACGCGTCCGCGGCGGGTCCCTACGAGCAGTGGCCGACGCAGCGGGGCTTTGACCGGTTTTACGGCTTCCTTGACGGCGAGACCGATCAGTTTCATCCGGAACTGGTCTACGACCAGCACAGGATCGACCCGCCCGCGGGGCCGGGCTATCACCTCACCGAAGACCTCGTCGACCAGGCGATCGGCTTCGTGCACGACTCGAAGTCGATCCGCCCTGACCGCCCGTTCTTCCTCTACCTCGCGACCGGGGCGACGCACGCACCGCATCAGGCTCCGCCGGAGTACCTCGCGAAATACCGGGGTGCCTTCGACGATGGCTGGGACGTGGCGAGGGACGAGTGGTTCGCCAGGCAGCGGGAGCTTGGCCTGATACCGGAGGAAACCAAGCTCGCGCCGCGTAATCCTGGCGTCGAGGAGTGGGCCGGCCTGCCGGAAACCCACCGGCGCCTGGCCGCCAGGCTTCAGGAAGCGTTCGCCGCTTTCCTTGATCACGCCGACGCGCAGATCGGCCGGCTCGTCGACGCGCTGGCCGGGCTCGGCGAGCTTGACAACACCGTGATCCTGCTGCTTTCCGACAACGGCGCCAGTCAGGAAGGCGGCCAGCAGGGGGTACTGCACGAGTGGAAGTACTTCAACTTCCTGACCGAATCACCCGATGACGCCATGGCCAGGCTGGACGACATCGGCGGCCCTGACAGCCATGCGAACTACCCGTGGGGCTGGGCTCAGGCGGGCAACACTCCCTTCAAGTGGTACAAGCAGAACACGCACGAGGGCGGCGTGCACGTGCCGCTGGTCGTGCACTGGCCCGCGCGGATCCCGGCCGAGGAGCGCGGTGGCCTCAGGGATCAGTTCCATCACGTCAACGACCTGGCACCGACCATCTACGACCTGCTCGGGATCGCACCGCCCGAGGTGTACCGAGGCTATGCGCAGCTGCCGGTCACCGGCACCTCGATGCGGTACTCGCTGGCCGACGGCACGGAACCGAGCCGCAAGCACGTGCAGTACTTCGAGATGATGGGTCACCGCGGCATCTACGCCGACGGCTGGAAAGCGGTCACCAGGCATGTGCCGAACACCCCCTACGAGGACGACGACTGGGAGCTCTACCACGTCGAGACCGACAGGTCCGAGTGCGTCAACCTGGCGGAGGCCGAGCCTGACCGCCTGGCCGGCCTGGTGGAACTGTGGTGGGAGCAAGCACGCGAGCACGGCGTCCTGCCGCTCGATGACCGCAGCATCGAATTGTTCGGCGGCCGCGATATGGCCCTGGCGACTCAGGCGAGCCGGGGCCTGGCCGGGCTGGCCGGAGCCGGGGCGATGTCAAGGAGCGGCAAGTACTACTCCCCGCACCCCGCCGACCGGCATTACGTGTACCGGCCGCCGATGTCTCCCATCCCCGTGCAGGCCGGCCCGAGGATCAGCGGCCGCCCCTGGGACCTGGACGCCGCGATCGACCGGCCGGCCGGGGCGGAAGGCGTGCTTTATGCCACCGGCAATCAGAATTCAGGGCTTAGCATATTTATCCAGGATGACCGGCTGGTATTCGACTACAACTGCTTCGGCGACCATTTTATCGCTGAATCGGAAACAAAAGTACCCGTGGGTAAATCGGTCGTCGGGGTCCGGTTCAGGCGGACGGTCGGCCAGGCCGGCGAGGCGACACTGGTCATCAACGACGCGGCGTGCGGCCGGGTCGACATCCCCTTCGTCATGCTCATCCTCTCGAGCATCGGGCCGAGCATCGGATTCGACCATGGCTCGCCGGTAAGCCGCAGGTACGCGAGCCCGTTCCCGTTCAGCGGCGAGCTCAGCCGGGTCGACATCCAGATCGTCGTGCCCGCGGCAGGGCTGAGGGTGCCCGCGGCGGAGGAGGCCGAAGCCAGGGAGTCGATGTCCAGGCAGTAGCTACCTGATCCAGTGCTACCTGACCCCGGCAGCCTGCAGGTCAGCTGAAAATTGCCTGTGCGTACATGCAGCGATCCGTGCTCCAATAGCGTCTCAATGAATGACAAGGCGGCTTAGTGCCGTATGTTCATTTGGCTGCGCTCAGGCCAGCCGGGTCGCAAGGAGTATGTGTGCTTCGTCAAGTGCCCAAGCATCGGCTTTATCCTGGCCGATCCGCCATCGCGATTACCGCGGCCGTCCTCGTGTCGGCCGCCGTGCTGCCGGCCGCGGCCGCCAGCGCCGCTCCCCGCTCGCTGTCGTTCGGCGCCAGCGGAACCGCAGCACCGAGATCGCTGCTGCTCATCAATGGCGACCTCCTCTCCATCCGGTCGATTGGAGGGGTTTCGACCGGTACCCTCACCGCCGGACCTGATCGTGATCCGCTCTGGACGCTGCGCACCGGCTCGGGAACCTATGAGTTCCCCGTCGACGCGATCCCTTACCTCGGCCACGGGCTGGACGCCAGCCTGTTCAACGTCACCCTCCTGCGTCGGCTCGAGTCGGGCGGCAGGCTTCCGGTCAGGCTGAGCTACGCCGGCGCCGTTCCCTCCGTTCCCGGCATCACGATCACGAAGTCGGGCGGAGGGCTAGCCTCCGGCTACCTGACCGCCGCCTCGGCCGCCGTCTTCGGGCGCGCGCTCGCGCGTCAGTTCGCGGCGGGCCACGCTCGCGGCAATTACGGCGGAGCCGGGCCGCTCAGCGGCGTGAACATCGCGCTGGCCGGGGCGAGGGTCCCTGTCCCGATCGAGCCGCAGTTTCCTCAGCACCAGCTGACCGTCACCGCGACCAATGAGTTCGGCAAGGCGGACAACGCTGATGAGATGCTCGTACTGAATGCCGACAACCTGGAGACCTACGGCGACCCGAACGAGGCGTTCAACGTCTTCTACCACGGGTCCGCTAAATATAGCGTTCCCGCCGGTCACTACTGGGCTCTCGCCGACTTCTTCCTCGCCTACAAGAAAGTGTCCGCGCAGAGGCTCGTGGTCCTGCCTCAGTTCACCGTGGCAGGCAGCAACACGACGGTGCATGTCGCCGCCTCGTCAGCGAGCAGCGAGGTGACCTTCAGCACGCCCCGCCGGGCCCAGAACGCGCTCGTCAACTGGACGATCGTCAGGTCAGGTGCACATGGCCCGGCGGCGATCTCAGGCACGACGTCGTTCTTCTCGCCGACCTGGATCAGCCCGACCAAGGCCAAGCCGTCGATCGGCAGCATTTCCTCCTCTACCGCCGCCCAGCTCTTCTCGCCCCCGAAGCTAAAGGGCACGCCTTACAACTACAACCTGGACTTCCCAGGTCCGCCTGGCATCGTGCCTTCCCAGCATTTCGCGGTGACCTCGGCGAACGTGGCCACGGTGAACGAACGGGTCTATGACAGCGCGCGGTCGATGGCGTTCCCTTCGACCGTCGGCGGAAACCTCGCCCAGCTCTCGCAGGAGTTCCTCATCGGCCTCGGCACGGCGATTAAGGCACCTGGCGAGCAGACCGAATACATGTCGGGCGGCCCGTCCTTCGCCTGGGATACCGACGTGTTTACGGACAATAATGCCTTCCAGGAAGATACGTTCCACACGCTGGCTAACGGCCGCACCTTTACCGAGAACTGGAACCAGTACCCGCTGCATCCGCAACCGTTCAGGCAGCTGCTAACCGGGAAGCTCGGCGCTTTCTTCGTCCAGATCCCCTCCGCCTTCAGGGTAGGCAACGAGCTCTGGTTCGTGCCGAACGTGTTCTCCGACAACGACTCGCAGTTCGGTCATCTTGGCGGGGCCGAATCCAGCGGCACCTACGAGATCACTGACAACGGCAAGAGGATCGCCAGCGGCGGGTTCAACGAGTTCGCCCGCGCGAAGCTGACCTCGGCGGCGTCGACGGTCAGCTTCAGCCTCAACGAGGTGCAGCAGCCGAACCCGCTCACCTTGCTGTCGCAAGGCACCGACACGGTCTGGACCATGCGGACCGCTTCGGCGCCCAAGGCCGTGGTGCCGAAGACGTGGGAGTGCGTCACCAAGAACTTCAATCCAACTCAGCACTGCCGGGTACCGTCCATGCTCACCCTGAACTACCAGGTCAATAACCTGGGCTTGAATGGCGTCGTGCCAGCCGGACCCCAGCAGGTCTCGGTCAGCGTCGGCCACGTCGAGCTCGCCGCGCCGTCCGCCATCGTGTCGGCGAAAGCTCGGGTGTCCTGGGACGACGGGCTGTTCTGGTCTCCTGCCTCGGTGACCAAGACCGGCGCGGGCACCTACCGGGTGAACTTCACTCCGCCACCTGGCGTCGACGTCACGCTGAACTTCAGTGCCAGTGACGCCGCCGGCGGATCGATAAACGAGACGATCACCGACGCTTACGCCGTCGGGCCGATGGGATGAGCGGAGCGAATGCGATGAAAATCTTCAGGTCGTTGCTGCCAGCAGCCGCCGTGGTCGGCGCGCTCACGCTCGCCGTGCCCATATCGGCCGGTGCTTCTAACACCGGTACCGCGCACACTGGCTTCCGCGCGGCATGCCCGACCGCGCGGGCCGGCTACATGCAATGTTTCACTCTCTACCGGCCCCAGACCGCGGTGAACCGGGCGCTCGCCGCCGGGCGGGTCTCCAAGCCGATCGGCCTCACTCCGAAGGAGATCGAGCAGGCTTACCAGCTGCCGGTCAGCCGTCACAGCGATCAGACCGTCGCGGTCTCCATCGCCTACAACACACCGCACCTGGCCGAGTACCTGGCCAAGTACCGGCAGACTTTCGGTTTGCCACCGTGCACGGTCGCGACCGGGTGCTTCAAGGTCGTCAATGAGTTCGGCAAGGCCAACCCGAAGAAACTGCCGGGGAGCGGGGTGTTCTCTGGCTGGGACCTTGAGGTGACCCTCGACGTCTCGATGATCTCGGTCGCCTGCCCGCACTGCAAGATCCTCGTCGTGGAAGGCAAGAACCCCAGTTACGCCAACCTCGGCCGCACCGACGACACCGCCGCCGCCCTTGGCGCCGAGGTCATCAGCAACAGCTACGGCGGCAGGGAAAACGGCTTCGCCATGGCCTGGGCTAAGTCTTACGACCATCCGGGGCACACGATCGTCGCGTCCTCGGGTGACATCGGGTTCTCGGCGGCGAACTTCCCCGCCAGCCTGAGGTCCGTCACGGCCGTGGGCGGCACCGAACTCGCCAAGGCCCGCAACGCGCGGGGCTGGCGGGAGCGCACCTGGTTCGACCCGTTCAACTTCGGGGCAGGCGGCAGCGGCTGCTCGGTCTACGTGGCCAAGCCGTCCTGGCAGCACGACCCGAACTGCCCGGGCCGGACGGTCGCCGACGTGTCGGCGATCGCCACCGACATTCCGATCTACAACAAGGTCTACGGCGGCTGGGTCACCGTGGAAGGCACCAGCGTCTCGGCTCCGCTGGTCGCGGGCATCTACGGGCTCGCGGGCAACGCGGCCAAGATCCCGCTCGGCTACGCCTATTCGCACAGCAAGTCCCTTTTCGACATCACCGAGGGCGGCAACTCGCTGTTCTACCCGTCCAAGAAGACCTGCGGGAACGACTACCTGTGCGTGGCCAAGAAGGGCTACGACGCCCCGACCGGCCTCGGCACGCCCGACGGGATCGGCGCGTTCTGAGCACCGTTACCTGAAGGCCGGATAGACAGGCATGTCCTGAACCTGCCACGACTCGGTGCTGGTGAGAAGTTGCCTCATCAGCACCGAGATCGCTGGCAGCTCCCCGGCCCGCTCAAGCTCGGCGAGCAGCACCTCCCAGCGGTAACGCAGCAGCTGCCTGGCGGTCGGCGACCGCTCGCTGAGATTCATGGCGCGGTCAGCGACCATCGACCGGTCAAGCAGGTAGCTCATCGAGTGCAGGGTCCAGGCGGTCATCGCGAGCCGTATCCCCCGCTGCCAGAGCGCCTCATCGGCCAGTTCAGGCCAGAGGACGCCGACCCTGGCCCGGTAGGCGGACTCGGCCTCGGCGGCCAGGCCGGCCGGAAGCCTGAACACGCACCAGCAGGAACTGAACGGCATCCGCAGATACGCGGCGTCGAGGAACACGGAGTGAAACTCGGCGCTCTCGAAGTCGATGAACCTGACGCCATCCGCCGTGACCAGGTTGTTGTCCGGGCAGATGTCGCCGGGCGAGAAGACCGTGCGCTGGCCGGGTCCGAGCAGGGCCGCGACGGCCGTGAGGTCATCGGCGAGCCCGCCAGGAGCGCCGATGGACAAGTCCTTCAGCAGAATCGGGATCCGATCGATCCGGCGCAGTAGCCAGTGCGAATCCTGAGGTCGAACGCCGAGGGCCGCCTGTTGTCCCGCCAGCAGGCCGGCAAACTCATCATCCCGCCCAGCCGTGCCGGCAGCCAGCTGTCCGCACGCCCTGGCCCAGTCAAGCAGCGCGGTCCCCGCCGACTCGGAGCAGGACCCGAGCAGCAAGGTGGCCAGGCTCGGGGCGTCACCGAGATCGGTCATGACGATGAGCCGCTTCACCGGATCCGCGGCCAGCAGGTCAGGCCCGACGCCGGCACCGGTGGTGAACTCCAGGCCGGCCGCCTCGGCGGCGAACCCCTCGGCTCCTTCGTCGTTGACTGGATACGACTTGATCACGACGCTGCCGCTATCGGGCAGCGGGCAGCGGAGCACGGAGGATCGGTCGCTGCTGGCCAGCGCCGTCGACTCGGACAGGGTTACCCCGAGGGCAGCCGAAGCGGCCGCGACAAGATCGGTCACGAGCCACCTTAGCCCGCCGGTCTAGCCCTCCGGCGACTGGCCCGAAAGTCGCATAGACTACCAAGTTAGGTAGCGTGACACTGTCGGCAAAAGGTGACGCCGCTAGTAGGCAAAACAACACGAGCAGGTTCCGGCCCCCTCGGGAGGCTTGCGCGGTGCTTATTGAAGCGGTGCTCACTAAAGCGGTGCTGATTTTGCGGGGTTCCAGCCAATGACTTGTGCAGTCTGCCATGCGCCGATCGGGGACGGCATCCGTTTCTGTCCCATGTGCGGGACGCCGGTCAGCGCTCCGAGCTCGCCCCGTGAGTCAAGAAAAAACGTAGCGATCCTGTTCATGGACCTAGTTGGCTCGACCGCGCTCGCCGAGTCACTGGATCCTGAGCCGCTCAGTCAGATCATGGACCGCTATTTCGCGGCGGCATCCGCTGCCATCGCTGCCCATGGCGGCGCGGTCGAGAAGTTCATCGGTGACGCCGTCATGGCCGTCTTCGGCGCGACTGTCAGCCACGAGGATGACGCCTTGCGCGCGGTGCGGGCCGCGCTCGAAGCCGTAGCCGAGGTCAAGGAGCTCAGCGCCGGCCTGGTCGCGACTCACAAAGTGACGCTCGAGGTCAGGTGCGGCGTCTGCTCAGGCGAGGTCATCGCGATCACGAATCCGGCCGGCGATTTCCGTGTCATCGGCGATCCGGTGAATACGGCCGCCAGGCTGCAGACCGCCGCCGAGCCTGGAACTATCTTCATCGACGCGTCCACGGCCGCCATGATCAGGACCTCGATCGGCATCGAGCCAGTGCCGCCGCTCCAGCTCAAGGGCAAGGCCCAGCCGGTACCCGCCTGGCGGGTAACCGGCGGGAACCCGGAGGCCGAGCCCTCAGGGTCGCCATCCGCACCGCTGATCGGGCGCGAAGACGAACTTGTTGAGCTGCGGTCAGCCTTCCGCCGGGTCACTAAGCGCAATCAGCTCTGCCTGGTCACGCTGCTCGGCATGCCGGGCATCGGCAAGTCCAGGCTGGTGCGCGACTTCATCGCGACCTTCGGCCCGGCGGAGGTCGCGGTGCTTACCGGCAAGTGCTCTGCCTACGGCCGCGGCATCACGTACCAGCCGCTGGCCGAGATGCTGGGCACGAGCGGCTGGGCGGATCAGGCCAGGAGCATGGCGGCCGTGGGCGGTGACGCTGAGCGAGCGGCGAAGAGCCTCGCGAGCATCATGGGCGGGAGCGTTGCGAGCGCTAGCGATTCCGTCGGCATCGAGGACATCTCCTGGGCGGTCAGGTACCTGCTCGGTCAGCTCGGCAAGAAGAAGCCCGTGATCATGATCTGGGAGGATCTGCACTGGGCCGAGTCCACGCTGCTTGACATGATCGACGACGTCGTCAGCTGGCTCAGCGACGTGCCCGTCCTGCTGGTGTGCGTGTCAAGGATGGAACTGCTTGACTCAAGGCCGTCCTGGGCTGGCGGCAAGCCCAGCGTGATGACGATGGAAGTCGGGCCGCTCAGCGCGGCCGAGAGTGCCCGGCTGGTCGCCGAGATCGCGATGCGCGAGGAAGTCAACGCGCACCAGGCCGAAGCGCTCGCCGAGCGGGTCTCGGCGGAATGCGAAGGCAATCCGCTGTTCGCCGAGCTCATGCTGGACGTCTTCGCCGAGAGCGCGCCGGGAACAAAGCTCCCGCCGACGATCACCGCCCTGCTGACCGCCCGGCTCGACCGCCTGCCGCACGACGAACGCGAACTGCTCGAAGTGGCCTCCGTGATCGGCAGGGACTTCTCCTGGCCGGCACTGACCGGGATCCTCGCCTCCGATCAGGCGGCCGGCCTGGTCACGGTCGCGAGCCCGGCTGAAGTCGTCGACCGGCTGGTCAAACGCCGTATCATCGCCAGGACCGGCGCCGGTGACTTCCGGTTCGTTCAGGTTCTGATGCGGGACATGGTCTATAAGCTGGCCGCGAAGACCAAGCGGGAACGCTGGCATCTGCTGCTCGCAAGCCAGCTGGCGAACTCCGGTGGCCAGCTCGACCTGGCCCGCCACGTCGAAGCCGCCCGCCAGCTCCAGGGTGAGCTGCGTCCGGGCGACAGCCGCCTGCCTGAGTATGCTCCTCGTGCGGCCCGGATCCTGATCGGGGAAGGCACCACGGCCCTGCGCCGCCGGGATCTCCCGAGCGCCGCGACCCTGCTCGAGCGCGGCCGGGCGCTTCTGCCCGCCGACGACGAGGGCCAGGCGGCGCTCGTGCTCTACATCTCTGACTGCTGGCTCGCGCTGTCCAGTCCAGAGCAGGCGATGGCGACGGTGAGCGCCCTGACGGCCTCGGCGCTGGCTGACCCTAGCCCTTCCGGCCGGCGTCAGCACCTGATCTGCGAGATCCAGCGCGCCATCATCGAGATCAGGCTGGGACTCCGCTCGCACGAAGAGACGACCAAGCTCGCCGATCAGCTGACCGGCGAGCTTACGGGCATAGAGAGAACCAGCGGGGTGCAGGACCGCGCCTGGTGTCGTCTGCACCAGCTACGGGCCTACTTGCACCAGTCGGCCGAGGCGAGCGCCAAGGCCGAGGCGGAGTTCAGGCTCGCTCTTGACCGGGCCAGGTCGCTGCAGGACAGCTACGAGACCGACCGGATGCTCGTGGCCATCTGCGAACTGGCGCAGTGGACGCCGACCCCGGTTGACGTCAGCCTGAAGCTCTGCACCGAGATGTCGGAGCGCTTTGCCACCAACCGGGTATTCCTCTTGCCTGTGCTGCTGACCAAGGCCAGGCTGGCGGCGGTCTCCGGTGATTTGGCCGGCGCGAAGGCCGCCCTCAGCGCCGCCAGCGAGAACACCGCTGACCTCCACAGTGACCTGGCGGAAGTCGTGATCACGGCCGTCAGCGGTCTAGTCGACTCGCTGGCGGGCGATCACCGCGGCGCCGAGGCCAGCTACCGGCGCAGCCAGGCTCTGCTCATCCAGATGGGTCAGGCCGGCGCCTCGATGCCGTACGAGGCCTACGCCGCCAGGGAACTCTACGAACAGGGCAACCTCGCTGGTGCCCGGCAAGCGGCCGACCGCCTTGCTGCCGGGTCGGCGGCGATGGACCCGCGTACCAAGATCACGGTGACCGCGCTCAACGCCAGGATCGCCGCCGCCCACGGGCAAGCCGGGCAGGCCCTGCTCCTGGCGGAGGAGAGCACCAGGCTCAGCGATCACACCGATGACCTGTGCCTGCAAGGCGATTGCTACACGGACCTGGCTATTGTTGCCGCAGCAGCCGGACAGCGAGAGACGGCTGCCGAAGCTGTCGCGACCGCGCTGGAGAAGTACGAGGCCAAGGGGGCCACCCTGCTGGCGGCGCGCGCGCAGCGCCTGATGAGGGAGGCTGGTGGTTAGGTGACGGCGGATCCGGATCGGCCGGGGGAATCTGACCTGACCGGCGACCCGCCCTGGCGCCGTCCGCCTAGGCATCATTTTCCCGGTATCCCGGCGTGGGGAGCGCCCACGGCCACCTTGCGGGACGAGAAATTCGGCATCAGTGATTTCGATCAGGTAACCCAGGATTGGGCCTGGGGAGGAGCGGACGGCGAAGGCACGCGGGTAGCGGTGCTCGATAGCGGCGTCGACGGCTCGCACCCAATGGTCGGTCATCTCGACCGGTCGGTCGGCATCGTTGCCGACGATAACGGCGATTTCAGCGTCACCGACTGCGAGCCGGCCGACACGGCGGGCCACGGCACGGCCTGCGCGGGAATCATCAGCGCGATTGCCCCGGCCGCCTCGCTGACCTCCGTGCGGGTGCTCACTAACGGCAAGCACGGCACCGGCGCCGGGCTCATAGCTGGCCTGCGGTGGGCCGTCGAGGAGGGATTCGACGTCATTAACATGAGCCTGTCCACGGGCAAGCCCCAGTTCGTGCTCGCCCTGCACGAACTGGCCGACGAAGCCTACTTCCGCCGGTGCGTGCTCGTCGCCTCGGCCCACAACATGCCGGTCCGCAGCTACCCTTGGCCGTTCTCTTCGGTGATCTCGGTGGCCAGCCACGACGAAGCTGACTCATCGATTTTTTATTACAACCCGTCGCCCCCGGTGGACTTCTTCGCGCGGGGCCTTCGGGTCGAGGTCGCCTGGCCAGGCGGGAAACGAATCCGGAGCACCGGCAACAGTTTCGCCACCCCTCATATCGCCGGGCTGTGCGCGCGTATTCTCAGCAAGCACCCGCTCTTGACGCCCTTTCAGCTGAAGTCTGTGCTTTACCTGACCGCCAGCAATGTCTCGCAGCGCACCGGAGGCGACGATGCCAAGCACTAACGGCGCGGATATCACTGAGCGCAGTCTGCTGCAATCGGTAGTCGAAGTCGCCAAAAGCGTATTCGGTGCGGCGGCCGCGTCGGTATTCCTGCTCGACGAGGAAACCGATGAACTGGTCTTCGAGGCGGTCGCGGGCGAAGGCGAGGAGCACCTCGTTGGCATGCGCTTCCCGAGCGGGACCGGCCTGGCCGGCTGGGTGGTGATGTCGGGGCAGTCCATGCTCGTGGACGACGTCAATGACAGTCCCCAGTTCGCCAGGGATGCCGCCGAGTCCACCGGTTACGTGCCGAACAGCATCATGGCGGCACCCTTGATCAGGAACGGCGAGTGCATCGGGGTGCTCGAGGTGCTCGACCGCGGCAGCAAGCCGCGCGGTGACCTTTCTGACGTTGACCTGATCGGCATGCTGGCCACCGAGGTCGCGCTCGGCCTCGAACTGCTCGTCCGGCTGCGCTGGCAGAACGGCCAGCGGACCACAGCACGGGCCGCCGCCCTTGAGGACGACTTCGACGTACTCAGCCGGATCACGCAACGCCTTCCCTATGCCACTGAGCCGATCGCGTCGACCGTGAGCCGGCTGCTGGCAACGGCCGATGACCTGCTCGCGGCCCAGGACTCCGACGCACCGGGCCTGTCCCGCTGACCGGCCAGGGTCCGTCGTTCGCCGATCAGCTGACCGGCGCCGGGTATGTACTTGACGCGCGATCCGGTCGGGCCGAACCACGAGATCCCGCATCAGAAGGCCGCGCAGTACTGCTGGTGAGCCGGGCGGCCGACCGTGAACTCGACCTCGTCAGCCGTCGGCTCCGCGCCGCCGGCATCCCGGTCGTGCGGCTCAACGCCGAATCGGCGACCGACGCGGATCTCCTAGTCGACACGGACCGCGGGGCGGCCAGGATCCGCGGCCGGTGGATCACGCCGACGGTAACCTGGGTCAGGCACTTCTCGGCCAGGGCGATACCTCAAGAAGACGGCCAGCTGCGGCGGATCTTCACTGGCCAGTCCTGGCAGTACCTAGTCGACCAGCTCGGCACCATCTCGGCGGCCCAGCTCGCCGCGCGAGCGCCAGGCACCCTTGAGCAACTCGCCGCCGCCCGCCGGTGCGGGATCGCGGTACCTCGCACGATCGTGACGGCCGACCTCCCTGCTGCCTGCCACCTGCTCCGCGGCCCCCGCGTCGTCATCAAGGCCGTGCATCAGCACTTCGTCGAGGCCACCCCCGGGCTGCTGACCGGAGTGTTCCCCGAGATCACCGACCTTGACGAGCTAGCCGCGGGGTTGGCAGCCGGGTCAGCGGCCCGGCCGCCAGTGATCATCCAAGACTACGTCGACCACGAGCAGGAGATCCGGGCCTACTACACCCTCGGGCAGGTCACCGCTTTCGCGATCAGCAAGGACTACCCGGCGCAACTTTGGCTGCACCCTGAGGCGGTGACCGCCGCCAGAATCGAGCCAACGAAGGCTATTACCGAGGCCGTTCAGATGCTGGCCACGGCCATGTCGCTTGAATACGGCGCGTTCGACTTCCTCAGCGCCGACGGCGTCCCCGTTTTCCTCGAAGTCAACGTCAGCGGCGACTGGTGCTGGCTGGAAACGAAGACGGGCGCGGCGACCGTGACCATCGCGGTCTGCTCGATGCTGGCGGAACTGCATCATCGCGTACTCGGAAATGGCGGCTCGCCCGGACGGAGCCAACTC
Source organism: uncultured Actinomycetota bacterium (assembly GCA_963783935.1). Taxonomy (GTDB): domain Bacteria; phylum Actinomycetota; class Actinomycetes; order Streptosporangiales; family Streptosporangiaceae; genus Chersky-822. Next base: position 1,234,176 of record CAWAPP010000005.1, read on the forward strand.
GACCCCGTACGGTTCCTGACCGGCGGATTGCCCCCCGCCCCTGGTTGACAAGGTGGTTTGTTCGTTATAGGACAATTAACGGCAGACTGTGCCGACTATCCCAGAGGCGCTGGTGACACATCAAGTCGCGGGTGACCGCATTTTCGCGGCTCTGGCTGAAAGCTACGAATCAATCCTGGCCGAGGTCACCGCCCACCAGTCCGACGACCTCGAGCCGGGCGGCCCAGGGCCGGACCGCTCCCGGCCGGTCAGTTCCGGGCCGGGCAGCTCCGAGTACTGCCCGTTCTGCGGGAACCTGCTCGACGACGACCGGCCGCCGAGCAGCGACATCGTGCTGAGGACTACCCTGCCTGAGCACATCGCGTCCGCCCTGATGCGGACGCCGACCTTGTCGCCGCGCGAGGTAGCCGTTTTCGAGTTGCTCGGCCTCGGCTACGACAACCGCTCGCTGGCCCGCACGCTGCACGTGAGCGAGCGGACCGCCAAACGCCACGTCACCTCCATCCTCGCCAAACTCGGCCTGGAATCACGACTCCAGGCCGGCCTGGCCGCCTTGCTGACGGCATCGCTTCGGCCAAACGGTACTGGCCCTAAAGTCGCATGGACCGACTCGTCAGGAACAGATGACACTGGTCAATGAAGCCGCCCGTTACGGGCCGCTGACGGGGGATACAGCTCGAGGGAGAATCTCATGACATTCGATGCGCTGGCCGCCCTGCGCGCCGCCGGTAACCCGGTTGATCTGCTCAGCCAGGAGCAGCAGGACGTCTTCGCCTCGCTCAATGAGGCCGAGGTTGACGTATTGAACTCAATCAAGAAGCGCCTCGACGCGGTAGAAGAGGACGCCGACGTTTCCGGGCACGACGTCAAGCTCGTCTAGCTCGGCTAGCGCCCGCGCCATTACGCGGCCGCGTTAGGCGGGCTATGACTATGAAATACTTTCGAGCCGTCGGGACTGCGCATAGTCGTAGTCCCGTCGGCGTTGAGAGTGATGCTCCAGCCCCAGGTATGCACCAAAATCAGATGGTGAAATGAACAAAGCAGGAGCAAATTAGTTAGCTTCGTAATACCGCCCAATTTACGCGGCCGAATATGGTGAACCTGACAAGCCGAGGGCAGCTGGTCGCAGCCAGGTGCCGCGCAATGGCGATCCCGGAGAATCACCGCGCGGCGCAGATGGGCCGGAATGTTCTCGGTGCTGGTCCCCGTGTCCAGCGGCAAGCTGATCGATCCGGCGACCCCGCACAGCTCGCGTCGGCGCAGCCAGGCCGCGAGGCCCAGCCTCGGCGAGGCGCCCGAGCCCGGCCAGGACCATCTCAAGCGCCTCGCCGACACTCCCCGCCGCGGCAGCGTCCAGGCCAATGCCAAACCGCCGACCATCATCACACACCCCGAACGCACCTCCTTTACCGCACGCAAGAAAGAACCAGCCGATAAGAAACGTGAGAAGAACCCGAAAGGCGCAAGCGCCAGTAGCGTCAAGAAAGGACGGAGGGCCACTCAACCGGGAGACAAACTCAAAGGACTACAAGTCCGAACGCGCGGATCACCATTTCATCCCGGCAATGCCACTCTCTGCATCTGCTGACACGCTAACACCCCCCACTGACAATCAGCCCGCCCACGGCCGAGCGCCGCGTGCCAATCCAGCGCGAGCTAACCGCAACCGCTAGCCGCCAGTCCCCGGCCGCAACCGCAACCGCAACCGCAACGATGGGACATCGATGCTGCTCAGCCGGGCCGGGCAACCGCAACAATGGCCCATTGATGTCGTTACCGCAGCAACGATGGCCCATCGTTGCGGTTGCCCGCTCCCGCCGGACAGCATCGCTGGGACATCGTAGCGGTGAGCTGAGGTGAGATGAAATGAAATGTCCGGTTGCCTGCGCCGTCGCGGGCAGACCGCGAGCCGCGGCCAGGCCGGCAAGCCCGCGGCCCAGCCCGCCGAGGCCCAGCCCGCCGAGGGCTAAGGAACCCCGCCGTAAAAGACCCGCTCCATTACCGCCCGCGCCCGCCGCGCCGCTTTCCGCCAGTCCTGCACTAGCTCCTGCGACGATTCAGCCGGATACCCGAGCAACCTGGCCGTAGCGGCGAGGTCGGGTTGCGCGGTCGGCAGCACGTCGGACGCACGCCCGGTGGCCAGCGTCACGGCGTTCCTGATCCTCGAAGCGAGCAGCCAGGCCTCCCCGAGCGCGTCCGCGTCCTTCGCCTCGAGCAGGCCGGCCTCCCGCGCCGCGGCGAGCACGCTCAGCGTCCTGGTCGTTCGCAATCCAGGTACCGCCCAACCATGCCGAAGCTGAAGCAACTGCGCCACCCACTCGGTGTCGCTCAGCCCGCCCCTCCCCAGCTTGACGTGCAGGGCTGGGTCAACGCCACGGGGAATCCGCTCGGCCTCCATCCTGGCCTTGATCCGCTTGATCTCCCTGATCGAAGGTTCGCCGATGCCTTCGGCCGGATAGCGCACATCGTCAGCGAGGGCGGTGAACGCCAGTCTGAGCTCGGGATCGCCCGGCTACCGGGTCGGCGCGCAGAAGCGCTTGCACTTCCCACGGGGCGGCCCAGCGGTGATAGTAGGCGCGGTACGCGGACAGCGTCCGCACGAGCGGGCCTTGCTTGCCTTCCGGCCTGAGGTCAGCGTCGAGCCGCAAGGAGGGATCGGGGCCTGGCCGCGCCAGGATCTGCCGCAATCCCTCGGCGACCGCGTGCGCGGCCCTGGTTGCCGCCTCCTCGGCCGCGCCTGGCCGGGGCTCGTACACGAAGAGGACGTCAGCGTCGCTGCCGTATCCGAGCTCGTGTCCGCCGAAGCGGCCAAGCGCGACCACGCAGATCCTGGCGGGAAGTTCCGCCCCCAGGGAGCGCGCGACCATCCTGGCCGCGACCTTGAGCGCGCCGTCGATGGTGACCGCGGTTACCGCGCCGAGCGCGACGGAGATCTCGTCAAGCTCGGCGAGCCCGAGGACGTCGGCCGCCGCCGTGCGGAACAGCTCACCTCGCCGCAGGGCCAGCAGGCCCGCCACGGCCGCCGCCGGATCAGCCTCATCGTGGCGCCGCAGTACCGCGTCGGCCTCGGCCAGCAGGCTCTGCCTCGCCCTGGGCGCGAGCAAGCCCTCATCGGCGAGCATCGCCACCGCTCCCGGCGCCTTGAGCAGCAAGTCGACCGGGTAACGCCCGGAGGCAAGCAGCCTCGCCATCCGCCACGCCACGTTCGTGTCATCGCGCAGCAGCCGCAGGTACCAGGGCGAGTCGCCTAGCGCCTCACTGACCTGGCGGAAGGCCAGCAGCCCGGCATCTGGCCTCGGCGCGTCAGCGAACCACTCGAGCATCGCGGGCAGCAGTGCCCGCTGGATCGCCGCCTTGCGCGAGACCCCGCTGGTCAGCGCCTCGATGTGGCGGAGCGCGCCCGCCGGGTCGACGTAACCGAGCGCTTCAAGCCGTGCCCTGGCTGCCTGCGAGGTCAGCCTGATGACATCGCTCGGAAGCCGCGCAACCGCGTCGAGCAGCGGCCGGTAGAACAGCTTCTCGTGCAACTGCCTTGCCACGGCCGCATGCCTGCGCCATTGCGCGGTCAGCTCAGCCGCCGGATCACCGGACCGTTCCCCCAGGTAACCGAGCGGCCGCAAGGCCCGTCCGAGCTGGCGCAACACTTCGAGATCGGCAGGCACCGAGTGAGTCCGGCGCAGCGCGCGCAACTGAAGCAGATGCTCGACCGCCCGCAAAAACCGATAAGAATCGGCCAAATTCGCCGCATCCTGCCTGCCCACGTATCCCCCGGCCGCCAGCGCCGTCAGCGCGGCCAGGGTCGCGGGATCGCGCAGCGTATCGTCGGCCCGGCCATGCACGAGTTGCAGCAACTGGACAGCGAACTCGATGTCGCGCAGCCCGCCTGGACCGAGCTTGATTTCCCTGTCGGCGTCCTTGGCCGGCAGGTTCTCGACCACCCGGCGCCGCATCGACTGAACGTCGGCAACGAAGTCCTCGCGCTGCGCCGCCCGCCAGACCAGGGGCGCGAGCGCGTCGATGTAAGCCTGGCCAAGTTCGGCGTCGCCCGCTACCGGCCTGGCCTTGAGCAGCGCCTGGAACTCCCACGTCTTCGCCCAGCGCTGGTAGTAGGCGAGATGGCTGGCCAGCGTCCGCACCAGCGGCCCGATCCGCCCCTCTGGCCGCAGGTTGGCATCCAAAGGAAACAACGCGCCCTCGGTGCCGCTATCCGAGCAGATCCTGATCACGGCGCTGGCCAGCTGGGTCGCGGCGCGCAGGGCCTGGGTCTCATCGCCGTCGCCGACGCGCTCAGCCACGAAGATCACGTCGACATCGCTGGCGTAGTTGAGCTCACGGCCACCGCACTTGCCCATCGCGATGACCGCGAGCCGGCAAGGCGCCGCCTCCGGCGAAATCCGCGACCAGGCGATTGCCAGCGCCGCCCTGATGACGGCCGAGGCCAGATCGGCGAGTTCGGCCATCACCTCATCGAGCGTCGCCGCGCCGGTCAGGTCCCTGGCGGCGAGTACCAGCAGTCGTCGCCGGTACTCAACTCTCAGCGACTCAGGCGTCGCCGCGGCCAGTTCTCCCGCCGGGCCGCTGCTCTCGCGGACGGCGGCCGAGCCGAGCAGCCGCCAGTCCTTCCTGTGCCTGCGCAGATGCTCAGCGAGCGCCGAGCTGACCCCGAGCACGGTAATCAGCCGGTTTCGCAGCCCTTCGTCGGCTTTCAGCTGGGTCAGAAACTCGTGATCAGGCGCGAGCGCGGCGAGCCCCGTGAGAGCCAGGTCAGGGTCGGCGCACCCGGCGATAGCCGACACCAGGTGGGCGTCGGCACCGCCGACGTCAAGGCCGAGCTCGCCGGTCAGAAGTCGCTCGGCCCGCGCCGTGTCCGCGAACCCCAGGGCGGCCAGCCGCCCGGCCAGCGTCACTCCCCGAGGCAAGGTCACCCGAGCACCTCAGGTGAGCAGCAACACTGCGTACGCCGCCAGCCAGTGCTCCACCATGTAGTCATCACCGATCACATGCGGCAGCGAGGCGCTGGCATGGATCTCCGCCGCCGTCCGCAGCAGCCTGACCAGCAGCCAGTGCATCTCCACGCACGAGTGCCAGTCGTAACTCCCGTAGAACACCGGGGTAATGTCCCTCGGCCGCCTGGGAACGTCCTGCGGCCCGGTCATCAGGCAATAGAACCCGACAGGAAACTCCCGGCCAATGTTGTCGACCGCGACCCGCGCATAGCCCGCGGCATTCTCCCGAAGCAGTTCACTCCACTCAGCCACACCCCGACGCTAGCGGATCGCTACGACGGCGGCATCACCCCCGCCCCAGGCATCCCGGCATTCCGGGCATTCGGCGCAGTCCACCGGAAGGCGGGGGCAAGCAAAGTGACCCCGCCTCCCCGCCCAAGACCCTCCGGGGCACTCTCTGCCGTCACCCGGTGGAAGGCGGCTCGCTGGTACCGGACAAAACTCCTATAACGCGCGGGCCGATCACAACGATGGCCCCGCGATGCTGACGCGGGCCACTGCCGAACCGCAACGGTGGGACATCGTTGCGGTTCTGCGGCTGGGCCTAACGACATCGATGTCGCATGGATGCTGTTCCCGCAGCATCGGTGGGACATCGTTGCTGCTGGCGCTTGCCCGGTGACCGCATCGGTGGGACATCGTTGCGTACGACTGGCGTTATAAGTGTTTTGTCCGCTCGGCGCCAGTGGGCTCGGGATTTCGGCTACTCGGCGGGCGGCGGGGGTGACGAGGTCCCGACTGGGTTCGGGTGACGGCGCTTCAGCAGGTGGTGCGCTATGTTCTCGACCTTGCCTGTGTCGGTGAGGGGCGGCTCCGTGTGGGCGCCGATCTTGACGGCGTACTGGAAGCAGCCTGGCACCTGGACCGTGGCGCCGGGGTCGCCCTTCACCGGGATGAAGGTCAGGGTGTAGCTCTCCAGGATCAGCGGGCAGCTCTCCCAGCCGCCCGGCGAGGCCGGGGACGAGTTGAGCACTCGGGTCAGCTTGTTGATGATCGCCTGCTGGCGGAAGGTGCGGTGCTCGGTCCTGACGCCCTTGCCGTAGATTACGGCGCTGATCTTCACGGCCTTGAAATCGTCACCGGTCAGGTGCTCGGCGGCCGGGCGGCGCGGGTACCAGACGAGTTCGGTGTCGGTGCGCAGGTCGGCGTCGCCGTGCTGGCCGCGGACGACTTCGACGAGAAGGTCTATTTCCTGGAAACCAGCGGGCAGGTGCCTGGGCGAGTAGTCGACCTCCCGCTCGATGACGCCACCTCGTCCGCCGAGGGTGCCGCTGCCGGTCGCGGTCATTCCCTTGGGGTGGTGATGGTTAAGGAACGCGATTACCGCGTGCACCGACCGGTTCGCCGCGAAGATCTTGTGCACGTCGGTGTAGGCGTCGGCGGCGATCGTCTCCGACGGATGCCGCAGAGCGGCGGGGACCGGCTTGCCAGTGAAATGGCGCGTTCCCGGCGGCAGGACGGCGAGGGCAAGCAGCCGGCGGCCGAGGCGGCGGGCTTCGGCGCGGGTCGCGGATGGCGGTTCGCCCGGCCGGGCCGTAGCGGAAGCGGGGCGGGCGCCGGTCTCGGCCTCGTGCGATGAGGCGGAGGCCGGGCCTGAGGCCCCGACCAGCGTCAGCGCCGCCAGGCCGACCACCGCGAGGCCGCTGTAGGTCACTGTCGCCAGCCCGCGCGGCGGGTGGATCTGATCCTTGCTCATGATGCTTATGACGCATTTGACGGGTGCGCGGTTCCTAAAGTATCGACAGATACCTGTCCAGTTCGAACTCGGTAACCTGACGACGGTACTCCTGCCATTCTTCCCGCTTATTGCGCAGGAAGAAATCGAACACGTGCTCGCCTAGGGTCTCGGCGACGAGCTCGCTGGCCTGCATGACGTTGCAGGCGTCGGACAGGCTCTGCGGCAGCGGCGCGATGCCGAGCGCCCGGCGCTCGGCCGGCGTCAGGGCCCAGACGTCGTCTTCGGAGCCTGGCGGCAATTCGTAGTCCTTTTCTATGCCCTTCAGGCCGGCCGCGAGGATCGCGGCGAAGGCCAGATACGGGTTACAGGCCGAGTCGAGCGAGCGGAATTCGATCCTGGTCGCGTTGCCTTTCTTCGGCTTGTACATGGGCACCCTGATCAGGGCAGAACGGTTGTTGTGGCCCCAGCAGACGTACGCGGGCGCCTCGCCGCCGGCGCCGGCGATGCGCTCGGTGCCGCCCCAGAGGCGCTTGTAGGAGTTCACCCACTGGTTGCAGACCGCGGTGATCTCGGCCGCGTGGGTGAGCAGGCCCGCGATGAACGCCCGGCCGACCTTGGACAGCTGGAACTCGCCGCCAGGATCGTAGAAGACGTTGCGGTCGCCTTCGAACAGCGACATGTGGGTGTGCATGCCAGAGCCCGGGTACTCGGTGAACGGTTTCGGCATGAAGGTCGCGTAGACACTCTGGTCAAGCGCGACCTCTTTCATGGCCAGCCGGAACGCCATGATGTTGTCGGCCGTGCTCAGCGCGTCGGCGTAGCGCAGGTCGATCTCCTGCTGGCCGGGCGCGCCCTCGTGATGACTGAACTCGACCGAGATGCCCATCGTCTCCAGCATCGTGATCGCCGACTTGCGGAAATCACGGGCGGTGCCGTGCGGGGTGTGGTCGAAGTAGCCGCCCTGGTCGATGGGACGGGGCTTGGCGCCTGGCTCTGGCCGCTCGCGCAGCAGGAAGAACTCGATCTCCGGGTGGGTGTAGAACGTGAAGCCCAGCGCGCTTGCCTTAGCAAGCGCGCGCTTCAGCACGAACCTGGGGTCGGCGTGCGAGGGCGTGCCGTCCGGCAGCAAGATGTCGCAGAACATCCGGCCCACTCCGATCGAGCCGTCCGGCAGCGGCATCAGCTGGAACGTCGAAGGGTCCGGCTTCGCGATCATGTCGGCCTCGTAGACCCTGGAGAACCCCTCGACGGCGGAGCCGTCGAAGCCGATCCCCTCGGCGAAGGCACCCTCGAGCTCGGCCGGCGCCACGGCGACCGACTTGAGCTGGCCGAGGATGTCGGTAAACCAGAGCCGCACGAATTTGATGTTGCGCTCCTCCAGGGTATGGAGGACGAATTCTTCCTGCCTGTCCACGCCGACAGTCTGCCTGGTCCAGGTTTCCTCGCGGTAACGCGACCCGCCGGTTAGCCATAGATCGACCCCTGCGGGCCATTGGAAGGTCCGGATTTAAGCTGTTGGGATGCCTGAGATGAGGATTGCGCTCGCCCAAGTGAACGCCACGGTCGGCGATCTTGACCGCAACTGCGACACCGTCGTCGCCTGGACCGCCAGCGCGGTCGCGGCCGGGGCGAGGATCGTGGTGTTTCCCGAGATGATGCTGACCGGCTATCCGGTGGAAGACCTCGCGCTGCGCGCTTCCTTCGTCGATGCCTCGATCGCCGCGCTCGACCGGACCGCGGCTCGCCTCGCCAGCGCCGGCCTCGGCGGGATCGCCGTCGTCGTCGGCTACCTGGACCGCAAGGCCGGCCTGCGACCGCGCGTCGGGCTGCCGAGCGGAGCGCCGCTTGACGCGGCCGCCGTGCTGCACGCGGGCCGGGTGGTGCTTAAGTCCGCTAAGCATCACCTGCCGAACTATGGCGTGTTTGACGAGTTCAGGTACTTCGTACCTGGCGACGTGCTGCCGGTGTTCCGTATCACGGCCAGTTCAGGTGAGCCGGTCGATGTCGCCGTGGCGGTGTGCGAGGACCTCTGGCAGGACGGCGGGCCCGTGTCGGTGACCAGGCAGGCGGGCGCCGGGCTGCTGGTCGTCCCGAATTCCTCGCCCTATGAGCGCGGCAAGGGTACCGAGCGGGTGGAGCTCTGCCTGCGCCGCAGCACCGAGGCGGGGGCGGCGCTCGCGTACGTGAACCTCGTCGGCGGCCAGGACGAGCTGGTGTTCGACGGCGATTCGATCGTGGTCGACACGGCCGGCGCCGTGATGGCGCGCGGGCCGCAGTTCGAGGAGGCGCTGGTCGTCGTTGACCTTGAGCTTCCGACCGCTGACTTTACGCTGAGCGACGGGGACTCCCCCGCCGATGCCTGCGACGGCACGACGATGACGATCCGCCGGGTGACGCTGCCGGCTGGCGGGCCGGTCACCCCCGGCGCGGAGGTCAGGGCGCTCTGGCCCCGGCTCGATGACCTCGCGGAGGTCTACGGCGCGCTCGTGCTCGGGACCCGCGATTACGTGGCCAAGAACGGGTTCACTTCGGCGATCCTGGCGCTGTCGGGCGGCATCGACTCGGCGCTGACCGCGACGATCGCCGCCGACGCGATCGGCCCTGACCGGGTGCACGTGGTGCTGATGCCGAGCAAGTACTCGTCGGCGCACTCGGTCAGCGACGCCGAGGAACTGGTCAAGCGGCAGGGAGTGCACGCGCGGACCGTCCCGATCGCGTCAGTGGTAGCCGCGTTCGACGATGACCTGCACCTGGCGGGCATGGCCGAGGAGAACCTGCAGGCGCGCGTGCGCGGCATGACCCTGATGGCGCTGTCCAACGCCGAGGGTCACCTGGTGCTGACGACCGGCAACAAGAGCGAGCTGGCCGTCGGCTACTCCACCCTGTACGGCGACTCGGCCGGAGGGTTCGCCCCGATCAAGGACGTGCTCAAGACGCTGGTCTGGGACCTGGCCAGGTGGCGCAATCAGCAGGCGGCCCTGGCCGGCGAAGTTGAGCCGATTCCCGAGAACTCGATCAGCAAGCCGCCGAGCGCCGAGCTGCGGCCAGGACAACTCGACACCGATTCGCTCCCCGACTACGCGGTGCTTGACGCGCTGCTCGACGATTACGTAGAGAATGACCTGGGAGCGGCCGAACTGACCGCCGCCGGATACGACCCTGAACTGGTGGAGCGGGTGATCACGCTCGTCGACCGGGCCGAGTACAAGCGGCGGCAGTACCCGCCGGGGCCGAAGATTACCGGGAAGAACTTCGGCCGGGACCGCAGGCTGCCGATTACCAGCCGGTGGCGCGAGCCATTCGCCGGGTAAGGTCACGGCTTGGCAGCATTGGCCGGCCGCTGCCTGGCCCGAGTTGACAGCTAGACGTAACCCGGTCAGATACTTGGAGCGTCCTTGAGACGAACCATTTATCCGACAATCCGGCCGGCCCGCCGGTCAAGGACACCCTTCGGAGGCGGTTGTGAACGGCGAGGTACCTCCGGCGATCGGTGACTTTCCGGCTGGCGCTCAGATCGCCAGCTACCGGATCGACCAGCTCATCGGCCGGGGCGGGATGGCGACCGTCTACCGGGCGACCGACGTGCGCCTTGATCGCGTCGTCGCCCTGAAGGTGCTCATTCCTGAGCTGGCGAGGAACGATTCCTTCCGGCAGCGGTTCATGCTCGAGTCAAGAGCGGGCGCCTCTCTCGATCATCCGCACGTGATCCCGGTGTTCGAGGCCGGCGAGGCCGACGGCGTCCTTTTCATCGCGATGCGGTACGTGGCCGGGCTCGATGTGCGGGCGCTGATCGAGCGAACGGGGCCGCTCCCGGCCGCCCGCACCGTCGAGATCATCAGTCAGGTCGCGTCCGCGCTCGACGCCGCCCACAGCCGCGGCCTGGTGCACAGGGACGTCAAGCCGGCCAACCTGCTGATGTCAGGCGTCAGCGACGGCAACGCGGCCGACTACGTTTACCTTTCCGACTTCGGGCTCTCCAAGCAGTCCTTGTCGTCGGCCAGCCTGACCGGAACCGGCCAGTTCCTCGGCACGCTCGACTACATGTCACCTGAGCAGATCAACGGCAAGCAGCTCGATGGCCGGACCGACTTGTACGCGCTCGGCTGCGCCGCCTTCGAGATGCTGACCGGAGAGCCGCCCTTCCGGCGGGACGCGAACCTGGCCGTCATGTGGGCGCAGGTGTCCGCCGAGCCGCCCTCGGTCCGCACGCGGCGGCCTGAGCTGTCAGCGTCCGTTGACCGGGTCATCGGGAAGGCGCTGGCGAAGTCGCCCGACGACCGGCAGGCGACTTGCACTCAGTTTGCCCAGGAGCTGGCGAGGGCGTGCGCCGAGGGCTCGGTTGGCACCCAGGCGGGCGTCGCTACCGATGGCAGCCTCACGCCGAGGGTGGGGCCGGCGACGGAGCTGGTCGGCGGACTGGCGGGCGGGCTCGTCGGGGCCGGGATCGGTGAGGCGACCGTCAGCAGGCTGCCGTCCGACGGCGGACCGGCGGGACCGCCAACCGGGGATCCCGGCTACCATCCGGGCCTGGCCGCCACCGGGCCGGTGCCGGTCGCTGGCGGCACTTCGCCGCCGCAAGGTTACGGCTCGGGTTACGGCCAGCAGCAGCCCTACGTGCCGCCGCAGGGTTACGGGGGGCAGGGTTACGGCGGGCAGGGTTACGGCGGGCAGGGTTACGGCGGGCAGCCGAACGGGCATGGGTACGGGGCAGCGCCGGGCGGCACCGCGTACGGGCCTGGACCGAGCGGTTTCGGCTATCCGCCGTCAGCGCCGCCGCCGCAGCGCGGCAAGGCGGTACCGATCCTGGTCGGCGTGCTCATCCTCGTGATACTCGGCGGGGTCGGCTTCACCGTGCTGCACCTGAGCAGCGCGGGCAACTCTCACGCCGGGCCTAAGGTTACGAAGACAATTTCCGCCCCGCCAGCAAGCACCGGAGGCGGCACGCCTGCCACTGGCCAGTCAGGCAGTGCCAGCTCAAGCCCGAGTTCCCCCGCCTCGAGCACCACGCCGACGCAGGCCGCGACCGGCCCGGCCAGCACCGTGCAGGCCTATTATCAGGCGGTTAACAGCGGAAACTACGCTCGGGCCTGGTCGATCAATACCTACGCCCACAGCCTGAGTGACTATTCAAGCTACAAGGAAGGTTTCTCAGGCACCGAGAACGTCGCGCTGACGGTCACCGGCGTGTCCGGCGATTACGTATCCGTCAGTTTCATCGCTTACCAGACGGACGGCAGCCAGAAGGATTATTCCGGCAGCTACCTCGTCGAGCACGGCAATATAGTCGGCGCGTCTATCAACCAGAGCAACTAGACTTCGGCGGCCGCGCCCGCGCCCGGCTCCCGATTCACGGGGCACTTCGCCGCCGGCCCGGGCCGCAACGACAACGGTGGGCCATCGATGCTGCTCAGCCGGGGCGGGCAACCGCATCTATGGCCCATAGATGCGGTTCCCGCAGCAACGATGGCCCATAGATGCTGTTACCCGCCCCCGCGGGGCAGCATCTATGGGCCATCGTTGCGGTTAGTCGAGCTGAAATGCCCGGATTGCTGGTGCCGCAGGTTAGCCCGCGACCGCCCCGGCGGCTCCCGCGCCGGACGCAGGAATGGCCGAGTTTCGTCAGTCGCATGAACAAAAATCTACCGCGAGGCCAGCCCGGTCAGCAGTTCATCGACAACGCGGCGGGCGTACCCGCGATCCGCGCGGTCCCTGCTGGCCCTCGGCCGGGCGAGCACCGCCCCGGTGAGCATGTCGACCGCGGCCTCGATGTTGGTCTCCTCGCGCAGCTCGCCGGTCGCTACGCCGCGCAGGAGAACATTCCGCACGATCTCGCGCCGCGGCTCGACCACGGTCTCCAGGTATCGTTCGAGCAGCCTCGGATACGCGGCCCCGTCGCCGAGCAGCAGCGCGAACTGCCGCGCCGAGCGAGGGTCGCCAGATTCCCGGCCCATCGCGTCAAGCAACGCGGCGAGGTCTTCCCTGACCGACTCGCCCTTCGGCTCAGGCAACTCGGTCCGCATCGCCGAGATCGCGTCGAGCAGCAGATCTTCCTTGCCTGGCCAGCGCCGGTAAATCGTGGCCTTGCCGACTCCGGCCTTGGCGGCGACCTTCTCGATCGCCAGTCCCTGCGGCCCGGCCTCGGCGAACTCGTCGAGGGCCGCCGCGATGATCGCACGCTCAGCCTGCATGCTCCTTGGACGCCCGGCCCCGCGCCGGCGTTCCTGCGATGCACGGACAGTAGTCATGAGTCTGCTAGCTCCCTGCCGCTAGCGTCGCTGTCATTTTCCGTCCTTTGCCGCTGGAAGACCAGTATTTGAAACGAGGCCTAGTGAGTGATAGCGGATCAGACCACCATTAGGCAACTTCAACCCGCCGGTAACCGAATTTTCAGCTGTGAATCTGCTGAGGGGCGCGCAGTCACCGAGCACAAACTCTTTCACGTGAGCGGAGACCGGAAAGTTCACATCTGACGAAACGATACGCCATCGTATCGTAATCGAGGCAAGCCGGGCGAGTCCTGCGGAAGACTGGCCATCGCGGCGACCTGGATCTTCCGCGGGGCGGCTGTTCGTGTCATGATCGACGCGTCCGGGGACGCCACAGTGGCGCAACGAGACGCGGAGGACAACGATGCTGCCAGCACAGGCGCAATCAGCACAGGCGCAATCAGCACAGGCGCAATCAGCACAGACTCAGTCAGAAAAGGCCCAGCCTCAAGCACTCTACGGCGGGACGGCTACCCGCCGGGTCACGATCAGGGATCTCGCGGCCGCCAAGGCGCGGGGCGAGAAATGGCCGATGCTCACCGCTTACGACGCGCTCACCGCGCGGGTGTTCGACGAGGCCGGGATTCCGGTGCTGCTCGTGGGCGACTCGGCCGCGATGGTGGTCTACGGGCACGAAACTACCATTCCGGTCACCGTGGACGAACTAATCCCGCTGACCGCGGCCGTGGTGCGGGGCTCGCGCCGGGCCCTGGTCGTCGCCGACCTGCCTTTCGGTTCCTATCAGGCGTCGGTGCAAACCGCCGTGGAGACCGCGATCAGGTTCCTCAAGGAAACCGGCGCGCATGCGGTCAAGCTCGAAGGCGGTCACCGCGTGCTGCGGGCCGTGGAGGAACTCGTCGGCGCCGGGGTGCCGGTCATGGCGCACCTCGGCCTGACCCCGCAGTCGGTGCACGCACTCGGCGGCTACCGGGTACAGGGCCGGGGCGAGGACGGTGAGCGCCTGCTGCAGGACGCCAAGTCACTGCAGGCGGCAGGCGCGTTCGCCTGCGTACTCGAGTGCGTGCCCGCCGAACTGGCCGCTCAGGTGACGGCAGCCCTGTCGATCCCGACGATCGGCATCGGAGCCGGGCCTGACTGCGATGCTCAGGTGCTCGTATGGCAGGACATGGCCGGGCTGACGCCGAACGTGGCCAAGTTCGCCAAGCGCTACGCCGACACGGCCGGCCTGCTCAAGAAGGCAGCCACGGCATTCGCCGAGGAAGTAGCCGGCGGCGTCTACCCGTCACCCGAATACAGCTACCGCTGACGCACTACCTGGTCAGCTTGGGCAGTACCTCGCGACCGAATGCCTCGATCCACTCGGTCTGGTTCCTGCCCACGTTGTGCAGGTAGATCCGGTCGATGCCGAGGTCAAGATAGCGCTGGATGTCGGCCCGGTGGGCGTCAAGGTCCGAGGTGATCAGCATCCGGCCCTCGAAGTCCTCCGGGCGGACCAGCCTGGCCATCTGCTCGAAGTCGAACGGCGACTTGATGTCCTGCTTGGGGAACTTCATTCCGCCGTTCGGCCATTCGCTGACCGCGTTCGCCAGCGCCTGCTCGTCCGTCTCGGCCCAGGAGAGGTGCAGTTGCACGATCTTGACCTGGCCGGACGTGTCCCGGTCGGCCTCCTTGGCCCCGGCGTCGAATCTCTGCAGCAAATTGGTGATCTTCTCGGCCGGTGCTCCGGGGGTGATGATGCCATCGGTGAGCCGGCCGGCCCGCTTCGCCGTGACCGGGCCCGCTGTCGCGATGTAGATCGGCGGCGGAGCGTCAGGCAGGGTCCAGAGGCGGCAGGTTTCCATCCGGAAGTGCTGGCCGCGATGCTTGACGTCCTTACCGCTGAACAGCTTCTGTATCACCTCGATGGCTTCCCACATCCGCTCGAGCCGCTCGGGCGCCTCTGGCCAGTACCCGCCGACCACGTGCTCGTTCAGCGCCTCGCCCGAGCCAAGCCCCAGCCAGTGCCTGCCCGGGTACATCGCCGCCAGCGTGGCCGACGCCTGAGCCACGATCGCCGGATGGAACCTGAAGGACGGGCAGGTCACGCCAGGACCGAGGTCCCCCGTGGTGCGCTCGCCCATCGCGGTCAGCACGTTCCACACAAACGGCGCCTGACCCTGGCTAGGGACCCAAGGCTGGAAGTGGTCGGCCGCCATCACACCGGTGAAGCCGGCCGCCTCAGCGGCGACCGTGTACTCGGTAACCTCGATCGGCCCGAACTGCTCGAGCATCGCTGCGTAACCGACGTGCGCGCGACTCATGATGCTGCCTCCGGAATTGGCGAGATTGACATCGCTTAGACTCGCACATCCCCCGCGAAGGGGGAGGTTCGCCCTGAGGATGACCGGCCAGGATGCGGTCACAGGCGGCTTTCTGCCAGCATGGATGAGTGCAGACGGCTCAGGTAGAAGCGCTAAGGGCGCTGCTCGCGCCGACCGGGTGGCTGGAGCGAACCAGGGATTTCGCTGGTGCGCTGCGGCGGCGGTCCCTTATGCCGCAGGGCCTCCTGATCGTGGGCACGCCCGCCGAGGAACCCTGGCACATGACGGCGCACCTGACCGAGGAGAGCCGCCTCGCCGACCTGCCCGGGCTGATGCCGACCCTGGTCAGGTGGGCACCGCCGGCCGGGGCCCGACCGCACCTGTCGGTGGGGATCGAACGGCTCGAGCAAGTCAGCCGCTCAGAAACCGTCCTGGTAGTCAGCCCGGACGCGGCCACCGAACCGTTGCTCGAGCGGGTCGCGGGCGCCCGCAAGGCCGGCGCCGCGATCTTCGCGCTTGACCAGGGCGATCCCGAGCTTGACGGACTTGTCCATGAATCGCTGGTCGTGCGTCCCGATGCGGCCCCGATCTCGTTCGACGCGGCGCAGCACCTCGTAAGCTTCGCCGTCGGAGATCCTGACCTGGCGGATGCGGCCGGGCTAGAGCGGGCTGCGGGCGGACCTGAGACGTGGCGGGTGTCGGCCGGCGGGGTAGCCGTACCGGGCTGGCGCACTACGCCGGCTGGCCAGCCTGGCCCGGCTGGTCCGCAGGGGCTGCGCGGGAAACTCAACCGCCTGCTCGGCGTGATCAGCGGCCCCCAGCCCGACTAACGCCGTCGCCTGGCCATATACGGCCAGCCGCGGCTACAGGCCCGTCGTTGTCCCGGCGCAGGCGCCTGGACCCCCGCTCAGGGACAACGCTGGGCCTCGCCCGCCATTACCGGCCCAGGGCGCCCGCTATGAAGGTGCCGCGACCTTGACGCGTGATGATGAGGCCGCGGTCACGCAAGACTTGCATCGCGTGCCGTAGAGTCTGGTAAGCGACGCCGTACTCTTCGGCTAGCGCCCGCTCAGCGGGCAGCTTGTGCGGGAACTCGCCGACCTCGATCCGGGCCGCAAGGTGATTGGCGACTCGAATGTAGGTGACCTCGGGGCCGCCGAGCGGATCTATCAATGACACGTGCTCAACGTAGGCAGATGATCATCTACCTAAACCTCAGCTAGCACCAGATGCTCCCACTGCTATGGGTGCTCTATACTGGAGATCATGGGTACTCAGGCCGCCGATGGGCAGGACGCAGTTCCGGTTCCCGCGCCGCGAGCCCTCGCCTCTCAGGGACAAAAACCGCCGGAACCGGAACCGCCGCGCTGGGACCTTCGGGTCGAGCCTGACGGGCGGCTGACGGCGGTGTTGACCGGGACTAATCCGCCGCTGACCGTAACCGGCGATGACCTGGCCAGCCTCAGGAAGCAGATCAGGACGATCGTCATGCGCGCGATGCTGTAACCGGATTAGGCGTCCAGGCTGAGCACCATGGTCGGCCGCTCGATGATGTGGTCGGCGCGCAGCGGGCGGACGGCGGTGCCGATCGCGAAGAACTCGGTGGTATGCCCGCCCCAGGTGTGCGAATTCTGCCTGAGCTGGACGCCGACGATTCCTTCCGCCTGCAGAGCCTCGGCCTCGGCCTGCATGCGGCTCATGGCCAGTTCACGGGCGTCGTACAAGGCCTGAGTGAACTGCTCTATTTCGACATTCCGCCCGATGTTGCCCAGGACGTTGCCGAGCCGCTGGTGCGCGATGTGGTACACGCAGGTGCCCATGACCAGGCCGAGCGGAGCGTAGCCTGCCCTGATCAGCGTCCAGAAATCCTGCCCTGACAGGTCGGAGGTGAACGGGAGGTCCTTGTTATTGCGCCAGTTCTTCACTCCACCGCCGCCCGCGTCGGGCTCGGCCTTGACCGCCGTGCCGACCGCGATGAACTCGGCGATGTCGGCACCGAACTCCTTGAGTTCCACGTCGAGCCGGACGCCGACAATGCCGTCGGCACCGAGCGTCTTGGCCTCGACTTCCATCCGGCTCATCGCCAGTTCCCTGGCGTGATACATCGCCTGGGACAGCACGTCGAGCTCCTGGTTCTTGTTCCAACGGCCGAACTGGAGGCCGACGTGGTAGATGGAACTGCCGAGAACCAGCCCGAGCGGACGGAAACCTACCTCCCTGACCAGCAGAAACTCATTCACAGTTAGGTCAGAGGTGAAGATCGACCCGGCCTTGCCCGGCTGCAGTTCTGCCAGTCGCTTCATCGCGTCCTGGGGGACGCCGGCCGCGCCTGCGTCGGTAGACTGCTGCGTCATCACTGCTCCTCGGTTACGTCACCGTCGTTGTTATTATCCCGCGTCTCCGGCGCCAGCGGATGCGGGTGCCGCTCATGTCCGTGCCGCGCCGGCGTGATCCCGGCGTCCCGGCGCCGCTGCGGGTCAAGCGAAAGTACCGGCACGGTGCCCGGCGGCTGGTAGGCCGGACGCCCGCGCGTGAGCCTGGTAATCGCGGTCCCCCGGATGAAGCGCGTCACGGCGGTCCCGATCATCGTCGCTTCAGCCCAGTGGTCGCGACGGCCCTGCTGGCCAACTCCGTGGCACGGATGCTCGCCGACAGACAAGTCGATGTCCTTGATGACGACCCCCTGCCCTTGCACCCGGCTGACGTCAAGCATCAGCTCGTTCCTCGCGTCCCTGCGGGTGCGGTTCACCAATTCGGTGTAGCCGCTGACCTCAGTGTTCCAGGTGACGACCGACGCCTGGCCGGCGGTGACCCAGTCGTCGTGCCTGACTCCGATGGAGATGCCGAGCACCAGGGATACCGGTACCCATCCGGCCATGATCAGCTTGGCGAATTCCTGGCCGGAAAGGTCGGAAGTGAACGGAGTGCGCAGCTGAACGGCCCCCGGCGCGGTGACCGCCGTGCCGAGCGCACGGAACTCATAGCCACCGCCAGGGAAACTGCCCATGACCAGGTGAACGCCGACGACCCCGTGCCCGCCAAGGGCGTCGCACTCGGCGGACAGCCGCCTGAGCGCCCGTCTGCGCGCCTCGTACAGCGTGTTCACGAGCGGTGCGTAGGCGGTCGCCGAGCCAGAACCCGACACGGAAGTGTAGACAGCGGCGGTACGGCTCTGGCGCCGGGCGGGCGGGTCGTCCCTGCTGCCATAGGTCGGGCAACTGTCGTCGCTGAACTGGCCGATGTTGTAGACGGCCGCGCCGAGCACCTGGCCGACTGGCTCGAAGCCCGCCGACCTGATCGCCGCGAACTCGGCCGTGCTGAGCGCCGATGACCAAGTCCCCGAGGACTTGATCTCCGCCAGCCTGGCTCGTGCCGCGGGCGGAAGACCCTGGTCAGGCACGGCTGCCTCGGCTCGGATCAGTTATTAATGCCAAGGCGGACCGCCTGCCGGCGCTCGGGGTCAAGTGACAGCATGGCCAGGCTCGGAGCTTCGGTCTTGCGGGTCGACTTGGTGAAGTGGGTGATGGCGGTGCCGATGATCGTGGCCTCGGCGACGTGGTCGCGAGCGCCTTCCGACGCCGGGCACTCGCGCTCGCCGATCCGCAGGTCCATGCTCCGGATGACGACGCCTTCGGCTCCGAGCCTCGTCACGTCCTTCTCGAGCTGGCCCCTCGCGTCGTGCCTGGTCATAGTGACGAGCTCGGTGTAGCCGCCGACCTCGGTGTTCCCGCTTGACCAGCGGGTCTGGCTCCTGGTCATCCAGTCGTCATGCCGACTGCCGATCGAGATGCCGAGCGCCAGGCCGACCGGCACGACGCCGTCCGCGATCAGCTTCGCGAAATCCTGTCCGGTCAGGTCGGAGGTGAATGGCCGCCGCAGCTTCATCCCGCCCGGCGCCCGCACCGCGGTTCCGATCGCATGGAACTCAAGCCCGCCCGCGGGAAACCGGCCGATAGTGAGCTGCACTCCGACGACACCGTGCCCGCCGAGACCTGCGCATTCGGCAACCATCCGGTCGATCGCCTTGTGCCTGGCGGCGTACATGGCCTGCACTACGCCAGAGTAAGGCGACCGCCTGGTACTCGACAGCGATGTGTAGCCCGGCCGCCAGGTCGAGGTCCGGCTGTAGCTATTGAAGACCACGCCGCTCGGGCACCCGTACCCGTAGCCGTACCCGGTGTAGCCGAGGTTGTAAACGGCCGCGCCGAGCACCTGGCCAACGGGCTCGAAGCCAACCGACTTGATCGCGGCGAACTCGCCTGTGCTCAGAGCCGAGCCCCAGGTCCCGCTGCGCTTAATCTCGGCCAGCCGGGCCCGCGCGACCGGCGGCAGTCCCTCGCCCGACCATGGTGTCGCCACCGCACCCGTCCCCTCAGTCAGTCCTTGTTAACTGAAACGCGCATTAGCTATCCTGCGCATCCCACTCCTCATTGCGCTTTTTCACTGTGTCAAGCGCGTGCTCCGCGGCTTCCCTGGTCGGGTAGGGACCGAGCCGGTCCTTGGCCGGGCAGACCGTGTCTGACTCGACGGTATGGTGCTTCAGGCAGAACCACCAGTGCTGCTCAGTGTCCATGGCAACTAGACTCTCAGATCATGGTGACGAGTTTGCGTCCCGGGCGGATTTCCCCGAAGCGCCAGGTTCCCGCGCAGATCGAGCGTCCGGAGTACGTCGGGAAGAAATACCCGAAGATCGGCGAGCCGAACGTTAAGGATCCTGACACCATCGAGCGGATGCGCGTCGCGGGCCGGATTGCCGCCCGCGCGCTCGCCGAGGTCGGGAAGCACGTCGAGCCGGGAATCACGACCGACGAACTGGACAAGATCGGGCATGACTTCCTGGTCGAGCACGGCGCCTATCCGAGCACTCTCGGCTACCGCGGCTACCCGAAATCCCTGTGCTCGTCCATCAATGAAGTCATCTGCCATGGCATTCCCGACGACACGGTCGTCAATGACGGTGACATCGTCAACATTGACATCACCGCCTTCATCGGCGGCGTGCACGGCGACACCAACGCGACCTTCCTGGCCGGCGACGTGGATGAGGAGTCGAGGCTCCTAGTCGAGCGCACTCACGAGGCGACGATGCGCGCGGTCAAGGCGGTCATGCCCGGCCGGCCGCTCAACGTAATCGGGCGCGTGATCGAGTCGTACGCGAAGCGGTTCGGCTACGGAGTCGTCAGGGACTTCACCGGGCACGGGATCGGCACTACGTTCCACTCCGGCCTGATCGTCCCGCACTTTGACGACCCGGACGCCAACCTGATACTCGAGCCAGGGATGACGTTCACGATCGAGCCGATGCTGACCCTGGGCACCATCGACTACGAGATGTGGCCGGACAAGTGGACGGCCGTCACGAGGGATCGTAAGCGCACCGCCCAGTTCGAGCACACCGTGCTCGTGAATCCGACCGGACACGAGATCCTCACCCTCCCCTAGTCAGCCGGACGCGCCCTTGACACTAAAGCGAGCCCGCTGCTCTATCGCGGTCACCATTGCGGGGCTGACGGCGAGCGTCATCTGGGTGCCCTTTGCCGCCTCGGCCTCCCGTCTGGTGCGCGAGACGAGCCCGGCCCGCTGCGCGGCGGTCGCGGAGCAGGCGATCCGCCACGATGTAACCCTGACCGCCCTTCCCCGCGCTTGCCGGGGGCTTGGTGCCGCGCAACTGCGCCAAGCGGCCGCCCAGGCGATTCGCGAAGAATCTGACCACTTCGCCAAGGTACGAAGGCGACAGCTCGCGATTCAGGCCAGCGCCAAGGTCGAATATCTGTTCGAGGTGGCGGCCCGGATGGGGAGCTCAACGATGGCCACCCTACTGCTCGCGATCCCTGACCAGGCCCCCGCGACCGCGATCCGGCGTACGCCGGTACTGGTCATCGCCGCCCACGGCGCTTTCGCCGCCACGACCATACTCCTCGCCCTGCTAACCGCCATCGCAGCGCACTAGCTCACCGAAAACTCTGCCGATGGCGGTCCCGCTGCTTCTTGGTGGGCGCTTGGGCGTTGGGTCAGTGTGATTTTCGGCGTCGTTCATCGTTGTCGTTGGCCGGGCGGCGGCTACCGCATCGATGTCCCATGGATGCGGCGGCTACCGCATCGATGTCCCATCGTTGTGGTTGCCGGGCCGCCGCGAACAGCAACCATGGGCCATCGTTGCTGCGCTTCTCGGCCAATCGCGGCAAATGCCCCGAATGCCGGAAAGATGAGAGCCGGGCTAAGGCTGCTTGGCCAGGCCGCTGCTCATCGCGGCTGCGGCAGCCACTGTAGCCACTTCGGCAGGTACCAGCTCCGCTCGCCGAGCAGGGCCAGCGCCGCTGGCACGCAGATTCCCCTGACCACGGTCGCGTCGATGAACACGGCGAACGCGAGGCCCACGCCGATCATCTTCAGGTCGATCGTGGACAGCGACGCGAAGATCGAGAATACCGCGACCATGATCACGGCCGCGCTGGTGACGACTCCGGCGCCGGTCGAGATGCCGCCGATGACGGCCTGGGGCGTGGGCTCGCCCCGGTCACGCAGTTCCTTGATCCGGCTGAGGATGAAGACGTGGTAGTCCATGCTCAGGCCGAAAAGGAAGACGAACATGAACAGCGGCACCCAGTCCATGATGCCGCCGAAGGACGTGAAGCCGAGCAGGCCCTCAAAGTGGCCCTGCTGGAAAATGATCGTGATCAGGCCGTAGGCGGCGCCGACGGAGAACAAGTTCAGGCCGATCGACACGAGCGGGATCGTGACCGACCGGAACGCGAAGAGCAGGAGCATGAACGCCAGGGCCGCGACTAGGCCGAAGACGAGCGGAGCGGCCGAGCGCAGCGTCGCGCTGTAGTCGTAGCTGTTCGCCGTGTCACCTGAGGTCGCGTAGCTGATGCCGGGGACGCGGCCGAGCGTGTCAGGAAGGAAGCGGTTCCGCAGCGTCAGCAGCGAGCCGGTCGCGGTCGCGTTGGCGTTGGAAGCCTGGCTCGCGCCCCGCAGGGGCACAGAGAGCAAGAGGCCGCGCCCGGCGTCGACCGGGAGCACGCTGATCGGTCCGTCGATAGCGCTGCCCGTGCCAGCGTCCGCCTTGAGCCCGGCCAGCGCCTTGACCATTGCCTGGCTTTGCACGCCCGAGCCGGCCACGACCACCTGGGCCGGATCGGGTCCGCCGGGGAAGTCGCTCTGGATCAGCGAAAGCGTCCGCACGATCGGCAGGCTGGAGGGCAGGTCGATGTTGGGCGTGCCAAGCCGCATGCTGAGCGCCGGGATGGCCAGGCCGCCGAGCGCGACGATGGCGAGGCCACCCCAGATGACGGGGTGTTTCACCACCCTGGTCACGAGCGCGTTCCACAACCTTGACCGCTGGCCGCTGGTCCTGCCCTTGCCGAGGAACGGCAGCCGGCCGCGATCGGCCCACGGCCCCAGCCAGGACAAGAGCGCGGGCAACGCCGTAACCGAACCAACCACAGCTACGCCGACCACGGCCATCGTGCCGATCGCGAACCCGGTGAACATCTCGATGCCGGTGAACAGCAAGCCGGACAGCGAAACGATGACGGTCAGCCCCGACACCACGATCGCGCGGCCCGAGGTCGCCGCCGCGGTGCGCAGCGCATCGTGGAAGGTCGCGCCCGCGGCCCGTTCCTCGCGCTCTCTGCGCAGGTAGAACAGGGTGTAGTCGATCCCGACTGCCATCCCGATGATCAGTACAACCTCGGAGGTGCCCTGTCCGATCGGCAGCCACCGGCTCGGGATGGCCAGCAGCGACACGGCGGTCATCACGGCCGTGCCCGCCAGGATCACCGGGATCGCGGCCGCGATCAGCGCACCGAACACGATCAGCAAGAGCAGCAGCGTAAGCGGCACTGACGTGGTTTCCGCCTGATGGAAGTCCTGCCCGAGCGTGGCCGTCGCGGCCCGGTCAAGGCTGGCGCCCCCGGCCTCGGCCACGATCAGCTCAGGGTGCCTGGCCTGCACGTCCGCGACCGCGCGCAGAGCCCGCAGCACCGTGCTATCGGCGTCGTGATTGGGCCCGGCGACCGCGAACGTGATCAGCACGCCGCCGCCGTGCGGCGCGATCAGCTCCCGGCCCTCCCGGCCGAACGGTGACTGGATGTTCGAGGCGGCGTCGGGAAGGTCCTTCAGCGCGGTGACCACCTGGCGGGCGGCGATCCGCATCGAGGGGTCCGCGGCGAACGTCCGCTCGGGTCCTGGCGTACGGGACTGGATCAGCACGCTCTCCGACGGCGGGGTCACCACGTGCAGCTGGCTCAGCATCCGCTCGGCCACCCCGGACTGGCCAGGGTCGTACTGCGGCAGGCTGGCGGTACCGTACAGATGCCCGGCCAGCAGCGCCCCGCCGACCATGACCAGCCAGCCGAACAGCGCGATCGCCCGGTGCCTGGCGCTCCAGCACGCGATCCGCTCGATGAGCGGACGTCGGCGCGGCCTCCCCGATCCCTGTTGCGCGGCGGCTCCGGCCTCGGGGGACAGCGCGGCCGGAGGATTGCTCAGCTGCATGACGAGGCCTTCCGCAAATGGGCTTGTTTCCTTAGCGAGGCGGAAGCACGGCGTCGCTGATTCCGCTGGCCCCGGGGATCACGGGGGCCGTAGCCGGACAGCTAGGGAGGATACCTGCCGTCCGTGAGTCCGCACGTCAAGATGGGGTAAGCCGTGACCGAAGGGTCTAGACCGCCAGGCCGGCCTTACCTGGCGGCCAGGTGGGGCAAGATGGGCGGCATGGGTGAGCTGATTGTGATCAGGCACGGCGAGACGGCGTGGAGCCGCGAGCTCAAGCACACGGGCCGCACCGACCTGCCGCTGACTCCGGCTGGCGAGGCCGCCGCCGCCCGGCTGGCGGGCACCCTGGCCGGCCGTGACATCGTCGCGACCTTCGTCAGCCCGGCCAAGCGCGCCGTGCGCACGGCTGAGCTAGCCGGCCTCAAAGATCTCAAGACCGACGCCGACCTGTGGGAGTGGGACTACGGCGGTTACGAAGGCCTGACCACCGCCGAGATCCAGGTCAAGCACCCCGGCTGGTATCTGTGGCGCGATGGGGTCATCCCCGGCGACGCCGAGCACCCGGGCGAGACCGTCGACGAGGTGGGCATCAGGGCCGACCGCGTACTCGCCCGCGCCCGACCGCTGCTCCCCCAAGGCGCCGTGGCGCTCGTCGCGCACGGGCACTTCCTGCGGATCCTCACCGCCAGGTGGCTCGGCCTCCCGGCGGACGACGGGCGGCTGTTCAAGCTCGGCACCGGCACCTTGTCCACGCTCGGCTTTGAGCACGACGAACCGGTGATCAGCACCTGGAACGCCCCGCCGGCCGGAGCACAGCCGGGCTAGGAAGCGTCCGGATTCGCCACCCAGGCCAGCATCAGCGGCTCGCCCGTCTTCGAATCCTCGATGAGCATCAGGTAAGGCCGGTTGAATTCCAGCTTGGTGACCACGGGCTCGGCCGCGCTCGCGCTGATCCCCACGGCCGTCGCCGCGCTCGCGACCGTGCCCTTCTCGCCGACCTGCAGGGTCGCCGCGTGCTGCACGAAGCCTATGCAGCAGGCTTGCGGGGAGATTCCGGAGAAGTCAGCTCGCCCGCCGAACGCCTGGCCCATGCCGAGCGCGACTAGCTCGCGGTTCAGGGATCCCTTCCACGACAGTTTTACCTTGGGCAGAGCAACCGCTGCTGTTTGCTGGCTGCTCGTAAGATCTTTTTCCAGTGCCGCGATCTGCGTGCCGCTCGGGAGCGTGCAGCTCCGGCCAGCTAGCTGCCCGGTGCCCGCCGGATGAGCGAACGCCTTCGGCGGCAGCAGCGCGATCATCTGGAGCCGGTTGCCCTTGTAGGGCAGCGCCGCGGCGGTCCAGCCGCCGTTGGTGGCAACCTTGTAGTCGCTGCCGTTGAGGTACTTCACCCGCACCTGGCCCGCGCTGCCGAAGAAGGGTCCCGGCTGGGTCTGCGAGGGATCGAAGGGCGAGGCCCAGGCGGCCTTCAGGTACAGGGCGTTGGTCAGCACCCAGCCGGTGGAGCCGCCGACCGAGCCGGAAGGCAGCAGGTCGGGAATGTGGCCGTGGGTGGCCCTGGCGATGGCCGCGTTGATCGTGGCGATGGCCTGGTCAGGGTTGCTCAGCAACGGCACGTGGGTCAGCGTCGTCTGGTAAGCCCGCCGCAGCTCCGCGACGTACGACGGCTTCGTGGTCAGCTTCGGGTCGGCCCAGATCCGGCTGGCCTGCGTGAACGTGATCCCCGGCCGGTCAAGCGTGCCGAGCAAGTCGTTACGGTCACCGAGCGCGCTGGTCAGCGCCGCCGCCGAGGCCGGCGGCAGGTCCATGACCTTCGCCATCTCGCTGGCCGTTCCTCCTCGGGCGCCAAGATAGGCGAGGCCGAGTCCGCTGGTTACGCTGAGCGGTGAGAGCACGACGTTGCTGGCCGGGGCGCCGTGGCAGACCGCGCCGAGCAAGCTGAGCCCGAACGAGGTGTCGCCCGAGCTCAGCGCGCGCAGGGTGGTCACCTGGCTGCCGGTGAGGACCGCGGGCCGGCGGTCCTGCTTGCGATGAGCGGGCCGCGCGGTGGCACAGCCCGCGACCAGGCCGACCGTCAGCCCGGTGGCCAGAGCCGCCATCAGGGTGGTATTCCAGCGAGTGCTTTTCATGGCCTTTGGACGCGGCATTGGCCCGCCAGGTTCCCTGCCGGACCCGCCAGAACCTGACGAATCAGGCCGCCAGCTACCTGGGCGCGGTTTCCTCCGCTATCCAGTCTAGGTAGCTCGGCGAGCCCGCGACGATAGGCGTGGCGATTATTTCCGGCTCG
The DNA here is from genome assembly GCA_963783935.1 of uncultured Actinomycetota bacterium. GTDB lineage: Bacteria > Actinomycetota > Actinomycetes > Streptosporangiales > Streptosporangiaceae > Chersky-822. The sequence goes on from CAWAPP010000005.1 coordinate 1,260,170, forward strand.
TCGTAGCTGTGTCGTTCGGTGAGGAATTCGGCCAGTTCCTCGTAGCGGTCGGCGGGCAGCTTGAGCATGATGATCCACTCCTCGGCCCGCTCGATGCCGTCTTCCCACCAGAACGTGCTCGCCACCGGCCCGGCTACCTGAGCGCAGGCGGCGAGCCTGGCCTCTACGGCCGCCGTTGCCAGCTCCATCGCGTCGGCACGGGAATCAGTCGTGGTCTGCACGTGCAGGAACCGCACCTCGTCCGCGCCGCCCGCGCCGCCCGCCATAACTGAAAATAGTACGCCGCGGTAAGCGATAGCCTTTGCGTTCCCCGCCTATCCCGGAGGCTCGCGTGCAGCGTCCCCCTTTGTGCCTGATCGTGAACCCGCGAGCCGGTCACGGGCGGGTACTCGCGCTGCTGCCGCGGGCTACGGCCGCGCTCACGGGCGCTGGCGCCGAGCATCGCATTGTCGAGTCGGCCAGCCTCGACCACGCGAAGGAACTCGCCGCCGACGCGGCCGGGCGCGGCGAGGTCATCGTGGCCGTGGGCGGGGACGGCATGGCCGGGGCGCTCGCGGGGGCGGCGGCCGCGCTGGGCGCCTGTTACGGGCTGATCCCGGCGGGCCGTGGCAATGACCTGGCGACGGCCCTCGGCATCCCGCCTGACCCGGCTGCCGCCGCGCACGCACTCGCCGGTGCCTCGGCCGGTTCAGTTGACCTGATCGGGGTGAGCACGCCCGGCCAGCCCGAGCAGATCGTGGCCGGCAGCGTCTACGCCGGCCTGCCCGCGCTCGCGAACCAGGTCGCGAACTCGACCAGGCTGCTCAAAGGCTCCCTCGTCTACTCGGTCGCCGCGCTCAGGGTGCTGGCCCGCTGGCGGCCGGTCACCTTCACGGTCAAGATCATCGGCCAGCAGGCAGCACCGGGAGAGCTAGCACAGCACGAGGCCGCCAGGGAGGAGGTGCTCGAGTTTCCCGGCTACGCCGTGGTCGTGGCCAACTCGGCCTGGTTCGGAGGCGGGATGCTAGTCGCGCCGCCGGCTCAGATCACCGACGGGGTACTCGACGTGGTCCTTATGCGGCACGCGTCCAAGCTGACGTTCCTGGCGGCCCTCATGGCGATCAAGGACGGCTCGCACGTCAAGCTGCCGCAGATCTCACTCGACCGCGGCACCGAGATCACGATCACGATGAGCAGCGACCTCCCGGCCGGCGCCGACGGCGAACCGCTAGCCTGCGCCAGCCCGCTCCCCGCCGGCACTCCGCTGAAGATCAGGGCGCTGCCCGGAGCCCTGACGGTACTGCGGCCGTAGCCCAGGCGTAGCCCAGGCGGACAAAATCAGTCACCCGCCGACCAGCCTTAGGCGATGCGCTCGCAGAGCCAGGCGAGGGCGATCGGGTAGCGGTAGTCGATCGCCGAGTGGGTGCCCTCGAAGATCTCGAACCTGATCACCTCATCGGGCACTCCGGCCCTCGTCAGTTCGGCCAGGAACGCCTCGGCGCCGAGGTCAAGGTAGAAGTCGTCGGCGTTGCCCGCATCAATCCAGATCCCCCGCATCGAGGCCAGCGCCTCCGCGTGCCCGGCGACCATCCGTACCGGATCCCACTCCAGCCACCGCTGCCAGGCCTCCTCCCTGGCGACGCCGGTGCGGGGATCAAAAGGCAACTGCGGCGTCCCGTCCGGATCGGCCGAGAAGCAGGCGGCCACGCCCAGGGTGCCGAGCAGTAGGTAATCGGACTTCCTGGTGAAGGGGACACGGGAGCAGAAGTCGTCCCACCACCGCCAGATGTCGCCGTCGTACTCACGCAGCGCCCGCGCGCAGTCGCCGAACGTTCTCAGGTAGCACTGCTCGTAGAGGGCATCACCCGCGTGGGTAGCGAAGGCGCCGAACAGGTCGGGGCGCAGCATCGGGGTGATCATCGCGCCGAAGCCGCCGCTCGACTTGCCGGAGATCGCCCGGTGCGCCCGGTCGGCCAGCGTGCGGAACCGGCCGTCGACCCAGGGCACCACCTCGTCGCACAAGTACGAGTGGTACCGGCCGGTGCCAGGTGAGTCCACGTACTGGCTGCCGCCGTATTTGGTCCAGGCATCCACGTACACGACCAGCGCCGGCGGTGCCTGACCGGTCGCGAAGACCTGGTCAGCGGTCTCGGTGAACGGCTGCCTGAAGGCCGTGCGGTTCCGCCACATCGTGACGTACCCGCCGTAGCCCATGATCACGTAAACCACCGGATACCGCCGGCCGGGCTCGTCGTGGTAACCAGGCGGCAGGTAGACGAGCACCGGTCGCTCGAACGGGTCGCCGAGCGGATTGTCCTTCAGCAGCTCGCTGGTGATGACGTGCTCTTCGATCCTTCCGGCCAGCTCTCCCGACCACGGCAGCATGCGTGCCCCTCCCCTTGACGCGACCTTCTCACTTTACGGACGCCCTTTCCCGGCCGCCGAACTTGGCCCGCCACGGCGCGCCAATATCAGGAAATCACGCACACCGGGCTACTGAACCGGCATAGTTGCCTCTATTCGCGCGCCGGACCTGCCGCGAGGGATCCAGCAGGACCCTACGGCATCCCCCAGGAGGTTCGACAATGCCGGAAGATCGCTACGGGATCACCGGACGGGTTACCAAACGCAAGCTTCGGCTCGCCGCCAAGCTGAACAAGCGCAACCGTCGGCTGATCGCCCTCGCCGGGGTGCCGCTGATGGCCATCGCCGGCGTCGCCGTTCCGCTCGCGCTTAACCACGCCCATGCCGGGCAGGCGAGTGCGGGAAGCCAGGCTCTCTGCACTGGCTGGGCCCGCTGTTCGCATCACGGCTACTCGAGCTACGGCTACCCAAGGCACGAATGGCACTCCTACTGGCGGATGTCGGCGGGCGATGAATGCACCAACTACGCCGCCTACGTCGAGTCCGCGGTCTACCACGTGCGCGCCCCGAGATACTTGCTCGGCAATGGCGGCGAGTGGGCTGCGACCGCGGCCGCCCACGGCGTGCGCGTTAACCACAAGCCCTCGGTCGGAGCGGTCGCCGAGTGGGACGCTTCCGCGCCCGGCATGGGCCCGGTCGGCCACGTCGCCGTCGTCGAGGCGGTCGGGCCGCACGACAGCTACATTTACATCTCCCAGCAGCACATGGGAGACATACGGGACGACTACGACTGGATCAAGATCAGCGCGCACGCCTCGGCTGATGCCTGGCAGGAGTGGCCGAGTCACTTCATCCACTTCCGCATCCCGCGCCGCGCCGACCTCGGTTACTACAGCGCCAAGACCGGCAACGTCAGGGTCCGCTACTCCCAGACCCCCGGCCCGTCCAACGGCAAGGCGCACCTCGGCCGGCACCGCAAGCTCGTACCCCTCGCCGGCGACTGGCGGGGCGACGGCATCGACCGGCTCGGCTACTACAACCCGAAGTACGGCACCTTCCACTTGTTCGGCGTGAGCAGGCACGGCAAGCACAACCGCACCATCAAGTTCGGCCCGGCCCACATGGTCCCGTTGGTCGGCGACTGGACCGGGCACGGTTCCGATGGCATCGGCTACTACAACCCGCACACGGGCCGGTTCTACCTGAGGCAGAAGCTGAGTTCCGGGCCAGCCCTGATGAAATTCAAGTTCGGGCCGCCCAAAATGCACCCGCTGGCTGGTGACTGGAACGGGGGACGCAAGGACGGCGTCGGTTATTACAACCCGAGGACCGGGGTGTTCGCCCTCCGCAACCGGCTCCGAGCAGGACCGCCGTTCCGCAAGTTCAAGTTCGGGCCGGCGCACATGACACCGCTGGTCGGCCGCTGGACCGGCGGTCGCACCGACGGCATCGGCTACTACAACCGCTGGACGGGCAAGTTCGCGCTGCGGGACCACCTGAGCGCGGGCAGGCCGACGGTCGTCGCGAGGTTCGGGCCGCCCAGGGCAACTCCGATCACGGGCGTGTGGTTCGGCGTCTAGCCGTCCGTGCGTCCGTCCTAAATGCCGCAGGCGCGGGGTCGTCGCCCTGCGCGCCGTTGAGTACGGTTCTTCCATGGGCGGGGCTGATGAACGCGGCGAGAACGACGACCATCTGATCGACGCGATCAAGGCCCTGCCGGCCCCGCCGGCGGGCGGGCCTCCGGCCGATCTTGACCAGCCGGTGCGCGCGGGCAGTGTGCTAACCATTGGCCGGTGCCTTGAGCTGTTCGACGCTCAGGCGGCGAGCAGGCATCTGGACGCGGCCGCGCGGTGGCTGCGCAGCCGCGATACCGGCTTCTACACGATCGGGTCTTCAGGGCACGAAGGCAACGCGGCGGTCGCGGCCGCGACCCGGCCGACCGACCCGGCGCTGCTGCACTACAGATCCGGCGCGTTCTACCTGGCCAGGGCTGCCCAGGCCGGCCGGGGCTCCGCGGGCGTCTACGACGTGCTCCTCGGCCTCGCCGCCGCCGCGACGGAGCCGATCGCCGGCGGACGGCACAAGGTCTTCGGCCTGGCCGAACTGAGTGTCATTCCGCAGACGTCGACGATCGCCTCGCACTTGCCGAGAGCGGTCGGACTGGCCTTCTGTCTCCCGCGCGCCGCCCGGCTCGGCATTACCGCGCCGTGGCCCGCCGACTCGATCGTGGTCGCCAGCTTCGGCGACGCCTCCCTCAATCACTCGACCGCGGCGGGCGCCATCAACACCGCTGCTTACTGCTCCTATCAGGGCCTGCCGATCCCGCTCCTGCTCATCTGCGAGGACAACGGGCTTGGCATCAGCGTGCGCACCCCGCCGGGCTGGGTCAAGGCCGCGCTGTCCGGGCGCACGCACCTGCGCTACAGCCACGCCGACGGCTCCGACTTGGCGCAGGCCTACGACGCTGCCACCGAGGCGGCCAGCTACGTGCGGGAGCGCCGGGCGCCCGCCGTCCTGCACCTGTACACGGTGAGGTTCGGCGGGCACGCGGGCTCCGACGCCGAGTCGGCCTACCGCACCCCGGCCGAACTGGCCGCCGATCAGGAACGCGACCCGCTGCTCGGCACTGCGCGGCTGCTCGTCGCCGCCGGGGCGCTCACCCCCGAGCAGTTGCTCGCCAGGTACGCCCGGTCAGGGGAAGCGGTATTCGAGCTGGCCGCCAAGGCGGAAGCCGAGCCCAAGCTCACGTCAGCGGCGCAGGTCATGGCGCCGCTCGCGCCCCGCCAGCCGTCCGTGGTAGCGGCCGCCATCGGGCCGGCAGGCAAGCGGCGCAGGCTCCAGGCCTTCGGCGGCCGGCTGCCGGAGGAGGAAGGCGGCCTGACCCTCGCCCAGGCCATCAACCGCACGCTCGCCGACGAACTCGCCGCCCGCCCTGAGGTGATCGTCTTCGGCGAGGATGTCGCTCGCAAAGGCGGCGTCTACGGCGTCACCAAGGGCCTGCTGTCCGCGTTCGGCGCGGGCCGGGTCTTCGACTCACTGCTCGACGAGCAGTCGATCCTCGGCCTCGGGCTCGGCGCCGGACTCGCCGGCCTGCTTCCGGTACCGGAGATCCAGTACCTCGCCTACGTGCACAACGCCGCCGACCAGATCAGGGGCGAGGCGGCGACGCTGTCGTTCTTCTCCCAGGCCCAGTACCGCAATCCCCTGGTCCTTCGCATCGCCGGCCTGGCCTACCAGCAGGGGTTCGGCGGCCATTTTCACAACGACAACGCCGTAGGCGCCCTCCGCGACATCCCTGGGCTGATCATCGCCTGCCCCGCCAGGCCGGACGACGCGGCGGCCCTGCTGCGCACCTGCCTGGCCAGCGCCCGTGAAGACGGCAGCGTGTGCGTGTTCCTTGAGCCCATCGCCCTGTACCACCAGCGCGACCTTTACTCCCCCGGCGACGGCGGCTGGCTGGCCAGGTACGATCCGCCGTGGCTCTGGACGCTCGGCCACGCGCCGGTCGGCCAGGCCCGCGTTTACGGCGAGGGCACCGACTTGCTGATCGTCACGTTCGGCAACGGCCTGCGAATGAGCCTGCGAGCGGCGGCCAGGCTCGCCGACACCGGCATCGCCTGCCGGGTGCTCGACCTCCGCTGGCTCGCGCCGCTGCCCGAGGCCGACCTGATCAGGGAAGCCGAAATGACCGGAGCGGTCCTCGTCGCCGACGAGACCAGGAGGAGCGGAGGAGTCGGCGAAGGCGTCATCGCCGCACTGATCGATGCCGGCTTCGCCGGCCGGCTTAACCGGGTCACCAGCGAAGACAGCTTCATTCCGCTGGGCACGGCGGCCAGCACCGTGCTCCTCTCGCAGGGCGTCATCGAGGCGGCGGCGCGGGATCTCTTGCTGTAGGGCGCCGCCGCCTGTTTCCCTAAGCTCTGCTAGCCAATCATGCGCCAGCAGCCGTCGCGCTCGCCAGGCGCTGGCGGTCGAGCAAGGCCAGTTCCATCGGCGGCCGCTCGATCATCAGCTCAGCGAACTCCTCCAGCGTCACGCCCTGGGCCGTGGCCACGGCGTGAAGGTAGGAACCAGCCTCTGAGGCGGTCCAGGCGTCGGCGGTGAAATCAGCGCCGGTCAGCCGTCGCTGGGTCGCCCTGGTGAGCACCGCCCGCATCACGGCGTAGCCCATCCTTGACAGGTTGCCGAGATCCTGGTGCCTGTTCTTGCGCATGCCCGCGTCGACTTGGGCCATGCCGGCGAGGCCGCACGCATCGAGCACGTCGATGAGCATGCCGACCTCAACGGCGTAGCCGCTGAAGAACGGGATCTTGCAGAGCACGTCCCTGGTGCCGCCGAACTCGCCCGCCAGCGGCTGGACGAACCCGGCAAGCTCAGGGAAGAGCAGGTTGAGTGCCGGCTTGGCGGTCAGCTCGGTTACCCGGCCGCCGCCATCAGGCACAGAAAGGGACTCCTGAGTAAAAGGCCGCCGGTAGGCGGCCTTCACGAACTTGATCTCGGGACGGGCTACCAGGCAGCCCACGACCCCGGTCACGAGTTGCGTGCAGAAGTTCCCCGTGTCAGTGTCCGCGAATGCGATGACGTCTCCGGTGGCCACGGACAGGCCCCGCCACATGGCGTCGCCCTTACCGTGCGCCGGGCCGTATTCAGGCATCAGCGCATTCTCTGAGTAGACCTCCACGTCATAGGCGCGGGCGATCTCGGCGGTGCCGTCGGGCGAATCCGCGTCGACGACCACGACCTGGTCGATTAGTTCGACACCTGGACGTCGGAGATTATTAACCTCGTCGAGCACCGAGGTTATGGTCTCGGCCACATTGCGAGTCGGCAGGATCAATGAGACGGACAAACCCCTGTCTCGCTTGATCTGACCTAGTTCGCTTGTATCGCCGAAGTCAGAATAGTGGAAGCTGTGCGACCGAAACCAATCATGTGTTCGCATGAGGTCCTCCTCGACGTCCGGGGCGGGCCATTCCTGCACCACATACCAAATTTTTGCCAATACAAACAACTATCTTGACCCAGCCACCCTGAACACCTCGGTTGCGACGATAAGTCCGAATGTGCCCCGGTAAGCGGGATCCCATACTACAGACTCGGCGCCAAGTTAGTACCCTCATGTTAATTCCCGCCCGGTGCACCCTTTCGGGCACCTCGCGGCGGGACGTCGAGGGCCGGCTGGCGCCGGCTGACCTGTTCTTGGCTATCCGCGACCTCCTGCATGTGATCGCATGTCTTACCCGCATGCGAGCCCGTTAACCGATCATGCCAGCCGGCCCTACATCGCCGCCAGTGTCCGGTCTATCCTCGGCCTATGACCCAGCACTCTACCGCCGGCGGACCAGCGCTAGCCCAGCGGCGCCAGCTGGTGACCGAGATCCCTGGACCGGTGTCCCGCGAACTGCTCGAGCGCAGGCAGCGCAGCGTGGCCCGCGGCCTCAGCCACGTCCTGCCCGTGTTCGTCACCGCGGCCGGCGGCGGCGTGGTGATCGACGCCGATGGTAACTCGCTGATCGACTTCGGCTCAGGGATCGCGGTGACGTCGGTCGGCAACAGCGCCGAGCTCGTCGTCACCCGGATCACGGAACAGGTGACCAGCTTCACTCATACCTGCTTCATGGTGGCCCCTTATGAGAGCTACGTGGAGGTCTGCGAGGAGCTGAACCGGGTCACGCCAGGCAGCTACGACAAGCGCTCGGCCCTGTTCAACTCGGGCGCGGAAGCGGTGGAGAACGCGGTCAAGATCGCCAGGCATGCGACCGGGCGTCAGGCGGTCGTCGTATTCGACCACGCCTACCACGGCCGTACCAACCTGACGATGGCGCTGACCGCCAAGAACATGCCCTACAAGGACGGGTTCGGGCCGTTCGCCGGCGAGGTGTACCGGGTGCCGATGGCGTACCCGTTCCGCTGGCCGGGCGGTGCCGCCGAGTGCACCGCCGAGAAGGCACTCGACGTGATCACCGGCCTGATCCACGCCCAGGTCGGCGAGAACCGGGTCGCCGCGATCCTGCTCGAGCCGATCCAGGGCGAGGGCGGCTTCATCGTGCCGCCTGAGGGCTTCCTGCCCGGGCTCGCCGGGTACTGCCGCGACAACGGGATCGTGTTCATCGCCGACGAGATCCAGACTGGATTCTGCCGTACCGGCGACTGGTTCGCCTGCGACCAAGAGGGCGTGGTACCTGACCTGGTGACCACGGCGAAGGGAATCGCCGGCGGGCTGCCGCTAGCCGGCGTGACCGGCCGGGCGGAAATCATGGACTCGGTGCACGCCGGCGGGCTTGGCGGCACCTTCGGCGGCAACCCGGTCGCCTGTGCCGCCGCGCTCGGCTCGATCGAGACCATGACCAAGGAAGACCTCCCCGCGGCCGCCCGCCGGATCGGCGAGATCATGCTGCCGAGGCTGCACAAGCTGGCCGAGCGCAACCCGGTGATCGGCGACGTGCGCGGCCGGGGCGCGATGATCGCGATCGAACTGGTCAGGCCGGGCACGATCGAGCCCGACGCCGCCGCCGCGAGCAAGGTCGCCAAGGCCTGCCACGCGGCCGGCGTGATCGTTCTCACCTGCGGCACCTATGGCAATGTGCTGCGCTTCCTGCCGCCGCTCGTGATCAGCCCTGAACTGCTCAACGAGGGCCTCGACGTGCTCGAGGAAGCGTTCGCTCAGCTCTGACCCACCGCGCGCAGCTGGCGGTCGAGTGGCTGCTGGCCGAGCAGTTGCTCGCCGAGCGGCGTCAGCGCGTGGAGCACCGAGTTACCGTGCCTGCGGGTCACGATCAGCCCCGCGTTGCGGAGGACCGTGGCGTGCTGGCTGGCCGCCGCTAGCGAGATGCCGCACAGGCCGGCCAGTTCCGTGGTGGTGCACCCGTCGCGGATGCTCGCCAGGACGGCCGCCCTGGTCCGCCCGAGCAGGGCTGCGAGCGCCTGCCCCCCGGCCCGTCGCGGCACGGCCATGCTGATTCCGCCCGAGCCGTCGGTCCACGGCAGCACGAGCCACGGCGGCGCAAGCGGGTCCGCGCAGGCGAAGTGCAGCGAGGCCAGCTTTCCCGCGAACATGGATGGCACGAGCGCCAGCCCGTGACCGCCCAGATACAGGTCAAGCTCAGAAGTGCCGAACACTTCGAGCACGGGCCGCCGCCACCTGATCCGCTGCGACTGGATCGAGGCCAGCAGCCGGTCAGGACCGCCAGCCGCCAGGATCCGCCGGCGACTGGCCTGAAGCGCCTGCAACTGGCCGCTGATCTGCGACCAGTATGGCTCGACCAGGGCCTGGTAAGCGGCCAGCACCGCATCCGCGAGGTCATGCCGGCCGGCGCTGTCGGCATCGACCGACGCCCAGGCCTCCCTGGGCAGCCGGCTCAGTTCGTCGAAGGACTCGAACTCGGCCAGCATGGTTTCGCTCGGCAGTGCCAGCAGCGCCTTGATCCCCTGCTCGATCGTCGGCGCCTCGCCAGTCAGCGGGTAGAAGTCAGGCCCCCTGGTCCCGGCCGGCATCACCGCCGCCAGCGGCCGCATCGCCGAGGTGAGCAAAGGCATCGACCGCTCATGCCAGGCGCGGAATAAGTCCCTCGGCTGCTTCGGGCAGCGCAGGAACGAGAACGCCATCAAGGTCTCGACCATCGGCCCTGGCGCCGGGTCCACGTGGATCCGCCGCAGGTCATCCTCGGTGAAGTGAATCCGCCAGCTCATCCCCCCAGCCTGGCCCACCCCGCCGCCACCAGCCAAGGTGTTTAAGCCACACCTGAAACAGAACCCGCCCCACGCCATCGAAGCCGCTGCCCCTGGGCCCGGCCAGCGCCGCCCCGCCATCGAAGCCGCTGCCCTGCCCCCGGCCAGGTCCGCCCCCGCCAGCCCCGCACCCCAGCGGGGCCGGATCCGGGGGCGGTTTTGGGCGATTTGAGTGCGTCGGCGACGGCGAGCCCAGCGCATCCGCGTGCCCCGGCGAGACCGACAAATCGGGCGTACTGCCTTCGGCGCAACATCGATGTCGCAGGGGTGGGGCTCTTTGGGGGGAAGGACCATTGATCGTGGAAACCTCGCTCTCCGACAACGGCAACCCGAGGTTTCCAAGGGCCGCACGGGGCCTCGCGGGACAAAACGCTCGTAATGCGCGGCCGACCGCAACGATGGCCCACTGGCCACCGATGCGGTCACCAGCGCCGCCACCCCCGGGCCGTGACCCCGCCAGCCCCCGGCAATCACTAAAGGCACGCTAGCCACACCAGCCCCGGTTCACTCCCTGAGGCCAAGCCCAGGCCCATCTGAGCTCGGGAGGTTCGGGATCGGGGATTGGGTGCTCTGCGCGCCTGGCTTAAGTCCTAAAAATTGGCAATTGACGGGGTAGATCACCGATGTTACTTATCAGTAGTAGGTATCAGCGGTCTCGCAGGAGCAGCCCATGCGTGTCAGCCCCCGTGTCCGTCTCTCCGTACTCACTACTTCGGCCCTGCTCGGAGCCGCCAGTTTCGCCGTCCTCGGGGGTGGCGGGGCGGCGAGCGCGCAGAGCAGCGTTCACCGACCGTACCGACCTGAACCAGGGCGCCGGACCGACAGCGTGGTCCAGGCCCGCCGGCCGGTACGGCGACACGTTCGTTGACGTGAACCCTTACTTCGCCAGTCACCAGATCTGCGACTCAAACAGCTACCTGCACTCAGTCAACATCCTGGACATCGACGAGTCCTACCACCCAACCGCCTCCGGCCAGTCCAACGCCTACCTCCCCGCCTTCACCACCGCCGCCGGCTAAAAGGCAAACCCGCCGGAGGCAGGGTTGAAGCCCAGCCACAGGAGCCGGAGCGCGGCGCCGTCTGGACTGACGAGCGAAGCGCGAAGCGCGAGCGAGGAGGGAAGAGGCGCCTTAAAGCGCGAAGGCACATCGGGGGGTCCGGGGGTCGCCCCCCCGGGCTAACACAGCCAACATCACCCGGCCTGATCACCCCAGCACCCCAGGCAGCCGTCCATCAGAGGCGTGCGGTGATCAGGCCGAGTCTGGCTACGGATTAGGGACCAGCGCCGGACTAGTACCAGCGAGCATGCCAAATCCCTCGTCGGCATTCCCTGAGCTGCCCCACTCGAACAGGTCGCCGTTGACGCCCTGGAAGGCGGTTTCGTCGCCGGCGGAGCCGTCGAGCCACAGGTCGCCGTTGCTGCCCTGGTAGGCGATCTCATAGCCGGACGACTCTAGTCGGCGATGGCCGGGCTCGTGCCCGCCTTCATCGCGAGGCCGGTGTCCGTCGACGAACTGGCCGTCGCGATCCACAGGTGCCCGTTGGCGCCCTGGGCGGCGACCACGAAACTGGTGTTGGTGTTGAGCACCGCGATGGCCGGGCTGGTTCCCGCCATCATGCTCACCCCGAGGAAGCCGCTGGCCAGCGGACCAGCCACGTACAGCACGCCGGTGTTGGCGTTGATGGCGGCCTCGTAACCGAAGTCACCGATCCCGCGCTGGTAGAGCGACAGGCTCGGGCTGGTTCCTGCCAGCATGCCGAGGCCCTGATTGCCGGTTCCGCGAACCGGCCGCCCACAGGAAACCGGTGTTGGCCTGGAACAACGCCTCGACTGAGGTGTTCGTCGCCCAGGCTGCCTGGGCCGAGGATACGGCGAGCGCGGCGGCCAGCGCGGCGGCACCGAGCCCGCCGATGAGCCTGACTAACGTCACTTTCATGTGCTTGCCTCTCGGGCTGGCCGGCCGTCGGCCGACCTTGATCCAGAGCAAAGCGGCTGGCCCGCACCACGGGCAACAGGTTTCAGTCCTGGCTTAGAGCCCCAGCTAGCAGCTGGGCGCCGAGCGGCGTGAGCGTATGAAGCACCGCGCCACCCTGCCGGACGGTGACGATGAGCCCGGCATCTCGCAGCACCCCGGCGTGCTGGCTGGCACCGGCGATCGAGGCGCCCATCCTGGCAGCGAGCTCCGTAGTCGTGCAGCCATCCCCATGCTCGCCAGCGCCAGCGCCCTGGTCTTGCCGACCAGCCGAGCCAGCCGCCATCGCGTTCCGGCGCCGGCGGGCGACACCAGACCGGTGACGGTCGTGACCGGGAAGATCACCATAGGCCGCAGTGTTGTCGACTTCAAGTCCGGCGGGTCCCAGCGGATAGCGGGTCTGCCGAGCGAGCGCGCGCCTCCGCCTCTGGCCAGGATCCTGGCCTTGACCGCCTGCTCGGCCCTGAACTGGGCGATCAGGCCAGGCCACCACGGCGCCACGAGCGCACCGTAGGCGGCCACGGTCGCGTCGGCGAGCCTGACCCGGCCGCCGTGCCTGCTGTCAGCGGCTGAGCCGGACCGAACGCTGGCACCAAAGCAACCGCCGGCGTAGTAGCGGTCGACGATTGAGAAGACTTCGTCGAGGATCGCGAGTCCTTCCTTGGCTTGCTCGGCCGTGACGATGCACGGCGGCACCACGTGCAGGCGGTTGTAGTTCGTGAACGTGAGCAGCCCGCGGGACCTGGCCTGCGATCATCAACGTTGCCATCGCTTCCGACGAGCCGCCGTACGGGGCGAGCATCGCGCGAGTCGCCCGGTCGGAGACCAGGTCAATGGCCCAGAACACGCCGAGACCACGCACTTCGCCGACCACGGGATGACGTTGCGCCAGGTCGTGCAGACCTGGACCGATTATTTGCTGCCCGATGCTTGAAGCATTTTCGACAATGCCCTCGTCGTCCATGGCGTCGATGGTGGCGACTACCGAGGCGGCGGCCAGGGGGTGGCCCGAGTAGGTCAGCCCGCCGGGATAGGCCCGGTCGTCGAAGGTCGCGGCGATCTCGTCGGAGATGATCACGCCGCCGATCGGCACGTAGCCGGAGTTGGACGCCCTTGGCGAACGTCATCAGGTCGGGGACGGCGCCGAAGTGCTCGAACGCGAACCACTTTCCGGCCCGGCCGAAGCCGGCCATCACCTCGTCGGCGATCAACACGATGCCGTACTTGTCGCAGCGCCCGCAGGCCCTGCCAGGTAGCCGGGCGGCGGGATCATGATGCCCGCGGTGCCGAGGATGGTCTCGATCAGGATCGCGGCGAACGTGGAAGGACCCTCGAACTGGATCACCTGCTCCAGGTACTCCAGGGCCCGCTCGCGACTCCTCTTCGGGGTGGTGGCGCGGAACGAGGTGCGGTAGAGGAACGGGCCGAAGAAGTGCACGTGCCCGGTGGCGTAGTCGTTCGGCCACCGGCGCGGGTCACCCGTCGAGGTGATCGCCGTGTCGGTGCCGCCGTGGTAGGAGCGGTAGAAGGTGAGCACCTTGTACCGGCCCGTGTGCAGGCGGGCCATCCTGACCGCGTTCTCGTTGGCGTCGGCGCCGCCGTTGGTGAAGAACACCTTGTTGAAACCGCCGGGCGCGAGCTCGGGATCAGCCGTGGCCGCCTGTCCGCGGGCCTCGTTCGCGTGCTGCGGCGCGACCGTGGACAGCTTGGCCGCCTGTTCGGCAATGGCGGCAACGACTTTCGGGTGCTGATGGCCGATGTTGGTGAAGACCAGCTGGCTGGAGAAGTCCAGCAACCTGTTGCCGTCGCCGTCCCAGACGTAGCAGCCTTCCGCGCCTTCGATCGACGAACGGGCTTCAGTGCCTCTGCGCCGACCAGGAGTGGAACACGTGGGCGCGGTCGGCGGCGTAGACCTCGGCGCCGCGAGCCGGATCGGTGGGTGAGTCGGTCAGCGGGCTGCATCCGGTCCTGACTCAGTTGTTCCGGGGAAGCCGAGGTTGATGCCGCCGTGGCTGGGGTCCAGCCAGCGGGTGGTGACGGCCTTGCCGCGGGTGAAGAAGTGCACGCCCTCGGTGCCGTGGGCGTGGGTGTCGCCGAACAGCGAGCCTTCCAGCCGCCGAAGCTGTAGTAGGCCATCGGCACCGGGATCGGCACGTTGATGCCGACCATGCCGACCTCGACCTCGTTCTGGAAGCGGCGGGCCGCGCCGCCGTCGTTGGTGAAGATCGCGGTGCCGTTGCCGTAGGGGTTGGCGTTGATGAGCTCGAGGCCTCGTCGTAGGACGCGACGCGCACGACCGAGAGCACCGGGCCGAAGATCTCGTCCGGTGTAGACGCTCATCTCGGGGGTGACGTGGTCGATCAGCGTCGGGCCCAGCCAGAAGCCGTCTGGCCGGCACCGTCGACCGGATGCGCGCGGCCGTCGACGACGAGCGTCGGCGCCGTCGGCGTCGCCGGCGTCGATGTAGGAGGCGACCTTGTCGCGGTGCGCCTTGGTGACCAGCGGGCCCATGTCGCGAGTCGGGCTCGGTCGCCGTCGCCGACTTGCAGCGTGGCGATGCGCTCGGCGATCTTGCGCGACCAGCTCGTCGGCGACCGGGCCGACCGCGACCAGCGACCGAGATCGCCATGCAGCGCTCGCCGGCCGAGCCGAAGCCGGCCGACATGGCCGCGTCGGCGGCCAGGTCCAGGTCGGCATCGGGCAGCACGACCACGTGGTTCTTGGCCCCGCCGAGGGCCTGCACCCGCTTGCCGTGCGCGGTGCCGGTCGCGTAGACGTACTGGGCGATCGGGGTCGAGCCGACGAAGCTGATCGCCTTGACGTCCGGGTTGGTCAGCAGCGCGTCGACGGCGGCCTTGTCGCCGTGCACGACGTTGAACACGCCGGCGGGCAGGCCGGCCTCGGCCGAGCAGCTCGGCCAGCCACAGCGACGCCGACGGGTCCTTCTCGGACGGCTTGAGCACGAAGGTGTTGCCCGCGGCGATCGCGATCGGGAAGAACCACATCGGCACCATGGCCGGGAAGTTGAACGGCGTGATGCCGGCGACCACGCCGAGCGGCTGGCGGATCGAGTAGACGTCGACGCCGGTCGAGACGTTCTCGGTGAACCCGCCCTTGAGCAGATGCGGGATGCCGCAGGCGAACTCGACGACCTCCAGGCCGCGGCTGACCTCGCCGGCGCGTCGGAGACGACCTTGCCGTGCTCGGCTGATCAGATCGCGGCGAGCTCGCCTGCGTGGCGCTTGAGCAGCTCGCGGAACGCGAACAGGACGGCGGTGCGCTTGGCCAGCGAGGTGTCCCGCCAGGCCGGGAACGCGGCGGCGGCCGATCACCGCGGGGTCGACCTCGGCGGCGGTCGCGAAGTCGACGGTGCCTGTACCTCGCCGGTCGCCGGGTTGTAGATGTCACCATGCCTGGCCTGACCGGGACCCGTGGACGCGGGGCCGGTCCACGGTTTGCCGCCGATCCAGTGCGTGGTGTGTCTGGTCATCAGTTGCCTCCTGCCGAGCCCGCGTGAACCCCCGCTCTTCCAGTCTCCTCTGGAGGCACGATCAGGCCAAGTTACGAATCGTAAGCTAGATCTGTATTTACCTAACGAACTGTAAGGAGGAGTCTTGGATGCTGCCGACCGTGGCTGATGTGCTTGAGCTTGAGCCGGTGCGGCGGGGGCGCCTCGGGTGCTGGCCGGGGCGGACCGGCTTGACACGCCGGTGCGCTGGGTGCACGTCATCGAGCTGACCGAAACCGGACGGCTGCTGCGCGGCGGCGAACTGGTGCTGTCGACCGGGATCGCGCTGCCGCCTGACCAGGGCGGTCTCGGCCGCTACGTGGCCGGCCTTGCGGCGGCAGGCGTCAGCGCGCTGGCGGTGGAGCTTGGCTCGCGTTACGTGCGAGCCCTGCCAGCGCGCTTGTCGACGCCGCGGCCTGGCACCTGCTGCCGCTGATCGTGTTCGAAAGGGAGACTCAGTTCATCGCGATCACCGAGGCCGTGCACGCGCGGATCCTGGCCGCGCAGGTCGCCGAGCTGAGCGCGGCCGACCGGGTGTATCAGGTGTTCACCGACCTGGCTCTTTACCAGGCCAGCGAGCAGGAGGTCGTGGACCGGGCCAGCGACCTGGCCGGCGTGCCCGTGATCCTCGCCGATCTTGCGCACCGGGTGCTGGCCTGTGCGGGGAAAGGACAGCAGGCGGACGAGTTGCTGGCCGGGTTCGCCGGGAAGTCCCGTGCGGTGCGGATCCCCGGCCGGACCGGCTACGACAAGGCCGCCGGCTGGCTGAGTGACGGCAGCGGGGAACCCGAGCTGGGGGCGGCTCATTCGTCCTGGCGCGGGCACCTCAGCCAGCCGATGAAGCGCTGCTCGAGCGGCGGCGGCCACGCTGACTCTAACCAGAATGGTTGGCGACCGGCGGCGGGCCAGCCCTGAGAGTCCGGCCAGCGACCGCTGGCGGAGTGCTGCTGAGGGAGGTGGCGGGGCCAGGGTTCGCCGACTGGGCTGACCTGCACGCGCGTATCACCGCCCTCGGCGTGCCGTTGACCGGGCAGCTGGACGTGCCCGTGGTGATCCTGCCCGCAGGTACGCGGCCTCGGCGGCGACTGAGCTGACGGCGGCGCTGGGCGCTGCGTGCGAGCGGACTGGGGTCGCCGGCGTCACCGGAGTGCTTGACGGCGGTGCGGCAGGCGGCCTGCTCGCGTTGCGGGCCGGGGCTGATGTCGGCGCCGTGCTCACCGAGGTGGCGGCGTTGGCGGCCCGGCCAGGGATGCCGGTCGGCACCGCCGCGCCGGTCGATTCGCTAGCTGAGGCGCGGGCCGCGTTGCGGGAAGCGGAACTAGCGGCTGGGGCGGCAGCGTACGCCGGTGAGGTGCAGGCAGGTTCCTTGGTCCGGCTGGCTGAGCTCGGACTAGCCGGGCTGCTCTATCAGCTGCGCGATGACCCTCGGGTGCTGGAATACTCCGAGCGTCAGCTCGACGCGCTGCTGGCGCACGACGAGCGGCATCGGCACCAACCTCGTCCAGGTGCTCACGATCTACCTGAAGGCCGGCGGCAACAAGGCGGTCGCGTGGGCCAGGGCCGGCCTCGCCAGCCGACGCTGTACGACCGCCTGCACAAGATCCAGGAACTCGTCGGCGGCAGCCTTGAGTCAGCGCAGGTCAGGCTAGACCTGCAGGTCGCTCTGCTGGTCCGGCGCTGCGCGGGCACTCAGGTCGCGGGCGGGACCTCGTCCGGGTCGTAGTCCTCAAGGCCAAGCTCGACCCGCTCTTCCTCGGTCAGTCTCGCCAGCTGGTCATCATCGAGACGGTGAGCGGCTCCCCCGTGCTCATGCCGGTTCCGGTGAAACTGGGCTTCTGGTTCCTCGGGCTCGCTCATGTGTCCGCATTCTTAACGATCCCCCCGAACCCGCTGAGCACGGAGCCCGCAGCCGGACCGTCTACCGCATCGCTGTCGCATCGTTGTCGTTGCCAGGCCTGGGACTACCGCGTCTATGGCCCATGGACGCGGCGGTGACAGCAACGCGGGGCCATCGTTGTCGTTGCCCGGCCGCCGGGCACGGCGACCGTGGGACATTGTTGCTGTCGGCTGATGCCCTCCCGCCCGGCCGGGACCAACAGTAAACCCCGCACCACTGTTGCCAGGCAACAGTGAACCCGGCATTACTGTTGCCGCGATCCCGTGCCCGGCCCGGCAGACATCGGGCATCTCCACCTCACTTCACAAGGGAATGCACCCCTCCGGCCATCGTTGCGCCGACGCGGCTGGCGGATGGCGGGTATCCCGGACACGATGGGATACGGGAGGAATATGTCACTGCTCAGCGACGCCGCCGCCGACCTCTACTCGGCTGATCCGGAGAATTTCACGGCCCGTCGCAAGGAACTCGCGGCGCAGGCTCGGCGCGCCGGAGACGCCGAAGCGGCGAAGAGCATCACCGCGCTCGGAAAGCCGACGAAGTCGGCCTGGCTGGTCGACCGGCTGGTGCGGGCGACCCGACGGTCCCCCAGCGGATCGCCGAGCTCGGCGATCAGCTGCGGGCCGGCGAGGCCGCCCTCGACGGTGCCAGCATCAGGAAACTGTCCCAGGCCCGGCGCGACTCATTGACTCACTGGTGAAACAGGCGCTCGGACCTGACGGCCAGCGGCAAGCGGCCCTGCGGGAGGAGGTGACAGGAACGCTGAATGCGGCGCTCGCTGACCCGGACGTGGCCAGGCTGGTGGCGGCCGGCACGGTGGTCAAGGCAGCGACCTGGGCCGGGTTCGGACCAGGCATCGGAACCAGCCTGGTCGCTCCAGCCGCAGCCGCGCCTCACACCGCCCGCTGCCGGACCGGGCATCAAGCCGCCCGCTCCAAGGCCGCCCCGGCCGACCCCGCTGAGCGCGAGCGGCAGGCGCTTGCCGAAGCGACAGAAGCCGCTGACGAGGCAACTCAGGCCGCCGAGGCCGCCACGGTCGCCCACCACGAGCAACAGCAGGCGGTCAAGCTCATCGAACAGCAACTCCACGAACACCAAGACAGCCTCGCGCAAGCCGAGCGCACCGCCGTCGAAGCCCGGCAGCAACTAGCCCAGGCGCAGCGGACGCTGGCCGACGCCGAGGAGGGCATGGCCGATGCCGGGCAGCGCCTCTCCGCGACCAGGAAAACCCTCGCGAAAGCCAGGCAGCAGCTTGGCGAGGCGAGCGCGGGCCTGCGGCAGGCAACTTCAGCCGCCAGAAAAGCCAGTCAGGCGCGCGACCGGCTAGCCGACCGCCAGTCTGGATAGGCCCAGCGAAGAATCGCCGGATGACGCTTGTCGTCGGAAACTGCGTAACCCAGGGACGCAGGTCTTATCGGGGTGGGCCGGGAGTGCCAACAGGATATGGTCCGTGACCGGTCGACCGCATCGATGGCCCATCGTTGTCGTTGGCCGACGTCGGGCTACCGCGTCAATGACCCATAGATGCTGCTGCAACCGCATCGCCGGGCCATCGTTGTCGTTGCCCGGCGGCCTGGAACCGCATCGATGGGCCATCGTTGTCGTTGCCCGGCGGCTGCCGGACAAGTTGCGGCAAATGTCTGGAATAGCTGCAAAATCCGAGCGGGGCCGGGAGCGGGTCGGGAGCAGGGTCGGGAGCAGGGTCGGCGGAAAGCCGGGGCGCTTACGAGTCGAAGCCGAGGCCGATCTCGGTCTAGGGCTCTCAGCCAGGGGTTGCGCCGACCGTCGTGCCGGTCGGCCTGGGCCAGTGACCACCTGGTGAGTCCGATGCCGGCGGCCCGGGCCGGCTCGGGCGGGAACGGCAGCGGCTTGGTCCTGACGAGTTCGAGCTCGGTCAACTCAGTACGCTCGCCCGATAGCAAGTCGAGCACCACGGCGGCGCCGAACCTGGACGCGCCGACACCAAGCCCAGTATACCCGGCCACGTAGGCTCAGCCGGCCTGACCGAGCCGTGCCGAAGAACGCGCAGAACCGGGAGCAAGTGTCGATCACCCCGCCCCAGCGATGCGAGAACCAAGCCCGTCTAGCTGCGGGAACGTGTCGTAGAAGTGCGAGGCAAGCTCGGCGAAGGTTGCGCGGCCGCTGGTCAAGGCGGGCGGCGATCTTGTTGCCGTAGTAGTAGACGGCGTCGTAACCGCCCCACAGGATCCGGTTGTCGGCGGTCAGCCGGTAGTAGTGGAACATGGTTGCCCGCTATCGCCCACCCCCTGCCGGTGATCCCAGCCAATGCTCGCCAGCTGCACCGGGCGAAAGCGGCCTGGTCATCAGCACGTAGTCGTACACCGGGACAAGGTAGTAGCGCAGCCGCCGCAGCAACGGAGCGAACGCGCCCGGAGCGAGCGCCACCTCGGCCGGCGAAGACCGACCCCGTGGGCGTCCGCAAGGACAGCCGCAGGCAGGCTCGCTCCGACCCGATCGAGAGCACCGGCGTGTGCTCGTAGATCCGCACCCCGGCGGCGAGGCACGCCCGCCGCAGGCCCCACGCCAGCCGGGCCGGGTCCACGGTCGCGCCGCAGGCCACGTCCCATAGGCCGCCGAGGTAATTTGGCGAATGAAGCTCTGCCCTGACGGCCGGCCCGTCGAGCAGTTGCACGTCGGTGCCGAGTTCCCGAGCCAGCGCCGCGTTCTCGGCCAGCCCTTCCAGCTGCCACTGCGCTGTCGCGACGGTCAGTTCCCCGGTGCGGGCGAAATCGCAGTCGATCTCGTACCTGGCCACGGCCGACTCGATCTGGTCCAGGTTCTCCCGGCCGAGCCGGTCGAGTACCGGCAGCTCGGAGGGAAACCGCTCCAGGCCGTTGGCCAGCCCGTGGGTGAGGCTAGCCGAGCAGAAGCCGCCGTTGCGCCCGGTGCCTCCCCACGCGATCCTCCGGCCCTCGACCAGCACGACGTCGCGGCCAGGGTCGCGCTCTTTGGCCAGGAGCGCCGTCCACAAGCCGCTGAACCCGCCGCCGATCACGGCGAGGTCGGCGGTCTCGGAGCCCTCAAGCGGCGGAAGCGGCACGGGCGCCGACGGCTGGTCAAGCCAGTAAGGAACCGTCATTCGCCGATGTATGGGGTCGCGTCCCGCCAGCCGACAAACTCGCAGGCAACGAAATTCTTAAGCTTTTCCATCAATTATCCCCATCACCCAGCGCTGCCTGCGGACTGACGTCCGCCGGCAGCGCTTCCGCATTGCTACCCAGGGTCGCGAGGGGGCCACCCTCCGCCCGCGCCCGGCCTCGTCCTCAGTGACGACTTTGACATGATTTTGGCCTTCGCACAAGTGAATCGATATCCTAGGACCCTATGGACAACGAAATCAGTTGACAGACGGCAGTTTCGTGACAGCATGGAAGGGAGGAGGATACCCAGATGGCATCATCGCGGGCCGGAGGGCCTGGCGACGACTCGCCCGCGGAGCGGCCCGGCCGCAGCGGCTCTGTCGTACTCGACTCGGTATCCAGGCACATTATGGACCAGCTGCAATCCGACGGCCGCCGCTCCTACGCGGCGATCGGCAAGGCGGTCGGCCTGAGCGAGGCCGCGGTACGGCAGCGGGTGCAGCGACTGCTCGAGCAGGGCGTGATGGAGATCGTGGCGGTCACCGACCCGATGTCGCTTGGCTTCCGGCGGCAGGCCATGATCGGGATCCGGTGCGGCGATGACCTCCAGCGGGTAGCCGACCTTCTCGCGGGTATGGATGTTATTGACTATGTGGTGATAACAGCGGGTTCCTTTGACCTCCTCGTCGAGGTGGTCTGCGAAGACGACGATCAGCTACTCGACATACTCAGCCAGATCCGCTCGCTGCCGAGCGTGACTACAACGGAAACATTTGTGTACCTGAAGCTGCGGAAGCAGACCTATCACTGGGGGACCAGATGACCAGTAAAGACGAACCCGACTACGCAGCGCTGCAGGCATCGGCGAAGCGGCACATGTGGCTGCACTTCACGAGGCACTCGTCCTTCGAGGAAGGCGACGTCCCGACCATCGTGCGCGGCGTCGACCAGTACGTATTCGACTCTCGTGGCAAGCGCTACCTTGACGGCCTGTCCGGCCTGTTCGTGAGCCAGATCGGGCACGGCCGGGCCGACGTCGCCGAGGCGGGTGCCCGCCAGGCGGCCGAACTGGCCTACTTCCCGCTCTGGTCCTACGCGCATCCCAGGGCGATTGAGCTCGCCGAGCGGCTGGCCGGGTATGCGCCCGGCGACCTGAACAGGGTCTTTTTCACCACCAGCGGTTCCGAGGCGGTCGAGTCGGCCTGGAAGATGGCCAAGCAGTACTTCAAGCTGATCGGCGAGCCTTCCAGGTACAAGGTGCTCAGCCGCTACATCGCCTACCACGGCACCACCCACGGCGCCCTCGCGATCACTGGCCTGCCCGACATCAAGCCGCCGTTCGAGCCGCTCCCGGCCGGCGGTGTCCGCATCCCGAACACGAACTTCTACCGGGCACCGTCGTTTGTGGCCTCCGACGTCACCGAGTTCGGCGTCTGGGCGTCGGACGAGATCGAGCGCACCCTCCTGCGCGAGGGCCCGGAGACCGTCGCCGCTATCTACCTCGAGCCCGTGCAGAACTCGGGCGGGTGCTTCCCGCCGCCGCCCGGCTACTTCCAGCGGGTACGCGAGATCTGCGACAAGTACGGCGTGCTCCTCGTCTCCGACGAGGTCATCTGCGCGTTCGGACGGCTCGGCTACATGTTCGGCTCGGAGCGCTACGGCTACCAGCCCGACGTCATCACCTTCGCCAAGGGCGTCACCTCCGGGTACGCACCGCTCGGCGGCATGATCGTCAGCGACCGGCTGATGGAGCCTTACCTGCACGGAGCGACCTCGTTCCTGCACGGCGTGACCTTCGCCGGGCACCCGGTGTCCTGCGCGGTGGCGCTGGCCAACCTGGACGTGTTCGAGAAGGAGGACCTGCTCGGCAACGTCAGGGCCAACGAGGGCGCGTTCCGTGCCACGCTGGAGAAACTGAACGACCTGCCGATCGTGGGCGACATCAGGGGCGACGGTTACTTCTACGGCATCGAGATGGTCAAGGACAAGACGACCCGCGAGACCTTCAGCGACGACGAGTCCGAACGGCTGCTGCGCGGGTTCCTGTCGCACGCGCTCTTCGACGCGGGCCTGATCTGCCGGGCCGACGACCGGGGTGACCCCGTCATCCAGTCTCGCCGCCGCTGACCTGCACCCAGGAGCACTTCGACGAGATAGAGCAGATCCTGCGGTCGGTGCTGGCCGAGGCGTGGACCAGGCTCTAGCGGCAGCCTGGCGCAACGATGTCCCAGCGATGCTGTAGCCGGGCAGGTGCCAACGACAACGATGGGCCATCGATGCTGCGGGAACCGCATCCCTGGGCCATCGTTGTTGCTCGCTCGGCCCGCCTAACCGCAACTATGTCCCATCGATGCGGTGAGCCGGGACGTTCGTGGCCCGGGCCGTGATCGGCTTGTGCCCCACGCTGCTCAGCTGCCCCGATCACTCCGCAACCGCCATTTTTCTCTAATACGGGACATAATTCGTTGATCCTATCGAGTGGCTGCGAAGAGTTGCCATCTCGTTACACGGGATTTACCTCCTAAGTCACCTCAGGCGCGTCTCTTATGAGTGAGGGCTAGGGTCGGGGTCATGCGGGAGGGGCCATGTCAACCACGACGATCAGCAACAGCAAGCATTCAGCCAGTTCAGGGTCAGCCAGTTCCGGTACGCGGCTGTGACAGCGGCGGAAAGCGGTGGGCAGCACTCGACAGTCGGTTCGAACGACTCGCCAGTGCCGCCGACCGGTTGCTAAGCGATTCTGACGACCGCGCGAGCACGGCGGCATAACAGGGTCGCCTCAGAAGCGCGGCAGCAATTGTTCCGGCAGCCGGTCCTGGCCTGGGCCGTTATGGCCCGCCCAGGACCGGCCCGGCTACTTGGTTAGCAGGGCCTGCAGGTGGGATACGGCCTCGCCGACTGGGACCCGCTCTTTTTCCCCGTTGGCCCGGCGCGTGATCTCCACGACGCCGTCGGCGAGATCCCGAGGCCCGACGCTGATGCGGAACGGGATGCCGACGAGTTCAGCGTCCGCGTACTTGACGCCAGGGCGCACGTCCCTGTCGTCGAGCATGGCGTCGACGCCGGCGTCGAGCAGGCTGCTATACAGGGTTTCCGCCGCGGCCTTCACCTCGGGATCCTTCAGGCTCAGCAGGACCACATCGACCTCGGCTGGCCGACCTGGACCGGCCAGACCAGGCCGGCGTCGTCGTGGTGCACCTCGGCGATGGCGGCGATCGCGCGCTCGACGCCGATGCCGTAGCTGCCCATGATGGGGACGATCGTGCCGCCATCCGGTCCGGTCACGGTGACCCCGAGGACGGTCGTGAACTTGCGGCCCAGCTTAAAGATGTGCCCGACCTCGATCGCCTGCACGAACTCAAGCGGCGTGCCGCAGCGCGGGCAGGGCTCTCCCTCGCTGACCTCGCGAAGGTCAGCCCACTGTCCGACCGGAATGTCCCGCTCGACGTCAACACCCGTGAGGTGCACGTCGTCGGTGTTTGCACCCGTCGCCAGGCCCCGCCGGCCGCGCAGGGCCTCGTCGGCGAGGACGGGGAACCCGGTGACGCCGACCGCTCCGAGGCTGCCGGGCAGCGCACCGAGCGCGTCTTTGATCTCCTCGGGCTGGGCGGCCTGACCTGCACGGCGCCGGTCGCGTCGATGAGCTTCTGCTCGGAGAGCGGATGGTCGCCGCGCATCAGCACCAGGGTCAGCTTGCCGTCGATGACCTGGACGAGCGTCTTGACCTGCCGGTCGGCGGCGAGACCGTAGCCGGTCGCCAGGTCCTCGATGGTGCGCACCCCTGGCGTGTCAAGCCGCTGCGGCGCGGGCGGCAGGGTCTGCGCGGCCTGGTCATCGACCGGCGCCAGGCGCGAGGTCGCCTTCTCCAGGTTGGCGGCGTAGTCACAGTCAGGGCACTTAGCTACCCAGTCCTCGCCGGCCGGAGAGGGACACATGAACTCGACGGAGTCCGAGCCGCCCATGGTGCCGTTGGAGGCCTGCACCCCGAAGGCCGGGATGCCGAGCCTGGCGTAGATCCGCTCGTAGGCCTGCCGGTGCGCGTCGAAAGAGACATCGAGCCCGGCCTCGTCGATGTCGAAGCTGTAGCTGTCTTTCATCGTGAACTCGCGGACCCGGATCAGGCCGCTCTTGGGCCGGGGCTCGTCCCTGAACTTCGTCTGGAACTGGTACCAGAACTGCGGCAGGCTGACGGTAGGAGGCCAGTTCGATCGCCAGGGTCGCGAAGATCTCCTCATGCGTCATGCCGAGCACCGTCAGTTGCCCGCGCCGGTCGCGGAACTTGAACATCTCCTCGCCCATGACGTCGATGCGGCCGGACTTCTCCCAGATGTGACCGGGCTGCATGGAAGGCAGAAGGAATTCCTGCGCGCCGATCCTGTTCATCTCTTCGCGGATGATCGCGATGATCTTGGTCCTGACCTTCACGCCGAGCGGCAGCAGGCTGTAGTGGCCGGCCATCAGCTGGCGGATGAAGCCAGCCCGCAGCAAGAGGCGGTGACTCACCGCGTAAGCGTCGGCGGGTCCTCGCGAAGAGTGGGACGTGAACTGCGACCAGCGCATGTTGATGCCTCATCAGTGGACGGGAAGTAGAACCCGATGCTGGGGCGGCTGCGGGACCCGCTTGGGCCTGTAGGTCAGGCGAGTTTGACCCAGTGCGTAGTTCCCTTGCAGAACCAGAGGTCGTTGTTGTGGTCGACAAACAGGTTGCCGGCGAGCCCTGAGCGCGGATGCGAGCCCTTCGCCGGGGTGAGCCTGGCCGCGCGGCCGGGCCGCTGAAGACGCCGCCCCGGCCGCCTGATGCCTTGAGGCCGTCACCGAAGTGCTCGTCGCGGTCACGCCAGTACTGCTCTTGCTCGTGCCGGCTACCCCTGTGCCCGTGCCGCTGCTGCCCGCCACACCGCTTGAGCTGCCGCTCCCGGTGACCTTGAGCCCGGTGCCGCCGCCCGACTTATTGGTCGGCGCCGCCGTGCTGCCGCTGCCCGGCGGCCCGTTGACGATGAGCGTCGTCGAGGTGGAGAGAGTTCCGAGCCATCCACTAGCAGCAGCGGGATGAGGGTAGTGCCCTTCGTGGTCACGCCGAGCGACGTCGTAGCGTTCGCGTTGTTGTTTGCCTCATCCGCGCCGAGTACCAGGTTGTCACCGCTCACCGCCTCGGCCCGGCGCTGATCGAGCAAGGTAAACCCGGCGATCGAGGCCGCCGCAGCGAGCCCGCCCCGGCGGAGCATGGCCAGGCGGCTGGTTCTCGCCTGCGAGACCTGCCGTAGCCGCCCCGAAGTGCCGCCGTCCGCTGGTGAAGCTGAACGCATCGCTTGTCCTCCCAGAAGCGATTTATCAGCATAGCGACCGACCCTGGGAATTACCGGCCGGACGCCTCAACCAGCAGGCGCCGTGCCCACAGGCGCGCCCGCACCGCCGTAGACGAGAGAACGAGCGGGCAGCGTCGCCGAGCGCGGGCTCGAGCAGCTCGCCACCGCGGACCTCCCTGATCGCGACCGGGAGCAAGTCGTCAGGCGCCTTCGATGCCGGCGCCGAATTCAAGGTCGGTCGGGCGCGGTCCGCCCCAATGGCGATCGCCAGGCTGGTGCCGCTGGCGATGCGGTAGCCAGGCTCCTGCCGGGACCAGCCGCAGGCAGGGGGTAACGGCCAGGCTCACCCCCGCAGGGCGGTGCCGTAACAGCTCCCTGACCTCGGTCGCCAGGTGCATCGAGCAGACCAGAAGCGGCCTCGTAGAGCGGCGGCGGCGCGGACTGCGCCAGACGACTCCCAGCAGCTCAGCTGACGGCGAGAGCAGGCTCGCCGCGAGGTCAAGCGCCCCGAGCGCGGCGGCGGTGAAAAACCCGGCGAGCGACGCCCAGTCAGCCCCTGAGTCGCCGCCCTGAGCGCCTGGTAGTAGCCAGGCCACTGGTCGGCGAAGATCAGCGGCGGGAGTGGGTACGCTCGCATCAGGTAGATCGAGGCGACCGTGCGGGCGCGCAGGCCGTTGCCGTCCGCGAACGGGTGAACGGCGGTCAGTGCGTAGTGGGCATAGGTGGCTTGAACGACCGGATGCAGCCCGGCGAACTCCGGCGAACCTAGCTCGCCGGTCAGCCTGGCCATCTCAGCCGCTACCTGGTCGGGCGGCGCGAAACGGGCCAGCTGGCCGTCAGGGAGCCGCAGGTAGTTCGACACCGGCTTGTACTGCCATCTGGGCAGTTCGACTTCGAAGGTCTCCCCGGTTTCCGTGGTCACCGGGTAGGAGGCCTGCAACTCGGTAATCACGTCCTCAAGCAAGGCGATCAGGTTCCGGTCGACCGGGCGGCCCGCGTCGGCCGCCTCGCGGCCAGGATCAGCGCCCGGCGGTGACACTCAGCGACGACCTCAGCCGGATCATCGTCGGTCACCTCGCAGCGCAGATCGATCCTGAGAGCACCAGGCTGGTCAGCTCCGGGTTAGCGGGCAGGAGGTCATCGAGCGCGGCCGACGAGAGCGCCGCCGCCCTGACCAGCCGTCCCGCACCTGCGGCCACGTACCTAGCGGCAGGCCGTGAAGGTCTTCCTCGTACCTGGCCAGGCGGGCCTCGTCCACCCGCAGGCGGCTCCAGGCCCCGGCCCCATCGAAAGGCCGGTACCTGGCTTCAAGCGCGGCGACCTCACAAGGTGTCGCGGGCACTGCTGTGCGCATCCCGCCAGCATATGGTCCCGGCGATAATGCTGTGATGCGCGTATTCTCCCTGACGGGGTGCCTGACGCCGATGCTTAACGGCCGGCCGCTGGTGGAGATGCGCACGTTCACGTAGCGAAGCTGCCCACCCTGTCGCAGGACTGAGCGATGCCTCGACCGCGAGTTCGGTTCGGCGACACCGCTTGGCGAGCTATTTGCTGATGATGGTTCGCCTTTGCCGACCGAGCTTGACCAGCATTTCGCTGGCCAGGGCGTCGACCACGTACTGCTGTTTTCCGAGTACAGCCCGAAGGTGACCGGCATCCAGCCGATCGAGGACGTGCTCCCCCTGGTCTAGGAGAACCCGGCGAGGTTTCACCCGGTCGCCTACCTCAACCCGCACCTTCACTATCCGCCCGCCCGCGAGCTCGCCCGGCAAGCGGCACTCGGCGCGGTCGCCCTCAAGATCCACCCGGTGCACGGCGGCTTCGAGGCCAGCGACCGGATGCTGTACCCCGCCTATGCCTGGGCCGAGCAGCACCAGCTGCCGGTGATCGTGCATTGCGGCACTTCGACTTTCGCGGGCTCGGTCAACGCCTACGCTGACCCGGTGCTGCTCGACCCATTGCTCCGCGACTTCCCCGATCTCGTCGTTGTACTCGCGCACGGCGGACGAGGCTGGTGGTGCCACCCAGCAGGCCTTCCTGGCGCTGATGAAGCCCAACATCTGGCTCGAGGTGTCCGGCTTGCCGCCGCAGCGCCTGCCTGACTACTACGGGGTCATGGCTGCGCAGGCTCGCGGACAAGATGATCTTGGAACAGACTGGCCAGGCGTGCCGGGCGTGGCCGGCAATGCCCGAACGCTGACCGGGTGCTGGAAACCGCCGGCTGTCACAGGCCGGCTAGCCGCCGACCTCGGCGGCAACGCCATGAACGTCTTCAGGCTGCAGAGGCAGGGGCCTTCCGCGTGTCCTGCTTGATCGAGAGCTTGCCGTTGCGCATGACCGCGATCCGCTGGGCCCGGCGGGCGACCGGGGAGTCGTGGGTGACCAGGACCAGCGTCACACGGTTGCCTTGCCAGAGTTTCTTGAACAAGCCGATGATGTCGTCCCTCGTGTCCTCGTCCAGGTTGCCTGTCGGCTCGTCGGCGAGCAGCACGGTCGGATCCTTGACCAGGGCCCGGGCGATCGCTACCCGCTGCTGCTGCCCGCCGGAGAGCTCCGAGGGCAGGTGCCGCGCCCGGTCAGCGAACCCGACGTCGGCGAGGGCCCAGCCGGCCAGGCCGCCCGCTCCACCGCGCCGATGCCGAGGGGCACGAGCGCGGTCTCGACGTTCTCCTGCGCGCTCAGCGTCGGGATCAGGTTGAAGGTCTGGAAGATGAAGCCGAACGACTCGCCCTGATGTCGCAGACCTGGGTCTCCCTCAGCTCGGCGAGGTCCCTGCCTCGAACTCGACCGAGCCAGAGTCGGCCGGTCGAGCCCGCCGAGCATCTGGAGCAGGGTGGTCTTGCCGTGCCCGGTCGGCCCCTGAACCGCCAGCCACTCACCGTCCGTGATGGTCAGGTCGACGCCTTGCAGCGCGCCGACCGCCTGACGGCCGTTGTGGTAGATCTTCTTGACGTCTGTGAGCTTGTACATTTCGTCCCCTACCTAAGCCACTCGCGTCAACGCGGCCGCCGGCCGCGGCTGAGCGGCCCGCCAGCTGCCGAACCCGCCGGCGATCAGGCCGCCGACGATGGCGAGCAGCACCGCCGCGCCAATGACCTACAAGGTCACCGGAGCGGTGAGGTGAACGGTGACCGACGGGTTGCTGGCCCGCCGCCCGGAGAACCCGCCGGGGCGGAACCCGCCGGTCCGGCCGGTGCCCGCAAAACCGCCGCCACGCCGCCGCCGCCGAACCCGCCGCCCGGCGAGAAGGCACGCTGCCCGCCCGGGGTCGCCGTGCCGGTGGTCTGCGCGATCGCCGCGGTGAGCTTCGGCGAGAAGTGGCCGACGAGCGATGAGCCCAGGTAGCCGAGTCCGACCCCGACGAGCCGCCGACGATGCCGATCGCCAGGGCCTCGCCCATGACCTGGAACACGATCCTCCGGCTGTGCCAGCCAAGCGCCTTCAGCGTGCCGAACTCGCGCACCCGCCTGGCTACCGCGACATGTCAGCAGCACGGCGAGCGAGAACGCGGCCGCCAGCACCGCGATCGCCAGCCACCGGCCGAGCAGTTGGCCAGGCTCGACGCGTTGGACAGCGAACCGGTGACCTCGCTGGCGAGCGAGTTGGCCGTGGTCACGGTGGCCTTCGGAATCAGCGCGCTGACTTCCTTCTGGACGCTGGCGATCTGAGTCGAGTTCGACGCCGCGATGTAGAGGTGTTCACTTTGCCGCTCATGCCCGCGAGGGCCTGGGCCCTCCCCAGGGGGATGTAGACGTCAGAGCCGGTGCCCGACGGCGAGCTGACGAGGCCGACGACGGTGAAGCTCGTGCCCTTGGCAGCGGAGTTGCCGATCGAGATCGTGGACCCGACCTTGATCTTGTTCTGGGTGGCGTAACTGGTGTCGACGAGCGCGACGTTCGACGTGGTGTCCGACGTGGTGAAGGTGCGGCCGCAGGCGAGCTTGGCCGAGGACAGCGGGCCGAGCGCTCCGGTCGACAAATCGACTCCGGCGACGGAAGAACGTCTGCGCGAAGTTGCACCGGCCGCTGAACCCGCCGCCTCCGCTACCGCCGCATCCGCCGAACCCGCCGCCAACACCGCCGCTCGGAAAAATTCCCGATCGTGAACGAGACCCGGAGTCGTTCAGCGTCAGCCCGCCGGTCGCGGCAGCGACGTTGAGAGCTTGCCGATCGCGGTCACCGACGTGGTGCTGATCGGCCCGAACTGGCCGGACGACAGCCGGTTCAGGTTGATCTTCGTACCCGCCTCGGCGGCACAACAGTGCCGCCGCTGCCACCGACGCCGAACCACGTGAAGACCACCGTGCCCGCCATCGCCGCCTGGGTCACGGTGATGTCGGTGCCCACGCCGTACAGCGAGTGCAGCACGTCGGCCTGCGCGTTTTTGACTCCTGAGGAGGCGGCGGTCACCGTGATGACCAACCCGACGCCAAGGGCGAGACCAAGCGCGATAGGATCGCCTGTCTCGCCCGGCGCCGCAATTCGCGCTGCAAATAGGTAAAGAACATCGACATTACTCCTCGTGACTAAGCCGAATCCGTTAGCGAATAGCCAGCGACGCTGGAACTGGCGCTGGCACAGGCCGCCGCGGTCCGCACAGGTTGAGCGAGCCCCGCTGGCCCGATCTGATGATGTACCGCCGGCCTGAAGGGATCCTGAGGATTGCCTACAGATTCGCAAGCAAGCCTCCCCGGACATCATCGGGTGTCGCGGGCAGGCCTGCGCCCTTATCCTCGCCTCAAGGACAGTCCTGAAAGGCATTTGTCGTTCCTCGGAGGCACGTCATGGTCGCGGTGTATGGAGACCGAAGCCAAATCGCCCCGGCCCTGCTCGGCGTCACGGCGTTGCTCGCCATCTCGGCCAGCGGGTGCTCGGCGTGCACACGATCAGCAAAGTCAGGCACGCCGTCGGCGACAACCGGGCCGTTATCCAGGCCTTCACCACGGGCCTGAAGTCGGGCCAGGCGACCGCCTTCAAGGCCACCTACGAAACGACCGGCGGCGACCCGACCAGGTCACCTACGCCGTACAGCCCCCGAAGGACGTCGCCTTCTCGCAGACCGCCACCGGAGCGCGGGGCACGGGCAACCTGAACCTGATCAGCAACGGCCGGCGAGTACGCGTGCAGCCGGCCTCCGCCAGCTCGGGCTGGACCTGCCAGAAACTCAACCAGGTCGAGGCGATCGCCCAGAACCAGCTCGTCGGCTCTACACCCCGTCGCACTGGGTCGCGTTCCTCAGACCTTCTCCTTCGCCGCCGGCGTCGCCGGCGACAAGGTGACGACCTCCAGCATGACCGTCAACGGCTTCCGATGAAGTGCCTCGACTCCCGCGCCAAGGGCATCAAGGGGATCAGCACGATCTGCACGACCAAACAGAACATCCTCGGCTACGTCAAGGTCGCCGGCGAGGCGACCAGCTCAAGATCACCAGCTACACGTCCTCGCCGTCGCCGTCGCTCTTCCAGCTTCCGGCCGCGCGAAGATCACTAAGTCGAGCTAGCCCTTCACGGTGTCGAGCGCGTCACCGAACCCCGACCGATCCGCGCGAGCTCGTCCTCGGTGATCACGAACGGCGGCGATACCTGGAGGGCGACGCCGCGCAGCAGGCGGGTGATCACGCCCCGCTCGCGGACCGGAGCACCAGCCGCTGGGCGAGGGTCGGGTCAGCGGCCCGGGCATCCTCCGCGATTTCGACGGCGGCGAGCACCCCGGTCCCGGCGCACCGTGCCGACCAGCGGGTGACTCGCCAGCGGGGCGACGGCGGCGGTGAGCACCGGCTCGAGGGCGGTGACCCGGTCGATGAGGTGCTCGCGCTCGATGAGGTCGAGGTTGGCCAGCGCGACCGCGGCCGCCGCCGGGTGGCCCGAGTAGGTATAGCCGTGCCTGAACACCTCGTCGAGCCGGCCCGCCAGAACGGCTCGGCGACCCCTGGGAGCAGATCACCGCCCCGATCGGCAGGTAGCCGGAGTAGGCCCTTGGCGGTGGTGATCAGGTCAGGGTCGAGGTCGAACCGGTCGCTCGCGAACCATGCCCAATCCGGCCGAACCCGGTGATCACCTCGTCGGCCACGAACAGCACGCCGTGCCGCGGCAGATCTCCCTGACCTGCTCAAGGTAGCCGGGCGGCGGCGGGAACACCCCACCCGCGCCGATCACCGGCTCGCAGAAGAACGCCGCGACCCGGCCGTCGCCGAGCAGTTCGATGTCTTGTCCAGCGCGCCGGGTCGTCCCACGGCACCTGCTCGACCGCCCGACCAAGGGCGCGAAGGCCTCGGTGAGCAGCGGGATGCCGCCGAGCGAGGTGCCGTAGGCGTTCATCCCGTGGTAGGCGTGCGACCGGGAAATAATGATCTGCCGGTCGGGCTCGCCGACCGCCCTCCAGTAGGCACGGGCCAGCTTGCCCGCCGTGTCGACCGCGTCGGACCCACCGCCGGGAGTCAGGAAAACCTTCGGCTCGTCCATCGGCGCCAGGTCTGAGATCCGCCGGCAGAGCTCCTCGGCGGCCTTATTGGTGTACAACTCGAAGGTCTGAAACACGGCTAGCTCGTGCATCTGCGCACTTGCCGCCTCGGCGAGCTCGGTGCGGCCATAGCCGACGTTGCAGTACCAAAGGCTAGCCAGCGCGTCCAGGTAGGTCCGGCCGTGGTCGTCGACGACAGTGGCTGCCGCTGCCGCCCACCATCGTGATCGCGTGCCCGGCGAGGGTCGCCATGTTCGCGAACGGGTTCCACATGCGCTGATCGTGCGTCGAACTGAATTTTTTTAAAAAGGGGGAAAAAAAAAGGAAGGGTGATCATTAATGCCCCCTCCGTCCGCACTAACCTACAAGTGAGGCTGGCGGCGCGCGGAGGAGGCTACCCCTTGGACGGACCGCCTTTGGACGGACCACCCACAGGACCACTCACAGGACCGCTGCATGGCGTTCGGGTGCTCGACCTCACCGCCGTGGTCAGGGGACCGCTGGCCACCGCCCATCCTCGGTGACCTCGGGGCCGACGTGATCAGCGTGGAGAGCCGCGACGGCGACATCAACCGGACGATGACCAGAGGGACTCGCGCTCGCGGCCTGTCCGGCGTCTCGCTCAACCTCCTGCGCAACAAGCGGAACATCTGGCCCTGGATATCGCCGCTCCGGCCGGCGGGACGGGGCCTTGCTGCGGATCGCCGCGCGCTCGGACGTCTTCGTCACGAACCTGTGGCTGGCCTCGCTGGAGCGGCTTGCGCTGCGGTTACCCGGACGTCGCCGAGGTCCGGCCTGACGTCGTCTACTGCCAGGCGAACGGCTTTCCTTCCGACAGCCCGCAGGCCAACGCGCCGGCGTTCGACGACATTATCCAGGCGGCGAGCGGCGTGCCGGACGTGATGCGGCTCGCCGTGGCTGGAGGGGGGGATGATGCTGATGCTGCTCGCTGACAAGGTGTCCGGCCTGGTCGTCGCCTACGCGATCATCGCCGCGCTGTTCCACCGGGAACGCACCGGGCAGGGCCAGCAGGTCGAGGTGCCGATGGAGGACGCGTTGCGGGCGTTCCTGCTGGCCGAGCACGGCGGCGCGGCGATCTGCGACCAGGGGGCCTGCGGGGGTATCCCCGGATCCTCACGCCTTTGCGGGGCGCCGGTGCGGACGGCCGACGGGTGGATCGCCGTGCAGCCGCACCGGGACGAGCACTGGGTGGCGCTGGTGCAGGCCGCCAGGCTCTATGACCTTATGGGCGACAGCCTGGCGCACCAACCGGGGGCTATGGCGCGAGCCGGGGTTCGGGTACGAGACGCTCGGGCGGGTCATGGCCGGGCGAACCACCGGGTACTGGCTGGCGTTCTGCGCGGAGCACGGCATCCCGGCCGCCCCCGCCGCCGGCCTCGACGAGATCATCGAGGCCCTGCCGGACGCCGAGCACCCAGCCGGTACCTACAAGCACATCCCCTCCCCGGCCAGGTTCTCAGCCACCCCCGCCACCCTCCGCCGCCCGGCCCCCCTCCCCGGCCAGCACAACCACGAGATCCTCACCGAAGCAGGCTTGACCGAAGAGGAAATCGCCGCCCTGAGAACGACCGGCTGGAGTGCCGCATCGAAGATCCTTACGCCCAGCCCAGAGCCGTGCGCTGGCCGCTGGCGCTAGAGCGCTGTCTAAGCCCAGCCACAGAGCCGTGAGCGCGGCGCCGTCTGGACTGACGAGCGAGGGCGCGAAGCGCCGAGCGAGGAGGGAAGACGGCGCCTGGAGCGCCGGCACCATGGGGCGGTCCGGGATGGTCGTGCCGCCGGGTCGATACTGCCGCGACCGAGGTCGTTGGACCGATCCGGTCCGCTGGTCGACCGGCCACGAGGCTCACCGGCGCTGAGTCGCCGTCCAGCACAGCCGCCCGTGGCAAGTAAGATCACTTCGCCGCCTCGCCACGCCTGGACCTAGCGATCATGGCGGCCGTGCTGGGTTCGTCAGCGCCGAGCGTGCGCGTGGTGGCCGGCAAAGGCGAGGCGATCCCGCTGCGGGACGGCGAGCGCGGACGGCCTGTTCATCTCTTCCGCCTGGCACTGGCTGGACCCCCAGCTGGCCATTCCGGAGATCGCGCGGGTGCTGCGCGACGGCGGACGGCTCGGCGCTGATCTGGACGAGCCGTGACCGCCACGTCGACTGGGTTACGCGAGATGGATCAGCTGGCGCGAGCCCGGGTGGTACCGCGCTCGCTCGGATCTCGCCCGGCAGACCGCGGACGATGCCGGAGCGCTGCCCGGAGGACGGCCGAGCGGGCGGGAGGTCAGGCTGCCCGAGGGGCAGCCCGTTCGGGGACCGTCGCAGACGGACTTTCGTTCACGTTCACCAGGGTCATGACCACGTGGATGACTCGTCGAGATGCTTCGGCACCTACAGCGGCATCATCACCGAAAACGAACTGCTGAGAGGGAGGACCTGGCAGGCCCGCTGGCGATGGCGCAGAAAAAAAAAAAAAAAAAAAAAAAGGGGGGGGTCCGGGCTGGGGGGTGGACCGGGTCGGCGGTTCCCGGGGGGGCCGACCAGATAGAGGTGCCGAATGCGCGATCGCTGTGCTGGTCGGGCCGACCTGCGTCAGCCTGTGAGCCGGCCGGTGGGCCCTGGCCGCCTCTGGGCCCTTCCGCACAGACCATCCAGGAACGCGAGCACCTCTGCGGTCGAAGATCTCGGCTGTAATGTCGATGTTCGTCGGTGTGCCCGGCACCGTCGGGGATCACGTCCTTCGCGCCTGGGATCTTCGGCGGCCACGTAGCCGGCCGCGCCGAGGAACGCCGTGTCGCGGTCGCCGACCAGGACGAGTACGGGACAGTGATCCGACGGGAGCGCCTCCATGACGCTGCCGTCGCGCTGGGTCAGGATGCCGCGGGCGGCGCGGGCCAGGCCGTGTGACCGACTCTATGCTGGGCGACGTCGGCTGCGGGCAGGCCCTTGCGGTCCAGACGGTCGGCCTGCGCTCGCGCGCGCGCGTTCCACTCCGGTCGGGCCTGGTCGTTGCGGAAACCGGGGCCGGTGTCGCAGAGGATCAGCGCCGCTACGCGATCGGGATGTGTCTTAATAGAACGCTCAGCGACAGTAACCGCCCAGCGAAAGCCCGCCGATCACGGCGCGGGCCGTGCCGGCGGCGTCGAGCAGCGCGGCGAGGTCGGCGACGCTGGCATCGGCGCGAGTAAAGGGCCGGCTCTTCCGGCGAGTCCGGGCCGTGGCCCCGCATGTCCCAGGTGATCGACCCGCCGGTTCGCGGCGAGCGCCGCGACGTTGGGCTGCCCACATCCGCGCGGATGCGCCGAAACCGTGGCTGAGGAGCAGAGGGGTCTCGTCGCCGTCGCCGCGGCATCGTAGTAGATGCGCACGCCGTCTTCGCGGGTCGACGTAGGGCACCCCGGCGCCTCAGCGAGTACGTCTCGGAACGGCACGTCGCGGCTGAGCTCGGGCTCGCGCGGCAGGCCCAGAATCCGCTCCCCGATGATGTTGTGCTGGATCTCGTCGGTGCCGCCGGCGATCGAGATGCCGGGTACCGAGACGAGGATCTCGGCGATCGTGCCGGTCCAAGGGCGCTCCGGGCCGGCGAGCAGGCCGTGCGCGCCGCGATCTCGCCGTGCACCCGGGCGGCCTGCCGGGCGATCCCGCTGCTCGCGAGCTTGCCGATCGATCCTTCCGGGCCGGGCGGGCGGCCCTCGGCGCTCGCGGCGGCGGCGCGCTCGGCGGTAACCTGCGCGGCATGGTGGGCTCGGTCAGCCGGGCGATCTCTGGCGCAGCACGGGGCTCGGCCTTGCCCGCGCCCGGCCAGCGGAGCTACCAGTTCCCGCGCCGGCCCGCTGCGGGTACCACTCGTGGGCTCGGCGACGGCGGTTCGTTCCTCGATCGCCTCGCGCCACGCCCGGCCCTCCGCCCGCGCGGGGCCGCCTTGAAGACCGCCAGCCGCGCTCGTGGGCGAGGGTCGTCCGGGCGACCGCCCAGCCGCCGCCCACCTCGCCGATGACGTGCCGCGGCACGCGCGGCGTCGAGGAAGACCTCGTTGAACGAGCTGTGGCCGTTCATCTGGCGCAGCGGCCTGACCTCGACGCCCGGCTGGCGCATCGGGAGGACGAAGCGGTGATGCCCAGGTGCTTGGGGACATCCGAGTCGGTCCGGGCCAGGAGCAGCCCGTAGTCCGCCGTCGCCGCCGCCGGTTGCCAGACCTCCTGGCCGCTGACCAGCCACCGGTCCCCGTCAGCGACCGCCGTCGTCGTAAGGCCGGCCAGGTCGGAGCCCGCGCCCGGCTCGCTGAACAGCTGGCACCCAGGTGATCTCGCCGGTCACCGTCGGGCGGATGAACCGCTGCCTCAGTTCGTCGCTGCCGTGCGCGAGCATGACCGGGGCGGCGAGCACCATGCCGATGCCCTCGGGCGGGCCGGGGCGCTCGCCCGGGCGAGCTCGTCGGACACGACGGGGGCCAGCCAGGGCGGCAAGTGCGGCCGCACCCCTGGCCGGCGAGCCGGGGCACGCCCAGCCGGAGTCGGCAAGCAGCTTATCCGCCACTCGCGGAGGCTGAGGTCAGGATCCCAGTTCGCGGTAATCCAGCCCCGGACGTCCGCCCTGACCTCGGCGTTCCATCCTTTACCGGCCCTCGAAATTCGGGGGGCGGCGTTCGCCGAAGGCCCGGACACCCCCGGCGAAGTCCTCCGTTGGCCAGAGCTTCGCCTGCTCCGTCCGCTTCGCGGTCCATCGCTCCGCGGGCACTGTTGGCCAGCCCGTCCCGCATCGTCGCCCGGATCGCGAGGACGGCGAGCGGGCCGGCGTCGGCGATCTCTCTGGCTAGCTCGTGAGCGGCCTGAACGCGGCCGGTTCGGCCAGCCGGTCGGCGAGCCCGATCCTTGCGGCTTCCTCGCCGCCGATCCGGCGCCCGGTGTAAAGCAGGTCCCTGGCGCGCTGCTGGCCGATTAACTCCGGCAGCGTGACGCTCAGCGCGAAACCCTGATGCAGCCCGATCCTGGCGAAGTTGGCGCAGAACCGCGACGCGGGCCGGCCAGCCGGAAGTCGGCGGCGCACGCCAGGCCGAGCCCGCCGCCGACCGCCGCACCCTGCACGGCGGCGACGACCGGCAGCGGTGCCTCGAATAGCCGCGGCGCCTGCTGGTACAGCTCGCCGGGACCGCCGCCGCCGTCGCCGACCCGCTGCGCGGACCGGCCGGTGAAGTCGGCGCCCGCGCAGAAGTGCTTGCCCTCTGAGCAGAGCACGATCGCCCGGGCGCCGCCCTGACCCGGCGACTCCCACCCGCCGGCGACCGCCGCGATAAGCCCGGCGTCGAAGAAATTGTCGGGCGGAGGCGGATCTCGGCGACGGCGACATGGTCCTCGCCGACGGTCACGCTGACATCCCCGAACTCCGCTTACCTCGTGTCGTGCATCCTCTCACAGGCGGCGGTCGCCGACAGAGCCTTACCGTCAGCAATAGACCGCGGTGCGCTGATCGACCACCGGGGAGCTGAACGTGCTCACCGGAAGTCGCGGCTGCGGGCCGCGGCGACGACGCGGAGTTTCCGCAGGCTCGTCGCCAGCAGGCTGACGGCGCCGTCGAGTCGCTCTACCCGGCCGGATATCAGCAGCGCGCTCGCGTTCACGCCGATCTTCCTGTGCCGCTGCCAGACCGCCGGCGGGCAGATCACGTTCGCCATCCCGGTCTCGTCCTCCAGGCTGAGGAAGACCACTCCCCGCGCCGTCCCCGGCTGCTGCCGGTGCGTAACCAGTCCGCCGACGGTGACAAAAATGCCGTTTGTGGCGTCCAGGACCTCGCGGGCATTTAGCACTCCGCGTTCGGCGAGCAGGTCCCGGATGTGCTCGATCGGGTGGACGGCGCCGTACGTTCCTGTCGCCCACATGTCGGCGAACGTGACCTCGGCCGGGGTCATTCGGTCAGCGCCGGCACGACAAGCGAGACCGTCCCAGGCAACTGGCCGGGCCGGATCCCCGCGGCGGCCCCGGCCGCCCACAGCGCTTCGCGCCGGGACAGGCCGAAGCAGCCGAACGCGCCCGCAGTGGCCAGCGCCTCCAGCGCCGGCGCGGCCAGCGCGGTGCGCCGGGCAAAGTCTTCGACGATCGTATGGCTCCCCGCTTACTATGGCGGCGGCCGCGTCCTGGCCGAGGTTCCTGACCTCCGCGAGGCCGACCCTAATAGCAGGCTGATACGGCGCCGCTGCTGGCCTCCTGCCGGAACCTCGGCTTTTCGGTCGCGGCTGCTGTGGCCTGCGGTCTCCCAGCGTGGCTCTTGTTGTAAATGCCCTCGCGGCCGGTGCCTCCCTTGAGGGCACTAAGTCCGCGGCTGGCGTTGATGTCGACGCCGCGCACTTCGACCGGCGCCTGCGCACGTCACTGATCAGGCTCGCCGGCGAATAAAATCCCATCGGCGGGGCCCGAAGCAGCGCCGCCGTGAACGCCGCCGGGTAATAATACTTTAGCCAGGCGCTGGCGTAGACCAGGTAAGCGAAACTGATCGCGTGCGACTCAGGAAAACCGTAGCTCGAGAAGGCGAGGATCTTCTCGTAGATATCTTCCGCGACGTCGAGCGAGATCCCACGCTCAGCCATACCGCCGAGCAGCCGGGAACGGAGTTCCTCAATTTGTTCCGGGGCGCGCTTCGAGCTCATCGCCTGACGCAGCCGGTCGGCCTCGAGGACTGAACGGCGTAGTCGATCGCGATCTGCATCATCTGTTCCTGGAAAAAAGGCACGCCGAGCGTCTTGCCGAGCGCATGACGCATGACTCGTGCGGCAGGTAGGCCTGTTCGTCGCCCTGCTGTGGTGCATGTAAGGGTGGACCGAGCCGCCCTGGATCGGTCCCGGCCTGATGAGCGCGACCTCGACGACCAGGTCGTAAAATTCACGCGGCCGCAGCCTGGGCAGCGTCGCCATCTGGGCGCGGGACTCGACCTGGAACACCCCGACGGTGTCCGCCGCGCACAGCATCTCGTAAACAGCCGGGTCTTCCTGCGGGATCGATGGGGCCCAGTGAACGCCGTGGTGCCCGGCGACCAGCGCGAAGCAGTCCCGCAGCGCGGTCAGCATCCCGAGCCCGAGCAGGTCGAACTTGACCAGCCCCGCGAATGCGCAGTCGTCCTTGTCCCATTGCAGCACCCAGCGGTTCGCCATCCTCTCCCACTCCACCGGGCAGACCTCAGCGACCGGCCGATCGCAGATCACCATCCCGCCGGAGTGGATGCCGAGGTGGCGAGGCATCGCTGCATGCGCCCCGCCAGCGCATCACCTCTTCGGGACGCCCGCGTCAGGCGGCACAGGCTGACCAGCCGCGTACTGCCGGGGCCCGACCTGCTTGGACCATAGATTTTGCTGCTCGGGCGAGAGCCAAGCGCCCGCCCGGCGTCCCGGATCGCCATCCTCGGCCGGTAAGCAATGACATTCGCAACTCGCGCGGCACGCTGCCTGCCGTATTTGTCATATACATGCTGGATGGCATCCTCGCGCCGCTGATGCTCGATATCTAGGTCGATGTCAGGCGGCCCGTCCCGGCCCGATGAAAGAAAACGCTCAAACAAGAATTGATGCTTGACGGGGTCGACGCTGGTGATCCCCAGCGCATAGCACACCGCCGAATTAGCGGCTGAACCCCGGCCCTGGCAAAGGATTTCCTTATCTTTGCAGAACTTAAAGATATCGTGGACGATAAGGAAGTAGCCGGCGAATCCGAGCGGCCCGATGACATCGAGCTCGTGCTCAATCTGGCGATAGGCGCCAGGAATACGCTCAGCCGACTGCTCGCCGTATCGTTCCGGCGCCATGCTCTTCACGAGCTGCCGAAGCCAGGTTATCTCCGTCTAGCCCTCAGGCACGCGAAGTCGGGCAGCCTGGGCGCGATCAAGTTGAAATCGAACGCGCACTGCTCGCCAGTTCGACGGTCTGCTCGAGACCGTCGGGTACCGCCTGAGCCTATGGGCCACTCCGTGCCTGATCGCAGGTAAGCGGTCCCGCCCGCCGCTAGCCAGCCGTCCATCTCATCCAGGCTGCTCCGGGCCCTGACCGCCGCCAGGACCTGGGCAAGCTTCGCGCCGGCCGGGGTGGCGTAGTGCACGTTGTTCGACGCGATCACGCCGGTGCCGACCCGGCCTGCGAACTGGAACAGCGCGTCATTCCGCTCATCGTCGGTCGGCTGGTCCTGGCAGATCAACTCGACGAAGACGTTGTCCCGCCCGAACATTTCAGTAAGCGCACGCAGTTCCCTCTCGCCGGCGCCGCAGTGCCCTGCCCGTGAGCGCACCGCGGCCCCCGCCGGTCAGCGCGGCGGGGACGGAGGCCCTTGCGGTAGCCAGTGAGGATAACCCAGTTCCCGTCGTGGGCTCGCGCCAGCTTCTCCAGGTCGTAGTCGGGCTTGCCCTTCTCACCGCCAGCGAGGTGAGCGGCACGTACTTCCTGGCACAACCGGCCGTAACCTTCAGGCCCCCTCGCCAGCACGAGCAGATGCTCCCCCGCCGGGTCAGGCATGCTGGCCCGGCCTGCGTTGGTGGCCCGGCTGGCGCCGCCTGCGCCGTCGGCCCGGCTGGCCCGGCCGGCGCGGGCGGCGTGGCTGGGGTGGCTGGGGTGGCGCCGGCGGACCTGGCGCTGGCGAGGTTCAGCTCGGCTCCGAACACGGTAGCTACTCCCCGTCTTCTCCCCGCGGATTCTTCGCCGGTCTCCGGCCGGGTCTCCGGCCTGGTCTTCGGCAGTCGCCTCTCCTCGCACGCTCGCCCAGGCATCGACGCCGCGGATCCGTGCGGCCTCCTGCGCGAATCGGCGCCAGATCTCGTACATGCCGTCATGATCGGTAATGCCGATCGCGACCAGGCCAAGTCTCGCCGCCTGATCGATCAGCTCTTCCGGCGTGGAAGCACCGTCAAGAAAACTGAAGGCCGAGTGACAGTGCAGTTCAGCCGACGGAATCAGCTCACCATCATCAGCCCCCTGATCAGCAACAGGCCAGTCAGCAACAGGGAACCGGACCTGACCGGGTCGCGGTGCCTGCTGAGCGAGGTGACCGGCGCTGGCCCTGGCTCTCGCGTCGGCTCCAGCTCCTGCTCCGGCGCTAGCTCCGGCTCCTCCTCGGCCGAGTCAGGCCCGTTTTTCCTCCAGGACAGGCGCTGCTCGAATTCTCGCCACGGCACCGGCGGGTTGTCCCAGCCCATCGAGTCAGCACCTCCCTGACTTACCGGTCCGCGTGGTTTCGACCCGGCCTTCCCGGACCCGGCCCCCTGCCTTCCCGGCAACCGGGAAGGACGGGCACCGCCCCCGGCTCCTGGCACACCTGGGCACTTGACCGCCAGCCCCGCAGGCCTCAACCGCAACGGTGGGACATTGATGCTGCTCAGCCGGGCCGGGCAACCGCAACGATGGCCCATGGATGTCGTGGCCGCAGCAACGATGGCCCATAGTTGCGGTTGCCCGCCCAGCCGGAGCAGCATCAATGTCCCACCGTTGCGGTGAGGTGAGCTGAAATGTCCGGGTTAGCCGGTGCCGCTGGCGAGTTCGCGGCCGCCGCAGCGGCTCGCGCGCCTGGCGGCGTACCGGCACGGGCGAATTGCCGGTCTTGCGGGTTGTCCGGGGCGGGCCACCGCAAGCGGGGCCGGTGCCCCGCCACCCTGTGGCAGGTCCTGACCTTCAAGCACCAGTCCCATCTGCCCCTGCCCTCATCGTTACCATCACGAAAATGTGAACCAGAGCCGCATCTGTGAACCCTTACCTGTCTTGGCGAGACTGGATCGATCATCTTAGCGATTCTTGTCGGCAAGTCAGAGTCTGATCGAACATAGATCTGATTAACTTTGTCGACATCAGCGTAACAATCGACGTGCGACCCGCACCGCCAAGTCCGGGCGCAGCAAGCCATGATGGTGCTGTGCTGCCTCAGCTACCGCCGATGCCTGCCTAGCCGATGCCATGCCTAGCCGACGCCTGCCCAGCCTGCCCATTCACAGCGGTCGCGCCTACCGCACTCGGCGCTCCGTCCAGTGTCCAGGGCCGACACGTGAATCCAGGACCGCTAGCACTGGTAGGAAGCGGCGAGTACCTGCCGGTGATGGCGGAGGTGGAAGCTTTGCTGCTGAAGGGACGTGCCCCCAGGTACGTCCAACTGCCAACAACCGCTGGCGCCGGGAAGGCGAGTCGAGCCTCAAGCGCTGGCTAGATCTTGGCGCAGCCCAGGCCGACCGCCTGGGTGTCGAACAAGTACCCCTCCTCGTCCGCGACCGCTCAGAAGCCGATTCGGCGGAGTTGGCCGCCAAAGCGGATGGAGCGGGGCTGATCTACCTGTCGGGCGGCAGCCCTACCTACCTAGCCAAGACCCTGCGTGGCACCTAGGCGTGGGAGATGATCGTCACCGCATGGCAGTCAGGGTCAGCCCTCGCCGGCTGTTCAGCCGGAGCGATCGCCCTGACCGGGTGGGTCCCCGCGATGCGCGCTCTGCACCGCGAACCCGATCCAGGACTCGGCCTCCTGCCTGCTCCGCCAGTGCTGCCGCATTTCGACAAAATGCTCGCTCCTCTAACCTCCTCCCCCGCGCCCTCGCGGACGTGCTCCGCCGACATCACTGTGCTCGGCGTCGATGAAGACACGGCGATCGTGGACCTGTCCGGTGCCGGGCTCACCTGGCAGGTGCACGGCCGCCAGCAAACCTGGGTCCTCACTGACAGTTCCCGGCAACCATATCCGGCGGGTACGAGAACCAGCACCGCTGGCGCCTGAAGGCGCCTCCTGGCGGCCAAGGTCCACTAGACGATCAAACGGCTGCTCGCGAAATACGGCTGTCCGCCAGCCTCTATCCGACCGCCATAGATCTAGTAACCCCGCCAAACGGAAAGGCCCGGGCGTTCGGCGTCAGCAGCTTTCTTTTGCATCACCCCAAGCCCTCGCCTAGCCAATACTGTCAACAGGCGGGCTTGCCCTGCTCGGTCGGCGCATCCATGGCTTGCGCCATTTCTGTCTGATCAGTAAATATTGTCGTCAAAACAAACGCCTCCAGCGAGACTGACAAAGCGTAGCGTGAGTCCGCAAAACACGACCAGGGAGTGTCATACGGGCAGTTCGATTCGGCCCTGACCATTCAGCCTGAGAATCAGCCTCCCCTTCAGTCGTAGCAAGCCTCGATGAACCAGTCGCTGTCGCTGAGCACGGCAAGCCAGGCGCTCCCGTCCATGGTCACCAGCTGAAACCTTGCCTTCCTGCACGCTTGCACCGGATCCCACCAGCGTTCGGTAACCGGCCAGGGCCCGGTCCAGGCAGTGATCGCAAGCGCCGGCCCGCCCGCCACCGACAACCACGCCAGGTCGGCAGACACCTCCCCGCGTCCGGTGACGACCACCATCGTTCCCGAACCGTCGGTCACCCGCGCTGGCCTCGGTGCCTGGTAGACAGTGGCCGGTGCCGGCGCGGGGATCTGTCCTGGCCAAGGCCGGCTAGCTGGCCTTGACGCTGGCCGCGTGTCACCGAAAGGCACGAACATGGCCTGGTCCGCCGGGCCGCGCCCGCCGGTCAGCACTGGCTGCCGCACGGCTTCATGGCCGAGCATGGCCTGGACCCTGACCGCCGCCCTGGCCACCCGGTCACTGACTATCGCGTCACCCCAAAGCCCAAGCTGGCGTCCATGGTCCCTGACCAGCTGATCGGGAACCAGCCGCAGCAAGCAGACCCCGGCGGCCTGAACCCCTTCCTCGCCGTCACCAGCCTGTTCCCCTTGGCTCGTCAGCCAGCCGTCGAGCTGCCAGCGCACCCGCTCGGCCACCGCCAGATCAGAAAGCAGTCCGTCATGCCGCCACAGCCGGGTAATCACCTGACCGTTGTCGCAGGTCACCTGAATATCCAGCCGGACACAAGCCAATCCGTTCTCGGCCAGCCTGGCGTGCATCTGCCCGGCAAGCGCCTTAGCAGCAAATATCACCGGCTCGGACTGTTCGACCGGGGGGTCAAATTCCAGCTGGACAGACACGTTGGCCGAAGGAGGACGCGTGATAAGCGGGCGGGGGTCAAGCCCGCGTGCGAGCCGGCAGGCGAGCAGGCCAGGCGGGCCGAACCGGCTCTCGACCTCGCCAGCCTCCAGCGCCGCGAAATCGCCCAGCGTCCTGATCCCGAGCCTGACAAGCAACTCAGCTAGTTCGGGTTCGCCGAGAACGGTAACCGAACGCGGCGCAAGATAAGCGGGCGTCTCCCCTGATGGCACGATCACGGCCGGCTCCAGGCCGGTCAGTGAGTCTCGCGACGCCAGCAGCGCGGCGAACATGCCATCGGCCACGCCTATCCCGCAATCGAACCCCAGCCGCATAACCGACTCGGAGATTTTCCTCGCGAGCTCAGCTTCTCCGCCGAAGTACCTTGCCGGACCCCGGACACCGAACGCGCAGATACCTGGTCTCAGCGCCTCTATCCGCGGGCAGAACTCCTGCACTGAGCTGACAACTGCCTCAAACGACCGCGCATCAAGCCGATCTTCCGGCTCAGTTCTATCCGCCTGGCGGGCTTTACCCGCCTGACGGGCTTTACCCGCCTGGTCGGCCTGCGAGTCTGGCGGCGGCCAAGCCGGACAGCGCACGACGA
Organism: uncultured Actinomycetota bacterium; assembly: GCA_963783935.1. GTDB lineage: Bacteria > Actinomycetota > Actinomycetes > Streptosporangiales > Streptosporangiaceae > Chersky-822. The sequence goes on from CAWAPP010000005.1 coordinate 1,305,056, forward strand.
GAACGCGGGACCTGTGTTCTCTCCCGGCAGCCATCAGCTACCTGCCCAGGCAACGGCAAGGCCGCCGGCCGATCTGAGTTCACCAGCCGGCCAGGACCCGCCAGCCACCTCCGCATTCACCTCGTCGCCAGCTACCGCGGTGACCGTGCCATCCGGACCGGGCAACCACAGCCAGCGCGCCCGTGACCGCGACCACTCACCCCGGCCGTCAGCTACCACCAGGACCTGGCGCCCCCGCAGCCGGCCATGCCCCGTGCCGATCCCGGCCCAGACCCGATCGGTGATACCGAGCCTGACCTGCGCACCCTCCCACTCGCCCGCGACTAGCAGCACACCGCCATGCCGGCGTACCGCCGCCTCGACTTTGCGGCGAGTCTGGGCCGAGGGCCGGTCAGGCGGCCGCAGCAACACCAGATCACAACCGTCAAGCAAGGAAGCAACGACCTGCGGCCAGTTCGGGCCAAGATCAGGTACCAGCAGCAACCGGCTCGGATCAAGCCCCGCATCAACCGCGGCGGGCACCCCGAGATCAGCGATTCCCGCCGCCGCGCACCAGGTACCCGACGCCACCGGACCCGCGGCGAGCGCCAGGCATAGCATGCTCCAGCTACCCGCAGCCACGACCGACCCGCGCTGGAGTGCGCCTAGCGGCAGCAGATCGCGAAAGGCAGGCAGCACGGGCAGCAGCCCCGCGCCGGAAACCGCCTCTTTGCCGGGGCCGATCTCCCGGCCAGAGCGAACCACCCCGTTAGCGAGAAGCGCGACCAGCCCATCGCGCCGCTCGGCTGGTCCCGGCTCATCGTCCAGCCGAACCGGCAGCGGCACGACCTGCGCGGTAGCGGCTCCCATGCCACCACTATCGAACAAAGTTTCGAGAGAAGCAAGTCCAACACTGCCAACTTGAGCCCGGCTTCAGCAACAATAATGCTTGGTGCCGACAACGAGGCCGAGGCGGGCCTAGCTCACCGCCGCCGTCCTCACATCGTCTGGTCGTCGACCTCGGCCATCGACGCGTTCTTCTTCACCGACTCGATGCCGTTGATCGCGGCCGACTTGCTTTCATAGGTCTCCGAGGTGGCGATGACCTGGCCATTGGCGGCCTGCAAGTTGAAGTGGAATTTGCCGCTCGACCCCTTCTTGAGCACGAACTTGGCAGCCATGTCGATCCCTTTCTGTCGTCCTAGCGCTGACAAGCCGTGCACTGCCCCAGCGCCAGCCCGCCTAACCTGGCTCCAGGGCAAAAACAGGACCAAGCTACCCCGGCGGGATCAGGCAGCCGACTCGCCGATCAGGAACACCGGATAGCCTGGCGCGATCTCACGCAGCTTGGCATCCGGCGCGTCGGCCGTGACGCCATCGAAGAAGACACCGACCTCCATCTTCCACCGCTTCAAGTACGCGCGCAGGATCGCGGGCTTCTGCTCGTCGGTCAGTTCAGTAGCGCTGAAGCGCTCGACCTTCTTGCCCACCCTGAGCTCGCCGCCGGCCGCGGCCCGCAAGTTCCGCACCCACTGAGTCTGACCACGCGGTGCGACCAGGTACCTGTGTCCCTCGTAGGTCAGCACATTCACCGGGTTGGACCGCCACTCCCCCGTCTTCCGGCCGCGCACATAGAGCACCCGGCTGCCCCAGACGCTGACTCCCTGCCTGGTAAGAGCCGCAACCGCCGAATTGAACATCCCGTTAGCCTTGCGTCCCATTGGCGACGTAGGCATGACGTACCGGGTCGCTTCGTTGCCTGACATCGAATTCTCCTTGAGCTATCCATTTCGTGAGCAGCGCTCTCTATACAGATCAGTATCCACGTTAGTTCTCGGCTTGTCAAGAGCACTGCTCACATTTAGGAGCGGCAATCCAAGTGGCACCGGAGGCACGAATTCTTGCTGCCCGAGCGGCGCGTCATGGTGACTTCAGGTGGTTGGTAACCGCATCGCTGGCCCATGGTTGTTGTTGAGGTGGCCCGCCGTTACCGCAACGATGTCCCATAGATGCGGTCACAGCAGCAACGCAGGGCCATCGTTGTCGTTGACCGCATGGCGACAACCGCAACGGCGGGCCATCGTTGCTGTTCGGCCCGGACAGCTGCGGCAAAATGTCCGGAAAGCCGGGCGCCGGGCCCGGCCGCTGGCGCCTGGCGGGCGACGCCAACGGCGCAATGTCCGTCCGACCGCGCAATGTCCGTCCGACCGCGCAATGCCCCTCCGACCGGGCAATGCCCCTCCGACCGCGCAGACAGTAGTTACCGGCGCCCGCCGGCTTCCCCGCGAGAGTTCGACGCCGGCTGGTCAGCGCCGTCGATCTCGATACGCTCCTTGCGGAGCCGGTCACTGACCGTCCGCTCTTCCTCGACCCGCTTCACTGACAGCCGGATCCGCTCGACAGGGACCGTTTCCTTGGTGACGACGGCGCGGGATTCATGCAGGATGATCTCCTGGTCGCGCTCGCCGATATCGGCGCCGACCTTCTCGTCCCTGGCGACGGGAACACGCTCGATCTCGTATTCCTCGCGGAAGACCTGAACCTTCTGCTGCACCGGCTCAGTGTCAACGATCTTACGGAGCTTGACCCGCCCTGACTCGCGCGTCTCGACGTCGATGGCGAACCGCTCCTCCGACCTGACGAGCCACTCCTGTTCACCCATGGTCTGAGCGCGGCCGGCGGCCGGGGCCGGCCGCTGACCGGCTTGGGATGGCATGCCCGGCTTACCCGCCTCCGGCTGCCCGGCGCCCGGCTGCCCGGCGCCCGGCTGCCCCGCGGCTCCCGGCTGCCCCGCCATTCCCGGCTGAGCAGTACCCGGCTTGGTCATCGCCGGCTCGGTTGTCCCGCTCGGCGGGGTCGCCAGGTCCGGCCTCGTGGTCCCGCCCGGCCCGGATTCACCAGGTTCCGGCCCGGTTTGCGGCTGCGCCGGCACGGTGAGACCGAAGTACTTGCGTAGTTCTTCCTCTTGTTCGACCGACATGTGCCGGTCCACGCTGAGGCCAGGTTCCGTCATGATCTTTTGCGCCTCAAACGGGACACTGAGGCCGCCGCTGCTCGTCATGCTGCTTCCGGCGAGCGGCACGAAATGCAGCCCCTTGCCTGACCTGATCCGTGCCCAGCTAGGCGTTCCGTCTACGTCATCCCGGAACACTTGCTCGACTGTACCTACCGCCTGACCGTCTGAGTCGACTACCGGTGCACCCACGAGCTGGTCAGCGTGCATCGTCATTGTTTCCCCCCGGTGTTGTAGCCGGTCTGCAGCGGACCCTCACCCTGCCTTGGTAACAGATTGTATCTGCCTAGATGCACATTGTGATAGAGCGGGTTTCCCGGACATGCCGACCTGCCATCCAGCCGATCCCGTCCCGCTCAGGTAACTTGAAATGAAAACCGTTTTCATAGTAAGTTTGGCGCGACCCCGAGGATCAAAGGAGTGAGCGCTCGTGGCCCACCTGAAGACCCGTTCGGCTGCCCTCGTGATCGCACTGGCGATAGCCGGCGGGACCACCGCCGCGTGCAGCACCGCCAGCGGCACAACGACAGCCGCCGGCGGCGGCCGGGTCATCCGGGTGGTGGCCGCGGAGAACTTCTGGGGCAGCATCGCGAGCCAGATCGGCGGCACGCACGTCCGCGTTACCAGCATCATCACTAACCCGAATACCGATCCGCACAGCTACGAACCTACGGTGGCCGACGCCAAGATCATCGCGGGAGCACAGCTCGTGATCGAGAACGGCGTCGGCTATGACCCCTGGGCCGCCAGCATGCTGACCGCCGACGCGGGCTCGCAGACCGTGCTCGACGTCGGCACCGTCGTCGGCGTCAGCGACGGCGGGAACCCGCACCGCTGGTACAACCCGACGGACGTGCAGGAAGTGATCAGGCAACTGGTCGCCGACTACGGCAAGCTCGACCCCGCGGATAAGGCCTATTTCGCCCGTCAGCGGACGACGTTTGACACTAGCGGCTTGCGTGAGTATCACGCTCTTATCGCTACGATCCGCCAAAAATACTTCGGGACTCCGGTCGGAGCCTCCGAGTCGATCTTTGCCATGCTTGCTCCAGCGCTGGGATTGCGGCTGATCACCCCCTACTCGTTCCTCAAGGCGATCAGCGAGGGCACCGAGGTCTCCGCCGCGGACAAGCTGACCATCGACAATCAGATCAAGCATCATCTGATCAAGATCTACGTGTATAACAGCCAGAACGTCACCCCTGACGTACAGGCGCAGCTGGCCCTGGCCAGGGCGGCGCACATCCCGGTTACTACGATCACCGAGACGCTTGCCCCGCCGACCGACAGCTACCAGGCCTGGCAGGTAAGGCAGCTCAGAGGAATCGAGGCAGCGCTCGCGATGGCGACAGGAAAGTAACCGATGTTCGACGCCAGCGACTCGGCAGGGGCCGCGGCCAGAGCGGCAGAATCAGGCACCGCCCCGGCCAGAGCGGCAGAATCAGGCACCGCCCCGGCCAGAGCGGCAGAGTCAGGCACCGCCGCGGTGCGGTTCAGCCACGCCGCCGTCCAGGTCGGCGGCCGCACGATCTGGTCAGACGTCAACCTGGAGGTAGCCCAGGGCGAGTTCCTCGCTGTACTCGGGCCGAACGGCGTCGGCAAGTCCACCCTGGTCAAGGCGGCGCTGGGGTTGGTCGGGCTGTCGGCGGGCTCGGTGACCGTACTTGGCCTGCCAGCCGGCCAGGCCGGCCGGCAGATCGGCTACCTTCCCCAGCGCAGGAACTTTGACGCCAGCCTCCGGGTCCGGGGCGTCGACATCGTCGCCCTCGGCAGCGACGGCGAGCGCTGGGGCCTCCCGGTGCCGTTCGGCGCCAGGTTCCTGCCGTCACAGCGGGCCGCCGCCGAGCGGATCAGGGAAGTCATCGAGCTCGTCGGCGCCACCGCCTTCGCCAGCCGGCCCATCGGCCAGGTTTCCGGCGGAGAGCAGCAGCGCCTGCTGATCGCCCAGGCACTGGTCAGGCGACCCCGCCTGCTCGTGCTCGACGAACCGCTTGACAGCCTCGACCTGCCGAGCCAGGCCGCGGTCGCGGCACTGATCTCGCGGATCTGCCGTGACCACAAGGTAACGGTCATGCTGGTCGCCCACGACGTGAACCCCATCCTGCCTTACCTTGACCGGGTCGCCTACGTAGCCAGGGGCGGCGCGGTCTGCGGCACTCCCGGCGAGGTGATCAGGTCAGAGATCCTGACCGATCTTTACCGCACGCCCGTCGAGGTTCTCAAGGCATCGGACGGCCGACTAGTCGTAGTCGGGGAGCCTGAAGCACCGGCCAGGCACACTGACCGGCACGGCGAGCCGTCGAGCGTCCCGGCCCAGCAGTGGTAGGGGTCGCCGGCACCGGGCTCAGCTGGAACCTGGCCGACGATGTCAGGCAGCTTTTCCTCTTCCCTTTCATGGTGAATGCCTTCAGGGCCGGCACGATCATCGCGGTCACCGCCGGCGCGCTCGGCTGGTACATGGTGCTGCGCAGGCAGTCGTTCGCCGGGCACACCCTGGCGATCGTCTCCTTTCCCGGTGCCGCTGGCGCGATCTTGCTCGGGGTCAGCGCCAGCGCCGGCTACTTCACGGCCGCCATCGCCGCCGCGATCGTGATCGCCGCGGTTCCCCGCTCTCTTGGCGGCAAGGCGCGCAGCAGCGAGTCAGCGGTGATCGGGACTGTTCAGGCGTTCGCGCTTGCCTGCGGCGCCCTGTTCGTCAGCTTGTACGGCGGGTTCCTCGACGGGCTCACCAGTCTGCTCTTCGGCACCTTCCTCGGCATCTCGACCAGTCAGGTGCTGACGCTGCTGGTCGTCGCCGTAGTAGCGCTCGCCGCGCTGGCGGTGATCGCCCGCCCGTTGTTCTTCGCCACCGTCGATCCTGACGTTGCGGCCGCCCGCGGCGTGCCGGTCCGGCTCGTCTCGACCGTGTTCCTGATCCTGCTCGGCTGCGCGGCCGGCGAAGTCAGCCAGATCACTGGCGCCCTGCTCGTCTTCGCGCTCCTCGTCATGCCGGCGGCTACCGCGCAGCAACTCACCGCCCGCCCGGCCGTGAGCTTCGCGCTGACAATCGTCCTCGGGCTCCTGACCGCCTGGCTCGGCCTGGTGCTCGCGTACTACTACCCCGCTTACCCGTTCGGTTTCTACCTGACGACGCTGGGCTTCGCCGGCTACGTGGCCGCTGTCGGCGGCCGGGTCGCGGCCGGGAGCAGGCAGCGCAGCCGGCTTCTGGCGGTGACAGCATGATCATCGGCCTCACGCACATCTTCGCCCAGCCATTCCTGCGGTACGCGTTCTTCGCGGGCACCGCCATCGCCCTCGCCGCCGGCCTGGTCGGGTACTTCGTGGTACTGCGCTCTCAGGTCTTCACCGGAGACGCGCTCAGTCACGTGGCCTTCACCGGCGCGGTCGCGGCGCTGGCGGCCGGCACCGACCTCCTCATCGGCCTGTACGGCGCGTGCATCGTGGTCGCACTCGCCCTGGCCGCGCTCGGTAACCGTGGCCAGGCCGACGACACGGTGATCGGCAACGTGTTCGCCTGGATCCTCGGCCTCGGCGCGTTGTTCCTGACCATTTACACCACGTCGAAGTCGGGCAGAAACGGGACGAGCGGTGTCAGCGTGCTGTTCGGCACGATCTTCGGCCTGTCCGCCAGCCAGGCGATCACCGACGCGGCCGTCTGCCTCGGGGTCGGCTTGGTAATCGTCGTGATCGGGCGGCCGCTGCTCTTCGCCAGCATCGACGCGGCCGTGGCCAGCGCCCGCCGGGTTCCGGTGCGGCTGCTCGGGTTCGTGTTCCTCGGCCTCGTCGGAGTTACCGCCGCGGCCGCTACCCAGGCGGTCGGCGCGCTCCTGCTGCTCGGGCTGGTCGCCGCCCCGGCGGGGGCGGCTCAGCGCCTCACGACCAAGCCGTTCACGGGCCTTTGGATGTCAGCGGGTATCGCAGTGGGATCACTCTGGGCCGGGCTGCTCATCGCCTACGCGACGCCGCAACTACCGCCAAGCTTCGGCATCATCGGCGTCGCCACGCTGACCTACCTGGTCGCCTTCTGCCTGACCCGTGGCGCAAGCCGCCCCGCGGCCGCGCAACCCGCTAGCTAGCCGAGGCCGCCAGCACGTCGATGCGGTCGGCGAGTTCGGCCGCGGTGTTCGGGCGGCCGGCCGGGTTCGGGTCGATCGCCGAGGCAATGACGGCGCGGATGTCGTCAGGCAGCCGCTCGGAGATGACGGGCGGGTGCCCGAGTACCCGGCGCATCGCGACCATGGTGTTGTCGGTCGGCAGGTCCCCGTAGAGTCCTGTGCCGCTCATCGCCCGGTGCAATGTGGCGCCCAGCGCGAAGATGTCGGTAGCACGAGATGGCATCTCGCCCCTGATGATCGCCGGGTCGAGGTACTCGACGGAGCCGGCCGAGCCAAGCCCGGTGATCGTGAGCCCCGGAGTCAGCAGCTGGCTGAGACCTAGGTCGCTGAGCTTGGCGCCGCCGTCGTGCAGCATGACGTTGCCCGGCTTGATGTCGTTGTGGGCGATCCCGGCCTCATGCAGGGCGTCGGCGGCGCGGGCCGAGTCGGCCACGGCGGTCAGCGCCTCCCTCGGCCTGACCGAGTCCGCCGCGTCGGCCAGCGAGCCGGCCGGCAGGTACTCCATCGAGTAGTACAGATCATCGCCCTGCTGGCCGGCGTCATAAAGAGTCACCAGGTAAGGCGACCTGACGGCGGCGAACGCGGCCAGCTCTCGGGTGGCGCGGCGGAAGGTGTCCTGACTGTTCGAACCGGTCAGCACCTTCACCGCCACGTACTCCGCGTCGATCCGCAGCCGCTCAGGGCGGTTAGCGAGATAGAACACGCCGTGGTTGCCTTTACCGAGCGTCCTGATGAACTGGTAATCGGCAATGCCTGGTCGTTCTACCGCGAGCTGCGCGTCAGTACTATTCACTGCTGCTTGCCCTCCAGCTGCTTCTGTCCGTCGAGCGCCTCTACCCACTGATCCATGTCGTCACTCGGCTCATTGCTACCAGCCACGACAGCGACGTGAAGATCAATGCCGCCATTATCCCCACCTTCCACCCTTGCCCCCTTCATCGCGCCATTGCCGTTTACGACGCTGTCGTTCCCGGCCGGCGCGCCGGCACCGTCGAGGTCCGCGACCGCCGCGACGGCTCGCGCTCCAGCCGGCACCAGGAGCAGGTCCGCTGGACCTACAACGATGCTGCCCGCAGGCACCGTTCCCGCGCGAGCAGGCTGGCCGCGTTTGACCAGGTCAGCGACCCGGCTGCTCGCTGGCCGGCCGGAGGGGGTGAGCACCAGGCCGACTCCGTCGGTGACCGCCAGCTTGGCGGCGACCTGAATAGCGGCGTCCGAATCGCCGCCCCTGGTGCAGTACGCCACGGCTGCGGCCGGATGCTCGGGCAGCGGCTTGTTCAGCATAACCAACTGCGCCTTGGCATCCGGGCTGAGCGCGGCGGGCGTGGCGGCCCCCCGGTGCAGGACGATGGTGTCCGGATCAGCGGCGGTGATATAGCCAGGCAGCTCAGAGGCGACGTTCTCGCTGAATCGCGCCTGAACCACGACCGGCACCCCGCGTGGCCGACCGCGGGCTGCCAGCCGGTGAAGCTTGTCCATGGTCTCGGTCATCTGGATGAGTTCGCCGCCGAGGCCACCGCCCACCTCAAGCCGGCGCGAGGGCTCATGGGCGACCAAGTGACAGAGCACGACCTCGCTGTTCGCCCGGCTGGCCGCCAACTGGGCCGCTAGGTCGACCAGCGGGCCGGCGGTCGCGGGATCATCAACGAGCACCACGACGCGGTGCGCGCCCGCCCGGCCCATCGTGGCCCGGTCTGCTTCCGTGATGTCCCGCTCCATGATCTGGTTCGGGTAGATGACCCGCAGCAGCGGCCCGGCCATGGCGGTCGTGACTACCGCCATGACGACCATCAGCGAGTATAGTTCGCTGGTCAGGATACCGAGCGAGAGCCCGATTGTCAGGATGACAAGCTCGGTAAGACCACGGGTGTTCATCAGCGAGGCGAGCGCGCCCGCCTGCCTGCGCCGTACCCCGGTAAACCGGGCACCGTAGTACGCGCCGCCAAACTTTCCGGCTACGGCCACGACCATGATCAGGCCAAGGTAGCCGAGGCCGGAGAGGCCGATCGTGGACAGGTTGACGCCCTGGCCCGCGATAACGAAGAAGACCGGCAGAAATAGCAGGACGGTTACCTGCTCAAGCCGGTCGAGGATGGCGAGGCGCAGTGCCGGCACGTTCCTCGGCATCAGGATGCCGAAGATGAACGCGCCGAAGATGAACTTCACGCCCATCCAGTCGGTAGCCCAGCCGGAAAGCAGCAGCAGCACGAGAATCGAAGCGAGCACGTTAGCGGTCAGCTTGCCCTGCTTCTGATATGCCTCGGCCAGCCGTTTCAGCAGCGGCCTCACCACGAAGATCAGCAGCGCGGCGTAGAGCGGCGCGAAGGCTAGCCGGATCGCGTGCCCGCCGTTCGCTCCCGCGATCGCGACCACAATGGCCAGCAGCGTCCACGCGAGGAGGTCGTCAACCGAGGCCGCGGCAAGGGCGAGGCCGCCGATCCTGGTCCGGTGCAGGCCACGGTCGGTCAGGATCCGCGCGAGCACGGGGAACGCCGTAATCGACATCGCGACGCCGAAGAACAAGACGAACGTGACGTGGTGGGAGGCAGGTACCTTAGCGGCGGCCTGGGTCGCCAGCCAGACGCCAAGCCCGGCGCCGAACACGAGCGGCAGGAAAATCGAGCCGAGCGCGACGCCGGCGGCGACCTTCTCCCTGCCCCTGATCAGGGCGAGGTCAACTTCATAGCCAACCACGAACATGAACAGGGCCAGTCCGATATCCGCGAGCGCGGTTAGCGGCGCGATGATCGGCATCGGGAAAAGGTGCGTGCTAATCCAGCCGTTGAACAACGTCGGTCCGAGCAGGATGCCCGCGACGATCTCGCCAATCACCGGCGGCTGGCCGATACGTTTCGCCGCTATGCCGAACAGCCGGGCCATGACCAAGATCAAAGCCAGGTCGCCGAGAAGCAACTGGACTTGCTGATCGGTCATCGCGGCATCCTGGCGTTCATCCTGGGGGTTCCGATCCTCAACTCAGCGACCGCGGTGCGATTCGTACCTGAAACCGCGTCCGCCGAGGTCAACCTGACTTCCTGTCGTCAGCACAAAAGGCTGGTGCGGCTGGAGTACCTGCTCGGCGCCGTTCTTCGCCATCCTGACTTTAGTGCCGTTGGCCGAACCGAGGTCGGACACCAGCACCCGCCAGCCATCAAGAGTGATCTTGGCGTGCACCCGCGAGACGATGCCTGAGTCGTCAGCGATGCGCAACGGGCGCGACCGGCCAGACGCGACGGTCGCGTCAAGTCCTGGCTCCCGGCCGACGATGTAGTCCCGGTCAAGCTGGAACACGGAGCCGTCGTCAAGAAGCAGTACGCCGAGCGGCGGCCTGGTACCTGGCCGGTTGATCAGCGTCTGCTGGTTCATGGAGATACCGCAGACCGCGCAGAACAGGGCCTCGGGATCGTCGAAGTGCCCGTTCTTGCAGTAAACGCCCTGAACGATCGGCGACTCTGAGGAGTAACTGCTGGTTCCAGGCGGAACGTCCCTCACCCTGGAGAGCGGCGCACGTTGCTCGACCCCGAGATCGGCCGCCCCGCCAGCCGCGGCATCAAGCAGCAGTACCGACTCGAAATCGTTGTTCGGCGTGAAAGCCTGCCCGCCGGCCTGCGGCAGACCGCCGGGCAGTCCTGGTGACGGCGGTTCCTGCCACAACTCCGTGCCAGCCTGATCGGCGACCGGCCCGGGCGGAGCCGCACCGAACTGCTGCCCGCCGAACTGCTGCCCGCCAGGCGGCTGTCCGCCAAACTGCGCCGGGTTGTCCCACTGCGGCTGCGGCGCTACCGGCTGCGGCGGCGGCGCCACCGGCGGCGGCGGCGGCGCGGCCACGGGCGGCGGAGCTACCGGCTGCGGCGGCGGGGCCACGGGCTGGGGCGGCGGGGCCACGGGCTGGGGCGGCGGGGCCACGGGCTGGGCCTGAGGCACCGGCTGGGGCGGCGGCGCCACCGGCTGCGGCGGCGCCACCGGCTGCGGCGGCGGGGCTACCTGCTGAACCGGCGCGGGCGGCCGATAGCTGTAGCCGCCGCTCATCGCGCCGCCAGCGGAGAAGCTGAGGCCGTTGGCCCTGACCGTGCCCGCGTCAAGCCGGGAGAACCGGTCGGTACTGGCCGGACCGGTCACCCCGGCGCTCAGGCCGCCATTGACCATGCTCACCGGCGACCGAAGCAGGCAGCGCAGCAACATTCCTGGCTGGCCAGCCTCGATCCGCTGGGTTCCGTGCGCCGTCGTCACGTCGGCCCAGGCACCACCGCTCACGGTCACGGCCAGGCCGGAGCCCGCCGCGCCGAACGCGAGCACGGAAGGACCGGCGCTGCCGTCGGCGCCGTCGGCGGACTCGAGCACCGCCGCGATCTGGTCAGCGAACTGCCGCCCGTCGCCGCCAGCCGCCGCGACTTGCTCGAGCAAGTCGAGCAGCATGTCGACGATCTGGCCCTGTTCCAGGCTGCTGAGCAGGATCAAGTTGCCGTACCTGGCCAGGACACCGTCGCCGGGGACCGGCCACAGGCCAGCCGGATGACCGCTGCCCGCTGAACCTGGATCGCTCACACTAGCCTCCCGCCGCGGAATCGCCACCTGATGTTTACCACGCGCATTGGCCCGTTGACCCACACCCAGACGACAATCCAGATCACCAGGAAGTCAATGAGGAACGCGGCGAGCGGCACGGAGTGGGCGGCGATACCTGGCACGATGCCGAAGTTCACCAGCAAGTAGACGACAATTCCCTCGTTGATGGCGGTCACCAGGCCGAAGAAGGTCGGCCAGTCCTTCTCCCAGCGCCACTGCATGATGAGGTGGTAGATGAACTCCCAGATGACGCCGACAACGATGACGGTCAGCAGGATAAGGAACGTCGTCTTGTACTTGGCGCCCAGCGTACCGCTGAGCCCAGGCAGTATCGGCGTAAGTATCAGCGTGATTATCCCGCCGATAATGGCGAGAAAGACGATCCGGCTCTGGATCCGGCCGCCCAAAGTGGGTAGCACTTGATTCCTCCTGTCAAGAAAAAAGTCAATGGTCGGGGCAAGAGCACGCGGCCTACGGCTGCTTGTTCCTCGCCCACTTCATCCATTGCGAGATCGACCGGAACGTGCCGATCTTCTTGCAGAACCCGCGCCTGGCGAGATCGTCGCAGATCTCCTGGGCGGCGATCTGGAGCCCGAGGAACGTGTCCACGCCGGGGAAATAACCGCCGAGGGTAGTGGCGCCCGAGGCGTAGATCACGCCGGGCCCGTTGGCCGTGCCTCTCAGTTCGAAGGTCCGCTCAACGTCAAGCCGCTTGTTGGGATTGCGGCCCACGCCCGAGTGGTCGAGCAGGTCCTTGAGCACGCGGTGCTCGGCGATGTCGGCCTCGAGACCAGTGCAGTCGATGATGTAGTCAGCCGCGATCTCAAAGGTGCCGTTCGGGGTCTTGGCCACGCTGACGATCTTGTCGCCCTCGATCCGCATCTCATCGACAGTGCCCTGCAGGATGCGGTACCAGCCCTCACGACGGCCCTGGTCCATCTGGGCCTGCCAGCGCCGGCGCCAAGGGGTGTTGGTGCCGCCCATTTCCTTGTACCTGGTTTGCCTGGCGTCGCCTTCGAGCTTGCGCATCTCCGCTTTAAGCTGCCCGCCCCAGACCGACTTCGGGTAGTTAAAGCCCTGATAGGCGAAACCATTACTGCCATGACGCTTGTTCCAGGCCTTCAGCGTGGACTGATTCGGACTGTGCGGCCCGTCGATGAACGTGCGGAACAGGTGCACGATCTGGGTCTGCAGGTGGTACTTCTCCCGGTCATCCATGAGCCGCGCGAGCACACGGGAAGCCACAATCCCGCCGCCGCGCAGCAGGACCGTGATCGGCTTGGTGCGCGCCGCCTCGTAGATGTGCTCGTGCTCCTCGTAGGCGCTGACGACGTGGTAGTAGTCCTTGTGCTCGGTGCGGAAATCCTGAAGCTCCTTCAGGTATCGCAAGCCCGGATACCCGACGGCGAGGTGCACGAACTCGGCCCGGTAGGCGACCCGCTTCGTCTTCGTGACGCCTTCTTTAGGGGTCAAGATGATGAAGTAACCGCCGCCCTGGCGCTTCCTGACCATCCTGACCTGGCCTTTGACCAGCATCTGGCTCCAGCCGATGCGCTTGGACTCGCGCTCGAGGCCCTCGAAGACCCGCCCGGCCTTGGGCGTGTAGAAGTCGGCCCACATCGGCTCGGTGAACACGTGCCAAAGCTCGCCCCACTTGCGCTCCTGCCACGCCTCGGTGGCTGCGTAAGAAGGAAAACCCCAGAGATTGTCCGGCCGCGAGGCCGAATCCGACCTGATTCGCTCGGGACGCGGGATCTGCGACACCCTGGTCAGGTACTCGTAGGTTTGCCAGGGAAAGTCAAGATTAGATAGCACGTACATCCGGTTGGCCGGCACTCCGGCCACTCGCAGGTAGTCAACGGTTACGAACGACCCGATTCCGCCGCCAATTGACACGAACGGTATGTCGGCGACCGGGATGCCCGCCCGCTGCAACATGTCGTCGGTCCACTGTTCGGAACGCAGGAGTTCATCGGTTAGATCTCCGGATCCGGGAGCCGCGGCCGGTTCCGCCGCCCGGCCGAGATTGGCCGGCCGCTCGCGCATGATCGTTTGTGGCATCGACGGATCGATCGAGCCAGGTAGGTCTGGCGTGTTTGTCATTCCCGCCCCAGGGTTCACGCGTGGATAGTGTCCAGATCGTACCGATCGCAGCCGCCTTGCGGCGTGCACTTCGCCCGGCGATTTGCGGCCCGTATCGATAAACACTGAGAGTGTCGCATGCGATACGGATAACGAACAAGACGCCGCGGCCTCGGAGAGGCCGCGGCGTCTTGTCATGCTCACCCGGGGGACGGCGCTGCACCGCGGCTTCAACCGGGTACGCGGCTGGCGTTCCGGCCGGGGCCTCGGGCTGACAAAGCAGTCAGATGGCGGCTCTGGGCGCAACGATGTCCCATCGTTGTCGTTGCCCTGGCCTGCGGCAACCGCATCGATGTCCCATGGATGCTGTGCCCGCAGCATTGATGTCCCATCGTTGTCGTTGCCCGGCCGCCGCGAACCGCAACCATGGGCCATCGTTGCTGCCCACCCCGGACAGATACGGCAAATGCCCGGAATGTCGGGGCCGGGCGGGGCGGGCCGGGCCGGGCCGGGGCCGGGCCGGGGCCGGGCCGGGCCGGGGCCGGGCCGGGGCGGGGCCGGGCGGGCCGGGGCCAACTAAGCCGACCGGGGCCGAGTGGTCAGCGTTGCTGGCCGGTGGAGCCCGGGCCGTAGGCCAGGACCACCCACACCTGGCCCCGCGCGAACGGCATCGGCCGGCCATCGGGCTGGGTAAAGCTCGTCCCCGCTCCGGCCAGCGGCCTTGACCAGCGGGCCTGGTACATCCGGCCGTCCCGCAGAACTAGCGCGGTGCCGGTGCCGACCGTGTTGGCGAACGGCGGCTTGATGCCAAGCTCACGGAAGTGCGACGCGCCGACCACTACCTTCTGGATCACCACGGTCCGCCCCCCGAGCTGACCGCCTCCGGCGGCGTCAGCGGGCTTGCCGTCCATCCACGACAGCCAGCGATGACCCCGCGCCGACCACCGGAACGTGAACGCCGCCGAAGGATAGGAGACGCTGTAGGACCTGACCGGTCGGCCGCCGGCGGCGCCGCCCCGAATACGAACCCGATGTTCCGCGCCTTGCTTTCGCCTTTGGCCTCGGCGAGCAGCACCTTAGTCCTGGCGTACAGGTTGTAGGGCGCGACCCGGTTCAGGTCGCGGTAGTAACCGCCTGCCGTCCCCGCGTACAGGTCAACGATGCGCGCATGCTCAACTACGGGCAGCAGCTCAGGCTGCGCCCCCGAGAACGCGAACGCCGGCCGCCCGAACTGGCGAAGCAACTGGAGATCTTCCGCCCTGGCACTGCGTACCGGGCCGACGACCGGCGGGAGGTGCGAGGAGAACACCGCGAAGATCCTGGACAGTCCGCCCTCGACCGGCAGCAGGTACACGATGTCCGCCTGGCCAAGCCCGGTCGGCGGCCGCGCCTGCGCGACATTGTCGATCTTGAAGATCAGCTCAGGCCGGAACCTGGCGATGGGCTCACCGGTAAAAGGCGAGCGCAGCCCCGGCGCCTGCGAGGCCCCCGGCGCGACGGCGGCCCGCCGGAAAGCAGTCGGTTTACCGCCGCGGAGCACGAAAAAGACCACAATCAGGATCACCAAGCAAACGCCAGAGCTGACTCCCGCAATAAGCGCGGGACGGCTAACCCGCAGGTCACGCACTTCGCTCACCCCCGCAGGAGGCTAGCCGATCGCGGGTGTCAGTTCGCCGAACCCGCGCTGAGGACACCGTCCTCAAGTCGCAACGTATTGTCGGCCAGATCGATCAGCACCGGGTCGTGCGTGGCCACCAGCGCGGTGATTCCCTCGGAGCGGACGACAGTGCGGAGCAGGCGCATGATCTGGCGCCCGGTCTGGCTGTCGAGCTGGCCGGTCGGTTCGTCGGCGATCAGCAGCTTCGGCCGGCCGGCCAGGGCCCGCGCGATCGCGACCCGCTGCTGCTGGCCACCGGAGAGCTCGTTGGGCCGCTGCCTGGCGTGATCGGCAAGGCCGACGAGGCTCAGCATGAGCTTCACCCGCTCTTCCCGCTCGCGAACCGGGGTTTTCGCGATGCGCAGCGGTACCCCGGCGTTCTCGGCCGCGGACAGGATCGGGATCAGGCCGAATGACTGGAAGATAAAGGCCACGGTATTCCGCCGGAACAGCATCCGCTCCCGCTCGTTCATGCCGGTCACGTCCAGGCCGGCGACCCGCACCAGGCCAGCCGATGGCCGGTCAAGGCCGCCGATGACGTTGAGCAGCGTGGTCTTGCCCGAGCCAGAGCGCCCGATCAGGGCGGTGAGCTGGCCGGGCGCGATGGTCGCCGAGACGTTCTTGAGCGCGTTCACCGCGATGTGGCCGGTACCGAACGTGCGGCTGACCCCCCGCACCTCGACCAAGGGCTCGGTCACCTTTGCTCACTCTCCAGGTCGGGCCAGACGCCCACGTGGTCGGGCTCGGCTTCCAGCCTGACCCGGTCGCGCATGCCGAGCGGTTCGATCATCCTCAGCGGGAGCTGAAGCCGCCCGGCCCGGTCGAGTACCGCGTACTCCACCGCGTGCTCGGCGGCCGACTGGCGCAGTGTCTCCGTGCTCGTCCGGCCGTCGGCGATGGCGATCGTGCGGCGGACCTGGCTCGATACGGCCGGGTCGTGGGTCACGACCAGAACGGTGGCGCCAAGCTCTGAGTTCGCCGTCTGCAGGGCGGCGAACACGTCCATCGCCGTCGCGCTGTCAAGCTCGCCGGTCGGCTCGTCGGCGAGCAGCAGCCTCGGCTCGTTGGCGAGCGCGGTCGCGATCGCGGTCCGCTGCTGCTCGCCGCCTGACATCTGATCTGGCCTGCGGTCAGCGCAATGCCAGACCCCGAGCGTCTTGAGCAGTTCGGTCGCCCGCGCGGTGCGGGCCTTCCTCCGCGTGCCGGCGAACCGCATGGGCAGCGTGACGTTCTGGATCGCGGTCAGGTAGGGCATGAGGTTGCGCGAGGTCTGCTGCCAGACGAAGCCGACGACGTGCCGCCGGTAGCGCAGGCGCTCGGCCGGTGACATGGTGGCGAGGTCGTGCCCGGCGACCTTGACCGAGCCGGCGGTCGGCGCGTCGAGCCCGGCCAGGATGTTCATCAGCGTTGACTTGCCGCTGCCCGACGCGCCGACCATGGCGGTCAGCTCGCCGGCGTTGATCAGCAGGTCGAGTCCCTGAAGAGCCTGGACCTCGATGCCCTCGGCCTGGTAGATCCGCACCAGCCGGTCGCAGGCGACAAGCGCGGCGTCGCCGTAGGAAACCCGGTCCCGCTCGACCTCAGCGGCCAGTTCGTCAATGCCGGCCGCAGCCGTTATCTCGTTCGCCGATGTCGTCACTGCCTCACCCACTCAGCCAATCCGCTACTCCCTAGTTTCAGCCTTCTACTCGCCAACTCGCACCGCACGGGAAACTCCGCGCAGTCTCGTCGCGGCGGCCTGGGCGGTCAGGGTCGCCATGGCCAGCACGATCAGGGCGCCGGCCAGGTAAGCGATCACGAGGTAGTCGGCGCGCAGCGGCGCGAAGACCCCCGCGCCAGTGAACGGCGACAAGTTGACGCTCGGGCCGACCAGCGGCACGAGCGCCCACGCGCAGACCGCCCCGCCAACCGTCGCGGCCAGGATCGCCGGCAGTGCCTCGGCGACAACGAGCCGCCCGGCCTGGCGGCGCGACAGGCCCATCGTGAACAGCCTGGCCAGGGTCAGCTCTCGCGGCCTGGCGCCGAGGGCCAGCATGATCAGCATGATGATGACGCCGAACCCGGCCGCGGCGATGGCGCCCTGGGCGAACGTCGCGTAGGCACCGCGCGGCAGGGTAGCCCCGGTCAGCGAGGAAAGCACCGCGGACCTGAACATCACGGTAGTGGCGCCCGGCAGCCATTTCTTTACCGCGGCGCGCAGCCTGGCCTGGTCAACCGGTCCGGTGATCAGCACCAGGTTGGGCGTCGGCCTCGCCGACGCGGGAATGGCCCGGTCGAGCGCCCATCCGGGCACCACAACGAACGGGCCGTCCTCGGGCACGGCGGGAGTCGACTTGACCGAGCCGACGATGCGCACCGCCAGCTTGCTGACGTTTACCAGGAGCGTCTTGCCGCCGATCGCCGGCGCCGCCCCGCGCGATGCCAGCGCGGGCAGCGCACCGGTGAACCCGGACTCCGATTCGAGCGTCGCTCCGGGGTAGTGACCCACCGGCGTATCGGCGACCAGCGCATCGTAACTGGCGGGAGTGATGACGATGACGCCGACCGTGCTGCCGTCCTGGGCGGTGCCTGCCAGCTGGGTCACGGCCGCCGCGTGCCGCACCCCTGGCACCGACTCGAGCGCGTGCAGCGCCGCCGGCGTGATCGGGTTGTTGGATCCTGACGCGTTAACCACGGCGTCGGCGCCCACGGCTCGCCAGGACGCGGCGATGTCGCCGCTGACCACGGCCGTGCGCAGCATGGCGCCGAACGCGATCACGCTGAGGGCGAGCACGAGCG
Source organism: uncultured Actinomycetota bacterium (assembly GCA_963783935.1). Taxonomy (GTDB): domain Bacteria; phylum Actinomycetota; class Actinomycetes; order Streptosporangiales; family Streptosporangiaceae; genus Chersky-822. The sequence continues at coordinate 1,323,246 of CAWAPP010000005.1, forward strand.
CGAACACCGGGAGCACCGCGGTCGCCGAGCCGCGGGTAGCGCGGGCGAAACCGACGAAACTGGTCACGCCCGGCCGGCTGCCGGTCAGCCGGGCGAAGAAGCGGAGCACGTAGGGGTAGATCCGTACCACGACGACAGCCGTCGGGATGGCCGCCAGCACCGGCGCGGCGCTCGTGTACCAGTCGGTGCCGCCCGGCGGTGACCCTTGCAGGCGCAGTACGACGAGGCCGGCGATCGCGACCGCGACGGCCCCGGCGTCGAAGACGAGCCGCCGAAGCCGCGAGGTGCGCGGCGGCGGGCTGTCGGCCCGTTCCTGGCCAAGGCCGGGACCCCACCCCCGGCGCACCGCCAGCCAGGGAACCGCCACCAGCGCGGCCAGCGCCGTGATCGCGGCCAGCCACCAGGCCAGCGGTTCGTCCTGGCCAGGAGTCACCGCCACGCCAAGGGCCACGCCGGCGACCGCGGCCGGGATCACGACGATCGCCGCGGTGCGCACGGCGAAAAGCGCGAGCTGCCAGCGGGCCGCTCCCCTGGCCCTGATGAGGCCGAACTCGGCGGCCCTGCGCTCCGCTAGCAGCCGGGCACCGAGCAGGAGCACGACGAGGCCAACCGCCGCCAGGCTCACGTACAGCAGCGCGAGCACGTTGCCAAGCTCACCCTCGGTGATCACGAATGTGGCGAGGATGTCGCTCAGCGGCGAGAACATGTTCAGGCTGATCGGCGTGGTAACAGTTGAGACGATGACACCGGAACTGGGCAGCTGGGTGTTGAGCTCGGTGCCGAAAGCGGCCGCCTGGTTGGCCGTAATGCCGCTAGTTGCCAGCGGGAACTCCCAGGTCACCTTCATCTGGTTGGGGGACACGGCGCCCTCGAGGTCGCTGGCCTCCGCGTCGCCGATGAACATCCCGCCAAGCCAGTAGCCGCCGGCCGTGGTCTTGTTGAACGTGGCGCGCAGGGCATTGGGGTCAGCGGTCCAGAAGGCGGACGCCTGGTGGAGCGGCCGCAGGATGCCGGTCACCGTCAGCGCGATTCTCGGGATCGTGCCGGTCTGGGTCGTGGTGATCCCGACGACCGAGCCGATCCGCAGGCTGAACTTCTTCGCCATGGCCTGCGTGACGGCGACATCGAACCGGGCCGATGCTGACCTGAGCTCGTCGGTCGAGGGCAGCCGGCCGGCCGCGAGGCGAGCGTTCTTGCCCAGCTCGGAGCGGTCAAGCAGCTCGACCTCCGGCGCCTCGTCGCCGAAGTAGGCACTCTTCGCCGCTCCTGGGGCGGTGAGAAAACCGGTCGCCAGCGACCACCAGCCGGTGCCCGGGACCAACGGCAGGTGGTTGCCGCGCAGGTTCCGCGCGAGTTCCTTGCCGATCGGGCGGAAGGTGCCCGCCGCCATGCCTGCGGTCTCTGGGTTGCCGAGCGGACCGAGCGCGCCGCCGAGGGTGGGCAGGTCGACCGAGCCGCTGACGGTGCGGTCAGCGGCCGTGGACGAGGCGAAGAGCTGCTGCAGCGCCTTGGTCCGGTAGGACAGGCTGGCCCGAGGCGTCGCGACGCAGACGAAGACGGCGGCGAGCACGAGGAGCGCGAGTACCACGCTGGCACCGGCCCCCGTGCCCGTCGCGATGACGAGCCCCTGACGGGTGCGCCTTGGCAGTGTCGCAATGGCTGTCATGCCGCCTCCGCCGCGCGCAGCTGAGCCGCCGGGTCGGGGCGGTACATCGCGGTGGCGGCGGCCGCGAGCACCGGGATAGCGGTCACGATCAGCGCGACGCCGACCGACGCGCCGAGCGGTATCCGCACCAGCGCGGGAAACGCTACGGCCGACGCGGTGGCGGTCACCGTGACGGCGGGCACGAGCAGGTGCGCGAGCACGGTGCCGAGCAGCAGCCCGGTCGCGGCCGCCGGAAGGCTGAGCGCGAGCGCCTCGAACGTTAGCAGCCGGGCCTGAGTGGCGCCGGTCACGCCGAGCGCGGAGAGCAGCGCGGACTGCGCCCGCCGTTCCCGCACGCTTCCGGCGACACTGACCGAGAAGCCGAGGATGGCGAGCAGCGCGGCGGCGAGGGCGGTCGCCTGCACAGCCTGCTGCGGTATCACGGTCATCGGATCGCTGAGCAGCGCGGCGGCCAGTTTCGCGGCGCTGGTGATCGCGGTGCGGGGCGGGAAGCCAGGGGGCACGCCCCCCGTGCTTGTCGCGATCCACCACTCGCTGACTCCGAAGGGCGGCAACTGCTCGGCGGCGACAAGGTCCTGAGCCTGCGCCTGATCGATGATCAGCCCGCCATCCGGGCTCGTGACGGTCGGGAATGAGCTCACCGAGTCCACGACCCGCACCGACAAAGTCGCCTGGCCCGTGGTTACCTGAACGATCGAGCCGACGTGAATCTGGTTGGAGCGCAGGAAGGCCGCGGTCGCGACGCCGGGAAGGATGGTGGCGGCGAACGGCGCGCGCAAGGTCAGCTGACCGGCGATCGGCGAGGTGGGGCCGCCGATGAAGAAGCCTTCGAGGCTGACGCCATACCCCGGGCGGAAGGTCACCGTCCCTGGACTGGTGGCCGAGGTCAGCTTCGGCGGCACCCCCGCGCCGGCGGCGGCGAACGCGGGCGCGGTCACGCCCGGCTTCCACCCGGTCAGCAGCGCCGACGCCGGCAGCGCGCTGAAGCCGGAACCGCCTGCGCCCGGCGAGACCGCCAGGCCGCTGACCGTGAACGTGGCTTCGCGGCGGGCGGACGCGGCCAGCTTCGCCCTGGCCGGCCTGCGCGGAAGCTGGTAGGTCGCCGAGATGCTGATCAGCCTGAGCGGGTAGGCGGCCTGGCCGGTGGAAGTGAGGGTGGCGAGCAGACGATGCGGCCGGCCGTCGAGAGCCAGGGTTCCCGCCGGAATCGAGTACGCGACCCCGGCGGCGTCCTGCACGGTCACCGTGACCGGCACCGGCCCGATCGCGGGACCGGGGCCGGGAGCCAGGCTGGCGGTCATTGCCAGCTGGCGGGGATGACCTGGCAAGGTGATGACGCGCGGCGGGGGCCGTGAAGCGAGGCGCTGCCAGACCGGTGCGAGCGACTGGCCGCCGGTCGCCAGTGCCACGGCCGCCCCCTGCCGTGCGTTCACCGAGAGGACCACGCCGTTGCCGGTACCTGACAGCCCGGTGCTGACCGCCATGGCCGACGTGACGCCGGCCGCGTGCACGATCCGGCCGGCGGTCCCTGGCGTGGCCGGGTGCAGCGTGTCGGCACGCACGTCACCGCCGGCCAGGAAGGCCGCCTGGGCGGACGCGGTCTGGCGCCAGCTCTCGTGCTGCGCGAGCGCGAGCGTGCTCGTGCCGGTAGCGAGCAGGATAAGCAGGATTGGCGCGCTCTGCCTGGCGGCCCGCCTCGACAGCTCCCAGGTCGTCATCGCGCCGCCGAAGCGCCGGGTTCGCGCCGCGAGCCGGTCTCCCGCCCTGGCCAGCAGCGGCAGGATCCGCAGCGGCAGGACGGTACCCGCGGCCAGCGCGATCGCCGGCGCTAGTGCCAGCACCGGGTCGATGCCGCCCGAGCTTCTGTTCGCGAGCGAAAACTGCCTGAGCTGCCAGCCGGCGAGCACCGCGAGCGCGATCAGCATGAGGTCGGCTCCGGCCGAAGCGGCGAGCACGAGAGCGGCTCGCCGGCTGCGGCGAGCCCGCGCCTGACCAGGACTGACGACCCGCAGCGTCGGCCAGATCATCACCGCCGCGCACAGCACGAGCACGGCCCCGGCGGTCAGCCAGTCGTCCGCGGGAATGCCGCTGACGCTCAGCCCGTCCGCTCGCAACGCCCCGCTGCTGGCCAGCACCCCGGCCAGCCAGCTGCCGAGCACCGCCCCGGCCGCCGCCGCGACGACGGTGACGAGCAGCGCCTCGGTCAGGGTGATCAGGAAGAGCTGCCGGCGGCCTGCCCCCCTCGCGTTCATGATCGCCGACTCTTCCTCGCGCTGGCTGGCCAGCGTGCGGGCGGTCAGCGTGAGCGCCGCTACCGCGAGCAGCAGCAGCTCGAGCTCGCCGACGAGCAGCAGCGACCTGGCCACGATCAGCTTGGCCGCCACGACCGCGACCAGCGCGGGCAGGCCGCTCGCGGCCTGGAGCCCGCCGAGATCCTGGTTGCCGGAAAGGTAATTGACCGCGTTGGTGACCCTGGTGCCGAGCGGACCGAGCTGGCTGGCAGAAATCCTGGTCGAACCGAGCGTGAACAGCCAGGTGGCGCCGCCGATCGCGAGGTGGCCACCCGGGCCGAACGCGGCCCCGCCGACCAGCAGCGGCCCGTACGTGATGAAGCCGGGCTGCACGCTCACGCCGGACGGCGAGATCAGGTCAAGGCTCCAGTACTGGGCCGCCGGGTTGAGCGGCTGGTAGAGCCCGGTCACCAGGAAGCTAACCTTCTTCCCGGTCAGCCGGTCACGCAGGGCAAGCACTTGTCCGATGCCGAGCCTGAGCGCGGAGGCGGCCGACGCGGGCACCACGGCGGGCACTACTCCCGGCCGGGCGCGGGGTCCGCTCCAGCTGCCCGCGGTCAGCTTGACCTGGGATCTGACCTGGCTCATCGCCGCCGCTTGCACGAGCGGCACCGTCTTGGCGCCAGGGGCGGCTGGCAGGCCGATCGGATCCGACCAGGTCGCCGTGGCCGTCGTGTAGCCGATCCCGCCGAAGGCCCGCCTGACGCTCGCGCTGACCACGGACTGGTCCTTGCGGTCAAAGGCCGCGTTAATAGCGCCGCTGACCGTTACCGACCGGTGCGGCGAGCTGAGCAGCTCGCCGGTGACCGCCTGAGGCAGCGTGGCCGCCGAGAACCCGGCGAAGGCGGCGACGAGCGAAGCCGCGACCAGCGTGCTGACGAGCACGCTCAGCAGCAAGGGCCACGCCGAGCGCATTCTCGGAAGCAGAAAGGAACTCCGGGCCGTCATCGCGGGAAAGCGGGCCAATTTCTCGCCTCCGGGCGCTTCCCATCGGCTCGGAAGCTTCGGATATCCGCAGATTACGGTCTGTATTCGTCGCGGCACAGGACCGCGACCATACCGTTGTTCGATTGTTGCCTTTGCTTACTATCAGGCGGCTTCCGAGGCGCGGAGCTGGGCGGCCGGGTCAGGACGGTAAATGATCGTGGCGGCGGCCGCGAGCACCGGGATCGCAGTCACGATTGCCGCGATGCCGACCGACGCGCCAAGCGGTACCCGGACGAGAACGGGGACGACCGGAACCGTCGCGGTCGCGGTCAGGGTGACCGCGGGGACGAGCAGGTGCGCGAGCACGGTGCCGAGCAGCAGCCCGGTCGCGGCCGCGGGCAGGCTGAGGGCCAGGGCCTCGAAGATCAGCAGCCAGGCCCTGGCCGGGCCGTCCAGGCCGAGGGCGGCGAGCAGGGCCGACTGCGAGCGCCGCTCCCTGACCCGCCCGGCGACGCTGACCGAGAAGCCGAGGATCGCAAGGATCGCGGCGGCGAGCGCGGTGGCCTGGACCGCTTGCTGCGGGATGACGGCCATCGGATCGGAGCTCAGCGCGGCGAAGAGCCTGGCCGAGGTCGTGATGGCCGAGTGCGCGGGCAGGCCGGGCGGAACCTCGCCCGAGCGCGTCGCCAGCCACCACTGCGTAACCCCGAGCGGCGGCTGGCCCTGGGCGACCACGAGATCCTGGGCCGCGGCTTCGTCGATGATCAGGGCGCCAGCCGGATTGGTCACCGTCGGGAAGACTGCCGCCGACGCCACGATCTTGACCGTGACCGTCGCCTGGCCGGAGGTGACCTGGGTAAGGGAGCCGACGTGCAGGCCGTTGGCATGCAGGAACGCGGTAGTGGCGACGCCGGGGATCTTCACGCCGATTCCCGCTGTCCGCAGCATCACCTGGCCGGGAATCCGCGAGGAGGGAGAGTTAAGGAAGGCGGTCGCGAAGTTGCCGCCGGCGCCAGGGTGGAAGACCGCGTTCCCCGCGATCACATCGGTGATCAGCTCCGGCGACGCGCTCAGGCCGAGCTCGTTGAAGGAGTCGAAGGTCAGGCCGGACGTCCAGTTGGCCAGTACCTTGCCGACCGCGATCTTCCCGGTGAAATCGCCGCTCGTCAGGGCCGAGGTGGCCAGGCCGGTTATCCGGAAGATCGCCGTCCTTGCTGCGGCGGTCTTCAGCGCTCGCCCCGACTTCGGCGTCGGCGGTACCCGGAAGCCGGCCGTGATCGCGAGCACCCGGAGTGTTTGCCCACGCCGGGGGCTGATGACCTGGCTGGCCGGCGGCAGCCTGGCGACGAGCGGGTGCGGGCGGTTGTCCGCGGGCAGCCTGCCCGCGGGTACGCGGTAGACCACGCCCTCGCCGTCTTGCACCTCGAGCATGACCGGCACGGGCCCGATCCCAGGACCGCTCCCCTGGGCCATCGTCGCCGTGATCCGCACCCGCCTGGTGCCCGCCGGCAGCGTGATCGCACCGGGCAGCGGCCGCGAGGCGAGGTCGCGCCAGATCGCCTTCGGCACGAGACCGTCGTGAAGCAGGGTGACGGCCGCCCCCTGCCTGGCATCGACGGCGAGCACCTCGCCGCTGCCTGGTCCGGTCAGTCCCGTGCTTACCGCCATCGCCGCGCTGACTCCCCTGGCCCGCGCGATCCCGGCGGCGCTCGTCATCGTGGCGGGGAACAGCGTGTCGGCGCGCACATCGGCGCCGGCCAGGAACGCGGCCTGGTCGGCCGATGACTGGCGCCAGCTCTGATGCTGGGCCAGCGCGAGCGTGCTCGTGCCGACCGCGAGCACGACGAGCAGCATGGGGGCGCTCTGCCTGGCGGCCCGCCTGGACAGCTCCCAGGTGGCCATCGCCCCGCCGAGCCGCGTGGTGCGGGCGGCTATCCGGTCGCCGGCCCTGGCGAGCATCGGCAGGAGCCTGAGCGGCAGCACGGTCCCCGCGGCCAGCGCGATCGCGGGCGCGAGCGCGAGCACAGGATCAACACCGAGGCCGCCAGGGGTCTGGCCGAGCACGGAGAACTGCCGCAGCTGCCAGCCGGCGAGTACGGCGAGCACCACAAGCGCGACATCGACCCCGGCCGAGGCGGCCAGGGCGACCGAGGCCCGCCGCCCCCGCCTGGTTCTCGCCTGGCTGGGGCTGATCACGGCCAGCGCCGGCCAGACCATGATCACCGTGCACAGCACGAACACCGCGATCGCGGCCCACCAGCCGAGGGCAGGAAGCCCTGACATCCGAAGGCCAGCCACCGCGCTTGCCCCGCCGAGCCCGGTCTTGGCCAGGGCACCGCTCGCCAGTGCCCTGGCCAGCCAGTTGCCCAGCACCGCCCCGGCCGCCACCGGCGCTACGGTGACCACCAGTGCCTCAGCCAGCGTCAGCACGAGCAGCTGCCCGCGGCCCGCTCCCCTGGCGCTGAGCGTGGCCGACTCGTCCTCGCGCTGGCTGGTCAGCGTGCGGGCGGTCAGGGTCAGCGCGGCCGCCGCGAGCAGCAGCAGCTCAAGCTCGCCGACGAGGAGCAGTGACCTGGCTACCGTCAGCTTGATGGCCACGCCGGACAGCAGCACGGGCAGACCGCTCACGGCTTGCAGCCCGCCGAGTCGCTGCGACCCCGACAAGTTCCTGATCGTCTTGCTGAGCCTGGCGCTGAGCGGATCGAGCTGGCTGGCCGCGATCCTGGTCGTGCCGAGCTGGTACAGCCAGCTCGCGTCGCCGACCGCGAGCTCGTGCCCGCTGAACGCGGCGCCGCCGACGAGGAACGGGCCGTAGGTGATGAAGCCAGGCTGCTCGCTCACCCCGGTCGGGGAGATCAGGTCAAGGCCCCAGTAAGGCGCGGCCTGGTTCACCGGCCGGTAAAGTCCGGTCAGCTTGAAGGTGACCTTCGACCCGGTCTGCCGGTCCCGCAGGGTCAGCACCTGGCCGACGCTCAGCCGGAGCGCCGAGGCGGCCGATACCGGGGCCACGGCCTGGACGATGGCCGGCCCTGACCTGGCGGCGAGCGTCGTAGCTCCTGGCCAATGGCCGGCCGTCAGCCTGACGTGGCCCCTGACCTGGCTCATCGCGGCGGCCTGCACGATGGGAATCGTCTTGGAGCCTGACGCCGCGGGCAGGCCGATCGGATCCGACCAGGTAGCGCTGACACCGCTATACCTGACCCCGCCGAACGCGCGCCTGACGCTTGCCCCGACGGCAGCCTCGTCGGTGCGGGCCTGGTCACCGCCGATGGCGCCGCTCACCGTGATGAACCGGTGCGGCGAGCTCAGCAGCTCACTGCTCACCGCCGCCGGCAGGGCCGCCGCCGAGAACCCGGCGAACGCCACCACAAGCGACGCCGATACGAGCGTGCTCACCAGCACGCTCAGCAGCAGCGGCCAGACCGACCGCATTCTCGGCAGCAGGACCCAGGTCTTGGCCCTCAGCAAGTCTTGGCCCTCAGCAAGTCGGCGCCGTCACATTAGTCATCGGCGGCGCGATAGCCGACCGGCATTTTCTTAAGCTTCCGATTTCCGTAGGTTACGATCCGCCTCCGCAACCGCCCAGCCCCCGCCCCAGACCGTTGTTCGATCGTTGCGGTAACCCAACCCAAGGGCCGCTCCGCCCACCGCCGTCCAAGCCCACCCCGTCGCCGCTCCGTCCACCCGCCGCTCAGTCTTCCCGCAACCAACGATGTCCCACCGTTGTGGGTTCCCGGCATCCCAGCAACCACAAGGATGTCCCAGCGTTGTTGTTGGCGCAGCAACGCTGGGACATAGATGCGGTAGCCACAACCTTGGCAACGACAACGGTGGGCCATTGATGTGGCTCTTTGGGAAGGAGCGTGTCAGGCAGCGAGGGCGGGCGCCTTGGCCTCGGCTGGTCGTGTGACCGGTGTTTCTTGCGTGGCCAGTGCGGCTGGTGAGATCCGGCCCTGTTCCGGTATTCCATGATCGTGGAATCCTCGACTGGCAGGCCATCGGAGGATTCCACGATCATGGTCCTCCCTCCCAAAGAGCCACCACCGGGAACGCCGCGACGCCGGCTTGCGGGCGCCGCCCCCGGCTCGACGCGGATATTGGGCCGGCGGGGAAGCTGGCGCACGGTAGCCTCGGCAAGGTGACAATCTCGCCGCATCCTTCCGAAGTCAGGGTCAGGTTCGCCCCGTCGCCGACCGGCATGTTCCATGTCGGCTCCGCCCGGACCAGCTTGTTCAACTGGGCGTTCGCCAAGCAGCGTGGCGGTGCCTTCGTGCTGCGGATCGAAGATACCGACACCTCGCGTAACCGGCCGGAGTGGACCGAGGGCATTGTCAGCGCGATGGCCTGGCTCGGCATGGACTCAAGCGGCTATGAGGGACCGGTCTTCCAGTCGGACAATACCGACAAGCACCTGGCCGCGGCCGAGCAGCTGGTGGCCAAGGGGCACGCCTATTACTGCGCTTGCACCCGGGAGCAGGTCCTGGCCAGGACCAGCGACCAGCACCGGGGCTACGACGGCTTCTGCCGCGATCTCGGCCTGGGGCCGGGACCCGGCCGGGCGCTGCGGTTCCGCACCCCCGATTCGGGCAGCACGGTGGTCACCGACCTGATCAGGGGCACGATTTCTTTCGACTACGCCGCGATCGATGACTTCACGCTGACCCGTGCCGACGGCTCGGTCCTGTTCCTGCTCGCCAACGCGGTCGACGACATCGACATGCGCATCACCCACGTGATCCGCGGCGAGGAGCACCTGCCGAACGTTCCCAAGCAGCAGATGATCTGGGATGCGCTCGGCTATGAGCCCCCGGTCTGGGCACACCTGCCGGTCCTGGTGAACGAGAAGCGCCAGAAGCTATCTAAGCGCAGGGACAAGGTCGCGCTCGAGTCGTACCGGGACGAGGGCTATCTCGCCGAGGCCACGCGCAACTACCTGATGTTGCTCGGCTGGGCTCCGTCCGACGACCGGGAAATACTGCCCTGGCCGGTACTCGTTGAAGAGTTCCGCCTTGACCACGTCAACCTTTCGCCTGCTTTTTTTGATGTAAAAAAAATGCGGGCTATCAACGGCGACTACATACGGGCGCTGCCGGTCGACGAGTTCATCGCCAGGAGCGCGCCCTGGCTGAGCGAGCCGGTCGCGCCCTGGCGCCCGGAAGCGTTCAGCCCCGAGGTCTACGCCAGGGTCGCGCCCCTGGTCCAGACCAGGGTCGGGATCATGTCCGAGCTGACCGCCAGCGTGGACTTCTTGTTCCTCGACAAGCCGGTTGCCGACGAGCCGTCGTGGACCAAGACCATGACCGGCCCGGCGGTGACCTCGGCGGCCGGGATTCTCGATGCCACGATCGAGAGCTTCCCCTTGATCCCCTGGGATGCCGAGTCGATCAGGGCCGCGGTCGAGGAGGCGGGCGCCAGGTTCGAGCTGAAGCTCGGCAAGGCACAGGCGCCGGTCAGGGTGGCGGTGACCGGCCGTACCACCGGACTGCCGTTGTTCGAGTCGCTTGAAGTGCTCGGCCGCGAGCGGACCCTGGAGCGGATGCGGGCCGCGCGAGCCAGGATTTCCTGACCCCCGCGACCCGCGTTCCCCGAACCCCCGGTAGTCGCGTCACCCCGCGGGGCCGGAAGTCAGCGTCATCGTCGCGGTGTGCTTCCCGCCGTTAGAACTGGCCCAGCCGATGACCACCTTGTCGCCTGGGTGGTGTCCTTCGAGCACGTGCTGCAGGTCGGTCGGCGAGCTCACGTGCTCGCTGTCAACCGAGGTGATCAGGTCACCGACACCGAGCCCGGCTTCCTGGGCGGGCGAGCCCGAGATGAGCCCGGCGACCAGCGCCCCCGCGTTGGCGGGCACGCCCTCGGATTCGGCCTGCTGGGCGGACGAGACCTCGACTCCGACGAAGCCGGTCGCTCCGAGGTGCACGTCGGTCGAGCCCTTGCCCGCGCTGATCTGATTCGCGATCGAGATCGCCGTGTTGATCGGGATGGCGAAGCCCTGGGTCTGGCCCGACTGACCCGTCTGGCCTTCGATCTGGAAGTCACCGCTCGACGCGGCCGTGTCGATCCCGATCACCTCGCCTGAGGTATTGGCTAGCGGCCCGCCAGAGTCACCGGGCTGGATCGGCGCGTCGTGCCTGATCAGGCCCGTCAGCTTCTCGGCGGTGCCCGCCGACTGGTCCGACGCGGTGATCGAGGCACCGAGCGCCAGGATCTGGCCGGTCACCACCGACGGCCTGCCGCCGCGGCCTTCGGCGTTGCCGATCGCAACGACTTTCTGGCCCAGTTGCGCGGTCGACGAGGAACCGAGCGTCACGGTGCTGAGCCCGGAGGCGTTCTGGAGCTTGATCACCGCGATATCGTGGCTGCGGTCGTAGCCGACGACCACGGCCCGGTAGGTCCGGCCATTGCCGATATCGGTGGCGGTGATCGAAGTCGAGCCTTCGATCACGTGGTTATTGGTCAGTACCTCGCCTGAGGAAGTGAGGACCAGTCCCGTGCCCGCTGCTTCCTCGTGCTGATACCCGAGCGTGGTGTTGATGTCCACCAGGGCAGGATCAACCTTGCTGGCCACTTCGGCCGTCGTCAGGACCGCGCTGCCCGAACTGCCCGCCGGGTGATGCAGGCCGAGGAAGGTGGAGGCGGCGCCGACGGCCGCCGCGACGACCGCGACCACGAGGCTGCGCCTGAGTCTCCTCGCCCGATGGCCGTGCTGGCCGCCAGGCACTCCCGGCGCGCCTGGAACGGGAGCGCCCGGCCAGCCGCTGCCGGTCCAGCTCTCGCCGCCGACAAAGTCCTGCCCGCCGACCGGATACTGCCCGCCAGTCCAGCCAGGAGCACCGGGTGCGCCGGGCTGCTCCCCCTGATAGCCGGCCGGGATCGTCCAGCCCTGGCTCGGCGACTGACCGCCAGGCCAGTACTGCGGCCCGTACCAGCCCTGACCGCCCTGGCCGCCCTGGGAGCCGACCGGAGGCGGGGGCGGGGGCGGCGGAGGCGGCACTGGCTGCCCCTGGCTCGGCCAGCTCGGCGTATCGTTGCTGCTGCTCATCGCAATCGGCTCCCTCGTGCTCTGCGACCTTTTGCTACCCCTTCATAGTTCTTCATGTACCTGGAAGGCCCCTGAAAAGACACTGACCGCCGGCTCGGTCTTTGCTGCGTACCTGAACGCGGGATGCAGATCGGTCTACGTCAGGCCGTCCCGGTCAGCCCATTCGAGCAATTGCGCAAGTGAGTAGGCCGAGTCGTCGATTCCGGCATGCAGGTCGCCGAGCTTGGCGTACCTGGCCGGGACGGTCGCGATCGTGAACTCCCGCGGTTCGACGTCGTCGACCTCGTCCCAGCTGATCGGCGTGGACACGGTGGCCTCGGGCACGCCGCGCACCGAGTAGGCACTCGCGATCGTGTGATCACGCGCGTTCTGGTTGTAGTCGACGAACAGCGACTTCGGGTCGCGGTCCTTCCGCCACCAGGTCGTCGTCGCCTCGCCAGGCGCGCGGCGCTCGACCTCGGCCGCGAACGCGTGCGCGGCCCGGCGGAGGTCCGCGAAGCCCCAGCGCGGCTCGATCCTCACATATATATGGAGGCCATTTCCGCCCGAGGTCTTCGGCCAGCCGGTCGCGCCAAGTTCCCCGAGCAACTCCTGCGCCACTCGCGCTACCCGCCTGACCGTGTCAAAACCGCACTTCGGCATCGGGTCAAGGTCGATGCGCCATTCATCGGGCCGCTCGGTGTCGGCGCGGCGGGAGTTCCACGGGTGGAACTCGACCGTGGACATCTGCACCGCCCAGATCACGCTTGCCAGTTCGGTGACGCACAACTCGTCGGCGATCCGCCCGTACCTGGGGAAGCTGACCCGTACCGTTTCCAGCCAGGGCGGCGCGCCGGCGGGCACCCGCTTCTGGTGCACCTTCTCGCCCGCCAGCCCGGAAGGGAACCTGTGCATCATGCACGGCCGGTCGCGTAGCGCCCGGACTATCCCGTCTCCCACCGATAGGTAATACCTGGCAAGGTCCAGCTTCGTGACGCCGAGCGCGGGAAAATACACGCGGTCGGGGTTCGAGATCCGGACGAGGCGCGTCCCGACCTCTAGTTCCGCCTCTGATGCCATACGGAGAAGCTAGCCTAAGAGAGCAGGAGCCCGGCGATGACCGAACCGATAACGACTAAGCTCAGCCCGCACTCGGTGCCCGACACCGTCGGCCGTTTCACCGCCATACTCCGCGCCAAGGGCGTGAAGAATTTCGCCGTCATCGATCAGCGCGCCGAGGCGGTGCACGTCGGGCTCGAACTCCGCGAGACCGTCCTGGTGATCTTCGGCAACCCGACGGCTGGCACCCCGGTCATGGCCGCCGCGCCGCTCGCCGCGCTTGACCTGCCGCTCAAGATCCTGATCTGGGACGACGGCGGGCAGACGAAGGTCAGCTACACCTCGCCCGCCGAGCTCGCCCGCCGCTACGAGCTCCCCGAGAACCTCACGGCGAACCTGGCCGCCATCGACGCCCTCACTACCGCGTTGGTCGTGAGTTAGGTCATCCCGCCCGACTTAAGATCAGTTATGCGTGATGAATGGTTCTCGGCACTAAAGGAACATCTGGATCGCATTGAAGAGGAATGGGATCCGGCGGCGGTTCTCGACCCACGTTTGCTTCCTGTGGCCCAGCATCTGCGGGAAGCTCTCGGCGACGATCCAGCCGATCTCGACGCCTGGCTCGTCCTTGGCCGGTTTCACATGCACAGGGACTGGGCGATCTACGACGCGGGCGAAGACGGCTGGCAGGCCGACAACGATGCCATGTTTGACGCTTTTACCCGGTGTTTTATCGGTGGTGTCGACGTGCCGGAAGACCTGCGCGCGACGACGGCCGAGCGCGCGGCGGCCGTCGCGGATGGCTGGATCAGCGCAGCAGCCGCATCGCCGGATGCGGACGCGATTTCCGACGTCGCCCGGCTATGGCAGCGCATTGTCGCGGCCACGCCTATCGACAGCCCGGCGCGGGCGTCCATGCTGGCGAACCTGGGCATCGCCATGCGGTTCCGCTACTCGCACACCGCTGACACGGCGGATCTGGACGCGGCGATCACGCTGGGCACCCAGGCGCTCGCGGGCGCCTCGGACGACGACCCTGAGCTGCCCGCTATCCATTTCGATGTCGCACTGGCGTCGCTTATGCGATCCGAGCGAAACAGCGACCACGAAGATCTGGACACGGCCGTCGCCGGGTTCCGGCAGGCACTTGACGGCCTTCCTGAGGATCACCCGGCCCGGCCCTCGTGCCTGAGCTGCTACGGAACCAGCCTGCGCATCCGGTTCGAGTGGCATGGCGATCCAGCGGATCTGGATGCCGCTATCAGCGCGGCCCAAGAGGCAGTATCAGCGGCCGATGAACGAGGACTTGCCGGCCGGCTCCTCGGCTTGGGTACCATCCTCATCCGCCGCTTCAGCGTTAACGACGATCCGGCGAGCATCGACGTGGCCATCGCGACCTTCAGGCGAGCGCTGCAGCTTCGCCCGAGGCCGGCGCCGGCGAGTGCCTGTCCGGCTTGTGCGAAGCACTCAGGCTGAGATTCGAGCGGCGGGGCAGCACCAGCGACATTGAAGAGGCCATCGCCGCCGGGCGGCAGGCAGTCGTACTGACCAGGGCCGGGCACCCCGAGCTGTTCAGGTACCAGTGCTCCCTCGCCACTGCCATCATGGTCAGCACGGTCGGCCGGGGTGATACCGCGGGCCTTGAGGAAGCGGCAGTTATCCTGCGCCAGGCCATTGCCGCAGCTCCCCCTGGCCACACGTCACAGCCACTGCTGCACTCGAACCTCAGCGCGGTGCTGCGAAGTCTGGCCAGCCGTAGTCGCAACCTGGCCGACATCGACGCGGCGATCACCATGAACCGCGAAGCCGCGGACGCGATTCCGCGAGCCCACCCCGAGCGGTTCACGATCCTGCACAGCCTGTTCAGTGCATTGTTCGGCCGGCACGAGCTGACCGGGGACATCGCCGACATCGACCAGACGATCGCGATCGGACGGCAAATGCTCGCCGAGGCGCCAGAAGGCGACTACCGCCGGGCGAACATCCTGCCGCTGCTCGCTTCCGCCCTTCGCGACCGTGCCGAGGCAACGGACCGAGTAGAGGACCACGACGAGAGCATCAGCGCTTACCGACTGGCAGTCGCCTCCGTTCCCGATCGGCACCCTGGCCGGCTGGAGAACCTCGCCAACCTGGGGCGCGCGCTGCGGGCCAGGTTTGAGCTAACCGGTCGTGGATCTGATCTCGACGACGCCCTGACGATCCTGCGCCAGGCCGCCGACGAGGAGGCGGCGAGTGCTGCGAACGGCGGAATCCCCGACGACGGCGCGGCCTCCGCCAGCCTGGCGAGCGCGCTGCTGGCCAAGCATAACCTGACGGGCGACCTCGATCCTTTGCTGACAGCCATCGCCGAGGCCAGAAGGGCCATCGTCGCGCCGTTGACCAGCGCGGATGACGTGATTGGCAACCAGTCGCTGCTCAGCCGGGCGCTGCGGATCAAGTTCGAGCTGACCGGCGAGGAAGCCGACCTGGCCGAGGCCGTTGCCCTGGCCAGGCAGTCGGTGAAGGCAACTCCGGTCGGACACCCAGACCTGGGCAGCTACCGGCTGACCCTGGGCCAGGCACTGCGAGCGCAGGCCAAGCTCGATCCCGTGGCGCAAGCGCCGGCCGAAAGGGCCGAGCGATCCGAGCTGATCGCCACGATGGCGGCCCTGGTCAACCTCAAGGCCGTGTCCGACCTTCCGGTCGTTCTCGCGCAGTCGGCGATCGACGACGCGCACAGGCTCGGCGAACTGCTCGAGCAGGACGAACTCCCTGACCTTGACGCGCTTGGCCTGCTCGGCCGGTACTACTGGCTCAGCTACCTCGCGCTCGGCGAAGACGCGGACGACACGGTGACGGGTGAGGTCCTTGACCTCGCGATTACCGCTTATGCGCCAGTGTTCGCGGCGGGCCGCGAGATTCCCACCGACCTGCGGCCCGATGTTGCCGCCGCCGCAGCCGCCGAGGCCGCTGACCGATTCGACGAGGTCTTGTTGTCAGGAGACGTGGAACTTCTGACCGAGTCAGTCGTTCTCTGGCGGCGCATCTATGATGTTACGCCGGCCGACGACACCGATCGCGCCGCGTACCAGGGAATGCTCGGCCTGGCTCTCTGCGCGAGATTCGCGCAGACTGGCGACCTGGCCGATCTCGACAACGGCATGGCCACGCTCAGGGACTCGATCACGATCCTGCCCTCCGATTCCGAGTTGCTGCCGATTATGCGCGCGGCCCTCAGCGAGGCATCGCAGTCCAAGTTCGCGATCATGGGAGATCCAGACGACCTGGATCAGTCCGTCGCCGAGGCCGAACTGGCGGTGCGGGAAACCGCTGAATCGCAGGAGAGCGGGTACGCGCGCGGCCAGCTTGGTCTCAGCCTGCTGACCAGGTATCAGGTACAGGGCGCACCCGATGATCTTGATACCGCGATCGAGTTGCTGACCGCGACGGTCAGGGCGACGCCGTCTGACGATCCCACGCGCTGGGCTCACCTGATGAGGCTGGCTGATGCCATGCGAATGCGATTTGAGCGCAGCAGCGATCTGCCGGCGCTCGATCTGGCCGTCGGCTACGGACGAGAGGCTCTAGCCGCGGCACCAGCCGGGCACCCGGGGGTCGCCGGTGCCTGTGCCGTCCTTGGCAGCGTGCTGGTGGCCAGGTCGGCCCATAACGGCGAAGGAGCCGACCTGGACACCGCGATCAGCGTGCTGACCCAGGGAACAGAAGCGACCAAACCAAGCCATCCCTTGCATGCACTTTGCCTTGGACCTCTGGGATCCGCGCTGGTGGTGAGGTTCACCAGGACAGGAGACCAAGCCGATCTCGGCAGGGCGATTCAGACCCTCACCCGCGGCCTTGCGGCCCTTCCGGCCGGCAACGTAGCGCGGACCAGGCTGAGCAGCGCCCTTGGAATGGCGCTGCTATGCCGGTTCGAGATCTCAGGCAGCGCCACCGACCTTGAATCCGCCCTCGCCCTGTGCCGTGAGGCAACGGCGATCTCAGCCGACCATCCTGACCTGCCCGCTTATCTGTACACCCTCGCCACAGGACTGCAGCTCCAGTTCATGCGGACCGACGACCTCGCTGTGCTTGACGAGTCAATCGACGTGACCAGGCGGGCGCTGGCAGTTTGCTCTCCTGGTCAGGTCCAGCGGGCACTCTGTCTCTTCAGGCTTGGTTCGGCACTGCGAGTACGCTGCCTTCTCACCGAGGATCTCGCCACCATTGACGAGGCGGTTAGCCTCGGCAGGGAAGCAGTCAAGGCCGCGGGCGGACATAGCGGGCTGGCCCCGCTCTACCTGGCCGAGCTGGGCGTTACCCAATGGGTCAAGTACCTGGGCGCGGACGATCAGGCCGACTTGGACGAAGCGATCGCGACCCTGCGACAGGCGATTACCCTCAGCGAGGGCCTTCCAGCCCAGGCGGAAAACCGGATGCGCCTTGCTTACGTGCTGGATTCCGCGAGTCAGGACCAGGATCAGCCGGACGCCGAGCATCTCCGGGAAGCGATCGACCTGTACACGGAGGTCGCGAACGCGGTCACGGCCTCGCCTATGTACCGCATCACGGCGGCCAGGCTCGGGGCGGGACTCGCCCTGGCCCAGACCCCGGGGCTCGCATCGGACCTGCTCGAATCGGCGGTCCGGCTGCTGCCGCAGAGCGCGTCACTTCAGCTCAGTCGTACCGACCGGCAGTACGCGCTCAGTCAAGTCACGCTGCTCGCCAGCGAGGCGGCCGAGGCCGCGCTCGTCGCCGCCAGTCCTAATGCGGCCGCGCGGGCACTCGGATTGCTCGAGCTCGGCCGAGCGGTACTGCAAGGACAAGCGCTTGACGCCCGAACCGACCTGCTTAAGCTCCACGCCAGTTACCCTGCTCTGGCCAGCATGTTCCTGAAGCTGAGAGACCGGCTTGACGCACCAGACGGTCCCGTTGCCACCAGCCCGGCCACGCTGACAGTCAACCCGCCCGACCAGGTGACCGCGCGAGTGCAGGCGTCTGACCGTTTCCAGGCCGCGGCAGCACTCGCCGAGCTGCTTGATGACATTCGGCAGCTAGACGGCTTCGAGTCTTTCCTGCTCCCCCCGCCGCCCGGCGACCTGATAAAGCACGCCGCCGAAGGCCCGATCGTGGCATTCAACGTAGGCCGTGACCGCAGCGACGCGCTCGCGGTTACCACCGAAGGCATCACTGGCTTGAGGCTGCCAGAACTGGCCGCACATGAACTCGCGGAGCGCATCGACACCTGGGACGAAGCTATCGCCATCGCAACGGACCCTGACGTCAGCTCAGCTGACCGGACCGGAGCCAACGATGTGCTCAGCGACATACTCGAGTGGCTGTGGGATGTCGCAGCCGAGCCGGTCCTCAGTCACCTGGGCATTAACGGACCGCCGGGGGCCGACGAGCAGTGGCCGAGAATCTGGTGGGCGCCCGGCGGGTTCCTCGGCCTGCTGCCCTTGCATGCCGCCGGCTATCACCGCCTGGCCGGCCGGGCCGAGACCGTTCTTGACCGGGCAGTCGCCTCCTACACCCCGACGATCCGGGCGCTCGCCTACGCCCGCGAAAGGGCAAGGAGCACACTGCCCCGGCGGTCGCTGATCGTCGCCATGCCGGTCACTCCCGGAGCGGGACCTGGCGCGGATCTCAGATTCGCACGCGCGGAAGCGGACTTGCTCGCGGAACTACTGCCGTCGCCCGTCCTGCTCATCGAGGAAGTACGTCAGCTCGCGCACACCGCCCCGACGGCCGACGCGGTCGTGCGGGAACTCGCCAGCGCCGGGATCGCCCACTTCGCCTGCCATGCCTTCAGCCATCAAGGCGATCCATCGCAAAGCCGTATCATCCTGCACGATCACAGGAAGAATCCGTTCAGCGTCGCGAGCCTGGGCCCGATCCAGCTTCATCACGCCCAGCTCGCCTTCCTCTCGGCCTGCCAGACCGCACGCAACGACTCCTTCGACCTGATCGACGAGGGCATCCACCTGACGTCAGCGTTTCAGCTGGCCGGATTCCCGCATGTGATCGGGACCCTGTGGCCGATCTTCGACGACAAGGCTATGCAGATCGCCAGGGCGTTCTACTTGCGGCTCGGGCCTGAGCCAAGAAAACTCGACCCCAGCCTCTCGGCTGAAGCTCTGCACGGCGCCATCAGGGAAATCCGCGACCTGACCGGGGCCGCCGCCCGACCAGCGGAATGGGCGTCCCATGTGCACGCCGGTGCCTGACGTCTGGAGGTATAGGTCACCTTTCAGTGCTCAGGCTGAACGTCCCGTCGCAGCCCAGGCGGCGACCGTCACCATAGGCAGCTGGGCCGTCCAGAGCTCCTCGCAGCGAGCGCGAAGCCGGTCCCGGCTCGTGTCGCCGAGTGAAAGCAGGTAGTCACCGAGCGGGCCAACGCCAAGCATCAGCGGCGCCCACCACTCATCGAAGGCAATCCTCGGCGCCGTCGCCCCGATCTCCGACGACCTCACGCCGGTGAGTCCGGCCTGCTCGAACAGCACCTGGAGCTCGCCCTCGCTGGTGCCGGGAGCGCTGCCGGTGCCGGCATCCGAGGCCGGGTCAACGTCGCGCGCCGCCTGCCAGAACAGGCTCGTCGGGCTGCGCCCGCCGCCGCGATCCCACACGCAGGCGGCGACCAGCCCGCCCGGCTTCGTGACCCTGGCCATTTCCTTCAGGCCAGCGACCGGATCAGCCATGAACTGCACGACCAGCTGCGCGAGCGCCGCGTCGAAGAAGTCGTCGCCAAAAGGAAGCTGCTCGGCCGAACCAAGGCGCACGTCGGCACCGGGAAGCCGGTCCCTGGCCGCGGCGACGAACGACGCGGATGGATCGATGGCACTGACCTGCGCGGCCGCGAGCCGGCTGACCAGCTCGGCGGACAGCGAGCCAGGTCCGCAGCCAACGTCAAGTGCTCGCTGGCCGGGGTAAACCCCGGCTAGGTCGGCCAGCGGCCCGGCGAGCTGGTCGGAGTAACGCGCCATAAACCGGCCATAAGCATCAGCAGAAACCTCAAAGCTCACCTGCCCAACGCTACCCTGGTCCAGTGGTCACCAACTGGGCTGGCAACGTCACCTTCGGGGCCGCAAGGTTCGTGCAGCCGGAATCCGTCGATGAGCTTCGCCGCCTAACGGCCGGCAGCCGCAAGCTCAGGGTGCTCGGCTCCGCGCACTCGTTCAGCCCGATCGCGGACACCGCCGGCGACCTGGTGTCGCTCGCCCGGCTGCCGAAGACGATCACCATCCATCAGGATCTGGCGCAGGTCACGGTCAGCGCCGGGGTCCGCTACGGCGAACTCGGAACGCACTTGCACCAGGCCGGCTACGCGCTGGCCAATCTCGCGTCGCTACCGCACATTTCCGTCGCCGGCGCCTGCCTGACCAGTACTCACGGCTCGGGAACGACAATCGGCAGCCTCGCCACCCAGGTCACCGCCATCGAAATGATCACCGCCGAAGGTGACCTGCTGACGCTGGACGGACTGGATCTCCCCGGCACCGTGGTAAACCTTGGCGCACTCGGCGTCGTGACCGCGCTGACGCTTCAGGTCGAGCCGACGTACGACGTCAGGCAGTACGTGTACGAGGACCTGCCGGTCAGCCAGCTCGCCGGGCACCTGACCGAGATCCTCGCCCGCGGCTACAGCGTGAGCCTGTTCACCGACTGGCGCGGCCCGTCGGTCAACCAGGTCTGGCTGAAGCTAAGGGAAGGCTCAGATCCGGGCCGTAACTGGCTCGGCGCCCGGCCCGCCGACGGCCCCCGTCACCCGGTGCCGGGCCTGTCGCCGGTGAACTGCACGGAACAGCTGGGGGTGCCAGGCCCCTGGCACGAGCGGCTGCCGCACTTCAGGCTCGACTTCACCCCGAGCGCCGGTGCCGAACTGCAAACGGAGTATCTCCTGCCCGCTAGCCAGGCCCTGCCCGCGATCGACGCGCTAACCGGGATCTGCGACCAGGTCTCACCGGTACTTCAGATCTCAGAGCTCCGCGCCGTCGCCGCCGACGATCTCTGGCTGAGCCCGGCTTACCAACGGGACAGTATCGCGCTCCACTTCACCTGGATCGACGACATCGGCGCGGTCGCGCCGGTGATCGCCGCCGTCGAAGAACTCCTGCTGCCGCTCGGCGCCCGCCCGCACTGGGGCAAGCTCTTCATCGCCAGCCCGGAGATCATCGCTCAGCAGTACGAGCGCCTCCCGGACTTCGTGACCTTGATGACCCGCTACGACCCCACCGGAAAATTCCGAAATACCTTCACAGACACGTACCTAACCTCCAATTAACGCTGTGCGCGGCTGGTTACCGCATCGCTGTGCCACTGTTGTCGTTGTACTGGCCCGGCCCTACCGCATCGATGTCCCAGGGATGCGGTTCCAACAGCAACGCGGGGCCATCGTTGTCGTGGCCGGGGTACCGGGAACAGCAACAGAGGGCCATCGTTGCGGCCCGGATTGACAAGTTGCGGTAAATACCCGGAATGAGGAGGGCGGGACCAGCCCTGGAGGGGACCAGCCCAGGACAGGGACCGGCTCCGGGCGGGACGGATCTCTGAGAAGGATTGACCGGGATTCAGGGTTTCTTCTGTCCGGCGAAGACAGCCGTCGCCGCTCGCTCGAATGCGGAAGTACGGTCGATGACGGCGCCGGTGCCGCCCACTGCCGCCGTAGATGCCGCCCCGGCCGCGCAGCCCACGGCGACCGCGGCCGGCAGGTCAAGTCCGTCGAGCAGCCCGGCTATCAGGCCGGCGTTAAAACAGTCCCCCGCACCGGTAGTATCAACCGGCTCAACCGGCGCCATAGCCACGAGCGTCTCCCCCGCCCCTCCAGCCGCAGCTCCGCCGCCCGCAGCGGACCCCGGCCAGCACATCGCACCGCGCCCGCCGAGCTTGATCACGACGGCCCGGCCCCGACCGGCCAGCGCGGCACCGGCCCGCTCGGCCGACGGCTCGCCGCTGATCCCGAGCGCCTCGGCCTCGTTGGGCAGGAACAGGTCGACCTCATCGAGGGCGGCCCGCAGCCGGCCGTCCCCCCACCGTCCGGCCGGGTCGTAGTTCGTATCAAGCGAGGTCGAAACCCCGGCCCCCCTGGCCGCCGCGAACAGTCCGGCCAGCCCCGCCCCGAGCGCATCCTCGAGCAGGAAGTACGAGCTGACGTGCAGATGCCGGGCCCGGCCAAGCAGTTCAGATGGAACATCAGCCGCCGAAACAGCCGCCATCGCCCCGAGCGCCGTGAGAATTGCCCGGTCGGCCCCGGAGGAAAGCACCGTCGTCATCCCGGTCGCCAGCCCAGGCCTGACCAGCACGGAGCTAACGTCAACCCCTTCGCCGGCCAGCAACGACCGCATCAGTTCCCCGGCCGGATCCTCCCCCACGGCGGCCACGAGAGCGACAGCGAGCCCCAGCCGGGCCGCCGCCACGGCCGTGATCGCCGCCGAGCCCCCGATCATGAGCGCCATCGAGCCGACCAGCTTCTCGGCCTGCCCGAACTCCGGCACCACGTCCTCGCCGGAAATCACCAGGTCGGGATTGCAGTCACCGAGCACGATGAGGTCAAGCGAGGACAACGTTTACCCCGGCCTGAGTGAGCCGAGCCGCCTGGTCAGGCTCGATCCCTTCATCGGTCACCAGCACATCTACCTCCGCCGCCGAGCAGATCTGGGCGAATGCCCGGCGCCCCGCCTTGGAACTGTCAGCCGCGACGATCACGCGGGCCGCCCGCTGGGTCATCAGCCGGTTGATGCTCGCCTCCCCTTCGTGGTGGGCGGTCGCGCCGACCTCGGCGTCAATGCCGTCCACGCCGAGGATCGCGACGTCGAGCACGACCTGCTCGAGCACGCCGGTAGCGAGCGGCCCGGTCAGCTCGTAGGACTGGGGCCTGGCCACGCCGCCGGTGGCGACGATCTTGATGCTCTGCCGCACGGCCAGTTCGGTCGCGATGTTGAGGGCGTTGGTGACCAGCGTGATCGCCGGCGACAAAGGACCGCCGTCCTGCAGATCAGGCCGGACGGCGAGAGCCCTGGCAACCTCGGTCGTGGTCGTGCCGCCGTTGATGCCAGCGACCTGCCCCGGCCTGATCATGGCCGCCGCCACCGCGCCGATCCGCTGCTTCTCGGTGGGGTGCCGCTCGCTCTTGTACCGCAGCGGCAGGTCGTAGGTCACGGCCTGGGCGACGGCCCCGCCCCTGATCCTCGTCAGCATCTGCTGGCCGGCCAGGTCGTCGAAGTCCCGGCGCACGGTCGCGGCGGACACCCCGAGTTCCTCGGCCGCTTTCTCGACGGTGAGCTGACCGTCGGCGGCCAGCAGTTCGAGCAAGTCGTTCCACCTTCGGTACCGGCTCACCGGCCAGCCACCGCCCCGAGCACCCCGAGCAGCCTCGCGACCTCAGCCGCCACGGCATCCCGCCCGGCCGACAGGTACTTCCTCGGATCAACGACGCTCTCGGCAGAATTTAGTTGTTCTCGCACAGCGGAAGTGAACACCTTGTTGAGCTGAGTCGCGATGTTGATCTTGGTCATCCCGGCCCGCACGGCCTCGGCGAGCAGATCGTCGGGCACGCCAGATGACCCGTGCAGCACCAGCGGCACCGGCACGGCCGCGCCTGATCTCCCTGATCAGCTCCAGGTCGAGCCGGGCGTCCCTTGACAGCATCGCGTGCGAGCTGCCGACCGCGACCGCCAGCGCGTCCACGCCGGTCGCCTCGACGTACGCGGCGGCCTCGTCCGGGCGGGTCCTCGCCCCGGCGGCGTGCACGCCGTCCTTGCCGCCGACCTCGCCGAGCTCGGCTTCGACCCAGACGTCCCGGTTGTGGCACCAGTCCGCGACCTGCGCCGTAGCGTCGACATTAGCCCCGTAGCCGAGTGCGGAAGCGTCGTACATGACCGAGCCGACTCCGGCGCGCACCGCCGCCCGGATCAGGTCAGCGCTGGTGGCGTGGTCCAGGTGGACGGCAACCTGACACTCGGACCCGCGGGCAACAGCCAGCGCCGCGATCACGACCGGCTCGACGGCGCCGTGGTACTTCACGCAGTTCTCGCTGATCTGGAGGATCACCGGGCTCCGCGCCGACGTGGCGCCAGCTACGATCGCCTCGGCGTACTCGAGCCCGACGACGTTGAACGAGCCCGCGCCGACCCCGGCGGCCTTCGCCCCGGCGACGATCTCTCCGGCACCGGCTAGCCCCATAGCCGCTCGACTTCCACCAGCGGCAGCTGCCTGCGGTACTCAGCGCCGGTGAACTCGCCGGCCGCAGGCGCGGCGACCGAGGCCGCGCCGAGCGCCACCCCGTGCCTGAGCCGCTCCGCCCAGCCGAGCCCCCGCGCGAACCCGTCGGCAAGCCCGGCGACGAGCGCGTCCCCGGCCCCGGTCGGATTGCCCCGCACCACCTCGCCTGGACGCGCCCGCCAGGCACCGTCCTCCGTGATCGCCAGCACCCCGTCAGGACCGAGCGACACCACGACAGCAGACCCGAGCTCACGAGCAGCCTTGCTAACTGCTTCAGGACCTTCCAAAGGGCCCGCCAGGCCGGTCGCCTCGGCCAGCTCAGCAACGTTGGGCTTGACCAGCGCCGGACGGGCAGCCGCCCCGAGGGCAAGCGCCCGCCCGCTGGTGTCAAGGATCACCGGCACGGACAGCTCGCGAGCAACAGCGATCAGCTCCCCGTACGTACTGTCCGGCAGCCGCCGGGGCAGGCTTCCCGACAGCACGACGACGGCCGCCCCGGCGACGGCCGCCGGAAAGACGGCCAGGAATTCCGCCCACTCGCCGTCGCTCACCGGCGGCCCCGGCTCGTTGAACAACGCGGCGTCACCGGTGCTGGCGTCGACGACGGTGAACGTCCGCCGCGTCGGCGCCTGGATCGGAGTCAGCTCAACCGAGATCCCCGAGCCGGCGAGCAGCCCGGTCAGCTCCGCCCCGCTGGGTCCCCCGGCGAGTCCGAGCAGCGTCACGTGGGCGCCGAGCGCGGCCAGCGTCCTGGCCACGTTGACGCCCTTGCCGCCCGGCCGGACGTGCACGGCGTGGGGGCGGTTCACTCCCTTCCAGTCTGGGTCGCTGACCTCGTGGGTAATGTCGATCGCCGGGTTGAGCGAGACAACCACGATCACCCGAGGATCACCGACCTGGTGAGATGCCGGGGCCGGTCGGGGTCAAGCCCCGAGGCCCGGGCGATCGTCACCGCGACCCGATGCACCCGAACCAACTCCGCCAGGGGGTGCTCAAGAGCAGGGAAGACGACGCCGCCGGTCGCCGCCACCTCAGCCTCAAGCCCGTCCGGGGCCGGTCCGAGCAACCACACCAGGCTCCCAGGCCCGGTCACCGCGATCGGCCCGTGCCGGTACTCCATGGCCGGGTAGGACTCGGCCCAGAGCCCGGCGGACTCCCTGAGCTTCAGCGCGGCCTCGCTGGCTAGCCCGCAGGTCCAGCCCCGCCCGAGGAACGTGAACTGCCTGGCGCCGGTCAGCTCGGGTGGCAGCGGCCCGGCCAGCACCCGCTCGGCGGCCGCCGCGATCGGCTCGAGGTCGGTGCCGAGGTGCGCGAGCAGCAAGGCAAGCTCGGTCGTCGCGAACCTGGTCTGCACCACCGATTCCTCGTCGGCGAACTCAAGTCCGATCAGCGAGTCGGCGGCGGCGGCGATCGGAGTGTCTGGATCGGCGGTAATCGCGACCGTAGGCTGACGTCCGTCCAGGCGACTCAAGAGCTCCAGGATCTCGGTCGTCGTCCCCGACCTGGTCAGCGCCACCACCCGGTCGTAGTTCCGGCCCAGCGGCATCTCGGACGCGGCGAACGCGTCGGTCTCGCCCTGCCCGGCGGCCTCGCGGGCCACGGCGTAGGCCTGGGCGATGAACCAGGACGTGCCGCAGCCGACCACAGCAACCCGCTCCCCGGCCGCCGGCAGCAGCCCGCCGGCCTCGGGCAGCAGCGCGGCGGCCCGCCGCCAGCACTCCGGCTGGGAGGCGATCTCGGCTTCGGTACGGCCGGCGTCGGCCTGGTGCATGTGAAAACCCCCGTTAGGTACCGGTAAGCCCGGTAGCGGCGACTGACCTTACGAAGTAGCGCTGGGCGATCAGGAAGACGATCATCATCGGGGCGAGGCTCATCACGTTGCCCGCCATCAGCAGCGGCCACTCCGTGGAGTGCGCGCCCTGGAAGGTCGCGAGCCCGAGCGGCAGCGTGCTCGCGGCGGTCGAGTTGATCGCGATGAGCGGCCAGAGGAAGCTGTTCCACGAGTCGAGGAACGTCAGCGCGGCGAGCGTCGCGAGGGCCGGCGCCGATAGCGGCAGCACGACCCTGAGCAGCACCTTGAGCCGGCTGGCCCCGTCCACCCGAGCCGCTTCCTCGTACTCGATCGGCAGCGTGCGGAAGAACTGCCGCAGGAAGAACACGCCGAAGGCGGTCGCCGCGTTGGGCACGATCAGCGCCCCGATGTGGCCGATGCCAGCCCCGGCGAGCAGGTGCACGCCGATCCACTTGGTGATGATGAACTGCGGGATCATCGTCACCTGGAACGGCACCATGAGCGTCGTCATCATAAGAATGAACAGCGCGGCGCGGCCGAGGAACCTGAACCGGGCGAACGCGTAGCCGGCCCCGGCGCAGAGCACCAGGTTGCAGATCACCGTGGTGACGGCGACGACCGCGCTGTTGAAGAAGAACCGCACGAACGGGGCGGCGTCGAGCGCGTCCGGGTAGTTGCTGAATTTGAGCACGTGCGGCGTCAGGTCGGGCGGGAAATGCAGCGCCTCGGCCGACGTCTCGAGCGAGGTCACGATCAGCCAGACGAAAGGAAACAGCAGCACGATCGTGGCCGGGATCAGCACCAGGTGCCAGGGACTGAACGGCCACCTAGAGCGCCGGACAGGCCAGGCCGATGCTGACGGCGCTCATGACCGGTAGTAGGTGAACCGGCGCCCGACCCTGAACTGGACCGCGGTGACGATCAGGATCACCACGAACAGCAGGTAGGCGATAGCGGAGGCGTAGCCGAAGTTAAAGTTCACGAACGCCTGCTGGTACAGGTAGTAGACAAGCACCGTGGTCGCGCCGAGCGGGCCGCCCTGAGTCGACAAATAGACCTCGTCGAAGAGTTGCAGCGCGTTGATGGTCAGCCAGACCACGAGGAACAGCGAAGCGGGCGACAGCAGCGGCAGCGTGATCCGGCGGAAGCTGGCCCAGCGGCCGCATCCGTCGATCGCGGCCGCCTCGGTCAGGTCCGGCGGAATGCCCTGGAGCGCGGCCAGGTAAATGACCACGGAGAACCCGCTCCAGCCCCAGATCGTCATCACGACGATCACGTAGAGCGCCTCGGACGGCGAGTTCAGGAACTGCTGCTGCGGTATCCCGAGCAGGCTGAAGAAGTAGTTGACGATCCCGTAGGACGGGTCGAACAGCCAGATGAAGACCAGCGCCTCGCTGATCGTCGAGATCGCCATCGTGGCGTAAGCGGCGGTCCGGTACAGCCACATGAACCGCAGCTTGCGGTTCATCGCGACGGCAAGGAACAGCCCGACCAGCATGGTGCCAGGCACGAACAGCGCCGTGTAAAGCAGCGTGTGCTCGATCGCCTGGGTCACGACCGGGTCGTGGGCAATGGCACGGTAGTTGCGCAGGCCGGCGAATGGCGCGGACGACGACAGGCCGTTGTTGTCCTGGAAGCTGATCACCAGCGACCAGATGATCGGCGCCGCGCCGAAGGTGCCGATGATCACCGTCGCCGGGGTGACGAACGCCCAGCCGGTCAGCGACTCGGCGCGGCGCAGCCGGCGCGTTCCCGATCGCGCGCGGCTGGCGCCGGCGGTCAGAGTTGTCGCGGCCATCCGGTCAGTTCGACCCCGCTCCGGCGAGGATCTCGTCCACCTTTGCCGCCGCCGCGGCGAGTGCCGCCTGGGGCTGGGCCTTGCCGAGCAGCACCGAGACGACCATGGTGCCGATCGCCTGGGAGATCTGCGGGTAGCTGGCGAGCTGCGGCCGAGCCTGGTGCACGTTGCCCAGGTTGGCTATGAACGTGCTCACGCCGGGCAGCGACTTGTTCATCGCCGCGTCGAAACCGGGAGCATCGGCCACCGACGCGCGGGTCGGCAGGTCGCCGGTGCGCAGCGAGAAGTACTTGACCTGAGCCGGCGCGGTGAGCCAGAGCAGGAACTTCTCTGCCGTCGACACCCGCGAGGCTCCGTTGTTGAAGATCACCCAGTTGTCGGGCCCCGAGATCGTCTGGTGCCCGCCGTCCGTGCCCGGATAGGAAGGCATGACCTGCACGCCGTAGTGCACGTTCGGGAAGGCGGACAGGTCCCAGGGACCGGTGACCAGCATGCCGATGTGGCCGGAGTTGAACAGGTTGGCGTAGGCCGAGTCGGTCGGGTCCAGGTACATGGAGTGGTCGGTGACCGCCATCGCGCGCAGCGTCTCAAGGGAGGCCAGGCCCGCCGGGGAGTTGAACGCGGCCTTGGTGTCCGAGGAATTCAGGATCCCGCCGCCGGCCTCCCACAGGAGCGCCTCCCAGTGCCAGACCGTGTCCTCGGTGCCCGGCGTGACGTAAGCGGTGCCGTACTGCTTGATCGAAGAATCGGTCAGCTTCTGCGCGTCGGCGACGAACTGGGGCCAGGTCCAGTCGGCGCTCGGCGGGGCCAGGTGCGCCTTGACGAACAGGTCCTTGTTGTAGACGACCGCGAGGTTGTCGACCAGGGCGGGGATGCCGATCACCCGGCCGTTGACGGTCGCGACGTCGCGCTCGCCGACCCAGAAATCGTTCCAGTCGACGGTGGGCTGCTTGACCACGTTGGTGAGGGTGACGACCGAAGGGATCTTGGCGACGTTCGGCGCCCAGGACCCGTAGAGATAAGCGATGTCGGGCGGGTTACCTCCGGCCACCGCGGTCTGCACCTTCTGCAGGGTGTAGTCGTTGTTGACGAACAGGGAGGAAACCTTCACCCCCGGATGGGCCTTGTCGTACTCGGCGACAAGGCTCGCGAAGGCCTTGGCCTCGGCCCCGGTGTAGCCCTCCCAGATCTGGATCGACTGGCCGTCTGCCATGCCGATCCCGAGTCTCCAGACCCGCAAGCCGCCAGGGCGGCCGTGCTGATCACCGCTAGTCCACATGCCACAGTTCGAATCAGCAGACCGGCTCGCAACCGATAAGTACCCATGGCGGGATTATGCAAGAAACTGCTCACTCTTGCCAGGAACTGATCAGAATGAAACACTTTCGAGCATGATCACGATCGCGTTCATCGGAGCAGGGAGCATCGAGTTCACTCGCAACGTGGTGACCGATCTATGCAGTTTTGCGGAGTTTAATGGAGAACTTCGGCTTTCGCTGCACGACATCAGCGCGGAGCGGCTGGAGTTCGCCGCCCGGCTGGTCACCAGGATCACCGAGCAGACCGGCACCAAGGCGGAGATCACCGCCTCAGGCGACCGGCTCGAGGCGATCAGCGGCGCCGACTACGTGATCAACGAGGTGCAGGTCGGCGGCTACGAGGCGACCAAGCTGGACTTCGGCATCCCGGCCAGGTACGGCGTCCGGCAGACCATCGCCGACACGATCGGAATCGGCGGCATCTTCCGCGGCTTGCGCACGATCCCGGTCGCGGTGGGACTGGCGCAGCGACATGCTGCGCGTTCTGCCCGGACGCGACGTTGCTGAACTACGCGAACCCGATGGCGATGCTGCCCTGGTCGGTCTACGCGGGCACCGGGTTCGAGCGGGTGTACGGGCTCTGCCACTCGGTCCGCGACACGCACGCGTTCCTGGCGAGCCTGGTCGGGGTCCCTGAGGCCGAGATCAGCTATACGACCGCCGGGTTCAACCACCAGGCGTTCGTGCTCGAGTTCGCCCGGAACGGCGAGTCGCTTTACCCGAAGCTCAGGTCGGTGATCGACGCGGATCCTGAAGGGCTAGGCCGCCGGGTGCGGGTCGAGCTGTTCCGCCGGTTCGGGTACTTCCCGACCGAGTCGAGCGAGCACTCGGCCGAGTACGTGCCCTGGTTCATGCGGCACGAGGACCAGGTGGAGCGCTACCGGGTTCCGGTCGGCGAGTACCTGGACCGGTGCGAGGAGAACCTGGCCGAGCTGGCCGAGCTGACGAGGCGGCTCGACGCCGGGGAGCCGGTCGAGCTCGAGCGCACCGGTGTTTGCCAA
The DNA here is from genome assembly GCA_963783935.1 of uncultured Actinomycetota bacterium. GTDB lineage: Bacteria > Actinomycetota > Actinomycetes > Streptosporangiales > Streptosporangiaceae > Chersky-822. The sequence goes on from CAWAPP010000005.1 coordinate 1,353,310, forward strand.
CAGAGCGAACTGGCGACCCAGTTCATCTACTCGGCCGAGACGGGCTTCGAGCAGGAGATCTACGTCAACATCCGCAACGAGGGCCGGATCGCCAACCTGCCGGCCGACGCCTGCGTGGAGGTGCCGTGCGCGCTCGGCCCGGGCGGGCCTAAGCCGCGCTCGGTCGGCGAGCTGCCGGTGCAGCTCGCCGCGCTGAACCGGACGTTCCTCAACGTGGTCGAGCTGACCGTGGCGGCCGCGCTGACCGGCGACCGCGACCACGTCTATCAGGCGGCGCTGCTCGACCCGAACACGGCCGCGACCCTCACCACTGACCAGACCGTCGCGATGTGCGACGAACTGCTGGCCGCCCACGCCGCGATGCTTCCGCCCTTCTCCTAACCAAGGAGCAACCCCATGCGACGTTCCGGTTTCGTGGCGCTGGCGGCCGCGGCGGCTCTGGCGTTTTCTCTGACCGGAGCGGCCGGGGCGGCGGCGAGAGCCGCGCACGGCCTGGCGCCGCCGCGGCGGTCGGGCACCTTGCGGATCACCGGCACCTTGCGGGACGGCAGCACGGTCAGCGCGGCCGGGTTGCGCTGGAAGGCTGGCCGGCTGCCGGCCGGGGACAAATTGCTCAGCTTCGGGGTCGCCTACTACTGGAAGTCCTGCTCGGCCGCCGGCCAGTGCGTTAACGCCGCCGACAGCACGGCGACCCCGTTCGCGGCGGCGAGCTACATCGTCGGGCATTCCGACACCGGACGGCGGCTGCAACTCACCGAGACGGCGACCGAGGTGGTCGAGACCAATCCGGCGACCTTTACGTTCGTGCCGGTCAACGTGTCCGACACGGTGGAGGCGGCCGGCCGGGTGGCCAGCTACCCGGCCCATGAGGCTCCGCGAACCGAGTTCGTGAACGGGACGCCGGAAAAGAGGACCGGCTCCGACTCTGAGTACTTCCAGGTTGACCCGCCGCACTTCGCGGCGGGCCAGGGTACCCCGGCAATTTGGCAGAAAATCGATAGCGGGCACTGGCGGAAAGCGGCGGCCAGCGACCTGATCTACACCGGCCTGCTGAAGACCGGCCCGCACTCGGTGTCGGTGCGGACCAGCGACCGGGCCGGAGCGACGACGCTGACGTACCGGTGGAAGGTGGTGCCGCTGCCAGCTCCGGTCGCGTGCGTGCGACGGGCCGGGCACGACTGCTGGATGCCGCCGCACCTGAACTCGGCGGGCAAGCCGATGCGATGGGACTGGCAGATCGGCCGGGTCACGCCGCTCGAGCGCAAGGGTGCGAGCGCGGTCGACCTTTACGACATCGACGGGTTCCTGACCACGGCCGCCGAGGTACACGCGATCAAGACCACCTGGCCGGCCGCGACGCTGCCGCATCCGCGTACCGTGTGCTACCTGGACCTGGCCTGGGAGGAGTACCGGCCGGATTCAAGCCCGGGCGGGGTGTTCCCCGCATCGACGCTCGGCAACATCTACTTCGGGTACCCGCAGGAGCGGTGGCTGGATTTCCGGCAGCTCAATGCGCTGAAGCCGATGATCAACTCAAGGCTGGAGATGTGCGCGCGCAAGGGGTTCGACGCGGTGGAGCTTGACGATATTGACAGCTTCGACCCGCCTTCGACGACCGGTTTCCACCTGACGCCCGGCGACGCGCAGAACCTGCTCGCCTACGCGTTCAACGAGATCCACCGGCTCGGGATGGCGGGGATGTGGAAGAACTCGCCGTGGCTGAGCTGGTGGGGGCGTAAGTACTCGGACGGGGCGATCGTCGAGGAGTGCTACTTCTACCAGGGATGCTTCGCCTCCGAGATGCGCGGGAGCAGTCAGTACGGGATAACTTGCACCGGACTTTCCGGGAAGACGCCGTGCGGCTGGGACGACTTCTCCGCCGAGGGCAAGTGGGTCGGCGAGGTCGAGTACTCCGATGATCATTTCGTGTGTAATCCGGGGCAGACCTGTTCGGGGCGCAAGAGCTTCGCCGCGTTCTGCCGCTGCGGTCTACTCCCCCGCCAACGGCTTCTCGGCGATGAAACTCGACGTGGACCTCGACGGGAAACTGTTCTTGCCGTGCCCTAAAGGCGAGTAACCGGACACTTGCGTACGCTCAGTAACTGCCTGTTAACTATAACCGCTATTGCGGTCTAAGTCGGTACATCTTAGGTTGTAGTTGCGGAAGAGAGACCTGCTCGATCATTACCCCCAAGTACTTCCACGGCTTGCCAGCAACTGGGACGTGAAGCACGAAGAGGGGAAACATGGCTTCGGTCATAAAACTAAATATCCGGCAAGTCAAGCAAGTCAAGCAAGTCAAATCACTGGCGAGACCGTCGATACTGGGGGCAGCCCTCTCGCTAGTAGTCTCGATGACTCTATCGTCCGGCGCACCGGTGCCGGCCGCGTCGGCCGCGCCGGCCGTTACGCAGCTAGTCACCTCTCCGGTGGCTGGAGAAATAACCACCGCTATGGGCAGCGGCACCGGCTGCATGGCGAACGAAAGCGGTATCGACGGCAGCGCCAACCCGATCATGCTCAGTTCCTGCAATAACACCGTCGGCCAGCAGTTGTGGGTCGCGGAGCCTGACAGCTCGATCCGCGTTTACTTGTCCTATCATTCCGATACGGGCGCCGGGGACAACATGTGGTGCCTTCTCGTGACGAACAACGCGCTCGACGGCGGTTATGCGGTCGAGACCTGGGCTTGCAATGGCACAGATGGCGAGACCTGGAATCCTGATGGGACGGATCAGCTGGAAAGCCCTGCTCACGGGGACGTCTGCCTCTCGTCAGAGAATGGCACCTCAGGGGACCAGTTGATAGCAACAGCCTGTTCCTCGAGCTCTTACCAGCAATGGACGCTGCCGACCTCGACCTCAGTGAGTCAGGAGGCGTCAGGGATCCTCAATCTCCAGTCCGACTATGATGTCAGCAGCGACTCAGGAAACGGGCTTTTCGTTAACACAAGCGAGTGCACGACTAATAGCGGGAACTGCTGGTGGTGGTCAGCGAACGCGCTCTATTCCATCATCGACTTCTCCGAGCAGGCCGGCAGTTCCTGGAGTGCCCAGCGGAGCGATCCTGACGGTCAAACTGATCTCGCGTCTTCAGACATCGACGCTACCTACGAAGCGATCTGCGACCAGGGTACCGGCGGCGCCAATCAGTGTCCGACTAATGAGCTTTCCTCGGGCAACGAGACTAATCCTAATAGCTTCCGCAACAACTGGTTCGACGATACCGGCAACTGGGCTCTGACCTGGCTGAGCGCGTATGAGTACGAGAAGTCCCTGTACGGCACCTGCGGCAACGTCCCGGCGGGCCAGCCGTGCTTCGACCGGTACAAGTACCTCGCCGAGAACCTGTGGTACTACATTACCCACAGTGGCTGGGACAGCAATGACAACGCCACCGCGGGCTGGCCATTCACTAATAGCTGTAAGGAGGCCGTGTCTACCACGAATAACTATGGCGGCATCTTCCAGCAGAAAGCCGTCAATGATTCCGGCAACTTCAAGAACCTAGGGGCGAACTCGCTCTACCTTCGCCTGTCCTCGTGGCTATACCTGGCTACCGGCGAGAACTCGCTGTACTTTAACGGCGAGCCAGGCAACTCGGGCACCTACGGAGGCGTCGCCCAGGAGGCGAACTGGCTCATCGGCACCGGGTCAAGCAGCCCGAGCACCCTGGTACAGGAATACAACGGCAGCAGTTTCCCCGATTACCCGCTTTTCCTCAAGGGCGAAGTGGCTCCGACCTCTGACCCGGGATCTGCGTGCACCGCGGCTGACGGGCAGAAGCAAACGCAGCATGAGGGCATGGTCATCGGGGCGCTGGCCGAGGTGTACAAGGTAGCCGAGGCCGATGACACCGGGCTCGTCAGCCCGCCCTCCTTCTACCTGACGGTAGCCGACAATATCGCGAAGACCGCTTTCAATGACACCATCGACCCAGACGAAACCTATCCTGCGGGCGAGTTCACGAATCCGGCGATGATCGACAGCAATTCGATCTTCTCGGAGCCGTGCACGGCTTCGCCGTCGAGTGACTGGCCAGATGCCTGTGTCATCGCCGGAAGTTCGGCCTGGTTGCCTGGCAAGGGAATCTTCGTCCGCAATCTGTACTGCCTGAACCAGGCGCCCGTCCAGTCCGGCACCATCGGAACCGGAGATATAACGAGCTTCGTCGAGACGAACGCGCAGTCAGTATGGAACGAGGATCAGAGTCTGACCTCCGACAACAGCGATAACCTGAACGAATTCGGCTTTCTGTGGGACGGCGCGCAACTGGGATTCTCCTGGGGCACCGATGGATCTGAGCTGAGCTTCGCGACGCAGCTCGCGGCTCTCGAGGCCCTATCCGCAAATCTCGGCGTCTCGGCCAGCACACCGGTTTACACCATGTGCTAGCTGAGCGGGACGCCCGAAGGAAGGTAGCCGGGCCGGCCGCGTCGTGCGGCCGGCCCTCGGCAGCAGGTCTTGACCTTAAAACACCCGCTCAATTCGAAACGTATCGGGGGCGTTCCTGATCCCCTTCGGAGGATACGCAGTGACGTACGCGTACGGTCTCGTCTGCCACAAGGTAACGGTGAGCCGCCCGTAGCCAGCGAACTTACAGGTTGACGGGTAATACCACTGCCAGGTGCCGGTGTAGACGCGCCAGTCGTTCTTGTCGCTGTGCAGGACGACCTGACCGTCGCGGTCATTGACCTTCGGGCAGAAGACGCCGAGGCGCTTGGCGATGACCTGGTCCGTGTAAGTGGCGGGCGCGCCGGTTCTCTTGAAGTCGAAGTCGCCGAGCAGGAACGACCAGCGCCCGGCGATGGTATGCGGAACCACGGTCTGCCCGACCGGACGCCCCGCCTGAAGACCGTGCGGATGATGGTGCGGCTGGCTGTGCGACGGGGGCGCCGACGTCCAGATCAGCGGGACGGCGAGCATGGCCGCCATCCCCGGCACAAGGCCCCGCATAACCCAGTCTCCATTCAAGGTGAGGTCGGAGGTATGCCCGTCGCCGAGGCAGCGGCAAACCTTCGCCGTCATGTTAGCCGCGGCGGTGTGCCCTGGCTGTGCCGGGGAAGGGAACCCAGCATCGGGGTTGAGGGGGAAGGTGGAGCCGATGTCGACGACGGCGTGGCGATTCAAGGGCACAGAAGACGCGGACAAGGCGGTAATGCGGCTCAAGCAGCTGGACTCTCAGGACTTGATCGACGTGCAGGACGTGACGGTGATCAGGTGGCCTGAGTACGCCAAGGCGCCAGTCATGCACGAGCACGCCACCGACGAGGGCAGCCCGATGTCCTCGCTGGTCTCGAAGATGAAGCACGGCCGGATCGACGGGTCGATGATCGAGTCGGTACGCCAGGACATGGTGCCAGGTACCTCGGCTGTCGTGGTAATGAGCACGGCGGCCATCGTCGACACCGTGGGGAAGGCCTTCAGGGGCCAGGCCATGGAACTCATGCGCTCAGACCTATCCGTCCAGGAGCAAGACCACTTGCGGACAGTGTTCGAAGAGGGACAGTCCATGAATTAGTGCCTCCAAGCGGGCCGGGGGGCTCCGGGGGGTCGTCCCCCAGGGTGGACACTGCTTGGGCGCGGCGAGCAGGGACGCCGCTGCGGCAGTTCGTCAGCACCGAGACTGGCAGCGCGGCCTTCCTGCTTGCCGCCGCGATCGTGGCGCTGATCTGGGCCAACGTGAGCACCTCGTCGTACGACGCGTTCTGGGTGACCCGGCTGTCCGTGCGGGTCGGGCCGGGTGAGATTGGCGCCCCGCTGCGCGAGTGGGTGAACTCGGGGCTGATGTCGTTTTTCTTCCTGGTCGCCGGGCTTGAGGCTAGGCGTGAGTTCGACATGGGCGAACTGCGGGAGCGCTTGCGGCTGACGCTGCCGCTGGTTGTCGGGCTCGGCGGGATGCTCGTGCCGGTCGGGATCTACCTGGCCATCAACGTGGGCCGGGCCTCGGCCGAAGGCTGGGGTACCGCGATGTCCACCGACACCGCTTTCGCGCTCGGAATGCTCGCGCTCGTCGGGCCGGGCGTGCCCGACCGGGTTCGCACCTACCTGCTGACGTTCGCGATCGTCGATGATGTCGCCGGCCTGATCGTCATCGCCGTCGCCTACAGCGGGCGGATCGACCTGCTTCCGCTGGCCATCGGCCTGGCCGTGCTCGGTGCCGTCGCGTTGCTCAGGCTGCGAGACCTACGGCGGGGCTCGGTGTACCTGCTGCTCGGGGTGGTCGCCTGGGCCGCGTTCTTCAAGTCGGGGGTTGACCCGATCGTCGTCGGCCTCGTCGTCGGCCTGCTAGCGATCGCTTACCCGGCGAGCCGGTCCGACCTGGAACGCGCGACGGCGGAGTTCCGCACGTTCCGCGAGCAGCCGACTCCTGAACTGGCCAGTTCCGCCCGCGAGCACGTCAGGACCGCGATCTCGCCCAACGACCGGCTGCAGCAGATCTTCCACCCGTGGACCAGCTACCTGATCGTGCCGTTGTTCGCGCTGGCCAACGCCGGGATCCCGCTCAGCGCCGGCTTCCTTGCCCGCGCGTACACGGCACCGGTGACGCTCGGGATCATCGTCGGCTACGTGGCCGGGAAGCCTCTGGGTACGATCGGCGCGGCCTGGTTGCTGGCCGCGGTGAGCCGGGGACGGATCAGGCCCCCGATCGGCTGGGCGGCGGTCACCGGAGCCGGGGCGATCGCCGGGATCGGCTTCACGGTCTCGCTGCTGATCGCGTCGCTGGCGTTCACGAGCGAGGAGCTTGCCGACGCCAAAGCAGGAATCCTGACCGGTGCCCTCTGCGCGTCGGCGGTGACCTGGATCATCTTCAAGCTGACTGGCCAGGCTTCCCCGGCGCCGCCGGGCGCGCGCCTTGCTCGGCACCACCGAGAGCATCATCGATCTCGTTGTTCCCGTCGACCCGCACCGCGACCACATCATCGGCCCGTCCGACGCCCCGGTCACCGTGGTCGAGTACGGGGACTTCGAGTGCCCGTACTGCGGCGAGTCCGAGCGGGCGGTGCGGGAACTGTTGTCCGAGGCGGGCGATGTCAGGTACGTGTGGCGGCACCTTCCGCTGACCGACGTGCACCCGCACGCGGAGCTGGCCGCCCAGGGCTCCGAGGCCGCCGCCCGGCAGGGCAAGTTCTGGGACATGCACGGCCGGCTCATGGCTCACCAGGGCGCACTGCTGCGAGCCGACCTGATCGGATACGCACGTGACCTCGGCCTCGACACGGGGCGGTTCGCCCGTGACCTCGCCGCCGAGACCGGCGCGGCGCGGATCGCCGAGGATCAGGACTCGGCCGACCTCAGCGGGGTTTCTGGCACTCCGACGTTCTTCATCAACGGCCTGCGCCATGCGGGCGTCTACGACTGGGAAGCCCTAGCCGATGCCGTCACCGCCGCTCGGCTCCGGGCGCGCCTGACCCGCCCCGCTCGCAGCCGAGCAAGCTAGGCGCGCGATTAAGGTGCTGGCTAAAGTGATCATTGGGTCGGGACGGGTCGCTGGGGCTGGCGGGATCGGTCCTTTCAGGCGACGATCCCGGATGACAACATCGCTGGGCCATCGATGCGCCTGGGTGATGCAATATGGGGGTTTTGCCCGACCCCCGTGATGCTGGTGGCTTATTGGCTCACAGGGTCGCCGTGGTCTGGCCGTACGTATGGGGCTGGTGTTATCTGAGTGACGTTCTCGCGTCCGTGGCTCCGCCCCGAGCATGGTGAACTGTCTGTATGCGAACGACTCGGCTGGTGCTGCTCACGACGGCACTTGCGACCGGAATTCTGATGACCGCGAGTTGCCAGGGACCAATGGCACCGTCGGCACCGTCGTCGTCAGCGGACCTGGGCGCGCCGGCGGCGGGTTCGGCTTCGTCGGTAGCTACCGCAGCCGTGCCGCTGGTAGTGCCGCCTGGTGAAGGCGGCGGCGCGTTCTCCGTGCGGCGGAAACTTAAGCTGCCCCGCGGCTGGACCGCGCGGGTCTGGGCGCGGGTACCTGACGCGCGGATGGAAGCCTGGACGCCGCAAGGCGACCTGCTGGTCAGCGAGCCGGATAACGGCCTGGTCGTCGAGCTGACTCCCGACTCACGTGGCACCGCGCGGGCGCGCACCTTGCTGAAGAACCTGACCGAGCCTCAGGGCCTGGCGTTCGCCAGGGTTAGCCGGCGGTGGGTGCTCTATGTGGCAGAGTCGAATGAGATTGACCGGTACGCCTGGACGGCGAAGGGAATCAGCGGGAAGCGAACCGTGATCGCGGGGCGGCTGCCTGACCTTGACCCGTCCGGCGATGACGTGCACCGCGTGAAGGACGTGGCCGTCACCCGCAGTGGCACCGTGTACTTCAACGTGGGCAGTTCGTCGAACGCGAACCCTGATGATCGCGCTTTCCGCCCGCAGCGGGCCGACATCATGTCTGTCCGCCCTGACGGCAAGGACCTGCGGGTCGTCGAACGGGGGGTTCGCAATGGCGAGGGTCTCGCTGTGGCGCCCGACGGAGTCGTCTGGACCGCCGTGAACGAGAGGGACAATATTCCCTATCCGTTCCACGCCCCTTTTGGCGGCGACAAGGACGCGTTCGGCAAGGTCATTCCGGCCTACGTCAACGACCACCCGCCTGACGAGGTCGCTCCCGTCGTCGCTGGCCGGGACCTTGGCTGGCCGTACTGTGATCCCGATCAGGACAAGAACCATCCGGCGGGGTCGCTGGCTGAACTTCCGCTGATCAGGAACGCGCTGACCAATCCGGTCGGTCGCCATCTTGACTGCGCCAGGCTGCCGCGAATCGAGGTCGGCCTGCCGGCCCACAGCGCACCGCTAGGAATGTCCTTCCTGACCGGCACTCGCGTCCCCGCACCCTGGTCCGGTGGCGCGGTCGTCGCCGGCCATGGCTCCTGGAACCGGGAACCGCCCCGGCCGCCCGCTGTGCTATGGCTCCGCTGGAATGCCGCTAGGCGGACACTTGAGCCCTCAGTCGTCATGGTGAGCGGCTTCCAGAATCCTGATGGGAGCCGGTGGGGCAGGCCGGCTGACGCTGTGCCAGGTCCAGATGGCGCGCTCTATGTCAGCGACGACACAGCCGGCGCCATTTACCGCCTCCAGCCTCCGAAGCGATCTTGAGCGATAGATTAGGACATCGCTCAAGGCTTAAAGTGCGTCCTGGCTGAATAATCAGCCTGACCGACTAATGACGGGTGGTCCTGAATATGAGTCTCAGAAAGCTGGCGATTGCCACGGCAACGGTCGCCTGCGCGACAGCTATCGCCGTGACGATCTGGAAACGCGCCGGGAGCGGCACCGCCCAGCGGCCCGACAATGGCACCGACGAACTGGACAAGTTCTGGACCAGCGAACACGTCGACGAGCCCCAGCCGGTAGGTTAATCAGCTCGTTGCCCGGCTGCGCGGAAACGGCCGGCGAATGGCCCGAAGGTCTCCGCGCAGCCGGGTTGACGCCTTGGTGCTCAGGTGTTACATCTGCCGAGAAACCGGTCATCCGGTAATCAGCCGAGAAGGAGCGCCGTTATGAAGTCCGGTCGCATCACCAGGTTCGCTGCCGTCTTAGTACTCGTCGCAGGCACCACGACGGGAATATCGGCACTTGCTCTGCCCGCGCAGGCGGCTACCGCCCGCCCGGCCGCGGGGCCCGTCGGGTCGGGCTGCACCATGGTGCACGACATCTTCTACAACGGGGGCAACACGCCGCCGGACGTCACGGCCCTTAACTGGGAGATTTGCGACGGGTTCAGGATCGACTTCCCCGCGACCATCTACAAGGAAGAATCAGGAACCTATGTGCAGGTCGCGACCGGTTCGGGCGAAGCCTTCTACTACTGCAACGGGACCACTGCCAACGAGTACAAGAATCAATCCGGCATGGTCACCAGCGCACCCTGCGTCTAGCTTCAACTAACTCAGGTCCGCCAACCCCATTTGCTGGCCAGGCCGCGCGGGACAAATCACCTATAGTGTACGCGCCAGGCGCAACGGTGGCCCAGCGATGCTGTTGGCGGCAGGCGCCCAACAACAACGATGTCTCAGCGATGCTGCGGAAACGACATCCCTGGGACATCGTTGTCGTTGGCCTGGCCCCCCGAACCGCAACGATGGCCCACGGGTGCGTTTCCGCTGGAGTGAGTTCTGGTCGGCTCCTCGGCGTGGCCCGGGCGGGACTGTTCCTCCAGCCCTTTCCGGCCTCAGCCGGGCGGTGGGTGGGTTTGAGTTTCCGGCTTTGCTGGTTCCGGCCTGAATGCTCCTGTCGCGGGGGCGGGCCGGCAGGCTCCCGCATGATTGTGGAATCCTCGACTGGAATGCCATCTGAGGTTTCCACTAAAGCAGGCTTGCCGGTCCTGTGGGTGCCGGCGGCGGACCGGTTTGCGGTGAATGCCCGGTTCGTGGCGGCGGGGAGCGGGGCGGTGTCGCACTGGGAACGGCGGCTGCCCGGCTTCGCTGCTTTCGCTGGCCCGAAATATCCGAGTCCGGAAATCGGACTGACCCGCTACTCTCAGCCTCCCCGCCATTCCCGGCAGTTCCTGACATTCAGGGCAGCCCGCCGTCCCGGCTGTGGACACCGGGGGCACTTTGGTGCCGTAAAAACGACCCCGAAGTGCCCCTGGTGCTCGGGCAAGACCGTCCGGCACCGCCTCGCTCCAGCGGAAAAGCACCCATGGCCCACCGATGCTGCCGACCGCGGGCCGGGGCGGCCGGGCGGGGCTGGGCGGGCCTGCTCGCCTGCTGGTGAAGTGGCCCGGGACTGTCGGTGGGCCGGGTTACTGTGGCTAGGTGCTTGACTCGTTTCATCCGGCGGTGAGCGGCTGGTTTGCCCGGCGGTTTCCGGCCGGGCCGACCGAGCCCCAGGCGGCGGGCTGGGGTGAGATCGCGGCCGGACGGCATACGCTCATCGCGGCGCCGACCGGGTCGGGGAAGACGCTGGCGGCTTTCCTGGTGTGCGTTGACCGGCTGTACCGGGCGCACGAAGCCCTTGCGGGTGCCGAGCCCGGACCGGGACTCGGGTCCGAGCCGGGCACCGAGCCCGAGCCCGGCGCCGGGCCGACGGTGGTGTACGTGTCGCCGCTTAAGGCGCTCGCGGTGGATATCTGGCAGAACCTGGAGCAGCCGCTGGCCGAGATCGCACAGGTCGCGGCCGAGCTTGGGCGGCCGGCGCCGGCGATCAAGGTGGCGGTGCGGACCGGGGATACGGCCGCGGCCGAGCGGGCGGCGATGCTCAAGCATCCGCCCGATTTCCTGATCACCACGCCAGAGTCGCTTTACCTGCTGCTGACGGCCGAGCGGAGCCGGGCGATGCTGCGCGGCACGCAGACCGTGATCGTCGACGAGATCCACGCGGTCGCGGGGAACAAGCGCGGGTCTCATCTCGCGCTGACGCTCGAGCGGCTTGAGCACCTGGTCGGGAGGCCGCTCCAGCGAATCGGGCTGTCAGCGACCCAGAATCCGATCGAGGCCGTTGCCCGGCTGCTCGTCGGGGCCGGACCTGACCGCTCGGAGGCAGACGGGTCGCCCCGGTGCTCAATTGTAGATTCTGGGCATCGCCGGGAGCTTGACCTGGCGCTTGAGTTGCCTGCTGACGAGCTTGGCGCCGTGGCCACAGCTGAACAGCTGGCCGAGATCCTTGACCTGATCGCCGGGCACGTCGAGCAGCACAAGACCACGCTCGTGTTCGTCAATACCCGGCGGATGGCTGAGCGGGTGGCGCATGAGCTCGGGGAACGGCTTGGTGAGGGGCAGGTCGCCGCGCATCACGGCAGTTTGTCCAGGGAGCGCAGGCAGCGGGTTGAGTCGCGGCTGCGGGCCGGTGACCTGCGGGCTCTGGTCGCGACGGCGTCGCTTGAGCTTGGCATTGACGTGGGGCCGGTTGAGCTGGTGTGCCAGATCGGGTCGCCGCGCAGCTTCGCTACGTTCCTGCAGCGAGTTGGCCGGTCCAATCACAGCCGGGACGGGGTGCCGGCCGGACGCCTTTACCCGACGTCGCGTGACGAACTGGTCGAATGTGCCGCGCTGCTGCGCGGCGCCCGGCTCGGGCGGCTTGACCGGCTGATCATGCCGCAGGGTCCGCTGGACATCCTGGCCCAGCAAGTCGTCGCTGAGTGCGCGGCGGCCGAGTGGGTGCAGGACGACTTGCTGACGCTGGTGCGCGGAGCGGCGCCGTTCGCTTCGGTGTCCGAGGAAGACTTCGCCGAGGTCGCCGGGCTGATGAGCGAGGGCATCAGAACCGGGCGCGGGCGGCGGGCCGCCTACCTGCACAGGGACCAAGTGGGAGGCACGCTCAAAGGCAGGCGCGGGGCCCGGCTGGCCGCGCTGACCTCGGGCGGGGCCATTCCTGAGCTCGGCGATTACCGGGTGCTGGCCGAGCCGGACGAAGCGCTGGTCGGCACGGTGAACGAAGACTGGGCGATCGAGAGCATGGCGGGCGACGTGTTCTTGCTCGGCACCACGTCGTGGCGGATCCGGCGGGTGGAGCCAGGGGTGGTGCGGGTCGTGGACGCGCAGGGGGCGCCGCCTTCCGTGCCGTTCTGGCTGGGTGAGGCGCCCGGCCGGACGATCGAGCTGTCCGAGGAAATCTGCTCGATCAGGACGGCGGTCGCCGAGCGGGCGGCCGATCCGGTCCCGTGGCTGATGACCGAATGCGGCATCGGGGACGCGGCCGCCGAGACGATCGCGGCGTACCTGGGGACCGGGCTGGCTCAGCTCGGCGTCCTGCCCACGATGGATACGATCGTGCTCGAGCGGTTCTTCGACGACGCCGGCGGCATGCAGCTCGTGGGTCACGCGCCGTTCGGCGCCCGGCTGAACCGCGCACTCGGGCTCGCGCTCCGCAAGCGGTTCTGCGTGACCTTCGACTTCGAGCTTCAGGCCGCCGCCAGCGACGACGCGATCCTGCTTTCGCTCGGGCCGCAGCACAGCTTCCCGCTTGAGCGGGTGCCGAAGTTCCTCGCTTCCGGCACGGTCACCGAAGTGGTAAGGCAGGCCGTGCTGACCGCGCCGATGTTCGCGGTCAGGTGGCGGTGGAACCTGAATACGTCGCTGACCGTGCTGCGCATGCGCGGCGGCAAGAAGAACCCGCCGGCGATCCAGCGGATGGAAGCTGACGACCTGATGGCCGCGATCTTCCCGACGCTGGCTGCCTGTCAGGAGAACGTCGCGCCTGGGCCGATGGAGATTCCTGATCACCTGCTGGTCAGGCAGACGCTCGATGACTGCCTCACCGACGCCATGGACATCGCCGGGTTGCGCGAGCTAATCGGCCGGATCGAGTCCGGCGAGGTCAGGGTCGTTGTCAGGGATACGACCGAGCCTTCTGTGCTGGCGCACGAGATCCTGAACGGCCGGCCGTTCACCTACCTTGACGACGCGCCCCTCGAAGAGCGGCGGAGCCGGGCGGTACCTTTGCGGCGCGGCTTGCCGGTCGAGCCGCACGAGCTGGCGGCGCTCGACCCGGCCGCGATCCGGCGGGTCGCCGAGCAGGTCAGGCCGGAGCCAGGCGATGCCGACGAACTGCACGACGTGCTCATGAGCCTGGTGATGTGCCGGCCGGAGACGCAGTGGGAGGACTGGTTCTCTGCCCTGGTCGAGGCCAGGCGCGCGGTTACGGTCGAGGCCGGGACCGGGTTGCTCTGGGCGGCGGTGGAGCGCAGGCCGATGGCTGAGGCGCTGTTCCCCGGCGCGGCGATCGTGCCTGACCACCCGTGCCCGGTGCCGACGGCGGAGCCGGACGAGAGCGAAGCCGTAGCCGCCATGTTGCGCGGGCACCTGGACTGCTGCGGGCCGGTTACAGTGCCTGGTCTGGCCGAGACGACCGGAGTACGCGAGCTGACGCTGCTCAGCGGCCTGGCGACGCTTGAGGCGGAAGGTTTCGCCCTGCGCGGGCGGTTCACCAGCCCGGACGCCGATGAGGAAGAGTTCTGCGCGCGGCGGCTCCTGACCAGGATCCATGCCTATACGCGCGAGCGCCGGCGCCGGGCGGTTGAGCCGGTGAACGCGCGGGACTTCATGCGGTTCCTGCTGCGGTGGCAGCATGTCGCGGCCGGGACCAGGCGGGAAGGCCGGTTCGGTGTCCTGGCGGTGATCGAGCAGCTCCAGGGATTCGAACTGGCGGCCGGGGCCTGGGAGCACGCGGTGCTGGCCGCGCGGGTGGAAGGGTACCGACGGGAGTGGCTGGACGAGCTGTGCCTGTCTGGGCAGGTGTGCTGGGGACGGCTGTCAGTGCGGGAGCCGGCTGACGCCTCAGAAGGGGCGACTCGAAGGGCGCCGTCCAGGGCCACGCCGATTACCTTGGCGCTGCGGGCCGATCTGCCCTGGCTGCTGCGAGCCGTCAGGGGCGAGCTTGCTCCGGTCCTGCCCGAGCCGGGACAGAGCCTGGACGTACTTGACGCATTGCGGCAGCACGGCGCGCTGTTCCGGCACGATCTCGTGGCCCTGACCGGGCGGCCGGCCTCGGAGATCGACGAGGCGCTCTGGGATGGCGTAGCGCGCGGCCTGGTCACTGCCGACGGCTTCCGCGCGGTCAGGTCCCTGCTGCGGCGGGGCAGCAACCAGCGGTTTGCCGCACCGCGCGGGCTGCGCCAGGGTGCCCGAGGTACACCGACCGGGTCGGCGGGACGGTGGGCGCTGCTCGCCGGACCGGTCGCCGAGGCGGACCGGGATGAGCTCGCCGAGGCGATCGCCGAACAGTTGGCCGCCCGCTGGGGCGTGGTGTTCCGCGATCTCGCCGTGCGGGAGAACCTGGCGGTGAGCTGGCGGGACGTGCTGTGGGCGTTCCGGCGGATGGAGGCCAGGGGCACCGTGCTCGGCGGGCGGTTCGTGTCGGGATTCTCTGGCGAGCAGTTCGCGCACCCGGACGCGGTCGAGGTACTCAAGTCCGTGCGCAAGCAACCGCGCAGCGGAGAGGTCGTGCAGCTTTCCGCCGCCGACCCGCTCAACCTGACCGGGGTGATCCTCGGCGGGCCTCGGGTGCCCGGGATCGCCGCCAATGTCGTGCGCTATGTGGATGGGATGGTTGAGCCGGGCCCGGCGGCCGAGTCTGGCGCGGCGGTCCCGGCTTGAGGGCACTCGCCCAGCGTTGTCCCTGAGCTAGGGTCCTGGCCGCTGCTCCGGGACAACGCTGGGCCTGCGGCCGGGGACGGACGGTCCACCGTGGGCAACAGCGGAGCGCCCGTCACTGACGACCCGACCTACCTGAGCGCGTCCTCCAGTTCAGGCTGCGACCCAGCCGACCCGGCCGACCCCGGTTCCTCCGAGGGCGACCCAGGCACGGTCGGCACGGCCGCGATGTCCTCGCGACTGAGCCTGATCGTGAAGATCACGATCAGCAGGGCCAGGCCGGCGATTCCCGCTGCGACAACGAAGCCTCGGGAAATGCCCGTGACCAGCGCTTCGTGCAGGATCGAGGCAGGCACCGCAGCACCGGGCTTCGGCGCGGGCAGCGGGTGCCCGGCCCTGGCCGCGGCCGCCGCCGCACTGGCGGCCTGGTTCTTGATGCTGCCCGCCACGGCCGTCCAGGTCACTGTCCCAAGAGCGGCCAGGCCGATCGCGCCGCCGACCTGCTGGCCGGTGTTGAGCAGGCTGGAGGCTATGCCCGCGTCATGTGGCTCCACCTTGGTGAGCGCGACGAGGGAAAGCGGCACGAACAGCATGCCCAGGCCCGCCGCCGTGACCAGCATCGGGATGAGCAGGCCGGTCAGGTAACTGGTGTGCACGCTGATGTGAGATAGCCAGTACATGCCGCCGGCGGTCAGCGCGGCACCGATGATCATCAGCGGGCGCGGGCCCGTACGGGCGACGAGCCTGGACATGACCCCCGACATCACCACGATCGCGGCAGCGAACGGCAGGAACGCCAGGCCGGACCGCAGCGCGCTGTAGCCGAGTACCTCCTGGACGAAGATGGTCAGGAAGAAGAAGATCCCGAACATCGCCGTAGCGAGGCAGAGCATCACCACGTAACCGCCGGTACGGCTCAGGTTCTTCAGTATCCGCACCGGAAGCAGCGCGTGCCTGCTCCCCGCCTCGATGAGAGCGAAGCTCGCCAGCAGGACCGCGGCGATGACGAGCGAGATCACGACCTTGGGGTCGCCCCAGTGGGCGGTGCCGGTCTGGTCGGTGCTGGCGTTAGACAGACCGTAGACCAGGAGCGCGATGCCGCCGGTAGCGGTGATCGCGCCGGGCAGGTCGAACCGGCCGGTACCTGGCTTTGACTCAGCGATCACGAACCGGGCCAGGAAGGCGGTGAGGATGCCGATCGGCACATTGACGAACAGCACCCAGCGCCAGGACAGGTAGGTGGTCAGCAGGCCGCCGGCGACGAGGCCGACCGCCGCGCCGCCGCCGCTCATCGCGGCGTAGACGCCGAAGGCGCGATTCCGCTGCGGACCCTGCGGGAACGTGGTGGTGATCAGGGCGAGCGCGGTCGGCGCGATCATGGCGCCGCCGACTCCCTGAATCGCCCGGGACGCGAGCAGCCATTCCTGCGAGGTCGCGAACCCGCCGAAGAGCGAGGCCGCCGAGAACAAGATCAGCCCGGCGATGAAGATCCGCTTCCGGCCGAGCAAGTCTCCTGACCGGCCGCCGAGCAGGAGCAGGCCGCCGAACGTGACGGCATAGGCGGTGACGACCCACTCAAGGCCGCTGCCGGTGAAGCCGAGCGCTCGCTGGATGTGCGGGAGCGCGACGTTCACGATGGCGGCGTCGAGCACGACCATGAGCTGGGCCGTAGCGATAACTACGAGGGCCAGGCCGAGACGGCGGTCGCGACCGGCCTCGGCCGACCCGGTACCGGCCGGCGCGGCGCCAGCCGAGGCAGTGCTGACCGACGCGGCGCTGGCCGGCACTGGCGCCCGCGACGATTCGGTTCTGGTGGAAGACACAGGTGGGTCTCCTAACTGAGGGCGTGCTTATCCCGCACCGGGACTCGTGGCCGGGTCACGGCGTGAAAGGACTATTTGCTAATGAAGAAGTTGATTTACCGCGATCCCCCGCGCGCTCGACTGAGTACGGGCGCCGATCGGCCCCTGGTATGGTCCCGTCAGGTCAGGCCGATCAGGCCGTGCTCGTGCTGTTGCTCGCCACCTCCTCAAGGACTGCCGTCCGAGCAGGAACGGCAGTGGATCCCTGCGGTGCCGTCAGAGCCCCGTTCATCTTGCGGACAAGCTGGAGAAGCTGCTCGCGCTCTTCGGTGTTCAGAGCCTGCGCCCACGGCATGATCCCGCGGGTCTCGTCCTCGATCGTCGCCTTGAGCTCAAGGCCACTCGGCGTGAGCACTAGATTCTTGATCCGGCGGTCGGTTGTGCTCGGCTCGCGCCTCGCCAGTCCGCGCTGCTCGAGCGCGTCGGCGATCATGGTGACGAACGAAGGATCGCAGTGCAGTTGCTGCCCGAGTTCCTTCATCGACACCGACGTGCCGACCTGGCGGAGCGCCTTCATGCAGGACACGGGAACGCCGAAGCGCTCGGCTAGCCGCTCACCGCGCTGCATCAGCGACATGACGAACTCGGTCATCGCGTCGAAGATGTCCTGATCGAGCTTGTTACCGCTCTGACACCAGCCCATGAACTGCCTCCTCCCGCTTCCCGATCGCCGCTGTGTTGCAAACCGCCGCGTGTTGCAAACCGCCGCGTGTTGCAAACTGCTCCAAGACCTGCGATGCGGGGTCACGGCACCTACAGGCACTCAACCTTTGAGTACCTCAACCATATTCCGAATTGCTTGACTCTGTCAAAGGTTTTAAGTCTCAAGGTTGAAGCCGCCGAGTCACGGCTTCCGGCCCACGCCCACGAGGGTCCCGTATTCGGCCAGTTCGGGCACGACAACGTCGTTCGGCCCAGGACGCCAGCGAGACGCGTACACCAGGCCGGGATCGATCAGCTCGAACCCGCTGAAGAGGCGCCCGATCTCCGCGCGGGAGCGCAGGTGAATCTGCGTCGCGACGCTGCGGTTGTAAGCGGTCTCGGTCGCCTGGGCGACGACCGGCTTGTTACCTTCGTCGGTGGCATGGCCGAGGGCCAGGTAGCTTCCAGAAGGCAATGCGTCCCGCAGGGTGGCCATCAGCTGCCAGGGATCATCGGCGTCGCTGACGAAGTGCAGCACGACCATGAGGATAAGCCCGACCGGCCTGGTGAAGTCGATCAGGCGACCGACCGTATCATTGGCCAGGATCTTCTCAGGCTCGCGCACGTCGGCGTCGATGATCGCGGTGCCGCTGTTCCCGGCGAGGATCGCCTTGCTGTGCGCGATCGCGACCGGGTCGACGTCGACGTAGACAATGCGGGCGGCGGGATTGGCCTGCTGGGCGATCTCGTGCACGTTGCCCGAGGTCGGGATCCCCGAACCGAGGTCGAGAAACTGATCGACCCCCTGGGCCGAGAAGTACCGCACGGCCCGGCCGAGGAAGGCACGGTTCGTCCTGGCGATGTCGCGCATCAGCGGCTCGATCGCGGCGAGCGCGCGCCCGGCGTCCTGGTCAGCGAGGAAGTTGTGCGTGCCGCCGAGCCAGTAGTCGTAGACCCTGGCCACGTTGGCCCGCTTGATGTCAACTCCTGGCGGAACCCAGTCCTGCTCGGCCCGATCGCCATGGTGCCTCCCTCTGCGCGGCGCCCGCCCTCTCCCGGGGGAATCCCGGTGCTCAGGATCTCCGAGGTCGCCGGCATGTCGGTTACGATGCGCTATTATTTTGACAATTGCACGATATCTTAAGAGTGCCAGCGGGCGCTGCGAGTGCCATGCTATGGCGGTAGCTGATCGTCAGGAATGGTGCAGGTGGCAATGGCAGCATCGCAGGCATCCGAAGGCGGCGGAACTCTCCCGCTGAGGTCGGGCGGGTCGAGCCTGGCGGGTCTTGCGGTGCTTACGCTGACACTATCCGGTCACATAGCGTCATGGTCGGTAACGGCGGCGCGGTTCTTCGGGTTCACCGCGGCTAGAGTCGTCGGGCGTGACGTCTGCGACGTGCTGCTGACCAGGCCAGATCAGCGTGACCTTGTCGAACAGGCTCTCGCTGAGGTCGCGGCCGGGCGGATCTGGAGCGGGATCCTTGCCGTCTCCGCCGCCAGCGGAAGCTACCGGGTCACCGTGCACTGCGAGCCTCTCGACACGCCCAGTGGCGGAGCGCTGCTGATCGCGCGGCGGGCACTGCCCGAGCCTGGCCAGGGCCGGATGCTGCCCGAGGCGGCGACGCTGATCGGCACGACGCTCGACCTGAATAGAACTGCCCGCGAAACCGCCGAGGTCGCCGTCCCCGCTTTCGCCGACGCGGTGGCGATCTTCGTGTCCGAGCGACTGCTCGCCGCCGGAGAACTCGGCCCTTACCCAGCCGGCCCGATGGTCGTGCGGCGGCTGGTCACGCGCCTCGCCGGCGAGCTGCCATCGATCACCGACAAGCTGCTCCCGCCCGGCGAGGTGTTCGTCTTCGGCACCGAGTCGCCAAGCTACCGCGCCATGACCGCCCGCTGCCCCGTGCTGTTCGATCAGCTCGATCCTGAGTCGGCCGAGCGGATAGGGCGCCGCCCTGGCGGCGGGGAGATCACCGCCCAGCTCGCCTCGTTCCTCGCGGTGCCCCTCGTCGCCAGGGGCACAGTGCTCGGCAGCATGACCTTCGCGCGCACGTCGTCCAAGCCGGAATTCTCCTCGGCCGACATCGCGCTTGCTGATCAGCTCGCCTCCAGGTCCGCGGTCTCGATCGATAACGCTCGGCTTTACGACCGGGAACGGCGCACGGCCTCGGCCCTGCAGCAGGGCCTGCTCCCCAGCGAGCCGAGCGTGCCTGACGGGCTCGCCGTCGCGCACCGCTACGTCCCCGTCGGAGCCAGCATCGTCGGCGGCGACTGGCATGACATCGTCCCATTAACGTCTGGCCGGGCCGCTCTGATCGTGGGAGACGCGATGGGGCACGGCCCAGAAGCCGCCGCCGTCATGGTGCAACTCCGCACGGCGGCGCACACGCTCGCCGACCTTGAGTTGCCGCCGGAAGAGATCCTCAGCAGGCTGGACCGGATGGCGACAGGAATGTCATCGTCACCGTTCGCGACCTGCATCGCGGCGGTGATCGACCCGGCGGCGCGCTCCTGCGTGATCGCCAAGGCCGGTCACCTGCCGCCGATGCTCACGCAAGCGGACGGCGACACCCAGCTCGTCGACCTCCCGATCGGCCTGCCGATCGGGCTCGGCAGCGCATCCTTCGAGGCGGCCAAGGTTACGCTGCCCTTGGGCGCCACCCTGGCCCTGTATACCGACGGGCTCGTGGAAAGCCGCATCAGGCCGCTCGACGACGGGCTGCTCGCGTTGCAGGAGGCACTCGGAACCGCCCTGACCCGGCCTGGACATTCGCTCGATCTCAGCTGCCAGCAGGTGAGCCAGGTGCTACGGCAGCGCGGCGACGACGACATGACGCTGGTACTCGCCCGCGTGGTCGACACGGACGCCTGAGTCCCCAGGCCGACGTTCGGCCAGGGGACTCCGGACTCCGGGGTTACCGCCCGGTAATGATCGCCGCCATATTCGGCGTGCCGATGCCAGTGGCCTCGTCGTAGCCAGGCGTGGTGGGGAACAGACCGTTATTAGTGGCCAGGGCCTGGTTGGGGCCGATGCCGTTGATGTCGTGGAAGTACTTGCCCGCGTTGCTGTTGAACAGCGAGTACAGGATCGGGTTCAGGTTGCCTTCCCGTCCGCCCGTGTAGCTGTCCAGGTCCGCCGCGATCCCCGACCACAGCGGCGACGACAAGCTGGTCCCGCCGATGCCGAACCAGCCAGGAACGGGCTGACTGCCGCTGAACGTCGCGCACACGCTGTTCACGGTCTTCGCGGTGCCCGTGCAGTACTCGGCGTAAGGCGTGAACTCGTCGGCGTTGGCCGAGATGTCGGGGGTCTCACGGCACGCGGTGCCCTTGACCGCGAACGAGCAGTGGGTCGAGCCGTTGGCGTGGGTCGTGTTCGGGTTGTTGACGCCCGGCCCGCTCTGGTAGCTCGGGCGGCCCCAGAACTCGCTTGAACCGCCGCCGCCCGCTCCTCCGGCGTTGCACCAGAAGAAGCCGTTCTCGCCGTTCTCGCTGGCGTCGCTGTTGCACAGGTTGCCGACGTTCCACACGGTCTCTACCCCGCCGCCCGCCCCGCCCGCCGGGTAGGAAGGCCGCGGGTTAGCGTCGGGGTTGAAGTTCTCGAACGACGTGCCGCCGACGCTGGTCACCCACGGCTGCGCCTCGGGATCATCGACGTTGACCACGCTGGTTCCGTCGGTGTCCAGGCAGTCGAACGCGCCGTCGTCGCCAGCCGAGGCGAACATGCTCTGCCCCTGCATGGCCATCTGCTCGAAGACGACGTTCTCCGCCTTGGCCAGCGCCGCGCCCAGGTCGTTCTCGCATTCGCCCCAGCTCGAGCTGACCGATGAGGCGCTGTCGTCCTTGGCGATCCTCGTGTACTCGTCCAGGCCGGTCTGCCCGGTCTCGTCGTTCGGCGCGTTGTAGACGATGATGCGAGAGGCGTCGGGCGAGATGGTCAGCTGGGTCTCGATGTCGGCGTCCACCTCGATGTCGCCGGCGTA
Source organism: uncultured Actinomycetota bacterium (assembly GCA_963783935.1). Classification (GTDB taxonomy): domain Bacteria; phylum Actinomycetota; class Actinomycetes; order Streptosporangiales; family Streptosporangiaceae; genus Chersky-822. The sequence continues at coordinate 1,374,834 of CAWAPP010000005.1, forward strand.
GCCCTCGAACTCCGACGGGCAGGTATCGCCGGCCGGGCACTGCGGGTTCAGCGGACCGCCGTCGACGTTGACGTTCTGAAGGTTAGGCGCAAAGCCCGCGCCGTACTCAGTGTGCGCCCAGGTAGTGATGTCAGACTTGAGGTAGGCCGACAGCTCGAATACGGCGAGGCTCTGACCCGAGCCCTTGGCCGAAGGACCAGCGTTCGGCGCATTGTAGATCGAGTTCGTCTGCGAGGGAGTCAGGCCGCTGCAGCCGGGCCCGGCGCCGTAACCGAAGGTGAGGTCGTCGCCGTCAATGAAGAGGCTGGCGAGCTGGGCGTCGGTCGGGTAGCCGTTCTCGCAACTCGTCGCCTTCCCGCTCTGCCGGGGGCCTGGCTTGACGTGCCCGACACCGGGAGCGCGCCTGACCAGGTCATGCTCGCGCACCATATCGGTGAGCCCGATCACTCCGAACACGCTGGCCGCCAGCGAGCCAGGCAGCCGCACCGCCGTTGAGTTATCGAAGAAGCGCTGACCACGGGAGTTACGGTAATTAGTCAGCGTAGTGCCGAAGGCGGACGATACCACCTGACTCGACCCGACCGCCCTGACCAGGAAAGGCGAGTCTGAGCGTTCCACGGTCAGCCCGCGTCCCTTGAGGTAATGCTCGACCGCCGCCCGGGCCGCCGGCGTCGGCGAGAAGCTGGCTTCGAACTGGCCCTTGGCCAGCCAGTGATGATAGCTGCCGCTCCCCTTCGTGTAGAGCGCGGTCAGCCGCTGATTAAGCTCGGCCTGGTGCGCCGGGGCCAGCGCTACCTCGACCGTCATCCTGGAACTGACGTAGGCGCCGGTCTCCGCCGCGTGGATCGCGGTCAGGCTCCCGCTCACCGCGACGTAGTGCGGCGGGCCAGCAGCCGGGACCGCCGGGACCGCCTGCGCCGCAGCGGCCAGCGTACCGGTCGCCGCCGTCATCGCCAGCCCCAGTACGGTCAGCGCGGCCGCGCGTGCCGGACGGTGGATCAGCCTCATGCAAGCCCTCCTTGGCTTCATGAAATGCGATACCGCACGAGAAGATCTTTTCCGGCTAAGCCTCATTCAGCTGGATCAGGCTGTCAAGGAGTTGCCAATAACGCCACCGAATGCCACCTCCGCCCGCACCTGGCCAAGGTCGCACGGTAAGCGTACGGTTGCTTCTAGTGATCGCCGGAAAGGCTTTTTTATTCCGCCAAAATGGTCCGGCTAATTCGCCGCACCCGGAGTAACTCTCCGTCGGGGCGCCCCCGGCTTGGGCTGACTGCCGCCCGGAAACGGACGCGGCCCATGGCGGCGGCGTGCTCACCGCATCGATGGGACATCGTTGCGGTCCGGCGGCCGGGCGCAACAGCATCCATGGCCCATCCATGCTGTTTCCGCAGCATCGATGGGCCATCGTTGCGGTCCCGCGCCGCCGGGCAACCGCATCGGTGGGACATCGTTGCGCCCGACCGGGGCGTTACGGGTTTTTTGTCCGGCAGGCACCGGTCAGAGGACACCCGCCCCGCCGACGGGCCGGCGCTGCTGGACTGTCCGGCCGGTTTGCGGCGCCGGTCACCGCACCAGTTTCCGTGATCACGGTGCCGCCCGTGATCACGGAACTTCGGCAGCCATCACCCGTCCCAATTACCGTGATCACGGCACTGACCATGATCACGGAAACCTGCCCGGACCCTGCTCGTTGGCTGGTACCGGCCTCTCTGTCCGAATCCGTCGCGCGGCGAGCAGGCCGCGTGTCCGCTCAGGCCGCGCTGACGATCAGGCAGTAGCCGACGTCGTAGCAGTCAAGGTCAAGAAGTTCAGCGTTCTCCTCCCGCCAGCGCCCGGTGGCCAGATCGTCGGACAGCCGGCTAAGCCCGTCCCTCAATTCGGCGCTCCGCGTCTTGGCGAAGAACGACATGCCGTCCCTGACCAGCGGATCAAGATAGGCCTCAGGCCGGCGCCAGAACGCGGCACCGAAGCCGTCCTCGCAATCGTGCGGTATCGGCAGCGGCCGTACCTCAGCATCGGCGAGTTCGGCGGTAAGGACACTGATCGGCACCGCCATTTCGGCGTCCAGCCTGGTCGCTTCCGGCATGTACCTGGTCAGCCAGAAACCGGCGAGCACGTCGGGTCGCCAGGTGAGGAACACCAGCCGACGCCTGGCGATCCGGCGCATCTCGGCGACCCCGGCCGCGACATCGGTCCAGTGATGGACGGTCAGCAGTGCCATTGCCGCGTCGGCGCAGTTGTCCTTGAGTGGCAACTGCTCAGCGACGGCCCGCAACACCGGCGCGCTGCCGGCGGGCCGCTGCGCGATCATGACCTGGCTCGGCTCGATCGCGACGATCGTTTGCGGCGGCTCGTAGGACCCGGCCCGGCGCCCACGTTGACCACGCTGCGGACCTCGCCGAGCGCGTCGTAGATGGCCGCCGCGATCCTTGGATCGGTACGCCGCGTCGAGCGGTAGGTAGCCCCAATCCGGTCATACAACTCCATGACCCCCATTCTCCCCGCTCAAGCGCCGACTGCCGCCGGGCCCCGGCAATACCGAATAAAGGCTTATAGCCGCCATTTACAATTATCCAGAGAAAACAGAGCCTTGCTTGCGGAGAATTCCGGGAATTAAGATGAGGATTACCGGGAGAAATTCGACGCGGGAGGGTTCAATGCGCCAAAATGACCAGACAGTAATGTCCTTTCCGGCCGCATTACGTCAGAGGCTGGAGCGTGGTTTCCTTGCCGATCTGACGGCCGTCACCATACACACAGGGCCAGGTCCCGACCGCCTCGCCCGCGCGCTGGGAGCCGATGCCTTCACCTACGGCTCGTCCATCTATTTCCGCGACGGCACCTACCGGCCGGATACGGCCCGAGGCTTGCGGCTTCTCGCCCACGAGGCGGCCCACGTCGTTCAGCAAGCCGCCGGCGTCCCGCTCCACCGGTGCGCCGAGGAGTGCGAACGCGACGCCGAACTGGCTGCGGATGTCATACTGGCCGGCGGCACCTGGGACACTCGTCGCGGTGGCGATCCCGCGACCGGCGTGCGGCTGATCCAGCGGCACGTGTCGTTCGAGCACCGACTGTTCGGCGACGTAGCCCCTTCCAGCCTCTCCGTCGTCTCCTCACGCCGCAACCCGCAGGTCAGAGAGCAGATACTCGACGAGCAACTCCGCCTGCTCGCGCTCTGGAAGACCGGGCCTGAGAAAGTCGATGAAGGTGCTGTCCGCCGTGTGATCCAGACGACGAGGACGCTGCGCGTCGGTCCTGACAAGGTACTCGTCACCTACGGCGAACTGAACGCCCTGCCCGACTACCTCGCCGACGCGGCCACGATCGACACGGTCAGCGGCGACATCCTGCTGCCGATTCTCCAGGTCATCAGGCAGGAAGGCTATAACCAGATCTCACTGCTCCGACACGGCCACGACCCGAAGGAGACCTTCGAGCGGGCCGCTTGTGCCCCCTGGGGAAACGAGTACGCCGATGCCATACTGTCGGCCCTGGCGATCGACGCCCTGACGCAAGGACTCGGTCCCGACGGGCAAGATCACTACCAGGCCCTGCTGGCTCGCAACGCCTGTCACTTCGCCCCGTTCTCGTGGTACCGCTGGCAGGCGTCGTACATCATCGCCAGGGATTACGCCCTGAAAGCGCACCAGGAGGGCAACGAGGAGTACGCCAGGCGCGCCCGCGTTTACGGTGGGTACGCCGACCATTTCCTCGAGGACTCATTCGCCGCCGGGCACCTGATCAACAAGACGGTGGTGATGCAGTGGTTCATCGAATGGGCCACCCCGCAGCGACTTCTCCCCCTCGCTGACTGGGACATCATCAAGAACCTGACCACGCGTGAGCAGCCAGGACTTGACGGCGCGTTCCTCTACGACCCGGCGTCGGCCGGACCGTCCGTCGATCCGCAGACGGTGCAGGAATGGGCCACGCTCGCCGAGCGGATTACGGCCAGCAAGGTACAGAACGCGGACCGGAGGGGCCGCTACCTTAGCTACCAGGACTACCTCATCTTCATCAGCAGCAGCGCGGCTCAGTTCGCCGTCGGCCAGGTGCACGACCACTACAACAACGAGTCCCTGTGGGTCACCTCCAAGGCGCAGCCGATTCCTTACCAGACGTGGGGCGACCACACGCTGCTGACCGGGGTCAACGGCTTCCGCAGCGTCGAAGAGGCAGGTAACGCCGTCTGGACGGCGAAACAGTCCCTGGCCGAACTGATCGACACCGGCGAGACCGCGATCAAGACCAGCCAGATCCGCGACCGCATCCCGACGGGTGCCGGCCCGGACGAGCATTCGGTGGCCAGCCTCAAGGAGTGGATGAGCTCGCAGCGCCGGGCGTGCGAGGACAATTTCGGCAAGTTCTATCAGCGGATCTATCGGTCCATGATCCGATTCTCCACGCCCCGGATGGGCGTGGTCTCCCGGGATCAGGAGTTCACCAGCGTCTGGTCAAGCGGACTTACCGCACTCCTCTTCATGACGGCCGAGAACCTGACCTGGCAGGACCGGCTGTTCAGCGGGTCTGACGGCATCGTGTTCGAGCTCGATCCGCGGAGCGGCAAGGTCAGGCACCAGCTCAGCCTGGCTCAGAAAGGCGGCCTGACGCACCTGGCGACCGACGGCAGCATGCTCTTCGCGGGGACAAGCGGCTCCGTCTTCGCGATCGCCTTGAATGACTGGAGCACCCCGGCCTGGTCAAGGAAGGTCGGCGAGGGCGCGGTCAACGTGCTTTTCGCCGCAGGCAAGCTCTACGCGGGGTCAGACGGCCGGGTAACCGAACTCGACCCGGTCCACTCAAGACCGCCGATTCGGTCACTGTCCCTCCCGAGCAGCGGTACGGTCAGGCTCGCCACGGACGGCACTTACCTCTTCGCCGGGGTTTGCGGCGACGCCCACGCAGTCCTGATCGATGGTGACTGGAGCCAGCCGCCGGCCTGGTCAAGGCATCTTGATCAGGACCTGGTGAACCTGCTCCCGGCCGGGGGCAGGCTCTATGCCGGATCCAACGGTTCCGTCTTCGAGCTCTCGTCATCCTCGGGCGAGATCCTGAACCAGAAACGCCTCTCCAATCCGGGTTCTGGTGCCGAAGTCAAGATCGCGCTCAGCGATACCTATCTGTTCGCCGGGACGCACGGTTACGCCTACGGCCTCTTCCGCGCCAACTGGTCCGCCAACGACTGGTACAGGAAGGTTGGCGGCAGCCTGAGCTACGGATCGGTCTCCGTCGCCACATCGGAAGGGCGTTTCTTCGTCGGGTCGAACGGATACGCGCTTGAGCTTGATCCGCATACCGGCGACGAACGGAACAGTTGCCTGCTGACGTACGGCGTCTGGGCGCCTGGCACCTACGACACGTCGCTGACTTTCCAGGGCGGTGAGGGCTACGCCGGGGTGCACGGATTCGCCTACAAGCTCATCGCGCAGCGGCTCGGGGTGCCGCCAGGAACGCTCCTGCACTCCTGGCAAGACCAGCGGGGGTGGCACTGGTTCGAGCGCGAGTTCGACGGAGCGCCTCCCGGCGTCGCCACGGTCTTCGGCCTCGACCGGGCGAACGCGAGCACCCAGGTCTTCAGCACCAATAGCGAGAACGCGCTGTACCACAACTATCTCGACAGCGGCGGCTGGCATGGCTGGACCAGGCAACCGAACGCGCCCAAGACCGCCTCGGTCTTCGCGGTCGGGGACGTCACTGGCAATACCGAGGTCTTCGCCATCCGTGCCGACGACGGCATGCTCTTCCACAGCTACATCACCGGCAGCAACAACTGGCAGGAGTGGACGGAAGGCCCGCAGCAGGCAGGCAAAGTGCTCTCGGTTTTTGGCGTGCGCGGCGGCTCGAAGCAGACAACCGAGGTCTTCGCGATCGGCCTGAGCCGCAACCTATACCGCAACTACCTCGGCCGCGAGGGCTGGCATAACTGGACAGAAAACTTCGCCAGCGCGCCGGCCGGAAAGATGAGGTCGGTCTTCGCCGTGGCCACGCCGGTGCTCACGCACGCGTTCGCCCTCGATATGGAGGGCACGTTCTACTACAATTGCCAGACCCTGAACGGCGAGTGGAGTACCTGGAGCAAAGGATACGAAAACGCGCCCGGCGGCCTGACGTCAGTTTACGGCCTCGTCAGCATTACCGGATCGACGGAGGTATTCGCGATCGACGGCGACGGCGTCGTCCACCACTTCTCCTTTACAGGTACCGGCATTCCAGGCAAGTGGACCCCGAATTTCGGCGATAAGAAGATGAGAGTTATTACCGGAGCCAGATTCAGCGACAATGGCAGAGCTACCCTGATCTTCGGCATCGCCCCCGACGACACGCTTTACCAGAATGCGCTCGCTAGGCAGGGGAATTGGCAGGGCTGGGCCTCCGGGTTCGTCCCTGGCGGCCCGGCGAAGACAGGGTCGGTTTCCAGCCTGCTCGGCGCTACCGGCAACACCGAACTTTTCGTGATCTCCGGCTAGCCGATCCCCCGGTACCTGCGCACCGCGAGCGGGGCGAAGATCACCGTGATCGTTATCGCCCAGAGCACCGAATGCCACGCCGGGCCTGCTACCGCCCCCTGGCCAAGTACCAGGCCCCGGCTAGCTTCGGACAACGCTGTGACCGGGTTGACCTTTACCCAGGCCTGTAGCCAACCGGGCAACGTCGTGGTCTGGACGAACACGTTGCTGCCGAACGTCAGCGGGAACATGACAATGAAGCCGAAGCCCTGCAGGCTCTGCGGCGACTTCACGTAGAGGCCGAGCAGCACCCAGACCCAGCCGAGCGCGAATCCGAACACGAACATCAGCCCGACCGCGGCGAGCGCGGACACCGGGTTGGTGCCGATCCTGAAGCCGAGCAGCGATCCGTAGGCGAACACCATCGCGATCGACACGATGTACCTGACGAAGTCCCCCATGATCGTTCCGGTGAGGGGGGCCGACCGGGAGATCGGCAGGCTCCTGAACCGGTCGAAGATGCCCTTGGTGACGTCGGTGTTCAGTCCGATTCCCGTGCCCATGCTGGCGAAGACCACCGTCATCACGGCGATTCCTGGCAGCACGAACTGCAGGTACTCGTGTCTGGTCTCGCCCTTGATCGCGCCACCGAAGAGGAACACGAACAAGGTCACGAAAATGATGGGCTGCAAAGTCACATCGAGCAATTGCTCGGGATTGCGCCTGATCCTTACCAGGGTCCGCCAGGCGAGCGTCAGCGAGTGCCGCAACGCCCGGTCAGGAGTCATCGACCGGGCCCGGCCCGGCTGAGGTTCGGCGGCCGTAAGCTCGGGGGCGGCGATCGCGGCCATCACACAGTCTCCTTCGAGCGGTCCTCGGCGGCGTGCCCGGTAAGCGCCATGAACACCTCATCAAGGCTGGCCAGCCGCAACGCCAGTTCGGTCACCTCGATCTGCTCGTCCTGCCACCCGGCTCACCACGATCGGCAGGATCTGCGAATCGTCCACGGGGACCGACAGCAGGCCAGGATCCTCGTCCGAGCGGACCGGAGGAATCCCGACCGCGGCCGACACGATCTCGGTGATCCGCGGGATGTCCGCCGGGTCGGCCGGGCGCACATCGAGGGTCTGCCTGCCTACCTTGGCCTTCAGTTCGGCGGCGGTGCCGGTCGCGATGACCTTGCCGTGGTCAATGACGGCGATCTGGTTGGCGAGCCGGTCGGCCTCGTCCAGGTACTGGGTCGTCAGCAGGACGGTAGTGCCGTCGGCCACCAGTGCCCTGATCATCGCCCACACCTCGCCCCGGCTGCGCGGGTCGAGCCCGGTCGTGGGCTCGTCGAGGAACAGCACAGCGGGCCGCTGCACCAGGCTCGCCGCCAGGTCAAGCCGTCGCCGCATGCCGCCGGAATAGGTCTTCGCCGACCGGCCGCCCGCGTCGGTCAACTCGAACCGCTCGAGCAACTCAGCCGCCCGGCGCTTGGTTTCCGGCCTCGGGATTTCCAGCAGCCGGCCGATCAGCACCAGATTCTCGAAACCGGTAAGATCCTCGTCAACCGCCGCGTACTGCCCGGTCAGGCCGATGAGCTCGCGCACCCGCTCGGCCTGCCTGATCACGTCGGCGCCGCAGACCCTGGCGTAGCCGGCGTCCGGCCGCAGCAACGTAGCGAGCATCCTGACCACAGTCGTCTTTCCCGCGCCATTAGGCCCGAGCAGCCCAAGCACCATCCCCGACGGCACAGCCAAATCGACCCCGTCCACCGCCACCGTCTTGCCGAAGCGCTTGACCAGCCCTTCCGCCTCAATCGCAAGCACCATGCAACGCAATATATCGCGTTTGTGCTTTAGCTGGTCTCTAAGGTCAAGACCTACTGCGGGGCGGGTCGGGTACCGGACACGTGCCGCCCGGTTGCTTCCGGAATGCACAAGTGTCGAGAGCGGGCATGATGGATGATGTGCTGACCTCGGAGTTTGACGGGTGCGGGTGTTGCCTGGTGGCGGTGCGGCGGCTGAGCCGGTCGTCGGACCGGTCGAGTAGTCCGGTGCGGCAGGCGGATCAGGATGTGCGGGCGGCGGCGGATGCGGGGGGGTCACGTGATTGCGTGGGCTGATGACTGGGAGGTGTCGGGGGCGACGGATCCTTTGACGCGGCGGGGGCTGGGGCCGTGGCTGCGGGGTGAGATGGGGCCGTATGACGGTCTGGTGGGGCCGTCGGTGGACTGTATCGGGCGGAATGTGCGGGACACGCTGAATACTCAGGCGATGCTGACTGGTCAGGGCCGGGTTATCGTGACTGCGGATCATGCCGGGGTGTGGGATTTCTCGGACCCGAATCAGGAAAACGAGTGGCCGGCGAAGGCGTGGGGGTCGCAGATGGAGTTGCGTTCGATCCAGAAGCGCAATCGTGACGAGACGGAACGGGCGCGGAAAGCGGGGGAGCCGAAGCAGCGTCCTTCGTACGGGTACATGTTCGTGCGCCTGGTTCCGGCGGGGAAGGTGGATCATGTCGAGATAGATCCGGTCGCGGCGGATGTCATCCGGGAGGTGGCGCGCCGTATTCTGGCTGATGAAACCGGGAAGGTGACGTATTCGACGGAGGCGGCGCGGCTGAACCGGGAGGGTGTTCCCTGCCCGGATGACCGGCGGGCGCAGTTGTACGGGCGCCGGCTGAGGGGGTCGCCGTGGAGTCATCATGCGGTGAAGTACATTCTGCGGAGCGAGGCGGCTTTAGGGTACCTGATGCACGGCGGGCGGCCGGTGCTCGGGGAGGATGGCCGGCCGGTGCGGCTTGCTGAGCCGCTGTGGGACCGGAAGACTTATGAGGCGATCCTGGCCAGGACCCAATGCCGTGGGCTTTAGTTATTTAGGGTCTTTGACCGTTTCTCTGTCTTGGTCACTGTGAGTAGCTGTCTTCTGTTTCCGCTGGTCAGGCCGGGGCGTTGGCCATGGTGATGATGGCGGGGGCGATGCGGGTGCGGGTGTCCCTGGCGGTGGCGTGGCCGAAGGCGCTGGGTGATTTGGATTTGCGGGCACGGTGGCGGTTCCGGTCGACGATGATCCGGTGTTCCGCGATTTCGCTGGTCACTGCGTGGTAGCAGGCGCGGCCTGCCTGGACGGCGCGGACGGCGGCGCGGCGGGCACGGGTGCAGGAGATCTCGCGGGGCCGGACGGGCTGCCCGGCGCGGCGTCCCTTCCGCGCCGGGACGGCGGCCAGGGCGGCGTCGCGGGCGACGCCGCGGGTCATCTCGGTCGCGGCGGCCCAGGCCGCGAGTTCCTGCCGGACCAGGGCCGGAGAACCGGAGCGGAGCATCGGCCCGGTGCCCGGGCCGGCGCCGTCCAGGCTGGCTTTCGACTCGCGGAGCGCGGTCTCGGACCCGTCCCACCGCCATCCGTAAAGCCCGGCGAGCAGCGGCGCCGGGTACTGGCCGATGTCAGCCAGGTCGGTGACCAGGCAGAACATCTCGGGAACTTCCTGGCCTTCCACCGTGACGAAGTACCCGGTGACCCGGACCCGGACGGTGAGGCCGTCGCCGGACAGGTCCGCGAGGCAGGAGCCGTCGGCCAGGATCGGGGAGACGCGCTTCAGCGGGATGTCGCTTTTGAGGCGGATCAGCACGTGGGTGCGGGCGATCAGCCGGGCGAGCCGGGCCGCGCCGGGGAAGTTACGGTCCATGAGCCACAGCCGGTCTTTGGCGAACAGGTGCGGGTATGCCTCCATGGCCTCGTCCAGGAGTTTCTGCTCGCCGGCGGCCTTGCCCTTCCCGCCGCCGGAGGGCCCGTGCGTCATCCCGAGCAGCCCCCTGGCCGGGACGTCGTTCAGCGGCAGCACCCTGACCTGCGGGAACGGGGCCGAGTCGTCGCTGGTGCCGGACGAGCCGAACGCTTCCCGGTTCGCCGGCGTATCCGGCACCCGGACCAGCGTCCCGTCCAGGGAGCACACTGCCAGCGGCCCGGCGGCGGCCTCCCGCCACCCCCGCGCCCACTGCCCTTAACTTCCGGGACTTACGTCCGTTTCCGGGAGATTTGACGAGACGATGGTGAGGGTGTAATCAGCTGGCTCGCTGATCCATCTCCGTCGTTCGGCGGCGGTCCGGCCGGATGTTCGCTGGCGGTCAGCACGGCCGGGCGGGATGGCGGTGATCGCGGCGTCGAGGCTGGCGAGCGGGGCGTTCTGGCTGGCGGGGCGCTTGTGGCAGTGCGGGCAGCAGGTGTCGGCGGTGATGGCGGCGCGGGCGAGGGACAGCACGGCGGTGAAGCAGATCTCGCCGGGGGTCAGGCCGGCCGTGGCGGCGGCGCGGTCGGCGAGCCCGGCGATCATGTTGTGCGCGAGCAGCAGCGCCCAGGCTTCCTGGCGGACCAGGACGGCAGAGCGTCCGCGCAGGACGCGGCCGGTGCCGCGGACGGTCTTCTTCAGGTGGAGGAACGCGATCTCGATGAGCCATCGTTTCTGGTACAAGACGGCGAGCTCGCCGGCCGGGTACAGGCCCGGGTCCAGGAGCGTGGTGAGCAGCCTGATCTGGGTGGTTTTCGTGCGGCCGCTGCGGGTGCGGGTCAGCACGGTGAAGCAGATCAGCCGCGCGATCGTGTCCGGCAGGGACGGGAGGGCGGGATCGCCGGCGTTCTTGCGGCGGCGGGACCGCATGCCGGCGCTCTCGCGCAGCAGCACCAGCTCCGATCCGTCTTTCAGCACGTCAAGGGTCTTGAAGGGGACGCACTTCGCGCCGTTCTTCACGCGCCAGGCCAGGTGCGCGCCGGTGCCGGAGAACCGGATCCAGCGGTCCATCGAGAAGAAGCCGCGGTCGGCGAGGTTCAGCTGCCCCGGGCCGAACGCGTCCTGCAGCCCGTCGGCCAGGGCGTTCTCCCCGTCGAGGTAGCCGCCGATGACGGCGGCTTTCCAGCGGCGGGTGCCCGAGTGCAGCAGCCCGACCAGGCGCAGCAGCGGCTTCGCGGCGGGGGAAGGGGTGCCGAACGCGTCCGCGAGCAGCGGGTCATTGAACAGTTCCAAGGTGGTGCCGTCGATCTGGGTGATTTCCAGGCCGAACGCGGTCCCGTCCTGGCCCGCGGGAATGTCGTCCCGGGCCGCGTCGGCCGCGAACATGGCCCGGGCGGGGGCCTCGCCGGACCGTTCCCGCGCCTTGGAGTAAGCCGGGCCGGTCGGCACCGGGGTGCCGGGCCTGACACCTGCGCCCGGCATGGCGAATACCAGGGCGAGGACCGCGTCGTAGCCCAGGACCGGGAACAGCGCCCCGGTGACCAGGCACAGCGCCGTGACCTGCGCGTTCAGCGCCCGCTCCAGCTTGTGACGGTGCCCGGCCCCGGCGGCCGCGGCGATCGCCCCGCTAGCCAGCAGCGACTCCAGCAGGCTCTCGCGCCGCAGGTCAGCCAGCCATTCCCCGTCCTCCCACAGGCCCGGCCCGGCCGCCACCCGGGCGGCCAGGCCCGCCTCCGGCGGGCCGCCCGCATCATCGCCGGCAGTGGACGGTACAGCGACGGGCATGGCAAAATGCGCAGGCAACGAGGCTCCTGTGACTGGCGATCATGGATTCGACACCCACGTCATAGCAGGGGCCTCGCCGCATTCACCGGACGCGCCGCAGCGCCGGCCGCAATCGTGACTCACCCGTAACACAACACTAAGAACCGGACATGCAGGAACAGAAGTCACGGAAGTAAAGGGCAGTGCCCCCGCGCCTCATGCTCGCGGCGGGACGCCTCCAGTACGACGGACAGCAGTTCCTCCAGCGGTCCCGGGCCGACCGCGTTCCGCCAGTCACCCAGCGCCCGCTCCGACGCCGCCCGCCACGGCCGCGCCCACGGCACCATCGCGAGGTCCCCGGCCAGCGCCAGCACCGCGTCCCGCAGGCCCGCGTCCGGCATCAGCGTCATCAGCACGATGACCCTGATCATGAACGCCCTGGTCAGCAGCCGCTCCCGCTCCCCCTTGACGAACCGGGCATCCAGCACCGCCCGCCCCGCGACCCCCTCGACCGCCCCCGGCCCAGCCCAGCCGTCCAGCCATTTCTCCAGCGGGCCGAGCCTCGCATGCGCGGCCGGGCTGCCGGCCGCCTGGACCTTCCCGTCCCGGCGCACGACCGCCGGAGCGACCGCCACCACCTTGCAGAACACCACCGGCTCACCCGACCGGATCCGCTCCGTCCCCCCGACGACCAGCGCCGACACGCCGCCCGCCGGCAGCGCGCCGTTCCGCAGCGGCGACGCCACGTCCTCCAGCCGGACCGCGATCATCAGCCCGTCCTGCGCCAAGACGTCACCGGCACCGGCACCGGACAGGGTACAAAGACATAAGAGGCTCCTGTGGATGAAGACAGACGTAGACAATCTCTCTTCTAGCAGGAGCCTCGCCCGTCCCACCCGAAACTGCCGCAACACGCCGCCAGCCAGCCGCAATCACCCAGCGTCACGAAATCAAGGACCAGCCTCAGCGCACTTCGGCCTTAAGCCCGTGGCATTGCTGCGCCACAAGGTGCAGTACTATATCGCCCGTTTAACGGGCAGAGATGAGAGGAGATATCTCTGGATCTAATGGCTTACCGGAACCCGAAAGGGCAAAAGGGAAAATAGCATGCCAGGAAACCGGCGGTCATGCCCAGGCGTATGGGATGAGGTGCCGGGGGATCCGCGCGATAAGGCGAAGGCTGGATTGCATGAATCCCAATCTCCAGAAGGTGCAAACGGGTACACCCGCCGGAAAGACGCCTGTAACCGGCTTGATCACAACCGGTCAATGCAATTGATCTTGGTTTGGGTGAGCGCATCCGACACGGCCTCGCGGTTCGTGTAATCGATCATGAAATGTGAGAAGTTCGGCGGACCCGAGATGGAAAGGTCGCCATGCCGAGTCTCACATTGCGCGATAGAGAAGAAATATCCCGTGGAATAGTTGAAAGGCTCTCCCAGGATGACATAGCGATCCGGATCGGCCGTGATGCGTCGGTAGTGTCACGGGAGATTCAGAGAAACGGGGGAAAGGACGCATACCGAGCGCATTCCGCTGACGATCGCGCGAAAGAGCTGCGGGCTCGCCCGAAATACCGGAAGATCGATGCGAATCCATTCCTTAAGGAGCGCGTGATGTCCGATCTGCGGCAGAGCTGGTCCCCGGAGCAGGTCGCCGGCCGGATCCGGTACGACGGCGGCGCGGATGACGACGGCACGACTATTTCCCATGAGGCGCTTTACCAGTGGATTTACGCCCTTCCGAAGGGCGAGCTGGCGAGATCTGGCGTCATGCTGCGGACAAAACGGGAAACGCGGAAGCCCTGCGGGCGGGCGAGATCGAAAGGCTCGAAGATCATCGGGATGCGGTCGATCGAGGACCGTCCCGCCGAGGTCGAGGGCCGCCAGGTGCCGGGGCACTGGGAGGGTGACCTCATTATCGGGAAGAACTGTGCCAGCGCGGCCGCGACCCTGGTGGAGCGGACGTCCCGTTTCACGCAGATTATCACCCTTCCCGAAGGCCGCGGAAGCGACGAAGTGCGCGATGCGCTCACCGGCGCCGCCGGCGAGATCCCCTCGTCGCTGATCAAGACCATCACCTGGGACCAGGGCGTGGAAATGGCCAGGCATGCCGCTTTCACCCTCGCGACGGAGATTGACGTGTATTTCGCCCATGCGCATTCCCCGTGGGAGCGCGGAACGAACGAGAACACGAACGGGCTGATCCGGGAGTACCTGCCGAAAGGGACGCAAATCACGGACGATCAGCGTTACCTGAACCTAATCGCCGAAGAACTAAACAATAGGCCTCGGCGTATGCTAGGCTGGATGACACCAGCAGAAAAGTTCGCTGAGCTTCTCACTGCCGAATCCGCATAAACCGGCCGGGCAGAATTGCATTCACTGGTTGAGACCAAGCACTACTTGACGCGGCCGGGCGGTTTGTCGACCAAGTTGATGTCGAAGTCTGGGGCGTGCCGTGCCTTCGTACACCGCATTATGTTGAAGTCCACCGCGCTACCTGCTACGGGAGACTTGGCCTTGCAAAAGAAGCGCTCGGAATATGGCAGCAGATCATTCCCGCTGCTCCTTCCACTGCTCGCCGTGATGTCGGAGTGTGGGTAGCTCGACAATCAGCTTTGGCGGCTTCGCTCCGAGAGCCGGAATGGACGGTCGAGCTTGCCCGACAGGCTGTCAAGGTCGCGCTAGAGACGGGATCGGCGCGGGTCCGCCGCGAGCTAGCAGCGGCGAAAGTCACAATGGTGCCGTGGCAAGCTGAGCCGGTCGGCCGGAATTTCGCGGAAGTATTGGCGCCTATCAGCGAGGGGATTCGAGCATGACGCAAGCTCTGTCCACAGAACAGATCGAGAAGCATCTAGAGAACCTAAGCGGCTGGTCAACGGACGGACGAAAGATTGAGCGAACCTATTCAATCGGGCACATCCAAGGTGCGGCCTTCGTTATGCATATAGCGGCCATTCAGAATGATCTTGGCCACCACTCTGATGCGACGCTTGGCTATAGGACTGTTCGCGTTTCCATCAGTTCCAGTGACATCGGCGGGTATGTCGCCGAACATGACATCGAGCTTGCACGCCAGATTGAAGCCGCAGCAGCCACGCACGGTGCCGAGTAGGCGCAAATCTGTCTGTAGATCCTCGAAGAATAGAAAGGCAGATTGCATGGGGCCTGCGCGGCCCTCTAACTTCCCGACAAAGTGAACGCACGGCTAAGCCAGCTTGAGGGATGGACAGGAGATACCGCTCCGCATTTCAAGCTAGTCCTGAAACGGTCGGCCGCTTCGCCCCGGCGCGCCCAAGGCCGCCGCCGGCGGCGGCTTGCGGCCGGGCAGGCCCTTGCCCGCAAGGGCGGGGGGGTCGCCGTCGGAGCGGCCCAGGCCCGAACGGCACCGGGGACGCCGGGGACGCCGGGGACGCCGGCGGGACTCGCGGCCTCGGCCGGGGGCCTGCCGTTAGCTCGCTTGCGGCTTTCTGCGCCGGCTGTGCCAGGTAACTGTCCTGCCGGACAGGGTGTACCCGTTCAGCAATTCAGGGAGTTTCTCGTCGTATTCCTTCACTTTCCGGTCAAGTTCCTCGATGGGGTAAGGGCACAGGAAGAGCGAGAGATCGTGCCGTACCTCTTTCAGTTCAGCGTTCAGCCGCGCGGAGAGCAGGTCGTGCCTTTCGAGCCGTTCGCATACATCCCAGATCGCGTTGTACAACGACGAAGCTTCCTTCGTCCCCGCACTGCCCGCGCCGAATTTCACGTCCTGTCAGCCTGACTTCCCCGCCAGGTCAGCGGTCCGCGTGACCTCGGTCAGCGCGAGTTCGGCCGGCGGGATCTTCAGGGCGTTCGCCAGCGCGACGATCGTGGACCAGCGGTCCAGCTTCCGTTTCCCGTGCTCGACCATCGACAGGTAAGGCGGCGACACGCCGCACAGCCCGGCCAGTGCCGTGAGCGTCATTCCCCGCCGGCACCGCAGGTACCGCAGCCTCGCCCCGATATCGCCTGCCCGCGCGTCGGACTGGCCGGGCCGGTCATCGGTGCCGGCGCAGCCGCCGCAGAAAGGCCGGTCGTTGTAGCGGCTCAGCGGCCGGCCGCAGCCGCCGCAGTGACCGGGACCACTCATGACGCCTGCCCGGATTCCCGGTGACCACGGCTGAGGCGGCGGATGGCGGGCGTGACCGTCCCGGTGATCACCCGCGCGAGTTCGCCGGCTTGCGGGCCGAGATCCCACGAGTACTCCGGTTCCCACGTGATAACGGCGTAGTCGGGCCAGTAATCGCGTTCCCACACCAGAACGCCGTCGTCGTTAATCCGGACCCGCGCATGGTCCCCGGCCGCCGGGCTGGTCACGATGACTTCGCCGGCTACCTCCAGCATCTCGGGATCTTCGTAGACCGCCAGCGCGGCAGCGAGGCCGCGCCGCCGCAGTTCCCGCCCTGCCCTGCCTTTCAGCGACAGCCCCCCGTCCGCTTCAGGGCCGCCGGGCGGCGGGCCGGGGTCGCCGTCCCTGCCGCCCAGAAGGCAGGCGGCAATGTCAGCGAGAATCATGGCGGCACCGGCCGCATCGCGCGCTACCTTGCATTCCCATTCCACCGAAGCGCTCTCGGACACCGTCAGGATGCTCCCCGCGCCGCCGGCCATGGTGACCGCAAGCGAACCCGGCCCCGCCGGCCGGGCCTGCACCCCGTAACCCGGCAACTCGCCGGCCACCAGGGCCAGCAGCCCGCCCGGAACGGCCGGATCTCCCGCAACGACGGGCCGGACACCTTCCCCATGCCCAGTCAACCGGTCAGCGATCCCGGTTAGCGTTTTACCGGGGTTAACCGAGTCATCTGTAAAGGTCATTCTCGCCGGTCTCCTTTCGTGGATGTCACCGAGTCGGTTTCACGGGGCCGACCCCCGCCGGATTCTTCAGGGGTCATTGCGTCGCACGGGCTGCGTGCTGCCGCTATCCTTCGGGCGGCACCCTCGATATCGAATACTGGATGCTGCTCCTGAGCGTTATTCCATGAGAAATACCGACTTCCAAAGCTCAGGAATATCCAAACATTGCGGTCCTCGGCAATGTGAGCAGCTAAGCAGCCAAGGTCCGACCGAAGTTCGGATCGGATTTCCATGTCCGCAAGCGCCGCACGAAGCTCAGCCAGAAGTCCCTGTTCGAGCGACGGGACCTCACTGTCACGGCACGGCGCATGCATGCCTGAGTGATGCTCTCGGGGAAGGTGCTCAATCACGTTTGCAAGCATCGTCCGCTCATTCGCCGCATCACAGCCTCACGGATACCTCATCTCCGGCCTCTCTCGCTCACCCTGTCTCGTCTATGACTCGTCCGTGATAACTTGGGCAGCACTATGAACACGCAACTGAGATTAAAGATGCTGCTGCAAGAGCGGCATTGGCAGACCTACCGGACATTTCAGCGGGAGTACGATAGGGCCGCAAAGGCCATTGACACCGCTTTGGTCGGCTCATGGCCTAGTCGCGCGCAGTTGGGCCGTTGGCTGTCGGGTGCGCTGAAGGGCTTGCCATATCCCGATCACTGCCGGGTACTGGAAAAGATGTTTCCGGAGTGGACGGCCGAGCAACTATTCGAAGCTGCCAACGCGGGCGACGTCGCAGCACGGCGGCCTGATGTCCAGCCGGCCTTTGAGCCGAGCAGTCCCCAGCGAATCCTGGAGGTCATAGAAGATCGCCTGAACGAGCCTCAGACTGAGAATGCCGACTGGGGATCATCTGAACCAGTGCTGGTGGCAAGGGGGCCGCTACTGGCTGCCTTGAATGCTGACCGCACCGATGAAGACACGAGTGACAACATCGCATTCCGCCTGGCGCATCGTCTCCTGGAGATGAAGCAGATATGGCGTCTAAGCGACGAAGAGGCTCGTCAGATTGCCGGACTCGCAGGCCATGTCATCGAGATGACCGAGACGCTGGATATCGATATCGACAAGACCGGTGAGGCACATATCTGCTATCAGTTCGATCTGCTGAACTTGAGTAGTGTAGGAAGAATTGATCGTGTTTACGCTGCACGTGGAATTACGTGCCCGATCTCGGTCGCACCGAGAAGCTTGCTCATCCGGCTGGTGACAGCCCGGACCTTGTCAATAATCTCGTCGGCGGTTGCCACCCATCTGAATGGCCTGGCGTCAGCATTCCAGTCGGCAGCGAACCGCTTGATCGCATTATTAACAGCCCTCACTGACGGGAAGGTCCCCCGACGGATAAGCTGGCGGGTGATTATCCCATTCCAGATCTCAATCTGATTCATCCAGGACGCCCCGGTCGGCGTGAAATGAAGCACGACCCGGCCACCCTGTTCCGCGAGCCACTTACCGGTCTCCCCGCCGGTATGCACCGACGCATTATCCAGCACTATGTGAATCTTCTTCCTGCCCGCATACTGCGGCATGATCTTCTTCATCAGCCGAAGGAAATCCTGAGCGTTATGCGTCGGCGACAGCTCCACCGTCACCCTGCCCGTCACAATATCGAATCCGGCATACATGTCAGTCGTACCGTTGCGCTTATAGTCATGCGTGCGCTTCTCGCTTTTCCCGAAATCGAGCGGCAGCATCGGCTGCGTCCGGTCCAGCGCCTGGATACCCGACTTGACATCGACAGACACCACCGCCTCGCCCTCCGGCGGATTCAGGTAAAGACCGGTCACGTCGCGGACCTTCTCCTCGAAATCCGGGTCCTTGCTGATCTTGAACGTGCCCTGCCGCCACGGCTGAAGCCCGTTGTCCCGCCACAGCCGCGAGACCCACGGCTGAGAAACCGAGACACCCTCGGTCTTCCTGATATAGGCAGCCATCTTCCCCGCCGACCAGTGCGAAATCCCGAGCTCCTCCGGCGGCGTCTGCCTGGTCAGCGCGAGCACCCGCCCCCGGATCCGCCCCGGAATCGTCCTGCGCCCGCCAGGAGATACCCCGCTGGCAAGCCCGCCGATCCCATAGATCTCATACCGGCTGATCCACTTGTCAATGGTCGGCCGCGACGCGCCGGACATCTCCGCGATCTCAATTTTCCGGCGACCCTCGTGATGCCACAAGACGATTTGCGCCCTTGCTGAAACAGATCCGTCATAGATACCAGGAATGATTGCCGACCGCAGCTCGCTGAGTTGCTCATCCGAAAGACTCATACCCCCATTATCGCACATGGCGGGTAGTAAAAAAGGTGTTTGCTCAACGTAAAGATGACCAATTCTATGTACAGTAGTAAGCCTCTAACGCGCGTCGTCCGTGAGCTCTGGTTTGAGGTGACCAATGGCCAAATGGCAATAGCGCCAACTGGAGATAGCAGCCGGCGAGTCGCAATCCAGCGCATTCATGATACGAGTAATCTTTCCAAGTTTGCGTTTCAGATTTCGCCCCCGTTGCAGCCCGGCGAGCATGCTCATGTCGGCTACACCTGCGATGGAGGGCGGTTTGCGGAGCGGCATTACTGGCGGCAGGCCATGCCGCGCTATACCCGGCATTACACACTCCGCGTCAGGCAGCAGGATGTGCACCTCCTTACTTGCTCCGCTTCCGAGGAATATCCAGATGGGGCGGAGAGTTCCGCTAACGACGGCCTGGCGTGGGATTATGAAGGTGACTATGCTATCATGACTCTAACCCGTGATTATCTCCGCCCTAGTCAGACCGTGACGCTGCGATGGGAAGTGGCTCGTGGAATTGCGTGACGAAATCGAGAGGGAACTTCGTTCCTGGAACGCTTACGAATTGGAACGCGGAGCCAATCCTGTTATCGATTACGATTGCTTTCCCGGTAGCGGCGATTTTCATGCAGCGCGAGACAGGGTCTATGTATACGGCAGGCTTCATGAACTGCACCGCCGTGCCTCAGACGCGGGCGCGGATGCACTCGTCGCCCGGTTGAGCGCTGACCGTGCCTATCTCGGTGCGCTGATGGGGGAACGTCTGCCGCTGAAAGATTATATTCGCGCCACTCAAGGATGCTCTGCCAACGGGTGGCCGGCTGGCTATATCAGAGAGCGCGGGGAGGTCGCGCGCCACGGCATGGCGTCGCTGGGCATTAGCTGGGGACCTGATCTTATGAGCGACCTAGAGCAGATCGATCCGATTGACATTGCCGATGCGCCCGACGCTATCCGTGAAGCCGCAACCGAGTACGAGAGTGCCGTTCGCAAGATGACCGGCTCTGATGCACCTTATGAATTGAGCATCGAGACCGTGAATATTGATGACTATTGGGCGTATTGGCTCGACGGCTCGGGACAGCAGGTAAGACTCCGGCTTAATCTGCGCAATGCCCGTTTCACGAAAGCTGAAAGTCGCCAGTTCGCGCTCCATGAAATACTTGGTCATGGTCTTCAGAATGCAAGTTTCGCGGCCCGGTGCGCACGCGAACCTGTTCCCTGGGTGCGCGTGATGTCCGTGCATGCCATTTACCAAATCGTGCTGGAAGGCCTGGCGGAGGCGATGCCCTTTTTTGTCGCGCCTGAAGATGAGCTCCTGATCGGCAGGGTTAGAGTCTCGCATTACTCGCACATGGTAAGGGCAAGGTTGCATCTGGCGATTAATTCGGGTACTTCTGTCGATGATTGCGTCTCCGATGCCCGGTCCTTCTGCCCTTGGTGGACCGATGAGCAGATCGGTGATATTCTTGCCGATCGCGGAGTAAATCCTCGGCTTCGCTCGTACCTGTGGGCATACCCGGCAGGGCTCGATTGGTTCGCGGCGCTCGCAGAAGCCGAGGCAAGCATATGTGAGCGCGTTCTGCGTGCGGCATATCGTGATCCGCAAAGCCCTGCCGACCTAGCCGCTCTCTGGCCAGAGGGTCCAGTCATCGGCGGGCCGGAATAGCTTGGGCTAGCGCCGATGACGGGAGAAGAGCTATAAAACCGCTCTTCTCCGTTGTTCGCGGATATTCCGGTACAATGGTGCCCTGCAAGTCATCACCGAAGAGTCATAGACGCGATTAGGCGAGCGCGAGACGCAGCCGAGATGAGGCACGGGTGATGCTGTGAAGCGCCGGATGAGACGTGATGCTTGGAAGTGTGATTGAGCATCTTCGTCGGTATCCGCCGGTCACGTGTGATGCGCAGTCCCTGCTGACGACTATCGGAGTTCGGCTAGCCGTATCTTCATCAGGGGAACGGACGGGACACGCAAAGACCGTCCGTTCCCCTGAGAGGCGATGACGACATGACCGGTTCAGGAGCGAGTGTCATGCGCGATGTGGTAAATGAACTTGCGAAGCTGTGGCCGCAGACGGATCTGGCTTCCGCGTCTTTATCTGGACTGCCCGCATGGTCAACGGTCTTCACGCGGCGCGGATTGATTTTCTGCCCTATCGGAAAGTATCAGGAACATCTGATAGGTATCGGAGCATATATAATCGATGACGGAACGCCGCACCATTGGGGGACGTTCAGCAATTTCCTGGGAGAGCGCTGGCAAAAGGTACTGCGGTTACGTACCTGCGATTACATGATGGCAACTGGAGATCGCGGTGCGCTGTTAGAAGGCTTTGGCCGCCTCACTGCCGTATCGCGACAAGACATCGCGGCTGTCATTTCGGCGCGGTCGCCGGAAGTGCTTAACTATTCCGAGCAGCACCTGGCCCGGATCAGATGTGCGCTCGGCTTGCCACTGGCGGCGTTGGGTGTGTACGGTTCAATGCTGTACAAGCGGCATGAGTCACGTTCTGATGTGGACTTCATAGTTTATGGCGAAGCTCAGGCTAGAATGGCGCACGTTAAGGTCCGGCAGCTTGTCGCGGGCGGCAGCACGTACATTGTCGGCAGCGTTGCTTACCATCTGCGCTTTCAGTTGCCGGGTTCGGATACATGGTATGACCCCCGGTACTGGCGGCCCGAGCCTTACACTGCCGCTCTGGCAGCCGGCAAGTTCAATATGATCGGGACTGAGGACATCGACGGAGCGGAGATCACGGATGATCATGAGGGGATCTTCACTCCGTGCGTGTACGGTCTAGCAGACGGAACACGCTTGCTGTCGTACCGGCTCGGACATGCGGCCTATCTGGAAGCTGGCGACAGGATCACCGCCCGGCAGATCCCGGTCTATGAGCTAGGCGGCGTGACCTATCGTACAATTCTGGGTTATGAGGATCTGAAGAGGGAACGGAGCTGATGACGGATTCCACGAGCGACCGTATTACGGTCGTCGTTCCGACGTACAACGAGAGACACAATCTCCCGCTTCTGCTGGATCAATTGCTCGCGCTGCCTCTGCCTGATCTGCACGTCATTGTTGTTGACGATAGCTCGCCAGATGGCACGGGCGAACTGGCCGATAAAATTGCCGCGCAATGGCCGGAGCGCATTGCCGTGGTTCACCGGACAGCGAAAGACGGGCTAGGCCGTGCATATGTCGCGGGGATGACCCGCGCGCTCGAAGACGGCGCAGGAACAGTCATTCAGATGGACGCGGACTTGTCGCACGCGCCATCCGCCATTCCGGTAATGGTCGCGAGGCTTCTGGACTCGGACGCCGGGGTCGTGATTGGCTCGCGTTACGTGCGGGAGGGCAGGACAGCCCCCGATTGGCCCTGGTACCGGAAAGCCCTGAGCATCTGGGCAAATATGTACGTCAACGCTATCTTGAATCTCGGTGTCAAAGATGCGACCGCCGGATTCAAGGCTTGGAAGGGATCGACATTGCGGGCGATAGACCTGCTATCTATCCAGAGCAACGGATATAGTTTCCAGGTAGAGATGAACTTCCGTACAATTCGCGCTGGCATGGGCATCGCTGAAGTCCCTATCAGCTTTTCCGAGCGGGCCGAAGGCGTATCCAAGATGAGCCTGAAGGTACAGCTTGAATCCGCCCGTACGCCGTGGCGACTGCGATTTCGTGAGCGCAGCCCCAAGGAGCGTCGCCGCCCCTAGACATCCCGACTCATCTTGTTGCAGGGGGGGAGACATCGGTCAGCCGCAGGGCATAGACGGACAGGAGATCGCGAGATAGGGTCTGCTTAGAGGAAGCAGCCGCCCGGCACGTGTCTGGTACCCCACCCACGCCGCAGCAGGTCTTGACCTTTACGGCATTACCGCCCAAGTATGAACCGGCTCGTTGGTATGCATCTCGTCGATATAACGTTGGGTCATCAGCCGCAACGCCTCGTGCCGGTCCTTTCCCCCGTGCTCGGAAATGGCCGCGACCGTACCCGTTTGCCAGGCGGCGCCATTCTGACCGGTCAGGCAGCGCTGCTCGATGATGCCGAGCAGCCGGTCGGCGTCGGCTTGGTCTACGCCCCACCGGTAGAGCCCTTCGTAGGCGAGCGGCAGCAGCCGGCGGAGCACGAGTTCGGCGGCCGGGGCTTCGCCCAGGCCAGGCCAGTACAGATGCGCTTCGATCCCGTCGCGAGCCGCCGCGTGCAGGTTCTCGGCCGCGGTCGCGAACGACATCTGGCTCCAGATCGGGCGTTCGGCCTCGGCCAGGATCCGGACAAGCCCGTAGTAGAACGCGGCGTTGGCCATCGTGTCGGCCACGGAAGGGCCGGCCGGGAGCACCCGGTTCTCGACCCGGACGTGCGGCTTGCCGTCGACGGCCGCGTAGACGGGGCGGTTCCACCGGTAGATCGTGCCGTTGTGCAAGCTCATCTCGGCGAGCTGCGGGCAGTCACCGTTGTCGAAGGCTACCTGCGGGTCCTCGTCCTCGCAGATCGGCAGTAGCGCGGGGAAGTACTGGATGTTTTCCTCGAACAAGTCGAAGACCGAGGTGATCCACCGTTCGCCGAACCAGACCCTGGGCCGGACGCCCTGCAGCTTGAGTTCCTCGGGGCGAGTGTCGGTCGCCTGGTCGAACAGCGTGATCCTGGTCTCGTGCCACAGCCTGCTGCCGAACAGGAACGGCGAGTTAGCCGCCAGCGCGACCTGGACTCCCGACATCGCCTGGGCGGCGTTCCAGTACCTGGCGAAGGACTCTGGCGGGATCTGGGTGTGCAGTTGCACGCTCGTGCAGGCCGCCTCGGGGGTGATGCTGTCCGCGTGGGTGAGCAGCGGCTCGGGGCCGTCGATCGAGATGCGCATGTCCTCGCCGCGCGATGAGAAGATCTGCTCGTTGAGCACGCGGTAGCGGGCATTGGCCGACATCGCGCCCGCATGCACGTCTTCCTTCCGCAAGGTTGGCAGGATGCCGATCATGACCAGGCGGCTGCCGATCGTCCTTGCCTTGCCGTCGGCCGTGTTGAGGCTGTCCCTGATTTCCTGCTCGAGGCCGGCGAGCGCGCCGTTCCTCAGCTCGCGCGGCGGGACGTTGATTTCCAGGTTGAACTGCCCGACCTCAGTTGCCCAGGCCGGATCCGCGATGGCATCGAGCACGTCGGCGTTGCGCATCGAGGGAAGGCCCTGATCGTCGACGAGGTTAAGCTCGATCTCCTGCCCGACCATCGAGGGCCCGCCCTCGAAGGCCCGCTCGCGCAGCATCTGCGCGAAGACGTCAAGCGACTGCCTGACCTTCTCCCGGTACTTGCGCCGGTCTTCACCGCCGAACGTCATCGCCTCAATATCACGGCCCATGGCAGCACCTCTCCCCCAAGCAGCTTCTGGGTACACGGTCGCACGACGCCGCATTCAGCGCTAGCGGGCGCGCAGCATTGTCATCAGTGCGTCCGACGGGCACTATGTCCGAGTGAGCACGGCCGACGCGCAAGGCTATGTGACCGGTGACGCCGTCACGTTCACAGTGCCCGATCCCGGCGGGGAGCTGACCGCACTGCGGCTGGTGCAAGATGTCAGGATTCCCGGCGACCAGCTGGGCTTCCGCTCGTCCGGCGACCGCTGGGTGCTGGTCATTCCGAGGCCGCCGGTGAACCGGATGGAGTACCTGCTTGAATTCAGCGGCCGGGGCGGCGGGACCTGGACCGGACTCGACCCGGGCAATCCGTGCACGGTCGGCGGGGCGTTCGGACCGAAGAGCGTGCTCGAGTTCCCCGGTTACGTGGCTCCCGAGTGGCTGGCGGAACCCGGCGAGCCTGGTACGAGCGTGGCCGTGGACGTGCCCGCCAGTCCGGTGGACGCGATCATCTCGTGCCGGGTCTGGGCTCCGGCCGACGCGGCTGACGAGGAACCGCTCCCCTTGCTCCTCGCGCACGACGGGCCCGAGTACAACGCGCTGTCCGCCTTGACCGGATACGTGTCGTCCGGGGTGACCGGCGGCTGGCTGCCGAGGATGCGCGCCGCGCTGCTCAGCCCTGGACCGCGCAACCGCTGGTACTCGGCCAACGCCGGGTACGCGCGAGCGCTGCGGCAGTCGGTGATCCCGGCGCTTACCGGCCGGTTCGCCACCAAGGTACGAGTGGGCATGGGCACCAGCCTCGGTGCGCTCGCCATGCTGCACGCGCACTGCAAGCATCCTGATTCGTTCGACGCACTGTTCCTCCAGTCAGGCAGTTTCTTCCGGACGCAATTTGATAGTCAGGAAAAGCGGTTTCCCTACTACCGGCGGATAGTGACGTTCGTGTCCTCGGTGCACGCCGGCCGGGTGCCGGGAAGGGCAGTCCCCGTGGCGCTCACTTGCGGCGTGATCGAGGAGAACCTGGCCAATAACCAGGCGATGACCGAAGCCCTGGCCGGGCTCGGATACCAGGCGAGCCTGCGGGAGGTCCCGGACGTGCACAACTACACCGCCTGGCGGGATGCGTTCCACCCTGACCTGACCGACTTGCTCCGGCGGGTGGGCGAGTGAACGTCTTGGCGCGCCCTAGCCAGGAGCGGCGAGCGGGCGGGGGCGCGCATGAACAGAAAAGCCGCTGAACTCTGGTCGGACGCTATCGGGGCGGCCGGGACCGTGATCAGGTACGGGCACTGGGGGCGGCCGGTGCTCGTGTTCCCTTCTGAGCAGGGCAAGGCACGGGACTTCGAGAACAACGGCATGGTCGGGGCGGTAAGCGGCCTGATCGATGAGGGCCGGCTGAAGCTGTACTGCGTGGACAGCTACGACGCTTCGTCCTGGTCGGATTACAGCGTTCCGCTTGAGGAGCGGGCCAGGCGGCACGGCGCGTACGAGACGTGGATCACCGACACGGTGGTGCCGTGGCTGCGAGCCGACTGCGGCGGCGAGCCGGTCGAGGTCGCCACGCTCGGATGCAGCCTCGGTGCCTATCACGCCGCCAACTTCGCGCTCAGGCGCGCCGACCTGTTCCCGCTCGCGCTCTGCTTCTCAGGCAACTACGATCCGGCATCCTGGAATGGCTGGGGCGAGCGCGGCGACGCCGCCTACTTCAACAACCCGATGGACTACGTCGGGCACCTGGACGGCGAGCACCTGGCCTGGTTGCGGGAACGGGTAAGCCTGCTGCTGGTGTGCGGGCAGGGAACCTGGGAAGACAGCACGGGCTCGCTGCCCAGCACACGGCAGTTCGCCGCGTTGCTGGCCAGCAAGCAACTCAGGCACGAACTCGACCTGTGGGGCTACGACGTACCGCACGACTGGCCGTCCTGGCGGGCGCAGCTCGCGCATCACCTGCCGAGGTTCTGCTGAGTCTGGAGAAAGGGGCAGCCGTTGACCACGACAAGGCACCTGATCGGGTTGCTGCTTGGCACCGAGGAGGACTGGCCGGCCGCGTTCACCGAGATCCTGAGTCGACTCGGCCCGGTGACCGGGCCCGGCGGCACCAAGCACGCGCTTGACGTCGAGCGGATCACGATCGAGCCGTTCAACCTGCGCGACCAGCCGCGCTACGACCTGGTGATCGACCGCCTCGCGTACTGGTATTACCACCCGAGGGAATGGCTGAAGAAGGTCGCGCTGATGGACAACGTGTACCTGCTGAACAGCCCGTTCACGTTCCAGTCGATGGAAAAGCACGCCGCCTACTGCGCCATGATCAGGCTCGGCCTCAGGGTGCCAGACACGGTGCTCGTTCCCTACAAGAACCCGCTGGACAACTCCAGGTACGCCTACACCGCGGCGCGGTATAACCGGCCGTTCGACCTGGACGAGATCGCCTCGGGAATTGGCTATCCGTTGTTCATGAAGCCGTACGACGGCGGGGCCTGGCGGGGCGTGTCCCAGGTCCGCAACGCCGCCGAACTGCACGCCGCCTACGACGCCAGCGGCGAGATGCTCATGCACTTGCAGAAGTCGGTGGAGAACTACGACGTGTTCGCCAGGTCCCTGTCGATCGGGGCCGAGACGATGGTGATGAGGTTCCGGCCCGAGGAGCCGATGCACCTGCGGTACGCGGTCGACCACGACTTCCTGTCCGCCGACCTGGGCACCGAGGTGGTGACGATCGGAAAGCTCGTCAACGCGTTCTTCCGGTGGGAGTTCAACTCGTGCGAGACGCTGATCAAGGGCAGCGACGTCGCCCCTATTGACTACGCGAACGCCTGCCCGGACGTGGCGCTCACCAGCCTGCACTACTACTTCCCCTGGGCGATGAAGGCGCTGGTGAAGTGGTGCGTGTTCGTGCTCGCGACAAGGCGGCGGCCCAAGCTTGACCTGGACACTGACCGGTACTTCGAGATCGCCGACGATCCCGAGATGTCCTACCCGGAGAAGCTGACCGCTTACCTCGCCCTCGCCGACTCGTACTTCGAGAGCGAGAAGTATGCCGAGTTCTGGGCGGGCGGCGATCTCGGGAGGCGGCTTGACGAGATCGTGCTCGACTGGGTGACCGGGCCTGACTTCGACAACCTGCTGGTCCAGACCGTCCGGTCGGTGTATCCGGTGAGCGAGCACGAGCAGTTCATCGCGCACTTGCGCGGGCTGACCGGCCTGTGGGTCAGGGACGAGAACGCGCGGCTAGCTGCCTTAGCTTAAGGAGTTCAACGATGTATACCGTCCCGAGCCAGGCCGGGAAGCTCGTCATCGTGACGGGCTCGAACAGCGGCATCGGCAAGGAGGCCGCGCGCCGCCTCGGGGCCGCGGGCGCCCGCGTCATCATGGCCGTCCGGACGCCATCGAAAGGCGAGCAGGCGAGGGACGAGATTCTCGCTGACCACTCGGACGCGCAACTTGAGGTACGGCGGATTGACCTCGCCGACCTGGCGTCGGTGCAAGAGTTCGCTGACGGCCTGCTGGCGGACGGCACGCCGGTCGATGTGCTGATCAACAACGCCGGAGTGATGGCGCCGCCCGCCCGGATGACGACGGCCGACGGTTTCGAGCTTCAGTTCGGCAGCAACTTCCTCGGGCCGTTCGCGCTCACCATGCGACTGCTGCCCCTCGTCCTCGCCGCGCCCGCGCCTCGCGTGGCCACCATGAGCAGCGGCGTCGCCAACTTCGGGCGGATCCACTTCGATGATCTCCAGTGGGAGCGGCTGACCGGTTGCAGGGGCAGGCGCCCTTCCCGGCAGCCTGCCAACCGCAGAAGCCGTTTACTGCTCGAGCGCCACGATGCCGGGGACCTGTATCGCTTTTCGCCACCGGCCGCGGGTCTCGCTGACGACGAAGGCCTGCTGGTTCAGGGAATGATCCGCGCAGGCGCCGCCGGCGCCGCAATCGCCGGTCGAACCGCACGACAGGGCGCCGAAGAAAGCCTCTCCGCCGGAGTTGAGGGCGGCGGTTCCAGGAATCTCGCGCGCGGCGCCCCACCGGCCACGGGCCTCGGAGCCGGTGAATACCTGCAGGTCACCTGACCCGTCGGTGTAGAACCCGCCCGCGCTACAACCGCCAGGCGACCCGCAGGACACCGTCCCGACTTGCCCTGCCGCGCCGGTGCCCGTGCCGACGTTCAGTTTCGCTGTCCCAGGGAGCTCCTGCGCCTCCCGCCAGGTTCCGCCGCGTTCATCGGCGACGAAGGCCTGGAAGATACCCGAGGGGTCCGCGTAGTAGCCGCCCGCGTCGCAGTTACCCGCGGACCGGCACGAGATCGAGGTAAGGTCAGAGATGAAGCCCTGGTTCAGGTGCGCGATGCCGGGAAGTTCCGCTGGCCGCTGCCACGTGCCCTTGACCTTGGACGTGACAAACAACTGCACTCCGGAGCTGGCGGTATAGGAGCCTCCGGCGCCGCAGTTGCCGGCCGACGAGCACGACACCGCCAGAATCTCGGGATCGCCAGGCCGGCCGACCCGCAGGCCGGGCAGCGCCGAAGGCCTTCCCCACACGCCGTGCCGGTCGGTCACCACCATGGCCTGGCTCGCTGAATAGCCGCCCGCGACGCAATTGCCCGCCGAGCCGCAGGACAGGGACGTCAGCGCGACGCCGGCCGGCAACCCGAGCGCCGGGCGCCAGGTACCCCGGATCTCGCTGACGACGAAGCCGTGCAGCCTGTGCCGCCGGTCACGGTAGTCGCCGAACGCACCGCAGTTACCAGGTGACGGGCAGGACACCGTTCCCATCCTGATCTTCCTGGCGGGCAAGGTCTCGGTGCCAGGGATCGTCTCCCACTTGCGCCACCGGCCGTCCTTCTCGCTCACCGCGAATACCGAGCCGAACTCGAATCGGCCGACAGCGGTGCAGTTGCCCGCCGCCGGGCACGACATCGAGGTGAGCGCGCTGTCGTCATTCTGAAGGAAACCGGTGCCCGGTAGCAGCCTCGCCTTCCCCCACACCCCGTTCGTCTCACTCACCGTGAAAAACCCGGCGGTGTCCCCGACGAAATCCCCGCCCGCGCTGCAATTGCCCGCCGACGCGCACGACATCACCGTGATCTGAG
This sequence comes from uncultured Actinomycetota bacterium, assembly GCA_963783935.1. GTDB lineage: Bacteria > Actinomycetota > Actinomycetes > Streptosporangiales > Streptosporangiaceae > Chersky-822. Next base: position 1,404,343 of record CAWAPP010000005.1, read on the forward strand.
AATCCCCGGCCTGAGCCGGAACGGCACCCGCCCCGCCCGCGCCAGCCAGCAGCACGCCCCCGGACGCCGTGGCGGTAACCAGCACAGCGAGGTAACCCCGCATCCAAACCTCCCGAGGGAGTGATCACCATATGATCAAACGGCCCGAGCCCGCCTGCCTACCACGCGCGCGGCCGAGCGGAATCCCGCGCTAACCGCAGAAGCCGTTCTGGTCAGCCCGTGATGTAAGGCCCAGGGCCGCCGACCGCGCTGAGACCGCTCACCGCGTTGTAATAGGCGCTTGATTCCTGCCGCCAGAGCAAGATAATGGTGAGCAGGCCGACCAGCACGACGCCGACGTCGATCAGCAGCACCAGCACAAGCAGCGCCGTCCAGGCGCCGCCGACCAAGCTCAGGGCGGCGATGGTCAAGATCAGCGTCACAAGCAGCCCCAGGCAGCCAAAACCGAAGAACACGCTGGACAAGATCCGCGCATAACTCTTGCCCGCCTTGTTAGCGGTAGCCATCCACAGCCACAACCCGATGCCAACGGCGGCTCCGATAATGCCGGATACCGAAGAGGCCGCGCTGCCGACGTCGATGAGAATGTCAATGATAAAAATCAAGCCGCCGAGGCCTGCGCCGATGTACATGAGCTTGACCGCCTTGAGAATCGACTCAGGCGGCTGGGGCTGGCCTGGCACCGGAGGCTGCCCGCCGACGGGATACTGCTGATACACGGCTGCTCCTTGCTCGGAGAGAATCACGAACTGGCAGATGCCGGGAACTCCGCTGGTCCACGGGAGACCGACTATAGTTGCGCGGACATTGCTCTGGCTATTCATCCGCTCTTTCCGCTCTGGCGGCTTTCAGTCGGGCGGGTCGGCGGTGCCGGTCCCGCCCTCGTGACGGTCACGCTGGCCCAACGAGCACCGCAGGTGGCAGAGCGGTGCGAGCGGGGTACTCCCGGTAGTGAGGCTCGATGGCTGTCAAAATTGCCTGCGTGGTGTTCGACTGTCTCGACGCTCTGATTATCGGCCGCTTCTAGTCGGCGGCGATCGGGCGCCCGCTCGATCCGGAGGCGTCGAGCGACTTCGCCAGTATCGGTTTTCATGGACGCCGGGACAGGGCGGGATGGGGGCCGGTCGAGCGCGACGCCGATCCCAGTGGCTGTTTGCTCGCGTGCCGCAGTTGAAGACGGTCAAGAACCGCATGCACCTGGATGTCATCGCGGCAAGACCGTCCCGGACACGCCTCGCTCCACCAGAAACGCACCCATGGCCCGCCGATGCCGTTCCAGCCCGACCATTTATGACAAATGCTGGGAATACCGGGAATGCCGGGATAGCTTCCGTCAGTGATGTCCGGTCCAGTGCAGCATGAGGGCCGGCGACAGCAGCGAGCCCAGCGCAGAAAGATCAGCCAGAGTGAACCAGGCCGCAGCGGGCAGACCTGGGACAACAGCTGGGCGATACGACTAAGCGGGGGCACGGGTGATCAGCTATGTCCTGGCCTTCCTAGCCGCCCTGGTCAACGCCACCGGCAACGTGCTGAACCGCAAGGCCGCGAGGGACGAGCCCGATCAGGCGGAGTTCAAGCTCAAGCTGATCATCGATCTCGTGCACCGGCGCGTCTGGCTGGCCGCCGTCGCCATGATGATCATCTCGTTCGCGTTCGCCTCGGCCGCGCTCGGCACCGGCCAGCTAGCCTCGGTTCAGCTCGTCGTCGTGCTCGAGCTTCCGATGACGATCATCGGCGGAGCCCTGCTGTTCAGGACCAGCCTCGACACCAGGACCTGGATCGCCATCGGCATGCTGACCGCCGGGGTGATCGCACTGCTCGCGCTGCTCGACCCGAAGCCGGGACCAGCGAAGACAATTGCGGCCATCACCTGGATCACGATGTCGGCGGCCAACGTCGGTGCTCTCGTCGCGGCAGTCATCGCGGCCAGGGCGCAAAAGAAGCCCGCAGTCAGGGCGAGCCTCCTCGGCATCGCGACCGGCCTCGGCTACGGCCTGACCGCCGCCTATACCAAGGGCTTCGCCGACAAGTTCGCGACCGGAGGGATCGTCGGCGTACTTACCTCCTGGCAGTTCTACGCCACGATCGCGGTCGGCGTCATCTCGGCATTCCTGCTGGAGAACGCCTACCAGGCCGGCCCGCTCACCGCGTCCCAGCCGGGGATCACGCTGGTCGACCCGCTGATCTCGACAATCTGGGGAATCGTGGTCTTCGGCGAGACCACCAATCACGGCCTGCTGCTGAGCCTCATAGCCCTCCCGGCGATCGCCGTCGCCGCCGGCGTGCTCCTGCTCAGCCGGTCCCATGTACTGCGCGCCACCCAGACCGGACAGCAGGCACCAGCGAATCAGAAAGTCCCCGCGAGCCAGGCATTAGGGTAAGCCTGGTGGACATCAAAGGATCCGTATGCTTCGTCACCGGCAGTAACCGGGGCCTCGGCGAGGTGTTCGTCCGGATGCTGCGCGAGGCCGGCGCCGCCAAGGTGTACGCCGCCGCCCGCAACCCCGAGGGCATCAAGCCCGCCGAGGGAATCCAGCCGGTCAAACTCGACATCACCGATCACGAGGCGGTTACGCAGGCTGCGGCCGCCTGCCAGGACGTCAGCATCCTGATCAACAACGCCGGCGTGATGCTCGCCCAGAACCATCTCAATCCCCCCGGCGAGGCCGCCGCTCAGACCGAGATGGCGGTCAATTACTTCGGCACGATGGCGATGTGCCGTGCCTTCGCGCCGGTCCTGCACAAGAACGGCGGCGGCGCACTGGTGAACATCCTCTCGGTAGCGGCCTGGTACGCGTCCCCGTTCAACGGCACCTACGCCTCGTCGAAGGCGGCCGGCTGGCTGCTGACCAACGAGGCCAGGATGCAACTCCGCGATCAGGGCACCCAGGTCATCGGCGTCTACGCCTCGTTCATCGACACCGACATGTCCGCGATCCTGACCAACGTTTCCAAAGTGAGCCCGGAAAGCGTGGTGCAGCAGACCATCGAGGCGATCGCGCAAGGCCACGACGAGGTACTGGCCGACGAGCGCACCCGCCAGGTCAAGGCCGCGCTCCCCCACGATCTTGAGATCCTCTACAAGCCGTTGTAAGAGATGATGCGGACCCAATGGCGCGGCTGGCTTGCGGCGGCATCCGCGACCCTGATCACGACCGCCCTGGTCACCGCCGACCTGACCGACAACAACGTCCGGCTCTGGTGGGATCGGCACGCGCTGACGAGCGACACGGTGTCTGGGCTTATGGTGCTCCTGATCACGGTGCTGGTCGTTGATCAGGTGGTCAAGCTCAGGCAACTCAACGACCGGTCGCAGGCCGTAGCCGCCCAGACCGCGATCATGATGGCGCAGGCCAGCCGGTCCACCAAGGCGGTGTCAGCAGCGGTCAAGGACCCGGGCGGCCGGGACAACGCCTTTGATGAAGTCCGCACCTACCTGCTCATGCTTCTGGTGGGCGCCCCGGTGCTGATTGACGACAAGGTGGCGAGGAATTTTCTTGAGCAAGCGCAGAGCCTGGGCGGCGAAATGGCCAGGGCGCTGGCCGTGACGGCTGATGGCAAGGGCGGCTACAAATCGAGCTTGCTTGACCAGGCTTTTACTCGCCTCCATGCCGCGTCGGTGCCGTTGCTCAAGCCGCTCAGCCACGACGAGCGAATCGCCGCCGCCGGGATCGCGACTGACTAGGACGGCAAATATCCTGGCCTTGACGACACGATCCCCGCCGGGATCAGCTAGTTGACGTGAGCAGTGACCACGCCTCCTGGTCGATCCGCGAGGACGACACGCCTCCGCCCGACGAGGCGATCGCCATGCTGTGGGAGCGCTACTACGCCGATCTCGTGCGGCTAGCGGTCGGCCTCGGTGCCGGAAACGCCAGTGCCGTTCCCGACGCCTTCGGCTCCCTGCTCCGGCGCCCCCGCGTCCTGCGCGACCAGACCGCCGCGCACGCCTGGTTAATCCGGGCCGTACTCAGCGAAGCCCGCACCAAGCGCCGCCACGGTTCCAGCTCAGGCCCGTCGGCCAGCATCGCGGCGCACCTCGGCAGGCTGCCGGCCAGGCAGCGGGAATGCCTGGTGCTCCGGTACTGCGCGGGCCTGCCGGAGACCGAGGTCGCGGAGCTGCTGCACGTGCCGACAAGATCGGTCGCCAGGCTGGGCCACGACGGCTTGCGCCGGCTCGCCGCCATCCTCGGCGACCCGCAGGTCAGCCCGGCCGACACGGCCGCGACCCTGAGTCGGCGCGTCGCTCAGCTGCAGGTGCCCGACCTGAGGTGGGAGGCGGTCAGGCCAGGACTGGTCCGCCGCCGGCGCAAGACGACCACCCTGGTCAGCGCGACGACCGCGACCCTCGTCCTCGCCGCCGCCCTGGCGGCGGCCCTGACGATCGCCGGGGCCAGGCAAGGCGGCCAGCTGGTTCACCGGGCGCACAGGCATCCCCTGCTCGCGATCAGGGGTGACCGGCTCCCCGTCACCCTAGCCGCGGAACCAGGCTTCCTCGTCTACCAGTCCGGCCAGGATCTCGGCGCCTCCGCAGGCATCAGCGCGGGCAACGCCGCCGCACCAGCCAGGTACAACAACGTCGCCCTGGCCGCCGGCCAGCCGGCCAGGTCCTACTCGGCCCCTTCGGTGAACTCGGCCCGCACTGAGCTGACGTTCGTGGAAGCGCCGTCGGCCCAACTGAAGGAGACGAGCGGAGAAGGCGACATCGCGGTGTCGGCCCTTAATGGCTCTGACCTGCGCGTACTGACGAATACCGGCCTGGACTCCGATCCGGTCTGGTCACCGAACGGCAAGCGGATCGCGTTCTTGCGCTCGAACCGCGTCTGGCTGATGAAAGCGAACGGCACGAACCAGCATCTGCTCGGCCTTTACCTGAGCGTGGACAGCATCGCCTGGGCGCCGGACGGCAAGGAACTCGCCGTCACCAGCATCGCCTACCCCGTGAACCGGATCGCGATCATGAACATCGCCGGGGTCTCCTATACCTGGTTCACCCCGGCCAATAGCCCCGGCCAGTATCAGCCCGCCTGGTCACCAGACGGAAAGCAGCTAGCGTACGGAGAAAGCGGCCAGAACGCGCTGTTCATCAGCAACCTGAACGGCTCGGGAACGCGCAGGCTCACCACCTGCTCCCGGCCCTGCCAGCAAGACGCCGAGCCGGCCTGGTCCCCCGACGGCTCGCAGATCGCCTTCGTGCGCAGCGCGGGCAACAGGAAACAGGTCGCCGTCGTATCCGTCCGGACCGGCCAGGTCCGCATTGTCACGACCGGACAGCAGCAGCACGACGAACCGAGCTGGTGACCTTAAGTCAACGGCATTTCGCCGCCAAATAGCCCCGCTCCCCGAGCGGACGCCCCGTCTATAGTTCCTGCAGGGAGGGTTCCGGCGACTAGCCCGGAAGATACGGGGTTTCCTGGCATGGACGAAAAGCTGCAAGACCTGGTCGTGGCCCGGTTGTACGAGAAGCCGCTCGACCCCAGGGCAGCTGACTATCTGCTCGCGGCCTGCGAAGGCGGGGCGAAACTAGCGGCGCGCCTGCGGGGCCAGACCGGACCGGTGACGGAGCCCGCTTCCGAGCGGGCGCACACAAGGCCAGCGGTTGTCTACCTCCAGTCGGTCACCGTGGCCGGGTTCCGCGGCGTCGGGCCGCAAAGGGAACTCGAACTCGAGCCAGGACCTGGCCTGACCCTCATCGTCGGCCGCAACGGCAGCGGCAAGTCCAGCTTCGCCGAAGGACTCGAGATCCTGCTCACCGGTACGGTGCGCCGGTGGAACGGGCGCCCGGTCGTGTGGCACGAGGGGTGGCGCAACCTGCACGACCCTGGCCAGACGCTAGTCTCCGCGAAACTGCTCATCGAGGGGTCGGGCGAGGCCGTCGCCGAGCGGCGCTGGGCGAGCACCGCGAAGCTGGCCGAGTCGGAGGCGTCGCTACAGGTTCACGGGCAGAAGCGGACCGGGCTTGAGCGGCTGGAGTGGGGTGAGGCCCTGACCAGGTACCGGCCGTTCCTTTCGCATTCTGAACTCGAGGCTTTCATCGGCGGCCCCGCCCAGCTGTACGACCTGCTGGCATCGGTGCTCGGGCTCGAGGATCTCACCTCGGCGGAAAGGCGCCTGGTAGCCGCCAGAAAGGCAGCCGAGGACGGGCTCACGGCCGCCGACAGCGCCCTGCCGGCGCTGCTCGACAAGCTCGCGTCCGTCGATGACGGGCGGGCACGGGCTTGCTTCCGTGCCCTGTCTAGCAGCCGCCGCGACCTTGACCGGGTACTCACGCTGGTGGCGGGCACTTCGGCCGCCGAACCTGACGGCCAGGTTCTGCGCTTGCGGCAATGGAGTCAGCTCGATGTCCCAGCGGAACCTGAGGTGACCGAGGCGGCGGCGGCGTTGCGCACGGCGGCGGACGAACTGGCGGCGCCGGTCACTCCGGCCCTGGCGGTGATCGGGCTGCTGCGCGAGGCCCTTGCTCACTACCAGTCGCACGGCGAGGGCAGTTGTCCTGTGTGCGGCGCTCCTGGTGCCATGGATGACGCTTGGCAGGACAGGACGCGGGACAAGGTGATGTCGCTTGACGAGGAGGAGACCAGAGTCCTGGCCGCCCGCGCCAGCGCGGATGAGGCCGCGGCGAGGGTCCGCGAGCTGTTCAGGCCGGTCCCCGCGATCCTGAACACGGCCGCGGTCGGAAAGGCAGAGCCGCTCAGGGCGTGGCGGGCCTGGAATGCCTGGGCTCGGATCCCGCCGGGGAACGAGGCCGAGGATCTGCGCCAGCTTGCCGGTCATCTGACCCTGCGGTGGCGACCGCTTCATGACGAGGTCACCGACCTGGCCGCCCGTGCGCGGCAGGAGCTCAAGGCGCGGGCGGACCGGTGGGCTCCGGTGGCCGCGGAGGTCGCCGCCTGGTGCGTGCGGGCCAAGGAGGCGGACACCGCCGCCGGGGCCGTTCCGGCGCTGACCGCCGCGATCAACTGGCTCAGGGCCGCCACCGACGAGATCCGCAACTCCCGGCTGACGCCGATCCGTGAGCAGGCCACCGCTATCTGGCAGAAGCTTCGGCAGGAAAGCAACGTGGACCTCGGCCCGATCCGGCTGTCGGGCAGCGGCACCCGCCGGCAGGTCGACTTGCGGGTGACCGTCGACAACGAGCCGGGCGCCGCGCTCAGCGTCATGAGCCAGGGCGAGCTCAACGCGCTGGCGCTGAGCGTCTTCCTGCCCCAGTCCACCCTGGAAGAGAGCCCGTTCCGGTTCCTCGTCATCGACGACCCGGTCCAGGCGATGGACCCGGCCAAGGTCGACGGCCTCGCCCACGTGCTCGACGAGGTCGCCAGGTCCCGTCAGGTCCTGGTGTTCACCCACGACGACCGCTTGCCCAACGCGGTCAGGCGGCTCGGGATCCCCGCGCACGTGCTGAAGGTCGCCAGGCAGGCAGGCTCGGTCGTCGAGATCAGCGAGTCTGTGCCCCCGGTCGAGCGCTACCTGCGGGACGCGGAAGCCCTGTGCCGCGACCTGCACGTGAAGGAGGCCGTCCGCGAGCAGGTGGTACCTGGCCTCTGCCGTCTCGCGGTCGAGGCCGCGTTCACCGACGCCGCCCGCCGCAAGCTGCTGCGCCAGGGGCCGCACGCCGAGGCGGAGGACAAGATCGCTAGCGCCGGCACGCTGCACGCCAAGGCGGCCCTGGCCCTCTTCCTCGACGCCAAGCAGGGTCAGAACGTGCATCGCCTGCTCAGCCGCTGGGACCCCGATGCGGCCGGCACGTTCCGCACCCTTAACGACGGCGCCCACAAGGGACACAGGCAGCCGGAGAAACTCGTCGAAGAGGTGCGGCGCCTGATCGACGTCATCAGGCAGCGAGTGAGATGACGCCGGCCGAACTCCTCGCCGCCGCGCGCGAGATCCAGTCAGGCGCCGCCGGGGACGTCGCCGAACGGTCCCGCATCGCCGCCTTCCTGGCCAGGCAAGCACTCGAACGCCGGCTCATCGAATTCTGGAACGCGAACCCGGCGACCGCCGGCCTTGGCCGCTCCTCGGGACGCTCCCAGCTCACCTGCCTCCCCGCGTTCCTCGACCCGGCCCTGGCCCACGAGCTCAGCTACGCGTGGGCGGCCCTGAGCAACGCCTGCCACTACCACTCCTACGACCTCTCCCCCACCCCAGCCGAACTAGCCAGCCTGATCGACACCGTAGCCAGCTTCCTGACCACCACCACCCCAAGCTCCTGACCGCCGCTCCGGGAAGCCGCGTCCACGCAGAGAGGAGCCGGCGGCCGCTTTACCGCATCGATGTCCCATCGTTGTCGTTGCCGCGCCCGCAGCTACCGCATCGATGTCCCATGGATGCTGCGCTCACCGCATCGATGTCCCATCGTTGTCGTTGCGAGGCAGCCGCGAACAGCAACCGTGGGCCATCGTTGCTGCTCCTCGCCCGGCAAGTTGCGCAAAATGCCCGGAATGCCGGAACGTCGGGAGAGGTGCGGGCCGGGCGCGGGCCGGGACCGGGCCGGGCCGGGCCGGGATCGGGCCGGGCGCGGGCCGGGACCGGGCCGGACCGGGATCGGGCCGGGATCGGGCCGGGATCGGGCCTTTCACGGGCCACGTTCGCATCTCTGGTCCCTGCTTCGGTCCGACGATCCCGACATTCGGAATATTTGTCACGGAACGCCGCACCGGAACTCCTGCCCGCAGGGCACGCCGCCCGCTACCTGCCCCGGCCCCGGACAGCGGGGGCACCCCGCGGTCGTAAAGCGACCCCAAAGTGCCCCCGCTGCGGCCGTCCGGTCCGGGTCCGCGATACTGTTGCCCGCTTCCAGCCTTAGTGCCAAATAGTCGCACCAGCTAGCGTGCCCGCCTCAAGACGGAGTCCTCGGGTGTCAGACCACCCGAGGACTCCGTGCTCACCGGTCCGAGGAACCCGCCGGGTCGCGAGGGCATTTGCCGCCGGTCCACGGACAGATCGCCGGGTCGTAGGGGTGGCGCTTGAGCCTGTCGAGGAACCAGCCGTTGTCGCCGAAGTCTGAGTTGATCCACCGGGCGACGACGAGCAGGGACACCCGGTCCGCGCCGGCCTTCTTCAGCGTTAAGGCCGCCGACTGGGCGTGCCCGCCAGACGTCCAGGTGTCGTCCATCAAGAGCACATGGCTGCCGGCGGGCAAGCGGGACTCAGCCTCGAAATGACCGGCGCTCACCGACCGAGGCCGCCACGCCTTCTCTGCCGCCTGGAGGCGCAGCTCCTGGCCAGGGGCAATGGCCTTAACGATCTTGTGCAGGGCGTGCTCGCCTGGCTTGCGCGGAAGCGAAGGCACGGTCGCCCAGTGTGACACCGGCGACCCGGCGACCGCGGCCGGGCAACTCGAGTGAGCGGACAAGGCCAACCCGATCACCTGGGAGACGATGGCGCTGCTCTCATCCGCCGCCTCTGGCGCCTTGTAACCACGGAGCACGTCGCCAGACCACTCGTCCGCTACGGCGTAGACGAGCATCGCGACCTGGTCGGCTAGATCAGCTCTTTTGCTGTACTTCGCGCAGGTTAAGCAATACTCAAATCGGTCGGCCGGGATCGCGCAGCGCGCGCACGTAAACCGCCCGCCCCGGACGGCATTGCGGAACGAGCCACCCAGGTCAGAGCCCGGCGTCGTACGCAACGGTGCGGTCGCCTGTTCGTCCAGCATCTTGGCGACGATCCTAGGACCGCCCCCTGACACTGAGCGCTCAACCGCCGATGCCCAGCCAAGCCCGGTCACTTCCCGCCGGCCGGCGCCGAAAGCCCTTGCGCGGGGCCCGAGGCGGGCCAGCCCCGCCGGGCCGAAGCCCCAGCGTTGTTCCTGAGATGGGGTCCTAGCCCCAGCGCCGGGACAACGCTGGGGCTTCGCCCAGGGAACAGGCAGCCCGGTATGTGTTATGTGCCGGGTTTGCGGGGGCGGGGAAGGCGATGCGGCCGACGGTGGCGCAGCGGAGCGGCATGCGGCGAGGCGAGCCGAGGCCAGGCGGGCTGCGCCGGGCGGAAAAGACTCAGCTCGTTGATGTTCCGCCGGAGGAGCCGCCCGCCGGCCCGCCGAGCGAGCCGCCTGGTGCCTCGCCGGGGTGGCCCCAGGGGAAGGCGTGGTTGTGGCCCTGACCGAGCAGCGACAGGTCGGTGATGCTCGACGCGGTTGCCTTGGAGCCGCTGACCGTGGCCTCGAGCGAGATCTCGTTGCCGACCTTGACCGAGCCGATGCCGTCACGCTGGGCGTCCACGATCGTGGAGCCGGCGATCGCGTAACTGGCCGAGTAGCCGTCGGCGCTCTTCAGCGTGATCGAGCTCGAACTGACGGCGGTGACCTTGCCGCTCTGAATTTCCACGGTCTCGTAACCCCCGCCCGGATGGATCACGACTATCCGGCCGTGTACCAGCCCGCCAGGCAGCCCGGCGCCGATGGCGCCGCCGAAGATGCCGAAAGGAACGCGGCCGAACGGCCGGAACCCGAAGGACGGGCAATGCCCTTGGCTGTTAGCGCACTTCGGGCGGGATGGCACCGGCGCCTTCGCCGATGGGCTGGCGGCGGGAGCCGCTGCCGCGTGCGGGCTTGAGCCGCCGCCGACCGCGTACGCCACCCCCGCGCCACCGAGCAGCGCCACGACAGCCACCGCGGCGATGCTCATCAGCTGACGCTGTCCGCCGGGCCGACGGGGGCGACGGGGCGGACCCCCGAACTCCAGGTAGTCGCCAACTGGCTCAGTGTTTCCGAATGGCTCAGTGTCTCCGAATGGCTGTTGCGACATCAGAATGAGCTCCTTCCGCGCAACTATCCGCAGAGCGATCCAACCTGAACCATGTCCCGCGGACCTTAGGGCAATCTTCAGTGTGCCTCAGAATCGGCGCGGATAACGCCCCGATCGCCGCCGCCCTGAGCGCGCGGTACAGCAGCCGCTCATCTCCGAGCCGGTGCTTAAGCTGCCGTTCAAGCCCGCCAATCGGCACCAGGTTCTGCGGTGCCCTCGGGTCCTTGTGCGGCACGCTCGCGAAGGCGGGCAGCACCAGCGCGGTCAGGTCGGCCAGCCTGGTCACGTCCTTCGGCTCGAGGTCGGCCGGGCACTCAATCCGCACCACGCCCGACCACGGCACTCCGTCGGTGCCCGGCAGCTGCAAATACCAGGAGTTCCTTTCCCAGGAAGTGCCCATCGTGAACGCCGGCGTCCGCTGCCCCGGCCGGAGGGCGCCTACCACGGCCGCCTGCTCTCCCGGCAGGTACGACGCGTGGTGCGTCTTGATATAGCCGATAGTGCGCTCCAGGTGCGTGCGACCGCGCAGCGGCCCGTCGACTACGAGCAGGTCATCGACGGGCTGGAGCCGGCCGCGGAAGGCCACGGCGAGCTGGACCTCGGCGAACGCGAGCCGCTGCTGCATCGCCTGGGACAGCTTGTCGAGCCCGGCCCCCTCGGCGGGGCGCGCTACGTAACGGCCCGCCCTGGTCACGAGGTCGCCGGCGTCGCCCGCGGCGGTGAAAAGCGCGCGCTCGACCGCTACCTCAGCCACGCGGGCGGCTCCGTCGCATACGACGAGCCCGGCGGCCAGGGACGCGGCAATACCCGCGACTGGCTGCTGGCCGCCGCCGTGCACCCAGACTCGGGCGTCGATCCGGCGCACGCCGTCGAGGAAGAGCACGGTCGAAGGGACGGGGGTCGCGGGATCAGGGTCGAGCGGCTGCCATTCATCCGCTGGTATCTCGAAGTCCAGGTCCAGCTGGGCGGTCGACTGGCCGAGACCGGCCCCCGGTTCGTCCTGCTCGTCGGCGAAGGCCTGGCCATAGCCGGGATCCCAGGGATCGACGGTGAACGTGAGCGGGGGCGCGGACGGAGGAGCGGGCGGGCTGACGGTCACGCGACGCCCTCCCGGCGGAGGGTCGAGGTCGTGCCCGCCCGCGATACCACGAACCTGACCGGGGCGCGTTCGGCCAGCGCCGGCACGTGGGTGATGATGCCGATCATCCGGTCCGAGTCACTGGACAGGCGCTCGAGGGTCGACCCGACTACCTCGAGCGTGTCCTCGTCGAGCGTGCCGAAGCCCTCGTCAAGGAACATCGAGTTGAGGTCCCTCATCCCGGCCGACAGGCCGATTACCTGCCGCGACAGCGCGAGCGCCAGCGCCAGCGAAGCCTGGAACGTCTCCCCGCCAGAGAGGGTGTGCACCGGACGCCGGGCCCCGGCGTCCTGGAAGTCGATCACGACCAGGTCGTTACGGTCGTCCCGATCCAGCTGATACTGATTGCCCGACAGCTCCATGAGCGTCTCCGAGGCCTCGGCGACCAGTGAGTCAAGCGCTTCGCCGCACAGCCACCTTTCAAAGGAAGTCGCCCTGAGCAGCCGGCCGAGCATCCCCGCGACCTGCGCCTCCTCACCGTGCCTGCGGGCTGCGGCGTCGAGCTCGGCCGCCCGGCCGCGGTTCTCCCGCACGGTCGCGAGCTGGTGGGCGGCCCGCTCCCTGTGCGTGGCGAGGGCTGCCTCGGCCCTGGCCACGTCGGTCACGTCAATCGCATGCGAAGCCAGTAGCTCCCTCAGCTCACGCTCGGCCGAACCGACCTGTCCCCTCGCGGCCTCCGCCGCCGCGTCAGCGTCGGCCAGCCGCCGGCTTCTTTCGCGGTACTCCGCCTTGGCCCACTCGACGAGCGCCTGCCAGGCCGCCGCCAGGTCGTTTTCCTCGATTTCCGGCACGCCGAGCTGTATTACCGAGTCTCGCACCCGGCCGAGAGCGGTCCAGGCGTCCTTCTCTTCGGCATCAAGGTCCGCCCGCTTCCGCTCGGCCGAAGTCGCGGCCGAGCGAGCCGAGCGGGCGGCGCTATTCGCTTTCGCCTGCCGCTCATCGGCCACCTCGATGGCCTCGAGCAGCTCGCTGGTCTCGGCCTGGGAAGTCGCGCCGGCCAGTACACCGGCCACCCGGTCTATTTGCCGGTCAATAGCCTGAACTTCGGCCCCGCCCGCGGCCGACGCGTTAGCCGCCTGATCAAGCTCGGCGCGGGCCTTTCGCACCGCCTTGGCGGCCCAGTCCGCAGCCGCCTTCGATTCCACCAGGTCAGCGGGCACCGGATGATGCGGCAGCTCAGCCACGGGCCGCAAGCACACCGGGCAGTCCTGCCCGACCCGCAGATCCTGGGCGACCGCTACCGCCGCGTGCTGCCGCTCCGCGCCCGCGTGCGCCGCCCGCGCGTGCTCAAGCTTCCCCTCGGCGGAGGCCAGCCCTTTCTCAGCGGCGTCAGCGGTCGCCCTGGCCTGGGTCAGAAGATCGTCTTTTCTTTTCCGCAAAGAAACCAGCTCGCGCTGCTGCCCGTAGGCCTCGCGCAGCCTCAGCAGGCCTGACTTGTCCGGCAGGGCCTCACGAGCCTGCCCGGCCTCAAGCTCAGCCTGGTCACGGCGGTCCCTTTCCGTCCGGGCGGCGGCAAGCACCCGGTCGGCGTCCGCGATCCGCCTGGCGAGCCCGGCGACGTCGGCGGCCGACTTGACCCTGGCGAGCAGGCTGCTCTCGGTCTTCACGACCAGGACGGCCGCGGCGGCTTCGCTGGCCCGCGCGGACAGCTCGCGCAGCGAGTCGAGACGGTCCTCGAGGACGTCGCTGAGGTCACCGAGCGCCGCCAGCCGCGCCGCCGCCGCGTCCTCGGCTTCCTGAGTCGCGCCCGGCAGCCGGGCCGCGCCGTCTTTCGCTTGCTGGGCGAGCTCGCCGGCCAGTTTGGCCCGCTCCCTCGCCTTCTGCCCGACGGTGTTGTAGACGCCGAAGGCCAGCAGCTCGACCAGCAGGTCCTGCCGGTCCGCGGCCTTGGCGTGCAGGAACTCGGAAAACCTGCCCTGCGGCAGCAGCACCGACTGGGTGAAGTGCTCGTAGCTGAGCCCGAGGATGTCCTGCACGGCGGCCTTGACCTGATCGGGTCCCTCCGCGAGCTGCTCGGCGCTGGCCTCGAGCAGCTCGGCCAGCGGCGCTCCGGCCGGCACGTCCGCCGAGAGCCGTTCGAGCCGTGCCTCCTTGGTGTGCACCTGCCCCCGCGCGTTGCGCGCCAGGGCGCGGACGACGCCGTACCGTTTCCCGGCCGCCTCGAATACCAGCGCCACCCGGCAGGCGTTAGCGGCCGGCGCGAGCGCCTGAGCGATGACGTTCTCCTTGCCCCAGCGCGGCACGGTGCCGTACAGGCAGAAGCACAGTCCGTCGATGACCGTGCTCTTCCCTGACCCGGTCGCGCCGACCAGCGCGAAGAAATCAACCCCGGTGAAGTCCACCTCGGCCGGTTCCCGGTAAGAACCGAACCCGTCAAGCCGCAGCCGCAAAGGCCGCATCAGGCACCACCCTCCGCACCGGACGTAGCCTCGTCAAGCAACTGCGCGAACATGGCGGTCACCCGAGGATCGTCGACGCCTTCCTGGCTCAGGTACTCGCCGAAGAGCTTGACCGGGCTGCGCTCGGCCCTAGCGGGGCGGCTGCCGTCGGACCGGCTGCCAGGTTTCGCCCGGTGGGCATCGTCGAGCAGCACCTCGAGCGTATTAGGCAGCTTCTCCCTGACCTCGTCCCCGAGCCCGGCCCGCGCGGACTCGGCCAGCACCACCCGCAAGTACGCGTCCCCGGCCTGCCCGGCCTCCTCGATCACCTGGTCAAGCGTCCCCCTGAGGGTCTTGAGCCCCCGGCCGCCGGTCACCGGCACCGGGCGCGCGTCGGCCCTGATGTCCGGCTCCGCGCGGACGATAAGCACGACCGGCTCGTTGTTTTCCTCGCCGAAGTCGACCGGCAGCGGAGCGCCAGAGTAGAAGGTCGGGCAGGGACCGGAGATCTCCTGCTGCCTGTGCAGGTGCCCGAGCGCCACGTAATGCGCGCTGGCGGGGAAAAGGCTGGCCGAGAGCTCGTAGTCCAGGCTGGTCTGCACCTCGCGCTCGCCGCCGCCGCGCCGTCCGCCGAGCAACGTCGCGTGCGCCATGACGATATTCACCGCGTCACCCGCGAAACCCGCGGTGAGCAGCCTGAGGATCTCGCCGAGCTGACTCGAATAGTCAAGCGAGTGCTCGGCGAACTCGTGCATCACGATCTCGGCCGCCCTGACCGCGAACCGGTGCGACACGAACGGGAGGGCCGCGACCCTGGCCTGCTCACCGGCCCTGGTGCGCAGCGTGATCACGCCGCCGGCGTCCGGGCGCTTCGGCAGGCCGAGCACGTGCATCCCGAGTTGCCCGAGCACGGGCCGGTAGACCGAGTCGACAAGACCGGCGTTGTCGTGGTTCCCCGCGATGACCACGACGTGCCTGCCGTCCTGCGCCAGCGCGAGCAGCGTCCGCATCACCAGGCCCTGCGACTTCGCCGTCGGCGCCGACGTCTCGAACAGGTCACCGGCGACGAGTACCAGGTCGACGTCCTCGTCCCGTGCCGCCGCGACAATGCTGCCGAGCACGGCGACGTGCTCGTCGTAGCGGTCACGGCCCTTGAGCACCTTGCCGACGTGCCAGTCGCTGGTATGCAGGATCTTCACGTCGCCGAGCGTACGGGGTGCCAGTGACAGTGTCATTGCGAACCGATTCAGTCGGAACTCAGGCAAGGACGGGCAACGGCAGGACAGCCGACACCCGCCAGCCGCCCGCCTGCGCCGGACCAGCCGTCAGCGTGCCTCCGCAGGCGGTGATGCGCTCGCGCATCCCGGCCAGGCCGTAGCCGCCGCCGGTACCCTCAAGCCCGGACGGCCGCTGCCCGGGAGCGTCATTCAGAACCTCGACCTTCACCTCGTCCGCCGCCGCCGTGATCGTTACCGTGACCGGCGCGCCAGGGGCGTGCTTGAGGGCGTTAGTCAGGGCTTCCTGCACCATGCGGTAAGCGACCTGCGACACGGCCTGGTCAAGCTCGTCGCAGGATCCGCTAATTCGGCAGCGCACGTCGAGACCGGTGGTAACCGCCCGGCTGACCAGTTCATTGACCATCGGCAGGCCAGGCTCGGCGCCCGCGGCGCAGTCGCCGTTCAGCAACTCGACCAGCCTGCCGATCTCCTCCTGGGCCTGCGTGGCCGCCTGGGCGACCGATTCGAGCGCGCGGGTCATGCCGCCGGTGCCGCGCACCCGCTGGCCGGCGCTGGCCTGCACCACCATGACGCTCAGGCAATGCGCGACAATGTCGTGCAACTCCCTGGCGATCCTGGCGCGCTCATACCTGACCGATTCCCTGGCGAAGATCTCCTGCTGCGCCTGAAGTTCGGCGTTCCGCGCCGCCAGCTGCTCGTTGAGCTTGCGGCGCGACCGCGCGACCCGTCCCACGATCCACGGGCCGAACGTCATCATCGGGAAGATGGGGACGAAGCTCCCGTTCTGGATCTGCAGGCCCGCGGTCAGCATGGCGGTGCCGACGAGGCCAGCCGCGATTCCCGCGCTGCTGCCAAGGGAGTAGCCGACCAGGAACGGCGTCAAGATGAATGGCAGCGTCACCCAGTTGTTCAGGAACGCGGACTGCCCGACCGGGGCCAGCACGATGAGCCCGGCGGCCGCCAGCACCGCCGCGGCCAGCGGCCAGCGGCGCCGGATCACCAGCGCGGTGCAGTACGGCGGGAGGAAAGCGATCACCCACCAGATCTGATCGCCGGTCGGCCCGGCGAGTACCGCGAACACCAGAGTCCACGCCGCGAGGGACACAGCCAGGACGACATCGCCGCGCCCGGACAGCAACCAGCGCCTGGCCCGGCCGGCTGCCTCACGCATGACCGCTGATCAGCGGAAGTCGCGCCAGCGCGTAGCAGGTCCGGCCCTGCGCCCAGTGCTGGACGGTGCCGCTGTGCAACTGGGCTCGTTCGGCCGCGGCCGCCAGCACCGCCCGCAGGTCCGCGCTCGGCGACCTCGGCCCGCGCAAGTGCAATTCGATCGCGTCAGCACAGAACCTGAGCCTGACCTCGACGGCGGCTCCAGGTTCGTCATCGAGGGCCTGGAGCAGATGCTCGACAATGCGGTAGCCGGACAGCTCAAGGCCGGCCGGCAAGCTGCGCGGATTGCCTTCCACGGTCAGCTTTGCCGCCGCGGCGGTCGCGGTGGCCAGCAGTTCAGGCAGCCGGGCCAGAGTCGGCTGCGGGTCGCTGGGCGGCGGCTCGTGCAGCGTGCTGACCAGTTCCCTCATCCGGCCCAGCGCGACCCGCCCGTCGCTCTCGATCGAAGCCATGACCTGGCGGGCCGCTGCTTCGTCGGCTTCGTCCGGGTCAGCACCGTCGAGGATCGCCAGGCCGCTGGCCGCCGCGCTGGCGATGCCGCCGATCCTGGCGTGCAGAGTCTGCTCGAGGTCGAGCGAGATCTGAGCCCGGTCAGCTATCACCGCGAGGCGCGCGGTCTGCTCGCGCTGCTCGCGCAATTGCGCCGATCGTACCCGCAATGTCTCCGCGACCTGGCTTCTTGACCGGACAAGCAGCCCGGCGGCAGAGAACCCGGCGGTCACCGGCAGGATCAGCGCCAGTCCGCCCGGTCCGATGTGCGGGTCGTAGAGACCCTCGACTACGACCGCGCCCGCGCACAGCAGCAGTCCGATGGCCGACTTGGTCCGGTCGCACCGCACCGCCACGGCGAACGTCGCAAGGAAAATCGCCGGCAATGCCACGCCGCACCTGACCGCCGGCCCGAAGATCAGCCCGTTAAGCAGGGCCGCCACAGCCAGGGCGGCCGCCGCACCGAGCGGCCACGGCCGCCGCCAGGCGACTGGCACGACCATCGTGAAAACCCCGCCGATCGCGGCATCGCTCGTCACCCGGCCGTGGTAAGGGAGAATTCCGGCGATGACCAGCACCACGACCCCGCTGAGCACGGCGGCGGCGGCGATGTCGATCGCACCGAGCCCGCCGAAGGATCGCGTCATCGCGGCCTGCCAGAGCCTGCTCACCCGCACCGGATCCCTGCCCTCCTGTCATGGAAATCATCCTCCCGAAATGCGATGATCCGCAATGAACGACCCAATCCCGGCCCACGCTAGGGGCCAGCAGCAGGCCAGTCGTCACCCGGCGCGGCGAACCTCAGCGTCCGCGCGTCACTCGTAAGGACTACGGTGGGCGGCACACGCCGAACGTGGGGGTTGCCATGGCCGAGTCCGGAGGGCCGATCACCGTCGTGATCGCGGACGACCAGCGCATGCTTCGCCACGGCCTGCGCGTCATACTCGAATCGGAGCCTGACATCACCGTGGTCGCCGAGGCCGGCGACGGCCGTGAGGCCATTGACCTGATCGCCAGGCACCAGCCGCTCGTCGCCTTGCTTGACATCAGGATGCCGGTTATGGACGGCCTGACGGCGGCCAGGCAGGTGATCGCGGCCAACCCGGCCACCAGGGTGCTGATCCTGACCACGTTCGACGCCGACGACTATGTCTACGAGGCGCTACGCGCGGGCGTGAGCGGGTTTCTGCTCAAGGACGCTCCCGCCGATCAGCTGGTGTCCGCCGTGCGGTGCCTAGCGGCCGGGGACGCGCTCATCGACCCGGTGATCACGAAAAGGCTCATCTCGCGGTTCACGCTGGCCGCACGCGAGCCGACCCGGCTGCCCGACGAACTCGGGCAGCTCACCGCCCGCGAACTCGAGGTGCTTCGGCTAGTCGCCCGCGGGTTGTCGAACCTCGAGATCGCGCATGAACTTGTCGTCGAGGAAAACACGGTCAAGACCCACGTCAGCCGGATCCTGATGAAACTGGGCCTGCGGGATCGCGTGCAGGCCGTCGTCCTGGCCTACGAGTCAGGATTCGTCACCCCCGATCCACGCTTAGAACCTCGCGCTTGTCGTTGCGCTGGCCTGCTGCTACCGCATCGATGTCCCATGGATGCGGTGCTGACCGCAACTATGGGCCATCGTTGTGGTCGCCGGGCTGCCGCGAACAGCAACCGTGGGCCATCGTTGCTGCGCCGTCCCGGCCAGTTGCGGCAAATGCCCGGGATAGGGCCGACGGGACCTCGGCCAGGCGAAGTTGATCAACGTTGTCCCGGGTCGCCGGAGGCTAGAAGGGCGGGGGGTCGTCGGCGGCGCCCGGGATGGTGGCGAAGGGGTCGGCCGGGCGGGAAGGACCGTCGTCGTGGCCGGCCCAGGCGCCTTTCTCGCTCGGGCGGGTGGCCCAGGCCGGGAACGGGAAGTCGACCGCCAGCGGCACGGGGATATCCGGCTGGGCGATGAACATGGTGCCCGGCTTGGCCAGAGTGGCGCGCTGGCGCTGGGCGGGCGGCAGGTAGCCGTACTCGGGTCGTTGCGCCTCGGCCGCGTCGAGCCGGCCGGCGACCCGGATCGCGCAGTTCGCCAGGATCCGGCGCTCGACCTCGCTGGCCGTCTGCTGAGCGCCGATCAGGATCACGCCAAGCGACCGGCCGCGCTCGGCTAGATCGAGAAGGATCTGCTTGATCGGGCTGTCGCCCTCACGGGGGGCGTACTTGTTGAGCTCGTCAAGCACGACGAACATCAGCGGCCTAGCCGTGCCCTGGCGTTCTTTTCTGGCGAACTCGGTCCGCAGCGTGACGCCAACGACGAACCGCTGCGCCCGGTCGGGCAGGTTGTGCAGGTCGACGACCGTCACCTGAGCCCGCGAGGTCGAGATCGAGCGCTCGCCCTTGTGGGCCAGGTCACCGCGCACCAGCGTACTGAGCGGTGCGACCGCCGAGCGCAGCCGCCTGAGCAGCGCATTGACACTGCCGGTGCCGGTGCTGCCCGCGACCCACGAACCACGGCTGCCGTCTTCTCCAAGCTCGGCTTCGAGCAGTTTCACCAGGTCATCGAAGGTGCGGAGAATCTTGTCATTGGCCGGGTCAACGCCCGCGATCTTCACCGCGCCCTCGCTGCCTGCCGGGTGGGCATCGCGCCGCAGTCTAGCCGCGACCTGGGCGATCAGCATTGTGTACTGGGCGCGCTCGTCCTCGGCATCGACGAATACGAACGGCAGCAACTCCTGCTCGCAGAACTCGGCCAGCGTCCAGTAAAACGGGCTCACCGCCCGGTCCCTGGCGTGCACGTCCGGCGTACCGGAGGGATCACCCCGGCGCGGCGGCGCGAAGACCCTGACGTTGCCGAACGGGGCCGCCGGCAGGCCGAGGGCGCTGTACCTGGCGGCCTGCGCCGGGGTCAGCCGGCTGTTGGCGTAATCAAGGAACAGCAGGTCCTCGCCCTTGACGCTGAACACGAGGGCCTTAGTGTTGTGCGCCTCGCCGGCCAGGACGCCGCAGTTGGTGATCGAATGCAGCAGGAACATAGCGAACGACGTCTTAGTCGCGATACCGGAAACGCCGGAAATGGAGACGTGCGCGCCTCTCGTCCCGTCGACGAACTCGAAGTTCACGAAGACCGGCTGCCCGTCCCGGCCGAAGCCGACCGGCACCTTCGACTCGCCCATCTCGTCGAAGTACAGCGCCGACTCGCGCGCCGCCCCGACTGCCCGCATCACTACGGCGCCAGGCAGCGGCGGCACATAGAGTTCTGGCTCGACCCGCGTCACCGTGACCTCGGCGACCTCGCAGATCTCGGCGGGCAGCGCGCCCTGCTCGATCAGGAACACGTCGGAGGGGAATCTCGCGCCCTCGTGCGTCGCCTCCACGTTGGTCACCACGCCCGCGATCCGCACGGTGCCGTGCTCTGGTCCAGGCATCGCCCGCTGCGTGACCACCACATCGTCGAGCTGGGCGTATTGTCCAGGCGCCAGCCCCACCGAGAACTGCAACGGCGTTGCCGGCACCGTTCCGACCACGAGCCCGAGGCCTCCGCGCGCCGGTCCGGCCCCAGCCGCCCCCGGCGCGCCCACCCCGGCCACGCCCGCCTCAGCCGCGTCGGCCTCAGCCGTCACTAACTCCCCACCGCGCCTTCCGCTGCTCGGCCGCCACTAGCCGCGAAGCCTACGCCCAGGAGTGACAATAAGCGGCGCCTTGCCGATCTTGCGGATAAGGACGCCAACGAGGGTGGCAACGCAGCCTGAGGTCAGCCGGACAAAACACTCATAGCGCCCGCCGGACGCGGGTCGGCGGGGGTCGCTGACCCGCCGACGGCGAGTTGACGGGGCTCCCTGCCGCAGCGGGGGCACTTCGGCGTTGTTTTTACGTAAAGTGCCCCGCTGTCAGGGCGCCGGCCGGTTTAGCTTCGGGGCAGCGAATCCGGCGCGATTAATTGCGACAGAGCAAAGATGATCAACATCAAACCGCGCATTGATGCCCGAAAACGAACACCAAACCGCACATTGATGTTGATCATTTCTGGGCAGCGGGCAGCCTGGGCACCGCCGACTGACCGGAACGCAGCCCAAGATCACGATCTACGGCTGTAGTACCAGCTGCCCGCTGGCCGGGACCCGCCCGAACGCCTAGCGGCCGGGCGCTGGGTACTTTAGGACGTTTTTGAGCATCTTCTCGGTGAATGCCTGTTCCAGGTCCACGTTGAGCACGTCGGCCAGCCTGATCAGGTAGGCGAACACGTCGGCGAGCTCGTCGCGGACCTGGCCGGCTTTCACCGGGTCGGCCATAATCCCGGCAGACTGCGCCGGGGTCAGCCACTGGAAGAGCTCAGCCAGCTCACCGACCTCGCCGTTCAGGGCCATGACCAGGTTCTTTGGCGTCTGAAACTGCTCCCAGTCGCGCTCAGCCACGAACTCGCGGTACTGCTCCTGAAGCGCAGCGATCGTCACGAGCCACATATAGCAGCCAAGCCTGGCCGCGCGCTGGCGATCGGGGTGGACGTGGCTGGTGGGGCTGATGTGAGCGTCGTGGCTGACGTGATCGAGGCGGGGTGGCGACTTAACAGCATCGGTGGCTCGGGCGCACATTTCGTGGTGGTAACGGTGGTCCGGGTTCGGGCCGGGCCGTCCGGGGCCTGGCTCGCGGTAAACCGGGCAATTCGCCGCCAGCCCCGGCCGCGAACCGCAACGATGGGACATCGTTGCTGTTGGGCGGGCCCGATCAACCGCAACGATGGCCCGTGGGTGCGTTTCGTCCTGAGTGACGGTGATGGCCGCAGCGGAGTCGGGGATCGGTGGCCCCGGCGCCGGGACTGTGACGGGGCAGCCTGGCGGACGGCGAGCCCCGGCGTTGTCCCTGAGCTGGGGTTCTGGCCCCTGCTCCGGGACGACGCTGGGCCTGCGGCCGGGGACGGACGGCCCGGTATGTGCTATATGGCGGCTTCGGGGGCGCGGCGGGCGGTCAGGCCAGGTCCGTGCACGCGCCAGCACCACGTCACCCCCGCGCTCACTCCCAAAGATACGCATCGATGGGACATCGTTGCGGTCCGGCGGGCCAGGCGAACGACATCGATGGCACAGCCTTGCTGTTGCCGCAGCATCGGTGGGCCATCGTTGTCGTTGGCGCTGGCCTGGCGGCAGCATCGGTGGGCCATGGGTGCCTTCTTCTGGAGTGACGGTGATCGGCAGGCCTGCAGCGCGGGCTGGCGGGCCGACGCGTCGACCGGTATGCGACCTAATGCCTGGTTCGCGGGGTTAGCCCGTGAGGTTTCGTCCAGGGCGGGCCGGGCCGGGAGTGCGTCCAGAAAGTGAACCCGTGGTAAGTCGCCCGGCGACCGCGACTTACCACGTTTTAGCTCAGAAAATATCGGCGTAAACCACGTATAACGATCTGCGGTCGCTAGCTAAAACGTGGTAAGCCGCCGGACTGAGGCGGCTTACCACGGGTTCACTTTCTGGACTGACTCAAACCGTCCATATCGCCCGGCCGCCCGGCCTGGCCGACCGCTACTCCACGGACCGACCGCTCGTCACTCCCAGGGAAACTCACCCATGGCCCATGGATGCTGTCGCGGCAGCATCGATGGCCCATCGTTGCGGTTGTCCGGCCAGGGCGAACAGCATCTATGGGCCAGCGTTGTCGTTGGCTGAGCTGAAATGTCCGGCTAGCTCGTGTCGTCGGTCAACTCGCGGTCGCCCGGGCGGTTCGCACTATCGAATCCGGGCGAGCCGGGCAGATTCGCCTGCGGCTGCTTAAGGCGACGTGGCGGGTTTACCTTAAAAACGGGCGGACGCGGTTACTGAATCAGGATTCGGGCATCACCGGGGCATGATCCGCGCCGGCTGTAAACACAAGTCTAGGTAATTAGCGGGCTTCTTGGGGGAATGCTCGCATCTGAGTTATCCGAGCGACAGGGGAATCAGCCGGGTAAGCAGCAATTGAATCGGGGGATCAGATGAGCAGCATGCCTGATGATGGCGCAGGCCGCCAGCAGGGGAACAGGCAGGGAACCGTCGGACCTGACGTCCCGGCGCAGCCGGGCGCTCCGGGCGCTCCGGGCGCTCCGGCCGATGCCACGAGGCAGCAGCCCGCATCACCTACGCAGGACTCTTACGGCCGCGCACCTGACGGCCAGGCCCCTTATGCCCAGTCTCGATATGACCCGTCGCCTTATGACCAGCCAAACTACCGGCAGGCGGCAACCGTGCCCGAGGCCGAGACGAAGGTCACCGGTCGCCGCGTCGTCCAGTACATCGTCGACTCTATCCTGGCCGGCATCATCCCGGCTCTGGCTTACTGGCTGTTCGACCGCAACACAACGGGGTCGGTTCACAGCTGGGGCTGGGTGATCGCGACCGTGATCGCGCTCGCCGTGTACTTCGTGTACTGGGTGGTCATACCGTACGGCCATCGCGGCCAGACCTTCGGGATGCAGCTCATGCGCATCCACGTGATCAGCAAGAACGGCCAGAAGGCCAGCATGCTCCAGCTCTTCGTTCGCGGGGTCTTCCTGATCATCGACACGTTCATCTGGGGCCTGGTCGGCTTCATCACCATCCTGTGCTCCAGGCACCGCCAGCGGATCGGCGACCACGCGGCCAAGACCGTGGTCGTGCCGATCAGGTACGGCCCGCAGATCTAGGCGCCGGGCGGTCAAAGGGACAGGAGCGGCGGGCCGGGCGGCCCGCCGTTCCTTTCCCGCCTGATCAGCTCGCGCTCGACCGACTCGACCAGGTCAGGCTGCGCGGCCAGCCGCCGCAGGAAATCCGGCGGGAACCCCAGCTGCCTGTTCGCTTCCTCGACGACCGCCTGCGTCATGCCGAGCGCTTCGGCCAGGCCGTCGTCGCGGGTAAACCTGAGCGGCAATTCAGCTAGCTCTATCTCGGCCGGGGTCTTGAAAAGACCGTCCCCCGCAGGCAGCCAGGCCGACTCAGTGACGAGTTTTCCGATAACCGACTGAAGCTTTTCCCGGCGCGCATCGGCGAATCCAAGACGCGGCGACTGCTCGACGACTCCGGTAATCAAATGCCTATTTGGCACCAGCAAAATATTCCAGACGAACTCTGAGCGGGCAGCAGTCGGGTGGCCGAGCGCGAACGCGAGCCCGTCGAGGCTGGCGGCCGGGTCAAAACCGCCGAGCCCCCGTTCATGCCTGGCGAACTCGTCGGCGATCAGCACATAGCCAAGGCCGTCAGGGGGACGCGCGACCAGCCGCACTTCCTCGGGCACGCCCATCCGGCGGAGCTGGGAGCGCCAGGGTCCGTAGCTGTCGGCGGCGAACCACGCGTCCTCGTTGCCGCCGAAGTACAGTTCAAGTCCGGCCGTCCGCTGGTAAAGCTCGCCAGGACGGCTCAGCCGCCGCTCTCCGGTAGCCGCGTTCTCACCGACCAGGAATGCCGTCTCCGCCAGTTGGGCTACTAGCCGGTCGTGCTCGGCCGGAGGCGCCTCCTCTAGGGCCCGGCCGACCAGTTCAAGATCGGCTTCATGCCGCTCCAGGTCGAGCGTCGCCGCGTCCGCGTCCGCGTACCTGGGCAGCACCTGATCGATGACCTCGGCGACGACGTCGGCTTCGGCGAATCCGAGGGCGACGAGGAACCGCCTGGCCTCCTGATTACCAGCGACGGCCGGCCGCACCACGACCGCGGACTGGATCTCGGCCGGTCCCGGCAGGTAGGCGGCGGGACGGCCTGCGCCGGTAAACGGCGGCACCTGGCTCCCGTCGGCCAGCCTGATGATGGGCTTCGACCTCGCCGGCCCTGAAGGCTCACGCCAGAGGGAGGGGTGTCCGTTCAGGAACTGGTAGAAACGGCCGATCCACTCGTCGGACTGGGCGGCGAGGAAATCGCCGGTCAGCGCCTCGGTGAAGGTGCCGGGAGTCAGCTCGCTCACGCTGGCCTCGTCCCTGAGGTAGTGCCAGAGCAGCGGCGTCTCCTCCGGGCTGATCGAGGCGGCGGCGAAGCTCACCGAGTCGGGGCTGCCGCCGAGCCGGCCGAGTTGCTCAGGCGTCAGCAGGTCCCGCAGGCCGGCCCGTTCGGCAGTCGCGTCGTGGCCGGCGTCTGGTACCCGCCGGCGTTGTCAGGGATGAACCGGCCGCCGACGATCGCTTCGCGTACCGAGTCGAACAGGGGGCGGAACATGCTGCCCGGCGGGAATCTCGCCGGGTCAAGCGGCATGGCCAGCAGGATGTCCGCCGTCAGCAGAGCCTCGTCACGGAGCTTGACCAGGACGTCGCTGACCAGGCGGGCGCTCTGGCGTACCAGTGCCTGGTTCCACTCGTCGTGCTCGGGCACGTTGTCCCGTGCGGGCGTGGTACGGAATGGACCCTGGACGAGGAAACCGAGAAACGTCTCCTTCTCGGTCGGGAACGACACGACGAGCGGCGAGCTTTCCAGCCTGGCCAGGTAGCGGGCGTCGGCTCGGCTCCTGACCGGGAACGCGACCTCCGCCCTCAGCTCGGGTTCGCCGATCTCGTCGAGCGCCCGCTCCCAGGCCAGCCAGCTCGCGCTGGTCCTGCGTCCGTCTCGCTCCGTCGCCAGCACGATGTCCCGCCGCCCGGCCCGCTCTGGCCCGGACGTGCGCTCGAGCAGCACGGGACCTGAGCTCGGGTCGCCCTGGACGCTGATTCGGCTGATGTGCCGCAGGAACAGCAGGATCTCGGCCTCAAGCCCGCTCAAGGCGGCCGCGATCTCACTGCGGGCGATGCTCGGGGGCACTTCCGCCCGGTCAAAGGGGAACCTGAACGTCGTGCTCCGGTCCGCCGGCGAAGCCGCCGGACCGGCCTCGCGGGGCTGGACATATTTGCTGATCGTGAATCGCTCTTCCCCGCTGGCGACGGACGGCGTATTCGTGTAGGCGTAGACCGACTTGAAGCCGATGCCGAACTTGCCGATCTGGGTGAGGTCGGCGGCCTTCGTGCCCTGGCTTACGCCGCAGACGCCGCGGACGTCGGCGGTGGTGAATAGCCGGCCGTCGTGCCTGACGACTAGTTCGCCCGCCAGGAGCTCGAAGCTCAGCTCGGTCGCGCCCGCGTCCTCGGCGTTCTGTACCAGCTCGAAGATGAAATGCGTCCGGTCGCTGTACAGCTGCCCGAGCAGCTCGAGCACGGCGGTATCCCAGCCGTACCTGGCGATGTTCTCGGCCCGGATCGCGGCATAGTCAGTCGGCACCCCCCACTATGGCACGGCGCCCGGCGGCCAGGCCGGGCACTCGCTGTAGCGCTCCGGTCGCGTTGCTGGTGCGGCTAATTGACCGTATGAGAGTGAAGTTGCGATAATGTCCTGCCATGGCAGGGGGTGAAATGATTGCCACGTATGCCAGGCATCCTCGTCGGCTCGCGTGGTACCACGCGGTCACCGTGCGGTTTCACGCCTGGCTGGGAGCGGGATCCAGGCTGGCCGAGCTGGCTTGGCGGCCACGACTCAACTCAGCCTACGTCGACACGCCTTCCCAGGCCCGCACGCGCAGAGAAGGGGCCATTGCGATGGCTGATTCCCCGGGTCCGCAGCAGGAACTCGAACTGGCGCTCGGCTGCTTCAATGAGGCGCTCGCGCTGATCGACAAGGACAAGGATCCCGGGTACTACGGCATCATCCTGCATGACATCGCTGACGCTCAGGTCGCGGCGGGCAACCTGCCTGAGGCTGTTACCGCCTACAGCGAGGCGATGACTTACAAGCTGAAGCGCCTGCCCGCGCATCCAGGTGACCTGGCCACGACGATGGAGGCGCTGTGCGATTGCCTCATCGATTGCGGGCGGCTCGCCGAGGCTCGCACCACGCTTGGCAAGCTCACCGAGATCCTGCCCCAGATCGGCCGGGCCGATGAGCGCGCGATCCACTTGCACGGCGTCGGCCGGGCCTACGAGCGGCTCGCCGGGGCGGGGCTGCCGGACGCCTACCCGGAGGCGCTGGCGGCCTACACGGATGCGGCGCAGCTCATTGATCATGACAATGACCCCGGATTCTACGGCGTGATCATGCACGACGTGGGCGACACGCAACTCGCGTCCGGGCATGTCCGAGAGGCCGCCGTCGCCTATCGCGAGGCCGCGACCTATAAGCGCAAGCGCGTGCCGGTCCAGCCTGGCGATCTCGCGGCCACTTTGCTGGCGCTGGCCGACTGCCTGCTGGAATCCGGGGAGCAAGCCGAGGCGAGGACTGTGCTCGACGAACTGACCGAGGTGGTCAGGCAGATTACCGACCCGGCGCACCGCGCGGCCAGGCTGCGCCATCTGGGCGCCGCGTTCAAGCAGCTCGCCGAAGCCGGGCAGGCGGACGCCTACTCGCCGGCCCTGACCGCCTACACCGATGCCCTGCTGCTGATCGACTCGGTCGCCGATCCAGGGACCTACGCCACCGTGCTGAACGAGACTGGCGGCATCTTCAAGGCGCAGGGCCGGTACGAGCAGGCGAGAGACGCCTACGAGCGAGCCGTCGAGCACATGCGCAGAAACCCCGAGGGCAAGTACCAGCTGGCCTCGATGCTCGTTGACCTGGGCCGGATCCGGCTGCAGATCCTCGGCCAGCAGCCGGAAGCGCCGCGAGACGACGACGAGGCGACCCGGGAAGCTGAGCCCGACGCCGTAGCAGGCAGCGGGCACCGCCGGTAAACCCCGCTGGCACCGGCGGTACGGTGCTCCTGTGTTCTCGTTAAGAAAACCGTCGTCGAGCGCGCTGGCCCGGCTGGTTGATCAGCAAAGCCACCTCCAGCTCACCTACGCCGAACTCGGTGCTACCGCCAGGACCATGCCGCCGGGCTATCACCACGGTCAATGGGAGACCGAGCTTGGCGATTTCAGCGATGAGCGCTTTGACCGGCTCGCCGACGCGCTGCTCGGCTGGCAGGCGCAGCGGGGCAGCGGGATCGCGATCTATCCTGGCGAGCCGGCGAGGCCGGGGCTTACCTTCGCGCTGTCGCTCAGGTTCCCGGCCGGCTGGGTCGCGGCCGCCGGCCGCGTTGTTTACGTGACGCGTGAGCCTGGCCGGTGCGAATTCGCTTACGGTACCCTGCCTCAGCATCCCGAGCAGGGCGAGGAAGCGTTCCAGATCATGCGGCAGGGGCAGCGGATTGTCTTCACCGTGTGCGCGTTCTCCCGGCCCGCGCATCCGCTGGTGAAGCTCGGCGCGCCGGTCGGGCGGGCGCTTGCGGAACGGGTGAATCAGGGTTACCTCACGGCGATGCGCGCGGCCGCCGGATGACCGGTCCGGCCAGCTTGAAGATCGTTCTCGCGGACCTCGAGTCCGCCCTGCGCAGCCTTCTCGGTCAGCCGTAGAACTTCAGGTGCGGCCACAAGGCGCTCCAGGTCGCGTGCGGTCCTGTGCACACGCCGATGGCGATGTCGGTCCAGTCGTTGCTGATCCGGTAAGGGGCGTGATAGGTGGTCAAGCGGCGGCAGCTGTCGAAGTACGGCCTCAGCTGGCCGAGCGCGTCGATCACGAGCACCGTGCGGTCGCTGGCCTGGCCTGGTCCCCAGGTCGCGTACGCGTTCTGCCCGGAAAGCACGGGCGGCAGGTGATCAGCGGAGTCGAATACCTGGACCGCGGCCGCTTCCCCGTAGTAACCGGCGTAGATGGCGGTGGGCGGCTGGCCGGCCCGTACGAGGGCGGTGTCCTGCGCGGCGACCGTACTGGCGAGTTGCGGGAAGCCGGCGGTGTCGCCGACGTTGGAACTCTGCTGGCTGCTCGCCGGCAGCGAGTGGACGTCGGTGACCGGCACGATCGGCATCTCCAGAGGCAAGATCAAGGCGACGCCGAGCAGCGGAGCGGCCACGGCGAGCACGGTACGCAGGCCCGGCCGGCGAGCCCTGGCGACCCACCGCTCGGCGGCAACAGACCCGGCGGCCAGCACGACAGGGACGAGGCCGTCAGCGTAGTAGGGCCGGCCGGGGATCCAGGCGAGAACGTAGACCGCGCCGATCGTGAACGCGATCGCGATGAACCGAAGTTCGCGGGTTCGGAAGAGCACGATTAGACCCGCCACGAACAGCGGCAACGCGAACAAGCCGACGTAAATAAGCTGCGCCGGGAGGCCGCCTGCGTAGTCAGCCGGGCTGGTGTTCTCCTGATGCAAGGCCGAGGCCATAGCTAGCTGCGGCCAGCCATTCATCGCCTGCCAGATGAGGTTAGGCACCCAGAGGGCGACCGCGATCGCCGCGCCGAGCCAGGGCCACCTGGTGCGGAGCACGGGCCTGTGCATGGTCAGCGCGATGCCGATGGCCAGCGTGATCAGCAGCAGGACCATCAGGTTGTTGTCCTCGAGCCCTATGCCGGCGGCAGCGCCCGCGCCCAGCCACCAGCGCGGCCTG
Organism: uncultured Actinomycetota bacterium; assembly: GCA_963783935.1. Lineage (GTDB taxonomy): Bacteria > Actinomycetota > Actinomycetes > Streptosporangiales > Streptosporangiaceae > Chersky-822. The sequence continues at coordinate 1,433,781 of CAWAPP010000005.1, forward strand.
GCGCGCAGCAACGCCGTGGCGACGCAGAGCGCGACCGCGGCCCAGGCGAGCAGTTCGATCGGGGTGGTGTTGCCGACGTGGTCGGCCGCGATGAGCACCGGCATGCAGGCGGTAGCCACGGCCGCGAGAACCTGGCCGAACCGCGCGGCACCGAACAGGGCGGCGCACCTGGCCGCGATCACGACGACCGCTCCCCCGGCCAGCGCAGGGATGATGCGGATCGCGGTCGGGTTGAGGCCGAACAGCCCCGTGGTCTTGTCGAGCAGTGGCATCAGCGGCGGCTGGTCCACGTAGCCAAGGGCCAGATGCCGGCCCGCCACGATGAAGTAAAGCTCGTCTTGCATGAAGCCGTACCGCCCGCTCAGGGCCAGTTCTACTGTCACGAAGACGGCGGCGACGATCCAGACGAGCACGGGCAGGCGATCGGCGGGCCTGGCGGGCTCGGTCGGCTGGGCCGCCTTGGCGGGCTCGGCCGGCTTGGCGGGCTCGGTCGGTGGTTGAGGGTGCTGGTGCTCGACAGCGGCGATGGCGTCTGCTTGCTCGTCCACGGTGACCCTCCGTCGAGGCTGGGGACGTTAAACTGATATCACAATGATAGCATCGCGGGTACGGAGTTCGCAACCAGGGAGCTTGCGCGCGAAATGCGGGGGACATGAACCGCATCGGCGGGCACTTTCTTGTGATGGGCGCGCCAGCCGGGGCAGTGGTGGTTCCGCGGGGCCGGTCAACCGCATCGGTGGCCCATCGTTGTCGCTAGCTGGCCTGGGACTACCGCATCTATGGCCCATAGATGCTGCTGCAACCGCATCGCTGGGTCATCGTTGTCGTTGCTCGGCGGTCGGGAAAAGCATCGCTGGGCCATCGTTGTGGTCCCGGTCCGGCGATTTGCGGCTAATACCCCGGACCGCCTTGTCCGGGACCGGCATCCCCTAGCGCGGGCCTGAGGTGGGCAGCCGGGCGGGCGGCGAGGCCCAGCGTTGTCCCTGCACTGGCGTCCTGGCCCCCACTCCGGGACAACGCTGGGCCTGCGGCCAGGGACAGGCGGTCCGGTATGTGCGATATGACGGGTTCGCGGAGGCAGGGCCAGGCGATCAGGCCGCTCGGCCGCTGGATCGAGGCGGATCCCAGCTTGCGAACCCGACCGGTGCCGGCCGATGGGCAGCGGGATCGGGTTTCCGGGTGCGGGCCGCGACGGTCAGCGGGTCGGGGCCCGGCTCAGGGACACCGCCCCCATGCGCCTCGACTCGGGCGCGGCGCGGCGCGGGGCGACGGCCGGCCGCGGGCGCGAATTAGCGAATAAAGCGGGTCCTTGCCGAATACGCTGGCCGTGACCTTGGAGTTTTACCGCTAGCATTGCCCGGTAGCGCTCCGTTGGCTTGTTCGGTGTCGCAAATTAGTATTTTTTCTCCGCATAACGGACGAAGACCGAAAGGGGAGGGGCTATGGCGCCTTCGCCCGTGCCGGGCCTGGCAGGCAAGTTCCGTAATCCGGTAGCCGTCTGGCTGCTCGGACCTGTCACTCTCGGTATCTACACGCTGGTGTGGTACTACAACATCAACAAGGAAACCAAGGACCTTGGCGCGGAGGTGAACCCGGGGGGCGCGGTGTGCACGCTCCTGTTCGGCGGATTCATCATCGTGCCGCCATTCGTCTCGATCTACAACACCGGTCTGCGCATCGCCCAGGCTCAGCGCGCGGCCGGCGTGGCGGAGACCTGCAACCCGCTCACCGGTTTGCTGCTGACTTTCGTCTTCGGCACTTACACGCTGTATTACCAGTCCGAGATGAACAAGATCTGGAGCCAGTACGGCACTCCGCCGCAGGGCACGCCGCTGCCCATCTCGGCCAGCCAGCAGCAGCTCGGTTACCAGCAGCAGGGCTACCCCCAGCAGGGTTACCAGCAGCAGGGTGGCTACCCCCAGCAGCCGGACCAGCAGGGCGGCTACCAGCAGCAGGGATATCCGCAGCCGGACCAGCAGGGCTACCAGCAGCAGCCGAGCTACCCCCAGCAGCCGGACCAGCAGACCTACCAACAACAACAGCAGCCGAGCTATCCGCAACAGCCTGACCAGCAGGGATACGGGCAGCAGCCCGGATACCCCCAGCAGCAGAGCTATCCCCAGCAGCCCGGATACCCGCAGCAGCCGGGATACCCGGACGGGGGATCCAACTAGCCGAACTCACGGCACGCCAACGGGCAGCAACGGCCATTCGCCGCTAGCTGCCCGTTCGGCATTCCGGCCGCGAACCGGGGGCGCTTGCCGGGCGGCAGCCAGCACCGGATCGCGGGATGTTTAGGCATCACCCCAGCTGAATCGCCATGACACGGTCTCCAGCCGCACCCTGCTATGCGCATTCGGAGTAACCGTCAGTGACAAGGTGTAGCGGGATTCACTTGCCAGTCAACGGGTTCCGCAGTTAACGCCAAGCACTTTGACGTAGAAGGAGCACATGCATGCGATTCAGTCGCAGCTCAGTCCTGGCGGGGGCCGGCGCGGCCGCCCTTGCCGTGGCCGGGCTTACCACGGCGGGGCTCACTACGGCGGGCCAGGCCCTAGCCGCACCGCACCCATTCGGCAGCTACCTCGGTAATTTCCACTTTACGAAGAAGATCGCGTCGACCATACCGTTCAACGGGGACCTCAACCCCTACGGCGTGGCCGTCGTCGACCACAGCCAGGGCAAGCTGCGCCGCGGCAACATCCTGGTCAGCAACTTCAACAACTCGGATAACCTTCAGGGCACCGGATCGACGATCGTTCAGATCAGCCCGAGAGGCCATGTGCGGCTGTTCGCCCAGATCAGCAGCAAAGGACTCCCCGGCTTCTGCCCCGGCGGCATCGGCCTCACCACCGCTCTCGTTGAGATCCACGACTGGGTGATCGTCGGCAGCCTGCCATCGACCGACGGAACGGCGAGCACCTCCAAGCCCGGCTGCCTGCTCGTACTCGACAGCCATGGCCGGGTCCGCGAGGTCTTCACCGGCCGGGGCATCAACGGTCCCTGGGACGCGACCGCGTTCGTCAGCGGCTGGCGGGCCCAGTTGTTCGTCACGAACGTGCTCAACGGCACGGTCCCGGCGAACGGCAACGTCGTCAACCGGGGCACCATCATGAGGTACGCCTTCAGGTTCTTCCCGCAGCCAGGTCCCCTGCCGCAACTCACCGCCTTCGCCGTGGTCGGCTCGGGTTTCGCGGAGCGGACGGATCCGGACGCGTTCGTCGTCGGCCCGACCGGGCTTGGCGTCGGATTTGACGGCTCGCTTTACGTCGCGGACACGGTCAACAGCCGGATCACCAGGATCGCCGGCGCCCTGACCAGGCCGGGATCGGCCGGCACGGGCACACTGGTCAGTTCAGGCGGGTTCCTGAACAGCCCGCTCGGAATGGCTATCGCCCCGAACGGCAACATTCTCACCGTCAACGGCGGCGACGGCAACATCGTCGAGACCACGCCGTCAGGGGCGCAGATCGCCTTCCGCACGCTCGACACGGCGGGGAGCCCGCCCGGCGCGGGCGCGCTGTTCGGCCTCGCGGTGGTGCCTGGCGGCCGCGGCGTCTACTACGTGGACGACAACGCCAACACCCTGCGCGTCCTGTTCTGACACCCAGCCGCGCGAGCCCCCTGGCCGGACAGGCCAGGGGGCGACCGGCTGAAATATGATCAGGACCAGTGATCTCCATCGGCATCCTCACCTCGCACACGGGCACCACCGCCCAGGCCGTCATCGACGCCTGCCGCGACGGCCTCATCAAGGGCCGGGTCAGCGTCGTGATCTCGAACAACAGCACCGCCGAGGTACTGACGCGGGCGCAAGCGCACGGTATCCCCCGGCGGCACCTGAGCCGCCAGACCCACCAGGACCCGGAGAGCCTCGACCTGGCGATCCGCGATGAGCTCGCGGCGCACGGCACCAACCTGGTGCTTCTGGCCGGTTACCTGCGCAAGGTCGGCCCGGAGACGCTCGCGGCCTTCGACCGCAGGATCATCAATGTGCACCCCGCCCTGCTGCCCAGGCACGGCGGCGAGGGCAAGTACGGGCGCGCCGTGCACGAGGCGGTTATCAGCGCGGGCGACCCGGTCAGCGGCGCGACGGTGCACCTGGTCACAGAAAACTACGACGAAGGACCCGTGCTCGCCAGCCGCCAGGTCCCGGTGAGCCCCGGCGACGACGCCGGCTCCCTGGAGGCGAAGGTCAGGATCGCCGAGCGCGGGCTGCTCGTCGATACCCTCAGCGCGCTCGCCACGGGCGAACTCGTCCTGCCCGGCGCTAGCTGACCTGATACTCCTCGCCTGAGTACCCGACTCCGAGCGGCTCGATCGCCACTGCCCGCCTGCCCTCCGTCACCTGGCCGGCGACGAGCGCGTCGTGCCCGGTATCGTGCGCGACCCGCAGTACCTCGCCGAGGTCGGCTGGCCGGACGATTACCACATAGCCTGCCCCCATGTTCAGGGTGCTGTACGCCTCGGCAGGCGGCATGCCGAGCTGCCCGGTCAGGAATCCGAGCACCTCGGGAACGTGCGGAAGAGCAGTAATTTCGTACCTGACATCGAGATTAGTTCTCATGATCTTCAAATAACCGTGCCCGGTAATGCCGTTCAGGAAGCTAGGCACCACCCGTGACGCCAGCAGCTCCCGTACGAAGGAAACGTAGATCTTGCTCGGGTCAAGCAGGGCGTCGCCAAGCGGCCTGCCGCTCGGCAGCCTGGTCAGCAACCCGGCCGGCAGCCCGGCGGCGACCCTCCTGGCCAGCGACGCCCCGTTCGCGTGCAGCCCGCTGCTCGGGAGCAGCACGATCCGGTCGCCCGGCGCGATGTCGTCGCCGAATACCGGCTGCCGCCCGGCCGGAACCTGGCCGAGCGCACTGCCCGCGAGCTCGATCGCGTCCGGCGTGACTATGCCGGGCAGCGCGGGCGACTCGCCGCCGCCCCAGACCGCACCGGCCTGCTCGCACGCCGAGCGCCAGCCATGCAGCAGGTCGAGCGCCCGCTCCCGGCGGTACCAGGCCGCGTCGCCGGTAGCGAAATACGCGGTCACCACGAGCGGCAGGGCCCCGACCGAGATCACGTCGTTCACGATCGCCGCGACCGCGTCCCTCGCGATGTCAGCGAACCGGCTGATCCCGGTAGCGGCCAGATATTCGGCCGCGATAGCTGACTTGGTCCCCAGCCCTTCGACCACCATCGCCAGCGTCGCGCCGTTGAGCTCGAACACGTAAGCCGACGAGCCCCTTGACCGCGTGAATTCCCGCCCGCCAGCCGCTTCGAGCAGCGGCCCCGTCGCAGCCGCTTGGGTGATCGCCTCCCGCTTCACCTCATCAAGCACGTCATAGTCGACACCAGACCGGCGGTATTCATCCTGCCGTGCCATTGCCTGCCCTCCCCTGCGATCGGCCGGCCAGCGACGAGCCAGCGCCTGCCAGCGTAGCCTGGCCGTTCAGGACGTGATGGCCGACAGCAGCGCGGCCACCGCGGCCTCGGCTTCGAGGTCGGCCGGCAGCTCCGCGGGCCTGACCGGCAGGTCGGACAGGCTCCGAGCGCCCTGGTATCGCTCGATGACCCGAGGGTCGATGTAGGAGGCGCGGGCCACGGCCGGCGTGTCCCCCAGCCACTCAGCCACGCCTCGCACGCTGGCGTTGATCACGCTTTTCGCGGCCCGCTCGGACGCGGCCGACCCCGCGTTGGCCAGCAGCATCGCCATCAGCACGGTCGCGTTCCAGGTGCGGAACTCCTTGGCGGTGAAGTGCCCGCCCGCGCGGGCGGCGATGTAAGCGCTGACGTCGTGGGAGTGCAGCGGGCGCCAGGTATCGCCCGCAGGAAAGGAGAACAGCGCGTCGAGCTCGCTGCCGCTTCTGGTCAGGACGCGCAGTGCGGACAGCACCGCCTTGTCGGTGACGGTGATGGTGCGGCGCTTGCCTTCCTTCGCGGCGTAGTCGAACGTGGCCACGTCACGGTGCACGGTGACGTGCCGTTTCTCCAGCGTGACCGCGCCGTAGTGATGATCGAGCTCGGCGTACCGCTCGCCGCCGAGCCTGAACAACCCGAGGTCGATCAGCCGCACGGCCGTTGCCGCGACCCGTTCCCTATCGAGGTCGTGACGGCGCAGATCGTGCAGCGTAGCGGTACGCAAGTCAGGCAGGGCGGCGGCGAACCGCAGCATGTGAGCGAACTTCTGCTGGTCGCGCTGCTCGCGCCAGACCTGGTGGTACCGGTACTGAGTCCGGCCGCGGCTGTCGGTGCCGGTGGCCTGGATATGCCCTAGCGGGTCGGCCGAGATCCAGACGCGCGTCCAGGCGGGCGGGATGGCGAGCGCCCTGATCCGTGCGAGCGACCCAGGGTCGGTTACCTCGGCACCACCGGCATCGAGGTAACGCCAGCCCGTGCTGTCCCGCTCCCTGGAGATCCCCGGCCCGCGCGGATCGCTGCGAGCCAGGCCAGGCACCGCTGACTCAGGCACGCCGGTCAGCTTACCTCCCCGCCGGGTGCGAGCCGGTCAGCGCCGGCCGCCCTCCGATTGGTCAGTCTTCGCCTGAGAACCGCTCCCAGGCGGCCTGCTTCGACACGCCGAGCGCCTCGCCGATCCGCGTCCAGCTGATGCCACGGAAGCGCAGCAGGTCGACGTGACCGTGCAGGGCGCCGTCGACCTGAGAGACCACGGTCTGCATCTTGGTCAGGTTCGCGAGCACTTCCTCGTCAGGACGGTCATGCCAGCCGCCGAACCCGGGCGCGGCCTGTTCGACGAGGATCTGATTGCACAAGTCCACGCATTCATCGCAGATGTAGACGCCCGGTCCGGCGATGAGCTTGGCGACGGCGCTCTTGTCCTTGCTGCAGAACGAACAGCACAAGGCGTCCGGCGAGCCGATGTCCTTCGCGGAACTCTCTGAGGTTGTCATACCGTCAAGCTAGCCTTGACGACAGCGAACGTCAAGTTCACCCTGACGACCCCTCGAGCCTGACGACCAGCCACGACCCCGTCTGCCTCGTCCGACCCCGTACCGGCCCGCACGCACGAGGCCCGAACCGGACAAAGCGCCCGAAACGTCATCCGGAGGCGCATCGATGACCCACCGATGCTGCTGCCGGCCAGCGGCTGACCGCAACGATGGCCCATCGATGCTGCGCCAACAGCATCCGTGGGCCATCGATGTCGTACGGCCCGGCCCCCGAACCGCATCGATGTCCCAGCGATGCTGCTCGACGGCCGGACCAATCGCAACGCTGACCCGCCTGACGCTCATCCCGGATCGCGACTACCCTGGCTGCGTAGAGTACGAGCAGGTCGGTCACTACCCGGTGGGCAGCATGCGCCTTGATTTGGGACAAGATCATGGCTGATCCGCGTGATGCGGCAGCGAAGTACATGGCGACTGTTTCTAGTCCGGCCGGAATTTACGATTACCTGCTCGGCGGCAGCAATTATTCAGACACCGACCGGATCGCCGCCGAGAAGGCGATGGCGATCGTGCCGGAGATACGGTTCGCCGCCCGCGAGAATAGGGCGTTCCTGCAGCGCGCGGTCAGGTACGTCGCCAGGCGCGGGGTGGAGCAGTACATCGACATCGGCTCGGGATTCCCCACGGCGGGGCCGGTTGACCAGGTCGCGCGGGAGATCATCGCCGATCCGCACGTCGTCTACGTCGACTACGATCCGGCGGTTGCCCTGCTCAGCCGGGAGATGCTGACGTCGCCGAATACGATCACGGTCGTTCGTGATCTCAGGGAGCCGACAGCCATAGTCGAGGACCCCGAGGTCGCGAGCCGGATCGACTGGACCCGTCCGGTCGCGGTGCTCATGGTAGCGATACTCCATTTCCTGAGCGACGAGGACGATCCGGTCGGCATTATTCGCACTTTCCGTGAATGCATGGCACCAGGGAGCTATCTCGTCATCTCGCACGTTTCCGGCGGCGAGAATCCCGGCGGGGCGGATGAGGCGGCGAGAGTATGGGACCGGTCGAAATCGTCGATCACCTTGCGGACGGCCGCGGAGATCGCAAGCTTCTTCGACGGATTCGAGCTTGCGCCGCCCGGGCTGGTCTCGACCACGGAATGGGGCACCGGCCGGCCAGAGCCCAAGGGACAGGCGCTAGTACTAGCTGGTGTCGGCGAGCGGCTTTCCTCACTGGCCAAGGAAACCTCCGGGGGCTGATGACCCTCGCGCCGACCATGAGCGAGCAAGCGAGCATTATCGCTGGCGTTAACGGCGGGCCAGTTGGCCAGCACCTGGCCGTTTTGCCGGCGCAGAATGAGCCTGGAGAGCAAGTTGTAGTCGTAGACCAGGATGCGGCAGCCCGCGGCCCGGTCACTGTAGGCCGGCCGGCCGAAGCTCAGGTACACGGCCGCGGCGGTCACCGGCGGCGCCTGGTAAAGCCCGGCAGGAACCGGGCAGAGCAGGACGAAGTCCGCCGAGTGCAACTCGGGGTCATACCAGGAAATCTTCGTCTCCCAGCCGTAGCCGGCCAGGTGAGAGCCTCCTGACAAGGCGAGCACGTGGATCCGCGCCCCGGAAGCCAGCGTTGCCGAAGCCGCGCTCCAGTACGGGCCGAGGCCGTATGACAGACCGTGGGCAGCTAGCCAGCGTGGCAGGCTCCGCACCGAAGCCGACGCTGATGGCGTGACTGCCGCCAGCTCGGCACCCAGGCCCGCCAGGTAGACAGCTAGCACCGCGGCGAAGAGCGGCAGCAGCCTCGCTGACCGGAACCGGCCAGCGAGCAGGCGGCCGGCAAGCACGGCGCCGAACGGCAGCACCGCCGCCATCTCGTGCACGTCGGGCACGTTCCGCGCCGTCTGGCCGAGAAAGTAGGCGGCCGTGATGATGGCCGTCCCGGCGACGAGCAGCTGCACCACCCAGTCAGCGTCACGGAAGAACCGCCGCAGACCGAGCCACAGTGCCCACGCCGCGAGCGCCAGCCCGGTCAAGTGCACGAACAGCACGCCCGTACTGAGCGACATGACCTGGCCGAGAAAGTTCGCGCCGAACAGCAGCAGCACGCCCTGCACGAGCAAGCCCAGATGCGGTGCGAGGCCGGTCCCGTCAACTAGTGCCCTCGGCGAAGGACTGACCAGGTATCCCCCGGCGGCGTGCATGATCACGGGCACGGCCAGCCCGGCGATCGCGGCGGCGATAGCCGCGGCCGCGAGGATGAGCTCGTACCTGGCCTCGGCCGCCGGCCGGTGATATTGGTAGACCTGCTTGTAGGCCCGCAGGAGACTGACGAGCAGCAACGGGCCGATCCCGAGGTACAGCACGACCTGATCGGCCACGAGCGCCCAGGCCAGAAGCAGCCCGGCCGCCGCAGCGACCCACCACCGGCGCCCGCCCCGGTCAAGCACCAGCCAGGCCGCCAGCACGGGTACCGTCGTCCCGACGTGATCGGGCTGCAGCAGCAGCACGCCGACTCCGCCGCCAAGCTGCGGCGCCAGCATGATCCCGGTCGCGATCAGTGCCCGTACCCAGCCTTCGCCGCCGGTCGCGCGTCCCTTCGCGAGTAGCGCCGCCGCCAGGACGAGCAGGGTATACGTGAGCGCCCCGGCGACGTTCACCACCTGGGCCCCGAGTCCGCGGAAGGCTTCGAGTAGCGCGTACTCGGGCAGCTCGGTCGTGTAGAACGAGACGTCGGAGAGTACCCAGCCGTGCAGCAAGAGGTTGCCGTGCAACAGGTCCCAGGCCTGAAGCGCGTTCGCGGCACCGTCGGAGTTCTCTGGCGCCGAAAGCGACAAGCGCAGGTAGCAAAGGAACAGCAGACCGCCGGCCGCCAGCAGCAGAGCGGTCGCAGAAAGCCGGCGCCACAGCGGTCGTCGCCTCGGACGCTCTTCCCGCTCCGCGCCGGCCTGGCGGGCGGCAGGCGCCTGAATCACGGTGATCAGCCCGGCCTGCCTGGACTTGACCGGCGTCGGCGTTTCTTCAGCCATCGTCAGCAATAAGTACCCGGCACGGGGTAAATCGCCGGCCAGGCAGCGGGCAAATTCCGGCTACCTTAACTGCCGCTCTCTAGCTGAACGAAGCCCGCCCAAAAGCCGCATCAATGTCCCATCGTTGTCGTTGCCCGGCCTGCGGCTACCGCATCTATGTCGCATAGATACAGCTCTGTGGGAGGGAGGCCGGATCAGCGGCAGGCAGCAGGCAGCAGGCGGCAGGCCCAGCGTTGTCCCTCTGCGGGGGTTATAGCACCTGCACAGGGACAACGCTGGGCCTGCTGCCGGCAGCCTGAAGATCAGCTCCTAGCCGACCGGCCCATCTCCCTCCAAAAGAGCTGCACCCATGTCGCATAGATGCTGTCCAAACACAATGCCATTTGGCTTAATTTGATCTTGGAATGGGGGCGGGCGTCGTCTCGCCGGTGGCCGCTGGACAAAAAGCCCGGGTCACGCCCTGGGTGACCGCAACGATGGCCCATCGATGCTGCGGGAACAGCATCCATGGCCCATGGATGCTGTTCCGCACGGTCGCCGGACCGCAACGATGGCCCATCCATGCGGTTAGCACCGCTGCCGCCACCGGGACCACGATCCCGTCAGCCCTCGGAACCGTCTTCAGCCACTCCAGTCACAACAGCCCCGGACTCGCCCCTGAAGCAGACCCGCGCCACCAAGATCAAATTAGGCTCAGTGGATATAAACAGGGCGGGTTTAGCCCTGTTTATACCGATGCACCGGCGTCGGTTCGCCGGCACGGATGCTTGTCGTTGCCGCGCGGCCGGGCACCGATCGCTGGGCCATCGATGCGGTCACGCCCGGCCGGGGCCGGGCTGAGACCGGGGCCGGGCTCTACGGGACATCGCTTCGACGCCTCATGAGATACGCTTGATGCATGACGAGAATCGCGCCGTGGCCCGTAGTCATGAGGCATCGGATCGTGCATGCGTTCAAGCCCGGAAGTCCGGCTACTGCTGAGGGGCCATTCCGAACGTTGCGGAGGCACCGGTGGGTCAGTTCGGGCGTGAGGGTATCTCAGCACTCCGATCGCGGCCTCGCGGGTCAGATGACGATATTCAGTTCCCTCAACGTGGTATCAGCACGTCTGGCCCGGCGCGGTGACGCGCTCGGAGCGGAGCGGATGGCCCAGGCGGCGGCGGAGATAGAGTCCGGTCCCGAGTTTGCGCTACTCCAAAACATGCTGTCGGACCTCGCACCCGCTGATGCACAGGAGATTGTTGACGGGTTCATGCGAGAGGACGCGTTGGCCGACCTGAAGGAGGTCATCCGGGCTATCGCCACCAGAACCGAGGAGGTTCGGGCCAGCGATGTCCTCTTGTCGTCACCGATGGAAGTGCTGTTCGCTGGCCGTATCGCCGAAATGAACGAGCATTACGTGGTGCTGACGCAAATCGAGGGCGGCGCTACTGTGGTCCCCCGCTGGATGGCAGGGGCAGTAAAACGAGACCAGATAGGCGCCTTCCTTGCACTGGTAGCCGATAAGCTTGACTTCGCGAGCGCTGTCGTCGAGGCGCTTCCCGCGATCGAGATCAACCTTGAACGCTCAAAAGAACAAATCAAGTTCAGCCCGTTCGGGCGCGATGATCCACGCACGCGCAGAATCAGTTCGCGCGACGCCCGGCTGCTAGCTGGCGAACCGCAGCCGTTGCGGATCCTCCTCCCGGTGACGATCGACGGATGAGCGCAGTCGGATGGTACATCCGCGCAGGAAGCCCAGCCGACCGTGACTTGCTCAGGTCCTTTGCATGTGCGGATACGACCGTCCATTGGCAGGCCGAAGTGGAGCATTTCGTCCAGGCCTGCCTCGCTGACTGGGCATTTGATCCGCATGCTGCTGAGGGAGATCCGCGATTGCTGCTCGCCTTCACTGTGGAAGGGGATCTGTTCGGTGTTGCCGCTCACGAGCGAGTAGCTCTCAAGGCAGCCGGAGGAATCCAGATTCCCGCGACGAAACTAGAGGTCGTCGCGGTTGCGAAGAATTGGCAAGGACAGTCTTTTCCCACCGGCGAACGGGCCAGCGACGTCCTGATGTCTGCCGTGATGACCGACGTAAGCGCGCGCGTTCCGCCTCGGGACGCGAGGATCTACGCCATTGTGCACGAAAACAATAGCCGCAGCCTGGCTGTATGCCGCCGGCATGGCCTGACCGAAGAAATGAACAAGCCGGATCCTAGCTATAGATGCATTGTCACTCCGCAGAAGGAACGCTGAGCGACCGGGGACTGGCGGCTTTGCGCGGCTGGTGACCGCATCGATGGCCCAGCGTTGTCGTTGCCCGACCTGCGGCTACCGCATCTATGTCGCATAGATGTTGTCCCAACAGCAACGCGGGGTCATCGTTGTCGTTGCCGCGCGGCCGGGCACCGCAACGCTGCGCCATCGATGCGGTCACGCCCGGCCGGGCCGGGGCCGGCTCGAGGTCCGGCCGGGCCGGGGGCGACGCCGGGCCGGGCCGGGCTCGGGTGCGCTTGGTACCTCAGGCTGGGATCACCTCGCGCTTGGCGTCGGGTAGCGCGCGACGGGCCAGCGCGTAGCGGTTTTCTGGTACCGGGAGGCCGAGGTTGCCTCGCAGGGTGTCTGATTCGTAGGACGTGCGGTAGACGCCGAGGTCCTGGAGGACCGGCACGACCTCGCTGGTGAACCGGCGGAACTGAGCCGGGTGGCCGACGTAGATGTTGAAGCCGTCGAGCGCGCGTTCTTCGAACCAGTGGCACATGACCGCCGCCACGGTCGAAGGCGAGCCGACAAACGGGCTCGGCCTGGGTGCGGACAGGTGCTGCACCGTCTGCCTGAGCGTGTAGCCGTTGTCCTTGGCCAGCCTGGCGATCCGCTCCGCCTGGGTGAAGAAGCTGCGCTCGGCGACGTGCAGCACGTCGGGGAACGGCGCGTCCAGGTCGTACTGACGGAAGTCATGCCAGCCGAACGGGCGCCCGAGCTCGGCGAGGGCCCGGTCAAAATCATGATCGGCCAGCTGCAGCTCACGCTCGATCTCGCGGGCCTCCGAGTCGGTGTCGCCGACGATCACGCTGGCCCCTGGCAGGATGATGATCTCGTCGGGGTGGCGGCCCTTAGCGGCCGCCCGGCCCTTGAGATCGCGGTAGAACTCCTGGCCCGCCTCGATCGACGCGGCGTGGGTGAAGATGCCCTCGCCGATCGTCGCGCCGAGGTCGCGGCCCTGCTCGGAGTCGCCCGCCTGGAAAATCACCGGCTGGCCCTGCTTCGACCGTGAGATGTTGAGCGGGCCGGCGACAGAGAAGTGCTCGCCGTGGTGGTTCAGCGCGTGCTGCCTAGCCGGGTCAAGGAACGCGCGAGCCTCCCGGTCGCGCGGGAAGGCGTCGTCCTCGTAGGAGTCCCACAGGCCCTGGACGACCCGAACGAACTCAAGGCCCCGCCCGTAGCGCGTGTCGTAGTCGAAGTGCTCGTCCCGGCTGAAGTTAGCGGCGGCCCCCGCGTCGCCGCTGGTGACTACGTTCCAGCCGGCCCGGCCGCCGCTGATCAGGTCGAGCGAGGCGAGCCTTCGTGCCAGGTTGAACGGGTCGTTGTAGGAGGTAGTGAGCGTCCCGACGAGCCCGATGTCACTGGTCGCCACCGCCAGCGCCGACAACAGCGTGAGCGGCTCAAGCCGGTTCAGGTAATGCGGCGGCGAGTCAGGGGTGATGAACTGGCTGTCCACGATGAAGACGAGGTCGAACAGCGCGGACTGCGCCAGCCGCGCGTGCTCGATGTACCAGTCGATGCTGATGCTGGCGTCGCCGGGAATCTCGGGGTCGAGCCAGCGGAAATGCTGACCAGGGCCTCCGGTACCGGTCAGGATGGCGCCAAGCTTGATCTGCCTGCTCATGTGAGAATCAGTCCTTCCTCGCGATCCCGCCGCGCTACCTCGGCCCGCACCAGCGGCAGCAGGTGACGCCCGTAGTCGATGGCGTCGTCGTACGGGTCATAACCCCTGATCAGCAGCGTCGTCACGCCGATGTCCACGTAGTCGAGCAAGGCCTGGGCCACCATCTCAGGTGTCCCGACCAGCGCGGTCGAGTTGCCGCCCGGCTCCGGTGGCACTGGCCAGCGGCATCCAGAGCGCCCGGTCGTGCAACTCTCCCTTGGCCGCCGCCTCGAGCAGCCGCTGCGATCCCCGGTTCTCCGGTTCCTTTCCGCCAAGCACCCCTGCGCGCCAGCTGTTGCTGAACGCCTCCGCGTTTGCCTTGGTGGTGGCCAGGATGTTGTGTGCCCTCTCCCAGGCGAGTTCCTCGGTCGGGCCGAGGATGGGGCGGAACGACACGCTGAATCTGGGCGGGGCCGCGCGGCCAGCGGCCTGCGCGGCCGCCCCGACCGAGGCTATTTGCTGAGCGGTTTCTGACAATGGCTCGCCCCACAGCGCGTAGACGTCGGCGTGCTTGCCGCCCACCCGGTAAGCGGCGTCCGATGATCCGCCGAAGTACAGCGGGATCCTCGGCTGCCGCAGTGACCGGACGTCGGTATAGAAGTCCTCGAGCCGGTAGTGCCTGCCCGCGTAGCTGAACGGCGTCTCGCTGGTCCAGGCCAGCTTGAGGATGTCCAGGTACTCGTCGGTGCGGTCGTAGCGCTCGTCCTTGGACAGGTAGTCGCCGTCGCGGCGCTGCTCTCCGTCGCTGCCGCCGGTGATGATGTGCACCCCGATCCGCCCGCCAGTGAACTGGTCAAGCGTCGCGAACGTCCGCGCGGCCAGCGTCGGCGCCACGAACCCTGGCCGGTGCGCGACCAGGAACCCGAGCCGTTCGGTGTGCGCGGCCGCGTAGGCGGCGACCTGCGCGCCATCCGGCTGGGACGAGGCGTAGCCGATGAGCACCCGGTCGAAGCCGGCGTCCTCGTGGGCGCGGGCGAACCGCCGTACGTAGGCCGGGTCGATCGGCGGGCCTTCGGCGTACCTGGTTTCCGATCGGTCTTTGGTCGCGATCATTCCGATGAATTCGACGGGCATGAGATGTCCTTCCTAGTGATGGGCCGCAGCCAGGTCAGGCCACTCGGCATAGCGGACGCAAGCCACGTCACGGCCGTAGGCGACCTGCTCGAGCGGGGGCCGGACGGCGCAGCCAGCGACCGCGAACGGGCACCGGTCAGCGAACACACAGCCATCAGCGGGCACCGCCGGCCGCGGTCCTGACCGGCGCATCTGCCGCAAGGTGAACGGCCGGTCGTGGCGCATGCTCGGTGCCGACGCCATGAGCAGCGCCGTGTACGGATGCAGCGGCGCGGTGAACACCCGGTCGGCCGGCCCGTACTCGACGATCTGGCCTCGGTAAAGCACGGCCACCTGGTCAGCGACCCCGGCCAGGGAGCTGAGGTCGTGCGAGATGATCAGGATCGAGAGCCCGAGCGAGTTCCGCAGTTCGTCAAGCAGCCGAAGGATGTGGTTCCTGCTGCTGGCGTCCAGGGCGCTGACCGGCTCGTCGCAGATCAGCAGCCTCGGCTCGGTCACCAGCGCCCGCGCGATCGAGACCCGCTGGCGCTGCCCGCCTGAGATCTGCGCGGGCTTGCGGTCAAATACCGAGTCGTCCAGGCCGACCTGCGCCAGCGTCTCCCTGACTCGCCTGGCGATCTCGCTGGCCGGAAGACCGCCCCTGATCCGCAGGCCTTCGGCGACGATATCGAAGACCCGCAGGTCAGGGTCGAGCGAGCGGAGCGGATCCTGGAAGACGAGCTGCACGGTCCCTCGCCGCCGTTCCGCCCGGCGAGCGCGGCCGCGCAAGCCGGAGATCGTCTTGCCTGCCACAGCTACCTGACCGCCAGCAAGCTTCACCAGCCCGGTGATCGCACGGGCGATGGTCGTCTTGCCTGATCCGGTTTCGCCGACCAGGCCGACGATCTCGCCCGGCCAGACCTGGAGGCTGACGCGGTCGAGCACCCTAGCGGCCCGCCAGCCGTGCCCGAGCACGACGTCGAGCGAGTCGACCTGGAGAACTGGTGCAGGTGAGCTCGCCTGCACGAGCCCGGTCGCGTTCACCCGGCCACCAGTTCGCCGCCGACCAGTTCATCGGCTCGTACGCAGCGCACCTCGTGCTCAGGCGCCACGGTGACCGCTCCGACCGGTCCGGTTCCGCAGGTCGCGACCGCTGCCGGGCAGCGGGCCGCGAACCGGCAGCCACTGATGTCGGCTCCGACGCCGGGCGGCTGGCCGCCGATGACCTGGAGTTCACGCCGGCGGTAGTCGCCTACCGAGGCGACCCGCATGAGGGCCTGGGTGTACGGGTGGCGCGGCCGTTCGATGATTTCCTCGGTCGTGCCGGTCTCGACGATCTCGCCGGCGTAGAAGACCGCGATCCGGTCGCACAGCTCGGACACGACCGCGAGATCATGCGACACGAACAGCACCGTGAGGTCGCGTTCCCGGCTCAGCGCCGACAGCAGGTCGATGACCTCGGCCTGAATCGTCACGTCCAGGGCCGTCGTGGCCTCGTCCGCGATGAGCAGCCGCGGATCGCAGGAGATCGCGATCGCGATCATTACCCGCTGGAGCATGCCGCCCGACAGTTCGGCCGGGATCCGGTGGAACACCCGCCCGGGCTGCCTCAGCCCCACCGCATCGAACAGCTCGACGGTGCGCTGGCGCGCGGCCCGGCGGTCAAGCCGCCGTTTCACCCGCAGCACCTCGGCGAGCTGGCTGCCGACCGTCAGGTTCGGGTTGAGGTAGGACGCCGGGTCCTGAAAGACGGCGCCGATCTCGCTGCCGTGCACCTGCTCCCACTGCCTCGGCGACAGCCCGGTCAGGTCCTGGCCGTCGAAAGAGATCGTCCCGCCCGCGACCGCGCAGCCCGGCGGCAGCACTCCGAGCGCGGCCCGGCAGGTGAGCGTCTTGCCGCTGCCTGACTCACCGACCAGTCCGACGATCTCGCCTGGCCGCACGTCGAGGGAGACTCCGCGCACCGCGGTCGCCGCCCCGTGGTGCACGGTGATCCGCAAATCCTCGAGGCGCAAGAGCGGGTCGCCCCGGCCCGCGCGCGTCTCAGGCAACGTGCTGGTCATCATGGCTGAGCTCCCTGGCTGGGTTGAACTGGCTGGCCTGATCGGTGACAAGAACAAGCTGCCCGGCACCGGAACGGTCGCGGAACGCGTCGGCGAGAACATTCAGCGCCCCGACGGTAATGGCGATCAGCGCGCCGGGGATGAACGGCGCCCACGGCGCCTGGGACAGGTAGGCAAGATCGGAGGAAAGCACGCCGCCCCAGGTGGGCGCGGGCGGCTGGACGCCGATGCCGAGGAAGGTCAGGAACGACACGGTCAGCAGCGCGGCGGCCATCATCGACGCGGTGGTCACGGCGATGTTTGGCAGCACCTTGCGCAGCACGTGGGTGCGGATCACGTACAGCTTCGACGCTCCGAGCAGCTCGGCGGCCTGCACGTACTGCGCCTTGGCGTGCTCGAGTGTCACCGCCCTGGTGACGCGGAAGACGTAGGGCGCGAGCAGGATACCGACCGGGACCATGGCCTGGACCAGGCCATTGCCGATCGCGGCGGTGACGGCGACCGCGAAGAAGATCGAAGGCAGCGTCATCAGGGCATCGGCGATCCGGTTGGCGGCGAAGTCGAGCCACCGGCCAAGGAAGACGGTCGCGATGCCGGGCACCGCGCCAAGTCCCAGCCCGATGCCGACCGCCTCGAGCGCGGTCAGCACGGACAGCCTGGTGCCGGCCAGGAGCCGGCTGAACACATCGCGGCCCAGGTAGTCGGTGCCGAGCAAGTGGTGCAGGCTCGGTCCTTTGAACAGCGCGCCGGCATTGATGGCCAGGGGATTCTGCGGCGCCAGCGACCCGCCGAACACGGTCAGCACGGCCACGATGGCCAGAATGACCAGTGCGGCGATCGTCATCGGTTTCCTGATCACGTCACCGCTCCTGGGTCGGCCCGGTACAGCCAGTTCAGCGTGGTGTTCACGATCAGGTTGACCACGATCACGAACGTGCTGATGACCAGCAGGAGTCCCTGGACCACCGGGATGTCCCTGGTCTGCGCGCTTTCCAGGAGGAGCTGGCCGAGCCCCGGCAGCGAGAACACGGCCTCGGCCGCGACCGCGCCGGCCAGCATGACAGGGAAGTCGTTGCCGAGCACGACCAGCGCGGGCCCGGCCGCGTTCCGCAGCGCGTGCCTGACGAGGATGCGCCGGTACGGCAGGCCGCGCACCTTGGCCCCGGTGATGTAGTTCTGCTCGAGCACCGAGACCAGCGAGGTCCGCAGTTGCCTGGCGATATCGGCCGACACCTGCAGGCTGAGCGCGAAGCTCGGCAGGATGATGTACTTCAGCCACTGCGCGATGCTGGTCGTCGGGCCGACGTAGCCGTTGGCCGGCAGGAGGTGCAGCGTCACCGCGAAGATCGCGACCAGCGCGATCCCGATCACGAAGGCCGGCAGCGTGGACACCGCCGAGCTCGCGGCCGTGACGGCGCGGTCGAACCAGCCGCCCCGGCGCACCGCCGCGATCGTCCCCGCTCCCCCGCCGATCACGACCGCGAGCAGGACGGCGAGCACGGCGATCGACAAGTCGACCGGAAGCCGCTGGCTGATGCTCTGCGCGACCGGGATCTGGGTGAAGTAAGACACCCCGAGGTTGCCCCGGACGGCTTTGGCGAGCCAGTGCCAGTACTGCACCAGCAACGGCTGGTCAAGGCCGAGGGCCCGGTTGAGCCTGGCCACCGCGGCCGGGGTGGCCGCGTCCTGGCCGAGGATCGTCGCCGCCACGTCGCTGTTGGACAGCGCCCCGAGGCTGTAGGTAATGAACGAGCTGAGGAAGACGACCGGCACCAGGACGCCGAGCCCGCCGCCGAGGCGGGCGAGCGCGGTCAGGGCCCGGCGCGGCCGGGGCGTCGTCGCCACGGGCGCCCCGGCCGTCGCGAGTGTGATCACGGCCATGGCTTAGCTCGCTACCCTTACGCCTTCCCAGCGCTGCTGCACCAGGTCGAACGGGATGCCGCTTACCTTCGGGCTGTAGGCGAAGATGCGCGGGTTGGTGTAGAGCCAGATGTGGATCGGCTCGCCGAGTACCGCTGTGCGCACCGTGTTCTGGAGCGCGGCCGCGTAGCCGGCCGAGGTAAGCGGCACCGTGAGGATGTTGTCCAGCGCCTTGGAGACGGCGATCGGCGTGGTCGCGGTCTTGCCGTCCACGTTCATCAGGCCCTGCTGGCTGTACAGCACGTCGAGCATCTCGACCGGCGAGGTCCGCCCGGCCGTCCCGTCGACGGTGAGCGGAAGGGTCTTGTCGATGTACAGGTACTGGGTCTCGGTGTCGAGCGGGACGTTCTTGATCGTGGCGGCGATGCCGGCCTGCGCGAGCTGGCCCTGGAGCTGCTCGGCAATGGCGTCATCGATGCTGACCGAGTCCAGCGTGATCTTGATGCCGTGCGGGTAGCCAGCGGCTGCGAGGAGGCTCTTCGCCTTTTGGGGGTTATACGGGTACAGACTGGCCAGGCTCGCGTCGTAGCCGACGAAGCCCTTCGGGAACGGCTGGTAGGCGGCGGTTCCGTAGCCGGAGGCCTGCACCTGGACGATCGCCTGCCTGTTAATCGCGTAGTTGAGCGCCTTGACCACGTCAGGGTTGCTGAACGGTTTCGTGGTCGTCTGGATGTCGAGCTCGTTGACCACCTCGGAAGGAATCACCGCGATCTTGAAGCCGGCCGCCTTCGCGGCGGCGACCTGGTTGCCGGCGATGTAGGCCACGTTGACCTGGCCCGACTCAAGGGCCGCGAGGATCTGGGAAGGATCGGTGATGTCCTGCACCGTGAAGTTCGCGACGTGGATCTGGTCCGCGTCCCAGTAGCCGGCGTTGCGCACCAGATCAGCGTGCGAGTCGGGAACGTAGCTGGTCAGCTTGAACGGGCCGGCGCCGACCGGGTTAGTCGGGATCTTGGTGACACTCTTGAAGGCCTTCGGGCTGACCAGCATGCCGTCCTTGCCTGCGAGGAGGTAGGGCACCTGGTAGTCGGTCTGGGTCAGGTCGAGCGTGAAGCTCACCGGGCTGTTCACGACGACCTTGGAGATGACCGCGAGTTCCGAGGCGATGGTCGAGTTCTGCTGCGTCTGCCCCCGGTGAATGTTCTGCTCCACCGCCTGTGCGTTCAGGGGCGCGCCGTCGGTGAATTTCAGGCCCGGCCTGAGCGTGAACGTCACGCTCTTACCGCCGGCCGCGTACTTCCACGACGACGCCAGGCCTGGCTTGACGTCGCCGGACGGGCTGAGCGCGGTAATCGACGCGTACACCAGGCCGAGCACGTGCACATCCCAGCCCGCCGTCGAGGTGACCGGGTCCCAGGAAGTCGGCAGCTCCCACTCCCAGTTCAGGGTGCCTGACACCCCGGCCGAGGCCGCTGAGGCGGGGTTGCCGGCCGCCGTGTTCGTCTTGCTGCCGCAGGCTGACGCGACCAGCGAAAGCGCCACGGCCGCGACGGAGATGACCATCAGGGTGGGGCGGCGGCTGAGGCCGACGCCGCGTTGCGCGGCGCGGGCCGGTCGTGGCGGCCGGTCGTGGCGGGCCGGTCGTCGCGGGCCGGTCGTCGCGGGGCCGTGCGGGGTAGCGGCGAGGCCGCGGGGAGTGATCGCGGGGCCGCGGGGGATCAACCTGCGGCGGGGTGCGCGCCGGCGGACTGGCATGACTGACTCCTGTGGGAGAAGGGGGTTCACACCGCCACGTCGTCGTGGCCGCGTCGTGGTGGGCATCCACCGGTGACGGTAATTCATATAAAAGCTATCGGTCAAGTATACAATACTGATTGCCCCCGGACCTAGTCATCTGGCGGGGTACTCAGGCCAGCCCCGGAAACCCGGAGGGCTGCCACGCCCGCCTGCGTCCTCCTCCCGGTTCCCGGCACCCCGCGAATCGGATATTTACCTCAAAAGCTGGCAATGAGGTCCCCAGGGGCTGGGCTCTTTGGGAAGGGATGACCATGATTGTGGAATCCTCCGATGGCCCGCCAGTCGGGGATTCCACAATCATGGAATCCTGGGACAGGGCCGGTTCTCACCAGCCACTCCACCCGCACAGGAAACACCGCCCGCACAGCAGAACCGGAACCACCGCTCCCGCCCTCGCCGCCTGACACCCTCCCGCCGCCAGGGCCGCAACGATGGCCCATAGATGCTGTACCGCCAGGGCGCGCAACCGCAACGATGGCCCAGCGATGCTGCGGCAACAGCAGCCATGGCCCACCGATGCTGTAAGCCGACGCCGCGCAACCGCAACGATGGCCCATCGATGCTGTTGGGGCTTAAGCCGCCGTCCTGGTTGCCGGTTTTGTCTGGATCTCGCCGCCGACCCTCGGCCCCCGGCGACCGCCGCTGGCCGGGCAGGCCGCCGGTGCTGGCGAATTGCCTAGTTTGTCCAGTTCCGGCGACCGCCATTCGCCGGGCAGGTCGCCGGTTTGGCGGATTGCTGGGTTGTCGACTCACCGGAGCCGACGCCGAGCCCGGGCCGCTGGCTGTGCCGGGGTGGGAACTGCTGTGGTAGCGGACCGACAGGTCCGGGCGGGCGGGTCAGGCTGACAGGGCGCTTGGTTCTAGCTGGCCGACCGGAGTGCGCTCGGCGCCGGCCCGTAGCAGCGGAACCAGTTCCCTGCCCCAGTCGATGACGTCGTCGAGAGGGTCGAAGCCGCGGATGAGGAAGGTGTCGACGCCGGCCCGGCGGTAGCGAAGCAGGGCCTCGGCGACCTGAGCGGGCGTGCCGACGAGGGCGGTGGAGTTGCCTCCTGGCCCGAGGAGCTTGGTCACCCCGTACCAGAGCCGCTCGTCATGTACGTCGCTCGCGGCGCCCTGCCGTTGCAGCCGTTCCGAGCCGACCGAGGTGGACTCGCGGAAGCCGAACAGCCGGCCGTCCTGGCGAGCGGCCGACGCCTGGGCAATGCGATGCTCGGTGGCCGACCTGATCTGCTCGGCCCGCCGCCAGGCGGCATCCTCGGTGGCGGCCACGATCGGCCGGACTGAGAGGCTGAACCGCACGGTCCGGCCGTGGCTGGCGGCGGCCGCCGTGATGCGGGCGATCCGCTCGGCGATCTGGGCGACCGGCTCGCCCCACAGCATGTAGACGTCGGCGTGCTCGGCCCCCACCTTGATCGCGGCCGGGGAGGCGCCGCCGAAATACAGCGGCACCGGCTGGCCCAGGGCGGGGCGGACCACGCTGAAGGCACCTTTGACCTGGTAGAACTCTCCGCTGTAGTCGTAAGGCTCGGTCGCGGTCAGTTCGCGCCGCAGCAGGTGCATGAACTCGGCGGTCCTGGCGTAGCGGCGATCGTGGTCGGCGAAGTCTCCGTCGCGCTTCTGGTCGAGCTCGTCGCCGCCGGTGATGTGGTGGATCCCGACCCGGCCACCGCCAGTCAGCGCATCGAGAGTGGCCAGCTTTCTTGCGACGAGAGTCGGTGCCGCGAATCCGGGCCGGTGGGCAATCAGCACCTTCAGCTTCGTCGTCGAGTAAAGGACGTGGGCAGCGACGGCGAAGCCGTCCGGGCCGGTCGCGCCGTACCCGATGAGCACCCGGTCGAATCCGGCGTCCTCGTGGGCGAGCGCGAAGCGCATCAGGTACGACGGGTCGATCGCGGGCCCGGCCAGCGCGCCGCGCGTCTCGGAGAACTCCCTGGTTCCGACCATTCCGATGATCTCAACCGGCATCTGACCGTGCTCCTCACTCGCCGCGCAGGGCACTGGCTCCGGCGGATGCCCGTGGCAGCCGCGCGTGGCTAATTTGTAGATTAAATCTATCAGAATTATATACTTTAGGCTACGCGGGGCTTGCCTCAACCTGAGTGGCCGGCTCGTTTGCTATCGTTCTGCTGCCCGGACCCGGAAATCCCTCCCTGACAGTTGGACGCTATGCGCCTCACGGTGAAGGCTGACTACGCCATCCGCGCCCTGGCGGAGCTCGCGGCCCGCGGGCAGGAAGGGACGCCGGTGACGGCTGAAGAGATCTCTGACGCGCAGGGCATCCCCCGCCGGTTCCTGCTCGGCATCATGTCGGAGCTTCGCCGTGACCACCTCGTCGTGAGCCATCGCGGCGTGAACGGCGGTTACCTGCTCGGCCATCCAGCGGCCGACATCACGCTGGCCGACGTGATCCGCTCGGTCGAAGGCCCGCTCGCCCAGATCGGCGACGACCGCCCGGGCGAGATCACCTATCCGGGGGCAGCGGCGGTGCTCGCCGACGTGTGGGTGGCCGTCCGGGCGAGCTTGCGGTCCGTGCTCGAGGAGGTAACGCTGGCCGACCTCGCGGCCGGAAAGCTGCCGCCGACGGTCGACAAGCTCACCCGCGACCCGGACGCCTGGCGCCGGCACTGAAGGCGCCGGCCCGCACCCGGGCGATGATCTCGGCGCAGGCGGCGGCGTCGGCGTCGGTCTCCGGATCGTGGCCGATGATCAGAGTGCTGACCCCGGCCTCTACGTAGCTGGTGAGGTCGCGGACCTGCTCGTCGTGGCTGCCCGCCAGGATGCCTTGCGGCCCGGCGGGCGGTATCCAGGACAGCCGGCTAGCCGTTGCTGACCGGCCACTCGCAGGCGCCTCCCCCGCCCCGGTGACCAGTCTGAGGCTCACCCCGAAGCGCGGCGACCGGCCCTGCCTCGCCGCCGCGGCGCGCAGCCGGCCGATGCGCGCGGCGAGCACGGGCGGGGGCGCGCTGGAGAGCACGCAAATATCCGCGTGCGCGGTGCCGAAGCGTTCCGCCTCGGCACTGTCCGTGCTGACGTAGACCGGCAGGCCGCCAGCTCTCGGGCCAGTTGCCGAGCCGGCCCCGGCGACCTGATAGAACTCACCCGAGTAAGTGAAGGCGCCGGCCGAGCTCCAGGCCAGCCTGACCACCTCAAGGAACTCAGCTGCCCGGCGCGGCTTGGCGGCGGGGTCGCAGTCGTCGCCCTCGGGAGCGCCGGGGGCGGCCTCCTCCGCCTCGTCGTGGATGACCACGTGCATGGCGACGCGATCCCGGTGAAAAGCGGCGAGCGTCGCGTACTGGCGGGCGGCCACGGTCGGCGCGACCAGGCCGGGGACGTGGGTGACGACGACGCCGAGGCTGGCTGAGGTGGTCAGGACCAGGCTCGCGACCAGCAACCCGTCGGCTGCCCGCGGGGCGTAGCCGACCAGCAGCTTGTCGAAGCCGGCGTCGCTGACGGCGGCAGCGACCCGAACTGGGTAGTCGGAGTCACCCGGGGGCTTTTCGGCTGGTCCTTGGCCGGCCGGAACCACGGAGGCGATGAACTCGAGTTCCGCGGTCACGTGGCCCGCTCTCCTCCCGTGGCTGGCAGGCGGACTTAACCTCCGCAGGCAGAACGGATTAAGTTATCCTATAGGAATTATAGGAAGGATGTTGGCATGCGCGTCGAGTTCATCGGCATCGCTCGCACGGCGGACGCGTCGGAGACAGTGACCGAGGTCGGAACCGCGATCCAGCCCGATTACCTGCACCGGATCGCCCGAGCGCACGAGCGGTCCGGCTTCGACCTGGTTCTCGTGCCGCAGTCATCGTCGGCACCTGACGGCTTCATCGTCGCCGATGAGGTGCTCAACGTGACAACCAGCCTCGGCGTACTGCTCGTCCACCGGCCGGGTTTCCTGGCCCCGACGGTAGCCGCGAGAAAGTTCGCGACCCTCGACGCCCTGCATCCCGGGCGGATCGCCCTGCACGTGAGCACCGGCGGCGAGGACGCTGATCAGGTGCGGGACGGAGACTTCGCGGACAAGGCGACAAGGTACCGCCGGACCGGCGAATTCCTTGACGTGGTGCGCCTGACCTGGGGATCGGCTAGGCCGTTCGCTTACTCGGGCGAGTTCTACCAGGTCAGCGATGCGTGGGCGGCAATCAGGCCCGCTCGGGGGCGGCTGCCGGTCTACTTCGCCGGCGTGTCGGGCGAGGCGATCAGGGTCGGCGCCAGGCACGCCGACGTTTACTCGTTCTGGGGCGAGCCGCTCGCCGGGATCAGGGAGCTCATCGGGCGGGTACGGGCCGCCTCGGCGGATGCTGGCCGGGCGATCAGGGATTTCTGCGTCAGCCTGCGGCCGATCGCGGCCGATACCGAGACCGCGGCCTGGCAGCGGGCCCGCGACCTGCTCGAGCTCGCCCGTGATCAGGCCAGCGCGCGCGGGGCGCCTTTGCCGCCGATGCAGGCCGAGGGCGCCAGGCGGTTGCTCCGCTACGCGGCCCGCGCCGACCTGCACGACAAGCGGCTGTGGACCGCCTTGTCCGTGGTCACCGGAGCGCCTGGCAACTCCACCGCGCTGGTCGGAAGCTACGAACAGGTCGCCGAGTCCCTGCTTGACTATGTCAGCGCCGGGGCGTCGGGGCTGCTCATCCGCGGCTACGATCCGCTGGCCGACGCGACCGCCTATGGCCGCCTTATCCGCCTCGTGCACGACAAGGTCGGCGACGACCTCGACCGCTACCGCGCCCGCTGTGCCAGCCGCGGCGGCCGCGGCGGCCGCGCCGCGTGAATCTCTATTAAACCGATGAACATTGTATGTTATTCTCCTCTCGTAGGTTCCCGGAGATCGGCCGGGCTGGCGGCCGGCGTCGCTTAAGGAGCAGGCGGATGTCTCTATGCACCCCGTTGACCGATGTCCGGCGGCTGAAGCACCCCGCGCTCGAAGACCGGGCGGCCACGGCCGTCAGTGGCCAGGCGGAACTCACTTCGGCCGAGTTCAGGAACGCGATCGGGCATTTCGCGACCGGCGTCACGATAGTGACCACGATCGGCTCGGACGGAGAGCCGGTCGGGACCACCGCGAACGCGGTCACCTCGCTGTCGCTCGATCCGCCGTTGCTGATCGTCTGCTTCGACCGCAGCAGTGTCACGCTGCAGGCGGTTCGTGCCCACGGCGCGTTCGTGGTCAACGTCCTCGCCGAGCCGCAACAGCACCTCTCCGCGAACTTCGCCCGGCGCGGCCCGACCGCCACCTGGGACGATGTGCGCCATCGCCCCGGCCGGACCGGCAGCCCGCTACTCGACGACGTGCTGGCCGCGCTTGAATGCACGGTCGAGGAACGCCTATCCGGCGGCGACCACGAGATCATCGTCGGCCGCGTGCGGGAGGTCGAAACCAACGGGGAGGACACGGCACCGCTCCTGTTCTGGCGCGGCGGCTACGGCAGCCTGCTCGGCGAGCGGAGGGGCTGACGATGATCGAGGTCATACCTGTGGAGACGCCGTCGCTTGGCAACCGCAGTTACCTCGCCTCTGACGGCCGCGCGGCCCTGGCCGTTGATCCGCCCCGCGACATCGACCGCATGCTGGCCGTGGCAGATCATCTCGGGATCACGATCACTCACGTGTTCGAGACGCATGTGCACAACGACTACCTGACCGGCGGCCTGGCTCTCGCGAAGAGAACCGGCGCGCGGTACTGCGTCAACGCCGAGGACCGCGTCTCGTTCGACCGGGTTCCTGTCCGTGACGATGACCTGCTCGAGATCGGCGACATGGCGATCAGGATCATCGCGACCCCAGGTCATACCTTCACCCACTTGTCGTACGCGCTCATCGACCCGGCGACGTCGGCAACGGCCGGCGTCTTCACCGGCGGCTCGCTGCTCTGCGGATCCGCAGGGCGTACCGATCTGCTCGGACCAGAGCACACCCGCACTCTCGCCCAGGCCCAGCACGCCTCGGCGCGGAGTCTTGCGTGGTCGCTGCCAGAGTCGACGCCGGTCTATCCCACCCACGGATTCGGCAGTTTCTGCGCCGCGGCTCCGGCCAGCGGTGCGTCAACCACGATCGGAGCCGAACTGCTCTCCAACCCTGCTCTCACGCGCGACCGGGAATCATTCGTGGCCACGCTGATAGCGGGACTCGACGCCTACCCTTCCTATTACGCGCACATGGCGCCGGCCAATCTGGCCGGTCCCGCCGAACCCGATCTGACTGCCGCGCCACGCGCTGGCGCTGAAGAGATCGCGAAACGCATCGCGGCCGGCGAATGGGTAGTTGACCTGCGAGACCGGCGGGCTTACGCGGATGGTCACGTGCCGGGAACGTTCTCGTTCGAGCTGTCGGACAGCTTCGCCACCTACCTGGGCTGGCTCATTCCCCCGGGGATGCCGCTGACCTTGCTCGCCGACACCCCGCTCAAGATCTCCAGGGCGCAGCGGCAGCTCTCCAGGATCGGCATCGAGGTAGTCAGGGCCGCGGTCGGCGCACCCGAGCGCCTCGTCAGCGACCTGCCCCTCGCCAGGCACGAGGTGTCCGACTTCGCCGGACTGGCGGCCGCGCGCCGCCGGGGCAAGGTCGCGGTCGTCGACGTCAGGCGCCTCCGCGAATGGGAGGCCGGTCATCTTGACGGCGCGCTCCACCTGCCGCTGCACGATCTGCCGAAACGAGCGGACTCGCTGCCCGATCTTCCGCTCTGGGTCCATTGCCAGGCCGGATACCGGGCAGGCATCGCCGCGTCACTGCTGCGCGCGAGCGGGCATACCGTGGTCGCCGTTGACGACGATCTCGCCCGTGCCGGGCAAGCCGGTCTTGCGCTTGCCCGGTGAGCGCGTGCGCCCCCGGCCGTACCGACCTGCGCAACTTCGGCTTCAGCTGACCGCCAGGTGCATGTGCACCCGGATCGTCGTTCCCGACGGACCGGTCCTGGTCTGGACCAGGTCCCCGATCTGGTGCACTAGCCAGAGGCCGCGTCGGCCGTCGGCCGCCGCCTGTGGCCGGAGCGTCCCGGCCAGCGGGTCCTTGATGTAACCAGCGTCACTAACCTGAAAGACAAGCTCACCGCCAGCCACCCAGATCGCCAGTCTCCCCTCGCCGCTTGTGTGGACGAGCGTATTTCCTGCCAGCTCTCCCACCGCGATGGTCAGGTCCGCGACCCGGCCGGGCGGCAGGCCGACGTCCCGCGCCCACGCCGCGGCGAAGCGCCGGGCACCAGCTTGGTCATCGCGGAAGGTGAGCATGGCCGCTCGCCCTGGCGGGCTGCTCAGCGGCGGATCCAGCCCGATGCCCTCCGCGTCGCCAGTCCAGTTGGCGTGCGGCTGCCATCGTCCCCCGCGCAGGACGGAGGTGTGCAGCCGCTCAGCTTCGGCGAGCGGTCCCTCCCCCAAGCCGACGTGGTACGAGCAGAGAACCTTCACGGGCAAGCCGGCGAAGGCATGGCCGAAAAGCGCCTCGTACCTGATCGCTTCGGTCAGGCCCTCAGGTGACCGGTCCGGCCAGCCGACGTCCTGCCAGCAACGCACCGGCTGGCCAGGGTGCTGTTCGACGAAAGCCCTGATGAGGCCGAAGATCCGGCCAGGGTCAGCGCTCTGCCCGGTCAGGTCGGTGAGCCTGACGTGTTTGCGATGCCCGTCGGCAAGCTGCGCGAAGGCGGCCAGGTTCTCCCCGGTAGCAGCGACGAACAGCGGCGTCCCGTCGTCTTCCGCGCCGGCGATGAACTCCGCCACCGCGTCCGAGACGTTGGCGGGCTCCGAATAAAGCAGTGCGCCGTGGCTGGGCATGCTCTGGGCCGCCGATCCGTTGTTCACCGTGCCCCCTCCCCCGCCGCAGCGTCAGCACGCCGTCTAGATAGCCGCAGCCCGGCGGAAGATGAGCAGGGCCACGTCGTCGGTATGCGGGCCGGCATCGGTCATCGCGATCATCACGGTCGCACAGCACAGCTCGGGATCGACGTCCCTGATCGACGCGGAAAGCTGCGCGATGCCGTCGTCGATGACCCAGTCACGCCGTTCGACCAGGCCATCGGTATACAAGCAGAGCACCCCGCCGGGCGGAAGGTCAAGCGAGGTCACCCGGCGACCACGGGAATGGGGCACGCCGATCAGCGGGTCAGCGAACACTGGGACAGGCATGGCCGGCTCGCCGGGTCGCGCGATGAGCGGCGGCAGGTGACCGGCATTCGACACGTGCACCACGTCAAGCCCCTCGCTGAAGACCGCGCACAGGACGGTCGCCATCGCGTCGGGCTCGAAGTGCCGCATCTTCCTCTCAAGCCGTTCGAGAATGTCCGCCGGATCGGTCGTTTCCAGCGCGTATGCCCGCAGCGCGCTCCGAAGCCTGCCCATGATCACCGCGGCCTTGAGACCGCTACCCGCAACGTCACCGATAACGGCGCAGAGCTGACCGGAAGGCACATGAAACACGTCGTACCAGTCGCCGCCGACGTTGCCGCTGCCGGGAACGTACCGCGCGGCCATCTCCAGACCGGTGACCGAAGGCAACGCCGACGGCAGCAGGCCGCGCTGCAATGCCGCGACGGCGGCCCGGTCGACCTGGGCATTGATCACCTCCACCGCGAGCGCCGCGCGGCCCGCGGCCAGAAGAAGCAGTTCTACATCCTCATCCGCAAATTTTCGCGGGCTGAGCGTTCCGACGTGCAAAACCCCGAGCAGCCGGCCACCAGAGACAAGCGGCACTCCCATCAGCGAACTGAGGCCCTTTTCCAGGAGGATGGGGTTAACGACGTTCGCCTCGGTCACCTCATCAAGTACCACCGGCCGGCTTTGCGCGGCGACCAGGCCAGCGAAACCTCGGCCTACGGGTATCCGCGTTCCCTGGCGGACCTCGTCCTCAAGGCCGCAGGCCGCGGTGGCGACAAGATGCCTGCCCGCTTCGTCGAGCAGCAGGACGACGGCCGTGTCCGCGCGGAGCACCAGCCGCACCCGCTCGACTAGCGCCTCGAGCAGGTCCTGCGGACTCAGGCTGGACAGGGCCGCGTCCGTGATCGACTGAATCTCGCGAAGCTTGTCCGCCGGGTCAGGCGCGAGAGACGGGGGCAAGCCCTGGACCGCGTCAGAAAGGTTCAATCAACTCACTTCCATTGGTGACCATGACGGAAAAGTCACTCTGCCCCGCCCCTAGGACATTCAAACAGATCCAGCGGTGGGCCCGGCCGGCACGCAGATCGTCACCGACGACGGGTGCACGTCAATTCGCAGCTTCCTGGCGAGGCCTCTCGCGCCGCCGTCAATCTCGTAGCGGACCGGGCGGCTGAACCTGAGCTTGAACCGCTTTCCGCGAGTGACCTGGACGAAAGGCGAGGCGGCGGCACTGCCCTGCACGACCCGGCCAAGCGTCCTTGCCCATTGCAGCGCATTGGCCGCCGTGACGACTCCGAGTTCAAGCACGCCGTCGTCCGGCCGCGCCCCAGGAAAGACGCCAGCACGCAGGAGACCCGGCCGCGGAAGAAAAGCTTGCCGTCCACCTTCACGCTGGTCTTCACCGGCCGGGCGGACAGGTTCTTCGCCCCGCTGAATACGTAGGCGACCTGGCCGACGCGAGCCTTCAGCTTGCGGCCTGCCTGATCGATCAGCTCGGCGTCGAATCCCGCGCCCGCCATCACGGCAAAGTGCTCACCGTTCACCGAGCCGGTGTCCAGGTGCCGGCGCGTCCCATACAGCCCGATCCTGACCGCCTCGGCGATGTCGGCTGGAATACCGAGATTCCTGGCGAGCAGGTTGGCCGTGCCGGCCGGCAAGATCGCGACGACGGCGCTCTCGCCCGTCACGGCGTCGATGCACCGCTGCACCGTTCCGTCGCCGCCCCAGACGAAGATCAGCTCGGCCCCCTCGGCGATCGCGCGGCGAACGCACTTCGGCGCCTTGCGGCTCTTGGCCGCCTCGTGCCAGATCGGGTCGTCGTGTCCCTGCTCAGCTAGCACTCGCCTGAGCTGAGCCAGGCCGCCTCCGAAGCTCTTGCCCGAATGCGCCACCACCGCGACAACTGGCATGCCGCCTCCGTCCCGATCCGCTACCTGCCCAGGCACTGCCCGCGTTTGCCAGCCGCATGCGGGGCAGCTTGCACGCATGCATCACGAACATCGCTGGCCCTCCCGCACCAGCCTGGTGCCGCTGATCACGGTGACGAGCACGGCGCTGGCGTTCGCGGTCCTGCTGACGCTCGCGGCCGTGGTGTTCCTGGCGTTCAGGCGGCGATGGCGGCTCGTGATGTTCCTGGCGGCGACGGTCGCCGGCGGGCTGGTGCTCGACCGCCTCCCGGCTGTACCGCGGCGAGCACCATCCGACCGACGTGCTCGGCAGCCTGGTGCTCGCCGCCTTCTGGCTTACCGCCACCACGATGCTTCTGCTGCCAGAGCCGGCCAGGTCACCGGGTAAGGATCCAGACAAGCGTCCGGAGCCTCAGGCCGCAGGCGTGTAGGTGACGGTGGTCAGACGCGCCGCCAGCGGGCCTCGCACAGGCCGTAAATACCGAAGATGATCAGGCCGAGAGCGGGCGCCGGGGCCGCGGCCTCCCCGACATCGCCGGTAACGCCGACGAGGCCAGCGGCTACACCGTCATCGTCAGCGGCACGTCCTATACCTTCGGCGGCACCAGCGCGGTTGCGCCTTTCTACGCCGGGCTCATTGCTGTGCTGAACAACACCCCGGTCGGGCCGATCGGCTACCTCAATCCCCGCCTGTACTCCTTCAACGGGACCGCCGTGTTCCGCGACATCGCTGACGGCGTCAGCAACGCCAACGGCGCTCCCGGATACACTTCTGGCCCCGGCTGGGACGCGTGCACCGGCCTGGGCAGCATTAACGCCAGCGCTCTGCTCCGCGCTCTTGATCCGTGCAAGAGCCTGCGAGACGACCTCGAAAACCTCAGCCCAGGCGACTTCAGAACACCCGCCGAATACGAACATGCCGTCACCTACCTGCGCGAACAGCTGAAGAATTGCATGCACAGATACGGCTAGAAGGAG
The DNA here is from genome assembly GCA_963783935.1 of uncultured Actinomycetota bacterium. Taxonomy (GTDB): domain Bacteria; phylum Actinomycetota; class Actinomycetes; order Streptosporangiales; family Streptosporangiaceae; genus Chersky-822. The sequence goes on from CAWAPP010000005.1 coordinate 1,465,336, forward strand.
AAGCGATGGGAAAACCGGCAGCCGTCGCACTTTACGTGCTCGCCCTGGTAGCCGTTGTGGTGGGCGTAGACGTACTGTTCTTCAAGCACCAGTTCTGGGAGCGACTGATGGTAAATGTCGGGATTGTTCTGGTGTTCGCCGCGTTCTACTTGAGGTTCATCAAGCGCTCGTGAGCGGTCGGCAGCCCGCAGGACCGGCGATTCGCCCGCGCCGGCCCGCCGCCAGGCCCGCGAGCCGTCGCGGCGCCCGCGAACTGGCCGGCGGCACCGGCTGATCGGGCATTTCCGCTCGGCTCACCGCAACGATGGGCCAGCGATGCTGTCCGGCGAGGGCGGGCAACCGCATCTATGGGCCATCGTTGCTGCGGCAGTGACATCGATGGGCCATCGTTGCGGTTGCCCGGCGACCGACTGCCAGATGTGCTGCGGCAGGATGTCCACCTTGCCGAGGGCGTAGTAGGCATCCGTGTACGCCGATTTGGTGAAGTTGATCGTCACGGTGTACGAACCGGAGGTGGTCACGCTCTTCAGCGGCAGCGCGTACTTGTTGAGCGCGGCGTTCTTGAGCGCCAGGTCAAAGGTGTAGGCCACGTCAGCGCTGGTGAACGGCTTGCCGTCAGTCCAGGTAACGCCGTGCCTTAGCTGCACGGTCAAGGTCGTGCCGTTATTGGACCAGGCATAACTCGTGCCCAGCCACGGATCCACCGTTCCGGCCTTGGCTGTGTCGAAGAAGAACAGCGTCTCGTAGATCATGCCGTTCGCGGCGTCCTCGACGTTCGGCGAAAACGGATTGAAGTCATCCTGGAAGGTGCCGGCGGCACCGGTGGTGATCGTCAGCACGCTGGTGCTGGTCCCGCTCGACGAGGTGCTGCCCGTGCCGCTGCTAGTGCTGCTGCTCGAACAGGCCGCGAGCGTGATCGCGGCTGCGAGCGCGGCACCAGCAGCAATCGATCGCACGCGCCTGGATCTTGACGACATTGCGGATTCCTTCTCTCTGTAGCCCGGAGGGGACGGGTCGATCAGCGACTGCCGGCCTGCCGCAGAAGCACCGCAGTGCGCGCGAACTACGGGCTCCCAGCCGCCGGCCAGCTGGCGACATTGTTCGGGACTATACCGGTTAAGTGTCAGCCATTCACGACTTGGCGGGAAGCCGCCTAAAGGTCTCGTTAATATCTCGATCTGATGTCGGCGAGGTTACTGACGATTCAGGAGGCGTCTGCGGCCAGTCGCCGCGACGGGCTGGCCGTGCTGCTGCGCAGCGTGAGCACGGGCGGTGCCACCTCGACGTTTTCCACCGCCTTGCCGTCGGCCAACTGGATCAGCGTTCGCGCCGCGTTCGCGCCGTATGCTGCGATATCCCTGGTCAGCGCGGCCAGCGGCGGGTGGACGAGAGCGCAGAGCGGTGAGTCGTCCCAGGCCACGATGGACAGCTCGGCCGGGACGTCGACGCCCATCGCGGTCGCGGCGCTCAGGCCGGACACCGCCATGATGTCGTTGTCGTACAAGATGGCGGTCGGCGGCCGTTCGGACTGGAGCAGCCGCCGGGTCGCTGCTGCTCCGTGCTCGCCGGTGTAGTCAGCCTCCACGCAGACCGCCTCAGCGCCCGCCGCGGCGGCGGCCGCCTTGAAGGCGTCCGTACGGATCTTGGTATGCCAGAACCTCGGGATCCCCGTGACCCGGGCCAGCCGGACGTGGCCGAGCCCGGTCAGGTGCTCGACGACCGCACGGGTGGCGGCCGCGTCGTCCTCCCAGACCGCGGTCAGCGTCCCCGCTCCGACCGGAGCGCCGATCACGACCGCAGGCATCCGCAACTCCTCGAGCACCGGCACTCGCCGATCGCCGATCTGCAGATCAACCAGGAAGACCCCGTCCACCCGGCGCTGCGCCCACCAGGACCGGTACATCGCGATCTCAGCGGCCTGGTCCTCCGCGGTAGTGAAGAGCAGCGCGGTCTGCCCTCCTGACAACTCGGTCTGGATGCCCGAGATGAGCTGCATGAAGAACGGCTCCATCCCGAGCAGCCCGGCCGGCCGGTCGATGACCAGGCCGTAGGCGCCGGCCCGGCCGTCTGACAGCGCCCGGGCGGCGCTGTTGGGCGCGAACCCGATCTCCTCGGCGATGCTGAGGATTCGCTCCCGCGTCGCGGCGGAGACGCCGGGCTGACCGTTCAGGGCGAAGGACACGGCCGCTTTGGTGACGCCGGCCTGACGGGCTATATCGGAGATGGTCGGACGCTTCACCCGATACCCTCCCGCGATGCCCGGACCATTGGCGCCCGGCTGCTACGCACGCCAGTGTAACCGGGAGGCCAGCACGGCTGCCGCCGCGCGGTACCCGGCCGAATCCAATAAGGTGACTTAACCGGTATAGTGTTGCCGTCAGGCACTGGCTAGCCGGTCATTCCCGTCCCCGGAGGGTTTACCACGCATGCACAGGAACACCGCCAAGATCACGACTGCCGGAGGGCCGGCCTGCTGGCTGGGGGCCAACTTCTGGTCCAGGACCGGCGGCCCGCTGATGTGGCGGAACTATGACCCGCTGATTGTCAGCGACGAGTTGCGAGTGCTGGCCGACCACGGCCTCACCGTGACCCGCTCGTTCTTCTACTGGCCTGATTTCATGCCGTCGCCGTACCAGATCGACGAGCAACTGACGGTCAGGTTCGCTGACTTCCTCGACCGGCACGTCGAGGCTGGCCTGAGCACGATTCCCACCTTCATCGTCGGTCACATGTCCGGCGAGAACTGGGATCCCTCCTGGCGGCAGGGCCGCGATCTGTACTCCGACGTCTGGATGGTGGCCAGGCAAGCGTGGTTCGCCGGGGAGATGGTCCGCCGGTTCGCCGCGCATCCGGCGGTGTGCGGCTGGCTGGTCTCCAACGAGATGCCGCTGTACGGCGGCGACAACACGTCGGCCCAGGCCGTCTCGGCCTGGGCTCAGATCATCATCACCGCGATCCGAGCGGCAGGAGGCACCCAGCCAGTCTCGCTGGGCGACGGCGCCTGGGGGATCGAGATCTCCGGCCAGGACAACGGTTTCTCGGTCGCCGACAGCGCGGCCCGGTGCGACTTCCTGGCCGCATGCCTATCCGGTGGGCCGCGACCAGGTTCGGACGCATTACGCCGCCGCGTGGGCGTGTGAACTGGCGAGCACCTTCGGCAAGCCGGTCGTCCTTGAGGAATTCGGGGTGAGCTCGGACTTCGCCTCGGACGAGAACGCCGCCCACTACTACCGGCAGGTCCTGCACAACAGCCTGCTGGCCGGCGCTACTGGCTGGATTGCCTGGTGCAACTCCGACTACGACCAGCTAATCGGACAGGACCCGTACCGGCAGCACCCGTTCGAGCTGCATTTCGGCCTGACCGATTCAAGCGGCTCGCCTAAGCCGCAGCTGGCCGAGATGAGGCAGTTCGCCGAGTTGCTTCACTCGGTCGACATCAGGCGGTGCGAGCGAGCGGACACCGACGCCGCACTGATCGTGCCCTCATACCTGGATACCGTCTACCCGTTCACCAGTCCACGAGACCGCCTCTACGCCAGCGAGGCGCTACGCCAGTCTTACGTGGCTGCCAGGCTTGCTGACCTGCCGGTCGCGCTGACCAGAGAAAGCGATGGCGTAAGCAGCGGCGCCCGGCTGTATCTGCTGCCTTCGGCCAAGCAGTTGCTCGGCCCGACCTGGCCGCAGCTTGAAGCGCTCGCCGCCGCTGGCGCGACGGTCTACGTGTCCTACTCCCCTGGCGACAGCGAGCATCACCCCGGCCCCTGGTATCCGCGGCTCAACAACCTGTTCGGAGTCCAGCACCAGCTACGGAACGGCATGGTCGACCCGATTGAGGACGAGCAGGTCACCTTCACGTTCGCCGTCGCCTTCGGCACGCTCCCGGCCGGCACCCGGCTGACCTTCAGCGCGGCCGGGACCGAGTACGGCCGCGCCTTCCTGCCGGTACGGCCGGCTGGCGCGGACGTGATCGCGGTGGACGGTCACGACCGGCCGGCCTTGCTGCGGCGCAGCGTGGGCTCTGGCGCCATGGTGCTGTGCACTTACCCCATCGAGCACCTGGCCTCGATGACGCCACGGGTGAACCCGGAGGCGACGAGCACGCTCTACGACGCGCTGGCCGCCTTCGCCGGGGTCAGCAGGCCAGTCACCGTCGATGACCCGCGGATCGCCGCCGACATCTTGGTCCGGGCCGACGGCGCCAGGTTCCTCTGGCTGGTCAGCCACGCAGCTGAGCCCGTGACAGCCAAACCGCAGCTAGCGGCCGGACTGCGCCTCGCCGAACTGGACGGTTCGGCCGTTGGGGGCACCATCGGGCTGGACCCGTTCGGCGTGAGTGTCTTCGCGCTGAAGGACGCCGACAGCACCGAGGCGCCGGAGTCTTAGCTGGTTCTTCGCACGGCCACCATGGCGACGTCGTCTTCCCTGGGTCTGCTGCTCCCAGGGCTCGTCCCTGCCCGCGGCCGGTTAACGGCTCAGGTCAGCTGGTGTCGAGGCGCCGGAAGGCTACCTCGTGCAGGAGCAGCCGGATCGCTGCCGCGGTCGGGATCGCGATGAGCGCGCCGATGATTCCCATCAGCGCGCCGCCGACGAGGACGGCCAGGACGGAAATCACTCCCGGTACCTGAACGGTCCTGCCCATGATCCGCGGGACGAGAAGGTAGTCCTCGGCGAGGCGGTAGGCAACGTAAAAGCCCGCGGTGGCGATGGCGACGGGCAGTGACACGGTGAGGGCGACGAGGGTGACGATGGCGCCGCCGATAGTCGAGCCGATCACCGGGATCAGGTCGAGCAGGGCGACAAGCAGCGCCAGCAGGATCGGGTAGGGCACGCCGAAGATGAGCATCCAGACGTAAGTGCCGATTCCGGCAATGGCCGAGGTCAGGAAGTTTCCGAGCACGAAGCCGCCGACCTTGGTGAAGATCTCGTCGCCGATGAGGATAACCCTGGTCCGCCGGGACTGCGGGGCGAGCCGGTAGGCGAACAGCTTGATGCGGGGCATCCCGGCCAAGAAGTAGATCGTCAGCACGACGACGATGAACAGGGACCCGGCCGCGCTCAGCACCAGCTCGCCGGCGCCCAGCACTCCGCCGATCAGCGCGGTACCCTTGGCGTGGACGAGGTTGGTCAGGTCCCTTTGCACGTGGTACTTCGCGTTAAGCTTGCCAAGCTGGGAATTGTGGTTCTGCAGCGCGTGCAGGTACACAGGCAGATGCTGGCTCAGCGCGGTGACCTGCGCGGACAGCGGCGGGATCGCCGAGGCGATAAAGCCGGCCCCGATCGCCGCGGCAGCCACCAGGATCGCGATGACCGCGGCCCACCTGGGCATCCAGCGCTTGGTCAGCCAGCTGACCACCGGGTCAAGGCCGGCCGCGATGAACAACGCCAGGCCGATCAGCACCAGCACGCCGCGCGCCCTGATGACCAGTTCCGCCAGGCCATAGGTGACCGCGACCCCAGCGGCGGCCGCCATGCCGATGAAGAACGGCGACCGCTTATCGAGCGGGCGTCCCGGCTCTCCCAGGCCGCCAGTCTGCTCGGCCACCGCCTCCGCCAGCTCGACCGCTTCCAGCATCAGGTTCTCGGCCTGGTCCTCGGTCAGGACACCGCCGCCCGCCGCCAGCGCCGCATCCAGCTGTTCTTCGGCGGCCTCGGCCCGCCGAAGGCCCGCGCCCGGCTGACCCGCGTCGTCAGTCATCAAATCGCCGTCATCCGCAGGCGGTCGCTTAGAAGTAATGCCGCCTGCCTCCGACCATGCGCCCAGTCGCCCCGAGCAGCGCCAGGATAAGGCCCACAACCAGAACGATGATGCCGATCGACCAGAGGATCGGGATCCCGATCAAGAAACCGATGATCAGCAAAATAACACCGAGAATAATCACAACCGTCTCCTAAAATTTCACAGCGTTTCTCGCGGGCGACAGCCCGCAAATTACGTCAACGCGACCACTGACTGAACGAACCTGTGCACGGTGCCGCGAAGGCGCGAAACACAACTGCCCAGGATTTTGTGAAATATCCCTCCTGGGCCTTACCGACGTGCTCACGACGGTTCCGGTGGTCGTGTCGCGGTCAAGGTTTGCTATCCGCTGTCCGCTCCACCGCCGGCTGATCGGGTCCACGCGGGCCGGTGCCTGTTTGCCAGTCACCCGCGCGAGCACGGTTAGCGACCGCTGTAAGTGGCGAGGGTCATCAGGTAACCCCCGCAGCGGAAGCTCAGCACCCTCCGAGTAGTTTCTTGCGGTCTTCCTCGCTGCGCCGGCCAGCGCGCTCTGTGTTGTCATGGTCCCCTCGCTGCCCGTCCAGGCCTTGACCAAACTGCAGCCGCGCCGCACGGCTCGCGACCTCGGCTGCGCTGCCGGGGCGCCCGCACGGATCTTTGGCGGTCAGGTCGGCGAGCAGCGGGACAACGGCCTGATCGACCGAGGCCGGCAACGGCGGAAGATCGCTGACCTGGTGAGCCAGCGCTATGTCGAGCAGGGCGCCCGTGAACGGCCGGGCCCGGTCAGGCATTCGTACATGACAATGCCGAGTGAATAAAGGTCAGATGCCGCGCTGGCCGGCCTGCTGGCGATGCGTTCCGGCGCCAGGTAGGCGGGCGTGCCCAGCACCATCCCAGTGCTCGACGCGGCGGGCGTATCAGGCGACTCGGCGATGCCGAAGTCGGTGAGTTTCACCGTGCCGTCGCCGTCAAGCAGCAGATTTGCTGGCTTGACGTCACGATGAAGCACCCCGGCGGAGTGCGAGGCCTGCAATGCCAGCGCCACCTGTGCCACGATGTCAAGGGCACGCCAGGTCCCGAACGGGCCGGCGCTTAAGTGCACCGCGAGCGACTGTCCCCGCACGAGTTCCATGATTAGGAACGGCTGGCCATCCTCGCAGTAGTCGTACACCTTGGCGATGCCCGGATGGCACAGCCGGGCAGCGCAGCGGGCCTCGGCGCCAAAACGCGCTGCGGCTTCGTCGTCGTGCGCGCACCCAGGCCGCATCAGCTTGATCGCTACCTGCCTGCAGAGCAGCAGGTCCTCGCCGCGCCACACCTCGCCCATGGCACCGACGGCGAGGCAGCATTCCAGCCGGTAGCGCTCACCGAGTATCGGTCCTGACATGCGATGCCCACTACCCAGCTCTCCGCAAGTATTCGCGCCGGACGCCGTCCGCGCGGCGAACCGCAACGATGGGCCACGGGTGCGTTTCCGTGGGAGTGAGGCGGGTCCCGTGGGTCTTGCTGGGGAGGCGGGGGCACTTTGCCATGGTTTTTACGTGGGTAAAGTGCCCCCGCCTTCCGGGGGCGGGACGGCGGGCTGCGCCGAATGCCCGGAATGCCGGGATATCCGGGCGGGATCGGGCGGGGACCCGGCCCCTCCCTGACCATGCGGAGGAGCCGACCAGGAACTCACTCCAGCGGAAACGCACCCATGGGCCACCGATGCTGTCGGGCCGGGGGCGGGTAACCGCATCTATGGGCCATCGTTGCTGCGGGAACGACATCCATGGGCCATCGTTGCGGTTGCCAGTCCCGGCTACAGCAGCAACGCTGGGCCATGGGTGCGTTTCCGTTGGAGTGAGTTCGGGTCGACTCCTCGGCGTGGTCCGGGCGGACTGGATTTCCGGCCCTTCCGGCCTCAGCCACCATCCGGCATTCCCGGCATTCCCGGCATTCAGTGCGGCCCGCCGCCCCGGCCCCGGACACCGGGGGCACTTCGGGGTCCGGTCAGGGAGTCAGCGCGTGGTCGGGGGCCAGGCTGGCGTCGGTCAGTTCGCCTTGCTCTAGCCAGGTGATGATGAGGTCGGTCGCTTCGTCAGGGGCGGGCATAGCCGGGCCGACGACGAAGTCGCGCTGCCAGAACTCGTATACCTGCTGCGGCCGGGGTTCTACCACCGTATGCCCGTCCGCGCGCAGAGCAGCGACGTGGCGCTGGGTAACCGGCTTATGCCACATCGCGGCGTTCATGGCCGGGAAGAACAACGCCGGCTGCTCGGCCGCCAGCAGCGCGGTCTGGGCCGGAGTGCCGGCCAGGCCGAGCGCGGCCGCGCTGAGCATGTTGGCGGTGGCCGGGAGGATCACGAGGCCGGCGCAGTGCCTGGCGAACTCGGTGGGATTCAGCCCGGGGTCGTCGCAGCCGCTTACCTCGTCGGCGTACCAGCCGATGGTCTGCCGGGAAAGGAACCGCTCCGCGCTGTGCGTGAGCAGGATCCGCAGGCCGAGATCGGCCTCGTGCCGCAGCGACATCAGATACGCGGGCAGCCCGATGGAAGCGCTCGATCCGCACACGATGAGCCCAAGTACCTCAGTTGGCATGCCGCCACCATGACAGTGGCGCGACGCCCTGGCATGGGTAGCGAGCCCCCATCTTTCCTGGGTCCTCGGGCCGCCGAAGTTGGGGGATTCCTACCCATGCGGGGGTCAGCGAACCATGTCAGCGTCGGGGCAAGCCGGCTTCGCCGAAGACTTTCACTTCGCCGAAGACTCCACCCCGGGAGGGAGGTGCGAAGCATGAAGAAGATCACAGTGCGCAAGGCAGGCGCTATCAAGCTCACGACGGGCGCGATCGCTTCCTTCTACTGCTCGCTCGCTTGCTGCTAGTCGCGTGACGGGACGGCCTGTGGGCGGTCCAGTCGCGACCGCGCACAGGCCGCTTCGCAAGGAGAACACCTTGGCTGAGGACCTTGAGTTTCACCCGCTGACGTTCGTGCCTGACGGCGACGGCATCATGGTCGGCAGGCCTGATATCGATTCCTACGCGGTGCTGCCCGCCGACGGAGCCGAATTGCTGCGGCACCTGACCGAGGGAATGAGCACCGCGCAGGCCGCCGCCTGGTATTCCGACGTTTTCGGCGAGCAGATCGACATGACCGACTTTCTGGCCACCCTGGGTGACCTCGGGTTCATCCGCGGGGCCGGCGAGGCCGTAGCGGCCCCGGTCAAGGTCAGGTACCAGGCGCTTGGCCGGGCGTTCTACTCCCCCGCCGCCTGGATCTTCTACGCGCTGATCGTGGCCGCCACGCTGGCCGCGATGGCCGCCGAACCCCGGCTGCGCCCCAGCCCGCACCTCGTGTTCTTCTCGTCCTCGCTGATCGCGGTCCAGGTGGTGCTCACGCTGGTGCAGATGCCCGCGATGGCCTTCCACGAGTGGTTCCACGTGCTCGCCGGGCGCAGGCTGGGCCTGCCGACCAGGCTGGGCGTGAATCGCAGGTTCTATTTCTTCGTGTTCGAGACCCACCTCAACGGGTTGCTCGGAGTGCAGAAGCGGAAGCGCTACCTGCCCTTCCTCGCGGGACTGCTCGGTGACGTGCTGCTGTTCTGCCTGCTGACTCTCCTCGCGGCGGCGGGCGGCGCTTCGCTGCCGGCCAGGCTCGCACTCGCCATCGCCTATACGGTGCTGCTCAGGCTGACCTGGCAAGCGCTCGTTTTCATGCGCACCGATCCGTACTACGCCCTCACCACGCTGTTCGGCTGCACCGACCTCACCGGCGCTTCGGGCGCCTACCTCCAGGACAAGCTAGCCCGGCTGCGGCGAGGGCACAAAACAGACCGCCAGGAAGCGCTGTCCGAGGCGGCGTTCTCGCCAAGGGATCGCGCGATCGCACCGTGGTTCGCTCTGGTCAGCGTCGTGGGCGGGGTAGCGCTGCTGGTGTCGCTCGTGTTCACGCTCGTACCGGTGATCGTCACGTTCCTTGACCGGCTGGTATCCGGGCTGGCGGACGGCTCGCTCGGCGGCACCAGATTCTGGGATGCCACCGTCACCGTGGCCCTCTTCGTCGTGCAGGTCACCGTGCTGCCGATGGTGGCCGGCCGGCGAGCGGCCAGGTCCGCAAGGATGGCCAGCCGCCCAGAGCCCGAGCCAGGAGTCGAAAGAGAAGAGGTACCGGCATGACCACGCACGTATGGGTGACCGGCAATGGCGCGCTCACCGAACTGGACGGGCGGATCACGGTCGACTGCCACCGCCGGCTCCGCGGCCCTTACTCTGGCCTCGGGTCCGTCCTGCGGGTGCTCGTGCCCCGCATCAGGGCCGAGCGCCAGGAGCTTACCGGAGCGCACGCGGTCGAGCTCATGGCGATCACGCCTGACCTCAGGGACCTGATCGACGCGCCACCGCAGACTCTCACCGAGCTCGCGACCAAAGACGAGCGCACCAGGCTGTACGCGAGGACGAACACGGCCAGGCTGGCGCACGGCGTGATCGACCTGCTGCTGGCCTGGTCCGGGCACGCCGGACCGCTCGCACTCGGCTTCGCGAACGCCGACCAGGCCGACCCGACCGACCAGGAATTCCTCGCCATCCTCCTGCGCCGCGCCGCCCCCGACCACATCACCATCACCATCGCCACCCAAACCGACCACCTCGACACCGAACTACGAACCGCACTCACCACCCACGCCCACCAGCACCCAGCCGACCCACGGGCCCAGGAGCGTACTGGCCGAACCGAAAAAGAACTAGCACGCGCCTACATCTGGTCCGACGGAACCAGCGGCAACCCCGCCGAGAAAGCCGCCTGGGAACACCTCGAACCTGCCACCCGCCAGCACCTGCACGACCAGCGCGCCACCGAACTCGACCACGCCGGCGACTGGAGCCTCCGCCTCGGCGCCCTCCCCTACCACCGCGAACACGGCAGCGACATGCTCGCGGGCCTCGCCGCGCTGCGCGAGGCGCTCGACCACTGCCTGTTCCGCGGCTTCTACCAGGCAGTCGTCGACTACGGACTGCGCGGCCAGGCCGTCGGCGACCACAGCGTGGGCATGGACTACTGGTACCTCCTCGGCCGGACCGCGGTCGCCCACGCGGCGCTCGGCCAGTCGGAAGAGGCAGAAGAGCTGAGCAAGTACGTGCGGCGGCATTGCACCGTGCCCTCAGTGCACATGGTCAACAGCTATGCGCTCGCGATGGTCTATACCAGGCACCGGCTGGTCGAGCGGCGCGATCACCGGCTGGCCAAGGAGTACATCAACAACGCGATCGCGATCGCGTCCTGGTGGCCTGACCCGGTCGAGCGCACCTTCCACACCGTCTTCAACCACAACGGACTGGCCCTGGTGGAAATGCACGTCGGCGATCTGCACGAGGCGCTCAGGCTGGTTACCGAGGGCCTGGCGCAACTCGACGCCGAACTTGGCAGCAGCGAGTTCCTGCTGCACCGTTCCGTGCTCATGCACAACCAGGCGAACGTGTTGCTGCGGCTCGGCCGGGTCGAGGAGTCGATCGCCAGCTTCGGCGCCGCGATCGAGGCTGACCCGAACTACGCGGAGTACTACTTCGACCGCGGCGGCGCGCTCAGGCGGCTTGGCCGGGTCAGCGAGGCGCTCGCCGACTACGACCAGGCGGTCTCGCTGGCGCTGCCGTTCTGGGAATTGCACTACAACCGGGCCGCCGTACGGGCCGAAGCCGGGGATCTCGACGGAGCGATCGAGGACTTCGCTCGCGTGATCGACCTGGCGCCAGGCGAAACGGATCCGTGGATCAGCTGGATCAGCCTGCTGCTGGAAGCAGGCGAGCTCGAGACCGCCTCGCTCGGCCTGGAGCGCGCGCTCGCGGCCCACCCGGGAGAACCTCAGCTGCTCTGCGCCCGCGCCCAGCTCAGGGTGGAAGAAGGACTCGCCGCGCAGGCCTGGGCCGACTTTGACCAGGCCCTCGCCGGCGACGGCGGGCTCATCCCCGCCCTGGCCGGCCGAGCGGCACTTGAGTATGAGGCAGCCGACCACGCGGCCGCCATCGAGGACCTCACCCGCGCCCTCGACATCGCCGGCGCCGACGGCGACCTCCTCTACAACCGCGCGGCCGTTTACCGGGAAACAGGAGACTGGCAAGCCGCCCTGACCGATTATGACCAGGCGCTCAGGCTGCCAGGCGCGGATACCGGCGAACTTGAGCGCCAGCGCGCCGAATGCCTCACCCACCTCACCGGCGATCAGGTGCCGGCATGACCAGGCATGTCTGGGTGACCGGCGAAGGCACGCTCGCCGGACTTGACGGGCGGATCACCGTCGACTGCCACCGGCGGCTCCGCGGGCCTTACACCGGCGCCGGCTCGGTGCTGCGGCTCATGGTACCTGAGATCATCGCCAGCGAGCCGGCGCTGGCCAGGGCGCACCGGATCGAGATCGCCGCGCTGGCACCAGAACTGCGCGACGCCCTCGGCTTTCCCCCGCAAGAGTTCACCGAGGTGCCCAAGGTCGCGGTCAGGGTGCAGGACGTCGCGTACACGGGGCGGCTGGCGCACGGCGTGATCGACCTGCTGCTGGCCTGGTCCGGGCACGCCGGACCGCTCGCACTCGGCTTCGCGGGCGTCGACGAGGCGGACCCTACCGACCGGGAATTCCTCGCCATCCTGCTCAGGCGCGCGCCGGAGAGCCAGATCAGCGTCACCATCGCCACCCGCGCGACGCGGATCGACGGCGAACTCGGCGCTGCCCTGGCCCGCTACGCCGGTCAGCACCCGGCCGTCCCAGTCGCCCCGGTGCCTGATGGCAGAACAAAAGAAGAACTAGCGCGCGCTTTTGTCTGGTCGGATTGCACCAGCCAGGACCCAGCCGAAGAGAGAGCCTGGGACCAGCTCGAGTCGACCGCCCGCCAGCGGCTGCACGACCAGCGCGCCACCGAACTCGACCACGCCGGCGACTGGAGCCTCCGCCTCGGCGCCCTCCCCTACCACCGCGAACACGGCAGCACCGCGAGCGAGACGGCCGGCGAGTACCTGCTCCAGGCGGCCGAGTACTGCCTGGCCATGGGTTTCTTCCACGCCTTGCTCGACCTTGGCCTCCGTGGTCTCGCCGTCACCGACCCGGCGCGGCACCTGAACAGGTACTGGCTGCTGAGCGGCAAGACCGGAACCGCGCACGCCGTGCTCGGATTGCTTGACGAGGCCGAGCGGTTCTATACCTGGCCGCGCGCGCTTTCCGCGCTGCCGATGCTGCACCTGAACAACAGCTACTCGCTCGCGATGCTCGCCCTGCGCCGAGGTCAGCCGGAAGAGGTGGCGACGGCGCACCTCAACAACGCGATCGCGATCGCGTCCGGCCTGGCCGACCCGGTCGACGCGACCTACTACGCGGTCATCAGCGAGATCGGCCTCGCTCTCGTCGACCTCGAAGCGGGGCGCCTGCCCGAGGCGCTGGCGAGGATCAGCGCGGGAACCGGCCGGCTGGACGCCGGGCTGCCGACCGGGAAGTACCTGGCGCACCGCTCGGTCTTCGCGTACCAGAAGGCGACGGTGCTGATCAGGCTCGGCTGGCTCGACGAGGCGGCAGGGCAGCTCAGCGCCGCGATCGGGCTCGACCCCGGTTACCCGCAGTACTACCTCGACCGGGCCTCGGTGCTTGCCAAGCTTGACCGCACCGCGGAAGCGATCGCCGACTTCGCGGCGGCGCAGGAGCGTACCCCGCCATTCTGGGAGCTGCACGAGAACCGGGCGGCCGTCCTCGCCGAGGCCGGCGACCTGGACGGGGCCATCGCCGACCTCGCCCGCGTCATCGAGCTCGCGCCCGGTCAGGCCGGCGCGCTGTGCGCTCGCGCCCAGCTCCACGCCGAACAGGGCGACACCGCTCAGGCGCTCGCCGACTTCGGCGCGGCCCTCGCCGCCGACGGCGGGCTCATCCCCGCCCTCGCCGGCCGGGCCGCGCTCAGCTACGAAGCGGCCGACTACGACGCCGCCATCGACGACCTCAGCCGCGCTCTTGACCAGGGCGCCGACAGCGATCTCCGCTACAACCGCGCCGCGGTCTACCAGGAGACTGGCGACTGGCAGGCCGCCATCGACGACTACGACCAGGCTCTCGTGCTGCCTGGCGCTGACCGCGAGGAAATCCTCCGTGAGCGCGCCAAGTGCGCCGCCCGCCTCGCGGCCAGTCAGGTCCTGGCATGACCGCGCCGGAAATGGTCGCGGTCACCGGCCAGGATCTGCGGAGCTTCATGCGGCGGTGGCCGGGCGGCGTCGCCGTGGTCACCAGCGCGGCTGGGCAGACGCCGGCCGGCTGCACGGTCAACTCATTCGTCTCGGTCTCGCTCCGGCCGCCCTTGGTGCTGGTCTGCCTGGCGCTGAGCAGCCGGACGCTGACCGCGATCGGCCAGTGTGGAGTGTTCGGCATCAACGTGCTCGCCGAAGGACAGCGCGAGCTCGCCGAGCGGTTCGCGACCGGCACCGGTGACCGCTTCGCCGGCCTTGCCTTCGGCTGGCGTCTCGGCGTCCCGGTACTTGACGGCAGCCTGGCCACCGCGGTCTGCCGGCTTGAGCGCTCGATCCCGGCCGCTGATCACGTGATGCTGCTTGGCCGGCCGCTCTGGTGCGCCTCGGAGGACCGCTTCGAGCCGCTCGTCTTCGCGAGCGGCAGCTACTGGTCACTGCTGGCCGCGCCGTCATGATTCCGCGCCTGATTCCGCGCCTTCTCGATCAGGTCGGCACGGTTCCGCAGCCCGGTCTTCAGCAGCAAGCTGGCCACGTGCTTTTCCGCCGTACGCGGGGAGATGAAGAGCGCGTCGGCGATGGCCTTGTTGCCGAGCCTGCTGGCCAGGAGCCTGAGCACGTCGAACTCGCGGGAGGTGACGCCGAGCTTTCTCAGCGCCGCGGGTACCCGGTCAAGGTCAGGCCGCCGGTGCGGGACGCTCGCGCCGATCTGCCGTAGCAGGCCGCGGCAGCCGGCCGCCGCGGGGGCAAGCTTCCTGCTGTGGAAGTGCTCTTCCGCGCGGCGCAGCCACAAGGCGGGCTCGCCCCAGCCGTCCGCGTGCGCGGCCTGCGCTGCGAGCCTGAGGCCGAGGTGATGAGCGAGCGGGAACGGCGCGGCCGCCTGACCAGCCTGATTCATCGCCTCCATGGCCTCGGATTCCCGGCTTTCGCGACCGAGCAGCACGGCCCTGGCCAGCAAGGCGAACTGAAGGTTCCAGCGCACCGAGCCAGCCGGCCCGGCGGCCCCCACTTCGTATTCCGGCCAGCCACCCTCGCCCGCGAGCACCTGGAAAAGCGGATGCAGGCCGTGCGTTCCGGCCAGCGGATAGCTTCCCGGCGCGACGGCATCCCTGGCCACGGCGGCCGCCAGGTCGCGGCGAGCGAGCTCAAGGTCGTCTTCGACTAGGGCGCAGAACGCGCTCGCCAGGCCGAGTGACAGCGAAGCCAGGTGCGAGGAGTGGCCGCCAAGACGCCGGAATTCGGCCAGGGCCTCGTTCATTTCTTCGCGCTGGCCCTGATGCGCGGCCAGGGTCGCCCTGACCATGGCGACTTGCATCGCCTGAGAGTTGAGAGCGAACTGACGCGCCTCTGACCAGCAGCGCTCGGTCAGCTCCCGCGCTTGCTCGTATTCACCGCGCAGGACCTGCGCCAGGGCGGCCGCGATCTCGAGCTCGCACCGCAGCGGCGCGGCCCCGAGCCTGGCCGCCTCGCGGCGGGCGGGCCAGACCCGGTCATCACCGCGCCCCGTCACGCACTCAGCCATGGCGAGCTGCGCCTGAGCTCGCATCTTCCAGATCGGCAAGCCGTGCCGGGCGGCGAGTTCCTGGCAGCGCTCGAAGCAGACCGCGGCTTTGTCAAGGTCGTGGCGACGAGCTATCCGGCCAGATACCTCCCAGAGCTGGCAGGCTACCTCTGGCCGGTTGCTCTCGCCCGCGATGGCGAGCGCGGCGAGACGTTCAGCCGCCTGCTCCTCGCCGGGCGACTGCGCGGCGATGACCGCTAGCAGCAGAGCGGTAAACCCGCCGTCGGCCGGC
Source organism: uncultured Actinomycetota bacterium (assembly GCA_963783935.1). Lineage (GTDB taxonomy): Bacteria > Actinomycetota > Actinomycetes > Streptosporangiales > Streptosporangiaceae > Chersky-822. Next base: position 1,481,034 of record CAWAPP010000005.1, read on the forward strand.
TTTGGCCAGGCCAGCAGGTTCCAGGCCACTTCGGCGTGGATCGCGGCCTCGGCCAGGTGACCAGTGCCCGCGGCGACCAGGCCGGCTCGCGCGTGCAGTTCGGCGAGGCGGACCGAGCTCAGGCCGAGCTGGCTGAGCTCGTCAAGCCTGGCCGTGAGCCGCCGGACCTGACTGACCTGACCGGTCTCGCCGAGCGCGGTTAACAGCCCGCTGATGATGTCCGCCCGTAGGCTACTGTCCGCCCCGGTGTCGGCGAGCAGTTTCCACGCCAGGTTGAGCAGCACGATCGCGCGGCCGAGAAACCCGCTGGCCAGCGCCCGGCTGCCCTCGGCCGCGAGCACACGGGAGGCACCGGCCCGATCGCCTGCCTTCAGCCTCAGCATGGCGACCACCCGAGGCCAGCGGCCGGCCAGTCCCGCCGGATCAGACTCGATCGCCTCGGCGGCCCGGCGGGCAATGGCGGCCCTCCCGGCGGGCGTGAGCTCGCGCAGCAGCGCGGTCGCCGCCAGCGGATGCGTGAAGCGGTACCAGTCCTGCTCGCAGGCCTCGACCAGCCCGTCGCCGGCCGCGCCCCTGAGCACAGCCTGCAAGTCCTCGTCGGCGATCCCGGTCACGGCTTGCACGACGGCGAGCGGGAACCTCTGGCCGAAGATGGCGGCCGTGGTGAGCACCCGAAGGCCAGACGGCCCGAACCTGGCGGCCCGGCGCGCGATGCTCTGGGCGAAGTAACCAGGCACCAGGAACTTAACCGCGCCGGCTAGCCGCACGCCGTCGGGTCCGATGACCAGCAGCCTGGCCGATACCATCCCGTCAAGCAACTCGCGCACCACGGCCGGATTGCCAGCGCTATCCCGCCAGAGGCGGCGGAGCACCTGGCCGGGCACGTCTTGCGGACGGACGTCAAGGAACGCGGCCGCGAGCGCGCCGACCTCGTCTCTGGCCAGCCTGCCCAGGGTGATCAGGTGGCCACTTCCGCGCATCGCGGCCGCGTGCGCTAACTCTGAGGCCGGACCAAGGCCTGCCCGCACGGTCGCCAGCATGACCGTCGGCTGCAGGTCGATGTTGTCGGCCAGGTATTCGACGACGGCGAGGGTCTCTGAGGCAACGTCATGAAGGTCCTCGAGCACGAACAGGCAGCCGCCCGTGCTGCCAGCCGCAGCGGTGAGCCGCAGCACCGCCTCGGCTAGGTCGAGCACGGAAGGAGCCCCGTGGAACTCCAGGTCAGCCCCGGAGGCAAGATAAGGCACGAGACTGCCGAGAACGCCTAAATAAGGACCTAAAGCGCCGCCCGCCGGAGGGGCGCCGGTCCGCAGCAGCCCGGACAGGGCTTCGCTGAGCGGCCCGAAAGGTACTTCAGGACGTAGCTGGCTGCCGCGGCCCCTCATCACATGCATGCCGTCGGCGCGAGCCAGCCTGACCGCCTCGGCCGCCAGCCTGCTCTTGCCGATGCCCTCTTCGCCGACCAGGAAAATGGCCGTTCCGTGCGGGCGACGCGCATCAGAAAGAGCCCGCTGAAGTTGTCTGATTTCCAATTTTCTCCCGACAAGTATATTGACGGCGGAATTCGGAAATATGTTATTTTGCGTTCCTATCTTCTTAGGCGTCATATCCCTGTATACGTACGGCGTTCGCCGAATAACAGGCACAAACGCTTACGGCCGGTTGAGCAAACGATGGCCCGCCGATGCGGTAAAACGCTCGCCAAGCCGGTAGAGCATCAGCCGCCCAGGGTGCAGGTGAAGCCGGGCGGGACCACGAGGTTGTCCTCGTTCAGGTCGGCGAGGGACGAGCAGCCTAGGCCAAGAAGCGCCGAGTCGATCCCGTTCGCGCAGGATGTCGAGCACGTTCTCCACGCTGGCCTGGCCGTTCGCGGCCAGGCCCCACAGGTAGGCGCGGCCGATCATGACGGCGCGGGCGCCGAGCGCGATCGCCTTGACGACGTCGTTGCCGCGCCTGATACCGCCGTCCAGCAGCACCTCGACCTGGTCCCCGACGGCTTGCGCGATGCCCGGGCAGCACCCGGATCGTGGCCGGGGTGCCGTCCACGTTGTTGCCGCCGTGATTGGAGACCGAGATCGCCGTCGACGCCAACGTCTACTGCCCGGCGGGCGTCGTCGATCCTGGTGATCCCCTTGAGCAGGAACGGACCGCCCCACTGCGCGCGCATCCAGGCGACGTCCTCCCACGACGGCGGGGGCGTGCCCATCCACTGCCCGTACGCGCCGAAGAAGACGGGCGCGGGCTGGCCGTCCACGGCCAGGTTCGGGACGGTCAGGACCAGGGAGGTGACCGGTCCTTAGGTAGCTGCCCAGCCATTTCGGTCTGGCCAGGCCCTCAGGGGCCAGGCCGAGCAACTCCCTGAGACGTCAGTCTTTCCGGGATATGCGGGCTGCCCCAGTCCCGGCCGTGCGAGAACGACCAGTCCAGCGTGGCGATCACGCCCGCCGCGCCGGCCGTGCGGGCCCGCTCCAGGTAGGCGGCGATCTGGTCCCGCCCGCCGAGCCAGTACAGCTGGAAGAAGGTCTGCGGGTTGGCCGCGATGACCTCCTCGATCGGCTTGCTGGCGAACGAGCTGAGGCCGATGGCCGTGCCGCGGGCCGCCGCCGCCCTGGCCACCGCGACCTCCCCGTCCGGATGAACGGCCTGCACCCCGGTCGGCGAGATGATCACGGGAAACGCGATCGGCTGGCCCAGCACGGTCACGGACAGGTCGCGCCGGGCGCGCAGGCCAGCGACGTGCGGCGCGAAGCCGAGCTCGTCGAAGGCAGCCACATTGTCGCTGACCGTCAGACCTTTTTCAGTTCCGGCGAAAAGGGCACCGTAAACGGACTTGGGCAGCCGCTTGCGGGCCCGGCGCTGAGCTTCGGCCACCGTCTCGAACCAGGCATTGGTCATGAGGGTTCCTTCTCGTGCGTGGCCGGCCTGGCCGCCTGGTCGATCCGCAGCGGCCGCCAGGCGATGACCGGCGTCAGCGGGGCGAGCGTGCGCGCGGTCACGCAGCCGGACCAGACGCCGAGGCCGTAGGCGATGTCGTCGGCGATCCGGCCGAGCGTGAACCTGGCCGGGTCGAGCGTCCTGCGTCCCTCCGCCCAGGCAGTGAGCGGCGGGCCGAGCAGCAGCGAAGCGAGCGCCGCGCGCCGGCCCCAGCGCCCCGATGCGGCCCGGGGAGACCGGCGTACCGGCCTGCCAGCGCCGGGCACCGCCGGACGGCCCGGCCCGGCCAGGCGCGCGATCGCCGCGATCAGCAACGGCGCCGCGAACTGCGTCGCGTACCGGCCGAGGCCGAGCCAGGTCTGCCTGGTCGCGGTGACCGTCGCCTTGGTCAGCCCGGCTGTCGGCACCCGCGCCTGGCGCAGCCAGTTCGCCGGTCGTCGCCAGCCCGCCGCCGAACGCGGCCGCCGCCGGTCAGCGGCCGCCGGGCCAGCAGGGCCGCGACGGTCAGGGCCGGCCAGGGCTGGAGCGCCAGATGGACGACGGCACCAGGATGCCGCCTGGCCAGCGGGGCAGCCGAGGTGCCGTACCGGTACCTGCGCGCCAGCAGTGCCGGCCAGGAGCCCGGCTCGTGGTGGGCGACCTGGACGGACGGGTCGTAGCGGATCCGCCAGCCCGCCTCGTGCAGCCGCCAGATGAGGTCAACGTCCTCGCCGACCCGCATCGAGTCATCGAACACGCGCCCGTCCCTGGCGACATCGAGCAGCGCCTGCGCGGCGGGCCAGCAGCGCCGCCGTCGGGCACATAAGAGATGGCCGATCCCGGCATCACCCGTCCAGGCCGGCCGCCCAGGTCAAGCGGCGCTGTTCGCCTCGGTATAGCGGCCGGCCGCTGTCGGGCCGCGCGGCCGGTGATCCTCGGGGCCGCGACCGCGACGAGCGGGTCGGCGAAGTGAGCCGGACAGCCGCGTGATCCAGTCCGGTGATGGCTCGCAGTCGCTGTCAACGAACGCGACCAGGTCACTGGTCAGTCCGCGCCAGCCCGGTGTTCCTGGCCGCGGCGGGTCCGCCATTGACCTCGCGGCGGATCGGCCTGGCCCCGTGCCGGCGGCGGCCTGTGCGATCGGCGGCCGGATCGTGGGAGGCGTCATCGACCACGATGACCTGATGGTCCGGCGCCGAGCGCGGCCAGGCAGCGCGAGCAGCCGTCGCGCGGTCGCGGACCGGGACGATCACGGTCACGACCGGCGGCGGCCTCGTGCGCGGGCGGCACCGGGTGGGCGAGCCCGGTGTCGGTGAGGTACCTGGCGAGGGCGCCGGTCGCTCGGGAGGTGACACGGCCTGGCTTGCAGATCCCGCCACGCGGCCTGGCCCGCCGGGGTAAGCCGAGCGACCCGCACCGGCGACCCGCCGAACAGAGCTCGGGCGTGAGCTGCCTGCGTCCAGGAGTCGAGCTCGATGCCGAAGCCGGCCGGCAGCGGCAGCGGCGGCGGCCGGGCTCGCCGATCAAGGCCAGGCCGCCGTCCACCGGCACACGGCGCCGGTCATCGCGCTGCTGCCAGGACCGGCGAGGAAGGCCAGCACCGCCGCGATCTCGGCCGGGTCGAGCAGGCGCCGGTGCGGCTGCTGGCCGGCGAAGGTCGCCGCGTCAGGCAGCCCGTAGAGCCGGGCGCTCTCGGCCAGCATCGGCGTGTCGGTGGAGCCAGGGCTGACCGCGTTCGCGGTGACTCCGGTGCCGCCAAGCTCAGCCCCGAGCGCCCTGATCAGGCCAGCGACCCCGGCCTTGGCCGCGCAGTAGGCGGCGAGCATGGGCATGCCCCGGGTCGCGGCCGCCGACGCGACGGCCAGGAACCGCCCGGCTCTGGGCTCGGGCCGGCGCAGCAGCGCCGGGATCGCGGCGCGGGCCAGCTTGAGCACGCCGCCGAGGTCAATGTCGAGCACGGCCTGCTCCTGCTCAGCGGGGACTTCCCACTGCGGCACTCCCCCGGCGATCACCCCGGCCGCGGCGATCGCGGCGTCGAGCCCGCCCCAGCGTCGCTCGGCCTCAGCGACGGCGGCAGTGAGCGCGGCCTGATCGCGGACGTCGGCGGGATAGGCGAGGACCGAGCCTCCCGCGCGGCGCGACCACCTCGGCCAGTTCGTCCGCCGTGCCCATCGGGTAAGGCAGGGCCGGGTCGTCCCTGGCCAGGTCGACGGCGAGGACCGACCAGCCCTGCTCGGCCAGAGTGAGCACGGTCGCGGCGCCGATGCCGCGGGCGGCGCCGGTGACGATCGCTACTCTCTGACCGCTCACCCGAGGGGACTCTGGTCACAGGCCCGGTCGGGGCGACGCCTGCCGATCGTGACCGGCACCGGAGCGCGGCGGTGCGAGTGGTCGGGCGAGGGGCGGGGCGGGTTGACGTCGGCCTGGGCGAGGGCCGTCTCGCCGTGGCCGCGCACGCACTCGGGGTCGGGGCCATCGAGCGGCAGGCCGGTGAAGAACTTCGCGGCCATGCAGCCTCCCCCGCAGGCGTCGAAGGCCGAGCAAGAGGTGCACGCACCGGCTGACTGTGGCTGGCGCAGGCTCGCGAACAGCTCGGACTCGCGCCACACGCGGGCGAAGCCGCCCTCGTCGCGTACGTTGCCCGCGAGGAAGTTCTCGTGGATGGCGAAGGGGCAGGCGTAGACGTCACCGACCGGATCGATGAGGCAGACGACCCGTCCGGCGCCGCACAGGTTGAGGCCGGGCAGCGCCTCGCCGAACCCGGCCAGGTGAAAGAAGGAGTCCCCGGTGAGCACGTTCTCCCCGTGGCGACCAGCCAGTCGTACAGCTGGCGCTGCTGTTCGGCGGTCGGGTGCAGTTCGTGCCATACGTCGCGCCCCGTCCGGCCGGGCGAAGCCTGGTCAGCCGGAGCTGGGCACCGTACCGCTGGGCCAGGGCCGCGAAATCGTCGAGCTGGCTGACGTTCTGCCTGGTCACGACGACCGAGAGCTTGAAGCCGCGGAAGCCAGCCTCGGCCAGGTTCGACATCGCCCGCACGGCGGTCAGGTACGAACCAGTCCCCCGCACGGCGTCGTTGATCTCCGGCGTCGCGCCGTCGAGGGAAATCTGGACATCGACGTAGTCCGAGCCGGCTAGCCGCCTGGCGATGGACGGGGAAATTTTGATGCCGTTAGTGGAGAATTTGACGCCGACCCGGTGCGCGGTCGCGTAGTCGACGAGGTCCCAGAAGTCGGGGCGCACGGTTGGCTCGCCGCCGCCGATGTTCACGTAGAACACCTGCATCCGCTCAAGCTCGTCGATCACGGCCTGGCACTGCGCCGTGCTCAGCTCCCGGGGATCGCGCCGGCCGGACGAGGAAAGGCAGTGCACGCACGACAGGTTGCAGGCGTAGGTGAGCTCCCAGGTCAGGCAGATCGGCGCCGAGAGACCGCGGGCGAACTGGTCGTTCAGCGTCGCAGTCATGACCTTGGCCTGATCATCGCCGATCCGGCCAGCGTGCCGAGGGCGCGCTCATAGGCGGGCATCGCCTGGTCGCCGACCCCGGCCGACTCGCACGCGGACCTGGCGCTCTGGTGGTCCGACAGGCCCTGGACCACGGTGAGCAGCAGCGGGTCCTTCAGGAAGGACAGCCGCCTGGTGCCGAAGTGATACAGCAGCGCGCCGAACGGCTCAGGGCGGACGGCGACCCGCTCATCCAGGCACCAGGCGCGGTCGAGATCGAAAGCAGCCGGGTTAGTAGACACCGCACATGCCGTCGATCGAGACCTCCTCAACCAGAAGTTCCTCGGTCAGGTCGGTATCCTTCTCGGCTGGAACCTGGACGTCGGTCTCTGGCTCGGCTACGAGCACGCCGATGTCAGTCACGCTGCCTCCTCGTTATGGCACTCAGTGCCAGCAGCAGCACACTAAAGGCACTCAGTGCCATAGTGCAAGGGTGGCAGTGGATGGCAGATCAGGCAGCGGGGCGACGGCGGGTTACCTCGCGCGCGGAACTCGAGCAGGTGGCGTTCGACCTGTTCGACCGGCAGGGGTTCGAGCAGACGACCGTCGATGACATCGCCAGCGCGGCCGGCATCGGGCGGCGGACGTTCTTCAGGTACTTCGCGTCCAAGAACGAGGTTCCCTGGGGCGACTTCGACGCCGAACTCGCCGGCATGCGCCGCCGGCTGACCGCGGCACCGGCGTCGGCCCCGCTGATGGACGCGATCCGGCAGGCCATCGTGGACTTCAACCAGATGCCGGCCGGGCAATGGCCAGCGCACCGCCGGCGGATGACGTTCATCCTCGGCGTGCCGGCGCTGCAAGCGCACTCGACGCTGCGCTTCGCCGCCTGGCGTCAGGTCATCGCCGACTTCGTCGCCCAGCGCACCGGGCAGAGCCCCGACGCCTTGCTGCCCCGTACGATCGCGCACGCGATGCTCGGCGTCGCCGTCGCCGCGTACGAGCAGTGGCTCGCCAGCCCGGGCGACGATCTCTGCGAACTGCTTGACTCCGCGATCCTGGCGCTCGGGTCCGCGTTCTGGGCAGATGGGTCCGACGGTGGGTCTTCCGGCGGGTAACAAGTCTGGTTACCGTATATCAACGAACTGGAACAGGTTCTACCGCGAGACAGGATGAGGGCGATGAAGACCAAGGCCGCGGTGCTGTATGGCCCGAACGAGAAATGGCAGGTCGAGGACGTCGAACTCGACGCGCCGCACCGCAAGGAAGTGCTCGTCCAGCTGACCGCCAGCGGACTGTGCCATTCCGACGAGCACCTGGTGACCGGCGACATCCCGATGCCGTTCCCGGTCATCGGCGGCCATGAGGGCGCGGGGAAGGTCGTCGAGGTCGGGCCGGACGTTGACCACGTCAAGGAGGGCGACTCGGTCGTCCTGAGCTTCCTGCCCGCCTGCGGCCGCTGCTCGTACTGCGCCCGTGGCATGCAGAACCTCTGCGACCTCGGCATGTTCCTCATCAACGGCCCGCAACTCGACGGCACCTACCGCTTCCACTCCAAGGGCCAGGGCCTCGGCCAGATGTGCCTGCTCGGCACGTTCTCCGAGTACACCGTCGTCCCCGCGCAGTCGGTCGTGAAGGTCGACGACGGCACCTCGCTTGACAAGGCCGCGCTGGTGGGCTGCGGCGTCACGACGGGCTTCGGCAGCGCCGTGCGCACCGCCGAGACCAAGGCGGGCGACACCGTCGTCGTCATGGGCATCGGCGGCATCGGCATCAACGCCGTCCAGGGCGCCAGGATCGCCGGGGCGCGGTACATCATCGCGATCGACCCGGTCGAGTTCAAGCGCACCAAGGCACTGGAACTCGGTGCCACCCACGCCGCGGCCAGCGTCGAGGAAGCGGGCCCGATCATCGGGCTGCTGACCCGTGGCCAGATGGCGGACTCGTTCATCATCACCACCGACGTCGCCGAAGGGGCCTACGTCGGCCCGGCGCTTGACCTGGTGGCCAAGCGCGGGAAGGTGGTCGTCACCGCCGTCGGGCACCCGGCCGAGACCCAGATCAGCGGCTCGCTGTGGATGCTGACGATGATGGAAAAGCAGATCAGGGGCTCCCTGTACGGTTCTTCCAACGCCCAGCACGACATCCCGCGGATGCTCGAGATGTACAACAACGGCCAGCTCAAGCTCGACGAGCTGATCACCAGGGAATACACCCTCGAAGAGGTCAACCAGGGCTACGAGGACATGCGCAACGGCCTCAACATCCGCGGCCTGATCCGCTACTAAGTAACTGGGGTCACTTGGGCTGGGCCGGCGGCGGCGCCTGGCGGCCGGCAGCGGGGCCCGGCGATGGGTTCGGCGGCAGCCCGGCGGCGGGTTCGGCTGCGGCGGGGTTCGGCGGCGGCCCGGCCGAACCGCATCGGTGGGCCATCAATGCGGTTCGGCGGTCCGGGAGAACGACATCTATGTCCCATCGATGCTGTGCCCGCAGCATCGATGGGACATAGATGCGGTAGGACGCTGGCCGGTAGCAGCATCGGTGGGCCATGGGTGCGTTTCCGCTGGAGTGAGTTCCTGGTCGGCCCCTCCGCATGGTCAGGGAGGGGCCGGGTCCCCGCCCGATCCCGACCGGATATCCCGGCATTCCGGGCATTCGGCGCAGCCCGCCGTCCCGCCCCGGAAGGCGGGGGCACTTTACCCACGTAAATACCATGGCAAAGTGCCCCCGCCTCCCCAGCAAGACCCACGGGACCCGCCTCACTCCCGCGGAAACGCACCCGTGGGCCATCGTTGTGCCAGGGCCGGGAATTAGAGGTGTTTTGTCCACGCGACCCGGCCGGGTGGCTCATTTGGCGTCCGGCTTGGGTGCGTCCAGAAAGCCAACCCGTACAACGTCGCCGCGCGATGACGACCTTGTACGGTTAACCGTACCGTGAAAACTAACAAACCGCCCATAACCCCAGCCGCACGCCACGGCAACCCGTACAAGGTCACCAGACCACAGCGACCATCGAGCAGATCGGGCTGCTGCGGGCACTGTGGATGCCGGCGGAATAGGCGGTGTTCGTGAGGGCCGCGACCTGGCGGCCGTCGATCGACGCGGTGATCTGCGTGCCGTCGAAGCTCAGCGCCAGCGCGTGCCAGGTATCCGGTCGCAGCTCATGGAGCTGGCCGGAGGCCAGCGTGGCCGGAGTCGTCGAGGTACGGGAGTTGAGGGTCAGCGCCCACGCTCCGATCGCGTTCAGGTCGAGTTCGTATCCGTTGAACCATTCCCTGACGGCCTGGCGATTGAAACGGCCTATCAGCCCGGCCGAACCGTCCGGGCTGCTGAACGAGACGTTCGCCGAGACCGTGTAGTCGGTCCAAAGCTTGGAGCCCACGATCGCGTACGGGGTCGGCGGTCCGGCCTCGGGCAGTTGCCAGAAGATCGGCGCCTGCGCAGCCAGCTGCTCGCGCCAGCTGCCCGTGTTCTGCGCCACCAGGCTCCAGTTGTGATGATCAGGTGACTCATACGTCACGTAACTGCCTGAATCGCCGACTTGCCCGCTCGCGCCCAGCACATACCGCCATCCCGGCCTGGCGAACTGGGTTGTCTGCGCGGTGGCCCAGGTGAGGCGATCGACGTAGTAATAGCCGCTCTGCGGCTCATCGGCAGTGACCAGGCCGCGGTTACTGTAAATCAGGCCTTCAGGAATGGCGGCCGTCAGCGGCCATTGCAGAAAGCCGGTGGCGTCCGCCTGAATGTAGCCGTTATTGACGGCTCTCACCAGGTCCGCGGCGCCCATGTTCCCCTGCCGCCAGGTCCGAAGAGGTAGTTAAGTATCTGAGCGCGCTGGGCAGGCGGTAATCGATCAGCAGCCTGGCCATGCCGCCGCCGCCGCTGATCGCTCCGACGCCGTCGAAGGTTTGCCCGCGGTGCTGGCCGTTGACAGTGATCTGGGTCACCATGCCCGCGAGAGCCTGCCGGGCTGGCGGGACGGCCGCGCCTGGCCTGCGGGCCACAGAGCCAGGACACCAGATAGCGTGCCGAAAACTACCGCGTTACGCCACTTCCCCCGGCGACAAGGCACGGCGCTTAGCCGAGTTCCCCCAGGTCAACTTCGCGCCCATCATCCTCCCTTTCGCGTGACAAATGAACGTGAGCCAGAACGCGCCCGGTTGCGGATCGTATTCGTAGTAGGGTCAGCGAAGCAGGATATTCCAGTTAAATGGGAGTGGATCGCATGAAGATTCGCACGGTCCTCAGCGCAGCGGTCGCGCTGCCGATGCTCGGAGCGGCGGCGTTCGGGACCGCCGGAGCGGCGTCGGCGGGGGCCGCGACCGCAGCCAGGGTCCCCGCGTCCTCGGGCACCGTGCGGATCGTGACCGATTCGGCTGGCATCCCGCACATCACGGCTTCAAGCTTCAGGTCGCTCGGTTATGGCGAGGCCTGGGCCTTCGCCCAGGGCAACTTCTGCTCGCTCGCGAATGACTTCGTGACCGTGAACGGCGACCGGTCGCAGTTCTTCGGGCCGAAGAACCTCGCCGTTAACTACTCGGCCGGGGTGGATCCCTCGAACCTCGACTCCGACCTGTTCTGGCAGTCAGTGAAGAAATCAGGCAGTTTCCAGGCCCAGCTGAAGGCCAAGCCGCCGATCGGCCCCCTGCCCCAGGTCACGCAGCTTTTCGAAGGCTACGTCGCCGGTTATAACGCCTTCCTCGCCTCCGGTGACCTGAAGAACCCGGCTTGCGCTGGCCGACCGTGGGTCAAGCCGATCACGCTGGAGGACATGTGGCTGCGCGGCGTGCAGATCGCGACCGAGGCGTCGAGCGAGCAGTTCATCGGCAATGAGGTGCAAGCCGCCCCGCCGACGGCGAAGGCTGCCGCCGCGGTTCGCCCGACCCGGGCCGCCCTGCGCGGGCTGCGCCGCCTCACCGAGAGCGGCAGCTCATCGAACGGCTCGAACGGAATCGGGATCGGCATGCAGGACACTCAGGCCGGGGACGGCATGGTGCTCGCCAACCCGCACTTCCCCTGGTACGGGACGGAGCGGTTCTTCGCCGAGCAACTGGACGTGCCCGGCAGCTATGACGTAGAAGGCGGGACCCTCATGGGCTTCCCGCTCATCGGCATCGGGTTCAACTCCGACCTCGCCTGGACGCACACCGTGTCGACGTCCACCAGGTTCACCTTGTTCCAGCTGAAGCTCGCGCCGAAGCACCCGACGAGCTATGTCGTCGACGGCAAGACCATCCCGATGGGCACGGTAAAGGTAGCGGTGAAGGCAGGCAAGCACACCGTCACGCACACCTTCTACACCACCCGCTACGGCACGGTCATGACGATCCCGCAGGCCGGCTTCTCCTGGAGCAAGACGACCGCCTACGCCCTTGACGACGTTAACCTGGGCGACGAGTTCCGCACCGCCGACCAGTACTTCGAGATGGGTCGCGCTACCTCCGCCGCCGCCCTGCTGCAGGCCGAGTCGAAGTACCTGGCGATCCCGACCTTCAACACGATCGCGGCCGACCGTACCGGGCACGCGCTCTACGGCGACGTGGGCAACACGCCGGGAGTCACCGCCGCGCTGATCAAGAAGTGCCTGCCGCCCGGCCTGCCTACCTTCGTGTACGAGCTGGCCGGCCTGATTACGCTTAACGGCTCGACGACCAAATGCGGCTGGATCACGACCAAGGGAACGCCGGTGCCAGGCATCCTCCCGGCGAGCCAGGAGCCGCACACGATCAGGACCGACTACGTCGAGAACTCCAACGACTCGTACTGGCTAGCCAACCCGAGCCATCCGTTCAAGGCGTTCTCCCCGATCGTCGGCCCGATCGATGTCGAGCAGGGCCTCCGTACCCGGCTCGGCAACGAGATGATCGCCGAGCGAGTCGCGGGCACTGACGGGCTCGGTGTGCCCAAGTTCACGATTCCCACCCTGCAGGCCATGTGGGAGAACGACCGCTCGCTGCTGGCCGAACTCGTGCTGAAGCCTTTGGTCACCGCCTGCCGGAAAGCGCCGGAACAGAAAGCCACCAACGGCACCGAGGTCAACCTGACCCCGGCCTGCGACGCCCTCGCCGGATACGAGAAATATGAGAACGGCGACCTGAACGCCTCCGGCGGCTGGCTCTTCGAGGACTGGAACAACCAGTCCATCCCGGGGACCTTCTGGAAAGTGCCCTTCAACGCCAAGCAGCCGCTCACGACCCCATCCGGACTCAACACTTCCAACAAAGCCATCCTGCGCGCCCTCGCCGACGCGGTTCTCGACCTGAAGGCGCACAACATCCCGCTCACCGCGTCCTACGGCCAGGTTCAGCACGCGACGAAAGGCAAGGCCGTCATCCCGATCCACGGCTGCACCACTGGATGCTTCAACGCCATCTATCCCGGCCTGGCCAACGGCGACCCGTTCTTTCCCGGCGATTACGGCGAGGTGGGCGACGGCTCTTCCCTGGTGATCACGACGGAGCTAACCGCTAAGGGCCCGGTTTCCCAGGGAATCGTCACGTACTCGCAGGCGACCGATCCCCAGTCGCCGTTCTACGCCACGATGACGAAGCTGTACTCGCAAAAAGAATGGGTACCGTTCGCCTACACGGCCAAGCAACTCGCCGCCCTGCAAGGCACGACGACCGTGACCCTCAAGACCTGAGTATTCGGGGCATTTCGACCAGCCCCGGAGATCATCAACGTCCGGGGAACTCTTTGGCCCCTCAAAGTGGAGTCCAGCCGTGGCCTGCCACAGCAGGACTCCACTTTGTTGATCGCCCGGCCGTTCTGGAACTCAGATCTCCCTGAAGCCAACCCGAATCGCCGTCATCCCGGTCGCCGACCGCCGCCGCCCGTCACCTGGCGCAGTTCTGCGAGCACCCACCGCGATATTCACGCCCGGCGGGCCAGTCCCGCTCCAAACGGAGCCGCATCGATGTCCCATCGTTGTCGTTAGCCCGACCTGCCGCTACAGCATCGATGTCCCATAGATGCTGTGCTGACAGCATTGATGTCCCATCGTTGTCGTTACCCGCCCGCCGCGAACAGCAACGCTGGGCCATCGTTGCTGTTCGGTCCGATCAGTTGCACTAAATAACCCGAATGTCGGAAATAGTCAGCGGTCACGTGCCGGGGGCCGGGGCTAGCCGGGGCCGGGCCAGCCGGGTCGGCCTGGGCTTACTGGCGGGGCGGGGCTGTGGAGGCTCGCTCGATTACTCTTGGCTCTGGTTTGTCGAGGCGTTGCATTTGCGGGATGGCTTCGCCCTTGATCATGGTGACCAGGGAGGTCGCGGCGGTCTGGCCCAGTTCGAACAGCGGCATTGCGATGGTGGAGAGGGACGGGATCAGGTACTCGGCGATCTTGGCGTCGTGGAAGGCGATCATCGAGAGGTCGGCCGGGACGGCGACGCCGGCCGCGTGGCAGGCGGAGAGGGCGCCGGTCGCGGCGACCAGGCTGCTGACCGCGACCGCGGTGGGCCGCCGGGGCTGGGCGAGCAGCCTGAGCATCGCGTCATGGCCGCCGGCTTCGTCGAACGACGCTCGCTGGACGTAGCCTCGGTGCACAGGGAGGCCGGCCGCGCGCATCGCCTGCTTGAAGCCGTCGAGGCGACGGGCGGCGGTGTCGACGTCGGCCAGGCCGGCGATGCAGGCGACGCGGGTGTGGCCGAGGCTGATGAGCTTCTCGACGCCGCAGGCCATGCCGCGCTCGTCGTCTTCGATGATGCTGGGCAGGCCGCCCCTGATACGGCGGTTAAGCACGAGGCAGTTCGGGGCGCCGTCGACGAGGACCTGGGGAAGGGATTCCCGCTTGGTGCCGCTGGCGATGAGCAGCCCGTCCACCCGACCGCCGAGTACCAGCTCCTGGTACGCCGCGTCGACCTCACCGAAGTCGGACGACTCGGTCAGCAGCATGACGTAGCCAGCGCCACGCGCGGCGGCCTCCGCACCCTGGATGATCTGCTCGTAGACGACGTTCGCGGCGCTGGGGATGATCAGGCCCAGCGTCATGGTCCGCCGGGTCGCCAGGCTCCTGGCCTGTACGTTCGGCACGTAGCCGAGCCGTTTCGCGGTGACGAGGATCCGGTCCCTTGTGTCCGGCCGAACGCGGACGGCCGGGTCCTCGCGCAGCACCCTTGACACGGTCGAAGGGTCCACCCCGGCGGCCTTGGCCACCGCGAGGAGCGTGCCTGGTCGCCCGGCGGCGGTTACCCAGGCTGGCGCCTCCTGTGCCTGCCCGTCCTCCGCCACAGCCTCACCGGCCACATCGCCTCCTGGTCAGCCAGCCATGACGGCGCGCCCCGCGAGGAAGCGCTTAAGGACATTGTGCGTCAAGCGGGCCACATCATTGTCGTAGCCATGAAAGGCCAGCGAACCCAGCCAGGTAATGGACCCTACCGAGAAAACCATCCCTCCTCCGGCATAAGGGACAATGACCACGTCCGACCTGACCAATGGCTGCTCGGTTCCGCCCTGGCCGGGCGCCGTGAACGACAGGTCTTCCACGGCCAGTTGATAAGCGTCGCCGTGGCCTTTCGACGTCGCGAGCACGATCGTCTCCGCGGGCGTGCCCCGGCTGGCATCGGCCCGGTCCACCTCGTTGCCCGCCGCTCCGCCAAGCAGCAGCCCGAAGTCACCGATCGCGGCGCGCATCGCCGATGCCCTCGAAGACGAACTCCCACTCAGAACCAGTCGCCAGCACCCGCCGGTAACCTGGCGCCCGCTCGTCGGCCCCCTGCGCACTGAAGCCGACGCCGAACAGCCGGTTCGGCGGCCGGCCACGATGCCGCCACAGCCCGCCAGGCTCCCCGGTAGTCGAGTGATACCCCTCCCCCGGCTCGCTCTCCCAGGCCCGCCCGCCGCTGTGACCGCGCCGGATCTCGATCACGCCAGGCCGGCCGGGATCGCGCGACGTCACCCAGTAAAAGCCGTTCCCGCCCAGGTACATCAGCCGCCCGCCCCGCTGAACGTGATCCTCCAAGGCGGAGAGCATCCGCAGGCTCGCGTACTCAGGGTGACTCCCGGTGAGCACGACCTCGTAGCCGTCGAGCAGCGCGGAACCTTCCGCGTCGAGCAGGTGATCGGTGATGACGTCGTAGCCGTAGCCCAGCCGCTCGAGCCAGTCGAGCAGGTAAAGATCCTCGCCGAGGTGGACGGGCCCGTTGAAGAGCCAGAACCGGTAGCTCGGGTCGAGGTTAAGCACCGGCCGCGCCGTCGACGAGTAGCAGACGCCGCTTCCGTCGGCGTGGTGGTCATACAGGGACAGGCCAAAGTCACGGTGCGCCGAGATCTCCAGGTCCTGTGTGCTCGGCCAGGACGCCGCCGCCGCGAAGTGATCAAGCGACTCGCGGACGTGCTCGTTGGCGTACGCGAGGTAGGTGAACGTGGACATCAGCACCGCGACCGGCGGCCGGGCCGCCGACACCGGCGGCGCCACGAAGAACGGCACGTAACGCGTCCCCGCTGAGCTGGCAAGAGTCACGGCGTAAACACCGGACTTAAGCTCCTGCGGCAAGGTCAGCTCGGCGGTCGTCTCCCAGCCGGCGTCGGTCAGGTCGTCTTCGTGAAAGGCCAGCGCCCCGTACTGCTCAGGTGCCGAAGGAAAGGCGAGCACGGTCCCATCCCAGTTATGCCCGGTGACTCCGGCCATCGGCCCGTTGACTAGCCGCAGGTCACAGTCGGCCGCCGGACCGAGCCGCCACCGGTAACAGAACCCTTCGCCCCGCAGCACCGGATCTTCAAGCTTCCCGTTGAAATGCTCGCGCTCGCCGTCGCCGTCGCTCGCCGCCGCCAGCACCAGCCGTTCCGCCACATCACCGACGCCAGTCTCGGCTGCGACTGCCAGCCCCTGCGGACCGCCGGGATGCCGGTGCAGGCTGTTGATCAGGACTTCGGCCCGCCCGCTATCCAGGTCAAGCTCAAGGGTCGCCAGATACCAGCGGCCAATAAGCACCTTGCCGCTGTTGTCGCACGCACGAGCCTGGCCGAGCCGAAGCTCGGCGTGCCCGTCGCCGGTCAGCGCTACCGCGACGACGGACCGGCCCTCAGAATCGAGCAACGACGCCAGGACCTGCGCGTGCGACGCGGGCAGCAAGCTCGGCCTGAACTTCAGCTCAAGTTCGACCCGGCGGGCCTGCCGCAGTCCGGGCAACGACTCGGATACGGCCAGGGAGCCGGGCCGGACGGACTGGATCCCCGCCGGACAATCAAGCGGAGTCCACCACTCCTGCCGTTCCTCGCGCCGCCCTGGACCGGCTTCGCTGGCGTCGCCCTGGATCACCCGTACGACGCCGACCTGGTAAGCGAGCCCGCTGCTTGCCTTCAGTTCCAGGGTCTCGCCGGGCCGGGCCGTCCAGCGGTCCAGGTATCCGTGCGCGATCTCGTTCACCCGGTGCTGGTTCGGCTCGGTCATGGCCGCAGTTCGACCTGGTCGTAGAGCGGGTAAAGCGTTCCTGGCACCGGGCCGAACCCGGCGACGCGCGCGGCGATCGCGTAGGTTTCCAGCGGCGAGCACAACGGCACGTAGGGCAGGTCGCGCATGAACGTCTCCTGCACGGCTCGGCTGGCCGCCACGGCCTCGGGTGCCGTGCCCGCCTCGAGGAACCGGTCGTAGGCCGCGTCGACGGCCGGCAGCCGGGCGCCCTGCCAGTTGCAGCCGCCATCCCCGGTGCACGACGACCGCGAGAAGCCCATGATCGCCTCGATCGAATCCGGCCAGAGCCACTTGGAAAGGAACGCGGCGGGCCGCGCCTCGACGGCACGGTAGAACGCCTCGAAGGGCTCCTCGAACCGGAACCGCAGCACGAGCCCGGCCCGCTCAAGCTGGCTGGCCAGTTCGCCCGCTAGCCGCCGGAACGGCTCAGCCTCCTGAGTCACGCATTCGAGGTGGAGGCGCACGCCGTCGGCACCGCGCAGGAAGCCAAGCCGGTCGAGCACCGCCTCCGCCTCGGCGGGCGTCATCGGCGAGACCGCGGCGGGATCGTAGGACTCCGCGTACCGGTCGCCGGCCGGGACCGGAGAGCGCCGCCCGTCCCCCTGACCGCCGAACGCCGCCCGTACCAGCGCGTCCCGGTCGACCAGCCCGTCCACGGCCCGCCGGAAGTCAAGCTCGCCGAAGCCGCGCGGATCGTCGAAGTTGAACCCGAGATAGAACTGCGAGATCTCCGGCTGCGTGTGCACGCGCCAGCGACCGGCCTGATCGATCGACCCCGCCGGAACGGCCCGCACCACGTCAGCGGATCCGCCAGCGATCGCCGCGAGGCGGTCGGCCTCCAGCGGCATCGAGCGCCAGCGGATCCGGCGAGATTCCCGCTCGGCGATCACTTCGTCCGGCGCGAACGACACCAGCCGGTAAGGCCCGGTCCCGTCAGCGACGACGACCCCGAACTGATCACCAAGCTCGCTGCGCAGTCTGTCGTTGCAGATCGCCGTGTGCGTGCCCCAGAGCAAGGTCGGCAGGCCCAGGTACGGGTAATGCAGCCGGAGTTCGACTGTCTCGTCATCGGCGGCCGTCACGCTGTCGACCGGGTCCCAGTACCAGAGCTGCCTGGTCCGGCCGTCGCCCCAGCGGCAGCGGTCGAGAGCCGAGACGACCGCCGGCGCATCGCAGCGGGCACCCGAATGGAAGACGGCTCCCTCGCGCAGGCGCAGCCGCCAGGTCAGCCCGCCGTCGAGCACGTGCCACGACGCCGCGAGGCCGGGCAGCGGCGTGTCGCCCGCGCCCTTCTGCAGCAGCGTCTCGTAAATGGCCACGCTCGGCGGGTCAATGTGATCACCCCCGACCGGGTCGAGCCTGGTGAACTTGTACTCGAAGATCTCTTCCATTCCTGCCCCTGTCAGCTTTATCGAGTCACGAGCTTGATCGAGTCACCAGCCGTCCCCGCACCGCGCTCAGCCGGCCGCCGAGCCAGACTCGCTCAGGACGAAGCAGCGCGGCGGGCTCGGTGCGCAGGTCGGCATCAACAAGCACCAGGTCGGCGGACAGACCAGGTGAAATGGCGCCGGTGACCCCGGCCAGCCCGAGCGCGCTCGCCGGACCCGCGGTCGCCGCCGACAGCGCCTGCGCCAGGTCGATGCCGACCTCGGTGTGCAAGGCGAGAACCGCATGGGCGGAGTGACCGTGCCCCACGTTCGTCACCCCGCCGTCGGTGCCGGCGAGCAGGGTGATGCCGTGCCGGTGCATGGCGGCGAAGACCGGGAGCATCTCCTGCCTGATCTTCGACCGCTCAGCCGAAGGCGGAACGGCCTGACCGGGCACGGCGAGGCCGACCGTGATCGTCGGGTCGACGATCGTTCCTGACTGGCGCAACGCGTCAAGCGTGCCGGCGCTGACCGAGATCCCTTCCGGCGATCCGCAGGTGCCGTGCGCGACGATCGGCACTCCGGCCCTGGCGGCCAGCGCGACGGCCTGCTCGGAGTGAGCGTGGGCCATCAGCGGCCGCCCGAGTCGCCTGGCCTCCGCGACGAGGGCGACGATGACCTCGGGCGGGTACTGCAGCATGCCGGGGTTGCTGCCGGGCGTCAGGTTCCCTCCGGTCATCATGACCTTCAGGAAGTCAGCGCCGGCCGCGACCTGGCGCCTGGCTTGCCTGATCACGTCATCCATCGAGTCGGCGCACGCGCCGAGCCAGGAGCAGTGCCCGGCCGTCGTGGTGATCGGCGCGCCGCAGGAAAGGACCCTCGGCCCGAACACCCGCCGGGCGGCGGTCGCCTCCCGCAGCGAGATCGCCACCTCGCCGCGCGCGCCGCAGTCGGCGACCGTGGTGACGCCGCTGGCCAGGGCGGTCTGCGCGTTGCTCAGCGCCAGAATTCCCAGGTCGACGTCGGAGGCGCCAACGACCTCGGCAACGGGATCGAGGCCGCCGCTGAACGACAGGTGCGCGTGACTGTCGATCAGCCCCGGCAGCAGCGTGGCCCCGGGCTGGTCAGGCACCTCGGTCACCCCGGTCCTGACTTCAGCGATGACACCGTCGGCGACCACCACTGTCACGTTCTCGGCCAGGCCCCGGCCGGGTAGCAGGGCGAGCCCGACCCGCAGCGAGAAAGAACCGGTGTCAGGCAGCCCGGTATCAGGAAACTCGGTATCAGGAAGCACTGTCAGAGCAAGTTGGCCGGCAGGCCGATCTTGTTGAACTGGTTGGCGGCCAGTTCGACGTGCCGTTTCCCGTTGACCATGGAGAAGTTCAGGTGACCGGGCAGCAGCGCGGAATAGTCAAAAGTGAGCAGCTTGTTCATGGACTCCGCGTACTGCTGGACGCTGGAATCCGAGACGTTCTGCAAGATGATCTTGCCTCCCCAGAACACGTGGTCACCGGTGAAGAGGTAGCCGCCGTCGCCGCCGGTGAGCAGGAAGCAGATGTGCCCGCGGCAGTGGCCAGGGGTGTCGATCGCGCTCAGCGTGAACCGGCCGGCGGTGAACTGCTGCTCATCGGCCAGTTCGAGGTCGACCTCGCACGGCTCGAGGTCGAATTCCTGAGGGGTAGAACCCGAAGCTCTTGGCCCAGCGCAGCCCGTTGTCTTCCTCGTCCCCCTCCCTGACCTGCTCGGCGACCTCAGCGGAGATCGCGATCTTCAGGTCGGGTGACAGCGCGGTCCGCATGTGCGCGAGGGCTCCGGCGTGGTCGGCGTGGTAGTGCGTGACGAACAGCCGGGAGATCTGGCGCGGGTCGAGGCCGTCTCGCCTGATGTTGGCGACGACCTGCTCGCCGCCGTCGAAGCCGGCGTCGATCATCCACAGGCCCTCGCCCGTGTCGATGATGTAGCTGTTCGAGTCGAGGCGGCCGGACAGGTTGAAGCCGTAGTCGCCGCCGCCGACCAGGTACAGGTGATCGTTGATCTTCATTTCGCTGTCAGCTCCTCGGGAATCGAATAGGCGTGCGCGGTCAGGCCGCCGTCCACCACGAGGTTCTGGCCCGTGATGTAGGCGGCGTCGTCGGAGGCGAGGTAGGCGTAGGCGGCGGCGATCTCCTCGGCCTTGCCGAGCCGGTTCATCGGCACCAGCGGCCAGCTCTCCCTGGCCCGCTGCATCGCTTCCTCGCTGCCTAGCACGGCGAGGGACTGCGGGGTGTCCAGCGGGCCGGGGCTGACCGTGTTCACCCTGATGCCCTTGGCGACCAGTTCGAGCGCCATCGTCTTGGCCAGGTTGACGATGCCTGCCTTGGCGGCGCCGTAGTGGGCGTACTCCATGGAGGCGCCGAGCGCCGAGATCGACGCGGTGTACAGGATCGAGCCGCCCTTGCCGTCGGCGACCATTTCCCTTGCGGCGAGCTGGCCGAGTACGAACGAGGCACGCAGCATGACCGCGATGACACGGTCCCACTCCTCGACGGTCATGTCGAGGAATGCGCACGCGCTGTGCGCGGGCGCGTTGCTCAGCAGGATGTCGAGCCGGCCAGCGGCGGCGGTGACCTGGCTGATCGCCTCCTGGCAGTGCTCGGCGGACGTCACGTCGCCGGCGAACTTGATGGCCCTGGCGCCTTTGGCTTCGACCTCGGCCGCGACGGTGTCAAGGCCGGCGGCGTTGAGATCGAACAGGCACAGAGTGCTCGCGCCCTCCGCCGCGAAGCGGTTCGCGGTCGCGCGGCCCACGCCGCTGGCGGCGCCGGTGATGAGCGCACTGCGCCCGGTGAGTCTGCGGCAGGACATCGCTTGGGTGCTCCTTTGGTCGAAATGGTGAAAGGTCTTAAGCGGCACGGGCCGCAAGCTCGGCGGCGATCCGGTCAGGGTTGGGAAGGACGGCGCGGGAAAGGGCCGGGGAAGCCGGCACCCGGCTGTCGGTGGCGGCAATGCGCACGGGCGGGGCGGCGAGCTGGCAGCCGAGCACCTCGGTCACCCGCGCGACGACCTCGGCGCCGAATCCGCCGGTGCGGTTGGCCTCGTGCACGACGGCGAGCCCGGCCGGTGCGCGCGACCGACTCGAACACCGGGTCGAGGTCGAGCGGTGACAGCCAGCGCAGGTCGATCACGGTCGCCGCGATCCCGCGGGCGGCGAGCAGTTCGCTGGCCGCGAGCGCGTCGGTCACGGCGCTCCCCCAGGACACCAGCGTGTAGTCCGCCCCGGTGGTCAGCACCTTCGAGCCGCCGATCGGCCCGACCGGCTCGTCGAGCGTGACCTGGCCCTTGACGGGGTAGAGCCGCCTGCTCTCGAACAAGAGCACGGGGTCGTCGCTGGCGATGGCCGAGCGCAGCATCGCGTACGCCTCGGCCGGTCCTGACGGCAGGCCGACCCGGAGTCCGGGGATGTGCGCGAAGAGAGCCTCGAGGCTCTGGCTATGCTGAGCGCAGGATCCTGGCGTCGCGCCCTGCTGGGTGCGGATGGTCAGCCGGGGTACCAGGGCGCCGCCGGAAACGTACCTGGTGTTGGCGACCTGGTTAACGATCTGGTCCATCGCTACCAGCAGGAAGTCGCCGTACATGACCTCGACGACGGGCCGCAGTCCTGACACGGCCGCGCCGAGGGCGGTGCCGATCATCGCCGACTCGCTGATCGGGGTGTCGAACACCCGGTCGCCGAACCGCGCGTGCAGGCCCTTGGTCGCGCCGAAAGGCCCGTTGGGCAGGGCAACGTCCTCGCCGAAGACGATGGTTTCCGGCATGGCCGCGAGCGACCAGGCCAGCGCCTCGTTGACGGCTCTTATATAAGAGAGCTCGGTGGTGCTCATGCCGCCGCCTCAGCGTAGATGCCGGTCATCGCGTCCGAGGGGTCGGCCGGGGGGTAGTTGCGCGCCGCCGTCAGGGCGGTTTCGAGTTCGGCGTCGACCCTGTCCCTGGCGGCTCCGGCTTCGTCGCCGATCCTGGCCGCGAGCCTGGGCAGCGGGTCCGCCTGCCGGGCGGCCGCCAGCTCGGCGGCCGGCCGGTACGCCTGGGCGTCGCCGGAGTAGTGGCCGACCAGGCGCTGGGTCATCGCCTCCACCAGCGCCGGCCTGTTGTCCCTGAGCGCGGTCGCGCGGGCTGCCCTGACCGCCTCGGCCACGGCGACCGGATCGTTGCCGTCGGTCAGGGTGCCGTGGATCCGGTACGCGGCGGCCCGTTCGTGCGCGGGCACCGCGGTCAGGGCGTCCGCGGGCGTCATCTCGGCCCAGCCGTTGTTCTCCACGACGATCACGAGCGGCAGCGAGAGTACCGAGGCCAGGTTCAGCGACTCGTGCACCGAGCCCTGGTTCATCGCGCCGTCGCCGATGGACACCACACCGACGCTTGGCCGGCCCTGGAGCTTCCTGGCGAGCGCGGCGCCGGTCGCCATCGGCACGCCGGCCCCGACGATCGAGTTCTCGCCGAGGAAGCCGTAGCCGGGGGCCATCAGGTAGGCCGAGCCGCCCCGGCCGCCGCCGATGCCTGACCGGCGCCCGAGCAGTTCGGCGAACATCTCGGTCAGGGGCACGCCCCTGGCGATGGCCCAGCCGTGCCCGCGATAGGTTCCCACGACCGCGTCGTCGGCCTCGAGCGCCGCGCAGGCCCCGGCGGGAATGGCTTCCTGCCCGATGCACAGGTGCACGGAGCCGGTGATCTCCCGGTCGGTGACCAGCGCGAGCACCCGCTCCTCGAAGCGCCTGATCGTGTACATCCGCTCGTAAAGCGCGATGAGATTCACTTGCTCCCCTTGGCTGAGTCTCTTGCTGACAGTTCGAAAGCGGCCTGCTCCAGAGCGAACTTCACGGTGAGGCTGGTGACCTGCCGGGCGAAGTCCTCGTCGCCCGGCCCGCCAGCCAGGTCGGCGCGCAGGCACCAGGCGTTGGTCGCATCGAGGATCTGGCTGGCGCAGCGGTTTGCCTGAACGTCGGCGTTCGGGACCACCACGAGCTTCGGCACCTGCCGCCAGCTCGGCGCGATCGGCAGCGCCGCCAGGCCGGCCGGCTTGATCAGCACTACGGCCGCAGGCGCGGGCGTGAGTTCCTGGCTGAGCAGGAGGGCAGCCGACCGGCCCTCCGTGACGACCGCTGCCGCTCCGGCTACTTCCTGCCGCAATGCCTGGTAGGCAAGCTGGATGGCGCCGGCCGTCGGCCCCCGTCGCTGAGGCCGTGGCCGGGCAGGTCGACGGCGAGGACCGAGATCCCGGCTGCCGCGACCGGCTCGGCCAGCCAGCGTAGCTCGTCGAGATCGGCGCCGAGATCGTGCAGGAACAGCATCCCGAGATCTGATTCTGGCCAGGCCCAGGCGAGTCCCCTGACCGCGCCGGCCCGGCCGGGGAGCTGGATGGCGGCGGGGGCGGGAGGCGAGATGGTGTTCATGCCGGAATCCTCGGGATCGCGTTGATCAGGCTGCGGGTGTAGGGATGGGACGGCGCGTCGAAGATCCGCGCTGGCGAGCCCTGCTCGACCACGACCCCGCGCTCCATCACGAGCACGCGCTCGCAGAACTGCCGCACGATGCCCAGGTCATGGCTGATGAACAGGCAGGTCAGGTCGAACTCGCGGCGCAGGTCGGCGAGCAGGTTGAGCACCTGCCCCTGCATGGACACGTCGAGCGCGCTGACCGGCTCGTCGGCCACGAGTACCTGCGGCCGCATGGCGAGCGCCCTGGCGATGGCTACCCGCTGGCGCTGGCCGCCGGACAGCTCGTGCGGGTAGAAGTCGCGGTACCGCTGCGGCAGGCCGACGAGGTCGAGCAGCCTGGTGAGGTCGGCGGCGGCCGCGCTGGCGCCGAAGGCCCGCCTTGACCCCTGGCAGATGCTCGTGCCGATCGTCATTCTCGGGTCGAGCGAGGCGAAAGGATCCTGGAAGACGGCCTGGACGATCCTCGGCACGCGGGATCTGTCCTTGCGGCTGCCCTGCCAGACGTCGATGCCGGCGACCGTGATCCGGCCGTCGGTGGGAGCGGTCAGGCGCAGCGCCATCCGGGCGATCGTGGTCTTGCCGCTGCCGCTCTCCCCCACCACGCCGAGCGTCTCGGCCTTGCCGACGGTGAACGAGACCGCGTCCACGGCGACGTGGCGGCCGGCCACGCCGCGGCCGGTCCGGTACACCTTAGTGACCTCGCTGAACTCCAGTAGGCCGGTCATCTGGCTGCCTCCCGTTCGAGCGGGTTGACGCAGCGGACCTGGGCCGCTCCCAGCTGAACGAGCGCCTGCTGGTCAGCGCAGGCCGGTACCGACCGGTCGCACCTGGGCTGGAACCGGCAGCCTGGCGGCCAGTGCCCTGGCTCGGCGACGTTGCCTTCGATGAACCCGAACGGCTCGCCGTACTCGCCCAGGCGGCCGCTCCTGATCAGGCCCTGCGTGTAGGGGTGCCTCGGCGCCTTGAACAGGTCGCTGGTGGCGGCTACCTCGACGACCTCGCCCGCGTACATCACCGCGACCCGGTCGGCGAGCTGGCCGACCAGGCCAAGGTCATGGGAGATCCAGAGCACGCTCATCCCGAGCTCGCGGCGCAGCTCCCTGACGAGCTCGACGATGCCCGCCTGGGTGGTGACGTCGAGCGCCGTCGTCGGCTCGTCGGCGAGCAGCACTCTCGGCTTGAGCACCAGCGCGGCGGCGATCATGACGCGCTGGCGCATCCCGCCGGAGAACTCGTGCGGGTAGGCGTGCATCCGCTGGGCCGCGAACGGGATCCCGACCCGGTCGAGAAGCTCGATCGCGTCCTTTCTGGCCTCCGAGGCGTTCACGTCCTTGTGGGCCAGCACCGTCTCGGTGATCTGGCTGCCGATCTGGGCGCACGGGTCGAGGCTGGAGAGCGGGTCCTGGAAGATCATGCTGATCGACTCGCCGCACAAGGCCCGCATCTGCTTGCGGTTCAGGCCCTTGAGAGGCTGGCCGGCCAGCTCGACGTCGCCCTGGGTGATCGCGATGCCGCGCGGGAGAAGTCCCATGCAAGCCAGGGCGGTGAGGCTCTTGCCTGAGCCGCTCTCGCCGACCAGGCCGACGATCTCGCCGTCCTCGAGGTCCAGGCTGACGTCGGTCACCAGGGGTCTTGTGCTGGCGCCGGTGCCGTGGGTGATCGACAGGCCTTTGATCTTGAGCGCTGGTCCGGCGTTCATCGCTGCCTCACCCGGCCCTGCGGGTCGAGCCGGTCGCGCAGGTAGTCACCGAGCGCGTTGAGGAAGAGCACGACCAAGGCGAGCAGCCCGCCGGACAGCACGACCGGCCACCAGGTGATGTCCAGGTACTCGCGGCCGACGGAGAGGACCAGGCCGAGGCTGGGCGTGGGCGGCTGGACGCCGAGGCCGAGGAAGGACAGGCCGGCCTCGCCGATGATCGCGGTCGCCAGGAAGTAGACGGCCATCACGATCGTCACCGGCAGCAGGTTGACGACGAAATGGCGGACGCTGATGACGATCTTGGGTACCCCGAGCACTCGCGCGGCGTGCACGAAGTCCCGCTCCCGCAGCGAGAGCACCTCGCCCCTGACGATCCTGGCGAAGCCTGGCCAGTTGGTCAGCCCGAGCGCCAGTACGACCGTGGTGATGCTCGGCCCGATCCAGCCCGCCAGCACGACGGCGAGCAAGATTGCCGGGAACGCCCAGGTCACGTCCGTAATGACGTTGGCGGACGCGTCGGCGAAGACACCGAAGTACCCGCCGAGAATGCCGATGGTCAGGCCGAGCAGGACCGAGATCAGCGCCACGCCGATACCGATCGCCAGCGAGATCCCGAGCCCGGAGATGAGCTGCCAGCCCAGGTCCCTTCCCAGGTTGTCCGTGCCGAGCAGATGGCCGGGGGTGAGCGGTGACTTGAACGTCGCCGTGAGGTCCTGGTTGAGGTACAGGTGCCGCAGCGACGGCAGCACCTGGATCACGATCCCGGCCGCGCCGGCCGCCAGCAGGATGACGGCGCCCGCCGTCCAGCCGAGGTTGCGCGGCCTGGCCAGTTTCCCTACGGCCGCTCTGGCGCCGATGACGGTCACTGGACCCCTCCGCTCACCCGTACTCGCGGGTCCACCGCCGAGAGCAGGATGTCGCCGAGCGCGCTGGCCAGCACCACGACGGCGGCGATCAGCAGCGTCAGCACCTCGGTGACCGCGTAGTCGCGCTGCAGCACCGACTGGACGAGCGTGGTGCCAAGACCCGGCCAGCGGAACAGCACCTCGACCAGGAGCGTGTATGCCAGCAGGCTCCTGACCTGGATGACGCCGAGGGACAGCACGGGACCGAGCGCGTTGCGGAGCACGTGCCGCCATTCGATCCGCCGGTCAGAGATGCCGCGGGCGCGCAGCGTCCTGGTGAAGTCCGCGCCGATCTGCTCGAGGAACGAGGTGCGGGTGACCCTGACCGTGAGCGAGAACGGCTCCGCCGCGAGCACCACGGCCGGCAGCACCAGGTTGGAGAATGAGCCCGCGCCGGCGACCGGGAGCACCTGGAGGTGCACCCCGAAGATCAGGATCAGCACCACGCCGAGCACGAAGTTGGGGATGGCGAGCAGCAGGCTGGAACCTGACCTGACCGCCCGGTCGAACAGCGAGCCCTGGTAGATCGCGGCCAGCGCGCCGAGCGGGATGCCAAGCCCGAAGACCAGCAGGAAGGCCGAGCCGGCCAGGATCCCGGTGTAGCCGATCGAGTTGGCGATGATCGTCGTGACCGCGATGTTGCTCACCAGCGAGGTGCCGAAGTTGCCGGTGAACATCCCGGAGACGAAATGCCAGTACTGGACCGGGAGCGGGTCAAGCAGTCCGTGGCTGCGCTCCCAGGCCACTATCTCCGCGTGCGGCGTGGTGGACACGTTGAGCACGCTGTCCACCACGCTGCCAGGCGAGGCGTGCAACGCGAAGAAAGTGACAACTGAGGCGAGGAAGATGACCAGCACGGCGTAGCCGAGCCGGGTCGCGATAGCGAGCTTCATGTAGGGGTTTTCAGCTAGGCCGTCGTGAGCCAGACGTCGTTGTAGAACGGGTACAGGTTGGCCTGGTTCGGCTGCCAGCCCACCACGTGCTTGGTGTGCACCCAGATCGTGTTCTGCGTGTAGATGGGGATGAGCGGCAACTGCTGGGCGAACGTGAGCTGGTAGTCAAGCGCTGCCTGCTTGAGCTGGTCGGTGTTGCCGGCGGTCTGCCATTTCGTGAACGCGTTGTAGATCGGGTCGAGTGCCTTGAGCGTCGGCTGGTAAAAGGCTACGAACAGCGCGACGACGTCGATCGGGCTCGACCACAGCCACTTGAACGCGTACGAGGTGGCCTTGTTCGTGAGCTTCGGGTAGAACGACGCGGACGGCAGGCTCTCCACGTTCATCTGCACGCCGACCTTGGCCAGCATCTGCGAGATCGCCTGCATGACCTGGTTCTGCGTGTCGTCGGTGAGGTTGATGGTGGTGAAGGACAGCTTCGTGCCGTTCTTGGCCCGCACGCCGCCGCTGCCCATTTTCCAGCCGGCCGCGTCGAGCAGTGAGCCGGCCTTGTCCGGGTCGTACTGGCTGTACTGCTCGACGGCCGGGTTGTACCACTTCCACTTCGTCATGACCGGCCCGTACGTCGCGGCGGCGT
The DNA here is from genome assembly GCA_963783935.1 of uncultured Actinomycetota bacterium. Lineage (GTDB taxonomy): Bacteria > Actinomycetota > Actinomycetes > Streptosporangiales > Streptosporangiaceae > Chersky-822. The sequence goes on from CAWAPP010000005.1 coordinate 1,508,771, forward strand.
GGCCGAGGAAGATCGAGTTGACGATGGTCTGCCGGTCGATAGCGTGCGAGATCGCCTGCCTGACCGTCACCTCGTCGAAGCCGAGGGTGGTGTCCCCCATGTTCACGGACAGGAAGAAGTTAGAGAGCTCCTGGAACTCCTGGACGATCAGGTTCGGGTCGCTCTTCAGCGTCTCGACGTCCTGGGGCGGCGGGTTCTTGATCGCGTCGACGAGGCCGGTCTGGATCTGCGGAGCTCGCTGGGAGGCCTGCGTGATCGGCAGCCACTGGATCGCGTCCAGGTAAGCCTTGCCCTTGTTCGTGAAGAAAGGAACGATCGAGCCCGGGTAGTCCTCCCAGCGCTTCACGACGACGTGCTGGCCGGGAACGTAGCTGGACAGCACGAAGGGACCGGTGCCGTCGGTCGGCAGCGTGCCGTACTTGGTGCCCTGCGCCTTCCAGGTCACCGGGTTCATGATGTAGGAGTACTCGGTGACGACGGTCTCCTGGAACGCCTGGAACGGGTGCTTCGTCGTGCAGACGACGTTCTCGCCCTGGGCCTCGACGTTCGTGATCGGAGTCCAGAATGGCGGGTTCTGGGCGATCTTCGGGTTGCGGAAGATGTTGAAGTCCTGCGCCACGACCGCGGCGGTCAGCGGCGCGCCGGACTGGAACTTGAGGCCGGTCCTGATGTGGAAGGTCCAGCCGGTCGCCGAGCTCGTGAACTTGTCGGCCAGCATCGGCACGATGTCGCCTTCTGGGTTGCGGATGACGACCGCCTCGAAGAGCGCGTTGTAGTCAGGGTCGGCCCAGTTGTTCGCGACCGGGTTGGGCGGGGTGAAGTCCCGGTCATAGCCCTCGCGGAACGTGCCGCCCGTCTTGGGCTTGCCGCTGGCGGACGATCCGCCCGCCGAGGTGGACGAACTGCCTCCGCACGCGGCGAGCACCGGGCCAAGTACCGCGGCGCTGATGCCGAGCGCGCCGGCCCGGCGAAGTACGTCGCGCCTGCTGAGGCGCTTCGACGAGTATTGCTCAACGATCTCTGCCATGCCGCCTGGCGATGGATCCACGAGTCCTCCTCAATGCACAGCGGCTACTGCTCGGGAATGCAGAGCGGCTACTGCTCGGGACCGTAGAACAAGCGCTTGTTCAAGTCAAGCAAATCACTCATTGAGTCTTCTTCATGACTATAGGTAGTCAGATGCGACTTGGCGGACACCTCGTTCCACAATGCGTCGCGAGCTGTCCGTTTGTCTAGCGTTTTGGACTGGTTCGCCGGTATCGGTGCGGGCCCGATTGGGGCGGCGCGGGGGCTGCGGGGGCCTGCGCGGGCGTTGTGCGGGCCGGGACTCTTGGGTCATTCTTGCTGTTTGCCGGGTACGAGTGAACAAACGCTTGTTCGCGACAGATGGCAGGTGTTAGCCTCGCCTCGTGCTCAGGGGCTACCTCGATCAGCTAGCCGTGTCGCCGGGTGACGCCCTGCCGGTCCGGCTGAGCAGCGCCGATCCCGCGCCGTCAGTCCGGGTGCTGAAACTTCGCCACAGCGACCCTGCGCCCGCCGGTCCCGGCGTGCTGGCGCAGGAGCTTGAATGGGTCATCACGCCGGAGCGGGAGGTGAGGGAAGAGCAGGTCAGGACGGGCTCGGCCGGGGTCGTGCCAGCTTGCTTCGCCGGGCCGGTCAGCTCGCTCACATTTTGCGCCTGGATCCTGCCGACCCGGCTTGACGGTACGCCGGTCGTCGCCGCGTGGCAGACGGACAGCGGCGTGGCCCGGATGCTTCTTCGTGACGGGCACCTCGCGGTAGCAGCAGGCGAGGACGTCATCGTCGTCGCGCCTGAGGCGCTGCGCGAGCGGTGCTGGTACTTCGTGGCGGTCAGCCTCAGCGCATCCAACTCCGAGGTCACCATCGCCTGGGGTCAGCTGGGGCGGACCGGCGGCCCCTACATGCTGACCGGTCGCGCTGGCCGGGCTCCGGTCCCCTCGGCTGGCTCCGCGTTCGTGCTCGGCGGGAGCCCGGACGACGACGGCCAGCCGGGGGGCTGTTTCGATGGCAAGATCTCGGCGCCCGCGCTGCTGTCCGGCCGGCCCGACCCGATCGCGTTCATGGACATCATGAACTGGGGCGTCGTCGCCGCTGTCGCCGAAGCGGACATCCTGGCCAGGTGGGCGTTCGAGCTTGAGCGGGTCGTCGATCTCACCGCCGCCGGCCGGGACGGCTCGCTGCTGAACGCTCCGAGCCTGAGCGTGACCGGGCCGCCGCCGGTCGGCTCCGACGCCATCGCCTGCCCGCCTTCAGGCCCGCCCTATCAGACCGTCCATTTCCATCGCGATGACCTGGATGACTGCCACTGGCCGCTGACTCACCGGCTCGCGGTTCCGGCGGAGGCGGAAAGCGGGTTCTACGTGGTACGGGCCGCTGGGCGCGACGGCGCGGCCGACCTGCCGTTCGTCGTCCGTCCCTCTGCGCTGGCTCTGGCGCTGGCTCTGGCGCCGGTGCTGCTGCTCGCGCCGACGTTCACCTGGCAGGCCTACGCGAACCTGGGCCGGGACCCTGAGCTGTACCCAGGCCGGTCGCATTACGCGCTGCACGACGACGGGTCGCCGGTCTACATCTCGACTCGGCTGAAGCCGATGCCCGGTCTCGGGCCGGCCGCCAGGGTCGAGGTTGACGCGGTGGACTCGTTCCTGGCGGATCCGGCCGATACGGGCGCCGCCGGCCCGGCCGAGGCGGACGCCGCCGGCCCGGCCGAAGCGGCCACTCACCTGCTGATGGCCGACCTGTACGTCAGGTACTGGCTGGAGCAGACCGGCGCGGACTTCGGGGTCATCACCGACGATGACCTGCACTCCGGCGGCGGCTCGGTGCTGGCAGGCTGCCGCACGCTCGTGCTCTCCGCGCACCCCGAGTACTGGACCGGCGCCATGCTTGACACGCTCGGGCAGTTCATCGATCGCGGCGGAAACGTGATGTACCTAGGCGGGAACGGGCTGTACTGGGTCACCTCGGTGCATCCTTCTCGTCCGCACCTGCTCGAGGTACGCAGGTGGGCGGGCTCCCAGACCTCGAACGCTAAACCCGGTGAACGTCAGCACGCCTTCGAGCCCAGGCCCGGAGGGACCTGGAGCGGATGCGGCCGTCCCCCCGATCAGCTCGTTTCCGTTGGTTTCGCCGGCTTCGGCTACGGCGGCGCGATTGCTTACGAGCGGACCCCCGCCTCGTACGAACCGGAGTACGCCTGGGTGTTCGAAGGCACAACCGGACCCGTGATCGGATCGGAGGGCCTGAACCTGGGCGGCGCGGTCGGGTTCGAGTTCGACCGGTTCGATGCCGCTCTCGCCCCGCCCGGCTGCACGGTGCTGGCCACCGCCAGCCCTGGCGGCGGGAGCTTCTTCCGCAGCTACGAGCTGGGAATCGGCCGCGCCCCTGATCCCGAAACCCGCTGCGACCTGGTGATCAGGCTAACGCCAGCGGGCGGCCTGGTTTTCAGCCTCGGATCGATCACAGCCAGCGGCTGCCTGCCAGTCAGGGAAGGCCGCAACGACGTCGCGACCATCTGCACCAACGTGCTCCGCGCCACCCTGCGGTAAGGGCAGCGGCCATGCGCGGATCGCGCGAGAAGTGACCGCGGTCGTCGGCTGGTGACGATCGGCATCGACGAGAAGCAGGATATCGACTGAGGTCAGCGGCTCCGCTTCGGCGGCAGCCGTGTGCGGTCAGGCCTGGCCTGGCCTGGCCAACATCGAACCTGCCGATCTGGGGATGCAGCAGCCGGTCGTAAGCAACGGCCGTCACGACTTACGAACAAAGCCACGCGACGATGTCGTACTGGCGCAATGCCGCCGTGCCTGACACCCCGCAGCAGCACCACGAAGGGGCGAATGAACTCTAAGTTGATCTTGATGGGCGTTGACCTAGACTTCGGGGCTGGCGGGACCGCGGCCCGGGTGGCGGCGACGGCGTGCTAACCGCATGGATGGGCCATCGTTGCGGTCCGGGGGCCGGGCGGAACAGCATCCATGGCCCATCCATGCGGTTCCCGCAGCATCTATGGGCCATCGTTGCGGTCCGGCGCCGCCAGGCGACCGCATCGGTGGGCCATCGTTGCGGCCGGCCGGGCGTGGCAGGCGATTTGTCCGCCGCGCACAGGCAAAGAAGACGTCCCGAAACTACGTGTTTGGCGCGCCCTCGGCGGCATTCGGCCGGAACGCTCACGCGCTGTCGCTTACGGATTACGTCAGCAGAGACTTGAGTAACACTGGGTAATTGGGAGTTAGGTTCGGCTACATATCGTGACTGTCAGTGGCTTTCGTTAGGGTGATCGATAGATCCGATAGCCCGAGGAGGTGACCATGACAGCGGCACAGCATGACGTCCCGCTTACGGGACTAGCGGTGCGTGAGGGCCTGTCGTGGTCCTGGAGCCTGGACTTCGAGACTCTGCTGACGACTTTGTCCGAGCCGGCACCCTGGAACCACCTGCCTTCTCACGCCGCCCATCCGGCTTCACCCGCAACTGAGTCACCGGATCCCGCGCCGTCAGACCCCGAGCCACTCGACCCCGAGCCACTCGACCCCGAGCCACTCGACCCCGGGCCAGCGGCCGCCGAGGCGGCCGCGAGGCTGGCCGATCCGGTGGAGGCTGATTTCGCGGACTATCTTGACGCGCTGGACGCAGGCCGCTCATCGGTATTCCCGCTGTCGGCGGCAGCAGGGCGGGTCGCGGAGGTCTTGCCGACTAGCCCTGACCTGGCTGCCTGGCTGGCCTGTAACGCCGCCGGTGACCTCGAGGATGGCGCGCTGCCGGGGGTAGCCGCCGCGTACCGGCGGCTCGCCGCGTGGGCGCAGGCCGGGGAACTAGCCGTGGTCGCAGAGATGGCCTCCCGCTCCGCCGCCGAGGACGACAGGAACGGAGTCGAAACAAACGGCCGTCCCGGCAAGATCTCGGCGAGCGCCACCGGACAGGTAGCGCTCGCCCTGACCATGTCCCAGTCCGGAGCCGAATGGTGGACCGGCCTGGCCGTGGACCTGCAATGGCGGCTTTCGGCCACCGGAGCCGCCCTGCGATCTGGCACCATCGACCTGCCCCGCGCCAAGGCCATCGCCGAAGCCACCGCCCCGCTGGACGACGACAAGGCTCAGGCCGTCGAAGCCAAGGTTCTGCCCAGGGCCGGCGAGCAGACTACCGGCCAGTTGCGGGCGTCGCTGCGCCGCGCGGTGATCACCGCGGACCCTGAAGGCGCAGAACGACGGCGCGAGGAAGCCGAGAAAAGGGCCAAGGTCACCTTGTATCCCGACGCCGAGGGCACCGCGTCCCTAGCCGGGCAGAGCCTGCCGGGCATCCGCGCCGCCGCCGCGATGGCCCGCATCACCGCGCTCGCCCGAGCACTCAAAGCCTCCGGTGTCGACGGCGGCATCGACCTGCTCCGCTCCAAAGTGTTCCTCGGCCTGCTACTGGGCACGCTCCCCCACATCCCGCCCCCGCCCGGCAGCCCCCCAGATGCGGAGTGCCCGCCAGGCACAGGCCCGGGTTCCGAGGGGGAGCCCGATGCGAGCAGCCCTCACCTCGATGACTGGCCCTGGAACAACGACCCCGACCCGACTGGCACCAAGGCAGGCGCCAGGCCGGGCACCGCCGACGAGAATCCAGACCGCACTGGCGAGGACTCCTCAGCCAGCGAAAACGCTCCGCCCGCCCAGGAGCGGCCCGAGGATGACAACTGCCAGCCGGGCGGCCGCTGGCCTGGCGCCGATGAGGACGATCCGGGTTGCGAGAGCACAGGACGCGGCGCCGATGAGGACGATCCGGGATGCGAGGGCACAGGACGCGGTCCGATGCCCTGGCCAGAGGCGACGCCGCTCCTGCCGCCAGGACCCGCCGCGCTGAAGAACCTCCCGCCCGCCGGCGGCGGGCTCCTTGATCTGCGGCTGCCGTGGTTGACCCTGGCCCGGGGCGGTCCAGAACCCGGCTATATAACCCGCCTCGGGGCGATCACCCCCGCCCAGGCCAGCTACGTCGCCCGCCTCGCTGCCAGGGACCCCTCCGTCGAATGGCGAGTTGTCCTGGTTGACAGCGCAGGCTGGGCCACAGCCGTAACGCGAGTAAAATCGGGGCGATCATCCGCCGGGCCAGCGAGAGCAGGCCCGGAATCCTGCAGTAGTCTCCTCCAGCGGGTGACCGTGATCATCTCCGCCGACGAAATCAGCGCCGCCGACGGACTCATTGCCGCGGCTCAGGGCGGTCAGCCCGAGGAAGCGAATCTGGCCCGAGTGCTCGCCGCGATCATCGCTGCCGCGCAGCAAGCGGCCGCCCGGGCGACCGAACGTGCCGCAGCCGACACCGCGGCAGGCGGATGCGCGCATACCCAGGCCAGCCCCGCGTACCAGGTACCGGCGCGACTCAGGGAATTTGTGACCGTACGGGACCTGACCTGCCGGTTCGGGACCTGCCGCCAGCCCGCCTGGCGATGCGACCTTGACCACAGCCAGCCTTACGATCAGGACGGCCTCACCTGCAGCTGCAACCTCGGGGCTCTGTGCAGACACCATCACAAGCTCAAGCAGCACTCCCGGTGGCGGCTTGACCAGCCCGAACCCGGTACCTTCATCTGGACCACCCCCGCCGGCCGCACTTACACCACCCAACCCGACCAGCAGGTCGCCTGAAGTCCGGGGATGCTTGTCAAACCTGACGAACCGCCCGCCCGGCCAGGCGCAGGTACGGTAGCGCCGTCAGCCGACGCGGAACCTGTTCGGCTCGGTGAGCAGCATGCTGGTCAGCTCGATCGAATGCTGGCCGCGGTGCAGCCCGAGTGAGGCGGGGCGGATGACGTAGCTGACCGAACCATCGGAGCGCGCGTGCAGCACGGCGACGTGGTGGCCGTCGATGGACAAGGTGACCGGGTATCCGGGCAGGAAACCTGCCGCTGACAGGGTTGCCGACCCGCCGGGATTGACGTGGTACTTGTTCAGGCGGATCCGGCTCTCGACCCCTTCAAGCTCGAGCGCGGCTTCGACCCGCGCCGCCTGGTCCTGCCTGGCCTTCTGGGTTGCGCGGACGAGGGCCGGGACGAACGTGCCGGCCAGGATCGTGCCCCAGCCGCTGGCTACATCGAAGCCCTTGGCCGCGGCGAAGCCCCGCACCGCGACTTTGCCGTTCCTGATCACGTCGTTGTTGCCGGAGACGACGTCGGCGACGCCGTCCTTGAGGCCGGCCGGGCCAAGCACGTTGTAGAGCACGTCATTGATCGGGCCGATGTTCTCGCCGCGGTTGAGCTGAGTCGCCAGCGCCAGAACGCCGGCGAGCAGCGGTCCGGCCTCAGAAGTGCCATCCGAGGCGTCCATCGAGATGTCAGGTACGGAGCGCCGCTTCGAGCGCGTGATCGATTCAACCCTGTTCTGGTAGTCCGGCCGGGTGAACACCGAAGAGAAGCCCGCTCCTTCGCCGACTGGGACGCCGAACGGGCCGAGATTCCAGACGGGGTCAGGACCAAGCCGCTGCCCGGTGCTGCTGAGGTTGGGCGTGGTGCCGCCGACCGCGGTGACCCACGGCGAGTCGTCCCAGGCGGCCGTAGCCCTGGTCTTGGTAACGAGTTTCTGGTCGCAGGTGCCCGGCCCGGCGGCCAGGTGCTGGACGGCGTCGCAGTCGCCGGTACCGACCAGGATCGGGACGCCGAATTCGGCCGCGGTCAGCTCGCCAGGGCCCTGGGCGTAGATCTCCTCGTGCCCTTCGCTGTAGCTGCTCTCGGCCGTTCCGTCGCTGATCGAGATCACGTTGGCGAGGTGGTGCTCGGTCACGTACTCGACCGCCTGCATGAATTTCAGGGGGAGCCACCTGGCTGGCCGCGTCGCCGGTGATCTCGCTATCCGCGGGCGCCACGGTGATCAGGATCTTGGCGTAAGGCGCCATGATGTGCACCGATAGGACGTCGAGCTCAAGCTCGCCCTCCCAGGCCTGGCAAGAGCCGTAGCTGCCTAGCTTGACCATTCCGGGCGGGCAATCAGCCGGGAGCTTGTGCTGGCCGGTCGGGTAAATCGTGCTGATCTGCGCCTTTGGCAGGTCGAGTATCCTGTCCAGCGATGCCATAAGGGATCCGATAGCCGGGTCGTTCCAGCCCTCAATCACGGCAACGGTCGTGCCCGTGCCGTCTATGCCTTGCCTCCACAGGTCGCCGACCTGGTAGTCGAACACGTCGGCCGGGCCGGGCTCGTCTTGCCGCAGCTTCTTGTAATCCTCGCGCATGAAGTTCAGCGCCTTAGTCAGCACCTTGATGCGCTGGCCCTTTGTCGGGCCTGACGCGGCCATGGCGGCTCTTGACGCGGTCGCGGCGCTGACGGGAAGAAGAAGCGATGCCGCGAGCGCGATGCTCAGCCCGATCGCGGAGGCTCGTAATCTCATAAAACCATCCTTAGTGCCAGCATCCAAAGACGGGACTGGCCGACGGTCACCGTATGGCAACGATGTACCGCACCGATCACGCCCGCCATGGCCTGGTCAGACCCGGCCTAGAGTGGCCGAGCGCCCTCAGCTCCTCCGGACAATGGCGGCTCAGCCGGTGGCCCCCGCCGCCGATGACTTCGCCAGCGCCGCTGTGCCCTCCGGGCCAAGCGCCGGTATGTAAGGGATCAGCTTGCGGCGGTACGCCTCCACCTGAATCTCCAGCGGAAGGCGCCGTGCGTCCATGGCGAGACCATTCACCTCAATCAGCCATACCATCGGGCTCTGCTCGGCAATCTCGGCCCGCAGGAATTCCGCTGAGAAATGGCTGATCCGCAGCAGGTCGCGGACTTGCTTGGCCTTGCCGGCGATCGTGCTCTTGGCCAGGCCAAATCTGCGGCTAAGCTCATCGGCCGTTACGTGGGGATCGCTGGATGGATCAAACGCGAAGTTGACCTGGCCAAGGGCGTAGATGATCCCGGCCGCCCACGTAGCCGTCCGCCCGCCGAGAAGCGGCGACGGGCGCTTGCGCGCCAGCTTCGCCGCCGCTCGCCGGACCAGGTCGGCATACTCCGCATCAAGGACGGCCAGGCATACGGCGTCGGTCATGCCGACGATCTCCTCAAAGACCGGCCTCATCGCGCTGGGCACCTTCAGTTCCCGCAGGTCGGTCACTTCGACCCCCCATTTCCCATCGGATCAGCGTATCGGCACCGCGCCAAGGCTATGAGGAGATCGCACGCGCCGCCCGGCGGCATCAGCCGCCGTCGAACGTTTCAGCACCGGCCTTGACACCATCCTCACCGGCCTGCGGGTAATCTCTGGCGCGCCAACGGCACCCGCCCGGCCACGGTGACAGTGGCCGACATCAGGCGTAATGTTCGGTTGAGATTCGCGATGCTGGCTGCGATGGGTCTGGACCCTGCCTTTGCTGCTGATGCAGAGGGGTGGCTCAGATGGCCATAGCGGAATTTAGTACGCGCCAGTACAACGGCCAGGTCGTCGTGGGCCTGCGCGGTGAACTGGATGTAGCAGATGCTGCCAAGGTCGCGGCAGCACTCGTGCAGGTAGCGGCCCTGGCCTCCCAGGTCATTGTTGACCTGGGAGGGCTGGAGTTCATCGACTCCAGTGGTCTCGCAGCGCTGGTGCGCGCGCGCAAGCACGCCCGGCAGGCCGGAGGTGACCTGCTGCTAGCCGCACCGCAGCAGCAGGTGCTGCGGGTACTTGCCGTTACCCGCCTGACTGATGTGTTCTCTGTCCATACCTGCGTTGACGACGCGGCCGCGCTGCCCGGACGCTCACCAGTGGCCGAGGCACCGGTACCCGTGGCCTGAAAGGGTACATAATGAAGCGAATTAACTCAGGTATTTATCCAAATATTACCGCAGGTGTGATAGCCGCTATTATCTACCTGATAATCGCTCTCGCTACTGGAGTACCGACGGGATCGGCACTATGGATTGCCCTCCTCCTCGGCGCGGTGACATTCGTGATCGCTTTCCTGATAACTAAGGCGGTCACGTATGCGAGAAGACGCCGCAGTCAGGCCTGAGGCTTCGCCGAAGCCGGTAGCCTGTTCCACGCTGGCGTGGAGGCAGATGCTGTCGATCAGGCGGCTTAGCTCGAAAACGCGGAGCACCCGTGGCTGCGGCGCGGCCAGCAGCAGAAGGCCGCCGGCCCGCTGAACCCGGCGCTGGGCGCGTGCCAGCGCCGCCGCGCCGCTGCAGTCGATGAAAGCCAACCCGGCCAGATCGACAATGGTCTTGGCGCGGCCGGCCGCGGCCGCTGTGAGCGCTGCGGCCACGTCCGCAGCGTCCGCCATGTCAAGTTCCCCGCCCAGCGCGATAATGACATTATCGTCGCATTCGCGGACATCCAGATCTACGCTGAACACAGACGGCGCCTTCCCGCAAGGGCAGCAAGGCAAGGTCCAGGCCTGGCGGCTGAATTAACTACCTCTGGTCGCCACAGTACGCCGAATACCGGGTCGATGTTAATTGCCGGACCTAGGCAAATTTCGACGATTGCCATTTCTATGCCGTAAGTCACATATTTCTGCGGCTAGTCGGCCAGCTATGTCGCCTTGACCCAATGCCACTTGGCTTAATTTGATCATGGAGTGGAGGGCGGGTGTCATCTTGCCGGTGCCTGCCGGACAAGAAGCCCGTAACGCCCGACGGGCCGCAACGATGTCCCATATATGCGGTTGCCTGGCGGGGCGGGACCGCATCTATGGCCTATCGATGCTGCGGGAACCGCATGGATGGGCCATGGATGCTGTTCCGCCCGACCACCGGACCGCAACGGTGGCCCATCGTTGCGGGAAAGCGCCGGGATAAACCGGCATGGAGGAGGAGATGGAAGAGCTCTACGCCGAAGGGCTAGCGTCCCACGGCGGCCCTCAGCCATGCGTCGACGTCCCGCGAGGGCGTGGCGAAGCGTTGGCATGGGCACGTGCAGGCCGGGTTATTGAGCCGCGAAATCATCCTTCCGGGGTGCCGACGTTGTCCGCAAGGCGGAAGGCAACACCGCTGGCGGCGCTAAGGCGCGAGCCGTCAGGGGGCCCCGCGCGGTCAGAGATCCAGGGCATGTGCGGAACCTTCATGCGCGAGAACCGGGAGATCCCGTGTCTCGCCCGCCGGGCTGATCTCCGGTCGGGCCGCCCGGGGAACGCTGAGGCGGTAATCCCGGGATGAACGAGCACGGGAAGTCGGACGGTCCCGTAGTACCTGCGAACCTGCCGAACAATGCCAGGGCTGCGGCCATGGCTGCGGAGGCGGGGGAGGAAAGGGGACCGGCCAAGGGGAACACGGACGGTGAAACACGTCCCGGACGCAGTGCCGGGCTGGGCGTGTCAAATGGGCTGGACCGTGTGCGTGAGGTAGCGGTGAGGGACAAGGAGGCACGGTTCACGGCGCTTTTGCACCATGTCACGGTGAGCCGCCTGCGGTGGGCCTACTGGGCGATCAGCCCGAAGGCCGCGCCGGGGGTGGACGGCGTGACGTGGGCAGCCTGGGGGCAGGACCTGGAGCGGAATCTCCTGGATCTGCACGAGCGGGTGCAGCAGGGGCGTTACCGGGCGAGTCCGTCGCGGCGGGCGTACATCCCGAAGGCGGACGGGCGGCTGCGTCCGCTCGGCATCGCCACGCTGGAGGACAAGATTGTCCAGCGGGCCGTCGTCGAGGTGCTGAACGCTGTCTATGAGGCGGATTTCCTGGGTTTTTCTTACGGGTTCCGGCCGGGGCGCAAGCCCCACGACGCGCTGGACGCGCTGGCGGTCGGGATCGACCGGAAGAAGGTGAACTGGGTGCTGGACGCGGATATCCGCGACTTTTTCGGTCAGCTTGATCGGGGCTGGCTGGAGAAGTTTCTCCGGCACCGGATCGCGGACGAAAGGATCCTGCGGCTGATCGGCAAGTGGCTGGCCGCGGGAGTCGTGGAGGAAGAGACCTGGAGCGAAAGCGCCGGGGCACCGCAGGGAGCGTCGGCGTCGCCGCTGCTCGCGAACGTGTACCTGCATTACGTTCTGGACCTCTGGGCCGTGTGGTGGCGTAGTCATCACGCTCGCGGCGAGGTGATCATCGTGAGGTTCGCTGACGACTTTATCGTCGGTTTTCAGTACGAGCAGGACGCGCGGCGGTTCCTGGTTGAGCTCCGGCCCCGGCTGGCGAAGTTCGGCCTGGAACTGCACCCGGACAAGACCCGGCTGATCGAGTTCGGGCGGTTTGCCGCCCGCGACCGGGCGGCCAGGGGCCGGGGCAGGCCGGAAACGTTCGATTTCCTGGGCTTCACCCACATCTGCGGGACGGACAGGAACGGGCGGTTCCAGCTCAAGCGCGTCACGATCGCCAAGCGGCTGCGGGCCAAGCTGGCCGAAATCAAGGCCCAGCTCAGGCGCCGCATGCACGAATCGATACCTGAGCAGGGCCGCTGGCTGGCCAGCGTGCTGCGCGGGCACACGGCATACTACGCCGTGCCCGGCAACATCGACGCCGTACAGGCCTTCCGCGACCAGGTGACCTGGCTCTGGCTCCGGGCGCTGCGGCGCCGCAGCCAGAAGCACCGGGTCACCTGGGCGCGGATGAAAGGGATCGAAGCCCGGTGGCTCCCCCGAGCCCGCATCATGCACCCCTACCCGAACGTGCGCTTCGACGCCAGAACCCAAGGCAGGAGCCCGGTGCGGTAATTCCGCACGCCGGGATCTGCGCGGGGGGCCGGCCGCAAGGCCGGTCCCTACCGCGACTTCGCTGCGCGGATATGCCCGCTTCGCCGGTGCCGCCGGCCAGCCCCAGGCCGCTCCAGGCCGCTCCGGGCCGGTCCGGGCGCCCTGCGTGGGCGATTTACCAGTTTTGCGGCATGTCTGCCCGGTACTGTCCCAGTGCCACCGGGAGGGACCTGACCCTGAACACCAACTCGTTCTATCGCGGCGGCCTGTTCACGGGCGAGGGATGCGCCGAGCCCGGCGGTCGCGGTCATCAGCGGGGCGGCACACCGCCGCGCTTTCATTGTGGTGCTGAATTTTCGCGCGCCACGCTAATGCGAAATGACCAGTGCCTCCCGCCGGCACTCGGCGAGAGGCGGGCAGGAGGCACTGTCATGCCGGGCGGCGCGGACACGATGTGACCGGCGCCGCCCGGCGGCATCAGCCGCCGTTGTTGACGGCTGTGCCGGTAATCGCCGGCTTGTCCTTGCCGGGGTGTACCTGGATGTGCTTAGCGCGGACTTCGTGTGCCTTGGGCACCGTGATCTGCAGAACGCCGTCCTGGGCCGTGGCTTCGATCTTGTCCGCCTGCACATGGCTGGGCAGGCTGATCGACCGGCGGAACGCGCCGTAACGGCGCTCGGCCCGGTAGACCTTGTCTCCGGGCGAACTCGCCGGAGAATGCCGCTCACCCTGGATGGTCAGCAGGCCGTCCTGGAACGTGACTTCCAGGTCCGCCGGCGAGACCCCGGGCAGTTCCGCCGACACCACGTAGGTGTCCTTGCGTTCGCTGATGTCTACCGCGGGTGCCCATGCGTGCGGCGCGTAGCCGTCGCCCTGCTGCGGGCCGAGTTGGGCGAGCCACTGGCCCGGCATCCGGCTCATCCGCACCAGCTCATCCTGCGCGCTGCGCAGATCTTCAAATACGTCCCAGCTTGTTGTGATAGTCATGCCGTTCTCCCTTATGGTTCCGCCGGACCAGTAGCCCAGCGGCCCAGGAAAAAAATGCAATTCGGCTGAACGACATTCGCCTCCGAGGAACACTGTTCACTATATTGTGTACAGAGTTCACAGTCAAATTCAGCACCCGGAGATGATCATGTCCCACCCACCGCGGGCAGCAGGCGGACCAGAAGGGCAACTGTGGTTCAACCCGCCTGACAACCAGGAGAGCCGCCGCCGCGCGCTGACCCGCGAGCGGGTGGTCGCCGAAGCGCTCGCGATCATCAGCACCGACGGCGCGAGCGCCCTGGGAATGCGGGCGCTGGCCGCCCGACTTGGCGTGGTCCCCGGCGCGCTGTACCGGCATGTACGCAGCAAGGATCAGCTCTGCGACCTGGTTGTGGACGGCGTGCTTGCCGAGGTTGACTGCCAGATCGACGACGCACTTGCCTGGACCGGGCAGGTCAAGCTGCTCGCCGGCCGGCTGCGCACGGTCCTGGAAGACCATCCCGGTATCGCGGCCATGCTCAAGACCCGCGACCCGCTCGGACCGCACTCTCTCGCGCTGGCCGAGGCACTCCTGACCGCGCTCAGGGAATCCGAGCTGCCTCAGCAGCAAATCGCCCTGGCGTTCTGGCTGGTCTACGACTACACCGTCGGATTTGCCTTCAGCGACCGCACCACCGTCAACGAGCAGCGCCTTCAGGATACTGAGACCAGGAATCAGCTGCATGCCTTCATCCGCTCGCTGCCGGCCAGCCGGTTCTCCGTCCTGGCCGCCCTCGGCGACCAGGTCTGGGCGGACAACCGCGACGAACGATTCAGCGCCGGCCTTGACACCATCCTCACCGGCCTGCGGGTGAGCTCAGGCGCACCACGGGCATGAAGGAGCACAAGACGGCAGGCAAGCGCGCACGCGGGGTTGTGTGCCAGACTGATTATCAAAGGTCCGGACCCTGCCTTTTCTAAATGCCGAATACGATATAGGCGGGGGAAGTAGGAGAAGTGAGTATTCTCGGCAGGGCTGCGCGAAGGCCTGAACCGGCCGTGGCGGCCGTGGCGGCAGCGGAGGGAATAGCCAGGGACAACAGACGGTCACCAGCGGCCGCGCAAGCTGCGACCGCCGGCCAGGACGGGACGGGCTGGCCGAGCCCGCAGGATGCGTTCGACCGGGTCGCCCGGCTGGCCGCGATGGCCCTGGGCAGGCCCGATGCGTCTGTTGCGGTAGTGGGCCTGAACCGTTCCGCGACAGCGGTCCTGGGCATCGCGGGGGCTCCGGCCGGCCCGCCAGGCCCGGTCGAGCGGTCATTGCGCCAGCACGTGATCGACTCGGGGACTGAGCTCATTGCCGATGACGCCGCCGCCGGCCTGCCTGCCGGACCCCTCCGCGCTGGCGACCTGCCTGGCGCGATGGCCTGGGCCGGGTTCCCGGTGCGTGACCAGGACGGCCGAACCGTCGGCGTGCTCTGCGCGGCCGACCGTCAGCCGCGTTCCTGGAGTTCGCATGACGTTCAGGTACTGGCAGACCTGGCTCAGGTCGCCTCGGACGAAGTCGCGCTGCGGACTGCCCTGCGGCTGGGCTCTGACCGTGCGGCCCTCGCCAGGACCCTGCAGCAGATCCTGCTGCCGCCCCGGCTGCCGACGATCCCCGGACTCCAGGTAGCGGCCCGCTACCGGGCCGGCGGGACGGGCGCCGACATCCTCGGCGACTTCTACGACGTCTTCCCCTCGGTACGGGGCAGCTGGGGACTCGTGGTCGGGGACGTGTGCGGCAGCGGGATCGCGGCAGCCAAGAGCACCGCACTGGCCAGGCACACGCTGCGAGGCGAGGCACTCAGCCAGGCCAGGCCGAGCCTGATACTCGCGGGCCTGAACCGGGCTTTGCTCGACTGGCCGATTGATGACCCCAGGTTCCTGACCGCGATCTACGCCACGGTGCGCCCGCACCTAGCCGCGACCTCGGTGCGCATCAGCTCCGCTGGCCACCCGCTCGCGCTCGTCCGCCGTGCCAGCGGGCGAGTGGAGACGGCCGGGAAGCCGGGAACCCTGCTCGGCCTGTTCCCCGACCCCGACCTGGACGACACTCGCCTCACGCTGCACGCAGGCGACAGCATGATCTTGTACACCGACGGCGTGACCGAGGCACGCAGTCACGTCAACCGCGAACTCTACGGCGACGAGCGTCTCAGCGACCTCATCGCCGGACTGGCCGACCAGCCCGCCGCGCGGATCGCCGCCGCCATTGTCAAGGCGGCGAGAGCCTTCAGCGGCGGAGTCACCAGCGACGACACCGCCGTCCTCGTCCTGAAGATGCCCTAGCACCGCCAGGCAGACCCGCGGGGACGCGCCGCGGCGTACGCTCGTGGTGAGCGATGGCTCGGGCAGCGTGAAACGTCGCGGGGCCGTTCGCTGGCCTCGCGGCCGCCGTGTGGCTGTTGTGGGGCCGGGGGGTTGGCCTGGCTGACATCGGGCTGGCTGTTTTCTTTTACCTGCTGACCGGGTTCGGGGTGACGGTGGGCTTTCACCAGTGCTTCACCCACCGCAGTTTCAGCGCGCGGCCGGCACTGCGCGTCGCCCTGGCCGTCGCGGGGTCGATGAGCTTCCAGGGCGATGTTCTCGGCTGGGTGGCCACGCACCGGCGGCACCACGCGTTCACCGACCGGCCAGGCGACCCGCATTCGCCCTACCGGTTCGGCACCGGGCCAGCCGGACAGGTGCGGGGTGCGCTGCACGCCCACGTCGGATGGCTCTTTCGGCCGGACACGACGTCGCGCGAGCGTTATGCGCCCGACCTGCTGGCTGATCGGTCGATGCGCAGGGTGACGAGCGCTTTTCCCGTCTTGTGCGTTGCCTCGCTGGCACTGCCGTGCGGCCTGGGCTGGGCGGCAGGCGGTTTCAGCGGCCGTGCCGCGCTGCTGGCGCTGCTGTGGGCCGGCCTGGTCCGCATCTTCTTGCTTCAGCACGTGACCTGGAGCGTGAACTCACTCTGCCATTTAATCGGTGACCGGCCGTTCGTTACCCGCCGCCATGACCGGGCTACGAATCTGTGGCCGCTGGCGGCGCTTTCTCTCGGCGAGAGCTGGCACAACACGCACCACTCGGATCCGGCTTGCGCCCGGCACGGAGTCGATCGCGGCCAGCTTGACCTGTCGGCCGAACTGATCCGCATGTTCGAGCTCGCTGGCTGGGCGAGCGGCGTCCGCTGGCCTAGTCCGGCCCGGCTCGCGCAGCGCCGGCGCGGGATCGGTGACTAAGAAGCGATGGGGCATACCGCCAGGTCGCGCACGCTACGGCGCCGGCGGGAACGGGCACGAGATAGGTGACCGCCCGGTAAAGCAGCACGGCCGCTGTTACCTGCGCAGCGGACCCGTGCCCGGCACTCCCGACCAGTATGCCCACGAGACCTAGCTCGGTGATGCCCGCACCACCAGGGGTGATCGGCAGAACCGTCAGCAGCCGGACGAACGCGAACGCCGCGAGGGAGGTCTGCCAGGGCACCTGCGACTGGGAGAGGCCAAGACCCCGCACGCACGCCAGCAGCACCAGCCACAACGCGAGGTTGCTCGCTGCCGTGGCGGCAGTGATCCGCCAGCCCCGCCCGGCTAGCAGCCCGGACGCCCGGTCACGAAACTCCAGGAGCGATCCGGTGGCTCGCGACGGCTGCGGCCTGCGCGCTAGCCGACAGGCGAGGGTCACTGCCGGCTGAAGCGCATCACCAGTACGGCGAGCGAAGGACTCGCTGTTCAGCATCAGCCAGAATCCCGCGGCGATGACGATCAGCAAGGCTAGGCCTACGGCTGAGCCAATGAGCAGGCCGGTTTCCGGCCGACCTGACAAAGCGATGACCAGCAGGGCGACAACGGGCAAACCCAGCCGGGCAAAGACATTCCAGATGCCTGACACCAGCGTGTAGAGGACGTATTCGGCGGTACTGACGCCCCAGCCAGAAAGCATCGCCCAGCTGACGCCCATAGCCAGAACGCCCCCGGCGGGCAGGGTATTCGCCACCGCGGTGGAGCCGAGGTTGACTACTGCCGCCTGCCGCAGCCGAATCGATGGCAGTACCGCGCAGATCGCGAGCCAGCTCGCGATGAAGCTCGCAACGGCCGCGAGAACGATCAGCAGAGCTTGCGGCCACGTCATCAAGCTGACGCTCGCCCACGCGCTCCGGTAGGACGCGACGCGCGGAAGCCCGAAGCCGAAGATGGCCGCGACAAGAAGGAGCGAGGCCGCCGTGCTGATCACCTTCCGGCCACGCCGGAATCGCAACCTGGCGGTCTCCGGCCCGGGGACAGTGATCACGGCAGCGTCCTGGGCGCTGTTCACTCGTTGCCCGCGGTACCACGTCCGGAATTCAGCTGCTCGCTCATGAACATCCCCGCACTGACTGGTAGGTCAGCGGCGAGCGAGCGCAAGGTCCGGACCGGCCTATGCCGCCCAGCCAGTTAACGGCATCCGGCAAATTGCCGCAAGTCGCGCCCCGTCAGCCTCAGGCCGCAGCAGCAACGGTGGGCCATCGATGCTGCTCCGCCAGGCCGGCTGACCGCAACGGTGGCCCATGGATGCGGTTGCCGCAGCATCGATGGCCCACCGTTGCGGTGTCCCGTCCCCGCCGGACAGCATCGCTGGGACATCGTTGCGGTGAGCTGATCCGAAATAAGCCGAAACGCCCGGTTAGCCGAGGCCGCCGACCCGCTTGCGGCCGTTAGTCTTCCAGCACGAAGCGGCCGTGGGCGGCGGTCCTTCTCCGGCGCGCAATAAACCAGCCGAAGCAGGCCAGCCCGGCCGCCGCGGCGGTCACAGCCGCCGCCGGCGATGCCAGCGGGACTGGGAGCGTCGAGCAGGTCGGCGCGGTAATGGCGTCGTCGTCGAGGGTCACCGCGCCGTTGCTGGCCAGCATGCTGCCGTCAACGGTGTCGCCGGTGTCCACCGTGATAGAGGTCAGCGCCAGGATGTTGCCCGCGAAGTTAACGCCCGTGTTGAGCGTCGCGGAACTGCCCACCTGCCAGAAGACATTGCAGGCCTGGGCGCCATTGATGAGGTTGACGGTGATGCCGTTGTCCGCGGTGAGCGTGGAGCCGGCCTGGAAGATGAAGACCGCGTCAGGGTCGCCCTGCCCGTCCAGGGTCAGCGTGCCGGTGAGCAGCATCGATGAGGCGGAATTATAGACGCCGGGGGTGAGTGTCTCGGTGCCGATGGAGTTGACGCCGGTGGCGGTGGGGGCCTCGCCTGCGGCCTGATTGTAGCCAGCGGTGAGGTCAGTCTGAGCCTGCCCGGCGACCGTTCCTCCAGGAGGGAACTCCTGGAAGGGACTGGTGATAGAGCCAGGGGGAAACCCGGTGATGGAAGTGCCAGGGCTGAGGCCGAGGTTCCCGTCGAGCGTGGAGTTGCCGGTGTTCGTGACCGTGGTCGCGGCCAGAACGGCGAAGGTACTTGCACTTCCCAGCACCGGCATTGTTGCGGCGTCCGCTGCGGGCTGAACGACCATGAGCAGGGCGAGTGCCGTGGAAAGTACCGAGGCCGCGGCCACCAAAGAATAACCGCCGCGCCTGCGCCGGGCGCGACTACCACTTTCTGACATTTTCGAGACCTTTCTCTTTCGCTGCCGATGGCTGATTTGCAGCAAATGATTAATAATCAATCCGAGAACCTGCTCGGCGGCGAAAACGCTACCTGAATCCGCTGTTAGTGCGCGGTGCCTGCAAGCCGCCGTAGAGTAACTTCTGAGTCAAATAATGGGATGGCCTCGCACGGCGGTTCGGCGATCGGCCTGGCCCGCGCGGGCCGTCACGGCCGCGGGCAGCCACGGCCCGGGCCGCGAAATCGGGGTGGCCGTGCGTCAATGGCGGAGCAAGGTGAAACGATCGCATGGTGACAAAGCCGGATCCAGCGCCGCCGCGCGATCATGCCGGGCCCACCGCGGCTCCTGCGCCTGACGGCGCATCCGACCGCGCACCTGACGGCGCATCCGACCGCGCACCTGACGGCGCATCCGACCGCGCTCCCGTCCTCAGCGTTGAAGATCATCTGGAATCCAGGGTGCGGCTGCCGGCCGACGGGCTGCGCTGCCTCGTCGCATGCCTGGAGATCGTGGTGCTCGCGGTCGTGGGGCTGGCGGCCCGCGCGACGGTCAGCGGCCTGGAGACCAATGTCGTCGGCGCGAGCGAGCTGGCTGGCAGGAAGCTGCTCACCGGTGTGCTCGGCCTGCTCGGCGTCCTGGCCCACCTGGCGCTTCTCGCGCTGCCGCTCGCGCTGGCGGTGCTGCTGATCGTGCGCCGCCAGCCGCGGCGCCTGGCTGAAGCGGTCGGCGCGGGCGCGAGCGCCGTCGCGGCCGTGTTTATCTGCAATGCGCTGCTTCGCCTGCGAGCGGCGGCTCCGCTGCACGACGCGCTGACCCTGTCGGCTTCCGGGCATGCGGCGGTGCTCGACTGGTACCTGGCGGGACTGGCTGCCTATATGACCGTAGTGGGCCCGTCCGGCCGGCGCTGGCGCGGCGGGTACTGGGTGGCGCTTGGCTTTTATGTGCTAGCCAGCCTCGCCAACGCGAGAAATACGCACGTGACCTTGCTGTCGCTGCTCATCACCTTGCTGATCGGCTTCGCGGTCGGGTCCGGCCTGCGCTACGCGTTCGGCACGGCTTCCGAGCGTCCGGCGGCCGCCGCGATCGCGGCGGCGATTGGCGCGGTGGATGCGCCGGTGATCGCGATCCGCCGGGTCCTCGATTCCGGAACGGAAACGCGCCGCTATGTGGCGACGGTCGTCGGCGGCGCGCAGCGGGCGGTGACGGTTTTCGACCGCGATCAGCAGGCCGCGGGCACGCTGTACCGCCTCTACCGGCTTCTGCTGCTGAAAAGCCAGGTTTCCCGCAGCGGAGTGCTCACCGTCGAGCGGGCGGTGGAGCGGCGCGCGCTGCTCACCCTGGCGGTGCAGGACGCCGGGGTCGCGACGCCAAGGCTGCGCGCGCTGGTCAGGGTCGGGCCGACGCGGCCGCGCTGGCCAGCGACTATCACGACGGCACGACGCTAGCCGACCAGGCTGGCGGGCCCTCTGACGAACAGCTGCGCCAGGTCTGGGCAGCCGTGCTGACGCTCCACGGGCACCGGGTTACGCACCGCGACCTGACCGCCGATCACATCCTGTTCACCACCGGCGGCGCGGTCATGCTCCTCGAGCCAGGCGACGGGGATGTGGCGGCGAGCGACCTCCAGCTGCGGCTCGACCTCGTCCAGCTGCTAGCGGAGCTGGCTCTGGTCGCCGGCCCAGATCGCGCCGCGCGCACAGCGGCGGAAAAGCTCGGCGCCGCCGAACTGGCGAGCCTGGTGCCGCTGCTGCAGCCGGTGGCGTTGCGCCGCAGTACCCGCCTGGCCATCCGCGAGCACAAGAATGTGCTGCCCGCACTCCGCAAGCGGTTGCTCGGCACGACGCCGGACGGCGACGTCGCACCGGTCCAGCTCCAGCGCGTGCGACCACGTACCGTCATCACCCTGGTCGCCGGCGTGGTCGCGGCCTACCTGCTGATCGGCCAGCTTTCAAGGGTCAGCCTGAGCACGGTATTTCAACACGCTGACTGGCGCTGGCTAGCCCTAGTGGTCGTGCTGTCGGCCCTGACTTATGCCGGCGCTGCCCTTGAGCTCACCGGTTTCGTGCCCGAGCGGCTCAACCCAGTCCGGACCTTCCTGGCGCAGGTAGCTGGCTCCTTCGTCACGCTGGTCACCCCGGCGGCGGTGGGCGGGGTCGCGCTGAACATTCGTTACCTGCGGAAAGCAGGCGTCAGCCCGGCGGACGCCGGATCGAGCGTCGGCGTCGCGCAAATCATCGCGTTCGGCCTGCACCTGCTCATGCTGGTCATCTTCGTGGCGCTCACCCGTACCACGACGACGCACTCGCTTCGGCCGCCGGGCTGGGTGTGGATCGCGCTGGCCGCGCTGGCCGCGGTCGTGCTGATCGCCGCGGCCATCCCGCCAAGCCGCCGGCTGCTGCGCTCGCGGCTGGCGCCTGCTCTCGGTGAGATCATCCCGCGACTGCTTGACATCGCGCAGCGGCCGGCCAAACTGGCCCAGGGCATCGGCGGCGCGCTGCTGCTGACCGCAGCCTACATTTTCTGCCTGGACGCGTCCGTCCTGGCGCTCGGCGGCTCGGTCGCGCTGGCGAGCGTCGCCGTTGTCTATCTCACCGGCAGCGCCATCGGCTCGGCTGTGCCAACACCCGGTGGGGTCGGGGCGGTCGAAGCGGCCCTGTCAGCGGGTCTCGTCGCGGCCGGCCTGCCCGGCGCGAAGGCCGTCAGCGCCGTGCTGCTGTTCCGCCTGGTCACGTTCTGGCTGCCGGTGCCCGTCGGCTGGGTGGCCTTGAGTTACCTGCAGCGCAAGGACGCGCTCTGACGCCGAGCTGACCGGCCGGGTCAGCGCCGTTCGCGGCTGGCAGGCGGAGCCCAGGCGCGCGGATCGATGGTGCCGTCAACAGCGGCCCTGGCGACTTCGGTCAGGCGGAGATTGTTGCTGCGCGCGAAGGCACGGAGCCTGCCGAACGCCTCGGCCAGGTCGATGCCGGCCCGTTCGGCCAGCACTCCCTTGGCCTGCTCGATCACGACGCGGCTTGACAGGGCCGCTGACAGTTGCTCGTTCAGGCGCTGGGCCTCGGCGCTGGCCCGATGGTGCACGATGCTGAGGGTCGCCAGGTCCGCGAACGCACGGGCGACAATCATGTCGGCCTGGCTCATCGGGACATGCGTCACGCTGAGCAGGTTCAGCGCCCCGAGGGTGGCATCCCGCAGCCGCAGCGGGATAGCGAGCGCGGAGCGAAAGCCAGCCCTGATCGCGGCGCCTGCGAACAACGGCCACCGGCCCGTCCCGGCCTCCAGATCCTCGTGCTCCACGAGATCGCCGGTACGGAACGCGTCCAGGCAAGGGCCTTCTTGCTCCTGCAGCTCGAACAGTTCGAGCAAGCGCATAGCCTCGCTCGACGAGGCCGCTAGCTCCAGGGTGCCCCTCGGCGACACCAGCATCACGCCCGCCGCGGACACGCCGAGAAGGCTCACGCACCGGTCAGCGAGCCCGGTCAGCAAGTCGATGACATCGTAATCATCGACGAGAATATCGGCCATCTCGACCAGTGACCTGACGACATCCGCTTCTCGGGTCATCCCAGCTCACCCCAATCTGAGCGTACGGGCAACGACATCACGAGCCACGTCGGCAAGCAGGCGATCACTGCTGAAAGCGTATGCCCGCAGCCGGATCAGCGCCTCGGTAACAGTGACCCCCAGCTGGACCGACACCATGCCGGCCGCATTGTGCACGATGTAATGAAAATCGGCGCCGATCTCAAGCTCCCGCGCTATCGCGCCCGCGGGGGCTCCCGACTGTGCCTCAAGCACCCAGCGTGCGGCCACGTTAGCCAGCACGAGCGCGTCAGCGTGCTGATCGTGGCTCAGCGGACCAGGAGAGTCACGGTAGAGGTTCAGCGCCCCCAAGCGCACCGCGCCGACTCGGAGCGGGAATCCGAACACCGCCCGCACGCCAGCATCTAGCGCGGGCGGCGAGAATGCGAACCAGCGGCGGGTAGCCGGATCCGCCAGGTCTGGCTCGCTCACGACTACGTCCTGCTGGTAAGCATCGACGCACGGCCCTTCGCCAAGGGAGTACTGCAACTCCTCGATCAGGTGACTCACCTCGTCGGTGGTGCACAAAGACCCGCGCGGTATGTCACCGGACATGAGCATGACGCCGGCGCCGTTAGCTCCGACGATCCCGGGGCAGACTGCGCACAGCCGGGCCGCAGACCATCCTCCTGCGCCGGCCGAGAGCGCGACCAGGATCCGCTGAAGCCTGTCGCCTGCCAATTCGGTCCTTCCGCGCAATGGCTCGATCCGCGTACGCGCGGCATCTTCGTGAGCCTTCCGTTCAACGTACACGGTGACATCGCATACCGCGCGAGCGGAACCTCGCCAGCCGCCTGAGCCCTGAGGGAGTTGATCTATCTTTGGATTTTGCCGGAAGATAGAGTCGGAGCGTTGCTCCGGATCCTGGCCAGAACGGGGACAGGCGGATCCAGATGAGCGAGGACAGCGATAGCCAGGGTGGTTACTGGGACAGCGTGACCGCTTACCGCCCGCCAGCGGATCGCATCGAAAGTGCGGTGAAATGGCGCACCCCCGAGCTTGACCTGCACGGCTACTATCTGCCTGACCTACCCGACGAGGTCTGGACGATGACCCACCTCGCCGAACTGCACCTGTACCTCAACCGGCTCACGACCCTTCCCGCAGCGGTCGCCAATCTCACCGGCCTGACCTGGCTCAATATCGCCGACAACGAACTGGCGACCCTGCCAGCAAGCATCGGCAAGCTGACCAGGCTCACCCGCCTGGACGCGCAGCACAACCGCCTCACCGCAATACCGGACAGCCTCAGGAACCTCACTAGCCTGACGACCCTTTACCTGCACGAGAACCAGCTCACCGAAGTACCCGCCGGCGTAGCCGCTCTCAGTGCCCTGACCACCCTCATGCTGTCAGGCAATCAGATCCGCGTCCTGCCGCAGTGGCTCGCGACCATGCCCAGCCTCACTAGCCTGACTGTCGCTGGCAACCCCATCACCGAGATTCCGCCCCAGGTCGCCGAGCGCTTCAAGATCAAGTAAAGCGGCGGTGCGAGGCGGGCCGCCGACCCCGGTAATCCGAGCTAAATGTGCGTGATCCTGTGGGCTTTCCCTCATGGCCATCTCGGCGCGCTGTTTCTAACGTCGGTGCTGACTGTTCCTATTAGCGGCGCTAGAGGTGGCCTTTCAATGTTCTTAGTATTTTTCAGCTTTGCCCTCGCGGTCGTCAGCCTGCCGCTCGTGGCTGTCGTGCTTGTCAAAGTGGCCAGCGCGCGTGAGGACCGTGCGTGGAGCCTTGGCGGGCCGCCGTCGAGCCGGGCTGAGCTCGCGGCGCGGCGCCTACTTGACTTCCATCACGAAGGACCATGGCCCCAGCCAAAGAACCGCGTAACGGCTCAGTCCATTGCGCACGCCAGGCAGCGCCCTGCGCATTCGAATGTGATCTTGAGGGAGCCTGCGCGTCGGGCACCTCGGGAAAAGGCGCTGAGCACGCTTGATTTACGCTGACCTGGGAGTGTCTGGAAGATGGATGATTCTCTCAGTACAGTTGGCTCGGGCAGGCTTGGCCGCCAAACCGTCGGGAGCGGTGATGGCCTCATTCGGGGAGCTACTGCGGCAACTTCGGAACGATGCCGGACTGACGCAGGAAGAACTGGCGGACGCGGCCCAGATGAGTCCGCGAAGTGTCAGCGACCTGGAGCGCGGGATTAATCAGACCGCGCGGCGCGAGAGCAGGCGGTTGCTAGCCGACGCGCTGCAACTGACCGGGCCGGAACGAGAGGCGTTCGAGGCGGCCGCTCGTGGCCGGGTCGTGACGGCCGGCGCCGTGGCCGCGACTAAGACACTCCCGCGTGACATTGGCTCGTTTGTCGCGCGCGAGACGGAGCTGGCCGATATCGCCTTGGCGGCGTCCAACGGAGCTACCGCAGGCGTATGCGTCATGGGAGGGATGGCCGGGGTAGGCAAGACAGCGCTCGCCGTCCACGCCGCGCACTTGCTCGCGCCGCAATTCCCCGATGGGCAGATATTCCTGCCGCTGCACGCACACACGCCCGGGCGCAAACCCGCGGACCCGTCGAATGCCCTGGCCAGCTTGCTGCGGGTGACCGGGGTCGCCTCGGCGGATATTCCGCCTGACCTCGAAACCCGCATGTGGGCCTGGCGGGACCACGTGGCCAGCAAGAAACTGCTGCTTGTCCTCGACGATGCGGCCGACAGCGAGCAGGTGCGACCGCTGCTGCCGACGGCCCCTGGAAGCATGGTGCTGATCACCAGCCGGCGGCATCTGACCGCTCTCGAAGATGCCACAGCGATCAGCCTCGACGCCTTGCCGTCGGCGGATTCCGCGACGCTGCTGGTCAGGCTGGCCGATCGCCAGGACCTTGAGGCGAGCGATTCGGCGATCACCGAGATCGGGAAACTGTGCGGGCACCTCCCCCTGGCCATCGGGATCATGGCCCGCCGCCTGCATCATCATCCGACCTGGAGCCCGGCTGACCTGGTCACGGAGCTCGAGTCGGCTCGGGACCGCCTCGCCGTGATGTATGCCGAGGACCTCTCAGTCGCTACCGCGTTTGACTTGTCGTACCAGGACCTGACTGAGCCGCAACAGCGGCTGTTCCGCAGGCTCGGGCTGCACCACGGCGTCGATCTCGACGCTTACGCCGCGGCCGCGCTCGCCGACGTCAGCCTGGATGCCGCCCAGCGGGGCCTCGAAGATCTGTACGACCGCTATCTGCTAGCTGAGTCGTCAAGAGGCCGCTTCGGATTTCATGACTTGATCCGCCAATTTGCCCAGGACCTAGCTGCCGGTGACCCGCCGGTCGAGCGGCGCGCCGCCACGGATCGGCTCCTCGACTACTACCTGCATACCGCCCGGACAGCAGATCGTTATCTGGGCCAGCGAGTACCAGAGGTAGCGGTCATGCCCCCGGCGCACGTCCCTGAACTGGCCACGCGCACGCAGGCTCTGTCCTGGATGGAGACGGAGCGCCTGAATCTCCATGCCAGCGCGCAGGACGCGGCTGCGAATGGCCGCCCTGGTCACGCCGCCGCGATCCCGGCGGCGATGCACGAGTACCTGCGCAGCCAGGGTCACTGGCACGAAGCCCTGGCGCTTGACCTGCTCGCCGCCGAGGCCGCGAATCATGCGGAAGGGCAGCTCGCCAGGGCGCACGCGCTCTGCGATCTAGCGGACATGCAGCTTCTCACCGACGACTACCCGGCGGCAACAGCGAGCCTTGGCCAGGCTCTGGCGCTTTACCGCACCATGGGCCACCGAATTGGCGAGGCCAATGCCCTGACCCAGCTCGGCACCGTCGAACTGACCGCGGGCGAAGGGAATACCGCTAGCCCAACCCTGGCCCAGGCCCTCCGTCTCTACACCGAACTCGGCGACAAGCTCGGCGAAGCCAACGCCCTGACCCAGCTAGGCACCGCCAGACGAGCCGTCGGCGACCTCGCCGGTGCGTCAGCTCACCTGGGCCAGGCCCTTGATCTCTACCAGAACATGGGTGACAAGCTCGGGGAAGCCTGCGCACTGGCCACCATCGGCACCGTCCAGCACCTGCTTGGCGACGGCCAGGCCGTCGCCAGCCTCAACCAGGCGCTCGAGATTTACCGAACTCTCGGCGACCGAATCGGCGAGGCAGGCGCGGTCAACTGCCTTGGCGACGTAGCACTCGCCGCGCTTGATCTGCCGCTCGCCCGCTCGCACTATGACCAGGCCCACGCCATCGCCGTCAGATTCGCCGCGCGCAAGCAGGAGGCCCATGCGCTCGCGGGGCTCGGTCGCTGCAGTCTCAGCGACGGCAACACAACGCCAGGTATCGACTTGATGAGAAAAGCCCTAGCCATCTACCAGCAGATCAGATCGCCAGAGGCCAGGCAAATCGAGGAAGACCTGCGCCTGGCAACCCCGTGAATCTCGATCAGGGTCAAGTCCCTCCCGGTGGAACGGGGACGGCATCGCTCACACAAGCCGCAAAACCGGCAAATCATCCCGCACTAGCCCCGGCGGCGGGTCTCCGGCCGCCGGGGGCGACCCCAGGCTGGCCGACGGCAACGGCGAAGCGGGCATATCCGCGCAGCGAACCGCAACGATGGCCCATGGATGCTGTCCGGCCGGGCCGGGTGACCGCATCTATGGGTCATCGTTGCTGCGGGAACGACATCCATGGGCCATTGTTGCGGCTGCCCGGCCCGGCGCAGCAGCATCGATGGCCCATCGTTGCTGCCGCGGCCGGGGCTGGCGGCGAATTGCCCGGCCTGCCGCGAGCCGGGGCACGGAACCCGGAACCCGGGACCTGGGACCCGGGACCCGGACGGCCCGAACCGGGACCCCCGGGCCGCGATCCCGCCAGCCCCGACAATCACATCCAGCCACACCAGTCCTGGCCCCGCTCCGCCCCGGCAAGCAGACCCGCGCCAAGAACCTAGCCGGGCGCGGCGAAGGCGGCGGCGGCGGCTTGAATCCTGGTGATGTACTCCTGCCACGCGGCTTCGTCGATGGAGTCCTGATCTGGGCCGCCCTTGCCGTCGATCAGTTCCCTGACAATGTCCGCGTGCCCGGCGTGCTGAGCGGTCTCGGCGACCATCCGGATGAGCAGTACTCCCAGAGTCGTCTCCCGTCGGCCTTCCGGCCAGTGGGCCACCGAACCCGGAGCCTCCAGGTCGAGTGCGGCTATGACGCCGTCGGCATGAGCGCAGGCACGCTCGTAGAGGCCGAGGATGTACTCGCTCGGCTCCTCGGCTGCCGCCCACATGTCCGCGCCCTGCCAGATCGAGCCGTCCTCGATCCAGGACATGGTTTCCTGGGCCGGGCGGCCGAACGATTCACCGAGATACCCGTACTCAAGCCCGGCTAGGTGCTTCACCAGGCCGAGCAGGTTCGTGCCGGTCGGCGTCATCGGGCGGCGAAGATCGTACTCGCTCAAGCCGTCGAGCCTGGACAACAACGCGGCCCGGCTGGCCCGGAGCCTTCGGTGCAATTCCTCTTTAAGATCAGACACGGCGATCAGCTAACCACCTGCCACTGACACCCGGTCATGGCGACGGTCACCGCAAGCCCGGTCACGTGATTTCATGTAACCCGGCATGAATAGCAAGACCGCTTCTGGCATTGCCGCAGGCGCCATGGTCATCGCCGGGATAACGGCGGCATCCAGGATCGTCGGGCTGATCCGCACTCTCGTGTTCTCCCAGGTCATCGGCGCTACCTGCCTCGGCTCGGCGTATCTCACCGCGTATCAGGTACCGAGCCTGGTCGCGGAACTAGCCCTGGGAGGCGTGCTTACCAGCGCGCTGGTCCCGGTGCTGGCTGGCCCGGCCGCCAGGGCGCACCTTGATCCAGCCGAGAAGGCCCGGGTCGGCCGGATTTGCTCAGTGGTACTGACCCTGGCCGTCCTGATCCTCGGTCCTGTCGCTGTGGTAATCGCGGTGACGGCCGGGCCCATCGCCTCACTGCTCACCCCGGTCAACGCCTACGCGCACTGCCCGCACGGCGCGGAGGTGCGGATCACCGCCAGCATGATCGAAGTGTTCGCGCCCCAAGTGCTGTTGTACGGTGTCGCGATCGTCCTGATCGGCCTGCTTCAGGCGTACCGCCGGTTCGCCGGGCCGGCGGCGGCGCCGATCCTGGCGAGCATCGTGCTGATCGTCTCCTATCTGAGCTTCGCGGCTATCAACCAGGGAACTCCGGCTGGCCTAGCGTCGGGGCCCGCTGAGCTGGTCCTTTCGGCGGGAACGACGCTCAGCGTTGTCGCGCTGCTGATCGTCATGGCGGTGCCCGCCTGGCGACTGCGCATTACCTTCAGGCCAGCACTCCGGCTGCCACGCGGGGTCGGCCGCCGCGTCAGCGGGCTCGTCACAGTCGGCATCGTGGATTTCCTGGTGACCGACCTGTCGGCGCTGGTCGTGGTCGCCTTGGCCAACGGGCGGGGCGAGACCGGCGCGCTTGTCCTGTTCAACTACGCCTTCCTGGTGTTCAACGCCATGTATGCGGTACTTGCCATCTCGATCGTTACAAGCACCTTCCCGGTTCTTTCCGCCCAGGACGGCCAGGAATTCGACCGGACCTGCGCCGGGTCCACCCGAGCGGTGCTCCTGATGTCGTGCCTGGGCTCCGCCATCATGGCTGCCATTGCCCTGCCCGCGGCCCGCGTGCTGGCCAGGCAGCCGGATCAGGTACCCGAGCTCATCACCGGCTTCGCGCTGTTCGCACCCGGCCTGGTTGGCTTCGGGGTAACCGCCAACCTGTCCCGTGCGATGCTCGCGGTCGGCCGGTACACGATGGCTGCGCTCTCGCTGGCCGGCGGCGGGGTGGTGACGATATTGGCCGACCTGATCCTGACCGCCATCACCCCGGCGCGGCTGGTAGTGGCCGCGCTCGCCCTGGGCAGCACCATCGGCCAGACAGCCGTGGTCATACCGGTCGTGCTCGCTATCCGTCGTCTTCGCGGCCGCGCGGCGCTGCGGGGCGCGCGGCGGGCCGGACTGGCCGGCCTAGCCGCCGGCGCGGCGGGTGCGATGACCGGCGCGGCCATGAGCGCCGCGATCCACGCGGAAGGAAAACCGCAAGCCGTCGCCAGCGCGGTCATCGGCTCCTGTTTCGCGATCGCCGTATTCGCCGCCGTGGCTTACGCACTCGACAAGCCGGACGCCGAGATGGTCATCTCCCGGATCCGGCACCGGAAGGATCATGATCGCGATCCGTAGCAGCACCGGGCAAGCCGTAAAACCGGCAAATCATCCGCACTGACCGCCGGGGGCGGCCCCGAACTCGCCGGCGGCAGCGGCGAAGCGGGCATATCCGCGCGGCGGACCGCAACGATGGGCCATGGATGCTGCCGCCCGGGGCCGGGTCACCGCAACGATGGGCCATCGTAGCTGCGGCAACGACATCCATGGGCCATAGTTGCGGTTGCCCGGCCCGGCTGAGCGGCATTGATGGCTCATGGGTGGGTTTCCGCTGGAGTGAGGCGGGTGCCGGACGGTCTTGCCCGAGCACCGGGGGCACTTCGGGGTCGTTTCAACGGCACCAAAGTGCCCCCCGGTGCCCACCGCCGGGACGGCCGGCTGCCCTGGATGCCAGAAATGCCGGGAACGGCAGGGAGGCTGAGAGCAGCGGGTCAGTCCGATTTCCGGACTCGGGTATGTCGGACCAGCGAAAGCAGTGAAGCCGGGCAGCCGCCGTTCGCAGCGCGACACCGCCCCGCTCCCGGCCGCCGCGAACCGGGCATTCACCGCATACCGGTCCGCTGCCGGCACCTGGAGGATCGGCAGGCCTGCTTTAGTGGAATCCTCAGATGGCATTCCAGTCGGGGATTCCACAATCATGGGGGAGCCTGCCGGCGCACCCCCGCGACAGGAGCCTTCAGGCCGCAACCAGCAAAGCCAGAAACTCCAACCGACCCACCGCCCGGCTGAGGCCGGGAAAGGCTGCAGGACCAGTCCCGCGCGGCCACTCCGAGGAGCTGACCAGAACTCACTCCTGGTCGGCTCCTCCGCATGGTCAGGGAGGGGCCGGGTCCCCGCCCGATCCCGCCCGGATATCCCGGCATTCCGGGCATTCGGCGCAGCCCGCCGTCCCGCCACGGAAGGCGGGGGCACTTTACCCACGTAAAAACCATGGCAAAGTGCCCCCGCCTCCCCAGCAAGACCCACGGGACCGTCTTGCTTGAGCACCGGGGGCACTTCGCGGTCGTTATTACGACCACGGAGTGCCCCCGGTGTCAGCGGCCGGGGCGGCGAACTGCCCTGGATGCCGGGAATGCCGGGAATGCCGGTGGAGGCTGAGGCGGGAAGGGCTGGAGGACCGGTTCCGTCGGGCCACGCCGAGGAGTCGACTAGAACTCACTCCCACGGAAACGCACCCATGGCCCATCGTTGCGGTTGCGGCCCAGGGCTGGCGGCCAAGTGCACGGTGGGCCAAGAGCTGAGGGGACCTGAACGGCGGGCACCGGGAACCGGGAGCGGAAAGAACCGGGAACCGGGTCGCACGGAACGGCACTGCCGCACCTGACGCCGTTACCTTCACGTTACGTGTGCCAGAGCCAGCGATGCGGTAACCCGACGCCACCCGCCCCGCCCGGTCTCCATCAGGGCGTCGGCTGGGTGCCCGGGGTGCTTTCTTCGCCTGGGCTGGTGTGGCACGCTGGCATCGTCGAGGGGCGCTGCGACGGACCAGGTCCGCCACGCTCGACACCCGTTGCATCGGCAAGGGCGCCTTCGAGCCGATGGGGCAGTCATGACTGTCGTTGGTCGCGTCGCCGCGCTGTGGCGGTATCCGGTGAAATCCATGGCCGCCGAGGAACTGGCCGGGGCCGAAGTCTCCTGGCACGGCGTAGCGGGCGATCGCCGGTGGGCGTTCATCCGCGCCGGGCAGGAACGCAGCGGCACTCCCTGGCTCACCATCAGGGAACGACCCGAACTTGCCCGTTACCGCCCGCGCTTTACCGAACCTGACCGGCCCGACGCGTCCCTCACGCTCGTTCGTACCCCGTCGGACGACGAACTTGACGTCGTCGATCCCGCACTGGCGGCCGAACTCGGACCAGGCGTCCGCGTCATCAAGCAGAACCGCGGGATCTTCGACACCATGCCCCTGTCGCTGCTCACTACCCAGACCCTGGCCAGCCTGAGCCGGCTGGCCGGCCTTAGCCTGACGGCCACGCGTTTCCGGCCCAATCTCCTCGTCGAGGCCTGCGAGCCAGGGTTTCCCGAAGACACCTGGGTCGGCCGCGTGCTGCGCATCGGCGGACTTCGGATGCGGGTAGACAAGCGGGACAAGCGATGCGTCGTGGTCACCATCGACCCCGCGACCCTGCGCCGCGATCTGGTGGTACTGCGCGTCATCGCCAGGGAACGCGACGCGCAACTGGGGGTCTACGGCACCACCGTCGAACCTGGGCTGGTCGTCGTCGGTGACGCCGTCAGCCTCGAGCGCTGAGTCGTCGGCTGACCTCCCCGAAGTGCGGCTTCTGCGGGAAGCCCGTGCCCACCGAAGCCCCTTAACCGGCTCGAAATTCGGGTGGCCCGACCACGCTAACTGAGTAGAGTCGGGCGGTGCCCGAACTCCAGCGCCTGAATGCCAGCCACGCCGACGCGGTGCTTGACTTCGAACTCGCGAACCGAGCCTACTTCGCGGCCTCGATCTCCGACCGGGGTGATGACTTCTTCGACGAGTTCACCGAGCGGTACAGCGCTCTCCTGGCCGAGCAGGAGTCCGGCTTCGGCGCCTACTACGTCCTCGTCGCCGAGAATGGCTCGGTCCTTGGCCGGTTCAACCTGATTTTCGGCGAAGACGGCACGGCGGAACTCGGCTACCGGGTCGCCGAGCACGTCGCCGGGCGCGGCTTGGCGACCGCGACCGTCAGGGAAGTGAGCCAGCTGGCGGCGGCGCGGCACGGGCTCCGCGCCCTGCGGGCCGCCACCACCTACGGGAATACCGCCTCACAGAAGGTTCTGACCAAGACCGGCTTCATACTCGTTGGCCCGGCCGACCCGGCCCATCTCGGCGGTAAGCCAGGCACCTGGCACCAACTCGACCTAACCCCAGTGGCGTAATTACTCCTCGGCGGCTGCCGGGGTCTCCGCAGGCGGCTCAGTCGCCGGGGCGATTCTATTCAGCCAGCAGACCGGGCAGAGGATGTGCGCCTGAGGGTGCCTGCCCTGGTCATGCTCCCAGGCAAAGTAGGCGGCACCACCCAAGAGAACCAGCTCAAGCCCGCCCACCGGGAGTCCGAGTCTCAGCAATCGCCGGATCATTTCAGCTCACCTGCCATCTGTTGCGAGCGTTCACCCCGAAGTGTAGTGCAGCCTGCTATGAGAACTGCTCGGCTAGCATCTGCTCGGTATCGGTGTTGTCCTGGTAAGAGCCGACCGCCATGCAGGCGGCCGCCGAGTCGCAGGACAGGCTGCCGAGCTGGGTGGACAGCGAGCCCGGCGGCGGCTGGATGCTTTCTGCCGTCCATTTTCTGCCGTTCCAGCTCTCAGCCACAGCGTCGATCGCGGAGTGCCGCGCGAAGCCCGCGGCTGTGCACGCGGTGGCCGACGCGCAGGACACGCTGGACAGCCCGCTCAAGCTCGCGCCCCGTGGGGTGGCGACCCGCTGCGGCTTCCAGTTCTTGCCGTTCCAGCGCTCGGCGAGCGGGACCAGGTGGGTGAGGTGCACGTAATCGCCGACCGCGGTGCACGCGCTCGCCGAGGTGCACGACACCGATGACAAAAACTCGTCCTTGCCGCCTCGGGGCGTGGCCACCGGCTTCAGGCCCCAGCTCTTGCCGTTCCAGACGTCGGTGAACAGGCCGCCGGAGAAGCTTCCGACGGCCGCGCAGGCCGTGGCCGAACCGCACGACACGTCTTCGAGCTCGATATCAGGCTCCTTGGCCGGGACCGGAACGTGCTCGGCCCTCCAGATCCGGCCGTTCCACCACTCGGCGAGCGTGGACTGGTGACCGGCGTGATCGGCGGAGAAGCCCACGGCGGTGCACGCGCTCCGCGACGTGCATGACACCGAGCTCAGGAAGCTCCTGGCCGCCTTAGCCGGGTTAGGAGTGTGCTGCCTGGCCCAGGTCAGGCCGTTCCAGTGCTCCGCTAGCGTCAGCGGAATGCCGTTCGTGACAATGTCACCGACAGCGATGCAGGAGGTAGCTGCCGTGCAGGAGACCGCGGCCAGGTTAGTGACCTTCGGCTTGGGCATACTTACCGAGGTCCAGCTGCCGCCATTCCAGGTTTCTCCGAACGACTCGAACGCCTTGCTGGTCTGGAAGGTGCCGACCGCGACGCACGTCTGGGGCGTGGCGCAGGACACAGCGTTCAGGCCGGTGCCGATTACCCCGTTGAACGGCAGCGGGGACTGGTCCTGCCATTGCAGCGCGAAGTCGAAGGCAAGCGCCCGGTCGCCGTCGACTGGATCGTGGTAGAAACCGACCGCGGTGCAGTTGGTCGCCGTCGTGCACGACACGCTGCCCAGGCCGCTCGAATCGCTGGACGTGGCCACCGGCGCGTCCTGGACCTGCCATCTGGTGCCGTTCCAGTATTCGGCCACCAGGGTCTGAACGCCCTCGACGAAGTTGAAGCCGGCCGCGTAGCAGGGACCGGCCCTGGTGCACGACACTCCGCTCAGGTCGGCGGCTGTCCCGCCCGGCTTGCCGATCTTCACCAGCGACCATTTCCTGCCGTTCCAGCGCTCGGCCACGCCTAGCCCGGTCGCCATGCACGAACTGCCCGACGAGCAGGACACCGAGCTGAGCTGGGTGAAGCCCGACGACAAGTCGGGAGCGCGGACGATCGCCCAGCTGGCACCGTTCCACACCTCGGCCAGCGCCTTCTCGTGCGTGCCCGTCGACCCGTCACCCACCGCCGTGCACCTGCTCGCCGAGGTGCACGAGACTCCGGCGAGCGCGCTGACGGCAGCCCCCGAGGGCCTGCGGGCAGCCTCAATCCGCCATTTCGCGCCATTCCAGCGCTCGGCCAGCGGCGCGCCGTGACTGCCCTTAGTCGCGCCGCCCACCGCCGTGCACTTAGCCGCCGACGTACACGAGACCGAACTGAACTCGCTGGCCGGGAAGCCGGCCGGGCGGGGCGTAGCGAGAATCCGCCAGGGCCTCAGGCGACGCGCTCCTCGCCAAGGACGACGCCGCGATTGCCAAGACCACCTACCGGGAATGGCTCGCCCGATAGCCGCCTGGCGGGCGGCGAGCCCCAGCGTTGTCCCTCAGCTGGGGTCCTGGCCCCAGCTCCGGGACGACGCTGGGCCCTGGGATCAGCTCGGCTGGCGACCCGGCGCAGAACGCTCACCTTCGGGGCCGGGGCTGGCGAGCAGCTTCGGCAGTACCCTGCTGAGCGCGACGCGATCGGTCGTGGTCAGGCGATCGGTGAACAGCGCCGCGACCAGCTGCAGGTGCGAATCAATAGCGGCAAGCAGCGCGGCCTGCCCGGCCTCAGTTACCGCGATCTCCATGCCGCGCCGGTCGTCGCCTGCGGTACCGCGGGTGATGACTCCCGCTTGCTCCATCCGGACGAGCAGCCGGCTGACGCCACTCTCGCTGAGCAGCATCCGATCTCGCAGCTCTTTCTGACGCGCACGCATGCCAGGCAGGTCCGCCAGGTGCACGAGCACGTCAAACCACTCAAGCGGCAACTGGTGCTCGGCCAGCATCTCATCGGCGAGCTGCTCGACGATCCGCCGGTGGACGGCGAGAAAGGACTGCCAGAGGGGAGTTTGCTGATTCAGCCGGCCTAGCGCGTCCGCCAGCTCGCAGGCTACGTCCGCGCCACTGGATCTCTTCAAGGTCACTGAGCCCAGGTTACGGACAATTGCCCGCGCAAGCAACCAACACATATTTACTTGCTTGCGCAAGTAAGTACGGTTAGTCTGGCCGCACAGCAGCCCATCATCATCGGAGGCGAAATCAGATGACCCCACCTGCGCCGGAGCCCGGAACTCCCGCCCGTCGACAGCTACTGACACGCCGGAACCTCATCGCGTCCACGGGACTCGCAGCAGCAGCCATGTCCGCCGCGCCGCTGCTCGGACGGAGCGCCGCCCGCGCCGCAGTCTCCCCCGATTGCCCTCAGGGAACCACCGCGCCGGTCCCGCCGGCGGCCAAAGGCCCGGCCATTCCCGCGTCCGGGTACCTCGTCGAAGAGATCGCGGACCGCGTGTACTGGCTGACTGACGGCCTCTACCAGATGATCTTCGTGACGACCGCGGAAGGCGTCGTCGCGGTGGACGCCCCTCCGACAATCGGGAACAACATCACGAGGGCCATCGCGACCGTGACCAGCTCACCGGTGACCCACGCCATCTACAGCCACCACCATGCCGACCATGCCGGCGCGATGACCCTTTACCAGGGAGCCCGCCTCTACGCACACAGGGACGTCGAGCGCCTGCTCCGACAGGCAAACGACCCTAATCGCCCGCTCCCCGATGTGACATTCGACCACCACCTGACCGTCCAGGCCGGCGAGGACCGCCTGGACCTCGCCTATCACGGCCCCAACCACTCGCCGGGCAACATCTTCATCAGCCTGCCCGCACAGCGGGTCCTCATGCTCGTCGACGTTGTCTTCCCTGGCTGGGTGCCCTTCGCCTACCTCGCCGAGTCGCAGAACATCCCCGGCTGGCTCGAAGCCCCGGCGCAGGCACTCAGCTATCCGTTCGACACCTACATCGGGGGCCACCTGACTCGGCTCGGTACCCGCGACGACGTGGTCATCCAGCAGGAATATGTGGCCGAACTCAAGGCGCAGGCCGCCAGTGCCATCGCTACCTTCAACCCGGCCACCGTCTATCAGTCCGTCGATCCGGCTAACCCTTGGGCCATCTTCCGCGCCTACCTTGACGGCGTCGCCGCCCAGGCCGCCAGCGCGGTCGTCCCCAACTGGATCGACCGGCTCGGCGGGGCCGACGTCTACACCCTGGCCAACGCCTATCAGCTCGTCGAGTCGCTGCGGATCGACTACGGTCAGCTCGGCCCGTTCGGAATCCACCCCTGACAGCCCGGGCTACTGGTCGTCGGGGACAGCGACCGGGCAGGTGAGGTGAGGCACGGGGGTTTGAATGAGCGCTGGCCCCCCTTGCAAGGGAACATAGGGGCGCGGCCTGCTGATGAACGTTGCGGCGAGCACAGCGGCGCCCCCGAACGCCGCCGCGCAGATCCAGCTGATCTGCATGAAGCTGGACCGGAACCGGATGGGGTCGGTATAGACGGCACCAGTGAGGCCGGTGAGAGGCGGCAGCGCGGCGATCCAGAGCAGGCCCGCGACCCGCGCCACCGCGTTGTTCACTCCGGAGGCGAGGCCGGCGAGGGAGTCGGGGGCGGAGTTCATCGCGCTGGCGGTTAGAGGAGGCAGGAGGGCGGCCAGGCCAAGACCGAACAGCAGTGCCAGCGGGAATACGGCCGTCCAGTAGCTGGCGTGGGCGCCGATGCGGACGGCGAGCGCAGACGCGACCGCGCAGAGCAGGCAGCCGGCCACCAGTGGCAGCCGGGGGCCGATCCGCTGAGCGAGCCGGCCGCTGGTGCCCGACAGCAGCATTGTCACGGCGGTGACCGGCACCAGTGCCGATCCCGCGAGCACCGGGCTGTAGCCGGCGATGATCTCGAGCGCGGGAATGAAGACGAACGCGAACCCGCCGAGGGCGCCGTTGACGACGAAGGTGACGGCGTTCGCGGCGCGAAACTGCGCCGGCCGGAAGATCGCAGGCGGGAGCATGGGGAGGCTGCGACGGCGCTCGATGACGGCAAAGGCGGTGCAGGACAGCAAGGCGAGGATCGCGGCCGCGATGAACCCCGGTGACCTGACGCCCCCGCCGGGCAGAACGATGATCGCGTAGGTGATCGCGGCCAGCGCCGCGGCGCAAGCCAGCGCGCCCGGCCAGTCGACGCTCCCCGAGCGCGTGGTGTCCCGTGACTCAGGAACATGACGCAGGGTCGTCCACGCCGTTACCGCGGCGACCGGGACGTTGATCAGGAAGATCCACCGCCAGCTGCCGACTTGCAGCAGCCACCCGCCAACGAAGGGCGCGATCGCGGCGGACACCCCGCTGAATCCGGCCCACGTCCCGATCGCGCGAATGCGATCGGCGGGCTGGAAGGCCGCCTCGATGATCGCCAGGCTCGCCGGCGTCATCAGCGCGCCTCCGACGCCTTGGACGGCTCGCGCGGCTATGAGCCATCCGATGCCAGGCGCGATCGCGCACACCACCGACGCCAGCGTGAACCAGATCAGCCCGGCCAGGAAAACCCGCCGCCGACCCCAGCCGTCGCTCAGCGATCCGGCCAGCAGAATCAGCGCGGCCAGGGTCAGCGTGTAGCTCGTCACGGTCCATTGCAGGCCACCGAAACCGACGTGCAGGTTCCTCCCGATCGCTGGCAGCGCGACGGCCACCACCGTGGAGTCGATCCCGGCCACCGACGATCCCAGGACCATCGCGGCGACGACCCACCGGCCTTGCGCCGAGCGGTAGCGGAGCAGTTCGCCCGCGCCAGAGCCGCCGGCCGGGCTCGATTTCGCCCGGTTGACCGCCGGCCTCTGCTTTCACCAGCCTGACCTCCGCCTCCCCGCCAAGGGCAAGCCCCCTCAATGCGCCTAAGGACACGGGACTGCCCAGGCTAGGCGGGTTCCCAGTGGGGCGGGAACTCCTGGCGGAGCCGCTCGTCACCGGATTCTGGCTGTTCGCCCCAGCCGATGTCAGTGTCCTCCTGGCTCTGCACTGCGAAACCCAGTGTGTTCGCAGGGCCTGGCGAGCGAGTGGCAGCCGACTGATCCGCTTTCCGGTCTTCCATACTTTTACCTTCTCATGTGGCGCGAACGTTCGACTCCGTCGGAGCACACCAACGCACGGCCGCTTCTGCAACCGGACATTTCAGCTCAGCTCACCGCAACGATGGGACATCGATGCTGTCCGGCGGGGACGGGCAACCGCATCTATGGGCCATCGTTGCTGCCCGGGTGACATCCATGGGCCATTGTTGCGGTTGCCCGGCCCGGCTGAGCAGCATCGATGTCCCATCGTTGCGGTTGCGGCCCAGGACTGGCGGCCAGGTGCCTGGTGCGCCAGGAGTGGGCGACCTCAACAGCGGGCAGCTTTCGACGATGCCCACAAACTCGTGCTCACCCTCCGGCGACCGCCCGCGAGCGCGACCGCCGGCATCCCACGGTCGAACGTTACTCGGTACTTGTCGTCGGGCCGGAAATTTGATGGCCCTGTCCGGTTGCGGCTTCTAGCATCAACCGCGTGATCTACCAGCACCCCCTGGGGTACCTGCTCGGCCTTCAGGGCGTGGCGTTGCTGCGCGCCTTCCACGGCGAGTACGACCGCGAGTTCACCGAGGCCAGGATCGCCGAGATCCGGACGATGCTGGATTACCCTGACCAGTTCGGCGAAGGCGCGTCGGCCCGGCCGATTACGGCCACCGAAGGCTACGACATCTGGGCCGAGGAGTACGACGGGCCGAACGACCTATTTGACCTTGAGGAACCGTACGTGCGGCCGCTCATCGACAGCGTGCCGCCCGGCGTCGCGCTGGACGCCGCCTGCGGCACCGGCCGACACGCGGCCTACCTGGCATCAAGGGGTCACTCCGTGATCGGCGCGGACGGCTCAGCCGAGATGCTCGCCCGGGCCAGGGCCAGGGTGCCCGGAGGCGACTTCCGCCGGGGCGACCTGAACGAACTGCCGGTCGATGACCACGAGGTCGACCTCGTGGTCATCGCGCTGGCGCTGTCCCACGTGCCGGAGCTTGCTCCGGTGCTGACGGAATTCGCCCGGGTGCTGCGTCCCGGCGGACATCTGATCATCGCTGACTCGCGGATGGACTATCCGATCGTGCTGGCACTGCCCGACGGCAGTTACGGATATATGCCGCACTATGTCAGGAAGACCAGCGAGTACCTCACCGCCGCGCTGCCGCTGGGATTCGAGGTGCGGTCGTGCGAGGAATTCCGATCTCCGGCCAGGGACCAGGCCGACCTGCCCGAACCCGAGCGGGTACTGCCGGAGCGCCCGTCGGATATCTGGACCCTGCATCCGTGGTATCCGGCCGCCTACCGGGCCGCGTTCAGCGACAAGCCGTGCCTGATTTTCTGGCACTTCCAGACCGGCAAGAAACCCTAGCCGGGCACATGATCGCGCCTTTCTCGGCCAGGCAGCCGGCGGCTGGGGCACAAGGCAGGTAAAGTGCATGCAACTCAATTTTCCTACCGGAGGGATCGGGATGGCAGCGAAAACCATCATCACGCTGGAAGACGATCTCGACGGAAGCGCGGCTGATGAGACCCTGAGGTTCGGGCTCGGCGCGGCGGAGTACGAGATCGACCTGAGCGCCGCGAACGCCGACCGGTTCCGTGCCCAGCTAGCGCCGTTCCTTTCCCGCGCCCGCAAAGTTGCGCGGACCCCGCGCGCCCAGGCCGGCCGCGCTGCTTCCGGCCGCGTGGACAGCGCCCAGGTCCGCTCCTGGGCCAGGGAGCAGGGCATCGAGATCAGCGAGCGCGGCCGGATCCCCACCGGCATCATCGAGCAATACGACGCAGCCGCCCGGTAATCCTCAAGAAACCAGGTCTTTGCCGGCTCCGATCGCCACGGGATCTTGTTTCTCCATAGATTAATTCCTATTATTTTGCTATGCAAACGAGGATTATCGAGGCCGACCAGGCGTTCGGTGACCTGGTTGGCTCCGTCCGGGCGATCGTCAGGCGCGAGCTGAACTGGGCGCATACGGCTGAGCTGCTGACTGAACGGCTCCGGGACCGGCTGCCCGCGGCCGAGTTCCTGACCGGTGAGCAGAGGTACGGCGACCCTCTGAGATATCGATGTCATTTGCTGCACGCCGAGTCGGACGGCTCGTTCTCCGTTGCCGCGCTGGTCTGGCGACCTGGCCAGATGACCTCGATTCACGACCACGTGACCTGGTGCGTGAGCGCGGTACTGCAAGGCAGCGAGGAGGAGGACCGGTACGTGCTACGAGAAGACGGATGGCTGGAACACGCCGGGACAGCCGCAGCACCCGCAGGCACCGTCAGCAGCCTGGTACCACCGGGGGACATTCACCGCGCCCGCGGTGCCGGGCCCGGCACAACCATCTCGCTTAGCATCTACGGCACCGACCTGAGCAGACTAGGCAGCAGCGTACGCCGCACCTACGACCTGCCTGTAGTAGCCGCCGTCACTGCGTGAGGACCAGTACCCGTCATGCGGGGAGGTCCTCGATGATGCCGTATGGAAATGTAACCGGGTAAATCTTGCCGACGATTCGCCCTCGCCGGCCCGCCGCCAGGGCACGCGAGCCGCTGCGGTGGCCGCGAACTGGCCGCCCGCGCCTGGCGAACCGGACATTTCAGCTCAGCTCACCGCAAGGATGGGACATCGATGCTGTCCCGGCGGGGGCAGGCAACCGCAACGATGGGCCACCGTTGCTGCGGCCACGACATCCATGGGCCACCGTTGCGGTTGCCCGGTCCGGCTGAGCAGCATCAATGGCCCATCGTTGCGGTTGCGGCCCTGGGGCTGGCGCCCAAGTGCCTGGTGGGCCAGAAGCCGGGGGACGCTGACGCACTTGACTTACTGCGCGCGCTG
The DNA here is from genome assembly GCA_963783935.1 of uncultured Actinomycetota bacterium. Taxonomy (GTDB): domain Bacteria; phylum Actinomycetota; class Actinomycetes; order Streptosporangiales; family Streptosporangiaceae; genus Chersky-822. Next base: position 1,550,005 of record CAWAPP010000005.1, read on the forward strand.
ATCGGCGGCCGAGTCGACAAGGACCTCGTTGCCGCCAGGGCGCTGGCTACCCGATGCTGCCGACTCCCGCTAGCGCTGCGGGTCGCTGGCGTTACCGCTTGCGCTTGGCCCGGCTCGGCGGCTTGCGCCGCTGGTGCCTGATGATCGGGACTGCAGGGGCCTGGAGTCCGGTTCGCGCCGACCGATTTCCGGTCCCGTCGTCGCCTTCGCCATGCAGGTCAGCGATCCGCGCCATGGCTTCTTTCCGTCCGACGAAGTAATCATCGGCCTCGGCCAGGTCTGCGGCGGAGCGGAAATGCGCCTCGGCCCCGGCTACGTCCCCAAGCGCCGCCAGTGCGCTGCCGGCATTGACCCGGACCCAGAAGTCGTCCGGCCAGCGGGCGAGATTGGAGGCGACGCGTTCCCGCGCGCGATCGGCCTGCCCGGCCTCGGCCAGGGCGACCGCCACGTCCGTCTCGAACACGTTCTGCTGATCAGGATCTACTCGGCCCAGCGACTCACCGACCATCACGGCTTCATCGCCCAGGCCAGCCCGGCCCAGGTCGAGCGGCAGGCTGACCAGCCAGTCCGGTAGTCCGAGCAGGAGATCGGGATCCTCGCCGAGCGCGATCCCCAGGTCGTCGGGCCGACCCTCGAACCACTTGGCCGCTTCAACCACAAGACGGGCACGCTCGCCGAGCACGCCGGCGTCCGGGATCTCATACCTCGCCTGCTCCGCGCCGGCCAGTCCCGTAGCCAATCCGTTCGGCAGGTGCGGAAGCTCCCGCCGCTGCGCGGCCTCCCCGATCGCACGCCATCCCGCCGGGTTACTCACCTCCGCCCGCGCCAGGCGGCGCTTGATCACACCCTCAGCCTCGCCCCGGTGCACCAGGCACATTTCATCCCGCGACTCGGCGAGGTCGGCGGGAAAACCGAAGCGGCGTCCCGCGCACGCCGGGCAGCCAGGTTCCCGGCGGCGCACCGACAATTCCACTGACGACCGATCCAGGTCAACGGGTCCGAACGCAGGCTGAACAACGTCCTGGATCATGCCGAGCCCGATGGGCTCCCACTGTCCCAGCACCCCCGCAATGCACGGCCGCCTGGCCGCCAGCCCGCTCACGCCGTCCAGCCCAGCATCAAGGTCGCCGGCCAGGTCCGGCACCTCGCCGGCGAATGCCAGGCCAGGGTATTCTCCCGACAAGAGGACACGGCGGTGCGCGGCTGCGTTCGCCACCACCGAGGCGGCGGCGGAGGCGAGCACAGCGGCCACCGTCGATCGGTGAGCGGCGGCAAGCTCGGCCAGTGACCAGCAGGGCAGGTAGACCGGCAGTTCCAGCGGACCAGTATTGACCGCAGTGAACGCGGCCGGGCGCGGAGGACGCGTTTCGAGCGGGTCCCAGGTAATTACGAACAGCCGCACCGCCTTCGCGAGCTCGATCTCGGTGCCCGGCAGCGACGGCCATTCGGTCCTCAGCTCGACCAGCTTCTTCTCCATCACGGGCGGGTTAGCCAGTATCGAGCGCACGGACTCAGGCAAATCGGCGAACAGGTCGGCCATCATGACCCGAATCTACCTGCCGATCCCGCCCGATCTCGCCAGAACCGCGCTGCCGGAGGCACGTTCCCGAACGAGTTCCTGAGGACGGTCAGCGGGATGCCAGGTTATGGCACTCTGATGTCATACGACCCGGAGCACGCCGGGCACTCGAAAGGCGGAGGAGAAATGCCTGCCAATTATCAGAGCAGCATGAGGTTTACGGCGAGCGGGAGCGATGTCTTCCAGGCTTGCCTGACGGCAGTACCACAATGCGGTTTCAGCATTAAGTCTTCGAACCCGGGATCCGGGCAGATCGACGCTCGCGCTGGAGTCGGTTTGCGCTCCTGGGGCGAGAACATCACCATCGCCGTCAGCCCAGACGGCAGCTTGAGCATCAAGAGCTCATGCCGCGGATTCCAGTTGGTGGATTACGGCAAGAACAGGGCCAACGTCGAGAAGATCACTTCCGCACTCGCTGCGCTGCTCCCGCCGAGTCCTCAGGTTCCTTGACAAGTTCCGCTGGCTCCTAGTCCGCTCAGGCGTTGGTCGAGCCGACCCCGGAAGGATCCTCGTCTTCTCGCGAACGCCATCGGCCGATCGCACTGGCGATCACCCCACTCAGCGTGCCGCGGCTGACCGAAGACAGCACGCTGATACCCGCGACAGCCACATCACCCGAAACCCCGGCAGCCGCCGACCGGGTCAAGCCCCCTGCTCACCTGCTACAACCTCGTTATTCCGATAGCTGTTTGAGGCCGGTGAGCAGGTCAGCATTAAATGCGCGCCACGATGAGACATCGCAGACTGTTCCCACCGGATCGATTCGCTCCAGAAGCTGTTGCCGGTGGTGCGGAAAACGTGTTCGAAACTTCTCCAACCTTCGTCCGTTCAGTCCGGAGGCAATCGCCAGCGCATTACGAAGTATATCCTTCGGGTCTGGGGTCATTTCGACATCCCGCGCCCTCGGCAAGTTAAGGGGAATCCTGCCGTTCGGATTACCGGCTATGCGTCGGATCTCGGGCTCGTCAAGCAGCAGCCAAGCTTCGGTCATCTGGACCGTAATCACTGGCACACAGGGCACTCGCGTGTGTAGTAAGGCCGCTATCGCTAGTGCCCTCACCCAGGAACAGGATCCGAACAATCACGCAATTCCCAGTTTGAGCTGAGCTCCGGGCGGAGTCGTCAGATAGGGAAGTATGTCAGCTCTCGTTACCGGCGGAACGCCATCGGCGATGGCTGCACGCCAGGCACCTGCGAGCGGGCGCAACTGCAGATCAGAGACGCGCGCGTCGGGCTCGTAATGTGGCTGGCCCGGCTGGCAGTTCGCGCAGGCCCCGGCCGCATTGTCCCAGCGTGGGGGTTGCCTGGCCCGAGAGGTTACCCCTACGTTGTCCCGGGGCCGGGGTCAGGGCCCAACATCAGCAACTTAAGAGCGCGAAGGTCGGCTGCGGGTGGCGGACTTCGCCCGCGCGGCAATTGCTGTCCGGGGCGGGCGGGACAGGCGTGGCTGGTGTTACCTGAGTGAAGCGCCTGGGGTCCTGCCGGTCGCGCGGACTGCTCAGCGTGGAATCTAGCCCTGGCATTACAGGGCTGGATTCCACTTAGCGACGGACCCCTCAGCCCTTAAGTTGCTGGCATTGTGCCAGAGCACCTGCGCTGGGACAATGCGGGGCCTTGCCGCCCGGCTATTGGTCCGGCCCTTTCCGGCGCGGGGAATGACCGGGACTACAAGTCCGCCAACCACCCACGACGACCACCTGCGGAGCGATCCAGAATCGGCGTTCCGGACCACTTGGCCGAGCCAGTCATCATCCGATTATCACGATCGGTTAAATTGCATCTCCCGAGCCGACCGGGGGATTCTGTCAAACCGGAGTTGCGGGAAGTCAGCCCGACGGATGGCATCAGGTCAGATGCGCGGCGCGTACCCGATCGACCGGAACGGCCAGTCGCGTTCAAGCCGTGCGCAGACCGTGCGGTAAAGCACCGGGTCGAGGTCGGCATGGTCCGCGCGTACCCAGGAAACTGACGGACGCATCATGGTCAGCCGCGCTGACGCCGCCCTGGCTCTCGCCGCGTGGCGGGTAGATGTACACGCAGCCGATGACGTCGCCGGTGCCGCTGCTGAGCACGGTGTAGGTGAACCCGCAGCGCCCGGCGAAGTCCTGAGCGTGGCACTCGAGGTCGCGCAGGTTCTCGGCCAGGGTCATCTCGTGTGGCCAGCTCTTCCCGGCGAATCGTGTGGCCAGCTCTTCCCGGCGAATCCGGGCGTCGCCTGGATGCGGCTGATGCTGACCGTCCGGGCCGCATGGTCCGCGGCGTTGTGCTGAGGGCCGAGTGGCTCAAGCCGAAAATCCCCGGCCATGAGCCCGCCAGGCACCGTGAAATCCGCCGGAACGAAGACATGATCGCTCATCACGCGATGGTAGCCGGACAGCCTTGGCGACCCCCGCCCAGCCGCAGCACATGCGCCCGCCGGTCTTGCTCATCGGATTGTTCCCGGCCATAGTGCCAGAGACAAAGCGTGACAGGCGGCGGGCACGACATCGCGTCGCCATCGGGAGGTGTGCGCGCCATGCGCATTGTGGACGTATCCGGTGGTCCCGGCGGCGAGCACCCCACGGCGGGTTCGCAGTCGGCCGGCCAGCAGTCGCGGTCGACGCTGCTCGGCCCGGAGTCGGCGCCTGAGCCACATCAGTTCGCTTCCCAGGTGCTCGGGATCTTCGCCGCGCGCCAGGCGAGGAAGACCGCGCAATCGCAGGACCTGCGGTCCGGCGGGCAGCCTGGTGCCGAGACGATCAGGACCGCGAGGAGGACCGGCGCGAAGCACGCCGTTGATGATCTCGGCGGACGACTCGGCGATGACTGGGTACTGCTTCGGGGCTACCACAACGCGGCCGGGCCGATCGGGCAGGTGCTGATCGGGCCTTCCGGGGTGGTGGCCATCACTAGCCTCCACCTGGACGCCGCCGTGCACTGCCATGGCGATAAATGGGAAGCGGAACTAGCCGCCGGGCATCAGCCCGTCCACCTGGACGATCACGACGGACGCTCGCCGAGTACCCAGCTCAATCAGAGCGCGGACGTACTTGAGCAGCAGTTGCGTTCGGTCGGCGCCATCATCGGTGTGCAGCGGGCCATCCTCTTGAACCACCCGGCCGCGCGGGAAGGCAAAATCACCCGGCCGACGGTTCGGGTGTTCACCTCGGCCGCCGACCTGGCGGCCTGGCTGCACTCGCTGCCCAAGACGCTCGACCGCGGCGCCAAGCGGCACCTTGAGGAACTGTTCACCCGGACCGACCGCCAGGGACCGGCCGCGCCCGGCTAGCAGGTTCGCGAGTTTCAGCCAGAAGACAGGACGCTCAGGTTCCGCGGCCCCGGGACGAGCAGCCACCCGCCAACCGCGGCGGCCAGCGGCAGTCCGGCCAGCAAGATCAGCATATCGGTCACCGGCACGTCGCCGAACATGGCGGAAAGGCCGGCGTGCGCCCAGGCCAGCCCGGCCGCCACGGCCAAGGTCATGCCGGTGACCGCGCCGAGCAGGCCAAACGCCGCCGTGGTCGCCGCCATAATGGTCCGGGGCGTAGTGGTGCTTGCCCCGGCAGCGGAGAGCGTGCGCAGGTCCCGCGCGGTCTCGCCGCGGATCGGGCCTGCGCACGCGGCGAGCACGCCGAGCGTGATGAGGATGCCAAGCCGTTCAGGTCCCCAGTTCCTGGCATACCGGGCACTTGCCCGCCAGCCTCCGGGCCGCAACCGCAACGATGGCCCATCGTTGCGGTGAGCCTCCCTGCCCGGTTAGCCGGTGCCGGTGGGCTGGCGGGGTGAACTGCCGCGACTGGGCGACCGCCGGTTCACGAGCCCGCGCTTGGATCCGGCGGCTTCCTCGCGCGGATGATAAGGAAGAAAGGCGCGATCCGGGTGTCGGCGACGTCCGGATTGGCGGCGGCGGTCTCCTCGTTGGCGCAGGGCTCAGCGATCGCCTCGATGACCAGGCCGGCTGCCAGGACGGCGTTGAGCCACCCGGCGAGAGTCCGGCGCGCGTAGGTGATCGTGAACGGCCGGTATTGGTCCCTCACCTCGGCCGGTGCGGCGCTGAAGGACCAGGTATCGGTGAGCGGGCCTTCGTAGAAGTAATCACCGGTCGCGCGTGCCTCGCGCGCGCCGGACTCGCCGTAGACCCAGTAATCGATCGGAGCCGAGGTGAGCGGATGTATTACCGAGAACTGCAAGAAACCGCCTGGCCGCAGCACCCGCGCCACATCACGGAGGGCGCGTTCTGGCTCGGCGACATCCATGAAGCTCATGAAGGCGGTCACGGCATCAAAGGCCGATGCGCCGAAGGGCAACTCGACGCCGTCGCCCACCAGGTAGGAAATCCCGGCGTGGTCACGCCCGGCCGCCGCCGTAATGAATATGTCGGCGACATCCAGGGCGGCTACACAGGCACCCTTGCCGGCCAGCAACCGCGTGTTGTGCCCCTCGCCGCCCCAGTCGAGGCACAGAAGCCGGCAGTAAGGAGAAAAACGCCGGAGTATTGACGACATCGCGGTAACGATCAAACCCCGCGCGCGCCATCTCAGTCCAGGCCTCGGCATTGGCGTTCCACAGCACCCTGGTATCTGGCCCCGCCATACCGCCATTGTCCCATACTGCGCTCACGGCCTGTCGCGTAAAGTGCGGTGATCAGGGACCGCCGACTTCCATCGCAGGTGCCGGGCCAGTGGCTGGCAACGCGGAACGAGCCGCAGAGAGATGGCTGATCAAGTCCGTTACAGGCGAGCTGGTCAGGCCGGCAAAAGGAGGGCGCATGGGTGATCTGCCCGTTGAGTACGTGTGGCATGATTCCCCGACCCCGGCGGCCTTGCCGGTCACCCAGGTGTACGGCTGGCTGATGTGCCCGGCGACCGGCCGGATCCTGATCCAGGAGCATGACGACGGCACCTTCTCCCTGCCCGGCGGCACCCCGGAACCCTGGGACGCCGACCAGTACGCCACGCTGGCCCGGGAGGCATTCGAGGAAAACCAGGTCCGTATCGGCCCGTCGGCGGCCTACCTCGGCTACCAGGAAGTCCGCCAGCCCGGACGGCCCGCCATAGCCCAGGTCAGGATGGCTGCCATCATCACCGAGTTCGCGCCCCGCGCGCCCGACCCCGATAACGGTCGCCTCAACCGGCGGTACATGACATCACTCGCCACCGCTCCCGCCATGCTCGGCTGGGGCCTGCCGGGTGAGGCCCAGGCCCAAGCCGCCGCCGAAGCCGGACGACAGTGGGGACTGCCGGTCGACCACCCGGCCGCCGACAGCTACGAGGACTAAGGCAATACCGCCGAATCGCAATGGCAGCTCATGGCAGTCACGCACCGTAATCGCCGTCGGTTGTCGAGCCCGCGCGCACTCGGGTCGTTAGGTGTCTGGCCCGGCTGGCAGTTCGCGCAGGCCCCACATTGTCCCAGCGTGGGGGTTGCCGACCCGAGAGGTTACCCCTACGTTGTCCCGGAGCCGGGGTCAGGGCACCCACGCTGGGACAACGTAGGGCCTTGCCGCCCGGCTATTGGCCCGGCCCTTTCCGGCGCGGGACTGACCGGAACTACAAGTCCGCCAACCACCCACGACGACCACCTGCAGAGCGATTCAGAATCGGCGTTCGGCTCGGATAGCAGTTGAACGACTGCCTAATCGCAGGGCTGACGTCCGAGCTGAAGAATTTGCTCGTCGAGATTGCTGACTGTCTGCTGACGTTGGGCAATTGACCGCTCGAGTCGGGTGCGCTCGCTCGGGCCAATGCCACCGTCAATACGGCTCTGTTCACGGGCGATCTCTTCGTTCTCAGCGTCGATCTGGCTCTTGATGTTGGCAATGGCAGCATCTCGATCGGAGCAAAGCATGGCGCGAACATATCGAGATATCGACCTTCGAGCGAGCCCGACTCTGACGCCTGAGCAGACAGAGCGTGCCTACTGTCCTTGCGCCCGGTCAGACATCGAGGGCTTCGCCCGTGACCTGGCTAAGTCTCGCGTTTTTCGGCAGCGAAGTAACTGAATCAGGCCGTGAGCTGCCGATAACGGACAAGTCACTTCCGGCAATTCGCTCCGCACTGGGCGTCGGGAGGTCAGCATGTAACGGTGCAAGAAGAGCCTTCTGCTCAGCAGCCTGACGAGCTTCTGCGGAACGCGTATCCGGACGAGCGGGAGCGGGCCCGCGCCGAGAGGCAGCTCGGGTGGCTCGCGCGCCATATGAATAGCGGCGAGCCGCTGCAGTGGTGGGTGATACCAAGTAAGGCTCACCGGAAGCGCGTCCTGCTCGCTCGCCGATTGGTCGCGTGGGCCATCCTCGCCGCGGCAACCGGAGTGGCGGCGGCCGCTACATCCTGGCCCTGGGTGGCCGTGCTCTTGGGCATCGTCGGCATCGCCGTCGTCGCTAATGCGCGCCGGGGCGCCGCGCGGGTGCGCGAGCGGCATCCTTCCGCCATTGTTCGCCGCTGGCCGCGATGGAGCGATCTGGCGCTTGTCCTGGTCGTTACGGTGACAACCCTGGGGCTTGGGTTCTTTCCCGCTCTGGTCTCCATCTGGTGCGTCCGAGCGGACCAGCCGCCCGAGGCGAGCGCGGCCAGGATCTACCGAGCGGATCGCCTGACCACCTTGGTCTACGGACTTGCTTTCATGCCAATCGGTGCGCTAATGGGCATCCTCGCGCTCTCACCTGTCTACGGGTCGGTCCGCTGGCTGGCCGGCATGCTGCTGATCGCCCTGATCGCCGGGGCCTGGTGCGCGCTCATCAGAGGGAGCAGCTATTCCTGGCTGAAGGTGACCGAACTCGCCCTCGCCGTCCAGTGGCGCGAACGGGTCGGCTTCTTGCGCTTGCTTGAGGATGCCGCGAACCGGGCGGACACGGAGGAAAACTGGATAGTGCGGCGGGAGGATGCCGGCTACGTGTTTCGCGATGATCCGCTGCGGAATTATCTCGCCGGCTTCGCGCCGGCTGATCGCGGAAAGGCGCGGACTCCCAGATCAGCGCCGGCTTGGATTCGCCGCATTCGCGTCGGGATCGCCCGTCTGACCGAGCGGGTCAGCTCCAGGATCCGGCGCCCGCGGAGCGAGACAGGCCTGGCCGCCTATCGGACGGCGGAGTCCGCGGTCTCCAAGAAGCTGACCAGGGCGCGAATCGGCACAATCACGTTCGACCTCGCGGCAGGCACGGCCCTGGCCGTATTCGTGGCCCTTGTGCTCTCGGCCGTCTCGCGTGGCACCACCTTGGGAGAAGAGGTCTTTGTTGCGCTCTTCTCGTCCCTGCTAGGTTTCGTTGTCGCGTCAGCGGTCTGTCAATACCTGCTGAAACGGACCGCTGCGGTCGCCGGATGGGGAGCGGGCCACTGGACGGATCTCTCGCGGTGGGCCCGCATCGCTGCCGTCGCGGGCGTCATCGCGGGCGGGGCGGTCGCGGTGGGCACGGCTGGTACCTTCCTGGCGAACACGCTCGCGTTCCTGCTTCCGTCAGCTTTCGTGACGGCATGCGGGCTCTGGGTCTGCCGCCTGGCGTTCCGCCGATGGCATACGTCAGCGCGCAACTGGCTGCGGAAGGTGCCGGACGCGGTAGCCGCCACGACGAGCGGCGCGGCCCTCCTCCTGCTCGTCGATCGCGGGCTCCTGACGACCCTGTGGGCAACCGTGCTGCTGTTCCCCGTCGCGATCGCGGGGAGCCTCAGGCTGTGGACGGTCATGCGGAAGGCCGGCCGTCTGGTCATCAGGGCGGGGGCGGACATCGCGCTGTCCCTGCTGCTCGGCGGCGAGCTCGTGCTGTTCCTCGTCTGGCTCGGGAACGTTCTCGGCATGCCAGAATCCGAGGTCGAGCTGATCCGCGCCAAGCTGGGCTCAGCCGGATCGTACGCGGGCATCTACGATGGCGGACGGCTGTGGGTCGGCATCTACGCGATACTCGCCGTGGTCTACGTCGCCTTCGCCATGCACCCCGGTCAGCTTAAATTGATCATCAAGTGGTTCACGCGATCCGAGCTCCCGAAGGTAGTCGCGGCGGCCCAGCGAGTCGTGACCGGGTTCTACGTAGGCATGCTGACCATAGTTTTCGTGGGCGCCGCCGCCCCGCCGGCAGTCGCGCCCGTGCTGCAGCGCCAGCTCAAAGCCAGCTACACGGTGGCTTGGCAACGTGAGCTCAGGTCGGAAGCGGAGATCTCCGCCTACAGCGAGATCCCCGCGGAGATCAGCGACCTGACGCGCCCCGGCGCGGTCACCGTCCTTGGCTACCTGATCCACGCGATCTACGATGACGCGCACCAGCGGACAGACTCCCGTAACGCTGCAGGAAAAGAGAAAATCCTCGCGTATCAGCTAGGTGAGGACCAGGCGCAGACACTCAACCTCCCTGACCCGCCGTCCCCGGCCCGCGCCGCGAAGGCCAAGGCCGAGCCATCTGACTCAGGCGGGCCAGGCCCCGGCGCGCAGGACCTGGAAAGGTTGGCAGCTAAGACGGCGGCTGAGGAAAACTCCGGCGATCAGGCCAAGCAGCACGTCGAGGAAGCCCTCGAACTCGCGGTCGCGGCGGTAGCCAACGCCGTCCAGATCCCGGACATCAGTAAGAGCCAAGTCGTCCAGATCCTGACCCAGTACATCAGCGGACTGGTCGATGACAGCAAGGTGACGGAAGCCTTTGGCGAATGGCTGAAACGTATTCGGCACGGCAAGGAACCGCCCGATGCGGAGAAACTTATCGTTCCTGACGCGGAAAATCTGGACAACGCCGCTCAGGGCAAGCTCGACCATGAGGCCGCGGCAGACGACCTCATGGTGTCCCCGTCGGCGGATCTCTACAGGGTTCTGTATAACCTCTCAGCGAGCAGCGCCGAAATAGACCGGGCATCAATCGCGGATGCCGTCAGTGACACGGATCAGTCGCTGGAAATCGAAGCGACCGGGGGCTGTCGTGATTGCCTTGATCTCGGCGGCGACGACGACGGCGGTTCTCACGACAACAATGACGACCAGGCCCCGGAAACGCACGACGGAGGCGAATAATGCGCGGGCAGGCACGCTGCTGTCGCAGGACGGTGGCGCAGCTGCATATGACCCCACGCCGAACAGGCACGCGAACGGATTGATCCCGAGGAAGTCGGCTTGGCCGGCGGCGTGACGGTACTGCCTCAGCTCGGACTGATCGCCGAGGGCTGACCTGCGCTTAGCGGGAGGGAGAGCCGAGCGACTGGCATCATCGGGAGAATCTGGCCGTGACCGGCTCACGAAACAGCCGCTCTAGACGTCTGCCTGGTGTGATGCAGCAACGATCGTTCGAGACAGTGGTCGCCGATCACGGCGCTGCGGTGCTGCGGGTGTGCCTGGCCGTGCTCGGCCCGACCGAGGCGGAGGACGCTTGGTCGGAGACGTTCCTGTCGGCGATGCAGGCGTATCCGGCGTTGCCGGCCGACGCGAACGTGGAGGCGTGGCTGGTGACGATCGCGCACCGCAAGGCCATTGACGTGGTCAGGTCCGCCGCCCGGCGCGCGCTGCCGGTCGGACAGGTGCAGGACACGGCGCCGGCGCCGGGCGCTGATTCCCGCGATCTGGACTTGGTCGCCGCGATGAGGCTGCTGCCGCCGAGGCAGAGACAGGCCGTTGCCTACCACTACCTGGCCGGGCTGCCGTACCGGGAGGTTGCCGCCATCGTCGGGAGCACCGAAGTTGCGGCCCGGCGGGCCGCCGCCGACGGCATAGCCGCGCTGCGACGCTCCTACCTATCCACCATGACGGGAGTATCGCGATGACTGTTCAAGACGACGAATCAGCCCTGGCCCTTACCTTGCGACGAGGCCTGCCGGTCGCCGGTGATCACCTCGCTGCCCTGCAGGCTCGCCTCGCCGCGGCGGCCGATGCCGTCGGCGTTCTTGATATCGCCTACCGGACAATAGATACGCCTGTGGGTCTGCTGCTGCTCGCGGCCACTGAACGCGGGCTGGTCCGTGTCGCCTACGCCAGCGAGAACCACGACACCGTGCTGCAGATGCTCGCCGACCGGATCAGTCCCCGGATTCTGCCCTCCCCCGCCCGCCTTGATCAGGCCGCTGCCGAACTCGGGGAATACTTCGCCGGGCACCGGCGTGCCTTCGGCGTGCCGCTGGACTGGCAGCTATCGTCCGGGTTCAGGAACACCGTGCTGAACTGCCTGGCCGCCGATCTCGGCTACGGGCAGACCGCGAGCTACAGCACGATCGCCCGGCTCGCAGGCAATCCGAAGGCCGTACGCGCGGTCGGCACCGCCTGCGCAACCAACCCGCTGCCGGTCGTCGTCCCCTGTCACCGCGTCGTGCGGTCGGACGGATCGATGGGCGGCTATCTCGGCGGCATCGAGGCCAAGCGCACCCTGCTGACCCTGGAAGCAGCGGCATGACCCGCGACATCAGAAACACCCGCTGGGCCGACCGGGTCAGCGCCGTCAACTGGGACAGCGTCAGCGCCGAACTCGACCAGTATGGCTGCGCCCTGACCAGGCCGCTGCTGTCGCCGGAGGAAGCCGGGCAGATCGCCGCGATGTATCCCGACGACTTTCGATTCCGCTCCACCGTCAACATGGCCAGGCACGCCTTCGGCGAAGGTGAGTACCGGTACTTTGCCGAGCCATTTCCCGAGGCGGTAGTCGCCCTCAAGCAGGCGCTCTACCCGCGGTTGCTATGAGCAGCGCCCACGGGCCCAGTCTCGCGCCTCCGCGACCCTCATCCCGCACGGCCACGGCCTCGTATTCACCACCCGCGACCGCCCGGTCCGTTCAGCACGGGGCTGGTCGACCGGACCCGTCCGCCGCAGGCTCTCCGTGATCCGCTCTGGCCAGCGGTACACATTGGGGCTGGTCTTCCACGACGCAGCCTGACGCCCCGCCGCACCGGCCAAAGATTTCATGTCCGTCCGGCAGGCGGTGTTGCGGACCGGTTTCAGCGGCATCAGTAAACCTGGATGCCACCTGGGGAGTCCTGCACATTGGACACCAGTGCGCCGCCGGCGATCCGGGATGTATCTGCCGGCGGGGAAAGCAGGCCATCATGAGAACCATCCGGCGCGTCATTGTCCTTGCGGCAGGGGCGATCTCCTTGAGCGTCGCGGCAGTCGGCAGCGCCGCAGCTGTCGGGGTGGCCCGGCCGCCTGGCTCGTGGGGCCGGGCGATCGGGGTGCCCGGCCTGGCGGCCCTGAACACGGGCGGGGCCGCCGACGTCGGCACGATGTCGTGCGCCTCGGCGGGCAACTGCGCGGCCGGCGGGTCCTACTTCGGCGGCCACGGCCACCATGAGCTGGGGTTCGTGGTCAGCGAGCGGAACGGCGTCTGGGGCAAGGCGATCGAGGAGCCCGGCCTGGCGGCCCTGGGCGGGAACGCCGTGGTGTCATCGGTGTCGTGCGGCTCGGCGGGCAACTGCGCGGCCGGCGGGGCCTGGACTGACCCCCAGTCCGGTTCTTACCGTGGGTTCGCAGTCGTCGAGCGGAACGGGGTCTGGAGCCCGGCGATCGAGGTGCCCGGCCTGGCCGCCCTGAACACAGGAGGGGACGCTGGGGTCGACTCGGTGTCGTGCGCCTCGGCGGGCAACTGCGCCGTCGGCGGGGCCTACGCGGACCGGCACGGTCATGAGCAGGGGTTCGTGGCCGCCGAGCAGAACGGGGTCTGGAGCCCGGCGATCGAGGTGCCCGGCCTGGCAACCCTGAACACAGGCGGGAACGCTGAGGTCAACTCGGTGTCGTGCGCCTCGGCGGGCAATTGCACGGCCGGCGGAGACTACGCGGACCGGCACGGTCACGGGCAGGGGTTCGTGGCCGCCGAGCAGAACGGGGTCTGGAGCCCGGCGATCAAAGTGCCCGGCCTGGCAACCCTGAACACAGGCAGGGACGCTGAGGTCAACTCGGTGTCGTGCGCCTCGGCGGGCAACTGCACGGCCGGCGGGAACTACCGGGACCGGCACAGCCAGCAGGGGTTCGTGGCCGACGAGCGGAACGGCATCTGGGGCAAGGCGATCGAGGTGCCCGGGCTGGGTGCCCTGGACAAGCGGTTCGCTGAGGTCGACTCGGTCTCGTGCGCCTCGGCGGCCAACTGCGCCGTCGGCGGCGGCTACTTTGACCGGCACGGTCATTATCTGGGGTTCGTGGCCCTCGAGCGCGACGGCCGCTGGGGCAAGGCGATCGAGGTGCCCGGCCTGCGGGACCTGTACGCCTTCGTCACCTCGGTGTCATGCTCCCCGGCCGGCAACTGCGTCGTCGGCGGGGGGGCCAACACCGACCGGGACGGGCAGCAGGCGTTCGTGGCCGTCGAGCGCGACGGCCGCTGGGGCAAGGCGATCTATGTGTCCGGCCTGCGGGGCCTGGACTCGGGGGACGCCGTGGTCTTCTCCGTGTCGTGCGCACGGGCCGGCCCGTGCGCAGCCGGCGGGGGCTACACCGACGACCGCGATCACGACCAGGCGTTCGTCGTGAGCCAGACCCGATAAGGCGGGCGCGTTGATCTGAGTGAACCACAGGGCCCCGAGTCTTTTCGGGCTGGCGGCTGCGAGGCTCATCTCGGTCAGGCATCCCGTCGCGGTGCTCTGGCTCGCCCTGGCGCTTCTCGTGCTGCTGCTGGCAATCGCCAGGAACGTGTTCGGGATCCTGGCAATCGGAATAACAGGCCTGGTGATCTACTGCTTCGCCCGGTACTGGACGGTCACCGACGCGACGATCGCCGCGTACGGGCTCGCCTGGCTGCTGCTGTTCTCAGGGATCCGGGTGATCTTGGACCACTGGGATGACGCGGGCGATGCGCAGATCCTCCAGCAGCACACCCGGACCGTGCCCGTGGCATTCGCCAGGATCTGGCTCGCTGGCGCGGTCTTCGCGCTGATCCTCGGCGGACGGTTAATGATGTGACCCGCCGGTGATCAGTGGGCTGGGCGTTTCGCATTCGCCCGTGACAGCACGACATGGAGTCAGGGCCTCATGAGCCCGCCGCGGTCAGCAGCATCACCGCACGATCCGCGGCAGCGCGCACTCGCGGCACCGGGTCGTCGCGCAGTTCAGCCACGACCTCGAGCGCGCCCCCGATCCGGTATCTCGCGATCACCTTCGCGGCCATCTCCCGCACCCGCCGCACAGTCCGCCGCTCGGGCGTTCTGGTGTCCTGATTAATATGGCGTAGTGAATGGCCTGAAAGTTCTGTTTGTCGGCGGCAGCGGCGTGATCAGCTCGGCGTGCTCCAGGCTTGCGGTCGAGCAGGGCATCGACCTGTATGTGCTGAACCGCGGCAGTACCGGGCTCCGGCCGCTGCCCGAGCAGGCCACGGTCCTGCGCGGTGACATCCGTGATCGTACTTCCGTGGCGAAGGCGCTGGGCGGCCGGGAGTTCGACGTCGTCGTGGACTGGGTCGCGTACACGCCCGATCAGGTCCAGGCCGACATCGACCTGTTCCGCGACCGCACCGGACAGTACGTGTTCATCAGCTCGGCGTCGGCTTACCAGACTCCGCCGGGGCGGCTGCCGGTCCTGGAATCCACGCCGCTGCGCAACCCTGGACCGCACTAGCCCGGATGCGCCAGGGCAGGCCGGTCGTGGTGCACGGCGACGGTACGTCATTGTGGACCCTCACCCATCACACCGACTTCGCCCGCGGCTTCGTGCCGCTGCTCGGCCACCCCCGCACGGTCGGCGAGGCCTTTCGCATCACCTCCGACGATTTCCTCACCTGGAACCAGATCGCGCAGGCTCTCGCCGCCGCCGCAGGCGTGACCGCCGACATCGTGCATGTCCCCTCGGACGCCATCGCCGCCGCTGACGAGAACTGGGGCGCCGGGCTGCTGGGCGATAAGGCGCACTCGCTGGTCTTCGACAACTCCAAACTGCGCAGCCTCGTGCCCGGCTATCAGGCGGTGATCCCGTTCGAACAGGGGGCACGAGAGATTGTCGCCTGGTACGACGAGGACCCGTCCCGGCAGCAGGTCGACACCCGCCTAGACGCCGTCATGGACAAGCTAGTCAGCGCGCACTGGCCATCAGCCTCGCAGCCTGGGAAGGCTGGCAGCTAGGCCCAGCTAGATTCAGGGAGCCGGGTGCTGCCGGTCCTCTGCCGTTTTGCTACCGGTCGTACGTCATTGACACGGTTGGCCCGCCATGTGCGACACTCTCCGGCTTGGCGGTCAGGGGCGGAGCCTCACTGGTACTACAGCCGTAGATCGTGATCTTTGGGCTGCGTTCCGGTCAGCCGACGGTGCCCAGGCTGCCCGCTGCCCGGAAATGATCAACATCAATGTGCGGTTTGGTGTTCGTTTTCGGGCATCAATGTGCGGTTTGATGTTGATCATCTTTGCCCTGACTGGCGGCCGGTACCGGCCGGATGACGGAAACGTGACGGAAGGTGACATGCAAGTAACATTCCGTCGATAGCCCCGATCGCTAGCGACCAAGGATCGCTAGCTGGCTCGCTTGTAGGCGCTGACGACGAGCGGCCCGAAGACGAACGCGTCGCCGTGCGACCGCGCGAATGTGATTAGGTGCCTTCCGGGGCTCAGCGGCCGAACGCCCACGCCACCATCAGCGGGAACTCTTCTTTCCAGAACGCGCCGCCGTGCGCCCCGTCCCGTTCGCTCATGACAACGTCGGCACCCTTCCTCCGCAGCGCGACAGCCCAGCGGGTCGCGTTCTTCAGGTAGAACGGCTCCCGCGTGCCGGCGACAAAGTAGGCACGCGGAGGCGCCGGCAGCATCTTCATCTTCACCGCAGAAGGCCCGAAACCTCCGCCCGGCGACACGCACAAGACCGCGCCGTAGATGCCGGGATAGGCCATCCCCACGGCCAGGGCCAGCTCCGCGCTGGCAGAGACACCGCACACCGCCGTGCGCTCGGCGGGAAAAGCGACTCCGAAACGTGACTGGACCCACCCTCGGACGTCCCTGACGAAGAACATCTCGTGGGCCGCGAACCGCTCCGTGTCAAAAACCGGCGAGTACTCGCGGAGCCGCTGCACCTCATCGACCAGCCCGTGGGTACCGACAATCATGACCGGCGGCGCGCCGGCGGCCTCCAGGACGCCGCCCCACTGCGAAATCAGCTGGCCGTCACCGGCGAAGACGACTGCCTCGGGCGCGACCGGCGGCACGTACACCGTCACCGCCCGGCCACCGTCATAGCCGAGCGACTCGGTGATGAACTCTCCCGCGATGGACGACGACATTGCCACCAGGCCACAATAAGGCCCCGCCCAGTGCGCAGCTGAGAGCGGCGTGGTGAATGGCCGTACGGTGGGGTGGTGGAGATCCGGCTGTTCGGCGAGCTTGAAGCGCCAGGCGACCTCAAGCCGCTGGTCGAAGTCGACCGACTGATACCAGGTCTGTCTCGTGACCACGGCCAGGCTTAAAGCCCTGACCTGCGACGAACGGCTGAGCCATGTGCACTCCAAGTCAAGGCGAATATGTTTCTTGGCTGGCCCCGTTCAAGACGTGACTGAGCCACTCACCGCACTTCGCTTGCTTGTGAGGTGGTTGGCCTTAATGCATTGCCAAACCACTCGGGCTTATCGGTATCCCGATTACAGACGATGGTATCTAGGGCTCAGGAAAATGTCTTTACTCCGGTTGATGCCCGAATGCGTAAGACAGATTTCGGTGTCACCGATTCGTCTTTTGCTCAGGCTGGGTATTTCTCTGAGCTTGCCATGCCTGGGTAGCTCGACGATCTCGGCAACTATGCGCACCGTATTGACCCGCTCGTACTGTGCCCGGAACGGCCCTCGATAAGCTCTCTTTGACGGCATCATCTGTAAGCCCACCGCACGATCCATCGTGGCTTTCCGATTGAGCACGAGATCAGCTATTCCCCCAGCAATAGCTCGCACCACACAACCTTGTAGTTCTCGTGGATACGCCCAACTCCCCAGCGATTGCTCAGGGCGGTGACGACAGCCAATCCCCGCCCATGCTCGTCATCTGACGTTCCTTGCTTGAGGTCAAAGCCTTCGACCCACTGATCCCAGGCTTCGATGATCAACTGAGAATCGTTGGCGAGGAGCCTCAGAACTATTGGGGCTGGCGTCGGCAATGCCCCTGAGGCCCTGAGCGCGTTGGTCATCAGTTCGCTGACCAGGAGAACGGAGTCCTCGACGAGATGCCAGAGACCCCACTCGATCAGGACCTCTCTGGCATGATCGCGGGCGCAGCCGATGGCCGTCGGCAAGGGACCGAGTTCGAGCTTGCTCGCTCTCGGCCAGGTCCGAGGCGGGACCGGCAGCGGAGTCGGACTCTCAGCGGCTGGGCGCATTCCACTACGCACAGCCAGCCGTACAGTTCCGGTCCCGCCGTTCATGGAAGCAGTCACAGTTGGCTACTCGATTCGGCCGTGCCCGCTGCCTCAGGCGCTCGCCGACCTGGCGGTAGTGATGCCATTCGATCTGGGAGGAGGACGGCAATCGCTGGAGCCGGTTGTGCGGTCCCTTGCTGCGCAGCCGCTCGGCTACGACCAGCGGGTCGGCGTCGAGAATGACGGCCAGGTCCGGTCTGCGGGCCTTGGCGTTGATCCGCCACAGGTAGTCCGGGTCAACGCCGTCGAGCTGCTGCATCACCAGCGCGGACGGGATGTACCGGTCGGTGATAACGATCTCACCGGCTTCCAAATGCGGCACTATCTCGGTGTCCAGGTGGTGGTACCGGTCAGCGGCGTACAGGCAGGCCAGGGCGTTGCCGTGAACAGTGTCGGTCAGCTGGCGGGCAAGCTTGCCGATCGGGCCGTCCGAGGGTTCGCAGGTGACATGCAGGAGTCTTCCTTCATCGGCGAACACTGGCTGAGCGCATGCACGGTGTCGCTCTTGCCGACGCCGGATGGCCCGTCCACTGAGATGAACAGGCCCTCAGAAGAGCGCATCGCTGCCTCCTGGACCATCGCGCAGGGCTTCAAACGACAGGGGTACGGACGCAGCCGAACTGGCCAGGTAGACGAGCAGCCGGGCCGTCACCAGCGCGTCATAGCCGGCCCGGTGCGGGCGCAAGTCCGATGGCAAATCACGGCCAAGATCCAGCACGCTCACCAATGATCCGAGCCGGTGATTCGGTTGATCGGGTAGCAGTCGCCGCGCCAGCCGCAGCGTATCGAGCACGTCATCTGGCGCGAAGCCAGGCAGTTTCCGCTTCAGCACGCCGAGATCGACGCTGGCGTTATGGGCAACGAACACGGCGCCGCCCAAGCGAGCTTGCACATCCGATGCCAGGTTCGCGAAGCCGCGCTCAATAGGCACCACGGCGAGTTCGACCAGATCGGGCGGCTGGTACCCGTTGCCTTCCACGTCCACCACCGCATACCGGCGCTCGCTCCAGGCTGTCATGCGTTCTCCCAGCCGATCTCGGCCCGGCCGTGGCGGCGCGACCGGTGCGGATGAGCCGCGTCATGCACCTGGAAGCTGAGGGCATGCTGCAGGAAGTAGCGTGGCTGCTCGCTCGCCAGCGATCAGTTGCTCGACTGCCTCGGCGTCGCTCATCAGTGCCTGCGGCTGCCGCTGATCCCATAGTCCGTAGGTATGCCGGATGCAATACGCGCAATCCAGCGGGCAGCCCTGGATATGGTTCAGGCTCAGCCCCGATTTGCGGTACTCCACGACCTGTCGTGCCTGAGCCGGCAGCGCTTCGACTTGATGCTTGCTCAGCAGTGGCACTACCAGACTCATCGGCTTCTCCTTGCGAAGCGGAGGTACGGCGGCTCGGTGAGCAGCCTCAGCCGTGACGGTACGACGACGATCCAGATAGGTCGAAGCAATGTGCGTGAGATTGCTCAGAAACTCGGTTCAAGATCGACCAGGAGCACTTGCACGCATCTGTCACCGCCGTCAATCGCTGGGATCGGCGGCGCCCTTCCTGCGGGACCAAGGCCGACTCAGCTCGTGGCCATCAGATCGGCCAGGGCCCGGGTGATCAGCACCCGGGCCTCGGCCCCATACCGGGCGGCTTCGGCGAGTCGGTCAAAGAATGTCAGGTAGGTCGCGACCTCGGATGGCTGGCTGAGCTTGAGTTCAGCAGTTAGGTGCTCGACGTGCACGACACGTTCGTCGTAGATATAGAAGCCGTGAACGGGCGCGATCGGCAACTGGCGCTCGAACGGGATTACGCCGAACTTGATGGTGGTCAGCGTGGTCAGCGACACCAGCCGGTCGAGCTGGCCGGCCAGCGCCTCAGGCGGACACAGCCGGTAGCGGAGAACGGCCTCGGTGATCACGAAATGGAACCGCTTGCCAGGCCGGTAGAGCACTTGCTGGCGTTGCATCCGGGCACCGACTGCCTCGTCGATGTCGTCGGCAGCGCCGATGTCTTCCAGGCTCTCGGCTAGCCGGTAGCGGGCATATTCCGGGGTCTGGAGCAAGCCCGGCACAAAGACGTTCTCGAAGTTCCTGACCGCTTGGCTTTCGGCCTCGATCTCGGCAATGGCGTCCTGTGTGGCACGCTGACCGGCGCGAAACATCCGCCGGAACTCGACATACTGGCCTTCCAGCGTCCGCAGCGAGGCGATGAGTTCGGCGGTCAGCTCGGGATGCCCGCAACTCCGCGTCCATGCTTCAATGTCATCCTCGGATGGGGTCTGCTTGCCTCCCTCAATCTTCGAGATCTTGCTCGGATGCCAGCCGTAAGTTGCCGCTAGTTGTCGGCCGGTCAGGCGAGCATCACGGCGCAGCTCCCGGAGCCTCAGGCCGAGCGCTTCGCGCGCACGCTGGAAACTCGACACCTACGTGCTGTACACCGCGACCGGAACGGCGTAGTGCCAGGCAACGTCACGCCAGCGGCAGTGCCGGACCACCACGGCCGGATCAGTGGACACCTCGGCTCCGAGGAGGACATCATCATTCCCGAAGCGCAAGATGCCCACGCGGGCCGAGTCAATGAGCCAGAAGTCGTGGTCCGGCAGGTCAAGGTCTTTGGCCTGGTCTCGTGGCAGGTAACGGATGTCCTCACCGACCGCTGCGTTGACCCGAGCTAGGTCGAGGCCGAACCGGGTGTAGTCGCTGTGCGGCTGGCTCACGATGCGCAGCTCCAAAGTTGCGGGGTTGCCTAGACCTGATGCTCGCTGATGCACAGAGATGCGTCAAGGCTTGTTTGAGGTCGTCGCGCATGCACGGTGGCGCAGGGGCGCCTGAGGGATTGGGAATCCGGCCGACCGGCACCCTGGCTTCGGCGGCGACCTTGGCCTCAAGCCACCGACTTCGGCGAGTAATCGGCTTTAACGTCTGCCTGCTTCGCCGCAGCGGTCAGAACGTCGGCGGACACCCGACCAGGCCGTAGTCCGCGCGCTTGAGCGCCAAAATCCGCCAGCTCCCCGGCTAGGGCGATGACTATCGTATTTAACAGTATATATCGGTGAGCGTAGACCTACAGGTCCGACAGCAGCTTCCCCGCTTTTCCTCCCAGCCAGCCGCCCACGGCCGACCCGATGACTCCGCCGGTGATCGAGAAGACCGGGCAGGTGAGAGCGCCCAGTCCCAGGGTGCCGGCTGCGGCGACGCCGCACGCTGCGACGCCGAGCGCTTCTCCTGCCGCCATTCCGCCGAGTGCGCCGACGGTGGTGGCGCCCGACTGCAGGACAGCACTGCCGAGGCTCTGACCCTCGAGGACGTCCTCGCCGGTGCCGAGCGCGAATCCGGCGACTGGAGCGTACTTCGTGAAAGCCTGGACGATGTCGCTGTGCGCCAGCGCGCCGACGTCGGGGAGAAGCGAGGCGGCGAAGGAACGGATCTCAGGAGTGTCGCCGTAGCGCAGGAGCCGGCTCAGGATGGAAGCCGCGTCTTTGGGGAGATCAGAAAGCTCGCCAAGGAAATCGCTCAGCTCCTTGAGGCTGGCGAAGTCTCCGGACAGTGCTCCGGTCACTGAGCACGGCAGTGCCAGCATTCCGCTCGGATCGGTGAAGGTCAGGGGGGATCCGCCGGCGTACTGATACGGCTGGCCAGTGGCCGAGGTGAGCGGGTCTGCGGTGAGAAGCTGGGTCGTCGCGGGGTTGTAATACCGCGCTTGGAGGTACTGGGTGCCGCTCGCCGCGTCGGTGTACTCGCCGTCATACTTGAGCGCGCTCGTGGCGCTGCCTGTGTGGCTGATCACGTTGCCGTAAGGGCCGTACGTGTAGGTGCCCGTGACCTGCCCGGACGAGTTGGTCAGGAGCCTGGTGCTACCCTGCTGGTCGGCCAGAAGGTAGGTCGCGGTACTGCCGGTGATCTGCTCGACCGGCCTGTTATCTGGACCATAGATATAGCTGACCGCACCCGCCTGGATCAGCAAGGGCACGCTGCCCGACTGATCCCAGGCGAAGCTGGCGGTGCTGTTGCCTGAGCTCTCCGATATCAGCAAGCCGTCGCCGTCGTAGCTGTAGCTCGCCGTGTTCCCGTAACCAATGAGCCGGCTGGCCTGGTCATAGGTGAGGCTGGTCGCCTGACCGCCCGCTGGCTTGATGCCGGTGAGATCGCCAGACGAGTCGTAGGTGTAGGCCGTCGTGCTCGTGGTCGCCCCGCCGGCCGTGATCTCCACCGCCGCTAGCTCCCACTTGTCGCTGGCTGGTGACTTGTCGGAGATCTTAATCATCTTATGAGCTTTACTGATGGCGCCAGCGGTCGACTGCGCCCAGTACGTCCCCGGCTGCTTGGTGTCCAGGTCCTGGTTCACGAGCACCTGGCCGGCTGCCGGCGTGCGGGCCTTGGCGTGACCAGGGTCCTGACCGACAGCCCAGACGAGGGAGTTGGTACCGGTCGTGGTCAGCGAAACGCCAGGCGAGCCGCTATAGCCGTTGGCGGTAGCCTGGGCGCCTAGCTTGGTGCCCGCTCCGGTGAACGTCGCGATCGTGATCGAGCCGTCGTACCCGGCCCTGGCCAGCGTGGCGGTGACCTTGGCGCCTGATAGCTTCTTCGCCGCATACGCCTGCCAGACCTCGGCGGTGCCTTGCCTGCGGTCCGACCGGCTGGCCAGCGTCCAGGTCAGCTTGCCGCCAGTCACGCCGGAAATCCTCTGGGTCTTCCCGGCCGGCCCGCCGGCCGAGATCAGCGCGATCACGAGTTCTCCGCCTGATCTGGTGGTGATCGCCGGCGAATGGATGGCAGCGCCCTTGGAGGTCTCGTTAGCTGACTTGACCTGGTCCGCGACGGCCGCGGCCGGGGTCACCGGATGGCTGGCTGAGGTCAGCTCGCCGTCAGCGTTGTATTGCTGGCTGATGCCGCCAGGCATGGCGGTTACGCTACCGGCGGCGGAGTAGGAGAATGATCCCTGGCTGTCCGAGGCGAGCTGGCCGAGTGCGGTGTAGGTGTACACCTGGCTGCCGGCAACGGCGCCGGTCTCGGTATCGGAGGTGACCTGGCCCAGGCTGTTCCTCGCATAGCTGAACGACGCCAGAGTCGCTGAGCTCGTCTTGTCGGTGATCGACATGAGCTGGTCACTGGCATCGAACGTCGCGCCCGCGGTCACGCCGTTCGGATACGCCTCGGTGACCAGGTTGCCGTCGCCGTCGTAGCTGAACTTGGCCGTGTTTCCCAGCCAGTCGCTTACTGACGTCAGCTCCCCGGCACCGTCATAAGCGCGGTCGACATTCTGCCCGTTCGGATAGGTGATCGCGGTAAGCAGCCCGGCCGGATCGTAGGTGTAGGACGTGGTCGCGCCTGTCCCGTTGGTGACACTGAGCAGGTGATCGTCGGAATCGTAGCTGTAATCGGTACTGCCGGTGCCGTCGAACATGAAGACGCGCTGGCCGTCTGCGTCATAGGAGTAATCGACATCCGGCGTGCTGCCGTCGGAGTAGTCGACTTCGACCAGTTCGTTGCCCGGATCGTAGTCGTAGCTGGTGACCTCGCCAGCCGGGCTGGTCACACTCAGGCGGTTGCCATCCAAGTCGTAGCTGTAGGTAGTCGTCTGCCCGTCAGGAGTAGTAGTCGAGGTGACGTCGCCGAGCGCGTCATACGAGTAACGGGTCACAGCGCCCGCGCCGTTGGACTGGCTGAGCTGGTTACCGTCAGCGTCATACGTGCTAGTCAGCGTGCTGCCGTCTGGCCTGGTTTCCTGCGTGAGCTGATTGTCGCCGTTGTAGGTAAAGGTGGTTACGTGCCCGCCGGCGTCGCTCAGCTTGACTTCGTTACCGTCGGGATCGTAGCTGTAGCTGGCGGTGCCGCCGTCGGGATTCGTAACCGACGCGACCTCCCCGTCGGCGTCGTAGGCGGTCGCGGTCGTGCCGGCCACTGCCGGACTGCCCGGTGCCGGGCACTTGATATCTGCCTTGGTCGCTTCGGGCGATGCCTGGCAGATGCGCTCGCCGTCTTCGTCATACCCGTAGCTTGTCGTGTGGGTGACACCGGACGACGGGGCGGTTGACATCGAGGCAGTGTCGCCGTAGGCATCGTAGGTGTAAGTGACTACGTCACCGTCAGGGTTCGTGACTGAGGTGAGGTCGCCAGGGTGGGAGGCGTCCGCGTAGGCGTTAGTCGTGGTATTGCCCAGGGCGTCGGTAACGGTCAGCAGGTTCCCTTTGGCGTCGTAGGCATAGCTGGTCGTCTCGCCCATCGGGCTGGTCTTGGTCGCGACCTCGTTGAAGTTGTTGTACGTATAGGTAGTGGTATTGCCGAGCGGATCGGTTGTGGACAGCAGGTTCCCGAGGGCGTCGTACGTGTTGAGCGTGACGTTGCCGTTCGGATCAGTCACCGACGTCACGCCGAGCGTGATCGGGTCGTAGGTATAGCCGGTGGTGGCTTGCGCTGCCGTTCCCGAGGCGGTCGTGACCGACATCAGCTCGAGCGTCGAGTAGCTGTATGTGGTCACGTTGCCGTCGGGATCGGTCATCGTGGTGGTACCGCCCTCGATGCTCGTCGGATCGCCGACGTAGGTCCAGGTGGTAGTAACGCCATCGGGATCTGTCTGAGAGGCGACCTGATCCTGGGCGTTGTAGGTGTTGGTCGTGACCCCGCCGCGCGGGTCGGTGACCGAAAGCATCAGGTTGCCTGAGTCGTAGGTGAAGCCCCACGTGCGGCCCATCGGGTCGGCCGCCGAGGCCAGCTCGCCTCCGGAGTAGGAGTACGTCCAGGTACGGCCGAGCGGATCGATGACCGACGAGATGTGCGATCCGCTGTAAGTGAAGTTCAGCGTCCGGCCCGCCGGATCGGTCACCTTAGTCAGGTTCCCACCTGTATAGGTCAGCGTGGTCGCGTAACCGTTGAGGTCTGCCTCGCTGATCAGTTGGCCGGCCGAATTGAACGTGTAAGAGTCCTGACTGGCGTTCCGCGTGAAGGTGTAGCTGCCGTCCGGGTTCTGCACCAAGCTGGCGAGTACCCGGGTCGGGGCGGTGAAGCCGCCTGAGCCGTCTGGCGTGAACGTGACGGTCGACCCGTCTTCCTGCGCGATCGTGACGTCACCCAACTGGTCCGTGCTCAGCGAGAGGTCATAGTTATCTGTCCAGCCGAATCCGAACGGGCCATCCGTGCCGGCTGCGGCCGAACTGTAGCTGCGGGTCAAGGACAGCGGGATCCCGCGGCCTGGGATGGAGAAGTCCGTGAACTGATCTGCGAGCACCCCGGTCGCGCAGTTAACCGGTTCGAGGACATAGCAGGTGGTATCACGCTCGCTCTCGTTCGGGCCGGCACCTTGCTCAGAAACGTCCGGCGGGCCGGTGACGAACGCATATCCGGGGAAGGCGACATTGTCGATCGCCCAGCCGTCGTCGTCTGGATTGTCAGGATCGGCTGACTCCACCGCGAACGAGGCGATTCCCGAGACCGAGACGGAAACGTTGACGATGCCGGTGTCGTCAATCACCATCGTGTCAATCGGATTGCCGCCCGAGTCGTAAGCGATCACCTCGGTGGACCCTGGATTGTCGATATAGCCGACATCAAGTGAGAAATCATCCACGGTGCGCGGGCTGCCAGCCGGCGTCACGAACGCGCCGGTAATGGTTCCGAAGAACCTCGGCGTGCCCGACAGCACGGGACTGGTCGGGTTCGCGCCGTCGTCGGTGATGAAAGGCGAGTCGCCGCCGAAGTCGATACCGTACGGCTGGTACTGATCACTAATAGAGGTACCGTCGGGAAATTCCGAGAAAGTAATCGTGTCGGTTATATCTCCATCTTGCGCTTCTGCATGCAGTTGAGCGGAACTGGCGGGCTTTGTCAGGACGGCAAGCTTCCTTGCCGCAGGCTTGCTGAGCTTATCGCTCTTCAAGGTGGCGAAATGAGGCTTCGCATGCGGCCGGGCGGTCGACCAGGCGGTCGACCCGGTCAGCCCGTTGGCCGCGTGCACCGGACGTGCCGGCGGGCCGACTTGCTAACCGCCGCGATCGCGTATGCCGTGCCCATAGTGCCCATGCTCGTGAGTAAGCCGGCGAGCACGATCAGGCTGGCAATACGCCGATCGGCGCGACTCGTCTTAGTGAAAAGGAAACCAGCCACGACGCCCTCCCCCATCGGCGACCTGACATAGGTCGCCCGACCCACTTGGCATATTACGAGGGAGAGCAATATGCGCCTACCGGTTATCAGTAAATGGCGCAAAACTGTCCGCACGACAAAAAGGTGTCAGAAGGCCTCGTCGCTAGCGCCTACCGCCAGATCATCACTATTTTTCGGAAATGCGGGTCGGCTGGCGGTGAGGGCAGGCCGCCGGTGAAGAGAGGCCGGCGTACTGCCCAGCAGGCACGGCTACCTGATCGAGCAACGCTGGCCCATAGATGCTGTCCGGCTGGGGCGGGTAACCGCAACGATGGGCCATCGTTGCGGCGGGAACGACATCTGTGGGCCATCGTTGCGGTTTCCTGGCCCGGCTGAGCAGCATCGATGGCCCATCGTTGCGGTTCGCGACCGGGGCTGGCGGCGAATTGCCCGGTTACCGCGAGCCGGGACCCGGACGGCCCCAACCCGGACCACCGTTACCATCACGAAATATGAGCCAGCGCCATAGATGCTGTACGCGCCGCCGCCACCCGCCAATTCGCGGCGGCAGTTCCGGTCTCAGCGAGTTATTGGCCTAGCTGGCCGCGCCAGTGTGCCTTGATGGTCGCTGCGGGAAGAGCGGTGGGGTAGACGGCTATGTCTCCGGCCTCCCCGATGAAAGGCTGATTGACGATGGTGTCTACCCAGTTGCCGATGCGGATATGGCTGGCGTGGAGGTTAAGCGGGCGGGCTTGGGATCTTTGGCTGCCGAGGTCGATCCCGTCCGCGTATGCGGTGAAGCTCACGTCGGAGGCGTTATACACCAGAGCCAGATAGCGCCATTTCTCGTCCCACAGATCGACGTTGGCTTTGGCGGTGTTCCAGCAGTTGGAGGATCCGTAGGAGTCGAGGGCGAGGACGGATCTGGCCAGATGCGGGCAGGTGGTAATTGGCGACGTGGCGGCTGCGGATGACCAGATGGTCAGGCCGGCGATGTTTCCCGTACCTGCTTGCCCGATGTCCACCAGGACCTGGTTTTGAAGTTTTCCGGTTTTCTTGAACCAGCCCTCAAGAGTGAAAGCGTGTGAGCCGGAGAAGCCGGGAGAGCCGCCGATGGCGATGTCGCCGGTCCGGCTGCCGATCATCCTGGCTAGTTCAGCTGCAGCTCTCAGCGGGGAAATAACCTCCGGGTAGCGCTTCGAACCGGACATATGCTGGCCAAGCGTCCATTGCCATTCCGCCGCCTTCGCGGGCTCGTCGACCGCCATTGCCAGGGCGCTGGCGAACACCAGATGCGGGGTCGCCTCTTCGGCCCGCCCCAGGGACACCAGGACTTCCGACAAGGCGTAGCGGGCCAGGCACTCTCCCCAGGCGTCACTCAGGCTCTCAAAGACAGTCACCGCATCGGAGTATGCGTCGGCTGCCTGATCGATTTCACCGCAGAATTTCAGGATTTCACCGGCGGTCAGCCGGGCTAGTGCCCCGACAGTTGACTGAGGCGCGAGCTCAGTCGCCCGGCGGATATAAGGAAGGCTTTCGCGTTCCCGCCCGTCAATCAGGCTGACAGACTCTCCGTAAGCGAGCCACGCATCGGCCTCAACCAGCCGGTAGCCCGCGGCCGCAGCCGCCTCGGCCACCTTCTCAGATAACGCCATCGCCACAACCGGATCAAGATCTCTGCGCGCCCGCGCTTCGACCAGCAAATTCTCCAGATAGTCCTAGCTCGGCATCACCGCGCCCCCAACACGTAGTCTCGATCTAGGGTTCGTGGCTTGAGCTGGCTCTAGGCGGCCTGAGCAGTCCCCTGGATCGACTACCCAGCTTCCTTCGCGGCAATAAACGCAACAATTCCTCAGCGAGCCGCTCTGACATGCCTCTCACCCCGACTTCGTGTTATCAAGTTATCTGGCGGATCCTTCCCTGAGCGCGGCTTGCCGCGGGTAAGGCGGATATCTCGTGCTGACGGTTTCTCTCCGGCGTTCGCTGCCAGTGGCCGCAGCTGTCCTTTTCGGCATGGTGCCATCGCTGGCGTGGGCAGCCGGGACTGCCAGCGCCCCCGGTACCTCCAGCGTGGCCCCGGCCGCAGGTCCCGGCTGGCGGGTCGTGCGGTTTCTGCCGGGCGCTGTCGTGGGCGGCCTTGCGGTACCCGGGCCGCGGGACGCCTGGCTGGCAGGCGACATCTGCGGCGCCGACTCGCTCTGCGACCACGTGTTCGTACGGCACTGGGACGGCACGGCATGGCGCGCCGTGACGGTGCCCAAGATGGTCAGTGCCGCCCATGGCGAGGCTGGCATCGGCGCGGTGGTCGCGAGTTCACCGTCCAGCGCATGGGTCTTCGACCAGCGCGGCGGCACTTCGGCCGGATATACGGCGGTGCTGCACTGGACCGGCAGGCGCTGGGCGCGACGAGGTCGCCTTGCGGCTGCCATCGACGCGGCCGTCGCCCCGTCCGCGACCGATGCCTGGGCGTTCGGCTCGCCCGCAAGCGATCCGCAGGCCGGGTATATCGCGCATTTCAACGGCAAGCCCTGGCGGCAGGCGTCGTTCGGCGTCCAGGTAGATTCCGCCAGTGCCCTCTCCGCTGGCGACATCTGGGTCGGCGGCTCGGCCAGCGGCGTCACTACCGCGTCGGTGATCATCGAGCACTGAAACGGCAAAGCGTGGCGCAAGACGCCCGTGCCGGGCATCAGCATCCCGGCGAGTTCCTGGACCGGGGTGAGTGTCACCGCCGTGACACCACGCGACGCGTGGGCCGATGTCAGCGCCCTCGGCGACGGGACACAACGCGACTACCTGCTGCACTGGAACGGCCGCGCCTGGGCACGAACGGCGTTCTCATGCGGCGGGAACCTGATCGTGGCAGTGACCCCTGATGGCCGCAACGGCGTGTGGCTAACCGCAGCGACCAGTTCCCTCGCCGGCGCGGGCGGTGAATGGTTCTGTCACGACATTAACGGCCACTGGACTAAAACAGCCGTACCGAAGCGGGCCGGCCAGCAGCCCGGCATCGACCAGCTGGCCTGGATCCCCGGCACCCGGTCCCTGTGGGCTACCGGCGGATTCGACGCCGATGCCACGATGCCCGCGAGGCGATCCTCAAGTACGGACCCTGAGGCCAACCGCGCGCAATCAGCGCGTCGGACACGGATCCCCTCCGCACCCCAACTACCGAACGTCACCAACTACAAGCACGCGCCCGGCTCGTTCTGTGTCGGGCCAGCCCGGCAGTTCGCATTGACCCCCGCCGTCGTCCCGGCGCGGGGCCTGACCGGCTGGGACGTAACCCCAGCAGCGTTCCGGAGAGGGGGTTATAGCACCGGCGCAGGGACGACGATGGGCCTTATCATCCGGCCCGGCCGCGTCGAACTCGGGCGGCACCACCTAAGCCGGTAGTCGCGGCCCGGCCTCGGATGGCCCGCACGCTGGCAAGACGAACAGGTGGAACTGCGCCACCACGACCGTTACCTCCTGACTTCCCCCGGCCGGCGGGCGCCCAGGTCGTGCTCCGCCCGCCCCCGTCGCTGCCTTCTACGGGCCGACGGTGTCGGGGAGCTTTCCCTTGGCTCCGAGCTTGTAGGCGATGATCAGCTGCTGGTCGGGCTTGGGTAGCTGGATGCCGGCCCCGGCGATGACATAGTCACCATCGACGGTGACCGGGGCGTTGGAGCCGGAGGACAGCGGCGTCTTCAGCAAGATGGCGCCGGTGGCGGCGTTGAACGCGTACAGGTATCCGCTGTAGGTCGTGGTGAACACGACGTTGTTGGTGACCGCGGCGGCGCCGTACGGCGTCGAAGGGAGCTTGTCGTCCCAGATGACCTTTCCTGTGTCCTGGCTGACCGCGACCATCTCGCCGCCGGCCTTGCCGATGGCAGTCGTAAATGCCTTGGAGTCCCCCGCGAAACCGCGGACGGTGAGAGGGAAGCCGAGGTTGTTGACCGCGGCGAACACCGCGGAGCCGTTGGTCGCCAGCTGAGTCTCGATGCCGCCGAAGGCGCCTGGCTCGACTACGAACCTGGCGGGCAGCGCGAAGCGGCTGGCCGGGGTGGCGTTCTCGGTGAGCAGCCCGTCGTTGTCGTGCCCGTCGTGCACGCCGACCGGGAGCTTCCACAGCAGCTTGCCGGTCCGCGCACTGAGCTCGATCAGGATGCCCGCCTTGCCGCCATCGATCACCACAGGCTCCCCGCGGGCGGTGGTGAGCACGGGCGAGTTCTGCAGGTCCCAGTCGTAGAGGTCGTGCGGGGTGAGCTGGTAGTACCAGAGCAGCTTCCCGGCCGGGCTGAGCTTCACGACCGAGTCGGTGTACAAGTCAGGGCCCGGCCGCTCGTCCCCCACGGATAGCCCTTCGGCCACCCGCCCTCGCCGATCGGTCCGGGATTCGCGATGCCGATGTACAGGTTTCCCTGAGCGTCGAACGAGGGCGGATCCCACAGCCCGCCGCCGGAGTTGACGGCCGCGTTTCCCCACAGGTTCCGCACTTCATCCCAGGACCACTCCGGCGCTCCGGTCTTCGCGTTCAGCGCCCACAAGATCCCCTGCGGCAGGCTGACCAGCCAACCCGGCAGCCCGAGCAGGAAATCGAGGCCCTCACCGAGCGACAGGAGGAGATACGCGGCGTCATCATCAGTACCGCGAGCAACATCGCCCGGGAGCCAAGTAAACCCGAGGGCCTGCCTACGATGCCTTCATGGCCGCGCGAATCATCCGCTACACGGTCGGCAACGAGAACAATCCCGCCGATCCGTGGGGGCGCAGCGAACTTGTTATCCACGCCAACGGCAGTGCGCGACTTGATCACCACTTCTCCAGGCGCAAGAACGCCGGAGCGTGGACCGGCCAGGTGGATGCCGCGGCGCTTGAGGCGTTGTGGGCCGCACTCGACCAGGCCAGCTTCCCCAGCGTGCCAACCGGGCCGGCCCTCATCCCCGACAGCACCGTGCGCTACCTAACCGTCGAGGCCGGCGGCTCCGCCCGCCAGGCACTCATCAGCTGGCACCAGACATCCTCGCTACCTGGCTATGCCGAAGCATTCGACATCATCGACGGAGTGATCAGGCAGCTGAGCGGAGCCGCAGTCAGCTATCAGACCAGCCAGGCCAGCATCGTCACCGACATCGCAGATGCCTCACCGACAGCGGGCACCCCGCCGAGACACCACGCTGATTGAATCAGCCGGCCAAGAGCCCCAAGACCTGAATCGATGTGGCGGTTTGCTTGCGGCCCGCATCGCCGGCTGGGCCGCTACCAATGGCGGCGTCCTGGCGGAACAGATCCGGATCGCCGACGTGACTCTGGCTCACATTTCGCGATGGTAACGGTGGTCCGGGTTCGGGCCGTCCGGCCCCCGGCTCGCGGCAAACCAGGCAATTCGCCGCCGGCCCCGGGCCGCAGCAGCAACGATGGGCCATCGATGCTGCTCAGCCGGGCCGGGCAACCGCAATGATGGCCCATGGATGTCGTTCCCGCAGCAACGATGGGACATCGATGCTGCTGCGGCTTCCTTGCCCGGGCTGGCCCGTGGCATGCTGAACGGACCGGAGTTGCGGGATTTCCGGATCATGACCGGACGGGAACGGATGGCGGGCTATGCGCGGTAAGTGGGAGAAGGCGCGGGGAAAGGTCGTCGAATCTCCTGATGCGGTGCCGGGGGCGGCCTGGCCGACGTTTTCTGGTAGCCGTGCGATCCACGGTTATGTGGTAGAACTGGCAGGTCCGGGTGGGCAGGTGCTGCGGGCACCGGTAGAGATGCCCGGCATATTCGTGCGTGCGGTGGGAGATCCGCTCGCTGTCGAGGTCAATTTCAAGACGGGCGAGGTCAGGATCGACCGGCCCGGCATGGTCCAGATCCTGAGGGAGCTGGCCTCCTCAGAGCGGGCAGCTGCCCAGATAGCGCGGCCAGCACAGACCGATGGCGGCGGTGACGACGGCTTTGGCGGGCCATCATTCTGGTCACCGTCATAGCGGCCGTCGCCACCTGCGACTCGCGCGATGCCCGTGCGAATCAGGCAATGGCCAAGATTCAGATCGTTCAACTCGGCTAGCTGCGTCAGCCCAATCACCTGCTCTCCAGCGAACGCCATTCCCTGATCGTCGCCGGGTCGGTGAATTGCCAGTCGCAGTTCTCTACCGTGCACCCCAAGTTAATGCTGTTGTCCTCCCACCAGTACTCCCACAAGGCGAAACGGGGTACTTGCCCAGGGAGGTAGGCAGCGTCGGCAGCGATAGTCCGCTCGCGAGCCTTGTCACCGGTCAAGGTGCCCAGGCCGTACTCCGCGACCCCAAGCCGGACCCGGGCGGACGGGTCAGCCTTCATCGCAGCGGTGACGCAGCGAAGCCAGGTGTCCCACTGGACAGCTACCGGGCTATAGGGCAGCGCGCGTCCGTCGGGATCGGACTCGTATATGTCAGCAAGGTAGTAGCTGACGTAGCGCGCGGGCGGTATGTAGCTGCAGTTCACTCCCTGGTACCACCGCGTGCCTGGCTGATACTCGAATGCCTCCGCCGCCATGGCGATCTTGATGTTAGGCGCGCCGTCGGCTGCTCGTTTGATCAGCACGGACTGAGCCTCGAACTGGGTGACGAAATTCTGGCCATTGGACCCGGTGCCGACAAACCAGTCATTCTCCGGCTCGTGGTGAAAGATGAAGATAACGTCGCGGGATGATGGCGTCGTCTGCACGTAGGATGCGACGTTCAGCGTTGGTGTCTTGTACGAAATGATGCAGGTGACCTTGGTGGGCAGCAACGAGCAATAGCTGCCCTGGTAAGACGATGGCAGCGGACCGGGGTAGAAGATCCGCTGGATGGCCTGCGGCCCGAGCGTGCCGCGGACGTTTCGCCAGCCGTCAATTCCTTGCGGTGCGGTCGCACCGATCAGTGTCCCGCTGAGCTCGGGACGTGGAGCGGGCGCACTAGGCGTCGGCGTGGCCGACCGGGTGCCGGTCGGCGTCGGCGGGACCGATGTCGCGGGAGCCGATCTCTTTGCGGCGGGCGGCCTGCTGTCCGACGTTTCGGCGATCCGCCCCCGGTCCGCTCGAACCTTAGCCGCCCGTGTCTCTGACGTTGGCTTCCCGCTGGCGGCAGGCATCTTGCTAGCGGGCGCCTGACCAGCGACTGCTTTACCAGTGAGCGTCTTGCTAACCGACGGACGAACCGAAGAGCAGGCCAAGCCCGCAACGGCCAGCAGGATCAAGGTAAGCGACGAACTGAGGGCGCGTAGCACGCACGTGAACGTTAAAAAGCGCTGACCATCTAGCTTCGACGTTCGCACAATGACTCCGCCAGACACGATCGCGATAGGCCCGGACCGCTGAAACACATCCGGCCAGGAGGCCACTTTACTGCCACCACGTATCAATCCGTATGACAAATCCGCCAATCGGTCGCATCGCGCCTCCGGCAAGGACCAGGCGATGGTTAGCCCGCCGGCCCGACCCTCATCAGCCGACCTGACTCGCCAGCCTCGACTTCAACTGGAACAACGCCTTACGTGCGGCTTTGGCAACTGGCTTCGCCGGATGAGTGCGGCCGATCGTTTCGAGCAGGGGTTTGATCATCGGCATCGCCCTCGTGCTGAGGCCGCCGACCAAGCGCGCCTGCGCCGAATCGTCGCCTGCAAGGGCCAGGCAGGCGAGCAGGCCATCCGACTCCTGGGTCACCAGCCGGTGGGCCAGCACGTAGACGAAGGGATCCAGGTCAGCAGGGTCATAGAGCTCATTCGGATCCACCTGGCCGTGATCGGCCAGCCAGCATCGCGCGAAAGCCCTGACGGCAGGCCCCTCGCCGACCAGCCCACGGACATATGGCTCAGCGGCGTCCGTTCCGAACTCCGACATCAGGCCGAGTGCGAGGTTCTGCAGTGCTACGTCGTCAAGCTGTCTCACCGCTTCGGCCAGTTCAGCTAGCGCCTGTTCGGGCGACCGCCGCCTTCGCCAGACCTCGAACTCAGCCATGACCGAAATCGTGTTACCTGGCTCGAGACCGGTGAGCAACTCCGGTCCTGAGGCACCGGCCAGGCGACCGGCGACCGGAACATCCATGCCGGAATTAACCATAAGGCGCCGCACAGCTGGCACTCCGGCAGCGGTGAGCTCGATCTCGCCGAGATCCCCCGCGGCTTGATCAGGATCGCCGTTTATCACATTCACGCGCTGGACGACGCCAGCGAGTTCCAGTGCGTCCATCATGGCGATAACCATCGAGCGGACGTGCGCCGTGACGGCTTCGTCTGACCAGTTATCGAAGTCGCAAAGCTCAAGCAAGGTCAGCGCGGTCGTTTCGGCAAGCTCAGCCAGCGGCACAGGGCCCCGCTCCGCATAGGGCCGGAGAATTATCAGCATGACCATCCCGTCGACGACGCGATCGATCTCCGGCCAGTCTGTCGGGGCATCCGGATCCCGCTGCCCAGTCACCGGCCCGATCTCAAGCAGCGCATCCAGAGCTGAGTCGAACATGCTCGCCGGGTCGTCAGCCAGCGCCAGGCCACCCTCGGTGACCAGTGCTCTTCCCCGCTGCAGTATGACGGCGCCAGCTTCTACCGCCCAGGTGAACACGAAGTTCACCATCGGCAGGCCCACGCCAAGCGAGTTAGCCAGTTCCCTGCTGTCAGACAGGCTGAGGTTCCCTTCCTCCGTCAACTGCCGGCCTGTCGTGATGAATTCGACCAACTTCGCGAACATCGCCAGTACCGGGGCGCTGGCCCGCGATTCCTCAATGTCCTCCTCGGGCGGCAGCACCACGGGAGGAGCGGACATCAGGCCAACCCCAGCGGGCCGGCTTGACCCGGATCCGGCCTCAGCCATGAACTCCCCGGTCGCACCCAGCGCCGCAGCGCGCAAGGCCGAAGCCGGAGAGGATCCCCGCGCGAGCAGTCTCTGGTCCGCGAGGTAGTCGGTGAAGGCCGCTACGCTGGCCGTGATCCGAATGCAATCTTCCTGATTCACGCTGAGCTTGCGCGGGCACCATCGGAGCAGGAACTCGGTCACGTCGCCGATGGTCCAGCGACCCAGGTGCCCGTCGTCGTAGCCGAACTTCCAGTCCAGCATCAACTCGGCGTCGCTAGCCATCTGCTCGGAGGGGTCCTCGTCTAGCTGCCATTCACTGCCCAGCCAGTCGTAAAACCCGTCGAGCAGCCAGTCCCTGACATCGTTGAAACCGGCCTCGTCGCCATCTCGAATCTGCAACCTCATGGACGCAAGCGTTCCACGAAGCCCTAGGGCCGGAACGGTCAATTGCACAGAACGGTCCTTTGGGCCGGCACGAGGACCGATGGCGGAGCAGGCATGCCACCGGCCTGACGGGGAACTTGACCAGGCAGAGCCGGGATCCTGAGGTCGCGCGAAGCGCCGCGGTCCCGGCATGGCGGGAGCTGACTATGGGGCTATTTGCTTCAGATATGAACGGTGAATCGACTATGGCCCTGTTTAAGGCGGAGGTCGATGAGACCGCCAGGTGGTGTGCCAGCCCGCGTTTCGAGGGGATCACGCGACTGTACTCCGCACGTCAGGTGGTGGAGCAGCGTGGCACGATCGGCACCGACTACACGGTGGCGAGGGTGGCGGCTGAGCAGTTCCATGACGTTCTGCGGCGGCTCTTCGCCGAGCGCCGGCAGATCACCACCTTCGGTCCTTACTCGCCGGGTCAGGCTGTGGCCATGAAACGGATGGGCATCGTGGGTATCTACCTGGGCGGCTGGGCGACGTCGGCCAAGGGCTCGGTGACTGAGGACCCAGGGCCGGACCTGGCCAGTTATCCGCTCTCCCAGGTGCCGGACGAAGCCGCGCCGATCGTGCGCGCCCTGCTCACGGCGGACCGGAACCAGCGTTTCGCCCGGTCGCGGTTGAGCGAGGCCCAGCGATCCGCCTCGCCCGAGATCGACTACCGGCCGTTCATCATCGCCGACGCCGACACCGGGCACGGCGGCGACGCCCATGTCCGTAACCTGGTCCGGCGTTTCGTCGAGGCCGGCGTTCCTGGCTACCACATCGAGGATCAGAAACCTGGTACGAAGAAATGCGGGCATCAGGGAGGAAAAGTGCTCGTTGGCGTGGACGAGCAGATCAAGAGACTGAACGCCGCGCGGTTCCAGCTCGACGTCATGAACGTGCCCGGCCTCATCGTGGCCCGGACCGACGCTGAAGCCGCGACGTTCCTCGAGGGCCGGGGAGATGAGCGCGATCATCCCTTCATCCTGGGCGCCACCAGCACCGGCCTGCCGGCCTACAAGGTCGGCTATCTCGCTATCCTGCGCAGGCTCCGCGAGCTTGGGGTCGAGGACGCGCGCGGTCATCTGCTGTTCAAGATCTCCGGCGAGGAGTACGACGAAGCCAGCGCCTGGCTCGCCCAGTCGGGCGTACTGCGCGCGCTAGAAGCGAGCGCGGAGGCATTCCTGCTGGACGGCGGGCCGGCGGAGGAACTTCTCGAGAACGTCGAGGCGCAGTACCTGCAGGCGTGGCTGGCGGAGGCCAGCCTGACGAGCTATCCGCAGGCGGTCGCGGACGCGATTGATTTCCGCGCCGACGAGGGCGAATCCTTTGACCTGACCTCCGGCGACTGGCTGGCCTTCGCCAACCAGACCTCGTTCCACGCGGCCAGGGCCAGAGCCAGGTCGATGGGGATCGACATTACCTGGGACTGCGAGGTCTCGAAGACTCCCGAGGGCTACTACCAGGTACAGGGCGGCATCGAGTACGCGATCGCCAGATCGCTGGCGGTCGCCCCGTTCGCCGACATCTTGTGGATGGAAACGAAGACCGCGGACCTGGCCGATGCCCGGCGCTTCGCCGAGGCCATCCACGCCGAGTTCCCCGGCAAGATGCTCGCCTACAACCTGTCGCCGTCGTTCAACTGGGACACGACCGGGATGAGCGACGAGGAGATGCGGCGGTTCCCCGAGGAACTCGGCAAGCTGGGGTTCGTCTTCAACTTCATCACCTACGGCGGCCATCAGATTGACGGCCTGGCCGCCGAAGAGTTCGCCACCGCGCTGAAGCAGGATGGCATGCTGTCGCTGGCCCGGCTGCAACGGAAGTTCCGCCTCGTCGAATCGCCCTACCGGACGCCCCAGACCCTGGTCGGCGGGCCGCGCTCGGACGCGGCGCTGCTGGCGTCGTCGGGCGGCACGGCCGCGACGCAGGCGATGGGCAAGGGCTCGACCCAGCACCAGCACCTGGTCCAGACCGAGGTACCGGTCAAGCTGCTCGACGAATGGCTGGCGCTGTGGACAGCACGCCACCAGATCCCCGGCTCGCTGCGGGCCGCGCTGCGACCGCACACAGCTGGCTCCGAGCTACTGGAGCTCAGCCTGTCCAACCCGGCCGGCGACAAGGCCGCCAACATCATCTTCAGCGTCATCGTGGATCGCCGCGGGCGCCACATCCTGTCGGTCAGGGACCAGAACACCTTCGACAACGCCCTGCGCAAGAAGCGCCTGATGACGCTGATCCACCTGTTCCTCATCCACCGCTACAAGATCTGGGCCGTCCACTACGTCAGCCCCACTGACGACAACCGCTACCAGACCCAGAAGATGAAGACCCACGGCCTCTTCAGCGACGTACACGACGAGATCGGCCAGGTCATCGTCGCTGACGTCAACCCCGACGGCATCAAGGCCCTGCTCGCCCCGGACCGCGACCGCCTGAACGCCCTGATCGAACGCAAATACCCGAGCGCCCCGGCCGGGGAAACAGCCCAAGACACGACACCACCATGATCAAGGTCCCTGAGGTTCCCGCCGGAAAGCTCGTCGCGGCTTCCGGCGTGATAATGACCTCAGCACGCCGTAACGCTCCGTCATCGACTCGCTGCCGGCTAGCCCACGGCCAGCCGAACCGGCGAAGCGCCGCAGCACGGGCCTACGGCTCACGCACGCCAGACCTACGGCCGCGCCAGCTTCGAACTCCTCCGCCAGCGCGTACTCCTCGCACCGCTACCATCACGAAATATCTGCCAGAACCAGCGTTGCTGTTTGTGGCCGCCGGGCAACGACAACGACCCAGCGTTGCGGTTAGCGCCCAATGCCACTTAGCTTAATTTGATTTTGGTGGCGTAGGTCTGCTTCAGGGGGCGAGTCCGGGGCTGGTGTGACTGGAGTGGCTGAAGATGGTTCCGGGGGCTGGCGGGATCGCGGTCCGTGCCGGGACGGCGGGCCGCCCTGGATGTCAGAAATGCCGTGAACGGCGAGGAGGCTGAAAGTAGCGGGTCAGTCCGATTTCCGGACTCGGATATTTCGGACCAGCGAAAGCAGCGAAGCCGGGCAGCCGCCGTCCGCAGCGCAACACCGCCCCGCTCCCTGCTGTCACGAACCGGGCATTCACCGCATACCGGCCCGCCGCCGGCACCCAGAGGACCGGCAAGCCTGCTTTAGCGGAATCCTCAGATGGCATTCCATCCGGGGATTCCACAATCATGCGGAGCCTGCCGGCGCACCCCCGCGACAGGAGCTTTCAGGCCGCAACCAGCGAAGCCGGAAACTCAAACCGACCCACCGCCCGGCTGAGGCCGGGAAAGGCTGCAGGACCAGTCCCGCCCGGGCCACGCCGAGGAGTTGACCAGTAACTCACTCCAGCGGAAACGCACCCATGGGCCATCGTTGCGGTTCGGGCGGCCGGGCGGAACAGCATCTATGGGCCATCGTTGCGGCCGGCCGCACGTAACGGGCGTTTGTGCGCTGGGGTGGAGTGCTTTCGTGTCGCGGAGCGGCCGGGTGCTGGAGGAGGTCATCAGGACCCTATCCTTTCTTCTCCCGTATTCAGGGCAGCCTGCCGCCGCGCATGACGCTTCGATCAGCTGGCGGCCCGCTGGTCAGTCGTTCCTGGTGACTTCGGGGCCGGTGATGCGGGCCAGCAGCGGGAAGGTGGCCGCGATGATGCCAAGGGAGACCATGATCCCGCCTGCGGTCAGCAGGTAGTACGCGGCGCCCGGGGCTGCCATCGGGTGCTGCTGGGCTACAGAGGCGAACCCGGCGGCAGCCGCGAAGCCGGCGCCGATCGCGGTGGCGGCGGCGGAGAGCAGCGGGACTGCGCCTTCCAGTGCGACGACGTGCCGCAGCGTGGCGAGCGGGGCGCCGGTGAGCCGCAGCAGGCTGAACGGCCGCTTGCGGTCCGCGAGCCCGCCCGCGATTCCTGCGGCGAGCGTGCAGCCGGCGATCAGCAGGCTGACCAGGATCACCACGTTCGCGAGTTGCTGGTAGTGGTTGTCCTTGGAATTGTGCTGCGCGATGATGTCGCCGATGGTGACGGGCGGGCCGGCGCCGGGGTAGGCGGGCGCGTTCTCGAGCAGTGTCCTTGCCTGCTCGACTGCCGATGTGGTGCCGTCCGTCTGGACGTTGATGCCGTCCGCCCCGAGGG
The DNA here is from genome assembly GCA_963783935.1 of uncultured Actinomycetota bacterium. Lineage (GTDB taxonomy): Bacteria > Actinomycetota > Actinomycetes > Streptosporangiales > Streptosporangiaceae > Chersky-822. The sequence goes on from CAWAPP010000005.1 coordinate 1,589,231, forward strand.
TGGCAAGCCGCGCGGCGGAGACGTTCGCGGCTGGCCAGGTGATCCCCGTGGTGTTCCGGCCGAACAGGGGGCTGCCGGGGCTGAACCCGCCCTGGGGGAACGCCGCTGCTGCCGCACCGGCCGGGCAGCGGCCAAGGGCGGTGACGGCCGCGAGCTGCGCGCATGAGACCACGCCGGCCGGAACCGGGCCTTGCGGGGTGCGCGGGCCGGTGCCGAGCAGCGAGCCCGGGACGGTCAGCCGCGGGTCCGCGCGGACCACGACCGCTCCTTGAATGCCGTGAATCCCCTGCAGCCGTGCCACGAGCGGCGTGACGGACGCGGTTCGTCCTGGGCTCCCCCGGGATCCGGGGCCGGACTGCTGCTGGGCAGCGAGCTGGTCGGTCAGTACGTTCGCTTCCGCCGCGGTGCCCCACCGGGTGAGGTTCTTGGTGTCCTGCGTGGTGATGACGACCACGGCCATGGTGGTGATGAACAGGGCAAGCACCAGGCCGCTGACGGCGCGGAAGGCGGCATTCGGGTCGTCGGCGAGGCGGCGGGCGGCCATCAGCGTGCTGGGGCGGCCCGTCCACCGGGCCAGGCCACGGGCGGCGGCCATGGTGAGCCACGGGCCCGCGATGAAGAGGCCGACGAGGATGAGCGCGAAGCTGGACGCGAACGCCTGGGTCTGCCCGCTGACGGAGGCTGGGTGGCCGTGGGCGGTCCAGAAGCCGAGTTCGGCGAGGCAGGCCGGCAGCGGCACCGTGCGCCAGGCCCGCGGCGGCTTCGGCGTCGCCCGGCGGGCGACGCCGAGCGGGGAGATCTGCACCCGGCGCAGCGCAAGCCGGGCGGCCACGGCGGCGAAGACGGGCACGCCGGCCGCGACCAGGAGGATGTCCGGCAGGCTGAGCGATAGTTCGGCCGGGAAGAACGGCTGGCCGATCAGGGGGATACGCGCGACCGGGATCCTGAGCAGGAAGAAGATCCCGAAGCCGGCCGCGACCCCCAGGATCGCGGCCGCGGCCGACTCGGTGGCGGCGATCAGGGAGACCTGCCTGCGGGTCGCGCCGGCCAGGCGCATCGCCGCGAACCGTTCCTCCCGGCGGGCGGCCGACAGCCGGGTCGCGGTGGCGATGAAGATCAGCACCGGGGCCAGGATGGCCAGCGCCACGACCGACAGGACGAGGTCAATGGCGCTCTTCCCGCCGGGCACGTCGGGCGGGGAATAGTTCAGCCCCCCGGGGTTCAGCAGGCCGCCGCTCAGCGGGGCCTTCGCGGGAATTGACGTGACCTGCACGCTGCCGGGCGTGCCCGCCAGCTGCACCGGGGTGCGCCCGACGATGAGGATCAGCGATTTCGGCGAGGGCAGCGCGGCGTCGCCGATCGGGCCGGCCAGCCGCCCGGGGTAGCGGTCGGCCAGCTGGTCCGCCGGGGCGGACCGCAGCAGCGCGGCGAGCGCGGGCGAGGCGTAGTACTGGCCAGGGCCCGGGTCACGGGGAATGCCCGGCGGTACCGGGGACGAGGCGCCGGTGGCGGCCACGTCGAAGCGGTTGATCTGCTGGCCGTCGAAGACGTCGCCGCTGGGATGCCACCACAGCGGGGCGACGCCCGTGTTCGCCGGGCCCGCGGGGACGGACGCGGTGCCGGTCAGGAACCAGGCGTGGCGGTTGTTCCAGGTGGCGGCCGCGTTGGTTGCGGCCGCGGCGGTCAGCAGCAGGCCGGTGCCGAGCCCGGCCGCGACGGCAAGCACGACCAGCCGGGTGATCGCCTGCCGGCCGCCGCTGATCACCAGCCGCAGCCCGAGCCCGATCACGGCTTGGCCCCGGTGAGCGTGGCGGCCGTGCCGTCCCTGACGATGACCTCGCGATCGGCGTAGGCGGCGACCCGGGCGTCGTGGGTGACCAGGACCACGGTCGTTGCCTGCTCGCGGGCGGCCGCGGTGAGCAGGTCCATCACCAGTTCCCCGGCCACCGAGTCCAGCGCCCCGGTCGGCTCGTCGGCGAACAGCACCTCCGGGCCGGCGACCAGGCCGCGGGCCAGCGCGACGCGCTGCGCCTGCCCGCCGGACAGTTCCCCGGACCTGCGGCCCTCGAGCCCGTCAAGGCCGAGCACGGGGAACCACTTCCTGGCCGCCGTCATCGCCGGGCCCCGGCGGGTACCCGATAGCAGCAGGGGCAGGGCGACGTTCTCTTCCGCGGTCAGCTCGGGAACGAGCTGGCCGGACTGGAACACGAACCCGAACCGGTCCCGGCGCAGCGCGCTGCGCCGCTGGTCGCTGAGGGTGTCAAGCCGCTGCCCGCCGAACCAGACCTCGCCCTGGCCGGGGACCAGGATGCCGGCCAGGCAGTGCAGCAAGGTGGACTTGCCGGAGCCGCTCGGCCCCCTGACCGCGACGATCTCGCCCGGCCGGACGCCCAGCGAGGCGCCGCGCAGCGCCGGGGTGCTGCCGAACGAGAGGCGAAGGTTCCGCGCCTCGATGAGGTTCGCGGTCTCGGGTTCGAGGCCGGCGGCCTCAATGACGTTCATGGGCGTTCCTTTCCGCTGGACCGGCTGGCCATCACGCTAGGCAGGGCGGCGGTCCTGCCGCTATGGGGCTGAGCGGCATCTGCCGGTGTACCCAGGTACCCCGGACGCGGGTACCTGGCGTCACTGCCGGCGGGCGCCCGGCGCGCGATACTGAAACGGGAGGTGTCCAGTGACGAGCGAGGACCTGCCCCGCGTGGGCCGGATCGCGTACGGTGCCGGGCGGGCCGGCGCGCGGCGCGCCGTCGCCGCTGCCCGCGCGGGCGTGGTCGCCATCGGCCGAGGACTCGCGATCGCCTGGCTCATCCCGGCGACGCTCACCCTGCTGGCAGCCCTGGCGTGCTGGCTCGCCTTCCCCGCCTACGCGCTGTGGGCCGCGCTGACCGGCAATCATTTCGCGTTCAGGGAGCTGGCGCCTGGCTGGTTCCCCAGCCAGGCGCACGGGTCCGGGACCGCGGTCCCGCCGGCCGGGTCCTCCCCCGGCGAGCTGCTCACGCGGATCGTCGCCGCGGTAGTCCTGGTGATCATGGTTAGCCTCATCCCGCTGGTCATTCCGCCGCTGCTCACCCTGATCCGGCGGGCAGCGGCCGAGGAACGGGCGCTGGTCCGCCGGCGGACGGGTATTACCGTCCCGGGCTCCTACCGGCCGTATCCAGGACGCGGCTCCCGGCTTCGCTGGCTGGCGAGTGATCCGGCGACCTGGCGGGACCTCGGCTGGATCGTGGCGAACGCCACCGCCGGCGCGATCTTGCTGCTGGTCCCCGCGCTGCTGGCGGCGACTGGCATTCTCTGCGCACTGCCGGTCGCCGGCGGGCTGCCAGGCGTGCCCGCCGGTGCGCAGGGGCCGTTCCGGTTCCTGCTCGCCGGCGTGCTCGTCCTCATCGGCCTCGGGGCCGCCCCGCCGGCGCTGCGCGGCTACGGGCACCTGACCAGGTCGATCCTGGCCAGGCCCGGCACCGCCGAGCTCAACCGCCGCATCACCCACCTGGCCCAGACCAGGACCGAGACCATCGACGCCGGCGCGGCCGAGATCCGCCGCATCGAGCGGGACCTGCACGACGGCGCGCAGGCCCGCCTGGTAGCGATCGGGATGGCACTCGACGCGGCCGGGCAGCTCATGGAGTCCCAGCCGCGAGCCGCCCGCGGGCTGCTGAACGACGCCCGCGACAACTCGGCCAGGGCCCTCGCCGAGATCCGCGGCCTGGTCCGCGGCATCCACCCGCCGGTGCTGGCCGACCGGGGCCTGGCCGCCGCCGTGCGGGCACTGGCCCTGGACACGCCGCTGCCGATCACCGTGACCAGCGACCTGACCGGGCGGCTGCCGGCCCCGCTGGAGTCCGCCGCCTACCTCGCCGTGTCCGAGCTCCTGGCCAACGTGGTCAAGCACGCCGGTGCCCGGCAGGCGCACGTCGACCTGCGCCGCGATCGCGAGGCACTGACGATCACCGTGGCCGACGACGGGCACGGCGGCGTGAACCCGGCCGCCGGCACCGGGCTGCGCGGCGTGGAACGCCGGCTAGCCGCCTTCGACGGCGCGCTGATCATCGCCAGCCCGCCCGGCGGGCCGACCGCCATCACCATGGAACTGCCGTGCGCGTCGTCATAGCCGAGGACCTGTTCCTGCTGCGCGACGGGCTGATCCGGCTGCTCGCCGCCCACGGCTGCGAGGTCGCCGCCGCAGTCGGCAACAGCGAAGACCTGCTCACCGCGATCCGGGCGCACCAGCCGGACGTCGCCCTGGTGGACGTCCGGCTCCCGCCATCGTTCACTGACGAGGGGCTGCGCGCCGCGCTCACCGCCCGCAGCGAACGGCCCGGGCTGCCGGTCCTGGTGCTCTCCCAGTACGTTGAGCAGCTCTACGCCAGGGAACTGCTCGCCGACGGAGCCGGCGCGGTCGGCTACCTGCTCAAGGACCGCGTCCTCGACGGCGCCGAGTTCGCCGACGCCGTCCGCCGGGTCGCCGACGGCGGCACTGTCATGGATCCCGAGGTCATCGCGCGCCTGCTGGCCCGCAGTACCGGGCAGGAACGACCGGGGGGCAGGCTCAGCCCGCGCGAGCGCGAGGTCCTGGAGCTGATGGCACAGGGCCGCTCCAACGCCGCCATCGCCCAGCGCCTCTTCATCACCGAGCGCGCCGTCGCCAAGCGCACCGCGTCGATCTTCTTCAAACTCGACCTGCAGCCCTCCGACGACGACAACCGCCGCGTCCTGGCCGTCCTGGCCTACCTAGGCCGTTAATAGGCCGATCTCGGCAATCCAGGCTGTGGTAGCTGTACGGTCAAAGGCTGGCCCGCCGTTGTCCCTCTGCAGGTCCCATAACCCCCGCAGAGGGACAACGGCGGGCTATCATTGCGATTCTGGCACATATAACGTGAAGGTAACGGCGTCAGGTCCGGCGGCGCCGATACGGGTTACCCAGTTCCCGGCTCATTTCGCCCCCGGTTCCCGGCGCCCGCCGTTCAGGTCCCGGTTTCCGGCACAGCGGGCACTTCGCCGCCAGGCTCCCGGGCCGCAACCGCAACGATGGGACATCGATGCTGCCCAGCCGCGCCGATCTACCGCAACGGCGGCCCATGGAAGTCGTTGCGGCAGCAACGATGGCCCATAGTCGCGGCTACCCGCCCCCGCCGGCCAGCATCGATGTCGCGCCGGTCCCGACCCCGGAGGTCCTGTGGCGCAAGCCGCCCGTGCTCGCGCTCGCCGCCCTGCCGGGGACGGCACTGGGCCGCCTCGGCGAGCCATCGGCCGCGCCGCCGGCGGCGTGGGCCGCGGCGGGTGCCGCCGCCCGGATACTGCACGACGCGCCGCTGCCGCCATGGCCCGGCCCGAGCCCCGGCGAGCTCGCATCGCGCCTCGCCGCCGAATGCGAGTGGCTCGTCGCCAGCGGCGTCCTTCCCGCCGGCCTGGTCACGCGCAACCGCCAGCTCGCCGAGACGGCGCTCCGCCCGTGGACACCGGTGTTCATCCACGGCGACCTGCAGGTCGACCACGTCTGGACCTCATCCGCGCATGGTGGTCATTGCGATGCCTGACCAACATCCGCTGGCTGACCGAGCACGGCTACGGCTCGCCCGAGGAGTTCCCCGAGGTCGCCGTACTGCGATCCCCGCCATGAGGCTGAACAAGCCCGCCTGCTACCCCGTCAGCCTTCCCGGCTGCGGAGCGCATCGACCTTTCCGGGCAGAACCTGCCGTTTAGCGGTGATCGCCTCATGCAGCACGTTCGCGCCCTGCGGGTCACTGGTCTCGACAACAGCGATCACTTCATCGGCCCGCCAGTAGTTCGAGGGGACCAGGTACGGCGAAGTCACGGCTTCGAGCGTGATCCCTGCCGCCTCGTCCGGCTTGCCTGCCCCGGCGAGCGCCAGGGCCAGGTCGATCCTGGCTGCCACAGCCCGACGCGGACGTGGATCGGCGGAAGACTCCATCTTCCCCAGCACAGACCGCGCGATGCCCACGGCGGCCGGGTCACCGAGCCATGACAGCGTGGTCGCGACGTAAGCTTCAGCCTTGGCCGGGTCGTAGCGGTAATGATGCTCCGGATGGTCGGGCACCAGAAGCGGCGAAACCATGGCTTCGACACGGGCCAGCGCGTCATAGGTGTCGCGCGATTCGCCGAGCCGCGCCCACGCCCTGCCCTCTTGCGCCGTGACCTGGATCAGCGCGCTGGACCCGCGCGGCGCGAGAGCCTGAGCGCCACGAGCCAGAGACGCCGCACGCGCGTAGTCGCCGTCGCTGACGGCCTTCCAGGCCCGTGTCTCAAGGCACCACGCGCTGAGTTCAGAATGCCCGGCCTCTCCCGCCATCTGCATTGCGGTGTTCAGGTACGCATCGGCGGAATCGTAGCGGCGCAGGTCGATCAGGCTCGTCGCCGCCAGCAGCGACAGCCAGCCCGAGGTCACAAGCAGCCTGCGATGCTCCGAGAGCGTCGACTTCCTGCCCAGCAGCCCGGTCACGTACGCCAGGTAGGTCCCCGCCCTGCTCAGCAACTTCGCCGGAGCCGACGACGGATAGGCCATGGCCAGGGCGTCCACGACCTGCTCAAGGCGCTCCACCGCAACCGTGCCAACCTCGGTCGCTCCCGCCCGGCGGGCCGCCTCGATCGCGCCGAGTTCGTCATCGAATACCGGGCCGGGATTAGGAGCCATCGACGCCAGGTCCGCTAGCTCGCCGCCAGCGGCCAGAACCTCATCGAGCCTGCGTGCGATCTGCGCGGACGGCTGCTGCCGACCGGACGCAAGACGAGAAATCAGCGCCGGGTCGCAAGGCACGTGCCGCGCCAGCGCGCGGACCCCAAGACCGCGCTCGGACATAAGGCCGGACAGCAGCATCCCGAAATCCATCCGCGTGCACCATTCGCGATGTTGAGGGGTGTTGACGGCTCGCCTGTCAACGGTCTCACGGTAACTGCCCGGCGCGCACAGTGACGCCTATGGTGCACGATGCAAACGCGCTCGCGGACTGCCTGCGGGCACGCGGACTCAGAACCAAGGTCATCGAGCCGCTAGAAGGACCAGTGCGGGTCAAGGTCACTAACCCCGCAGCCGCAGTGCTGAGTGAGATGATCATCCTTCACGCAGGGGCGTTCTGGTGGCCGTGGCAGGACAAGATTGGCCCGGCATCGGACGTGCCAGGGGTCGCTGACATCATCGTCCGCGTACTTGCTGCCGCAAATGAATCGCCATAACGCGCAGGGCCGCCCCTACGACCCCGAGCAGCGCCGCGCGGCCGAGATCCTGGGATTAAGGCACCCCGCGTGGCTCGTCATGTACGGCAGCTACTCAAGGCACTTGTGGGCGCCACCAGCAGCGCATCCCACCGCTCATCACCTAACCGCTCCGGCTCCTCCTCGATCAGCGACCATCGTCCTCGTCAGCTACTGGCTCCCGACGACGCACCTCGGGACGGCAGGATCAACGAACGGGGTGCCGGCGAGTCGGCCCGATGTGGCGCCGTTGTTGTAGAACGCATCGGCCGAGGCGTAGAACTCGTCCTTCCACGGCGGCGAGCCGATCAGGTACCACCAGGCGTTGCCGTCGGCGACCAGGAAGCCGCGCACGGCGCACGTAACCCGGATCGTCGCGCTGGCCCCGATCAGATCTCCGGCTCGGCCGCCGGCATCGGCATAGTCGCTCCAGGCGTTCGCCTGCGCCCCGGTAGTCTCGGCGTAGCCGGCAGTGTCGCATAGCTGCACCTTCGGATCCACGAACGGCGTGCCGGCTAGCGGCCCCGAGGTCGCGCCGTTGTTGTAGAACGCGTCTGCCGACGCGAAGAACCTGTCCCTCCATGGCGGGGACGCGATCTCGTACCACCAGTCGTTACCGTCAGCCACCGTGAAGCCCTCAAGCCGACACGCGATCTGCACGGTGTCGTGGGCTTCGATGTCGCGGCTCTCCCCGCCGCCGGCGTCGGTGTAGTCCGACCATGTGTGCGCGACGCTGCCGGTCGTCTCGGCGTATGTCGCCGGGGTTGGCGGCACGGGACCGGCCTTGATCGAGCGGATCACGCCACCGAGCCAGGCCTCGACCCGGAGCGTTACGGCTGCGGTGAAGCTGACCGCCGACGTGCGGGACAGCTGAAACAATGAGATCGCTGGTCCTCGCGCGACCGAGCCGACCTGGGTAGGGTGCCCGTCAGCCAGCGGATCCTTGACCAGCGAAGGGCCCTCGACGCTGGCCAGTACGCTGGTCGCGGGACTCCGCGAGGACAAGGCCGGCAGGCCGGCCAGCAACAGCCGCCTTCCATGCAAGGTTATTTGGCGGCTGAGGGGGTGAATGCGCGAGCCGCCGGTAATCGAATCGTTGCCGAGGGTGACGTAGCCGAGCAACAGCGCTTGCGGGCGCACCCACCGCGCCGAACTCGTCCAGGACAGTCGGTCGCGGTGGAGCGGGACGATCAAGGTCGCGGCCGGATCGGCCCGGCCGACAGCGACCCTAACCGCCGTCGCTCCCGTACCGATAGCGACGACGCCAGCCCTGGAAGCGTCTACCTGAACGACCACGCCAGCGATCTCGGCCGGCCCGGGCAGAGACACCGGCCAGCCACCGGACCGCGCACCGGAAGAGGCTAGCGGCAGCCGCGCGGTCAGGTCGACGAGACCACCGGGGAATGCCATCCCGGCTGCGCGACTATGTGCGAGCAGCCGAAGGGAAAAGGCCTTCAGATCAGCCAAGTTTGCGCACGCACGGACTCGGCCTGCCGTGAGCGGCAGCCAGATAACCGCACTGAACGGCCGGCCGGGGGCCAGCCGCCAGGAGTCCTCGCCGATGCGGACAACAGTCCGCGTTCGCCGGGCGACCCCGTAAACGGCGAAGACACCAAGCCGGGCCGAGGTGCCGGTCTCGACCTGGCCGCACCCGGAGGCGACGGTCAGCGGCCTGGCATTGGTTACGGCCAGCGCGAGGCCAGGTCCCGCGCTATGCGCCTGCACAGCAGCGCGCGCCGAAGGCGATGCCGCGATCGCGATCGCCGCCAGTGCCAAGAATGCCATGGTCCGCGCTGTGACCTTTGGGAACCTGGCCGCGCCGGTCAATTGAGACCGCTGACGATGATGGCGCCAGCGCCCTTGCCGGTGCCAGGAGCGCCGACCGCCACATAACTACCCGATGCCGCGATCGAGAACCCGAAGAGGTTCCCTGGTGAGCTGGACACGTCGCGGCCCGCCGGGAGATTTGCGGATGTAGTGATACTCTTGTGCTGGTATCTGACGGGCCAATGTGCCCAGCTATTACCTTTGCAACGAGAGTCCCGCAAAGGTGGGGGTGGAGCTGAGTGACGCGCTTTTCCGGATCCCTGATGCGGGCACGGGCCGCTCTGATCGCCGGCACGGTCGCCAGTGTGGCGCTGCTGGGCGCGGGTGCGACAACGCCGGCCGCGCAGGCCCAGACGGCGGGCTACGCGAGTGCCGCAAGCACTGCGGCTGGGTGGACCGCCGAGAAGCTGCCTCTGCTGTCCGGGTACACCGAGGACGTAGCGCTGCCGACCGCGAACACCATCGGCTGCCTGTCTTCCGGCGAGTGCGTAACGGCGGTCACCTTTAACGGCACCTATGGCGGTGAGGTGGTGGTCGGCTCGCGATCCTCATGGCGGGCGATCGTGCCGCCTGCCCCGTCAAACGCGGCCAGCGGTCCGGGCGGCGCCGACGAGCAGTTCGCGGCCGCGGCTTGTGGCGACAGGCGCTGCGTCGCGGTGGGCAACTACTATGCGTCCTCTGGGTCCGGCCTGCTCGCCGAGACCTTGAAGGGCACCTTGTGGACGCCCCACGAACTGCCCGACCGGACGGGCGAGGCCTCGCTAGCGCGCATCGCGTGCGCCGATAAGTGCGCCGCGATCAGCTCCAACTCCGTGTACTACCGCGCCGAGCTAGAACTGGGCTCGGGGACCTCGTGGAAGGCCACCGTGGCGCCGGTCCCGTCGAACGCGACCTCCGACCCGAGCGTCACGCTCACCACGGTGGCCTGCGGCGGTAAGACCTGCGTCGCGACCGGCAGCTACAACACCAAGTCCGGTGGCGAGGATGGCCTCCTCGAAGTCACCACCGGCGGCGCGTGGAAGGCTGTCTCCGTGGCCCTGCCCGGAATGAAAGCCGCCGAGCAGGACGTTGCCCTGCCGGACGTGTCCTGCGTACCCTCGGGAACGTGCACGGCTGTCGGGGTCAGCGGCGGCGATATCCCGGGTTCGGCGTTCATCACCGGCTCGGGAACGCACTGGACGATGACGAAGATCCCGCTTGCGCGACGCGCTTCCCTCCTGACCTCCTACGGGGTACACCTGGCCTGCGCCACCGCCACCACCTGCACGCTCGTCAGCCAGTACGTCGGCAGCGGCGGCTTCGCCCACGGGGTGATCGCGGTCAAGTCCGGGAAAGCGGTGAAGCTGGCCGCCATCCCGTCACCGGGGAAGGGGGTGGTGTTGCTAGCGCCGATCGCGTGCCTGTCGGCCAAACTGTGCGCGTTCGCCGGTACCTACGCGACTAAATCGGGTTCCGACAAGCCCATGCTCGTGACCGGCGCCGGGACCAAGTGGAAGGCCCGCGAACTGCCCTCTCCCAGGGGCGCGCCGGCGGATCTTGGTGCCCAGCCGGTCTGGCTCGCCTGCCCCCACGCCTGCGACATCGTCGGCATGTATGACGGGGAAGTGCCCTACCTCTCAGCAGGCCCCGCGTAGCCGCAGCGCGCACCGTGCGGCCTGCTGCGTACGGGGGTTAGGCGGGAAAGACGGCGGTGGATGGGATGCGTTCCACGCCTGGTTGCCGAAGATCGCCACGACGAGTGTGACCAGCCCGACCGCCACGTTTACTGTGCGGATGTTACCTATCCGCCGGGCGGTGACGAGGTCAGCGTTCGCCTGTATCCGCACGTTCTCCGCCGCGCCCCGCGTTCTGGCCTCCAGCAAGGAGGTGACCGGCGCGGTCGCCGCCGGGTCTATCCGAAGCGAGGCCAGATACAGCCGCAGCCTGGCCACCTCGATGTCGGGCCGGTGAACGGCCCCGGCGACCAGGTCGGACAGTTCGTCCGCGGCGATGTCGGCCGCGATCAGCCTGCTTGGCCCGGTCCAGGACATCGCCCACTCGGCACGGCGACCGCCACGACGCCGGCACTCTCTGCTGAAGACAGGAAGCTGACCCCGGATTGTTTAGAAATCAGCCGACCCAAAGGCATTCGGCAACCCCACACGGTGCCCGGCGGCGAGGAAGTACTGCGTGAGGTGATGCTCAGGCCGGGCGAGGATCTCCTAGCTGCCATGCCGGTGCGCTTCCTGGCCAGCAACTCAAGGAGAGTAGAGCTGGCCCGCAGTTACCCCCGGTGGCCCGCAGCTGGACATAACGCCCGTATCTCCCTGGTGGGCGGCCCGCCGATGCTGTTTCCGCACAATGCCACTTGGCTTAATTTGATCTTGGATTGGGGGCGGGCGTCGTCTCGCCGGTGCCTGCCGGACAAAACGCCCGTTACGTGCGGCCGGCCGCAACGATGGCCCATAGATGCGGTTGCCCGGCGGCGCGGGACCGCAACGGTGGCCCATCGATGCTGCGGGAACAGCATCCATGGCCCATAGATGCTGTTCCGCCCGGCCGCCGAATCGCAACGATGGCCCATCCATGCGGTTAGCCCCGCTGCCGCCACTGGACCGGGATCCCGCCAGCCCCCGGAACCGTCTTCAGCCACTCGCAACAGTCACACCAGCCCCGGACTCCCCCGTGAAGCAGACCCACGCCACCAAAATCAAATTAAGCTAAATGGCATTGTGTTTCCGCAACATCGGGGGGTCATAGTTGCGGTAAGAGGCCCGTGACCCGGCAGCATCGGGCGGCCATGGATGCGGTGGCCGCCGACGGAACGGGTCTTTTGTCCGGCTGGGGTCCGCCGGTGCATGGCCTTAGGCCTAGGAAGGGTGGTCTATCGTGCGGAAGATGGTTTTAGCTGCAGTCGCGGTTATGGCTTTGCTGCCGGCGTGCGCGGCAGCTTCGGTTGCCGCAGAGCCGCGCGCTTCGCGGATCTTGAGCGCTGGTCCAGTTCGGATAGGCATGAACATCGTCGTTCCGGCCTACTGGTATCAGGGCACGCCATCATGGAAGACCCTGGCCACCATGCGAAATCCGCCGGGCTGGCATAGCAGCAAGTCCTCGGTCACAGTGAGCGAAGCGATTTTCAATCCCTGTTCGCCGGATGGCGGGACCTGCTCGCCTGGAGCGGCGCCAAACCCGGCGGCACGCAAGAACATGAAGGCGGCCCAGGCGAACGGAGTGGCTTTCTATGGATATGTCTGGACGAATGGCGGTCGCGTCTCGTCCGCCACGGTACGGAAGGAGGTCAGGGCGTACGGATCGTGGTATGGCCTGCGCAGTATCTTCCTCGATGGCGCGTCAGTCAGTTGCTCCGAGGAGCGCAAGTACTATCTTCCGCTCTACGACTACGTTCACTCCCGCCACGGCAAGGTCATCTTGAACCCCGGCACGCAGCCGCCCGCCTGCTACATGGGGGCAGCCAGCCAGATTGTCGTGTATGAAGGCGCCGGGGCTCAGTTCGGTGCCTACTCCCCTGCTTCCTGGATGAGAACTTACGCGACTACCCGGTTCATCGCCCTGGTGCACACCGCCAAGGCACCAGGGACGATGACAAGGGTGATCACTGAAGCGGGCCACCGTGATCACATCGGGAATGTCTATATTACCAATCAGCGCATGCCCAATCCATACGCGAAACTGCCATCCTACTGGTTAAAAGAAGTATCTGAGGTCAGCAAATCCTACGCCCAGTGAGAATGGGCGCTCGCCCAGGCGAGCCAGCCGATTTGCCAGCTCTCTGATTAATCAAGGCGTCGCGCTCGCCTGGCCTTCGCGAGATTGGATGCCGGCCAGCGTCAACCTTTGGCTGGCGCCGGTCGTTCTTGCAGGGCGATATGAGGAGGCAGAGATGGCACCCGATCCGGGCCTGGCCGGGCTTGAGGAGTTCCTCGCCGAACGCGGCGACCTGCTGCTGCGCACCGCGGTGCTGCTCACCGGCAGCCAGGAAGCGGGTGAGGACCTGCTGCAGGCCGCGCTCGAACGACTATTGCGGCACTGGCCCAAGCTCAAGGGCACAGATCCGGAAGGCTACCTGCGCCGGACGATCTACCACCTGGCGGCCGACGGCTGGCGCCGGGAGAGCCGGCGACGCATCAAGTTCAGGTTGCTGAACGCGACCGATGGCGGGGTCATCCCGGACGGCAGCGCCGACGTCGACCGGCGGGACGAGCTTGTCCGGCTGCTGCTCCAACTGCCAGCCGGCCAGCGGGCCGCGATCATCCTGCGGCACTGGGAGGAACTGAGCGAAGCCGAGGCCGCCAGTGTCCTGGGCTGCTCCGTCGGCACGGTCAAGTCGGCGACCTCCCGTGGCCTGCGCCGCCTCCGTGAGCTCAGCTTGGCCGGAGTCACTGCCAAGATCTAGCCGAAAGGACGACACCGATGAGTTCAGATTTCGAACGCCAGCTTCGCGCGGAGATGGAGCATTTCACCGCCCACGTGCGGATGCCGGGCGGCTTCGCCGCGCGGGTGTACCGCAAGCGGTGCGGGCAGCGCATTGTGACCCGCCCGGCCACGGTGGCGGCCGTAGCCCTCGCGGCGGTCACCGGGACGGCACTGACGCTCACCACGCTGCTGTCCGGCAGCCACCAGCCCGCCCGGCCCGTCAACGCCGAGGTAGCGGCCTGGACGGTCGCCCGGCAGGGCAACGGCAGCATCCGTGTCACTATCCGCAAGCTGCATCATCCGGCCAGGCTGCAGCGCGCGCTGCGCAAGGACGGCGTTCCGGCCAGCGTCACCTTCGTGCCCCGCATAAATCGAGCATGCCGGTACTACGGTCCCGAAGATCTGGCTTATAAGGTCTTTTCCTTCCACACCAAACTGATCCGCTCCCATTCTGCAAGACTCCGGGTCTTTGTCATCGTCATCCACCCGTCGGCCCTGCCCAGCGGTGCCGGCGTGGAGATCAGTGACGGTGTCGGACAGGTCATGCACCGCAAGTCCCGCGCCCCAGCGGAGGCACTGACAGGCGTGCGAGTGGTCCACGCCAGCCCGCGGTGCACGGGGAGCTGAGCCAGCCAGCCCCGGCCGTGGCCCGTCAAGCTACCGTCCGGCATGCCGTGGCGACGATGACGCGGCGCGCCTCCGTCGCGTGGCAGTCAGGTCGACGACGCAGCGGGCGGCAGCCGCAGCCGGTGGTGCGTGCCCTGGCAACGCTGGCCTCAGGAAGCCACCCGCTTTGACCGATGCCTACCGGGGACGGCTTATCTTGTTAGCGTGGTTGACATGCCGGATGATCTGCCCGATCTGCGGGCATCGCATGAGGATCGCGACCGCGTCGTGGACACGCTGCGGGTTGCCGGCGGTGACGGCCGGCTCACCGCCGAGGAGCTTGACGCCCGGCTGGAGCGTGCGCTTTCAGCCCGGACGCTCGGGGAGCTGGCCGAGCTCACCGCCGACCTGCCGAGCGCGCCCGCAGCCAGGGACGTCCTCGTGGTCGAGCAGCACGGCGGCAAGTACGTGAAGGAGGGACGCTGGCTGGTGCCTGCGCGCATCGCGCTTCGCGCGCGAGAGTGCCGGGCCACCCTCGACTTCACGGATGCGGTGATCACCTCGCGTGTCCTGCGCATCGACGCGGACATGGTGCACGGCAAGCTGTTCATCGTCAGCTCGCCGGGCATCGTGATCAACACCGGCGGGCTCACCTGCACCTACTCCAAGCTCAAGCTACACTCCACGGACGAGGCTGCCGATTCCCGTCTCCGCATCGAATTCGCCGGCAGGCTGCTGCACGCAAAGATCATCGAGCAGCGGCCGCGGCGTTAGCCCGCGGCGCCTTAAACAGTTCGCCCCGTTATCTTGGCCAACGCTGGCTTGCGCATGCAGGCCATCCAGGGATTCTTCGTGGCGCGCGAGATGGCCAGGGCGGTGCGAGCGCCCGTCTCGTCAGAGAACGCGACAAACTACCGCACAATGGCGTTCACGGCGATGGACGCCCCGGCGCCGGGGCCGCAGGCTCAAGAGGCGTTCGCCGCGTTGCGCGAGATCTGGCTGGGCTGCCGCCAGTTCTTTCTCATGCGGGAAGCGACCCCTGGCGTCAACCTGCCCGATCAGATCCCGGCCAGGTACTCAGAGCTCGCGACTGCCGGGGTGACCGGGGGCGAAGCCGCGCTGGCCGCCCAGGAACGGGCGGACCCGGACTTCCAGGGATCCTATGCCGCCACCACGACCTGCTGAACCTCGGTGGTACTGGCCCGGCCCGTGGCGGCCTGGCCGCCTACAGCCGCAAGGCACCGCCGGACCAGTCGTAGGATGACGTGCCCCAGGATTCTGGGAATTCCGGCCGCCCACTAAGGAGAAGCTCGGGGCACGCAAATGCTCGGGTAGAGTGCTTCAGCGTTTCCTATGTTCAAGCGGTTCAGTTGGTGGGGGTGCTCCGCTATGCCGGATCCCGCTTTGTGCTATTTCGACTTCACCGCTGTGCGAATTCATGACTGCTGACTGGCGGTCAAGCGCTTCGTCCTATGGCCCCAGCCGGGTTCAGCCGTCCCCGCCGGTTACACCGTCGTGGGAGCCTTATCAGTGGCAGCAGCCGATTCCGCAGCGGCCTTCCTACCGGCCGCCGCGACGAAGGCCGCTGCGGCGCCTCGGCAGATTCGCGGCTTACCTGCTCACCGCCTGCCTCGGCCTTGACCTCACCGCTGAGGCCTACTTCATCAGCCTCAACTGGGTGAACCCGCCGGTTACCGCCTACATGCTGGAAGGCGGCGGCGTCCATCTGCACGACTACGTAGCTCTCAAGTACGTGTCCAGGTACATGATCGCCGCGACGATCGCGCACGAGGATGCTCAGCTACCCACCCGATTCACCGGGCTTGACTGGGACCAGTGGTGGAACCGGGTCACCGCGTACCTGAACCACAAGAAGGACCCGTATGGTTCGCCGATCCCTGAGCAGCTCAGCAAGAACCTGCTCCTGTGGCCGGGGAAGGATCCGGTGCGCAAGACCCTGGACGCCGTGCTAGCCGAGCAGCTCGTCCACGCGATCTCGAAGCAGCGGGTACTTGAGCTGTACCTGAACGAGGCTCAGTTCGGCCCGGATATCTACGGCGTCTGCGACGCGACCTGGTACTACTTCGACGAGCCGCCGGACTACATGAGCTGGAATGACGCGTATGAGCTCATGGGCG
The DNA here is from genome assembly GCA_963783935.1 of uncultured Actinomycetota bacterium. GTDB lineage: Bacteria > Actinomycetota > Actinomycetes > Streptosporangiales > Streptosporangiaceae > Chersky-822. The sequence continues at coordinate 1,605,418 of CAWAPP010000005.1, forward strand.
TGCTGCCAAGTCCCATCCACGCCCACCGCCTTCCCGGCGGCGGCATCGACATGAATCCCGCCACCCACGATGGCCTCATCGAGCTCGGCCTGATCCGGGGGTCTGAGTACTACGTCCCTCGGGATCTGCGGATAGACGGGGGCCTTGGACTCGTCAGGGCGATGGGCATCACCGGCACGGCCCACGCCGAGCCGAACGGCCCAAACTCCTGCCGGACCATGCCGCCGGACATCCGCCGCCTGATCGCCGCTGGCCAGCGATGATTACCAGCGGAATCGTGCTGGTCGTCATCGGCATCCTCATCAGGAACGGGCCGGTCTGGACGATCGGGTTCGTCGTCCTGATTCTCGGTCTCATCGCTTTGCTGATGGGCCTGACCGGTCACGGTTTCGGCGGACGCCGACACTATTTCTGACTACGAGCCCACTCGCGGTCAGCGTCGCGGCAACGCGTGTCAGACGCGGAAGTTAGCCAGGTCGTTCTTGGTGAAGCGGAGCTCGCATCGGCGAAGCGGGTCTGTCCCGCCAGGTGCGGGTCCTTGATATCGCCGCCCTCCCGATTGACGACCACGTAGGCGCGGCCTGAGTTCTTGTCTACCAAGTTGAATAGGGGTCCGTGGCGCTTGAGCTCGCCGTGTCGCTGGCGGTGCTGTTCAGCCATCACGGCGGAGCCGGAAACCTAGACGAGGCTCTGACGCAGTTCGCGCGCGCCGAGCGGGCGTTGCCGCCTGGTCATGTCGACCTGTCCTCGGTCTATTCCAGTAAGGCGGCGGCCCTGCTGCAGCGGTATGCCGCGCGCGGCCGGCGGGAGGACATCGACGCCGCAGTGGCGGCGGCGCGTAAAAGCATTCCCGCAACCCCGGCCGGTCACCGGTCACTGTCAAGCCGGTATGCGAACCTGACGGGCATTTTGAGCGAGCTGTACAACGCGACGGGCGACAGCACCATTCTCGACGAGTCAATCACTCAGGGTCGAACCGGGGTCGCCGAACTCCTCCCCGATTCGCCGGGCGAGCCGATGGTGTTCGCGACGTTGGCCGCGAGCCTGATGGCTCGTTTCGCTCATCTTGAGAATGAGGCTGATCTGGCGCAGGCTCTCGAAATGAGTAGGCTGGCCCTGTCCATTGCGCCCCCTGGCGACATGCGACGTTTCGCCGCCATGGGGATGCTGGCATCGGCGCTGCGCCTCAATTTCGAGCGTAGCGGCCGGATTCCAGCCTGACCGAAGCTATTGAGCTGCAGCGCGAGTCGGTCGGCATGGTTCCTGAGGGACACCCGGAGCATGCGACCTACCTGACCGTCGCCGACATCAGCGCGGACCAGCACCACGGCGAGTTCGCTTTCCTCTCGGCCTGCAAGACCGCGATAGGCGGCATGTCACTACCCGACGAAGACCTGACCTCCAGCGGAGTCTTCGAGCCAGTGCGGGCTGCCCTCGCTCTGCACACGACCATCCGGCGCCTGCGGGATCGCGGCGCCCGTGTCAGCGCATGGACACCGTTTACTCATACCGGGGCCTAATCCGCTGCCCGGCGACGCCTCGCCGCAGGCGATGACAGAAACACAATCAGGGGCCGGTGTGCGTATGGGCGGCCCATACGGTTGGGTGGTCAGGGTAGCGCGAGCGCAGGTGCCGGCTGGCCTGGTGGAGCGCTTGGGCGGAGCGGGAGGTGTCGGGGGCGGTGGTGCCGCCGCAGGTTAGCTGAGTGTAGAAGTCGGTGGCTAGTTTGGCCGCGGTACGGTCGTTCACTGGCCAGAGCGTGCCGATTACGTGCTGGTAGCCGACGAGGTGGAAGGCTCCGGTGATGTGGATGGACTCATCGGCTAGTTCGGTGTCAGTGGTCGTGCCGGTATCGCAGGCGGACAGGAAAGCCAGTGCGCCGGTGAGGTGCAAAGTGCTGATGTCGGCCACTGTCAGCGGCGTGTCGGCGAAATCGTAGAGGACGAGGTGGCTGGCGGCTGGGTCGGTCCAGTTCGCGTGCCCGTGGCAGGCGAGGTGTACTACCGCGTGCTCTCTAAGTGCGGTGAGGACGGCGTCGCGAGTGGGGTGAGGCAGCACGTCGGCGCCGCGGATAAGAGCGCTGATCGCCTTTGCCTCGGCCTTGACTCCGGGAAGCCGCATCTGGCCGGGGACGTCCGGTACCGCGACGATCACAGCGGTACTGGCAGTTATGTTATTGGTGCGGGCATAGGTGAGGTTCCTCATCGTCGTGATGTATGAGGAGACCACCCGGTCGAGTACGGTGCGGAAACTGCCCGGAGCGCGGTCGGCGCTCGCGTGGTCGGCGTGATGACCGGCTGCGTGCAGCGGCAGGAAAGCTAGAACTCCCACGGGGCACCACCAGATCCGCGGCCAGACGTCATCGTTCGCCGGGCTGGCGGCATGACCGAGCGCCGCCAGGACAGGTCCGGTGATCGTGTCCCACAGGCGGGCCAGGATCTCGAGGAAGCCAGCTTGCCCGGCGGTCCGCGCCGCCGGGTCTGCCTCCGGGTCGTCGGCGGCGCGGCGTGCCGCCCGGATCCTGTTCGCGTATAGGTAGGCGTCGTGCTGAGTGAGGTCAGGAAGCGGGACGACGCGCACCGGGTTCTGGGGGTCACCGGTGAGGATCAGGGCATCGCAGCGGGCGGGACTGGTATAGACGAAAACCACAGGGCCATCGCTTGCCTGAGCGGAGAGCTCGGCGGCGGGCGGAGGGTTCAGGAAGCCAGCGAACCCGTCGACGGCCCGGACCTGATCGAGGATCTGGTTCCAGGAGCGGCATGCGTCCCGGCGCGCGGCGGCGTGAGCGCTTGCCGCTCGTCGGATCTCATCCGTATCGCCCATCGCGGCCGAGGCTGCCGGAATTGCCGTCGACGGACCAAAGCGGGAATATTCGAGTGCGTCCAGGCGAGCACGAACGGCTTCGACAGAATCCGCCAGGTCAGGGGCGGCTTCGCGTAGTCGGGTGAGACCGCTGACTCGCACGGCCAGTGACTCGGCAGCCAGCATCCCGCGCGTCTGCTCCAGCAGTTCGACAGCGCGTTCTGGTCGGCCCGCGCTAACCGCCGCAGCGGCCGAATGACCGGCCAGGCTGGACAACTGGGCGAGCCGGTACTGCCGATCCGCGCGCCCCAGGCTACCGGGCGCGAGAAGCTGCGCCAGCATGATCGCTGCTTCCATCGCCTGCAACGCGACACCAGAGTCTTGGTTGACCTCTCTGGCGAGCCTGGCCACCTGACGGTAGGCATTTATTCGGGTCAGGGCAGCACCTGCGTCGTCCTCGGCCGCTTCGACGTAGCAGGCACGTGCCTCCTGCAGACGCTGGGCATCTCCGGTGTGGTCGAACATCCGGCATAGGCATAGCCCTAGGTAAGACATGTATGCGGCGCGTTCCGGATGACCGGCTGGCGTGTCGGCGACAGCTCTCAGGCCGACGTCGATCGCATCAGCCAGCGACTGGACGTTCTGCGTGCGGTCGGACAGCCGGACCAGGGAAATCCCGAGAGAAGCCAGGTACCCGGCCCGGTTGGGGTGACCGGCCGGGGTGGCATCTACCGCCGCTCGTCCGGCGTCGATCGCTTCCGCCAAGCGGTCACTCTCGCCTGTGCGCTCGGCCAGATCCCGGAGCGAACTGCCCATGGCAGACAGATACACCGCGCGGTTGGGGTCCCGTGCGGGAGCGGCGTCGAGCACCTCCCTGGCGAGTTCCACTGCCTCCTCCAACCAGGCGACCTCGCCAGTCCGGTTGGACAGCGAGTGCAGTGCGCTCGCCAGGCCAGATTGGTGAGGTGCATGGTCCGGATGACCGGCGGGAACGGCGTCCACGGCGCCACGGGCCGTGCTGACCGCCTCGGCCAGCAAATCGGTATCGCCCGATTGCTCGAACATCCGCAGCAGGAGAAGGCTGAGGTTGGACAGCCGCCCGGCCCGGTCCGGATGATCCGCGGGCGTGGCGTCCGCGGCCACCCGCTCCACATCGATCGCCTCGGCCAAGATCTCGGCCCGCCCGGAACGCTCGAACATCCGAAGCAGGGCGATCCCGAGGGCATTCAGGTATATGGCTCGGTTGGGATGGTTGGCAGGCGTGGCGTCAACAGCCGCCCGCTGCGCGTCGACGGCTTCGGCAAGCAGGCCAGTGTCCCCGGACGACTCGAACTGCCGCAGCAAGGAAAGCCCGAGGTTCGACAGGTGCCCGGCTCGGGCGTGGTGGCCGACGGGGGTGGCCGCAGCGGCCGCCCGGCCGGCTTCTATCGCCTCGGCCAGCAGGTCAGCCTGCGCCGTGCGCTCGAACAGCCGGAGCAGGAAGAGCCCGAGCATCGACTGGCGCCCGGCACTTTCTGGATGGCCGACTGGGGTAACGTCCACAACAGCCCGGGCAATCTCCGCGGCTTTCCGCATTCGCTCGATCTCGCCCGTCCGCTCGGACAGCCGGAATTGCGCCGCACCCAGATCGGCCAAGCGGCTGGCGCGGTCGGGGTGACCGGCAGACGTGGCATCGAGTGAGGCCCGGCCAACCTCCACCGCCTCCTCCGCATACCTGATCTCGCCGGTACGCTCGAACAGCCGCCGCAGGGCAACCCCGAGAGCACTCAGGCATGCGGCCAGATCCAAGTGATCAGTGGGTGTGGCGTCCGCGACCGCCCGTAGGAGAGTGATGGCCTCGGCGAGGGTCGACATCTGTCCGGTGCTTTCATACGCACGGATCAGATCGGAGGCACGGCTAGCCAGCAGGACCGGATCGGGATCGGCAAGAACGGGACCATCAGCAATAGCGCGAACGCGCCGAAATACCATCGCAACCACGTGGAACCTGCTCATAGATAAACAATGAGATCATGACGGCATGGTTAGGCCGGTGCCGCCCGTTCAGGAGGTGGTGCAGCGAATACGCGAAATGCAGCGACCGCTTCCGCCGGGCGCCTCGCTCGGCATCGCGCTGTCGGCGCTGGCCGCAGTAGCCGCGATTACCGAACCGGACCCGATGGCCGCCTATTCACCGGCATCCGGCCAAGACGAGATCGCCTAGCGGCGCATCGTCGAAGCCCTGCGCCAAGGCCAGGAGCCAGGACATACGGAGGGCACAGCCAGCCGCATGAGCCCGCAGTGACTCGCACTCAGCCGCACATCTGATACCCGAGCAAAGAGCCCCTGACCGTGGCGTTATTGCAGGTCAGAGGCTCTTTATCTGGGGTGGGAGAAGCAGTGGGGCGGGTGGGGATCGAACCCACGACCGGCGTCAAGGGACGTCACCCACAGATTCTCGCGGCCCGGCCAGCGGAGTCGTCGAACTGCCGCTGTGGCTGTACTGGAGCGGGCCGAGTCCGGCCTTCGACCTCGCGGAACCGTTCATGCGCCGCTGGCTGTACCAGACCGTCCTGCGCGAAGCCGCCCGCCCCGAAGACCTGACCAGCTACCTGAACCGCGACACCCTTCTCGCCGAGTGGCAGGAACTTCACCTGCAGGCGGGCGTCCGGCAGGCCTGGGAGGGACTGCACCGGGTGCTGCGTACCGCCGCAGTGGCCTGATGCCCGTCACGGACCTGCACCGCCAGGTCGCAGCGATCGCCTTGCGCCCCGCCGGCGGCCACGGTTTCGCGCTCGCCGGCGGCAACGCCCTGCTCGCCCACGGCGTGATCAGCCGCGCCACCCAGGACCCTTCGTCATCCGTGCTTCTGTCTTGAGTAACGGCGGGCTCAGCCCATTCATGGCCAAGGAGCAACTTGAGGCCCAGCAGCAGCGCCCGCCGGGCTGGGAGACCGGGGGGACCGTCGCGGTGCCGACAGGCCACGCGGGCAACCCCTGGCCAACAGAATCCGCGCGGCCCTCCCCGAGCAAACACCCCACCAGCCGCGAGGACGCAAAGGCCTTCGGGGCTCCGGGACGACTTATTCCAGCAGTCCCTGCCATCGTGCCCAATCAAGGAATCCTGCGCAGTCACAGGGGAGGAACGCCTCGTGATCGCAGAGGTGGTCTATTATGTCCCTGGCCTCCGATTCCTCTAGAGAGCGGTCACGAATGCCTTGGCATATCAGTTCAAGTGTCCCGGTGACCAAGATGCCTCGATCCCTGCCATGGCGGCGACCGACACGGTCATCTATGAATGCAGTTAGTCCGTGCAGCTGAGCATAAGCGAGCGTAGTTGCTTCGCCTATATTGCGCCCACCGCCACCAAGTCGGCTATGATATTCCGAAAAGAGCTTCAAAAATTCAATAGAGGAATCATCGACGACGGTGACCCAGGATTGAGCCGATATTTGATACAGCTGAGCATACTTCGGCGCGCCGCGCAGCAGTTCGTCTTCGACGGCTCGCGTTATAATGCAAGTGCGACCCTCCGCAAGCTTACCGAAGGTGGACAGCTGGTTAGACCGCGCAAAATAATTCAGTGGCGAACTATCAACGGCTAGGCGATCGCCAGTCATTGCAAGTCGCCACGTAGGGATTCGAGCGGAACCTCATCTCGCGCCGGGAGCTCATCGATTTCGACCTGTCCGCGGAGCATCGTTACGACCCGCTCTGCGGAAAGTCGATGCCACTTGTATGCACGGATAGCCGCCGCTGAGACGCCGATTGGAATATACGGCGGATGCATCTCTTCTACGATCCGAACGTTACATTCGAGGTAGTCTGCCCTTGTTGGCGATCTCGAGTCGAGCAGTCGCTGCTCATCGCGTGTGATCAGATCAAAGAGTCGCAAATGCAACAAAGCCGCGCTCCAGCTGACACGGTATTCAGCGCTGAGGATAATTGCGGACGGCCGTAGCTCGTGTTCCAGACGCAGAGTCTGCCAGCGCCTGCAAACACCGGTCCGAGGCAAGAGAAGGTGGCCGGCAAAGGCATCCAATGACCGTTCCACTTCGCTGGTATCAGAGCCCCAGTCGGCGGAGTAAGCGTCGCCGAACAGATGGTGGCCGAGTTCATGTGCCAGCGTGTGGCGTCTGCGACCAGGGTCGCCCTCGCCGTTGATAACCGAAACTCCCAAGCCGTCAACCTCAGCGTATGAACCATCAGCTGACGCTAGTCCTAGCGAAAACGAGTAGGGATACAACCCAACCCGTTCAACATGCTCGGCCAAGTCGTGTATGGGAGCGCCGTCGTCTTGGCCAATGAGCCTTCTTGCTTGAGCGGCAGCTTCCTCGGGACCCCATCCAGCCTCGGCTGTCTCGAGTGCACGAAGCGATCCCTTGGCTGTGCTTGCTGTCAGAACTTGGACGTCCACGAGAACCGCGAGGTCACGTGCAACGTCGTCTATGGCGTAATCACTGCGCTCGTCGCTGCGTCCGTTGGCGACTGCGGCGCGCCGACTGACTATCGAAGCAGGGGGGCTAGACACAAACCAGTCGAGAGGCCGGTCGAGCACCTCGGCTAGACGTACCAGCTCAAGGGAGCTTATGTGCCGCCTACCAGCCTCGATCTTGGTGATGGCAGTACGATCCAAGCCTATTTCCATAGCTAGGTCGTCTTGGCTGAGTCCATGACTTCTGCGGCTAGCTGCTACGCGTGCGCCGACCTCAGCCCACTCCCGTTCGTCTGCCATGGTGCTATTATCGCACATCCGGCAAGCGTGGACCGAGTGGCCTCGGACTCGTCCAACCCAGCTGAGTCCGCGTAGCGCCTCCGCCACCTGCGCATGGTCACGACCACGACCTGGAGTTGCGGGAACGGCGCGGACCCGGCCCGTCCTGGTCGCGGGTACCCGAGCAGCCGAACATCGCGCGGTTCGCCGGCGTGTCCGCCACGGCGACCGGCCCTGGGGGCCTGACCATGCCAGGTCACGCCTCCTTGGGCGCCACAAGAACGACGTGAACTGAGAGCTGCATCAGACTTTACGCGTGCTGGCAGTGATCGGAAACCCTGGGGTCAGCCAAGATCAACTAGACCAACTCACTAGTTCTGACCTGCTAGAACAGTTTCGCCGGAGCCTCCTAGGTTGATCCTGCCACTGTCAAAATCGCCGCCTACCGGTTCTCCGTCAAGCTCCGCAAGCACGAGGGCATCCTGACCGCGTGCATCGAGTCTGTGCTGTCCGCGCTGCACGAAGCCAACGCGGAAATGGGAAAGGTAATCGCCATTGACGGCAGCGACATGCCCGCATACGCGAACGGTCAGCGTTTCGTAAAGCGCGGCGGCGAGGAAAGGAAGCGCTTTTCAGATCCGGATGCGTCATGGGGTCACCGCTCGTCAATTTCGACGCGATCGGGTGGCGGCTTTTACGGCTTTAAAATTCACGCTGCCGTGTGCACGCTGACCGGCCTGCCTATCGCGTGGAACGTCCGCACGGCCAAGGCTTCGGAACTGCCCGAGGTCCCGTTGCTGCTCGATGACGTGAAGTCGCGCGGCTTCACCATGGAGGTGGGGGTGCTGGACCGTGGCTACGACGCGCAAGGCATCTACAGCGAGATAGAGAGCCGCAGCGCCCGGCCCGTGATCCCGCTGTGCAACACGCCGGCCGTCAAGGCGGGCAAGGACAAGCCGCCGGCGTGCGACCACGGGACATGGACGTTCGCGGGCAGCGACCCCAAGCGCGGCGCGTCCAAATGGCGCTGCCCGGCCGGCGAGTGCGCTCCCGCGTCGGTATGGGTCAAGGCCAGCCACCTGCACCCGCTGATCCCGCGCGAGACGAGCAGGTTCAAGGCGTACTACTGCCAGCGCGGCGCGGTAGAGCGCGAGTTCGGACGCTTGAAGCACGAGTTCGGGCTGCTCCCGCTCCGCGTGCGGCGGATCGCCCGCGTCAAGCTCCACGTTGACCTGACGATCCTTACTCAGCTTGCCAGCGCTCTGGCCGCTACGCGGGCCACCACGTAGGCAACCCCGCTCCGCAAAGCCGCCTCGCGCGGCTCTCAGGCATGCCCGGACACCGGAGAGCGCCCCCTAACAGCTATCACAAGCCGATCAGGTGGCGCTTTGTCTGTTTCAAGCGCGAATCTGCTGGTTGGTAAGCTACCGAGCATGATCACGGGCAAGGTTAAACCGAGTTTCGCCGTTCGTTGCGCCGTACCCTCCTAGTTGCTGCGCACTGCTCCAGCAAGGACGCTAGCATTGACAAGTAGAAGCGTGATGGTGCTGCAGACGTTTGCTGTGCTCGCCATAGCTCCCAGCACACTTACACGTCAGCCTCCCGGCACCGCCGGTTGATCGCGGCCCGCGCCGTGGCTGGCGGCTACGATGTGGTCATGGTTCCCGCGCGCGGCAAGGCGTATCAGGCCCGGCCGGGGCGACTGGCGGTGGTGGCCGCCGACCTGGCGGATCTGCACGGCCCGTCAAGGGGAATGGTTGAGCATCTTCCTGCGGCACCGAGGCAGGTAAGGACGCCCTCGATGGTCCGCCTCAAACCAGCCGGACGTGGATGGCGATGACGCCGAGAGCTTCTTTCTCGGCCGGGTAGATCAACCGGATGTTAGCCAGTTGCTCAGCGCGGCTCGCGAGCGGGTTGACCGAGGAGATGTTCTCATGGTCGAACATGTCATCAAAGGTAAGGTAGCGGGCGACTTTCGTGATCCGGGTGAGGCACTCCTCGCCGCGGCAGGTGAATCTCAGCAGTTGCCCTGGGGCGAGGCGCTTATTGGACGAGTAAGCTACCCGCACCTCGATGGTCTTCTGCCCGGAGGCGATCAGGTCGAAGTAGCGCTTGTAAATGGGCATCTCGCGGGCTCGCTCGCGTGTCGCGAGGTCGGTGGGACGCTGGGCCATAAGGGCTCCTAGCTCGCTGGTCGTAAATGATCGGTAAAAATGCTTGGGGTCCGCCAGTAGCCCGCTGACCAGCCAGATCAACGCATCAGCGTAGTTGCCTACGGTGCCTGGCCAGCTGCTAGTGGTCAGCATCCATTCCTCAATGCCAGCGTGAGCGGGGCTGTCGGGCACTGCCCGTAGCAGACTTTTGGACAGCTTTGCCCCTGAGCCCGACAGGACCATGGGCGTGAAGATTCGGGCGGGCATATCTGCGGCCGGCGTGCCCAGGGCAAGGAGTGCGCCATCGACAAGTTGAGCGCCGAACGCCCAGTCGCCGCCTTTGACCATGACGTAGAGCACATTGGGCTCACGCACGAAGGCACGCTCCTTGATGACGTTGCGGTACAGGGTCGCGAGATCGAGATAGCCGCCGTCAACGGGATCGATGCACATCTCGTAGTCGCCATGCTCGTAGCAAACAGCGCTGAAAATTGCCCCGTCATCATCGACGCGCACGAGGCGCGTCTGTTCGGCGCGCTTCTCGGCCCAGCCGCATGCCGGGCATGGTAGTCGGGTGTGGACGATTCCCGTCGACGGGTTCAGCCACCAGCGGATCTCGTCGAAGCGTTCCAGCGAGCGGAGAAACTCGGTGCGGTACGCCGGGGTCTCCTCAATGCCACGGGCTTAAGCCGGAACGGTTTGAGACCTGATCGTGCTCCCGGTCACGATGCGTTATTTTCCCTGGCTGGCGCGTGTTGTGCCGGTTGCGGGCGAGGCTCCTGCTAGAAGAGGGAGTGCTTATGTCACCCTTCGTCACAGGAGCCTCTGGTGTCTTCATACCCTGTCCGGCCGCGTTCTGCCAGCAACTGCGCGAATGACGGGGAGGTTCCGGGCGGCGGGTCACTCATGGTGGCGGTGCGGCTGGAGGACCTGGCGTCGCCGCTGCGGAACGGCGGGCCGCTGGCGGACGGCGACCGGTCAGCGCTGGTGATCGGGGGGACGGAGAAGATCCGGACCGGCGAGCCGGTGGTGTTCTGCAAGATCGTGGTGGTCGCGCCCGCGCAGGTCAGACGGGACGGGCGGGTCCAGGCGCAGGGCAGCCCGCTGGACCACGCAAGGCTGGGACCCCTGGAGGACTGGCTGGAGGAGAAAGCGGGGCCGGGCGTCATCGGCGGGATCGCCGAGCGGGCCGTGCTGCGCGATCAGTACGTCAAAGGCGAGCGGGAGCGGCTGCTGGCCAGGGCGTTCATGATCCGGGCGCTGGTGCTGATGACCATTGTGGCCGGCGAGGGCGTCCGGGACGCGGTGATCGCGCTGGCCGGTGACCTGGCGGCGGTGCCGTGGGCGCGGGCCTGGGTTCCGGCGTCGGAGCGGGCGCTGGGGGACTGGCGGAACGCGCTCGGCCCGGAGCCGCTGGAGGAACTGCAAGCCATCGTGCTGCGGGCAGCATGGGCCGAGCATGAGGACCGGGACTGGCGGGCGGTCATCATCGGCCGGAGCAGGCCGCTGAAAGCGGGGTCGATCGACGGGACGCTGATCCGGGTACCGGACACCCCGGCGAACCGGGCGGCGTTCGGCTCCGTCGGCACCGACGATGACTCCTCCCCGTTCCCGCAGGTCCGGGCGCTGCCGCTGAACGACGCCTCGACCCGGGCACTGCTGGGGATGCCGCACGGCCCGGCCGGCACGGACAAGGCCGCCGCAGAGCAGGCACTGCTGGATGTGGCCATGGAGCAATATCCGCACCTATTCACCATGGACCGGATCTGGCTGATGGACCGGAATTATCCGGGCGCGGCCCGGATCGCCCGGCTGGCCGCCCGCACCCACGTGCTGGCCCGGCTGAAAAGCGACATCCCGCTGAAAATGATCTCCCCGATCCTGCCGGACGGGTCCTGCCTCGCGGAACTGTCCGGCGACGGCGTCACCGTGACAGTCCGCGTCATCGAGTACTGGGTCACCGTGGACGGCCAGGACGTACCGGAGATGTTCTGCCTGGTCACCGATCTCCTGGACTGGCGCGAGTACCCCGCCGGCGAACTGGCGGCACTTTACAGGTGGCGCTGGGACGGGTCAGAGACGGGCCTGCGCGAGGCCAAGGCAAGCCTGCGCGGCTCCGGGCCGTCAGCCGGGCCGATGCTCCGCTCCGGCAGCCCGGACCTGGTCCGGCAGGAACTCGCCGCCTGGGCCGCAGGCACCGAGATGACCCGCGGCGTCGCCCGCGCCGCCGCGCTCGCCGCCGCCCCCGCCAGGAAAGGCCGCCGGGCCGGCAAGCCGGTTCAGGCCCGCGAGATCTCCCACAGCCGCGCCCGCCGCGCCGTTACCACCGCGATCCGCGCCGGGAAAACCAGCTATACCGCGCTGACCAGGGAACTCGCGCAGCATCGCACGGTCATCGACCGGAACCGGCACCGCGCCCGCAAGTCCAAATGCGCCAGCACCTTCCCCCGCGCCAGCGGTGCCGACACAGCAACCCGGACCGCGCCGGCCATCATCACCCTCGCCAACCTGCCGGCCTGACCAGCCGAAACACCGCAAGACAGCCCTCCCCGCCGGACCGTGCAACGGCCGTCACCCGGCACGACACGCCGGCCATCCGCATGCCCCGAAATCAGAAACTACCCACCGTAACCAAACCCAGGAAACTCGCATCAACACCCAAATGCCTAAAGCCCGCGGCATTGGGGGTCTCCTGCTGCTCGGTATATGTATCCAGTTCATATGCGGTATCAGTAGCGTCCGATAAGGAGTCGAAGAACGCCAGGTAATAACGGTCGATCAAGTCGGCCACGCCGGCCTTGCCGAGCGAATGGAAGTAAGTGATCTGGTATGCCCGGTGCGTCTCCGGGTCCAGGGTCACCTCAAACGGCGCGTTGTCCAGGGCGGAAAAGCGGACGGCGGTCTCCGCGCCGAAGGAGCGGCGGGCTAGCTTGGCGAGCAGGAACGCCGAGGTCTGGACGATATTCGTACCCAGGTGGGGAGCGCCGTTGATCTGCGTACCGACCACGAACACGATGCGCTGCGGCCGTTTCGCTATGACTTGGGGGCGGATCATGTCGATCGAGCGGAGTAACGCATTGGCCAGGACGCTGTTGGGCGACAGCACCGGGCGGCGGCGCGTCTAGAGTCGGCATCGCTAATCCTTCCGGGCCGGGCGAGGCAGGCGCAGATTCGCGCAGATGAAATCCAGACGCTGCTCGGCAGCGTCCGCGGGCACAAAGATTGGCGAGTAGCCGGCATCGTAATAACCCTGGACGATTAGCTCGTGCACCCGGCGGATTTCGCGGTCCTGCGCCCAGACAACGTCATGCTCATCCTCGAAAGTGTCAAGGGGATCTAGTGCGAGCACCGCGTCGTAACGGTAGAGCCGATTGGCTTCCTCAAGTTCGGCATACGGCTCAAGGCCGAAGAAACGGTCCCAGCCGTAGCCATCTGGGATACCTCTGTTGTAAAAGCGCACACCCTGGGTGTGGGACCGGTATTCGGAGACGAATGCCTCCAGAACTTCCCTGGAGTAGTCGCGGCGGTCCTCACGCCGCAGGTGGCGACCAAGCCGGGCGCGGTGCTGACGGTAGATGTCGCGGGCGGCCTCGTCCGCTGAGCATGGCAGCCCAGCCTTCACGACCGCCTCAATGACAGCTTCCTTACCAGCGGACGGCCCGCCGGTAATGACAAACCGGCGGGCATTGCCGGCATGGAGATCCATTGTAGTCATGCAGCGCTCCCGGTCCATGCGTCGGTGATCACAGTCCGAGGAGCGGACAAATGCCTGAACCAGCGTCCGCGAAGGTCCCTACTTTGCTTGGAAGCGGTCAGCCTCGTGACGAAGGCGCTATACGGCTCATCTTCCTGGCTGCTATCGCATACCAAATCGATCTCCGCGGGTTCCAAAGGCGGACTCCACCCGGCCATGCCGATCAGGGTTTCTAGTGCGATTTCACCATGCAGCAACCTGTTGCCGTATGCGCGACGATAGCTACGGATCACTACCTGCAGCTGTCCGAGCCGCCATAGTGCGACGTCAGCCGCATCGCGCAGGTCGGCGCTCAGCGGATCAAAACTGGCCAGCCGCGCACAGGCAAGCAATTCCGCGCGCAACGCATACACCGAAGCCCACAGCCGACTGATGTACTCCTCGTGTTCGACGGCCTCCCACGCCCACATATCCTCCGGCAATCCGGGCGGCGCCTTCAGCACCGGAATCAGCGGCGGCGGTACCGCCCTGGTGGCAGCCATCCGCGCACTGTCCGCCGCGAGAGCAGCGGCGACCTCAGCGAGGATCCGCGGCTCAATATGCTTGCGGAAGTGGTCGGGATCGCGTCCTATGGAGGCTGCCGCCGCAATCCGACGCTCAGTCAAGGTACTTCCAGCGGTAGCCCTGTCCTCACCGAACAGCTTGGCCACTGCAATGGACTGACCAGGATCGGCCAGGTGCTGGAACATCTGCCGCAGCAACGCGTTGAATGCCGTCACCCGACTGTCGCGATCACCGGTCGACGCCCGCGCGGCCACCCCTGGCAGGCTCAGCAGATCATCGGCGATAACCTCACCGTCGGCCGGCAGTCCCCGTTTAAGCAACGGCCGAAGGTCGCCCGCCGCAGGGCTGTGATAGGGCGTCATGCTCTCAAGTACAACAGAGATACCCAGAAAATGTCCAGCAGCACACCCTAGAAATACCCAGTCAACGCAGACAACCTGCTTAGCCCGCGACATCACCAGGCTCCGCGAGCAATTCGCCAACTGACCCAGAGCATCAACCTGAGCTGTCGAACCAGCTCAGCCGAACTGGCTCCGCAAGCACTTTGTCCGCTCCGCTCAGGTCAGCAAGGCGCGCAGCCAACGTGGCAGTTGCCAGCCGCTGCGGAAGCGCCTCGCTGAACTTCAGCCCGGCCAGCGCGCTCTTGTCGATGTCGGGAAGGCAGATCCGGTCAGCCGCGTCACGAGACGCCTCGGTCCACATCTGACGGGTCAGGTCGGCCCGCAGGCGGATGCTGGCGTCGGTAAACCGCTGCCCGCCGTCGGTCAGCTCAGAAAGCGTGGCCGCCAGCGTCGCATTAGCCTTGTAACCCGCCCAGGTCCACCACCGGACGTCGTCGCCGTCGCGGCAGATCACTGTTCCGGCCGGGTGAACGGTATTCCGCTCGTCGTCTCGCGTCTCGGCCAGGACCCGCTGCGCCCGATGAGTCAGCAGCACCGGCGGCTCGGCCCCGAGCAGCACCTCGCGGACGGCACGGGACAAGGCGAAACTCGCTCCCGTGATGCTGGTCCCGAGCCACCGTGCCTTCCCGCCGCCCTCGGCCGGCTCGACAAAACAGCGCTGCCGCTTCCAGTCGATCCAGGTCACCCGCCAGCTCCGGCCGCCGAGCAGCAGCAGCCGGGGGCCATCGATCCGCTCGGTGAGCAGCATCGGATCGGTCCGGCCGATCTCATCACGGCCGGCCAGGACGGTGAACTGCGGCGGAGCGGTAAAAGAGGCCGTCATCCCCATGAAATGACGGCGGCCGAACTTCGCCTCCGCCGACGGCCCGACGAACAGCAACTCGCCGTCGGCGTCGATGAAACCTTCCTCGATCAGGTACGCCATGATCGGCGCGGCGCTGGCGTCAAACGGCGGCAAGCCGTTCCATTCCTCACGCCACAGCTCCCTGCCGATCCGGTGCCGCTGCAGGCACAGCGCGAGCAGTTGCTGGGCCACGATATGCCTCGGCTCGGGCGGCGCCACGACGGGCTCGACGAACGACTGGCCCCACAGGTGCAGCAGGCCGGCGCTCCACAGCAGCGAGTCGCCGTCGATCGCGAGGAACAGGCAGTTCCGCATGCTCCCCGGCCGCCGGCCGGTCCGCCCGATCCGCTGCAGGAACGCGGCGACCGTGGGCGGGCAGCCGACCTGGATGACCCGGTCCAGGTCACCGACATCGATGCCCAGCTCGAGCGTGGACGTCGCCACGATCACGCAGTCCCGCGCCTCCGCGAAAGCCTGCTCGGACCGGTGCCTTTCGTCCGCTGACAGTGAAGCATGGGACAGGAAAGCGGCGACACCGAGCCCGCGCAGCGCGGCCCCGATTTCCTCGACGAGCTGCCGCGAATCGCAGAAGACGAGCCGCTTCTCCCCCCGGTGCAGCGACGCGATGACATGCGCGGCGTTGGCAACCGAGCCGACATAGTCAAGCTCAACCTCCCCCGGCGGCGCCAGGCCCGGCCGCCGCAAGCTCGGGCGCCACCACCTCAGCCGGGCGGACCGCCCGTCCCGACCCTTGCAGCCAGCCCAAGAGATCCACCGGATTCCCGATGGTCGCTGACAGCCCGATCCGCTGAACGGGATGCCCGGCAATCCTGGAAAGACGCTCCAGAACAGCCAGCAAATGCCAGCCACGGTCATCCGAGCCGAAAGCGTGCACCTCGTCGATCACGACCGCCCGCAGATCAGCGAAGAAGCGCGCCGGATCGACCTTGACGCTGATCAGCATCGCCTCCAGCGACTCCGGGGTGGTCAGCAGGATGTCGACCGGATCGCGCAGCAGCCTCTGGCGGGCTGACGCCGCGACATCTCCGTGCCACACCGCGACTCGCCTCCCGAGCCATCCCGCGTACAGCTCCAGCCGGGGAGCCAGATTGTTCAGCAAAGCCTTGAGCGGGCAGAGGTACAGAACCGACAACCCGGACCAGCGCTGCGTTTCCATCGCGGTGAGCAGCGGAAAGACCGCGGCCTCGGTCTTGCCGCCCGCCGTCGGCGCGAGCAGGAGCGCGTCCTTCCC
This sequence comes from uncultured Actinomycetota bacterium, assembly GCA_963783935.1. Classification (GTDB taxonomy): domain Bacteria; phylum Actinomycetota; class Actinomycetes; order Streptosporangiales; family Streptosporangiaceae; genus Chersky-822. The sequence goes on from CAWAPP010000005.1 coordinate 1,621,820, forward strand.
GTCAAGTACCGGACCCACGGACTGACCCTGCAGTGACCGGAGGTCCTTCCAGCCGAGGCTGTTGACCAGGTGATGCACGATGACCGGGTGCAGCCGGTCCAGACCCTCGCTCACGGCAGGTCGAGATCGATGTCGGCGGCCCTGGCCGCAGGAGCTGGCCTGGCGGCCGCGTTCTGTTCCTCCTCCGACATCTCGGCGGCCGATATCGTCAGGGCGTAGTGGCTGCGGGGATTGAAGTCAGGGAACTGATCGATCCGGTCCAGGACATCGGCGACGAGCTTCTTGAGGAAAATCCGGGGCGCGACGCCGACCTTGCCTCCGAGCGACCCGGTAACAGCGCCGGCGAGGTCATCAAGGTAGCTGTCGTCGGCAGCACCCAGGACCCGGCCTGGCTCAGCGGACCCAGCGACGTACAGGGCACGGACCCGGCGGCCGAGGTTACCGAGGGCGGCCCGGTCGAAGCCAGACAACCGCACCTGCACCGCGCGGGGATTGTCGAAGCGCGGCTCGGTGGAAAAGTCGGTGGCCAGTCGCTGAGCCAGCGGCGCGAGGCGCTGGATGCCGCTCGGGCCGTCATAGAACGGCGGCGTCCCGGTGATCACCAGGTACAGGCCGGGATACCGGCCCGAGTCGATCTCGTCGATCAGCTGCCGCAGCGCGTTGAACGCCTTGTCCCGCACATCACCCCGGACCCGCTGCAAGGTCTCGACCTCGTCGAGCACGAGCAGCAGGCCGGGATGGCCGGAATCTCGCAGCACCGCCAGGAGGCCCTGCAGGAAGCCCATCGCGCCGAAATGATCAAGGTCGCCCCGGATGCCGGCTGCGCGCCGCGCGGCGGCGGCAACGTTCGGCTGCCCGCCAAGCCATGCGGCCAGCCCGTCGGCCGTCACCGACTCGCCGCTCGCGACGGCCGACCGGTAACCGCGCAGCGCCTGCGCGAAGGCGGGGGTCTGCCGCGACACTGCCCCGAGCCGCTGCTCAAGCAACCTCACCACGGCGTCATCGCCAGCAGGCACCTGAACGTCACTGCTCAGGGCATCGGTTTCGAGCGTGAACAGCCAGGAGTCCAGCACCGGCCGGAACGCACTCGGCGGATAGGCAGCCGTCCGCAGGGCCTCGGTGATCCGCCGGTAGACCGTCTCCAGCTTGTGCAGCGGAGTCTGGGTCTCGGAGATCTGCACCTCGGCCGCGGCGAAACCCTGCCGCAGTGCCCGCTCGGCTAGGAACCGGGTGAAAAAGGTCTTGCCGGAGCCGTACTCACCGCGGACCGCCTTGAACGCCGACCCGCCGGCCCCAGCCGTGGCGAGGTCGGCGTCCATCGCCGGAATGAAACGGTCAAGCCCGACCGCGAGCAGGTCCAGGCCGCTGACCGGAACGGTCCCCCGGCGCAGCGCGTCGATGACCTCGCGCCGCCGGCGCGGCGAGGCCAGCCCGGCTGTCCCGGTTCCGGACGGAACCTGACCCGTCACGACCGCACCCCGAACTGCTCCCTCAGGAGCGGCTCATCAAGGATCACCGTCGCGCCGTCCTCATCTATCCGCAGCACCGGATAGCCCTCCACGTTCAGCAGCCGCTGCACGTGCAGGATCGCGCCGCGCAGCATGGCGGGCGCTACCGCGAGAACGCTAGCCGCCGGCACGGGCGCGAGCCGGTTGCCTGGCGCGGCCAGCAGCGCCGCGAGCAAGTCCCTGACCCGGTCGTCGGCGACCGAGAGCCGCCCGGCGATCTTGCGCTGCGCGGCATACACGGCCGAGCCGGTCACCTCGCCCGCGAGCTGATCTGTCTCAGCACCCGGGGCGCGTTCCGGAACCGATGCGGGCGCGGCGGGCAGGTCGAACAGCGTTGCCGCGCCATCAGCGGGGCCGCGCAGGCGCGGGTCGACCGCACGAGGCCGGGCGAGCATGCCGGGCACCACCGCAGATCCCGGACCTCGGCGCGGAGCAGACAGCGGCCCGTCAGGCAGCCGGACCGGGTCGGTCCACCAGCCGGGCTGCTGTGGTGGCGCCAGGCGTAGATCCGCCTGGTCGGGGATCGTCCCCGGTACGAGCACCGCGACGGCGACGACCGCTTCCGCAGGCGACGCGCCGCCGTGGTAGCCGGCCTTCAGCGGCCCGTACCTGAGCCGCTCGTCGACCGCGAGAACGGCCTGGCCCGACGGCATCAGGACCCGCTCCCCCGTCACGAGGATCTCGCCGTCCCCGGCGGGCGGGCTGACCGACCTGGACCGACCGCTGGTGATTTCGGCGCTGGGCCGCTGCTGGCCGAGGCGCCGCTCGACAATGTGGCCGTGGTCGGCAGTCAGCACGACGACCCGGCCAGCGAGCCGCGCGCGCTCAAGCAGCGGCTGCAGGTGCCGGACGGCGGCGTCAGTCCAGTCAGTGCCGCCGGGGTCGGAGCGGTCGAGGGCGTCATCGATCGTGTTAAGCACGCAGCCGATCAGCGGGAAGTTCTCGAGATCGTCGATCGCGGCCGCCACGTCGGCGTCGAGCGCGTACCCCGGCAGCGAGGAATCCAGCGGCTTCTTGTGGAACAGCACCGCCCGGCCGGGAAGCTTCCCGTCCCGGCCGAGCTGCCCGAAGCCTTTGATCTCGGCCTCTTGCCCGCCGGTCGTCAGCCGCCCGGACAGCAACGAGGCGCGGCTGACCTCGGTCACCGTCGGGAGCACGGCGAGGGCACCGGCCCGCGCGTCCGTGCCAGGCAGCAGCGCCTCCGCCCAGCCGTCCGCGGTGCGATCAAGGACGCTGGCGATCACCTCAGTCGCGACCGCGGCGCTCATGCCGTCCAGGACCAGCAGCAGCACAGTCGCCGTCCGGGCCAGCGGGATAACCTTGGCCGGCAGCAGCCGCTCCAGCATGAGGACCGGCCCGGAGCCGGAGTCCTGGCTCGTCACGTACTCCGCGGTCTGGCGGGCAAGCGCGCGGGCGAAAACGGCGTCGTGCGCTGTGCGCCGGGCCGTCGCGGCCGTCAGAACGGCCGCGAGGCCGGCTCCGAGGTCGGCGTCGCCCACCCCGGGCGCGGCGTCGTTGATGGCTGAATCAGCCCAGGCGTCATAGGCCAGGTGCCGGCGCATCAGGCCGGCCAGTTCGGCGTCACCGGAGCTTCCCGCCGGCGCGAGGCCGGTGACGTCTTCGGCCAGCCAGCGCGCGAGCCGCACCACGGCGTGAAAGGCCCTCGTCCTCGGCTCGCGCGCATCGGCGAGCTGATGCGCGGCGACCCGGCGCCACGCCTCCTCGATCCTCGCCAGGCTCGCCGCGTCAAGCCACGGCCCGTCGGTATCGACTGGTTGGGTGCGCCGGGAAGGAAACGCCTCGCGGAGCACGCCCGCCAGTGACGCGAAGCGCCGCGCCAGCCCGGCGCGGAGCAGATCCGAGTCCTCGGCGATGCTCTCGGCCCTGGCCACCTTGAGCAGCTCGTCGGCCCGGCCGAGCAGCAGGTCACCGCGCCGGCGGTTACTGAGCACGGCCCGGAATTCGGCAATGAGGCTCGCGCTCTCCGCCGCCCAGGCGGCGAGCGCGCCATCAGCGGGCCTGGACCCTCCGAGCATCGACTCGATCCGGATCAGCCCTTCCCGCGCGATCCGGGCAACGTCCGCGTCAGGACTGCCGGTCGCGGCCGCGAGCAGGCCCGCGACGAGCCCGAGCGGGATGCAGTCCCCGGCCTGCCCGGCTCGCAGCAAGTGCAGCACCGGCCCGGCCGCGAGCCCGCACCGGCCCGCGGCCCAGGCCAGGACAGCATCGGCCAGCGGATGGCCAGCAGCCGCCCGCAGGTCAGCGACCCGACTGGTCAGCCCGAGGTCAGCGGTCCAGGCCAGCACGCTGGTCAGGTCAACGACCGGATCGGTGAACCCCAGGTGCGCGGCGGCCACGGCCGCGAAGGCATGCTCGCGGGTAAGCGCGCCGCCGGCCGCCGGCGGCCACCCGCCCGCAGGCATCGAGGCGAGCAGCCCGTCCGCGATCTGCCGGTTCCCCTGGACCGACGTCAGTGCGGTATCCAGTCCGGACGCAGCGAACACGTCCTGCACCGACTGCCAGGGATCAGGAGTCCGCAGCCGGCGGCTAACCAGGTGCGCGCGAATGCTCGTACCCAGGTCCCGGTCATCCCTGTCGGTCAGCACGACCAGCCACTGCTTGCGGTCCCGGCCGCTGATCGCCTCCCAGACCGCCAGTACCGACTCGCACGGCACCACCCGGACCGCCGCCCCGTCGTGGCTGAACTCAGGGGGGCCATCCCACTCCGGCCGAGCCCGGACCCCGAGGACCCCGCCGCGGTACCGGCCGCGGATAGCCTCGTCAAGCAGCGCCCTGATGACCGGAAGCGTCGCCGCCGAGGCGGGCTGGCTCATCCGCTCACCCGCCATTCGACGGTCACTTCCCGGTCGCCGTGCTCACCGAGGAAAGCCCTCACCTGCGCGACAACCTGCTCAGGATCGCCGCCAGGGCCGACGACAGCGCGGCCGGCCTGCTCCCGGCCGCCAAGCCCAGCGGGTTCTCGCCTAGTCGCTTCATTAGGTGGCAGCTGCGGCTGGCCGTCCGCCAGCCAGTCGAAGATCTCCTGGTCGGTCGCCGTGAGCGCGGCCGGCAGCCGGGCGGCGAACTCGTCGGCCTGGACCGTCTTCCGCAGCCCGGCCAGGATGTGCCTGGCGGCCTTGCCTCGTTCGTCGTCCCGTTGCGCCGCCGTCATCAGCGGCCCGAGCCGCCCCCACGGGAACGACTTGATCGCGTCAGCGACGCTGCCCGCCCGAGTCAGCGAACTCGCGACAACCTCCTCGGTCGCCGGCAGCGCCGCGCGTGCCAGCGAGGTGACCACGCTGACCCGGTCAGGCGCCCGGCGCATTCCGTCGACCAGGCTGACGCACGCACGAGCGGTCCGAAGCCTCCCGGCCGGCTCATCGGGCGAGATCCGCAGATGCTGGTAGGCCGCCTCAAGCTGACTGACGAGCTGGTAGGCGCTGTCGGCCGCGGCGCCGGCCCGCTCGCTCAGCTGCCCGGCCAGCGCGGCGACGCTGGCGGCGGTCAGGTAAGGATTGGCGCGGATACCGAAGATCTTCTCCGAGCGCGCCGCCGCGAGCTGCCAGTCCCCCGGAGCCGGCAGTGGCTCGGGCCGCAACTCCATCTCCGGCCTGACCTTACCGGGACCCGGCGGGACGATCGGGCTGCCGTAGTGGTACCAGGCCCGCTGCCGCAGCGCCGCCCAGGCCAGCACGATCAGGTCAGCGACCTCGTCCCGCAGGCCGTAGGGCGGCTCCATCGCGCCGATCCACTCGCGGACGCGCCCGACCGTCACGACATCCTGCGGCTGGAGACCGGCCCGGGTAGCCGCGCGCTCGAACTCAGCCGCCCACGGAGTGAACCGGTCATCACCAAACAGGAAGTGGGTCTCCCCGGCCTTGCCGACGCCGAGCGGGTTGGCGACCCGGCGGATGGCCGAGATGTCACCTTCCAGCTTGACCCGGCCGTCGGGATCGGTCACGGCCCGCTCGACGTGGGCATAGACCGCAGCGAGCTCGCGCACCGTCACCTCGGCGTCGCCGGGCTCGAAACGCGGATGGGACGGGTAGGTGGCCGCGAAGGCCTGGTCGACCAGGTTGCCGAAGGCCGCGCCCAGATCGGCGCCGACGGGCGCGGCTGGCCGGAAGGCGCGGTCCAGGCTGACCAGGATCCGGCCCTCAGCCCCGCCGCCCGCAGTCGCCCCGGCACTGCCGAAGCCCCCCGGTGCCGCCGCCGCTCCGTAGCTGTATTGCAACGCCCGGCGCAGGCCCTCACGGAGCGCTGTGCGCTGACTTTCCAGCGCCGCTTTCGCCTGCACCCGCTCGACGTCCGACAGGTGATCGGCGTTGGAGGTCCAGCGCTCCCCGGTACCGCTGAGCAGCCAGTCGAGAATGACCAGCCGCCGGACCTCCGTCATCCGGTCGGACGGCAGGAAACGCGGCAGCCAGGCGACCGTATGGCTTTCCAGCCCGCTCTCGACCAGCCGGTCCAGCCGGGCATGGTCTTCGTCGCCTGAGTGCCCGGGCTGATCGAACGGGAAGTCGATCACGAACCGCCAGGTACCGGGCCGGGCCCGGAAATGATCCTCACTCAGCCAGGTCACGTCGCGGACATTGCCGAAGACGATGTCGACTTCGCGCCGCGACCCCCGCCACGTCACGGGGTGCGAGACAACCCCGGCCAGGTCAGTGTCGCGGTCGGTAATGCCGAGCGCCTGACGGACCAGCCCCCGGATCAGCTCACGGCGGCGGCCGTCGTTGTCCTCGCCCTTGACCCGTTCGACCACGGTCTCGTAGTCCACGTCGGTGAGCTGCACCCGGATGACCGGGTTCGGCACCTCACTCCCGACGTGGATCTCAGGGACCTTCCGGCTCCACTCGCGCACCCGCGCCAGGACCGTCGACGCCTCACCGCCCGGCAGCAGGGTCCTGATCGAGCCGTGGTTCAGCGACGCCAGCCGGGACGCGGTGATTTCCTTCAGTGCAGGCACCCCTGGCGCGACGGCCGCCAGCAGGAGCGTTTTGGCGAGCCGGTCATCGGCCCGAAGACCGTCAGGTACCGGGGCGCCGTCCGCCAGAGCGGCCTCCGTAAGGCCGTATTTGGCGAGGATCTCCGGGCGGAGCTTGTCGGTGTAGAGGGCGCTGGCCGAGCGGAACAGCGCCGCGGTCTGGGTGTCGAGCGCGTCCCGCCCGCTGACGATGTAGTCGAACGCGTCGCCTACCGGGATCACGTCGTCAACCGTCAGCGTCTCGCGGCGGTCGACCAGCATCTGCTGCATGACCTTGAGCGCGGTCCGCTCGCGCTGCATCGCGCTCGCCAGGTGCCGCAGCGCGGAAATCAGCGCCGGCGAGAACGGATAGGTCAGCCGGAACGCTTTCTCGTCCGCCCCCCGATGCTCCTCATCGGTGTTGACCCCGTCGAGCAGCACATCCCAGATCTCGGGCCGCCGCTCCAGCCGGGCAAACGCCCCGGTGAGCTCCACCTCAGCCTGCGGGTTGGCCGGATTGCGGCGCAGCAGCCGCTTGCTGGCAACAAAGGGAAGGTTGTCGTCGCCGAGGACGATCTTCCCGAACCGGCTCTCCTGATGCCGGAACGCGGTATCTAGCGCCTCCTGCTCCGCCCCGCTCGCCCCGGACTCGGCGAACCAGCGCCGCAGATCCATCTGCCGGGAGACGAACGAGATCAGCGGGATGGCCCGGCTGCCCGCTCCGGCCTCGACCAGCTTGGTCAGCTTCTGCACCTCGGTGCGGAAGAACTCCTGATCACGGACGGCAAAAGTCAGCCACAGCACCAGCTCGTCCAGGAACAGCGCGACCCCGTCGTAGCCAAGCAACTTAGCGTGCTGCGCAATCGCGGCCAGCCCGGTATCCAGGTCAACGAAGCTCGCCTGACGAGTATAAGAGCCAAAGAACCTTTCGACCAGAGCGCTCACCAGCAACTGCCGGTCCTTCGTCCCTGGCGCCGCCGCTCGAGCAGCCTCGTACGTCTGCGGCGTCCACTGCCCGCTACCCAGCAGCCCGGCCCAGGGATCAGCTCCGGCGTTCACCCCGCCATTCAGCGCCGCGAAGAACCGCTCATCACCGTCGCGCTCCCGCATCGCCGCCGCATCAGCGAGAATGCCGTCCGACAGATGCAGCGCGGGCAGCGGCGCACCCGGATGCCGCGCCTCGATCTGACGCAGGTAACCATCAAAGATCGCCTGCTCCATCGACTTCGCCCCGAGCAGGTGAAAGGCGAGCGGCAGCACCTTCTTGTCCAGCAGCACATCGTCGTGGCGCGCGATCACCTGCTGCAACTCAGCCTTGGCCCGGGCCGCCGGGTTGTGCCGCAGCAGCGCGTAGAGGACAGCCATGAAGTGGCTCTTGCCGGAACCGAACGAACCGTAGAGGAAGGCACCCCGGCTGATCCCGGTCCGCAGCGCATCAGCGACCAGGCCAAGCGCGGTGTCGAACGCCTCGACCAGCGCCGGCGTCACCACATACTGGTCGATCGTCGCGGCCACCGCGCTGTCATCAACGCTGTCGGTCAGCCGCAGCACATAGTCCTCATCCCCCGCCCGCTCAGGGATCTCGAGGACCTCGCGCAGCAGGACGCTCACGATCCAGCCCTCCCCCCACGCGCTCGTCGGCGCGATAGCCAATGCCACCCGCAGCCTAGCTCTGTACGACCACTAGGACCGACGGCTGCGGTCAAAGCAATTATGGCTCTTTGACCGGGTGAGTGCCGCCTCCGCAACGTCTGCCTTCGTGCGCGATCAGGCCATTTTCTTGACTAAGGCTCTGGCCAGCTGTTCAAAGGAATAAGTCCAGCGGTCGGGCAGGCCTGATCAGGTTCTGCGCATGCTCAGCGCCGATGTTCGCCCTGACGTGGCGGCATGCGCTTCGCCGGCACTTTGCGGATTTCTGAAGCTTGTCCATGACCCTGATGACTTCGAGATGGCGGCCTGACCGCCATATGTCGTGCCAGGAGGACGCCAGGATGTTCCCGATGCTGTACTGGCGGTCTCCGATCTGGGATTGCCGAGATATACGTCCCCCTCCGCATCGACACAGGCGAAATGTCCGTCCGTTGCGTTGTAGCAGTGCCGAGTCGGCGTTATCGCGCCGTGGGTTCCGCTGAGTGCCCGCGCGAAGAAAAGAAGCGCGGGATCCGCGTCCCGCTCTGATGCCTGACGGCCGACTTCATGACGCTCATCCTCGCTGAGACCGATCTCGCGTTCTTGTCCGGCCGCACCGTGATTGGCACCCTGGACTTCCCTTAGCGCGACGGAATCGACCCCGAGTGCCCGGTAGTACCGGATGATCTCGGGAAGCGGGCCGTAGTTGATCGTGTCTACGAGGATTTTCACCCCGATTGCCAGGCGCCAGCCCTGCCGGTCCCGCATTGCCACCGCGTCCTGGATATTGCGAGATACGCGCTCGAACGAATCGACGCCGGCGATCTGCTTATGCTGCTCCTGCAGGTCGGAATATACGCTGACGCTCAGGATCGACAGGTTCCCTAACACGCCTCGCCCGGTAAGCAGCCGGTCCAGCCTGATGCCGTTTGTCTGAAGCGATACGTCCGCGAACTCGCTTGACGCGATAATAGCATCGGTAAGGTGCGGCCACACGAGCGGTTCGCCGCCTCCTGACCAGAAAATCCCCCTCGTAGTTCCGCAGTCACGAATCTCATCAAGAAGATACCTGACCCTCTCCCACGCCAGCCCGCGGCTGCGCTGGATTACCGGTAACGCGCGCTGCCGCTCGCGAAAATCTGTGATGAGATCCTCGTAGGAACAAAAATGGACCGCGCGTTACACAGCAAGGTGGGCTCGATTTCGAGCGTCCAAGGTGACGGCAGCGGGGTCATCTCCGGCAGGCGCAATCCAGATTTGAGGCTTGTGACTGCCGCCGCGCGGGAGCCGAAATCATAGGAGTCCGTTCCGTCGCTGTCGGCCGATACCGTCAGGCCGCCGTCCCATGTTTCGCTGTGCTCTGCCATGACAGGCTTCCTTCAGACTGGTAATTCCCTGAACAACCCTGCCCGCTCGGCGTACAGCAGGGCGAGCATGCTCGGCTGGGCGGAGATCAGGCCGCCGGACATCAAACTGAACAACTCACTAACCGGCACCCAGTACAGGGCCGTCGATTCGTGGGCGTCGGCAGGCTCGGGAACAACATCGCCAGCCACCGTCCCGAATACGAACCAGAACCGCTTGTCAGCCAGCCCCGGCAGGACATCGGATGAGCCCATCAGCCTGCCGTCCTGAAGCTTGCACCCGGTCTCCTCGAAGACCTCGCGTGACGCCGCGTCCTCAGGGTGCTCACCAGGCTCGATGCCGCCGGCGGGCAGCGCAAGGCCGACGCTGGACGTGATGAAGCGGTGCCGGTAGAGCATGAGCACACCCCGTCCCGGGTTATGCACCACAGCAGCGACAGACTCAGACGCGAACCGGATCACCTGGTGCGAGAACGGCTTCCCCGTACCAGCGCTCACCTGTACTTCCTCTACCGATATGCGCCGGTCCCGGTAGAGCTGCCTGGGCGCAGACGCGGACCACTCCCGCACAGGGGGCAGGGCGTCCCGCCCTGGCCAGTTGAGAATCGTCATGCGCACATTCCTACCGCCCCACGCATCGTTCGGCACGGAGATCAGTCACACCAACGACTACAAGATAAGGCACATGTATTAGCAAGTCAATCTAGATGTATATGCAATTGCGCGGCTTGTAACATCAAGCCATGGCCACGGACGAGCGGTATCCGTACCGACGCATCGTCGGTGAACTGCGGCAACAAATCCTCGTCGGCGAGCGCACGCCGGGCGAACGAATGCCGTCCGAGAGCGAACTTGCGACTGAATATGCCACGAGCAGGCCGACCGTCCGCCGGGCGCTTGCGGTTCTCCGGAGCGAGGGCTTCATCGTGACCGGTCAGGGCAGTGGATCATTCGTCCGCTCGCGGCCTGGCGTCCAGATCTGCGTCACAGGATCTAACTACCGTCGGCATCGAGCCCTAGGCCTTCCAGGCTTCAACGCCCAGGTACTTGAGCAGGGTCAGTCACCCCGTCAGGACCTCATCGAAGTAGCTGAAGTCGGGTCTCCGCCGGAGGTAGCGAGGGCGTTGGGCATTGACAACGATATGCCGGTCATAGTCCGGCGACGCATTTTCTTCGCTGATGACGTGCCGGTCGCACTCACCGACAGTTACTACCCAGGCAGCATTGCCGCAGGAACGGCGATCGAACGGCCTGCCAGGATCAAAGGCGGCGTCCACGCGATCATCGAAGATCAAACCGGCCCGATCCGCCGCCGGATCGCCCGCTCCCAGGATGTCGTCACCTGCCGGATGCCCACCCCCGAGGAGGTCCGGCTACTCCGGCTGCCTCCCGGAGTGCCGGTGTTCCGGGTCCTGCGAACCGTTTACGACTCTCGGAACTGCCCGGTAGAAGCTCAGGTCACAGTAGCTTCAGGCGACCGTCACGAGTTCAGGTACGAGGTCGATATGAGGTGAAAACTCAATGACCGCTCCTCTGACGATCGGCGCTTGCCTGTCGCTCACCGGAAAATTCGGTCGCTTCGGACGGCAGGCCGCACAAGGACTTGAGGCCTGGTGCTCGGTAAGTGACGCGACCGACGTACTCATCGAGGATGATGCCAGTGACCGGCGTCAGCTCGCGACGGTCCTGCCGGTCATGGCAGCGCGGTGTGACCTGCTCCTGGGCCGTACTCCACCGTGCTGATGCGGGCCGCCGGGACAATCGCCGCTGACCGAGACTGGCTCTTGTGGAACCACGGCGGCTCCGGTGATGACGTCCAGACCGCCTGTCCTGGCCACGTTGTTTCAGTGCTAGCGCCAGCCAGCCGGTACGCAGAGCCATTCCTTCGGCACATCGCCGTCGGACAGACACGCGAACTGGTTGTCGTTGCCGGTACCGGCAGGTTCGGGCAACAGGTCGCGGACGGCGCCATGGACGCTGCACGGAAGCTCGGAATTGAGGCGAAGTGGCTGACCCCAGCTGATCTGCATTCGCGCCAGGGCGAATGGGACCTGCTGAGCGCGGGGGTGTTCGAAGATGACGTCAACCTCGTCCACAGCGCGCTGAAGCTAGCCCAGCCTCCCCAGCGAATCTGCGCCGTCGCGGCCGGCGTGCACGAATTCAGCCAGGTTCTGCAGAACCCCGAAGGCATCTTCGGAATCGCTCAGTGGTTCCCAGGCCACCACGACGCAGCTACCGGACCAGCCGAAAACGACTTCCTCACCGCATATGCGGGCGGGGGCGGGAGCCGCCCTGACTACCCGGCAGTGCAAGCGGCTGCCGGAGCGGCCATTGCGCTCCGCTGCGCGGAACTAGCAGGAAGCAGCGGACGCTCCGACCTGTGGGCCGCGGCCACCGCCTTGGAGACGTCCACACTATTCGGGCCGTTCGGCATCGATCCTCAGAGCGGTGCCCAAATCCGGCACCAGACAGTGCTCACCCGCTGGACCGCAGGAAAACTCGTGCCCCATAAATCACTGCACCCAGACAACGGACGTTCCTAGGGCAGTGGAGATCTATGGCGACAACGGGCTCCGGCCAGCAACGGGTTCGATCTGCACACCGCCGCGCTAGCAGCGGTATTCGCTCATATGGACTCCGACGTAGTCCGCATATCGGCGCGATCCTCAGGAAATAGTCCTTTGCCCTCGTCCGCTCGGGATCTCAAGGATGTCGCGCAGCAGAACGCTCACGGTTGCACTTCCTTTTTCTTACTACGCCCTCGACTGGTAGCTGCCGGACGCCAGGCAGCGAGCTGATCCAGGGTCTTGCCGACCTGGACCGCCCGCGCGGTCGAGCTGCTCCCGGCAGAACGCCGCCGGGCTCACTCCGTAAGCAGGATCAATCTCCGAATGCCACTGATCTACCCACGGCTGCAGCTCCGCCAGCCCCGCCACCAGCGGCAGCCAGCCGTTCATCGGCCCAGCCGTCCTTCTCGCGCTCCGAGATGATCAGCGCCAGCGCCAGCGACTGCTGCGCGTGATCCCAGCCCGCCCAGCCCAGCAGCGGAGTCGGATCAGTCTCGCGGCCAGCATCCGGGTAGAGGATGAATCGCTCTTTCGGCACGTCGAGCTTCCCGCGCGCCGCCCAGTACGAGGCCTTGCGGAAATCGGCGCTCGTGTACTTAGGCGGCACGTCGATCTTGCCGACGTTCTCCCCCGCATCCTCCCGCCGCTGCAACGCCCACGTCTGCTCCCACGCCTCCCGCTTGCGAAGCCCGCTGTCCTTGTAACGGTAGGCAGCCAAGAATGGAACGGCCTCGTCGGCCAGCAACCGCACCAGTGACTCCGTCACCGGCACATCCGGGCGACCTTCCCAGAGAGCCAGCACAGAGGTGAAGTCGTCATCGTGCCCGACCTCATCGGTCAGTTGCCCGACGCTACGCGGCCGCGGACGCCCCTGTGCATCAAACCAGTACGAGCGATCCTCAAGCCGATCAAGCAGCCAGTCCCGCAGCGCCCGCTCCTGCCGCTTCTCCCACGGCTCCTGTGCCCAGCGGCGCTTATACTCCGGTTTCTCCAGCAATCGGATAAATGGCTTGCTCTCGATAACGTCTATCCGCCGTTGAACAAGTTTTTGGTACTCAACGGGCCAGTGCGCTGGAATCTCGGTGATAGGAGTGGACCTATGTCGGCTAAACCACGCCGCCTCGTCCTCGCCATCCCGAATGGCCCGTGCCAACACAATCTCAAACGCCCGCTGCCCCAGCGCCAAACCCGGCAGGTCGTTGCCACCGAACGTCAGATCTTCGTCAATCAACCCGTAGAGTCGGTAGACCTCCCAATCCGACTCCTCCTGCACTGCGACCATACAGGCACGGACCCTTTCGGAGTCAACCTGCGCCGCCGCAAGCCCATCTGAAGTCGGCGTGCCGTTAGCACACACCGACGACGGCGTTTGCCGGGCAAATTCCGTCGTATAGGCATCCAACGAGCGCGACCAATCAAGCGGAAGAACGTCCGGCATCGGAAAGTCCTGCACGTTAGAGGCATTGAATTGGTAGAAGCGTTCCCAATCGGCCCCGAGGTGAAGCCTCCGCCTTCGCCTCGGATGCCCTTATCGTGACAGACTTGCTTGAGCCAGAAACATCCAGCCGATGAGTTCAGCATCCCAAGTAGTGCTAGGTGATCATCCTCAGTCGCGCTCTCACGAAGTTTGATGACCGGGGCAGTTTGCTTGAAGACCTTCCCGCCTCGATCTAGCACAAAATGATTGTGTGTTGCCACCTCCGCGAACGCGATCGACAACGGGATTTGGAATCTCCTTGCGAAGAACATGGAGTGGTCGAACCACCGCAATCCACGCTCAGACAGCGTTTGCTGATAGTCCACACGGCCAGCCATGATTGTTCGCACGGGCCAGACCGCCTGGAAGAATGCATCTGCGGCAACCGATTCTTACCGTGACTGTCATAGGGGAAGAAGGTCCAAGTGGGGGCATCAAGGCAATAATCCCGGACATCCTCCCCAAGAACAACCGGTATTGCCTCATCTACGAGACCATGCGTGGCAAAGTAATGGCGGGGCCGATAGAAGCACTCGTCAGAGCCGGTATGCGTAGTTCTGCCGATGGTCACGTTGTAGTCGCTGAGAGTATTGCTAGAGGCCGCTTCTATCACTTCAGCCAGGTCGACGGCACCGCCACCGGTCAGACTCCAGGGATGAGAAGCCAGAATGGCTCGGTTGAGGTCGGTGGTGGTGATCCACTCACCATTCCAAGCCGGCTGGTCGACCTGCTCGATGATCGCGCTCCAGACGAAGCCCTTAGCTGGATTGTCAGGGCGGCCCGGCTCACCTCGGACGCCAAGAACGGCTCGGACGGTCGGACCGACCGGTGCCTGATTGCGGCCGACAAGGATGACAGTCGGCGTTCCGTGTCCTGGGATGTAAGCGCCCGACGTATCGGCAACCAAGCGCAGGTCCTTGCGAGCCAGGAAGCTTTCGATGATTTTGGAACCAAACTCGCGCTTCATGAAGGAGTTGCTAGTGATCATCCCAGCCCAGCCAGGCACCGGCCCGCTCTTGGCTAGTGCATAGAACAGCTTCATAAACGGCACCGTCAAGGCATACGTGCCCTTGCAGACTTCGGAGTACTTGGCCCGGTAGATCTTGTTGAGGGCCTTGTCCTTGACTGTGATGTAGGGCGGATTGCCGACTACTACGTCATAGCGGCCCTCTTCCAACATGGTGAGCAGCAGTTCCCGATCCTCGGTAGCGTAGGTGAACGGCATGTACGCCGACCGATCCTCCATGCCAGGCAGCACGTCCCGGTCGGGGCCGTGGATTAGCGAGTCACCTGCTGCAAGATGGAAATCAAACGCTGGGGCCTGCTCCAGAGATGCCACGCCACATGCCCGCAACGCAGCGAGCGTCAATCTGAAACATGCGATGGCGATGGCGAACGGGTTCAGGTCGACGCCGTGAATGGCGTCCAGCGCAACCTGGACCCGGGTCTGCGTCTCCAGGTCCGGGGCGTGTCGGTGCCAGCGGTCAAGTAGTCGGTCGAATGCGCCGAGCAGGAAGTGGCCGGACCCGCAGGCCGGGTCGATCAGATTGAAGCCTTCTAGCGGCCGTTCGGCCAGGGCCGGCTCCATGGTCCGGTCCAGGATGAACTCCTCGACGAAGACCGGCGTCTGCAGCAGGGCGAACGTATCCTTCGCGTATTGCGACAGCTCCTGGTACAAATCACCGAGGAACCGAGTCGACAGCGATGGATCGGTCAGGTCGTGCACCAGCACGCCGTCGTCGCCGCGGCGGCGCCAGAACTCGAGCAGCTTCCCGGCTGCATCACCGGATGGCGCTAGAAGGTGCAGCGCCGAATGACTCTCCACCAGCGACTTCGTCGCGGGAAGTTCGCTCAGGTACCTCACCGCGTCCAGCAGCCACTCACGGTCCGTGTCTTCCGGGTGCTCGCGGAAGAACACCAGTTGTGCGTCCAGCGCCTCCTGACGGCGGCTTCCAGGCCCGGTGATCCAGACCGGCTCAAGAAGGCCGTTGTCCTCGCAGAACCGGATGAAGACTGTGGTCAGCACCCACGCCACGGCCACCTGTGTGATTCGGTCATCCCGCCACGTCACCCAGGGCGAGTCGGTGCGTTCGTTCTCCACCGCCCGGTGGTGCTCCTGCTTCCACTGGCCCTCCCGCTCAGGATCGTTCGCCAGCCGCACCCGCAGGTCGTCCTCCAGCAGCAGCACCTGCCGTTGCAGATCGCTGGTCAGCGCGGGAGACGCTGTCACGAGAAACCTCCGGTAGTGCTGAGGGACTCACTGCGGAGTGAGTCTAGGTCGAGCCGGTAGAACTGGCCCGGCGCGGCGAGTGGCAGGGCGCGGCCGTCGATCACGGGACCCTGGTTGTCGGGGAGTTGCGGGACGACGAGCCAGATGGCCTGCCGGCGGCGGGTGGCTAGGTCGGCGCGGTCGGCGAGCATCGTGAGGTGGCCGTAGCGGGCCAGCGGGCCGACTTCGGTCAGCAGGACCGGGCGGGTGCCTTCCGGTGCCGCCGCGCTGGCCTCGTCGATGGCGGCGTCGATCGCCGGGAGGGAACGCTCGACCAGCACGCTGAGACCTAGCGCCTCGCGGCCGCCGGCGGGAGCGGCGTCGGCCGCCCTTACTGTCTCCCAGGGCAGCCCGACCTCGGCGGCCTGGCTGCGCATCTCGGCAATGAGCTGGCTGGTGACGTCGACCTCGATCGCGCCAAACACGGTCAGCAGCGTGTCGGTGACCCGGTCGAGTTCCGCCCAGTCGATGCCCAATGCCAGGAAAGAACGCGACGACGAGCTTTCGGCGAGCCGGTGCCCGGCCCGGCTTCCGTAGAGCAGGTCGGGCCGCAGGTTGATTGAGCCGATCGAGAGCCGGGAGCTGAACCTGGTTCCTTCGCCACTCCTGGAGGGCTGGCGGTAGGCCCGCATGGTCTCGTCGTAGATCAGGCCTAGCTGGGTATCGCTAATAAGCTGATCGAGCCTGGGCCGGTCCGGAGCAGGCGGCAAGGACGGGAACCGGGCGCGGAGCCTGTCCCTGATCTCCAGCTGCGTGAGTTTCTGCACGCTCGCGGCTCCGGTCAGCGCGAGCCCGAGCGCCGTCGTCGCGGATAGTCCGATTGAATGCAACTCGCGCGAGCCCGATAGTGCTGCCTTCTCAGACATGGCTGCCGCCAGGCGGAGCAGGCGCAGACCCGCCGGGACGACATCGCCCGCCAGCTCGGATATGTCTGCGGCTCGGGACCAGGCCGCCTGGAGCCTGGGAATGGCACGGGCCGGGGGGACCAGCGCCTCGCCGGCCGCCTCAGCAGCCTCGATGAGCTGATCCGCCATTCTTCCTACGGCTTCGGCCGGGTCGAGCAGCGCCGGGTCGGTCGCCAGCAGGATCACCTTGCCGGCGCGACGCCGGACCGACAGAGCCGTCGTGTCCTCATCGGCCCGGCCGAGCGCCTGATTGCGGTCGAGCGCGACTCGCAGCAGCCCGGCGGCGATCCTGGCTTGCTGACTCTCATCCTCATCGGCGGCCGTGGCCGGCGGCAGGGCAGCCAGCACCGTCTCAGCCAGTTCCGCCACGGTGGCGACACCGCCCAGGTCCGTGAGGGCCTGGGCGGCCAGGTCACCCAGCGCGTCGAGCAGGATCCGGCACTCGGCGTCGCCAGCCCACGCGTCCTGAAGCGCCCCTACCTGCTGGGCGGCGCGACCGGGGCTCACCTTCAGTACGGCGCTGAGCTCGGACTGGCTCGCGAACGGCTCGAGCTGCGTTTCCAGTCCGAGCAGGATCCGCGCTACCTTGCGCCGCGCTTGTGCCCTGGCCGACCCCGCGCGCGCGGCGAGCAGTTCCGCGGCCGCTACCGGATCAGGCATCGAGCGGCCAGCAAGCTTCCCGGCGGCAGCCGGGCCGCGGCCGGTGACGGCGGCGGCGAACTGATGACGCCACTGATTGGCCCTGGACTTGACCTCGCGGCGAGTGGAATCGGCAACACCGCGCATGTGATTCAGCCGCACGGGATCAACGGCAATGAGATCGCCCACGGTCTGCACCCCGAAAGGGCGCAGCGCGGAGAGCCCGCGATCGGAAAGCCCGGCCTCGGCCAGCGGAGTCGACGGCTGGGCCTGCGCGGCCAGCGCGTCAGCGTCAGCAGGCATCGTTTTCGGTACCGGCGCGAAGATCGAGCGCCAGGTCTGCAGCATCTCGGCGGCGGTTTCATGCCGCTGCGCCGCGCTCCGGGCCAGTGCCCGGCGGAAGAAGCCCGCCAGCGGCCCGGCGACCGCCGGGTCGAACATGGCCGCGTCAATCGTTGCCTCGTCAGGGAGCGAGGCCGGGTCGGACAGGCCGTCGCCGTACTGGGGCGTCGATCCGGTCGCCATCTCGAAGAGGACGACCGCCGCCGCGTATCGCTCGGCGGCGGAGTCGAACCGGCCCCGCGACGGCTCCTCAAGAAACGGGTCCAGGTACGGCGGAGTGCCTGCGGTTACCGCGGTCGCGCCGGTCCTGGCGAGCGAGAAATCGAAGAGAACAAGGTGCTTGGCCCGGTCGCTGCGGCCTTCCTTGACGCCGAGGTTGGCGGGCTTGATGTCGCGGTGGTCGATGCCTGCCCGGTCCAGCGCGATCAGCGCTTCGAGCAAGTCGATGCCCCACCGTTCCTGCAGGTCGAGCGAGAGCCGCCCGGCGTAACGGAGTTCTTCCGCGAGCGTCTTGTCCCCGGCCGGCTCCAGCACCAGCACGGTCCGCCCGGCCAGCCGTACCGGCCCCTCGATCATCTTGACCAGGCGCGGGTCGCGCACGTTGGCCAGCACCTCGGCCTCGCCAACGAGACGGGCCGCCGCGCCGTCATCGATCGCGACCTTGAGCACCCGCAGCGCATCAGGTCCCTCGCCCGCGCTGAGGTCGGTCACCAGCAGTCCGACCGCCGTCGAGCCCTCGCCGAGCCTGCGCTCCAGGCGATAGCGACCGCCGATGATCGAGCCGGGTGACGCTTCCAGCGGTTCAGCCGCATCCTCGTCGGCTGAGCCCAGTGCTTTCTCAGCGTCGGAGAGCTTCGCCAGGAACGCGCGCACATCACCCAGCCGGTCGCTGACCTTCGGCCGGGTCGCCTCCAGGACCAGCTCTCGCACTGCCGCCGCGACCTGCGGCAGGTCGGCCGCCAGGTCGAGTCCGTCGGATTGGCGCAGCCGCTCCCGCAACGAGGTGCGGTCCGCGGCCGCGGGCCGGGCCGCCAGCGTGAAATAGGCCAGCGCGCCGAGCGCGAACACATCAAGCCGGACCCGGTCAGCGTCGGGTGACCAGATTCCCTCTGGTGCCTGGAATGCCTCGGCGAGCCGCTGGTCCGCGTCGGCAGCGACCGGCCGAGGGAGGCCGGCGCGGGTCGAGCCCGGACTGAGCTGCCCCATGGGACTCGCCACTCCGGTCATGCTCCCGGCCGAACTGCCCGTCAGGCCTGATCCCGCGAACGAGCCGGCGCTCTGCCAGTCCCTCACCTGGACCCTGACCGTCCCGTCGGCCGCCCGCCGAACCCAGATCGCCTGCGGGTTCAGGCCCCGGTGCACGATCCGGTTACCGTGGGCGAACGAGACCGCCTCGGCTACCTGCCGGATAACCGAGAACTGATCGTCCACGCTGACTTTCTCGCTCTGATCCGCCAGCCACAGGTCCAGCCGCTGGAACCGCTCATCGAGCCGGTAGACCAGCCCGACGCCCAGGTCGCTGTCCACGAGATCGATGGGACCGACCAGCCCGTTGTGCGCGAGTCGGGACGTCACCCGGTACTCGTGCTCGGCCAGGCGGCGTTTCGCGGCCCGCTCGGCCGCGGCGGCACCGGGCGCGGTGACCAGGAACCGGATCCGGGCGCGGTCCGTCGTCGCCACCTTATGGAACGCCGGCCAATCCTGCCAGCCCTCGCCCTCGCCGAGCGGCTCCTCATCGATGATCCACGAGCCGGCCTCGCGCTGACGACGCTGGACGACCCCGATCCTGGCCATAAGCTCAGCGATAATTGCCGACCGGCCGCCTGATACTTTCTGGTCGAAAGTGGCGGGCTCAAGCAGCCGGGAGGAGATACCAGGCAAGCCGGAGCGGTCCAGGGCACTATTCAAGCCGAAAAGATCCAGGCGCGCCGATGCGGGCAGCGCGCAGCGGAAATCGGGATGGTGCAGGAAGACCGCTTCCTGCACGAAAGGGACCGCCGAGCGGGCCTCGGGTATGCGGGCCTGCTTTTCGTTCGCCCAGATGATCAGCTCGTCCTGAAGCTTGCTGGCCAGGCGCTGTGCCTTGCGGCGGGCCAGCTTGAGCGGCGAGTCCTCAGGGCGGCGGCCGTCGCGGAGCCAGATATGGTCATCACCGCGCAGCGTGCCCGAGTAATACTTGAGCTCCACGAGGTGCAGGCGCCGCTCGCCGAGTACTAGCAGGTCGACCTCATGCCAGCGGCCATGGCGGTCGCGGAACTCGAAGTTGGACCAGGCAAGGAACGGGTCGCGCGACGGCAGGAGCGAACGGACCAGGTTGAGGCCCTCGGCCTCATGGGTGAACTGGGAACGAGTCACCTCAGTCCAGCGCTGAGACCCGCGCGCCACGATGCCGCCCTCTCCACGCGCCCGAAAGCGCAACCCGCCGCTGATATCCGGCGTTCAGTCCGTATCCTGCCACTCCCGACCGCCCGGGGGACGAGATCTCCAGACGCATCCGAGTGGCCTAAGGACACTGCCTGATAGATCGATGCGCCGACCGCCAGCGTCGTACAGCCCACCGCGACTATATTCATTGTCCGATCCTGGTCAAACCAGCCAAACCCGAAGGGTTGAGACGGGTCGACTAATGAGTTCACCGAAGACGCACAGCGTTCTGGGCGGGCATGTGTTTTTGTGCTACGCCCGAAATGACGCTCCGGCGGTTGACCAATTGCAGGCGGCGCTGGAGGCGGCTGGTGTCCCGGTATGGCGCGACACCGAGCGGCTGTGGCCGGGTGAGGACTGGCGCGAGAAGATCCGGCAGGCAATCACCGGCGATGCGCTGGTGTTCGTGGCATGCTTCTCCAGAGCGGGGCTGGCCAGGGAACGGTCACACCAGCGTGAGGAATTGGTCCTGGCCGTGGACGAGTCGCGGCAGCGCCGACCGGACGTACCGTGGCTTTTCCCGGTCCGGCTGGATGATTGCCAAATCCCCGATCTGGCGCTCGGGAGCATCAGGCACAGGCAAGAGACATCCTGCTGGTGCAACTTGAGGCCGAGTCCCGTTCGTGGAAGGCGCGCTGGCGGCTCGCGGAGGCGGTGGCCATTCTCAATCCGACCACCGAGGACCGCGCGCACGCCCGGCGAAAGCTGCTCACCCTCCTCACCGCCGAAGCTCATCACTCCGCGGTCTCCGCCCATACCTCCGGCGTCTGGCAACTGGCGAGAACAGTAGCCACGCTGAACCCAACCGCGGCCGAGCGGGAGCAGGTACTTGCGATTCTGCTCAGACTGGTCATCCGGCATCCATTGCAGGGACGAGGAGAGGTGCTTGCCGCGCTGACGGTGACGGACGAGGAACGTACCCTGGCGCGAAGAGCGCTGCTCAGGCTCCTCGACAACGAAAGTGGCCACCTCGTAGCTGCGTGGTCAGCAAATGCCGTGGTCATGCTCAACCCGACCGCGGAAGATCGCGCCCAAGCCCGGCGAAGGCTCTTCACGCTCTTGGCCACCGAGACCCGCGGCTCGGAGAAACTACTCGCGGGCGTCACCCGGCTTACCTTGACCGGGACAGAGCGATCGCGGTACGAAGAGCGCTGCTTGCGCTGTTCGCCGGAGAGCACGCGCCTAGTCAGGCTCATCTCCTGACAGAGGCGCTTGTCAGGCTCGATCCAGCCGCCGAGGAACTAGCTCAAGCTCGGAAGTTCCTGCTCAGACTCCCTGCAAGTCCTACTGCCGCCCCGGTCACTACAGCGCTTATCCAGCTAGGGGTCACTGTTTCAGAATTGACCGATCACACCAGCTGGCTGTCATGGTCCAACAAGCTGCTGCCTGCCGTACGCCGGAACTCCGAGCTCTCGGCATGGGTCTCCGCCTTGCCTTTGCTCTCCGCAGCTGTTGGGAGCGCACCCGGTGACGGGCTTGCCGTGCGCCAGTAATTCGCGCCAATCCGGTGAAGGCGCAAAGTCCTCGGCCATGTCGCAGGCCCGCCGGATCCAGCGCAGCCGGGCCACGCTAGGCGCCGGGGAAACCGTCCGCTCCGATTGGACGCCTGAGGTGTCCTAGGTACCTGTGATCGCATAGCAGGTCCGTCGCAGGCGCTGCCCGAAGTTGTAGGGGTTCACCTGAGGGCCGCGCGGACGGACCCGGCCCGGTCCAAGTGCCGGGAAAGCCGGGTGCACGAGGCCGTCGGTCAAGCCGCACTGCGCGTCGGCGTAACTGGCGCCGAAGCCGGAGATCCACGGCTCCAGGCGCCCGCCTGGGTCATTCCACTCCGCGAACTGGACGGTGGCGTACTCCTGCGCGACGATCCGGAGCCGACTGGCCGCCACGCCCGGCTGCTGCACCGCATACACGAATAGGTAGTCAGCGTAGACCTGCAGCGCCGGGCGCTGTTTGATGGTGACCACTTTCGCGGTCATCGGGACGCCTTTCACCTTAACGACTTTGCCGACGACATCGGTACCGGGAGCAAAGGCGGTCACCCACTTCCAGGTAAGCCACGCAGGTCCCTTGCTTGGCTTGTATGGCTTGGTCAAATGGTCATAGAACCACGATCGCTGCTCGCTGATCAGCAGGCGGCCAAGTGCCGTCGGCTTGTGGCCGTACATTGTCGGCCGGCTCAGCATGGCCGCGACGAGCATGTCTTTTACGGTCACGTACGCGGCGGCAACCTGCGCGCTGCTGTACTGGCCGACCGGGTGGGCCGCGGGCATCACGATTCCGGCGGCGCCGTCAGCATAGGCATTGGCCCGAGAACCGGCGAACGGGTTGGCGGTCGTGAACAGCGGCCTCAGCGACAGGATCGGGCTGCTTGCGGTTCTGGGCGTTCCCTGCGTTCGCGGCTGGAACAGCTTGTGCGCGCCGAAGGAGATCGCGGCCAGCAGCGCGACGGCGAACAGGATCGCGAGGGCCGACCGGCCAGGGCTTCCGCGGCGGGCCGGAGTGACGTAGCCGCGGTCCGGGGCAGGCCAGGTGCCTGCGTGCCGTGCCGCCGCTGCTCGTCCTCGGGCCCTGCGCTGGCGTGCCGGCGCCTTCTGGCCCGGTGCCAGCACGGGCTTGCGGAGCTCGGCCGCGAGCCGCTTGTTCCGCCACTGGCGGAGCGGGCCACCGCGGCGCCGCTTCGGCTTCAGCCCGCCGCCGGCCGGACGGACGGAATCGCCGGCGCGTTCGGCCGCACCCGGCTCCTTGAACTTCCCCGCCGCGGCTAACTCATCGAACCTGTCGTTGATGTCATCCGGGCCAGATGGCGAACTGTCCGGCGTCGGCTCTGAACTTTCCATAGCGGAAGTATCGGGGATTTTGAATAAGTTTAAATAACGATTTGGACCCATAATTGCCTCGATTCGCTTCAGCCAGTCGGCCGCAGCTACCGGCCTCTAGCTTTTGCTCACGCTGACATGTCGCTCCAAGCGACTAGATCCTGATTAGAGATGTTATAATCGGGTATGAACGTGATCCTTCCGGCGATATAAGAACTCCGGGTCCACAGCGCGGGTTAGCGGTAACCTGCCAGGTCTCCCTGAGGATTGCCGGAAGAATCTGCGTTCATGCGCCGTCCTTGCCGGAATGCGACGAGGTGACGGCGACTTCCCTGAGGTAGTCGCGGTCGTAATCAAGTCGCGCATCGCCGACTTGCTTGACGAAGTCGTCGTATGCCGCCCCGGCGTCTCGCGCCGACCTGGACCACGCCGAGTACCGAGGTGGTAATGGCAACGAGGACGCCGAGCACGGCCGCGATTGCCCGCATCACGTTACCCGCCGTGGTGTGCGACGAGCCGGCCGCGCCGATCAGGGCAGGTACCGACGCGGCCGCCAGCGAGCTAAGGGCGAGCAGCACGAAGTACGCATTCTTGAAACGGTCGCCTAGCTGGCCGCGCCGGGTCATCCTGGCGTACCAGGCATTGACGAACGTCGCCCGGTCCTCGGACGTCGCTATGCCGGCCTTCGCGGCGACCCGCTGGTACAGCCCACGGCGGATCTCATCCGTCTTGCCGTCGCTTATGGCGATGAACTCATGAACCTGACTAAAGACGGCCGTAGCCGACTGCTGCTCCCACTCTGGCATCTCGTCCCAGGGACCGATGTAGCCGGGTTTCGGTTCACCTGGGTAGTGCTTCTTCACTCCGGCAATCCAGGCCTCTCGAAAGATATGGCCCTGCTCGTCGCCCGCCACTGGTTAAGTTCCTCTCACTGTTGGATGAAGCTCTACCCGGAAAGCTGGACGATCTGTTCGTTGAGGCTGGCTATGCGGGCGTTACTCAGCAGTGGTTGAAGCTCCAGTTGGAGACCATCGAGCTTACGGCCGATGTAGTCAGACGAGCCGGTCTGCATGGCCAGGTCAACGGCCATACCTCCGTAGTGGGCGACCTGCTCTGCGTCGCGGCTCTGGATGCCGAGCATGGCCAGATCGCTCAGGATGCTCCCTCGCCGACGGAGGGAGACGCCCTGGTCCAGAGCCTCACTGAGAGCCGCTTTCAGCAAGCTCGGGTCTGCCAAGGGAGATATAGCAAGTGCCGCGCTCCTTAGCCAGACGCGAGCCATCGAAGCGAAGCCAGCCGCTTTGGGTTATCTCACCGGAAAGAGTTCGGACGGGACTCGGCTTTTTCAAGTGCGCGCGGTTACATTCCATGAAGTCGCCAAGTCCGGCGTAGGCTTCGGCCTGAACGGCAGCCACCCAGTAGCGAGTGGCCAGGCTATTGTCCCCATGAGCAGCAATACGAGAGGCGGCTGAAAGAATCGAGGTAACGGCCCCAAACCGATGCTCGTACATGCCAATAAATGCGTGGCGGGTGCGCAGCACCAGCTACCGGGGCGATGACCAGTATCCGCGCAGCCACGCCATCTTACTGGCCCGCGCGGCCTCACGAGCCGTGCGCGAGTTCCTGGACGCCACCCCGCAGTAACCGTGCCGCGGAGCTATCCCTTTCCGGGCACCGGCAGATCAAGCAGCTCCCGCAGCACCGCGGCCGTCACCTGCTCATCAACGGCATGGAACACCGCCATGCCCATCTGGTGCGCCGGGATCAGGTTCTCCTCCGTGTCATCAGCGAACACGCACCGCCCGGCCGGGAGCCCGAGACTGTCCGGGGTCAGCTGGAAGATCGCCGGATCCGGCTTGCGGATGCCGTGCTCAGCCGACAAGACCACGACATCGAAATTTCCCGTCAGGTAATACGGGGCGTAGGGATCGAACGGCTCCCGGCCCAGCGAGTTCGACAGAACCGCCACCCGCACCCCGGCGGCGCGGGCCTCGCGCACCACCCGCATCACCTCGTACGCCGGCAACATCTCATACAGCAGCCGCTCCATCAAATCCGCAGGCGGGATCCCGAGCAACGCACCGAAGCCCTCGTTCCACTCCGCCTGAGTGATCTCCCCCAGTTCCAGGCGCCGGTAAAGATCCCGGCCACGCGGGTCAGCCCACCCCTGCAGGAACAAGCCCTCCGGCACTCGCTCCCGAGCCTCGAACGACTCGATCACCTCCACCATATTGGTGGTGAGCACCCCCGCCCAATCGAGGATCAGACCAGAAAACCGACGTTCCATACCCGCCAACCCTACGAGTCCGGTGCCACCGCGAACAGCCAGCCGGTCCCATGCCGACAGCTAGCCAAAGGCCCAGCGCCTGCCCTGCTCGTCGCGAGCCGCACACCAAACGTCCCGGCCCGGCGGGCACGGCGCCGCTTGCGGTCGCGACGGACGGCGCCGGGAACCTGATCGTGACCGACGCCAGCGAGCGGGTACGGCTGGTGGCGGTGAAAACTGGCACGTTCTACGGCCGGGCGATGACGGCCGGCGACATCCACACGATCGCCGGGATCGGCAAATACGCCAGTTCCGGCAACGGCGGGCCGGCTGCCGGCGCCGAGTTCGAGATCCTGGGCGGAGTGACCGTCGACCAGTCAGGCAACGTAGTCGTCACCGACTGGAGCGCCGGGCTAGTGTGGATAGTGGCGGTCAGGACCGGCACGTTCTACGGCCAGGCGATGACGGCCGGAAATATCTACATCGTCGCCGGCGGCGGCAGCACCATCCTGGGCAACGGCCCCGCGACTCAAGCCTTCCTCGGCTACCCGATCTCGGTAGCGGTCACGCCGGCCGGCGACCTGATCGTGACCGACCTGCTGGACAACCGACTGCGCACGGTTTCCTAGCTGGCTCGCTTGTAGGCGCTGACGGCAAGCGGCCCGAATACGATGAAGATCCCGGCGAGCCAGGCAGCCCTTTCCCACAGGTTCGCCTCTATGAGGCCGCCGAGCGCCAGCGCCCGCATGGCATTCTCCGCTGAACTGAGGTGCATTCCGGGGCTCAGCGGCCGAACGCCCACGCCACCATCAGCGGGAACTCTTCTTTCCAGAACGCGTCGCCGTGCGACCGCGCGAATATGATTGGGGGCCTGAGCAATGGGCGATCTTGCATTCAATCTGGCCCGTCACCAACCATGCGAACGCCAATCTCGGGACGAACAGCGCTGATCTGATGGGCGTAATCACCGTCGTCGGTGAGCACGATGAAGCCATCGGCCAGGGCGGTGGCGGCAACCAGCAGGTCAACAGGGTGAACCCCGGCAGCCTGGCCGCAGTCGATCAGGTCCGCCTGGATCTCCCGCGCCGTGACACCAGCCCGATGGTGCAATTCAACCCGGACGTAGGTCTCGACGAATTCCCGAAGGTGCACCGCATGCTGATCCTTCGACGCGCGGCGGCAGATCTCCATTTCCGTCGGCGGACAGATCCACACCAGGCCGCGCTCAAGATGATCACGCCACGCACCAGCCAGTACCGCGCCCCGATCAATACGCCAGTAGGCGCTGGCGTCAATCAGGTACTCGCGACCTGTCACCGATCCTCGGCCCGGTCGGCGGCCTCACGCTCAGCAATCTCGGCACGCTTACGGGCAACGTTGGCCGCCCTCGCGGCGGCATTGGCCACCAGTTTCCGCAGCGTCTCCTCGCGACTGCTCGTTCCCAGCAGTCCGGCAGCGGCGGTCAGCTCATCCTCATCCACTTCCACCGTGACGGTCGTGGTCACCAGAACCTCCCTGTCCCTGCTTCTCCTACCCAGATTACCTGCCGACTGACACGACGGCCTCCTGCAGGCTTGGCCCGCGAAGTATGCCGACTTGCTGGCGGGCGATCGCGGCGGCGCTGGCCGTCACCGGCGAAGACGACTGCCTCGGGCGCAACCGGCGGTACGTACACCGTCACGGCCCGGCCACCGTCGTAGTCGAGCGACTCGGTGATGAGCTCTCCCGCGATGGACGACGACATTGCCACCAGGCCACAATAAGGCCTCGCCCAGTGCGCCAATCGCCTGCCTCCGCCGACAGCAAGGATCTCTTCGAACATCTGGCTTTCCTCCTTCCTTCCGGTGCTGGCAGTAGGTGCTGAGCGCACATAGCTGAGGTCGGCGTGGCGGATGGCCGTACGGTGGGGTGGTGGAGGTCCTGCTGTTCGGCGAGCTTGAAGCGGTGCGTGACGGCCTGGCCGTGCCGGTTCGGGGTGCTAAGCAGCGGGCGCTGCTGGCCCTGCTGGCGCTGCACTGCGGCGAGCCGGTCAGTGCCGACCGCCTGATCGACGTGCTGTGGGGCGACGGGCGGGCCGCGAACCCGGCCAACGCCCTGCAGGCCCAGATCAGCCAGCTGCGCCGTACCCTCGGAGCGGGCGCGATCGTCACCACCGAAGCCGGTTATGCCCTCGCCATCGGTCCAGGGGACGTCGATGTCATCCGCTTTGAGCAGCTAGTAACGGAGGGACGGCGCCTGAGCCAGGCGGGCGAGGCGGCGCTGGCGTCAGCCGCGCTGGGTGAGGCGCTTGGCCTGCGGCGCGGCGAGCCGCTGACGGAGTTCGCCTACGCCGGCTTCGCCGATGCCGAGCGGGCGCATCTGGACGAGCTGGCCCTGGTGGCGGTCGAGGCCCGCGCCGGAGCGGACCTGGACCTGGGGCGGCACGCTGGCCTGGTCGGCGAGCTTGAGGTAGCGTGCCGCCGGCACCCGCTGCGCGAGCGCCTGTGGGAACTGCTGATCGTTTCCCTGTACCGGTCCGGCCGCCAGGCCGAGGCGTTGGGGGCCTATACCTCGATCCGTGACCGCTTGGTGGATGAGCTTGGCATCGATCCGGGACGGGGGCTACGCGAGCTTCAGGCCCGAATCCTGGCCCAGGATGTGTCGCTGGCCGCGGTCAGGCCGCCTCCGGTCCAGGCGACGGCGGGGCCGGCCGTCCCGGCTGCCCTGCTCGAGACGAAGTTCTATGTCCCGCGGCCGCGGCCCGGTCTGGTACCACGCCCGCGGCTGAGCGAGCGGCTGGACCGCGTGACCACCTCGAAACTGACGCTCGTCTCCGCACCCGCCGGCTTCGGCAAGACCACGCTGCTCGCCGAGTGGCTGGCGGCGGGACCGGCGACCCGTGCCGATGAGCGCCTGACCGCGTGGCTGTCACTCGACCGGGGCGACAACCATCCCGCGTCCTTCTGGGCCTACGTGATCGCCGCGCTGCGGAGGGTGGCCGCCGGGACAGGCGAGAGTGCGCTGGCCCTTCTGCGGGCGGCGCCGCCGCCCGCGGTCGAAACGGTGCTGACCGCGCTGCTCAACGACCTGGCCGCGATCGCGGGAGACATCGTGCTGGTGCTGGATGACTATCACGTCATCGACGCGCCCGCTGTGCAGGACGGGATGGCGTTCCTGCTCGACCATCTGCCGCCCGGGCTGCATCTGGTGATCGCCAGCCGGGCCGATCCGGCGCTGCCGCTGGCCCGGTTGCGGGCGCGCGGCGACCTGGCTGAGATCCGCGCGGCTGAGCTGCGCTTCACGCCTGACGAAGCCGCCGCGTACCTCAACGGGATGATGGGCCTGGAGCTGACGGCGCGGGACGTGACCGTGCTTGAGGCCCGCACCGAGGGCTGGATCGCCGCGCTGCAGCTGGCGGCGCTGTCTATGCAGGGAAGGGAGGACCTCGCCGGCTTCATTGACGGCTTCGCGGGCGATGATCGATACGTTGTCGACTACCTGGCCGAGGAGGTGCTGGCGCGCCAGCCGGATCGCGTCCAGGCCTTCTTACTGCAGACCTGCATCCTTGGCCGGCTGAGCGGCCCGCTCTGTGATGCCGTCACCGGGCTGGGCGGCGGCAAGGCCATGCTGGAGGCGCTGGACCGGGGAAACCTGTTCCTGGTGCCGCTGGATGACCGCCGCCGGTGGTATCGCTACCATCACCTGTTCGCTGACGTGCTGCAGGCGCGGCTGCTCGACGAGCATCCCGGCCAGGTACCTGAGCTGCACCGGCGGGCGAGCGCGTGGTACGAGCAGAACGGCGAGCGGTCCCTGGCCATCGGTCACGCGCTGGCCGCCGGGGATTT
The DNA here is from genome assembly GCA_963783935.1 of uncultured Actinomycetota bacterium. GTDB lineage: Bacteria > Actinomycetota > Actinomycetes > Streptosporangiales > Streptosporangiaceae > Chersky-822. The sequence continues at coordinate 1,650,816 of CAWAPP010000005.1, forward strand.
CGGGCAGGCAGCGGACCTCGTCGAGCTGGCGATCCCGGCCCTGCGCCGGATCAGGCAGGAGACTACGGTGCGCCGCTGGCTCGAGGAACTCCCCGACGACGTGGTCAGGGTCAGGCCGGTGCTCAGCGTCACGTTTGCCGGGGCGTTGCTGATTGCCGGCGAGATCGAGGGGGTGCAGGAGCGGCTGCGAGACGCCGAGCGATGGCTGGACCCGCCAGCCGCTCTCCGCGAGGGACCGCGAGCCCGGCCAGGCGAGATGGTCGTCGCCGATGAGGAGGAATACCGCCGCCTCCCGGCGGCGATCGCGGTGTACCGGGCCGCGCTGGCCCTGGCCAGGGGGGAGCCGGCCGGCACTGTCCGGCACGCCCGGCGGGCGCTGGATCTCTCGCTTGACGAGGACCACCTCTCCCGTGCCTCGGCCGCGGGATTCCTGGGGCTCGCGTCCTGGGGCAGCGGGGACCTGGAGGCCGGGCACCTGGCCTATTCCGAGTGCGTGGACGGCCTGCGGCGGGCCGGGTTCATCACTGACATCCTGGGCTGCTCGATCGCCCTGGCCGACATCCGGATCACGCAAGGTCGTCTCGGCGAGGCGATGCGCACCTACGAGCAGGCATTGCGGCTCGCAGGTGAACAAGGCGGGCCGGTTCTGCGGGGAACCGCGGACATGCACGCAGGGATCAGCGAGATCCACTGCGAGCGCGGCGACCTGCGCGCCGCCACCCAGCATCTGCTGACGAGCCAGGAGCTGGGCGAGCACACCGGATTGTCGCAGTACAAGTATCGCTGGCGAGTAGCGATGGCACGGGTGGCGGAGGCTGAGGGCAACCTGGCCCGCGCCGTTGACCTGCTCGACGAGGCGGAGCGCAGCTATGTCAGCGACTTCTTCCCGAATGTGCGGCCGGTTCCGGCGCTGAGGGCACGGGTCTGGATCAGGCAGGGCCGGTTCGATGAAGCCCTGCGCTGGGTGCGTGAGCAGGACCTGTCCGCTGATGACGACCTGTCTTACCTGCGCGAGTTCGAGCACATCACCCTGGCCAGGGTGCTCCTGGCGCGAGGTGAGGACGAGCGGGAGGAACCTTGCCTTCATGAGGCGGCCAGGTTCCTGCGGCGCCTGCTGCTCGCGGCGGAACAAGGCGGCAGGACCGGACGCGTCATCGAGATCCTTGCGCTGCAGGCGCTTGCTCACCAGGCGCAGGGGGACAATCCGGCCGCGCTTGCCTCCCTGGCCCGGGCAGTGACGCTGGCCCAGCCGGAAGGTTACGTCCGGATCTTCGCCGATGAGGCCCCAGCTATCGTTCTCTTGCTGAGGAAGGTCGCGAAACAGGGGACCAGGCCCAACTATGCCCGCCGGCTCCTCGCGGCCGCGGGCACGGCCGAAGCCGGCAGCGGCCCCGCGACGCTGATCGACCCGCTGAGCGAACGCGAGCTCGACGTGCTCCGGCTGCTCGGAACCGACCTGGACGGCCCGGCCATCGCCCGCGAGCTGACGGTGTCCCTGAACACGATGCGGACTCACACCAAGAACATCTACGCCAAACTCGCGGTGACCAGCCGCCGGGCCGCGGTCCGGCGAGCCGTCGAACTCGACCTGCTGGCGCGAAACCGCAGACCGCGCTGAATCACCGCATCAATCACCAGGAATGGTGATGCCTGGTCACCACATCCGCTCATAGCTTCCCGCCATGAACCAGATACCGGCCGACCACCAGGCTGGCCCCGGGCGTTATGAGATCCGCCTCAGGGGCCACCTCGACAGCCGGTGGGCCGCCTGGTTCGACGGACTGAGCATTACCCGCTGCGGCGACGGCACCACGATCATTCACGGCCAGGTCGCCGACCAGGCCGCGCTGCACGGCTTGATCCAGAAAACCCGGGACCTTGGCCTGCCGCTGATCTCGGTCACGTTCGCCGAACCCGGCCATCCCCCGGCACCCGACACCAAGACCCGATAAGTCAGCAATCCACGAAAGGGAAACCGTCATGGCCATCACCGTCCAGGCCCCGGCAGCGAAAGCGCCGCCGAAAGGCACCCCGATGAGCTCGACGAGAAAGATCGCGCTCGTCGCGGGCGTCTGCTACCTGATTACCTTCATCTCGATCCCCACCCTCGTCCTCTACGGTCCGGTGATGAACCACCGGGACTGGATCCTCGGCTCCGGCGGCCACGCGGGCGTGCTCGCGGGCGCCTTCCTCGAGGTGATCGTTGCCCTCGCCGGCATCGGCACCGCCGTCACGCTGTACCCGGTGGTTAAGCGGCAGAACGAAGGCGCCGCGCTGGGTTTTGTCGCCGCCCGGGTCTTTGAAGCGGGCATGATCCTCACCGGTGTCGTCAGCCTGCTGTCGCTGGTGACGTTGCGCCAGGACGCGGGCACAGCGAGCGGGGCACCTGCGGCCGCGCTGGTCACCATCGCCGCGTCGCACGTCGCGGTCTACAAATGGGCGTTCCTGCTCGGGCAGAGCCTCATGCCGGCCATCAACGCGCTGCTGCTTGGCTCCCTGTTGTACCGGTCCCGCCTCGTGCCGCGCATCATTCCCCTCATCGGGCTCATCGCCGCCCCGTTCCTCCTCTGCACCGTCATCGCAACGCTGTTCGGCGGCTTCAAGCTGGGCTCCCCCGAGCTCGCCGCGGTCCCGGTCGCTGCCTGGGAGCTGTCACTGGGCGTGTGGCTGGTCGTCAAGGGCTTCAGGTCCTCCCCGATCACCGCCGCGATCGACGCGGCCGGCGCGTCGCGCGTCGGCCAGGACGCCGCGGCCTGACCCCGGCACGACGACGCGGCCAGGCGCTCCCTCAGGGGCCCGGCCGCGTCATCGTGCTCAGCGGACGCGCCGCACGGGCAGGATCGCGACGGCGCCGATGATCGCGCACAGCCCGGCTACCGTATACAGCACGCCGTAGCTGCCGCCGCCGACGGCCAGGATGGCCGGCGCGACCGCGGGCGCGATCGAGAACGGAAGCGCGCCGGCGATGTTGAACACACCCAGATCCTTGGCCGCACTGCGTTCGCCGGGCAGCACGTCCACCACGAGCGCCAAGTCGACCGCCAGGTAGACGCCGAAGCCGAGCCCGCTGATGGCCATGCCGACCAGGAAACCGTCGAAGCTGGTGGCGATCGCGATCACGAACAACGCCAGGCCATACACGATCGACGCGGTCAGGACGAAGATCTTCCGCCGGCCGGTCCGGTCGGAGGCCTTCCCGCCGATGAGGGAAGCGGCGACGATGACGGCGGACTGGGCAAGCGTGCCGAGGAATATCTGCTGCGGCACGTCGGCCCGGGCGGTGCCGATCTTGTCCAGCAGGTAGTAGGCCTGATAGGTCGTCAGGAACGCGTAGGCCATGACGAACAGGAAGCGGCTGGCGAAAGCCCACGCGAAATCCGGGTTCTTGCGCGGGCTGACGTAGAAGGTGCTGGCAGCTTCCCTGAATGACCAGTCCGGTTTCTCGGTCCGGCCGAGCCTGCGGTCTTTCAGGCTGACCGCGAAAAAGAGGATGAACACCCCGCCGACCGCACACGGGCCAAGGAACATAGCGAGCAAGTCGCCGCTGAACAGCCTGACCACGAAGGTGCCGCACACCGACCCGACCGGCATGCTGACCCCCAGGACGCCGGAGACCAGGCCGCGCTGGGCGGACGGCACCTGATCAGGCATCACCGCCACCATGGCCGCGAGCAGCGCATTGAAGAACAACTGAGCCGCGCACCACCCGACGAGGACGACCGCGATGCTGGGCGCTAAGGCGACGATAAGGATGCCGAGGGAGCCGCCCGCCAGCCCGGCGATCATCCAGGGCCGTCGCATGCCCAGCGGCGACGCGGTGCGGTCGCTCAACTTGCCGAAGAACGGATTAGCGACCAGCGCCAGCAGTGCCCCGGCCCCGGCGACAAGCGCCAGGCTGCCCGGTGCCCGGCCGATCCCGACGAGCGAATCCACTTTCAATGCCAAGGTGACCAGCAAGGGCGCCAGGAACAGCAGGCTGGTGCTCATATACGCCAGCGTGTACAGCGAAATGAAACCCCACCCGACCCGGTGCGCCGCCTTCGGCGGCTCAGGCACCAGCGCAGCCTCGGCTGCATTTCGGTCGCTCAATCCCCGCCTCGCATTTAGCCGGCCGGGCACAACGCTGCTCACCGCTTGTGCCTCCCCGCGCAGTGGGCACTACCCGGATTCGCGGCCTGCAATCGTCCCGCAGCGCATCGCCGCCTCAGCGCCGCGACAGTGCCGCCTCAGGCCCGCCGGGCAAGCTTCGACCTGACCGGCCAGCTGGCCGGCTCAGCCAAAGGGAGCTGACATGACCACCGTCCGCCCGCACATGAAGCCAATCAGGAACAAGCTGGCCGCCGCCGCAGCCGCCGGCGCCCTGCTCACCACGACCGCGCTGGCATCAGCCGGCGCCGCCAGCGCCTCGGCCACCCCCGGCCACCAGCGCGCCGCTACGCTCCGCACGGCGCTGCGCCGTGACCTCAGCCGGTACCTGACCGCCCGGCACACCGCCGAGCACATCTCCGCGGTGTCGCTGCGGGTCACCTTCCCCGGCTCCAGGGCGCCTGTCAGCCTGGCCGCCGGGACCACCGCTTATCACGGCGGGCCGCCGGTATCTCCCCGCGCGCTGTGGGAGATCGGCAGCAATACCAAGGCCTTCACCGCAGTGATCCTGCTCCAGCTCGAAGCCGAGGGCAGACTGTCCATCAGCGACCCGATCGGGAAATGGCTGCCGCAGTACCCGGCCTGGCGCCACATCACCATCCGCCAGCTGCTCGACATGACCAGCCGCATCCCCGACTACCTCTACCAGCCCGCCTTCATCGCCGCGTTCGCGGCGAATCAGCGCACCCGCTTCACCGCCGCCCGGCTGGTCTCCTACGCCGCCGGTCTGCCCCTGAGCCCGGCCGGATGGCACTACACCAACACCGATTACATCCTCGCGCAGATGATCATCCAGAAAGTCACCCGCGACTCCTACGCCGACCAGCTCACCAAGCGCATCATCACCCCGCTGCGGCTGCGCACGACCTGCCTGGCGCCCTACACCTGCCCCGCCTCCGACTCCAGGCGGATGCCGGCCGGGTACTTCGACCTCGCCGGCGCCCCGCCGGCGCTGATCGGGAAGGCAATGCCACCGCTCGCCCTGACCTGGGCGCAGGCCGCCGGCGGAATCGTCAGCTCACTGGCCGACCTGACCACCTGGGACCGCGCCCTCTACACCGGACGGCTCCTTCCGGCCCGCCAGCAGCATCAGCTCGAGTCCCTGACATCCGAAGCCACCGGCAAGCCCATCCGCCGCACCACCGCCGCCGACCCGGCCGGCTACGGGCTCGGCGTCCAGCAAGTATTCAACCGCCAGACCGGCACCTTCTGGGCCTACGAAGGCCAGGCCTTCGGCGCCCGGGTCATCCAGTACTACTTCCCCCGCACCGGCCTGCTCATCGCCGTCGCCGCCAACAGCAGCACCGACAACGACGACCTCAACAACCTGGCCGGAGCCGCCTACCAGACCGTCGTGAAAGCGGGCGCCACGCCCGCCCGCTGACCCAGCACCGGATTTCGCGTGGGCTTTCGCCAGCCGCTTCCTGTTCGTCATGGCCTACGCGTTCCTGACGACCTATCAGGCCTACTACCTGCTGGACAAGATCGGCACCGCCCGGGCCGACGTGCCGCAGCAGATCTCCACGCCCGGACCATGACAACAGGGATCCGCAAGCAGCCCACATCAGCAAGGCCGCGATCAACGAGTCGCTCGGGTACAGAGAGAAGAACAACTGGGTCGGCAACCGGCTGCTCAGTGATGAGCAGAGCAATCTGCTCGCCAGCGCCGTCCGCCTGACAATCTGAGGCTTTCGCCGAGGATTTGCACGTGGCCGTAGTGCGCAGTGGCGACCGATGCGACGATGGACAGGCCGAGGCTGGTGCCGGGCGGGTGCCGGTCCGGCCAGAGATACGTGCAGAACTTTTGGAGCTGGCGCCTGGCGATCAATGTCCCGGCGGAGCGGGCAGTGCGGGTAGTTCCGGGGAGGCGTCGCGGACGGCGCTCAGGGTCAGGGTCAGAAACCAGAGGCTACTTACGCCTCAGGCGCCAGCTCTAGAAGCCGAATTTCGGCGGATCCTCACGAATGGCACGTACGAAGGCTGAATACTGATACTCCGGGCGGGACAAGACCTCCAATACCTTTTCCGCTGCCCGGTCTCTCGGATGGCCGACCATGACTGTGGCATCGATCAACCTGCTGATCTCCTTCGCGAGGCAAGATGCGACCGGTGGCGTCGAACATAAGATGCAGAGCCGGATCATCGCTGCACGGGTCAAGAAGCAGCGGATCTTCGCTGGCTATCGTATCGGCGGGACAACGAGCCCGTTTCTTTTCGTCAGCGATTGGGAACTGATCAAGCTTGCCCATTGTCGGTCCTGCGGCCGGGTCATCGAAGGTCGGCTGGTCCTTGCGCCGCTTGCACGGCGCGCGAGTCGCGGACCTCGTAATCCCTCCCCGGATCGGTCATAGACAGGTCTTGCGCCCCTCACATTCAAGCAATTGCCCCAGGCAATTACATTAAACACTTGCCGAAGCGGCGCCGATGTCGTTTACAACCGGCCCGCTGGTCCGGCCAGGAAACCGGAGAGCAGCGGGGCCTGGCGGGTAGGCTGGCGGCCGTGGTCGTGGCCCTTGGTGAGATCACGGATGCGAACCGCGAGGCGGTTGTTGCGCTGCGGGTCGCGCCCCGCCAGGAGCGGTTCGTCTCTTCGGCAGGCGAGTCGCTGGCCGCTGCCGCCGCGGTCCGGGGCGGGCGGTGACGGACGGGGCTCGTGTTGCCCGGGTGGCGTTCCCTCGTCCCCGGCGGGCCGGCCGGCCCGTCTTTGTGGAATCCTCCGATGGCATTCCATCGGAGGATTCCGCAAAGAGACCGACACCCCAGCCCTTAAGTTGCTGGCATTGCGCCCTGGCCCCCGCTCCGGGACAACGCAGGGGTAACCTCTCGGGCCGGCAACTCGTCAAAGCCGTCGATGCACTGCAGTACGCCAATCCGCCGCGGCCGGGGACGCGGGGCCGACTCGGGCTCCGTGGGAGGAGAACTTCGTGCTACAGCTTCCGGTGTCGTCATGCGACCGCCCATCTCAGAGTGCGCCTAGCCACCATTCAAGCAAGTCTTTCTGACTGACAGCGGCCATCAGAAATTCCGGGTTCTCTCGTTTGATCTTGGGGCCGAGGGGCAGCACCGCGCTCTTCGGCGCCCCGGGCGCGAAGGACAACTCCGAGCTACGACTCGGCCGCCTCATCGACGATCTCTGGTGGGTCCAGTCGGCCTTCGCATCCCGCAGGCCAGATGAGCGGGACAATGTAACCCGATGCTCCGGGATGACCGCCGTCCCGAGAGCTACGCTCCCGACCTGAACCGACTTTCCCAGGAGATCCAGTACCTGGCGTCCCCGGACGGGTCCAGGGTGACCAGCAAATTCTTTGGGGTCGGTCATGAGGGGTTTGCCATGCCGAGGAAGGCTATGAGCTGGGTGTCATAGCGGATCGTGGCGGCGATCTTAGTGTTCCCTTCCGCTCCTTGATGACCCCGGGTTCTGGTCCGTTCGAGCGAGTACTCGATAGCTAATCTCCTGAAGCGATAAGTGGCCCTCGGACGTTACTCCGGCTACAAGACACTCGCCTGTTCGCCTCAAGCCAACCGGACGTGGATCGCGACGACGCCAAGGGCTTCTTTCTCGGCCGGGTAGATCAGCCGGATGCTGGCAAGTTGCTCAGCGCGGCTCGCGAGCGGGTTGACCGCGGCAATGTTCTCGTGGTCGAACATTTCGTCGAAGGTGCGGTAACGGGCAATCTTCGTGATCCGGGTCAGGCATTCCTCGCCGCGGCAGGTGAACCTCAGCAGGTGCCCGGCGGCCAGGCGCTTGTTAGACGCGTAAGCTACCCGCACCTCGACCGTCTTCTGCCCGGAGGCGATGAGGTCGAAGTAGCGCTTGTAGATCGGCATCTCCCGTGCTCGCTCGCGGGTCGCGAGGTCAGCGGGACGCTCGGCCATCAGGGCTCCTAGCTCGCTGGTAGTAAATGACCGGTAAAAGTGCTTGGGGTCGGCCAGCAGTCCGCCGACAAGCCAGATCAGCGCATCAGCATAGTTGCCGACGCTGCCTGGCCAGGTGGCGGAGCGTCTACAGTCGGCATCGCTAGTCCTTCCGAGCCGGGCGGGGCAGGCGCAGATTCGCGCAGATGAAATCCAGACGCTGCTCGGCTGCGTCTGCGGGCACGAAGATCGGCGAGTAGCCGGCATCGTAGTAACCCTGGACGATCAGCTCGTGCACGCGGCGGGTGTGACCTGCTCCTGGGCCCGTACTCCACCGTGCTGATGCGGGCCGCCGGGACAATCGCCGCTGACCGAGACTGGCTCTTGTGGAACCACGGCGCAATCATCCATCAAAGGCACGTATAGGTAACCAGATCTGAAAGAATATGGCTCATGAATATATTTCCCCGCTTAATCGGAGATGTAATGCTTCTGCGTTCCCCAGCCTCGGCAGGTCGTTCCGGTACCGCAGCGGAGTGCCGATGAGCTGGGCTGACGGCCGCCTCTGCGGCTTTGACCTGGAGACCACCGGCGAAGGCCGGGAGATCGCCAGGATAGTCACTGTCACGCTCGTCTTCGTCGGCGGCGGCCAGCCGACAGACACAGTGAGCCTGCTAGCCGATCCTGGAATGGAGATTCCGGCCGAGGCCACGGCAGTGCATGGCGTGACCACCGAGCGTGCACGGGCCGAGGGGCTCAAGCCGGGGGAGGTCTTGGAGGTGGTCGCCAGCAGGCTTGCCCGCGCATGGAAGAACGGGCCGGTGATCGGCTTCAACGTCGTCTATGACCTGACCGTGCTTGATCGGGAGATTCGCAGGCACCAGGGATCCGCGCTGGACGTGTCCGGACCGGTCATCGACCCGCATGTAATCGACAGGGCGCTAGACCGCCGTAAAGGCAAGCGGACTTTGGAAGAGACCTGCCGCTACTACAACGTTCGCCACGATGGCGCCCACGATGCCACACAGGACGCGCTCGCCGCAGCTCGCCTGGCCTGGCGGCTGGCCAAGAACTATCCCACGGAAATCGGCGACCTGCCCCCTGCCGACCTGCATGCCCGCCAGGTCGGCTGGGCGAAGCAGTGGGCCGACCGGCTCAACGCGTACTGGCACTCCCAGGGTCAGGACAAGTCGATCGACGGCTCATGGCCATTGCAACGTCCCGCCTCGTGACCATCGCTGTGGTTCGGTGGCAGAAACGCCCACCCCACCATCAGCGGGAACTCTTCTTTCCAGAATGCACCGCCGTGCGCTCCGTCCCATTCGGTCGCCTCCTGGGCAGGCGAGATCCCAGCAATGCCCGCGAGAACCTTAAGGTCATCGATATCGCGCGTGCGAGCCGCCACATGCTACAGCCGTAGATCGTGATCTTGGGCTGCGTTTCGGTCAGCCGGCGGTGCCCGGGCTGCCCGCTGCGGAAATGATCAACATCAATGTGCGGATTTATCGAGCACTTTTCAAGATCAACCACGACCACCAAAGGTAGTATGGTATAGATACATGTAAAATAACAATTTCGAACAGGTAGCCGGTTCGGTGCACCGGAAGTTATGCCCGGTTCGCAGAGATTACGCGAGGTACCGACCCTGACTTTTCCCTGATGCACTGCGGGTGGCGGCAGTTTGCTCGCGCTGTGGCTGCCGCACTGGGATCGGACGACCGCGCCAGTTGGGGCTAGTCAGGTGGATGGCGGAGCGGTGGGGGTGGTGGCGGGCACTGGAAGGACGATGACGAGAACGGTCCTGGCCGACCCGTGTCCGCATGGGGTGCTGTTCGCCGTTGGGGTCATCGCTTCGGGTGCTGCCTCAGACGTCGTTGTGCCGCCGAAGTGTTCCGGCGAGATCTGGAAGGCGCGACTGTAGTGCAGTCGGTAACGTTCGGAGATGTGACCGCTCTTCTCCCAGCGACGGATCATGGTGCTGAGGTAGTCCTGCTTCGGGACGATGTCACCGGCCTCGGTGGCTGCCTGGCGGAGCATCCGTCCCATGTAGGGGATATTCCAGCCTCGTATCCGCCGTTGCTGCCGCAACCATTCCCCTAGACTGCCCGCTTGCGTACTCGTCATCGCTTAGTGCCTTGTGCCACTGGCTTCGCGGGGCTGACTGTATTCGTCCGACAAGATGGCGTGCACGACTGAGTTGCGCCACGCACCGCGCGTGTACAGGTGTCCGCGAATTATCCCTTCTTCAATCATCCCCGCGCGACTCATGGTGCGGGCCGATGCCTCGTTTATCGGGCTTCGCGCTCCCGAGATGCGGTGAAGGCCAAGTTCTCGGAATCCAAGTTGCTGAAGCAGGCGCACCGTCTCAAGGCCCTTTCCCTGACCCCACTGGTCAGGGCACAGGGCAAAGCCGATTTGCGCGCTTTCGTAGTCGCCGAGGGCAAGCCTTGCCGCGCCGACTAGTTCATCGGTCGCACGGTCGGCCACAGCGAGCATGTAGACATTGCGGGGTTCGTCATGTGCCGACTTGATAGCCGACGCGACAAGCTCATCAACTTGGTCTAGAGTGCGCGGCTCAAAGCTGAGATGCTTGGTTGCCTCGGGATCGCCGTAAACCTTGTGCAATGAAGCGACATCGCCAGCGGTAAGTTCTCGCAATGCGAGCCGCTCGGCACAAATGCTGACTGGGTACAATGAAAGTTCCTTGATCTTCGCCGTAGTCAGCGCAGTAGCGCTGCCGGGGTGCGGCAGTATTCCTCGATTTCCTCTTGCAGGCCGCGCCCGTGCGGAGAATCTATCGAATTTGCCGTGATCTCGTGATGAACGTTCGTGACGCTCGTCACGATTCCGTGAATCCGCAATGACAACGGAAGAGCGAGGACCGGCTGCACCGCTTCGCTCGCGCCTTCAATCTCGCCCGCGCGTATCAGTGCCATCGCGAGATCAGTTCTGGACCCGGCCTCGCCACTGAAAGACCTCTCATCTGGGAGCGCATTCTCATATGCGGCGACTGCCTCCGTCGCGTGTGAGATAGCGGTGCCGATGAGTTCCTTGTCATCGGCGCTGGGCAAAGACGCGCTAGCGTCGGCTGCATAGTAAAGCTCACGCGGGCGAGAGAAATAGCACATGCCGCCTACGTTATCGAGATCGTCAGCTATCACATGCTCACGCATATTTCCCGCGCGCTCGATCGCGTCCCGGCTGGCATTTCCGTTGCCCAGCGCAGACCAGGCGCGTGCTTCTAGCGACGCGAGCCAGATTCCCACCGTGCCGGTCAGGCCGGGAATCTCCTGGCCTGATTGCGCGTATTGAAGCGCTTCGCGCGGCCGGTCTGCCCAGTAGGTGATGAGGGATTGCAGCCCATGAACCCAGGCAATCAGGGCTGCCTGCTCGGCGTTCCGAGCGCAGAGCAACGCGGTGCGGGCATGCGTCATTGCCAGCTGCGGGTCGCGCAAATCATGCGCGGCCTTAGCGAGCATGCCCGATGCCAGGCCGCCCACGACATAAAGGTCACGGGTCTCGCGAGGCCGCTGCCTGCCTTCGAGCAAACCGAATGTGTGGTCTTGCAGCGCGACAATGTCACCGAGTATTTCCGACAGTGGTTGCTGGAGGTACGCAACAGCCAACCGCCCCGTCTCCCCGCGAAGCTGTTCAAGGGAATCGCTCCCAACATTGCTTGCGTCCGCAGCCGCGCCAAATCGTAGTGCCCTCCGGGCCGCCATAGCTATCATCCTTTCTGGATCGGAACTCGGCAGGTAATCGGTGCTCGCTGCCGCACACGATGAATCATCATCATCGTGCACTCTCTCGGCGCGTTCAGGTCGCCATATAAAGGTCGGAACGACAGCGTGCTCGGTCGACTCAACTGACCGTGCCAGGATACTTCCTTTGCGTGCTGGCACTAATGTCTCCGGCGCGCGTTCCTGACTCGCCGATCCAAGAAGCTGGTCTACCGGATAGCCGAACATCTTTTCCAGAATCCGGCACGCGTCTGGATGCGGAACTGTCTTTACTTTTCCAGCGTACCAACGTTCAAATTGCCGCGACGAAACGGTAACCCGGCCGATGCCCGGCTCACCCTCCTGCTCTGCCAGCGCGCGCGCGGCCCGGCTGAACTGGGTCGAGACTGTCTCGAACCGCTGCCAGTGCCGCCTGGTCACCAGCACGCGCAAGAGGGTCGACTCGACTGGCATGGCATCCTCCCGTCAACTTGCCCGCTCCTACAGGGTATGCCCGTCCTCGCGCCTAGGTCGCATGCAAGAAACGATATGGCGGGGCACGTGACGGCAACTGTGACGGTGCTCGCGTCACTCACGTCCCCGTTACGGGGTGTGAAAGGGCCGTATCGGCGCGTTGTCGCGCAGGGCACACTGTTGAGGCGTCACAAGAGATCACGGCCCGCGCACCCCGGAGAATTGATGCCTAGCCAAGACGAAATGGGAACACCTAACGTCGCACGAATTTACGACTACTTGCTTGGCGGGAAAGACAACTACGAAGAGGACAGGCGTGCTGCGGAACAGCTACTCAAGATCGTTCCCGATGCGGCAATCGCCGCATGGGACAACCGGCAGTTTCTAGGCAGAGCCGTGAAGCACCTCGTAGAGGAAGCCGGGATTCGGCAGTTCGTCGACATAGGTACCGGCCTGCCCACTCGCGGGAATGTCCATGCCATAGCGCACTATCACGCGCCCGAGTCCCGAGTTGCGTACGTAGACAACGATCCGCTCGTCATAACGCATTCGAACGCACTGCTCAATAACCACCCTGAAGTAGTCGCAATTGAAGCCGATATGCGCGACCCTCAAAGCATTATTGAGCACGCGGAGTTGCGCGAGTTGATCAACTTCGACGAGCCGGTAGCCGTACTCCTGGTAGCCGTGCTCCATTTTGTACGAGATTCAGATAATCCATATCAAATTGTCGACAGCCTCAAATCAGCCTTAACGCATGGCAGCTATCTCGTGATCTCCCACGTTACCGGAGATCAAGTTCCAGCCGAAACTACGCGGCTTGTGAAAGGACTCTACGAGAATGCTAGCGCGCCCGGAGTAGCGAGAAGCAGGCGCGATATTGAGAAGTTTTTCACGGGCTTGGAAATGATTCCGCCCGGCCTTGTCAGCGTCGCGCAGTGGCGAAACGAGTGGATGCTGGCCGAGCCAGGGCGCACGATCTTCTATGCCGGCGCCGGGAAAAAGCGCTGAAGCAGGAAAGGAGAATGGAAATGCTGAGTCGTGTTGACGTGACCTTGACAGAAGCATGCGCGCCGGTCTCGGGCGAGCCAACGGGTTTGCTGGACGCGCTGAATGCGCTGGCGGCCGAATTGTCGGCTCGCGGGTGGACATCTCGTGTGCGGACCTTGCCGGGCCGGCTGCCGGGGCTTCGCGTGCTAAATCCCGAGGCGGGAGCGGCAGCGTTGTCGGAGGACATTTACGCCCGGCCGGGCGAGGGCGGCAGCTGGGTGTACTGGTGGCCGTGGGCTGAGCCGGTCGCCGGTGATCCTGCCAGCGCGGCGGCTGTCATCGTGCGGGTCCTTCGCCCTGCTAACTCGGATGTGAGTCAGGCATGCGCGCCCCCGCGCGGCTGACCCCGGCCCGTGTCCGTCCCCCTGGAGCCGTTCCGGGCACGGGCCGGGCCGGGGCGGGCAGGGCCGATGCTGTTTCCGGCTCCGCCGTTCCTGGTGGCCATTGGGGTGAGCCTGGCAGAGCACGACCCCGGTACATGTCTCGCCCGCCGACTGCCACGCCAACCTAGCCGGCCGGCTCCTGCCGGTGCTGCCCGAACCTCGGAGGAGCGCTCATGACCCCAGGTGAGAAGAACGCATTGATCGGCCCGACGATCAGCCGTCACCGGCTGGGCGCCGAATTGCGGAAGCTGCGGGAAGCGGGCGGTCACCGGCTCGAAGATGTCGCCGCCAAACTAGACGTCGCGCCGAGCACGCTGTCCCGCATTGAAACCGGCAAAGCGCCGGCCAGGACATCATATGTTTATACGATACTCGACTTTTATGGCATGAATGATCCACAGCAGCGGCAGTATCTAGCCGACCTGGCACGTGAAGGCCAGCGCAAAGGCTGGTGGGCACAATATGATGATGTCCTGCCGCACGGCGCGGCCGGTTTTCTCGGTCTTGAAGCCGCAGCTGCCAAGGCATTCGTATTCGCGGCGCAGACCATACCCGGCCTGCTCCAGACAGCCGATTACGCCGCAGCCGTTATCCGGGCGTCCCGTCCCGGTTTCAGTGACGAGCAGGTTCAGGATCTGGTCACGGTCAGGACGCGCCGTCAGGAACTTTCCCGCGGCCGACTTGAGCTTCACGCGATCATCGATGAATCCGCCCTGCTCAGAACGATCGGCTCAGCGGAAGTTATGGCCAGGCAACTCGATCACCTGATGTCGGTGATCACCAGTCCGCGCATGACGGTTCAGGTACTGCGGCTGACCGCCCCCGCGAGAGTCCTGTGCCCGGGTTTCACGGTCATGAGCTTCGCGCACCAGGAGGATACCGACGTTGGCTGCCGTAATGAAAACGACGAGCACGTGACCGTCTTCAACGACAGCCAGAACCTTGCCCGGCTGCGAGGCATGTTCGCAGAACTGTCCCGCCATGCGGAATCGGCCGAAAGCTCGGCGAGCCTAATCGACGAATTGAGGAAGCAATGACCCCTTTAGCGAATGCCCTGAAGTCAACCGGGACGGGCGTCGACGTCTCCGCTCGCGCGGCTGAAGCCATAGCCGATGCGCTCAACATGCGGGGATTCGATGCCCTCATTCCCACGCAGCAGGGAACCTCATTCCTTCAGGTCACCAATGCGCGCGGCGCCCTTTGCCAGCTGACCATCTATGACAGCGGAGTATTCGCCTGGGAGTACCGCTACCGGGACAGCAGCCGGTCTGACCCCTCCGTACTCGCCGCCATGATCACCTGCATCCTCGGCGGGAACCGCGCAGCCGACGCATGCGTGCCCGTCGCGCATCACCCGCGCATGACGCTGAAAGGACAGGTCGGCCGGGCACTCGCCGCGCAGGGCATGCAGGTCTGCCTGAACGTTCTCGACGAGGATGAGCCCTCGTTCGAGGTCTACGCCGAGATCGCGATCGCCAACCCAGCATGCCGGGGCAGGGGATTCGTCTGCACCGCCGATGACGGCCTGATCTGCTGGCACGGCCGGATCTGCGACCCGGACCATCCGGACGACGGGCTGGACCTGGATGAGGTAACCCGGACGCTCGCGCGGACTCTCGCTGCCAGCGGCCTGCCTGCTAAGGAGCAGCTGTCATAAGCCCTGAACCTGAAGACCGCGACTACAACTAAGCCAATTGACGGGCCACCCACGGAAAGCCGTCCAAGACATTCAGGGGTGACCCGCCAGGGAACGACGTTCCCCGGTGCCGATGGTACCGGGGAACGTCGTGCTGCCATCACTACCGGAACGGAAAGGAGAACCTGACCAGGCCCGAAGGAACAAGAAATTCACCGGGCCGCCGGCGTCACCAAAGGCGGCTCCCGGCGCTCATATACCCGGCAGGGCCGCCGCCCGGCCATGACGCTTACAGAGATAAGTAGAGGAGGAAAACCCGGACCAGTATCGGTGAGGAGGTGGTAGCAGCTGTGACCTGCCCCGTGGGCTGCCGTCCCGGCCCGCTGTGCCCGTGCGCGGCGCTTGCGCGCGACGGCGCGGAGTCGTGCGCCAAGTGCGCGCGGCGCGCACGCTGGTCGCGCCGCAAGGCGCGCCGCGCGTTCGCGGACACAGCCTGGTAAGCCCCGCCCCAGAATTCATGTCCCCGGAACCGGAAAGGGGGTGATTGATTGGCGGTCAGCATTTCCGTGGTGGTGATCCTGGGTGTCGCGGTGATCCTGCTGTGCAGGTACGCCGGCTTGCGTCTTCTGCATGCCGTGGTCTGCATCGTGCTGGGTTTCTACCTCGCGTCATCCAGTATCGCGCCCGACATCAGCCGGATAACGCTGAGCTTGTTCCGCATGCTGTGACCAGCATAACGCGGACGGCCGGAAAGGAACGGTAAACCAGAAATGACGTACACGCGATCGTGTCCCGCGCTAGCGCGGGACACGGGAAAGGCCGCCTATGACCCGAACCTGTAAGGAGGTGGTGCCCTGTGACATTCCGGTACCTGAACGAGAGCCTGACCCCCCGGCTTCTTATCGACCCGGCCGCCATTGCGGCCCGGCTGGAAATACTCGATACCGCGCCCCTGTGTGATTCCTGCCGGAACGCGGTAATCCCGGTCACGGCCGATACGGTCGCATTGCTGATAGAGGCAATCCGGCTCTGGGACGCGCTCACGGTGACCCGGCTGGAATCGGCGAACCGGCTGGCCGCGATGAAAGCGGCATTGCGCGCCGCCCGTGATGGCGAGGCCGATCCGCTGGGTTACCTGCGCGATGAACTGCCTGCCGATAGCGATGGGGGGCGGTGCCTTTGATGTCCGGCCGCGATCCGTACCGCCAGTACCGGCGGTACGCGCGCCGTTCCTGGCGGCGCGGCAACGCGCCGGTGCTCTTGGTCGGCACCGGGGAACCCCTCGGCCTGATCGCCTTCGCGGCATTCAGCAAATGGGCGTACCGGCACCGTTCGGCGTTCGCGCCGTTCCTCATTACCGCAGCCGACTACGCGGCAGCTGCATACACCCACCGGCACCACCCGCATTACTGGATTCCGGTGCTCGTGCTTACCCTGATGACCGCCATTGTCGCGGGAATGCCGCACCGCATCCTGTGGGCGCACCCCAGCATGAAATTCACCGCCGGCCTGATCAGCCGCGCCTGGCTGGCCTGCGGAATCGACCGGACAGCCGAACGCATCTACGCCACGACGGTAATAACCGCATGCGGCGGGTGGCTCACCGCCGCCATTGCGGAAGGCCCGACGATGAAGCCACTTCCCTCTATTGCGGCCATAGGCGCAATATTGCTGGGCATTCCGTGGTGGGCGCACCGCCGGCGGCGTGCCCGCGTGCGCGCTATCCGCACCATGCAGGCCTGGCCGAACCTGGCCGACAACATGGGATTGCCCGGTTCCCGCATTACCTCTGTCGTGATTGACGCATGGGGATGGACCGGGCGGGTAATCCTGAGAACAGGCACGACCGCGGCCCAGGCAGTAAACCAGCTGCCCGCCATCGAATCCGGACTCGGAATAAGACCCGGAACCGCCCGCGCGATCCCTGATACGGCACGAGCGGACCGGGTTATCCTGCGGGTCATCGAGAAAGACCCGCACGCCGAGCCGATCCCCTGGAAAGAACCCGAATCAGCCACCATCACCAAGCCTATCGACCTGGGATTGTTCGAATACGGCGCACCCGTCCTGGCCGATATCTTGCGCCGGCATGTCCTGATCGCCGGCATGACCGGCGCCGGCAAGTCCGTCATCGTCAACGTGCTCGATGCCGCCGTGGTCAAGTTCACTGACGCCGAGCCGTGGGGAATCGACCTGAAAGCAGGCATGGAACTTGCGCCGTGGCGCAACAACCTGCGCCACCTCGCCACCACCAAAGACGAGGCGACAGCACTGCTCGCGCTCGCGGTCGCGCAGTTGGGCCAGCGCGCGGCGCAACTCGCGGCGCAAGGCTTGCGCGTCCACGAGCCGACGCCAGCCGAGCTGGCCATCGTGATCGTCATCGACGAGTTCGCCGAGCTTCCGGCCGAAGCGCTGGAACTGGCCGACTCGATCGCGCGGCGCGGCCGCGCGCCAGCTATCACGCTGATCGCCGCGACGTAGCGGCCCACCCATGCCGCGATGGGCGGCAACGCGATCCGGTCGCAGATGGACGTCCGGATCTGCCTGCGCGTCCGCGAACGGCGCGACACTGACCTGATCCTCGGCCAGGGATCACTCGCCGCCGGGTGGGACGCAGCAGCGCTCACCCTGCCCGGCAGCTTCCTCCTGTCCGACCCCGACCACACCGTGCCCCAGCGGGCACGCGCCCGCCTGATCACCGACGCTCAGGTAACCGCCCACTCAGCCCGGTACGCGCTCCTGTCCGTCGGCGACCCCCAGGCCGATTCAGAACACGCTGAACCGCCCCCAGGCGGCACGGCGATGCCCGGCCTGCACGATGACCCGTCATGGACAGCCAGAGCGCTGTGGGACGCGCTCAGCGCGGCCGGCCCGGACGGTGCCCCGATCGCCGATCTCCTGGCCGGGACCGGCATGACCCGCCCGACCCTTTACCGACACCTCGCCGCCCACGCCAGGGCCGGCCGCGCACGGCAGACCGGGCGCGGCCGGTGGACCGCCGCGCCCCCGGCCGGCCGTCCCCCGGCCCGGCCAGCCACCCCGCGCCGGCGCGGCCCGCGCCGTGACGCACCGTGACTGTCACACCCGGCCCGGAATGTCTCACGCCTCGCGCGCGCCGGCGCGCGTGGCACCGCATTCCGGCCGTGAGACGAGACAAACGAGACAACCACCCGCAGTCACCGCACACGGGAAGGAGGTGATGTCCCGCGACTACCCGCCCGCCCCCCAGCACCCCGGCACCGGGCAGCAAGCACGCCAGCACGGCAACGCTCGGCGGCTCTAACCGGCTGCTGTCCGCCCGCGAAGTCGCCGCCCTGCTCGGCGTGCCCGAAAGCACCGTCCGACTGCGCTGGCGCGCCTGGAACCCGGTACTCGCCCGCGTCCCGGTGCTTGAGCGGCATTGTTGTGCGGCCGTCTTTGCTGGCCTGCTCGAATACCCGCAGCACCGTGCCGTTGTCGCGGAAGCACGATTTCTGCACCGCGAGCGCTTCCTCGATCCTCAGCCCGCACCCGCGCATCAGCCACACCGGCAGCGGGAGAGCCAGTTCCCTCGCGAGCGCCGAAAGCTCGCCATGTGACGGGAATACGAAGTCCTTCCTGTTGACGGCCTGCCGGTTGTCCGCTACGGCGATCCCGCCGCAGCGGTGCAGCGTGATCTTCCCCGCCCGGACCGCCTCATCCAGGACGCCCGTCACCAGTGCCCGCGCCAGCTGGCGGCGCGTCTTAGACAGCCCGCCCATCCTCACGGACAGCAGGTCGATCACATCGTCACGCGCCTGCGCCACGCTCGCCAGCGTCCGGTCTCCCAGCGCCGGCCCGACATGGGCGTGCAGGATGCTCCGGTACTGCGCCCGAGTCCCCTCGGTGCACGCCATCCGCGCGATGAACCGCTCGCACTCTGCGCCGAACCGGCCCGTGCCCAGCTTCGGGTCCACGAATACCTGCGCCCGCTTGTCATGCGCGATCTTCAGCTGCGCATCCTGCGCCAGCTTGCGGCCCGACCCGTACCGCACCCGCCCGTTACCATCCAGCGCGTCAGCGAAACTCACCTCACGCTGCCGGCCGTCAGCCCAGTACCGTAACGTCCACTTATGGGAGCACCGTTCCTGGTTCGCGCACTCGCATTTCTTGAGGATTTTGCCCTGACGCTGCGCCACCGTGACCACCGACCCTGATTATACCCTGACCCAAACGGCCATTCCAGGTCATCTACCTGGGACAACTGCCACAGTAAGCTAAAAGTGCGGTTTGGTGTTGATCATCTTTGCCCTGACGGGCGGCCGGTACCGGCTGTAATACATAGCCTTCATCGCGAAGATGTGATCGGGTGATGCGGTCGTCACCCGCAAACCGGGGTGGTCGAATACACGCCGCTTACCCGGGTGTCCTTACCGGAAACGTATACGCTGGCCTGGTTGACTTCAGCCAGCCGGAACAGTGCCCGGCCGTCCGGTGAGGCAGAGCTCCAAGTCATCGAAGTAATTCGCGCCAATCCGGTGACAGCCCCGGTGTGCGCTCATCGCCGGGCTGCGACGGGTACCTGGCGTCATGCACGGCCCAGTACAGCTCAGCCTCGCGCTGCTCCAGTGGCGTAGCCAGTTCCCCGCCTGCCCGCCCGGCGCGTGAACCCGGGTCGTCACTGATGGTCGGCAAGGTGATCTCCAGGTCGCGGCTTGCCGATGGCAGCGGCGAGGTCGCGGACTCCGGGCGCGCGGGGATGTTGCTGGATCAGGCTGACGGCGACCTTCCTGATGGAAGGCCGGTCACGTACCTCGCCGGGGGCCTGCCTGAGCGCGGCGAGGAGCTCGCGGGCGGTCGGCTCGGGCTTTCCCCACTGCCACCAGGCGCGGGCGAGGTCGGTGTGCAGGCGGCCGCGGCGCTCGGCGGTGGGGAACTGGGCGGGGCGCAGGTCGCGGCCGGCCGCGATCGCGGCCCCGGCATCGCCGAGGGACCAGTGCACGCCGACCTTGTAGAGGGCGACCTGGGCGGGCGTGACGGTGAACGGCTGGCCTGGCACAGCGTGCGGGGGCAGGCGGGTAGCAGCCCGCCCGGCGTCGGTGATCAGTTCCAGCGCCCGGTCGCGGTCACCGGCCTGGGCGGCGTTGTAGGCGCAGGTGCACAGCATCTGGGAGAACGCGGCGAACTGGGCCTGGGTCGCCAGGCCCGTGGTTTCCAGGCGGCTGGCGGCCTGCAGGGTGACCTGGTCGGCGATGGCATGACGGCCTTCGTGGCGCAGCACGATTCCCAGGGAGCGGGCGGCGGCGGCCATAGCGATCGGGGAGCCGGACAGGGCCGCGTAAGTGGTGGCCCGGTCAGCGGTGACCCGGCTAGTGCCGTAGCTTCCGATCTTGTTCAGTGTCTCGGTGGCCAGGTCGTAGCACGCGGCCACGCGCTCCCAGCCCGCAGGGCTGGCGCCGTTCTCGGCACTATGGTGAGCGGTGGCGATCAGGTCGGGAAGGCCCGCAATGAGCCGGGCAAGGTCGCCGCCGTCGAAGCACTTCCGCGCGTGCGCCAGCCGCCTCGTGATCTCGGACGCGGTGGCTGCGGATGCCGGGCTGGGCAGCAGGGCCAGGGCATCTTCCAAACTGGCGAGGACACTGAGCGGGATGGCCAGTCCCGCTGTGATCAGCTCGCGGCGTCGCACCAGGTCATCCCCTCTGTCCGTCCCCGTGGCGATGCTTGTGCCCACGGTAGTGGCTGGCGGGGCTGTGATGCCCAGAAGCTCACACAGGAGACGAGAGGGAATTCCGACGGCGGCCGCGACACCGCGGATCATGTCAACGTCGGTTCCGGCGTTGGCGCCAGTTTCCAGCCGGGAGATGGTCGAGCGCGAGTAACCCGCTGCGGCAGCGAGGTCATCTTGCCGCCAGCCGCGCACCTGCCGGGCGAACCGGATCATCCCGCCCAGGTCCCGCGCCCTGAGCAGCGACCGGGCACGGCCGGAAACCCACAGGGTATCGCCGGTGTTCATTTGGTTTCCCAGCGTGACAACGGATCCCCTAGTTCAGGGTAAGCGCGGACGACGCGGCAAGCCAGGCCGCGTGCAAGACCTGCACGCGGCGTGCCTGACCTGCACGCACGCTTCATACAACGGGAATGGCGGCGTCTCCTTGCATTGTGCCGGCGGACGAAGAAGCCGGAGAAGCAAGGGAAAGGAAGCAGATCGCCATGAACGATGCGATCGAACTGCCCGCTGAGCAGCAGGACGAGCCCACTGTGGACCTCGGCGACGCTGCCGTGATCACCCGCGGCCAGGGCGGCAGCGGCAGCGACGACAAGCGCTACACCTACAACTAGCCCGCGCCGCAGCCCACACCATCTCAGCCGGCCGGCCTCCGCTCCCGCAGGGGCCGGCCCTTCACGAGAGAAGGAGCATATGGCGATGTGCTGGTTCGGCGGCTACGTGTCGGACCGCCCTGGTGAGACAAGCTGGCCCCAGCCTCTCGGAGCGCGGCTGCTGTGGGCGGGCCAGTTCCCCTTGTGGTGCGGGGCCCCTGGCCGGACAGCGAAGTCCGGGTCACGAGCCAGGCTCAGGTCGCGGTCATCGGCCCGTGCGCCGCCGCAGACCTTGCGTTCGCGGCCGGGGACGCTCACGGACTGGCTGTGGCGCGGGCCGGCAGTTACACGGTCGTGCAGGCATCGCGGGAAGAGTTGCGGGTGTTCACTGACCTGGGATTCGCCTGGCCGGTCTACCTCGCCAAGTACGGCGGCGGGATCGCATGGGCGTCAAGCGCGCGCATGCTGGCCGGGCTCACTGGCGCACGGCCCGATCCGACCTGGCTGGCCACCGCGCTCATCGACCCGGGTGCTCCCGTCTACGGAGCACGCTCGCCGTTCGAGGGGGTCACGGTCGTACCGCCCGGCTCCCGCGTAGAACTCCGTCCGGGCCGTCCCCCGGTCATCACGCCGGCCGCGGCCCTGGAACGCCGTTCCCGCATGGAAGCGGCGGCCATTCTGCGGGACGCGCTGGACGGAGGGATCGCTGCCCGGGTGCGGGGGGCATTACAACCCACCTGCGACCTGAGCGGGCTGGACTCGGGCTCGGTATGCGTACTGGCCGCCAGGCACGTCCGGCCTCCCGCGAGGATGACGGCCGTCACCGTGCACCCGGCCGGCCGTGAGGACGGCGGAGATGTCGACTGCGCCCGCGCCGCAATCGGGCCGGCCGGGCCGGCCGATCACCGGCTGCTGCCACTCGACCCCGGGCACCTGCCCGGAACTGCCCTGGATCAGGTCCCCGCCACTGACGAGCCCGCGCCGTCGGCCGTCACCTGGGCGCGGCTCGCCGCCGAGCTCGCGCTGGTGGCCGGGTTGAGCGGCGACTGCCACCTGACCGGCGACGGCGGAGATACCCTGTTTCACCCCGGCCCTGGCTACCTGGCCAGCCTCGCCCGGTCCGGTCGGTGGCTGCGCCTGGCGGTTCACGCCCAAGGCTGGGGCCGCCTGCAGAAAAGCAGCCCGTGGCCGCTGCTCGCCCAGGCCGTCCGCGGCTCCTGCCTGCCCGACCCCGCCCCGTGGGTGACACGCGAGACCGTCGAAATGGCCGCGCATGATCCCGGGCACCACCACGACCCGGCGGGGTCGCGGACGCTGCTGGAGATCCAGGCAGTCGGGCGCACGGCACGGGCTGACGCCCAGCTCGCCGAAACCTTCGGGGTCAGGCTGCACAACCCTTTCACCGACTCGGCGGTAATCGCGGCGGCGTTGTCGGTGCCCGCCTGGGAACGCGGCGACCCCTGGCACTACAAGCCGCTGCTCACTAGCGCGCTCGACGGCTTTCTGCCGCCCGGTCTCGCAGCAAGGACGACCAAGGGCACCTTCGACGCTGACCATCATCAGGGTCTCCGCGCCAACCTGCCCGCCTTACTCGGGCTTGCCGACGGTCATCTCGCCGCGCTCAGGCTGGTCGACCCACAGCAGCTCCGCACGGCGATCCTCAACGCGGCCGCGGGCCTGCCGACCGTTTTCGGCCTGCTCGAACCGGTCCTCGCCGCAGAAACATGGCTGCGATCCCTGGCAACGGCTCCGGCACCCGCGTGGAGAAGCGGCACCCCCCTGATCCCTCTGGAACAGTCGTGACCCGGCCGCGCCCCTCACGCGCTTGCGAAGTCATCGCCGCTGACACCGGACAGGCGATCGTCCTGCTCGACCTCCGAGCCGGCCGCGCCCGGGCACTGCCCGGCACCGCCAGAACCAGATGGCGCAACCGGCACCCCCGTACCGCCCCGGTCCCCGTCAGGCCTGCCGCGCCCAGCTGGGGAACATCCGAAACCGCTGCGGCCCTGCCCGCCCTTGCTGCTCCGCGGGCCGCCTGGGCCGTCCGCGCTCTCGCGGCGATCGCCGTCACTCTCACCGCCAGGTCCGCCGGCGGCCATCGCAGATCCTTCGCCCGGATGGTCCGCCTCGCGCGCGCTGCCTCCTTCCGCCGACACGCCGCTGGGCTGCATGAAGCCGAGGCCGCGCTGCGAGCGGTACGGTGGATAGCGCAATTCGTGCCAGCCAGGATCGCGTGCCTGGAGGAATCTGTCGCCGCCATGGTGGCCCTGTCGCTCACCGGGCGGCGCGCGGACTGGCGGCACGGCATCGCTAGTGACCCGGTGCGGATGCACGCATGGATCGAAGCCGGCGGGCAGCCCGTCGATGAGCCCGCCTCAACCAGGGCATACACGCCCTTGATCCGCATCCCGCCGTCCGATCCGGGATCAGGAGGCACCACATGAACGAGCCCGCCGCAGGGCCAGTGATCTGGGTGCGCGGCAAGCGCGCCGGCCTTGGCCCGCTCCGCGCCGACCTGGTCTCCCGCTACTGGGAATGGGAAAACGAGCCCATGGCCATCCTCGGCTACGGCCGCCAGGTCCCCGACTCCCTGGAAAACCGCACTGACGGCTACGGCCACCAGGTCCGCGGCGCCCTGAACCAGCTCCGCTTCACCGTCTATGAGACCCGGGACGACGCGGAACCGCGACCGGCAGGGCTCGCCACGCTGCTCATCGACCA
Source organism: uncultured Actinomycetota bacterium (assembly GCA_963783935.1). Taxonomy (GTDB): domain Bacteria; phylum Actinomycetota; class Actinomycetes; order Streptosporangiales; family Streptosporangiaceae; genus Chersky-822. The sequence goes on from CAWAPP010000005.1 coordinate 1,675,076, forward strand.
TCAGGTCCGCACCGCCGAGTTCCTCATCCTCCTCGCCCCCCAAGCCCGCGGACGCGGCCTGGCCGCCGAGGCGACCCTGCTCACCCTCGACTACGGCTTCCGCATCACCGCGCTGCGCATGATCTGGCTCAAGGTCCTCGAGCCCAACACGCCCGGCATCCGCGCCTACCGCACCGCAGGCTTCAAGCCAGCAGGACGGCTACGCCGGTCCGGGTACTGGCTCGGGCAGCCCTGCGACGAGCTCATCATGGACGCCGTTCCCGACGACTACCCCGGACCATCTCATTTCAGCGCATGAGTACAAGACATTCGGCGAAGACGGGCTGCTCACGGCCCGCCGGCCCTCAACGGTCGGCGACAAGGAACCCGGCCCCAGGTGGGGATCAGCCAGAGCCACGTCCAGCAAGGCAAGACGACCAGGGCGGGCTTTAGGGTTAGCGACGGGTGATATCCGGCTTGCGGGTGAGGAGCGCCGAACTTGGCTGAGCAGCTTTCTGGTGGCCTTATTCCCGCGAGCTTGCGGCACCGGCTTGAAAAATGCCTTGGCGCCGATCTGACCGCGGTGCGGGTCCATACCGGGCCCGATGCCGATCGGCTCGCTCGCGCGCTCGGGGCGGACGCGGTCACGTGCGGCACGGCCATGGTCTTCCGCGACGGCTGCTACCAGCCGCTGACGCCGGCTGGCCAGTGGCTGATCGCGCACTAGTCCGCGCACGTCGTGCAGCAGGCCGCCGGATCGGCGCTCGGGAGCATCGCGCTGCCAGGCCTGGCGACGAGCGCGCCAGGAGATGACTGCGAGCGCGAGGCGGACCTGGCCGCCGACCTGGCGCTGGCCGGCCCGCCCCCGGCTGGAGGGCTGGCAGGCGCGGGGCAGCCGCGGCTGGTCCAGCGGCACGCGTCCTTCGAGCACCGGCTGCTGGGCGACACCGGGTCAGGTGACCTGGAGGAGATCGCTGTCCGCGGCGTCCTGCGCAACGACGTACTGGACAACCTGATTCGGTTGCTCGCGCTGTGGAAAGTCCGCGGATTCCGGACTTCGCCGAGGCGCCGAAGATGCGGTCCATCACCGGCCCGGCGTCCGCGCCCTCCGCCCTCGGGGTCACCGAGTTCTTCGGAACCGGACTCGACGGCAAGCTCTACCGCAACGCAGTCGACCGGACCGGCCGGCTCAGCGGCTGGATCAGCGGCTTCGCCGCCGGCGCACCCGAGGTGACCTGGTCGATGCACAGCGTGGCCGGGGTCAGCGGCACCAACGAACTGTCGACGCGAACTCGGTAACCGAGATCAACTCGTCCGACGGTTCGCTGGTCCGCACCATAAGCGGACCCGCCTACGGATTCGACCAGCCCGGCTACATCACCTTCGACGGCACCCATATCTGGGTCGCTAGCCGGACCTCGGTGACAGCGATACAAGGAGCATCATGAGGCGCAGCAGCTACCTGGCCGGGAGTTTTAGGCTCGCGGCCGCTGCCGGACTGGCCGCGGCGTTCGTTCTCATGGGGCCGGGCGCGGGCGTGGCGGCACCGGAATCCGTGCCTGGCGAAGCCTGCCTGTTCAGCGCCCCGTTCGGAGCGGTGCCAAGCGGCGGACTCGTGGGCCACATCGGATGGGGTTACAGGGACGGCACCGGCGACGACTGGACGTTCGGCGCTACCGAAGGCCTTCCGTACACGGCCATCGTCAGCGCTGGCGGCGACACGCACAGCTGGACGAAGGGCGGCACCCTCGCCGACATGCTCAGCGCTTTCGGCACAGGCAACCATCCCTACGGCAACGGACCCGGCTACTACCTGCAATACCGCTGCACGATGGTGACCGCCAGCAACCCAAGCGCCGCGCTGACAGCCGTCATCAACGGGGAGAACAGCGGCTACAACCTCGCGAACGACAACTGCCTGACCAAGTCAGTCGCCATCCTGCAGGCGTACGGAGTGCCGAGCTTGCCGAACGTGCCCCCGCTGCCGCCTGGCGACCTGCCCAACCACTACTTCACCAGCGAACTCCCGTCCTTTCCGAGCTACAACCCCGGCTTCAACAGCGTGCAGTACTTCACGACTCTCACCGTTGGCGCCAAGCTCCTCGACCCGCTGGACAATGTCTACCTCAACACGGACCCGGTCCACACCCAGCGGCCCATGCGCATCCAGATCCGCGACAGCAGCGGCAACCTGGTTTACGACTCGGGTTTCAACATCACCGCGACCGTCACGCCGAACACCGACCGTTACCAGGCAACCGTCCAGTTGCCATCGCCGAGCCTGATCAGCTCGGCACTGCAGTCGTGGTCAGGCACGGCGAGCTACACAATGACCGTCCAGCTCGCGACCACCCCTGGCGACCCCCGCGGCCTCACCTTGCCAAGCGCCGACAACGTCACGATCACCCCGGCCGCCGCCAACACCCCGCCCGACATATCGCTCACGGCCGGCGACATCAACGGCGATGGATACGTCGACGTCAAAGACTACGACCTCCTATTGCAGTGTTACAGCGATCTCCTGCCGCCCAAAGGACCCTGCGACTCTGGCCTCAAGGCAGCCGCCGACCTCGATGACGACGGCAACGTCAACCAGTACGACTACAACGAGCTGATACGCGTATACAGCTACCTGCTGAAGGTCAGCGGATGATTCCCAGCGGGCCAGCCCGGCAGCCGGACTGCGCCGGTCAAGCAGAGCCCGGGCAGAAGGCGTTAATTCCGGCACTACGTGACGCGATCAGCAACTCCCGGTCGTAGACGACCATCGCGCGAGCATTCAGCCGCAGGGCCGTGGCGAGGTGAATGGCATCAGCGGAGCGCAGGCGTCCCGGTAGCAAGGGAGCGGTCGTCAGGTCACCGCTCTCAAGGTCTACCAGCGCGATCGCCGACAGCACTTCAGAAACCGCGTCGTGATCAATGTGCTCTGGCCAGCGGTTCGCGGCACAATGCAACTCCGTGTGCAATAGCAGCGAGGCCACGAGAGTGTCGCCCTCTTGCGTGCGCCCTTGCAGATGCCCGGCAAGCGCAGCTGACTCTTTTTCCTCGACCAGGAGCTTCATCGCTGCCGAGGTGTCGACGTAAAGGATCACCCGTCGCCTCTGACATCGCCGATGATCTCGGCGCTTGACATCGGCGCAGTCACGCGCCGGATGCGACGCAGATCTACCGGTTCGTCCTCTCGCGGCACCCGAACCTTTCCCGCAGCGACCAGGCGCTCATATGGCGTCAGGGAAGGCGGGACCAGCACGGCCGCAACTTCGCCGTGATTAGTCACCTCAATGATTTCCCCTGCACCCACCGCCCGGAGAACCTCTGCGCTGTTGTTACGCAACTCCCGGTGGCTGATCGTCCTCACGGCATCCTCCTACCCGTAGCAATTGTAGCACGATGCGGCCCGCGCACGAGCTGCGACTGGTGCCGGGCGCCACATCCTGTCGGTCAGGGACCAGAACACCTTCGACAACGCCCTGCGCAAGAAGCGCCTGATGACGCTGATCCACCTGTTCCTCATCCACCGCTACAAGATCTGGGCCGTCCACTACGTCAGCCCCACTGACGACAACCGCTACCAGACCCAGAAGATGAAGACCCACGGCCTCTTCAGCGACGTACACGACGAGATCGGCCAGGTCATCGTCGCTGACGTCAACCCCGACGGCATCAAGGCCCTGCTCGCCCCGGACCGCGACCGCCTGAACGCCCTGATCGAACGCAAATACCCGAGCGCCCCGGCCGGGGAAACAGCCCAAGACACGACACCACCATGATCAAGCACTTCACCTCTGACGGTGCTCGCATCGCGCTCTGCGAGCCTCATCGATGGCTGTTGTGATCATTGCGGCTCGAACTTCCACTCGGCCACCCGATCCGTAAGTGATTCAAACCGGTGGGTGACGTTTTTCCGTTGGGCAGGACTTCGCGCAGATCGATGTCCGCTTGGCGGGTGACTTCGGTGCCAGCCCGGCCGTCCCGGTCAGCGTCACGGTGAATGACGAGCAAGTCATACCTACCGCCCAGATCTTTGACGGCCTGTAGCTTCGCTTCGATCGTCCTTCGGGGCGGGGGCGGAAGGCGATCGACGAGAGGATCAGTAATCACCACATCCACGCCGTGACCGGTCACGATCCGGCGAACGTGCGTAGTAAGGCCGCTGTCGCTGGTGCCCTCACCAAGGAACAGGATCCGAACGGTCACGCAATTCCTAGTTTGAGCTGAGCTCCTGGCGGAGTCGTCAGATAGGGGAGTATGTCAGCTCTCGTTACCGGCGGAGCGCCATCGGCGATGGCCGCACGCCACGTAGCTGCGAGCGGGCGCAACTGCAGCGACGGCGCCAGCGAACCGTCAGGTGCGCGCCGCATCGACGTGTCAGCGAAGAGCAGATCTTGCGGGTCTACCAACTGGACGACATAAGGCGAGTGAGTGTTTATGATGATCTGCCGGAACGGATTATCGGCTCCTGGCGCGTCCTGGGCGTCTACTGCCAGGTCACGTACTAGGTCAACCATTGCCTCTATGTTCGCCGGGTGAATCCCGTTCTCCGGTTCTTCCATGCACAGCAAGCCACTGACCGAGGGATCCTCAAGCAGGACGCACAAGGCCAGGAAGCGAAGCGTTCCCTCAGACAGGCTTCGCGCGGGAAGCGTCAGCCCGCCTGATTCTGTGAGCTGAACGCTCAGGAGTTCGCGTACATCGTCCTCCTCCACCGACAGTTCAAGGACATGCAAGCCCGAGAGCTCCGCCAGTCGGCCTGCAACTATCGCATACACCCGATCCGGGTCGCCTTCGTCGTAGGCAATGCGCCGGAGCGTGGCGGGCAAATGCAAGCCGGCCGCATCCATGACCCGCGGGTCGAAATAGCGATCTGAAGTGCGGAGCGCGGAGGGCTCCAATGCAAGGCTATAGGAAGTGATGACGACCGACAAACGCCCGCGGCGCTCACGGGCGGAGAAACCGTGAGGACTGCACCGTTCCTGACGGCCACCTGCTGCTGACGCGCGGCTGTTACATAAGACTCGTCTCGTTACACGTCTGTCGAGCAGCAGGAACATCCTTGAAACGCCGTCCCGAGACGCTGTGTGGCACGTACCTGTCATCCGGCAGGTATTAAGTTCGCCAGTCGCCATCGCAAGCGCTCAGGGGCAGTCATGACACCCGTCGTAGAAGACCTCGTCGAGCGCGCCGACCTGGCGCGCTCGGCTACAGCCAGGAACTCCACCGCCGGGTTGGCAGCTTCGCCTGTGGTCAATAGCACCGGACAAGGAAGTGGTGATGACCAGCACCCGAGACTGCGCCCGCCTGGCCTCGGTCCATATCTACCCGCTCAAGGCAGCTCGCGCCGTCGACCTGGCCGAATCGGCTGTCGAGGCATGGGGACTGGCAGGCGACCGCCGCTGGCTCCTGATCGACGAGCGCGGCCGGTTCGTCAGCCAGCGCGAGGAGCCGGCCATGGCCCGCGTCGTCGTCAGGTACGACGACGGGGTTATGACGGCCTCCGCCCCAGGGCGCTGCGCCATCTCCGTTCCGGTGCCATGCGGCCGGACGGGAGCCGAGATGCGTCGGGTCACCGTGTGGAGTTCCACGCTCAGGGCGGCGGCCGCCGGGCCGGCAGCCGACGCCTGGTTCTCGGAGTTCCTCGGCCGCGCGGTGTACCTGGTGTACCTCGACGACCCGACCCGCCGCGCCGTCGACCCCGCGTACGGTGCCGCCGGCGACGTCGTGAGCTTCGCTGACGGCTACCCGCTGCTGCTGACCAGCACGGGCTCGCTCGACGAACTCAACCGCTGGCTGGTTCGTGGCGGTGACCATCCGGTCCCGATGAACCGGTTCCGGCCCAACGTGGTGGCGGCCGGGACGTGCCCGTGGGCAGAGGACGGCTGGCGGCGGATCAGGATCGGCGCGGTGACCTTTCGGGTGGTGAAACCCTGCGGGCGCTGCGTGGTCACCACAACCGACCAGGTCACTGGCGAGGTCGGTGGCCAGCCGCTCAGGATGCTCGCCCGCCGTCGGCGATTCGGCCGGATGCTGGTGTTCGGGCAGAACATGGTCCCCGACGCGCCCGGCATCATCCGGGTCGGCGACCACGTCGAGGTCCTCGAATACGCCGAAGAGGAAATGTCCGCGTAACACACAAAGCCGGATTGTTAACACAAGATGCCTTGCTAGCCCGATCCGGCCATTGCCACAATCTTCTTTGTGAGCGACGGCGCTCCTTTCCCCATTGTTTGTTAGCACGGGCGTTCGGGTCGTCACTTGCGTGCCTCATTGGCTGCGAGATGGCCATTGGGCGCGGAATGGAGCTCAGAAATCGTGTCGAATACTGCCATGAAAACGCAATCCGGCAGCGGGCTGCGCGCGGGCGCGCTGGGATTCCCGGCCGTGCTGGCCCAGTCGATAGCCCTTATCTCACCGACGATGACCGCGGTCCTGATCATCCCGCTCGCATTCTCCAGCGCAGGCCAGGGGACCTGGCTGGCGTACCTGTTCGGGACGGTGATGCTCCTCTTCGTCGTCCTGTGCCTGAATCAGTTCACCAAGCGCACCGCCGGCCCGGGAGCGATGTACATCTACACGACCCGCGGGCTGGGCGCGGGCGCTGGTGTCTTCTCGGGATTCACGCTCATCTGGTCCTATCTGTTCATCGGGGTGGCAGGCCTCACCGGATTCTCGGTCTTCGCGCAGCAGTTCCTCTCGGCCGTCGGACTGCACCGAACTATTCCGGCGGTCTGCTTCTTCGCGTTCAGCGCAGTGGTCTGCTGGTATATCGCCTACCGGGATATCCGGCTGTCATCACTGCTCACCCTGGTGCTGGAGGGCCTTTCGGTCACCTGCATCCTGAGCCTGGCCGCCATCGTGCTGTTCTCACATGGGCTGCCGGTTGACCACAGCCAGCTAACGCTCAAGGGCGTCGGAATTCACGGAATGAGCCTGGCTGTTGTGGCCTGCATCTTCAGCCTGGTGGGCTTCGAGAGCGCCACCACCCTCGGCGGAGAGGCACGCAACCCGCTGCGCAGCGTCCCGCGCGCTGTCATCTGGAGCCTGATCCTCACCGGGCTGTTCATGGTGGTCATGAGCTACGTCGAGGTCTTCGGCACCCGTCACTACGGGACGTCGCTCGCCTCGATCGCCGCCCCGCTGAACGTCCTTGCCAGCCTCTACCACGTCAGCGCGTTCAAGATCCCGATCTCGCTGGGCGCCATGATCAGCTTCTTCTCGCTGTCGCTGTCCTGCCTCAACGCGGGGGCGCGGATCATCTACACGATGGGCGAGCACCGGGTCTTCCCCCGCCAACTGGGCCGAGCGCACGCCAGCAACGGCACGCCGCACGTCGCGATCACGGCTTACATCGGCATCATGTTCCTGATCCCGGCCATCCTGGAGATCTACACCAACCCGCTGACCACCTTCGGCGACGCGGGCACGCTCGCGGCGTTCGGCTTCCTGCTCGCCTACTTCCTGATCGCCATTGCCGCACCGGTGTACCTGTTCCGGCGGCGCGAACTGCGGCCGCGCGAGGTCATCGTGGCAGTCGTGGCCTGCCTGTGCCTGCTAGTGCCCACGATCGGCAGCTTCTACCCGCCGCCGCCGTTCCCCGTGGACATCTTCCCGTACATCTTCGTGGGCTATATGGTCCTCGGCGGCACCTGGCTCTACACAATCAGCCGCCGTCAGCGCGGAATACTTTCCGGCATCGAGGCCGACCTGGAGCAGTCGCTCCAGGCTCGCGAAAGGCACCCCGGCACGCCCCGGCACGCCCTGAATGCCGGCGCCGCTCACCACGGCGGTCCGGTCCAAGGCCTGATCCCGGACCCTGCGGAGTAACCGACGGAATCGTCACCGCCGCAGCACGCCGGCTTCCGGGTTCCGGTCCGGGTTCTACTGGTACTCGCTCGAGCCCCGCGAGCAGCGAGGCGAGGTCTATGCCGACTGTATCCGCGAGGTTGCTGGCCAGATCGGGGAAGGACTTGAGGATCAGCTCCGGCTGGCGGGCCTGGCACATCGCGAGCCGGGTGAGGGCGGCGGTGAGCGGCTCGGACTGGAAACCGCTAGCGAGGAGCTTCCCGTTGACGCGCGACTGGATTACCGCGGTGGCGAGTACGTGCACGGGAGCTTGCCTGGCCTGCCGGGGCGTGCCCGCCGCGAGGAAGTTCGACATTCGGGTGTGGGCCGAAGCCGCATCGAGGGTCTCGCCGGCCGCGTAACTCGCGCGAAGCGATTGCCGGCCGAAGCCGGCGGCTTCGCTCGGGTGCCCGAGGCGGTGTTCGACCTGGGCGAGCAGTTGCGTCAGGCCTGCGTTGTAGATCGCCGCCAGGTCGGGGCGGCTCAGCCGCCTCGCCGCCTGCGCTGCGGTCATCAGGATTTCACGGCGCAGGCTGACCGGATTGACTGCGCGCGGCTCCGCCGAGTCCTGAGAGGAGGACCAGCGCCCGGCGGCCCTGGTCAGACAGTTCCCCGGCCAGGGTCAGCGCCCACTCACCCAGCGTTCGGCCCGGATGGTCACGGCCGAGCGGACGCCGGACCCGCGCGGCGACCGGGGAAAGCGGGCCGAATACTTCCCACCCGTACCAGAGCTTTCGCAGCCGCCGTTCGGTCAGCGCCCTGTTTTGCGTCGTGCAGTAATCGATGAGTCCTGAGTGCCCTCGGCAGGCGAGCCACGTCATGTGGGCATATTCTGAGCCGTCCTCGCCCCCCGACCTCAGCTCGGCGAGTTCCCTGGCCAGCCATTCGGATTCTGACCTGGACAGCATCGGCACCACGAAGGTCGGCGTCAGCCCGTCGAGCCCGGGCAGCCGCCGGTCGCTGACGAGCATCGCGCAGGAATGAGCACCAGGCTGGACCAGGGCGGTGATCAGTTCCGCGATCGCCTCGTCGGCCCAGGTGCCATCGTCGGCCAGCAGGAGCTGGGCGGAGTCAATGATCACGAGCGTGGCGCTACCGCGCACTTGCTCCCAGTCGAGCTTCGCGGCCAGCGTCTTGGCCGTGTCCCGCCGGGTGACCCGGTGCCAGATGACGCGGTCGAACCGGCTGGCGTAGCGAGCCGCGGACTCGGCGCACGCCGCCGGCGGACCCCTGCCGCCATCAGGCGCTTCACCTGCGCGATGGCCAGTTCCGGCTTCGTGGCGAACGCCAGGCCCGCCGGGATCCCCGCCTTCCTCCGCCGCCGGGGATCCTTCGCCCAGCACTCCGGCATGTACACGTCAAAATCCACCCGGGCCTGCCCGAGCGCGGTGACCAGGGCGGCGAACACCCAGGTCACGCAATTCTCCGCCTTGCCGGTGACTCCGGCGTGCTGCGGGGAGACGCACGCGGTGAACTTCCCTTTCCGCAGGTGAGCGGTCTCGTCGAACGCCAGCCCCGGCCCGATCAGGTCACCGGGGTCATCGCGCAGGACGCCCTGCGCCAGGCCCGGCAGCAGACCCCTGAGCTCCTCCCGCGACCACCGGTGCCGGCTGAGCAGGGCCTGCATCCGGTGCGGGCCCTCATGACCTGCGGCAACGGCCAGCTCCCAGCAGTTCGCCCGCGTATCCCGCGACAGCGCCCGGACGTAGTCCAGCGCCACCGCGACGGAGCGCCGCTGCCGCATCACCCGGCCCAGCAGGCCCGTAACCAGCGCGTCCGCTCTCTCCCGCACCCGGCGGCCACCACCTTCGCCGACATCCTGTGGATGGAAACGAAGACCGCGGACCTGGCCGACGCCCGGCGCATCGCCGAGGCCATCCAGACCCTGGTCGGGGGGCCGCGCTCGGACGCGGCGCTACTGGCATCCTCGGGCGGCACGGCCGCGACGCAGGCGATGGGCAAGGGCTCCACCCAGCACCAGCACCTGGTCCAGACCGAGGTACCGCGCCTGATGACGCTCATTCACCTGTTCCTGGTCGACCGCTACAAGATCTGGGCGTCCACTACGTCCCGAGCGCCCCGGCCGGGCAAGGAGCCCAAGACACGGCACCACCTGATCAAGGTCCCTGCCGATGCCGATCAGGAACATCTCGGTGTTGTTGGTGGCGCTGGAAGATGCCCTTACCCTGCCCGACGGTGCTCGCCCTCGCGGCAACGCCGACCTGATCACGGCGGCGCGGGGCCTCATCAGCGGACACGACCAGCGCTGAACTGAGGTGTCCGCCAATCCCGGCCAGGCAGACTGCGGCGTATCGCCGACGGCATCCCTGCGACGCAGCCCTGTCGGGCCGGCTGGCCTCGGCTGGCCGTGAGGCCGTCGTCGAATGGCTTGAGTCCGCCAGCGCGGGTGAGGCTGGGCTGTCCCCCGCCGGTTTGGTCGGGCTGGGACATCACGCGCAGGCCGCCCGGCCGCGTCTCCGATGCGCGGGCGCATCTTCGATGATGGGGGCATGGAGTGGACCTTCACTGGCGAGGTGATCGAGTGGCGCGGGCCGGCGCCGTATCTTTTCGTGGCCATGACGCCGGAGGACAGCGAGGATCTCAAGGAGGAAGCCCGCGGCCTGATCTACTGGGGTCAGGTGCCTGTCCGCGTCACCATCGGCGATTCGGAGTTCAGCACGGCGCTGTTCCCCAGGAACGGCCGCTACCTGGTGCCCGTCAAGGCGGCGGTCCAGCGAGCCCAGGCGATCGGCGAGGGCACTGTCGTCGAGGTGGTGCTGCGTCTCGACGCCGCGCGCAGGCAATGACGAGTTCCGTGCGGCTGCTTACCGCATCGGTGTCCCATCGTTGTCGCTGGCCCGGCCTTTGCTTACCGCATCGGTGTCCCATGGATGCGGTGCTGGCAGCATCGGTGTCCCATCGTTGTCGTTGCCGGGCGGCCGCGAACAGCATCGACGGGCCATTGTTGCTGCCCCTGCCGGCTGTTGCTGCCCCTGCCGGCCAGTTGCGGTAAATGCCCGCAATGCCGGAAGAGGTGAGGGCCGGGGCCGAGAGCCCGGGGCCGGGGAACGTTCGCGGACTCGGAACACCCTTCCGCACTTGTGTGGTAACTGCTGTAGCCACCAGGTGCTGTGACCTGGTAGCCAACCTTGTTCCGGTCAGTGCGGCGGCGGGCAAGAGGTCTTCGGTGCCCAGCTGGATTCGGTGGTCATTGATGACCGGTTGGCGGAGCTGCCGTGCGGCAGGCATCACGCTGGCAACTGCCTTGCCAGCGGGCGTCTCGCTATTCCCGGCTGCGGCGGCTGCTGGCGCGGTCGTTCACCCGGCAGGCGGTCTCCCGGCTCGAGGACCGCATCCGCGCTCACGCGCCAGCGATCTGCGAGCGGGTGTTCACCGGCCGGGAAGGCGAATGCGATTTCGCCAAGGACGTGGCCGCGGACCTGCCGCTGCTCACGCTGGCCGACGTGCTTGGCGTGCCGCCGCAGGACCGCTTTGTCACCGCGACGATAGGTGCGGCCGCCGGGATATAGCAGAATAATACGTTCTGCAGCAGGGACAAAAAGCAACCCGTGCCGGAGGTGCTCGTCGTGAATCAGCCATCTGACCTTCTTGAGCGCAATCTCAAGTCAATCTTCGCCGTCCTGGACGTCAACGGTGACGGGGTCATCAGCGGCGCTGACTTCATGGAAATGGCCCGGTTAGTGTGCGACCTGACCGGAGTCACCGACGACAGCAAGCGCGCCACGTTCAAGGACGGTTACCTATCCTGGTGGGAAAGGCCACCTTCCTCGGCCACGCCTGAGCAAAGGAGCCGGGTACATTCACCACAGTGGCCAAGGAGGGCTTATGATCGCTCAACTCGCCGTCGCTGGAACTCTCGCCATCGCCGGCCTGGCAGCAGGCAACGCCGCGTCGCTCACCATGACCGCCGCGAGCAGCAACGCAACGGGTCACTTTCAGCACGCCAGGAACCGCGCCGGCAGCGGCACCCGGCGGTGCCATGTTCCGGCCAAAGATAAATACGCTAAAGCAACTCTGGCATCGAAACCGGCCGCCTACTACCGGTTAGAAGAATCCTCGGGACCTATCCTCTGCGATTCCTCGCCGTCCCATAAGAACGGAACGTACGCGAAGAAAGGGATTACCTATGCCGTAACGGGCCCGCTCCACGATGGAGCCAACACTGCCATCCGGTCTGCCGGCCGGACCGGCGACATCGCCATCGGCGGCTCCCCCGGCTTCTACCGCTCACACGCTTTCACTCTTGAGGGCTGGTTCAAGAAAACCGGAAAACTTCAAAACCAGGTCCTGGTGGACATCGGGCAAGCAGGTAAGGGAAACATCGCCGGCCTGGCCATCTGGTCATCCGCAGCCGCAACGTCGCCAATTACCACCTGCCCGCATCTGGCCAGATCCGTCCTCGCCCTCGACTCCTACGGATCCTCTAACTGCTGGAACACCGCCAAAGCCAACGTCGATCTGTGGGACGGGAAATGGCACTATCTGGCTCTGGTGTATAACGCCCACGACGTGAGCATCACCGCATACACGGACGGGGTCGACCTCGGCAGCCAAAAACCCCAGGCCGGCCCGCTTAGCCTCCATGCCAGCCATATCCGCATCGGCAACTGGGTAGACGCCATCGTCAATCAGCCTTTCATCGGGGAGGCCGGAGACATAGCCGTCTACCCCACCGCTCTTCCCGCAGCGACCATCAAGGCACACTGGCGCGCGGCCAGCTAGGCCAATAACTCGCTGAGACCGGAACTGCCGCCGCGAATTGGCGGGCCGCGGATAGCGGGCGTTGCCCTTCGCGGCGGCTGCGGTCCGGGGCGGGCGGTGACGGACGGGGCTCGTGCTGCCCGGGTGGCGTTCTCTCATCCCCGGCGGGCCGGCCGGCCCGTCTTTGCGGAATCCACAAAGAGACCGACACCCCAGCCCTTGAGTTGCTGGCATTGCGCCAGGACACCTGCGCAGGGACAACGCCGGGCCTGCGGCCCGGCCGGCTGAAGATCAGCTTCAGCCGGCCTGTACCTCGGGTACCGACGAGCCCATGCTCGTGACCGGTGCCGGGACCAAGCGGAAGGCCCGCAGCGCGCATAGCCGCCGGGGCGGCCCCGTGGGCTCCTAGCTCGCTGGTGACAGTTACCTCTGACTCCCCCGGCGGCGGGGCGCTCGGGGTCGTGCTCCGCCCGTCCCCGTCTTTGCCTCCTACGGGCCGACGGTGTCGGGGAGCTTTCCCTTGGCTCCGAGCTTGTAGGCGATGATCAGCTGCTGGTCGGGCTTGGGTAGCTGGATGCCGGCCCCGGCGATGACATAGTCACCATCGACGGTGACCGGGGCGTTGGAGCCGGAGGACAGCGGCGTCTTCAGCAAGATGGCGCCGGTGGCGGCGTTGAACGCGTACAGGTATCCGCTGTAGGTCGTGGTGAACACGACGTTGTTGGTGACCGCGGCGGCGCCGTACGGCGTCGAAGGGAGCTTGTCGTCCCAGATGACCTTTCCTGTGTCCTGGCTGACCGCGACCATCTCGCCGCCGGCCTTGCCGATGGCAGTCGTAAATGCCTTGGAGTCCCCCGCGAAACCGCGGACGGTGAGAGGGAAGCCGAGGTTGTTGACCGCGGCGAACACCGTAGAGCCGTTGGTCGCCAGCTGAGTCTCGATGCCGCCGAAGGCGCCTGGCTCGACTACGAACTTGGCGGGCAGCGCGAAGCGGCTGGCCGGGGTGGCGTTCTCGGTGAGCAGCCCGTCGTTGTCGTGCCCGTCGTGCACGCCGACCGGGAGCTTCCACAGCAGCTTGCCGGTCCGCGCGCTGAGCTCGATCAGGATGCCCGCCTTGCCGCCATCGATCACCACAGGCTCCCCGCGGGCGGTGGTGAGCACGGGCGAGTTCTGCAGGTCCCAGTCGTAGAGGTCGTGCGGGGTGAGCTGGTAGTACCAGAGCAGCTTCCCGGCCGGGCTGAGCTTCACGACCGAGTCGGTGTACAAGTCAGGGCCCAGGCTTGTCCCCCACGGATAGCCCTTCGGCCACCCGTCCTCGCCGATCGGTCCGGGATTCGCGATGCCGATGTACAGGTTTCCCTGAGCGTCGAACGAGGGCGGATCCCACAGCCCGCCGCCGGAGTTGACGGCCGCGTTTCCCCACAGGTTCCGCACTTCATCCCAGGACCACTCCGGCGCTCCGGTCTTCGCGTTCAGCGCCCACAAGATCCCCTTGCCGCCCCCAAGATAGGTCCCCACGAGCGGATTCACCGGCACCGTCGACACGTACACGGTGCCGTCATTGTAGCCGGGCGCCATGTCAATGCCCTCGTGATTGTTGCCGGTCAGGGTCCGGCTCCACAGTTGCCTGCCAGTGGCCGCCGACAACGCGACCGCCGCGCGGCTCGTCGCCGTGTACACGGTTCCGCCGGCCACGTTGACGCCATCAGGCCCGCCGTTGGGCGTGCTGTAGTTGCGCGTCCACAAGACCTTGCCGGTGGCGAGCCTGATCGCCATCACGTCCGACTCCATGTCCTGCAGGTACACCACGCCGTTCACGACGACCGGCGTGGTCGAGTAACCATCGGTCACCCCGCCGGAAAGCGCGTCACCGGTCGACTCGACCGGCACGCACCAGGCCACGCCCAGCCGTGCGACGTCCGAGGCGGTAATCGCGCTGGCGACATCCCGCGTGTTCGCCAGGTTGCCGCCAGGCAGCGCCCAGGCCGCCGCGACTCCCTGACCAGCCGGACTAGCCGGCCCGCCGCCAGCCGCACCCGCCTGCTTACCCGAACAACCCGCCGCGCTCACCGCCGGCTTGCCGCCCGAGCAGCCAGCCACCACCAGGCCCACGGCCACCACCATGATCATGGCAACCCTGGCCCGCATCACTAAGCACCTCATCTGACCGCCCCGGCTCCCGCCCGCGCTTAAATTGATATCAATATGCTAAACCGATGGTATCAGCGGCGTCAAGCGGGGGCGACCGACGTGCGGGTTGGCGAGGATGTTCAGGTACCCGTCAGCACGCCTGTTGCCCGGCCGCTCCGCGATCCATCTGAGCGGCTCGGTCACGCTAGTCTGCGGCGTGCTCGCCGTCCACTTCCTCGTCTTCAACGAGGGCCGAGTTTCAGGCACCACTGTGGATGTGGGCGGCCCAGGCCGAAGGGGATTGCGGTAGCCGATCGCGCACCTGACGGGTGACGTCATGCAAGGCGATGGCAGTGACGTCAGGGGTTTCAGCGCGAGCGAGTGTCGCGTACAGGTCCCGTGCGACTCTGAAGGCGATTCTGTCGCTGACCGGCCACAAGGTCGCGACTACATGCCGGTACCCGGCAAGCTGAAAGGCCGACGCCAGATGTATCGCCTCGTCGGGCAGCCGGGTGCCAGGGTGCGCGGTGGAACACGCGGACAAGAACGCCAGGAAAGAACCAGGTCAGAAAGGATTCGCCCCGCTGCCCCGCCGGCAGGCCGTGGAACGCACCTTCGGGTGGCTTGTCCTGCACCGGCGGCTTGTCCGCGATTACGAGACACTCCCGGAACGTTCCGCCACGATGATCTACTGGGCCATGATCGACAACATGAGCAGGCGCCTCATCGGAGAAAACACCCCAACCTGGCGAGACCCCCCCGCCGAAACCGGCGAACCATCACTGACCTAAATCAGATGCCCTCTCAGTGCCGCTCACCGCAATCTGGCTTCGATGTACGACGCCATGGACGACGCAGAAGCTGAGCGATGGTTCCGGCGAGCCGCCGACGCCGGCGACACCGATGCGATGACCACGGTCGGAGTACGCTACGCCAATTCCGGCCAGGTTGCCGCAGCGGAGCCGCGGCTGTGGAGGGCCGCAAACGCCCGCCACGTCAAGGCCATGGTCAATCTCGCCGTGTTGCTGTTGAACGCTGAGCGGGCAGATGAAGCTATCCACTGGGCACAGCAAGCCTCCCGGCATACCGGACCTGGTGATCTTGATGAGATGCGGGCTCTCGGGGAGATCTTCCGCAAGTCAGGCCAGAGCGAAGAGGCCATCTGAGCATTGCAGATTGCCGCCGACGGCGGTGACCGCGATGCGGAACCTCGGGCTGGCGCTTACGGAGGCCGGAGACAGCGTCCAAGCGCGTTCCTGGCTGGAGCGAGCCGCCGAGTCAGGCAGTGTCGATGCCATGATCCACCTAGCAGTCCAACTCGTGGATGACGGACTAACCGGGCAGGCACAACAGTGGCTGCGGCGGGCGGCCGAGACGGGAACTCCGGTCGCCATGTTGATCTTGGGCGAGTTGCTGCACGGTGACGGCCACGACAGCGAGGCAGAGCACTGGTATCTGAGTGCAGCCGCGGCCGGCGAGACTCAGGCGATGTTCCGCATCGCGAACCTCCGCTACACCGCTGGCAGCAAGGAGGACGCTGACGCGTGGTGGCGGCGCGCCGCGGAGGGCGGTCACACCGATTCCATGGTTAACCTGGGCTTTGTCCTTCGCGAATCGAGCCGAAGCGAAGGCTTAGTACTACAGCCGTAGATCGTGATCTTTGGATTCCGTTCGGCCGCCCTGGCGGGCTTCGGGATCCCCCGGGAGGCTGGAGATGATCAACATCGATGCGGGGTTTGGTGTTGTTATTCAACATGGGCAGCGGTAGGAAATTACTTTCCTATTTTTGGTGTGAGCGTGTCGTGCGGTGGCGGGTTTGTGCTGGTGACGCCGAGGGCGGCATCGCCGCCAGTTCCTCCGCTCCCGCCCGCACCGTCGCCCGCCACACCCCGGCCGCACCCGCTACCAGCGCCACCGCCCGCTCCCGGCCCAGCTCCCCCTCCAGCGCCAGCGCCTCGGATCCCAGGTAAAGCCGCCGCGACCGCTCATTCAGATGCGCCAGCAGCAACCCGAACTTTACCGCCAGCCGGTCACCCAGCTCCCCGTCGCCGCCCGATACCATAAATCCCGCCCCCAAACCCGGACACGTCAAGTTATTTCCTACCGCTGCCATGGATGCGGGCATTGGTGTTGATCATCTTGGGCCGGCCAGGCGGCCGGACCTTGCTGGCGGCGGCGATGCGGCGAAAGGTGACCGGGTGCAGACGAAATGTCACGGCCGATTGAGCCGCCTGATCGCCGTGGCAAGCAGCGGGGACTCCGGATCACGATCTACGGCTGTAGTTTTTAGGGCAAGTTCCGCGCGCCAAGAAGCCACGACGGGGTCAGTGCCGGTGACCTGTCCCTGCCCTGATCTAGCAGTCGGCGACGGGTCGACCCCGTGGGGCATAAAACGGGCATTATGAGTGGATCCTGCCGATGCTGGTGAAGCCCTGATGGCTGACGTTGCCGGGGAGCATGTGCTCACGGCGATGGTCAGGTCGCCTATCGAGTCCTCAGATCGGGCCCCTCGGTGGCGTGGCGCCGTCCTAAGGTGGACGGAACGTCCGCTGCGGGTGAGCACGCATTCTCACACGAGAATCAGGCAACGACCTGCTGCCGGCGCCGGGGGCACCACTTCGAAAGGAAGCCTGATGCCAGACAGCTCGCAATCTTCGGACGGGGTCATCACCAAACCCAGCGGCAAGTCCATCGCGCAGACCATCGACGGGCTGAAGCGCGTGATGGCGGATCGCGGCTTCACGGTGTTCAACGTCATCGATCACAGCGGCGTAGCCCAGCGAGCCGGCGTGCAGATGCCCGACTCGAAACTCGTCATGTTCGGGAAGCCGGCCGTGGGCGCGGAGGTGATGCTCGCGGCACCGCTTGCTGCGCTGGATATCCCGCTGAAGGTACTGGTCTGGGAGGACACGAACGGAGCGGTATCAGTGAGTTACAACTCACCGGGGT
Organism: uncultured Actinomycetota bacterium; assembly: GCA_963783935.1. Lineage (GTDB taxonomy): Bacteria > Actinomycetota > Actinomycetes > Streptosporangiales > Streptosporangiaceae > Chersky-822. Next base: position 1,692,695 of record CAWAPP010000005.1, read on the forward strand.
TCCTGGCCGAGCGGCACCACCTCGAGGGTGCACTGCGTGCGCCCTTCGACGCCGTTCAGCCGATCGTTGAGGCACTGCTCGATGCGTAATTTGCGCTGATCCGAGCAAGCGACGGCCGACACCGGATTCCGCGATCCGCGCGGGTCCATCTCGTCTTGCGCGTCACTCTCTGTGATCGCCTTTGCAATCACCCCCGTACGTGTAAGGCTCGATCTGCACCCACAGTCCTTACTCCGACTTGAAACGGCGACAGGGCACAGACCTGACTTATCTGCGCCGGTCCCGCCACTCGCGCGACAGCCTCTTCGACTCTCGACCGACTCGCCGCGGGCACGATTCAGGTGCACTGCGTCCGTCTGCCGGGCGGTACTTACAACCTCTTGATCGGTTGTGTGGCCTTGCCAGGCTGCGCGACCTCAACTCAAGCCTTGATGTTCACTGAGCCCGCAGAACTTTTCTCCGCTGCCAGACTATCCTCAGCTCTTGGTTTTTTGATCGAACTCATTCCCCGCAGCGGACCGGTGGTGACTGGACGTTCACCCGCCGCAAAGGCGTTAAGCCGGGCAAAGGCAAGGCCGCGCTGGTGTGACGCCGTCCCTCTGCAGTCGGCCGGGTCGTTACGCAGCCTGTCAACCAACGGGGTGTGTGCCGCGTCTGGTTGAGCAGCGACTGCACGCGGCGGCGCCATGCTGATGGAGGCGGCCGCGACTGGGAGTGGGTGGCGCATGAGAAAGATAGTGGCCTGGTGCACTGCCCTGACCGTGATCGGGACGCTGACGGCGTTCCAGCCGTTGGAGGTGGACGGGCCGGTCAGGTCCTCATGGGGACGGGTGATCCAGGTGCCCGGCCTGGCGGCGCTGAACACGGGCAAAGGCGGATACCCGGCAGTCAGCGCGGTGTCGTGCGCATCGCCAGGCAATTGCGTAGCAGGCGGTGACTACTGGCACCGCGGTCAGCAGGGTTTCGCGGCTCTCGAGCGGAACGGCCGGTGGGGCAAGGCCGGCGGGATACCTGGCCTCGCGGCCCTGAACGTGAACCTGAACGGGAACGGCGACGCCGGCATAGCGGCGGTGTCATGCCTCCCAGGGGGCTATTGCGCCGCTGGCGGGCATTACGCCGAAGACGTCCACCTGAGCGACGGGTTCGTGGCCGCCGAGAAGAACGGCGCGTGGGGCAAGGTGGTGACGCTCCCGACCAACGCATATTACGGCGGGGTTGACTCGCTATCCTGCACCTCGGCAGGGAATTGCGTCGCCAGCGGCTGGGCCGCCGACGACTACACGTCAGGTACCTGGCGCGAGTTTGTCGCCGAGGAACGGAACGGCCACTGGGGAAAAGACATCGGGCTGCCCGGCCTCGCGACCCTGGACGACGGCGGGGACTCCGAGGCCGACTCGGTGTGGTGCGTCTCGACGGGCAACTGCGCGGTCGGCGGATACTACACCGACAAGTCCGGAAACGACTATCAGGGATTCCTGGCCGACGAGCGGAACGGCCGCTGGGGCACGGCGATCGGGGTCTCCGGCCTGGCGGCGCTGAACACGCGAGGGAACGCCGAGGTCAGCTCGGTGTCCTGCGCCTCAGCAGGCAACTGCGTGGCCGGCGGGTACTACAAGGGCAGCCATGGCCATCAGGGGTTCACCGTCGTCGAGCGGAACGGCCGCTGGGGCACCGCCGCCCGGGTGCCCGGCCTGGCGGCGCTGACCAAGGGCGGCCCGACCACGGTCAGCTCAGTGTCGTGTGCACCGCAGGGCAGTTGCGAAGTCGCCGGGTTCTACACCGACCGCTCCGGTCACCGCCAGGGATTCGTGACCGACGAGTCCAACGGCCACTGGGGCACGCCGATCCCGCTGCCCGGCCTGCCGGCCCTGAGCAAAGGCGGGTCCGCCGAAGTCGGCTCGCTGTCATGCCCTTCACCCGGCTGGTGCGCCGCCGCCGGGAACTACACCACTCAAGCCCGCGACCGCCGGCAATTCGTCACTCAGGACAAGTAGTTAAGTGTGCGCGGGCACCTATCTCGAAATAACCGGCTTGCTACCATCTCGGCGTGCCGGTCAGATCGCTTTCCACGTGGTGCTGTTCCAGTGCAAGATCAGGATATGACCGATTGTGGTGCCGCCGACGGCCCAGGCGTTAGTGGCGGACGTCGCGGTGACCCCGCTCAGTCCGGCGCCGGATCTTCCGTGACTCAGCGCCCATCCTCAATCCCTCTGACCTGGCCAAACGACCAGAAAGTCGGAGTGGGCCTAACGTACCGCCATGCGAACCGGATGATCTTGGTCGAAGGCGACTCGCTCCCGGCAAGTTTCACCAGGTCACGCGTCGTGAATACGGGTCAGCTCGCCGGCAATGACAGCCGTCGGCGCCGTGTCGGCGCGCGCCACGCCGAATTATGTCATCAAGCTGATGACATAATCGTCATCAGCTTGATGACGATCGGAGATGCGCGCGGCTGCGGGGCCACGCAGCGAACTGCCGCCTGAGCCTGGTGACGTCCTGCTGGTCAAGGCCGTACCGCGCGAGTGCCTCGCCGTCCATGTTGTCCAGCCGGTCGCCGGCCTCAGCGAAGTCCAGGTCTTCCAGGCCCGGGTCCAGTTTTCGTGCCAGCCCGATCAGCTGAGCGGCGCTGTAGCCGCGCTCCATGGCGGCCGCCAGATCCACGTAATCCCGCTCAGCGTAGCGACTCGCCAGGGCCATGGCCTTGCCCGCCAGAACGTCCTCGAGGTCGAGCACGGGCCCGATGTCCATGATCACCGGCTGGCGGCCGCGCTCGAAGTACGACATCTGCAGCAGCATCTGCTCGCCGGCCGGCCCGGTGATCACCCATTCGGCCAGGCCCTCGCCCATGCCAGGGAAGATGTCTGCCAGGCCCGCCGTCTTGTCCCGCCGCACCGCTGTCATCCCCGCTGCCCGCAAGCTGGCCTCGACTGAGGATGCCGCCGCCTGCACGCCGCCCTCGTCGTCGGTGAACAAGTCGACGTCCTCGGTGTCCCGGCTGACGACGCCGTGAGCGATCAGGGCGCAGCCCCCCGCCAGCGCGAACCCGTACCGCCCGGCCGCCCTCAGCACTACGGCTGCCACCTCCCGTTGCAGGTCTTCCAGCGGCATCAGGCAGCCAGCCGGGCGGCCCGCAGCACCGGATGCTGCTCCTCCCACGCCCGGCGCACGCCTTTCGGCACGTACAGCTGAGACCAGATCCGCACCAGCGTCTCGCCGTCCAGGAAGGCGACAAGATCATCGAGGCTGCTCGCCTCGCGCAGCACGGTCTCGTACATCGACTGCCGCGCGCTGGGAGTGCCCAGGTCGAAACTGTGATCCTTGCTGCTCCAGAACAGGTGCAGCGGCAGGTCCACGACGCCGCCGGAAGGGCCGTTCAGGTCCGAGAGGTCCGCGGCCACGACCGCCCGCCGCCCTGGCCGGGACTCATACCGCCGAGGACTCGCGGCGGCCGTATCTCCGGCTCGGCCGACGGCGATTTCCCGGGCGCCTGTCGTCGCCGCACCGTCCCTGGCTACCTCGGGAACGTGCTTGTAGATCGTCGACCGGCTGACCCCGAGCAGCCGCGCGATCGACGACACCGTGTTCTCCGGCCGGGCCAGCAAATCCCGCGCATGACGGACCTGCTCCGCAGTCATCGCCGGCGGCCGTCCGAGCCGCACTCCCCGCGCACGCGCCGCCTCCAGGCCCTCATGGGTACCCTGGACGATCAGTTCCCTGATGAATTCCGCGAGCGCCGCGAATACGTGAAACACCAGCCGCCCGCCCGGCGTCGTGGTGTCCAGCGATTCATGCAGCGATCGGAAACCCACCCCGCTCCGCCGCAGCTCGCTGACCGTGGTGATCAGGTCCTGCAATGACCGGCTCAGCCGATCCAGGCTCACCACCACCAGCACGTCACCGGCGCGCAGGTAATCCAGGCAAGCCCGCAACTCGGGCCGGGCGTCGTTCTTTCCCGACAGCTTGTCGCTGAACACCCGGCCGCAGCCAGCTGCTTCCAGCGCGCGAACCTGCCGGTCCAGGTTCTCCTCCGTCGTCGAGACCCGCGCGTAACCGATCAGGCTGCCTGCTGCCTCACCCGGCTCCGGTGCCAGGTCCTCCGGCAGGCATGCCTCAGCGTTCCTCACCCAGCCAGTGTACGGGAAACGGCAGTTTTCTGGACGCTCCGAAGGCCAAAGCACTCCTGAAGCCGCGACAGTTGCACGATAAAAAACGCTGTTGGCAGATACCGGCCCAGGCGCCTTAACCGCCCGTTAAACCGCTCCTGGAAACGCCGGTATCGTCGCGTAATCACGATGACACGCGGAGCGCGCTTCCGCGCGTTGCTGACCGCACCACCGCAACCGGGCTCGACCCGCGAGCCATCTCCGATGGCGGGCAAGGAGCGCACCTGGCCATCATTGCCAGGGTGCCCGGCATCGGCTGGCACACTGTCCGCGAGGAAAGCGGCGCCACATCACCGCTGCTCTTCGAGGCAGACAACCCGGTCGGCGCGTGGGCCGCCTGCGATCGCGAACCCGGCGCCCGCGAGTCCGCCGTCACCCAGTACGGCGCCAGGAGCCTGTGGGACGAGGTCGACGCCGCCTACCTGTCCTGGCTGCGCTCCGGAGAACCCAGCCACGAACGGTACGGCATCACCGTCGACCCCGCAGGCACCAGGCTCTGGCTCGACAACCCGCGGAACGTCATCGGTGCCCCGGCGGGTATCACCCCGCCGCCATGCCGAAATCCCTGTTAGCACGAAGAGAGAAACCTGTACCGAGGGTAAGGGCTGGCCGTTCTTGGTGCTGACATCTTGACCGCCGGGATGCTCTTCGGCGCCGGCACAGTCCTGGGAGCCGCAGCACTGCGTTCATAGCCGTCCAATCGGCGCGATCTGGCACCAGCGAATCGCGGCCAGGTCATAACCCCGTAGCTCACCGCTCGGGCAGTACCTAGTCGTGCCCGGCTGACGCTCGCCGACCTGGTGCCCCGTATGCTCACCGCAGCGGCCACAATTCGCATCCCGGATCACCGTGCCAGATCATGTGGCGGCCATCTTGAGTGACCGTAAGCCCGAACGCGTGCCTGCCCGGCCGGCCCAGCGCATCCCAGGCCGAAAACGCCGGCTCTATCTCGTCCCAGATCTTGACCGGGCCGCCTTGCGCGACAACCGCGCGCCCGTCCTCCTCGATCTGCCGTGCCCACGAGCCGTCCCTCCTGACCAGCCACAACTCTTCCGGCTCGCCCTCGGGCAGGAGCACCACCTGCTGTGCCTGCGTGCGAACCGCGGCGATCATGCTGAACGAATCCTCGCGCAACACCGCTGCGCTCACCGGCGTCGGCCGAGCACCAGCATCGCGCATTCCCTCGCGATCGGGGATCAGGTCGGCGACCGGCCCCGGCGTGATGGCGCGCGTGGGCATAAAACCACCGTGATAGGGCTCGAATCGCCCCGTCGCCAGGCCGTCGCCGGTCACGGTGAGCAACGCCAGCGCCCCGCCTCCTAGTTCCCGGTACAAGTTTACGAAGATCAGGCCGCCTGGCCGGACCTGCCTGAGCCACGGGGCGGGCACCGCTGGCATGGCGCCTGTCGCCATGATCCGGTCCAAGGGCGCTGCCTCCGGCAGGCCCTGGGCACCGTCACCGCACGCCAGGCGCGGGCGGAAGCCCTGGGCGGCGAGCCGTTCCCCCGCAGCACTGACAAGGTCCGCGTCGATGTCGATGCTCGACACCTCACCCGCGCCAAGCCCGTGGCACAGCAGGCCAGCGTTGTAGCCGGTTCCAGTACCGATCTCCAGGACGCGCTCGCCTCCCGCGCACGCCAGCGACTTGAGCATGGCCGCCATCAGTGACGGCTGTGACGATGACGACGTCGGGCTGCCCCGGCTCACCGAAATCATCAGGGGCTCATCGCGGTAGATCCCTTCGAGCCGCTCTGCCCCGTCGCCGCCGACTACCCTGCGCAGCCCGCCCTCCGATGGCATCAGGAACTGCGGTACGAACATTTCCCTCGGCACCTCACTGAAGGCGCCGATCCACCTCGGGTCATTGAGCCATCCGTCCCGGACCAGCCACGACACCATAGCCAACCGCAACTGCCGCGCATCCGGCACGATTTCCGCGCTCACGCCGCAGCCACCGGTCTCATGAGAGCCTCTGCTATCGTCGCGCTGATCGGCAAGCCGGCCACCTGCTCGATCCAAGCCCATTGCCCGTTCGGGTTGACCTCGAGGAAATGCCAGCGGCCGTCCTCGGTCACCAGCAGGTCGAGCGCGCCAAAGCGCAGGCCCAGGCTGTCCATCAGCTTCCGCACGCTCCGGGCCACGCCGCTCGGCACGCGTAACAGGCGTGGCGTACACAACCTGCCCGCGCCCCGGCGGCGTGTGCGTCATCGGCTTATAGACCAGATCCCCATGCGATTCGGCGAACGCCCTGGCACAGGCCGGATCGCTGGTGATCAGCGTCGCCGGCACCGCCAGCCCGGCCCTGCGAGCCGCCTCCAGCTGCACCGGACGGTAATTGGCGTATCCGGACCGGTGCGGATGATTAAGCCATGACCGTGACATCAGTAACAGCCCGCCTGCGCCTGCCCGAGCCTCAGCCTGCGCCCACTGCGTTTCCGCCCCGTCCGCAAGCCGGCAGCCGAAATTAGTCGGCCTGCGGTAATACGCACCCGTGATGTCCGTCAGCATCACCGTGCGGCCATCCACGTCCAGTCGCACGTCCCAGGATTCCCCTAACAGCCCGCTCACGCTTACCCGAGCCGGAAAATCCGCCGCGTCAAACCTCATTACCTCGGCGCCGCGGCGACGAAGCTCCGTCACCAAATAGTCTGCCCTCGGATCGAACCAGTGGGTGAAGATCAGGACAACCGGCCTGCTCAGCTGCCCGTCCAGTCTTCGTCATCGTCAGGCGGAAGGCGGTCATGGATATTCGTCGTGGTCTTCGTCTTCGTGCTCGTGTGCTTCATCGCCGGGAGCACAGACCCGTCCGGCCCGGACACTACCGCGATCTGCCGCACCGGGTCATAGCGGACGGTTTCCCACTCCAGGTCCACGACCGAGCCCGGCGCCGAGGAAAAGCGAAGGCCGAACGGCCTTGCCGTCAGATTCCCGGCCACGGGACCTAAAGGCCGACCCAACGGAAAGTCGACCCATGCCGGGCCGATACTGTCTTCGGCTGCCATGAACATCACCTTCTACACATAGCTCCCAGCAAATATCCGGGAGCCGTACACCAAATATCTAACGTCCAAAACCAGACGCGCAATAACTTCGCGCGGCGCTTCTCGTTGCCTGGACAGCAGCTGCTCGTTCAGTTTCCAGCCCGTCCAGCTGATCATGCTAGCTACGCGGCCTGTCGAACTTAACCAGCAGTTAAATCGGCGGTCGCGCCCGACGCCCGGCCCCCGGGGAAGCCTCGCTGTCCCGTCGCGCACATCAGGCCGTCGCAGTCTGCGTCGGGCCAGCGGCACACCGCCCCAGCAATGTTCGGCCCCGCCCCAGCCAGGAGCATCGTTACCTCCGCACCTCATGCATGTCCCGTCCGGCCGGCGCGGGTCCTCACGAACGTCAGCGCGGCTGGCTAGCCGGCTGGCAGTTGGCGGCGCTGAATGTCAGCGATGTACTCAGCAAGCGGCCCCAGCGATACCGCTGCCCGCCGGTCATCGACATGCCCGGGGTCACAAAGCCGCTGCGCCACCACCTGCCCGTCCGTCCCTACGGTCACCTGAGTGCCGAATTCCTGCGCCTGCCCCTCGGCTAGAAGCACCCGGTCGGTCAGGTACGCCAGATGCGCTGTCGATGCCTCGCCGTGCTCGGCGGCTTCCGTCATCAGGTCCAGGCACCTTCGCTGGAACACCGGGTCGCGGTCGGCGTGCTGAGCCAGCAGCCACGCCGCGCGAGCGCCGTCCTCGCCGACCGCCGACCGCCCTGGCCAGCCGATTTCAGCCACAACCTTCTTCAGCCACACGAGGTTTCCGGCATCAACCGAGGCCATGGACTCCCCGTTCGGCTCGGTTTCACGCCGGGCGGCTTGGTCATGCTCGGCGCGCCGCAGCAACTCAGCGCGTAACTCCTCAGTCATGTCATCCAGCGAACCACAGCGCACGGCGCCTCGCATCTTGCGCTCATCATCAGCTAGGCGAAGATCACCGGCACTAAAGCGGCCCACAGCTCGTCGAGCCGGTCGAGAGGATGCATGTCGCTGATCCCAGACCCGTCGGGCATCTTCGGCCCGGTGACGAGCAGCGCCAGGCGCCTTCGCCGCACAGCCCGCATCCAGGCCGGGTGAAGGCCCTCGGCGAAGTGGACGCCGCCGATCCAGCTGCCCCTCTCGCCCTCAGCGAGGTCCATCAGGTCGACATCGGTACGGGTCAAGCTCTCGATCCGGATCTGCTGCAGCAGCCCGGTGACCTTGTTCTCGCTCACCAACGCCGACTCCGGCTCGAAACACACGACCGGAACCGGCTCCTCGCGGCGATCGGTGCCGACCGTCAGCCTGCCACCCGAGCGGACTGCGGCCACCGGCTCCAGGTTGCCGAAGACCGGATCGTCGAGGTAAGCGACGCGCCCTGGCATTTCCGCATTCACCAGGTCGGGGTTGGCCAGCAGGTCCTCCTGGCCCTGAATCAGCTGCGGCTCGCGCGGCCCGGCTGCCTGGTTCCCGCGGGTCCCGCCGCCTCAGACGCCGCATGTTGCCCATGATTCCTCCGCTACCGCGCCGGGACCGGCACGGTCACGTGCCCGGCGTCATCGAAAAGCCGCTTGATCTGCTCGCCCAGCCCTGGGAGCTGCCCGCCCAGGCCTGCCAGCAACTCGCTCACCTCAGCGCGCTCCTCCTCGGTGACCGGCCCGCGAGGAAGCGCCCGCAAGGTCACGTCCGCTTCCTTCAGCGCGTGACGCAGCCCCGCCAGCAGCGCGTGCACCAGCTGCGCCCCGGAGACCCGGGCCATCGTCACGGGCTGCTGGACATCGCCGTCCGAGACAACGAAGCCCGCGCTCTCGGCTTCCAGGCGGCGCCGCTCGCGCCAGGCGCTGACCCGGTCGTGAGCCGCGCGGACACGAAGACCTGGGGCGAGGTTCCGCTGCGGATCGGGCTCTGGGTGGGCGCGCGCGTGACGCCAAACCGCACCGATGACGCGGACGACTGGCTGAAGCAGCAGCGGGGCGGGCGCCGCGCGCCGACCAGGGCGGCGGGCTCGCCGCACCAGCTCGTGAGCTGCCCGTGGTGCGGGAGTGCGCTCGAACCTGGCCGGGACATCACGGTCGACCTGGTGACCCGGCGGACGCTGATTACCTGCCCTGACCCGTTCTGCGCATTCGGACCCGGCCAGTGGCACGGCGACGGCCTGCCGGTCGTGGTCGTAGACGAGGAGATCTACCGCCTGCTGCCCAGCCTGATCATCGGCACCGTGGACAAGTTCGCCCAGCTCACCTGGCGCGGCGAGACGCAATGCCTGTTCGGCCGGGTCAGCAGGCGCTGCACCAGGCATGGCTACGTCACCAGCGACACCATGGCTGAGAAGTGGGAACTGCACACTGATACTTCAAAACATCCTCCAAAGGGCACCGAACCGGTCGCCCAGATAGAGAAGGTCTCCCACCTGCGTCCGCCGGACCTGATCATCCAGGATGAGCTGCACCTGATCTCGGGGCCGCTCGGGTCGATGGTCGGCCTGTACGAGTCGGTCGTTGACCGGCTCGCTACCTGGGAGCTCGCGCACGGCAAGCGCGCCCGGCCCAAGGTGATCGCCTCGACCGCTACCGCGAGGCGCGCGCCCCGGCAGATCGGTGCCCTGTTCGACCGCCGGACGGAAGTGTTCCCGCCGCCCGGCCTGGACATCGGCGACAACTTCTTCTCCCGGCAGCGGCCTACCCAGCCAGGAGCCGACCTGTACGCGCCGGGGCGCCTGTACGTGGGGATCTGCGCGCACGGCATCCGGATGAAGTCGACGCTGATCCGGGTTTACGTGTCCGTGCTCGGCGCGGCGCAGAAGCTGCACGAGAAGTACGGGAAGAACGAGATCACCGACCCTTACATGACGCTCGTCGGCTACTTCAACAGCCTGCGCGACCTCGGCGGGATGCGGCGGCTGGTCGAGGACGACGTGTCGGCGCGGCTGGCCAGGGCCGACGAGCGCGGCTTGGCCCGGCGCTACGATCCGCTGCTGCAGGAGCTGACGTCGCGGCTGTCGTCGACCGAGATCCCCAAGGTGCTCGATCACCTGATGGTCCCGTTCCAGAAAGAACGGCCCAAGGGCGAGCGGCGGCCGATCGACGTTTTGCTCGCCACCAACATGATCGCGGTCGGGGTCGACGTGCCGAGGCTCGGCATCATGGTCGTCGCCAACCAGCCCAAGTCCACCGCCGAGTACGTCCAGGCGACCAGCCGGATCGGCCGCCGGGCGCCCGGCCTGGTCTTCACGGTGTTCAACTGGGCGCGGCCTCGTGACCTGTCGCACTACGAGACGTTCGAGCAGTTCCACGCCACCATCTACCGCCAGGTCGAGGCGCTGTCGGTGACGCCGTTCGCTGACCGGGCGGTGGACCGGGGACTGTCCGGCGTGCTCGTCGCACTGGTCAGGGACCTCAGCGATGCCTACAACGCCAATCCCCGCGCGGGCGCCTTCGACCGGAACGACGAACTCGCCGATCACATCGTGCGCTACCTCAAGCGCCGGGCCGGCAACGTGTCGGGAGACAACGCTGTCAGCTCCGGGGTCGAGCACGAGCTCGACGCCACGCTCGACCTGTGGAACAAGGAGCGCAAGGTCCCCGGACGGCGGCTCGCCTACGACCGTCCTTACGGCGCGGCCGATGACGTGGTCGGATTGCTGCACCGGCCGGAGGAGGGACGATGGCGGCGGATGACCTGCCAGACGTCGCTGCGGAACGTGGATCAGGGCATCCGGCTGCTGCTTTCCCGTGAAGATCCCAACATCTCGATCGTGGACGAGCCGCCATTCGAGGCAAGCGCGGCCGGTTCCGATGAGCCTTCGGCCGCCGCGGCCGCAGGTGGTGCCGGGTGAACGGCCAGCAGTTGCGGGTCGGTGAGCTGCGGCCCAATCAGATGCTGCATACCTACGGAGTCGGCGCGGTCGCGGACCTGCCGAACCTGTCGGTGGTCGTCACCGGGCTTGACGACTGGGACCTGGTCCACTCGACGATCGTGACCGAGGGGCGCCTGCTCGCCGCCATCCAAGCTCAGCTCGGGCCCCAGGTCGAAACCCTGCGGACACCGCCGTACGAACCGGAGACCGCCGACCCGTTCGGCGAGTGGGCCAGGATCGGGGTGCCGGTCCGGCTGTTCCCGCGCTGGCTGCGCTGCTCGGACACTCGGTGCAACCGGCTGGCACCGGTCGAGAGCGGGTTGTTTGATCTGCTCGCCGACCAGTGGCGGCCCGAGCGGGTCAGGTACGTGCACGGCTGCCGGGGACATGGCCACGGCCGGCCTACTGCTGTGCCCGCCCGGTTCGTGGTCGCCTGCGAGCGGGGTCACCTCGATGATTTCCCCTGGCTGTTCTACGTGCACGGCGACGGGACGCCGGGCGAGCACACGTTGCGGCTGTCCGAGCGCGGCACTACCGGCGAGGCCGCGAACCTGTTCGTCGAATGCTCCTGCTCGGCTCGCAGGTCAATGGCACCGGCCTTCGGACGGGAAGCGGCAAAGAATCTCCCCAGCTGCCGAGGGCGTCATCCCCACCTGGGCACCTTTGAAGGATGCGCCGCTGAGCTCCGCACGCTGGGACTCGGGGCGACGAACGGCTGGTTCGCCATGCAGATCCGTGCCTTCAGCCTGCCGCTGGCCCAGACCGACGTGGACCAGCGAGTCGCCGAGAACTGGCCGCAGCTCAGCTTGCTGGCGCCGTTGCCCGAAGCTAATGCCAAGGCCGTCCTGCCCGGCATGGCCTGCTGGCCCGACGTGGAGCTGTACGGGGTCGACGCGGTCTGGGCGGCGATCAGGCACCTCGCTGATCAGGATCACGATGAGGAGGCTTCCGCCGAGATTGACATCAGCGGGCCTGAGTGGGAGGCGTTCACCCAGCCCCTGCCGATCGACCTTCCCGACTTCAGGACCCGCAAAGAACCCCCACCGCCGAAGGCCAGGTCGTGGCTGCCCGAGGTCGTGCTCGTCCCGCGCCTTCGCGAGGTGTCGGCGCTGTTCGGCTTCACCAGGATCGACTCACCGGAATGGGATGTCCTTTCCACCGACAGCGACAAGGTCGTCCCGATCGCCCGCCAGGCGCCGACCTGGGTGCCATGCGCCCAGACCAGGGGCGAGGGAATCTTCCTGCGGTTCAGCGAGGAACGGATCTCGGCCTGGGAACGGGACGCCGGCATCACCGGGCGGGCCAAGGTACTCGAGCACGGCCACGACAAGTGGCGGGCCGACCGCCGGCTGGCACCGGGCGGGTGGCCTGGCACGCGGTACGTCCTGCTGCATACCTTCGCGCACGCCCTGATCCGCGAGCTAGCCCTGGAATGCGGCTACAGCGCCTCGGGCATCGCCGAGCGGATCTACGCCCGCAGCGGGGACGCGCCGATGGCCGGGATCATGCTGTACACGGCGGCCCCTGACAGCGAGGGCACGCTCGGCGGGCTGGTGTCGCTCGGGCGCCGGGATCAGCTCGGCGGCCTCATCGACCAGGCACTTGAGGCCGCGCGGCTGTGCACCTCCGATCCGCTCTGCGCTGAGCACGATCCCCGTGATCGCGGCGACCTGTTCGGAGCCGCGTGCCACGCCTGCCTGTTCGCCTCGGAGACCTCGTGCGAGCGCGGCAACCATTACCTGGACCGGGCGCTCCTGGTGGACACGATCACCGGGAGCGGCACCGGGTTCCTCGGCTGATGACCGCGAGCCAGCTGGCGGAGACCATCGCCGGGCTTGCCGAGCGGCTGCCGCCAGGACACGTCGCGGCCTGGGCGCACGTACTGCGCTCTGAGCCCGTGCCCGGCACTGGCACGTGCGCCCGACTCGTCGAGGCCGGGCCGGGGGTCGCCCTGGCCAGCGCGGCGGCGAGGCTGGTAGACGCGTGGCGGGCCGCCGATCGGCCGGTGCCCGGCGCCGCTCTCGCGCTCGCGCTCGAAAGCGCCGCCCTGCTCGCGGACCGGGCAGCATCAAACCAGAGTCAGGTCGTGGTCAGCGGCCCGGCGAGCGACTCCGAGGCGGTCAGGCTCACCAGTTCCGCCATCAGCGAACTGATCCACGACGCCCGCGAGTCGCTGCTGATCGTGAGCTTCGGCGCCTTCGGCGTCAGCGAGGTGATACATGAGCTTGGGCTGGCCGTTCAGCGGGGCGTCCGAGTCGACTTGATACTGGAGACCACCGTCGCCTCCGGCGGCACGTTACGCGGGCCGGCAGGAGCGGCCGACGCCTTTCAGTCCATCAGGCGGGAGATCTCGATCTGGACCTGGCCCGCCAGCAGAAGGCCCGTCACCGGCGGCTCACGAGTGGCCTTGCACGCCAAGCTCATCGCGGCCGACGAACGCATCGCCCTGCTCGGCAGCGCCAATCTAACCGACCGCGCTCTTGCGCATAACCTTGAGCTTGGCGTGATCATCAGGGACCCGTATGTAGTCGGCCGCCTAGTCCGGCACTTCCGTTCATTGATGGTCCCGGGTTTCGGGCCGCTCGAACGGGCAATGGAACCTCCAGAGATAGGCCTTACCCATGGGTGAAACGGCTCCCGGCCACGTGTTCATCTCCTATGTTAGGGAGGACACGGACTCAGCAGATTATCTGCAAGGCCTGCTGGAAGAAGCCGGGATCCCGGTCTGGCGCGACACTGGCGCGACACCCGTGACTTGTCGCCGGGCGAGGACTGGCGCACCGCGATACGTCGCGCGATTGTCGCAGACGCGCTGGTGTTTGTCGCCTGTTTCTCACGCGCTAGCCTCACGCGTCAGGCGTCTTATCAAAACTTGGAACTGTTGTACGCGGTTGAAGAACTTCGGATACGTCCTCCCGGGCAACTCTGGCTTATTCCAGTTCGGTTCGATGATTGTCCGATCCCCGACCTTGAGATTGGCAGCGGGCGGACGCTTGCGTCGATCCAGCGCTCCGATCTCTTCGGCGAAGGGCGTGAGACTGAGGCCACGCGGCTTATCTCGGCCATTCGCAGGATTTTGCCACCGGTTGACGCTAGGTCGGGCGCGCACATACCGACCCGCAGCGCAGAGCTACGCAAGGAGATCGACTTCTTGCCAGGCACTGCCGGTTCCGCCAGGGACGGGCTGAAAGCGCTGGTGATCTCAGCCGAAAGCGATGCTGGATTCGCGCAGGATCTTGGCGAGGCACTGCTCGGTCTTGGCGCTTAGTTTCCCCTCGGTAGCGTCGGCCTGTTTCCCGTACGGAAGGCGAGTGCCCGCTCTCTCCGGCAGGCACTGCCGGCCGTTCGGGAGGCGGACATCGTTCTGCTCGTGATCAGCCGGGATCTGCTCGCCACGCAGTACGGGAACAGCGAGGACATCCGCGTGCTCCTGGACCGGCACGACCGGCGCGAGGCTATCGTCTTCCCCGTGCTCTTCAGGGACTCATCGTGGCAGCGTCAGCCCTTCGGCCGGCTCGTCGCCCTCCCTGCCGACGATCGTCCCGTTACCCGGTGGCCGAGCTTCGACGAGGCGATGAGGAGCATTACCGATAGCCTCGGAATCGCCATTCAGGATTTCCTGGCACAAGGGTCATCATCCGCCGACTGGTTGGAGACGACCGAGTCCCGCGGCCTTCAGAAGCTGGACCTTGGCGAGGTCTTCACTTTCACCAGCGTGCCCGGGCCGACCTTCGTCGAGCCGCGCTACTTCAAGGTGTTCCGTATGGCACTTCGCCAGCCGGGACTCGGCATCGTGCTTGAGGGACCTTCCGGCATAGGCAAGACAACTATCTTGCGACAGGCCGTGGAACAGGACGCCGACCGCCTAGGAGGCGTCCGGCTGCTCAGCGCCCGGAGGCCGGCAGACATCGGGGAGATAGAGCGGTTGTCGGCCGGTCACACCGGGCTGGTCGCCGTGGACGATTTCCACCGTCTCTCCGGTCCGCTGCAAGATGAGATAGCGGACTACCTGAAGTCGCTCGCCGACGAGAACGCGGCGGAGAAACTGGTTGTCGTCGGCATCCCCGGCACCGCACAGAGCCTGGTGGACCTCGGCACAGACCTCGCCGCGCGGATCAAGGTATTCCGTCCGGAACGGGCCGCAAACAGCCTGGTGAACGAGATGATCGAGAAAGGTGAGGTCGCGCTGAACATCCGCTTCGCGGCAAAGTCAGAGATAGTCGTCAGATCCAAGGGAAGCCTGCAGACCGCGCAAATGCTCTGCTGGCAGCTGGCGACGACAGCGGGCGTCGAGCAGACCGCGATGGCGCCGGTCTCGATTCCGACCGACATCGCCAGCGCGATCCAGGACGTCACCGAGGATCTGCGCCGGAAATACCAGCCAGTAGTGGACCAGTTCGCGACGCTAGACGAGCCCGCTGAATCGCTGTGCATCGATCTGCTACTCGACCTGGCGAAGACCGACGACGGAATCCTGCGGCTAGACACGCTGTGCGACGCCAAGCCAGAAGCACGGGCAGTCATCGAAAGGGTCTTCGTGCATGGCCTGCCAGCGGGATTCTGCGGCAGCAACGCCAATATCTCCGAGCACCTGCACTACGATCCCCGGGGCAGACGGCTGATAGCCGACGACCCGGAGTTCATTTTCTACTTGTGCCAGCTGAACCGGACCGAACTGCTTGAGGCCACAGGCAAGAAGCTGCCAGTTCTCAGGGACCAGGTCTTCATTTGCTACAGCCATGAGGATGACCGCTGGCTGGACCGGCTGCAGGTCCACCTTAAGCCGCTTGAACGCGAACACGTCATTGACCCGTGGTCCGACCGCCGACTCGAGCTCGGCGATGACTGGTGCAAGAGGATCGACATGGCCCTGACTCGCGCCAGGGCCGCGCTGCTCCTTGTCAGCGCCGACTTCCTGGCATCAGACTTCATCAGTGAAGCCGAACTGCCCAAGCTTCTGCCCGTCGCGGAACAGGGCGGCTGCCGGATTATCCCCATCCTGGTCGGCCCTAGCCTCTTCTTCGAAATGCCGGAGCTGGCGCGATTCCAGACTGCTAACGGCCAGCATGCCACCTTGAGCGAGCTGAGATTTGAGGAGACCGAACGCATCCTGCTCAAAGTGGCACCCTCTCTCAGGGAGTTCTTCGGGACGTAGTGACGCCGGCGCTGCCCGGCGGGATGCCGACGAACCAGACACTTGAGCCGTTCGGTTATGTCACCACGTCAGCTTGAGAGGTACTGCACGTTCGCTGTATAGATGCGCACGCCGTCCGGATCGGCGGCAGCGCGGCACTCGGTCAGTGCTCGTTGGGTATTAGCTTGAGCGGCGGAGCGATTCCCAAGGTTGTAGTGATTCCAGCCGCGGAGTCCGTAGATCTTGCCAGCGAAGCTGGACCTGAGGTGCCCGTCACCTTCCTGCATGATTGCCAAAGCTTGGTCCAGAATCTGGTTGCTTTCGGCGTAGTCAAAGTGGTCGCTCGCGGCTTGCGCCGATGCAATCAGCCGGCGGCACTCCAGCAGCCGGGCACCGGCCTCGGGGTCCGCCGCCGGGAGGTAGACGGCTTCCATGGCCTGAAGGTTCTCGCGGTAGGTGGCGATTCCGTTGCTGTCCTCATTGGCCAGGCAAGCGCGGAGCGCTTGCTGTGTCCAATGGACCGCCTGGGCGAGGTCCCCAGCCTGGAGCCACACGACTCCAAGAGCCCCGAAGACTTTCGGCCGCATCTCCTCTACGCCAGATCCCGACAGCTGGTCGAGTTCGGCGAGGAGCGAACTTAGTATCTCGGCGCTGTCGGCGTACCGTCCCGCATCGGCCAGTGCCTCGGATCGGGCCATGGCCTCCCGCCAGCGGTATACGGGATTGCTGTCCCGGTCACCCTCGATCGTCCGCAGCAGCTCATGGTGACCTTTCGCGTTTAGGAGCCGCGCCACTTGAAAAACCCGGTTCGCATAGCGGTTTACTGCCTGAGAGTCACCCCTGATCGGCGCTGGTACTGTGGTCCAGCCAGGGCAGACTTCCAGCACCTGGTCGAGGTTCGCGGACACCAGCTCTTCCAATTCCGTCGCACACTCGGCAGCCAGGACCTGCTGGAGCAGCCGGTCACGTTCAGGCACCGGGATTCCTCCGCCCCCTCAAGATGTCTTCGAGAGTGGACCGGTGCAGACCCCCCACTCGGGTGCCGAACGCGCCGGGGTCGAGTCCCACCAAGTCCTCTCTCGCGGCTTGCCCCTCTAGCTTGTCGTCTCCCGGCGGGGATATGACCTCCACGTTCTTCTCCATCTCATCCAGCGCTACCCGCACTAGCGGGCGACCGGATGCAGTTACGGCAGCGGCGATAACCGAGGTGACCGGGTCGTGTTCGAACCGCGTGCGGACGGTGCTCAGCACCCAGACAGGTTCTTCAACCGCCCTCAGCTTCAAAGTGCCCTCCGCGAGATGGCCCACGGGGGCAACGTCTGACGCGGTCCACGACATCGACACTACGGCGAGCCCGAGCACCGTCTCCAGCTCCGGCAAGTGCGCCCGGATCCAGCCAGTGAGCAAAACAGCCTCCCCTTCGCAGGAGGCAACTACCGCCAAGTGTGCCGCCGCACCGGTGCTGGCGCTGGAAACGCACGTCAACCATGACGGGGTAATCCGCGTCCTGGCGATCTCCGCTCCGCCGAGTGCCAGCGCGCTGGTCCAGTCGAGCGAGGCAACTGGGTGCACCTCGTGGCCGCCGACTGCCCGGCCCGACCCAGCGGCTAGTACCCACCCGTCATTCAGCGCGGGAAGAGGCAACGTTCCAGTGACGATCTCGGAGTCGTTGATGTGGATCTTCGTCGGCGCGGGCACAGTCCGCAGCTGGTCGTAGATGAAGGACAGGTCGTTGTGGTCGGTGGCGGCCAGCGACAGTCGGCTCAGACAGGTCCGGGCGTCCTGGACTCCGAACACTTCGGTGTCCAAAAGCCCGCGCCACACGATGTGAGCGCGGTCCTGCAGGAGCTTCCCGAACCAGTCCTCCACTGTCCCGCCGCCTGCAGT
The DNA here is from genome assembly GCA_963783935.1 of uncultured Actinomycetota bacterium. GTDB lineage: Bacteria > Actinomycetota > Actinomycetes > Streptosporangiales > Streptosporangiaceae > Chersky-822. Next base: position 1,710,745 of record CAWAPP010000005.1, read on the forward strand.
CGGGCGCTGGGAGCCAACAATCGTTTCGATCGAGCCGAACGCATCGGCGGTGATCCCTTCCAAGGTGCACCAGGCCCTGGTCAGGTAATCCTCGGCATCGTCGAGTATTACCAGGGTAATTCCGAGGATCTGGCAGTGGTTCAGGGACATGAGGCCCTGGCGAAACAGTGACTCTTCGTCATCAGTCCGGCGGGGCTGGGGGAGGCAGCTGTAGTCATACCAGACCGAGATCCGGGCAAGGAGCGCGGCGAGCGCGGGATGCTCGGCCAACACTGAGCGCAACTTGCCAAGCCCAGGGTCGGCGGCCGCGGTGATGACGCCGTGGTCGCGCGTGAGCTCACCGATGGCGGCTGCCTCGGCGGCGGAGCGCTTAAGTGACTTGCTGTCCAGCGCCCGCCGTAGCACGTTGACGATCATCGACTCCGCCAGGTCGCTGCCCCGCGCACCGATGGTGGGCCCTGTCACGCTCTGCAGCCGGGGCTCGTACAGCCCGCGAAGTTCAGCGACCCGGATCGCCTCGCACAGGCATGCGACCAGCTGCCAGGCGACGAATTGCGCCTGGCGCCCCTCAGGATCAGGATGCGCCGGCGTGAGCCAGCGGTGCGAGATGAAGGCATAGTAGCGGTCGCGGGAAGTGGTGGTTTCCAGCTGTCCCGCCCACTCCTGCATCCGCCGGAACCGGCCCGCCTCGATCAGCAACGGAACCGGAAGCCATCGCATTCCGGGCAAATCGATCTGGAACTGTTGGGCGACAAGCCACCGCGCGTCCCTCTCAATGGCACTGGACCGCAGGAATTTGGGGGGATGCGAGAGTGCGTAAGTCCAGGTCTCCTCAGTCCCGTCGCCAGCGGTGACACTCAGATTGATCAGGTCTCCCTGGATTTCGTAACGCGCGTTGCCATCTCGGTCGAAGTCGATAGCGCGGTGACGCAACATGATCTGCTCCGAACGCACCCTCTCGATTTCGCTGGCGGCCAGACGCCGCACTTCCCTGTCGTGGCGGAGACGAGCGGTGGCAAAAGTCTCCAACGGAACAGCGCCAGCCGATGAGGTAGGCGTGGCGGCCCGGAGGCGAAACCCGATCTCGTCGTAGCTGGCCCCCGCCACAGCCCTCGCGTACCGCAGGGAGCGCGCGGCGGCTTCCAGTGGCGGGTAACGCAGGACGAGCGACGGATCCTCACGCAGCTCGCCCGGTTCGACACCGACCCAATCGCTGATATCGACGCCTGACAGCATCTCATCCACTAATAACTCACCAGCCATCCAGGCCTCAGCGGGCTTCAAGCGGGCTTCATCGCCTGGGTTTGATATCGAGGTCCCAGCCAAGTCCCGGCCCACATATACCCTCCCGCAATATCACGCATCTCGCGAACCGAAGATAGTCGAGGGCATGACGGATGGCCGAGACCTAGGATCACGGCCGCGGTTGGCGCTTCTTGATGCCTAGCCTGGCTGGCAGACGAGGCGACGCTACGGTGTCCCCCTGAACCCTGCCCGGCGGGCCCGGAAAATAGTGACCAGCATTGGGCGGAGTTCTCAGAGGTAGCCCCAGTCGCGGTGATCTAGCCTGGGTATCGTGACGGAATCGGCTGGGTCACCGGGTCATGCTTTCATCTGCTACGCGCGTGAAGATTCAGACCACGTTGATCATCTTGGGCAGAAGCTGCGTTCAGCGGGCGTGCCTACCTGGCGCGACGTTGAGCCTAGCGATGTTGGCATGTGCTAAGGCTGGCCGGTCGATGACGCCAGCAGAGTGGCGGCAGTACTTGGCCCCGCTATCCATACCAGGAAGGCTTCCATGCAGTTGAAAATGCACTTGAGATATCCGGGCTGACCGGTTCATTATGTCCAATCCTGAACTCTCGCTGAGTCGGGTGAGCGAGCGAGTCGGTCAGGGCAGCGATGGCGTGGCCGTTGGCCCAATGGCCTTGCGTTAAGCCGATTTAATGTGATCTACATCACACTACGCTGTGTGACAACCCCAGGGACCCCAGTTCAGCGGCAGTTCAGCGGCCACGTGCTGTACCAGAACTTATGTGCTTGACCAGGACAAATATCCCTAAAGCAAGGCCATTGGGCCGTTGGCCTATATCTGGATGGTGCAGCGAGTGCGCGGTTAACCGCTGGTGGTTCGAATGGCCGCAGCTGCCCTGGCCGGGTTCTATGTGCTCCGCACCCCGTGCCCGGCCATCGACCCCGACGCCTGCGCCGTGGTCAGCTTCCGCGGCCTCCTCGCCCATCTGGCCACCCGCTGCTTGCCGCCATCCACATCGTCGGGGGACAGCCCAGCTACCCCTGGTCGTCGATCTTGTCACTGTCGTCGCTCGCTGTGCTGGTTGCGTCGTTCTGGCGGGCTGTTAGTTCGCGGAGGGTGTCGTTCATCTGCTGGACCCAGCCGGATAGTTCGGTGGTGAGCACGGTTTCAGCGTGGCTGACTAGGTCGCTGAAGGCTTCGGGGGTGCGGTTCTGAGGGATGCGCGCGTGCCAGCGCGACTGGAGCGTGTCGAGTGCGCTGGCTGCCTGGTTGTAGCTGACTATGGTGTTGTCGACTTGGAGGTAGCCGAGGTAGGCCAGTGCTGCTGCGGCTGTTCCGCTGGTGAGGCCTACCCAGACTTCGAGTCCCGCAGCAGCGAGGATGGTGCCGGCGGCACCGGAGGCGACAGCGAGGATCTGGAGCCTGGTCCGTTTTCTGGACAGCGCGCGTATCTTGCCGTGGTAGTAGGTGAGCTGGTCCTTGACGCGGATCCGCAGGTAGCCGGCAGGGTCCAGCGTGCTGATGCCGTCGTCGGTGTTGCTTGCTCCGTACATGTGGGGCGGCAGCGGCCCGTGGTACGGTGTGAGGGGTCCGCTGCTGGCCTGTGTCTGCATCAGTTTCTCGGTGACCGTGGCGAGGCGGGCCGCGAGAACTTCCTGGCTGGTCATGCCGGTGATCTCGGCATTTGTGGAGGTGCGAGCGCTGCCTGTCGCCCGGTGCCGGTAGATCTCGCTTTTGATGGCCTCGGCGGCGGCGCGCAGCATGACCCACCGCTGGCCGGTTGCGTTGCGGCTGGCGAGGGCGTACAGCACGGACGCCGTCAGGGGCGTGGCGACGACCGCCCAGTGCAGGGTGCTGCCGCGGGCCTGGTTGTAGATCAGCGCGAGCAGCGTCGCCGTGATGCCCAGCGTGAGGATGGTGCCCTGGGCGATGGCGAAGGTCTTGCGGAGCCTGGCAGCGAGCCGGTCGTAGGTCGCGAAGTCCTGCCATGCTTGCTTCACGACCGGCTTGTCCTGGAGTTCCCAGGCGAGCCGACGTCCCAGGTCAGCTGCCCTGCTATCTACAGTGACGCGCAGGTCGCCGCGGGTGATGATTTCCCGCAGGTCCGGTTCGGTGATCGCCGCTGCGGTCGGCAGCGCCCGGTACCTGAACCGCTCGGGTAGGAGGAACGCCAGGCGGCGCGGACTTGGGACGCGGTAGGTGGCCCAGAGCCGTTCGAGTTGGTCCGCGAGGCCACCCGTGCCAGGCACGATGAAGACCGGCCAGCTGCGGCGCACGGCCGCCAGGACTTCTGACCCCGCGACGCTGCCGCCCCCGGCCAGGGCCATTGCCACAGGCGCGCCACCCGCGATCACTTGCGCGGCTGCCATCATCAGCGTGGTTTCGTCGCCCCACTCCGAGCTCGCGGCCAGCAGGAAGTGCGAGTGATCTTCCTGCAGGGCTGCCAGGCCAGCATTCTCCGGCCCCCCCGGATAGGTAACCTTACCGGCCGGCGCGACGCCGACCAGGACAGGGACTGCGTCAGGGTCCTGAACCCGTGCCAGCCCGGTGATCCGCATGACACCCGAGGCCGTCCCGCCGTCAACCACGACCGCCCCAGCAGCTCCGCCGGCCTGCGCGATAGCAGGCCCGAGAACGTCGCAGGCCCGGTCATATGCCGCTTCGGCAAGGTCGTCCGCACCACCGCATACCAGCAGCACCGCCCGGCCGGAACTCAGCCCCGCGCACGAGACTGCCCCGCTTACCTCGACCGCATCCAGACAGGCGGTCGCCGTGTTTCCGTTGCCGAACCGGATCACTACCCGTCGGCTCGTATCGGGATCAGGTGCCATGTCCACGATTGGGATCATCCCACGCGCAATTGCGCATGCGCCTGGGGGAGTTGGCGGCCCGCCGAATTTAGCTTCCGCCCGGCGGTTCCGGGATCTCCGTAGCCGGGCACCACTTGGGCGGGATGAAGATAGGCGCCAGACGTTGCCGGCTCCTGGGGCGGAGCTCTGCTTGATCCGGCTGCGCTCGGAGCTGCTCGTCACGTGAGGATGACTGGCTCGCGCGTACTTGTCGGTCTGGCTGTTAGTGGTCACGGGAAGTGGTTCTGCCGCGAATTTTGTGGTTACGCTGGGTGAAGGATGACGCGGGCGCGGAGCAGGTCGAATGTGGCTCGCCCGACATCTGGCGCTTGAGCATCTTGATCTTGCAGTCGGTGCCCTCGACCTTGCCGGAGCTGCAGTCCTGGGTGAGGCCGCTGGCGGCGGCTTGCTGGTCGTGGCGGATGCCGGCGGTGAAGGAGCGCAGGTCGGGCTGTCCGTCGTCGGCTTCGATGGTGGTGAGCCAGTCCCCCGGGTCGCGGTCGCCGCGAAGCACTTCTGCAGTCCTGCGCGAGCCCCAGGCGCGGCGACGACAAACCCGCTCTCTCCCGAGACGGTCTCCGGTGAGTAGTTGATATCGATCGCGTACAGCATGGCCAGGAGCAGACCTAGCGGCGGCGCGCGCCAGAACGACGGCCACGCCGTGACCACCCCACGCAGTCGCCGAAGGCTCCGCGACTGCCGCGTTCGACGGCAGGCTGGCAAAACCACCGATCACCTTAGTTGTCCCTGGCAGCATTCGCTCGGACACCAGACCACGAGTCGGCCATAAGGCACCGCACCTGCTGCGAATGTCCACTCGTATAGTCCGGCGCTATGGACCGACTGCCCAGTCCAGCATCACAACGGTGCGGTTCTCCGCGCGGCGATGTTCGCCTTCGTCGTCGATTTCTGGTAGTAAAGAATTCGTATGGAAGCCATACTTCTTGTTACTGGCTAGCCCCGAGCAGACGCCGGGCGTAGCGGCTCGGAGATGCGAGTTCCAGCGAGGAAGTGCCGTGGACTTCTCCTCTTTCCAGCGTGCCGCCCGTGAGACGAGCCAGCTTCGGCTCGGCGGCCCGCAGAGTGCCATTGCCCCGATGCTCGGGCTTGCCAGCGAGACCGGCTCGATTCTGAACATCTACAAGAAGTACCTCAGGGATGGTATTGACCTAGCGGCCAATCGCGAGTTCCTGCGTGAGGAGCTAGGCGATCTCCTTTGGTACGTGGCGGCGGTCGCGACTGCCTGTGATCTTGATCTTGAAGAGATCGCCGCGGCAAATTTGCGCCGGACACGCGACCGTTACCCTGCCGAAAGCACATTGCCGGGGCTCGCCGCGCTGCCTGTGTTCGACGCTTCCTACCCATTGCCTGAGCGATTCCCCCGGCAACTCGTGGTGGCATTCGCGGAGCAGTCGCTTCCGTCCGGCCGTGTCGCGGCGAGACTGACACTCGTCAGTGCCGAGCCGAACGCGTTTCCAGACGGGCCGCTTGTCGGCGCGAGTGGCAAGCAGACGGGCTTCCGGATCGGCTGGGAACTCGGTGATCCAATCACTGACAACTCTCGCCGTCTCGATGCTTACCGTTTCCACGATGCTGTCCATATGGGATTCCTGGGGGTGCTACATTGGTCACCTACACTGCGGGCACTGCTTCATCTCAAACGCAAGTCAAACCCCGAGACTGATGAATGCGAGGACGGCGCGCGTGCCGTCTTCGCCGAGGAAGGGCTCGCTGCGGTGCTGTCCCGGCTGGCCAGACGCCGAACCGGGTTTCTAAGCGAAACAAGCGTCGATGGCGAAGTCATTGAAGTGGCCAGGGCCGCTGCCGTGGACCTGGAGGTTGAGCCGTTGCCAGCCTGGCTGTGGCGCCGCGCTATCTGCCAGGGATTCCGTGCCATGCATCAGCTCAGTGAGAACGGCGGAGGCTATCTCACTGCTGATCTTGATACACGAACGCTGAGATACGACAAGGTACTTTCGTGACCAGGCCTGATGCTCACGACTTCAAGGCCGCAATCCGGCAATTGCACCGCGTCAAGGACGCGGCTTACCGCGACGCCTGGAAGAAACGCGGCGAAGTCATGAGCATCATGGCTAACATCGCCCGCAAAGTCGACCGGCTAGAGCACGCGGCCGATGGCGCTCCGGCAACTCCGGACGAGTCTTTGCTGGACACTGCGGTTGACCTGCTCGTCTATAGCCTCAAATACCAGACGTATCTCGCTGACCAGGAACCCGAGATCGCTGCCGCGATTTATCCCGACGGTGCCTCAGTCCCGCCGTACAGCGACGGGCCAGCTGGCTTCGAGGAACTGCTGGGGCGCCTAGACGAGCGCGGGGCCGCACTGCCCTCGGGCGAGGCCGTTCAGCATGTCCTGATGGCGTTCGCAGAGCTTGAGGCTTGTTTCGGGGACACTCCGGCACCGGTGGGCCGCCGCGCCGTTGAAGCGATGACGCTGACCCATACTGCCGTTGTCCTCGTCAGATCACTCATTCGCGAAGTGCCAGGGCGCTATCGTGACTTCCTTATGACGTGCCGCGAGGAGACCGGCTGATGCACGCCGATGACTATGACAAGCTCCTTGAAGATCTGGAGCGTGAAGTCAGTGAAGGTGCACGATCGGTGGCCATCGTCCCCTGCACCGGGACAACGCTGCGCCTGCTGGCGTCGCTCGCTCTCACGGGTTTGCAGGCGGCCGTGACAGCGATCTACGTGCCCCACGTGCGCCCAGGCGAGGGACCTCAACTGCGCGTGCCCGTGCGCCCGCTCAGGGAACTGAGCGGAACCTGCCATGACGTGCTCGTGATCGCGGCCGATGACGACAAGGAAGACCTGCTTCTCGGGGCGCTGCCCTACGTGCAGGGCACACCCAAGGTCCTCGTCGCTGGCTACGGGCATCTGGCCTTCCGCGACCAGATGTTCCACGAGGAGTTGGCTCAGCTCCTGGTGCCGAGCCTGGCGAACGGGTACCCGAACAGCCTGGTGCACCTGTACCAGTGCCTGGCCAACGCATCGCGCCTGAGCCTGCGCGGCGTGGTCGCCGAGTTCGGCATGTATAAGGGCGGCACGACCATGTTCCTGTCGCGGGTCATCGAGCGAATGGGCCAGGACTGGCCCGTGATCGGATTCGACACGTTCAGCGGATTCCCTGAACGACGCAGCCCGCTCGACATGTACGACCATCCGGACTGCGTCTTCGCCGGGCTGCCATCAGTGCAGCGTTATCTGGGCGAGCGCAATATCGAGATAGTGTCCGGAGACATCGTCGAAACATGCGCGCGGCTTGACAGGGAAGACCTCGTACTCACGTTCATGGACACCGACAACTACAGCCCGGCACAAGCTGCACTCAACATCGTGCAGGAGCGGACAGTCGTGGGCGGCGCGATCGTCTTCGATCACTTTACCGGTGCTGACCGGTTCCGTTACACGCTCGGCGAACGCATAGCCGGGCGGGTCCTGCTTGACGACTCCCGCTACTTTCACCTGCATGGCACGGGTGTCTTTTACCGACAGCGCTAAGTGTTTGAAGAAAGGGATCCGATGAAGCGCGCGCCCGTCCCGCGTCAGGGTGTATACGATTTCTACTGGTATTTCGCTTCCGAGCGGCAACGTGCCTTCGGCAGGCGGGTGGCGGGCCAGCCGTCGCCGTGGACCGATGACCCTATCCTGCAGGAATACAAATTCTGTAACGTCTTCCGGGCCGCCGACCGGGTCTCGCAGTACATGATCCGCGAAGTCTGCTATCACTGCGAGCCGTGCACACCAGCGGACCGGCTCTTCCAGATCGTCGCCTTCCGCACGTTCAGCAAAATCGATACCTGGCGCGCCTTGCGCGAATTCCTGGGACACTACCCCGTACTGGCAGATCTATCTGACGGATCGTTCGGCGAAGCGCTGGAGGAGGCCAAGGCCCGGAACGGCGGTCTCTACACCGGCGCCTTTATCTTGTGCGCGGCCGACGCTTACGGCCAGCCAAGTAAGCACCGCAACCACGTCGAACTGTTCCGCCACATGTTCCTGCACGAGGACCTAGGCGAAGCACTCCAGGGCGCCAGTTCGCTGCGGCAGGTCTACGACGAACTGCACCGCTACCCGCTCATCGGCGACTTCATGGCCTACCAGATAGCCATCGACCTGAACTACTCCGACGTCCTCGACTTCAGCGAGAACGAGTTCACCCAAGCCGGCCCGGGGGCGCTGCGGGGCATCAGGAAGTGCTTTGAGGACCTCGGCGGCTACACGCCGACGGAGATCATCTTGTGGATGGTGGAGCATCAGGACGAAGAGTTCGACCGCCTCGGCCGACCCTTCGACGGGCTGTTCGGCCGACCGCTGCACGCCATCGACTGTCAGGGCCTGTTCTGCGAAACGGACAAATACTGTCGGGAAGCGGCACCGGAGCTAGCGAGCGCGAGAAAACGGATCAAGGCCCGGTTCACGCCTACCCCAGAGCCGATGCAGCTGTTCTTCCCGCCCAAGTGGGACATCAACGAAGCGCTGCCCGGAGGAGCCGTGCTAGGAGCCAAGCAGATGCAGACCCAGGTGGACCAGCTGGCAATGTTCTAGCGGCTCCAAGTACAGCTCGCCGTCATCGGCTGCACGTACTGGCAGAGTTCACCGGCATCAGGAGCGAGCGCCTCGCCGCGGCTGCGGCGCGCTCGATCGCTTCCTGGAACTCATGCACATCATCCGGTGTGTACCAGTTCAGGATTTCAGCGCCGCAATCGGTAAGCCCTTGGGGGATGTCGACCCCGGGGTTCAGCCGGACGCCGAGGATCCCGTTTGGGGGCTGCTTATCGAGGCTCCACTGGACCTCGCGGCCGACCCACTCGCTGTCGGCAGTCCCGTTACCAATGAGCACGACCGTGACCGAGCTGCCCGTGATCTGCTCCCTGATCTTACGGCCTATGTAGTCGGGGTCGTTGCTCTTGACGGGGTCGAGGAGATGACGGCCAACGAACTCAAGGTCAAGATGCTTGTTATACCGCATCAGGTTAAATCCCCTGGCGGTAAGCTGATCGGCGTGCTGATAGCTAATGAAGATCCGGCGCGACATTTTGCCTATTACTCCTTATCTGGTACGAGACTTTCCATCGCGCCGCATGCGGGGCACGACTTAAGGCGGGCCTTGCTCGGAATCGCGCGCCCGCATTGCTCACATCGCCAACGCCCGCTTCGCGGCGTGCTGGGAACGCGCGTGCCCGTCCTCGAACCTCCCAGGTACCGGTCAGCATCAGCCCAGGTGAACGGACCAGCGCGGCCCCACGACGGATAGCAGTAGCCACTGTGATACACCGCGAAGCGTTCCAGCCGGCGAAGCTCGGCGACGTAATGCTGGGTGCGATCTGGCGCGGCGTCAACAAGCTGGCGCAGTGCGCTGGCCGTCGCGGGCCCAAGCGGACGAATGGTCCGGAACCAGGGAAGACAGACACTGCGGACTGGCTCTGGCAACGCGACAACCGGCAGCGGATCAACGAACCTCATCTCGGATGCCGCTAGCGCGTAGTCGCCATTCGCAGCGCCGCCTGTGCTCTCTGCATACCATGCGATCCGGTAGTAGCCGGTAACGGCGCGACCTACCTGCCGGTACTTGGTGACAAAGAATAGATACGGACGCATTTCGCGCACGATCTTCGCGCGCATCCGCTGTTCGCACGTCGAGAACAGGCCAAACGTACCGGTCTCGATATTAGGGTCGCTTTTGTTGTCAGCTGGACGCGTGATGTGCCTGACTGGATACCGCGCAAGCGGCTCACTAAGATAAACCGACAAATAGCCGGCGCCACCGGCATCATCCAACCTTGCCCATTCCCCTATAGGCGGCGGACGTGGCCCTATACTGCACATGCCCATACGGTACGCGGCAGGTCCGACATCGCCAGCCCCTGGGCAAAGCTGGCAGCCCTGTCCCGTCATGTGTCACGCGGCCAAGACTGATGCCAGCGCCACGGCCGATCGGCCAGTCCTGACCTGAGACGTAGACGCTCGCCTGGTTGCTGCACGCCATCCCAGTCAATATACTCCCCGAGGGGCAGGTTCCCGGCGAGCGCGATGGCTGCGCCGAATTGCGCCTCGGCGCGATCACCAGCGCCGAACGGCTGCGGCATCTCGCGCTCACCATCGAACCGGCGCACTGTGGGCGCCTAACCTGACCGGACGGGCGCTACGCGAAACCGCCGCCTGGGCGACCGCGATCAGGCACCACTGCGCCGTCATCTTTCGCACGCTCGGGGAGTCAGCGCAGGCTGGGCGGGCAGACAACGCGCTGCTGGAATCGGCTGCCGCTGCTAGCCGGCGACGCCTGGCTGGGGGGCAAGGAGCTGGCGACAGCGGACACGAACTGGACCCTCGTTGCCATGGCGCATCAGTCGTGCGACGCGCTAGCTCAGCTCCATGCCAGCGACCGTCGCCAGATCCGCATCCGGGGACGCAGCCGGCCGATACTACGTACCGACCAGGAATTTGCCAGCCATCTACGACTTCACTCGGCCGTTCGAGAAAGCGGCGCCCGCGCGTCTCCATCGGTGCCGGTCGCTTACGGCAGCGCCAGTCAGGTCACTCAGCACGCTGCCGATACTGGTGTCGCGCGTCATTCAAGCTGAGCGTGGTGGCGTCAGTGAGGTTGAGCGTGTGCTCGTGTTGAAGAGCCCCGCCCGGCGGGGCCGGGCGGGGCTGGGTGTTCAGGGTGTCGCGGGGGTGCTCATTCTGTCGCGGTGATCTCGGCGATGGCGGCGCGGGCGGCTGCCTGGTCGACGAGGTTCTTGCTGGCGGCGGCGGTGGCGATGAGGGCGGCGAGGCAGATGTTGCAGTCGGTTCCGGGCTTGCCGCGGGCGGCCTGGCGGATCTGGGTGACGGCGTCGTCGGTGAACAGGCCGGCGGTCCGGCCGGCTGCCTCGAGGTGGTGGCGGATGTAGCTGGCGGTCTCCTCGGGGGTCATGCCTTTCATCTGGTACCTGACGGTGATCCGCTGGTCGAGGGCGGCCAGGACGCCGAGCTTGATGTGATGGCGGAGGGTCGGCTGGCCGGCCAGGATGGTGGCGAACGGGGTGGATGAGTCCATGTCGTGGTTGGTGAGCATGCGGACTGATTCGAGTTGCTCGTGGTCGAGCAGGTGGGCTTCGTCGATGATCAGGACGGGGGTGCGGCCGCGTTCGGCGGCTTCGCCGGCCAGGACGTGCCAGGCCTGGATGGCGAGGGCGGCGGTGCCGCGGGCGGGCTTGCCGCCGAGGGCGGTGACGACGCGGGTGAGGATGCCGGGGTTATCTCGAGCTTCAGCTGACGTGTCTTTAACGTCCACCACGAGCGTTCTCACGTGCCCGGATGCGGGTTGATCCGTGGTTATCTCCTGCCTTGTCCATGACGTTGTTCAAGGAGGAGACGATGCTCGTGCATCCGGTGGTGATCCCCGGTTCGGGGACGCGATCGTGGACCGTTCTGGGGGATGACGACGTGCCGGTCGTCCCGGTGGACCGGTTCCTGGCCTATCTCACCGATATCGGCCGGTCGCCGAATACGGTGAAGGCGTACTCGCACGATCTCAAGGACTACTGGGAGTTCCTCGGCTTCCGTTCTCTGGACTGGCGCGAGGCCCGGCTGGAGGACATCGGCGAGTTCGTCGCCTGGCTCCAGCTGCCGCCCGCGGGCCGCTCAGGCGAGGTTGCGGTGCTGCCGTCCGTGACAGCCGAGGTCAGCGCCTCGACAGTGAACCGCAAGCTCGCTGCGGTCAGCGCGTTCTATGCGCACCAGGCCCGGAACGGTGCCGATGTCGGGGACCTGCTGGCCGTCTGGAGGACCGGCGGGCGGGGCGGCTGGAAGCCGTTCCTGCACCACATCAGCAAGGACAAGCCCTATCGCGGCCGGGCCATCTCGCTCAAGGTCCCGAAGAAGCTGCCGCGGATCCTGACCGCCGCCGAGACGCAGGCGGTCCTCGACGCCTGCACCCGGCTGCGGGACCGCTTCTTTTTCGCTCTGATGCACGAGACCGGCTGCCGGGCTGGCGAAGTACTCGGCCTCCGGCATGAGGACATCGCCGCTGCCGAGTCCGAGATCACCATCGTGTCGCGGGAGAACGCGAACGGGGCCAGGGCCAAGTCCGGCGGCCGGACGGTCCCCGTCGACCCCGAGCTGATCCGGCTCTATGCCGACTACCTGCACGAAGAATACGGCAGCATCGACAGCGACTATGTCTTCGTGAACATCTGGGCCGAGCCGAAGGGGCAGGCGTGGTCGTATCAGGCGGCCTATGACCTGGTCCTGCGGCTGCGGGCCAGGACCGGGATCGCGTTCGACCCGCACTGGTTCCGGCACTCGGCGGCGACCAGGTGGCTGCGCGACGGCGTGTCCGTCGAGGTCGTCTCCAAGCTTCTGGGCCACTCATCAGTGACCACGACGTCCGCGATTTACGGGCATTTGACGGCTGCGGACGCGCGGGCGGCGCTGGAGAAGGCCGGCTGGCTCACCGGCCGGGAGGTGACCTGGTGACCGGCGGCTGGATCACGCAGGCCGACCGCTCCGGCTGGCAGCAGCGAGCCGCCGCCGAGCTCGCTGCCATCCTGGCCGCGCACCCGGGCATCCCGGTGATCGCGTGGACCGTCACCGCGTCTGGCGGTGCCCTGTCCGGCCAGGTCCTGGCCCCGGCCGCGGTCCGGCGCGGGCTGTTCGGGCAATGGCGGCTGGCGCTGGGGCTGGGCGAGGTCACCGAGACCCCGTCTTCGGGCGGGACGGCTGTCTACCTGCATGCCCGAGGTGTCCGCGGCGGCGTCACGGTCAGCGTCACCGCGACCGTCTTCGACGACGCGGAGGACCGCTGGTGAGCCGCCCCGGGGATGCCGCGGACGCCGGGCAGAACCGGGTTCCCGCCGGACTGCTGGAAAAGCTCATGTCCGCGGTCCGCCCGGAGTTCCGGGGCGAGGTGATCCCGGTCGACCCGGCAGATCCCGTCTTCGGCGGCCCGCCCTGCCAGGTGGACGGGTGCACCCGGACCGCGCGGGTCCGGGGAATCTGCCTCGGGCACTACCACCGGTGGAAGCACGAAGGATGCCCGCCGGCCGGGGATTTCATCGCGACGGCAGACCCGGACCTGCGCGGGCACCGGGCGCTGCAGCCCTGCGACGTTCCCGGATGCGGTTACGGCCGGCGGGGAGAGGGCCTTTGCACCATTCATCACACGGCATGGCTGCAGGCAGGCAGGCCGGCCCTGCCGGCCTTGCTCGACGTGCTTCCCCTGCGGCTCGCGGGCGGCCCGCCCGCCCCCTGCCTGGTGTCGTACTGCGGCCTGCTGGCCGAGGGGGAAACCCCGTTCTGCCTGTCGCACGGTGCCCGGTGGCGGCGCGCCGGCAAGCCCGACCCCGGTGAGTTCACCGCAGCCTGCGACGATCACCTGCCGGGCTGCGAGCGGCTGGACTTCCGGCGGCTGAGCGGCCAGCTGCGGCTCGAGGCCCAGTACGCCGTCCAGCGCCGCCGCGACGAGGCCCGGCTGCGCACCCCGCCCCGGCATGTTTCCCAGTTCATCGGTGCCCTCGCGCGCAGCGGGGTCTCTTCCGTACTCGACTGGGCTGAGCAGGACTGGCGGAAGTTCCCGCCGCTGACCGGGTCCTCCGCTTCCCAGGCCAGGGCCCTGGCGATCCAGGCCCGCCGCGAGGCCGAGAACCTCTGCTATGGCACCGGCTGGGATGTGGAGTATCCCCGCAGCACCTGGCGGCTGCGCAACCTCGGGATCACCGCGCCGCACGCGCACGTGTACTTCGGCGGGATGTCCCAGGACTGGCTGCGGGAGCTCGCCAAGAGGCACGCCCGCTGGCAGCTCGCCGCGGGCCTCAGCTCGGGCGAGGTCACCGCCGGCGCCCGGGCCGTTACCCGGCTCGGCGCGTTCCTGGAAAGTGCCGGGATCACCAGCCCGGCCGCGGTCAGCCGGGAAGCCCTGGAAGGCTTCCTCGCCAGCCTGACCGTTCTGACCGTCACTCACCGGTATAAGGTCATCAGCCACATCAGCGTGTTCCTGCAGGCCGTCCGCCTGCACGGCTGGGAGGAAACCCTTCCGGCCGGCGCGATGATCTTCCGCGAGGACTACCCGCGCAAGCCCGCCCGGCTGCCCCGGGCACTGGCCGAGCACATCATGGCCCAGGTCGAGGACCCCGCTAACCTCGCCCGCTGCACTGACCCGGCCGTCCGGCTGGTCACCGTCATCCTGATGCGCTGCGGGCTCCGCTCCGGAGACGCCCTCAAGCTCCCGCGCGAGGGCTGCATCGCCCATGACCCCGACGGCGCTCCTTACCTCCGCTATTACAACCACAAGATGAAACGCGAGGCACTCGTGCCGGTCGATGAGGAACTTGAGACGATGATCGGCGAACAGCAGCAGCGGGTTCTCGACCGCTGGCCCGGCGGATCCTGCCCGCACCTGTTCCCCTCCCTGAAAGCCAACGCGAACGGGCAGCGCGCCTTCCCCTCCGGCACCTACCGGAACATGCTCTACCAGTGGCTGGAAGACTGCGACGTCCGCGACGAGCACGGCCGGGCGGTCCATCTGAAACCCCACCAGTGGCGGCACACACTCGGAACGAGACTCATCAACCGGGACGTCCCCCAGCATGTCGTGCAGAAGATCCTTGATCACGATTCTGCTGAAATGACCGCCCATTACGCCCGGCTCTCGGACACGACCGTCCGCGAGCACTGGGAAAGAGCCCGCAAGGTCAACGCGGAAGGCCAGCCCGTTCAGGTCAACCCTGACGGGCCGCTCGGCGATGCTGCCTGGACGAAACAGCACCTGTCCCGGGCCACCCAGGCGCTCCCGAACGGCTACTGCCAGCTGCCGGCAGTGAAAACCTGTCCGCATGCAAATTCTTGTCTGACTTGCCCGATGTTCCTCACGACCGCCGAGTTCCTCCCGCAGCATCATGCCCAGCGCAAGCAGACCCTGCAGATCATTTCCGTTGCCGAGGCAAACGGCCACGCCCGCCTCGCCGAGATGAACAGGCAGGTCGCGGGCAACCTGGACAGCATCATCTCCGCCCTCGAAGCCGACAGCGGCGCAGGAAAGGAGGCAGCCGCCAGTGCGTCCTGACCCGCTCTCCGAGGCCGCCGCCCGCCGGCACGAGCTGACCAGGTCCAGGGCCGTCCAGGCTCTGCGCGAGCTCGACCGGGCCGGCGTCCCCGTGACATTCGCCGGCGTCGCTCAGGCAGCAGGGGTATCGCGCTCGTGGCTCTATACCCAGCCCGACATCAGCGGCCAGATCCGCCGCCTGCGGCAGGAGACGAATGCCGCCGGCTCCGCCGGCGGCATTCCATCGGCTCAGCGGGCCACCGATGCGTCGCTGCGTGCCAGGCTCTCCGCCGCCCTTGACCGCAATAAGCAGCTTGCCGACGAGAATGCCCGGCTCCGCCGCCAGCTCGCCCGCTCACTCGGCGACCAGCGGACCGCCAGAGTTCGATCAGGTAACGATCAAGAAGGGTGAGACAGCCGTAATCAAGGCCTCGAGCGTCTCGTCAGCGACACTGTCCACGACGGGACGCCGCAGGTCACAGCATCGAATGACGCGAAAGCTCAAGATAACCCCGGGTGCCGGCAGCCGGGTTGCCGATGTAGATGATGTTGTGGCCGGCCGGGTCGAGGCCGGCGACGGCGGCGCGGATCGCGGCGGTCTTGCCGGTGCCGACTTCGCCGGTGATCACGCCGATGGTCTTCCCGGCGATGGCCCAGGTGGTGCGGGCGGCGGCCTCGGCGCAGTCGGCGTGCTGGTGGAGCCGGCCAGGGGGCAGGTCGCGGCCGAACGGCATCCGGGTGAGGCCGAACCGGTCGGTGACGGCGTCGATCATGAGCGTGCTTCCTTTCGTGACGGGTCCGCGTTGACGGGGGCGAGTTGCTGCTGGGCGCAGTTGAGGTCCCGGGCGAGGCTGGCGGCGCTGCCGCGGGCGTCGGAGATGAAGAGCCAGGCGCCGCTGACGGCGGAGGCGGGGTCGGTGCCGTCGTCGCAGCCGAGCCGCCCGTCGGCCAGCGCCGCGGCGAGCCAGCGGCCGGCCTGGCCCGGCAGCTGCGGGAGCCGGGACGCGGCCAGCGACAGCTCGCCGAGGACGGCGCGGGCGTCGGCGGGCTGCTCGGGCCCGTCCCCGCCGAGGGTGGCGTGGTTCAGGGAGCGGATCGCCTCGGCCGCGGTGCGGGCGAGCGCGAGCGTCCCGTTCCGGGAGTCATCCGCGGCTGTCCTCCTTCTTCCTGTCGCTGCTTTCCTTGTCCTGCTGGCCGGAGCCGATGAGGGACCGGTAGCTGAGCTGCTCCCGCAGCCCGGCATCGTGCAGGTCGCCGAGGACGGCCAGGTAGTCGATCCCGGCCGGGGCCGGCTCGGCCCGGTCCTGCCCGTCCGGGGTGCGGGTTTTGGGGTGGCGGTGGCGGCCGACGGTGAACGGGACGGCGGTCCCGGCGGGCTTCCCGGCGACCCGGACCTCGACATGGCCCAGGTCGAACGGATCGAAGACCAGCTCGATTGTCCGCCCGGCCAGCCAGGCGTCGACCTGGCAGGAGTTGCCGTGCAGCGAGACCAGGGCGGTTTTCGGCGCCTTGCGCCGCTCGGACCACAAGAACGCCTCGCGCAGCGCGGCCGGGTCAGGGACCGCCCGCCCGGCCGGGGCCGCTTTCGCCCAGCGGGCGGCAGGGGCCTCCCCGGTCTCGGAGTGAACGGCCAGGTGGCAGACGGTCTCGAGCCAGGCCTGGAACAGCCGGTTCATCTCCGCCAGGTCCGCGATCCGGGCTCCGTCGCCGATCTCGACGAGGAACTGATCGCGCACCGTGCGGAAGAACCGCTCGATCTTCCCCCGGCCCTCTGGTTTCCCCGGCCGGGAGCGGATGAGCCTGATGCCCAGCACGGCGCAGCCGCGCAGCAGCCACGCGTCGACGAACGCCGAGCCGTTATCCAGGTAGATCGCCTGCGGGACACCGCGCCGCCGGAGGGCCGGGCGGAACGCCGCCGCCATCCGGACCACGTCGTCGTGGTGAGCCCAGCGGGCGCCCATGACCGAGCGGGAGTGGTCGCCGGGGAACGCGAACAGGTAGCTCTTGCTCCCGCCGATCACCGGCCGTGAAGGGTGTCGCCGGTCCGCATCTCGTTCGGCCGGGTGCACTCGAACCGGCCGAACGCCCGCTGCTCCTCCTGCTCCCGGGCCGGCGCGTTCAGCTCGAGCCGCTCGAACAGCCGCTGCAGCGTCCGGTCCGACGGCGCCCAGCCCGCCGTCAGGCCCGGGATCCGCCGGACCTGGGCGGCGGTCCGCTCCGGCTTCTCCCGCTTCAGCGCCTCGGCCACCGCCAGCACCTCCGCCGGCGTCCGCGGCTGGCACTGCCGCGGTGACGGCACGAGCGCGCCGAACCCGCCGGACTCATATAGCCGCCGCCACCGGCCCAGCGCCTGGACCGACACCGTCACCAGCTGCCCGCCCGGCCCGTCATGGGCACGGCCGGCCATACCCCTGGCCCGCCTTCCCCGCTCCCCGGCGGTAATGCCCGCCCCGGCGAGCTCCTGCACCAGCGAGTAACGGAACAGCCCGGTCTCCCGGGCCCGTTCCAGCCGCGCCTTCTTGTCCGCCTCGTCCAGAGTCGTCACGCCTGTCCCTCCTCTCGCGCCCGCCCGTGCGGGCACGCCGAGAGTGACAGCCGCGCATCATCGCGGGCAGAGGGGAACTCGCGTTGAACCGTCAGGCCAGGACAGGCATGACCACATCCCCGTGAACGCCGGCGAAGCACACCGACGGCGACAAAAGCGACCCGGCCGTGACCGCCGCGGCCAGCTCCCGCCCCGTCACCGTGAGCGCCGGCCACCGGCCCCGGCCGCGTCCCCCGCCGCGGCGACCGCCACCACGGCATCAGCCAGGACGCTCCCCGCCGGATCCAGCGGCACCGGATCCGGCGGCAGCACCCCGGCCAGCCCGGTGAAGAACTCCCGCACCCGGCCCGCCGAGGAACGGAACCGGCGCAGCCGGTCCCGGACCGTCTCCTCCGGCACCCCGCTCACCGCCGCGATACCCCGGAACCCCTGACCCCGCGCCGCCCGCGCCAGCATGTCCCCGATCACCGCCGTCCCGTCACAACGCCGCGACAGCAGCCACGACGGAAGCAGCACATGCGTCACCCCGCACGAACCGCACCGCGCCCGCCGCGGACGCACCGCCACCGGGACCCGCCCCGCCGTGAACACCCGCCGCCGCGCCGCATGACCCCACCCGCCCAGCCGGCCACCACAGCACGGACACAAAAGCAGGCCGCTACCGAGCAACTCCTCGACGCCAGCCCTGTTGTTGCCTACCGTGAGCATCGGTGCTCCCATGCACCATCACGGCCCTCCCCGAGCTTCAGCAAAGGTCACGGGGAGAGCCACCCCGAAACCGACACGCTCAAGGTGTCGTCGAGCACCACCCACCCGCAACCCGAACCCCGGGAAACCACCACGCCCACCGTCAACGACGCGCCCGCCCCACCCGCGCCCACCGTGAATGGCGTCTAACAACTGGCGCCCGCAGCGCCGAAGTGGTTCGCGCTCCGAGTGTGCTGCTGGCCACAGCTCGTAGCGCCATCGGCGTAAGGACCACCGGGCAGGCGGCGGCAGGTCTGACTCTCGATGACACCGCACATTTGCGTCATCACCAGGCGCCAGTCTGAGTAACTACCGAATATCCTCCTCCCCGTCGTCCCAGGTTAGAGAGATACCTTCGGGTGACGTCGGCCTGTCGTCAGTGCGGGTGTCGTCCAGCATCGCGAGGGCGGCGTCCTCGTGCCTGGAGTGGGCGAAGGACTCGGCAGGTTCCATCTCTGGTTCTGTGGCGTCCCTAGTACTAGACCTGTTTCCGTACGCAGTCTGACGGCCGGCCGACGCCGCCGTCCAGATGTCATATAGGTCGGGTTCAGGCGCTGGGCGCGTCGCATACGGAAGCGGGGGGAAGGCTGAGGGCGCGCCAAGGCTGTACCGCCGGGCATCGAGCAATTCTCGCCGCTGAGTCTCCTGAAGTATCAGCTCATAGTTACCGGGCCGCTGGATCTGACGCAGCGTTATAGGCAACACCTCTATGACCACCAAAAGTGTCGCCAGCAGGAATACCGAAACGGTGAGTGTACCGTCCCCCGTCTCGGCCTGGCTCAGTGCTTGCAGGCGTACGACCACGCTATGATTGGACGCATTTGCCGAGGTGAACTGAGTGACCAGCAGATTCTCGCGAACCTCTGCGAGCTGCAATTGCTTGCTGACGATATGCAACTGACTGAGCGCCTCTGCATAACCGGGCTTGCCCGAGCCCCGCGCGACGATGGTGTCAAGGCGATAGACTTGTGCGCGCAGGTCACTGACCTGCGCGCCGATGGGCGACTGTTGCATGTCTCTCAGGTAAACCGCCAGTTGCCGCTCCTGCAGGACCGGGATCTCGGCGTTGATCTCGGCTTGGTAGACACGAAGAACTAGTGGCACGACGACGATGACTGCTACCAGCAGGGTGAGCAGCAGCCTCGGCACCACCTGAGCCAACCGGGAAGCGCCGCTGCCGAAGGCTGAGGTGGCCGACCACCGCTCAAGGCCGAGGATGGCGAATCCCCAGGCAACGGCCACTGGAACCGCGACCAGGCCATTTACGCCGACTATGTCCGTCAGCGCGAGCCACATCGAGATCGCGCCAGTTACGCTCGCTATCAGTATCGCCCAGCCAAGGCTGCTGAACTTGACCCGCTCGGTCGGGCATTGGCTCAGTATCTCTGGCCGCGCGCCTGAGATACTGATAAGCCAGTTGGTCATATGGTGCCTCTCGCCACTAACGGCTGCCCGTGTCCCCAGAATAGGCTATGCCCGATGAACGCGGCGTGACGGCGGTCATCGGCGTCCCAGGTGATCAGGCAGGGAGATCGACAGCCGTGCAACTCCTAGATCCGAGGTCCGTGACTCACGAACTTCTCACCAGGGTCGCTGGCCTCGATCAGACAGAGAAACTCGCACTTGTCGAGGTCACTGAGGACTCGATGGTCGTCTGGACCGTGATCCGGAACGCGGCAGGCACCCCGCAGGCATTCTGGCGCTCTGTACCTTTGACGGACATCGACGCGGACAGGCGAGAGTATGAGGAGGCGCTGAAGCAACTCGTCGGCGCTGACACCGCACCGGTAGTGATCCGCCAGCCTAGGCTCGAAGACAAAGGGCACAATAGGCAAAACCAGTTCCTTGCCTGGCTCCAGGTCGCGTATCCGGCGGCCGTTCTAGTGGAGACAACCGTGCCCACGGCGAGCATCCTTCGCGGGGTGCTCACTGAAGTGCCACTCAGTCAGTGGTATGAGCTTGCCGTCCTGCGCGCCAGCCCGACCGGGCAAACGATGTTGTCGTCTTATCCACTTTTCCCGCCTGGCGCTGCGCATGGAGATATAGAGATATTTAACGTTCGATGCGACGCTGGTATCGATCAGAGCGTGAGCTTTGCGGTAGTATCGTCGGATACTTTGGGATATCATCTGGTATCGGTAGAATCTGGCCAAATACCTCGGGGCGAGTATGCGTTGCGGGCGGTGCTCACTCGGCCGGGCGTCGTGCGTTTTGAAGGTCTTCCTGCGCCGCTGAGTCCGGATCCCAGGAACTGGTCAGACATCATCGCGACGATTCCTGATCGTCTTACCACTACCCGCGACCATGAGGTCCACCTCGTCTGCCTGATCGAGACGGCTGGGTCGCCTGACGAGGCGGCCGAGCGAGCACACCTGACCCGGAGGCTCATTCACGTCGCAGATCACGCACCGGACACCAGACTCCTAGTTTCTCTAATCAGCTACGGCACGCACTCCTTCGCGCGGGCCAGGCAAGACGAGCCACTGACGGCCTTGGCCTGGGCCGCATGTGCCGACGAGGTCCTATCGATGCTTGGTAGTTTGGAGCATCACTCGCCTTCGGAGGCGGGCTATCCAGACGCCGCGCGTCTTGAATGCGCGCTCGCGCTGGCAGCCAACCGGATTACCGGTGAGGAGGGCCGCCCGGTCCTGGTCGTCGTCGGGTCACGTCGGCCGTTCCCATGTCGTATAGATTTTGTAACGGAGATCCTGCCCTGTCCATTTCGCAATGATTGGGTCCGCGCGATGGTCAGGCTCGGGGAACACAGCGGCCTGAGCGTCGGCGCGGTTACGGATAACAGAGACTCGGAGGTATGGCGATGGCTGGGCCGAGATGCCTCGCAGACGCCTGCTGAGTTCGACGCGCCGAGCTTCGCCGCTCAACTCGGGTTGCTCACCCCTACTGCGGCAGGACTTCCTTTCCCGCTGGTAGAGACCGGAGCATAACCGTGGCAGCCAGTGAAGGTCAGGTCGAATGCGCCATCACGATGTGGGGACCGCCCGGCTAGCGGAAAGTCGACCTTCCTGGCCGCATTGCCAACAGCTCTTATCAGCGAGCAGGCCGGATTGCGTCTAGCCGGTGCGGATGCTGCGTCAACGTACCTGCTCGCCGACTTGACGACATCACTGGCCAGCCGAGGCGAGTTCCCTGAGCCTACACAAGGAATCGAGCAGTTTAGATGGACCCTTATTGGTCATCTTCCGCCCCGAACCGAACGGCGTCGCCCGTTTCGGTCCCGCAATGGCGAGCGGCCATTCCGGGCGGCACTTGAGCTAGCTGATCCCGCGGGAGGCATCGCGAGACCGGGTCGCGAAGACAGCATGCGGCAGGTTCTTGTCGAGCACCTGGTTCAGAGCAAGGGCATCATAATCTGCTTTGATCCGATCACGGAGTTCGCGACCGGCCAGACCTTCGAGCACGTTGTCGGTCTGCTTGCAGGCCTGTCCGGCGAGATGCACGACCAGCCTGGGGAACGGTTGCCACACCATGTGGCGGTATGCGTCACCAAATTCGATGACTTGCGCCTGCTGAAGAGCGCGCAGGCACTCGACCTTGCTTTGCCTGACTCCGATCTGCCTAGCATGCCGCGAGTACCGGACGGTGGCGCTCGCGAGTTCATGCTTGCGATTTGCCGACTATCTGCGAGCGGCACCGCTGAACTCGTGCCGAAGCTGATCGAGCAAACTTTCTATCCGGAACGTGTCCGGTACTTTGTCAGCTCCTCGATCGGGTTTTATATCGACGGCCGGACAGGTTGTTTTGACCCTGAGGATCATCAAAACGTAGTTCTCACAGGGGCCTACAAGTCCCGTGTTCGCGGCAGCATCCATCCGATCAATGTGGCGGAGCCTGTCGTCTGGCTCGTCTCGCAGATATCCGACGGGTCTCCGCGATGAACTCCGGTGTGCCAGTCATCGTTGATTGGTCCCTCTGGGACTCCGACCGGCCTGGTGCGCCGCCCAGACTGCTGGCAAGCAGCGACGGTCCTGGCGTTGCCGATGACCTCGCCGGACTGCTCGCACTGCGGCCTGAGAGCGGATCTGACGTCGCCTTCACTGGCCTGGTACACCAAGACCAGGATTATCTAGGCGTAGTGCTAGAGGTTCCGCTGTCCGCTGTCCCGGAAACGAGACCCGAAGGCGACCCGAAGTCAGTAAAGGCAATGGGCTGCTTCCTCGTTCCTTATGACCAGATCGCGGCGGGCACTGTCTCCTACCAAGCGCTCCATGCCGGCCTGCGGGCACTGATACCGCCAATTGAAAGCGGAACTGCGGCAGAAGTACTACTCGAACCAATAAACCTTGACCAAGCTGAACGATCGCTGCCCAATGAGAACTGCCTGACGACAACCGCTGCGCTCCTGCTGACCGGCCATCCAGTCTGCGTGCTCGGCGCAGACGCGACCAGTGTCGAGGACCGCCTTCGCTTTCTCGACGATGTCACGGCACTCCTGCCTTACGGCATGCGAAGTCGGCTCGGGGTGTCGACCTGGGCGAGCGGCGAATCGGAGGGGCTGCGCCTGTACTTCAGCGCAACTGCTAGCTCTGCTGGTGTACACACCATCGACTGGAATTCATCAATTCTGCCTCCGGTCGAGGATCGTTACGCGGCCGGTTACCTAACTTGGCTCCAGAGCACCAAGGGGCCGGGTGCAATCCTCGTTGAGCGGACTGCTCAATTGGGTTTTGGCCAGGCAGATATTCAAGCGCTCCTTGCTGGACTCGGCATCGCCGACGGCAAGCAACCGCGCTCTTTGGAGCCATCAAATCGGGCGACTTATGCCGCCAGGGGATCTCCAGATCGCCGGGCGATGGGTTCGGCCGCATTCATGAGCTACTCGCATTCGGACAATGAGTACGAGGGCGGTCGGCTTTCAGTTTTCCGGGCCGAGCTCAGTCGAGCCGTGCAGTTCCACACAGGACAGAAATTCCCGATCTTTCAGGATCGTGACGGAGTCCCGTGGGGAACTAACTGGAGACAACGGATCAAGGAAGCGCTCGATGGCGCCACACTACTGCTGCCAATCATCACGCCCAGTTTCTTCGCTAGCGACGAATGCCAAAATGAGGTAACCCTGTTCCTCAGCCGAGAACGGCGACTCGGCCAACGCACGCTAATTCTCCCAATTTACTATGCGGACTGCGCTCAGATAGAGGAGTCGCGGGCATCGCGCTCCCATGTCATCGGCGCCATGCTCGGGTCCCGTCAGTACGCAGACTGGAGAGACCTTCGGCTTGAAGAGATCGACTCCAACCGCGTCCGTGTCGCGATTGACGAGCTCGCCCAGCGGGTCCGTGACACACTAAATATAGCTGAGGAGCACCAACCGGACTCCGATCAGAGAAGCGCTGATCTGGCGCCACCGATCACGACCGACCAGCTGACATTGTGGCCAGCGGGCATGCCTCTGCCAAGATCCCGGCCTGCCCGCTCTGAATTCGTGGTCGATCAGTATGGCCAAGGTGACTTCCGGTCGATCAGTGCTGCGATACGGGCAGGCCGGCCGGGAGACCAGATACGCGTCCGGCCAGGTGTGTACTCAGAGTCGCTTGTCATGGACAAGCCGCTGGAAATCACGGGCGAAGGCTCCAGGAACCGCGTCATCGTCCAGGCCCGCAGTCGGGATGTGCTGGTCTTCACCGCAGACGCCGGCCGGGTTTGCGGCCTGACCCTTCGCCAGATCGGCGGCGGAGCCCGGTGGAACAGCGTATTCATCGAGCGGGGCAGACTCGAACTTGAGGACTGCGACATCAGTTGCCAGAGCATGTGCGGCATCGACATTGGCGAAGGAGCCGACCCCCTCATCGCGGCGAACAAGATCCATGACTGCCGTCAGGCAGGCATCCTCATCCACGACGCCGGATGCGGCACTCTACGTGACAACGACATCTATGCGAATGCGTACGCCGGTGTGGAAATCAGAATGAACGGTAATCCGACACTCACCCGCAACCGCATCCATCACTGCCAGCATGCTGGCGTACTGGTCCATGAATCCGGCGAGGGACTCATCGAGGAAAACGACATCTACGCCATGCTGGCCTATGGCGTGACGATCAGAACCCGTGGAAATCCCAAACTAGCGGAGAACTCGATTCACGACTGTGCGCTCAACGGTGTCTTTATCTCCCGGCAGGGAGAGGGGACCCTAGAAGATAACAAAATCTATGCAACCGGTTATTCTGGAGTGGCGATCAGAGACGGAGCTAACCCCGTCTTGAGCGGCAATCAAGTTCACGACACCAAAGAGGCGGGAATACTCGTCTCCAATGGTGGACTTGGCCTGATAGAGGACAACGACATTTATAACAATGCCATGGCTGGCGTGCGAATAAGGAACGATGCGAACCCGACCTTGCGGCGTAATCGGATCTTCGACAACCAAGGAATGCCGATCGACACCAGGCAGGGAGGCCGGGGAACCTTCGAAGAAAACGAACTAAACGGCCAGATTCAAGATGCCGCCACGAGAAAGTCTGCGGGGAAGCGGCGCATACGGCCTTGGGGATCAGTAATCTAAATTGTCGACCTCGAGCCCGCAGAAACCGATCCCGACACCATCTACCACAGCGAAAGCGCAGCTCCGGCGTCCCCGGCCCGGCGCGGTACGTCAGTTAGAGTTTTCGATCCGGCTTAGCCGGACTGGTTCCGCGAGCACTTGGCTGCTCCGCTGAGGTCAGCGAGGCGAGCAGCCAAGGTGGCAGTTGCGAGCCGCGGCGGAAGCGCCTCGCTGAACTTCAGCCCGGCCAGCGCACTCGTGTCGATGTCGGGAAGGCAGATCCGGCCCAGCAGCCTTGCCCGCAGGACCGGATCGGGCTTAGCGCACTCCCTCTCCCCAGCCTCAGCCAGATGCACCGCCTGGCGTTCACGACCGCTGAACGCAGAAACGTAGCTGAGCATCCCGATCACGTTCGCCGCTCGGTCACTCGCGCCGAGCGCTCGGCATACACCCAGGCTGAGCAGGAGATATCTCTCCGCCGGCCCGTCCGTCCTGAATCGAAACTCAGCCAACCTAGCAATTGCGCCAGATCCGCCAGGATCGTCAGCAACCTCGCACCGGGATCAGCCCATCGCAGTGGAGCGACATCGAGCGAGGCCACAAGCGGGCAGGTTCAGGTATCAGCGTTCCTGTGCAGGCCACCGCCGAGACCCTAGCGCGCATGGCCGCGGTAGTCGGGGCAACCGCGGGTGACCTCGCCGCGGCCGGGCGACAGGACGCGGCACGCCACGTTGCTGACCTCGACGGTGACCGCGAGTTGCGCCGCAAGGTTGCGGCTGTCCCGGGCCTAGGCATGATCGGCAATCAGGATCTGACCAGCCCCAAGGGACAGGAGCTACTCCCCCTGATCGCCGCCGGGCTAGACGACATCGCGGCGAGCTCGCTGCCAGCGAAAGCGAGGCAGGACCTGACCAGCATGTTCGTCGACAACCTCGTCCACGACGCAGCCCGGCGCCTGAACGAACTGCGCTTGCTGCTCCGCATTGCTACGGAAGCGGCCGACCGCTCCTGACCGACGGGGCCGATGAATCTCACCCGAGAGGAGCCACATCAGAATGGCAAGTCGCGCATCCAACCTGCGCTCGTCTATCTACCTCGGTGCGGACGGACGCTGGCATGGCTATGTCACCGTGGGCATGAGAGATGACGGCTCCCCCGACCGACGCCACCGAACCGCGGTAACTGAGATCGAAGTCACCCGCAAGGTGCAGGAACTTGAGCGCAAGCGCGACCAAGGCAGCGCCGGAAAGCCAGGGCGACCGATAACCGTCGCCGACTGGTTCGACACCTGGCTGACCACAATCGCGCCCCGCACCGTGTCGCAGAGCACTATAGACAGCACTTACGAACCGAAGGTTCGCCAGTGGATCATCCCGCAACTCGGTCAGCATCGCCTCGACCGACTGCAACCCGAGCACGTGGATCTCTTCTACACAAAGCTCGCCGCCCAAGGTCTCAAGCCCAACACGATCGTCCAGATGCACCGCATCATCTCCCGCGCCCTCAAGATCGCCTGGAAGCGCGGAAAGGTCACCGTGAACGTCGCCGCCATGGTCGACGCACCCATCGGCGAGGAAGTCGACATAGAGCCGCTAACCAGCGAAGAGGCTCGCCGGATCCTCGCAGTTGCCGCTGCCCGGAGAAATGGCGCTCGATGGTCAGTCGCTTTCTCGGTCGGCATCCGGCAATCCGAGGCGATCGGCCTTCGCTGGCAATTCGTAGACCTGGACGCCGGAACGATCGAGGTTGGCTGGCAACTCAAGCGAGCCCGCTTCCGGCACGGCTGCGACGACCCGGCCCACTGTGCAGCCGAACGTCACCGGCGGCCATGCCCGAAACGCTGCGCGAAGCACAAGCACCGCCCAGACTGCCCTAAAGGCTGCGTCGCCCGCGGCCACCGATGCCCAACCGTCAAGCGACCTTGTCCGCCCGGCTGCGTCGGCCATAGCCGCGAATGCCCGGAACGAACGGGCGGCGGCTGGCATTTCAGTCGCCGGAAGGGCGTCAAACCAGGCCGAGGCCAAGCCAAACTCGTTCTAGCCCTGCCCGCACCACTGATCACCCAACTCCGAGCCTACCGTCGCCACCAAGCCGCCGAACGACTCGCCGCCGGACCAGCATGGGAAGACTGGGATCTAGTCTTCTGCACGCCTATAGGAATGCCTATCGACTCACGGGACGATCGGGTCGAATGGCACGACCTTCTATTCCAGGCTCAGGTCCGGCCCGCTCGCGTCCACGACGCCCGCCACACAGCAGCCACCCTCCTGCTGGAACAGGGCATCGACATCCGCGTCGTTCAGCAGATCCTGGGCCACTCACAGCTCAGCCAGACCGAGCGCTACACTCACGTCACCAGAGCCCTCAGCCAGCACGCCGCCGACCGTATGTCCGACGCTCTCTGGGGCCCCTCAGTCGGCGGCCCAAATGATCAAGGCCCGACCGAACTGCAACCAAAACTGCAACCAAAAACGATCATGAAGGCCAAGGAAGCAGGTAAAACCGCAGGTCACACGCAGTGGGGCGGGTGGGGATCGAACCCACGACCGGCGGATTATGAGTCCGCTGCTCTGACCGGCTGAGCTACCGCCCCTGGCAAGGTGCACCCTACCGTAACCGAAACAGGGCACGCTGACTCAATATCACCAGCCGCGGCCGGCTTGTTCGCTGCCGGCTGAGGCCGGAGGCCGGACTGCCAGCGAACGTCCGAGTTGGTGATCGCACCGATACCCAACGTTATCGACGCGACAGCCCGCCGACACCACGATGCGGGCGGTTGGGGTCGAGGCCTTCCACGGGGGGTCGGCAGCGATCTCGGTCCGCGACGACAACCGCCTTGGACGAGTCACAAGCCAGCAAATCGCCCAAACCGGACCGGCCGTGGGCGCTCGACCCGCCGGGGACGACCGCGAGCTGGCCGACAGCGCCAGCTAATCGGACATTTCGGCGCAGCTATCAGCAACGATGTCCCACCGATGCTGCTGAGCCGAGGGCCGGCAACCACAACGATGGGTCATCGATGCTGCGGGAACAGCATCTATGGGCCACCGTTGTGGCAAGTCGGCCCAGCTGAGCAGCATCGATGTCCCATCGTTGTTGTTGCCCTCTAAGGTTGGCGCGAATTGCCTGGTTTGCCGAGACCGGAGACTTGGACGCTGAATCTGGGAGCCGAGGCGCCGACCCGGGACCACCAAAACCAGCCCACCCCGAACCAGGCCACCCAAAAGCCACCCCACCAAAAGCCAGCCCAGGTCAGCCGGGCGAGCCAGACCGAGCCGCAGACAGCCGCGCCCCGGACAGCCGCCCAGAAAACCCGCTAGCGCACGCTCAGTTGCATCGCCATGGCGTGCTCTACGAGGGCTATCAGCACTTCCTTAGTCGAGCTGCGGCCACGGGCGTCGCACTGCACGATCGGCACGTTCCTGCCGAGCGACATCGCTTCCCTGACGTCTTCCATCTGATGCGGGAAGTCGCCGTAGAAGCCATTGATCGCCACGATGAACGGAAGGCTAGCGGCCTCGAAGTAGTCCACCGCGGGGAAAGAGTCGGCGAGCCGGCGGGTGTCGACGAGCACGACGGCACCGATGGCGCCCTGAATCAGGTCGTCCCACATGAACCAGAACCGGTGCTGACCCGGCGTGCCAAACAAATAAAGCACCAGTCCGGCGTCGAGGGTCACGCGGCCGAAGTCCATGGCGACGGTGGTCGTGGTCTTGTCTGGCGTGTGTGACAGGTCATCGACGCCGTCGCTTACCGCTGTCATCACTGCTTCGGTGGTGAGCGGGGTGATTTCGGAGACTGAGCCGACGAAGGTGGTCTTGCCAGCGCCGAAACCGCCGGCCACGACGATCTTGACTGACGTGACCGCCGCGTCTGCGTCAGAGCCAGGAGCGGCTTTAGAGCTTGCGAAGTCCACTAAGCACCCTTTCAAGAAGGTTGAGATCTGGTCGGCCGTGCGAGTGATCCGCCTGGTGAACGCGGACCAATCCTTCGACGGCCATGTCCCCGATCAGCACGCGCGCTACGCCGAGTGGCATCCGCAGGACCGCGGAGATCTCAGCGACCGATCGCCAGTCGCGGCAGTAGCCGAGAATCGACTGGCATTCCGGGCTCAGCGACGACAGATCGCGGGCCTCATAGTGTGACGCCGACACCATGGCTTCGATCTGCAGCTGATAACTGGGCTTGGTTCGCCCGCCGGTAACCGCGTAGGGACGCACCAAGGAACTTGACTTGTTGTCTGAGGCGGTAAAAGACGAACCCTTGTCGGGCGCGCCAAAGTTACCTGGCCCGAACAGACCCCCCTCGCGTCTGTCACCTGGCATGGGAAGACGACTATCCGGTTCTGGCTCGGATAGGCCGCCTTCCGCCAACCACTCCTCATGGCGGGGAACAGACACCGCTCGCTCCTGCCGTTTAGCCGCTGGCGCCAGGCCAGCTAGGGGGAATCGACCCGCGCATTTCAGGAGTTAGGGCACTTCCCACCCGCTCCACCATCAAGGCCATCTCATATGCAACCAAACCCATATCACAATCTGCCGCAGCGAGAACAGCCAAACTTGAGCCATCACTGATCGCCATCACGATCAGCAGGCCCCGCTGCATTTCCACGACGGTCTGCGAGACCGCTCCGCCTTCAAAAACACGGGACGCACCCTGAGTCAGGCTCGTGAGCCCCGAGGTAACGGCCGCCAGCTGGTCTACCCGGTCGGCGGGGAAGCCCTGTGAGTAAGCCATCGGCAAGCCATCTGAGGAGACGACGATCGCATGCGCCACTGAGGGCACCCGCTCAACAAAATTCGTTACCAGCCAGTTGAGATCCTGGGCCGGACGGGTTAGCGGGCTCACCGGCGCTCCTTCGCTTCGTGTTGGGTAAAGCATGACTGTGTCAGTGCCCTCATGTCACCCATCACCTGGAACTTCACCTGTTCCCTGTGGCCTGTCAATGCCCGTTGCGGCACGTCCTTCTCGCATTCCTCGCTGGAGACTGGCAAAACGTTCTCTGGTGGCGGCAGCCGATCGCGCGGGCACTGGTGGCGGTGACTCCGCGGTCGCGGTGCCGGGAATAAGATTCGCCTGGGGGACGCGGCGTGGCAAACCCGCCACCGTCGTCCCGCCGGAAGCCGGCGCGACCGCCACCTCGGCGGCCCGCCAGCCATCATCGCCAGGCGAAGACCAAGCCGAAGCCGCTACCCGCTCAGGCTGAGCGGTAGCGCCCGTTGGCCACTCGACTGACGGCCGACCGCGACGGAACCAGTCGGACTCGACGGCCTCAAAGATAGGCAGCCTGTTCTCCTCTCCCAGCGACGCTGGGGGAGGCACGATCACACCTCCGGCCGCCGCTCCGAACTGCGCATCCTGGGTCCGGAATGTACCGCTAAGCGGCAAGGACGGAGCGACAGGCGCGCCGAAAACCGGCTGAGATCGCTGGTCAGTCTGCTCTTCCTGCCAGCCACCCCTGCCCTGGCCAGCCTGCCCGTCGGCCCAGGACTGCGGCTGCGGCTGCCAACTTGGCGCCACCGGGCGGTCAGCGGGTGACTGCCATTGCGCCGCCGGGTCGCTGATCGCCGGGATGGGACCGGTGCCAGGGCCCGAGGAGCCGAACGCGCCTCCCCGGCCGGCCTGACCGCCGTCGACGTCGGGTCCGCGCCCGGTCGTCGCGAACCACTCAGGATGCTCGACGGCAGGCCGCGGTCCTGGGCTGGCCGACCCTGACTGCCCGGGGCTGCGCCGGCCCGGAGGGCCCTCCGTCGACCGCAGGGATCGGGCCGGTAGTGGTGAACCGGCCAGGATGCGGTCCGGCGCCAGGAATCCGCTGCGGCCCGAGGACGGGATTGCCGCCATCGCCTGTCCCGGCCAAGTCGGGGCTGGTGAAGTCACGCTCGTCGGCACCGCGGTCCCCGAACCCTCGATCGCCGAAGGCCCGATCTCCGAATGCTCCATCTCCGAATCCCGGCCCGCCCGGCCGGTCACCGGCGAACGGCCGCTGGCCGGGCTGCGAGTCGTCGGCGTACTGCGGGATCGGACCGGTACCGAACTGATCGGCTCCGTACTGCTGCCACTGCCCGCTGTCGAACTGGGAACGATCAAACTGACCACTGTCAAATTGCCCGCGATCGAACTGCCCGCCGCCAAAGGCGGCGGGACCGGTCGCGAAATCGCGATCCCTTCCGCCATTGCCCGGGTGAGCCTGGCCCGGCTGGCCGAAGCCCGGCTGGCCGAAGCCCGGCTGGCCGAAGCCCGGCTGGCTGATCTCCGGAGGCCCGATGCCTGACCGGCCAAAGTCCCCGTTGCCCGACTGGAGCGGCGAGAACCTTGAGCGGGCCGCGGCCACCTCGTCGTAAGCGGACGGCGGACCGCCTGGGGGCTGCGCCAGCCGCCTGAACCTGATGCTGGCCCGCCGGGTCCGATCGCGACTCGCGGCGGCTGGTCGGGCAGCCGTCCAGGATCGAACGTGCCGTTGGCGCCCTCATGGACGATAACCTCGTCCGGCAGCCAGACGAGAGCGGTGAGACCGTTTCCGGTAGCCGGCCGCAACCGTACCCGGATGCCATGCCTGGCGGCCAGCCTCGCGACCACGAACAGGCCCATCCGCCGTGACACGGCGACATCCACGACCGGCGGGTTGTCCAGGCGCCAGTTCGCGTGCGCCATTTCCTCGCTGCCCATGCCGACGCCCTCGTCGGTGATATCGAGCAGCACTCCCCCGCTGCCGAGCAAGTGCCCGGACACGCTGACCGGCGTATCGGCCGAGGAGAACGAGGTCGCGTTCTCAGCGAGCTCGGCGATCAGGTGGACGACGTCATTGACGGCCGGGCCCGGGTCGAGATGCCCGGCTGCACGTTGAGCATGACCCGCTCGTACTGCTCGATCTCAGAGATGGCGGCGCGCAAGACATCAACAAGCGGCACCGGCTGGTTCCATCGCCTCGACGACTCGTGCCCGGCGAGAACCAGGAGGTTTTCCGAGTTGCGTCGCATACGGGTCGCGAGGTGGTCCATCTGGAACAAGCTGGACAGCCGGTCCGCGTCCTGCTCGCCCTGCTCAAGCTCGTCAATCAGCCTGATCTGCCGTTCGACCAGCGACTGGCTACGGCGGGAAAGGTTCACGAACATCGCGTTGACGTTACCCCGGAGCGCGGCCTCGGTCGCCGCCAGCCGCAGCGCCTCGCGGTGGACCTGATCGAACGCCCGCGCGACTTCGCCGATCTCGTCGGAGGACGCCACATCGATCGGCTCGACATCGACCGGCACGTTCTCGCCGTCCGCCTCGTTCATGCGGCGGACCGTCTCAGGCAACCTGACGCCGGCGACCTCAAGCGCGCCGGCCCTGAGCCTGCGCAGCGGCCTGACCATGGACCGGCCGACGAAGACCGTGAACAGCAGCGACACGATCAGGACGAGGAGAATGATGCAGCCCACGATGATCGCCGAGACGATCGCGCGCTGGCGCAGGTCCTGAGCGCGGGCCACGCCCGAGTTCGCGAGGAACTCCTCGAAATTATGGGTCTCGAGGATGGCGTTGCTCATGTCGCCCCACCAGTCGGTGTTCACGATCGGCAGGCTGGCGACGCTCGTCGGGTGCTGGGTGACGGATCCTTCGTCGGCGAGAACGCGGTCCTCGAGCGAGGAGGAAAGGTCGGTGCTGAAGGTATTGATCTGAGCGGCCGTGGCGAAGTCCTGGAACTCGGTGGAGTCCGCGCCCTGGTTCGCGACCGAACCGGTGAAGCTGCTGTACAGACCGGGCGTCAGGCCACCGGTATAGGTGAGCCCGTACATGACGATCGCCCGCTGGACCGAGTCCTCGAACTCGTACCGCGAGATAGAGGCCAGGGCGCGCGCCGTCGAGGTGAGGTCCGGGTCACTGCTGCTCTGCGCCACCTGGTCGTCGAAGGCGAGCAGCACCTGGACGATGTTCTTGTACTCGTTCAGCACGTCGCCGGCCGGGATGGGCGAGAAGAGCGCCTGACCCCGCAGTCCCGGCAGGCCCTCAAGCGTCGCGCCGACCGCGGTAGCGTCGGTCTGCACCGCCACCGGGTAACCGGAGCCCAGCTGGCTTAGCTCCGCCTTGACGACCTTGATCGCGGAGTTGGTTTCCGCGATCTCCTGCTTGGCGAAGCCCTTCTGGTCATTGGCGATCTTGTCATCCGCCGAAGTGCCCCGGCCCGCGGCCAGGTCGGCCCGTATGTTCGCGCGAGTGGCTATGTCCCAGATGATCGCGTCACGCTCGGCCTCGATCTGGTAGGCGAGCTGACAGACCTTCGTGCTCGCGCTCGCGAGGGCCTCGGTTCGCTGGTCAGCCACGGCGTTCTGCCAGGAGCTCACGATGCTCGCCCCGCCAAGGGCCACGGCGGTCGCGGTCGGGATCGTGATCAGCAGCACCAGCCTTGACCGCACCCGCCAGTTACG
The DNA here is from genome assembly GCA_963783935.1 of uncultured Actinomycetota bacterium. Lineage (GTDB taxonomy): Bacteria > Actinomycetota > Actinomycetes > Streptosporangiales > Streptosporangiaceae > Chersky-822. Next base: position 1,744,095 of record CAWAPP010000005.1, read on the forward strand.
GAGCATGCGGTTGCCGAGCTTGCCGGAAGGCGGCGGCGAGGCGGCGGCGTCACCCGGCTGGCCGGAGCGGGGGTCCGCGGCTCGTGCCAGCTCACCGTTCAGCGCGCCGTTGCCGGCGGCGCGAGACTGGCTCCCGAACTCAGGCGCCGAGGTATCGGCCCGGTACTGATCAGCGCGGTGCTCGTCAACACGGCCGGACGCGTCATCGCGGCTCTTCTTGAAACGGGACGGCACAGTAGGTGTACCTCTCACCTGGTCGGCAGGAAGCGGCGCTCATCGGCCCCGATGACCGGAACTGTCATGACCACCCTCCTGAAGGACGAACCTGCGGCAAAAACGCATCGTTGCGCGATCAAGGGCGACTCTATCCCTGACCAGTCCGACATGCCGCTATAACGGGCACTACCGGGTAAACGATGGTAGTTCGGAGTTCGCCCTGCCACCCGACATGGCTAGGGTACTCTCTGCCGCATCGTCCTTGTTCTGAAAACTGTCCGGATCACCACCATCTGCAGCAACACGGTGGTGCAGGCGCCACTTATTCACCAGCCTTCATAAGGAGAGCCATGTGGCTTTCGACGGCCAGGGTCATCACGGCCGGTCGTAAGCAGCCGGTCAGGCGGCTGTGCGTCATCCTTGCGGGGCTTGCGCCCCTGCTGCTCGCCACCGGCTGCGACCCGCTGTCATCGCAGTCGGGCGACACCGTCGTGACCGTCGCGGCCGTGCCGGGAATCGACAACGCCAATCTGTACCTGGCCCAGAACGATGGCTACTTCACCAAGGAAGGCATCAAGGTCAGGATCGAGACTTACCACTCGATCGGCGACGAGATCTCGGCCCTCAACAACGGCTCGGTCGACGTCATCTCGGCCGACTACGGCGACATGTTCCACGCCGTGTCGACCTCGAAGCAGCCGAGCCACCCGATCTACAAGATCCTGGCCGACGGCTACGACGCCGCAGCTGGCGTGACCGAGATCGTCACCATGCCATCCTCGAGCGTCAGCCAGCCCAGCGAGCTCGCTGGACAGGCCATCCCCGCGCCCGACAGCCAGCAGATCAGCAACGCGCCGCTCGGTGACCCGACCACCCTCGCGGTCGCCTCGACGGTCTCTGTGCTCCAGAGCGATGGCGTCAACCTGGCCGCGACGCAGTGGAAGCCGATGACGCTCCAGGACGAGATCAACGCGCTCACCAAAGGCAAGGCCAAGGCGATCCTGGTCAGCGGCATCGGCGTCTACGACGCGCAGAAGGACGGCGCGGTCGAGCTGCTCGACGGGTGCAGCGGTCCGACGTCCGGCCTGCCGCTCGACGGCTTCTTCGCGTCGGCGGGCTGGCTGGGCGAAAGCAAGAACGCCCAGGCCGCCCACGACTTCCAGCAGGCGATCTACAACGCCGACGCCGGAGCGACCATGCCGGGACCGATCCAGGCCATCCTGCATCCATGGACCGGGCTATCCAGCTCCGAAGCCGACCTGGTCACGACCGGCACCTACCCGCTCTCCACGATCGTCTCTAACGTGCAGCGGACGGCGGAGCTGATGAACAACGAGGGCATGACGACCATCGACGTGAACGTCGCGCGCATGGTATTCCACTGAGCCTGGCGAGGGCCGACGACGCCGTCAGCACCGGCCCTCAGGAAACGGCAGCCGGCCCGGTGAAATTGTCAGGAAGATGTTTTCATCCCTAGTTCACGCGCAATAATCATGCGCTGCACTTCTGAGGTACCCTCGCCGATCTCGAGAACTTTAGCATCGCGATAAAATCTAGCGACAGGAAATTCGTTCATAAAGCCATAGCCGCCGAAAATCTGAGTAGCATCGCGAGCATTATCCATAGCCGCGTTCGACGCCGTGAGCTTGGCTATCGCCGCCGCCTTCTTGAGCGGTTCGCCGGCAACTAGCCTCGCCGCGGCGTCGTACCAGGCGAGCCGCGCGGTTGTCGCCCGTGCCTCCATGTCGGCGATCTTGAACTGGATCGACTGGTAGTGGCCGAGTTCATGGCCGAAGGCGGACCGCTGGCCGACGTAGCGCACGCATTCGTCGACGCAGCCCTGGGCCAGGCCCGCCGAAAGGGCGGCGATCGCGACCCGGCCCTCATCCAGGATCTGGAGAAACTGGGCATATCCCCGTCCCGGTTCGCCGAGCAGGTTAGCCCTGGGCACCCGGCAGTCACTGAAGAACAGCTCGCGCGTATCCGAGGCGCGCCAGCCGACTTTGGAGTATTCAGGACCGACAGTCAGGCCTGTGGTGCCGGCCGGGACCATGATCGACGAGATCTGCGGCCGGCCTTCCTCGGTCCGCCCGGTGATCGCAAGCACCGTGATCACCGAGGTAATCGAGGTGCCAGAATTAGTGATAAATGCCTTGCTCCCGGTTATTACCCAGTCGTCACCGTCAGATACGGCAGTAGTACGCATTCCGCCCGGGATGTCAGAACCACCGCCCGGTTCGGTCAGCCCGAACGCGGCGAGCCGGTCACCAAGACACAAGGCGGGCAGCCACCGAGCGCGCTGCTCGTCGGTACCGAAAAGGAAGATGGGCATGGCCCCGAGCGCGACTCCCGCTTCGAGGGTGATCGCAACCGAGGAGTCGACCCTGGCCAGTTCATGCAGGGCGAGGCAGAAGGCGAAGAAGTCGCCGCCCATGCCGCCGTATTCCTCGGGGAAAGGAAGCCCGAAAAGTCCGAGCTTGCCCATTTTGGAAATAATTTCGTAGGGGAACTCGCCCCGCTCATAGAAGTCGCCGATCACCGGGGCTACCACGTCCGCGGCGAACTCTCTTACCGTCCGACGGAGCGCCTCATGCTCATCGTTGAGTCTGAAGCTGATCACCCTAGCGATGTTACCGGGCCGCTTCCCCGGCGGCGCTAGGCTGAGGCGGTGATATCGGTTGGGACGTTATCCGCGCATTCGCCGAGCGATAGCCGACCGGCGACTGACACCTCGCTGACCGCAGGCTAGGCTACGGAGTTCCGGCCCAACCTCAGGAACCGAGCCAACACCGAAAGGATGGCTGCCCATTATGGCGACCCTGACCTGTCCGGCTTGTGCGGCCCGGGTCGGCTTCACCGACCTGATCTGCTTCACCTGCGGCGCGAACCTGCCCAAGGGCGGGCTGGGTCAGTCGGAGGACTCGCTTCCGGTGACCGTCGCGCAGAAGACGATCTCACCCGATCGCAGCCGGTCAATTTCTTCGGCCGTACTGCAGATCAGCTTTCCCGCGGGCAACGTCGAGGTACCGGCGGGAACCTCGGTGCTGCTCGGGCGAGACCCGGCTGAGTCGCTGGTGGCGGCCGCGTTCGACGGGTGCGAGAACGTGTCAAGGCGGCACGCCCTGATCCTCGTCGACGACTCCGGGCACGCCTCGATCAGGGACGAAGGCTCAACCAACGGCACGTTCGTCAACGGCGACCGACTGCTGCCAGGAATCGAAGTCCGCCTCGTAGACGGTGACACCGTACGACTGGCCGCCGACGTAACCGGCAAGGTCACCCTGCCCGCCGCCGAAACGGACCCAGCCTCCTTCGCCTGATCCGCAAGGGAGCGCCCGAGCAAAGGGAGCGCCCGAGCGCCCGACCGCGGTCCCCTCGGCCCCTTCAGGCCCTGCCCCTGCCCCTGCCCCTGCCCCCGGCCCAGGCCCCTGCCCCCCGCCCGGCCCCGACCCAGGCCCCCTGCCCGGCCCTGCCCCGGCCCCCGGCCCCTGGCTCCGGCCCCTGCCCCCGACCCGGTCGGCCCCGGCCCCCTGCCCCGGCTCCGCCTGGGGCAGCGGCTCCGGCGCGGTTAATTGCGGCAATACCCAGAATACCGGAATACCGGGGGCCGGCCCGGAGCAGGGCCAGGACACGGACCTGACCCAAGGTCAGGTCGCGGACTCGGCCAGAACTCATTTCAAAAGAAGACACCCGTGGACCGCGACTATTCGGCGAACCAAGGCGGACCCGAGTCGCCGGTCATGAACCATGGCCGGTACGGATCACCGTGGCGGGGCCGGCCGGGATCGGCCCAGCCCAGGCCATCGCCGAAGGCGCTTGACGAGCCCGCGCGGCCGCTCGGGCCAGCACCGCCAGGAACCCTTAACTGATCGGGCGCAGCCGAGGCATCGCCAAGTGCCTCACCCCGGTTCGGCGACCCACCAGGGTCATCAGGTTCAGCCCGGTCAGCAGCATCCGCCGACTCCGGCTCATCAGCCTCATCCGACTCGGGCGACTCCACCGACTCGGGCCGATGAGCGTCATGCGGCCGATATGCCGAGGGATGGTTCGGCTCCAGCCGACCAAGACGCTCGCGCAACTGGTCGAGCAGCTCACCAGGCGCCCTGGCCCGACCGTCACCGAACGCCTGATCAACCCCAGCTAACCGACGGGACCGATCCGACCATTCTGCCGACTGCATAGCCGCCATTATGCCTCCCCGAGAGCCGGGGCGGCCGGGGCCAGGGCCGAAGACCCGAGGCCGCCGGGACGGGTCGAGCGAACAGGCCCAAGGCGATCCGACGGGCCACCCACCCCAGCCACCACCCCCGATCGCCCGTCGGCGCGTAGCCGGCCAGCAAACATAGCAATCCGCTCGGCCGGCGAAGCCGGCCCGAGCGGCCGGGAGACAAACATAGCAATCCGCTCGGCCGGCGGAGCCGGCCCGAGCGGATTGCCGGGTAACAACGTCTTTGGACTGTTGTGGATGGACCTGGCTATGGCATGATCGCCACAATATTCTTGCCAGTAACGGAGGCGGCTATGTCCGACACGGGGGTAAGGGCCACGATCGCCGATGGCGGGCTCAGGCGTGACGCGATCGGCTTGCGAGAGGTTCTCTTCCAGAGCATTACCGACATGGCGCCCGGCGCGGCGATCGCGGCCTCAATCCCGGCGGGCGTTGCGTTCGCGGGCGGGGCGCTTCCCCTGGCAGTCGTACTGGCCCTGGTCGCCTGCCTGTTCACCGCGTGGACCATCGGCCAGCTTGCCCGTGAACTCCCCTCGTCAGGTTCAATGGCAACGTACGCGGCCAGGGGGCTGCACCCCAGCATCGGTTTCCTGGTGGCCTGGGCGTACGCGATGGTCGGCTGGCTGATCCCGCCGCTGGTGCTGCTCCAGCTTGGGTTTACCGTCGCCGGCACGCTGAACACGGAAATCCACGGCTACCCCGTGAACCTGTGGTGGCCGTGGGCCATCCTCGGATTGCTGATCATCGCCGCGGCCGGCTACTTCGGCGTCAGGACCTCGGCGAGGCTCGGCACCATTCTCGGCGTGTTCGAGATCGCGGTGTTCCTGATCATGGCGATCCTGCTGATCTTCCACTCCGGCGCTCACAACACGGCGTCCGTCTTCACCACCAAGTACACGCCATCCGCGTTCAAGGGCTTCAACGGCGTCATCGCGGGCTCGGTGTTCACGATCCTGGCGTTCGGCGGCTTCGAGGGCGCGGCGCCGCTAGCCGAGGAAGCCAAGAACCCGCGCCGCACCATCCAGCTAGCCGTCCTGCTCGCCACGCTGCTCATCGGCGCTCTGTACGTGTTCACGACCTACGCCGCCGACGCGGCCTTCGGGCCGGCCAGGTTCTCGACGTTCAGCACGGCGGGGCCGTCGTCCTGGGAAGGGCTGGCGCGCTCGTTCTACGGCTTGTTCTGGATCCTCGTCTTCCTCGCGATCGTCAACTCGACGCTGGCCAACTCCAACGCGGGCGTGAACGTGTCCACCCGCACCGCGTTCGCCATGGGGCGGATCAAGGCGTTCCCCACCGTGCTCGCCCACATCAACCCGAAGCACAAGTCGCCGGTCAACGCGATCATCCTCGGCACGGTGATCTCGCTGGCGGTCATGCTCGGCCTCGGGCTGCACTACGACCCGGAGACCGCCTTCGCCATGGTCGGCACCGCCCTGGTCATCCTCATCGTCGGCGTGTACATCCTGATGAACGCCGCCTGCATTGGCTTCTTCAGCCGCAGCAGCGATCACAAGCTGAACCCCCTGTCGCACCTGATCGTCCCGATCCTCGGCATCGCCGCGTTCGTCCCGGCCTGGGCCGCGGGAGCCGGCATCAAGATTCCCGGGCTCAACTTCATCTCGCCGCTGCCCGCGCCGCTGTCCTACATGGGCCCGGCGACCGCGGTGTGGATGGTGATCGGGGTGATCTACCTGATCGTCCTGTACGCGACCGATCCGCAGCGGGTGGTCCAGGTCGGGCTGATCCACATTGACGCTTAGTAGGGTTGCCGCATGAGCGATCTTGAGGTTGTCAGCTTCCGGCCCGAGCGCGATCAGTACGCCTGGACGTTCGGCGGGGTCGCGCCGGTCAAGCGGATCAAGACGCCCGTGGTGCTCGAGGTCTATACGGAGGACGCGTTCGGCGGGCGGGTGACGAGCGAGAACGATCTGGTGTCGCAGGTCATCGAGTTCCCGTTCGTCAACCCGCAGACCGGCCCGTTCTACATCGAGGGCGCCGAGCCTGGCGACACGGTGGCCGTGCACTTCGTGTCGATCACCCCGGCTAAGGACTGGGGCGCCTCGACGACGATCCCGCTGTTCGGCGCCCTGACCAGCACCCACCTGACCGCGCTGCTGAACGAGCCGCTGCCTGAGCTGGTATGGATGTACCAGTTCGACCGGACCGCGAATACCTGCCGCTTCCAGGCCAGGCACAGCGACTTCGCGGTTGACCTGCCGATGAACCCGATGCACGGCACGGTCGGCGTGGCCCCGGCCAACCTCGAGGCTCGCAGCGCCCTGGTGCCCGACGCGTTCGGCGGGAACATGGATACCCCGGAGATGCGCGCCGGGACCACCTGCTACCTCGGCGTGAACGTGGAAGGCGCGCTGCTGTCACTCGGCGACGGGCACGCCCGCCAGGGCGAGGGCGAGACCTGCGGCGTCGCGGTCGAAACCGCGATGAACACGGTCATGATCGTCGACCTGATCAAGGGCACGCCCTGCCCGTGGCCAAGGCTGGAGACCGACGACTACATCATGGTCGCCCGGCTCGGCCCGGCCGCTCGAGGACGCCTACCGGATCGCGCACACCGAACTCGTGCTCTGGCTCGCGGCCCAGTACGGCCTGGATCCCATGGACGCCTACCAACTCGTCACGCAGGTAGTAGAGGCACCGCTTGCCAACGTGGTCGACGTTAACTACACCAGCATTGCCAAAATGCCCAAGCGGTATCTGCCGGCGGGAAGCGTAATGAACGGCGTGCATGCGCACTTGCGTGAGCTGGCCGCCGGACTGGCGTAACTACCAGGCCGGGCCGGGCTGGCAGCCGGGGACGCCGTTCCCTGCGGGCAAGCTCAGCCGGCTGAGGGGTGTTCTCTGGGGGCGGTGGTGCGGTGGTGCGGAGGGGCTGAGGGGTCGGGATTCCGGCAACAGTAATGCGGCGTTTACTGTTGCCGGGCAACAGTAATGCGGGGTTTACTGTTGCGCCCGGTCGGCCGGGAAGGCCGCGTCCCTGGGTGTCCCGCCAGTGATCTCACTCACGGTACCGTCGTGGTTACCCGCTGGCACTGCCGCCCGCGCCAATCCGTCTCACACCAGAAGAAACGCATCGCTGGGCCATCATTGCGGTGCGCCGGGCCCGGCGAACGACAACGGTGGCCTGCATTGCTGTTTTTGCACAATGCCGCTCGGCTTGATTTGATCATGGAATGGGGGGCGGGTGTCATCTCGCCCCGGTACCTGCCGGACAAAAAGCCCGTAACGCCCGGCCGGCCCAACGATGTCCCAGCGATGCGGTTGCCCGGCGGCGCCTGACCGCAACGATGGCCCATGGGTGGGTTTCCGCTGGAGTGAGTTTGGTCGGCTCCTCCGCATGATCCGGAAGGAGCCGTGTCGCCGGCCGATCCCGCCCGGATATCCCGGCATTCCGGGCATTCGGCCGAGCCCGCCGTCCCGCCCCGCGAGGCAGGGGCACTTTACCCCCGTAAAAACCATGGCAAAGTGCCCCCGCCTCCCCAGCAAGACCCATGAGACCCGCCTCACTCCCACGGAAACGCACCCATGGCCCATGGGTGCGTTTTCCTGGGAGTGACGAGCGACGGTCGGTCCGTGGGGTCGCTGTCGGCCAGGCCGGGCGGCCGGGCGATATGGACGGTTTGAGTGAGTCCGGAAAGTGAACCCGTGGTAAGCCGCCTCAGTCCGGCGGCTTACCACGTTTTACCTAGCGACCGCAGATCGTTATACGTGGTTTACACCGATATTTTCTGAGCCAAAACGTGGTAAGTCACGGTCGCCGGGCGACTTACCACGGGTTCACTTTCTGGACTCACTCCCGGCCCGGCCCGCCCTGGGCGAAAACCTCACGGGCTAACCCCGCGAACCAGGCATCAGCCGCATACCGGTCGACGCGTCGGCCCGCCAGCCCGCGCTGCAGGCCCGCCGATCCCTGTCACTCCAGAAGAAAGGCACCCATGGCCCATAGATGCTGCGCGAACAGCATGGATGGGCCATGGATGCTGTTCCGCCCGGCCGCCGAACCACAACGATGGCCCATGGGTGCGTTTCTGGTGGAGTGAGGCGGGTCCGGGACGGTCTTGCCCGAGCACCGGGGGCACTTCGGGGTCGTTATTACGACCGCAGGGTGCCCCCGGTGTCAGCGGCCGGGGCGGCGGGCTGCCCTGGATGCCGGGAATGCCGGGAATGCCAGTGGAAGCTGAGGCGGGAAGGGCTGCAGGACCAGTTCCGTCCGGGCCACGCCGAGGAGTCGACCGGAACTCACTCCCACGGAAACTCACCCATGGCCCATCCATGCGGTTCCACGCTGCCGCCACCCCCGGCCACGATCCCGCCAGCCCCGGAAACACCTCTAGCCACTCCAGTCACGCCAGTCCCGGCCTGGCCCTCGGCAAGCGAACCCGCGCCATCAAGATCAAATTAAGCTAGCCGGCCATCGCCATCGACCTGGACCCGGCCGGCCGCAGCCAGCATGACCAGTTCGGCGCCGGCCAGGCCGAAGGCGATTTCGTTCAGGCAGCGCAGTACGCCATTACGCGGGTCAATCGACACCAGCAGCAAATCTTCCGCGAGCGTGTTCATTCGCTCACGGTAAGGCAAAACGGGCTACGCGGCACTACCCGGCGCTACCCGGCACTGGCGGCGTCGGCGGAGTCTGAAGCCCGGCGGACTGCCTCGGCGACCCAGTGGCTCTTGGTGATCTCCCGGAGGCGCTTGCGGGCATCGCGGTTGTCCCGGCCCCGGTACAGCAGCCGGATGAGCCCGATCGCGTCGGCCAGGCAGGCGTACGCTGCTTGCGGCTCCCTGACCGGGCCTGAGCCAAGCACGATCGCGTCGAGCTGGCTGCGTACGGCGACCGCCCTGGCCGCGTCCGTGACCGGCAACCTGGGGCGGAAGGCGCCGCCATGACGCTGCACGGTACCGGCGGCGATCAGCCGGTCGAGGTAAGTGTTCGTCAGGTTCCGCCTCGGCCAGGCTCACGTAGCCTCGCACCTTGGGCGGACGCTTGGCGGACGCTAGCTTGGCCAGGGCGGCGTCAAGCTCAGCGTCCCCCATCGTCTGGGCCGCCGATCCGGTCACCCTCAGCCGGCCTTCGTCGTCAACCTCGACCCGGCCCGCCCCGGCGAGCATGACCAGTTCGGCGCCCATCAAGCCAAAGTGCAGATGGCTGCGACAGCGCACGACGCCATTACGCGGGTCGATCGACACCAGCAGCAAGTCCTCCCCAAGTGAGTTCATGACGTTCACGTTAAGGGAAGAACACCGCCGGTTACCACGTCGCGAGAAATGAAGGGACCGGGTTGGTAGTGCCGCAGTACTCAGGGAATGGCATGGCGAAGACGTGAGCCAGTTTGGGCTGGGCAACGGCGAGGTGACCGCAAAGGTAGTGCCAGGACACGTGCAGGTGATTCGGGCTTACCGTGAACAGCACGTCGTCGCCGACAACGGCCATCGGCGCCGACTGTCCGGCCGGTGCGCCATGGAGCAGGGTCCTGATGACCTTGCCGGTCGCGACCGAGATCACGACCAGCTTGGGATGGCCGGGGGCCAGATTGAGCTGGGCAACGATCTTCTTGCCGCCTTCAGCGACGACCGCGCCCACCGGACCTCGGCGCACTCCGATGCCGTAGCTGATGAGGCGGCTGTCAGCGAGCAGGCTCGTGCCTGGCTTGTACGTGTTCAGCATCATGATCACGTTCGCGGCCGATCCTGGTTTCGCCTGCAATACGCCGTGGGAGACCGTCGCGCCGCCAATCAGCGCGGTGAAGCAGAGCTGGCCGTCTGGTCCCCACGACACCGCGCCGATCTCGGTACGGTCGCCGCCCTTGGCCGCCGGCAGGAACCAGCTTCTGGTTCCCCCGGTGATCACGTTCCTGATCGTTAGCGTCGCCGGGCGGTGCTGCGTCGCCGGCGAGGTACCAGGCTTGTGGTCACGTAAGCGAGCTCGGTGCCGTCGGGGGAGATCGCGAACGGGATGGTGATCAGCCCCGTGCTCGTGCACGCCCGGCGGCAGGGTTATGCCGATTCCGGGGACTCGCTTGGGCCGGCCAGGGCGTTCGTCCTTGCCCAGGGGCAGCCGGAAGAAGTCGAGCTGATGTGCCCTGCCTGCGGAACACTTCGCCGGCCAGGTAGAGCGGCTGACCAGAGAACTGGCTGCTCGGGCTGGCGACGCCTTCGATCACCATGCCCTTGACGGGCGGCGGGATCTTCCAGAGCACGTGGCCGGCGACAGTCCCCCGTACGTAGGCTTGCCCGTCTTGCACGGTCACGAGGTAGGAGGGAGTTCGCTCAACCGTGCCGGCTGGATGGACCTGGCCAGAAGCCAAGCTCGCTGACCGGCTTCTCAGTTCGTTCCTGACCACGAGAGCCGAGGCGGCCAGGGCCAGCACGGTCGCGGCGGCCAGCACGGGGACCAGCCACTGGACTCGTGGCCGCCGCGCGCCCGCATAGGTCGCTCCGGGCAGGAGCAGCGTCAGGGACGTCGGGGATCGTCTCGCCCAGCGCGGTGCTCAGGTCACGCAGGCGTTCGGCGGTTCGGCTTGTCATGACTCCTCCTTCAGAGCCTGGCGCAGCGCGGCGAGGCCGCGGGCAACGGTGGACTTGACGGTGCCGCGGCTGACGCGCATCGCGCTGGCCGTGTCCGCCTCGGAAAGGTCCAGGTAGTAGCGCAGCAGCAGGGCCTCGCGCTGCCGGGCGGGCAGTTTCAGCAGGGCGCTGAGCACCTCGCGCCGTTCGGCGATCGCGAGCACGGCCGACTCGGCCGACCAGGCGGGCGGGAGCCGCTCCTCGTAGTCCTCCGAGCCCGGCGGGCCGAGCCTGGCCTTGACGCGGCGGAACTCTGACCGGCAGCCGTTGAGCACCGCCGACCTGACGTACGCCAGCGCCCTGACCGGGTCGCGCAGCGAGTCCCAGCGGCGGTGCAGGCCGAAGAAGGCGTCCTGCACGATGTCCTCGGCGGTGTGCCGGTCCCCGGTCATGATCAGCGCCAGCCGGGTCAGGCCGAGCGCGTGCTCGGCGTACAGGGCAGTCACGGCCGACGCCGGGTCGCTCCGAGGAGGCGTTGCCACGGCTACACCTGGATTCTCGCGGTCCATGCCCCAGAGACTCATTACCGGCCCGGAGGTTGCCTCGCTCGCACGACGAACTTCGAGTCCTGACTTGAGTCCGTGTGGGGCGGCGAGCCGCCGGGTGCTTATTGGAGGATGAATCTAGGCTTTTTCGCTGTCCAGGTTCCGCATGGAGGCTGGGTCGTAGCGGTCACCGGCGACTTTCCCGGCCGGGACAGCCGCGCTGATCGCGTCAAGCTCTTCTGAGCTCAGCTCGATCCGCAGCGCGCCGAGGGCCTCGACGACGCGGTCGCGGCGCTTGGTGCCGATCAGCGGGATGATGTCGTCGCCCCGCGACAGTACCCAGGCGAAGGCGAGCTGCGCCGCCGTGACCTGATGCTGGGCGGCGATCTCCTCGAGCGTGCTGACGAGGTCGAGATTGGCGTCGAAGTTGCCCGGCTGGAAGCGCGGGAAGCGGGAGCGCGGGTCGTCCGGGGTGATCTCGCGGGCGCTGGCCGAGATCAAGCCACGGGAGAGCACGCCGTAGGCGGTAACCGCGATGCCGAGTTCCCGAACGGCGGGCAGGATGTGCGCTTCGATGCCTCGGCTCATCAGGGAGTACTCGATCTGGAGGGCGGTCACCGGGTAGACGGCGTGGGCGCGCCTGATCGTGTCGGCACCGACCTCGGACAGGCCGAGGTAACGGACGTAGCCTGCCTTGATCATCTCGGCGATGGCGCCAACGGTGTCTTCGATCGGGACGTCGCGGTCAAGGCGGGCGGGCTGGTACAGGTCGACGTAGTCGGTGCCGAGCCTGGTCAGGGTGTGCGCGAGCGAGTTCTTGACGGCATTGGGGCTGGTGTCATGGCCGATCATCTTGCCGCTCGGGTCGCGCTGCATGCCGAACTTGACCCCGATGAATACCTTGCTTCTGTCCATGCCGCTCAGTGCTTGCCGGAGCAGGAGCTCGTTGCGGCCAGTGCCGTAGAAGTCGCCCGTATCGAAAAGGGTCACGCCCTCGTCCATGGCGGCGTGAATGGCCCTGACCGACTCGGCGTCCTGCGCCGGGCCGTAGATCCCCGACATGCTCATCAGGCCTAGTCCGATACGGGACACTGTCGGACCGCCCGAGCCGAGCTGGATCTTATTCATGGAAGTACCGTAGCTTCCCATGGACTTCGAGCTGCCGCCGGAGCTAGCTAGTTACCTCACCGAACTCGACGAGTTCATCGAGCGCGAGATCAAGCCGCTTGAGCAGCGGGACGACAATGTCAGGTTCTTCGACTACCGGCGGGAAGACGCCAGGACCGACTGGGACCGTGGCGGGCTGCCGAACCGGGACTGGGAGGCGCTGCTGCGCGAGGCCGTGGCGCTGGCCGACGCGGCCGGGCATTACCGGTACGCGTTCCCCGCTGCGTACGGCGGCCGGGACGGCACCAATCTGGGCATGGCCGTAATCCGCGAGCATCTCGCCGGCAAGGGACTCGGGCTGCACTGCGATCTGCAGAACGAGCACATGATCGTCGGGAACAATGTCGGGCTGCTGCTGATGCTGAACTACGGATCGGGCGCGCAGCGCGATGAGTGGGTCGAGGGGCTCGCGGCCGGGCGGCGCGGGTTCGCGTTCGGGATCACCGAGCCCGAGCACGGGTCTGACGCGACGTTCATGGAGACTGTCGCGGTGCGGGACGGTTCTGATTGGGTGCTCAACGGCGCTAAGACCTTTAATACCGGGGTGCACGCGGCGGCGCACGACCTGATCTTCGCGCGGACGAGCGGGTCCGCTGGGGACGGCGCCGGCATTACGGCGTTCCTCGTGCCGGTGTCGTCGCCGGGGTTCGTGATCGAGGAGTACCTCTGGACGTTCAACATGCCGACCGATCACGCCCGGATCTCGTTGCACGACGTGCGGGTACCCGACAGCGCCGTGTTCGGTTCCGAGGGCCGGGGGCTGGCCGTGGTACAGCATTTCTTCAACGAGAACCGGATCAGGCAGGCGGCTTCCTCGCTCGGTGCGGCGCAGTACTGCGTCAACGAGTCGGTTGCCTATGCGAAGGAGCGGGCGCCGTTCGGGAAGCCGCTGGCCGCCAATCAGGCGATTCAGTTTCCGCTCGTGGAACTTCAGACGCAGTGCGAGATGCTGCGGGCGCTGATTCACAAGACGGCGTGGCTGATGGATACGCACGGTCCTTTCTCGGCCTCTGACAAGGTGTCGATGTGCAACTACTGGGCGAACCGGCTGTGCTGCGAGGCCGCCGACCGGGCGATGCAGGTGCACGGCGGGCTCGGGTACTCGCGGCACAAGCCGTTCGAGCACATCTACCGGCATCACCGGCGGTACCGGATAACGGAGGGGACCGAGGAGATCCAGATGCGGCGGGTGGCCGGGTACATGTTCGGGTTCATGCGGCAGCGGGCGCCCAAGGGGGTCGCCGAGGAGGCCTCGTGACCGTTGATGCTGGCCGGCTGACGGCGGCTCTTAAGCCCGTGCTCGGGCCGGTGCACGTCGACGGGCTCGCGCGGCTGTCGGGGGTGCGTCGCGGGAGACGTTTGCATTTGACGCGGTCGGCCCTGGCGGTGCGCGGTCTGAGCTTGTGCTACGGCGGGATCCGCCCGAGCGGCCGGGCGAACCTGGGGCGATGGAGCGGGAGGCGCGGGCTCTGCGGCTGGCCCGTGATGCCGGGCTCGCCGTTCCCGAGGTGCTGCTGAGCAGTGACACCGCCGATCCGTTCGGCACCTGCGGGCTGGTGATGCGGCGAGTCGCCGGGGAGACGATCGCGCGGCGGATCCTGCGGGACGACCTTTTCGCGCCGGCGCGGTCCGTGCTGGTCGGCGAGCTCGGGCGGTTCGCGGCGGGGCTGCACGCGCTGCCTGCGCCCGCGGACTTCCCCCGGCCTGATCCGCTGACCGACCTGCGGGTGAAGCTCGGCGAGTTCGCTGAGCTCGGGCAGGTCAGCGAGGTGTTCGAGCTGGCCGCGCGGGAGCTTGGCTCGTCAAGGCCGGCGCCGCGCGGGCCGGTGCTCGTGCATGGTGACCTGCGGCTCGGGAACCTGATCGTGGCGCCGCCCGGGCTCGCGGCCGTCATCGACTGGGAGCTCGTGCACGCGGGGGATCCGGCGGAAGATCTTGGCTGGCTGTGCGTGAAGGCGTGGCGGTTCGGGGCGGGCGGGGCCGCGGCCGGGCTCGGGTCGCGGGAGGAGCTGCTCGCGGCTTACGAGGCGGCCGGGGGCGCTTCGGTCAGCCTTGAGGAATTGCGCTGGTGGGAGATTCTCGGGACCTTGCGGTGGGGCGTCATCTGCCTGACCCAAGCGTGGGCGCACTTGTCTGGTGCGTACCGGTCGGTGGAGCTGGCCGCGATCGGGCGGCGGGTCTGCGAGCAGGAGTGGGACCTGCTCGGGTACCTGCGGCCTCAGGCTGCTGCTCTCGCGGCGACCCGGCGCCCCCGATTGTCTGGCGAACCGCAGCCGGTGCCCGCGCCGCACGGACGGCCAACCGCCGGCGAGTTGCTCGACGCCGTCCGCGGGTTCCTGACCGACGAGGTGATGCCCGCGACGAGCGGCCAGCTCACGTTCCACGCCAGGGTCGCGGCGAACGCGCTGGCGATCGTGGCCCGTGAACTTGAGCTTGGGCCGCTGGCCGGCGATCTTGAGCTGGCGGACGGGGTCGCCGCCCGGCTCACTGTGGCTAATCCCCGGTATTTCGACGTGCCTTGTGACTGACGGGGCCGATGTGGCCGGCGGGGTCGGTCAGATGACGGGGCGGAGCGCGGCGGCCCGGCGGCGGCCCGGCTGAACAGCATCGATGGGACATTGTTGCTGTTCGGCGGGGCGGCCTGACGACAACGATGGCCCAGGGATGCTGTTCTCGCAGCATCGATGGGACATCGTTGCGGTAGGTCGCTGGCCGGCAGCAGCATCGGTGGGACATCGTTGCGCCTCGACTCGGCAATTTAGGTGATTTGTCCGGCATAGGCGCGCCAAGCCCGGCCCCAGCCCCGGCCCCAGCCCCGGCCCCAGTTCGCGCCCCGGCCCCGGCCGCTAGTGGATCCCCTCCGGCCGGAACTGGACGCTGATCCTCGGCCCGGTCGCCCGCGCCGACTTCGGCACCGAGTGTTCCCACGTGCGCTGGCAGGTACCGCCCATCACGAGAAGGTCCCCGTGCCCGACCAGGAACCGCAGTGCTTGCCTGGACTGCCGGCCCGTGCCACCACCCCTGGGGCGCAGCAACAGCGCACGGGGATTCCCGAGCGACAAGATCGCCACGATCGTCTCCCGCACCCGCCGCCCCGACGTATCTCCGTGCCACGCGACGCTATCCCGGCCGTCCCGGTACAGGCACAGGCCCGCCGTGCACAACTCATCAGAAAACTGCGGCCGGTAGTGCCGGTCAAGCGCCGCCATCGCCTCGTCGAGCGCTGGATCAGGCAGCCGGTCACCGCGGCCATACCAGCTGAGCAGCCTCGGCACGTCAACCACCTGGTCATACATCGGCCGCCGCTCAGCCCGCCAGGGAACTATCCGCACCAGCCGCCCGAAGATCTCGTCCGCGCCGCTCATCCAGCCCGGCAGCACGTCGACCCAGGCGCCGTCGCCGAGGACCCGCCGGTCAACACCGCCAAGGTCACCAAGCCCGAACTCCGTCCCGACATCAAGCAAAGACGCCTGGAAAGCAGTACTCATAACAACAAGTATACAAACACCTGTTCGAGAAAGCGTACGGGCCAGCCTAGAGCGATGGCGCCCGATACACCGCCTCCCCCTCGACGAACGTCCCGAGCACCCGAGCAGACCCGATCTCAGCTGGCGGTCCGGCGATCGGGTCCCGGTCAAGCACCACCACGTCGGCCAGCTTCCCCAGGTCGACCGAGCCGGCCACGTCATCAATATGGTTCACGAAAGCCGACCCGATCGTGTAGGCGGCGAACGCCTCCGCTGGCGTCAGGCTCTGCCCTGGCAGGAACGGCTCGGCTTCCGCTCCGGCCGAGCCCTGAAGCGACCGGTTGACCGCGACATGAATGGCCCGCAACGGGTTAGCGCTGCTCACCGCCCAGTCGCTGCCCGCCGCCAGCCTGGCACCCGACCGCAGCAGATCGCCGAACAGGTACTGCCGCGCCGCCCGCTCAGGCCCGAGGAACGGGATAGTCAGCTCGTCGAGCTGCGGCTCGTGCGCCGCCCACAAGGCCTGCAGGTTGGCAGTCACGTCGAGCTCGGCGAACCTCGGCAGGTCGTCGGGATGGACGACCTGAAGGTGCGCGATGTGGTGCCGGTGGTCATTGCGGCCGTTGGCCGCCCGCGCCGCGGCGACCGCGTCCAGGCATTCCCGTACGGCCCGGTCGCCGATCGCGTGGAAGTGAACCTGGAACCCGAGTCCGTCAAGCGCGGTCACGTCTTGGCGCAGTTCCTGCGGATCGACGTGCGAGAGGCCGCGCTCGGTTGTCTGGCAGCCGCAGGAGTCCAGATAGGGCTCAAGCATTCCGGCGGTGAAGTTCTCGGCCACGCCGTCCTGCATGATCTTCACGGTGTCAGTCCTGAACCGCCCCGCCCGCCCGGTCGCCCGCCTGGCGACGATGTCATCGATCTGGGCGGCGCCTTTCCCGCGCTCCCACCACAGCGCCCCCCGCACCCGCGCGGTGAGCTGGCCGGTCCTGGCGGCTTCCAGGTACACAGGCAGCGGGTCCGCGGAGCCGAGGTACTCCCCCACGATCGCGTCCTGCCAGGACGTGACGCCGCGCTGATGCAGGTGCTCCTGCGCGAGCAGCAACCCGGTCAGCCTCTCGTCGAATGACGGCTTCGGCACGAACGCGCCGACCAGGTCGGCGGCACCCTCGTGCACCGTGCCCTGAAGCGACCCGTCCGGCTCCCGCTCGAACCGCCCGTCGACCGGATCAGGGGTACCGGCATCAAAACCGGCCAGCTCGAACGCGCGCGTGTTAGCCCACCCGCCGTGGCCGTCGCGGTTCAGTATGAAGGCCGGCCGGCCGCCAGTAACCTGATCAAGCTGCCGCCGGCCCGGAGTGCCGCGCTCGAACCACTCCATCCGCCAGCCGCTGCCCGCGATCCAGGGCAGGTCGGGATGCTGGTCGGCGTAGACCTTGATCCGGCTGAGCGCCTCGTCAAGCGTCGCCGCACCGATCAGGTTGCAGCTAACCATGGTCACGCCGGCGAACGCCGGATGCACGTGCGCGTCGGTGAAGCCGGGCAGGAGCGCCCGTCCGGCCAGGTCGATCATCTCGGTATCTGGCCCGCGCAGCTCGCGCAGCTCATCGTCGTCGGAGGCCGACACCGCGATGATCTTGCCGACGGCGACAGCCACGGCATCGGCCGGACGTCCGCCGCGGACCGTCGCTCCGACCAGGCTCCTGCCGTCAGCGGCGGCCGTGTAGGCCGGGCCGCCGCTGAAGATCACGTCCGCGAAGATCGACACCTATCCTCCTGATCACCGGCAGCGGGCGGCGCATCACCTGCCGCCAGGCCGACCGGGTAACCGACCGCGTATTGGCTGATCATCTCGCGGTCACCCGGCCGCGACCAGCCCCCGGTTTCCTCCGGCCGGGCATCCGCCGGGCTGGAGCCAGTCGCGAAGAACCGCTCGGTAAACCCAGACACCCCGAACCAACCGAAGAAGACCGTGTTGTGGCACAGTTCAGGCATGGAACCAGTTGCTTCGACCAGGTACGGGCAGGTTCGCGGGCAGATCCGCGATGGCGTCGCGAGTTTCCTTGGTATCCCGTATGCGGCCAGCCCGACCGGCGAACTTCGCTTCGCCGCTCCTGAGCCGCCGAGGCCGTGGGCCGGGGTCCGCGAGGCGACGGCCTACGGCCCGACCCCGCCGAAGCCCGCCTACCCGGCGCCATTCGATGCCGTGCTGCCCGAGCCGGACGTGCCTGGCGATGACTGGCTGAACCTGAATATCTGGGCGCCGCAGGACCTGGCCGGCGACCGTCCTGTCCTCGTCTGGATCCACGGCGGCGCGTTTTCCAACGGGAACAACGCCATCCCGATGTACGACGGGCACGCCTTCGCCAGGGACGGCGTCGTCTTCGTGGCCATCAACTACCGTCTGGGGGCCGAGGGTTTCGCGCTACTGCCCGACGCCCCGCCCAATCGCGGCCTTCTTGACCAGCTCGCCGCGCTTGAGTGGGTGCGCGACAACATCGGCGCCTTCGGCGGCGACCCGGCTAAGGTCACGATCGCCGGCGAATCGGCCGGCGCGATGAGCGTGATCACCCTTCTCGCGATGCCGAAGGCGGCCGGCCTGTTCAGCGGCGTCATCGCGGAAAGCGGCGCCGTCCAGGCGGCGGCCGATCCGGCCGACGCGGCCCTCGTCAGCGCCGAACTCGGCCTCGCGCTCGGCGATGCCCTCAAGCAGAACGACGTCTCGGCCGCTGGCATCGCTGAAATTGATCTCGAGACCCTGATGGCGGCTCAGGTCAGCGTGCGGGACGCGCTCGCGGCGGTGCCCGACCCGGCCAGATTCGGCCCGACGATCGTGGCCAGCTCGATGGCGTTCATCCCGGTCATCGACGGCGACGTCCTGCCTGAGCATCCGATGGCGGCGATCGCGGCCGGCAGCGGAGCGGACGTGCCGTTGCTGATCGGCACCAACAGCGAGGAGTTCCGCTTCTTCCTGGTACCGCCGGGAACTATTGACGCGATCTCGCCAGAACTGCTCGGCGCGATGGCCGCTACCTTCGGCGCCACCGACGAGGTCATCTCCCGCTACCAGGCCAATCGCCGCGACGCCTCGGCCGGCGATGTCTTCGCTGCCCTGCTGACCGACCGGTTCTTCCGGCTCCCGGCGATCGCCGTCGCCGACGTGAGATCAGGCGGGCCGGCGCCTACGTACTTCTACGAGTTCGCGTGGGGTAACCCGCCGATCGGCGCGGGCCACGCGATGGAGATCCCGTTCGTCTTCGACAATCTGTCGTCAAGCGATATCAGCTCCCTTATCGGCGCAAATCCCCCAGCGGATGTCGCCACGGACATGCACGCGGCCTGGGTCGCGTTCGCCCGCGACGCTGACCCTGGCTGGCCAGCGTTCGACGGCAGCCGCCCGGTGCGGGTGTTCGACACGGGTGGCGGCTCGATCGAGCTTGACCCGCGCGGTGACGAACGTGCGATCTGGCCAGCCGGGTGAGCCGCCAGCGAAAGTCATGACGCTAACCCTGCTCAGGCCGCGCATTCCCGGCAGATAAGCTCACCGCCGCGGGCCTGTGCGAGCTGGCTTCTGTGGTGCACAAGGAAGCAGCTCGAGCAGGTGAACTCGTCCGCCTGCCTGGGGATCACCTTGAACGAAAGCTCCTCGTTCGACAGGTCAGCCCCAGGCAGCTCAAGCCCCTCGGCAACGTCGTCGGGATCGAGGTCGATCGCCGTCGACGACTTGTCCATCCGCCGCGCCTGCAGCTCCTGCAAGCTGTCCTCGGTGAGCTCCTCGTCAGTCTTCCTTGGGCTGTCATAGTCAGTAGCCATGTTGGCTTTACTCCTCCGTCGTTAAACATCGTCGCGCGAGTGCAACGCTTTAGCGGCCTCGGTTGTGCCCGAATCCGGCGGCAAATTCTGGCACGTCCACCCGCACCAAGTACACGTAACCCACCCAGCCGACGGTTCGTGTCGCGCTGGTATAGCGGCAGACCGCAGTTAATCACGACATCGGGACCTAACCGCTGTAGCCCCAGGTCAAACCGGATCGCGCTCAGGCGTCCCGCTCGGGATCCAGGCTTAGCAGCAGGTCGTGCAGCTGGGCAAAGAGTACGGGACCGCCGCCAACTGTCATCGACGGGCCGGCTGGCTTGCCGTCAAGCCCGCCGACAATCGCCCCGGCCTCGCGGGCGATCAGGCTACCGGCTGCGATATCCCAGTACTGCACGCCACGCTCGTAGTAGCCATCCACATTTCCGGCCGCGAGCGAGCATAGGTCAACCGCGGCCGCCCCGGCTCGCCTGATGTCCCGCACTTTCGGCAGCAAAGCCCCGACGACCTGGCCTTGCACTTGCCTGCGGCCAGGAGCGTAACCGAATCCGGTAGCCACGAGCGCCCGCTCGAGCGGCACCTCCGTATTGCAGGACAGGCGTCGCGGCCGGCCGCCAGCGAGACTCAACCGGTAAGACCCACCGCCAAGCACGCCGTAGTACATCAGGTCCCTCCGCGGCACGCACACCACGCCGGCCACGACCTCGCCGGCCACCTCGGCGGCAATGCTCACCGCCCAGTCGGGCAGTTCGTAGAGATAGTTGACAGTGCCGTCGAGCGGGTCAACGATCCAGCGGACGAGCGCGCCCTCCCCGGTCTCGCCGCCCTCCTCGCCAAGGATCGCGTCGCCCGGCCTCGCGGCGAGGATCCGGTCCCTGATCAGCCGCTCCGCCGCCTGGTCCATCTCGGTCACCACATCGGTCGGGCTCGATTTGGTGCTCACCACCACCGCCCGCCCGGTGCGGTCGGCCAGCATCGCCCCGGCTTCCCTGGCGACCGCACTGGCCAGCTCGAGCAGTTCCGCGGGCTCAGCCGTCATCGCAGCCAGCCCGCCGACCGGTCCTCGCCTGACCCGCAGCACCCCGCCGTGCAGAACTCCGTGACCTCGGGCCCGAGCGCCATGACGACATCGCCAGCCCGCTCCGCCGCGTACTCGCGCGCAAGCTCGGTGATCATGCCGACGAACCTGGGATCGGTACCGGGTGTCGCGGCTCTGACCAGCGGCAACCCAAGTCGCTTCGCCGTCTGCGCCGCCTCGGTGTCCAGATCGAAGCGCACTTCAAGGTGATCGCTGACAAAACCTATCGGGATCAGGCAAATGGCACCGCTCCCGGCCGCCGCCAGCTCGGCGATGCAGTCGTTAACGTCAGGACCTAGCCAGGGCACCGAAGGCGGTCCGCTGCGGCTCTGGTACGCCAACCGCCAGTTCGCCCGCCCGAGCCCGGCCGTTACCAGCTCCGCCACCTCGGCCAGCTGGGCGGCGTAGGCGCCCCCTTGCGGCCCGCTGGCCGACGCCATCGACGCGGGGATGCTGTGCGCGGTGAACACCAGGTCCGCCTCGGGCACCGAAGCAAGCGCGGCAGTCGCGGAACTCACGAACGACTCGATGAACCCCGGATGCCGGTAATAGGGGGGAATCTTGATCACGGCCGGCGCATCCGCGCCGACCGCGGCCCTGGCCCGGTCAATATCGTCCAGGTACTGCCGGCAGCTGGAAAACGAGCTGTACGCGGACGTCGCCAGCGCGATCACCTGCCTGACGCCGTCCCGCGCCATCGCCCGCATCGTGTCGGCGAGGTACGGCGCCCAGTTCCGGTTACCCCAGTAAACCGGCAAATCGACCCCGTTGGCCGCGAAATCTTTCTCGATCGCGCCAATCAGGTCGCGGCACTGCCGGTTGATCGGGCTGACCCCGTCGAACAAGTAGTAATGCTCAGCGACGCTAGCAAGCCGCTCGTCGGGCACCCCTCGCCCGGCAGTGACATTGCGAAGGAACGGCAGCACATCGGCGCGCCCCTCAGGCCCGCCAAATGACACAAGCAAGAACGCCCTATCGCCCGGCATGCTGCCATCCAACCAGCCCCCCGCCGCCCCCCAGCCGCCAGGGCGTCGGACTCCTCCGGCGGGCAGCGAGGCCCAGCGTTGTCCCGGAGCTGGGGTCCTGGTCCCCGCGCCGGGACAACGCTGGGGTTACGGCCTGGGGCCGGGGGGCACGGGCGAGCGTTAGCGGGATTCGGCGGCGTACTTGGCGGCTAGGGCCAGTACCTCGTTGACGTACCAGTCGGCGTGGTTGTAGGCGAAGATCGCGCTGCGCAGGCCTGACTCGGTGCCTGAGGAGGCGCCGGCGGCGCAGAGGTAACGGGCCGCCGAGGGGACGGCGTCGTACGGGTTCATCACGTCTGGGGTGCCCTTGAGGCCGAAGCCGTCAATACCCCACTGTGCCCAGGTGGAAGGCAGGAACTGCATTGGTCCCAGGCCCCGGCGCTTGACGGGCCTACGTTGGTGCCGTCGCCGCTCTCGATCTGGCCGATGGCGGCGAGCACCGTCCACGGCAGCGCCGGGCAGTACTTCGCGGAGGAGGCCTGGAACAGCTGCAGGTAGCCCGAGATGTTCCTGGCGACCTCGGGAGTTCCGGCCGGCTGAGCGCTCAGCTGGCCCGAGCCGCGCAGCGACACGAGCTTGACCGCCGGCCCAAGTACCTTCCGCACGGCTGCCATCAGGCTGGTCATGCTCGGTCCAGGTGCGCTGATCAGGGCGGCCACCTGGTGGACAAGGCCGAGTCGCCGGGAGACAGCGGAGTTGACGACGAGGTCAACGCCCGCGATGTCGAGCTTGGCGGCGCCGCCGTAAGCGACCTGAATGGCCGATCCTCCCGCTAGCTGGTACCTGGCGCCCCTCGTGAGCTGGAGGCCAGCGGGCGATGAGCTGTCGGCGATGAAGTCCCCGGCCGCGAGCCTGGTCCAGAGATGTTCGTCCGAGGCCGTGCCAAGCGGCACCCAGGACCTGAACTGGCGGGGATTTACTCCGATGACGCTCGCCGGATGGCCGCCGACAGTGATCTGGGCGCCATCGAAGGAGGTCAGCTTCCTGACGCCCTTGATCGTTTTGAGCTGCGAGAGCTCCGCCGCAGTGAGTCCGCTAGGCAAGACGACAAGAAGGTCGGGCAGCACGATACTGCTGAACCCCGTGAGCTGAGCGGATCCGCCCGCGGGTGCGTGCCTGGCGCCTCCCTCTACGCTGACCTCGGCCGGACCGTTGTGCCGGAATCCAGCCACGGCAAGTACCACCGCAAGCCCGGCCACCAGCGCGCCGGTGGACACCAGCAGCGAAGAACGAGACCGGCGCGGACGCGCAAGCAGCATCAGTCGTCTCATGGCAATCACCACTGTAACCCGATCAACTGAACTTTTGCCTGACGCCCGGCTGAACGCTCGGAATCGTGCGATCCCGACCCTGACGGACAAACGACGCACTACGCCCCGATACGGTCTGCTAGGAGGCGGAGCGATGAAGCAGCTGGACAGGGGTCAGGACAATGCTCACGAGAAAGGTCCAGCTAGCACGACCGGCCGCAACCCGTATCACGTCCTGATCAGAACACCGGGAGCGCTGGCCTTTTCTTCGGCCGGCTTCGTCGGCCGGATGTCGATGTCCATGTACGGGCTCGGCACCGTGCTGCTGATCGCCTCGATCACCGGCCGGTACGGCACCGCCGGGCTCGTGGCGGCCTCAGGTTCGGTCGGGTTCGCGCTGCTCAGCCCCTACGTGGCCAAGCTCTCTGACCGGTTCGGGCAAGGCCGGGTGCTGCTGACGCAGGTCGCGATCTTCACGGTCACTTGCGCGATTTTCATCACCTGCGCGGAACTGCGTGCTCCGCTGCTGGTTCTACTGGCCGCCGGGACGGCCTCCGGGGCCTGCATGCCGTCGATGAGCAGCATGGTTCGCTCCCGCTGGAGTTCCTTGCTGCGCGAGGACCAGCGCGGGATGCACGCCGCCTTCGCACTCGAGTCGGTGAACGACGAGATTATCTTCGTGATCGGCCCGGCTCTGGTCACGTTGCTGGCCACCCAGGTCTTCCCGGCGGCCGGAGTCGGAGCCGCCGGCGTCCTCGTGATCACGGGAACCGTCTTGTTCGCCTTCCAGCGCCGCACGGAGCCCGAGCCGAGACCGCACCCGGCCGCCGAGCCCGCGCAGCCAAGGTTCCGGCTGCCCAAGACCCCGGCTCCGGCTCTGCTCACGCTCGCGCCCGCGTTCCTGGTGCTCGGCATCATGTTTTCCTCGATCGACCTCAGCACGGTCGCGTTCGCCTCTGAACTTGGTCACCGGCCGCTCGCTGGCCTGGTCCTCGGCACCTACGCGCTTGGCAGCGCGATCGGCGGGCTCTGGTACGGCTCGCGGCACTGGCGCAGTCCCCTCGGTCGCCGGTTCATCATCACGGCAGCGATCACCGTCGCAGCGATGATCAGCTTCTCAGTAATGCCAGGACTTCTCGCTCTGGCCGGGGTCTGCCTCTTCGCCGGGTTGCCGGTCGCCCCGACCCTGATCGCCGGCTACGCCATCCTTGAGCAGCAAGCCGACCCGCACCGCCGGACCGAGGCGATGGCCTGGCTTGGCTCGACGATCTCGGTTGGCGTGGCCGCCGGCGGCGCCATCGCCGGGCACATCATCGACGGCCACGGCGCCCGAGTCAGTTATGTGTTCGCGGCGGGGTGTGGCACGCTCGCGGTACTGATCTGCTTGGCCGGGCGGGCCAAGCTCCGCACGACGAGAGCCTGACGGGAGTCTCGGCCATGACCTGGCAGAACTGGGCGCGCAACGTAACGGTCAGCCCGGTGAGGCAGGCCAGCCCGCGCTCGACGGAAGACGTCGCCGCCGAGGTCAGGAAGGCGGTCGCCGACGGCCTGACGATCAGGATGGCGGGTACCGGGCACTCGTTCACGCCCACGGTCAGCACCGACGGCGTACTGCTGAAACCGGACAGCCTGACCACGATCAGGTCGATCGACTCGGAATCGGGGCTGGTCACGGCCGAAGCCGGCTGCACGCTGCGCAAGCTCAATGAGGAGCTCTTCGCCCAGGGTCGGTCGCTCACCAACATGGGCGACATCCAGGTGCAGACCGTGGCCGGCGCCACTCAGACGGGAACGCACGGCACCGGCCGCGCCAGCGGCGGCATGGCCGCGCAGATCGCCGCCCTCGAGCTGGTCAGGGCCGACGGCACCGTCGTAACCTGCTCGGCCGACACCAACGAAGAGCTCTTCGCCGCCGCCAGGGTCGGCCTCGGCGCGCTCGGCCTGATCACCGCGGTCACGTTCCGTACCGAGCCAATCTTCCTTCTGCACGCCCGCGAGGAGCCGATGCGCTGGTCAGAGGTGGTCTCCCGGCTGCCGGAACTGGCGGCTGAGAACGAGCACTTCGAGTTCTACTGGTTCCCGCACACCGAAGGCTGCCTGACCAAGCGCAACAACCGCTCGGCAGGCCCGGCCGGGCCGCTGCCCAGATGGCGCTACTGGCTCGATGATGAGTTCCTCTCCAACTCCCTGTTCGGCGCCACGACCAGGCTCGGCCAGGTGGCCCCGGCGACGATCAAGCGGGTGAACGGCGTTGCCAGCCGCGCCCTTTCCGCCCGCAGTTACACCGACGCCCCTTACCGGGTCTTCACCAGCCCGAGGCGGGTCAGGTTCAAGGAACAGGAGTACGCGATCCCGGCCGAGCACCTCCCGGCGACGCTGACCGAACTCCGGGCTCTGTTCAACCGCAAGGACTGGCTGATCAGCTTCCCGATCGAGGTCAGGCTGGCCCCCGCGGACGACCCCTGGCTATCGACCGCTTACGGAAGAGACAGCGCCTACATTGCCATCCACATCTACCCGGCCACCCCGCACGAGGACTACTTCACCAGCGTCGAGTCGATCATGACGACGATCGGCGGCCGCCCCCACTGGGGCAAGATGCACACCAGGGACGCGAACTACCTACGCACCGTGTACCCCAAATTCGACGAATTCGTGGCCCTGCGCGATCAACTCGATCCCGACCGAAGATTCGGCAACGACTACCTCCGCCAGGTGCTGGGCGCCTAAGGTAGCCCAGCCCCCAACAAACGGGCATCATCTACGGGTGAGATTTCTCAATGCCCCAGTTCATGACCTGACCTACAGCGACGTTTTCCTGGTGCCCAACCGTTCGAGCGTGGGGTCAAGGAACGACGTTGACCTGCGCTGCGCCGACGGGAGCGGGGCGACGATCCCGATCGTAGTCGCCAATATGACGGCGGTCGCCGGGCGGCGGATGGCCGAGACGGTCGCGCGGCGCGGCGGGATCGTGATCCTGCCGCAGGACATCCCGGTGGACGTAGTTGCCGAAGTTATCGCCTGGGTCAAGGCCAGGGACCTGGTTTACGACACTCCGCTGACACTCGCGCCGGACGCCACCACCGGGCATGCCCTCAGCCTGCTGCTTAAGCGCGCCCACGGCGGCATCATCGTGACCGAGGACGGCCGCCCGGTCGGCGTGGTCACCGAGGCCGACTGCACTGGGGTGGACAGGTTCACGCAGGTGCGGCAGGTCATGTCGAGCGAACCACTGACCCTGCCGGCCGGGATCGACCCCGAGCGGGCGTTCGGCCTGCTGCAGGCGGGCAGGCACAAGCTGGCGCCGGTCACCGACGGGCAGGGCCGCCTCGTGGGCATCCTGACCAGGACCGGCGCGCTGCGGGCGACGATCTACACGCCGGCGACCGACGCCAGGAACCGGCTGCTGATCGGGACGGCGCTCGGCATCAACGGTGACGTGGCCTGCCGGGCTAACGAACTGCTCGAGGCCGGCTCTGACCTCCTCGTCGTCGACACGGCGCACGGGCACCAGGACAAGATGACCTGGGCACTCAAGTCGGTCAGGTCGGTGAGCCCGGCGGTGCCCGTGGTCGCGGGGAACGTCGTCACTGAGGCCGGCACGGCCGACCTGATCGAGGCGGGCGCCGACATCGTGAAGGTAGGCGTCGGACCTGGCGCCATGTGTACGACCAGGATGCGGACCGGGGTCGGCCGCCCGCAGTTTAGTGCCGTGCTCGAGTGCGCCGCGCAGGCCCGCAGGCTCGGCAAGCATGTCTGGGCCGACGGCGGCGTGAGATACCCGCGCGACGTGGCCCTCGCGCTCGCGGCGGGCGCGTCAAGCGTCATGATCGGTTCCTGGTTCGCCGGGACCTGCGAGTCACCAGGCGACGTGTTCCGCGACCCGCAGGGCAAGCTGTACAAGGAGAGCTTCGGCATGGCGTCGGCGCGGGCGGTGCGAATGCGAACCGCGGCCGACTCGCCGTTCGAGCGGGCAAGGAAGGAACTCTTCGAGGAGGGAATCTCGAGTTCCCGCATGTACCTCGACCCTGAGCGGCCGGGGGTCGAGGACCTGATCGACGCGATCATCTCCGGCCTGCGCAGCGCGTGCAGCTATGCCGGCGCCGCCAGTCTGGACGAGCTCGCGGACCTCGCCGTGGTCGGCACCCAGAGCGCGGCCGGCTACACCGAGGGCATGCCGCTACCATCGGGATGGTGACTTCCCGGTCAATTTCGCTCAGCCTGGTGACCATTTGCATATCCGCGCTCTTGTCTTTTAGCGCGGGTGCCCCGGCTTCGGCTGCCATTCGCACGGCTGCGGGCAGGTCGGCGCCCGCTGTCTCGGCCGCGGCCGGCGAGCTTGTGAACGTCAAGAGCGGCCGGGACCTGTGGGGGCGCGAGCAGGCCGGGCAGCGCCCGATCGCCAGCCTGACCAAGGTGATGACGGCGCTGGTCGTGATCAAGGCCGGGCACCTGAGCAGGCGGATCAGGATCACCCAGGCGGAAGTCGACTACGTGATCGACTATCACCTGTCCAACGCCGGGCTGCACGCCGGCGACATCCTGTCGGCTCGGAACCTGCTGTACGCGATGTTGCTGCCGTCGGGCGCCGACGCGGCAATGGGCCTGGCCGAGAGCTACGGTCCTGGCATCAGCCGGTTCGTGGCCAAGATGAACCGGCTGGCGCGCAAGCTGCACCTGACCACCACGCACTTCACCAACTTCGACGGCGTGCAGGATACCGACGTGTCGACGCCGACGAACCTGGTCAAGCTCGGCCGGGCGGCGATGGCGGAACCGGTCTTCCGCGAGGTGGTCAAGCACAGCTCCTACACGCTGCCTGCGTGGCCGCGGCGGCATTACTATCACTGGCTGAACACGAACGAGCTGCTCAAGCGTTATCCGGGCGTCATCGGCATCAAGACGGGATGGACGCCCGACGCGGGCGAGTGCCTGCTTTTCGAAGCTACTTACCGCAAAAAGACCTTGATCGGCGTGGTCATGGACACATCGCCGACCAATTCAGGCGAGAGTTTCGTGTCGGCGGCCGTCCTGCTGAACTGGGCGTTCGGACGGCACGTGCCGATACCTCCGCCCGTGCCGCCGCCCGCCGCGACGCGGGACGCCCGGCTCGGCGGATGACCGGGACAGCTTGCGTCAGCGCATAATCTTGAGCCGTTACTGAGAATTCCTGAACCGGATCTCCAGCCTCAGCCGTAAATGCTTGATATCGGCGATTCACGGCGTGGGGTGCAGGGGGCGCGAGCTATGCGGTCAGCTTCGGAGAACGCGGTCAGCAGGCGTGATGACCGGCTTGGCCGTACTCGCAACCTCACGCTCGTCGTCGCCGGCGGAGCTACGGCGGCCTCTGTTGCCCTGGCGATCGTGCTTGGTTCCTCGATCCCCGGGCGGGCGGCGGCGAGCACCAAGCAGGCTCCGGCCAGCGGCACCGAGCACTCGCACGGGAAGGCTCACCTCCGCTCGCGCGGGCTTACGCCGCCGTCGGCGCCTCCTAGCTCAAGTTCTGGTTCCACTTCAGGTTCAGGCTCAGGCGGCGTGCCGGTCGTGCCTTCCGGTGGCTCGTGAGCAGCCAGGCGCTCTGGTACCTGACCAGGGCCACCGGGCTCGTCGCGATGATCTTGCTGACCTGGACGATCGTGCTCGGCGTGGTCGGCACGGCGCGGGTAGCGTCGCAGCGCTGGCCGAGGCTGGTCACGGCCGGCCTGCACAGGAACCTGGCCCTCACCGCTTCCGCCCTGGTCGGGGTCCACATCCTCACGACCGTGCTCGATCCGTTCGTGTCGATCAGCCTGGCGGCCGCGTTCATACCGTTTACGTCCGCTTACCGGCCGGTCTGGCTCAGCCTGGGCGCGCTGTCCTTCGACTTGCTGCTCGCGGTGCTGATCACGAGCCTGCTCAGGGACCGGCTGGGCCACCGGGCCTGGCACGCGGTCCATCTCCTCGTATACGCCTGCTGGCCGATCGCGCTGTGGCATGGCCTCGGCACTGGGACAGACACCAGGCTCGGATGGGTGCTGGTGATCTACGCCGCGTGCGTGGCCGCCGTGATCGCGGCGGTGTGGTGGCGGCTTGCCCTGACGTCGAGCAAGGCGGTGAAGGTCGCGTGCGGGACGGCGGTCGCGGTGGTGACCGTGCTGACCATGGTCTTCGTGCTGGCCGGTCCCCTGCGGGCGGGCTGGGCGGCCAGGTCGGGCACGCCGCCCGCTCTGCTCGGCCTCCACCTCGTGCTGTTGCCGCCGGGTAGGCGATGACGATGACCGAGCCGCCACGGGCTGGCGGCCAACTCGGGGCAGTCACCAGGCTTTCCTTCGGCTGGCGGGATCCTGAGCCGCCAGACTCGCTGCGCACGCACACCGGCAGGTACGGGCCGATGCCCTCCCCTGATCACGCGGCGTCGCTGACCGCCGCGGTAACGGCCGCCGGGCTGACGGGCCGGGGCGGTGCCGGGTTCCCCACCGGGGTGAAGATGCAGGCCGTAGCCGTGCAGCGGCGATCAGCGGTAGTGGTGGCCAACGGCATGGACAGCGAGCCCGCCAGCGAGAAAGACCAGGCCCTGCTCGCTAGGGCACCGCACCTGGTCATCGACGGCGCGGTGCTCGCGGCGGTCGCGGTTGGCGCCGACCAGGTGCACCTCACGGTTCCGGGAGCGAGCAGCTGGCTGATCGGATTGCTGCGGCGGGCGCTAGCCGAGCGATCCGCTGCGTGCCTCGACCCGGTGGCCATCGAACTGCACGGGCTGCCTGGCGGTTACGTCACGTCCTCGGAAACGGCGATCGTGCAGTGGCTGAACGGCGGCGAGGCTAAGCCGACCGCCGTCCCGCCCAGGCCATTCCAGCGCGGGGTCGGCCGGCGGCCGACGCTGATCAGTAACGTCGAGACGTTCGCTCACGTGGCCCTCATCGCGCGGTTCGGCGCGGCCTGGTTCAGGCAGGCCGGGCTGCCGCAGGCGCCGGGCAGCATGCTGGTGACCCTTTCCGGTGCGGTGAGCGCGCCGGGCGTGCACGAGATCGAGGCAGGCACCACGATCGGCGCGGCTCTGGCTCTGGCCGGGGCGGACCGGCGTACGCGTTCGGTACTAATCGGCGGGTACTTCGGCAGCTGGGCCGACCTTTGCAAGGCCGCGCCGCTGCCGCTGGCGGCCGGCCCGCTTCGTCAGGTCGGCGCCGCGCCGGGAGCGGGCGTGCTGTTCGCGCTGCCTGAGGATGCCTGCGGGGTGACCGAGACCGCACGGGTGCTGAGCTGGCTGGCCGAGCAGAGTGCCGGGCAATGCGGTCCTTGCCTGTTCGGGTTGCCCGCCATCGCCGACGACTTCGCCCAGCTGGCTCGCGGTCGTCCGGACTCGATGATCTTCGACCGGCTGAATCGTCGCCTTGGTACCGTCGCGGGCCGGGGCGCGTGCGCGCATCCTGACGGCGCGGTCCGGCTGGCCAGGTCGGCGTTGTCGGTCTTCGCGGCCGACTTCCGCGCCCACGCGGCCGGCCGGCCCTGCCTGCAGGGGCGGCCGCTCGGGCCGCCGGCGCTGCCGATCCCGGCCTCGGCCCCGGCCTCGCGGGGAGCGGACGGGTGGCAGTG
Organism: uncultured Actinomycetota bacterium; assembly: GCA_963783935.1. GTDB lineage: Bacteria > Actinomycetota > Actinomycetes > Streptosporangiales > Streptosporangiaceae > Chersky-822. The sequence continues at coordinate 1,774,975 of CAWAPP010000005.1, forward strand.
AACCGCTGGCTGCACGTCAACCCGATAACCTGCTCCGGGCACGGCATCTGCGCCGAGATGCTGCCCGAGCTGATCACGCTCGACGAATGGGGTTACCCGATCCTGCCCGCCGACTCCGTGCCACCCGACTTGCTGCCGCTCGCTCGCCGCGCCGTGCGGCTGTGCCCCACCCTCGCCCTGCGCCTCGACCGGGAGCCGTGATGAACGGTGTGGTGTCCGCAGGTTGAATCTCTTCGGCAACAACCTGACTTCACTGCCAGGCACCGTCGGCAAGCTCACCAACCTCAACCTGGATGGAAACCGGCTGGTGACGCTCCCCCGCACCTCAGCCTTGAATCAGGCCAGCGACAACTCAGCGGCCAGGTCGGTTGCCTCGGCCGCGCCGATTCGCTGGAAGATCTCCTGGGCCTGACGCAGCAGATCCCGGCCTTCGTCAGCGTGACCTTCGGCCAGGGCGCAGCGGCCAAGGCCGGCTAGGGCGCAGGCTTCGTCCCAGGACACGCTGATCGCGTGAGCTACGCCCAAAGCCTGCCGGTGATAGCCGACGGCTTGACGAACGTCACCCTGAGCCAAGGCGAGAGTCCCCGTCTCGTTGAGCACCTCGACTTCACCGCCCCGGTCGCCGAGGTCGCGGTAGATAACGAGCGCCTGCCCGAGAGCGACCGTAGCCTCGCCGTAGTCCCCGGCCACGCGGTGGACCACCCCGAGGGAGTTCAATGCGTTCGCTTCTCCCAGCCTGCTGCCCAGGTCACGGTAGATGCCCAGGGCTTCGTCCAGGGCCGCCGCCGCCTCCCGGTAGGCGCCGGAAGTCCGCTTCGCCACCCCCAGGTAGATCAGGGCGTTGGCTTCGCCAAGCCTGCTGCCCAGGTCACGGTAGATGCTGAATGCTTCCCGCGGAGCTTCGACCGCCTGCGGGTAGTTCCCGATGATCCGCCAGACCTCGGCAAGGTCGTTGAGGGTATCGGCCTGACCCAGCCGGTCGCCGAGGTCACGGTAGATGGCGAGAGCTTCGTCTAGGCTCGCCGCCGCGTCCGCGTAATTACCGGTGAGCCGCTGCACTACCCCGAGGTAGTTAAGAGCGCCGGCCTCACCGGGCTGGTCACCAAGATCGCGGTAGATGGCGAGAGCTTCCTCAAGGAAGGCGGTCGATCCGGCCAGGTTACCCGTCATTCGGGCCAGGGCACCCAGGGCCTGCACAGCCCTCGCCTGGCCGGGCCGGTCACCAAGATCGCGGTAGATGACCAAGGCCTCGCCTAGGCTCGCCGCCGCGTCCGCGTAATTGCCGGTGACCCGCTGTACGACTCCGAGGTCATTGAGGACACCGGCCTCACCGGGCGGGTCACCAAGATCGCGGTAGATGGCGAGAGCTTCCCGCAGGGTGGCCGCTGCGTCCGGGTAATTACCGGTGATCCTGTGCATCACGCCGAGGTCCTTCAGGGCATTCGCTCGCCCGAGCTGATCGCCGAGTTGGCTCGCGGCCCGTATCGCCGTGGCGTGCCTGGCGATGGCCTCGGCCCAGGGACCATCGCGCTCGAGCAGCGCGGACAGCGCGGCGGTGAGCTCGACGACGCGAGCGTGCTGGCCGTTCGCCGTGACGTAGTCCAGGCAGCCGAGCAGGTTGCCGCGTTCGGCCCGAGCCCAGGCCAGGGCGTGCGCGCCGGTGGTGCTAGCCGTCTGGGTATAGAGATCAAGCAGCCGATCTCTCGCCCTGGCGCGTCCGGAGGCGGGATCGGCGGCGGCATGCTCGCGAGCGTATCTGCGGATCAGGTCGTGCATGCCGTAGCGGCGGTAGCTAACTTCCGTCAGCAGGCCTTCGCGGTACAGGACATCAAGGTGCCTGGCCGCCTCGGCGGGGCTGGTCCCGGCCAGTGCGGCCGCGGCCCGCGCCTCGATCGTGGTACCCAGGTGCAAGCCGATCCGGCGCAAGAACTGCTGCTGGCGCGGGGTGAGGTAGCGATAGGACAACGCGAACGCCGCGGCGACGCTGGCGTCCTCCGCCGCCAGCGTAAGCAGGCCGGCGCGGGTCTCGGCGATCAGGTCAGCTAGCGTCCAGGTTGGATGGCCGACGTACACCCTGGCCAGCAGCGAGATCGCCAGCGGCAGGTATCCGGCCATCCGCACCAGCGCGGCTACGTCAGGACCTGGGCTAGCGCGGACAGCGAGCCGCAAGAACATCTCCTGAGCCTCGCCCGGCGGCAGGACCTCGACTGGGACAGCAATGACAGGTCCGGGCAGATCACCAAGACGGCGCCGGCTGGTGACCAGCACCAGGCTGTCCTTTCCTCCCGGCAGCAGGGGGGCAACCTGGCCGCTGCTCCCGGCGTTGTCGAGCACAAGCAGCGCCCGCTGCTCGGCCATCCGGTCTCGCCAGAGCGCCGCCCGTGCCTCCGCCCCGGCGGGCAGGTAACGGGGATCAACTCCGGTGGCGGCCAGCAGCCCGGCCAGCGCCGCCGTCACCGGCAGCGGATCCCGGCCCGGAGTGTGGGCGTGCAGGTTGATGAAGAACTGCCGGTCGGGAAACTGGTCCTTGAGCTGATGAGCGACGTGGACCGCCAGCGCGGTCTTCCCGACTCCCGGCATCCCGTCGATCGCGTGGATGGTCACCACGCCACCAGCCCCGGCGGTCCTGGTCACCGCGGCCATAATGGTGCCTAGCTCCTCGTCGCGGCCGGTAAAGGCCGCCACGTCAGGCAGCAGCGAACACCTGACTTGGGGTGCGGAAAGAACCCCAGGTTCGCCGTCAGCAAGCCGGGACGACGGCCCGGACATCTCCTGGCTGTCTTCGCGCGACAGCACTGCCGCCGCCGGAGCGAGGCCTCGGGCCGCCGCGATGAACGACATACGGACAGGATCGGTCAGCCCCAGTGCGCCGGCGAGTCGCTGCGCGGTCTCGCGATGGCACGTCGGATGGCGGCCGCGCTCCAGATCGCCGACCGTATTGACGCCCAGGCGTGCCTCTTCCGCCAGTTCCTCCTGCGTCAGCCCGGCCGTCACGCGCAGCCGGCGGAGCAGGCCAGCGAAATCCGAAGGCTCCTCGGTCACTGCCCTCCAGTCGCCGCTCCAATGCGGAGATCTCAGGCAACACTATGCCGCAGCGACCGTTAGCGCAGTAAAGGCTGCCTTTACAGGAGGACATGGCCGCAGGGATGAGCCATCATTTTCTGGCCCGCCTCAGGTTTGTGAGCGTGAAAGGCCGATACGCCGATCGCCACGCCGCATCCGCCCGGACCGTTATAGCCGTGCTGTCCCTGGCATAGATACGTCAGCGGATTGCATCTGCCGTTGGCGCCGGTAACTACCGGTTTCAGTCCGCTGGGGTCCCCGTACGGGTAGGCGTTAGGGAAAGTGCCAGCCTCTGGGACGCCGGCTAGGGCATAGACGGCGGCGACGATCGCCGCCGACACGCCGGTGCCGCCGACTTCGAGCCAGCCGTGCGCATCGTAGGTGTCATAGATCGCCACCCCGGTCATCGGGTTCGCGACGGCCGCCACATCGTTGTCGATCCGGTGCCTGCAGCCGCGAGTTGGCCAGCCCTTGCCGGTCTGCATGGGCGGCCTGGGCTCGAACACTGAGCAGCCCGAGCCGGTACCCAGGCCGCCTTTCGCGCTTCCCCAGACGGATTCAGTCCAGCCGCGCTTGCCACTCTTGGTGAGCGTGGTGCCTCCAACCGACGTGACCCACTCCGAGGCGGCCGGGTAGGAGACGCCGTAGCCGCGATCCCCCGCAGCCGCCGTGATGGCGACGCCAGGATGCTTGTAGTACCTGGTGTCATAGCTGGTCTCGGTTCTGCTCTCAGAAAAGCCGTAGGAAATTCACCACGTATTTCGCGCCGAGCACCTTGATCGCGGAATCTACCGAGGTACCGAGATTCGCGATGCTCGGGCTGCCGGCTTCCACGAGGAAGATATGGCAGCTCGGGCAGATCGCCGCGACCAGATCAACGTCCTGCGATTCCTCAGCCGCCCAGCCCGTGATCCCCAAATTCTTGGGAAGCCTGCTGGTGGCGCCGGACTCGTTGGTCACGGTCAGGCAGCCGGCCTTGGTCGAGGCCTTGCACGCGGGCAGGCCCCAGGAGGAGCGGTAAGTGGCCAGGTTGGCGACGGCCTTCGGGTCGTTGTACGCGTCCACGATGGCTATTTTCCTGACTGTCTTCATGGACGGCAGGCCGTAGGCGCTCGCCAACTCGGCCGGGCCGTAACCGAAGCCGACCGGGGCCTTGCCAGCGAAAAATCTCTCCGTCTTCGGCCTGATGCCGGTGCGGATCAGAACCATGCAGGCCGCCATCTTCGGGCTCGTAGTGACCGAGCAGGCCCGGCGAATGCCGGCGGGCGCGGCAGCGGATTGAGCCGCGGCACTCGGAGCGGTCAGCGACAGACCAGCTACCGTCATGACCGCGACAGCTAATTGAGAGCCAGCTCTCAGATTCTTCATGATGCGTGCCTCCGCGGCCGACGCGATTCCGAATTCCATGGTGCAGGCGCAATGGCGGCATTGTCAGCCGAAGCCGGATAATAATGACCTCAGGGCACCAGCGCTAGACCGGTGCCCAGAGGTCATTACGGGAAATAATTAAGGGGATGCCAGGTCGTGGAACGCGCCCGCTGAGATCTGCGTAATCCCCGTCAGGTACGGACCGCTCAGGCAGAAGGCCGGGCCGGCCGCGCAGACCAGCCTCGGCGGATCGACACCGGTAGAAAGGACGTCCTGACCTTGCTCGCCAGACTGGTTGTCTCCCCAGGTCGCCACCCGGCCGCGGAGAAGAGCGAGGTTGTTCGCGCCCAGTCCGGCCGAGATCGCAGTTACCCCGGTCAGGTACCGGCCGGGAGCGCAGGTCCCGATCGCGCAGACCGCGACCGGACGGGAAGAGACGGGAGGCACGTTGCCATCGCCCAGGTTCCCGTAGGTAGTGCCGAAACCCCAGTCGCACACATGCCCGTTCTTCAGCAAGGCCAAAGCGTCAGTGAAGCCAGCCGAGATGGCGGTGACTCCGCTGAGGTCTTTGCGGGAATAGCACGGTGACTTCGGCTCCCGGTTGCCCGCCACGTACCGGGCGTACCAGGAACAACCGAAGCCCTGGGCTGGGCTGCGCGTGTTGTTGTTGAAGCACGTATCAGGCGAAGTCAGGCCGGTAAGGCCATTACCGAGCATGTTGTAGTAATTGGACCCGTAGGCCAGGACCAGTCGGGTATTGAGCAAGGCCAGGTCAACCCCGTTGCCGGCCGAGACTTCCACGACACCGCTGACGGGAGTCGCGGCAGCGGTGAGCGCCGTCACCGGGTCGGGAGAACAGTTAGTCCGGCTTTCTGTGTAAAGGACGAGACAGGCTCCGGTGAAGGGACCCCTACCCGTGCTTGTGTTCAGGCCAAGAGCGCAGTCGTTGCCGACCCCCAGCTGGCAGGAGGTATTGTCGCCCCAGCCCACCGCGTGCCCTCTGACCAGAGCCATGGAGTCATATTCCCCGGCCGAGATCTGCTTGGCGCCGTGCAGGAACGCCGACCTTGAGGTGTCTGTCCGAGGACAGACCGGACCGTTCGTGGGGGTGCCGACGATGCCGCACACCAGCTTCGGCACGTCGGTGTTCGTGAAGGATCGCCCCTGGCCAAGCTCACCAGTCATGGCCGAGCCGAAGCTCACGACCGCGTCAGTCAAGGTGAGGCTGCTATTGGGCTGGTAACGCGCGACAATCGCAAGGCCGAACAGGCCGCCTGTCGCGATCGCCGTCGCGCGCAGCGGGTTGCACTGACGGCGGGCCGAGTATGGCGCCGACCAATATGGCGCACAGACAGGTCCAGGGGTCAGCAGCGGGGCGCTTACCCTGTCCTGCCCGAGCTGACCGAAGTCGTTACGTCCCCAGCTGCACACCACGCCGTCGCTGAGCAAGGCCATGCTGCTCCAGGCACCAGCGGAGATTTGCCTGATCGAGCGCATGTTCGCGGCGTCGCAGGCTCCGGTAGCGGCCGGGACTACATTGCGCGGGAGGGTGTGATCGGGCACGGCTGAGTAACCGAGCTGATCGAAGTTGTTCTCTCCCCAGGCGAGGACGCTCGCCCTTCCCGGCCCGCCGCAGGCGAACGGGGCACCGCCAGCGCCGGAATCGCGGCCGCGCACAGCGCGGCCAGCGTCGCGCCGGCGGCCAGAGCCGCCAGCAATCTGTTTCTGCGTCGTATGCGCATGGATAGCTGTCCTTCCAGGAGCCAAGACAGCGGGCCGGTCGCCCGCCATCTCAACCCTGGGTCGCGGCATAATCCGTCACCACCCGCGATCGCCTATGCACCACCCACGCAATCGGGGGCTACGCTGAACAGCGATGCTGCCACTCGGACGACTGCCGACGCCCGGCCCGACGAGCTCAAGGTCGCAGAACCCAACTGCTCGGGCGATGTCCGGTACGTAAGTCTCGGCTGCACCAGGAACCTAGGCACTGCCCTTAACTTTCCGGAGTTCTGAGGCTTGGTGTCCGGTTTCCTGGGCTTAGGTCACGGTCTGGCGGCGTGTTGATCGCGGTGTCGTGATGGGGCGCGCCGGTCCCTGAAATAGAACAAAGCTCCTGGTAGGACAGGGTTGTCGACACCCATTTCGCCATACCTGGAGCTTTGCTGCCCGCCCAGTCTGCCATGCTGATCACGCCGTCGTCCATCCCGCCCGCACCGTCCGGGGACAACGATGGCGTTCCGGGGGCGGACCTCGCGGAACGGGTGCTGTCCGGGCCAGGGCTGTGGCTGGACTGGCTAGGGGAACTGCGGCGCGAGAGCCTGCTGGAGGAGCTCCTGGCCGAGGGCGTGATCGCGCGGGCGCTGGAGGAGGCGCCGCACCGGCATGCCCATGACCGGACGCTGACCGGGAAGATGACCGTGATCTGCGTCCTGGCGGGCTGCCTGTTCCCCGGCGCGGGCTATGACACGGTGCTGGCCGCGGCGTTCGGCCTGCCCGGCCTGAACCTCAAGCCGGGCACGGGAGTGCCGACCGGGCCGGCGTTCTCCAAGGCCCGCGAGCTGCCCGGCGAGCAGGTCATGAAGCGCCTGTTCGAACTGGACGCAGCCCGCGGCGACGCCGGGCTCGGCATCGCCGTCTTGCGGAAGGGCCTGGAAGTCACCGCGCTGGACGGCACCACGATGGAACTGGCCAGGAACGACGTCCTCGCCGCCGTATCCGGGATCCCCGCGGACGGCGCCAGGCCGCTGCTGCGGATCGCCGCGCACGTCCGCACCGCCACCCGCCGGCAGCTCGCCGCCGCGACCGGCGGCTACCACGACGGGGAGAACCCCCTCGCCGACGACCTGGCCTGGTCCTTCACGCCCGGCATCCTCAACCTGGCCGACCGGGGGTTCTTCTCGATGGACCGCTTCATCCGGTTCTCCGCCGCCGGCGCGCACCTGGCCTGGCGGGTCAAGAACGGCGCGAAGTCCGTCCCGTTCAAGACGATCCGGACCCTGCCCGACGGATCCGAGCTGGTCATGCTCCGCGAATCAGGCGGCATGCGCACCAGGCGCCGCCGCGAGGCGGGCGACCCCGGTGCCCCCCGGCTCCCGGACACCACGGCCCGGCTCGTCACCTTCACCATCACCGCCCGCACCCGCAGCGGCAAGACGAAAACCACCCTCCTGCGGGTCCTGACCACGCTGCTGGACCACCAGGCGTACCCGGCCCGCGAGATCGCCGCCCTGTACGCCGAAAGATGGCAGATCGAGATCGCGTTCCTGCACCTGAAGAGAACCGTCCGCGGGCCCTGCCGCGCCCTGCGCGGGCAGTCCCCCGAGCTCGCCCGCCAGGAAGCACGGGCACTGCTGCTCACCCGCAACATGACCGCCACCGCAGCCGCCCGCGCCGCCGCCCTGGCCGGCACCAGCCCCGGCCTCATCCCCTTCACCGCAGTCCTCGCGCTCATCCGCGGCCACGTCACCGCAGATCACTGCTGCCAGCACTGCGGCCGGCGGCCCGCAGATCCCCTCGCCGGCCTGCTCGACGCCATCCTCGCCCAGCCCAGGCACCGCGACGGCCGGCAGCGAACGTCAGGCCGCACGGCAGCCGAACGCCGCACCAGACACACCGAAGAAGTCGACTACACCATCAAGATCACTGAGTCAAATCTCCCGCAATGGGACGAAAACTCGAAAAGTTAAGGGCAGTGGGAACCTAGGTGATGCCGAGCGCCAAAACCCCGTTCATGATCACGGAGAGATACACTGGGCCCTCGCGCCGCGATAGAGTCCCTTAGCTGATCGCAGGCACGGCAGGCGGCCTAAAGTCACTGATGCCAACGCACCGCCGTGGTTGCGCTGCCGGTCAAGAGAAAGATATGGAATGTCAAGCCCCGAGCCGTCATGCTGACAGAGCACAGATGTCCCAGTCATCGAAGATGATCACCCTTATCTGCGCAACTTCTATGAAGTCTTTATCACTTTAGTGAGAGAAATTGCTATGGCAAGCGTCACTCGACCAAAGGTAGATAGCGCGCAGCCAGCGGACCTTGTTGAGTGGACGCTCGCAGGCAGGATTCGCATACCGTCGTTCCAGCGCTCTTATCGTTGGACTCGAAGCGATGTCGTAAAGCTATTTGACAGCATATTCCGCGGATACCCAATCGGCAATCTACTAGTCTGGCGGAGACCGGCAACTGCGAACAACATTCAAATCGGTCACTTGCAGATCAACGCTCCCGAATATGGAGACGCATTTTGGATCGTAGATGGACAACAGCGTATAATTAGCCTTGTCGGCGCGATGACGGCAACGGCAAACGTAAGCGATCCGCGATTTCAGATCTACTTTGACCTTGCAAAGGAGAAGTTCGTTTCACTGGCTCGAAATCACTTGCCGCTCGATGATTGGATGCCCGTATCAATCATGCTTGATACGGGCGCCGCAAATAGTTGGCTCAGAGACCACCCGGAATTTGAAAGCGCTCAGATCGCTCTCGCTCACCGCGTCCTAGCGGCTCTACGCGATTATAGAATACCTATGTACATAGTATCCGGAGATGACGAACCCGCCCTCCGCGACATCTTTGATCGCATGAATACATTTGGTCAGTCACTCAGGAGCGAAGAAGTCTTCAACGCTCTGAACTCCGTTAACAACGAGCGGCAACCCAGCGATCTTCACACCCTTGCGGATGAAGTAAGGACATATGGGTTCGGCGATTTTCCGGAAAGACTCCTGATGCAAAGCCTCCTAGCCATCCGAGGCGCTAGGGTCGATCGCGACTTCCGTCAAGAATTCACGGGGAACGACGATCGCCATCAAGCATTCATTGACACAGCTAAGGCGATCCAGGTCGTAGTTAACTTTCTAACCGACAATGCCGGTATTCCTCATATACGACTGTTGCCATATTCCCTGTACATTCCGGTACTTGCTCGCTTCGTATCGAAGTTCGGGGCGCCCGAACAACGAGCAGCAGAATTGCTCCGTCGATGGATATGGCGTGGCGCAATAGTAGGCGTCGCGCCACAAGGTAATACAATCGCCATACGGCAGGGTGCGCTCGCTATACACATCGATCCGGTACGGAGCGCGAGCAAACTACTCGCCCTGTTGCCTGGAAAACGAGACGGATGGGAAGTCGATCTTACTCAGATCGGCCTCAACCGGGCTCTAGCACGTATAAACATCCTGGGTCTGCTTTCCAGACAACCCAGGCTCATCGAGCCACTTCATGCAGAGGGCTCTGGTCTCGTCGACGTGCTTAGCTTGCTCGATACCGGTCATGTTCTTGTTCCTATCGTCGAGGACGATCCCAAGTCGGCCTGGGGGCTGGCGAATAGGATGATTTACGCTACCGGCCAAGCTGCGGCTGCACGCAAGTCCTTGACGGCTGCAAGCGCTGACGTTCTTGCAAGTCATTGCATGGACACTGAGTCGATAGATTACTTGGCGCAGGGTCAGACTGATAAGTTTCTAAAACGTCGCGCTTCGATTTTGCAAAAGACAATCACAGATCACGTTCAGAACCGAGCTCTTTTTGGTTTCCGCGATGGCCCCGACGTGGCGGACTTCTTCGAATTTGGTGAAGAAGATGGCAAATAGCGCTGCAGCTGGAGTCTACCTGAGTGATCGGCGTGTCGGCACCTTGAGCTATCTAGACGGCCGCACTTGGTTCGATTATCAAGACCGTGACCCCGACCACCCGATCCTCGGACAAGGATTCGAGTCTTCCCCCGACAAGCGACGGGTCGCTACCGGGAGAATACCAGCTTGGTTTATGAATCTCTTGCCGGAGAGCGATAGCGGGCTGCGCAGACTTATTTCACGAGAACTCGGTCGTAGCAATCCCCACGACTTCCAGATCATTACATTCATTGGCAATGACTTGCCTGGAGCAGTTCGGGTTGAGGCAGAATCCGATCTCGGGAACATCCCTGAACTAGCTAGTCGAACTGAAAGTGCGGACGAGTATCGAATTCGTTTCTCGCTTGCGGGCGTGCAGCCCAAATTCTCCATGAAATGGCAAGGGAGGGGTCTCGTACCACCAATGACCGGGGAGGGTGGCGATTGGATTGTAAAACTTCCAGACCGCCGCTTTCCAGAGGTGCCCGTAAATGAGTTTACAATAATGAAATGGCTAAGCACTGCGGGCGTTGACGTTCCCGACATAAGGTTGCTCAGAGGCAGTGATCTTAGCGGCCTGCCATCCGGGCTTATTCGGGATGACGAGGTAGCCTTCGCTATCAGACGTTTCGATAGGTCAGGTGAGCTTCGCATCCACCAGGAAGATTTCGCTCAGGTGCGTGAAGTTTGGCCGGATGAGAAACACGACCGTGCGACACATGATGGTTTGGCTAGAATAATTAACATCGTCTGCCCTGATGATCTTAAGGAGTACATCCGCCGATTGGTGGCAATTGCAGTCGTCGGAAACCTGGATGCTCATCTCAAAAATTGGAGCCTCCGTTATCCAGATACGCGAACTGCCCGACTTTCTCCGGCGTACGACTTTGTGTGCGTTTCAGTTTATCCAGAATTTGAATCCGAGACGTTGGCCTTTGCTATTGGCGGCGAACGTCGGGCCGAAGCTGTAACTGTCGATAACTTTGCGATACTCGCCGAGCATGCCCGCGCCGATCCAGACGAAGTCCGTGAGGTTGTTATCTCTACTTCCAGAGCACTCGCCGATAGCTGGCCTGCTATCAGAAGTAGCATTATAGTTCCGCAATTCCTTGCCGAACATATCGACTGGCGGTTGCGGTCCATGGCGTTGCTTCAGGCGCGTTGATCATACTTTCGCCGCTCGCCCTTCAGGAAAGCTACTTGACTTGGAGCAGGACCTTTCCGCGCACGCCCGACGGGCCCTGACTTCTATCACGATCATGGAGCTGCGGCGGGCGCAGTGCACTGACCTGCGGGTTCCCGGCTGCCAAACGCTCAGAAGTGGCCGCTAAGCCGCGTCGCGCCGGCAACCCAGGCCTGGCCCGCTTCGCGTTTCCCGGCATCTGCCGCAACTGGGCGGCCATGAACAGCAACGATGGCTCTGGCAGATATTTCGTGATCGTAACGCCGGTCCGGGTTCGGGCCGGGCCGTCCGGGTCCCGGGTCGCGGTAAACCCGCAATTCGCCGCCGACCCCCGGCCGCAGCAACAACTATGGGACATTGATGCTGCTCAGCCGGGCCGGTCAACCGCAACGATGGCCCATGGGTGTGGCTCTTCCTGATGGAGCTGGGCCGGTTGGCTTGGAGTTGATCTTCAGGCTGCCGGGCAGGCCCAGCGTTGTCCCTCCGCAGGTGCTATAACCCCCGCAGAGGGACAACGCTGGGCCTGCCTCCCGGCTCGGAACCGCCGCGTTGTGCCATCGCTGGGCCTGCCGCCCGCCGCTGACCCGGCCTCCATCAGGAAGAGCCACACCCATGGCCCATAGATGCGGTTACCCGCCCCCGGGCCGGACAGCATCCATGGGTCATGGGTGCGTTTCCGCTGGAGTGAGTTCCTGGTCGGCTCCTCCGCATGGTCAGGGAGGGGCCGGGTCCCCGCCCGATCCGGCCCGGATATCCCGGCATTCCGGGCATTCGGCGCAGCCCGCCGTCCCGCCCCCGGAAGGCGGGGGCACTTTACCCACGTAAAAACCATGGCAAAGTGCCCCCGCCTCCCCAGCAAGACCCACGGGACGGTCTTGCCCGAGCACCGGGGCACTTTCGGGTTTTAACGGCACCAAAGTGGGCGGTGGGTGAGTTTGGGTTTCCGGCTTGCTAGTTCCGACCTGAAAACTCCTGTCGCTGGGGTGCGCCGGCAGGCTCCCGCATGATTGTGGAATCCCCGACTGGAATGCCATCTGAGGATTCCACCAAAGCAGGCCCGCCGATCCTCTAGGCGCCGGCGGCGGACCGGTATGCGGTTAATGCCCGGTTCGCGGCGGCGGGGAGCGGGGCGGTGTCGCACTGTGAACGACGGCTACCCGGCTTCACTACTTTCGCTAGCCCGAAATACCCGAGTCCGAAAATCGGACTGACCCATTACCCCAAAGTGCCCCGGGTGTCCACGTCCGGGATGGCTGGCTGCCCTGGATGTCAGTAAATGCCGGGAACGGCGGGGGCTGAGGCCGGGAGGGGCTGGAGGACCAGTCCCGCGCGGGCCACGCCGAGGAGTTGACCAGAACTCACTCCAGCGGAAACGCACCCATGGGCCACGGGTGTGTTTCTTTGGGAGTGAGTTCAGGTTGACCCCTCAGCGCGGGCCTGGCGGGGCCATGCCGCCGGCCGGTCCCGGCCCAGGTATCCCGGCATTCCGGGCATTCGGTGCAGCCCGCCGCCAGGCCCCCGGAGGCGGGGGCACTTTACATCGGCAAAAACCTAGGCGAAGTGCCCCCGCCTCCCCGCGCAAGACCCTCAGGGACCCGCCTGGGACCCGCCTCACTCCCAGGGAAACGCACCCATGGGCCACCGATGCGGTTCGCCGCGCGGATCTGCCCGCTTCGCCGTCGCCGCTGGCCAGACCGCTCGCCTTCCCATCAGAAACGCGCCCTCAGGTCACCGGTGATCTACGAGACGGGCCTGATCCTGTCATATTCCGGCCATACGTCCGCCCGGCCGACCTGAACATGGGCGCACTAGTTCGATCAAACTCGGGTCATACTTTTCGCCACTCGCGCCTCCGGCAAGCTACTTGACTTCGAGCAGGACTTTTCCGCGCACGCCCGACGTGCCGCGCAGGGTGGCGATCGCCTGCTGCCAGTCGGCGAGCGGGTATCGGTGCGTGATCAGGATGCCTGGTTTGAGCTGGCCCGAGTTCAGCAGGGCGAGCACCCCGCGCCAGGACGCCGACGTGTAGCTGAAGCTGCCAAGGATGGTCAGGTCGTTGTTGACCAGGTCATCGGGGGTCAGCGCGACGGTCTCGCCGTGCGGCGGCAGGCCAATCAGCAGCACCGTGCCGCCGCGCCTGACCCTGGTCACGGCCAGCTCAACCGCAGCGGTCGCCCCGGCGGCCTCGACCACCAGGTCGAACCCTTCAGGCCCGGCGTCGTCGGCCGCCCCGCCGACCTCGGAGTCGGCCAGCCCGAAGCTGGCCGCCCCGGCCGCCGCCGCCAGGTCTGCTTGCTCAGGACGCAGCCCCAGCATGGCGATCTGCGCCGGAGACCACAAACGCAGCAACATGACAGCAAGCAGCGCGACAGTGCCGTCCCCGAGGACCAGGACCCGGCTGCCTGGTACCAGCCTGACCTTGCTCAGGGCCTGGAAGACGACCGCCGCGGGCTCGGCGAGAACGGCGTCTTCCGCGCTGACGCCGTCGCCGAGCGGATGGACCTGGGCGAGCGGCACCACGATCTCGCTCGCCGCCGCGCCGTCCCTGGTGAAGCCGACCTCGTCGTAGGTCTCGCAGAGGTTAGTCTCCCCCGCCGCGCACCGCTGGCAGTGCCCGCAGCCGATGATGCCCTCGACGATCACCCGCAGGCCGGCCAGCGGCGAATCGCCCGCCACGGTCCCAGTCCACTCGTGACCGAGCGCCAGCGGGTAGCGCAGGTACACCGGGTCAATCGTGCCGTCGATGATCTCCAGGTCGGTGCCGCAGAGGCCGACCAGGTCGGGCCGGACAAGGACCTCGCCTGGTCCGGCCCGCAGCCGCTCGCGCTGCTCGAACCGTACGTCACCAGCGCCGTGCACGATCAGGGCCGGCTCGGTCATGCCATCACTCCGGCGGTCTGGTTCCAGGCGGTATATCGCTCGCCGCCGAGCAGTTCGCATACCTGATCGGCGGAGCGGCGAACCGTGCGGCCGAGTTCCTGCACTTTCCAGACCGGCAGGTCGCTCTTGATGCCGGTCACGCTGACCGCGCCCGCGCACGCGCCGTCGTGCCCGAAGAACGCCGCGCCGACGCAGAAGATCCCCTCCGCGTCTTCCTCGTCATCCACGGCGAAGCCCGTGCTCCTGATCGTGGTCAGGCTGGCGAGCAGCGCGTCGATGTCGGTAATCGTGCGGGACGTCCGGCGGTGCAGGCCGTGCTCGGCGCAGATCTGCCTGACCTGCTCTTCCGGCATCGTCGCCAGCATCGCCTTGCCCGCGGCTGAGGCGTGCGGCTCTTCCCGCTGTCCAAGCGGGGTGTGGAAGCGCACGCTGCCCGGGCCGTCCACCCGCTCGATAAAGACCGGGTAGCCGTGCTCATAGATCGCCACCCGCGTGGTCATCTTCGTCAGCTCAGCCAGTTGCGAAAGCACCGGCAGGCAGATATCGCCGAGCGGAAGCTGACCCCGCGTGATGTCGCCGAGCCTGATCAGCGCCGTGCCCAGGTTGTAGCGCGGGCCCGGCCGTGAATCTCTCAGCATGCCCGCGCTGGTGAGGGTCCTGGCCAGCGCCAGGGTCGTGCTCTTGGACGCCCCGAGTTCCCTGGCCAGGTCGCTCAGCGAGCGTCCCTCAGACGGCCCGTTCGCAACGATCTCTATCAGCTTCATGGCCCTGGCCACGCTGCGGACCGTGTAACGATCGGAGACGTCGTCTTCGCCTGGCGCGGTCGTCACCGGCACCGGATGCCAGTCTGCTGCCACCGAGCACACCTCCTCTTTAATGTTCGGCCATCCCGAACACTATGTATGAAAGCGATAACGCCCCTTGACAGACTCATATTAGGCGAGTTGTGTTGCTGGCGTGATTCTACATCACACAACGTCGTTCGATGGTGCCGAACAACCTAACCAACCGACCACCGAGCGGCGGCCGCGAAGCGTTGCCCGAGCCCAAGCGGCCAGGCAGCGCATCGTCGGCTGGCTCGAGCAAGGTCGGTACCTAATGGATCGAACGCAGAGCCAGGGGGACCTTGAGGTTTCCGGCGTCTCGGTGCTGGCTGGCTGCGGTCTGACATCGGAACCGTCCGTAGCGGCGAGCCAAGCCAGGTTCCCCGACGGCGCTCATTTCCGGATCGAGATCCCGAGCGTCGAGGGTCCCCGGGTGCTGCGAGCCGTCGTCGAGGCGGCCGACCAGTACGGCATCACGGTCAACCGGGTGTCCCAGGGCAGCGGGGCGATGTTGCTTTCTGCGGCTGAGCTGAGCGAGATGGCGAAAATCGCCGCCGCCACCGGGATCGAGGTTTCGCTCTTCGTCGGCCCGAGGGAAGAGTGGGACATCGGCCGGGCCGCGGCCTCAGCTGACGGGCAGGCGCTGGCCGGCCAGCTGCGCGGCACCAGGCAGCTGCGGTACGCGGTCGACGACATCGTGCGAGCGGTGGAGCAGGGCATCAGGGGCTTCCTGATCGCCGACACTGGCCTGCTGCAGCTGGTCTCGGAAATGCAGGCCGCCGACCAGCTCCCGGCCAGCATCGTATGGAAAGTGTCGGCGGTGATCGCGCCGTCCAACCCGCTGAGCTTCCGCCAGCTGGAGAAGATGGGCGCCTCGACCGTCAACGTGCCCTCCGACCTCACTCTCGGCCAGCTGGCCGAGATCCGCGCGGCCAGCATGCTGCCCATCGACCTGTACGTGGAGACCCCTGACGCGATGGGCGGCGTGGTGCGCGGGCACGAGGCGGCCGAGCTGATCAGGGCTTCCGCGCCGATGTACACCAAATTCGGGCTGCGCAACTCAAGGCCGCTTTACCCGAGCGGCGCGCACCTGGTCGCCGACGCCGCCGCGATCGCTACCGAGAAGGTGCACCGGGCCGTGGTGGCGCTCGAGTGGGTCGCCCGCAGCGGAATCGAACTGGTCCAGTCCGGCCCAGCTCGGACAAAACGCCCGTATCGCCGGGCCGATCGCGACGATGGCCCACCGATGCGGTTGCCAGGCGGCGCCGGACCGCGACGATGGCCCATGGGTGCGTTTCCGCTGGAGTGAGTTCTGGTCAGCTCCTCGGCGTGGCCCGGGCGGGACTGGTCCTGCAGCCCGGCGGTGGGTCGGTTTGGGTCTCCGGCTTTGCTGGTTCCGGCCTGAAGGCTCCTGTCGCGGGGGTGCGCCGGCAGGCTCCCCCATGATTGTGGAATCCCCGACTGGAATGCCATCTGAGGATTCCACTAAAGCAGGCTTGCCGATCCTGTAGGTGCCGGCGGCGGGCCGGTTTGCGGTTAATGCCCGGTTCGTGGCGGCGGGGAGCGAGGCGGTGCCGCGCTGCGGACGGCGGCTGCCCGCTTCGCTGCTTTCGCTGGTCCGAGATACCCGGGTCCGGAAATCGGACTGACCCGCTACTCTCAGCCTCCCCGCTATTCCCGGCATTTCCTGGCATCCAGGGCAGCCCGGCCGTCCCGGCCGTGGACACTGGGGGCACTTTGGGGCCGCGAGGTGCCCCTGGTGCTCGGGCAAGACCGTCCGGCACCCGCCTCACTCCGGCAGAAACCCACCCATGGCCCATCGATGCTGCGGCAACAGCAACGCTGGGACATCGATGCTGCTGAACTGGATCGGCTAACCGCAACGATGGGCCATGGATGCTGTTGCCGCCGCAACGATGGCCCATGGTGCGTTTCCTTCTGAGTGACAGGGGTGTCGGCAGCTAGTTTGTTCGCGGCGGAGCGGCCAGGCCCTGCGCCGGGCCTGAGTCGGGGTAGTTCGCTGGGCGGCGGACCCCAGCGTTGTTCCTGCGTTGGGGTCCTGGCCCCCGCTCTGGGACAACGCTGGGGTACGAGCTGGCACGTTCACGGGCCGGAGCAGGCTGGCCCGGCGCCTGCCAGTTCGGCCAGTTACCATCCTGGTGATATGCCCCCGCGCTGTCCAGGTTCTCGTGGGCCTAAAGACCTGACGCGACAATGACCCGCTGATGTCGTTCACAGGAAACAGCGGGCCATCGTCGCGAGCGGATTAGCGCTCAGGCGAACAGGTGGAGCAGGGCAAGCAGAATGTGAATGGCGTTCGGCTGCATGGCGGGGGCACTCCCTTCTGATTCCCGAGATTTATGAGCACGGGAATCAGTGAAACTCAGGCAGCGTCCGCAAAGGTGGTCACAAGCTGGGCGATAACTGGGCGATAACCGGGCGATATCTGGTCGGCTGAGGCCGGACTCCGAAAGTCTCACGGCCATCAGATCGGCGATGCCGCGCAATTTGGTGAAGAAATGAAGCTCCCACTGGCTGGCTTCCGCCGCCTGCCGCTCAAGTGCGGACCAGAGCCAGTCGAAGCTGGTCGCCGGGTCGAGGCCGCCCCGGCCGGCGCCGGCGAGGGGGAAGGCGATCGATGCCAGGGGCGGGCTGAACAAGGCACGCTCGGTCCGCGCCAGGGCGAGTACGTTGCGGACGCCTTCGACGATGGCGGCGGGCTCGACGATGTAGTCGTCGCTGACCGGGCGCGGGCTGACGGTGGCTACGTGGTAGAGCCTGCGGATTCCGTGCCTGGCCAGTTCGCCAGGCGAGGTGGGGGCTACCGTTCCTGTCGCTACGGGCAGGCCAGGCCGGGCGTTCTTGCTGATCCAGCCGCTCAGCTCGGAATCGACTACGTCGACGAGTACCTGACCGTCCGTGCTCTTGACCGCGGCCATCCGGCGCACGGCGGCGGAAACCGAGGACTTATAGAACTGCGGCAGTTCCAGGTACGTATTCGTCGGGACGACGAGGATGTCGATGTCGGCGAGCAGTTCGACTTGCTCGACGTGAATGATGACGCGCAGGTCAACGCCCGCTACCTGGCCCGTGTAGGCGCGCTGGCTCCTCGGCTCTGATAGCTGGGGGGCGGCCGGCGGAGGTTCGGCCCTGGCGGTAGCGAGCTTGAGCAGTTCCTCGGCGACCTGCTCGATGACGATCCGCTCGTGGTACTTGCGGAAACGCTCGACGCTAACTCCGTAGACCAGCGCGGCCCGGCGGCGGCGGTCCTGAGCGGGCCGGTCCCTCGCTCCGCGGTTCAGGCCGAAGGTCGCCTCGGCGGCCGCCCCGAGTTCCCCGCCGCCGAGTTGCTCCACCGCCGCCCGCAGCAAGCTCTCGACCGCGTGGTAACCGCCCGATGACAGGCTCTCACCCTGACCAAGCGCTGGCGGCCCGATCCACTCCGTGAGCCTGCGCAGGTTCGCCAGGTCAGTATGCCGCAGCCGCACCAGGCCACGCTCGCGGAGGACGCGCAGGTCAGCAACCAACTCGTCCACCGTCGGCGGCTCTAACATAACTTCTAGCGTGGCGGCTGCTCACCGTCGTCGCAGTTAATACGCAAATATCGGCCGGAACCAAACGATGTTTCCGCCTCGGCTTCCAGCCAGCAGATGCCGTAGCCGAAGCCGGTACGCAGATCGCTGAAGGCAACGTGAACTTCACCGCACCGGTCGGGCACCAGGATCTCGCCCGCCGGCCGGCGCTCGTAGATGACCGTCGTCGGCACGCCGCTCACCTTCCATACCACCGTTGGCGGCTTGGCCGGGCTGAACCTGACCCGCAGGTCAAAGGAGTCACTGCGCCGGAAGGGCACGTGCACGTAGTGCGCCGCCATCGGCTGGTCAGGCGGCAGCCGCACCCGCATCGCATACTCATGCCGGTCACCAGCCCGCAACTCCTGCGGCAGCGAGATCACGTTGCGGAAGAACGTTTCGTACGGCTGCTCGCGCAGCACCAGTGAACCGCCGTGCAGCAACTCGGCCTCGATCCGATGGGTATCGGCCACGTCCTTTTCGTGCCTGGGAACGCAGATGGACGTCGACAGTTCGCTGACTCCGTCTCTCGAAGCGACGACGACCCGCTGCTCGATGGCCTCGATCGGCTCGACGTCCAGGCGCAGCAGCGCCTTAAATGACTCGACGTACCAGCCGTCCTTCTCCTCGGCGGCGGGCTGGACCTGATCTTCCGTTTCCCTGTCGGCTTGAGCCATCCGAGCCGGATCCGCCTGCTCAGCGCGCACGGACTGGTCCTGCCTTGCCCACGGCGGCGTCACCGACCAGGCGGTCCCCTTCGGGACGTCAGGATCAAGCATCCGGCGAAGCTCAGTCCAGTAGCTGAGCCAGGCGGCCAGGTCCCCGTCGCAGGCCCTGACGAAAGCGGTCACCACCTTTAGCGTCGGCAGCCGCTCCCCTGACGTCGCGGCCTGGAGGGTACTCGTGCCGTAGTGCGTTGACTTCGCCACCTGCTCATAGGTGAGGCCGGACCGGTTGCGAAGATCACGTAGCCAGAACGCGAACTCTCTGATGGGCGAGCCGTCTCGCTCCAGTGGCACCTGCCGGCGGCCCATGACCGATACGTTCCTTTGTGAGCAAAGAGTCGGTTTATTCGAGCGGCCATAGGCGCTTACCGACATTCCAGCCCTACATTAGCCGCCAAACCCCTCCCCAACTGCTGAATCCTCCTCGAACGACCGGCCTGCCGGGCCGCAACGATGGCCCGCGGTTGCTGTTCGCGGAATTCGCCAGGCTCAAGAGGCAGCATTCTCCGGATTTGACCGGGATTCCTATCAAGGCGTTGCCCATTCGTCAGAGATTGGCGTAGACAGGCGCCTAGCGTCCGCGCCGAAGTTGTCCTCGCCCTCATTAGGCAGTGTGAGCAATGACTAAGAGCAGCACTGCGAACGGTCACCGGTCGAACTCGGGCCGCTCGCTGTCGCCTTACCGCATCGGCGATCCTGGGCGGGCCGCGCTCGAAGACCGGGCCGGATCGCCAGGAAGGCATCCTGGCCGCGCGGGCTTCCGCCCCGATATCGAGGCCAGCGCGGCGGCCCTGGCGGGCGCACAGGTCAGGGCGGCGACTATCAGAGGCGTGACCGGCCGCGCTCAGGCCAGGCCCCGGCTTGACGCGTTCGCGTTAGGCCATCGCCGAGCCGGTGAAGGCGGCCAGGAACTGGTCGCCGTGACCTGCGGCGGTATCGACGGCTGCGGCCGTTCTGAAGAGGCCGCGCTGCTGGCGAGCCAGCACCTAGCCGGACTCGCGGCCGCCGGGGTTCCCTGGGCGGAGGCCTTCGCCGCCGCGAGCAAGGCGATCAGCGCTCACCAGGCCGCCGCCGCACTGGCCGGACGCCAGGCCGACGAAGCCGATGCCGGCGGCATGGCCACGGCGGCGGCCGGACTCGTCGCCCGCCGCGAAGGCCGCGACTGGATCGGCGAAGCTGCCTGGGCCGGAGCCTGCTCGCTCTGGCACCTCAGCGAAGCGCGCCAGTGGACGCTGCTGTCGCCCGGCGAGGACGCGCCTCCGCCGTTGCCTACCCCCGGCGGCGACTGCCGCCGCCGGGGGCTCAGGATCACCGGGGGCGCGTTGTTCTTAATGACCCTCGGCCTGGCAAACCCGCTGACCTGGAGCGAGCAGGTCCGTACAACGCTCGCGGACTGGTGGAGCAGTCCGCCGGATCCCTTCACGTTCGCGGCCCAGGCTAACTTCGCCCGCAAGTCGCACCTCGACGACCGCACGGTGATCGGCATCTGGCCGGACTCCTAGTCCGACGGCACCAGCTCGGGTTCTTCCTCCTTGGCGTCGACCCCGCCGGGCACCCCAGGAGCCTCGACCTCGTCGGGTTCCTCGTCCGGGAAGGCGACCTCACCGTGCACCGCGATGTCACCGGCCAGCAGTTCAGAATCCGGCATCCGCAGCTTCATGAACAGCCCGATGCCGCGCAGGATCAGGAACGTCACGAGGGCGTCCCAGACGATCACGGTCAGGGCCGCGCCAGCCTGGATCAGCAACTGGTGAGGGTGCCCATAGAAGAGCCCCGCCGTAGTCACATCGGGGCTCTTGCCGAGCCCGAGGTAGACGATCATCTTGGGATCGGCCAGCAATCCGACGAGCAGCCCGCCGAACAGGCCGGCGAAGCCGTGTGTGTAGACGACGCCGAGCGCGTCATCGACCTTGTTGAACGGCCAGACCTTGCGCGGCAGGTAGGCGAAGAGCACCCAGACCAGAGCCGAGGTGACCAGCCCGATGACGATGGCACCCACGCCGTTGACATAGCCAGCCGCGGGCGTAATGCCCACCAGGCCGCAGATCATGCCGTTGACGCCGCCAAGGAAGGTGGGCTTGCGGTCCTTGCCGAAGCTCATGTCCATGATGATCCAGGCCATCATCGCCACGGCCGCGGCCAGGTTTGTGTTCACCACGGCCGCCGTCGCGTCGGCACCGGCGAAGTAAGGGTCACCGCCGTTGAAGCCATTCCAGCCCAGCCAGAGCAGGCCCGCGCCGACCGCGACGAATACCAGGTTATTGGGGGTCGCCTTCTCCCTGTCCCGCTTGAGCCTTGGCCCGATCACGGCCGCCGCCACGAAGCCGGAAACGCCCGCCGCGAGGTGAATCACGTAGCCGCCGGAGAAGTCAAGCGCTCCCTTGCTCGCCCAGAACCCGCCGCCCCAGAGCAGGAAGGCATTAACCGCGTACGCGAACGTGATCCACAGCGGCACGAAGATCAGCCAGACCTTGAACTTGATCCGGCCGAGCACGCTGCCGATGAAAAGGATCGGTGTGATCGCCGCGAACACGAACTGGAAGTAGACAAGCGAGCCCTGGGGGAACCTGAACTTAGGCATCAGCCCGTTGAGCAAGGGAATGCTGGCCTGGGCCTGCTCACCGCTCGCCCCGACCACGTCGCCTGGCCGGCCGACGAAATGGCCGATCCAGGGCGTCCCGAAGCCCATCTTGAACGCCCAGAGCACCCAGACGATCAGGGTCAGGCAGAACGCGCTGAACACCATCATCATCGTGTTGACGGCCCACTTGCGCTGGACGATGCCACCGTAAAGGACCGCGAGTCCGGGGATGCTCATCAGGCCGACGAGCGTGGCGGCGGTCATCTGCCACGCATTATCACCCGAGCTGAGCCAGCTCGAATATGGATCCACTCTCCGCCTCCGCTTCGAAAAGGAGCGAAGGGGTGCCGGACCGCCAGGCGACGCTGACCAGCATCGTCTCGCCACCGCTTCGTCGTTTGTCAGTACTCCTACTGTTTTTCATGCCGTGGTTTCACGCGGGTTTCCCAGCCGTTACGGCCGTGGAACGGTTCCGACCAGCGCGGTTACGTACTTGTTTCGCGCGGGTTACGCCACCTCGGCTTCACGAGTGCGCAGCAGGTCGTCGAGCATCAGCCGAAGGTCCGCTATCAGCGCGCTCGCCTGGTCCTGATCAGCGGCAATGGCAACGACGCCGAATTTTCCGCACTCGGTCACGGCGCTCATCATGTGCAGGACGATTCCCGTCTTCGTGCCGTGATCGTAGCCAAGCGGCGAAGCGCGCACCGCCGCGATCAGGTCACCCGGCCGCAGCCCGACGTATCGCGGATCGGCGAACGCGTCGGACGACTGGTAAACCCGTTCAGACCCGCCAGCAAACAGCCGGCCGGTCTCGTCGGGCAGCACACCGAGCAGGGCGGTGGCCATCGTGAAGCCGTGCTTGGTCGCGGTCGTCCGCAGGTTAAGCTCGCAGCCGCGCAGGTCCCAGTGCTCCCCTTGCCTGGCCGCGATGAAGTCGACGCCGAAATCGCCGCTGCGGACGCCAAGTTCGGCCAGTCGCCGGCCAACGGCCATTCCCCCGTAAATCACTGAGCGGCGATACTCAGCGCTCGCGGGGAAGGTTGATCCGGTGAAGACCTGGCCGAGATCGCCGAGGACTTGCTCGTGCGTCGAGGTCATGGTCACCTGGCCGGCGGCATCGATCGCGCCCTGGAAGCTCGGGCTCCTGACCTCGTCGCCTTCGATCAGTTCCTCGGCGAGAACCCCCGACCGGCTGATCCAGGCCGCGAACTCGGCCCAGCCGATCTTGGCGTCAGCAGGCACCGCCCGCACCGGCATCAACGCGAGCACGGTCTCGGTAAGCTCGTCGCCGGCTACGTCGCGCCGCGTTAGCTCACTCAGGCGAAGCTCGCTGAGGTCGAGCAGCGCGTTGCCAAGACCGCCGCCGTACTCGGTGCTGCTGAGCTTGAGAACCTGGCGGAAGTGGCCTTGCCTGATCAGGCCAGCTACTCCCTCCGCCAGTTCGGCCAGGCTCCAGTACTCGGGGGTGCCAGCCGGCATCCTGATGCCCGCCTCGGCGAGTAAACGCCGGCTTGAACCCTTCGTGCCGAGCTCGATGAACCGCGAGCCGACCTGGTCACCGCGGACGCCGAGTTCTTCCGCGAACCGTTCAAGATTCGCGGACGGCTCGTAATAGCTCAGCCTCACGTCGGCGCCGGCCTGCCGTTCCCTGTGCACGAATTCGCGGATCCGCTTTCTGGCCTGCGCGCTTTCCTGCCGTTCGGTATCGAGCACCTTGGTGCTCAGCCACCTCGCCGAGCTGTCGTCCAGGCTGAGCAGCTGAACCCGGCTACGCCGGCTGGCCTCGCTGGCCCCTGCTCCCGGCGGCACCAGCCCCAGGAAGTAGTCGATTTGCTCCTCAGGGTCGGCGATCTCAGGCGCGGCGACGTACAGGAGCGACATGCCGCCTCGGCCGACCCCGGAGACGATCGTCGCTCCGAGCCTGCGCTCAGGGAAGTACACCGAGCCAGTAAGCCTTTCAAGTACGCCAGGGTCGCATTCCCGGCTCTGGATAAATACCCGAGCTTGGTATTCGGGCTCCGATGAGGTGCTTGTGATCATTCTCCGGTACATTCCTTCCGCTGACGCGCAGCCTTCGTCATATCGCCCATACCAGTCGGCGAAGACGTTAATAGCATCATAAGAAGCGTAAACTAAGATCTAATAATGACAAGATCCCATTAGTGCCATGAATTCCTACCCGATAACTTCACTAACTCGCCGGTACCGGCTCACCTGGACTCGGAGCCTGGCCGTCGGCGGTGCCGGGAACGTCGAGACCGACCGCCTCCCTGATCCAGGCGCCGATCCGCTTGACCAGCTGCGGCCCGGCGCCCGATTCCGCGTGCCCGAACCCTGGCACGATCCACAGTTCCTTAGGTTCCCCGGCCGCGTCGAAGATCCGCTGGCCGTGGTCAACAGGGAAATAATCGTCTCTGTCCCCGTGCACGACCAGGAGCGGGATCGGCGAGATCAGCGCGGCCGCGTCGTCGGGAGGCAGCGGCACCGGATTCCACTTGCCGCCGCTGATCCTGGTGTGCATCATCTTCTTCGTGATCAGCCGCCCGGCCCGGTTCTCGATCGCCAGGTGCACGAGCCGCATCGGGCGGGTGCCGCGGAAATACCACATGCCAGGGCTGCTCACCGACACCACAGCGTCGACGCCGCCGGTCAGCCCGGCGTGCCGCAGCACGATCGAGCCGCCCATCGAGAACCCGACCGTCGCGACCCGCTCGTAGCCAAGCTCCCTCGCGTACCCGACGGCGACGTCAACGTCCTTGATCTCCTTGTCCCCCACCGTGGAGACGCCGCCTGAGCGGCCGTGGCCACGGAAGTCGAAGGTCACGACCCCGCCGAACTTGTTGAGCGCGGTCGCCACCCGCCAGACGGCCGGGCGCTGCCAGTTGAGAGTAAAGCCGTGGGCGAGCACGATCCCGAGATCGCGATCGCCGGGCAGGTGGGCGGCGTCGATCGGCACGCCGTCGTCGGTGACGATCGTCCTGGCGTAAGGTACGGGCTTGGCCATAGCTACATTCTCAGCGAAACTCCCAGGTGGGGAAGACGGACCATGTCGGTAACGCAAGTGTGCGAACAGGCCCGCGAGGCCTCGTCGGTGCTGCGCGAGCTGCACACCAGCGCCAAGGACCGGGCGCTCTTGCTGCTGGCCGAGGCGCTGGCCGATTCCGCGGACCGGCTCAAAGCCGCCAACTCGGTCGATATTGCCGCCGCCCGGCGGGACGGGGTCTCCGGCACGCTCATCGACCGCCTCACGCTGACCGACAAAAGACTAAATTCCATCTGCCAAGCGACCCGTACCGTCGCTGACCTGCCCGACCCGGTCGGCCAGGTGGTGAGCGGCTCGGTCAGGCCGAACGGGCTGACGATCGAGCGGGTGAGAGAGCCGCTCGGTGTGGTGGCCGTCATCTACGAGGCCAGGCCGAATGTCACGGCGGACGTCGCCGCGCTGTGCCTGAAGTCGGGCAACGCGGCCGTGCTCCGAGGCTCGTCGATCGCGGCCCATACCAACGCGG
This sequence comes from uncultured Actinomycetota bacterium, assembly GCA_963783935.1. Lineage (GTDB taxonomy): Bacteria > Actinomycetota > Actinomycetes > Streptosporangiales > Streptosporangiaceae > Chersky-822. Next base: position 1,800,296 of record CAWAPP010000005.1, read on the forward strand.
CCATCGCCGACGTGATCACCGAGGCCCTGCGCCAGCAGGACGAGGTACCCGAGCACGCGGTCCAGCTCGTCAGGGACCTGTCCCGCGCGGCCGTGGTGGAACTGCTGACCGCCCGCGACTACATTGACCTGCTTGTGCCTCGGGGCGGCCCGGGACTGCTCGCGACCGTGAGCGAGCACGCCACCGTGCCGGTCGTGATCGACGGCGACGGCAACTGCCACGTCTACGTCGACGCCTCGGCCGACCTGGCGACAGCCGCCCGCATCGTGGTCAACGCGAAAGCCTCGCGGCCGAGTGTCTGCAACGCCGCCGAGACTCTCCTCGTGCATACCGCCGTCGCCGGTGCGTTTTTGCCGATCGTTCTTGAAGAACTGCGCAAGGCCGGGGTCGAGTTGCGTGGCGACGAGAGAGTGCGGGAAATCTGGCCGGACGCCGAGCCCGCGCGGGAGAGCGACTGGGCGACCGAGTACCTTGACCTGATCCTGGCGGTGCGGGTCGTGGACAGCCTCGAGGCCGCGCTCGCGCACATCAGCAGGTACGGGACGCGGAACTCGGAAGCCATCGTCGCGCAAGACGTCAGCGTGGCGCGCCGGTTCGCGCGGGCGGTGGACTCGGGAAGCGTGTTCGTGAACTGCTCGACCAGGTTCTCCGACGGGGGCGAATTCGGCTACGGGCTCGAGATCGGCGTGTCCACGCAGAAGCTGCACGCGCGCGGGCCGATGGGGCTTGAGGCGCTGACCTGCGTCAAGAACATCGCCTGGGGCGACGGCCAGATCAGGATGTGAAGACCACCAGGGAGTCGCGGTGGATGGCGTGCAGGTCGCGGACCGCGCGGCGCTCGGCGGCGCCGATTTCGCCGGTGCGGAAGGAGCCCGCCGCGAGCATGGCCGCGCAGGCCTTCGGCTGAGCGGCGAGCAGGGCGTCGGCGAGATTCCTGATCCGATCCGGCGTGGCTTCCCTGAGCTCGGCGAGGGCCTGACGGGCGGCCTGGGAGTTGCGCCGCAGCAGGTCCTTCTCGTCGGCTCGCGGTTCCTCGCCGGTGGCGTCCTGGCCGTGCCGGCTCCTGAGCAGGATGGACATGACATCGGCGACCTCGTCGGGCGAGAGCGCGCGCAGGAGCCTGAGTACCGCTGACGGCATCGAGACCGAGCCTCGGCCGATGAGCCGTTCCGGGTGCCTGACGTCGACAAGTTCCACGACTGCACCGGGCTCGAAGTCGCCTTCGACGCGCTTGACGCCGGACAGGAACAGCGTGCTGCCCGAGCGGAGGCTGCGCTCGGCCTCACGGTTGATGCCGATGGAGCCCATCGGGTAGGCGATGCCGCCGACCCACCTTTGCGCCGACGGCAATGGCTTCGCCTCTGATCGGATCACGGTGCCGATCCTGGCTCGCGGGTGCAGGCTCCTGGCTACGACATCGCTGTCGCGGGCGGAGGCGATCGCGCATTCGATTCCGCAGTTGGCGGCCCGGGCGGCGGCGTTGAGCTTGGAGCGGATGCCGCCTCTTCCCTCGCCGGCCTTGATGCTGCGGATGGCCCTGGCGTCCTCCGGGGTGAGCCTGGCGATCTTGTCGCGCATCTGCTCGTCGGCGTAGACGCCGTTGACATTGGTGAGGAAGCTCAGCCTTGTCGCCTCGGCCGCGACCGCGACCGCGACCGCGATCTGGTCGTTGTCGAGCTCGGCTTTCGGGTCGGTGGTGTCGTTGCCGTTGACGATCGGCAGCAGGCCCTGGTCAAGTGCGGTGACCAGGACGGTGCCGACGTCGCGCATGGCCGTGGCGGAATCCAGGTCGCTCTTGGAGAGGAGGATCTGGCACACCTCCATGCCGACGGCGGCCGCGAGTTGCCGGTAGAGGGCCATCAGGGCCGGCTGGCCGACCGAGGCGGCGAGCGCTACCCCGAGCGGGCCCTGCGTCTTCCCCGCTGCCGTGTAGCGGTCGAGTGCCGCTCCCAGCGCTTGGGTGTCTTCTTGCTGCGCGGCCTCCATGAGGCGCTGGAATTCAGTTCCGGCGCGGGCCGTGGGTCCTTCAAAGGCGAGCAGCCGGCGACCGAGCCGCGCGGCCCCCGAGGTGACAAGCACCACCTGGTGACCCTGACGCTGCGCGGCCGCGATCTGAGTGACCAGGCCGGAAATAACATCCAGGGCCAGGCCATCGACGCTCGCGATCGAACTTGAGCCCAGCTTGACGACCAACCTGGTCATAGTTCCAGCCCGACCTGGACCTTGGGCACCATGGCCCGCAGCCTAGCCTGCTGACCGCCTCAGCAGCTGACCCACTCAGCAGCTGATCCATACAGCGGCTGGCCCAGATAGCGGCTGGCCTGCTCACCGCAGGCATAGCTCAGCCGGGGCGAGGGCAGTCAAGCCCAACACCCCGGCCCAGCCCGAGACCCCGGCCCAGCCGAAGACCCCGGCCCAGCCCAACACTCAGCCCAGCCCAAGACCCCGGCCCAGCCGACATTCCTGGCATTTAACGCAACTAGCCAGGCGGGACAGCAACGATGTCCCAGCGTTGCTGTCCCCCGCAGCGCGGCAACGACAACGATGGCCCAGCGATGCTGTCAGCGGCGCATCCATGGGACATAGATGCGGTAGCCGCAGGTCAGGCAACGACAACGATGGGACAACGATGCGGTTCTTCTGAAGCGCGGAACGGCACGCGGTTCCGTCAGCCGATGCCGGACAGTCCGAGCTGCCCGCCCTCCGCCGCCGCGAACCAGGCATTAACCGCATACCGGTCATCCGCCAGGCCCGCAAACCCGGCCGCAGGCCCACCGTCGTTCCGGAGCTGGGGCCAGGACCCCACCTCAGGGACAACGCCGGGCCTTGTTACCCCGCCGCCCCCGCAGCGTCGGGCGGGGCGGCCCCGAAATTACCGTCCCCGCCGAAACGCCTACTGTCGAGCGCAAGTGAGTGCTGGCTGTCACCGATACCTGGTTGGATAACTGCGTGCGGATCGCGACATGGAACGTGAATTCAGTGCTGGCGAGGCTGCCCCGGCTGGTCGAATGGCTGGAGCAGGCCAGTCCCGATGTGGTGTGCCTGCAGGAGACCAAGGTCGGCGACGACGCCTTCCCGGTCGAATCGGTCAAGCCGCTCGGCTACGAGGTGGAGCATCTAGGCGAGGGCCGGTGGAACGGCGTCGCGGTACTGTCCCGCGTCGGGTTCGCCGACGTGGCCAGAGGTCTGCCCGGTGACCCCGGCTTTCCCGACCCGGCGACTACGGAGGCCAGGACGCTGGCCGCGACCTGCGGGCCGGTCAGGGTCCGCTCGGTGTACGTGCCGAACGGGCGCACGCCCGAGGATCCGCATTACGGCTACAAGCTGCGCTGGCTGGCGGCGCTGCGGACGGCGGTGGCAGCGGACAGCGCCGGGAGCATTCCGTTCGCACTGATGGGCGACTTCAACATCGCGCCTGCCGACGATGACGTGTGGGACCCGGCCGCCTTTGTCGGCTCGACCCATGTCACGGAGCCTGAGCGGGCCGAACTGGCCGGGATCGAGGCGACCGGGCTCACCGACCTCCGGCCCCGCATCGCGAAAGGAAATCCGTTCACCTACTGGGACTACCGGGGCGGAAACTTTCACAAGGGCATGGGCATGAGGATTGACCTCGTCCTCGCCAACGTGGCGCTGGCCGAGCGGATCAGCGACGCGTGGATCGACCGCGAAGCCCGCAAGGGCAAAGGCCCGAGCGACCACGCTCCGGTGATCGTCGACCTTAGTCTCTAAACTCCGCCTCAGCGATAACCGCCTCAGCGATAACCGGCTGCCAGCGGGGCTGGCGCTTGCCGAGGAAGGCGTGCATGCCTTCGCGGGCGTCGGGGAGCTGGCTCGTGGCGGCCATCACCTCGATCGCGTAACTGTACGCCTTGGGCTGGTCAAGATCGATCTGCGCATACAGCGCCTGCTTGCCGATGCCCTTGCTCTGAGCCGAGCCTCGGGTCACGCGTCCGAGCAGCTCAGCGACCGCTTCGTCGAGCCGATCAGCAGGGACCACCCGGTTGACCAGACCCCAGTCGAGCGCGGTCGCGGCGTCGATCGCGTCACCTGACAAGGCCAGCTCGGCGGCGCGCTTGCGCCCGACGTTCCTGGCGATCGCGACCATCGGCGTGTGGCAGAACCAGCCGCCCTTGCCGCCGGGCGCGGCGAACGACGCGTTATCGCTGGCCACGGCCAAGTCGGCGGAGGCTACGAGCTGACAGCCCGCGGCCGTCGCCAGCCCGTGCACTCGCGCTACAACCGGCTGAGGCACGGACTGCATCAACGTCATCAGCTCAGTGCAGGTCATCAGCAGCGCGCGCACGGCCACCAGGTCAGCATCGACAACGTCGGCGAAATCGTGCCCGGCGCTGAAGACAGGTCCATTGCCCGCGAGCACGATCCCCTTCGCGTCGCTGTCTCCCGCGATCGTGAAGGCCGTGATCAGTTCCCGCATGTGCGCCATCGAAAGGGCGTTGCGGCGCTGCGGCCGGTTCATCGTGATCGTGGTGAAGTCACCAGATCGGTCAAGCCAGATGTGCTCGAAGTCCACGATCTAAGCCTACGTCGGCCCGACCACCTGACCCAGGGCGAGCCGCCGCGCGGTCACCACAGGGCGAGCTGCCGCGCGGTCACCACAGGGCCACGAGCTGCCGCGCGGTCACCACAGGGCCACGAGCTGAGCGGGGCTGATGTTGCCGCCGCTGCAGATCGACCGCGACCTTCCTGCCCGCGAACCGGCCCTGGTCGGCGAGTACCGCCGCGAACGCGGCCGCCCCCGCCGGCTCCACGAGGTTCTTCGTCTTCTCGATCATGATCCGGGTGGCGGCCCGGAGCTGATCGTCGGAGACCAGCACGAAATCGTCGAGAAGTTCGCCGAGTATCCGCTGCGGCAGCTCGAACGACGTTCGCGTCGCCAGCCCCTCGGCCAAGGTCGTGCACGGGGCCGAGGTCAGTTTCTTCGCCCGCCAGGACAGGTACGCCGACGGCGCCGCGTCCGACTGGACGGCGATGACCTCGATCGATGGCCGGACCGCCTTGGCTACGATGCAGGCACCACACGCCCCGCTGCCGCCGCCGACCGGGACCACGATCACCTCAAGGTCCGGCTGCGCCTCAAGCAGTTCGAGGGCGGCGGTTCCGACCCCCGCGATCAGGGCCGGCTCGTTGCCTGAGTGGATATACCTGTACCCGTGATCGGCGGCCAGCTTCTCGCAGTGCTCCCGCGCGTCGTCGAAGTCGCGCCCGTGGAAGACAACCTCGGCGCCGAGCGCCCGCATCGACTCGACCTTGACCGGGTTCGCTTCCTCAGGGACGCAAATGATCGCCCGCACCTTGAACAGGTTCGCCGCGTACGCGATCGACTGGCCGTGGTTGCCCGTCGAAGCCGTGACGACGCCCCGGTCGCGCTCGTCTGCGCTGAGCTGACTGACCAGGTTGATGCCGCCGCGCACTTTGAATACGCCGATCGGCTGATGGTTCTCGTGCTTGACCCACACCTGAGTTCCGGCCAGCTGGTCGAGCGCCGGATACCGGTAGACCGGCGTCGGCAGCAAATAAGGCGCGATCCGCTGGCGCGCGGCCAGCACCTCGGCAAGGTCAGGGCTACCTAGTGAGGTCATGTCCCGTTTCTACCACGGTGCCTGTCCCCCGTTAAGCCTCGCCGAACGGGCCGGCGCTCTCAGGTCGAACGGGGCCGGTCTCGAACCCCGCACGGCTCGGACGCGCTGCCTAGTCTCACCTCACGCAGTCACGCGAACACTCATCGCAACACCGAGACCCGCCAGGCCATCCTCACCCCGAACTCACTCCGACCCGAACCGCAAACCATGGGCCACGGGTGCGGCTATTTCGGAGGAGGACCATGATCGTGGAAACTTCGGGTCACCGGGACACCGGAGGTTTCCACGATCATGGAATCCCCGGACAGGACCGGATCTCACCAGCCACCCTGGCCACACAAGAAACACCAGCCGCACGGCAAGCCGGAGCCAATGCGCCCGGCCATCGCTGCCTGACCCTCTCCCTCCACGAGAGCCACAACGATGGCCCAGCGATGCTGTTCCCGCCGGGCCAGTCACCGCAACGATGGCCCATGGATGTTGTTGCCGCAGCATCGGTGGGACATTGTTGCGGTTGGTGCCCGCCCTCCAACCGCAACGCTGGGCCATCGTTGCGTCCGACCGGGCATTATGGGCACTTTGTCCGCCAGGTCTCCGGGACGCACCCGGCCCGGCGCACCCGGCCTGGCGCAACCCGCCACCGGCGCACCTTGTCACGGCGCGCCCGCCCAGGGCACCCCGCCGACACCCGCTCCAGCGCACACCTCAGAGTCAGCCACGCCCGATATCCCCGGTCTTACGCCATTACGCCATCTGAGTATTACGAACAGGTAACAGAGTGGGGCGGGGGTCTTGAGGGCAAGTGCGACCTAGGCTTACGCTCCTCGCAATTGGCTTGGTAAGCGCTTTCCGCTGGAAATTCCACCTCGTTTCCAACCAGCGGGAGCCACCCAGGTACGTGATTCCCGGCTGGCCGCTAACGGCGCCACACCAGGTTTCCGCCTGTCTGGGTAAGCGCTTACCACGGCCAGAGTGCTCAGAAAACCGACAAAGGACCCCGATGCCCGACCTCCCGGCGAACGCGCACACCGAGGCGCCCCCCGCGCCCCAGCCGCCCGCCGCCGCGCCCCAGGCACCCCCCGCGCCCCAGCCGCCCGCCGCGCCGTTGGTCTCGAGCGCCGCCCCGCTGTCCACCACACCCACGATCTACGACGTCGCGCGGTCCGCCGGGGTCTCGATCGCCTCGGTTTCCCGCGTGCTCAACGGCAGCCGTAACCCTCGCCAGGAAACCCGCGACAAGGTCCTAGCCGCCGTGGCCGAGCTCGGCTTCGTTCCCGACGGGGCCGCGCGCGCCCTGTCGGTCCGCCTCAAGGAAGTCGTCGGGGTCGTGTTCCGCCGCATGCCGCCGAGCGAGAACGACGAGGGCACGATCACCGAGGAAGACGAGAACCTCCAGTTCACCGACGTCATCAACCGGGGTATCGAAGTCGCCGCCCAGCGGGGCGGCTTCAACCTGCTCGTCGGCTCCGTCGACGTCGACGGCCATGACGCCCACCGGAGAGTCATGACGATGGCCCGCAAGTGCGACGGCCTGATCCTGCACGACCGGGTGCTCGACCCGGCGAGGCTCGCGCACCTGGCCCGCCTGGTTCCCGTCGTCACGCTGGCCGGCGTCGCCACCGAGTCAACGACCAACGTCAGGGGCGACAACACCACCGGCATGGCCGAACTGGCCAGGCACCTGACCGAGGACCACGGTTACAGCACGATCGCCTACATGGCCGGCCACGCCGACAGCCCAGACAACCTGGCCCGGCGCGACGCGGTCGCCGACGCCGCGAAGGCAGCCGGCGCCCTGTTCGTCGAAGGCCCGCAGTGGCAGGGCAACTACCTCGCTTCCGGCGGCGCCCAGGCCATGCGCGCCCTCCTCGCCAACAGTACGGAACTCCCCCGAGCCATCGTCTGCGCCAACGACCAGACCGCGATCGGCGTGATGAACGAGCTAGCCAAGTACGGCATCGACGTGCCTGGCGAGGTAGCCGTCACCGGCTTCGACGATATCCCGGTCGCCAGGCACCTCCGCCCCCAGCTCACCACCGTCCGCCAGCCCATCCAGGATCTCGGCGCCACCGCCTTCGACGTCCTCCGCGCCATGATCGCCCGCGAGCGGCTGCCCAGTGACGAGGTCGTGCTCCCCACCCGCCTGGTCCGCCGCGAAAGCTGCGGCTGCCACCAGGACACGCAAGCAACGCAAGGAGGCCAGCACTGATGCGCCTCATCATCAGGCGGCTCACGCTCTACCTCCTGACGGCGATCGTCGCCATCACGGTCAACTTTTTCATTCCGAGGCTCATGCCGGGCAACCCGGTCGAAGCCGCGATCGGCCACCTGCAGTCGCGCGTCACCCCGGCCACGATCAGGGCCCTCGACCTTCAGTACGGCATCAACACGAAGGTCGGCCTCCTCAGCCAGTACTTCCACTACTGGGCGCAACTCCTGCAAGGCAACCTGGGCATCTCGTTCAGCGCCTACCCGGCCACCGTCGCCAGCGTGATCCGCGCGGCCCTGCCCTGGACGGTCGGCCTCGTCGGCCTCGCGACGCTCATCAGCTTCGCCGCCGGGACGCTCATCGGCATCGCCGCCGCCTGGCGGCGGGGGTCCTGGCTGGACAACGTCCTTCCGGCCATGACGTTCTTCCAGGCCGCGCCTTATTTCTTCGTCGCGATCCTGATGGTGGCGGTGTTCGCGACGAAGCTCGGCTGGTTCCCGCAGAACTCCGGCTACGACACGACCACGCTGAATCCCGGCCTGAACTGGCCCTTTATCTCCGACCTCGTCGACCACGCGATCCTGCCCGCGCTGACGATCGTCGTCGGCTCGATCGCCGGCTGGATCATCGGCATGCGGAACATGATGCTGACCACGATGGACGAGGACTACGTCCTCATCGCGCGGGCGAAGGGCCTCGCCAACCGCCGGGTAATCAGCTACGCCGCCCGCAACGCGATCCTGCCGAGCGTGAGCGGCTTCTCCCTCGCGATCGGCTTCGTGGTGTCGGGCTCGCTGCTGACGGAGATCGTTTTCTCCTATCCGGGCATCGGCTACATCCTGCTCCAGGCCATCGGCAGCGAGGACTACCCGCTGCTCCAGGGCATCTTCCTGATCATCACGTTCGCCGTGCTCGCCGCGAACCTGATCGCGGACTTCGCCTACTCCTTCCTCGACCCCCGCACCCGCCAGGAGGCGTGATGGAGCGACTAAGGATGTTCCAGCTTCCCAAGTCGGCCAAGATCAGGGTCGGCCTAACTCTGGCCCTGCTGTTCACGCTGCTGGCGATCGTCGGCCCCTGGCTGGCACCGTTCAACCCGAACGCGAGCCTGTCCACCACCAACGGCGTCCCCCAGCCGCCCTCGGCTCACCACTGGCTCGGCACCACCCAGGTGCAGCAGGACGTGCTGAGCCAACTGCTCGTCGGCGGCCGGAGCACGATCCTGGTCTCGCTGATCGCCGGGGTGATCGCCACCTTCCTCGCGGTCGGGTTCGGCGTCGCGGCCGGCTACTACGGCGGCTGGCTGGACGACGGTCTTTCCATGCTGGCGAACATCTTCCTGGTCATGCCCGCGCTGCCGTTGCTGATCGTGATCTTCGGCTTCCTGTCCAAGACCGCCAACCCCAACGACGTGCTCATCGGCGTGGTGATCAGCATCACCGGCTGGGCCTTCGGCGCGAGAGTGCTCCGAGCCCAGACCCTGTCCATGCGCAACCGGGACTACGTGATCTCGGCCAGGATCACCGGCGAGCGCTCCTGGCGGATCATGGCCTTCGAGATCTTGCCGAACCTCGTCCCGATCGTGGCCACGAGCTTCCTGTTCACGGTCATCTACGGGGTCGGCGCCTACACCGCGCTCTCGTTCCTCGGCGTGATCAGCGTGGCCCACTGGAGCTGGGGCACGATGCTCTACTGGGCCCAGAGCGCCCAGGCCGCCCAGCAGGTGCACATCGAGTGGTGGTGGTTCGTGCCGCCAGGCCTCGCGGTCGGGCTGTTCGGCACCTCGCTGGCCCTGCTCAACTTCGGCATCGATGAGTTCATCAACCCGAGGCTGCGCGCGGCCGGCCTGTCCCGCCGCACCGCCCGCCAGGCCGGCCTCCCCCGCCGGATCCCACTGGGCCTAACCCCGGTGGCGAAGCCGACCGTCAGCACCTCCGGGCAGCGGTGACTCCATGACAGTCAAGACATCATCATCCAATAAACCGGCACTAGCCGGTCTTAGCAGTGAGCCGCTGCTTGAAGTAAAGGGCCTGTGCGTCGACTACGGATTCGCCGAAGAGGCGATCCACGCCGTGATCGACGCTGACCTGACCTTGCAGCCCGGCGAGGTATTCGGCCTGGCCGGTGAAAGCGGCAGCGGCAAGTCGACCCTCGCCTACGCGATCAGCAGGCTGCTGCGCATGCCCGGCGTGATCACCGCAGGCGAGGTAACGTTCCGCACCCCGGCCGGAACCGTCAACCTGCTCAGCGCCGGCGAGTCGCAGCTCCGCGACCTGCGCTGGACCCAGCTCGCGGTCGTCGTGCAAAGCGCGATGAACGCGCTCAACCCGGTCATGACCATCGGCGCTCAGCTCACCGACGTTCTCGCCGCCCACCGGCTGGAGCTGAACCGGGCCAGGCGCCGGACCAGGGCCATTGAACTACTTGACCTGGTCGGCATCGCCGCCGACCGGCTCGGCAGTTACCCGCACGAGCTGTCCGGCGGCATGCGGCAGCGAGTGATGATCGCGATGGCCCTGGCCCTTGAACCGCAGCTGCTGATCATGGATGAGCCGACCACCGCCCTCGACGTGGTCACCCAGCGCGAGATCCTCGAGGAACTCACCGACCTGCGGGCCAGGCTCGGCTTCGCTGTGCTGTTCATCACCCACGACCTGTCGCTCCTCGTCGAGATCGCCGACACCATCGCGGTCATGTACGCGGGCCGCCTGGTCGAGTCGGCCCCGGCCCGCGAGCTGTACTCCTCGCCGAGGCACCCCTACTCCTACGGCCTGCTGCACTCGTTCCCCGGACTGCACGGCCCGAGGCAGCGGATGACCGGCATCGCCGGCTCGCCTCCCGACCTGCGTGAGCGGCCGGCCGGCTGCGTGTTCCACCCCAGGTGCCAGTACGTGCTCGACCGGTGCCTGACCGAAGTACCGCCGCTGATCACGCCGCTAGCCGACCGCAGAGCGGGCGAAGACCGGGTCGTTGCCTGCTGGCTGCACGATGCCGACGGGGCGCCACCAGAACTGCGAAGGAGCGAGACATGACCGGACCGAGCCAGGTGCTGAACGGGCAAGTCTCGCGGCAGACGCCGCTGCTCGAGGCCCGGGGGCTGACCAAGCACTTTCCGATCAGGGCCACCAGGCAGAACCCGCGCGGCGGCGTAGTGCACGCCGTGGACGACATTGACCTCGTGCTGCCTGCTGGCGGAATCACGGCGATCGTCGGGGAGAGCGGCTCGGGCAAGTCGACGCTGAGCAGGCTGCTGGCCCGGCTGATCAAGCCAACGAGCGGCGAACTGCTGCTCGAAGGCAAGCCGAGCACGGGGCTGGTCAAGGGCCGGCGCGCCTACGCCAAAGACGTCCAGCTCGTGCTCCAGGACCCGTTCTCCTCACTTAACCCGGTCCACGACGTCCGCTACCACCTGGCCAGGCCGCTCAAGGTGCACAAGCTCGCCGGGGACTCGCTCGACGCGACCATCGCCGACCTGCTGACCAGGGTGTCGCTGACCCCGGCGGCTGCGTTCGCGGCGAAGCTGCCGCACGAGCTGTCCGGCGGCCAGCGGCAGCGGGTCGCGATCGCGCGGGCTCTGGCCGTGGCCCCGAGGCTGCTGCTCGCTGACGAGCCCGTGTCCATGCTCGACGTCTCGATCCGGCTCGGCGTGCTCAACCTGCTCGCCGACCTGCGCGAGCGGGACGGGCTCTCGATCGTGTACGTCACCCACGACATCGCGTCGGCGCGGTACCTGGCCGACGAGGTCGCGGTGATGTACGCGGGCCGGATCGTGGAATCGGGACCGGCCAGCTCGGTCACCGACTCCCCGGCTCACCCCTACACCGAACTGCTGCTCAGCGCGGCCCCCGACCCTGACCGGGCGGGTCCCGTTTCGCTGCGCGGCCGTGGCGCGGCACCGAACCTCGTGACGCCGCCCTCAGGCTGCCGGTTCCATCCCCGCTGCCCGCACGCCATGCGGGTCTGCCAGGACCGGGCACCGGCCATGACCCAAACCGCACCGGGACACGTAAGCGCCTGCTGGCTGCATGCCAGCGGACTCGACGACGCCCAGCGCACCCCGGCTGTGCAGCTAAGCACGGGCAAGGGAAAGGAGACGTAATGCCGCCCGCGGGTAGGCCCGGCCGACCCGCGCTCACCAGTTCTCTAAAAGACCCGCACGGTCAAACAAGGACAGGCCGGCGAAAAGCCGGCCGGGCTTATTGGAGTCTAGGCAATGCAACATCGAATCTTGAAGGGCCTGGTCATCGCTGGTGCCCTCGCGCTGGCCATCACCGCCTGCAGCAGCTCGCCTAAGTCACCGGCTACCTCGGTCGCCCAGGGCAAGCCGCTCGTCGTCGTGGACAACACCGGCGAGACCTTCACGCGGTCATTCAACCCCTATGTCAACACCTCGCTCGGTAACTCGAACAACTCGACCGCGCTGGTCTACGAGCCGCTACTGATGTTCAACACGATCAACCCGACGGCGACGCCGCAGCCCTGGCTGGCGACGCACTACGCATGGTCAGACGGCGGCAAGACGCTGACGTTCACGATCCGCAAGGGCGTCAAGTTCAGCGACGGCACCCCGATGACCGCCGCTGACGTGGCCTTCAGCTTCAACTTGCTGATCAAGAACCCGGCACTGACCCTGAACGCGCCGCCGCCGGTCCCGGTAAGCGCGACCGCGCCGAACGCGACGACCGCCGTGCTGACGTTCAAGACCGCCGAGTACGCCAACTTGTACCTCATCGGGGGCATGTACGTCGTGCCCGAGCACATCTGGAAGAGCATTTCCAACCCGGCTACGTTCGCCGACCCCGACCCGATCGGCACTGGCCCCTACGTGGTGTCGCAGTTCTCGGCCCAGAAGTACACGCTGACCGAGAACAAGAGCTACTGGGACAAGGCCAGCGTGCACGTCCCCTCGATCATCTTCCCTAACTTCGTCAGCAACACGACCGCGAACCCGGCACTGTCCGACGGGCAGATCGACTACGCGGGCAACGACGTGAGCAACGTCCAGACCAACTTCCTCAACAAGAGCACCGACTACCACACCTGGACCCCGAGCAAGCCGTGGTTCGCCAGCAACAACGTGGTGACGCTCTGGCTAAACGTCGCCAAGGCACCGCTCAACGACCCCAAGGTCCGCCTCGCGATCAGCGCGGGCATCGACAGGGATCAGCTCTCCACCCAGGGTGAGACCGGCTACGAGCCGGCGGCGACCTCCTCTGGCGGCCTGCTGCTGCCGGTCGACAACAGCCTGCTCGACTCCGCTTACGCCAACGACCTCAAGGGAACCTCCGACCCGGCGACCGTAACCAGCCTGCTGAGCGGCGATGGCTGGAAGAAGGTCAACGGCAAGTGGACCAAGAACGGGCAGGAGATCAAGTTCTCGATCGAGGACCCGTCCTCTTACACCGACTACGCCACCGACGCCCAGCTCATCGCCACCCAGCTCAACGCCGAGGGCTTCGACGTCTCGTTCGACGGCGTCCAGGCCACCCAGTGGTACGCCGACTACCCGGTCGGCAACTTCCAGGCCATGATCCACTGGAGCAACCAGGGCCCGAGCCCGTTCGAGTACTTCGACAACTGGATCGACTCCTCGCAGTCGGCGCCGGTCGGCAAGGCCGCCGCCGGTGACTTCGGCCGCTTCAACAGCCCGGCCGCGCAAGCCGCACTGGCGCAGTTCGCCGGCTCGGACAGCGCTTCGGTGCAGCAGGCCGCGCTGAACAAGCTCCAGCAGATCGTCTCCACCCAGGCGCCGGTCATCCCGCTGCTCTACGGCGCGGCCTGGTACGAGTACAGCACGAAGAACTACACCGGCTGGCCGACAGAATCGAACCAGTTCAACAACCCGGTACCCAACGATCCCTACATCCTGGCCACGGTCCTGCACCTCAAGCCAGTCAGCTGAGCTCGCGTTAGCATGCCTGCTCACTACGAGGGGCGCGTTCCGTCTGGCCGGAATTCCGGCCAGGCGGGCGCCCCGCCCGCCGACCTCGTCGTCGGCCTCTCACTGAACGACAAGGTGCTGCTGCTGACCGGTGCGGACAGCTGGAGCACGCAGGGCGCCGAGGCGCTCGGCCTCCGTCCGATGATCATGTCGGACGGACCGGCCGGCGCCAGGGGCGTCGTACTAGACGAACGACAGCCGTCGACCAGCCTGCCCTGCCCTTCCGCCTTGGGCGCGACCTGGGACTCCGGCCTGGTGCGCGAGCTCGCTCACGCGCTCGGGACGGAAGCCAGGAGCAAGGGCATCCACGTGCTGCTCGGCCCGACGATCAACCTGATGCGCACGCCCGTCAGCGGGCGCGGCTTCGAGTGCTTCGCCGAGGACCCAGTGCTGACCGCCGGGCTCGCGGTCAGCTATGTGGAAGGGCTTCAGCAGGCCGGCGTTGCCGCGACCGTCAAGCATTACGTCGGCAACGACTCGGAGACCGAACGCTGGAGCTACGACGCGCGGATCGCCGAGACCGTGCTGCGGGAGCTTTACCTGGCGCCGTTCGAGGCGTGCGTGCGCGAGGCGGGCGCGTTGCTGGTGATGGCGGCCTATAACAAGGTGAACGGCGTCCCGATGACCGAGAACGCGGCGTTGCTCGCGGGCGTGCTCAAAGGCGAGTGGGGCTTTGCTGGGGTGGTGACGTCGGACTGGCACGCGGCCCGCAGCACGACGGCGACCGCGCTGGCCACGCTCGACCTGTCCATGCCCGGTCCGGAAGGACCCTGGGGCGAGCGGCTGGCCAGTGCCGTCGCCGAAGGACTCGTCACGGAGGAGGTACTCGACGACAAGCTGTTCAGGTTGCTCGCCCTCGCCCGCGCGGTCGGCGCGCTTGGCGACGAGCCCGCTCCCGCGGGGCCAGTGCGGTACGTCGACCCCCGGTTGCTGCGGCGGGTCACGGCGGCGTCATTCGTGCTGCTCGGCAACAAAGACCAGGTACTGCCACTCGATGCCGGCCGGCTTGGCCGGATCGCAGTGATCGGCCCGGCGGCGCTGCGGCCCACGATTCAGGGCGGCGGTGCCGTGGTCGTCTCCCCGCCCGGCGTATCGACCCCGGCCGATGCCCTGACCAGCAGGCTGACGGGGGCGGCCGAGGTAACCGTCGCCGAGGGCTGCCAGATCTGGGCGACGGTGCCCGCACCGCCGCCCGGCTCCTGCTCTGACCCGGTCACCGGCGAGCCCGGGCTGCACCTGTCGTTCGCGGCGGCCGACGGGACGGTGCTGCGGACCGAGCACCGGACAGCGTCCGCGTTCGCCTGGTGGGACCGGCTGCCGCCAGGCATCGGCTGGGGCGAGAGCGGCCGCGTCGTGCTCGACCTGCTGTACCGGCCGGACCGCAGCGGGCCGCATCTCGTCGGCGCGGCCGGAGTCGGACGGATCACGATCACGGTCGACGGCGAGGTGGTAGCCGACCGGCTGACCATCAAGCCGGCCGACCCGGTGCAGGCCATGACCAGGCCCGGCCAGGTCAGGGCCGGCCTGGAGCTCGCTGAGGGCCAGGTCGTCCGGCTGACGATCGACTTCAGGCCCGACGTCGACGGTGAAGGTCCGCTGGCGATCAGGTTCGGGCTCGTGCCGGTCGTCGAAGAGGACGAACTGCTCGACGAGGCGGTGCGGGCCGCCGAGGCGGCGGACGTCGCCGTCGTGGTCGTGGGTTCGGCCGAGCTGACCGAGAGCGAGGGTTTTGACCGGCCCTCGCTGGAGTTGCCCGGCCGGCAAGACGAACTGGTCAGCCGGGTCGCGGCGGTCTGCGACCGCACCGTGGTCGTCGTCAATTCCGGGATGCCGATGCTGATGCCCTGGGCTGATCAGGTGGCGGCCGTTATCCAGGCCTGGCTGCCCGGCCAGGCGATGGGCGAGGCGCTGGCCGACGTCCTGCTCGGCGACGTCGAGCCGGGCGGACGGCTCCCCGTCACCCTGCCGGCCGCCGGGTCTGACCCGCCCGTGCTCGAGACGGCGCCGGTCGACGGGGTGCTCGAGTACCGCGAAGGATTGCTGATCGGCTACCGGGGCTACGACGCGGCCGGGATCGCCCCCCGGTTCGCATTCGGCCATGGCCTCGGGTACACGACCTGGGAGTACGACCGGATGAGCGCCGTGGGCGAGTACGTACCAGGACAGGACTTCCTGGTGAAAATTGGCCTATCCAATACCGGAACGAGAAGCGGAAGGGAAGTCGTGCAGGCCTACCTGTCCGGGCCGCCCGAGCCTGGGCAACCGCCGCGGGCGCTGGCGGCGTTCGGCATCGCGACGGCGGATCCCGGCGAATCGGCCGAGGTGGAGCTGCGGGTGCCGGCCCGCGCCTTCGCCCGATGGGACCCCGCCGCCGGAGCCTGGACCTGGCCGGAGGGACGGTTCACCCTGCAAGCCGGCCGCTCCTCCCGCGACCTGCGGCTCTCGCTCACCCTATGAGGCGCGCGGCGGGGGCACAGCCAAGCGCCCCCGCCGCAACCCAACCCCGCCCCAACCCCGCCCCAGCCGACTCCGGCCGACCCCGCCCCAGCCGACTCCGGCCGACCCCCGCCCGGTCGCGATTCAGCAATTCCGGCATCTCGTGCATTTGGCGCAACTGGACGATTCGAACAGCAACGATGTCCCACAGTTGCTGTTACGGGCAGGCGGGCAATGACAACGATGGGACAGCGATGCGGTGCACACAGCATCTATGGGACATCGATGCTGTAACCGCAGGCCAGGGAACGACAACGATGTCCCAGCGATGCGGTAGACGCGACCCCAGGCCAGGGACTTAAGGGTTCGGGAGCTGGCCTGGGGCGGCTGGCTTGGCCGGGCGGGTACCCGAGCGCGGGGCAGCCGTTGCGGATGGGACTGGCGTTATCCAAGTGACGCGCCTGTGGCCAGGAAGGCTCGGCGGACCGGGTTGTCTGGGAACCTCGGGGCGCCCCACGACCCGGGATTTCCCGGAAGCCATCACCCCGGCGCGCCGCAAGAAAGGCCCGGGGCTGGCGCCGCTTGCAACGTATCGATCATCGGTATATAAAGAAGGCGTGACCAGACAGGCGATGCAGGAACCTACGTTCCTGATTCTTACCGCGCTCGCGGCCGGGCCGCAGCATGGCTACGGGATCATGGCCGATGTCACGAGCATCTCGGGAGACCGGGTCAAACTGCGGGCCGGGACCTTGTACGCGGCACTCGACCGACTGCGCGATGAGGGCGTGATCGACGTCGACCGCGAGGAAATAGTGGACAGCAGGCTGCGCCGCTATTACAAGCTCACCGATAAAGGCGTCGCGATGCTCGAGTCCGAGGCTGCGCGGATGCAGGCTAACGCCCGCGTTGCCGCCGGAAGGCTCAAGACGCTCGCGGCGGGTGCGTGATGGGCGCGGCGACGCTTGAGCGGCGGTACCGGCGGCTGCTCAGCTGCTACCCAGCCGGGCACCGGGCCGCTTACGGCGAGGAGATGATCGGCGTGCTGCTCGCCTCGGCACCAAGCGGCCAGCGCCAGGCCTGGTCTCGCTGATACGTTCGACCTGTTCAGAGGCGGCCTAAGGGTCAGGCTCCGCGCTCTGACGGCCGGGTCGCCCGATCCAGGCTGGCGGAAAGCGCTGGCGCTGACGAGCTTGCTCTCGCCGCTCCTGCTCGTCTCGCTGCTGCCGCACCAGAACCTCGGCTGGATCGCCTCGCTTTCCTGGTTCAGCGCCGGGCTGGCGTTTGCCCTGGCCGGCATCGGCATGTTGCTGCTGCCGGTCGCGCTCGGCCTCGCCGGCGCCAGGCGGGCGGGGGCCTTCGCGGCCGTTGCCGTGCTGATCTGGTTCATGGTGCAGGCAGGCATCGGCGGGCTGCTGAACGACCCGCGCGTGGCCAGTTACGGGGTCTCGCTGGTCATTCAGTCGGTGGCGCTGGTCGCCGGCCCTGGCCCGAGACAGGCACTCAGGCTGGTGACGCGCGGCGGCGTGTTGCTCGCGCTGCCGTGGATACTGACCGCCGCGTACACGGGCGGCCTGATCGCCACCAGCTACGCGGTGCCGCGGCCAGTTGACTTTGCCGTGATCTTGATCGTCGCGCTGGCTGGCCTAGTCGCACTGGCGAAGCCGGGCGGCCGGCGCGTGATCATGCTGACCGTCGCCATACCGGCGTCGGCCTTCGCGGTGATGCTGCTAACTTCAGTCAACGTCCAGTTCTATGAGCTGAGCTTCGCCGCCGCCATGCTCGCCTTGTACCTGCCGCCGCTCGTGCTCGGCGGCCTTGCGTACCTCGCGGCGAGACGATCGGCCGAGTCAGCCGAGTCAGCCGGGTCCGCTGGTTCGCCCGCGGTCGGGGCGACAGCATGACCGCCAGCATCGTCAGCGCCGACCGTCTAGCCAAAGAGCCCAGGGCTCAACGGAACCTACCCTCACCAAGCCGGCTCCGGCCCACGGATCCCCGGCCACCCGTGCTCTGATCTCGGCTTCGTCGCCCGCCCGCACCAGGTGCAAGGTGCGGGCGCCGGCCCCGAGCGGGCCGCCTAGGACGATGAACCCGTCGGCGACGAGGCTGTCCATGAAGGCGGCGTGCTCATCCCAGCCGTCCTGCTCCCTAATCGCTCTCGAGTCATCCCAGCCTAGCCCGTGAACAAGCGTCAGCGCGAAAGTGGCCATGCCGGGAGCGTACTGACCGCCACTGACAGCGCGTCGGCACCGGAGGAGTCTTGGTCCCTTCAGTCACTCCCGGCACAGGAGATTCAATGAACCCCGCCAGGGCAGGGAGCTTCTGACAACCCAGAGAAGACGCGGGGGGCCGCTGACATGAGTCTTCTGCTCGGTTCCAACTCCAGGATCTTCGACCCAATGCACGAAGCCGGGATCAACGTCCGTACATTTCGCGCTTATCGCGACAAATATAATGTTATCCCGGTCTCTTGGCCGACGAAGGAGTCCGTGCCCGAGGCACGGGTCATGCTGTCGATCAGGCCCGTGCCTGATGACCTGCTTGCCGGACGCCTCGACGATCAGCTCAGGGCGCTGATCGCGACGGCGCCGCCAGGAGTGAAGCTGTCCGCCTGGCACGAGGCCTCGAACCTGGCGGGCTACCCGGACTATGTCACCGACGCGAACATGTCGGCAGTGCACCAGTACCTCCAGGAGCTATGCCGGGGCTCCAACGTCCGCTACGGCTCCATTATCTGCGCCGTACCCAGTCAGACCAGGGCCTGGATGGGCGCCGGCCTTGACTGGTACGGCCTGGACGTCTACGACTTCGGGGGCGGGCAGTTCCGCAACTGGCACGGCGGCATCAGCAAGTCCAGGCTGTTCGCCCGGCTCGACAATATGCTCGGCACCTGCCGTGAACTCTCCGGGAGCGACTCACCCGACATCGACATCTGCGAGACCAACAGCCCGAGGCCGCATTACCGCGCGGACTGGTTCGCGCTGCTGGCCGACTGGATGTCCGCTCACGGTGGCGGGTACCTGGAAACATTCTGGAACCCTTCAGGCCCGCTCAGCGGCCCCTGGCTTCCCGATGACCGGAAGACAATCGAAACGCTGCAGTCCATCGCGGCCACGTTACGGCGGCTTTCCGAGCCACCCTGCCCATCCCGGCCGCCCGTCCCACGCCCGTCGCTGGCGCCAGAAACCGCCGCGAAACGCGCGCCGCGCTAGCGCCGATCTTGCCAGTACGCGTATTTTCAGGGCACACGAGCGGTATTCCAGGATTGAGCCGGGAGGGCACGGTGGCGGAGAAAGTGCGCGTTGGCGATCAGGAAGTTGCCTACCTGCGCAGTTCGGGAACGGGACGACCGGTCGTCTTCGTGCACGGCAACTCGTCCTCGGCGGCTACCTGGCGCCCGCTGCTCGACGGCCCGTTCGGTTCGCGGTTCCGCTGCCTGGCGCTTGACCTGCCCGGACACGGTGACTCGGCGCCCGCCGCCGACCCGTCGCTCTACTCGCTGCCGGGTTACGCTGGCGTGGTCGCGGGCTTCGCCGCCGCTCTGGACACGTCCGACGCCGTGTTCGTGGGCTGGAGCCTGGGCGGGCACATCGTCATCGAAGCGGCTCCGCAACTGCCGGCTGCGGCCGGGTTCGTGATCTTCGGGACTCCGCCGGTAGCTTCCGTCGCGCAGATGGGCGAGGCCTTCTTGCCGAACCCCGCGATGAACGTCGGCTTCACGGCCGAGGTCAGCCAGGCCGACGCGCTCGCCTACGCGTCGAGTTTCACCGCGCCAGGCTCGTCGCTGCCGCTAGACGACTTCACGGCCGACATCCTCCGCACGGACGGTACCGCCAGGGCCGCCCTGTTCGGCAGCATCGGCGAGGGCAGGTTCGCCGACCAACTCGCGATCGCGACCGGCCTCACCCAGCCGCTCGCGATCATCCAGGGCGCCGACGAGCAACTCGTCAGCCGGCCGTTCCTGGAAGGGCTGAGCATCCCGGCCCTATGGCGCGGAGCCATCCAGATCGTACCCGGCGCCGGGCACGCGACCCATCTGGAAGCGACCGACCAGTTCGCCGCCCTCCTGACCGACTTCATCACCGATCTCGACTGACCCGGTGTGGTCGCGGTTCAGGCCGGCGAATCGGCCGGCAATCCGCTCCTCGTCGCGGCGTCAAGCAACCGCTTGTCGTAAGTGACGAATGAGGTCAAGCTGGGCCGGATGCTAAGTGCCGCGCCCAGATGGATGGCGTCCAGGGAACGGACCGTGACCGGCCTGACGGTCTGGGCCAGGATGCGGACACGAGGGCTCATGTCGATCAGGTCGATCTGATCCAGCACAGGATGCAGCCGGGTTACCGCCTCCGGCGCATACCTAGCCAGGGCACGGAACGACTCGATCTCTACCAGAACTGCACTTACCCACCCGATTTCTGATCGCTCGTCTAGGAGGACCATGATCGTGGAATCCTCCGATGGCCTGCCAGTCGGGGATTCCACGATCATGGAATGCCGGGACAAGCCCGGATCTCACCAGCCGCTCCAGCCACACAGGAAACACCGGGCCGTCGGCAAGCCGGAGCCAGCACGCCCGCCCCCGCTGCCTGACACCCTGACCCGAGGGAGCCAGGCCAATTTCCGCGCGGCTGTTTACCGCATCGGCGGCTCTGGCTCACATTTCGTGATGGTAACGACGGGCAGCGATAGAACGAGCCGGTTTTCAGGGTCAAGTCCCTCCCGGCGGAACGGGGACAGCATCGCCCGCACAAGCCGCAAAACCGGCAAATCACCCGCACTCACGTCGGCGGCGGGTTCCCCGGCCGCCGGGGGCGGTCCCGGGCTGGCCGGCGGCAGCGGCGAAGCGGGCATATCCGCGCAGCGAACCGCAACGATGGCCCATGGATGCTGCCCGGCCGGGGCGGGCAACCGCATCTATGGGCCATCGCTGCTGCGGGAACGACATCCATGGGCCATCGTTGCGGTTACCCGGCCCGGCGCAACAGCATCGATGTCCCATCGTTGCTGCTCCGGCCGGGACTGGCGGCGAGTTGCCAGCCTGCCGCGAGCCGGGACCCGGACGGCCCAGGCCCGAACCCGGACCACCGTTACCATCAACGAATTGTGAACCAGAGCCGCATCGGTGTCCCATCGTTGTCGTTGCCCTGGCCTGCGGCTACCGCATCGATGTCCCATAGACGCGGTGCTGACAGCAACGCGGGGCCATCGTTGTCGTTGCCGGGCGGCAGCGAACAGCAACCATGGGCTACCGTTGCTCCCCCCGCCCGGGGCGCCCGGCGGCGGGCGGCACGCTCAGGCGGGGTCGTCTTCCAGGTATTGCTGCAGCTTGCTCATCCCGGCCAGCCAGCGGTTCGGGTCGGTGGCCCGGCCCGCGTACATCTCGGCGACCTGGGGATGGGGCAGGATGAGGAACCGCCCGTCGGCGATCGCCTCCATCACGACCTGGGCGACCTCATCGGGCATGATCGCGTCGCGGCCGAGCAGTTTCTCGCTGAGCGAGTCACCGCCTGGGCCTGGGAACATGCCGGTGCGGACCCCCATCGGGCACAGCGCCTGCACGGTCAGGCCCCGGTGCCGGTGCGTGAGCGACAGCCATTCGGCGAACCCGATCGCGGCGTGCTTGGTCACCGAATAAGGCGCGGCCCCTGGCGTCGCGAGCAGGCCGGCCGCCGACACCGTGCAGATCAGGTGCCCGCTCCCTCGCTCTAGCCAGGGCCCGAGCAGCAGCCGCGCGGCTCGCACGTGCGCCATCACGTTGACGTTCCACGAGTCGGCCCAGTCCTCTTCGCTGGCCTCCGGGCCGCCCCGCCTGGCGATCCCCGCGTTGGCGCAGTAGATGTCGATCTCACCGAGTTCGGCCCTGGCCCCGGCGATCAGCGACTCAACGCCCTCTTCGGAGGCGGCGTCGCCCGCGATGACTGCTACCTGACCGCCGCTTGACCGGTCGCAAGACTCGGCCACGCCTTCGGCGGCCCCGCCGTTCAGGTCGTTGATCACGACCCGCGCGCCCTCAGCCACGAACCGCCTGGACAGCGCGGCACCGATGCCGCTGCCTCCGCCGGTCACCACGATGCCAGCCCCGGCCACCGAATCCATCTGCCGACCTCCTGCGCTCCGATCCTGCGGTGAACTGTACAGATCATCACAATCGCAAGCCACCCGCACCGATCGCCTTCCCAGCCGGGGGCTGGCTGCGGCAGGCTGTGTCGCATGCCTATACTCGACGAGTTGATGGCCGGGCTGCGCCTTGGCACCATTGAGGTCATCGATCTCACCGCGCCGCTCCAGGCCGAAACCCCGATCATCGCCTTGCCGCCACCGTTCGGCAATACCGTTCCGTTCTCCTTGCAGGAGATCAGCAAGTACGACGACCGCGGGCCGGCCTGGTACTGGAACAACATCTCGACCGGGGAGCACACGGGCACGCACTTCGACGCGCCGGTGCACTGGGTGACCGGACGGGAAGGCGAGGATGTCGCCCAGGTCCCCGTCGACCGGCTGATCGCGCCCGCCGTGGTGCTTGACTTCAGCGCCGAGGCGGCCGCGGACCCCGACTTCCTGCTCGAGGTCGAGCACATCAGGCGCTGGGAAGGCGAGCACGGTTCGCTCCCCGCCGGGGGCTGGCTGCTGTACCGGACCGGCTGGGACGTGCGGTCTGGCAGCCAGGAAGAATTCCTCAACGCCAACGAGACCGGACCGCACACTCCCGGCGTGTCGGTCGAGTGCGCCAGGTGGCTGGCGAACGAGTCACCGTTGCTCGGATTCGGCACGGAGACCGTCGGCACCGACGCGGGCACGGCCCACTCATTCGACCCGCCATTCCCCTGCCATGCCTCACTGCTCGGCGCGGGCAAGTACGGTCTGACCCAGCTCCAGAACGTGGCCAGGCTGCCCGCGACCGGCACGGTGCTGATCGCGGGGCCGCTCCCGATCACTGGCGGCTCGGGCAGCCCGTGCCGCGTCCTCGCACTGGTGGAGCATTCCTGATGAAGGTCACCGACGCCATCGCCCAGGTGCTCACCTCGCTCGGCGCGGACACCGTGTTCGGGCTGGTCGGCAGCGGCAACTTCCACGTCACCAACGCGCTCATCGAGCGCGGCGCTCGCTTCGTCCCGGCCAGGCACGAGTGCGGGGCGGCCAGCATGGCCGACGGCTGGGCCAGGCTGACCGGTAAGCCCGGCCTCGTCTCGCTGCATCAGGGTCCTGGCTTCACGAACGCGCTGACCGCCATCACCGAAGCCGCCAAGAGCCGCACCCCGATGGTCGTGCTGGCCGCCGACGTCGCCGCTAGCGCGACGAATTCCAACTTCCGCATCGACCTTGGCGCGCTCGCGCGCGGCGTCGGCGCGGTGCCGGCCAGGCTGCATTCGCCGTCGTTCGCGGTCGACGACGCGGTCCGTGCCTACAAGCTCGCCGCCGAGGACCGGCGCACGGTCGTGCTCGGCCTGCCGCTCGACATCCAGTCGGCGGAGTGCGCGCCGCCGCCGGAGGCGGAGCCCTCCGCGGCGATCCCTAGCTGGGCTAGGAAGGCGGCCGCCGCACCGGACGAGACCGCGCTTAACCGGCTGGCCGCGGCGATCAGGCGAGCCGAGCGGCCGGTGTTCATCGCTGGCCGCGGTGCCAGGATCGCCGGCGCACGCGAGGATCTTGAACGGCTCGCGGACCGGTGCGGCGCCCTGCTGGCGACCTCGGCCGCCGCGAAGGGCCTGTTCCGGGGCAGCGCCTGGGACCTGGACGTCAGCGGCGGGTTCGCCTCGCCGCTGGCGGCCGAACTGATCGCGGGCGCCGATCTGGTTATCGGCTGGGGCTGCTCGCTGAACATGTGGACGCTGCGGCACGGCGCGCTGATAGGTCCGGGCGCGACCGTCGTCCAGGTCGACGCCGAGCGCGCCGCGATCGGGGCGCACCGCCAGGTCAACCTGGGCGTCGTCGGCGACGTGGCCGTGACCGCGGCGGCCGTCTCCGAGATGCTCGGCGACGGCGCCAGTGCCGGCAAACACAGTCAGCTCGGGTACCGGTCGGTCGAGCTGCGGGACCGGATCGCCAGCGAGGTCAGATGGCGGGACGTGCCCTACGAAGACGAGAGCGACGGGACGGCGATCGATCCGCGCACGCTCAGCATCGCACTTGACGACTTGCTGCCCACCGAGCGGATCGTCGCCATCGATTCAGGCAACTTCATCGGCTACCCGGCGATGTTCCTTTCCGTGCCCGACGCGGACGGGTTCTGCTTCACCCAGGCCTACCAGTCGGTCGGCCTCGGCCTCGCCTCGGCGATCGGCTCGGCCATCGCCAGGCCCGACCGGCTCGTGGTGGCCGCCCTCGGCGACGGCGGCGCGCTGATGGGCATCAGCGAACTGGAGACCGCGGTGCGGCTGAAGCTGCCGATGGTCATCGTGGTCTACGACGACGAAGCGTACGGCGCCGAGGTGCACCACTTCGGGCCGGAGGGCTACCCCGTCGACACCGTCAAGTTCCCGCCGGTCGACATCGCCCAGATCGGACGCGGCTTCGGCTGCGCGGCCGCGCGGGTCAGGCAGCGGGGCGACCTGGCGCCGGTGCGCGAGTGGCTGGACGGACCCCGCGACAAGCCGATGCTAATCGACGCGAAGGTCACCGCCAGGCACGGCTCCTGGTGGCTGGAGGAAGCCTTCCTTGGCCACTGAAACCAGGTGCCGGTAGCGGGGGCCTGACGATCGCCGGATAGTTTTCGGCCATGCGGCAGCGAAGGCTTGACCGGCTGGGCCGGACGGTTGGCGCGGTCGGTCTCGGCTGCGTCGGGATGTCGGCCGAGTACCAGCCATCCGACCTCGACGATGCTGAGTCCCTGCGGGTGCTCGCCCGTGCGGTGGAGCTTGGGGTCAGCTTCTTCGACACGGCGGACGTGTACGGGCCGTTCACCAACGAGCGGCTGCTTGGCGCTGGCCTGCGCGGGCGGGCCGGCGAGGTCATGATCGCGAGCAAGGCCGGGCTCGTGATCGACGAGGCGACCGGCGTGTCCTGGCGCCGCGGCGATCCCGTGCACCTGCGCGAGGCCTGCGACGCGTCGCTTCGCCGACTCGGGGTCGAGGCCATCGACCTGTACTACCTGCACCGCGTCGATCCGCGCGTGCCGCTGGCCGAGTCGTGGGGGGCGCTGGCCGAACTCGCGGCGGCGGGCAAGGTGCGGGCGCTCGGGCTGTCCGAGGTGACAGTGGCGCAGGTGCAGGAGGCGCACGCCATTCACCCAGTGGCGTCGGTGCAGTCGGAACTTTCGCTGTGGACGCGCGGCCCGCTCGACGGCATCGTGCCGTGGTGCGCCGGGCACGGCGCGGCATTCGTGGCGTATTCGCCGCTCGGTCGCGGCTACCTCACCGGCACGGTACGCTCGGCCGGGTTCGAGCGGGACGACATCAGGTTTGCCAATCCGCGCTTCACCCCGGACGCCCTGGCGAGTAACCAGGGGATTTTGGCCATCATTAAAAATGTCGCCGAGCGGCACGATGCCACCCTCGGTCAGGTGGCGATCGCGTGGGTGCTGGCGCAGGGCGAGCAGGTCCTGGCGATTCCCGGTACCAAGCGGCTCAGGTACCTGGAAGAGAACTGCCGCGCCGCCGAACTGACGCTCAGCGCGGCCGACCTCGCCGAACTCGACGCGATGCCGCCAGCGGCCGGCGCGAGGTACTAACGCACAGGTCAGGCACAGTTTCCGCACAGGACCTCAGGCGAACGCGCGCTCGATGCCCGTGGTCGGGGGGTCGAGGGGCGCCTGTCGGCGATGCTGTGCGGATTATGTCGGCCATCCTGTGTGGAGACCCTTGTTTCCGCAGGTCAAAGTATCAATAGCCGGTCCGCGAGTGCGGAAGGTGGGAGCGCACTCACGGGCCGGCTGGACAAAGCACCTAGGCTGGGCGGTGGCCGCCTCGGGGTTTACCGCATCGATGGGTCATCGTTGCGGTTCGGCGGGCCAAGCTAGCGACAACGATGGCCCAGAGATGCGGTTCCCGCAGCATCGATGGACCATCGTTGCGGTAAGCCACTGGCTGGGAACAGCATCGGTGGGTCATCGTTGCGGTCGGCCTAGCGATCCGGAGCCTGGCGATCCGGCCTTGCCGCCAGGCCGAAGATGATCAACATCAAACCGCACATTGATGCTCAAAAACGAACACCAAACCGCACATTGATGTTGATCATTTTTCGGGCACGGGGAGCCCAGGTACCGCCTGGGTGACCGGGCGCAGTCCAAGGGTCACGATCTGCGACTGGAGGTTAGAGCACATCAGCTCGGCTCTGGTCTCGGGCAGCAGCGCAGGGCCGGACTTCTCAGCAGCCTGGACAAACCCGGACGAAGAAGATCTCGCCTGGATCGTTCGCGGCGAGTACGTCAGGGAGCAGCGCCGGGGCGTCCTCGCTGGCCAGGATCTTTACCGCGTCCTTCGAGGTGTGCCTGAGCGCACCGGTCGCGTTCAGCGTGGCAAACAGCAAGGCAGAGCCGGTCTCCGCCCGGTACACGAGGAGGAGCGGGAAGGATCCGTTCTTGCCGATGGCGGCGGCCGCGACCCCGGTACCGGTTCCGACCTTCGACGGGACCGTGGTCCACTTGAGCGCGCCTGACGCCAATGGATCTGCGGTGGATGCTCCGGCTATCTGGCCAGCGCGATCACGCCAGAAAACGTAAAGGCGGCCGGCTGACTTGCCAGTGCTGGCCTCGGCGACGGCTGGAGCGGCCGTAGTTTCCGCGCCGGGGATCTTGGTGATCGCTCCCCATTTGATGGTGCTGCCCGTCAGGTGCCCGATCACGAAGTCGATCTGGTGGTTGCTAGCCGCCTCCCAGGTCAGGAAGACGGCGCTTGAGTGCGGCGGGCTGAACACGGTCGGGCCGGTCGAGGTGTACGCACCCAGGATGAACTGGGGCGCCTGCGGCCACGTCAGGGTGCCGTTCTTCAGGACCGAGCCGATCGTGAACCAGACCCGCTGGTCAGCCGCTCCGGCCCAGGTGACGAAAACAGCAGGATCCTTACCGGCCGCTAGCTGGGTTACGGACGGCCTGAGGGTGGTGAGCACGGGCTTGCCGGTGCCGCTGACGATGCCGAGCGGGGACCAGAGGTCTTTGCTCAGGTTCGTCGAGGTCTCATAGGCGATCTGCGACCCGCTCTTCGCGGGGGGCGGCTCGGTCCAGAACAGGCCCGTTTCCTGGCCGCCGGCTGGCAGCGTCAGCGCGACAAGGGCTGGTCCCTGCGCCGTCGAGGCCCTGGGCACTTTCAGCTTCGGCGGCACGAACTTGACCGGCGGCTTTGATCGCGCCAAGGCGACC
Source organism: uncultured Actinomycetota bacterium (assembly GCA_963783935.1). Taxonomy (GTDB): domain Bacteria; phylum Actinomycetota; class Actinomycetes; order Streptosporangiales; family Streptosporangiaceae; genus Chersky-822. The sequence goes on from CAWAPP010000005.1 coordinate 1,827,778, forward strand.
TGGGCCGGCCTCGCCTGGGCGGTCGTCGGGCCCAGAGCGCCAATGACCGGGAGCGTGCCGAGGGCGAGAAGGCCAGCGGCAATGACCATGGCCGGTTTTCTTCGCTCGGGCATAGGTCATTCCTCCGGAAAGCGGCTCGCCAGTACGACCACTTTAGGGCGCGTCATTCCCGCTTGTAAGCTTTGCTGACCGCTTTTCGCCCGCGAGGCTGGTGTTTCCGCCGATGAGGGAGCCTGAGGCCTGTGCCAGAGCCCGCCCGCACATTTGCCGCACTGCTCAGGCAGCTTCGGACGAGCGCGGGGCTGACCCAGGAAGAACTGGCATCCGCCGCGAAACTCAGCTACCGCTCCATCAGCGACCTCGAGCGCGGAATCAACCTGACCGCGCGCGGGCAGACCGCCCGGCTGCTTGCCGACGCCCTCGAGCTGACGGGAGCCGCGAGGGCCAGGTTCGAGGCGGCGGCGCGCGGCGAACCCCTGGCGGCTCAGAAGGGCCGTACTCAGGATCGCGGGCCGACGGCCGTGGCCAGCGGCGCGGGCAGTGTTGCCGCCGCGACGAGGACGCTGCCTCGGGACACCGGCGCGTTCACCGGGAGGGAACCCGAGCTGCGGGTCCTGATGGCGGCGGCATCAGGCGCGGCCAGGGCGGGCCGGGTGGTTGGCATCCACGCGATCGGCGGGATGGCCGGCGTTGGCAAGACAACGTTCGCGGTGCACGCCGCCCACCAGCTCGCGCCGAGATTTCCTGACGGCCAGGTGTTCCTGCCCCTGCACGCGCACACGCCCGGCCAGCAGCCGGTAAAACCCGGGGACGCGCTGGCCAGCCTGCTGCTGACGGCCGGGATCGCACCGAGCCAGATCCCGCCGGGACTCGAGGAGCGGATCAGGCTGTGGCGCGACCACGTCGCGGGGCGGCGGATGCTGTTGCTCCTCGATGACGCCGCCGGGCACGAGCAGGTGCGGCCGCTGCTTCCCGGCACGGCGGGCAGCCTGGTACTGATCACCAGCCGCAAGCACCTCACCGCGCTGGACGACGCCCAGGCGGTCAGCCTGGACACGCTGCCGCCCGAGCAGGCCGCCGAACTGCTGGTCAGGCTCGCGAACCGATCCGATCTCACGCTCGGCGACACCGCGGTCCGCGAGATCGCCCGGCTGTGCGGCTACCTGCCGCTGGCCATCGGCATGCTCGCCAAGCAGCTTCAGCATCACCCGGCCTGGACCACGGCCGAACTAGCTGGCGAGCTCACGGCGACCAGGGACCGGCTGGAGATGATGCGAGCGGAGAACGTTTCCGTGTCGGCCGCGTTCGATCTGTCGTATCAGGACCTGGCCGCCGATGAGCAGCAGCTCTTCCGCCGCCTTGGGCTGCATCCTGGTGCCGAGATCGAGGCCTACGCGGCCGCTGCCCTTGATGATGCCCCGCTCACCGCGACCCGCAGGCGCCTGTCCTCGCTCTACGATCACTACTTGCTCACCGAGGTGACCAGGGGCCGCTACCGCCTGCACGACCTGGTGCGCGAGCACGCGGGAATGATCGCGAGCGACGACGCTGACCCGGAAGCCGCGACCGGACGGCTGCTCAGCTACTACGCGCACGCGGCCTGCGCAGCCGATCGGTTCCTGGCTCGCCGGGAGCCGGCTGAGCCGCCCGCTAGCCTGCCGCCGCCGGCGGCGTTGCCGGTGATCGGGTCCCGCGCCGAGGCGATCGCCTGGATGGATCGCGAGCGGGCCAACCTGGTCGCGGCGGCCGGTCAGGCCCCGCAGCGCTGGCCGGCGGCGGCCATCGCCCTGGCCGCCGCGACCCACTCCTTTCTCCGGTTCTCTGGCCACTGGGATCAGGGCATCGCGGCGGATGCCGAGGCACTTGAGCTGGCCAGGCTGGCAGGTGACCGCCGGGCGGAAGCCGTCGCCACGACCAACCTCGGCGACATGCTGCTCGCGCTGCGCGATTTCCCCGCGGCCATCGCCCGCCTCACCGACGCGCTCGGCCTTCTCGCCGCGCTCGGCGACCAGCGCGGCGAGGCCGGCGTGCGCACCGAACTCGCCTCGGCGATGTACCTGTCGGGAGACAACATCACCGCCGCCGATGGCCTGGTCAGGGCCTGCGAGCTGTACCGCGGCATCGCCGACCGGCGAGGCGAGGCGACCGTGCTGAGCCGGCTGGCCACGGTGCAGCTGGTCACCGGCGACTATGACGGCGCGGGTACCGGCCTCACCAGGGCACTCGAGTTGTACCGCGAACTTGGCGACCGGCTCGGTGAAGCACAAGCGCTTGGAGAGCTCGGGGCTACCATGCACGCCATCGGCGATCATGAGGAATCGGCCCGCGACCTGGAGCAGGCCCTGGCCATCTACGCCGAGCTAGGCGACCAGCTCGGCCTGGCTAACGCGCTGCTCGACCTGGCCGGGGTACGGCAGGAGGCCGGGAACTACCAGGCGGCGCTCGAAGGGCTTGACTCGGCCCTTGACCTCTACCGCGAACTAGGCGACCGGCTCGGCAAGGCCAATGCGCTCAACCTGCGTGGCTGCGCGGAACAGGCCAGCGGCAACCTGCCCGTGGCCACGGCCACCCTGCGCGAGGCCCTTGACCTGTACCGCGATCTTGGCGATCCGGCCGGCGAAGCCGAGGCCATGGTGAACCTGGGCAACGTCGCACTTGAGTCAGGACAGGCCACCGACGCCCTCGGCTACTTCGAGCAGGCGAGGACCATCGCCGTCAGCGTCGCCTCCCAGCCGGTAGAGGCGCGAGCGCTCGAGGGCATCGGCCTCGCCGAGCTTGGCCAGGGTCATCTGGACCGGGGCAAGTCCATGCTGACCGACGCGCTCGAGCTGTATCACCGGATGGGCTCCCCCGGTCCCCAGCGGATAACGGAAGCACTCGGCGACGCCGGCTAGCTGGCAGTCGCGGACGCACTGAAGGTGCCCGCCGGGCGGCGGTCCTCGCCGGGACAAATCACCCGAAGTGCCCAGCCGGACGCAGGCCGCTGACCTATGGACCGGCGATCCTGTCCGGCACGGTGCCATCGAGGCTGTCTCGGGGCGGCCGGGCGCGTCATGCGCGCGGTCTCACCCGAGTTCAGCGAACATGGCCTGGACTGCGGGCACGCCGTCGTCGGTGATCGCGCTGACCTCAAGCAACAGTCGGTCACCGTCATCGCGCACCGACCACGTCGCGAACGCGCAGCAATCACGTTCCAGATCGGCTAGTTCGGCTAGCTCGGCGGCGACCCCCGGCCCGGCCGCGAAGGCAATCCGCAGCCCTCGCCCGGTCCGCGCCACTCGCGGATCGGCCACTCCGGCCAGGGCCTGCCAACGGCTGACCCGGCTGCTGAGTTCGCTGGCATTAAGCGAGCAGGCCACCGCTGGCGAAGGCTGATTGTATTGCACCGCGCGCTCCGAGGCTCGAGGTCAAATCCCCGACCACCAGCCTACTGCGGTACGAGCAGGCCGGCTTTCTCGCGCAGTTCCTGGGCGGCGGCCGAGCGGCTGTGCGAGACCCAGAGGGCGACGTCGAGGATCCAGAGCAAACTGGCGTGGGCCGCTTCGTCCGGGCGCAGCGCCTCGACGTCAGCCCGGGCCGCCGGATCCTGCAGGAGCGCGCGCAGCACGTCCCAGGTGCGACCCGGCACGTCGACAGCCTTTATCACCAGGTTGTCGCTAATCGGGCACAGGCGCGGCCGCTTGCGGGCGAGGAGCTTAGTGGCGCTGGCGGTGCCGATACCTTCAATGGAGGTGAGCACGTCCCAGAGGAAGTCGATCTGGCGCAGGGCATCGTCACCGGCATCCCACAGGTCGACGTCCTGGGGCAGATCGGCGAGAAGGCTGGCCAGCTGTTGCTTGTGAGTGATGAGCAGGATACGGATGACTTGCGGTCGCCAGGTGATGTCGAGCAGCGACACCGCCAGGAGATCGTCGGCGGTGATCTCGCACGGCGGGTTGAAGCCAAGATCGCTGAAGGTCATCCCGGCGAAACTTGGCTCCTGAAAATACAAGGCCACTGCCCGGCGGAGACCGGGCGTGGCCAGGCTCGCCTGCACACGGCAGGCAGCGGTATGGACGACTGCGTCCGTCGGTAAGGAGTGCATGACACAGTATGCGACAACTCAGGACCCCGCCGGGCCAAGAACGTGTTCTATTTTCGTCCGCGTCTGACGACCGGTTCACTCCGCCAGCACAGCCCGGATGCTGCGGGAACAACATCGCTGGGCCATCGATGTCGTTGCCTGACGTCGGGGCTACAGCATCGATGTCCCATGGATGCTGCGCTGACCGCATCAATGTCCCATCGTTGTCGTTGCCGGGCGACCGCGAACAGCAACGGTGGGCAATCGTTGCGGCCCGGTTCGGGCAGTTGCGGCAAATTACCCAAAATGCCGGGCCGGGCCGGGGCAGGGCGAGGGGCGAGGGGCGAGTTGGCTATGGGGCGGGGGGCAGGTCGACTAGGTCGGCGAGGCTGGCCCGGTGCCGGTCGGCGGTGCCGAGGGCGAGGGCTGAGCTCTTGGCGCGCTTGAGGTACAGGTGCGCGGGGTGCTCCCAGGTGAAGCCGATGCCGCCGTGCAGCTGGATCATTTCCTGCCCGGCCAGTACCGCCGTGTCCGAGCAGACCGACTTCGCCAGGGCGACCGCTACCGCGAGATCGGGGTCACAGGTGGCCAGGCATGCGGCCGCGTAGCGGGAGGCGGCCCTGGCCTGCGTTACCGCGACCCACCAGTCGGCGAAGCGGTGCTTCAGTGCCTGGAAGGAGCCGACCGGCCTGGCGAACTGGTAGCGCTGCTTGACGTAGGCGAGGGTGATGTCGAGCGCCCGCTCGGCGAGGCCGAGTTGCTCGGCGGCCAGCATTCCGGCGCCGGCGCGGAGCGCGGCGGAGACGGCGTTCTCGGCGGCGGTCCCGCCGCCGATCCGCCTCGCCGGGACGCGGTCAAGCTCGAGGTCGGCGAGCTGCCTGGTCATGTCCAGGGAGATGGCCGGGGTTCTGGTGAGGCCTTCGGCGTCGGCGGAGACTACGTAGAGGCCGTAAGGCACTCCGTCGGCGGGGATGAGCAGGAGGTCGGCGGGCAGGGCGTCGGCGACTCCCTTGACCGCGCCGGTTAGCCGGTACGTGCCGTCAGGGTCGCCCTTGGCTGGTCCGCCGAGGCGCACCGTGGTTTCCCCGCGCGAGCCTGGCATCGATTCGAACGGCACCGCCAGCGCGGCCGTGGTCGCGCCGGTGGCAAGCTTGGCGAGCAGGTCGGTTTCGCCGACGTCGAGCAGCGCCACGGTCGCGATCACCGCGCTGCCGAGGAAAGGGACCGGCGCTACCGCGCGGCCGATCTCCTCGCACACGACCGCCGCCTCGCGGAACGAGGCGCCCGCGCCGCCGTGCGACTCGGGGATCAGCAGGCCGGCGCAGCCGATCTCAGCCGCCAGGGTGCGCCAGAGGCCGGTGTCGTAGGTGTCCGGCGTCTCGGTCCTGGCCAGTACCGCCGCGGTCTCGGCCTTCTCCTCGAGCACCGACCTGACCGCGGACCGCAGGTCGGTCTCGGTGTCGGTATACAGGAGGTCAGGCAAGGGCTGCGGGCCGGCTTCGGCGGCTACCTCGCTCATCGGGGGAGGTCCTTCCATGGCTTGTCCTTGTCGAGCCGGACCTCGGAGGGCAGCCCGAGTACCCGCTCGGCCACGATGTTGCGCAGGATCTCAGAGGTGCCGCCCTCGATCGAGTTCCCCTTGGAACGCAGGTAGCGGTAGCCGGCGTCCCGGCCGTAGAAGTCGGCGCCGTCGGGCCGGTGCATCGTCCAGTCGCTGTACCGCAGGCCCTCACCGCCGAGCAGCTCGAGCTGCAGGTCGGTGACCTCCTGATTGAGGCGGGCGTAGACCAGCTTGGCACCAGAGCCCTCTGGACCTGGCTGGCCGGCGGCGAGCTGCTGGCGCAGCCGCTCCCCCGCCAGCCGTGACACCTCGGACGCCGCCCACAGCCGGAGCAGCCGGTCGTGCAGCCCAGGGGTACGGTGCTCAGGATGATCCCGCCAGGTCTGCGCCGAAAAGCCGATCATGCCGCCCTCGCGGGGCAGGGAAAACGCGCCGAGCGCGACCCGCTCGTTCATCAGGGTGCCGGTCGCGACCTGCCAGCCCTGGCCGACCTCGCCGATCCTGTCGGTGTCGGGGATCACTACGTCGGTGAGGAAGACCTCGTTGAACTCAGCCTCACCGGTCGCCTGCCGCAGCGGCCTGACCTCGACGCCAGGTGACCTCATGTCGACCCCGAAATAGGTAAGCCCCTTGTGCTTAGGCAGGTCAGGATCGCTCCTGGTCACGAGGATCGCCCGGGACGCGACGTGCGCCGACGAGGTCCAGACCTTCTGACCGTTGATGATCCAGTTGTCGCCGTCACGGACCGCGCGGGTCGCCAGGTTCGCCAGGTCAGAGCCGGCACTCGGTTCGCTGAACAGCTGGCACCAGACGTCCTCGCCGGTCCACAGTGGCCGCAGCCAGCGCTTCTTCTGCTCGTCGTTGCCGAAGGCGAGAATCGTCGGCGCGGCCATGCCGAGGCCGATGCCGTTGCGTTCCGGGCGGTTAGTCGGGGCGCTCGCGGCGGTGAACTCGGCGTCCACGACCTTCTGCAGCGTGCGGGGCAGACCCTGGCCGCCGAGGCCAACGGGGTAATGCACCCAGGCGAGACCGGCGTCGAACCTGGCCCGGACAAACTCAAGCCGCTCGGTCGTCGCGGGATCATGCTGCGCAAGGAATTCGCGCACTTGCACCGCAAGCGCTTTCGCGTCTGGCTGGCGCAGGGAGTCGGCGTCACTCAATTCAGCGGCCCGCCCGCCACGTAAACAACCTGACCGGACACGAACCCGGCGCCCTCGCTGGCGAAGAACGACGCTACGTGGGCGACGTCTTCCGGCTGGCCGACCCGGCGTACCGGGATCTGGGAGGCGGCGGCCTGCTGGAATGCCTCGAACTCGACGCCAACCCGAGCCGCCGTCGCCGCCGTCATGTCAGTGACGATGAAACCGGGCGCGATCGCGTTCGCGGTGATGCCGAACTGGCCGAGTTCCTTGGCGAAGGTCTTGACCAGGCCCTGGAGCCCGGCCTTGGCGGTCGAGTAGTTGGACTGGCCGCGGTTGCCGAGCGCCGAACTCGATGACAGGCAGATGATCCGGCCGTACTTCTGCTCGACCATGAACTTCTGGCAGGCGCGGCTCATCAGGAACGCGCCCTTCAGGTGCACGTTCATGACGGTGTCCCAGTCGTCGTCGGTCATCTTGAACAGCAGGTTGTCGCGGAGCACGCCGGCGTTGTTGACCAGGACGACCGGCGGCCCAAGCTCGGCCGCGACGGCGTCGACCGCGGCGGTGACCTGAGCCACGTCGCTCACGTCGGCACCGGCCGCGACCGCGCGTCCGCCGGCCGCCTTGATCGCGTCCACGGTCGCGCCGCAGTCGCCTTCCTTCAGGTCGATGACGCCGACGGCAAAACCGTCAGCGGCGAGGCGCTTCGAAATGGCCGCGCCAATGCCACGTGCGCCTCCGGTCACGATCGCGACTCGCTGCGCCTGTTCGGCCATATGTCCGGGTCCCTTCTGAAGCGAGGAAATTTGACGGCTGAAAAGCTTGGGAAGTTAAACAGTTCTCCGGGCTCAGGCTCGGTACTTCGCCAGTTCACGCCGGGCAAGTGAGCGCTTGTGCACCTCGTCGGGACCGTCGGCGAAGCGCAGGCTGCGCGCGCCGGCCCAGGCCTGGGAGAGCGGGAAGTCCTGGCTGACGCCGCCGGCGCCGTGGGCCTGGATGGCCTTGTCGATCACCCATTCCGCCATCGAGGGGACCGCTATCTTGATCGCCTGAATCTCGGTGTGGGCGCCCTTGTTGCCGGCCGTGTCCATCAGCCACGCGGTCTTCAGCACCAGGAGCCTGGCCTGCTCGATCCGCACCCGCGACTCGGCGATCCAGTCCTGGACCACGCCCTGCTCGGCGATCGGCTTGCCGAACGCGACCCGGCTCATGGTGCGGCGGCACATCGCCTCGAGGGCCCGCTCGGCCATGCCGATGAGGCGCATGCAGTGGTGAATCCGGCCCGGCCCAGCCTGGCCTGGGCGATCGCGAAACCCTCGCCTTCGCCTGCGATCAGGTTCTCGGCCGGGACCCTGACGTCAGTGAACTCGATCTCGGCGTGGCCGCCGTGGGTTGAGTCGGTAAAGCCGAAGACCCGCATGCTGCGCTTGATGTTCACGCCCGGGGTGTCGGGCGGGACGCAGATCATCGACTGCTGGCGATGGCGCTCGGCGTCTGGGTTGGTCTTGCCCATGACGATCAGCAGCTTGCAGCGCGGGTCCATGGCCCCTGACGACCACCATTTGCGCCCGTTAATCACGTAGACGTCGCCGTCGCGCTGAATCCGGGTCGAGATGTTGCTCGCGTCCGAGGAGGCTACGTCCGGCTCGGTCATGCAGAACGTCGACCGGATCTCGCCCTCCAGGAGCGGGCGCAGCCAGCGCTCGACCTGCGCCTCGCTGCCGAATTCGGCGAGGAGTTCCATGTTGCCGGTATCGGGGGCGGCGCAGTTGAGTGCCTCAGGGGCCAGGGCGCCTGACCGGCCGGTGATCTCGGCCAGCGGGGCGTACTGCAGGTTCGTGAGGCCGGCGCCGTACTTGGCGGCGATCTGGCCCGCCTGGTCCTGGCCTCCGCTGTGGCTCCGCACGGTCAGGAACAGATTCCACAGGCCCTGCTGGCGGGCTTCGGCCTTGAGATCGTCGATGATCGCCGGGCGGTGCCAGATGTCGCCGCTGGCCGCGGCCTGCGCTACCTGCTGGGCGAAGACCGTTTCCGCCGGGTAGACGCGGGAGTCCATGAAGGCGAGCAGCTTGGCGCGCAGTTCCTCGGTCCGGGCGTCGAATCCGAACTCCATCTGCTACCTCCAGGGGAACGTTCGCCATAGCGTAGACGAAGCAACGTAGTTGACCTACCGGCGAGTACGGGTCACACGTTACGGTCTGCCCATGGCTACGGTCGAGACGGTTAGAGGCCCAGTTGACGTGAGCGAACTGGGACCGACGCTGATGCACGAGCACGTGTTCGTGCTCAACGAGGAGATCAGGCAGAACTACCCCGGCGACTGGGACGAGGAAGTCCGGGTGGCGCACGCCGTCACCCAGCTCAACCAGGCTGTCGCCGGCGGCATCACGACGATCGCCGACCCGACCGTGATCGGGCTCGGAAGGGACATCAGGCGGATCATGCGGGTCGCCGCGCAGACGCCGATGAACATCATCGTGGCCACCGGGATCTACACCTTCAACGATGTGCCTTTCTACTTCAGGTACCGGAGCAGGCGGATGACCGCCAGCCACGAGGACCCGATGACCGAGATGTTCGTGGCGGACCTCACAACCGGGATCGCCGGTACCGGGGTGAAGGCGGCGTTCCTCAAGTGCGCGGTCGACGAGCCTGGCCTGACCCGGGGCGTCGAGCGGGTGCTTCGCGCGGTGGCGCGGGCGCACGTGCTGACCGGGGCGCCCGTCACCGTGCACACGCACCCGGCGACCAGGAACGGGCTCGAGGTCGTCCGGGTGCTGCGCGAGGAGGGCGCGAACCTGCACCAGGTAGTGATCGGGCACAGCGGCGACAGCAAGGACGCGGAGTACCTCGCCGAGCTAGCCGACGCCGGATGCCTGCTCGGGATGGACAGGTTCGGCATCGGCATGTCGCCGTCACTGGATCGCCGCGCCGATATCATCGCCGAGCTATGCCAGCGCGGTTACGCCGCTCACCTCGTGCTTTCGCACGACGCTGCCTGCTACATCGACTGGTATCCGCACGATGAGTCAAAGGCGGGCAACTATCTCTACATCCACGACTACGTATTGCCGGCGCTCACTGAACGCGGTGTCAGCGCTGAGCAGATCGAACTGATGCTCACCGGCAATCCAAGTAGGTATTTCACCGCGCAGCGGCTTTAACTAACCCGGCCGGCCTGTGCCTGCCTGGGCCGGGCGTTGTATGTTCCGGTTCATGAGCACTGTCGATGAGATCGCCGATCGCCATGTTACTGAGTTCTCGGTGCTTAATCCGATCGCGGCAACGTCGATGGGCATTACCGGTTACGACGACCTGATGACCGACCTGAGCCCGTCGGGACTCGGGGCCGTGGCCGACCTGAACCGGCGGACGCTGGCCGAGCTGGCGAAGTCGGACCCGAGCAGCGACCGCGAGCAGATCGCCAGGGAAGCGATGACCGAACGCCTGGCCGTTTACGTCGAACTCTACGAAAGCGGCGCTTCGGCCAGCGACCTCAACGTGATTTCGTCCTGGCTCCAGACCGTACGCCAGATCTTTGACATCATGCCGACCGCAGGCGAGGAGGCCCAGCGGAACCTCGCCAGCCGGATGCGCGGCGTCGGCTCGGCCTACGCCGGCTACCGCCAGACCCTGCTCGACGCGGCGGGCAAGGGTCACGTAACGGCCCGCCGTCAGGTCATCGCCTGCGCTAAGCAATGTGTGGAGTGGACGGCGGCAGGAGCGTGCTTCTACGACGGACTGGTGGAGCGCACCAAGGCTACCGGCCTGGTGCGCGCCGAACTTGAGGCCGCCGCGCGGGCCGCCAGCGCCTCGACCGCCGAGTTCGGCCGGTTCCTCGAGACCGAACTGCTGCCGCTGGCCCGCGAGAAGGACGCGGTCGGCCGGGAACGCTTCAGCCTGCACTCGCGCGAATTCCTCGGCACCAGGATCGATCCGGACGAGGCCTACGGCTGGGGCTGGCACGAGGTCATCAGGATCGAATCCGAGATGTCGCGCGTCGCCGGGGAGATCGTGCCTGGCGGGACCGTGGCTGACGCGGTGAAGGCTCTCGACAGTGATCCAGAGCGCCGGATCTTCGGGCGCGACGCGCTGCGAAACTGGATGCAGGGCATCGCCGACGCCACGATCTCCGAACTGGACGGCACGCACTTCGACATCCCCGAGCCGGCCAGGACGATCGAATGCATGATCGCGCCGACCGAGGACGGCGGCATCTACTACACGGGCCCGAACGAGGACTGGAGCCGTCCCGGGCGGATGTGGTGGGCACTAGCCGACGGCGTCGAGGACTTCTCCACCTGGAAAGAACTAACCACTATCTACCATGAAGGCGTCCCGGGGCATCACTTGCAAGTGGCTCAGGCCATCTACTTGCAGGACCAGCTCAATCGCTGGCAAAGGATGATGTGCTGGGTGTCAGGGCACGGTGAGGGCTGGGCTCTGTACTCAGAACGACTTATGGATGAACTGGGATACCTGGCTGATCCTGGTGACAAGCTTGGCATGCTTGACGCCCAGTTGCTCAGGGCCGCACGGGTCGTCGTGGACCTGGGCGTGCACGCGGAACTGCCGATTCCCGCCGACTCGCCGTGGCATCCTGGTGAGCTCTGGAACGCTGACCTGGCCTGGGAGTTCCTTCGGGCGCGGGTCCAGACGGACGACGCCATGCTGCGGTTTGAGCTCGACAGGTACTTTGGCTGGGCCGGGCAGGCATCGTCCTACAAGCTCGGCGAACGGACCTGGCTGGCCGCGCGGGAACAGGTGCGGCAGCGCAAGGGCGCGGAGTTCGACCTGCGGCAGTTCCATAGTCAGGCGCTGGCACTCGGGTCGATGGGGCTTGATCCGCTTCGCGAGGCGCTAGCGCGGTTCTAGCTGCCGGGGCCGGGGCCGGGGCGGCCGGGGCGACCGGCGGCCGGGGCGGCCGGGCGGCCGGGGCGGCCGTGTGCAGATCGTGTGTAATCCAGATCACGAAACCGTGCAGGGGGGTCGCTGCGTCAGAGTAGTGATCGACAACAAAAGAGCATGTCCGCAAAGGAGCAATCGTTCGCATCGCTACGTTGCACCTCCCGGCCCTACGCCCCGCTGGCCGGGTGGGGCTAATGCCCCGTCCTCGCCCCTGCTCCTTTGCCCGTCCGGCTGGGTCAACCCCCAGGCCCCGGCAGCGCCGAACCCCCCAGGCGCCGTCCCGAGAGAGCCGAGCCAGACCGGACGGTTAGCGCCCGCGCGGTACCCCCCCCACCGCCTGGGCAAGCTGGCTGGCCGAATGCCCCCGTTTGCGGCCAGCCAGCCCAAAGCGAGCGCCCCGCCGCCGCGCCGAAAGCGCGACGGCGGGGCGCTTTCCAGTCGGCTATCGCTACTCCCCATAATTCAGGCGAACCATGCCTATCACGGCCAAATATTGCTTACCGAGGAGAGCGGCAGCATCGGGGGCTCTGGCTCACATTTCGCGATGGTGACGATGAGGGCAACCGGGGGCAACCGAACATTTCATCTCAGCTCACCGCATCGATGTCCCAGCGATGCTGTCCAGCGGGGGCGGGCAACCGCAACGGTTCCCGGCATTCCGAGCATTCGGTGCAGTCCGCCGCCAGACCCCGGGAGGCGGGGGCACTTTACGTCGGCAAAAACAACAGCAAAGTGCCCCCGCCTCCCGTGCCCGCCGGACAAAACGCCCGTAACGTACGGTCGGCCGCAACGATGGCCCAGGGGTGCCTTTCTTCTGGAGTGACGGTGATCGGCGGGCCTGCAGCGCAGGCTGGCAGGCCTGCGCATCGACCGGTATGCGGCTAATGCCTGGTTCGCGGGGTCAGCCCGTGAGGTTTTCGCCCAGAGCCTGGCCGGGCCGGGAGTGAGTCCAGAAAGTGAACCCGTGGTAAGCCGGCTTAGCCCGGCGGCTTACCACGTTTTACCTAGCGACCGCGGATCGTTATACGTGGTTTGCACCGGTATTTTCTTAGCTAAGACGTGGTAAGGCACGATCGCCGGGCGGCTTACCACGGGTTCACTTTCCGGACTCACTCAAACCGTCCATATCGCCCGGCGCCGCCCCGCCCCAGCCTGGCCGACAGCGACTCCACGGACCGACCGTCGCTCATCACTCCCAGGGAAACGCGCCCATGGGCCATCGATGCTGCGGCAACGACATCCATGGGCCATCGTTGCGGTTGCCCGGCCCGGCTGAGCAGCGTCGATGTCCCATCGTTGCGGTTGCGGCCTGGGACTGGCGGCCAGGTGCCTGGTGCGCCACCAAATGCCCGGAATACCCGAAATCTGGTAAGCTGAACCGCGACCCATCGAACAGGCGATGAGCCACTGATCGCCTAAGGCAACAAGCGGGTCAGGCGAGAAGCAGACGGCGGAGGCGGCGGCCGGCAACGAAGAGGCCGACCACGCCCATGACGGCCAGGTAGGCCGCTCGCGGCAGGAGGCCGGGACCGACGACGCCCAGCGTCAGCCCGCGCAGCAACTCGATCCCCTGATATAGCGGCGTAACCTCAATGATGATCTGAATTGCCCGCGGATAGACACTGAGCGGGTAGAAGGTCGTCGAAAACAGGAACATCGGCAGCGTCGCCAGGGTGATGAACTCGAAGTGCTGCCAGCTGCGCATGAAGGTCGTCCCTGCCATGCCGGCTCCGGCGAACGCGAAGCCGATCAGGACGGCGACCGGCACATCGAGCACCGCCCAGACGGAGTGCACCAGACCTAGTACCAGCATGACCGCCATAAAGGCGATCGCGTAGATGGTGCCCCTGATCAGCGCCCAGCTGATCTCACCGAGCGCGATCTCGTCGGATCGCATCGGCGTGGCCAGGGCGGAATCGTAGAGCTTGGCGTACTTCAGCCGGAAGAACACGTTGAAAGTGGAATCCAGGACCGCGCCGTTCATAGCCGAGGTCGCGAGCAGGGCCGGAGCGACGAAACTCGTGAAACCGACCGGATGCCCGCCGGGCCCGGTCACCTGGCCCACGAGCTTGCCAAGGCCTACACCGATTGACAGCAAGTAGAACAACGGCTCGGCGATACCGGAAATGAGCACGCCCCAGGTGTGCCGGTACACCTTGGCGTGCCGCTCGACTAGGTACGCGCTGCCGCGCCCGCCCAGGCTGTGCCGGCTGGTACGCAGCAGCACCGGCGGCAGAATCCGGAGCGGCAGTTCCCTTAGCGCGGGAGGCGCGGTTAGCTCAGGCATACAGCCTCCGCGAGTAGGCCCGCCGGGCAACGTAGCTGCCCGCGCCGACGAGGGCGAGCAGGTAGCCGACGTGAATAGCGGCCTCGCCGGGCGTAGCCGTGCCCAGGCTCAGCGACCGGCACAGCGCCACTCCGTGCCACAGAGGCGTGACATAGGCGAGCGGCCGCACGACGGCGGGCAGCTGCGAAACCGGGAAGAAAGTACCGGAAAACAGGAAGAGGGGGATAATCGCGAACCTGAAGATCAGCGAGAACGAGGTCTCCTTCTTGCAGGTGATCGCGAATGCCTCAAGCGGAGCCGCGAACGCTAGCCCGGTCAGGATCGCGACCGGTAGCGCCGCGATCACCCAGACCGACCTGACCGCGCCGAATGCCGCCATGACGGCGATGAACACGGTCGAGTTCAGCGCCAGCCGCATGGCGGTGAAGAGCAGATGACCGTCGTAGAGGTCAACGGGCCGCAGCGGAGTCGCGGTCGCGGCCTGGTACGTCTTCAGCCACTTCACCGAGCCGAAGACCGGCCAGGTCGACTCCCCCATTGCCAGCTCCATGGCGGCAGCCGCCAGCAGGCCTGGCGCCAGGAACTGAAGGTAAGTGACGCCACCGAGGCTGGCCGTGCCGTGAGCGTTCACGAGCGAGCCGAGGCCGAGTCCCATGGCCCCCAGGTACAGAACCGGGTTGAGCAGGCCAGAGTAGATGGAACCCCGCCAGGTCCTGCGGTAATTGGTCAGCCAGAACCTGAACTGCCTGACCGCGAACGCCCGTGCAGGCAAACACCGGCCGGACTCGTTCCGCGCCTCAACCTGCGACATCAATCCTCCAGCCGGCGGCCGGTCAGCCGCAGGAACACGTCTTCCAGCGTGCTCCTGCGCACCAGCGAGGTGACCGGCTGAAAGCCGCGTCCGGCTACAGCCGCGAGGGCCGCGTCACCGTCTGGCGTGTAGAGCAAGATCCGGTCAGCGAGCACCTCGATCCTGGCCGCGGGCACGTCGGCGAGCTTTTCCGCCGCCTGCTCGTGCTCGTCGAGCGAGAATCGCAGTTCGAGCACCTCTGGAGTCGAGTACCTGGCGATGAGATCCCTCGGCGAGCCTGCGGCCACGATCTTCCCGCCGTCCATCACTACGAGCCGGTCGCACAACTGCTCGGCCTCGTCCATGTAGTGCGTCGTCAGCACCAGCGTGACGCCCTGCTGCTTCAGCCGGTAAAGCCGGTCCCAGACCACGTGCCTGGCCTGCGGGTCGAGCCCGGTCGTCGGCTCGTCGAGCAACAGGATCTCCGGCTCGCTGATCAGCGACCTGGCGATGGTCAGCCGCCGCTTCATCCCGCCGGAGAGCGGGTCCACCTCGTCATCGGCCCGCTCGGAAAGCCGCACGAACTCAAGCAGCCTGGCGGTGCGCTCTTTGATGACGTCCCGGCGCAAGCCGAAGTAGCGGCCGTAGACAAGAAGGTTCTCGCGCACGGTGAGTTCGACATCGAGGGTGTCCTCCTGCGGGACAACCCCGAGCCTCGCCCGGATAGCGGGTCCGTCCTTAACCGGATCGAGACCGAAAATTGTCAGTTCTCCGCCCGATGGGGGTGATACGCAGCCGATCATGCGCATCGTGGACGACTTGCCCGCTCCGTTCGGTCCGAGGAACCCGAACACCTCACCGCGGGTCAGCTCAAAATCGATCCCGTCTACAGCCGTGAACTGCCCGAATGCCTTCGTCAACCCCCTCGCCCTGATCAATACCTCATGCTCAGCCACGTCCGTGACCCTATCGGGGGGTACTGACAGTCCCTAATGAGTTTCGGTGGCCGGCGCCGCCCGCGCCGCCCGGACTGACACGCAGTACACGCGACTGACTACATTGGGTGACCTGCCGGCCTATCGCACCCAACATCATCATGCGCGAATCCACGGCTCAGGCCACGCTTCTGTGTCAGCAAGGTAATCTTGCGGTCGATGCCGCGATGTCGCTTCGAAGCGGTGCTTCGGAGCGCCGCGCCGCGGGTAGCACCGCCAAATATCGCAATCGAACGGAGGCCGCCTCGGTGGATAGTGCCAGGAGACTGTATGAACGCTTCAGGCAACTGATCCATGAGGGCGCCAAGTTCGGCGTCGTCGGCATCATCGGCGTCATCATTACCGACGGCGGGACCAACCTGCTCAAGTCGAGCGAGCACCTCAGCTGGCTGGTCGCGAACGTCCTGGCCACCGTCGTCGCTACCGCCTTCGCTTACTTCGCGAGCAGGTTCTGGACCTTCAAGCATAGGGAACGGTCGAGCATGCGCCGGGAGGGCGTGCTGTTCTTCGTGCTGAACGGCGTCGGCCTTCTCATCCAGCTCGGCTGCCTCGGGTTTACCGTTCACGTGCTCGGTTACACCGACAAGCTCCCGGCGAACGTCGCGATCCTTGTCGGCATCATGCTCGCCACGCTCTTCAGATGGTGGTCCTACCGCCGGTGGGTGTGGCCGGACAAGCGGCAGGATGCCCCGGCCGGGCACGAAACGATCGAGCCAGTACTTGCCCCGGTGACGGGCGCCGCGAGCGATCAGGCCGGAACGCAGAGTTGACTGGCCGCAAGCCTTCCGGCTATCAGCGGCAGGCCTTCAGGTGAATAGCGGCGGGCCTGCTGGCCAGCCCGCGCGCTCTTTGAGAGCGCTTTACCAGAAGTTCCGCCAGACGATTCTCGAGGGTGCCAAATTCGGCATTGTCGGCCTCACCGGAGTAGTAGTCGTCATCGTCGGTGCCTACTTGCTCCATTTCAACGTCGGGCTGGGCAAATTCACCTCGGTGACTATCGCCACCGTGCTGGCGACGGTCGTCACGTTTCTCGGCAACCGGTATTGGAGTTTCAGGGACCGCCAGGGCGCCGGGGCCCGCAACGAGTCGATCATGTTCTTCGTGCTCAACGGCGTCGGCCTGCTGATCCAGTACGCCTGCCTCTGGCTGGTGACCGACCTCATCGGCCTGGACGGCCAACTCTGGTACAGTATCGCGAACCTCCTCGGCATCGGGCTCGGCACGTTGTTCAGGTTCTGGTCGTACCGGAAGTGGATCTGGGTTCCGCCCGAGGTCGCCCTGGCCAGGCTGCGCCGAGGCCGGCACCGCAAAGGCCGCTCGGCGACGGTACCTGACCCGGCTAAGGCAAGCTAGCCGGCGCGGCAGCCACCAGCACCTCGGGTAAGCCGCGCAATCGGCACGGCGAGCGCCTTGTTCGCCTGCGCCTGGGTCAGTGTTCCGGTCGCGACCAGCCGGCTGAACACGTGCTCCTCCCGCGACCTGGCCAGGGTGGCATTCAGCAGCGGGTCATAGACGGAAGGCGCCTGAACGAGTCCGGCTAGCAGGGCAGCCTGCGGCCACGACAGTTTGTCAGGCATGCGGCCGTAGTACCCGCAACTCGCCTGCGCCAGCCCGTAATAACCATGCCCGAAATACGCCACTCCGGCATACATGCGCAGGATCTGCTCGGCGCGGTAGCCGAACTTGAGCTTGACCGCCAGCGCGACTTGCTTCAGCTCTACCTTCACGCCGGTCGTCTGGCCGGAGGTGTACAGCAACTTCGCCAGCTGCTGGTACAAGGTCGCGCCGCCCTGGTCACCCTTTCTGCCCATGAGCCCGGCCCAGAGCACCCGTGCGATCGCGTAAGGATCGACCCCGGGTTCCGAAGCAAAACGATGATCCTCGGTCGCGATCAGCGCCGTCGAGAACTTACCCGGCACCGGCGGACCAGGGAACGCGGCACCATGCGATGACGCCTGCTTTCTCGCGATCGACCACGCGTCTCCCACCGAAGGCGTGGCGGCCAGCAGAATCCCCCCGGCCAGCACGACCAGCACGACCAGCACGCAGACCCCGATCAAGCCACGTCGCAGCCAGCGCCGCATCCGCCTCCGTCCCGGCACAGAACGCCGCTCCGCGGCCTGATCTGCCACATATCGCCACTCTCTGGTCTGACTCAATCTCAATCCTTACCGCCGGGTTACCTAGCCCAAGCCCATCAGCTTCCCCGCAGACGACTAAAGCAACGTACCGCGCGCCCGCTAAGTGCCCGCCGAACCGGCCGCCCCTGGCGCGTCGCGCCGGCGACCCTTAATGCTCTCGGCTCCGACGAGGACGTCGGCCAGGGCCAGCGCCTAGGCCAGGGCCAGCAGCATCGATGGCCCATCGATGCTGCTCAGCCGCGCCGGGCAACCGCAACGCTGGCCCATGGATGTCGTTCCCGCAGCAACGATTTCCCATCGTTGCGGTTACCGCCCCCGGCCGGACAGCATCCATGGCCCATCGTTGCGGTTCCCCGCGCGGATATGCCCGCTTCGCCGCCGCCGCCGGCCAGCCCCAGGGCCGCTCCGGGTCGCCTGCGTGGGCGATTTACCGGTTTTGCGGCTTGTACGGGACTGTCCCGGTGTCACCTGGAGGCACTTGACCCTGAACATCAGCCCGTTCTATCGATGCCCGTCGTTACCATCACGAAATGTGAGCCAGAGCCATCAATGCGGTCACCCCGAGCGAACCCCAGCCCGCCCCCTGGTGGATCCGGGGCTTCGCCCTCGCAGGGGGTCCGGGGCTTCGCCCCCCTCCCCCGGGGGGAGCGAACCCCAGCCCGCCCCGTGGGGGTCCGGGGGTTCGTACCCCCGGGTAAACATAGCGGCCATCGCCGAAGCTGATCCCAGATCAGCGAGCATGCAAGGCCGGCTCGTCGGGACGCCGGG
Source organism: uncultured Actinomycetota bacterium (assembly GCA_963783935.1). Classification (GTDB taxonomy): domain Bacteria; phylum Actinomycetota; class Actinomycetes; order Streptosporangiales; family Streptosporangiaceae; genus Chersky-822. The sequence continues at coordinate 1,846,433 of CAWAPP010000005.1, forward strand.
ATTTGAACCCGGGCTCTCTGGTCCCCCAGACCAGCGCCTTAACCAAGCTGGGCCACGTCCCGTTGCCCGATCAGATTTCCAGCTCCCCAATCGGACCCCCAGATCATAGCGCAGTAAAGGCCCCCGTGATCACGGCAAGGCCCGACCGGCGGGCTGACACCGCTGAATGCACGCCCGCCGCGCGTTAAACTGAGGACCAACGCGTTGACGGAGCCAAGTAGCACCTGGCTAGCGCGAGCACAGAGAGCCGCCGGCAGCTGAGAAGGCGGTCTCGCGCCCAGGCCGCGAAGACCCTCCCGAGCGCGGGGAGGAACGGACGCCGCACCCGGTGGCGAAGCCCAATGCCCTGCCGGCTAGCCCCCGTGACCAGGCCATAGAGGCCGCGCGCTAAGACAGCGCGGCGAAGGTGTGGTGGCACAGCGAGTTCCCTTCTCGCCCGCACTCCCAAGGGGCACGACGAGCCTAGGAGTGCCTCAATGTCAACGACCAGAGTCCTGGCCAGCGAGTTGGCCGCCCATGTCGGCCAGCAGGTCACGATCGCCGGCTGGCTGCATCGCAAACGCGAGCTCAAATCCATCACGTTCCTGGTCATCAGGGACCGCAGCGGCCTGGCCCAGGCCGTCTTCACCGACCAGAAAGAGGACCTGCCCGAGGAAACAGTCATCGAGGTCACCGGCCGGGTGACTGCCAGCGGCCAGGCCCCGGGCGGCGCCGAGCTGACCGAACCGACAATGACCGCGCTCAGCGAGCCGGCTGACCCGCCCCCGTTCGACTTGTACAGGCCGACCCTGACGGCGGCCCTGCCCACGATTCTCGACCACGCACCGACCACGCTGCGGCATCCAGCCCTGTCCGCCGGCCTGCGCATCGCGGCCGCGAGCGAAGCCGGCTTCCGTGCGGCTCTTGAGGCCAAGGGCTTCACGGAGATCCACACCCCGAAGATCGTCAAGTCAGCGACGGAGTCAGGCGCCAACGTCTTCGCGATCGACTACTTCGGCCAGCCAGCCTTCCTGGCCCAGTCACCCCAGTTCTACAAGCAGGCGATGGTCGGCGTGTTCGAGCGGGTGTACGAGGTCGGGCCGGTGTTCAGGGCTGAGCCGCACGACACGGCCAGGCACCTGGCCCAGTACACCAGCCTCGACGCCGAGTTCGGCTTCATCACCGACCACTTCGACGTCATGGCCATGCTCAGGGACACGATCGAGGGGATGACGGAGGCTGTCGCCGCCAAGGCGGACGCGGCCACAAGCCAGCTCGGAATCACGCTGCCCAAGGTGCCCGAGCAGATACCGCAGCTGGACTTCGCCGAGGCTCAGGAGCTGATCGCGAGCAAGGCGGGCTGGGACCCGCGAGGCGAGCCCGACCTGTCCCCGGCCGACGAGCGCTGGCTGGGTGAGTGGGCGCAGCGCGAGCACGGGTCCGACTTCCTTTTCGTGCCCGGCTTCCCGACGTCCAAGCGGCCGTTCTATACCTACCAGGACCCGGCCAGGCCAGGCCGCACCCGGAGCTTCGACCTCCTGTTCCGCGGGCTCGAGCTAGTGACCGGCGGCCAGCGGCTGCACAATCACGCCGACTACCTGGCAGCGCTGGCGGCCAGGGGCGAGGACCCTGGCCCTTACGCGGGTTACTTGCAGGCCTTCAGTCACGGCATGCCGCCGCACGGCGGCTTCGCGATCGGCCTCGAGCGCTGGACCGCGCGCCTCACGGGGGCAGCTAACGTCCGCCAGGTGACCGCGTTCCCGCGCGACCTGCACCGCCTCGCCCCCTGACGGCCGGCCCTTTTCGCCAGCCTTCACACGGCGGACTCGCCGACAATCACTGCCATTCCGACAATAATCACCCGCACGACTGATCGAACGGCGAGCTGAACCCGCACGGGACCGGGACCCTGACCTCAGGGCCCTGGCGGGCTCAGCTCGCTTGCCGACGCACTAATCCGAGCGGCCGAAGTTGGGCGGCACGCGCCGTGCCGGTACCACGACAGCAGCCAGCAGCCTGCCATGATAGGCGTCGCCCGGCCCGGCCTTCCCCCGAAGCAACCCGATATGCGAACCTTAGCCGTCTAGGTTCCCGTAATCATTAGGGAAGGCGGACATAAGAGCATGGTCACGGCCGGCTTAATCACTAGAATTAAGGATAGGCATTGTCGATGTGGTCGCGCTACCGAGGCAAAACTATGACGGAACGACAAACACGCCGGTGAAAAGGCTGTCCTGGCAATCAGGGAGCCTCCTGCTCGTGCTCGTGACCGCGGTCATCGTGGCGGCGGTTTTCGTCCTGGCCGGACGGCTAACGGTGCCGGTCGCCGACCAGTCGGCGGGTCACCAGTCCTCCGCCGACCCGCTGTCTCGTCGGGAGAACCCCGCACCGAGCCCGGCCGTCGGCGCGCTGTTTACCAGGAAAAACGGCCAGCTCGGATCGCATTTCTGCACGGCCAGCGCGGTCGCGAGCCAGGCAGGAAACCTGGTAATCACCGCGGCGCACTGCGTGACCGGGGTGAGCCTCTCGCCGCCAGGCAGCGTGGTCTTCGCCCCTGGCTACAGCGACGGCCAGTTTCCGCACGGACTCTGGGCCGTGACCAGGAAGTTCGTGGATGCCCGCTGGGCCGCTGGGCAGGATCCCGACGATGACGTGGCGTTCCTTGAAGTAACGCCGCTGAACGGGCCGCAGGAAACCACCGGATCTTTGCAGCACGTGACCGGAGCCGAACAGCTCAGGTTCGGTGCGGCGCTGCCGGCGCAAATCACCGCGATCGGCTATCCGGACGGAAGCGACAGCGCCGTTTCCTGCGCTACCCAGGCGACCGCGTTCCGGCCGGACGGTCTCGACCAGGTCAAGTTCGTCTGCCCGGGCTTCACCGACGGCACCAGCGGCGGACCTTTCCTGACCGGCTTCAACGCGGCGACGGGTATCGGAGCGATCATCGGCGTGATCGGCGGTTACCAGCAGGGCGGCGATTCGCCAAGCATCTCCTACTCTTCAGCGTTCACCGCCAGCATCATGGCGCTTTACCAGCACGTGAGCGCCGTCACAAGCCGATCGTGATCGAGTCAACCTCGGCGAGTTCCTCGGCTGAGGGGATCCACTCGGCGGTCGCCGCGTTAGCCGCTACCTGCTCGGGAGTCATCGCCCCCGCGATCACGCTCGCGCAGCCCGGCTGGGCGAGCAGGCCGCTGATGGCGATCGTGAGCAGCGGCACCTGATGCACCTTGCCCCACTCGGCGAGCGCCTCTACGATGTCGAGCTTGGCCTCAGTGACGTAACCGGACCTGCTGGCCAGCCTGGTGCCTTCCTGTGCTGGCTGGCCGCGCCTGATCTTGCCGGTGAGCAGCCCGTTGGCAAGCGGGAAGTAGGGCAGCACGCCTAGCCCGAAGTGGCGGGCGGCGGGCACGACTTCGGCCTCGGCGGCTCGCTCGAGCAGCGACCAGTGGTTCTGGGCCGAGATGAACGGCGCCGTGCCAAGCCGGTCGGCGACGCTGGCCGCCTCGGCGATCTGCCAGCCGGTGAAGTTGGAATGGCCGAAGTATCGGACCTTGCCCTCGGCGACAAGTTCGTTCAGGGCACTGAGCGTTTCGGCGACTGGGGTCTTCGGGTCGCGGGTGTGGATCTGGTACAGGTCAATGTGATCGGTGCGAAGCCTGCGCAGCGACTGCTCGACCGCACGCCTGATGTAGGCCCGGCCGCCCTTGGCGCCCGCGGCCGGGCCAAAGCCCATGTCGGCATGCTGGTGACCAAACTTGGTGGCGAGCACAACCTGGTCGCGACGCCCCTGGAGCACCTCGCCGATGAGCTCCTCCGACTTCCCGCCGCCGTAGATATCGGCCGTGTCGAACAGCGTGATGCCCGCCTCGATCGCCGCGTCGACGACGGCGCGGGTGCCGGCCAGGTCGAGCCGGCTGCCGAAGTTGTTACATCCCAGACCAACGACAGAGACGAGCAAGCCGCTGTCACCCAGTGGTACGTAACGCATTTAGCCCGCCTTTGCCGCTCGTTGGGTCGGTCCGCCACGCCGATCGTACCGAGGAGAGCGCAGCGACCCGCGCCTGCCTCGGGCACTCCGCACCCCACGCCGGCGCTCCACTTCGGCCCGGCTAACAGCATCGCTGGGCCATCCTTGCGGTTCGGCGGCCCGCGCCAACGACTACAAAGGCACACCGCTGTTGTTGGGGCAGCATCGATGTCGCAACGTTGTCGTTGGCGACCCACGCCGAACAGCATCGGTGGGACATCGTTGCGTTTCTTTTCGTGTCCGTGATGAGCGATCTGCGTTTGCTCGGCCGCCGCCGACCGACCACACCCTTGCCCCGCCCCGCGAACCCGGCATATAACACATACCGGGCCGCCGTCCCCTAGCCGGAGGCCCAGCGTTGTCCCGGCGCCGGGGCCAGGACCCCAGCCCAGGGACAACGCTGGGCCTCGCCGCCCGGCCAGCCAGCCCCGCCACGGCCCCAACGATGGAGTTAACGGGCCCCGCTCGGTCAACGAACTTTACGGCGCGGGGCGCTAGCACATCGCGGCGAGACGAGTCCGGCGGTAGGATTTAGAAGCGTGCCAAATCCTGATACTTCAGATTCAGCTAACTCCGCGCCCATCGCGCCCATCGCGCCCATCCCGACACAGCCGGGCTCGCCCATCCCGGCAATCCGCAGCCCATCCCGACACAGCCGGGCTCGCCCATCCTGCCTATCCCGCCTATCGCCTCGCTGCCAGCCGGGCCGGTCGCGGCCAGGATTGTGCTCGGCGTCCGGCTGCGCAGGCTCAGGGAGGCGGCCGCGGTTACGCCCCAGCGGGCCGCGCTCGTCATACGGGGTTCTGAGTCGAAAATCAGCCGGATCGAACTTGGACGTCACGCGGCCAGAGAGACCGACGTCATTGACCTGCTCGACTGCTACCGGGTATCCGGGCAGGCCGAACGCGACTACCTGCTGGCGCTGGCCAGTCAGGCCCTCGCGGTGCCCTGGTGGCAGCGATTCGCCGATCTGCTGCCGCCCTGGTTTTCCGCCTATCTCGGTCTTGAGGAAGCCGCCGATTCGATCGTCTCCTTCGACGCGTTCTTCGTGCCCGGCCTGCTCCAGACCGAGGACTACGCAGCTTGGCTCGCTTTACTGCGTGACCTCGTTCCGCCGGCAAGCAGCCGACTTCGTGACCGCGAGCCGGTCGACTTCACCGATCCGGCTACCGCGGCCAGGTTCGGCGAGCTGCGAGCCCAGAGGATCGACCGGTTCGCCGAGCGCGGCGGGCGCCTGTGTTGCGTAATCGACGAAGCCGCGCTACTCCGCTCAGCCAGGGACTCGCAGATGCGCCGCGCCCAGCTCAGTTATCTCCTCGAGGCCGCCGACGACCCGCGCGTGACGGTGCGGATCAGGATGCTGACCGCGGGGCCGCCCATGACGCCACTCGGCTTCAGCCTGCTGCGCTTCTCCGACCCCTTGCTGCCCGACGTCATCTACGCCGAGCACCTGACCGGCGCCAGCTACCTGGACCGGCCAGCCGACGTCACGCGTTACGCGGGAAAGCTGAACCAGATGATCAAAAGCAGCGCTCGGGCGGACCAGACTCCGGCCATCATCGAGCGGCTACTGCCGAAGCAAGTCAGCTAGGGCGCCCCCTCCCCGGTCAGGCGGGAGATCAGCTCCGCCGATTCCGCCGGTGACATCGCGGCCTTCGTGAGCGCGCCGAACGTGGCTCTGAGGGCAGCGAGTTCGGCCGGGCGTTCCTCGAAGATGAGCTGACCGCGGATGCTCGTAGCGCAGGCGACATCGGCGTCGGCCTCTTCGGCGAAGCTCAGCATCGTAAACGGCTCGGTCAGCACCGTCCGCACCTTAGCTAGCGTGAGGACCTGCACAGTCACCGGTGCTTGCGCAGTCAGGTCGAGCAGGTGCCTGAGTTGCGCGGTCATCGTCCCCGCCGATCCGATCGACCTGAGCAGCGCGGACTCGTCGATAACCAGATGCAGCCTGTGCCTCCCCTGGCCGCGCAGCAGTTCCTGGCGGCGAAGCCTGAGCTTGACCAGTCTCCTGACCTGCTCTGGCCCCAGGTCAGGCCGGCTAGCGCGGCAGACGGCGGCGGCGTACTGCTCGGTCTGCAGCAGGCCGGGCACTACCTGAATGGCGAATGAGCGCAGCACCGAGGCCTCGGCTTCAAGGCCGAGATAATTTCCGGCGCCAGCGGCGAGCAGATCCTCAGAATCCGCCCACCATCCTTTGCGCTGCCCTTCACGAGCCAGGTCAGCGAGCAGCCTTCGCCGCTGCGGGTCATCGACGCCGTAAAGATCGAGCATGAGCGCCAGATAGCTAGTCCTCGTCGGCGCCTTCCCTGTCTCGATCCTTGACAGCGTCGAGGGTGCGACACCGAGATGCGACGCCACGTCCTCAAGGCGTAGCGACCGCGCCTCCCGCAGCCGCCTTAGGTCGGTGCCGAGCCTGCGACGACGAATAGTCGGGCCTGCGAGCAACTGCTGCCTCCTTCGGTGAATTAGTGAGCGTCACCATTAGAGCAGCAGGGTCGGACAAAAGAGATCCCAATTGCCATTTCATTTGACGGAAGTGCGCCACGCATTTCCTCTGGTCAGGGCCGATGTCCCCTATCTCGCGAGCAAGCTTGCGCGATCGCGAATACCTGACCGTCGGCACCATGAAATAGTACGTGGGCACCGGATGATTGGCCTTGAAAAGGCCAGCATCGATTACCGATTGCACAAGTGCCGCTAGCGCCAGCGATTCACTGGCCCTCCCCTGCCGCTCAAGTCTGCCCTGAGCGTGTGACATCCCGGCCGAGCAGCGCGACCAGGCGCTCGATCGCCGGCGCGTCGGCCGGAACTGGCTGCGAGGGAGCGAAAGGAACCCGGCCAGGCGGGAGATCGGCTAGCTTGCCCCGGCTGAACTCCAACTCGGGTTCGGCGAGGTCATCGGGGAATTCCGCCGGCCCTCGGCGGGGTGGTGGGGTACCGCAACAGCAATCCACAGGTCAGAGTAAAGCCGGAGAACCGCTGGCGCCGCGCGGGCAACCGCATCTATGGGCCATCGTTGCTGTTGGCTGAGCTGAATACCTGGTTAGCTGATGCCGTCCGCCAGCTCGCGGCCGCCCCCGGCGGCTCGCGCCACCGAAGCCGGGGCCAGCCGGGCTATACGGGCCAGGGACCCCACCACCCCCGCAGCAGGTCTAGGACTAATTTGGACCAGTGCTAGTACCACCCGACGACCTCAGCGACGACCTTGTAACCTCCGCACTGGCCACGGGCTGGGGAATTCGGTGCGCCGAGTTCAGTTACCTGCCCGTCGGCTGGGGCAGCCATCACTGGGACGCCACCGACGACGCCGGCGTCCGCTGGTTCGTTACCGTCGACGAACTCAACGCCAGGCGCTGGTCAAGCACCGAGCCGCTCGGCGCTGCCTGCGCCCGGCTCGAAGCTTCGCTAAGCACGGCGGCTGACCTGGCCGCGGCTGGCCTGAGGTTCGTGCACCCGCCGGTTCGTTCCGGCCCGGGTAGTCCGCTGGCACGGCTGCCGGGTGACGGCCGGTTCGCGGTATCGCTCTACCCGTTCGTGTCCGGGCAGAGCTTTACCTGGGGGGAATTCAGCTCGCCTGAGCACCGGCTCGCCGTCGTGGACTGCGTTGCCGCGATCCACTCGGCGCCGCCGCAGGCACGCAGGCACGCGCAGGTGGATGACCTCACGATCGCTTACCGCGACGCGCTGGAAAGCACGCTCGGCGGGGCCAGGAACCGCCAGGAAGCCCAGGGTCCTTACGACGAGCCGGCGAGAGCGCTGATCGAAGCCCGCGCGGCCATCCTGCGCGAAAAGCTCCGCCAATACGACGCGCTAGTCATAAAAGCCAAGACGAGCGACGTCGAGCCGGTGCTGACGCACGGCGAGCCGCATCCGGGCAACACGATGCTCACGACCGACGGCTGGCTGCTCATCGACTGGGACACCACCCAGATCTCACTGCCCGAACGAGACCTCTGGGACCTCGATCCCGGCGACGGCTCGGTCTTCGACGCCTATCAGCGGCGCCGCGGCCTGGCGCTAAAGCAGGACCTGCTCGAGCTTTTCCGGCTCCGCTGGGAGCTTACCGACATAGCTCTCGCCGTCGGCCGCTTCAGCGAGCCGCACAGCGGCAACACCGACGATCAGGAGACCTTCGCGTTGCTGGCGAAACTGCTCGACGTCAGCGAGCGCCCTTAGCTGACCTCGCCCGCTTCTCACGCAGCCGCATGGACAGGTGAAGCGGCGTGCCGTGGAACCCGAACTCTTCCCTGAGCCTGCGCTCGATGAAACGCCGGTAGCCCGCCTGGAGGAAACCTGAGGTGAACAGCACGAAGTGGGGCGGCTGGATGCCGGCCTGGGTGGCGAACATGATTTTCGGCTGCTTGCCGCCGCGCACCGGCGGGGGCGTGGCCGCGATCAGCGCGCTCAGCCAGCCATTCAGCCTGCCGGTCGGGATCCGTGTCTCCCAGCTCGCCAGGGCCGTCTCCAGCGCGGGAACCAGCCGGTCGACGTGCCAGCCCGTCGAGGCGGAGATGTTGACTCGCTGAGCCCACCTCGCGGTGTGCAGCTGCCGGTCGATTTCCCTGTCAATGGAGTACCTGCGGTCCTCGTCGACCAGATCCCACTTGTTGAAGGCGATCACCAGCGCGCGCCCCGCCTCGATCACCATCGAGATGATCCGCAGGTCCTGCTCCGCCAGCGGCTCACTGGCGTCGACCAGCACCACCGCGACCTCGGCCCGCTCCAGCGCCCGCTCGGTTCGCAGCGCGGCGAAGTAGTCGGCGCCCTGAGTCTGGCTTAGCCGCCGGCGGATTCCGGCCGTGTCGACAAACCTCCAGGTCTTTCCGCCAAGTTCGATCAGCTCGTCAACCGGGTCACGGGTAGTGCCCGCGATCGCGTCGACGAGGACTCGTTCCTGTCCGGCCAGCTTGTTCAGCAGGCTCGACTTGCCGACGTTGGGCCGGCCAATGAGGGCGACCCGGCGCGGGCCCGCCACCGGGTCAAGCCGCTCGGCTGGAGCCTGCGGCAGCGCGTCGAGTATCACGTCGAGCAGGTCGCCGCTCCCCCGGCCATGCAAGGCACTGACCGGGAAAGGCTCGCCAAGTCCGAGTCCCCAGAGCGAGTGGGCGCCGAGCTCGGCCGGGGCATCGTCAACCTTGTTGGCGGCCAGCACCACCGGCTTCTTCGCGCGGCGCAGCACAGCGGCGACGGCCTCGTCGGCATCGGTGATGCCGACAACGGCGTCGGTCACGAACAGCACCGCGTCAGCGGCGTCGACCGCCACCCTGGCCTGCGCGGCGACCTTGGCGGCCAGCTCGCCTGAACCCTCGACTGACGGCTCCCAGCCGCCCGTATCGACAATGGTGAAAGCCCGGCCGCGCCACGTCGCATCGTACGTAACCCGGTCCCTGGTGACTCCTGGCGTGTCCTCTACGACCGCCTGCCGACTGCCGAGAATCCGGTTGACCAGAGTCGACTTGCCGACATTGGGCCGGCCGACCACGGCAAGCACCGGGGCGGCCACGTCGTCCGCCGCGGGCTCGTTCGCGCTGTGCTCGTTCACCCGGTGCTCGTCGAGCATGGGCTCGTCCATCATTTACCGTGCTCGTTTCGCTTGGGCCAGCCCGACAATCAGGTCAATGACCTGATTCAGGCTGAGGTCGGTGGCATCGATTTCCACCGCATCGCTAGCTACCTGGGTCTGCGGTGCATCGAGCCGGTCCCGCCTGGCCTGCTCCCGCTGGGTGAGCTCGGCCCCTGGACCAGCCGCGAGCTCGGCGGACCGGCGAGCGGCCCGCGCGTGCTCACTCGCGGTAAGGAAAACTTTCACCGGAGCCTGCGGGGCGACCACGGTGCCGATATCCCTGCCTTCGGCCACAATACCGCCTGCCGAGGCCACTGCCTGCGCGATGATGTCCTGCTGCATGCCGATCAGATGAAAACGGATCCTCGGGATCGACGCGACCATGCTGACCGCGTTGGAAACGCGGCGTTCCCTGATCGCCGTGGTCACGTCGCTGCCATCGACGATCGTGCACTGAACGGCCGGGTCCGTGCCCGCCTTGATCGACAGGCCAAGCCCGAGCCGGGCGACCGTGTCAGCGTCGGCGAGGTCAACGTCGTGCTCGAGCATCCACCACGTCACCGCCCGGTACATGGCCCCGGTGTCCAGGTAACGCAGGCCGAGCTCGGCCGCGGCTCCCCGCGCGGCACTCGACTTGCCCGAGCCCGAGGGCCCGTCAACGGCCACCACGAGGCCACCAGCGCGCCAGCGGCCAGCTTCGCTGTCGTCCTCAGTGCCCCGGCTGGCTGCTTGGGCCATATCTGTCACGCTGGAGATGCTACCGGCCAGCCGCCGGCGGCCAGCGCGGTCGAGAGCAGCGGGGCCGATTGCGGCCTGACCGACAGCTCGGCGACGCCCACCGGCAGGCCGGGCGAGTGCTCGATCCTGACGTCCTCGATGTTGATGCCAGCGGCTCCGGCGGCAGCGAAGAGCCTGGCCAGCTCGCCAGGACTGTCGCTGATGACGACCTGCACGATGGTGTAGTCAGGCGCCGGGCCGCCCCGTTTGCCAGGCAGCGCGGCTACGCCGTCCCGGCCAGTCTCGAGCATCGCGGTCAGCCGCTTAGCGGAATCTTCCTGACCAGAAGATATTTCTGCCAATACACCAGCAGCCGCGCCGATCTGGGCGGCGACGGCGAGCAGTACCTCGTGGACCGGCACGGCGTTAGCGGTCAGGATCTCGGTCCACAGGCCGGGGTCACCGGCCGCGATCCTGGTCACGTCGAGGAGTCCAGGTCCGGCGAGGGCAAGCGTCCGGCTCGGCGCGTCCGCGCACTGCGCCGCCACCGCCGAGGCGACCAGGTGCGGCACGTGCGAGACCAGCGCCACGCACCGGTCGTGTTCTTCGGCTGACATCTGGATAGCCTGCGCGCCGCAGGCACCAATCAGGCCGCGCACCAGGGCAACGGCGTCCGGCGAGGACTCCGCGGCCGGGCAGAAGACCCACGGGCGGCCGACGAACAGGTCAGCCTTGGCGGCGGCCGGGCCTGACCGCTCCCGGCCGGCCATCGGGTGCGCGGGCACGTACGTGGTCAGGTCGCAGCCGAGCTCGGCCGCCCGGCGCAGCGGCAGCTGCTTCACGCTGGCCACATCGGTGTAACAGCGCGCCAGGCCGCTGCGCTGGGCCGCCGCCAGCGAGGAGGCGATCATGTCCGGCGGCATGGCCAGCACCGCGAGATCGGCCGGTCCCCCGGGCGGGCCGGCCGGGGCAGCTGCTCGCCCGCGCCGAGGTCGGCGGCCAGCTGGGCCGCGCGCTGGTCGGTATCGCTGAGCCACACCCTGGTGCCAGACGCGGTCAGCGCCAGCGCGATCGACGTCCCGATCAGGCCGGTGCCGACGACGATGGCGGTCTCCGGCGGCACCGCGTCAAGCAGTTCGGTCACTGCGCGATGTCCAGCCGCAACGCCGCCGCGCCCCGCAGGTACACATGCTGGATCTCTGACCTGGGCAAGTCCGTCCCGATGTGCATCATCAGCCGGACCACGCGCGGCATGGAACCAGGAACAGGTATCTCGCTGCAGCACAGCAGCGGCACCTCCTGAAATCCGAGCTTGCGCGCCGCCAGAGCAGGGAACTCGGCGCTGAGGTCGGGCGTGGCCGTGAAGATGACGCTGATGACATCGTCGGTGGACAGGTTGTTCCTGGTCATTACCGCGGTGACAAGCTCAGCCGTGCCTTCAAGTATCGCCTGGCGTTCATCGCCATCGACCTGTACCGCGCCCCTGACCGCCCTGACCTTCACTGCCTCTCCTTCTTATGCGGACTCACATGCCGACGGCCGCGTAAAGGTCTCCCACTTCGGCCGTCGTCAGCCGCCTGGTCGCGCCGGGGCGAAGTGAACCAAGGCTGACCGGACCGACCTGGGTCCTGACCAGGCGGCTCACCGGGTGCCCCGCCTTCGCGAGCATGCGCCTGACGACGTGCTTGCGCCCTTCGTGCAAGGTGATCTCGACGAGCGCCCGCGTCCCGGCCCGGTCAACCACGCGAAACCGGTCGGCCACTACAGTACCGTCATCAAGCTCAACCCCGGTCGTCAGCCGGCGGCCAAGGTCCCTGGGCAGCGGCCCTTGCACCTCGGCGAGGTAGGTCTTGAGCACCCCGTACCTGGGATGCGCCAGCCGGTGCGCAAGCTCGCCGTCATTGGTCAGCAGGATCAGGCCCTCGGTCTCGTAATCGAGCCTTCCCACGTGGAACAGCCGTTCGCTCCGGTCACCGACCAGGTCAGCGATCGTCTTCCTGCCCCGGTCATCTGACATCGTGGAAAGCACGCCAGGCGGCTTGTTCAAGGCCAGGTAGACCACGTCCTCGCGAGCCGGGATGCGCTTGCCGTCGACCCGGATGATCTGGGTCTGCGGGTCGACCCGCGCGCCGAACCTGCGCACGACCTCGCCGTCCACTTCCACGCGCCCGGCGCCGATCAGCTCCTCACAGCTACGGCGGCTGCCGACGCCGGCGGCTGCGAGCACTTTTTGCAGCCGAACCCCGTCGGGCACGTCGATCAGTGAGTCGCGCTCGCCTGGCCCGACGCCCCAGTCGTCATCGTCGTCATCAGAGTGCCCACTGTTATGCTCGCGCACGGCCAGGCCCTTCAGTGTCAGCCTGCGGGGGGACGACCCCCCGCACCCCCCGCGCCTGCGGCAATTCAGGGTCAGCCTGCGGGGGGACGACCCCCCGCACCCCCCGCGCCTGCGGCAATTCAGGGTCAGCCTGCGGGGGGACGACCCCCCGCACCCCCCGCGCCTGCGGCAATTCAGGTTCGTCGTCAAGCTGGTCGGGCAGGAACGGCGCCAGGTCAGGCAACTGGTCAAGGCCGGCCAGGCCGAGCCGCTCGAGGAAGTAGCCGGTGGTGCGGAACAAGATCGCCCCGGTATCCCGGTCGGTGCCGGCCTCTTCGACGAGGCCGCGCAGGGTCAGCGTGCGAAGGACGCCATCGCAGTTCACGCCCCGTACCGCGGACACCTGGGCGCGGCCGACCGGCTGCCGGTAGGCCACCACGGCCAGCGTCTCCAATGCTGCCTGAGTCAGCCGCACCTCTTGGCCGTCCCTGACGAATTTTTCCACGACCGGCGCGTACTCGCTTCTGGTGTAGTAGCGCCAGCCGCCGGCCACCTCGCGGAGGTCGAAACCCCGGCCCTGCGCGGTGTAGAGGTCCGCGAGTTCGGCCAGCGCCTTCGCGACTGTTTCCCTTGGCAGTTCGAGCACCTGGGCCAGCAGGGTCGGGGGCACGGGCTCGTCGGCGACCAGCAAGATCGCCTCTAGGCTGGCCTTCAGGTCGGCCGGGGGGAAGAGCGCCTGGGGCGCTGGTTGCTGCTCGTTCACGTCGTCTCGTCGTCGGTCATCGTCGCATCATCGCTGGCGACCCAGCTGATGTACAAATCGCCCAGGGGAGCCACCTGCTCGAAGGCGATGCATTTATCCCTGTACAGGTCGAGAACCGCGAGGAACCTCGCCACGACCTCGTAGGTGTCCTCGCAGTCAGCCGACAGGGCGCGGAACGAGGCCCGGCCAAGCTCACGCAGTTTAGCGGCCAGGATCGCTGCCTGCTCCCGCACCGACGTCCTCGGCGCGTGCAAGTGCGCGGTGGATACCACTGGCGGCCTTTTCGGAGCCAGAACCCTCGCGGCGATCGCGGCGAATTGCTCAGGCCCAAGACCGAGCAGTACTTCGGGAAGAAGCTCGGCGAACCTGGGCTCCATCGGCACCCGGCGCGGGAACCTGCGGCCCTGCGCGGCCAGGTGCCCGGAGATGACGGCCGCGACTTCCTTGTAGGCGCGGTACTGGAGCAGGCGCGCGAACAGCAGGTCCCTCGCCTCGAGCAAGGCCAGGTCTTCCTCGTCGTCCACCTCGCCCGACGGAAGGAGCCTAGCCGCCTTCAAGTCGAGCAGGGTGGCGGCTACGACAAGGAAGTAGCTCGCCTGGTCAAGCTCCCACTGACCGGCGAGCGCGCCGATGTAACTGATGAACTCATTGGTAACGGCGGAGAGCGCGATCTCCGTGATGTCGAGCTTGTGCTTGCCGATCAGGGCAAGCAGCAGGTCAAACGGCCCTTCGAATACATCAAGGTGCACCTCGAAGCCGCCAGGCCTCCGGCCCTCCTCGGGCGACTGGCCCTGCGCGGAGTCGCCCGGGCCGTCCATGAGCATCGCGGTCAATGTTCCTCACGTAGCCGGCGCACCAGCAAGCTTCCCTCACCGCCGGCTTCCAGGTCAGCCAGCAGCACCGCCAGCGCCTCCCTGACAATCCGGCCGCGGTCAGCCGTGATGCCAAGGCCGCGCAACGTCAGCCTGGCCTGTTCGAGCTCAAGCAGTTCGGTGCCGGACAGATACACGGTGATTTTATGGCTATGGCTCTCACGACCGCTCGCCTGGCGCTCATTCTCAGCCAGCCGATCACCTGAAACCGGTGTGGCAGGAGCCGGGCGGAGCAGCTCCTCGATGCCAGGAACTTTTACCCGGCGCCGACCTGACCTGCGAGGTCGGTCTTGCGCCACCGGTCAAGCACCTCCCTGGCAAGCTCCCGGTAGGAAGCCGCACCGTTCGAGCCCGGATCGAAGACAGTAATCGGCTCTCCGGCGACCGATGCGTCAGGGAACCTCACCGTCCGGCTAATCACCGTATGAAAAACCTTCTCACCGAAGCCTGCTACTACCCCCGCGAGAACCTCCCTGGTATGCAGGGTACGTGAGTCATACATGGTCGCGAGCAGCCCGTCCATGGTCAGCTTGGGACTGAGCCGGTTCGACACCTTATCGATCGTCTCCATCAGCAGCGCCACGCCGCGCATCGCGAAGTACTCGCACTCAAGCGGCACGAGCACGCCATCGGCGCAGGCCAGTGCGTTGACTGTCAGCAAGCCAAGCGACGGCTGACAGTCGATAAGCACGATGTCGTACTCAGGCAGCATCGGCTCGAGCACGCGGCCGAGAATGAATTCGCGGCCGACCTCATGCACAAGCTGGACCTCGGCCCCGGACAGGTCGATGTTGCTCGGGAGCAGGTCCATGTTCTCTACCTTGGTAGGGAACAGCACGTCCTGCGCCGTGACACCGGCCTCCATCAGCACGTTGTAGACGGTCGCGTCAAGCTCATGCGGCTGGAACCCGAGGCCGACGCTGAGCGCACCCTGCGGATCGAAGTCAACGAGCAGCACCCGGCGCCCGACCTCCGCCAGCGCTGCCCCCAGGCTGATCGCGGTGGTCGTCTTGCCGACGCCGCCCTTCTGATTACAAACTGCGACTACTCGCGCCGGACCATGCCGAAGCAATGGCTCAGGCTCAGGAAATACCGGTACCGGCCGACCCGTAGGACCTATCGCGCCGGTGAATACCTCCGTTGTCGCGGGCAGTGATGTCGCGGGCACTGACAAGGTCTGCACCTCCCCGGCAGCCTCGCACGCTGCTGGCTGCTGCCTTCCGGACTTTAGGCCCTGCGCAGGCCAGCAGCAAGCCGACTCACCGTTTGCGGGGCTTTATGCAGTTGCCGTTTTTGCTGGTGTTTTAAGGTCAAGACCTACTGCGGGGTGGGTGGGGTACCGGACACGTGCCGCCCGGTTGCGTCCCGCAATTGCCTGGCGACACATATCCGGCACCCCAGGTCAGTGCGCGAACGACAGCCGTCTCCAGCTGACATGGCCGACTTCGTCAGCACCATTTCCGGCGGGCTGACGTCGTCCTTCTCGACCCGGACAAGTGCGGCAATTCGCCAAGCTGGCGCCTCGGGCGGCCGGTCGGCGGCGCTGAGTTCCGGCCTAGCGGGCGATTGCCTGGCCCCGCTCACGCCGCAACAACAACGCTGGGCCATCGATGCTGCTCAGCCGGGCCAGCTGAACCGCAACGGTGGGCCATGATGCTGCTCAGCTGGGCGGGCAACCGCAACGATGGCCCATGGATGTCGTTGCCGCAGCATCGATGGCCCATCGTTGCGGTTGCCCGCCCCGGCCCGACAGCATCTATGGCCCAGCGATGCGGTTGGCTGAGCTGAAATGACCGGTTAGCTGATGCCGTAGGCAAGCTAGCGGCCGCCCCTGACGGCTCGCGCCCCTGGCTGAGGGGTCAGCTGAGGGTGCTTTGCCGCTTATGTCGTCAGTACGGCTGTCGTTCGCGCACTGACCTGGGGTACCGGACATGTGTCGCCAGGCAATTGCGGGACGCAGCCGGGCGGCACATGTCCGGTACCCCACCCACCCCGCAGTAGGTCTTGACTTTAAAACACCAACCCCCTACCCCAACGCCCTCGGATGAGCGGCTGCGTAGACTTCGCGGAGTTTGTCGACTGTTACCAACGTATAGATCTGAGTGGTGGCGACTGAGGCGTGGCCGAGCAACTCCTGCACGACCCGGACGTCCGCCCCGCCATCGAGCAGGTGCGTGGCGAAGGAATGCCTCAGCATGTGCGGGGAGATATCCGACAGGCCGGCCTTGGCTGCCGCGGCGCGCAGCGCGCCCCAGGCGCCCTGCCTGGTCAGGCGGCCGCCGCGCGCATTCAGGAATACCGCCTGGCTGCGAGGTCCGCCTGAGGCACCGGCCGCGAGCGCGGGCCTGGCCTGGACTAGGTAAGAGTCGAGCGCCCGGCAAGCGTAGCTGCCGACCGGGACGATCCGCTGTTTCTCTCCCTTGCCAGTAAGGCGTACCGTTGTTACCTCCCCGGAGAGGTCGAGATCCTCGACGTCCAGGCCGAGTGCTTCCGAGATCCTGGCGCCGGTGCCGTACAGCAACTCGAGCAGGGCCCGGTCCCTGCGCTGGGCCGGGGTATCGCCCGCGATCTGCAGCAGCCTGGTCACTTCTGGCACGGAGATGGCGTGCGGCAGCCGCCTGGGCGGCGCGGGCGGGCGCACCGCCTTCGCCGGGTCCGTGTCAGCAAGCCTCTCGGCCAAGGCGAAGGAGTGCAGCCCGCGAACCGCCACGACCGCGCGGCCCGCCGAACTGGCCGCCAGCGGGGTGTGCTCATCGTCGCCTGACCGCAGCCCGACGAGGTAGTCGGCGACGTCGGTCGTCCTGACATCGCCTATCTCGATGCGGCCAGCCGCCTGAAGCGTGCTGGCATACCTCGCCAGGTCCCGGCGGTAGGCCTGCACCGTATGGGCGGACAGCCCGCGCTCGACGGTCAGGTGATCGAGATACCGGCGGACTGCGGCAGCGACAGCGGTCAGCGGAGCGCCTCCCCCTGGTTGACTAGCCGAGTATCTCGGACAGTTGCGTCACCGGCAGGCCGTGCGCCTCGCCGACGGGACCGCAGGTGATCGCGCCTTCGTGAGTGTTCAGCCCGAGCGCGAGCGAGGCGTCCCGCTTCAGTGCCCCGCGCCAGCCGTAGTTCGCGATCTCCATGATGTACGGCAAGGTTACGTTAGTGAGTGCGTAAGTAGACGTGTGCGGCACCGCGCCAGGCATGTTGGCCACGCAGTAGAAGACCGAATCGTGGACCCGGTAGGTCGGGTTGGCGTGCGTCGTCGGCCGGGAGTCCTCGAAACAGCCA
This sequence comes from uncultured Actinomycetota bacterium, assembly GCA_963783935.1. GTDB lineage: Bacteria > Actinomycetota > Actinomycetes > Streptosporangiales > Streptosporangiaceae > Chersky-822. The sequence goes on from CAWAPP010000005.1 coordinate 1,863,953, forward strand.
CCCTGGTCGATCGAGATGTCGACAAGCACAGATCCTGGCTTCATGCGTGCCACCAGGGCGTTGCTGACCAGCATCGGGGCCTTTGCCCCGGCTACGAGCACGGCGCCGATCACCAGGTCGGCGTCGATGACGGCGCGCTCAATCTCATAGGTATTGGACGCGACCGTCTGGCAGTGCCCCTGGTAGATGGCGTCGGCGGACCTGAGCCTGGCGACGTTCTTGTCGAGCAGGAGGACCTCAGCCTGCATGCCGAGCGACATCGCGGCCGCGTTCATACCGGACACGCCGGCTCCGAGCACCACCACCTTTGCCGCGTACACACCGGAAACGCCGCCCATCAGAACGCCGCGGCCGCCGCCGTCGCGCTGGAGATGATGAGCGCCGACCTGCGGCGCCATCCGGCCGGCTACTTCTGACATCGGAGCGAGCAAAGGCAGGGAGCCGTCAGGCAACTGCACGGTCTCATAGGCGATGGCCGTCGTGCCTGACTTCATCAGGGCGTCGGTGCATTCCTTGGAGGCGGCGAGGTGCAGGTAGGTGAAAAGCACCTGGTCCTTGCGCATCCGGTGGTATTCCTCAGCGACCGGTTCCTTGACCTTCAGTATCAGGTCGCCGGTTTGCCAGACGTCGTCGGCGGTCGGCAAGATCGCGGCGCCTGCCTTCATGAAGTCGGCGTCAGGAATAGCTGACCCCAAGCCGGCGTCCTCCTCGATGAATACCTCGTGGCCGGCCCTGGCGAGCTCGTGCACGCCCGAGGGCGTGATCGCGACGCGGTATTCGTGGTTCTTGATCTCCTTGGGAATGCCGACCTTCATGCCCCTGCTTCCTTCCTACCGCTCCGGTGCGCTAGTACCGCGCAGCCCGGCGAACTCGCCGTTCCGCGCGGCGTATGCCGCAAGTACTCCGACCGCGGTCACCCCGTTGTGCAGCTCCCCCGCGAGAACCGCGGAGACGACCACCTCCAGCGGTGCCCAGTCGACCGTCAGCTGCGCCTCTTCGTCGCTGGGAACGTAGTCGCGCTCCGCGTCGGGTACCTTGGTCAGGCCTCGGGCCAGGAAAATTCTGAGCCGCTCGCTGCTGATTCCTGGCGAAGTGAATACGTCTGCGAGCACCTGCCAGTCTGCGGCCAGGTAGCCAGCCTCCTCAAGTAGCTCACGCTGAGCAGTTTTCTCAAGCGGCTCACCGGGCACATCACGCAATCCGGCCGGAATCTCCCAGAGCAGACGGCCAACCGGATGCCGGTACTGCCGGATCAGCAGTACCTGACCAGCCTCATCCAAGGCGAGCACCGCCACGGCTCCCGGGTGCTCAACGACGTCCCGTCTGGCCGTCCGGCCGTCAGGCATCTGGACGGCGTCCTGCCTGATCGTGACGATCTTGCCAGCCGCGATGATCTCGCTCCCCGAAACCGGCCAGGTCTCCGCCGAGTCGGCGAGCCAGGCCGGAATGACCGGGGCGCTCATGCGCTCGCGACCGAGCGGCCGCCAGCCACGGCCGGCAAGGTCTGGTCGGCCGGGCGGGTTCTTGACCGCTCGACGGCGGCCGCGATCAGTCCGCTGAACAACGGATGCGGCCTCGTCGGGCGGGACAAGAACTCGGGGTGCGCTTGCGTCGCCACGAAGAACGGGTGCACATCCTGCGGCAGCTCAATGAACTCCACCAGGCGGCCGTCCGGACTCAGCCCGGAACAGATCAGCCCGGCGCCCTCAAGCTCGGCCCGGTAGTCGTTGTTGACCTCGTAGCGGTGCCTGTGCCTCTCGTGCACGATCTCGGCACCGTACAGGCGGCGCACCAGGCTGCCTTCCGCGAGGACGGCCGGGTAGAGGCCAAGCCGCATGGTGCCGCCCATATCTCGCTCGCCTGCGACAACGTCTTCCTGGTCAGCCATCGTGGCGACCACCGGGTAAGCAGTGACGGGATCGAACTCAGCGCTGTTGGCGCCCTCAAGGCCGGCTTCGTCCCTGGCCAGTTCGATCGCCATGCACTGGAGTCCAAGGCAGAGCCCGAGCACCGGGATCTTGTTCAGCCTCGCATGCTTGACGGCGCCGATCTTGCCCTCAATGCCCCGGACGCCGAATCCGCCGGGTATGAGCACGCCATCCACGCCGTCGAGGCTGCGGGCCGCGCCTTCCTGGGTCTGGCAGTCGTCGCTAGGCACCCACCTGATGTCGACCTTCGCGTCATTGCCGAAACCGCCCGCCCGCAGCGCCTCGGCCGGTGACAGGTACGCGTCGGGCAGGTCAACGTACTTGCCGACCAGGGCAATCGTCACGCTCCTGGCCGGGCGGTGCACCCTTCCAAGCAGTTCGTCCCAGTCGCTCCAGTCCACGTCACGGAACGGGAGCCCGAGCCTTCTCACCGCGTAGGCGTCAAGGCCTTCCGAGTGCAGGATTCGCGGAATGTCATAGATCGACGGGGCGTCGGGGGTCGAAACCACCGCTTCCTCGTCGACGTCGCACATCAGGCTGATCTTCCGCTTCAGGCCGCCGTTGATCGGGCGGTCCGAGCGGCAGACGATCGCGTCCGGCTGGATGCCGATGCTGCGGAGCGCCGTGACCGAGTGCTGCGTCGGCTTGGTCTTGAGCTCGCCGCTCGGGCCGATGTAAGGCAGCAGAGAGACGTGCAGGAAGAAGCAGCGGTCCCGGCCGATCTCGTGCCTGATCTGCCTGATCGCCTCGAGGAAAGGCAGCGACTCGATGTCACCTACGGTGCCGCCGACCTCGGTGATGACCACGTCGGTCTGCGGGCCGCCCATCTCGATGACGCGGCTCTTGATCTCGTTGGTGATGTGCGGAATGACTTGAACGGTGTCGCCCAGGTAGTCACCCCGGCGCTCCTTGGCGATCACGCTCGAATAGACCTGACCGGTGGTGACGTTCGATGACCCCGGCAGCCTCGTGTCGAGGAAGCGCTCGTAGTGCCCGACGTCGAGATCGGTCTCCGTGCCGTCGTCGGTGACGAAGACCTCACCGTGCTGGAACGGGTTCATCGTGCCAGGATCGACATTCAGGTAGGGGTCAAGCTTTTGCATGCTGACCCTGAGCCCGCGCATCTTCAGCAGGCGGCCGAGGCTGGAGGCGGTCAGCCCTTTGCCCAGACTTGAGGCCACGCCCCCGGTGACGAAAACGTGTGAGGTCAGGACAGGTCGTGCACTGCTTTTTGCGGCCAAAACGGCTCCCCGTGGTCCGTGCCGACGGCGTCGACCCCGCCAGCCCACGGGGTATCAGAATATCAGGAAGGTGTCGCATTGACCTGCAGCGACGCTTGGACCCCCAGAAGCCGGGCGGTACAGGAGCTTCTGGCTACGTCTTTCGGCCCGAAGGCAACTGCTCGCCGGAGCCGGCTTGCCCGTCTTCCGCCTGGCTTTCGCTAGCCGAACCATCAGTGATCGCGGCGGCTGGCCTGGCCTGATCAGCACCCTGCGCGTCCGGTTCTGCTTCGCTGGCCGCCGGCCGGCGCGCCGCCTGCTCAGCGTCCTTGCTCCCCCCGGCCTCACCGAACCTGGCCAGCGCGATCGCGCTGGACAGGGCCATGATGAAGCCGGCGATCGCCGGCCCGACCAGGCCGTGCCTGGTCTTGTCGCCAAGAAAGAGCACGCCGATGACCGCGGGAGGCACAGTCTCAAGCAAGATCACGGCCGCGGTCGCGACCGTGACACTGCCGCTCTCCAGAGCGGACGCGTACAGGATGAACGAGATGATCCCGGCGGCGGCCAGCGTGTAAGCGGCGGGCGACTTGATCAGCTCGGCCGGCGTGAAGCCAGGCAGAATCCGGGCACAGATGGCGAGCACGCCGTACCCGAGGCCGGCAATAGCCCCGAGCGCTGGAGTCCTGAACTGATCGGGCAGCCGGGCGGCGGCGACCCCCGCCACCGCGATGACGACCAGGGCCGCGATCAGCGCCAGGTGAAAGTCGATCCCGACAGTCCTGGCCCCTTCGGCGCCCGCCGACGAGCCGAGCAGCCCGACCCCGACCACGACCGAGATCACGGCCGCCCACTCGCGAACGCTCAGCACGGTATGCATCAGCCAGGACGCGAATACCGCGGTCACCGCCAGGTTGGCGGCGATAATCACCTGAACTTCAAAGATCGGCAGCCGCCGAAGCGCGATCAACTGGCACACGAACCCGGCGAAGTCGATCAGCAGGCTCACGACGAATGGCCACTGCCTGAACATCCTGATGACCAGGCTCGGGTCCACCCTCCCGGCCACGCCGGCCGCCTCAAGCACAGGACGCCGAGACGCGGCCCGCACGGAGATAGCCTGCATCACGGCCCCGATGCCGTAACAGAACGCCGCGGCCAGCGCCGCGGCCAGGCTCAGAAGCACGACTAAGACCTTACGCCGTCCCAGTGAACACCGACGGCACGCCCGGTAACCCTGCGTATTTAGGTTTGCCCGGCGGCGTAATCCGTGCCCGCGCGACGGCGGGGCGACGGCGGGGCGAGGCGGGCGGTGGCCTAGCCGACCTGGGCCACACGCCCAACAGAGGCACGACGTTGGATGAGGCCCGATCCCAGTACTCGACAAATCCGGCAATTAGCCCAAGGAAACAGCACGTTTAGGTCAGCGTAAATCCTCGAATGGCCCGCGAAGTGCAGGCAACAGCATCGATGGGCCAGCGTTGCTGCTCGGCCGGGCCGACTGACCGCTACGATGGCCCAGCGATGCGGTTGCAGCAGCATCAATGGCCCACGGTTGCTGTTGCCCGCCCCCCGCCAACAGCATCTATGGGCCAGCGTTGCGGTTGGCTGAGCCTCCCTGCCCGGTTAGCTGGTGCCGTCGGCCAGTTCGCGACCGCCCCCGGCGGCTCGCGCTACCGAAGCCGGGGCCAGCCGGGCCGATTTATCGACTTTGAGCCGTCTGTATGACTGTCGTCCGCGCACTGACACGGGGTGCCGGATATGTATCGCCAGGCAATTGCTGAAAGCAGCCGAGAGCCGCCCGCTACGCCCCCCACCCACCACCCATAGCGCACGGGGGTTGACCTTAGAACTCCAGCCCCGGCCAGTCGCAGCCCTCCTAGACGCCAGCCGCTTGCATGCCGCGCAATTCCTGCTTCAGCTCCCTGATCTCGTCCCTGAAGCGGGCGGCCAGCTCGAACTGCAACTCGGCGGCGGCGGCGTGCATCTGATCCGTGAGGGCGGTGATCAGCGCGATCAGGTCGTCCCTCGCCGCACCGCCACGGCCGGGTTCGCCTTCGGCGTTCCAGACGCCGCCAGCCGCGGCGGCCGCCCTGGCCCGTGCGGCCATGCCGGGCACCGGGGCCTTGCCTCGGCTCTGGCGCCGGCCTCCGCCGCCCAGCAGTTTCTCGGTGTCGGCATCTTCCCTGGCCAGCTGATCGGTGATATCAGCGATCCGCTTGCGGAGCGGCTGAGGATCAACGCCCCGCTCGAGGTTGTACGCGATCTGCTTGGCGCGGCGGCGGTTGGTCTCGTCGATGGCCTTGCTCATCGACGGCGTTACCTTATCGGCGTACATATGGACCTGACCGGAGACGTTACGCGCGGCCCGGCCGATGGTCTGGATCAGCGACGTGCCCGAGCGCAGGAAGCCCTCCTTGTCGGCGTCGAGGATCGCGACCAGCGAGACCTCGGGAAGGTCAAGGCCCTCGCGGAGCAGGTTGATGCCGACGAGCACGTCGTACTCGCCAAGGCGCAGTTCTCTCAGAAGCTCGACCCGGCGCAGGGTGTCGACCTCGCTGTGCAGGTACCTGGCCCTGATGCCGAGCTCAAGCAGGTAGTCGGTCAGGTCTTCTGACATCTTTTTAGTCAGGGTCGTGACGAGCACGCGCTCCGATCGCTCGGACCTGAGCCTGATCTCGTGTACCAGGTCATCGATCTGGCCCTTCGTCGGCTTGATGATGACCTCGGGGTCGACCAGGCCGGTCGGCCTGATCACCTGCTCAACTACATCACCGCCGACCCGCTGGAGCTCGTAAGGCCCGGGAGTCGCGGAGAGATACAGCGTCTGATCGATGCGGTCCCCGAACTCCTCCCAGGTCAGCGGACGGTTGTCGATGGCGCTCGGCAGCCTGAAGCCGTGGTCGACGAGCACCCGCTTGCGGGACACGTCTCCTTCGTACATGGCGCCGATCTGCGGCACGGTCACGTGGGACTCGTCGACGACCAGCAGGAAGTCCTCGGGGAAGTAGTCAAGCAGCGTATTCGGCGCGCTGCCGGGCGCCCGGCCGTCGATATGACGTGAGTAGTTCTCGATCCCGGCGCAGCTTCCGACCTGGCGCATCATCTCGACGTCGTACGTCGTCCGCATCCGCAGCCGCTGGGCCTCAAGCAGCTTGCCCGCCTGCTCGAGTTCAGCCAGCCGGTCGGCCAGCTCAACCTCGATCCCGGCGATCGCCCGCTCCATCCGCTCAGGACCGGCGACATAGTGCGAAGCCGGGAAGATATAGAGCTCGTCGTCGGTAGTCACTACCTCGCCGGTGAGCGGGTGCAACGTCATCAGGCGCTCGATCTCGTCGCCGAACATCTCGATCCTGACCGCGTGCTCTTCATAGACCGGGATGACCTCGATCGTGTCACCCCTGACCCGGAACGTTCCGCGAGTGAACGCCATGTCGTTGCGCACGTACTGCATACCGACCAGCCGCCGGAGCAACTGGTCCCTATCCGTCAGTTCCCCGATCTTGAGCTTGACCATGCGGTCGACGTACTCCTGCGGGGTGCCGAGGCCGTAGATGCAGGAGACCGAGGCCACCACGATGGTGTCGCGCCTGGTCAGCAGCGAGTTCGTCGCGGAGTGGCGAAGCCGCTCGACCTCATCGTTGATCGAGCTGTCCTTCTCGATGTAAGTATCGGTCTGCGGGACGTAAGCCTCAGGCTGGTAGTAATCGTAGTAGGAGACGAAATACTCCACGGCGTTGTGAGGCAGCATCTCCCTGAGCTCGTTAGCGAACTGGGCCGCCAGCGTCTTGTTCGGGAGCATCACGAGAACCGGCCGTTGCAATCTCTCGGCGAGCCAGGCCACCGTCGCTGTCTTTCCCGTGCCGGTCGCGCCGAGCAAGACCACGTGATTAGCCCCGGAATTGACCCGCTTCTCGAGCTCGCTGATCGCGGCCGGCTGATCACCAGCAGGCGTCATGTCGGTCACCACGTCGAAGGGCGCGACTCGTCGCTGCAGGTCACTTACGGGACGCATAGAGACTCCTCATAAGGCATCACTCCACTGTAGGCTGAGCCTCTGACAACCGGGCGCTAACGCCTTCCCACCGGGCCCCGCCGCCGAGAAGGAGCAATTTGATGTATCCGACCTATCCAACGGGCGGGCCTATGCAGCCCATGCCAGCGCGCCCCCCGCGTCCGCAGTCCGTGTCGATCGCGGTCATCTTGATGTACGTGGCGGCCGGTCTCACGGCGATTGGCATTATTATCGCGTTCATCACGGTAGCCAGCCTGAAGAGCACGATCGCCGCGGATAACCCGTCTTTGACTACGACCCAGGTGAACAGCGCCGAGGGGATCGGTCTCGCATTCGTCGTCATCGTCGGCCTGATCGGCGTTGGTCTGTGGGTCTGGATGGCCTGGGCTAATGGGGCAGGCAAGAACTGGGCCCGCATCCTGTCGACCGTGTTCTTCGGCATCAACACGCTGGACCTGCTTCTGCAGCTCGCACGGCCGCACACGGTAGGCAGCTTCATACTTGAAATCTTGAGCTGGCTGTTCGGACTGGCAATCATCGTCCTGCTCTGGCGCCGGGAGTCGACCCTCTACTTCAAGCCGCAGTAACCAGCGAGCCGGTTCGCTCAGGGCGCGGCGCGCTGTGCATAGGGTAATGGCTGGGATGGCGGTGCGCCGGAACGGCGGGGAGGAAGCATTCTGATGACGGTTATGCCTTTTGAGCATGCCGACGAGGCAGCGGCGGCCCTGCGGGAGGTCGTCGCTGAGCAGGGACGGGGCGTCCTGTCCGATCCCCTCATGCTCGGCAGCCTGCTCGCGGATCTTCTGCCTGCCGCCCCTAGCGCGGTCAGGATTCTGGTGGCCGCGGCCGAAGATCATGTCGCCGACACCATCAGCGAGAATGTCTCCCAGGGCATCGGCGCCGACGCCGCGGTCAGGATGGCCGCTAACTCCTTCGCCAGGACTTCGCTCTCCGCTCCCGAAGTCAGCCAGTGGGTGGCCACGGCTTTCGCCTCGGCCAGCGGCCTCGCGGTCGGGCCGTCAGGGCCAGCGACGCCGGCCGGATTCCAGTCCGGTGGCCAGCCCGGTTTCTACGGCCAGAATCCAGGCAGCGGACCACAGAGTCCGCCCGCGACGGCGGCGAACTGGGCCAGTCCAGCGCAGAACGCTCCCACCATGCAGCCGGGCATTTCGCCCAGCGGCCAACCCGGATACCAGCAGGGGTTCGGCCCGGGCATCTCACCAGGCGGCCAACCCGGATACCAGCCAGGGTTCGGCCCGGGTATCTCACCCGGCACACCCGGATACCAGCAGGGATCCAGCCCAGGGGCGAACCCTGGATTCCAGTCTGGCAGGCCGCCGGGGCCACCTCCCGTGTCGCCGTTCGGCTATCAGCCTTATCAGTCGGCCGGACAGTCATCAGCGGCGCAGAAGCTGCAGTTCGCGCCCCAGTACGTGCTCAACGCCGTCAAGCTGATGTACGCGGGCATAGCCCTGAGCGCCCTGCTGGCGATCGCCGATTTCACGGAGGCCGGAATCCTGGGATCCCAGCTCTACCTGACGTCGCACCAGTCGTCGGAGGCCGGCGCCTCCGCCGTCGGGGCGGTCATGGGACTGCTCGGCATCGGGCTGTGGATCTGGATGGCGTGGGCCAACAAGCGCGGCCTGGGCTGGGCGCGGATCGTCGCCTCGATCTCTTTCGGAATCTTCGTCTTGTACTCGCTCGTGTCGATCGTCGACGTCACGCCCTTTGCGATCGTCATCGAGCTGGGAACCGTGGCCGTCGGCTTGATCGCGCTCATCTCCATCTGGCGCCGCGAGTCCTCGGCTTACTACCAGTTGCCGACTAGCTAGGATCAACGGGCGGAACGCTAACGCGGGGCGAGCCTGGCCCGCCGGCGCAGCTCGGCCCACAAATCACCGACCTGGCGATCAAGCTGGGCCAGTGAGGCCGAGTTGTCGATCACCAGGTCAGCGATAGCCAGCCGTTGCTCTCGCGTCACCTGGGCAGCCATCCTGGCCTTAGCCTGCTCGGCGGTCATCTTGCGGTCGCAGACCAGCCGGTCAAGCTGAAGCGCGAGCGGCGCATCAACGACCACGACCAAGTCGAATCCGCCCGCGAGGTTGTTTTCAGCGATCAACGGCACGTCATGCACCACGATCGCGCCCGGCGCGGCCGAATTCTCAAGCTCAGCCATCCGTTCGCCAACCGCGGGATGCACAATCGCGTTGAGTGCGGCCAGCTTCCCCCGGTCCGCGAAGACGATCTCGCCGAGTTTCTCGCGATCAAGCGAGCCGTCTGGGCGCAAGACCTGCTCGCCGAACGCCTCGGTCACCCGCGCCAGGCCCGGAGTTCCCTGAGCAACTACTTCCCTGGCGATAGCGTCCGCGTCGATGAGCACAGCTCCCTGAGCAGCCAGCCGCTTGGAAACTTCGCTCTTGCCCGCTCCGATGCCGCCGGTCAGCCCCACCCTGAACGGCCGAAGGCGCGGGGAGTTGTCCCCCTGCGGGCTGGCACTCAAAACATCAGCTCACTTCACGTGAAGCAGGAAAGGCTCGTGGCGGGCGCCCGACTGCTGGGACACCCGCCACGTGCTAATTGGCTGCTAATTAACTCCGGCCACCAGAGAGCTTCTCCCGCAGCGCCGCCAGCGCCTCGTCCGAGGCAAGAGCGCCGCCGCCAGACTCCTCCGCATCCGAGCCCGAGGTGTGCGAGCTGGCGTTGGAACCGTCGTCGCCCTCCTCGCCCTCGGCCCGGCTCCGCGCCTCGGCGACCTGCCGCTGGTGCGCCTCGAACCTGGCCCTGGCCTCGGCGTACTGCCGCTCCCACTCTTCGCGCTGCGCCTCGAATCCCTCAAGCCACTCGCCCGACTCGGGGTCGAAGCCATCGGGGTAGACGTAATTACCCTGATCGTCATACGTCGCGGGCATGCCGTACAGGGTCGGATCGAAGTCGTCACCAGTGATCTCGCCGCTCTGGCCCTCATTGGCCTGCTTGAGCGACAAGCTGATCCGGCGCCGGTCAAGGTCGATGTCGATGATCTTCACGAAGATCTCATCGCCGACCTGCACAACCTGCTCGGGAATCTCCACGTGCCGGTCCGCGAGTTCGGAGATGTGCACCAGGCCCTCGATGCCCTCCTCGACCCGCACGAACGCGCCGAACGGCACCAGCTTCGTGACCCGGCCAGGAACCACCTGCCCGATCTGGTGCATCCGGGCGAACTGCTGCCACGGGTCTTCCTGGGTGGACTTCAGCGATAGCGAGACCCGCTCGCGGTCCATGTCCACGTCGAGTACCTCGACGGTGACTTCCTGACCGACCTCGACGACCTCGCCTGGGTGATCGATGTGCTTCCACGACAGCTCGGACACGTGCACCAGGCCATCGACGCCACCAAGATCCACGAAGGCACCGAAGTTCACGATCGAGGACACGACGCCCTTGCGGATCTGGCCCTTCTGGAGCGTGTTCAGGAAGTTCTGGCGCACTTCAGACTGCGTCTGCTCCAGCCAGGCCCGCCGGGAAAGAACCACGTTGTTGCGGTTCTTGTCCAGCTCGATGATCTTCGCCTCGATCTCCTTGCCCACGTAAGGCTGGAGGTCACGCACTCGGCGCATCTCGACCAGCGACGCGGGAAGGAATCCGCGCAGCCCGATATCCAGGATCAGGCCGCCCTTGACGACCTCGATGACCGTGCCGGTGACGACACCATCCTCGTCCTTGATCTTCTCGATCGTGCCCCACGCGCGCTCGTACTGCGCCCGCTTCTTGGACAGGATCAGCCGGCCTTCCTTGTCCTCCTTCTGCAGGACAAGAGCCTCGATGTGATCGCCGGTCTTGACGACCTCGTTGGGATCGACATCGTGCTTGATCGAGAGCTCCCGCGAGGGGATGACCCCCTCGGTCTTGTAGCCGATGTCGAGGAGAACCTCATCCCGATCGACCTTGACGACTGTCCCGTCGACAATGTCGCCGTCGTTGAAGTACTTGATGGTCTCGTCGATCGCGGCGAGGAAGGCCTCCTCCGAACCGATGTCGTTAACGGCAACCTGGGGTGTCGAGGTGGCCTGCGTGCTGCTGGTCGTCATGTGTTAATGGGCTCCGGATACGGACAGGGTCTGGGTTTGGGACGCGATGCGCAACGAGTCCAACATAGTCTGGCTTGTCCGGTAAGCAATACCAACGCAGGTAAATGCACCGGTATTCATCACAGGGACGCGGCTTCTGGCGCCCCGGCTCATGCCTTTCCATGGCGGACTGCGAAAGATCGCAACGCATCGATCAGCATATGAGAGCCTGGCCGGGCGGTCAATCGGGCTGAGCCGATCGAGGGCAGCTAGATGCCCGATGTTCATCTCTGGCGCCGGGATCTGGCTCACATTTCGTGGGGTAACGATGCGGCAGGGGGGCTGGGCTGGGGCTGGGCTGGGGCTGGGCTGGTGCTTGAAAGTCAAGACCTGCCACGGGGGGTGGCGGCGCCGATCCGGCTTGCGGCGTCGGCTAACCGAACATTTCAGCTCAGTTCAGTCGCGGTAGGGACCGGCCTTGCGGCCGGCCCCCCGCGCAGATCCCGGCGTGCGGAATTACCGCACCGGGCTCCTGCCTTGGGTTCTGGCGTCGAAGCGCACGTTCGGGTAGGGGTGCATGATGCGGGCTCGGGGGAGCCACCGGGCTTCGATCCCTTTCATCCGCGCCCAGGTGACCCGGTGCTTCTGGCTGCGGCGCCGCAGCGCCCGGAGCCAGAGCCAGGTCACCTGGTCGCGGAAGGCCTGTACGGCGTCGATGTTGCCGGGCACGGCGTAGTATGCCGTGTGCCCGCGCAGCACGCTGGCCAGCCAGCGGCCCTGCTCCGGGATCGATTCGTGCATGCGGCGCCTGAGCTGGGCCTTGATTTCGGCCAGCTTGGCCCGCAGCCGCTTGGCGATCGTGACGCGCTTGAGCTGGAACCGCCCGTTCCTGTCCGTCCCGCAGATGTGGGTGAAGCCCAGGAAATCGAACGTTTCCGGCCTGCCCCGGCCCCTGGCCGCCCGGTCGCGGGCGGCAAACCGCCCGAACTCGATCAGCCGGGTCTTGTCCGGGTGCAGTTCCAGGCCGAACTTCGCCAGCCGGGGCCGGAGCTCAACCAGGAACCGCCGCGCGTCCTGCTCGTACTGAAAACCGACGATAAAGTCGTCAGCGAACCTCACGATGATCACCTCGCCGCGAGCGTGATGACTACGCCACCACACGGCCCAGAGGTCCAGAACGTAATGCAGGTACACGTTCGCGAGCAGCGGCGACGCCGACGCTCCCTGCGGTGCCCCGGCGCTTTCGCTCCAGGTCTCTTCCTCCACGACTCCCGCGGCCAGCCACTTGCCGATCAGCCGCAGGATCCTTTCGTCCGCGATCCGGTGCCGGAGAAACTTCTCCAGCCAGCCCCGATCAAGCTGACCGAAAAACCCGGGATATCCGCGGCTGGCACCCAGTTCACCTTCTTCCGGTCGATCCCGACCGCCAGCGCGTCCAGCGCGTCGTGGGGCTTGCGCCCCGGCCGGAACCCGTAAGAAAAACCCAGGAAATCCGCCTCATAGACAGCGTTCAGCACCTCGACGACGGCCCGCTGGACAATCTTGTCCTCCAGCGTGGCGATGCCGAGCGGACGCAGCCGCCCGTCCGCCTTCGGGATGTACGCCCGCCGCGACGGACTCGCCCGGTAGCGCCCCTGCTGCACCCGCTCGTGCAGATCCAGGAGATTCCGCTCCAGGTCCTGCCCCCAGGCTGCCCACGTCACGCCGTCCACCCCCGGCGCGGCCTTCGGGCTGATCGCCCAGTAGGCCCACCGCAGGCGGCTCACCGTGACATGGTGCAAAAGCGCCGTGAACCGTGCCTCCTTGTCCCTCACCGCTACCTCACGCACACGGTCCAGCCCATTTGACACGCCCAGCCCGGCACTGCGTCCGGGACGTGTTTCACCGTCCGTGTTCCCCTTGGCCGGTCCCCTTTCCTCCCCCGCCTCCGCAGCCATGGCCGCAGCCCTGGCATTGTTCGGCAGGTTCGCAGGTACTACGGGACCGTCCGACTTCCCGTGCTCGTTCATCCCGGGATTACCGCCTCAGCGTTCCCCGGGCGGCCCGACCGGAGATCAGCCCGGCGGGCGAGACACGGGATCTCCCGGTTCTCGCGCATGAAGGTTCCGCACATGCCCTGGATCTCTGACCGCGCGGGGCCCCCTGACGGCTCGCGCCTTAGCGCCGCCAGCGGTGTTGCCTTCCGCCTTGCGGACAACGTCGGCACCCCGGAAGGATGATTTCGCGGCTCAATAACCCGGCCTGCACGTGCCCATGCCAACGCTTCGCCACGCCCTCGCGGGACGTCGACGCATGGCTGAGGGCCGCCGTGGGACGCTAGCCCTTCGGCGTAGAGCTCTTCCATCTCCTCCTCCATGCCGGTTTATCCCGGCGCTTTCCCGCAACGATGTCCCAGCGATGCTGTCCGGCGGGGGCAGGCGACCGCAACGATGGGCCATCGCTGCTGCCCGCGTGACATCCATGGGCCATTGTTGCGGTTGCCCAGCCCGGCTGAGCAGCATCGATGTCCCATCGTTGCTGCTGCGACCCGGGGCTGGCGGCCAGGTGCCTGGTGGGCCAGGGCGGGCACCGGGACCAGGAGCGGAAAGAGCCGGGAACTGGGTCGACCGGAGCGGGCCTGCCGCACCTGACACGCGCCGGGGCAGCCGGGCCGTGGCTCAGTGGGCGGCTTCGGCCCAGCTGCGGCCGGTGCCCATGGAGACTTCCAGCGGGATACTCATCTCGAAGGCCGCGCCCATGGCGCTGCTGACCAGGGCGCGCAACTGGTCAAGCTCGCCTGGAGCAACCTCGAAAAGAAGTTCGTCGTGCACCTGGAGCAGCATGCGCGACTCCAGGCCGGCGGTAGTGATCGCCCGGTCTACGTTCAGCATGGCCACCTTGATGATGTCGGCCGCCGAGCCCTGGATCGGCGCGTTCAGCGCCATTCGCTCGGCCATCTCCCTTCGCTGCCTGTTGTCCGAGGTGAGGTCGGGCAGGTAGCGGCGGCGGCCGAGGATCGTCTGGGTGTAGCCGTCCTGGCGGGCCTGGGCGACGATCGCCTGAAGATAATCGCGCACGCCACCGAACACGCCGAAGTACTCGTCCATGTACCCGCGCGCTTCGGCGGCCGGCACGTTGAGCTGCTGCGAGAGCCCGTAGACCGACAAGCCATAGGCGAGGCCGTAGTTCATCGCCTTGATCTTGCTGCGCAGCTCGGGCGTCACGTCCTGGGCCGAGACATCGAACACGCGGGAAGCGGTCGCGGCGTGGAAGTCGTGGCCTGAGTCGAACGCGGACGAGAGGGCCTCGTCGCCGGACAGGTGGGCCATGATGCGAAGCTCGATCTGACTGTAGTCAGCCGTGAGCAGGCACTCATACCCGGAGCCTACGATGAAGCCCTGCCTGATCCTGCGACCTTCCTCGGTCCTGATCGGGATGTTCTGCAGGTTCGGGTCGGTGGAACTGAGGCGGCCAGTCGCGGCGATCATCTGGTTGTAGGTCGTGTGGATACGCCCGTCGACGCCCGCCATCGGGATCAGCGAGTCCACGATGCTCTTCAGCTTGGCCACGTCCCTGTGCCTGAGCAGGTACTCGAGCACCGGGTGCCCGGTCTGCTCGAGCAGGCCGGTGAGCGCCTCTGAGTCCGTCGTGTAGCCGGTCTTGATCCGCTTGGTCTTGGGCAGGGCAAGCTCGGTGAACAGCACTTCCTGCAGCTGCTTAGGCGAGCCGAGGTTGAACTCGTGGCCAGTGGCGGCGTACGCGCCCTGCTCGGCCGCCTTGACCTCGGCGCCGAGACTCGCCGACATGTCGGCGAAGTGCTCAATGTCGGCGGCTATCCCGGCGTGCTCCATCCGGGCCAGCACGGTGACCAGCGGCAGTTCCACGTCGGCGAGCAGCTCGGTCGCACCGCGCTTGGCCAGGTCCTCGTCGAGCGCGTCGGCGAGTTCCGCGGTCGCGAGCGCGCGCTCGGCCAGCGACCTGACGCCGTCGGTTTCCTCTTCGGCCAGGTCGAGCGTGAGCTGGCCGGTCGCGGTGACCTCGCCGCCGAGCTCACGCCTGGTGTAGCGGAGCGCGAGGTCCGCGAGGTCGAACGAGCGCTGCCCCGGCAGCGCCAGGTAGGCGGCGAGAGCGGTATCGCTGGTCAAACCGCGCAGGGCCCAGCCGTGCGCGGCGAAGGCGTGAATCGGCCCCTTGGCATCGTGCATCGCCTTGGGCACGGACTCGTCGCCCAGCCAGGCCGCGAGCGCCTTCTCATCGGATTCGGTGAGCTGCACCGGGTCGATGAACGCCGCCGGCGAAGGCTCACCGTCAGTGAGCGCCAGGGCCAGGCCGGTAAGCCGTCCGGTCCCCCGCCCCCACGTCCCGCTGGCGGCGACTCCGAACCGGCGGTCGCCGGCGGCGTGCGCGGACAGCCAGTCGCTGACCTGATCAGGCCCGAGCCGGTCAAGGCTGACGTCGAAGCCGGATTCCGGCGTCACGCTGACCTGCGCCGTCCGGTGCGCGAGTATCCCGTTGGGCAGCGTCGCGTACAGCCGGTCGCGCAGCACCCGGAACTGGAGCGTATCGAAAAGCTGGTGAATCTGATCGCGGTCCCAGGGCACGGGCCTAAGGTCGGCCGGGCCGACCGCGAGCGGCACCTCGCGGGACAGCTCGGTCAGCCTGCGATTGCGAAGCACGCTGTCCAGGTGCTCGCGCAGGTTGTCGCCGACCCGGCCCTTGACCTGATCAACGTGGTCTACGAGCTCGGCCAGCGAGCCGAAGTCGGCGATCCACTTAGTCGCGGTCTTCTCCCCTACCCCGGGAATCCCCGGCAGGTTGTCGCTCGGGTCCCCGCGCAGCGCGGCGAAGTCCGGGTACTGAACTGGCGTAAGTCCGTACTTGGCGACGACGGCCTCTGGCGTGTAGCGCGCCATCTCGCTGATGCCGCGCATCGTGTACAGGACGGTCACGTCGTCAGTGACCAGCTGGAAAGTGTCCCGGTCACCGGTGACGATCATGACCTGCATCCCCGCGGCCGCCGCCTGGGTCGCGAGCGTCGCGATCACGTCGTCGGCCTCCCAGCCCGCAGCGGAAAGCCGCGAGATGCCCAGTGCGTCGAGCACCTCGAAGATCAGGCTGAGCTGGCTCCTGAAATCGGCCGGCGTCTCCTTGCGGGTCGCCTTGTACTCGACGTACTGCTCGTGCCTGAACGTCGGCTCGCTTCGGTCGAAGGCCACCGCCACGTGGCTGGGTTTCTCGTCCCTCAGCACGTTGATGAGCATCGCGGTGAACCCGTACACGGCGTTAGTCGGCTGCCCGGTCGTCGTGGAGAAGTTCTCCGGGGGCAGCGCGAAGAACGCACGGTAAGCCAGCGAATGCCCGTCTAGCAGGAGGAGCAGGTCGCGCCCGTCATCTGAGTCAGCCACCCGGCAATCCTAGTGCGGGCCACTGACAAAAAGGCCCCGCTCGCCGCCCGTTAAGCTGCGCTGGTGACGAGCATGGACTCAGACGCCGAGCGCATCAACGCCGTACTTCAGCAGCAGACCCTGGCCCGCCGGATGGGCATCGACATCACCGAAGCCTCGGCGGAGCGGGTCGTGGGCACCATGCCGGTCGAAGGGAACACCCAGCCTTACGGCCTCCTGCACGGAGGTGCCTCGTGCGTGCTCGCCGAGACCCTCGGTTCCGTCGGCGCCGCGTTGCACGCCGGCCTCGACAAGTTCACGGTCGGCATCGAGATCAACGCCACCCATCACCGGGCCGCGTCAGCGGGGATCGTCACCGGCGTGGCGACGAGGCTGCACGGCGGGCGGACCCTGGCCACCTACGACATCACGATCAGCGACGATCGCGGCCGCCGGGTCTGTACCGCCAGGCTCAGTTGCCTCCTGCGCGAGGCGATCCCCCGAGCCGGAAGTGACCTGCGGGCCGCGAGTGACTAAAGGATCCGGCGCAACGGACCCGGCGGCCGAGGCCACGGACCTGACCGGGTGCCTGTCTCAGCTCCGCTCGGCCTTTTAGCGCCTCGCTGTCCCATGGAGGTGGCTCCTCTGGGTGGAGAGGTCCCAGGCTGCAGGCCCATCATCGTCCCTGCGCAGGCGCCCTGGCCCCAACGCCGGGACAACGCTGGGGCTCCAGACCGTCCCCAAACGCCCGCGTCGTGCCATCGCGGGGGCTCCGGCCCGCCCACGAGCCCTCTCCACCCAAAGAGCCACACCCTTGGGCCATCGTTGCGGTCCGGCGACCGGGCAGAACACCATCCATGGCCCATCAATGCTGTTCCCGCAATGTTCCCGCAGCATCGATGGCTCTGGCTCACATAACGTGAAGGTAACGGCGTCAGGTACGGAGGCGCTGTTCCGGGCGGCCCGGTTCCCGGCTCTTTCCGCTCCCGGTGTCCGGTGCCCGCCGTTGAGGTCGCCCGCTCCTGGCACACCAGGCACCTGGCCGCCAGTCCCCTGGGCCGCAACCGCAACCGCAACGATGGGACATGGGTGCGTTTCCGTGGGAGTGAGGCGGGTCTCGTGGGTCTTGCTGGGGAGGCGGGGGCACTTTGCCATGGTTTTTACGGGGGTAAAGTGCCCCTGCCTCGCGGGGCGGGACGGCGGGCTGGGCCGAATGCCCGGAATGCCGGGATATCCGGGCGGGATCGGCCGGCGACACGGCTCCTTCCGGATCATGCGGAGGAGCCGACCAGAAACTCACTCCAGCGGAAACCCACCCATGGGACATCGATGCTGCTCAGCCGGGCCGGTCAACCGCAACGATGGCCCATGGATGTCGCTCGCGCAGCAACGATGGCCCATAGATGCGGTTGCCCGCGCCCGCCGGACAGCATCGATGGGCCATCGTTGCGGTCCGGCGTCGCCAGGCAACCGCATCGGTGGGACATCGTTGCGTCACCCGGGGCGTTACGGGCTTTTTGTCGGGCAGGCACCGGCCAGAGGACACCACCCGCCCCAATTACCGTGATCACGCCACCCCGCCAGGGGACCTCGACCAGGCCGGGCAAGGGCCGGGGGCAAGGCCTGGAACCGGCGCCGCAGTTCACCGGCTGGCCGTCCGGGCTCGGCCGAGCGGATGTTTGGCTCATACCGGCCAGGTAATGTCAGTGTCCGCGCACCGCCTTGCGCTCGTCGCTACGGTGTTCCCCGGAGCTTGGTGATTCCGAGTAGAGAACGTGTCGGCCAGGGGAAGGCCGACACGGCACCAAAGGATCATCTGGCTCCGTACCGTCGCTGCCCAGAAAGCAGCCGATGGCAGCAAGCGAGCGGACGCCGGGTCTTCGCGGGGGTTAGGGCCTGGCCCCGCTCGCTTGCCATAAAACAGGCTAGGAACCAGGCTCAGCCGGGGCCGGCGGCCCGCCAGGTCCCCCCGGCGGCGCGCCAGGTCCCCCCGGCGGCCCGGCTGGCGGCTCGGCGCTCGCGGCTTTCTGGTGCTCCTCGATGATCTCCTGCGCCAGCGCCCGCATGGTCATCCTGCGGTCCATCGAAGTCTTCTGAATCCAGCGGAAGGCCTCAGGCTCGCTGATGCCGCGCCCGGCCTGGAGCACGCCCTTAGCCCGGTCTAGGAGCTTGCGCATCTCAAGCCGCTGCCGGAGGTCACCGACCTCGGCCTGGAGGGCCTCCATCTCGGCGAACCGGCTCACCGCGATCTCGATCGCGGGGATGAGGTCGGCCTTGGTGAACGGCTTCACCAGATACGCCATCGCCCCGGCACTGCTGGCCCGCTGCACCAGATCCCGCTGCGAAAATGCGGTCAAGATGACCACGGGCGCCAGCCGGCGTGCCGTAATCTGCTCTGCGGCAGAGATCCCGTCAAGTACTGGCATCTTGACGTCCATGATCACCAGATCTGGCTTCAGGTCGGCAGCCAGCTTGACGGCGGTATCGCCATCGGACGCTTCGCCAACTACGACGTAGGCATCCTGACCTGGCTCCTCAAGCATCTCCTTGAGGTCAAGTCGGATCAGGGCCTCGTCTTCGGCGATAACTACACGGTAGGGAGTACGGCTCACCCACTGAAGACTATCCATAGCCGCTACATTGAGCAGATGCACGGCGCTCTCTCGCGTGTTGCGGCGCCCCTGTAGTAACGCCCCGGTAGACCAACGGCAGAGTCAATGGCCTCAAAATCCATCAAGTGTGGGTTCGAATCCCACCCGGGGCACTACCGCCTGACCGGCTATCTAGCCCGCAAAGACCCTCATAAGCCCGCAAATCGTGCCGCACCGGGTATGCCGGTAACCGCCCGCATATTGTCATAAGATCGTGATGAAGCTCCGGCTCCGCCAGACCTCGTTCCCCCGGCTCCGCCGGACTTCGTTTCCCGGCTCCGCCGGGCTCGTTTCCCGGCTGACGCCGGATTAGCTTCCCCGCTAGCCGGGCAGCTCGCTGGCCGCTTTCCTCGGCCCTTCACCAGCCGTCCTCGACGCGTTCGGGCTCGGCCTGGCGTCATCGGCCGCCTGAGCCACGCCGGACGCCCCGGCCAGCCGACGCGGCGGCTCGGCGGTCAGCGGTTCAGGTCCGAGCTTGGACCTAGTCGCATACAGATATCCGGCCGCGACCCCAAGCACCGCGAACGCGGCGATCTGCTTGATGATCAGGCCGGACTCGTGAGCCGGGCCGGTCACCGCGAAAGAACCGGCGCCGAGCACCCCGAACGCGTACCCCGCCGCGCAGATCGCGAGGGCACGGTCGCCGGTCAGGTTCAGCTTGCGGATCAGGTACACGAGCGCCAGCCCGACGGCCACGTCCCAGAGCGCCTCGTAGCCGAACAGCGGCTGGAACGTGCCGAAGTCCTGGTAGCCGGCGATCCGGCTGGCCGGGGCGATCGGCACCGCCCAGGGTACCGTCGTAGGCGGCCCGTACAAGCTCTGCGAGAACCAGTTGCCGACCAGGCTGATCCCCGCTCCGACGGCGATTCCAGGCGCGGCTGCCGCGAGCACGGGGCCGGTCGCGATGCCCTTGCGGCGGGACCACAGCCAGATCGCGGCCACTCCGCCAACCGCCGCCCCCGGCAGCCCGAACCCTCCGTCCCAGATCCGCAGTACGCCGACCCAGTCCCGGCCAGAGCCGAAATACTGCTGATAGTCGATGATGACCCGGTAGATACGCGCGCCGACCAAGCCGACGGGAACAGCCAGCGTCGCCAGGTCGACAATCAGCCAGGGCTTCCCCCCGACCGCGCGGTACCGGCGCTCAGCGATCCAGAGCAGCGCGAGGATCCCGAGCACGACGCACACCGCGTACCAGTGCAGCGTGACCGGGCCGAGGCGCCAGATCCCGCTGAACGGACCAGGCAGCGACGCCAAAGAAGGTGACGCCAAAAGAGGTGAAGCGGGCGGGGGCACGAATCGACCGTACCCCCGCCCGCTCAGTCCCGGGCACCTACCAAGGAAGCTAGACCCGCAGCGGAGCGGCCGAAGCGGCGATCGGCGCGGGCAGCATGGTCTGCCCGGCCAGGTACCTGTCCGCCGCCGCCGCCGCGGAACGCCCCTCGGCGATCGCCCACACGATCAGCGACTGCCCTCGCCCCATGTCACCGGCCACGAACACGCCAGGTACTCCCGTCACGGCGTAGTCATCGCCGCGAGGCACCCGCCCGCGCCCGTCCAGTCTGATGCCAAGGTCGCTGAGCAGCAGCCCTTCCTCGGCGCTGGTAAAGCCCATCGCAAGCAGTACCAGGTCGCAGGCGAGCTCGCGCTCGGTGCCTGCCCGTGGTTCCGCCCGCCCGCCCGCCAGGTCAACCTCGACCAGCCGCAGCGCCCTTACCCGCCCTTGCTGGTCGCCGAGGAACTCAACGGTGGACACGGCGTAAACCCGGTCGCCGCCTTCCTCGTGGGCGCTCGACACCCGGTAGATCATCGGATAGGTCGGCCACGGCTGGCTCGCCGTTCGCCGCTCAGGTGGTTTTGGCAGAATCTCAAGTTGGGTTACCGACTTTGCCCCCTGTCGGTGAGCGGTTCCCAGGCAGTCGGCTCCGGTGTCGCCGCCGCCGATGATCACCACGTGCCTGCCCCGCGCCGAGATGGACGGCTCGGAGCCGCTGTGCACGGCTTTGTTGGCCAGCGGCAGGTAGTCCATCGCCTGATGAACGCCGGCTAGGTCGCTGCCAGGCACGGGAAGCCCGCGCGGGACTCCCGCCCCGCAGGCCAGCACGATCGCGTCGTAATCGGCCCGCAGCCTGTCCACGTCAACGTCGACGCCTGCCCGCACGCCGCACTCGAACTCGGTGCCCTCTTCCCGCAACTGGCGAAGGCGCCGGTCGAGCAGCCGCTTCTCGAGCTTGAACTCGGGGATGCCGTAGCGCAGCAGCCCACCAGGGCGATCCGCCTGCTCGAACACGGTGACCGCGTGCCCGGCCCTCGTGAGCTGCTGCGCCGCCGCCAGCCCGGCCGGGCCGAGCCGACCACGGCGACCGGCCGCCCGGCCGCCCGCGCGCCCGAGGAAGGCGGCTCGCTGGTCACCCAGCCCTCGGCGTACGCCCGGTCGATGATCTCCACCTCCACCTGCTTGATCGCGACCGGGTCCGCGTTGATCCCGAGCACGCACGCCGACTCACAGGGCGCCGGGCACAGCCGGCCGGTGAATTCAGGGAAGTTATTCGTGGCGTGCAGCCGGGTGGCCGCCTCCAGCCAGCGCTCCCGCGTTACCAGATCGTTCCATTCCGGGATCAGGTTCCCTAGCGGGCACTCGTGGTGGCAGAACGGGATCCCGCAGTCCATGCAGCGTCCGGCCTGGCGTTCAAGGTCAGAAGCTCCGATCTGCAAATAAACCTCACGCCAGTCCTGTATCCGGATATCGACTGGACGCCGGGCGGCGGTCTGCCTTGGCGTAGACATGAAGCCATGGGAGTCAGCCATGCCGGTTGCCCTCCAGTTCCGCCGTCCTGCGAGTCGCGGCAAGTACCTTCTTGTAGTCACGCGGCATAACCCGCCCGAACCTGGGCACGGCGGCCTCCCAGTCGCTGAGCAGCCTGGCCGCCACCAGCGAACCCGTGCTCGCCTGGTATCGGCCGATCAGGGCCAGCAGGTAGCCGGCGTCAGCCTCGCTCAGCGGCTCGAGATCGGCGAGCTCGGTATTGATCAGGCCAGGGTCGGGGTCGAGCAAGTAGGCGATGCCGCCCGACATCCCGGCGGCGAAGTTCCTGCCTGCTTGGCCGAGCACCACGACCCGGCCGCCGGTCATGTACTCGCAGCCGTGATCCCCGGCGCCTTCCGCGACGGCGACCGCGCCAGAGTTGCGGACGCAGAACCGCTCGCCGACCACGCCGCGCAGAAACATCTCGCCGCTCGTCGCGCCGTAGCCGATCACGTTGCCCGCGATGATCTGCCGCTCGGCCGCGAACGGCGCGTTCTCATCGGGCACGACCACGATCCGGCCGCCCGACAGTCCCTTGCCCACGTAGTCGTTGGTGTCGCCAGTCAGCCGCAGCGTGATGCCCCTGGGCAGGAAGGCGCCGAGCGACTGGCCGGCCGAGCCGCGCAGGCCGACCACGATCGTGTTGTCCGGCAGCCCCTCGCCGCCCCACCGCCTGGTGACCTCGTAGCCGAGCATGGTGCCGACGGTGCGGTTGACGTTCCTGACGGGCAGGTCAAGCTGTACGGGCCTGCCTTCCTCGAGCGCGCCTTCGGCGAGCTGGATGAGCGTGTTGTCGAGGGCGAGTTCGAGTGCGTGCTGCTGGGCCTTGGTCTTGCGCCTTGGCGCGCCTTCCGGCAGCGGCGGCACGGCCAGCAGCGGGGTCAGGTCGAGGAACGCTGACCCGGCCGAGCCTGGCTCCGCTCTGGAGGAGAGCACTCCGGCCTGGCCGACGGCCTCGTCGAGCGTGCGGAAGCCGAGCCTGGCCAGGTACTCCCGCACCTCGTTGGCCACGAACTCGAAGAACCTGACCACGAAGTCGGGCTTGCCCGCGTATTTGCTGCGCAGCTCCGGGTTCTGGGTCGCTACCCCGACCGGGCAGGTGTCCTGGTGGCAGGCCCGCATCAGCACGCAGCCGGCCACCACAAGCGGCGCGGTCGCGAAGCCGAATTCCTCGGCGCCGAGCAGGGCCGCGATGATGATGTCCCTGCCGGTCTTGAGCTGGCCGTCGACCTGCACAGTTACCCGGTCGCGCAGGCCGTTGCGGAGCAGCGTCTGCTGGGTCTCGGCGAGGCCGAGCTCCCACGGGGCGCCGGCGTGCTTGATGCTGGTCAGCGGGGCCGCGCCGGTGCCGCCGTCGTGTCCGGAAATGAGGATGACGTCGCTGTGGGCCTTGGCCACGCCGGCCGCGATCGTGCCGACCCCGACCTCGGCGACCAGTTTCACCGAGACCCGCGCCGCCGGGTTGGCGTTCTTCAGGTCGCTGATGAGCTGGGCCAGGTCCTCGATCGAGTAGATGTCGTGGTGCGGCGGCGGCGAGATGAGCCCGACGAAGGGCGTGGAGTGCCTGGTCCTGGCGATCCACGGGTACGCCTTGTTCGCCGGCAGTTGCCCGCCCTCCCCCGGCTTGGCGCCTTGCGACATCTTGATCTGGAGGTCATCGGCGTTGGCCAGGTACTCGGCCGTGACTCCGAAGCGACCGCTCGCCACCTGCTTGATAGCCGATCTCCGCAGGTCGCCGTTGGGGTCGGTGACGTAGCGGTCGGCGTCTTCGCCGCCTTCGCCGGAGTTCGAGCGGCCGCCGAGCCTGTTCATCGCGATGGCCAGGGTCTGGTGGGCCTCGACCGACAATGACCCGTACGACATCGCGCCCGTGCAGAAGCGCCGGACGATCTCGCTGACCGGCTCGACCTCGTCGAGCGGCACAGGATCGCGGAGGCCAGGCTCATCGACGCCTTTGATGGACAGGAGGCCGCGCAAGGTCATGCGGCGGGCCGACTGATCGTCGATCTCCTTGCTGTAGGAACGGAAGATCGCTTCCTGGCCTGAGCTCGTCGCGTGCTGGAGCCGGAACACGGCTTCCGGGCTGAACAGGTGCGGCACGCCGTCCCGGCGCCAGGCGTACTCGCCGCCGGGCTCGAGCCCTTTCCCGACCCCGAAGGCCCGGTCCGGGTAAGCCGCGGCCAGCCGCGCCGAGACCGCGGCCGCGATCTGGTCGTAGCCGATGCCGCCGAGGCGGGATGAGGTGCCGGCGAAGCAGTCCTCGATGACCTCGGGTCCCAGGCCGATGGCCTCGAAGATCTGCGCGCCCGCGTAGGAGGCGACGGTCGAGACCCCCATCTTGGACATGATCTTCATCAGGCCCTTGCCGAGCGCCTTGATCAGGTTGGCCGCGGCCTTGCGCCCGGTGATGCCGTCAAGCACCTCCGAGCGAGCCAGGTCCTGCACGGTCTCGATCGCCAGGTACGGGCAGACCGCGGCGGCACCGTAGCCGATCAGGAGCGCGACGTGATGGGTTTCCCTCACGTCGCCGGCCTTCGACGATCAAGCCGACCCTGGTCCTGGTCCTGTCCCTGATCGTGTGGTGGTGCACGGCGCCGGTCAGGAGCACCGAGGGTATCGGCGCCATTCTGGGGTCCGCCGGGGCGCCCGCCGCGGCTCGGTCCGACAGGACGATGAGCTTGGCGCCGTCGCTTATTGCCTCGGTGACCTCTGACCTGATCTCTTCAAGCCGCTGCCGCAGCGCCTCGCCGCCGCCCGCGGCCAGGTACCTGCCGTCGACTACATGGGCGGCGAGGCCGGGCAGGTCTCGGTCCTCGTTGACGTGGATGATCTTGGCCAGGTCGCTCTCGCTGATCACCGGGTAAGGCAGCACGATCTGCCGGCAGGACGCGGGTCCTGGCTCAAGGATGTTGAACTCGGGACCGGTCGTCGACGACAGGCTCGTGACGACTTCTTCCCTGATCGCGTCCAGCGGAGGGTTCGTGACCTGGGCGAACTGCTGGCTGAAGTAGTCGAAGAGCAGTTCAGGTCTTCCGCTGAGCACCGCCAGCGGCGTGTCGTCGCCCATCGATCCGATCGGCTCAGCTCCGGTCTCAGCCATCGGTCCGAGCACGACCCGCCGGTCTTCCTCGGTGTAGCCGAAGAGGCGCTGCTGGATCTCGAGTTCGGCGCGGTCGGGCAGTTCCCTGTCCCGGTCGGGGAGATCGTCCAGGTGCACCAGGCCGGCGTGCAGCCAGTCGTCGTACGGCTGCTGGGCGGCGAGGCCGGTCTTGACCTCCTCGTCTTCCACGATCCGGCCGGCTTTGGTGTCGATGAGGAAGATCTTGCCCGGCTGCAGCCGTCCCTTGCGCACGACTCGGGCCGGGTCGATGTCAAGCACGCCGACCTCGCTGGCGAGCACGACAAGACCGTCATCGGTCACCCAGTACCGGCCTGGCCTTAGCCCGTTCCGGTCGAGGACCGCGCCGGCGAGCGTGCCGTCGGTGAACGCGATCAGCGCCGGGCCGTCCCACGGCTCCATCAGGCTGGCGTGGAACCGGTAGAACGCCCGCAGGTCGGCGGGCATCCGGTCGTCGTTCTCCCAGGCCTGGGGGATCATCATCAGCACCGCGTGCGGGAGCGGCCTGCCGGTCAGGCAGAGCAGCTCAAGGCAGGAGTCGAAGCTGGCCGAGTCACTCTGAGTGTGGTCAAGTATCGGCAGCAGCCGGTCGATGCCGGGAATCAGGTCAGACGCCAGCATGGCCTCGCGGGCCCGCCACCAGTTCCTGTTGCCCCGCACGGTGTTGATCTCGCCGTTGTGCGCGATGTAGCGGAACGGGTGCGCGAGCGGCCAGGAAGGGAACGTGTTGGTCGAGAACCTCGAGTGCGCGAGCGCGATGGCCGAGCAGTAACGCGGGTCGGTGAGGTCCGGGTAGAACCACTCGAGCTGGGGGGCGGTGAGCATGCCCTTGTAGCCGATCGTGGCCGACGAGAGCGTGACGAAATAAACGCTGGTCTCGTGCTCGGCTCGCTGCCGCAAGCAGTAGGCCCGCCGGTCCAGGTCCATCCCTGACTCGCCGCTGACCGACTTCACGAAGAGCTGAGCTAGCCCTGGCAGCACCTCGCGGGCGCCGGCGCCGCAGGCTCGCGGGTCGTGCGGCACCTCGCGCCAGCCGAGAACTTCCAGGCCTTCCTGCGCCGCAATTGCCGCGATCGCGGCCTGGTCCTGCGCGGGGTCCTGCGCGGGGTCCTGCGCGGCTGGCAGGAAGGCCAGCCCGGCCGCGTAGTGCCCAGCTGGCGGCAGCTCGAATTCGCAGACCGCGCGGAAGAATTCGTCCGGGATCTGGGTGAGGATCCCGGCGCCGTCCCCGGTTTCCGGGTCCGCACCCTTAGCACCGCGGTGCTCAAGGTTAGCGAGCACGGTCAGCGCCTGCGCCACCGGCGCGTGACCGCGTTTTCCCGTCAGGTCGGCAACCAGCCCGACCCCGCAGGCATCGTGCTCGTAAGCGGGGTCGTAAAGACCGGTTTCCTGATTTCTGGGTAGGGGCATCAGCCCTCCTGTCGTCTCGTCCGCCAGGGCTAGCTAAACCTGCACTAGTCCTGCACTAGTCCTTAACTAGTCGTGCACTAGCGGAAAACGGAGGGACGACATTGGCCCGCCAACCATGCCAAGCACCCTGCCCGTGCGCCGGGCAGCTACACCAACTCGATAAGACCATCATACCTGCCGAGCCACTCAGTTACCGCTGCGTTAATTCTGTGTTTCACGCAGGTCACGGCCTCGGACACGGACACTGAATCCACGCCGGCGATCAACATCTCAGAAAAGGTTAACCCCGACAACGGATCACGAACGAGGCTCTCTCCTAGCTTTGCGGAGCATTTCGACCAGCCCGGCCCCGTGCCTCTGCCCGTTGGCCCATCACCTGGCGCGGTCATGCGGACACTCGCCGCAGCGTTCGGGCCCGGCCGTCCCTCTCCTTCAAACGAGCCGCATCGCTGGGACGGACGTAGGTGCGGCTCTTCCGATGGGAGGGCCATGATCGTGGAAACTTCGGGCGCTCGGTAGCACCGGGGGATTCGCTGATCATGGAATCCCGGCCCTACCGCCCGGACTCACCAGTCACCTCGGCCGCCCGCAGAACAACCGGCCGCAGCAACCGCCGCCAGAGGACGACCCGCCTCGCTGCCCGCCCCCTTCCTCGAAGGGAACCGCATCGCTGGGCCATCGTTGCGGTGCGGCGGCCCGAACGAACAGCATCGGTGGGACATCGTTGTTGTTCGCGCAGCATCGGTGGGACATCGTTGTTGTTGGTCACCGCCAGGGAACCGCATCGGTGGGACATCGTTGCGAGCGACCGAGCACTATAGGTGTTTTGTCCGCGCGGCAGATCCTGGTGGTTTATTCGCGCCCGGCTCGGGGTGCGTCCAGAAAGCCAACCCGTACAACGTCGTCGCGCGATCGCGACCTTGTACGGTTAACCGTACCGTGAAAACCGACAAAATTGCCCATAACGTCGCGGGAAACCACTGCAACCCGTACAACGTCACTTGACCGCCACCACCTTGTACGGGTTCACTTTCCGGACTCACGCAAAACACCCAAACTTGCACCCCGCGACCCCGGGCGCACGCACCAGGGGGCGGCGGTCAGGCGGATTGGTGGCGCACGCCTGCGGCCAGTTCGGCGGCCAGTTGACGGACGCTCTGGACGCCGGCCGCCGGATCGGCGGCGGAAAGCAGGCGCTTGACGAACGCCGAGCCGACGATCACGCCGTCGGCGAAGCTCGCTACCTCGGCGGCCTGGGCGGCCGTGCTGACCCCGAGGCCGACCGCCACCGGCAGAGTGGTGTGCTGCCGCACCCTGGCCACCAAGCCGCCGGCCGCTACGCCGACGTTTGCCCGCGCGCCGGTGACGCCCATCACCGAGGCGGCGTAAACGAAGCCACGGCACACCGACGAGATCAGCGCGATCCGAACGTCCGATGAACTTGGCGCCACCAGGAAGATCGGGTCGAGTCCTTGCGCCCTAGCCGCGTCGAGCCAGCTCCCGGCCTCTTCGGGCGGCAGGTCAGGGGTGATCAGGCCGCTGCCGCCAGCGCTGGCGAGGTCGCGGGCGAAGCGGTCGACCCCGTAGTGATCGACTGGATTCCAGTAGGTCATGACTAGCACGGCGGCACCTGAGCTGGCCACGGCCTCGACGGTCCGCAGCACGTCCGCGATATGAATGCCGCGCAGGAGCGCCTGGTGCACGGCCTCCTGGATCACCGGGCCGTCCATCAGCGGGTCCGAGTACGGCAGGCCGATCTCCACGATGTCGGTGCCGGCGCTGACCATGGCCTTCGCCGCGTCAATCGCTCCGTCCACCGAGGGAAAGCCCGCGGGCAGGTAACCGATCAGTGCCGCCCGCTTCGCCGCGGCCGCTGTCTCGAAGGCCGCCGCCACCTTGCCCGCCCGAGCGGTCGTCTGCGTCACTGGCCGGTCTCCCCGTTAAGGTGGCCGAACCAGCGGCCCGCGATGTCCATGTCCTTGTCACCCCGGCCGGAGAGGCAGACGACGAGCACCGCGCCCTCGCCGAGGTCCCGGCCGACCTGGAGGGCTCCGGCCAGCGCATGGGCCGACTCGATGGCAGGGATGATCCCCTCGGTCCGGCAGAGCAGCGAGAACGCCGTCATCGCCTCGTCATCGGTGACCGGCCGGTAACTCGCGCGGCCGGTCTCGTGCAGCCAGGAATGCTCGGCCCGACACCCGGATAGTCAAGGCCAGCCGAGATCGAGTGAGTCGGCAGGGTCTGACCTTCGCTGTCCTGCATCAGGTAGGTATACATGCCGTGGATGAACCCAGGCGATCCGCCGGAGATCGTCGCCGCGTGCCTGCCGGTCTCCACTCCCTCACCGCCGGCCTCGCAGCCGATCAGGCGGACGCTCTCGTCGCCGATGAACGCGTGGAAAGCGCCCATGGCGTTCGAGCCGCCGCCGACGCAGGCGATTACCGCGTCAGGCAGGCGTCCGGCCTTGGCGAGGATCTGCTCTCTCGCCTCGACCCCGATGATGCGCTGGAAGTCTCGCACCATCGTCGGGAACGGGTGCGGTCCCATCACGGAGCCGATGCAGTAGTGCGTGTTCTCCACAGTGGCGACCCAGTCGCGGAACGTCTCGTTGATGGCGTCCTTGAGCGTCTGACTGCCGATCGTGACCGGCACCACCTCAGCGCCGAGCAGCCGCATCCTCGCGACGTTGAGTGCCTGCCTGCGGGTGTCCTCCGCGCCCATGTACACGACGCAGTCAAGGCCAAGCAGCGCGGCCGCGGTGGCCGTGGCGACGCCATGCTGGCCAGCGCCGGTTTCGGCAATAATCCTCGTCTTGCCCATCTTCTTGGTGAGCAGCGCCTGGCCAAGGACATTGTTGATCTTGTGGGAGCCCGTGTGGGCG
Source organism: uncultured Actinomycetota bacterium (assembly GCA_963783935.1). Lineage (GTDB taxonomy): Bacteria > Actinomycetota > Actinomycetes > Streptosporangiales > Streptosporangiaceae > Chersky-822. The sequence goes on from CAWAPP010000005.1 coordinate 1,893,391, forward strand.
AGGTCCTCGCGCTTGGCGAAGACCCGGCCGCCGCCCGCGTGCCCGGCGAATCTCGGCAGCTCGGTGAGCCGCGTCGGACGTGAGGCATAGTCGTGAAGCAGCGCCGCGAGCTCGGCCTGGAATTCAGGATCGGTCCTCGCCGACTCGTAGGCCGTCGTCAGCTCATCGAGCGCCGACATCAGCGCCTCAGGGGCAAGGCGCCCGCCGAACCGCCCGAAGTGCCCGAGCCCCTCGGCAAGCTCCGCTCCCGCGGCTTCCCGCGCGGGCGTGGTAGTCACGAACTGCCTCCTCGGTCGGTGCGAAGGGCCGGATGCGAGCCGGCCGCGACAAGATCGGCTACCGCGGACCTCGGGTCCTTCCCGACGACAAGGCTTTCCCCGACCAGCACGGCATCGGCGCCGCAGGCCGCATAGGCGAGCAGGTCATGCGGGCCGCGCACGCCCGACTCCGCGATCTTGATGACGTCGTCGGGTATCCGAGGAGCCAGTTCCGCGAAAACCGCCCGGTCGACTTTCAGCGTAGCCAGGTTGCGCGCGTTCACGCCGATGACGTCGGCGCCAGCCTCGAGGGCACGATCGAGTTCGGCCGGCGCGTGCACCTCGACCAGCGGTACCAGGCCGATCGACCTGGCCCGTTCGACCAGGGAAATAAGCGCGTTCTGCTCGAGTGCGGCCACGATGAGCAGCACCAGGTCGGCGCCGTAGGCGCGAGCTTCCCACAGCTGATACGAGCTGACAATGAAGTCCTTGCGCAGCAGCGGCACGTTCACCGCGTCCCTGACGGCCGCCAGGTCGTCAAGGCTTCCGCCGAAACGCCTCGGCTCGGTCAGCACGCTGATGACCCGCGCGCCGCCGGCTTCGTAGTCGGTCGCCAGCGCGGCCGGGTCGGCGATCGCCGCCAGCGCGCCCTTAGACGGGCTCGAGCGCTTGACCTCAGCGATCACCGCGACGCCATCGGTCCGCAGTGCGGTCATGACATCGCGGGGCGACGGTGCTCGCCTCGCTGCTTCCTTGAGGGTCTCAAGCGGCGCGGTTTGCTGCCGCGCCGCCAGGTCGGCGCGTACGTCCACGAGAATGTCGTCGAGCACGCTCACGCGGTCTGCTGCCCCCTCGGGGTGGGATGCTTGCGCCCACGATCGTACCGAGGGAGTTTTCCCGGCCAGCCGCCGCCCCTACGCTGGCCGTCGCTGAACGGCACCGGCTAGATCCGTAGCGTGTTACTCATCGCCAGACCCCGAGGTGGGATCGGCTCCGGCCGATAGCGACTCCCACAGGTGAGCGGAACTCGTCGATCGCAGCAGCGCGCGCTGGCCGCCAGCACCGGCAGAGCGGACGGGCCCCGACTGCGGCTCCGAGGGCCGGCTCGCCCGGTCGTACCGGCTCGACATGACCGGCAGGTGACCGGCCCTGACGACCACCGCGACGCCAGCGGCGACGATGATGACGGCACCGGCCACCATCAGCGCCCGCCAGGCCGACCCGGTGAACAGGACGTGGCTCGGGAATCCGGCTAGTGAACCAGTCGACAGGCCAGAATCGTTGCCCGCGGTCGTCGAGCCTGGCCCGCTGCCTGCCCCGGCTCCGGTCGGTGACAGGCTGGCGTGACCGACCGCCGCGAGCACGGACGCCCTGGAGATCCGGCCGAGCGCGGTCAGCGCGATCCCCGCGCCGAGCAGGGCCGCGATCACTCCCGTCAGCCGCCGGAGCAGTCCGCGGGTCGCGAGCACGGCTGCCATGCTCGCGAGCACGGCCACGGCGAGAGCCGACGCGGCCGGAAGCAAGTCCTGACCGCTGACCTTGGTCACGGTCAGAGGGAGAGGGTGCAGCGGCACGACTTCGACCCTGGCGAATTCCTGCCTGGCGGTCAGCAGGACAAGTCCCGCCCCGACCGCGCCGGCGAGAAGCAGCAGGGCAAGTTCACCTCGGCCGCGCCGCGCTTCCGGCCCGGCCACGGGCGGCGCCTCCGGCCTAGGGCCGACTGCCGGCGTTGTCATCGGTTCGCGAGTCAATTTGGTCCGTCCTCCTGTGCCTTACTTGAACGCTACCGGGGAACTGCGCTGGTTCTGGCCGCTAGGTCAGCGCTGCCGGCGGGACCACCACGACGCGCCGGTACCAGGTCCGCCTTCCCCGGCGTCCTTGTCCTACTATCGGGTAGTGACTTATGCCCGAGATGAGCGCCTTGCTTTGTGCACGCTGCTCGATAAGACGGGTCCAGACGCGCCGACGCTCTGCGAGGGATGGCAGACCAGTGACCTGGCCGCGCATCTGGTGCTGCGCGAGCACCGGCCTGATGCCGCGGTCGGAATTCTCGGCGGCCCGATGGCCAGGTATACCGCGCGGGCACAGCAGAAGCTGTCGGCGCGGATGCCTTATCCGATGCTGGTAGAAACGATCAGGACCGGGCCGCCGCGCCTTTCCCTGTTCGGCATTCCCGGCGTGGACGGCAAAGCGAACTTCGCCGAATACTTCATACACCACGAAGACGTCAGACGCGGGCAGGCTGACTGGCGTCCGCGCGACCTCAGCGACGACCTGACCGAGGCGATCTGGGGCCAGCTGTCCCAGGCCAGGCTGATGCTGAGGAAGGTACCTGTCGGCATCGAGTTCGCCAGGGATGACATCAAGCAGCGCGGAGACGATCATCGGGCCGTGCGGTTGACCGTACGGCCAAGGACGCCGATGGTGACCGTGATCGGAGCACCAGCCGAGTTGCTCATGTGGACGTTCGGCCGGACAAGTGCTGCCAGAATCAGGCTAGAGGGCGCCGAAGCGGACGTAACGGCGCTGAAGTCCGCGCGCTGGGGTATCTAAGCTATCTAGCAAGAGGGAGTGCCAGGCAGCCATGGCAGATGTGCTTGGAATCGACATTGGCGGAACCGGGATCAAGGCCGCCCCGGTTGACGTGACGGCGGGTCAACTGACCGCTGAGCGGCTCAAGATCGACACTCCGCATCCGCCGGTGCCCGACGCGGTCGGACCGGTGGTCAAGCAACTGATCTCGCATTTCAAGTGGACAGGAGCGGTCGGCCTCACCTTCCCCGGTGTGGTGACCCAGGGCGTGATCAGGACCGCCCCGAACCTTGACCCGAGCTGGGTCGGGGTAAACGCGGCCGAGTTCTTCAGCGGCGTGGACGGGGTGACGGCCACCGTCGTCAACGACGCCGATGCCGCCGGCCTCGCCGAGGTACGGTTCGGCGCCGGAAAGGGCCAGGGGGGAACCGTCCTGATGCTGACGCTCGGCACCGGCATCGGCAGCGCGCTGTTCTACGACGGGGTTCTTGTCCCTAACACGGAGTTCGGGCACATCGAGATCCACGGCGAGGACGCCGAGAAGCGCGCCTCCGAGCACGCCCGCGAGGAGGAAGACCTCAGCTGGTCCAAGTGGGCCGGGCGGCTGGACACCTACCTTGACAAGATGGAAGCGCTGCTCTGGCCTGACCTCATCATCATCGGCGGCGGCATCAGCAAGAAGTCAGAAAAGTTCCTGCCCAAGCTCTCCTTGCGCGCCACCGTCGTCCCCGCGACCCTGCTAAACGACGCCGGCATCGTCGGCGCCGCCATGAACGCGATCGCCAGCTAACCTCCGCCGGCCGGCGACCCGCGGCCGCGCGGGGGTGGTGACGCCTGCGGGGCTGGTGATGCCTGCGGGGCTGGTGATGCCTGCGGGGCTGGTGATGCCTGCGGGGCTGGTGACCGCATCGTTGGCCGGTCTGGCGCTATCGCATCCATGTGGCATAGATGCGGTCAGAGCACAATGCCACCTAATTTGATCTTGATGGCGCGGGTCTGCTTGGCGGGCCGGAGCGGGGCCGGAGCGGGGCCGGAGCGGGGCCGGAGCGGGGCCGGAGCGGGGCGGGCCGGGACTGGCGTGACTGGTGTGGCTGGATGTGGTTTTCGGGGCTGTCGGGATCGCGGCCCCAGGTGGCGACAGTCGCGCCAACCGCATCGATGGGCCATCGTTGCGGTCCGGCCGCCGGGCGGAACAGCATCCATGGCCCATCCATGCGGTTCCCGCAGCATCGATGGCCCATAGATGCGGTCCCGCGCCACCAGGCAACCGCACCTATGGGACATCGTTGCGGCCGGCCGGGCGTTACGGGCTTTTTGTCCAGCAGGCACCGGCGAGAGGACACCCGCCCTCATTCCATGATCAAAATAAGCCGAGTGGCATTGGATCAGAACAGCAACGCAGGGCCATCGTTGTCATTGCCTGTGGGCCCGGAGCGGCGACGCTGGGCCACCGCTGCGGTCCAGCCTGGCCAGTTGCTTAGATGCCAGGAATGCCCCATGATAACCTGGTAAAGTGTTATCGTGAAGACCGTAGATCTGACCATGGAAAGCTTTCTGGAGCCGGTACTTGTTAATAGTAGCGACGTTCTCGTCTACCTGCCGATTTGGGCAGGGCCAGGCTCTCTTGCAATACACGCGGATCGGTAAGGGTACTTTTCACGAAGTCAGGTCGGATCAGCAGGGCGCGATAGCGGCGTTTGATTTCATGACCGGCGAGCTGGTTTACTCGCGCATACTCGACTCCCCGGCCGGATTTAACTTCGCCGGTGACCAGGTCTTCGTTAACAGCATGCACGGGAGCCGGGTCCTGGTACTAGACTCGCACTTCGACCTAGTCGATATCCTGGCTACCCCGCTGATGAATGACCTGCATAGCATTACCCGGACTTCCGGCGGGTTCCTTATTACCTCGAGCGGGACCGATTCCGTGCTTGAAGTGACACCGGAAGGAGAGCCGCTATGGACGTGGCTGGCCTGCGAGCACGGCTTCGGGCAGACTCCGCGAGGCCAGGCCGCGCGCATTGACAGGCAGCATGACTACCGCGGTATCCCGATAGGCACGCTGGACCAGTCAACCCACTGCAACAGCGCACTGGTCACCGAACGCGAAGGTGCGCCGCTGATTTTGGCAACGCTCTTTCACCAGGGCCAGCTCATAGCGATCGACAAACGCACAGGGGATCACACTGCGCTCGTCCACGGAATGCAGAAACCGCACAGTATACGGCGACGGGCGAACGGCTGGGTAATATCGGAGGCGCACGGAAACGCGGTAGTCTTGCTGAACGACGATTTCTGGATCACCGACGTGATCGAGAAGGACTTCAACTGGGTACAGGACACGCTGCCGCTCGATGAGCCAGGATGGCTGATAATCGCCGACGCGAATAATAACCGCTTCGTGATCTGGGATATAGCTAAGGGCGCGCCGGTTCGCGAGCTAGGTTATTCGCCGGACTGGGACGTCTATCAGGTTGAAGTCGCCGACGAGGTATGGGAACAGCGAATTCTTGCCGCCTCAATGATGACTTCAACCCCCTAGCGCAGCGGAAGGAAGCAGCATTCCAGCACTAGAACAGGCCGAGATCTCATCGCTCAACGGGACCACGTTGCCAATGCTTCGGGTCAGTGCGCTCCCGGCCGAAGAGGACGTGCAACTGCCTGACTCCGCGCTGATGATCTTCGTGCGCCCGCGTTGCGTCGCGAGCCGCAGGCTCATGACCTTGATCGATGACAAACTTGACGTGGCGAGGAGCGCGGTTCCGGTGATCCTGGCTGTAGTGGGAGATCCCGCCGAAGCCAGGCGACTGGCCGCGACTTCCGGGCCGCACGAGCTCGTGCGTGTCCAGGCCGGCTGGCTGCCCGCAGAAGTCCTCGACTCCATCCCGTGCGCGGTCATGCTCGCTTCCGGCCAGCGGGTGCGCCATGCGGGCGGCATGAGCAACAGGGCAGCCGTGGCGAGATTCGCGGAGGCGTGCGGCGATAAGCGGACAAGGCAATGGTTTAACGGCCTGCCCGCTGAACCGCCATCCGAGTAGAGGTAGCTCTCCGGCCCGGCATCGCCCGGCCCCGGCTTCGCCCCGGCCTCCGGCTCGATCATTTGCGGTATTTTGGGCGTTTGCCGCAAAAGGTCGCGCTGGGTCGCACCGATGTCCCAGGGGTGAGGCTCTTCTGGGTGGAGTTGGTCAGGCGGCGAGGTCGAGGGTGCCGGGGTTCTGGTATTTGCTGAGGTGGTTGCGGTGTTTTTCTTGCTGGAGGTGGTAGGCCCAGTAGGTTCTGGCGTCGCCGCTGGCGTCGATGGCGCGGTGCCACAGGACGGCCTGGGCGCCGTCTGTGGTCCAGCGGGCGCCGGTGATGCCCATGCGGTCCTGGACGACGTGGCGGCAGGCGCCTTCGATGACGCCGGTGGCGACGGGCCACCCGGCGGCGAGGGCGCGGGGGTAGTCCAGGTAAGGGATTTTGGCGCGGAGGTAGCCGGTGGTCCTGGCGATGTTCTTCGCGTGCTCGGGGCTGCGGGGCGGGTTCGCGGCGGCGAGGGCGGCGATCCGGTCGGCGACCTGGCCGGCGTGGCCGCGCAGGATGTCCAGGACCTGGGCGGCGGCCCATTCCTCGATGGCGGGGTCGCGGGCCGGGAAAAGCGCCCAGCCGGCTTTCCAGATGTACTCGGCGACGTGGATCACGTCGATGAGGAGGGTGACGGTGACGCCGCGGCGGGCGGCTTCTTTCCTGATCAGGGCGATCTGGTGGTTGTCGCCGTCGACCAGGACGATCCGCTCTCTTTCGCGGGCGGGGTCGCGGCGCCCGGCCTCGCCGGACAGCCATTTCACCGATTCGGACCGGTCCGCGGCGATGTCGGCCCGGTAGCGGCGGTTCACCGCTTCGGGGGCCGGCTTCTTCCCCTTCTTCTTTTTCTTTGCTCCTGCCGGGGCGGGCCGGCCGTCCCGGCGCCGCAGTGGCTGGCCATGACTTCCTCAGGGGTGCGGGGCACGGGGATGACGTCGAACGCGCACGAGACCTGCGCGATCCGCTTGGTGCCTTTCTTCTCCCCGGCCACGGCCCGTTTCTGGTACGTCTGCACCTTCTTGCCGGGCGCCTTGGTCCGCTTGCGCCGTGATCCGGGCCGCATGCTCACGCCCTTGCCGTCCGCCGACAGCGCCAGCGGCAGCACCGCCTCCCCGCCCGGCCCGCCCGGCACCGGCCCGCCCGCAGGCAGCGCCAGCGGCACCGCCTCCCCGCCCGGCCCGCCCGGCACCGGCCCGCCCGCAGGCAGCGCCAGCGGCAGCGGCACCGGCTCCCCGTCTCGCCCGGCATCGCAGAAAGCCTCCGCGTCGGCCGAGGCCGCCCGCATGACCTGCTGCAGCTGCCGCTTGCCCACCGTGACCCCCGTCACCGCCGCCAGCATCCCCCGCGCCTTCTCATACGACACCTCCCGGCAGAACATCACCACCAGCTCCGCCAGCTCATGCGAATACGACGACGCCGGCAAGTTCAGCACCCCGTCCAGCGGGAACAGCATCGGAACCCCCGCCACCGCCGCCCGGTACCCCATCCGCCGCACCACCAGCCGCCCCACCCGCGTCACCACCTTCCGCCGCCGGCCCCGCTCCACCCGAGGCCGCCGCACCCCGTCCGCGCCCGTCACCCCCTCCACCCGCACCTCGTTCTCCGCCATCCAGTCCAGCCCCAGCTGCGCCACCTTCCGCTCCACCTCCCGCATCCCCTCCACCACCCCCGTCACCAGCTCATCCAGCGCCTGAACCCGGCACGCACCCTGCGCCACCCGCGCCACCGCCACCACCAGCGGCCCCAGACCCGGCGCCACCGCCTCCCCGCACGCCCCCAGCGCCTCCAGCAGCACCCCGCCCGCACCCGGCAGCACCGCCACCGCACCCGCCGCCTCCGGCAGCACCGCCGCCGGACCCGCACCCGCCCTAGCCGCCACCGCTTCCAGCCCGTACTCTTCCACCGAGGCTTCCCTTCCCATGGTTCCGGATTCGCACTTCAGGACCATAAGGAACGGAAGCCTCACCCGCACCACACCACGCCGCAGCCACACCACCCCCAAACTCCACCCAAAAGAGCCTCACCCCTGGGACATCGATGCGGTTCCGTGGTCGTTGGCAACGACAACGATGTCCCGTGGATGCGGTTCCGACACAATGCCGCTTAGCTAGAGTTGATCCTGCTGTGGTCTGTGGGACTGGTGTGGTTTGGGGATTAGCAGTTGTGGTCTACCGGACCCGTCCTGGGCGATCGGTCAGGGCCCGGCGGTCAGCGTCGGCATCCCGCATCCGGGGCATTTGCCGCAACTTGCCGGGGCGGGGCCGCAACGATGGCCCATCGATGCGGTTCGCTGCCGCCCGGCAACAGCAACCATGGCCCATCGATGCTGCTGCAACCGCAACCATGGGCCATCGATGCGGTAACCCCAGACCGCGCAACGACAACGATGGGCCATCGATGCGGTAAGGCGGCCATGCGGAACCGGGCTCACGCCCGCCAGAAGCCGCCCGCGAGCCGCCCGCGAGCCGCCCGCGAGCCGCCCGCGAGCCGCCGCCACGCCGGGACGGACGTTTTGAGTGCTTTGTCCGGTCGTTGCCGGATGGCGTAGGCCAGCCGGCACCTCCAAGATCAGAAATAAGCCAAGGGACATCGATGCGGTACAAGCGCCTGCGGGCACCACGGCCCCCCACGGGCACCACCGCCGCCGCGGGCACCACCGCCCCGCCTCATCTCCAAGACAGGCCGTCATTACATCCTGGTTGGGTCATTTCAGGTGTTTTGTTTGTCGCCTGGGGTCAGCCCCGTCAGTCGCGGACGGGCGCGATCTTGGCCGCTACCACTTTCGCGATGGCGGAGAGCGGCCGCACCTGCGTCATTCCGCCGTGGGTGCAGTCGATGAGGTGTTCTTCGACCGCGCCAACCACGAACGGCTGCCAGGCGGCGCGCGCGTCCGCCAGATCCGCCGGCCGCCCGATGGTCGCCGTGAAGTGGACTGCGTCCCCTCGGAAACGGCCGGGGTTATGCGCCCGCAGCAGATAAGCGTTGTTGCGGAAGGCCTCGACCATCTTGCCGATGGTGTCCTCGTTCAGGCTGCTGAACGCGCTGCCCTGCTCTCGAAGCAGCTCAAGAATCTTGTTGGGGTCAGAAAGAGCCTCGTCGAATTCGACGCCGTCGAAGATGGCCATCAGGACCCGCACCGGGTCGGCAAGCTCGGCGTCCAGGCTGGCATCGCTCCGTCCGCGCGGACTGCAGTCCAGAAGCGCGAGCAGGCCGACCTCGGCCCCAAGTTCCTGCAACCGCGTCGCGACGGCGTGGGCGACCGTGCCGCCAAATGACCAGCCGAGCAGGTGATAAGGACCGTCGGGCTGATTGCTCCTGATCTGCTCGGCGTAGTCCGCGGCCAGCTCGGCAATGCTGCCAGGCAGCGGGACGGGACCGGTCAGCGCCCTGGCCTGCAGCCCGTAAACGGGAACACCGGCGGGGACCTCGCGAAGGAGGCCGGCGTAACACCAGCTCAGCCCGCTTCCCGGATGCAGGCAGTACAGAGCCGTGCTGCCGCTGCCGCCCGCCCGCAGCGGCAGCACCGGGGCGAGCGGGTCATCACGTTGATCCACGCCAAGCGCTCCGGCCAGGCCTGCGACGGTCGGCGTCCTGAAAAGCGTCGCGATGGACAGCTCGGCGCCGAGCGCAGCTCGCACCCGGCTGATCAGCCGCGTCGCCAGCAGCGAATGCCCGCCGAGCTCAAAGAAACTGTCCTGCGCACTAACCCCTGACACGCCAAGAACATCAGCAAATAGACCGCACAGCAGCTCCTCCACCGGGCCACGCGGACCCCGCCCCCGCCCGGCAGTCACCACCGGCGCCGGCAGCGCGGCCTTGTCGACCTTGCCGTTCACGGTCAGCGGCAACTGCTCAAGCACAATCACCGACGAAGGAACCAGGTAGCCGGGCAGCCGGGCAGCGAGCCAGTCCCGCAGCACCGCCTCGTCCAGGCTGGCCCCAGCAGCGGGAACGGCGTATCCGGCGAGCCGCCGCTCCCCAGGTACGTCCTCGCGCACGATGACCGCTGCCTGACCGACTCCCGGTGCGCCGCCCAAAACGGCGGCCACCTCTCCAGGCTCGACCCGGAACCCCCGGATCTTCACCTGATCATCGGCCCGGCCGACGAAAACGAGCTCTCCGGGCAGGGCCCACCGGGCCAGGTCCCCCGTCCGGTACATCCGCGACCCGTCCTCCGCGAACGGGTCCGCCACGAATCTCTCCGCCGTCAGGCCACCTCGCCCCAGGTAGCCCCGCGCCACCCCGGCCCCGGAAACGTACAGCTCCCCCGTCGCTCCCGGCGGCACCAGCCGCAGCCACCCGTCAAGCACGTACACCGAAGTGCCGTCGACCGGGCGGCCGATCGGCACCACCGCGCCGGACTCGCCGGCCACCGACGTGGTCGCGCACAAGGTGATCTCGGTAGGGCCGTAGAGCTGCCGCACCGTCAGCTCGGGGCACGCCGCCCGCACCCGGCGGACAGCCTCAGGTACTACCACGTCCCCACCGGTCAGAACCTCGCGCAGCCCGCGGAAGCATCCGGGATCCAGGCTGGCCAGCTCCGTGAACAGCCCGGCCGTCACATGCACGGCCGTCAGCTCGTGCTCGCCGATCAGCGTCCTGAGGGCCGGGCAGTCCACCGGACCCGTGGGTGCCACGACTATCTGCCCGCCGGTCAGGAGCGGTATCCAGATTTCGTAAGTGGCGGCGTCGAAGGTGTGCGGGGCGTGGAACAGGACGCGGGCGTGGTGGCCGCCGAGCCAGTGCCGGGCGGCGGCGAGGTCGGTGATGTCCCGGCGGGTGACGGCGACGCCCTTGGGGGTGCCGGTGGACCCTGAGGTGTACATGACGTAGGCAAGCTGACCCGGGCGGTCCCGGCGGTCAGGCCGGGCGGCCTGACCGGCGTGCAGGAGCTCGCGGGTTGCGATGATGACGGGGACAGGGCTTGCCGGTACCGGGCGGCCGGGGTCAGCGATCACGGCCGCCACCCCGGCATCGGCCATCATCCATGTCGTGCGCCCGGCCGGCGCACCGGTGTCAAGCGGAACGTAGGCGCCGCCTGCCTTCAGCACGCCGAGCAGCACCGCGATCAGCCCCGCCGATCGCTCCAGGTAGATCCCGACCCGGTCTTCAGGCCCGATCCCGGCCGCCGCCAGTGCCCCCGCTACCCGGTCCGCCGCCGCGTCCAGTTCACCGTAGCTGAGCTGCCAGGTGCCGCTGGATACCGCGACCAGGTCAGGCCCGGCCGCCGCGAGCTCCTCGAAATGCTCCACCAGCCCCGTGGCCCGTTGAAGTGCGGCGGGCACCAAGCCCGTGCCCCAGTCCATGACCTGCCGCAGTTCCTCCGCGGCCAGCAACTCGACCTCGCCTATCCGGCGCCAGGGGTCAGCCGCCACCTCCTCGAGCAAACCCGCCAGCCGCCGCTCGAGAACCTCGGCGCTCGCGGCGTCAAACAGGTCGGCCGCGTATTCCACCGCTACCCGCACCCCGGCTGGCCGCCCCCCGTCACGGTCTTCTGACAGCAAGAACGACAAGTCGAACTTCGCAGCCCCCGCTCCGGTCTGCTCTCCCGACACCTCCACCCCGGCCAGCGGCAGCCCAGCGCCGTCCTGAAGGGTGTTCTGCACCGCCACCATCACCTGGAACAGCGGATGACGGCCAAGCAGCCGCGGCGGATTCACGGCCTCAACCACCCGCTCGAACGGGACGTCCTGGTGGGCGAACGCTCCAAGCGCCACCTCCCGCACCCGCCCCACCAGCTCGGCGAACCTCGGGTTGCCCCCCGCATCCACCCGCAGCACCAGCGTGTTCACGAAGAACCCGACGAGGTCGTCAAGCACCTCGTCGGGCCGGCCCGCCGCCACCGTCCCGACCGGAAGATCAGTCCCGGCTCCGAGCCGCGCCAGCAGCGCCGCCACCCCGGCGACCACCACCATGAACAACGTCGCCCCGCACCCCCGCGCCACTTCGAGCAGCCGTTCGTGCGCCTGCGCCGGCAGCCGGAAACCCGTCAGCCCGCCCTGGTAACTCGCCGCCGCCGGCCTGGCCCGGGCGGCCGGAAGCGCCACTTCCTGCGGAACCCCGGCCAGGGTTTCCCTCCAGTACTCCACCTGCCCCGCGACCAGGCTGGACGGGTCAGACTCTGCTCCCAGGACCTCCCGCTGCCACAACGCGTAATCCCCGTACTGCACCGGCAACGGCGCCCACTCCGGCGCACCCCCCGCCACCCGCGCGGCGTACGCCCCCGCCAGATCCCGCCACAACGGTCCGAGCGACCACCCGTCCACCGCGATGTGATGAAACAACAGCAACAGCACCTGCTCATCCGGCCCGACCCCGAACAGCCAGGCCCGCACCGGCAACTCCCCCGCCAGGTCAAAACTCCGCCGCGCCGCCGCTTCCAGCGCCCGCGCGAGTCCGTCCGGCCCGGCCACGGCGACCGCTTCCCAGCCAGGCTCGGCCTCCCCGGCCGGCACCACCCGCTGGAACACCTCGCCGTCGGCCTCCGCGAACACGGTACGCAAGCTCTCATGCCGCGCGGTCACGTCGCCAAGCGCTGCCCGCAAGGCGTCCGCCGCCAGCGGCCCGCGCAACCGGAGTGCCACCGGCAGGTTATACACCGCGTCCTGACCCTCCAGCCGATTCAGGAACCACAACCGCCGCTGCCCGAACGACGCCGGCAGCCGCTCCGGCCGCAGCCTGGCGGCCACCCCCGGCCGCGCGGTCCCCTCCCCGCCGGCGATCACACGCCCCGCCAGTCCCGCCGCCGTCGGAGCCTCGAACAAGGCCCGGATCCCCACCTGCACGCCGAGCACCGCCCGCACCCGGCTGATCAGCCGCACCGCCAGCAGCGAATGCCCGCCCAGATCAAAGAAGCTGTCCTGCGCACCCACTTCGGGCACGCCGAGCACCTCAGCGAACAAGCCGCACAGCAACTCCTCCACCGGATCGCGCGGACCGCGCCCCTCGCCAGCGGCGACCACCGGCACCGGCAGCGCCGCCTTGTCGACCTTCCCGTTCACGGTCAGCGGCAGTTCCGCCAGCACCGCCACCACCGAAGGCACCAGGTAGTCAGGCAGCACCTCCGCCGCCCAGCGTCGCACCTCCGCTCCCTCAACCCGCGCACCAGAAGCCGGCACCACGTACCCCACCAGCCGCGCCGCGCCGGGACCGTCCTCGCGAACCACCGCCACGGCCTGCCCGACCCCATGCGCCCGGCCGAGCACAGCAGCTACTTCGCCAGGCTCCACCCGGAACCCCCGGATCTTGACCTGGTCGTCAGTCCGGCCGGCGAAGACAAGGTCCCCCGCAGCGGTCCACCGCACCAGATCCCCGGTCCGGTACATCCGCGACCCGTCCGCTGCGAATGGATCCGCCACGAACCGCCCCGCCGTCAGCCCGCCCCGCTCCAGATATCCCCGCGCCACCCCCGGCCCTCCGACGTACAACTCACCCGCTACCCCCGGCGGCACCAGCCGCAACCAGCCGTCGAGCACGTACGCCCGCGCGGTGTCCATAGGCCGCCCGATGAGGACTTCAGCGGCGTCCTCGCGCCACTGCCACCGGGTCACGGCGACCGTCGCCTCGGTGGGACCGTAAGAGTTGACCAGGCGGCGCCCGGCCCCCCACTGCCTCATCACCTCGGGCGAGCAGGCCTCACCGGCCACGATCAGCGTCGTGACCGACGGGAGAGAACCGGCTGGCAGCAAAGAAAGAACGGCGGGCGGAAGCGTCGCGTGCGTAATGGCTTCCTGCCTGATGAAGGCGGCGAGCTCATCGCCCGTGCGCTGCTCGCCCGGGACAATGACCAGCGCCGCTCCTGAACTCAGGGCCAGGCACAGTTCCCACACCGCGGTGTCGAAGCTTACAGAAGCGAACTGAAGCACCCGGCTTTCCGGCCCGATCGCCAGGAAGGACCGCTGATCGGCGGACAAGCTCCCGAGGCCCGCGTGGGGCACCATCACGCCTTTGGGCACCCCGGTCGAGCCCGACGTGTAAATGACGTAGGCCAAGCTGTCCGGCGCCCGCCCGCGCCGCCCGGGCTCCGCCCCGCTGGCCAGGATCTGCTCAAGTACCAGCAGCCTGCGCCCGGTCGCGGGAAACGCCTTCGCCGTCGTCTCGCTCGCGAGCACGCAGCTCGGCCGTGAGTCCTCCACCATGAACCTGATCCGGTCCGCCGGGTAGGCGGGATCAAGCGGCACGTAGGCGGCGCCTGCCTTGAGCACGCCGAGCAACGCCACGATCAGCCCGGCCGACCTTTGCAGGTAGATGCCAACCCGGTCTTCAGGCCTGGTCCCCGCCGCGATCAGCGCGCCCGCCACCAGGTCCGCTGCCGCGTCAAGCTCTCCGTAACTGAGCCGCTCGCTACCGCAGGCCACGGCCACCCGGTGCGGCCCCGCCGCCGCGGCCTGCTCGAACAGCTCCACCAGACCAGGACCCGCGGTCCGCCAAGGCGCGGCGGCGTTGCTCCAGCCGGCCAGGATCTGGTGCCGTTCGGCGGCCGTCAGCAGTTCGAGCTGGCCGATCCGGCGCCGCGGATCGGCCGCTACCGCTTCAAGCAGCCCGGCCAGCCACCGTCCAAGCTTCTCCGCGCTGGGCCGGCCGAACAGGTCAGGACGGTATTCCAGCTGCATCCTGAGGTGCTCGCCTGGCATGACGATCAGGCTCAGGGCGTAGTGCGCCGCGTCCGTCCCCTCGATCGACCGAAGGCGCACGCCCGGCGCCAGCTCACCGGGGCCGGCGTCACCGTGCGGGTAGTTCTCGAACACCATCGAGGTGTCGAACAGTTCGCCCAGGCCAAGCAGTTGCTGGAGGTCCGCCAAGCCGAGGTACTGATAAGGGATAAGGCGGGACTGCTCTTCTTGCAGCCGGCCCAGGAAGGCCGCTACCGTCTCCTCCGGCCTGAGCCGGGCGCGCACTGGCAGCGTATTGATGAAAAGACCGATCATGGACTCGACGCGGGCCACCTCGGGCGGGCGGCCGGCCACGGTCGCGCCGAAGGCGAGGTCCGTGCGTCCTGACATCGCCGCCAGCGCGATCGCGAAGACTCCCTGGATGACGGAGTTCAGGGTCAGGTCGTGTTCCCTTGCCGTCGCGCGCAGGCGCGCGGCCAGGCCGGCAGGCAACTCGACGCTCAGCCGTTGCGGGGCGACCTGCTGCCTGGCCCGTGTTCCCCCGGCCAGCAAGGTCGGCGCTTCCATTGTGCCGAGCGCTTGCGTCCAGGCCGCCTTCGCGGCCTCGATGTCCTGGCGGCCGAGCCACTCCAGATAGGTGCGGTAGGAGGGCGGAGCGGAAAGCGCCAGGTCCGCGCCGTTGCCGGCGTAAAGGGCGAAAAGCTCGGCGGTCAGCAACGGCATCGACCAGCCATCGAGAATGAGATGGTGATTGGTGATTACCAGCCGGTAATGTTCCGCGCCGAGCTTGATCAGGCAGAACCTGATAAGCGGCGGCTGAGCCGGGTCAAAGCGATGCTCTTGTTCTGAGTCTTCGCCGCTCAGGGTGAGGTCAACCATGCGCCAGTCAAGGCGGATTTCCTGCGGAATTACCTGGACTGGCCAGGCGCAGCCCTTCGTGCGCGAACCCGGCGCCCAGATTGGGGTAGCGGCGGAGCAAAGAAGCTGCCGCTGCTCTCAGCGAGTGAGGATCTACCGGCCCGGTTAGCTCGAGTACCGTCTGAGCGGAATAGACGTCCGCGCCCGCGCCATCGAGAAGCGCGTGAAAGAGCAGCCCTTCCTGTAGGGGCGTCAGCGGCCACAATTCCCTGACCGGCCCGGAAGCCTCAAGCTGGCCGAGCTCGTCTTGAGTCACCAGCACCAGCGGGAAGTCAGCGGGCGTGTGCCCTCCGGCGCCGGGAGACCGGCCGTGCTCGACGAGGGCGTCAAGTGCCTCGGACCAGCGCCGAGCCAGGGCCGGGACAGCGTCGCCTGGCAGCAGCGCTCCCGGCCAGGTCCAGGCGGCATGAAGGCAGGGACCTTCTGGCCGGTCTTCGACGAAGGCGTTGATCTCGACCACATGGGTCAGGGGCGTGACCGGGTCGACGGCGCTGGCGAGCGCGATCGCCTCCATGACCGGCGTCCAGGGCGAGTCGTCAGCACCAGCCTGGAACCGGCCGAGGTAATTAAAGGAGATCTGGGGTCCTGGCAGTCCGGACAGGACCGGCGCTGCCCGCGGGTTGAGGTAACGCAGCAGCCCGTAGCCGATGCCGTTATCAGGAATGGCGAGTAGTTGCTCTTTGACGCACTTCAGCACCCGGCCCGCCGTCTCGCCGCCACGGAAATAGTCGGCTAGGTCAACGTGACCGAGGTTCAGGCGCACCGGGTGCAGGCTGGTAAACCAGCCCACTGTCCTTGACAGCTCGATAGCTTCGGACAGCTCCTGCCGGCCGTGCCCCTCCAGGTCGATCAGCACCGGCGCCGAATTCCCGAGCCAGGCATTTACCGCCACGGCCAGAGCGGCGAGCAGCACGTCATTGATACTCGCGAAATAGAGTGCTGGGATTGCCCCGAGCAAAGGCTGCGTCCGGTCGGGAGGCAAGGTCAGTGAATAGGAACGGGCCGTTGCCGCTACGTCACGGTGGCGATCCAGCTTCTCGCCCGTGAGCAGGGCACCTGGGTCGGCCAGCATTTCCGTCCAGATCGCGAGTTCCGCCACTCGGGCTGGGCTGCTCGCCTCCTCTTCCAGTCGCCGTGCCCACTGGCGGAACGTGGTGCCTGTCGGCTCAAGGTGAGGGTCTTCGCCTCTGGCGGCCGCCTCGCAGGCGGCCCGCAGGTCGGGAAGGAGAATCCGCCAGGACACGCCATCGACCGCCAGGTGGTGAACTACCAGGAGCAGCCAGCCTGACCTGTCCTCGCCGGCATCGAGCCACACAGCTTGAAGCAGCCGTCCGCTCGCGGGGGCCAGCCGGCGACTGGCCCGCTCGGCGGCTTCAGCGGTCACTTCGCCAAGCGATTGCTCAGCCGTGATGACCTGCGCCAGGACGCAAGCTCCAGCGTCGACCGCACCAGGCGGGAGGACTTCAAGCGCCCAGTCCTCGTCGTCGCGGACAAGCCTCATTCGCAGCGCGTCATGATGATCAAGGAGCGCCTGAACCCCGCGGACAAGCTGGGCCAGGCGTATCCCTTCTGGTACCCGCACGACCATGGACTGGCTGAAGTGGTCAACCGGCCCGCCGCCATCCCGCAGCCAGCGCATGATCGGGGTGAGGGGAACGTCCCCGACTCCGGCGTCGGCTAGGTCGCCGGGGCTGTCCGCCGGATCCAACGGGGTCGCGACCGCCGCCAGGGCCGCCACCGACCGGCACTGGAAGACGTCGCGCGGGCTGATGACGATCCCGGCTTTCCTGGCGCGGGAGACCAGTTGGATGGAGACGATGCTGTCGCCACCGAGTTCGAAGAAGCTTTCGTCGATGGTGACGGCGGGGACGGCGAGGAGGTCGGAGTACAGGCCGCACAGGATTTCCTCGGCCGGGGTGCGAGGGGCACGGCCTGGCCGGGCGGCGGTCTCCGGGGCGGGAAGCGCGGTCTTGTCGATCTTGCCGTTGACGGTCAGCGGGAGCGCGGGCAGCACGAGGACGGCCGCCGGGATCAGGTAACCGGGCAGGCGGGCGGCGAGCCAGTCCCGCAGCGCCGCCGGATCGAGGGCGGCGCCTGGCTCGGGCACTACGTACCCGGCCAGCCGCCTGGGCCCCGGCTCGTCCTCTCGCGCGACCACGACCGCCTGCGCCACGCCGGGCGCCCCGCTAAGGACGGCCGCTGCCTCCCCTGGCTCGACCCGGAACCCGCGGATCTTGACCTGGTCATCGGCCCGCCCGGTAAACACAAGTTCCCCGGCCGCCGACCAGCTCACCAGGTCCCCGGTCCGGTACATCCGCGACCCGTCCCCGGCCAGCGGGTCGGCCGCGAATCGCTCAGCGGTCAGGGCGAACCGGCCCAGGTATCCCCGCGCTACCCCGGCCCCGGCCAGGTAAAGCTCCCCCGTTACCCCTGGCGGCACCGGCCGCAGCCACCGGTCAAGCACGTACGCCCGCATCCCGTCCACCGGCCGTCCGATCGGCACCGTGTCGCCGATCTCCCGCATCTCATCGATCCCCCGGACCGGGCGGCAGGTCGCGAAGGTAGTCGTCTCCGTCGGCCCGTATCCGTTCGTCACGACCAGCCGCGGGCATTCGGCCAGCGCCTTACGGAAGGCCGCGGGCGACACCGCGTCACCGCCGACCCAGACTTCGCTGAGGCCGTTCAGTAGGCCAGGCGATTCCGCGGCGATCAGGTCGAACAGCGCGGCGGTGAAGAAGGTCGCGGTGACCCGCTCGTCCCTGACCAGCCGCTCAAGCGCGGGCAGATCGAGGTCCCCTGGCGGGGCGACGACTATTTGCCCGCCGAGCAGGAGGGGTATCCAGATTTCGTAGGTGGCGGCGTCGAAGGTATGGGGGGCGTGGAAGAGGACGCGGGCGTGGTGGCCGCCTTGCCAGTGGCGGTCGGCGGCGAGGTCGGTGATGTCGCCGCGGGTGACGGCGACTCCCTTGGGGGTGCCGGTCGATCCTGAGGTGTAGATGACATAGGCGAGCTGGCCGGGCCGGTCCGGGCGGCGGAGCCTGGGCGCCTCGCCGGCGTGCAGGAGCTCGCGCGTGGCGGTGATGACGGGGGCCTGGCAGGCCGGCACCGGGCCGCCGGGGTCGCTGATCACGGCCGCGATCCGGGCGTCGGTCATCATCCACCGGACGCGGGCAGGCGGTGCGGCGGGGTCGAGCGGCAGGTAGGCGCCGCCGGCCTTGAGCACGCCGAGCAGCACGGCGATCATCGCGGCCGACCGCTGCAGGTAGATGCCGACCAGGTCTTCCGGCCCGATCCCGGCCGCGGCCAGCGCGGCCGCTACCCGGTCGGAGGCCTCGTCGAGCTCGCGATAGGTGAGCGGCCCGGTTCCGCTGGTGACCGCGACCCGGTCAGGACACGCGGCCGCGATCTGCGCGAACTGTTCTATTAGCCCGCCCGCCCTCCCGAGCCCGACGGGCGGGCCGGCGTTCCACTCCGTCAGCTTCCGCCGCTCGGCCCCGGTCAGTACCTCGAGCTGGTCCAGCCGGCATCCAGGATCGGCTGCCACTGCCTCGAGCAGCCCCGCCAGCCGCTGCCCGAGCAACTCCGCGCTGGCCCGGTCAAACAGGTCAGTTGCATACTCCACGGCCACCCACAGCCCGGCCGGCCGGCTACCGTCGTGCTGCTCGGACAGGAGGAAGGACAGGTCGAACTTGGCCGCCCCCGCGCCGGTATGCTCCTCCGTCACCTCCAACCCGGCCAGCGCGGCCCCCTGACCGTCCCGCAGGTTGTTCTGCACCGCGATCATCACCTGGAACAGCGGGTGACGGCCAAGGGACCTGGGCGGGTTCACCACGTCCACGACCCGCTCGAACGGCACGTCCTGGTGAGCGAACGCTCCCAGCGCCACTTCCCTGACCCGCCCGACCACTTCCGCGAACTTCGGATTCCCGGCCAGGCCAACCCGCAGCACCAGCGTGTTCACGAAGAACCCGACCAGTTCATCAAGCGCCCCGTCCGGCCGGCCCGCCGCCACCGTCCCGAGCGGGATATCCTCCCCGGCGCCCAGTCGCGCCAGCAGTGCCGCCACCCCGGCCACCACGACCATGAACAACGTCGCCTGGCACCGCCGCGCTACGCCAAGCAGCTGACAGTGCACCTGGGCCGGAAGCAGGAAACCCGTCACCCCGCCCCGGTAACTCGCCACCGCGGGCCTGGCGCGGTCGGCCGGCAGCGCTAGCTCAGGCGGTATCCCGGCCAGCGCGCCCCGCCAGTACTCCGCCTGTCCCGCGACCAGGCTGGCCGGGTCAGATTCCGCTCCGAGCACCTCCCGCTGCCACAGCGCGTAGTCGGCGTACTGCACCGGCAGCGGCGCCCACTCTGGCGGATCCCCCGAGACCCGCGCTTCGTACGCCGCCGCCAGATCCCGCCACAACGGCCCGAGCGACCACCCGTCCACCGCGATGTGATGAAACAACAACAGCAGCACTTGCTCATCCGGCCCGACCCCGAACAGCCAGGCCCGCACCGGCAGCTCCCCGGCCAGGTCAAAGCACCACCGCGCCGCCGCGCCCAGCGCCTCCGCCAGCCCGCCCGGCCCGACCGGCACCGTCTCCCACGCAGGCTCCGCCTTCCCGGCCGGAATCAGCTGCTGGAACACCTCGCCATCCGCCTCGGCGAACACCGTCCGCAAGCTCTCATGCCGCGCCGTCACATCACTGAGCGCCGCCCGCAACGCCTCCGCCGCCAGCGGCCCCCGCAACCGGACCGCCACCGGCAAGTTGTACACCGCCCCGGGACCCTCCAGCCGGTCCAAGAACCACAGCCGCCGCTGCGCGAACGACGCCGGCACCCGCTCCGGCCGCGGCCGGGCCGCTACCGCCGGCCGTGCGACCTCCTCCCCGCCCGAGCCAACGCGCCCGGCCAGCCCCGCTACCGTCGGAGCCTCGAACAACGCCCGGATCCCCACCTCCACCCCGAGCACCGCCCGCACCCGGCCGATCAGCCGCACCGCCAGCAGCGAATGCCCGCCCAGCTCAAAGAAGCTCTCATCCACCCCCACCGAGGGGACGCCGAGCACCTCAGCGAACAACCCGCACAGCAACTCCTCCACCAGGTCACGCGGCCCCCGCCCGCCGCCGGCAGCGACCACAGGCACCGGCAGCGCCGCCTTATCGACCTTCCCGTTCACCGTCAGCGGCAGCTCAGCAAGCACCACTACCATCGAAGGCACCAGGTAATCAGGCAGCACCCCCGCCGCGAACCGCCGCACCGCCGCGCCCTCAACCCGGCTACCAGGAGCCGGCACTACATACCCGATCAGCCGGCGCTCCCCCGGCACGTCCTCGCGGACAACCGCCGCCGCCTGCGCCACCCCCGGTGCCCGGCCGAGAACAGCGGCCACCTCCCCGGGCTCCACCCGGAACCCCCGGATCTTCACCTGATCATCGGCCCGGCCGACGAACACCAGCCCCCCAGCGCCGGTCCACCGCACCAGATCCCCCGTCCGGTACATCCGCGACCCGTCCCCGGCGAACGGGTCCGCCACGAACCGCTCCGCCGTCAGCCCGCCCCGCCCCAGGTAACCCCGCGCCACCCCAGTCCCGGCGACGTACAGCTCCCCGGTCACCCCCGCAGGCACCAGCCGCAACCAGCCGTCAAGCACATAAGCCCGCGTATTCACGACGGGTGACCCGATCAGAACCTCATCCGCGTCCGCCGCGCACCGCCACAACGTCGCGTCCACGGTGGTTTCCGTCGGCCCGTACGAGTTGAACATCGCCCGACCCCGTGACCACCGCGCCATGACGCCGGGCGGACATGCCTCCCCCGCCACGATCAGCGTCAGCCCCGCTTCCAGCGCCCCGTCCGGCACCGTTTCCAGCGCCGCCGGCGGCAGCGTCACGTGGGTCACCCTGGATTCTGCGAGGAAGGCGGCCAGCTCATCGCCTAGCCGCCGCTCCGATGGCACCACGACCAGGGTCGCCCCGGTCAGCAGCGCCATCGACCACTCCCACCCGAAGGTGTCGAAGCTCTGCGACGCGAACTGCGCGACCCGGCATCCAGGGCCAACGCCGAGCAGTGCGGTGTGACCGGCTAGCAGGCTTCCGAATCCCGCGTGCGACACCACGACGCCCTTCGGCCATCCGGTCGAGCCGGACGTGTACAGCACATAGGCCGCACTCCGCACGCTCGGGCGTGGGCCAGCTACGGCTAGCTCCGCCGCCTGCTCGTCTACCAGCAGCCAGGGCAGCTCGCCCGCCGCGTCAGGGAGTCCCTCGGTAACCGCGCTCGACGTGACCAGGCAGGCCGGCCTGGCGTCGGTCAGCATGAACGCCAGCCGGTCCGCCGGATAGCCGGGATCAAGCAGCAGGTAGGCGCCGCCCGCCTTGAGTACCCCGAGCAACGCCACGATCAGCCCGGCTGACCGCTCCAGCGCGACGGCGACAATGGTTTCCGGCCGCACTCCCATCGTGACCAGGCGCCCGGCCAGCAAGTCAGCGGCGGCGTCGAGCTCCGCATAGGTCAGCTCCGCGTCTCCGGCCGCAACGGCGAGCGCTCCGGGCGATGCCGCCACCTGGGCCTCGAACAGGCCGGCGATCCCGAGGTCAGGAACGGCCGCCGCCGTGTCGTTCCAGCTGGTCAGCCGGTCCCGCTCGATCGCCGTCAGCGTCGGCACCCGCTCGACCTTGCGATCGGGATCGCCGGCGACCGCTCGGAAGAACGCGAGCAGCAGGTCGGCGAGCCCTCGCACCACGTGAGCGTCGAACAGGTCGGGCCGGTACTCGAGCCGCAGGCTCAGCTCCTCGCCGAGTACCGCACCCAGGCTCAGGGGGTAGTGCGTCGCGTCCCGCCCCCCGAGGCCGGCTACCCGCAGCGCTCGCTCGGGCGGGCCGGCCACGGTCAGCGCGTCCTCGTCGAAGGGATAGTTCTCGAACACCATCGAGGTATCGAACAGCCGCGCACCGCCGGCCTGCGCCTGGATTCCGGCCAGCCCGAGGAACTGGTGGGGGCCGAGCGCGGCCTGTTCAGCCTGCAGCCGGGCGAAAAACTCTCCGAGGCGCTCACCGGCCCGAAGCACCACCCGCATCGGCACCGTGTTGATGAACAGGCCGACCATGCCCTCGACGCCGGGAATCTCCGGCGGCCGCCCTGACACGGTTACCCCGAACAGCACGTCGGTACTGCCTGTCATCAGCCCGAGCAGCCAGCCCCACGCACCTTGCGCCAAGGTATTCATGGTCAGGTGACGAGCCCGCGCGAACGCCACGAGGCGCCGGGTGATCTCCGGCGGCACCGCCGCCGTCAAGAGCTCAGGGAACCTGGCCGCCCGGCGCGGTTCCGCCGCGGCCAGGTGCGTCGGCTCGGCCCCGGCCAGGGCCTCCCGCCAGGCCTGCCCGGCCGCGTCACGGTCGCGGGACGACAGCCAGGCCAGGTAATCCCGGTAGGGCGTCACTGGCTCAAGGCCGCGGTCGTCACCGCCCGCCTCGTACAAGGCGAGCAGATCGCTGATCACCACCGGCGTCGACCAGCCGTCGAGCAGCAGGTGGTGATGGCTCACCAGCAGCAGGTGCCGCTCGGGCTCGAGCCGGAACAGGGTCCACCGCATCAGCGGCGCGCGGACCGGATCGAACCGTCGCGCCCGGTCGACATCGAGATGCTGTCCGAGCCGCGCTTCGCGCTCATCCTCGGCCAGCCCCGACAGGTCGACCTCGAGCCACGGTAGGTCAACCCGCGCCGGGATCACCGCTACCGGCCGGGTGAGCCCCTTGTGCCGGAAGCCAGCGCGCAAGTTCGCGTGCCGCCGCAGTAACGAGCTAGCCGCGGACCGCAGCGCTCCCGGATCCAGCCGCCCGGCCAGCTCGAGCCTCATCTGCACGACGTAGACATCTACCTCTGTCTCGTCGTAAAGAGCGTGGAACAGCAGCCCTTCCTGCAATGGCGACAGCGGAAGCAGGTCCTCGATCCCGCCGCTCATTCCTGGATCAGCCAATCGGCTTCGATCAGGTCGATCTCTTCCTGGGACAGCGCGACCAGCGGAACGTCGGACGGGGTGAACCCGCCCGCGTCAGGACGGGCGGCGTACGCGGCGAGCGCCTCGAGCGCCCGCCGCCACCTCTCCGCCAGTTCCGCGACCAGCTCGGCCGGCAGCAGACCGCCAGGCCAGGACCAGACCGCCTGAAGGCGAGGTCCTCCGGCGCTGTCTCGCGTCATCGCGTTGACCGTGATCGCGTGGACTACCCGGGCCGACGGGTCATGATCGACCGCCGGGATCTCCTCAGGGGCCAGGTCCCAGTCCCTCGCTTCCCTGGCCGAGAACCGGCCGAGGTAGTTGAACGCGATACGCGGTCTCGTCCCGGCCCCGAGCACTGAGGCGCCCTCTGTACTGAGATATCTCAGCTGCCCGTAGCCGATTCCGTGCCGGGGAACCTCCCGCAACTGCTCCTTCACGCGCTTCACCACCTCACCGACCGCCGCGCCGCCGGCGAAGAACTTCCGCGAGTCGAACGGACCGGGGTCCAGCCAGACCGGGAACAGGCTCGTGAAGCACCCCACGGTCCGCGACAGGTCGGTTCCCGCGAAAAGCTCGTCCTGGCGGCCGTGACCTTCAAGATCCACAAGGACGGCTGTCCCCGCGCCAGCAGCCGGCCACCCGGCCAGCGCCACCGCCAGGGCACTCAGCAGCACGTCGTTGATCCCGCCCCTGAACACCCCGGGCACGCTGGTCAGCAAGGGTCGGGTGAGTTCCGGCGGCAGCGTCAGCGTGTAGTCGCGGACCGTAGCGGAAATGTCGCGGCCTGCCAGCGGCACGATGCCGCCAAGCAGCGGGTCAGGCCGACTCACTGCCGTCGACCACCATCCGAGCTCCGCTCGCCGCTGCGGTGAGTCCGCGTCCTGCGCCAGGGCGACCGCCCAGTGGCGGAACGACGTCCCTTCCGCCGCTAGATCCGCCTCCCGCCCTCCGGCCGCCGCCGCGCACGCGGCCGCGAGGTCAGGCAGCAGGATCCGCCAGGAGACCCCGTCGATCACGAGATGATGCGCCACCAGCATCAATCGGCCGGCCACGTCATCCCCGCCGTCGAACCACACGGCCTGTACCATCACCCCGCCCGCAGGATCGAGCCGCTCAACCGCGACGGCCGCCTCCCGCGCGACTGCTTCCGCCCGCTCGGAGGCGGTCAGGCCGGCGACCTCCACCCGGCGGCAAAGCCTCGCCGCGTCGACCGTGCCCGCCGCCGGGACCCGCAGCGACCAGTCCGCCTGCTCGCCTGCCAGGCACGCCCGGAGCGCATCGTGCCGGTCGATGACCGCCTGCAGCCCCGTCACCAGCTGATCCCACCGCAGGTCACCGGGTACCTGCACGAGCACAGCCTGGTGGAGCGACTCAATCCGCCCGCCTCCCGCCAGCATCCAGCGCATGATCGGGGTGAGCGGCACGTGGCCGACGCCGTCCCCGCCTGGAGCCTCGGCCGGCTCGGCCAGGCTGGCGTGGGCGGCGAGTCCGGCGATGGCGGGGGTCTGGAAGACCTGGCGGACGGTGAGCTGGACTCCGGCTTTGCGGGCGCGGGAGACGAGCTGGATGGAGCTGATGCTGTCGCCGCCGAGCTCGAAGAAGCTGTCGTCGATGCTGACGGCGGGGACGCCGAGTACGTCGGCGTACAGGACGCACAGGATTTCCTCGGCCGGGGTGCGCGGCGCCCGCCCGCGCCGGCCGGCCGCGGCGTCAGGTGCGGGCAGCGCCGCCCTGTCGACCTTGCCGTTGACCGTCAGCGGCAGCTCGGGCAGCACGAGGATCGCGGGCGGGATCAGGTAGTCAGGCAGGCGCGCGGCGAGCCAGTCTCGCAGCCCGGCCGGGTCAAGGGCACCGCCAGGGACCGGGACGGCGTACCCGGTGAGCCGCTGGTCGCCCGGCCCGTCCTTTCTGGCGATCACGACGGCCTGTGCTACTCCGGGTGCCTGCGCCAGCGCAGCCGATACCTCTCCAGGCTCGACCCGGAACCCGCGGATCTTGACCTGGTCATCAGCCCGGCCCGCGAACACGAGGTCCCCCCCGCCCACCTCCCCTTCCCCCTTCACTGTCCATCTGGCCAGGTCCCCGGTCCGGTACATCCGCGATCCGTCGCCGGCCAGCAGGTCAGGTACGAACCGCTCGGCGGTCAGCCCGGCCCGGCCAAGGTAACCCCGCGCCACCCCGGCCCCGGCCAGGTACAGCTCCCCCGTCACCCCCGGCGGCGCCAGCCGCAGCCACTGGTCAAGCACGTACGCCCGCGTATCGGCCATCGGCCGCCCGATCGGCAGCGAGCTCCCCGTTTCCCCCGCCGTCACCAGGTGCCTGGTCGCGAAGACCGTGGTCTCCGTCGGTCCGTAGCAATGCACCACCGACGTCAAGGGACACGCCAGGATCACCGCCGCCGCCGCGCTCGCCGACACCGCCTCTCCGCCGGTCTGCACCAGCCCGACCTCAGCCAGGCACTCAGGATCCTCGCCGGCGATCACCTCGAACAGGGCCGCGGTCAGGTGCAGGGCCGTCAGCCTGTGCTCCCTGATCAGCCCCGCCAGCTCGGCCGGGCCTGCCGCCCCAGGCGGCGCGATCACGACCTCGCCGCCGGACAGCAGCGGCACCCACACCTCGTAGGTCGCCGCGTCGAACGCGTGCGCGGCCTGGAACAGCACCCGGTCCTGGCTGCCGCCGGCCCAGCACGGATCCGTCGCCAGCGCGGCCACGTTCCGCTGGGTCACCGCGACGCCCTTAGGCCGCCCGGTCGACCCGGACGTGTACATCACGTACGCCAGGTCACCTGGCCGCCGCCCGGCCAGGCCCCGCGCGATCGCCGCGCCGGGTGCCCGCACCTCAGGTACGGCCCCGCATTCGATCACGGCCAGGCCCGCTGGCAGCCGCCCGGCCAGGCCGTCGCCAGCCACGACTACCTCGGCCGCCGTGTCAGCTAGCACGAATTCCAGGTGCGCGCCCGGCCAGTCCGGATGCAAAGGCACGTACGCCGCGCCGGCCTTGATCACGGCCAGCATCGCCACCACCAGGCCAGCCGACCGCTCCATCAAGATCCCGGCCAGTGACCCCGGCCGGAGGCCGGCCGCCGCCAGCCGCGCCGCCAGCACTTCAGCGGCCGCGTCCAGCGAGGCGTAAGTCAGCCGCACCTCCCCGTCAGTCACCGCCGCCGAGCCAGGTGCCGCTGCCACCCGCGCTCCGAACAACTCCGCCAGCCCGGCCTCCGGCGCGATCCCCGCCGCACCCTCACCCCACGTCTCCAGCAGCCCCAGCTCATCCGCCAGCAGCACCTCCACCGCGGATACCCGCGCACCGGGATCCGCGGCTACCGTCCCGAGCACGCCCACCAGTCGGGCCGCCAGGCCCTCCACCGTCTCCGCATCAAACAGATCAGCCTGGTACTCAAGCCGCAGGGTCAGCTGTGCCTGCCTGTCCGGGGCCGCCGCCAGGGTCATCGGGTAGTGCGTCGCGTCCTGGCCGTCGAGGCCGGCGATCCTCAGGTCGGCGCCGGTCATGGTCTCTTCGCCGAAGGGGTAGTTCTCGAACACGACCGTGCTGTCGAACAACTCGCCGGCCCCAGCCAGCGCCTGAATGGCGGGCAGGCCGAGAAACTGGGACGGGCCAAGCTCGGACTGCTCGCTTTGCAGCCGCGCGAAGAATTCCCCTAGCCGCTCTTCCGGCCGCACGACCACGCGCATCGGCACCGTGTTGATAAAGAACCCGACCATCGACTCCACGCCGGAGATCTCCGGAGGCCGGCCGGACACGGTGACGCCGAACATCACATCCGTGCTCCCCGTCATCACGCCGAGCAGCCAGCCCCATGCGCCCTGTACGACGGTATTCACGGTCAGGTCGCGGGCACGGGCCCACCCGGTCAGGGCAGCGGTTATCTCGGCGGGCAGCCGCACTTCCAGCTTTTCCGGCCGGGCAACGGCCCGGCCAGCGCCCGCTCCGGCCAGCAGGGTCGGCACCGCTCCGGCCAGCGCTTGCCGCCAGGCCCGCTCCGCCGCGCCCTGGTCCCGCGACGCCAGCCAGGCCAGGTAATCGCGGTACGGTGTCGCCGGCGGAAGACCGGCGCTGCCGTCCGCCGCGTACAGTGTTTGCCTATACAGTGCGAGCAGCTCACGTAGCAGGACCGGCATCGACCAGCCGTCAAGCAGGATGTGATGATTCGTCATCACCAGGGCATGGCGCTTAGCCTCAAGCCGCACCGCGGCCCACCGCACCAGCGGCGGCCGCGCGAAGTCGAAGCGCTGTTCGGCGTCGGCCTTCAGCCACCGCCGGAATTCCGCTGCCCGTTCCTTCTCGCCCCATCCGGACAGGTCAAGTACCGTCCAGCTGGCTCGCACGTCCGCCGGGATCACGCTCACCGGCCGGGTCAGCCCGTCCACCAGGAATCCGGCTCCGAGGTTGGCGTGTCGCCTGAGCAACCCGGCCACCGCGGCCCGCAGTGCCCCTTGGTCAAGCGGCCCGTCAAGGTCGACCACGGTCTGCGTGACGTAGACATCCGGTCCTGTCTCGTCGTACAGAGCGTGGAAGAGCAGGCCCTCCTGCAACGGCGACAGCGGCAGGACCTCGGCCGCGCCGGGTACGGCCGCCGCGACGATGGTCATTTCGCCGGGCAAAAGCGACACCAGGCTCGCGTCCGAAGGGGTGAAGCTGACTGACTCGGTGAGGTTGGCGCGGGCGGCGAGTTCGGCGATGGCGGGGGTCTGGAAGACCTGGCGGACGGTGAGCCGGAGTCCGGCCTTGCGGGCGCGGGAGACGAGCTGGATGGAGCCGATACTGTCGCCGCCGAGCTCGAAAAAGCTGTCGTCAATGGTGACGGCCGGGACGCCGAGGACATCGGCGTACAAGTCGCACAAGATTTCCTCGGCCGGAGTGCGGGGCGCCCGGCCGGGCTGAGCCGAGGTGGCGGCGACTGGCGCGGGGAGGGCGGATTTGTCGATCTTGCCGTTGATTGTCAGGGGTAGCTTGGGCAGCGCGACGATCGCGGGCGGGATCAGGTAGTCAGGGAGGCGCGCGGCGAGCCAGTCGCGGAGCCCGGCCGGGTCTAAGACGGCACCGGGAGCGGGCACCACGTAGCCCGTGAGCCGCCGCTCGCCCGGCGCGTCCTCGCGGGCCATGACCACCGCCTGCCCGACTCCCGGCGCCTGACCGAGCACGGCGGCTACCTCGCCGGGCTCGACCCTGAACCCCCGGATCTTGACCTGGTCATCGGCCCGGCCCGCGAATACCAGCTCCCCCGCCGACCACCGGGCCAGGTCACCGGTCCGGTACATCCGCGATCCGTCCTTCGCCATCGGATCGGCGACGAAGCGTTCCGAAGTCAGGGCGCCCCGGCCCAGGTATCCGCGCGCCACCCCGGCCCCGGCGAGGTAGAGCTCCCCGGTGACGCCCGGCGGCACCAGCCGCAGCCACCGGTCGAGCACGTACACCCCGGTGTTATCCATCGGCCGCCCGATCGGCAGCGAACCCGCCGTCGCCGCGCCCGCCGTCACCGGGTACCTGGCCGCGAACACCGTGGTCTCGGTCGGCCCGTAGCAGTGCACTACCGACGTCCCCGGACACGCGCCGATCACCGCCGCCGCCGCGCCCGCCGACACCGCCTCCCCGCCCGTCTGCACCAGCCGGACCCCGGCCAGGCAGCCGGGATCCTCCCGCGCCACCACCTCGAACAGCGCCGCCGTGAGGTGCACCGAGGTCAGCCCGTGCGCACCGATCAGGCCCGCCAGTCCCTGCGGCCCGGCCGCCTCAGGCGGCGCTACTACCACCTCACCCCCCGACAGCAGCGGCACCCACACTTCATACGTCGCCGCGTCGAACGCGTGCGCCGCCTGGAACAAGACCCGGTCCTGGCTCCCGTCAGCCCAGCACGAATCCGCCGCCAGCGC
The DNA here is from genome assembly GCA_963783935.1 of uncultured Actinomycetota bacterium. GTDB lineage: Bacteria > Actinomycetota > Actinomycetes > Streptosporangiales > Streptosporangiaceae > Chersky-822. Next base: position 1,922,654 of record CAWAPP010000005.1, read on the forward strand.
CGCCACATTTCCCTGCGATACCGCGACGCCCTTCGGCCGGCCGGTTGACCCCGAGGTATACATGACGTACGCCAGGTCACCTGGTCCCGTCCCCGCCCCGGCCCAGCTCGCAGCCTCCGGCCAGCGGCCGGGAGCCGGAACCTCAGGCACGTTCCCGTACTCGAGCACCGTCAGCCCCGTCGGCAACCGCACGGCTTGCTCCCGGTTAGCGACGACGACCCGTGCTCCGGTGTCCGCCAGCACGAATTCCAGGTGCGCGTCCGGCCAGTCCGGATGCAAAGGCACGTACGCACCCCCCGCCTTGACTACGGCCAGCATCGCTGCCACCAGCCCCGCCGACCGCCCCATCAAGATTCCGACCAGCGACCCCCGTACCACCCCCGCGGCCGCCAGCCGCCCCGCCAGCACCCCAGCCGCCGCGTCCAGCGCGGCGTAAGCCAGCCGCTCCTTCCCGTCGGTCACCGCCACCAGGCGCGGCGCCGCCGCCACCTGCTCCCCGAACAGCTCGGCCAGCCCCGCGCCCGGCACCGCCCCCTCGCGCACACCCCATCCCGCGAGCAACCCGTGCTCACCCGGCAGCAGCACCTCCCAGCCACTCACTCGCAAGCCAGGATCCGCCGCCACCGCCTCGAGCACGCCTACCAGGCGAGCGGCCAGCCCCTCCACCGTGGACGCGTCAAACAAGTCACGCGCGTACTCCACCGCGCCGGCCAGCCCCGCGGGCGCGCCATCCTCGCCGGCCCGCTCAGCGAACGAGAACGTCAGGTCGAACTTCGCCACCCCCACCGGCACCGGCTCCGCGCTGACCTCGAGCCCCGCCAGCCTCAGCCCGGCCCGCGGCTGGTTCTCGAACGCCAGCATCACCTGGCACAGCGGATGACGGCCAAGCACCCGAGGCGGATTCACCGCCTCCACCACTCGCTCGAACGGCACATCCTGGTGCCGGAACGCCGCCAGGTCCACCGCCCGCACCCGGTCCACCAGCTCCGCGAACCCCGGATCACCGGAGAGGTCCGCCCGCAGCACCAGCGTGTTCACGAAAAACCCGACTAGATCATCAAGCGCTTCATCAGAACGTCCCGCCACCGCCGTCCCGAGCAGCACATCCTCCCCCGCCCCCACCCGTGAGAGCAAACCCGCCAGCGCCGCCTGCACCACCATGAACAACGTCACCCCCCGCCGCCGCGCGAACCCCGCCAGCACCCCGTGCACCCCGGCCGGCACCGCGAACTCGACCGCCCCGCCCCGATACGATGCCACCGCGGGCCGCAGCCGGTCGCACGGCAACGCCACCTCAGCCGGCGCCCCCGCCAGCACCCCCCGCCAGAACGCGAGCTGCCTGCACTGCTCGCTTCCCTGATCATCAGCATCCCCGAGCAGCCCCAGCTGCCACAGCGCGTAGTCCGCGTACTGCACGCGCAACGGCACCCACGCCGGCGCCCGCCCGGCTAGCCGCGCCCCGTAGGCCGCCGACAAATCCCCGAGCAGCGGGCCAAGCGACCACCCGTCAGCGGCGGAATGGTGAAGCACGAGCAGCAGCACGTGCCCGCCCTCGGCCAGCCGCCATACCACTGCCCGCACCGGCAGCTCACCGGCCAGGTCAAACGGCCGCGCCGCCGCATCCTCCAGAGCGCCAGCCAGCCCCGCCTCGGTCACCACCCCGCCGTCGGCCAGCACGGGCATCCCGGCCGCGCCCTCGAGCACCCGCTGACTGCCCCGCCCGTCTACCTCAGCGAACACCGTCCGCAAACTCTCATGCCGCCCCGCCACGTCGCCCAGAGCCGCCCGCAACGTCCCGACCGCCAGCTCCCCTCGCAACCGGAACGCCACCGGCACGTTATAAACCGCACCAGGACCCTCAAGCCGATCCCAGAACCACAACCGCGACTGCGCGAAAGACAACGGCACCACGTCGGGCCGCGTCCCCGCCACCACCGGCGGCCGGGCAGCGACTGCCCGGCTGCCCGACGCCACCCGCGCGGCGAGCCCGGCCACCGTCGGAACCTCAAAGACGTCGGCGATGTTGAAGGGGAGTCCGGCTCTGGCGGCGCGGGAGACGAGCTGGACGGAGATGATGCTGTCGCCGCCGAGCTCAAAGAAGCTGTCGTTGATGGTGACGAAGGGTACGCCGAGGACCTCGGCGTACAGGTTGCACAGGATTTCCTCGGCCGGGTTACGGGGAGCGCGGCCGGGCCGGGAACTGGCAGCTTCCTGGCCGGGGAGGGCTGCCCGGTCAATCTTGCCGTTCACGGTCAGCGGAAACTCGGGCAGGACGAGGATGGCACCGGGAACCTGGTAGTCGGGAAGGCGGGCGGCCAGCCACTCTTTCATGGTGGCGGGATCCAGGCGGGCGCCGGGAGCGGGCACCACGTACCCGGCGAGGCGTTTTTCCCCCGGCCCGTCCTCGCGCACGACCACCGCCGCCTGCGCCACGCCCGGCGCCTGGCCAAGGGCGGCGGTTACTTCGCCAGGCTCGACCCGGAACCCCCTGATCTTCACCTGGTCATCGGCCCGCCCCGCGAAAACAAGTTCCCCCCCGCCCACCTCCCCTTCCCCCTTCACGGTCCACCTGGCCAGGTCCCCCGTCCGGTACATCCGCGACCCGTCCCCCGCCAGCAAGTCAGCCACGAAGCGCTCGGAGGTCAGGGCCGCCCGTCCCAGGTATCCTCGCGCTACTCCCGCCCCGGCCACGTACAGCTCTCCGGTCACCCCCGGCGGCACCCGACGCAGCCATCGGTCAAGCACGTACACCCCGGTGTTCTCCATTGGCCGGCCGATCGGCAGCGAGCCCGCCATCGCTGCCCCCGCCGGCACCGGGTGCCTGGTCGCGAAAACCGTGGTCTCCGTCGGTCCGTAGCAATGGACCACCAGCGTCCCAGGACACGCCCCGGTCACCGCCGTCGCCGCGCCCGCCGATACCGCCTCTCCGCCCGTCTGCACCAGCCCGACCCCAGCCAGGCACCCAGGATCCTCGCGGGCGATCACCTCGAAAAGAGCTGCCGTCAGGTGCACTGACGTCAGCCCGTGCTCCCTGATCAGCTCCGCCAGCTCAGCCGGCCCGGCCGTCCCCGGCGGCGCGATCACGACTTCGCCGCCGGACAGCAGGGGCACCCATACCTCATAGGTCGCCGCGTCGAACGCGTGCGCGGCCTGGAACAAGACCCGGTCCTGGCTCCCGTCGGCCCAGCAAGAATCCGCCGCCAGCGCCGCCACGTTTCCCTGCGTCACCGCCACGCCCTTGGGCCGCCCCGTCGATCCCGACGTGTACATCACGTAAGCCAGATCACCCGGCCCGGTCCGGGCCGTAGCCAGCGGCCGGCGGCCGGCCGCCTGGACGTCGGGCACCGCCCCGCATCCGACCACCGCCAGGCCCTCAGGCAGCCGCCCGGCCAGGCCCTCGCCGGCCATCACTACTACTCGCGCCCCCGTGTCCGCCAGCACGAACTCAAGGTGCGCGGCCGGCCAGTCAGGATGCAGCGGCACGTACGCGCCGCCTGCCTTGAGCACGGCCAGCATCGCCACCACCAGGCCCGCCGACCGCCCCATCAAGATCCCGACCAGCGATCCCCGCATTACTCCCGCCGCCGCTAGCCGCCCCGCCAGCTCGTCAGCGGACGCGTCAAGCCCGGCGTAGCTCAGCCGCAGCTCCCCGTCAGTCACCGCCACCGCACCCGGCGCCGCCCCCGCCCGTCCTGCGAGCAGCCCCGCGAGCCCGACCTCCGCCGGTGCCGCCCCCGCCACCTGCTCCCACCCCGCCAGCAGCCCTCGCTCACCGGGCAGCAGCACCTCCATCCCGGACACCCGCACGCCAGGATCCGCCGCCACCGCCTTGAGCACGCCCACCAGGCGAGCAGCCAGCCCCTCTACCGTCCCCGCATCGAACAGGTCGCGCGCGTACTCCACGGCGCCGGCCAGGCCCCCGGGCGCGCCATCCTCGCCGGCCCGCTCAGCGAACGAGAACGTCACGTCAAACTTCGCCACCCCGACCGGCACAGGAACCGCGCTGACCTCAAGCCCCGCCAAGCTCAGCCCGGCCTGCGGCTGGTTCTGGAACGCCAGCATCACCTGGCACAACGGATGACGACCAAGCAACCGAGGCGGATTCACCACCTCCACCACCCGCTCAAACGGCACATCCTGATGCGCGAACGCCGCCAGATCCACCCCCCGCACCCGATCCACCAGCTCCCCGAACCCCGGATCACCAGAACAATCCACCCGCAGCACCAGCGTGTTCACGAAAAACCCGACCAGATCATCAAGCACCTCATCGGACCGCCCCGCCACCGCCGTCCCCACCACCACGTCCTCCCCCGCCCCCACCCGCGACAGCAACACCACCAAAGCCGCCTGCACCACCATGAACAACGTCACCCCCCGACCCCGCGCAAACCCCGCCAGCACCCCGTGCACCCCCGCCGGCACCGCGAACTCCACCACCCCGCCCCGGTACGACGCCACCGCGGGCCGCCGCCGGTCGAACGGCAGCGCCACCTCAGCAGGCGCCCCCGCCAGCACCCCCCGCCAGAACCCCACCTGCAGCGCCTGCTCACTCCCCGGATCGTCAGCCTCGCCAAGCAGTCCTCGCTGCCACAGCGCGTAGTCCGCGTACTGCACTCCGAGCGGCATCCACCCAGGTGCCTCGCCTGCTAGCCGCGTCCCGTACGCCACCGACAAATCCGCCAGCAACGGCCCCAGCGACCACCCATCCGCCGCACTGTGATGCACCACCAGCAACAGCACGTGCCCGCCCTCGGCCACCCTCCAAAGCACCGCCCGAACCGGCACCTCACCCGCCAGGTCAAACGGCCGCGCCGCCGTCTCCCCCAGCACGCCGGCCAGCTCAGCCTCGGTCACCACCCCGCCGTCCACCAGTACGGACATCCCGGCCGAACCATCAAGCACCCGCTGGCTGGCCCGCCCGTCCGCCTCCGCGAACACCGTCCGCAAGCTCTCATGCCGCCCGGCCACATCCCCCAAGGCCGCCCGCAACCCCCCCAGGGCCAGATCCCCCCGCAACCGGAACGCCACCGGCAAGTTATAAACCGCGCTCGGCCCTTCCAGGCGGTCAAGGAACCACAACCGCGACTGCGCGAAAGACAACGGCACCAGTTCGGGCCGCACCCCCGCCATCACCGGCGGCCGCGCCGCCCCCGCGCCCCCGGAACCCACCCAGCCCGCCAGACCCGCCACCGTCGGAGCCTCAAAAAGCGCCCGGATCCCCACCTCGACACCAAGAACGGCCCGCACCCGGCTGATCAGGCGGGTCGCCAGCAGCGAATGCCCGCCCAGGTCAAAGAAGCTGTCGTCCACGCCAACGGCCCGCACGTCCAGCAGCTCAGCGAACAACCCGCACAGCAGCTCCTCCACCAGGCCACGCGGCTCCCGCCCAAATCCGTAGGCCATCGCGGGCACTGGCAGGGCGGCCTTATCGACTTTTCCGTTGACGTTCAGAGGCAGCTCAGTCAGCACCATCACGGCCGAGGGCACCAGGTAGGCAGGAAGCTGACCGGCGAGCCAGCGGCGGAGCCCGGCCCCGTCAAGTACGGTACCTGGAGCGGGCACCGCGTAGCCGGCCAGCCGCCGGTCTCCCGGCCTGTCCTCGCGGACAACCGCGAAAGCCTGCCCCACTCCCGGCGCCTGGCCGAGAACGGCGGCCACCTCGCCTGGCTCGACCCGGAATCCCCGGATCTTCACCTGGTCATCCGCCCGCCCCGCGAACACCAGCTCCCCTCCGCGTTTCCACCGGACCAGGTCACCGGTCCGGTACATCCGCGACCCGTCCCCCGCGAACGGATCGGCTGCGAATCGCTCCGCCGTGAGACCGCCCCGCCCCAGGTAACCCCGCGCTACCCCGGCCCCGGCGAGGTACAGCTCGCCTGTCACCCCCGGCGGCACCAGCCGCAGCCTCCGGTCAAGCACGTACGCCCGCGTGTTATCCATCGGCCTGCCGATGGGCACCTGGCTGCCGGTCGCGGCGGCGGCCTCAGCGGCCCCCGCCGTGACCGGGTGCCTGGTCGCGAACACCGTGGTCTCGGTCGGCCCGTAGCAATGCACTACGGACGTGCAGGGACACGCCTCGATCACCGCGGCCATCGCCTCAGGTGAGCAGGCTTCGCCTCCGGTCTGCACCTCGGTCACTTTGGCCAGGCAGCCGGAATGCTCCTCGGCGAGCAGGTTGAACACGGCCGTAGTGGTGAACACCGAGTCGACCAGGCCGGTGCCGATCAGCCCGGCGAGTTCGGCCACGTCGAAGTCGCCCGCCGGAGCGACCACGACCTCCCCTCCGGACAGGAGCGGTGCCCACACCTCGTAGATTGAGGCGTCGAACGCGTGCGACGAGTGGAAGAGCACCCGCCGGTGACGACCATCGCGCCAGCACCCGTCCGTCGCCAGCGTCACCAGATTCCGCCAGCTGACCATCACTCCCTTAGGCGACCCGGTGGACCCTGAGGTGTACATCACGTAGGCGAGCCCGCTGACTTCGGCGGCCAGGCGCTCCGGCCGGGCGGCCGAATCACCGGGGGCGTCGAGGTCGCCGGTACGGATGACCTGAGCCTGGTGACCGGGCGGCAGCAAGGCGGCCTGCTCCGGGCCGGTGACGATGACCGGAGCGGCGGTGTCAGTCAGGATGTCCGCCAGCCGGGGGGCCGGCCAGCCGGGGTGCAGCGGCACGTACACCCCGCGTGCTTTCGCGATGGCCAGCATCGCGACGACCAGCTCGGCTGAGCGCTCCATCAGGACGGCGACCATCGTCTCCGGTCCCACGCCGGCCGAGGCCAGCCGCCGCGCCAGCCGGGTCGACGCGTGATCCAGGGCGGCGTAGCTCAGCCGGACCGGCCCGGCGGTCACCGCGACGGCATCTGGCGTGGCGGCCGACTGCAACGCGAACAATGCGGCCGGCCCGGCCGACGGCATCGGGGCAGCGGTGTCGTTCCAGCCGGCCAGCGCCTTCCGCTCGGACGCCGTGAGGATCTCAAGTGAACCGACCGGCCGCTCAGGATCGGCGGCGACGGCCGTGAGAATGGTTACCAGCCGGTCCGCCAGCCGCGCCGCCGTGACTTCGTCGAAGAGGTCACTGGCGTACTCAAGCTCGCCGGATAGCCCAGCCTGATGTCCGCCGGAGTCGTAGCGCTCGGTCAGGGAGAAGGTCAGGTCGAACTTGGCCGTGCTGGTGGCGACCCGCTCCCGGCCGACCTGGACATCGCGGCCAAGTGACAGCTCGGCCCGCGGCTGGTTCTGGAACGCCAGCATCACCTGGCACAACGGATGACGACCAAGCAACCGAGGCGGATTCACCACCTCCACCACCCGCTCAAACGGCACATCCTGATGCGCGAACGCCGCCAGATCCACCCCCCGCACCCGATCCACCAGCTCCCCGAACCCCGGATCACCAGAACAATCCACCCGCAGCACCAGCGTGTTCACGAAAAACCCGACCAGATCATCAAGCACCTCATCGGACCGCCCCGCCACCGCCGTCCCCACCACCACGTCCTCCCCCGCCCCCACCCGCGACAGCAACACCACCAAAGCCGCCTGCACCACCATGAACAACGTCACCCCCCGACCCCGCGCAAACCCCGCCAGCACCCCGTGCACCCCCGCCGGCACCGCGAACTCCACCACCCCGCCCCGGTACGACGCCACCGCGGGCCGCCGCCGGTCGAACGGCAGCGCCACCTCAGCAGGCGCCCCCGCCAGCACCCCCCGCCAGAACCCCACCTGCAGCGCCTGCTCACTCCCCGGATCGTCAGCCTCGCCAAGCAGTCCTCGCTGCCACAGCGCGTAGTCCGCGTACTGCACTCCGAGCGGCATCCACCCAGGTGCCTCGCCTGCTAGCCGCGTCCCGTACGCCACCGACAAATCCGCCAGCAACGGCCCCAGCGACCACCCATCCGCCGCACTGTGATGCACCACCAGCAACAGCACGTGCCCGCCCTCGGCCAGCCGCCACACCACCGCCCGCACCGGCACCTCACCCGCCAGGTCAAAAGGCCGGGCGGCGGCCTCCGCCAGCACGCTCGCGACCTCGGCGGCCGGCACCTCAATCACCTTGAGCTTCGGCGACTGCCCGAGCACTCGCTGGACCAGTTGGCCGTCTTCCTCGGCGAACACCGTGCGCAGGCTTTCATGCCGCCCGGCCACGTCGGCTAAGGCCGCGCCAAGCGCCTCGACGTTCACCGGGCCGGTTAGCCGGAACGCGAACGGCAAGTTATATGTCGCTGACGGACCCTCCATCCGGTCAAGGAACCAGAGCCGTTGCTGCGCGAACGAGAGCGGCACGCGGTCAGGGCGCGGTCCGGGCGCCAGCGCGGGACGGGCCGCGCCCGCCCCGTGAACTACCTCGGCCAGCCGCGCTACCGTCGGGGCAGCGAAGAGGTCCCCGATGCTCAGCTCAGCGCTGAGGGCCGACCGGATCCTGGAGACCAGCCTGGTGGCCATGAGCGAGTGACCACCGTGGTCGAAGAAGCTGTCATCGATGGTGACCTCGGTCACGCCAAGCACCTCGGCGAATAGCCGGGCCAGGAGAGCCTCTTCCTTGGTGCGAGGTGCCCGTCCCTGGCCCGCCGTGGCCTCCGGCACCGGCAGTGCGGCCTTGTCGACCTTTCCGTTGGCCGTCAGGGGCAGCTGGCCGATGACCATGATGACGGCAGGCACCATATAGTCAGGCAGCACTTCGGCTAGCCTGTCGCGGAGCCGGCTTCCGTTCAGCGCCTGACCAGCCGCCGGAACCACGTAACCCACCAGTCGGCGATCGCCTGTGCCGCCCGTTCCGGCGACCACCACCGATCGCGCGACCCCCGGCGCCCGGGCCAGCGCCGCCGACACCTCCCCTGGCTCCACCCGGAACCCGCGGATCTTGACCTGGTCGTCGGCCCGGCCGGCGAAGGCCAGCTGACCCCCGTCCGCCCGCCGCATCCGGTCTCCGGTCCGGTACATCCGCGACCCGTCCGCCGCGAACGGATCGACGACGAAGCGCTCGGCGGTCAGGGCAGGCCGGCCAAGGTAACCCCGCGCCACCCCGGCGCCGGCTACGTACAACTCGCCCGCCACGCCAGGCGGCACCGGCCGCAGGAATTCGTCGAGCACGTAGCAGCGAGTGTGGTCCAGACCCTGGCCGACCAGGCTCTCGTCCGCCCGGCTAGCCTCCTGCGGATCAATTCGCAGCTGGGTAACGTGCACGGTGGTCTCGGTGATGCCGTACATATTCACGAGCCGCGGCCCGCCGTCGCGGTGGCGCAGGAACCATCCGCGCAGGGATCGCAAGTCGAGCGCGTCGCCGCCGAAGATGACCAGCCGCAAAGCCAGTGCCCGCTCAAGCTCAGGCCGCTCCTGGCCCACCCGGTCAAGCTCGTAGAAGGCAGCAGGGGTCTGATTGAGCACCGTTACCCGCTCGGCGGTCAGGAGCTTGAGGAACCTGGGTGTGTCGCGGGCAATCTGACGGTCCACCACCACGAGCCGGCCGCCGTGCAGTAACGCCCCCCACATCTCCCAGACGGAGAAGTCGAAGGACGCCGAGTGGAACATGGTCCAGACGTCGCCGGAACCGAAGCCGAATCCGGCCCGAGTCGCGTCAAGCAAGTCAATGACGTTGGCGTGAGTGACGACCACGCCCTTGGGCTGGCCGGTCGACCCTGAGGTGTAGATGACATAGGCAGGATCAGCGCCAGAGCCCGAGCGTGCCTGCCCGCGTGGCGGCGCGGCCGCACCAGACCGTGAGCCCGTCGGCGAATCGGCCAGCAGCCGGGGGATCCGGCCGGCTGTCAGCCGGCAGCCTGGCCGCCACTTCAGCTGACGTGATCACGCACGCGGGGCGGGCGTCGTCCAGCATGAACGCGATTCGCTCGGGCGGATAGCCGGGATCCACGGGCAGGTACGCCGCCCCGGCCTTGACTACTGCCAGCAGCGCCGTGATCAGTCCAGGCGACGGCGGCAAGGCCACTGCGACACTCCGCCCCGCACCCACCCCGGCCGCGCGCAGCCGGTCGGCCAGTTCACCGGCGGCTAAGTCCAGCTGCGCGTAGGTCAGTCTCTCCGCCCCCGCGCTCACTGCGGTCGCTTCCGGTGCGGCATCCGCCTGCGCCTCGAAAAGCTCGGCCAGGGAAGTCATGCGTCAGATCCTCGCGACTAGAGGGCCAGCCAGAACATGCCGTCGGCCGACGGAACCAGGCCGCAGGGAAAAAGCGGGTCTTCCAGGTCCGCGTCAGCGCCGAGCCGCGCCCGGACCTGAACCTGGGCGCCTTCAGCCATCGCCCGCTGGACGACAGAAGACCTGAACAGCGGCACCATGCTGCCGGACTTGTCGCCGGCGAGCTGACCGACGGCGGCGGCGAACTCCGCCGAGCTGGTCTTGACCTGCTCGGCCGCCGCCCCAGGACGGGTCAGGCTCAGCTCGGCGGACGACATGCCGCCGACAAGCTCCACGAACGACTGAAGCTCGGCGCTGGTGTTCCCGGTGATCTTCTTGGCCGACCAGAAATAGGAATCCTCGCTGACGTTCAGGTCGTAGAAAGCCATGAGGAACTCATAGAAGATGCCGTACTCGCGCCGATAGCGATTCTCGAATTCGCGGAAAGCGGCCTCCTCGCTGACCAGGCCGGACAGGGTGCTGTTGATCGAGCGGGCGGCCAGCAGGGCGCTATACGTCGCCAGGTGCACTCCGGAAGAGAACACAGGGTCAACGAAACACGCGGCATCCCCGATCAGCGCCAGTCCTGGCGTCCAGAAACTAGTGTGGCGGTAGGAGTAATCTCTCCGCACGCGAAGCTGCCCGTATTCCCCGGTCGTTACCCGCTTGGCACCGGCCAGGTATTCTCGGATCATCGGGCATTCGGAGATGAGGGCTTCCAGAGCCTCCTCCGGGTCACCCTGTATCTTACTAGCCATTTCCCTGCGAACGACCGCGCCAACGCTGGTAAGCGTAGGACTCAGCGGGATGTACCAGAACCAGCCGCTATCGAAGGCGACAGAGAGGATATTGCCCGAACTAGGTTCCGGCAGTCGCCTGCCGCCCTCGTAGTAGCCGAACAACGCGAGACTACGGAAAAACTCTGAGTATTCCCGCGACCCGCCGACGCGCTTATAAATCCGGCTATTATGACCCGACGCGTCGACGACATACTTGGCCCGCACCTGGTGCTCGTCCCGATCACGATCCGTGTAGACCACGCCAGTGACACGCTCACCATCGCGGATGACATCGGATACGGCGCACTCCTCGCGCACTTGGGCGCCGACAAAGCGGGCGTTGTCCAGCAGAATCTGGTCGAATTTTGACCGTTCGACCTGATAAGCGAAGGAAGTGGCGCCGACCATGGCAGGCGAAACCGAGAAGGAGAACGTCCAGGGCTCCTTCGTCGCTCCCCACCGGAAAGTACCGCCGAGCTTCCTGGTGAAACCGGCCTCACTTAAGCGGTCAGCGACACCAGTCAGGCGGCATATGCCATGCACCGTCGAGGGCAGCAGCGATTCACCGATCTGATAACGCGGGAACTTCTCTTTTTCCAGGACCAGGACCCGGTGTCCCTGTCTGGCCACAAGCGACGCTAACGTAGAACCGCCCGGCCCTCCTCCAGCGACCACCACGTCATATTCTTCGTCGGCCCGCGCGTTCATAGCGCACCTTCCCCTGATCTTCGGCTGCTGCCTTCCTCGTTCAGGACTGGCCTTTCTCAGCCTCCTCCATCTCTCTAATCAGGCTCTTCGGGCGCATGTCGGTCCAAGTCTCCTCGACGAAGTTAAGGCACGCCGCCCGAGTATCCTCGCCGAAGGCAACGGCCCAGCCACCAGGGATCTCAGCAAATGCCGGCCATAATGAATACTGACCCTCATCGTTCACCAGGGCAAAGTATGAGGCATCTTCGTCTTCGAATGGATTAGTCAAGTGAACTCCATTCCACCAATGGTAAACACGCACTTCCGCCGAGCACCAGCTTTTGCCTTGCCGATGGGTACAGACTACCCAGCGAACCCGATCCGCCCAAGCGCGAGCGCTACCAGCCTCGCCCGGAGCCCTCAGCCACCTGACCGAGAGTGCATCGCGGCCGCCAGGCTGGCGGGTTGCCGGCAGGCCGTACCGCCGCCCCTTCTCCTCCCGCCCGCGAACCCGGCATATTCCGCATACCGGACTGCCCGCCCCAGTCCGGAGCCCCAGCCCCGGCCAGAAGCAAACTTCATCATGGCCATCACCGTCACTCACAAAAGAGACGCATCGATGGCTCTGGCTCATATTTCGTGATGGTAACGGTGGCCCGGGTCCGGGCCGTCCGGCCCGGCTCGGTAAACCGGGCGGTTCGCCGTCGGCCCCGGCGGCGAACCGCAACGATGGGCCATCGATGCTGCTCAGCCTGGCCTGGCAACCGCAACCATGGCCCACCGATGTCGTTGCCGCCGCAACGATGACCCATCGATGCGGTTACCGCCCCCGGCCCGGCAGCATCCATGGCCCATCGTTACGGTCCGCCGCTCCGATCTGCCCGCTTCGCCGCTGCCGCCGGCCAGCGCCAGGCCACTCCGGCCGGCCAGTGCGGGTTGTTTGCCGGTTTTGCGGCTTGTCCGGGACTGTCCAAGTGCCACCGGGAGGGACTTCACCCTGAACACCTGATAGCGGCCAGCAGAAAACCAGGTACGGGGACATGCCGTCCCGGTCGGCGGCCAGTTAGAGTCCCGTTCTGCGGCCGGCTCATTGCTGAATGTGACCGGTCGCCTGTCCTGCGGGAGGCTGTGCTGCCGCGCCGCTTCCGGTGCTCGGGCCCGTGCTGCAAACACTGCGCGGCCCTGCGCTCCGGGTCGGCTTGCCCCCGGATAACCTCGGGGGTTCTGCAGCCGCCAGCTGAGATTGCCGGCTGGGATGGTCCCGGAACTTGCGGTCACCGGCGGTTCCCGTCATCACTGCGGATCATCACGGGTTTCGTGTCCATCTACCTGGAATTTCCCGGGTTCTGCCAACAACACCCGCCCGTTCTATCGCTGCCCGTCGTTACCATCACGAAATGTGAGCCAGAGCCGCATCGATGGCCCATGGGTGAGGCTCTTCCTGATGGAGCTGGGTCGGTCCGCTTGGAGTTGATCTTCAGGCTGCCGGCGGCAGGCCCAGCGTTGTCCCTCCGCAGGTGCCATAACCCCCGCAGAGGGACAACGCTGGGCCTGCTCCCGGCTCGGAACCGCCGCGTTGTGCCATCGCTGGGCCTGCCGCCCGCCGCTGATCCGGCCTCCATCAGGAAGAGCCACACCCATGGCCCATCGTTGTGGTTCAGCGCCACCGGGTAACCGCATCGATGGGACATCGTTGCGCCTTCGTCGGAACTTCAGGCGTTTTGTCCGGCTCGGCACTGGGCCGGCGCTGGGGCGGCAACCGGCGGACCTGGTTCCTCGGCCAGTTGAGCTTCCGGCGGCCGGACGTCTGCGCGCTATTCACTCGACCGTTATCAGATCTCTACGAAACCGGTCTAGTATCGCTATTAACGGACACTAGGTCTGAAATCAGGCAGATGATGTAACCAAATATTTCTCTCGCGTTTCGCTACCCTTCATCTTCTGGACGTTTGGCCATAACCTGCCGAACAGGATGCATTCATGCGGCACCGCAACGATGGGCACCGTTCTGACCAAGGGTTCAACCAGGCCGGAGGGGAATAGTGCGGAGTAAGAAGACTCTCGCCGTGGCGGCGGTAGCGCTGAGTGGCGCGCTGCTAGCGGCGGGGTGCGGCAGCAGCAGCTCGTCAAGCGCGGGCGGCAGCAGCGGCGGAGGAAAGACTGTTAACTGGGCCACCTGCGTGACGGTGGCCAGTTGCGGCGGCATGAATGCACTGGTCACCGCAGCCAAGAAAGAAGGGCAGCTTAACGTCATCACGCTGCCTTCTAACTGGGCCAACTACGGCAACATCATGAAGGATTTCACCGCCAAGTACGGCATCAAGATCGCCGATGCCAACCCCGAGGGCTCCAGCCAGGACGAGATCAACGCCATGGTCTCGCTTAAGGGCCAGAGCCGCGCCCCCGACGTGCTTGACATGGGCACCGCGTTCGCGATCAAGGCGGATCAGATGGGCCTGCTCGCCCCCTACAAGGTGGCGAGCTATGCGAACATCCCGTCGAGCGCGAAGGCATCCGACGCGACCTGGTACGGGGACTATGGCGGCTACGTGGCCATCGGCTACAACCCGGCCAAAGTGAAGGTACCGCCGACCTCGTTCAAGGACCTGCTCAAGCCGATCTACAAGAACCAGATCGCCATCAACAACAACCCGACTGAAGCCAGCGCCGCGTTCGCCGCGGTGTGGGCGGCGGCCCTGGCCAACGGCGGCTCGTTCAACAACATCCAGCCCGGCATCGACTACTTCGCGAAGCTGCGCAAGGAAGGCAACTTCGAGCCGGTAGTCGGCGGCCCGACGACGGTGCAGAACGGCTCCACGCCGATCCTGGTCTGGTGGGACTACCTGCTCGCCTCCGAGGTCAAGTCGGTCATCCCCGGCTTCAAGATCGTGATCCCTTCGGACGCGAACTTCGCCGCCTACTATGACCAGGCGATCAACAAGGAGGCTCCGAACCCGGCCGCCGCCAGGCTCTGGGAGGAATACCTCTACAGCGTCACGGGCCAGAACCTCTGGCTCGAGGGCTCAGCCCGCCCGATCGAGCTGCCCACCCTGGTCGCCGCGGGCCAGGAGAACAAGGCCGCGTACGCCAGCCTGCCGCCGGCTCCTTCAGGCACGCTGACCTTCCCGACCCAGGCCCAGTACACCAAGGCAGAGAACCTGGTCTCCCAGGACTGGGCCAAGGAAGTACTCGGCTAGCTATATGGCCGCGAATTCCGATCTGGCGCCGGCCCCGGGCATCCGCATGGATCCCGGGGCCGCGCCCCGCGGCTGGCTCCGCTCAGCCGCCCGCACCGGCGTCAGGCTGCTCGGCATCGTGCCGTTCTCCGTTTACGTGGTTCTCGGCTTGCTGCTGCCGACCCTGGCCATCGCGGTCGGCGCGTTCGAGAACGCCGACAACGGCAAGTTCACGTTCAGCAACCTCGACGTCGCCGCCCACGGCATCTACCTGACCGGCTTCGAGACCAGCATCAAGCTGTCCGTGCTGGCCGCGATCGTCCCCGGCATCGTCGGCTTCCTGATCGCCTACGCGATCCACACCGCCAGGGGCCGGGCCGGGTCCGCGCTGCGCCGGGTCTCCATCACCGCGTCCGGGGTCTTCGCGAACTTCGGTGGCGTGCCGCTGGCGTTCTTGTTCATCGCCTCGCTCGGCACGACCGGGATCGTCACCGGCTGGCTGAACGATCTCGGCGTCAACATTTACGCGGGCAAGTTCTCGCTGTTCACGGTGACCGGGGTGCTGCTGGCCTATATGTACTTCCAGATTCCGCTGATGGTGCTCGTCATCCTGCCGGCGCTGGAAGGGCTGCGGCCGGCCTGGCGCGAAGCCGCGAGCAACCTGGGCGCGAGCGCCTGGCACTACTGGCGTTACATTGGCGGCCCCGTGCTGTTCCCGCCCTTCCTCGGCTGCGTGCTCTTGCTGTTCGGCAGCGCCTTTTCCGCCTACGCGACCGCTGACGCCCTGACCGCCGGCGCGCTGCCGCTGACCTCAATCCAGATCGGGTCCTTCCTGAACGGCAACGTGATCGCTGGTCAGCAGAATGTCGGCAAGGCGCTCGGTCTCGGCATGGTCGTGATCATCGCGATCGTCATGATCTTCTACACAGTGCTTCAGCGGAGGGCGGCGAAGTGGCTGCGATAGCCGACGTGGCGCCGGCCCCGGCCTCTCCCCCGGCACCGGCGATCCGGCCGAGGGCGCAGCGCCAGCGCAGCTTCCCGGTCTGGCGCTGGGTCATCATGTCGCTCGCCGGGCTTTACTTCCTCATTCCGCTCTGGGCCGCGCTCAAGTTCGCGGGCGTCAAGGCCTTCGGCCAGGTGAGCCAGCAGAGCGGCTTTACCTCCGCGCTCGGGCTCTCGGCCCGGCTGGCCGTCATCACCACCGTGCTCACCCTGATCCTGATGGTGCCCACGACCGTTTATGTGCACCTGCGGCTGCCCAAACTGCGGCGGGTACTCGAAGTCGTGACCATCCTGCCGATCGTGATCCCGCCGATCGTGCTGATCATCGGCGTGCTCCAGATCGCGCCGGCCAGCCTCAAGGCCTCGTCGAACCTGCTCGCGCTCGAGTACGTGGTCCTGGCGATGCCGTTCGCGTACCGGTCGATCGACACCGGTCTGCGGGCGCTTGACCTCAAGACGCTATTCGAGGCGTCGAGCTCGCTGGGCGCGAACTGGCTGACCACGCTCTGGCGGGTCGTGGTGCCTAACCTGCGCACGGCGCTGCTTTCCGCCGTGGTCCTCACCGTCGCCCTCGTGCTCGGCGAGTACACGATGGCGAGCCTTGACCTCTACCAGACGTTCCCGGTCTGGATCGTGCTCTTCTCCCAGGACAGCGGCCCGGTCTCGACCGCGGCGTCGCTGCTTGCCCTGTTCGTTACCTGGGTGCTGCTGATGGCGATCGTGACCATCGCGAGCCAGAGCTCACGACGCCGGGGCGGGGCTGAGGTGGCACTATTCACGGTAGGCCGGCGAGAAGCGGGAGATTCCAGATGACTCAGGACACCACCAGGGACGCCGCCGCGGAAGCCGCCGCAGGCGGCCCCGCTGAGGGACGCGGGACCGGCCGTTCTGGGCGGGCCAGGCGCGATTCGGCTGGCCTGGCCCTTAGCCTGCAGAATCTGCACCGGGCCTTCGGAACGACGCGGGCGCTTGACGGGCTTTCCCTCGACATTCAGCCCGGTGAATTTGTCGCCCTGCTTGGTCCTTCTGGGTGCGGGAAGACCACCGCGCTCCGGATAGTGGCCGGATTCGAGACCGCGGATTCCGGCTCGGTGTATGTGGACGGCCGGGACGTTTCCGGCATCCCGGCCGCCAAGCGCGATATGGGCATGGTCTTCCAGAGCTACAGCCTGTTCCCGAACATGTCGGCCCAGGACAACGTGGGTTTCGGGCTGCGGCTGCGCAAGCTGCGCGGGGCTGACCGCAGCCGCCGGGCGCTCGAACTGCTCGACCTGGTCGGCCTGACCGAGCAGGCTCGGCAGTACCCGCATCAGCTTTCCGGCGGGCAGCAGCAGCGGGTCGCGCTCGCCCGCGCGCTCGCCATTGAGCCGCAGGTGCTCCTGCTCGACGAGCCGCTGTCGGCCCTGGACGCTAAGGTGCGGCTGCAACTGCGGGAACAGATCAGGGCGCTGCAGCAACGGCTCGGCATCACCACGCTCTTCGTGACGCACGACCAGGAAGAGGCCCTGTCCATGGCCGACCGGGTCGGCGTCATGCGCGACGGGAAATTCGAGCAGGTCGACGTTCCCGATCAGCTGTACGCGCACCCGAAGACCGCGTTCGTGGCCGAGTTCGTCGGCACGATGAACCGGCTGCCCGGCCGCCTGACCGGCGCGGGCAACGTGAGCGTGCTCGGCGAGACGCTCGCGGTGCAAGAAGGCACCGCCGACGGGCTGAACGACGACGTCGACGTGCTGGTGCGGCCGGAGGGGCTGCGGGTGCAGGCCCGGCCGGGTGGTAATGGCATAGTGACCGGCCGCGCGTTCCTCGGGTCAGTGAGCCGGATCGGCGTGCGGCTTTCCGGCGACGTGGCCGTCAAGGTGGACCATCCGAGCGTGCACGCCGGCGCGTTCACTCCCGGCGCTTCCGTGCAGGTCAGCCTGCCCTCCGATGAGGCGGTGCTGGTGGCCGCGCGGTCATGAGCACCGACCGCCGCCGGCTCGTTCCCGGTCCGCCCGGCGATGGCGGCTACCGCGGGCTGATCAGCGCGGAAGGCGAGCCGCACCAGGTGCGGTCGGATCTAGCCGGGGCGAGCCTGCCGCCGGACTGGCGGCGATCAGCGCGGCCGCTGCTGGTGATGGCGCACCTTTCCGACACGCACCTGATGGACCACCAGTCACCCGCCCGGGCCGAGATGTTCGACCGTTACTCCGACCCTGACTCGCCGGTCCGAGCCGAGGTCGGCATCATCGGCTGCTACCGTGCGCAGGAACTGCTCACCTATCAGGTGGCCGAGTCCATGGTCAGGGCGGTGCGGGAGGCGGGCAACGGGCCGTGCAGCGGTGCCCCGATCGAGTTCGCGATTGTCACCGGCGACGCCACCGACAACTGCCAGCGCAACGAGCTTCGTGGCTATATCGACCTGCTCGACGGTCAGCGGGTACTTCCCGATTCCGGGGCTCTTGACCGGTATGAGGGCGTCGCCAGCCCTGAGGTAGAGGACGACAGGTACTGGCATCCCGAGGGCGGAGCCTGGGACCGGCCGCGGACCAGGTTCGGCTTCCCGCAGGTGCCTGGCCTCCTCGCGGCCATACGACGCCCGTTCACGGCGACCGGGCTCAGCCTGCCCTGGTACGCCGTCCACGGCAACCACGACAACATGATGCAGGGCACGGTCCCCGCCACCGGATGGCTGCGCAAGTTCCCGACCGGCGCGGTGAAGTACGTCAGTCCGCCCGAGGACCTTGACGCGGCGGAGGCGGTCGCCCAGTTCGAGGCGTCCAACGCCGACGCGATGCTCGAACTGAGCCGCGGCCGGCATCTCGCGATCACGGCCGATCCCGGCCGGGAACCAGTAACCCGGCAGATCCACGTTGAGGAGCACTTCAGGACCTCAGGCACCCCGGCTGGGCACGGCTATAGCCGGCGCAACGCCGACGAGGGCACCGCTTACTATGCGTTCGACCACGGCCAGGTCCGGTGCGTGGTGATCGATACGGTGAACCCGCACGGCGGCTGGCAGGGCTCGGTGGACGAGACCCAGTTCGGCTGGCTGGCGGCTGAGCTTTCCGCTTGCGCGGGTCGGCCGGTGATCATCTTCAGCCACCACGCGCTCGAGACCATGGTCAACGACAACCGGCCGCCTGGCGCCGAGCGCCGGATCCTGGCGGACGAGCTGCGCGACTTGCTGCTGTCGCACCCGTGCGTCGTAGCCTGGCTCAACGGGCACACGCATGTGCACTCGGTAACGCCGGTGTTCGATGAGGATGCGGCCGGCGGATTCTGGCAGGTGACGACGGCATCGCACATTGACTGGCCGCAGCAGGCCCGTCTTGTTGAGTTGCTGGAGACTCAGGCTGGCCGCCTGGTTCTCGCCTGCACGGTGATCGACAGCGCGGCACCTGCCGGGCTTCGCCGGCTCGGGCTCGCCGGACGACCTCGCCGCGCTGGGCCGGGAACTGTCGGCCAACGACTGGCAGATCCGCGACTTCATATCCGCCGACGGCAGCGGGGCGGGCGCCGGAACCGCCGCCGACCGCAACGTCATCCTCCCCATCGACTGGCCCCGCCGCCCGGCGTAGCGGCGGGGGACCCGCGCGGCTCCCCCCGCGCCCCTATCCCGGCAGCGGGCGAGTGAGGCGGTCGTCGGCCGCCGCAGCAGGCGAGTGAGTTCCTTCAGCGACCAAGCCCGACGAGCGGCAGCAGATCGGCGATCGAATCGAGGATGTGCGGCGCGCCAGCCGCCTCAAGTTCCTCCCGGCTGCCAGACCCGGTCAGTACCCCCGCCACCACCCCGGCCCCGGCCCGCAGCCCGGACTCCACATCGCTCGCCGTATCCCCGGCGACCATCAGTTCGCTCACCGCTCCGCCGCCGAGCTTCAGCAACGCGGTCAGCGGCAGGTCCGGCCAGGGCCGCCCGCGCCCAGCGTCCGCCGGCGACAACGCCAAGTCGATCAGCACCCGCCATCCAAGCGCATCAAGCAGCGCGTCCCTCGTCGCCGGTGAGAACCCGGTCGCGAGGCACACCTTGATCCCCCCGGCCCGCAGCGCCGCCAGCGTCTCCGCCGCGCCAGGTACCGGCTTAACCTCCCCCGCCCTCACCGCAGCGGCGTACTTCAGCTCGAAGAGGCCGTTTGCCTCCTGGGCATCGGTTTCCTGGCCGAGGATCAGGCGGAACACCTCGATCTTCGACTGCCCCATGGTCTCGTGCACGATCCGGCTGGCCTGCTCGTAGCCGGATGCCCCCGGGCGAAGCCCGAACCGGTCAAGCGCGGCGGCGAACGCGGCTTCCACACTGCCCTCGTCGGAGATGGTGGTACCAGCCATGTCAAGACAAGCAACTGTAGTAGGCATCACTGGAAGGTCTCCTCGGCGATAGCTGGCGAACAGGTCATTCCGCGGCCGCCGGGGCCGGTCACGAGTATCACGCCGTCGGTGACCTGGGATCGGTGATAAAGCTCGGTCCCTGTCACCTGGCTGTAAACACCCGCCCACCGCAGCCTTACCCCCGGCAGCTCACCGCCGAGCAGCCGCGACGCCCGGCCGAGCAGGTGATCGTAGGGCACCTCGTCGACGTCGAAGGGGAACGGCTCGGCGTAGCTGTGCGTGTCACCGATCGTCAGCGAGCCGTCAAGCCGCTGCACGAGCAGCAGCTGGGCAGCGGCGGCCGCAGCGACCGGGTCCTGGACAGGCAGCCCGAGCCGACCGGGCAAGTCATACGCGGGGTAGTACCGCAGGGAGTCCCCGTCGGCGACCGAGGTGGTCAGCTGACCGCCGAACGGCTCGGTTTGCAGCATCTGGAGCCTGACCCGCCGTACCGGAGGCGCGGCGAACCTGGCCAGGTGCGGCCCGGCGATCCCGGTATGGTTCGCGCCCGTGCACAACACAACCAGGTCTGCGTTGTGCCACTCCCCGGTGTGATCCCGAACCCCTCCGGCGCGAAGCTCGGTCGCTTCCCGTCCGGGCAGCCAGCGGTACCCGGCACCGGTGAGCAGGTGCCTCCTGATCGCCTCGGGCACCAGCCGCGGCTCGACGATCGCGTCGAGCCCGCCGAGCAGCCCCCCGGCGAACTCGCCGCGCAGGGCCGGATTGATCTCCCTGACCTCGGCCTGGTCGAGCAGCTTGAACCCGCGCTGGCCGGCGTCGGGCAGGTCAGCGGCCTGCTTGAGCAGAGCGAACTCGGCGTCATCGGCGGCGAGCGTCAGCGAGGGATGCGGCCGGAACCCGGTGCCCGCCACCTCGGCCGCGATCTCCGCCCAGCGCTGCCTGGCTCGCAAGGCCAGGTCGAGCTCCGCTCCCTGGGCCCGTCCGCTCACCCAGATCAGCCCGAAGTTGCGCACGCTCGCGCCGCGGGTGCCCGCCTCGCGCTCCAGGTGCACAACGTCGTAGCCGAGGCGCCTGGCCTCGACCGCATGCATCAGGCCAAGTACCCCGCCACCGACCACTACCACTGAGTTCATCGCTTCAGCCAATCGCTCTCAGGTGACAGCACCGTGAACGCGGTTCGTTCTGTAAGCGAACTCAACGCTCAGACCGCACCGTCGGCAGGCCACTGAGGCTGCTGGACCGGCGGGCTCGACCGGTCACGCCAGGCGACGATGAGCAAGAGCCCGGCCGGCACCGCGCAGGCAGCCAGCGGCCAGAAGGCAACAGCCGGCCACAGGATTCCAGGACCGTTTGAACCGAGGACAGGCGGTGCGTGCAGGAGAGCGCCCACGTGGCTGGTCAGCAGCTTGCTGTTGAACTGAGCCAGGCCAAGATTTTGCCCATCCCAGCGCGCCGCCAGCCCGGCGAGAACGCTGCCGCCAAGTACCGCGACCATCGGCACGGGCCCGTACTTCCGGATCGCGAGCAGGTAGGTCACGATGCCGATGATGAGTCCGCCAACGACCCCGATGAGGCAGTACAGGAGGTCGCCGGTGATGAACGCGGACGTCTCGGCGTTGACGACGTCAGCCGAGCCACGACTGACCACCACGTAAACCGGCTTCGGCGCGGCCGCGCTCCAGATCAGCCCCCCGGCCAGCCCGAGCGCGACGCTGCCGAGGAGCGCCGCGCCAGCAGCAAGGAAAGCGGCGCGGCCGGTAGCGTTCGCCGGCTGCTGAGCGGCCGGCCGACCGCTATAGGGATAGGCGAAAGGGTCTTCGCTTGTCTTCGACATTTCGCCGAACAGCGTACGTGACCCGCCTCTGTGCTCCCCCTCCAGCCCCACGTCCTATCTGAACAGTCACCCCTGACTGGACTCCGATCGGACAAATCACCTATACCATCTGGCCGAGGGCGCGACGACAGTAGCCCGGCGTTGCTGTGAGGCCATCAAAATCCCGCGGCCCGCGACGGGCCACCTCGGTTTGCCGCATCGCTGGGCCATCGTTGCGGTTCGGCGGGCCAAGCGAACGACAACGATGGGCCAGGGATGTGGTTGCCGCAGCATCGATGGGCCATCGTTGCGGTTGCCCAGCCAGGCGGAACAGCATCGCCGGGACATCGTTGCGCCTTCGCCAGCACTTTGGGCGATTTGTCCGGGCAGTCTCCGCCAGCCGGCCAGGCGGGGCCGGGCGGGGCCGCGCGGTCCCGGCTAGGCGGTCCCGGCCAGGCGTGCCGCAGCGGGGGCACTCTG
Organism: uncultured Actinomycetota bacterium; assembly: GCA_963783935.1. Taxonomy (GTDB): domain Bacteria; phylum Actinomycetota; class Actinomycetes; order Streptosporangiales; family Streptosporangiaceae; genus Chersky-822. The sequence goes on from CAWAPP010000005.1 coordinate 1,945,031, forward strand.
CTGCTGTTTTTGCGACCGCAAAGTGCCCCCGACATCAGGGGCCGGGCGGGGCCCGGCCTCTGAGCGGGCGATTGAGGCGTCGAGTACGGCCTGGTAGGCCAGGCGGACGTCGACGAGGTCGGCTGGTTCGTCGACGGTGGCGGCCGCCAGGCGGTCAATCATCTCCGCCTGCCTGGTGATGAAGGCCCGCTCGGCGGCGGTGTCGGTGCGCTGCATGATCCGGCTGAGCGCGTCGAGTTGCCTGATCATGATCGCCGGCATGCCCCGGCCCGCCTGCCGCACCTTCTCGAACGATCGTTCGACCAGCCGTTCGTAGGTTGGCTCGGTCGTTATCACCCTGACCCGGCCCGCCCGGTCGCGGTACACGTGCCTGGGCTGCCAGTTGCCAGTCACCTTGGTCAGGCTGTCGCCGATCCAGTCGATGCAGGTTATCGCCGTGAACGTGTCATTGACCGCCGGGGAAAGCGCGCGGAGCGCGATCTCGACGAGCTGATCGAGCCCGAAAGAGACGTCCTGGGCCAGCGTGCGGTATGGCCCGGTGACGTGCGACCTGGAGAGTCTCCTCGCCACGGTCTCGGCCCGGTTAGCCGGCCAGACCTTGGCGTACGAGTAACCCTGGACCAGGAAGTGCCCGGGCCGGTACAGCATCTGAATCACCACGTCCGCTTCCGAGGCGATGCTGACCAGCGTCCTGCGGTCGATGAACTGGAGGTAGCCGCTGCGGGGCGCGGCCACGAGCCCGCCGATGTCCCCGAGCGCCGCCAGCGTGGCCGCGGCGCTCGGCGCGGCCTTGGTGGCGGCCGCGTTGCCCGCCTGGGTCTCGATCGCGGCGGCCAGGTCGCCGGCGATTCCGGCGATGACCTGCGGGAGCTGGAGCTGGGTCGCGATGTGGTTGATGAAGTAGATCAGCACGCCGAGGTCGAGGACCAGGAACGCGAGCGTCACCGTGATCGAGATGTGCGGCACGAAGTTGCCGCGGCTTTCCTGGCCGATCGAGCCGAGCGCGGCGATCGAGTACACGAAGGTGCCGACAAACGTGCCGAGCGTGACCTGAGTGCCGCGGTCCCTGATGAAGTTGCGCAGCATCCGGGGACCGAACTGGGTCGAGACCAGCGTGAGGGCCACGATCACGATCGAGAAGACCACGCCGACGACCGTGATGATCGCGGCCGCGATCGTGGTCAGGATCTGCCTGGCCGCGTCCGCAGACCCGCTGAGTACCCAGGACGGATACCTGAAGTCGCCGTCGAACGCGGCCCGGTCAAGCGCGTAAGTAATCGCGAACAGGACCAAAGCGCCGATAACTTCAAGTACCGGGACCAACCAGAGGTTAGTGCGCAGCTCTTCGCGCAGGGATTCGGGATCGAGCCTGCGCCAAGCCGGCATCCTGTGACTCTACCTAATCAGCCCACGCAGGCGGGTCCCAGCAACTGCTTGAGGTCGGCGACCAGCGAAGGCGAAGGGCGCACCCTGAGCTTGTCGTCCAGCCTGAGTACCTTGGTGCGCTTACCGGTCTGGAGCCGCAGGTGGACCTCGGTGGGACCAGGGTGAGTGCGCAGGACATCGCGCAGCCGGTCCACCATGTCGGGCACGCAGCGGGCCTCAAGCATCGACACCACGAAAGGGCCGGTCCCGTCGACGGGCAGCTCCGCCGGCTTCACCTCCATCGCGACCAGCTTGGGAACATCCTCGCGCCGGTCCAGCCTGCCCTTGACGATGACGATCGCGTCTTCGACGATCAGCGGCATGGCTTGCTGGTAGGAAGCCGGGAAGAACAGCACCTCGATCGCGCCTTCGAGGTCCTCGAGCGTCGCCGCTGCCCAGGAGGCGCCCTGCCTGGTCACCTTGCGGGTGACACCGGACAGGATGCCGCCGAGCGTGACGACCTGCCCGTCCCTGTCGCCGCGTGAGCCACGTTCAGGCTCATCGGCCGAACTCAGCAGCTGGACAACCGAGCAGTCAGTCTCGGCGGCCAGGGCGTGCTCAAGGCCAAGCAAGGGATGATCCGACACGTAAAGCCCGAGCATCTCCCGCTCGAAGGCGAGCAGCGTCGGCTTCTCCCACTCGCCGTCGGGCACCGGGATCTCGAAGGCCGACGTCCGGCCTCGGCGTCGTCGCCGAAGCCGAACAGCGAGTCCTGGCCGATCGCCTCGTTGCGCTTGACGTCGATCACCGCGTCGACGGCCTGCTCGTGGATCATGCATCAGGCCGCGGCCGGGGGTGCCCGAGCGAGTCGAACGCGCCGGCCTTGATGAGCGACTCGATCGACGCGCTTGTTGCAGACGTTGACCGGCACCTTGCGCAGGAAGTCGGAGAAGCTCGGTGAAGCGCGCCCTTGGCCTGCCGCGTCGTCGACGATGGACTCGACGACGTTGGCGCCGACGTTGCGGACCGCCGCCAGGCCGAACCTGATGTCGGTGCCGACCGGGGTGAAGTTGGCGTTCGAGTCGTTGACGTCGGGCGGCAGCACCTTGATGCCCATCCGGCGGCACTCGCTCAGGTACAGCGCCGACTTGTCCTTGTCGCCGGCGACCGACGGTGAGCAGCGCGGCCATGTACTCGGCCGGGAAGTTCGCCTTGAGGTAGGCGGTCCAGTAGGCGACCAGGCCGTAGCCGGCGGTGTGCGCCTTGTTGAAGGCGTAGTCGGAGAACGGGACGAGGGTGTCCCAGAGCGCCTTGATCGCTCCGTCGGAGTAGCCGTTCGCCTGCATCCCGGCCGCGAACGGCTCGAACTCCTTGTCGAGGATCTCCTTCTTCTTCTTGCCCATCGCCTTGCGCAGCAGGTCGGCCTTGCCGACGCGAGTACCCGGCCAGCTTCTGCGCGATCGAGCAGCACCTGCTCCTGGTAGACGATCAGGCCGTAGGTGTCGTCGAGGATCTCGGCCAGCGGCTCGGCGAGTTCGGGGTGGATCGGCGTCGACCGGCTTGCGGCCGTTCTTGCGGTCGGCGTAGTCGTTGTGCGCGTTGGCGCCCATCGGGCCGGGCCGGTACAGCGCGATTCACGGCCGAGATGTCGCTCGAAACTGTCGGGCCGCATGGACCGCAGCAGGGACCGCATCGGCCCGCCTTCGAGCTGGAACACTCCGAGCGTGTCGCCGCGGGCCGAGCAGGTCGTAGGTCGTCCTGGTCGTCGAGGGTCGAGCGTCTCGAGGTCGATCGTCGACGCCGCGGTTGCGCCTTGATGCCGGCCAGCGCGTCGTCGAGGATCGGTGAGGTTGCGCAGGCCGAGGAAGTCCATCTTGAGCAGGCCGAGGTCTTCGCAGCTCGGATAGTCGAACTGCGTGATGATCGCGCCGTCGGCCTCGGCGCTTCATGATCGGGATGTGGTCGAGCAGCGGCTCGCTGCACAGGATGACGCCGGCGGCGTGCACGCCCGACTGCCGCTTCAGGCCCTCGAGCCCGCGCGCGGTGTCGAAGACCTGCTTGACCTCGGCCTCGGCCTCGTAGAGCGCCCGGAACTCGCCGGCCTCGCTGTACCGCGGGTGATCGGTGTCGAACACGCCGACAGCGAGATGTCCTTGCCCAGGACCGTGGGCGGGAACGCCTTGGTGATCTGGTCGCCGAGCGCGTAGGGGAAGCCGAGCACCCGGGCCGAGTCCTTGAGCGCCTCCTTGGCCTTGATCGTGCCGTAGGTGATGATCTGCGCGACCCGGTCGTCGCCGTACTTCTCGGTGACGTACCGGATCACGTCGCCGCGCCGGCGTTCGTCGAAGTCGATGTCGATGTCGGGCATCGAGACGCGCTCGGGGTTGAGGAACCGCTCGAACAGCAGGCCGAAGCCGATCGGGTCGAGGTCGGTGATGCCCATCGCGTAGGAGACGATCGAGCCGGCCGCCGAGCCGCGGCCGGGCCCGACCCGGATGCCGTTGCGCTTCGCCCACATGATGAAGTCGGCGACGACGAGGAAGTAGCCGGGGAACCCCATCTGCTTGATGACGTCGATCTCGTACTCGGCCTGCTGTGCGCTGCCTCGTCGTACGCCGTCCGGGGAAGCGCTGGTGCATCCCGCGACCAGACTTCCTTGCGGAACCAGCTGATCCTCGGTCTCGCCGTCGGGCAGCGGGAAATCGCGGCATGAGGTTGGCTCTTGGTGAACTCGACGTTCGACCCGCTCGGCGATCAGCAGCGTGTTGTCGCAGCCCGCCTGCCAGTCCTCGTCGTCGCGGACCGCCCGCATCTCGCGCCGGGCTCTTGAGGTAGAAGTCGTTGCCCTCGAGCTTGAACCGGTTCGGGTCGGCCATGTTGGTGCCGGACTGCACGCACAGCAGCGCCTCGTGCGCCGCGGCAGTTCTCCGGCGTGCGTGTAGTGCAGGTCGTTGGTCGACGAGGAACGGGAGGGCCAGGTGCTTGGCGAGCCGGCAGCAGCCCGTCGGCGGTGCGGCGCTCGATGTCGAGGCCGTGATCCATGAGCTCGACGAAGAAGTTCTCCGTGCCGAAGATGTCCCGGAATCGGCCGCGGCCGTGAGCGCCTCGTCGTACTGGCCGAGCCGCAGCCGGGTCTGCACCTCACCGCTGGGGCAGCCGGTCGTCGCGATCAGGCCTGCGAGTACTTCGAGAGCAGTTCGCTGTCCATCCGCGGCTGCCGGAAGTAGCCCTCGAGCGAGGCCAGCGAGGAAAGCCTGAACAGGTTGTACATGCCCGCGCTGCTCTCGGAGAGCAGCGTCATGTGGGTGTAGGCGCCGGCTCCGGACACGTCGTCGTCCCGCTGGGCGGGGGTGCCCCAGCGGACGGGCTGCTTGTGCTTGCGGTGCTCAGGCGCGACGTAAGCCTCGGTGCCGATAATCGGCTTGATGCCCCTGGCCTTGGCTTTCTTGTAAAAGTCGTAGGCGCCGTATACGTTGCCGTGATCGGTGATCGCGATCGCGTCCATGCCGGTCTGCGTGCACTGCTCGAACAGGTCGTCAAGCCGCGCGCGCCGCGCCGTCGAGCATCGAGTACTCGGTATGAACGTGCAGGTGAGTAAAACCTCGGGAACCACTCTCGCTACCAGCCGTCACCGCCATGAAGTACCGCCCTCCTTCAGGCATGCCGCTATCCCACCGGGCGCGGCCCTATGCTGACGGGGCGTGCCGGGTACGCGAGCGTGATGTGTTGAACTTTGACCCTATGCCACGAGCGAGGCTCGCGCGGTGTGACAGGGCCGGCGCTTATGACTGCGAGTTGAGGATTTCCAGGCTTGCCACGAGATCCGCCGGATAGTCACTTGTGAACTCGACCCAGCGGCCGTCATCGGGGTGAGCGAACCCGAGCCTCCTGGCGTGCAGCCACTGCCGCGCCAGGCCGAGCCTGGCCGAGAGAACCGGGTCGGCGCCGTAGAGCCGGTCGCCCACGCACGGGTGCCTGACCGCCGCCATGTGCACCCGGATCTGGTGGGTTCGGCCGGTTTCCAGCTTCACCTCGACCAGGCTGGCCGCGCGGAAGGCCTCGAGCGTGTCGTAATGGGTAACGGCCGACCGTCCTTCGACGACAACCGCGAACCGGCCGTCGCCAGAAGGGTGCCGGCCGAGCGGAGCGTCGATCGTGCCGCGCAACGGGTCGGGGTGCCCCTGCACCAGGCAGTGATAGGTCTTGTCTACCTCACGGTCCCTGAACGCCTGCTTGAGCACGCTGTAGCCGTGCTCGCTCTTGGCGACGACCATGAGTCCTGTCGTGTTGGCGTCAAGCCGGTGCACGATGCCCTGGCGCTCGGCGGCCCCGCTGGTAGCGATCTGGCGCCCGGCGGCGAAGAGGCCCTGAAGCACGGTCGGGCCGGTCCAGCCGGGGGTCGGATGGGCGGCGACGCCCGCCGGCTTGTCGACGACGAGGATGTCGGCGTCCTCGTGGACGATGACAAGGCCGGGCACGGGCACGGGCACGGTCACGGAGGAAAGCTGGCCTGGAGGTGCTGGCAAAGTGATGTCGACCCATTCGCCAGCAGGCACCCGATCGGACTTGCCGGCCGGGTGGCCGCCCAGGAGGACGGCGCCCTCGCCGATCAGCTCGGCGGCTCTTGACCTCGACAGGCCGAACATGCGCGCGATAGCGGCATCAAGCCGCTCGCCGTCAAGCCCGTCGGGTACCGGAACACGGCGCTGGGCCGGCGCGGTCACGCTTCACCGCCTGATGACTCACTGACCGGGCTTCCTGTGCGTGCTCGCTGGACTGTCCTCGTGCCGTCGATGCGCAGGCCGAGCGTGGCCAGCAGCACGGCAAGCACGCTCCCGCAGACGATCGAGGAGTCCGCGAGGTTGAAGATCGGCCAGTGCGGCAGCATGATCCAGTCAACGACGTAGCCGCGGAAGGGTCCTGGATAGCGGAGCAGCCGGTCGACCAGGTTGCCGGTCGCCCCGCCGAGCAGGAAGCCGAGCGAGATCGCCCACGGCAGGCTGCGGATCCGGCGGGACGTGCGCAAGATGAATACGATCACGCTCACGGCGATCGCGGTGAAGACGATCGTCAGCGACGGCCCGATACTGAACGCTGCACCGGGATTGCGTGACAGCGTGAGGGTCAGGAAACCGCCGAGCAGCCGGACGGGTGCCCGGTGAGCAAGCGTCGCGACGACCACGCTCTTGGTGATCACGTCGGCGGCGAGTACCGCGACCGCCACCGCGAGGAGGATGCCGACGCGGCGCGTGCCCGCGAGGGGCAACGGGCAGCGGATGGGGCACGGTGCGCTCGCACGTGGGGCGCGGCGAGGTGGGCTCTCCTGTCAGCGGCGTTCCTCGCGTTGCTTGCAGGGCACGCAGAGGGTGGCCCTCGGGAAGGCCTGGAGGCGAGCCTTGCCGATCGGCTCGCCACACGACTCGCACCTTCCGTACGTCTCCGACTCTATCCTGACCAGTGCGCGCTCGGTCTGCGCGAGCAATTCGCGGGAGTTGTAAGTCAGCGCAAGCTCGTGCTCACGCTCGAATGCCTTGGCACCGACATCGGCCTGATCATCGCCGGCGTCGCTGACCGAGTCGCCAAGCCGGTCAGCGATATCCGATTCGGTCCGCTCGATCTCGGCCCTCAACTCCGCTGCTTCGGTTCTCAGCTGATCACTGAGCGCCTTGACCTCGCCTTCGGTCCAGTGCTCCTCGCCCTGACGGACCGGAAGGCCAGCAGCGCCTGATCGCGCGGCAGCGGTCATCCCACGCCTCCTTCGGCGCTGTCGTCCACGCTTGGGAGATGAGAGACAAATGCGTCACCGGAGAATAAGTGGTGACCGGGGCAGTTCGCAAACACGCGCCGCCGACAAAGCAAGCACTCACAGTAGTTGTCCGTTCGCTAAACGCTAACCTAGCTGGGCACGCGTGATCATCAAGCCTGGGCTTGTAAGGGAACATGGCACACTGCGATTCCTGCTCTTGAGCGTGAAGTCACGGCGGTTGGACTCGATCCAGGCTGACCGGCAAGCTAGCGGTCAGCGGGCCGATGCTCCGTGCGTGCAGCTAGCGAGCGCTCCATTTTTCCCTGCCTCGAGAGTGCCTGGCGTTTCACGAAGAACCAGGCCGCGGACCGAGATCGGCGCAGAACGTACCCTACAGGTTGGAGAGGAGCATGCGGGCTGCCAGGACGCCGCCCGCGCGCGGGTCTGACTGCCACGGACAAGGATGGATCGCCGTGGGCCGCGAGCTCGCCTCGCCGGTCGGCGGAGATCTATCAGCGCGTACGGGGTCGCACCGTTCATCGCCAGGTGCCGGGAGTCGGCGCTGCGGCACGCGTCTGCTCGCTACACGGTCGCCGACCGCCTGGGCTGGCTGAGCGATGGCGCCGCCAGTCGAAGCGATCGGATCCAGTACATCGACCGCGTCTAGCAGTCCATGGCGGGCCTGGACGCGCCGGGCTGCTGCGCCGGTTCCCGAGCCGCGTCCTTCTGCCGCGCTGCCAGGTCGGCTCGCTGAACATGAACTCGCCGGCCTGGAGTCCGCCGCGTCGAGCAGCGCCGCGTCGTCGGTTCCGGCTGAGGAAGCAGCGGAGCGGTCACTGCAGCAGATTATGGCGATGCCGATCTTGATCTGGACGTCGGCGCCGTGGATGATCTGCCGCCTGCGCGTCGGTTACGCGGTCGACGGCGAGGAACACGCCGTGGCCAGGCCGGCTGGCCACGATGAACGGTGACTGTAGCCATCAGGTTCCGCGTGCTCTTTCTCGGTGACGGCTGGCACGTCATTGCCGGGTATCAGGACGCGGCTTGCCGGGGCTGGCTTCAGGCTGCCTTTCCCGCGCGCGGAGGCAGGCGGCGTCGTGATCCTGGCCGCGGCAGCGTCTTCATGCAGCGGAAGTGCCGGCCGATCCGGATTGATCGGGCCGGATGAGTCGCTTCAGCGCGCCGTGACCCGCCTGAACAGAGTACTTCTTGGCCGACGCTGGCCCGGTCATCGCCGCCGACCTCGCCGACCGCGGTCTGCTCTTCCTCAGCAGCCTGGAGGCAAGGCGGCCGCACTGCTGGCGGTGCGACACACTGCTGCTGAACGGATGGCGCGCTCGTGGTACCTGAACGTCGGGACGGGGCCGGACTCGGCGCTGTCGCGCGATCGGTACTCAGCACGCTCCTGCCGATCTGGGAGTGCCAGGACGGTCGCCTGACCCGCGCGGCGACGCTGAGCTATCGGAACTCGCCGGCAGCGACCTCGATGGCATCGATCCGCACTCCCGCGATCGCCAGCGTCGGCGTTAGGTGCGCACACTGCGCGGGCACACGGTGTGGGTCGCGGAGACGATCCGATGCCAGCTACGACGCCGGTTTGCTGCCGCTCGCGGAGCACTGTGACGTCGTCCGCGCGGTAGCGCGTCGCGCCGGTGACGCCATGCCGCGCGGTAGAGCCATGGCCGTGCCGCACAGTGAGGCCATCCCGCGCGGTGAGGCCGTCCCGCACGGTGACGCCACGCTCATGCTCAGGCAGGCGATCGCCGATCAGATGGCTGACTCTTCACTTCGCCGCTTCGGGTCTCGGCGGGCTGCTTCTGCGGGGAGGACCCGGTAAGGACCGCGGCGGCGGGCCGTGGTTGACGCACAGGTCATGACTGAGCCCGAGCGCAGGCGACCTAGCCGAATCCGCTGCCGCTCATCGATTCGGCGCGGCGCTGATGCCGTCCACTAGTACTGGGCGTCCCTCTCGCCCAGGCAAGCCAGGCCGGGATGACAAGCCGCCGCCCTAATCCTGATCAGACGCCAGGTATTGCTCAGGTACCTGAACGTCGTCCGCTTCCTCGTTCAGAGTCCCGGCGGTGCAGGAGCAGCGTCACCAGCGAGACGATCCAGGCCAGCCGGTCCTTGACCGCTGGCTCCTGGGCGGATCGCGGTCCCGCAGGCTGACGTCACGTCCACCTTGACGCCTTCCGCTGCGACATCGCCGCCCAGCGCCTCGCCACCACCATCGAGGCTCTCTCCTGCTGGTACTCTGCCGCTGTCTCGCGCGGCCTGACCGGCCCAGCAGCGCTCAGCGCCTTGGCTGACTGCCTCGACGTCGTTGCCCGGCTGATAGCACCTTTTGCACCTTCCTCGCCGACCACGCCTGGAGGCTGATAGGCAAATCCCCGGGATCGGCCGAGCCGACTCCGTCCACCTGAACCTCGCCAGAGGTTCTCCCCAGTGAATGACCCCCGCCTTCGCCGCCAGATCAGGCTGGCCCGCCGCCTCGTCGGGTCCGGCAGGCGCGAGAGGCCGAGCTCGTCCAGCGCAGCGGCCTCTGGGGGCGCGTTTCCGCTGGCAGACTGGCCGGACACCGAAGCGCGGGCGAACTGAACGTGAACGCAGCCTGGCGGAAGACTTCCGCGTGATTCTCGACCTGAGCGGTTCTTCAGGCGAAACCGCAGCATCGTCCCAACGCCCCGCCTCCGCCCACGGCTGCCCCCCCCGAAAAAAAAAAAAAAAAAAAAAAAAAAAAAAAAAACCGCCGAGTCCCGGCTGACCCCAGAGTCCCGGCTGACCCCCGGAGTCGCGGCGCAATCGGAACAACCCTGGCCGGGGTGCTTTCTTTGGAAAGTGAGCCGGTTCCGCGTGACTGGTTACCGCATCGATGTCCCACCGTTGTCGTTGGCCGGGCGGCGGCAACCGCATCGATGTCCCATGGATGCTGTGCTGACCGCAACGCTGTCCCATCGTTGTCGTTGCCGGGCCGCCCCGAACAGCAACCGTGGGCCATCGTTGTCGTTAGAGTCATGGCCCAGCAGAGACAACGATGGCCGATATACCTGGCATTTCAGGCACCCAGCGCAGCCGGGCGCCAGGCCCTGGGATGGCGGGGGCACTTTACGTCGGTAAAAACGAAGGCAAAGTGCCCCCGCCTCTCCGAGCAAGACCCTCCGGGCACTGGAGCGCGCCCGTACTGCCCGCGCGGCGGTTCCGATCGCTGGCGACGCGGCGGATGGGGTTGGTGTTACCTGAGTGAAGTGTCCCCAGCCGCAAGGAGTTCGCGGACTAGTCGGCACGGAGTCTTGCCGTCTCATGGCACTGGAGGACTCCACCCTGAGGCGCCCACCCCGCTCCGATCCGGCGCGGCGCGCCCGGGCGATCGCTAGCTGCCTGTACCTGGGGCTCAGTTGGTGGCAGCTTGGTCGGGCTTGCAGGCCTTGCAGGCCACGTAGCCTTCAGCGGCCGCCGCCGAGCGGCTGATGATCTCAAGGTCCTCATCCGCCAGGAACCGGATCAGGATGCAGTCCGCGTTGTGATACCGCGCGATGCCAGGTACCACCCTGACCAGACCTGTCGCGGCACTCCAGGCGGGCCCGGCGGGCTTCGTCTCCGAATCCTTCGCCCCGGCCTCCTTGAGTGACTGGTCATTCCGCGCGGGATCCTTGGCGACCGTGTCTCGTGATGCGGATCCCGTCGCCGTCGCGGCCGCACTACCGCTCAAGCTCGAAGCGACCGGCCCGCTCGCGACCTTCGAGCTGGTAACGGGTGTCCTCGCGGCACTGCGCTACCACCGCTCCGGCGACGGAGACCCCGCGGGTTCCGGGGCGCTTCAGTTCCTTCTGCCTTGATCGGCCGGCACTGTGCGGCGGGCCGACTCACTGGATTTGGTCGGGCCAGCCGACGGGACCGGGGATGCGGTTGAGGCGGCCGGGCTTGCCGTGGCATCGGTTCTTGAGGGGTTGCGCTCCGCCGGCGCGGTCTGCTTCAGGTCCGCCGCGCCGGCCGGAGGTCTGGTATTTGGCGACGGAGCTTGCGGACTGGCTGGCGTGACCTGGTCCGTGACCGGTTCCTTGCCACCGAGCGGAACTGGCCGCTGACCGGTGGGAACTGGCGGAGCAAGTCGCCCAGTCGCGCTCGCTCCCCGAGGGGCCGGGGCCTGAGCAGCCGGGGCGGCGGGCGGGGCGGGGGGGCGGGGGGGGGGGAGGAGGGGGGGAGGGACCGAGCAGCCGGGCTGAACAACCGGAGCCTGGGCACCGGCCGCGACCCGACCTGACGCGGCCAGGCGCGACCTGGCCAGGCGCGACCTGGCCAGGCGCGGCCTTGGCAGGCGCGGCCTGGGCAGGCGCGGCCTTGGCAGGCGCGACTTGGCAGGCGCGGGCTGGGCAAGCAGGCGCGGGCTGGGGCAGCGGGCGCGGGCTGTGCCACCGACGGCTTAGTAGTCGGGGACTGAGCGCCGACCGGCCGGGCCTGGGTAACTTCGGGGCGCGCGGCGGGGGGCGTGCTGGATTCGTCCGGCGCCCGCGCCGGGCGAGCGGGCGCGGCAGGCTGGCGAGAGCCACCGCTTGCGTTGTCCGTCCCGATCCCATCGGCTCGATCATCTCGCCCACCGGCGGCATCGCCCCGCCCGCCATCCGAGCGCACCGACTCGGAACGCACGGCTTCAGACCGCACCGGCTCAGGACGCGCAGACTCGGACCGCACCGGCTCGGGACGCGCAGGAACGCGCAGACTCAGACGGCGCAGCGTCGGACCGCACCGGCTCAGGACGCGCAGATCAGACCGCGCAGCCTCGGAACGCGCAGACTCAGACCGCGCAGCCTGGACGCGCAGGCTCGGGGGGCGCAGGCTCAGGTCGCCCGCGCTCTGGGCGCGCCGGTCCGCTGCGCAATGGATCACTTCGGGAACTGTCGACCCGATCCACCGCCCCCGGCCACCGCCAGCACCCAGCGGATCCCTCCTGAGCGGGTCGGCACCGAACGGATCGCGGCCTTGTGCGTCAGTCTTTCGGCGTTCAGGCCGACCGTCAGTTGCCCGCACCTGATCCGCCCTCGCGGCGTCCAGGCCCAGGGGATCTTCTTCTGATCGTTGCGGTTCTGGCCGACGGTGACTGGGGAGACGACCGCCCAGATCATCCGCGCCGCGACGGGGCCGAGGGCCGGGCGCGGGGAGCGGTCAGCGGGTCCGGCCTAGAGGGTCTGGCGTCGCTCGACCTCGCGGTCGGTGAGCTTACGCTGGCAGGCTGAGAGTCCGCGGAGACCGACGCCAACTTGGCTGAACTCTCCTCGGCTGAACTCTCCTTAGCCGCGCCCGCCTTCGCGATCTCGTCCTGGCCGGCTTCATCCTTGCTGGCGACGTCCTTGCGAGCCACAGCGGCCTCGTCTCGAGCACGGCCTCAGCCTCGACGGCCCGGGTCGCCGCAGCCACCACCTCGGTAGCCGCCGGCTGCAGCTGTCACCAGCTCGGGCGCCGCTTCATCGCCGCGATCCCCGCGCTCGCCACCCTCGGCAGCACCGACCTTCGCGTTACCGGCCCGGCCTGATTGCTCCTGGCCTTGCCGTTGCTGGCCTTAGCCGGAGCAGCGTGCCCGCCGATCTGGTGCGTGGCGGCCCGGCGCTTGCCAAGCTTCGGCACATCGAGATCGCTAAGCAAACCAAGTTCGCCCGGCCTTGACCGATAGAAGACCGGTCGCCGCCAGAACTCGCCGCTGCCGTCGTGGCCGCCCGGCTCCGCCTGCCACTTCGTTCCCCCGCATGCGAGGCCGCGTGTGAGGCGGGAATGCGAGTCGACGCGCCCTGAGCGGCACCAACTACCACTGCGGCGTCTTCGCCATTGCTTTCCTCGACGGCGCCGGGTAGCCGCCGCGACAACGGCCCCCGGCACCGACTGCCACTCCTGCCATAGCTAGCTCAGCGCCGACGCCAGCCGCCGCCCGACCCTCAGTGACTCCAAAGATCTCGTGCCGCCAGACAATGACGCCACCAGCCAGCATCAAGGTTGCTAGGACCGCAACGCCGATCGAGATCGTCACAAGCAACAGGCTGCCAGCGACAACACCTGTCGCCAGCAGCCCTATTGCGATGAGCACGACCGACAGGACGATGCCGAATCGGATCACGCGCGAACTCCGCTCGCCTGGTTAGGCCGATCGCGGTATTTACCGGCGATCGTGCTGAGTGTCGGCCGGGTGGTAACCGCCGTTGTGGACCATCGGGTCGGACATGCTCGCGAACGAGCCGGCCGGTGGAAGGACCGCCGTTGCGCATATCCATCCTGGCGCTGTCCATCCGGCCGCTGTCCATCCGGCCGCTGTCCATCCGGGGACCGTCCATCCTCGGACCGTCCATCCTGGGAACCGTCCATCCGTGAACTGTCCATCCGGCCGCTGTCCATCCTGGCGCCCATGCCAACCGGGATCGCCGGCTGAGGCCCGGTCGCCGCCGTCACCGCAGGGAATACTCCGCTGTCGGCCGCGCCAGCTTCCAGGTCCCGCAACTGGCCCTCAAGGTAGGCCTTGAGGCGGCTGCGGTACTCGCGCTCGAAGGCGCGCAGGTCATCTACCCGGCGCTCAAGTTCCTCGCGCGACTGCACAAGCGAGCCCATGGCCTGACGGTGCCGCTCCTGCGCATCCCGCTCAAGGCTCTCGGCTCTTGCCCGCGCGTCGCTGGTGATCTGCTCGGACTGCCGGCGAGCCTTGGTCAGCAAGTCATCGGCCTCGCGCCTAGCCCGGCTGAGCGTCTCGTCAGCCTCCCGGCGCGCGTCGGCAATTGCCTGGTCAGCAGTCTGCTGCGCGAGCGCGAGCACGCGGGCGGCCGTGTCCATGTTGTCCTCGGCCGAGGACCTTACCGGCGCAATCGGCATCGGCTCAGGCCGACGCTCAGGCTCAACCCGCAACGGCTCACTCGGCATGAGATCCGGACCGTCCATGTGCGGCGAATTCAGTGGGCTGGGCATCTTCCCGCCCCTGAGAACCTCGGCGAGCTTCGCACGAAGCTCCTCGTTCTCCTGAATCAGCCGGTCGAGTTCAGCCTCGACCTCATCCAGGAACGCGTCCACCTCTTCCTCGTCGTATCCAGGCCGGAGCCTAGTCGTGCTGAACTGCTTGTTCCGCACATCCGCGGGCGTCAGTGGCATGTCTATGTCTCCTTGGCGCTTGGATCCCCTAGGCAGGCTACCTGATGTGATCACGAAGGATCACAAGCTGCCTACAACCCTGCCTACAACCACTAGCAACACAATGATCACCAAAAACAACAGCGTGTAGCTGAGGTCTATGGCAACACTACCTAGCCTCAGGGGTCGAATGTAGCGCCTTAGCAATCTCAGTGGAGGATCAGTTGCCGTGAAGATCAACTCAGCGACCGGGACCAGGGGACCCGATGGGGTCCAGGACCGGCTGTAGCTCTGGAAAATGTCGATGATCAGGCGGCCGATGAGCAGCACGAGGTAGAGCGCGAGGATGTAGTAGAGCACTATGAACACGATGTTCATCGAACCGTCTGCCGTCCCGTCCGGCCGTGTACCGACCGGCCTGCCTAACTCTGGTTGAAGAAGTCTCGTTCCGCGATCCTTGCCTTGTCCTCCGCCGTGACCTCGACGTTCGCCGGAGAGAGCAGGAACACCTTGTTAGTAACGCGCTCGATGGAGCCGCGCAGCCCGAAGATCAGGCCGGCCGAGAAGTCGACGAGCCGCTTGGCATCGCTATCGACCATCTCGGTGAGGTTCATGATGACAGGCGTGCCTTCGCGGAAGTGCTCTCCGATCGTGCGAGCTTCATTGTAGGTGCGCGGATGCAGTGTCGTGATCCTGGCGAGGTCGGTGGCCTGAACCGAGGGCTCGGGTACCATCCGGCGCTCCGTCCTGCGCCCGGTCGGGCGCGTAGTCCGCGTACGGGACCGCTCCGTCCTGCGGGTCGGCGGTTTCGGCGTACTCAGTGACGTAGTCCGAGTAGTCGTCGTTGTCGCTGTACTCAGTGGAGTAGGGATCGTCGTAACGATGATCATCTTCCACCAAGCCCAGATAGACCGCCATCTTGCGCATCGCGCTGGCCATCTCAGTCCTCCGTCACTGCCAACCCAGTAACCGTGTGCCGCAAGCCGTGCAGCAGCCTGTGCTGCAAGCGTGAAGCAAGCTGTGTTGCAAAAACCCCGCGGAGGCAGCCAGCTAACGCCGCATGCTACGCGTCGGACATTACCTGACGAAGGGCCGCCGGCCGCCGAGCAACGCCGTACCAACACGCACGTGTGTCGCGCCTTCTGCGATAGCGTCCTCCAGGTCGCCGCTCATGCCCGCCGAAATCATCATTGCGGACGGGATGGACGGCCCTGACCGACTCGGCGACCTGCCGCCAGCCGGCCGAAGGCGGGCCTGGCCGGGCACCCCGAGCGGAGCCACGGCCATCACCCCGCCAAGCACCAGGCCAGCAGCATCGGCGACAGCGTCGGCGAGGCCAGGCACGTCAGCAGGCCGGGCGCCGCCGCGCGCCAGATCGGCGGGAGACGCGTCCTGATCCAGGTCGACCTGGATCAGGCAGGTAACCACCCGCCCGGCCGAAGCCGCGTGCGCTCCAAGCGCGCGGACCAGCCTCAGCCGGTCGACCGAGTGGACCACGTCGGCGTACCTGACGACGCTGCCGCTCTTGTTCGCCTGGAGCTGCCCGACGAAGTGCCAGCGACCCCGCACCCCAAGCGCCTCGGCTTGCGCTACCTTGGGCGCCGCTTCCTGGTCGCGGTTCTCACCGAAGTCGCTGATGCCGAGACCGGCAAGCAAGGCGACATCGGCAGCGGGGAACGTCTTAGTGATCGCGATCAGCGTCACCTCACCGGCGGCACGTCCGGCCGCCGCGCAGGCCGAGGCGATCCTCGCCCGGACCTCCGCCAGGTTGTCCGCCAGCTCGGCCTGGCGGTCATCATCCGCCATCAGGCGAGCCAGACGAGCCCGGCGAAGCGCCCGGTAACGCCGTCACGCCGGTACGAGTAAAGCTCCGCCGATTCCGCCGGGCAGCGCCGGTCATCAGCGACGTCCGTGACCCCGGCCTCCTGCAACTGCCGGTACAGCCCCGCCCTGATGTCGACGCCGGGGGTGTTCTTCAGAGTCACGCAGGCAGACCCCGGCGCGGCGGCCTCGACCTCATCGCGCATCTCCGCAGGCACCTCGTAACAGCCGCCGCAGATCGCCGGCCCGATCAGCGCCCTCATCCGGCCAGGATCGGCCCCGGCCGCCGTCATCGCCGCGACCAGCGCGGGCACCACCCCAAGGGCAAGACCAGGCCGGCCGGCGTGCGCCGCCCCGACCAGCCGCGCCACCGGGTCGGCCAGCAGGACAGGAGCGCAATCAGCCACGAGCACCCCGAGCCCGAGCCCAGGTACGTCAGTGAAGATCGCGTCCGCCTCTGGGTTGCCCGCCGGCCGACGGCGCGACACCCTGACCACCCTGGCCCCGTGCACCTGCCGCATCCAGGCCGCGGACCTGGGCCCGTCCTCGACGGCCGCGATCAGGCTGTCCCTGTTCGCCGCACGCAGCCGGGATCATCGCCCACCGAGTAGCTCAGGTTCAGCGACGCGTACGGGCCGGAACTCACGCCCCAGCCGGGGGCCTTGCTGGTGAACAGGCCGCGCACTCCAGGGCAGAAGGGCGCCCCATAGAAGGAAGCCGGCTTGAGCGACGTCATTTAAGGAAGTCGGGCACGTCGAGCTCGTCGTCCTCCTCGAACACGACCGACCGGCGCCTGGTGCTCGGCCCTTCGCCACGGCCAGGCCCGTGCGGAGTGATGCCGTCGCGATCGGGTCTCGCGGCGTGGCTCTCGAACTCGGCGCCCGGCGGTCCGGGCTGTGCGGGCAGCTGGCTGGCGACCGCCTCGCCCGCCGAGGACCCAGTGCCGCCGGCGACGACACCGTAGCCTGGCTGAGGCTCGGCCACCACAGGAACAGGCAGCGGCTCAGGCTCTCGCTCGGTCGGAGCCGGCGACATGGACGTCGAAGTGAACGCGGGTTCCTTGATCGACGGCAGGGTAACGGGACGCCAGGGCGCGCCGAACGCGTCTGAGCTCTGCGACGGCTGATAGGCGCTGACCGGCTCGCCCGGCCGGCCGCACCTGGCTGCCCTGAGTCTCGTCGAAGCCGGCCGCGATGACCGTCACCCGCACCTCGTCGCCGAGCGCGTCGTCGATCACGGCACCGAAGATGATGTTCGCGTCAGGCGCCGCCGAGTTCGCCACCAGCTGCGCGGCCTCATTGATCTCGAACAACCCCAGGTCAGAGCCACCCTGGATGGAAAGCAGCACACCGTGGGCGCCGTCGATGCTTGCCTCGAGCAGCGGGCTGGAGATCGCCATCTCAGCGGCGGCCACGGCCCGGTCGTCGCCTCGGGAAGAGCCGATGCCCATCAGCGCCGAGCCGGCTCCCGACATCACCGACTTGACATCAGCGAAGTCCAGGTTGATCAGGCCGGGCGTGGTGATCAGGTCGGTGATGCCCTGCACACCGGAAAGCAGCACCTGATCCGCGGCCTTGAAGGCGTCGAGCACACTCACGTGCCGGTCAGAGATCGAGAGCAGCCGGTCGTTGGGTATCACGATCAGCGTGTCGACCTCGCTGCGCAGCCGCTCGATCCCGGCATCGGCCTGACCGGCCCTGCGCTTGCCCTCGAACCCGAACGGCCTGGTCACGACGCCGATAGTCAGCGCACCAAGCGAGCGTGCCACCTGGGCGACAACCGGAGCCCCGCCCGTGCCGGTCCCGCCGCCCTCGCCCGCGGTGACGAAGACCATGTCAGCGCCCTTGAGCACTTCCTCGATCTCTTCGCGGTGGTCCTCGGCAGCCCTGTGCCCGACATCGGGATTGGCGCCGGCGCCGAGGCCACGGGTAAGTTCCCGGCCGACGTCGAGCTTGACGTCGGCGTCGCTCATCAGCAAAGCCTGCGCATCGGTGTTGATCGCGATGAACTCGACGCCCTTGAGGCCCTCTTCGATCATCCGGTTGACGGCGTTGACGCCGCCGCCACCGATGCCGACGACCTTGATGACCGCTAGATAGTTCTGCGGTGCTGCCACGGAGGGACCTTCCCGTTCGATTTGCCGGTCGCGATTTCCTGCCGAGGATCAGCCCCTGGTGAACCCGCTGGCCTTAGCCTGCCCCCGCGACCGCACATGTCGTTTCTCCACCTATCAGGTCTCACCCTCAGGTTGAGATTTAGAGTTATGTCAAGCTGCCAATTGATAGGGACAGTAGAGTTGCCTGGCATAGGAGGTCAACTAACCTCGCCGTTACCCTCCTAACCTCTTGCGAGAAGTAATTCGCAAACTACGCGCAGGATTCATTGCCGGACGGCGGCTAAGCTCCCGGCCAGCCCGCACCACGCCCGGGCCAGCCCGCACCACGCCGGCGAGCCCGCACCACGCCGGCGAGCCCGCAGCGACGCGTCCCCGCTAGCCCGCACTACGTTCCGGGCCAGCCGGTGAGGGCCGAGCGCGGATCACTCACGTCGTAGTAGGTCGCCTTGGTCCGCAGGAGCACCCGCAACGCCCCGGCCTTCTCGCGCGCCCGGCCTGCCCCGCCCCATACGACCGTACGCCCGTGCCGCAAGATCAAGATGACCCTCGCCGCCACCGGCGCCCGCACCGCCACGACCCGGTGCCTGAGCCACGCTGGCAATTCACGCGCTACCGTGCCCGCCACGTACACGATCGCACTGCCGCGCAGGTCAGTCGCCGGTTTCGAAACTTTTTTCAACCAGAGAACATCAGCGGGAACCCTCGCGGTCCGGCGGAGAACGACGCCGTACTTGTCGATCACGTCGTAGCCGTAGCCAGCTCGCACCGCAAATACCGGAGTACGCCCGGTCGTGGTGATGATCACCTTGTCCGGCCAGGATCTGCGCACCTTAGCCGACTGCACCCAGGTGAGGCGTTCCACCCTGCGGGCCACGGCGCCGGTCGCTACCCGTACGAGCGGCGTGCCGAGCTTGACCCCGGCCGCCGCCACGACCCGCGCGCTGGCAACCGGCGCGGTCCCCCTGACCTCGAACGAGCGCACCACGAAAAAACTCGACCCGAGCAGCGCCCAGGTCACCCCTCCCGCCAGCGCCACCACCACGCCAACGAAGAACGCCGTCCGCCAGGGATCATGCCGCCTCCGGCCCGTATCCTCCCGCTTCCGCTGCGCATCCTCCCGCCTGCGCCTCTCTTCCGGTGCCGCCCCCGGCGCAGTCCCCGGCCCCGGCCCCGCCCCCGGCGCTGTCCCCGGCCCCGAGCCAGAGGTCGCAGCCTCCTTGCTTCGCACCTCGGCACCACCAGACGGCGGCGAAACCGACTTCAGCACAAGACACCGCCCGTCAGCTCGCGCGGCAACCGGGGCTGACTTCCAGCACCAAACCAGACGCCAAGGACCGGCCCCGTAAATCCTCCCCGAGGAACAACGCTGGCCCATGGATGCTGTTCCGCGCCCGCCGCAAACCGCAACGATGGCCCACCGATGCGGCGCGGCCAGCATCGCTGTCCCATCGTTGTCGCTGCCCAGCCCTGCCCAACAGCAACGGTGGCCCACCGATGCGGCTCCCGGGAGCGAGGCTGACCTGACGGGCCTGGCCAGGCCTGACGGGGCTCGCCCGGCGGACGGGTCTGGCCGGGGAGATGTCTGGTTCTCGGGCGGCGAGTCATCCGGGGCCGCCGGTGGCGTCCTGCTTAGACAGCGCGGCCACGATCAGCGGGCCCTGCTTGGTGATGTCCCCGGCACCCATGGTCAGCACTAGGTCACCCGGCCGGGCGGCTGCGACGACGGCGCCTGGCACCTCGGCGTTGTCGCGCAGGAAGACGGCCCGGCCGCCGGGAACGGCGTCGGCGATCAGGGCGCCGGTTACCCCTGGTTCCGGGTCCTCGCGAGCGGCGTAGACGTCAAGTACGAAGACCTCGTCGGCCGCGGCGAGGGAGCGGGCGAACTCGGTGGCGAAGATCCTGGTCCGGCTGTACAGGTGCGGCTGGAAGACGGCGATCACCCGGCCGCCGGCCACGATGTCGCGGGCCGCGGCCAGGTCGGCGGCCAGTTCGGTCGGATGATGCGCGTAGCTGTCGAGTACGCGGACGCCGCCGGCCTCGCCCTTGGGCTCGAGCCTGCGCATGGCGCCCCGGTAGCTCGCCAGCCCGGCGGCGACCTCGGCCCGGTCGAAGCCAAGCTCAACGGCCAGGGCGAACGCCGCGGTCGCGTTCTTCGCATTGTGCCTGCCGGGCACGCCGAGCACGATCTCGACTGACCCGTGACGGTCGGTTACTTCAAGCTCAGCGGTCATTCCGGCCGGGGTGACCCTGGTCAGCCGGTAGTCGGCGGCGGACGACTCGCCGTAGCTCACGACCCGGAGCGGAAGGCCGGTCGCGCTCGCCGCCAGCCTGCGGGCACCGGCGTCGTCGGCATCGGTGATCAGGAGACCGTCAGGACTGATCCGGCGGGCGAACCTGCCAAATGACTCCTCGATCTCGGCGAGGCTGCCGTAGTTGTCGAGATGATCGGCCTCGATCGAGGTGATGACAGCGGCGTCGGGCGCCAGCATGAGGAAGGAGCCGTCGCTCTCATCGGCCTCCGCCACGAACGCCTTGCCGCTGCCCTCGGCGGCGCCAGTTCCTGTCTCGGCGAGCACGCCGCCGATGACGTAGCTCGGGTCGGCACCGCAGCGGCGAAGGATCGTGGTGATCATCGAGGTCGTGGTGGTCTTGCCGTGCGTGCCAGAGACCGCGATCGCCTGCCTGCCCAGCATCAGCGAGGCGAGGGCCGCCGCCCGGTGCAGGACGCGGAGACCGTGGTCGCGCGCGGCCACGAGCTCGGGATTGCCTGGCCTGATCGCCGAGGAAACCACGAGCGTGTCCACGCCGGCGACATGGTCGGCGCTGTGCCCGACGCAGACCTGCGCGCCAAGCTCGGCCAGCTCGTCAAGCTGGGCCGACGCGGCCGAATCGCAGCCGGAGACCGGCACTCCCCTGGCGAGCATGATGCGCGCGATGCCGGACATCCCTGCCCCGCCGATCGCCATGAAATGCACCCGGCCAAGGTCACCAACCGGAACCGGCTCAACCGGCGTCACAAGTCCCATTTCTTCGTCCCCTATCGGCTCCGGTGCGAGCCGCGATGCGGGCCCGCCGCCCTGGCCTGATCAGTTCGGTGCGGGGTCGTGGCCGGGCGCGGTGACCGGCCGGGACGTCCGGCCTGGTCGGCGAGGTCGAGCACTCGCCCGGCCAGCGCCCGGTCGGCGTTCGGGTGCCCGACGGACGCCGCGGCCCGTGACATGGAAGCGACGAGATCATGGTCAAGCAGGACGCGCAGCAGCACATTACGCACCCACTCGGGGCTGACCACGGCGTCATCCACGATCAGGCCGCCGCCGGCCCGCTCGACGGGAAGTGCGTTGAGCCGCTGCTCGCCGTTGCCGTGCGGCAGCGGTACGTACGCGGCCGGCAAGCCAACGGCCGTGAGCTCCGCGCAGGTCATCGCGCCCGCGCGGCACAGGGCGAAGTCAGCGGCCGCGTAAGCGAGATCCATCCGGTCCAGGTACTCGATCGCCACGTAGGGCACCTCGCCGGCCGGTACGCCGAGCGAGGTGCCTGACTTCGGGCCGACAATGTGCAGCACCTGGATGCGGGCGGAGAGCAGCGCGGGCGCCGAGGCGAGCACGGCCCGGTTCAGCGAGGCGGCCCCCTGCGAGCCACCGGTGACCAGCAGCACGGGCAGGTCGGGCCGCAGGCCGAAATGCACCCTGGCCTTGTCGCTCATCGCCAGCCGGTCGAGACTGGCGATCTCGCGCCTGATCGGAACGCCGATCAGGGTGGCGTGCGGCAGCTTCGTTCCTGCCTGCCCGATGAACACGTTCTTCGTCAGCCGAGAGCCGATCCGGTTGGCGAGGCCAGGCTTCGGGTTGGCCTCGTGCACCACGATCTGTACCCGGTGCCGTCTCGCCGCCAGGTAAGCGGGCGTCGACACGTAGCCGCCGAACCCGATGACCACGTCAGCCTCGGCCCGGTCGATCACGGAACCCGCCGCTCGCACCGCGGCCAGCATCCGGCTGGGGACAGAAAGCAGCGCCCTGCTTGGCTTGCGGGGCAGCGGCACCGGCGGTATCAGCTCAAGTGAGTAGCCCCGCGCCGGAATGACCCTGACCTCGAGCCCGCGCTCGGTACCCAGGCAGACGATCCTGATCTCAGGGTCGGTCCGCCGCAGCTCGTCAGCTAGCGCCATAGCGGGCTCAATATGCCCACCAGAGCCGCCGCCGGCGATTACTACGCTGCGCCCATATTCGCTTACCAAGGCACCATCACACCTCGTTCCGTTCGGCCCTCGCACAGCACAGCAGGACCCCGATGGCCGCCATGGTAACCAGCAGCGACGACAACCCCTGCGAAATCAGCGGCAAAGGCACCCCGGTAATCGGCAGCAAGATCGTCACCGTGCAGATATTCACCAGCGCCTGGGCGGCGATCCAGATCGTGATCCCGGCCGCGGCGAGGCGAAGGAAAGGATCGGTCATCCTCCTGGCCACCCGCAGTCCGGCGTAGGCGAAGCCGCCGTAGAGGAAAACCACGCACAGCGTCCCGACCAGTCCGAGTTCCTCGCCGAGGATCGAGAAAATGAAATCAGTGCTCGCGTTGGGCACCCAGCCCCACTTCTCCCGGCTGTGCCCGAGCCCGACGCCGAAGAGCTGACCAGAGCCGAGCGCCGTCTCGCCCTGGATCGCCTGCTGGTTTTTCCCGTTGGGAGCGCCGGTCAGGTGGAAGAAGCTGAAGAACCTGACGTTGCTGTACCCCTTGGCCAGGATCAGCGCGAACAGCGCGAACCCGATGACGCCGAGCATGCACGCGAAGAGCCGGCCTGGCGTGCCCACGACCCAGAGCAGCCCGAGCATGATCAGCAGCAAGATGAACGTGGTACCGAGGTCCTTCTCGGCGACCACGAGCAGCGCGATCACGGCCGTGCCCGGCAGCAGCGGCATCAGCAAGCTCCGCCAGTCGGTGAGCTGCCTGAGCTCCTCCTTACGGGCCAGCAGGTCAGCGCCCCAGATCAGCAGGGCGAGCTTGGCGAACTCCGACGGCTGGATCGGGTTACCCGCGATCAGGATCCAGCGCCTGGCGCCATTGACATCGACGCCGAACACGAGCACGAGCAGCAGGCTGACGATCGCGGCGACCATCAGCGGAGTGGCCAGGGTCCGCAGCAGCCGCGGCGACGTGCGGGACAAGACCCAGAGCATGGGAAGCCCGATCACCACGCCGACGAGCTGATGAAGAAAGACGCTGTAAGGCGACTGGTCTATATACAGCTGGCTGGCCGAGGACGTGGACAGCACCATGATCAGGCCAATGGCGATCAGCAGGCAGGTACTGCCGATGATCAGGTGATAAGAAGCACGGGGCCGGTCAAGTACAGCCAGCCAGGGCAACGACCGCGCCCCCCGCTCGCCGGCCGGCGGCCTGACTTTCGCTTCGCTGGCCGCGGGCGCGCTCACGTGCGCACCGCCAGCCGTCTGACGGCGGCGGCGAAAGCTTCACCACGGGCCGGGTAATCGCGGAACATATCGAAGGACTGCGCGGCGGGCGCGAGCAGCACCGTGTCGCCAGGGGAAGCCAGTCCGGCCGCGGCCTTGACCACATGTTCCATGGCTCCAGTGTCCGTGCCGCTGACCTCCACGACCGGGACATCAGGGGCGTGTCGGCCAAGTGCCGCCGCGATCTTTGCCCGATCAGCACCAAGCAGCACCACACCGCGCAGCCGGGACGCCGCCGTGCCGACAAGGTGATCGAGGTCGGTGTCCGCGCCGCGCAGCAGCCCGCCAGCTACCCAGATCACCTGGGGGTAGGCGGCGAGCGAGGCGGCGGCGGCGTGCGGGTTGGTGGCCTTGGAATCATCGACATAGTCGACCCCGGCGACGTTGCCGACCAGCGTGATCCGGTGCGGCTCTGGCCTGAACTGGCGCAGGCCCGCGCTGATCGCGCTCGCCGGAGCGCCATAGGACCTGGCCAGCGCCGCGGCGGCGAGCGCGTCGGCGATATTGTGCGGCGCCGCCCGCCGGCCCGACCAGGAAAGGTCAGCGATCGCCGCCAGTTGCCCCCCAGAGCCAAAAGCCCGATCTGCCAAAAAGCCGCCGGCGACTCCGAGCTCGCCTTCATCAGGTTCGCCGAGGCGGAACATGACGACCCGCCCGGGGTGGTCAGCCTGGCTGGTGAGCTTGGCCGACAGTTCATCGTCGGCGTTTCCGATCGCGGTCGCGCCCGGCACGAAGATTTTCGCCTTGTCCGCGGCGTAGGCCTCGACGCTGCCGTGCCAGTCCAGATGATGCGACGCGACGTTCAGCAGGACGGCCGCCTGGGCCGCGATCGTGGAGCTCCAGTGCAGCTGGAAGCTGGACAGCTCGACCGCGACGACCTCGTGAGGATGAGGTGCAGCGACCACGTCGACCAGCGAGGTGCCCACGTTGCCGGCCGCGATGCTGTGATATCCGGCCGCCTCGAGCATCAGGGCGAGCATTCGCACGGTCGTTGTCTTGCCGTTGGTACCGGTGACCGCGAGCCACGGCTGCCGGCCTCCGCCTTTCACCTCCGGTCGCAGCCGCCAGGCCAGTTCGACGTCGCTGATCACGTCGATGCCGGCCTCCGCCGCCGCTTCGAGCAACGGCGCGGTCGGCGGCCAGCCGGGCGACGTCACGACCAGCCCGGTGCCAATTGGCAAATCCGCGGTTGCTTTTTCTCCCAGGCGAACGGAAATGCCCGCGCGCTCCAGGTCCGCGGCGAGCTTGCGGCTGGCCTCGTCCGCACGGGAGTCGACCGCGGTGACGCGGGCGCCGAGCCTGGCGAGAGCGCGCGCGGCCGGCGGACCAGAGACGCCGAGGCCGGCGACGCAGACGGCTAGTCCGCGAAAGCCTAGGTCGGCAGCCACTGCAGCCACTCGATGTAGAACACGCAGAGCCCGAGCGCCACGAAGATGCCCGCGATGAGCCAGAACCTGACCACGATCGTCGTTTCCGCCCAGCCCATCAACTCGAAGTGATGTTGAAGCGGCGCCATCTTGAACACCCGTTTACCGGTGAGTTTGAAGGAGCCGACCTGGATCATCACCGACAGCGTGATCACCACGAACAAGCCGCCGAGCAGCAGCAGGAGAAGCTGGGTCTGAGTGCACACGGCGAGCCCGGCCAGCGCGCCGCCGAGCGCCAGCGAGCCGGTGTCGCCCATGAAGATCTTCGCTGGCGGCGCGTTGTACCAGAGGAAGCCAAGGCAGGCGCCGAGGATCGCGGCCGCGACCACGCCGACGTCCTGCGGGTCCCTTACCAGGTAGCAGTTCCTGGCCAGCTCGACCGTGCAGTCGTTGCGGATCTGCCAGTTCGCGATGATGACGTAGGCGGCGAGCACCAGGATCGCGGCGCCGGTCGCCAGGCCGTCGAGGCCATCGGTGAGGTTCACCGCGTTCGACGCGGCGCCGATCATGATCACGATCCAGATCACGAACGGCAGCACACCGAGCACGGGACCGAAGTCGCGGACAAAGGAAAGCTGCGGGTCGGCGGGCGTCAGCCCGTAGCCGTCAGGGAAATGCAGGACCTCGACGGCAAAGATCGCGCCGACCACCGACTGCCCGGCCAGCTTGGCGCCGCTGCGCAGGCCGAGGCTGGTCTGCCGGTAAATCTTGATGAAGTCGTCCACGAAGCCGACAAGACCGAGCCCGGCCATCAGCCCGAGCACGAGCAGGCCTGAGGCGGTCATCTGCTGCCTGGTGGCGAGGTCGGCGACGAAGTACCCGATCACGGCCGCGATGACGAAGACCGTGCCGCCCATAGTCGGAGTGCCGCGCTTGACCAGGTGCGTGGCGGGGCCTTCCTCCCTGATCAGCTGGCCATAGCCGTAGTGGCGGAAGATGTTCATCGCCAGCGGTGTCCCGAAGAGCGACAGCATGAGCGATACCGCTCCGGCAATGATGATCGTCTTCACGCGGAGGTCTCCAACGCCGTCAGCGCCTGGGCCACAGTCTGCAGCCCGGCGGCCCTTGATGCTTTGACAAGCACCACGTCACCTGGTCGTAGCCGGTCATTCAGGGCGGCAAGGGCCGCTTCATCGTCGGGAACGGCGAGCAGTTCGCCCGCGAATCCCGGCTCGGATTTGGCGCCGGTCAGGATCGGGGCCGCCTCGTCGCCGACCGCGATGATCCCGGCCAGCCCGGTGCGCGCCGCGGTCACGCCAGCGTGCTCATGGAACTCTGCTGACCGGTCGCCAAGCTCGGCCATCCGGCCAAGCACAGCATAGGCACGCCGGCCCACCGCTATGACCCCAAGTGCCTCAAGAGCGGCGGTCATGGCTTCAGGACTCGAGTTATAGGCGTCGTTCACGACAATGACGCCGTCGGCCCGTTCGGTGATTTCCATCCGCCACTTGCTGAGCGCCACCGCGCTGGACAGGCCGTCGGCGATCGCCTCGATGGACAGGCCGAGTTCGGCGGCGAGGCCGGCTGCCGCCAGCGCGTTGCTGACGTTGTGAGCGCCAGGCAGCCTGAGCCTGACGGCCGCCGAGCCAGCGGCGGTCACCAGCGTGAAGCTCGGCCTGCTGAGCCGGTCAAGCTCGACGTCGGCCGCCCTGATGTCGGCCCCGGCGGACTGGCCGAAGGTCACGACCCTGGCCAGCGTTCTCGATGCCATCGCGGCGACCAGGGGATCGTCGGCGTTCAGCAGCGCCACCCCGTCGGCGGGCAGCGCGGCAGGCAGTTCCGACTTGGCCGCGGCGATCTGCTCCTGGCTGCCGAACTCACCGGCGTGCGCGTTGCCCACGCACAGCACCGCGCCGAGCGAAGGGGGCGTGATCTCGCACAGGGCGGCGATGTGACCTGGACCCCTGGCGGCGAGCTCGCAGATCAGGTACCTGGTGCTCGCGTCGGCCCGCAGCACGGTCAGCGGGTGCCCGATCTCGTTATTGAACGAGTTGGCGGGCCAGACCGTCGGGCCGAGCGCCGAAATCAGCTGGGCGGCGAGATCCTTGGTCGTCGTCTTGCCCGCCGAACCGGTGATCCCCGCGATCACCAGGTCGGGCAGCTGGTCGACGAGAGCCCTGGCCAGCTTGGCGAGCGCGCCGGGCACGTCCTGGACAATCACCGAGGGAACGCCGACCGGCCGGGTGCCGAGCACCAGGGCCGCGCCTGCTTCCGTCGCCTGCCTCGCGAAATCATGGCCATCGGCTCGCTCGCCTGGAAGGGCCGCGAACAGCGCGCCTTGCACCGCCTCGCGCGAGTCGATAATCGCCGGGCCCGGTACCAGCGTGGTCACGTCGGCTACGCCGTCAGGGCGACCGCCGGTGATCCGCGCGACCTGCTCGACGGAGAACGGGATCACGCTTCCCCCCTCAGAACTTCAGCCGCTACTTCACGGTCGTCGAACGGGATGACCTGACCCGCGATGTACTGGCCGCGCTCGTGTCCCTTGCCCGCGATGAGGACGACGTCACCCTTAGCCGCCCCGGTGATGGCCAGCCTGATCGCGGCGGCGCGGTCTGGCTCGACAATAACGTGCCCGCGATCAGCCTGCGGGACGGAAATCGCACCGGCCAGCATCTCGGCCAGGATCGCCAATGGATCCTCCGACCTGGGGTTATCGCTGGTCAGGATCACCACATCGGCGAGCCGGGCGGCGGCTTCGCCCATCAGCGGGCGCTTGGCCTTGTCCCGGTCGCCGCCGCAGCCGAGCACGACTCGCAGGTTGCCCGCGGTCACCGGCCGGAGCGCGCCGAGCACGGCTTCCACCGCGCCAGGCTTGTGCGAGTAGTCCACGAGCACCGTGAGGTCGCGCGGCGACTCGACCCGCTCGAGCCGGCCGGGCACGCCCGGGCAGGCAGCCACCCCGGCCACAGCGGCGCTCAGGCCGATTCCGGTTTCGACGAGGGCGACGATCGCGCCGAGCGCGTTCATCACGTTGAACGGTCCGGCCAGCGCGGTCGACGCGTCGGCCTCGACACCGCCGGGGCCCACGACCTGGAAGGATGACCCGTCAGCACCGCAGCGGACATCCACGGCCCGCCAGTCGGCGTCCCTGCGGCCGAGCGCGGAGAAAGTGGTGACCGGTATCTGCGAGCGGGTGACCAGCTTCCGGCCGTAATCGTCGTCGATGTTGACGACACCCGACCTGGCGTAGCGGGTCGTGAACAACTCGGCCTTGGCGGCGAAATAGCTGTCCATGTCCTCGTGGAAGTCCAGGTGGTCCTGGGACAGGTTGGTGAACACGGCCACCTCGTACGAGGTGCCCGCTACCCGGCCGAGCGCGAGGGCGTGGCTCGATACTTCCATGGCGGCGGCCGTCACCCGGCTTTCAGCCATGACCGCGAGCAGCGCCTGAAGCTCCGTGGCCTCAGGCGTAGTGAGCTTGCTCGGCTCGGCGATCCGCCCGACCCTCGTCTCCACTCCCCCGATCAGCCCGGTCAGGTGCCCGGCCTCGCGCAGGCCAGACTCGATCAGGTAGGTACTCGTGGTCTTACCGCTCGTGCCGGTCACGCCGATGAGCAGCAGCCGTCCGGACGGGTTCCCGTAGACCCAGGAAGCGACCTCCCCGAGCCGTGCGCGCGGATCCGCGACCACGAAGACAGCAAGGCCGCTGTGCACGGCCCGGTCCCTGCCCGCCGGATCAGTGAGCACGGCGACCGCGCCAGCGGCCGCCGCCTGCTCGCAGAACTCCGCCCCGTGATGCTTACTGCCTGGCAGCGCCGCGTACAGGTCACCTGGCTGCACCATGGTCGAGTCGTGGGTGATCCCCGTCACCCCGCGGAGTTCCTGGCGGATGAAAGAACTGTCTTCCCCGCTGCTGTCCGGGCGCCTGAGCCCGAGCAGCGAGGCAAGCCCGGTGAGCGATCGCACCGGGACGTGTTGAGGGCGGAGAGCCGCTGGCACGGGCAGAGATTACCTCGCTTGACCCTCGGTGAGCGGTACGTACGGTACATGACCGCCGTTCGGCGGGATCTTCATCGTGGCCAGGGCGAACTTCATGACCGCGTTGAATACCGGGCCGGCCACCGAGATTCCGAAGTAGCTGCCCTTGCGAGGATCCTGCACGTTCACGGCCACGACCAGGTTGTTCTTGCTCGTGGCCGGCGCGATTCCGATGAAGCTCGCGCCGTAGGTGTGATCGGGTTCCTGGGCGGTACCTGTCTTCGCCGCCACCGTGTAGCCCTTGACCAGGCCCCAGGGCTCGCCGGCCCGGTTGTAGACCGGGGCCACCTGGTCGAGCGCGTCGATGAGCTGGGCCGCCGTCTTGGCCGGGATCACCCGCCTGCTCGCCGGCGGCCTGGCCGGGATGTACTTGCCCGCGCTGGTGGTGTGCCCGGCGACGAGTTGCGGTGCCACCGCGACGCCGCCGTTCGCGATCGTCGCGTACACCTCGGCCATCTGAATGGCGGTGACGCCTACGCTCTGGCCGAACGAGATCTGGTAACGCTCATTGCGGTACCCGCCGGTCCATTTACCCGGCGGCAGCAGCAAGCCCGCGCTTTCGCCCGGCAGGTCGAGCCCTTCATAGGACCCGATGCCGAACTTGCGGAATTCGTTGTACTGCTCGCGCGGGGTCACGTGCTGCGCGACCTGGACCATGCCGTCGTTCAGCGAATGCGCGATAATGCCCGCGATCGTGTACCGCAGGTCCGGATGTGACTCCGCGTCGTGATACCAGGCGCCGTGCCAGTAAATCGCGTCTGGCACCTGGTAACTAGTACGCGGCGTTTCCCCTGCGTACTGGAAGGCCGTCGCGGCAGTGATCACCTTGGCGGTGCTTCCCGGCGCGAAGACTTCGGAAACCGGCAGGTCAACGGTCTGTGCCAGGCTCGCGATCGGACCATTGGGATTAAACGTCGGGTACTGGGCGAGGGCGAGGATCCGGCCGGTGCGCGGCTGGATGACGATGACCGAGCAGTTCTTCGCCTTGGTGACGCGCACCTGGAGCGCGCATTCCCGCTGGGCTTCCCACTGGATGTCGGCCTGAATGGTGAGCCTCAGATCGCCTGCGGGCTCGGCCTTCTTGACCATCGCCTCGGTACCAGGAACGATCCCGTCGGGGCCGATTTCTTCTTCCTGCGAGCCATTCTTGCCGGAAAGCAGCTTGTCGTATTCCTCTTCGAGTCCGGCCTCGCCTGTCATTACCTCGTCGTTCTGATTCGTGTTCACGAACCCGAGCAGGCCCGCCGCGAGGGCACCGCCGGGATAGGCCCTGGTGTAGACCGGCGTCAGAATGAGGCCGGGGTTGTCGAGCTTCGTGATCGCGTTGGCGACGGTCAGGCTGACCGACTGCTTGAGCACGACGCTCAGCGGTGAGGTCGGATGCCGCAGCAGGTGAAGTATCGCCGAGCGCTTCATCCGCAGCGGCCCGGCCAGCTTGGCCGCCATCGCGGCGAGCGTGACGTGGTAGTCCTTGATCAGCGGCGGGTCAGCGGAGACCTGGTCGTTCTGCACGGTCAGCGCGAGCACGGTGCCGTCACTGCTGGTGATCTCGCCGCGCAGGCTGGGGATCGGCAGCGTCTGGACGTTCTGCTCTTCGCTGAGGGTGCGAAATCGCTTGCCGTCCATGCCCTGGAACTCGATCAGGCGGCCGACGATCGCGGCGACTGTGACCCCGACGACCAGCAGCGCAACGTTGAGACGGCGGCTTGAGTTCGAGCGGCGCAGTGGTTTCGGGCTGCGCAGTGGTTTCGGGCGGCGCAGTGGTTTCGGGCGGCGGGGCGGCCTGGGAGGCGGGGCGGGACGGGGCGGGGTCGCTGGCTGAGTTCGCAGCGGTTGCTTCCGGCCCGATGGTGTGCCTGGCCTTCGCGGGCCTGGCGGGGCTTGCGAGCCTGGCGGGGCTTGCGAGCCTGGCAGGGCTTGCGAGCCTGGCGGGGCTTGCGAGCCTGGCGGGCGGCGAGGTCCGGCCGGGCGCGGTCTTGTACCTGGCGCAGGCGATTGGCCCGGCCTTGGCGTGCCCGGTCTTGGCGTGCCCGGCCTGGGCGCACCGGGGCGGGGTGCACCTGGCCTTGGCGAGCTGCCCTGCTTGCGGCCAGGCTGGGCGTCACGGCGTGGCGGCCTTTCGCCACCGCTACCCTGACCTGAAGTCACTGGCTCGCTCCGCGGGCCGTGATCCTCTTGCCGCCCCTTGGGTCATTGGCGGCCCGTGGGTCTTTGGCGGCCCTTGGGTCATTGGCGGCCTTGGCCTGGCGGTGGCGGCCCGCCTTGGCTGGGTCGCGGCGGCCTGCCAGTTCGGTCGCGGTTGTGCCCGGCTGGTCAAGGATCTTCTTCGAGCGAAGGTCGATGAAGGTCAGCCGGCTCTCGGGGCGCAGGCCGAGCTTCTTCGCTTCCTTAGCTATGACCGTCGCCGTCTGCGCTTGCGCGACTTGCTGCTCGAGTTGCTGCACGCGCTGGGCCCCGCCGCGTTCTGCTGCTGGAGGTTCGTGATCTCCAGCGAGTTCGCGGCCAGCGTGGTGTTCACGACGAGCAGGCACATGAGGCCGCCGCCGAGCAGGCCGAGCACGAGCAGCACGAATGAGGTGCGCCTGGCTGAGCCGGCCTGGCCGTCGGGCCTGGCCAGCATCCTGGCGGCTGGCCTGGCGGTCGCCGGGCCAGCCGACTTCGGCAGCGCGATGGGCTGGTCAGGCGCCTCCGGCCCGGCCGGCGCTTGCGCTGGCCTGGTCTGCGCTGGCGGCGCGAACGCCGTCCTGACCGGGCGCCCTGACCGGCCCGGGCCGGGCGGACGTACCGGGCTGGCTGGTCGCAGCGGGCTCTTGGGCAGCTCGGCTGGCCAGCCGGGTCGTGGCCGCCGACCTGGTCGCGCCGGCCTCCTGGCGTCTGGCGGCTGCGGGGGGCTCTGGTTGCTCTGGTTGCTCTGACGGGTCGCGCCTCCTGGCCGGCTCGGCTGGCCTGCCTTACGGTCCGTCGTGGTGTCGCTCTTCATCGCGGCTCACCCGTCCTGTCTGTCATGCCGCCGCCCGCACTCGCTCGGCGGCTCGCAGCCTGGCTGACGCTGCTCGCGGATTGACCGCGAGTTCGGCTTGTGCTGGCCGCTCCGCGCCGGAAGTCAGCAGCCTGAACTGCGGCCTGGCGCTAGCGAGCGGCACGGGGAGCCCTGGCGGCGTGCTGTCGGTCGCACGCCGGACGAGTTCCCGCTTCACGATCCGGTCTTCAAGTGAGTGATAGGCGAGCACGACAACCCGGCCGCCAACGGCAACGGCATCAAGAGCGGCGGGCATGGCCCGCCGCAAGCTGCCGAGTTCGTCGTTCACCTCGATGCGCAGGGCCTGGAAGGTGCGCTTCGCCGGGTTGCCGCCCGTTCGCCTGGCCGGGGCGGGGATCGAGTCCCTGACGATGTCGGCGAGCCTGGCGGTCGAGGTGACCGGCGATCGCTGACGTTCCCGCACCAGCGCTTCCGCGATCCTGCGGGCGAAGCGCTCTTCTCCGTACTCGGAGAGGACACGGGCAAGCTCGGCCGCCGGGTACGTGTTGACCACCTCGGCCGCCGTGAGCGGCCCCTCGAGGTCCATCCGCATGTCAAGCGGCGCGTCCTGGGAGTAGGAAAAACCCCGCGCCGGGTCGTCGAGTTGCGGCGAGGACACCCCGAGATCGAAGAGGACCCCCTGCACGGCGGGCACGCCAAGCTCGGCGAGCACCGAGGGGATCTGGTCGTAGACGGCGTGCACGAGGGTGACACGGTGCAGGTCATCGCGAAGCCTAAGGCGCGAAGCTTCGATGGCCGCCTGATCGGCGTCGATGCCGATGACGTTCAGCTGCGCGTGGTCGGCGAGGAGCGCCGTGGTGTGACCGGCCCGGCCGAGCGTGGCATCAATGAGAATGGCGCCGGCCTCAGCGAGCGCCGGGCCGAGGAGGGAGCGGACCTCGTCGAGCATGACCGGCAGATGTCCGGATGCCCCGGACGCCTCGGTACCAGAAGTCGCCGTACTCACAGAGCCCCCTCTCTTTGGCTGCCTGCCGGCTGAGTAATCGCAGGTGTGCTAGAGGTGCCCGGCCAGGTCGCCATCCGCGCTCGCTTGCGGGACGGCGGCTGCTCGCCTGGCGTCGGGGAAGTGACGTCAGCCGGCCTGCCGTCCGGCGCGGGCAGCGACCTCGCCGGGCACTTGGCGCCTAGATGTGCGCGCCGGTTCATTACAGGACTCCTGGCAACACCTCCTGCGAAGCGTCGGAGAAGGCGTCTTCCTGCTGCTGCAGGTAGGTATCCCAGGCCGCGGAGTCCCAGATCTCCAGCCGGGTATTCGCGCCGATGACGACGCAATCCCGCTGGAGCCCCGCGTACTCGCGCAGGGCCGTAGGGATCGTGATCCTGCCTTGCTTGTCAGGTATCTCATCTGAGGCGCTGGCGAAGAAAACCCGGCTGTAGTCGCGTACCGCCTTCGCGGTCACCGGCGCGGTTCGCAGCGCCTCGGTGATCCGGCCGAACTCTTCCTGCGGAAAGACGTAGAGGCAGCGCTCCTGACCTTTAGTCAGCACCAGCCCCTCCGCAAGGTCGTCACGATACTTCGCCGGAAGGAACAGCCGGCCCTTGTCGTCAAGCCGTGGCGTATGAGTGCCGAGAAACACCGGCCCTCACCTCCACGTCCCCCACTCAAGTGCTCAGCAGGGCATTCTCACTCCCCACCGCGCACCACTGTACTCCACAATCCACCACCGTCAATGATCTGAAGTCCCAGAAATGGCCAAGGCACTCCACAAACCCTGAGGTCAGCGCCCCGCACCGCCGGTGGGGGAAAATGGCTCCCCCCGGATTGCTCGAAGGCGCGCGCAGCGGGACAGGCGGGGCGCCATGGGCAGGCGAGGCGAGCAGGCAACCGGGGCGGACGGCGCGGGGCGGCACGGACGGACGAGCGGGGCGGACGGCACGGGGCGGCGGCACGGCGGCACGGCGCG
Source organism: uncultured Actinomycetota bacterium (assembly GCA_963783935.1). Classification (GTDB taxonomy): domain Bacteria; phylum Actinomycetota; class Actinomycetes; order Streptosporangiales; family Streptosporangiaceae; genus Chersky-822. Next base: position 1,978,997 of record CAWAPP010000005.1, read on the forward strand.
GGGCGGCACGGCGGCGCGGCGCGGGGCGGCACGGCGGCACGGCCCGGCGGCGCGGGGCGGCGGCCCGGGGCGGCGGCCCGGGGCGGCGGCGCGGAGTGGGCGGGTGGTGCGGCTGAAGTGATTGATGCGTCTGGTGAGGTTGCTGGCTTGGCGTCGGAGGCCAGCTACAGCATCGATGGCACAGCGATGCTGTTCCGCGCACCGGGGGAGCAACAACTATGGGACATCGATGCTGTTCCCGCAGCATCGATGGGACATCGTTGCGGTTGGCCGCCCCTGCCGGACAGCATCGATGGGACATCGTTGCGGCCGAGCGGGCAGTATGACCGATATGTCAGGTCGATTAACCGTGCGGGTGCCGGTCAAGCAGAACCGGCGCCGGCATCTAGGTCGCAGGATGGCATTATTTGGGCGATTTGTGCCGATCCGGAGCCAAACCCGAGGTAAGTTGCGGCTACCCGCCTCAAACCGACGGCGCGGAGCCGAGGGCGGCATACGCGGAGCGTCGGTGCCTGGCTTCCAATGCTGTTCGGAGCACGGCGGAAAACTACAACGATGGCCCCGCGTGTGGGGCGGCCGCGGAATTTCCTGACTTTCTTTTCGGCGGACGCTCCGTCACCAATTCTGACTGCCAGGAGATCCCGCGCGAACTTGCTGCCGCGCCATCGACGGCCTCAGGGGCTGCCGTCGTTATTCCCGGATCGTTCAGGCGGCCTGGAGATCGGGCTGGATGGTATAGGCCCGGCCCGATGGAGTGGTCCAGATGAAAGTGCCTGGCGCGGGCTGGCTGAGCAGCCATCCGGCGAGCTGCTTGAGCTTGTGATGGTGTCGGCATAGCGGGCCGGTGTTACAGCAGCAACTGGGTCCGCCCTGGTCATGAGGCTTGGTGTGGTCCAGGTCGCATCTGATGGCGGGCTGCCGGCAGGTGGGGTAGCGGCAGGTAACATCCCTCGCTGTCACGTACTCCCGGATCCAGGCGGCGGGGCGGTAGGCCGGTTTCGCACCGACGTGGGCGCAGCCTCCGGGCGCGGTGGCGTCCGCGGCCGCCCGCGCGTCAGCCTGCCCGGCGGCTTCTGCTGCGGCAGCCAGGATCCGTTCGAGCACAAGCCCCAGCCCATGATCACCAGGCCCGCCATCCTCCGCTACCTCGCCTCCCGGCACCATTCCTCCCGGCACCGTGCTCAAGTCACCAGGGACGTGATCGCATTCGCCGCGGTCGCCTGGGCTCAAGCCGACAGCATCGAGGGCGTCGCGGCTGATGGTCACGGTGACACGTCCGACGAGGGTGCCGTGACTGGCTGGCTCAGCTGCTTTGGCTGCGGATTGACCGGGCGGACGCCCGGCGGGTCCGGCGCGCGCTGACCGCGACCGGGCAGTCGTGACCGGCACTCGCGTGACGGCGAAGGCGCGATCGTCGCTCCCGATGACCGCTACGCGCCATTGCACGGCCGGGTCACAGGCAGCCAGCCGGGCCAGGTACCTGGCCTGCGACGGCGTGACCGGGCCGAGCCGGGCAAGATAACCAGGCTCGCCCGAGCCTTCAGCAAGAGCGGACCAGGGAACCCGCAGGTCAAGCAAGCCACCCTCGGTGGGCGGAAGGTCAGCCATCGCACCGGGTGCGGGCGGGAAGAACGCCGTGGCCTGCGGCCACGCCGCCGGCTGAACCCAGATAACGTCGTCGTCATCATCGGACGCCACGCCATCCCAGGCATCACTGCGAGCGCCGTCGGAAGCATCGCTCGGATCCTCTGGAGCACTCTCCGGGGCTTCTGGAAGATAGTCGGGAGCATCGCCCGGATCCTCCGGCGCATCGCCTGGCGGCAGGTTGTCCCATGCAGTGCTGACACCGGACGGGATATCGGCGTCGGGCGGGCCGTCGTCGGGAGCGCCGTTGTCGGGCGGGAGGTCCGCGTCGGCGGGGCCGGCGGGCGGGGGCGGGATGTGAGGAAGGGTTCCCAGGAGCAGGCCGACGAAGACCTTGGAGCGCAGGAGGTCAATGCCGCCGCCGTCACCGGCCGCTTTCATGGCACGGGCGAGCGCGGTGATGCGGGCCATCGCGGCGGCGGCGCAGATTCCCGGCAGGTTGTACCCCGCCAGGGAGGCGGTGCCTTCCTCGTCCGGGTAGAGCGTGACTCTCGCGCGCCGCTCGGCCTCCTGGCGCCGCTGTTCGGCTCCCTCGGGGTCCGCGACGATCACGGCGCGGCGCAGCGCGGACCGCAACTGCCCTAGGGTCTGGAGCCCGGCCCTGGGAAGGACCTTGGCCTCGACTTCCCTGGCCTTCTCCTCGTTCAGGACAGAAGTGGCGTCGGCGATGGCCCGCGCGCGGGCCAGGTCGATATCGCCCCTGCGCAGCGCGGCACCGGTAGCGGCCAGCCGCCACTCCAAGGTAACGGCGAGGTCGGTCCACCAAGACGCCGCCGACTGCGACATTGTCAGAGCCAGCGATACCTGCCCGCACGCATCCGCAGTCACCTTCGCGGGGCGGCCATCCTCCGCGCTGCCAGCCTGGTCATCGGCGGCGGCGGAGCGCGAGGCCAGCCTGGCGACGGCCGCGAGCTCCCCCGCCTGCGCCCAGGAGGCCAGCCGCCGGTAAGAGGCCGCCGCGCCCGGCAGCGACCAGTCATCCAGATCCCCGGGCCTGCTGACAGCGAGCCACCCGGCCAGACCAGGACCGGTCGGCAGCGACTCGGCGACCCGCCCGGTCACGACCGGCAGCGGAATCACCTCAGTCCGGCCCGCCTCCCGCGCCTCCAGGTAATCCGCGAAGTCAGCTTCGATCCGGTCGTCCTCGCCCAAGTCCAGCTCGTCGGCGACCGGATCCGCAGTCGCCCCGGTAAAGGCGCCGACCGTGCCCAGAACAACGTCCAGGTCAAGATCCCACGACCACGCCATTCCCTCAGAAACGGGCGCCTCGCTCGCCTGCGGTAGATCGCGGATCAATGGTCACCTCCCTGAACTCCCCGGCTGGATCTATCGATCACTCTAGCGACAGCCTCTGACAATCTCAGATCCGAACCGAACGCACATCCGACATGCTGACGGACACGACACCAGAGACCACGCAGAGCAGGCGCAGCAAGCCCGCGGACCCCGGCCCACCGGAAGCGGCGCGGCAGCCTATATCCGCCGGACAGGCAAACAGCACCCAGAGCAACCACAGACCTGCGGCAGAACCCGGGAAAGTCATGGCGCCGGGCACGAATCCAGAGATCACACACAGCAGTGAAGGGCAAGCGCAGGAAGCCTGTAGATTCCGGGCCTGCCTCCGTTGTCAGCCCCGGCTCGTGACAAGAGAACTCAAGGTCATCCGAGGGCAAGCCGACCCGGAGCGCGGGGCCGCCCGCGGCCCGAGCACCGGAAGCGGCGCGGCAGCAAATCCCGCACGTGACCGCCTCGCAAACACGCACGGTGACGAGCGGCCCGGCCCGGCCAGAAGGCCGCCATTTGTGCCTCGGGAGAAACCACAACGATGTCCCTCCGTTGCTGTTCGGGCATCTCCGGGAACCACAACGATGTCCCGGAGATGCTGTCCCGGCAGCGACGCGGGGCCATCGTTGTCGTTGCGGGGGCGCTGGGAACAACAACGAAGGGACATCGTGGCTGCCCAGCCCCGTCGCTTGAGGCTGATGCCAGGGTGGCCGGGACCTGGCCTGGCAACGTTGGGGCGACCGAGTCGCGGCTCTGAACGTGGCCGGCGAAAATCACGTAACAGTGGTACGACGCCGAGGTAACGACTAGTCCGGCCCGTAACAGGGAAGCTTGTTATGCAGTGATTTCCAATCCGTTGCGGCCTCGATGCGTTGCGCCACGTACTGTCAAGGCGCACGGAATGGTTATCACGTGGCACCGGGCGGCGTCGTCCTGGTGCCGTGGCAGGAGCTATGGATCGCCTGGCGCCAAGCGTTGGGTTCAAGGAGGATGAGTGTCGGCTCAAACGGGGCACCCCGAACGCACGCTTGACCAGCTGATCCCGATCGCCCATCGGATCGGCGACGCCATTAATTCCGTCATCGAAGGCAAGCCTGAGACGGTAAGGCTAGCTATGACCGTGCTGCTGGCCGAAGGACACGCGCTCATTGAGGACGTTCCTGGTGTAGGCAAGACGCTGATGGCCAAGGCGCTGGCCCGGTCGATCGATTGCTCGGTGCGGCGCGTCCAGTTCACTCCCGACCTGCTCCCGAGCGACATCACCGGAGTGAGCGCCTATAACCAGGAACTGCGCGAGTTCGAATTCAAGCCTGGCCCCATCTTCGCGAACCTCGTGCTGGGCGATGAAATCAACCGTGCCTCCCCGAAGACCCAGTCGGCTTTGCTTGAATCGATGGAGGAACACCAGGTCACCGTCGACGGCGTTACCTACCAGCTTGAGTCGCCTTTCATGGTGATCGCCACCCAGAACCCGATCGAGATGGAAGGCACGTATCCGCTGCCAGAAGCGCAGCGGGACCGGTTCACCGCCAGGATCTCGCTCGGCTACCCGAGCACTGTCGCCGAACTCGCGATGCTCGACGCGCACGGATCGCATTCGCCGCTCGACGAACTGAAGCCGGCCTGCGCACGCGAGCGACGTGCGCGCGCTGATCGCCGCGGTGCGCGAAGTACACGTAGCCGACCAGGTGAGGCAGTACATCATCGACCTGGTCAGCGCGACAAGGACAGCATCCGCGCTCAGGTTGGGCGCGTCGCCTCGTGCCGCTTTGCATCTGCTGCGCGCGAGCCGCGCCTTCGCGGCCCTTGAGGACAGGAACTTTGTCATACCCGACGACGTGCAGGCGCTGGCCGGACCGGTACTTGCGCACCGGCTGCTGCCGACGGCGGAGGCCGTGGTCGGCCGGGATCTGCCCGAGCAGGTGCTTGCCAGGATCGTGGAGCGACTTCCGCTTCCCGGGAGATAGGCCAGAGACGTAAAGCCCAGGTAAATTGGCAGGCAAGCAGTTAGGAGGCGGCGATGCGGTCGGTTCTCGCCTGGTTCACCGTCCGCGGTGCGTCGTTTCTGACAGCAGGCATCGTCGGGGTGCTGGCAGCCCTGGTACTCGGCAGCGACGCGATGATCAGCGTGGGCGCGATGCTGATTTGCCTGCCGCTGTTTTCAGCGCTCGTGGCCAGGCGGGCGCGATACCAGCTGCGCTGCTCGCGCGCCATTGTGCCGCCAAGGGTGGCGCCGGGTCAGCCCGCACGGGTCGCGGTGCGGCTCGAGAACGTGAGCCGGATCTCGACCGGCTTGCTCCTCGCCGAAGAGACGATCCCTTATTCGCTCGGCGCCCGCCCCAGGTATGTAGTGAACGGCATCGAGCGCGGCGGTTCACGCGAGGTCAGCTATCAGCTCAGATCCGACGTGCGCGGCAAGTTCTCGATCGGCCCGATGCGGATCAGGATCGCCGACGTTTTCGGCCTGGTCGAGCTGACCGCCAACTTCGCCAGCACGAACACGCTGACCGTGACGCCCAAGGTGGTGCCGCTGATCAGCGGTTCGGTCAACGGAAGCTGGTCAAGCGACGGCGACGGCCGCACGAGGATGACGGCCGCGGCCGGCGACGACGACGTGATCCCGCGGGCTTACCGCGTCGGCGACGAACTGCGCCGGGTGCACTGGCGCTCCACCGCCAGGTACGGCGAGCTGATGGTGCGCAGGGAAGAGCAGCGCTGGCAAGACCGGGCGGTGCTGATTCTCGATACCCGCCGAAGCGCGCATACCGGGTCAGGACCGAGTTCTTCTTTCGAGTTCGCGGTCAGCGCGGTTGCCTCGATCGGCGTTCATCTCGCCAGGCAGGGCCTCGACGGTCACTTGCTCACCGACGGAGGCCCCCTGGCCGGCTCGACGATGTTCGAAGACGTGCTGCTCGACGCCCTCTCGGTGGTCAATCAGTCTCGCAACCACGACTTCGCAAGAACCTCGGCCGCGCTCAGCACGATCGAAGGCGGGCTGCTCGTGCTAGTGGCCGGGCGAATGTCGGCTGAAGCGGCGCGGGAGATCGCGTCGGCCAGGCGAGAGGGCAGGCAGGGCATCGCGATCCTGCTCGCGGTATCGACCTGGGCAGGAATGGCCGAGCAGAACGGTCACAGCCAGGCCGCCCAGCCGTCAGGATCTGAGGCTCTAGACGCGGCTGCCCCCGGCGCTGTCTATCAGGAAACAGCCGCCGCGGAGGCCGTGCTGAGGGCGGCTGGCTGGCGGGCCATCACGATCGACGCGAGCACGCCCCTTGGCCTCGCGTGGCAGCGACTGCCGCGCCTCGGCTCCAACCTGCAGGGCGATCTGCCGAAACTGGGGGTAACCCGATGAATTACCGGCTATCGATCGCTACCGCGGTTGCAGTAATCCTTGCCTCAATCTCTGAGTTCGTGCTGATCAGCGGTGCGGCCTGGCTGTTCGCCTCTATGGGGGCCGTCGTCGTGGTCGTGGGGGCCGGCATCGTCACCAGGCTAGCTCCGGTGCAGGCCGCGATCGGCTCGACCGTTCTCGCCGCCGCGGCCTCCGCTCCCCTGCTCGTTGATCGGTCTAACTGGCTCAAGATCGCCGGCCTGGTGATCATCGGCTGCTGCGCGGCCAGCGCGTCCCGCATCCGGGTGTTCCGTCCGCTCGCCGACATTGTCACCTATCTCGCGGCCTTGCTCCTTTACCTGAATGTGATCGTCTCGGCAGGCCGGTCGTTCCTCGGTGTGATTCCTACGAAGTCGTCGCTGCACCACTTGGTGACCCTGGCTCATCAGGGCAGCATCCTGGCCAAGGACGCGCCCCCAGTTCTCGGCCAGACGGGCGTAGTCTTGCTCGCGGCAGCGGCCATCGGCTACGCCGCTATCGTGGTCGACGTTCTCGCCGTCCGGCTGCACCATCCGGCCATCGCCGGCATCCCGCTCCTGGTGATCTTCATGGCACCAATCGCGACCGCGGCCAAGCCGAGCGGGCCGGATACCGTGATCACCTTCCTGCTCGCCGCCACCGGTTACCTGGCGCTGCTCGCGTCCGACGGCCGTAACCGGCTGCGCGGCTGGGGACGGATCGTGACCGTCTGGCATTACAGCGGGGAAGACGAACGTCTCGGCGGTGCCGACATCCGCGGCCTGGCCGCGACCGGCCGCCGGATCGGCTTCGCCGCCGTGTGCGCGGCGATAGTCGCACCGCTGCTACTGCCGAGCCTGAACCTGCACCGGCTGTTCGACGGCCACGGCGACAATGCCGCCCCCGCCGTCGCCTCCCTCCCCAACCCAGTGGACCAGTTGCACACCCTGCTGGCCAGCAACAAGATTCTGCCCGTGCTTTCCTACAAATCGCCTGGATCCGATCCCGGCGAGTACCTCCAGGTGTACGTGCTCAACTACGACTCCGCCAAGGGCATCTGGAACCTGCTCCCGCCGACTCCGGCTACCACCATCGGCGCTACGCCGCTTAACCAGGCGCCCGGGATCGCCCCGGGCGTCGTGGTCACCCAGACCATGACCAGGTTCAAGCTTGACAACGTGACCGGCTCATCGAACGGGTTCGACTCGTCGCTTTTCTTCCTGCCAGTGCCGTATTTTCCTGAAGAGCTCATTGTGAGCGGCACGTGGAGCGAGTCGAACAACAGCCTGATGATCTTCTCGGGCAGCGGCAGTCACTCGGGCATGTCCTACACCGTGACCAGCGGCCAGCCGATCGTCACCACGGCACAGGAAAACTCGAAGGCGCCGATCCCGCGGAGCATCCGGTCGGCTTACCTTGGCTTCAACTCACCAGTCACGAAGCAGCTGACCGCGATCGCGCGGCAGATTACCCGAGGCGCGTCTACCGAGTTCGCCAAGGCACAGGCGCTCGAGCGCTACTTCCAGACGCCAGGCAACTTCACCTATACGCTCGGGGCCCTGAACTTGCCGAACTCGGCCAAGGGACTCCTGACGTTCCTGACGACCGGACGCCGGGGTTCCTGCGAGCAGTTCGCGTTCGCGATGGCCGTGCTGGCCCGCCTGGTCGGCATTCCTGCTCGCATCGCGATCGGCTTCACCTCGGGAAAGGAGGCGCACCCGCACAGCACCTGGCACGTCACCACCGCGGACGCGCACGCCTGGCCAGAACTTTACTTCCCGACCATGGGCTGGCTGCGATTCGAGCCGACGCCCGGCGGCACCGACGGCCAGGGTTCCGCGGTGCAGCCGAATTACGCGACGCAGACCAAGCCAGGAAGCAGCTCAGGCAGTAAGTCCCCGTCGACAAATCCGGAGAGCAACACCGGCACAAGAAACCCGATTGGCCCCGGCCACGTGAACGCGCCGCCCCCCGACCCGATCGGCAAGGTCCCGGCGCTGCCCGCTCCCCCGACCCCGGCCCCAGTGGCCCAGATCCTGCTCAGCATCCTCATCCTCCTGCTGATCGCGGCCGTGGTACCGGCCACCGCGCGCGTGATCGCCAGGCGCAGGCGCTGGCATGCCGCCGCGAACGACCAGGCTCTTGCCAGCGCGGCCTGGCAGGAGATCTGCGCCGACCTAGCCGATCTGGGACTGAGCTACCGGGCCAGCGAGACACCGCGGGCCTTGGCTAGCAGGCTCTGCGCCGACGCCAGCATGGACGAGCAAGCACGGGCCGCGATGCGCAGGATCGCCACGGTGGTCGAGCAAACCAGGTACGCGCCTGAACCGGCCTCCGCAGCCGGAATCCGGACGGACGTACGCCAGGTCCGCCGTGCACTCGCTCAGAGCGTGAGCTTCATGTCGAGAGTCAGAGCGCGGATGGCACCGGCCTCCACGATCAGGCCGTTCCTGCGCCGGTCGAGGCATTCGTTCGGGCAACTGACCGGGTGGGTAGCGGTTCCAGGCGAGATCTGAAGCCCGCATCCCTCCCCAGGCTAGTTGCCCTGGCCTTCCTGGCGTCTGCGCCAGCGCTCCTCAAGCCGCTCGCCCAGGCCAGACCCAGACTTTCGGCGCTGCCTGCTCTCCCGGCGCCGAGGACGGCGCTCCCTGATCGCCACTCGCCCGGCCGGCAGGCCGTTCATCCGGCGATAGCTGATAACCGCCCAGTAGCAGCAAGCCAGCATGACGATGAATCCGAGCACGCTAAGCGGGATCAGCGAGCCAGAGACGCCAACACCGACGAAAAGCAGCACCAGTCCTATCAAAAACCCAATTAGCGCATAAACGACCCGTCGGCGGTAGTGGACGCGCGGATCCGCCGCCCGGACCGCCCTGACGAATCGCGGGTGCTCGGCGTAGAGCGCCTGCTCAATCTGCTCGAGCTGACGCTGCTCGTGCTCGGAAAGCGGCACGGTGCCTCCCAGTAAACTCGCGCCGGCCGTGCTAGATGAAGTGCGCCCTGCGGCCTGGCTCTTCCCAGAATACGAGTGCCAGCGCGTTCTGTGGAAGGGGACGCCAGAGCAGGTGCCTGACTTCCGCGCTTTAGCGGCTGCGAACGTCACGCCAGAGACAAGAACAACATCAGGCCTCAGGTGTTCCACGCTGGACGTCAGGTGTCAGGAGGGACCCTGGCGTGACGGCGCCGGACCCGAATCTCCGAGCGATCCGATCCATGGCGGTTTCGGCGTCCCGCCAGGTATCAGGGCGCTCGTCGAGCCGCAATTGAGTGCCGCCGCCTGCCGCTTTCGCCAGCCCGGCCGCCCGCACCCCGACCAGTCGCAGCAGCGTGCCGTTCGCCAGCCCTGAGGCTGCGTAAAGCTCACAGGCCACGGCGTAGATGCGCTGAGCAACATCGGTCGGCTCGCGCAGGGTGCGGGATCTGGTGATTGTGGTGAAATCCGCCTTTCTCAGCTTGATGGAGATGGTCTTGGCGGTACTTCCCGAAGAACGCAGCCCGCGGGCCGTGCGGCCGGCCAGCCGCAGGAGTTCACGCCTGATCAGCTCAGGGTCGCCGATATCGGTGGCGAAGGTTTCCTCGGCCCCGATGCTCTTGTCCTGCGTTTCCGGCACAACCCTGCGATCGTCCCTCCCCCACGCGAGCGCGGACAGGTGCGCGGCCGTCGCCTTCCCGAGTTCGTGCTCAAGGGTGCTGACCGGCGCGTTCGCCAGGTCCCCTACGGTTCGCAGACCGAGCTTGGCCAGTGCCGCGCCAGTGCGCTCGCCTACCCCCCACAACGCCGATACCGGCAGCGGATGCAGGAAACCGAGCACGCCGGCGACCGGGACTACGAGCAGGCCGTCCGGTTTGCACTGCACGGAAGCCAGCTTGGCCACGAATTTGCTCGGAGCGACTCCCACAGAGCAGGTAATGTCCAGCTGCTCAGCCACCTGCCGCCTGATGAGCTTCCCGATCTCGGCCGGGCTGCCCAGCCTGCGGATCGCGCCGGACACGTCAAGAAACGCCTCGTCAAGCGACAGCGGTTCAACCTCGGGAGTCACGGCCTGGAAGATCGCCATGACTTCCTTCGAAACCGCCCAGTACTCCTGATGCCTCGGCGGGATGAAAATCGCCTTCGGACATAGCCGCTGAGCCCGGCTAGCAGGCATAGCCGACCGCACCCCGAACCTGCGCGCGACGTAGTTCGCCGACAACACGACTCCGCGGCCAGCGGTATGGGCCACGATTACCGGCCGATCAGCGATCTCCGGCCGGTCCCTGATCTCCACGCTCGCGTAGAACGCGTCCATGTCGATGTGCAGAATGCGGCAGCCGGCATCATCCGGAGTCCCGTCACCGCCCGCCATACCACCTGACTGTAACGACCGCCACCGACAGTCCGCACCGCCCGGTCTTGGGCTACTCCCCTTCCGCGGCCAACCCCTCATCTGCGTCGTCGGGCCCGGAGTCGGCAGCAGCGGTCTCGCCGACGATTCCTGGCTTGATCTCCAGCAGCCGGGCCAGCAAGCCGTTCACGAAAGCCGGCGACGCATCCGTCGACAGATCTTGCGCCAGCTGTACCGCTTCGCTGATCGCGACCGCGTCAGGTACGTCGTCCGCCCAGAGTAGTTCGTAGGCGCCGAGCCGCAGGACGTTCCTGTCCACGGCCGGCATCCGGTCGAGCGCCCACCCGCGCGAGTACTCGGTAAGCAAGGAATCGATCTCATCGCGGTGGGCCTGGACACCGCGCACTAGTTCGGCGGCATAGCTACTGACCGGCGGGTCGGCAGTGACCGTACGGGCTTCAAGCACGTCAAACGGCGACTCGCGCCGTGCCTCTGACTCGAACAGGATGTCAAGGGCCCGCTTGCGCGCCTTGCTACGCGCGGCCAAGGTAGTCGCCGCTACGGGTGTCTACCCTGATTTTCTCGCCGGTGGTGATGAAGAGCGGCACCTGGATCTGAGCGCCGGTTTCCAGGGTCGCTGGCTTGGTGCCGCCGGTGGACCGGTCGCCCTGCAGGCCAGGGTCGGTCTGGGACACCGTGAGCTCGACGGCGGCGGGCATCTCGATGTACAGGGGCGCGCCGTCGTTGAACGCCACGGTCACCGTCTGCTCTTCGAGCAGGTAGTCAGCGGCAGAGCCGACGGTGTCAGCGGGGATTCGCGGCTGGTCATAGTCCTGGACGTCCATGAACACGAAGTCAGCACCCTCGCGGTACAGGTACTGCATCTCGCGCTTGTCGACGTTGGCGACGTCGACCTTGACGCCGGCATTGAACGTACGGTCGACGACCTTGCCTGACATGACGTTCTTCAGCTTGGTCCGCACGAACGCACCGCCCTTGCCGGGCTTGACGTGCTGGAATTCCACGACACTCCACAACTGACCGTCGATGTTCAGTGTCATGCCGTTCTTGAGGTCGTTCGTGGTGGCCACGTTTGGCTGCTTTCTCCTGCATGCGGACGGGACCGTCGCCCGGCCGTGCCAAAGAGCGCGGCTACAAGACGAGCAGTTCCCTGGTAACGGTGGTGAGCGACTGAGCAGAACCCGCCGCCCCGGCGCCTGCGCGGACGACGAGCGTGTCCTCGATCCGGACGCCGCCCGCACCAGGCAGGTAAATCCCAGGTTCAATGGTGATAGGAACCCGGTCCTGTAGTGTACCGGTCTTATCGGCCCCCAGCCACGGCGGCTCGTGGATCTCAAGACCGACTCCGTGCCCGACTCCGTGAGTGAACAGCTCGCCGTATCCGGCATCTGAAATCAGGTCCCGAGCCACTCCGTCTACCTCGGTCACCTCCGCGCCGACAACCGAGGCAGCCACGCCGGCCGCCTGGGCCTCAGCGACAAGCCGGTAGATCTCCCGCTGCCAGGCGACGGGCGCACCCAGAGCTACCGTCCTGGTCATGTCGGCGTGGTAGCCGCCGTACCTGGCGCCGCAGTCGACCGTGATCAGGTCGCCCGCCTCGAACCGGCGCGAGCCAGGTACGTGATGCGGGATCGCTCCGTTCGGCCCTGAGGCCACGATCGTGTCGAACGCGGGCGCCTCAGCTCCCAGGTCAACCATGACCCGCTCGAGCGCCACCGCGAACTCCCGCTCGGACACCCCTGGCCTGAGCCGGTCAAGAACAGAAGAAAACGCCTCCCCCGTGATCGAGCACGCCCTGGCCAGGAGCTCAAGCTCGGCGGAATCCTTGACCACCCGCAGTTCGTCGACGGCGTCGCCGAGCGGCACGAGCTCGCCGGCGCCATCCGCGACCAGGGCCAGCGCGGAATGCCGGCTCACCGTCAGCTCCAGGTCCTCGAACCCGACGCGACGACGGCCGTCGGCCAGCGCCCGCAGGACCAGCTCGACTTCGACGTTCCTTTCGATCAGCAGTTCCACATCGGAACACTCGCGCTCCGCCGTTCCCTCGTACCTGGAATCGGTGCTGAGCACCGCCTGGCCGTCAGCGGCTAGCAGAAGAGCGGCATGAGAGCTGACCAGCCCGGTCAGGTACCTGACATTGATCAGGTTGGTGATCAGCGCCGCGTCCGCGCCCGCTGCCGCGAGCACCTGCCGCGCCCGGTCCCGCCTGGTCTTGTGTATGCCGGACATGAAAGGAACTTTACGGCGGGCATAGGCTGATGCTGGCCTTCAGGGGGTGGCATGCCAGATCCGCTTGAGCTGCTGTACCGCGCCGACTGGACTAAGTGGTCGTTCTCGGCCCGCATTGTCAAAGGTCGCAGCAGGCACGCACAAGACGTCATCAGGGACCGGTTCATCCCCATCGTCCAGCGGATTTCCGGCGGGTTCTGGCCGCCGTTCCCGCCTGACCGCGAGGCAGGCGATGGCCAGGACTGGCAGGAAACCACGGACGTCCTGCTGGTCGCACCGCGCGGGCGCTACCGCTACGAGCCCCACCAGCGGCCCGACGATGACGATCCCATGCTGATCCTGTGCGACGGCGAGCATTACACGGAGATCGAGGGCGATGAGGCCGAACGGTACCTCGCCGATCCGGCCCGCACCCCGTTCAATGACATCGTCAGGCCAGCCTGGCTGGCGTCCGTGCTCCGTCTGACCGAGGAAGGCACCGCCGAGTGGTCCGGGCGAACGGTGCTCAAGGTGACGGGCACGCCCAGGCTGCCCGCGAACCAGTGGGAACAAGGCGAAGCCATGTTCGACCGCGTCGACTTGCTGATCGACGCCGAGCTTGGCCTGGTGGTGCGCACCGAGTCGGTGCTCGAAGGCGAGACAGCGTCAGTCACCGAGCTACGCGACCTGATCGTGAACCCGGCGGCGGCCAGCGACCCGGCCAGCTTCATTCCGGGCGCCGAGCCAGTCGACCTGGACCTCGAAGACAACGACTACCACCCGACCCACCAGCTTGGCCCGCACCCCTCAGACCTCGACTCAGGCGAGCTCACCCCCGGCTGGGTGGCCAGAGCCGCCGGACGCGCGGCCATGCAAGCCGCAGCCAGAAGTCTCGCCAGGCCAGAACCGCCAAGGGCCGCCGTTACCGACGAAGAGCCTGCGCTGCCGGCAACCGAGATCCAGGTCGGAGAGCAGCGGCCGATCTCCGACGAGACGCTGCATCTGCTCGCCGGGACCGGCCGGCCGTGGCTTAACCTGAGTGCGCAGGCGCATTGGTGGATCAGCGCCGACCTGGCGAGGCGGGCCATGGCCGGCGACCTCTTCCGCGCGCAGGCGGAAGATCCGCTGATCGTCGAGTTCCTCGGCCAGCAGCCGCAGCCCTTGTTCAGGCTTCGCGACGCCCACAGGATCGCCGCGCTCAGGGTCGTGCTGCCCGATCAGTTCCGGGTCGATTACCCCCTGGACGAACGGCCGCGCCAGCCGCTGACCATCGCGGGGAACGGCACCGCACTGCTGAAGGTCTACTACAACCGGATCGTGGCGAGCCCACCGCAGCCGCTGCCGCCCGAGTTCGCCAGGATCCTCGATCCAGCGTGGCTGCTTCAGCGCTGGCGGCTCAGCGAGGCCGGGCAACAGCAGATCGGCGACCGGGGCGCGGTGTGCGTCGTCGCCGAGCCGCCCGGGCCGTCGGGCTGGAAAAAAGATTTCACCAGCCGCCAAAATGCACCATCGACAGCCAGGCTCGTCCTGCTCATCGACACCGAACTCGGTGTCGTGCTCCAGCAGCAGGCGTACCTGGACGGCGAGCCGACGGCCAGGTCGGAGCTGCGCGAGCTGACGTTGCACGAGACGGCCGATCCCGAAGAGTTCGGCCGCGGCATCGCCCCCGACCTGCCCCTGCTTGACTCGGACGGCGCCCCGGTCAACGATCTCGATCTGCCGCCAGCGGCCCGGGCCGTGAAAGACGTCGGCGCCGAACTGCTGTCGGGAGCTGAGTCGGCGCTGAGCTGGCTGTCCGCGCAGGCGCGCAGGCTCAGGGATCCGGCCGACCGACACTGACCCGGCAGCACCGGCCGACGAGGCCCAGCGTTGTTCCGGCGATGGGGTCCTGGCGCCTGCGCCGGGACAATGATGGGCCTGCGTCCGGGGCTGGCGGACACGGCGCTGGCTCTAGGCGGCGCTGGCCTTTTGCGGCTCGTCGTCGCCGATTATGACGCCGCCGCCGCGGCTCCAGGTGAGGTACCGCCAGGAGAGGTTGACCAGCGCCGAGATCCGGTTCCGGCCGCCGAGCAGGTAGAAGAGATGCAAGCCGAGCCAGGCTAGCCAGGCCAGGGTTCCGGTCACCCGGACCTTGATCGACAAATCTACGACAGCCGAACGGTGACCTATGGTCGCCATCATGCCTTTGTCTCTGTAGTGGAACGGCTGCGTAGGCTTGCCTGCCTCGATGCGCCTGATCTGGTCGGCGGCGTGGCGGCCTTGCTGGATGGCTGGGGCGGATAGCTGCGGCAGCGGCGCGTCCTCGATCACGCCGATGTCACCGGCGGCGAAGATCTTGTCGTGGCCGGTCACCTGGAGGTCCTTGCCGGTGAGCACGCGGCCGCCTCGGCCGGTCGGGAAACCGAGCTTGCCGATCCATTCGGGTCCGGCGATTCCTGCCGCCCAGATGGTCAGGTCGCTGGCCAGTTCCGAGCCGCCGGACAAAAGGACTTTGTCCCGCTCGACTCGCTCGATCTTGGTGCCGAGCCGCACGTCGACGCCGCGCTTGACGAGCTGCCGTTTCGCGTACTCGCGCAAGTGCTTACTGAACGGGGCCAGAAGCTCTGGCCCGAGCTCGATCAGCGTGACGCAGATCTGGGCCGGGTCAATCACGGGGAACGAGGCGGGCAGGGCTATGTTCCGCAGCTCGGCTAGGGTCCCGGCCATTTCCACGCCGGTCGCGCCGCCGCCGACGATCGTGATGCCGAGCTGGCTGCTGTTACCTGGCACGCTGCGCTTCTCGAGCTCGGCCATGATCCGATTGCGCAGGATGATCGCGTCCGGCCTGGTGTAGAGGCTGTAGCTGCAGTCGGCCGCGCCTGGCGTGCCGAAGAACGCCGCGCTGACGCCGGTCGCCAGTATCAGGTACTCGTAGCCGAGCGTCTCGCCGTCGGCGAGGTGGACCTCACGCGCCTGAGTGTCGATGCTGGTGACCTCGCCGAGACGGAATGAGGCGCGGGTCTTGTGCACCGCGGACCAGTTCGGGTAAGCGACGTCGGCCGAGGTGAGCCCGGCGGTGGCGACCTGGTAGAGCAACGGCTGGAAGGTGCTGTACTGGTGCTTGTCCACCAGCGTCACGTCCAGGCCTGATCTTGCCAGCCGGTTGAGGGCAGTCAGGCCGGCAAATCCAGAACCGATGATTACCACTCGCGGGCTCATAGCTCGACCCTACGCGGCCATTTCCTTCACCTGCTCGATGAGGGCGACCCGCTCCTCGTGTGTCTTGGCGATCGGCTGGACGTTCAGGACCGTGACGCCGGATTCGCGGTAGGCCGCGATCCGGTCGGCGACCTGGGACTTGCTGCCGATCAGCGAGATGCCCTCGAGCAGTGCCCTCGGCACGAGCGCGGCGGCCTCGTCCTTGCGGCCGTCCAGGTAGGCGTCCTGGATCGCGACCGCCTCGTCGGGGTAGCCGTAGTCGGAGGCCAGCTTGGTGTAGAAGTTCTGGCCCCTCGCCCCCATGCCGCCGATGTACAGCGCCATCACCGGCCTGCCGAAATCGATCAGGTCTGCTACATCATCGCCGATCGCCAGCGTAGCCTGGGCGATCACGTCGAGCTTGCCGAGTTCCGGTGCCCGCTTGGCCAGGCCTTTGGCCAGGGAGTCACCCCAGATGCTGGCGGCCTTCTCAGGGAAGTAGAAGATCGGCTGCCAGCCTTCGGCGAGCTGGGCGGCCATCTCGGTGTTCTTGGGGCCGACGGCGGCCACGAAGATCGGGATCCGGTCGCGCACCGGGTGGTTGATGAGCTTCAGCGGCTTGCCGAGGCCGGTGCCCTGGCCAGGCGGGAGCGGGATCTGGTAGTGCTTGCCGTCGTAAACGACCCGCTCGCGGCGCCAGACCGCGCGGCAGATCTCGATCGTCTCGCGGGTACGGCCGACCGGGGCGTCGTAAGGCACGCCGTGCCAGCCCTCGATAACCTGCGGCCCCGACACGCCGATGCCGAGGTTGAACCGGCCGTCGGACACGTAGTCGAGCCCGGCCGCGGTCATCGCGACCAGCGTGGGTGTCCTGGTGTAGAGCTGCATGATGCCGGACGCGAGCTGAAGCCGCTCGGTTTTGGCGGCGACGTAGCCGAGCAGGCTGACGGCGTCGTAGCTGTAAGCCTCAGGGACGAACACGAAGTCGAGGCCCGCCTTCTCGTAGTCGGCGAGCTCATCTACAGTCTCGGCGAATCCGCCCGAGTAGTTCAACGACATCCCGATGCGCAACGTGTGCTCCATATCCCCGGCGGCCGCTTTCCAGCATCGTAACGCCGGGGTCAGTCCGTTTCCGCGAGCATGCCAGCCACGGCGCGGAGGGCAAGCTGGTATGACGCGAATCCGAACCCGGCGATAGTGCCGTCGGCAACGCTGGCCACGACCGAGGTGTGCCTGAACTCCTCCCTGGCGGCGGGGTTGGACAGGTGGACTTCGACGACCGGCGCGGTCCGCATCGCGAGAGCGTCGTGCAGGGCGTAGGAGTAATGCGTGAAGGCGGCGGCGTTCAGAATGACGGGCGTTTTCTGATCGATGGCCGCATGGATCCAGCCGACGAGTTCGGCCTCGTCGTTCGTCTGCCTGAAATCGGTGCTCAAGCCAACCTCGGCCGCGGTCTCCGCGCACGCCTTCTCCAGGTCGGCCAGCGTCGCGGTGCCGTAGATGTCCGGCTCGCGGGAACCGAGCCTGGACAAGTTCGGGCCGCTGAGCACGAGCACGGTTCGCATTCCTAGACCTCCAGGTACGCCTCTTCGAGCAACTGCTCGGGAGGATCGGCCAGGATTCCAGGCCGGGCCAGGCCGTCGAGCACGACGAGGCGCAGCCGGCTGCTCCTGACCTTCTTGTCCACCGCCATGGCGTCGCGAAGCTCCGGCCAGGACGAGCCCCCCTCGTACCTGACCGGGAGGCCGACGGACGACAGGATCCGGCCGTGCCTGCTCGCGGTCGCCTCGTCCAGGCGCCCGGCCAGGCGGCCGACGCCGGCGGCGAACATCATGCCGATCGCGACGGCCTCGCCGTGCGGGATCTTGTACTTCTCGGCGCGCTCGATCGCGTGGCCGAGAGTATGGCCGTAGTTGAGCGTCTCCCGACGGGAATCAGTTTCTCTCAGGTCGGCGGCCACTACGCCGGCCTTCATCCTGATCGCTCGTTCGACCAGCTCGCGTTCGCCTGGGCCGCCCGCGGTCGCGGCAGCGGCCGGGTCCGCCTCGATCAGGTCGAGGATGGCGGGATCGGCGATAAACCCTGCCTTGATGACCTCGGCCAGGCCGCTCACGTACTCGCGGCGCGGGAGGGTTTCCAGCGCGCTCAGGTCGGCCAGGACCCCGGCCGGGGAATGAAAGGCACCGACCAGGTTCTTCCCGGCCGGGGTGTTGATCGCCGTCTTGCCGCCGATCGCGGCGTCGACCATGCCGAGGAGG
The DNA here is from genome assembly GCA_963783935.1 of uncultured Actinomycetota bacterium. Classification (GTDB taxonomy): domain Bacteria; phylum Actinomycetota; class Actinomycetes; order Streptosporangiales; family Streptosporangiaceae; genus Chersky-822. The sequence continues at coordinate 1,997,263 of CAWAPP010000005.1, forward strand.
GTAGTCGGGACCAGGACAACGGGCACCCCGCGCAGCCAGGTGGCGGCGACGAAACCGGCCAGGTCGGTGACCGCTCCCCCGCCGAGTCCGACGATCGCGTCCGATCGCGAGATCCTAGCCGAGGCGAGAGCTGACCACAGGGACGTGGCCACGGCGATGTCCTTGGCGGCTTCGCCCGGCGGGACGGTTTCCTCACGGACCTTGTGCCCGACCGCCTCGAGGGCCTGCCTGGCCGGGCGCGCGTGGTCTTCCATGCCTTCGGCGTAGATCAGCAGGACGGTCCGCGGCTTTCCGAGCAGGCTCGGGAGTTCGCCGGCGATGCCGGTACCGACGAGCACGTCGTAGGGGCGCTCACCGCCGACGGTGATCCTAGTCGCGGTCACGGCCTGTCCTGGCTGGCCAGGCTCATGGCGATGTCGGCGGCGATCTCCTCGGCCTCACGGCCGTCGGTTCTGACCGTCAGCCAGGCCAGCCGCTGGTAGACCGGCAGCCTGGCATCGAGCAGGGCCTTGAGGGTGGCACGCGGGTTGGTGCCGATGAGCAGCGGGCGCGCCTGAGACAGGCCGGTGCGCTTGGCCGCTTCGGCGAATCCCGTCTCCAGGTAGACGACCGGGCGGCCGGCCAGGCGGCGCTGCGTTTCCTCGTCGAGCACCGCGCCGCCGCCGACCGCGAGTACGCCGCCGGCATTGTCAAGTGCGTTTCTGACCGCTTCCCGCTCAAGGGCACGGAAGGCCTGCTCGCCGTCTTCGATGAAGATGTCACTGACTGGCTTGCCTGCTGTCTTCTCAATGTCGGCATCGGTGTCGCTGAAGCCGACGGCGAGCCGGCTGGCGAGGAGCGCGCCGACGGTGGACTTCCCCGCGCCGGGCGGGCCGATCAGGATGACGACGGGTTCGCTCATCGGATGATCAGTTCCTCCAGGTAGCCGCGCAGGTTCCTGCGGATCTCCGCCACCGTGTCGCCGCCGAACTTCTCCAGGGCGGCGTCGGCGAGCACCAGGGCCGCCATCGCCTCGGCCACCACTCCGGACGCCGGAACGGCGGTCACGTCGCTGCGCTGGTTGATCGCCTTAGCCGGCTCGCCGGTGCGGACGTCCACGGTCGACAGCGCCCTCGGCACGGTGGAGATCGGCTTCATCGCGACGCGGACCCTCAGCGGCTCGCCCGTGGTCATGCCGCCTTCCAGGCCGCCGGCGCGATTGGTCAGCCTTCTGATGCCATCAGGACCGTTCTCGATCTCGTCGTGGGCACGGGATCCGCGCCTGGCCGCCGTTTCGAAGCCGTCGCCGATCTCGACTCCCTTGATGGCGTGGATGCTCATCATGGCGCCGGCGAGGCGGCCGTCAAGCTTCCTGTCCCAGTGGACATGGCTGCCAAGGCCGGGCGGGAGGCCGTGCACGACGACTTCCACTACCCCGCCAAGGGTGTCGCCTTCCCTGCGGGCGTTCTCGATCTCCTCGACCATGGCGGCGCTGGTCCGCGGGTCCAGGCAGCGAACCTGGTCAGCGTCGATGGCCTTCAGGTCGTCAGGACCAGGCAGCGTGCCGGCCGGGGTTCTTACTTCGCCGATCGCGACAACGTGGCTGAGTACGTCGGCGCCGAGTGCCTGCTTGAGGAGCCTTCTCGCCAGCTCGCCGAGCGCGACCCTGGCGGCGGTCTCGCGCGCGCTGGCGCGCTCAAGGATCGGGCGGGCATCATCCTGGGCGTACTTCTGCATCCCGACGAGGTCAGCGTGTCCCGGTCTCGGCCTGGTCAGCGCCTCGTTCCTGGCCTGGCCCGCGAGTTCCTCCTCGCTCACAGGATCGGCCGACATGACCGTAGTCCACTTCGGCCACTCGCTGTTCCCTACCCTGATCGCCACCGGACCGCCGAGCGTGCGCCCGTGCCTCACTCCCCCGGTGAGCTCGGCCTCGTCCTGCTCGAACTTCATCCGGGCCCCGCGCCCGTACCCGGCCCGGCGGCGGGTCAGCGCGGCGGCGATGTCCTCGGTGGTTACCTCGACCCCGGCCGGCAGCCCCTCACAGATAGCCACCAGGGCCCGGCCGTGCGATTCCCCGGCGGTCAGCCAGCGCAACATAAAGCCGATCTTTCCATAGGTGCTCGCGCCCGTGAGCTCAATCCGCCTCGGGCTCGCTGAGCCAGACCTGGACCCCTCGCCTGAGCCGGCCGCCGAGGCGGCCCATGATCGCCTCGATCACTTCGGCACCTAGTACGGCCACATCGGGTCGCTCCCGCTCTTCGGCCAGCGTCAGCACGATCCCCAGGTCATGATCGTCTCCGCCGGGCTCAAGCTCGAACGAGGCCACGTCGAGCTCGCCAGCAAGCACAGCCGCCACGATCTCGCGCACATCGGGGTCGTCGTGCGGCAGCGGCGGCTCGGCTCCGGCGGCCAGCGCCGCGAGCCTCGCCCCTTCGACCGCGAAAGGCACCGGCCCGGCCACGTCGACCACCACCGCCGAGTCCTGCGCCCGAGCCGTCTGCCACACGGCGCTTGCCCGCACCGGCACCGGCCGAGCGCCAGCCTCCCAGTGCCTGAGCGACTCAAGGCCGGTAAACGCCGGGATAGCCCGCCGCCCGTCAAGACCGACCAGCGTCGGCATCGCCATCTCGCTTGCCTTCTCACCCCGTCCGACCGCCCTGAGTCCTCCCTGGTCTCCCCCGCCTCCCCCACCGGGTTCGTCCGCCAGGACCGCGACTACGGGGACGAGCAACCTGGTCTGCGCCAGCGCCGTCAGTACCGCGTGCTCGCTGCCTTCCGCCGCCGCGAAACTGGCCAGAGCAGCCGCCACCGCCGCGCTGGCCGCGCCGTCATCGTTAAGGAACGACGGATCCCCAGCGCTGATCCCAAGCACGAGCTCAACTGTAGGCGACCCCGAAGGCGCTCTCTTATTTCGCCCCAGTCAATCCCGGGGCTGATCCGGCTCCCGGCCCCGGCGCCCCGGCCCCGGCGCCCCGGCCCCGGCGCCCCGGCAAACCAGGGCAATTCACCGCTAGCTCCGGGCCGCAACAACATCCGTGGGACATGGGTGTGGCTCTTCCTGATGGAGCTGGGCCGGTTGGCTTGGAGTTGATCTTCAGGCTGCCGGGCAGGCCCAGCGTTGTCCCTCCGCAGGTGCTATAACCCCCGCAGAGGGACAACGCTGGGCCTGCCTCCCGGCTCGGAACCGCCGCGTTGTGCCATCGCTGGGCCTGCCGCCCGCCGCTGACCCGGCCTCCATCAGGAAGAGCCACACCCGTGGGACATCGTTGCTGTTCGCCCGGGCCGGCTGACCGCATCCATGGCCCATGGATGCGGTTGCCGCAGCATCGATGGCCCATCGTTGCGGTTGCCGACCCCGCCCGAACAGCATCTATGGGACATCGTTGCGGGTCGCTGAGCTGAAATATCCGGTGAGCTGGTGCCGTCAGCTAGCTCGCGACCGCCCCGGCGGCTCGCGCAACTCGCTCGGAGGAGATTTAGGCGATTTGTCGGTCTTACGAGTTGTCCGGGCGGCTGTCGCAGCGGACAGAGATGAGAGACCGGGCCCATCGTCGAGGTACGCAGCCGGGGAACATCTGGGCACACCAGACAGGACGGCCCTGTGACCGCTTTCCGGCATCTTAATCTAGTCGCCACGGCCCGGACGTATCAGACACTAGTACTCTGGCGCCTTGCGGCAGTACTCGCCGGGGCTCCTGCCCTGGGCCGGCCGTGACGGGAAGCAAGTCGGGGTTCTCCCCGGAAGTTAAGCACGCAACTTGCGATTTGAGAGTTTCATAGAACTGCACGAAGTGAGATCACAGGGGAGCGAGTGCGGAACATCCCACAGGCGCCGCCGGTCATCCAAGCGGGGACGATGCTGCAGAAGCCGATCCCGCCTCGGCTCGTTGAGCCGTACCTGACCGGTCGTCGTGCCGTCATCGCCGGCTTCGTCTACCGCCAGGCTGACAGTTCCTTCACTAACCCTGCGGATTTCTATCACGCACTTGACCTGGGGTACGACGGTTCCGAGTTCCGGCCGGACATGGCTGAGGTTTACGTACTCCGCTGGATCGCCGCAGCCCAGGAGAGCTACAAGATTCCTTATTCCGTGGAACATGGCGGTGATTGGACTGGAAAGCCGCCATTTACCGGGACAGGCTATACGTCCTGGATAAATCATCCGATACCTGAATTTTATGTCGATTTGATCCCGATTCCGGTCGGAACCGAGATCTATCGAATCACTGCCGGTAACGAAGATTTCATCGCCCGTTACGACGGTCAGGTGTGGCTGAGGCCAACGGAAGGAAACTGACGATGCGGTACCGAATCCTGGCAAGCTACCAGGGCGCGCCCTACGAAGCCGGAATCGGGCCTGACGAGGCCGATGTGGTCCTGTTCGCCGCGTGCCCGCCTCCGGAAGAACTTGGCTTCGAACCCGCGACCGGACACTGGCGCAAGCGAATTGGCCGGACCGAAGCGCAGGCGCTGTACGAGTCACGCCCGATCGGCGTGTTCCGCGGCGAGCGCTGTATCGTGCTCGACGACCTCGGTGACCGACTGCACATTTTTTACCTGGGTCACGACGCACTGCGCGCCGCTCAACTCGGGTACTGGGAAGTTGATCGCGGTGTCTTCGAGCTGATTACTCCGCGCCAGGAAGTCTCCGACGTCGTGGAGCAGCGGATTCTCCTTACCCCGTCGCGCGAGGACAGCGGACCGCACTCGCGGCCTATGCCCGCCGTCGACTCGCGTCCTGGCCAGGACGCCGATCTCAGCTCGCCGGACGGCATCAGCCGGCCAAACTCAGGCCAGCCAGGCTACGACCCACATGGCATGTCGCTGACCGGACTCCAGCGCTCCGAGCCAGGTCGCCCTCGGCCAGCCGACCAGCCGATCGCCATACCCGCGATCAACGAGCCTCCGCTGCCGCTCGAAGCCGAAGCCCTAAGAGCCGCGACAGGGGCGTCGCGCCGGGGCAAGACCCAGCCTCGCCAAGCGCAGGACTCCAGGTCAAGGCGGGTCCAGGCCACCCCGCCGTCCGGTCCGCAGCCGACAGCAACGCCCCCTCTCGCCCCCCCGCCACCACAGGCACCCCAGGCACCCCAGGCACCTCAGGCACCTCAGGCACAGCCAGCTGCCCTGACTCCAGGTATCGTCGCCCCGCCGGCCAACGCTCGGGTAGCACCAGACGCAGGGCTGACGACCCAGGTTCCGCCTGGTGCACACGCCCAGCCGACGGCAGTGCCCCAGCAGCCAGGCACGCTGCTCCAAGCCCCGGCGACCGTCCAGCCAGCGGTCCAGGCGCCGGCCCAGCCGACGGCAATTCCCGCGCCACCTGTGACCGGACCTGTCGATCAGATCACCGGCCCTGTTCAGTCCCTTGCCGAAGCCGCCAAGCCCGTCACAAGCCCCATCCCCGCTCAGCCCACTCGGCCCGCTCAGGTTCAGCCCGCTCAGGTTCAGCCCGCTCAGGTTCAGCCCGCTCAGGTTCAGCCCGCTCAGCCTCAGGCCGCCCAGTCTGCGGCGCAGCCTCAGCCCGCGCAGCCGCTCCAGGCACCACCTCAGTCCGCGCCGTTCCAAGGGCAGCCACCGCTTGTTCCCAGCCAGCCGATGCCCGCCCCCACCGTGCCGCCTTTCCCTGCCCCAGGCCAGCATTCCGCCATGCAGGTACCGGCCTCGCCCGCCCCTCAAACACCCGCACCTGCGGCGGGACAAGCACCGACTGCGCCGCACGCCCTGAGCGCGATCGAGCCAGCACCGGTCCAGCCGGCACCGGTCAGTAAGCCCGCACGGCCTGGTCAGCACCAAAGAACCGACCAGCCTGCCCAGAGTGTCCCCCACAGCCCGGCCGTCGCCACGCCGGCGGGAATATCCGACCCGACCACTGTGATGCATGCAGGGTCCCCGCCAGGACCTGTGGTTCCCTCCTGGTCGCCCCAGAACCCGTTGCCGGCTCAGGTGCAGGTTCCCGCCCCGGCCAAGGACCTGAGCCAGCCAGTTCAGCCTGACGAGCCAGTTCACCCTGACCAGCCAGTTCACCCTGACCAGCAAACCGCTCCGACCGAGCCGCCAGCCGCCCAGCTGCCGCCGCAACCGCCAGCCGAGGCCGAGCAACCGCCAGCCGCCGCCCTGCCGTCAGCCCAGCCAGCCCCGTTCCTCCCAGAGCAACTGGCACCCGCGCCCGACCGTCTAGCGCCTCCGCCCGAGCAGTCCGTCCCGATACCTCAGCCCGCCGCGATCCCGCCCCAGCCCTTGCCCCCGGTACCCGTGCCCCAGGTACAGCCCGTGCCCCAGGTACAGCCCTCCGCCGCCGAGCAACCGCCGCAGGCGATTCCCGAGCAGGCCGCCCCACCCCAGGCCGCCCCACCCCAGGCCGCCCCACCCCAGGCCGCCCCACCCCAGGTACCCCAGGCCGCCCCGCCAGTGTCGTACGAGCCCTACGTCCCGCTGCAGGCCCCGCCGCAGAACGGCCACGGCCCCCACGACACAGCGCAGCACGACACAGCGCAAAACGGCTCGGTGCCCGACCTAGGCCCGGCCACCCTGCCGCACCTGCTAGCCAGCCAGCCACCAGCCCTGCCGCGTTTCACCCCCGTCGCGCCCGAGCCCCTGCCCCTGCCGCCGGCACCGGCACCGGACTCTGAGTTGCCAGAAGCCCAGCCGCTCGCCGGACCAGAACCAGAACCAGAACCAGAATCCCCGGCCCAGCCCCGCCCCCGGCGCGCCGCCAAGCGCAGGCTGCCAACCCAGAAGATCTTCTCTGAGCTGGCCACCCAGGCTGCGATCCCGCCAGCCGCCTACGCGATCGGCGAGGACGTCGACGGCGCCATGTGCCTGGTCAGAACCGACGAAGGCTTCGAAGTTTTCAACTCGGCGGCCGGCGCGCGGCACGAGGTGCGCGTGTTCGGCGATGAGGAATCGGCGTACTTCTACCTGTTCGGCGTGCTTGTCGCCGACGCGGTCAGGACGGGGGCGCTGGCCCCGCGCGACTGAGGAAACGGCTGCCGCCATTATGGGGGCCATGAACAAGCCACACGAGGTCGCGCTTACCGGCGCGCAGTACGAGATTCAGGCTGGCGGCTACCGGGCCACGGTGACTGAGCTTGGCGCCGGGCTTCGCCGGCTCAGCTACGAAGGCAAGCCGCTGATCACCGAGTTCGAGCCAGACGAGCTGCCGCCAGGCGGGGCCGGACAGCTGCTCGCTCCCTGGCCGAACCGGATCGACGGCGGCAAGTACGCCTTCGCCGACGCTACCTACCAGCTTGAGCTCAGCGAGGCCGCCAAGGGCAACGCGATCCACGGCCTGACCAGGTGGGCCGACTGGACGCCAGCTAGCCACATCGCCAGCGAGCTCACCCTCACCCACCTGCTGCTCGGCCGCCCGGGTTACCCGTTCTGCCTCGAATTCGCCGTCAACTACAAGCTTGACCCCGACGAGGGCCTCCAGGTATCGGTCACCGCGACCAACGTCGGCTCGCGACCAGCACCGTACGGCACCGGCTCGCATCCGTACCTGACTACGGGGGCGGCGCTGGTCGATGGCTGTGAGCTTGAGGTGCCGGCGTCGCAGTGGCTGCCAACGGACGACCGCGGTATCCCTTCAGGTCCGCCTAAGGACGTAGCCGGCTCACCATTCGACTTCCGCGTCGCCAGGCCCATCGCTGATACCAAGATCGACCACGCCCTGACCGGCCTCACCCTCGACGATCACGACCGAGCCTGGGCCCGCATGAGCGACGAGAGCACCAGCCTTGGCCTCTGGGCCGGCCCCGGTTACAGCTGGCTCCAGGTATTCACCGGCGACGCGCTCGCGGCCGGGCACCGGCGCCGGGCGCTCGCCATCGAGCCGATGACCTGTCCGCCCAACGCCTTCGTGACGGGCGAAGACCGGATCACACTGGCCCCGGCCGATTCAGTCACTCATACCTGGGGTATTTGCAGATTTTAAAAGCTCTTTTTCTGACAATTATCAGCCGAGGCTCATCAATCCGGTAATGCGCTCCAGGTCCTCGGCGGTATCCAGGTCATCGGCCCGGCCAATGTCGCCGCATTCGACGAGGGTGACCAGGTCGCGGCGGGATCGCAGGAACTCGCGGGCGCCGGAGTCGGCCTCGGCGAGGGCGGCGGCCTGCGCCCAGTGCTCGCGACTGATCAGCACCGGGTTCCTGCGCTGCCCCGCGTAGCTGGCGACGGCGATCTCGGCGCCGGCCTGGAAGGCGGCGATGAGGCGCTGGACGGCTTGCGGGCCGATCAGGGGCTGGTCGACCAGCGCGATCACGACCGCCGCGCTGCCGGCCGGGAGCGCGGCCAGCCCGGCGCGCAGCGAGGACCCCATCCCTGTCCGCCAGTCAGGGTTGCGCACGATCGTGACCCCTGGCAGGGTTACTTCGGCCGCGCCGGTCACGACCAGGATCGGGTCGGCCCCGCCGTCGCGCAGCAATGCGACTCCGCGCTCGGCGAGGCTCTGCCCGCCAAGTTCGAGCAGCGCCTTGGGCTGCCCGAGCCTGCTGCCTGACCCGGCCGCCAAGAGCAGCCCAGCTACGGCGTCAGCCACGGGACAAGGCAGCAGTCTCGCGGGCCGGGTCGCCGTGTATCCGGCCGCTGGTCAGCGTGAGCGGCTGGCCAGAGCCACCCCACCTGAGCTGTATCAGCTCGGCCGCGATCGCAACCGCCGTCTCCTCGGGAGTGCGTGCGCCCAGGTCGAGTCCGACCGGTGACCGCAACCTGGCCAGTTCCCGCTCGGACAGGCCGGCCTCGCGCAGCCGGTCGAGCCGGTCGTCGTGGGTCCGCCTGGCTGCCCATCGCCCCGATGTAGGCGGCGGGCTGCCGCAGGGCGACCTCGAGCACCGGCACGTCGAACTTGGGATCGTGGGTGAGCACGCAGATGACCGTGCGCTCGTCGGTGCTGATCCCGGTCAGGTAGCGGTGCGGCCAGTCCGTGATCACCTCGTCGGCGTCGGGGAACCTGGCGCTGGTCGCGAACACGGGCCTGGCGTCGCACACGGTGACCCGGTAGCCGAGGAACTTGCCGATCCTGGCCACGGCCGCCGCGAAGTCGATGGCGCCGAAGACCAGCATCCTCGGCGGCGGCGCGAAGGACTGGACGAACACCGAGAGATCATCAAGGCGCCGCTCGCCGTCGGGGCCGTACCGGCGGACCCCGGTGAGACCCTGGGCGAGCATGCCCCTGGCATCGTCGTCGACGGCCTGGTCAAGGCGGTCACCTGAGCCGAGGGATCCTCGGGCACCGGCCGGGTGCTCGGCCGGCCAGACGATCCGCCTGGCGCCGACCTGGCCAGGGCCGGCGATAACGGTCGCGACCGCCACGGGCTGGTGATCCCTGACCGCCGCGGCGAGCTCGCCGAACTCAGGGTAGCTTTCCCTGCTGACCGGCTCGACGTAAATGTCGATGATGCCGCCGCAGGTCAGGCCGACGCTGAAGGCCGTGTCGTCGCTGACGCCGTAGCGCTTGAGCACGGCCTGCCCGCTCGCCGACACCTCGCCTGACAGCTCGTACACCGCGCCCTCGACGCAGCCGCCCGACACGCTGCCCACGACCTCGCCATCTCCAGAGACGGCGAGAGCCGCTCCAGGTTCCCGTGGCGCGCTGCTGAACGTCTGGACCACGGTGGCAAGGCCAAAGGGCTCGCCGGCATCCCACCACTTGCCGATCTGGTCAAGGATGTCACGCACGCTTGGTCACCCCAGGCCCGTTCGCCCTCATTTTCACCCGTTAAGCCTCACAGTACGGCTTAGCGCTCAGCTCTTGCGACTCCAGATAACTGATGCCTTAATCACGTCGACCTCTGGCCCCTGCCCGCCGGACAGCCACGTTAGCCCTCCTCCCGGACCCCGGATGTACAAGTTAGGTTAGCCTAAGCTAAGTTACGGCGGGTTGGGCTTACCGGATCGCTCACGTACCGAGGGCAGGAGATTTGACCGTTCACAGCCGATTCCAGGTTCGTACCGCCATCGCGGTGTCCGCCGGAGTGCTCGCCTGCGCGCTGGTCGCCGCGTGCGGAAACTCGTCCTCCTCACCGTCGTCGGGCGGATCGGCGACGTCGATCACGCTCTACAACGGGCAGCACGAGCAGACCGCTAACGAACTCGTCGCGGCCTTCGAGAAAGCCACCGGCATCCACGTCAACGTCAGGAACGACGACGAGGACACGCTGGCCAACCAGATCGCCCTGCAGGGAGCAAACTCACCGGCCGATGTCTTCTTCACCGAGAACTCACCCGCACTCGAGTCCCTGCAGGACAAGGGCCTGCTCGCGCCCGTGAGCGGTTCGGCGCTGGCCGCGGTTCCCGCCAGGTACAGCTCGCCGCGGCACGACTGGGTCGCCGTCTCCGCTCGGGTCAGCGTCATGATCTACAACCCTTCGCTGATCAAGGCCAGCCAGCTGCCCAGCTCGGTGCTGCAGCTCGCCGATCCTAAGTACAAGGGCAAGCTGGCCTTCGCCGCCGGGGAGACCGACTTCCAGCCCATTGTGACCTCGGTCCTGCGCACCTACGGGCAGGCCAGGACCCTGAACTGGCTGCAGGGCATCAAGGCGAACGCCGCCGCCCACACCGTGCCTGACAACGAGACGATTACCTCGGAAGTGAGCCGGGGTCTCGTCGCCTTCGGCGTGATCAACCAGTACTACTGGTACCGGCTCAGGTCGGAGATCGGCGCCTCGAAGGTGCACTCCCAGCTCGCCTACTTCGCCCCGCACGATCCCGGCTACGTGATCGACGTCTCCGGGGCCGCGGTACTGAAGTCGAGCGGGCATCTCGCCGCCGCGCAGCGTTTCCTTGAGTTCCTGGTGAGCAAGAAAGGACAGGAGATCATCGCGCATTCGCAGAGCTACGAGTACCCGCTGCTGCCCGGCGTGTCACCCTCTGCCCAGGAAACGCCGTTTGCCCAGCTTCAGCCCAACTCAATCTCAGTCGGACAACTCGGCGACGGGTCCCAGGCCATCGCCCTGCTGCAGAAGGCCGGGCTGCTTTGAAATGCCCAAGGCGCGGGTGGTGCGGGGGGTCGTCCCCCCGCAGGCCGGTACTGATGCTGTCCGACCGAGTTAATGTAGAAGTGCGCCTGGATGGCGCGACTACCAGGAGTCAATAATGACCTCGCCTGGCGCGATCGCTACCGGCACCCGCGGCACTCTCCAGCCGCCGGAGCCTGGGTCAGCCGACCGCGCCAAGGGTGCGCGGCGCGGCCGGCGCAAGCGCCGCCCGGTCCTGCTGATCACCTGGGCGGCGCTGGTGGCGGCCGCGCTGGCCATGCCCCTGGTGTTCCTGCTGATCGAGGCAAGGGGCGCCGGCGCCCGGACCGTGATCGACCTGATCTTCAGGTCGCTGACCTGGCAGTTGCTCTGGAACACGGTGCGCCTGACCGTCGTGGTGACCTTGCTTTCCGCGATCATCGGAACGGCCGCGGCGTGGTGCGTCGAACGCACCAACCTGCCGGGGCGGCGGATCTGGGCCGTGCTCGTGGTCGTGCCGCTGGCGATACCTGACTTCGTGGTGAGCTTTGGCTGGTTCTCGCTGTGGAGCTGGGTGCAGGGGTTCAGGGGCGCGATCATCGTGCTCACGCTGGCCGTGTACCCGCTCGTGTACCTGCCGGTCGCGGCCAGCTTGCGGTCGGCCGATCCAGGTCAGGAGGAGGTGGCGCGCAGCCTGGGCGTCGGGCAGTTCCGTACCTTCGTGCGCATTACGCTGAGCCAGGCCCGCGGCGCCATTCTCGGCGGCTGCCTGCTCGTGGCGCTCGTGCTGCTCGCCGAGTTCGGCGCCTTCGAGATCCTCGGTTACCAGACGTTCACGACGGAAATCTTCACCGAGTTCCACGCCGCGAACGTTCCCGCCGCCTGCGCGCTCTCGCTGGTCCTCGTGCTGATCAGCCTGCTCGTACTGGCGGGCGAGGGCTCGATGCGCGGCCGGGGCCGGATCGCGAGGTCAGGTCCGCTGGCCCAGCGCAAGATGCCGCCCGCGCAACTCGGCCGGGCTCGCTGGCTGGTACTGGCCGGCTTCGCCGCGCTGGTCTTGCTCGCGCTCGGCGTGCCCGTCGGAGCCAGCGTGTTCTGGATGTTCGACAGCGGTTCTCCCGGCATCACCGGGGGCGTGCCGCTGCTAACCGCGGCCCTGACCACGGCCGAGTACGGCGTGCTTGCCGCGGCGGTGGCGACCGGGGCCGCCTTCCCCGTGGCGCTGCTCGCGGTCAGGCACGCGGGACGAGTGCGCCTGCTGCTCGAGCGCGGCACGTATCTCGTCCTGGCGATGCCGGGCGTCGTCATCGCGTTCGCGCTGATCTACTTCACCGAGCGTTACACGCGGGGACTTGGCAATAACACCGCTCCGCTGCTGATCATCTGCTACGCGATCATGTTCTTCCCGCTGGCGCTGGTCGGGGTCAAAGCATCGCTGGCGCGGGCGCCGGTCAAGCTCGACGAGATCGCCGCCTCGCTCGGCCAGGCCAGGCTCAAGGTGCTCTGCCGGGTGACGTTGCGGCTCGCCGGGCCTGGCCTGATGGCCGCTTTCTGCCTGGTATTCTTGTCCGTCGTTACCGAGCTCACCGCGACGCTGCTGCTCATCCCGACTGGCGCGCAGACGCTCGCGACCCAGTTCTGGGAGTACCAGTCAAACCTCTCCTACGGTCAGGCCGCCCCGTTCGCGCTGGTGATGATCGCCGTCGCGGCGGTGCCGAGCTACTTCCTCGGCCGGTTCTTCGACCGCTCGTCCGCCTCCCGAGGGTGACCAGATGAAGCGGCTGGTGATCTCCGGATTGGACAAGTCGTTCGGCCCGCACCGCGTGCTCGCCGACCTCGACCTCGAAGTGCCCGCCGGGTCGCTGACCGCGATCCTCGGCCCCTCCGGCAGCGGGAAGACTACGCTGCTGCGGATTGTCGCCGGGTTCGAGCGGGCCGACAGCGGGACCGTCACCATCGGGGATCAGGTGGTCGACAGCGAGCGGGCGCACGTGGCGCCTGAGCGCCGCCGGATCGGCTACGTCCCGCAAGAGGGAAGCTTGTTCCCGCACCTGACCGTGGCGGCCAACGTGGGCTTCGGCCTGCCCGCCAAGCAGCGGCTCGGGCCGCGCACGGCGGACTTGCTGGCGGCTGTAGGGCTCTCTGACCTGGGCAAGCGCTATCCGCACGAGCTCTCGGGCGGGCAGCAGCAGCGGGTGGCGCTAGCCAGGGCCCTCGCGATCGAGCCGGCCGTCGTCCTGCTCGACGAGCCTTTCGCGTCCCTCGACGCCCACCTGCGCGCCTCGATCAGGAACGACGTGCAGCAGATCTTCCGTGACGGGGGAACGACCGCGCTGCTGGTCACTCACGATCAGGACGAGGCTCTCGCCATCGCCGACCAGGTCGCGGTCCTTCGGGACGGCCGCATCGTGCAGCACTCCACGCCGCAGGACCTGTACTCCCGGCCGGCCGACTCGGAGATAGCCAGGTTCATCGGCGACGCCAACCTGCTCGAAGGGGTACGGCGCGACGGCACCGTCGAGACGGTACTTGGCCGCCTGCCAGTCTCGGCTGCTGCCACTGGTCCTGGCCCCGAAATGGTCACCGTGCTGATCAGGCCCGAGCACATCGTGCTGCGCCCGGCCCCTGAAAACGGCGGAACGCACGAGCCCGCCGGCTGGGTCGTAGACTGCGAGTACTACGGCCACGACGCCGTCCTGCGGGTCCAACTCAAGGACAACAGCGACGTCCCCCCGATCATCGTCCGCACCACCGGCGACCACAAACTCCCCGCCGGCTCGCCGGTCACCCTGCACCCCGCCGGCCCCGTGCGCACCTGGCCCCGCACGTCGGGGCGGCAACAGTAATGCGGGGTTTACTGTTGGTGGGCAACAGTAAACCCCGCATTACTGTTGATCAATTTCGGCGCTGGCTGCGGTTACGAGCTGCGGATTGACTGGAGTACGAGAGCGGTGTCGAGGGCCGCGATGACGGCTTCCCAGCCTTTGTCTTCCTTGCTGCCCGGGGCGCCAGAGCGTTCCCGCGCCTGCTCATGCGTGTCGCAGGTGAGTACTCCGTTGCCGACCGGGACGCCGGTGTCGAGTGCGACCCTGGTCAGGCCGTAGGTCACGGCGTCGCAGACGTATTCGAAGTGCGGCGTGCCGCCCCTGATCACGGTGCCCAGGCAAGCGATCGCGTCGTGCCGCCTGGCCAGTGCGGCCGCCACCACGGGCAGCTCGACGGCGCCGGCGACCCGAACTACCGCCACCTCGTCGACGCCGCAGGCCTTGGCGGCGGCCTCGGCGCGCTCCACGAGTACGTCGGTGATGTCGGCGTTCCACCTGGTCGCGACGATGGCCAGCCGGAGGCCCGCCGCGACCACCGGCTCAGCATCCGGCCGCCCGGTGCCGCTCACCTGAGGCTCACCGCCGGTTCGGACAAGTCGATCAGGTGACCAAGCCGGTCCCGCTTGGCGATGAGGTAGCGGAGGTTGTGCGGCGTCGCGGCGACGGGGAGCGACACCGTGCCGGTCACGTTGAGGCCGAAGTCGGCCAGGCCCTTGACCTTGTCGGGGTTGTTCGTGAGCAGGCGCAGTGACCGCACGCCCAGGTCGGCGAGGATCTGCGCGCCGGTCGAGTACTCACGGGCGTCGACGGGCAACCCGAGCTCGGTGTTCGCGTCGACGGTGTCGGTCCCGCCGTCTTGAAGCTGGTAGGCCCGTAGCTTGCTCAGCAGGCCGATGCCGCGGCCCTCGTGACCGCGCAGGTAGATGACAATGCCGCGGCCCTCGGCAGCGATGGCCGCCATCGCCGCGTTCAGCTGGGTGCCGCAGTCGCACCGCTGCGAGCCGAGAACGTCGCCGGTCAGGCACTCGGAGTGCATCCTGACCAGAACGTCACTGTGTTTGCCAGCACCGGCAGCACCGGCGCTGCCGCCCGGCGCGTCTAGGTCGCCAAGCACCAGCGCCAGGTGCTCGGTGCCATCTAGCGAGTTAAGGTACCCGTGCGCCTGCCAGTCGCCATATTCGTTGGGCACCGTCGTGGTCACCTCCCGGCTGACCATCCGCTCCCGGTTCCTTCTGTAGTCGATGAGCTGCGCGATCGAGATCAGCGGCAGGTCATGCTCGTCGGCGAACGCGCGCAGGCCAGGCAGGCGCTTCATCGTGCCATCGTCGTTGACGACCTCGGCCAGTACCCCGGCCGGCGACAGCCCGGCCAGCCTGGCCAGGTCTACCGCCGCCTCGGTGTGCCCGGGACGTCGCAGCACGCCGCCGGGCATGTACCTGAGCGGGAACACGTGCCCGGGCCGGACCAGCTCATACGGCTCGGTCGCGGAGTCGACGAGCCGGCGCACCGTGCGAGCCCGGTCCGCGGCCGAGATGCCGGTCGTGACGCCGTCGCGGGCGTCCACGCTGACCGTGAACGCGGTGCGCATCCGCTCGTTGTTCTGCGCGGTCATCAGCGGCAACCGCAGCCGGTCAAGCTCTTCGCCAAGCATCGGCACGCAGATCACGCCGCTGGTGTGCCTGATCGTGAAAGCTAGCAGGGCCGGCGTTGCCCGGCTGGCCGCGAAGATGATGTCACCCTCGTTCTCGCGGTCGGCGTCATCGACCACGACGACCGCCCGGCCAGCGGCGATCTGGGCGACCGCCTGCTCCACGTCGTCAAGGACGACCCCGTCAGTGACGTAAGGCTCGCTCATCGGGCACCGCCGGCCAGAAGGCGCTCGACGTACTTGGCGATGACGTCAACCTCGATGTTCACCACGTCATCGACCTTGCTCTCGCCGAGGGTGGTCCTGGCGATGGTCTCGGGAATCAGGCTTACCTCGAACCAGTCCCCGCCGAGGTCGGAAACGGTCAGGCTCACGCCGTCAACCGCGATCGAGCCCTTCTTCGCCACATAGCGGGATAGCTCGGCCGGGACAGCGATCCGAAGCACCCGCCAGCCCGCTTCCTGCCTCGTCTGCGTGATAACCCCGACGCCGTCGACATGCCCTTGCACGATGTGCCCGTCAAGCCGGCCGCCCACGACAACCGGTCTTTCCAGGTTCACTGAGCCGCCAGAGGCAAGGGCCCCGATGCCCGTCCTGGCTAGCGTCTCCCCCATCACGTCCACGGTGAACTGACCATTAGCTGCCTGCGTCACGGTCAGGCAGACTCCGTTGACGGCGACCGAACTCCCAGGCTCGAGCACCTCGGCAACCAGCGGGCCAGCCACGGTCAGCCGGGCCGAATCGGCGAGCAGATCAAGGCCGGTTACTTTGCCGTACTCTTCTACGATTCCCGTGAACATCCGCGCATCTCCTCGAGTCTCAGGCTCCGGGGCGCGTCACGGGACGCTTCAGCGCGACTGGCGAGGCCAGCCGGCGGCGTGCTGCCTCCCATCCGGACTTTAACCGTCGGTACCGGAATTTCACCGGTTCAACCAGCCGATGGCATCGGCCGGGTCGCGGACTATAACCGCCGGTTCGGAGTTACACCGACCCCGGAGCACGCTAACTACGCAAACCAGTATGCCCTACCCGCTGCACCTGCCCACCCACCGCCCATAGCCCACGGGTTCGTCGAGGCGTGGTGGGGGGCCAAGGTCAGGTCTGGCGGGGCGCACCCCGACGCGACAGGACATCGACGGTCGCCGCCGCGAGCAGTACCGCCGCGACCACGACGTCAATCCACTGGCTCTGCACGCCAAGCAGGTAGAGACCGTTGTAGATGCCACCGATCACGAGGCCGCCGAGTATGCCGTGGATGACCTTCCCCCGGCCGCCGAAGAGGCTGGTGCCGCCGATGACGGCGGCGGCGATCGCGAGCAGCACGTAGCTATTGGCGGTCTTGATGATGTTGGTGGTCAGCGAGACCTGCCACGAGGCGAACAGCACCCCGGCGATGCCGGAAGTCAGGCCGGCGAGAATGAAGCCCCAGGTCCGGACCGATGGCAGGCTGACCCCGGCTCTCCTGGCCGCCTCCGGGTTGCCGCCGATGGCGTACACATAGCGGCCGAAGCGGGTTCGCTGAAGCAGAACCGTCCAGGCGGCGAGCACGACGAGGACGATCACGATGATGTAGGGGACTCCCTCGATCGTCCCCGAGTGGGCTCGGTTGACGTTGCAAATGGCGACGATCGCGATACCAGCGACGGCCAGGAAGACGATCTTGAGCGCGGTGAGGCTGCGCGGCGGCGTTTCCAGGCCGTTCTTGCGCTTGCGGGCCTCCTGCAACCACATCCAGGTGCCGCCGGCTACGACCAGGACGGCCAGCAGAATCCAGCTGACCACAGGGCCGATCTCTCCATAGAAAATGTCGTAGAGCACGACCTCGTTGGTGAACCGCGTGTTGCCGATGCCGACGAGCGTGCCGCCGAGGACGATGATCGCCACGCCCTCCAAGATGAGCAGCCCGCCGAGAGTGACGATGAACGAGGGCATCTTCAGCCGGGCCACGAGGGTCCCCTGAAGGGCGCCCCACGCCGAGCAAACGACCAGCGCCGCTATGATCGCCGCCCACCACGGCCAGTTCGCGCCGGTCGGCTGCACGAGCTCGGCGAGCACGACGCTGCCAAGCACCATGACCAGTCCGACCGAGAGATCAACCTCGGCGAGGAGCAGCGCGAAGATCTCGGCCATCGCCAGCACCATGTACACGGCGCTCTGCTCGAACAAGTTGACCAGGTTCTGCGGCGAAAGGAACTTCGAGTTCGCGATCTCGAAGCTGATGGAGACGACCACGATAGCCAGGACCACGGGCAGGACGCCGCTGTTGCCGCTGCGGATCCTGAGCCACGAGGCACTGAGGTACTGGCTAAGGGATTGAGCGAGTAGTTCGGGCGGGACGTCAGCCTCGGCAACCTGGGGGGCGGCCGTCAGGTCGGCTTCCGCCGCCCGGCTCAGGGTCTCTTCAGAAGAAGCGGCCACGGGGAAGTCAGACACGGGTCACGCTCCCAGATCCGCGCCGGGACAGCACGTCAACCATCACTGCTCCAAGGAGCACGACGCCAGGCACGATGTATTCAAGCGGCGTGGCCAGTTCGCCCAGGCTGAGAAGGGACACGCCGTAAGCGATACCGCCGATGAGCAGGCCGCCGAGAACGCCGTGGATTGCCTTGCCCCGGCCGCCGAAGAGGCTGACGCCGCCGATGACAGCGGCGGCGACCGCGTAAAGGACGAGCTGGCCAGGGTCGGCCGTGTTGGTGCTGTACTCGCCAAAGAAGAAGGAACCAAGAAGGATTCCGCCGAGTCCGGCGGTCGCCGAGCACAACGCGAAGGCCCAGGTGCGCATGCCAGCGAGGCTGACGCCGGCGCGACGAGCCGCTTCCGGATTGCCGCCGATGGCATAGAGGTAGCGACCGAAACGGGTCCGCTGGAGCACGAGCGTCCACACGCCAAGCACGAGGAGGACAATCGGGATTATCCAGGGAATTCCTTCTACCGGTTGCAAGGTACCGCGGTTGATCGAGCAGATCAGCACCACGGCGACCCCGATGAGCGCCACCAATGCGATCCTGATGATCGTCAGGCCGACCGGCGGAGCGACCAGGCCGCTGCGTCGCCTCGCGGCCGCGCGCAACCAGAGCAGCGCGCCGGCGATCCCGACCACCACCGCCAGGGCCACCCACCCGACCACGGGGGCGATCAGCCCCTGGACCATGTCAACGATCACGCGCTGGTTGGGATCCGTAGAGCTGACGCTCACCGTGCCATCGGCCCCGCCGAGAATGACGATGAGAATTCCCGAGAACAGCAGAAACCCGCCCAGGGTGACGACGAAAGACGGGATCTTGAGCCGGGCGGTGAGCGTCCCCTGGAGGGCGCCGATCACGCCGCAGCACACGAGCGAGGCGAGCACCGCTGCCCACCACGGCCAGCCTGGCCCGGGCTGCTGGACCAGCTTGAAGGCGATGACCCCGCCGACCATCGCTACCGCGCCGATCGAGAGGTCGATTTCCCCGAGGAGCAGTACCACCGTCTCAGCCACGGCCAGCACCATGTAGATGGTGCTCAGCCCGAAGATGTAGACGAGGTTACTCGGCCGCAGGAAAGCGTGCTCGGGGGTGATGATCTCGAAGACGATGGCGACCAGCACCATGGCCAGGACCACGGGCAGGACACCGCTGTTGCCGCTGCGGATGCCGGCCCACGAGCCCCGCGCGTACTGGCCGAGTGACTGGGCAGGGAGCCCGGGCGGAACGTCAGCTGCCGGGACCGTCGCGGCGGCGGTCGCGTCGGCCACTACCGTGTCGGCCGCCAGCGTGTCGGCCGCCACTGTATCTGCCATCCCGGCCGGAGTCTCGCCGGGGTCCGCGGTCACAGGGCTCTCCCGGTCAGCGTCATGAGCTCAGCCCTCGCCACGGGCGGATCCGGCGGGCTCGAACGGCCGCCCGCTGAAGGTGCCTGTCGTCATGTACTCCACCACGCTCTGCCGGTCGAAGTCGGCCGCCGGCCCCTGCGCCACCATCCGCCCCAGGTACAGTACCGCGATCCGGTCGGCGATCTCGAAGACGTCGTTCAGGTTATGGGAGATCACCATCACCGCCAGACCGCGGTCCCTGAGCCGCTTGACCAGGTCAAGCACTACCCGGGTCTGCACCACCCCGAGAGCGGCGGTCGGCTCGTCAAGCAGGACCAGCTTGGAGTTCCACATCACCGCCTTGGCCACCGCCACCGCCTGCCGCTGACCGCCGGAGAGCGAGGCCACTGGCTGCCGGATCGAGCGCACCGTGGTCACGTGGAGCGTGCTCAGGGTCTCGGCCGCCTGGCCTTCCATCGAGTCCTCGTCGAGAAGGCCGTGCCGCAGCCGCTCCCGGCCGAGGAACATGTTCTGGACGATGTCAAGGTTGTCCGCCAGCGCGAGATCCTGGTAGACGGTCTCGATCCCCAGCGCGGAGGCGTCCCTGGTACTCCGGATATGTACCGGTTCCCCCTCGAAGTAAATCTGGCCATGATCCGGCTGGTGCACGCCGGCAATGGTGCGGGTAAGCACCGACTTCCCGGCGCCGTTGTCACCGCACAGGCCGGTTACCTGGCCCGCTGGCAGATCCAGGTTCACCCCGTAGAGCGCCTGGACCGGCCCGAAGTGCTTGTCGATGCCCCGCAGTTGCAGCAGCGGTGCGCTGCCGTCCCCGCCGGCACTCGCGCCGTAAGGCGCCTCATTTATCTCAGTCATTGCGAAGACTCGTCAGTCGCCTTGCCAAGGTTGGGCTCCCGCCGCTCCGGCATGCCGACACCGCTGAGCATAGCCGCGCTCCTCCATTTCCCGACTTCCAGCCAGTCCGGGGTCGACCAAGCCGCCTCCCGAGGCCCGGGCTAGCGGACCCTCTGATCGAAGGTCCGCCAACCCGGTTCCTCAGGTCAGCAGATTGTTACTGAATCCCATCCTTGGTGCAGAGCGCCGCACCCGCGATGGCGCAGATGGCCGAGGCGGGGTCGAAGCCGTCCTTGACCACGGTCGACTCCATGTTGGCCTGGTTCACCCACACCGGGGTCAGCAGGGACGCCGGCTCGGTGACGCTCGAGTCGGCCGGGTCTTCCGTCGTCGAGTTCAGCAGAGCCGCCGGCGGCTTGTCGCCCGCCAGCAGGATCGTGGCCAGGGCCGCGGCGTCCTGTGCCTCCATGTAGACGGCCTTGTAGACGGAACCGCACTGGTAACCCTCAAGGATCCAGGCCATGCCCTGGGCCGTGGCGTCCTGCCCGGTAGTCGGCACCTTGAACGGCTTGACTCCGTCGCCCTTGAGGTCGGTGATCACCGCGTTGGCGAGCCCGTCGTTGGCCTCGATGGTGGCGTTGATCTGCTTGTGAGCGGTGTATTCCTGCTGGAAGATGGTGCCGCCCTTGGTGTTGTCCCAGCCGGGAGCGAAGTTCTCGCCTACCAGCTTGGCGCCAGCGCTGTTGGTCGCGCCCGCGCTGACCGACTTGGCCGCCTGGCCCCAGACAATCTTGTTGTAACCCTCAGCAAATGAGATGGCGTTCGGGTCGGTGTCCTCGCCGCCGTTCAGGACGAAGACCTGCGGCTTGGAGACCTTCCATGACGTAAGGCAGGACTCGAAGCCCTTGCCGATCAACTCGCCAACGAGCTCGTTGTTGAAGCTGACGTAGTAGGTGCTCGAACCCTGGAAGATGGCGCGGTCGTAAGCGATCACGGTGACGCCCTTGGACTCGGCCAGCTTCGCGATCGCCACGCCGGTGGGGCCATCGAGCGGGGTCACGAGGAGAACCTTCGCGCCCAGGTTGATGTCGGCGGTGGCATCGTCAAGCTCGGTCGCGTCGCTGCCCTGCGCGTTGTCGATCCGGTACTGCGCCTGGGTGTATCCGGCGTCGGCGAACGCGTCGTTGAGGTACGGCTGGTCGAAGTCGACCCACCGCGTCGATGACGTCGTGTCCGGCAGGATCACTCCCACCTGGAGACTGTTGGCGCCCTTCGTAGCGAACTCGGTCAGCGGCTTGAACTGGGCCATCGTCGACGCGATGTCAACGCTGAACGAGCTAATGCTCAGCCCGGCCGGAACCTTGTTCGAACCGCTTGACGTCGTTGATCCCGACGATGTCGTCGACGATGATGAGCACGCCGCGGCTACCAGGCTGACAGCCGCAGCCAGACCCACCCAGCCCACACTTCTGGTCTTAAGTCCCATCTGATCACCTCTTTAAACGTGCTTGGCTAGCGCAGCTAGTGTCTGCCGAAGGCCAAGCGATCCACCTGCTTGGCATCCCAAACCATAGAACTTGGCGCAGAAACACGGCGTTAACGTTTGCCTGGCCTCGTTAATAAACCGTTAACAGGCGAGGTCCGACTAGTCGGATGCGAGCCGGTAGCCGGCTCTTGGCTGAGTCAGGATCAGCGGCGGGCTGCCGTCATCTTCGAGCTTGGCCCGCAGCCTGCGCACGTAGACGCGAACGTACTCAGTCTCCGTCTCGTACCCGTGGCCCCACACCCGGCGCAAGAGGTGGGCGTGGGTCAGAAGCTTGCCCCTGTTCGTGACGAGCTCCCTCAGCAGCGCGAACTCCGTCGGCGTCAGGTGCACCCGGTCGCTTTGCCGGAACACTTCCTCCTTGGCGAGGTCGATGCGCAGCTCGCCGATCACGATCACCTGCGGCACCATGTCGCTTGAACCCTGCGGCCTGGTGCGGCGCAACGTGGCGGTGATCCTGGCGAGCAGCTCTTCAATACTGAAGGGCTTGGTCATGTAGTCGTCCGCGCCCATGTTGAGAGCGGTCACCTTGTCCCGCTCACCGCCCCTGGCCGACACCACGATGATCGCCACGTCCGAGCGCTCCCTGATCTGCC
Organism: uncultured Actinomycetota bacterium; assembly: GCA_963783935.1. Classification (GTDB taxonomy): domain Bacteria; phylum Actinomycetota; class Actinomycetes; order Streptosporangiales; family Streptosporangiaceae; genus Chersky-822. Next base: position 2,019,454 of record CAWAPP010000005.1, read on the forward strand.
TGCACAGCTCGAATCCGTCGACCTCAGGCAGCATCAGATCAAGCAGCACGATGTCAGGCGCCTCGGTGTCGAGAAGCTGAAGCGCGCGCGATCCGTCAGCGGACACCACCGTGTCGAACCCGCGCACGGCCAGATTGGACCTGATCAGGTCGACGATGTTCAGATCGTCTTCGACCACGAGCGCGCGTGTCCTAGCCACGTGCTCGGCCACCCCCGACCACCTCCTTCCGCAGCCACTGACCTGAATCCCCGTCGCCTGCATGGCCGCCGCCAGCCCTGGCCTCGCCGCCGGCCGGCGGCGTCACCCCGTCCTCGATCGGAAGCGTGACGGCGAAGCTCGCGCCGACCGCTGACGGCTTCAGCTCCAGCCTGCCGCCATGCGCGGTCACGATCCCTCGCGTGATCGACAGGCCGAGGCCCGCGCCTCCTGTCTTGCTGCTGCGCAGCCGCCTCGGCTCGAACGGCGCGACGGCGACGTCGGGCGGCAAGCCGGCTCCCTGGTCGGTCACCGTGATCAGTATCTGCGCCGGATGGGCGGGCTTGGCCAGCACGGTGACCTCGGTGCCGGGCGGGTTGTGCCCGATCGCGTTGGCCAGCAGGTTAACGAACACCTGCTCGAGCCGGTCGTGGTCAGCCCAGATCACAGGCAGGTCGGCCGCGCAGTTGATCCGCACCATGCGCCTGCCGTCGGGCGGCAGGCAGGCCACCGCTGCCTCAAGCACCAGCATGATGTCGCACCAGTCTGGCTGCAGCCGGAGTATGCCGAGCTCGATCGCCGAGAAGTCGAGCATGTCGTCAACCAGGCGACCTAGTCGCGCCGACTCGGCGGCGATCCTGGTCAGGAACCGCTGCTGGGACTCCGCGTCCCAGGTGACGTCGGGCTGAAGCAGGCTGGACGCGTAGCCGCGGATCGCTGTCAGCGGCGTGCGCAGCTCGTGGCTCAGCTTGGAAAGGAACTCGCGCTGCAGCTCCTGCGACCGGCGCAACGCGGCCGCCTCCTGCTGCGCGAGCCCGGCCTGCTCACGCTCGAGCGCCAGCCTGAGCGAGTGCGCGGCGTCTTCGACCAGGACAGTCGCCGATGCGGTCGGCGGTTCCCCTTGCCAGCAAGCGAGCAGAACGCTGCGCCCGCCAGGTGCGGTGAAGGTCACCGCGAGATTCCGCTGGCCGTCGTCGCAGCGCCCCCACTGAGCGGTGCCTGGCCGCGCCCCATCCGCGGCTTCCGGCGAGATCAGCCGGGCCGCACAGAGTTCTGCCGCTTCCGCCCGGCCAGGACCGGCCGGCGAGGCACTGCCGCGGCATTGCGGCTCACCGCCGCCCGGGCAGGTCATCAACGTCACCTCGGCGGCTTGCAAACCTCGGCACAGCGACTGGAGCGCGAGCGGTATCCCCTGGCTGACCGGGATCGGACCGGCCAGGGTCTCGAGCACCTCCCTGATCGTCTCGAGTACCCTGTTGCGTTCCGTCACCTCGCTGAGCAACTGGTCTCGCTCGATCGCGCTCGCCGCATAACCGGCGTACACCGTAACCAGCTCGAGCTGATAGCGCTCTGGCCCGCCTGGCGTGTCGCCGAAGCCGGTGATGACGCCGGCCAGCCCGTCCCTCGCGAGCACCGGCACCGACCAGGAGCTTGCGATCCCGGTGGCGGCCGCGAGCCCGTTGATCAGCTTCCAGTCAGCCTGCGCGTTCTCGGCTATCACTGTCCGCTCGGTCGCGGCGGCCAGACCAGCCGGACCGCCGGCCGGACCGATCGGCAGCCTCGCCAAGCGGCCGAGCAGCGCGTCGGGCAGTCCGAGCGACACCGCACAGGCCAGCTCGCCTCCGGCGGCGAGGTGCATGCACAATCGCTCCGACCCGAGCGCCGCGCCCAGAGCCGACAAGATCAGCGACAGGCTCGATGACGCGTCGGCGGCCACGAGCTTTCCGGTCAGTCCGTGCAACCTGGTGAGCTGGCGTCGGGCCGATGAGTCAATTTCCTGGCCCGATAGCAACGCGATGACCTCGTCAGGATGGACGGCGGCCGGGTTGACCTCAGCCACGATCCGGCCGTGCCTGAGCACCACTATCCGGCTCGCCAGCCGGAACATCAGATCAAGATCATGACAGGCGATCACCACCGTGGTCTGGTGCCGTACCGCGGCGATGAGCTCCTCGAACTGAGCCGCGTGCTTGATGCTGAGCGACTTCGTCGGCTCGTCGAGAAGCAGCAACGGCGGCCGGTCGGCCATCGCCCTGGCGATCGCCACGAGCTGGCGCTGCCCGCCGGACAGCGACCGCACACTGCGCGTAGTGTCGGTCAGCGGTATTCCGAGCCCGGACAGCAAGGCCGACGCGTCGGCGTGCATCTTGACCTCGGAGAGCAACTGGCGGCGACGTTCCTTGCCGAGGATCAAGTTCGACGCGATGTCGAGGTTGTCGCAGAGCGACAGGTCCTGCCAGACCACGCCGACGCCGCACCTGGCGACCGAGAGCGGATCAGCGGGCAACGGCCGGCCGCGGAACAGGATCTCACCTCGCGAGGGCTTGATGTCGCCGCCGAGCGCGCGCAGGAGGGTCGTCTTGCCCGCGCCGCTCTCCCCCGCCAGCGCCGTGATCTCGCCCGGCATGATCGACAGGTTGATTCCGTCGAGCGCCCGCACCGGTCCGAAGGTAACCGCCAGCCCGGACACCGAGAGCAGCGGGCTGGCGCCCTCGCTCGCATCGGCATCCGGAGCCGCGACCACCGCGACACTAGGCAAAGCAGTCATATCTCGGCCTTCCGCCCGTCGGGGTCATGGCACCATTGTGCTACCTGCGGGTGAATTGCCGATCTTGCGGTAGGCCAGGTCAGGGCAGCTTCCAGTCGATCTCCTCGCTGCCCGTGCCCTGGAGGTTCTCGTTCGCCCGGCTGAAGGGCCGCGAGCCGAAGAATCCGTGATCGGCCGACATCGGGCTCGGATGCGCCGACTCGATCAGCGGGACACCGCCGAGCAGCGGCGCGAGATTACGGGCGTCCCTGCCCCACAAGATGGCGGTCAGCGGCTCCTGGCGGGCGGCGAGGGCCCTGATCGCCTGCTCGGTCACGACCTCCCAGCCTTTGCCGCGGTGCGACCCGGGCTTGCCCGGCTGCACGGTCAGCACCCGGTTCAGCAAAAGAACGCCGCGCTCGGTCCACGGAGTCAGGTCGCCATTCGACGGGGCCGGGTAGCCCAGATCGGCGCTGTACTCGCGGAAAATGTTGACCAGGCTGCGCGGGATCGGCCTGACCTGCGGCGCCACCGAGAAACTGAGCCCGACCGGATGACCGGGGGTCGGATAAGGGTCCTGCCCGACAATGAGCACCCGGACCTCGTCGAATGGCTGCTTGAAAGCACGCAGTACATTGTCGCCAGCCGGCAGGTAGGACCGGCCGGCGGCGATCTCAGCGCGCAGGAAGTCCCCCGCGCCGGCGATCTGGCCAGCGACCGGCGCGAGCGCCCGCGCCCAGCCGGGATCCATGATTTCTTCGAGGGGCCGTGGAGTCACGGCAGATCACTGTAGCCCAAACCTATTCCTGCCGATCAAGGAACGAAAAGTCCCCAGCAAGCCAACGGCGCATCGTGGTCCGCCATATCCGCCGCCCCGGCGTGGTCCTGCCCCGGCCCGGCCCCGGCCCCGGCCCCGGCCGGGACAACAGTAAACCCCGCACCACTGTTGCCAGGCAACAGTAAACCCCGCATTACTGTTGCCAGGATTCCGGGGCCGTTGGCCCCGGCGCCGGGACAGTGGCGGGGCAGCCTTGGCAGGGCCGATACCCAGCGTTGTCCCTGTGCCGGGGTCCTGGCCCCTGCGCCGGGACAACGCTGGGCCTGCGGCTGGGGACCGGCAGCCCGGTATGTGGAATATGCCGGGTTCGCGGGGCGGGGGCACGCGGTCCGGCAGGCCGGCAACGGCCGAGCGGCACCGGTGGGCTCACTTCGAGGAAGACCCTCATGTCCCACTTGATGCCGTGACCCGGCCAGGGACCGCTCGATCTGGACAAGCCCGGCCTCTGCTACCGGTCAGGCAACCTCGCGGCAGGACTTGCGCTAGCTCTGCAACTGCCCGGACACTTCGGCGATCCGGCGCGCCAGGAAATCACGCTCGGCCTCGTTCTCGGTCAGCTCAAGCGCGGCCAGGTAGGCGAGCCGCGCCTCGTCCTGGCGGCCAAGCTGGCGGAGCAGGTCAGCCTTCGCCGCGGGCAGATAGTGGTATTCGTCGAGCCGGCTGTCATCCTCAAGCCGCACGATCTCGCCGAGCGCCGCCTCAGGGCCGTTGACCATCGAGACTACGACCGCGCGGTTCAGTTCGACGACCGGCGAAGGCCAGGCGCACCGCAGCCGATCGTAGAGCACGAGCAGTTGCGGCCAGTCCGTCGCCGCGTAACTCGGGGCCTCGCCGTGGACGGCCGCGATCGCCGCTTGCAGCGCGAACCGGCCTGGCCGGCCACCGCGCAGCGCCTCCACGACCAACTCGCCGCCCGTCGCTATCTTGGCCTTATCCCAGCGCGACCGGTCCTGCTGCTCAAGCAGGAGCAGGCGCCCGCCAGCGTCGGTCCTGGTGGCGCGTCTGGCGTCCGTGATCAGCAGCAGGGCGAGCAGCCCTGAGACCTCGGGCTCGTCTGGCATCAGCTGATGCAGCACCAGGGCCAGGCTGATCGCTCTGTCCACCAGGTCAGCGCGGACCAGGCCAGGGCCGTCAGGTGCGGTGTGCCCGGTCGTGAACACCAGGTGCAGAACGGTAAGCACCGCGTCGAGGCGATCGGGAAGCTCAGCCGCGTCCGGCACCCGGTAGGCGATCCTGGCGGCGGAGATCTTCTTCTTGGCCCTGGTGACCCTCGCCGCCATGGTGGGTTCAGACACGAGGAACGCCTGCGCGATCTCGCCGGTGGTAAGGCCGCAAACCAGCCGCAGGGTCAGCGCTACCTGCGCCTCCCTGGCCAGCGCCGGATGGCAGCATGTGAAGATCAGTCGCAGCCGGTCATCGGCGATCTCGTCGTCCCCATCGAAACTGTCCTGCGCCTGCTCAGGTTGCTCGGGTATCAGCAGCGGCAGCTTGGAGCGCAGCGTGCGATCACGCCGGAGGGCGTCGAGCGCACGATGGCGTGCGGCCGTAGTCAGCCAGGCAGCGGGATTACGAGGAACGCCCTGTTTCGCCCAGGCGTCAAGCGCGGCGACGTACGCGTCTTGCACGCATTCTTCCGCCGAGTCAAGGTCACGGGTCACCCGAGCGGTGGCAGCAAGAACGAACGCCCACTCCCGGCGGTGCGCTTCGGCAACGGCGGCGCGGATCGCACCGCGATCCCGCGCCGCCGCCGATTCTCCGTGCTCGGTCATCCCGGCCTAGTCACATGTTCGAGGTATCCATGACCGGACGAACTTCCACGCCGCCGAAGGGCGCCGGGCAGAGCTTGGCGATCTCGATCGCGTGATCCAGGTCGCGCGCTTCGATCAGGTAGAAGCCGCCAAGCGCTTCCTTGGTCTCGGCGAAAGGCCCGTCGGTCACGACGTCCGCCCTGATCGAGGTAGCGGTCGGGGTCGGCTGCAGAGCCTCGCCTCCCAGGATCTTGCCGCCCTTCTCGCCCACCTGGCTGGCGAACCGGCCGTGGGCCTCGCCCGCCTGCTGCCAGGCTGCCTCGCCGCCCTCGGCGTAGCCGCTCTCGGCCTCGTAAATCAGGATCGCGTACTGAGCCATCGTTGCTCCTTGGTATTCAGTCATCTATTTTCTTTGGTCCCCCCACGCCAGTACCGACGAACGGGACCTAGCCGGATCGACAGCCGGGAAGACAGTTCCGGCGGAATTCTTTTGAGGGCCGGTTAGCGGCCGGCCTGACGTGGGGCAGCTGCCTGGGCCACGCGCCGCAAGTGCTCGACGGCGGCGGCCGGGTCATGCGCGCCGAACACCGCCGTCCCCGCGACGAAGACGTCAGCGCCGGCCTCGGCGCACCGTCCGATCGTCTCCTCGCTCACTCCCCCGTCTACCTGCAGCCACACCTCGCCGCCATGCCTGGTGATCAGGTCACGCGCCTTAGCGATCTTGGGAAGGACAAGGTCAAGGAACGTCTGCCCGCCGAAGCCCGGCTCGACGGTCATCACCAGGAGCATGTCGATCTCCGGCAGGAGATCCCCGTAGGGCTCTACCGCCGTTCCAGGGTTGAGGGCCAGGCCTGCCCGTGCGCCGGCCGACCTGATCATCCGCAGCGTCCTGACCGGCGCTGAGCTCGCTTCGGCGTGGATGGTGACGTTCGCCGCGCCGGCTTCCGCGTAATCCGGCGCCCACCGATCGGGGTCTGAAATCATCAGGTGGCAATCAAGAGGCACGCCGGTGTGCTTGTGCATCGCCATGACGACCGGCAGGCCCACGGTGAGATTAGGGACGAAATGCCCGTCCATGACATCGACATGCAGCCAGTCAGCTACGTCCGCGACGGAGGCCGCTTCATCAGCGAGCCTGGCGAAGTCCGCCGCAAGCAGGCTGGGTGAGATCTGCATGTCCATGACACACGAAATTCTAGGCCCGCCAGGCCGAGCCGGGGACAGTGTCGTACCCACCCGCTAGCTTCGCTCCCAAGTTCGGACTCAAAGTTTGGAGGTTGCGTGCTACTCACCGATGCACCAGAGCGCCTGCTCGACCGGGTTCGCAAGCTGCTGGCGCAGGCTGAAGACGATGCGGTCACCCCGGCTGAAGCTCAGGCCTTCACCACCAAGGCCGCCGAGTTGATGGCCAAGTACGGCATCGACCGGGCTCTGCTCGCCGCCGAGCAGCCGGAGACCGACCGGCCTTCCAACCGGATGCTGGACATCGATAATCCTTGGGCCAGGGAAAAGGCGCACCTGCTCTGCGGCCTCGCGTCAGCGTTGCGCTGCCAGTGCATCCTGCTCGGCAACAGCCGTCCTGGCAGCCGGGTGCACATCTTCGGCTTCGGATCCGATATCGAACGCACCGACCTGCTGTACACGTCGATCCTTATCCAGATGGCGCACGGGCTGGCCGGAGCTCAGGTTCCCGAGTGGAGCAGCAGTCCGCGAGCCTGGCGGCGCAGCTGGCTGCTCGGCTTCGCTACGGCCGTCATCAGCCGGGTACGCCAGGCTGAGCACGGCGCGGTTACCGCGGCGACCCAGGGAAGCAACGAAGCATCCGACCGGACCGCCCTCGTGCTAGCTGACCGCTCGCTCGTCATCCGCCAGCAGGTTGAGCAGGCTTACCCGGTGACCCGCAAGGCAAGAGTCACCTACAGCGGCAGCGGCTACCGCGACGGCTTCGAGCGCGGCCAGCGAGCCGACATCGGCACCACCCGACTGTCCCCGACCCGAGGCCGGTCTCTGACCCGGAGCTCGCGCTAGGTCAAGACCTTCTACGGGTGGTGGGTACCGGGCGCCTACCGCTCTCCGACTCGCAGCAAGGCGATGAAGATCGCGTCGGTCCCGTGCCGGTGGGGCCAGAACTGCGCGTAGCGCGAATAAGGCTCCGGGCCCGCAAGGCCGTCAACTTCGGGCAGGAAGGCCGGTGCGTCGAGCACCTCGACCTGGTCGCGCTCCGCGAGAACGTCGGCCAGCACGGACCTGGTCTCGGCCAGGTGCGGTGAGCAGGTCACGTAGCCGACGATGCCGCCCGGCCGGGCTGCATCGATCGCGGTGGCCAGCAGCCCGCGCTGAACCTCGGCGAGTGCCTCGATATCCTGCGGAGTCCGCCGCCAGCGCGCCTCAGGCCTGCGGCGAAGACTGCCGAGACCCGAGCAGGGGACGTCGGCGAGTACCAGGTCAAAGCAGCCAGGCCGCCAGGGCGGAGCGAGCCCGTCCGCTGTGATGGCGCGCACGGTCCTCTCGCCGCTGGCTGAGGTACCGGTAGTACCATCAGCGCTGATTACGCTGTCGGCAGCGCTGATCGCGGTGGCAGTCAGCACGGCCCGGTGGTGGTGCCGGTCGCTGGCGATCAGGCGCGCACCTCCGTCGCTCGTGGCACCATCCGCAGCAAGGCCAGCTAGCAACCGCGCTTTGCCGCCAGGCCCAGCGCAGAGGTCAAGCCACCGCTGACCGCCAAAGCCGCCGCCAGCGCCGGCGGCGCCGGCCGCCGCGCGTACCAGCGCCAGCACGGCAAGTTGGCTGGCCTCGTCCTGCACGCCCGCCCTGCCCTCGGCCACCGCCTTGATGCCGGAGGGATCACCGCCGTCCAGATAAGCGCCGAACGGTGACCACCTGGCGGCACGAGCGCCGGCAGCGACCAGTTCGGCCTGACTGGACTGCGCGGGGACAGCTGACAAGTGCACGAGCGGACGCCCGCCATTGGCCGCGAGCAACGCCTCGGTCTGCTCGAGGCCTGCCTCAGGAGACTCGCCAAGCGCGTCCGCGAGCGCGGCGACCATCCAGCGCGGGTGGCTGTACCTGACCGCGAGGTGAGCGAGCGGGTCAGCCGCCCGGTCCGGGGCGGCGATCGCCAGCCAGGATTCCAGATCGCGCGGCGCGATCCGGCGCAGGATCGCGTTCACGAAACCGGCCGGCTTCCGGCTGGCCACGTCGACCGCGAGGTCCACGGTGCTCGCCACCGCCGCGTGCGGCTTGACTCGCATGCCGAGAAGCTGGTGAGCGCCCATCCGAAGAGCATCGAGCACGGCCGGATCGATCTGGCCAAGATCGCGGTCGGCGCACAGTCCGATGATGGCGTCGTAGCTGCCGCGATTGCGCAGGGTGCCGTAGACAAGCTCGGTAGCGAGCGCGGCATCCTTGCCGCTGAGGCCGGCTGCCGGCAGCGACCTGGCCAGCATGAGATTGGCATAGGCGTCCCGGCCGCTGACCGCGGTCAGCACGTCGTAGGCGGTACGCCTGACCGGATCGGCACGACGCCTGCTTGGCGCGTTCACATCAGCTCATTCACCATTAGTGGAGCACGCCCGGCCCGCTCACGTTCATGATCCCGCGCGCCCAGTCGGCGGCGGGCATCCGGCGCTTGCCCTCCTGCTGCACGTCACCGAGCGCGACCGGCACCGTGCCGGTCCCGGCAAGCACGGCGTCCCTGGTCACCTTGATCTCTCCCGGGCCAAGATCGGCCGCTCCGGCCGGCCGGATAAGCACCGGCCACACTTTCAGCCCGGCCCCGCTGAACGTCGTCCACGCGCCAGGGGCCGGAGTGCTGGCCCTGATCTGCCTGTCGATGGCCAGCGCGGGCAGCTTCCAGCTGATCCTGGCGTCGTCCTTGGTGACCTTGGGGGCCAGGGAAATTCCCTCGGTCGGCTGCGGCCTGGCTTCTAGCTGGCCTGACTCGATTCCGTCCAGCGTGGCGACGAGGAGACCCGCGCCAGAGATACTCAGCCGGTCAAGCAGGTCACCGGCCGTGTCCGTCGCACCGATCGGCTCGGTCAGCACCCCGTACACCGGTCCGGCGTCGAGCTCTCGCACCAGGCTAAAGGTCGTAGCGCCGGTGATGTCGTCCCCGTGCAGGATCGCCTGCTGTACCGGCGCCGCGCCCCGCCAGGCAGGCAGCAGGGAAAAATGCAGGTTGACCCAGCCATGCGGCGGGATAGCCAGCGCGCTGCCGGGGATCAGCGCCCCGTAGGCCGTCACCGGACAGCAGTCGGGCGCGATCTCCGCCAGCCTGGCCAGGAACCCGGGATCTGAGGGCCTGGCCGGCCGCAGCACCTCAATGCCCGCCTCGGCGGCTCGCTGCGCGACTGGACTCGCCGTCAGCTTCCTGCCTCGCCCGGCGGGGGCATCCGGCCTCGTCACCACCGCCGCCACGGTATGGGTCGAGTTAAGCAGCGCCGTCAGCGACGGCACGGCGGCCTGCGGCGTGCCCGCGAAGACCAGGCGCATCGGCTAGAGAGCCTTGCCGTAAGTGGAATGCGGCGACACCTTCACGGCGGGCAGCGGCTCGCCCCACCATTCGGCGGCCCTGATTTCCTTCATCGCGAGCTTGCGCTGCTCGGGGTCGAGCTTGTCGATGAACAGCACCCCGTCCAGGTGATCGGTCTCGTGCTGCACGCACCTGGCCAGCAGTCCGCTGCCTTCGATCGTGACCGGCTCGCCGTGCATGTTGAAGCCCTTGGCCACGACGCCGAACGCCCGCTTGGTCGGATAGGCAAGTCCGGGGAAGGACAAGCAGCCTTCTTCGTCGGTTTCCTCATCAGAGGACAGGTCGAGATCGGGGTTGATCAGGTGCCCGAGCTGGTCATCTACGAAGTAGGTAAAAACTCGCAGGCCCACGCCGATTTGGGGGGCGGCGAGGCCTGCCCCTGGTGCGTCCTGCATGGTCTCGGTGAGATCGGCGACTAGCCGCCGCAACTCGGCGTCGAAGTCGGTGACCGGCTCAGCCGGGGTGCGGAGCACCGGATCTCCGAACAGGCGAATCGGCTTGATGCTCACCGTGCTCCCTTCACAAGGTCGTTCCCCCGCCTCGGGCGCCAAGGGACAGTCCAGTCTAAGGAATGCCGGCCTGCACCCGCGACGCCCGCGAACCGCCCGCGGCGCCCCCGCCCTCGGCGTCCGCAAGCAGCCTGCGAGCGCTACCCAGGCGGCGAACCCTCAGTCCGCTGCCGCAGCCGGTGACCTGGCCTTAAACGCCGCCTTGCGGGCCGCTCTCGCCACGGCCGGATCGGGGTGGTTATCGCTCAGGGCCATCAGCAGGCCGGTGACGCCCGGATGGTTCACCCGCCAGAGGTCAGCGACGATCTCCGCCTGGTCATCGGCCGGGAGGTTCGGGAGCAGTTCGGCGACGACATCCTGCGGATTGGCCTCCTCGAGCAATCCCGCCCCGAGGTCGACGAGCAGCCAGGTGCGGTCATCGGGATCGAGCTTGGTGTTCTCGCCGTGCTCGATGAGCCACACGGCCGCGTGCGCCCGAAGCAGCGGATGGCCAAGCGCCTCCCTGACGACCTCAAGCGCCGACAGCCCGATCCGGTCGAGCACGGCGAAGGCCGCCCCGCGCTGGCCGGGCGAGCCATCGCCGGCCGCGGCGATAAGCTCCGCGGCCGCGGCCGCCGGCTCCCGCGCCGCCAGCCAGGTGGTGATCTCGGCCTCGCCGTCCTCGGCATCGCAGTTGGCCAGCGCGGCGAGCAAGCTGATCGCGTCATACCTCGCGGCGGCGCCGAGCACGGGTACATGCCAGCCCTGGGCGCGCAGCCTGCGGTGCACGCCCCAGGTTCCGAGCGGAGAGAGCGCGACCGTCAGGCTGCCATCTGACTCCTCGGTGCCAAGCTCGACCACGGCCAGGTCGGCGAGGGTCTCCAGGGCAAGCGAGAGCGCGGCTCCGTGATCCTGAACCGTGCCGCCGGCGACGTCAGAGCCGGCGACGTCAGAGCCGGCGGCGGCCAGTTCCCCGCTCTCCGGCATGGCCTCCCGGCCGGTGCCCGCGGCGGCCGCGTAAGCGTCGAACAGCCCGTCAATCCCGACCGGGCCGCCGACTGTGTACAGGGCCGTGGCTATCCCGTCGAGTTCCTCGGAGGCGAGCACGACGGTGAGCGCCGTATCCCAGACCTCAAGCACCGCCTCGGTCGAACCGCGGCCGAGCACGGCACCAAGCCCGGACGGCTCGGGCATCGGCATCGTCGCCTCCCTGGTGGCGACCAGCACTCTCCAGGCGGCCACGACCTCGCGCGGCGCCAGGTCAAGGGCCGAGGCGGCCGCGACGGTCTTGGCTGGCTTGAGCTCGCTGGCCAGAGCCAGGCTTCCGTCATCCGCCGCCCAGTCATCCAGGTCCCTGGCCGCCCGCAAGAGCGGTGCCACCCGAGCCAGGTTGGCGAGATCTTCACGCGGCGCCAGCCGGACCGATGGCAGCTTTCTCGGCCGCGCCGTACTACGGACGTGGTCCCAGCCGATCAGGTCGGCCGGCTGTACCTCGGCTGTGCGGTCAGGTTGCTTACCCTGCGAACCCGACCGGGTGCCCGGCCTCTGCGTTGAACGTGCCACTCAAGCACCCTACGGCCTGGACAGGACTAGGTCAGATCAGCTCGGCCGGGTCAAGCTGCAGCCGCACCGGCCCTGGTTCCTTCTTCGCGCTGCGTTCGGCCAGGCCAGACCGCAAGGCGATGGCTAGCTTGGTCCCGGCCGGGGCGGGTGACCTGACCAGGAAACGAACCGCATCGGCGACCGGTTCCCCCTCCGCGAGCGCGGAAGGCACCAGCAAAGGCACCGGGCCGAGCACCTCGGAGCCAGGCGGCAGGCTCGCGCCATCGAGAAACTCGGTGACGGCATCGGCCGGTCCGGTCAGCGCGGCCATCCGCACCGCAGGCGGAAATCGCAGCTCGGTCCGTTCAGCGAGCTCCCGGCGGGCGTGCGCGGCCGGATCCCAGCGGACAAGTGCCTGCACCGCGGGCACCGTCGGGTCCGCGAGCACGACGACCTTCCCGCCCGCCGGACCAGGCCGGACAAGCGCCGCCGCGTTCAGCCACCGCCGCAGCGCCTCCTCAGCGGCCCGCAGGCTCGGCCGGCCGAGCAGCGCCCACCCGTCGAGTAGCACGGCGGCCGCATAGCCGGCGGAAACCAGCGGTTCCGCGCCCGGCGTAGCGATGACCAGCGCCGGCTCGCCGGAAACCTCGCGGAGAACCTCACCACCGCTCGATGTCAGGACGGCGAATCCGGGAAACGCCCGGCTCAGTTCTTCCGCTGTCCGCGCGGCTCCGGTCACCAGTGCCCGCAGCCCGGCGTTACCGCAGGCGGCGCACGTCGTCTCGACCGCCTGCCCGCACCAGCCGCAGTTCAGCGGCTGGCCAGGCCCGGCGAGTGCTACCGGCCCGGCACAGGTCGCGCACCTGATCCGCGTGCCGCACCGGCGGCAGGCCACGGCCGCGAGGTAGCCGCGTCTCGGAACCTGGAAAAGCACAGGCCCGTTCGCGAGCGCCTCGCGCGCGGTTCGCAGCGCCAGACCGGGAATCCGCGCGCTGCGGGCCGCCTCATCCCTGGCCAGCTCCTCGTCGTCTCCGGCGGTGCGGATCAGCGGCGCGTGCCGCCGCACCAGGTCCCTGCTGGCGCCGACCGGTCTGGCCCAGCCCGTCGATATCAGCTGTTCGGCCTCGGCCGTGCGCGCGAAGCCGCCGACCAGCATCGCGGCGCCGGACTGGTGCGCCCTGAGCAGCAGCACATCCCTGGCGTGCGGGTAAGGCGCGCGGGGATCTGAGTGCAGGTCATCGCCGTCGTCCCAGATAACCGCCAGGCCAAGGCCGGCCACCGGCGCGAACATCGCCGACCTGGTCCCCGCCACCACGCGGACCTGTCCGCGCAGGACCGCCAGCCACCGCCGGTACCGTTCGGCCGGGCCGAGCTGGGCGGAAAGCGTCACGTGGCCGCGGGCCGGCAGCACCGCGGCCAGGGCCGTGTCTACCAGCTCAAGATCCCGTGCGTCAGGTACCACGACCAGCGCCCCCCGGCCGGCCCCGTACGCGGCGCCAACCGCCTGCGCGATCTCATCGGGCCAGTCCCGGCCGGGCAGCGCGCTCCACACCGCGTGCGGCGCCCGGCCATCGGCTACGGCAGCAAGAAACGAGCGCCCCGCCGGATAACGCTCCCACAGCGCGGTCTGCGCAGGCGCTCCCGCGACCTCGACCGCGACCGCGACCGCGACCTCCTCGTCCTGCGGCCGCCCGGCCGCCTCGACCGTGGCATGCCGAGGCGGGATAGCCAGCCGCAGCACATCGGCGAGCGTTCCCCCGTACCGGTCAGCCACCACCCTGGCCAGCGCCGCGATCTCACGCGTCAGTACCGGCTCGGCCGACACGACCCGCTGCAGGAAGGCGATCTTCCCCTGATGCTCGCTCGACGATGCTCGCTCCACCAGGTACCCGTCGGCCAGCCTCCCCGAGAAGCGCACCTTCACCCGGCAGCCGGGCACAGCCGACTCCGCCATCGACTCAGGGACCTGGTAATCGAAGAGCCGGTCGAGGTGCGGCAAAGGGATATCGACCGCTACCCGCCCGATCGGCAGGTCGGCCGCTGGCAGGGGCGCCGGCCGGACACGGGCCGTCTTCCGGCTCGCGCGCGTTCGCTCCCCCGCCGGCGCGGTCACAGCCCGGCAGCGACCCGCATGGCGTCGGTCTTGTCGGTGCGCTCCCAGGGGAAGTCGGGTTCTTCCCGGCCGAAATGCCCGTAACTGGCGGTTTGCGCGTAGATGGGCCTGAGCAGGTCGAGATCGCGGATGATCGCCGCCGGGCGCAGGTCGAACACTTCGAGCACGGCGTCCTGAATCCGCTCCACCGCGACCTGCTCGGTACCGAAGCACTCCACGAAGAGCCCGACCGGCTTCGCCTTGCCGATCGCGTAAGCGACCTGGGTCTCGCAGCGATCAGCCAGCCCGGCGGCAACGACGTTCTTGGCCACCCAGCGCATCGCGTAAGCACCGCTGCGGTCCACCTTCGACGGGTCCTTGCCAGAGAACGCCCCGCCGCCGTGCCTGGCCATGCCGCCGTAAGTGTCAATGATGATCTTGCGGCCGGTGAGCCCGGCGTCACCCATCGGCCCGCCGACCTCGAACCGCCCGGTGGGGTTGACCAGGAGCCGGTATCCGGCGTTGTCGAGGTCAAGCGAGGCAAGCACCGGCTCGACGACCCGCTCCTTGATGTCAGGCAGCAGAAGTGCCTTGAGGTCGATAGCAGGCGCGTGCTGGGTCGAGACCACGATGGTGTCCAGCCTGACCGGCTGGTCGGCGACGTACTCGATCGTCACCTGGGTCTTGCCGTCTGGCCTGATGTACGGGACCTCGCCGCTGCGGCGCACCTCGGCGAGCTTGCGGGCCAGCCGGTGCGCGAGCATGATCGGCAGCGGCATGAGCTCGGGAGTTTCCCTGCACGCGTAGCCGAACATCAGCCCCTGGTCCCCCGCGCCCTGGCGGTCAAGTTCATCCTCGCCTTCGCCCTCCCGGTGCTCGTAGGCGTGCGAAACTCCCTGCGCGATGTCGGGCGACTGGGAGCCGATCGACACCGACACCCCGCACGAGGCACCATCAAAGCCCTTCGCGGATGAGTCATAGCCGATTTCGAGGATCTTGTCCCTGATCAGGCCAGGGAGATCGACGTAAGTCTCAGTGGTCACCTCGCCGGCGACATGCACCTGACCAGTGGTGATCAGCGTCTCGACCGCTACCCGGCTCCGCGGATCGCCCTTGAGCATGGCGTCGAGTATGGAGTCGCTGATCTGGTCGGCCATCTTGTCAGGATGGCCTTCTGTGACCGACTCAGAAGTGAACAGGCGACGGGCCACGTGGCACCTTTCCTCGCATGGGATCTCGCCGAAGTTTAGCTGTGCGCGGGCGGGGGCTCGTCACCCAGATCAGCGAGCCGCTCGGCCACCAGATCCCAGATCACCTCGGCCAGCGCATCCTTGGGCCCGCGCGGCACGCAGACACGGGAACCGTCAGCCCCGAGTATCACCGCTTCGTTGTCGGCGGTGCCGAACGCCAGGCCGTTTCCCACCTGGTTCATCACGATGAGATCGCAGCCCTTGGCCGCCAGCTTGGTCTCCCCGTTCGCGATCAAGTCGCCGGTCTCGGCACCGAATCCGACAATCACCTGACCGGGCTGGCGTCGGATCGTTGAGATTTCCCGCAAAATATCGGGATTCTCGGTGAGGTTGATCGGATCGGGCTTCGCCCCGGACTTCTTGAGCTTCACCGGGCTCACGCTGACCGGACGGTAATCGGCGACCGCGGCGGCCATCACGATGGCGTCGGCGGGCTCGGCCGCGGCGATGACCGCGTCCCGCAGCTCGCGGGCCGATTTCACGGCCACCACCATGACGCCCGCCGGATCGGCAAGCCCGGTATTGGCCGCGACGAGCGTGACTTTGGCGCCCCTGGCCGCCGCTGCCCTGGCGACGGCGTAACCCTGCAACCCTGATGACCAGTTTCCGATGAACCTGACCGGGTCGATTTCCTCTCTGGTACCTCCAGCCGACACGACGACCTCGCGGCCAGCCAGGTCAGGTACGCCGCCCCTGAGCACCCGCTTGGCCACCTGAAAGAGCTCGGCCGCTTCTGGCAGCCGCCCAGGTCCGCTGTCAGATCCGGTCAGCCGACCGGAAGCCGGGTCGAGCACGATAACGCCCCGGTTCCGCAGTGTGGCCACGTTCGCCGTCGTCGCGGGGTGCAGCCACATCTCCGTGTGCATCGCCGGCGCGAAGACGACCGGGCACCTGGCCGTCAGCAGCACATTGGTCAGCAAGTCATCGGCTAGCCCAGCCGCTGCCCTGGCCAGGAGGTCCGCCGTAGCCGGGGCGACGAATACCAGGTCCGCCTGCTGACCGAGCTTTACGTGCGGTACCTCGGGGACGTCCGCCCACACCTCGGTGCTGACCGGCTCGCCCGACAGGGCCTGCCAGGTCGCCGCTCCGACGAAACGCAGCGAATCCTTAGTCGGCACGACCCGCACCTGATGACCAGATTCAGTGAGCAGCCTGAGCAGTTCGCAAACCTTGTAAGCCGCGATCCCGGCGCCCACGCCAAGCACGACGCGCATCGGGCAGGCGTCAGGTCGCGGGGATCTCCGTCGGCTCAGCGTGCAGCATGCCCTCGCTGATCTCGCGCAGCGCGATCGACAGCGGCTTCTCCTGCACTCGGGTCTCCACCAGCGGCCCTACGTACTCAAGCAGGCCCTCACCGAGCTGCGCGTAGTACGCGTTGATCTGCCTCGCCCGCTTTGATGCCATGATCACGAGGCCGTACTTACTGTCCACCACGTCGAGCAGCTCGTCGATCGGCGGATTGATGATTCCCTCGAGCCCCGGAGTACTTGCCACCGTCTGCCCTTCTGTATTTGCCAGGCCGTGTCGCTTAGCCATGTTCGCATGCCGATTAACCGATCGGCTCGGCTTTGATCAAGGCTACCAGCTGCGCGCACACGTCGCGGACGGCCGTGTTCACCAGCGTGACATCGAACTCTTCCTCGGCGTGCAGCTCGTCCTTAGCGGCGTCGAGCCGCTGCCTGATGACGTCAGGGGGCTCCGTGCCCCTGCCAGTGAGCCTGCGGACAAGCTCATCCCACGACGGCGGCGCAAGGAAGACGAGCAGCGCGCCCGCCACCGTCGCCCTGACCTGCCGGGCGCCGACGACGTCCACTTCGAGCAGGCCTGGCAGCCCAGCCTCAAGCCGCTCGGCCACCGGCCCGGCCGGAGTGCCGTAAAAATTGCCGGCGTAACGCGCCCACTCAAGCAACTGACCCGTCTGCGCCATTTCCCTGAACTCGCGCTCACTCACAAAGTAATACTCGCGCCCGGGTACCTCACCCGGTCTCGGCCGGCGCGTCGTGACGGAGGTCGAAAGCCAAATCTCCGGGCAATCGCGCCGAATCGCCGCCACAACCGTGCTCTTGCCGACCGCCGAAGGTCCAGATAGCACCGTCAGTCGCTTCGGCGTCAGTTCAATACCAGCGGATTCCGCACCCGGGATCGCCGAGCGCGTTTTTGCGGGATCGCCTGACTCTGAGGGATCACGTCGCCCCGCAGAATCAGGCGAAGCCACAGGCGCGGGCGGGCGCGCAGGGAGGTTCTTGGCACTCTCCGCTTCTGGCCGATGATCGGGATCAGTCACGGATGAGTTGCCCCCCGTCCCTGCGCGATCGCGCCTGCCGTCAGGAATCAAACCTCACGGAACTCGTTCTCGAGCGCCATCCTCTGGTTAGCGCCAAGTCCGCGAACCCGTCGCGACTCAGCAATGCCGAGTCGCTCCATTATCTGCTTCGCACGGACCTTGCCCACGCCCGGCATGGACTCAAGAAGTGCCGACACCTTCATCTTGCCAACGACATCATCGGTCTGGCCCTCTTTGAGGACCTGAGGCAAGGTAGTGGAAGCGTGCTTGAGCTTGTTCTTGATCTCAGCACGTTCCTTGCGAGCCTTAGCCGCCTTCTCGAGAGCGGCTGCCCTCTGGTCGGGGGTCAGGGGAGGAAGAGCCACGCGTGGTCACCTCGGGTTTCGTATCGAAAAACTGCGTTCGCGAGGGGAAACTAGCGAGTTCAGACCGCCGGGACAACACAAACCTCCGTTTGGCACGTCACAATTTATCCAATATTACCCAGCGAACACGCCCCGGCACTTACCGTAAGTTTTCCGAGCTAGCCGCCCCCGCGAAAATGATCACCATCGCCCCACCGAACACCAATTGTCCCAATGCCCCCAACCACAACTTTGCCCACAACAGTAACACCAGCCCCAACTCAGGCACCCCCAACCGACCCCACCAGGCCACCTGCCCTGCCGCAACGGACGCCCGCGGCGTGCCTCAGCAAGCCACAGCACCAAAGTGCCCCCGCTGCGCCACCGAGCCCCAGTGAGCCGCCACCGGACCGGCTCACTTCAAAAGAAAGGCACCCATGGCCCACCGTTGCCGTTGCCGTGGACGGTCCAAACAACAACGATGGCCCAGGTGTGCGGTTCCCGCACGATGCCACTGAGCTTAATTTGATCTTGATGGCACGGGCCTCTGCTTTGCCGGGGGCGAGGCCGGAACTGATGAGATTGGTGTGGCTGGATGTGATTGCCGGAGCTGTCGGGATCGCGGCCCCAGGTGGCGACAGTCGCGCCAACCGCATCGATGGGCCATCGTTGCGGTCCGGCCGCCGGGCGGAACAGCATCCATGGCCCATCCATGCGGTTCCCGCAGCATCGATGGCCCATAGATGCGGTCCCGCGCCGCCAGGCAACCGCATCTATGGGACATCGTTGCGGCCGGCCGGGCGTTACGGGCCTTTTGTCGGGCGCGGCCGACCAGGCCCACACAGTTAGTGCAAATATCCGGAAAGTCGGACTTTAGGCAAGGTCAGCGCGGCCCAGCCCCGCCCCGCACGCCCAGCCGGCCAATCCCAGCCAGCCCGGCCACCGCCAGCCCGGCCACCGCCAGCCCGGCCACCGCCAGCCCGGCCACCGCCAGCCCGGCCACCGCCAGCCCGGCCACCGCCAGCCCGGCCACCGCCAGCTCCGGCCAACCCGAATCAGCCCCGGCCGCCCCCAACCCGAGTGCTCTAGGCCGGTCGCCTGAGTTCGGCTGCCAGCGCCGCCGCGGTGGCGCCTGGGTCGGCTGCCTTCGTGATCGGGCGGCCGATGACGAGCAGGTCGGCGCCGGCCCTGAGGGCCTCCTGGGGGGTTGCCACCCTGGCCTGGTCGTCGCTCGCCTGGCCCGCCAGCCGGACACCAGGAGTGATCAGCGTCACGTCAGGCCCGACCTCCGCCCGAAGCTCCGCCACTTCCCGTGGCGAGCACACCAGCCCCCTGGCCCCGGCCCTGACCGCAAGCACGGCCAGCCGCCGCACGGCCTCGCTCACCGGCCCCGCCAGCCCGATCTCGGCCAGGTCGCGGTCATCGAGCGACGTCAGCACCGTGACGGCCACGATCTTGGTAGCCGGGAGTGCCGCCACCGCCGCCTCGATCGCCGCCGGGCCGGCGGCGGCGTGCACGGTCAGCAGGTCGGGCCGCAGCTTGGCGACCGCACGAGCGGCGGCGGCGACGGTCGCGGGGATGTCGTGCAGCTTCAGGTCGAGGAAGACGTCCACCCCGCGCGCGCCGCGCACCGACGCGACGACCTCTGGTCCGTACCTCAGGTACAGCTCAAGCCCGATCTTCAGCGTGCTGACGTGGGGGCTGACCAGGGCCGCCCATTCGGCCGCGGTGTCCAGGTCGGGCGCGTCGAGCGCGACGGCGATCGGTGCCCGCTCTGTCATAGTCGCTCCATCCTCGCCGTCGCGCCGGCGACCGCGCGCCCTGGCGGCCCGTGCGCGGCGCCCACGACTTCGGAAACTCGCTTGATGCCCCGCCTGGCCAGTTCCTCGTCAAGCTCGCGCACGATCCTGGTGCAGGCCGAGGGGTCGTGGAAGATCGCCGTGCCCACGCTGACCATTGACGCGCCCGCCAGCATCAGCTCAAGGGCATCGCGGCCGGTCATGATCCCGCCCATGCCGATGATCGGCACGTCGGGCAGGGCCGCGCGAACCTGCCAGATGCAGCGCACGGCGACCGGCCTGATCGCCGGTCCCGACAGGCCGCCAGTCAGCCCGGCCAGCACCGGCCGCATCGTGTCCGTGTCGATCACCATCCCGAGCAGGGTGTTGATCATCGAAAGCCCGTTGGCGCCGGCCGACACGCACGCGCGGGCGATCTCCACGATGTCGGTCACGTCCGGCGAGAGCTTGGCAAAGACCGGCAGGTCAGGCCGGGTTCGAGTCCGCACCGCCTCGATCACGGCCCCCGCGTCCGCCGGCGAGCAAGCGAACACCTGTCCCCTGTGCTCCACGTTCGGGCAGGAGATGTTGACCTCGAGCGCGGTCACCCCGGCCGCGTCGGACAGCCGGGCCGCGAGCTCGGCGTATTCGTCGACGGTGCTTCCCGCGATCGACACCACCGCCCGCGCCCCCCGCGACAGCAGCCAGGGCAGGTCCCGCTGGAGGAACGAGTCGATACCCGGCCCTTGCAGGCCGATCGAGTTCAGCATCCCGCTGTTCGTCTCGGCCATCCTCGGCGTCGGCCGCCCGGCTCTCGGCGCCAGCATGACCGACTTGGTGACCACGGCCCCGATCTTGGAAACGTCGATGAACTGCGCGAGCTCCCGCCCGGAGCTAGCGCATCCTGACGCGGTAAGCACCGGGTTGGGCAGCTCGGTGTTCCCGAGCCGCACCCGCAGGTCAGGCGCCATAGCCGTGTTTCCTGGCCTGATTCGCGGCGGGCGCGGGGGGCGGCGAGGTCGCACCGGGAGCGGCCGCTACCCGCCGCATCTTGGGTTCCCAGCCCGGCGCGCCGAACGCGTCGAAAGGAATCGTCCCGACCTCGTCCCAGCGGACCTGCTCGCCTCGGAACACGGGACCGTCCACGCAGGATCGCACCATCCTGGTGATGCCGTCCGCGCTAGTCACCGGCAGGACGCAGGTCATGCACACCCCGATCCCGCAGGCCATGGACTCCTCCACGGCGACCTGAACAGGGATGTCGTACCGCCGCGCGAGCGCGGTCACCTGCCGCAGCATCCCCATCGGACCGCACGCGTAGATGACGTCCGTCCTGGCCTCGTGGATGACCTGCCCGAGCATGTCGGTGACGATGCCCCGCACTCCAAGCGAGCCGTCCACGGTGGTGATAGTCGCCGACCGGCCGGTCCGGCGCGCCGTCAGGGCACCGAAGACCCGGTCGCCGCTGGCCGCCCCGAGCAGGAAGTCGACCGAGCAGCGCCGCTCGCGGAGCCTGGCGGCCAGCGCGAACAGCGGCGCGCTCCCGTACCCGCCGCCCACGAGCAGGCAGCTCACCGGATCCCTTGGCACGGGGAAAGGCCGCCCGAGCGGCCCGGTGAGATCAAGGACGTCCCGCGCCTTCCTTTCTGAAAGCCACCTGGTCCCCCGACCGGACGCCGCGAACACGAACTCGACGGTGCCGCCGTGATCGGGCCGCACGTCATGGACCGAGAAGGCCCGCCGCAGCAGCATCGACGTATCGGGCCCCCCGACAGCCACGGCAACGAACTGGCCCGGCTTGAACCTGGCGGCGATCCCGGGCGCCACGATCGTGATCGCGTAGTAGGCATCGACCTGCCTGACGGTCAGCACCGTCCCCCGCACCTGCGAAGGCCCGGAATCGGCATCGTGCTCGCCGGCTGTCATGACTGGCCGCGGATGCTGACCGCGTGCTCCTGCAATGACCGCACGCCCACCTCGTTCCTCATGATCGCCTCAATACCCTGCACCACGGCGGCCAGCCCGGCCATCGTGGTCACGCAGGGCACTTCCCTCCGCACGGCCGCCGTCCTGATCTCGTAGCCGTCGCGGCGCGGGCCGGGCTGGCCCGGCCAGCCGAACGGCGTGTTGATGACCAGGTCAACCTGCCCCTCAAGGATCCGGTCAACGATCGTAGGCTCCCCGGCCGGGCCGGTACCGTCGCTGTGCTTACGCACGATCGTGGCATGGACGCCGTTCCGGCGCAGAACCTCTCCGGTCCCGCGCGTCGCCCAGATCTCGAAACCCAGGTCAGCGAGTCTCTTGACCGGAAAGATCATCGCCCGCTTGTCCTTGCTCGCTATCGAGACGAACGCCCTTCCCTTGACCGGGAGCGCGCCGTAGGCGGCCGCCTGCGACTTCGCGAAGGCGATGCCGAACGAGGCGTCGATGCCCATGACCTCGCCGGTCGAGCGCATCTCAGGGCCGAGCAGCGTGTCCACGCCCGCGCCCGACTTGTCGGCGAACCGGTTGAAAGGCAGCACTGCCTCCTTGACCGCGATCGGCGCGTCGAGCGGCAGTGACCCCCCGTCGCCTGAGGCCGCGAGCACTCCCTCCGCGCGCAGGTCGGCGATCGAGGCACCGAGCATGATCCTGGTCGCGGCCTTCGCCAGCTGCACGGCCGTCGCCTTCGACACGAACGGCACCGTCCGCGATGCCCGAGGGTTGGCCTCGAGCACGTAGAGCACCCCGGCGGCCAGCGCGTACTGCACGTTGAGCAGGCCCCGCACCCCGACCCCGCGGGCGATCGCCTCGGTCGAGGCCCGCACGGCCTCGATGTACTCGTGCCCGAGCGTGATAGGCGGCAGGGCGCAGGCCGAGTCACCCGAGTGGATCCCGGCCTCCTCGATGTGCTCCATCACCCCGCCGAGGTAAAGCTCGTGCCCGTCGAACAGCGCGTCCACGTCGATCTCGATCGCGTCGTCAAGAAACCGGTCGATCAGGACCGGATGCTCAGGACTGGCCTGCGTCGCCCGCCGCATGTAGCCGTTCAGGGTCGGCTCGTCGTAGACGATCTCCATCCCGCGCCCGCCGAGCACGTAAGAAGGCCGGACGAGCACGGGGTACCCGATCTCGGTCGCGATCGCGGCGGCCTCGTCCACCGACCTCGCCGTCCCGTGCCTGGGCGCGAGCAGCCCGGCCGCGGCGAGCACGGCGCTGAACTCGGACCGGTCCTCGGCCAGGTGGATCGCCTCGGGCGAGGTGCCGAGGATCGGTACCCCTTCGGCGGCGAGAGCACGGGAAAGCGCGAGCGGCGTCTGCCCGCCGAGCGACACAATCACTCCGGCGACCTCGCCGGCCGCCACCTCGGCCGCCACCACCTCGAGCACGTCCTCGAGCGTCAGCGGCTCGAAGTACAGCCGGTCGGAAGTGTCGTAGTCGGTCGAGACGGTCTCCGGGTTGCAGTTCACCATCACGGTCTCGAACCCGGCCTGCGACGCCGCGAAGCAGGCATGCACGCAGGCGTAGTCGAACTCGATGCCCTGCCCGATCCGGTTCGGACCACTGCCGAGGATTATCACCTTGGGCCTTTTGGACGGCCCCACCTCGGTTCCCACGTCATAGCTCGAATACAAATAAGGCGTCGTGGCCGCGAACTCGGCGGCGCAGGTGTCCACCGTGTGGTAGACGGGCCGGACGCCAAGTTCGTGCCGCCGCCGCCGGACGCCGGCTTCGGAAAGGCCAGTCAGCTGCCCGAGCTGCCGGTCAGAAAAACCCAGAGATTTAGCCGCCAATAGACCCCCGGCGCTCAAGGTCGCACCTGAGCGGACAATTTCCCGCGACTGAAGTTCAATGACCTGGAGCTGCTCGATGAACCAGGGGTCGATGCCCGACGCGGCCGAGAGCTCAGCGACCGTCGCCCCGGCCCTGAGCGCCTGATGCAGCGCGGACATCCTGCCATCGTGCGGCACGGCGCAGCGGGCGATCAGGGCAGCCTTGTCGCCGGGGGCAGTGTCCCAGCGCAGCGGGGCGGACGGCTGCTCGAGCGAGCGGAGCGCCTTTTGCAGGGCCTCGGGAAATGACCGGCCGAAGGCCATCGCCTCGCCGACCGACTTCATGTGCGTGGTCAGTACCTGGTCGGCACCAGGGAATTTCTCGAACGCGAATCTCGGTACCTTGACGACGACGTAGTCGAGCGCGGGCTCGAAACTCGCCGGAGTCAGGCCGGTGATGTCGTTGCGGATCTCGTCAAGCGTGTAGCCAATGGCCAGCCGGGCGGCGATCTTGGCGATCGGGAAGCCGGTCGCCTTGGACGCGAGGGCGCTCGACCTTGAGACTCTCGGATTCAGCTCGATGACCACGAGCCTGCCCGTCCCCGGGTGCACGGCGAACTGGATGTTGCAGCCGCCGGTGTCCACGCCGACCGCGCGCAGGACCTCGATCGCGAGGTCGCGCATCCGCTGGTACTCGCGGTCGGTCAGGGTCATCGCCGGGGCGACGGTGACCGAGTCGCCGGTATGCACGCCCATCGGGTCCACGTTCTCGATCGAGCAGACGACCACGACGTTGTCGTTGCGGTCCCGCATCAGTTCGAGCTCGTACTCTTTCCAGCCGAGGATCGACTCCTCGAGCAGGACCTCGGTGACCGGGCTGGCGTCCAGGCCGGCGCCCGCCATCCGGCGCAGGTCTTCAGCGTCGCGGGCGATGCCTGACCCCGAGCCGCCGAGCGTGAACGAGGGCCTGACGACGACAGGGAACCCGAGATCGGCGGCGGCGGCTTCGCATTCCCCGATGGAGTGACAGGTGGTACTGCGGGGGACCTCGCCGCCGAGGCCGGTGACGATTTCCTTGAATCGCTGGCGGTCCTCTCCGGCCTTGATCGCCTCGATGTCGGCCCCGATCAGCTCGACCCTATACCGGTCAAGCACCCCGGCCTCGTGAAGCGCCACGGCGGCGTTCAGCGCCGTCTGGCCCCCAAGCGTGGGCAGCAGGGCATCAGGACGCTCGGCCGCGATCACTTTCTCCAGGATCTCCAGCGTGATCGGCTCCACGTAGGTGGCGTCGGCGAACTCCGGGTCGGTCATGATCGTCGCCGGGTTGGAGTTGACCAGGCTGACCCTGATCCCCTCCTCGCGGAGCACCCGGCAGGCCTGGGTACCCGAGTAGTCGAACTCACAGGCCTGGCCGATGATGATCGGGCCTGAGCCGATGACAAGCACCGAGTTAAGGTCGGCTCGCTTCGGCATCAGGCTCCAGCCTCCATGAGGTCGCAGAACTCGGTGAACAAGCCGGCCGCGTCGTGCGGGCCTGGCGCCGCCTCCGGGTGGTACTGGACCGCGAAGGCGGGCGCGTCGCGCAGCCGCAGGCCCTCGACGACGCCGTCGTTGAGGTTGACGTGGGTGACTTGCGCCGGGCCGAAGTCGGTGTCGAAGGCGCCTGTTCCCGACTCTGGCATCGCGACGGCGAAGCCGTGGTTGTGGCTGGTGATCTGCACCTTGCCGGTGCGCTGGTCTTGCACGGGCTGGTTGACGCCCCGGTGGCCGAACCTCAGCTTGTACGTAGGCAGGTCGAGCGCCTGGCCGAGCACCTGGGACCCCAGGCAGATGCCGAACAGCGGCACCCGCGCCTCAAGCACCCCCCGCATCGACTCGACCGCGTACTGACAGGCCGCCGGGTCGCCGGGGCCGTTGGAATAGAACACGCCGTCCGGGGCCCTGGCCAGGATCTCCTCCGTGGTGGTCGCCGCCGGGACGACCGTGACCTGGCACCCGAGCCTGGCCAGCGCCTGCGGCGTCGCCGCCTTGATGCCGAGGTCGACCGCGACGACTCCGAACCTTCGCCCCGTGCCAATTGGCGGATCTATGGTGTAAGGCTCTTCGGTGGAGACCACCCGCGCCAGGTCAGCGCCGATCATGCTGGGACTCGCCTGTACCCGCTCGGCCAGCTCGGCCGGGTCAGTCGCTTCCGTGCTGATCGCCGCCCGCATGGCGCCGCGCTCGCGCAAGTGCAGCGTCAGGGCGCGAGTCCCCTTGATCGAGATCGCCGTGACGCCCTTGGCTTTCAGTTCCGCGTCGAGCGTCCGCGCTGACCGCCAGTTCGAGGCGACCGGGGACGCGTCCCTGATCACGAAGCCGCTGACCCAGATGGCGCGGGACTCGTTGTCCTCGTCGTTGATGCCGGTGTTGCCGATGTGCGGCGCGGTCATGGCGACGATCTGGCGGCAGTAGGACGGGTCGGTCAGGGTTTCCTGGTAGCCGGTCATGCCCGTGTTGAACACGGCCTCGCCGAACGCCTCGCCCTCGGCGCCGAAGCCCGTGCCTTCGAAGGCCGTCCCGTCCTCGAGTACCAGGATCGCGTTGCTCATCGGCAGAGCCTTCCTTCGAGTACCGTCGGTTCGCCGCGCAGAAAGGTGGCGACTACCTGGCCGGGGAGCTTCATTCCTGCGAACGGCGTGTTCCTGCTGCGGGAAGCGTGCGCGGCCGGGTCAACGGCGGTGACCGGGGCCGGGTCGTAGAGGACCAGGTTCGCTGGCTCGCCTCGACTTAGCGGGCGGCCGTGGGATTTCTCCAGCCGGCCGATGGCCGCTGGCCTGGTCGACATCCGGTCCGCTAGCTCGGCCCAGCCGAGCAGGCCGGTGCTCACCATCGCCTCGTGGACCACCCGGAGCGCCGTTTCCAGACCGGTCATGCCGAACGATGCTATCGACCACTCGGATTCCTTCGACTCGACCGGATGGGGCGCGTGATCGGTGGCAACGCAGTCGATCGTGCCGTCGGCCAGGCCTTCCCGCAGCGCGGCGACGTCCTGCGCGGTACGGAGCGGCGGGTTGACCTTGTAGACGGGGTCGTAGCCGACGGCGAGCTCATCGGTGAGCAGCAGGTGATGGGGGGTCACCTCGGCGGTGACCCGCCAGCCCTTGGACTTGGCCCAGCGGATGATCTCGACCGAGCCGGCGGTAGAGACATGGCAGACGTGCAGCGCCGAGCCCACGTGGGCGGCGAGCAGGCAGTCCCTGGCGATGATGGCCTCCTCGGCGACGGCTGGCCAGCCCTTGAGGCCAAGCCGGGCTGACATTTCGCCCTCGTTGAGCTGAGCGCCCTCGGTCAGCCTCGGCTCCTGCGCGTGCTGGGCGATCACTCCGTCGAACGCCTTGACGTACTCAAGCGCACGGCGCATCAGCGTCGCGTCGGAGACGCACTGGCCGTCGTCGGAGAACATTCTTACGCTCGCCACTGACTCGGCCATGGCACCGAGCTCAGCGAGCTGGGTGCCCTTAAGGCTGGCCGTCACCGCGCCGACTGGCTGCACGTCGCAGTGCCCGGCCTGGCGGCCGAGTCGCCACACCTGCTCGACCACGCCGGCGGTGTCGGCGACCGGGTCGGTGTTGGCCATGGCGTGGACCACCGTGAACCCGCCGAGCGCGGCCGCGGCGGTGCCTGACTCGACCGTCTCGGCGTCTTCTCGTCCTGGCTCGCGCAGGTGGGTGTGCAGGTCGACCAGGCCTGGGAGGGCGATAAGGCCGTCCGCGTCGATGACCTTGCGCCGGGTTTCCCCGGCTCGGCGCCGCGCCGGTGCCCGGACGGGACCAGGCTGGTGATCAGGCCGTTTTCGATACTGATGTCTGCCGGGTCGGCGCCGTTGATCCTGGCGCCCTTGATCAGCCAGCTGGTCATGGGTGCCTCTCCTGTGACGTGAGCTGGGGCGGGGCTTTGGCGCCTCCGCGAGGCCCGTTACCGCATCGATGTCGCAGCGTTGTCGTTGCCTGCCTCGGGGCAACCGCATCGATGGGCCATGGATGCGGTGCTGACGACATCGATGGGACATCGTTGTCGTGGCGGGGCGGTTTTGAACGGCGTCGGTGGGCCATCGTTGCTGCTCTGGCTCGGCGGAGGGTCATGGTGCGACGGGTCATAGTGCGGCCTTCACGGGTTCGGCCGCCGAATGCTGACTGTCAGGACCGCCTCCCAGCAGCAGGTAGAGGACCGCCATCCTGACCGCGACCCCGTTGGCCACCTGCTCGACGATCGTGGACCGCTGCGAGTCGGCGACGCCGGCCGCGATCTCCACGCCCCTGTTCATCGGCCCGGGGTGCATGACAATCGCATGTGGAGGGAGCAGCGCCATGCGGTCGCAGTCAAGCCCGTACCTGCGGCTGTACTCGCGCACGCTGGGGAAGTAGGCCTCGTTCATCCGCTCGTGCTGCACCCGAAGCATCATCACCACGTCACTGGCGGGCAGGGCGGAAGGAAAGTCGTAGCTGACCTCGCAGGGCCAGGTGCCGACGGCGACGGGCAGCAAGGTCGGCGGCGCTACCAGCGTGACCTTCGCTCCGAGCGTCTTGAGCAGCCAGACGTTGCTTCGCGCTACCCGGCTGTGCAGGATGTCGCCGACGATCGTCACGTTGAGCCCGTCAAGATGGCCGAGCCGCCGCCGCATCGTGAAGGCGTCGAGCAGCGCCTGAGTCGGGTGCTCATGCGTACCGTCGCCGGCGTTGACTACGCTTCCCCTGATCCACTCGGCCAGTCTGTGCGGCGCTCCAGACGCGTTATGCCTGATAACTACTGCGTCGGCACCCATGGCCTGGAGGGTGAGCGCGGTATCTTTGAGGCTCTCGCCCTTGGCTACGCTTGATCCCTTGGCCGAGAAGTTGATCACGTCGGCCGACAGCCGCTTCGCGGCCGCCTCGAACGAGATCCTGGTCCTCGTCGAGTCCTCGTAGAACAAGTTCACGACCGTGCGCCCGCGCAGCGCGGGAAGCTTGGGGATCGGCCGCTCCGCCAGCCGGGCCAGCTCCTCAGCCGTATCGAGGATCGAAATCGCGTCAGCGAAGCTTAGGTCAGCGGCCGAGATCAGGTGCCGGTTCACTGTCCTGCCCCCGGCTCGCCCGCGTCGCCTCGGCTGCCTTGGCTACCCGGGCTACCCGGGCTACCCGGGCTGACCTGCAGCAAGACCGAGTCGAGTCCGTCGGTCTCGCTCAGCAGTACCCTGACCGCCTCCCGCTTGGAAGTCGGCAGGTTCTTGCCGACATAATCGGCCCTGATCGGCAGCTCCCTGTGCCCGCGGTCAACGAGCACGGCGAGTTGCACCGCCCTGGGCCGCCCGAGATCCCCGAGAGCGTCAAGCGCCGCCCGAACCGTCCGCCCCGAGTACAAGACATCATCGACCAGGATCACGACCTTGCCCTCAACCCCGGACGCGGGCACCTCCGTCGGCCTGAGCGGCCGCGCAGGTCGCAACCGGAGGTCGTCACGGTACAAGGTGACATCGAGCGAGCCAACCGGCACCTCGATCCCCTCAGTCAGCGCCAGCCGCGCCGCGAGCCGCCGCGCCAGCGGCACCCCGCGAGTGGGAATGCCGAGCAGCACCACATCCCCGCCGCCATCGGTGCGCTCAAGGATCTCGTGCCCGATCCGGCTCAGCGCCCGCCGGATCTCGTCCGCCCCGAGCACGATCTTCCCGCTGCGCCCATCGGCTGACGATCGCAGCCCGGACGCGGAACTGGATACCTCTGCCCCAGAGTCCTGTATCTGCTCAGCCATCAAAGGACCTCCTTCCCCGCCTCACGGGACGGGCCTTAAAGGACGTCGAACGCTACAAATTTTACCAGATCTACCAGCATGTTCTCAGTCCGCCCCGCGGCCCGGCCTCGGGTGGTGCCCGGCGATGCGGATCACGTCCGGGCGGCGGCCGGCCAGTGCGGGTGCTGGTAGCGGGTCCGGCGGCCGGGCGGGAATTGCCGTCCTGTGCCGGGAGATTTTCCGATTTCCGAAGTGCTGCTAGCCGCTGAAAACGCTTCCCGGTACCTCCGGCCCAAAGGAACCGCATCGCTGGGACATCGATGCGGTTCGGCGAGCCCAGAGGACGACATCGATGGCCCAGCGATGCTGTTCCAGCAGCATCCATGGGTCATTGTTGCGGTGACCGGCCCGGCGCTTCAGGTCGGCATCGTGGGAGGTTGGGCGGCTGCCATCGAACGCCGGCGGGGCCGGGACCTGACCTCGTCCCAGGGTGGGTCTTGGCTCAGGGCCAGCAGCTAAACGTATTGACCGATTTCGGACGTATTATCCGCTAAAGAACTAGGTGCCGGATTGAGTCGGGTTAGCGGGCATACGGGCAACCTGCAGACAAGCCTTGATCCGCCCGTCAAGACCCATCGGCGCCCAGCACGACACGCCGACACGGCGTGCTAGTGAACGTGTGACTTTTGTTACAGCTGCCGGTCAAGTACCCGAGTTGCCGTGTCGGTGATGTCCGGCATCCTTCCCCACGAACACCGACAAACACGGCCAGACTAGTATTCGCTAGGTTCTGTGATCTCCTCGGTAGGCTGTCCCCATGTTGCGACAGCACGCGTAAGTTAACCCAGTTTTTGCCGTTCGGCTTGACCTTGTCGTGCTCTCGGCCTACCGTCACTGTCCGTAACCACCTCTAATTCCAACGTGTAAGGCCAGGAACCGGATCATGCCATCTGATTACGCGAAGACTCTCGGCGCCCGGCTGCGCGCCATTCGCACGCAGCAAGGTCTGTCCTTGCATGGCGTAGAGGAAAAATCTCGCGGCCGGTGGAAGGCCGTAGTCGTGGGTTCGTACGAGCGCGGCGACAGGTCCGTGACTGTGCAGAAACTCGCTGAGCTGGCCGACTTTTACGGCGTGCCCGTATCGGAACTGCTACCGGGGGACTCCGCTCCCGGATTGCTCGCCCCGGCACCGAAGCTCGTGATCGACCTCGAGCGGATGGCCCAACTTCCCCGCGACCAGGCCGGCCCGCTGGCCCGCTACGTCGCGACGATCCAGAGCCAGCGCGGGGATTACAACGGCCGGGTGCTCTCGATCCGCCAGGAAGACCTGCGCTCGCTTGCGGTGATTTACGACAAGACGCCGACCGACTTGACCGAGGAGTTCATCAGCTGGGGAATTCTCGACTCCGCCGCCCGCGGCGCGATCGAGTCAGCCTGACATCCGCCCCCGGAGTTCTGCCAACCTAGTGTGCGATCAATCCAGGTGTTCGTGCGGCTCGCCTCGCGGCGAGCCGCACGTCACATCGCGGCCGGCAGAGGCAGCAGGGACTGAGCGGGCACGCCGAGCGCGCTTTCGGCCAGGGATACGAACGTTGCCGCATCGCGCAGCAGTTCATCCGCCTCCCGAGCGGAGACGGCCCTCGGCAGGCCGGCTTCGGCCGCGGCCCGCTTGCCCGCGCCGGCCGCGAAGAACGCTGCCCACTCGCTCAGCGTCGGCTCGACGCGCGGCAGGAGTTCCCAGACGCTCTGCGGGCGCTTCTTTCTTGGTGCGACAGGCTCAGCGCGCGCCGCGACGATCGCGGCCGCGGCCCTCAGGGCGGCCAGATGCGCACCAACGTAACGGCTGCCAACGGACGGATCGCACTCCGCAGCGGCGAGTCCCTGTCGCGCTGATTCGAGCAAAGCGAGCGCTGAGGGCGCAACCCGGCAGCGTGGCCGCTCCGGACGAATCTGCGTGGTCGTGCTCATGTCAGGCCTCCAATTTCGCTGCGGGCCGGCCAGGCGGGGTGCTTCCCCACACCGCGCCTGGCCTCGTCCCGAGAGCCAAGGGGGTGGCTACCGGGCTTTCCCACAACCATATTCGAACATAGATTCGGTCAACTGTCCATCCGTTTGCTGTTACGTTCGAAGGTATCGAAGGGGTCTGACAATCAATGGCGAGCAACCGGCGCCGGGCCGCCAGGCCGCTAGGCGGAGAGACAGAGGCCCAGGCCACGAACACCTCTGGCCTGGCTGCCTCGCGTACCCTGGTAAAGGTGGAAACGCCTATCGCGCTGACCGAGATCACGACGAGGCAGTTTCTCGGCGATCTCGAGACCATGCTGGCGATCTACGCCGACGCGATGGACGCCGATCCCGCGTTGCTTCCAGCACGGCGGGAACTGATGCGGCGCCACGTCGGCTATCCCGCGTTCCGCGCCCTTCAGGTCAGGGATGACGCGACGGGCAAGGTAGTCGGTTTCGCCTACGGTTTCCGCGGTCAGCGCGGCCAGTGGTGGTACGACACCGTATGGAACGCGCTCGTGCGCGAAGTCGGCGCGGCTCGGACGGCGGACTGGCTGAAGGATTGTCTCGAAGTCGCCGAGGTCCATGTGCACAAGCCCTACCAGCGGTCAGGCATCGGCACCCAGATGCTCACCACGCTGACCGGCGGCAGCCAGGAGCGCACCGCCGTCTTGTCCACTCCCGACCGCGACACCACGGCGCGCAGGCTGTACCGGCGCCTTGGCTTCTCTGAACTGCTGACCGGTTACAGCTTCCCCGGCGGAAGCCCGCCTTACGTCGTCATGGGCGCCGAGCTCCCGCTCAGCGACTCCAGGCTGCCGCGCCCGCGTCGTCTGTCGGCCAGCCCGAGCATCTCGTAGATCTCGGTAGTCGCCCGCGACGTGTTCAGCGTGAAAAAGTGCAGCCCGGGCACGCCTTCGCTGAGCAGCCGCTGGCACATGCCGGCCGCGTACTCCACGCCGATCTTCCGCACGGCCGACCGGTCGTCGGCGTGCTCGTGCAACTGGTCGGCGAGCTCCTGCGGGAACCTGGCACCGGAAAGCAGGCGCGTCCGCTCGATCATCGGCACGCTGATGACCGGCATGATCCCGGCGATGACTGGCACCGGGCACCCCCGGGCCGCGACCGCGTCCCTGAACCGCAGGTAGTCCTCGGTAAAGAAGAACATCTGCGTGACGGCGA
This sequence comes from uncultured Actinomycetota bacterium, assembly GCA_963783935.1. Lineage (GTDB taxonomy): Bacteria > Actinomycetota > Actinomycetes > Streptosporangiales > Streptosporangiaceae > Chersky-822. The sequence goes on from CAWAPP010000005.1 coordinate 2,051,755, forward strand.
AGTCTGCCCCCGCCTGGCATTTGGCAATGAAATGCTCGAGGTCAGCGTCCCAGCCCGCCCCTCGGCCATGTCCTTCAGGGAAAGCGGCGACCCCGACGCAGAAATCCCCTGAGTCCCGCACAAGCTCGACCAGCTCAGCGGCATATGACACTCCGTCCGGATGCGGGACCCAGGCACCGGTCGGGTTGCCGGGCGGATCACCCCGCAACGCCAGCACGTTCGTGACCCCCACCGCCGCGTAAGAGCCGATCACGTACCTGAGCTCGGCCACCGAGTGGTTAACAGCCGTCAGGTGACCCATCGGGGTCAGTGTCGTCTCCTCGGCGATCCGGCCAGTCACCCGCACCGTACGATCCCTCGTCGTCCCGCCGGCACCATAGGTAACGGAGACGAACGTCGGCCGCAGCGGCTCGAGCCGCCTGATCGCCCGCCAGAGCTGTTCCTCGTCCGCGTCGGTCTTGGGCGCCATGAACTCGAACGAGAAAGATCTCCCGCCTGAGGCCAGCAGGTCCCTGATCAGCGGGGCGGACCGTTGCCGCGATTGAGCCATTGACCTAGGTTACCTGCCGGCCGTCCCCGCAGCCCGGCCAGCGGGCCAGCACTTCCCCGGCGGCGGCTTAGAGGCCCTGGAGGCGGGCGGCTAGTTTCGCGGTCGCCGTGGCGGGGTCAGCGGCTTCGGTGATGGCCCTGACTACCACGACTCGGGTGGCGCCGGCCTCGAGCACGTCGTTCAGCCGGTCATTGTCGATGCCGCCGATGGCGAACCATGGCCGGGTGGCGGCTAGCGCCGGCGGCATAACTGAGCAGGCCGAGCCCGGTCGAAGGCCGGCCTGGCTTGGTCGGAGTGGTCCACACGGGGCCGACGCAGAAGTAGTCGGCGCCCGGCGCCGCGGCCGCGGCTTCGGCCTGGTCGGTCGAATGCGTCGACAAGCCGATGACCGGATCTGGCCCGAGGATCTCGCGGGCCACGGCCAGCGGCAGGTCATCCTGGCCCAGGTGCAGAATATCTGCGCCAGCGGCGCGGGCGACGTCGGCGCGGTCGTTGACGGCCAGCAGGGCACCGTGCTTGTCACAGGCGGCCCGGAACGTATCGAGCAGCCGCAACTCCTGCGCGGCTTCCAGGCCTTTCTGCCTGAGCTGCACGATGTCGACGCCGCCGCCAAGCACCTCATCGAGAAAGCCAGGCAGGTCGGCTTCCCGTTCCCGGCTGCCGGTGCACAGGTAGAGCCTGGCCGCGTCAAGCCGGGCACGCAACCGGGAACCACGCTGCGGGCTGACAGATTCGCTCACGGCGCCATCCTGCCACCCGCGGCCCCGCAGGCGCGGAGGCAGGTCAGGTTACGCGCGGCGGCTAGAAGGCGAGCGCCTGGGCCCGCCGGTTCACCTCGCTGCAGCGGTGCTCGGCAATCGCCTGGATCGGGCTGCCAGGCAGGGAGTCGTCCGAGGTGAACAGCCAGCGCAAAGCCTCGACGTCGGTGAACCCGCAGTCGAAGAGCAGCGTGAGCGTGCTGTGCAAGCCACGGACAACCTGGTCGCCGTCAAGGAATGCGGCCGGCACGCCGAAGGAGCCGTCCGGACGCTGAACGCCGAGCAGCTTGCGATCCCTCAGCAGTTGCTTGACCCGGTTGACGGGCAGGGACAGTCGCTCGGCGACTTCGATAGTGGAAAGCCATTCGCCGACGATGGCGTCGGCAGGGGGGTCGATCTGCGCCACGTCCACATCCTTTCCCCACCTGCCCTCATCTGCAAACGGGGTTCGCCCGAGCAAATTGCGGCTGACAAGCAGGAATATTCCCCGGGTTCCTCGCGTCACCGCGCGGCTGAACGGAGCGGCAGGGCGGGATCGGCAAGCTTGCTGGCCTGCACCGGGGTGCCTGCCTCGATCAGCCGCCGCCCCTGCATCAGGTCCTTCGGCAAGTCGACGGTCAGCACGGCCAGGAGCCGGTCACCCGCCAGCCAGCACGCCGCCCACTTGGCGGACTCCTGGTCGCCCCGCCACACGAGCTGGTCAGCGCCCGCGTGGTGCCCGACGTACTGGAGCATGCGGCCGAACTGCTCGGACCAGAAATACGGCACGGGGTCATAACGCTCGCTCCCGCCGGTCAGGTTGGCGGCCAGCACGGCTGGCGCCCGCAGGGCGCCGTCCCAGTGCTCGGTGCGCAGCCGCCGCCCGAACCGGTGCGACCGGAACGCGGCGCAGTCCCCGACCGCGTAGACGCCTGGCATCGAGGACAGCAAATACTCGTCCACGGCGACGCCGTTCTCCAGCCGGACCTCAGAAGACGACAGCCAGCCAACATCAGGCCGGACGCCAACCGCGGTAACAATCTCATCCGCCGGCAGCCACTCGCCGCCAGCCAGGCGAAGGCCGCCTTCCTCGACCGACTCCACCGCCGTGCCGGTCCTCAGCTCGACGCCAGCCTGCTCGTACCAGGGCACGGTGCGGGCTCCGAGCTCAGGACCGAGCGCGGCCGCGAGCGGGGCGGCTCCGGCTTCGACGACGCACACGGCGCAGCTCTTCGCGGCGGCTGCCGTCGCCAGCTCGGCGCCAATCCAGCCGGCCCCGATAATCACCAGCCTGGTGCCGGGCCGCAGCTTGGCCCTGAGCTCGAGCGCGTCATCGACGGTACGCAGGAACCGCTGCCGGCCTGGTCCTGGCAAGGCGACCGGCCGCGCTCCGGTCGCGATCACGAGCCGGTCGAACGGATATTCCCCGCGATCGGTACTCAGGCGGCCTGCCTGCACTCCCTCGGCCCGCTCCCCCAGCTTCAGCTGGACCTCAAGCGAACCGAGTTCCTCGCGCAACGTCGTATCGTCGACCGCACCGGCCATCAGCTGCTTGGAAAGCGGCGGCCGGTCGTAGGGCGGCCGGCTCTCGGCCCCGATCATGGTCAGCGCACCCTGGTAGCCCGCGGCTCGAAGTTCCTCGGCCGTGCGCAGGCCAGCCAGCCCCGCCCCGGCCACCACGATCCGCTCCGCGCCCATGTTCGCCTTCCGCTCAGCCCGCCGCAGCTAGGTCGACGCATCGTAACCCGCAGCCGACCGACGTCAGCGACCCAGGTCAGGACGCCCCAGCGCCCCAGCGCCCCGACAAACCGGCACACCGTCCGGCGACCCCCAAATTGAGCCACATCGCTGGGACATCGATGCTGCTGAAATAGCATCGCGGGCCCATTCCTTGTTGTTCGGCCGCCCCGCGCGCCGCCGGCCGTCCGCACGTCACTCCGGTCGTGGCGGCCTGGGTCGACGGCGGAGTCTGCTTCACTACCGGCGACGAGGAACAGAAGTACCTCAACCTGCGCGCGAACCCGCAGGTCGTCATCACGACCGGCTGCGGGCACTGGGATCACGGCATCGACGTGGTCGTCGAAGGCGAGGCCGTCCACGTCACCGACGAAGTGACGCTCGGCCGGCTGGCGGCCGCGTTTACCGGCAAATGGGATGGTCGCTGGAAGTTCAGCGTCTGCGACGGCGCCTTCGGCGACCTGGACGATGCCGAATCGGCCGGACGGGCCCAGGTGTTCCTCGTCAAGCCGTCGAAGGTTTTCGCCCACGCCAAAGGCGATCCCTTCGGCGCGACGACGCACAGATTCTGATGAACGGCCAGTTAACGCTAAACTGGTGGCAAGACGCGCGGGAGTCCGGTGCCGACCGGACTGAGAGGGCGGCTGAGGAGCCGCCGACCGCAGAACCTGATCCGGGTCATGCCGGCGAAGGGAGCGCGATCCGATGGATCACTCCGGTATAGATCACCCCGGCAAAGACCACGCGGGCTCGGCCGACGTTCTGGTGATCGGCGGCGGGGTCATCGGCCTGGCGATCGCCTGGCGGGCCGCACAGCGCGGGCTGCGGGTCATCGTCGCCGATCCTGATCCTGGCGGCGGAGCTTCGCACGCGGCAGCGGGCATGCTGACCCCGGTCGCCGAGGCCGCGTACGCCGAGCGTGAGCTGTTCGAGCTCGGGAGCGCTTCGCTGCGGAGCTACCCTGACTTTGCCGCTGAGCTGACCGACGCTACCGGGCTGCTGACCGGATACCGGCCGGCCGGCACGTTGCTTGTGGGCTACGACGCCGACGACCTGGCCCTGATCAAGGAACACGCGGCGCTGCGCGAATCCTTCCTGGTGCCCAGTGAGCCGCTGTCCGGCCGGGACTGCCGCCGCATCGAGCCGCTGCTCGGCCCGGCGATCAGCGGAGGCCTGCTGGTCAGCGATGACGCCTCGGTGGATCCGAGGCTGCTCACCGCGGCGTTGCTTGCCGCGGCCGGCCTGGCCGGAGTCGAACACCGGCCGCTGGCCGTGAGCAGGCTATTGACCAGCGGAGACGGGAAGTCAGAGCGCGCGGTCGGCGCTCGGCTGGCTGACGGCAGTGAGGTCAAGGCCGCGCAGGTGGTACTCGCCGCCGGCTGGGCCAGTGCCACCCTGCCGGGACTTCCGCCCGCCGCCGCGCCGCCGGTCCGGCCGGTCAAGGGCCAGATCGTGCGGCTGCGGCCGACCGCGGCGACGCTCGGTGCGGGCCTGCCTGGATCCCTGATCGGCCAGACGGTGCGGGGACTCGTGCGGGGTTCTTCCGTCTACCTGGTCCCGAGGGACGACGGCGAGCTTGTCATCGGCGCGACCCAGGAGGAAATGGGAACTGACACGACCGTGACCGCCGGAGGCGTCTGGCAGCTGCTCAGGGACGCGCGGGCGATCGTGCCAGGCATCACCGAATTCGAGCTCGCCGAAGCGGTAGCGGGACTGCGGCCAGGGACGCCGGACAACGCTCCCCTGCTCGGGCCTTCTTCGCTAGCCGGGCTCGTGCTGGCGACCGGGCATTTTCGCAGCGGAGTGCTGCTCGCTCCGGTAACGGCCGACTTGATCGCTGGTTTTTTGGTTGATGGTGAATTGCCTGATCGAGCCGCCCCGTTCGCACCGGGGCGTTTCGCGGCGGAGAGATCGGGTGCGGCATGCAGATAGTCATCAACGGTGCACGACGTGAGGTCAGCGAAGCGGCGTCGCTCGAGCAGGTAGTCGCGACCATCTCGACCTCGGCTCGGGGAGTCGCGGTCGCCGTCAACGGAGAAATCGTGCGTCGGGTCTCGTGGCCGGCCGTGACTCTCAAGGCGGGCGATGACGTCGAAGTACTCACGGCTGTGCAAGGAGGTTGAGGTGAGCGAGATGCTGACCGATGATCCGCTGGTGATCGCCGGGGAGAAGTTCGGGTCGCGGCTGATCATGGGGACCGGCGGCGCGCCGAGCCTCGAGGTGCTCGGCCGGGCGCTGACCGCGTCGGGCACCGAGCTGACGACCGTGGCGATGCGGCGGCTTGATCCCGCCGCCGGCGGATCTGTGCTCGACGTGCTCGCCGAACGCGGCATCCGGGCGCTGCCGAATACCGCCGGCTGTTTCACGGCGGCGGAGGCGGTCAGGACGGCGAGGCTCGCGGCCGAGGCTCTCGATACCACCTGGGTCAAGCTCGAGGTCATCGCCGACGAGGTGACGCTGCTGCCCGATCCGGTCGAGTTGCTCGACGCGGCCGAGCAGCTGACTGGGCTCGGCTTCACCGTGCTGCCTTACACCAGCGACGACCCGGTGCTCGCCCGGCGTCTGGAGCAGGCCGGCTGCGCCGCGGTGATGCCGCTCGGGGCCCCGATCGGCTCGGGTCTCGGGATCAGGAATCCGCACAACATCGAGCTGATGGTCCAGGCCAGCTCGGTGCCCGTGATCCTGGACGCCGGCATCGGCACGGCCAGCGACGCCGCGCTCGCGATGGAGTTCGGCTGCGCCGCCGTCCTGCTGGCCACGGCGGTTACCAGGGCCCGCGATCCGGAAATGATGGCGGCGGCTATGCGGGCCGGGGTGATCGCCGGCCGCCTCGCTTACCTCGCCGGGCGGATACCGCGCCGCCGCTACGCTCACGCTTCGTCGCCTCCGATCGACGTATGAGCTGACCACGCCTGGCCGGTCCGGTGCTGGCTTTTTGGGGCTCGCCGCGACTTAGTGGCGCGGGTTTGCTTGCCTGGGCGGGCCGGGGCTGGTGGGACTGGCGTGTCTGATGTGGTTTCGGGGCTGGCGGGATCGCGGTCCGGGGATGGCGGCGGCGTGCTCACCGCATGGATGGGCCATTGGTGCGTTTCCGTGGGAGTGAGGCGGGTCCCGTGGGTCTTGCTGGGGAGGCGGGGGCACTTTGCCATGGTATTTACGTTGGTAAAGTGCCCCCGCCTTCCGGGGGCGGGACGGCGGGCTGCGCCGAATGCCCGGAATGCCGGGATATCCGGGCGGGATCGGGCGGGGACCCGGCCCCTCCCTGACCATGCGGAGGAGCCGACCAGGAACTCACTCCAGCGGAAACGCACCCATGGGCCACCGTTGCGGTGCGGCGACCGGGCGGAACAGCATCCATGGCCCATCCATGTTGTTCCCGCAGCATCGATGGGACATCGTTGCGGTCGCGCGCCGCCAGGCAACCGCGTCGATGGGACATCGTTGCGCCCCGCCGGGCGATACGGGCCTTTTGTCCCGCAGGCACCGGCGAGAGGACACCCGCCCCCCCATTCCATGATCAAACTAGGCCGAGCGGCATGCGTCGACACAGCATCCATGCGCCATGGGTGCAGCTCTTTTGGAGGGGAGGCCGGATCAGCGGCAGGCGGCAGCGGCAGGCCCAGCGTTGTCCCTCTGCGGGGGTTATAGCACCTGCGCAGGGACAACGCTGGGCCTGCTGCAGGCAGCCTGAAGATCAACTCCTAGCCGATCGGCCCGTCTCCCTCCAAAAGAGCTGCACCCATGCGCCATCGATGCGGTATCCCCGGCCGGCGCCACCGACCTCACTTCAAAAGGCACCCTCGGTCGTTCGGCGTCCGCCTGCGGCTGTAGTACTGCTGAGGGCTGGTTGCGCTTGGCCGACGGCCCGTGCGGAACCGGACTCAGGGGGCGGGACCTGCCCTTACACTGTTGCCGATGGATACCGCCCTCTCGCCACCTGTTGGCCAGCTGCTCGGCGGCAGGTACCAGGTGGGAACGCTGATCGCGCGCGGTGGCATGGCGACGGTGTACCTCGGCACCGACACCCGGCTTGACCGCGTCGTGGCGCTGAAGATCGCCCATCTCGAGCTGTCAGACGACGCCGAGTTCGTCCGCCGCTTCATCGGCGAGGCCAGGTCGGCCGCCCGGTTGTCGAACCCGAACGTGGTCGCTGTTTACGATCAGGGTTCCGAAGGGCCGCTGCACTACATCGCGATGGAGTACGTACCCGGGCGCACCCTCCGCGACCTGCTGCTTCAGCGGGGCAGGCTCAGCCCGGCCGAGGCGCTCGACGTGATGACGGGCGTGCTCACCGGGCTCGCCGCCGCGCACCAGGCCGGGTTCGCGCACCGGGACGTCAAGCCGGAGAACGTGCTGATCTCGCCGGCCGGCGAGATCAAGGTAGCCGACTTCGGACTGGCCAGGTCCGTCGCCGGAGCGGTGCAGACCAAGGGCGGCATGATCATCGGCACGGCGGCCTACCTGGCACCAGAGCAGGTCAGCGGCGGGTCCTCCGACGCGCGGACCGACGTGTACGCGGCGGGCGTCATGCTGTTCGAGCTGCTCACCGGCTATCAGCCGCATACCGGCGAGAGCCCGCTTGCGGTCGCCTACAAGCACGTCAACGAAGTTGTCCCGCCGCCGTCCAGCCTGCTTGGCCGGCAAGCGCCCGCAGTGCCAGGACTTGCGCCCGCGCTCGACGCGCTGGTCGCGATGGCCACGAGCCGCGATCCTGACCTGCGGCCCTCGAACGCCGGGCAGTTCCTGCGCGCGATCGGCGAGGTGCGCCGGGGCCAGGGGCTGCCGCGCACAGGGCCCTACGTGGCCGCGCACAGGTATCCCGACGAGCCGGACAGCGGGTCCTACGCGGTGCCTTACGGCTCGATGCCGCCTGACCAGGTTCCCGCGATGAATCACACGCTGGTCGTGCCGTCCGAGGGCGCTCTTGACCAGTACGCTCCCGGCCGGGTCAGCCTGGCCAGCGGCTACGCCGAAGCGGGCCCGCAGGTAGACCCCCGGCCCTATGACGCCCTCTACGTGCCGGAAGAGCGGGCCGAACCGCTGCTTCAGCGGGTGCTTTTCGGCCGGAAGTTCTGGTTCTCTGTCGTGGGCGTCATCGTGATCGCGGCGGTGGGGGCCGGCACCTGGTGGATGACTTCAGGCCGGTACACGAAGCTACCGCCCATGCACGGACTGACTGCGACCGCGGCCGCGAGCGACCTGCGCGGCCTCGGCCTCACGGTGCGCACGGGCCAGGGCGAGTACTCTTCGCTGCCCAGAGGCGATGTCATCACGACCACGCCGGCCTCGGGCACGAAAGTCACCGGAGGTTCGCCGGTGACCCTGGTGCCCTCGCTAGGGCCGCGGATGATCCTGATGCCAAACCTGACCGGGATGTCACTCACGGACGCCAGGCGGACGATCAAGACCGCGCACCTGCGGCTCGGCCGGGTGCATAAGGTCGTGTCAGGAACCGTGCAGCGTGGTGACGTGATCACTACGGATCCCGCCGCGTACACGAAGTGGCCCCAGGACAAGCCGGTCAGGCTGACGATCAGCGAGGGTCCCGGGCTGCCTGACTTCGTCGGCCAGTCCGTCCAGTTCGCGCAGGCGGCCGCGGCCACAGGCGGGTACAGGATCCAGCCGGTGACGGTCAAGAACAGCGCACCGGCAGGCACGATCATCAGGCAGGCGCCGAGGGCGGACACGCCGATCAGGCGGGGCGAAGTCGTGACCGTGCGGGTGTCCCAGGGGCCGCCGCGCGTGACCGTGCCCGACGTGAAGGGCCTTCCGCTCCAGCAGGCGATACAGGAAATGCGCCAGGCCGGACTCAAGGTAACCGTGCACCAGGAGGGTCCAGGCGACAAGGTCGGCAGCTACTCACCGACTGGCTCGGTGCCGAAGGGAACCACGATCACGCTGAACGCTGGCTTCTTCAGTTTCTTCTAGGGCGTCCAAGGCCGACGGCCCCCCACCAGATCCGCTTCTCCTTGCGCGTTCTAGGGCGTCCAAGGCCGACGACCCCCCACCAGATCCGCTTCTCCTTGCGCGTTCTAGGGCGTCCAAGGCCGACGGCCCCCCACCAGATCCGCTTCTCCTTGCGCGTTCTAGGGCGTCCAAGGCCGACGACCCCCCACCAGATCCGCTTCTCCTTGCGCGTTCTAGGGCGTCCAAGGCCGACGACCCCCCACCAGATCCGCTTCTCCTTGCGCGTTCTAGGGCGTCGGCGGCCCTCACCGGGCCGCTCGGTGTAGGAATAGCGCTGCTCAAGCCAGGGGTCCGCGTTGTTGTGATAGCCGCGCTCTTCCCAGAATCCGCGCCGGTCACTGGTCAGGTACTCGATCGCCCTGACCCACTTCACGCTCTTCCATCCGTACCTGGAGGGCACCACCAGCCGGACCGGATACCCCTGCTCGGGGCTGAGTTCGCGGCTTTCCCTGCGGGTGGCGAACAGCGTGTCGGCGGCGCCGAATACGTCGAGCGGCAGGTTGGCGCCGTAACCGTAGTTAGCGAGGACCATGACGTGACTGGCCGCGCCCGTCGGCGGCGCGGCCGCGAGCACCTCGGCCGCCGGCACGCCCGTCCAGGTGATGCCGAAGATCGTGAACTTGGTCACGCAGTGAAAGTCGGCGACGATCTCCCGCTGCGGCAGGCCGAGGAACCCGGGCAAGTCCCAGACGTGCTCCCGGCCGGATTCCGTGGCGCCTGACACCCGCAGATCCCACGTCGCCGGATCGAACTTCGGGACCGGGCCGTAGTGCAGGACAGGCATCACGCGCTGGAGATGCTGACCGGGCGGCAGCCTGGGAGCGTCCGAGGGCTGATGCCCACGCGCGGCCGCGTCGGGCTGCCTCATAACCAGCTGACCCGCCCCTTCCTCCGTCAGATCAAGCCCAAGTTCTGACCAGCAATCTTGTCACCCGGCCGATGGACCAATATCAGCCACCGGCCGCCAGAGCGCCGAGCGCGTGCGCTAAGCTACGCACCGTGGCACTAGCGCGGCGATTTTTTTATGGCTACTCACCCGGACCGGGGAGCTAGCCCGCTGGAAGCTGCGCAGACGCAGAGGCGGCATGAAACTCCAAGCCCCCGGCCGAAATGGCCGGGGGCTTTCGTCATTATGGGAAGGCAGGAGGACGAAATGGTGATCGTGATGGCGACCGAAGCTACTCAAGCCGACATCGATTCCGTCGTTGAGCTAGTCAGATCGGCGGGCGGCGAGGCTTTCGTGAGCCGCGGCGTGTCGAGGACCATCATCGGGCTGGTCGGTGATGTCGACAATTTCGGCTCGCTTAACCTGCGGAGCCGTACCGGCGTCAGCGATGTGGTCAGGATCTCAGTTCCTTACAAGCTGGTGAGCCGTGAGCACCATCGCGAGCGATCGGTCATCAGGGTCGGCGGAGTGCCGATCGGCCCGGGCACGATCACCTTGATCGCGGGGCCTTGCAGCGTGGAGACCGCTCAGCAGACCATCGCCTCAGCGCGCCAGGCCAAGGCCGCCGGGGCATCGCTGCTTCGCGGCGGCGCGTTCAAGCCCCGCACCTCGCCTTACGCTTTCCAGGGACTCGGCGTGATCGGCCTGAAGATCCTGGCCGAGGTCAGGGCCGAGATCGGCCTCCCCGTGGTCACCGAGGTCGTGGACCCGGCCGACGTCGACCTCGTCTGCGAGTACGCGGACATGCTCCAGGTCGGTACCCGCAACATGCAGAACTTCGCGCTGCTGCAGGCCGTCGGCTCGGCCGGCAAGCCGGTCATGCTCAAGCGCGGCATGAATGCCACGATCGAGGAGTGGCTGATGGCGGCCGAGTACATCGCCCAGCGCGGGAATCTCGACATCGTGCTCTGCGAACGGGGAATCCGCACCTTCGAGACCGCGACAAGGAACACGCTGGACATCAGCGCGGTCCCGGTGGCCCAGCGCCTGTCGCACCTCCCGGTTATCATCGACCCTTCGCATTCCGGCGGGCGTCGTGACCTGGTGCTCCCGCTGAGCCGGGCCGCCATCGCCGTCGGCGCCGACGGCGTGATCGTGGACGTGCATCCCGAGCCGGCTAAGGCCCTGTGCGACGGTGACCAGGCACTGACCGGAGACGACATCACCGAGCTAGCTGAAGTGATGCGGACGATGCCTGCCTTGCTCGGACGAACGCTAGCCCAGGCCCCCGAAGCGGCGGCCGTGCCCGCGTGACCTTGGCGCCGCTCAGGACTGCTGGCCCGGACGGTACTCCTGAGCGGCGCCGGCCAGGTCGCGGGCCAGTTCGTCGATCTCTATGCGAGCCTCGATCTTGTGCAGGTCGGCGACCTTGGCCTTGGTCTCGACCTGGCGCGGCATCAGCAGCGAGCAGCAGTCCTGGTCGGGCAGCTGAGATAGAGCCAGGGTGCTGATGCGGCGGGCCTCGGCCATGATCTCGGTCTTGTCGAGACCGATCAGCGGCCGCAGGATCGGCAGCCTGACCGCCTCGTCAAGGGCGGTGATGTTGGCCAGCGTCTGGCTGCTGACCTGCCCGAGCGAATCCCCGGTCACCAGCGCGGTGGCCCGCACCCGCGAGGCGAGAGCCTCCGCGGTCTTCAGCATGAGCCGCCGCTGCGCGACGATCTGCAGCCGTCCAGAGCCAGAAGAGGCGAGCCGCTGCTGCGCCCGGCCGAACGCGACCACGTAGAGCCGGGAGCCTCGCTGGTAACGGTCAAGCTGGCGGACCAGGCCGTACGCCTTGTAGATCGATTCAGGACCGGTCAACGGCAAGCCTGAGAAATGCAGGAAGCTGCAGTAGAGCCCGCGCCGCATCATCCGGTATCCCGCGACCGGCGAGTCGATACCGCCCGACATCAGCACGAGCGCGCGGCCGCTCATGCCGACCGGGAGACCGCCCTGGCCCGCTTGCCCGTCGGTGTAGAGAAAGACCTCAGACTGGTCGACTTCCAGGTAGATGGTGAAATCCGGGTTGCGCAGGTCGACCGGGTTGCCGTAGCGGTGCTGGATGTTGGTGCCTATCGCGATCGCCAGGTCAGCCGAGGTAAGCGGGAACCGCTTGTCGCGCCGCTTCGCCCGGATCGCGAAAGAGCCCGGCCGGCCGGCGGCCAGCTCCGTCGCGGCCTCGATCGCCACGTCGGGGTCCTTGGCGACCTGCTTGGCCCGGCAGACTCGCACGACGCCCATGACGGTCAGCATGCGCTCGGCGATCTGGTCGGCGGCTTCTTCCGCCTGCTGACCCGATTCGCTCAGGACCGGGGTAAGCACGATGACGCCGTCGCGCTGCCAGAGCCTCACGCTGTAGCCGAGGTCGGCGATCGCGAGCCTGACGTTGTTCTGCAGTAGCTTCTCGAAGTGCTGCCTGTTCCTGCCCTTCAGCACGATCTCGCCAAGCTTGAGCAGCACGCAGGGCTCGCTGTCGCCGGTGAAGCTTGGTTCGGCGGGCGCGCTGACAGGCAAAGCGGTCATGCTCAAATTCTGACAGGTCCTGGCTAATGGCTAGACAAGTAAGGGTAGGCGGGCAGAGGCCTGGTGCAATGCTGGCAGTGCGGCTGGTCTTCCCTGGCCGCCATCGGCTGATTGACCGGCTTGCCGCACTGGGGACACCGGGCCGCCACCAGCCAGGGCGGGCCTGAGCCGAATCGGACCGGCTGGTCGTTCGGCCGGGAATCCCAAGCCTCGTTCGCGGCCCGATGGGCCGCCAGGCTGTTGCGCGGGTCGGTGAGGTCGAATCGGGTTTCACCGGAAGCGGGGTCGAAGATGAACCCGGTGACGCCGCCTATGGCGGGATAGTTCAGATCCAGGTAGTCACGGTCCCCCGGAATCAGGTGGACCTCGGCTCGGACCGGCCCGCTGCCCTCAGGGTGCAGTTCCACGGTGACAAGCGTCGGATTCGGCAGCCTCGGGCCAGCCACGACCTGGCTCTGAAGAACCTTCCCCGTGGCCCTCATCCACTGGTTATGCCGGTGCAGCACGCGACCCTCCTTTGCCCGGGCCAGCGTACCGGTCAGGGCTGGGTGGTGACGAACGCCACTCCGTCATCCCGCCCGCGCCGCACCGGTCCGGGGCCGGACAGGAGATCGCGACGGTCTCGGATTCCTGGCCGTCGCTGAGGCTGGCGGATTTGATGCCAGGTACTTCGAGCATGCTGTGCCAGGTGCCGCGGACCTCGTTGATGACGAAGGGCTGGGTGTTTTCGAAGCCGAAGTCGTAGGCGGCGCTGTAGTTGCCGACGGCGCCGCAGTTCCCGGCCGAGGGTCAGGTCACCGAACCGAGTTCTTCGGCCAGCGCTTCCTCCTCGTCATGGGCTGGCCGCCGCGCGGGCTTCGCCAGCTCGGCGGACTGGTTCCGCTCGGCGGCCTGGAGCAGCCGGTGGCCGGTGGAGAGCACGACGATCGCCAGGACCACGCTTCCCGCGCCGACGTAGAACGGCACGTGCACGTCCCAGCGCTCCACCATCTTGCCCGCGAAGTACGGAGCGAGCCCGCCCCCGATGAACCTGATGAAGCCGTAGGACGCGGACGCGATGCTTCGCTCGACCGGAGCCACGGTCATTACCGCCTGCGTGGTGATCGTGTTATTGACGCCGATAAAGATGCCGGTCGCGATCACCGCAGTGATCAGCACCGCCTGGTTGTTCACGAACAGCCCGATGATCAGGACGTCGGCACCGAACAAAGCGAGGTTCGCGTACAGCGTGCGAGCGATGCCGAACCTCGCCTGCAGCCTCGGCGCTCCGAAAACCGCAAAGATTGCGACCAAGATGCCCCAAGCGGTGAAGGCGATCCCGAGCTTGTGCGTGTCAAGTCGCATCGGGAACGGCGCGTAGCCGAGGACGGTGAAGAAGGCCCAGTTGTACAACAGCGCGGTCAGCCCCATCGTCAGCAGCCCGCGATGGCGCAGCGCCAAGATCGGCGCGGCCAGCGACTGCTTCTTTTCTGGCGGCGGGGTCTTGCGCACCAGCGTGATCGTCGCGATTAGCGCGATTCCCATGAGGGCCGTCACGCCGAAGAACGGCCCGCGCCAGCTGATCCCGCCGAGAATGGACCCGACGAGCGGCCCCATCGCGATGCCGATCCCGAGCGCTGTCTCGTACAGCACGATCGCCCCGGCGAACCCGCCGCTCGCGGACCCGACAATGACCGCGAGGCTGGTCGCGATGAACAGCGCGTTGCCAAGCCCCCAGCCAGCACGGAACCCGACGATCTGCCCGATGGTCTGCGAAGACCCGGCCAGCGCGCTGAACACGACGATGAGGACGAGCCCGGCGATGAGCGTCCGCTTCGCCCCGATCCGGCTGCTCACCCACCCGGTCACCAACATGGCCACCGCCGTCACCACCAGGTAGCTGGTGAACAGCAGCTCGACCTGAGCCGGCGTGGCGTGCAGCTTCCCGGCCAGCGACGGCAGGATCGGGTCAACGAGCCCGATCCCCATAAACGACACGACGCAGGCGAACGCGACCGCCCACACTGCGCGGGGCTGCTTGAACGGGCTTCCGACCGAGCCGTGCCCCGCGGCCGGGGCCGGCTCGGACTGCTCGGCTGCCGCCAGCGTCGTACTCATCTAGCTCCTCGTCTCGCTTTCTCTCGCCCGCATCGCGGGCAGCACCGCGGCCAGCGCCCGGTTCAGCGCGTCGATGTCCGCCTCAGGCAGTCCGGCCAGCAAATCGGCAATCAGCTCGGCATTACGTTCCCGCCGCACGGCCAGCGCCGACTCGCCTTCCCCGGTCAGGCTCACCAGAGCGGCCCGGCCATCCGCGGGGTCAGATCCGCGTGTCACCATGCCTCGCTGCTCAAGCCGCTGTACCAGCTGCGTCATCGAGGGCTGCGACACCCCCTCTGCCGCCGCGAGCGTGGTAATCCGCTGCGGCCCCAGACTCCCGAGCGAGCGGAGCGTGGCCACGGCAGTCAAGCTGAGGTCACGATTACCGGACAAGCTGCGGACCACAAGCGCCACGAGATCAAGCAGGTCGTTGGCCGATCGGTCAAGATCCATGCCTCATTTGTATAGGACACTTATGTATCTGGCAAACCAGGAGGCGGGGACCGGCCCGCGCCGGGCTGGCATGGCCCGGGTGCCCGCTGCCCGACCGGGTCCGCTGCGAAGGTCCTCGTGGCTTGTTTGTTGTGGTGCCGATCGGGGCGGGGCGTGGTGTTGGCGGCGTAGTTCGGGGTGTTTTGCGTGAGTCCGGAAAGTGAACCCGTACAAGGTCGCCGCGGTCTGGTGACCTTGTACGGGTTGCCGTGTCTTCCGGTGAGGTTATGGGGTGTTTTGCGGGTTTTCACGGTACGGTTAACCGTACAAGGTCGCGATCGCGCGGCGACGTTGTACGGGTTGGCTTTCTGGACGCACCCCGAGCCGGGCGCCGAATAAACCACCAGGATCTGCGGACCGGGCAAAACACCTATAGTGCCCAGCCGGGCGCAACGATGTCCCACGGATGCTGTTCGCCAGGCCGGTCCGACCGCAACGACGGCCCATCGATGCTGCGGCAACCGCATCGATGGGCCATCGTTGTGGTTCGCCCGGCCCGCTGAACCGCATCGATGGCCCAGCGATGCTGTTAGCTGATCCGCCGCCAGCCCGGACGCCGATCCGGCCAGGAACCAGCAGTCACCTTAGTCACTTCAGTCACGCCAGCCCGGTCATCACCTGAGGCCGACCAACATCCAGTCGTGGTAGGACTCGCGTGGAGCGGGCCGCCGGCGTCATCTGAGTACCGCGCACAGCAGTCGGTTGTCGCCGCGTTGCCATAGGGTGCCGACCTCGGCGAAGCCGGCGGCGCGGAGTGCGTCGACATGGGTGGCCAGCAGGCCGGACGGGGAGCCGTGGTGATCGGTTCCTGACTGCTTCTGCTCTCGTTCGGCGGCCAGGTCAGCCAGGGCCGGATCGGCCTTGATCGCGGTCCACCAGGCGGACCAGTCTTCGGCGTGGCCTTCAGGCACCCGGCGATGTTCTTCGCGTTCGTTGAGTGCCTGGGCGAGCCTGACCAGCGTGGGCGCGACGGCCTTGTCCTCCCTGAGGTGATCTCCGTTCAGCAGCAGGCTGCCGGGGCGCAGGATCGAGGTGAGTTCGGTGTACATGGTGGCGAGGTCGGCGGGCTTGAGCCAGTGCAGGGCGGTCGTGCTTACCGCCACGTCAGCCTGCCGGTCAAGGCCAAGCAGAGCCGACCAGCCCGGCTCGGCCAGGTCGAGTTCCGTGAACCGGATCGCTTCCCCGTACGCGGCCCGGCCGAGGGCGAGCAGCAACGGGTCGGCATCAGCGGCGACGACCGTCGCCTGAGGCAACTGCCTGAGCAGGCGGACCGACAGTGAGCCCGGCCCGCAGCCGAGATCGACGACTAGCGGATCGGGCCGCCCGGCGCCTTCGGCGACCGCGTCGATGAGAGCCGTGAACCGTTCTTCCCGGTCCGGCATATAGACCTCTTGCTGAGCGTCCCAGCGGTCGATCCAGCGCTGGGACGCCGACCGGTCAAGCATCTGTGTCATCACGACGCTCCCGTTCCGTAACTGGATATTATTACTTAGACAGTCATCACCCTACGAACAGAGAACGTAACTGGTCAAGTGAACTTCAGCAGTCACGTGGACGCGGTAGTCACGGTCGCCGTCGAACTCGTCAACGCGCTCACGCCCGGCGACGCGCACGGGCGTGGCTACCTGCCGCCCGAAGGAGAGGAACTCGCGGCCCTCGCGACCGGGGCACTGCGCGCGGGCCGCGCCGACACGCGGGACGTCTCCCCCGCCGAGGCAGCCGAACTCGGCGACCTGGCCTGGACCATGCGCCTGGTCTTCGCGGACGTTGCCGCCGGCCGTCTCGACGGGGCCGCCGGGCAAGTGAACGAGTTGCTGGCCCAAACCGGCGCCAGGCCGCAACTCGACCGCCACGACGGGGAGCCCTGGCACCTGCACTTCCACGGCGCGACCGACTCGCTGGTCACCGGCTGGGCGGCCGGCTGCGTCACCGGCCTCGCCGTGGTGCTCGGCAGCGAACTCCACGGCCGCCTCGGCATCTGCACCGCCGACCGCTGCGACCGCGTCTTCGTGGACACGTCAAAGAACGGCACCCGCCGCTTCTGCTCGATCACCTGCCAGAACCGCACCAAAGCCGCCGCCTTCCGGGCTCGCCATACCTAGGCGGCGCAAGTTTTTTGCTTACGCTTGGCGTCGCCCGTGGTCGAGTTCGGGCTCGGTATCGGGCGAGCCTTGCGGCCTGCCTCGGACGGCATTAAACAGCCAGTCGCCCGTACCCAGGTTCGCTTCTGAGTACGGGCGGTCGCCGTGGTGGTTTGCTAAATCATCCGAAGAAGATCTCTGCTTCGGCGTAGCGTTCGGTCGGGACCAGCTTGAGCTGGCTTACCGCTTCGGCGATCGGGACGCTGATTATGTCGGTGCCGCGCAGGGCGACCATGATGCCTGATTCGCCGTTGGCGACTGCCCTGATCGCGTGGATGCCGAATCTGGTGGCGAGTACCCGGTCGAAGGCGGTGGGGGTGCCGCCGCGCTGGATGTGACCGAGGACGGTGGCACGGGCTTCCTTGCCGGTGCGGCGCTCGATTTCCTCGGCGAGCATCTGGCCTACGCCGCCTAGGCGGGCGTGGCCGAAGGAGTCGAGTTTCGCGTCGTCGACCTGTCCTGAGGCCTTCGGGTGGGCGCCTTCGGCGACTACCACGATGGGGGCGTACCTGGTCTCGAAACGGTGCTGGACGTAGTCGCAGACCTCTTCTATGTCGAAGGGGCGCTCGGGGATCAAGACCACGTTCGCGCCGCCGGCCAGCCCGGCGTGGAGCGCGATCCAGCCGGCGTTGCGGCCCATGACTTCGACGATCAGGGCCCGATGGTGGCTCTCGGCGGTGGTGTGCAGGCGGTCGATGGCCTCCATCGCGATGTTGACCGCGGTATCGAAGCCGAAGGTGTAGTCGGTGGCGCCGAGATCGTTGTCGATGGTCTTCGGGACGCCTACGACTCTGAGGCCGGAACCGGCGAGCTTGCTGGCGACGCCGAGGGTGTCCTCGCCGCCGATCGCGATCAGGGCGTCTACGCCGAGGGCCGCGAGGTTCTCCGTGATCCGCTGGAGCCCGGTCTTGCCATCGACCGTCGCCTTCTCGGACAGGGGGTTGGTGCGGGATGAGCCAAGGATCGTGCCCCCTCTGGGCAGGATGCCCCGGACCGCTTGCACGTCAAGAGGCTGGGTGTCCGCCTCGAGCGGGCCCCGCCAGCCATCTTTGAAGCCAGTGAACTCGCAGCCGTGATCGGCCACGCCGGTGCGGACGACCGCGCGGATTACCGCGTTAAGGCCGGGGCAGTCTCCTCCGCCGGTGAGGACTCCGACTCGCATCCAGGCTCCTTCTCTCATGCCGGATTGATCGCTTGAAAGTTTGCTCGCCCGTCACACTAGTCCCTATGAGCGTTCTCGCGATCGACGCAGGGACAACCGGGATCACAGCGCTTATTGTCGCGGATGACGGGCGCGTGACGAGTCGTGGTTACACGGAGTTCAGTCAGTATTTCCCTGAGCCTGGGTGGGTGGAGCAGGCGCCTGGGGAGATCTGGGAGGCGACGCTGGCCGCCTGCCGGGAGGCGCTGTCTTCTGGGCCTTCTGGCTCGGAGCCGGTGACCTGCGTCGGGATTACCAACCAGCGCGAGACCGCCGTGCTGTGGGACCGGGCTACTCTGGCCGCGCCGTACCGGGCGATCGTGTGGCAGGACCGGCGGACTTCCCTGATCTGCGCGGAGTTGCGGGAGGCCGGGCAGGAGGAGCGGGTCGCCGAGCTGACCGGGCTCCGGCTTGATCCTTACTTCACCGGGACCAAGCTGACGTGGCTTTCGCGGCATGCTCCTGAGGTCTGGGCGGGGGTGCTTTCCGGCGCTGTCGCCGTCGGTACCGTCGACTCTTACCTGATCGCGCGGCTTACCGGGGGACGCCGCCATGTGACCGATGCGTCGAACGCCAGCCGGACGTTGCTTTTCGACATCTCCGCCGGGGCTTGGTCTTCTGAGCTTTGCTCTCTTCTTGGGGTGCCTTTGGCGGCGCTACCTGAGGTAGTGCCTTCGTGGGGGGTTCTCGGGTCCACCGATCCGGCCCTGTTTCTCGGGTTGTCCGTGCCGATCGCGGGCGTGGCCGGGGATCAGCAGGCGGCGTTGTTCGGGCAGGCCTGCTACGGGGTCGGGTCTTTTAAGTGCACGTACGGGACCGGCTCCTTCGTGCTCGCTAATACCGGTTCTTCGGTCGTGCGGTCTTCGGCTGGGCTGTTGTCGACGGTGGCTTGGATGGCGGGGGACGGGGCGCTGACCTATGCGCTTGAGGGGTCTGTTTTCGTGACCGGTTCCGCGGTGCAATGGCTTCGGGACGGGCTCGGGATTCTTCATAGCGCTGCTGACAGCGAATCGCTGGCACTGTCAGTACCCGACTCGGGGGGCGTGGTTTTCGTGCCGGCGCTGACCGGGCTCGGAGCGCCGGACTGGGATCCTGATGCGCGCGGGGCTATCTTCGGGCTTACGCGCGGGGTTACGGCGGCGCATCTCGCCCGGGCGACGCTTGAGGCGATCGCGTTCGAGGTGCGGGATGTTTTCGACGTCATGGCGTCGGAGCTGGGCTCTGGGTCGTCGGCTCTGCGGGTCGATGGCGGGGCGTCGGCCAATAACCTGCTCATGCAGATTCAGGCTGACCAGCTTCAGGTGCCGGTCGAGCGGCCGGTCGTGGCCGAGACGACCGGGCTCGGGGCGGCCTTCCTGGCCGGGCTGGGGACCGGCGTGTGGTCGTCGACGTCTGAGCTGGCGGCGACCTGGATGCTTGACCGGCGGTTCTCGCCCGGGGAGCGCGACGAGGCGGCGCACCGGCAATGGCGGGAGGCGGTGCGGCGGTCTCTGCACTGGACTTCTTCCAGCTGACCTGGCCTCAGCCAGGCGATCTCCCTCAGCAGAGCGACCTCCCTCAGCCAGTCGCGGGCTTGGTTGTGACCGGCGGGACCGGGTGACCCTGGCGGTTCTTAAGCGTTGTCCTGATTGCTGTCAGCACTTTCCGATGCTCGTGCTTGATCTGGTTCGGGCTGAAGTGCAGCACCAGGATGCCCAGGGAGGTCAGCCGGTCATGCCTGCGCATCGTCTCTTCCCAGTCCTCAGGTGACAGGTGCCATTCCTTGGAGTCGCACTCGGCGGCGACGGCCACCTCCGGCCACCACACATCCGCGATGGCTATCAGTTCGCCATCGAGGTACAGGCGAGCGTTGAACAGCGGCAGCGGTAGGTCGCTTCGCTTGATCAAATCCATGAGTTCGGCTTCACTCACCGATCTGGCGCCGTCGGCAACCTCGGCGAGTACCCGGCGCAGCAACGCTGAGCCGCGAGGTGCACCGCGTTTTAGCTCGTCGTTCAGCTGATCTATAGTGCACATGTTAGCTTGGACGGCACCCGCCAGCACTGCGCGACCGGACTGCAAGTCGTTGGCTAAGCGCACCGCATCGGCGACCGATCTCGCGGCCAGGGCAAAATTCACTGGCCCCTGGTAACAGATAAGCTCTGGCATCCTGTGCGTGCGATGAACGGCCACGAATCCGAGGTTCTGCCGCTGCCGGGAAGCCGGTACGAGTACGTCGACTGTTCTCCCCCGTTGCTGGCTTGCACGCATGCGGTGCCACCGCAGGGCCGCGGTGCCAGTCAGCACGCTACTCGGGCCAGCGTAGAGCAGGGCAGCCATGTCCAGCTGATCGAGAGTCGGGGTACCCGTGACCGTCAAGTAAACCCCCGGCAGCAAGCGCTGCCACTTACCCCCGGACTGGATCAGGCTCCGCAACCTTTGCTCGGTAACTCCTTGGTCAAGAGCCTGAGTGCGAGTAAGGACAAGGTGCTGGAGCTTGAGTAGCTTCGATAAGGCGTCGCCAGGGACGGCTCTGGACCGGACGGCTCGCGCCGAGTTGTTCTCCATGCCGATCACCATCCCAGCAGGCACTGACAGCCCGAGGGAGCATCAACAGTAATGCCGGATTTACTGTTGCCGTCCAACAGTAAACCCCGCATTACTGTTGATGCCCGCTTCGCCCGCAGCCGCCTAGACGGTGTCGGCTGACCTAGCCTGGGCAGCGGGCGGTACAGCCTGGTCGGGGATCTTGACGGTCGGAGGCTTCTCGCCTGATTCGCTGGCCAGCTTCGCATCGGGCTCTGGATCGCCTCCGCCTTCGAGACGCGTCTTATGACCCTGCGCGTACTCGTCTACGTACTCTTGCCCTGATAGCTTCATGATGCTGTAGATGATCTCGTCGGTGACGGCCCTGAGCACGATGCGGTCGCCTTCGAGGCCGTAGTACCTGGAGAAGTCAAGCGGCGGCCCGAACTTGACTCCCGGCCTGATCGCCAGCCTGGGCGTGATCCGGCCCGGCGGCTGGAATTCGAACCCGCCAATCATCGCGCAAGGAATCACGGGCACCCGTGCCTCAAGGGCGAGCCGGGCGACGCCGGTCTTGCCGCGGAACAGCCGCCCGTCAGGCGTCCGGGTGCCTTCCGGGTAGATACCAAGCAAGTTTCCGCTGGCCAGCACCCGCAACCCGGTGGCCAGGGCCCGCTCGCTCGCCTCGCCTCCCGCCCGGTCGACGGGGATCTGCCCCACGCCGCTGAAGAAGGCCCGGCTGAACAGGCCCTTGATACCGCGGCCAGTGAAGTATTCGGATTTGGCGAGGAACACCACTTTGCGCGGGAGTGGCAGCGGCGCGAAGAAGTGATCAGAGAATGAGAGGTGGTTGCTCGCGATGATGGCCGGGCCGGTCCTCGGCACGTACTCGGTGCCTTCGGCCCAGGGCCGGAACACCAGCCGCAGTATCGGCGCCAGAATCGCCTTGACCAGCCAGTAGAACATAAGTCCATGATTCCACGCTAGCCCCGGCCCGCGAACCGCCCGCAGCGCAGAATCGGCCGCTCTTGCGTGCCCCTGGCCCCCGGCGGGCATAGAGCCGACTCAGAGCTAGCTAAGAACCTGGCATCTAGCACCTGCGGAACATGCCGCGACATGCGACGATTCGGGAATACTCCAAGTGCGGGGCCAGCTTTGGGCCAGGGAGGATCGAAACATGCCAGTGCTGCCAGGGGCGGAAGCCTTTCACCACGACGGCGACAGGACAGGCGTGCTCCTGTGCCACGGGTTCACTGGATCGCCGCAGTCGCTGAGACCCTGGGCCGAATACCTGGCCGGGGCCGGACTCACCGTGAGCTTGCCCAGGTTGCCCGGCCACGGGACGACGTGGCAAGAGATGGCGATGACGCGCTGGGAGGATTGGTACGCCGAGGTCGACCGCGCGGTCGGCGAGCTGCGCGCGAGCACGGACGAGATCTTCGTCATGGGCCTTTCGATGGGCGCGTGCCTGGCCCTGCGCCTAGCCGAGCTGCACGGAGGCGCGGTGCGCGGCCTCGTGCTCGTGAACCCCTCGCTCACCGCCGAGACGAAGCTGTTCCTGCTGGCACCGGTCATGAAACTGGTCGTGCCCTCGCTGAAGGGAATCGCCAGCGACATCAAGAAGCCCGGCGTCACCGAGATCGGTTACGACCGGGTCCCGGTCAAGGCCGCCGCCACGCTGCCTGGCCTCTGGAAGGTGACCACCAAGAACCTGGACCAGGTGAGCCAGCCCGTGCTCGTTTTCCAGAGCACGGTCGACCACGTCTGCGGTCCGAAGAACGTGGAGATCCTGCGGGCCGCCCTCCCTGAACAGCAGGTCGAGATCCGTAAATGTCCAGATAGCTATCACGTCGCTACCTTGGACAACGATGCCGACGCGATCTTCACAGGAAGCCTGGACTTCGTTCGTTCACACAGCCATGCGGGAAAGGAATGACAGGATGGACGACGAAAGAAATCCGCCGCAAGCTGGTGATGGACGATCGGGCAACGATGCGGGGGGCACCGTGGGGCGCGACGTAGGCAGAGACGAGGGCCGCGACCAGGCGACCTGGCGAGATCTGGTTGCCCGGCTTGAGTTGCCGACGCCAGTTGATCCCGCGGAAGCGCCCTGGCCCGACCGGGAGAACCTGCGCCAGAAGCCCGCACCGAGCACAGCCGGTCCGGCGGCCGCGACCCCGATCACAGACTCTGGCAGTGCTTCAGAATCCGACAAAGGGCTCCCGGCGGATCGAAGCAGAGTCATCCGGCCAGCCGGGACGGCGAAGCCAGACTGGCAGCCGGCCGATCAGGGGACCGACGAGGCCGGTCCCGCCGCCGACGACGTCACCCTCGGCGGCCCGCGCGACTTTCAGCTCGCCGACGAGGAAGACTTCTCCGGCGACGACGAGGATGACCGTTACGTCCCGCCGGCGGTACCGCCGCAGCCGAAGCTGGATCCGGTCGCGAAGGGCGCCTGGCTCGCGCTGTTCGGCGGCCCTGGCTATCTCCTGCTCGCCACGCTCATGGGCTGGCAGCTGGCGGGCTGGACCGAACTGGTCTCTGTCGTCGCGTTCATCGCCGGCTTTGTGGTCCTCGTGTTCCGGCTAGGTGACGGCCCGTCTAAGAAGGACGGCCCCGACCAAGGCGCCGTGGTCTGATCCGCTAGCGGCGCCTGGCCAGGTCGGCCGCTCCGATCAGGCCCGCTTCCGGGCCCAGCTCGGCCAGCACGATTTCAGCGTGCGGCCGGAACTGACGGCCGGTCAGCTCGTGGGCAAAGGCGGTCCGCACCCGGTCGAGGAACAGGTCGCCCGCCTCCGACACCCCGCCACCGAGCACGAAACAGCCGGGATCGAGTATCGCCGCCAGGTCGGCGAGCCCGGCCCCCAGCCAGCCGCCGATGATCTCGAAGCAGCGCAACGCGGCCGCGTCCCCTTCGCGAGCCGCGGTCATGACTTCTGGCCCGGTGATCCCTTCCGGCTTGCCGCCCGCCAGTTGCAGCAGCCTGACCGCGGCTCCTGGCGAGCGCCGGGCGAATTCCCGCGCCTCGGCGACCAGGGCGCTGCCGCTCGCGTACTGCTCCCAGCAGCCACGGTTACCGCAGCCGCAGAGCCGCCCGTCGGGGACAACCCGATAGTGCCCGGGTTCTCCGGCCATCCCCCACCGGCCGCGGTAGAGCTGCCCGCCAAGCACGACCCCGGCTCCGATGCCGGTGCCGATCGTGATGAGGATGACGTGATCGTGGCCGCGGCCCGCGCCGAGCTTCGTCTCCGCCCAGGCGGCCGCGTTCGCGTCGTTCTCCACCACGACCGGCTTGCCGACCCGGTCCTCTACCTGGCGAGCCACCTGTTCCTCGCGCCAGGCCAGGTTCGGCGCGAACCTGACCGCCGACCGGCTCCCCTCAACGAAACCGGCCGCCCCGATGCCGACCGCCTCGACCTCGTGCCCGCCAAGCAGGTCACGAACGGCCTCGCTGATCTCGTCGATCGTCGCGGCCGGATCAGCGGCCGGGGTCGGCCGCTTCACCATCTCGATTATCGAACCCTTCGCATCGACCACGCCGGCGGCGATCTTGGTACCGCCGACGTCAACCCCGATGGTCAGGCTCATCCTCGCTCTTTTCGCCGCTGGTGCCCGCGTCCGTCTGGGGCCGGCCGTTGGCGGGGCCTGAACCCTCAGCGCCCCCCTCAGGCGGGCGATAGGACAGTATCGCGTCCAGCCCGGAAAGCGCGCCGCGCGCCGCGCCCACCAGCGCGTCCGCGGCACCGTACCAGCCAGGGGCTCCCCCGGAATCGCTGCGAGGAGCCGTCCGAGCGGCCGACGCCGGCCTGGACGCGGCCTGCGCGGCCGCCTGGGCCTGGGCTTGCGCCATCCGGCGGGCCGCCCGGCAAATCGGGCACCAGGCACATTCCGGTGCCTGCTCAAGCGCGTCAGGCGGCTCAGTCGTCGCGGTCTCCCAGACATCCTCGGCGCTTGGCCTTGGCCCGCGGATGGCACGCTTCACCTGATCGCCGAGATCGTCCCGCACGTTCCTCGCGCTGGTCTTGATCAGCCAGCGTTGCAGGTCGCCGCTGAGCTCAGAGGCCCGGCGTTCCCAGGAGGAAGCTCCCCCGCCCGGCCCGCTCGAACTCCGCTGGCCTGCGGACGACTGCTGCCCGCCCGACGGAGGCTGGTCGCGCCGGTCCGATTGCTCACTCACTGGCCACCACCACTTTCGCCAGCGACCTGAACGGCCCGGCTCCGCAATCCTTTAAGCGCTGTATCGATGATCGTCTTCTCGGCCCGCCGCTTAAGCAGGCCAGGCATCGGCACGGCGAGCCCGACAGCGAGCTCATATGTAACTGTAGTGCCGCCGCCTGACTGCTCAGTCAACCGGTACGCACCCGACATTTCGGAAACCATGCTGCCGCGTTCGGCGAGCTCCCATCTGACCTCATCGTCACCCTGCCACCGATACGCGAGCAGATACCGGTCCTTGACGATCCCGGCATCCAGGCTGAACCGCACCCGTTCCGGTCGGCCATCGTCGCCTGAGCTCTCCGTTTCGGCCGCTTTCACCCCCGATGCCCACTGCGGGTAGGCCGCGAAATCGGCGATAACAGTCATGATGACCGACTTTGGCGCGTCGATCGTGATCATCGAGGAAGTCTTGTCGGCCATGTGGCTGAGCGTACCTCGCGCCGGTCCCGCCAGTTTGTTTCACCACTCAAGCACGTAAGGAGTGCCGCTTGCCCTGAAGTGGCCGACGTTCACGCAGCGCGTGCGCCCAATCGTCACGCTGGCGACCAGTGGCTGGTGCACGTGCCCGAACAGCAGGTACCTGGGCTGAGTGCGGCGCACCGCATCGAGCAGCGCCTGACTGCCGCGCTCCATTCGCTCAGCGACCGTGTCGAACAGCAACTCCGGCAAGTCGGGCGGAATGTGCGCGCACAGCACGTCGACCGCCCCGACGGCGTCGACCTTGGCGGCGAAGGTCTCGTCGTCGATCTCATTGGGAGTCCGGTAGACGGTGCGGAGGCCGCCGCCGACGAAGCCGAACACCAGTCCCCCGATCTCGGCTCGCTCCCCGTCAAGCACCTGATGCCCGGCCCGCAGGTAGTTGCCCCACAGGCGGGGGATGTCGACGTTTCCGTAGGTCAGGAACGCTGGCGTCGGCATCGCGTCAAACAGTTCCTCGTACTGCGCGGCGACCGCGGCGTTGATCATGGTGGCCGGGTCGGCGGGCAGTGATCCCCAGAGCCTGGCCGAAAATTCCCGCGCGTCGTCGAAGCGCTGAGCGGTCCGCAAGTCGATGAACTCAGCGGCTGCCTCAGGGCCGAACAGGTCAGCGAAAATGCCCTGAGAATGGTCGGCGTAGTCAAGGAAGAGCAAAAGATCGCCCAGGCAGATCAGCGCGTCCGCGCCATCGCCCGCCCGCCTCAGCGCGTCGCTCCGCCCGTGCACATCACTGACCACATGCACCCGCATGAGCTCATTATCCCGGCGGGAGGATTTACCCTGGGGGCGGTATATCCCGGGGGGGCGACCCCCCGGAGCCCCCCGATGTGCCGGCTCTGTGGCTGGGGTTAGACACGGCTACGGTGAACTCGTCAGGATAGGGGTACCGTCCTGGGGACGGAGTACCCGAGGAGGCAGGCTGTTGCGTGAGTTCAGCGTTCCCGCTCTGGTTGAGGTAGCCGCCGGGGCTACGCTCACCGATGTTGTCTTCGAGACTGCTAGCAAGGCGCCTGAACAGGTGGTGCTTCGGCGCCGGGATGACGCGGGTAGCTGGGCGGACGTGCCCGCCAGGGAGTTCAGGGACGAAGTCGCTGGTCTCGCCAGGGGGCTGATTGGCAAGGGTGTCGGGGCGGGCGACCGGGTCGCGCTTATGTCGCGGACAAGCTTCGCCTGGACGGTCATCGACTACGCGATCTGGTCGGCGGGCGCGGTGACCGTTCCGGTTTACGAGACCTCTTCAGCCGAGCAAGTCGAATGGATCCTCTCCGATTCTGGAGCGGTCGCCGTTTTCGCCGAGAGCCAGGCTCACGCGGCGACGATCGACGGGGTCCGCGCGAACCTGCCTGACCTGGCGAACCTCTGGCTAATAGCGGGCGGAGCGGCGATCGCCGACATCGGGGCCGCAGGCGCGGACGTGACCGATGAGCAGTTCGCCGAGCGGCAGGCCGGCCGCTCGGCCGATGACCTCGCCACGATCATCTATACCTCAGGCACCACCGGCCGCCCCAAGGGCTGTGAGCTCGCGCACCGCAACCTGCTCTCCGGCGCCAGAAATGCGGTCCAGGGCGCGCTCGCCGACCTGTTTGACCTCGGTGGCAGCTCTACCCTGCTTTTCCTGCCGCTCGCTCACTCGTTCGCCAGGATCATCCAGGTTGGCTGCCTGGAGTCCGGCGCGGTCCTCATGCACTGGCCGGACTCGTCCACGGTGGCCCGCGGCCTGCCGGAAGCGACCCCGACCTTCCTGCTCGCGGTGCCGAGAGTGTTCGAGAAAGTTTTCAACTCCGCCCAGCAGCAGGCATCGGCGAGCAAGGCCAAGAGCAGGATCTTCCAGAACGCCGCGGAAACTGCCATCGCGTATAGCCAGGCCGCCTCCGACGACGGAGAAGGCTCAGGACCAGGAGTCGGCCTTCGCCTGCGGCACACGGTCTTCGACCGGCTGGTATACGGCAAGCTCAGGGCGGCGGTTGGCGGCCAGGTCAGGTACGCGGTGTCGGGCGGGGCCCCGCTCGGCACCCGGCTCGGGCACTTTTTCCGAGGCGCGGGCATCACGGTGCTCGAGGGTTACGGCCTGACCGAGACCTCCGCGGCCGCAGTGGTGAACCGCCCGAACCGGAACAAGATCGGCACCGTCGGCCAGCCCTTGCCAGGAGTCAGCGTCCAGATCGCCGAGGACGGCGAGATCCTCATCAAGGGTCCCGTCGTGTTCCGTGGTTACTGGCGGAATCCGGCCGCGACCGCCGAGGTGCTCGACGCCGAAGGATGGCTGCACACGGGCGACATCGGCGCGCTCGACGACGCCGGCTTCCTGAGCGTCACCGGGCGCAAGAAGGAGCTGATCGTCACCGCCGGCGGCAAGAACGTGGCCCCGGCCGTGCTCGAAGACCGTCTCCGTGCGCACGCGCTGATCAGCCAGACGATGGTCGTCGGCGACAACCGGCCGTTCATCGCCTGCCTGGTCACGCTCGATACGGAAGCGCTCGAGTACTGGAAGCGGCAGCACGGCAAGCCGGCTGATGCCAGCGTCGCCGACCTGGCCGCCGACCCGGAACTAGTCGCCGAGATCCAGGCCGCGGTTGACGACGCGAACAAGGCGGTGTCCCGCGCCGAGTCGATAAGAAAGTTCACGATCCTCGCGACCGACTTCACCGAGGCGAACGGCCGCCTGACTCCCTCACTGAAGGTAAAGCGCAACGTCGTGGCAAAGGACTACGCGGCCGAAATCGAAGCTCTATACCACTAGCTCAGGAACACCAGAACGGGCAGGGCCGGAAGGCTTGAGTTGATCTTGGCGGCCGTTGCCTGGCCCAGGCCGACGGCGAGGCCCAGCGATGTCCCTGAGCTGGGCTCCTGGCCCCTACTCCGGGACAACGCTGGGCCTGCGAGCCAGCCCGCGTCCTAGCTAGGTCGCCAGGATGTCGGCCAGCTTGGCCGAGATCAGGTCCCAGCGCCATTCCTGGTCGATCCAGGCCAGGCCCTTGTCCCCCATCGTCGCGGCGACCTCGGGATCACCGAGCAGCGACCCGATCCGGTCCGCGACCTCACAAGCGTCACCGCCGACGACCACGTATCCGGTCTCACCAGGCAGGATCGCGTCGGGAGCCCCGCCGGAGTCACCGCCGATGACGGGCAGCCCGGTCGCCGACGCCTCCAGGTAGACAATGCCAAGACCCTCGACGTCCAGTCCGCCGTGCCTGGTGCGGCACGGCATCGCGAACACGTTAGCCGCGTCGTAGTACGCGGGCAGTTCTTCCCGGGGCACCGATCCGGTGAAGATTACCGAATCCGTGACGCCCAGCCGCCCGGCCAAGCGGCGCAGCTTCGGTGCGTAAGGCCCGTCTCCGACGATCAGGAGCACGGGCTGGGCCTGCCCGCAGGAAATCCGGTCCGCGAGAACCTGGGGCCAGGCCTCGATCAGGGTGTCCTGGCCTTTGCGCGGGACGAGCCTTGACACGCAGATGACGACGGGGACCTGCGGCCTGATGCCGAGTTTCGCCCTGATCGCGGCGCCGCCAGCCCCCGGCCTGAACATCTGGTTGTTCACGCCTGGTGCCAGCCTGACCATCTTGCCGGCGGCAGCCGGTGACAGCGCCCGGCTCAGGCGGATCCTGAAGTACTCCCCCAGGTACGTCACGACGTCGGCGCCTTCACCGATTCTGCGAAGCAAAGACCTGGCCCCTGGCAGTGCCGCCCAGCCTGCTTCGTGCCCGTGCGTGATCGCGACGATCCGGCGCGCGCCCGCCCGGCGCAGGCCGGGCGCGAGCAGACCGAGCGGGGCGGCGGCTCCGAAGAGCACCGTGTCGCAGTTGTGCTCGGTCAGGATCGCTTGCGCCCGCCGGGCGACACCTGGAACGGGGAGCATCAGCGAGGTCGGATGCCGCACGACGGGAAAGGGTTGCTTCGCGTCGAACTCGCTGGCACCAGGCCAAGCGGGCGCGTAGACGACAACCCCGTCGGCGGGCAGCCCGAGGGCCAGTGCGTGAAGGAACGACTGGATGCCGCCGCGGCGCGGCGGAAAATCGTTCGTGACGATCAGGACCTTCGGCATGACGAGCGATACCCTACCCGCCTGAGCGCCAGCAGCCGGGCCGCACCGTCCAGCTTACGGTCGGACGGCCCCATCGAGTTCCTGCAGGTACCAGCCGGACAGCGGGACCTTCTCCACGTCCTCGCCAGGTACCGGCGCGTCGATCAGGTAACCGCCGCCTACGTACATGCCGACGTGCGAGTTGCTCGCGAAGCCGAGGATGTCACCCGGCTCGAGGTTCGCGGTCGTGAACGCGCCCGAGGCGGTATGCAGCGACACCGGCGGCAAGTCACCAATCTGGTCGTAGCTGACCCTGGGGATCGTCACCCCTGCGCTCTGCCAGGCCATCATCATCAGTCCAGAGCAGTCGAAACCAGGGTTGTCGCACGGGCCGGTGCCGCCGTAGTAATACGGGCAGCCGATCTGGTCGTAAGCGAACTGCACGGCCTTGTCGGCCTGGGAACTCGTCGGTCCCTTGTAGGTGCCTCCGCCGCCGGAACTGCCTCCGCTCCCGCCGCCCCCGCCCGGAGCCACCTTGGTCCGCTGTACAGGGCTCAGCGAGGCGAGCAGCGTCTCCTCCTGCGACTGCAAGGCCTTCAGGCTGTTCAGGCGCTTGCCGAGCGAATGCTTAAGCTGAAGGATGCCCGTCTTGGTCCTCGCGGCCTGCTGCTGGGCGGAGAGCAGCTGATGGCTGGCCGCCAGGTACTGATTGATCTGGGCGCTGTCCACGCTGGAAAGCTCGCCGAGTATCGATGACTGGTCAAGCACTTCCTGCGGCGTGCTCGAGGTGAGCAAGGCGATCGCGGAGTCAATCCCGCCCTGCTCGTAGGCGACCGCGGCGATCCGGTCGACCTGCTTCCGCATCGCCTCGAAGCTGGCGCGGTACCTCTTGGTCTCGCGGTTCAGCAGGCTGAGCCGCTGATTAGCCAGGCTGAGCTGCTGAATCACCGCGTCGTACTGCTCACCGAGCACGCTCAGCTTCGTGTTCAGCACGCTGAGCTCGTGCTGAAGCTGGCTGATCGACGGCTGCGGGAAAGCCCCCGCAGGCGCGGCGCCATTGAATAGCATCGCGCTGCTGATACCTAGGCTGGCGGCAACGAACCCGCCACGGGTGATGACCTTGCGAACTGACCGCGGGCCGTGCACGCGCCAGACAGCTCCTTCAACCACGCTCACCTGACGAGCTGGTAACAGCGAGTCCCGGCTGCCGACATGGTGCCTGGCCATGGTCACGGCCGCCCGGGAGGCTCTCTGTTCACCTGACTGGCCCAGGAATCAGGCCAACGAACCCGACAGCGACCAATCGCCGCCGCCAGCGAAGGCGGCTGCCGAGCGATCGGCTTGACCCCTGACACTAGTGAAGCTTGGGCGCAGCATTCAACCACTTCGCGAACTCTCGCATCATCCCATTTACGTTCCGCGGGTCTCCGCACCGCCGCGCGCCTGCTGTCGGAGGGTCACCGTAGCGTGAGCACCGTGGGTCTTCACGTACATCTCAGGGAGCAGGCCAAGGGCCGGTGGCCGTCGTGGCGAACGAGACTAGCTGGCCGCGCCCGGCGGGCACCCCGACGCGAGCAACTGCCCGCCGGCCTGGTAATCGGAGCCGACGTGGTGGTCGTGGACGTGGAGACCACCGGCTGGCTGGCCGACGCGGCGAGCATTACCGAGATAGGCGCGGTCAGGCTGGCCAAAGGACAGCCGGTCGCCGAGTTCTCCGCCCTGGTGAATCCAGGCACCCAGATTCCGCCGCCGATCACCGAACTGACCGGCATCAGCGACGAAATGGTCGCGACCGCGCCCGCGATCACCGAGGTACTTCCCCGTTTCCTCGAGTTCGCACGTGACAGCGTCCTCGTCGCGCACAACGCGCCTTTTGATCTCGGATTCCTCCGGGCGGCCGCCGCCGCCTGCGATGTGGGCTGGCCGCCGTGCGCGGTTCTTGACACGGCCGTGCTCGCCCGGATAGTCCTGCGCCCTGGCGAGGTCGCCGATCACAAGCTGGCCACCCTCGCCGACCATTTCGGCAGCCGCTCGAGGCCGAGGCACCGTGCCCTCGCCGACGCGAAGGCAACGGCTGACGTCCTGGCCGGCCTGCTCGCGCTCGTCAAGGAGGCGGCGAGTACCAGGCGAGGAAGCAGGGTAGCCGCGGGCCGCCGCTCGCCGAGCCGCTACGATAACGCCGCAGCCGGGGCACGGGCTCCGGGAGCACAGGAGGCGGCTATGGTCACCGCGATCGTCCTGATCAAGTCCGACGTCGCGCGTATCCCCGAGACGGCGGAAGCGATCGCCCAGATCGAAGAGGTCAGCGAGGTCTACTCGGTAACCGGCGAGTTCGACCTCGTCGCCATGGTCCGCGTCCGCGGTCACGAGCAGCTAAGCGACGTCATCCCAGGCCGCCTTAACCGGGTCCCCGGCGTAACCCACACGGAAACCCACATAGCCTTCCGCGCCTACTCCCGCCACGACCTGGACGCCGCCTTCTCCCTCGGCTACCCCGAGTCGTGAGCAAGGCACCTTCCTGATCAAATGGCGGCGCCGGTCAACATACAGACGTTTCCGCGAGCGCCCAGAGGGATTCCAATATTACCCGCTGATAGGGGTAAGATGGCTTGTACGAAATGGTCTTAGGACACGGACGACGGAACTTCGCGATTCCGAAATTGCAGTTGGTATAAGCTGGCGGCTATTTTGCTGAATCAATGTCGCAGCGTTCTTCGGCATCCAAGAGAATTGCTAGCTAGTGTACATAGAATTGGTCATCTTTACGTTGAGCAAACACCTTTTTTACTACCCGCCATGTGCGATAATGGGTGTATGAGTCTTTCGGATGAGCAACTCAGCGAGCTGCGGTCGGCAATCATTCCTGGTATCTATGACGGATCTGTTTCAGCAAGGGCGCAAATCGTCTTGTGGCATCACGAGGGTCGCCGGAAAATTGAGATCGCGGAGATG
This sequence comes from uncultured Actinomycetota bacterium, assembly GCA_963783935.1. Lineage (GTDB taxonomy): Bacteria > Actinomycetota > Actinomycetes > Streptosporangiales > Streptosporangiaceae > Chersky-822. The sequence continues at coordinate 2,084,283 of CAWAPP010000005.1, forward strand.
TCCGGCGCGTCGCGGCCGACCATTGACAAGTGGATCAGCCGGTATGAGATCTATGGGATGGACGGGCTTGCCAGCGGGGTATCTCCTGGCGGGCGCAGGACGATTCCGGGGCGGATCCGGGGGCGGGTGCTCGCGCTGACCAGGCAGACGCCGCCGGAGGAGCTCGGGATTTCGCACTGGTCGGCGGGGAAGATGGCTGCCTATATCAGGAAGACCGAGGGTGTCTCGGTTTCTCAGCCGTGGGTCTCGCGGCTGTGGCGGGACAACGGGCTTCAGCCGTGGCGGCAGGGCACGTTCAAGATCAGCAAGGACCCGGATTTCGAGGAGAAGGTCCGCGACGTGACCGGTCTTTACCTGAATCCGCCGGAGGGCGAGGCGGTGGTGTCTGTCGATGTCAAGTCGGGTATCCAGGCGCTGGACCGGACGCAGCCGATGCTGCCGCTCGATTTCGGGAAAAGCGAGAAGCGCACGCATGACTATAAGCGCAACGGTACGACTGACATGTATGCCGGATTCGATATTGTGACGGGCAGGGTGACGGTGGAGCTGTCGCCGACGCATAACGCTCAGGATTTCCTTCGGCTGATGAAGAAGATCATGCCGCAGTATGCGGGCAGGAAGAAGATTCACATAGTGCTGGATAATGCGTCGGTGCATACCGGCGGGGAGACCGGTAAGTGGCTCGCGGAACAGGGTGGCCGGGTCGTGCTTCATTTCACGCCGACCGGGGCGTCCTGGATGAATCAGATTGAGATCTGGAATGGGATAATCACCCGCCAGCTTATCCGTCGGGGGACCTTCCCGTCAGTGAGGGCTGTTAATAATGCGATCAAGCGGTTCGCTGCCGACTGGAATGCTGACGCCAGGCCATTCAGATGGGTGGCAACCGCCGACGAGATTATTGACAAGGTCCGGGCTGTCACCAGCCGGATGAGCAAGCTTCTCGGTGCGACCGAGATCGGGCACGTAATTCCACGTGCAGCGTAAACACGATCAATTCTTCCTACACTAGTGCGTATTAGAGTCGTACGAACTACTCCGAAGGGTTAGTTAATGAGCTCACGACCGAGCGTACGACTAGCGGGATATGCTCTTGCCGTAGTCGTCCTCTTGGCTGTCGGATTTGGAGTTTCCTGGCTCGTGCCCAGGAATTCAGCTAGACCTGCAGCGACGCGTGGCATCGTTCGACTGGTGCAACCGGATCGAGCCGTGATCTTGTTTCAGGCTGATGGGTCGAGCCAGATTTCCAGCTATTCTATCCTTGGCGCTTTCTGGCGCGATCCGGCGGGAGCCTGGCACGACTCAGGAAGTCCATCATGCCTGCCGGCAGCGTCTCACGGCGCGCACGTCTCACTGGGCCTAATCGCAGCCAAGCCAGACGGCACAGCGCCCGGGCGCATGATCGTAGTTTGGATCTTGTGCGCCGACTGATTCTAGCCCGAATGTATCGTGACCATGGCTGCCAGGCTTGAGGCTGCGGCCGGGGGTGATTTCCTGCGCGTGATCAGGTGCTGGCCGTGCCTGGCTGCCCGGCTGTCGCGCCGGGCGGGCGGGTTCCGCAGTCCCTGGTGTTTTGTCCGTCCTGTCGTCGGGTCAGCGATGTCACGAGGTTAGTAGGTGGTCCACCTCAGGTACTGGACTTCAGCCGCTGGCTGGCTTCGATCCAGCGGCCGAGCAGCGCTGCCGCTGCTCCGGAGTCGACGGCCTCAGCGGCCCATGCATACCCATCCCCCAGTGCTGGCTCAAGCTCTTCCGCAGACGGCGTCCCGGCTTCGGCGACGATCGCGGCCGCCGCGTTGAGCAGCACGGTCTCCCGCACCGGGCCGCCTTCGCCGGCCACCACCGAACGGACAACCCCCGCGTTATAAGCCGGATCCCCTCCCCGCAGGTCATCCGGCCGGCACGGAGGAATCCCGATCTCCGCCGGGTCAAACCGAGTCTCAGAGACAGCACCATCGCGCACGACCCAGACCGTCGACGCCCCGGTAGTAGTTAGCTCGTCAAGCCCGTCGTCCCCGTGGAATACAAGCGCCGAACATCCCCGCCCGGCCAGCACTCCGGCCAGCACCGGCCCCATCCGGGGATCGGCGACCCCCACGGCCTGAGCCTGAGGCCGGGCCGGATTGGCGACCGGTCCGAGGAAGTTGAACACCGTCGGCACGCCGAGTTCGCGCCTGGGCACGGCCGTGTGCCGCAGCGCCGGGTGATAGAGCGGCGCGAACAGGAACACCACGCCGGTCTCCTGCGCCAGCTTCTCGGTCGCCGCCGGCGGCAGGTCTATCACCACGCCGAGCGCCTCGAGCACATCGGCGGTGCCGCACGCCGAGGAAGCGGCCCGGTTGCCGTGCTTGACCATCCGGACGCCGGCCGCCGCCGCGACGATCGTGCCCATCGTGGAGATGTTGACGGTCCTGGCCCGGTCACCGCCCGTGCCTACCAGGTCGGTCAGCCGGCCGGGGATGCTCAGCGGAGTCGCGTGGTCGAGCATCGCCCCGGCCATGGCCTCGACCTCGGACGGGGTCTCCCCCTTCATCCGCATCGCCACGCCGAAGCCGGCGATCTGGACCGGGGTCGCCGCTCCCTCCATGATCTCGTTCATCGCCCACGCGGCCGACTCCGCCGAGAGCGACTCGCCCGCGATCAGCGCGCTGATGACGCCTGGCCACGTATCGGTTGCTTCCACGGGAGCCTCAGGCCGTCGTCGCGGCGGCGTCGCCTGCTCTTTGCCGCATGAGCCCGGCCAGGGCCTGGGCCACCGCCGATGGGTCAATCGGGTGCGAAACGATGGCATCGGCGCGCGACCAGGTCGCCAGCCAGCCATCATCGGGCCGTCCGATGATGAGGAGCACCGGAGGGCAATCGAAGACCTCGTCCTTGGCCTGGCGGCAGACCCCCATGCCGCCGGACGGCTGGGCCTCGCCGTCGAGCACCATGACGTCGGCACCGCCCGCGTCGAGCAGCCGGATCAGCGCCGGATGGGTCGCGACTTCGATGATCTCAACTTCCGGCACATCGGGCGCCGGGCGCTTGCCGACGGCCAGCCGAACCTGCGCGCGGGTGTCCGCGTCATGGCTATAAACGACAACTTTCATAACTGGATGCTACCGACCTAGGGGGTCGCGGCGCGTACGCCTACCGAGTGTCGTAATAATGGGCGCGTGACGACAGCACAAGAAGCGAGCGTGATACCGCGCACGCCCGCGAGCAGGCCCAACCTGGTCAGCGTCGGGACGATCGTCTGGTTGTCCTCCGAGCTGATGTTCTTTGCCGCCCTGTTCGCCATGTACTTCACCATCAAGTCAGTGGAGATGGGCAAGGGGCTGCCCTGGCCAGGAGCGCATCTGGACTATCCCCTGGCCACCACGAACACAGTCGTGCTGATCCTGTCCAGCGTCACCTGCCAGCTCGGGGTCTTCGCGGTGGAGCGTGGCCAGGTCAAGCGCACGGGATCCATCTTCAACGTGATGTCGTGGGGCCTGCGCGAGTGGTACGTGCTCTCCTTCCTGATGGGCCTCTACTTCGTCAGCGGCCAGGGTTTCGAGTACCTCGACCTGATCTTCAAGCAGCACCTGACGCTGTCGTCGAGCGGGTACGGCTCGGTGTTCTTCCTCACCACCGGGTTCCACGGGCTGCACGTGACCGGCGGGCTCATCGCGTTCCTTTTCCTGCTCGGGCGAACCTACGCGGCTAAACGCTTCACTCATGAACAGCAGGTCAGCGCCATCGTCGTGTCCTACTACTGGCACTTCGTCGACGTCGTGTGGATCGGCCTGTTCACCACCATCTACTTGCTACCGCTGACCGGAAAATAGGGGCCGCAGTGACACCCATGAGCGCGAGACGACGGCATCCGCTCGCTCCTTATGCCGTCGTCGTAAGCGGGCTGCTGCTGACCGGCATCGGCTACGCGGCCGTAAGCGCGGTCGGCGACGCATCCGCCTCAACGGCCAGAGTTACTCAGTCGGCGCAGATCGCCCAGGGCAAGACGCTCTTCATGGAAGAGTGCGCGACCTGCCACGGAGACTTCGCGCAGGGCACCCCTGGCGTCGCGCCGAGCCTGATCGGCGTGGGCGCGGCGGCCGTCGACTTCCAGGTGAGCACCGGCCGGATGCCCGCGAAGGAACCAGGGGCAGAAAACGACCGCAAGCCGCCGGTGCTTAATCCGCAGCAGACCAGGGCGGTCGCCGCCTACATCGAGTCGCTTGGCGGCGGCCCGATGATCCCGTCGGGCGCTCAGGTCAGTCAGACGGGCGCCAATGCCGGATTCGGTCAGCAGCTATTCGTGGCGGACTGCGCGCAGTGCCACAACTTCGATGGCGCCGGCGGTGCCCTCACTTACGGCAAGTTCGCGCCGCCGCTGACCAAGTCGACGCCGAAGCAAATCTTCGAGGCCATGCTGACCGGGCCTGAAGCCATGCCGGTTTTCAACAACACCACGATCACGCCGCAGGAAAAGCGCGACATCATCGCGTACGTAGTCCAGACCCGTGACGAGCCGAACCCGGGTGGCTTCAGCCTCGGCCGGGTGGGACCCGTGACCGAAGGGCTTGTCGCCTTCCTCGGGCTGCTGCTGTTCATGGTGTTCGCAGCTATGTGGATCACGGCGAAGCACAGGAAGACTCCCAATGAGTGACGCAACGCATGGCCACGAGCCAGGCGACTACGAACCGCTTGAAGGCCAAGAGGTCGAAGAAGAGCTGCCGGGCCGGCCGCGCCGGGTGATCGGCACGCCTTCGCCGGCCGAATCGCGGATGCTGCTGGCCGAGACGGCGGCCGGCTCGACGGCCGGGCTGCCGGTCCAGAAGCCGAGGGACCTGCCCGCCGACCCGCAGGATCTGGACGACGCCAAGCGGGCCGAGAAGATCGTCGCGGCGTGCTTCATCATCGCGATGTTCGCTGGCCTCGGCTTCATCGCCAGCTACGTCATCTTCCAGGTCCACTCCGTCGTGAACGTGCTGCACTCGAACCTCGCGCTCGGCTCCTGCATGGGCCTGACGTTCCTGTTCCTCGCCATCGGCGCCACGATCTGGGTCAGGCGGATCATGCCGCACGTGGAAATCACCGAACTGCGGCACCCGCTGCGCTCGGACGCCGCGGACCGCGAGGCCTTCGCCGACACGTTCAACGAAGGCGCCGAGGCCAGCCAGTTCGTCAAGCGCCCGATCCTGCGCCGCACGCTGATCGCCGCGACGGTACCCGTCGCGGTCGCCCCGATCGTCGTACTGCGCGACCTCGGGCCCCTGCCGGGCAAGAGCCTGGACCACACGGTCTGGCACAACGGCATGCGGCTGCTGAACTACGGCGCGAACACGCCAATCAGGCCGGGCGACTTCAGCTCGCCAGGCGGCATGATCACGGTGGTGCCCGACGGCTTCCAGAATAACTTCAACGTGCTTGCCAAAGCGGCGTGCATCATCATCAAGTTCGCTCCTGGCCAGGTCGTTTACACCGACCACGCGTTCCCCGTTGACGGTTTCACCGTGAAGAACTGGACCGTCGACAACATCGTCTGCTACTCGAAGATCTGCACTCACGTCGGCTGCCCGGCGGCACTGTACGAGGAAACCACCCACCACATCCTCTGCCCGTGCCATCAGTCGACGTTCGACGCGACCCGCGGGGCCAAGGTGCTCTTCGGCCCGGCCACGAGGCCATTGCCGCAGTTGCCGATGACCGTGGACGCGGATGGCTATCTAGTCGCCAGGAGCGACTTCACTGAACCGGTGGGCCCGAGTTTCTGGGAGCGGGGCAATTCGTCATGAGTATCGACAAGGCGCTGGGCGGCACGGGAACCTGGCTGGACGACAGGTTCCACGGCGCCAAGGGCGTGCGTACGCTCTTCCGCAAGATCTTCCCTGATCACTGGACGTTCATGCTCGGCGAGATCGCGCTGTACACGTTCGTCATCTTGCTGCTTTCCGGCACGTTCCTTGCCCTGTTCTTCAAGCCGAGCATGACGGACGTGGTCTATCACGGCTCGTACATCAGGCTCGACGGCGTCCATATGAGCGAGGCGTACAAGTCCACCCTCGACATCAGCTTTGACGTCCGCGGCGGCCTGCTGATCAGGCAGATTCACCACTGGGCGGCCGACCTGTTCGTGGCGGCGATCCTCGCCCACATGCTGCGCATCTTCTTCACCGGCGCGTACCGCAAGCCGCGCGAGATCAACTGGCTGATCGGCCTGGTGCTGTTCACGCTGGCGCTGCTTGAGGGACTCTTCGGCTACTCGCTGCCCGATGACCTGCTGTCAGGGGCGGGCCTGCGGATCACTCAGGGCGTGCTTCAGTCGATACCGATCGTCGGCACGTACCTGTCGTTCTTCCTGTTCGGCGGGCAGTATCCGGGTAACGACATCATCCCGCGCATGTACATATTGCACGTGCTGCTGATACCGGGGATACTCCTCGCCCTGGTCGGCGCGCACTTGTTCATCATGTTCCATCAGAAGCACACCCAGATGCCAGGCAAGGGCCGCACCGACAAGAACGTGATCGGCGCGCCAATGTACCCGTACTTCATGGCCAAGACCGGCGCGTTCTTCTTCTTCACGTTCGCGATCGTGGCCCTCGCGGCTACGTTCGCCCAGATCAACCCGATCTGGTTGTACGGCCCTTACAACCCGCTGGCGATCTCGGCCGGCTCGCAGCCCGACTTCTACATGGGCTTCCTCGAGGGCGCGCTGCGCATCATGCCGGCCTGGCAGTGGGTGGTGTTCGGGCATACGTTCGCGTTCAACGTGTTCATCCCCGCCCTGGTGCCGCTTGGCCTGATCATGACAGCGGCGGGGGTGTGGCCGTTCCTCGAGGCCTGGATCACCGGAGACAAACGCGAGCACCACGTTAACCAGCGCCCGCGCAACGCCCCGACGAGGACCGCGCTCGGCATCGCCGCGATCGCCTTCTACGGCGTGCTGTGGCTGGAAGGCTCGAACGACGTCCTCGCCGATCACTTCAGCGTCCCGCTCTACACGATCACGTGGATCGCCAGGTTCGCCGTCTTCCTGGTGCCGATCTTCGCCTACATCATCACCAAGCGGATCTGCCTCGGGCTCCAGATCAAGGATCTGCACCTGATGGAGCACGGCGTAGAAACCGGCATCATCAGACAGCTCCCGTCCGGCGAGTTCATCGAGGAGACCAGGCCGCTCGACGAGGAAGAGCTCGCGGCGATCGCCCGGCCAGAGCCCCTGGCCCTGCCAGGCGGGGAAGGCGCCGACGGCGACGCCGACGTTCCCGCTCCCGACATGCGGGGCGGCCTCGGCCGGGTCAAGGCCAGGCTCAACAAGCTTGTCAACGAGAGCGTTCCGATGAACGGTCACGGCGGTAACGGCCACGGCCCGAACGGGCACGGGGCCACCGCCGACGAGGACCCGGCCGCGATCGGATCAGGTACCGAAGACGAGGGATAGCTCCAGACGCGACTGAGAAGGCCCTAGACCGCCGTTGCGGCCTAGGGCCTTAGTCGTCCGTCGTTAGGGCTGGTGCTTCGCCGCCGGTGGCTGCGGACTTAAGTGGCTGGTTCCCACAGGGGTGCGGGGATGTCCAGGCCGAGGTCGCTCCCCCACGTGTTCCTGTAGGCCACCTCATGGACCGGGCGGCGGGCAGCTACGGCCCATTTGCCGGTCGGGTAGCCGAAGGAAACGCAGCAGGCCATTTCCCAGCCGCGGTCGACGGGGACGCCGAGGGTCTCGAAGGTCTCCGTCTTGTGGAAGATGCCGAGAATCGTGGTCAGCGCGCTGCCGACGCCTTCGGCCCTGGCGGCGAGCTGCGCGCTCCAGACCGCGGGGAAGATCGAGCCGCCGCTGGCGTCGTTCCTGGTGAAGGCACAGAGGAAAAGCGGAACCTGCTCGAAGTGATCGGCGAGGTGCTGCGAGGACCGGACGATCCGCAGCAGCGAAGCACTGGCCGGCTCTTCAGGACTGGCGTTGGCGGCAGCGATCCGCTCCGCGTAAGCGGTCGCCCACAGCTGGGTCATGGCGTCTCGGTAAAGCGGGCCTAGCTTGGCCTTCACCGAAGTGTCGTCAACAAGCAGAAATCGCCAGTTCTGGGTATTGCCGCCGCTCGGAGCACGGATCGCCGCGTCGAGGATCTTGGCCTGGACATCCTCGGGGATCGGGTCAGGACGGACCCGGCGCATCGCCCTGGTGGTGTACAGGGCTTCGTAGATGTCCATGCCGTTGGCCCCTCAGTGCGCGTAATGACCGCGGTAATACTCGAAGACGAAGCCGATCACGCTGAGCAGGATAGCGAGCAGCCCGATCAGGAACAGCCACCATCCGACCGCCACGCCGACCGCGGCGAGCGCGCCTGACAGCCCGACGAACAGCGGCCACCAGCTATGCGGGCTGAAGAATCCGAGTTCGCCCGTGCCCTGCTCGATGTCACCCTGCGGGTCGTCTTCCGGGCGTTGCGGTAGCCGCCGGCCGGTAAACAGCACGTAGAAGCCGATCAGGAACGCCAGGCAGACCGCCAGCGCGAGCGCGGTCGCACCGGTCGGCTCGTGCGACAGGTACCAGTAGAAAATGTCCGCCACGCCAAAGAAGATCGCGCAGCCGAGGAAAAGCCAGCCTTCGACCCTCATGCGCCTACCCCTGCCATTGTCAGCCTTCTTGTTAGCTCGGTACCTGGTCTAGCCATCAATGACTGCTGCCGACGCCGATCGCCTGCTTGCGGTCTTCCGGGTCACGTCCGCTTCTGACCTGCGGGTAATGCAGGTCGAAAGCAGGACGCTCCGACCTGATCCGCGGAATGGAGGTGAAGTTGTGCCGGGGCGGCGGGCAGGAAGTCGCCCATTCGAGCGAGTTACTGAAGCCCCAGGGGTCATCTTCCGTGACCTGCTCGCCGTGCTTCCAGGTGTAGTACACGTTGTAAAGGAAGATCAGCGTCGAGGCGCCGAGTATGAACGCGCCGATCGAGGAGATCTGATTAAGCGTCGTCGCCAGATGCGGCAGGTAAGCGTAGTTCGCAGTCCGCCTGACCTGGCCCATCAGGCCCAGCCAGTGCTGCACGAGGAAGGTCATGTTGAACCCGATGAATACCGACCAGAAGTGCCAGATGCCCAGCTTGTTATTGAGCATCTTGCCGGTCCACTTCGGCCACCAGAAGTAGAACCCGCCGAACATGCAGAACACCACGGTGCCGAATAGCACGTAGTGGAAGTGCGCCACTACGAAATAGGTGTCGCTCACCGCGAAGTCAAGCGGCGGCGAAGCCAGGATGACGCCGGTAAGACCGCCGAACAAGAACACGATCATGAAACCCAGAATGAACAGCATCGGCGTCTCAAGCGTGAGCTGGCCCCGCCAGATCGTGCCCAGCCAGTTGAAGAACTTCACGCCAGTAGGAATCGCGATCAGGTACGTCATGAACGAGAAGAACGGCAGCAGCACCGCACCGGTCGTGAACATGTGGTGCGCCCATACCGTCATCGAAAGGCCCGCGATCGCGATCGTCGCGGCGACGAGGCCCTTGTAACCGAAGAGTGGCTTGCGGCTGAACACGGGCAGGACTTCGGTGGCGATGCCGAAGAACGGCAACGCCACGATATAGACCTCGGGATGGCCGAAGAACCAGAACAAGTGCTGCCAGAGAATGGCACCGCCGCTCGAAGCACTGAAGACCTGGGCGCCGAACTTCCTGTCGATCTCCAGCACCAGCAGCGCCGCGGCGAGCACGGGGAAGGCCAGCAGCACCAGGATCGAGGTCAGCAGGATGTTCCAGGTGAAGATCGGCATCCTGAACATCGTCATGCCGGGCGCCCGCATGCAGAAGATCGTGGTCACGAAGTTGACGCCGGAAAGGATCGTGCCAAGGCCGGATAGCGTCAGGCCCATGATCCACATGTCGGGGCCGAGCCCGGGCGAGAAGATCGCGTTGGTGAGCGGCGAGTAGGCGTACCAGCCGAAGGCGGCGGCGCCGCCGGGGGTCAGGAAGCTGAGCAGCAGGATGATGCCGCCAAAAGCGAACATGTAGTAACTGAGCAGGTTCAGCCTCGGGAACGCCACGTCGGGCGAGCCGATCTGGAGGGGCATGATCTCATTCGCGAAGCCGACGAACAACGGGGTCGCGAACAGCAGCAGCATGATCGTGCCGTGCATGGTGAAAAGCTCGTTGTACTGCTGGTCACTGAGCAGGTTGTTGTTCGGCGTGAGAAGCTGCGCCCTGATCAGCATCGCCATCAGGCCGCCGATCATGAAGAACGCGAACGACGTGATCAGGTACAGGTGACCGATGATCTTGTGGTCGGTCGAGGATAGCCAGTCGGCCAGCAGCGACCCCTTGCGGTAGCCGGCCGGCGCGGCGGTCGCGGTACCGTACGCCGCGCCGTGCTCGCCCGAGGCTGGTACTGCGGTCACGAAACACCCCCGGAAGAGCTCTGAGTCGCCTGTTGGCTATGGATCCACTGATCAAATTGCGCCTTGGTCACGATCTTGACCCTGAACAGCATGCGGCTGTGGTAAACGCCGCAGAGTTCGGTGCAGCGCCCGATGAAGCTCCCCGTCTTGATCGGGGTGACCGTGAACTTATTCGAGAATCCTGGCACGACGTCACGCTTGAACTCGAAGGGCACGATCCAGAAGGCGTGAATGACGTCGAGCGAGGTCAGGTTGAACTGCACGGTCTCGTTCTCTGGTATCTCGAGCAACGGCAGATGCTGGATCTTGGTATCCGGGTTCCACATCGCGCCGGTCTCGGTGACTATCGAAGGCGCGCCGTTCGGAGCGCTCACGTGAAAGCCGGGGTACTGGAACTCCCAGCGCCACTGGTACCCGATGACGTTCACCGTCAGGGCGGGGTGCTTGGGCACCCGGTCGATGTAGTTCTCGTCCCTCGCCGTGAAGTAGAACAGCACGCCGACCATGATGAACGGCAGCACCGTGTACAAGATCTCGATGGGCAGGTTGTAGCGCACCTGCGCGGGCAGCGGCACATTCTGGCCGCGCCTCTTGCGGTGGAAAATGACGGCCCACAAGATGCCGCCCCAGACCACGACGCCGACGGCCCAGGCCGCGATCCAGGATCCCTGCCACATGTGCAGCGTGACCACGCCCTGCTTGGTCACCGGCGGCAGGAAACCCTGCCTCGTGAACGCGTTCGACGTGCAGCCGGACGTCAGGATGGTCAGCCCGAGCAGCAGCGCGGAAGCTGGCACCCAGCGCCTCAGCCCTCGCGCGGACCCGCGCGTACGCGAGGCTCCGCTCTCCCGCCCACGCGGGGTACTGCGAATCGAACTCACAGGTTGCCTTCCCAGCAGCGTCTGCCGATTTCCGAGCGCTGTGGCCTACGGACTGGCGTCCGCAGGCCACAGCGCCACTGTTGCCTACCCAGGTCCATAGCCCGTGCCGCCGGCTAATTAGCCAGTCCTACAGGCTGTCGTGCAAACAGTACAACGCCATGGTCACCGACCGCCCATGACCCCCGGCAGAATCACATGACCTGCACGGGAAATCAGCCGGCCAGCCGGCGAGCACCACGCCCGCCGTAAGGTCGTGATCATGGCGTACTTCGACGCGGCCTCAGCCGAGCCGGTCCATCCGGCGGCGAAAGCGGCGCTCCTCTCGGCCCTCGACGATGGCTGGGCCGACCCGATCAGGCTGCACCGGGAGGGACGCCAGGCCGCCCTCCGGCTCGATCAAGCCAGGGAACAAGTCGCCGCGCTGCTTATTTGCAGACCAGACGAAGTTTCTTTCACCAGCTCAGGTACCGCGGCTGCCCAGCTGGCCGTGCTCGGCGCCGTCTTGGCCAGGCAGAGTGCCACCCGCGGCCCCGGCCAGGTGGTCGCGAGCGCGGTCGAGCATTCAAGCGTACTGAATGCCGTCGCCAGCCTTGAGGATGCGGGGAGCCGGGTCACGCTGGTCGGGGTGGACAGGGACGGCCGGGTGAACCTGGAAGAATTCGCCGCGGCGGCGAGCGAGGACCGCACCGTGCTCGCCTGCCTTCAGTCGGCCAATCATGAGATAGGCACCATTCAGCCAGTAACCGAGGCGGCGCAGGCTTGCCTGGCCGCGCGAGTGCCGTTGTTCGTTGACGCGGCGGCGTCGGCGGGGCGCAGGCCGCTGCCGGAAGGATGGTCGCTGCTGGCGGCCAGCGGTCACAAGTTTGGCGGGCCGCCAGGGGTTGGCTTGCTGGGCGTGCGCAAAGGGGTGCGCTGGAGGGCGCCGCTGCCCGCGGACAGCCGCGAGGGCCGCCGGGTTCCCGGCTTCCCTAACCTGCCCGCGATCGTCGCGATGGCGGCCGCCCTCAAGGCGGCGAGCGCCAGCCGGGCGGCGGCGGACGCGGAGTCACGGGAACTCACCGACCTGATCAGGGACAGGTTGCCTGAGGTCGTGCCTGACTGCCAGGTCCACGGCGACCGGGCGCTTTCGCTGCCGCACATCGTGACCTTCTCCTGCCTCTACCTCGACGGCGAGGCCTTGGTCACCGAGCTCGACAAGGCGGGATTCTCCGTGTCGTCCGGCAGCGCGTGCGCCTCGGAAACGGCCCAGCCCAGCCACGTGCTCGCCGCGATGGGAGCGCTAACGCACGGAAACGTACGGGTTTCGCTGCCCGCTGGCGCGACACGCCGGTCGGTCGAGGAGTTCCTCGCGGTCTTGCCGGATATCGTGAGTGGACTGCGTGAATCTGTTGGTCGCTGGGTGTGACGGAGGGGCTGGTGAATTACCCGCGAGACGCGGCAGTGCAGCCGCCCGCGCTCAGGATCGACGCGCTCGGCAAGAAGTGCCCGCTGCCCATCATCATGCTGGCCCAGCGAATCGGCGAGGTGCCGATCGGATACGTGGTTGAGGTGCTGGCCGACGATCCGGCCACCAAGACCGACGTGCCCGCCTGGTGCGGCCTGAAGTCACACGAGTTCGTCGGAGCTCATGAGCTGGCGCCGGCCGACGGCTGGGCCTTCTTTATCCGCCGCAGTTACTGAGGCTTGGCCTTGCCGTCGCTCGGCTGCGGCTCGACGGCGGCGAACCGGCCCGCGAACCTCGGGTCGTTCTGCCACCACAGCTTTGGCTCGGTCCCCTCGGCGGGGGCGACGCCTCCGGCCGGCTGAACGGAGCGCTCCTCGGCATCAAGCTCGGCGTCAATCGTGCGGGCCTCGGACTCATCCTCCCTGATCATCGCGATCAGCAGCGCCGCGAGGAACGGCAGCCCGATGATGTCGCCGAACACCCAGAGCGTGCCCCCGCCGATCACCTGGTCAGAGGCCAGCGTCGGACCCCAGGGCCAGCCAACCGCGTGATAGTAGCTCCCGGCGATCAGCGTCCGGTCGGCGATCACGGCCAGTCCGAGCGCGGCGTCCCCGACCACCTCAGCCGCGGTCACCCAGAGCGCCACCAGGTAGGGGTACTGCCTCGGTACCGGATCGACCCTGAGCAGCGTCCAGAAGAACACGAGCCCTGGAAGCACCAGCGCGAGGTACGTGAGCTCCCTGACCAGGTAGCTGTGAAAGCCAGCCGCGTACCAGGGCGAGAAATACAGCACGAACGGCGTGACGACGAGCACGAACCCGGTGATCGCAGGGAAGGTGATCAACCGCGCGAGCCGTCCGGTCACCGCCGCCCGCACCCGCGGCCCGAACCTCGGCGAAGCCTCGATCACCAGGGAGACCGGCCGCCCGAGCATGATGAACAACGGCACGCCGAGCAGGAAAAGAATCGTCTGGAACGACCTGATGTAGAAAAGCACCTTCCCGTACACGGCGATGAACGAGCAGGTCGCGATCAGGGCGAGCCCGACCCCGCCGCCGCAGAAGGCGACAATCCGGCCCGCTCGCCACTCCCCGCCCGCCCGCCGCACCCGGCGGACGCCGGTCAGGTAAGCCGCGACCGCGACCGCGAGCAGCGCAAGCGCGAACGGATCGGGCGACCATTCGGTCAGCGCCCGAACTGGCGTCAGCCGTGGCGGCCCGTGATACACCGGCGCAAGCAGACCATAGTGAGCCAAGCTAATCGCGACAGTCACGCAGCCAAGCTACCCCTCCGCCGCCGCCAGCCGTCCGTCCGCGTCAGCGCTTGTAGTGCTCGGCGACCTCGGCGGCGGCCTGCGCACCGTAAGCGGCGGCGAGCCTGGGGATCAGCGTCTCTGGAGTCAGCTCGTACTCCTGCGGCCCGGTGCTCTCAAGCGCGTGCACCGCCACGATGTTCCCGAGTTGCGCCGCTCGCTCGAGCCCGAGTCCCCAGGAGATCGCGGCGAGGAATCCCGACCTGAACGCGTCGCCAGCGCCGGTTGGCTCCGCGGGTTCGACGCCTGGCACGGCCGGAACCAGGATCGGCTCGTCCCCGGCCCGGTCAACGCGCGCTCCCTTGCCGCCAAGCGTCGTGACCCGCGTGCCCACCTGAGCCGTCAGTTCGTCGGCGCTCCAGCCGGTCTTGTGCTCGGTCAGCATGGACTCGTACTCATTGCAGAACAAGTAGTCGGCGCCCGTCATCAGCGTTCTTACCTGCTCGCCGTCCAGCCTGGCCAGTTGCCACGACGTATCGGCGGCGAAGGGTATCTGACTGGCCACGCACTGCTTGGTGAAGGCCAGCATCGCGTCGGGGTCGCTCGCACCGATCAGTACCAGGTCGACGCGACCGCTGAGCTCGCTGACGTCGATGTTCCTGTCCTCGGACATCGCGCCAGGATAGAAAGACGCGATCTGGTTCATATCGGTATCGGTCGTGCCGACGAACCTGGCGGTGTGCTGGTGACCGGACTCCCTGACCTCGCTGGTATCGACGCCGTGCCGCTCAAGCCACTCGCGGTATTCGGCGAAGTCACTGCCCGTAGTCCCGACGAGCAGCGGGCGGAGACCCAGGCAGCCCAGGCCGAAAGCGATGTTGGCGGCAACGCCGCCGCGCTTAATGGACAACGTGTCCACCAGGAAGGAAAGCGCGATCTTATCCAGCTTGTCCGGCATCAACTGGTCAACGAACTTGCCGGGAAATGTCATCAGGTGGTCGGTCGCGATCGAGCCAGTTATCGCAATGCGCACAGCGGTCCTTCTGACGAAACGGAACCGCTAGCTAGCGCAAGCCTCACGGGGCGAGCGGACTGCCGGGCGGCACGAAAGGCAAACACATCGACGAAGTCAGATTACAGCGCCGACGAACAAAGCCACTAGGCAGCGGCCCTCCAGCCGGCCAAGGCCCGAGCCCCAGCCAGCCGGCGGCCTAGTGGAAGGAGTCTCCGCACGCGCACGAACCCGAAGCGTTCGGGTTGTCGATCGTGAAGCCCTGCTTCTCGATCGTGTCGACGAAGTCGATGGTGGCGCCGGTCAGGTAAGGACCGCTCATCTTGTCGGTGACCACCTCGACGCCGCTGAACGAGCTGACGATGTCCCCGTCCATCTGGCGCTCGTCGAAGTAAAGCTGGTAGCGCAGACCAGAACAGCCGCCGGGCTGCACAGCGATCCGCAGCCGAAGGTCGTCACGGCCCTCCTGAGCCAGCAAGTTGCCGACTTTGGCCGCCGCCACCTCGGTGAGGATGACGCCCTGCGCCGTCACTTCGTTCTGAACAGTCATCTAGATAGCTCCCGGTGATTACGACCGCGAACCCCGCGGCATCTTCGGTCAGTCCAACGATATGCCCCGCCCGCACATTCCTTGGACGTGGAGCTGCAACAGCATCGCTGGGCCATAGATGCTGTTCGGCGGCGTCGGCTTACCGCAACGATGGCCCACGGATGCTGTTGCCGCAGCATCGATGTCCCATCGTTGCGGTTGCCCGCCCCGCGCGAGCAGCATCTATGGGCCATCGTTGCTGCTAGCTCAGCCGAAATGTTGCGATTAGCTGATGCCGTCGGCTAACTCGCGGCCACCCCCGCAGAAGGTTTTGACCTTGAAACACCAGCCTAGGTATCGTCAACCCGACGATAAGTTGCTATCGTCAAAGTGACGATAACTAGAGGCCAGCGAAAAGCAAGGGATCCCATGTCCGACCAGCTCACTATCCCGAGGCCAGACCCAGCGCCCGCCAGCCCAGCCCGGTGCCGCTCCCCCTGCTCGTCCTCGGCCAGGCCGCTGACCCGCGCTCCGAGCGCGGCGTGTCCTGCCCCGGCGAACTGCCGCCGCAGTCAGACCCGGCTCTGGTCCGCCGGGCCGAGGAGGCGAGGGCCAGGCTCGGGGACCGCGCCTTCGTGCTCGGGCATCATTACCAGCGCGACGAGGTCATCAGGTTCGCCGACGTCACCGGTGACTCGTTCAAGCTGGCCAAGGACGCGGCGGCTAGGCCGGGGGCCGAGTTCATCGTGTTCTGCGGCGTGCACTTCATGGCCGAGTCGGCTGACATCCTTACCTCGGATACCCAGCGAGTGATCCTGCCCGACCTCGCCGCCGGGTGCTCGATGGCCGACATGGCCACGTTTGACCAGGTTGAGGACTGCTGGGAGACGCTTGAGGACCTCGGCATCGCGGACACCGTGGTCCCGGTCACCTACATGAACTCCTCCGCCGACATCAAGGCGTTCACCGGCCGTCACGGCGGCACCGTCTGCACCTCCTCGAACGCCAAGCGGGCCCTGACCTGGGCCCTGGAGCA
This sequence comes from uncultured Actinomycetota bacterium, assembly GCA_963783935.1. Taxonomy (GTDB): domain Bacteria; phylum Actinomycetota; class Actinomycetes; order Streptosporangiales; family Streptosporangiaceae; genus Chersky-822. The sequence continues at coordinate 2,100,794 of CAWAPP010000005.1, forward strand.
GGGCACCAAGGTCCTCTTCCTCCCCGACCAGCATCTGGGCCGCAATACCGCCGTGCTTGAACTCGGGATGGGCCTGGACGACTGCGTCATCTGGAATCCGAGAAGGCCGTACGGCGGCAATGACCCCGAGCGCTCCGCCGGGCCACCATGATCCTCTGGAAGGGCCACTGCTCAGTCCACGGCCGGTTCAGCGCCGAGAGCGTCGCGGACGTCCGCAAGCGGGTTCCCGGGGTCAACGTCATCGTGCACCCCGAGTGCGTGCACGACGTGGTGCTCGCCGCCGATCAGATCGGCTCGACCGAGAAGATCATCGCCACGATCGAGCAGGCACCGGCCGGGTCGGCCTGGGCGGTCGGCACCGAACTGAACCTGGTGCAGCGCCTCGCGAACAACAACAAGGACAAGACGATCGTCTTCCTCGACAAGACCGTCTGCTACTGCTCGACGATGAACAGGATCGACCTGCCGCACCTCGTCTGGGCGCTGGAGTCGCTGGCCGACGGCCACCTGGTCAATCAGATCACCGTTGACCCGCAGACCGCCGCCCAGGCCAAGGCCGCCTTGGACCAGATGCTGGCCCTCCCCTAGCGAGTAGCTAGAGCCCGGGAGCGCCCCACACGGGGAACCAGCGTCCGAGATCGGCCTCGATCTTAAGGTCATACCGAGCACCCCGCGCACCCGCAGCTCAGTCGCGTTGTCCCTCCGCTGGCCAGAACGGGGCGCGAACGGGTAAAACGTGCCGCGCTTGTACAGGTAAACAAGCCCGAGCGGCCCGGTCGGGTCATTGAACGACAAGATCGTGCACAGGAGCTGCGGCCCGAACCCACCGCCTTCCAGCGAGGAGTTCACCGCGTGCAGGTCAGTGACGAGGCCCTCGATGTCGCCAGGGTCGTGCGTGCAGACCACCCACGTGAAGCCGAACGAGTCGTCGCTGACCTTGACCGGGGCCGTTCCGGCGGCAAGCCTTCGACCTTGTTGTCCCCCATCGCGAGCAGTTCGGTGACGTCCTTCTCGATGTCGGAGAAGGCCTTGCCCTCGACCGCGCGGAAGCAGACCGAGCCCACGCCGGTCGGCAGGAAGTCGGTCGCCGCCTGGAGCGTGATCGCGGCCGAGGGCAGCGCGAAGAGCTGGTCGAGATTGGGCGGCACCGGCTTGGTCCGGCCGAGCAGCACATCCATCAATCCCACGGCTGTCCTCCCACGGCGATTGCCCCGCCGGTCAGTTACCGGTTCAGTTCCTTCGAGATCTTGTCCAGCTGAGCCAGCCGCTTGTCCAGGCTCGGGTGGGTGGAGAAGATGTTCGCCAGGCTCTTCCCGCCGCCGGGAGACAGCGCCGGCGCGAAGTAGAACGCGTTCAGCGGCTCGGCCGCGCGCAGGTCCCTCGTCGGGATCCTCGAGATGTCACCGGTCACCTTCACCAGCGCGCTCGCCAGCGCCGACGGCTGCCCGGTCAGCAGGGCGCCCGACCGGTCCGCGGACAGTTCACGGTACCGGGAAAGCAGCCTGATCAGCAGGAAGCTGATCGCGTAGACCACGACCCCGACCACAAGCACCGCCAGCACGACAGGAAACGTGTTCTGGTCGGCACCGCCGCCGCGACCGCGACCCCCGCGTCCGCCGCCCCCGCCGAACAGCTCGGAGTAGAAGGCGAACCTGACCAGCAGCCCCGCCATGATGCCGAGGAACGACGCGACCGTCATCACCGCCACGTCCTTGTGCGCCACGTGCGACATCTCGTGGGCGAGCACGCCCTCGAGTTCGTTCACCTCGAGCCGGTTGAGCAGCCCCCGCGTCACGCAGATGACAGCGACCTTGCTGCTTCGCCCGGTCGCGAACGCGTTGGGAAGGTCGGCCGGCGCGATCGCGACCCTCGGCTTGGGCATGTCGGCCAGCGCGCAGATCCGGTCGATGACACCGTGCAGCTCAGGCGCCTGCTGCGGCGTAACCTCCCTGGCACCGGCCGTCGCCAGCGCGATCTTGTCCGACCAGTAGAACGACGCGAACGAGATTCCCACGGCGACCGCGACCGCGAAGAAGATGATGCCGCCGTTGCCGACGTTCGTATAGCGCGAGAGCAGCAGGACGATCGCGAGTATGAACGCGGTGAAGACCAGGCCGATGAGGAACATGGTCGCGCCCATCCGCGCGATCAGTCCCCTGTCGGTCGCGTAGCGGGTTCTAGCCATCGGCGCCGCCTCCGTTTCTTCCAGCAGCCGCACGAACCTACTTACTTCATTACACCCGACCTGACCTGATGCTCTGGCAACCGGTCACCGGTGTTCCTGAGTTCCTGCCCCGGACTCGGCTGGGTATACGGACCCGCCTGCGGGCAACTCCCCCAAGTACAAAAAATTTGCAAATATGACAATAAATCCCCGAGAGTACTCCGTTACACAAGCAAATCTGGGACCCCACCGGGTGGGCAAGGGCAGGCCGCAGTACCCCGGCGGCCTGCCCGCAGCGGAATGACAGGTCAGCCGGGGATGAGGCCGCCGTCGGCGAGCAGTTCGTGCACCTCCTCGATCGTGGCGCCCTCACCGGGGAGGATGAGATCGGACGGCTCGATGGCATCAGGGGGCAGGGTCTCGCCAAGCTCCCTGGCCCGGACGAGCAACTGGTGCAGCGCGACGTGGAAGGCGTCCTCGTCGTGCTTCTCCACCGCGGTCTCAAGCTCGGCGTCCAGATGATTCAGCTCATCCACGGCGCCTTCAGGCAACTCAAGCTGCCCCTCGCCCATGATCCTGATGATCACTGGACACCTCCGGCGTTGGGCTGCTGGGCCTGGTAGCCGCCCTGCTGACCCGGCATCGCGTCCTGCACAGGCCCGCCGGGCAGCTGCTTCGGCGCTCCGCCAGACAACTCGGCCTTCATCTTGGCCAGCTCGCCATCGACGCTGCTGCTCGCGCCCATCCGGTCAAGCTCGGCCTGGATGTCGTCGGCCGGCGTGCCGCCGAGCGCGTCATTGAGGGCACCGGAGGCCATCAGCTCGTCGATCGCCCCGGCCCGCGCCTGCATCTGCGCGGTCTTGTCCTCGGCCCGCTGGATCGCGAGGCCGACATCGCTCATCTCTTCCGAGATGCCGGTGAAGACCTCGTTGATCCTGGTCGTGGCTTCCGCGGCGGTGTAGGTCGCCTTGATCGTCTCTTTCCTGACCCGGAAGGCGTCGACCTTGGCCTGCAACCGCTGACTCGCGTTAGTGAGCTTCTCTTCCTCGGCCTGCAGCGAGGCGAACTGCGTCCGCAAGTCGGCCAGCTGGGTCTGGACGCCGGCCTTGCGCGTCAGCGCCTCTCTGGCCAGGTCCTCGCGGCCGGCGGCGAGCGCGTCCCGCGCCTGGCGGTCCAGCTTGTCCGACGTCTGCTGCACCTGGTTCATCTGCAACTCGACCCGCTTGCGCGAGGTGGCAACGTCGGCTACGCCGCGCCTTACCTTCTGCAGCAGCTCAAGCTGGGTCGTGTAGGAATAATCCAGGGTTTCCCTCGGGTCCTCATACTTGTCAAGAGCCTTATTGGCCTTGGCCCTGAAGATCGTAGAAACCCGCTTCATCACGCCCATAAGCGCGGCCCATCCCCTCATCCTGTCTTCCGCCGCAACGCCGGGGCTTGGCGCCGTCAGCGACCGTATGGCGCAGCAGCGGAGAAGTTCCGCAGATGCCGGATTCCCAGCCTATGACCTACTGGGAGTTGCGTCATCATCGCAGCCTGACAATGCACGCTACCTGGCGGGATTGCGATGCCTTCGGTGCCGCGCCAGAACGCGTCGTCTGAGTGATTCGTCCGGCCGTACCGGTACGCTGTGATGGTGTTGTGGAGACGTTCAGGTGGCGCTACCGCCACCCAGGAGACCGATCAGGCTGACCAGGCTGCTGAGCAGGCAAAGCAGGCCGGCAAGGGTAAGCCAACGCCCAAGCGGAGCGAAGTAGAGCGGGCCAGGCGCCAGCCCTACGCTGCCCCGCCTAAGGATAAGAAGGCGGCGGCGGCCCAAGATCGCGATCGCAGGCGGGTCGAGCGCGAACGGCAGATGGCGGCCATGAAGCGCGGCGAGGAATGGGCGATCCCGGTCCGGGAGCGCGGCGCGGTCAAGGCCCTGGCCAGGGACTACCTCGACTCGCGGCGGTTCGTCGTCAGCGAGTACATCCTGTTCGGCGTCTTCATCCTGATTTTCATCATCTTCGCGGTCGGCTCGCACAAGGCCTACTCGAACATCATCTTGTACCTGGAACTCCTGATCGTCCTGGTGATCGCGGTCGAGGCCACCTACCACACCGCGATGGTGACGCGCCTGGTCAAGCAGCGCCTGCCCGGCGAGAGCGTCAGGGGTCTCACCTGGTACATCACCAAACGCAGCTTGCGGTTGCGGGCGTCGAGGATTCCACCGCCCAGGGTCAAGCGAGGAGACCGCATCTGATGGAGTTCCGCAATCTCGGCCGTAGCGGCCTGCGAGTCAGCGAGATCGCCTTCGGCAACTGGATCACGCACGGCTCCCAGGTAGCCGAGGACGCCGCCCGTGCCTGCGTCGCCGCCGCCCTCGACGAGGGCATCACGACCTTCGATACCGCGGACGTGTACGCCAACACAGCGGCCGAGTCAGTACTTGGCCGGGCCCTGCACGGAGTCCGGCGCGAGTCGCTCGAGATCTGCACGAAGGTGTTCTGGCCGACTGGTCCTGGCCAGAACGACCGCGGCCTGTCCCGCAAGCACATCATGGAGTCGGCGCACGGCTCGCTCCGCCGGCTCCGCATCGAGTACATCGACCTGTACCAGGCGCACAGGTTCGATCACAACACCCCGCTCGAAGAGACCATGCGGGCCTTCGACGACCTGGTGCGCCAGGGCAAGGTGCTGTACATCGGCGTGTCCGAGTGGCGGGCCGAGGAGATCGCCGCCGCCCTGCGCGTCGCCGATCAGCTTGGCCTGGACCGGATCATCTCTAACCAGCCGCAGTACAACCTGATCTGGCGGGTGATCGAGTCCGAGGTGGTACCCCTCTGCGAAAAGGAGGGCATCGGGCAGATCGTCTGGTCACCGATCGCCCAGGGCGCGCTGACCGGCAAGTACCTGCCGGGCGCCGCCCCGCCCGAGGGCTCACGCGCCACCGACGAGCGCGGGGGCGCGTTCATCAAGGAATACCTCGCCGACAGAGTGCTGACCGCCGTGCAAGAACTGCGCCCCGTGGCGCAGGACGCCGGCCTCAGCCTGTCGCAACTGGCGGTCGCCTGGACGCTGCAGAACCCTGACGTCAGCGCGGCCATCATCGGCGCCACCCGACCTGAGCACGTCCGCGAGAACGTCAAGGCAGCGGGCGTGAAGCTGGACTCAGCCTTGCTGGCCAGGATCGACGAGATCATGGGTCCGCAGGTGGTCAGGGATCCGGCGGAAACCCAGAGCCCGCCGGGGCGCTCCTGAGCGCTGAGGCTGGGGCGGGCGAGCGCCGGGCGCGCGCTTGCGGGCCGGGGCGGGGCGCGCGCGGCTTAGTCTTGCGGGTGCAGGCTCATCGGGCCGTACTCGGTGCGGCCTTCCTCAAGCAGGCTGACCTGGTCAACGCCGGAGTCGAGCAGGCTGCGCCAGTGCTCGCCCAGCCAGGACTCCGCGTCGCCCTGGCTGCCAAAACTCTCCTTCGGCAGGCCGCGCGCCGTAGCCGCTGATCCGTCCGTCTTCTCGTACTGCCACGTCCAGGTCATGGCTGAAAGGGTAGGGCCAGCCCTCTGGCCACCCGGCACCGGCTCCCGCGCCCCGCGGACCATGAACCGGGCATTAGCCGCATATCAGCCTCAGCCTGGGCTGCCGGCCTCCGGCCGCAGGCCCAGCGCTGTCCCTGAGCGGGGGCCAGAACCCCGTGGGCCAGCGTTGCTCGTCGCGCTGTACGAGCCCAACACCCGGAGCTGGGACGGATGCGACTCGCGCTCGTCTGTGGGACTCGACTTGACCGCAATTAGGGCCGATCGCGGATTCCGCGAGCGAACATGACCAGGTAGCGCGCCGAAACTGTTAAGTTCTAAGGTCTAGGACTCCTCAGCCGCACGCCTGACGTCGGTCAAGGCTGAACCAGCGGAATCGAACGAGCAGAATCAAGGTGGTGGGCAACATTGGCGCGCGTGGTCGTCATTGGTGACCTCATGACCGACACCGTCGCTCACGCGATGCTGCCGCTGGCCAAGGCCAGCGATACTCCAGCGACGGTCACCATGCACGGCGGCGGCTCGGGCGCGAACATCGCCGCGTGGCTGGCGGTCGACGGCACCGAGGTAGCCTTCGTCGGCCGGCGGGGCGCCGACATCGCTGGCCGGAACCGGGACATGGAGCTCATGGGCTACGGCGTCGATGCCAGGCTCGTGATGGATCCGGAGCGGCCGACCGGCACCTGCGTGGTCATGGTCACGCACAAGGGCGACCAGACCATGATGTCCGACCCCGGCGCCAACGCCGCTCTCTCCCCCGACGACCTGCCCAAGGACTTGTTCACGCCCGGCTGTCACTTGCACGTCTCCGGTTACACGCTGCTCAACAGCGGTTCAAGGCAGGCCACGCTGGCAGCCATCTCGATGGCCAGGCGGGCAGGCATGACGATCTCGGTGGACGGTGCCTCGTCGGCTCCGCTTGAGCGGACGGGGGCCGAGCCTTACCTCCAGATGACGAACGGCGCGACGCTGCTGTTCGTCAACGCCGATCAGGGCCGGGTGCTGACCGGCCGGTCCGAGCCTGAGCAGGCGGCCAGGGTACTTAACGCCTGGTATCCGCACGTGGTGATGAAACTGGCTGACCAGGGAGCGCTGTTCTACGCCAACGGACGGCCCGACCCGGTAAGGGTCCCCGCTCCCCCGGTCGAGCGCATCATCGACCGTACCGGGGCTGGTGACGCCTTCTGCGCGGGATTCCTGCCGGCCTGGCTGGACAAGAAGCCGCCGCACGAGGCGCTCACCAGCGGCTGCCGCCTCGCCGCCATGGCCCTGAGCCTCGTCGGCGCCCGTCCGCTGCTGTAGCGGCAGTCCGTGGCGGACGTAGCGGATTACCTGGCCAGCCGGTTCGGTCTTGACGGCAAAGTCGCGCTGGTTACCGGCGGCAGTTCTGGCATCGGCCGGGGCATGGCGCGGGCACTCGGCCATGCGGGAGCCAAGGTAGTGGTGCTCGCCCGCACCCCTGAAACCCTCGACGACACGGTGGAGGAGTTCCGTTCGGCTGGCCTGGCGGCCGGAAAGGTCAGCGCCGACCTAGCCGAGCACGGGACCCTCGATCGAGTCGCCACGCAGGTAACCGGCATCTTCGGTGAGCCTGACATCCTGGTCAACGCGGCCGGCATCAACCTGAGGCCCCCGCTGTCCGAACTGACGTCGCAGGACTGGGACCGCACGATCGCGGTGAACCTCACCGCGCCCTTCCTGCTCGGCCAGGCTTTCGCCCCCGCCATGGCCGCCCGTGGCTGGGGCCGGATCATCAATGTCGCCTCCCAGCAAGCCTTCCGCGCCTTCGCCAACAGCGGCGGCTACGGCGCCTCCAAAGGCGGCCTGATGTCGCTCACGCGGTCGCAGGCCGAGCACTGGTCACCGTCGGGCGTCCGCTGCAACGTGATCGTCCCTGGCTTCGTCGCCACGCCGATGACCAGGCCAGTAGCCTCGGACCCGGTGCGTTCTGCCGCCCTGGCCGCCCGCACGATGATAGGCCGCAACGGCAACCCAGAAGACTTCGAAGGCGCCGCCGTTTTCCTGGCCAGCCCAGCGAGCGACTACGTCACCGGCACGGCCATCTTCGTCGACGGCGGCTTCTCCGCGGCCTGACCGTGCGGTCTGGCGGACCAGGTCCGCAGACCGCACTGCGTGCTTGCCAATAGAGCGCGCCAGGTCGAGGCTGTCACCACGGCACGGCAGAATGTCCGCATGGCCCGTAGCAGCAGGACGACTCCGCCTCCCGAAGACTTCGAGGAGAACATCGTCGACATCGACGTCACCGACGAGATGCGCGGCAGTTACCTCGAGTACGCGTACTCGGTGATCTACCAGCGCGCCCTGCCTGACGCACGGGACGGCCTCAAGCCGGTGCAGCGCCGGATCCTGTACCAGATGGCGGAGATGGGATTGCGTCCCGACCGCCCGCACGTCAAGTGTGCCCGCGTTGTCGGCGAGGTGATGGGCCGCCTGCACCCGCACGGTGACAGCGCCATCTACGACGCGCTCGTCCGCCTGGCCCAGCCGTTCGCGATGCGCCTTCCGCTCGTCGACGGCCACGGCAACTTCGGCTCCCAGGGCAACGACGACCCGCCTGCCGCGATGCGGTACACCGAGGCGAGGCCGGCCGCCGCGGCTCTTGAAATGACCGCCTCGCTCGATGAGGACACGGTCAACTTCATCCCGAACTACGACGGCACGGAGACTCAGCCTGAGGTACTTCCCTCCGGCCTGCCTAACCTGCTCGTCAACGGGGCCGCGGGGATAGCCGTCGGCATGGCGACGAATATGGCGCCGCACAACCTGGGCGAAGTCGTCGCGGCGGCGAGGCACCTGATCGCCAACCCGGACGCCACTCTCGACGAACTGATGCGGTTCGTGCCAGGTCCCGACTTTCCCACTGGTGGCAAGATCGTCGGCCTGGAGGGGATCAGGGAGGCGTACGAGACCGGCCGCGGCATCTTCAGGACCCGCGCCGTCACCAGGGTCGAGCAGATAACTCCTCGCCGCTCGGGCATCGTGGTCACCGAACTGCCTTACGGCGTCGGCCCGGAGAAGATCAAGGAGCGCATCAAGGACCTCGTCCAGGCCAGGAAGCTGCAAGGCATCGCCGACGTCGCCGACCTGACCGACCGGCACCAGGGCCTGCGCCTGGTCATCGAGATCCGCAGCGGCTTCCACCCGGAAGCCGTGCTCGCTGACCTATACCGGCTGACCCCGCTGGAAGATACGTTCGGTATCAACAACGTCGCACTCGTCGACGGTCAGCCCCGCGTCCTCGGCCTGCGCGAACTGCTCGAGATCTACGTCGAGCACCGGCTTGAGGTCGTCCGCCGCCGCACCGAGTTCCGCCGCAAGAAGCGGCGCGACCGGCTGCACCTGGTCGACGGCATCATCATCGCCCTGCTCAACATCGACGAAGTGATCCAGATCATCAGGACGAGCGACGACGCCGCCGCGGCCAAAGAGCGCCTGATCGCGATCTTCGACCTGTCGGAGACTCAGGCCCAGTACATCCTTGACACCCCGCTGCGCCGCCTGACCAGGTACGACAAGCTCGAACTCGAACGCGAGCAAGAGACACTGCGCACCGAGATCGCTGAACTGACCGCCATCCTCGACTCCGACGAGAAGCTGCGCGAGCTGGTCTCGTCCGAGTTGGCCGCCGTGTCGGAGAAGTTCGGCACGCCCCGCCGCACGGTACTGCTCGAAGCCAGCGGCGCCACCAAGACCGCCGCGGTGCCGCTCGAGGTCGCCGACGACCCGTGCACCGTGCTGCTCTCCTCCGCCGGCCTGCTTGCCCGCACTGCCGCCCCGAAGGCAGCCGGCCAGCAGGAACTGCCAGAAGACGACCTTCAGCCTCCAAAGGGCAGCGGCGACTCGCCGCCGCGAAGGCCAGCCGGGCCCGGGGGCCAGGCCGATCCGAGGTCGGCCCACGACGTGATTGTCTCCGCCGTCCCGGCGACCGCGCGCGGCACGATCGGCGTGCTGACCTCGCACGGCAGGCTGATCAGGCTCGGGGTACTCGAACTGCCCGCACTGCCGCCCACCGCTCACTCCCCCGGCCTGTCCGGTGGCGCGCCGATCACTGAGTTCGTGTCGATCGAGCGGGGCGAGACGATCGTGGCGATCGTGGCGGCCGATGCGGAGGGAGCCGGCCTCGCCATCGGCACTGCTCAGGGCGTGGTCAAACGGGTCACCCCTGACTACCCGCAGAACCTCGCCGACTTCGAAGTAATCGCGCTGAAGGACGGTGACCGGGTGGTCGGCGCCGTTCAGCTCACCGACGAAGAGCAAGACCTGGTCTTCATCTCCAGCGACGCCCAGCTGCTGAGGTTCGGAGCCGACTCGGTCCGCCCGCAAGGCCGCGCCGCCGCTGGCATGGCCGGCATCAGGCTGGCGCCCCGCACTTCGGTGATCTGGTTCGGCGCCGTCCAGCCCGCGGAAGGACCGCACGAGCCGGTCGTCGTCACGGTGGCCGGCAGCGCGGGAGCGCTGCCAGGGACAACCGCGGCTAGCGTCAAGGTCACCCCCTACGCCGAGTACCCGCCCAAGGGCCGCGCTACCGGAGGCGTCCGCTGTCACAGGTTCCTTAAAGGCGAGGACACCCTCGTGCTGGCTTGGGCTGGCCCCGGCCCGGCCCGTGCGGCCACGGCGGCGGGCACGCCCGCAGCGCTACCTCCACCGCACGGCCGCCGCGACGCCTCGGGCGAACGCGTCCGCGAGCCGATTGCGGCCGTTGGCGGCGCTGCTCCGGCTAGCTAGCTCTTAGCTTTTCGCTAGCTCAAGTTCGGCTAGTCCCCAGCTTGGCGGGCCATTCTCCTTAGTGGCGGGCCCAATGGGCCCGCCGCCAACGTCTACCAAGCAGGAGCGGATCCGTGGCGACAGTGGCAGCGACTAGGGCACGGCGCCTGATCTCGGCCGTCGTTCCTCCCGTCGGTGAGGGCGCCACAGCTGCCGCCAAGCCCGCGGAGCAAACTCACCAGGCGGCCGACGCCGCCAACCCCGTATCCTCCGCTGACCCGCCGCGGCGATCAACTTCGATCGCTGCCTCGCAGGACGCAACGAAATTGCCCCCCAGTCCGTCTAATGCACAAAGCAAGTTACTCACTGAACCGAAAAGTAGCCGCCAGCGGGCGACTACCCACACCACATACCGATGCCCGACGGCCCAGGTAGCGACGAACCTGGGCCCAGGCGGGGGGTAGACCAGCGGGCACGTAACGGTCACCCCCCGCAGAAAGGCCTCCCGGCCAACCTGGACGTACGTCCCATCCGGACCTCTCGTCCCACCCCGATCCATCCAGTGCGGGGCGGGGTGCGATGGCTGTGCTTCAGCGAGCAGCTAGGCGGTCAGCGACTAGGGCGGCGAAGCGGTCCAGGCCTTCGTCGAGTTGGCCGGGCGTCAGTTGGCTGCAGGCGAGCCTGGCCTGGTGCGACCCGCCAGTTCCGGCGTAGAAGTGGCTCATCGGGGTCCACAGCACCCCGTGCACGCGGGCCGAGTACTCCGCTAGTTCGTCGTCGGCCGGGAACGGCAGCGTCACGACGGCGAAGAAGCCGCCGGTCGGCGTGTTCCACGTTACTCCTGAGCCGTCGGGGAACCGGCGGGCCAGGCCGTCGAGCAGGCGGCGCATGTTGGCCAGGTAATGGGCGGTCTCTCGTTCGTTGGCCCTGGCGAGGGAGAAATCGCTGAGCAGCAGTTTGCCGCCGATGACGGCCTGGGCTATTGCCGGGGTGTTGACTGTGATCATGCTCTTGATCCGGCCGAGGTAGTCGGCGAGGAGGATGATGCCGCCGTTGCCGTCAGCGACGCGCTGGTCGGCTACGGCGAACCCCACTCGCGCGCCAGGGAAGCCGACCTTCGCGAATGAGCCCAGGTAGATGACCTGCCTGGTGGTGTCGAGCGCCTTAAGCGTCGGCAGGTGCTCACCGGAGTGGAACGTGCCGTAAGGGTTGTCCTCGATCAGCAGGATGCCTTCGGCGGAGGCTACCTCGAGCAGGCGCTTCCTGGTGGCGACGGTCATGCTGGTCCCCGAGGGGTTCGCGAAGTCGGGCATCAGGTAGCAGGCACGAACCCGCAGCCCGGCGTGCCTGACCCGGTGTACCTGGGCCACGAGGTCTGCCAGGTCGACGCCGTCAGCGCCGCCGGATACCGGCCAAACCGGCAAGTCAGCGAGCCGGGCGGCGCCGGTAAGGCCGACGTAGCTCGGCGAGACCGCGAGCAGGACGTCCCGGTCATCCGCGCGCAGCGCCCGAAGCACGGCGAACATGCCTTCCTGGAAGCCGACGGTCACCACGATGGCGGCCTGATCGGCCGTGATGCCCTCGTCGGCAGCCAGGTACCTGGCGACCAGTTCGCCGATCATGCCGTTGGTCCGGCCGTACTGGAACAGCGCCTGATTCAGCCTGGCGGTGCTGAAGCCGCGCTCCGTGGTCAGGTACTCGCAGTAGGCGTCGAGGTACTCATGGATCAGGGTGACATCGAAGAATTGCTCGCAGGGCCGGCCGGAGGCGAACGAGATCGCGTCCGGGTACCGGCCGGCGATCTCGTTGAGGAAGTTCATCGACTCGAGCGCCGGGTCAGCGAGGGACCCGTGCAGCGCCGAGACGTCGAGGTCCGGCTCCTGACTCAGGTCAGCTTCGGCGCCGGTCCGGGTGCCGCTTGTCATGGCCGGTGTCCTTTCGTGTCTGGTTCCCATCCTTTCGGCTAACGCGTCGTTTCGCAATATTGCTCTCTATACGGCCCGATCAGGCGCGCTTACAGTGTGAAATGGCGTGCTGCCAGCGCCGCCGTTACTGAGAGGAACCGCAATGTCGCGCTATGAATGGGACGGGGCAAACACCGGAGTCGAACGGCTAAAGGAAGCCGTCGGCCCAGCCCGTCACTCGGTTATCAGTCACCCCATGTATCACAAGCTCGACAGCCTGACGGCGGTAAAGACCTTTATGCGACATCATGTCTTCGCTGTCTGGGATTTCATGTCCTTGCTTAAGTCCTTGCAGCGCCAACTCACCTGCGTCGAGGTTCCGTGGGTACCGAGCGGGCCGACCGGCAGCCGCAGGCTGATCAACGACATCGTGCTCGTGGAGGAGAGCGACGAACTCGGGCGCGGCTTCATCTCCCACTTCGAGCTTTACCTCGAGGGCATGTCGCAGGCCGGGGCCGACCGGAGCGCGATCGACGCCTTCATCGAGCTCATCAGGGAGGGAAAGCCCGTTCTCACCTCGCTCAAAGAAGCGGGCGCACCTGAGGCCTCAGCCGAGTTCACGACTACTACCTGGGGTTTCATCGAAAGCCTGCCGATCCACTGCCAGGCGGCAGCCTTCGCCTTCGGGCGCGAGGACCTGATTCCCGACATGTTCGATCAGGTCGTCGAAGTCAACGCAGACCTCGGCAACCAGTTGTCGACGTTCGTTGACTACCTCCGCAGGCACATTCAGGTCGACGCCGAGGAGCACACGCCCATGGCCATGCAGATGCTCGCCGACCTCTGCGGTGACGACCCGGCCAGGTGGCGTGAGTGCGAGGAGACCGTCAACGCCGCCCTGGCCGCCCGGTGCAGGCTGTGGGATGGCATCGCGACCGCCATTGACAGCGGGCAGTGAGAATGAACTGACGCAGTGCAATCTAAGGTCGCCCTAAGCCGCAAACCACGCTTCCCGAGGGTAGATCTTTGTAGCCAAAAGGACAGTAAGGTAATCGTTCGCTGCCAATAACCGCAGGATAACGGCATATCTGCTGGCCCGAGCCGCCTCTTTCAGGATAAGCCGCCGATGCGGGCGGGACCAGCCAATCGGAAGTGACTAGGGATGAAGACTCCGATGCTTGACATATCGTCCGTCCCACCCCAATCTAACCTGTAGGTGGCTCGGTTCGGCAGGTTCGGCCGGCCGCTCGCGGTTCCGTGCCATGCGGTTGTTTTGCCGCGATTACAGCCGCGACCGCACCCGCGCCCGTTGCCCACGTGGGCCAGGAAACCGGAAGGAGGCACGCAGTGAGGGACGATCTCAAGGTCGAGAAGGACGAACTTATCTCGAAGAAGGACGACGTGTTCATTAAGGACGAGTTGGTTCTGAAGGACAAGGACTAACCCGCTCTGAGAGTCACCCGGGCCGAGGTTCCTCACCAGACCGCGACCCGGGTGAACTGTTCTGCCGGCTACCCAGCGGTGCTGTGCGCCTCGTGATAACGCCGACGAAGTTCCTTCTTGTCCACTTTGCCCTGGCCGGTCAGCGGGAGCGCGGGGACGAACTCGATGGTCTTCGGCGTATAGAGCACGTTCAGCTCGTTCCTGGTCAGGTCGCGCAACTCCTCGACCTCCACCTGCGCCCCGGCTTCGGTCACGACGATCGCGTGCACCAGTTCCTCGTTCTCCGCGCCTGGCACTCCGATCACCGCGGCTGAGCGGACGCCCGGATGACTGGTGAGAACGTCCTCGATCGGCTTGGCGTAAACGTTCGCGGCCGCGCCGCTGGTGACGATCATGTCCTGCAGCCGGTCGATCAGGTAGAGAAACCCGTCCTCGTCCTTGTAGCCGATGTCACTGGTGCGAACCCAGCCGGCTTTCATCGTGGTCCTCGTCAGCTCGGGCTGCTGCCAGTATCCGGCCATCGCCAGCGAGCCCTTGACCCAGACCTCGCCCGACACTCCGGCCCTGACCTCATTGCCCTCCTCGTCGCGGACCTCGACGACGGAGTCGGCGAACGGCTGCCCGCACGATTTCAGTCGCTCGGGATGCTCAGGATCGTGGTCAAGGAAGGGCAGGTCAGTGATCAGTGGCAACTCACTAGAGCCGTAGACGATGCGCACGACCGGCCCGAGCGCGGCGATCGCGTCAGACAGCCTGGCCGGGTTGGCGGCGGCACCGCCGACGTTGAGGTAACGCAGGCAGGAGGTGTCGTAGTTCGCCAGCGCCGGGTCCTTCAGCACCAGGTAGAGAAGCTGCGGGGTCAGGAACGCACTGGTGATGGTCTCCTTCTCGATCGTGGCGAGCCATTCCTCGACGTCCCAGCGCTCGCTGGTGAAGAACGTGCCGCCCTCGAACAGCGTGAGAAAGGCAGGGGTCTGGCCGCTGACGTAGCTGTAGGACGAGCCGGAAAGGAACCGCATCGGCGGCTCGTCGATGGACAGGTAGTAGGCGGCGATGAACTGCAGCGACCGGTAGTAGCCCTGCCAGTGATGCACGAGCTTGGGCAGTCCGGTGGTACCGCCCGTGTAGAACAGCGAGGACGGCTGCTCGCCGACGAACTCGAGCGGAAGGTCGGGCGCCTCGGGGTTGATGTCAGCCAGGAGATCCTGGTAACCGCCCTCGGACTTGCCCACCGTGAAGACCTTCAGGTCAGGCATCCTCACGATCATCTCGGCCGCCATCTCTGACCGCTGCACCGCCACCGGGCTGTAGATCAGCACGTCCGGCTTGGACAGCTCCAGGTAGGCAATCTGGTCCCGGCGGGGCGCGTAAGGAACCAGCCAGACCGTGCGGCAGCCAAGCAAGTGCAGGGCCATCTGCAGCGAAGCTGACTCTGGGCAGTCCCTGACCAGCACGGCGACGCCCATGCCGTCTTCCACGCCGGCGTCGTGCAGGGTGTTCGCCAAGGCCCTGATCAGGTTCGAGATCTCGTTGTAACTGAGCCTGGTGCCGGCCTGGACGATGGCTTCCCTGTCGCCGTACCCGGCGAAGGTCCTGAGCGCGTCGAGCACGTAGTTGTCGGGTTCGAGCTCAAGATCCTCTGGGTAATCGGTCATGCGCTCTCCTCGGATTCTGAGTCGTCGGGGTCGAAGAGCTGTTCGTCCCCCACCTGCGAAGACGGCCAGATTCTCTGCTGCCAGGCGCGCAGGGTCCTGTGCGTCGCCTTCGGTGGCACCACGATGAGCCGGTCAAGGAACCAGGTCCTGACGTCCGCGAAACGCTGCTGAAGCTGACCGGGATCATCGGCGGTCACGAGTACCTCAGACAGCCTGCTCGCCGCGTCGGCTATCTGATCCGCGATCGTGGCTCCCACCGGCATCTCGACCCGCGCGTAGACGACGCCAGGCTGGCGCATGATCTCGGCGATGCTCGGGATGGACAGCAGAACCCCGGCGGGCGCGTTGACGTTCGTTGTCCCGATCGCGCCAGGCCGCACCTTGACTTCGAGCCTCGGCGGCCAGCCGAGCGCCGCCCGCAGCGTCTCCTCGGCGAGGTCGACGTTAAATTTCCAGAGCACTTCTTCAAATATCATCGCCGCACCGCGCCTAGCGGCGCACTCGCCGAAAATCAGCGGCCCGCCGTCCTTCGGCCGGAAGAGTTCCATGTGGAAGACGCCGTCGACAAGGCCGAGCGCGGCCACGGCCCGGCTGGCCAGCGGGCCGGCTTCCTCGAAGACATCCTTGTCAGCCACCGGATCGAACCGGCAATAAGTCATGGAAGCTTGCCGGTCGACTACGGCGAGGCAAGGTTCCGGGTAATAACCCATCGAATAGAAAGCGAGTTCACCATCGCGTACCACTCCGTCAACGATCAATTCGTCGTTGGGAATGAACTTCTCCAGCAGGAAGGTGCGCAGGTCTGTTTTGGCGGCGATTCGCCTGGCCGCCGCCTCAAGCTCGGCCTGGTCTTTGATTACCATCGTGAGCCTGGTGCCCACCCCGGCGACCGGCTTAAGCACCATCGGGCTCACCGGCAGCTCGGGCAACTGGTCGAGCCGCTGGATGTCGTCGATGACCACGAAGTCCGCGACCGGAATGCCCGCCGCCCGTACCAGTCCTTTCTGCACGGATTTGTCCCTGAACCTGATCGCGACGTCGGCGGGCAGGCCGCCGCAGCGGAAGTGCTCGGCCAGCAGGCCCGCGAGCGGGATCGCGTACTCATTCGCCGAGACCACGGCGTCGAAGGGATAGTCGGCCAAGCCGGACCTGGCCAGGGCGGCCAGCACCGAGGTCGCGTCCTTCTGGTCTTCGGCGAAGACGCCGGTCATGCCTTCGGGGATGCTCGCCAATCCTGCGTCGGCAATTCCCTGGCCGTAGATGATCACGGCGCCTAGGTCAAGGCGCTGGCAGGCCCTGATTAAGTACCGGTCGGGAGCAATGATCAGAACGGTCGGGGCGGGACTACTTTGCGTAGCTCCGGAATCACCCATAGCTTTCCTCACCACGTCGGGCCGGGATCGAGTCGGGATTGGCGCTAGTTCGTGCGATCTGAGAACACCGTAACCGCAAACCTGTCTCTCGACGAGAGCCGACCGCAGAGGCAAGCTAGGGGATGTGACTGACGTTCAGGCAAGCACCGATGCCGTTACTGCCGAATACGAGCGCCTGTTCAAGGTGCTGACGTCACCCGACGGCCAGGTGAATCCCTATCCGGTCTACGCGGAGATGCGGCAGCTCGCCCCGGTGTTCCTTGACGACACGTCGGCGATCCTGATGCGGTACGACGATTGCCAGGCGATCATCAGGAGCCCCACCCTGGGCGCGCAGAGCCCGGCCTGGATGGACAGGGTCAGGCCGGACTGGCGGGAGCATCCGGGGCTGGTCGCCACCCACGAGTCCTTCGTGTTCCGCGACCCGCCCGACCACACCAGGCTCCGCCGCCACGTCAGCGGTGACTTCAGCCCGGCGAAGGTCAGGAAGTGGCGGGAGTACATCAGTTCCGTGACCGGCGAGGTACTCGACCTGATCGAGGACGGCGGGAAAGACGGCGGCACCGTCGACTTGCACGAGATCCTCGCGACCACGCTGCCCATCAGGGTGGTCAGCCGGATCATGGGCGTTCCCGAGCAGGATCACCCGATGCTGCGAGTGCCGCTCGAAGGACTGCGCCTCGCCGCCGACGGGTCGCCGGTGTCCAAGCTCCCGGTGATCGACAAGGCCGGCCAGGACCTGCTCGACTACTTCGCCGACCTGGCCGCCGAGCGCAGGAAAGCGCCTCGGGACGACCTGGTGACCGCCCTGGCCTCGATCAGGGACACCGGCGGCGGGGCAGGCGAGCCCGACGAGGCCGTGCTCACCGAGGCAGAAATGCTGCAATCGCTGACGCTGATCTTCAGCGCGGCCATCGAGAGCATGGCCGACCTGCTGCTGAACGGCACGGCCGCCCTCATCGAGCACCCTGACCAGGCCAGCGCGCTCCGCGCCGACCCGCCTGGCCGCATCTCAGGCGCGGTCGAGGAAGCACTGCGCTTCGACGCGCCGGTCCAGGCCATCGGCCGGATCGCGGCCCATGACTTCGCCGTCGGCGGGGTGCCCATCCCGGACGGTACCTACATGCTCGGCTTCATCGGGGCGGGCAACCGGGACCCTGAGCGCTACCCCGACCCAGACACCTTCGACATCACCAGGACCGGACCTGCCCCGCTGTCGCTCAGCGGCGGCGCGCACTTCTGCCTCGGCGCCGCCCTGGCGAGGCTCGAAGCAGCGATCTACTTCCCGGCCCTGGTCACGAGGTTCCCCGCCCTGAGCTACGCGGGAACTCCCGAGCGCCGCGGCTTCGTCCTGCGAGGCTTCGCGAGCTTCCCCGTCGCGATCAGCTAGCCCCGGCGGCCCGCCCCCGGCACCGAGCGGGCATTGCGGCTCCGCGCGGCTGGCCCGGCAGGAGGCTGGGGCTGGTGTGACTGAGATGAGTGACGGGTCCAATCTGACTGGCGCGGCTGCTGTGACTGCTGCGGCTGAGATTGATGGGGTGAGCGCCGGGGCTGGCGGGGTCGCCGGGCACCGCTCCCGCTTGCGGCAGCCGCCCCGGACAACCAGCAAGACCGGCAATTCGCCCGCGCCAGCCCGCCGCCAGGGCACGCGAACCGCCGCAGCGGCCGCGAGCTGGCCCGCGGCACCGGCTCACCGGACATTTCGGCTCAGCTGACCGCAACGATGTCCCATCGATGCTGCCCGAGTGACATCCATGGGCCATTGTTGCGGTTGCCCCGTCCGGCTGAGCAGCATCAATGTCCCATGGGTGCGTTTCCGTGGGAGTGAGGCGGGTCTCGTGGGTCTTGCTGGGGAGGCGGGGGCACTTTGCCATGGTTTTTACGGGGGTAAAGTGCCCCTGCCTCGCGGGGCGGGACGGCGGCCTGCGCCGAATGCCCAGAATGCCGGGATATCCGGGCGGGATCGGCCGGCGACACGGCTCCTTCCGGATCATGCGGAGGAGCCGACCAGAAACTCAATCCAGCGGAAACCCACCCATGTCCCATCGTTGTTGTTGCGCCCGGGCCTGGCGGCTAAACGCTGGACCGTCACGGGCAGCCTGACGGGCGGTGATGCCCCAGCGTTGTCCCTGAGCTGGGGTCCTGGCCCCTGCTCCGGGACAACGCTGGGCCTGCGGCCGGGGACAAACGGCCCGGTATGCGTCATATGCCGGGTTCACGCGGACACGGCAGGCGGTCCGGCCCGGTCCGCGCACGCGGCCGACGGCGAGCGGGCAAACCGGGCGGCTCTGAAGACGCTGAACCCTCAGGTCGCGGCGTAGGCAGCGGCGAGGCGGTCGGCGGCCATGGCGACCGCCTCCCTGGCCGTGTCGAGGATCCCGATCATGGTGAAGAAGCCGTGCATCATGCCGTCGTAGCGGATGATCTCGCACGGCACTCCGGCCTCGGCGAGACGCTGGCCGTACGCCTCCGCCTCGTCTCTGAGCGGGTCAAGCTCAGCGGTAATCACGGTCGCGGGCGGCAGCCCGGACAAGTCGGCGGCCAGCAACGGAGATGCCAGCGGGCTCAGGCCGTCCTCCGGCGACGTCAGGTACATGCCCCAGTACCACGCGATCGCATTTTTGTTGAAGAAATGCTCGTCAGTAACCTCGCGCATGGACGGGGTGTCGGCCGTCGCGTCGGTGTTCGGGTAAACGAGCAACTGGTGGATGAACTCCGGAGTACCGCGCTCCCTTGCCATCAGGGTCACCGCGGCGGTCAGGTTCCCGCCGGAACTGTCGCCGCCAACCGCGACCCGGCCGGCGTCAATCCCCAGTTCCTCCGCGTGCTCGACGACCCACGCCGCCCCCGTGTAGCAGTCGTGCACCGCCGCGGGGAACTTGTTTTCCGGCGCGAGACGGTAACTCACAGTGACGCAGGCGCAGCCCGCCCGGTTGGCGATCATGCGGGCCACCGCGTCAGCGGTGTCGAGCACGCCGAGAGCCCAGCCGCCGCCGAAGAAATACACGAGCGCGGGGAGCTGGCCGCCGGCGGTCGGGCGGTAAATCCTGGCCGCGATCGGCCCGGCCTCGCCGGGAATGGTGAAGTCCTTTACTTCGGCGACCGGTTCAGGAGTTCCTCCGGTAGCACGGATTCCCTTGATGTCCCGCTCCCGTGCTTCCTCGATGGGGAGCGTGTACAAGTTGGGGATATTGGCCTGGTCAAGCCGGTCCTTGATCGCCTGCACCTGCGGATGAAACGGCATCGGACTCTCCCTGTGTTGCAAACACCGGAAGTGCGGTCTGCGAACGCGGCTCGCAGACCGCACTGTGGGGATTCGTTTGTCGCTATCTCGGTACTCGCTGTCGCACGGCCGCGGGCCTGCCCACCGCGTCGAGATGACGGCCGAGCATCCTGATCGTCTCGGCCACCACGATCGCGTGCCCGCGCATCGAGCCGTGCCTTGGGTCCTCGCTGTAGCAATCCTCGTCGGACGCGGCCGGGTGATTCGTCATCGCCAGGTGCAGCGCGTCGTAGTCGACCGCTATCTTCGCGGCCAGCCCGGCCAGCCTGCGGATCCTGCTGCGCAGCACGATCTTGAACACGTCGGGCATCTGCGGCGCCTTCGAGCCGTCGAGCAGGCCGACGGTGATCACGTCGGCTCCGGCCTCGGTAAACGCCCCGACCATCGTGCGCAGCGCCGCGTCGACCGCGGACTGGCTGTAGAACGGGTTCAGGATGTCGTACCCGCCTGCCGCTACCATCACCAGATCGGGCTTGAACTCGAGCGCGGGCGCTAGCTGGGTGTCCCTGACCGCCTCGCTCGGCGTGCTGCGAACGCCCAGATTTAAGTAGGCGAAGTCCGGAGCCTCAGCGGCGAGCTCAAGCGCGATCCGCTCGCACCAGGGCTGGTCAGGGTAGCCGGGCCAGGGGTCGCCGATGCCTTCGGCGATGCTGTCGCCCACCACAGCGAACCGCCGCCAGGGATGCCCGGCGAGTCGCTGCCCGGCTTCGTCTTCCTTCAGGCAATAGAGATCGGCCGCTTCCGCCGGGTGCAATCGCTGGCTCACTCCCGCAGATTACGACGGGAGGAATTGGCAATCAACCGGCAGCCCTATGACGAAGTGCCCATAGCTGGCAGACTAATGGCGATGGGTACTTCTAGCAGCGCGGCTAGCAGTATGGCGCGCCGATGACGGCGGTGGAAGGGCAGCAGGCCGCACCGCAGGCCGGCGAGCCTCAGGCTGCCGAGCAGCTGCCGTTACGCAAGAACCGCGACTTCAACCTGCTGTGGTCGGGGCAGGCGCTGTCCGATATGGGCACGCAGATGTCCACGATCGCCTACCCGCTGCTGATACTCGCCGTAACCGGCTCGGCGGCCAAGGCGGGCATCGTGGGCAGTTCCACGATCGCGGGAACCCTGCTGCTGCTCCTGCCAGCCGGGGTCGCCGCCGACCACTGGCCGCGCAAGAAGATCCTGATCATTACCTCGATGATCCAGCTCCTCGTCGGCGCCACGGTCGTGCCCGCGATCATCACTAACCACATCTACCTCGCGCACCTGGCCGTCGTGGGCTTCATCCAGGGCGGCGCGCTCGCATTCTTTACCGGCGCCACTCGCGGCGCTGTCCGCCGGATCGTGCCCCCGGCGCAGCTCCCCGACGCTTTCGCGCGAACGCAGGCCAGGGACCGGGCCGCGACCATGCTCGGGCCGCCGGTCGGCTCGGCCCTGTTCAGCGTGGCCTCTTACCTGCCGTTCGCGATCGACTCGGTGTCGTTCGGCGCGATCACGATCGCGGTGTCGCTGCTGCGCAAGAACCTTGACCCTGAGCGGTCGAGCATCCCGCCGGAACTGGCTGACCTGAAGCTGCGGCAGCGGGTGCTGCTCGGCTTGAAGTACGTCTTCGACGATCCGTTCCTGCGGATGGTAGTCATCTGGGCCACCGTCATCAACGGCGTGATCGCCGGCATGCGGCTCACCTCGATCGTGCTGGCCGAGAAGACGGGAGCCCGTCCGGCCGAGGTCGGCCTGATGTTCACGATCAGCGCGGCCGTCGGCCTCGTCGGAGCGCTGCTGTCCCGGCGCCTGATCAGCCTGCTCGGCGAGCGATTCCTGGTCCAGGCGATCTGCTTCGTGTTCCCGGCCTGCGCCGCCGTGATGGCGGTCGCGCCGGCCTTCTGGCTGATCGGGATCATGGCCGGGCTCACCGGTTTCTTCCTGATGCCGATCAACGTGGTGCTGCTGGCACGGGCGGCCGAGATCACCAAAGATCACATGCAGGCCCAGATGAGCAACGCCATGACTCTGTGCTGGACCAGCCTGATGGCGATCACCCCGGCAGTGTTCGGCTGGATCACCGACCAGATCGGGCCGCGCGACATGATCTGGGTCGCGGTCGTCGTGTACCTGCTCATCGCGCTCTGGATGCTGACGAGGAAGAGCATGGCCCTGCTGAACACCAGGGCAAAGGCCGAAGTCACCGCTCCCTCCTGAAAGGACCCACCATGGAGGTAGTGCAGGAGAGCACCGAGACGTTGCTCGGCAGTCTGGTGACTACCGTCGTTAGTGCGGACCCATATCCGGTCTATGCGCAATTGCGCGAGCAGGGACCAGTCCGGTGGGCTGCCGGTGGGGGGGTGCTCGTGCTCTTCGGCTACGAGGACTGCGCGACCCTGGTGCGCGACCAGGAGTTCGGCGCGCAGAGCCCGGCCTGGAACGACCGGGTGTCCCCCGGCTGGCGCGAGCATCCGGCGAAGACCGCGACCTTTGAGCCCATGCTGTTCCGTGACCCGCCCGACCACACCCGGCTGAGGAAGCTGGTGAGCGCCGCCTTCACTCCGCGCGCGGCCGAGCGGATGCGGGCGAGCGTGACCGCGCTGGCGGCTCAGGCGATCGACGAGCTCGCCGAGGCCGGCTCGGAAGGAAGCACAGTCAACCTGCACGGGTTCATCGGCGACCGGTTGCCGATCGCGGTGATCGCCTCGCTGGTCGGCGTGCCTGCCTCGGACTGGCCGGCCTTGCGCGGGCCGATGACGACGCTGCTCAAGCTGGTCGAGCTCGGTTCAGCCCGGCAGACGCTCGCTGCTGCCGACGCTGCCGCGGTCACGCTGGACGAGTACTTCTCAGCGCTCGCTGATGACCGCAGGGCGCGGCCGAGGGACGACCTCACGTCCAGTGTGGTCGCCGCCCAGCACCCTGACTTCACCGACACCGAAGTCGCGCAGATGCTCACGTTCCTGTTCATGGCCGGGGTCGACACCATGACAAACCTGCTCGCCAACGGCGCTTACGCGCTGCTGACCAACTCAGAGCAAGCTGGGCTGATTCGCGCGGGCGAGGTATCGCTTGAGGACATCGCCGACGAGGTACTGCGCTACGACGCGCCGGTCCAGCTAGTCGGCCGGGTCGCGGCCAGGGAGACGGCCATCGGCGGGACGACCGTGCGGGGCGGCGAGCTTGTGCTCGCGATGATCGGGGCGGGCAACCGCGACCCGGCTCGGTTTCCGTCACCCAACGTGTTCGACCTCACACGAAAAGGCACCGCCCCGCTGTCGTTCGGCGGTGGCATCCACCGGTGCCTTGGCGCCCCGCTCGCGCGGGTCGAGACCGGCGAATTCCTGGCCGGCCTGGTGCGCAGGTTCCCCGCCCTCCGCCTGGCGGGTGACCCGGTCAGGGCAGGCATCGTTTTCCGCGGATTCAGCGACCTGCCGGTCACGGTCGTTTAGCCAGAAAGGAAGCAAATGCCGATCACGTTCGTGGTGAGTACCGGCCGTTCCGGCTCGACGATGCTTTCCAAGATCCTGGCGCTGCATCCTGACGTGCTTAGTCTCAGCGAGTTCTTCATCGCGCTGCAGCGCGCCCCGTTCGGCTGGGAACTGCCGAAGGAGCCCCTCGACGGCGCGCGGCTGTGGGAGCTGATGACCGGCGCCGACACTATCTCCGACGCCATGATTCTCGGTGGCCTTAAAAACGACGAAATGCTCTATCACTACGACTCGGGCCGTTTCTCCCCCGCGACCGGCATACCGAACATCATGCACAGCACCTTGCCCGTTCTGTCCGATGACCCGGACGGGCTGTACTCGCAACTTGAGCCCGAGATACCGACCTGGCCGATGCGGCCCGCGGCCGAGCAGTTCAGGCATCTCTTCGACTTCCTGGCCGGGCTGCTCGGTCGGCGGGTGATCGTGGAGCGCTCGGGCACCTCGCTCGCGCTCGTCGACCAACTAGTCGAGGAATTCCCCGACGCGAGGTTCGTGCATATGTACCGCGATGGGGTGGACTGCACGCTCTCGATGCTGCGCCATCCGCTCTTCCGCTTCGCCGGCCTGCACGCACTGCTCGCCGATGAAGCCGGGCTCACCTCGGATGCGACTGTGCGGGAGATCGCCGACGCCCTCCCTGACAAGGCTCCCGGCCTGATCCAGCCGCCGTTCGATGCCGTGAAGTTTATGGCCTACGACATCCCGCCGACCCTGTACGCCCGTACCTGGGCGTTCCTCGTCGCCAACGGGATCGAGTCCCTGACCAACCTGCCGCCTGAGTCCTGGACTCAGCTGAGCTTCGAACGCCTGCTCGCCGACCCTGACGGCGAACTGACCGAACTGGCCGGCTTCCTCGGCGTACCGCCGTCGGCTGAGTGGCTCAAGGCCTCGGCGGAGATGATCGATCCCCTGCGGACGGGCGCTTCGGCCAAAGTCGACCCCGAACTGCTGGCCGAACTCCGTGCTGCCTGCGCCCGAGGGGACGAGGCCCTGGCATCTGTATCCCGCTGACTCGGCGTCCGGCCACGGCGGGCGGTCAGCCGGGCCGGGCGGCGGTCGTCCGGGCCGAGCGGCGGTCGTCCGGGCCGAGCGGCGGTCGTCCGGGCCGAGCCCTTACCGTCTCGATGTCCCATGGGTGCGTTTCTTTCTGGGTGACGGTGATGGCCGAAGCGGATTCGGGACCGGGACCCGTAGCCCCGGCGTTGTCCCGGAGCTGGGGTCCTGGCCCCTGCTCCGGGACAACGCTGGGCCTGCGGCCGGAGACGGGCGGCCCGGTATGTGCTATATGCCGGGTTTACGGGCGAGGCGGGTAGCCCGGCCCGGTCCGTGCCCCGCGGCCGGGCCGGGCGCGGTTCATGATCACGGAGCCTTTTCGGGTGATGGAGCGATTTCCGGGAATATCTCCGACTGCCCCGCGTCACCCCCGCGCTCACTCCCAAACAAACGCATCGATGTCCCATCGTTGTCGTTGCCCGGCGGCCGGGAACCGCATCGATGTCCCATGGATGCGGTGCTGACCGCATCGATGTCCCATCGTTGTCGTTGCCCCGCCGCCGGGAACAGCAACGCTGGGCCATCGTAGTTTCGCGGCCTAGGAGATTGCGACAAATGCACGGAATGCCGGAATGTGGGCCGGGGCGGGCGGGGCCGGGGCTGGCGGGGACGGGTGGGGCGAGGGCCGGAGTCTGGGCTGGCAGGCCGTGGGTCTACCAGGTGACGGGGAGGGCCAGGAGGGCGCGGACTAGGGTGTCCTGGGCGTAGCGGACCTCGTCGGGGGTGATGGCCAGCCGCAGGGTCGGTAGCCTGGCGGTCAGGGTGGCCAGGGCCACCTGGAGCTCCAGCCGCGCCAGGGGGGCACCTGGGCAGAAGTGCGCGCCAGCGCCGAAGGTCAGGTGCGGGTTCGTCGCGCGGTGCAGGTCGAAGGTGTCCGGATCGGCGAACACCTTCTCGTCCCTGTTCGCTGAGGGGATCGAGACCTGAACCGCGCAGCCAGCGGGGACCGAGCCGCCCTGCAACTCCACGTCCGTCGTAGTCACGCGCAGGAACGCGCCCTCGCTCATGACCTCGTAGCGCAGGATCTCCTCGACGGCCGGCTCGACCAGGCTCGGATCGGCGACCAGCTCGGCGTACCTTTCCGGTTCGCGGAGCAAGGCGAGGATGCCGCGGGCGAGCACGGCCGAGGTGTTTTCCTGGCCGCCGATGAACAGGGCCGAGATCATCTGGTAAAGCTCGGCCGGAGTCATCGCGCCTTCGGTGTCGCAGGCGGCGATCAGCTCATCGACGATGCCGGTGCCAGGGGTCACCCGGCGGCTGACGACCAGGTCGCGGACGTACGTGATGAACGCGATGCCGGCCTGCGTCCGCTCCTTCGTCGAAGCCGAGCCGGTGTCAAAGAAGATGCCGGTCCAGTCGATCAGGTTGGGCTTGTCCTGCGGCGGGATGTCGAGCAGCTCGCACATGACGCTAATCGGCAGGAGCTCGGCAAAATCCGCGGCCAGGTCGGCGGGCTGCCCCCCGGCGATGACATCGTCAAGCAGCCCGTCCACGATCCGCTGGATGACCGGCCGCCAGGCCGCCGCGTGCCTGGGCCGGAACGACCCGGCGATGATCCGGCGCAGCCGGGTGTGCTCAGGCGGATCCAGGTTCACGATGGCGTCAGGATTGGTGGAAAGGTCGGTTTCCTTCACCATCCGGGGGGCGCCAGGGTACCTGAAATTGCGGCTGAAGCGGCGGTCCTTGAGCACGGTCTCGACGTCGTCGTGACCAAGCACGAAGTAGGCGAGGTCGCCACTGGGGAGGCGGATCTGGCTTACCGGGCACCGGTCAGGTCCGTACAGCCTGGTCGGCGTCCCGAAGTCGGCTGGTTCAAGCGGAAACGGGAAAGCTTCCGGCGCGCTCTCAGTCGTCATCGAGCACCATATCCTTTCCGCGCCCGGCCACGGCGCCGGGGACCTGCTGCTCATACTCTGCCAAAAACCGGCTGGTGACTAGTACGCGCCCCGGCCATTAAACAACCACTCTTAACCCGCCAATGATCACGGTCAGTAATCAACTATGTGACCATTGCTACCATTCCTGGCAGTCGCCAGGCGCCGCGGTTCGCATCGTTTTTCACAGGAGTCCCTACGGCCCGGAAAGTGACATGAACCACCCCCTGACCGCTTGACCTGATGCGTCGATTGTGTAACTCTCACGGCGAAAGGCACCTCTATTCCGTTGACAAATGGCTCAGCAGGGGATGATGCATGTCCGAGTCAGGCTGCGCCCTTCCGCCAGATGGAACGGTCAGTACTTCACGCGTCGCTGCGGGCGACGCCGCCGGAGATAACGACGCCGCCGGAGATAACTGGGCAGATCGTGAACTGCTCGCCGGCGATGACGATGAGGTGTGCCTGTACCTGGGCGCGCCGACTACAAGGAGTGAGCTTCGGTCGCTCGTCGCGGACCAGCAGGATCTGCTGACCGCGGCCGGCCTGCGCTCGGGCGGGACCGTCACTTTAGTACTGCCTCCGTCGCTCGGCTACGTGGCCAGCCTGCTCGCCTCGTGGCGAATCGGCGCCCAGGTAAGCCTGCTCGATCACCGGCTGGCCAGGCCAGAGATCGACAAGGCGCTTGAGCGGCTGGCGCCGCAGGTCGTGGTCGAGCCTAAGGAAGTCACCGCTAAGTTCATGGCCGGCTACGCGACCGTCGACGCGGAACCCTCGGCCAGGCCGGGCGGGCTGCCGGCCGCGACGCCGCACGCGCTGATCCAGCTCAGCTCGGGATCAACGGGGCCTTCCAAGGTCATCGCCCGTACCTCGGACGACCTGATCTTCGAGCTCGGCCGGTACGAGAAACTCGCCGACTACCCGGGTGCTGGTACCAGGATCGTGCTGCTCGCCTCGATCGTGCACGTGCTCGGCCTCGTGGGCGGGCTGCTGCACAGCCTGCACGCCGGGATCGAGCTGGTGTTCCCCGACCGGCTCACGGCCGACGGCATCCGGGCGGCCGTCACAGCTGCCGACCGGCCGACCATGCTGCTCGGCGTGCCGTTCCACGCCGAACTGCTCACCGCCGACCCCAGGCCGATCCCCCAGCTGACCAAGATGGTCGTGGCCGGCGAGCTGACCAGGCCGTGGGTGCGGCCAGCGTTCACGGCCGGCTACGAGGTACCGCTCGGCAACATGTACGGCATGACGGAGCTCGGCGTCATCGCGACCGATCTGCTCGGGGAGCTCGCCCCCGCCGTCGCGGCGGCCCCTGGCCTGCGACTGCGGGTGGTGGACGGCGAACTGCAGGTGGCCATGCCTGCCTCGCCCTATATCGGGCTGATCGACGAGACCAGATGGGTCGACGGGTGGCTGCACACAAGGGACGCGGCCGCCATGGACACCGAGACCGGGTACGTCACTATCCTCGGCCGGCTTGACTCCCAGGTGTCGATCGGCGGGCTCAAGGTTGACCTCACCGAAGTCGAGCAGACGATCTGCGGGCTGCCGCAGGTCACAGCCTGCGTGATCAGCTATGAGGACGCCATTGAGGCCTACCTGGTGCTGACCGAGGGTGTCGAGCTCGCCGACGTCGGGGCCGCCATCGCCGAACAGCTCGCCGCCTACAAGCGCCCCCGCCGCATGCACGTGCTCAGCGAGCTGCCGCGCACGGCGACTGGCAAGAACGTAAGGGACCGGAAGGTGCTCAAGGCCGCCGCCAGCTCCGCCAAGCCGGCAGTGTCGCCGTGACCCGGTCACCGCAATCCGTCCGAACCAGGACCCCACCTCAGGGACAACGCTGGGCCTCCCTGCCTATCACCCCACTTTGAACGAAAGGCACCCCATGGACACAGACGCCGAGATCCGTAACTTCGTGGTTAGTGCGCTGAAAGAGATGAACTACGACGTCAGCGAAGTGGCCGGGGACACCGATCTCGGGCCGGCCGGCCTAGACCTCGAGTCACTGGCCGTCGCCGAACTCGCCGTTCTTGTCGAAGATCACTACGGAATCCAGTTCAGCGACGAGGACGCCGAGGAACTCGCCCTGATGACGCTCGACGAATTTACCGCCGAGGTCGCGAAGAGGATCAAGGTCCCGGCAGGCGAAGGCAGCGAATGAGCCGGTCCCCCGCTCCCGACCGGGCACCGGCGCCTGACCGGGCGGAGGTCATCGAGATGCTGGCCGCGTTCGGCCAGCGTTCGGTTGACGAGGTACCCGAGCAGATCGGCTCGCTGGAGCTGACCTGGCTGATCACGAAGGTGGAGCTTGAGTACGGCGTCACGCTCGAGCTCAGCGACGAGACGCTGATGTCGATGACGACGGTGACCACGGCCGTGACGGCACTGCGCGATGTGCTTACCGGTGCGGAGCATGTCTAGGGAGTCAGCCCGGCCGGCGCCGGCGCAGGTAGTCGTCACCGGAGTGGGAGTGACGACGGCGTTTGGCCGGGGGCCGGGCGCGCTGGCCGACGGCCTCGCCGCCGGCCAGTCGGCGTTCGGGCAGACCGTCAGGTTCGACACCAAGCGCTGCCGGGTCGGAGTGGCCGCCGAGTTGCCTGGCGATCCCAAGCTGAGCCTTGAACTCGGCGCCGTGATCGAGCAGGCGTGCGCCGGGGCCAGCCTCGACCCGGCCGGCCGCGCCGGGACCGAATTCTTCCTTGCCTTGCATACCGACGCCGGCGCGGCGCGGGATCCGGCGGCCCGCGACGTGCTCGGCGGCACGCCGGCCGAGATCAGCGTCGCGACCGGGCTGCCGCCGCCGGCCAGGATCTACACGACCGCCTGCGTGGCCGCCAGCACCGCGATCGCGGACGCGGCGGCTTTGATCAGGTCAGGGCGCGTCGGACGGGTGATCATCGCGGCCGGCTACCTCGTCGACGCCGACAGTTTCTGGCTGTTCGACGCGGGACGGACGCTCGCGGTCGACGGACAGGTGCGGCCGTTCAGCGCCGGCCGGCAAGGCCTCCTGCTCGGCGACGGACTCGCCGCCGTGGTGCTCGAGGACGCGGCGGCGGCACAGGCGCGCGGAGCCGAGCCGCTCGCGGTACTGGCGGGCTGGGGCCGGGCCGGCGACGCCTACCACGTCTGCCAGCCGCGCCCAGACGGCACCGGGCTCGCACGGGCGATTGAGGCGGCGCTGCGCCGGGGCGGCATCAACGGCTCGCAGGTCAATTACATCAACGCGAACGCGACCGGCACGATGTTCGCCGACTCCTCTGAGGCGGCGGCCATTCACCTGGCCCTGGGCGAGCACGCCGAGGCCGTTCCTGTCAGTTCGACCAAGTCACTGCACGGGCACGCGCTTGAGGCGTCGGCGCTGGTCGAGTTCGTCGTGACGGTGCTGTCGATGCGGGCAGGGTCGCTGCCGGTCAACGCCGGCTTCCTCGGACCCGACCAGGCCTGCGAGCTCGACCTGGTGCTCGACGTGCCGAGACCAGTCAGCGTCAGGTACGCGCTGAGCCTCAACGCCGCCTTCGGCGGCGCCAATACCGCATTGCTGCTGGAAGCACCATGAACGGCTTGATCCAGCTGGCCAGGGCGCAGTGGCCGGGCACCCGTGGCGAGGAACTGCCTCCCGTCGCCGGGTTTGTCACCTCGGCTTTCAGCCCGCTCGTGGCCGCGGTCGCCGACCTGTGCCTGCTCGACTACTTCGGCGCGCCGCCGGCCAGCGATGAACGCGGCGAGCGCACCGGCATCGTGCTCGCCAGTTCCACCGGCGACCTGGCCACGTCGGCCGCCGTCGCCGCTGCCGTGCAGGCGGGCAAGCGAGTTCCGCCCCTGCTGTTTTACCAGTCCAATCACAATGCGGTCGCCGGCTACGTCGCCGCCCGCTGGGGACTGCGCGGACCGGTGGTCTGCACGATGCCAGGCGCGAGCGCCAACGGTCTTCGGACGGCCCTGGCTGAAGCCGCTGCCAGCGCCACGCTGCTGATCGAGGATGGCGACGCCGATGCCGCCCTCGTCATCGCGGCCAACGCCTTCACCGACGGCGCCATCGAGGGCACGGCCGTGCTGATCGGACCAGCATCCTGGCCCGCGGCAGCCGCCGCACCAGCTGACGTTCAGGCCGGCCTTCCGGCCGGCGAGCCGGCCCCTCCCCCGCAACCAACGCGAACTTCCGTGCACTGAGAGAGGTAATCATGAGTTCCAAGAGCATCCGCGCACGGCTCGCGGCGGACCCGAGCGTCGGCGCAGGCAACGTACTGACCACCCTGGCCGAACTTGACCTCGGTCTCGACACGCCGCAGCTCACCTTCGACACGGCGATCGGCGAGTTCCCGGCCTGGCAGCCGCTCACCCTGCGGCAGTTCTGCGAACTCGTCGCGGCCCGCGCCACCGCCCTGTACGAGCTCGGCCTCAGGAAGCGGGACCCGGTCGCGGTGATAGCACCGACGGCAGTCGACACCGCGCTGACCTTCCTGGCCCTCGCCAGGATCGGCGCCATTCCTGCCCTGATCAACCCGAGCCTCGCGCCCGACCTCGCCGCGAGGTTTATTGCCAGGCTCAACGCGGTTGGCTTGATCACCGACCCCGTACACGCCGCCGAGCTGCCGGAGTCGGCGACCGGGGTGCCGGTGCTTAGCGATGATTTCGGCGCGCTGATGGGTGACCCGCAGGCCGCGCCGGCACCGTATCAGTGGTTCCCGACCGATCCGGTCGCGATCACGCACTCTTCGGGCACGACCGGGCTGCCCAAGGCGGTCGTGCACTCGCACCAGAGCCTGTACGCGGCGATCAGGTACCGGCTCAGCCTGCCAAGGCCCCAGGGCACCGAGCGGATGCTGAGCGCCCTGCCCTGCCCGCACGCGGCCGGCCTGATCATACTGAACCTGGCGATGAGCTACGGCAGCGAGCTGGCGATGCTATCGACGCAGACCGGGCCAGGCGTGCTCGCCGCGATCGATTCCTGGCGGCCCCGCGCGATCGTGGGTTTCTCCACGACCTGGCCCGACCTGGTCAAGGCCGATCTGGCCAGGCACGACCTGAGCACGGTCGCATTGTGGTGGAACACCGGCGACTGCGCGCACGAGGCGCACATCAGGCGGCTGGTCGCCTGCGGCAACAGGGAAACCGTGAGGCGCGCGGCGGGCCGGGTACGGGTGCCTGGCTCGGTGTTCGTCGACGGCCTCGGCTCGTCCGAGATGGGTCACTCGCACTTCATCATCGCCCACACCCCGGAGACCAGCCGGTACAACCGCTGCATCGGCAAGGTGCACAGCTTCGCCGACGCCAAGGTGTTCGGCCCTGATGGGAACGAGCTGCCGGACGGCGAGGTCGGCGAGCTCGGCACCAAGTCGACGACGCTCAGCCTCGGCTACTGGAACGACTCCGCCGGCACGTACCGCACCAGGTACGGCGGCTACTTCCTGACCGGCGACCTCGTGTACAGGGACGAGGAGGGCTACTTCTATCACCTTGACCGCAAGCTCGACTCGGTCGACCTCGGCAACGGCCAGTTCATTTACACCTCGGCCTCGGAGGAACGCATCCTCGCCGCCTGCCCTGACGTGCTCGACTGCACGATCGTGGCGGTGCGGGACGGCGATGCCGTGCACAGCGACGTGCTGCTCCAGTTGGAGGCCGACGCCGACCCGGCGACCGACCGCACCGAGCAGGTGCGGGGCGCGCTCGAAGATCACGTCGCGGCGACGTTGCGGCACGTGATCGCCGTCGACGACGACAAGGTACCGCTCACCCCGACGGGCAAGGTGCGCAAGTTCGTGCTGCGGCAGCGGCACCTCGAAGGCGCGACCCAGTGAGCACCGGCGACGCGGCGCCTGGCGGCCGGGGCTCGGTCACGGCGGAGGTCACCGGGATCGGACTGGTCACCCCGGTAGGCAGTGACCCCGATGGTTTCTTTGCCGCTTTGTGTAAAGGCCCTTCAGGACTCCAGCGCCCGCCCGAGGGGCATCCCGCGTGGCCAGAGCTCGAGGTCGCGGGCATCTCGCCTGAGATCGATCCGGTCAGCGTGCTGCCGCCGAGGGAGACCAGGGCGGTGGACCGGTTCGTGCTGCTGGGAATGCTCGCGGCCGACCGGGCGATCGCCGACGCCGGGCTTGAGGTCGGCACGAACGCCGACCCGTACCGTACCGCTGTCCTGGCGTCGACCGGCGGGGGCGGGCTCGAGACTTTCGAGGAGTTCAGCCACGCGCGGTTTCAGCGGGGCCGGGCGGCGGTGAGCCCGTATTTGCTGCCGGGCATGTTGTCGAACATGGCAACCGCCAGAATTGCCATCAAATATGGCATCAGGGGATTCAGTTCCGCGATCGTTACTGCCTGCGCAGCGGGCGCGCAGTCCATCGCCGAGGCGTACCGGCTTATTCACGAGGGCAGCGCCGACGTGGTGATCTGCGGCGGGACCGAGTCGCCGCTGCATCCGACGATCGTGGCCGCCTTCGGGAACGCGCGGGCCCTGGCCACGGGCTGGGCTGACCCGGTCCTGGCCAGCCGGCCGTTCGACCGCCGGCGGAACGGCTTCGTGCTCGGTGAAGGCGCCGCGATCATGGTCATCGAGCGGTCAGATCACGCGTCGGCGCGAGGGGCCGCTTCCTACGCCAGCCTGATCGGCTGGGGTGCTACGTCTGACGCGCACCACCCGACCATGCCCCGGCCGGACGGCGAAGGGGCCGCGGCCTGCATGCGGCTGGCTCTTTCTCGGGCAGGCGTTTCCCCGGCGGAGGTCGGGTACCTGAACGCGCACGGGACGAGCACCAAGCTCGGCGACGTGGCCGAGACGAAGGCGATCCGCGCCGTGTTCGGGTCAGCTAGCCCGCCGGTCAGCTCGATCAAGGCGGTGACCGGGCACATGCTCGGCGCGTCCGGGGCTGCCGAGGCCGTCGCCAGCGTGCTCGCGATCAGCCGGGGCGCCATCCCGCCTACCCACAACCTCGAAGATCCCGATCCTGAATGCGACCTTGACCACGTCAGGCACGCACCGAGGACCGGGGCTTTCACCACCGCCCTGTCCAATTCGTTCGCCTTCGGCGGCCACAACGTCAGCCTCCTGTTCGGGCCGGCGGGAACGGCGCGCGCCAGGTGAGTTAGCTAAGGCACCACCGAAAGGGATTTCGATGAAGATCCACGGTTTCGACCACGTCGAGTATTACGTCGCCGACCTGCCAAAGATGTCAGAGGTGCTGTGCGACGCCTACGGCTTCCGGGTCGCGGGAAGGTCGGCAAGCACCAGCGACACCCATTCGGTCCTGCTGCGGCAAGGCCAGATCAGGCTGCTGCTCACCACGCCGGTGACCGAGGACGACGCCGCCGCGCAGTACCTGCGCAAGCACGGGGACGGCGTAGGCGTGATCGCGTTCCGCACCGACGACGTGGCTTTAGCTTTCGCTGAGGCTGTCGCGGCGGGCGGGTCTTCTGTTTCCGCTCCGGCGTTCACGGCCACGGACCCCGCTACCGGCTACGGACGGGTCGGCGTCGCGGCCGTGACCGGGTTTGGCGACGTGGTGCACAAACTGGTAGAGCGCAGCGATCCTGACGGTGAGTTCGCGCCGGGGTTAGTCGACATGGAGCCGGGCGAGCTTGGCCGGATCGACCAGGAAGGCTCCTTGCTCCAGTTGCTCGACCACGTAGCGGTCTGCGTCCCGGCCGGGGAGCTAGATCCGACGGTGTCGTTCTACCGTGACGTCTTCGGGCTTGGCCAGATCTACGACGAGCGGATCGAGATCGGCACCCAGGCGATGATCTCCAAGGTCGTGCAGGACGAGACGGCCCAGGTCACGTTCACGCTGATCGAGCCGGACGTAACCCGCGAGCCCGGCCAGATCGACGACTTCCTGCTCGCGCACGGCGGGGCGGGCGTGCAGCACCTGGCCCTGCGGACGCCCGACATCATCAGGGCCGTCCGGACGATCTCCGCTCTCGGAGTCGAGTTCCTGGTCGCGCCGGCCGGCTACTACCACGTGCTCGAAGGGCGGCTCGGCAAACTCGAGATCCCGCTTTCTGAGCTGCGCTCGGCCAACGTCCTCGCTGACCGGGACCGGTGGGGACAGATGTTCCAGATCTTCGCCAGGTCGGTGCACCAGCGGCACACCTTCTTCTTCGAACTGATCGAGCGCAAGGGCGCGCTGACCTTCGGCAGCCGCAACATCAAGGCGCTCTACGAAGCCCTCGAGGACACCCGGGCGGGTGTCACGTACTAGGCCACCCCGCCAGAGACAGGAGTCGCGACAATGACGACGACGAGCCCGTTCACGCTAACCGAAGCCGAGATCGACCTGCTGCCCACGGATGCCGAGGTGCAGGAGTACGCCAGGCGCGGCTGGTACCTGACCAGGAAGCTGTTCACTGACGAAGAGGTCGACGCGCTGATCGGGGCGACCGACGACTTCTACGCCGGGCACAAGGACAGGAGCCTGCCGTCGCGGCCGCCGAACCTGGCCTACTGGGAGCCTTCGCAAGGCGAGATCCAACGGCACAATGACTACATCCACTACGAGTCAGACGCGGTCGCGTCGATTCTGCACAAGCCCGTCGTCGGCGCCACCGCTGCCAGGCTCGCCCAGGCGGACCAGATCAGGGTCTTCCAGTCGACCTTGATCTACAAACCGCCGAATCCCGGCGAGGTCACCAACCTGGTGCCCTGGCACGCCGACCGGCATTACTGGCAGACCTGCACCTCGGACCGGATGCTGACCGCGTTCATCCCGTTCCACGACTGCACGGTGCAACTGGGAACGATCACGATGATCGACGGGTCCCACCGGTGGAAAGAGATCCCCGGCGACGACTCAACGCGGCATTTCGCCCAGCGGGACCGGAGCGAGCTTGAGGAACTGCTGCGGAAGACCGCCGAATTCAACGGCGCCTCGGTTGAGGCGATTCCGATGCTGATCCCCAAGGGCCATCTGAGCTTCCACCACTGCAAGATCTACCACGGCAGCGGGCACAACCAGGGCACCTTCCCGCGCCGGGCGATCTCCTTCCACCTGCAGGACGGCGACAACCAGTGGCGCCCTTACGACAAGACGGACGGCACGCGGGTGGTCTACAACAACGACGTGCTGGTGCGGCGGACCGCCGAGGGTACCCCTGACTACGCCGACCCTGACTTCTGCCCGGTCATATGGCAGAGCTAGGGGCCGCTGCCCTTTATCGCGGCCTGCGGCTGATCAGGTCGTTCGAGGAATGCGCGCTCGGGCTGGTCAAGTCGGGCGAGATCGTGGGCGGCATTCACCCGTACATCGGCGAGGAGGCGGTCGCGGTCGGGGTGTGCGCGGCGCTGCTTCCTTCTGACTTGATCACGAGCACGCACCGAGGGCACGGGCACGTGCTGGCGAAGGGGTCTGACCCTTCCCGGATGCTGGCGGAATTGTGCGGGCGGGAAACCGGGCTTAACCGGGGCCGGGGCGGGTCCATGCACGCGGCGGACGTGTCCGTCGGAATCCTCGGCGCTAACGCGATCGTGGGCGGGGCGGCGCCGATCGCGGCCGGCGCGGCGTGGGCTTCCCAGCGGGCCGGGTCCGGCCAGGTCGTCGCGACCTTCTTCGGCGACGGCGCGCTCAACCAGGGGGTACTGCTCGAGACGATGAACCTGGCTTCGCTGTGGAAGCTGCCGGTGATCTTCGTGTGCGAGAACAACGGGTACGCGACCACGATGGCGACGGCTGGCGCCGTGGCCGGGAGCGCGGGCGGGCGTGCGGCCGCGTTCTGCATCCCTTCGGTGACCGTGGACGGCATGGACGTGGAGGTCGTTCGCGATGCCACCGCTTCGGCTGTCTCTCGCGCGCGGGCCGGCGATGGGCCGACCTTGATCGAGGCGATGACTTACCGGTACGGGCCGCATCACACGATCGAGCTGCGGATCAGGCTGAACTATCGCAGCGAAGCGGAGATCGCGGCGTGGCGGGCGCGAGATCCGCTTGAGATCCAGGGCGCGCGGCTGTCTTCCGATGCTCGGGCTGCCATCGACGCCGAGGTTACTGCTGTTATCGAGGCGGCTCGGTCGTTCGCGTGCTCAAGCCCCTCGCCTTCGGCCGATGACGCGCTTGAGTTCCTTTATGCGAGCGGTTTCACCGGAAGGGGCGGTACGGCCGATGGCTAAACTCTCCTACACCAAGGCGCTGAACCGGGCTCTCGCGGACGAACTTGAGCGTGATCCCGCGGTTTGCGTGCTCGGCGAGGACGTGGTCGCCGGGATGGCGCAGTTCACGCTCGGGCTGGCGAAGCGGTTCGGCACCGACCGGGTCATCGACACGCCGATCTCCGAGCAGGCGTTTACCTCCATGGCGACTGGCGCGGCGCTCGCCGGGATGCGGCCGGTTATCGAGTTCCAGATTCCTTCGCTGCTGTTCCTTGTCTTCGAGCAGATCGCGAACCAGGCACATAAGTTCTCGCTGATGACTGGCGGGCAGGTGGCGGTGCCTGTTACTTACGTGGTGCCGAGTTCCGGCTCGCGGGAAGGCTGGGCCGGGCAGCATTCCGATCACCCGTACAGCCTCTTCGCGCACGTCGGGGTCAAGACCATCGTGCCCGCGACGCCGTCGGACGCGTACGGGCTGCTGGTCTCGGCGATCAGGGATGACGACCCGGTCGTTCTCTTCGCCCCGGCTCTGGCGATGGGTCTTCGCGAGGATGTGACCACGGAACTGGTCCCGGTGCCGCTCGGTTCGGCCCGGGTGCACAGGCCTGGTACCGACGTGACGGTGGTCGCGGTCGGGCATCTGGTCCCGGTCGCGCTTGACGTTGCTGCCGAACTCGCTTCTGAGGTTTCGGTAGAGGTCTTCGATCCCCGTTCTGTGTATCCGTTCGACTGGGATGCTTTGTCGTCCTCGCTGGAGAAGACCGGGCGACTGGTCGTCATCGACGACTCGAACCGGTCCTGCGGGCTCGGTGCCGAAGTGCTGGCGACCGCCGCCGAGGAGATGCGGCTCGTCGCGCCGCCCCGGCGAATCGGGCGGCCCGACGGGGCGGTGCTGCCGTTCGCGCTCGCGCTTGACCGGGCCGTGCAGCCGGGTCGCGATCAGCTGGTCGCGGCGATCCGTGCCGTTATGAAGTAGATCCCCCTATCTCAGCCGGAGGTGTGATGCCAGCCGCTCAGCCGACGATCATCGCGACGTCGATCTCATTCCTGCGCTCCCAGGGCGGGTTCTGGGAGGGCATAGCCGGGCCGTCTTACGAGTACGCGATCAAGCTGGCTCGCGTCCCGTCCGGCCGCAAGCCGAGGCTGTGCTTCCTGGGCACCGGGATGGGCGACAACCCGATCTACATGTCGGCTTACTACTTCGCGTTCAATAACCTCGGCGTCGAGGCGACTGGCCTGTCGCTATTCCCCTGCCCCAGCTACCCCAACCTTCGCGAGCACCTGCTCAGCCAGG
The DNA here is from genome assembly GCA_963783935.1 of uncultured Actinomycetota bacterium. Taxonomy (GTDB): domain Bacteria; phylum Actinomycetota; class Actinomycetes; order Streptosporangiales; family Streptosporangiaceae; genus Chersky-822. Next base: position 2,138,607 of record CAWAPP010000005.1, read on the forward strand.
ACATCATCTGGGTGGCGGGCGGGAGCACGGCCAACCTGCTGGCAGTGTGGCGGGTGCACGGGCTCGATGTCATCATGCGCGAGTGCTGGGAGGCCGGCGTGGTACTGATGGGCTCCTCGGCCGGCGCTATCTGCTGGCACTCGGGCGGCACCACCGACTCCTTCCGCATGCCGCTCCAGCCATTCACCGACGGCCTGCGGTTCCTGCCGTACTCGAACAGCCCGCACTTCAGCACGGAGCGGGAGCGCCTGCCCCTGACCAACCAGCTCGTGGCCGACGGCATCATCCCCGACGCCTACGCGACCGATGACCACGCCGGGCTAGTCTTCTTCGACACCGACCTGCACGAGGCCATCGCCGAGCGAGCGGGAGCGAAGTGCTACTCGATCACCAAGGTCGGCGAAGGCAAGGCCGTAGAGGCCGAACTGCCAACCCGGCTGCTGTAGCCCCGACGCTCCGCTCCCGGTCCCCGCGCTGCCCCGGCCCTCAGCCCGGCCCCGGCCCCGGCCCCGGCCCCGGCCCCCAGCGCTGCCCCGGCCTTCCGAACATTTACCGCAACTGTCCGGACGCGACAGCAACGATGGCCCATCGTTGTCGCTGGCCTGGCGCGGCTACCGCGGTTAAGCGGGCCGAACCCCGGCCCGGCCCGGCGCGGTCCGGTCCAGTCCGGGCCCATTCCGTCAGGCCCGGCGCTCACTCCGGTCACAACAGCACCGGTCCGCTCACGTGAACCAGACCGACACTGCCCGAAGGGCAACTTGAGCCGGGGTGGCGCTCCGGCAGCGACTCGGAGCCGCCACCTCGCTCGTCGCACGATCGAGGGATGGGCGATTACGGTTTAGGTGTCGATTCTGGTGGGGTCGAGTTCGGTCGCGCCGGTGACGATGAAGTCACGGCGGGGGGCTACCTCGCTGCCCATTAGCAAGTCGAAGATTCCCGAGGCGGCCGCCGAGTCGGCGATCTTGATCCGTCTGAGCGTGCGCTTGCGCGGGTCCATGGTTGTCTCGGCGAGCTGAGATGCGTCCATCTCGCCCAGGCCCTTGTACCGCTGCGGCTGGTCCTTCCAGCGCTGCCCCTTGCGTTCTAGTTCAAGCATGGTGCGGCTCAACTCGGCGTCCGAATAAGTGTAGATGTACTTGTCTGCGCCCTTTTTCGGGTTGCTGAGTTCGATCCGGTGCAGCGGCGGCACCGCCGCGAAAACCCGGCCGGCATCCACCATCGGCCGCATGTACCTGTGGAACAAGGTCAGCAGCAGGCACCGGATGTGAGCGCCGTCAACGTCGGCGTCGCTCATCAGGATGACCCGCTGGTATCTAGCCGATTCGAGATTGAAGGCGTTGCCTGAGCCGGCGCCGAGCACCTGGATAATCGCGGCGCACTCGGCGTTCTTCAGCATGTCGGACAGCGACGCCTTCTGCACGTTGAGGATCTTGCCCCTGATCGGGAGCAGGGCCTGGAACTCGGAGTCGCGCGCCAGCTTGGCGGTGCCAAGGGCCGAATCGCCCTCAACGATGAACAGTTCGCTCCGGTCGTCGGCCGAGCGGCAGTCCGCGAGCTTCGCGGGCAGGGCGGAGCTGGCCAGGGCCGACTTGCGACGCTGGTTCTCCCGGTGCTCGCGGGCGGCGATCCTCGTCTTGGCCGCGGCGGCGACCTTTTCGAGTACGGCCTTAGCCTGCTGCTTGCTGCCGCGCAGCTTTCCTTCGAGGAAGTTCCCGAGCTCAGCCGAGACCACCTGCCCCACGATCCGCGAAGCCGAAGGAGTGCCGAGCACCTCTTTGGTCTGACCCTCGAACTGGGGCTCGGGCAGGCGCACCGACACTACGGCCGTGAGGCCTTCGAGCACATCTTCCTTGATGACCGATTCGTCGCCAGCCTTGAGCACCCTTGAGGCTTTGAGCTGCTCGTTGACGGTCTTCACCAGTGCCCGCTCGAAGCCAGTTACGTGGGTGCCGCCCTTAGGCGTAGCGATCACGTTCACGAACGAACGGCTGACCGTCTCGTACCCGCTGTCCCAGCGCAGTGCCACATCGACTTCGAGATTACGCTCCACCTCGGTCGGGGTCATGTGACCGAGATCGTCAAGCACGGGCACCGTCTCGTTGAACTGCCCAGAACCCGTCAGCCTGAGAACGTCGGTCACCGGGGTCCCGGTAGACAGGTGGGCGCAGAATTCGCTGATCCCGCCGGCGAAGCTGAACTCGGATACGCGCGGCCCGTCCTCGCCGACCTCGCCGCGATCGTCGGTGACGGTGATGCTCAGGCCAGGTACCAGGTAGGCCGTCTGCCTGACCCGCTCGATCAGCCAGTCGTAGTCAAACTTCGCCCCCGGAACGAAGATCTGCTTGTCCGGCCAGAACCTGATCCTGGTGCCGGTCCTGGTTTTCGGAACCCGGCCAAGCTTGCGCAGGCCAGAGGTCCGCGTGAACTTCGCGTCCGCCCCCTCGCCAGCGAACTCACCGGGTACTCCGCGCCTGAAGCTGCCAAGCCATTCGTAGCCTTCCCGGTCGACCCGGGCGTCAAGGCGACCGGAGAGCGCGTTGACCACCGACGCGCCGACGCCGTGCAGGCCGCCGGAGGCGGTGTAGGAGCTGCCGCCGAACTTCCCTCCCGCGTGCAGCCTCGTCATGACCAGCTCAACGCCGTTCAGCCCGCTCTTGGGCTCGATGTCCACCGGGATGCCACGGCCGTTATCGCGGACCTCGGCCGACTGATCCGGGTGCAGGATGATCTCGATCGTGGTGCAGCTGGCGTTCAGCGCCTCATCAACCGCGTTGTCGATGATCTCCCAGAGGCAATGCTGCATCCCGCGCTCATCGGTTGATCCGATGTACATGCCGGGCCGCTTGCGCACGGCGTCAAGACCCTCGAGCACGGTCAGGTGCCGGGCCGAGTAACCGTCGACCAGGTTCGCGGCTAGCGGCGTCTCCCGCAGCGCGGCGGTCACCGCGGCCGCCCGGCTCGGGCTTGCCGAGCATACGGTCCTGGCCAGGAAGTCAGTGCGTGTCCAGTAGTCAGGGCTTCTCCCACCACAAGCGTCCGGCCAGCGACCGCCGGCTAGCCGGGCCGCGCCGAAAAATTTCTCCTGTCCGCAGGATATCGGCCCGTACCGACACCATGAGCGGACGCGCCGATCACATAGCTAACTAGCTGGGACAACTTGCTCTTTGACGGCATCTTGTATAAAGATCAAACCAGCGGTCAGTAATGTGTTCGCCCACGGCGTACCGCTAGCCGGCATGGGATGACACGAGACCGGCTAGGTGTTGTGATGCGTAGAGAGCGCAGGTTGTAGAAACCGTCGGCAAACCCGTCGGCGGGAATCGGGCAAGGGGAGGCGGACATGACCGGAACGATGGCCCCTACGAAGCCGCTGAACTCCAACGACCTGTGCGACCGGTGCGGGGCTCCTGCTTACGTGCGGGTGATCCTGCCTAATTCGGCCGAGTTGCTGTTCTGCGCGCACCACAACCGCCAGCACGCACCGGCGCTGGCCAAGGTGGCCGTTGAGATTCACGACGAGACGGCTCGCCTGCTGGCCAAGCCCGCCGACGACGCGTAACCTCGCACGGCTCGCAGAAGCCTAACCGGTGGCCCGGCACCCAGCGTGGTGCCGGGCCACCGTCTGTTACGGCCGGAAGCTTCCCGGCGGCGCGAACCCCGTTCCTCGCGGTGGCTTGCCGCATCCATGTCTCATCGTTGTCGTTGCCTGGCCTGCTGCTACCGCATCGATGTCCCATGGATGCGGTGCTGACCGCAACTATGGGCCATGGGTGCGTTTCCCTGGGAGTGATGAGCGACGGTCGGTCCGTGGAGTCGCTGTCGGCCAGGCTGGGGCGGGGCGGCGCCGGGCGATATGGACGGTTTGAGTGAGTCCGGAAAGTGAACCCGTGGTATGCCGCCCGGCGATCGTGCCTTACCACGTCTTAGCTAAGAAAATAACGGTGCAAACCACGTATAACGATCCGCGGTCGCTAGGTAAAACGTGGTAAGCCGCCGGGCTAAGCCGGCTTACCACGGGTTCACTTTCTGGACTCGCTCCCGGCCCGGCCGGGCTCTGGGCGAAAACCTCACGGGCTGACCCCGCGAACCAGGCATTAGCCGCATACCGGTCGATGCGCAGGCCTGCCAGCCTGCGCTGCAGGCCCGCCGATCACCGTCACTCCAGAAGAAAGGCACCCCTGGGCCATCGTTGCGGCCGACCGTACGTTACGGGCGTTTTGTCCGGCGGGCACGGGAGGCGGGGGCACTTTGCTGTTGTTTTTGCCGACGTAAAGTGCCCCCGCCTCCCGGGGTCTGGCGGCGGACTGCACCGAATGCTCGGAATGCCGGGATACATAAGCCGGGACCGGCCCGCGACCCGGCCCCGCTAGGACCACGCTGAGGAGTCGACCGGAACTCACTCCCAAAGAAACGCACCCATGGCCCACGGGTGCGTTTCTGGTGGAGTGAGGCGGGTCCGGGACGGTCTTGCCCGAGCACCGGGGGCACTTCGTCGTTATTACGACCGCAGGGTGCCCCCGGTGTCAGCGGCCGGGGCGGCGGGCTGCCCTGGATGCCGGGAATGCCGGGAATGCCGGTGGAAGCTGAGGCGGGAAGGGCTGCAGGACCAGTTCCGTCCGGGCCGGGCGGGACTGGTCTTCCAGCCTTTCCGGGCCTCGGCGGGGCGGTGGGTCGGTTTGGGTTTCCGGCTTTGCTGGTTCTGGCCTGAATGCTCCTGTTGCGGGGGTGCGCCGGCAGGCTCCTGGATGATTGTGGAATCCCCGACTGGAATGCCATCTGAGGTTTCCACGAAAGCAGGCTTGCGGATCCTGTAGATGCCGGCGGCGGGCCGGTTTGGGGTTAATGCCCGGTTCGTCGCGGCGGGGGGCGGGGCGGTGCCGCGCTGCGAACGGCGGCTGCCCGGCTTGCCTGCTTTCGCTGGTCCGAGATACCCGAGTCCGGAAATCGGACGGACCCGCTGCTCTCAGCCTCCCCGCCATTCCCGGCATCTCTGACATCCAGGGCAGCCCGCCGCCCCGGCCGCTGACACCGGGGGCACTTCGGGGCGTAAAAACGACCGCGAAGTGCCCCCGGTGCTCGGGCAAGACCGTCCGGCACCCGCGTCACTCCAGCGGAAACCCACCCATGGGCCATCGTTGCTGCGCCGTCCGGCTAGTTGCACCAAATGCCCGGAATGCCGTAATGGGTGGCGCCGGGACCGGGGTGGCGCCGGGACTGGGGTGAGGCCGGGCCTGCACGCACGCGAACGGCCCGCCCCCACTACGGGAGACGGGCCGCCACGCAGGCCACAGGCCAGCTAGTCCAGGTAGTCCCGCAGCACCTGGGACCTGGACGGGTGACGTAGCTTGGACATCGTCTTGGACTCGATCTGCCTGATCCGCTCCCGGGTGACGCCGTAGACCTTGCCGATCTCGTCAAGCGTCTTTGGCTGGCCATCGGTGAGGCCGAACCGCATTGATACCACCCCGGCCTCCCGCTCGGACAGCGTGTCGAGTACCGAGTGCAGTTGCTCTTGCAGGAGCGTGAAGCTGACCGCCTCGCCGGGCTGGATCGCCTCGGAGTCCTCGATCAGGTCGCCGAACTCGCTGTCACCGTCTTCGCCAAGCGGAGTGTGCAGCGAGATAGGCTCCCGGCCGTACTTCTGGACCTCGATGACCTTCTCAGGGGTCATGTCGAGTTCGGCAGCCAGTTCCTCGGGCGTCGGCTCCCGGCCCAGGTCCTGCAGCATCTGCCGCTGGACACGGGCGAGCTTGTTGATCACCTCAACCATGTGGACTGGGATCCTGATCGTGCGCGCCTGATCAGCCATGGCCCTGGTGATGGCCTGCCTGATCCACCAGGTCGCGTACGTGGAGAACTTGTAGCCCTTGGTGTAATCGAACTTCTCGACCGCCCTGATCAGGCCAAGGTTCCCCTCCTGGATCAGGTCAAGGAAGAGCATGCCGCGCCCGGTGTACCGCTTGGCCAGCGAGACCACGAGCCTGAGGTTGGCCTCAAGCAGGTGGTTCTTGGCCCGGCGGCCATCCTCGGCGATCCAGTCGAGATCATCGCGGACGTCGGGCGGCAGCGACCGGCCGCCATCGGCCAGCTTCTCCTCGGCGAACAGGCCGGCCTCGATCCGCTTCGCGAGCTCGACTTCCTGCTCGGCGTTCAGCAGCGGAACCTTGCCGATCTGCTTCAGGTAGTCCTTGACCGGGTCAGACGTCGCACCCGCGACGGCCACCTGAGCGGCCGGCAGGTCCTCGTCATCGTCGCCGTAAACAAACGCCTCGTCCTCGGACTCCTCCGCGACGGTCACGGCCACGGCCACGGCCACTACTCCGGTAGCGACCACCTCGCCGTCGGCCGCCTCATCGGCGTCATCGTCGTCGGGCTCATCGACGGCTACCTCCGCGACGCCAAGGACCTCGTCCCCGCTGTCGTCATCATCGCCGTCAAGACCCGACAGGTCGTCGAGGTCAACGTCAAGATCGGCCACATCGGCAAGATCAGGCTCGCCGTCAAGCTCACCGTCGCCGAGTTCGGCCTCATTGTCCGGATCGGTCATCCCGCCGAGTTCGGAGCCGGCGTCCAGATCGGTCGCTTCCGCCAGGTTCACGTCACCTTCCAGGTCATGCAGGCCGACGAGCGAGCTTTCGCCATCCGGACCAGATCCCTTGTCATGGCCGCCGTTTGCCCCGGCACGGCCGGCGCCTCCATCGGCGCGGGTGCTGGTGCGTGACCGGCGATTACCTGACGCTGGACTAGCCGGCGCCGGAATGGCTTGATCCACTACTGTATCCGCTCCGCCCGGTGACATCGTCCCGCCAGCGCGGTCCTTCTTGGCTCCTCGCCCGGCCGGTCCACGCCGGCTGACGCCGGCATCGCTCTTCTCAGTGTCTACCCGGCCGTCCACCCGGCCGTCTGCGCGGCCATCCACCCGGCCGTCCTTGCGCGCGGATTCGTCCGGCACCAATGCGACCGCATCAGCTCGCGGCTCGGCACGGGATTGCTGCGGAACGCGAGCGCCTTGGCCCGCCGGCGTCGGCTGCCTCCGCGCCGCGGAGCTTGCAGTGCCTGCCACCGCGGTCACCCCTTCCTTCGCTGGCCGATAATTCGCCTTGCCTCGGCACTGCTGCCTCGGCGGTCACTGCCCAGCCGGGCGGCCGCGCCGACAAGTGGCGCGAGCCCCACCGGGCTAGCAGGCGATACCGACACTCTCCTGCGATCGTCTGGTAGCGAGTAGACGCTACCGCCAGGTCCGTCCTACTCAGTACGCACTGCGGACTCACGTCCGCTGTGCGCACTTCTTGTGTGTGCTTACCCAGTCCAGTGCTGGTCAGCGCAGCCAAGCCTGCGACGGAACCCCGCTCCGCCGCCGCTGGCAACCGACACAACCTGTTCCGCTCCCGTTCCCCACCTTAGGCGGAGTTGGAAGGTAGGTCGTACCACTCCAACCCCGCTCCCCCGATCTGATCGACCCCGACACGTGCGTGCGGAGAAAGCGTACCCACAACTGGCCAGGCTTGATCGCGCCTGACGACCCTCAGCCGCGATCGCGCCCACGCCTTCCCTCACCAGAATTCTTGCCAGGCCCCTTACCCGCCACATCCCCGTCAGACCCGACCGTCCCGTCAGGAACTGGCATCTGCAATACGAGCACGGTGACGTCATCGTCCTGCTCGTAACCTGACAGCATTCGCTCCACGAGGTAATCAATAAGCCTGCCAGGATCCTCGGCGACGCCAGCCGGCGCTTGCGCGGCGACCGCGACCAGTTCGTCGAGCCCGGCATCGAGACCGCGCTTGCGGTTCTCGACTAGCCCGTCCGAGTAGAGCACGGCGGTGTGCCCGGGCGGCAGCCTGAACGGGTACTGCTGCCTCGGGCTGGCCCAGCCGAGGGGAGTCCCGGCCTCGGCCTGCTCGAGCCTTGGAGGCAGGCCAGGTCCGAGCAGAAGCGGCGGCAGATGACCGGCGTTACCCGCGACGCCATCACCGGTCCGCGGGTCCACCACCAGGTAGCAGACCGTGGTCACCTGCTCGTCAAGTTCGGTCGCCATGAACAGCCGGTCAAGCCCGGCGAGTACCGCCGCGGGCCTGGGGTCGGTCAGGGCCAGCGCCCGCAGCGCATTCCTGACCCGGCCCATGCCGGCCGCCGCGGTCAGTCCCTTGCCCATCACGTCACCGGCGGCCACCGCCAGCTTTCCGTCGGGCAGCCGGAACGCGTCGTACCAGTCACCGCCCACCTCAATGGAAAGCGGCTTATACGAGGCGCGAAGCGCGATTCCCGGCACGTCGGGCAAATTGTCAGGCAGCAAGCTTCGCTGCAACGTCTCGGCGGTGGTGTGCTCGCGCTCGTACAGCATGGCGCGCTCAAGAGCGAGCGCGCACTGCCCGGCCAGCGCCTCGAGAAACACCCGCTCCTCGTCGGTGATCTGCCGCGGCCCGGTAAAGGAGAACTGGAGCGCGCCAAGCGGGTTACCTGAGGTGGTGAGCGGGAGCCCCACCCAGGCCCGCTCATCACTGTGCTGCAGGAAGAACTCGGCATCAGCCTCGGCCTCGAAGTGCCGCCGGAAAGCCTCAGGGCTGTCGAGCACGAGCGGTCGCCGCTGGGCCACCGCCGAGGTCATCACGCTGGCCATATCAAGGGGAATGTCCCCGCTCAGTTCCCTCGGCTGCTCCCCTGCCTCAGGCGCGCTGATGATGTGCAGCCTCACCTTGTCCTTGTCGACCAGCGCCACGGCCGACCGGTCAGCACCAATCGCCGACCGGCCAACCTCCGTGATCACGCTCACGACTTCCTTGACCGACAATGCCTCCGCGAGCAGCGACGTCGCCTGCTGGAGCCTGGACGTGCGGAGCGCCGCAGCGGAGAGTTGCTCGGTCAGCCGGCCGCGCATCTCATCGGCTTCGCGCTGGCTGGTGACGTCGGTGCTCGCGCCCATCCACTCGACGATCGCGCCTTCGCGCTCGATCGGGACCGCACGCACGTCGTAATGCCGGTACGAGCCAGTTTTGGTGCGGACCCGGTAGCTGCCGTCGAAGACGGTACCTGTCTTGACGCAGCTCAGCCAGTCGCGCTCGATCCGCTCCCGGTCATCGCCGTGGATAGCCGCCAGCCAGCCGCCAGCGAGGTACTCATCGATCGACTGGCCGGTGATCCACCGCCACTCAGGCGAATCCTCGCTTACCTGCCCGATGGGGTCGGTCACCCAGACCACCTGGTTCCCCGCCTGCACCAGGGACCGGTAACGCTCACTCGTGCGGCGCACGGTCTCGGCCGCGGCCAGCTCGCAGGTGACGTCCATGGCGATCATGGTCACGCCGGTCATTGTCCCTGAGGCGTCGCGAGCGGGGAACGCGGAAAGCACGAGCCGCCGGTCCGAGGCCGCTTCCGCGTCGCCGACCCGCCCATAGCCGTTCCCCGCGATCGGGTCGGACTCGCCCGCTGGCCTGGGAACGGCGATCCGCTCAGGTCCCGTCAGGGCGCCGTCCGCTCGGCCAACCGCAGCGACCCGGTTGAGCACCGGCCGCCCGGTCGCGAGGACTGTGCTGACCGCCGATTCCGCGGTCGCCGCGACAGCGGCGGGCCAGACCTGGCCGATCGCGTGCCCGGTCTGCCCAGTCAGTGTGCCGCCCGTCATCTCGGCCAGCGAACTGCTGACCCTGACCAACCGCAGGTCGGTATCAATGAACGCGAACCCGACCGGAGCCTGCGCGAGCAGCGCCTCGAGCATCGCTGGGTCACAGGTCTCTGAGCCCGGTCGTCCAGCCTGCGGAACGGAGGTCGAAGCGCTCAAGGAAAGCACCTCGCGTCCATCCAAGCAGTCACGGGACGATCCCTCCCTGCTCTCCGACCAGCACTGCTCTCCGACCAGCACTGCCGCAACCATCACCTGCCGCGGCTAGACGGCCGCGACGCCCCTGGCAAACCCCCGAGCGAGCAGCTAGCTACCGTCAGCTACCCAGACTAGCCCTAATAACATTTTAGCCAGGTCAGGCGCCAGTTAGGGGCCGTTACCCAGCATCTGGTACCGGTCAGTAGCTGGCGCCTTTTTCAGCGAACCAGTCTCGCAGCCCGTCGCCGACAAGGTTAAACGCCACCACGACCAAGATGATCGCGATTCCCGCCGGGTAAATTTCCCACCAGTATCCCGAGTAAATCGATTGCACCCCGGCCGCGATCATGTCACCCCAGTCCGAGGCGGGCGGCTGCACCCCGAGACCAAGGTAGCTGAGCGTGGCGAGCACGACGATCGCGTCGGCGATCTGAAACGACACATTCACCGCGATCAGCCCGAAAGCGTTCGGGGCGATGTGTCGCAGGATGATCCGGCCCGGCCGCCGCCGAGGCCGCGCACAGCCTGCACGAACTCCTTGTTACGCAGGATCAGGGCCTGACCCCGCACTAGCCTGGCCGTGCTCAGCCAGGACGTTCCCGCGATCACGAAGACGAGGAGTTCAGGCGAGGGCTGGTAGATCGCGGTCAGGAACAGCAGGAACACGATGACCGGAATCGCGATGGCGGCATCGACTACCCGCATCATCGCCGCATCGGCGACGCCGCCAAGGTAACCAGCCACGGCTCCCCACAGCGACCCGATGATAGCGGCCAGCAGGCCCGCCGCGACTCCGACCTCTAGCGAAAGCTGTCCGCCGGCCATCAGCCGGCCGAGCACGTCAATGCCATCTTGGTCGGTGCCGAGCACATGAGCCCCGCCCGGCGCCTGATTACTCAGCGCGAGATTAACGTGAACCAGGTCAGACCGATAAAAGATAGGACCGAGATAGCAAAAAAGCACCATCAACGCAACGATCAGCAGACCAACTGTCAGAACGGGATTTACCGATCGAACAGTGACAGCCAGCCGGATATCAGAAGCACGCCAATACGGTCGCGCCTGGCCGCGCGGCCTGGCCAGGCTCGGCCGCGCCGGCGGAGCGGCGTGCCGTCCCCGTGCGGTCATGGCGTGCGGTGCCTAACCCGCGGATCAGCGATCAGGTAACCCACGTCGGCGAGCAGCGAACCCGCGACCGCGCCGACGCCGATCACGAGAGTGAAACCGAGCAGGACAGGAAAGTCGTGCTTGAGCGCCGCCTGCCAGAGCCGCCAGCCGACTCCCTCAATGTTGAACAGGCTCTCGACGATCAGGGATCCGCCGATGATCTGCGGCAGGCTGAGGCCGGCCAGGGTGATGACAGGGATCAGCGAGTTCCGCAGCACGTGCCGAAGGATGATCCGGCTAGGCCCGGCGCCACCGCCTCTGGCGGTCCGCACGTAGTCGCTCGACAGGCTCTCGACGGCGGCCGCCCGCGCGTACCTGGCGAAAATCGCTCCGATGAAAGCGGCCAGCGTCAGCACAGGCAGCGTCAGGGCCTGCCAGTCTTCCAGCACGCCGAGAATGCCTGGTTCCTGCGGCCCCACGGCCGCGAAGACGTGCAGCCGGACCGCGAACACCAGGATCAGCGCCGAGCCGAGGAAGAACGAGGGCACGCCGTAGCCGACGTAGCTGATCCCGCGAAGCACCCGGTCGAACGCCGAATCCCGGCCAAGCGCCTGCAGCAGGCCGACAGGGACGGCGATCACGATGGCAAGCACGGTCGCGGTCAGGGTCAGCGCCAGGGTCCTTGGCAGGCTGGCCGCGAGCAGGGAGCCCACGCTGGCCCCCTGAACGGAGGAGAAGCCGAGATTGCCGTGCAGTAGCTGACCGAGCCAGGACAGGTATCCCGCCACGGCCGGCTGCCGCAGCCCGCCACGCTGACTCTTCGGCAGCAGCCAGCGAAAGCTGAACACGATCAGCGTCACGAGCACGAGCGCGACTATCGCCTGGCCTGTCCGCCTGACCAGGTAACTGATCACGACCAGGCGCTCACTGGGTGAAGTACCAGTCTTCCGGGTTCATCGTGATCGTGGGGCTCTGCTGGCCGATGTGCAGGTCGTCGATGTGCTCCAACAGCGCGTAGGGAGCCTCGGGCTGGAGCATCACGGGAAGCAGCGGCGTCAGGTACTTCTCCCATTTGTACATGTCCTGCTGGAATTGCTGGGGATTCGAAGTCTGGACTGTCGCCTTGATGAGCTTGTCGTTCTCCGCGTTGCTGTACTGACCGAGGTTTCCCGCGGATCCCGTCCCGTACAGTTCGTCTCCGGTCGGCAGGAAGTCAGGCTCATAGCTCCAGCCCTGGCCCCAGTCAGCTAGCTCCCACTTGCAGGGCTTAGGCACCGTCGTAGTACCGCAATCGCCCTCAACCCGGCCGACGACCTGGTCAAATGACCCGGACGACAGGTTGACCTGGATCCCGACCAGCGAGGCGTTCGCCTTGAGCTGCAGCAATGCCGCCTGCACCCAGGCGTTGCCGGTGACGTAGTAGAGGCTGACGTTCAGCTTGGTGCCCGCCTTAACGCCCAGGCCGCACTGACCGCTGCCAGTGCCAGGGCTAGTGCATTCGGTCTGGCCAGAGGGATGGATAGTCCAGCCGTGGTCCTTCAGCAGGGATTCGGCTTTGGCGAGGTTGAACGGGAAGGGGTCACCGTGCTTGGCCTGGGGCGACAGGTAGTTGGTCTGCGGAGCGTCGCCTACTGGCCCCGTCGACACGATGCCGTATCCGTGCAGGGCACCCTGGATGATCGCCGCCTGATTGACCAGGTACTCGAACGCCTGCCTGAAGTACAGCTGCTTGAAGACAGCTACCTGCGGGTCGATCGGGTTGAAGTTGTAGGGGACGTAGTTAATGCCCCAGGTCCAGAGCGGATGCATGCGGTAGCCGGTCACCGGGTTCTCGCCCACGGCCCGCCCCGGCGGCGGCACGGGCGCGTCGACCGTCGGCAGGAAACCCACGTCGAGAGGATTCTTGCCGCCGGCCTGGAGCTCGTTGAACTCAGACTCTTCCGAAGTGAACGGCTCTTCGACGAACGTGGTGATGTGATCCTTGGGGACGGGGCCCGTGTACTTCGTGTTGTAGCTGTAGGTCAGTACGCCCTGGGCGTTGTAGCCAGTCAGCAGCCAGGCTCCGTCCACGACGCTCCAGACCGGAGAGTTGACCCAGTCAGCCGCGTTCTCCGAGATCGAGTTCAGGTATTTGAACACCGCCGGGCAGTCATTCACGTTGTCGGCGCAGTCGCTGCGCGTATTGGCGCTCGTGCGGTCCCAGGCCATCGGCAGCGGCGTGATCTGGCTCAGCTCGTTGTCGGTGAACCACAGCGAGGAATACTTGCCCTTGATCGTCATCTGCACTTCGTCGGCGTTGACCGCGTGGATGTGCGTCACGTCGTCGGGAAGCCCGCCAGGTATGTAACCGCCGTACTCGGTGTGGGCCTCTTTCTGCATCATGTTCATCCAGAACATGACATCCTTCGCGTCGACCGATTCGCCGTTGGACCACTTCAGGTTCGGCTTCAGCTGGATCGTCACGACCTGGCCGTTGAAGCTCGGCCGCTTGGCGAGGCTCTCGGCCGTGTTCAGCAGCGGGGTGCTGCCCTTGCCGAACCAGTAGAGCGGCCGGTACATCAGGTACTGGAATTGGTCAAGGTTCACGATCGTGAAAACCTGACCTGGCGCGAACGGGAAGATGTAGTTCGGGGTCACATTCGCCGGAAGCGCGTAGGTCACGGTTCCGCGATTGACCGGCGTGTTGCCCGCCTGCGTCTTGGAGTTCGCACCACAGCCAGTGATCGCCAGCACAACTGTCAGCAGGCTGGCCGAGCCGATCGCGAACCGCTGCCGAGAACGCCGCATAACCGCAACTCCTTCGCGGGCCTAGCAGAGCCAATCGCCCGGCATGCTGCCCATGACCACGAATTATGTCTTATCTACCGAATGATCGCCTGCGGTTCGGCCGGGTTCGGCCACCAGAAACCCCGTCGGCGCCTGAACTCGCGCTCCTGGACCGTGCGACAGCATACTTGGCGAACCGACCTGGTTTCTGTCGCCTGGTACGGATGTTGCCCGATTCGACTAAAGTCCAGTCGGCGTGACCAATAGCGGCTGGCGAGCCCGGCGAGCCGAAGCACCAGAGCCCGGCAGTCCGGCTGACAGCAGCAACGCTAGGCCATCGATGCGGTTCGGCGAGGTGAGCGGACGACATCTATGTCCCATAGATGTCACTCGCGCAGCATCGACGGGACATCGTTGCGGTTAGCGCCCGCCTGCCAACCGCATCGCTGGGGCATCGTTGCGGTCAGCCCAGGCGCTTCAGGCGTTTTGTCCGCACGGCCTGGCCCCACGGAGTGGTCGGCTGGCTCCTAGGGAAAGTCATCTGCCGGGAGCCGGGCGAGCACGGAGTGGCCGGCCGGCTCGCGGGGAAAGTCATCTGCCGGGAGCCGGGCGGGCACGGAGTGGCCGGCCGGCTCGCGGGGAAAGTCATCTGCCGGGAGCCGGGCGAGCACGGAGTGGCCGGCCGGCTCGCGGCGGCGGGTAATCTGCTGTAAGCGCTGCCATTCCCGGCGGCGCGCCGTGGTTAAGCGTGGCATCGCGGGATGCAGATCTGAAAAGCTAGGAATGTGAGCCAGCCGAGCCGACACGCCCGATCTTCAGGCGGATCAGGTCTCCCCGGCTCCGCCGGGCGAGCGAACCGCGCTGTGCCGCCGCCGAACGCCCTGTTCGCGGAGATGTTGCGAGCCGCCCGCGAACTGCTCGCGGTGCGCAGCCCGCTTGACGCCGAACTGATGGTGAGCGAACTGCTCGGCACCTGGTGGCGCCAGCCGGCCAGCACTGGCGCGCCGCGCCGCCGGCACCGTTCCGATATCGAGGAACTGGTTGGCGAAGGCCTCGTCGACTACGCCGCTGAGCAGGGCAGCCCGGCCGCTCTCGCGCTGCTTTCCGGCATCGCCTGCCTCGGCACCCCGCATCAGGCGGTGAAGGCCGAGCGCGCGGCGCTTGCCCTGATGGAGCGCGGGGTAGCGAGGCCGGCCTGGGCGGAGCACGCCGGCGCGGTGGCAGCGGGTGATTGTTACCAGAGTTCCGATGCGTACCGTGATCGCGACGAGGTTATTTGTCTGTTTAATTATGCCGGTACCGAAGAGCACGCCCTGGTCGTTGTCGTCGACTACAACGCCGGCGGAATGCTGCGCGACGGCTGGGTCACCTCGCGGGTGGCTACCTTGCTCGAGCGGTGCGCCAGCCTGGCCGGCGAAGGCGAGGGTCCGGGCGAGGCGTTCTTCCGGCCGGTGCCGGCTTCGAGCGCGAGGCGGCTGCTCGAGTCGGCCTTGCTGGTTACCGAGTCGCTTTCTGACCCTCCGGTTAGCGCGTCGTTCCCCGCTTACCACGCGTTCATCAGGGCTCGCGTGCGCACCCTGCCGCCGACCGGGCCAAGGGTGACCTCGCTGACCGAGCCGGTCCTGCTTGCCAGCCGCAAGGCGACCTGGCGGCGAGATCGCCGGGCGATGCTCGCGGCCGAATTCCTGGCCTCGGACGAGGCCGAGGATCTGTCCGACATCGAGGCCGCCAGCCGGTGCACCGACCACATCCTGGACTACGGTTGTGATCAGGATTTCGGTCGGCCGCTGCGGGTCAGCCCGGCCAAGATGGAGACCTTCCTGCTCGACTGGCTCCCGAGAAAGGTCATGCTGAGCCGCTCCGAGCAGCACGCGATGCCGCACGTGCTGCTTGCCTGGGCTCGCTGGGCAGGCCCGAAGTCGGGCCTGGACGCCGCCGCGACCGCGGGCACGCTCGACGCGGTATTTGACAGCATGTCGGCCTTCACGAGGGTCTACCGCGACCCCGCGTCGTTCGGCCTTGAGCCTGGCCTGGTCGCCAGGCTGCTGCCGGACCGTGATCTTGAGGCACTCCCCCGCCGCGCGTTCGCCTTCGGCGTGCTCGAGGGGACCTACCGCGGCACCGATCTCAGCCGGCTCGACCCGGCGATCACGAGGGACCGGCACGTCCTGGTCGCCGCCGATCACGCCGGCGGCCGCGGCAAGACGCCGACCGCCGAGCACTACGACGAGCACCTCGCCGTCATCGACCGGCTCTGGCGCGGCGATCCGCCCGAGTTGTGGGAGGCGGCCCAGCGCCTGCTTGATCTCGGACTCGCGAGGCACGATGTCGTGCACGCGCTGATGGACGCCATCGAGGTGGCGGGCCCGAGCGAGAAGGCGATCAGGCTGGCGCTAGCCGACCTGCCGCCCGAGCCTTACCCGCCGTCTGAGTCTGGCCCTCGGCCTGAGCCCAAGGGGAATGGTGATCTTGGGCAGCCCGGCTGAGCCGGTCGTCGACCTGAACGCCGACCTCGGCGAGTCGTTCGGTGCCTGGAAGCTTGGCGACGACGAGGCGCTCATGCGGCTCATTACCAGCGCGAACGTCGCCTGCGGGTTCCACGCGGGTGATCCGCTCACGCTCAGGCGGGCCTGCGCGGAGGCGGCTAGAGCCGGGGTAGTGATCGGCGCTCAAGTCTCCTACCGTGACCTGGCCGGCTTCGGCCGCCGGGCGATGGACGTACCGGCCGAGGAACTGGCGGCCGAGTTGCTTTACCAGATCGCCGCGCTCGACGGCATCGCGAGGACCGAAGGCGCTCGGGTGCGCTACGTGAAGCCGCACGGCGCCCTCTACCATCGGGTCAGAATCGACCCGGCGCAGGCCGGGGCGCTGATCGCCGCCATGGGTGATTACGACCCTTCGCTGCCGCTGCTTTGCCAACCGGGCGGGGCAGCGGCTGACCTGGCCGGCAGCTCGGGAATGGCAGTCGTCGCGGAGGCTTACGCCGACCGCGGTTACCTCGCCGACGGCTCGCTCGTACCCAGAGGTTCGCCGGGCGCGGTACTCACCGATCCTTCGGCGGTCGCGGACCGCGCCGTCCGCATGGTGACAACGGGCTCGGTGACGGCGGCTGACGGCCGGGAGGTGCCGGTGCGGGTTCGCTCGCTCTGCATTCACGGGGATACGCCTGGCGCGGTGGCGCTGGCTGTCGCCGTGCGGGAAGGACTAGAGGCGGCCGGCGTGAGGCTCACGGCCTTCGCATGATCGAATTCCGGCCGGCCGGCGACTCGGGACTGCTGATCGAGACCGATGTTCCCGCCGCCTGGCTCGCCGCGGCCATCGTCAGGGCTGAACTGCCCGGCGTGCTAGATGTAGTGCCAGCCGCCAGGACCGTGCTCGTCATTACCGATCCCGCTCGGCTGGCGCCGGCCGACCTGCGCGCGCGCATCGCGGCGCTCCCGGTGACCGAACTTGAGGCCGGCACCGCTGAGCCGCTCACGATTCCCGTGGTTTACGACGGACCTGACCTCGGGGAGGTAGCCGACCTGACCGGACTGACCGGGCCAGAAGTGATCAGGCGGCACGCCGCCGCTCGCTATACGGTCGGGTGGCTCGGGTTCTCGCCGGGATTTGGGTACCTGACCGGGCTTGATCCTGAGCTTGCCAAGGTCCCGAGGCGGGAAACGCCCAGGCCAAGGGTGCCGGCGGGCAGTGTGGCTATCGCGGCCGGGCTGGCGGCGGTGTATCCGTCGGCGTCGCCTGGCGGGTGGCGGATCCTGGGGCGCACTTCGGTCCCGCTCTGGGAGCCGGCTCGCCAGCCCCCGGCCCTGGTCACCCCCGGTCAGCTGGTCACCTTCGAGGCGGTCAGCGCTGACCCCGCCGCCGCCCCAGACCCGCCCGCCAGCGCAGCGGCCGCCGCCGCCCTAGACCCGTCCGCCAGCGCAGCGGCCGCCGCCCAGACCGCACCGGGCGACCACCCTCCCGGACTTCACTCTGGCCTCGCGGATAACACTGGCACCTTCGACCGGGCCGTTGAGGTGATCCGGCCCGGCCCGCTCGCAACGGTGCAGGATCTTGGGCGGCTTGGACTCGGGTCTTTGGCCGTACCGCCATCGGGGGCCGCCGACGCCGCGAGCCTGGTTCTCGGCAACCGCCTCGTCGGCAACAAGGACGGAGCGGCAGGAATCGAACTGACCCTCGGCCGGGCCGCGTTCCGGTTTCCAGCCGGAGCGGTGATCGCGGCAACCGGAGCGCCGGCCGAGGTGACGATCGCTACCGGGCCTGAACGTCCGGCCGGGCCGGGGACTCGTGGCGGTGTGCTCGAGGTGCCGGCCGGCGGACTGGTCAGCATCGGCGCTCCAGCCGCGGGGCTGCGTACGTACCTCGCGGTGGCAGGCGGTATAGACACTTCCCCGGTGCTGGGCAGCCGGTCAGCTGACCTGCTTTGCGGACTAGGGAGCAGGCCGCTTAAGGCCGGTGACCTGCTGCCAATCGGCCAGGAGCCGGGCGGAGTGCCCCCGACGGACCTTCCGGGCGCCAGGGTGCTGCCGAATCGCGGAGACGTCGCGCGACTGCGCATTATCGCCGGACCGAGGCTTGACTGGTTCGAAGCAGCCGCGCTCGGCGAACTCCAAGCCGGGATTTACACGGTGCAAGCCGCGAGTAACCGGACGGGCCTGAGGCTCAACGGCCCCCGCCTGCGCCGCGCCCGATCAGGCGAGCTTCCCAGCGAAGGCGTGATCACCGGCTCCCTGCAGGTCCCACCCGACGGCCAGCCGATCCTGCTGCTCACCGACCACCCTACGACCGGCGGATATCCCGTCATCGCCGTAGTACTGAGCGACGACCTGGGTCTCGCCGCTCAACTCCGCCCCGGCGACGCGATCAAGTTCAGCGTCGAGCCGACATTGTGGAATCCTCGAATGTTATTCCAGTCGAGGATTCCACAATGTCGGGGCGAAGAGCTTCCCCCACCGGGATGGCGCTCGCGGACCGGGGCACTAGCCGCCGATGCCCCGGTAGGCGGCCTCGACGTCGGCGGCGGAGATGGTGGTGAGCTCGACCGGGCTGGCCACGTCACCCAGGTGCGCCACTCGCAGGTCGCGCGAGGCGCACGCTCGCTCGTAGAGGGACCTGGCGTAACGGCCGTTGCCGAGTTCGTCGATCCGGTCTTGTTCGCAGGCCCTGGTCAGGATCTCGGTCAGTACCGGAATCGCGTCCGGGGCGTACAGGTCGCCGGACTTCTCGGCGAAGATCCTGGCGATCCTGACCAGGTCGGCGGGCGTATAGCTGGGGAACGCTATGCGCGTGCTGAATCTGGAGGCCAGGCCAGGGTTGGTACGCAGGAACCTGTTCATGTCGTCGGTGTAGCCAGCCAGCACGATGACCAGCCGCTCGCGGTCGTCTTCGGCCCGCTTCAGCAGCGTCGCGATCGCCTCCGAGCCGAACGCGTCGCCGCCTGAGTAGCCGTCGTTGTACAGCGAGTAGGCCTCATCGATGAACAGCACTCCGCCGAGCGCCGAGTCGACGAGCTTGTTGGTCTTGATCGCCGTCGAGCCCAGATGATCTCCGACCAGGTCGGAGCGATGCGCCTCGACGACTCCTGGCCGCACGAGCAGGCCGAGCGCGGCGAAGATCCTGGCCAGAATCCGCGCGACCGTAGTCTTGCCCGTACCGGGCGGCCCGGTGAACACGAGGTGCCTGACCGGCGGCTGACTGTGAAGACCGTGCGCGTCCCGCAACCGGGCCACCCGCAACTGAGCGGCGATCTCGTGCACCTGTCGCTTTACCGGGTCCAGGCCAACGAGATTGTCGAGTTCCGCGAGCGCGCTCTCCAGCGTCGGGGTCTCGTCGTAACCTCGGTACCTGGAAGTCAGCTCGGTGTAGGCGTGCTGGAAATCGCTCCCGCGCAAGGTGATCAGGTCGGCGGGGGCCGGCTCGCCGATCCCGGCCATGACCCGCACGTCCCGCGCCTGGCCCGCGCGCTCAAGCAGAGATCGGACGAACCGGCCGTTGCCGAGTTCATCGCCGAGGCGCCGGCGGCCGACTTCCTCGAACATCCGCCAGAGCACCGACCGCGCCTGCGGCTCAATGATCTCCCCGCGCCTAGCCACGGCCAGGTCGGCGAGCTGGAGCAGCTCAGGCGGCGAGTACCCGCCGAACTTGATCCGGACGGCGAAACGCGAGGTCAGCCCGGGGTTACTGGCAAGGAATGTCTCCATCTGACGTTCGTAGCCCGCGAGGATGATGATCAGGCGCTCGCGATCATCCTCGGCCCGTTTCAGCAGGACCTGGACGGCCTCGTTGCCGAACCGGTCATTCTGGCCGTCGCCCTCGTTGACCAGGCTGTAGGCCTCATCAATGAACAGCACGCCGCCGAGCGCCGAATCGACCAGATCATTAGCCTTGATCGCGGTCGCGCCCAGGTACTCGCCCACCAGGTCGCTGCGCTGAGCCTCCACGACCGCCGGCGAGTCGAGCAGGCCGAACGCGTAGAACACCTTGGCGACGATCCTGGCGACGGCGGTCTTGCCGGTGCCCGGCGGCCCGAGGAAAACGAAGTGCTGCATCGGCTTTTCCGCGCCGAGCCCGGCCAGTGCCCGCCGCCGCGCCGCCTCGACCGAAGCAGCGATGGACCTGACCTGGTCCTTCACGGCATCCAGCCCGATCATCTCGTCGAGCTCGGCCATAGCCTCCTCGACCGTGATGACGGGCCGTTCCGGCGGAGTCCGATCGGCCGCCAGTGAAGCGGCCGCCCCGAGCGGCCCAGACAGGCCAGCCCGCGCGCCAGTCGGCACCCGGCCCGGCCCATCGACAGGGGGCCTGGGGCCGGTCGGCGGCCTCGGCGGCGCGGCCGGGCGGATCGCCGCGCTCCCCGGTCCGGTCCTAGGCGGCCAGGTGTTACCGGAAGGTGCACCGCCGCGAACTTGCTGCAGATTGCCCGCCTGCCGGCTGTCCTGCAGCGCCTTCGCCAGCCGCCACCCAAGCACGATCGCCGCGAGCAGCCAGGCGAGTCCTGGCCCGACGAAGGACGTCCCGTGGTGCAGCACCCTGAACACCACGATCCCGGGCAGCAACGCCACCAGTTCCGCCCAGGCCAGGGTGCGGCACGGCGCATACCAGCGGCCGAGTACGCCAGCGTAAGCCGCGAAGGCCACGACAACGGGCAGCAGGAACAGGGTGTAATGCGGGGCGGCGTCACCGTGGGCGAGGCCAGAGACGAGTGCGATCCCGACGATCGTGACCGATCCGGTCGCCCACATGGACCGGCTGCCGGAAATGATCGCGTAAGGGGCGAGCAGAATCGCGACCGGGAAGCCGACGATGCAGCACACCGCGACGATCAGGAAGCGCACTGGAAACGGCAGCGCTTCGAAGCCGCGCTGAAGCCGGTCGAGCCCGCCTTGCCCCGGCTGGCGGACGGGCGCGGTCACCAGGCCCTCCGTTGCGGCATGTCGCTCCCTTGTCCTGCCTTACCTGTATAGCGCAATCAGAGCCCAGGTAGCGATACAGAATCTGATGGAACGCCAAATCTCGTACCGCCGTGCCCATTCTCGCCTATCACCACGTCTGCGGCACCATGAGGTGGCCATTTTCGCCCGGGCGTGTTGGCCGGGAGGAGAACCCTGGGGCTGTTGCGGCGGGTGCGGCGCAACAGCCATGATGTCTCCGGCGGCTGCGACCGCCCGGCCCGCTCGACGAGGAGGAGCCATGGAACGGATCGAAGCAGAGCTGCTGATTCCCGGTCGCGGCGAGCCGGTATCCGATGGCGTAGTCGTGCTCGACGGGCCGGTCATCAGCTACGCGGGCAGCGCGAAGGATGCTCCGGCCACGCCAGGCGCTCGGGTCCACCGGACCGAGGCCGTCATGCCGGGCATGTGGGACTGCCACGGGCATTTCCTCGGCTCCAGAACCCTGGACCTCGGCAAGCTTCCCCTCGAGCCGATCCCCCTGCGGGCCGCGCGCTGCGCGCGTGACCTGGCCAACGCCCTCGATGCCGGGATTACGTCGGTGCGGGAAGTTGGCGGCCTGGGAATTTATCTTGCGAGAGCAGTCGCCGAAGGAGTGCTTGACGGACCTTCGATCTACGCCGCAGGCTCGATCCTCAGCCCCACTGGCGGCCACGCTGACCTGCACTCTTTCCCGCTGGGCTGGGTCCACGACTTCGGGCAGCACTGCGGCGAGCTCCGGCTGGCCGACGGCGAAGCTGAGTGCCTGCGGGCGGTGCGCGAGCAGCTCAGGAGGAACGCGAAGGTCATCAAGATCTGCGCGTCCGGCGGCGTAATGTCCGAGGTCGACAATCCGATCCACCAGCAATTCACCACGGCGGAGCTGCGGGTAATAGTCGAGGTTGCCGGGCTGGCCGAGCGGGCCGTCGCCGCCCACTGCCACGGCAAGCCAGGGATGATGGCAGCCATCGAGGCCGGTGTCCTGACCGTCGAGCACGGTACCTACGCCGACGACGAGGTCAGGGCCGCCATGCGCGAGACCGGGACGATCTTGGTCCCGACCCGCACGATCGTCGAGGACATCCTCGCCAACCTGGCGGCGGTCCCCGACTACGCGGCGGAGAAGGCGGTCGCGATCGCCCAGCTGCACGCCGAGGCGACCTCGCTGGCGATCGAGCAGGGAGTAACGATAGCGATGGGCACCGACATCGCCATCACCGGCCGCGAGCTGCCCAATTCGTGGGGCAACAACGGAGCCGAGGTAGTGCACCTGGCCAAACTCGGCCTGACCCCGTTGCAGGCGATCGAGGCAGCGACGGCAACGGGTCCCGCCACGCTCGGCCCGCAGGCACCCCTCAGCGGCCAGCTCGCCGAGGGCTACGACGCCGACGTGATCACCGTCAGCGCCAGCCCGCTCGCCGATGTCTCGGTACTAGGCCGGCCTGAGCACATCACAGGCGTATGGAAAGCCGGCCGGCAGGTAAAAGGTTAGAACGCTTTCGGTCAAAGTCGCGGCTGCGTGACGCAACACCATAGCGGCAGACTGGAATCCGCACCCTGCCTTAGTTAACAATTGCCAATTAATGCGCTGGCTCAGTTCCGTAGGCAGCAGCAATAACGGCAAAAGGGGGCAGTGGAAATGATCAGGGCGATTACCGCGCGGCGAGCGCGGTGCGGTCTGGCCGCCGTCGCGGCGAGCGCGCTCTTGCTCACCGGCTCGGCCTCGGCAGCCGTGCCAGCCGACGGTGACGTTCACGCGGCTGGCCGCAGCATGCAGACGCTATTCGACATGGTCAGGGTCTTCGCGTCGCCGGACAGTCACACCGCGGTCATGGCCAAGCTGACCGGAGTCGGCACGGCGCTCAGCGTCGCCTGCTGGACCAGCGGATCTGACTATAAAGGAATATCCATCTGGTACCAGGTCACGGCGCCGACGGGCGGCTACGTCCCGGCCTTTAACATTGCCGCGCATTTTGCCCCGGCGGCCAACTTGCCGCACTGCCTGGTACCGTCATTCAGCACCAGGTACTACGCGCTGGAAGCCAATCTGCGCATTCGCACCGCCCCAACGGTGATGGCTACGATTTCCGGCTATCTCGTCAACGTCGGAAGCAAGGTAATCGTCAACTGCTACGACAACGGTTCTCCTATTTTCGGCGACCCGGTCTGGTACCACGCCACCTCCCCGGCGACCGGCTACGTGGCCGGCCGCTACTGAACACAGGCGGCGACCCCGCTCCCGGCGTCCCCCACTGCTGACCGGCCGACCCCGCTGACCAGGCATCCTGGCCCAGCCCGCCGACCCCAGCCCACCCAGGCCGGCCCGCGCCCCGCAGACCCCAGCCGACGAGGTCGGCCAGCCCAAGCCAAGCTGCCGTGCGATGGCGCAGGCCTCCCTCCCCCAACTGAGCCATCGCACGGCGCCTCCCAGCCCATCGCCGCCCGCGCCGCTCCGGCCCCAGCGAGGCGGGGGCACTTTACCTTCGTAAAAACAGAGGCAAAGTGCCCCCGCCTTGCTGGACGGGCGCTGGCTGTCAGTGCCGGGTGGAAGGCTAGGGACCATGAATAGGACTATTAGGCCGGATCGGGGAGTCGATCACCTGTTACGTGGGCAATGTGACCTGATCACGCGATCTCAGGCCTTGGCAAACGGAATGTCGGAAGCCGCGCTGCACGCCAGGTTGCGGCCGGGCGGACGCTGGACGGCCGTCCTTCCCGGCGTTTACCTGGCACACAACGGCCTGCTGACCGCCGGCCAACGGGAGATGGCCGCCGTTTTGTACGCCGGAAAGGACAGCATTATTACCGGCCAGACGGCATTAGTGCGCTGCGGGATCCGAATACCTTTGACCGATACTATCGACGTACTGATCCCCCACGACCGGAGGCGGCAAAGCACCGAATTCGTCCGGACGCACCGAACTAAGAGAATCCCAGCCGAGCTCTGGCTGTCTGATGGTCTGCGATGGGCACCGGTAGCCAGAGCTGTGGCTGATACGGTCCGCGACGAGACCGATCTGCGTCAGGCTCGCGCGGTTGTTGCCGCTGCCGTTCAGCAAGGTCACTGCACTACCGAGCAGCTAGCGATGGAACTGGAGCAAGGACCATCGCGGGGGTCGGCTGCATTGCGGCAGATCATCGGGGAGGTAGCCGATGGCGCCGACTCGACCGCCGAGGTCGATTTCCAGTTGCTGATCAAAAGCAGCGGGTTGCCGGAGCCGATGTACAATCACGAGCTCTACGCTGGCCGAGTGTTCCTTGGCAAGCCCGATGCCTGGTGGCCTGAAGCCGGAGTCGCAGCCGAGATCGATTCCCGTGAGTGGCATCTCTCACCCGAGCTATGGCAGCGGACCATGTCCAAGCATGACCGGCTGAGCTCCCACGGCATCATCGTCCTTCACTTCACGCCCCGGCGAATCCGCTCGGACGGAGTCAAAGTGGTATCAGAGCTGAAGTCGGCGCTTCAGTCAGGGCGCAAGGTCATGGACATCCGCGCCGTACCTAGCCGATGACCTTGGCCTCAGTAGGAGAGGAAGGTGAACAATCGCTCGTTCGGCACGGTGGTGCCGTTGTCCAGGATCAGGCGGTTGACGCCGACCGAAGTTAGGTTGGATCCCTCAGCAGGATCGAACGCCAGTTCCTCGAAGCCCGCGTCAGCGAACCAGGCCCTGATCTTTGGCGTCAGGTCAGGTGACCGGCGGTGCCTGGTCCAGATCACGGTCGCCCCTGGCGCGCACAGCGCGGGCGCCGATGCAGCCGTCCGCTGGATGTCGGCGTCGGCGATGTTGCCGAAGATGCCGCAGAGCAGCAGTAGATGGGCGGGCAGGAGGTCCTCGTAGCTGGAGACCAGGCCGGCATCTGCCTGCCTGACCTCGACCTGCGTGAGGCCAGCGGCCGCGGCGCCTTTCCTTGCGACCTCGGCATTGCGCGCGTCGAGCTCCACGAGCAGAGCCCGCACATCGGCGCGACGCGGATGCTGCGGAAGCACACCGAGCACATCGCGGCCCTGCCCAGCGCAAAGACTGACCAACCGGACCTGACCAGCGGGCGCGCTGTCGAGCGCCCGAGCGAGATGGCCCCGCACGACCTCAAGACGGGCGCTCAGCGCCGAGGACGGATCGTCATACCCCTGGTGCCATTCCAACCAGTCCATCCTGCCGCCCATCCTCCTTGCGCCGACCTGGTACCACTTACCACAGCGGCCTGAGCGGTCCGCGCGGTGCGATCCTTTCGAGGTCTGCGCGAAGTGCCTGCAGGTGCTCGCGTCCCAGTTGAGCCTCCCAGGCAGCAACGGTCTCGGCGATCGCGGCCTCGGCCGCCCTGGTGCAGGCCCAGCCCTTTTCGGTGAGCACGAGCAGCTTGGCGCGGCCGTCCTGCGGATGATCGCGCCGTTCGAGGTAGCCCTTGGCGGCCAGCTCGTCCGCCAGCTGGGCGGCCGCCTGCCTGGTGATGTCGAGATGCTCGGCCAGCTCGGTGATGGTGGCACCGCCTTGCGCCAGCCTGGTGAAAGCGAATCCGTGAGCCGGGCGCAGGTCGGTAAACCCGCGAGCACGTACCCCAGCCGATATCCCGTCCACCGCGGCCCGGCTGGCGGCCAGCAAGGCAACGGTCAGCGACTGGGCGGCGAGGTCATCCATGCGTACAGCCTGCCAGATTGAGCAAGTCTCTTGACAGACTACGCAAGCAACTTGACTATATAGGCAAGTTACTTGCTTATCTTGCTGACCGCCCGGAAGGATCAAGACCATGCCCGTCATCCACTCGACCGATGCCAGCGTGCACGAGCTGCACGGGACCAAGTTCAGCTCCTACGTCCGGCCCCAGACCGGCAGCACCGAACTCTGCGGCTGGCGCATCGAGATCCCCGGACACAGCCAGGGGGTACCGCATCGGGTATCCCGCGAGGAAGTGATCTACATTCTCGAAGGCACGATCAGCGTCACGCTCGACGACACCGGCCACGAGGCGGGCCCCGGCGACGTCGTCGTGATACCGGCCGGCTCGATGCTCAGGGTCGACAACCCGGCCAGCGAACCGGTGACCGCCTGGGTAACGACCAGTGTCGGGTTCGTCGGGATCATGGCAGACGGCTCGGTGCTGAATCCCCCCTGGACACTCTGATTCGAAACGCCGGACTCTTGATAGTCTAGTTACTTGACTAAAATTGAGTTGCCGGGCAGGCTGTAGCCATGCCGACCGATGAAGCCCCCAGCCATCATCACCATGACCACCATGATGAACGCGTCTCCATCCCCGCTCTGCTGCGCGCCGCCCGTGGCAGCTACGGCGACGCGATCCGGGCGCGCCTCGCGGAGGCCGGATTCGATGACATGCCGAGGAACGGATCGTTCGTCCTTGGCGGCATGGCTAATCATGGCGGCTCGGCCGGCGACCTGATCAGGGAACTGAACGTCAGCAAGCAGGCCGCGAGCCAGCTTATCGACGTCCTCGTGCTGCGCGGCTACCTCGACCGTAAGGTCAACCCTGAGGACCGCAGGCGGCTCACACTTGAACTGACCGAACGCGGGCGAGCGGCCGCGGCCGCAGTGCGGTCAGCGATCACGGCCGTCGATGCCGAACTGGCCGCGCTGATCACGGCCGAGCAGCAGGCAGGCCTGCTCGTCGGCCTGCGTGCCCTGGCGACGATCAGGTCAGGCCATGACCATCGGGCGCAGGCCCACCAGCACTAGCCGGTGCCGCATCCGCTTCTCGATCCGGCGATCGTGGCTGCCGTCGAGCAGGCCGCTTCAGTCCATCGTGGCGGGGCGGGCTGGACTGGCCAGGGATTCACCGATCTGGCCGCTCGCGCCGCGCACCCGGCGGGCATCTTCCTCGGCGAGCCTTTCTCGGTCTTCGCGAAGCTCAGCACCGCGGCGACGCCCAGCAGAACAACTTTCTCTGCCTGGCTGGCCAGACGCCCGGCGAGGCGGTTGTGATCGACGCCGCGCCCTACTTCGGGCACCCGGAGCTCGACCTCGCGCTGCTCGGCTACTTCGAGCCGCTGCCGCCAGCTGTTTTCGACGGCTACCGCGAGATCAGCCCGATCGACTCGGGCTTCGCCGATCGTTGCGAACTGTGGCGCGTGTTCGCCTACCTGGCGGTAATCGCCGTGGCGGGCGGCCAGAACGCGACCGGGATCGAGTTCACGGCGCGGCTCGCCGCTGCTGTCCGCCGCTACCGGTGAGGCGGGCGCGCTATCGGGCTGACCTGGATAACTAGCTGCTGGGTCACTCCGTAATGCCCGTCCGGCGTGCCGATGCCATTGTCCGCCGAGATGGTGATCCTGAATGTATGGCCGGTAGCCGATGCGGCCGGCGTTCCGCTGATGCCGACCGTACCCTGGCCGACCCGCAGCCGCAGACCGGGCGGCACGTCGCCATGGGCCGTCATCACCGCGATGGGGAAGGCACGGGTATGCACCTGCAATGAGACGTGCTTGCCTGGCGTGAGCGTGAACTGCGGGCTGGTCGTGAACTCGGGACTGGTATAGGAGTACTCGGTCACTGTCCCGGCCGTATTGTCCACGATCCAGACGCTGCCGTTCCTTGAATCGACCGCGACCGCGACCGGCCCGGTGCCGGTCGGGAGATTCCTCGCCACCGCCCTCACGCCAGAACTGATCATGGTGACCGAGTTCCCGCCGTTCTCGGCGACCCAGACCGTGCTGGTCGCCGGGTCAACCGCGATCCCGTCCGCGATATTGGTGTACCAGGCGGGCTTGGAGACGACCACGCCGCCGCTCACCTGCCGCGCCGTCGGCGGCACTATGGACGCGTAACTGACGTAGCTCCCGCCGACATAGCTATCGCTGGCGACCCAGGCAGCCCCGGTTCCCGGATAGGCGGCCACGGCGTTGAGCGACCCGTCCACAGCGTGCGGCTTCACTTTAATCCCGCCGGTCACGGCGTGGCTGGCCTCGCGGATCTCCTCGACCAGGCCGCCGAGATTAGCGACCCAGACCACTCCCGAGTCCTGATCAACGGCCACGCTGTCCGGTTCGGTACCCGGTCCCGTGCCAATGATCGCTGCCACGGCCCGGCGCGCCTCACTGATCTCCGTCACCGCCTCTGAGCCGGAATCGGCGACCCAGACCGTGCCGGTGCGCGGATCAGCGGCGATGCCGAATGGCGCACTCCCGACCTTGAACGACGCGACGACTTTCCCTCGCGCCTCACTGATCTCGTCCACCAGGTTATCGGCCGAAGGACGGCCGGCCGGGCCGAGACAGGTCACCCAGACTGTCCCGGTCTTCTGGTCTACGGCAACGTCGACCGGGCTCGCCGCGACCCTGACGATGCCGATGACGACGCGGCGGCTGGCGCTAAGCTCCGACACCGTGCCATCAAGGCTGTTCACCACCCAGACGGTGCCGCTAACCGCATCAACGGCGACCGAAGTCGGCAGCCCGCCGACGTCAATGGTGGCCATATTGCCCGACTCGGCTACGCTGCGAACTTGGCGCCCGGAACCACGCTGGCTCGCGGCGCCCGCCTGGCCCGCGGCGGCCGACTGGCCGGTTGCCGCCTGACTGGCAGCAGGCAAGTCCGCCAAAAGCGCCGGAGCAACCAGCAGGCCGGCCACGACCAGCCCGCCAAGCCGGATCCGATTCCGCAGCATGCAACCTCCGATCAACGACCGGAAGCTACCTCCTCTTCAGCCGGAGAGCAATTCGCATACCTGGAATCAGGGCGCGCTATTGCCTCAAATGGTCAAACTACCCGTCTCGGCTAGCTCTTCGGCACCCAGAGCACCTGCCCCACCTGGATCCCCGTGCCCCGCAGGGAGTTGAGTTCGACGACCTGGGAAATAACGGCTCGCGGGTCCGCCCCCGGATCGGTCTTATCCGCGATGGACCAGAGGCTGTCCCCCGGCCTGACTACCACTCGCTGCACTGAGTCCCGCCACGGCACCTGCGGCCCGGAGTGACTAGCTGCCTGAGCCTGACCAGTTACAGTCAGCCAGATCAGGCTCGCCACAGCGGCAACGCCGAGAGCGACAAGCGCGCCAACCACGATCCGTCCCCGCCTCGTCAGCCGGATAGGTGTCCGCTCGAGCCGCCGGGGCGGAGCCGCCGACGGGCCGGGCTCGGCCGCTTCCTCCGAAGCATCGGCACCCACTAGCCGTAGTGCTGGCCGCGGACTCGCGTCCGCGGCCAGCACTACCTGTGTTTGCTTACCTGGGCGGGGATAGCCGCTGCGGGCCTGCATCGCTGCGATCTGCGGTCGCACCTTGGCATCTAGCTTCGCCTCGGCCGGGCTTGTCATCCCCATCACGCCTCCTCCTAGCGAACGAACGTTCGATCGTAGCCTTGTTCTATCGTTGGAACGTTCGATCGAACGAAGTTACGACTCAACCTATACCGCAGGGGTACGACACTTTCGACATCTGTCGAACAGCTGTTTGATGTGTCGGGAGCCAAGCGCTAGCGTCGGCAATGACAACAGCCATCAACCGGAGGCCAAGATGGGCAGCGACACGGAAAACGGGGGGGTACTCGCCAGGCATGGGCTCGGGGAACCCGCAGTGATCGGCGACGAGCCTGACCGCATGGAAACCGAGCCGGAAGGCGATGACCGGCCGAGAAGCAAGCCGGGCAGAAAACCGAAGGGCGGAGTTCCCGTGCCGGTGACCGACTTGCCTGACCAGCCAGATCCCGACCATGTGCTGACCTGGCGGCAGCGCAAGGTATTGCAGGTAATCCGCGATTCCGTGCAGCGCCGTGGTTACCCGCCTTCGATGCGTGAGATTGGCGAGGCGGTAGGCCTGACGAGTACCTCAAGCGTCTCGTATCAGTTGTCTACCTTGCAGAACAAGGGCTATCTTCGCCGCGACGCCGGCCGACCGCGGACCGTGGAAGTCAGGCTGCCCGGTCATCCGGCTATCCGTCCCGAACCTGGTTTCGAAGACGACGCAGAAATGCCGATGGACATCACGTCGCAGGAAGCGGCGTACGTTCCGGTCGTCGGGCGGATCGCGGCCGGCGGGCCGATCCTAGCCGAGGAGTCAATCGAAGATATCTTCCCGTTGCCGAGGCAGCTGGTCGGCGAGGGGACCTTGTTCCTGCTCAAGGTAGTCGGCGACTCAATGATGAATGCCGGCATCGTGGATGGCGACTGGGTCGTGATCAGGCAGCAGCCCGTCGCCGAGAATGGCGACATCATCGCCGCCATGATCGAGGGCGAAGCCACGGTCAAGACCTTCAAGCGCGCCAGCAACCATGTCTGGCTGATGCCTCACAACCCGGCGTACGCGCCCATTCCCGGCGACGAGGCGGAGATCCTCGGCCGCGTAGTCGCGGTCCTCCGCCGCGTCTGACCCCGGAACCTCGGAGGGGCCGGCCTGCCGGCCGGCCCCTCCGGGCGGAACCTAGTCCGCCACCGGAACGATGTTCACCAGCTTGGGCGCCCTGACGATGACGGTCCTGATCCCTCGCCCGGCCAGCACCTTGACGATCCCCGGAGCCGCCAGCGCCAGCTCGCGCAACTCGTCCTCGCCGATAGTCGGCGAAACGGCCAGCCGGTCCCGAACCTTGCCGTTCACCTGGATGACGCAGGTGACTTCTTCCTCCACTAGCAGCGACTGGTCCGCCACCGGCCAGCCAGCTAGCGCCACGGAGGGCTCGCGGCCCAGGATCTCCCAGCATTCCTCGGCCGTGTAAGGCGCGAACAGCGACAGCAGCACGACCAGCGTCTCCGCCGCCTCGCGCACGGCCGCATCGGCGCTGCCAGGTCCGCTGTCAATAGCCCGGCGGGTAGCCGTCGCCAGTTCCATCAGCCGGGCGATCGCCACATTCAGCCGCGTCGTCTCGATCAGCCTGGTGACCTCTTCGATGGTCCTGTGCGTGACTCGCCGCAGATTAGCGTCCCCGGCACTGACCTGTCCCGCCGGCCGGGCCGACCCGACATCGGTCGCGATCCGCATGACCCGTCCCAGGAACTTCACCGAAGCCTCCGGGCGCACGTCCGCCCAGTCAACGTCGTCCTCGGGCGGACTGGCGAACAGCATCGTCAGCCGGACAGCGTCGACGCCATGAGCCTGAAGTTGCTCACCCAGGTCGACGCCGTTGCCCAGCGACTTGGACATGGCCTTGCCCCGGTTGATGACCTGGCCCTGGTTGACCAGGCTCAGGAACGGCTCGGGGAAGTCGATCATGCCCATGTCGAACAGGAACTTGGTGAAGAACCTGCTGTACAGCAGGTGCAGGATCGCGTGCTCGACGCCGCCGACGTACAGGTTGACCGGGCACCACTGACGCACGGCCTCGACTTCGAAAGGCCCGAACTCGTAATGAGGCGAGCAGTACCGCAGGAAGTACCAGGACGAGTCGACGAACGTGTCCATCGTGTCCGTGTCGCGCCGGGCCGGGCCTGAGCACTTAGGACAGTTCGTGTTGACCCAGTCAGTCGCGGCGGCCAGCGGCGACACGCCCTTCGGCTGCAGGTCCTCGCCGCGCAGGTCGGGCAGCCGCACAGGCAGCTGCTCGTCGGGTACGGGTACCTCGCCGCAGTCCTGGCAGTACACGATCGGGATCGGCGCGCCCCAGAACCGCTGCCTTGATACCAGCCAGTCGCGCAGCCGGTAGCTGACCGCCGCCCGGCCTTCGCCCTTCTCGGCCAGGATCCCCGTGATCGCGGCGATCGCATCGGCCTTGCTCATGCCGTCCAGCGGACCTGAGTTGACCAGTCTCCCGTCCCCGGGCGTCGCTTTCCACGTCTCCCCTGGGTCAGGCAGGTCGGTCTGCACGACGGTCCGTACTGGCAGGCCGAACACCTTCGCGAAGTCCAGGTCACGCTGGTCATGCGCGGGCACGGCCATGATGGCGCCGGTCCCGTAGTCAGGCAGCACGTAATCAGCCGCCCACACAGGTATTCGCTCGTCGTTGACCGGGTTGATCGCGTACCTGCCCAGGAAAACGCCGGTCTTGGGCCGGTCGGCTGACTGCCGCTCGATATCGGTCAGCTTGCTGACCTGGCTCAGGTAGCCAGCCAGTTCGCCCTGCTGCTCGGGCACGCACAGCTCAGCCGCCAGCGCCGAGTCGGCCGCAACCACGAAGAACGTAGCCCCGAACAGCGTGTCCGGGCGGGTGGTGAACACCGTGACCGGCTCTGTCCTGCCTTCGATAACGAACCTGACCTCGGCGCCTTCGCTGCGCCCGATCCAGTTGCGCTGCATCAGCAGCACCCGGTCGGGCCAATGCGCCTCCAGCGGCTCCATGTCGGCCAGCAGCCGGTCAGCGTACTCGGTGATCTTGAAATACCACTGGGTCAGTACCCGCCTGACCACCTCGTTGCCGCACCGCTCGCACCGCCCGTCGATCACCTGCTCGTTGGCCAGCACGGTCTGATCAACGGTGCACCAGTTGACGTATCCGTCCTTCCGGTACGCCAGCCCGCGCTCGAACAGCCGCAGGAACAGCCACTGGGTCCACCGGTAATACTCCGGATCGCAGGTCTGCAGCCGCCTGGTCCAGTCGAACGACAGCGCATAGCGCCGGAATGACGCCGCCTGCGTCTCGATGTTCTTGTAGGTCCAGTCGGCCGGGTGACTATTGTCGCGGATAGCCGCGTTCTCGGCCGGCAGCCCGAACGCGTCCCACCCGATCGGGTGCAGCACGTTGAACCCGCGCTGGAAGTAGTACCGCGCCATCGCGTCGGCCACCGCGTAGGCCTCGGCGTGGCCCATGTGCAAGTCGCCGGACGGGTAGGGAAACATGTCAAGCACGTAGGTGCGCGGCCGGGGATCGGCCGGGTCATCGCTGGCCAGGAACGGCTTCAGCTCGTCCCATCTGGCTAGCCATTTACTCTGCACCGACCGCGGGTCCCATTTCTCCTTGACCTGGTCGGCAACACTTATCTGCGGCTGTCCCACGCTAGCTTGGCCCGCGCTGGCGCTGTCCGCGTTCGGGGCGGATGTCATTGCTTCCTCGCGATGTCTCCGGACGGGTCAGCACCCGTCAACCTATGACTCCAAACAAAAAACCCCTCGATCCACGAGGGGCTGCCGCGCCAACGGACTTCTTAGTCGGCGCGGCTACGTAAGGAGCAGGTTGCTGTGACGCACACAGAAAGAATATCTCACCCGCCCTACTAGCGCTATCAAGTAGTCAGCCCGCCTCCGCCCCTGGGCGGGCGGCCCCGGGCGGGCGGCCACGGGCGCGCGGCCCCCTGGCGGGCGGCCCCCGGGCGGCGGCGAGGCCCAGCGTTGTTCCTGCGCTGGGGTCCTGGCCCCTGCGCCGGGACAACGCTGGGGTTGCGGGCAGGGGCCGGTTGTCCGGTACACGTAATATGCCGGGTTCTTGCGCGGCGCGGGGACATGGTCCGGTCGGTCGGCAGTGGGCGACGGGGACGCAGGTCGCTCTTCACTCGAAAAGAAACGCATCCATGGCCCATGGATGCGTTTCCGCTGGAGTGAGTTCTGGTCAACTCATCGGCGTGGCCTGGGGGGACTGGTCCTCCAGCCCTTCCATGCCTCAGCCTCCCCGCCATTCCCGGCATTTCCTGACTTCCGGATATCCAGGGCAGCCCGCCACCCCGGCCGTGGACACCGGGGGCACTTCGCGGCCGTAAAAACCACCCCAAAGTGCCCCCGGTGCTCGGGCAAGACCGTCCGGCACCCGCCTCACTCCAGCGGAAACGCACCCATGGCCCACCGATGCTGTGCTGGTGCGCCGGCAACGACAACGATGGGCCATCGGTGTTGTTCCGCAGGCCGGGGTCAACCACAACGATGGGCCATCAATGCTACTTACGCAGCATCCATGGGACATCGTTGCTGCTCGCGACCCTCGGCGAACGACATCGGTGGGCCATGGGTGCGTTTCCGCTGGAGTGAGTTCCTGGTCGGCTCCCTCCGCATGGTCAGGGAGGGGCCGGGTCCCCGCCCGATCCGGCCCGGATATCCCGGCATTCCGGGCATTCGGCGCAGCCCGCCGTCCCGCCCCGGAAGGCGGGGGCACTTTACCCACGTAAAAACCATGGCAAAGTGCCCCCGCCTCCCCAGCAAGACCCACGGGACCCGCCTCACTCCCACGGAAACGTACCCGTGGGCCATCGTTGCGCCAGCACGGTCGATTTGCCGGAAATCGGAGCAACCAGCCCGGAAGGCAACCTCGGCCCGTACAGCCCGGCCCGGCCCGAACAGCCCGGCCCGGCCCGTACAGCCCGGCCCGGCCCGAACAGCCCGGCCCGGCCCGAACAGCCCGGCCCGGCCCAGCCCGAACAACCAGTTCGGCCCGGACTGCCCGGCCACGAACGCCACCGCGGTCAATTCAG
This sequence comes from uncultured Actinomycetota bacterium, assembly GCA_963783935.1. Lineage (GTDB taxonomy): Bacteria > Actinomycetota > Actinomycetes > Streptosporangiales > Streptosporangiaceae > Chersky-822. The sequence continues at coordinate 2,172,995 of CAWAPP010000005.1, forward strand.
ATCACCTGCCGATGCGCGCAAGGCGTCAGGCATGGTGTCAGCCTTCCGTTAGGTAAGTCGTGACAATTGAAGGCAGTAAGCATTATCGCGTATTCGACAATGCGCCTTGACCGTCGTTGTTATCCGCGTCGATAATGGCGTCTCGGTCAGCCGCAAAACTCTGAGCACAACTGATCGACCTGGGCAAACGGGGGTTCGCCTGGGCTGTTGCCCACATTCGGGGGAATGATGGAATTTCGGCGTTCACGTAATTCGCGCGAGGGCAAGCGCCGTCCCCGCGAACGGCAAGGCAACGCCATCGGTACCTCCGGTTACAGAACTGAGGTCGAGCTAATCGGCGAGGAGACCATCCGGGTATTCACGCCCGCTCGCAGCCAAGACAACATGATCACCAGCAAGCAGGTCTTGAGCCTCCCAAGCGGACACAAGCCGATCACAGATACCCCGAACCCGGATATTCCGGACCCGGAGGGTCCCGCCTCGGACAGTCCCGCCTCGGACAGTCCGGAGTCGGCGAATCCGGCTGGCGGCCAAGCGGGAGCTGACGAGCCCGCCAGCCCCCAGGCCGATGCCCCTAGCGACCACTCAGCGCCGGCCGGCCGTATGCGGCAGGCCGGCGGTGCTGCTGTCCCTGTCGCCATTGTCGGGCTTGCCTGCCGGTACCCGGACGCCGATGATGTTGCCGCGTTCTCTCAGATGATCGCCACGGGCAGGCGGGCGTTCCGGCGGATTCCGCCTTGCCGGGTTGACCTAGCTGACTATTACAGCTCCGATCCGGCCACGCCGGACGCCACGTACAGTACGCGCGCGGCGCTGATCGAAGGCTGGCGGTTTGACCGGGCCGCCTTCGGTATTTCTCAGGCGACGTACGCGAGTTATGATCCGGCGCACTGGCTGGCGCTCGAGACGGCGGCGCGGGTGCTGGCCGGGGCTGGCTATCCGGGCGGAGCCGGGTTGCCGGCGACGCGGACCGGTGCCTTCATTGGTAATACCCTGGCCGGCGATGTGTCCCGTGCCTCGGCGCTGAGGTTGCGCTGGCCGTATCTGCGCCAGGTTCTCGCCGACGCGCTGCTCAGCACGGAAATACCAGCCAGGCAAGCGGAACAGCTCCTGGCGAAAACCGCGACCAGGTACCTCGCGCCGTTCCCGCCGGCGACAGCGGAGACCCTGGCCGGCGGCTCGCCGGGAACGATCGCCGCCGCTGTATGCGGGCAGCTCGGGTTGCAAGGGGGCGGGTTCACGGTCGACGCGGGCGGGGCCTCGTCGCTGGCCGCGGTCACTTCGGCCTGCTCGGCGCTGCTGAGCGGTGAGCTTGATGTCGCGATCGCCGGCGGGGTCGCGGTGAGCCTTGACCCGCTGAGCCTCGTTGGCCTGGCCAAGCTCGGGGTGCTCGCCACCGGGGACATGCGCGTCTATGACGCCAGTCCGACCGGGTTCCTGCCCGGCGAGGGCTGCGGAATGGTGCTGCTGATGCGATCGTCCGACGCGACCGCCGCCGGCCTGCCGATCTACGCCGAGATCCTCGGCTGGGGCGCGGCATCGGCCGGTCAGCAGCGAAGAGCGGCCAGCGACCCGGACACCATGCTGCTGGCCATGCGCAAGGCCTACAAGCAAGCCAGGATCGACCCTTCCGACGTCGGCTACTTCGAAGGCTGCGGCACCGGAATCAGCCACGCCGATGAAGCCGAGCTCACGGCCCTCGCCACCCTGCGAGCCCAGGCCACGCAGCCGGCCGTGCTCGGCGCGGTGACGGCGAGCATCGGCCATACCGGTGCCGCCGCCGGGGCGGCTGGCCTGATCAAGTCGGTGATGGCGGCCGCGAACGGCGTCTTGCCGCCCGCGACCGGCGTCCGCACGCCGCACCAGATCTTGCGTGAAGGCGGCGCGAGGCTGCGAACGCCGGACGAGGCCGAACCGTGGCCCGACCACGACGTCAGAACGGCGGCGGTCAGCGCGTGCAGCGCGGAAGGTCTGAGCGTTCACCTGGTGCTCACCAGCAGACCGGGCCAGCGGAGCCCGGGCGAGCTGCCGCCAGGCGTACATCAGCACGCCAGCCGCCGGCCAGGATCGGCCGCCATCCCGCCCCGCCTCGGGCACCCGTGCACCTTCCTGCTGCAAGCCGCCGACCGGGCGACGCTGACCTCGGTCCTGGCCAGGATCGCGGACGTCGCGGCCTGGCTGTCCGACGCCGAACTGCGCGATCTCGCGTGCCAGCTCGCCATCGAAGCCACCGACCACGGCACGGCCCGCGTCGCGATCGTCGCGACCAGGCAAGAGCAGCTCGCGAGGCTGGCCAACGAGGCGATCACCATGCTGCCGAAGCTGACGCCCGGCTTCGTCACCACCAGGCCCGGCATCTTCGCCGCCGACGGCGCCGACGGGCGGGTCACGCTGCTTCTGGCCGGGCCGCCGGCCGACGACGACGTGCAGCCGGCGGATCAGCTCGGCCGGGCTTTCGAGATCCTGCGCCTGCTCGGCGAGCTCGGCGTCCAGCCGACGGCCGCCGTCGGCCACGGCGTCGGTCAGCTCGCCGGCCTGGTCTGGGCCGGCTGCGCCAGCCCGGCGCAGGCGAGAGAACTCTGCGATCTGCGGACAGCGGCGCTGGCCACTCCCCCCGCCCTGGCCCACGCTAACGTCCGCCAGGCCATCGACAAGTTCGCCACGTTCAAGTTCCAGCCGCCCAGGCACCGGCTGATCTCCGGCTCAACCGGCACCGAAATGGTGAGCGCGGCCGAGGTGCCAAGCCTGCTCAGCGCCGAACTGCTCGACACGAGGTCTTCAGGAGCTGACGCGAACGGTCGCGGGCTCACTATGGCCCGCCTCACCAGGGCCGTCCGTGCGAGCGCGGCCGGGGCGACCTTGCTGCTGCAGGCCGGTCACGACCGGGCCATGACCAGGGCAATCGGCCAGCTCAGCGCCGGTGATGGAACAACCGGCCAGCGCCGCAAGGTGCCTGTGGTCACGATCGACAAGGACCCGTCCGACGACAGGCACCTGGCCCGCGCGGTCGCGGCCCTCTTCGCCGCGGGAGCCCTCGCCCGCCCCGAGCTGCTCTACGCGGGCCGGCCCGCGCGGCCGATCGACCTGTGGCGGGAACAGGTTTTCATCACGAACCCTTGTCAAACCCCGGTAGATATTCCGCCAAATGACCGGGCACAGAACGTGACGTCGCCCGGCCGGCAATTGCCGGTGCCGACCTGGGACGCGCCGCCGTCGCGACCGGAAGTGCCGTCCCAGGCAAGCCAGGAGCCCGGGGCGGGCAGGCCGGCGGACGGGCTGGTCGCGGGCGTGGCGGAATGGGCTCGCTGCTATGGGGAGGTCGCCTCGCCGGTCACGCAGCCAGGTGAAGGCACGGTACTGGCCGACCAGCCCTGGGCGGTGTTCACGGGCGGGTGCGACTTCCTGCGGCCCAAGATCGAGGACCTGTTCAGGCACGAGCCGGGAGCGGAAAGGACTCTCGCGGTGCTCGGCGAGCTGCCGGCGACAGGAACGCTGCCCGCGGCCCTGCTGGCGGCCCGGAGCGCCGTCGGTACCGGCCAGCTCGTCGTCCTCAGCCCCGATCCCGGCCTGACCGGGTTCCTGGCGACCCTGCGGGCCGAGCACAAGGAGGTCGGGGTAACAGCAGTGCGGGCCGCGCTGACGCCAGCTGGCCTCGAGGCCGCCAGCAAGATCGCCGTCATTCCCGGCCAGTACCGCGAGCTCGTCATCGGGCCGGATGGCGGGCTGCTCGAACCGGTCATGAGGCCGATCGAGGAATCAGCCGGCTGCAGGGTTTCCCCTTGACGGCGACGACGTCGTGCTGATCAGCCGCAGCGCCGGCGCGGCCGGGCTCGCTTTCGCTCAGGTGCTTGCCTGCTCGGGCGCCGCCATCGCGATCGTGGGCCGCGATCACCCACGGCACGACGACGCCATCATCGCCGCCCTCGAGCAACTGCGGCTGGCCGGCGCGAACGTCGGCTACGAGATCGTGAACCCGGCGAGCCCGGCCGCGCTCGGCGCGGCCCTGCGGCGGATCGAGCAGCGTTTCGGCCGGGTCACCGCCGTGGCTCACGCGGTCGTGGCCACCGCGCCGCGCCCGGTGGCCGAGCTGACGCAGGCCGAGGTTCAGGCCAGGGTCCAGGACCAGGCCAGGGTACTTGACCAGCTCGTGACCGCGGTCAGGGCGCTCGACGGCGGCGACCGAAACGCGGGCAGGCTCAAGCTGATCGCCACGTTCGGCTCGGTAGCGGCGCGGTACGGAGTAGCCGGTGGCGGCCTGACCGCGCTGGCGACCGGCGTGCTCGCCGGCTACGGCGAACGACTCGCGGCGATCAGCCACGGGTGCCGGTCGCTGCACGTGGACTGGCCGGCCTGGTCAGGTACCGGGCTCGGCGAACGCCCCGACTGGGCCGAGTCGCTGCGGGCGGCCGGCTACGCGCCGCTGTCGATGGAGGCAGGCTCCCGGCAGTTGCTCAAGCTGCTCGGCGCCCGCGAGCGCCCGGCCAGGCTGGCGATCCACGGCCGGACGGGCTGGCCGCCACCGAGGCCGGTCGCGCTCGCTGATCGAGGCGCGTCTAGGCTGCCCGGCCGCTTCGCCGCCCAGGTGCTACTGCACTATCCGGGGGTCGAACTGGTCACGCAGGTCACGATCAGCTCGCTGACCGACCCCTACCTGGGTGATTACCTGATCGACGGGACCGCGCTCCTGCCGCCGGCGATGGCCGTCGAGGCGATGGCGCAGGTGGCTTCCGTGCTGGCCGGAACGCCCACGCTGGTGGCCGGCGACGTGGCGATGGCCGCGCCGATCGTCTTGCCGAGGGCGGAGGCCCCGGCCGTGCTGAGGATCTGCGCCCTGCGAACCGATGACACCATCGCCGTCATCATCCGGTGCGACAGCACCGGCTTCGCGGTCGATCACTTCACGGCGACATTCAGCCTGGTGCCTATTGGCAGAAAGGAACTTGAACTTGCGGCCGCCGGCTGGACGGCCGATGCCGCTGAACCTGGCTCCGCCATCATCGACGCGTCCGAGTTGTACGGGCCGGTCTGCTTCCAGACCGGGCGGTTCCGGCGGATCACGTCAATTCAGCTGGCCGGATCGCTGGCGGCCGTCGGGCTGGCGGATGCGGGTGACACCGAGCCGTGGTTCGAGGGGGGAGCCGCAGGAGACGGCGGGACTGAGCTGGTGCTTGGCAGTGCGGCTATCAGCGACGCGGCGTTGCAGGTAGTGCAGTTCTGCGTTCCGCACCGGCGGCTGATGTTCGCCGGGTGCGAGAAGGCCTCGTTCGCGGGCCAGCCCGTCGGTGGTCAGGTCACGATCAGCGCGGCCGCGGTATCCGTGCCCGCACCCCGTGCTGGCGACAGCGAGGATCCCAGGCCAGGACCGGCCGAGACCATCTGGGACGTCACCGTGGCCGACTCGGCCGGGGCCAAGATCCTTGGGCTGCGCCGGCTTCGGATGCGGGACGCGGGGCCGCTGCCACGCCGCGAGCCGTGGCCGGCGCCGCTGGCCGCCTGCCTGCTCGAGCGCGGCGCGGCCGAGTTCGGTCTCTGGCCCGGTCTTCAGGTCAGGATTGACCGGACGGCCGACGCCGGACGTCAGCCCGCGGGGACCGGCTGGATGCGAGCGGCCGCGGGGGGACCTGGTCTCGCCGGGCTCGAACTGGCCGTGCGGGCCGGAACTAGCGCGGCGTGCGGCTGGCGGGCGTTCGGGCCGGTGACCGGCGGCCGCGACCAGGCTGACCTGGCCAGGCCGTGGCTCGACGTCGTCAGCGCTGAACGGCTGCCCGATGCGGACGCCGAAGGCAGGCTCGCGCTGGCGCAGGCCATCGCCGCCTGCACCGGCTATCGCGCTGAACTTGACCTCGCGGCTGAGGTCAGGCCGGTAGCCGGAGCTGGCTGGCTGCTGGTCAGCTTCGGCGCGGCCAGGATCATGGGCGTGCTGCTCGAACTGGCCGGGGTCGGCCAGCCGGTGGCCATCGCGATCATGACCGGCACACCTGACCCGGCGGGCAAGCGATCGCGGTCGCGCCGAGTGGCCCAGACTGCCTAGGCGCGAGCGTGCTAGCGTGACGCTGGTCGCGGACCGGGGGCCGCTGGCCGGTTTTCTTGCCTCAGACGCCCGGATTGGAGCTAACGGTGCAGGTCTTCGACTGTCTGGCGGAAGAAACAAGAGCTCAGGGCATTGCCGCTGCCGTTTCCGCTATTTTCAGCCAGAGCCTGATCATCTTGCCGACCGATACGTCTTACGCGCTGGCCGGCTATGCGTTCGCCGAAGCGCCGGCCCAGCAAATCCGCACGGCCAAAGGGTTCAGCGAGACAACGCCGCTGCAGGTTCTGATCAGCGACAAGCAGGTGCTCGACGGCATCTCGATGCAGGCGCCTGAACACGCCAGGATGCTCGCCGAGGCGTTCTGGCCCGGACCGATGACGCTCATCGTGCCGGCTTCGCCTTCGCTGCGCTGGCACGTCGGCGGGGACGAACGGGCCGTGCAGGTGCGCGTTCCCGACTCCGAAGTCGCGATCGAACTGCTCGGCCGTACCGGTCCCCTGCTCGCGTCGGCGGCAAGGAACGGGGCCAGCGGCATCGTCGAAGGCCAGGACTCAGTGGGCGAACTGAGCGAGCACACGGCAATCTTCCTTGACTGCGGCACGATCCTGCCGACGGTCCTGAGCACGGTCGTGGACTGCACGGGGCCAGAGGCGATCGTGCTGCGCAAGGGCAAGATCACGGTCGGGAACATCGTGGACGTGCTCGGCTACATGCCGGGGCTGCAAGCCTAGGGTTTGGCCGGCTGCCGCTGCCGGAGATTGTCGGTCACAATGGGGATCGACCTGATCCGCACCGAAAGGCGGCCTGTCGTGACTACCCCCACCCCAGTCACCGGTGAACTCGACCTGTCGGCCAACGAGTTCTGGGCCCTGTCCCTCGCGGACCGGCACGCCGCCTTCGCCAAGCTTCGCGAGCTTGACTCGCCGCCCTACTTCCTTGACCCTGAGAACCCGTTCGGGCCTCCCGTTGACGGCTACTACGCCCTGGTCAAGCACGCCGAGATCCTTGAGGCTAGCCGCCACCCCGACCTGTTCTCCTCGGCCAGGGGCTCGACCAGCCTGATCGACTTGCCGCCCGAGTTCAACGAGTACTTCGGCTCCATGATCAACATGGACGATCCCAAGCACGCCAGGCTCCGCCGGATCGTGTCCAGGGCCTTCACGCCGAAGATGATCAAGAAGTTCGAAGAGGACGTGCAGCTGACCGCCGAGGCCATCGTCGCCGACCTGATCGCGACCGGCCCCTGCGATTTCGTGCGGCAGGTGTCGGCCAAGCTTCCCCTGAAGATCATCTGCCAGATGATGGGCATCGGCGACGAGCACTACGACATGGTGCTTCGGAACACGAACATCATCCTGGCCGGCGGGGACCCTGAGTTCCTCAGCGACAATATGGATGAGGCGATCGGGCAGATCCTGACCGCTGGCGCGGACCTGGCTGCCCTGGTCACCGACCTCGCCGCGGCCAGGCAATCTGACCCTGGCGATGATCTGACCACGGCCCTGGCGACCGCGAACGTGGACGGCGAGCAGTTGACGCCGGCGGAACTGGCGTCATTCTTCATCTTGCTGGTCGTCGCCGGGAACGAGACGACTCGTAACGCCATCTCGCATTCGCTCGTGCTGCTCACCGATAACCCGGAGCAGCGCGAACTGCTGCTCGCTGACTTCGAGGCACGGATCGCCGGCGCGGTCGAGGAGATTGTCAGGTACGTCTCCCCGGTCATCTGGATGCGCCGCTCGCTCACGCGGGACGCCGTCGTCAATGGCTACCAATTCCGCGAGGGAGATAAGGTCGCGCTGGTCTACTGGGCCGCTAACCGCGACGAGTCGGTGTTCACGGACCCGGTTAAGTTCGACATCACCCGCTCGCCAAACCCGCACCTCGGTTTCGGTGGCGCCGGGTCGCATTTCTGCCTGGGCGCGCACCTGGCCAGGCGGGAGATAACCGTAATGCTCAGGGAATTGCTCTTGCGGGTGCCGCAAATCCGCGCCTCGGGCGAGCCCGACCGGCTGCTGTCCAGCTTCATCAATGGCATCAAGCACCTGCCCTGCGAGCTCGGCTAGCTTTCGCCGCTTCCGTGCCGCCCCTTCGGCGGTAACTGCCGGCCCTTCGGTGGTTACTGTCGGGAGCCATTTTCGTAACTGCCTGTAGTCTTGCCTGCACAACGTGTATAACTAGAACCTCAGACGGCACACTACTTGGCTTCTGCAGCACCGGGGAGTGAGCCGTTCGGGGGAAATGAGGGAAGCCGTCCGTCGCGGCGGGGGACCTTCGTCCGGGGGGACGCGGTGCCGTCCTGGCTCACTGGCCGGGACCTGGCACGCGCCGGTGACGGGGTCGCGACTGACGGCAGGGTCATTGTCCTGCGGATGGTGCCGCCCGGGGGCGCGGCTCCATCCGCAGGGCAAGATCATCGGCGGCGAGCGCCGGAGCAGCAGCGGGCCGGAGCAGCACCGGGCTAGAGTAGCGGATTCGGACAAAACACCTAAAGTGAGCGCGGCAGGCGCAACGATGTCCACCGATGCCGATCAGCGACCAACCCGCTTACGGTGGGCTATGGTGTGTTTCTGGCCATATTTCGTGATGGTAACGGTGGTCGGGGTTCGGGCCGTCCGGGTCCCGGCTCGCGTATACCGGTCAATTCCCCGCCAGTCCCGGCCGCAGCAACAACGATGGGCCATCGATGCTGCTCAGCAGGGCCGGGCCATCGCAACGATGACCCATGGATGTCGTTCCCGCAGCAACGATGGCCCATCGTTGCGGTTACCCGCCCCCCGCCGGCAGCATCCATGGCCCATCGTTGCGGTCCGCCGCGTGGATATGCCCGCTTCGTCGCTGCCGCCGGCCAGCCCGGGGCCGCCCCGACGGCCAGAAGACCCGCAGCCGACGCCAGGGGGGTGATTCGCCGGTTTTGCGGCTTCTCCAGGGCCGTCCAAATGCCACCGGTAGGGACTTGGCCCTGAACACCAGCCCGTTCTATCACTGCCGTCGTTACCATCACGAAATGTGGGCCAGAACCAGAGCGATGTTGCCAGGCAGGCCACCGCCCGCACGCCAGCGCGAGCCGCCGCGCCCCGGCCCCTCGTCGGCACGCAATCACACCCGGCTCGACTTTCACCTTCGTAACGACCATTACACCAGGCCCGCCCAGCTCACGTGAGCCGCGCACTTCGCTCGCTCAGGGCAGGGCGTTGATGCTGGCAGCCAGCGCGAAGTCGGCGTCGGTGAGGCCGCCGGCCGAGTGGGTGGAGAGGGTCAGCGTTACCCGGTTCCATGAGATCGTGATGTCCGGGTGGTGATTGGCGGCCTGGGCCAGGTGAGCGACCGCGCCCACGTAGAGCATGGCGTTCGCGAAGTCGCTGAGCTTCACCATCCTGGTGATCTCGGCGCCGGTCCGTTCCCAGCCAGGCGTCCCGGCGAGCCTGGCCGTGATCTCGTCTTCGGTAAGCAGCGTCATAACACCTATCCTCGCAGGTCGCGCCCCGGGTCCCTAGCCCAGCGCCGACCGCCGCACGGCAGCGATAGGCTGAGCCAGCGCCAGATGGCGCGCTGAAGCCGAACCGCCCTGAAGCCGAATACGCTTTGGAGTCGCACATGCCCGATTCGCAGCCCGCGGCGCTCAAGCGCACGCCACTCGCGGCGGTCCATGAGAGCCTCGGCGCGGCAATGACCGACTTCGCCGGCTGGCAGATGCCGCTGCGCTACCGCAGCGAGACGGCCGAGCACAACGCGGTCAGGAGCGCGGCCGGCCTGTTCGACCTTTCGCACATGGGCGAACTACGGGTCACCGGTACCGACGCGCCGGCGGCCCTGAATTACGCCCTCGTGAGCGACGTCGCGGCGGTGCGCCCCGGCCGGGCCAAGTACACGATGATCGTCGGCCCTGACGGCGGCGTGATTGACGACCTGATCGTGTACCACCTGGCCGAGAACGACTATCTGGTCGTCGCGAACGCATCCAACGCCGCTACCGTCGCGGACGAGTTGACCGAGCGAGCTAGAGGTTTCGCGGCGGCGGTCACCGACCGCACTGACGACTACGCTCTCATCGCCATCCAGGGTCCCCGCTCCCCGGCCATCCTCGCCAGGCTGACCGACACCGACCTGACCGCACTGAAGTATTACGCCGGCTACCCGGCGATCGTCGAGAGCCACGACGTGCTGCTCGCCCGCACCGGGTACACCGGGGAGGACGGCTTCGAGATTTACGCGGACCCGGCCGACGCGACCGCGATCTGGACCGCGCTCACGGACGCGGGCAGCGCGGACGGCCTGATCCCGGCCGGCCTGGCGGCCCGCGACTCGCTGCGCCTCGAGGCCGGGATGCCGCTTTACGGCAATGAGCTGAGCCGGGACCTTACCCCGTACGACGCCGGGCTCGGGTGGGTGGTCAAACTGAACAAAGACGGCGACTTCGTCGGAAAGGCGGCGCTGGCGCGGCGGGCGCAGGAGCCTCCTTCCCGGACGCTGGTCGGGCTGACCGGCCTGAGCCGGCGGGTGCCGAGGCACGGCTACCCGGTGCTCGTCGCCGGCTCGCCGGCCGGCACAGTCACCAGCGGCGGGCACTCCCCTACGCTCGGCAAGCCGATCGCGATGGCCTACCTGGATGCCAGCGCCGCCGAGCAGGCAGCGGCCGCCGGCCTCGCGGTCGACATTCGCGGCACCGCTGAGCCAGCGGCCCTCGCCAGCCTGCCGTTCTACCGCCGGGAGCAGAAGTAAGCAAACCGCCGCCAGGCTGAGCGAACCGGCCGGCCGCACGCCCTGGCGACCGTCAGCAAGATCAAAGATCGTTAGCTAACAAAACCACGAAAGGCACGGCACCATGAGCGTTCCCGAAGAGCTGTACTACACCGCCGAGCACGAGTGGGTCGCGATCTCGGACTCCACAGCGCGGATCGGCATCACCGACTACGCCCAGCGCGCGCTTGGCGACGTGGTTTTCGTCCAAGCGCCGGCTCCGGGGACCAGAGTCACGGCCGGGGACCCGTGCGGTGAGGTCGAGTCGACTAAATCGGTCAGCGACATCTACTGTCCTGCCGACGGAGAGGTGACCGAGATCAACCCGGAAGTCGACGACGACCCCGGCCTGGTGAATTCGGACCCTTACGGAGCGGGGTGGCTGTTCAAGCTCAGGCTGGACTCCGACGAGGAGGTTCCGCCCGGCCTGCTGTCCGCCGCCGAGTACGCCGCGCTGATCGCCGAAGAAGAGGAGTAGCTAGCCGGCCGCAGGAGCGTCCTCGCCCGGATCGATGCCGTGCTCCCTGAGCAGGCCGCGTAGCCGACTGACCTCGGCCTGGAGGGAGTCGACCCGGGCGGCGAGCTCCGCCAGCTGAGCGTGGAGACCGGGAAAGCCGCCCCCGGTCCCGGTGCCGGGTCTCGCCGGTTCGCCCTGGTACTCCCTGAGCGTGAGGGCCACCTGCCGCCTGAGCCGGTTCAGGTCGGCCCCGAAGCCAGCCAGCACCGCGGCAGCGGGGTTATCGCCTTCCCTGACCAGACCGAGCAGTACGTGCTCGGTGCCGATGTAATTGTGGCCGAGCTGCAGCGCCTCGCGGAGCGAAAGCTCGAGTGACTTCTTCGCGACGGGGGTGAACGGTATATGACCGGAGGCCCCGAACTCGTGCTCCCCTGCGGGGACGACCACGAGAACCTGCTCCCTCAGTGCCGCCAGGTCGATCCCGAGCGACTTGAGCGCCTCAGCGGCTACTCCGTCATTTTCCTTGATCAGGCCGAGCAGGATGTGCTCCGGACCGATGTAGTTGTGCCGGAGCTGCCTGGCTTCTTCTTGTGCCATGACCACGACCCGGCGGGCACGGTCGGTAAATCGCTCGAACATTCCGCCTACGCTCCCTTGCGGGCGCTGATGGTTCCTTTCCCAGCATAAGCGGGATTGCCGGATAAGCGGCCGTTACCTGATCCGGCCTGCGCAGGCCCGTCGGGTGGGCCGGGCGGGGTGGCCCGGCCGGGGCGGGCCGGCCGGGCGGGCCGGCCGGGGCGGGCCGGCCGGGGCGGGCCGGGCCGGCCCTTTCCGGGCGGGCGCAACAGTAAACCCGCCATTACTGTTGCCGGGCAACAGTAAACCCCGCATTACTGTTGCCCGGGATCCCGACCCCTCAGCCCCGCCGCCTGCTCCCACCAAAGGAAAGGCACCCATGTCCCATAAGTACGTTTCCTGCGAGGTGCGGCGAGTCCCGGAGGGTATTGCCACGCGAGGCGGGGGCACTTTACCTTGGTTTTTGCGAAGGTAAAGTGCCCCCGCCATCCGGGGCTCTCGCTAGCGCCGCGAAGCACCCCGGAACTCAAACCTCACTCACGCCACACCCGTCCCAGCGTGAACAGTCACTCCGAAGTTGATCAACGTCTCGGCAAACGGGCTGCCGGGGGCAGCGAGGAAAGCCCGGCGGCGAGGCTCGGCGGATTTGGCGGGCTGACGGACCTGCTTGGCTAGCCGCGGCGTCCCCGGCGACGGCTGAGGATCCGCACGATCACGATGCCGGTGATGGTCACGGCGAGCGCGGCCGCGGCGAGCTGGACTTCGGGCTTGGCGAGCTCGGCCGTGGCTCGCTCCTTGAGCCGCCGCGCGTTGCTCGCGGGACTGACCCGGTCGGCGAGGGCGTCGATGGTCCGGGCCAGGTTCTCCCTGGTCCGCTCGATCTCCGCGACGATCTCATCCGATTCGCGCTTCGCGCCCCTGCTTCGCGGTCCTGTGCCGTTCGCGACCTTTCCCTGGGTCAACGCGACGTCGGCCCGCGGCCCGCTGCGGCCATTGGTTGTGCTGCCGGTACGTAGCTGGGCTCGGTCATCCGTATCGGCCATCTATGACGTCCCTCCAGGCTCAGCCGCGCTCGGGCCAAGCCTGCCTTAGTGTCCCAGTAACGCTGGGCGCTATGTGCGCCTACCGCGGATGTTGCGAAACAGCCGGGAGGCGGCGACCAGGCCGGCCGCCTGGCCACCGCCTCCACTTAACGGCTAGCCGACAGAACTCGCCAGTTGCTGTGCCTGGCCGATGATCGACTGGCAGTCGGCGGTCAGCTCACCGACGTGCCTGATGTCGCGCTTCTTGAACTCGGCCTTCCAAAGGTCGGACTTGAGGGTGCCTGCCAGCGCGTCCCTGGCCACCTCAAGTGCCCTGAGCTGGTTGTCTACGCTGACATAGGTCGCGTCGCCCGCACTAGAGCTCTCGATCGCGGCCGTGTCGGCGGCGAGGGTGGCTCCCCCGAAGTCGCCGACGCTCGAGTTGAGCTGCTTGTAGCACTCGCCGAGGTCGGCCACGCCCGACGCGGACAGGGCACGGTTCGGGCTGGCCAGGATCTGGCTGATCACTCGGCCATCCTCGGTGTAGTCATCCCGAAGACCAGTGAGATAGATGATGGTCGGCCTGATGTCGGTCTCGTCGGTCCACGGGCCGGCCAGGTTCGTCTGGTCGACCTCGATGTTGCCGCTGTTCGGCCCGGCGGAGCTCGGACCCTGGCCTGGTTCGTTGCCGTCCAGGCCGAGGTTCTTGACCCCCGGCCCGACGAAGCCAATGTAGTTGGTATCGATTTCGGCCGCGTAGTCGCCGTGATCCCAGGCGAACCCGGTGTTCTGGGTCACGCAGGGACCGCCACCGCAGGTAGCGCTGCCGGTAGTCAGGAAGTAGTCCGGCTTGGCGAACATCGCGAAGGTTGGCGTCCGCGCCGGGTCAGCATCGACGAAGTGGAGTATGGCCTCTTCGGTCGGGTCGGCGAGGTAATTGGCGATCTTCTCGTTCACGACACCCGAGTACGGATTGCTGAAGGATATGTTCGCGGCGTCGTGTTCGAGCGAGCGCACCTGGGGCGTATCAGGCCCCGGGTTACCCGTGACGTAGAACTCGGGTGCCGTGTCGGCCTCCAGGCTGAACGGCGTGGTATTGCTTTCCTGCGTGGAGAGCAGGCCGGTGACGTTGCCGTCGAGTTCGCCGAACGAGCCCGCCGGATAGGTGCAGAGCACGTCAGGGGTGACGGTGTCGCCGCTGACTGTGGCGCCGTCGCAGTTGGCCGGGGTGGGCTGGATGGCGCGGCCCACGTTGGCGCCGGCCTGGTGGTCGCCCTCGTCCGAGCTGACAACGAACAACGTGTTCCGCGGAGTGATGCCGTCGGCGGCGAGGCGCTGGAAGAACGTGCCGAAGGCCTGGTTGTAGTACTGGGCCTGGGCGACGTAGCAGGCGCTGCCGCTGCCGAGGGCGTCAGGAGCGTGGAAGCAAGGCTGCCCTGGGCCGCTGATCGAAGGAATGTCTTCGAAGCCGTGCAAGTCGGACATGTAAATGTTGGTGACCTGGACCCCGCTCTCCAGCATGTCGGCGGCGTAAGCCAGCGCCTGGGAAGCGTTGATGCTGTCGTAGCCAGGGAAGCCGGGGTAGTTGGTCAGGAAGGCGCCGTTCATCTGATTGCCGTTGAGGTCGACGAGGTTGCCCGCCGCGTTCGTGACCTGGTACCCGTTGTGCATGACGTTGTCGCCGCCGCCGAGTACCGGAGCGAGGTACTTGTTACCGAACAGGGCCTGGAAGCCGTTGTAACCGCCGGGCTCGTCAGGGAGTACGTCGGGGGCCGCGGTGTGAGATGGAGAGGTCTGGCCGAACTTCACTGCCTCGGCGTTAGCGCAGACCGGGCTCTTCTGGGCGCAGTGGACGGCGAGACCGATGTAGTCGGCGGTCTCCGGGTCCTTGAAGGAGTAGGTCGGCGTTGAGCTGAGCGACCTCAGGTGAGTTCGGCCCGAAGGTTTGCGCCAGGTCAGGCGAGGGATTCTCAAGCTCCTGGTCGACGGTGGCGACCTCGCCGACGTTACATCCGGCCCGGGTAAACGGCACCCACGGCGCCGGGGCCACGGTGCTCGGTGCGACCAGGCTCGACGAGGTAGCCGGCGGCACCGGCGAGTACACCAGGTTCGGGTTGGTCGGTGCTGCCGTCGGTGTTGTAGCTCTGGTAACTGTTCGCGACTCCGTCACCCTGCCGGTCGCCGTACAGGCCGGTGGCCGTGGTCAGGAGGTCATCGCCGGTGTGGGCGATGAGCGGAGTGTGATTGTTGGTGAGCATGGTGCCGTTGTCCTCGAGGAAGTTGAGGAGGTTTGGCATCATTTCCAGGTCGGAAGGAACGTTGGGGTTGTCACGGTAGTAATGGACGTTGTCGAAGCCGATCTGCACTATGTGCTTGATGCCGTTCTTCAGGCGGCAGGTGGGCACGTGATCCTGCCGGGCCACGGCGCTGACCGCAGTCAGCGTCGCCTTGGCCGCGTTCGCGGTTCCTGGCGTCCCGGCGATAGCGAGCGAGCCCGCGATCATCGCGCCTGCGGCGGTGACGGCCGAAATAGCCGTCCCTAGCCGCCGGCGGCTCTGGTGCACTTTTCGCATCCGATTCCTCCTTGTGTACGCGACCCGGCCGACGCCGACACGTACGGCTGGTCACGATAGACCACGAAATCAAATAAAAAACGACAAGCCGGAAACGAGCAAGTCAAGGATTTCTACCAGATATAGGTCGATGCAAACGCTTGCTCAGCAGTCCCTGGCTTCGGCTGCGTCAACAGGCCGGAGACTCGCAAACCGCTAAGATCAGAAGATGGCGATCGATGCGGTGATCTTCGACTGGGGCGGCACGCTCACCCCTTGGCACACGATCGATCACCAGGCGCTCTGGCGCTCGGTCTGCGAGCCGCACTTCCCTGCGGATCACCAGGATCGGGCCGCCGCGATCCTGGCGGCCGAGCTCAGCGCCTGGGAGCGGGCCGGCACCCGGATGCGCAGCTCGACTCTCTGCGCCGTGTTCGACTCGGCCGGGATTGAGCCCTCTGACGGCCTGCTCGCCGCCTACCGGCGCGAATTCGAGGAGCACACGTTCACCGACCCGGCCGCGGCCCAGGTCTTCGAGCGGCTGCGGACCCAGGGGATCAAGATCGGAGTTCTGTCGAACACCCTCTGGCCCCGCTCCTGGCACGAGGACTTGTTTCGTCGCGACGGCGTGCTCGCATTGATCGACGGCGCCGTCTACAGCAGCGAGATCGCCAGAACCAAGCCGCACCCCGACGCGTTCGCCGCGGCGATGGCTTCGGTCGGCGCGACCGACGCCAGCCGCTGCGTATTCGTGGGCGACCGCCCCTGGGATGACATCAGCGGGGCGAAGAGCGTCGGCATGCGAGCGGTCCTCGTGCCGCACTCCGAGGTGCCCTCCTTCGACGAGGTAACCCCCGACGCGGTCATCGCCAGCCTGGCCGACCTGCCCGCCGTGCTCGAATCCTGGTAGCCGCACCAGTACCCTCTCCGGCCCTATCCGCACTGGGCCATCCGGGTTCGGGCCGTCCGGGTCCCGGCTCGCGGCAGACCGGGCAATTCGCCGCCTGCCCCGGCCGCAGCAACAACGATGGGACATCGATGCTGCTCAGCCAGGCCCGCCAACCGCAACGATGACCCATGGATGTCGTTCCCGCAGCAACGATGGCCCATAGATGCGGTTACCCGCCCCTGCCCGGACAGCATCGATGGCCCATCGGTCCACAGCGCGGATCTGCCCGCTTCGCCGTCACCGCCGACCAGCCTGGGACCGCCCCCGGCTCAGGGACGGGGCACTGATTCACGGGCCGCCCAACGGAAGACGCCTTTGGCCATCGTGGATGTCGCGGCGTTCTCCCGCGCGGTGAAGACCTCGCGCCTGACTTCGCCGATCGCCCGGTCTCCCGGCGCGGCCAGCCACGCTAGCTCGGCAAGATGCGCGGCGAGCCTTAGAGCCTCGTCCGAATCACCGACCCGACTGTCACCACTGACCCTGCCATCACCACCGACCTGACTGTCACCACCAGCCCGGCCACTATCATTAGCCCCGTTCGCATCACCAACCCCGGCGCCAGCGCCGATCAGCGCCAGCGCCCGGTCGGCCAGCGCCCGCGCTCCCCCGGCCAGCTCGGCCAGTTCCGCAGCGAGCGCCCGCTCGGACGCGGGCTTCAGTGAGGCCGGGTTCCCGTCCCACCACCCGCCGTACAGCCGCCACACATTCCGCACCACGAACTCGGGCTCATCGTAGACCGGCCGCAGGTAGGGCCGCTCCATAAGCTCGGGCGGTGGAACGACACCATGGATCGCTTCGTCGAGCCGGCCTCCGGCATTCATGATCGCGAGCGTCTGTTCCACCAGGGAGTCAAGCAGGTCGGCCGCGTCGGTCAGCGCCTGCCTGATCCGGCCCGCCCCGATGACCGGCACCCCGTGGCCGGGCAGCAGGTACTCGGGCTCGAGCGCGACCATCCGGCGCAGCGCGGCCGCCCACTCGCTTGGGTAGCGCTGCACCTTCTGCGGGTTGCCCGCGTTGGGCGACGCCCAGATGAACAGGTCGCCGCAGCACAGCACCCGCCGGGAGGCCAGCCAGGTCACCGTGTGATCATCGGTCTCGCCCTTCTCGTGCCTGAGCAGGAACTCCGCGCCGCCGACGGACACGGCGAGCTCATCACGGTAGGTACGATCCGGGTACCGGTAATTCACCGGCCAGCGCAGTCCGGTCACGCCGAACTGACGCTCGTTGATGATGCCGTTATAGCCCGCGGTCCTGATGTACCGGTCGAACCTGGCCGGCAGCGCCTCGTGCGCGAGCACCTCCGGGGCCGGCCAGGCGCGCTCGGCCGACTCCGCCTCCCAGATCGCGGTGCCGAAGACGTGATCGATGTGACCGTGGCTGTAGATCGCGGTGTTCAGCCGCTGATCCGACCAGCGGCGCAATTCCGAGTGCACGGCCTGCGCGACGAACGAGCTGCCAGTGTCGGCGAGCACGAGACCGTCATCGGTGCTGAACGCCGACACGTTGGCGAACGCAGGCATGAACACGACGCCGTCGCAGATCTCGGCCAGCCCGCCGGGATTGCTCACCGGGTGAAAGTCCGCGGTCGAGATCTCGCCCCGCCACAGCTGCTCGGCCAGCTCAAGCACGTCCTTGGCCATTGGTGACCCGCCCTCCCCGGAGTTAGCCGCACGAGAGCGACATCTAACCACAAGGAACTGGGCCGGCCGGGACGAACCCGGCCGGCCCAGCCGGCGTCAGATGAACATCAGCCCTGCAGGGCCGCCAGTTCGGCCTGCACCATCGCCTCGTGCTCCTCCTCGTCCTTGCGCGCCGCGGCCGGGCTCCACCGGCCGCGCAGCAACGGGATGCTGAGCAGGAAGAAGACGATCCCGCCGAAGCAGATCCAGTACCACAGCTTCCACTGGCCAAACTGGTTCGCATCCGCCTGCTGCACTGACGTGCCGTGCGCCTGGAGGAAAGCGAGCTTCTTGGGCGGGATCTTCGAGTACGCCGTCAGCGACTTCGCGTACGGCTGGATCTTCGCCAGGTCGGGGGCGGCGTTCTTGAGCACCGTCAGCTGCGTGGCGAACGGCGCCAGCTGCTGGAGTTGCGGCGCGACCGCGATGACACCGTCGATCGCTTTCGAGTTAGCAGAAATGGTGTTCAGTACGCCAAGACCCTTGGCGCCGCCGCCGCTCGCGGCAATCGCCTTGTTGAGAAGGGCTGGCGGGATCTTCGCCGGGTTTGTGTACTTGGCCAGCTGAGTGAAGAGCGCCGGATGCGCCTGGATCACGGACAGCTCGGGCGCGAACTTGACCGCGTTACCCAGTTGCACCGAGTCCTTTTGCGCGATAGCCACGATCGCGGCGTGCGTCTGCGCGAACTTGATGATGCTGGAATCGGCCGTCGCGATGGCGGCGATCTTCGGGGGAGGCGGCGGCAGGGCGAGCTCGGCCTTGTACTTCGAAACGTCCGTGGCCACCTGCGTACCGTAGTTGATCAGCGGCGTTACTGACGTGATGACGTGCGGGAGTACCAGGAACGCGACAAAGATCACGACGCGGATGACCCAGCCCCAGATGGCCAGGCCGGTCGCGGTGAGCGCGGGGTTACGGGCCTCGACGGTCTCGGTGAAGCTGGCCATCCACGGGGTGTAGGCGACGCCCAGGCCGAGCGACAGCAGGGCCAGGATGATCGCGAGCTTGTAGTAGCTGGGATGGTGCCCGGCCTGCAGGAGGTAAATCACCACCATCACGGCACCAAGCACGCCGCCGATCACCATGAAGGGCTTCCTGACCCTGAACCGGTCAGAAACGACCCCGATCGCGATGACCGCGATGGCGTTAAATCCCCAGTTCCAGTTGCCGAGCCCGTTGCCCTGCTGGACTGAGAAGCCGAAGACGGTCGAGAAGTAAATGACGGCGAAGCCGACCGCCGTGTAGTAAATGAGCAGCATGACCGACACGGCGAAGGCCGAGATGACGATGTCAGCCTTAAGCAATTGCCGGAACGGGTGCTTCAGCGCGGCGGCGATGTCAATGCCCTTGGCCTTGGCCTCGATGAGCGCCCGGTCGCGCAGGGAGACCATGAGCTGGTCGCGCAGCTGCGGAGACAGTTCGCGCAGCCCGATCAAGGCGATCAGGAACACGACGATGCCCACGATGCCGCAGATGCGGTACTCGTGGGTCCAGAACCTGGCGTCGTGAGTGGCCGTCACGGCGACCGGAATCGTCGCGCTGCCGACGGCCGCGACAATCAGGCTGCCGATCACCGGACCGCTGGTCCAGAAGCCCATCGCCGTCGCCCGGCCGGTCTGCGGCGAGAAGTCGCGGATCAGCGCCGGGGTGGCGACGAGGCAGATGCCCTCGACAACGCCGACCACGAAGCTCTCAATGGTGTATTCCCATTTGTTGGTCGCGGCGGGCAGGATGAAGGCGACGAACACAGCGGTGAACAGCAGCCCGAACACGACCAGGTTGGCGCGTCCAAGCCGGTCGGTGAGCCCGGCGAACAGCGAGCCGAACGCACCGATCAGGTTGCCGAAGGCCAGCGCCGTGACGAAGAACGTAAAGCTCATGTGCAGGTTCGCCAGCAGCAGGGTGGAGACTGACCCGCCGACGTACAGCTCGTAGTACAGCATGATGGTCCCGAGGACCGTGATCGCAAGGTACCCGA
Source organism: uncultured Actinomycetota bacterium (assembly GCA_963783935.1). Lineage (GTDB taxonomy): Bacteria > Actinomycetota > Actinomycetes > Streptosporangiales > Streptosporangiaceae > Chersky-822. The sequence goes on from CAWAPP010000005.1 coordinate 2,192,979, forward strand.
CCCGCGCACCTGTGTCCGGGTACGAATCGAGCTGGCGGCGCCATAGGAAGGACAAGCCGGTTCGGCTAGGGGCCACTTCCTCCGTGGTCGCACTCATGCGGACCTCACCAATGTCGAAACTGACACGCCTAGGCAGCCCCTAGGCGGTGAGGTCAAGATATCTGCACGCCGCGTGCAAGTTCAATAGGCAGAAGACGACGAGCCCGCTGGAACGGCTCAAACCAACTTCGGACGCCCCGCCCGTCAGGCCGCGACCGGGAATCCCGCCTGGGCAAACATTGCCGCGAAGGCATTCCGCAGCAGCTCGCGGGCGCGCAGCGGGCTGAGACCGAGGTCGGTGCGCAGGGACTCCCAGAACGACCAGATGCTGATCGCGTGAAGTGACTCTACTAGCTGATCCCGCTGCTTGCCCTGGAGTTTCTCGAACTCGGGCGCGAACACCACCTCAAGCTCGGCCCGGCCGGCCGCGACCTTCTTCCTGTGATCGGAGCGAAGCTCGGCCGATGACGGCTGGGAGATCCGCGCCGCCCGCCAGGTCGGAGTCATCTCCTCGAGCACGCGGGCCCGCTGATTAACGAACGTGTCTACCCGGGCGGCCAGCGGCTGGTCAGGCTCAATCCTGCGCACCAGCGACCTGAGGATCTCGCTGTCGCGCCGGACGGACTCGACGAGCAGTGCCTCCATGTCGGTGAACTGCTGCCATACGGTGCGCAGCGAGACCCCGGCCCGCTCGGCGATCTTCGGCGCCGTCGGGCGCAGGTCACCCTCGGCGTGCAAGGCTCGCATCGCGTTGATGATCGCCCGCTTGGTGCGGTGCGACCGCGCGGCCCGTCCGTCGACAGGCTCGGCTGGCTCCGCGTCCTCAATCAGCGCGTCTAGGTAGCTCACCGAGTCAGTCGCCTCGGCTAGTGAATTCAGTACCGCCTCTTCAAGCAACGCCGACTCCGAGTGCTCTTCCCGAGGCCCAGGCCTCAGCCTTCATCCGCCTTCACGCCAGCCAGGGCGGACCACCGACCGGCGTTCACCACGTCATCTTAATGCCGCCTGCCAAACGCCGCGCCAACGGTCGCCATGGTCGCCCTCACCTGAGGACGGGCCAGGTCGAGCCAGCGATCCAGGGTCTCGCCGCCCTCGTACTCCGCCTCGGGCAGGAACAGTCCGCGAGTCGGGCACGTGGCGCCGACCTCGACAAGCACCGGCTTGAGCAGCAGTTCAGGCGCCAGCGCGTGCTGCCAGTGCCCGCCGAGCATGAGCGGCACCCCCGTCACCCCGGCCAGCGCCCCGCCGGCGATCCGGTCGAGGAACAGCTTGAGCAGCCCCGTATAGCTGGCCTTGTACGTCGGACTCGCGAACACCGCCAGGCTGCTGGCCTTGACCGCGTCAACGAGCTCCGCGACCCGAGGATCCGACCAGTTGAGCAAGGCGGCCCCGAGATCGGTCAGGTCAATGCTCAGATCGGCGGGCTGGCCCGCTAGCTTTTCGGCGACAAGATGCGCCGCCTGATAGGTGCGCGACTTCGGCTTCGGGTTCCCTACGACAACGACGATGCTCATCTTTGCGCTCCACTCCCGGCCAGCAACTGAGCGGCTCGCGCCGCCACGATCTCACTCAACCCGACTGCCTGGTCCCTGATCTCAGGAACCGCCGTGCTCTCGTACCACAGCCCGCGAAGCGGCGGCCCGAGCGTGAAGAGCCTGCCGCTCGGCGTCCCCGAGCGATCAAGCACGGCACCATCGGTCGTGGCGGCGACACCGAGACCCAGCGGATCCGGCCGGGCCAGGCCAGTATCGAAGAGGTCACGCAGCAGCGGATCGGACGTGCGCGCCGAATCCGGGCCAGGACCGGTGCCATTCAGCAGCCAGCCGGCCGCGAGTTCGGCCGCTCCCTCGTCCGACGTAATCCGCACGCGGAGCTCACCTCCAATCTCGGTCACACCGCTCACCCTTCCACGATGCACGACGAACCGGCCAGATCGCCGCAGCCCGGCAATCCGTTCGCCGGTCAACTGCGGTACCCGGTGCCGGTGGATCTCCCAGAAGCGCGAGAAACGCCTGAGGAACACCTGCTGGTCGCTGACCGGCATCGAATACCAGAGTTCGGGAACTCGTGAACGCAGCGCGTCCATGACCACTTGCCAGTCCCGGCCGTCACTGGCCACGGCGCGGCGAACGTAGGAGACCAGGTCGCCGAGCCGGCGCCCCCCGGCACCGGCCCCTAGATCAGGCAGCCGCAGCTCCGTTCCAGCGTCCCGGTCCTCCCGATGAGGTCGCGGGAGCAGCCCGTGCCGCGACACCGCGTGCACAGTGGCGCCCGCGTTCCCCCCGGTTACCGTGAGCACGAGGTCGAGCGCGGTCAGACCGGTCCCGACGACCACCACATCGCCGCCGCCGGTGACCGGATCGAGCGCCCCCGGCGCCCACGGGTCAGCGATCACCCGGTGCGAACTTGGCACCTCGAAAGGAAACTCGGACGCCAGGCTGCCGGTGGCCAGGAAAACAAGATCGGCCAGCAACTCCTCCCCGCTCCCGGTCAGGAGCCGGAGCCTGGAAAGCTCCGGCCTGATCGCCACGACCTCGCCGGTCACCAGCCTGAGACTGGCCAGCGACGCCGCGTCCCAGGCCGCGTCCGCCAGCGTCTGCCGGAGGTACCGCCCGTAATCGCGGCGCCGCATGAACCCTCTCGCGTCGGCGCCGGTCGCGTCGGCCCAGCGGACCAGGTGCCTGGGATCGTCGGTGACGGCACTCATCTGATCAGCGGGCGCGTTGAGCAGGTGATCAGGATGAGTGGTCGAGTACGCCTGGCCAAGACCGTGCCTGCCGTACCGGTCGATCATCACGATCCGCACCGGATACCGCCACGACGCCGAAGACCGGAGCAGCGCGATAGCAGCCAGCGCGCCGCTGGCTCCCCCGCCGACGATCGCGACGACCGGTCCCCTAGCCGCCTCCTGGCTGTTCAACTCGTGCACCGTACCAGCATATACTACTAACTCAATAGGATATATAGATAATACCGGGGCGGTCAGGGAGCATCCGCCACGCATCGGCCGACACCGTAACGTCAGCCACTCGGGCGACAGTTCCACCCCGACGGACGGCCAGCTGATCCCGGACTACACCCAGCTGGGCTTCCGGGTCCCCGCGATCGTGGTTTCCAACCTGTCGCACCACCACGTCGTGAAGACCAGCCCGTACGAGCACACCTCGTCGCTGGCCCTCATCGAGTCCGCGTTCGGCCTGCCCGCGCTCACCGCGAGGGACGCCAATGCCCGCAACCTGGCCGAGATCCTCAAGCCAGAACCCCGCACCCGCGTCAACCCGAGCGTGATCCCGACCAGCGCCCAGGTCCCTGGCCCCGCCAACGACGCCGCCGCCGTCTGCAGCGCGTCAAGCGTCCAGTCGGTCTCACCGCAGCCGGTACGCCACGGGAGTCACCCGCACGACGACGCGGAGCGCGCCCTTTACCGCTCGGGCTACCCCTCCGGCTCGGGCATGGCCGACCTCGGCAAGGAACTCAAGAAGGCCAAGAACCAGCTCAAACCATAAAGCCTTTCAGCCGCCAAATTCCCCCGGCAGATGTTTCGGGCGCAGTGGGTCTGCGGACTGGCGTCCGCAGACCCACTGCCGATGTTGCTACCCAGGCCAACTACGGCCTGCGCCCGACGCACGTTACGTGCCTGCTGCGCGCCGGATAAGTTCGACCGTCCCGCCCGATCTCCGCCCGCCGAACCCGGCCAGCAGCGTGGCCGACGCCAGGTTCGTATCGTCAACATCGGCCGTGACCTCGGCCTGACCCCGTTCAGCGGCCGCGGCGAGCACCCGCCCGAGCAGCGCGCGAGCCAGCCCGCGGCGCCGGTAAGCCGCCGCGACGGCGACGAAACCGAGCTTGGCGGACTGCGGTCGCATCCAGATCCGCGCCAGCCCAGCGTACCGGCCGCTGGCCTGGTCCACGCCGATGAGGTAGGTCGCCGGCTCGAACTCACGTGAGTCGTAGGTCTCCTCATGGAAGTCATCGGGGTCCCAGTTCCACCCGTCGCCGCCAGGCGTGTCCGCCCGCAACTCGTCGTCGAACTGACGGAGCCGGTACCGGCAATCAGAAGAACCATGACGCCCCTGTACCGGTTGACTTCATTTTCCTCAGCCCGGGCCCAGGCAAGATCACCAGCATCTTCGCCGGCTGTAACCACACCATCGCCCTCTTCTCCAAGGGCGCCGTCATGGCCTGGGGCGCCGACTCCGAGGGCCAGCTCGGCGACGGCGGCGCGGCCATGGAGGACTTGCCGGTCCTCGTGAAGCTCCCCGCCACGACCAAGATCAAGGCGATCAGCGCCGGCTGCGACGACGGCTACGCCCTGTCCACCACTGGCCAGGTCTTCGCCTGGGGCCTGGCCACGGACGGCGAGCTAGGCAACGGCGGGGGCACCGACAGCCCGGTCCCCGTCGACGTACAGAACCTTCCGTCGACCAGCCCGATAGCGATCGGCTCAGGCCCGGGCGCCCTGCACGCCTTCGCCATAGCCCAGAACCGGCACGCCTGACCGGCCGGTCTCGCCCCGGCCGGCAATTCCCAGGACCGTCTCAGCGAACTATCCGGCGTTAGGCTTAATGTCGTCCTATGAAAGTCCTGATCACAGCTGCAACTGCCGCCGCTATGGCCCTCACTTTCCCGGGACTCGCCGCTAGCGCGGCCGTAACGCCGCACCCGGCGGCCGCCAAATCCGCCGTGCTCGGCTGGGGCGACAACGAGGACAACGCGATCGGCGGCAGCAGCATGGCCGCCAACGTGCTCACGCCGGTCCCGGTGAGCGTGCCCGCCGGCGTCACCGTGGCCTCGGTCAGGGCCGGCTGCGCTCACAGCGTCGCGCTGACCTCGACGGGGAAGCTCCTCGCCTGGGGCGCCAACAGCGACGGCGAGGTCGGGGACGGCACAACCAAGACGCCGCGCAAGACCCCCGTGAGCGTGAAGTTGCCGGCCAATACGAAGATCACGGCGGTCCGGGCGGGCTGTGATGACTCGATCGCGCTGACCAAGACTGGCACCGTGCTGTCGTGGGGCCTCGGGCTCTACGGCGAACTCGGCGACGGCGGCCTCAAGAACGCCGACGCTCCGGTCCAGGCCAAGCTGCCCAAGGGCACGAAGATCAAGTCGGTCAGCGCCGGCTGCTTCCACAACGTCGCCCTGACCACCTCAGGCACCTTGTACGCGTGGGGCCGCAACTCATCCGGTCAGCTCGGCGACGGCACTCACAAGAACCGGCGTAACCCGGTCGCGGTCAAGCTGCCCGCCGGCGTCAAAGCGACCGGCGTTTCCGCTGGCTGCGATTACACGCTCGCGCTCACCTCAGACGGCCTCTACGCGTGGGGCAACAACCTCGACGGCCAGCTCGGCACCGGCGACAAGACCAGCCATGACATCCCCCAGCTCATACCCTTCCTGTTCCGCGGCACCGGCCCGGGCACGATCACGAGCGTCTTCGCCGGCTGCAATCACACCATCGCCCTGTTCTCCAAGGGCGCCGTGCTCGCCTGGGGCAGTGACCAGTTCGGCCAGCTCGGCGACGACGGCAACGCGACCGAGCTCAAGCCAGTCGCCGTGATGCTCCCCACGACCATCACGGTCAAGTCGATCAGCGCCGGCTGCGACGACGGCTATGCCCTGGCCACCAACGGCGAGGTCTTCGCCTGGGGCCTCGGCACGGACGGCGAACTAGGAGACGCCAGCCAGAACAGCTCGGCGGTTCCCGTGACCGTAGCCAAGCTCACCACCCTGGACCCGACCGCCATCGGCACCGGCCCCGCCGCCGGCCACGCCTTCGTCATAGTCCGCGTCCCGCCCAGCTAGCCACCCATCTAAGTCCGCCCCGACAACCCGCAAGACCGGCAAATCACCCAGATCCGTCTCCGGCTGCGGATGCGCGAGCCGCGGGGAACGGTCGCAGGCTGGCCGGCGGCACGGCTAACCGGACAGGGAGGCTCGGCCGACCGCAACGGTGGCCCATCGTTGTTGTTGCGGCCCGAGGCTGGCGGTGAATTGCCTATTTTGCCGGGAATCGGGAGCCGCGCAGTCCGGAGGGGCCGTTTCCCTGGCAATCGCGGAACGCGCCCGTCAACGCACTTTGGGCGACGTGGCCACCGCGGTCAGGAGCTCGCCCAGCGCGCGACCGCCTCGGTCCCAGGTCGCGGCGGTGGCGACGGCCGTCCCGGCCAGGACCAAGGCGTCCACCGCCGGACCTCCGGCCAGCACGGCGGTCAGTGCCGCCGCCCAGGCCACCGAGTCCCGAGCAGGCACCAGCTTCGCGGCGCCCCCGCAGACTTCCGCAAGCACTGGAATCGCGCTGGCTACCACGGGAACCCCCGCGGCCATCGCCTCAAGGGCCGGCAGCCCGAATCCCTCAGCCAGCGACGGCAGCGCGAACGCCGAAGCCGCCCCGTACACGGCCGCCAGGTATTCGTCCGCGACGACCGGTACCAGCCGGACCCGGTCCCCGAGCCCGAGCTTGTCAATCAGCGCAGGAACAGGCGACCTGAAAGCCGGATCAAGACATCCGACAATGACCAGCGAAACCCCGCCAGGCACCCCGCTCATCGCCCGGATCAGGGTTTCGTAGTTTTTGTGCGGCCGGTGCGCGCCCACCGCGAGCACGAATCGCGCGGGCAAGTCAAATCGCTGCCTGGCCTCGGCGAGAGCCGCGTCGGAAACGGCCTGGAAAGGGGCGGCGTCAACCCCGTTCGGGATTACGGTAAGGTTCTCGATTCCGGGGTAAAATTGGCGGATCTGAAAAGAACTCGCAGTCGTCGGGGTGGTGACGGCGCTGGCGCGGCGCAGGGCCACCCTGGTGACGATCTTGAAGCCGAGCTGGCGGCCCCAGCCTCCGGCGAAGCCCCGATTGCTCTCGACGGTGCCATCGTGCGCCGTGACGACGACCGGGCAGGGGCACAGCAGCGGCCGGAACATGGGATAGGGCACGTAGAGGACGGCGGCGCCGGCCGCGCGGATCAGGCGGGCCAGTTCCGCGGCTCGGTGGATGGCGCCGAGGGTGATGTCGGTGCGGACAAGCTCGGCCCGCGCCGACAGCCTGGTCAGCGAGAACAGCTGTTCCCTCGCCGGATTGACGAGGGCAAGGACGGCAAGATCGGCTGGCACGCCTTCGAGGTGCTCGGCCAGCCTCATCGCCGACCTGGCCAGCCCGTACGCGCCCGGCATGCCGTTCACCCGAGCGTCGATGAGCACCGCCTTCATGCAGGCAACGTACCGGGCCGCCTACCCTGCCACTGCTTATGTCACCGTCCGGCCGCTTCCATCCGGGTTATTGTTCAGCCACGTGTTCACAAAGACGGTTAGCCTTCGCAGTCATGACGATCCCTGCCCTGCGGATCATTGTCGTCACCGACCAATACGCTCCTATGGTCGGCGGAGTTCCGGTCGTCACCCGTGAGCTAGCGACCGGGCTCGCCCGGCGGGGGCACTCGGTGACCGTGCTCGCGCCAAGCCCCGGCGTCCGCGGCACCGCCGTGATGGACGGGCCGACCCAGGTGCGCTATCTCGGCTCACTGCCCTGGCCGTGGTATCCGGGCATGCGAATCGCCAGGGTACCGGTTCGCGCCATTCACAAGTACATCTCGGCCGCGACGCCTGACGTGGTGCACATCCAGTCACCGGTCGTGCTCGGAGTGCTCGCGAGCCGACGGGCCGGACGCGCTGGCGTGCCGGTTGTGTATACAAACCATTACCTTCCCGCCAATTTCGCCGGCACGGCAGGCGACGGATCGCCTCTGCTCACAACCTGGTTCTACTCGTGGGTGGTTGGCTTCGCCAATCGCTGCGGCTACGTGACGGCGCCGAGCGAGACCGCGCTAGGACTGCTCGTCGAGCACGGTCTCCAGGCGCCGTCCAGGGTGATCTCCAACGGCATCGACCCGCGGAAGTTCCGGCCAGGACCGCCGGATCCCGCCCTGGCGAGGCGACTCGGGCTGCGGCTCGGCCGGCCGGTGATCCTTTCGGTCGGCCGGCTCAGCCCAGAGAAGCGACTCGGCGTCCTGCTTGACGCGACCAGGCGGCTGGCCGGCCCTGGCCAGCTGGTCGTCGCCGGGGCCGGTCCCCAGGAGGCCGACCTGAAGATCATGGCCGCCAGGAAGGGCATCGCCGACCGGGTTACCTTTCTCGGGCACGTCCCCGACGCCGACCTGCCCGGTCTTTACCGGCTCGGCGACGTGTTCGCGATCTCCTCGCAGGCCGAACTGCAGAGCCTGTGCACGATGGAGGCGATGGCCTGCGGACTGCCGGTCGTGGCGGCCGACGCCTGCGCACTGCCTGAACTGGTCAAGCACCAGGTAAACGGCTTGCTGTTCCCGAGCGGCCAGAGCGCCGGGCTCGCCGCCTGCCTTGATGCGCTGATTAGCGATAACAACGCACGGCTTGCTATGGGCAGGGAAAGTTTGCGGGTCATCAGCCGCCATGGCCAGGAATCAACACTTTCCGAATGGGAAACGGTCTACGCTCTAATAACGGGGAAAACCCTTCGAGCGGCAGCATAAGGCCAGGCGTCAACGATGAATGATGATACGGGGACTCGCCTGCCGCTCTTGTTTCTCATCTCGGATACTGGCGGCGGGCATCGGAGCGCGGCCTTCGCCGTCAGCCAGGCCCTCGAGCTCAGCTATCCAGGCCGGTTCGCCCCGATCATCGAGGACCCGCTGCGCCAGCGCGGCGCTCCGGCGCGGCTGCGCGGGGTGGCGGCCTTGTACGGGCCTTGCATCAGGCTCACCCCCTGGCTCTGGGGCGCCTTCTGGCGTTCGACTAACGGCCGCGCCGCGTTCTGGCTCTGCGAGCGGGCGGTGTTCGCGCCCGTGTACAGGATGGTCGGCGCGGCGGTAGCGAAGCACCGTCCGGCGCTCATCGTGTCGTTCCACGCGATTACGTCACGGCCGGCGGTGCGCGCCAGGAACGCCAGCCTGCCGAGCACGCCCGTCGTCACGGTGATCACGGACCTCATGACGCCGCACCAGTCGTGGCGATACGGCGGCGTCGACCGGATCGTGGTGCCTACAGCGGCGGTGCAGGCACGCTGCCAGCTTGACGGCATCGCGCCTGAGCGCCTGACCGACCTCGGGCTGCCGGTCAGGGCCGAGTTCAGCGCGGGGCCGCGTGAATTCGGCGACCGGGTCAGGCTCAGGCGCGCGCTCGGGCTCAGCGGCGACCGCTTCCTCGTGGTGGTCGCCGGCGGGGCCGAGGGATCAGGTGACCTGGCCCGGCGGGCCGCCGCCCTGGTCAGGCGGCTGGCCGACGTGGAGGTCGTGGCGTTGTGCGGGCGCAACGGCAGCGCGAGGCGGCGATTGTCCAGGCTGGCAGGCAAGTCGGGCGGCCGGCTGGTCGTCAAGGGTTTCGTCGACAACATGGCCGACTGGCTGCACGCGGCCGACGTCGTGGTCAGCAAGGCCGGCCCGGGAACCATAGCCGAGGCCACTTCCTGCGGCGCGCCGCTGATCTTGACCTCGTTCGTGCCCGGGCAGGAGCACGGCAACGCGGACTTCGTCGCCGAGGCCGGGGCCGGCTGCTACCGGCCGAACTTGCGCGGCCTCATCAACCAGGTCAACGCCCTGCGCCAGGATCCGGCCGCGCTCGACGCGATGCGGGCCGCGTCGGCTCGGCTTGGCCGGCCCGCCGCCGCGCTCGACATCGCCGCGCTGCTGGCCGAGCTCGCGCCGGCTAGCGCCGGCCGGGTCCCGAGCGGTCAAGCCTGAACCAGGTAAGCGCCGCGAAGCCAGCACCGAGCAGGGCCTGGAGCACCATGTTCATCAGCCACGTATGCGCGTTATGGTTCCACAGCGGGTCGGCGGTTGACCCTGGCGGCGGCGGGGTGACCACGTTCAGGTTCGTGGTCGACGCCGCCGCGCCGAAACCCCATCTCGACGGCGACAGCCACGCCACCTGCTCGAGCCCGGCCTTGCCGTTCAGCCGGAACACGCCGCCGCTGAGCACGACCTCGATCAGCACCACGACGACCATCAGCGGCAGCGTCTTGTCCGAGCTGTTGACGGCGGCCGAGATCAGCAGCCCGGCGGTCATCGAGGCGACCGCCAGGACAGCGATCGCCAGCATGATCTCTTCGAGCGGGAACGCGCCGAAGAGGGCTCCGTGCGGCGGCAGCGGCAGGCCGGCCAGGCTGATCAGCACGAGCACGACCGCCTGCACGGCGCTGATCACGCCGAGCACGACCAGCTTGGACCACAAGTAGGCGCCGACCGACAGGCCGGCGGCCCGTTCCCTGGTATAGATCGGCCGTTCCTTCACGATCTCCCTGACCGCGTTGGACACCCCGGTCAGGCAGGCCGCCATGATCAGGATCAGCAGGACCTGGATGGCGTTGCCGTTGCCGTTGCTGCCGGGAGGGGCGACGAGCCCGTGCGGGTCGGGAATGACCCTGACCACAATGCCGAGGATGATCGGAAGCAGCGCGATCACGGCGGCGTAGTTACGGTCAGAGCCGATGACGGCAAGGTAGCGCCGGACGAGCGTGGACAGCTGCGACCACCGGTCAGTAGCCGGTGGCGGGGGCGGCATGGCGGCGAGGGCCTGCCGCTTCATGACTCGCTGGGTGGAATCGCCCACGGCCGGGCTGACGTACTGCTGGTAGTAGGACGACTGCCGGTACTCCCCCGCCCAGTCCCGGTCCGGCTGGTCTTCGAAGGCACGGAACACGTGCGCCCAGCCCGGCTGGCCGAAGTGCTTGAGACCGTCGGCGGGCGGCCCGAAGTAGGCGACCTTGCCGCCGGGCACGAGCACGAGCAGCCGGTCGCAGACGTGCAGGTTCGCCACGCTGTGGGTCACCACGATGACGGTGCGGCCTTCCCTGGACAGGCCAGACATCTGCTCCATGACCTGCATGTCCAGGCCGGGGTCAAGCCCTGAGGTCGGCTCGTCGAGGAATAGCAGCGACGGCTTGGTCAGTAGCTCAAGCGCGACGTTCACCCGCTTTTGCTGGCCGCCGGACAGCGACGAGGCGCGGGTGTCGGCGTGCCTGGTCAGCGAGAGCTCGGCAAGGACTTCCTCGATCCTGTGCTCGCGCTCGGCCTTGCTCGTGTCCGCCGGGAACCGCAGTTCGGCCGCGTAGCGCAGCGCCTTACGGGCCGACAGTTGCGTGTGCAGGATGTTCTCCTGCGGTACAAGCCCGATGCGGTGCCTGAGCTGCTCATAGTTCGCGTAAAGATCGCGGTCGTCGTAGAAGACCGTGCCCTGGGTCGCCGGCCGGAGCCCAGTCAGGGCCCCGAGCAGGGTCGACTTGCCGGCGCCGCTCGGCCCGATGACACCGAGCAGGCAGCGCTCCCCGAGCGGGAAGCTGACGTCGTCGAGGATCACCTTGCCGCCGGGAAGCCGGACGGTAAGACCGCGCGCGTCGAGCGACACGTCCCCGGTGTCGATGAATTCCTGCAGCTGATCGCCGACCATGCGATAGCTGGCGCTGCCGACGCCGATCACGTCGCGCTCGCTGACCGTCGCCGAGGTGATCCGCTGGCCGTTGACGTAGGTGCCGTTGTAGCTGCCCAGATCGGCGATCTGGTAGCCGCCGCCCGGCAGCTTGCGGAATTCCGCGTGATGCCTCGACACCAGCAAGTCGGTGACCACGATGTCGTTGTCCGACGCCCTGCCTATCCGCAGCGCCTTGGCCGGAAGCCGCATGACCTGGCTCGGCGGCCGCGACGCGCCCGTGCGGCGCTCACCGGGAAGCCCGCCCGGCGGGGCCGGGGCCGGCGCGGGGATCGCAGGTTGGTCGCGTCGGCGGGCACCGGCGCCGCCGGCTGAGCCACGGAGAACAGTACGACCGGGCCGTCGCCGACCGCGCCGAGCCAGACCTGGCAGGACCCGGTGATCGCGAATTTCCTGATCCGTTCCGAACCTGCGAACGTGCCATTGGTGCTGTCGCTGTCCTCGAGCACCCACTGCCCGTCATCGACCCGCAGCACGGCATGCGCCCAGGAAACCCTGGGGTCGGCCACGACAACGTCGCCGTGCGGGTCGCGGCCTATCTTGTAGCTGCGCCCCGGCGTGAGCGTGCGATCTGATCCCCCGGCGCGGACCACCAGCGCCGGGGCAGCGTGAGGTGACATAGTGCGCTCGCTGGCCACCAGCCCACTATAGAGCGCTTATGAGCGGCCAAAAATCACAAAGAACATGACATCGCCCAGCAGTTCGATGTCCGCTTTCCTTAGCCATTGGGAGCAGCGTCCCAGGCCGCCCGGGGCCAGTCGGACAAAGCGCCTATAGCGCCCGACCAGGCGGCATCAAATTGATCCTGGTAGGCCCTGGGCTGGGCTGGCCTGGCCTGGCCTGGCCTGGGCTGGCCTGGGCTGGCCTGGCCTGGGCTGGCCTCAGGGAGTGAACCGGGGCTGGCCTGGCCTGGCCTGGCCTCAGGGAGTGAACCGGGGCTGGTGTGACTAACGTGACTTTAGTGACTGGCGGGGCCTGGCGGGGTCGCGGGCCGCATAGTGACGGGATGGTGACGGGCTGCCGGGTCGCGGTCCGGGGTGGCGGCGGGGCTGGTGACCGCATCGGTGGCTCTGGCCCACCTAACGTGACGGTAGCGGCGCCAGGCGCGGGCCGGATCCGCGGGTGGTTCGGGCGATTTGAGTGCGTCCAGAAAGTGAACCCGTACAAGGTCGTCCGGGTCCGGCGACCTTGTACGGATTGCCTACTAAAACGGCGAAGTTATGTCCTGCTTTAGGACTATTCACGATTAGGTAACCCGTACAAGGTCGAGGATCGGCGGTGACCTTGTACGGGTTCACTTTCTGGACGCACACCGGCAGAGCCCGGCCCGCGCCAGCCCGGCGCCCGCACCTCTCCCGCGAGGCCCGCCAACAGGCCGTACTGCCTTCCGAACCAGTCCGGGCCAACCCGATTATCATGGTATACACGAAAAACACGGCATTCCGGGTAGTGACCGCAACTGGCCGCCGCCGCGCGACGGGCATTCACCCAGGACCGCCGAACCTCGCGTCCTTACCATCACGAAAATACGCGCCAGATCCGCAACGCTGGGCCATCGATGCGGTTCAGCGGGCCTGGCGAACGACATCAATGGCCCAGCGATGTCGTGCCCGCAGCATCGATGGGCCATCGTTGCGGTTCAGTGCCGCCTGGCAACCGCATCGGTGAGCCATCGTTGCGGCCGGCCACCCGGTCCGGGGCTCGGCGGCCGGCCACCCGGCCCCGGCTCGGCGGCCGGCCACCCGGCCCCGGCTCCGCGAAACCGGCATATGCTATATATCGGACCACGTGTCCCCGACTGCGGGACCAGTGTCATCCCGGAGTTGGGACCAGGACCAGCGCCAGGCTGGGCCTTTCACCTGGGTAACACCAGCCCCATCCGCGGGGTACTCCCCCGAACCGGAAACGCAACACCCAGCCGACCTCATCGCCGCAACTTGCCGGCATTGGACCAAGAGCCATCTCAGGGAGAACTGGCAACCAATGGCGCAGCGATGCTGTCAGCCCAGGTGGGAGGTGTCGTTGAAGGTGCGGACGAACCAGGTGTCCTTAGTGACGACCAGCCTGGAGATGGACGCGTTCTCCGACGTGGTGAAAGCGAACGGCCGGGAACCGGTCGCGAGCGACAGGGCGCGGCCGATGACGCCGCCGTGGGTGAAGGCTGCCACTCGCTGGCCCTGGTGCCTCGCGGCCAGGCCGGCGATCGCGGTACGGACCCGGTCGGCGAAGGCGGTGGCGTCTTCAGCGCCGGGTATCACGTCCCAGCGCTCCTCGGCGAAAACCTGCAGTGCGATCGGGTGGCCGTCGGCCACCATCTTCCGGTACAGGCCGCCTTCCCAGATCCCGAGGTTGACCTCGCGCAGGTCGGCCTCTACCTGAAGGTCCAGGCCGAGTGCCTCGGCTAGCGGAGTCGCGGTCTGGACAGTGCGGCACAGAGTGGTGACGTAGATGGCGTCGATGCCCTCCGACGCGAGCCGCGAGCAGACCCGGAGTGCTTGCAGTTGTCCCTGCGGGGACAAGGGCGGATCGCCGTGGCCGTCGACAAGCGGGAAAGAGATACCGTCCATGTAAGGCGCCGACTGTCCGTGCCTGACCAGGAAGAGGTCGACGGCGTCCGGCGGCACCTGAAACTTGCCCTGCGGATATGTACCAGTCACAAACTACGCATAATAGCCGCAGCCGTGTAACTCCTAGAGCCCGCGCATCCGCCAGGCGTCGGTGACCAGTTCTGAGAGGCGGTCGACGTCCACCTCGTCGAGGCGGAGCATTACCAACGGCCAGTCGCCATAACCGGGCGCGGTGAAGAAGACTTCAGGCTCGCCGAGCACGAGAGCCTGTTTCTCGGCTTCGTCGCCGACGTAGAGCACCGCGATGTCGGTGCGGAGGACGCGCGGCTTGCCCGGCGTGCGCTCTGGATAGGACCAGATGAATCCGTGCCCGCCAACCCTGAAGTCGAACCCGTCGGAGTCGATCTCCTCGACGCCAGGCAAGGCAAGCGCGAGACGGCGCACATCGTCGGCATCAGCCATGCGTCATACCATAATTAGTGCCTCAGACAATCAGGGCTTGCGCGCCCGGATGCCGAGCACCGTGGGGACGGTCCGGTCCCCCGACTCGGTTACCCGCTCAAGCCGCAGCCCGACGTCGATGAAGGCGTTAACCAGCTCGGCGAGGGGATGGTGGCGCATTCCCACCCGCTTGCGGACGAACTCGCCCCACCACGGGGCCTCGGCGTGCCAGCCGGCTTGGCGGTAGCTCGGGTGCGCGAGCACGCCGCCTTCATCTGTCCACTGAACGTGGGGCCCGTTGAAGCAAGGATGCGCTCCGTGGAATACGACCAGCCCGCCTGGCCTCAGCACCCGAGTCGCCTCTGCGAGGACCTCGGCGTAGCTGTCAACATCGGTTGAGATCCAGATCGTGGCAACCGCGGAAAACGCGCTGTCAGCGAACGGCAGCGCGATCGCGTCGCCTTGGACCAGGCTGCCCGACCGGGTCGCGGCATAGCGCAGCTGGTCGGCCGACCGATCGAACCCGATGACCGTCCGCCCGCTGGCGCGGAGCGCCTCAAGGTAGTGCCCGGTGCCGCAGCCCAGGTCAAGGCACAGGCCGTCGCCTGGGCCGAGCAACTCGAGCACCTGCCGCGCGTTGCGCTCCGCCCCAGGACCGTTCCAGTCTTCGTACCAGTCGGAATGGCCGTCATAGCGAGCTAACGTGCCGGTCATGACCGTACTTTAACCCGCGAGATCCTCAAGCCAGAGCTGGCTGGCCTTCGCTATCCGGCCGGGCACGGACAGTTCGTCGAGCAGTTCGGCCGCGGCAACCATCTCGTGTGACCGGCGAAGCGCGTGCTGGTAGCTGCCGCGCTCCATCCGGTCGAGCGTGCTGGCGTCGGTCGCCTCTAGCTCAGCGGCAATGTGCTCGCGCAGCCAGTCCTCGCAGCCCGCGGCCCTCGCCGCGAGCAGCGCCTCGATGATGGCGGCCGACATTCCCTTGTAGAAGACGCTGCGCAGCAGTTTCCGCGTCGCCGCCGCGCCCGCCGGACCATCGAGCACGTCGATCGTGGCGCCGCAGTCAGCGAGGATGCGGCTGGCTGCCACCGCGCCCGTCCCCGAGACGAGCAGCGGCACACCGAGCCCGCGCCCTGGTACCGGCGCCATGATCGCGATGTCGGCGAAGGAGACCCCGCCTTCGGCAGCGATCGCCGCGAGCCGCTGTTTCAGCCCGGCCGCCGCCGTGTTCGCGTCGGCGTACACGACCGAGCCGCCCAGTCCGCCGCCATCCAATGACTGGCGCAGCGCGAACTCGGCCTCGGCCGCCGTGGTCAGGCTCAGCACCAGGCCGGCACCCCGGCACGCGTCCGCGTCACTGCCCGCCGCCTCAACTCCCGGCGGCACCTGAGCTACCGGGTCATAACCCTGTACCCGAATCCCGGCCTTGACCAAGTCCATCGCGATCACCCGGCCGGCTTCGCCAAAGCCGAGTACGCCAACGGCCCGGCTGCTCATGGCTCCACCGGCGGGGTGCCGTGGGTATGAAAACTGTCGATCGTTTTGAGGCCCCAGGCCTGGCCCTTGGCGCGCTCGGCCGCTGTCCAGGAGACCGGCTTCCAGTCTGGCGCCATGACCAGCCGGGCGCCGGCGTTGCACAGCTCGATCCTGTTACCGCCCGGCTCCCACACGTACAGGAAGAACGTCTGCTGGATCGCGTGCTTGTGCGGTCCGGTCTCGATGTAGATGCCGGCCTCGAGCATCACGTCGGCGGCCCGCAAGATGTCCTCGCGGGTGTCGGTCGCCATCGCCAGGTGGTGCAGCCGACCGGAACTGCCGGTCCAGTCACCGGTGTAGACGAGGTCGTAGCCCTTGTCGCCGACCTGGTACCAGACCGCTGACGGGTCGCCGTTGTCGAGCACGATCTGCTCGGTAAGCCGCGCGCCGACCACGTCAGGCAGGAAGCTCGCGATGGCCCGGACATCGGCGGCGAGGTAGTTCACGTGGTCGAGCCTGCGCACGTTCGCGCCCCGGCCGGGGAACGGCGCCGCCTGGTTTTTCAGCGCCGGACGCTGGCCTTCCGGCGGCTCGTACCACTCGCTCTCCCAGTACAGGCCCATTTCATGCCCGTCAGGGTCACGGAATACGTAGGTGGGGCCGATCCCCTCAGGCCCGTCGGCCCATCCGACGCCGTAGCCGCTCGCCTCGATCCGCTTCACCCGCCGGGCGAGGGCATCGGGCCCGGCGGCGCGCAGCCAGGTCATCCCGATGCCAGAGGAGGGCGCGTCGACCACGCAGACCGTGAACCGCTCGTAGTCGTCCCAGGTGCGCACGTACGTCGAGGTGCCATCGCTGGCCACCTCGGACAGGCCGAGCAGCCGCACGAAGAAGTCCACGGTTTCGGCCGGCTTCTGAGTACGGAGTTGCACCGCCGACACGTGGGCGATGTCACGACTTCGTTCACTGGCCATCGGCGGGTTACCTCCTGATTTGGCCAAAGGCGCGGGGGGTGCGGGGGGTCGCCACCCCGCGGGCGGTGGCACCGTCGGGCACGGGCAAGTTCTGCAGCGAGTCGATCACGCTGGAGATGTGGCGCCGCATCGCCTCCTCGGCGGCGACCGGATCCCTGGCCTCGATCGCGTCGACGATCGCCTCGTGCTGGGCCAGCGACACCGCCGGGCGGCCGGGGACCAGGGACAGCATGAACTGGTGGCGCACCATCTGGGCCCTGAGGCGCTCGATGATGCTCGTCGCGGTGTCGTGGGCGGCGACCCGGCGGATGAGCGCGTGCAGCCTGGCATTGGCGTCGCTGTAGCTGACCAGTTCTCCGGCGTCGACCGCGTGCCGCATCTGCCTGATGATCTCGCGCAACTCGGTGACGTCGGCCGGGCCGGCCCGCTCGGCGGCGCGGGCCGCGGTGAGTCCTTCGAGCATCTGGCGGACCTCGGTGATCTCGATCGCCTCGTCGATGGGAATCACGCGCACCCGCGCGCCCCGGTGCCGCTGCACATCGATGAGTCCCTCGCTGGCCAGGACCGGGATCGCCGCCCTGACGGCGAACCGGCTGCAGCCGAAACGCTCGCACAGGTCCACTTCCACCAGTCGCTGGCCGGCGACGAACTCGCCCTGCAAGATCGCGTCCCTGAGGGCGTCAAGCACGGCGCTCTCGTCCCTCACTGGCTAGCGCTCCCCCGTGCCAATTGGCGAATCCGAATTTAGATCTTCCAAAGTCACGTACCTGACGCCGAGTTGCTCGAGCAACGGCCGCAGCCCGTTCCGGTCCAGGCTGAGCTCACCCCGCGCGAACGCCGCCCGTGCTTCGTTCTCGCGCCCGGCCCGCTGGCGGCCGGCCTCGGCGACTTCGGCGACCTCCAGCCTCGGGATCACGACCACGCCGTCGTCGTCCGCAACGACCGCGTCGCCGGGGGTGACCAGCGTGGCGCCGATGCTGACCGGCACGTTCACCCAGCCCGCGGTCGCCTTGACCGTGCCCTGGGCGCTGACGTGACGGGACCAGACACCGAAGCCGGAACCGGTGATCTCAGCGACGTCCCTGACGCCCGTGGTCGTGACCAGGCCGCGCACGCCGCGCGAGGTGAGCGCGGTCACGATCAGCTCTCCGAGGTAGCCGTCGTCGCACGGCGACGTCGTCGTGATCACCAGGATGTCGCCCGGCCCGGCCTGCTCGATCGCGGCGTGAACCATCAGGTTGTCGCCCGGCGGGCACAGCACGGTGATCGCGGTGCCGGCCGCCGCCTGGCCGGGGCGAAGCGGCCTGATGCCCGAGCCGAGCAGCCCGGTACGGCCAGCCGCCTCGTGAACCGTCGCGACTCCGAGGCGGCCGAGTTCTTCCACGAGGGCCAGGTCGGCTCGCGGAGGGTTGGTAACTATCACCGGCTTCATGCCAGCACCCCGCTGACCTGGGGAAAGAGTCGCTGATAAGCCTCGGCGTACCCGATCGACTTCGGACCGCCGTTGCGTACCGCCTGGACGCCGCGCCGCTCGGCGAGGCTCTCGTAGTAGCGGGCCATGTGATCCTGTGACCGCATCGCGGCCATCGCCGCCTGCTTCCGCTCGAATACCTCGGTGATGTCGACGAGCACGTCGGGCCGGAAGCCGCACATCTCGGGCTGGTGCGGCTCGAACCTGAACACCGGCGGCGCTCCGAGTACCGGGTGCTCGGACTCGCGGCCGAGGGCCTGGGCGACCGCGCGGGCTCTGATCGTGAGGTCGGCGGCGACCGGATGGTCGTAGTTGTAAGGGTCGGTCACCGAGTGGGTCAAGATCACGTCCGGCTGGAGCTCGCGCATCAGTTCGGCCAGTTCGAGCAGGGTCTCCTCGCTGTCGGGCAGCGGGTAATCACCCTTGTCGAGGAACCGCATCTTCGCGCCGAGCACGTCGCCGGCCGCCTGGGCCTCTGCCCGCCTGATCTCCTTGACCCGGTCAAGGGTCATGCCTTCTTGCTTCCAGGCGCCCGGTGACTCGCCGCGCTCGCCGTATGACAAGCACACGACGTGGGCTTCGCCGCCGCCTGAGGTCACCTTCGCGATGTAGCCGGCCGCCCGCCAGACGAAATCGGCGGCGTGCGCGCTGACGACGAGCAGTCGCTGGCCAGTCATTCCGGCTTCCCTGAGACCACGCCGGCGAGGAGTCGGCTGTTGGTGACGATCATCGTGGTGATCTCCTGATCGGTGAACCCGGCTTCGCGCAGGGCGTCGGCCATCAAGGCGAGCCCGTCCTGCACCGGCGGGTTATGGGGCTGTCCGAGATCGGTCGTCACGATCGTAGCTTCGGCCCCCGTGGCCCTGATGTTCTCGGTCATCTGTAGCCAGTCGTACTTGCCGGTGAACGGGGTCGTGAAGCAGCGCTCGAGGAAGACGCCGTCCCTGGCCAGTGCCTTCTGGTCGTCGATGGCCATGTCTTGCTGGGGGAACTCAGGGTGGGTAGCGATGACGTGCCTGACGCCCGCTTCGAGCGCGGCGTCGGCGATGGCCCTGGTCTCGCGGGCGCTGAGGTGACCGCTCGCCACGACTAGCTGGTGCATGGCGGCCAGGGCGAGTACTTCCCTGGTGGCCGGCAGCGGTTTCCCATTGCTGTCGAAAACCGCGACCGGGTCGGTCGTTATGCCCTGCGCGTCTAGTTCGGCCTGGAGCGCTAGCCACATCGGCGGGGTCGCGCCGGGCGGGAGGTCGCCGTGAGTGGCCCGATGGTTCGCCGCGTCGACGGTGGGCATCCAGAGGATCCTGGCTCCCTCGCGGGCCGCGATCTCGACGGCGATCGGGTTCATCCCGCCGACGGCGGCGTTGAGTGCAAGCGCGCCGATTGCCCAGTTGCCGCCGCCCATGGCCTCGTTGACCACGGCCGCGCGTTCGGCGGTGGACACGTAGTGCGACTTCAGCACGAAGCCGGCCAGGCCGGTCTCGCGGCAGGCTCTCGCTAGCTCAAGGTCAGTGATCCGGCGTTTCATGACGTCGGGCGCGACGTGAACGTGCAGGTCATAGGCACCGGCGACGTGCTGCCGCGCCCAGGGCGACGGCGTCGTCGAGCTCAGCACCCGGCACCGGTCCTGCCGCCGGCCCCGGCCCCGGCCCCAACCCCAGCCGTAAAGTCGTCGGACATCTGGCTCGCCTTCGTTGTTGTCAGCACATATTGGCGACAATATATCCAACAACCTCGCCAACATTGGGCGGCGGCCCTGGCCGCAGGCCCAGCGTTGTCCCGGAGCAGGGGCCAGGACCCCATCAATGGGACAACGCTGGGCCTCACTACCGACCATGCGGCGGCTCCCTTCACCGTGGCTGCACAGCTATCGCATGCGGAGTTCATCGGGCCGACAAACATAAGGGCTAGGACCCGACCCCGAGGAGGTAACCGATGAATTCCGGATCAACGGCCACGGTAGGTTTCGAGCGCCTGGCCGGCGCCTTGCGCGGAGACCTGATCGGGCCGGCTGATGCCGGTTACGACGAGGCCCGCGCCGTCTACAACGCCATGATCGACCGGCACCCGGCCGCTATCGTCCGCTGCCGCGACACCGCCGACGTGATCGCCTGCGTCCTGTTCGGCCGCGAGCACAACCTGGAACTGACGGTCAAGGGCGGCGCCCACAACGCGGCGGGTCTCGGGGTGTCTGACGGCTCCCTGGTCATCGACCTTTCGCTGCTTCGCAGCACCACGGTCAGCCCGCAGGACGGCACGGTGAGGGTCGACGCGGGCTGTACCTGGGGCGACGTCGATCACGCGACCGGTGCGTTCGGCCTGGCCACCCCGTCAGGGTTCATCGCGTCCACCGGGGTCGGCGGGCTCACCCTCGGCGGCGGCATCGGCTACCTGACCAGGCGCTTCGGCCTCACCATCGACAACCTGATCTCGGCCGACGTGGTACTGGCCGACGGCACGTTCGTCACCGCAAATGAGCAGAGCCACTCTGACCTGTTCTGGGCGCTGCGCGGCGGCGGCGGCAACTTCGGCGTCGTCACGTCCTTCGACTTCCGCTGCCACGAGATCGGCGAGGACGGCACGGTCATCGCCGGACCTGTGCTTTACGATCTCGCCGACACCGGCGAGGTCATGCGCTGGTACAGGGAAATCCTGCCGACCCTGCCCGAGGAGCTCAGCGGCTGGATCGGCCTGATCACGATCCCGCCCGCCCCGCCATTCCCGCAAGAACTCTGGGGCCGTAAGGCCTGCGGGATCATCTGGTGCTACACCGGCCCGCACGACGGCTCCGACCAGGTACTCGCGCCGGTCCGTACGTTCGGCTCGCCGCTGCTCGACGGCATCGCGCCGATGCCGTTCAGCGTCCTGCAGAGCGCTTTCGACGAGCTGTACCCGGCCGGGCTCCAGTGGTACTGGCGAGCCGACTTCTTCCGTGAGATCAGCGACGCCGCGATCGAGGTGCATAAGAAGTTCGGCGCGATGCTGCCGACCGGTCACTCGACCATGCACCTGTACCCGATCGACGGGGCGGCGACCAGGGTGCCCGCCGACGCGACGGCCTTCGCCTACCGCGACGGCGGCTGGGCCGGCGTCATCGTCGGCGTCGACCCCGATCCGGCCAACGCGGCCATGATCTCCCGCTGGGCCAAGGACTACTGGGAGGCGCTCCACCCGACGTCAGCCGGCGGTGCGTACGTGAACTTCATGATGGACGAGGGCCAGGACCGGGTGAGGGCGTCCTACCTGGGCAACTACGACCGCCTGACCCAGGTCAAGCGCCGCTACGACCCGGACAACGTCTTCCACGTCAACCAGAACATCCTGCCCGGCTAGGCACCGTCTTCTGGTATCAGGTCGCGGCCGTTCCAGGTGAATCTCGCGGTGGTGACGGCATCGTCGCCGTCGCTGCCGGTGATGAGCTGGTGAATGCCTATGCCGCCAAGCTCGGCGTAGGTGCACCACTCGTGGTCAGAGGTCAGCACCAGGTCAAGGTCGAGGGCGCAGAGCAGGGCGAAGACCTGACCGCGGTTGCTGCTGTCCACGCCGACGAACACTTCGTCGAGCAGGATAAGGCGCGGCGCCTCGGGGACCGCCTGATAGTGCGCGGCGACGGCGGCGAACAGCGGCAGGTGCAGGGCGATCGCCTTCTCCCCGCCGGACAGCGCGCCGTGCAGCTTCCTGGTCAGCAACTGCCAGCCCGCTCCGTTGGAACGGTCGAGCTTGACCACGAACTGATGCCAGGAGGTGTAGTCGAAGACCTGCTGAAGCTGCTGCTCCCAGCTCGCCGCCGTATTGTCGGCCTTGGCCTGCTCGATCCGCTCGCGGAAGAAACGATGCAGCGAGTCGCGATCGGCGTCGGTCAGCCGGACCGGATCCTTGAGCAGGAGATCCCTCGCCGCCTTGGTACCGGCCGGAAGTTCAGGCGCCACCTGCCAGACCAGTCGCACGGCCACCTTCGATGCCGTCCGCACCCGCTCCAGCCTGGCGTTCATCTGGTCGACCAGCTCGTTAGCCTGCCTGATCCGGTCGGCCAGGTGGCGCCTGGTGTCGCCCGTGAGCGTCCGGTCGAAGAGCTCGCGCTCACGCTCGGTGATCTCCTCGCGGCTGCGGTCGGCATCTTGCTCCAGGCGGCGGAGCAGTTCAGCCGCACCGGTCCTGACCCCGTCAATGACCGCGGTGAAGACCTGGACCTCGGCATCGATCTCCAGGTCAAGGTCCGCTCTGGCGCTTAGCGAGGTCCTGCCCGCATGGACGGACTCGTTCAGGCGGTGCAGCGCGTTGCTGAGGTCGGCGGGCGCGTGCGGGACATTGGGCCAGGCGGCGGCTACCCGCCTGGCCGCTTCAAGCGCCGCGCGGACTCCCTCTGAGCCCGGCCGGATGTTCTCCTCGGGTTCCGGCCGCCCTGGCAAGCCGCTGTCGGCCGCCAGCACGCCGCTGACCAGGTGCCTGAACCGCTGCGCGGCGGCGTCCCGGTCACCGGCCGCCTGGTCGCGAGCCTCGGCGTCGGACTTGCGGTCGCTCCCGAGCTGGCCAAGCCGCAGGTTCAGTCGCTGAAGCTCGGCATGAGTCGACTCGATCCGGTGTTCCAGGCCGGTCCGAGCCGCCCTGACCGCGTGGAGCCGGGCGAGAACGTCGCGGTAGTCAGCCCCGATTGTCGCTTCGACCGCGCCCAGCGTCGCCGCCAGCCGCGCGTGCACGGCCTGCGCCTCGTCCGCCTCAAGCTCCCGTTCGGCGGCGATGGCCTGCGAGCCTGCGGCCTTGTCGAGCAGGGCGCTGAGCTCGCGCCGCGCCGCCGCCAGCGCCGTAAGCTCCTCCAGCCAGTTTTCCGCTTGCTCCCTGAACCGGCCAAGAGCCTCCGCGAGCGTGTCGAGCGCACCAAGCTCAGCCGGCAGGCCATGTTCCGAGGCCTGCGCGGTCAGCCGCCTGAGCGCCGCGACGACCTCGCCCTCCCGCTGCTTCACGACGCCGATCCGGCGCCGCACCGCGTCGTCAGCGGCGGCCAGCCCGGCGTCGGCCGTGGTCACTGCCTGCGCAGCCGCGGTGAGCCCGGCGTGCGGAGGGCGAAGAGCGCGCTCGCTGGCCAAGGCGCCCCGTCTGGCCCGCAACTCGGCCAGCCTGGCGTCCAGGGCCGCGATGACCTGGTCAGCCTCGGCGACCTCGCCGGACAGCTCCCGCAAGCGCTGCTGCCTGGCCCGTTCTCTCGCCGCGGCACCGATGTAGGCTGGCCGGTCCTTATGCCAGCTCCCGCGCGTGTTGCCGAGCCGCCACCGGCCGTCGGCCCCGATGGCGGCGGGATGGCCGGCCGGGAGCCGGTCGTCATACGCGATCGAGGCGAGCAAGCGCCGCACGGCATCGGCCGGCACGGGTGAGTCTTTTTCGACGACAAGAACATCAGCCAAGGACCGGCCAGGCGCCGGCGCAAGCGCCGCCGGGTCAGCAAACGTGTCGTGGCCGTCGACCAAGCCACCCGGTCCCACCCAGGCGTCGAGGAGGCCGGCCGCCGTGAGCGCCGCCTCGATGCGGCCTCGGCGCCAGCCGGGCACGGACTCCGCGAAGTCGACAATCCGCCAGAACGGCGCTCCGGCCATCAGCGTCCGGTCCGCCGTCCTGGTCGCCGGAGGTTCCGGCGGCCGGTCCCGCCTGGCGTCCAGCGCCCTGATCTCTTCTTTCAGGCGGTCACGCCCGGCTCTCGCGGTCCCGCGTTCGCCCGTCGCGAGAGTCTCGGTCCTGGTGACCTCCTCAAGGGCCGCGGTCGCGACCCCTTCGACCATCGCGACCAGCTCCGGCTCGGATTCAGCCAGGTCGAGCAGGGCGCCCAGGTCGGGAAACGCCAGCTCCCGGCACGAGCCGGCCCAGCGCGCCAGCCCCTCAGTGAGCTCGGCGAGGGCTTTCTCGTACCGCGCGGCGGCCGACCTCTGCTTGTCTCCGGCCTCGCCGAACGTGGATCGCGCCTCGTCAAGCTCGGCCTCGGCGTCCTGGCGCCGGCCCACGGCCCGGTCGTGCTCACTGAGCGCCTGGCGCACGATTGCGAGTTGCTCGGATCTGGCCTGGACGGCGGCCCTGAGCAGCTGACGGCCGCCGGCCGGGTCGGCCGCGCCCTCGGCTAGCTCACCATGCACCGTGAGCAACTGGGCGCGCACGGCGGCCTGCCTGGCCTCGATCTCCAGTGCGCCAGCGTTCCCTGCTCGCTGCGCGCACGCATGCTCGGCGGCCCGTGCTGTTACCCGGTCGGCGCCGGCCTGCGATCGCTTCTCCGAGGCACCGGCCCTGAGCCTGACCGCGCGGGCGTGTTCCTCCGCCTCCCGCTGGCGCAGCTGGTCAAGCTCCCGGCCCTGCTGATAGGCCTCGCTGTCCTTGATCCCGTCGATCTCCGCGTCACACCGCGCCAGCTCGCCGGTCAGTCCGGTGATCAGGTCGCCGGCGGCCGTTCTCGCGGCGGCCACGCGATCGTATTCTTCCGCTGACGTTCTCGCCGCCCTGGTCAGAGTGTCCATGGCGGAGGTCGCGGAGATCAAGGTCGCGCTCGCGGCCCTGAGTACTCGCCTGGCGTAGGCGCGCTGCCGGTCGGCCAGCGCCCGCGCGGTCCTGACTTCCTCGTCGAGCGTGACCAGCCGCTCGCGTTGCTGGTCGAGCCGTTCGAACCCTTCGGCGAGGTCGGTGATCTCCTGCTGGCCGAGCGGCGGCAGCGCACGGGAGAGCAGGGTGGAGAGCACACCGGGATCGAGGCGCTGAGACAGCTTCGGCATGCGCAGCTGAAGCAGGGCCGTGATCAGCGCCTCGTAACGCTGCTCGGAGAGACCGGCGAAAAGCGCCCGGCGCACCGCGGTGCGGTAATCACCGGCGTTGCCGTGCAAAGTGCCCTGGTCACCGAGCACCTGCGTGAGCGCGTCCTTGGTGAGCGGCTGTCCGGCCTCGTTGAGCAGGCTGAATCCGCCCGGCCGGCCGACCCGCAGGCTGGTGGTGAAATAGTCGGCCCGCACGGCCGGGGTATGCGCGCTCGCCTGGAGCCGGCAGCCGCACGTGAACCAGCGCTCGTCGTCCCCGCCGAAACCGAACTCCAGCCAGACGTATCCGACCCGGGTCGTGGACGAAGCGCCCTCGCCCATCAGGTTCCAGTACATGGTGCGCTCACCAGTACCGAACGTGGACAGCCGACTGGCGCGCAGGTTCGCGTCAAGCAGGAACGGCAGCAGCAGCTCGAGTGCCTTGGACTTGCCGCTCCCGTTCGGCCCGCGCAGCAGCAGCCGCCCGTCGTGGAAACTGAAAACCTCGTCGTAATACCGCCACACGTTCAGGATCCCGGCCCGCGAAGGTACCCATCTTCCGGCCCGGCCGGGCTCGGGTGCCGCGGCTGGCCGGATCAGCTCGGTCACCGTCATGGGTTCAGCTCCTCGCGCGGTTCCGGCGTCCTGACCGTTCCCACCGTGTACCTGGCGGCAGCGGGAAGCGGTGTGACGAGTTCGCCGTCGCAGCGGGCCAGGCCGAACTCGGCCAGCACCGCGACGGCGTCGGACAGCAGTTTCACCGGGCCGTGCGCGTCCCGGTAGGTCATCGCCCAGCGGGGGAACCTGGCCAGCAGCCCGGCGGCCACCGATTCCAGCTGAGCGGTCGCGGCCGGGGATCCCGCCAGCTGGTCAAGCAGCAGCAGCGCGGCGACCTTGGCGGTACTCGCGTCGTCGGGGAACTTGCTGTCGGTGGCAATAGCCTCGGTGTCGACCGCGAGCATCCCGTCGGCCCGTTCCTCGAGCACGAATCCGCCCTGCTCGGCCGCATCCCTGACCTGCTTGCGCCCGCCAGCCGACGTCAGGTAAGAGCGCTGCTCCTGCGTCAGGTCATCGAAGTACATGACCGGATCGTCGAACAGCCTGCGGCAAATGGAGTGGCGCAGCCACAGGTTCCGCTGCGCGTCGGGGATGGGCACGGCCTCGGCTTCCTCGCCGGCGGCCGGCGCTCCGGCCGTACCTGCGCTCATGGCTCACGGTCGTCATCAGCTCATCAAGGCGAAGCGGCACTTCCCCGGCCGGCACCGCGAGCTGAGAAGGCCCGGCCGGAGCGGCCAGCAAGCGCAGCAGCAGCGTCGAGTTGACCCGGTAGAGCACCTTGGCGGAGGCGGACTCCGCGAAACTGTCCGTCGCGCCGTCGACAACCTCGAGCACGCCGTACGACTCAAGCAGTCTCATCACGTCCACGAAGGCCATCCGTTCCGCATGGCTGGCCGAGTCGAACCCGGCGACGACCGGGTCGGTCGCGCTGGCCAGGCTGATCCGGTCGGCGAGCATGCCGATCGTGATCATCGGCGCGGACAGCAACTCGGCGGCGGTCAGGCAGAGCAGCACGTAGCGGCGGCGGTCGAACGGTGCCCGGCTTGACCGCAGGCGGCGGGCCGGGCGGCTCGGGTCGGCGCTGGTCCCGACCTTCACCAGCCGGGCGTAACCGAGCCTGGGCTCGACGATCAGCGACCAGCCGCAGTAGTACTCGAACCACTGCCTGATCGGCTCGCGGCGGCGCCTGATCAGGTCGAAGACCTCGCCGTCTGAGCGCTCGCTCAGCAGCGGGCAGGCCAGCAGCAGCCTGATGCCGCGCGCCACGTCGTCGCGCTCGGCGATGGCGAGCTGGTTGCTCAGGTTGCTCATGCCTGATTACCGCTCGCGCGCAGCCTCTGGCGTGATCCCGCGGTGCGGATTTCAACCTCGTAGTCAGGCCCGGTAAAGACGCCGAGCGGAGTGTGGAGTTCCGCGATTCCGGCGTGGCCAGGCGGCCTGAGCACGATCTCGATCTTTCCGTCTGACGTGGTGGTTCGCCTGGCGCCCGAGCGGTCGGCGGCGGACATCAGAGCCCGGCCGAGCAGTTCGAGCAGCCGCTCGAACAGCGCATGGTCAAGCACCTCGAAGCCGGAGAGCCTGACGCGACCGCCGCCCGTGTCGAGCCTGCTCCACGCGGCTTCGAGCTCGGCCCGCTCCGCTCTGGCCCGTTCCGCTCGCTCCGCCCTGATCCTGGTGACGTCACGGACTCGGGCGGTCCGGCTGTAACGGACCACCCGGCCGGACGAGCGCAGCAGGGGCGAGACCTCGACTGGCGGCGCCTCCCGCCAGGTGCTCGACGAGCTGACCAGCTCAGGATCGGGATGGCTGAGGTGCGCGTGCCTGGAGGGGCTAAGGCCGAACATCACCGACCACAGCCGGTGCAGGTCGTCCTGCTCGGGCGCGACGGAGAACCAGCGGGCGAGTTCACGGAAGTCAGCCGCCGCGCTACTCAGGCGGCGCCGTGACTCGGCGATCCGGTCGAGCACCTGCAGCAGCGTGATGATCGCCCGGCGGGCCGTGTCGTGCAGTTGCCCGACTCTGGGCGGTGCCTCGTCTTCCGGCAGGAACCAGGCCCGCAGCCCCGCCCATTTCTTCCGGCGGTGCTCAAGCCAGGCCGGGCCTGGGTCCTCGCCAAGCTGCGGTAGTTCGGCCCCAAGCAGAGCCCGCTTATGCATCAGGCCGACGCCGTGATCTTCGACCTGCTGGATCCGGGCCGCGATCGCGTACGCACGATAATCGAGATTGGTCACGAACTCTTGCAGGTAGGCGACCGTCGAGGCCTTGACCTCGTGGAAGGTGGCCAGGTCGGTGCCTTCCGCCCTGAGCAGCCGCTGAAGTTCGCTCATGAACCGCGCGGTGTTCGTCCGCAGGGCCTCAAGATGACCTTCAAGCTCGGAGAGCGTGCTGAAAACCCGGCGATCGGTCCCGGACTCAAGCTCCCGGAGCAAGCCGCCAAGCCGATCGCTGATGGCGTCGAGCACCGCTGTCTGGAGCGCCCCCGTGGAGGCGAGCATCGCGACCGCGTGCGTGATGCCGGCGAAGGCAGCTTCACCTCGCCTGGTCAGCGAGTACTGAAGGTTCCTGCGCTCGTATTCGCTGGCCGTGCGGTAATTTTCCGAGTGATTCTGGATCACGTCGACAAGACCCCAGGCCCGCAACTGCCCGAGCAGCTCGGCCAGATCATCGTCGTCCGCCTGCTCAACCCAGCCCGCGCCGCGGAGGCGGACTTTGAGGTCATCGACGCCGAGCGCCGTCTCCAATCGTTCACTGGCATCGGCAAAAGCGTCGAGAATCGACAGGTAAAGCTCAGAGCGTTCGCCCCACGTGAACCGGAACATCTCCGGCGGCACGCGGAGCTGCTCCATTAACTCTCCTGCCAATCAGGACGATCGCCGAGCTCATCAAGCAATTTGGCTGCTACTCGCTCTTCAGAGACAGTAACCCCTTCCCGGCTTAGGTGCCCGGCAAGGTCGGCGTCCCACGGGGCCTCGGTCACCCGGCCGACCGGCGGACCCTGGGCGACGGCCTCCAGGTAATCGGCGCTGGTCATCCGCCAGGGAACAGCGCCGGTCCTGGCCGCGACGGCGGCCGCGATGCGCAGTCCTTCACCGTCAAAGTCACCGTGATAGTGCAACGCGGTTCCCGCGGTCGTGAGCTGGCCGAGCAGCGCGATCGCCGCGCTGTTCGGCCACCCGGCCGTGACCACAATCGGCGGGCACCGCCGGCCGAATCGCGCGAGCGCCAATGCCAGCACGGAAGGATTCTCGAACACCCAGGCATCGGATGGGAGGCCGCCGGCCACGTCGCTCGACATGAGGTGGCCAAGGCTCAGCACAGCGGCATGCCCGGCATCTGCGCACACCCGCAGGATCTGGCTCGCGATATCCGGCCCCTCAGGCCTGATGCCAGCCGCGAGCACGACGTTGGAAAGGGCGTCATCGGAGATTCCAGCGCGCTTCCACAGCGCCCGGCGCTGCTGCGCGTTCTCGGGGGCGTCGACCTCAAAGATCGCGGCCAAAGCGCCGAGTACCAGCCTGGAACAGCGGGTGCCGTCGTCAAGCTGGTGCGTGTCTCCAAGTACCCGGTCGGCGAGTACAGGCAGCGGCTCGCCGGCGGCGGGAAGTTCGGCGATCACGCCGAGCGCCCGGCCGAGCAGGTCACGTGTGCTGGCCACCGACCCGTCGATAAGCCCGGAACGCCGGACCGAATCCGCCCAGGGGACCAGCGCGGGCTGCGCCGCCACCACGGGATGACCTGCGAGCCAGGCCCACACCTCGCGCCGCGCCGCCTCGGCCCGCTCTCGATCGGCGGCCCGGTCCCCCACCGGGCCGACCAGTTCTGAAACGACTTGCCTCGCGTCGCAACCAACCGACTCGACGAGGACATCGTCGAGGTCTCGCAAGGAAACACTCGCGTATTCGCCTGGCAGCCTGGCCAGGCCAAGCAGGTCAGCCAAAGCACTCCGCTGCTCGTTGCTGAGCGGCCCGACCCGCACCGTGCTGACGACCCGTCCGGACGAGAGCCGCTCATGAACAGCTCTCCACAAAGGACGGAGGTCATCGGGCAGATCCGCGACGAGGCCCACGACCGCGAATCATAAGCGAACCAGGCGCCCAGGCGACAGACGGGCCTGCCGGGAGGATGCATTACTCACCAGAGGAAAACGCATCCTCAACGACCCGCCAGACGGCAGTTGACGGGTTGTCTTCCGGCGCATCACCCAAGCGCTTTGCGCGTTCAACAGCGCTCATTACGCAGTCACGAAAATCCGCGAAATTAAGCCGCGTCTTGTCCCAGGCGGGCATCCAAACGAGCTCGGCATCGGTCAGCCGCACCGTTCCCCGCTTGGGCCAACAGCAACAATGCCCCACCGTTGTTGTTCCGGATCGGGACCCTACGACAACGCTGGCACATAGATGTTGTGCCCGCAGCATCGGGGGGACATCGTTGTTGCTGGCCGCCCGCGATGAACAGCAAGGATGGGCCACAGATGCGGTTCCACTGGATGAGGGTGCCCTGGCGACCTCGACCGATGCGATAAGTGGCCGTGTGACGGCGCCGGGTAACGACAGCGACCGCGCGCACGCGTTCTACCTCGGCCATCCGGCGAAAATCGACGCGACGCCGGCGGAGCCCGGGCCGAGCCCGCACGGCGGGGCACTTTCCGTAAAAACACAAGCGAAGTGCCCCCGCCGTCGACTCGACGCGAAGCCAGCACGCCGAAGGCGGCACCGACTGAAGCCGACTCGACCCGGCCTGGCTGCGGTGGGCGGCGCCGGGTTACGCTGGCGCCGCCTCCGGAAAAGCAGCACGGCGGCAGGCAGGCCCGGCTTAAGCCGGGCCTGCCTGCCGCGCCATCAGCGTGATCAGGTCGTAGGCGACTGTCGCCGCCGCCACGGTCGTCAGTTCGGCGTGGTCGTAGGCCGGGGCCACTTCGACGACATCGGCTCCGACCAGGTGCAGCCCGGTCAGCCCGCGCAGCACTCGCAGCAGTTCCCTGCTGCTCAGCCCGCCCGCCTCGGGCGTCCCTGTCCCTGGCGCGAACGAAGGGTCGAGCACGTCGATGTCGACTGACAGGTAGACGGGCAGGTCACCGACCCGGTCAAGGATCGCCTCTATGGTCCCGCGCACGCCGAGGTCGTCGACGTCGCTGGCCCTGATCGTGCGGAAGCCGAAGCGGCGGTCGTCGGCCAGGTCGGGCTCCCCGTACAGCGGACCGCGGATGCCGACGTGGATCGAGTGGTCCTCGATGAGCAGTCCCTGCTCGAAGGCCCGCCGGAAGATCGTGCCGTGCGTGGTCGGTGCGTCGAAGTAGGTGTCCCACGTGTCCAGGTGCGCGTCGAAGTGCACGAGCGCGACCGGTCCGCGCTGGGCGGCGGTGACGGCCTGGAGCATGGGCAGCGCGATGGTGTGGTCGCCGCCGATCGCCACGACCCGGCGGTCGCCGGTCACCAGCGTGGCCGCGTGGT
Organism: uncultured Actinomycetota bacterium; assembly: GCA_963783935.1. GTDB lineage: Bacteria > Actinomycetota > Actinomycetes > Streptosporangiales > Streptosporangiaceae > Chersky-822. Next base: position 2,224,161 of record CAWAPP010000005.1, read on the forward strand.
CGCGGATCTGCGTCATGGCCGTGCCGATGTCGAACGGGGTGACCGCGACGTCGCCGGCATCGGCGACCTGGACCGCCTGGAACGGCGCGAGACCGAGCTCGACGTGGTAGCCGGGGCGCAGGTGCCTGGACGCCTGCCTGACCGCCATCGGACCGAACCTGGCGCCAGGCCGGTAAGAGGTTCCGTTGTCGAAAGGGACGCCGAGCACGGCGATGTCGTAGTCGGTCACCCGGTCGATTTCCGGCAGCCGGGCGAACGTCGAGGCGCCGGCGAAGCGGGGCACGAGGCGCCCGTCGACCGGCCCTACTGGGTCAGGCAAAGCGATACCTCCATCAGGCACGAGTACGGGTCACGCCGCCGGCCGGCTGGAGCACCTGCCCGACGAAGGCAGAGCCGCCGGGACCAGCAAGGAAGGAAACAGCCCCGGCCACGTCCTCGACGGTCGCGAGCTTCCCGGTCGGGATGAGCTCCCTGTACACCTGGCGCATCTCCTCCAGCGTGATCCCGGCGTCGTCCGCGTCAACCCGCAACTGCTCGGTGTCGATGTAGGAAGGCGCGATCGCGTTGGTCAGGATGCCCTGCGGGGCCAGTTCCCGGCCCAGGCCCTTGGCGAGGGCGATCAGCCCGGCCTTGGAGGCGGCGTAGGCGGTGGCGTTCGGGTGCCCGATCACGCCCCAGCCGGAGGCGATCAGCACGATCCGCCCGCCGCCGGCCCCGCGCATGTGCGGCACCACGGCCTGAACGAGCCGGAAGTGCCCGGACAGGTTCACCTCAATCTGGCGCCACCAGGTGCCGGGATCCTGCTCGAGGAACGGCCCCATCTCCATCACGGCGGCGTTGGCCACGAGCACGTCCAGCTGCCCGTACCTCCCGATCACGGCCGCCGTCAGCTCCCGCACCACCTCGGGCGAGGCGATGTCACCTGGTACGGCCAGCCCGCCGATCTGGTAGGCGAGCTCGTGCAGCCGGCCGTCGGTCGCGATGTCATTGACGGCGACCGTGAACCCGTCGGACGCCAGCCGCCGCGCGGTCTCGTACCCGAGCCCCTGGGCGGCCCCGGTCACGAGGGCGATCATCAGATCACCGCCCCGGCGTTCGGCGAGAGTACCTCGCCGCAGTACATGTCGCCCTCCGTGGCCAGGTAAAAGACCGTCGCCGCGATCTCTTGCGGCCTGACGAGCCTTCCGAGCGGCAGCGTGGCCAGGTACTCAGGCTTGCGCCACAGCGAGTCGGGTGCCAGCAGCGGCGTGTCGGTCGGGCCGGGCGCCACGGCGTTGATACGGATCCCGGTCCGCGCGTATTCGGCACCCAGCGACTTGATCAGCCCGAGCACCGCCCCCTTCGCGGCCACGTAATGCAGATCGGTGGCGCTGCCGCCCAGCGCGAGCTCAGAAGAGATCGCGATAATCGCACCGCTCCCCTGAGCCGCGAGCTGCGGGAGTACGGCCGCGCAGACATTCACAGTTCCGCCAAGAATCACCGAGAGCATCGAGTCCCACTGCGCTTTCGTGATCGCGCAGACGTCGATTCCCTCCTCGTAGTACCCGGCTGCGGTAACGACTGCTTCGAGCCGCCCCAGCTCTTTGGTGGCCTTCCCGATCGAGGAGCGGACCGCGAGCTCGTCGGTGACGTCGCAGCGCACGGCCACATCGGTATCCGAATCTCGCAGGTCAAGCCCGGCGGTCCGCCAGCCGTTCGCGCGGAACAGCGCGGCGGTGGCCGCGCCGATGCCGCTCGCCGCCCCGGTGATGACGACAGCAGGCGGGCTCACTCGCCCTCCGCGTCGCTCACGACAGGCACGAACTGGGTCGCCCTCGCCTCGCCGCCGGGCCGGAACACGTACGCGGAGACCGCGATGCCGATGACACCGAGGACCACGGTGACGATCACGATGCCCCAGTTCAGGTACCAGACGCCGCCGTAAGTGTTACGCGGCCAGGCGATGTTGATGATCTCGAGCACCATCCAGATCGCCGCGAAGTAGGTAATCACCGGCGCCCACTTGCCCATCGACACCGGCCCCGGGCTCCAGCCGCCCCGCAGCCGGGTGACGGCCGCGCCGACGACCGGCAGCGCGTAGGACACGAAGAAGCCGGCCGTGGCCGCGCTGAGCAGCAGCGTGAACGCGTTGGCGTTGTGGATGAAAGCGAGCGCCCCGGCGATGACGCAGGTCATCCCGAGCACCCGGCGCGGCAGCCGCTCGGTGCCGCTGAGCTTGCTCAGCCAGCCGGACGCGGGCAGCTCGCGGGCACGGGCACTGGCCCAGATCGCGCGGGACACGGCGGCCTGGACGGCGATCATGCTGGCGGTGAACCCGATCGTGAGCATCACGAGCAGCAGGCGGCCGGTCGCCGAGCCGAGCCTGTTCTCCAGGGTGGTGGCGATCGGGTTGGAGTCCTTGCCGGCCAGCACCGCGCCGAGGTCGGGCAGGGCCAGGATCAGCCCGAGCGTGGCGAACATGACCAGCAGCCCGGCGGCGAGCAGCGAAAGGCTGATCGCCTTCGGCAGCACGTGCCTGGCGCCCTTGACCTCCTCGGCGATCGAGCCAGCGGACTCGAACCCGACGAAAGAGAACCCGATGAAGGCCACGATCGTCAGGAAAGGCCCGAAGAGCCAGCCGGCCCCGTGAGCCGTGCCCGCGCCGCTGAACAGGAAGGAGAAGGAATGGGTGCGGTGGAAGAACAGCAGCGCGATGCCGATCCCCAGTGAGGCGATCAGCTCGGCGGTCATCGAGATGTAGAGCAGGCCCTTGAGGAACCTGGCGCCGATCATGTTCGCGATCGTGCCGAAGATCAGGACCCCGAGAGCGAGCAGGCTGGTCTCGGTCTCGCTGAGCGAGTTGAGCCCGACCGCGGGCGCGAGGAACTGGGCCGCGGCGAGCGCCACGGTGGCGAGGGCGATCGTCAGCCCCCAGCTGTAAGCCCAGTTCGCGAACCAGCCGTAGCGCGCGCCGAACAGCGCCCGCGCCCAGGCGTAAACGCTGCCCTGGAACGGCCATTTCGAGACCAGGTCGCCGAACACGCCGGTGACGGCGAGCTGGCCGATGAGGACGACGGGGAAGCCCCAGAAAAACGCCGGGCCGGCCGCGAGCAAGCCGATGAAGAAGACCGAGTAGATGCCGACGATCGGCGAGACGTCGGAGAACGCCAGAGCGAACGCGGACCTGAGCGTGAAGTCCCTGACCGGAGTGGCCGACAGGTCGGTGGTGTCGACTGGCCCTGGGGCGATGTTAGTCATTCGCGGGGCTCCTATCTTCTGAAGAGGGCCGCGTGCCAGGCGAGGCCCGATTGTCTTGGGGCGGCCGACCTATCCAGTACGCCGCCTCGGGCAGGACCGGCTGCGGGCAGGTACGCGGGGTCAGGTCCTGGCCTTCCACGTGCCCCGCGACCTCGCCGAGGGTGGTGATCCAAAGACCGGGCAGCTGCTTCATCCGGTCGATGAGCTGCTCGAGCGCATAGGCGCGGGCGGGGCGGCCGGAGAGGAAGGGGTGGCAGGTGAGGACGTACGCGGCGCCGATCCGGTGGAAGGCCTCGAGTTCGAGCGTCCACATTTCCAGCGCCTTGGCCGGGCTCTCGATCACGCCAGAGCCGATCAGGTCGGGGAGGAACGCGTACTGCTCCCAGTCGTCGAGCCCCCACCAGACGGGGATCTCCACGAGGCTGGTCTCGGGGCTCACCGCCAGCCGGTACGGGTGATCGGCGTCCATCAGGCTGGAGTCGTACCTGAAGCCCCGGTCCGCCAGGATCTTGGGCGTGTGATAGGTCAGCTCCCACATCGGGGCGCGGTAACCGGAGGGCGTTACCCCGGCGACGTCCTTGAGCGCCTTCAGGCCCAGGTCGATCATGTCGGCCTCGGTGGCCGCGTCCATGCCGATCGTGTTCTCGTGGAAGTAGGAGTGGTGGGCGATCTCGTGGCCGGCCTCGGCGATGGCCCTTACCGCCGCCGGGTAGCGGTGGGCCGAGTAGCCAGGAACGAAGAACGTAGCCGTTACTTCGTGCCTTGCGAGCAAGTCGAGGATGCGGGGCAGGCCGGCGAGCGGGCCGTAGGCCTGATGGCTCATCGGGCTCATCCGGTGAATCGAGCCGAGGTCGGCGGTCAGCACGGCCGCCTCGGCGTCGAGGTCAAATGTCAGGCAGGCAGCGGCGGTGTACCCGGCCGGCCAGTTGACCGGAGCGGCCGGGACCGAAGAACTGGCGAGATCCTCCCCTGGCGGCGTCATGCGGGCAAGCATCGTGCCTGGTCCGATTGTTGACTATCCGACTGCGGCGCAGACTTCCTGATCGTCTTCATAACGTGGTATGACGGGGATCACGCCCAATCCGTTCGGTTACGTGGGGCCGAGAGATGACGATGACCGTCCGCGCGCTGCTTGAGCGGCGCAGGCTTGAGCTGAGCCTGGTGAGCGGCGGCTCTGGCCTGGACCGCGAGATCGCCTGGGCCCATGTCTCTGATCTGCCCGCACCTTGGGACTACCTCGGGCCGAGCGAGCTCCTGCTCACGAACGGGACCGGCATCGGACCTGCCCCGGCCGAGCAAGTGCAGTTCCTTGAGCGGCTTGACCGGATCGGAGCGAGCGGGCTTGTCATGGGGCTCGGCACTGGCGGGCCCGCGGTGACGGCCGAGCTCGCCTCGCGGTCAGGCGAGCTTGACTTGCCGCTGCTGACGGTGCCTTACTCGGTCCGCTTCAGCGACATCGCGCGGGCCGTCGCCGAAAGCGCGGATCAAGCCGAGCCTGACCTGGTCCAGTTCTATGACCTCCTTCGGCTGTCGCTGGCGGCCGGCGATCTCGGACCGGCGACGTTCGACGCGCTTGGCCGGCACCTTGGCCTGCGGCTGTACCTGATCGACGCCGAGACCGGCGCCTCGGTCTTCGACGACGAAGCCGCCGGCCCGCTCGGCGAGGCGCTGGCGGCCAGCGTCGCCGCGCACGGCCACGCCATTCCCGGGCTGCTGCGGCTGAGCATCGACGACGGCGAGGATGGCGAGGTGCGCGCGCTGGCCGTGGCGGTGCCCGGCGACCCGGCGACTGCCCTGGTCGCCGAGCCGCTCGGCCCCCGGCTGCCGAGCGCCGCCATTCTCCAGCACGTGGCGATCGCCGGCGCCGTCCAGCTGGCCCAGCTCGCCGCCCAGCGCCAGCAGCACCGCCGCGAGGGCGGCGACCTGCTCGATCAGCTGCTCGGCCGGCGCCGCCCCTGGCGATCTGGCGGCGGCGAGCCCGGCATCGGTGGACTCGACCCTGCGGTCAGCGTGCTGCTCGCGCTCCGTCCCGCCGGGCCAGCCACGGAGGAAACCCTGCACCGGATCTGCGCCCGTGCGCATGTCACCAGCCTCCTGCTGCAACGGGGCGAGGTGCTATACGCGGCCGTCGCCGAGGCGCTGCTGGCCCGGCTGCTGCCTCAGATAGCGGAGCTACGGGTCGGGGTCAGCGACCTGCTCGGATCGCCGGACCGGGTGCCCGACGCGGCCCAGGAAGCCGTCTGGGCTCTGAGCATCGCCGAAGCCAACGAGCTGCGAGTTGCCCGCTACGGCGACGGCGCCGCGCTCCTCATGCCGCGCACCCCGGCCGAGGCCCAGACCCTGGTCGACCGGGTGCTCGGCGAGCTTCTGGCCCACGACCAAGCGCACGGGACCCACTATCTCGGCACGGTGAGGGCCTTCGTCCGGGCCGACGGCTCGTGGCAGCAGGCGGCGGCCGACGTGCACGTGCACAAGCAGACCCTCGGCTACCGGCTGCGCAAGGTGGAAGAACTGACCGGGCGCGGCTTCTCCCGCACCGAGCACCTGGCCCACTGGTGGTTCGCCCTCCAGGCCCTTGACCTGCTCACCGCCTGCCGGCCTGGGTAGGGCCTGATTCCCCCCGATAAAGGCTTCCTGAGAACCATTGTCGTGACATTATCGTGGCTCGCGATGACGCGGCCGGCCTTTAGGGTGTGCCGCGGATGGGGAGGGTGCGATGCCTGCCGACTATATGAGTCCGGTCCAGCAATTCAGGGACCTCATGTCCGACCTGGCCTCGCCCCCGGCCGCGCTCCAGCCGGACGCTCTCAGCACGGTCATCGAGCAGAGCGGACCCGACCAGGCCGCTGGCGCCCTCGCCGAGCACATCGCCAGGTACAGCCGGCTTGACCTGCCTAAATCGCAGGCCCTGGTCTCCGATTCGCTCCCCGCCCAAGGTGACACGCTCGCCAGGGCGACGGCGGTGAGCCAGGCCGCCACGGCCGCGGCGACGTCCCTCAGTGGCGACGTCGAGCTGAGCGATCCGGTGATGCTCTGGCCGTGGGCGCGGCTCGTGTTCAGCTTTATCCTCGTCGCCGCGACGCTGGGGACAATCATTTTCATATTCGTGCTCGGGCATCAGAAGACCCCCGCCCCGGCCGCGACCTACATCTGCCTGGCCGTCGCCGGCGGGCTGGCCGTCGTGGGCGTGCTGATCCTCGTCATGGGCTACAAGAATGTCACCATCAAGGGCAGCAAGTAACCGGGGCCGGGCCGATGTTGGGACTGGACGGGTCTTGGGACGGGACGGTCGGGCCGGAGGCTTCACGATTTCTGGGCCGGGCGGCCCCTTCACCGCATCGCTGCCTCCAGGTGACACCGGGACAGTCCCGTACAAGCCGCAAAAACGGCAAATCACCCGCACGAAGCCGCCCGGAGCGGCCCAGGGCTGACCGGCGGCAACGGCGAACCGGGCATATCCGCGCGGCGAACCGCAACGATGGGCCATGGATGCTGTCCCGCCGGGGGCGGTAACCGCATCCATGGCCCATCGTTGCGGCGGGAACGACATCGATGGGCCATCGTTGCGGTTGCCCGGCCCGGCTGAGCAGCATCGGTGGGCCATGGGTGCGTTTCCGCTGGAGTGAGGCGGGTGCCGGACAGTCTTGCCCGAGCACCGGGTGATAGCGGCCACCAGAAAGTCCAGATACGCGGACATGCCTTCCCGGTCGGCGGCCAGTTCGAGTCCGGTTCCGCGGCCAACTTGTCGCTGACTGTGACCGGTTGTCTGTCCTGGGGAAGGCTATGCTGCCGCGCCGCTTCCGGTGCCCGGGCCCGTGCTGCAAACACTGCGCGGCCCTGCGCTCCGGGTCGGCTTGCCCTCGGATGACCTCGGGATTCTGAAGGCGCCAGCTGAGATTACTGGCTGGGACGGTCCCGGAACTTGCGGTCGCCGGCGGTTCCCTTCGTTACTCCCGGTGATCGCGGGCTTCGTGTCCGCCTACCTAAAGTTTCCCGTGACCGCCAACAACCGGGGGCACTCTGGGGGTTTTACGGCACCAAAGTGGGCGGTGGGTCAGTTTGAGTTTCCGGCTTTGCTAGTTCCGGCCTGAAAGCTCCTGTCGCGGGGTGCGCCGGCAGGCTCCCGCAGGATTGTGGAATCCCCGACTGGAATGCCATCTGAGGATTCCACGAAAACAGGCCTGCCGGTCCTCCGGGTGCCGGCGGCGGACCGGTATGCGGTGAATGCCCGGTTCGTGGCGGCGGGGAGCGGGGCGGTGCCGCGCTGCGAACGACGGCTGCCCGGCCTCACTGCTTTCGCTAGTCCGAAATACCCGAGTCCGAAAATCGGACTGACCCACTACCCCAAAGTGCCCCCGGTTGTCCACGGCCGGGATGGCGGGCTGCCCTGGATGTCAGGAGTCAGGAAATGCCGGGAATGGCGGGGGTTGAGGCCGGGAAGGGCTGGAGGACCAGTCCCGCCCGGACCATACCGAGGAGTCGACCGGAACTCACTCCAACGGAAACGCACCCATGGGCCATCGTTGCGGCCCAGGCAGGCGTCATCAGGCGTTTGTCCGGTCGGCGCTCGGCAAGGGACGCCAACCCGCACGCAGGTGTTCCCCGCCTTGGCTCCGGTCGTCCGCCCGACCAGTCGCGTCAACCGGATAAGGCTGCTCCGCGTCTGATGAAGGAAAACTCCAGTCGGCCGACTGACCAGCATCCGACCCAGAGGCGGTTACCCGATGAAGATTGCCCGGTATGCGGCTTTGCTAGTCACGGCTGTGGCAGGGCTGTCGGCGCTCGCGCCGGCCGCTGCCCACGCGGCGGGGTCGGCAGGCGCGCACAACGTTCCCGCGGCGAAGATAACCCTAGGCGCGGGCCTGTCCAAGGTGTCCTGCCCGAACGTGAAGTTCTGCCTCGCGGTGGGCAGTCACACCGGCGCCAACGGCGGACGCCATTCCCTGGCCGAGGAGTGGAACGGCAAGTCGTGGCGGATCCTGCCGAACCCGCCGGGCACCGCGATGAACGATGTCTCCTGCACCAGCGCCACGTTCTGCCTGGGAGTCACCGGCGGAGTTAGCCATGAGTCCCATGCCCTATACGCGTACGAGGTATGGAACGGGCACACCTGGCGCAGCACGGCGCTCCCCGCCGGAGGGACCAGCGAGATCTCCTGCGGCAGCCCCAAGTTCTGCGCGGTCGTGCGGGACGGGGTCGAGATCGAGACCTGGAACGGGAAGAGCTGGCACACCTGGACATCCCAGACCGACATCTGTGACGGGGGCTACCCGACCACTAGTTGCGCGCTCTATCAGGTCGTCTGCACCAGCGGCACGTTCTGCATGACGGTCGGGTACACCGACATCAATGAGGACACCGCCCAGGAGAGCATGGCCTTCATCTGGAACGGCAAGGACTGGGACTCCCCCGGCAACGAGCCTGGCGACACCTTCAGGTCGGTCGGCTGCGCCGGGTCTGACTTCTGCATGGTCGGCGACTTCAACCAGGCCTGGACCTGGGATGGCGGCTTCACCTGGCAGGACGCGACACCCGCTGCTGGTGACATCGCGGATCCGACGAGCTGCGCAAGCTCAAGCTTCTGCATGGTGCTCAACCCGATGACGTGGAACGGCAGCACCTGGACGGCCACGACGTACCCGGCCGTGGCCGGGACGAAGGTCCACCTGAACAGCCTGTCCTGCGCCTCGTCGAAGTCGTGCCTCGCCGTCGGCGGCTACACCAGGAACTCGCGTACCTGGACGCTCGCCGATTTCTGGAACGGCACCGCCTGGAAAACCACCAAGATGCCGGCCGCCAGCTAGAAGCGCCGCCGCGAGGCCCAGCGTTGTCCCTGAGCTGGGGTTCTGGCCCCCCCGCCGGGACAACGCTGGGCCTTGCCGCCTCGGCTGGCGGGCGGGCCGGAGACCGGTATGTGGCTAATGCCTGGTTCGCGGGTGGAATGGGGCTTGGGCGGGCGACCCGGTTCTAGCCGGCAGCGTCTCGGCCAGGAAAGGCAGGATTAAGACGCCCATTTCGGCGAGCTGGCTTTCCAGCAGAAAGTGCCCGCCATCCAGGACGTGTACCTGCGCCCCAGGCGAAACGGAAAGGAACGCCTCAGCGCCCGCCGGCCCAGTTTGATCTGGACAGAAACCCCCGGCGCAGCCGCAGCGGATTGATCTCGCTTTTCTCAGGTCCGCGAGCGCATCGCCAGAGCTTTCCACAAACCCGGTAGGTTCGGCCGCGCGCGCGAAGAGCCCGCGGACGCCGATCGCTCGGCGGCGATGCCGATTGGTCCGAGCGCGGCCCGCGCAATTGCGCTCGTTTCTGTCAGCAAGTGCCGCGAAACCAGCTTGCCGATGACGCGCATGGCCGCCTTCATTAACTATTGCAAGATCTCTCCCTAGCGCTGTACGCTCACGATATACTTAGCAACAGCGGTATGGGGAAGATGATGCAGATTCGAAAACTATGCGTGCTCGCAGCATCGCTGACCGTTTCGTTAGCTAGCGCGATCTTCTATTCCCCTGGCGCCGTAGCCGTACCTGCCCGGCCAGCCAATCCAGGCTGCGGTAGCCTGAATTACGTTCAGGACGGCGCCTACTGGGATCCGTCCAACGGCTTCGTCGGCGGTATTCGATCCCCTATCACCTTGCGGACCGATGGCGAACTATGTACCTCGAGCGATGACTACGCCGCCGACTGGATCGGCATCATCGACGTCGGCGGTTCAGACGTCGCTCAGATCGGGCTAAGCAAGATCTGGGTCAGCGGGAACAGAGCTTACTGTCGATTCTGGGCAAACGGCACTGGCAATGGTCACTTCTACGACTGTACCGGCATGCCTGGGGGCACCACCGTTTACTTCCTCGTTCAGGTATATAACAGCGGCGAGGACGAACTCTACGACATTGAGGACTGCGGCACAGGAGGAGATTTCAGTAGCTGTACGGTCGAGAATGCAACTCAGCCGTCCTTCTCCGTGGCCGCTGCCGAGGGTATAGAAGAAAGCAACTACGGGTGCGTTACCCAGGTTCTCGGCGAGAGCGGCGGTGAAGTTAAGTTCGGTAATGATAGTTGGGGCCTTGTAGGCGATGACGGTTCCGGCTGGGATAAGCGGAGCTGGGTTAGCAGCGGGACGGGTTGCAGCAACGACTACAAGGTCAGCATTAGTGGCGATATCACTAAGATGTGGGACAGCAGGAATACTTCCTAGGAGTGTAAGGTGTCTGCACACCGTGTTACCCAGCTAGCCACCGCAGGTGTATTGCTGGCGACCGCCATGGCTCTGACCGCATGCGGAACGGTGAGCTCGCCGGCTCAGGATCGTGACGCCAGGAGTCAGTCAGGTCGCAGCCTGACAGCGACAGTGGCGGAAGTGACGCGAGTCATCGTCATTGATCCACAGGCGGGAGAAAAGTTCACCCCTCCGTCCGCGAGGGCCGCACCCGCCCTGACTCCTCAGGAGGCCTGGGGCAAGTTCATGAGACGTATCAGCAACACAAAGCCCCCGCGAATCCCGGCGAACGTCAGCGTTCAGCTTGGCCTGCTAACTTTGCCGATTGGACCGATAGGTCGGCATGGCACCGAAAAATATGCCGCGCACAATGAACTCGTTTACGGTTATAGCTGGCACAGCTGCCCGGTATCCATGAATCCGAACCATCCGAAGTTGCTTGCCAATCCGTGCATCGAATGGAATTTCATCGATGCCAATACAGGTCGACAGATAGATCTTACCTGGCAACAGTAAACAGACAGGGGGTGCGCACCGGTACCGAGCCGCGCAAGAGCAACGCGCGCGCGAAACCCAAGCCACCGTAACGTGGGGCTCCGGGGGTCGCCCCCGGGTAAACAGGCCGACCTCACTAGCCCGGCGTCGCTCCGCGACGCCGGGCTAGTGAGGTCGGTGGGGCCGGTGGGATTTGAACCCACACTGGCAGGATCCTAAGTCCTGTGCCTCTGCCGTTGGGCTACGGCCCCGAGAGGATGAGCAGGCAACCCCAGCTCAGGCAGCCAGGTCCTTCCTCAGCCTAGCCACATGCCCCGTCGCTTTCACCCCGTAATAGGCGCGCTCGATCTTCCCGTCCGCGTCGATCACGAAGGTGGACCTGATCACGCCGACAGACGGCTTGCCATACAGCATTTTCTCCCCGTACGCCCCGTAATCCTTGAGCACGCCCTGGCCAGGGTCGGAGAGCAGCGGGAAGGTCAGCCCGTCCTGGTCACGGAACTTAGCGAGCTTGGCGGGCTTGTCCGGCGAGATGCCGAGCACGGCGTATCCGGCGTCGGCGAGGTCCTTCCTGCTGTCACGGAAGTCGCAGGCCTGCTTCGTGCAGCCTGGCGTCATCGCGGCCGGGTAGAAGTACAGGATCAGGCGCTGCCCGCGGAGCGACGAAAGCGACACCTCGCCGCCATCGGCATCGGGCAGGGTGAAGTCGGGCGCGGAGTCGCCTGGCTCGAGGCGCGTGTTGCTCACGGGTCCCTACCGTACCCGGTCAGGCGGGCCGCCGTCCGGCCGGCGCATCAAGCTCAAGGCCGGCCTTTAAAGGTCAAGTGATTTCATTCGGCAATAAAGCATCGCAATAACTCTTGTTTAGTAGCCGGTCATTATGCACTTCAAGCCAACGACAATGCTGCTAGCATTCCCTCATGATTTCGTCATGTGTCCATTCGGTTATTCACCGGAATCGCGCGTTCCGTCGCCAGTCTGGGTCAGTAACTGCCGTCACGCTTGTCATCATCGGTGCGTGCGCGGCCACCGCAATCGCCGGCTGCTCCTCGGCCTCAAGTAGTTCAAGCAGCAAGAAGACCACCGACACCAGCAGTGAGTCGGCGACAACGAGCAAAGCGCTCCAGCTGGCCGCTGCCGCCTCAGATCAGGTGAATTCACTCACGGCAAATATCAGGGTGCATTCAAGCGGCACCACCACGGGCGATCTGACCGGAGCGGTAAGCCTTCAGCTGAAGCCCACGAAAATTGTGGCGGCGTCCTTCAACGTGAGTCAGGCCAAGTCGGGCTCGATAGAGCTTGACGAGATTCTCACCGGCAAGGCGATCTATTTCAAGGATCCGGCCTTCACTAAGGCTACGGGCAAGCCCTGGGTCGAGGCCAGCACCGCGGCACTCTCCTCCAAGGTCGGGGTGAGCCTTGGCTCGCTGCTCCAGAACCTGGAAAGCAGCGACCCCCTAGACCAGGCCAAGCTGTTCAGCGCGTCGAAGAACGCGCACGAGGTCGGCACCATGGTCATTCGCGGCGTGCGGACCACTGAGTACGCGGGAACCTACGTGCCGTCGGTCGCCCTGGCCGAGTTGAGCCCGCAACTCCGCAAGCAGATCGGCCCGACGCTGAAGTCGATCGGCACCAACGCGATCCAGTTCGAGGTATGGCTTGACGCCCACCATATCGTCAGGCAGGTCGAGGACCAGGACAACGTGCGCGGCCAGGTCGTCGTCACCAAGCTCTACGTCACCTCGGTGAACAAGCCAGTCAAGGTGTCGCTGCCGCCCGCGAGCGAGGTCGCGCCCCTCCCCAAGGTCTGACGTAGCCTCGTCATTGCCGTCCCGCGCCCTTCTTTGTTGATGCCCGGCAGCGGTCGGCTGCGTCGCCAGAGGGAGCTGGCGGGCCTGTACCCGGGTGACCGCCTCAAGACGGAGTCCTGTGGCGCCCTGCCACCCGAGGACTCCGCGCTAACCCAGTCCAGGCCAGGCCGCACGCCTCGGCATTTCACTCAGGCAACATCAGCCCCATCCGCCAGCGCCCGCCGGAGAAATCAGCCACCCGCAGCCGCGGCGCCCCCGCCCGAATGCCGGGCAGCAAGCCGCCGCCGAGCCCAGGCACCATTACCGCCACGAAATATGAGTCAGAGCCGCAACGATGTCCCATCGTTGTCGTTGGCCCGGGCCGCACCTACCACATCGATGTCCCATGGATGCGGTGCTGACCGCATCGATGTCCCATCGTTGTCGTTGCCCGGCGGCCCCGAACAGCAACGGTGGGCCATCGTTGCTGCTTCGGTCGGCCAGTTGCGGCAAATGCCCGCAATGCCGGGAGAGGTGAGGGCCGGGGCCAGGCTGAGGACCGGGCGGGGCTGAGAACCGGGCACGGGCTGAGGACCGGGGCCGGGGCCGGGAACCGGAGCCCGGGCCGGGAACCCGGAGGCCGGGTCGGTGCGCGGGCCTGAACAGCGCCGCAAAGCAAGCTACTGCTGGTCGCTGAGTCGGGCGGCGATCATGGGCACCAGGCCGCGGAACGCACGGCCACGGTGACTGATCGCGTCTTTCTCTTCCGCGCTCAGCTCCGCGGTGGTGCGGCTGTCGTCGTCCGGCACGAAGATCGGGTCATAGCCGAATCCGCCTGCGCCTCTCGGCTCCCTGATGATCCGGCCGTGCAGCATGCCTTCGCTGAGGCTGCGGTCGCCCGACGGCAGCACGAGCGCCGCCGCGCAGGCGAAGTAAGCGACCCGGCGCTCGTCCGGCACGTCGCTGATCTGATCGAGCAGGAGCCGCAGGTTGGCCGCGTCGGCGCCGTGCCGTCCCGACCAGCGCGCCGAGAGCACCCCCGGCATCCCGTTGAGCGCGTCCACGCAGATCCCCGAGTCATCGGCCACGGCAGGCAAGCCGGTGTGCTCGGCGATCGCCGATGCCTTGAGCAAGGCGTTATCAGCGAACGTGGCACCGGTCTCGGCGACGTCGGGCGCACCGGGAAACTCGTCGAGCGCGACGAGCTGAACCGGCACCATGCTGACCTTCAGTATCCGGTCGAGCTCGATCAGCTTGTCGGGGTTCCTCGTCGCGAGCACGAGCCTGGGCAAGCTGTTCACCCGGAAGCGAGCGCCTTCTGCTGCAACTGCGTCAGTTCAGCGCAGCCGGCCACGGCCAGGTCAAGCAGCTGGTCGAGCAGCCGCCGGTCGAAAGGCTCCCGCTCGGCGGTTCCCTGCACCTCGACGAAGTCGCCGCCCCCGGTACAGACGACGTTCATGTCGGTCTCGGCCGCGACGTCTTCCTCGTAGCACAGGTCAAGCCTGGGCTCGCCATTGATGATGCCGACGCTGACGGCCGCCACCGACGTCGCGAGCGGGTTGCCCTTCACCCGTTTCCGCGCGGTCAGCCAGCCGATCGCGTCGGCGAGAGCTACGTAGCCGCCGGTGATGGCCGCCGTCCTGGTGCCGCCGTCGGCCTGGAGCACATCGCAGTCGATCATGATCGAGTTCTCGCCGAGCGCCTTGAAGTCAACGCAGGCCCGCAGCGACCGGCCGACCAGGCGCGAGATCTCCTGGGTACGGCCGCCAACCTTGCCTTTCACCGACTCCCTGTCCCCTCGGGTGTTAGTCGCCCTTGGCAGCATCGCGTACTCGCCGGTGACCCAGCCAAGACCGCTGCCACGACGCCAGCGCGGTATGTCGTCGAGCACGCTCGCCGCGCAGAGCACGCGGGTAGCGCCGAACTCGACAAGCACCGAGCCTTCAGCGTGGGCCAGCCAGCCTCTAGTGATCTTGACCTCGCGGAGTTGACCGGCGCTCCGGCCGTCGGGACGGGACATGCGGGCAAGCGTAGCGGGCTCGGGCGTGCGCTCGGACCATTGCCGGGTCCGGCTAAGTCCGGCCGGCGCCGGCCCGCCCGGCCGCCGGTCAGGCGGTCGCCCGGTCAGGGGCACCGGCCCCGATCCACTCGCAGACCGCGCGAACCCCTTCCGGCAGGGCGGTCTTCGCCTTCCAGCCCAGGTCACGCCAGGCGCGTTCCACGGCGAGCGCGCTGCGCCGCAGCTCGCCTGGCCTGGCGGGCGCCAACGCGGGCTCGACGCGCTTGCCGGTGACGTCGGCGATTACCCTGGCTAGCTCGAGCACGCTCACTTCGCTGCCGGTGCCGATGTTCCAGGTCCCCGGCCGGCGAGTGTCGGCAGCGGCAAGGAAAGCGGCCACGGCATCGCCGACGTAAACGTAGTCGCGGGTCTGCGTGCCGTCGCCGAAGATCGTCGGGCGCACCCCGGCCAGGATCTGCGAGCAGAAAATCGGCACGACCCCTGACTCGCCGCTCGGGTCCTGCCTCGGCCCGTAGACGTTGGCGAGCCGCAGAACCGAGTGCGAGGACTCATGCAGCCGGTTGTAAAGGCCGACATACTGCTCGGCGCAGTGCTTGCCGATGCCGTAAGGCGACTCGGGCAGCGGCAGGACATCCTCGAGCGAAGGTATCGGCGCGTCCCGCCCGTACAGTGCGCCACCGGTCGAGCAAAGCACGACCCTGGCTCCGGCGGTACGGGCCGCCTCGAGCACGTTGATGGTGCCGATGACGTTAGCCTGGGCGTCAGCGGCCGGGTACGTAACTGAGGTCCGCACGTCGATCTGGGCGGCCAGGTGACAGATCAGCTCAGGCCGGATCGAGCCGATCACGTCGGCCAGCGCGACGGCGTCGGTGACGCTGACCTTGTACACGCTTACCCGCTCGTCGAGCCGGCCCGGCTGGCCAGCCGACAGGTCATCGACCGTCGACACGTCATCACCCCTCGCCAGGAAAGCATCAGTGAGGTGTGATCCGATGAAGCCGGCCCCGCCGGTAACGACTACTCGCATATCACGTCAGTCTATTAGGCACAGGCGGCATGACCAGCGCATTGGCACGTCGCGGCGCTGATCGCTTCGGCTCAGATCCTGATCCGCGCACCGGGCACGGCCAGCGAAACCGGGCCAGGAAAAGCGTCTGAGGCCTCCGCCATCACCTGCTCGCTGTCATTCCACGGCACGAGATGAGTGACGATCAATTCGCGCGCGCCGGCCCTGACCGCGTGGTCGGCCGCCTGGCGCGCGGTCAGGTGCAAGTTGGGCGGCAGCCCGTCGGCTTCAGGAAATGACGCCTCGCAGAGCAGCAACTCCGCTCCCTCGGCCAGTTCGACAAGCTCGTCCGTCGGACCGGTGTCAGCGGAATAGGCAAGCGTTGTCCCATTATGGGAGATACGGAAGCCGAAGGTCTCGACCGGATGATTCATGTGCCTGGTCGTCACGCTGAACGGGCCGATCTCGATCTGTCCGGGCGTCAGGGCGACGAAGTCGAACCTGGTCGCCATCGACTCGGGCGACTCGCCCCCGGTGGCCCGGTCGAGTCGCTCCGCGCTATCTGGCGGCCCGTAAACCGGAATGCTTGGCAGCGGACCTTCCGGGTTGTAGGCACGGAACACCTGATAAGAGCACATATCGAGGCAATGATCGCCGTGCAAGTGGGATAGGCACACCGCATCAATCTGATCGAGCCCGACGTATCGCTGAAGCGGGCCGAGGGCGCCATTGCCGAGATCAAGTACCATGCGGTAGCCATCGGCTTCGACAAGATAACAGGATGAAGCGCTGTCCGGGCCGGGGAAACTGCCCGAACAGCCCACGATCGTCAGGTCCATGAGCCACAAGGCTACAAGCGGTTGCGGCCGGGCAGCCCCCAGATAGATCCTCTGGGCATCTACCCAGAACGATCAAAAGGCGGCATGATCCCTGGAAGACCGGATGGCACCGCAGGAGACTCCATTGGCCGAGCAGGCGACCGAATCGCCGCACGTGATCCCCAGCGCCCTGGCCGAGCCGACCGAGCCGGTGACGAGGGCCTGGATCAGCACGCTCGGGCTGGCCAGCCTGGCCATGTGGATGGCGTCGCTGACCCCGCTGCAGGTGCTGCTCCCCGAGCAGATCTCCCACATCGACAACAAGGGCAAGATCGTCGCCCTTGGCGTGGTATCCGCTCTGGGTGCCGTCTCGTCCCTGCTGGCGACCCCGATCGCCGGGGCACTCTCTGACCGGACCACCCACGCCTGGCGTTTCGGCCGCCTGAACGGCAGGCGGCACCGGTGGACGCTGTCGATGGCGCTGCTCTCAGCGATCTGCCTGGCGCTGATCGCCGGGCAGCGTACGATCCCCGGCATCGCTATCCTCTGGGTGCTTTTCAGCGCGTTCCAGAACGGCGAGTACGCCAGCCTGAGCGCCGCCGTGCCCGATCACGTGCCGGTCAACCAGCGGGCGACCGTCGCCGGCTGGGTCGGCATGCCGCAGGCTCTTGGCCTGGTCATCGGCACCGCCCTGGTCGTTTTCGCGTTCAAGGGTCTCGTCAGCGGCTACCTGGTCCTCGCTATCCCGATGTTCCTATTCGTGCTGCCGTTCGTGTTCGCCACGCCCGACTATCCGCTCGACCCAGAGCACCGCGATCCGATGTCGCTGCGCACGCTCCTCATGGCGTACTGGGTGAACCCGAAGCGGCACCCGGACTTCGGCTGGGCCTTCCTGACCAGGTTTCTCGCGTCGCTGGCGATCGGCATGGGCACGCTTTACCTGCTCTACTTCCTGCGCGCCAAGGTGAGCCACAAAAACGCGGGGACCGACCTGTTCATCCTGATCGCGATCTACACGGTCCTCGTCATCATTACGGCGATCGCCGGCGGAGTCGTCTCCGACCGGATCGGCAAGCGCAAGATGATCGTCACGGTTTCCGGCATCCTGATGGGCGTGGCCGCTCTGGTCCTCACCTTCTGGGAGACCTGGGACGGCGCGCTGATCGCCGCGGTCTTCTTCGGCGCCGGCTTCGGTGCTTACCTGGCCGTTGACCAGGCGCTCATCACCCAGGTCCTGCCCGCGGCCAAGGACCGGGCGAAGGACCTCGGGATCATCAACATCGCGATCGTCGGGCCGGCGGCGGTCGCCGGCGCGATCTCGGCCGTCCTGGTCTTGCTGGGCGGGTACCCGACCCTGTACGCGTCGACAGCCCTGGTCGCGGCGGCGGGATCGATCCTGGTGTGGCGGATCAAGAGCGTTCCTTAACCCCTCCGGAGGAACCCATGGCCGAGTCGGCCAGCTCGGCTGTCGCCCCGAGCCCGCTTGACGAGCCCACGATCAACGTGCGAAAGCGCTGGGTCGCGCAGCTTGGCGTCGCCAGCCTCGGGCTGTGGATGGCCTCGCTTACCCCATTGCAGCTCCTGCTGCCCAAGCAGGTACAGGCCATCGCCCCGCACGACAAGTTCCTGGTCATCGGGCTCGTCCACGCGTTCGGGGCGGTCGCCGCGATCGTCGCGACGCCCCTGGTCGGCGCGCTGTCCGACCGGACCACGGACGCGCGGGCGCTCGGCAAGCTGCGGGGCCGCAGGCATCGCTGGACGCTCGGCATGGCCATTCTCGGCGCGATCTGCCTGGTCTTGCTCTCGGTCCAGGTCACGATCGTCGGCGTGCTCGGCCTCTGGGCACTGTTCAGCCTGTTCATCAACGGCCAGTACGCCAGCCTGAGCGCCTCGATCCCCGACCACGTCCCGGTCAGGCAGCGCGCGACCGTCGCCGGCTGGGTCGGCATGCCCCAGGCGGTCGGCCTCGTGATCGGCGTCGAACTGCTCGCCACCGTCATCACCGGCCGGGTCGGCGGCTACTCGTTCCTGGCGATCGCCATGGTCGTGCTCATCCTGCCGTTCGTCCTCACCACGGCCGACTACCCGCTCCCCCGCTACGACCGCGAGGCGTTCTCGGCCCGGCAACTGCTCGAGGCCTTCAGGGTCGATCTCCGCGCCTACCCTGACTTCGGCTGGGCCTGGATCACCAGGTTCCTGGCCTCGCTGTCGATCTCGATGGGCACCTTGTACCTGTACTACTTCCTCAAGGCGCCGGTGCACTACAAGCACCCGACTAAAGGCCTGGCCACGCTGATCCTCATCTACACGGTCTGCGTCGTCGTCACCGCGATCGTCGGCGGCCGCATCTCCGACCGCATCGGCAAGCGCAAGGTGATCGTCACCGTCTCTGGCTCGCTCATGGGCTGCGCCGCCTTGCTCCTGACGTTCATCGAGACCTGGTCAGCTGCCGAAATCGCCGCAGTGCTGTTCGGCGCGGGCTTCGGCGCCTACCTCGCCGTCGACCAGGCCCTGATCACCCAGGTCCTCCCCACCGCCCAGAACTACGGCAAGGACCTCGGCCTGATCAACATCGCCATCGCCGGCCCGGCCGCCGTCGGCGGCCTTCTCGCCGCCTTCCTGGTCACCGTCGGCCACTTCCCGACCTTGTTCGCCACCACGGCCGTGACCGCCGCAGTCGGCGCCACCCTGGTCTGGCGCATCAAGAGCGTCCCATAGCTCCCCGCCGCCGCAAAGCGGGAGCCGGCGCAGCCGCCAACAGCAACGGTGGGCCACGGGTGCGTTTCTGGTGGAGTGAGGCGGGTCCGGGACGATCTTGCCCGAGCACCGGGGGCACTTCGGTGTCCGTTATTGCGACACCAAAGTGCCCCCGGTGTCAGCGGCCGGGGCGGCGGGCTGCCCTAGATGCCGGGAATGCCGGGAATGTCGGTGGAGGCTGAGGCGGGAAGGGCTGGAGGAACCGGTTCCGTCCGGGCCGGGCCGAGGAGTCGACCAGAACTCACTCCCCCGGAAACGCAACGGTGGGCCATCGTTGCTGTTCAGCGATGCGGCCCAACGACAACGATGGGACATAGATGCTGCGCCAACAGCATCTATGCGACATCGTTGCTGCTGGTCACCCACTCCGAACAGCAACGGTGGGCCATCGTTGCGGCCCGGCCAATCAGTCTGGGCGTTTTGTCCGCACGAGCCACCTGAGCGGACCTCGCCGAAGCCGGATTATCCCAGAGCGGGGGTGCTCAGGCGGCAGGTGCTGGGCTCGGGCGGCGGGGGCCGCGGCCTACGCGGGCTATCTGGCGGCTCTGGGCGACCAGGTTGCCCGCGGAGTCCCAGACTTCGGCTTCCTCGTCGAACCAGCCACCGCTGACGTGCCGGCTCCTTGCCTGGACGGCGAGCAGGCCAGGGGCAGGGACCAGCCGCATGTGCATGGTGAGTTCCACGGTCGGCGCCCAGCCAGTCGCCCCGAGCCCGAACACCACCGGCGGCAGCCCGTCAACCGCCACGGCGAGCATCAGCGCATCCGGCTCGCGTTCCTCCCGCAAACTGAAATAACCCCGCATCTCAGGAACGCCTGAGGGGTCACCGAAGCGCCAGCCCGTGACGGCCGGGTCTAGCAGCATCGACACCTGCCCCGCGTAGCCGGCCGTGCCGTCGGCGGCCACGGTGCCTGGCCACGGGCCAAGGTTCACGCAGTCCTCGGGCGGCGGCATGGCCGGCGCCTTGCCGGTCCAGCTTAGCTCGGCGCCGTCGGCATCCGCCCCCGGCGAGACGCGCGCGGACACGGGGACCGTGCCGGTGGTGATAATTGTCGAAATAATGGGTTGATCTTCTTGAGTCAGGGTGGCCTGGGCTGCTGCTGCGGTCCGGCCCGTCTTGAGCCAGGTCACCTCGATCAGCGCCGGGGCCAGCTTAGGCACGCGGAGGAAGTGAGCGCTGGTGGCGACCGGGTGCGGCAGCGGCGAGCAGTCGAGCACGGCCCGCAAGATCGTCGCCAGCAGCACGCCGCCGTTCACCGCGGGCGGCGTAACGCTGCCGGGAGCGGTCAGGGCGAAACGCTGGTCGGGGTGGGCCAGGTAGCGCCCTTCGCCGTCCTTAGTGACAGCGGTCGCTTCATCGAAGATCGTCATGTGCGCAGGCTCCATCGGCCGGGGATAGGCAATTATGCCCAGAGTTCGCTTATGCCCAGAGTTCGCTTTCCAGCCTGGACTCGGCCTCGTCGAGCGTGCCGCCATAAGCTCCGGTGGACAGGTACTTCCAGCCTCCGTCAGCGACGAGCAGCGCGATGTCAGCCCGCTCCCCCGCCTCGAAGGCCCTCGTCGCCAGCGCCAGGCCGGCGTGCAGCACGCAGCCGGCCGAGATCCCGGCGAAAATACCCTCCTCGGCGACGAGCTGCCTGGTGCGAAGCAGCGCGTCCGCGGCCGCGACCGAGTACCTGGACGTCAGCACCGAGTCGTCGTACAACTCGGGCACGAACCCCTCGTCCATGTTGCGCAGGCCGTAAACCAGTTCGCCGTAGCGGGGCTCGGCGGCGACGATCTTGACGTCGGGCACGTGCTCCCGCAGGAACCGGCCCGTCCCCATCAGCGTCCCCGTCGTCCCCAGGCCGGCCACGAAGTGGGTAATTCCCGGCAGGTCACGCAGGATCTCTGGACCGGTGGTCTCGTAGTGGGCGCGGGCGTTGGCCTCGTTGCCGTACTGGTAGAGCATGACCCAGCCGGGGTTCTCTGCCGCCAGTTGCTTGGCGACCCTGACTGCCTCGTTGGAGCCGCCGGCGGCCGGTGAGTAGACGATCGAGGCCCCGTACATCTGCAGAAGCTGAGTGCGCTCGGCCGAGGTGTTTTCCGGCATCACGCAGATCAGCTTGTAGCCGCGCAGCTTGCAGATCATCGCGAGCGAGATTCCGGTGTTGCCTGAGGTTGGCTCAAGGATAGTGCTGCTCTTGCCGAGCCTGCCCTCGCGCTCGGCGGCCAGCACCATGGCGAGCGCCACCCGGTCCTTGACCGACCCGGTCGGGTTCTTGTCCTCGAGCTTGGCCCACAAGCGCGCGTCAGGACCGGGCGACAGGTTCGGCAGCCCGATCAGGGGCGTGCCGCCCACGGCGTCGAGGATCGAGTCGTAGCGCATTTGCGTCTTTGAGGCAGCGCCCGTCAGCCGCCGGCGACCGCGGGAAGCACGGTGACGGTGTCGCCGTCCTTAACCTCGGTACCGAGTCCGCCGAGGAACCGCACATCCTCGTCGTTCAGGTACACGTTGACAAAGCGGCGCAGGCCCGCGTCGTCCACGAGGCGGGAGCGCAGCCCCGCGTGCCGGCTGTCAAGGTCGGTGAGCAGCTCATCCAGCGTGCCCCCGGAGCCCTCAACCGCCTTCGCGCCGTCGGTGATCGGTCGCAGGATCGTCGGGATGCGGACTTCGATGGCCATCAGTTACTCTCCAGTATCGCAGGGTGTCCCCAGAGGGGCCGCCAGACAAAACCCGCTCGCGCCCCCGATCATTCCGCTAGGCCGTTAACTGCGGGGGGACGACCCCCCGCACCCCCCGCGCCTTCGGCAAAATCAGCCGCGCGTGATCTTGACCTCCTCCTCGACTACCGCACCTTCGGTGATGCGGTATGAGCGGATCTCGGTCTCCTCGGGCTCCCGCGTCGACACGAGCAGGTAGTGGGCGCCCGGCTCGCTGGCGTACGAGATATCGGTGCGGGACGGATAGGCCTGGGTCGCCGTATGCGAGTGATAGATCACCACCGGCTCCTCGTCCCTGTCGTCCATCTCCCGCCAGACGGCCAGCTGCTCCATCGAGTCGAACCGGTAAAACGTCGGCGAGCGCTCGGCGTTGAGCATCGGGATGAACCGAACCGGACGGTCGCTTCCGGCCGGCCCGGCGATGACGCCGCACGCCTCGTCAGGGTGATCGGCCCTGGCGTGCGCGACTACCTGATCGATGAGAGCCCGCGAGATCTCAAGCATGGCCGTGATCGTAACCGGGGGTCAGGACAGCGCCGAGACCAGGCTGCCCTGGAGGTAGGCCAGCCACTGGTAGACCTGCACGTACGCGTACCTCGGGTCGCTCGGCCCGACGTCGGTCTCCAGCGCGTCGAAATCATCGGTGACGCCGAGCCTGACGCCAAGCGCCAGCCGGACATCGTTGAGCGAGCGCAGCCAGTCCTCGGCCTGATCTGAGCTCAGCCTGATCCGGCCGCCGCCCGCGGGCAGCGTCTCGAGCAGCGTCCTCGCGCACTGGACCTTAGCTGACCGCAGGCTTGACTCGGTGAAACGGCGGAACTCCGCAGCAGCGTCTTCGTCGTCACGGTAGGCGTCAGGCAGCAGCCGGGCGAGCACAGGATCCTCGGGGAACTTGGCGTCTTCCTGAGGTCCCCCCGTCATTCCGGTCAGGGCCGCAAGCTCGGCGGCCTGAGCCGACGGGGGCGGGGAGGCCGGGGAGGCTTCTCCAGACGGCGGCGGCTCGACTAGCTCGACAACCTGTTCGACCAGGTCCCTGATGATAGCCGCTTCCGGCCGGGCGAACCGGGCGGTCACGCCGTCGGCTGACCGGCGAAATCCGGTCATCGGCTTCCTCCGGGTGCTTGTTCGGTGTGGTCGGTCACGTGTCGTGGCTGACGGTGGCCCACAGGCCGTAGCCGTGCAGGGTCTCGGCGTTGCGCTCCATGGCTTCCCTCGCGCCGGCGGCGACGACGGCCTTGCCCTTGTGATGCACGTCGAGCATGAGCTTTTCCGCCTTGGTCTTGGGATACCCGAATACTTGCTGGAAAACGTAGGTCACGTAGTCCATCAAGTTCACGGGGTCGTTCCACACGATGGTCAGCCACGGCTGGTCTACCGCGGCTTTCTCATCGGTCTCCGGCCTCGTGAGTTCTACCGGTGCGACGCTCACAGCCCGCCACCTCCCTTCGTCTTAGTCTCCCACTGCCCGGTACCTGACCGTGCCTGCACCTGTGTCGGCTTTCCCTATGTTGCCTTTGCTATCCGTGTGCTTCGCTGGTGGCCACCGGGCTGCTGGCCGACCACTATGAACTAACCATGGTCTGCGCCGCGCTCAAAGACGGTACCGCGCAGCGCCGCACCGTCTTCGAGATGTTCGCGCTGCCGCGGGCGGTGGGAAAACCCTCAAAGGCGGCCGCAAATGGGCAGCACGCGAACTGGACTACGCCGGCACGGCCAGCGCGCGGGAACGGCACCAGCGGGCGCTCGCCGAGCTTCCGCCTGAAGCAAGGGACACCGGGCCGGGCGGCCCTGCTATCCCGACCAGGTTCTCGTGACGATCAGCGGGCGCGCGGCAGCGACTCGTAGATTTCCTTGCATTCCGGGCAGACCGGGTACCGCTTCGGATCCCGGCTCGGCACCCATACCTTGCCGCAAATCGCGCGCACCGGCGTGCCGTTGACCATGCTCTCGGTGATCTGGTCCTTGTCGGCGTAGTGAGCGTAGCGCTCGTGATCGCCGTTGTCGGTCCGCAGGTCGGGCCTGGTCTGCTGGATAACCTCAGTCACGTTAGCTACCTTACGTCGCGCCCGGCGCGGTCAGTTCAGCACCGGGTCATCTGGGTACGTCGCGAGCAGCGCCGTCTCGCCGCCCTGCCGGCGCAGCACCGCCGGGTAAAGCCGGTCAGGTTCCGCGGCGAACGCGTCCTCGGGAAGACCGTCGAGCACCAGCCAGGCGCCGGCTTCGATCTCGGCCTCAAGCTGCCCGGCTCCCCAGCCCGCGTAGCCCGCGAACACCCGCAGTGACGCCAGGCCGCCGGCCAGCAGCTGCGGCGGAGCTCCCAGGTCGATAAGCCCGATTCGCGACATCAGTTTCGATCCGGACAACGACCGCCAGCCGATCGGCTCCGTGCCGCCCTTGGGCATGGCAAGCGCCAGCGCGCTGTCCGGCGACACAGGCCCGCCCTGGAAGAGCACAGAAGGACCGGTGACCAGCTCCGTCCAGGGCTCGAGCACCTGCTGGACAGGGATGTCGCTCGGCCGGTTAAGCACCACCCCGAGCGTGCCCTCGCCTGGATCGTCCTCGACGATCAGGACGATAGTGCGCCTGAAGTTGGCGTCCCCGAGTATGGGCGTCGCAGCTAGCAGCTGGCCCGTCCGCGATTCGGACTGCATGCCACCATGATGCGCCACTTGAGCCAAGCGCGCACGGCCGGGCGGCAGATCCTCAGAACAACAAGCTGGAAAGCTTTCCCCTGGCCTTGGTGACGCGCGGGTCCCTCGGCGGCAGGATGTCGAACAAACTGATCAGGTGCAGCCTGGCCTTGTCCCTGTCGGCGTCGGCCGTGCGGCCGATCAGGCCGAGCAGCCGGCTGAAGCTCTCCTCGATCTGCCCGCTAGCTAGCTCAAGGTCAGCGGCGTCAGCCTGGGCGTCCGGGTCGTTCAGCCGCTCCGCGGCCGCGCGGCGCACCTTGGCCGGATCCAGCGAGTTCACCCGGCGCAGCAGATCCACCTGGGCCAGCCAGGCCTTGGCCACCGGATGCCCAGGCGTGTCCTGCAGCACCTGATCGAGCGCGTTAGCCGCGCCGTTCAGGTCGCCGAGGTCCATCGCGTCCTGCGCCGCCTTGAACCTCGGGTCGCTGAGCAGCTCTTCCTCAGGGCTGAGCGGTCCCGTCCGCATGCCGCTCCTAGCCGTGGCGTCCGCGGTCTCTCCCGTCTCGCCGCCTTCGCCGCCTTCGCCGTCGGCACCGTCGCCTGACGGCCGCAGGCCGAGCTGAGTCGCGACAGCGAGGATCTGGCCGATCCAGGCCCTGACCTGCGCTTCAGGCAGCGCTCCAAGAAAGCCGTCCACGATCTGCCCGCCGATCACCGCGACGACCAGCGGTATCGACTGGGCCTGGAACGCCGAGAAGAGCTGCGCGGAAAGCTGCGGGTTCGCCTCGGTATCTATCTTGGCGAGCACCCAGGAACCGGCGCCTTCGGTGGCCAGCTTCTCAAGCACCGGGCTGAGCTGCTTGCACGGCTGGCACCAGTCGGCCCACAAGTCAAGAATGACAGGGACTCGCTGCGACCTCGCCACGACGTCGGTGTTGAACGTGGCCTCGGTAACCTCGACAACGTACGCCGACTCGCTGCCAGGCGACTGCGCGGTCTGCTGCTTGCGCTTGCTAGCGGCCTGCCTGGCGCCGAGATCCACAGCGCCGTAAAGAGAAAAGTTGCGCGGCTGTTGCATGCATCAAGACTATTGCTTGTTGTGGGGGGTCGGCGTTTTAAGGTCAAGACCTACTGCGGACGACAGCCGTCCCCCGCGACATGGCCGACTGCGTCGGCACGCTTTCTGGCGGCAGCCGCCGACCCTATCCCGACAAGTGCGGCAATTCGCCAAGCTTCCGTCTCTGGCGGCCGGTCAGCGGCGCCGGGTTCCGGCCGAACGGGGCGATTGGCTCGCCCTGTTCGCGCTGCGACCGCAACGATGGGACATCGATGCTGTTCGGCCGGGCTGAGCAACCGCAACGATGGCCCATGGATGCGGTTGCCGCAGCATCGATGGCCCATCGTTGCGGTTGCCCGCCCTGCGCGAACAGCATCTATGGGCCAGCGTTGCGGTTGGCTGAGCTGAAATATCCGTTTAGCTGGTGCCGTCGGAAGGCTCGCGGCCGCCGCAGGCGGCTCGCGTTACGGAGGCCGGGGCCAGCTGAGGGTGATTTGCCGCTTTGTGTAGTTTGTACGGCTGTCGTTCGCGCACTGAGATGGGGTGCCGGACAGGTGTCGCCAGGCAATTGCGGGACGCAGCCGGGCGGCACTTGTCCGGTACCCCACCACCCCCGCAGTAGGTCTTGACCTTAAAACGCCGGCCTCTCCGAGTAACTCCCCCACTCGGCCTTGAGCGCACCGCAGATCTCACCCAACGTAGCCTCGGCCAAGGCGGCGTCCAGCATCGGCGGGATCATGTTCGTGCCGGACCGCGCCGCGGCCACCATCGCCGTCATCGCTGCCGTTACGGCTTGCTCATCCCGATGAGCCCGCCGGTCGGCTAGAGCACGGACCTGCGCGCGCTCTACTTCGTGGCTCACCCGCAGGATCTCGATGGGCTTCTCGACCGACTCGGTGTGGCAGTTGACACCGACGATCTTCTTCTCGCCCTTTTCCAGCTGGCGCTGGTAGCTGAAGGATGCCTCGGCGATCTCGGCCATGAACCAGCCTTGCTCGATTCCCCGCAGGATCCCGTTGGTCATGGTGCCGTCGAGACTCAGCGAGCGAATTTTGGCAAAAATGTTTTCGGCTTCGGCCTCGAGCCGGTCGGTGAGCGCCTCGACGTACCAGGATCCGCCGAGCGGGTCGGCCACGTTGACCACGCCCGTTTCGTCCATGATTACCTGCTGGGTCCGCAGCGCGATCTCGGCTGCCTTTTCGCTCGGCAGCGCGAGCACCTCGTCGAGGGCGTTGGTGTGCAGGGAATTCGTTCCGCCAAGCACCGCCGCCAGTGCCTCGATCGCCGTCCGCACGACGTTGTTGTCTGGCTGCTGCGCGGTGAGGGAGACGCCGGCGGTCTGGGTATGGAAGCGCAGCCACTGCGCCCGCTCGGTCTTCGCGCCGTACACGTCCCGCATCCAGCGCGCCCAGATCCGCCTCGCGGCCCTGAACTTGGCGATTTCCTCGAAGAAGTCGATGTGCGCGTCGAAGAAGAACGAGAGACCCGGCGCGAACACGTCGATGTCAAG
The DNA here is from genome assembly GCA_963783935.1 of uncultured Actinomycetota bacterium. Classification (GTDB taxonomy): domain Bacteria; phylum Actinomycetota; class Actinomycetes; order Streptosporangiales; family Streptosporangiaceae; genus Chersky-822. The sequence continues at coordinate 2,251,399 of CAWAPP010000005.1, forward strand.
CCCTCGGGAGAGGCCGAGCTCGGCGTAGCCGAAGCCATCGGCGAGCGTGAACGCCAGCTCCTGCGCGGCGGTAGAGCCCGCCTCCCTGATGTGATAGCCGGACACCGACAGGGGCTTGTAGTCGGGGATCTCGGCGGCGCAGTACTCCATCAGGTCGCCGATCAGCCGCAAGTGCGGCTCAGGCGGGAACAGCCACTCCTTCTGCGCGATGTACTCCTTGAAGATGTCGGTCTGGAGGGTGCCGTTGAGCTTGCCGAGATCGGCACCCTGGCGCTTCGCGGCCGCGAGGTACATGCAGAAGACCGGCACGGCCGGGCCGCTGATCGTCATCGACGTGGTGGTGTCAGCCAGCGGGATGCCGTTGAACAGCACCTCCATATCGTCGGCCGAGTCGATCGCCACGCCGCAGTGCCCGACCTCGCCGAGCGCGCGCGGGTCGTCGGAGTCACGTCCCATCAGGGTCGGCATGTCAAAGGCCACCGACAGGCCGCCGCCGCCGGCCCGCAGCAGCATCTTGTAGCGCTCGTTGGTCTGCACGGCGTTGCCGAAACCAGAGAACTGCCTGATCGTCCACGTCCGGCCCCGATAGCCAGCCGGGTAAAGGCCACGCGTGAAGGGGTACTCCCCCGGCCAGCCGATCCGCTCGAAGCCGGGCACGACGCCGCCCTCAGGCGGGCCGTAGACGGGATCGACCGTCATCCCCGACAACGTGGTGAAGTCGGTGTCACGGAGCCTGGACTTGTCGTACCGCTGCTGCCACCTGGCCCGCCCGTCGTCCGAAGCACTCATGAAGACCTCCCGGCCCGCGACTGCGCCGACCAGATAGTAGGACGTCCTACTATCTCGGCGTCTCGATTCTAATGCCTACCTCCGGCAAAGCACTTCCAACCGTCCGGGGGGCTGCGTCGTCTTTAGGTAGGTGCGCGGCCTTCGGCGGGGACCGCGCAGGACACGCGACTTGGCCAGGCCCGCGGCGAAATGTGTGGTAAAACGAATGCGCAATCTCACTAGCGAAGTCGGTGGCCTTGTCGCGACCGGTGAGATGGCAACTTTCCAGGTGTCGTGGGCCGTGCCGTCTCTGCCGGCGGCCAAGCAAGGAAACTCGGTGGCCAGGCTGCGATCAGGTGACCGCGAGGCGGCGGAGGAGTTGTTCAACGCCTGCTATCCGAGGCTGGCGGGCTGGTGCCGGCGCCTGGTCGACGACGACGACACCGCGCACGAGATCGCCTCCGAGGCGTTCACCAGGCTGCTGGCCCGGTGGTCGAAGCTCGAGAACCCCCAAAGCTACCTGTACATGATCGCCACGAACCTGGTCAGGGACCACTGGCGCAAGACGAGCAGGGAACGGCGCGCGATCAAGACGTTCACCGCCTCGGTTCCCGAGGAACCGGCCTGGCACCAGTCCCAGGACGTCGACGTCCGCGCGCTGATCGAGCAGTTGCCACCGAAGTTGCGCAACGCATTCCTGCTGCATTACTACGCTGGGTTCGGCGTAAAGGAGGTCGCGACCTTGCTCGGGCGGCCGGAGGGAACGGTGAAGGCCGACCTGCACCATGCGCGGGCGAAACTCAAGGCGGCGGTAGGTGAGCACGCGTGAGTGACTTCGATCCGATCGACGACTGGCTGAGCGCCGACGTGGAGTTGCTACAGCCCAGACCAGGCACCTTCGACGGCATCCGCCGCCGGGCGCGGCGCCGCAAGGCACTGACGGCCACGACGACCATCGTCGGCGCCGCCGTGATCATCGCCGCGGCGACGGTGGTCCCGCAGGTAGTGTCGGGTCTCCTGCCCGGGCATAACGGCAGCCCGACGAGGATCCTTCAGTCGACGTCACCGAGCCCGTCGAAGCACCATCACTCCGGGCGGGCCAAGCCACATCACACAAGGGCGGCGAAGGGGGCTGGCCCGGCTAGCTTGTCGCCGGCTGGGCAAGCGTCCATTTCCGGGTCAAGCTACGCACCCGCGGCCAATTTCGCGCCGACTTCCGCGACCTTCGTGAGCGGCTCGCTCGGCGCGGCGCTCGGGCAGTCACCGTGCAAGGACTCGGCCTGCACCGCCGTCGCCGGCACGTCGAACTACGGTCAGTCCTGGTACGCGATCGATGCACCGCCCGCCGGACCGCCGGATGGCAGTTCAGGCGTGAGCGAGGTCAGGTTCCTCAATGCCCAGGATGGCTGGGCGTACGGACCACAGCTTTTCGCCACCCAGGACGGCGGAGCCACCTGGGGCGCGGTCACCGGACTGCCCGGCCGGGTGATCGACCTCGCCACGATCAACGGCGCGGCCTACGCCGTCGTCGCCACCTGCGACGGCACCGGCCAGGACTACGCCGCCGGCTGCACGAGCTTCGCGCTCTACTCCTCGCCAGCCGGCAGTGCCCGCTGGCGGCCGGTCAGGGGCGCGGCCGCTCAGCTGCCGGTGACCCAGGGCTCGTTGCAACTGACCGACGCGTTCGGCTACCTGCTCGCCGGGCCAGTGCTCTACTCGGGATCGGTGTCCGGCGGCTCCTGGGGCGCGGTCACAATCAGCTCAGGACCAGTTCCCGCCTGCCTGAACGGCCACGGCCATCAGGCCGCCGCCGGCCAGTCGGGCCTGATCGCACCGGTCAACCCAGGCAGCGGCCTCTACCTGCTCTGCCAGCAGGCCGCGGGCGGCAAGCCCGTTATCTACCAATCGGCTGACGGAGGCCGGACCTGGCAGCCGGACGGCCCGGCCGACCTGGCCGGACGCGCTACCTCGCTGGCCGTGGCTCCGGGCAGCGACGCCATCATCGCGGCGACGACCTCGGGTCTCTACTATTCGGCCGACGGGCGCACCTGGCAGCGGCCCAGCGTCGAGGGCCAGGCCCCGCCCGGTGGTTTCAGCTTCGTCGGCATGACGACTGAGGGGGAGGGAGTCGCCGTGCCCGCTGGCCGCACGGTCAGGGACATCTACATCACCATGGACGGCGGCCAGACCTGGCAAGCAAGATCCATCTGAGCCTCAGGAGCGCGGCGGCGCCGGGTTACTCGCTAAAGTCTCCGGCCTCGATCCGCAACTTCTCGAGGAGCCCGAACATTTCGTCGAGCTGTCCTTCCTCGTAGCTGCTCAGCCCGAAGCCGACCGCCATCAGTGTCTTGGTCGCGGACTCCATCAGTTCGCGCCCGGCCGGGGTAATCTCGGCGAGCGTGCCTCGTTTATCCACTGGGTTGGGTCGCCGGATTACAAGCTTGGCCTGCTCAAGCCGGTTGATCGTATTGGTGACGCTAGTCGGATGCACCATCAGGCGCTGCCCGATGAGGCGCAGGGGCAAGGAACCCGACCGGCTGAAACTGAGCAGCACGAGCGCCTCGTATCTGGCAAACGTCAGGCCAAACGGCCGGAGCAAGCCATCGAGCTCGGCCAGCAGTATCTGCTGCACCCGCATGATCGAGGTGACGGCCGCCATCGCCTTCGAGTCGCCGAACCTTCGCTCCCAGATAGCGGCCGCTCGCTCGATCGGGTCGAAAGGAAGATCAAGCGGCTTAGGCACACGCACAAGGTACCGGCTGACCCCGGCAAAGCAACGCTCAAGTCGATATCGCGGGTATTCGGCCGCTGAGCGTTGTGTGTGCCTGACCCCAGCATTTTGACCAGCCACGGCCAGCCTACGGGACCTGCAAGGGCCGCCCGGCTAGTCTTCAGGACCGGGGATCAGTGAAGTAAACACGGGGATGAATCTTGGTCGGCGCCAACGCTGGGCCAGGGTTTCGGCAATGCGAAGGTCCGCGATCGGCGTGCAAGACAGCAAAGGCATCTCCCTGCTCGGGCACGCCCGCGACTCGGCGAGGGGGCGATATGCAGTCCGGGCACGCCGCGACGGCGACCGCCCCTGTGCAGTGCGCTGGCGTCGGCGCCAAGGACGGGAACCGGTACGTGATCAGGCTGGCCAGCTTCCGGCTGGCCGCGTCTGAGCTCGGGCACCAGGCCCTCGGCATTGTCACGCCGCGCCCGGCGGCGGCCGCGGCCCTGGCCGGCTTGCTGGCCGGGCGGATCGCGCCATCGCACGGCCGGATTCTCGTGCTCGGCCAGGACCTCACCAGGCTGGCCGGGCGCCTGAGCGTCCGGCCGAGGATCGGGGTAGCGTCCCGTACGAGCAGGACCTGGCCGACGATGACCATTCGCGGCCTCGTCGTCAGGGCGGCTAAGCGCTCGGGCCAGCGCCGGTCCGACAGCGGGCTGCTAGTCGCCGCGATCCTTGACCGGCTCGGGCTGACGCCCTGGGCGCAGGTGCAGCTTCGGGCCGCGCCGGACCTGATCGCACGGCGGGCCCGCGTGGCCGCCGCCACCGTTCACCAGCCGGAACTGCTGATCATCGACGGGCTCTTTGATCAGCTAAGCCCAGCCGACCGGGTGGCTCTCGCGCGCACGGTCACCGAGTTCAAGCGCGACACCGCCGTTGTCGTCATCGGCCGTGATGCCGACACCATGCTGCTGTGCTGCGATCAGCTCGTCTGCGAAGCGGACGGCATCGTGCTCGGCCAGTACCCGCTACCACCGGCCTCGGTGCACAAGTTCGCCAAGCTCCCGCCGTTTGATCACGCGCGCTGAGCCGCCGGGGTCGGCCGAGGTATCCGGGTGCCCGACCGCCACCGCACTGGTTCCGTGGTGAACGCCCGCACCATGCGGCGTTTCCTGATCACGTCATTGAAGTCCACTGGTCAAGCCTAAGGTCCCGTAGGCTGGCTGACATGGATTGGAATTTGTACCGTTGCGGTCGAATCGGGCATGTCACCTATGCTCCCGACGAGCCTGAACTCAGCGAGTACATGCATGCCAGCGCCCCCGCGGGCGAACTCTGGCGCTGCCTGCGGTGCGGAACCTTCGTCAAGCAGGAGCCGGCCGCCTCGGGACCGGCCTCTCAGGCGCCGGTCGTCAAGCGCGGCCGGGAGATCAGGAGCGAGCTCATCCTGCGCGTGTTCGCCGTTGAGCGCTGGATCCGCTTCCTGCTCTTTGGCGGAGTCGCGTACGCGATCTGGCAGTTCAGCACCTCGAAGCAATCCATCGCGCAAACCTTCAACCGTGACCTGCCGATCATCAGGAGCACCTTCAACCAGCTCGGATTCAACATCGGCCGCTCGCACCTGCTGATCGAATTCCGCAAGGCACTGCACGTCAGCCAGGGCACGCTCGCCCTGATCGCGGTCGCCGTGGCCGCGTTCGCGGTAGTGGAGCTGATCGAGGGCGTTGGCCTCTGGCTGTCAAAGCGCTGGGGCGAGTACTTCGCGATGGTAGTGACCTCGCTTGGCTTGCCCTACGAGATCTACGACCTGGCGGAAAAGGTCAGCTGGACGAAGCTCGTGCTGTTCGCCATTAACCTCGCGCTCGTCCTCTACCTGGTGCTGACCAAGAGACTGTTCGGCGCCCGCAGCGGCCGCAAGGCCTACGAGGCCGCCCTGCGCAGTGAGTCGCTCTTCGACGAGGCCGCGAAGGAAGCCGAAGAAGACAAGAACGCGAAGGCCGCTGAGCAAGCCGAAGAAGCCGCCAAGGCCGACGCCAGGGCGCAGAGCACCGCCTAGCCTGGCCGCCGCCCCGCGCGGCACGCGCTTTCCGATTCTGCCAAGATGCAGTGACATTGGTCGCCGCGCGATGCTAGGAGGATTCAATGGCGCTGCCGGTTCCAGGTGACTGGCTTGAGGTGCCGTCTGGACACCCGTTCGGGTTGCAGACGCTGCCTTACGGGTCCTTCAGCAGCCCGCACCACCCGGCCAGGCGCTGCGTCGGCGTCAGGATCGGCGACAAGGTGCTTGACCTGACCAGCGCCGCGGAGCGGCTGTTGCCAGGCCGCGCGCAGGATTTCAGCGGCGGCAACCTTGATCACTTCCTGGCTGCGGGCGACGCGGCCTGGGCCCAGGTCAGGGCCGGCCTGACCGCCTGGCTATCGCAGGAGCACTATCGCAGCGCCGTCGAAGACCTGCTCTTGCCGGCCGACGGCGTGACGATGCACCTGCCGTTCACGGTCGCCGACTACGTGGACTTCTATACCTCAGAGCAGCACGCGACCAACGTCGGCCGGATCTTCCGCCCCGACGCCGCCGAGCCGCTGGCGCCGAACTGGCGCCACCTGCCGGCCGGCTACCACGGCCGGGCAGGCACGGTCGTGGTGTCAGGCACCCCGGTCAGGCGCCCGTGCGGCCAGGCCAGGACGGCTGACGGCAAGCCCGTCTTCGGCCCATCCGGACGGCTCGACTTCGAAGCGGAAGTCGGCTTTGTCGTCGGCTCGGAGAGCATCATCGGCGAGCGGGTGCCCGCGTCCCGGTTCGCGGAGCACGTCTTCGGCGTCTGCCTGGTGAACGACTGGTCGGCGCGGGACATCCAAGGCTGGGAGTCGGTGCCGCTCGGTCCGTTCCTCGGAAAATCTTTCGCTACGACAATTTCCCCGTGGATAGTGCCGCTGGCGGCGCTCTCTCACTCCAGGGTCAGGCCCCCGAGCCTGGACACCGAGCTGACCGCGTACCTGGCCGACACCGGCGACTGGGGACTCGACATCGACCTCCAGGTCACGATCAACGGTCACGTCGTCACCCGTCCGCCGTACAAGACCCAGTTCTGGAGCCCGGCCCAGATGCTGGCGCACCTGACGGTGAACGGCGCCTCGCTGCGGACCGGCGACTTGTTCGCGTCGGGCACCGTGAGCGGGCCTTCGAAGGATCAGTACGGTTCGCTGATCGAACTGGCCTGGGGCGGGCAGTCGCCGGTCGAACTTGGTGATGGCAGTCGCCGGAGCTGGCTGGAAGATGGGGACGAAGTGGTGGTAAGTGCTACGGCCGTTGGTCCTGAGGGCACCAGGATCGGGTTCGGCGACGCTCACGGGCAGGTCATGCCCGCCTGGATGCCGGAGCCGGGGCTGCCCTAGATCGGCCTTTCGTCGGCGAATCGAAGACTACGATGACGATTACGCTGATACGTGGGGGGAGAGAGCACCAATGTCAGGGCAGCACGAGTGGGGCGAGCTGGATCAGTCTGACCAGCTCGATCCGCGCGATGCGACCCTTGACCTGTCCGGGCTCATCGACCGGATGTCGCAGCAGCTTCGGTCTTCAGGCAACGGGAAGCATTCGGCCGCGAGTCCCAGACATGAGGCGAAACCTGAGCCCGAAGCTGAGCTGCCCGAGTACTCTCCGGCCTTCGCCGGCCAGCACGCGATGCCCTGCCTGGACGGGATCGCCACTGACCCGCAGGCCCCGCCTGAGCCAGCCGGACCCGCCGTGACGGGGCAGGAGCCTCAGGCGACGGCGGACCGGCTCGAGGTTACCGAGCCCGTGCAGACTCCGCCGCACCTCCCAGAGCCGCAGGCTCCGATGGCGACTTGGCCGCTAGCGGTCGCGGAGCGGCCCGCGCCAGGGTCGCTGGCCGATCTCAGGCAGCGACTCGAACGGCTGCCTTATGGGCACCCGTCCTCGCCCTATCACGTAGATGGCGAAAGAAAACCACCACCGCCCAGGCTCAGGCACCTGGAGCTGGCACCGCCGACTGCAAGCCGCTTCTCAGCCTCGGCCGCCACCGCGTTCAGCTCCCCTGACCGGCCCGCGAGCGTCACCGAGGCGATTCCGCGAGCCGCGGTCACCGGAAACGGCGCTGGCCACGACTTCGCCTTCACCGGCGCCGGGGCCGGGGCCGGGGCCGTCGAGGAACTCAGCACCGTCAGTTCCGGCGCCGACCCGGCCGGCCCCGCCATGGACGCGAGTCCGGCGGCTGATGACGAAGCCGCTGACCTGTCGGCCAGTGATAGCACTAGCCAGTTCCCCGCCTTCGGCCGGTCAGTCAGCGGGTCCTACGCCTTGGAGCTGCCGGTCAGCGAGCCAATCGCGAGCAAGCCGCCGCCCCCGCTGCCGCCCCCGCCGCCGCCCCTCACCGGGCCGCCTCAGGCCAGCGCGGCTCCGGAGGCTGAGCCCGTCACCAGCGAGCCACCGGCTGGTGAGCCTCACGACAGTGAGTCTCCTCACGGCCAGCCGCCCCCGGACGACGCTCGCGGTGACGACTACCCGCAGAGCAGCGAACCGTACGAGCGGCGACCTGATCAGGCTCGGCGAGACGACCTGACGCTGAATGGCCCTGCCCTTAACGGCTCTGCGCTTAACGGCCATTCGGCTAACGGCTCGGACGTCTTTGGCCAGGGACCCGGGCCGAGCGGGCACGGAGAAAACGGCCGGGGAACAGCTAGCGAGCCGCCGGATGACCAGCGCCGCAACGGCCAGCTGCAGCCAAGCGGCGCTGGCCCTGGCGGGCGGCCAGTACCCGGCCTTGAGCCAGCGACGGCACCGGCGTCAGGTCCGCGTAGCGACTACGACGGCTCGTGGAGCTGGGGCTCGGCCCGGCTGACGGCCGATCAGGTGCGGATGGCAAACGAGGCTTACGACCGGTTCCGCACGGCCGAGGGAAGGAACCTCTTCGGAAGCTACAGCGGCACGGGCCTGACCACCATGATGCGGCGGGTCGCTGGCAGCACCGAGCACGCCCGGCTGGCGCCGGACACCGAGCAAAGCGCGCTGCTCGATCCTGACACCTTCAAGCTCAGGTTCGCCGATATGCTGCGCCGCTACCCGGACCGAACGGCGGACCGCCTGGCCCGGCGAGTGCCGGGCGCGATCTCCTACTCGTTCATCTTCGAGGCTGAGCACTACTCGGCGGGAATCTGGACGGTTCAGGATGCGCTGAGTGCCGCCGGGTTCCAGCTGCTGGCGCGCAGGAACGACTGGAACAACCCGACGAACCGGTGCGTCGCCACGATGTGGCACGATCCAGCCAACGACCTGCCCTTCCAGGTGCAGTTCCACACCATGGCCAGCCTTGAGGCGCAGCAACTGGCCCGCTCGTCAGCGGGTTCCCGCCCGCAGTCTGACCTGGCGGCCGCCTGGGCCTCACTCCCGGCTCCGCCGGGAAACGCGGAAATCAGCGACTACCGCAGGGACAGCGGCCCAGCCCGGCGCTGACTCGTCCCGCGACGCTTATCTCCAGGGCCGGTCTGGCTCGGATGAAAGGGCCGGGGCTGGCGTGAATGTAGTGACTGGCGTGAATGCCGGGACTAGCGGGGCAGGTGACCCGCGGCGGCCCTGGGTCGGTGACCATCGGCGGCCCGGAGCCGGTCACCAGCGGCGGCCCAGAGCCGGTCACCAGCGGCGGCCCAGAGCCGGTCACCAGCGGCGGCCCAGAGCCGGTCTACCGCATCGGTGGGACATCGTTGCGGTTCGGCGGCCGGTGCGAACGACAACGATGGCCCAGGGATGCGGTTGCCGCAGCATCGATGGGACATCGTTGTGGTCAGGCGCCGGCCGACAGCAGCATCGCTGGGCCATCGTTGCCGTTCGCACCGGGCACTATAGGTGTTTTGTCCCAAAGGCTGGTCCTGGTGGCTTGTTTGTTATGGTGCCGACCGGGGCGGGGCGTGGTGTTGGCGGTGTAGTTCGGGGTGTTTTGCGTGAGTCCGGAAAGTGAACCCGTACAAGGTCGCCGCGGTCTGGTGACCTTGTACGGGTTGCCGTGTCTTCCGGGTGAAGTTATGGGGTGTTTTGCGGGTTTTCACGGTACGGTTAACCGTACAAGGTCGTGATCGCGCGGCGACGTTGTACGGGTTCACTTTCTGGACGCACTCCCAGGCCAGACATCAACAAGCCACCGGGATCACTGCCTGGCACGCCAGCCGACGCCGGCCGAAGTCCGCCTTGCACACCCAGGAGCAGCCGCACGCCCCTGCGCCGGGCGCTATCCGCGGGTCAGCGGTCGAAGGCTAGCTCGGGGCCTGGCTGTCTGACTTGCGGCGTACGACCTGATCGAAGTACTCCCTGATCAGCTCGCGCTGCTTATCGCTGACCTGGTCGAAGTGCTGGTCAAGCGCATCTTCGCCGATGGCTTCAGCCGTCAGGTAGAGATCTTTGATCTGGTCCATCATGGCGGCACCGGGTACCTGGGGCGACGCTGAGGGCTGTGTCTTGCCGGTCGGGGTCATTGGTGCGGCCGAGGCTGACCGGCTCCCCTGCCCGTTGGAAGAAGGGCGACGCTTGGGCAAACTGGCTTGCTCGCCTGCGGCGGAGCCCCGCCTGGGGGCGCCTGGCCGGGTTTGAGTTCCAGCGGAGGCAGCATCGGCGGATGCGCTCCCGGCGGCTGGCGTCCTGGTGGGCAGGGCCGAGCCTACGCGGGACGCTGATCTTCGCTGTTCCTCGGCGAGTTCAGCAAGGCCTGGAATTGGCTGGCGGTCGAGCGGTTCGAACGGGTCTCGAACCCGGCTCGCCGATGCCGCGCTTTCGGCCTGTTCAGTGATCGCCGGAGGCGGCGAGCCGCCGTCTGGCGGCCCGTCAAAGGAGATGACCGGCAACTCGGCGGTGTCGTCGTCGGCGTCGGTCTCGCTGTCGAAATCAACGACGGCCGGATCCGGCTGTCCCGCCTGTTGCTCTGGCGCCGACGGCCGGGGTGGCGGTACCACGGAAGGCAGGTCGACAACTGGCGGCGGCTTGGTGCCGGTCGGGCTGGCCACATCGGCGGCTCGTTGTGCGCTGCCGGCAGCGGCCTCGTTGTCCGGTGAGCTTGGCCCGGCCGGCAGTGCCGCAGGCGGGCCTTCTGGCGCGCCGGCGGCCTGACCAGATCGGCGCCGCCAGCCTCGGACTCGGGCAGCCGCCGGTCGCTGGGCCAGGGCTCCTCAGGCGCGCGCCCAGGCTCGTAGTTATCTCGCTGCCACGGCCCTTGGTCATCTCGCTGCCAGGGCCCGGCCTCATAGCCGGAGGGCTGCGGGCCATATGGCGGCCTGCCGTCCCCCTGGTAGCCGCCGCGAGGCGCGGACCCCTGCCAGCGCCCCTGTCCCGCTTCCGCCCCCGGCCAGGGGTAGCTCTGGCTCTGGTCGGCGAGATCCCGGTAGCGGCCGACAGGACCGTCCCACCCACGTGAATCCCAGCCGCGGCCGTTGGGCTCGGCGGGTCCTGGGGGCGGCATCCGCCCATCCGCCTGACGGCCCGAACGTTCCTGGTAGTCGTCAGACGGCGAGAAGCCGGCCCGCCGCTCGTACCCGCCGGGCCGGTAGCCATCGGCAACGTAACCATCAGGAGGCCCGTATCCGGGGCGACCAGCGGGAGGATAACCATCGACGTCGCGGCGCTCTGGTCCGTACCGACCAGCATCCGGCCCGGAGCCTGGCTGACCGGAACCGTACTCGCCGCGACCGTACTGATCCGCGGCGAACTGCGCGGGGCCGAACTCGCGCTGATCGTGGCCGGGATGACCCTGACCTAGCTGTGAAGAGCCATGCTGGCCAGCTTCATAGAACTCGTTGTACTGGCGAGTGCCGAAGCGCTCGTAGTAGTCGTCCGAGTAACCGCCGGCGGCTGCGCCTGGCCGTTGCGCGCGCGGGTAACCGCGGTAGTCACCAGCCAGGCCCGGCTCGAAGCCGGCCTGCGGATCCCGGCCGGCCCAGGGTCCGTGCTGGCCGTCATCTAGGTAACCGTCGGCCGGGCTGAAGCCACCGCGCCGTGCACCCGCTGTGTCCAAGAACCAGCCGGGCTCGCCTGGCCGTGCCTGATAGTCGGCACCTGGAATGGGTCCCGAGCGTGGTGGCGGGGCTGGGTATTCCTCGCCGGGGCGGTCAGCGTAACCGGGGCCTGCTCGCTCGGGGTACTGATCGTAGGCGTCGGCGCCAGCCGGTCCGTACTGGTCACGGGCCTCGGGTGCCGGGGCGGACTGCTGGCGGCTTGGCGGCACGTAGCCAGGCGGAGGCGGCACGGGGCGGCCGACTACAGGCTCGGCCGGCCGACCGCCGAAGGCCGCCGATACCGATCCGTCCGGTCGCAGGAGCCGCCGCCGGTCGTCGGGCCTGACTATCGGGTGCTCGAAACCATCCCGGTCAGCGCCCAGCTTCGGGCGAGGTTCAGGACCGTGCCAGACGCGGTAGACCGGCGGCTCAACTTCAGGACGCAACTCAGGGCCGTAGTCAGGTGACTCTGACCAGGTTTGCGGCGGCTGCTGATCCGAGTGGTGTCCCTGCGACGCGGGGTAGGGCTGAGGCTCAGCGAACTGCCGGGGCGAGGGGGCCTGATGGGGCGCGTGTTGCGGTGGCTGGTCGGACCAAGGCTGCGGCTGGCCAGGAGGCCGCGGCACCTGGTGCGGTCGCGGCTGATTGAACTGGTCGTACTCGGCTGCGCCTGGCTGGCCATTACTGAACCGAACTTGCCCGGGCTGGGCGGGACCCGGGTAGGCGGGACCCGCGTGGGCGGCACCTGGTTGGGCGGGACCTGGATAGGCAGGTCCTGGTTGGGTCGGACCTGCGTGGGCGGCGCCTGGATAGGCAGGTCCTGGTTGGGTCGGACCTGGGTGGGCGGGACCTGGATAGGCAGGTCCTGGTTGGGTCGGACCTGGGTGGGCGGGACCTGGATAGGCAGGCCCTTGTTGGGTCGGACCTGCGTGGGCGGGGCCTGGATAAGGGGAACCTGGATGGGCCTGAGCAGGTCGGGGCTGGCCCGGTGGGGCGAACTGAGGCGGCCCGAACTGCGTCTCGCCGGGCGGTGGGTACTGCGCGTACTCCGGCTGAGCAGGCCCGAACTGAGGTTGCCCGGGCGGCGCGTACTGCGCGTAGGCGGACCCGGTGTGACCGGGCGGCGGGTATTCGGGTTGCGCGGGCTGGGCCTGGCCAGGCGGCGGGTACTGAGGATGGGCGGACTGCGGCCAGCCGGGCGGTGCGAACTGAGGTTGCGCAGGCGGAGCCTGGCCAGGGGATGCGAACTGTGAAGGCGACGCTTGGGCTTGGCTGTGCGGCTGGTACTGCGAGTTCGCGGGCTGCCCTTGACCTGGCTGCGGACGGGGCGGCTGCCCGTACGCGGGCTGGCCCGGCTGGGAGTGAGCAGGTTGCCCGTACTGCGGCTGGGCGGGTTGCCGGTACGTTGGCTGGCCTGGCGGGACCTCGTCGGGCCGGAACTGACGCCGGTGGGGCTGGCCCGGCTGGGGCTGGCTTGGCTCGGACTGGCTCGGCTGGGGCTGGGCTGGTCGCGGGTAACTGGCCTGGTGCTGGTCCGGCCTCGGGCGAGCCGTCGGCTGAGGCTGGCCCTGATGGGCGCGTGCTGGCTGAGGCGGCGGTGCATGAGTCGGGTGGGGCGGGGCTTGCTGCGGCTGGGGGGTATTTGGCGGATAGTGCGCTTGACTTTGAACACCAGGCGTCTGATGAGTCGGCGAAGGGGGCGGCTCACCGTGGCCAGGGGGCTCTGAGCGGGCCTGGGAAGGACGGGGCGTTACGGGCGTGCCTGGCACCCAGACCTGGGCTTGCGGCTGCTGCACTGGCTGGGGCTGCACTGGCTGGGGCTGTGAACGCTGTCCTTTGGCCTGCCTCGGCGCCTCTGGCGGGGCCGGGGCGGGGGCTGCTGGCTGGCTAGGACGCTGGGGCAGGACGGGCTTTATCGACTGAACTGCCCGGAATGGGGTGAGCCATTCGTCGGTATTGGAGTCGTTCCGGCCGTTGTCGAATTCCTGGCGGTCGGAAGCCGGGTCGTCTTGCCCTGGCTTACGCCGGCTTCTGCGTGCCCCGGCCATAGCTAGACGTTCCCCCCGTGCGCGCAGCCAGCCCAGACCGACAAGGCTGCCCGCACCGACAAGACCAGTACCTCCGCACCGCTGGTCGCCGCGACCCTGATGACCCTCCCCGAGGACCGGGAGGAGACCCGCAGGCCATCGACTTCGCCGCGTCAGTGACTAGCAGGCTATCCCAATCAGCCTGAGTTAACCGTCTAACGATGACATGCGGCACAGGTCGCCGCAACCGATCCGGCTCAGGCCAGAAACCTAGTGGCAAGCGAGTATCAGTGAGTAAACAGGGGCCGTTGCCAGCTATTGCGCTATATCCACCGAATCGGGCTGACCTGCTGTTCACCCGTCGGCTAACGTGAGCGACACTGCCGAGACGGCAGATCCGATCGACCGGAGGTAAGGATGACGAACGACGCGCACCAGGTTAAGTACGTCCTCCAAGAGTCGGAGATGCCTCGCGAGTGGTACAACATCATCCCCGATCTGCCTTCGCCGCCACCGCCGCCTTTGCACCCGGGGACCAGGGAGCCGGTCGGGCCTGACGCGCTCGCGCCGCTGTTCCCGATGGCGCTGATCCTGCAGGAAGTCTCCGGCGACCGGCACATCGCGATCCCCGAGCCCGTGCTTGACGTCTACCGGCTGTGGAGGCCCACGCCGCTTTACCGTGCCCGCCGGCTGGAAAAAGACCTCGGCACGCCGGCCAAGATCTACTACAAGTACGAAGGCGTCAGCCCGGCCGGATCGCACAAGCCCAACACGGCCGTGCCTCAGGCCTATTACAACGCCCAGGAAGGCATCAGGAAGCTCACCACCGAGACCGGGGCCGGGCAGTGGGGCACCGCGCTGTCATTCGCGTGCGCGCTGTTCGGGATCGACCTGGAAGTCTGGATGGTGCGGTCCTCGTACGACCAGAAGCCGTATCGCCAGATCCTGATGGAGACGTACGGGGCCAAGGTGCATGCGAGCCCCTCCCCCTTGACTGCCGCTGGCCGGGCGGTGCTTGAGGCCAATCCTTCGTCCACCGGAAGTCTGGGCATCGCGATCAGCGAGGCCATCGAAGTCGCCGCTACGCACGACGACACCAGGTACTCGCTCGGCAGCGTGCTTAACCACGTGCTGATGCACCAGACCGTCATCGGCGAGGAGGCCATCAAACAACTCGCTGAGGCTGGGGACACGCCGGACGTGATCGTCGGGTGCACTGGTGGCGGATCTAACTTCGGCGGGCTCGTGTTCCCGTTCCTTCGGGAGAAGCTGGCCGGGCGGATCAACCCCGTTATTCGCGCCGTCGAGCCGGCTGCCTGCCCGTCGTTCACCAAGGGCCGCTACGCCTACGATTTCGGTGACACGGCCGGGATGACGCCGCTGCTGAAGATGCACACGCTCGGGCATGACTTCATTCCTGACCCGATTCATGCGGGCGGGCTTCGGTACCACGGGATGTCGCCGTTGCTCTCGCACATCTATGAGCTCGGGCTCATCGAGGCGGTGGCTAAGCCGCAGTCTGAGTGCTTCGCCGCCGGGCTGCGGTTCGCTCGTACTGAGGGGATCGTGCCTGCTCCTGAGCCTACGCATGCTGTTGCTGCCTGCATCGAGGAGGCGCTGCGGTGCAAGGAGACTGGGGAGGAGAAGGTGATCCTGACTGCGCTTTGCGGGCACGGGCTGCTTGATCTGCAGGCGTACAGCGAGTACATGGCGGGACGGATGGAGGACCTGGAGCTGTCTGAGGTGGCTATCGCGGAGGCGATGGCAGGGCTGCCTGCGGGGGTCTGAGACGTTCGACTTTTGCGGCCGGGTGCGGGGTTTGTCCACGTGCCCGGCCGTTTACCGGTTCTTAGGGCTCCCTCATAGCGGGGCGCGGTTCGCCAGCCAGGCGACGTTGAGCACGGCGAACTGGCGGTTCGTCCGACCCAGCACGGTAATGCGGTGCGGCGCGGACACCGACCATATCCCGAGCAGAACACCTTTCCTGAGCAGGAGCTCTGTGCCAGCAGGGCTCCAACTCAAGGACTGCCACCCTCGTGGCAGCATCTCCCTGGCATCCCCGTGGTAGATCAACTCCGTCCGGCGCGAGACAGAGCCGACGGCCAGAGCAATAGCGTCGGCCTGCCACGTCACCTGGGCGAGTTGCCAGAACGGCGTGTGAACAAGCTTGACTCCACCGCCGGGCGAGATGATCAGAATATGAGCGTGCCTGCCGTGGAGCGGCGGATCGTAGGGCCGGTCCATAACCGCGATCTGTCCGCCGGGGCCGAAACTTTCCCCGCCTAGGTCGCCCGCCTGTTTGTAAATGATGTGGCCAGGCGCCGAGAACGACGGCGTCACCCATACCGTATTGTCGGTGTGCGCGGGTCCGCTATTAGCAGGTGGGACAGAATAAGTAATTTCTCCGTCTTCGGCAATGGCCGGCGCCTGTCCGTGAATCTGAGGCTGCTTGGCCTCAAACGGTCGTAACGACACCGGAGTGCTATTATATCAAACCCGAGAGAACGGAACCTGGATGAGCCGCTCCGAACCACTCCGGTTCGAGGAAAGAGAAACAATTTCCAGGGAACTGGGATGCGGCCGGTCGGCCCGCTATATCGGGAAGCTTCTGGGCCGTCATCACTCGGCGGTTTCCCAGGAGATTTCGAGGAACGGCGGAAGGGATGATTATCGTGCGGTAATGGCACAGGACCGTTGTGATAAAATGCGTGCCAGGCCGAAGCGGCGGAAACTTGAGTCTTGCCGGCGCCTGCACGATGAGGTTCAGGCCGGCCTGAACCGGGAATGGTCCCCGCAGCAGATCAGCAGCCGGCTGGTGAAAGATCATCCTGACGACCCGGAGATGCGCGTGTCGCACGAGACGATCTATGAGTGCCTTTATCTCCAGGCCCGCGGCGAGCTGCGTACCGACCTGAAGGTCGCGCTCCGCAGCGGCCGGGTGCGCAGGGCGCCCAGGTCGCGGACGACGGTCGCGCGCGGCACCATCCGTGACATGGTCAATGTCAGCGAGCGGCCCGCTGAGGCGGACGACCGTGCCGTGCCCGGATTCTGGGAAGGCGACCTGATTATCGGGAAAGGGAATAAGTCGCAGATAGCTACCCTTGTCGAGCGGACGACCCGGTTCGTCCTCCTGGTGAAAATCCCTTACGACCGCAATGCGGACCGCGTCGCGGCGCTCCTGGCGCGGAAGATGGAGTCGCTGCCGGAATTCATGAAGAACAGCGTGACGTGGGACCAGGGGAAGGAAATGGCGCGGCACGCCGAGTTCACTGTCCGCAGCGGGATGCCGGTCTATTTCTGTGACCCTCATTCGCCGTGGCAGCGCGGTTCGAACGAAAATACCAACGGGTTGCTCCGTCAGTATTTTCCGAAAGGGACCGACCTGTCCTTGCATAGCCAGGCGGAACTTGATAGAGTGGCTATGAGCTTGAACGATAGGCCGCGTAAGACGCTTGATTACCGTAAGCCAGTCGAAGTTTACGATGAAATGCTAGCGGAATCCTGTGGCGCTATGACCGATTGAATTCGCCCTGGCTCACCTGACCAGCTGGCAGCCACTGCGCGCCGTGTGCGGTAAGTCTGGCCAGCTCATCCACGCCGTTGCTGGCGTCGGCCATTACCACCCCCGCCCGCGAGGCGGAGAGCCAGGAAATGCCGAAGCCCACTCGGTTATGTGTGAGCTGCACCTCCTGACCGGACGATGTCAGTTCCCAGATATTCGCCGAATAGGCATTCGGTCGTCCGGCCAGGAGGTAAAACACGCCTGCTGGCAGCCTGTGCAGGGTCTTGAGCGGGAGCGGCAACTCGACCCCGGTCCGCGACGCGGAACCCGAGCAGTCCACTACTCCAGCTGTGATGAGAACTGACACTATCGCCAGCACGCGTGTCTTGGCCATGACTGACAGCTCACCAGGGCTTCGAGCAAACGCCAAGTGCTGTGGCGCAGAAACCCCTGATCTGCGCTGCATCTTCAAAGTAAAATTTGTGATGGCGCTTGTAGTTCATCGACCATTCGTATACTACCTGACCAGTATTCCCCTCGAAATTTGACGTACCGTCCCACGGCCATGTGTGCGGCGACACGAAGAAGCTATTAATGCGATTTAGGTTATCATTCGCAAGGAAGCGCGCATCCGAAACGCTGTAAAGCTGGTTCAGCCAGTCATTGACGTAGGAGACACCCTGCTCAGATGTGTGCCAGGGCGCATATCCCTTGAATTTGGAGTTCTTCTCGGTTTTGACGTAGCAGTCACCGGCTGTCGAAGTCGTTCCGCGATAGCGTGCGTCGCCCAGCAGGGCGAGTTTACCGGTCGACGGATTCAACATGGCTCCCCGAGCACCACCGGCGCTGTGCCCATAGAGTGCCCATCTGGTGCGCTACTGTGCGAGCGCTGAAGTGGATCGGCTAACGCCGAAGGCGCTACGACGAGCGACCCGGCCACGCTTGCGACTCCTGCGACAACAATAGCCGTCGCTCTGCAAAACCGTCTTACTGTCATGCGATTCTCCCGTACTTGCACGCAGACCGGATACCAAATATATATCAGCTCACCGCAACTATGTCCCAGCGATGCTGCCCGGCGGGGCCGGGTAACCGCATCTATGGGCCATCGTTGCTGCGGCAGCGACATCCATGGGCCATCGTTGCGGTTGCCCGGCCCGGCTGAGCAGCATCGATGTCCCATCGTTGCGGTTGCGGCCCGGGGCTGGCGGCCAGGCGCCTGGTGCTCCGGGAGCGGGCGACCTCAACAGCGGGCACCGGACACCGGGGCGGAAAGAGCCGGGAACCGGGCCGCCCGGAACAGCGCTTCCGCAGTCCATGACGCCGTTACCTTCACGTTACGTGAGCCAGAGCCACCGATGCTGCCATCAGCCAGCGACTTACCGCAAGGATGGCCCACCGATGCTGTCCGCCGGCGGCTGGGGACATTGGTCTGGCAACCCGGCGGGCGGGCACGGCAGGTCGGCGGGCGTGTCATGATGACATGGGCGACGCCAGTGCGAATTACCCTCTCGCGGGTCGGGCTGGCGGCGGTCCGGAGAAACTGACCGGAAGGTGATCGCGTGCGCCTGCGTCGTGTGCTGATGGTTGTTCTTGGGCTCACAGTCCTGGCTGGGGGGCTACTGACATTAGCTTCCGCGGCGCAGGCCGGGCCAGCGACCGTCGTGCGGGGTCAGCCGACCCGGCTGCACGGCGCGCTGTATCAGGTGGCTGCTGGGCCGGCCGGAACGGCCTGGGCCGTGGGATCGACGGGAGTGTGCCAGCCGAAGACCTTGATCGCGCGATGGAACGGTACCGCGTGGACAGTGGTCCCGACGCCGGCCGGAACCCGCCGGGGTCAGCTCTACAGCACGGCCGTGACCTCGGCCCGCAACGCGTGGGCCGTCGGCTACTCAGGCTCGCTGCTCAACCCCCACCGGTCGCTGCTGCTGCACTGGAACGGTACGGCGTGGACGCGGGCAGTTACTCCGAGCGCCGAGGGCGGCGTCTCGCTCGTCGGGGTGACCGCGACGTCGGCCACGCACGCCTGGGCCGTCGGCGACACCGGACACGGCAGGGTATTCATCTTGGACTGGAACGGCCGGGTCTGGCAGCGGATGCACGTCCCCGCTCCTTGGCGTAACGCGGCCCTGACCGACGTGGCCGCGACATCGGCGAGGAACGTCTGGGCGGTCGGCGCCATAGTGAGCAAGTCTGGCGCGGCCCTGATCCTGCACTGGAACGGGACGGCGTGGACCAGGGTGCCCGTCAGGGATGTCCCCTCCGGCAGCGTGCTGCAAAACGTTACCGCGACGTCGACCGGCCAGGCCTGGGCGGTTGGCTTCACCGGCACGAACAAGACGCTGATCTTGCGGTGGAACGGGGTCGCCTGGCTGCGGGCGGCCGAACCGGATATCAGCGGCGGACTGACCGGGGTGACGGCCGTATCCCCGCACGATGCCTGGGCCGTCGGCGGGACCGACAACTTCTTCGCCATCGGTTGCAGCGGCGCCGCAGTCGCTCGTGTGGGCGGGCTGAGGCTGCCGGGTCTCGTCGGCCGTCAGGCCAATCCGAAGCTCAGGCCCTTGATCTACCACTGGAATGGCGCGGCGTGGGAGCAGGTCGCCAGCCCGGCCCAGTCGGAAGGCGGCCTGCTCATCGGAGTGGAGGCGACCTCGGCGCACAACGCGTGGGCCGTGGGCGGCGTGCACTTCCTGCAGCGGGCTGGCAAGGTCCTGATCCTGCGGTGGAATGGCAAGACCTGGAAGTAACGTAGGCTGCCGGCATGACCTCGCTGGTGCCCGGTGACGTGGACGACTGCTCGACGTCGTCGCCTTTTCTCTACCTGCTGCTCGCGTCTCTGGGGCCGGGGCTGAGTACCGAGCCTGCCGTGATTCAGTGCGTTCAGCAACTCGGGCTGCTCGGGGAGATCCAGGAGCTGAGCCGGGCGGTGAGCGCGGGCGGGGTGCGGGTCCGCGACTACGGCCTGATCCGCAATGACTTCGATGACAACCTGCATCCGTTCACGCCGGACGAGATCTGGGTGTTCGATCTGGCTGTCGACGTAGTCGCGATGCTCGGGTGCGTTGACGGACTGCCTGACCGGAGCCTGGCGCTGTTCAAGAACAATGTGCGGAGGCTGGATGACGAGGTTAGTAGTCACACCTGGAAGAAGCAGCTGAAGAAGGCCGGGGCCGGGCCGGAGCGGTTTCGTGAGCTGAGGGCTCGGATTCCTCGGCATACGCCGCATGCGGCTCGGTGGTAAATCGAGCGAGTTCGCTCAGGCAGTTGACTGCTAACGTGCGCGGTGCAAAAACTTCTTAACCAGAGGCCAGCAGCCAGTGCTTCTCTGGCTTCCCAGGATGCCAGACATATTGGCCTTGATCAGTGACAGCGATGCGATAGGTGCCGCGCCCAGGCCTGCCGAGTTGTTGATACGTATCGTGCGCGTCCTCAAGGGAGCTCCACAGCGCTACCGGTCCGTCTTCAGCCACCGATGTCCCGCCCTCAGCAGGCTGGGCTCGCGCGACTGAGCCATCGCCAGCGAACAGCCACCGCTCGGCGGTACTCAGCCGACGCCGGTGCCGATTTCCAGCACCGTCATCGGAGATTCAACCCGCAGGTGGTCGAGCATGAGCGCCATGAGGCTCGGCTGGCTGCTTGAACACGTAGCGGCGCCCATGACACCACCGCCCGTGCTGCGGATTTCCGAAATTCCCCACTGTCGATCACTGGAATTCCCCAGGGAGCGGAGCGGTGCGGGGGGCCTGGGATGAGTTTACGGGGCTGTCAAGTCCGGTCCTCCCGGCCGGTTAGCTCGGCGATGGTGACGGGTTCGTCGCAGGAGGGGCAGCAGCCCCCGGTTCAATGTTGAGGACGACGCTGCGGCGGAGCAGCCGGCCGGGCATGGCGGCGGCGATCATCGGGTCGTCGTTGAACACCTTTCCCCAGCTGGCGATGCCCAGGTTGGTGGTCAGCGCGATGCTGCCCTTGAGGTACCGGTGGCTGAGGACCTGGAACAGGGCGGCGGCGGCCTCGGCGGGCAGCGGGAGGCAGCCCGCCTCGTCGATGATGAGCAGCCGCGGCCCTGCGCAGGACCGCATCGTGGTGGCCCGCCGTCCTTCGAGGGCGGCCCGGTGGCAGCGGGCGGCGAGGTCGGCGGCGGTGGTGTAGCGGACCCGCATGCCGGCGGTGACGGCGGCGTGGCCCAGGCCGACGGCCAGCATCGTCTTGCCGACCCCGGGCGGCCCGATCAGGAGCAGGTTGGTGGCGTCCTCGAGGAACCGCAGGGTGCCCAGCTCGGCGATCAGCTTCGGGCCGACCGACGGCCGGGCGGAGAAATCGAAGTCGGCGAGGGTGAACGGGGACGGCAGCGCCGCGAACCGTTCCAGGCTGGCGCGGCGCCGCTCGTCGACGGCCCCGACTTCGACGGCGAGGAGCCGCTCGAGGAACGCCTGGCTGGTGAGGTTGTCGTTCGCGGCCTGCTCGAGCAGGCCGGGCAGCGCCTCGGCGGCTGCGGTCATCCGCAGGAACGCCAGGTGGGCGCGGAGCTTCTGGTAGTCCGAGGAGGCGCCTCCTCCGGGGTGGTCGCGGTCATCGTGCGCCACCACCGGCCGCAGCAGAACTTCACCCCGCACTCCACCGCGCCCTTGCGGTTCCCCCGCCGCGGCGGGCACGGCACGACCACCGCCCCGTAATGCCTGGCGACCGGGGCGAAGCTGGCCTGGACCTCCGCGCTGCCCGGCACGATCACCGTGGCCAGCCGGTCGGTCCGCCAGTCCCGGGCGGTGCCGCCCAGCCGCCGCATCACCGCGTCCATCGCCTCGACCAGGTGCGCCTGGTCCATCGACTCGGCCAGGACCCCGCGGGTCCGCCCCGAATGCGACAGCGTGCCGAGCAGGACATACGCGGTCCCGGCCCACGGCGCGCGGCGCCGCTCGAACCAGTCCCACTGGATCTCCTCCCCGGCCGGGTGGCTGATCTCGACCGTCTCCCGGCCCGCCACCCCCGAGCACGCCTCGCAACGCGGCCGCAGCCCGGCCAGCCGCAGCTGCCGGGCGAAAGTCACGTACGACCGGTCATAACCCAGCGGCACCACCTCGCCGCACACCGCCCGGCGACTGCAAGTGCGGGTCATCAGCGAACCGCGCCGCCACGTACGCCGCGAACGGGGCCAGCGGATCCGGGGCCGCCGGGCGGCGGACCCCCGGCTCCCGATCCCCGGCCAGGTACGACCGGACCGTCTTGCGGTCCCGGCCAAGATGACGGGCGATAGCCGAGACCGACCATCCCCGCTTGGACAATGCGCTTGCTTCCACGTCTTCTCCCACTGAGAACATGAGCTGGAGGGCTCCTCCTGCTGATCGGCTTGGTCACCGTCAGCATCGGGGAGCCCTCGCCCGGTTTGTCGGACCTTCAGATCCGCCGCGCCGTACCGCTCAGAAGTGGGTAATTTCGGTGATCGAGTCTGGGGAGACGCCGGTGATCCTTAGCATGATCACGGGCTTCGTGTCGGTCTCGACCTGTCACGAGGGGTGGCGGGCGGCCGATCCCGCTTGCGGCAGCCGCCCCGAAGGACCCGCAAGACGGGCAATTCGCCCACGCCAGCACGCCGCCAGGCCCGCGAGCCGCAGCCGCGGCTGCGGACTGGCCGGCGGCACCGGCGAACCGGACATTTCAGATCAGCGCACCGCAACGATGGCCCATAGATGCTGCTCGCGCCGGGCGGGCAACCGCAACGATGGGCCATCGTTGCTGCGGCTACGACATCCATGGGCCATGGTTGCGGTTGCCCGGCCCCGCTGAGCAGCATCTATGGGCCATCGTTGCGGTGCGGCCCGGGACTGGAGGCCAGGTGCCCGGTGTGCCATGAGCCGGGGACCTGAACGCGCCGGAACCGGGAGCGGAAAGAGCCGGGAACTGGGTCGCCCGGAACGGCGCTGCCCGCACCTGACGCCGTTATCTTCACGTTATGTGTGCCAGAGCCGCATCGATGGGCCATGGGTGCGTTTCCGTGGGAGTGAGGCGGGTCCCGTGGGTCTTGCTGGGGAGGCGGGGGCACTTTGCCATGGTTTTTACGTGGGTAAAGTGCCCCCGCCTTCCGGGGGCGGGACGGCGGGCTGCGCCGAATGCCCGGAATGCCGGGATATCCGGGCCGGATCGGGCGGGGACCCGGCCCCTCCCTGACCATGCGGAGGAGCCGACCAGGAACTCACTCCAGCGGAAACGCACCCATAGGCCATCGTTGCAGCCAGCCAGAGGCTATGGGCGTTTTGTCCGCACGGCCCGCCCGCCGGGCTGTCCCGCCGCCCCGCGATCCCGGCCGGCAATCCCGCCAGCCCCGGCATTCCCGCCAGCCCCGGCATTCCCGCCAGCCCCGGCATTCCCGCCAGCCCCGGCATTCCCGCCAGTCAGGAGGCGGTTTCTGGATCGCTAGGCGCGGTTAGCTGGGCGGAAGAGGCGCCCGGCAGCACGGTCATGGCGTCGGGGGTCATCAGGATCGGGTCATCGCACAGGATCAGCCGGTGCAGGTTCTGGAGTTCCCGGCAAGGATCGATGCCGACGAGTTCCCGGCTGAGCCGGTAACCCTGCAGGTAGGCCTGCAACGCCTCGGCTCGGCAGCCGTCACGGTACTGGGCCAGCATGAGCGTGCCGCGCATGCCATCGCGTAACGGATGCGAGGCAAGCGCCAGGGTCAGCGCGGCGATTACCTCGTCATACCTGGACAGGCGCAGGTCGCAGACGGCCTTGCGCTCGGTCGCGAGCAACTGGTCCTGCTCGAGCGCATCGGCCATCGCCCCGAGCACGAAACTCGAGGACGCGCCAGCGTAAGCGGGGCCGCGCCACAGCGCCAGGGCCTCGGTCAGGTAGTCAGAGGCGGCGGCGTACTTTCCTGTGCTGAGGGCGTGGCTAGCGTGCTCCCGCAACTCCCGGTAGTCGCCAAGGTCCGTGCTCACGGCCGGCTCGTCGAGCAGATAACCAGGATCGCAGGTCAGGATCGGCCATCCGTTCCGCCCGCCGAACTTATTTCGCAGCGCGGATACATGTCCTTGCAGCTTGGTGCGCGCACTCGTTGGCGGGCGCTCACCCCAAAGCCCGTCAATAAGCCGCTGCGCCGGTATCAGCTTGCCAGGGGCACTGGCGAGAATTGCGACCAGTGCCCGCTGGTATTTGCCGCTCAGGTCAATAGCACTTCCCGCGACCGCTACCTCGATTGGCCCGAGAAGCAAAACCCGAAGTCCGCCCGGCGGGCTTGCGCCCGCCGGGCCCGCTGCCGGTTTATGCCCCAACAGAACCTGGGCGTGCTTTTCTGTTGTCACGTGGCGGTTACTCGCAGGAGATTCGCCATCAGAGGTTCGCCGCGAGAGCCGGGTCTAATTGACCAGCTTCCGAGCGCACCAGCGGGACCTGGGCGAGACCGAGCAAGCACGCGATCGCGTGCACCTCGTCGGAGCGCACCCGGTGAGTATCACGGCGGTTAATGCAACGGAGCTTTCCGTGCCGGATTTCCGTGATCATGTTGGCGTGGCCCTCAAGCAATTCCTTCCAGACCAGAGGATCGGCGATGAAGGTTGCCACCGCCTCTCCGTCGGCTTGCGGGGCTGCACCGTTCCCGTTGGCCTCGGCTACAGGGAACTTAGTACTCAGTTCGCCGTGCTCGTCGTCGTCGGCCACCACGAGCATAATCGTCTGCCCGGCGACCGTCGGCCACAGTTCGCTCACAACCGCGGTTTGCCCGGCGTTCTGCCGCATCCTGTCGGCCAACTCGGCCAGAACGGCTGACCCCGCCCAGTCCGGTGCGCGGACCGCCTGCGCTGGCAACTCCGCCGGGCCGTTCTCCGAGCCGAGCTCAGGCCCGGTGCCAGGAAGGCGCGGATCAAGCGCGCCTGGCGCGCTGTTCCAGTCGGCGCCGATGGGGCGGTATCCCAGCTGGGCAAGAGCTTCGTTCACCTGGGCCCGAAGCGGGCCAGGGATGGCGTCCCCCGGCACCTTGACTCCGCGGCCCATGGTCTCCGTGCTCACCTTGGTCGTGAACCAGATCTTCTCGTCTCCAGGCCCGTCGCCCTCGTGGGGCGACCCGAAGCAGGCCGACGTGATTCCCGGCATCGGCGCGGCGCCAAGGAACTCAAGCAGCTTGGCCGTTACCTCCTCGGGCGCCACGGCCAGGTCCTCGTACCTGACCCGGTAGGTGCGGTGGGGATGACTCTCCTGGAACTTCAGCATCAGCTCCGCCCACTCGACCCAGTAGTTCGCGATGGCGGCGACATTGTTACCTGGATTCTGGGCCACATAGGAGTCGAAACCGAATCGGCTGACACCCCAGGGGCAAGCCTCGATACCAGAAGCTACGACGTCCATGCAATGCCGGAAAAGGCAGACGAACTTGGCTTCGGGATAGACCTCGGCCAGCAACTCGGCGGCGAGCACGCTATCCAGGGACTTGTCACACCAGCGTGGCTTTCCGCGCCTGGCCAGGTACCGGCCGTAGAGCCGGTCCAAGGTATCGCGGATCAAATCAGCCGCTTCGACTGGCAGGGCGGGCGGTGCGTTCACTAAACGCTGCTGGCCCTCGCCCGCGTGCTCGAGGATGTCCCACGATCGGAGCAGGGGTACGGCCGCGGCCGTGATCATCGTTTCCGGCGGGCAGGCCAAGTCAGGATGAGTGTCGAGAATGAACCTCAGCAAGGTCGATCCTGATCTGCTTGCCGTCAAGATGAAAATCGGATTTCGGCAGGGCTGAGTCATGTTTGGTAGCTTGTCACGCTTGGCGCCGAAGCGGAAAGCATTATCTTCCGGCAAGGAACCTTCCGGTAGCGAGATGGTAGCGAACTGGTAGCTGGCGGCGCTCAAATTTACGCAGATGCGCTAGCAAAGGGGCAGCCAGGCGGAAGGCTGCCGGTAGCGCTCGGTGTGACTATGAGGCCCAGTATCGGCCAGTACCCCCTGAGGAGGACCCGATGAGCGCCCTGACCACAATGCTCGCCGAGCGCGTCGAAAGCCTGCTCCCGCACGCCAGTGCCGCGGGATGCATCGCACCGAGTCACTACTGCAGTTCCGAGTGCGACGAGATCAAGGGGAGTTGCCTGTGGCTGCACCGCTTCTGCCACATCAGCTGCCTGGGCCGCACCCACACCTGCGGTAGCTGGTTCACCGGGCACTGCTCCTAGCCCGCCCGAAGACGGCAGAGCCATGTCGTGGGCGTATGACGTTTCGCTAGCCTGCCGTTTCACCGTCGGAACGGTGTTCGCGGCCTCGTTCATCACCAAGGTGCGCGGCCGGGCCGCCTGGCTGTCGTTCCAGTCCTGGCTTGGGCGCCTTCCGCTGCCCTACGTGCGGCTGCGCGGCACTTCCGTTGCCGTGGCCGCTGCCGAAGCTGTGGCGGTGGTGCTGGTAATCATTCCCGCCACCGCTACCGCCGGGCTCGCGGTCGCCACGGTACTTTCGGCGACGCTGACCGCCGGCCTGTACATGTCACTGATTCGCGGGTCGCGGGAGCCTTGCCACTGCTTCGGATCCTCCTCAGACCCGCTGAGCTGGCAGCACGTAGCCAGGAATGTCCTGCTTCTGACGGTGGCGCTAGCCGGCACCGTCTGCTCGCTAGCGAGCTCAGCCGCCAACCCGGCTCAAGCAGCCGCGATGGCAGCGCTCGGCGGTATCGCCCTGGCGCTTTGCCTCATGTTTTTCACGGACATCATGGCGTTGTTCCGCCCGGTGCGGGCAGCAGCCGCCGGCGCCCCTCATGTACACCCGAACCCGAGGTAGCGAGATGACACTTGCGGGACTGATATTCACCGGAGTATTCAGCCTGCTTAACCTACTGCTCGTGCTGATGCTTGCCCGCCGGCTGCGGCAGGTCGCGGCCGCGATGCCGCCGAGCAGGCCGCGGCCGTGGCTGGCGCCGGGAACGCGGGTACCTGACTTCGAGACGCCGACGATCGACGGCGAGACGATCGCGCTCAGCCAGCTGCGAGGAAAGCCGTCAATTGTCGCCTTCTTTTCCGTCGGATGCGAGCCCTGCCGCGAGCAGGTGCCGCTGTTCGCCATGTTCGTCACCGGTGAGCAAGCGCCAGACTCCGCCGTCGCGGTGATCGTGGGAGGCCCTGATTCTTACGGCTTCACCAAGCAGCTGGCCGGAAAGGCCGTTCTCGTCAATGAATCGCAGGGCGGGCCGGTTGGCCAGGCTTTCCATGCGACCGCGTTTCCCGCCTTGTACCTGCTTGACGAGGAAGGAGTAGTTACCGCCAGCGGGCCGGGGATGGGCGCCATCCTCGGCGGCGGCAAGAGCCTCACCCCGGTGCCGGGGTGATGGCGGCGGCTGACAGCCCGCAGAAACTGGGCAAATGGCGTGCGCGCGGCCGGACGGTGCTGGCCGCGGCCGACGCGGTCTGGGCCGGTTCTCCCTTGCTGCTTGCCGGAATGCTCGCGGTATCCCTGGTGTCAGGAATCCTGGGGCCCGCGACGGCCTGGCTGCAGCGGGATGTGCTCGACACACTGGCCGGATCGGGCAAGCCCGCCAGCATCGGACAGCACGGCGTGCTGCTGCTGGTGATCGCGCTTGGCGCTGGCGGCCTCGCCGCCGCCGTCATCCCCCAGCTGCAGCAGTACGTTCAGGCTCAGCTTCGCCGGGCCGCCGCGGTGGTCGTCACTGACCGCACTTACCAGGCCGTCACATCCTGGCCGGGGATCAGCCGGTTCGAGTCACCGGTCTACGCTGACAAACTGCAGCTCGTCAGCCAACTCGCCCAGATCACGGCCAGCAGCCTGATCTCCTCGTTCCTCAGCATCATCCAGTCGGGCATCACGGCGGTCAGCTTCGCGATCACGTTAGTGCTGATGAACCCGGTCCTGGCCGCGGTGACGATAGGAATCCAGACCCTGGCGATCGCCGCCGACCTGGTGAATGCTCGCAGTCAGGCGCAGCTGCGGGTAGAAAACAGCGCCCGCGCCCGCCGGCAGAACTCCTTCGCCTCCCTCATGTCTGATCCGATCGCGGCCAAGGAGGTCAGGCTGTTCGGCCTCGGCACGTTCCTGCGCGGCCGGATGCTCGATGAACTGAGAGCGGCCAATAACGCCGAACGGGCTCTCAACTGGCGGCTGCTGTGGACAGAAACCGGCCTTGGAGCGCTGAGCGCCGCCGTCGTCGCCAGCGGACTGATCTGGATCGTGACGCAGATCGCCGCGCATCGCCTGCCCATAGGTGACGTGAGCCTGTTCGTACTCGGCGCGCTTGGCCTGCAGGGAGCCATGGGCCAGCTCGCGGCCGCCGGCGGGACGATCGCCCAGTCCGTCTCGTTGTTCACCGCCTATACAGACGTGATCCACGCGGAGCCCGATCTGCCGGTCGCGGCCCGGCCGGCCCCGCCGCTCAAGCAAGGCATCACCGTCGAGGACGTGTGGTTCCGCTACGACGAGACTCATCCCTGGGCGCTGAACGGGCTCAGCATGGAGATACCGGCCGGGCGCAGGATCGCCATTGTCGGCCTCAACGGTGCCGGCAAGACGACGCTGATCAAGCTGCTGTGCCGGCTCTACGATCCGGTCGAGGGAACCATTCGCTGGGACGGCATCGACCTGCGGGAGCTTGACCCTGGCTCGCTGCGGGACCGGATAGCGGCGGTGTTCCAGGACTTCATCAGCTACGACATGACCGCGCGAGAAAACATCGGCCTCGGCCACCTGCCCTCCCTCGAGGATCTCGAGGTGATCCGCCGCGCCGCCGAGCTGTCAGGATCCGATGTCGACATCGACAAGCTGCCTGATGGCTACGACACGCTGCTGTCACGGATCTTCCGGCAGGTGCCC
Organism: uncultured Actinomycetota bacterium; assembly: GCA_963783935.1. Classification (GTDB taxonomy): domain Bacteria; phylum Actinomycetota; class Actinomycetes; order Streptosporangiales; family Streptosporangiaceae; genus Chersky-822. Next base: position 2,280,182 of record CAWAPP010000005.1, read on the forward strand.
AAGCAGAACGGCGCGGGTCCGCTGCGCCCTGGCATCCAGTTGTCCGGCGGCCAGCGGCAGCGGCTGGCCCTGGCCAGGGCGCTGATGCGGGCCGACCGCGACTTGTTCCTTGTGGACGAGCCAATGTCGAGCCTGGACGCCGAAGCCGAGTACGCGATGAACAGCGTCCTCGACGATGTCGGCGCCAGCGGCAGCACGTCGGTGCTAATCTCCCACCGGCTGGCCTCGGTAAGGAGCGCCGATCAGATCGTCGTGATCGACAACGGCGTCGTCGCCGAATGCGGCACGCATGTCGAGCTAATGACCTCTGACCAGCATTACGCGCGTTTGTTCAAGCTGCAGGCATCTGGCTACCGCGACATAGGTGATATAGCTATACCGAATGGGGTGACAGTGCCGGACGCGGAGGTAGGCAAGTGATCGGCTTGGTGTGGCAAAGCGTCCGGTTCTCTCGCGGGCGCGCTTTGGCGCTCGGGGCCGGGCTCCTCGTGGCGGCGGTGGCCTTCTCCCTGCTGACCTCCAGCGTCGATGCGGCTTCGGCGAAGATTAAAGGCGTCGTCGGCGCGAACTGGCGCGGTGCCTACGATCTGCTTGTGGTGCCAAGGGGATCCGCGCAGTCGGCCGGGGCCTCGCATTTAGTACAGGTCAATTATCTTTCCGCGGATACCCGAGGCATCACGCTGGCGCAGTACAGGAAAATTGGCGGACTGCCGGGAGTAGGGGTAGCCGCTCCCCTTGAGATCGTCGGGTACGTGCTCGAAACCGCCACGGTACCGGTCACTCTCTCCTCGGCCGCGGCTGGCACCTCGGGCGCCCGCGTGCTTGAGGTTACCTCCCATTACACCGCCGATAACGGGCTGTCATCCTTTCCTCCTTACGCGGAAAGTTACGTCTACATCACGCCGGACCCGGTGACACCGATACTCCAGGCCCTGTCCTCCGAGCACGGCAACGTCGTAGGACCGATTGAGCGCCTTCCCGACGGCAAGAAAATCGTCATCTGCCCCTCATCGACCAGCCTGACGAACGGCACGTCCACATCTCCGTTCGCGCGTGATTTCGGTCTGCAAAATGGCAGCTGCTATTCCCGGCAGGGACAGCAGGCCGGTCCGGTGCAAGGCTTCGTGGAGTGGTCGTTCCCTGTCCTCGTCGCCGGCATCGACCCGCAGGCCGAGAACAAGCTGACTGGCCTGGGCAAGACCGTGTCCGCTGGCCGGTATCTCGGCGGAAACGAGGGCACCGCGCAGTACGGAAGCTCGCATGAAGGCATCGTGGTGCCCGTCATCGGAAGCTCGGTTTCCTTCGACGGCGATACCGATCAGGTAACCGTCAGCGCACTGCCGGCCAACGCCGTGCCGCAGGTCCGGTCGGGCAACGAGGTGCAGATAGCGAGCAACCTGTCGGCCGACCACAGCTCCGTGGTGCAAAATCTGACCGTCACCGGCGGGCAGGCGTGGTCTGACCTGCTGCAGCAGCTGCGCACTCCGCTATCGGCGGACATTACCTCGGTGGCGCAGTCGGACACGCAGTACTGGACGGCCAGCACGGTGACCTATCAGCCTGGCCCGGCCGGCGGCCTCGCACCCAAGCCGGTGGACAACCCGATCTCGATCTGGTCAGATAACACCTTTTCGCAAGGGTACGTGACCGCTCCCCTGTCGGCGCAGGACACCGGCTTCCGTACGCTAACCGAGCATCCGGCGGTGCGGCGCACCAACGGCAACTACATACTGCTGAAGGCGGTCGGCGAGTTCAACCCGGCTAAACTCGGCGGGTTCGCCGGCACCGGACCAGGCTCGCCCCTCGCCAGCTACCGCGCGCCGGCGCTCACGGGCGCCAACGCACGGAGCCGGACGCTGCTAAAGGACCAGCCGCTCCTGCCCGACGGGAACATGGCGGGATACGCGCAGATGCCGCCGCTGCTCTACACCACGCTCAAGGGCGCCGCCGCCCTGGAGAGCCCGAACATCTTCTCAGGTTCGGCGACCCAGCAGGCCGCGCCGATCGGCTCGATCCGGATACGGGTTTCTGGGCTGCGAGGCACCATCAGGGAACGACTTGACAAGATCGGCGCTGTCGCCGCCGAGATCCGCAAGCTCACCGGCCTGCCGGTCATCGTCACGGCTGGCGCGTCGCCGCATCCGGTGACGGTCGACTTGCCGCAGGGCAAGTTCGGCCGCCCGGCCCTCGCGCTGAACGAGAACTGGACTCAGACGGCGGTCGCGCTCGTGGTGCTGAATCAGGCCGACCGCGAATCGCTGGCCTTGTACGTGCTGATCCTGCTCGTCTGCGGATTCTTCCTCGGTGCGGCTTCGCTGGCCAGCGTGCGCGGCCGCCGGGGCGAGATCGGAACGCTGCGGGCGGTCGGCTGGGGACGCAGGCAGGTGTTCACCTTCACGCTCGGCGAGGTCGCGATGCTCGGCCTGCTGGCCGGAGTCGTCGGCGCCCTGCTGTCAGTGGTGCTCATCGTCTTGCTCGGCCTGAACGTCGCGCTCTGGCGATCGCTGATCGAGCTGCCGGTAGCGATCATCCTGGCGCTGCTCGCCGGGCTGGTTCCGGCCGCCCTGGCGGCTAGGACCCAGCCGACGGAGGCGTTCGCCGGATCGGTCAGAGCCCCGCGCCGGGGCGGGCGCCGGATCAGGAGCCTGGCCGCGCTCGCGGTCACTGGCCTGACCCGGGTACCAGGACGATGCGTCCTGGCCGGGGCCGGACTGGCCTTCGGGGTCGCCGGGCTTGGGGTGCTATTGGCGGCTCATGCGTCTTTTGGTACCGCTATCGGGGACAGTGAGCTGGCCGGGCTCGTGACTGCGACCACGAGGAGCACCGACATTGTCTCGGCCGTGCTCACCGTTGCCTTGTCGGCGGCGGGACTCGCGGACGTGACGTACCTGAACCTGCGGGAACGATCGGCCGAGCTGGCCGCGCTCGCCGCTTCAGGGTGGAGCAGGGGCCAGGTCGGGCGGTTGCTCGGCTATGAGGCCCTGCTGACCGCGGCGGCTGGCTCGCTGGTCGGCGGAGCGGCCGGACTGGCCGCGGCCGGCACCGCCTTCGGAATCACGGCCGGGGTGATCGCTGGCGTAGTCGCAGCGATTCTCGGCGGCGTGCTCGTGTCGGTTATCGCCTGCGCCGTGGTGCTCGTCGTCACCGCCAGGCGGCCGATCGCGACGGTACTGGCCGCCGACGAATGACAGCGACGACGATGGCCCAGGCCCAGCGTTGGTGCGGGCCTTGCTTCAGGGCAGAGTCCGGGGCTGGGGGTGCCTGGAGTGACTGAAGGTGCCTTTGGGGCTGGCGGGGTCGCGGCCTAGGTGGCGGCGGCGGTGCTAACCGCATGGATGCGCTATAAGTTGATCGCTGGCCGCACTCCGGCGTTGCGTGCTGGGAGCCGGGCGGAAGCTGGCTGGTAGCCGGGAGCGCGAACATGGTTTTGTCCGGTGACCTTTTCATGCCTGGAGGAACCATATGGGTACTCTGACCACTCTGCTCGCCGAGCGCGTAGAAAGCCTGCTGCCGGCCACAAGCGTGGCTGCTTGCGTCGGCGAAAGCACCTGGTGCAGCAGCGACTGCGACAGGATCAAGGGCAGCTGCCTGTGGCTGCGCAGAACCTGCCATTACAGCTGCTTCGGCAAGCCGATCTGCGGCAGCTGGACTGACGGCAGGTGCTAACAAGGCCTGGCCGGGGCTGATTCCTGGCCAGGTGCCAGCGCGGCGGGAGCAGGGCGGAAGCTGACTGGTAGCGGGGAACGCAAGCGTGGCTTGTTTCCTGAACGTCATGCCTGGAGGAATTATGAGTACTCTGTCCACCCTGCTCGCCGAGCGCGTTGAGAGCTTGCTGCCGGCCTCAAACGTGGCCGCCTGCGTTCCCAATAGCCCCTACCGCAGTAGCGACTGCGACCTGATCAAGGGAAGCTGCCTGTGGCTGCACAGGCAGTGTCATCTCAGCTGCCACGGTAAGGGCGTATGCGGCAGCTGGACTGACGGCAGGTGCTAAAAACGCCCGGACATGGCCTGATTTGGCGATAGGCGCACCGCGTCTCGCCATCAGGCCAACACGCCATTCACCGCCTCATAGCCAACTCGCGGCCCGCGTGACAATATGCCACAAGTAGCTGGCCGCCGATGGCCAGCGGAGGAGACAATGCGGTGGTCAAGACGAGCGCACTTTTGGAAGGCGCGGCGGATGGCGAGCAGGAGCCAATGACCGGTAATACGGTCCGGCTAGTCGATGTCACCAAGATTTATCAATCGAGCGCGGGCGTGCGGGTGCCGGCGCTGGACGGCGTCAGCCTCGATATCCCAGCCGGGCAAACGCTGGCGGTCACTGGCCGGTCAGGATCAGGTAAGTCGACATTACTTCATCTCATCGGCGCGATGGATCTCGCGGACCGGGGCGAAGTCGATGTCGATGGCCAGGACCTGACCAAGCTCGGCGACCGCCAGCGGGCCACTTACCGGCGCGGCATCGGATTCGTCTTCCAGCGGTTTCACCTGCTGCCGGCGCTCACCGCGTGCGATAACGTCGTCGCGCCTGTGCTGCCGTTCCGCACGAGTTTCAACAAGCAGGAGCGGGCACTGAAATTGCTGGCCGCGGTCGGCCTGGAAGGGCGCGAGTACGATCTTCCCTCGAAGCTCTCCGGCGGACAGCAGCAGCGGGTAGCTATCGCCCGCGCCCTGATCGGCGAACCGCGGATGCTGCTCGCCGACGAGCCCACAGGAAACCTGGACTCGGTCACCGGTACCGGCGTACTTGAACTGCTTTTCGAGTTGCACACCACCCGCGGCCTGACCCTGCTGATAGCGACCCACGACCCGGCTGTCGCCGCCCGTTGCCAGCGGGTAATCGAGCTGCGCGACGGAAAGGTAGTCTCCGACGAGCAGGCAGCCAGCGCATCGTGACCGGTAAGAACGGGCGACGCGGTCTGGCCTGGTGGCTGGTGGCCGGGGCTGCGGCGGGCACGATAGCAGTGCTCGTCAGCGCGCTCCGGTGGTGGTACGCGGTGGTCACCGTGCACGGGCCGAGCATGTCGCCGACCCTGGCCGACGGGGACCGGCTGCTCGCCCGCCGCTGCGGCGCGGGCGCGCTGCGCACCGGCAGCCTCGTGATCTTCCTTGAGCCCGGCCTGCCGCGAGCCGAGTCCAGGCCGGCCTGGCTCACTAGCGCGGCGAGGAACCTCTGGGTGGTCAAACGGGTCGCGGCCATCGCGGGCGAGCAGGTACCTGACTCGGTCAAGCCGGTAGTCAACGGAACCACCGTGGTACCGAAGCGCACCATCGTCGTGCTCGGCGATAATCCGCTGAGCCGCGACTCGCGCCAGTGGGGTTTCATACCGGCCAGCCTCGTCCTCGGCAAAGCGGTCCGTCGCTTGCACTGAGCCTCGCACCGGGCCAGGGCCTGCTCATTCGTTGGGCCACAGGCATCTCGGTATCGTGATCGGGCAAGGACGGAGCGGCTTTGATGGATAACGACAAGCGCCGCGAGCTCGCCAGCCAGTTGCTCGACGGCTATGTGCACGGCCCCGCGGCCGCGACCGAAGCTACGGCGCGGGCACTGGCGAAGGCGGAGGACGCCAAGGCCGTCGTACTGGCCGAGGGCGTCAGTGACCAGATCGCGGTCGAGACAATCGCTGCCCGCCACGGCCGGGACCTCGGCGCCGAGGGCGTGGTGGTGCTGCCGATGGGCGGCGCTCACGCTATCCGGCGGTACCTGATGCGATTTGGCCCGGCGGGGGCCGGTTTGAGACTGGCGGGCCTATGCGACGTCGGCGAGGAGGCGGTCTTCCGGCGCGCGCTGGCCAGCGCTGGCGTCGGCTCGCCCCGGACGAGGACGGACCTGGAGCGCCTGGGTTTCTATGTGTGCGTTGAGGACCTGGAGGACGAACTGATTCGCGCGATCGGCACCGCGAAGGTCGAGGTACTCATCGACACTCAGGGAGATCTCGGCTCGTTCCGCAGCTTGCAGCGACAGCCGGAATGGCGCGGGCGACCCGTCGCGGCGCAGCTTCGGCGCTTCCTCGGCAGCGGCGCCACCCGCAAGCTCAGGTACGCGCGGCTGCTCGCCGGGGCGGTGAACCTGAACCAGCTGCCACATCCCCTTGACGCCGTACTCGCGCAGTCGAGAAACGAAGCCCTCGCGGATCGACAGAGCGGAGTCCTCGGGTGTTCTGCGCACCCGAGGACTCCGCCGTGATGGATCAGCCTTCTATCTTGCGCAAGGCCGAGATGAACGACTGGCCGTTCGGCGAGCCGATGCCGGTCATGTTGTCGTAACCCTCGGCGGTGACCTGGCCGGTGTAACCGCGCATGTTGGGGTTCTGATCGTCGAAGGTAATCAGCGCAAGGCCGCGGCAGAACTGGACGTTGCACACAACGCCGCGGAACAGCGAGGTGGTGCTCGCGGTCGACGGCAGGATGTCGTGGAACGCTGAGGTCCCGTTCAGCTTGTAGAGCACAGGATCGGTGAACCCAAAAGCCTTGCCCTGTCCTTGCTGGGCGTCCGCAATCATGCCGGCTACCAGGGGGAAGGCCATGCTGGTGCCGCCGACGGTCAGTTCGAAGAACTTCGGCGGCTTGTTCTTCCTGACCGTCACCAGGCCGGTCGTGAACCCGGTATACAGGTCCGCGTCGGCAGCGATGTCAGGTTCTGACCGGACCGGGCCAGGCCGGTTGCCTGGCACCGTCGCCATGGCCTTCGGCACCACGCCCCGCTGGTACGCCGGCTGGCACAGATCAGGCTGGGGCCGCCACTGGTGGCGCCGTTTTCGCGCGGCCTCTTCCACTTGCCGTTAGCGTCGGCCGACAAGCCGCTTGACCAGCCGGTCTCGAACAGCCGCTGATCAGCGCTGCCGACACCTAGTGAGGTGCCGCCGACGAGGATGGTGAACGGGTCGTCAGGGGTCTCTACTCCTGAGGCGTCGCCGGACGCGAAATACATCCCTACGCCCTGCGCGACGGCGCGCACCAGGTAGGCGTGCATGATGGTGGTGTCGCTCGCTGGCTGAAGGTCATTGCCGGGCCCCAGGAGTTCGAGCTGATGTTAGACAGCGGATGGTGGATGCTGCCGGTGCCGTCGATGTTGACGATGTCAGCGTCGAAGAGGCCCTGATTACCGAAGTCGCCGTTGTTGCAGCTGTCGCCGCCGATCACGACCTGGTTCGCGCCGGGGGCCATGTCATAAGAGGTCTCGACGTCCAGTTGCTCCTCGACGTCAAAGGGGTCGCCGCACGTGTTCGTGCCAAGCGACACCTCGTGATAGCGCTTCGCAGACGGGGCCAGGAAGTTCTGCGCCTTCGCCAGGTCCTGCAAGGTAATAAACATGTCAGGGGCCAGGCCCAGTTCCACGAGCGCCACCGTCTGCCCGTGACCGTCGTTGCGCGCGTTCATCCCGTAGGCACCGCGCAACTGCTGAGCGGAGTAGCCGCAGATCTGGGTCGGGAACGACGTCTCGCCAAACTGCTCGGGCAGATTCGCGATGTGATGCTGCCCGTAGAACTGCGAGCAGGGGGCATTGGGCTGCTTGGCCTTCGCGGCGGCCGGCTGCGCCGACGACCGCAGCAGCGGGAGCCTGGGCGCCGCGTTGTCAAGGCCGGTCACCCCGAGGACGAACGGGGACAGCGATCTGGGGATCGAGATCGCCCCGTCGTTGGCGCGCAACCGGTAAGGCCCGGCATTCGCGGCCGCCGACGGCTGGTAATACTCAAGCTGAGTCCTGAATGCCGCGTTGATGGCGGCGACCGGCCCGGTGGCCCTGACATAGTTGCGCTGCGCGTCGCTCTGAACGCTCGTGAAGCCCTGACCGCGCAGCCAGGCCCCGACCGAGCGGGTCGCGGCCCGGCCGGCACCGAACCTGGCGGTATAGGCGTCCGGACTCAGGTAGTGGCCGAACAGCTTGTTACCTGGCGTGCTCACCTCCGTCGCGTACCGCTGGGCTGCGCTGAGCTGGCCGGGCCGCATCCAGACCTGAATGGTGAGCCTTTGCGAGCCCGCGACCGCCCCGATCGCCTGGACATGACTCGTGAACGGCACGGCGCTGCCAGGGAGCCGCAGGTAGCCCTGGCTGGGTGCGGCACCGGCCTGGCCGCCCAGGCCCATGACCGTCATGGCTGCGGCAGTCGCTGTCGCAGCGGCGAGGCTGACGAACTTCCGACCTGTGGACACTAGATCTCCTTGTCCTCGTACCTCGCCCCGACCCCGGGCCTATACGTCAGTGATACGCCGGCGTACCCGAACGCATGACACGCAATCCAATCACAATTCAGAAACGGCGCCACGTGTCGGAAATCTTCTGCCTGGCGACAAGATCAACTTTCAGATAACGCGCTGCTAAACTGGCCTCATGACGCCGCAGGAACTGGTCAATCTCACGCACCTGCGCCGTGCCCGCGACCTGATCGACCGTGAGTACGATCGCCCGCTTGATGTACCCGCGCTCGCCCGCGCGGCGCTGATGTCGACGGCGCACTTCTCACGGCAGTTCCGAGCCAGCTACGGGGAAACGCCCTATTCCTATCTCATGACGCGGAGAATCGAGCGGGCGAAGGCACTGCTGCGCCTCGGCGACCTTTCGGTGACCGAGGTCTGCTTCGCGGTCGGGTGCACGTCGCTCGGCTCGTTCAGTGCCCGCTTCACCGAGCTGGTGGGCGAGCCGCCGACGGCTTACCGTGCCCGTGACCACAGCATGCTCGCGAGCTTGCCCGGCTGTGTCGCCAGGGACGTTACCCGCCCGAGCCGTGCATCGCAGCGGCCGGTTCTTTAGCATGAGCGCCATGGATCTCGCCCTTGCCCGCTGCTTCGTCCTGGTCCACGACCCGGACCTGGCGCTCGCCTTCTACCGCGACGTACTCGGACTCGAACTGCGCGCCGACGTCGCCCGCGACGACTTGCGCTGGTTCACCGTCGGCGCCGTCTCCCAGCCAGGTGTCTCGATCATCATCACGAATTACCTGAACAACAGCCCAGCCGACAGCGACGCGATCGCCGCCCTGATCGCCAAGGGCGCCATGCCAGGCGTTCACTTCTGCGCCACCGACCTCGACTCCACCTTCGAGAAGGTGCGCGCTTCAGGCGCCGACATCGTGCAGGAGCCAGTCGACCAGCCGTGGGGCACCAGGGACTGCGCGGTGCGGGACCCGTCCGGCAACCTGGTACGCATCGATCAGGCACCAATTCAGTAACCCGCTCGGGCCGGTATCATTGGCCTGATATGCAGCGCGGAAATTGCTCAAATAAATGAACGCCTGGGATCTAGCGGTCGATATCGGCGTAACGACGGTTGTCGCCGCCGTGCGCGATGAGACCGGCGTTGAGCTGGTGACCTTCGGCGGAAGGCCGGTGTTGCCGGCGCTTGTGCGCTGCTCTGACGGCGCCCCGGAGGCGGGGGTTTCGCTGGCAGATGATCAGCTTGACGAGGTGCCAGGCACGATCCTGCTTTCCCCGAAGCGACTGATGGTTTCCGCGACCGCGGCCGACGTGCGGGATTTCCCCTCGGCGGCCTCGGAACTCTATGCGGCGATCCTGCTGACCGTGACGGCGGCCGCCGCCGAAGGGGTCCCTGAGCGGCTTATTCTTACCTACCCGGCTAGCTGGACCGACGATCATCTCGAGGTCCTCAGAGAGGCCGCGGCGGCCGCTCACCTTCCCGATCCTGAAATTCATCGCCGAGCCGCTCGCGGCGGCGTGCTACCTCGGCATGAGGAACACCGCCGGCGAGGTCCTCGCTGTCCTTGACGTCGGCGACGGCAGCGTCGACATCGCGGCGCTCAGGCGCACGCCGGATGGGTTCGAGCTGATCGGCTCGCCGGGAAGCGTCGCCAGGACCAGCGGCGATCATCTCGACGTCAGCGCCCGCCGGGCGATCTACGAACTGCTCGCGACGATTACGGCCGCTGGCCGGAGCTCGGGGCAATTGGCCGATATCTATGTCACCGGAGGGGCCAGCCGCGAGCTCAGGATCGCGGAGCTCATTGACCAGATCCTTGGCGTCCCGGCCCGGCTTGACCAGAATCCTTCGGCGGCCATGGTCCTCGGTGCCCTGAACGCGGAGCCAGATCCGCCTGCCGCCGAAAGTCCTCCCCGGCACCGGTTCGGACCCGCCGCGGTAGTCAGGACAGCACTCATCGCGGCGGTCATCACGTTAATCGCCGTCGCGGGAGCCCTCGTCGTGCACAACAACCTCAGCAAGCCGCCGCCCGCAGCCGGTCCGGCCACCGGGCAGTTGCCTGGCCGGATCAGCGGGACTGCCCCGGTCAGCAAGCGACCTTCGCCGACGCCCGCGACATCCTCGCCGGCCAGCCCGAAGCCGAAGCCGAAGAGTCCCGCGCCCTCGCCAAGCAGCCCGGCGCCCGCTCCAAGCACGACTCCCCCGCCATCAAGCAGCCCCGGACCGCCGGCTAGCCCCGCGACTGTCATCGAGAGCTATTTCACCGCCATAAACGCGCACGACTATCTAACCGCTTGGCGCCTTGGCGGCTACCATTTCGCCAGCAATTATGCCGCGTTCAAGGCCGGCTACAAGACCACCGCCCAGGACATAATCAGTATCGTTTCCATCGAAGGAAACGAGGTAACGGCCGAGCTCACGGCCGTTCAGTACGACGGTACGCGCATCGTCTACGAAGGCACCTACGTGACCAACGGCGGCACCATTGTCAGCGCTTCTGTCAAGCAGGTCGGCTGAGAGCTAAGGCGACGAGGGGCCCAGGGTGGGGCTTGACCCGATCGCGTCGCGTGAACCCGGTGTCGGCTATCGAGGATTCCGGCATTCCAGGTATTTGCCGCAACTGGCCGGACCGGGCCGCAACGATGTCCCGGCGTTGCTGTTTCCGGCCAGGCGGCAACGACAACGATGGCCGCGCGTTGCTGTTGCGGCAGCATCGATGGGACATCGATGCGGTAACAGCAGGCCAGGCAACGACAACGATGGGCCACCGATGCGCTTCTCTTGACGGGAATTCTGGCCGGGTCCTGGACCTGACCTGATCGGGCACATGTCCCGGGCCTCTGCTCCGGCCCGGCCACCGGACATTTCGAGCGTATGCCGCAATTAACCGCGCTGGAGCTGCTGCCCCGGCGGTGAACCGGCCGGCGCCCTGACAGCGGGGGCACCTTACCCTCGTAAAAACGATAGCGAAGTGCCCCCGCATCGGCAGCGGGAGCGCCCGGATGCAACTGGTCTGCCGCCGGGACGGCTCATTTCAAAGGAAGGGCATACCATGCAGGTCGCTGAGGGCTAAAGCGACGTGGCAGTCTCGCCGTAGCCGGTATTGCCGTTCAAAACGAGGCCGCCGTCCACGAGCAGTTCGTGCCCGGTGATGTACGCGGCCTCATCGGAGGCCAGGAAGATAACAGCGCCAGCGACATCTTCCGGCTTGGCGATCCGGCCCACGGCTATCTTCTCCGCGTACACCCGCCGGACGGATTCCGTGTACACCTCGCTGTTCAGCGGCGTCTCGGTCGCACCAGGAGCCACGGCGTTGACCGTGATGCCCCGGCTGCCGAGTTCGAGTGCCAGCGACTTAGTCAGTGCCACGACTCCGCCCTTAGCGGTTATATAGGCGGTCATTCCGCTAATCGGCTGTACATCGGTAGCCGAAGAAATGTTGATAATCCGCCCGCCGCTCGCGGGCATCGAGATCACCGCCTCGCGGCAGCCATAGAAATACCCGTGCAGATTAGTCTGGAGCGTGGCATGCCACTCCTCGAGCGTCATGGCGAGGAAATCGCGTACAAGGATCCTGGCGGCGTTATTCACCCAGATATCGAGCTCGCCCCACTCAGCCCGGACCCGGCGTCCGAAATCCGTTATCTCCTCTGGCACCCCTACATCACCTTGAACCATCAGAGCACGGCGGCCGGCCGCCTCGATCGCGCGCCGCGTCGACTCGGCGCCGTCCGGATTGTCCAGGTAGATCGAGGCCACATCCGCTCCGGCGGCGGCGAGGCCGACCGCGATCGCCTGGCCGATGCCACTGGACGCGCCCGTGACAACCGCCCGTTTCCCCGCCAGATCGAACATCCGCGCATCCCTGGTGATCGTTTATTCGTCTTGACTTGAGATGATGTCCTCTGGCACGAGCCTGCCCGCGCGGTCGAGCAACGGCGAGGAATCGCGCCTGGGGCCGCGCGCCCGGCGTGTCGAACGGAAACCAGAACCGCCGCAGCCCGCGAGGCGCCGCCCACGCCGGGGAATCCTTGCCGTGATGAAGCGGGCAAGTTCAGCGAGACTCATCGGCTGGTAACCCACAACCACAGAGTAGCCAACAGAGCCCAGCCCGCACTCAGTCCGGAACGTGTCGCTTCTAGCGCACCCGGCCGACCCTGGTCTGGACCAATACGCGTGAAGCCAGTGCTTTTGGCACTGGTAGCCACGCTGGCACTGGCGTCAGCTCTGGCCGGCTGCCAGAGCGCCGACGGTCCGGCTGCGGACGGCCCGCTCAGCAGCGGCAGCAGCAGATACGGCCCGGTCCCCCGTGGTGCGATATGCGTGCCTGGGGGCAGGCCGGAGACCTTCGGCACTCAGCAGTTCACCAACTATGGCAGTACCGTCGTGGTTCTGGACCGCGTCCTCCTGCTGCATCCGCACCGCGAGCGCCTCATCGGCTCTTTCGCGGACCCAGGAACTTCCTCAGTTGGCGCGCGTGGCGGCTTTCCGCCGGGCGCGACCATCGCGCCGCTGCCGCCTGGGTGGAAGCACCGCCGACCTGTCCGTGGCTTCCGGCTAGCACCAGGCCGGCGTTCAATATGGTGCTCGGGCATAGTAGCCACGACCCAGGCAGGCGCCACGTCACAGGGCGTACTGCTCTACTACCACGATGCCGCGAGTAAGTACTGCTGAGCCTCCCGCATCGCCGGGCGTGACAACGGACCGGGTCCGCTGGACGTCAATTTCCTGAACGGTCGGCTGACGCGGTGAGAGGGTTCGTGATGGGCGTGCGCGCGATGGGACGATGGCTGCTTGGCGGAGTGACGGTGAGCGTGGCCGGCCTGATGCTGGCGGTCGGCGGTGCCGGGGCCGTGGCTAGCGCCGAGGCGGCGCCCGGGCCGCGAGCCGGGGCTGAGGTGACCAGGCCGGGAGTTCCGGCCAAGATAGCCTCGGCTCGGAGCGACGGCACGTTGCCTGACTTGCCCGAGCTGTACGGCGTTTCCTGCCCGTCGGCGTCATGGTGCATGGCCGTGGGCCGTACCGATGGCGGCGGGCTCGCGGGAGTGAGCGGGATCTGGGACGGCCACGGGTGGCAGTGGCTGCCTGATCCCGCTCCGTCAGGCAAGCTGGCGGTGTTCGACCTGACCTCGGTGTCCTGCGTGTCGCAGACCAGTTGCGTCGCGATCGGCTCTGGCCCGTTCGGCGTCCCTGTCGGCATCAGGTGGAACGGCAAATCCTGGGCATTCATGCCGTGGATCGCGAATCGCCGCTCCGGAAGCGAGAACGCGGTATCGTGCGTGACCGCTACCTACTGCGTAGTTGCCGGAAGCGTGGACCTCGCTCACGTCTCGGCCGCCGCGCTGCTGTGGAACGGGACGTCCTGGCAGCGACTCGGCGCCGCCCTGCCGGCCGGCGCGAACTCGATCTCGTTCAGCAGCGTGTCCTGTACCAGCAAGACCGCGTGCGTGGCCGTCGGCACGTATCGCATCGGTACGGCGAGCAACCCGGTGGCCGAATCCTGGAACGGCAGCACCTGGACTAGCTATCCTGTGCCGCTGAACATCCAGACTCTGACTTCAGTGTCTTGCCCGCAAGCCGGCCTGTGCCTGGCCACCGGAACCAAGTTCATCACCGGGCCAGGCTTCGAGCCGGCTACGGCGCGGTGGAACGGCACTCGCCTGACCGAACTCACCACGCCGAGCCCCGGCGGCCTGCTCCCCGGACTGAACGGGATCTCATGCGGCTCTCCCGTCAGTTGCATCGCCGTGGGCGCTACCAACGTGAGCGAACCGTTCACCGAAAAGTGGACCGCAGGCGCCGGCTGGAAACTGCTGAGCACTCCCGCTCACTCGAGCCTGTTCGCGGTCTCCTGTCCGCAGGCCACGGCCTGCCTGGCGACGGGCGATTACTTCGACGCGGACTTCTGGGCTGATGCCACCGCCATGTCGTGGAACGGCGGCACCTGGAAGGTCATCAGGCAGGTACGGTCCGACGTGCTGGCAAGTGTTTCTTGCCCGGACAACTCGGCCTGCCTGTCCGCCGGCGTCTACCTCAGCACCTCTGATGCCCCGGCCACGCTCGCTCAGGCGTGGAACGGCCGCGAGTGGCGCTCGGTGAACCCTGCGGGTGCGCCCGGCGGCGCCGCCAGCGTGTCCTGCGTCACCAGAAGCTTCTGCGTCGCCGCCACCGAAGGCGGGACAGTGAGCTGGAACGGAACGCGCTGGAGCGCGCTGAGCCAGGCAGGCGGCGGCTTCAGCGAAGTGTCGTGCGTGACGACCAGATTCTGCCAGGACACCAATGGCAGCACGTACGCGGTCTGGCGAGGCCAGAACTGGCGCGACGTTCCTGCCCCAGCCAGCTCAGGGGAAGCCCAGATCCTGGGGGTGTCCTGCGCCAGCACCACGTTGTGCCTGGGCTACGGCTCCTACTACGACTCGGACGGGAATCAGGACGGCGGCTTCCTCGACCAATGGAACGGCAGCAGGTGGCGGCTGGCGGGCCTCCCCTCGGCGGACACCTCGGATCTCGACGCGCTCTCTTGCGCGCACGGCTCGTGGTGCCTGGCGATCGGCTCCAATGTCGCGCTGCGGCTGAGCAGCGGAAAATGGCTGGTCACGGAGGCTTCGCTGCCCGATGCGGTGGACTATGTGACCCTGTCCTGCGCCAGCGCCAGCATGTGCATGGCAATCAGCGGCAACCAGACCGGACTATGGAACGGCAAGAGCTGGAAACTGGCCAAGATCACCCGCGCGCCGGGCTTGCTTTTCGGAGTCTCCTGCACCGGCCCCGCGTTCTGCCTGGCCGTAGGCCAGCGCGACGGCCTCCTCAGCCTCACCGAACGCTGGAACGGCCACAACTGGCAACCCCTCACCGAACCCAACCCCTAACCTCGCACCCCAGCGCCCCCAGCTTCAGCCTGCAACAGCATCCGTGGGCCATCGATGCTGCTCAGCCAGCCCGACTAACCGCAACGGTGACCCACCGATGCGGTTCCCGCAACAACGCTGACCCATCGTTGCGGTTGCCCGCCTAGCCTGAACAGCATCTATGGCCCAGCGATGCGCGGCCGCCCCCGGCGGCTCGCGCCCCCTGCGACCTAGGCCGACCTGGACCAGTCTGGGCCAGTCTGGGCGATTACTGGTCTTACGGCGTAATCTCGCGTATCCGGTTGTCGTTGTTGTCAGTGACGTAGAGGTCGTTGCCCGGGCCGACGGCGAGGGCCTGGGCGAACTGGATTACGCCGTCGATCGCGGGACCGCCGTCGCCGAGTCCGTCGGCGCCTGAGTTGGGGCCATCGATGTCTTCGTTCCCGGTGATGACGTAGGTGCTGCCGGCCTGCATGGCCTGGCCGTAGAAGGTTCCCGACGTGACCGCAAGCACCTGGACCTGACCTCCGTCCGCGAAGATCACGTTGCCCGAGCTATCCAGCGCGACGGCGTAGCCGACACCGGGACTCGGGTAGCCGGGGGCGACGATCGAGTAGATGTGAGCTTGCTTCATGGCCTGGCCGTAGTAGGTGCCGGTGACGCCGGGCACGACCCGGATCCTTTCGTTCACGCCATCCGCGATCAGGACATTGCCTGAGCTGTCCACCGCGACGTCCGACGGCCAGACAGCCGACCTGGTCGCGAGCCTGCCATCGCCGTCGTAGTACATCCCGCCGTCGCCGGCGATGAGGTAGAGATGCTCGGCGGTCATCTGCTGCCCGAAGTAGGTGCCCGTGGTCAGCGGGATCATCAGCACCAGCGTGAGATTGGAATCGGCCAGGAAGAGGTTGCCGTCAGGCGCCACCGTCAGCCCAGCCAGGTCTCCGAGATAGGACTTCCTGGCCGCACCGCCGATGGTGAACCGTCCGGAGGACGTGCCGGCGATGGTGTACAGGTCACCGGTGATCATGTGCTGCCCGTAGAACGTCCCTGACGTGGCCGCGATGACCTCGAGCCGCAGGCCGTCGTCAGCGAACAGCACGTTTCCGGCCCCGTCAACGGCCAGGAAGCCCGGACCGAGCAGCTCGGCGCTGGCGGCCGGGCCGCCAGTACCAGCGGTGCCCTTGATCCCGGTGCCCGCCAGCGTGTAGATGTGCCCGGCCCGCAAGGACCGGCTGGCCGGTACGGGCGGGCACGATCCTGACGCGATCGTGATCCAGGTCAGAGATGAACAGGTCGCCGGCGTGATCGACAGCGACCCCGTCAGGGTAACGCAGTTCCGCGGCCGTGGCCGGGTCGCCGTCACCTGACCAGCCCGGCGAGCCGGTTCCCGCGATCGGGTACAGGTGGCCTGGGGTCATCTTGACGCCGTAGAAAGCGCCGGCCTGGCCGGCGACGGCCCAGATCCGGTAAGCGTGCGCTTGGGCGATCACGATGTTGCCCGCGGACCAGGTCTCCGACCAGGAGATCCCCGGCCGGGTCGACCGCCAGGCCTGATGGTTCCCCGAACTGCGCGGCCGTCGCCGGCTCGCCGTTGACGCCGTACCAGGGGACGCCGTCCCCGCCGGGGGTTGTCAGCCTGCCGGTCGCGAGGCTGACCGCCCTGACCGCCTCGTTGCTGTCAGGGAAGTACAACTGCCCGGCCGCGAACGCCAGCTGGCACATGCTGGTAGAAGCGCAGACCGAAACGGCGACCTGCCTGGCCGATTCCGGGCCGCCAACGCCTCCGGCAACGGTCGTGATCGTGCCAGAGGGCGGGGCCTGAATCGTCGCGGCGCTGCCAGATCCCGTCATCGCCACGCCGACGGCTGCCAAAGTCACGGTCACAGCGCTCGCGCGCACCGTCTTCCACCCAGCTCGCATGATGCCTCCCGCCAAAGAACCACTAGCAAGACGCTCGCGACGCTCGTCCGGTTTACGCCAGGTAAGGCACCCCGCCGAAAGGCCAGGCCCCGCCGGGACGCGGTGTGCTTCCCGGCGGGGCCTGGTTCGGGCGATCAGGTGCTTAGACCTTGTCAGGCAGCACGATGAAGGAGATCTTCTGAGTGATCAGGCGTCCGGTGATGGTCACCGTGTAGGTGCCGGTCGCCCAGCCGGTGGTGTTGATGCTGGCAGTGACGTTGCCGTTGCCGTCCGGTCCTGACACGGTCAGCGGCTGGCTCGGCAGGCCGGGCCCGCTGATCGTGGCCGAGACGCTGTCCCAGGTCTGACCGGGCACAGTTGACGTCGGGTCGGCGAATGGCGGACCGGTCGCCTCGTACTGGCCGGGCAATGGCGGGTAAGAGCCGTACCCGTCCACGACGGTGGTGCCGTTCGGGGTACGGCCGGGAATGAACCCGGTCCCCGTGACGGTGACGGACTGGCCGACCCTTGGCTTGCGCGGTGAGGCAGAGCCTGTCCGCTCCAGTGCCAGCAGCAGTTGGTGGGCCTGCCGGGATGGCTTCGCGGTCCCTGGCACGCTGTCCAGCTGTGCGACCAGCGCCGGCACGAAGTTAGGAGCGTAGATCGTGCCCCAGCCCGACGCGATGTCGTAGCCGGTGCCGGTAGCGAATCCGGTCACCCCGTAGGCGGTGTCGGTGTATCCGGCGGGGACGTCGATGATGCCATCGGCGGCGCCCATCGGGCCGATCGCCGCCAGGGCCGGGTTCACGGTACCGAGGTCCGCGTGCCGCTCCTGGGTAGCGAGAGCAAGGATGCCAGCGAAGGTAGGCGACGCCTGGGAGGTGCCGTCAGACGCGTCCATCGCGATGTCCGGGTCCTGGTAGCCGGTCAGCCCGGACAGAGCCGGGATGCCGTGCTGCCACGACGGCTGCGCGTAGTACTGCGACACGCCTGCCGACTCGGCGTCGGAGTGGCTGTTCGGAGCGGTCCACAGAGCGTCAGGAGCCGTCCGGCCCGCGACCGTGGCCAGGCCCGCGTTCGGGATAGTCCCGCCCACCGCGGTGACCCACGGGTTGTCGGCCGGGTGACCGTCGGTCACGCCGATCGCCGGCGTGCACTGGCCGGTGTCGGACAGCACGGTCGGGTCGGTCGGGCCGCAGTCGCCGGAGGCGAACATCACGGGGATGTTGTGGGCCGCGGCGTCAAGGAACGCCGGGTCGAGGGAGTGGATAGCTGCTGCCGCGCTCGAACCAGGGTTGGTCGGGTCGCCGGTGAAGTCGCCTTCGCCGTCGCCGAGGCTGACGGTGATGATGTCGGCGAGGTGCTCGTTCGCGATCGTCTCGATCGCCTGCGCCACCTGCGGCCAGCCCTGAATGCCGATGGTTTCCGGCACGGCCGGGTGCACGAACAAGAGGTTCGCGTACGGCGCCATCGAGTGAATCGACTCGGCGTCCAGCCGGTCCTCGGTGGTGTCGCACTCGATCTGGCACGTGAACGCCGGACCAGCCGGGATCTGCACGTCGGACAGGTTCGCCGGCGGCAGGTCCGTCTGCGTGTCATACGTCGCCATGGACGCCGCCAGGCCTGGGTCCGGGTTAGTGACCACGAACGCGACCGTCACGCCTGCGCCGTCGATCCCGGTCTTCCACAGGTTATTGACCCCGTAGTCGATGATGTCTTCCTGCGCGGTCGGGTTAGGATTATGCGTTCGCAGCGACTGATGTGCGGCGATCTTCGCCTCAATAGCGGCGAACGTCGCGTTCGTCGCCGCTATCCGCTGCGCCTTCGGCGGATACGGCAGCGGCGCCCCTCCATGCCCGGTCGCACCCAGCGCTGGGCCCGCGACCAGAGCACTCGCTACTAGCGCGCCCGCAGCCACGCCAGCAAACACAAATGAACGAACGACCATACGATGGCCTCCACCTGAAACGGCTTGCCCCAAGGCCCCCTTGCCAAATCCAGCCAGCAAGCCATGAGCCACGTTAACGAGACACTCAGTGTCAGACAACCCCAAAGCCTGCATAACGTGTCGTTGAGACAAAGGTATCTGGACATTATTTCCGGAATAGACGATTTAAGGACTGGAAGACGCGGTCACTGCCGACCAGCTTGAGGCCTGCCCCGGAGAGGCGGTCGGGCTCATAATGGCTGTCGTGGCTCCTGCAGCCGATGACCCGATGATCGCGGTGGCGAGCACCTACAGGGAGTTCGCCCAGGGCGAGGCTCACGGACGCTCCCCGGCCTATGAGGCACTCGCGGAAGGGGTCGCCGACGATCAGGTCTTGACCGGTTTCGTCGCCGCGCTGCCGAAGGAGAAACAGCAGCCGAACCTGCTGTTCGCGGCGGCCCGCTACCTGCTCGGCACCCCGGCGGACATCGGCCAGCTGCGCAGGCTGGTGAGTCAGTCCGCGGCCGAACTCACGCAGGTCATGATGGAACACCGGACGCAGACCAACGAGCCCGCGCGGTGCGCCTTGCTGCTTCCGGTTCTCGCCCGGCTGCCAGGGCCCCTCGCCCTGATCGAGATCGGCGCCAGCGCGGGGCTCCTCCTGCTTGTCGACCGTTACTCCTACGACTACAACGGCCATCTGCTCGCTGGCAGCGACCCGCAGGCACCCGCCTTGCACTGCCAGCCACACGGTCAGGTGCCCCTCCCCCATCACATCCCCGAGATCACCTGGCGCGCCGGACTCGACCTTAACCCGCTCGATGTCACGAGCGACGACGACGTCCGGTGGCTGTCCTGCCTGGTCTGGCCCGGCGAAGGTGACCGTGCGGAACGACTGGCCGCCGCGATCGCCTCGGCCCGCCGCGACCCGCCCGCCGTGCGCGAAGGCGACCTGCTCACCGACCTGCCCACCCTGGCCGACAGCGCACCCGCCGACGCCACCCTGGTCATCTACCACAGCTCGGTCCTCTACCAGGTTGCGGCCGGCCAGCGCGGCAACCTCGCCGGAACCATCCGCGACCTCGGCGCGACCTGGCTGTCCTGCGAAGCCCCCGGCGTCATGCCAGGCACAGCCGACATGGGGAAACTCGCGCCTGACGGCCAGATGCACGTGATCGCCCTCGACGGCCAGCCAATCGCCACGGCCGACAGCCACGGAACCTGGCTGCGCTGGCTCACCTGACGTGCAATCAGGGGAACCGGAGAATCTGAGGTCCGCTTTCTCGGCCAGCCTGCCGGCGGCTGGGGCACAAGACAGGTAAAGCGCATGCAACTCAATTTACCTACCGGAGGGGTCGGGATGGCAGCGAGGGCATCGAAATCAGCGAGCGCGGCCGGATCCCCGCCAGCGTCATCGAGCAGTACGACGCAGCCGCCGACGCCCGCTAGCGCCGCGTAGCCGCCGGCTGGCGCCCTGACAGCGGGAGGGTTGAGGCAGGCTGCCGGTGATGGAGATAACGCCGGGCCGCGCCGTGAGCTGCGGGCTCGGCGGTCCCGGTTGCGGCCAGTTACCGTTGGCTGACGAATACGTGCTCGAAGAACCCGGGTGCGTACCATCCAGCGGCGGTGCAATAGGTCGCGCTGACGCATGACAGGGACCTGACTTGGGAGTTCCCGTCCTTAGTGCGGGCGGCCAGGGCAGGAATGAGCTGCGCGGTGCGCCAGGTGCCGGCGCTGCTGGTCACCACGAATGCCCGCAGGCGGCCCGCCCGGCCGATGGATGAACCGCCGACCGCGCACAGGTCCTCGGCCGAGCACGACGCCGAGGTGACGCTGGCAGGCCCTGACTTGCTGAGGGCGGCCAGGCCGGGCACGGGCCGGGCGGTGCCCCAGTGTCCGCTGGTTTCGGTCGCGACGAACGCCGGGCCGTTTTCTGAGAAGTCGTGGAATGAGGCGCCCGCCACGCACCGGCCCGCCGACGCGCAGGAGACCTGGACCGTGCCCAGGCTATTCGGCTCGCGCATGACGGCTCCCTTGAGCGGCCGCGCGGCGCCCCAGGTACCGTGGTGCTCGCTCACCGTGAATCCCTGCGCTCCCCGGTCGTAGGTTCCGCCGATGGTGCAGTTGCCTGCCGAGGGGCACGACACCGAGTCCGCCCCGCCGTTCAGCGCCGAATCTGGCGCCTCCAGGCCAGGGATAACCTGCGCGGCACTCCAGGTGCCATTTTTCTCGCTCGCCATGAACGCCGGCCCGACGGCCACGCAATTGCCTGGCGACGCGCAGGACACCGCGGTGATGCTGACCGAGCCCTGGTTCTGCGCCGCCGCCGGGACGCGCGGGACAACCGCCCTGCCCCAGGTTCCGCGGGTTTCGCTGACCACGAACGGCTTGTTGGCCGACAGGTCGCCCTGGAAGTACCCGCCGGCCGCGCAGTTACCCGCCGACGCACACGACACCGACGTCGTATCGGCAGCGCCGCCCGCATCCCTGGCAGCCAAGCCGGGAACAGCCAGCGCACTGCCCCATCGGCCGTGGCTCTCGCTTACCAGGAAGGCCTGCGAGGGAGCCGAGAACGGACTGCCCGACCCTCCGGTCAGGTAAGCGCCGCCAGCCGAGCAGTTGCCGGCCGCGCCGCAGGACACCGAATCGACATGACCGAAGTTAGCTGCCGGCACGGCCCGCGGCCAGGCAAAGTACCGCGGAGCACCCCAGGCGCCGTTCCGCTCGTTCGCGACGAGCGGCCGGTCCGTCGTGTCGCTGTAGCCGCCGATGGCGCAGTTACCTGCCGAGGCGCACGACACCGTCAGGATATGGGTGCTGAACATATTCGCGGAAGCCATGCCAGGGATCGCCCTCGCCGGGCCCAGGTTCCGCCCGGCGTGCCCGCCCAGGCGGCAATCATCAGCCCCGAGCAAGCCATCACCGCCAAGCCCGTCGCAGCCAATATCCCGTAGCGACGTCTGACATTCCCGCCCATACCCCTGTTATACATTCTTGCGGCAGACCCCGCGACCGCCGGTTAGCCCGGCCCGGCGCGGCCGCGGAGCCCGCGGACTATGCGCCCAGCCGCCGGGATGGCGATGCGGCCGGGCGGGAGGGCGGGGCGGTGTCAGCTGATGTTCATGCGCGCGGTGAGGCCGTCGAGCAGGGCCTGGAGCCCGCGTTCGAACTGGCCGGCGAGGGCGCTTTCTGTCATCGGGGGACCCGGAGGTTCTGCGGTCTGGGCGCTGCTCGCTGCGATCGCGCTTAGCTGAGGGAAGTCCCCGGTCTGGAGCCTGGCGATGCCGTACGCGACCGCGGCGGCGACCATCTCCGGGTCATCCTCGGCTATCTTGGCGCGGGCCAGAGACTCGACGGCGTGCAGGGAGTTGCCCGATACGTAGTCGTCGACGGCGGCGATGAGCTCGAACTTGGCGGGGAGGGTGAGCCCGGTGCCGGCCACTGCGGCGAGGGATTGCTCGAAGTGGCGCATGGCGTTAGGCCCGAACTGGGCCTCGTTCAGTGACGCCAGCGACCAGGGGTGGGCCATGAGCACGTCCCTGGTGCGTCGCGCGATCGCGCTGATGGCTTCCCGCCAGCCGCCGTGCAGGCATGCGTCCGGCACGAGGATGCCGGCGAGGATCGCGTCCTGCATCAGCGCGACGATGTCGCTCTTGTTGCGCACGTAGTAGTAGAGCGTCATCGTCGCTGCCCCGAGTTCGACGGCGATCCGCTTCATCGTGACCGCGTCGAATCCTTCCTGGTCGGCGATCCGCAGCGCGGCGTCGGCGATCTGCTCGCGGGTGTAGCGCGGCTTGCGGCGCGCCGGCTGGGGCAGGGCCCAGATGGGGCGGTGGTCGTGCTCGGTTGCCACGCGTACAGCATACGAGTACACTATTCGTACTACGTAAGAATAAGGTTGCGACGGGACGGGCGCAGATGAAAGCTGGCAAGGCTCCGGCCGGGACCGGGCATGACGGGCTGCCCGGGCCGCAGGCAGCGGTGGCCGCGGGGACCGGGCCGGCGATCGCCGCGGACGGCCTGACCAAGCGCTACGGCAAGACTGCCGCCCTGCGCGACGTCAGCCTCCAGGCCGAGGCCGGGACGGTGACCGCGCTGCTCGGGCCGAACGGGGCGGGCAAGACCACCATGGTCCGGATCCTGTCGACGCTCCTGCTGCCCGACGCGGGCACGGCGCGGGTGGCCGGCTATGACGTCGTGCGTGACCCGGAACGTGTTCGTGCGCGCATCGGGCTGACCGGCCAGTCGCTGTCGGTCGACGGCAAGCTGTCCGGCCGGGAGAACCTGGCGATGTTCGGCCGCCTGCACCGCCTGGCCTGGCCGGTCGTGCGCGAGCGCTCGGCGCGGCTGCTGGACGTCTTCGACCTCGGCGGCGCCGGGAGGAAGCCCGTCAAGGCCTACTCCGGCGGGATGCGGCGCAAGCTCGACCTCGCGCTGAGCCTGATGGCCGAGCCCCCGATCCTGTTCCTCGACGAGCCCACCGCCGGCCTGGACCCGGCCAGCCGTCACGCCCTGTGGGAGATCATCCGCGGCCTGGTGGGACGCGGGACGACCGTGCTGCTGACAACGCAGTACCTGGACGAGGCAGACGCCCTGGCCAGCTCGGTCGTGTTCATCGACGCTGGCCGGGTCGTGGCCGCCGGAACACCGGCCGAGCTCAAGGCACGGGCCGGACAGGCGCAGTTCGACCTGATCGCGGCCACTGACGCTGACGTCATCCGGCTGACCGCCGCCCTCGGCGGCCTCGCCGTCGTGACCGACCACGCGCGCCGCGCCGTGAGGGTAGCCGTTCAGGGCGCCGGCCTGGAAGGAATCCGCGAACTGAACGCCATTACCGGGGCGGCCGCGCGGGCGGGCGCCGGCATCGAGCGGTTCTCCCTCCGCGAGCCGGACCTTGATGACGTGTACTTCCAGCTCACCGGTCATGCGCGGACCGCCGGCACAGCCGGAGACGCGGCATGACCGCCGTGCCTGCCCGGACCAGCCGCCGGTCCGCTGCCTGGGTGGCCAGCGACTACTGGGAAATGGCCAAGCGCAGCCTCCGGCATATCCGCCACGACCCCGAGCAGCTAGCCAATGTCACACTGCAGCCAGTCCTGATCGTTGTAGTCGCCGACTTCCTGCTCGGCGGCGCCATCAGCACCGGCACCCACGGCAGCTACATCAACTTCGTGATGCCCGGAATCCTGGTCGTCACAGCGGCCTTCGCCGCGATCACCACGACGGTCAGCGTCGCCGCCGACATGCTGGACGGGGTTATGGACCGGTTCCGCACCCTGCCCATGGCCAAGTCCGCGGTCATCGCCGGCCATCTCATCGCCGATCTCGCCCGCAGCCTGCTCGGCCTCGCCGTGACCATCGCGGCCGGCTACGCCGTCGGCTTCCGCCCCGCCGCCGGCATCCGCGGATGGGCCGCGGCCGTCGCCGTCTTCCTGCTCATCACGCTCGCCCTGTCCCTGCTCGCCGCGCTGATCGGGCTGCTCGGCAAGAGCGTGGAAGTCGCCCAGCAGTACGGCGCGATCATCATCATCCCGATCTTCTTCAGCAGCGCCCTCGTCCCGACCGGAACGATGCCGTCCTGGCTGCGGGTCGTCACCGCCAACCAGCCCGTCACCCAGGCCGTCGACACCATCCGGGCACTTCTCCTGAACCAGCCACCCGGCAGCCACCTCTGGCTCACACTGACCGAATTCGGCGGCATCCTCGCCGTCACCTTCACCCTCGCCGCCATCTTGTTCAACCGGACCGCGAGCATCTGAACACGCCAGGCGCAGGCGCTGGCAACAGCGGCGTGACGCCAGCCGGGCGTCGCGCGACTGCGCCGATTCCGTGGCTGCGTGGTGGCGTAAATCCTTAGCGTCGCGGTGATGTGCGCGGCGGGACGTGCGTGCGCAGTTGCCGGAACTGCTCGGGCCGGGCTCGGCCTGACGCAGCGCGCGCTTCCAGTGACGATCGCGTGTCGCCTTGTCAATGTGTCCCAGATTCCGGTCGAGCAGGCCGAGGTCGTCGAGCCACCGCGCGCCTTGGCTTGCGAGTTCCCCGGCGAGCATGCACATGAGGTCCAGCGTGAGATCGAGCATCCATATGTCGCCGGCGGACAGGTACCGCAAGCCGGAGGCGCGTACGTCCTGGTCCGGGTAGGTATCGCGGATCCGCGCGCCGAGGTCGGCTATCGCCGCTGTCAGTACGAGGATCGCGCCGTGATCGGCCGGCGCCCCGGTGAAGTTTTGCTCGACGGCAGGTTCGCGTTCCAGCAACGGGAGCGTGACCATGATCATCCCGATAATGTGCGGAACTCGTTCTGTCCTCGACCGCAAATGGCTCCCGCATGAATAGCACATGCCCTGGCGGTAGTACTCCATTTCCTCGCCACAGGACGGGCAGATTTCTGGAGGCAGCAGCCGGAACTTGCGGATTTCTTCCGGCACCCCGGTAGCCATCAGCTGAGAATCGTGTCCCGTGTCAGCATCAGGCGGGGCGAACCGGACAGGCACATGGCACCAGCGGCACCTGGCGGTTTCATCGAGTTCGAGGGGTGCGCCGCAATTCGGGCAAAGGTCGATGATTGGCCCGGCCGGCATGGCCCGATGCTACTTGGTGCTGCCTGGCGTCAGTCCGCGCGGCCCCGCCGGTACCGTAGGTAGACGACCTGCGAGAAGGTCAGCGTCTGGAGGAGTTCGAGTCTGTTCGGCAACGCCGGGAAGTACGGGGTGCCGCCCCCCAGCACGACGGGACTCACGAACAGCCGGTACTCATCAATGAGGTCTTTCCCGGTGAGGGAGGCGGCGAGCCCGGCCCCGCCGACCGACACGATGCCGGCGCCGGGCTGCCCCAGGTGCCGTTCACCTCGCTGACGACGAAAGCGTAAGAGCCCCCGCCGCGGCACCAGCTACCAGCACCAGGCCCAGCGCCGCCACCGCGACCGCCCGGCCACGACGGCAGCCCGCCCACCTCCCGCCTCCCGCACCCCCGCAGCGCCGAGCCCGCCGCCCGGACCAGCACAGAACGACCCGCCAAGCAAACGCGACGCGGCATTGCATCCCCTTGTGCCGGATAGCAAAGAACACTGCACCGACCATAAGACGCCGCCAGCCCCGCATTGGATTACCAGCACCCCCGGCCGGTCCCGTCCCGGCAGCCAGCACCCGCCCGCCCGGTGACCGGCCGGCCTAGCCGCGAAGAACCCCCGCACCGTCTCAACGCGGAGGGCTCCGGCCCGCCCGTGCACCCCCCACCCAAAGGAGCCACACCCATGTCCCATCGTTGTCGTTGCCCGGCGGCCGCGAACCGCAACCGTGGGCCATCGTTGCTGCCCCGCCCGGACAGTTGCGTTAAACGCCCGAAATGCCGGGACCGGGCCGAGGGCCGGGACCGGGCCGACGGCCAGGGTACGACCGCCCAGGGACCGGGCCGCTAGGCCATTAGTTCCGAGATCACCTTGGCTACGTAGGCGATCGCGTCAGACCGCACGAGTCCGGCATGGTCGTACGCCAGCATGTGGTCGTCGACCCGCCCGGACACGAACGGCTGCCACAGCTCGCCGCCGTCAGGAACGCCCTGAGGCCGGCCAGTGCGGGCAGTGAAGTGCACGACGTCGCCACGGAAGACGGCCGGGTCGTGCGACTCCATGAGCAGGCTGTTATGCCGGAAGATCCCGACCATCGCCAGCACCGCTTCTTCCGACAGGCTCCCGAGGGCACTGCCACCGGCCCGCAGCGCTTCCAGCATCGCAGGCACATCCGCCAGCACTGCCCCGTCAGGAATCACCCCCCGGCCATCATCGAGCAGCCCGCGCAGGATCATCGCCTCGGTTTCGTCAGGCCCGCCAAGCGCCACCGGGCTGGCGTCAAGCAGCGCCAGCAGCCCGACCTCATAGCCAAGGGACTGCAACCGCGTCGCGACAGCATGCGCGGCCGTACCGCCGAACGACCACCCGAGCAGGTGATATGGCCCGGCCGGCTGCACGGACCTGATCCGCTCGGCGTACCGGGCCGCCAGGTCAGCAAGCGTCGCGGGCAACGGCTCTGGCGAAACACCAAGTCCGTCCGCCTGCAGCCCGTACAAGGCCCGGTCCCGGCCGACCGACCCGATCAGCCCCGAGTAACACCAGCTAAGCCCGCCGGCCGGATGGACGCAGAACAACGCCGGCCGGCTCGCGCCCCGGCGCGCCGCGGTCAGCGGAAGCACCGGCGCGAGCGCGTCACCGGCCCGGTGCGGCCCGTGCAGCCGCTCGGCCAGTTCCGCGACGGTCGGTGCCTCGAAAAGCAGCCGGACGCCGTACTCCCTCCCGGTCACCTTGCCGATCCTGGCCACGAGCTGGATCGCGAGCAGCGAATGGCCGCCAAGGTCGAAGAAGCTGTCATCGATGCTGACCGAGGACACCCCGAGAATGTCGGCGTACAGACCGCACAAGATCTCCTCGGCCGGGGTCCTCGGCCCCCGCCCGCCCGCCTGCAAGTCATACGAAGGGACCGGCAGCACCGCCCGGTTGACCTTGCCGTTCACGGTCAGCGGCATCCGGTCGAGCACGACGATGGCCGACGGCACCATGTAATCAGGCAGCACGGCCGCGATTGCCCCTCGTAGCGCCTGCGGATCGGCCTCAGTACCGGATGCCGCCGTGACGTAGGCGACCAGCCGCCGGTCCCCTGGCCGGTCCTCGCGGACCATGGCCGCCGCCTGCCCGACCTCGTCCAGGCCGGTAAGCACGGCCTCGACCTCGCCGAGCTCGACCCGGAACCCGCGCACCTTGACCTGGGTGTCGGCCCGGCCGATGAACTCCAGGTCCCTGCCCCGCCAGCGCACCAGGTCGCCGCTGCGGTACATCCGCTCCCCCGCCGAGCCGAACGGGCAGGCCACGAACCGTTCCGCCGTGAGCGCGGGCCGGCCAAGGTACCCTCGGGCCAGCCCGGACCCGGCGATGTACAGTTCGCCGGTCACCCCGGCCGGCACCGGCCGAAGCCACCGATCGAGCACGTAGGCGCGGGTATTGATGATCGGCCTGCCAATGGGCGGCAATCCGCGGGTAGCTGCGAGGCTGAGCGAGGCCGACATCGAGGTAGTGACCGTCGACTCGGTCGGCCCGTACGTGTTGTAGACCCGCCGGCCTTCACCCCAGCGCTCGAGCAGCTCGCCCGGCCACGCCTCGGAGGACACGTTCAGCACCTTCAGCGCGGGCAACGCCCGAGCCGGAATGGCCGCGAGCGCCTTCGGCGTGATTTCCACGTACCCGATCTCGTATTCCTCGAGTACGTCCCCGAGGTCACCGCCGAGAAGCAGGCCAGGCGGCCTGATCACCAGCGCGGAGCCGGTACCGAACGCGGTCACCAGGTCAGAGACCGACGGGTCGAAGCCGATCGAGGCGAGCTGCAGGATCCGCATCCCCGGCTCGACACCCATCTGCTCGATCTGCCCGGCCGCCAGGCTGGCGATGCCGACGTGGCTGGTCGCGACTCCCTTCGGCGTGCCGGTAGATCCCGAGGTGTAGATCACGTAGGCAAGGTTTTGCAAGTCAAGCGGAGCGAGCCGGTCAGCGTCCGTGATGGCGGCCGGGGACTGAGCCGCGACCGCCGAGGCAACAGAAAGATCATCGGCCAGGATCACCGGGATGGCGGTCTCGGGAAGGCCAGTCACCTGTTCGCTGGTCGTGATGATGCACGCCGGGCTGGCCTCGGCGAGAATGTACGCGATCCGCTTGACCGGGTGGTCAGGGTCGATCGGCAGGTACGCGGCCCCGGTTTTGAGGATGGCGAGCAACGTGATGATCACCTGCTCGCTGCGCGGCATGACCATGGCCACGAGCTGCTCGGGTCCGGCTCCCAGGCCGATCAGGTACCTGGCCAGCCGGCTGGACGCGGCGTCGACCTCGGCGTAGCTGAGCTGCCGGTCGCCCCGGATCACGGCGACAGCGTCAGGAGTCCGCTGAGCCTGCGCGGTGAACAGGTCAGGCATCGGGACGGCGGGCACGGGCGCCGAAGTGTCGTTAAGCCCGGAAAGCACGTGCTGCCGCTCGGCGACATCGAGCAGGTCGATCTGGCTCAGGCGAACTCGCGCGTCCGCCGCTACCGCTTGGAGCACCCGGACGAACCTGGCCGTGATCTCGCGCGCGGTGCGGTCGTCGAACAGGTCACGGGCGTACTCAAGGTCGCCGTCGATCCCGCCCAGATCAGCCCGCTCGGCCAGCGTCAGGGAAAGATCGAACTTAGCCGTCCTGGTCGCGACCGGCTGCTCGGCGGCGGTGACCCCGGTGCCGAGGTCAAGCTGAGCGTCGCCGGAATTCTGGACGGTCAGCATGACCTGGAACAGCGGATGGCGGGTGAGCGAGCGCGCCGGGTTGAGCAGCTCGACGAGCCGCTCGAACGGGATGTCCTGATGCGCGAACGCGGCGAGGTCAGCGTCCCGCACCCGGCCGAGCAGCTCAGCGAACGCCGGGTCACCGCTCAGGTCGGTGCGCAGGACCATGGTGTTGACGAAGAACCCGACCAGCTCGTCGGCGGCGTCATCGGTGCGCCCGGCGATCGGAGCGCCGACGGGGACATCCTCGCCGGCCCCGAGACCGGACAGGAGCAGGGCGAACGCGGCCTGGGCGACCATGAACAAGGTGGCCCGGCCCTGGCGGGCGAGGCCGGCGAGCGCGGCGTGCAGCGGCGCCGGGATCGTGAACTCGACCGTGCCGCCCTCGTAGCTCGGCCCGGATGGCCTTGGCCGGTCCGCTGGCAGCGCGAGCTCCTCGGGAATCCCGGCCAGCGCCTCCCGCCAGAATCGCGCCTGCCTGGCCAGCTCGCTATCGGGATCATCTTCGCGGCCGAGCAGGTCGCGCTGCCAGAGGGTGTAGTCCGCGTACTGAACCGGCAGCGCGGCGAAAGCGGGCGGGCGGCCTTCTCTTCTCGCCCGGTAAGCGGTGCCGAGGTCGGCGAGCAGCGGCGGGATCGACCATCCGTCGGCGGCGATGTGATGCAGCAGCAAGAGCAGCAGGTACCGCTCGGGCCCGGTCCTGATCAGCGTAGCCCGCAGCGGCAGGTCAGCCTCGAGGTCGAACGCCCGCTCGGCGGCATCAGCCGCGACCCGTCCGGCCTGTCCTGGCTCGGCCTCGATCACCTCGAGCACGGGAGCAGCCTCGTCGAGCACGAGCTGGCGCGGCTGCCCTTCGGCGGCGGGGAACACGGTCCGCAGCGATTCGTGCCTGGCGGCCACGTCGGCCAGCGCGTCCGCCAGCGCCCCGGCGTCGACCACCCCGTCGAGCGCGAACGCGAGCGGCACGTTGTAGACCGGCGAAGGCCCTTCGAGCCGGTCAAGGAACCACAGCCGCTGCTGCGCGTAAGAGAGCGGCACCATGTCCTGGCGCGGGCTGGCGGTCAGCCCCGGCCGGGCCGGACCTTGACCAGCGGCGATCGCGGCCAGGTCGGCGATCACGGGCGCGTCGAACACGGCCCGCAACGGCAGGTCAGCCCCGAGCACTACCCGGATCCGCGAGATCAGCCTGGTCGCGAGCAGCGAATGGCCGCCAAGGTCAAAGAAACTGTCATCAATGCTGACCGAAGGCACGCCAAGGATGTCGGCGTAAAGGCCGCACAGGATCTCCTCAGCCGGCGTCCTCGGACCCCGTCCGGCCCCGGCCTGGTGCTCAGGGGCCGGCAATGCGGCGCGATCGACCTTGCCGTTCACGGTGAGCGGCAGCCGGTCAAGCACGACCACGGCCGAGGGCACCTGGTACTCGGGCAGCACGGCCGCGACCTGCCGCCGCACCTCGCCGGCGTCCGGTGCCGTCCCCGCTGCCGCCGGGGTGATGTAAGCGACGAGGCGCTTATCGCCGAGGTGATCCTCCCTGACCAGCGCGACGGCCTGACCTATCTCCGCCAAGCCGGAGAGCACCGCCTCGGTCTCGCCTGGCTCGACCCGGAACCCGCGGATCTTGACCTGACCGTCAGCCCGCCCGGCGAACTCAAGGTCCCCTCGCGCTGTCCACCGCACCAGGTCACCGGACCGGTACATCCGCTCCCCTGAACCACCGAAAGGACACGCCACAAAACACCCCGCGCTCAAAGCCGCGCGGTTGACGTAACCACGGGCGACTCCGGCGCCTGCGAGGTACAACTCACCGGTAACGCCAGGCGGGACCGGCCGCAGCCACTGGTCAAGTACGTACGCCCGCGTGTTGTCCAGCGGCGAGCCGATCGGCACCGTGCCGCCCTCGGCGTCGCCCGGCGCGAGGACGGGGAAGCAGGTAGCGAACGTGGTCGTCTCGGTCGGCCCGTACACGTGGACCACAGTGGTCTGCGGGCACTCCGTGATGACCCGGCGGAACGACGCGGGCGAGCACGCCTCTCCCCCGGTCCAGACCTGCCTGACCGAGCGGAACAGCGCCGGATCCTCGGCGAGCAGGTCGAACAGCTTGGTGGTCAGGAACAGGGCGCTGACCTCGCCGTCACCGATCACGCTGGCGTAGTCGTCCGGGCCGAGCTGACCGGGCGGGGCAACGATCACGGCTCCGCCGGCCAGCAGCGGCACCCACAGCTCGTAGGTGGCGGCGTCGAACACGTGGGCCGAGTGGAACAGCACCCGCGCGTGCGCTCCCCCGGCCCAGGAGCGGTCAGCGGCCAGCTCGATGACGTCCCTGTGGGTGACCGCCACGCCCTTAGGCATCCCGGTCGAACCCGAGGTGTACATGACGTAAGCGAGCTGGTCTGGGGCAGGCCGGCCCGCTGAAGCGGTCCGGCCTGCCCCCCAGTTCTGGAAGGGTAAGAACCCGAGCTCCAGGACAAGCCTCAGCGACCAGCCCGGACAGCTTCTCGTCGCAGATCACGACCTCGGCCCCCGAGTCAGCGGCGACGAAGCCGATCCTGGCGGCGGGCCAGCCAGGATCGGCGGGCACGTACGCCCCGCCGGCCTTGACCACTCCGAGCAGCACGGCAACGAGTTCCGCCGACCGCTTCATCAGCACGAGCACCGGCGACTCGGCCACCGCCCCGGCGTCAGCGAGCAGCCGGGCCACCTCATCGGAGGCCGCGTCGAGCTGAGCGTAGGTCAGTCCGGTGCCGCCCGCGACGACGGCGGTCGCCTCGGGAGTCCTGGCAGCCTGCGCGGCGAACAATGCCGGCAGCGACCCGGCCGGCACGGGAGCCGAGGTGTCATTCCAGTCCGCGAGTACCTGCCGCCGTTCGGCCGGACCAAGCAGGTCGATCGCGCTGAGCCGAAGTTCAGGCACGGTCACGGCGGTCTCGAGCAGGCGCACAAGCCGGTCGGCGAGCACCCGGATCCCGGCGGCGCCGAACAGGTCGGGACGGTATTCCAGGCTCAGCTCAAGCTCGTCCCCCGGGACGGCCCTGAGCGTAAGCGCGTAGTGGGTCGCGTCCCGGCCGACGACACCTCCGACCCGGACACCGTCAGCCGTCAGCGGCCCGCCGGTATCCGGGTAGTTCTCGAACACCATCGTGGTGTCGAACAGCTCACCGAGCCCAGTCAGCGCCTGAACCTCGGCCAGGCCGAGATGCAGGTAAGGGCCGAGCCTCGACTGCTCCTCCTGGAGCCTGGCCAGGAACCCGGCCAGCGGCTCAGCCGGGTCGAGCCGCACCCGGACAGGCACGGTGTTGATGAACAGCCCGACCATGGACTCCACGCCGGCGAGCTCGGCCGGCCGCCCGGCCACGGTCGCGCCGAAGACCACGTCGTCGCGGCCGGTCAGCATCCCGAGCAGCAGCGCCCACGCCCCCTGCACGAGCGTGTTCAGCGTCAGGTCCCGGCCGCGGGCCAGCGCCGTCAGCGCCAAGGTCAGGTCGCCTGGCACCGTGGCCGTGACCCGCTGCGGTCGCACGGCCCGCCTTCCCCGTTCCCGAGGCGCCACGAACGTGGGCTCGTCCAGGCCGGAAAGTGCCTCCCGCCAGGCCGCCTGCGCCGCCGCCTGGTCCTGGCCGGCCAGCCACGCCAGGTACTCCCGGTACGGGGTAACTGCCGCCAGCCCCCCGTCCGCACCGCCCGTACGGTAAAGCTCGAGCAAGTCGCCGATCAGGACCGGCAGCGACCACCCGTCGATAAGCAGATGGTGCATGGTGAGCACCAGCGAGAACCGCTGCGCCCCGTGGCTGACGAGGGCAAACCGAAGCAGCGGCGGCCTGGCCGGATCGAACCGCGCGGCCCGGTCGGCCTCAAGCCAGGCCTCGAACTCGGCCGGACGCTCGGACCGGTCGGTCTCGGTCCAGGGAAGCTCGACGTCGGCCGGGATCACCTGGACGGGCCGCGACCCGCCCGCCAGGAACCCGGCCCGCAGGTTCTGATGCCGCCGCAGCAGCCCTTCGGCCGCGGCTCGCAGCCGGGCGCCGTCGACCTGGCCGTGAAGCTCAAGCACGAACTGCACCGTGTAGACGTCTTCCCCGTCTTCGGCGCCAGCCTCGAGCAGCGCATGGAACAACAGCCCTTCCTGCAGCGGAGACAGCGGCAGCAGCTCAGCGACCCCAGGCACGGAGGCTTCGATGTCCTCGATCTCGGCCTGCGTTAGCGGCACGAGCAAGTCGGACGGCGTGAACCCGCCCGGGTCCCCGCAATCGGCGAGGGCGCGAAGGACGCCGGCCCAGCGTTCGGCGAGCGCGGTCAGCTCACCCCGGCTGACCGCCGAGGTCGTAGAAGTCCAGCTCGCGGTCAGGTAAGGTCCGTCCGCCCGGTCCTGGGTGAGCGCGTTGACAGTGAGCGGGTGGACCGGGCGGTTGCCGGTGCCGGGCACCTCGTCGGGGGCCAGGTCCCAGGGCGTGCCCGCGCGGATCGCGAACCGGCCGAGGTAATTGAACGCCAGCTTCGGCTCGACCTCCCCGAACGCGCCGGCCGTATCAGGCCGCAGGTACCTGAGCAGGCCGTAGCCGGTCCCGTTGCCAGGTACGGAACGCAGTTGCTCCTTGATCCGCTTGAGCGCGCGGCCGGGCTCGAACGGACCAGGATCAAGCCGTACGGGGTAAAGAGCCGTGAACCACCCGACCGTCTCCGACAGATCAAGATCGTCGTCCCGGCCATGACCTTCAAGATCGACAAGAACCGGGGCTGAACTCCCCCGCCAGTCCCCGACCGCGACCGCCAGCGCAGTGAGCAGCAGGTCGCTGATCCCGGCGTGGAACGCGGCCGGGATCGTCGTGAGCAAGGGCAGGGCCTGCTCAGGAGGCAGGGTCACGGTGACAGAGACGGGGGTCTCCTGCGGCTCGCCGGTCAGGTCGGCGAGAACGTCAGCCGCGCCAAGCGTGTCCTGCCACCAGGGCAACTCGGCTAGCGTCTCAGGCTGGGCCGCCTTCTCCGCCTGGCCAAGCGCCCACCGCCGGAACGAGGTCGCCACCCGCGGCAGCACCCGAGACTCGGCCGCGGCCGCGAGATCGGGCAGCAGCACCCGCCAGGAAACGCCGTCCACCGCGAGGTGATGGATCACCAGCAACAGCCGTCCGGGGTCAGACCACAGAGCCTGCACCATCACCCCGCCGTCCGGATCGAGCCGGGCCGCGGCGGCGGCCACGTCCTCCGCCCCGATCTCGCCGGTAACCCGCCGCCCCACGCTCGACGCCAGAATCGTGCCGACCGGGGGCACCACCAGATGCCAGTCCGCTTCAGGCCCGGTCCTTACTAGCCGCGCCCGCAGCATCCCGTGCCGGTCGAGCACCGCCTGCATCGCGGCCAGCAGCCGGTCCCACGTCAGGTCGGCCGGAACCTGCGCGAGGACGGACTGATTGACCAGGTCGAGGTCGCCGTGGCCGAGCATCCAGCGCATGATCGGCGTCAGCGGCACCCGGCCCGTCCCGGCATCGTCCGGCTCGGCCAGGTCCTGACCAGCGATTCCGGCGAGCCTGGCCACGGTCTTGTGCGCGAAGACGTCTCGCGCGGTCAGCCGAAGGCCGGCTCGCCTGGCCCGAGCGACGAGCCTGATCGAGATGATGCTGTCCCCGCCCAGGTCAAAGAAACTGTCGTCGACCCCGACCGAGTCGACCCCGAGCACCTCGGCGTACAGCTCGCACAGCAGTTCCTCGACCGGGGTGCCGGGAGTCCGGTCGCCGCCGGCGAGCCGGTACTCGGGCGCGGGAAGAGCGGCGTAGTCGACCTTCCCGTTCACGGTGAGCGGTATCTGGTCAAGCACGATCACGGCCGCGGGCACCTGATACTCGGGCAGCACCGCAGCGACTTGCCGACGCACCCGCGCCGGGTCGAGCGCGGCCACGGTCGCGGTGGTCACGTAGGCGACGAGCCGGTCCTGGCGGGCGACCGCGACGGCCTGCCTGATCTCGGGGAGCCCGGCCAGTACCGCCTCGGTCTCGCCCGGCTCGACGCGGAACCCGCGGATCTTGACCTGAGCATCGGCCCGCCCGGCGAACTCAAGAATCCCTTCCCGCCACCGCACCAGGTCGCCGGTACGGTACATCCGCTCCCCGGCCCCGCCGAACGGGCAGGCGGTAAACCGCTCAGCGGTCAGCGCGGCCCGGCCGATGTAGCCGCGGGCCAGGCCGGTCCCGGCGAGATAGAGCTCCCCGGTCACCCCGGCGGGCACCGGCCGCAGCCACTGGTCGAGCACATACGCCCGCAGGTTGTCCTGCGGGCGGCCGATCGGCACCACCGAGCCGATGTCCGCACCGACGCGGTACGTAGTGGCGTACGTCGTCGCTTCGGTCGGCCCGTACGCGTGCACGATCGCCAGGTCCGGGTACGCCGCCCTGACCTGGCCGAACGAAGCGGGCAGGCAGGCTTCGCCGCCGGTCCACACCTCGCTGACCTGGCCGAGCACCTGCGGCTCGGCGGCGATCAGGTCGAACAGCTTGGTGGTCAGGAACACGGCGCTGACCTGGTGCCGATCGATCAGGCCCGCGAGCTCGGCGGTGTCGAGCCGACCAGGCGGGGCGACTACGACGGTGCCGCCGGACAGCAGCGGCGCCCATAGCTCGTAGGTTGACGCGTCGAACACGTGCGCCGAGTGAAACAGCACGCGAGCGTGCGCACCGCTCCCGAGGGACCGGTCCGCCGCGAGCTGCGCCACGCCCCGGTGGGTGAGGCCGACGCCCTTGGGCACGCCGGTAGATCCTGAGGTGTACATCACGAAGGCGAGCTGATCGGGGTGCCCGGCCGGCCCGGCGAACCGTCCGGACGCGGCCGGGGCGGGCCCGGTCAGGACTTTGACATCCTGGCCCGCCTCGGCGGCCAGCCCGGCCAGCCCCTGATCGGACACGGCCACGGCGGCACCGGAGTCGGCCGCGACGAACCTGAGCCTGGCCACGGGCCAGGCTGGGTCGGCAGGCACGTAGGCACCCCCGGCCTTGACCACCCCGAGCAGCACGGCGACGAGGTCCGCCGACCGCTCCATCAGCACGAGCACGGGCGACTCGGCCCCCACCCCGGCCTCGGCCAGCATCCTGGCCACGTCGTCAGACGCGGCGTCAAGCTGGGCGTAGGTCAGCTCGCTGCCGCCCGCTACCGCGATGGCCTCAGGTACCCGAGCCACCTGGGCGGCGAACAGCTCGGACAAGGTGGCGGTGGGTACCCGGGCCGACGTGTCGTTCCAGTCCAGCAGAACCTCGCGGCGCTCGGCCGGATCAAGCAGCTCGATCTCGCTGAGCCGAAGCCGCGGATCCGCCGCGACCACGTCGAGCACGCGCACCAGCCTCGTCGCGATCGCGGCCGCGGTTTCCTGGTCGAACAGGTCAAGCGCGTACTCGAGCTCGCCGTCGATCCCGGCCTGGCCGCCCCGCTCGGCCAGCGTGAACGACAGGTCGAACTTGGCGGAGTCTGTTCCGGCCGGCAGCTGACTGACGGTGACGCCTTCTCCGAGCGACAGCTCCCCCCTGGCCACGTTCTGGAAGGCCAGCGTCACCTGGAAAAGCGGGTGCCTGGCGAGGGACCTGACCGGGTTGAGCACCTCGACCAGCCGCTCGAAAGGAAGGTCCTGATGGGCGAAGGCCGCCAGGTCAGTTTCGCGCACCCGCGCGAGCAGCTCAGCGAACGCCGGATTCCCGGCCAGGTCGGTTCGCAGCACGAGCGTGTTCACGAAGAAGCCGACGAGGTCGTCAAGCGCCTCGTCATTGCGGCCGGCTACCGGCGCGCCAAGGGGTATGTCCTCGCCCGCGCCGAGCCGGCCAAGCAGCACGGCGAGCGCGGCCTGCACGACCATGAACAAGGTCACCCGGTGCCGCCTGGCCAGGCTGGCCAGCGCGGCGTGCAGGTCAGCGGGGATCGTGAACCCGGTCGTGCCGCCCCGGTAGCTCGCCACCGCCGGGCGCGGCCGGTCAGCGGGAAGCGCGAGTTCGGAAGGAATCCCGGCCAGCGCCTGCCGCCAGAATGCCGCCTGCCTGGCCAGCTCAGTGTGTAGGCAAACACCGGCAGGGTCGTCCTCAGCGCCAAGTAGTTCCCGCTGCCACAGGGCGTAGTCGGCGTACTGCACCGGCAGCGGCGCCAACGGCGAAGGTTCGCCGGCCAGCCTGGCCTGGTACGCCGCGCCGAGGTCAGCGAGCAGCGGGCGGGCCGACCAGCCGTCGCCGGCGATGTGGTGCATCAGCAGCACAAGCACCTGCTCGTCCGGTCCTGTCCTGATCAGCGTGGCCCGCACCGGCAGCTCAGCGCCAAGATCGAAAGGCCGCCTGGCGGCGGCCACCGCCAGCGGGCCGACTTCGCCAGGCCCGGCCTGGATCACGTCGAAAACCGGCACGGCCGCCGCGCCGTCCCGCACGAGCTGGCAGACTCTTCCGTCCGCCTCGGCGAACACCGTCCGCAGCGACTCGTGCCTGGCCACCACGTCGGCGAGCGCCCCGGCCAGCGCGGCGGCATCGGCCCGGCCGGCGAGCCGAAAAACGAACGGCTGGTTATACAGCGCCGATGGCCCGTCGAAGCGGTCAATGAACCACAGCCGCTGCTGGGCGAACGAGGGCGGCAGCACCGCCGGGCGCGGCCGGACGGCCAGAGCGGGCCGGGAAGGACCTGAGCCTGCCGCTATCGCCGCGAGTTCGGCCACGGTCGGGGCGCCGAACAGCGCCCGCAGCGGAACCTCGGCGTGAAGCACGGTCCTGATCCGCGACACCAGCCGCATCGCGAGCAGCGAGTGACCGCCGAGGTCGAAGAAGCCATCGTCAATGCTCACCGAGACGAGGCCGAGCACCTCGGCGAACTGGCCGCACAAGATCTCTTCCGCCGGGGTGCGGGGCTCGCGTCCCCCGGCGACCAGGTCGTATTCCGGAGCCGGCAATCCGGCGCGGTCCACCTTCCCGTTCGGCATCAGCGGGAGGGCGTCAAGGACCACGCAGGCCGAAGGCACCAGGTACTCGGGCACCAGGGCGGCGACCTGACGCTTGATCTCGTCCGGGTCGAGCACCGCTCCGGGTACCCTGGTCACGTAGCCGACTAGCCGCTTGTCGCCGGCCCTGTCCTCGCGAGCTAGGGCGATCGCCTGACCGACGCCTTCCAGGCCGGCCAGCACCGCCTCGACCTCGCCAAGCTCGACCCGTGATCCCCTGATCTTGACCTGACCATCAGAACGCCCGACAAACTCAAGCTTGCTGTCCGACCGCCAGCGCACCAGGTCGCCGGTGCGGTACATCCGCTCCCCCGGCTCGCCGAACGGGCAGGCCACGAATCGGTCGGCGGTCAGGCCGGCGCGGCCGAGGTAGCCGCGCGCCAGCACCAGGCCGACGATGTAAAGCTCCCCCGTCGCTCCGGCCGGCACCGGCCGAAGCCAGCGGTCGAGCACGAAGACCTGGTTGTTCCACAGCGGCTTGCCGATCGGGACGTCTGGTCCTTCGATCCTGGCGTACAGGCTGTCTGAGGTCGCCTCCGATGCCCCGTAGAAGTTAGAGAGCTGCGAGCCGGGAAACCGCTCGGCGAAGCTGGCCGCCAGGGAGCCGGGCAGGGCCTCGCCGCTGCAGATCCAGCGCTTGCAGTTCTCGAGTACCTTGCTGTCCTCCTCGTTGAGCAGCGCGTCGAGCAGGCTCGGGACAACAGTCATCCGGCACAGCTTCGACCCGGCGACCAGCGCGAGGAGCTCCGTCGCGCTCTTTGCGGCCGCGCTGTCGGCGAGGACGATATGAGCGCCGTTCGACAGCGCGCCGAAGAGCTCGCTTGACCCGTCGAGGAAGTTCAGCGTGCTCTTCGCGATCACGTCTTCGGCCGGGGCGTAAGGGAAGTTCTTGCTGTACCAGGCGATGCGGTTGACGTAGCCCGCGTGCAGGCCGACGACGCCTTTGGGCCGGCCGGTGGAACCCGAGGTGTAGACGACGAACACCGGGTGCTGCGCGCGCAGCGGCGTGATCCGGTCGGCGTCGGTCAGTTCCCTACCTTCGTAACCGGCGAGGACCGCCGCGAGGCCGGCGTCGTCAACCACGACGCGCCGCACGCCGTCAGGAATCAGCCCGGCACTCGCGCGCCCGGTGATCACGACGCCGGGCCGGGCGTCCTCGTACATGAACTTGACCCGGTCAGGCGGGTAGTCGGGGTCGACCGGCAGGTAGGCCGCACCCGTCTTGATGATGGCGAGCAAGGCGATGACGAGGTCGACGGAACGGTGCAGGGTCAGGCCGACGTTCTGCTCTGGCCCGGCGCCCAGGCTGATCAGGTGCCTGGCCAGCCGGTTCGACGCGGCCGCCAGGTCGGCGTAGGTCAGCTCGCGGTCACCGCAGGTGACGGCGATGGCCTCGGGCGTGCGCGCGACCTGGGCCGCGAACAACTCGGGCAGCGTGGCCGCCGGCAGCTCGACGGCGGTGTCGTTCCAGCCGGAGAGGATCTGGTGCCGCTCAGCCTCGTCGAGGATGCTGATCTCGCGGACCGGCCGGTCCTGGCCCGCGGCGACCGTCTTGAGTATCCGCACCAGGCGGGCCGCGAGCGTGTCCATGGACCCGGCGGTGAATAGGTCAGGGCGGTATTCCAGGCACAGTTCAAGCCGCTCGCCCGGCGCGGCCCGCAGGCTGAGCGGGTAGTGGGCCGCGTCGCGGCCGGTCACCCCTCGCACCCGCAGCCCGTCGCTGCTGAGCTCGCCGCCCCCCTCCGGGTAACTCTCGAACACCATCGTCGTGTCGAAAAGCTCCCGCGCCCCGGCGATGGCCTGGATCTGGGCGAGGCCAAGGTGCTGGCAGTCGCCGAGCCGTGACTGCTCGTCCTGAAGGCGGGCGAGGAAGACGCCGAGCGGCTCGGCCGGGTCGAGCCTGGCCCGCACCGGCACGGTGTTGATGAACAGCCCGACCATGGTTTCCACGCCGGCGACCTCGGCGGGCCGCCCGGCGACGACCGCACCGAATACGACATCATCGCTGCCGGTCAGCATGCCGAGCAGGATCGCCCAGGCGCCTTGCACGAGCGTGTTCATCGTCAGGTCCCCGCGCCTGGCGACCTCGGTCAGCCTGGCGGTGAGCCCGGCAGGCAAGAGCGTGGTGACGCGCTCGGGCCGCACCGCCCGCCGGCCGGAGTCGCGAGAGGCCAGGAACGTCGGCTCTTCCAGGCCCGCCAGTGCCCGCGCCCAGGTCGCCCTGGCCGCGTCCTGGTCCTGACGGCCCAGCCAGGCCAGGTAGTCGCGATAGGAAGCGGCCGGCGGCAGCGCTTCGCTCCCGGCCTGATAGAGCTTGAACAGGTCACCAACCAGGATCGGCAGCGACCAGCCGTCGATCAGGATGTGGTGCGTAGTCAGGACTAAAGAGAACCGCCCGGCGCCGAGCCGGACCAGGCTGAACCTGAGAAGCGGCGGGCGGCCGGGATCGAATCGCGTGTTACGGTCCGCGTCAAGCCAGCGGCCGAACTCAGCCTCGTCCGAGCCGGAGAGGTCGACCTCCGCCCACGGCAGGCGCACTTCCGCCGGGATAACCTGGACGGCCCGCGACCCGCCGGCCCGAAAGCCGGCCCGCAAGTTCGGATACCGCCGCAGGAGCGCTTCCCCGGCCGCGCGCAGGGCCCCGGCATCCACCTCGCCTTCGAGGTCCATCACGACCTGGACCGTGTAAACGTCCTCACCGTCGGCCTCCAGCTGGGCGTGGAACAGCAGTCCCTCTTGCAGCGGGGACAGCGGCAGAATGTCCGCGACACCAGCATTAGCCATGGGGCTGCCTTTCCTGGAAGTGGCGCGGCAAGGCCCAGCGTTGTCCCGGCGATGGGGTCCTGGCCCCGGCTCCGGGACAACGCTGGGCCTCAGCCGGGGAGCCTAGCTCTGCCATTCGGCTTCGATCTCGTCGATCTCGTCTTGAGTCAGCGGGACGACCAGGTCAGAAGGGGTGAGTCCGCCGGGAGCCTCGGCGGCGGCGAAAGCGCGGAGTACCTGGGTCCAGCGCCCGGCGAAGGCGGTTACCTCGTCCTCGCTGAACAGGGGGGCTGGCCAGGTCCAGGTCGCGGTCAGGTGCGGTCCGTCGGCCTGGTCCTGGGTCACGACGTTGACGAGGAGCGGGTGCGTGAGCGGCGAGCCGGCGTCGGGCACGTCTTCCGGCGCGAAGTCCCAGGGAGTGTCCTGGTGCGCGGCGAACCGGCCGAGGTAGTTGAACGCGATCTTCGGCTCCCGGCCGGCGAGTGCGGTGTCCTGGCGCAGGTACCTGAGCAGGCCGTAACCGATTCCTTCGCGGGGGACGCCGCGCAGTTGCTCTTTGACTCGCTTCAGTGCCCGGCCCGGGTCGGCCGGGTCGAACGGTCCGGGGTCAACGCGCACCGGGTACTTCGTCGTGAACCAGCCGACCGTCTGGGACAGGTCGGCCCCGCCGATCAGGTCTTCGTAGCGACCGTGGCCCTCCAGGTCGATCAGGACGCCGGGGCCCGTCCGGCCGGCGACCGCGACGGCGAGGGCAGTGAGCAGCACGTCGTTGATCCCCGCGTGGTACGCGGCCGGCACCGCGGTCAGCAGCGGCAGCGTCTCGGCCGGTGGCAACGTCACCGTCACC
Organism: uncultured Actinomycetota bacterium; assembly: GCA_963783935.1. GTDB lineage: Bacteria > Actinomycetota > Actinomycetes > Streptosporangiales > Streptosporangiaceae > Chersky-822. Next base: position 2,321,858 of record CAWAPP010000005.1, read on the forward strand.
GACCGAGCCGGCTCCCGGACGGACAGCTCAGGCAGCCGGTCAGCACCCTCCATGACCGCCTGCCACCAGGGCAACTCGGCGAGCACGTCCGGCTTGGCGGCTTCCTCCGCCTGGCGCAGCGCCCACCACCGGAACGAGGTCCCTGATGACGGCGGCAGCCGAGATTCGGTAGCGGCCGCCAGGTCAGGCAGCAGGATCCGCCAGGACACTCCGTCTACGGCCAGGTGGTGGATCGCCAGCAGCAGCCGCCCGGATTCGAACCAGACCGCCTGGACCATCACCCCGGCCTCAGGATCGAGCCGCGCCACCGCCGCCGTGGCCTCCCCGGCCAGCGAGCCGAGCCCGCCGGCGACGTGGCGGCACAAGGTCTCTGCCTTGACCGCTCCGGGCGGCGGCACCACCAGGTGCCAGTCCGCCTCTGGTCCGGTCCGGTCAAGCCGCGCCCGCAGCATGCCGTGCCGGTCGAGCACCGCCTGCAGGCCGGCGGTCAGCCGGTCCCGCGTCAGCCCATCGGGAACCTGCACGAGCACCGACTGGCTCACCCGCTCGAGGTCACCCTGAGCGAACCTCCAGCGCATGATCGGCGTCAGCGGCACCGGCCCGATGCCGGCACCTTCTGGTTCGCTGCTTTCCGGCCGGATCGCCCCGGCGACCCCGGCGAGCGCGGCGACGGTCTTGTGCGTGAACACCTGCCTTGCGGTCAGCTCGAGCCCGGCCTTCCTGGCCCGCGCCACGAGCTGAATCGACACGATGCTGTCCCCGCCGAGGTCAAAGAAACTGTCCTGCATCCCGACCGACTCAAGGCCGAGCACTTCGGCGTACAGGTCGCGAAGCAATTCCTCAGCCGGCGTTCTCGCGCCCGAGGCTTGCCGGCCCGAAGGGCCCCGGCCGGGCGGGGCGATCTCATGAGCCGGGGCGGGAAGAGCGGCGTAGTCAACCTTGCCGTTCACGGTCAGGGGTATCTGGTCGAGAACGACAACCGCCGTGGGCACCAGGTAGCCGGGCACCAAGGCGGCGACCTGCCGCCGCACCCGGCCGCCGTCAGGCGCCGCGTTCCCGGCCGCGGTCACGTAGGCAACGAGGTGATCCTCGCGGGCGGTCACGACCGCGTGCCCGACTTCCTCAAGACCGGCAAGTACCGCCTCGACCTCGCCTGGCTCGACCCGGAACCCCCTGACCTTGACCTGAGCATCGGCCCGCCCGATGAACTCGAGGTTCCCCCCACCCACCTCCCCTTCCCCCTTCACGGTCCACCTGGCCAGGTCACCAGTGCGGTACATCCGCTCCCCGGCCGGCCCGAACGGGCACCCGACGAACCGCTCCGCCGTCAGCCGCGCCCGGCCCAGGTAACCTCGGGCCAGGCCCGCTCCGGCCACGTACAGCTCTCCGGTCACTCCGGCCGGCACCGGCCGCAGGTGCCGGTCGAGCACGAACACGCGCGTGTTCGCGATCGGTCGGCCCACAGGTACCTGCGTCCCGGTTTCCTGCCCAGACCGGTAAGCGACGCAGCCCACCGTGCACTCGGTCGGCCCGTACTCGTTCCAGACCTGCGCGCCGGCTGCTGTCCACGCCCCGGCTACCGGTACGGGCAGTGCCTCGCCGCCCACGACCAGCACCGTCCCTGACCCGCTCCCCTGGCCGGGCGGCGTGAGCACGCGCAGGTGAGACGGCGTGACCTTGAGCGGAGCCACCGGCCTGGCCACTGCTTCCATCGGCTTGAGCGCCCTCACCTCAAGCTGGCCGCCCGCGATCAGCGGCGGGAAGACACTGGTGACGGTGAGGTCAAACGACACCGCCGAGTGAACGAGGGACAGCTCGCCAGGCTTGAGGCCGTACGCCTCGCGCGCCCACGTGCAATAGTTCGCCAGACCCGCGTGGGTGACGGTGACTCCCTTGGGGACGCCGGTCGACCCGGAGGTGTAGATCACGTAGGCGGGGTGATGCGGCGAGAGTCGCAGCCGTCGTCCCGGCGCCGGCTCGGCCGGCTCCGCATCATCATCGGCGACGACCAAGGGCAGGTCACCGGCCGGCAACGCCGGCCCGAACTCGGCGGCGGTGACCACGCAGACCGGCCTCGCGTCGGCGAGCAGGAAGGCGATCCGCTCGGCCGGGTAGCTGGTGTCTACCGGGAGATAGGCGGCACCGGACTTGAGTACCGCGAGCATCGCCGCGATGAACAGGTCGCTGGGTGGCAGCGCGATCGCCACGATCCGCTCGGGACCAGCACCCAGGGCCAGGAGCCGCCGCGCGAGCCGGTCAGCCGTCGCGTCAAGCTCGGCGTAGCTGAGCTGGCGGCCGCCGCAGGTCACAGCGGGGGCATCCGGCGTACGAGCCACCTGGGCGGCGAACAGTTCCGGCAGCATCGCGGACGTTCCCTCGGTGCCCGTGTCGTTCAAGACCCGCAGAAGCTCGTCCCGTTCGGCCGGGTCGAGCACCTCCACTTCACTGACGCGCACGTCCTGGTCGGCGGCGACCGCGCGCAGCACCCTGACCAGGCGGGTAGCAAGATCGGCGGCGGTGGCCTCGTCGAACAGGTCGCGGGCGTAATCAAGCTCGCCGTCGATCCCTGCCTGCCCAGGCCGCTCGGTGAACGCGAAGGACAGGTCGAACTTGGCCGACCTGACCGGCACGGGCACCTCGGTAACCCTGACCGCGTCGCCGAGCGATAGCTCGGCGACGGCTACGTTCTGGAAGGCCAGCATGACCTGGAACAACGGGTGCCTGGACAGTGACCTGGCCGGGTTGAGCAGCTCGACCAGCTTCTCGAACGGCAGGTCCTGGTGCGCGAACGCGGCCAGGTCGGTCTCGCGAACCTGGCCGAGCAGGTCGGCGAAGCGCGGATCGCCGGACAGGCTCGTCCGCAGGACCAGGGTGTTCACGAAGAAGCCGACAAGATCCTCGAGGGCAATGTCGGTGCGGCCGGCGACGGCAGCGCCGATCGGGACGTCATCGCCCGCGCCAAGCCTGGAAAGCAGCACGGCCAGCGCCGCCTGCACCACCATGAACAAGGTCACCCGGTGCCGCCGCGCCGCCGCCAGCAGTTCCGCGTGCACCCCGGCGGGAATGGTGAACCCCACCGTGCCGCCTTCGTAACTGGGGACTGCGGGCCGCGGTCGGTCCGCGGGCAGCGACAGCTCCGCTGGCAAGCCCGCGAGCGCCTCCCGCCAGAACGCGGCCTGCCTGCTCAGCTCGCTGCCAGGGTCGTCCTCATCGCCGAGCAGGTCCCGCTGCCAGAGTGCGTAGTCGGCGTACCGCACGGGCAGCGGCGGCCAGGACGGACCGTCCGGGCACTGCGCTCCTGCCTGGTACGCGCTTTCCAGATCGCGCAGCAGCGAGGTGACCGACCAGCCGTCGGCGGCGATGTGATGCAAGAGGATGACGAGCACGTGCGCCTCTGGCGCCACGCGGATCAGCGTCGCCAGGAACGGCGGTTCTCTGGCCAGGTCGAAAGGCCGCCCGGCCGCCTCGGCGATCGCCTGCGCGAGGTCGCCTTCCCCGGCCTCAGCCAGCGTGAGCACCGGAGCTTGCGTGCGGTCAGCTAGCTGCTGAACCGGCCGGCCGTCGGAGTCAGGGAAGATCATCCGCAGCGATTCGTGCCTGGTCGCCACGTCGCTGAGCGCCCTGGCGAGCGCCCCGGCGTCGACCGGTCCTTCCAGCCGGAAGGCAAGGGGCAGGTTGTACAGCGCCGAAGGTCCTTCGAGCCGGTCAAGGAACCAGAGCCGCTGCTGCGCGTACGACAGCGGAGGCCGCGCGTCCCAGGGCCGGGCGGCCAGGGCCGGCCTGGCCGGTCCGGCGTCAGCGAGGGTCGCCGCCAGCTGGGCCGGAGAGGGGTTCTCGAACAGCGCCCCCAGGTCGACCTCGGCCCCGAGAGCCGCCCTGATCCACGACAGCAGGCGCACGGCCAGCAGCGAATGGCCGCCGAGGTCGAAGAAGCTGTCGTCGGGATCGGCTCGCGGCCGGTCGAGGATCTCGGCGTACAGGTCGCAGAGGATTTCCTCGGCCGGGTTCTTCGGCCGGCGGCCAAGATCAGGCCCGGCCTCTGGTTCCGGCAGCGTCAGCTCACCGAGCGCCGCCCGGTCGATCTTGCCGGTCGAGGTGAGCGGCAGTTCGCCGAGCACCACGACCGCCGCCGGGACCAGGTAGTCGGGCAGCACCTGAGCCGCCAGGCGCCTGACCGTCTGCGGGTCAGTGATCGCGCCGGGCGCCGCGGTGACGTAGGCGACGAGCCGCTTGCCGCCGGGCTGGTCGTCGCGGACCGCGACGGTGGCCTGAGCGACGCCGTCCAGGCCGGCGAGCACGGCCTCGACTTCACCTGGCTCGACGCGGAACCCGCGGATCTTGACCTGCGCGTCGGCCCGCCCCGCGAATTCGAGTTGCCCTTCCCTCCACCTGGCCAGGTCGCCGGTACGGTACATGCGCATCCCAGGCCCGGCGTAAGGGCAGGCGACAAACCGTTCCCCGGTCCTGGCCGGCTGACCGAGGTAACCCCGCGCCACCCCGGCGCCGGCCACGTAAAGCTCACCGGTGACCCCGGCGGGGACCGGCCGCAGCCGCTCGTCGAGCACGAACAGGCGGGTGTTGTCCAGCGGGCGGCCGATCGGCAGCACGGTTCCGAACTCGCCGGGATCTGACGCGGAGTACTGGCAGGCGCACAGCGTGATCTCGGTCGGCCCGTAAAGCTCACGGACGACGATGCCAGGGCAGGCTTCGAGCACGGCGCGGACGGCGCCGGCCGGGACCACGTCACCGCCGGTCAGGACCTCGCGCACGCCGGCGAAGCAGGCCGGGTCCTCAGCCGCGATGGTCTGGAACAACCCGGCGGTCACGTGCACCGCGCTGAGCCCGTAACGGTCGATCAGGTACCTGAGCTCGCCGAGCCCGGCGTGTCCGGCCGGGGCCACGACGATGGTGCCGCCGGACAGCAGCGGCACCCACAGCTCGTAGGTCGCCGCGTCGAACACGTGCGCCGCCTGGAACAGGACCCGCCGCCGCGCCTGCGGTTCCCAGCACCGGTCACCGGCCAGTTCGGCGACGTCCCTGTGGGTCACCGCGACGCCCTTGGGCACCCCGGTAGAACCCGAGGTGTACATCACGTACGCCAGCCCGTCCTGATGCACCGGCGGGCAGCTGAACCGATCGGCCGCCGATACTTCGTCCGTCACGCCCGGCGCCACGAGGACCTCAGCGTCAGGACAGGCCTCCCGCGCCAGTCCCGCCAGGCCGCGATCGCACACCACGACCCGGACGCCCGCGTCGGCGGCGACGAGCCGCAGCCGGGCCAGCGGCCAGTCCTGGTCGACTGGCACGTAACCGCCGCCGGCCTTGACCACGCCGAGCAGCACGGCGATCAGTTCAGGCGAACGCTCCATCAGCACGAGCACGGGCACCTCAGGGCCGACCCGCTGGCGCGCCAGTGACCAGGCGATCCCGTCCGACAGCGCGTCGAGCCGAGCGAACGTCAGCTCCCCGCCAGCCCACGCCACCGCGACCGCGTCAGGCCCGCTCGCCGCCCGCTCGGCGAACAACTCAGCGAGCGACCGGTCAGGTAGGCGGGTCGCGGTGCCGTGCCCGTCAGTCAGCAACTGCTGCCGCTCGGCGGGCGTGAGCAGTTCCACCTCGCTCACCGTCACGTCCTGACCGGCGGCGATGGCTTCGAGCACCAGGACAAGCCGGGAGGCGAGTTTCTCCGCGGTGACGTCATCGAAGAGGTCCCTGGCGTATTCCAGCTCGCCGTCGATACCGCCGGACGTCTCAGTCAGGGCGAAGGCGAGGTCGAACTTGGCGAAGCTTTCCTCGACCGGGAAGCTGGCCACGGAGATCGCCTCGCCGAGGGACAACCTGGCCTCGGCCGTGTTCTGCACCCCGAACATGACCTGGAACAGCGGATGCCGCGACAGCGACCTGGCCGGGTTCAGCACCTCGACCAGCCGCTCGAACGGCACGTCCTGGTGCGCGAACGCCGCCAGGTCGGCCTCGCGCACCCGCGCGAGCAGTTCGCCGAACGTCGGGTCGCCGGACAGGTCGGTGCGAAGCACCAGCGTGTTGACGAAGAATCCGACCAGGTCATCGAGGGCTTCGTCGCCCCGGCCGGCGACCGGCGCCCCGAGCGGGAGGTCGTCACCGGCACCGAGCCTGGACAGCAGCACCGCCACGGCTACCTGGACGACCATGAACAACGTCACCCGGTGCCGTCTGGCCACGGCCAGAAGCCGCTCGTGCAGCTCGGCAGGCACCGTGAACAAGGTCACGCCGCCCCGGAAGCTCGGCACCGCCGGGCGCGGCCGGTCGGCGGGCAGGGCGAGTTCTTCTGGAATTCCGGCGAGCGCCCGCCGCCAGAACCCGGCTTGCCTGCTCAGCTCGCTACTAGGGTCGTCCTCAGAACCGAGCAGCTCGCGCTGCCAGAGCGTGTAATCGGCGTACTGGACCGGCAGCGGCGGCCAGTCCGGGGGGTTCCCGGCTCGCCTGGCCAGGTAGGCGCGGCCGAGATCGCGCAGCAGCGGTCCGGCCGACCAGCCATCGGCGACGAGGTGATGCAACAGCAGCATCAGCACGCGGGTGGCCGGGCCGGTGCGGATCAGCAGGGCACGGAACGGGATCTGCGACGACAGGTCAAACGGCCGGGCCACCGCCTCGCGGACCAGTTGCCCGGCCCGCACCGGGTCGGCCTCGGCCAGGTCGAGCACCAGCCCGGCCGGGTCAAGGACCCGCTGGTGCGGGTCGCCGTCGAAGTCAGGGAACGTGGTCCGCAGCGACTCGTGCCTCGCCTCCACGTCAGCCAGCGCCAGGGAAAGCGCCGCCTGATCGAGCGGGCCGGTCAGGCGGAAGACGAACGGGGTGTGGTAAAGCGCAGAGGCGCCTTCGAGCCGGTCAAGGAACCACAGCCGCCGCTGGCCGTAAGACATCGGGATGACCGGTGGCCGGGGCTGCGCCGTCAGCGCCTTCCTGGCCCGTCCGGCTCCGGCTGCCACCTCGGCCAGGGCGGCGATCGCCGGGGTTTCGAACAGCGCCCGCAGCGGGATCTCGGCCCCGAGCACCGTCCTGATCCGCGACACCAGCCGCGCCGCGAGCAGCGAGTGACCACCGAGGTCGAAGAAGCTGTCATCGATGCTGACCTGGTCAACGCCGAGGATCTCGGCGAACAGCCCGCACAGGATCTCCTCGACCGGGCCGCGCGCCCGGCGGCCGGCGTGCCCCTGGCCATTACCGGGTTCCGGCAGGGCCGCGCGGTCGACCTTGCCGTTGACGTTCATCGGAAGTTCCGCGAGCACGACGACGGCGGCCGGGACCTCGTAGTCGGGCAGCAGGGCGGAGGCGGCGCGCCTGATCGCCCGCGGGTCAAGCGCCGCTCCGGCGGCGGCGGTGACGTAGGCGACAAGCTGGGTGTCGCCGTGCGGGCCAGGGCGGGCGATCGTGATGGCCTGGCTGACGCCGTCCAGGCCAGCGAGCACCGCGTCGATCTCGCCCGGCTCGATCCTGAAGCCGCGGATCTTCACCTGGCTGTCGGCCCGCCCGATGAACTCGACGTGACCTTCAGCGCGCCACCGAACGAGATCTCCGGTCCGGTACATCCGCTGCCCAGGCCCGGCGAAGGGGCAGGCCACGAACCGCTCGGCGGTCAGTGCGGCCCGGCCGAGGTAGCCGCGCGCGAGCCCGGCCCCGGCGAGGTAGAGCTCACCGGTCACCCCGGCCGGCACCGGCCGAAGCCAGCGGTCGAGCACGAAGGCCCGCCGGTTGTCGAGCGGCCGCCCGATGGGCACCGCGCGGTCGGCCGGGTCAGACGATGACACCCGGTAGCAGGTGGCGAACGTCGTGGTCTCCGTCGGCCCGTACACGTGGACCACGCTGGTGTCCGGGCACCCGGCCGTCACCCGGCTGAACGCGGCCGGCGAGCAGGCCTCGCCGCCGGTCCACACCTCGCTCACCGAGGCGAGCGGGCCGGGATCCTCGGCCAGCAGGTCGAACAGCTTGGTCGTCAGGAAGACGGCCCCGACCCTTCCCGCCGTCAGTCGCGCGGCCAAGTCCTGCGCCCCGGCCCGGTCTGGCGGCGCGACCACGACGGTCCCTCCGGACAGCAACGGCACCCACAGCTCATAGGTGGCGGCGTCGAAGACGTGCGCGGAGTGAAAGAGCACCCGGCGGTGCGCCGCCGCCGACCAGGACCGGTCCGCGGCCAGTTCGGCCACGTCCCTGTGCGTGATCGCCACGCCCTTGGGCACGCCGGTCGACCCCGACGTGTACATGACGTACACGAGCTGGTCAGGATGCACGGCCGTTCCGGTGAACCTTGGCCCGGCAGAAAACGGCGCGACCGGCGGCACGATCACGACCTGGGCCCGCGGGGACACCTGCCGGGCCAGCCCCGCCAGTTCGCCGTCGCAGAGCACCACGCCCGCGCCGCAGTCACCGGCCACGAACGACACTCGCGAAGCGGGCCACTGCTGATCGGCCGGCACGTACACCCCGCCGGCCTTCACCACGCCGAGCAGCGCCGCGATCAGCTCCGCCGACCTTTCCATCAGCACGAGCACCGCTGACTCCGCCCGCAGGCCGGCCTCGGCGAGCAACCGCGCCACCGCGTCGGAGGCGGCATCCAGGGCGGCGTACGTCAGCTCCTGTCCGCCGGTGTCCACCGCCACGGCGTCCGGCGCCCGTGCGACCTGCGCCCTGAACAGCTCGGGTAGCGAGTCGCCGGACACGAGCCCGGTGCCGGTGTCATTCCAGCCGTTCAGTATCAGCTCGCGCTCGGCCGGGCGAAGCAAGTCGAGCTCGCTCAGCCGAACTTCCGGATCGGCGGCGACCGCGTCGAGGACCAGGACCAGCCGGCCGGCGAGTACCTCGATCTCCCCGGCGCTGAACAGGTCATCAGAGAAGAAGACCCTGGCCGTGAATCCGTCCGGTCTCTGCGTGAACTCGAACATCAAGTCGAATTTCGCGGTGCTAGTGCCGGCCCGCTCGGCCCGCACGCTCACGCCTGGTAGCGCCAGGCCCGCTCCGCCGTCGCTGGCCAGCGAGAGCATCACCTGGAACAGCGGGTGCCTGGACGGCGAGCGCGGCGGATTGAGCTCGGTAACCAGCCGCTCGAACGGCACGTCCTGGTGCGCGAACACGGCCAGGTCACAGGCTCGCACCCGTGCGATCAGGTCGGCGAACGACGGATCACCCGAGGTGTCGGTGCGCAGCACCAGCGTGTTCACGAAGAACCCGACCAGGTCATCGAGCGCCTCGTCGGTCCGCCCCGCGACCGGGGCTCCGAGCGGGATGTCCTCCCCCGCGCCGAGCGAGGAAAGCAGCACCGCGACCGCGGCCTGCAGCACCATGAACAAGGTCGCACCCTGGGCTCGCGCCAGCCCGCTAAGCCGCTCGTGAAGTTCGGCGTCAAGCGGCACCATCACGTCGCCACCGCGACCGGACGGCAGGGCCGGGCGCGAGCGCGAGGCGGGCAGCGCGATCTCGTCTGGCAGTCCGGCCAGGAAGGTACGCCAGAAGGCAACCTGCCTGCTCAGCTCCTCGCCGCTCAGCAGTATTCGCTGCCAAATCGCGTAATCGGCATACTGAACCGGCAACGCTGGCCAGTCCGGCGCCGTCCCGGCCAGCCTGGCCTCGTAAGCCGCCGACAGATCACGGAGCAATGGCCGAGCCGACCACTCGTCGGTCGCGATGTGATGCACCACGAGCGCGAGCACGTGCTCATCAGGTCCGACCTCGAACAGCCAGCCGCGAACCGGCAGCTCGCGGGCGAGGTCGAACTGGTAATCGCACGCAGTCTCGATCTCCTCGGCCAGGTCCCCCTCGCCGACTCGACTGACCCGCAGCACCGGGCGAGCGTCAGGCGCCGCGAGGATCAGCTGCACCGGAGCGCCGTCAGCCTCAGCGATCAGGGTCCGGAGGCTCTCGTGCCGCGCCGCCACGTCGGCGAGCGCCGACCGGAGCGCGTCCTGCGAAAGCTTCCCGGTCAGGCGCCAGATCAGGGGGATATTGTAGGCCGGGCTCTGATCTTCGAGCCGGTGCAGGAACCACATCCGGCTCTGCGCGAACGACAGCGGGATAGCGGCTGGCCTTTGCGCCGGACGGAGCGGCGGCCTGGCCGGATGCCGGTCCGCGACCAGGAGCTGTGCGAGCCCGGCGACGGTCGGGGCCCCGAAGACGGCCGGGATCTCCAGGTCGGCCGCCAGCGCCGGCCTGATGCGGTTGACCAGTCGGATCGCCGTCAGCGACTGCCCGCCGAGGTCGAAGAAGCTGTCGTCGATACTGACCGAGGTCACGCCGAGCACCTCGGCGAACAGGCCGCACAAGATCTCCTCAGCGGGCGTGCGCGGCGCCCGGCCGCCGGCGGCGAGCTCGTACTTCGGAGCGGGAAGCGCCGCCCGGTTCACCTTCCCGTTCGGCAGCAGCGGAAGCGCGGCCAGCACGACGCACGCCGAAGGGACCATGAACTCGGGCAGCGTCGTGCCGGCCTGGCGCCTGATCTCCTGCGGGTCGGTGCCGTCCGCGGCCGTCAGGTAGGCGACGAGCCGGCCATCGCGGACGGTGGTGATCGCCTGGCGGACGCCCGCGCAGCCCACGAGCACGGCGTCAATCTCGGCCAGTTCGATGCGGTGACCGGAAATCTTGACCTGGCCGTCGGTGCGCCCAAGGTAGTCAAGGCACCCGCCCACCTCCCCTTCCCCCCTCACTCGCCACCGAGCCAGGTCGCCGGTGCGGTACATCCGCTCGCCCAGGCCGCCGTAGGGGCAGGCGACGAACCGCTCCGCCGTCAGGGCTCGCCGGCCGAGGTAGCCTCGCGCCAGCCCGGCGCCGGCGATGTACAGCTCCCCGGTCACGCCGGGCGGCACCGGCCGCAGTTGCCCGTCGAGCACGTAGACGCGGGTGTTGGCGATGGGCTTGCCGATCGGAGGAGCACCGCCGGAGTCCTCGGCGCACGGCCACCAGGTCGAGTCCACCGAGGTCTCGGTCGGGCCGTACAGGTTGAACAATGGCCGGCCGAACCTGGCGGCGAACCGGTCCCGCTGCGCCGCGGTCAGGGCCTCGCCGCTGCAGATCACCCTGGTCAGGCTGACGCAGGCGGCCGGGTCAGCGGTGGCGGTGAACGCGTCGAGCATGGCGGGCACGAAGTGGATGGTGGTGACCTGCTCGGCCGCGATCAGCCCGGCCAGGTACTCGGGGTCCTGATGCCCGCCCGGCTTGGCGAGCACCAGCCTGGCTCCCTCGAGCAGCGGCCAGAAGAACTCCCACACCGACACGTCGAAGCTGAACGGCGTCTTCTGCAGCACGACGTCAGCGGCGGTCAGCTTGAACTCGTCCTGCATCCAGGCCAGCCGGTTCACGATCCCCGCGTGCGGCACGCACACGCCCTTCGGCCGACCAGTCGACCCCGACGTGTAGATGACGTACGCCGGATGCAGCGCCGACAGCGGCGACCGGCGGTCGGCGTCGGTCACCTCGCCGCCCGCGAACCCCTCCGCCGAAGGCAGGCTTCCCGAGATCACGGCGACCGGGCTGGCGTCATCGAGCATGAACCTGACCCGCTCAGCCGGGTACTCAGGGTCGACCGGCAGGTACGCCGCTCCCGACTTCAGCACCCCGAGCAGCGCGATGACCAGGTCGGCCGACCTCGGCAGCGCGACCGCCACCACCTGCTCAGGACCCGCGCCGATGCTGGTCAGGTAGCGCGACAGCCGATTGGAAGCGGCGTCAAGCTCGGCGTAGGTCAGGCACTCGCCGCCGCAGGTCACCGCGATGGCGTCCGGCGACCGCCTGACCTGGTCCGCGAACAGGTCAGGGAGCGTGCCCGGCGGGATCCTGGCGGCCGTGTCGTTCCACTCCACCAGGACCTGCTCGCTCTCGGCCCGGCTGAGCAGGTCGATCTCGCAGGCCCGCGGCCTCGGGTTCGCCGCGACCGCCTCGAACAGCCGCACCAGCCGCCCGGCGAGGGCCCGCGCCGTCGCCTCGGCACAGAGCTCCGGCCGGAACCTGACCTTCAGCGTCAGCTGGTCGCCCGGAATCGCGAGCACGTCGAGCGCGTAGTGGGTCAGGTCGCCCCTGATCTCCCCGCTGACGTCAAGCTCGGCGGTGCTCGTGTGGCCGAGCCTGGCGGCCGCCGGGTAGTTAGCGAAGATCGCCAGCGTGTCGAACAGCGCCCGTTGCCCGGCGAGTTCCTGGAGGTCGGCCAGGCCAAGCCAGCTATGCTCCGACAGCTCGAGCTGCCGGGCGCCGAACGCGGCCAGGAGGTCAGGCACCCGGTCTTGCGCTGACCAGGAGACCCGGACAGGGATCGTGTTGGCGTAAAGGCCGACGGCCGACTCGACCCCCGGTATCTCTGGTGACCGCCCGGAGATCGTGGTGCCGAACACGACGTCGTCGCTGCCGGTGAAGCTGCCGAGGGCGAGACCCCAGAGCCCGAGGAACATGGCGGCATGGGTCACCCGCCAGGCCCGCGCCAGCTCGGCCAGCCGGGTCGACAGGGCCGCGCTGAGCTCAAGGTTCAGCTCGCCGTTCGGCCCGGCGGGTCCGGCGGTGACCTGGTCGGCCAGTAACAGCGGGCTGACGCCGGCGAGTTCGCGCCGCCAGGCGGCCCGCGCGGCTTCGCTGTCTCTCTTCTCGAGCCAGGAGAACATCTCGCTGAAGGGCACGGGAGCGGGCAAGGGGGACTCGTCGTAAAGCTCGAAGAGCTCGCGGGCGAAGACGCCGAGCGACCAGCCGTCAAGGAGGAGGTGATGGTGGGTGAAGATCACCGAGTGCTCGGCCGCTGACCACCTGACTACCGCGAACCGCATCGCGGGCGGGCGCCGCAGGTCGAAGCCCGGCCGTTGCTCGGCGAGCGCGAGCTCGCTGAGAAGTCCCGGCCGCTCGGCCGGGCTCGCGCCGCTGCGGTCTAGCTCCAGCCAGGGCAGCTCGACCGAGTGCGGGATCACCTGGACCGGCTGGCTGAGTCCTTCGTGCAGGAATCCGGCCCGCAGGCTGGCGTGCCGCCCGAGCAATGCGAGCGCCGCGCTCCGCAGCCGGGCCGGATCGAGCGGACCGCGGACGGAGAGCACCAACTGAACCAGGTAAGGGTCGCGGTCCCGGCCGGCGAGCAAGTGCTCGACGAGCAAGCCGCTCTGGAGCGGCGCGAGCGGAAGGATCTCGCTGAAGGAGGAGTCGGTCACCCAAGGCCCTTCCATTGCCGCTCGATCTCGGCGAGTTCGCTCGCGGCCAGCGACAGGAGCGGGCGCGAACGCTCGCTGGCGGCCGGCGGCGGTGCGGTCGCCGCGCGCGCGAGTTCTCCGGCCCGGCCTTGGTCGAGCACGTCGCGCACCTCAAGGCGAAGGCCGGCGTTCCTGGCCCGCGTGACGAGCCGCATGGCGGTGATGCTGTCGCCGCCGAGCTCAAGGAAGCTGTCGTGTACGCCCACGTCCTCGACGTCGAGCACCTCCCCGATCAGGTCGCAGATCAGCTTCTCTTCTTCGGTGACCGGGGCGACCGCGGCCCCGGTGCCACGCGGCCGGGCGATGGCCGGCAGCGCGTGCCGGTCGATCTTGCCGTTCGGCGTGACCGGGAGCCGGTCGAGCGGCAGGAACGCGGCTGGCACCAGGTAGGAAGGCAGCCGCTCGCGCACGTAGCTCCGCAGCTCAGCGACGAGGTCGAGGCTGGGACGGTTGGCCCGCTCGCCTCCAGGCCCGACGGGGAATGCGTACCGGCCCTGGTCGGTGAGCAGCACGTCAAAGCAGGCATCGCCGGTTGCTGAAGGTCTCGTCTGAACGCCGTAGCCGAGTTCGGCTCCCAGCCGGTAGAACTCGCTGACCGCCAGCCCAGAGGTGGCCGGCTCGGCGAGCAGCTTGCGGGCCTGCGCGGTCGTCCCGCCCGATCGGAGGCAGGCCAGGGCCTCGGCGGCCGGGGTGAGCCTGGCGTCCGGGATTCCGGTGACCAGGACCGGACCAGCGCTCAGCCGGGCCTCCACCTCCCCGAGATCGCTGACCTCGGTCCCCCACCGCGCTTCCGGCGGGATTCCGGCCGGCTGCGCCGGGCCGGTGCGCAGTACCACGTCGTAGCGGTAGGCGGTGAGCTCGTTGCGGTAAGTGCCGCCCTTGCAGTGCAGTTCGGCGGCGGACAGGCCGGCGATCGCCTGCGGCAGTCCGAGGAACCAGGACGGGTCGGCCAGCAGCTCGTTCTCGGTCGCGGCGGCGTGGCTGGCCGCCGCGAGAACCTCGTCCGCGCCAGCGTCGTCCGGGGCGGAACTTAGCCTGGTTTCCGCGTAGAAGTACGGCGCCGTGCCCAGGTTCCTGACGTCGCCGAGGAAGATCGCCGCTCCGGGCTCGGCGCGAGCGACCGCGGCCCTGATGACGTCCTCGAGATAGGCCAGGCTCGGGAAGTACTGCGCGACGGAGTTGAGCACGATCACGTCGAAACAGCCGCCGGGGAGGTGGCTGAGGTCCCTGGAGGCAATTTGGAAGATCCTGATCTTGCGCTTGAGCTCGGGTTCCCCGGAGATCGAGGTGCTGAGCCTGTCGAGCGCCGCCGATGACACGTCGGTGGCCCAGTACTCCTCGCACGCCGGCGCCACCAGGCGGGCCATGAGCCCGTCGCCCGCGCCGAGTTCGAGCACGCGCCTGGGACGCAGCGCCAGGATCCGGTCAGCGGCGGCGCGCTGCCATTCGAGCATCTCCGCGCGCGGCAGGCCGCGTCCCGTCGAACTGCTCGTCCAGCCGGCGAACTCCGGCCCTGGCCCGCGGTACAGCTCGTCGTAGACCTCGCGCCAGGCCTCGACCTGGCCTTGCTCCGCGCCGGCCAGGCGAGCCGGAACCACATAGGCGACGAGATCGCGGCCATCGCGGACGGCGGTGACCGCGGACCTGACGCCTGGATGGCTCATCAGGACGGCGTCGATCTCGCCTAGCTCGATGCGGTGACCGCGGATCTTGACCTGGCTGTCGGTGCGCCCAAGGTAATCAACGTTGCCCCCGCCCACCTCCCCTTCCCCCTCCACCCGCCACCGAGCCAGGTCGCCGGTACGGTACATGCGCGTCCCCGGGCCGGCGAACGGGCAGGCGATGAAGCGGCTGGCGGTCAGGCCGGGACGGCCAAGGTAGCCCCGGGCCAGGCCGGCCCCGGCGATGTACAGCTCACCGGTCACGCCGGGCGGCACCGGCCTGAGCCGTTCGTCGAGCACGTAGACGCGGGTGTTGGAGATGGGCTTGCCGATCGGCGGCGGGCCTTCGCACTCCTGATCGCAAGGCCACCAGGTGGAGTCGACCGAGGTTTCTGTCGGGCCGTACAAGTTAAATAACGGCGCGCCGAACGTGGCCGCGAAGCGATCGCGCTGGGCGGCTGTCAGCGCCTCGCCGCTGCAGATGACCCTGGTTAGCGTGGTGCACGCGGCCGGATCCGCGAGTTCTGTGAAGGCGTCGAGCATGGCGGGCACGAAGTGGATGGTGGTGACCTGCTCGGCCGCGATCAGCCCGGCCAGGTACTCGGGGTCCTGATGCCCGCCCGGCTTGGCGAGCACCAGCCTGGCTCCCTCGAGCAGCGGCCAGAAGAACTCCCACACCGACACGTCGAAGCTGAACGGCGTCTTCTGCAGCACCGCGTCAGCGGCGGTCAGCTTGAACTCATCCTGCATCCAGGCCAGCCGGTTCACGATCCCCGCGTGCGGCACGCACACGCCCTTCGGCCGGCCAGTCGACCCCGACGTGTAGATGACGTACGCCGGATGCAGCGCCGACAGGGCGGATTTGCGATCGGCGTCGGTGATCGCGCTCGCCGGCAGGCCGCTGGCCTCCGGCAGGTGCTCGCTGATCACGGCGACCGGAGCGGCGTCTTCGATCAGTGCGCAGAGCCGCTCGGCTGGGTAGCCGGGGTCGAGCGGCAGGTACGCGGCCCCTGTCTTCAGGACGGCGAGCAGCGCGATCACCAGGTCAGCTGACCTCGGCAGCGAGACGGCCACGATTTCTTCCGGGCCGGCGCCCAGGCCGATCAGGTACCTCGCCAGCCGGTTCGAGGCGGCGTCAAGCTCGGCGTACGTTAGCTGCTCGAACCCGCTGACCACGGCGATCGCGTCCGGCGAACGCCTGACCTGGGCCGCGAAGCAATCTGGCAGGACGGCCCCTGGGGAATCTGTCCCTGGGGACGCTGCCCTCGGTGATGCCACCACTCAGCGCCCGGAGTTTTCTTCCATGAACTTGACCAGGCTCCTGGGCCGCATGTCGGTCCAGTTTTCCTCGATGTACGTTAAGCAGGCCGCCCGGCTGTCGTCGGGGTGCACGACCTCCCAGCCGTCGGGCACGCTGATCGCGGCCGGCCAGAGCGAGTGCTGGCCCTCGTCATTGACGAGGACCCGGTATACGCCGTCTTCGTCGTCGAAAGGGTTGGTCGCCATCGAGGTTTCCCTTCGCTGGGTCCGAACGCTGTATCCGAAAAGGGCACCGAAATAGCACTATATCTTATTGGATCCACCGTCCACTCCCGCCAGCAGCGAGCCGGCTTATTGACCCCACCGTGTTCCCGGTGCCCGCCGTTCAGGTCCTCAGCTCCCGGCATACCGGGCACTTCGCCGCCAGCCCGTGCCGCAACCGCAACGATGGGACATCCATGCTGCTCAGCCGGGCGACGCAACCGCAACGATGACCCATGGATGTCACTCGGGCAGCAACGATGGCCCATCGTTGCGGTTGCCCGCCCCCCCGGACCGCATCGGTGGGACATCCTTGCGGTGAGCTGAGACTTCCTGCCCGGTTAGCCGGCGCCATCGGCCAGTTCGCGGCCGCCGCGGTCGGCCGGCCCGGCCCCGGCCCCGGACCCCGGGGGCACTCCGCGGTCGTCAGAACGTCAGCAAAGTGCCCCCGGGGTCAGGCAAGGACCCGCCGGGACCCGCCTGCCGGGACGGGTCGGGTCTCGCTGGTCACTCAAGCCACACGAGAAACACCGGCCGCACGGCGACCCGCAGCCAGGCCGCCAGTCCTCCGCTTGCCGATACCCTCCACCCCGAAGAGGCGGACCCATGGGCCAGAGTTGCTGTGTGACGACGACAGATCGCGGGTTTCGCTGGCGGTGCTCTGAGTGCGGCCGGTCCTATCGCCTTACCGAGGTCAGGTACACCTGCCCGTCCTGCGGCGACTTAGGCTTGCTTGACGGCGAGCCGGACTACAAATCGGCTCGCCGGGACGCCCGGCCAGGGATCGACGCCGGGCGGCCGGGCATGTGGCGGTACTCGCCGCTGCTTCCCGCGCGCCAGCCGGCCGGCGGCGGCCTGGTCGCCGGAGGGACACCGCTGGCTGAGGGCGCCGTTCTCGCTGACCTGGCCGGGGTGCGGCGGCTGTGGATCAAGGACGAGGGGCGGAATCCGAGCGGGTCGCTCAAGGACCGGGCCAGTTCGATGGTCGTGGCTTACGCGCTCGCGTCGGGTTTCACTACGGTTTGCACGGCTTCGTCGGGCAACGCCGGGATAGCGCTGGCGGCTTCGGCGGCGGGCCGCCCGCTTGACGTCACCGTGTTCGTGCCGCCTGGTACGCCCCCGGCCAAGCTCGCTCAGCTGTGGGCGTACGGCGCCCGCGTCGTTTGCGCGCGGGGCGGCTACGAGGAGGCGGTCACCGCGAGCCGGCTGGCCGCCGAACTGAACGGCTGGTACTGCCGTAACACGGCTTACAACCCGTTCACTACGGAGGGCAAGAAGACCGTCGCGCTGGAGATTACCGAGCAACTCGGCTTCCGTGCTCCCGATGCGATCGTCGTCCCCGTCGGCGACGGGAACATTCTCGCCGGCCTCTACCGCGGCCTGCGGGACGCGCTGGCGCTCGGCTGGCTTGACCGGCTGCCCCGGCTGATCGCGGTCCAGTCGCAGGCGGCGAACCCCGTCGAGAGCGCCTGGTCGCGCGGCGAAAAGGACGTGACGCCGATGGCGGCTTCCAGCCTCGCCGACAGCATCAATGTGGGCCGGCCCGCGGACGGCCGCCGGGCGCTCAGGGCGCTGGCTGACACAAACGGCGCCGCCTTCACGGTGGCCGATGACGAGCTTGGCCAGGCGATCGGCCGCCTCGCTTCGGCGAGCGGCGTGTTCGCCGAGCCCGCGGCGGCGACGGTGCTTGGCGGGCTGACGGCCGCGGTCAGCGCGGGCGTCGTCGGCTCGGCGGACGAGGTGGTGCTGCTCGTGACCGGCAGCGGGCTGAAAGACCCAAGCCTGGCGGGCGGCGCGGCCAGCCCTCCGCTTGAACTCGAAGCCGGGCTAGCTGACCAGGAGCTTGCCGCAGCGGTGCGGCGGCTGGCGGAAACCGGGCCGGCGAGGCCCAGCGTTGTCCCTGAGATGGGGTTCTAGCCCCAGCTCCGGGACAACGCTGGGCCTGCAATCGGGGACACGCGGGGGCGAGGGCAGGATTACCAGCATGGTTTCGCTGCGGTCTCTTGAGTGCCTGGTCACGATCGTGGAGCAGGGTTCGCTGACGAAAGCGGCGAAGGTACTGCACCTGTCTCAGCCAGCTCTTTCGCACCAGATCGCGGGCGCCAGCAAGATCACGGCCATCCAGACCGCACCGCTCAGCAGTTGCGACGGCCCCTCATGCGCGATCGCCGTCGGCATTGACGCGAACGGGATCGACCTGATCCTCTCCGTCGTCGGAATCGGCCTGCTGCTGCCGGTGCTGATCTTCATCGGCGCGTCGACCAGGCTGTCGGCCGCCCGACGCGAGCAGCGATTCGCGGCGATGCGGCTGACTGGCGCGACCCCG
This sequence comes from uncultured Actinomycetota bacterium, assembly GCA_963783935.1. Lineage (GTDB taxonomy): Bacteria > Actinomycetota > Actinomycetes > Streptosporangiales > Streptosporangiaceae > Chersky-822. The sequence goes on from CAWAPP010000005.1 coordinate 2,340,550, forward strand.
CGCCAGATCACCGTCATCGCGTCGGTCGAGTCCGCGGTCGCGGCGGCCGCCGGCACCGACGGCCGGCTTCGCGCTGTTCTTCGCGCTGCGGCCGGTGATCGCCTCGTTCCCGTTCAGCGGGGCTCCGTTCTTCACCAGCGACCTGTCGCTGAGCATCCCTGACGTCGCCGCGGTGGTTCTGGGCGTGCCGACCGCGGCGGCCGTCATCGCCTGGATCGCGCTGCGGCGCGTCCAGGTTTCACCGCTCGGGGTAAGCAGGCGGGTCACTCCGAAGGCGCCACGAGCGTGGCGGCTGCTTCCGCTGCTGGCAGGCATGGCCGAGCTCGCCGTTTTCATCGTCGTCGGCAAGCAGCGGACCAGTGCGGACGAGATTCTCGCCATCGTGCCCGGCTTCCTGCTGGTACTCGCCGGACTCGCGATCGCCGGACCCTGGCTGACCATGACCGGCGCCCGGCTGCTGGCGCGCCGGGCCAGGAGACCTGGCTCGCTCATCGCCGCCCGGCGGCTCGCCGACAGCCCGCACACTGGGTTCCGCACCATCAGCGGCCTCGCCCTGGCGCTGTTCGTGGTGACGGTCACGATCAGCGTGATCACCTCGATCGACGTGCGGCAGGCCCCGCCGGGCGGCGTTCTCGGCCACGACATCGTGACCGATCAGGTCGGCGCCTACCCCGGCACCGGGCCGGCCAGGGCGGTCCCCGCGACGGTGCTGGCCGGCCTGGCGCGCATCAAGGGGGTCAGCTCGGTCCTGCTCCTGCACGGAAACCCGCTCGGCACGAAGCTCTCTTTCGGCGCCTGGGGCAGCACTCCGGCGAGCCTGGTGCCGTGCCGTGACCTCAAACGGATACCGGTACTTGGCAAGTGCGCGGCTGGGGCCGAGGCCGCGTCGTTCCCGCCCGCCGTGTACTCACCGACCCTGCGGCAGAACAGTCGCCAGTCCCGCCGGGTCTGGCCGACGGTCGCGATCAGCGCGCGGCGGCTCGCGGCCGTGCCGGTGCGGACTGTCGTCGTCGCCACGAACGGCTCGGTGCGCGCGATCGAGCAGGTCAGCACCTTTTTGACCAAGAGCTTCCCGGCTGGGGGCGTTCCGGCCACGCTGACCGAGCAGTAGCTCCGCAGCGACGTCACCAAGTGGCAGCGATTCGCCTACGTGCTGATCTTCGGCAGCCTCGCGATCGGCGGCTGCACCCTGGCCGTCACCGTGATCGGCAGCCTGAGCGAGCGCAAGCGGCCGTTCAGCCTGCTGCGGCTGACCGGCGTGCAACTCAGCCTCCTGCGGCAGGTCGTGGTGCTCGAGACCTCGGTACCGCTCGTGCTCTCGGCCCTGGTCTCCGCGGGCGCCGGGCTGCTGGCCGCGTTCCTTTACCTGCGCTCGCAGCTCGGCTATCCGCTCCAGTGGCCCGGCCTGGCGTTCTATGTCATCGTGGCCGCCGGGCTCGGTGCCTCGCTGGCGCTCATCGCCAGTACCCTGCCGCTGCTGCGGCGGATGACCGGCCCGGAAATCGCTCGCAACGAGTGACCGGTCAGGTCAGGTGCGGTCCCAGGAGCGCGAGGTCGGCGGGACCGAGCCGGTCGGCGGCCGTTCCCAGCTGATGCCAGTACGGGTAGATCAGGTCAGGCGCGCTGACCTGGTCAAGCGCGGCGCGCTCCGGCGCGGTCAGCGTCAGCTCGGCCGCGCGCAGGTTGTCTAGTAGCTGCTCGTCGGTGCGCGCCCCGATGATCAGCGAGGTGATCGCCGGCCGGCCGAGCAGCCAGGCCAGCGCGACCTGGGCCGGGGATGCCCCGTGCGCGCCGGCGACGTCGTGAAGCACCTCGATCGTGTCGTAAAGCTTGTCCTGGTCGCGGACGGGCGGCTCGTTCCACTCCTCAGAGAGCTGCCGGGTCTGCTCAGAAGGCGAGGAGTTACGCCGGTACTTGCCGGAGAGCAGGCCGCCCGCCAGGGGCGACCAGACGAGAACGCCGAGCCCCTGGTCGATCGACAGCGGGAGAAGCTCGTACTCGGCGTCCCTGGCTTCCAGCGAGTAGTAGATCTGCTGCGCGGCGAACCGCTCGTAATGATGAGTGTCGGCGACCGCGAGCGCCTTCATCAGCTGCCAGCCCGCGTAATTCGACACGGCCAGGTACCGCACCTTGCCTGCCTCGACGAGGGAAGACAGAGCGGACATGGTTTCTTCAAGCCGGGTCTGACCGTCCCACTCGTGCACGTGGTAGAGGTCGACGTGATCGGTGCCCAGCCGGCGCAGGCTGGCCTCGCAGCCGGCGAGGATGTGATGGCGGGAGAGCCCGGCGTCGTTCGGCCCGCCGCCCATCGGCATCCGCACCTTCGTGGAAAGCAGCAGCGAATCGCGGCGCCCCCTGATCACCTCCCCGGTGATCTCCTCCGCCAGCCCGCCCGAATACACGTCCGCCGTGTCGATCAGGTTGATCCCGGCGTCCAGGCACATGTCTACCTGCCGCCGCGCGCCCTCGACGTCGGTCGCGGCGACCGCGCGGAAGCCGCCGCGCCCGCCGAACGTCATCGTGCCGAGCGTCAGCACCGACACCCGCAGGCCACTGCGCCCAAGCTGGCGATACTCCACTTTGCCTTCCGCCCTTCTGCATCGTGTACCGCACCAACCTAGAGCACGCGGGTACGTTTTGCCCGATCTAGCGACCGGGATGAGCGCCGGGGCCTGGCGGGGTCGCGGCCCAGGCGGCGGCAGTCGCGCCAACCGCATCGCTGGGCCATCGGTTCGGCGGCCGGGCGGAACAGGATCTATGGCCCATCAATGCTGTCTCCGCAGCATCGATTGGGCCATCGTTGTCGTTAGTGCGCGCCTGGCAACCGCATCGATGGGCCATGGGTGGGTTTCCGCTGGAGTGAGTTTCTGGTCGGCTCCTCCGCATGATCCGGAAGGACCCGTGTCGCCGGCCGATCCCGCCCGGATATCCCGGCATTCCGGGCATTCGGCCGAGCCCGCCGTCCCGCCCCGCGAGGCAGGGGCACTTTACCCCCGTAAAAACCATGGCAAAGTGCCCCCGCCTCCCCAGCAAGACCCATGAGACCCGCCTCACTCCACCAGAAACGCACCCATGGGCCATGGGTGCGTTTCCCTGGGAGTGACGAGCGACGGTCGGTCCGTGGAGTCGCGGTCGGCCAGGCCGGGCGGCCGGGCGATATGGACGGTTTGAGTGAGTCCGGAAAGTGAACCCGTGGTAAGCCGCCTTAGCCTTGCGGCTTACCACGTTTTACCTAGCGACCGCGGATCGTTATACGTGGTTTACACCGATATTTTCTGAGCTAAAACGTGGTAAGTCACGGTCGCCGGCCGACTTACCACGGGTTCACTTTCTGGACTCACTCCCGGCCCAGCCCGCCCCGGACGAAAACCTCACGGGCTAACCCAGCGAACCAGGCATCAGCCGCATACCGGTCAACTGGCAACCGCATCGCTGGGACTTCATTGCGGGCGATAAGGCACTATGGGAGTTTTGTCGTTTGTCCCCACGGCCCCGGCAGGCCCTCCGGCATGGACCCGTGACGCCAGCCAACTGTGGGACCATGGTCAGATGACTGCCGAGCACTCCGATCGGCCGAGGCGGCTGACGGCGGACGACTATCTCAGCGCCGAATCCGACGCCTTCGGCGACATTGAAGTTGCCGAAGGCGCGGTCATCACCAGCATGGCGCAGCCCGAAGTGCACGATCTAGTCATCCGGCGCCTGGCGGCCGCGTTGGAGAACGCGCGCCCATCGGACGGGCCCTGCTACCGGATCAGCTCCGATGTCGCGGTCAGGTTCGCGGACGCACTGAGCAAGCACGCCGATCGCCGACTCAACGTCCGCTACCCCGACATCATCGTGCGCGACTGCGATCCCTACGACGTGAACACCGTCCGCGATCACATCCACCTGATCGTCGAGGTCACCTCGGAGAGCACCTTCGAAGCCGATACGACGGCCAAACGTGCGCTGTATGCGAGCGCCGGCCTTCCCGGCTACCTGATAGTCCAGTTCGATAAGGACTGGGCAAAAATCAGCCAGATCGAGGAGTACCGGCTTGACTGGTCAAGGAAGCGGTACGTCGCCAGTGCCGTTCACCATCGTGCCCTCATCCTCGACGAGCCTCTGTCGCTGACCATTACCTTCGATGACCTCCAGCGCCCCTGACGGCAGCGGGCCGCTAGCCTCGCTCCCGCGCGCGGGCAATGATCTCGGGCACGTCACTGGCGGGCAGCTTTACCTTCCCGAGGAAAACGATCTCGTCGTTAATCGGGTAACGGTCCGCTACCAGCGAGTACTGCCACCGGCCATGCCCGCCATCATTGCGCCCTGAGGCGATCCGGCGGGAGAAGCTGTCATCATCAGCCAGTTCGCCGGGATCCGACAGGACCGCAAGGAGCAGGCCGAGCCGACCAAGATCGACCGCCATCAGCTGTACCTGTACGACACCGTCCCTTTCACTCAGGTGCAGATTGACGCCCTCAGTTAGGCCTTCGCTGATTAACAGCCCGCGCAACTCCCGCAACTGGGCGGCCATCTCGTCGCTATCGCGAATCATCGGATCCCTGCTAACGGCCTAGCCTTCATAGTGAAAGCGGCACTGGGCGAGGCGGATCTCGTCCTCAGTCACCTTATAGATCATCCGATGCTCATCGGTGATCCGCCGGGACCAGTACCCCTGGAAACCGTACCTTAGCGGCTCAGGCTTCCCGATGCCCTCATTGCCATGGCGCGCGATGTCGGCGATCAATGCATTGATGCGTTTGAGTACTTTGCGCTCCTGCGCCCGCCACCACAAGTAGTCGTCCCAGGCAGACTCATCCCAGACGAGTTTCAAGGTTCAATCAGTTCATGACCCGTGCCGCCGCCGCTCTCCAGCCGGGCGATCGAAGCCAGCAACCTGCGAGCGTTGGCCGGGCTTCGCAGCAAGTACGCGGTCTCGCGAAGGGACTGGTAGTCGTCAAGGGCTACGATTACGACCGGTTCATGCCCCGCACGGGTGACGATGACTTCCTCGCGGTCCTCCACAACCGAGTTCAGCGTCTCGGCGTATCGCGCCCGCGATTCGCTGTAGGTCATTGTCCTCATGGCGACTCCCTCTCCGCGTACAAAATATTGTACGCCAGAGCCGTCTGCAAGCAAGCCCGTCGTCACGGGGCAACCCACCCGTCGCTGGACATTCCGCTAGGCTGCGGAGCAAGACAAAGGCGGGCGGACCGAGGGAGGAAAGGCCGGGGGACGACAGTGCAAGATTTCGATCCGACGAAACCAAGCATCGCCAGGGTCTGGGACTACTGGCTTGGCGGCAAAGATAACTTCGCGGTCGACCGCGAGCTTGCGCAGAAAATGCTCGAGGTCCACCCGGTCTCGGCGCAGATGGCACGGGAGAACAGGCAGTTCCTCGGGCGCGCGGTCAGGTACGTCGCGGCCCGAGGGGTCCGGCAGTTCATTGACGTCGGCGCCGGGCTGCCGACCGCGCTGAACACGCACGACATCGCACGGCAGGTTGACCCGCAATCACGGGTGGCTTACGTGGACAACGATCGTTGCAAGTCGGGTTGTGCGCACTCACATCATATCGGGAGCACACGCTCGGGCGGTTCGGCGCCGACGCCAAGCCGATCTAGCTAGGCCGTCATATAGGTCGATTCCGACCCAGCTTCATCGGCGGAGGGTAGCAGTTAAGTCTGTCGCTGCTTGACGAGCTGCACGCACATAGAGCATAGTGACAATGAGTCCTATTCTCTCGCCAGATTCGAGGTGGCCTCGCCTCAGATTTGCCTTACCGCCGGCACCAACATTCTGACTGGCGATAGTCCTGATAAGCACAACGTCTCGGCAAGTAATTCTTGCTTTCAAGGATTCTTGATAAACAGCGACATCTACGAATATAATTCAGATAATCAAGTAATTGACTATTACAGCGACGACGGCGCCACCGATTATGCGCAAGCCCATCTTCAGCTTACCACGTCGGACGGCGATTACTGGGTATGGTACGCTTGTATAGACGACGGTACGTATTGTATGAGCTGCAGCAATCAGGGTTACGCTTACCAGGACTGCTTCAGCACTTAACCAATGGGGCTGCCCGCAACGTAAGGAATGGCGATTCTCGATGAGGCTTATCACACGCGGCCCTTTCTGGCATAAATTGACAGCCGGTACTGCCGCTCTCTTAGTAGGGATCGCTGCCGCACTTCTCATAGGAGCTGGTGTCGTCTTCATCCTGACCTTGCGATCGCCAAAACCCTTGGGTACCCATGTGCTTGCTAATACTAACGGCCGGGCGGTCCATCCGATACCGGTGTGCTCTTCGGCGGGCGGGTCAGTGTCGACAACTGTGACGATCGGGATCAACTCGGCTGGTAACGACTTCGATCAGTCTTGTTATTATGCCTCAGCTAATCAGCAGCTCTCCCTTGTTTTTACAAATTCCGTCTTCACGCTGGCAAGTCATACTCCACTGCCTATGACGCTGGTCATTTCCGCTGCCGATGATCCCGCCGTAGCATCCGTTCCCGGTAACCCAATGCTAAGCACGGTGGATACATCCAAAGCTGTATTCATAAGCCCGACCGTTACGGCGCCTGACACGGGCGACTTCACTGTGCCATCTCTCCCGGCCGGTACATATGCATTGCAGGTCACGGAGCTGGCCTATTTCGTCGCGACGCTCGTTATAGAGTGAGGAACCGGACGGGTCGCACTCACGTTTTCGCGCCGTGCTAAGGTAGTCATGTGGGTGGCGCAAGTTCCGCAGCCGTGGCGGCCGTCGACATAGGCACCGGTCCTGGCGACTCGCGGAAATGTGTATGCCATAGAATACTATCAGTCGCCCGTCAAGGTAGCGTATGTGGACTATGACCCGGTCGTCATCTCGCATGCCCGAGCGCTGCTCGCCAACGGACCTGGAGTGATCGCGGTACCAGGCGATCTGCACGACCCGGCGAGCGTTCTCGCCGACTCCGAGCTGCTAGATCTGATCAACCTGGCCGAGCCGACCTGCGTGATCTTCTCCGCGGTCCTGCACTTCGTCCCGGCCGACATCGCTCGCGACGTCGCGACCGCGTTCGCCAAAGAGCTCGCGGCCGGCAGCTACCTGATCGTCTCGGTAGGGACCGGCAGTCCTTCCGAGAACGAGAACTTCACTTCGGCCTACACGGCCGCGCGGATCTACATACACGACGCGGAGCAAATCCAGACTTTGATTGATGATCTCGAGCTCGTGCCTCCCGGAGTAGTCCCCGTGCCGTCCTGGGCCGGCGACGAGCCGGCCGTGGCCTACACGCCCCGTACGGCGACCTTCCTTGGCGGCGTAGCCAGAAAGGCGTGAGGCAGCTCGGTAGAGTTGCCGAGATGAGCGACTTCCTGCCGAGACTGAACCGGGTGCTGCGCGAGGACCTGGACCAGTGCGAGCGGTCAACGCTGGCGAGCTGGCTGGCGTTCACGGCCACGTTCGGAGCGGTGCGCGGAGTTACTTACAGCATCAGGTCGGGCCGCGGTCCGTTCGGTAATCTCAGCGTCGGCGGCGAGCACCTGCACCACTACATGTGGGGGATCGCTTTGCTGTCAGGCGTCGGTGCCGTCGCGGTACGTGGCAGCGAGAAGCAGCGCGCGCACCCGGCGGTAGCGGTGAGTTACGGTGCCGGCCTGGCCCTGATTGTTGACGAGTTCGCCCTGCTGCTCGACCTGAAGGACGTGTACTGGGCCAGGCAGGGCCGGATCTCCGTGGACCTGGGCGTTGGCGGCATAGCCGCGGTCGGCTCTTACTTCGCCGCGCTCCCGGTCGTCCGCGCCCTGCGCCGCGATCACGAGGACGACGAGCCTCAGCCGCACATGAGCAGGTAAGTGCTGGTGTAGCGACTAGCGATAACGGTATGGCCAGGCGGTCCCGCCGGTTCCCGTGCCGAAGAGGAGGCCGCGTCTTGGTGACCTTTGAGCAGGTTACTGTTCCACACGAACACGGTAAAGCCCTGAACGAGATAGGCCGCGGACGGTGGGCCGACGACTTTGAAAAGCCGCCCGGTAGGCCTGGCCACGCACGGGTTGAAGATGATGAACCTGGCGTCGTGCTGCCCGGGTCTGTACCAGGACGCCTTGGTGTTCCATGGCAGCCTGCTGATCTCGCCGTTCGCGGCTAGCTTGATGTCCCTGACCCGTATGTGGCCGTCGCTGTAAAGGGTGACGCCGTTGCTGGCGAACCAGGACCCTGAAAGGCCGTAAGTCAGGTGATGCGCTTGCAGCCAGGACGCCAGCGGCCGGTCAGGGCTCGGCAGGACCGGGTAGAACAAGGTCAATGACGGCCCACGCCACCAGCACGACCGCGATCAGGTGGGCTATCGGCACCAGCGCATTGGTCGCGGAGAGGCCGAAGAAGTCGGCACCGAACAAAACAAGAATGCCGTGCACCTTTATCCAGAAGTCGGCTGTCATCCCGCTGACCGTGGTAAGGACGGGCGACGCCGGATTGACGGCGAAGCCGCCGAGTGCCTTGATCACCACTAGGGCCAGCATGGCCGCGCCCGCCGATACGAGCGCGCCAGCGGCCAGCGAAAGGTCATACCACTGTCCTGCGAGCGGGCCGCGCCGCCGGTAGAGCCGAATCGCGCAGGCGATTACAATCGGAAGCGCGCCCTCAAAGATCGCGGTCGAGTCGGCGATCTCCGCCCAGATCAGCATCACCGTCACCAGGGCCGGCAGCCACCATCTCGGCCGCATCCGGTCGAGTACCAGCCAGGTCAGCACCAGCGGGATCTGGGTACCCGTGTGATCGGGTGCTGACAGAAGTACCCAGGCGGGAGAAAACGCGCGGGAAAAGAAAATCCGGCCGATCGGCGGGGCCACCATAATGCCCGCCGTAATGATCACCCGGGCGAACCCTTCCCTCCCAGTCGCCCGGCCCTTCGCCAGCACGGCCGCCGCGACCACGAGCATCGCGTAGGTCATCGCCGCGGCGATGTGCACCACAGCCGGGTTGAGGCCGGCTACCAGCTCGATAAGCAGGTACTGCGGCAGCTCGGTGGTGTAGAACGAGACGTCGCTGAGTACCCAGCCGTGCAGCAGCACATTGCCGTGCAGCATGTCCCACGCCTGCAGCGCCTGTGACGAGCCGTCAGCAAAGATCGGGAGCTTCTGCGCCTCCGTCAGATAGGCGAAGAACAATGCCACCCCGAACGTAGTGAAGGCAACCGGCGTCACCCAACTCCTGCGAGGCGAGGACACGCTGCCGACGCAGTCAGAACCCGAGATAGGCTGCCTTTTTGCTGACTCAATCTCGGCGGTTGCCATAAGCTACCCCAAAACGTCCATCCAGCCATAAACCCATGCGGAATTCAACGGCCGGTCTAGTCATATTCCGCCGTTTGGGAAAATTTTGTTGTCTGCGATAACGTCGCCTATGCGCGCGAGAACATCGAGCACCGCCCGCTGATCGCCGCTTATGCCTATAAGACGCACTACTAACCGCAAAAGTTGGCAGCCACCCGAAATATTTAGTGCCCGAGCCGGGCCAGGCTGGCAAGGCCAGCTAGGCCCGCGGGCGCTCGTCGGCCGCGCGAAAACCGGCCGGTCTAGCCGGGACTTATCCAGAGCTTGACGGCCAGGCCGAGGCCGAGGATTGCCGCGAACCAGCGCAGCACAGCGGCCGGAATGCGCCTGGCCAGCCGAGGCCCGATCAGGCTGCCCGCGAGCAAGCCGACCGCCAGCGGCACGACGGCCGCCCAGTCAACAGGGACAAGTGCCACCAAGGTAACCGCCGAGGCCACTGTGGCCGCCCCTACCAGCATGTTCTTCAGCGCGTTCGCCCGCGCCACGTTCTGGTCAACGGTGATCAGCAGCAGGGCCAGTGCCATCACGCCTGATCCGGCCCCGAAGTAGCCGCTGTAGGCCGACACCGCGAACAAGCCGGCCGCCAGGATCATCGTGTTGTGCTTGCCTGAGCCCTCACGACGAGCCGACAGCTTCGGCTGGGCAAGCAGGACAAGCGATCCGGCGGCAATCAGGAAAGGCACCACCTCGCCGAAGGCCGCCGAAGGGGTAAGCAGCAAAAGCGCCGCCCCGGCGGCACCGCCCGCCCCGGCGACCAGCATCCAGCGTCCCAGCCAGGCCCAGCGCCCCCGCAGCTCGGGCCGGGATGCCAAGGCGGAGCCCGGCCCGCAGACCACGAGCGCGACGATGTTCACGACGTTGGCGGTGAGCGGCGGCACCCCGGCGAGCAGGAGGGCCGGGTAGGAGACGAGCGAGGTGATGCCGCCCGCCGTTCCGACGATGCCAGCCAGCGTCCCGGCGACCACGATCAGCGCACCGTCAGCCAGCGTCACCGGGCGTCACCCGCTATCGCGTTAACTACGATAGCGATATCCTCATTTCTCATAAACAACGATACCAGTAGCGGCAGGCTCAAACAGTGGCTCAGGGCCGAGGCCATCAGGCTCGGCCCTGGTCAGCGGCTGCCATCGACCCGCTGGCTAGTCGATGCGCACCACGTGAGCCCGCTCACCGTTTCCCGCGCCATTACTGATCTGGCCAGGGAGGGAATCCTCGTCACCCGGCCGGGGGCCGGGACCTTCGTGGCGCAGCCGCAAGGCCGTCCGCACGCCGATCAGGCCCTTTTCTCCTGGCAAACCGTCACACTCGGCGAGCGCCCGCTCAACACCGAGGGAATGTCGCCGCTGGCTGATCCGCCCCACGCGGACGGTGTCGTCTCGCTAGCCAGCGGCTACTTGCATTCCTCGCTGATGCCGCTCGCGGCGCTCAGGTCCGCGCTGGCTCGGACGGCGAGGCTCCCGGACAGCTGGGAGCGTCCCCCAGCCTTCGGCCTGCACTCACTCAGATCCTGGTTCGCGCAGGACACCGGCGCCGGGGCAGACGCGCAGGACGTGCTGATCACAAGCGGCAGCCAGGGCGCGCTCTCGATCGCTCTCCGCGCCCTGGTACCTCCAGGTGCGCCCTTGCTGGTCGAATCTCCCACCTACCCTGGCGCCCTTGCTGCCGCCCGGGCGGCAGGAATCCGGCCAGTGCCGGTGCCTCTTGACGCCGAAGGCGTGATTCCTGAGCACCTCGCCGAGGCCTTCGCCCGCACCGGCGCGAGAGCGTTCTTCTGCCAGCCCGCCTTTCACAATCCGGCCGGCACCACTCTTGCCTCAGGCCGGCGGGCGGCAGTGCTCGAGATCGCCGCCGCAGCGGGCGCGTTCATCATCGAAGACGACGTAGCCAGGGTGTTGTCGCACTACTACCGCCGGCCAGCACCGCTGCTCCGCGATGACCAGGACGGGCGCGTCGTCTACCTGACCTCGCTCACCAAGGTCACCTCGCCCAGCCTGCGAGTCGGAGCCATGATCGCTCGCGGACCCGTGGCCGATCGCCTGCGCGCCCTGAGCGTTGTCGATCAACTGTTCGTTTCCCGGCCACTCCAGGAGACGGCGCTCGACCTCGTGAGCCGGGCCGCCTGGGACCGCCACCTGAAGGAACTGAGCCGCTGCCTGCGGCGGCGGGCCGACACGCTCGCCAGCGCCGCCGCCCGCCACCTGCCCGCCGTGGACATCAGGCTTCCCGAAGGCGGCATGCACCTGTGGGCCAGCCTGCCGAAGGACCTCGACGACACAGAGATCGCCCAGGCGACCCGCCAGCACGGCGTCATCGTGATGCCGGGCCGGCCGTTCTTCCCCGCCGAAGCCCAGGGCCCGCACCTGCGCCTTACCTTCTCAGGCGCGCCCACAGAAGCCGAACTAGAACTCGGCGTAACCAGGCTCGCCCAAGCCGCACCCGAGCTAACCGGCTAGTAGGCCGGGGCCGCTTGCCTAGTCGGCTGGGCCAGATCGGCGGACTCCGGTGCCGCCCGGCGCGGCCGGGGGGCTTCAAGCAGGAGTTCGAGGTCCACTTCTTCGCCGCCCACGCCTCCGGTGTCCCAGGGCTCGCTCACCAGCAGTGTGTGCACAAGTTCCGGCGGCAACCCCTGCATGTGAGCCCGCAACGTCGCATCGTCGGGCAGCCCTTCGAGCCGCGACGCCAGCCGGCCACGCGTGCCCGACAGCAGCCCCATCATCGCCTCGAAGTCAGCGGCCTGATCAAAGGCGCCTTCGTCCCCTTCGGTGATGCCGCGGGCGATCAGGTCCCTGATCGCCACGGACTCGCCGGCCTCGTCGGTGGTCACCATCTGCCGCCAGGCCCTGGTCTTGTGCCGGTACTGGAGCATGGCCATCACGGCCTCGTGCCGCACGAAGTCGGCGTCACGCAAGGTCGCACCCCGCCGGGGGGCGGCGAGGCAGCGGGCAAGCGAAATCGCCGAAGCCAGGCCGCTGTTGAGCCCGCGTCCCGGCCAGAAGTGGATCGCATTCGCGGCATCGCCGAGCAGGAAGCCGAACGTGCCAGGGCTCGTGGCCGTCCTGGGGAAAAGCTGCGCGGTGAACCGTGGCCGCTGCACCATGTCCAGCTTGAAGCCGGTCACCGCGGTCAGGTTCTTCGGCGCGACGCCGAAGAGCTGCAATCCCTCCTCGACCCGCGCCCAGAACGCCGACTGCTTCAGCAGCGCGGGCAGGAACAGCGCCTGGTGCGCCCCGCAGTGGAACTCATTGCCCGTGGTGCGCTCCATGAGGCAGGGCCCGGCCTGGATGCACTCGGTGAACACCTGCCGCACGGGGTCGATGCCGACCACTTCCTTCGCCTCGGCCGCGGTCAGCCGCATGTTAAGGAAGCCCTCGCCGCGCAGCGAGTTCAGCAGGAACCGGTTCTGCGTCACCGTCAGCAGCACAGCCATCGGATCAGGCAGGTCTGACTTCACCCTCAGGCCGAGCACCATGTCCTGGAGGTGGCTGCCCTCGTGCGCGTAAAGCGATGGATCAGCCGCGCCGAATTTGCCGATGAAATGCTCGAACGTCCGCGAGCGGCCGCCTTCGCAGATCGCGAGCACGTGCTGGCCCGCGACCTCCTCGCGCGCCGCCTCGACGTCGAAGACCTCGGGGATCAGCTCGATGCGGTCCCGTTTCTCGTTGGCGAGCGCGAGCAACTGGTCCTCGACGTAGGCGATCCGCACGTTCCTCGGACCGAGATCGTGGATGGAGTCAGGTCCCTTCGGCCACATCTCGGTGAAGTAGCCCGGCGTGAACAGGCGTTCCTGCACTTCTGGCGGCAGCTTGAGGAACTGCCTGCTCTGAATCGTCACGCACTGCATCCGACGGATATTGCCTTCGCCGGGGCCTTTCCAGACGATCTGGCCGCCGTCGCTCTTCCAGCGGCCGTCATAGATTTTCACGGCCACCAAAGGGCCCATCAGGTACTCGAGCAGCAAGGCGAAACCAAGCCCGACCGGTCCGCCCCCGGTGATGGTGACGCGCAGCGCGGCCGGCGCCGACCGGGGCGCGGGAACGACGTTTCCTACCGTCTCCCGCAGGTCAGGACTTTCGAACCTGAACACGTCGTCGCCGATCATGAACTCATCGCCACCCTGAAGGAAACGCTCGGTGACCGGTTCGCCGTTTACCCACGTTCCGTTGCTGCTGCCACGGTCGCGCAGGACGTAACCAACGCCTTCCTGGCGCACTTCAGCGTGGACCCTGGAGGCGAGCCCGGCCGTGAGAACGATGTCGTTCTCCTCGCTGCGCCCGAACGTGACCGGCTTGGAGCGGACAGGAAAACGCTGACCGGTCAGCTCTCCGGCCAGCCCGACAATGGTAGCGAACATCGCATCGGCTCCCGCTGGTACCCAGGGGCCTCGCGGCCGCACCGGAAGTTGATCACCACCACGATATCGCCGCTAGCTGGGCATTGCCCATCAGAACAGCCACCTTCCATCCACCGCGCCCCATGGGGATCCTGAGCTGGGCCGGCTCCCGGCCGTCAGCCCCCGCTCCCGGCTCAGCCCCCAGCCCGCTCCCGGCCCCCGCCCGGTCCCAGCCTCAGGCCCCCGCTCCCGGCACTCACCTATTCCGGCATTCCCGGCATTTAACGCAACTGCCCGCACGGCGCAGCAACGATGGCCCATAGTTGCGGTTCGCGGCGGCCTGGCAACGACAACGATGGGACATCAATGCTGTCGGCACCGCATCCATGGGACATTGATGCGGTAGCCGCAGGCTGGCCAACCACAACGATGGGACATCGATGCGGCTCTCTTGGCGGGAGGGGGTCAGGCAGCGAGGGCGGGCGCACTGGCTCCGGCTTGCCGTGCGGCTGGTGTTGCGCGCGTGGCCAGAGCGGCTGGCGAGACCCGGCCCGGTCCGATGTCAACGGTCCGATGATTCCATGATCGTGGAAACCTCGGATGCCCCGGCCACACGAAGTTTCCACGATCATGTCCCTCCCCCCGAGAAGAGCCACACCCATGGGACATCTATGCGGCAAAAGAGCCCTTCGAGGCCGCCCTGACCAGCGCGGGCGTCCGGCTGCGGCACCAGCTACACGCACACCTGAATACCAAGTATCACAACGCAACTGCCGCTGCCGGTCGGTGACGCTGAGGGGGTCGGCGACGGCGGCGGTGACTGCGACGGCGGCGGCTCTGATGACGGGGCGGGCGTGGTGGGTGTCGGGCCTGGCGGCTGGCTCGGCGATGGCGTGGGCGAGCCAGGCGCACTCGGGCTGGGGGAGGGTCCGCGTGAGCCGGTCGGGCTGGCGCTCAGGTGCGAGGTGGGCTTCGCCCGGCCACGCGCCGTCGGCGAACCGCTGGCGCCGGCGGCACCGCTGGCCGGGCCGGTCCCGCCCGTGGTGACCGCGGGCGCCGCGCCCCGCCCTGACTGGCCGGCGGCCTGGTTCTGCGCTGACCCCGCCGCGAGACCTGGCACGGAAAGCCCGGCCGACTGCTCTTGGTGCTGCCGGCCGAGCGAGACCGCGATGGCCACCGAGGCCGCGACCAGGACGACCGCGGCCATAGCCACCGCGGCGCGGATCCGCGACGGCTGTACAAACGCGCCAAGCCTGGCCAGCACCGTGTCGAGCCGGGCGGGCCGCAACGGAACGCCGTCCCGGCGGTCAGCTCGCCGCGCAGCATGCAGGGCCGCCTGAACCGCGGCCCGCTGCCGCTCGGGATCGATCGCGTCAGAGACAGACAGCGCCGGATCGCCGACTCCCCGGCGGACCGCCAGGGCGCTGAGCCCAGCCGGAAGCGACTGGAGCCGCGGGCTCTCAGTCAACGGCACGCTAGCGTCCGGACCTGCGATCTGCCAGATGGCAGTCCACCACTCGCGCGGATCGCCCTCGCCGCCGATCACGGCGATGACGCACACTCCCGCGATTTCGAGGCGCACGGCCAGCTCGTCATCATCCCTGGCTTCGCGTGCGGCGGCGAGCAGCTCCGCAGGCATCGGCACGGACGGCACCATCGGCTCCGTACCTCCTGAGGGCGTTGATACCGGCTGATAGTAAGTAACGAGGGTACAAGTCGTTAGTCCTCGTCGAGGTACTTAGCGAAGAACGCGGATTCCGCCTCGGTGAACCGCCGAGGGCCGTTGGCCTCGTAGTCGAAGGGCGCGAGCAAGGATGTAGCTCTGGCGTAGATGCGATCACCGTCCTTGACCAGATAGCTGATCGTCACCGTCGACGCGCGCAGCCGGCTGACCCAGATCTCGATCTCCACCGGATCACGGCGATGCGTGAGCTGGTGCTTGTAGTCGATCTCGTGCCGCACCACGACAGAACCGCCGCCGAGGAAACTGTCCTGCTCCACCCGGGCCATTGACAAGAACAGGTCGACCCGCGCCTCCTCCAGGTAACGCACGATGGCCACGTTGTTGACGACCCCGTAGACGTCGACGTCCGCCCACCGAAGCGGGCAGAAAAAGGTATGCCTTGCCACAGTCGCCCTATCGCCCTGGCTCTGATCCGGCCGGCCGGCCGGCCGGCGATCTACCGCCCCCACGGAAGTCAGAGGCGGTGGTTTCCCCGGCTGGCCTGGTCATCCGGCCGAGCCAGACGGTCAGGGCCGCCAGGATGATCAGCAGCCCTCCGGTGATCATCAGCGTCTCAGCTCCCCCGAGCGAGCGGTCAAAGAAGCGGAACGCCGCCGCCGTGAGATAGCCGAAGAGCGCGGTCGACCCGAAAGCCAGCATGACCACGTTCTTCAGCGGGACACTCGCGACCAGCACGGCCGCAGCCGTGACGATGCCGACCACGTATACCCAGGCGTCCTGATGCACGGCCACGGCGGGCCCGAGCAGGGCGACGGTAGCACCGACGATGACGCTGGTGCCCAGCGGCTGGGGATAGACAAGCCCGAGTACTGCCCAGGCAATCCCGAGCAGCCAGAGCCCGAGCGCCACCGCCAGCCAGGGCGCCCGGCTCCCTGAGGCGGTGACGGCGATCGCGCTGCACAGCGTGCCCACGAGCCCAGCGAACATCACGACCGCCAGCAACTCGCGCCGGCACAGGATCCACAAAATGAACGCGTAGCCAGCGACTTGGGCGCAGACGACAAGCACCGTGACGCCGCCGGAGTGCCCGTGCCCGCCAGCCGAAGCGGTCGCCGTGGCCCCGGCCGCCGCCGCGGCCGAAGCCAGCCACATCGTCTCAGTCAGCCGGTCCGCCGGCGAGGCCGTAACCCAGCGGACCACGAAGCCGCCGAGCAAGAGAATCAGGGCGGCGCCGGCGAGAATCTCGACCCGCTCGGAGTTGGCGAGGTGCAACCAGCGCCGCTGGGTGACAATAGCGCCGCCGGCCAGGATGAGAAGCGCCCCGACGTAGGCCAGCGACTCGGCGGCGAGCGAAACGCGCGGACCGCTGTCCTGGCCTGGCGGGTCAGCCGCAGCCAGCTCGGCGGCGCGCTTTCTCAAGTCAAGGAACTGGTGCTCGACCGCACCAGCGACCAGAGCCACCGCGACCGGCAGGATGATGACGAGCGTCAGCATGACGAGCTTCTCCGTTCAGGTTCCCGCGCCCCAATGGCTCCGCTAATGACAGTGTGCGCGAGTTGCCCTCATTCCGGCAGATGGGGGTCATGCATCAGGCCTGTTCTCTCAGCCGGTCCGGTCTCGTCGGCGTCGCTCCCCGCCGACAGGTCTCCCGGCTCCCGCAGACCGCCAGTTCGGTAATCACCCATCCGCTGTCGGTGCGCGAGAACCTGGCCTGGAATATTCCGAGCCCGGTCCAGCTGCGGTGCAGGAAAAGCCGGTCATCCTGCTTCGTCATTCTCCATCGTCACATCATGCCGGACGGTCTTGCCATCATGTAACTCGCGCTGTTAGCGCAGCACCCGTTGTCTTCACTCTTGATTTTTTCTGCAACGGCTAGGCGGTTGCCATGAAGATACACGTACTCAGCAATCATTCCGGCGAAATTTTGGCGGTTTAGCAGCCCGCCCCTGCGGCCAGCACCGAGTCCTCAGGCAGCGGAAATCGCAGCACAATAGGGATCACGCCGTCAGAAGGCCAGTCCCTGCATGAGCTCGAATTGCCCGACGAGCTTTACCGGCACGTCGTGGAAAATACATTTACCGAGGAAATTTTCAGGTACCGGGTGGCGCATGATGGGCAGCCGGCCAGGCTCGTCAGGAACGAATGACGTAGCCCTGCCGTAAGCTCCGTCCATGGATAGCGGACGGCCGGAGCGGATCCTGCGCGGCATGCGCGAGTACTACCTCAGCGAGCCGCCGCAGGAGGCCGGCCCGGCGGCCGAGGCGGCGCTCGACCTGTTCCATGACGCGGCCCGCACGGTGCCGGCCTACGGGGCGTTCCTGCGCGCGGCCGGTGTCGACCGAGAGGCCATCAGGTCCCCGGCTGACTTCGATCAACTTCCCCTTCTGACAAAAGACACCTACCACCGCCGGCACGCACTGCCGGAACTGTGCCGGGGCGGAAGCCTGGACGGGTGCGACCTGGTCGCGGTGTCGTCGGGCTCGTCGGGGACGCCGACTGTCTGGCCCAGGTCAGTGCTGGACGAGCGGGCCGTGACGGCGAGGTTCGAGCAGGTCTTCAGAGACGGGTTCCGCGCCGATGAGCGCAGTACCCTCGCCGTGATCTGCTTCGCGCTCGGAACCTGGGTCGGCGGCATGTACACGGCGGCCTGCTGCCGGCACCTGACGGCGAAGGGCTACCCGATCACGGTGGCTACGCCGGGCAATGACCTCCCCGAGATCCTCAGGGTCGTCACCGAGCTTGCCCCGTTGTTCGACCAGGTTGTCCTCGCCGGCTACCCGCCGTTCGTCAAGAACGTGATCGACGCGGGCCTGGCCCAGGGCATCGACTGGCCCGCGTACCGGATCAAGCTCGTCCTGGCCGGCGAGGTGTTCAGCGAGGAGTGGCGGGACCTCGTCGGCCGCCGGGCCGGGATGACGGCGCCGCTCGCCGACTCGGCCTCGGTGTACGGGACGGCGGATGCCGGCGTCCTCGGCACGGAGACGCCGCTGAGCGTCTCGATCCGCCGGTTCCTGGCCGGGCACCCTGACGCCCTGCGGGATCTGGCCGGGCAGTCGCGGCTGCCGACCCTGGTCCAGTACGACCCGATGACCCGCTACTTCCAGGCCTCGGGTCCCACGCTGCTGTTCAGCAGCGACGGCGCTACTCCCCTGGTCAGGTACCACATTGCCGACGAAGGCGGGCTTATTGGCTATAAAGAAATGCTGGAATTCTGCGCCCGCCGCGGGCACGATGCTCTCGCCGAAGCAGGCGGGCCACGAGGCGCGCCGCAGTTGCCATTCGCGTACGTCTTCGGGCGGTCCCTGTTCACCGTGTCGTACTTCGGCGCGAACATCTACCCGGAGAACGTGACGGTCGCGCTCGAGCGCCAGGAAATAAGCGATTGGGTCACAGGCAAGTTCGTTCTGCAGGCCGCAGAAACAGCCGACCGTGACCGCGAACTGCGGATCGCCGTCGAACTAGCGCCCGGCCAGGAAGCCTCCGCGGACCGGACCGCGGACAGGGCCGCTGCCCTGGCCGACGCGATCCGAGCCGAATTGCGCCGCCTCAACAGCGAATTCGCGCACTACGTCCCCGATGCCGCTCAGCTCCCGGTCGTGGACCTGCGCCCGGCCGGTGACCCCAAGTACTTCCCGCCCGGCGTCAAGCACCGTTACACCCGCCCGAACGCGGCGCCCTAGCGGGCCGGGTTCTCCGCCTGCCCGGGCGCCGCGCTCCAGCCGCGGTGCGCGGGCTCGTAGGTCGGCTCGGCTTCCTCGTTCACGACCAGCACGCCCCGATGCGTCAGCGTGCGCAGGGTGTCCTGAACCGTGTCTTCGTCCAGCCCGGTCGTGGCCGCGATGTCCGGCGCGGCGACCTCGCGCCCGTTGAATTCAAGCGTCGCGATGGCTTCGTAGACCTGCGTGTCAGCGCCGCTGAGCGTCACCTGATCGCCGTATGACCGATTAGCGTTGTTAGTCACTTTCGTCATTCGTCGCCTCCCGGTGTGGTGTGACGTACTGTTCCCCTTCCCAGGAACCAGCGGACTACCCAAGCGACTCCCGCATCCGTGGTCCGATCACGCAGTGTCCCCGGCCCGCCGTCACTGTTCCCTCCCGGCGCCGCCTCCCGTCGCCAACCGGCTGCCGCGGCCCGGCAACAACATCGCTGGGCCATCGTTGCGGTTCGGCGCGCAGCGCGAACAACATCTATGGCACATGGATGCGGTTGGCGCAGCATCGCTGGGCCATCGTTGTCGTCAGCGCCTGGCCGACAACAGCATCGGTGGGACATCGTTGCGCTAGGCCGGATTTCGCGCCTTCGCACCCGGCCAAGTTCCGGGTCCAGAAAACGGATTGTTAAGCGTCCTTATTCGCTTATGCCATGATTCTGGGTATTGGCCAGCGAGAATGGCGCTGGGTGGCTTGGGCAGCTATAACATGCTGGTGGGCGAGCGCCGAACTCGGCCTGCCGGCCGTCGGGCAAGCCTGGCCGCGAGTCACCGGCGAGCCCCTGCCGTCCAACGTCCGCGACTACCTCATCACCCGCCACAACGACGACGAGCCCGGAGACGAAACATGACCGATCCCGCCGCCGAGGCGGCTAGAGCCGCCGCTGCCCTTCTCGCCGCTGACCTCGGCGCCGGCCTCCCCGCCGAAGTCGAGGCCGTGCTGTACGCGCGCGAGCACGAGCCCACGCGGCGCGGCACGTTTGACTTCGGCCTCAGCATCGCGGCGGCCACGCTTATCGTGACGATCGCCCAGCTCGCCTGGTCCATCCTCAGCGACCGCCGCAAGGAGGAACCCAAGCCGTCGGTCGAGTCCGTGTCCCGCGAGGTCCGCATCAGCCTGCGCGAGCGGGAAACGGCCCTGCCCGCCGGGACCGAGCGCATCGCCGAGGTGGTCATCAGCGAGGTCATCAAGTTCAGCGGCGAATCCGAATAACTAGTTCAGCACCTTGGCACCGCTTGGCGTGAGTTCAACGAGGTGCTGTCCAAGTACCAGGGACTGGAACCGCTTGCTGCCCTTGGTCAGGTAGATGTTCCAGCCCTCGTTCTGCTGTGGCAGTGAGGTGAGGACGAAACGGCTGATGCTGGCGAGGTTGGTCCCGCCCTTAGCTGCGATCTTCGTCGCGAGTCCCTGGATGACCTTCGGGTCTAGCTGTGAGAAGGCAATTCCGCTGCGCGAGCCGCTGAACGAGGTCCGCTTCCCGGCCTTGAGCGTGTTGTAGTAAGTCGCCGTCGCCAGCCAGGCTTTGCCGCCGCTCGCCGCGATGACGGCCTCGACTTCGCCAGGGTAGATAGCCATCTGAAGAATCAGGTCGTGGCTGCCGAAATGACTTACCAGCGTCTTGACCACCGGGGTCAAGTTGCGGGCTAGGAAAAGGGAATGCGGGCTGTCAGCCGGGAGGTTGAGGATCGGGCCTGGCAGTGGCGCCTTCGTGATGTCCACGCCGGGCGGGTCGTCAAAGCTGTAGGTGTAGGTGTTGTAGTCAGGGTCCGTCGAGGGATCGTAAACGGTACCCGGCGTCGTATACCCGGTGCCGTCCGTAAAGCGCACCTTGCAGGTCATGTGGGCGGTGTCCTGCTGCAGTACCTCATCGACGTAAGGCGTGCACGAGACCGAGCGGACCGACTTGTGGAACTTGCTGGTCAGCTCATCTTGAATGAAGCTTTCCAGGCTGCCGGTCGCCGAGCTCTCCCTGTTGATCTTGTCGATGCTCTTCTTGATGTGGCTGAGGCTGCACCCAGCCAGAAGCACGACCAGAATGAGACCGAGAGTCCCGGAACGCGCGAACCTGATCCGCTGCTTGCTGCTATACAACATGTGCCATCCCCTGGTCTGCGCACCCACGCTGGAGCGAACTACCAGCAGAAGGTACAGACAACACCCAGCGGAAGACGTAGCGTCACCGTCTCGCCTTAGTCTCATCCTGGTCCGGGCGGGCAGGTTGACTCGTCCGAGTAGGTGACCCACTGGCTGTCAAGCGCGGCCGGCGCGAGATAGCCGCCAGGACCGTGCAGGATGATAGCCGTCCCGGACGGAGCCTTATAGTGCCTGATCACGATTATCGCCGCCAGCGCCAGGGCAAAGGACGCCCCGAAGGCGCACAGGATTAGCAGCAAGCGGCGCTTACGATCCCGTAAACCCATCTCGCCGACTCCCTGCTGGCCAGGTACGCCTGTTCCGATGAGTGACTATATGCAACTTTGGTAGGCGGTTGGGCCGGCGCTCTGCTGGTCTCCGGCCCGAGAGCGAGATGATGGGTGCCTGAAGGCCAGGTGCCAGTCAAGGACGGGGAGGGCTAGATGCCGTGGTTTCCTGATTTCGCCGGCGCCGTAGAACGAGCGCGGCTGGAGACCCGCGCGGCCGGGCACGCTGACCCTGTCGCCGAGTACTGCAAGCTGCTGAGAACCGGTGATACCGGCGCTCTCGAGGCGGCCTGGCCAGGAGACGTCACGATCTACGACCCGCTCGCCGGGGTGATCCGGGGGCACAAGGAGATAAGGCACTTCGTCCGCTCCAATGCGTCCTGGCTCGGCACTCTCAGCGCCCGCACCGAGACGCTGGCCTCGACGGTCGCGGGCACGCGGATCGTGGTCGAACTGATGGCGCAGGTGTCCGACGGCGGGCAGGAACTGGCCTGGCCGGTGGCACTGGTGTGCGAGTCGCCCGACGACCGTTCCGTGGTGTTCCGCACTTACTGCCGCGCGTGGCCGATCACCGGACCGCACCACCTGCGGCCGGCGATCCTCGAGCCGGGCGAGGTCCACCCTGGTGATGTCGTCGGCCGGTACGCGGCGGCCTTGCGGGCCGGGGACACCGAAGCTGCCGTCGCGGCCTTCGAGCCCGACGGGTACGTCCGCGAGGCCAGCGTCGGCCCGCAGCACACGCACCGGGGCACCAGCGCCCTCGGCGCGTTCTTCGCCTGGCAGTTCAGCGCCGGCGGCGGCATCGAGCTTGAGGACTGCGCCGTCACCGACGACGGCACGCGGTGCGCGATCGAATACACCTGCGCGCGCTGGGGCAGCCATCAACTGGCGCCGCAAGCTGGTCTGACTGTGTGCGAGCGCGGCTCCGGCGGCCTGCTCGCCGCCGTGCGGGTCTACGACGACATCGCCGCACCCGTAGAAGAGCTGCCCTGATTACCATTGCCGATAACACTGTGTTGCTGTACCGTCACTGACTATCACAATTGTAGTGAGCTTGGCGGGTCCAATGAAAGTCCTGACATGTGCGGCGGCCGCGTTGATCACCTTCGGCGTCGCCGCCCCGGCCGCCGCCGCGCAGGCCAGCCCGGGCCGGAATACATGCGCGTGGCGGGTGATGACCAGCCCTGCTCCCGGCCAGGCTTCGCTGAACGCGGTCTCGGCCACCTCGGCCAAGGACGCCTGGGCGGTCGGCAGCTACGACCTCGGCTCGGGCGCGCGGACCTTGATCGAGCACTGGAACGGATCGGCTTGGAAGGTCGCGCGCAGTCCGGACCCGGCCGGCCACGCGACCGAGACCGACTCCCTGGAGGGGGTCGTGGCCCTGTCGAAGAACAACGCCTGGGCGTTCGGCTCTTACGAGAAGACTACGACCGACTTCCGCACCCTGATCGTGCACTGGAACGGGTCATCGTGGTCGGTCGTGAAGAGTCCTGACGCTGGACCGGGCGAGAACGTGCTCGGCGCGGCGGCGGCCGTGTCACCCAAGGACATCTGGGCGGTGGGCTACCAGCGGCTCGACGACGGCGTGCGGAAGACGCTGACGGAGCACTGGAACGGCCGGTCCTGGATCATCGCGCCGAGCCCGAGGCCCGGATCGGCCAGCGCGGAAAGCCTGCTGTTCGGCGCGGCCGCGTCGGCTGGGCGAGTCTGGGCGGTGGGGACGGCTGACACGGCGTCGTTCGGACGGACGCTCGCGATCGCCTGGGCCGGCGGGCACTGGTCGACGGCCGCGACCGTGAGTCCTGGCCAGGGTGACCGGTTCTTGCAGGCCGTGGCCGCGCCCTCGAAGGGATACGCACTCGCCGTAGGCAGCTACCTGCAAGGCAACCAGGTCAGGGCGCTCGCCGAGCGGTGGACGGGCTCGGCGTGGTCGCGGGTGCCTGCGGCCAGCCCCGGCGCGGACTACAACTCGCTCCAGGCCGTCGCGCTCAGGAACCGTAGTTTCGGCTGGGCGGTCGGGGCGAGCCGCACCGATCAGGGCGCCAGGTTTACCGCGCTGGCGGAGCGGTGGAACGGCACTTCCTGGGTGCCGGTCAAGGTACCAAGCCCTGGCCGGGGCGATGACTGGCTGTTCGGCGCCGCCTCGGTGCCCGGCAACGGCGGCTTCTTCGCGGTCGGCCAGGCCGGCGCCGGCACCCTGATCGAGCACACCTGCTGACGCTCGGCGCGCCCTCCGCGGTCGGACCTGGGCCGGGAGCAGAGCGCAGAAAACCCCGGCCAGTGCGCCAGCCCGCTGCCCGACTCGGGACCGGTAGCCCAAGCGACAGGCGGCCCGGTATGCGTCATATACCGGGTTCACGCCGTCTTGACCCGGCCACCCGACTCCCAGGGGAAAGCAGTCGTAGCCCGTTATTTTCGTTGCCAATGCCGGGTCCAACGACAACTATGGGCCAGCGAAGATGCCCTCGAAACCGACCTAGGCCGGAAAGGACCGACGATGGCGCTGGTATACGTGACCGGCCTGTCCGCGACGGGCAAGTCGGCCGTGCTCGGCGAGCTCAGGTCACGCGGTTATCAGGCGCACGGGGTCGATGAGGACGGCTACGCCGACTGGGTCCACCGGCGCACCGGAGCAGTCGGCGAGTTCCCCGACAATCCGGACTTCGACTTTCACGCCTGGTACGTCAAGCACAACTGGGTGCTCAGCCTCCCGAGGATCGAGGCCCTGAGCCGTGAGGCGGCCAGCCTCTGCGAGCCCGTGTTCCTTTGCGGCGTCGCCGACGGCGAGGACAAGGTCTGGCATCTCTTCGGCACGGTCATCGCCCTCGTCGCTGACCTCGGGACCCTGAAGCAGCGAATCGCCGTTCGCGACAACCTCTTCGGCAAGCATCCGGAGGAACTCGCCCTCATCATCGCCTTGCACGTCGGCTATGAGGAGGCCTACCGGGGCTTCGGGGCGGCCATAGTCAACGCGACCAGGCCACTGGCCGAAGTCACCGACGAGATCCTCGCTCAATCCCGCCGCCACGTCGTGCCGTCCTGAAGCCAGCTCAAGGCCCCGGCGACGGCACGACGCTCGCGAGTTTACGGCGGGGTGATTTTCGGCGGCTTGCCGTTGCCGAAGGCCCAGCCCTGGACCGAGCCAGGCTTCGGGTGATAGCTGTCCGCTCCCAGCGTGCTGTAAATCCACTTCCCGTGCGGCTTAGCGTGCCAGTACGACCAGTACGCGGTCACCGGCGCGCCGTTGCATTTCTTCGGCCGGCGATCGATGGTGCAGATGAAGCCCGGCATGTTAGGCACGAACGAGTACGTGAACCCGGCTCGCTTCAACGCGGCGAGGCCGTTGGCGGGCTTCTTGTGGTCGCAGCCCACCTTGACCTTGCCGCCAAGCTTGGTGAAGTCGACCACAACGCTGATGCCCGTCTTCCCTGGGCACGACGCGGCGTAAGCCGGCGCCGCCCGCGCTACGGCGACGACAAAGCCGACCGCGAGCAGCAGCGACATCAGGATCGCCCGCAGCCGGGGCCGCCCCGCCGCGCTCACGACGAACAGGCCAGGTGAGGGGCGCCGCTGTGCGCGCCGTGCGAGCTCAGCGTCGCCAGCCCGACATCAGCAACGCCGAGCAGGCCCTGCGCGGTGGCGTCGGCCACCGTTCCCTTCGCGAAGCCGGTCTTGTCGAAAGCGATCGCCCCGCGCTCGCTAGGCTTGCCCGAGCAACCGACCTGCAAGCTGAGCAGGAAGCCCTGCGCCCGCTTCGCCAGCCGCGGCCAGCCGCCGACCGCCAGCGCCTCCCCCGCCAGCCCGGTGCTGTTGGCATTCGGGGCCGCCGACGCTGAGGCGGCGAAGCCGCCGTTCGCCCGCTGCGCCTTCGCCAGCCAGCGCAGGCCCCGCTGCGCCGCGAGTTTCCGCCCGGCCGCCAGCAGTGCCTGCACGTCCATGCCAGTCGCATCCGTGTCGCTGACGCAGGTCTTCTGCGCGAAGTTGAGCGGGAACCCGCCGCCCTTGCACTCGCTGCGCACCAGGAAGCTCACCGCACTAGCTGGTGCCGTCCCCTTCCGGATGAGCGCGAGGATCGCCAGCGACTGACTGAACGCGTTGCTGAAGTCGCCGAAAGAGGACTGGTCGGAGTAACGGCCTGACTTGGTCAGCAGCGCGGCCAGCCGGGCGAGCAGGTTCACCTTGCCGAAACTGGCCGGGTTAACGCCAAGTACTTCCGCCGCGAGGGCCACCTTCGCCGTTGCCCCGGCGAACGACTGCTTCTTGCCGTCGCCGATGTAGTTGGAAAGCACGCTGGGCTTTTCCAGCCAGGTCTTCGCCCGGGCAGTGTAGTCACTGGCGGTGCCGTTAGCCGCGAACGCGAAGATCGCGTCGATCGTCAGGCCCTGATCGGGAAAGGTGGTGCCGCTAAAGGTCACGGTGAAATGGCTGCGGCCGGTCATCTGCCGAGCCAGCCAGCCGGCGGCGGCCTGCCCTTTCCCCGGCGCGGGTGCCGGAGATGCGAGCGCGGGCGCGGGCGCGGCAGCAGCAGTGCCCGCAAGAGCGAAGGTGAGGGAGAACGCGAGAGCAACTGCACGGCCGCGAGCCAATGAGCAGCGGGTCATCCGGTCGTCCTTTCCGGTCCGGCAGCTACCGGGACCGGACCCACCGCGAGCCCAGACTCCGGCCTGCGGACCACGACAGGGGTGGAGCTTCATGCGAGCATCGCGGGCAACCGGGCTCACCAGTCGCGGGGTGTTTGCCTATACAGGGTGTGCCTGCACAGGGTGTGCCTGCACAGGGTGTGCCTGCACAGGGTTTGCCTGCACGGGGTTTGCCTGCACAGGGTTTGCCTGCACAGGGTTTGCCTGCACAGGGTTTGCCTACACAGCGACCGGTCCTACCGTTGCGGGTCAGCGCCGGGATCTCACCGGACTTTCCCCGCCATCTCGCCTGTTCAGTTGTGCCAGACGTCACTTTCCCTTACGGCACCGAGCGTGTCAACACCGCGCGGGACGGGCACGGGCTTCTGGCAACAGTAATGCGGGGTCTACTGTTGCCAGGCAACAGTGGTGCGGGCTTTACTGTTGCGCCCGGCCGGCGAGTCGCCGCGTCCCGTGGACCGTTTGACCGGCCAGGACCTGGTGTGATCAGATGACGTCAGCGATCTGGGGAAGCCGGTCAAATTCCGGCGCTGGCCCGCAGCCGTAGGCCCGCACGACAGTGCGGGCGAGTCGGATCACCGGTCGCGACCGCAAGTCGTCTCAGCGTCGTCGAGGACCACGGCGCCAAGGAGCATCATGCCGCTCGCCTCGGCTAGGTCGCTGCTGACCGCCGCCGCGCTGACGTTTGTTTTCGCAAGCGCCCTCAGTGCTCCCGCCCTCGCGGCCGGCCCGTCCCCGAACCTGGCAAAGGGCGCCGCTTACCTGACCTCGCCCGCGAACCTGATCGACGGCCGCTACTACGAGTCCTTTCCCCGTACCGCGGATTTCGGCCTGACGATGGACGGAGCGTTCGCACTGGCCGCGACTGGAAAAGACCTTAAGGCTCTGCAAAAAATCGTCAGCTTTCTCGACCAAGACGGGAAAGACCAGTCAGGAAGAACGGTCGATGACTGGACCGGGATCGGCACGAAGTCAGCTAACGGGGGCTCGATCGCCAAGGAAGTCGTCCTGGCCGAAGTCGTCGGCGACCGCCCGCGCGACTTCGGCGGGCACGACCTGATCGCCGCCCTGGACGCGTCGGTCTGCCGGAACTCGTCGCCGGGCACCGGCGGACCCTGCGCCGGGCCGGGAACTACCGGTACGCCACGTCGGTCTTCTCCCAGGCGCTCGGCGTCATCGCCCAGGTGCGCGCCGGCCAGCCGACTCGCGCCCGCACCCCCGTGACCTTTCTTGAAAGCCTGCGTAATCCTGACGGCTCTTTCCCCAGCCTCATCCCCGACACCCACGACAAGGACATCGACAGCACCGCCATCGCCGTCATGGCCCTGGCCCTGATCAAAGGCCGGCCAGCCGAAGCTGACGTCAGTTCCGGCCTAGCCTGGATCGCCGCCCAGCAACTGCGCTCCGGCGGCTTTCACGGTGCCGGCGGCCTGTCGGTCAACTCGGCCGGCCTCGCCATCCAGGCCCTCAGCCTGCGGCCAGCCAGGTACCGGGCGAGGATCGGTTCGGCGCTGGCCTTCCTGGCCCGCGAGCAGAACGCCAACGGCGGCTTCGACGCCTACGCGGGCGGCCAGCCTGGCTCCAATGTCCGGGCAAGCACCCAGGCCCTCAGCGGTGCGACCGGCATTTCCTTCGGCACCCTGACCAGGCACCTGAACTCCACGGCGGCGGGCCTCAACACCAGTCCGCGCCCGGTCTGGCTTCCCGTAGCGGGCGCCGTGCTCGCGCTGGCGATCATCGTCGCCGCGACCGGGCTGCTGTTCCTGCGCCGCCGGCGGCTCGCACCGGGCAATTCGCCGAGCCAGCCCAGGGACCGGATCAACTCGTGAGAGCCCGCCCGGCAACCACCCGCCCCGCAAACACGCGCCGCGCAATTGCGCGACCCGGGATTGCGCTGCTCTCTCTTTTCCTGCTCGCGATCATGATCCCCGGTGTTGCCTCGGCCGCTCCGAGACCGGTCAGCGACTGTACGGGCCAGGCCAGGCGCGACCGTGGTCGTTGACTTCGCGCACTGGGGCGGGCCGCTGCTCCGCGCTTGCGGCAGCACGCCGACGAACGGTTTCACGCTGCTGAACCAGGGCGGCTGGCACACCTCAGGCACCGAGCACGACGGACCTGGCTTCGTCTGCCGGATCAGTTACGCCGACTTCAGGCACGGCACGCCATACCCGACGTTGTCACAGGAAGCGTGCGTGAACACCCCGCCAGCGAGCGCTTACTGGACCTACTGGGAGGCCGGACCCGGCCAGAACACCTGGAATTACAGCCAGACCGGCGCGCTCACGTTCCGGCCCCCGCCTGGCAGCGTCAGCTTGTGGATCTTCGGCGGCACCAACATCAGCGGAAGCTCGGGCTCGGCGAAGCCGACGTTCAGCCCGGACAGCGTCCGCGACCTGACGTCCGCCGTGACTGCCTCCGACCCTCCTGGCTTCCCGGTAATCGTCAACGCCCCTCCGCTGCGCCCGAACCCGCCTGCCAGCCGGGGCTCAGTCACGTCCGTCGCGATCACGGGGGCCATCGTGGCGCTGATAGCCATGCTCGGCGTCGTCGGCGTCTGGCGCCGCCGGCGAAGAGACCAGACAGCCCGATGACCTCCCGGCCGCGCCCCAGCGTTGTCCCGGAGCTGGGGCCATGACCCCGACTCCGGGACAACGCTGGGGCTCGCCGCGCGCCCGGCTGCCGAGAGCACTGCATCCGGTTGCCTGGTGGGGGTGGGCACTCGGACTCGCGACGGCGGCCAGCCGGACGAGCAATCCGCTGCTGCTCGTGCTGATCGTGGCCGTGCTCGGACTGGTCGTGGCGCTGCGCCGTACCCAGGCGCCCTGGGCTCGCGGGTACCGGTATTACCTGATCATGGCGGCGGCAGTCATCGGGATCAGGATCGCGTTCAGCGTCGTCTTCTCTAGCGGGCCGACCGCCGGGGTAGCCATTTGGCTGCGCCTTCCTGTTATTCCGATGCCCGGCTGGTACACGGGGGTGCGCATCGGCGGACCGGTCTCGGCGCCGGCCGTGCTTTCCGCCGGGATCGACGGCGCCAGGCTGGCCTGCCTGCTGTGCTGCATCGGGGCGGCCAATACCCTGGCGAACCCGAAACGAGCGCTGCGGGTGCTGCCGGGCGCGCTCTATGAGCTTGGGGTCGCGGTGACGGTGGCGCTCTCGGTGGCGCCGCAGCTAGTGGAGAGCGTGGGGCGGGTGCGGCGGGCGCGGCGGCTGCGCGGAACCGCTCACAGCTCCCGGCGGTTCGCGGTGCTCAGGGGCTTCGCTCCGATCGCGATCCCCGTGCTGCACGACGCGCTTGACCGGTCGCTCAGGCTGGCGGCGGCGATGGACGCGCGCGGATACGGGCGGACAGGCAACGCGACCGCGCTGAGCCGGCGGGTGACGGCCGGGTGCTTGCTCGCCGGGCTCGCCGGGCTCTGCCTGGGGGGATACGGGTTGCTCGATCCGAGCGTGCCGCCCGGGCTCGGGACCGGCGGATTCGCGGCCGGGACGGCGCTGTGCGTGGCCGGGCTGATACTCGGCGGGCGGCGGGTCGCGCGGAGCCGGTACCGGCCTGATCCTTGGGGGTGGCCTGAGTGGGTCGTGGCCGCCTCGGGGCTCGCCTGCGCGGTCGTGCTCAGCCTTAACCTCGGCTACGACCCGGCAGTGCTCAACCCGGCGCTGTATCCGCTGCACTGGCCGTCGCTTCCCCTGGTGCCGGCCGTCGCGATCCTGGCGACCGGGGTCGCCGCCCTGGCGGCGCCGCCGGTCGGCGCTCCCTCCCCCTCCCCCGCCGACGCCGGCTCGCCGGCTCTCGCGCTCGGCGGGGCGAGCCCGTGATCGAGTTCGACCGGGTCGGTGTCAGGTACGACGGCGCCTCGGCGCCGGTGCTGCGGGACGTCAGCCTGCGAATCGACGAAGGCGAGCTCTGCCTGGTCATCGGCCCCACCGGCAGCGGCAAGTCAACGCTGCTCGGCGCGATCAACGGGCTCGTGCCGCACTTCACCGGGGGGACGCTGGCGGGCCGGGTTCTCGTCGCCGGGCGGGATACTTCGGCGTTCCCGCCGCGTGAACTCGCCGACGTCGTCGGGCTGGTCGGGCAGGATCCGCTGGCCGGGTTCGTGACCGACACGGTCGAGGAAGAACTCGCCTACACGATGGAGCAGCTCGCCATCGCCCCGGCCGCGATGCGGGCAAGGTGCGAGGAGACACTTGACCTGCTTGGCCTCGCTGACCTGCGAAACCGGGAGCTGCGCACGCTCTCGGGCGGGCAGCAGCAGCGGGTCGCGATCGGGGCGGCGCTGACCGCGCACCCGCGCGTGCTCGTCCTCGACGAGCCGACCTCGGCGCTCGACCCGACCAGCGCCGAGGACGTGCTGGCCGCCATTACCCGGCTGGTGCACGACCTCGGGATAACGGTGGTCCTGGCCGAGCACCGGCTGGAACGGGTGCTGTCTTATGCCGACCGGATCGTCTGCCTGCCCGGCGACGGCAGTGCCGCCTCCGGCGATCCGGCCGCCATCATGGGGACGGCCTCGATCTGCCCGCCCGTAGTAGAACTCGGGAAGCTGGCCGGGTGGGACCCGCTGCCCTTGTCGGTACGCGACGCCCGGCGGCAGGCTCCCGAACTGCGCAGGCGCCTGCCCGCCCAGCCGCCAGTCCCAGCCGTTCACCGCCCGCCGGAAGCCGGGGCTCTTGGCGCTGACAGCGCGGGGGATCGTCGTTCGGTACGGATCACTGGTCGCGGTCAGGGGGGCCAGCCTGACTTTGCGTCGCAGTGAGGTCACTGCCCTCATGGGGCGCAACGGATCAGGCAAGTCCTCGCTGCTCTGGGCCATCCAGGGGGCCGGACGGCGGGATGGCGGGACCGTGAGCGCCGGGCCTGAAGGGACTGACCCGGCCCGGCTCGGGCCGGCCGCCGCCAGGCGCCTCGTCGGCCTGGTGCCGCAGGCCCCGGCCGATCTGCTCTATCTCGACACGGTGGGAGCGGAGCTAGCCCAGGCCGACCGCGACGCCGGCCGCGCGAGTTCGCGGAAGCTTCTTGACGCGCTTGCGCCTGGCATCCCCGCCGACCTCCATCCAAGGGACCTGTCCGCCGGGCAGCAGCTTGCGCTCGTGCTCGCGATCCAGCTGACCGCAGCACCGGCCGTGATGGCTCTCGATGAGCCGACCCGCGGCCTCGATTACCAGGCCAAGGCCACGCTGACCGGCCTGCTCGTCAGCCTCGCCGAAGCTGGCCACGCGATCGTGGTGGCCACTCATGACGTGGAGTTCGCCACCCGTACCTGCGGCCGGGTCGTGGTCATGGCCGAGGGCGAGGTCGTCACCGACGGGCCGGCCGCTGCCGTGCTGACCGCGTCACCGACGTTCGCGCCCCAGGTCGCCAAGATCCTGGCGCCATTGCCCTACCTGACGGTGCCGCAGATCGCGGCCGCCTTGAGCGCCGCTTCAGGACCGGCGTCATGAACCGGCAACGGTTCAGGGCGGCGATCCGGGTTCGCCGGCGGTCCGCGCCGGTGATCGTGATGGCGTCTTTTCTTGGCCTGATCGCGTTCGGCTGGCCGTTCGCGGTCGCACCAGGCACGTTCTATTCGACCCAGACGCCGCCGCTGATCTTCGGCGTGCTGCTCATCCTGGTGCTGGCAGTCGTGTTCGCGGAGATCGCCGACGGCGCCATCGACGCCAAGGCCATTGCCATGCTCGGCGTCCTGTCCGCGATCAACGCGGCGCTGCGCCCGCTCGGCGGCGGCACGGCCGGCGTCGAGACGGTGTTCTTCATCCTGGTGCTGGCCGGGCGGGTCTTCGGCGCCGGGTTCGGCTTCGCGCTCGGCTGCACGTCCCTGTTCGCATCGGCGCTGCTCACTGGCGGGGTTGGTCCGTGGATGCCGTACCAGATGTTCGGCTGCGCCTGGATCGGCATGATGGCCGGGCTGCTGCCACCCCTTCGCGGCAAGGCCGAGCTGGGGATGCTGGCCTTGTACGGGGCGGGGGCCGGCTATCTGTTCGGGTTCCTGCTGAACCTGAGCTTCTGGCCATTCTCCGTCGACCCGACCAGTTCCATTGCCTACCAGCCCGGCCTGCCGTTCGCGGCGCAATTGCACAGGTACCTGCTCTTTGACGCCAGCACCTCGCTTGGCTGGGATACCGGCCGGGCAGTAACGACGGCGCTGGCGATCCTGATCATCGGCCCGTCCGCCCTCAGCGCCTTCCGCCGCGCCGCCCGCCGCGCCAACTTCCAGCCCGCCGTAAGCTTCGCCCCCGCCCAGCCCCCCGGGCGCGACCCCAGCCGCCCCGGACCCTAGCGCCCCCCGGACCCCAGCCGCCGGAACCCCGGCCGGCGTGCGGGCCGCGACCGCCACCCCGCAGACGGCCTTCCAATCCACCTCGCACCAGAAGAAACGCACCCCAGGATCAGCGGATAACCTGACCCGCGACGGCGCCGACGCCGCCATCAGGCGCATCAGCGGCATTCTGGATCCGGTTGAAGAAGGAATTCGGGCAGTTGATGTCCAGGGAATGCTTCACGCACGTGGCGGCGGCGCTCAGCACGATGACGGTGACCGTGGTGCCGGCGACGGTCATCGTGACCTGAACCCCCGCGTCGCCGTACTCGGCGACCCTTGGCGCAACGACGCCGTACAGGATCTGTGCGCGCCGCCCCGGCCGCAGCCGAAAACCGGACAGTGAAAGCACCGGTTCCCCGTAATGATCCGGCGGCCAGTCAAGTCCGCTGGCGATGAAAGCCCGATTGGGCTCGATTCCCACCCGCACGAGCCGGGGCGACCGGAACCCCCTGAGAGTCAGCAGCCGTGCCGACTTCAAGATCACTACCTGCCTGCTGTGATTCGCCAGGAACCCGGTATAGTCGGCGATTTTGCCTGGCACGGTGGTGAGGCCAGCCGAGGTTCCCAGATCAATACTTCCGTCCAGTTCCTTCGACAAGCCATTGCCGCACCCGGCGACCATCGTCAGGCCCGCGACGACCAGCATTGTGAGACCCGAGCGGATCAGGCGTGCTTTCGCCATCAGTGACCTTTGCTGTTGTTGGACCACAGTTTCGGCGCGTCAGGGAGCGTGCCGTTACCGCACACATACTCCGTCAGCTTGGAGTGATTGTGGTAACTGATGTGGATATCAGAGGTATAGCCAGTCTGCCCGCTGACCGTGACGTCATAGATCGTAGCCGCTGCGGAGTACGTCGTGGCGTGACCGCGGTCGGACTTGTAACTGCCGGTCTTGGGCGTCATCTCAGCAATCCCGAAGGGATCCCGCTTGCAAACGCCGTAGGGGTCAAGCGGAGGCTTCTTCTTGCCGGCCGGGTAGGAGTCGCCGACCGCGTTCGGGTAGTAAGCCTTGTAATCGTGACCGCAGACCGGCTTGCCTTGCAGGTCGTACGTGCTCTGATAGCGCTGCCGGTAGAAATGCCCGTACACGTACCGGTCGAAGCCAGGTCCCTCAGAGAAACCGCCGCTGCCACCGAGGCTGTTGGTAATCGTGAAACTTCCGCTCGCGCTGTAGTGCTTGGTCAGGTCGTCAGAGACCGCCACCCCGAAGGTACTGTCAGCGGTCGTACTGTAATCCCAGTCCACCTGGGACCCCTTGCCCTTAGAATCCTGCATCTGACCGATGAGATTCGACCGCTCGACGACCTTGCCGTCTGCGGTCCATTCGCACGGCGGTGGGCGAAGGTCAGGAGTCGCCATTACTTGATATGACGAGAAATCGACAGCCTGGGCAGAACCCATCATAGTAGCGGCGACGCTGCCCTTCCGTGGCACTACCGGCAAAGACGCCATCGACGTGGCCTCCCGGTCACCGAACCAGGCGAAGAATTCGAAGGTGGCCATGCCCGAGGCGGCACTCTTGAGTACCGCAGTCGTGACTGGCACGCTGAGTTGCTGAGTTCCGGCGGCGGGAACATCGTCCGTGGTCAGCGGTACATCGACAAGCTTCTGCGGTATACCGAGCTTGTTCCGATTCTCGGCGATCTCCAGTTCAACGAATACCTTGCCGACACCCGCTTGCGAGCCGAGGTTCGCCGTAACGGTGAGCGTCTTTAGCGTCCGGGTCGCCCCGGACGCAGCAGAGGGAATGCCAAGCATGACCGCTGTAGCACTTAACACTACAGTTAAGACTCGAATAACATGCATATCCGATTGCCTCCGTATCTGTCCCAGAGCCAACTGTATACTATCCTTCGCCGGGCCAGGACTCCCTCAGCAGGGCCCAGCGCTCGTGGTCGCGCCAGGCGCCTTCGATAAAGAGGTACTTGGGCGAGAAACCTTCTTTCGCAAATTCCAGGCGCCGGACGAGGTTCAGCGAAGGATTGTTGTCCGGCTGAATGTTCGCCTCCAGCCGGTGCAGGCCCAGGTCACCGAACGCGTTCTCGATGACCGCGCGCAGGCCCTGGGTCATCAGGCCACGTCCGGCGTGGGCGGCGAAGGCCGCATAGCCGAGGTATCCGGACTGGAAGGCGCCGCGCACGATGTTGCTGATGTTCGCGTAGCCGACGAGACCGCCGCAGGTACGGTGCCTGATCAGGTAGGAAGCCTGATTAGGGGCCGCGGCCCGGTCAAGGTAGGCCGCGAACCGCTCGGGCGTGCCCGGCGCGTCGATCCACGGATGATGGAGCGTCCGGCTCGCGCGCACCGCCTCGATGAACTCCTCCGCATCGGCCGGGCTCGGAGCTGAGGCGGTCACGTCCATCCGCATATTCTTCAGCTCTCGTCGTCGGGGATCTCAATCAGGTGCCTCAGGAACGATCGCGGCTGGCAGGACCAGGCGACCACGGAGCCGGGGACAATTCGCTCTGGCAGGGATTCACCCAGCGGCCGATACCAGCGCACGCGGGCGGTTACCGCACTGCCGTGCCTGGCGCCTGGCTGATCGGGGCCGCGACCTGGCCTGGCCCGGCCGTCAGCGGAGGCTCGGGCCGGGCAGTTGCCCGCGCCATCTCCGGCGCGACCGCCTAGCCATTCACGGGCGGCGACCGATTATTTACTCGCGCGATTACCGTCATGTATCGACATGAGCGTCATCTTTTGGAAAGGATCCACGGACAGCCCAGGAGAATCCATGACAAGAACGGCAAGTGCCGTCGCCGTGCTCGGCCTCCTCGCGGCGCTCACCGGCACTGGCAGCGCCAGCGCCGCGACGCCGCGTTCTCCGGGCACCGCCGCTGCCAGCTTCAGGGCGTGCCTGGTTACCGACACCGGCACCATCGGCGACCGGTCGTTCAACCAGCTGTCCTGGCAGGGCATGAAGGCCGCGGCCAAGGCCGACCGACACCTGAAGGTTAGCTACCTCAGTTCCGATACGCCCAACGACTACCTCCCCAACATCAACGCGTTCATCGCCCAGAAGTGCGGGATCATCGTGACGGTCGGCTTCCTGATGGCAGACGCGACCGAATCGGCGGCGAAGGCGAACCCGAAGCAGAAGTTCGCGATCATCGACTGCTCTTACCGCACCGATTGCCTGGCGGGACGAGAGGTCAAGAACATCGACCAAATGGTCTACAACACGGTGCAGGACGGCTTCCTCGGCGGCTACCTCGCGGCCGGCATGAGCAAGACCGGCAAGGTCGCCACCTTCGGGGGCGTCCATCTCGGCACCGTCACGATTTACATGGACGGCTTCTGGGACGGCGTTCGGTACTACGACGCGCAGCATCACGCTCACGTCCAGGTTCTCGGCTGGAACGAGAAAACCCAGCATGGAAAGTTCATAGGTAACTTCAACAACCCGGCCGCCGGCGAGAACCTGACCAGCAAATTCATCGCCGAAGGCGCCGACGTGATCTTCCCGGTCGCCGGCGGAGACGGGCTCGGCACCGTCACCGCCGCGCAGCTCGCAGATGCCTCGGGCAAGAGCGTCTTGATCGAGTGGCCGGACACTGACGGTTGTTTCAGCCAGCCGCACGACTGCAAGTACTTCCTGACGTCGGTGACCAAGGGCCTCGCCGCGTCGGTCAAGAGCACCGTGCTCGCCGGCGCCCACGGCACGTTCAAGAGTCACTACGCCGGCACCCTGGCCAACGACGGCGTGGCGCTTGCTCCCTATCACGACTTCGCCGCGAAGATCCCGGCCCGGCTGCTAGCCGAGGTCGCCCGCGTGAAGGCGAGGATCGAGAGCGGCAAGATCGTCCCCGCCACCCGGAGCCCGGCCTGAACTGCGGGGTGCTCACGCCGGCCTTGGACAGGGCCGGCGTGAGCACGGCCTACTGCATAGCCTTCATCAGGCCGACCTGGTTACCAGCCGGGTCGGTGAAGAACGCGATCCTCGGGCCACCAGGGACATCCATCGGCGGCACCATAACCTGAGCTCCGAGCCCGACCACCTTGGCCAGAGCGGTATCGACGTCGTCGACAGCGACGTAGAACGTGGCGTGGTGCGCGCCTTCAGGATTCGGCCCGACGCCGCCGGGAATGCCACCCGCCCCGGCGTTTACCATTCCGTAGTTCATGTCGTTATCGGCGTCGATCGTCCAGTCGAAAGCCTGCGCGTAAAAGGTCTGCAGCGCACCCGCGTCAGGCCCGGTAATCTCAAACCAGGCCACTGGCATTGCCATTGTCAGCTCCTTATGTTGTCGGCGCGAAAACCCTAGCGCCACCCGCCGACAGTCACCGGCTGACCGGCTGAACCTGGGAGTTACTTTCCCTGAGCAGGATGAAGTTGAGCACGGCGGCAGCCAGGGCGGCGAGCACGAGCACGTCGAGCCAGCGGCAGGCCAGCGCGCCGGCGTAGCCGGGACCGCCCCAGGCATTGGCCGTGTTATTCGGATCGAGCCCGGCGGTAACCTGATGCCCGGCTCGCCAGAAGCAGTACAGGAACAGCCCGGCCGGTGCCAGCGCGAGAAGGACCCTGGCAACTCCGGACGCCGACGAGCCGGCTGTCCTGACGGTGAGGGTCAGGCGCCTGAACGCCGCCAGCCCGAACGGCGCGAGCAGCGTCCGCGCGGCGACCCGCAAAACTGACAATTCGCCCACACTGATCTGGCCGCAGGCAAGCGAGCCGGCGGGGCGACCGCGAGCTAGGCGACGGCCTCAGCTAACCGGGCAGGGAGGCTCAGCTGGCAGCAACGATGGCCCATAGATGCTGTTGGGCCAGGGGCGGGTCACCGCAACGATGGGCCATCGATGCTGCGGCAACCGCATCCATGGGCCACCGTTGCGGTTAGTCGGCCCGGTCGAATAGCAACGATGTCCCACCGATGCTGTTGCAGCGTTAGCCGGAGGGGAAACTTGCCTCGTTGCCGGGAACTCACCCGTCGCTGGTCGTCGGAAGCACCGGGGTGGCGAATTCTCAGGTCGCGCGGGCCGTGTCCGCGGCCAGGCCGTGGGCTCGCATCGCTTTCCGGTAGGCGACGGCGACGGCATCGAACTTCAGGTGCAATTCGTCGGCCAGATCGAACGGCACCCGGTCAGGCCGCTGCGACTCGACGACGACCTGATCCTGGCCGAAGATCGTGTCCTCGAAGTCCTGGATCACCCGATCATCCTGGTCCAGGTTGTAATTCCGGCCGATGATCACGTATCCGGCGCAACGGCCGGCGGCGGTCGGCTGGGAGGCGAAGAAGTACACCATGCCGCGCTCGCCGCCCCAGCCAAGCCGCAACGCGATGGTGTAAGGCAAGTGCAGTTCATAACGGCTGCGGCGCTCGGGCGGCCCGGCCTGCGCATTGCCGAACACGGGGAATTCCTCGGAGTTCGGAGCTTCCGGGCGGACGATCTCGTACCGCAGCACATGCTCGTCGGTGTGCACCTGGTGGGCGGGGACGACCGGCCGCGCCGGATCACCGAGCAGGCCAGGATGCACCCAAGGGAAGTGACCGAAGTCGGTGAAGTTCTCCACCTGGCGCGCCGCATCGCACTCCCACGCATACGGTCCGGCCGTGACCAGAGCCCAGCTGCTGTCCTCTAGCTCAGGGACTTCTGGCAGCGGCCAGCGAGGCTCGGCCAGTGCCACCCACACCAGGCCGTAGCGTTCCCGCGCGCGGAAGGCAGGCACCCGGGCTTTCGCTGGCACCCGGGACGGATCAGCGAGCTGCGGTATCGCCACGCAACGGCCGTCATCGCGATACCGCCAGCCGTGGTAAGCGCACGCGATTTCGTCGCCGTCTACCCAGCCAAGTGACAGCGCCGTTCCCCGGTGCACGCAGACGTCAGAGAGTACCCGCACGGCGCCATCGCGGCCGCGCCAGAGGACTAGAGCCTCGCCAACAGTCACCGGCTGATCGGCCTGACCTGGCAGTTACTTTCCCTGAGCAGGACGAAGTTGAGCACGGCGGCAGCGAGGGCGGCCAGCACGAGCACGTCGAGGCAGGTGGCAGGCCAGAGCGCCGACGTAGCGTTGCCCAGACGACTCGCAAAACCGACAAATCACCCGAACGGGCCGAACGGGCCGAACGGGCCGAGCCCGGCGCGGCCCAACCCGGCCCAGCCCAGCCCGGCCGTAGGCACGCGAGCCGCCGGAGGCGGCCGCAAGCTGACCGACAGCACCAGCTAACTGGACATTTCGGCGCAGCGACCCGCAACGATGTCCCATAGATGCTGTTCGGCCAGGGCTGGCAACCGCAACGATGGGCCATCGATGCTGCGGGAACCGCATCCATGGGCCATCGTTGCGGTAAGCCGACGCGGCCCAACAGTAACGATGTCCCACCGATGCTGTTTCCACCTGAAGCTGTCGGCGAATTGCCTGGTTTGCCGGAACCTGGGTCGGGCCTGGGCCAGGCGCAGGAGCCGGGGCTGGGCTGCGGGGGCCGGGCCGCCGGGGAACCGGGCGGCCGGGCTAGGGCAGGATCTTGGCCAGGAACTGGCCGGTGTAGCTCTCTGGCACCTTGGCGACGTCTTCGGGCGTTCCGGTCGCGATGAGCTTGCCACCTCGGGAGCCGCCCTCGGGGCCGAGGTCGATGACCCAGTCGGCGGTCTTGATCACGTCCAGGTTGTGCTCGATCACGATCACCGTGTTCCCCGAGTCGACGAGCCGGCTGAGCACTCCGAGCAGCTTGCGGATGTCGTCGAAGTGCAGGCCCGTAGTCGGCTCGTCGAGGACGTAGATGGTGCGGCCGGTGGAGCGCCGCTGGAGCTCGGAGGCGAGCTTCACGCGCTGGGCCTCGCCGCCGGAGAGGGTCGGGGCGGGCTGGCCGAGGCGGACGTAGCCGAGGCCGACGTCGACCAGGGTCTTCAGGTGCCGGTGGATCGCCGGGACCGGCTCGAAGAACTCGGACGCCTCCTCGATCGGCATGTTCAGGACGTCGGAGATCGTCTTGCCCTTGTAATGGACCTGCAGGGTGTCGGTGTTGTACCTGGCGCCATGACAGACCTCGCACGGCACGTAGACGTCGGGCAGGAACTGCATCTCGATCTTGATCGTGCCGTCGCCCGCGCAGGCCTCGCACCGGCCGCCTTTGATGTTGAAGGAGAACCGGCCCGGCTGATAGCCGCGGATCTTCGCCTCGGTGGTCTGGGCGAACAGCTTGCGGATGTGGTCGAAGACGCCGGTGTAGGTCGCCGGGTTGGAGCGCGGGGTCCGGCCGATCGGGCCCTGGTCCACGTGCACGACCTTGTCCAGGTTGTGCATGCCGGTCACCTTGCCGTGCTTGCCTGGCACGATCCTCGTGCCGTGCAGCTCCTTCGCCAGCGAGCTGTACAGGATGTCGTTGACCAGGGTCGACTTTCCCGAGCCAGAGACCCCGGTGACCGCGATGAAGCAGCCGAGCGGGAACGCGACGTCGACGTTCTGCAGGTTGTGCTCGGTCGCCCCCTTGACGACGATCTCCCGGCTCTTGGATACCTTCCTGCGCTTCGCCGGCAGCGGGATCGACTCCCGGCCGGTCAGGTAGGCGCCGGTCAGCGAGTCCTGGCTGGCCAGCAGTTCGTCAAGCGGACCTGACACCACGACCTGCCCGCCGTGCTCGCCGGCCCTCGGCCCGATGTCCACCACCCAGTCGGCGGCCCTGATCGTATCCTCGTCGTGCTCCACCACGATCAGCGTGTTGCCCAGGTCCCGCAGCCGGAGCAGCGTTTCGAGCAGCCGGTGATTGTCTCTCTGGTGCAGCCCGATCGATGGTTCGTCGAGCACGTAGAGCACGCCGACGAGGCCGGACCCGATCTGGGTCGCCAGCCTGATCCGCTGCGCCTCGCCGCCGGCCAGGGTCGCCGAGGCCCGGTCAAGGGTCAGGTAATCCAGCCCGACGTCAAGCAGGAACCCGAGCCTGGCGTTGATCTCCTTGAGCACCCGGCCGGCGATCTGCTGATCGCGCTCGGACAGCTCAAGCGTCGCCAGCAGCTTAGCCAGCTCGCCGATCGGCTGCCCGACGTACTTCGCGATCGACCGCCCGTCGACCGTCACCGCCAGCGTCAGCGGCTTCAGCCTCGTCCCCGCGCAAGAGGGGCAGGGCACCTCGCGCATGTACCCGGCGAACTTCTCCCGGCTCGAGTCGCTCTCGGCGTCACTGTGCCGGCGCTGAATGTAAGGGATCGCACCTTCGAAGTTCGTGTAATAAGAGCGCTCGCGACCGTACCTGTTCTTGTACTTGACGTGCACTTGCTCGGGGTAGCCGTACAGCAGCGCCTTCTTCGCGTCGGCGGGCAGCTTGCGCCACGGAGTCTTGATGCTGAACCCCATCGTGTTCCCGAGGGCCTCCACCAACCGGACGAAGTAGTCGCTGACGTGCCCGCCGCTCCAGACGCTTATCGCGCCGTCAGCGAGCGACAGGTCCTCGTCGGCCACGACTAGCTCGGGGTCCACCTCCATCTTGGTCCCGAGCCCGGTGCAATCGGGGCAGGCACCCCACGGCGAGTTGAACGAGAACGAGCGCGGCTCAAGCTCCTCGAAGGACAGGTCGTCGTACAGGCAGGCGAGGTGCTCGGAGTACATCCGCTCCCGGTTCGGGTCGTCCTCAGGCAGGTCGACGAAGTCAAGCACCACGACGCCGCCGGAGAGCCCGAGCGCGGTCTCGACCGAGTCGGTCAGCCGCCGCCGAGCCGACTCCTGGACCGCGAGCCGGTCGACGATCACCTCGATCGTGTGCTTCTCGTACTTCTTCAGCACCGGGAGCCTGGCCGCCGTCCACGGCCTCTTCGAGCCTGATCGCGACGCCGTCCACGCGGGCGCGGGAATAGCCCTTGACCTGGAGCTCGCGCAGCAACTCGGTGTACTCGCCCTTTCTGCCCCTGATGACCGGGGCGAGCACCTGGAACCTGGTCCCCTCGTCGAGTTCGAGCACCCGGTCCACGATCTGCTGCGGCATCTGCCTGGCGATCGGGCGGCCGCAGACGGGACAGTGCGGCTTGCCCACGCGAGCGAACAGCAGCCTCAGATAGTCATAGACCTCGGTCACCGTGCCGACGGTCGAACGCGGGTTACGGCTCGCGGCCTTCTGGTCGATCGAGACCGCCGGGGACAAGCCGTCGATGAAGTCGACGTCGGGCTTATCCATCTGCCCGAGGAACTGCCGCGCGTACGCCGACAGGGACTCGACGTAGCGGCGCTGGCCCTCGGCGAAGATGGTGTCAAACGCCAGGCTCGACTTGCCTGAGCCCGACAGCCCGGTGAAGACGATCATGGCGTCCCTCGGCAAATCCAGCGAGACATCCTTCAGGTTGTGCTCGCGGGCGCCGCGTACCACCAATCGCTCTGCCACTAGGTTTCTCCAGCTACGGTACGTGTAATCGGGGGATGCGCACGGCCTGAAGCCGCGCCGCCAATGGTATCCGGGGGGTCTGACATTTTGCGGTCCCTCGACCGGACGCAGTGTGGATAACCGCAGTGTGGTCAACCACCGGGCGAGCGCTTAACTTCCCCAGCCCCGCCCTGCTGTTGCCGCGCCGGCCACCCGGTAGGGGAAGATAGCCAGGAGCAGACGAACAGGAGCCTTATGAGCGAGTCCGCCGGACCGCACTCGGTGGAGCTGATGATCGGCCGCATCGACGAGTCAGTCGACCGGGTACTCGAGTCCGTCAACACCCTGTCCGATGACCAGGCCAGGGCGCCTTCGCAACTGCCCGGCTGGACCCGCGGGCACGTGCTCACGCACATCGCGCGCAACGCCGACGGCCTGGCTAACCTCCTGACCTGGGCGAAGACCGGGGTAAAGACCCCGATGTACGCCAGCTTCGACGCCCGTGCGGGCGACATCGAGGCAGGCTCAGGCCGGTCCGCGAGCGACCTGGCGCAGGACATCGCCAGCTCGGCGAAGGCCTTCACCGACCTCGTGCGCGAGCTGTCCGAGGAGGCCTGGCTTGCCGAGGTCCAAGCCATGAAGGGACCGGCCCAGCCGGCCTGGTTCACGCTCGAGCGCCGGCTGTTCGAGCTCGAAGTGCACCACGTTGACCTGTACGCCGGCTACCGGTCGGGCGACTGGCCCGACTGGTTCGTCACCGACGAGCTTTACCGGATCACCGGCGAGCTGACCCGCGACGCCACCGCGCCAAGCGCTGTCCTCACTGACCTGCTGACCGGCCGGCAGTACCTGACCGGACCGGCCGAGGTCAGGGACCTGGAGATCTCCGGGCACGGGCACGTCCTGCTGGCCTGGCTTCTTGGAAGGTCCGCTGGTGAGGAACTAACAGCCGACCCCGCCGGGCCGTTGCCCGCCGTGCCCGCTTACTGAGAAACAACCCGAACCGAGAGGACCCAGATGACTTACGACGGCAAAGTCAGCGTTGGCGGACCAGCCCAGACCAGGGACCTTCCCGGCCTGACGATCACCAAAGTCGCGGTCGGCTCCATGGATAACAACGCCTACTTGCTGAAGTGCAAGAGCACCGGCGATCAGTTGCTAATCGACGCCGCCAGCGAACCGGAGACGCTGCTCGCCCTGATCAGGGAAGGCGGCTCGCCGCTCGAGAAGATCGTCACCACCCATCAGCACTGGGACCACGTGGGCGCCCTCGAAGCACTCTCGAAGGAGACCGGCGCCGACACGGTCGCGCACGTCGAGGACGCGCCCGCGCTGCCGGTCGCGCCGAGCGACGTCGTGCTCCACGAGGACACGGTCGACGTCGGCGACTGCGTGCTCAAGGTGATCCACCTGCGCGGGCACACGCCAGGCAGCATCGCGCTGCTCTACGACGGCGACGGCGAACTGGCCGACAGCCCGCACCTGTTCACCGGCGACTCCCTGTTCCCCGGCGGCCCTGGCAACACCCAGAAGGATCCCGCGCGGTTCAACTCGCTGATGACTGACCTGGAAGACCGGATCTTCGCCGACCTGCCCGACGGGACCTGGGTCTACCCCGGGCACGGCGGCGACACCACGCTCGGCGCCGAGCGGCCGCACCTGGCGGAGTGGCGGGCCAGGGGCTGGTAGGTGCGGACCGACTTCGTCATCGTTGGCGCCGGAATTTGCGGCTTGTCGGCCGCCTGGGCCCTCCGCCGCCGCGGCCATGAAGTACTGGTCCTCGATCAGGGACCGGTCGGCAACTCCGACGGCGGGTCACACGGCAGTTGCCGCATCTTCCGGCTTGGCTATGAGAATCCCGCCTACGTACGCCTGGCCGCGCAGGCGCAGGACAACTGGACCGACTTGGAGGAGGCGTGCGGGGAGGAATTGCTGCACCCTACCCCCCAGCTGACGTTCGGCCCGCAACTGGCCGAGGTACGGGCGGCGATGGCTCAGGCCGGCGCTCCGTTTGAGCTGATGTCGGCCGCCGAGGCCGAGGAGCGCTTTCCCGGTGTCGCGCTCACCGGCCCGGTATTGTTCGAGACCGCCTCGGCGGTGATCTCTGCCG
Organism: uncultured Actinomycetota bacterium; assembly: GCA_963783935.1. Classification (GTDB taxonomy): domain Bacteria; phylum Actinomycetota; class Actinomycetes; order Streptosporangiales; family Streptosporangiaceae; genus Chersky-822. Next base: position 2,384,363 of record CAWAPP010000005.1, read on the forward strand.
ACCTGGCGCTGGCCGGGCTCGTCCGGCTCTCTGGCCAGCCCAGCCTCCCGCCCGCCCGCGTCACCGGCCTAGCCGACTACGGGTCCGGCGTCAGGGTCAGCACCACCGAAGGCGAGATCAGCGCGGATCGCGTGATCGTCTGCGCCGGCGCCAGCACCACTGGCCTGGTCGCCGGCCTGGGAATCGCCGTGCCCTGGTCGGCCAGCCTGGAGCAGGTGTCCTACTTCGCGCCCGCCGCTCCGGCCCGTTCGCCGCTGCCGATCGTCGTCCACTACGGCGGCGAGTTCCCCTACGGCCTGCCGGTGCCCCGTTCAGATCACTACAAGCTCGGCATCCACTTCGGCGGCCCGCAGGTCGACCCGGAGCGCCAGGATCATTCTGAGGACTCCGGGCTGACCGCCCGCACCGAAAGGGCCGTCAGGCAACTGCTGCCAGCCCTGGAACCACGCTCGGTGCGGACCGAGCGGTGCATTTACGACGTCTCTCCTGACCACGATTTCATCATCGACCGAATCGGCAACGTCGTGATCGGCTGCGGCACCTCGGGTCACGGGTTCAAGTTCGGTCCCCTGATCGGCGAATGGCTCGCTGGTTTGGCCGCCAATGGCCCCGGCCACTCGGGCGGCGGCGCGGACCCGGCCGCGCCGCCGTCACAGTTCGCCCTGAGCCGGTTCTGAAGGTTACAGTCCGGTTATGGGCGACGATGTGCGGGTTGTCTACCGCAAATATGACGGCTCGCTGCACTGGAACATGACGATGAAGTGGCTCGGCGAGGACGAGCACGGCGTGTGGACCGGAGCGGACGCCTCCAACACCTGGCGCAAGGGCGATGGCCCGCCGACCGTAGTCGGGCACGGGCACATCCTGCTCTTCCCGCGAAATTCCTGGTGGACGGCGTCCTTCAACAGCGAACCCGCGCGGACAGAGATCTACTGCGATATTTCGACCCCGGTGGAGTGGCCGAACCCGCGCGAGGTCACCATGATCGACCTTGATCTTGATGTCGTCCGACGGCGCGACGGCCTTGTGGCCTTGCTCGATGAGGACGAGTTCGCCGAGCACCAGGTCAAGTACCGTTATCCGGCCGAGGTCATCAGGGCCTCGATCAGCGCGGCGGAATGGCTCCAGGTCGCGCTCGGCGACGGAACCGAACCGTTCGCCAGCGTCTACCGAACCTACCTGGCCCTCATTGATGAGGCTCAGCCGGCCTGATTCCTGCCCTTAGCGAGCCGGAGCGCGATGCCCTGGAGCAGGCAGTCAAGCCCGAACTCGAACCGCTCGTCCCTGGTTTCGTCCGCGTCCGGGTCAATGTCCTCGCCGAACATCCGGATGAAATGATCGAACTTCCCCGAGACCGCCAGGCGCCGCTTCCAGTCTTCAAGCTTCTCGAAGAACTCCGCGTCGTCGGCAACGAACTCGTTCTGCTCGCGCTGGCTGCGGATCTCCGACGACCGGCCTTGACCTGCCGAGCCGGATGGCGACCTGGGACTCGGTGCGGGAGCTGGCCGACAGCGGTACCACGGTGCTGCTGATGACACAGTACCTGGACGAGGCCGAGCAGCTCGCCAACCGGATCGCTGTCGTCGATCGCGGCCGGGTCATCGCCGAGGGAAGCCCGGACGAGCTCAAGTCGAAGATCGGCGGCGAGCGGATCAGGCTGACCGTGGCGAACGGTTCGAGCCTCAGCGACGCCGCCGCCGTCCTGGCTAAGCACTCCGAGGAGCCACCCCGCGTTGACCTTGCCATCCGCGTGGTTGACGCACCGGTGCCCGGCGCCGCCCGCCAGATGCCCGCCATCGTCCGCGACCTCGACGCCTCAGGCGTGCTGCTCGACGACCTCTCGATCAGGCATCCGAGCCTGGATGACGTCTTCCTGACCCTGACCGGCCACGCGGCCGAACCCGAGCTGGTCCTCGCCGGCGCCCGAGCAGAGGAGCTGAACTGACATGGCCGCTGTCGCATTGCCAGGCATCAGCCTGGAGCCGGAATCCTCGCTCGCCAAGTTCTGGTGGGGCCGGCGCCTGCGCCGGCATGCTGATCCGCAGCCCGGAAGCGGCTCAGGCCCTCGGCTTCATCGTGTTCCTGCCGCTCAGCTTCGTGCCCAACGCGTTCGTGCCTACCCAGGGCATGCCCTCGTGGCTGCGCGCGTTCGCGAACTGGAACCCGATGAGCGCGATCGCCGCCTCCTGCCGGGAACTCTTCGGCGGCCCCAACCCGGCTAAGTCCGTGTCGGCCTGGCCTATGCAGCACCCGGAACTGGCCGTCGTGCTCTGGTCGATCGCCCTGATCGCCATCTTCGCCCCCACGGCGGTACTCCTCTTCCACCGCAAGGTCGTCCGCTAGGGTCTGCTACTGGGGCGCGGCGGCCACGGCGGGGCACTTCGCGGTCGTAAAGCGACGGCAAAGTGCCCCGCCGTGCTCAGGTCTTTGGCTGTCAGCGGTTACCGTTATGGTGACAGCGAACGACGAAGGGAGGTTGCCGTGACTGCCCTGCCCACCTGGATGGACCGTCCTAACGGCCTGAGTGTGGCCGATTATGAGGCGCTCCCTGAGGACATCTGCCGCCGCATCGAGGTTGTCGACGGAGCCATCATCGTGAACGCTGCCCCGCGCCGCCTGCATCAGGACATCTGTCGCCGGCTCGCGAACGAACTAGAAGTCGCGTGCAAGCCAGGTCTAGCCGTATCAATGGACGTCGATCTGCGGCTGCGGGATGTGCCGCTGCTCAATCGGCGCCCCGACATCGTCCTCTACGACGCCGCCCTGCCAGACGATGATGTCCTGCGCCCTCAGCATTGCGTACTCGTAGTGGAAGTCATGTCACCTGGTTCGGTGACAGCTGACCAGACCGACAAGCCGGCGGAATATGCGGTCGCCGGCATCGGCCATTACTGGCGGGTCGAGCACAGTGCCCGCACGGGCGGATTGTCAGTTTTCTGCTACCGGCTCGACCCGACGACGGGATCCTATGCGACTGCGGGCGTGCACACGAGGACACTCGACGTCAGCGAACCAGTTAGCCTCGCGATCGATCTGAGTGCTTTGCTCTGATCTGACTTCGTCAAGCGACCGCCGCGCTCAGGCGACCTTGACCGTCCAGTCGCCTACCTTAGCCACGACGTCAACCGTCCCGCCAAGAGCTTCGACGTAAGTACGGATCGCGTCAACCTCCGTTACCTTGCCGTGCTCGATCTGCGACACCCTGGCCTGCGATACACCCATCGCGACCGCGACCTGCGCCTGAGTCAGGCCGGTATTCTTGCGCAGTTGCGCGAGTTGATGACCGCGTTGCTCAGCGCGCATAACCGCCCGACTCCGGTCACGTGCCTCGACTCGCTCCGGCGCGTCCCAATCCGGATTCATCGCGCGGACCTGTTGCTTGGTGTCCTCCCAGTGGACCGCCTTCATGCTTCCTCCTCGCCGGATTCCTGCCGGTAAGCCGCATACCGTTCCTCAGCGAGCGGGATCGCTGCGGCGTACCAAGTACGCCAGTGCCCGGCCTTGTCCCCACCGACCAGCACGATCGCCTCCCGCTCCGCGTCGAACACGAACAGCAGGCGCAGTTCGGGGGGCCAGGTGTCCGGGGTCGAAGTTCCTTCAAATTGTGAATCTTGCTGCCGTGAACGCGGTCGACCAGCGGCCTGCCGAGTTGCGGTCCGCTCAGGGCCAGTTCGTCCAGGGCCTCCTCAACCTTGTCCGCCGTGAGCGGATCGTCTTTGCACAGAGCTAAGAACCAGTCGTTGACCGGCTCAAGGAGCAAGATCTCCCAGCGCACCTCCTCACTATAACGATATCTTATATCAGCGTCACTGATCAGGTCCGGCGACGGCTGCACCACGGATAGGTGCCGCCCGGCAGATCGGCGAGCTTTTCCAGAGCGCTTAGCCATAGGACAATCACAGCGGTTACCACCGACATTCAGGGCCGCGCCGACGCTTCACACCCCGGCAGCACCATGTTCCGCAAACGTTTGCCAACCGATAGCGCCCACCGTTGTCGTCAGCCGACGGCGGTCGACAACAATGGGCCAGCGATGCTGCGGGTACAACATCGCTGACCCATGGTTGTCGTTAGCGGGCTGCCGGCAACGACATCTGCGGGTCATCGATGCGGCTCTGGCTCACATTTCTGGTCGCCAGTCCCGGGCCGCAACCGCAACGGTGGCCCATGGGTGCGTTTCTGGTGGAGTGAGGCGGGTCCGGGACGGTCTTGCCCGAGCACCGGGGGAACCCGGGGTCGTTATTACGACCGCGGGGTGCCCCCGGTGTCAGCGGCCGGGGCGGCGAGCTGCCCTGAATGCCGGGACTGCCGGGAATGCCGGTGGAAGCTGAGGCGGGAAGGGCTGCAGGACCAGTTCCGTCCGGGCCACGCCGAGGAGTCGACCGGAACTCACTCCCACGGAAACTCACCCATGGGACATCGATGCGGTGAGCTGAGCCGAAATGTCCGGCTGGCCGGTCGAGCGGAGTTCGCGCTGCGGTGGTCGGCCCGCATCGCCAGCGGGCCACCCGCAGAGCCGGGCGTGCACACTACCGCCATCTTCAATCCGGAGTTTGAGGGCGAAATTGACCCTCAATCTGGGCATTCAGGGGATCAGCCCAGCCGCGGAGGTCCTCGTCCGGCCGATGCCTGTGCCTGATCTGCCGACCTCGGCCGGACGCTCCGGGGCGAATCGCGCGCCCAGCGCCATCTTCCTAAAGCAGGCGCTGGTAGTGGCCGATAGCGCTCGCTATCGCGTCGGCCTCGGTCGGGAGGCTAAGCGCACGGGTCCCCGCCGCTGCGCCGAGCCCGGCGGCTAGGCCAGGGTCGTCGAGCACGGCGAGAATTGCCTCGCTCAGAGCCTGCGGGTCGCCCGGCGGGACGAGGAGGGCGGCGGAGTCGCCGGTAAGGTCGCGTACCCCGCCGACGTCACTGGCCACGATCGGCCGGGCGGCTCGCAGGGCCTCCTGCAGGATCAGCGGCTGACCTTCCCACTGACTGGGCAGCGCGAAGACATCGGCGGCGGCCAGTAGGGCGGGTACGTCAGACCGGTCGCCGAGGAACCTGGCATCGACTCCGAGTTCATCAGCCAGGCGCCCGAGTTCATCAGCCAGCGGCCCGCTACCGGCAATCACCACCAGCGGCACCAACTCTCTCGCCTGCCATTCCTTGGTCGCCGCCGCCCTGAGCAGCACGTCGAAGCGTTTCTGCGGAGCCAGCCGACCAACCCCGAGCACGACCGGCCGGCCGGCACTGCCGAGTTCGGCCGCCGCGATATTCGTGGATCCGGCATCCGGCGCAGGGACTATCGCCCGGTCCACTTCCGTGGCCTGGAGCCGCCGCATCCGGTCCGACAGGTCAGGCGAGACGCAGAGCACGAGATCAGCCCGGCGGGCGACGATCCGTTCGAGCACTCCGTAAACGACCGCCAGCCGTCCGCCGGCCGGCGGGGCGTTGTGGATCGTCACCACGAGCCTGGCCCGGCCGGGCCGACGAGGGAAGAACCGCAACGCCAGCGCCGTCAGCGCTCCCGCCCTTAGCCCGTGCGCGTGCACCACCCGGGGCGCGAAGCGCCGGAGCACCCGGCCCAGGCGCACCACGGTCATCAGATCAGCGACGGGCTTGGGCCGATCCGAGATCGCCACCGGCTCGAAAGCTACGGCGCACTCGCCAACGAACAGGGACCTCGTCTCTTCCGGGCCAGCGGCCAGCACCTCTCCCCCGCCCGCGACCCCGAGAGCAAGCATTGCCACATGCCGCCCGGTCCCGCCCGCCGTCGTCCCGAGCACATACGCCACCCGCAATTCGCTCAAAACGTCCACCCGCACCGCCCGGCGACCGCATCGATGGCCCAGCGTTGCTGCCGGCCCGGCCGGCCGCCACCGCAACGATGGCCCAGCGTTGTCGTGCGCGCAGCATCAATGGCCCATCGTTGCGGTGCCAGACCGGCCGGGAACAACATCGGTGGGCCACCGATGCGGTAACCCAGCCCGCCAGTGCCCCCTATAACCGATTTATCGGGCATCAGGCCTGGCTCCCACAGCCCAGCCGGCACAGCCGACCGGCATCACGACGCCACCCGCCGCCGGACTCGCGCCAGCGCACTGCGCAAATCCCCGCCATCAAGCACCGCGACCACCCCGCAGAACACCGTCAGCACGCCCACCCCCACCCCCGCCGCCAGGCCCGCATTCAGCCAGTGCCCGTGTACCGGCACCACCAGGCTCAGCCCGAGCCCGGCCCCGGCCCCGGCGGCGCCGCCCGCCAGCCCGGCCCCGAGCGCCCGCGAACTCCCTCGCAACGCACTGATCCCCCGCGCGCGCAAGACCACGACAAGCAGCGCCACCCCGGAAACAGTCATCCCTGCCGTGTTGGCCAGCCCCAGCACCGGCACCACCGACCGAGCCGGCACGAGCGGGATCGCTATCAGGTCAGCCACGATCACGACGACCCAGCCTGCCACCACCGGGACCGCCGCACCGACGTTCCTCCCATCGGCGAACAGCACGCGCGACAGGCAGGCGGTCAGCCCGTAGCCAACGAGCCCCGGCGCGAATGCGACGAGCGCGAGCGCGAACTGCCCGCTCACGTGGGGGCCGAGGGACGGAAAGGCCCGCGCGGCCGGCAACGCCACCCCGGCCAGCAACGCCGCCCCCAGCCACGACGCCAGCGCCGTGGCCCGCGTGGCCGACGCTGCCGCGGTGTCGAACTCGGCGCCCTGCCGAGCGGCGAGCACAGGAAACGCGCTGATGGCGATCGGGATCGCGAGCACCGCGTAGACGGAGACGAAGGCCTGCCAGCCGTAGCTATAGAGGGCAACAGCCGAGCCGCGACTGCCGCCGTGCTCGTTGGCCAGCCTGGTCACGACCAGCACCGACAAGTCCTGCGCGATCAGCGCGGCCACGCCAGCCCCGGCGAGGCTCCTAGCACGGACCGCGACGCCTGCGGGAAAACGCAGCGCGGGCCGCAGCCGCAGCCGCAGCCGCCAGACCGGCCACACAGCGGTCAGCACGAGCGCGGCCACGCCAAGCGTCGTGCCGAGCGACAAGGTGTACTCGGCGCTGGCCGGCAGCCCGGCCAGATGAGTCCTGTAGGCACCGCCGAGCGGGACGAAGATAGCGTAGGCGGCGATGACAACGATGCTGGACAGGATCGGCGCCAGCGCGGGCGCGGTGAATCGGCGGTGCGACTGCAAGATCCCGTACAGCACCACCGCGACCCCGTACAGCAGGATCTGCGGCGCGAACACGACGAGCATCCGGCCCGCGATCAGCACCAGCTGCGCCCGGGCGCAGCCCGACTTCGGGTCGGCGGGCATCAGCGCGGAGATCACCGGACCAGCCGCCAGCGCCAGGGCCAGGCTGACGGGGACCAGTATCACCACCGTCCAGGTGAGCAGTGACGACGAGATTGCCCTGGCCTCATCCCGGGCTGCGGCGGCCCCGCTCAGCGCCCGCGCCCGGTCGGCCGGCCCGGCCAGCACAGGCACGACGATCGCGGTCAGCGCACCGCCGAGCACAATGTCGTAGATCACGTTCGGGACCTGATTGGCCGTGACGTAGGCAGTGGCCAGGCAGGACGTCTTGACCGTGCCTGCGAACACCAGAGTCCGGCCGAAGCCCAGAATCCTCGCGAACATCGTGAGCCCGGCAATGAGCAGCGCCGCCCGGCCGATCCCTGCCCCAGGGCGGCCGCCCCCGGCAGCGGGAATCGCCGGCTTTTCTGATTCGGCCTGCGCCTCGGCCGGCGACCCGGCAGTCCCCGGCGGCTCGATCACCGCACCGGCTGGCTGTCACCGGACGGCAGCGGCGCGCCGCCCTCGGGACCAGGCTCAGGCGCAGTCGCCACCGGGTTCGCGGGGCTCGCGGCCGGCCGGCGGCCGAGCATGTCCGCCCAGTTGAGCGCCGGGTTGCGCGCGATCACCTTGGTGAAGCTGACCTTCTCGCTCGCCAGCGTGAGCCCGGCGACCCCGGCGAGCAAGGCGAGCCTGGCCGGGCGCGGCAGCGACCTCGCCGCGGCGACTCCGAGCATCGCGCCGAGCGCGTTGGCCCCGGCGTCGCCGAGCATGGCGCGCTCGCCGAGGTCCTCGGGAAGCAGCGCGATCGCGGCCCCGGCCGGCCCGGCTGCCGCCGCCTGCCCGTCCCGGCCGCCAGCGACACCCAGCGCGACCGCCGACACCAGGGCAACCTTGATCGCCCGCCCCGGCCGAAGGTCAAACAGGTTAAGCAGGTTAGCCGTCCCGGCGACAAGCCCGGCGTCGATCGCAACGTCAAAACTACGACCAAGCACGCCGCCCCGCCGCGACCCGGTGAGCAGGCTGGCGGCCAGGCCAACGGCCCCGATCCCCGCCAGCTTCACCGCCCCGGTCGTCACCTCACCACTAGCGAGCGCCCCGAGATGACCTCGCAGCCCCCTCCGGTCACCGGACCCGGCCAGGTCGTCATAGCACCCGAACGCCCCGGCCCCGGCCCCGGCGAGGGCCAGGGCCAGCTTGTCCCGGCAATCCATCCCCGGCAGCACCAGCGCCGCCGTCGCCGCGGCCGCCGCCACGGCCGGCCCCTCAAGCAGCGTGACCGGCTCACCTCGATGGTTGGTCCTTGACCAGGTCTTCTCGCCACCAGGCGGCCGGCTTGCCAGCGCCGCGAAGCCGAGCCGGGCATAAACCCCGGCCATCAGGAATCGCTCAACGGCCCGACTACGACTAGGACTACGACTCTTCATGACTTGTGCTTTACCTTTTTATGCGTAGCGCTGGAGTGAGATGGGCTAGGCGACACACTAGGCGTCGGCGAAGAACTAGGGGCCGGACTTGGCACGGCCCCTGGACCAACCCCGTACGACGTGGGAATGGCGTGCGGCTCAAGCGCTTTGCGCAGCGCCTGCACCACGATGATCTGTCCGATTTCGGTATCGGCAAAGTCAACGGTGGTGACAACCACGCCCGCCCCGCCGCTGGTCACCGCGTCGATAGCGCTGCCATTCCCTGACCCGGCCAGGGATCCGGCGAGCAGCGCGCCCTGGCCCCATTGCCTGAGGTCATGGGTCAGGGTCACCAGCGTGAGGTTCTCCGGGCTCAGGCTGCTCGCGTTGGCCGCGGTCGTGCCGGGAGTGACCACGACGGCGAGCGCGGCCTGCCCGGTCAGCACGGCTCCGCCGGCCGGATTGCTGACCTGGAGGAACCCCTGGTCACCGAAGTCGTTCAGCACGGCTTTGACCTGCTGGCCGGTGAGCGGCGGCAGCCCGGCGTGCGTCATGATCGTCGCGGCGATGACCTTCGACGCGGCCTGCTGCCCGGCCAGCTGCGCGCCTCCCAGGTTAGGCAGGCTCACGTACGGCGGGGCGAACTGTCCCGCGGTCTCGATCAGCGTCGACTCGGTCGTGGCGTCGGTGTCGAAGAACTGCGGCGCCAGGCTGACGGTGCCGGTCAGGACCGCCCCGGCGTTCCGCAGCGCCGAGGTAATGCCTGAGACCGTGCCCGAGTCCGCGCCTGGCGCGGTGACCAGGACCACGGGCTCGCCCTGCAGCAAGTGCGCGAGCAAGGTGCCCGCTGCCGCCGTGCCGAACTGGCCGTCGGCAGCTACCTGGGCCTTCAGCTGGCTGATCTCGGCGTTGAGCTGGTCGTTCTGCTTGAGCGCCCGCTGGGCCTCGCTGTTCAGCTTGCTAGCCACCTTGGGCGGCAGCGCCTCGGCCCCGAGCACGATCCCGACCGCGAGCGCGAGGAACACCGCCACGATAGAAACCAGGTGATACCGGAAATCGATCACTTAAACAATCCCGTTAGCCAGTGCCAGAAAGGACTCAGCCGCAGGCCGATGAGGGTGACGATGGTGTGCCCAACTGGCAGGAACCACATCGCGACGACGATCGTGGTGATCGCGGCGAGCACCAGCATGACCAGCCAGGAGTTCGAGATCCGGCTCTGGTAGAGCCGGCTCACGCCCTTCGGCTCTACGATCTTGTCGCCGACCCGCATCCTCGTCAGGATCGCGCTGGCCATTCCTGGCCGTCCTTTGTCCAGGAACTCTACCAGCGTGTACCGCATGCCCACCGCGACGATCAGCGGAGCGCCCGCCTCGTCCGCGAGCAGCAGCGCGACGTCTTCGCTCGTCCCCGTCGCCGGGCAAAGCACCGAGTCAAGCCCGAGCGCGTCCACCCGGGCCCGCCCTGGCGCCCGCCCGTCCGGGTAGGCGTGCACGACGATCTCGGCCCCGCAGGTCAGCGCCCGGTCCGAGATCGAGTCCATGTCTCCCACGATCAGATGCGGCCGGTACCCGGCGTCGAGCAGGGCGTCCGCCCCTCCGTCCACCGCGATCAGGACCGGCTTGAATTCCCTGATGTAGGCGCGCAGCGTCAGGAGATCTTCCCTGTGCCGGTATCCGCGGGCCACGACCAGGGCGTGCTTGCCCTCCAGCTTCGTGCGCAGCGGCGGGACCCTGATCCCGTCGATAAGCTCCTCGAAGTCGCGCTCGATGTACTCGACCGTGTTCGCCATGAAGGCCCTGATCTGATCGGCAAGTCCTTCCTTAGCCTTCGCCATCGAGTCAGCCACGGAACCGGCGGTCTGCACGGTGCCCTTGGCCACGATCGTGTCGCCCGCGTACACGGTGTCGGAGTCAAGCCGCACGAACTGACCCTCGGACAGCTTGTCGAAGACTTCGGAACCCACGTCGTCGATCAGCGGAACCCCGGCATCGATCAGCAACTGGGGCCCGAGGTTCGGGTACCGCCCCGTGACGCTCGCGGCCACGTTCACCACGGCCGCCACATCGCACCTGATCAGCGCCTCGGCACTGACCCGGTCAAGATCCGCGTGATCGATGACCGCGATATCGCCCGCCTGCAGCCGCCTGGTCAGGTTCTTGGTGCGCCGGTCAAGCCGGACCGGCGCCATCAGGCCGGGCAACTCCGACGACCCGTTCCGCCGCGCGCCAGAAAGCAGTCCGCGCGCCGTCTGCCACCAGACGGCCGGCCCGCTCACGTGTGAACCAAGGGAGGCGGCCCCCCGGAGTCGCGGCGTTCGACGGCCGCCGCCGCGAGCAACTCAGTGGCGTGCGCCCGGCCGAACTCGGAGTCCTCAAGGCCGGCCAGCATCCGCGAAAGCTCCCTGATCCTGCCCTCGTCATCCAGCCTCGTGATGCCGCTCGCCACCACGGACCCGTCGTCGGCCTTCTCCACTACCAGGTGAGTGTCGGCGAAGGCAGCGACCTGGGGCAGGTGGGTCACGACGATGACCTGGGCCAGCTTGGCCAGCCTGGCCAGCCGCCTGCCGATCTCCACCGCGGCCCGGCCGCCCACGCCGGCGTCAACCTCGTCGAACACGAAGGTCGGCACCGGATCGGCACCCGCGAACACTACCTCGATCCCGAGCATTACCCGGGACAGCTCTCCACCAGAAGCCCCCTTGTGCAGCGGCAGCGCAGGCGCGCCCTGGTGCGCGGCCAGCCTGATCTCGACATCGTCAGCCCCGTGCGGCCCGTACTCGCGCAGCGGGCTCACCACGGCGCTCAGCCGGGCGTGCGGCATGGCGAGCGCCGCCAGTTCGGCGGTGACTGCCTTCTCGAAGGTGCCGGCCGCCTCCTGCCGCATCGCGGTCAGCTGGCTACCGAGCTCTCTGACCCGGCCGGCCAGGTCGGCTTCCTGCGCTTCCAGGCTACCAATCTTCTCGTCATCACCATCAAGCTCGACCAGCCGAACCGCCGCCGCCTTGCCCCAGTCAAGCACTCCAGTCAGGCCAGAGTCGCCACCATACGCGCGGATCAACCTGGTCAGCTCCGCCCGCCGCTCCTGCACGACGGCCAGCCGCCCAGGGTCGGCCTCGATCGAGTCGGCGTACGACGCGAGCTCGGCCGCCACGTCGGAGACCAGGTAGGTCGCCTCGGTCAGCCGCCCCGCCAGCCCGCCGAGAGCCGGATCGTGCGGCGCGGCCGCCTCGAGTGCCTGCCGCGCGGAGCCGAGCAGCATCAGCACGTCGGCCGAGTCGTAGGACGAGCTTGACGGGTCGGACTGGAGCGCCTCGTGCGCGGTCGTCGCGGCGCTGTGCAGGGTGTCGGCGTTGGTGAGCCGCTCGGCCTCGGCCGCCAGCTCGATGTCCTCCCCGGCGGCCGGCTCGAGCCGCTCAAGCTCAGCCAGCCCGAACCGCAGGTTCTCCGCCTCGGCGGCCCGCTCGCGCGCCAGCGAAGTCAGCTCGGCCAGCTCGGCCCGTACCTCCAGGTGACTCTGATAGACCCGCTGGTAGTCACCGAGCAGCTGGGCGAACTTCGGACCGGCGAACCGGTCAAGCGCCGCCCGCTGCCGGCCAGGCTTCAGAAGCTGCTGCTGATCCGACTGACCGTGTACGGCCACAAGATCATCTGCCAAATACGTCAGCAGCGAGACTGGCACGGACCGGCCTCCGGCAAAAGCCCGCGAGCGTCCCTCGGCCGAGACGGAGCGAACGAGCACCAGGGTGGCCCCGTCGTCATCAAGGTCGCCGCCCGAGTTATTGACCTGACTGGCGATCTCGCCGTCCGGGTCGATCCGCAGCCGTCCTTCCACGCTGGCCCGGTCGGTCCCCGGCCTGACCCTGGAAGGATCAGCCTTACCGCCGAACAGCAGGCCAAGCCCGGACACGACCATGGTCTTGCCCGCCCCGGTCTCGCCAGTGACCACGTTGAAGCCGGGCGAAAACTCAAGCACCGCGTCTTCGATCACGCCGAGGCTCTTTATTCTGACTTCCTCAAGCATCGCCGCTAAACTCCTCGTGCCTTGATTCATCAAACATCGCCGCTCGGCTCCTGCCCCGTGATCTCCTCAAGCATCGCCGCTAAACTCCTCGTGCCTTGATTCATCAAACATCGCCGCTCGGCTCCTGCCCCGTGATCTCCTCAAGCATCGCCGCTCAGCTCCTCGTCTCGGGTTCCGCCGACGGAGACGGACGTTTCAGTGACCTGGCCGCGGCCACGCCAGCCGGCCACGGGCAGCTCGAACTTCGCGACCAGGCGGTCGGTGAAAGCAGCGCCGATGTTCGAACTCGCCACCAGCCTGGCCAGGAGCACGGGCTGCGCGCCCCGCCGTACCTCTACTCTGGCGCCCGGCGGCAGGTCCACCGAGCGGCGGCCGTCGCACCACAAAACGGCACCGGACACCGAGCCCTGAGCGCCCGTGGCGCCGATAACCTCCGCGGCCAGCACTGATTCCGGTGATACCACCATAGGCCTTGCGAAAAGGGCATGAGCACTAATCGGGACCAGGAGCAGGGCCTCCACGTCGGGCCAGACCACGGGCCCGCCGGCCGAGAACGCGTACGCCGTCGAGCCCGTCGGCGTCGCGAACACGACGCCGTCGCCACCCCACCGGGAAAGCGGCCGCCCGTCGACCTCAATCACGAGGTCGACCATCCTTTCCCTCGCCGTCTTCTCCACGGTCGCCTCGTTCAGCGCCCAGGTCGACTCGACGACCGCGCCGTTATGCCTGATCGTGACGTCAATGGTCATCCTGGGTCCGACCAGGTACTCGCCGGCGAGCAGGTGATCGATGGCCCCGGACAGGAGGTCAGGCTCGGCCTCGGCCAGAAAGCCGACGTGCCCGAGGTTGACACCGAACAAGGGCGTGCCAGCCGGCCTGGTCAGCTCGGCCGCCCGCAGCAGCGTGCCGTCGCCGCCGATCACGAGCGCAAGCTCGGCGTTCTCAGCCACCACCGCCGAAGCCGGCATCACCTCGGCCGCGGCCAGCCCGAGATCATCCGCCTCGTGCTCGAGCACCCGGACGCGCACCCCGGCCGCGCCAAGCCACCCCGCGACCCGGCGGGCCGTCCTGACTCCCTCAGACCGTCCGGTATGGACGACAAGCAGCATAGTCCGGTCACTCATAAGAGCATTTCCTCCGGCCTCGGAGCCTGCCCGACCCGCAAGTAACCCCAGCGCCGTCCCGCAGCGGGGTAACTGCCACGCCTGCCGGGCCAGGAGTGGCTGGAGTGACTGCCGGGCCGGGCGGGACCAGGAGACGCGGCGGCCGACCAGGTCGGCCGCATCGCGGAGCCCGAGCCCACAGCAACGATGGGCCATCATTGCGGTTCGCCCCGCCCCGCCAACGACAACGATGTCCCAGCGATGCTGTTGGCGCAGCAACGATGGCCCATCGTTGCGGTTGGGCACTCGCCTGCAACAGCATCGGTGGGCCATCGTTGTCGCTGCCTGGGCGCCCGGCACCGGCCCAGAGGGTCACCGTTGCCGTCCAGTCCGAGCGTTTGCGGTAAATGCCCGGAATACCCGGATGACGGTTTTTGGCGGGGGCCAGGCGGCGGTCCGGGGCGGGACCCGGCCGGCGGTCCGGCTGGCCAAGCGTTGTGGGTCCGGGCGCGGCGGTCATTGGGGGCCGGCCTTGATTGCCTTGGCCAGGTCCTCGGCGTCGAGGGGCGGCGCGCCCCTGGTCAGCCAGAGGAAGTACTCCACGTTGCCGGCCGGGCCTGGCAGCGGGCTCGCGGTCACGCCGGCGACGCCGAGCCCGAGTACGGCCGCGGCATCGGCTACCGTGCGCACCGCATCCGCCCGCAGCGCGGGGTCGCGGACGACTCCCCCGGCGCCGACCTTGCCCTTGCCGACCTCGAACTGCGGCTTTACCAGCAGCACGAAGTCGGCGTCCGGTGCCGAGCAGCCGATAAGCGCGGGCATTACCTGGGTCAGCGAGATGAACGACAGGTCGGCGGTGACCAGTTCGGCCGGCGGGCCGACCTGGTCGGGGGTCAGGTTCCGCACGTTGACCCGGTCTAGCACGGTGACACGGGGATCCGAGCGCAGGCTCCAGGCTAGCTGTCCGTAACCGACATCGGCAGCCACGACGGGCCCGGCACCGGCCCGCAGCAGGACGTCGGTGAAGCCACCGGTCGAAGCGCCGGCGTCCAGGCAGCGCCGGCCGGCGACCGGGAGGTTAGCGAACGCGGCGAGTGCGCCGGCCAGCTTGTGACCGCCGCGCGACACGTAGTCGGCTTCGGCCCCGACATCCTTGATCGTGATCGGCGCCTCTAGTTCCACCTGGGTCGCCGCCTTAGTCGCGGGCTGCCCGGACACGGCGACCTGCCCGGCGGCGATCAGCTCGGCCGCCTGGGCACGCGACCTGACCAGGCCGCGTCGCACCAGTTCGGCGTCAAGCCTGGCCCGGCGGACCGGCGTCGCTCGTGGCATTGTCACCGCCCGGATTGATCAGCACCTGAACGCAATTCTCCAAGTACTTCCGCGAGCTGGCCGTGGACACGCTCAAACACCGCCGGATGTTCACTCACCGGCCGGTCGCTCAGCTCGCCAAGCTGCCGCAGCGCGTCATCGACCCGCCCCTCGCCGGTCGACAAGGTACTGGCCGGGTCCGCTTCGTCTTCCATGCTCTGAACGCTACCGTGTGCTCATAAGAGCGAGGTGAAGATGGCGACCGCTGATGATTGCCGCAAGGCATTTGATTCCCTGCTTGCGCGCTTGTCGGAACTTGATGAGCGGACGAGGAAGGGGCTTCCCGAACGCACGCTGAGTTGTCACATTACGGACCTTGGCGTGACCTTCCTGACGACGATTGGCCCCGACGGAGCCAAGCCCCTGGCTGAAGCCCCGCCCGGTGCCCCGCGGGCGCAGGTGCGATTCTCAGCCAAGAGCGGCGACGTGCTGACGATCGCCGCCCGGCCGGAGAGTTTCGCCCGGCTCTGGCTGACCCGCCGGGTCAAGGTCGAGGCCAGCCTTAGCGATATCGCTATCCTGCGAAAGTTCCTGTGAGCACGCTGTTTGACCGGCCACGGGCTCAGATCGCGGCCGGGGCTGTGCATCTGCCCGGCTGGCTGCCCGCCAGCAGGCAGGCGGAGCTGGTCGCGGCCAGCCGGGACTGGGCGAAGCCGCCGGCCGGGATCCGGCACACCGTACTGCCGACAGGCGGCGTGATGTCGGTGCGGACCGTGTGCCTTGGCTGGCATTGGGTGCCCTATAAGTACGTGCGGACCGCCGACGACGGGACGCCGGTCAAGGCCTTTCCCGGCTGGCTCGGCGAGCTCGGGCGGGCGGCGCTGGCCGATGCGTACGGCGATGCGGCCCCGGCCGCGGCGTACCGGCCGGATGTGGCGCTGATCAACTTCTACGACGCCACCGCCAAGATGGGCCTGCACCAGGATAAGGACGAGCGCAGCGCGGCCCCGGTTGTGTCGCTGAGCCTGGGCGCCAGCTGCGTGTTCAGGTTCGGCAACACGGTCAACCGCAACAAGCCCTGGCACGACGTCGAACTGGGCTCAGGCGACTTGTTCGTGTTTGGCGGGGAGTCCAGGTTCGCTTACCACGGCGTGATCAGGACGCTGCCGGACACCGACCGGCCCGACCTCGGCCTGCCCGCCGGGCGGATCAACATCACGCTCCGCGAGTCGGGTCTTTAGCCGATGCCAGAAGGCGACGTAGTCTGGCGGACCGCCAGGCAACTGCACGCCGCGCTCGCCGGGCGGGTGCTGACCCGCAGCGACTTCCGGGTGCCCAGGTACGCCACCACCGACCTGAGCGGGCGCGAGGTCATCGAGACGGCGTCCCGTGGCAAGCACCTGCTGACCCGCGTCGGCGGCGGGATCAGCGTCCATACCCACCTGCGGATGGACGGGTCCTGGCGGATCAGCAAGGCCGGCGGTTACCCGCCGCGCGATCACCGGGTGCGGCTCGTGCTGGCCAACGAGGAATGGCAGGCCGCGGGTCTCCAGCTTGGCGTGGTCGAGGTACTGCGGACCGACAGGGAGCACCTTGCCCTCGGGCACCTGGGACCCGACCTGCTCGGCCCTGACTGGGACGCGGAAGAAGCCGTGCGGCGACTGCTCAGCCGACCAGAACGGCCCGTCGGCGAGGCTCTGCTCGACCAGGCTAACCTCGCCGGCATCGGTAACCTTTACAAGGCCGAAGTCCTCTTCCTGCGCGGCATCAACCCAAGGCGGCCGGTCGCCGACGCCGGGGATCTCGGTGCGATAGTCGAGCTGGCCAGGCAGTTGCTCGAGGCGAACAAAGACCGGGTCGGTCAGGTAACTACCTGGTAACTACCGGCAATCCGGCCCGTGGCCAGGAAACCTGGGTCTACGGCCGGGCAAGTCGGCTGTGCCGACGCTGCGGGTCAAGGATCTTGGCGGAAGGGTATGGCAGTTATGGCAATGCCACGGGCGAGCGGATCACTTTCTGGTGCCCCTCCTGCCAGCCCTAAGGAATCAGCGGTTGCAGTCGGCATCTGTTCGGATTTGCTCGGTGTCCTCACCGTGCTTCAGCCGTCGTGCGGGGTGAACGGCTGATATCGTCGGCCCGCTGCGCGGGCCGCCCAGTTCTTGTCGGTGGCTCATGTCAGACTTCCTGGCGTCGCTAATTGTTCGATCTAGATCCAACGAGGGTACATATTGATGGCTAGTCAGCCGGTTAAGGAGCAGGCCGATGACGGAACAGGCAGCAAGCCCGGTCCCGGAGGAACAGCCAGCGAGCCCGGTTCCGGTGCCGCCGGGCGAGCGGGACAAGAGGGACTGGGAGGAACGCGGCAGGGTGGCAGCGGAGGCGTGGAAGCTGGGCCAGCGGCTGGCAACCTCACAGACCAGCCGGACAGCGAACGCGAGCCGGAAAGCGGCGGCGATCCCTCCATCACCTCGGCGGAGGACGGGAGCGAGGTAGCGGCTCTCCGCTACACGCCACTGTGGCACGCGCAGCACGAGCCTCGTTACTTCCGGCGCAGTCTGATCCAGCAATACCAGGCGAGGCACGGCTGCCATTTGGCCGTCATGATCGATCAGATCGATCCCGACAGCGCCACCTTCTTCGCTGAGCTTCTCCACGGAACCGACCCCGATCTCGACATGCACGTGATCTTGCGGTCACCCGGCGGGGACGGCGAGGTTGCCGTTCGGCTGGCCAGGATGGCTCAGGCGGCGTGCCGCAGGTTCGTGGTGGTGGTCCCTGATATCGCCAAGAGCGCCGCTACGATCTTCGCTTTGGGCGCGCACGAGATCGTCATGGGTCCGCCATCCGACCTCGGGCCGATCGACCCTCAGATATTCGTGCCGGACCACCGCTACGTCAGCGCCAAGGAGATCATGTCGGCGGTTGATCGTGCGCTCAAGGACGTATCGGAGCGACCTGATTCATATCCGCTGCATTCGACGCTGCCCGGAATGGGCAATGTTGATGCGACCTTGTACGAGTTCGCGAAGTCAGCGCTTGACCGCACCGGGGAAATTGCCAAGCAGGCTATCGGCAGCAATCCCGACCTTAACGTCGCTAACATTAACAAACTGGTTCAAAAGGTCACCGACAGGCTGATCACCAAGACCCACATGCACTCTGCCGTCATCGGCTGTGCTGAGGCGCGACAGGTCGGCCTTCCGGTCACTGAACTTGAGATCCGCTCCGACTGGTGGCAAGAAATCTGGGCGATATGGACCAGGTACTTCGCCCTTGGTTCAGTTGACGAGCTGAGGATCTATGAAAGCGAGTCGGCGTCGCAGATTCAGGTGGCCTCGTAGCTCTGGCTAGGCACGCCCAAACGGTCGGCCACTGCCTTGAGACGCCGCCACGCGGATGCGAGGCATCGTCGGCAACCCGGACGCTTGGCAGTGCGGACTCTGCGGCATGATCACGTGGAGCACTGCTGCAAGGCCGAAGTACTGTTCTTGCGAGGCGTCAACCCAAGGCGGCCGGTCGCCGACGCCGGGGATCTCGGTGCGATAGTCGAGCTGGCCAGGCAGTTGCTCGAGGCGAACAAAGACCGGGTCGGTCAGGTAACTACCGGCAATCCGGCCCGTGGCCAGGAAACCTGGGTCTACGGCCGGGCAAGTCGGCTGTGCCGACGCTGCGGGTCAAGAATTTTGGCGGAAGGGTATGGCAGTTATGGCAATGCTACGGGCGAGCGGATCACTTTCTGGTGCCCCTCCTGCCAGCCTTAGGGATTTCGTGCTGGCCCATACGACGCCCGGTGCTGTGCCGCTGGTGCCCGAGGTGCGGCTTTACCTTGGCGCCGATGCGATTGACATCTGGGAGCTGACCGAGCGGGAAGCCGGGGAGACGGACAAGCAGCCGCCGTTCTGGGCGTTCCCGTGGGCGGGCGGGCAGGCGATGGCGCGGTACGTACTTGACCACCGGGAGACGGTCGCCCGGCGTTCTGTGCTTGACATCGGGTCCGGTTCTGGGCTGACCGCGATCGCGGCGGCTCTCGCGGGGGCCGGGCGGGTGGTGGCCAGCGAGGTCGACGACTTCGCCATCGCCGCCATCGAGGTGAACGCCGGGCTCAACGGCGTACGCGTCGAAACGACCGGTGACGTGCTCGACGACGATGGCGGTGACTTCGAGGTGGTGCTGGCCGCTGACATCTGGTACGAGCGGCGGCTCGCGAGCCGGGCGCTCGGCTTGCTTCGGCGGGTCGCCGGGCGGGGCGGGGTGGTGCTGGCCGGGGATCTTGGCCGGGCTTTCCTGCCTCGGGAAGAACTGCGGGAGCTTGCGGCTTACGAGATCCCGGTCGTGGCTGACCTGGAAAGCGCTTCGACTAAGCGGGCCGCGGTGCTGACGCTGCGGTGAGAGCTTCGGTGAATTAGCGCGCTTGGCTCAGGAATCCGGCGCTGGCGGCGTCATACATGCATGACAGCGAAAACAACGGCTCCCCCCGGCGATGGCCGGTGAGCATCGATAGCGCCAGGCAAGCGCCCGCTGGCGAGCTTGTTGGCCGCCTTTATCAAGCGCACGCGCTGGAACTCGTGCGGCTGGCGCTTCTGCTGCTCGGCGACCAGCACTCGGCGGAGGACGTCGTGCAAGACGCCTTCCTCGGCTTGCAGCGCAGCCTTGACCGGCTGCGTGACCCGGCCAAGGCCCTGCCTTACCTGCGCGCCTGCGTGGTGAACGGATGCCGGAGCATGCAGCGGAGCCGGCGCCGGGTAGCTGACCGGCAGGTCGTGCCCGCTCCCCCGGTCTGGTCCGCCGAGGCGGCCGCGATCGCGAGCGAGGACCGGCGGTCTTTGCTCGCCGCGGTGGCATCCCTGCCGGAGCGGGCTCGTGAGGTGCTCGCCTTCCGCTACTTCCTTGACCTGCCCGACGGCGAGATCGCCGCCTCCCTCGGGATCAGCCGGTCAACCGTGTCATCGACCGCGTCGCGCGCGCTCGCCGCGCTGGCACGCAAGCTTGAGGAGAATTCATGAACGACATCGAGGACCGGCTGCGAGCCGCCTACTACAGCGCTACCGAAACCGTAAGTCCTGACACTCTGCGCGGGCTCGACGAGCCGGTCGCGGTCATTTCCTATCCGGCCAGGCGAACGGCATCGCGGTGGCTGGTTCCGCTCGGAGCGTCGGCGGCCGCGGCGGCGGTTATCGTCGCGCTGGCCGTGGTCGTGCCTTCCGTGCTCAGGACCGGCCGGCCGGCCGCTGACCAGGGCGCCGCCACCTCCGGCGGGCCGGCGGCGCACTTTCTCATGGCCGTCGGCGGCGGGCGCTTGAAGTCCCTGACCGTGCACAACGTGATGACTGGCCTGGCTGTGGCCGGAATTACCTCGACGGCGAAGATCAGCTACACCGCCGCGGCGACCGGGAACGGCCTGACGTATTTCGCCGCGTATTCGAAGAAGGGCTCGTGCGGAAGCTGGCTGCAGGAGTTCACGATCGGCAGGCACGGCCAGTTCACCACCAACTGGGTACCGTTCGCGGTCAGGCACGTTGACGAGACCGTCGGGCAGCTGGCGGTCAGCGAGAACGGCAAGGTGGTGGCGCTCGCGGGCGACCGGTGCGCTAGGGGGCACGAGCCGGTCCTCACCGCGGTCAACCTGGCGACGAAGACGTCTCGGCAATGGTTGCTTAGCGGGCTGGTCCCTTCGGTGCAAGAGGTGCCGTCGCTGTCGCTGGACTCGGACGGGGCCAGGCTCGTTTTCACCACCGGCCTGCCCGGGCTGCGGCTGGGCGGCGTCTACCTCCTCGACACCCGCAGCGAGCCTGGACCGGTTTACCAGCCCTCCCGCCAGATCGTCAAAGAGCTTGCGTACGGGAAGCAAGCCCAGCTCAGCTCGGCTGCGATAACACCCGGCGGGCGCACGGTCTACTTCGGGATCAATAACGACTCCAGGGTCAGGAAGTCCTGGGAACTGCGGTCGGTCGAGGTGACGACCGGGCGGGTCCGCCTGATCGCGGGCATCGCCGGCTACGTCGGCAACGTCGCGGTCAATCCGTCCGCGACCGAGGCGCTCGCCTTCGCCCAGGAGGTGCGGGTGCCGGGGCCGGTGCCGAGCGCCAGTCCCACGCCGGTACCGTCCGGGAACACCTCGCCGGCGACGTCACCGCATCCGACTCAGGTCGGCACGCCGGTGCCTTCCCGCGCTCCCACCCCGGTGCCTTCGGGGTCCGCTACCCCGGTACCCAGCCGGTCACCGGTTCCGACCGCGTCTCCGAGTCCGAGCGGGTCACCGTTGCCGTCAGAAGCCGCCGTGCTCGCGGCCTACGTGACGCCGCCCACGAGAGTGCTCAGGATCAACCTGGTCCATGACACCGCCGTGATCCGGCCAGGTATCCCCTGGCAGATCTCGCTGTTCCGTTACGTCTGGTAACGACTAAGGCGGAGTCCCCCGGGGCGGTTGGCGCACCGGGGACTCCGCCTTGTTTCGAGCGGGCGGGTCAGGCGTCGCGGCGGAGGAACAGGAACAGGCCGCCGAGGATGGCGGCGGCGGCGTAGGCGCAGAAGACGCCGAAGCCGACCCAGGGCGAGAACGGGTTAATCCCGACCAGCCCGTTCTGCCAGATGTGCGAGCCGGCGAAGAACGGTATCCACTTGTCGAAGTCGGCCTGACCGAACCAGCCGCTGGGCGGGCTCGGAAGGAAGTTGCTCAGGATCATCACGACGAACAGCAGGCCGATGGCGGTCGAGATTGATCCGGCGGTGTGCCGCAGTATCGCCCCGATCCCGAACGACATCAGGCCGCACACGGCGAGGAACAGCCCGCCGCCAATCACCGTTCTCAGCACGTTATGGCCACCGAGCGTGGTGCTCACGTCTTGCGAGGACAAGATCAGCTGGCCGAGGAAGAACGCCACGAAGCTGGTCACCAGGCCGGTGACGAGCGCCACCAGCCCGAAGACGACCGCCTTGGCCGCGAAGAAGGTACCGCGCCTCGGCATGGTCGCCAGCGAGGTCCTGATCATCCCGGTCGAGTACTCCGACGTGATCGTCAGCGAGCCGAGCACGACGATGATGAGCTGGCCGATGAGGAGCCCGAAGAGGCTGAGCGACGCGGCGCCTCTCCTGAAGGCTGCCTCCCTGGCCGCGATCACGCTAGCGGGCGGCGTATGCCCGCCGAAGGTGACGCCGTGTTTCAGGGCCAGGATCCGCTCGGTGGCGCCCCAGCTGAACAGCGCGCCGAGGCCGACGCAGACGATGAACAGCGCGATCAGCGTCCAGTAAGTCGACCGGACCGACCAGATCTTGGTGAACTCCGAGCGCACCGTGCCGAGGAAGCCGGCCCGGCCGGACGGGTGGTGCGCGACGGCGCCACCGACCAATCGCTCGTGAGCCGTTACTGAGGCCATCGCTAGTTCACCTTCCCTGCGGGGACCGCGTCCTGAGCCCCTGGGATTCCGGCCTGGAATTCCACGCTCGACGCCGTCAGCTCCATGAATGCCTGCTCAAGCGACGCGTGCGCGGGCGCGAGCTCGTGCAGCCTGATGTGATTCTCGAAGGCAAGATCCCCGACCTGGGCGGGGGTCAGGCCGAGCACGACGAGCTTGTCGCCGGCGTCATCGCGCACCGTCGCGCCCTTGGCCTTGATCGCGGCGGCGAACTCGGCGCGCTGCGGGGTGCTGACCCTGACCGACTGCTGGCTGTTAGCGGCGATGAACTCGGCGATCGTGCTCTGGGCGATCAGCTTGCCCCGGCCGATCACGATCAGGTCATCGGCGGTGTATTCCATTTCTGACATCAGGTGACTAGAAACGAAGACGGTACGGCCCTCGGCTGCGAGCGCCTTCATCAAGTTCCTTATCCACAAAATGCCTTCTGGGTCGAGCCCGTTGACCGGCTCGTCGAACATCAGGATGCTCGGGTCGCCGAGCAGCGCGGCGGCGATGCCGAGCCGCTGCCCCATGCCGAGCGAGAAGCCCTTGGTGCGCTTGCGGGCCACCTCGTGCAGCCCGACCAGGTCAAGCACCTCGTGGACGCGCTTCTTGGGCAGGCTGTTGGTCTGCGCCAGGCACAGCAAGTGGTTGTAGGCGCTGCGCCCGCCGTGGACGGCCTTCGCGTCGAGCAGCGCGCCGACTTCGCGCATCGGCCAGGCCAGCTGGTTCAGGCGCTTGCCGTTGACCTTAACCGTGCCGCTCGTCGGCCGGTCGAGGCCGAGGATGAGGCGCATCGTGGTCGTCTTGCCCGCGCCATTCGGCCCGAGAAAGCCAGTAATCTTGCCTGGCTCCACGTCAAAGGACAAGCCGTCCACGGCGACCGTCTCGCCGTATCGCTTGGTGAGGCTCCGTGCCTCGATCATGTGTGTGTTCCTTCCTGCCAACCGTCACGGTCGTCACGGGCTGGCGCGGCTGTAGCAGACCGCTGCCTGCCATAGTGCCGACCGGCGGGCGAGCTGCGGGCCAGCATGATCAGTTTGGCCTTCAGCTCGCCGCGCCCGCGTCGGCCGCAGGGGCGATTCGCATCAGACCTGAGGCTGATATTTTATTGCAGCTTTTGAGTGCTCGTTAAAATGAGCTATTGAGCATTTGCAAGGCCGGATCGACTATTTCGGTGCTGACCTGGTCATCGGACCAGGCGAGCGCGCACAGGGCGCGCAGTCCGTCGATCTTGCTGCCCTCGCCGGTCAGCTTGATCGGCTCGTTCTCGCCTGCACTGCTTGCTGTCCAGCCGCCGCAGGTTACCGACTTCGGGGTGGCGCCAGGCGGCAAGCCGACGACGGGCTGCCGTTCGAGCAGCCCGGACAGGTCAGCGGAGACGTACGTAGGTCGCTGGGACTTGCGCGCGAGGACTAGCTCTGTTGGCGTGCTCACGCCCGTCAGCACCAGCATGCTGTCGGCACCGCCTCGGAACGCTCCCTCGATGTCGGTGTCGAGCCGGTCGCCGACGACGAGCGGGCGTTTCGCGCCGGTCCGCTCGACCGCCTCCCGGTGCAGCGGCGGCTCGGGCTTGCCCGCGACGAGCGGTTCTTTGCCCGTGGCGGTGATGATCACCTGGATGAGCGAGCCGTTGCCCGGCTGGAGGCCGCGCGGCGAAGGGATCGTGAGGTCGGCGTTGGAGGCGACGAAGAGAGCGCCGTTCCGCACCGCGGTCGCGGCCTCGGCGAGCAGGCCGTAGCTCAGGTCGGGGTTGTAGCCCTGTACTACCGCGGCCGGGTTGTCAGCGGCGACCGACACCGGCCGAAGCCCCCTTGCGCGGAGGGCCAGCCGCAGGCCCATCGCGCCGGCCACGAGCACCGCCGAGTCGGCCGGCACCCGCTCGGCGATCAGGGTGGCGGCCGCCTGGGCCGAGGTGACCACGTCGCTGGCGCTCGCGGGCACGCCAATGCTGGCCAGATGCGCGGCGACGGCCGAGGGTGACCTGGACGCGTTATTTGTCACGAACGCGAGCCGCATCCCGGCCTGGCGAGCGTCAGCCAGCGCCCGCACCGCTCCGGGGACGGCTCCCTCGCCTGTGTACACGACGCCGTCAAGGTCGAGCAGGGCGACGTCATAGGTCGCGACGGGAGGGTCAGCCCCTGGGGTGAGGGTCTCGGTCAAAATTACTCGCCTTCGGTGAGATGCCTCGCCCTGAGGGTGGCCCGCACGCTGCGCAACGCCTCAGTGTAGTGCCGCAGGTCCGGTCGCATCGCGGCGGCCAGCGCGAGATGCTCGGCCGCCGCGCCGTGGTCGCCGCTTCGCGACAGGGCCAGGCCGAGCCCGAACTGAGCGTAGTCGTCGGTCGGGCTGGCCTCCACGATGCGCCGGAAGCTGCTCGCCGCCGCCTCGTAGTGCTTGGTGTCGAACTGGGCCCGGCCAAGCGCCTCGAGTATGCTGCGCGAGTCGGGTTCAGCGGCAGCCGCCCGTTCGAGCAACTGGGCCGCCGCGGCCGCGCTGCCCCGGTCGAGCAGGTCGAGTCCGCGGCGGTAGAGGTCGTAGGTGTCGTCAGGCGGGCCCCAGGCGAGGTCGCTCTGTTCTTTGCCACGCTTTCTTTCTGAGCGGGAATCCTTGCCGTCTGCAGATCCTTCTGACATATGTGCAGATCCCTCCGTCATACTCAACGTCAGCCGACCAGTGCGCCGCGGGCCTGGAACTGGCTCCGTTCCAGGGCGTCCGTTACGTACCTGACCGCGTGAGCGGGCTCGCCGATGTCACCTCTCCACCGTACGACGTCATCGTCAGCGACAACGAGGACCAGCTGATGGCGGCCGACCCTCACAACGTCGTCCGTCTTATCCTTCCCCGCCCGGTACCAGGCCGACCAGGCGAGGAATACAGCGATGCGGCCGAGTTGCTGCGGCGGTGGCTGACCGAACGGATCCTGGTCGCCGACCCGGTGCCCGCCTTGTACGTGTATGAGCAGGCCACAGCGGAGGCTGTCATCCAGCGCGGGCTGATCGGCCGGCTCAGGCTGGTCGAGCCGGAAGCGCGCATCGTGCTGCCGCACGAAGACGTCTCGCCAGGGCCTGTGGCCGGGCGGCTCCAGCTGATGGAGGCGACGCAGGCCAACCTGGAGCCGATCTTCCTGCTGTACGACGGCGCGGTGCAGGGGGAGCCCCCGTTACTGAGCTCGGCGGCTGACCTGCGCCCGCTCCCGTGCGGGCTTCCGGCCGGGCTCCCGGGCGCGGCGAGCCGGATTGTCGGCGAGGTCGCCGGGAGCGATCCGCTGGTCGAGACGCTGACCCCGGACGGCCTGCGGCACCGGCTCTGGGCGATCACGGACCCTGGCGATCTCGCGGTGATCGCCGCCGACCTGGCCCCGCGTCAGGCGCTGATCGCCGACGGGCATCACCGCTACGCTGCCTATCTGCGGCTGCGGGACCGGCGGCACGAGGCCGGCGACGGCCCGGGCCCTGGGACTACGGCCTGGCGCTGCTCGTCGACTCAAGCAGCTACCCGCCCCGCATCGGAGCGATTCACCGGGTGATTCCCGGCCTGGACACCGAGCGGGCGGCCGAACTGGCGGCCGGGGCGTTCGCGGTAAGGCCGCTGGCAGGCAGAGCCAGCGAGCCGGGCGCGATCGAGGCCGCCGTGGCTGAGCTTGATCGGGCAGGCACGGAAGGACCAGCCTTCGTGCTGGCCGGGCTCGATCGCGCCTATTTGCTTAGTCATCCCGACTCCGAGCAGGCGCGGGCGGCGATGCCGCCTGGCCACTCCCCCGAGTGGGGCGAACTGCCTGCCGCCATCCTGCAGGAACTCCTGATCAGCAAGCTCTGGGGCCTGAAGGACGACGACAACTCGATCAGGGTGGTACATCACGACGCGCAAGCCGCGGTCCGGGCCGCGATCCAGGCCTGCGGAACCGCGGTGCTGTGCGGTCCGATGTCACCGGCGGACGTCTACGCCGTCGCGGCCCGAGGCGAGAAAGTACCGCGTAAGTCGACCTCATTCGCGCCGAAACCACGGACCGGAGTGGTACTGAGGACGTTCGCTCAGGGCTGAATTTCTGAGGCTAGCCGACCTAGGCTGAGGTCCGGGCGGGACGGCTCGGCCTACCGCATCGCTGGGTCATGGTCATGGTCGGGGTCGGGGTCGGGGTCGGAGTCGGGCCGGCGGCCACTGCGGTGGGGCGGTCTGGCAGGGGCACTAACGGCGTCAGGTGCGGCAGCGCTGTTCCGGGCGGCCCGGTTCCCGGCTCTTTCCGCTCCGGGTGTCCGGTGCCCGCTGTTGAGGTCGCCCGCTCCCGGAGCACTAGGCACCTGG
This sequence comes from uncultured Actinomycetota bacterium, assembly GCA_963783935.1. Taxonomy (GTDB): domain Bacteria; phylum Actinomycetota; class Actinomycetes; order Streptosporangiales; family Streptosporangiaceae; genus Chersky-822. Next base: position 2,411,178 of record CAWAPP010000005.1, read on the forward strand.
TCGCCAGTCCCGGGCCGCCAGCCCTGGGCCGCAACCGCAACGATGGGACAGCGATGCTGCTCAGCCCGGCCTGTCAACCGCAACGATGGCCCATGGATGTCGTTACCGCAGCAACGATGGCCCATCGTTGCGGTTGCCCGCTCCCGCCGGACAGCATCGCTGGGACATCGTTGCGGTGAGCTGAGGTGAGATGAAATGAAATGTCCGGTTGCCCTCATCGTTACCATCACGAAATGTGAGCCAGAGCCACATCGCTGGGCCATCGTTGCGCCTGAGCCGAGCAAACTGGATGTTTTGTCCGACCGCCGCCCGGCCCGAACTCAGTCAGCCAGCACTTTCTCCATGAAGACTCGCCGGTAACCGTCCTCGGCCCGGCGTTCCACCTCGCGGTAACCGAGATGGTGGTAAATCGCGAGGTTCTCGGTCATTACCTCGTGCGTATAGAGGGTGAGCCGCGGCAGTCCAGCCGCCCGGGCCTGCTGTTCGGCGAACTCCATCAGCCTGCGCCCTAGACCTGCGCCCTGAGCGGCTGGATCCACGGCTACGTTCTCCACCAGAAGGCCGTCGTCGCGGACCGCAAGCACGATCACTCCGGTCAGAGGTTCCCCGGTCACCCAGAGCAGGCCAGCCTCCGTCTCGGCCAGGTAATCACGCCGCACCGGAGCCGGCAGGCGGTCCATCCGCTCCGAGTACTTCGCGTAAGCCAGGCGGATCAGGCCCCTGACCGCCTCCAGATCCGAAGGCGACGCCCGGCGCGGCGGCAGATCGCCAGGATCAGCTGAGCTCGTCGTCATCTTCATCGGCTTCGAGGTCATCGAATTCAACCGAATCCAGATCATCCAATCGCTCGGCCGCATCGGTCTGACCATCCACGTCGGCCGCAGCCGCCCTCGCGAACCAGTCTCGCGCCTCGTCCTCCCGGCCAGCATCGGCCAGCGCGTCCGCGTACGCGTAGTAAAGCCGCGCCGACCAGGGCCGCTGCCGGTCGTCAGTGAGCTCGGGAATCTGCAGTGCCACCACGCCAGCCGCGGGGAAACCCTGGTCCCGGCGGATCCCTGACTCAACAATCCGCAGCTCGATCTGAGTCTCCCGGCTCAGGTCAGCCGACTGCGACCCGGTCACAAGCTCAAGTGCGCGGTCGAGCCGACCAAGCGCCCGCTCGCAGTCTGCCATCAGCGGCAAGTAGCTCCCCTGCCCGGTCAGCCGGCGAGCCGCCCTCAGCTCGGCCAGCGCCTCCGGCCATTTGCCTGCCATGTAGGCGGCGATGCCGCACGTTTCCCGCACGACGCCAACCCGGCCCGCCAGTTCGCGGGCGGCCACGGCGTACTCATAGCCCCGCTCCGGATCATCGGCCGCGCCCGCCGCCACGAGCAGCCGGGCCACCGCATCAGCCAGATCTCCGGGCAGCGTCCGCAACTCGGCTCTAGCCTCAGGGTCGAGCTGATCAGCAGTGATATCGGCCGGGACGGAGAGCCGGACTGGCCGGTCGCTCGGTCCGGCTGCCCTTACGCCACCTGAACCAGGCCTTCTTGACCGGTCATCCCGCTCACGAGACCGGTCATCCCGGTATCCGCGGCCCTCAGGCCGTCCTGAGCGCTGTCCGTAAGAACCGCCGTCCCTCGGCGTCCGCGTGGCTTGCCCATCCTGACGACGAACGCCGCCACCAGCGTCCCGATCCGAGCGGGGACGGTCGGAGCGGGGACGGTCCGAACGCGGCCGATCAGAACGCGGCCCGTCGGAGCGGGGACGGTCCGAACGCGGCCCGTCGGAGCGGGGACGGTCCGAACGCGGCCCGTCGGAGCGGGGACGGTCCGAACGCGGCCCATCAGAACGCGGCCCGTCGAAACGCGGCCTGTCCGCACGCGGCCGATCAGAACGCGGCCCATCAGAACGCGGCCCGTCGAAACGCGGCCTGTCCGCACGCGGCCGATCAGAACGCGGCCCGTCCGAACGCGGCCCGTCGGAGCGGGGACGGTCCGAACGCGGCCCGTCGGAGCGGGGACGGTCTGAACGCGGCCGATCAGAACGCGGCCCGTCGAAACGCGGCCCGTCCGCACGCGGCCCGTCGAAACGGGGACGGTCTGAACGCGGCCGATCAGAACGCGGCCCGTCGAAACGCGGCCCGTCGAAACGCGGCCCGTCGAAACGGGGACGGTCTGAACGCGGCCGGTCTGAACGCGGCCCGTCGAAACGCGGCCCGTCGGAGCGGGGACGGTCCGAGCGCGGCCGGTCTGAACGCGGCCCGTCGAAACGCGACCTGTCCGCACCCGGCCCATCTGAACGCCTACTAGCTGACTGGGCTCGGTCGGAGGAAGGCCGGGCCGAACGGGGCCGGTCAGATCGCGCACCAGGATCAGACTGACCGTCACGGCGGGCACCGTAACCACGGGTCGTGTTACCTCGGTCCGAGTCGCGTCCGACACCGTCGCGCGGACGTCCGCCACCAGATCGGTCGTCACGGGATCGGTCATCACGGGATCGGTCATCACGGGATCGGTAGCCACCTGGCCTGTCGTCCCGCGCGCGGTCGTTGCGTGCCGAACCGGCGCGCGGCGTGCTGCTCCGGAAACCTTCGCCCTGGGGCACATCGCCACGCGTACCCCCAGCGCGCGTGCCGCCGGCACGCGGACCTCCGGCTCGGGGGCCGTAGCCACGGGCATCATTAGCACGCGAGCTATCGTCCCGCGAACCGTAACTCCCGCTGCCTCTCCGGCCGGGCGCCTGCGGATCAAAGCGATCACGCGCCGAACCGTCACCCGGAGTGCGCGCACTCCTCGGCGGCCGCTCTCCGGAACTCCCAGAACCGCCACCCGTAGGCCGGTAACGATCATTCTGAGTCCGCCCCGATCCCGCGTACGGGCGGTCTCCGCCAGTACGCGGAGAAGAAGACGAGCTGCCAGAGCGGCCAGGCCGATCTGCCCCCGCCCGCCGCCCGGGTGCGCCGCCTGCGGCCTCGTCGTCCTTGACCGATGCCAAGTCCGCAGGCGCGACTCCACTCCGGCTCGCCGACCGTGATTTTGCCGATCGCTGACTACTGCCGCTTCGGTCGCCACTCTGGCCACCGCTCCGGCCGCCGCGCGGGTTACTTCCCGTCGAGCGTTTCGGCGAACGCTCCTCAGAGTCGCCTGCCACCGATGATCTCCACCAATCACACCAGACATCATGAACAAAACACCGAGGGCCGTCGCGTTGCGACGGCCCTTCGGGAAAGATGTCCGGCGGCGTCCTACTCTCCCACACGGTCCCCCGTGCAGTACCATCGGCGCTGAAGGGCTTAACTTCCGGGTTCGGAATGGGACCGGGTGTTTCCCCTTCGCTATAGCCACCGAAACTCTATGGAGATGTAATCTCGGCCATCAAGCCGAGACCGACCGCATCTCAAGAACCGCACAGTGGACGCACAACAATCAACAGTCGCAGCCCGAGTTCTGAACTTCTCAGAACAGAAACTCGGACGCGAACAAAAGTAGGAGCCAAGCCACTCGGCCTATTAGTACCGGTCAGCTCCGCACGTTGCCGTGCTTCCACCTCCGGCCTATCAACCCAGTCGTCTAGCTGGGGGCCTTACCAGGTTAACCCTGAGGGAGACCTAATCTTGAGGCGAGCTTCCCGCTTAGATGCTTTCAGCGGTTATCCCTTCCAAACGTAGCCAACCAGCCGTGCTCTTGGCAGAACAACTGGCACACCAGAGGTTTGTCCGTCCCGGTCCTCTCGTACTAGGGACAGCCCCTCTCAAGTCTCCTACGCGCGCAGCGGATAGGGACCGAACTGTCTCACGACGTTCTAAACCCAGCTCGCGTACCGCTTTAATGGGCGAACAGCC